>OZ243123.1:0-362500 GCA_965212505.1 Candidatus Multivoradales bacterium
GAGCGCGGCGTAGGACTTGCCCTCACCGCCGCCGCCCTCGACGATCAGGCGGTTCTCGTCGATCAGCACGGAGCCCGAGAAGCCCCAGTAGGGCCGCTGGCTGCCGAACGTCTCGGTCAGCGACAGGCCCCAGCGCTTATCGCCGGTGCTGCGGTCGAGTGCTGCAAGATCGCCCCAGGAGCCGACCACGTAAACGGTTTCCCCGTCGACGGTCGGCGTCGCCCGCGGGCCGTTGCCGAACTCGGTGTCGAGGTGGTCGCCGATCGCGGTCCGCCACAGCTCGTCGCCCGTCGTCGCCTCGTAGGCGGCGGCGTACTCGATCTTCTTCGGTTCCGACGCTTCGCCGTCTTCACCCTCCATGGCTTCCGTCTCAGCGGAGTACATGGTGTAGAGGCGGTCGCCGACGACGGAGACGCCCGAGTAGCCTTCGCCGATCGCGACGCGCCAGACTTCGGTCGGTCCACCCTCGCCCCAGTCGTCGCTCAGGCCGGTCTCGCGCGAGACGCCGTCCCGGTGATGGCCACGGAACTGAGGCCAGTCGTTGGTATTCGACTCGGCCTTGAGCATCCCTGCCGCGCCGGCCAGGAGCAGTGCGCACAGACCACAGATAACGAATCTCTTAGGTGCCATTTCGGTCCCCCACACAAGTTGTCGTGTTGGGGGATTCTACGAGAAAGGGGCACCGGAGGTTCTGCTTTAGGAAACGGGGGACACAGTACGCAGGTCCCCAATGCGTGTTATGTCCCTCGAATTTGCGCCTAGAAGGCTAGAGTCGGAGATCAAGGAACGTCGCTGACGAAGACCTGCTCGACTCGGTCGCCCGACGAGATCGCCAGACCACCGTCGGCGACGCAGTCCCAGATTCTCGCCGGAACAGGCAGCGTCGCCGCGTTGCCGGAGCTGATGTTGCGGCAGGTGACCGCCGCATCACCGAGACCCACGGTGCCACCTCTGGCACCCGGAGCCGCCAAGCCGATCACCGCCTGGCGTATCGAGTCGCCGGAGCTCACGATCAGACCTTCGGCTTCACAGCTCCATTCGGCCTCTCCGGCCAGGTCGAACGCCACTACCTGAGAGGTGGTGAGGTTCTGGCATCTGACCCGCCGGGTGTTCATGCGGTCGGCTTGACCTCCGACCTCGACGGGTAGGGCGCCGAACTCGAACGAGCCTCCATCGCAGGAGCCATCCCGTGCAAAGCCTCGCTGATCGGTGTCCAATGCACATCCGGATGCGTTGATCGCAGCGCTTCCCACGAGCAGGGCGTGGGTAGCGGTCGGCCCCCCGTTGTCGAGGAGCGTAGGGTCGAAATCTACACTGGCGACGACCATCGTCGCGTCGGGGCAGCCGCCGTCGGAGAAGTTGCCCATGCCGCCAACCGAGTTGGTACCGTCGCAATTGATCCCGCTTTCCGGTTGCGCGACCAGCGTTCGCGTGATGTCGATCGCGCCCGCTGAGAAGAAGCCGGTGTAGAGATTGCCGGTACCGTTTCCGATCACGGTGCTGTTGAGCAGGCGCACGAGAGAGTAGTAGCTACTGAAGACGCCTCCTCCGTATGTGGATCCAGTGTTGCCGGAGACGGTTGTGTTCACGAGCCGGCCGTAGACGGTGTTGACGGCGTATACGCCGGCGCCCGCGTAGGCGGTGTTGCCAGCGACCGTGCTTCCGGTGATCGTCAGCTGGGAATACCAGCCCGTGTAGACGCCGCCGCCCTCGTGAGCAGAGTTGCCGGAGATGGTGCTGTCGGTCAGCAGTAGCATGGAGTTCTCTGTTGCCTCGATGCCGCCGCCGTGTTGCCCGGCGGTGTTGCTCGAGAGCGTGCTGTTGGCGATGACGCCATAGCTTTCGTAGATCGAGATCGCACCACCGTCGTCGCCGGCCGCGTTCCCGGAGAGGATCGAGCCGTGGACCTGGAGCGTTGCGTTGTCGGCGCGAATGGCGCCACCGTCGCCGACCGAGCTGCCGTTGGTCAGCGTGGTATTGCGCAGTGTGAAGGACGCGCCATCCACCGTGAAGAACCTGAAGTCCGGCGCGGCGTCTCCACGATCGATCGTGTGGTCGTTGCCCTCGACGACGAGGTCGCTCGTGACGGTGGGAAGTGCGGCGGTCAGTTCGAGGCTACCGGTCAGCTGAATCTCGTCGATGCCGGAACCCGCTGCGCAGCCGCCCACAGATGTGTCGGTATTCGCGGACTCCACCGCATCTCCGAGGTTGCAGCTGCCATCGACCACGATGACCGCGGTGCCCGCGGGATTCTGGAATACCAGCAGACAGATCAAGAACACACATGCGCTTCGCATGACGACTCCTTCCAGCAGATAGAGGGACCTCGAGAAGGGTACTGCAACCCTCTGACGGGCGCCAGGTAGCCCCGGACGGAGAACGGCCGGAGAGCTAGGCGCCTCTCCGGCCGGTGGATTCACCTCGATTCCAGGCGTCAGGCGGGCTGAAGCGCGATCGAGTCGCGTAGCAGGTAATACGCGAGGGCGCCCGGCAGCTTGCCGAGGACAACGATCGCCAGCCACACCCAGCGCTCACGGCTGCCGGCGGGGGTGTGGAGCCAGCAGTGACGGATCATCGCGATCCAGAACCCGAGCGCGGCCAGGGCGAACGTGGTTCCAAGGGTGATCAGAAAGATGGCTAGAGGGGTCGTCATCGAACGTCTCCTTTCACCATGCATACGCACCGGAGGCGCGATCTATTCGGTGCCTGCACCCTCCAGCTCTCGTTTGAGGTCGGTGAGCTGGCCCGCCCAGACGTCCTCGTACCCGCTGACGAGTTCGTCGTAGATCTCGCGGATCGGCACGACGTTCAGAGTGTTGACTCGCCGGGGCCCGTCCTCTCGCACTTTCACCAGCCCGGCGTTACGGAGAACGCCGAGGTGCTTCATGACGCCGAAGCGGCTCAGCTGCGGGATCGCTTCGACGATCTCGGTGGTGCCGAGCGGCCGCTCGCGGAGGAGCTTGAGAATCCGGCGGCGCGTCTTGTCTGCGAGCGCCTTCCAGATTCTGTCTAGAGGGTCGGACAAACCGGGCTAGGCCTCCAAGGTTGCCCGGAGTCCCGCCAGCATCTCTCCCCATCCCATCTTCAGCCCGGCGCGGTGCTCCTCGAGGATCAGTCCAAAGGCGGAGTGCTTGAGGTGGAGCCGGCTGGAGTCGCCGTCTTCCTCGACGCGGATGATGAGGTGTCCGGAGACCGGGTACGACATGAACATCGGGCCGAAGAACTCGATCAGCTCGGGCGGTTTGAACGACTGAACGAAGCCCCAGAGGTGCCCCTGCCCGTCGCCGAGGTCTCGGTACCAGCGGCCGCCGGCACGTGCTTCGAGGACCAGGGGGAGAGGGGTGTCTCCAGGGGCGCAGTGCCCGTCCGAGAGCCGATGAAGCAGGCCTTCGAAGACCCTTTCTCGTGCAGCGCGGATCTCGATCTCCTGGTCGAACTCGACGATGGTCTGCTCTGCGGTGAGTGCCGTGCTCATGTCAGCTCCTCTGATCTCGGGTCGTGTGGTTTGGTTGCCTTCGATGTTTCGAAATGGTAACGTGACTAATAGGTAACGTCAAGGACAACAAACGACAAGGAGAGACGGCACCATGAAGGACACGGTCGTGATGCAGTTCCAGATGGCGAAATGGGCGCTCGATACAAATCTCGAGGGCCTTGACCACGAGCAGAGCCTTGCCGCGCCTCAGCCGGCCGGGAACAGCGCCAACTGGGTCGTCGGTCATCTACTGAGCGCCTACGACAACCTGCTCAAGGCGATCGGCAAAGATCCGGTCGCCGACACACCTGCGATGGACCCCTACCGTCGGGGTTGCGAGCCTCTCGACCCGGCCGGCGCCCGCTCGCTCACCGAGCTACGCGCGGACCTCGAGGTCGCGCACGACCGCGTTGTCGAGGCGGTGGCCGGTCTCAGCGAAGAGGATCTCGCCCAGGCCTCGCCGGTCTCACCACGCAACGATCCGAACGAGACCATCGGCTCGTTCATCGGCCTGCTCGCTTTTCATCAGAGCTACCACGTCGGGCAGCTCGGCGTTCTCCGCCGGGTCGCCGGCGAGAACGGGGCGATCGCCTGATGAGCGCCCACGACATCGTCTCTCGAGAGGAGTGGTTGGAAAAGCGCATGGAGCTGCTCGAGCGTGAGAAGGACCTCACCCGCCGCGCCGACGAGCTCGCCGTGGCCCGCCGTGCGCTGCCCTGGGTGAAGGTCGAGAAGGACTACAGATTTCAAACAGACAACGGCGAGGTATCGCTGCTCGACCTCTTCGACGGCCGCGGCCAGCTGATCGTCTACCACTTCATGTTCGATCCTTCGTGGGACGAAGGTTGCAAGTCTTGCTCGCTGGTGGCCGATCACTACGCTCCGTCCGTCGTCCATCTGACGGCGCGTGACGTGAGCCTCGTGACCGTGTCGAGCGCACCGGTCGAGAAGCTGCATGCCTTCCGGGATCGTATGGGCTGGAGTTTTCCTTGGGTCTCGGCTGAGAAGACGGACTTCAACCGCGACTACCGAGTGACCTTTACGCCCGAACAGGTCGAGAGCGGAGACATTGTCTACAACTACCAACGGGGGACCGACTTCCCCGGGCCGGAACTGCCGGGCATCAGCGTTTTCGTGCGTGACGGTGAAGCGACCTTCCACACCTACTCGGCCTATGCCCGTGGCCTCGATGCCTTCCTCGGCGTCTACCGTCTCCTCGACATTGCGCCGAAGGGGCGTGACGAGGACGATCTCGCCTACGGCATGGAATGGGTGCGCCACAACGACAGGTACGAGGACAAGCTCTACTCGCTATGATGCGGCGCGATGGCCGCGGATCGTCAGAGTCTCCAGGAACGCCTCGCACCCCAAGGCCGATGCTTCGGCTGTGGCCCCGCCAACGAGAAGGGGTTGCGCATTCGGAGCTTCGAGGTCGAGGACGCGGGTCGCACTGAACTGACTTGCCGCTGGCACCCGAGCCCCGAGCACGAGGCGTTCGACGGAGTGCTGAACGGCGGCATCATCGGTGCGCTGCTCGACTGCCACAGCAACTGGACGGCGCTCTGGCACTTGGTGGAACGCGACGCGCCCGACGAGACCCCCTGCATGGTCACCGGCGACTTTCACGTGCGTCTGCGGCGGCCAACTCCGAGTGGTGAGCCGCTTCACATGGTCGCTTGGGCTACCGAGTCCGAGGGAGCCCGGGTTCACGTCGAGGCCGAGCTTCGGGCCGGTGACGCCGTCACCGCCACGTGCGAGGGGAACTTCTTCCGTGTCGGCCCGGGCCACCCCGCCTACCGGCGCTGGTAGTTACGACTCGGAGTGGAGGGCCGCCACCTGGTCGATCGTGGCGGGATCGTCCGGAGCGCCCGCGAGTCCGCCGACCAGCATGGCGAGCGCACTCGCTGTGAGCGCCACGACGATCGGAGCCAGACCGAGATCGACGATACCCGTGAGCGTCGCGGCATAGGCGGCAATTCCCGCGACCAGCGCAGCGACGCCACCCGCGCGATTGGCGCGCTTCCACCAGAGACCGGCGATGGTCGGCACGAAGAGTCCGGCGCTCAGGAGTCCGACGCCGGCGGTGTAGAAGCGGGTGATCAATTCCGGCGGCGACAGCGCCCAGTAGAGCGCCAGCGCTCCGACCGCCCAGGCCGAGCCGATGCGGATCGCCGCGAGTCGTCGCTCGGTCGGCCGGACGCGGAAGAAGTTGCCGAGGAGATCGTGGGCGATGGCCGAGCTGCACGCCAGGAGCAACGCGTCGGTGGTCGACATGACCGCGGCGAGCACCGCGGCGACGGCGATGCCACGCACGATCGGAGGAAACTCACTTTCCATCACCTTGAGGAAGACCTGGTCGGCGTCTGCGAGCGCCGGAAAGCCGATCTTGCCGACCGGCACGATCGCGAGGACGGCGGCGAGGATCATCACGCTGTAGGCCACCATCGCGAGATTGAGTGACAGTCGCGCCCCGCGAGCGTCCTTGGCGGTGAAGACGCGCATGACGATGTGCGGGATCACGGGGATCGCGGTAGCCCAGATCACGAACGAGCCGAGATAGCTCGATACGCTTTGGCCCTCGAGGCTGCCGAGCTCGGGCGCCGCGGTTGTCGCCTCTCGAATGAGCTCGACCGGCGAGCCCGACCGGGTGGTGACCGCGATCGCGGTGCCCACCACGACGATCAACATCAAGCCACCTTGCACGACGTCGGTCCAGGTGATCGCCGTCATGCCTCCGATTGAAACGTAGGTGATGAAGACAATGGTGGCGATGACCAGCGCCGACTCGTACGAGATGCCGAGCAGTGCGTTGGCGGTGATGCCGGCCGCCTTCAGCTGCGCCACGATGTAGACCGTGAAGGCGACCACGATCGATGCGGGTACCAGGAGGCGCACGAGCGGGCTCGGGAAGCGCCACGCCAGGAAGTCGGTAATGGTGAAACGTCCGAAGTTGCGCAGCTGCCGCGCGACGAGGAGCGAGGCGAGAGGGAAGCCGACCACCGCGCCGGCAAAGAGCGCGAGGGTCGCGGGAATTCCGCGTGAGTAGGCGAGCCCCATCACACCGATAATCGAACCGCCGCTCGCGAGGCTGGCCATGATCGCCATCGCGTTGACCGTGGTGCCGATCCGCCGCCCGGCGACCCAGTACTCGTCGCCGGAGCCGAGCACGCGGCGCGATGCGTAGATACCGATGCCGATGCAGGCGGCCAGGTAGAGCAGAACCAGAACGCGCTCGATCAACCTACTTCCCCCTGCCTCGGCGGAAGACGATCAACATCAACACGGGCGAGATCAGCATCAGCGCCGCCATCAGCCAGCCGAAGATCGACAGGCCGGCGATCTGCGGCTCTCGCCAAACCGGCAGGAATGCGACGATCGAAAAGACGATCAGGAAGAGCAGTGCCAGGCCTTCGGCGCGGCCCATCGCAAAACAGTCGAGAGCGCCGGGGCGCCGGGTCGGGGACTCTCTAGGGCTCTGATCCACGGCTCCCAAGCCTAGCCGATCCGCTCACTCGCGAGACGCGCTCTGGCCGGCCGCTAGGGGAGGTCCCCTTCGAAGACCTGCTCCACGCGATCGTCGATCGTGATCGTGAGCCCCCCGTCGGTGACGCAGTCCCATGACGACGACGGTGAAGGGACCGGTACCGCTTGGCCCGTCGTGACATTGCGGCATCGTACGGCTGTCGTGTCGAGGCCGATTGAAGCGCCCGCTGCTCCGGTGTCGGCGAGTCCGAGAACGGAGACACGAACCGTGTCGCCCGGTTCGACGGAGAGGCCGTTCGTCTCACAGTCGATCGTGCCGCCCCCCGGAGGGTTGAACGAGATCGATTGAGAGGTTGTGAGATTGACGCAACGGGCGCGGCGAGCGGACATCTCGAACACCCGTCCACCCACACCGGGCGCCTCGGCGCCCAACTCGAACGACCCTGCGTCACAGAGACCGTCGCTGCGCGAGAAGCCGCGTTGATCCGTGGCGGGCCCGCAGGGGGACGCGTCGGCGGCCACGCTCCCGGCGAGCAGAGCGTGGGTTTCGGTCGGGCCGCCGTTGTCTGCAATGGTCAAGTCGAGATCCACGCCGGCGACGATCGGGGCGGCGTCCGGGCAGGTGCCGTCGTCGTCGAAGTTGCCGGAGCCGCTCAGGAAGCCGGTCCCCTCACAGTTGTCACCCTCGGTCGGTAGCGCCACGATGCTCTCGTAGAGTTCGATGTCCCCCTGGGTGAAGCCGAAGTAGAGGTTGTCTTCGCCGTTGCCGATCACCGTGCTGTTGAGCAGCCTCACGGTTGCGTACGACTCGGAGTAGACGCCGCCGCCCGAGTTGGTGGCGGTGTTCCCCGAGATGGTCGTATTGAGGAGACGAACGTTGGACTCGTCGGAAGCGATGACGCCTCCTCCCAGCGACGACGAGTTCGCCACGATGGAGCTCCCGTAGACGCTGATGACGGCGTCCCAACCCGCGTACAGGCCGCCGCCTTTCGAGCTGGCCGAGTTGCCTCGGAGGGTACTGTTGATGATGGTGACGTCTGCATAGTCGGTCGCCCGAAGACCGGCGCCGGTGGATGCCGAGTTGTAGGAGAGGGTGCTGTTTTCGATGCGTGCCAGCGACGTGTAGACGAGAATGGCACCGCCGCCAAAATCGGCGACGTTGTCGGTCAAGAGTGAGTCGTAGACCTTGAGCGATGCGTTATAGCCGACCCGAATTGCGGCCCCTGTCAGCGCACTCCCGCCGGTGAGGGTCGAGTTGCGGAGGACCAGATTGGCGAACTGAAGGTGGAGCAGGCCGAAATCACCGGCTCCGGGATCGCGCGAGATGGTGTGGCCGTTGCCCTCGATCAAGACGTCGGTGTTGATGACGGACAGTGGACTCGTCAGCACCACGTCCGAGGTGAGCTGGATCTCGTCTGCTGCCGAGCCGGCGGCACACGCACCGACCGCGGAGTCCGAGTTCGCGGAGTCGATCGCGTCGTTGAGCGTGCAGCTCCCGTCGACGACGATCACCGCCGGGGCGACGGGTTGCTGGAGCACCAATAGGAGTACCAAGGTGACGCGGATGTAGCGCATGAGCCGCCCTTCCTGATTCAGATGTAGACCCAGGATGTTACTGATCGCACGGATCGACGACCAATAGCCGAGTCGCTATGAACTGGCGAGTGCCAGCCGACTGGCTAGAACGTCCAGCTGACGCCGAACGACGGGAGGCGCGGGAACCAGTTCTCGAATTCGCGCTCGATCTGTAGCCGGCCGTCGTTGAGCGAGATCTCGAAGTCGCTCACAGATCGGTCGTTGTCGCGGTCGAGGAGGTTGGTGACCTCGAAGAACAGCTTCAGGTCGCCCTTTCGAAGGGGAAAGGTCCGACTGATGCGGGCGTCGATGCGGTGATAGTCGGAGTAGGTGGTGGCATTGCGCGGGCCGGGGACGAGGCGGGGGAGAATCCCGGGCTCGGTGACCAGCTCGACGTCGGTCGCCGGCCAACCGCTGTGATGCAGCCCGGTGAAGTTGAGATTCCAGTTTTGGGCAGGCCGCAGATTCAGGCTGTAGCTCACCGCGTGGCGCTGGTCCCAGGAGCGAGGCTGCCAGATGCCGTCGATCTGGTCTTCGGCCTCGGAGAGGGCGTAGGAGACCCACCAGTCGACGCGCGGACTGCGGCGCTCGAGGAGCAGTTCGAGCCCGCGCGAGCGACCGCGCTCGGGGGCGACGCGAACTCGGTCGGACTGGCCTTCGGGGAAGATGTCGAAGTTGTCGAACAGGTTCTCGAACCGTGGGCGCGGGTCGCGCAGCCGCTTGGCGTAAGCCTGGGCGGAGAGTCGGTAGCGGCTGCCGATCTGGTGGTCGAGCGCCAGCGTGGTCTGCCGGTTTAGCTGCGCGGTGTGGAACGTGTCGATGCCGTCGGCGACCTGCAGCTCCTGGATCCCTTGCGATTGCCAGTAGTCGCCCCAAGAGGCACGGATGGTGGTGCGGGGCGTCAGCTCGGCGACGAAGTTGACGCGCGGACTCCACTGCGAGTCGTCGGCATAGGTCTGTCGATCCCAGCGTGCGCCGAGCTCGAGGGCGAAGCGTTCGCCGAGCCGAATGCGGTCGCTCACGAACAGGCCGTAGGTCTCGCCCGAGAGGTCGAGGTCGATGTTTCGGGTCTCGATGAGCACCTCGTCCGTGAAGAGTGGATCGCTGACCTGGTTGAAGAAGTCGTAGTTGTACTCCGCCTCGAGCGAACGAAGTTCGACACCGGCTCGGAGGTAGTGGCGATCGGAGCCGTTCCAGCGCCAGTCGTGGCGCAGCTGGGCGACGCGGGTGTCGCGGACGTCGCGGACGACGGTACGGTCGTCTCGTTGTGACCCGCCGAAGAAGGGGTCCGACAGGTTCGAGCCCGACTGACCGTCGCGCTCGCGCTCGAGGTTGCCGTAGGAGAGGACAGTGCTCTGAGACCAGTCGCCCCACGAGCTGTCGTAGGTGAGCCAGGCGTAGGCGTCGCTCCACGAACTCGTCAGATCGTCGTCGTCCTCGTCGCTCCGAAAGGTGACGTCGTCGGCCGCCGCCAGAACGTTGAAGGAGAGGAGTCCGGAGCGTCCGACCCGGCGACGAACCTTGGCGAAGAGATCCAGGTACTTGGGGTCGACGTCTATGTCGTTGTCTTCCGTACTGACGGTGTCGAGCAGGAGGTCGAGATAGCCGCGGCGCGCGCTCACCAACCACTCGCTCTCGCCGCCGTGAAACCTCCCCTGGGAGAGGAAGTGGAGCTTCTCGAAGCTGACTCCCAGCATCGTGCGGCGGTCGCTGGGCACGACCGACGAGATCTCGATCACGCCGCTCATGCGATCGCCGTAGTCGGCGGTAAAGCCGCCGCTGGTCATCTCGACCGAACCGGTGGCGTTCGAGTCGAAAATGCTGAAAACGTTCTGGAAGTCCTTGAGGTGAAACGGATCGTAGACACGGAGTCCGTCGATCAGCACGAGCACCTCTGAACGCTCACCGCCTCGGATATGGAAGTCGGCCGAGAAGTCGGACGACGCGACTCCGGAGAGCCGGGAGATGGCGCGAAAGAGGTCGTCGGACAGGTGAGGCAGTCGGTTGACCTCGTCGCGAGTCCAAAGAACCTCCGGCGCCGGGTCGTCGTCGAGCAGGCTCACGCGACTCGGAACGACGGTCATATGCTCGAGGGTCTTCTCAACCGGCCGGAGTTGGACGTCGACACGGACGCTCTCGGCCGCGATCGCGCGCCCCGGACGACTGTCGATGACGTAGCCTGCCCGTCGGACTGCGAGAACAAATTTACCCTCGGGCACGTCGTCGAGACGGTAGGCGCCGTCCTGACCCGTCCGGGTCGCAGGTAGACCATCGATCTCGACCTCGGCGCCGCCGATCGGGCGGTTGGTCTCCGCGTCGACCACCGTTCCGACGATGCTCCCGGAGCGGATGACGACAACGACGAGGATGCCGTCTTCAGCCTCTCGAGCCGTCAACTTGTGAGGGGCGAGGAGCGCGTCGAGCCGTTCCCGCAGCGATTCCGACTCGGGAGGCTCCTCGCTCATCATGTCGGCCCTCACCACGTTGCTACCCCAGAGGAGGCGCATGCCCTGAGCACGCAGCTCTTCCAGAGCCTCGGCCAGCGGCCGCGACTCCTTGGCGTACGTCGAGGGTGTGACGCTCGCGAGCGCGATCGTCAGGACGACGAGGGCGAAGAGACGCCGCTTCATGGCCGGTCGATCCGCAGAGTACCGCCGTCGAGCTCGGAAGCGAGACCCACGGCCGGGAGGACAACGCCGAGCGAGCTCATGGGCGCCAGGCCCTCGATTTCTCCGCTCAGGCGGATGGAGGTGGCGCTCGAGGCGATCGAGGGATCCGAGTAGACCAGCGTCAGCCCACTCTCGCGAGCGACCCACTCGAGATATTCGTCGAGCGGCCGGCCGTCGATGGTGCGACTCGGCGCGATCGTCTGAGTCCAACCGAACAGGGCATCGGTCGGGGCGACGTCGCGCTGCTGGATCGAGCCCTGCGACACGGTCAACTCCTGACCGGCGGTTCCGAGGTGCTTCTCACCGTTGCGCTCGAACGACACGGCGCCCTCGCGCACACGGACGGTCAGCGAATCGGCGCCGAGGCGCACCTCGAACTGCGTGCCGATCTCTTCGACTCGGCCGAGTGCCGTCAGCACGCTCAAGGGCGGCGTCTCGCCGACTCCGCTGTCGAGGTAGACGGCACCCTGCTCGAGGCGCAGCTCCCGCTCGGACTCGAAGACGAGGCGGGTGCCTCGGTCGAGACGCAGCGAGTGACCGGTGGCGGTCTCGATGGCCACCCTCGAGGTGGGGGCGGTGGCGAGCGAGTCGCCGATGCGGAGTTCGGTGCCCAGCTTGAGCTCGACCGGCGTCGCGCCCTCGCCCGACCATCCGCTCACCGAGCCGTCGATGCGTTCGAGGCTGGCGACGACGATCGCTTCGGCGGGGAGGAATGTTCTTGCGATCAGCGCGGCGCCGATGGCGATCACCAGGAGCGCAGCGATGGCAAACGATCGGCTCCTGGAGACGGCCGGGGAGGTCTTTTCGACTTCGGTCTGCCAGAGGGGGCGAAGGTCGGCCTGCATGCGGTCGAGTCTTGCCTCGGGCATGGTCGGCCTCGGTCCGGCGATCTTCACCAGCCGGCCGACATCGGTGCCGAACGGCTCTGGAGAGGACTCGGTGGGCGGCTGCTGGTCGTTGCGGTCTGTCATGACGTCTATTCCTTCTCCGGGACTCAGCCGATTCCCGGTAGAGATTCACGTTGGGCGGCGGCGAGCTCGGAGACGCCCTCGCGGAACGACTGGCGAGCTCGGGCCAACATGGATTGGGCGGCGGTGCGGGTCAGACCCAAGCGCTCTCCGATTTCTGCGACCGAGAGCCCCTCTTGGTACTTCCACTCGAGCACGTCTCCATACCGGCCGGGAAGTCGGTCGAGGAGGGTACGCACCATGTGCGCGAGCTCCTTGTTCTGCAGGTGGACCTCGGGCGTTTCGGCCGCCGGCGTTCCGGCAAGCTCGAGAGCTCGGGCCACCTCGGGCAGGTCGTCGGGGAGCTCGACCTCGGTTGCTCGGCGACTCTGCTTCCGACGCAGGGCCATGATCTCGAAGCGGCAGAAGGAGCAGAGCCAGGTCAGGAGACTCGCCTCTCCGCGGAAGTCGGCTAGCTTCGGGATGGCCTTCGCCAGTGAAGTTTGCACCAGGTCCTCGGCCGTCGCCGGGTCGGCGGTTCGGGCGAGGGCGAAGCGGTAGAGCTTCTGAGCGTGAACCCGGAAGAGCTCGTCGTAGGCCGCTTCGTCGCCCGACAGAAGTCGGTCGGTGAATGCCTTGTCCTCGGTGTGAAGGTGGGGCATCGGTCTCAGTCCCAGCGCTCCGCGATCGCCTCGAGCTGTGCGTCGAGCTCCTCGCGAGAGAACCACCTGCCGTCGATCGTCACGCCCGCGACCCTGCGCACGTTGGAGATCTTCTTGAGGGGATTCTTGTCGAGCAGCACAAGGTCAGCTCGCTTGCCGACCTCTACCGTACCCGCTTCCAGAGCCTCACCGAGAAAAACGGCCGGGTTGTAGGTGCCCGTGAGCAGCGCCTCGAAGGGCGTCAGCCCGGCTTGGACGAGGAGCCGAAGCTCGTCGTGAATGCTGAAGCCGTGGACGATGTTGTGCACGCCGGCGTCGGTGCCGAGCAGGAGACGGTCGAGCGCGCCGAGTCGGTTGAGCTCGTCGACGATGTAGAGCTTCACCACCAGGAGGCGCTCCCAGTAGTCAGCGTCCTGCCGGAAGTCGTCGCGATGGTAGGTGTTCTCGAAGCGCCACTGGTGGAGCACGCTCGGCGGCAGAAAGCGCATCTCCGGCCGCTCGAAGATCTGTTCGAAGCGCGCCGGGTCGACGGTGTTGACAATGGTCTCGTAGGTGCCGACGGTGGTGGTCACCCAGATGCCCGAGTTGGCGACCGCCTGGAGCGGTTCGGCCAGGTCGTCGCGATGCGTCTCGGGGAAGTCGAAGGTGACCTCTGTGCTCAAGATCTCCTCGACGTGAGTCAGCATCGACTGACCCTGATCGAGAGTGGCCTGGATTGAGAACCCGGGTCGCAGGGCGTGACCGACAACCGGTACACCGAGTTCGCGAGCGACCTCGTGCAGCCGCAGGAACTTGTCGCGCGATATGTCGCTGTGCGTCTTGATCGCCTGGTACCCCTGAGCGATCCACTTGCGAACGTCCGCCTCGACCTCGTCGGCCGTCGCGTGCGTCTCGTCGTTGACGCCCGGGCTCGAGAAGTGGAGCCGTGGTCCGATCGTCCTCCCCCGATCTAGGTCCTTCTTCCAGTTCCAGATCTGGTTGAAGCCCCAGGGGTCGTACAGGCCGAGAACTCCGTTGGCCAGCAGAAGTGCGTAGTACTCCTCGTCGCTGACGCCCTCGGGAATCGCCGGGATGCCGTCGCCGTGAATGTGCATGTCGTAAAGCCCCGGCATGAGGAACTTCTTCTTGCCGCGAATCACTTCGGCACCCTCGGGGACGTCGACTTTGGACGCCTTGCCGATCGCTACGATGCGGCCGTTTTCGATCACGACGGTCTGCTTCTTCAGCACCTTCTTGCGAGCCTCGGGGCTCATGCTGACGACGTTGACCTTCTCGAAGACCTGTACGGTGGCTCGTGCGGGTACCGCCTGCCAGCAGAGCAGGACGATCAGCAGGGTGATCAGAGAAAGGGTGTGTCTGTGCCAGTACATCGGTAGGGTTCCTCCCCGGTAGCGTTGCGTTCGACCGTTGGTGCCCGCGGAGCCGGAAATCAATCGCGGCACTGCTAGGCTTCCGGCATGCACGAGCACGAGCGCCTGATCGAGCGCTTCTATCGAGCCTTTGCCGAGCGCGATGCTGCGGAGATGGCCGCCTGCTACCACCCCGACGTTCACTTCACCGACGAGGTTTTCGATCTACGGGGTGACGAGGCGGGCGCGATGTGGGCGATGCTCTGCGAGCGCGGCAAGGACCTTCGCATCGAGTTCGGCGCCGTGCAGGCTGACGCCAGCTCGGGTCGCGCCCACTGGGACGCGACCTACTCGTACGGTCCGAAGGGGCGGAGGGTGTTCAACTCGATCGACGCCCGCTTCGAGTTTGCTGACGGCAAGATCGTTCGCCACGTCGACTCGTTCGACTTCTGGAAGTGGTGTCGACAGGCCCTCGGAGCACCCGGATGGCTACTGGGGTGGTCCGGAGCGCTGCGCAACAAGGTGAGGCAGACCGCCCAAGCGAGATTGACCGAATACCGGGAGCGGAGGTGAGCGACCCCGTAAGGTGGGGTCGAACCGATCGCCTGGCCCAGGCTCTGGCGATCGGTTCGGTCGCGGTGCTGGTTGCCAACCTCTTGGGGGGTGAGATCGCCGGCTTTGTCTTCGGACTGGTGGCGATCGCGTTCGGGCCGTTTTTGGCCCTCCTCGGTGTCGGTCGAAGCCGCGCAGTGATTCCGATCGTGGGCTGGTTGGTCCTACTCGAGACCGCCTTCGTCGGCATGTGGCTCTACCGTGGCAAGGTGGAAACCGGGCCCTGGGCCCTGGGCTTGCCAGTGGGGATGACGATCCTGCTGGTCGGCATGCTGCTCGTGCCGCTCATCTGGGTGGTCTTTGGGTTCGCTTGGACGTACCGCGAGTTGGACGTCCCTCTCGAGGCGCAGGAGTCGCTCCGCAGGCTGGCGGGGCGCACGCGGGAGTAGATCGTGCCGGTCCTGGACAGGCCCGGGATTCTGTGGAGCGCGCTCGTCTATCTAGGGCTGGTCCTGGCGATCGGCCTCTGGTCGATGCGTCGCACTCGGAACGCCCGCGACTTCTTCATCGCCGGCCAGTCGCTCGGCCTTCTGGTGACCGGTATGGCGACCATGTCGGCCGCCTTCAGCGGCTTCGTCTTTCTCGGCGGTCCTGGCCTGGTACAGCGGATGGGTCTGTCCGCGATCTTCATCGCGCTACCGGTGAGCTTCACCTCGGGACTGCTCTGCTGGACCGTAGCGAAACGGTTGCGACTCCTCTCCGAAGTTCGGCCGGTCTACACGATTCCGGACGCGCTTCTCGCTCGCTACCGTAGCCGCAAGGTCGCGGGTCTCGCGGCGGTGGCGGTGCTGCTCGGCACGGTCGCCTACCTCGGCGCCCAACTGCAGGCGTTGGGGATTGTGATCGAAGCGGTCTTCGGCACTCGCGCAGCCTTCGGCGAAGCGAGTCCGGCGGTCGCCCTGGGCTTGGGCGCGCTGGTGATGGTGCTCTATGCGGCTGCCGGCGGCATGGTGGCCGGCGTCTACACCGACCTCGTGCAGGGGTTGCTGATGATTGTCGCCGCGGCCGGGGTGGTCTACGTTGCTCTGGCCTCGGGCGGTGGCCTCGAGCGGATCGCCCGCTCGATCGTCGAGTCGCCCGACTACGGGGCGTCGTTTCTCGATCCGCTCGGTGGCGTGCCGATCTACACCAGCCTCGGCTTCTTCTTCCTCTTCGGTGTCGGCGTCCTCGGGCAGCCGCACATGTTGCACAAGTTCTACATGCTCGAGCGGCTCGATCGACTCAAGTGGATGCCGGCTGTGATCGGCGGCGGCCAGGCGGTCTGTGTCCTGCTCTGGATCGCCGTTGGACTGGCGGTGCCCGCGCTGATCGCTACCGGCCAGCTGCCGCCACTGTCGAGCCCCGACCTGGCGTCGCCCGTGTTCCTCCTCGAGAGGACGCCGGAGCTTCTGGCTGGACTCGCCTTTGCGGGCATTCTGGCGGCGATCATGTCCACCGGCGACTCGTTCCTGAACATCGGCTCCGCGGCTCTGGTGCGCGACCTGCCGGCGGCCCTCGGTCGCAAGCGACCGGAACAGTTGCTATGGGGACGGATCGCCGTTGTCGGACTGGCGCTCGCGGCTGCCGCCTTTGCACTCGCCTACGACGATCTCATCGCCCTCTTGGGAACCTTCGCCTTCGCCACGTTTGCCGCGGCACTGGCTCCCGCGATGGCCGTGGGCCTCAACTGGAAGCGAGTGACCGCTTCAGGCGCCCTCGCGTCGATGGTGGTCGGGCTGACACTCCACCTCGGCCTCGAGTTCCTGACTCGTCAGACGATCTTCGGATGGCTGCCCCGGCCACCGCTCGCGCCGGGCGTGCAACCCGGCGTCATTGCGCTCGCGGCGTCGTTTGCGACGCTGCTGATCTGGAGCCTCTGGCGCGGCGGCGCGGACGCGCTCGACGCGGATGTCGACGCGGTCATGGAGCTCTAGCTCGAGGATCCCGGGCGGATCGGTGCGTGAGACACTTGCGGCGACGCCTCCATTCGTAGGACTTCGAAGGAAGGGGAGACTGTGACGAAGCAGAAGAGCCTCGGGATGTTTCTGTGTGCGCTGATGTTGGTGTCCGCGAGTGCGCTCGCCGAAGAGCCCCAGAGCCTCGAGTCGCAGGTGGACGACGTCTTCGCCGAGTACGACACCACGCAGGGTCCGGGTTGCGCACTTGGAGTGATCCGAGACGGCGAGATGATCTACGCGCGTGGCTACGGCATGGCGAGCCTGGACCACGGCGTGCCGATTGGCCCCGAGAGCGTCTTTCGCATCGCTTCGACCTCGAAGCAGTTCACCGCCTTCTCGATTCAGCTGCTCGTCGACAGCGGGCGGGTCGACCTCGACGCTGACGTTCGGACCTATCTACCCGAGCTGCCCGAGTACCCAGAGACCGTCACGGTCCGCCACCTGGTTTTGCATACGAGCGGCTATCGCGACTATCTCGCGATTCAGTGGCTGGCGGGCAAGCGCAACGACGACTTCTACACCGATGCCGAGATCCTCGATCTTCTGTCACGCCAGCAGGAGTTGAACTTTCCTCCTGGTTCCCGCTATCTCTACAGCAACTCGGGCTACTTCCTGCTCAGTGAGATCGTCTCGCGGGTGACGGGCAAGTCGCTGCGTGAGTTCGCCGCCGAAGAGATCTTCACGCCGCTCGAGATGCGTCACACGCACTTCCACAACGACCACCGAGAGGTTGTTCCGCGCCGCGCGGTCGGCTACTCGCCGCTCGACGAGGGCGGTTTTGAGATCGACCAGAGCACGCTCGAGATGATCGGCGACGGCGGCGTCTTCACCACGGTCGAGGATCTGGCGCGCTGGGATGCGAACTTCTACGAACCGAGGGTCGGTACGGCGGCTACCCTCGAGCGCGTGCTTCAGCAAGGCGTTCTCACCAATGGAGAGACGATCGACTACGCCTCGGGACTGAGTGTCGGCACCTACCGCGGCCTGCGCCTGGTCTCCCACGGCGGTTCCTGGGTGGGCTACCGAGCCCAGTTCTTTCGCTTTCCGGAGCAGCGCACGTCGGTGATCTGTCTGTGCAACCGGAGCGACGCGAGCCCGACGCGATTGGCCCGCCGGGTCGCCGATGTCTACCTCGCCGAGCACTTCGAAGACCAGGAAGAGTCCGGCGCCGAGGAGGCAGAGGAGCCCCCACTCGTCGAGGTTTCGGCCGATGTGCTCGAAGGGTTTGCAGGTGCCTACCGGCGTCAGGGCAGACTCTCCGTCATGAGCGTCGTACTCGAGGAGGGCGGTCTCGTGGCCGCGTTCTCGGAGTCTTCGCGCTACGCGATCCGCCCGATCGGCGGCGATCGTTTCTTTGGTAGGGGGCGGCGCAGTACCTTCGAGGTGCAGTTCTCCGAGGAGGGCATGACCGTCTACTCGGGGCGAAATCGGGACGAGTCCGAGTACCAACGAGTCGAGCTGGTCGAACCGAGCGAGACGGCGGTCGCCGCGCTCGCCGGCGACTATCGGTGCGACGAGCTGGCGAGCACCGTACGACTGACGGCCGAGGCGAAGACGCTACGACTTGCGCACGACAATCCGCACAAGAACGCTCCGGATGAGCCGTTCGTGCCGACCGTTGCCGACACGTTCGAAAGTGACGGACTGGTTCTCGAAGTCGATCGCAGTAGCGCTGGCACCGTCGAGCGCATTCGCCTCGGCGTCGGTCGCGTGCGGAACATCCTCTGCGAGCCGGCCGGCTGACCGACGCGTCCTCGGAAGCGACTACTTCCCGAGCAGCTCGAGCACCGCGACCGTCATCGCTTCCGTCCCACGGGTCACGGACGATCGTGGCTCGATTTTGAAGAACGGCGAGTGGTGCGAGGGCACCGGGGGGCCGCCGGCGGCTTCGGCGTCGAAGGCCTCCTGGGGCGTGCCACCGACGGCGAAGTAGACGCCGGGCACTCTGTCGTTGGTCTGCACGAAGTAGGCGAAGTCCTCGGCGCCCATGCCGTCGCGTGGTTGATCGATCAAGGAGTCGCTACCGATCTCACGCTCGAAGGCGCCACGGATCCGTTGTGCTGTCGCGGGGTGATTCCAGGTCGTGGGCGTCGCCTCGACCGAAAGGTCGACCTTCGGCATCAGGTCGTCGGGGACGCCGGCACTCTTGGCGACGCCCTCCACCGTGCGAGCGATGCCGGAGAGGAGCTTCTCTCGCGTGGCTTCGCTGTCGGCGCGCACGGTGAGCTGCAGCCGGGCTTCGTCGGGAATGATGTTGTGCTTGAAGCCGGCGTGGAACGAGCCGACGGTGACGACGCCCGGTGCGAGCGGCGACAGCTCGCGGCTCACCAGTCCCTGGAGGGCGACGACAATGCGCGACGCGAGGTAGATCGGGTCGAGGCCTTTGTGGGGCGAGGCGCCGTGTGCGCCGACGCCATAGACCGTGATGTCGACGCTGTCGGACGACGAAGAGACGAGTTCGTTCCGTACGAGTAGCCGCCCGGCCGGGAGGCCCGCCGAAACGTGAAACGCAAGCGCGTAGTCGGGGATTCCGAAGCGATCATAGAGTCCGTCCTCGAGCATCGCCTTGGCGCCACCGATGCGCTCCTCGGCGGGTTGAACGACAAACATCACCGTGCCCGACCAGTTGTCCTTTCGGGCGACGAGCTGGCGAGCGGTCCCGACCATCGAGGTGATGTGGACGTCGTGTCCGCAGGCGTGCATCACCGGCACCTCCTCGCCCGTGATGTCGACCTGGGTCGCCTCGGACGCGTAGTCGAGCCCCGAATCCTCCTTCACCGGGAGCCCGTCCATGTCGGCGCGCACCAGGACGAGCGGCCCCTCACCGTTCTCGAGCATGCCGACGACCCCGGTGCCGCCGACCCCCTCGGTGACCTCGACGCCGAGTGCGCCCAGCTCCTCGGCCATGCGCTTGGCGGTCGCCGCCTCGCGGAACGAAAGCTCGGGGTTCTGGTGAAAGTGCACGAAGAGATCGTGTAGATAGGCGTCGTAGTCGCGAGCCACGGCGGTCTCGAGTGGGTCTGCGAGAACCGGCATGGCGAGCGTCAGGGAGAGAGCGGTGAGGGAGCTGGCGAGGGCCTTACGCATGCGGACAGTCTATCGCTCGGTCTACGCAACCTCCCGACAGGGTTGCCGTAGACTTCTCGAACCTCGATGCACGACGACACGCAGATCGGCGGGCGCCAGGGCGCCTTTCCAGTGACCCGCTGGACAGCGGTCGAGCGCAGCCGCTCGGCGGAGCCCGCCGAGCGTCGCGAGGGCTTCGACGCGCTGATCGCCGTCTATTGGAAGCCGATCTACAAGTACCTGCGGCTGCGCTGGCGGCGTTCCAACGAAGATGCGAAAGACCTCACGCAGGAGTTCTTTGCTCGCATGATCTCGAGCGACCTGCTCGAGCGTTACGACCCTGCGCAGGCGCGACTCCGCACCTTTCTCCGTACCTGCCTCGACCGTCAGGTGCACAACAGCGATCGCGACGCTTCGCGACTCAAGCGAGGGGGTGACGCCACGCTGGTGCCGATGGACTTTGTCGCGGCCGAAGCCGAGCTTGCGCGGGTCTCCGCATCCCCTGAGACGTCGATGGACGAGGTGTTCGAGCGCGAGTGGATTCGCTCGCTCTTCGGCCTCGCTGTCGATGCGTTGCGTGAGGAGTGCGAGGCGCGAAATCGCGAGCTCGACTTCAAGCTCTTCGAGCGCTACGACCTCGATATGGAATCGGCGGAACGGCCGACCTACTCGCAGTTGGCGACTGAGTTTGGCGTGAAAGAGACCACCGTGACCAACCGGCTGGCGGCCGCGCGTCGACGATTCCGCACCCTCGTGCTCGATCGGCTGCGTCAGATGACCGGGTCGGAAGAGGAGTTCCGCAGGGAGGCGCGCTCGGTTCTGGGAGTTGCGCCGGGATGAGCTTCCTCTCCGACGAGACCCTGAACCGCTTGCGCGGGCTGGAGGGCGTGGGCGGCGAGGATGGAAGGCGCTATCGCGTACTGGAGACGATCGGTCGTGGTGGTATGGGGACCGTCTACCTCGCCGAGGAACCTCGCCTGGAGCGCAAGGTGGCGCTCAAAGCGCTCGACGTCGACGACGAGACGGGAGACCTTGCGGCACGGCTGATCCGGGAGGCCAAGGTGCTTGCACGCCTCGAACACCCGGGAATCGTTCCGATCCACGACGTCGGAGAGCTTCCCGACGGCCGTGTCTTCTATGCGATGAAGTACGTCGACGGCAAGCGGCTCGACCACTACGTTGAGCGTGGCCCGACGTTGGCGGATCGACTTCGCACGTTCGTCCGGATCTGCGAAGCGGTGGCGTTTGCCCACTCGCGCGACATCCTGCATCGGGATCTCAAGCCTCAGAACATCATGGTCGGTTCGTTCGGAGAGGTACTGGTCATGGACTGGGGGGTCGCGAAGGTCTTGGGGGCCGGCGGCCGTACCGCCGACGGGGAGACGCTGGCGCTCCCAGCGGCTTTGCCCGAGCCGGCGCCGGGCGAGCCGAGGCCGACCGAGCACGGAGCCGTTCTGGGTACGCCCGGCTACATGGCGCCGGAGCAGGCGCGTGGTGAAGTGGGGGATCTGGACCCGCGGGCCGACGTCTATTCGCTCGGCGCAGTCCTGCGCTTCCTGTTGAGTGGTCAGCCGGGCTCGGTCGACGCCGAAACTGCGGTGTTCGAAACCGGCTCCCGGTTGGCTGCACGGGCGACCGATGGAGCCCTACCGCGGCGACTGCGTGCGGTGGTCGACAAGGCGATGTCGAACGCGGCCGGCGAGCGTTACCCTTCCGCCGTCGAGTTGGCGAAAGACGTTCAGCGATTCCTTGAGGGTCATACCGTGTCGGCCCTGCCCGAGAGCGTGTGGGTGCGCTCGGCGCGCTTCGTCTCGAAGCACCGCGTAGCGTTCGTGTTGATCCTCACCTATGTCGTGGTGCGTTTGGGGGTTGTGTTGTTCCTCGGGCGTTGACGACCTAAAGGAACCCGAGCGGCCGGGTAATAGAAGGATGAGCCGCCGCTGACGGCGGTCGGAATGAGAGGAGTCGAGATGAAGAAGATTCTGTTGGCCCTGGCGCTCGGAGCGGTCCTGGGAGTTCTGGACGGCTCGACCGCCTGGCTCGAGCCGGACGCGCGGCCGAAGATCGGGGACATCATCTTGTGGTCGGCGATGAAGGACGTGATGGCCGGCTTCGCCATCGGGCTCTTTGCGGTCTTCGTACGATCTTGGAAGGCGGTGGCGATCTTCGGTCTGCTGGTCGGCGCCGCCCTGGCCTTCTGGGTGGCCTCGGTTCCCGATCCCGACACCGGCAAGCACTACTACATGGCGATCATGCTGCCCGGAAGCCTGGTTGGCCTTCTGGTCGGCTACCTGACCGCCAAGTACGGCTCCAAACCGCTGGCCGAAGAGGCCGCTCAAACCAGCTGACGCAGTTCAGAGGAGAGTCGAAATGAGTGAGGTGAAAGCAGTTCCCGACGGCTACCATGTCGTCACCCCGTACATCCAGGTCCACGATGCAGCTGCCGCGATCGAGTTCTACGCTCAAGCGTTCGGAGCCGTCGAGCGTTTCCGCATGCCCGGCCCCGGTGGCAAGGTGATGCACGCCGAGATTCAGATTGGTGACTCGGTCGTGATGCTCGCCGACGAGTTCCCCGAGCAGGGCGCGCCGTCTCCGCAAACGCTCGGAGGCACCGCCGGCAGCCTGCTCATCTACTCCGAGGATGTGGACGTGGCGTTTCAGCGGGCGCTCGAGGCCGGTGGCCACGAGCTACAGCCCCCGACCGACATGTTCTGGGGCGATCGGTTCAGCAAGATCAAGGATCCCTTCGGCCATCAGTGGTCGATCGCGACCCACATCGAGGACGTACCTCCGGAAGAGATGGGAGAGCGAGCGGCCGCGGCGATGGCCGAGATGTCACAGGGCTAAGCCAGCCAAGCGTCTTGCGGTCTTGACGGGGAGAGCTTCGGCTCTCCCTTTCATTTTGTCTTTCGAAAGCGAGTAGGATCGGCCCTTCTGAAGGAGGAGACGTCGTGAGAGCTTTCGCCGCCGCACGAGTGCCGGCTTTGGCCGGTCTGTCCGTTGTCCTACTTGCTTCGTCGGCCTGCCGCCAGGGCGAGGTCGCGGAAGCCCCGATTCGTCTCGTCGACCGCTTTGCCGAGGCGACGTTGACCGACGAGGTGGCCCTCGCCGAGCCGGGCCGGCCGGTCGAATGGACGTTCGCCGGTGGAGTTGCCGCCGGAGGCGAATGGACGGCCGGTCCGCGAACAGCCGCTGTACGAGTGACCGACGATGGGCTCACCGGCCGTGCGACCGGCCCACAGCCGGCGATCATCCTCACGCTGCCCGAGCCGGCCGGCGCGGGCGATCGACTGCACGAGATCGTGGTGCGCCTCAAGAGCGACAAGGGGAATTCGCTCTCGCTGACCGCGCTCGGTGCCGACGGGCCGCCGACCGACGCCCTGGTCGGTCCTCCCGCGCCGCTCTCGCTGGCGGTGCCGCTCATCGCCGGTGAAGAGTTCAAGAGCTACACCATCACCCTCGATCGTGCGTTTGGCCTCGGCCCGCTGCGCCGAGAGGGCGAAATTACGCGGGTTCTGCTTCGGCCGACCGACGCCCCGGGAGCCGAGTTCACGATCTCGTCGGTGCGCTTGATCTTCCGTGACCAGTACCTCGCCGGCATTCCGAGCGGCATCGGTTGGCGCGGGCTAGCACAGGTCTGGCGAGACACCGTCGTTTCGCGCGCTCCGGAGACCGTCACCTGGAACGTCGAGTTGCCGAGTGAGGCGTGGCTCGACGTGGCGTTCGGCACGGTCTCGACCGGTGCGGTCGGCTTCGACGTGTCGGTGAGCGTCGGAGGGACGACGACCGCCATCCACGAAGAGACGCTCACCACCCTCGAGCGTTGGGAGCCGAGGCGAATCGATCTCTCCGAGTGGTCTGGTGAGACGGTCGACCTGTCGCTTTCGGCCCGCGGCGAAGATTCGGCTCTCGCGTTCTGGGGCTCTCCCGTCGTTCGCAGCGGCTGGATCGCGGATCGCGCCCCGGCGGCTCCCAAGGGCGTCATCGTCGTGCTCGCCGACACGCTGCGCAAGCACCACCTCGCTCTGTACGGACATGATCGTCCCAACACACCACACCTCGAGGCGATGGCCGAAGAGGGGGTGGTCTTCTCGGACGCGATCTCGCAGGCGACGTGGACGAAGGTCTCGGTCCCGTCGCTCTTGAGCTCGCTCTATCCGACGACTCACCAGATTGTGACGTTCAACGATCGTCTGCCGTCGGCAGCGGTCACTCTGGCGGAAGCCTTCCAGAATGCCGGCTTCGCCACCTGGGCGTCGTCATCGGTGCCGTTTTCCGGCCAGCTGACGAACCTGCATCAGGGCGTCGAGGTGCTGCACGAGGAGACCTCGGTCACCCTGCCGGATGGCGTTTCGGACAGCAAGACCGGTCGCTACTTCATCAACGAGCTGACTCCGTGGTTGGAGCGGCACCGCGACGTGCCGTTCTTCGCGTTCGTTCACGCAATGGATCCGCACAGCCCGTTCGAGCCCTACGCTCCGTACGACACGCTCTGGACCGACGCGGCGGCGAAGGAGCGCTGGGAGCGCGATGTCGAGAAGATCGAACCTCACATCGTGAATCCGTTGCTCCGTCGGTTCGGTATGCCGACTCGTGCCGAGATGGAGGCCGCGAAGGTCGACATCGAGCCGTACATCGAGCACGAGAAGGCTTGGTACGACGCGTCGATTCTGGCGCTCGACGAAGAGCTCGGCCGCCTCCGCGAAGTGCTGAAGCGCCTCGGGCGCGATCGAGACACGGTGATCGCCTTCGTCTCCGATCACGGTGAGGAGTTTCTCGAACACGGCAACCATTGGCACGGACTGAATGTCTACGCCGAGATGATCGAGGTACCCCTGGTGTTCCACGGACCCGGTCTGCCGGGGTCCACGATCGATACCACTGTGCAGACGCTCGACATGATGCCGACTCTGCTCGATCTCGCGGGGCTGCCGATTCCGGAGACTGCGCAAGGGATGAGCCTGCGGCCGCTCTGGTCGAGCGATGGAGAGTCCATGCGTCGACCGCCGGCGATTGCGGTTCGCGAGGCCCAGATGTCGCCGAACACGCCGGAGCTCGGTTCGTTCCTGGGTTCGGACTCGATTGCGATCGTCGAGTCGGAGTGGAAGCTGATCTGGAACACCCGAGCGAACGGTGTGCCGGAGATCGAGCTCTTTCACCGGCCGAGCGACCCGCTCGATCAGACGAACGTTGCGACGGAGCATCCGGACGTCGTGCAGCGACTCCGCGACCTCCTCGATCGCTGGCACGAGGCGGCGATCGCCGGTCGGCTGCCGAGCGACGCAGAGGCGGCTGAGAACCTCTCGGCCGAGGATCTCGAGCGGCTGCAGAGTCTCGGCTATCTCTAGCCGGTGCTTGTCTCGCGCTCTTCCAGAAGCTTGACCAGCGCCCAGAGGGTCTGGTTGGTCGGCGTCTCGACGCCGAGCTCCGCGCCGCGCCGGGCGATGTAGCCGTTGAGCGAGTCGATCTCCGTGCGGCGACCGTGACCGATGTCCTGCTCGGTGGACGAGGTCGCCTCGCCGATGTTGACGAGGATCTCTTCTCCCATCGCAAAGAGCCGTGCCTGATCGAGCTCGACACCATCAGCCCGCGCGACCGCCACAGCCTCCCGCGCCACCTGGAGCGCGATCTCCCAGGTTGGACCGAATTCGTGGAGCCGCCGGTAGCTCGCCCGTGTGAGTGCGCTCACCGGATTGGTCATCGAGTTGAGTGCCAACTTGGTCCACTGCTCGTGGCGGATGCGATCGGAGACCGGACACGGCACGTGCGCGCGCTCGAACGTCTCGGCGACCCGACGGACCTGTTCGGGACGCTCCGAGTCGCCGATGATCAGGTCGCCGCGTCCTCGATGGCGGATGGTGCCGAGAACGTCGATGGCGGCAGCGACGATCACCACCGTGGGGATCGCCACGACACCGACAGCGAGCATTCGCTCCACATTGTCGATTCCGTTCTGCAGGCTGACGACAATCGTGTCTTCTCTCAGGTGCGGACGAATGCCTTCGGCGGCGCTCTCGGTGTCGAGCGTCTTGACCGCGAAGAGTACGAGCTCGGCGTTCTCGATCGAGCTCGGCTCGGCGACCTCGATCGGGATCGTCTCCTGGACCGAGACGCCGTCGAAGACCAGGCCGCGTTCCCGAATCGATCGGAGGTGGGAGTTGGTCGAGCCGGGCCGCCCGATGAAGGTCACCGGTGCGCCCGCACGCGCGAGCATGCCGCCGAAGAAGCACCCGACGGCGCCCGGCCCGACGACGGCAACGCGCGGCCAGTCAGACATGAGCCCATTCTGCCCGATCCGAGGTCGGGAGCGCGCGCCAGCTAGAATCGATTCTCCGCTGGGCTGATTCTCTGAAGGAGGTGCTCGTGCTTTGGAAACTGCGATGTTCGTGGGTGGTCGCGATGGTTGTGATCGCCGGGGGAGCGTCGCTCGCGGCGGCTCAGAACGATGAGCGTCGAGCAGAGCTCGAGCAGCGCCTCGCCAAGACGGCCGAGATCGAGAAGAAGGTGATGGTCGAAATGCGCGACGGCGTTCACCTCGCGTCGGACGTCTATCGCCCGAAGGGGACCGAGGGGTCGCTACCGACCATCTTCTGGCGAACGCCCTACAACTTCAGCCGGCTCAGTACCAGCCGGCTGGAGGTGATCACTCGGGCCATGGAGGAGGGCTATGCCTTCATCATCCAGAACGAGCGTGGCAAGTACTTCTCCGAGGGCGACTGGGAGATTCTCGGCTTCCCGAGAACCGACGGTTACGACGCGCTGACCTGGATTGCGGATCAGCCCTGGTCGAACGGCAAGGTCGGCACCATCGGGTGCTCGTCGTCTGCCGAGTGGCAGCTCGCACTCGCGGCGATGGATCATCCGGCGCACGCCGCGATGGTGCCGATGGCCTCGGGCGCCGGCATCGGTCGAGTCGGGCGCTTCCATGAGCAGGGCAACTGGTATCGCGGCGGCGTCTTTCAGATGCTTTTCGCGGTCTGGCTCTACGGAGTGCAGAACACTCAGCGACCGACGCTGCCGCCGAACCTCACCCAAGAAGACGTTGAGCGCCTCGGCAACTACTTCGACCTTGCGCCGGAGATGCCCGAGGTCGACTGGAACGGCGCCATTCGGCACCTGCCGATCTCCGAGCTGCTGTCGAACGTCGACGGGCCGAAGGGGATGTTCGCGGACTTCATCCGCCGCACCCCGGAGGATCCAGCTTGGTACGAAGGCGGGCTGTACCACGAGGACGAGCCCTGGGGTGTGCCCGCCTACTGGTTCAACTCCTGGTACGACGTCTCGATCGGGCCCAACTTGGAGCTTTACAACATCGCGATCGAGCGTGCGAGCGACGCCGAGGCCGCGAACGGTCAGTACGTGATGGTCGCGCCCGTTCCGCACTGTTCTTTCTGGCGCGCCAAGGAGAACACCATCGTCGGTGAGCGTTCGATGGGTGACGCACGATTCGAGTACTACGACCTCATCTTCGACTGGTTCGACCACACGCTACGAGACGAGCCCACCGACTTCGCGGAGCGGCATCCGAAGGTGCGCTACTACCTGATGGGCGCCAATCGCTGGATCGAGACCGAGACCTGGCCGCCGGTGGGAGTCGAGAACTGGACGCTCTATCTCGATGGTGCCGGCAAGGCGAACAGTCTCTACGGCGACGGTAAGTTGGTCGAGGAGCCGTCGCCGGCGAGCGCGCACGACACATTCGACTACGACCCGAAGATGCCGGTCCCGTCGCTCGGCGGCGGCGTCTGCTGCACCGGTGGAGCGGTGGCGCCGGGCGCCTTCGATCAACGGCATCTCGAGGCGCGCCACGATGTGCTGGTCTACACCAGCGAGCCGCTCGAAGAGGGGCTGGAGGTGAGCGGTTTCATCGAGGCGACGCTCTACGTTTCGTCAGACGCCAAGGACACCGACTTCACCGTCAAGCTGGTCGACGTGCACCCCGACGGGACCGCCTACAACCTCGACGAGACGATCCAACGGGCTCGCTATCGCGAGGGCTACGACCGGAAGGTCCTGATGGAATCGGGGCAGGTCTACGAGCTCGAACTGAGCCCGATGACCACCAGCAATTACTTCAAGGCGGGACATCGCATTCGTGTCGAGATCTCGAGCAGCAACTTCCCTCGCTTCGCCCGCAATCTCAATACCGGCGGTGACAACTTCGACGACTCCGAGGGTGTGGTGGCGCGCAACTCCGTTCATCACTCGGCCGACTACCCGTCGCGGGTAGTTTTGCCGGTAGTGCGGTCGAAGGAGTAGCTCTGAACCCGGTGACGTCGTTCTGGCCGCCCGGTTTCCGAATCGATCGACACTGACTAGCCGGTGTTCTGCAACCCGTAGGAGATGCCGCGCACGGAGGCGCGAAGAGCTTCGAGGAGTTCGTCGTCTCGCCGCTCGGACTCTCGCCACAGGCAGAGCAGGTCGATCTGAAGCTCGCTCATCGGGTCGATGTAGGGGTTGCGGAGACGGATCGCCCGTTGGAGCACCGGATCGTCGTCGAGCAGGCCCTCGTTCTCCTTGATGCTCAGGATGTGCTCGACCGTGCGTTCGAACTCCGTCTCGATTCGCGCGAACGTCTCGGTTCCTTCGTCGCCGGCGAGCTCGGCGTAGCGGCGCGCGATCGCCATGTCGGCCTTGCCGAGCACCATCTCCGCATCGTCGAGGAGGACGGCGAAGAAGGGCCAATCCACGAGCATCTCGCGCAGGCCATCGACGCCGAAGCGGTCGATCGCCTCCGCCAGCCCGGTGCCGAGGCCGTACCAGCCCGGCAGGACGTGTCGACTTTGAGTCCACGAGAAGACCCAGGGGATCGCCCGGAGGTTCTCGATGCCGCCGCCCTTTCTACGAGACGCCGGTCGTGAGCCGATCTCCATGCGTTCGATCACGTCGACCGGCGTCGCCGTGCGGAAGTAGCGGTCGAAACCTTCTGCGAACACGAGATCCCGATAGGTGGTCCGGCTGGTCTGAGCGATGACGGTCGCGATCTCACGCCAACGGCTTTCGGAGGCGAGTCGGTCGTGAGGTTTCAGGCTCGCGAGGAGCACAGCGCCGACGGCGCGCTCGAAGGTCCGAGCTGCGATCGGCCGGAGGCTGTAGTTGTCGTCGATCACTTCGCCCTGCTCAGTGGCGCGCAGCCGGCCGGCCACTGAGCCAGAAGGAGCGGCCAGGACGGCCCGGTGTGTCTTGCCGCCGCCGCGACTGATGGTGCCGCCACGACCGTGAAAGATCGTCAGACCGACGCCGGCCTCTTCGAACGCCTCGACCAGCTCCTCTTGAGCCTCGTAGAGCGCCCAGCGCGAGGCGGTGAGACCGCCGTCCTTGTTGCTGTCCGAGTAGCCGACCATCACCATCTGGCGATCGCCGCGTGTGCTGAGGTGCTCGCGATAGAGCTCGTCTGCGAACAGAGTGCGCATGGTTGCTGCCGCACTCTGCAGGTCGTCGACAGTTTCGAAGAGCGGCGCAACGTCGAGCGCGCTGGAGTCGAGACCGGCGCGACGTGCCAGATAGAGCACCGACAAGACGTCGTCGGCCCCCTGCGCCATGCTGATGATGTAGGGGCCGATGGCGCCAGTGCCGAGCGTCTTCTTTGCGTCGCGAATCGCGCGGAAGACATCCAAGGTGGCGCGGACCTCGTCGGTTCCCTCGATGGGTTCGATCTCGCCGGCGAGCTTCGAAACCAGGGTCGCGGCGCGCTCGGCCGCCGGGCGCTCCAGCCATTGCGGGTCGTCGAGGAGCGACGCGATCACCTCGCGGTGAACGAGCGAATCCTGTCGCACGTCGAGGCCGGCCAGATGGAAGCCGAACGTCGCGACGCGGCGGAGCGTGCGGCGCAAGGCGAACAGTCCGCCGTGCTCGGCGGCGTTGGCCTCGAGACTCGCCGCGGCGACCCTCAGGTCGTCGAGAAGGGTGTCAGGCCCTGAGTAGCCGCGCGCCTCTCCCGCGGCCGTCGCCTCGACGCGAGCGGCCAGTAACCGGAAGAGCAGACGGTAGGGCATGTCGCTCTCGCGAGGCGAGATCGCGGCGATCACCTCGGGGAACTGCTCGCCGTAGCGATCGTTGAGCTCGAGGACGCGCGGGTCGAAGCCGACGCGAGACGTGGTCTGGGTCAGGCTACGTGCGTGTCGGCGGAGCTCGGTGCCGTAACGCTCGAGAAGGGCGTCTCGATGGCGGGCGAGCGCGGCGCGGAGGGTCTCCGCGGTGACGTTCGGGTTGCCGTCCATGTCGCCGCCCACCCAGGAGGCGAAACGCAGGAAGATCGGAACGGAGGTACTCCGAGCGGCCTCTCCATAGGCGTCGGCCAGCGCGTCCTCCATCTCCTCGTAGAGATAGGGCACCATTCGATAGATCACGTCCATCAGGTAGTAGAGGACGTGCTCGAGCTCGCCGAGGACGGTCGGTCGAGTTGGTGGCTGCGCTTCGGTCTGCCAGATCCCGGTGACCTCAGATCGGATGCGGGCCGCGTTGATCCGAAGCTCGGGCGGCGTGGCCGAGAAATCGAACAGTTCGGTCAGCCGCCGGGCGATCTGCTGTTGCTTTTCCAGAATGGCGCGGCGGGTCGCCTCGGTCGGGTGAGCCGTGAAGACCGGCTCGATCGACAGCTGCGAGAGCAGCTCCGAGACCTCCTCGAGCGAGACGCCGTCGCCGGCGAGTCTGCGGGTGAGGTCGTGAAAGCTGCCGCGCTGCGGGGTGTCGGGCGTCTTCTGGTATTCGCGCCGACGCCGGACGCGATGAGTCTTCTCTGCCAGGTTGATGATCTGGAAGTAGAGCGAGAACGCTCGGATCAGATCGGCGGCCTCGCCCACGGGAAGGGCCTCGTCGAAGAGGGGCTGTTCCCCTGCTGCCTCCCGGCGGTCGATGGCACCCCGCCGAGCCGCTTCGACCCGGTCGAAGAGCTCGTCGCCACCTTGTTCTCGCAGTGTCTCGCCGACGAGCGCTCCCAGCCTGCGAACGTCTTCGCGGAGCGGCTCGTCTTTGGGCGGAAAGTGAAGACCGGATCGCATGGGCGGGAGGTTACCGCAGCGCCGGTTGCGCTCGGGCTGTGGAGCCGCTCGGCGTGGCGCTTCATATAGATCTATGACGATGTCTCTCCGTCTCTTGACTCGTCTCGGGTTTCGGGTTCCACTTGAGACACATCGAAGTTAGCAGTGGGTACCGGAGCCCGGCGCTCTCGCCGCGTGGGTCCGCCCCCCCAGTCGTCCGGGCGAAAACGCCCTTCGGAGAGGAGAAGTTGATGCGTAGAAACCGCCTACTCGTCCTTGCGGGACTCGCTCTCGCACTTGTGCTCGGTCTTGCCGCGCCTTCCCAGGCACAGGGACCGGTGCCGAACGAAAACACCATTATTCGCCCTGCCGCGCCCGAGCTCTGCGCTCTGCTCGACATCCCCGAGAAGCGTGGCCTGATGGACGGCCTTCTGATGAACCTCGCCTTCTCGTGCGGCCGGGAGGCCGAGTTCATGGGTCCGGGCGGTCAGATCGGCGAAGCGGCTCCGATCTCTCCCGACGGTGACGCCGAGGTGAACGATCCGTCGCTGGACGTCGGTCACCCTTCGCTCACTCAGAGTGAGACCTCGATCGAGGAGAACCTGTCGAACGGCACTCTCTGCTCCAGTTACAACGACTCGTGCGAGTTTTTCTGCCCAGGCGGCGGGGGAGGCTTCACCGGTTTCTCGCGTTCGATCGACGGTGGTCAGACCTGGACCGACAACGGTTCGATCGATGGTGCCGCCTTTGGTGATCCGAGCCTCGTCTGGCGTGAGGCGGACGGGAACTTCTACATCTCGACCCTCAACAGTGGCGGTGGTCTGAACGTCTACCAGTCGACCGACGACTGCCAGGACTTCGGCCTGGTCTCGACGCCCGCCACGGGCGGCGACGACAAGGAGCTCCTCGAGGTCGACAACTGGAGTGCCAGCCCGAACTTCGGCAACCTCTACCTGACCTGGACGGACTTCGGGTTCGGTGGACGCATTCGCGCGATCCGTTCGGTCGATGGTGGTGCGACGTGGTCGGCCGCGTTCACTCTGACCGGGACCGGAGAAGTCGTCCAGGGCGCCTGGCCAACGGTGGCGCCGAACGGCGACGTCTTCATCTCCTGGGTTCGCTACACCAACTTCACCAACGGTCCGATCACGATCGAGGTCGCGCGCTCCACGGACGGTGGTCTGACCTACGTCGACGTGACGAGCCCGTTGGTCAACGCGGTCAGCCCTCGCGACTCCGCGGCGTCCTCGGCCTGCTTCCGCCCGTCGCTCAACGGCAACATCCGCTACCTGGCGTCGCCGCAGATCGCGGCCGACGGCAATGGCGACCTGCATGTGGTCTACAGCTACGACCCCGACGGCTTCAACGTCGGCGACGTGGTCAACGTCTACTACAGGAAGTCCGTGGACAGCGGTGCCACCTGGGGCCCGGAGATTCAGCTCAACGACGATGCGACGAGTACCGATCAGTACTTCCCGACGGTGCAGGTCACGTCTGACGATGACACGATTCTCGCCACCTGGTACGACCGTCGTCTCGACACGGGCAGTAACCTGCTCTACGACTACTTCAAGCGCGTCTCGACCGACGGCGGCGCGACCTGGCATCCGAGCACGCGCGTCTCCGAGGTTTCGAGCCCGGTTGTTCTCGACGGCTCCCTCGCGACCTGTTACCACGGTGACTACGATCAGTCGTTGATCGCCGCGGCGACGGACACGCAGATCGTTCAGTGGTCGGACGATCGTGTCGGCCATCCGAACGTCTACGCGGACGCCAGCAACATCTTCCGCGGCAGCGAGAGCGGCACGTGGGCCATCCCGACCGGTTCCGACGAGGCCTTCAGCGGCACGCTGATCGGCGGCACGCCGAGCGCGCCGACCGTCTACAACCTGGCAGGTACGGCGACCACCGGCGGAGCGATCTCCGGCACGCTGACGCCGGTCAACGGCGATACGCCGACCCTCAACTTCACCGGCACGTGGGCGCTCGACGGTGGCTCGGCGACCAACGGTACGTTCCGTGCGCGGATCACCGATCCGTCGACTCCGACGGTCAGCGGTCGGATGACGGCGCGCTTCCGTCAGACATCACCGCCGGCTCCGGGTGGCTTCCGCGGTCGCTGGTTGGTCGAGGCCGAATAGCGTCGACGTAGGTCATCGAACGACCTTTTGGGGCGGCTTTCTCTGCGGAGAGAGCCGCCTTTTCTCTTGCGGGCCTTCCCGACGGACGGCTCGTATGATGGTCAAACGATGGAGACGATCGTCGAGCTGATTCTGGACGAGAGCAAGTGGCTCCCGCTCGCGCTGGCGGCATCGATCGGGACCGTCTCGGTCAGGCTCGCAAAACGCCGGCGAGGGGGTGTTTCGCGCACCGCGATCGGCAATGTCATGCACATCGCCTACGGCTGCATGCTCGGTGTCATGGGGACAGGACACCTGCTGGCCGTCACGGTTCGGTCGCTCGGCGCCGAACCGCTCCAAAGCTCGCTCTGGATCCTCTATCCGATCGGAGCGGTGCTCGCGGTGCCCGGATGGTGGCTCGTGAAACACGCCTGGCGGACTGAACCGTCCAAGCTGGTCGAGGGGAAGACGGCTCCGGCTCTGAATGTGTTTCTGGCGGGGAGCTTGGTGGGTCTAGGACCCCACAACCTCCCACTCGCGTTCCCGGCGCTTCTGAACCTGGGCTATCGCTTCCTCTCTCGTCCGATCCTGCGCTGGACGGTCGTAGCCCTCGCGGTCATCGTCTACAGCGGACTCCTCGCCGGCTCTCTCGTATTCATGGCCAGCGGAGGGAGCTTCGAAGAGTTCTCGGGGATGGAGCAGCCCGCCTCAGAGTCGCGACCGTACTGAGGTGCTGTCGATCGAGTCGATCGTCGGCGTGCCGGCGAGTTGCATGTCGCGCACGAGCTCGGCGGTCAGGATGCGCAAGGCGTGCTCGACACCGGCTTGACCAAAGGTCGCCAGGCCCCAGATGTAGGCGCGGCCGACCGCCACGGCGTCGGCGCCCAGCGCGAGCGCTTTGAAGATGTCCGTGCCTCGGTGGATGCCGCCGTCGATGAGGACCGGGATCTCGCCGCCGACCTCCGAGACGATCGGTGGCAGCGACTCGAGCGTCGAGAGACCGCTGTCGAGCTGGCGTCCACCGTGGTTCGAGATGATCAGCGCGTCCGCCCCTCGGTCGACGCAGCGGCGTGCGTCGTCGGCTCGCACGATCCCCTTGACCACGATCTTCATGCTGGTGTTCTCGCGCAGCCACCCGAGGAAGTTCCAGTCGTGCGCCGGGTTGGAGGTGCCTGGAGGTGCACCCAGCCGGTCGAAGTTTCCGAGGCGCAGCTGACCCGACTGGAGGAGCTTGGCGATGAAGGCGCGCTGCGACTCGCGATTGCCGATCACCGGCGTGTCGACCGTAAGCGCGCAGACTTCGCAGCCGGCGGCCTCTGCCTGGCGGAGGACATTCTCGGTGATCGCTAGATCGGTGGTGGTGTAGAGCTGGAACCAGACCGGGCCGCCGCTCGCTTCGCGAATCTCGGCGATCGAATGGCTCGAGAAGGTCGAGGCGATCATCCGATGGCCGGTCGCTGCTGCGGCGCGCGCGGTGCCCATTTCGCCGTCGGGATGCATGGTGCCCTGAACTCCGATCGGCGCCACGAGGATCGGCGTCGCCATGCGCTCACCCAGAAGCTCGATCGACGTGTCGACGCTGCCCACGTCGACCAGCCGGCGGGCGAGGATTTGCACGCGGTGGTAGGCGTCGCGATTCGCGAGCACCGTGGTCTCGTCGTCGGAGCCGCCGGCGATGAAGTCGTAAACCTCTCGGTCGAGCGTTCCTCGAGCGTGCTCTTCGAAGTCGAGTACGTTGATCGCGCCCTCGACCGAGTCGAGACCCCAGAGCGGCGAACCACTCAGCGAGCAGAGCACGGCCGGCGCGTAGAGCGGTGAGGCTGCGAGCCAGCGGAGGAAGTCGCGTCGAGCCGTCCGGCTCATCGATCGCCGTCCGCCGGCGGCAGCTCTCGCCCCGGAGTCCACGGAGCACCCGCCGCCTCGAGGGCGTCTTCGAGTGCACGCAGATCGACGTCGAGCGTCTGGCGCAGAGCGGTGTTGACGGTGGCGAACTGCTCGCGCGCGATCCCGAAGCTCTCGCGTTGGGTCGCTGTCGGCATCTGACGCGTCTCCCAGTGCCCACCGGCGATCTGGTAGAGCCGGCCGAGCACGCTCGGCGTCGAGGGCTCGTTCCACATGCCTCGCACTCGGTCCGACTGGAGTCTCACCCGGAGCTCCGCCAGGTCGGTACGAATCTCGTCGAGCAGGACGTAGAGCCCAGGCTCAGCCAAAGGCGTCGTGTCGAGAGCGGCGCGCATGTGGCGGAGGCGCTGGTTGCCGCGGCGAAGCTCGCGAGCCGCACCCTGGGCGCGACGCAGCAGTTCGCTCGTCTCTCGCTGGAAGGCGGCGACCTCGGCGAAGTCCGGAACTCCCAGGCTGAAGCTCGGTACCGGTTTGACGACGAAGCTCTGCGCTTCGCCGAGAGAGGCGGCGCCGTCGCGAGTGAGCAGGGTCATCTCGGCGGTGTAGGTTCCCGGTCCAGCGAGCGGGCCGAGGGGGTCGGTGACCCAAGGTGGGCGGAACCCCGGCGTCTCGAGGTTGATCGGGTCGGGCGGCGGCAGCCGCAGGTCCCAGTTGACGCGATGGATACCCGCCGCGGCAGGGCCGACGATCCTTCGGACCGGCTCTCCGTCGCTGTTGCGAATCGTGAGGAGCACCTTGGGGTCGGCCTCCAGACGCTCAGCGGCGAGTTGATCCCAGCCCGGGAACGGAACGTTGGCGTCGTCCTCGGCAAGCTCCTTCTCCTGCTCGCCGCGTTCGCTCTTGACGGTCTTCGGAGCCTCCTTCAGGTGATAGGTCAGAAGCGCGCCGAACGCGGGGTTCGGGCCGGTGTAGTCGTCACTCCCCATCGAAGGCTTGCCCGCCGCCTGACCCGGGACCGAGGGGATATAGAGCCAGGCGTCGCGGATGGGGAAGAGCGTGGCTTGGTTCTCGAGGGCTCCGACATCTCGGAGAGCTGAATAGTCGTCAAGGATGTAGAAGCCGCGACCGAAGGTGGCACCGACCAGGTCGGAGTCGCGCCGCTGGATGGCGGTGTCGCGGAACGAGATCGTCGGAGCTCCGGCGAGCTTCGCCCAATGCTGACCGCGGTCGACGCTGGCGTACAGGCCGAACTCGGCGCCAGCGAACATCAGGTCGGCGTCGACGTGGTCCTGAGTCAACGACCAGACGATCCCCCGCTCGGGCAGGTCGCCCGAGATCGATTGCCAAGTGCGGCCCCGATCGCGACTCTCGAGGACATGCGGCCGGAAATCGCCCAGCTTGTGGTTGTCGACGACGGCGAAGACAGTGTCGGCGTCGTGAAGCGACGCCTGCACGTCGTTGACGAACAGGAGTTCGGAAATCTCTGGGAACTCCACCTGACGCCAGTCGCCGCCGCCGTCCTCAGAGACCTGCACGAGCCCGTCGTCGGTGCCCACGTAGATCAGACCTTCGACCAGGGGCGACTCCGAGACCGTGGTGATGGTGCTGTAGAGCGACATGGCGCCGTTGTCGTAAAGCGCATCGACGCTCTGCACACGGCCCGCCATCGGCAGCTCGTATCGATTCGTGTCGCGGGTCAGATCGCCGCTCACGGCGGTCCAGGAGTCGCCGCGATCGTCGCTTCGCCAGAGTCGTTGGGAGGCGAAGTAGATGCGCGTCGGAGAGTGCGGGCTCACGATGACCGGCGCGTCCCAGTTGAAGCGCTCTGGCGCATCCCCGGGCGCCGGTACGGGTCGGATGTCGAGCACCTCTTCGCTCGCCCGGTCCCAGCGCTGCAGGCGCCCGCCCTGCCACTCCATGTAGGCGACATTCGAATCGTTGGGGTCGAACGAGCAGGCGTAGCCGTCAGCGCCGAGTGGCACGTACCAGTCGCGGTTCCGGACGCCCTCGACGTTGGTCGTCCGCGACGGGCCGAGCAGAGTGCCGAGGTCCTGCGCGCCTCCGAGAATGTTGTAGAACGGCTCGGCGTTGTCGAGGCACAGCTTGTAGAACTGCGAGATCGGCAGGTTCGGGAACTGCCGCCAGGTTCGGCCGTCGTCGAAGCTCTCGTAGAGCGAAGCGTCGGTGCCCGCGAGGAGGTGTCGGGCGTCTAGCGGGTCGATCCAGAGCGCGTGGTTGTCGCTGTGCTTGTTGCGGCCGTCGCCGAGGTAGTCGAACGTCTTGCCGCCGTCACGGGTGACATGGAAGAAGACGTCCATCTGGTAGACGGTGTCGACGTCGTGCGGCGACGCCTCGATCTCCTGGTAATAGTGCGGTCCAGTGCCGTTCGAGATGTAGCTGTTGCGTCTCTGCCAGCTCTCGCCGCCGTCGAGCGAACGGTAGAAGCCGCGGTCCTTCTCGTCGGCTTCGATGGTGGCGTAGACCACGTCGGGGTTGGCCGGCGAAACATCGAGGCCGATCTTGCCCATGTCGCTCTTCGGGAGGCCCTTGGCGATGCGTCGCCAGGTGGCGCCGCCGTCGGTCGACTTGTGGATGCCGGAGCCGGGACCGCCGGCCAGGAGCGACCAGACGTGACGGCGCCGCTGGTACGAGGCGGCGTAGAGGACATCGGGATTTCGAGGGTCGATTTCGAGGTCGGTCACGCCGGTGTTCTCGTCGATCTCGAGAACGAGATCCCAACTGCCGCCGCCATCCGTCGTCTTGTAGAGGCCACGTTCGCCGCCCGCGGTCCACAGAGGCCCTTCGGCGGCCACGTAGACGACGTTGCTGTCCCGCGGGTCGACGACGATCTTGCCAATGTGCTGCGATTCGGCGAGCCCCATCTGCTCCCACGTCTTGCCGCCGTCGCGGCTCCGGTAGACGCCGTCACCGTAGCCGACGTGACGGCCGCTGACGTTCTCGCCGGTGCCGACCCAGACGGTGTCGGGTCGTGACGGGTCGAGTGTGATGCAACCGATGGAGTACGACGGCTGGTCGTCGAAGATCGGTGTCCAGGTGACACCCGAGTTGGAGGTCTTCCAGACGCCGCCCGAGCCGACCGCCAGGTACCAGACGCTCCGGTCGCGCGGATCGACGGCGATGTCAGCGATCCGTCCACCCATCAGCGCGGGGCCGATAGAGCGGAGCTTCAGGCCGGCGATGTCGTCTGTCGTGGCGGCTGCCGCTGCACTCGCGCCGAGCGCATGCGACAGGAACAGGGTGGCGACTATCCAAACTGGAACGTTGCGGGTGGCTCTCGGCACTCTGCAGCTCCCTTCCCTCAGGTTGTCGGAACGAGCCGAGACTACCCCACGATGCAGGGCCTGGCGCGAGCGGACGCTCGGTCGTTCCGAGCGTTAGGATGGTCGACCATTTCGAGCTTAGGAGGTGCGTGATGCGGAGCAAGGGTTGGATGCTGGGGCGTGGCGCCGCCACGTTGGCGTTTCTGATGATCCTGACGGGGGCCCAGCTCGGGCAGGCGCGAACGGTTCCCTATGCAGCCGACCTTGGTGCTGCCGGGCCGGTGTCGATTCGTGACGGAGTCCACGAGGTTGTTATTTCGCTTTGGAGCGAGGCGGTCGGGGGCGAGCTGGCCTGGGAGGAGAAGCTGGAACAGATCTACGTTCGCAAGGGTCGCTTCGATGTGATCCTCGGGCGTTTGAATCCACTTCCTGCGGACGCGGGGTCCCTCTGGGTCGAGCTCGTGGTGGCCGGCGAGCTGATCTCGCCTCGAGTTCCGTTGGGAGGTGGTGGCTTGGAGGTAGAAGGTTCGGTGCTCGCGACGTCGAGCTTCAACCTCGGGCCGGGCAACCTCACGGTCAGTTCCGGAAGGCTCATCAGCTTCAGCGGGCCACTGCAGCTGAGCGCCGGCGATGGGCACAGTGCGCTCGAGGCGCTCGTTCTTCGACGGAACTCGAGCAATGTGGCCGTTGCCTATCTCGAAAACGGCACCGATGCAAGCCTCTCGGATGGGAGCGGCTACCTCGTCTTGGGAGACGAGGCCGGCGATAACGTTGTCATCGACGCCAACGAAATCATGGCGCGGAGCAACGGCTCCACGTCGACCCTCTTCCTCCAACAGAACGGTGGCGCGGTCTTCGTGAACGGATCGCAGGCCCATGCCTCGGATAGGACGCTGAAGCGCGACATCCGCGACCTCGATCTGGGCATCGAGGAGCTGCGCAGACTGCGCCCGGTCTCCTACGCGTGGAAGAGCGCAGATGACGACCGTCGCCACCTCGGGCTCATCGCGCAGGAGGTCCAGGAGGTTGTCCCCGATCTGATCTACGAGGGCGAAGAGGAGACGCTCGGACTCTCTTACGTGGAGCTCGTTCCGCTGCTCGTCAAGGCGCTCCAAACCCAAGACGCGGAGCTTCAGAGCCTTCGCGATCGGCTTGCGGCGCTGGAAGGAATGATGGCGAGTCCGCGGTAGAGCGGACCCGCTGGAACCTCTCGTTGCAAGGGCGTGACGCCGGTACCTAGGCGTCAGGGACAGCTGGTCGAGTTGCCCGACTGGAAGGTGCCTCCAACTTCGACACCGTTGCCGAAGGAGACGGTCGGTGCGTTGATCACGATGTTCGTGCCGTCGATGATCAACGCTGGGCCGAGCGTCGCCGAAGCGGTCGCCTCGAGGGTCTGAGTGCCCGAGAGCGTCTGGTTGTCGAGCACCAGGTTCGTCGGACAGCCGCCGGCGACCTCGAATGACCCACTCAGACACCACATGTTCAAGGTGCCACCGTCGGGAGTCGTGAAGTCGTCGACGGTCAGTCGCCAGGTGCCGCCGACGGCTTCACCGTCGAAGGCGCTCAGTGGGTTGTTGGGCGAGAAGATGCCGCTGATCGCGACCGGCGATCCACACTGATCCTCGACGGGTAGCGGCGCCTCGTCGTCGAGGTCGGCTTGGATGTCGTCGAAGCCGCAGCCAAACTCGGTCCCCGGGACTCCGGGTCGATCGAAGAACGTCACGCTGGTGCCGGTGTCGAGATGCTCGAGCGTGAAGGTGAGGTCGCCGACCCAGGTGTGGTCGACGTCGAGCGTCACATTCAAGTCGGCCAGCGTGCCGCCGCCGGCGACAACCAAGTCGTCACTGGTGGTGCCGCCGTCGATGATCGCCAGGGCGGGCGAATCGCACTGGTTGAGTGCATCGACCAGGAAGTTTGCGTCCGAGATGTCGAAGAACACGTTGCCAGCGCCCTTCACCTTGATGCGCCCTCCGGCCGTCGAGACGTTCGACGGGAGGGTGACGATCTGCGAGCCGTCGTTTGGAACGCTGGAGGCGAGGAGGGTCGGGAAACTCAGTCCGCCGTCCGAGGAGAAGTAGATGTCGACGGTGGGCGTGCTAACGGGCGCGCCCGTGGTGCCGGCGACGTTCCACGTCACGGTCTGCATGCTTCCACCGGCGAAGTCTTCTCCACCGTTCGGAGCGGTGACGACGAACGGTCCCGAGGAGGTTGTTGAGGTCACCTGCATCGCGTCATAGCTCTCCCGCCCTCCCGCCGATCGGTTGTCTCGGACGGTCATGCGGAAGTTCATGGTGCGGTTGGTGACCGGCAAGGTCTCGCCGGCCGACAGAACGCCAGCGGCAAGGTCGGAGCTGCGCGGGAAGACGCGTGTCGGACCGCCTGAGGATGGCCAGCTGCGGAAGATCGGTTGCACGCCGTCGTCGCCAGTCGCTAGAGGCTCGCGAGTCCCCAGATCGAACTGCTCCCAGTTGAACGTGGGGGTGTCGCCATCGGCATCGCTGCCGCTTCCGGTGAGCTCGAACGGGGTGCCGATCGGGATCCAGACGTCCGCGCCGGCGTCCGCCGTGGGTGCGTTGGGGTTGATCACGCCGGCGGTGGTGAAGCAGTTGCCGCCGCCGTTCATATAGGAGCCCATCTCGTCGAGGCTGACGCGGTGGAAGTGGTCATCGCTGTTCTGCTGAAGGTCGTCGACGCCGCAGATGCCAGCGTAGGCCTGGATGGTCGAGCCGCTGCCGGGCTCGTAGGCGGCCGTCGAGGCCCACTGGCCGGCGGAACAGTTGTTGGCGGTGCCGTTCCAGGTGTGTTGACCGTCCCACTGGTGACCCATCTCGTGGGATACGAAGTCGATGTCGAAGGGATCGCCGATCGGCGATCCGAGCCCGGTACAACCCTTGGCCTTGTTGGGTGTGTCGCAGGGTGAGTTGAGCTGGGCGACGCCGCCGCCCCCGGTCGAAACCACGTGTCCGATGTCGTAGTTCGAGTTGCCGATCTCGGTGTCGAGGGTGGTCTGGTTCTGGTTGAGCATCGTGCCGCAGTTGGTGTTGGAGTAGGGGTCGGTGCCGCCATCGGTGTAGACGACGTCGATGTTGTTGGCGACTAGAACCATGCGCACGGAGAAGTCGCGCTCGTAGACCATGTTCACGCGATTCATCGTGGTCGTGATGGCGGCTTGGCCGTCCGCAGCGCTGCCACCGTGAAAGTCGGTGTACTCCCCGGTCGCCGCCGTGGCCAGGCGATAGCTCCGGAGGAGGCCGCCGGTGTCGTTGCCGCCGTTCGCCGCAGCCGGTGGCGCGGGAGGCATCGGCGCGAGGTGGTTGACCAATGGGTCGACGCGGGGCCCCACCTCGCAGACGAAGGGCTTGCCTTCGCCTCCCAGGGTGTAGTCGCGCTGGAAGTAGCTCGAGTAGACGCGCGTGTCGCCCTGCCAGTACGGATCGATGAAGTAGCCGCCGTCGGGTGACAGCACCATGCCGTGGAAACCGGCTGGCCCGCCCCAATCGAGTCGGAGTACGTTGGCCGGATGGTCGAGGCTCGTGCCGCGGTAGGTTTTCATCGGCCATCCCAGCTCGGCCATCCTCTGTTCGAGTTCCGGGTGCATGACAGGAGACTCGACGACCGCGAAGCGCTCGAACGTACCGTCCGGACGGGGGAGGCTCAGAACGGTGACTTGCGCAGAAGCCGCGGCGGTGAACTCCATCGGTGCGCCGGCAAGAACGGCGCTTAGCGCCTCGGGGACGAGCTGGACTCCGGCGAAACGATCGGGCCTCGCCCAGGGCCGAGTGTTTGGGCCGCTCCTGGCTTCGAGCTCGGCCGGTGAGATGGTCTTCCAGACTCCGTCGGGTGAGCTCTGGGCGCCGAGGGGTGATGACACCAGCGCGAGCACGGCGGCGGTGCGACTCCATGCGACGAGAATCTTCAACGAGCGTCTCTTCGGTCTCATGTCTCTCTCCCTGGCGAGGGGTAAAAGTGCCGGTATCAAGCTAGTTTAGCTCGATTTTCGGAACGCCATGGAGCGGCGTGGTGTGGCTACCCAAGAGAGCGATCGACCGTCCGGGGGTCTTGCTCGTCCGGTGGAGATGGCGGGTGAACCCTTCAAATAGGGACAGCTGGTCGCGAGTCGCCCGATTGAAAGGGCCCCAGATCTCGACAACGTCGCAGAAGGAGGCTCGCGGCGCGTTGATCACGAAGTCGGTACGGTCGATGATCGCTCGGCGGAGCGGCCCGTTGCCGAAGGTGCTTTCTGATGTAGCGCCTACCAGTCGGTGGGTGCCTCGAGGCCGGTCAGGTCAGCCAGGAACGCCACTTGGTTGGCGAAATCTTCCGGGCCGCCGACCGTGTGGCCGGCGTCCCAGCCGACCTGCAGGTAGATCGGGTTGTCGCAGCCCTGGGCGTGTTGGAGTGCGGCGGCGAACTTGTAGGAGTGGAAGGGGGCTGCCGCTTGATCCTTCTCGCCCTGGGCGATGATCATCGGTGGGTAACAGCGGCCGGGTTTGGTGTTGTGGACGGGAGAGTAGCGACGTAGCGCCGTGAATTCGTCGAGGTTCTCAGCCGTGCCCCAGTTGCCAGCGGTCTGGCCGGCGGCAAAGAGATGGTAGCGGAGCAGGTCGAGAATCGGATAGCTGATCGCTCCGACTGCGAACAGGTCCGGGCGTTGCAGAACGGCGGCCGCGGCTAGCGGGCCGCTGGCGCTGCCGCCGTTGGCAACGAGCGTCGTCGGCGACGTCCATCCGGTCTTTATCAGGTGCTTGGCTGCGGCGATGTAGTCGTCGATGCCGTTCTGCTTGTGCACTCCCGAGCCGGCACGACGCCAGGTTTCTCCGTACTCGGAACCTCCGCGCACATTGACCAGCGCGTACACACCACCCATCTCGAGCCATACGCGGAAATTCACCGAATACCACGGTACGGCAGCCCAGTTGGCGCCGTAGGCGTAGAGCCACGTTGCGCGCGGTTGAGAGCGATCCAAGCCGCGCCGATAGACCAGCGTCATGGGTACTCGAGTTCCGTCGCGACTCGCGAAGAACACCTGTTCGGAGACGAAGTTGTCTCGGTCGAAGGCCGGGGTGGCGGTCCAGAAGACGGCACTGGTTCCGGTCTCGAGATCGAGCCGGTAGACGGTGTTTGGCTCGCCGGTCCCCTGCAGCATGAACAGAACCTCGGAGTCTCCGGGGGTGCCGAGAAAACCACCGCGCACCCAGCCGATGTAGGGAAGCTCGACCGTGCGTTCGAAGCGGCCCGTGGAGCTGTGAACCTGCAGTTGCGGTAAGGCATCGTGGGTGTACTGCAGAAGGAAGCGGCCACCGAAGAAGACGGCGCCGGTCATCGTCTTGTCAGCGATAGCGGGCACGATCTCGCGTTCGACCTCAGGCTTTGTGACGTCGATCTCCACCAGTGCTCCGGTCACGTCGGTGCGTGTATCGCGGAACCAGAGGCGAGAGCCGCGCCCTCCGACAAGTTGGAGGGTGGCGCTCAGCGCGGAATCGAGCGTCGTAGAGGTGCCGTCGGCAGTGTTCAACGCCCTGACAACCGTGCTGTGATCCGTGATCGTCTTGATGACCAGGTAGGCTCGATCTGTCGTGATCTCCAGCCACAGAGCGGCGTCGCGCGCGTTCGGGTCGGCGTAGATCGCAGGGTCAGGGCCGGTCGAGCCGACAGTATGGAAACGGACGCGATGGTCGCGCAGGGCCGTCGCGTCGAGCCGATCGGGGTCGCCGACGACCGGGTAAGACGCGTAGTAGAAGCCGCTCGAGGTTGCGTTCCACAAGACCTGGCCGAAGTTGCGATGGATGCCGACGATGCGGTCGTCCAGCAACTCGCCCGCCTTGGTGTCGTAGATCCGCCACTCCGACCACGGCGAAGCGGGTCGCCGGGCGCCGAGCGCCAGGTAGCGGCCGTCGAGACTCACGTCAAATGCCGGCATTCCGGTGCCGCGCAGTGTTGCGGGGATGAAGCCGTCTCCGAGCGATCTGTAGTCGATCAGCAGTCGCGGAGAGCTGTCGACCCCCTTGATCGCGTACAGCCCCCAGTGGCGTTCGCTCTCGGTGACGGTGCTGCGAACTTGATAGTAGACCTGACCGCGCTTGGCCGCCGGGTAGGCGCGCTCCGAGCTGTGCAGCGCCTCGATACGCCGCAGGATGGCGTCACGGTGGGGTAGAGCCTCGAGGCTCTTGCGTGTATGGGTGTCTTGGGCGCGAATCCAGGCCAGGGTCTCGGGCGACTCCATCTTCTCGAGCCAGCGATACGGATCTTCGACCCGGACGCCATGAATCGTGTCGGCGATGTCTTGGCGCGGCGCCACGAGCCGCTGCTCGAGCTCCTCCTGCGCTGCAGTGGGAGGCGTCCCGCAAGAGAGTAGTGCGATTGCGAAGACGAAGATGCCTCGGTGTACGGAGGCCCGAACCGAGGTCGACAGCTGAATTGCAGACGATACGGATCGGTGGTGAGACTTGGGTGGTGCGGTCTCTCGCATGGCGCGCAGTCTTGCCTGGTCGCCGGAATGCCCGCCTCATGAAGGTGTAAGGTTTCGGTCATGAATGACCGCAACGGAAGACTCTGGGCTTTCCGTCTCGGTGCCTTCATGGTGCGTCCATCGAGCGATGAGATCGTCGGTCCGAACGGCTCGACGAAGGTCGAGCCCAAGATGATGGAGGTGCTCGAGCACTTGGTTCGTCACGCGGGAAGTGTGGTCAGCCGCAACGAGTTGCTCGACCAGGTGTGGGCGGACACCCATGTGGGCGAGCGCGTCCTCACCCGCGTGATTTCCGAGCTTCGCCGGGTGCTCGGGGACGACCCCGCGGAGCCACGCTATGTCGAGACGGTGATCAAGCGAGGTTACAGGCTGGTGGCGTCGGTCGAATTTGTCGATGCGGAAGGACAGAGCATCGAGGAGTTGTCGACAGTACGTCGCCCGCCGACAGGCGGGAGCGGGTCGACCCAAGGTGGGACGACGGTGCGCCGGCTGCCGATAGCGCTCGCAGCGGTTCTGGTGGCCGTGGCAGTCGCCACCGTCTGGTCGTGGCATCTGCGTAGCGGTTCCGGGAGCGTGCCGAGCGTCGAGGTTCGTCCGCTCACTACGTATCCGAGCTGGGAGTACGACCCCGAGCTGTCGCCCGACGGCCAGGCGGTTGCCTTCGCCTGGCACGGTGCCGAGCAGGCCAATTGGGATGTCTACGTGCGTGACCTGGGGGCCGAGAAGCCGATGCGGCTCACAGATCACGAGGGCGCTGAAGGCAGCCCCGTGTGGTCACCCGATGGGCGCCGCATCGCGTATTACAACTCGCGTCCGGGGCCGCCGCGAACGTGTGAGCTGCTGGTGCGACCGGTGCTGGGGGGCGAGCCGACGTCTCTCGGCCCGTGCGCCGCCAACTACCCGAAGCTGTCGTGGTCACCCGATGGGCGCCTCCTGGCCTTCAACGAACGTACTGGCGTCGACCGTCCGCACCGGATCGTGATCCTCGACCTCGAGAGCCGTCGCCGTCGCGTGCCAGTCGAGCCGCCGCCAACCGCTTGGGGGGACTACGCGGCGAGCTTCTCGCCCGCAGGCGATCGGCTGGCCTTCACCCGCGTGACGACGGAGGGCGACGAAGACGTCTATGTGATTCGAATCGACGGGACCGATCTCGTTCGCGTTACTGCGGATCACCGCAGCATACGCCGTCATGATTGGCTCGACGCGAACCGCCTGGTTGTCTCCTCGTCGCGCAGTGGTTTCCAAGAGCTGTGGGAGTTCCCAGTGGCCGAAGGTGGGGCTCCCCCCACGAGGATCGCAGCGGGGCGGGGGGTGAGTGGGCCGACGGCTCGGCGTGGCCGTATTGTTGCCGAGCAGTGGAACTCGGACACGGACATTCTCACCGCCGAACTGCCGGCCCTGGGCGGAGGTGCGGTACTCACCTCCACTGGAGGCGGCCCTACGCTACGCGCGTGGGCGCGGTCCACAGCATGGGACATGTCTCCGGCGATTGCACCCCAGGGTGGGCGCGCCGTTTTTGTTTCGAATCGCTCAGGCCACCACGAGCTCTGGGTCGCCGGGCGGAACGGTGACGACGAGAGGCGACTTACCTCTTTTGAGGGGTCCTACCTCAGCACCCCAAGATTTGCGCCCGACGGTCGAACGGTGATGTTCGAGGCGCGCCCCGAGGGCCAGGCCGACATCTATGCGGTCTCTGTCGACGGGGGTCCGCCGACTCGGCTCACAGATCACCCCGCCGATGATCTGGCGCCATGGGTTTCCCCGGGTGGCGAGTGGCTGTACTTTGCTTCCGCTCGAACGGGGGCCTGGGAGGTCTGGCGCCGCTCTCTCCAGGAGGACCGGTCCGAACAGGTCACGATGGGCGGCGGCTTCGCCCCGGTTCTGTCCGAGGACGGCGAGACTCTCTACTTCACACATCATCTGAGACGTGGACTCTGGAGTATGCCGGTTGATGGAGGGGTGGCCGAGCTGGTTCACCGCGATCTGGAGGACTACGACTGGGGCAGCTGGGCGATCCGAGGTGGGACGTTCTACACCCTGCGACGTGGCGACTACCCGACGCCGGACGTCTTGGCTGCGATCGATCTACGTACTGGAGGGGTACGGGAGCTGCTCGAGGTTCCACGGGCGCCACACGGCGACGTCGCCCTCGCGATCGCCCCAGACGGCAGCTGGGCTCTGCTGGGCAATCTCGCGTCGCGCGGTGCGGACCTGATTCTGATCGAGCCGGTCGACCGCGCTCCGGAAGGCCCTGAGTTGCCCTAGCTCCCTGGGCGGCTTCGATACCGAGGGCGGTGCCACTCACCGAAAGGAAGCGTGTTCGTTGCGGGCCCTTCGGCGGTATTCAACCGTCTACACTCGGAGGTCGAGAGCGCAAGGCGAGCCGGAGACACCACGGCAGAAGGGACGGACGAGATGAGTGAGATCAAGACCGAAGGGGTGATCGCCGAGAGCGAGGTCTTCCACGCGTCACCAAAGGGGCCGGAGTGTCAGAGTTCCGCCATGATGACCGACACTCCGGTGGAGGCCTGAGATGGCGACCCACGAAGCACTCGTTGCACTCCACGTCACCGACGAGGCCGGCTACCAACGCTACCGCGAGGGAATGACGCCAATTCTCGAGAGCTACGGTGGGCGCTTCCGCTGGGACTTCCAGCTCTCCGAAGTGCTGAAGAGCGACGGGGAGGAGCGCCTGAACCGCCTGTTCATACTCTCCTTCCCAGACGCGGCGACCAAGGAGGCGTTCTTCGCCGACGAGCGTTACCTCGCGGTTCGCGCCGAGCACTTCGATCGGTCGGTCGCCGCGGTCGAGCGCATCGCCGAATACCCTCGCGACTGACTCAGCCCTCCCACTTGGGGGGCTCGGTACCCTCGATGTAGGCCTTCATCACACCGTCGAGAAGGAACTTCCAGCCCTTCTCCTTCTCGGCGGTCCACTGATCCGGCATCTTGCCGATCGCGCCTTCCGAGAAGTGGAGCGTGCAGCCGTTGTCGCTCGCCGTCAGACGCCAGGTCATGAAGCTGATCGACGGGCCGCCCCATTCGGGGAACATGTAGCCGACGGTCTGTAGCAGCTGTTCGGGTACCGAGTGGCAGACCTGACCCCAGAGGAGCCCGCCGCCCCCCTCCCACTCTTCGTAGACGCGGCCTCCCGGCACCGCTTCGATGTGGTAGCTGCGCTTGCCCTCCTCGCCGCCGATGAAGAACTCGGCCGGCCACCACTTGCCGGCATCGTCGGTGAGCGCCTGCCAGACGGTTGCGGGCGACGCCTTGATGTGGGTCTCCATGCTGACTTCGTTCGGGGTCGTGTTCATGTTGTCTCCTTCTCTTCCGCGAGTTGTTTGATCTTCAGCAGCCGGTCGGCGGCGAGCGCCTCGAACGGCCGGATCCAGCGGCGATAGATCTGCTGGATCGGAACCGGGTTGATGTAGTTGTAGCGTTCGCGTCCGCGCCGCTCGATGAAGATGAGCGACGCACCTTCGAGCACCTTGAGGTGCTTCATCACAGCGAATCGAGTCGACTCGAAGTCGGCACACAACTCACCGGTGGTGTGTGGCCGCTCGCGCAGTCGATCGAGGATCCGTCGCCTCGAGGGGTCGCCCAGCGCACGCCAGACCAGATCGTCGCGCTGCGTGTCGGAGTCGGGATGTTTTTTGAGGGCGTTCATTAATATGTGACCCAACGGTCACATATTGAATGGAACTTGTCAAGCGCCTCTGCCGGCGAAGGAGAGCGCTAGAACCCCTCGAAGCCTTCGACGCCGCAGAAGCTCGCGAGCTTCGACAGCTCCCGCTCGAGTTGGGCGCGACGTCGGGGCGTGACCTCGATGCGAGGCTCCCAGTAGAAGGCGATCACCCGCAGAATGCCCTTCTTTGCCGGCGAAGGAGAGCGCTAGAACCCCTCGAAGCCTTCGACGCCGCAGAAGCTCGCGAGCTTCGACAGCTCCCGCTCGAGTTGGGCGCGACGTCGGGGCGTGACCTCGATGCGAGGCTCCCAGTAGAGGGCGATCACCCGCAGAATGCCCTTCTTCCGATCGGCCTTGACGTCGATCCGACCGGTGAAGCGCTCGCCCTCGAGGATCGGCAACACGTAGTAGCCGTACTTTCGCTTCTTCGGCGGTACGAAGATTTCGAGCGCATAGTCGAAGCCGAAGACTCGAAGCGTGCGCTGGCGATCGTGGATCAGCGGGTCGAACGGGCTGAGAAGCCGAAGCCGTCGCGGTGCTGCGGGCGCAGATTCGATTGATGCGAGCTGCGACTCGATCGCGTAGACCGCGCCGGGTGAGCTTCCCCGATCGGCGTGTTCGACACGGACCTTGACGAGGTCGTCTCCAAGCCCCTGCTCACACCAGCGAGTGGCCTCTTCGGTCGATGCGAAGAGGAAGAACTTGGCGATCTGGGCCGGAGTTCCGGCGCCCAGGCGAGTCAGCGCCTGACGGCAGACCCAGTCGATGGCCTCTCGGCGCGACACACGATGCGTGTGGTGCGCCTCGGGCAGTACCCGCTCCGCGAGGTCGTACACCTTCTGCCGGCTCTCGCGTCGCGTGACCGCCACCTTGCCGGTTCGCCAGAGCCACTCCATGGCCACCTTGGCGACAGTCGGGATTGGGAAGCCCGCGCTTCCGTCGACGCCGGCCCAGTCGAAACGCGCCTTCTCGGGGTCGAAGTCCCGCGGTTTGAGGGCGCCCTCTTTGCGAATGCGGCGGAAGACCCGGTCGATCTCCTCTCGGCTCACACCACTGAAATAGCGCTTGTAGCCCGGATGAACCTCGAAGCGTCGAAAGCGGTCGAAACAGTGCCGCCAGTAGGGGAAGTACTCACTCGGAAGGATGGCCGCGTCGTGAGTCCAGTTCTCGAACAGGGTTCGTGCGCTCTCCACTCGATGATCGAGCCAGCTCTGCCGGTACCGCTGGTTGCGCGAGAAGAGGATCTGATGCTGTGCTCGCTCCACCGCCGAGACGGCGTCGACCTGTACAAACCCGAGCCGTCGCACCATCTCGTCCACCCATGCCCGTCTCGCCCTCGAGCCGGGGACCGGCAACGGGTCGTTTGGTGCCGGAGGTGCGAGCCCGTTGAGGCTCAACAGAGCCCGTCGGAAGGGCCGGTTTCGCAGCAGCACGTCGGAACTCGGCAAGGCGGGCGGAGTATCCCACAAGCCCCGATTCGAAGCGGGCCTGCCGAGTCTCAGTTGCGGCCGGCCATCACTCCTCCATCGACGTCCCAGACCGCGCCGGTCACCCAGCTCGCATCGTCCGAAAGCAGATGGTCGATCGTGGCCGCGACATCGTCGGGTTGGCCGATGCGGCCGATGGGGTGGAAGTCGTCGAAGCTCTGGAGCGTCTCCTCGATCTGGTCGGGCTCGATGAACGCGCCGTAGATGGGCGTGTGGACGACGGCCGGAGCCACCGCATTCACCCGAATGCCGTCCTTCGCGACCTCCATCGCCAGGTGCTGTGTCAGGGCGTGCAGGCCGGCCTTTGCCATCGAGTAGGCCGAGGATGGCGTGGCGGCGATCGCCTGCTTGGCCCACATCGACCCGATGTTGACGATCGACCCACCGCCGTTTGCACTCATGCTGGCGACCACCGCTTGGGTGATGAAGAACGTGGAGCGGTTGAGGCCGTGGTACCTGTCGTAGTCCTGCTTGCTGTGCTCGACAAACGGCCGAGGGCTAAAGTAGCCGGCCGCGTTGACGAGGTACTGAATCCGTTGCGATGGCTCGCGGAGTGAGGCGGCGAATCGATCTACGGCCGACTCGTCGTAGAGGTCGACGCTGGCGGTCTCGACGGTGCCGAGAGCGGACAGCTCGGCCCGTGCCTTTTCGAGGCGTGCCTCGTCGCGTGCGACGAGGTGAACGGCGACGCCACGACGCAGGAGGCGTTCGGCGGTCGCCCTCCCGATTCCGGTGGAGCCGCCGACGATCAGGGCTTTCGTGTTCGAATGGGGCATGGGTTGGGTTCTCCTATGGGGCTACCTATGCATAGGTAGTTTTAGTGGATAGAAAACGGCGTTGGTGATGCACCCGCTCTGCGGCTAGCGGCCCCGCAACGACTCGAGGAAGACCTTTTGAACAGTGGACACGAGAGCCTTGCCTCCTTGAGCTCGTGAGAGGAGAAGCCCTCCCTGGAGGCTCGAGAGGAGCAGCGTCGCTGCGTCGGCAGGTTGTCCTTTGAAGGCGAAGTCTTGGTCGCGGACTCCAGTGCGGATGGCTTCGCGCAGCCACCGCTCGCTGATCTTCAGGTACGTGGAGATCGCCTTCTGGAGGGGAGCAGGGAGCGTCTCGCGGTCCGAAGCCAGTGAGCCGCACAAACAGATCACGCCGCGCGCCTCTGGCTCAGAGTAGAGCTCGATGAACCTCTCGAGCTTCCCTCTGTTCGAGTGGCCACCGCGGTCGATCGCGGCGAGCGACGCCTCCAGATCTGCGATGTAGCGTTCCATCACCGCCACGCCGAGGTCCGACTTGGTCGCAAAGTGGTAGTGGATGCTGGCCGTGCGGATGCCGATGGCCTCTGCAAGATCCTTGTAGCTGAATGCGTTGTAGCCACGCGACTGAATCAACTCCTGGGCGGTGTCCATGAGTCGGGTCGCGGTTGCGTTTGGTGTCATCGAGCAGACTGTATCTACCTATGCATAGATAGTCAACGTAAGGTGTGCAAAGACAGTCCGGTCGAGGCCCGTTTGGGCGTGCCCGGAGATGCTTGACCTGCTGGACCCCACTCGGGACACGGGGTAGGGTCCTCGGGCATGAGAGACGTGGTGATCATCGACGGCGTTCGCACACCGATCGGCAGCTACGGAGGGGCGCTCTCTTCGGTGCGGCCGGACGATCTGCTGGCTCATACCTTGGGAGCACTGGCCGAGCGCACGGGAATCGACCCCGCCCAGATCGACGATGTGTATGCGGGTTGCAGCAACCAGGCCGGCGAGGACAACCGCGACGTCGCGCGCCACGCTCTACTTCTGGCGGGCTGGCCGGTCGAGGTGCCGGGCGTCACCGTCAATCGCCTCTGCGCCTCCGCTCTCGAGGCGGTCAACCTGGCCGCGAAGTCGATCGCCTGTGGCGAAGGAGACGTCTACGTCGCCGGTGGCGTCGAGTCGATGAGCCGCGCGCCGTGGAGCATGCCCAAACCCGAGCGGGTGCCGACGTTCAAGCCGGCACAAGCGTGGGACACGACCATTGGCTGGCGATACCACAACCCGCGGATGGAAGAGCTCTACCCGATCATCAGCCTGGGTGAGACCGCGGAGAACATCGCCCAGGAGATGGAGATCCTCCGAGAGGACCAGGACGCGTTTGCTCTCGAGAGTCATCGCCGGGCGGTGGCGGCGATCAACGCGGGCCGTTTCGCGGACGAGATCGCGCCCGTTCCTGTCCCGCAGCGACGAGGTGAGCCGGTGCAGGTCGACACCGACGAGCACCCCCGTTACCGACGCGAAGGCGAGCGCTACGAGGTCGACACGGACCTCGAACGACTCGGCAAGCTACGGCCTTCTTTCCGCAAGGGTGGCACCGTAACGGCCGGCAACTCGAGCGGCATCAACGACGGTGCCGCCGCCCTGCTGCTGATGAGTCGCGAGCGAGCCGAGGCGCTGGGTCTGAAGCCGATGGCTCGCTGGGTCTCTTCGGCGGTCGCGGGTGTCGACCCTGGAGTCATGGGGTACGGGCCGGTGCCGGCCACGGAAAAACTCCTGGACCGAGCCGGTCTGACCCTCGACGACATCGGCCTGGTCGAGCTCAACGAGGCGTTTGCTGCCCAGGCGTTGGGTGTCATGCGTCGGTTGGGGCTGTCGCACGAACGGACCAACGTCAACGGTGGCGCCATCGCCCTGGGACATCCGACCGGATGCTCTGGCGCGCGGATTCTGGTGACGCTGCTACATGAGATGAAGCGTCGAGCGGCGGAGCAGACACAGCCCTACTACGGGCTCGCGACGCTCTGCGTGGGGGTCGGCATGGGCGTCTCGACTCTCGTCGAGCGGCTCGGCGAGTAGCTGGCGGACCACGAGACGTCGTTCAAGGCCGGGATTGGCACCGAGCCCCTGTGTGTCCACGACTCCTCGGCAGATGTGGAGGGGGTCGCTTTCGCGGAGCCGATCTCCCGCTAACCTACGGTTGTGGCTCTGTTCGTCTCGGCTCCGCGCCCAGGTCTCCTGTGGCATGGCCGTCGATGGCTGTTGCTCGTCACTCTGGGTATCGTCGGGCTCGGCTGTACGGCCCGGCCAGAAGACGCAGGTGACTCGAGCGCCGGCAGCCGGCCCAACGTTGTCGTCGTTCTGATCGACACCCTGCGGGCAGATCGCATGAGCCTCTACGGCTACGATCGCGAGACCTCGCCACGTCTCGAGGCGCTGGCCGAGGAGGCGGTTGTGTTCGAGCGGGCTCATGCGCCGGCGCCGTGGACTCTCCCGTCGGTCGTTTCGATGATGCTCTCGCAGCCGCCCTGTGAACACGGCATCCTCGTAGATCGGCGCGCGGTCGGTAGTCAGCAGAGACCCCTCGCGCGCCGGCTGTCGGAGGCTGGGTACCAGACGGCAGCCCTCTACGTGAACCCGTACGCCGGCAAACTCAGTGGCCTCGATCTCGGCTTCGACGTGAGCTCTCTCGAATCGGACCAGATCGACGGCGATCGGGTCACCTCCTGGCTGTTGGACCGCGATACCGAGCGGCCGTTTTTCCTCTACCTCCACAACACGGAGCCGCACGACCCGGTCAAGGTCGAAAATCGCTATCTGCGCAGAATGGGAGATGCCGTGCCCGCGTATCAACGCCGCCGGCTGGCGGAGTTGGTACCCGAGTATCGACAGTTGACGCGATTCGATTTTGTCGGCGGACAGGAGCCGGGATCGACCGACAACACGGCAGAGCAGCGACGCGTCATGACGGAGCTCGAGCGGCTCCGCGACCCCCTCTCGGCGCTTTATGACGCGCAGGTGCGTGCGGCTGACGACCGGGTCGGTTCCATCGTTCGCGCCCTCGAGCGAGCCGATGTCTGGTCGAACACCTGGCTCTTCGTCGTCTCCGACCACGGTGAGGAGTTCGGCGAACACGGCGGCTGGCAACACGACCAGTCAGTCTACGAGGAGATGATTCACGTACCGTTTGTCGTTCGCGCTCCCGAGGGTCGCTGGGGCGGGCGGCGGATCGTCGACCGCGTAACGCTGCTCGACGTGATGCCGACCCTTCTCGACGCCCTCGAGCTGGATCTCGAGGAGGTCCGCGGACGAAGCCTCTTGTCACTCCTGGCCGGCGAGAGTGGCCCGGACGACGAGATGCGGGTGACCAGCATGCGCCACAACCGGAAGAAGTACTTTCGTCCCTGGCGCGAATCGAGGGGAGAGCTCAACTACGTGGTCGCGGACGGGGCGTGGAAGGGGATCTACAACGCCGAGCTGCCGTCCCTCGAGCTCTACGATCTGGTCGCCGATCCGGGCGAGAGCGAAGATCTCGGCACGATCGAGACGGACCGAGCGCGGACCATGGTGAGGGCCGCGCGACACTTCGCCGCTGTGTGCGCCGAAGTGAGTCGAGCGCCGGAGGCGTCGGAAGCCTCGTCGGAGGAGGTCGAGGCGCTCAAGGCGCTCGGCTACCTCAACTGAGGCTCGCCGCCGTCGTCGACGGGTAGACTTCGGGCCATGTGTCGGAACATCAGAACGCTCCACAACTTCGAGCCGCCGGCGAGCGAGGACGAGATCCAGGCCAGCGCGCTGCAGTACGTGCGCAAGATCAGCGGCTCCACCAAGCCCTCGAAGGCCAATGAGGAGGTGTTCGAGCGCGCCGTTGAAGAGGTCGTCACGGTGACGCGACGCCTGCTCGAGGGGCTGGTCTCGAACGCACCACCCAAGAACCGGGAAGAGGAGGCGGAGAAGGCGCGCGAGCGGTGGAAGCGTCGCTCGGAGCGGATCGCCGCCGGCGGCTAGGAGTCGGTTTCAGGTCGCAGAGCGCCTCGAGCTGCGCTTCGGTTTCGGAGTCGACCTGAATCGGCTCGCTCGCGAAGGAGCTGATCGCCGCTGATCGGTGCGCTCGAATCAGAGCCGGGGGTGATTTCGAATCGGGTGGTCGCCAGCGACGTCTTGGCGCTCCCAGCGATGTCGGTGAAGGTCGCACGGTTCGACCTCCGGGGAGCGCAGCCGATTTCTCCCGCCGGCTCACTCTGCCGCGAAGAAGGGCTGCTGACGGGCGTCGCGGTAAGTTAGGGCCTACATGGAGCCCAAACTGATTCTGCTCTTCGCCCTCGGCGTCGTTGGGGCGATTTTCATCTTGATCTGGATCCGGAGCATTGCGTCGGACGAGCGCCGGGGCCTTCCGACCTGGCTTCAGACGGCGATCGGCTTCGGCACCAACTTCTTCGACACGCTCGGCATCGGCTCGTTCGCTCCCACCACGTCTCTGTTCAAGCTCTGGAAGGTGGTTCCCGACGAGCGGATCCCTGGAACGCTCAACGTTGGCCATACACCACCGGTCATTGCGCAGGCGTTCATCTTCGTCGCCATCGTTCAGGTCGACCTGACGACCCTGGTGGCGATGATTGCCGCCTCCGTCGTCGGCGCCTGGCTCGGTGCCGGCATCGTCGCCGATCTGCCGCGGCGGCCGATTCAGATCGGTATTGCAGTTGCGCTCTTCCTGGCGGCGGGGTTCTTCGTGATGAGCAATCTGGGAGCCTTCCCGACGGGCGGCGACGCGCGTGGTCTCGAGGGTGGCGCTTTGCTATTTGCGGTCGGCGTCAACTTCGTCCTGGGAGCCCTCGGCACCCTCGGCATTGGTGTCTACGCACCGATCATGACCATGGTGAGTCTGCTCGGGATGAATCCGCAGGTCGCCTTCCCGATCATGATGGGCTCGTGCGCTTTTCTGATGCCGGTGGCGAGCACGCGCTTCGTGCAGAAACGCAAGTACGGTCTCAAGCCGGCGCTCGGGCTCGCGCTCGGTGGCGTCCCGGCCGTCCTGATCGCGGCGTTGATCGTGAAGTCTCTGCCGATCGAGACGCTGCGCTGGCTGGTGGCCGCGGTCGTCTTCTACACGGCCTTCGTGATGCTGCGCTCGGCGCGCAGCGACGCTGGCTAGCTGATCTCGACCGCCGGCTCGCCGAGCGCCTCGGTGCGCGGAGTGATGCCCAACCCGGCCTCCTCTGAGGCCGCCATCTTGCCGTGATCGCGCTGCGGCGCACCCTCCGCCGTGCTGACGGTGACGTAGCTGTTGAAGTCGGTCGCCGTGAAGAGCAGCTCCGGAGGCGTCGAGTGGGCAAGATGGGCGATCGCGGCGGTGGTCACGTCGCCGCCCCAGCTGTCCTCGATGGTCATCGCGACGCCGAGCGAGGCACAGAGGTCGCGCGCCTGGCGGGCTCGGGTGAGGCCGCCGAACTTCGAGATCTTGATGTTGACCGCATCCATCGCGCCATCGGCGTGGGCTCGCAGCAAGATCGGAATTCCATCGATGTTCTCGTCGAGGACGAAGGGGTGGTCGGTGCGCCGGCGGATGGTCAGGCACTCCTCGTAGGAGAGACACGGCTGCTCGATGTAGACGTCGATGTCCCGCACGCCGCGCACCACACGAGCGGCGTCGTGCATCAACCAGCCGGTGTTCGCGTCGGCGATCAGCACGTCGCCCCGCTCGAGCTCGGCCGCGACCGCGCGAATGCGCTCGATATCGGTGTGGGGGTCGGCGCCGACCTTCAGTTGGAACTTGCGGTAACCCTCGGCTCGGTAGCAGGCGACTTTGGCCGCCATCGCTCCGGGCGCCTCCTGCGAGATCGCCCGATAGAGCGCGAAGCTCTCGCCGTAGCGACCGCCGAGCAACGTACAAACCGGGAGCCCGGCGACCTGCCCGAGGATGTCCCAACACGCGATGTCGATGCCCGACTTGACGTACGGATGGCCCTTGAGCGCTGCATCCATCCAACGATTCAAGCGATCCAGGTCACGCGGGTCGTGGCCGATGAGATGCGGTGCAAGCTCGGCGATGCCTGCGCGGACGCCGCCGGCATAAGCCGGCAGATAGAAGGGGCCCAGCGGGCAGACCTCTCCGTGCCCGACGACGCCGGTGTCCGTTTCGACCCGTACGATCGTCGAGTCGAAAACGGAGACCGACTTACCGCCGGACCAGTTGTAGCTGCCTTCGTGAAGGGGGAGGTCGACCTGGAACGCGGAGATCTTGGTGATCTTCATGGGCTGGCGCGGACTCTACCGCAGGCCCAGCCCGCCTCGTTCAGCCGAGCTTGGAGCCGACGATCGGCAGAGTGTGGCGGCGAATCCAGATCACCAACAGACTGCAGAGGGTCACGACGATCGCCAGGCCGAAGAGCAGGCCGCCGTCGCCCTGCACTTCGATGCCGAGCTGGGTCAGATGGCTGACGATCGCGCCGCCCATGACGCCGAGAGCGATGACCGCGCCGGTTGCCGCGACGCCCGGGATCAGGAGTAGGAGGCTCGCGAAGAGCTCGACGACCCCGGAACCGATGCGGCCCCAGGGCTCCATGCCGAGCGTCTCGAAGATGTAGACCGACTCCGGTGCGCCGGTGAACTTGAAGAACAGTGTCTGCACCAGAATGACGACCGCGACAAGCTGGGCGAACCAGCTCACGCGCTTCTGGGTGGTGGTCAATCGGCTCATGGTTTCCTCCTCACTGGTCCAGCAGGCGCGGCCAGTTGCGATCGGCCTTGGCGACGTTGCCGGGGATGTCCTTGCGCCATCGGGAGCGCACTGACTTGCTGTAGTTCAGGTAGAGCTTGCCGTCGTGGAGGGTCCACGCCTCGGGGTCGACGTCGGCGGTACTCCCCTTGCTGACGGCGTACGCGCAGTAGCCGCCGTATTGCGGGGCGAAACGCTTCGGGTCCGCGGCGAAGCGGTCACGGTTCTCGGCGCTCACAAAGCGCCAGGTGGCGTTCTCCCAGAGATGCTCGTAGGCCTCGTTGCCGCGCTCGGCCGAGCCGTCGAAGTAGGCGACGGCGTCGTAGCTGTGAATCGCGATGTCGCCTCTTCCCTTGGTGTTGATCGGCTCGACGGCAGAGGCGGCGGTTGCCGCGGTGAGGATCAGGGCAGGTAGCAAGACTCGAAGTGGGTTCCTCATGGGCTCTCAGTCTCCTTGTCAGGTTCGCGAGTCCAGTCGCGGACACTGGCCATGAGTGTGGCGATCGAGGTCGGCCTTACACCGCGGGCGCGGTTCGCGGCACCGATCTCGAACGCCAGCCGCCACTGCTCGAAGAGGACCGAGTAGGCGTGTAACAGTCCGTGGGCGGGGTCGTAGATGTGGGTCGCCTCGGAGGTCACGCCGTTGAGCTCCAGAACCCGAATGTCACGGCCCGTTCTGAAGTGGTCTGCCGTTGGAGCACGAAGATCGAAGCGACCAAAATAGAAACCGTCGAAGCCACGCCCGATGCGGTCGATCTCGGCGGCGAGCTCCGGGGTCGCGAACTCCCGCCCGTCGAGAAATAGCGCCCCGAGCGAGTGCGTTCCGACGTCGACGAGTTGGACCACTTCGCCCGCGTGAGGTTGTTCGGTGAGCCTCGCGTGGTGGCGGCGCAGGAAGAGTGGGGCCATGGAGATGGCGCGCGGGTCGTGCAGGATGAGGCGTTCCAGGGTCGACCGGCCGTCACCGGTGACAGAGATCAATCGCTTGTCGGTGATCGAGAAGATGCTTCCCGCAGGCTCACCCGGAGTGCGAACGTAGAAGACGCCCAGCTCGTAACCCGGGACGTACTCCTGGACGATGGCGTCCGCAGACATGCGCTCGAGGTAGGCGTCGACGGTCGCCCAGTCGGAGGCGATGGAGACCTCCTTGCCCCGCTCGCCCGCGTCGGGCTTGAGCACCACCGGCAGCTCGAGGTCGTGCTCGGCGACAAAGCTCTCGATGCGTTGTCGTCGGTCGGTCCGACTCGAGTCGACAGGGAGTCGCTCGAAGCGCGCCACGCTGTCGCCAGGAAGTCCCGCGAGGATGTTCGACTTCGACTCACCGACGAAGCCGCTCTCGGGGATCGCCGGGTTGACGGCGGTGAAGAGTGTGAGTGATCGATGCCGGATGCCGAGCCACAGGATCCACAGCCCGACCGGCAGGTAGACGAGCCAGGTAGGCCAGAATTCGAAGTGACGCCAGCGACGGAGTCTCGACACCCACAGCCGACGTCCGCGCCAGGTGGCGAGGCCTCTTGCCAGGCCGACCAGCAGGCAGAGGGCGACGATGGCCAGCGGTAGTGCCCAGGAGGCGATCTTGGGGAGCGAGGCGATCCACTCGACCGCGGGCGCCCCGACGACTACGCTCACCCCTACCAGAATGGGCGTCCAGATCGCCACCGCGAGGGCGAAGTAGCCGGCGAAGGACAGCGCACTCGTACGCAGCAGACCGGCCGCGAAGTAGGTCGGTAGTCGCATTCCTGGTGCAAATCGGCTCAACAGGATGACCACCGGACCACGTCGCCGAAACCAGTCCGAGGCGGCGTCGATACTCTCCTCGGCGATGAACCAGCGGAGCGGACGGCGCCGGAGCCAGGGCCGTCCGAGCCACCGGCCGACTGCGAACAGCGCCAGGTCGCCGACGAAGATGCCGACTCCGCAGGCGAGTGCGGCGAAGCCGAATCCGATCCGGCCCTGGGCGACGAGCAGGCCAGCGGAGATGCAGGTGAGATCTTCGCTCACGAGCGTCGCGATGGCGAGAAGGACAAACCAGACCAGCGCGGTGAGGCCGGTGGCGCGTGGCAGGTCGGCGGGGTCCAGCGGTCGCGAGGCGGCCGCCGTACGTTTGTCGGTTGCTGCGGCGCGGGTGAGTGCCGCCCCGCGTTCCACTCGCTCGAGGAAGTCGCCGAGCGGCGCCGCCAACAGACCGGGGTCGCGGAAGACGGCGAAATGGTCGGTCGGCTGCATCACCAGCTCGCTGTGCGGGACGATCCGATGGTGCTCGCGCGCCGCCTGCGCCGGGACGAGAGGGTCGCTCTCGCCGTGGAGGATCAGGGTCGGAACCTCGAGACGGGTCAGCGCCTCGCGCAGAGGACGTTGGTCTGTGTCGAAGAAGTTCCGCGCGTAGGAGCGATCGAGCATGAAGCCGTCGAATGCGCCGAAGTGCGGCACCCCCTCGTGCAGGAAGGTCAGGCCGGCGAGCTGTGCTGCGTGGATCGCGCGGTTCAGGTGGAAGCTGCCCAGGAGCTCGAACTCCTGAACGCCGATCGACGCCAGCAGGGTGACGGAGTCGACCGTCTCGGGTGCGCGCTCGAAGAGTTCGAGCGCCACGCCACCGCCCATGCTGAAGCCGACAACATGGACGGTGGAGCGGTCCAGGCGGCGCAAGAGGCGCTCGACATACGCCGAATGGGCGCGAATCGAGTAGCTCGGAACGTACCGCTCGCTGGCGCCGAAGCCGGGGAGGTCGGGAGCGATGAGCTCAAAGCGATCGGCGAGCAGAGGAGCCAGATAGGCGAAGTCGCGGCTGCCTCCCGGACTCCCGTGCAGAAGCAAGACGGTCGGCAGGTTGGGCCGGTCGGCCCAGCGGCGGAAGACCAGTCGGACCGGCTGTCCCGCGTCGTCTTCGAGCAGGACCTGCTCGGCACCGGCGGGAAGTGCGACGTCTTCGGCTCTAGACCAGCGGACGAGATGGGATGCGAGCAGCAGGCCGAGGTAGATGGCGAGCAGCCACCATCTCAGCTTCAACGCGCAACGCGCCCCTCGCGGCGCCAGTGCTCGAGCGTCGACGGCGCGACGCCGAACTCGGCGGGTACCGGGTGCCCGTCGAGTCGTAGCGACAGGGCGATCAGGGCGTAGTGGTGGATCGTGTGGCTCGACAGGAACTGCAGTTCGCGGCCGATCGTCGAGCCGAGCCACTGGCCCGGGTCGGAGGTCTCGGCCGGCTCTCGGCGCAGTTGGACGGGCTCGGGAAGACTGCCGGAGTCGAGGGCTTCGAGTCGCTCGATGACCTGAGCCAGCGCGTCGAGGGCGACGGTGCGATCGATCTCGAGGTCGGGCCGACGGGCGCGCGAGCCGTAGTCGATCACCCGGAGTTCGAGGCCGTCGAGAAAGCAGACGTAGAAGTCCAAGCAGTGCCGGAAGTGCGGGCCGATCGCCGGCGCCGGCGACGGGCCCTTCCGGTCGGAGGTGTAGGCGCTGTCGGAGAGGCCGTTCAGGAGCTCGACTCCCTGGCGGAGAAGCTCGGTGTTCTGATCGAGGAGTGTCGGGTTCATCTCTTTGGGCTCATATTAGCTGGCTGGAGTGAGCTGTCCGGCGACCGCCTCGCGCAGCTCGTGCGCCAGTGTCTTTCGGTTGTCGCTCTGAATGGGCTCAGAACCGAAGTGCAGGTCGGCTTGGAATCCGGGCATCGACATGAGTTGCAGAAAGTGGGGAACGAAGGGGCGATCTCCCCACCAGCAGACCGTGTCCGAAGCGGGAGGATCGGACGTGGTCGTCGAGTAGCGGAGGCTCGCGTAGTCGACGGGGCGGCGAAGCCGTACCGCGATCTCGAGCAGCGACGGGAGGAAGGAAAGCACGCCTTCGCCGTTGGTCGACGTCCCCTCCGGGAACACGACGATTCCGACGCCTCGCTGGAGGTGCTCGTCCATCTCTCCCAATACCCGCGTCAAGTCTCGACGCGACTCACGATTGATGAACACCGTACCCATGGCGCGGCAGAGTAGGCCGAGGACGGGCCAGCTCGCCACCTCTTGCTTCGAGACAAAGACGGTGTCGAGACGGCTCGCCAGGAGCAGAATGTCGACGTAGCCGAGGTGGTTGGAGACGAGTAGAAACGGGGCCTTCGGAGCCGCGCCGTGCACCTCGACTCGGGCACCCGCTTGCCACAAAAGGCATCTGCAGATGCGCCGGAGGATCGTCGCTCGCCAACGCGATCGGCCGCTCTCGGACAGGACCAAGAAGGGGAGGCCGAGGCCCCAAATCTGGAAGAAGACCGCGACCGTCACGGCCATCACCGGGAGACGGAGCACCACCCGCAGTCCAGCCATCAACGAACGAAGTTGCGCAGCATGCGCTGCGGCATGTCGAAGAGGTCGAACAGCATCAGGAAGTCGATCGTCTTGAACCGACGATCGATCGCCGGCCCGCTACAGATTCGCGCACCGTGATGCAGATAGATTCGGAACAGATCCGGAAGCGTCTCTCCCGACGGCTCGACAGCGGCTTCGTCCATCTCGCACGCGAACTTGGCGCGCGTGCGCACGGTCAGCTCCGAATGCAGGTAGCCCTCGCGACGGAGGTAGGCCATCAATTCGGCTCCGACTCGAGGGTCCTGGCTGGTGACCGAGGAGCAGCCGAACAGGTAGCGCTTACCGTGGGTCGAAAGGTAGAGCACGAGGCCGCGCCAGAGCAGGAAGAGTACGCGGACGCCTCGGTGCGCCTTGGCGACGCACGCGCGGCCGATCTCGACCGACTCTTCGAGTACCGGAGCGCTGAGGTCGTCGAGCACGTACTCGTCGTTGCAGTAGAAGCCGATATTGGCTGCGGCGATCTCCGGCGTCTGCATGCGATAGCTCCCGACGATCTCGCCCTTGTCGGTGTCGCGGATGATCAGGTGGTCGCAGACGGCGTCGAACGGGTCTTCGTCGCGGCCGGTGTCGTACGAGGAGTCGAGCCCCTCGCCGAGCTCGAGGTTGAAGACCTCGAATCGCATGCGCAGAACTGCGTCGAGCTCTTCCGGAGCGCGCGCGAAGCTGAGCTCGTAGCGCCCCTCTCGGATGACCTCGTCCGGAAGAGTGTCGGTGCGCAGATTGCGATCGGAGACCGACCTAGCCACCTTCGACTCCCAGGCGGATGAAGTCGGCGGCGTTGGCGCGGAGGTAGGAGAGTCCGTCTCGTTCGACGAGCTCACCCTCGACCGACACCGGCTCCGCAATGCGGTCGAGGAGCTCCCGGCCGATCGGCTCGCCGCTCGTGCCCGTGATCAGCAAAAGGAGCTGCGCGCCGTCGGGATCGGAGGTGACGAACAGCGGCGGCACGCCACCGCTGATGCAGCGTGTCGCGCAGTCCTGATGCGTCTTGCCTCGACCCGGCTTCATCACGCCGAGGTAGCACTTGCTGTCTAGAATCTCGCCGACGAGTTGATGGTGGCCCAATGTCCGCTCACCTTCTACGCGGGTCGTCTCTCCCCTCGACTCTTGTGGCGCCTCGCCGGTGAGCTCGATCATCTTCCGGTCGCCGCGGTAGATGAGCTGGCCGTCGACGGCAAGCCGTTGACCGTCGAACGCTTCCAATTCCGGTCGCGCCCCCCACTTCCCGAACTCCACCAGGAGGTGCGGCTCGCTGCCGTTGTCCCCGTCGACGTGGAGCACCGGGTAGGGCGTGACCGTCAGCCGACCTTCGAACGTTCGTACCGTGCCGAACTCGAAGTGCGCGTCCGAGAACCGACCCTGGAGGCTGGCGAGAACCGCCGGTACGACGATGGCCAAGCCGAGAAGTCCCACGACCACTCGACGAACCCAGCGCCCGACAGTAGGCGAGGCCTGGGACTGGTAACCGATGTAGAAGTCGTCGCGAGGCTCAGGCATGGTCGGTCTCGATCGGGGTGGGTTCGATCTCGGTGCCGGCGGGGCTGGGGTTCGGGTCGACTTTCACGCGGTCGCCCGCGACCCGAAGTCGGAAGGTCGGTACCTTCTCGTTGAACGGAGGCGGCGAGGAACCGCTCTCTAGTCGGTACTCGTAGCCGTGCCACGGACAGACGGCACAGCCGTTGATGACCCGTCCCTCCCCGAGGGGGCCGTTCTGATGCTGGCAGACGTTCGACAGCGCCGACAGTCGCCCAGCGTGGCGGAAGACGGCAACTCGCTCGCCTCCGATCGAACGGACGACCGCTCTGTCCTCGGGGATCTCTCGGACTGCACAGAAGTCGACGAAGCCGTCATCGGCGACTGGGGAGTTGCGGTCGTCGGCGCGCCCCCTGAGGGCGGCGGCGACGTGCAGGATGGTGACGAGCAGCACTCCGGCCATGAGTACGGCGGTGAGAATCGGGTCGGTTTCTTGCTGCAGCACCCCGAGCGCCACGTGCGCCACGATCAGACCGTAAGCGAGGTAGACGCCCATGTGAAGGCGCTTCCAGGTGGGCGCGGAGAGGTTCGCGAGCCAGAAGTCGTGGCTGGTTGCGGCCATCAGGAACAGAATGACGAGAGCCGCCAGCCCGAGCTGCTGAAAGGGGAACTGCGCCACGCTCGTCCACCGTCCGTTCGACGTCAGCACGCTCACCAGTGGGTTTACGTCGCCGAGGGCGTGGAACTGAACGATCGAGAAGCCGCCGTGCGCCAGCGCGGTGAGGAACATGACGACACCCAGGTGTCTGCGGTTGTAGAGCAACGGCAGGAAGCGAGGGTCGAGTCGGCAGAGCGGCCCGATCACGAGGACCACGTGGAGAAGGAAGAGGGCCGCGGTGCCGAGCGCGCGGATCAGGAGCGTCTCGATCGTGGTCTGAGGATGCGTCGTCAGCCCGACGCCGATGAAGGCGCCAAGATAGAGGAGGAGTCCTCCGACGACGGCTAGGTCGTAGCGTTTCTTCTGGCGATTCCAGCCGACGCCCTTGTAGCCTACCGTCATGGGGTGACCTCGGCTCCGGCCGGTAGACGATCGACCTCGGGCACCGGTTGGCGTGAAGAGACCGCCAGGAGAATCAGGAGCGGCAGGGCCACGAGGAGCGCGAGCCACCAGCGCCGATGCCAGGCTCGGAGGGGAGCGATCATCGGCCCGCCGCCGCTCTGTGAGCGTTTGTCTCAGCCGGCGGCTCGGTCTGGCCACCGAACCAGCGCCGGGCGAGCAGCGGCCAGAGCGCGATCGATGCCGGCAGAATGAGGAGTTTGAAACTCAGCGGCGCGTCTCGCGCGCCGGGGTCGATGCGCGCCGCGCCGCGTACGACGAATGCGACGCCAAACAGCAAGCCCAAGGCGACATACAGACCTGTCGCTCCGACGATCCAGCTGGCCCAGCTCGCGTCCATTTGCACTCCCGACTGTCTCTTCCTGCTCAATATATAGCAGCGAAGGGAGGGTCCCATTCACGTGAGGGAAAGGTGACATCTCTCGCCGCTGCCGCTCCGCGAGCCGGGCGAGTCGCCGGCCCTCAGGTATGTGCCGGGAGCCTCGATGCGGTTACAGACTGCTAGCCTACGGACCGTGAGAACGCTCCTGTGCGCCCTCCTCGTGTCGCTTCTCTTCGGTGCACACCCAGCCTGGGCCAAGGACAAACCGAAGCCGGTGCATCGCATCTTCCTGGTCGGCGAGAGCGCCGAGTGGGTCGACACCCGGGTCGATGTGCGGCCGCAGGACCGCGTGGCGATCCGCGCTGGCGCTGAAGTTTGCTTCAGCGGCGGGCGGGAGGAGTCGTGCGTTCGTGCCGTCGGTTGGCCGCGGGCCAGCTTCGCCGGCGACTGGCCCGAGGATGCGGCGGCCTGTGAGGACCCGTTTCCGGAGTGGGATCACGCTGCACTGGTAGCGCAGGTTGGCGAGGAGATCGTTCCGATCGGTCGCCAGGCGGTGCTCGAGAATCTGGAGGGCCGTCTCCGGCTCTCGATCAACGACTGCTCGTTCGAGGGTGAGTTGAGGAACTCCGGCCAGTTCAGCGTGGTTGTTCTGCTCGAGAACCCAAGAGCGCACGCGGCCCGGAGCGGACGAGAGCTGATCGAGGCGGCGATCGACGCGCTCGGTGGAGGTGCGATTCGCGGTGTGCGGAGCCTGCGCGCGCGAGCGGCGTGCACGGGTCCGGGTGGGGAGTTCACCACCGAGGTACTCACCCTCGCTCCGGACAAGACGCTTTTCAAACAGACGTCAGACGCTGGTCAGACGGAAATCCTCGCCGAGGGCGACCGGGCGTGGACGATCGACCGCGCTACGGGGCGGCGCCGGAAGGCGAAGAAGATGGTGCGCTTTGTGCGCGGTCATGAGTTCCACGACCTTCTTTTGCGGCTGGACGAGCGCTTCACCGCGCCCACCCTCCCGATGGTCGAGGAGGGGGCGGTCGAAGACGCTCCAGAGGCCGCCGAAGCGTGTCTGCGCGTCGAGATGCTCGATCTGTACGGCGCTCCGGCGGCGGTCTGCCTCGATCCCGAGACCTCGATGCCCGTGCGCCTCAGCTACCAGCCGGCAGGCAGGAAGAAGGACCCCACGATCGAGGTCGAGCTCGAAAGCTGGCGCGAGATCGACGGCGTGCAGTTTCTCGAAGCGTTCACCCTCCGGCAGGGTGACGACGTCTTCACCTATCGGTACGACGAACTCCTGCCCAACGCCGTCAGCCGCGACAACTTCCGCGCGGTGTCGCCACGGGCACTCAAGGAGATCCGGAAGCGGCTCGAAGAGAACCGCTCCACGGATTCCTCGGAAGCGCCTACTGGCAGTTGACCTGGACGTCCGGCTGGCAAGAGCCCGGATCGGTCAGGCTGACCGTGTGCATGCCGGGAGTGCTCGTCTGACTGGTGGTCGTGCGATCGCCGTTGACGACCAGCACCATCGGTGATCCGTCGACCGCGACGACCAGCGTCTCACCGTCGTGCGAGGTGTCGGTCAGGATCACGCGCGCCTGCACGTTGTTCCCGGCCTGGCAGCGCGCTTGGAAGGTCGCGATGTCGCCGCACGGTATTCCGGTCCCCGTGCCCGGCGCCTGACTCACGATCTCCAGTGCGGCGGGGGTGCCCGGTTTGAACAGCTTCACGCGCACGTTGGTGGCCGCCGGCGGTGCGTCTGCCTCGAACCAGTAGTTGTAGGTCGTGCCCCAGCGTAGAGCGTTGGCGTTGGGGTTGGCGGCGAACGACTGGGTCGCCCAGGTCACGACGCTCGAAGCGCCGATTCCGGTGCCGCTCCAGTCGGTCAGGTCGTAGGGCTCGCCCGAGTGCGAGTCGACATCGTTGAAACCTACGTTGGTGATGTTCGTGCCGATCGGAATGGGAACCGAAAAGCCCTGAATCGAGCGGTCGGAGTTGATGTTGTGGAGGGCGTAGTCGTAGCGATACTGACCGCCGCCGAGGTCTGTCACCTTGGTCGCCAGGCGTACCGTGCCGTCGCCCGGAATCTCGAGGTCCGCGAGTTGCACCGAGGGGTCGATGTCTTGCCAGGCCATCAGGGCGTCGCGGGTCGGCTGCGTCTGCCCGGCGAAGGAGAGGTCGAGGTCGTTCTGGACGTTGACCTCGCGATAGGAGGGGTTGTTGGCTCCGTTGCCGGCTGCCGCCTCGTCTGGAGCGACGTACTGCCCTTCGACGAAGTAGCGTGCGCCGGGATTCATCGCCGGGTCGACGTCGTCGACGTGCACCTGAATGCGCTTGTAGACGGCGTCGCCGTTGACGCCCTGGTCGCCGTACGGCCAGAGGAAGTCGCCGGTTGCCGCGTTGACCTCGGAACGGGGGCCCAGTCCGCCCACGCCTCCAGAGCCGTCCTGGTCACCGTTGAGACCCGAGCCGTACGGGTCGGAACAGCCGACGCCGAGCTTCGTGCTCGTGCCCGGGTTCTGGCAGGGCACGCCACAGGCGCTCCCGTTGACCGAGGCGAAGCCGTGCTTGAGCCAGCTCTGGCCGATCTGCTCCATCCGACCGTCTTTCAGGCGGTAGAGATTCTGAGCGATCACGGGGTGCTGGTTCGAGCTGGCGATCCACTCGCCGTCCTCGTCTCCGAAGTTGCAGATCTCGGTGCCGATCGAGTAGGCGACGACGTCGCCGACCTGGCCCCAGCGCTCGGTTGCGTAGATGTCCTGCAGCACCAGATCTGGTCCGACCTGAGCGTTGAGTACGGCGGTGGCGAACAGACTCAGTGCGAAGACCGAGCCTCGGAATACGACTCTCGATTTCATCATCCCTCCCGTAGCGAGCCGAAGCGTCGAAGCGAATACGAAGGCCAAAAAGGCCTATAGAAACCTGTCTATAACAGGTGTTTAGTGTACCAGCCCGGGCGGGTGTGCCGAGCTGGAAGGGCTGGCAATGAGAGGGTGGGACGAGGGGAGCGCGGTCACGCCGCGCTCCCCGGTGAACGCGCTGCGGTCGACTAGAGAGAGTCCGACGGCACGCTGCGGATCTTCGGCCACTGACGCTCGGCCTTGTCGATGTTCGCGAGCAGCTTCTTCTCCCAGGTCGCTTTGATCGCGGGGTTCAGGTTGAAGAAGAGGCGGCCGTCGACGATTCGGAAGACCTCGGGGTCACCGTCGAACTTCTTCCCAACGGAGACCCCGTAGGCGCAGAAGCCGCCGTAGGAGGGGGCGTAACGCTCTGGGTCCCGGACGAAGGTGCGCAGATTCTCGCGCGTTGCGAAGCGATAGACGGCACCGTTGTGCAGGGTGGAAAACTCGGCGAGCCCGCGGCGGGGGGCGCCGTCGGTGAAGTAGGAGACGGCGTCGAAGCCGTGGATGGCAAGCGGTCCGCCCGCAGCGGTCAGTCCGTTCGATGTGCTGACGTCGACGACGCCGGCGAAGGCGACGCCCGTGATCGACGCGACGACGAGGAGCGCGAGCAGTGTGGTGGAGAGTCGGCGAGAGTAGGTCATGGTGGTTGTCTTCCTCTGTTGAGTTCGTCCTCAGACGACGGCGACGGCGGGCCGCTGCAAGAAGCCGACTGCCGAGATGATCGTTCCGAGACCGAGGTGAAGGTAGTTGTCGAACTGGTTGATGTGGATGAAGCCGAGGAGCATCCCTTCGGAGCTCCCGGCCAAAACACCCAAGCCGATGACGCCGACCAGCAGGTAGGCGGGTCCGAAGGCACGGGTGAAGGTGAGCGCGGCGGCGTCGCCACGGAGGGCGAACAGGCCGAAGAGTGCCCCCGTAACCAGGTGAACGAAGTTGTGCGCCGTGTTGGTCACGAAGACTCCGTCCGCCCCGACGATCGGGTTCGGGGCAAAGCCGGCAAGGCCGGCGACCGCGAAGGCGACCGCGAAGCCGGCGGCGAACGCCCGGGGTGAGAACTGAGATTTCAAGACTCTTGACTCCTCTCTGATGGCGACGGCCGATCGGTCGACTCGTCGCTCGATGGCGTGTTGGTGAGGAGTCTGGGGCGGTACTTACGGACTCATGAGTTCGCGTTTCTTGCTCGATCGTCCGGACTCGGCGGTCGTGTCGGTTGTGTAGGATCGGGGCGAACCGATGGATGTGCTGAGCCGAATCCTCGACGGTGTTCGTATGCGGGGGAGCCTCTACTTCCCGACCCACTTCCGTGGCGATTTCGGCCTGGTCGTGCCTGCCGAGTCGACGGTGTGCAGGTTTCATGTCGTGGTCGAAGGCTCCTGCCGGGTGTCGACAGACTCCGAGGAGGTCTGCCTCGAGCGGGGAGATCTGGTGCTCGTCCCGCACGGTCAGGAGCACACGCTGCGTCATTCGCCCACCGCGCCGCGGGTAGATCTCGACCGTGCCCTCGAGTCCGCCGCCTACCTCGGAAGCGGGGACTTCAAATGGGGGGACGGCGAGACGACCTGTCGCCTGGTCTGTGGGCACTTCGAGTTCGACAAAGAGGTTACCCATCCTCTGTTGAGCGCCTTGCCCGACCTCGTGCACGTACGAGCGCGGCCGACGTACGACTTCCGCTGGATCGACCAGGTGATGCGTTTCATGGGCGAGGAGATGCACGGGCGGCGGCCCGGTAGCGACATCATCGCGAGCCGACTCGCGGAGGTCCTCTTCGTTCAGGTTCTTCGCCACTACGCGGAGAGCGAACCCGACTCGATGCCGGTTCTCTCGGGGATCACCGACCCGCGGCTGAGCCGAGTCCTCCATTCCATGCACACCGGTCTCGACAAGCCCTGGACTCTGCAGACGCTGGCGGAGGAAGCAGCCATGTCGCGCACCAACTTTGCACTTCAGTTCTCCGAGAAGATCGGCGCGACACCGATGGCCTACCTGACCGAGCAGCGAATGCAGGCGGCGAGCCGCCTGCTGCGAACCGGCGAGACCGTCGGCAGGGTGGCGTCGCAGGTCGGCTACCGCTCGGTTGCGGCCTTTACGCGTCGGTTCACTTCTGTCTTTGGCGAGGCGCCGGGTAGCTATCGGCGGAGGCGCGCGTCGTGAGCCTAGCGAGGCTCGAGGCCGACGTTCGCGCCTGCGAAGTGTGTGTCGAGCACCTGCCACTCGGGCCGAGGCCGTTGGTGAAGATCAACGCTCGCGCGCGAATTCTCGTCATTGGACAGGCTCCGGGCCGCAAGGCTCACGAGAGCGGTGTGCCCTGGAACGACCCGAGCGGAGATCGTCTGCGCGCCTGGCTGGGTGTCTCGCGCGAGACCTTCTATGGAGACCCAGCGCTCGCTCTGATGCCGATGGGCTTCTGTTTCCCGGGTACCGGCCGTGGTGGCGATCTGGCGCCTCGTCCCGAATGCCGCGAGACGTGGCACGAGGCGTTGCTCGCGGCGATGCCGGAGGTCCGACTGACGCTTCTGATCGGGCGGTATGCCCTCGACGCCTATCTGCCCGAATTCAAGGGGCGCTCGGTGACGGAGGCGGTTGCGAGCTGGAGCGAACTCCTGCCGAGCCGCCTGCCGTTGCCCCATCCGAGTCCGCGCAACAACCGGTGGCTGAAGAGAAACCCTTGGTTCGAGCGCGATGTGCTTCCGGCCTTGCGAAGCCAGGTGACACCGTGGATGAGCGCTCCCGCTTCCGAGTGAGCTAGGCCGCCGCCCCCTCCTGCCGGCCTCGAGCCGTGTAGTTGGCGTAGACGATGCCCGTGAGGAGGGTGAACAGGAGAAACCCAGTCTCCATCAAGGTCATGGTGAACGGAGCGATCTTGAAGATCGGCATGATGGGTGCGGTGAGGCGGAGCGTGACGGCGACCATGGCGACGCCGGCAACCACCCAGAGCGCCGTGATGCCGGCGACGGGGAGGCTGATGCCGACGGTGCTGCGCAGACGTGAGCGGACAACCTTGACGCTCTCGGCCAGCGAGGCGAAGACACCGAGGCGCCGGTCGAAGATCATCCACCCGTGCAGCATGAGCAGGCACGCGGCGAGGACTCCGGGAACCACGAGCAGAGCTGTGCCGAGGACGACGGCTGCGAGGAAAATCGTACGGGCTGCGAGGAAGGTAGGAAAGCGACGAACCGACTCCGCAAGCGAAGCGCCGATGCCGATCTGCTCACCCCGGCGCCGGGCGACGAGTGTCGCCAGGAGTGCGCCTTCGACGAGGGTCCACGAGACGAGCAGGACGCCGTTGGCCAGGAGCGCCTGCGCCAGGGTACTGCCGACCATTTCTCCTATCGCCGAGTCGGATCGAACGAAGTGTCCGACCACGCGGAGGGGGAAGTGCACGAGCAGGAAGACGCCGAGAGCCCGGAGGTAGAACGAGCGGAAGAGTCGGAGCGCGTGACCGATCGTCGCTTTGGGAGTGAGGGTGTCGAGTCGAAACGGATCCAGAGCTCGTGTGGCTGGGCTCTCCATGGTGGGGCCTCCTTGAAGTCGCCACCTCAGCAGCGAGGGGGCGGAGCGGGCGATCTCGAGAACGAGCGACAGGTGGGCCTCGAACTGCGTCCGACTCCTGAGGTCGTGCGTGACCTGCTCCAACAGGTCGCCTTCGAATGCGCTCCGATAGGGCGCGGGTACCCATGCGACGGTCGCGCGAACCAGGACTTTTGCGAGCGAGCTCATGCGCGACTCCTGCCGAGGTCGCGCAGTGCTAATCCGTCCAGCATGCGCTCGAGAGATTCGAGCGAGTCGTTCAAAGCCTGACGACCGGTCGGTTCGATGCGGAAGAACTTCCGCGGACGGCCGCCCCGGGCTGGGCCGCCGGGTCGGCCCTGGACACCCAGGAAGCCCTTGGCCTGAAGCCGGTCCAGCGTCGAATAGACGGCGCCGAGCGACGGTCGGATCCCGGTTCGCTCCTCGATCTCCTCGCGGATCGCCATGCCGTAGGCGTTGTCACCCAGCCGCAGCACGGCGACCAGGATGAGCTGTTCGAAGCTACCGATCATTCATAAATTCTACAATGTAGAAATAGAGTCTGTCCAGTCGGGTTCCAGAGAAACGTCCAGTCAAAGTGCCCATCCACGGCGCCAGTGCGGCCCGCTCCACTCCCTGTGGCGGGGTCAGCGAAGCTCGTTCAGCAGCTCTCGAGCGCCAGGAAAGGTTGGCTCGATCCTGAGCGCCTGCTGCAGCTCCCGCGCGGCGCTCGCGCGATCTCCGGCCCCGAGGTAGGCGCGGGCGGTCAGCATGCGGGTCGACGCGTCATCGGGAGCCTGCTCGATCGCCTTGCGATAGTGCACCAGGCCCTCTTCGAAGCGACCCAGGCTGGCGAGGTAGCCCGCGAGGTTCTCGCGCGCTTCGAGGAAGTCGGGCTCCAGCTGGAGCGCCTGCTCGAGGCTCACGATCGCGCTGTCCGCCACTCCCAACGCGATCCACGCGAGACCGAGGTTGTAGTGCAGCCGAGGTGTCTCGGGGCGGGCCGCGATGCCGGTCTCGAAGACGCGGGTTGCGGAGTGCAGATCGCCGCGCGTGGCGTAGAGCGTCCCCAGGTTGATCGCCGCGGCGGTCGCTTCGGGAGAGAGTTCGAGCACGCGCTCGTAGAGTTCGCGAGCGCGCTCACCGTCACCCTGCCGAAGGTGGTAGTCGGCCAGCTCGTGGCGCATGACGTGATTGCTGGGAGCTGCGGCGAGAGCCTCCTCGGCGTGAGCGCGGAACCCCACCGGCCGCGCCGCCAGTCGGTGCAGCCAGGCCAGGCGAATGTCGACCTCGGCCGAGCCTCGAAGAGCCCAGCGGTCGACGAAGTCCAGGTGAGCGATCGTCGCCTCGACGTGGTCGCGTTGTGCCAGGTCGAGGGTCGGCGGCGAGCCGCGTTGGATGGTCGCCGCGACCAGCGGTACGGACGTGGAGTAGAGGCGATCGCCGAGGTAGGCGCGCCCACGCACCGCCGCGCTGTGTGCCCAGAACAGCGCGATCAGCGTGACGAGCGCGACAAGCGCCCAGCCGGCGGGACGCACGCGGTTCTCGCTGCGTAGCTGGAGGTGGCCGATTCGCAGGCTGGCGCGCGTGGCGAGTCGATACGTCTGCAGGCTCAGGAAGGCGACCAGCGACGCCCACCCGAGGGAGAAGAGGAAGGGGAAGACGTTGTAGAGGCCACGGAAGACCACCAGCGCGGCGAGGAAGGTCGCCGCAAGAAGGAGCTCCTCTCCCCAGGTGAGGTCGAACCGCTGACGGGTTGGTTTGGCCTCACGGTTGCGAGTGGCGATCGATGGTGCGCCGAAGCCCAGGTAGAGCGCGTCCTTCGGACAGACGCTCACACAGTCCATACACTTCATACAGCCGGTGTCCACCACCCGCCCGTAGTCTCGGACCTCCTCGTGGACGCGAACGTTCGAACTGCAGGTTGCCGTGCAGTGCGCGCAGCCTTCGCACGCATCGGTGACGCGGATCGCGAGCGGAGCCAACTTGTCCACCGGGCCAAAGATGCCGCCGTAGGGACAGGCGTAGGTGCAGAACCCCTTGGCGCCGAGGAAGTAGACCAGCACGAAGCCGCAGACGGCGAAGGTGATCAGCGCCAGGGGCCAGCCTGGGAAGGTTTCCCAAAAGGCCGACTTGCTGAGCTGGAGCTCCACCGGGCCGAACCGGTCGCCGATCCACAGTCGGTAGGCCACCGGCCAGAGGAACATGTAGACGAAGGCGCCCACGGGGACCCACCGGAGGAGGCGGGAGCGGAACGGTCGAGGCCGAATTCCGAGCCGGAGGAGGAGCGCTCGGCAGAGGTCCTGAAGAGCGACGAGGTGACACCCCCAACCGCAGAAGAAGCGACCAAAGATCGCCGTGAGCAGGATCGCCGCTGCGAAGAAGATGAGGCCGGCATTGACCACGTCGTGTTTGGCGAATTCCATCGCCTCCGACGGCTCGACCGGCGACACGGTCGCACCGGTCAGGCGCCAGTGCAGGATGTGAAACGCCGCGAGTACGTGGACGCCGATCAGAGACGCGGCGCGCCATCTGGACATGCGCGACGAGCGGATCTTCCGGGGACGACCCTCGACGATAGGTAGAGCTTTGCTCGGAGTAGCGGTCACCGGCTCGCCCGCGGGTCATTCTCGCAGATGACCCGCGGCACGCCCGGCGCCGATGCCTAGGAGCTCTTCTGCGTGCGGACCTTCTCGCGCACGTAGGAGATCTCTCCTCCGAGCTGGTCCTGTACTGCGATCGCCACGTGTCCCTCTGCACCTCGGATGGGAATCTCGACCGCGTAGACGTACTCGCGCTCCGAGCTCTCGATCGGCAGCCGCAGCGGCACGTCCTTCTGCCCGACCGGCGTCAGCTGGCCGTGGTCGCCGCTCGCCGCCACGAAGACAGTGAACAGCCCGCGCCGGACCGACTCGTCGGCCAGCAGGACGAGCTGGTCGAGTGGCACGCGTACCCGGAGGCGGAAGTTGGTGATGTCGCGCTCTGCCGGCGTCTGACTCTCGACGCCGATCTTGAGATCGAGCGGGTTCGAGGCCTGGGACGGGCCGTGAATGAGGGTCGAGAGCACGCGATCGGCAATCCGCTCGTCGGGGCGCTTGCTGAGGTAGCTCTTGCGGTGGCGGAGCCGGGTGCCCGGTCGATCCACTTCGACGCGCACACGGTGGCGGCGGCCGTCTCCGGGGCTCGGAGGCTCGTACGCCAGCTGGTAGCCGCTGCGCCAGTCTTCGGACATCTGGTCGAGCGCCAGCGTCACGCCATTGGCGTCGAGCACCGCTCGCCCGCCGGTCTCGTCGGCCACCATGAAGAGAGCGTCCTGTTGGTTCCTCCGGCCCTCGAACTCGGTGGAGTAGGAGGTGCGAGCCAGGCGTGAGCTGGCGCCCGCGCGATTGGTGCCCATGCTCGCTTGGAACATGTAGAAGCTCACCTGGTAGGTGTTCGCCTGCCCGGCGAGGCGGGTCCACTCGTCGGTGGTGTTGAACTCCTGGAGGGTAGCCGCCGTGGTCGTCGGATCCCAGCGGGTGTACTTGGCGTTACCCATGAGCTCTGTGTCGATCGCGTTGTCGAGGCCCTTGGCGGCACCGGTTCCGTCGCACAGTTCGGAGGCGAAGCGGTACGCCTCGGCGCCGGGCACGAGAGGAATGCCGTCACTCACGTGCAACAGAACCTTGCGGCCGTCGTAGCCTGCAAGCGAGTTGACGAAGCGTTCGAGCTCGAAGATCGTGCCCATGACGCGGTTGTGCACACTCTGAGCGTGCGCGTGCGCGATGCCTCCGAGATCGACGCACGCATCGCCGGCGACGCCGGAGGTGAGGGTCTCCTCGGAATGCCGGCGCTCGATCATCTCGAGAATCCGCTCAGAGTCGTTGTAGGCGAGCAGGCTGACCGCACCCGATTCCCCCTGTTCACGCAGCACGCGCTTGAGAGAGCTGCGATTGGTGGTCATCGGCAGCAACACGGTGGCCCGGCCGCCGCCGTACGAGGCCACCATGACCTCGTCGGTCGGTGAGAGCCGCTCCTGGAGATCGTCGAACAGCGTCCGCATCAGGCGTCCGCGCGAGACGGGGTGTAGGTGTAGCTCGTCGAGGAATATGACCAGGCGCCGCGGTTCGCCGGCGACTCGAGAAGCGGCCTGGGCCGGCGACCCAGAACTCGGTTGGCGCTGGGTGCTCGCGGTGATCGGGCTAGGTGCCGTGAACTGACTGATCGGAACCGGCCGGCCGTCGTGGAAGAGCTGGAAGTCCTCCGCCGTCAGGTCGGTCACCGGTTGGCCGTCTTTGCTGGCGACGAACACGTCCACCAGCACCAGCTCAACGTCGACACGATCGCCGAAGACGGCCTCTTCTTGAGCGGCCGCTACAAACGGCAGCGTCGCCAAGAGGGCGAGCCCTAGGCAGGCCAGGTGGAACCGGTTGGGGAATCTCGTTTCGGGTCTCATCGCATCTCCTCTTCGGGCTCACCACCTCCAAGTGAGCCACGCTACACCGTAGGAGCAGCGTCGCGGCGGGAAACCTTCGCTACAGAACGAGAAATGCCGGGCGACTTGCGTCGCCCGGCGAAGGAGGTTTGTGCATGGAGGGAAGGATGCGTTGTGACCCGTCGGTGCTCCCCTGCGGCATGCGTACAGTAAGACGCTTGCTAGGAGGGCAGAGTTGCCGGTCTTGGGACGAGCCGCAGTCGCCGTGGGTTCAGTTGCGCGCCAGGTCGTCTAGTCGGCCGCGGTAGCTACGACTAATCGTCAGCCGCTGACCGCTATCGAGGATCACGAGGTGTTCGCCGTGTTGCAGTGGACGGATCTCGCGGATGCGCTCGATGTTGACAATCGTCGACCGGTGGATGCGCATGAACCGTTGTGGGTCGAGACGCTTCTCGAGGTTGCTCATCGTCTCGCGCATCAAGTAGGTCGAGCCGCTGGCGTTCAGTCGGACGTAGTTGCCCGCTGCGTCGACCCAGTCGATCTCTTCGGTACGCAGGAAGGCCATGCCGCGCGAGGACTTGACGGTCAGTCGGTCGACGAACTTCGACTCGCCTTTGAGACTGTCGAGTAGCGACTGCAGCTGATCGCTCAGCTCGCCGTTCTGGGGTCGGCCGAGCTGCTTGCGCACCTGCGCCAGCGTCCGGTGAAAGCGACTGCGGTCGAACGGTTTGAGCAGATAGTCGATGGCGTGCCGCTCGAACGCCTGTACGGCGTAGCGATCGAACGCGGTCACGAAGACGGTCACGGGCATGCGGTCCGACCCGACGCGGTCGATCACCTCAAGGCCGTCGAACCCCGGCATCTCGATGTCGAGGAAGAGGAGGTCGGGCTCGGCCGTCTGGATGACGTCGACGGCCTCGGGGCCGTCGGCGCACTCGGCGATGATTTCTACGTCACCTTCGCGCGCGAGGAACGATCGGATCTTCTCACGCGCCGGCGGCTCGTCGTCGGCGATGACTGTACGGATGTTCATGAGTGAGTTCTACTTCGACGTCCTCAGCTGTGGCTTGGGTTGCGTGGTACGGAAGCTCGAGAACCGCGACCGCTCCGCCTTCGGGGCGATTGCGAAGCTCGAAGTGCTGTTCCTCTCCATAGAGCTGCTCCAATCGACGACGGGTGTTGCCGAGGCCGACGCCCATCCGCAGAGGGCCGGGGACGCCGAGCTGGAGTCCCTTGCCGTTGTCGCTGACCTCGAGGCGGACGTGGCCGTTGCGTCGCGTCGCACTGATCGTGATCCGGCTCTTGCCGTTGCGCTCCGCGAGGCCGTAGCGCAGCGAGTTCTCGACCAGGGGCTGTAAGACCAGCGACGGAACGAGCGCCTGCTCGAGTCCGGGCTCGATTTCGCGTTCGACCTGAAGAGCCGAGCCGAAGCGGGTGCGCGCGATGTCGAGGTAGTGCTCGAGGTACTGCAGCTCCCGCTCGAGCGGTACCTCCTGGCGGCGGCCATCTTCCAGCGTGACGCGAAGGAGGTCGCCGAGATCCGCGATCATGCGGTCGGCCTTCTCGGCATCGGTATGGATGAGCGCCGAGATCAAGTTGAGGGTATTGAGGAGAAAGTGGGGCTGCATCTGGTTCCGGAGGAACGCCAACCGAACTCGGGACAACCGGGATTCGAGCTCGGCACTCTGCACCAGGCGCTGGGTGTAGCGCTGGTGGTAGTTGAGCGCGTGGATCGTCGCCAGCAGCCCGGTGTAGATCAGCGCGTCGATGATCACGCACTGCACCAGGAAGGCGCCGACCGTGACGGCGTGGCTATCCGAATCGAGAATCAGATGCAGCCCACGGTCCGTGAGCAGACGGAGTGTCAGTAGGGTTGCGGAGAGCAGCAGCCCGCCCAATACGTAAGGTGGCGCCCGGAACTGCCAGTTGGCGCTCTCGATCGGTCGCGCCTCGAGCACCCGCGCGAGCAGACGACCGATCGGTACCCAGAGGAGCCAGACCAGGTACCAAGAGGCGAGAGCGATCCACGGGACGGGCTGGAGCTCGAATCTGTAGGAGAGCGCAAGCAGAGCGCCGAGCACGCAGCCGAGCAGAGCCCATGAGATGGCGAAGGGTCGACTGTAGTCGTTACGAATCATCGTAGGCGCAATTCGGTCGGTCGGGGTCGCTCTCCCTTCGTTCTTAGATACGCCTGCCCCTCAGAATGGTTTCCGCGGCTCGGCCCCATTTCGCCTGACTTTTCCGGCCCCTGACAAACGGAAAACTGGATCGCACGGCTCCAAGCGATCGGATCCAGTTCGTCACTGGGCGCACCGGGAAAGCAGCTCGTCCCTCGGGGCGAGGCGACCGTCCCAGCACTCCGCGACTCACGGTGTTCTGCCGACTGTGGCAGTCGAGTTGCTCTGGACCGAAAGCACGTGTTCATGACGACTCAAGCGGCTGCAACAACGCAGCCAACGTCCGTCCGGCAGACGGATGAAACCAAGAGAAAGGAAGGAACAAGCTGAGCATGAGTAAGAGCAACTGGCGCAGTTTCGTTGCCTTCGCCGCCATTCTTCTGCTCGGTGCGGGCTTTGCGCTCGCGCAGGAGAGTTCCGGCAATGTGTACGTCAAGGTGACGGACACGGAAGGTAATCCGCTTCCTGGTGTAACGGTCGAGATTTCGGGCTTCGGCGCGGATCAGGTCCAGGTCACCGGTGGCGCAGGCGACGCCCGCTTCCTGAAGCTCGATCCCGGCAACTGGCAGCTCAAGGCCAGCCTGGACGGCTTCTCGACGGTCGAGTACCCGGCCGTCAACGTGCGAATCGCTCGCAGCACCTCGATCGAAGTCGAGATGAGTTCGGCGGTGGAGGAGGTCATCACAGTGACGTCCGAGAGCCCGCTCCTCGATCAGAAGCGCTCCTCCGCGGGCGCGACGATCTCGCAGATCGAGCTCGAGAAGATCCCGACGGCGCGTGACCCCTGGTCCGTGCTTTCGCAGACCCCGGGTGTGGTCGTCGACCGCATCAACGTGGGTGGTAACGAGTCCGGTCAGCAGTCGACCTTCCGTGGCCCTGGCGCCTCGGACGATGAGAACGCGTTCCTCGTGGACGGTGTCGAGATCACCGACATGGCCGCGATTGGCGCCTCGTCGACGTACTTCGACTTTGATCAGTTCTCCGAGATGCAGTTCTCGACCGGTGGCACAGATGTGACCAAGTCGTCCGGCGGTGTGTCGGTCAACCTGGTGACCAAGCGTGGCACCAACGAGTTCCGCGGTTCGGCTCGTTTCCTGGTGACCGACTCCAACGGCCTGGCGTTCGCCAAGCAGTCCGGTGCGGACATCCCGACGAGTGAGCTCGCCGCAGGCCAGACCGGCTTCATCGGTAACGGCATCAACAAGATCGAAGAGTGGGGCTTTGAGGCCGGTGGTCCGGTCATTCGGGACCGTCTTTGGTTCTGGGGTTCGCACGGTCAGAACGACATCAAGAACCTGACCGGTGGTGCGGCTCCGGACGACGTCCAGGCCGACAACACCATCCTCACGAACACCGCCTTCAAGGTGAACGCTCAGATCACCGGTTCGAACTCGTTCACGGGTTCCTGGAACAACGGTGACAAGGAGAAGTTTGGCCGCAACGCGAGCCCGACTCGTCCGCAGCCGACCACCTGGGACCAGCGTGGTCCTTCGGCGATCATCAAGTTCGAGGACACGCACATCATCAACTCGAACTTCTTCGTTACCGGCGGCTACTCCAAGGTCGACGGCGGCTTCTCGCTGACCGCGAAGGCCACGGCAGCCCTCGGCGCCAACACGCCGATGTCCTACCGTGACGACAACGGTGTCTGGCAGAACTCCTTCTGGAGTGGCAGCTCGGCCCGTCCGTCCGAGGAGTTCAAGGCTGACGGTTCGTACTTCTTCAACACCGGTGACGTGAGCCACGAGCTCAAGTTTGGTGCTCGCATGCGCGAGTTCGAGCGCGACAGCTCCTTCACCTGGCCGAACGACAACGCCTGGGCCATCGGTACGCCTTCGGCGACCAACTCGGCGCTTCTGATTACCCAGCGTGGCCTCGATCCGCCACTCACCCAGGAGTACACCTCGGTGTGGGTCCAGGACACGATCTCCGCTGGCAACCTGACGATCAACGCGGGTCTCCGCTACGACCTTCAGGAAGGCATCAACGAGGCGGTCACCGCCGATGCCAACCCCTGGTTCCCGACCGCTCACCCGTCGGTCTCCTTCAACGGCGCGGACGCTCCGTTCGACTGGGCGACCATCTCCCCGCGTGTTGGTCTGACCTACGCACTGGGCGAAGAGCGCAAGACTCTCCTCCGGGCGAGCTACTCGCGTTTCCCCGAGCAGCTTTCGGATGACGACATCGAGCGGGTCAACCCGGCCGGCGTCTCCTATCTGACGCTCGCGTGGTACGACACGGACGGCAGCGGTGATTTCAACGGTTCGACCCTGGTCGGCAACGGCCCGGACACCGTCAACATCATCGCCACCGACGGTTTCTCGCTCACCAACCCGACGGCGCTCGTCAGCCCGAACGTGATCGACGGAAGTCTCGACCCCGAGATGACCGACGAGATCCTTCTCGGCATCGAGCACGCGCTGCTGCCTGAGTTCGTCATCGGTGCCCAGCTGACATACCGTCAGATTTCGGACATCCAGGACGAGATCGCGTTCGTTCAGGACGCTGCCGGCAACGTTCGCCTGCAGCAGGCTAGCGACTACATCGTCGACCAGGTGGCCACCGGCACGCTGCCGAACGGCACCGCCTACTCGGTACCGGTCTACGCGCTCGACTCGTCGCTCAGCTACTCCGGCGGCGACTTCCTCACCAACGGTGACCGGGAGCGCGAGTACCAGGGCATCAACCTCAACTTCACCAAGCGTCTGTCCAACCAGTGGATGCTGCGTGGCTACTTCCAGTTCGGCGAAGCCGAGTGGGACGTGCCGGCGAGCTTCCGCGCGACGCAGAGCCCGAACGTCTGTGAGGACAGCCTCACCTTCGGTTGCCAGGGCGCTGACGGTGGTCAGATCGATGGTGGTATCTACGCTGTACAGGCGGCCGGTTCCGGCGCCAAGGCCGACGTCTGGATTCAGAGCGGTTGGCAGTACAACGTGAACGGCATGTACCAGGTCGCCCCGGATCGTCCGTGGGGCTTCAACGTCGCGGCCAACATCTTTGGTCGTGAGGGATACCCGCTGCCGTACTTCCTCGACATCACCACGTCCGACGGTCAGGCCCGTGACATCCTCGCGGTGTCCGAGGTCGACCAGTTCCGTGTCGACGACATCTTCACCGTCGACCTTCGCCTCGATAAGGAATTCGCGGCGAGCGGTAACGTCAGCTTCACGGTTGGCGCGGACGTCTTCAACCTGCTCAACGAGAACTACATCATGCAGCGCGAGCGTGGCCTCAGCCGCGGCTCGGCGGACTTCCTTCGGGAAACGCTCAGCCCGCGGATCTGGCGTCTCAGCGCCCGCGTCAACTGGAAGTAGTCCTTACTACTCAGCAGGACGCAGTTCCGAACCGGGGGCCCTTTGGGCTCCCGGTTTTTTCTTGTCCGGATGAGACCGAGCCGAGCAGCACGAAGTCGGAGGCTCGGGTCGGTCTCTTCTCGAGAGTCACGAAAGCGATCAAGTCGCTGAGTCCCTGGACCGCTGACTTGATGCTCCTGGCCCTTGTAACGGTGGAGGCGGGAGTCTCGTGAGCCACCGTTTGTAGCGCGTCCACGTCCGAGCAGGAGTCATCGGCGGGTCAGAAGAAGGCACGATCTCCCCTCGCGAGCTTCTCGACGACTACCTTTCTGGTCCTGCTCGCCTGGCTCGCTAGGGGCTGGCTCATGGTTCGAACCAGAGCGCGAGACGGATGAGGTCAGCCTAAGAACAGGTTGCGCCTCCACCGGCGACCAGATCAGAAGCGCGCCGATCAGGGGATCGAGTTCATCAACGACGGAGCGATCGTGTCGAAGGCTCGGTTCATCGTAGCGGAAGGAGCCGCAGCGTCTCCCGGGTGCTGCACCCTTCGAGGTTCTCCCGAGTGCCCAGCGGTTGGAGCTGGCCTTGGTCTGGGAAAGTGGAGAGAACCCTGGGCGACTCCTGCTGAAGCGGGAATACCGGGACGCCCTTGGTGTTGCCCGGGTGCAGCGCTTCGAACACGAGCCGCTCGGCCGCCTGCGCCTGGCTCGGTTGTCTGAAGCGGAAGGATCGTCTCAGAGCCGAACGGCAAGCGCGAGTACCCAGCGGCTACTCTCGTGAGTCTCGCGGCGGTGCTTAGCGTCGTGCCCGCTCTAGCCTCCACCGATTGCCGGTGCCAGGGTACCGGCGCGGGAACCGAGGTCGCGGGCGGCGGCTCCGACGGCGAGGAGGTTCATTGCGTCGTCGAGGCATTGCCAGGCACCCAGGCACTCGACCAGGGCGCGGCCCCGCTGCGAGGCGAGATAGCGCTTCTCCTCGGCTGCCGACTCAGAGTTGCCTGCCGCCAGGTACGAGCGAGCGAGCGTTGCCCGCGTGTGGAGGGGGTAGGCCGTCGTCTGCGTGACCACTGTTTGAAGACGCTCTGCCGCCTCCGCGGGGCGGCCCTGAGCGTGCAGGATCTCGGCCTCGAGCAGTGCCAGGTACGGCTGCCAGGAGTCGGCGATCTGCAGCCCGGTGGTCTCGTCGAGAATCCACCCTTGGATCTTGCGCGCTAGTTCGGCCTGCCCGTTGCGTGCTGCGAGACCTCCCAGAAGCGCCATGGCGGGGACGGCCTTCGTGCTAGGGGGCAGCTCTCGATCGGCTAGCTCGCGTACCTCTTCGAACGCGTCGGCCAGACCGCTTCGTAGCTCGCCCTGCCTGCCCGCCGCCTCGAAGTAGGCGAAGAGCTTGAGCTGATATGCCAAGCGCGAATGTGTGTCGCGCGCGGCCGACTGAGCGACGACGCGCTCGAGCGACTGGATCGCGTGGTCGAGTTCCAGCTGATCGGCGTGAATCGCGGCGCGCTCGAGGTCGAACGCCATCTCTTCCAGCTCGCCGTTGCGTTCGGCGCGTTCGAGGGCCTCGACCGCTTCCACGTGACGTCCTAGAGCGAGCATCGGACCGACGGAGGCGGCGCTCCTCTGCAGCTCCTCGAGTGCAGCGGCCTGGAGCGCCTCGTCGAGGCGACCTGCACCCATCAGGCAGACGATGATGTTGCGTCGCACGAGAGACCGAGGATTGTCGGGCAGCGAGGTGAGCTGCACGGCATTCAGCGAGTCGTAGCAGCCCGCGAAGTCGTTCCGATAGAAGAGGAGAGCCGCACCGAGGTTCACATGTCCGATGGCCAGTTCCGGGAAGGCGTCGCTCATTTGCGACCAGGCGTGCAACGCTCCCTCGCCGTCCATTTCGAGGCCGGCCATGTGCCCCGAGACATAGAGCTGCTCGAAACGAGTCAAGTCGACGGAGTTGTCCGCCGCGGTACGGAAGTGGCTCACGGCTGCCCTGGTGTTGCCCGCGTCCATCTCGGCGACGCCCAGCTTGCTCTGGGCCATCGCGAAGTCGGGGTCGAGGGCGGTCGCACGCCGCAGGAGCGCCACCCTGACCGGATCCCGGGGGCCGAGACCCATCGCGCGCGAGTAGGCTCTCAGCGCCTCGAGGTCCCGTGTCGTCACATCGGCGAGGAGCTCCATCGGCGCCCTTGTCGCCAGAAACTCGGCCAGCTCGCCGCGGACCTCCTCGACCATCGTCGGTAGCCTGCGACGAACGGCCGAGGTGTGCTCCTCGAGGGACGACCGGGTGATGACACTGCGGTTGGTCTCCGCGTCGACGACCTCGATCTGCAGGGAGAGACGTCCGTCAACCGGTTCCAGGCTGCCGACGACCAGAGTACTCACTCGAGCGCGCTGGCAGACCTCCACGCCCACCTCTCGATCGATCTCCACGTCGGGCTCGAGCTTCATCCGCCCGAGAGTGGCGTCGATCTCGGTCGGGTCGAGGAGCCGTAGCCCCTCGGTTCTGCCGATCTCGTCGCGTAGGAGCCCGGCGAGCGCTGCATCGAGCGAGGGCTCGCCGGAGGAGCTCTGGAAGTCGGCGAGCAGGACGGGCTGTGTGTCTTCGAGCGTATCGGGGTCGTCACTACTCAGTCGTCGGCCGAGCGTCGGCAGGAGCCCCAGGAGTAGGAGGAGCGCTGCGACGAGGGTGATGGCGGTCCAGTGGACGCGCGAGCCGTCGGTGTTCGCGGACGCGGTGGCGATGGTGGCTTCGGCGCTCGAGGGTGCTACTGCTGGAGCCGAGTGCTCTTCCGCGATCTCGACACGCTGGACGGAGGCGATGAACCGGTAGCCGCGACCCGGAACGGTCTGAATGAAGTGCGGCTCGTCGGCCTCGTCGCCAAGCGCCGCACGCAGGCGCCGGATACAGGTGTTCAGCCCGGCCTCGAAGTCGACGAAGACCTCGCTGCCCCACAGGTGTTCGCGTAGCTCTTCCCGAGAGACGATCTCGCCCGCTCGTTCCAACAGTAAGGAGAGCGCGCGCGCGGGCTGAGGGCGCAGATCAGAGCGCTCGCCATCGCGCCGCAGCACTCCACGGATGGGGTCGAAGTCGAAGAGTCCGAAAGAAAGACGATCTCTAGTCACGTTTGCGGTCTCGCAGTCCGTCCCAGGTTTTAGGCGCCTTGGCGGCGCTAGTGATCCGTTCATCACCGCGGTTGCGAAATCCCTGCCAGGCGCTGGGAGCAACCGAAGAGGGGTCGATGGGGCGCGGCCGCACCCTGGGCGGGAACGGGTCGCCGTCATGCGGTCACTCGGTCGTGCATGTCGTTATTTGTCAGCTGTTTACGGGGTTACAAGCGCCGGTCAGAGAGGGTCACAAATGGCCAGTTGTGAGTGCGAGCTGGGCCCGCTACCTTCTGTGTAGTTGGCGTGCGACGGGAGCCTGAGAACGGGTCACGCCTAGTCGGCCCCGAAAGCACAAACCTCCTCTGTCGGGCGGCCCCACCGGGCCGCCCGACACCTGTCTGAGGCCAGCGGAAACCGAGGCGGGGTAGGCGATAGGCCCCTCTCCAGCGGCGCCGAGCACCCTCTACCTCCGGACGAAGGCCGTCCGCCGAGTGCGGTGCCCGAACGAAGTTGCGCGTTCGATTTCTTGAAGGTGATCGATTCAACGAATCGATTCGTGAGAGACGTCGACCCGCGGGCGACCGAGCCTTGCCCCCGTCGATGTCAGTTCACGTCACCTCCGGTCGATGTGATGCGCCGAGACGTCGGTCAGACGCTCAGCTAACCCTCTTTGGTTTGTGATGGATGGGAGGTCAGATGCGGGGCAGAAGTGCGGTCAGAAACGGTCTGGTTCGTAGTCACGATAGGTCAGGCTCGCTGGCAGTTGCGTTGCTCTAAGGCTCCAGAAGTTCGAACCCCCGTCGGTAGCTCCTCGAGGAGGAGTTGGGGAACTTGGCTGACTACCAGCCGAACCAAGGAGGAAAGGAGCAAGCATGAACAAAGGACATTGGCGCAGGGTATTTGCACTCAGCGCGGCTCTCTTGCTGAGCGCAGGAATCGCTGCGGCGCAGGAGAGTTCAGGAAACGTGTACGTCGTCGTGACGGACACCGAGGGCGCCGCACTGCCGGGCGTCTCCGTCGAGCTGAGCGGCTATGGTGCCGATCAGATTCAGGTCACGGGCTCGAAGGGTGATGCCCGCTTCCTGAAGTTGGATCCGGGTTCCTGGCAGCTCAAGGCCAGCCTGGACGGTTTCTCGACGGTCGAGTACCCGGCCGTTGACGTGCGCATCGCGCGCAGCACCACCATCGAAGTCGAGATGAGCTCGGCGGTCGAGGAGGTCATCACGGTGACGTCCGAGAGCCCGCTCCTCGACGAGCGGCGCTCTTCCGCGGGCGCCACCATCAGCCAGATCGAGCTCGAGAAGATCCCGACCGCACGTGATCCGTGGTCGGTGCTCTCGCAGACCCCGGGTGTGGTCGTCGACCGCATCAACGTGGGTGGCAACGAGTCCGGTCAGCAGTCGACCTTCCGTGGTCCCGGCTCGTCGGACGACGAGAACGCATTCCTCGTGGATGGCGTCGAGATCACCGACATGACGTCGATCGGCGCCTCGTCGACCTACTACGACTTCGACCAGTTCTCCGAGATGCAGTTCTCGACCGGCGGCACCGACACGAGCAAGTCGACCGGCGGCGTGTCGGTCAACCTGGTGACCAAGCGCGGTACGAACGAGTTCCGCGGCTCGGCCCGTTTCCTGGTGACCGACTCCAACGGCCTGGCGTTCGCCAAGCAGTCCGGTGCGGACATCCCGACGAGCGAGCTCGGCCCTGGTCAGAGTGGCTTCATCGGTAACGGCATCAACAAGATCGAAGAGTGGGGCTTTGAGGCCGGTGGTCCGGTCATCCGGGACCGCCTTTGGTTCTGGGGCTCGCACGGTCAGAACGACATCAAAAACCTGACCGGCGGAGCCGACGCGTCCGACATCCAGTCCGACGACACGATTCTCACGAACACCGCCTTCAAGGTGAACGCACAGATTTCCGGCTCGAACTCGTTCACGGGTTCGTGGAACAACGGCGACAAGGAGAAGTTTGGCCGCAACGCCGGGCCGACCCGTCCGCAGCCGACCACCTGGGACCAGCGTGGTCCTTCGGCGATCATCAAGTTCGAGGACACGCACATCGTCAACTCGAACTTCTTCCTCACCGGCGGCTACTCCAAGGTCGACGGCGGCTTCTCGCTCACCGGTAAGTCCACCGCGGCTCTCGGCGCGAACACGCCGATGTCCTACCGCGACGACAACGGCGTCTGGCAGAACTCCTTCTGGAGTGGCAGCTCGGCCCGTCCGTCCGAGGAGTTCAAGGCTGACGGCTCGTACTTCTTCAACACCGGTGACGTGAGTCATGAGCTCAAGTTCGGCGCTCGCATGCGCGAGTTCGAGAGCGTGAGCGCCTTCACCTGGCCGAACGACAACGCCTGGGGCATCGGCTCGCCGGGTCTCTCCGGCTCGCTTCTCTTCTCCCAGCGCGGCGTCGAGGCTCCGGTCACGCAGGAGTACACCTCGGCTTGGGTGCAGGACACCATCTCGGCCGGCAACCTGACGATCAACGCGGGTTTCCGCTGGGACGTCCAGGACGGCTCGAACGATCCGGTCACCGCCGATGCCAATCCGTGGTTCTCGAGCACACAGCCGTCGCTCGCGTTCAACGGTGCGGACGCGCCGTTCGACTGGAGCACCATCTCGCCGCGTGTCGGCCTGACCTACGCTCTGGGTGAAGAGCGCAAGACTCTCCTCCGGGCGAGCTACTCGCGCTTCCCCGAGCAACTGCAGACGGGCGACATCTCTCGCCTGAACCCGGCCGGTCCGTCGTACATCACCGCACTCTGGTACGACACCGACGGTAGCGGCGACTTCAACGGCTCCACCCTGGCCGGCAACGGTCCGGATGAGATCATCATTCTCGGTACCTCCGGCTTCTCGCTGTCCGATCCGACGGCGCTCGTGAGTCCGAACGTCACCGACTCGGGCCTCGATCCTGAGATGACGGACGAGATTCTCCTCGGTGTCGAGCACGCGCTCCTGCCTGAGTTCGTCATCGGCGCCCAGTTCACCTGGCGTCAGATCTCCGACGTCAAGGACACGGTCGCGTTCGTGACCCCGGATGGTGGCGTCACCCAGCGTCTGGTGCAGAGGTCCGACTACATTACGGACGGCGGGCCGCGTACCGGTACGCTTCCGAGCGGTCAGGGCTACAGCGTCCAGCCGTGGACTCTCGATCCTTCGCTCAGCTACGTCGGTGGCTCGCTGCTTCGCAACGGCGACCGCGAGCGTGAGTACCAGGGTCTCAACCTCAACTTCACCAAGCGTCTGTCCAACCAGTGGATGCTGCGTGGCTACTTCCAGTTCGGCGAAGCCGAGTGGGACGTGCCGGCGAGCTTCCTGGCCAACCAGAGCCCGAACCAGTGTGAGGACGCTGCTACGTTCGGTTGCTTCGGTACCAGCATCGATGGGGGCGTCTACGCCGTCCAGGCGGCCGGCTCCGGCGCCAAGGCGGACGTTTGGATTCAGAGCGGTTGGCAGTACAACGTCAACGGCATGTACCAGGTTGCTCCGGATCGTCCGTGGGGCTTCAACGTCGCGGCCAACATTTTTGGTCGTGAGGGGTACCCGCTGCCCTACTTCCTCGACATCACCACGTCGGACGGCCAGGCCCGCGATCTGTTGGCGGTCAACGAGCTCGACGACGTCCGTGCCGAGGACATTCTCACCGTCGACCTTCGCCTCGATAAAGAATTCGCGGCGAGCGGTAACGTCAGCTTCACGGTTGGCGCCGACGTCTTCAACCTGCTCAACGAGAACTACACCATGCAGCGTGAGCGCGGCCTCAGCCGCGGCTCGGCGGACTTCCTTCGGGAAACGCTCAGCCCGCGGATCTGGCGTCTCAGCGCCCGCGTCAACTGGAAGTAGTCCTTACTTCAGTAGGACGCAGTTCCGAACCGGGGGCCCTTTGGGGCTCCCGGTTTTTTGTCGGCCGCCCGGCGCTGCGCGAGAACGCCTCACTCTTGTCCGCATACCCGAAGGGAGCGCGCCCGACCCGGTGCGCTAGGTCTGGCGGCGTAGCCTTGTCTGCTCGATCTGCTCCGAGCACGTCGCGCGGCTGGCGGAGGCCTGGCTTGGAACCACGAGCCCCACGGATGCGAGCCGGGTGATCCTCAGTCGTCTTGAAGCAGGGTCTCGAGCAGCGACACCGCTTCGCCGCGCCGGGCCAGAGAGGCGGCCTTGCCCTGGAACTGACCCTTCGAGCCGCCGCCTCGGCCTTCGAGAAGCTCGGCGACCCGGCCGCCCGTGGCCGCCAGGTCGAGCTCTGTCTGGTTGCCGGTCACAATGCAGAAGAAGTGACCCTTGTCGTTGCTGGAGGTCACCAGCGCTACCTTCTCGGGTGCTTGAGCGATGACCTCGCGAGCCATGTGTTGGAGGAAGCCGCCATCCACGCCGTCGACGTGTACTTCCGCCAGCCTTCCAGGAGCCAGTGCGAGCGATGTGGCGCGGGCGGTGGCCAGCTCTTGATGAGCCTGTTTGAGCTCGCGGGTGACGCCGCGGAGACTCTCGAGCTTGGCGGCGAGTGCTCCGGCAAGCTCATCACCGGAAGTCTCGAGGAGGCTGCGCAGCTCTCGGTTGCGGACCTCCAAGGTCTCCAGCCGTTTACGGACGCGGCCGCCGGCGACCCAGTGGAGCCGGGTACCACCGCGCATCGGCTCGGTGTCCCCGAGTTGGATGGTCTCGATCTCGGCGGTCGAGCGCAGGTGAGTCCCGCCGCAGGTCGTCAGGTCGACGCCCTCGATCTCAACCAACCGGACTTCGCCCTCGAAGTCGGCCGGGAGTCCTCGAGATCGAATGTCGAGCTCGTTGTACTCGCTCGACGTTAGCCAACGAGCGGAGGTCGGGCGGGCGGCGCGAATCTCTTCGATCACACGCTCTTCGAGTCGAGCGATTGCGCTCGGCTCGAGCTCGGTAGCGTTCAGCTCGACGTCGGAACGGGCGGTGCCGAGATGGAACGACGTGGTCTCCCAGCCGAACTCCGTCGCGGCGATTGCACTCAGCAGGTGCTGGGCGGTGTGCTGCTGCATGTGGTCGTAGCGGCGCTGCCAGTCGAGTTCGACGGTGGCCCGCCCGGCGTCGACGGCTGAGGTGAGGAAGTGGAAGGCGGCGCCGTCGATCTTTTGTACGTCGACGACATCCACGCCCGCGAGCCGCCCACGGTCCGCCGGCTGCCCACCGCCTTCGGGGTAGAGCACGGAATCGGCAAGGACTGCGTAGGGTCGACCCTCGAGCTCCCCGACGTTCTCGACGGTCGTCGACACCTGCCGGAGGTAGGCGTCCACCTGGTAAGAGAGCCGCTCGCTCATGATCGGCGGATTGTGCCATGCGCCAAGAAAAAGCGAGCCCGCCTCCCGGCGGGCTCGTACCACGGGCTCTCGCCCGTGCAGGTGAGTCGGAGGGTCCTCTAGGGCGTTTCTGTGCGGAGGCGCTGCACCAGGAAGGTGAGGCTTCCAGTGCTCAAGCTGCCAACGGCGTAGACGTTGACCAGGGCACGGTCCTGGACGGCGACGCGGGCCGGGCCGAGAACGACCGGCGTGTCGTTGGCGGGCCGCAGGGCTGCGAACCACTGCCCGGCCGGAATGTCGCCCACGCCCTGGTCGCCGTTGACGACGTCGCCGAAGACCTCGAACGGAGCGTCGCTGCTGCCGCGGGGCTTGGCGTAGACGTCCACGGCCGGTGCGGCCGCGGCGTGGTGGGCGGAGATGCGGCCCTCGCCGTCGGCGCTCGGACCGACGTTGTTACCAAACTTCGAGGCGGTCGGGGCGCCGTTGCCGTCGAGGTGCGCCAGGAGGGTGACGTTCTCCTTCATGTTGATCGGGACGCTGGCCGTGATCGCCAGGGCGCCGCCACAGGCGCCGTCTGAAATGCGGACCTCGATGTCGTAGGTGTTGGGCGGCAGGGTGAGCGGGCCAGCGAACTCGCCGAAGCGGAAGTCGGTGAGGATGCAGCCGACGTCCACAACTGCGATGTCGACGGGTAGGTCGTCGTCCAAGTTGAGGTCGCCGCCGAAGATGCCGTGGCCGACGTAGACGGTGGCGTCCATCTCGCCCGCGAACACCGCCGGGACGAGGGTCATGAGCAGAGCAGTGGTCAGGGCGATCAGAGCAGAGGTTTTCATTCCGAGTCTCCTGTAGGCGGCCCGGCGCGTTGGCGGCCAGGCATATTGGTGTTGACGGGTAGGGTTTCGCCCCCAGTCCGCGACCGGTTGCGGAGATCGACGTGACAGCCCGGTTTTCGCGCGAAGTGACAGGTTTGAATTTCGACCCCTGAACGGGAAGAGCTGGCAGAGGTTTTGCTGTTGTTTTGGATGGAGGGGGTGAAACCCCACGGAGTGTCAGATGTTCGATAACAGCCCTACTTTCAGCAAATACAGCGGAGGCCCGAGCCGTGTCCTGTCTGTTCATCTGGGCCACGTGCCGTACGTGGAGCCGGAGAACGAGGACGATCGCAAGCCGATGAAGTGGGCGGTCGCGCTCGCGGTCGCCGCTCACCTGCTGTTCTTCGTCCTACAGATTCCCGAGTGGCGCGAGGCGCCCACGCACATCGGCCAGCAAAAGCAGGTCTATGTGGTGAAGCCGGTCCGGTTTCAGCCGCCACCGCCGAGGGCGGAGCAGCAGATTCCTCAACGGACGGAGAAGAAGCGCATCATCCCGATTCCGGATCCGACGCCGGAAGAGCCGGAGCCGATCCGGGTGGCAGAGATCGAGTCGCCTGCGGTCGACATCGTCGGCGACCGAGACGTGATCTTCGGCATCCCCGATGGGCCGCCAAGCGATGGACGCGTGTCCGGGGCCATACGGATGAGCGGTTCGGTGACGCCCCCGGAGAAGGTCTTCGGGCCGCGGCCCCTCTACACCGAAGAAGGCCGCCAGAGCCGCACGCAGGGCGTGGTCATTCTCGAGGCGATCGTCGATACGTTGGGCAACGTAGACAGCGTCAAGGTACTCAAGGGGCTACCGAACGGCCTGAGTGAGTCGGCCGTCGAGACCGCCCGCTCCTGGAGGTACAAGCCGGCGCTCCTCGACGGCAAGCCGGTAGCGGTCTTCCTGAATCTGACGATTCGCTTCTCGCTGCAGTAGCCGGCGTCGCTCGGCTAGCCCGCCTTCTGCTTCTTTTCGATCTTCGCCCAGCTGTCGCGTAGCGACACGACGCGGTTGAAGACCGGTCTCTCGGACGTCGAGTCTTTCGAGTCGACGCTGAAGTAGCCGACGCGCTCGAACTGGTAAGTCGAGCCAGGCTCTGCGTCGGCCAGGCTGGGCTCGACCCGGCAGCCGGTCAGAACCTCGATCGAGTCGGGGTTCAGGTTCGACTTGAAGTCCTCGCCGTCGCCGACGGCGCTCGGGTCTTCGGCGGAGAAGAGGTGGTCGTAGAGTCGCACCTCCGCGTCGAGCGAGTGTTCGGCCGAGACCCAATGGATCGTGCCGCGCACGCGGCGACCGTCGGGCGCCGAGCCGCCGCGCGTCTCGGGGTCGTAGGTGCATCGCAGCTCGACCACCTCGCCCGACTCGTCTTTGACGTAGTCGACGCAGGTGATGAAGTAGCCGTAGCGCAGCCGGACCTCGCGCCCGGGCGCGAGTCGGAAGTACTTCTTCGGCGCCTCCTCGCGGAAGTCGTTCCTGTCGACGTAGAGCACCTTCGAGAAGGGGACCGTTCGGCTGCCGGCCTCGGGGTCCTCGGGGTTGTTGATCGCGTCGAGTTCGTCGACGTGATCGTCGGGGTAGTTCTCGATCACCACCCGCAACGGGTTCAGTACGCCCATGACTCGCGGTGCGATCTTGTTCAGGTCCTCGCGTACGAAGTGCTCGAGATTGCGGATGTCGACCATGCTGTTGGCCTTCGCCACACCGATGGCGTCGCAGAAGCGACGAATTGCGCGCGCCGTGTAGCCGCGTCGCCGCATCCCCGAGAGCGTCGGCATGCGCGGGTCGTCCCAGCCGGAGACCAAGCCGTCGTTCACCAACTGCAGCAGCTTGCGCTTGCTGAGCAGAGTGTGGGTGACGTTGAGGCGCGCGAACTCGATCTGGCGCGGCGGATAGATGCCGATCTCTCCAACCAGCCACTCATAGAGCGGCCGATGGTCTTCGAATTCGAGCGTGCACAGCGAGTGGGTGATGCCTTCGATCGAGTCCGACTGGCCGTGCGCCATGTCGTACATCGGGTAGATACACCAGGCGTCGCCGGTCCGGTGGTGATGCGCGCGCAGAATCCGGTAGAGCACCGGGTCGCGCATGTTGAGATTCCCGGACGTCATGTCGATCTTCGCGCGCAGTACACGGGAGCCGTCCTCGAACTCGCCTGCTCGCATGCGCCGGAAGAGGTCGAGGTTCCCCTCGGCAGTGCGCTCACGGTAGGGACTCTCGCGACCCGGCTCGGTCAGCGTGCCGCGGTGCTCGCGAATCTCGTCGGCGGAAAGGTCGTCGACATACGCCTTGCCCTTCTGGATGAGCCGCTCAGCGTACTCATAGAGCTGCTCGAAGTAGTCCGAGGCGTAGTACTCCCGATCGCCCCAGTCGAAGCCGAGCCAGCGCACGTCGTGCCGGATCGACTCGACGTACTCCTGCTCTTCCTTGCTCGGGTTGGTGTCGTCGAAGCGAAGATTGCAGAGACCCCCGAAGCCCTCCGCCATGCCGAAATTGAGGCAGATCGACTTTGCGTGTCCGATGTGCAGATAGCCGTTCGGCTCGGGCGGGAAACGTGTGTGAACGCGCTCGTGTTTCCCGGACTCGAGATCGCTCTCGACGATCTGCTCGATGAAGTGCTTGGGTGAGGTGCTTTCGTTGGATTCGGTCATGAGGTCTGCCGTGTTCGTATTGTAGGGGCGCTCGGAGCCCGGTGCTACAGTCGTCGTCACTTCTCTAAGAGCGAGTATGGCGAAGCTCGGTTCTAGTCACGGCGCAGGGAGTTCTCCCTGGCTACTTGGTGCCGCCCTCATGGCTGTGATGGCGGAGGGCGCTGTGCATCGGCCGCAGGAGACCCCGGAGGAGTACCAGGAAGCCGTCGAGGAGGCCTCCCGCCTCGGCGGCACGCTCTTCCAGAAGTATCGCTACCTGCGGCTCGGGCAGAAGATTCTCGAGGCCGAGTACCCGGACGCGATGGGAGTCGAGAACACGGTTCTCGCGGCGGCGGACGGCGACGTTCTTGTTCGCTTCATCGGCTGGAGAGACTTGCGACCTCGAGTGCTCTACGAAGTTCGGTTCGACGACGAGGATCGGGGCGAGGTCAGCCGCCTCGACCCACCCGCAAAACCGACACTCTTGGACGCGATGGCGTTCTTCTCGAAGCGGGCGGCACTCGAGGCGTCGCCGATCGAATGCGCCGACGAATACGTAGCGGTCCTTGGCCGTTCTGAAGGTATTGACTCGCCGAGGGACGTCTACCTCGTGCCCGTCACCTCGAAGGAGGGAGAGATCGCAATCGGTGGGTTCGGACGAGTCACGATGGGGTCCGACGGTCAGACGGTGCTCGCAGCGGAGGCGCTCTCGAAGAGCTGTCTGACGATGTCGAAGCCGGACGAAACGGGGGGCGAGCCGTTCCTGGTCGCGAGCCACATTCTGTCGAGCACGCCCTTGGCGACACATGTCTTCGTGAGCTTGCTGCATCAACAGACCCTGGTCTTGGCGACCGATGCCGGGAACTGGGGTATTGCCGCAACTCAGATCGTCTACCTGGGTCCGCCGACCGACGAAGAGTGTTGCGACGAGGTGCTCGCCGAGGCGGGCGGACCGCCAACCCCGGCCGCGATTCCGGAAGACTGGAGTCACGCGAGCGAGGCGTCCTCTGAGCCGGCGCCTTGGCGCGAGCGTTTGGTCGTGTGGAGGCCGACGGACGCTCCGTCGCCCTGGCTGGAGGACGACCGGCTACGCGACCAGTCTCCCCCGGAGTACCCGTCCGACTTCCCGGTGGTCTTCGCCCCCGATCGGGACGGTAGTTCTTTCGAGATGATGTGGGTGCGCGTCTTCGCGCACGATTCGGGTGGCGACCGCTACTTGGGCCACCTGTTGAACCCGCCGCACTTTCTCCAGAGCGTCGCTCAGGGGGACCGTATTGTCTTTGGCTACGACGAGACGCTGGAGCTCGGACTCGCACGGCACGACGACTGGGACTACGAAGTGCTGACGGTGCCGCCCGCCGCTCTCGGTGGCGACCTGGAAGAGCTCTACCAGGGGATCGTGCACTTCCGAAAGGGAGAGAGCGGGCACGTTCAAGAGGAGATTCGTGCCTGCGTCAACACGTTGACGGGTGTGGTGGCTCGGGAGCAGCCAGCGCTCGATCGCGAGCATCGCTATCTCGCTCACTACATCCTCGGCCGCTGCCTGGCCGAGGCCTATGAGACGGATCGAGCAATCGAGCAGTTCGAGAGAGCGATCGAGCTCGAACCGCATGCTCTCGACCCGCAGATGGCGCTCCTAGCGGAGCTCTGCGTCAAGGTCTACAAGAAGCCCGAATCGGAACGACTCGAAAAGCGCTACCTGGATCAGCTCGAGCTGGTTCGGGAGCGCTACGGTGAGAACGAACGAGTGGCTCTGATCCTTCAGATGCTCTTCGATCCAAAAAACTCTGGAGACATTAGCCATCTCTCCGAACGCGAGGTCGCCCGTCGAAGGCGGGTGGGCTTCGGCGTATTCCGTTGGAAGATGCCCTAGCCGGACAGTTCCGCGAGCGCCCGGTCGATGCGTGACACTACCCGCTCGCGTCCGAGGATTTCGAGGGTTTCGAACATGCCGAACCCGACGCCCTTACCGGTAGCGGCGACACGCACGGCATGGATGATGTCGCCGAGCTTGATCCCTTCGTCCTCGACAAAGGTACGCATCAGCGTCTCGAGGGCGGTGGCATCGGAAGCCTCAGACGCGGCGAGCCGGTCGCGGAACCGCCCCAGGAGTTCCTGCGCTCGCTCGGGCTTCACCAGACGTTTCTGGACGGCGCCTTCGTCGTAGACCAGGTCTTCGTCGGGGACGAAGAAGTCGTCGAAGTCGAGAACGTCGCCGGCGACCTTGAGGCGGTCTCCGGCCGCTTCGAGGATGGCGTCGAGGGCCTCTGGAGCTTCGTCTTCGACCAGTCCGGCCTGGCGCAGGTACGGCAGCACCAGCTGCCGCTTGGTCTCCATCGACTGACGCTGCATGTGGTCGTCCTGGAACGACACCAGCTTCTGTGGGTCGAAGCTCGCCGGAGCGCTGTTGATGCGCTCGAGCGAGAAGTTTTCGATCATCTCGGCGAGCTCGAACAGCTCGGTCTTGTCGTCGAGAGACCAGCCGAGCAGCACGAGGTAGTTGAGCAGAGCGTGCGGCAGGTAGCCGACCTCCCGGTAGAAGTCGACGATCACCGGGTTGAAGGTGTCGGCCTCGTGCGCCTGGCCGATGCGCTCGGCGATGCGCCTGCCGTGCTCGTGGATCTTCGCGAATTCGGCGTTCTTGAGGTACTTCGCGAGCTTGCGTTTGGAGAGCTTGGTCTTGGAGCCGGGCTCGGCCACGAACGGCAGGTGTGCGTACTCCGGTAGCTCGTAGCCGAACGACTGCATGATGAAGATGTGCCGCGGCGTGTTCGAGAGGTGCTCCTCGGCGCGGATCACGTGGCTGATTGCCATCTCGTGATCGTCGACCGCGCTCGCCAGGTGGTAGAGGCACGAGCCGTCGGCGCGTTGAATGACGTGGTCTTGTTCCCGAGCCCACTCGAACTCGACGTCACCTCGAATCTTGTCGGTGAACCGACAGCTCCCTTCGCGTGGCATTTTGAGCCGCACGACGGCCTGGCGACCTTCCGCCTTGTAGCGAGCCGCCTGCTCGTCGTCCGCGGCCATCCAACGCCGGCTGTAGATGAAACGCTCCTTGTTCGCCTGCGCCGTCTCGCGCTCTTCGGCGAGCTCGTCAGAGCTGGCGTAGTCGCGGTAGGCGTGGCCGCGAGCGAGGAGCTCGTCGACGGCCGCCGAGTAGATGTCCGCTCGCTGTGACTGGTAGTACGGGCCGTAGTCACCGTCGACGTCGGGTCCCTCGTCCCAGTCGATCCCGAGCCAGCGGAAGCCATCGAGAATCGGCTCGAGCGCTTCGTCGACGTTGCGCCGTGCGTCGGTATCGTCGATGCGCAGGATGAAGCTGCCGCCGTGGCGCCGAGAGAAGAGCCAGTTGAAGAGCGCCGTGCGAACACCGCCGATGTGCAGATAGCCGGTGGGGCTGGGAGCGAACCGAGTACGAACCATGAGAAGCCTCCGACCGGTCTAGTCGAGGAGCGCGAGAGCGCGCTCGACCACCTGGGGCACGGTGAACCCGTAGTTCTCAGCCATCGCCGCGAATGGAGCCGAGGCACCGAAGCCGTCGATCCCGTGCGTCGCGCCACGCGGTCCGACATAGCGCTCCCAGCCGAGCGGCGAGCCGGCTTCGATCGCCAGTCTGCGATCGAGCGAGGCGGGCAGCACCTCGTTTCGGTAGCTCTCGTCCTGGGCGTCGAAGAGCTCCCACGAAGGCATGCTCACGACGCGCGCAGCAACGCCTCGATCGGCCAGGGCTGCTTGGGCGCCGAGCGCCAGCGACACTTCGGAGCCGGTTGCGATGAGCGCCAGCTGGGCTTCGCCGTTGGCGTCGGAGATTACGTAGGCGCCCCGATCGACGCCGCCGCGCTCGGCGGCCTCGGCCAAAATCGGCAGCTTCTGCCGCGTGAGAGACAGGGCGGTCGGCCCGGTGCGGTTCTCGACTGCGACTCGCCAGGCCTGCGCCGTTTCATTGGCGTCCGCCGGCCGGAGGAGGGTGAGTCCAGGGATCGAGCGGAGCGAGAGCAGCTGGCTGATCGGCTGATGGGTCGGCCCGTCTTCGCCGAGGAAGATCGAGTCGTGGGTGAAGACGTAGATCGCCGGCAGGCCCATGAGCGCTGCGAGGCGAATCGACGGCCGCATGTAGTCCGAGAAGATCAGGAAGGTGCCGCCGTAGGGCCGGAGCATGCCCGAAAGCGCCATGCCGTTGAGCGCCGCTCCCATCGCGTGCTCGCGTACGCCGAAGTAGAAGTTCCGTCCCGCAACCGAAGCCGAGAAGTCCGCTTCGCCCGCCAGATAGGTGTTGTTCGAACCGGTGAGGTCGGCTGAACCGCCCGTGAGCTCGGGGACCTCGGCGGCGATTGCGTTCAGCACCGCGCCGGAGGCTTTACGGGTGGCAAGCGGGCCGTCTTCGGGAGAGAAGCTCGGCAGGGAGTTCTCCCAGCCGTCGCGCAGCTCTCCGTTCGCCCGACGCTCCAGCTCGGCGGCATCCGCGGGGTGCGCCTCACGATAGCGATCGAGTAGGTCGTCCCAACTTGCCTCTGCCGAAGCCCCGGTCTCGCGGCTCGCTGCGAACGCCGCGCGCGCCTCGTCGGGGACGTGGAATCGAGGCTCCTCGGGCCACCCCAGAGCGCGCTTGGTGAGGCTCATCTCCTCGGCCCCGAGGGGCGCACCGTGTGCGGCCGAGGTGTCCTGCTTGTTCGGAGAGCCGTAGCCGATGTTGGTGCGGACGCACACGATCGACGGGCGGTTGTCGGCCTTGGCCGCCTCCATCGCGGCGTCGAGCGCCTCGAGATCGTTGCCGTCACTCACCGTCTGTACGTGCCAACCGAACGACTCGAAGCGTTGCCCGACGTTTTCGCTGAAGCTCAAGTCGGTCGGCCCGTCGATCGAAATGAGATTGTCGTCGTAGAGGACGTTCAGCTTGCCGAGTCCGAGGTGGCCGGCCATCGAACAGGCCTCCGACGCGATGCCCTCCATGAGGTCGCCGTCGCTGGCGATCACCCAGACCCGGTGGTCGAAGAGGTCGAACCCTTCGCGATTGAACGTCGACGCGAGGAGACGCTCCGCGATCGCCATGCCCACGGCGTTGCTGATCCCCTGCCCGAGCGGCCCGGTCGTCGTCTCGACGCCGGGGGTGTGCCCATACTCCGGATGCCCGGGCGTCTTCGAGCCCCACTGACGGAAGTTCCGGATTTCGTCCAACGACAGGTCGTACCCCGCCAAGTGGAGCAGCGAGTAGATCAGCGCCGAGGCGTGACCGCACGAGAGCACGAAGCGATCGCGGTTGTGCCAGTTGGGATTCAGCGGGTTGTGACGCAGATGCTTCGACCAGAGGAGATAGGCCATCGCCGCCTGACCCATGGGAGCCCCGGGATGCCCCGAATTCGCCTTCTCGACCATGTCGGCGGCGAGGAATCGGATCGTATTGATAGCGGTCTGGCTCACGTCGGAGGCCGGGGTAGAACTCATGAATTCACACTCTCCCTGGACGGGATTCAATGGGAAAAACAGACGTCACGCGGATGCCGCGAGCATAGCCCTGAGCGGGTCCTGCGTCCAGTGGACAACCGAGGCGGGAGAGGCCCGTTTCGGCAGTGTCTTTGGACTGACCGCACGCGGCGTGGGCTCAGGGATTCCTGTCCGTCTAAGCACGTGGAGGCTCAGTATGCGTGGACTCGTGCTCGCGATTCTTATTTTCGGCCTGACGTGTAGCGCAGCAATGGCTGATGAGTGGGGAACCTTCGTCGGTAAGGTGAAGGTGGAGTGGCTCGAGGACGGCCGCCGCATGCAGCTTCTGGAACCCTTCGCCTACATCGATCCAGATGGTCTGGAGTGGAACGCGCCGGTCGGTACTGTCGTTGACGGTGCTTCGATTCCCAAGCCTGCATGGTCGATTATCGGAGGCCCCTTTGAAGGCCGGTACAGGAACGCCTCGGTGATCCACGACGTTGGCTGCGACGAGCGCAGGCAACCTTGGGATCGCGTGCACCTGGCCTTCTACAACGCCATGAGGGCCGCCGGTGTTTCGAAGCTGAAGGCCATCATCATGTACGGCGCGGTCTATCACTTCGGCCCTCGGTGGCCTCATGTCGTGACCGTGAAGGCGATCACTGGTGGAACGGCGCGAAGCGATGTCGAGAGTCTCGAGCGAAGTGTCCTCAAGGACTACGCCAGGGGAAGTCGTATCGAACTCGTCGAGGTCCGACACAGGCCTGGGGACCAGGGCTTCATCGACTCAGCTGAGGTCGAGGCCCGTTTCAGAGTCTTGCCGCCAGCTGAAGAAGTCGCACCAGAGTCCTGGGAGACGCTGGTGGACTGGGTCGAGTCCAACGAGCGGAGGGGAGGAGATGTCTCCCTCGAAGAGATCCGACGTTGGCGTGACCAGTAGGTCCGAGCCGAGAGTGCATCTCGGCAAGGAGTACTTGGCGGAGAGGGAGGGATTCGAACCCTCGGACCAGGTTACCCCAGTCGCCTGCTTAGCAAGCAGGTCCGTTCGACCACTCCGGCACCTCTCCAGGGTCGAGCCGCCAATTCTATGGACGATTTCTATCCCTGACAAGAAGCAAGGAGGCCCGCTCTTGGCGGTCAACTCTCGTCAGGCCGGCGCACGGTCAGCACCGGGCACCCCGCCGTTTGCACGACCCGACGTGCGGTGCTCCCCAAAAAAATGTTGGAGATCGCCGAGCCGCCCTGGGTGCCCATCGCAATGAGGTCGGCGCCCAACGCCTGAGCCGATTGGACAATCACGTCCGGTGGGTACCCCTGCTGGGCGATGACATTCACTTCCAATCCGTCCTGCGCGAGCCGCGCCTTCGCCTCGCCGAGCTTCTCGAGCGCTTCTCCCTCGCTGTCCTTCATGTAGTAATCGAGAGAGGTCGGGATGGTGCCGTAGGCGGTGTACTCGAACGGCAGGTGGTAGGCGTGGAGAAGTGTGAGACTCGCCGGCTCGCCGGCGGGTAGCACGCGCAGGGCGGCTTCGATCGCGAGTTCGGTGTCGTTGGAGAAGTCGGTCGGCACGAGAACCTGTCGGAGTGGACGATGCTCCCGGTCGTCGGGATGGATGGTGAGGACCGGGCAGTGGGCACGTTGTACGACACGCTCGGCTGTGCTCCCCAGGAGCAGGTGCCGAATGCCGGTCGTGCCCAGGGTGCCCATGACGACCAGATCGACCCCCGCGTCGCGAGCGGCGGCCAGAATCGCTTGAGACGGTAGGCCGAGTCGGAGCTCCGGCGTGACCTCGACGCCGCGATCTCTGGCGCGCCCGGCGCTCTGATCGAGACGCAGGAGCGCGGCCTGTTGAAGCTCCGCGCTCATGTCGGGAGGGGACGGGAGGTAGTCGCCCATCTGATTGGGCAGCAGCAGGGTGTGTACGAGGTCGATGCTCGCATCGTGGGCGAGGGCGATGTCGGTTGCCCAGTCGAGCGCCGCTTCAGCGGTCTCGGAGAAGTCGGTGGCGACCAGGAGGCTGTCGAGCCGGGTCTGTAGCAGCATTCATCTAGCCTAGCGCGGGAGGGCGGCCAGTGCCCCGTTTCTTGGGGCGGGCGCGCCGACGGCTGAGATAGGGTTCCAGGGACATGCGAGTCCCTGAATTTCACCTCGAGCGTTTCCAATCGCTGCACGAGCACAACGTGGCCATCAACTTGGCCGAGTCGGGAGTTGATCCGCTGACGGCGGCGGACCTCCTGGAGGAGGGAGAGGTCGAAGCGCTCCTCGCGATTCCTCTCGGCTACGCCCAGACCGACGGCCCGATGGTGCTACGCGAGCGGATCGGCGCACACCTCGGCGCCGAGGCGCGCAACGTGCTGGTCACCAGCGCGACGATCGAGGCCAATTTCATCTGCTCGTGGCGGCTCATCGAGCCCGGCGACGAGATCGTCTACATGGTGCCGAACTATCTCCAGATCGGCGGTCTGGTGGAGGGCTTCGGCGCAACGGTGGCCCCCTTTCATCTCGATCCGAACGCCGGCTGGCAGCCGGACCTCGACGAGCTCGCGAGCCGCGTTGGATCGCAAACGAAGATGATCGCCCTGGTCAACCCCAACAACCCCACCGGCATGGTGCTCTCGACGGAGGCGATGGAGCGCATCGTCGAGCTCGCGGCTTCGGTCGGCGCCTGGGTGGTGGTCGACGAGATCTACCGCGGCACCGAGCACAGCGGCGGCCTGTCGCCGACGTTCTGGGGGCGTTACGACAAGGTTCTGGTCACCGGAAGCTTGTCGAAGGCCTACGGTCTGCCGGGGCTACGTGTCGGTTGGGTGATCGGTCCCGAGGACCTTCTGGCCGATCTCTGGGCGCGGAAGGACTACACCTCGATTACCGCTGCCAGTTTGAGCTACGAACTCGCGGCGAAGGCGCTCGAGCCTGACGTGACCCGGCGCATTCTGAACCGGAATCGCGAACTGGTACTTCGCAACCTCTCTGTGCTGAGAGCGTGGACCGAAGCTCATGATGGCCTCTCGCTCGCGGAGCCCGCGGCCGGTGCGATGACCCTCGTGGGGTACAGCCACGAGATCGAGTCGGCCGAGTTCGCTGACCGCCTGCTCCACGAGAAGAGCGTCCTCGTCGTACCGGGTGCCCACTTCGGGCTGGAGGGCTACCTGAGGATCGGCTATGGCGTGCCGACCGAGGAGCTCGAGCGAGGGCTCACCAGCATCGCCGAGGTTCTCGAGTCGGTGCCCGCCTAGGGTTCTCGGCTACTCGCAGATCGGACAGTAGCGTCCGTCCGTCCCCTGAGGACGATCGCGCTCGGCGTTCACCATGCAGAGGAAGCCGAACGGCTCCTCGCGAGCGTCGTTGCGGAACTGATGCGGGTCGGCGGGGGCGATGTAGACCACGTCGCCGAAGCCGGCCTCCCGCGTCTCGCAGCCGATCACTACCTCGCCGCGGCCGCGAATGACCACGATGACGTGTTCGTGCTGGTGCTGCTCCAGGGTCGTGTAGCCGCCGCGCTCGATCTCGAAGTAGCGCAAGTGAAAGAGTGGCGACTCCCCGGTCTCACCTACGAAGACGCGCCGGGTGACGCCCTTCCACGAGTCGTCCTCCGGTTTGTAGTCGGCGATCGGGACGTTCGACCAGTCGAAACCGTTGCCGCCCAGGAAGCGAAACAGCTTCGAGACGTTCTCGTGCCGGAGGTCCGGTGCGGCGGGTTTCGGGTCAGCCATGACCGAAAGCCTAGCGTGCCGCCGGGACGACCGCTACCTGTTGTCAGTCCATTGGAACATCCAGCAGGGAGTGGGTAACGTAGGCTTAGTAAAGACGAACCGAGTCCTCATGCGGAGATCAACCCGTAGCGAGTGACTTCCATGGGAGGTGGATTGTGAAGAGGAATATCACTCTGTTGACCCTGCTGGCGCTCGTCGCCCTCAGCTCCGTTGCCGTTGCCGGGCACCACGATGAGAACGGCGGCACCTGGACCGGTGAGGTCGTCGACCTGGCCTGCTACATCGCCGGTGACTCACACGGCGCCGATCACGCGGGCTGCGCCAAGTCGTGCGTCAAGAACGGACAGCCGATGGGTCTGCTGACGGATGACGGCACGCTCGTGCTGCTGGCGGCCGATCACAAAGACGGCGCCCCGTACGCGGCGCTCAAGGACATGGCGGGCGGCAAGGCGACCGTCATGGGTATGCTGGCCGAGAAGGACGGCATGAAGGTCGTCACGGTCACCGGCTCGAAGGCCGCCGCCTGAGCGGAGGCTTTGCGCTGAAGAAGCTGGCGCTGGCGCTAGTCGCCGGCGTCGTCCTGCTGGCGGTCGTTGGGCCGCCGGCAGGGCGGTATGTGCTCTGGCACAAGGAGCTCAACCCGATTCTCGAGGGCAGAATCCTGGCTCGAGAGCAGGGGTGTTTCGGCTGCCATCGACCGCTCGGTGGCCCCGAGATTCCCAACCCCGGAAGCCGATGGGGGAGCGTTCCGAAGCTCGCGGCGGGCAACGCGATGATGTACGCGAGCACCGCCGAGGAGATCGAGGAGGTCATCCGTTTTGGTGCCCCCCGCGCCTGGCTCGACGACCCGGCCGCCGCCGCACGACTCGAGGATCAGCCGGTGCGAATGCCGGCCTATCAAGACCGCCTGCCCGAAGGTGAGCTGGCGAAGCTGGTCGCCTTCGCGGTAGCCGTCGAGCGCGTCGACCCGCCGACCGACGAGACGGCCGCACGCGGACTCGACCTCGCCCGCAAGCACGGCTGCCTGGCCTGCCACGGCGTCGAGGGCTCCGGCGGACTCCCGAACCCGGCTTCGCTCGGCGGCTTCACCCCAGGCTTTCTGGGAGGCAACTTCGCCGACATGGTCCACGACCGCGCCGAGTTCGACGAGTGGGTGCTCGAAGGCACTAGCCACCGCCTCGAGGCGAACCCCTTGATCCGCTGGTTCTGGGGGCGCCAGGACATCTCGATGCCCCCCTATCGTGGACGCATCGAAGCCGATGAGATCGGCGCCATCTGGGCCTGGATCGAGACCGCCCGGTCGGCCACGATTCATTGACCTAAACGCAAGTATTTGCTATGTTTTGCGGCCGTTGGGACGTCGTTCAATGGTAGGACACACGGCTCTGGACCGTGGAATCGGGGTTCGAATCCCTGCGTCCCAGCCAACCTCTTGATTCCCCGTACAATCGATCGAAGCATCGGCCTCGGACAAAACCGAGCCTGAGGGGATTCGAGCCCCGCGGGAGGGGTTCGGGGAGGGGCCAAGCCCCACCCCGACAGTAGATCGTGGTCCGCGTAGCGGGCTCGGAATCCCTGCGTCCCAGCCAACCACTTGATTCCCCGTACAATCGATCGAAGCATCGGCCTCGGACAAAACCGAGCCTGAGGGGGTTCGAACCCCGCGGGAGGGGTTCGGGGAGGGGCCAAGCCCCACCCCGACAGTAGAACCACTGCCGCTGCCGAGTACACTCCGGCGATGCCAGCCGACCAGTCGCCCGTCTCAGGTCCCGCGGTCTGGACCTCTGAAGAGATCGCCGGGCATCCGGATCTCGATCGGAGTCTGACTCCCGAAGAGCTGGCCGATCTCGAGACCCTCGCCGGCGAGGCGGTCGATCGTCCGCAACTCACCGCCCTGGGCGCGGGGCTTCGCGACCGCCTCGAAAGCGGACCGGGCATTGTCCGACTGCGGGGAGTCCGTGTCGGCGATCATGACGAAGAGACTCTGTCTCGCATGCTTCTGAACCTGGCCGGGTCGATTGGGACTCCGGTGTCTCAGAACGTCGCCGGCGACCGCCTCTTTCGGGTGGCCAACGCAGGTCTGAGCGCGGGCGATCCGCGATCGAGGGGACCGAACAGCAGCAACGCGCTGACCTTCCACAGCGATCGGGCCGACGTCATCGGTTTTCTGTGTGTTCGGTCCGCGGCGGAGGGCGGTGAGAGCATCGTGGTCAGCGCCGGAGCCATCCACAACGAGATCGCCCGCACCCGCCCCGACCTCCTGGAGAGGCTCTATCAGCCGTTCTTCTGGCAGCGGCACAACATCGACACGGCCAACGAGCACCCCTGGTACGAGATGCCCGTCTTCGCTCGGCGGGGCGGGCAACTGGCGATCACGCTCATGCAGGTGCTGATCGAGCGCGCCCACCAGAGTCAGGAGCTGCCCGATCTCGATCCCGCGCAGCGCGAAGCTCTCGACACCGTCCAGCGGCTTGCCTCCGACCCGGCCTTCCAGCTGTGCTTTCGTCAGCAGCCGGGTGAGCTCCTGCTGCTCAACAACTACGTGACGCTCCACTCCCGGACCGCGTTCAGCGATCCGCCCAGAGCTCCCGGCCGCCTGATCCTGCGGGTGTGGATCAGCGTGCCGAACAGCCGGCCGCTTCCCGAGTCGTGGGCAGCGCACTACGGCGGCCACGAGGCCGGTGCGCTGCGCGGTGGTATCCGCGAGAGGGTCTGAGCGCCACCGACAGCAGGTCGTGACCCGCGTCGCGGGCTCGAAGAAACCGATATTGCCATCGGTTCTATGAGCCTCTTCAAGAGCCGATCCCGCCTTGATACTCCAGAAGGGAGAGAACCATGTGGAGTATCAAGATGAGAATCGCCATCGCGACAGCGGCAGTGGGAGCCCTCTGTTGTGTCCCAATAGCAGCACAGACGTTCGAGGTAGACGAGAAGGGCATTGTCGAGGCCGAAGGCTTCGTGGGAGACGGCGCCGGGCTGACGGGCGTCGGTGCAGACCTCCAACACGGCTTCTTCAACGCGGACTGCCTGTCCGACACGACCTGTTTCCTCTTCACGGCCTGCGCCACGAACTTCGAAGTTACGGGTGGCGGCTTCTTCATCAACTCGACGAACGACGCTGCCCGGTCGATGGTGACCCTGCATCAGACCTATCGCGCGACGGTCACCCAGTGGGCGATCGAGGCGACAAACGGCAGCGGAATTGATCTCGATCTCTTCGTGACGAGCGAATGCGCGCGCGTTGCGCCAGGCGCCGCAGAGGTCGATCAGGGGCAGGAACTGCCTCCGAGCCTGAATTCGAATCGCACCCTGTTGGCGTGTCCAGAGTGGGACGTGGCGCGTTACGTCGCCAGGGACTCAGCGGAAGCAGCGATCTTTTGCCCGAACCACGGTTTGCAGATGAAGGCTTCGGGGGGCGGCCCGCTGCCGATTCCCTTGGAACCAGACCCTGCGGTCGAGGCGTCGGCCAGCTCGGAAACTGCGAGTCCGCCGTCTCACCGTTAGCCGGCCGAGACCGTGAGCTACTGAGCCTCGCCCGGTAGCGTGGTGCCGGTTGCTCTGACCGTCGCGAGAAGCTCGCGGAACTCACGGGTCAATGGGAAGTCGGATCCGAGGGCGCGCTCGAGACCTGCAGTGGCTTCAGACAGCACGGTCTCCGCCTCCGCCCGCCGGCCCTGAGCCGCCAGGCATTCGCCGAGGGCGCCCGCAGACTCACCGATGCGCCAGTCGCTGGTCGGCAGCTGTTCGCGGCGCAGGTGGAGCGCGCGGCGCAGGTGGATCTCTGCCTCGGAGGTCGAGTCTCCCGCGGTGAGAGCTCTCCCCAGCGCAGTCAGGGTGTTGGCCACGTAGGGGTGGTCCGGGCCCAAGACTCGCTCCTGGAGCTCCAAGACGGCACTCAGATTCCGCTGGGCCGTTGGCAGGTCGCCGCGGTGGTAGGCGAGGCGGCCCTGCGCGGCCCGGATGGTCGCAACTTGCGGGTGCTCGTCGCCGAGCCTCCCGAGGGCGATGGTGATCGCTTCGTCCAGTTGGGCTTCGGCGCGTTTGTACTCGCCCCGAAACATCGCCACGTTGGCGAGATGCACGAGGAGCAGAGCTGGCTCCCAGGACGTCTCCGGCAGCTGTCGGAACACCTCGAGCGAGCTCTCGAGAAGAGTCTCCGCGTCGTCCAGGTCACCTTGCCAGGTGCGGCTGACACCGAGGTTGGCCAGGATGATGGCGTTGATCGGGTGAAGCTCGCCAACCCGAGCCTGGTTGAGCGCCAGCGCCTCGCGATAGTACGGCTCACCCTGCTCCGGGGCGCCGAGCTCGACATGCACCAGGCCGAGGTCTTGGAGCGTCTTGATGAGCTCTTCGTCCGGCTCCCCGGGCAGTGCGCGGAAGCCTTCGATCGCTTGTCGATAGTGCTCGATCGCCCGCTCGTACTCGCCCTTGAAGTAGTGCGCGCCGCCGAGCTCGTGCAGGCTCAGGGCCAGCTGCCGGCTGCCGGCCGAGGCGACTCGGTCGATGCGCACTGCCTCGCTCAACAGACCGATGGCCTCGTCGTACAGGCCCAGGCCGCGATACGTCATGCCGAACGTGCGGCGGATCATCGCCTCTTCGGCGGGCTCTAGGTTTTCCTCTTCGTCGAGAGTGCGCACGGTCTCCGCGAGCACGTCGATGACGCGCACGTCCCGTCCCGACTCGCCGGAAGAGAACCAGCTCGCGTCCGGTGACGAGATCATGCGTTGGAGGAAGCCGCTGATCCGTTCGGCTTTGGCTCGCTCTGCCTCTGCGAGGGTGGCGGCTCGGTTGGACGAGACGGTCGCGCCGACGAGCGTTGTGGCGACGAGCGCTGCGGCCGCGACCGGCACCTTGTTGCGACGCAGGAACCTGCCGGCGAGATAGGTGAAGGTGCCCTGTCGAGCCTCGACCGGTCGGCCGTCACGGTGTCTTTCGATGTCGTCCGCCAGCGCCTCCACCGAGCCGTAGCGCCTCTCCGGCTCCGGCCGAAGCGCCTTGAGGACAATGCTGTCGAGATCGCCGCGGAGCCCACGGCCCCGGAGGTCGCCTACGACCGCACTGGGGCGGAGTGGCGTCTGCGTCAGTTGCTGCGCAAGCTCCCGCAGGGGCGCCTCACCGACCGGTCGGGGCAGGCTGCCGGTGAGCAACTTATAGAGGAGTACCCCCAGGGAGTAGACGTCGCTCGCGGTGGTGATGGGCCGGCCGTGAAGCTGCTCGGGACTGGCGTACTCGGGCGTTAGCGCCTGAAGCCTCGTGACCGCAGCGTCCGCCTGGCCTTCGGCCAGAAGCTTGGCGATGCCGAAGTCGAGCAGCTTGGCGGCTCCGTCTGCGGCGACCAGGATGTTCGACGGCTTGAGGTCGCGGTGGACGACCAAGTTGCGGTGTGCGTGACCTACCGCGGTGCAGACCTCGAGGAAGAGGAGAAGCCGGCGGTCGGTGGTCAGGTTGGATTCATCGCAGTAGCGGTCGATCGGCAGGCCATCGACGTACTCCATGACGAAGTACGGGAGTCCTTCTTCGGTGGTGCCGCCGTCGAGAAGGTGGGCGATGTTGGGGTGCTCGAGGCCGGCCAGGACCTGGCGCTCGCGATGGAACCGCTCGATGAGCACGTCGTCGGCTGCGGCGAGCCGCATCACCTTGAGCGCGGCGCGCTGCTCGAAGTCGGCCTCGCGCCGCTCGGCCAGGTAGACGACTCCCATACCCCCCCTACCCAACTCCTCAACCAGCTCCCAGACGCCGATGCGCCGGCCGGCGTCGAAGGCGACCGAAAGGCCCAGCGGACCGCCGGTCGGCGTTTCGAGGAAGCCGTCTTCCGCGCGCAGGTGCGCCGCCACGAGGCGTTCCACCTCTCGACGTACTTCGGTGTCTTCGCCGCAGCGCTCCTCGATAAACGCCTCGTGCTCTTCTACGGGTCGCTCGACCGCGTCGGCAACGATGGTCTTGATGCGCCGCCAGGTAGCTGGATCCATGGGTGGCGGACCGTCTCTCAGACCGTGGATTCCGGTAAATCGACTGGAGCCGAGGCGTCCTTTGTTTCCATGTAGCTCTGGAGCCAGGCGCGCGCGACAGTCCAGTCGCGCTTGACGGTGGCGCTCGAGAGGCCCAGTGCGTCGGCGGTCTCCGGCACGGTGAACCCTCCGAAGTAGCGCAGCTCGACCACCTGACTCTGCCGTTCGTCGAGCCTCTCGAGGTCCTGCAGGGCGTCGTCCAGGACAGTGATCTCGTGAGCCTGTTCGTCGCTGAGCACAAACCCGTCGTCCATCTGCCGCACCATGCCGGAACCCCGTTTGGTGGCGCGGTGCTTCCGGGCGTGGTCGACGAGGATGCGGCGCATGATCTGGGCGACGGCTCCGAAGAAGTGCGAGCGGTCGCGCCAGCGAATGCGGTGTAGCTCGGTGAGCCGAATAAACGCCTCGTGAACCAGCGCGGTCGGTTGGAGGGTGTGATTGCGACGTTCGCGCCCCATCCGCGACGCCGCGAGCTGGCGCAGCTCGTCGTAGACCAACGGCAGGATGCGCTCGAGCGACTCCTCATCGCCCGCGTTCCAGTCCTGCAAGAACTGTGTGATCTCTTTCGCCCCAGACATGTCTCGCGAGCTCCCGATCTGCTGAGAAATCGTACATGACGGACCTCCGGACGACGGGCGAAATCAGCTGGCTGAGACTTGGGCCGAGCGCGCGCTGCTCGCGGTGGTAACCCTTTGGCCGGAGAGCAGTCCTCTAGGTGGGCGCACTCTTGCGGCCATGGGAGGTGTTTGTGCGTTGGTTCGGGAAGGTTGGACTTGCTCTGTCCGTCGTCTGGCTGGCTCTGGTGAGCGGCGAGGTGGAGTCGTCGGAGGCTCTTGCCGCAGATGCGTGGCGCGCCGATCTCAGACAGTTGGTCACCACGCTCGAGGCGGTTCATCCCGATCTCTACGCTCGAGTCGACCGCGCGGCCTTCGAGGGCGCAGCGCGCACGCTCGAGGCCGACATTCCGAACCTCGGTGCCGCCGAGATCACGACGCGGATGATGCAACTCGTGGCGCTGGTGGAGGACGGGCATACCTCGATGGAGCCCGGCGCGGTCGACTTCGGCCGCTGGTTCCCGGTGCGCTTCTATCGCTTCGCCGACGGAATCTTCATTACCGCCGCCGCCGAAGAGCACGCGGCTCTCGTCGGTACGCGAGTCGAGCGGATTGGAGCCCTCGAGGCGGGGGAGGCGTGGCGGCGAACCGCTTCTCTTCTCGGTAGTGACAATGAGTTCGGCTCGCTGCACACGGCGCCGTTCTACCTGTCGAACGCCACCGCACTCGAATCCCTCGGCGTCCTCGAACAGGGGGCACAGCTTCAGTTGACCGTCGTGCGGGGCGAAGGGGAGCCGGAGCGCGTCTGGGTCGGAGCCGTCGAGTCGGGCTTCGACCTCTCCTTTCAGTTCTGGGGCGAGATGTGGGGGCCGGCGTCCTCCAAGGTCGAGTACGTCTCTTCGGCCGCCGGTCGCTCGTCGGACGCTCACTACGACAAGGAGTCCGACCTGCCGCTTCACCTGCGCTACCGACGTCGCTGGTTCACCTATGTGCCGGAGTCGAAGCTCGCCTACGTGCAGATCAACGCGATGAGCAACGGTCGTGACGAGACGTTTGCGCAGTTTCGGCAGGGACTCTGGAAGATGGTGGACGAGAAGCGTCCGGAGGCTGTGGCGATCGACATCCGCTACAACATCGGCGGCGACGGCAGCCTCGTCCGCGACTTCGTGCACGACATCATCAAACGCGACGAGATCAATCGCTTCGGCAAGCTGTTCACGATCGTCGGGCGCGCGACCTTCAGCGCCGGGGTCATGATGGCGGCGGCCCTCGACGAGCACACCGAGACGGTCTTCGTCGGCGAGCCGATGGGTGCCTACTACGCGCACTACGGTGACGGCACGAGCTTCGAGCTCGACAACAGCGGTCTCGTCGTGTGGGTCTCGACGATTCTTCACCAGCTCGACGCCTACGTCGGAGACGCCCGAATGCTGCCGATTCAGCTGCCGGCGCAGTTCAGCTCCGCGGATTACTTCGGAGGTCGAGACCCGGCGCTCGAACGCATTCTGGCGTCACGGCAGCGACCGCCCCTGGCGCAGATCTTCCGAGAGCGTGGAGCGAAGGCGGCGCTCACCGCCTACCGTGCGCGTCTCGAAGAGTTCGGAGGCGTCGAGTGGTGGGCGCCGTTCTCCATGCGCGAGCTCAACAGCTTGGGCAACGAGTTCCGCGAAGAGAAGCGCTGGCCCGAGGCGATGGCGGCCTATCGGCTCAATCTCGAGCGGCATCCGGGTCACTGGCGCCCGTGGTACAGCTTGGCTCGAGCGCTTCGCGATCAGGGGATGGTGAGTGAGGCGATCGAGCACTACGAGCGAGCGCTGGAGGTCGAGCCGTTCAACAACCTGGCCCCCTATCAGCGGGAGGCGTTGGTGGAGCTGCGCGCCGCCGATGCGCCGTCGCGCTGAGCCTCGCTTAAGAAGCTCTTAACGGCGCCAGGCGGCGAGCCAGCCGGTGCTACGCTGCGTAGTTACTAGAGCATGCAGGAGCCACCATGACCCTCAATCGCCGCCAGTTCGTCGGACAGACCTCGGCGATGCTCGCTCTCATGACGTTGCATGAGCGGATCTCGTTCGGTACGAGCGGGGTTCGGCTCGCACCGCAGACTCGCCTACGTCATCTCGGTCTCGACACGTCAACTCCACTCGACGAGATGGAGCACTTCTACGCGGACACGCTCGAACTGTCGATCGAAGAGCGCTCCAGCGAGCGGCTCAGGGTACGAGCCGGTGAGACGCTCATGACGTTCCGCAAGCGAACGGCGGAGGAGGAGGCGCCCTGGTACCACGTCGCCTTCAACATTCCGGAGAACAAGATCGTGAGCGCTCGGGATTGGCAGAAGGAGCGCACGCCCTTCGACAACAACCCGGGTGCTCCACGTCACCCGGACCACCCGGACATCGTGCATTTCGCTCACTGGGATGCGCACTCGGTCTTCTTTCGCGATCCCGCCGGCAATCTGCTCGAGCACATCGCACGACATACGCTCGACTACACAGAGCCCGGACCGTTTTCGAGTCGCGACATTCGCTGCTGTTCCGAGATCGCTATCGTCCTCGATGCGGAGGACATCCGCCCGGAGGCGGATGCGATCGGTGCTTCGATCGGGCTCTCGCGCTACCGGACCAGCAATCCCAACTTCGTCGCGCTGGGCGACGAGAACGGCTTGGTGCTGATCATGCGCAAGGGGGTCAGCTTGCGGCGCCAGGCGAACGTCTATCCGACAAGCGTCGAGATCGACAGTGCCGAGTCGGTTGAACTAGAGATCGAGGGGTTCCCCTACACCTTCACTGGCGGATGAGGTGGTCGATGGCCGCTTCGACGGTCGTGCTCGGAGTTCTTGCGACGACCGTCGTCGCCGCCGACGGACGGTCTAGTGAGTCAGACCCCTCGCCAGCGGGTTGGGCTCCAGCGGGACTCGAGGCCGCCAGAGCGATGGCCGAGCGCTCGGGCAGTGCGGCGCTCCTCGCGGTAGGTGGTGGAAAGATGCTGCTCTCCTGGGGCGACGTCGAGCGGAAGCTCAACGCGCACTCGATCAGGAAACAGCTGATGAGCGGCCTCTTCGGTGTTTACGTCGAGGCCGGGTCGATCGATCTCTCGGCAACTCTGGAGGAGTTGGGGATCGATGACCGCGACGCGTTGACCGCCAGCGAGCGGCAGGCGACGGTTCTTCATCTGCTTTCAGGTCGTTCAGGTGTCTACCATCCGGCCGCCTACGAGACTCCTGGCAAGAAGCGCGAACGCCCGGCCCGCGGTAGCCACCCGCCGGGCGAACACTTCTGGTCCAACAACTGGGACTTCAACACGCTTCTGACCATCTTCGAGCGACAGACGGGGCAACGCTTCTTCGAGGAGCTAGATCGTGCGATCGCAGAGCCCGTCGGCATGCAGGACTTCGAGCCCACCGATGGCGAGTACCTGGTCGAGACAGAGGTCTCGGAGCATCCGGCCTACCCGCTGCGGATCAGCGCTCGTGACCTCGCTCGGTACGGACAGCTGATCCTCGACCGAGGGAGCTGGGCCGGAAGGCAGGTAATTCCTGCCGCGTGGGTCGATCTCAGCACCCGAGCTCACACGACCTTCGGTGAGGACGGCGGCTACACCGGTGGCTTCCGGCCGGGCGCTGGCTTCGGGCTGATGTGGTGGGTCTATCCCGCCGGCTGCCAGCCGGAGAGCCGGCCGTCTCTGAACGCGCTCGATCTCGTCGCGGCACAGGGCTCCGGCGGGCATCTCATGCTTATCGTGCCCGAGCTCGACCTGGTGCTTGTCCACCGAGCGCCGACCGACGACGGCGATCGCGTGAGCTGGGACGACGTCTGGTCGATCGCCGAACTCGTTGTTGCGGCGCGGATCGACCCAAGCTCCTGACGAGTCGCTCGCTCCGAGAGCCTCGCGCTGAAGTTGTCCTCAGCGCGAGACTCAACGGAGCATCGCGAGTCGCAAGTGCGGTGACCGCTACTCGATGGGAAAGAGCGCCGCCAGCATCTCGTCGTGCTGGCCCCGCCAACCACCCCAACCCGGCGAGTAGTCGGAGACCTGCTCGGTGACGTTCACCTCGGCGCCGCGCATCATCTCCACGAGCGCCTTCGTGGCGCCCTCGGCGGTCCGACCGTCGCCGAGGTCGTAGTCACGGCGACTCCAGACGAGGTGGGCCGCTTCGAGGCCCGACGCCTCGGGCAGAAGCTCCGCGAGCTGCTCGTAGGCGGGCTCGATCGGGTAGAGGCTCTGTGCCGCGACGCGCTGGAACTGGTCGGAGTGTTTGAGCGCCGCATAGACCGAGGTCAGGCCGGCAGAGCCGGGGCCCATGATCCCGCGGTTCCCGGGGTCGGTTTGATAGTGGCGATCGACGTGCGGGAGGAGCTCCTCGGTTAGGAAGCGAAGGTAGTCGTCGACCTGGGGACCACCGTACTCCGGCCCCGCGACGCGCGGTACGAAGACCGCGACCACCGGCGCCACGCTCGTGCCGATCAGGTTGTCGAGGCTGTTGCGCATGAGGCCGCCGCGCAGCAGGTTGTCGCCGTGATTGACCACCAATACCGGGTAGCGCGCTTCAGCGTCGGAGCCGTAACCGTGCGGCCGGTAGACCTGAATCTGTCGCGTGTTCTCCAGGAGCTCGGAACGGAACTGGAACGTGTCCAGCTCACCTCGCGGTGCGTCCTCGGCCGGCTCGTCGAGGTGCGGCGCCTCCGGCCACTCCGGCATGCGGAGATCGGAGACGACATTGAAGCCGTTGTCGACGGTGTAGGGGTTGCTCGGATCCGTACCCGTGTCGCCGTAGTTGACGGTGTAGGAGTAGGTGTACTGCGCCTTCGGGTCGAGCTCGGAACTGCGCACGAAGAGGTCGGTGCCGGCCATGTGCATCATGCCGTTCTCGGCCTGGTCGACGATGTTGCCGCCGTTGTCCTGGATGCCGACATCCTCGGCTTCGCCGCGCCAGTAGAAGTGCACGATGCCGCCGTCCTCGAACAGGGGACCTCCGTCAACATCTTCGAACCTGGTGTCGACCGCGGCCTGGCGCTCGCCCTCGGGCATGGCCATCACCTGGTCTACCCACTCCCGCATGTCGCCGATCACGTAGCTGCTCATGTCGATCTCGGCGAGCTGTGGTGCGGCCGAGAGGTCGACGCTGATGGCGGCGATCCGCTCGAGGTTACGAACCAGAAACGTTCCGTCCGAGAACGTTGCGTCGGCGTAGTCACCCTGGTCGAATGCGTTGATCCTCGTGATTTCGCGGTATCCCTCGGGCGAGGGGTCGATCAGCACCAGATCTCCGGAGGACGCGATCGACGCCAGCCGTCCGTCGACGTTTGAGACGTTGCGTGCAAGAGGAGGTCGTGACCGCCAGAGGATCTCGCCCGTTTCGGCGTCCGCACAGGTGAGGAACTGGCCGGTGTAGCCGTAGAGATGGCCGTCCAGGTACACCGGTTCGGCCAATGAACCGCGGAACGCCCGACTGCGCCACACCTCTTCGAGTGAGTCGCCGGCGAGGCGGTACATCCCAGACTCGCCGCCGAAGTGGTTGACGAGGAAGCGGTCGTCACCGGTCGGAATGACCTGAGAGGACTCCGAGCGGCGCCCGGCCTCGCCGTGCTCGAACTCGAAATGAAGCTCACCGGTCGCCGGGTTGAAACCTTGAATCAGGTCGTCGCCGGCGATAACGACCATGGACTTGCCGTCGAGCTCCAAAAGCGTCGGAGTCTGGTAACGAACCGTGTCGTTGCCCGCCTGCCACTTGACGTCGCCGGTCGCCGGATCGAACGCGGTCATCGAGTGACCCTCGCCGCCGGTCGCGAGGAGTAGATTTCCGCCGGCGAGGACCGGCGAGGTCGTGTAGCCGTAGTGGGGCGGCGACGAGTTCTCCTCGTCGAGCTGATAGCGCCAGATCTCCGAACCGTCTTCCAAGGAGAGCGCGGCGAAGAGGCCGCGCGGCGCGAGCACGTAGACCCGTCCGTCGGCGACCAGCGGTGAGCTGAGCGGGCCGTCGTCGGAGCCGCTGTGGCCACGGTAGACCTCGTCCAACTCGTAGCGCCAGAGCTCGGTGCCGGTGACGGGGTCGAGGGCGGCGACGACGTCGACCTCGTCCGAGGTGAACATCGTGACCGCCTTGTCGCCGGCGATCGAGATCTCCGAGTAGCCGGAGCCGAGCTCACGGTTCCAGAGCACGGAGAGACCGAAGTCGGTCTCCGGCAGACTGGCGGTGGGTTCGGCGGCGACAGATCCGACCGCCAGAGTGGCGATCGAGAGAGAGAGAAATAGCGGCTTGAGCTGAGGTGTCACGCGGATCTCCTGTTCTGGATGCTCGAGAGGTGCAGCCCCTTGTACGTGGTGGACCTCTCCGGGTTCTGGTGCCGCAAGGGTGCGGCGGGTGCAGGGCGAGCCCAGTCTCGCATTCGTAGGGCCGTTCGGTCGAGCGCGGAGATTTGAGGACGCTGCTCTCAGTGCTTCCCGAGGTTTCCCTCAGGGCCTCGAGTCGGCTCGCGATCTGCTGTGCAGATCCGTCAGAGATTCTCCTGAGATTGCATCTTCCGCACCCCGCAGACCTCTTCACCGTTCGCAGCCGAGCTCAAGAGCGAAGCGGCGTCCGTCCCATCAGGTACAGGACGCAAGGACCGCCGTCGCCCACGCACTACGGAGATCGAGATGCCCAAGACCACGCCCTTTCCGCCCAACTACGAGCTGGACCCGAACGACTTCCAGGTCCCTTCGCCTCCGGATCCACCCTCCACGCCGATCTTCTACGTGAACGTTCCAGCGGGGTCGACGCTGCACGTGATGCTCAAGGCGACAAAGCCGGATGGCTCGCTGGCCTGGGTTTCCGCCGGACGGTACACCGCCGGAAACAGGCCGGCGGTCGCCTGGGCGGACGCTGAGTTGCACCCAGGGCCGCTCGCCCAGCGGCTGACGGTTGGGGAGACCCGGCACACCGGGGAGGTCTACGTGCAGTTCCAGGACGACGTGGAGGTCTTCATGGGGACGTGGGTCCACACGCCGACCGGCGATCTCCACGGCACGCCACGAGGGCGCTACATCGCGGGAGAGACCAACGATATCGGCGGACGACTGATCTTCGTCCGCACGAGCGGCTAAGAGGAGTGCTGGGATGAAACGAATCTACTGGGTGTTTGCTGGACTAGTGCTCGGAGCCGTTGCGTCAGGGGCCGCGCAGGTCTCCTGCCCAAACGGCACGGTGGCCGGACTCTTCGCGATGGGTGACGATCAAATTGACGACGCGACCGTCGACGGAGTGATGGAGGAGGTGGGCGCAGCGGGAGCGACAAATGCTGTCCAGAGCGAGGTCCAGGATCGAGTCGCTGCGGGAGAGCTGGCCGGAGGCGCGTCGGCTGTACGCGACTACCTCCCGACGCTCTTTGCTTCGTTGGGACTGGGCACGAGCGGGGTCGAGGAGGACGGCTCCCTGCTGCTGACTGTCAACCCGAACTTCCTGAGATTTGCGAGCCTCCAGGGATCTGGTCGGATCGTCTTGCGCGAAGCAGAGCCCTACTCGCCGCTTCTCGAGTTGGTGGAAGAGACCGAGCGCGCCGATCTCGAGAAGAAGCTCTCGGACGGTATGGACGATACGTCGGACGTCGAGTTCACGCTGAGCTTCAACCGCGAAAGCAGAACGTTTGGTCGGAACCCTCTCAACTATCGCCGGGACCTCGCTGCGCTCTTCGCTCCTCTGGTGCGCGAGACCAAGTCGGTGACGTTCTCCGACGCCCTGCTCGACGCTCTCGACCGTCTCGGGCGGAGTCCGAATGACGTCTGCGTCGAGGAACTCGAGGAAGACGGCGAACTGGCTGCCGCGTTCGCCGCGCTGGGCGAGGACGTTCGCGGCGAGATCGAGGAGGCCGTCCTCTCTTTGACCGAGCTGGCCGATCAACGCCAGCTCTCGACCTTCTCGTCGCTGGTCAGCAACCAGCCCCAGTTCAACGTTTCGGCCAGCTATCGCCACCGAGACGACTTCGCCGGACCATCGGAGCTCGAGGGGAGCGCCCGATTCGAGTTCGGCATGGCCAACCTGAACCGTTTGCGGAAGCACTGTGGAACCAACAAGGACCCGCAAGCGACGGTGACGCCTCATTGCTACGAGACCTATCTCGAGCTCCCGAGGGTGTCGGCCGCGCTCGAGCACGAGAGTCGCTTCTTCATCGAGGCCGACTACAAGCGAGTCGGCGACTTCGCGCTTCCTGAGGGATTCACATTCGGGGAGAACGCGTTGTCCTTCTCGAGCGAGCGATCCGAGGAGTGGTCGGCCGAGCTTGGCTTCGGAACCGCGCTCCGTGTCGACGACCAGGGGGCGCCGCAGAACCGGATCGACGTTTCAGTCAGGTACGAACTGGTCGACGACGATCCAATGGCGATGGTCGGGACGGCGATGGAGGCCGCGATGGCAATGCCGCTGCGCCCCGAGAATCGCCTGGTCGGTACGGTGACGTTTAGCCAGCGGGTCACCGCCGACACGACGCTGGCGCTGGAGCTCGTCTACTCGGACGACCCGGAACTGCTCACCGACATCGACGAGAAGTTCTCGACGCGGGCCGGAATTCGTTACAGCCTCGACCGGAAGAGTGACTAGTCGCTCACCGATTTGGCGAACAGGTTCGATAGCTCGGCGAGCATTCCGTCCAGGGCCGCGTGCCCCGGGCCGCCACCTCGCAGGTGGCCCATCCGGACGACCACGAGGTCGAGACTCGGCACGACGATCGTGTACTGACCGCCGGCGCCGGCGGCGTAGTACGCATCGGCCGGCAGGCTGAACTGCCCGGTCCGATTGAGCCAGAACATGCCTCCATACCTAGGAACCTTCCAACCCGGAGCCGGCGACGAGATCAGCTCCGACCAACCCTCGGGCAGGACCCGCTCGCCCTCGAAGAGGCCGTCGTTCAGGTAGAGCATGCCGATGCGAGCCCAGTTCCTCGCCGTGCCGTAGTCGTAGCCGGAGAGGATCCAGTTCCCGAATGGGTCCGTCTCGAGGAGCTGTTCCCGTATGCCGATGCGATCGAAGAGAGCTCGCTGCGGGAAGGTGAGTGGCTCTTCGCCGCGCCCGCGGGCGGTCTGAGCGACGATGCCGGCCAGCGTGAGCGGGTCGGAGTTGCGGTAGCGGCCCTCGGTACCGGGTGGGAACTGCAGGGGCCGCGAGGTGGAGAAGTCGAAGACGTCGATGCCGCCTGTGTAGATGTACCAGTGCTCGAGGTAGCCGAGATCGGGGGTCCAGTCGCGATCGTGGTGGGAAAGGAACTCGAGGCCGCTCGACATTCGCAGGAGGTCGAGCAGCCGGATATCTCCCCGAGGGTCGCCGGGCTCACCCCAGGCGGCGATGGGAGCGGGTTGGTCGAGCTCGAGGGCGCCTTGCTCGACCAGTACACCGATCAGGGTGGCAGTCAGGCTCTTGCCCATCGACCAGCTCTCGAGCTGCGTGTGCATGCCGGTTTCCCCGGCATAGCGTTCGGCGAGAATCTTCCCTTTGTGAACGACCACCACCGCCTGGGTGAGGGCTTCCGGATCGGCGAACGCGAGGTCGACCGCGGACTCGAGGGCCGTTGCGTCGATTCCGATGTCGCCCGGGTCGAGGGTCGCGTCGCGATCGCCCAGGGGCCAGACCGTGGTCGCTGCGTCGGGCAGTGCCGTTTCGATCGTCACCGGCTCATAGTGGATCTCGGTTCCGCCCTGCGGCAGGCTGACGCAGCCGTGGTCGCCGTGAAGTCGGGCGACGCGCGACACGCGGCCGTTGCGTCGCACCCGTACCTCGCCCCGCTCTCGGTCGACTTCGATGTCGTCGAGGCTCGGTTGGCCGTTTTCGGGAAGGAACAGGTACGCGCTGTTGCGCGCCGCCTCTTCGACCGCGCGGCCGTTGACGAACACCGCGGTGCAGAGCACCTTGGTGTATCCGCCGAGCGCGAGGTCGGCGGTCTCCTCGGGCGGCGGGAAGCGCGGTGTGCGGGTGGCGAGAGGCGCGGTTTCAGCGACCATCATTTCGTCGAAGCCGACCTGTGCTCCGCAGTCGACCAGGCCGATCGCTTCGAGCGCTTGGAGAAAGTTGCCGACCAGGTCGAGCGGTACCGGACCGTAGGTCGCAGAGACGGCGTCGCGGATGGCGCGCGTCGATCGCTGGCCATTGACCAGGTTGAGCACCTCGTAGGCGATTTCGGAGCCGCCTCCCCAGCGGCCGCGATAGGAGAGCAGGTCGGGAGTGGCGAGATCGTTCCGGCTGAGGTGGTCTGCCAGCCAGCTGTAGCCAAATCCAGAAAGCGGCCCCTTGGGCGACGGCTTGCGCAGGCAGAACTCGCCCTCCGACGACGGTGCCGGCGCGGAGCTCACCTCGCCGATCAGAGTGGTGATCTCTTCCGCGCGGCCTCGCATGAGGTCGCGGCTGTCGACGGGCCAGGGCGCCAGGGCACCGACCGACATCAGGGTGTTCGTTTCGTACTGCGCGTGCTGGCGGAGAAGATTCTCGGCCTCAGGGCGCGGTAGCTCACGAGCACGCCGCAGCGCGTCTGCAGTGCGCTCCAGGGCGTGCCCGCGCACGACGTCGAGGAGCTCCGGTACCTCTTCCTCGCCGAGCGTTGCCAGGTAGTAGCCGCTCGCCGCGCCGATGAAGGCGGCTCGAAGCAGCTTGGTCGGGTCGATGTTCCAGACGCCATCCTGGTGGGTGTGGATGTAGCGATCGGGCCAGTCGTTCAGATAGATCGCTGGCACGCGGAACGAGCCCTCGGTCCACACCTGGTGGTCGCTGCCGGTGGAGAACCCGGCGATCTGGGCGCGCAACGCCTGGCGGCTACCCTCGGGGTCGACGAGCGGGTAGCTCGCGGTACCGGTGGCCGAATACTCGTACGACTCGCGGTTCACGAAGCGAGCGAACGCTTCGGCCACGTCGTTCACAGCTGTCGGCAGGCTCCGCGGCGATCGAGTGACGTGGAGCATCGAGCGCGTGCGGTCTTCGTGGCCACCGACCATGTCCATATGGATCACCGCGCGCGTTCTGGCGACGAGATCCGGGCGGGCGTTGAGCAGCGCGATGGTGCCCTCGATCTCGGGCGGCCAGATGAAGCGCAGTGTGCGCTTCGGCGGCGCCAGTCTGCCGGCGTCGATCGCCGCCTGCAGCGCACGCGCGACTTCGAGAATCGCGGCGCAGCCGCTGGAGTTGTCGTTGGCGCCCGGCCGCTGGTGGTCGAGGTGACACGAGTAGGCGACCTCCTGCTGTCGCAGATCGGGGTCGGCTCCGGGGATGACCGCGGTCACGATGTCGTAGCTCCCCGCCTCACGTGTCGTCTTGACGGAGGCGCGCAGCCGCACGGTTTCGCCTCGCGCGAGGCGCGCCTGCCAGGAGAGCGCCTGGTTGACGGTGACCATGAAGCCGAAGGTCCTGGGCGCCGGGAAGGTCTGAAGATGGCCCCAACGCACGAGACTGTGGTCCTCACCCCACCAGGCGCTGCGTTGGTTCTGGGCGTAGGAGACGATGCCGACTGCGCCCCGCTCGAGCGCCAGCCGCTCGACCGCGCCGGGCTGCGACGAGGTCAGCACCAACTTGCCCGTGACGTCCCTCCCCTCGTAGTCCGACGGGGCGCTGCCGGCGCCGATGTCGACCAGTTCGGCATTCGCCTCGCCGCTCGCGCTGTCCTGCGCAACGGTGACCGGTCGGGTACGCCAGTCGGCGATCCGGCGATGGTCCTCCCACACGCCGTCGACCTCGCGTTGCTCCCAGAGCTCGGCGTGATCGACGTTCCACGCGGGCCGTGAGCGCTGCGTACCGTAGAAGATCTCTCCGTCTGCCGGCAGCTCGAGAATTTCGACCTCCGACAGGCCCGAGGCGATCGCCCGCTCACGGATCGCCTCCGCCGCCGCGCGGAATCCGCGGGAGCCGCGCGTCCGGTGGTGAAGAGACAGCTCTTGCACAGTGTTGCGCGCGGCGGTGCCCGACAGCTCTTCCGCGAGCGCTTGAATCGTCGGTTCGGGCAGGAGCGGCGGCTCGGTGTGCGAGTTGGCCTCCGCTCCGCTCTGAAGCGCGGTGAGCAGCGCGAGGAGAAGTGTGGCGATCGACGTCGTCGAGCGGCGAGTGGTCGTCATGTCTCGGCCCTTTCGTCGGGTGGGTGAGCGAAGTGCGTCTACAGGATACTCAGTCGGGCGTTCTGTGGCAGAGTCGTCGGGAGAACCACTCAAGTTGGGAGTCGTGGTGCGGAGGCGACCTGTGAAGAGAATCCTCATTCTGATCTCTGTGTGCGGAGGGCTGGCTGCCGCCACCCTGCCGGCGGACTCGGCGCCTGGGCGCTATGTGGACCTGACCGAGTCGGGTTCGCTTCTTCGTTTTGTCGAGGCCCCGAGCGAGACGCGCGTGGAACTCACCGGCGATCCCACGGTCGATCGGCCGGCATTCGAGGTCCGAGCCAGGCGGGGGGAACGGCTTCGATTCCGATTCCCCGGGTTGGGCGAGAGTTGGGGCGCGCGCGCCTGGGACGGCCCCGGCTCCTGGCGGGAACTGCGTACTGCGGCGCACCCCGGAGGCCTGGTCGTGGAATTCTTGGCGCTGCGCGATCGAGAGGTCGTGGAGCTGGTCCCCACGGATCGAGCTCTGATGACCGCCAGCGGCTATACCTACACCGAGTACACCAACTACATCGCCGCGCTGCCGACCGACTCTCGCCTAGTGCTCACCGAGCTCGGGCAGTCGGTGCAGGGCCGACCGATTCACAAGATCGTCTTCGACGACCCGGTCGGGAGCCTGCCGGCGTCGCGCAAGCGGACGATGGTCATTCTCGTTCGCCAGCACGGCGACGAGTGGGCGTGCTCGTTCGTCTTCGAGGGGATGCTCGACTTCCTCCTCGGTCGGCGCGCGACCCAGCCACAGCGCGAGATCACCCGTGGCACTCGATGGATCTTCTACCCGTTGATCAATCCCGACGGCGTGGTGCTCGATCAGCGCTGGAACGCAAACGGGGTCGATCTGAATCGTGACTGGGGTGCGACGGGCCCGACGGTCGACCAAGAGCCAGAGGTCTTCTTGGTGCAGAGCGACCTCGGTGCGCTTCCGACGGGCCGACCGCGCTCGGCTGGGGACCACCACGGCTGGTCGTCGGGGGTCGATGGCGGCTTCCGCAGTAGCGACGGGGGCCTGCCGGTGGGTGTCACCCACGAGGCGTATCTGGAGAGCGTCGCCGACACGAACTTCTACACCGCCTACGAGCCGGCGGTGTTCGATTGGATCGAGAACGGCGGCCAGGATGGGATGGCGCGAGTCGAGCTCTACCACTGGCTCGACTGGGTGGTGCACACGCCGGAGTACGACGGCGGCCTGCGGGATGAGGAGGCGTTACGGCTGACTGGTGAGCGCTACATCCAGGCGATGTTCGACGCGCTGCACGGCGTGACCTTCCTCGACTCTATGGGTGGGCTGGTGCGTCAGTTTGCGGTTGGAGACGACCTATTCGTAGAGGTCGACGATCTCGATGAGAACGAAGACCCCAGGGCTGTCGAAACGGTGCGCGTGTCGGTGCGCGATCGTCAGACCGGTGATCGCGAAAACCTGCTGCTGACAGAAACCGGTGTCGACACCGGCATCTTCGTGCTCGCCGCGCCGATCCCGACGAGCTCCGACCCGGTCGTCGCGCAGGACGGGACCCTGCAGACCCAAAGCGGCGCACGTATCACCGCCCAGTACACCGACGACGATCGGCCTCTCGACAACAGTCTGGCCCTCGTGCGGGCACAGTAGTCACGTCCTGCCGCGCGGATTTCTTGTCGAGCTCGGCCTGAAGCGTAGGGGCGAGCGGATCGTCGACGGCTTCTCGCCGTGGCGACGAGCGGCATGAGTGAGGTCCCATTCTTCGAGGCACCTCTCTGTAGACTCAGCGCGTGCGCCGATCCTTCCGAGCTCTGCTCCTCGTTGCCGTCGCGCTCCTCGCGGTGCTGGTCTTTCGACCGGTTGCGGTGCAACCGAGCGCCCGTCGGCCGCCAGTCGGCCCGGCCCTAGACGGAGTGCTCGCCACAAATGAGGAGCTCACGACGGTCGAGCTCCTCGCGGAAGGTCGACTCCCAGGTCCAGAGGATGCCGAACTCGACATGCACGGTCGGTTGATCACCGGGCTCGAGGACGGGCGCATCGTTCGCTTCGTGCCGACCGACACGACGCCCGATATCGAAGAGGTCGTCGACACCGGGGGCCGGCCGCTCGGGCTCGATCTGGGGTCCGACGGCACCCTCTGGGTTGCCGACACTCACCTCGGTTTGTTGGCGGTCGATGAGGCCGGCCGTGTCGAGGTCCATGTCACCGAGGCCGAAGGCGGTGCCCTTGCCTTCGCTGACGACGTCGACACGTCGACCGAGGGTCGGGTCTACTTCTCGGACGCGAGCGCCGTGTTCGGGCCGGAACGACTCGCGTGGGCCCCCTTCGAGAGCCCACCCTCGGGCCGTCTGATCGAGTACGACCCGGACTTGCGCTCGACGCGCGTACTGCTTGGCGAGCTCCACTTCGCGAACGGAGTTGCGGTAGCGACCGACGGCAGCTTCGTGCTGGTTGCCGAGACCTTCGCCTATCGTGTCCACCGCTACTGGTTGACGGGTCGGCGACGGGGTGAGAGCGAGATCTTCGCAGACAACCTACCCGGCTTTCCGGATGGCATCTCGAGCGACGGCGAGGGCGGCTTCTGGCTAGCGCTCTTCACCGTTCGACACGGAGCGCTCGACCGCTTCGTGCTGCCCAACGTGTGGCTGCAACGCCTGATCGTGAGACTTCCGGACTTCCTCGTCGCCGGAGCCCGCCGCTATGGGCTGGTGCTCCGGCTGGACGACAGAGGCAGCATCGTCGAGAGCCTTCACGACCCGAAAGGGAATCGGTTTGCGAACGTAACGTCTGTAGAACAGTGGGGACGCGACTTGTACCTGGGCTCGATCGAGAGCCATTCGCTGGGCCGCTACCGGCTCACGGGAGATGACAGATGAGACCGATTCGATGGTGGCCTGCATACGGAATCCTGGCGGTGATGGCGGGGCTTCTCCTGTACTTCTGGATCACCCCGATGCCCAGCGCGCAGACGCGGATGTTGGCGACCATGCCGATTCTCGTCTTCGGCTCTCTCTTGCTCACGATCTGGGCGGTGCTTTTCTCGAGGCTTCCCGGCCTGACGCGCGTCAAGATATTTCTCGGCGTGGTGGCGATCGCTGCCGCGGCCTCCGCCCTTTTCGAGATCAAGGAGGTCGACGGCAACGTCCGACCGATCGTCGGGTGGCGCTTCGGCGGTGAGCGCACCTTCGACTCCGCGCCCCGCGGGTTGGTGGGAGCGACCGAGGTGAGCGCCGACGACTACCCGCAGTTCTACGGCCGGAACCGCGACGCGCGAGTCGACGGTCGAGCCCTCGAGACCGATTGGAGCGCCAAGCCACCTCAGGAGCTCTGGCGAAGGGAGGTCGGCGAAGGCTGGTCGTCCTTTGCCATCGTGGGCGATGCGGCGGTTACGCAGGAGCAGCGAGGCGAGCGGGAGTTGGTCGTGCGCTACGACCTCGAGACCGGGCAGCCGGTCTGGGAACACGCCGACGACACATCGTTCAATACCACGATCGGAGGAAGCGGCCCGCGCGCGACGCCGACGATCGCCGACGGACGTGTGCTGACCCTGGGCGCGACCGGCATCTTGAACGCCCTCGATCTGGCGACCGGAGAGCGGTTGTGGTCTCGCAATGTGCTTGCCGACAACGACGGACGTCAGCCCGAGTGGGGAATGTCCTCGTCACCCTTGGTGTTCGACGGGCTGGTCGCGGTGCAGCTCGGGCGCAGCACCGCCGGACTCGCCGCCTACGATCTCGAGACCGGCGAGCTTCGCTGGCGGGCCGGCGACGACAGGGGTAGCTATACGACGTTGACCCTGGCGACCGTCGCTGGGCGCGAGCAGATTCTGGTGGTGAACCATTCGAGCGTCGTCGGTCACGACCCGGCGACCGGTGCGGTGCTCTGGCGCGAGGACTGGTCCGACCCGCCCGGTGAAAAGGTGACGCCGGCGCTTCAGCTCGACGGTAACCGACTCCTCGTCTCCGGAGGCTATGGCGTTGGAAGTCGCCTGCTCGAGGTGCGCGCCGAGGGGGATGGCTTCGCGGTCGAGGAGATCTGGAACTCGATGCGTTTGAAGTCGAAATTTGCGCCGATGGTCCTTCACCGAGGCGCGATCTTCGGCCTCGACGACGGCATTCTGACGGCGATCGATCCGAGCAACGGCGAGCGCCTCTGGAAACGGGGCCGGTACGGCCACGGACAGTTTGTGCTGATCGGTGACGTACTGTTGATTCAGTCCGAGAAGGGCGACGTAGTGCTGGTGGACGCGGATCCGGCGGAGCACCGGGAGCTCGCCCGTTTCAAGGCGCTCGACGGCAAGGCCTGGAATCCGCCGGCGCTCTCGGGTGATCTGCTGCTGGTGAGGAATCATCGCGAAGCGGCCTGTTACCGGTTGCCGGTCGCCGGCTGAGGCGAGCGCGACTCGGCGTCTCGTGGGCTCTCCGCTGCGCGGATTGTTCGCCGGGCGAGTACACTCCGCCGGTGACCAACCTCCTGTGGCTCGCCCTCGGCGTGGTTCTGCTCTATGTCGGCGGCGAGGCGTTGGTAGACGGCGCTCGCCGGCTCGCGTTTCGGCTCGGAATCCGCCCGATGGTCATCGGCCTGACCGTGGTAGCGCTTGGCACTTCGGCTCCCGAGTTGGCGGCGAGCCTGGCCGCCGCGCTCGACGGCGCGCCCGAGGTCGCCTTCGGCAACATCGTGGGCTCGAACATCGCCAACCTGGCGTTGGTGCTCGGCCTCGGGGCGGTCATTCACGCGCTACGGGTCGAGGGGCGCTTCCTCTGGCGCGAGATGCCGTTCATGCTGCTGGCGAGCGTCCTGATGATTCTCTTTGCGCGGGACGGCGAAATCGTGCGGGTGGAGGGGGTCGTTCTGCTGCTCATGCTCGGCGGTTTTCTCACCATGCTGCTCGGCCTCGAGCGGGATCAGCCGGAGGTCGAGCAGAGCTTCGACGAGGAGTTCGCAGTCAAGGCGCGGATGCCGATCTGGTGGCTGACGTCGCTCATCGTCCTCGGCATCGTCGGCCTGACCCTGGGCGCCAAGGCACTCATCATCGGAGCGATCGGGATCGCCCGCGCCATGGGTATCGAGGAGAGGGTGATCGGACTCACCGTCGTTGCGTTCGGCACCAGCCTGCCCGAGGTCGCCGGCACCCTGGTCGCCGCGGCGCGTCGCGAGGGAGATCTCATCCTCGGCAACCTGATCGGCTCGAATGTCTTCAACATTCTCTTCATCCTGGGCACGACGGTGATCGTGCACCCGATCAGCATCGACGCCTCGAGCGCGATGACCGACATGCTGGTGATGCTGGCCGTGAGTGTCCTCGTCTGGCCGCTGATGTTCACCGGCAAGCGTTTGGGTCGCTGGGAGGGTGTGGCCCTGCTGACCTGCTACGTCGTCTATGTCGGTTGGCTCTTCGCCGGCCGCTAGGCCGACCTTCCCGACCCGCTACGAGAGCAGCATGCGGAGGTCTTCCGCGGTGAGACTCGGCATGGAGTGCTCCTCGCCACCGAGCACCGCCTCGACCAGCTTGCGCTTCGACGCCTGGAGGTCGAGGATCTTCTCTTCCACCGTGCCGCGGGCGATCATCCGGTAGGCGAAGACCGGTTGGGTCTGTCCAATCCGGTGAGCGCGGTCGATCGCCTGCGCTTCGACCGCCGGGTTCCACCACGGGTCGAGCAGGAAGACGTAGCCCGCCGCCGTCAGGTTGAGGCCCAGCCCACCGGCTTTCAAACTGATCAGGAACAGGTTGGTCTCGGGGTCGGTCTGGAACTGTTCCACCACCGCGCCGCGGTCGCGTGTCTGGCCGTCGAGATAGCAGTAGTTGGCCTTGCGCTCGTCCAAATGTTGCCGCACGTAGGCGAGCAGCTTGGTGAACTGCGAGAAGACGATGACCTTGTGGCCTTCGTCGAGAACCTCTTCGACCTGGGCGAAGAGCGCATCGAGCTTGGCGCTCCCGGCCTCGGCCCACGTCTCGTCCACGAGGCCCGGGTGGCAGGCGACCTGCCGCAGCCGCAGCAGAGCCTCGAGTACCTGAATGGGTGAGCCCTTCTTCTTCTTGTTCGTTCCTTCGACCTCGCCCAGAAGCGTGCCCTGGTAGGCGAGTCGCAACTTGTCGTAGAGCGCCTGCTGCTCCTCGGTGAGCGAGCAGTAGAGGATCTGTTCCGTCTTGGGCGGCAGGTCCTTGAGGACCTCGGCCTTGGTGCGCCGGAGGATGAACGGCCGGATGCCTTCGGCGACCAGCTTCAGCTCCTGCTCGCTGGCCGTTCGGCTCGCGCCCAGAATCTCGAGCCGTGGCAGGCTGCCGAGCAGGCCCGGGTTCAGGATCTCGAAGATCGAACCGAGCTCGCCGAGGTGATTCTCGATCGGCGTACCCGTGAGTGCCAGCCGGTGTCGGGCACGGAGCAGTCGGCACGCCTTGGCCGAGAGCGAGTCGCGATTCTTGATCGCCTGCGCCTCGTCGAGGATCAACGTGTCGAGCTCGACGGTCGCGAGGAAGTCGACGTCTCGCCGGAGTGTGCCGTAGGTGGTGACGACGATGTCGTAGTCCGAGAACTTCTCCCGTAGCGCCTGGCGGTTTGGTCCGTGGTACTCGACGACCTTGAGCGAGGGGGTGAAGCGCTTGGCCTCGTCGATCCAGTTGTAGACCAGGCTCCTCGGCGCGAGGACGAGGCTCGGCAGGCCCGTGGTCTTCGTCTTGGTGCGGTTCGCCTTCATGAGCGCGAGCACCTGAACCGTCTTGCCGAGGCCCATGTCGTCGGCGAGCACCCCGCCGAGACCGAACTCGCGGAGGAAGCCGAGCCACGCGAGCCCCTCGCGCTGGTAGGTACGCAGCGTACCCGCGAAGCCGCGCGGCTCCTTCTTCGGCTTGATGCTCTCGAATGAGCCGAGTCGTTCTCGCAGCTTGGTGAACGAGCCGTCGCCATCGGCGGGCGGCGTCGCCTGCAGCAGAACGTCGACGAGGAGCGCCTGGGACGGCAGGAACTTCAGATTGCCGTCGTCGTCTTCGTGGGCCAGCTTCGAGAGGGAGTCGAGATTGCCCATCCACGACTCGGGCAGGAGTCCGCGCGAGCCGTCGGCAAACTCGATGAATCGATCGCCCTTCGAGATCGTCTCCAGAATTTCCTTGAGCTCTACGCGCTGGCCGTGGAAGTCGGTCGCGCCGCTCAACTCGAACCAGTCGGTCTTCCTCTCGACCCGCATCGCCGGTGGATCGGGCAGGCTCAGGGAGGCGCCGCGTACCTCGACCAGCCAGCCCTCGCTGAGCAGCGGCTCGACGACGGCAGGTAGGTCGGGCTGCGCCACCTTGAGCGCATGGTCGCCACCGGCGGCCATCGGGCGGGCGCCCGCCTCGAGCAGGCGCAGCAACGCCTCGTGTTCCGCGTCGAGATCTCGCTGGACAAACGTTCCGTCCTGCCAGTCGATGACAGCCGGGTTGGCGTCTTCGGCGCTCACCTCGGTCTCTCCGTAGAGGAACGACTGCTTGGCGAGCAGCGGAGCGTTCGGAAGCACGCCGGCACCCTCGGACTCGAGGACGAGCCGAGGCTGTGGCGCCGAGCGAACCTCCTTGAGGCGGAACTCGTCGGGGCCCTCGATACTCGGCATGCCGGGGATCTCGACCAGCGTCGAAAACGCTTCGCCGAGGAACTCGTCGGGCACGACGATCTCGTCCATGTCGCGCATTGCCTGAATCCAGGCCGCGTCGCGGGTGCCCGACGGCTCGAAGCGAGCCAAATGGTTCTTGAACACGAGGAAGCTGCCGATCGCCGGATTGCCGTTGGCTGTCGACACGACCAGGTTCGGCTCGCCGATCGGAATGCGATCCCCTTCTCTGACCAAGCTGCCGGCGATGCGCGCTTGGCGCGCGCCGGTCTCCATGCGCAGCGATAGTCGCCACGGGGGGCCGTCGTCCCACTTGAGGAGGTGACGCATAGCTCGCGGCCGGCCGTCCCACCAGCCGAGCTTGCCCTGCTCCGTGAGCGCCGGCAGGACGCTCTCGTAGAGCTCGGGTGGCATGCGGAAGCGGCGGATCAGCTCGGCGCGATTGGGCGCCGCGCGCCGCCTGCCGTTGCGCTGCCGTCCCGACGCCTCGGGCGGCAACGAGGTGATCATGGCGAACGAGCCGTGCTCGTCTTTGGGCCCCGCCGCGTCTCGGAAGAGTTCCGACAGTGTGTCGGGGTCGACGCTCGCCTTCTGGAGCTTCGGTGACGCCTCGGTGCCACCGGGTCGGGTGGCGAACACGTCGATGATCAGTGAGTCGTCACGAGCGCTGGCGCCCGTGTTGATCAGGAATCGGAGGCGCGCGGAGTCGCGCGCTGAGGACTTCTTCTCCTCGGGCTCGACCGAGGCGGCGCCGTCCACCGCCTCGCGGATGGTGGTCAGCTGGATGCGCCACGCCTCGAGCGGATCTTTGCCGGGGCGCCGCGAACGGGAGCGACTCCGCTTCGAACCGGCACGGCGCTTCTTGGCTCGGATGTCCTGCCCCTGGTCGACCAGCGACTCGAACTCCTCGAGCGAGGTGACGCGGGCCTTGCGCATACCCACGCGATCCTTGCCGGCCGGCTGGTTCTCGGGGCCGCTTGCGCCGAGTGCGAGCAGGGTGCTCCAGATATGGCCACACGCGTGCCCGCTGCCGAACCGGTCACAATTGCAGTAGGCGTGCAGGATCCGTTTGGAGGGGACGAGCCGCCAGTCGAGGCCGACTCGATACACGTCACCCTTCGGGTCCCGGACAGTAGACCGGGCTCGGTTCCCATCGACACCCAACTCAACGAAGTCTTCTCGCCAGAGCGCCTCTCCGTGCTGGCGATCGTCTTCCGCGAAGTGTGAGCTGCTGCGTCGATGAAGCGGGATCGGTTGGGTCGCGGCGCCTGGAGTTCGCGGTCTCCGAGGTCGTCTGCGCCGGCGTCCGCGAGGGGCCTGCCCCTCGGTCCTCGCCGTCATGCGAACTAGATAGTACCAGGAACGGAGCGCGAAGTCGCGAGGAAAGTCAGTCCGAGAGATCGTCTCGAACTCGCGTCCAGAGCCAGAGCGCAAAGAGCGAATTGAGCAGGATGCCGATCCAGCCGACCTCGGGGCCGAAGATGCCCTTGTCCTCGATTCCCAGGGCACCGACCTTGGTGCCGAAAGCGAACAACGAGTAGGCGAGTCCGTTCCAGAGGCCGTGGCTTACCGAGGCGACGATCACCGAACCGGAGCTCCAGCGCAGGAGTCCCCAGATCAGTCCGAGGAGGGTCGCGTTCACGAGATAGACGGGGATCTGCTCGGCCGGGGGCGCGAAACCGGTCGGGAGCAGGACCGCGGAGAGGTGCCAGACGGTGAAGGCAACGCTCGACCAGAGGAGTGTCGCTCTGCCGCTCAGGTCGGCACGACGGAGAGCTCCCCAGAGCCAGCCCCGAAAGAAGCCTTCTTCGGTGACGATCAGTACCAGTACGGAGGAGCCGCCCCCGGCGAGCAGATTGAGCCAGAAGTGGTTCCAGTTCGTGTCCGAAGTGTCCACGGCGCCGGCGAAGTAGGCGATCGCGACGGCCAGTCCAATCACGACGATCGGGTAGAGCAGCGCGTGCACGTAGTCCCGTGCCGTACCGAGTGTGAAACCGACTTCGGAGCGACTCAGTCCCTGGAGCTTCCAGAAGATGAGCAGCAGCGGTGCGAGGATGAGAGCGCTCAGGGCCGAGTAGCCAGTCGCGTCCATCGCCGTAGTGATGGCGACCGCCGTCGCGACGCCGCCGAGCGCAAGGAGGGTGTTTCGAGTCACAGGGGCAATACGCTCGCCCGCCCCCGAGTGTTCCGTCGAAGCCTAGTCGCCCGACGCCGGCACGTAGCGCTCGGGCTCGGCCTCGAACTGTCGGACGCAGTTCACCGAGGCGAAGGCGTAAAGCTTGCCGCCGTGGACGGCAAACAGGCTGGGGTCGATCGGCGCGCCGGAAATGACCGGGCAGCTGTCGTTCTGGAACCCGTAGCGCTCGGGGTCTTCTTCGAATCTGGCGCGTGTCGGCTCACTGACGAAGCGGTAGGTGAAGCCCTCGTAGGTCGTCACGATCTCTGCTTTGCCGAGCTCGGCGTGGCCGTCGACGAGCAGAACGGGGTCGAGTCCGTCCAGTGCCAGGTCGGGTACGCCTGCGGGCGCCTCTGCGACGAGCTCGGTGGCGACGCCGGCGTTCGAGGCGAAGACCGTGCCGCTCGGAGCGACCTCGGCGAGGAGTGGGTAGAACTGTAGGAAGACATTGTCGTGAGCCGCATGCTCGGTATGGCAGGCGTTGCAGGCGCCGGCGTCGATGGCTGCCGCCTCGGAACGCAGCCCGGCGCGGCCGGCGAAGCCGTAGTAGCTCCACAGCTCCAGCCGGCGCGAGTCCTTGACAGCCATCTCGAAGCCTCCGAGATCGCCGGCAAAGCGCCCCCGCCGCTGGGGCAATGCACTCTCCCCGGTTTCATGCAGCAGTAGCGCCAACATGGTGCCGTCGCGGAACTCTCCCGTGCGCGCGAAGTGCTCGTAGGCGCTCGGTTCGATGAGCGTCTCGTGAAACATCTCGGTGCCGCCGGCGCCCTCGCTGTAGCTCAAGCCCAGTGAGGCGCCGATGAATACCCATCGCCGCCAGTCCTCTGGAAGCAGCAGGCGACCCTCCTCGTCGTACTCCGGCATGCGGAGCTCAGTGGTGGTTGTCTGTGAGACGGCGGTGCCCAGCAGCACCGTGGAGGCAACCAAGAGGGTCAGGAGAGCGAGGAGCGGAGGTGCGACACGAAGGAGCTGGCGTGGAGCGTTCATGGGTAGAGCATCGTGGCTCGGAGGTGGGGTCGCAACAGCTTTGCCGTCGACCGTTGGAGCGGGCAGGGAAGAGTCTGCTCGTGGTGGCGAGTCGGCGGGGGTACCGCTCGCCGCGGTCGGTCTGCGACTGGCCGCCTCGAGATGGCAGTCGGCTGCACTCGCCGGCCGACGACTGCGGCCGACTTGTGTCGTTGCCGGGTGCTGGCTACTGTTGAGGGGACGATCGATGAACGAGCCCACTCCTCTGGTCGACCGCCCGACGCCTCCCATGCAGTGGCTGATCGGGGCAGCGTTTGCCGGAGCGCTGGTCGCCGCGCTGCTCTTCTCGAGCCAGATCTACTTCTCGATGCTCGATCACGAGCACGATTGGTGGCGCATCGTGTTGTGGCAAGGGGTGCTCTGGGGATTCTGGGCGACGGTGTCGCCGTGGGTCTTCCGCGCCGGCGTCGAGCTCTTGCATCCGCACAGCCGGCCACGACTCTGGCTCGTGCGACTCGTCGGTCTCGGCGGAGTCCTGACGGTTGTCCACCTCTTGCTGGGCGCCTTCGCTCTGGTGGTTGTCGACCCCTATGTCCCGGTCGTGACCTATGACTACTCGCAGGCACTCGACCGCACCTGGAGCGCGTGGGCCGGCGTCTCGCCGGTCGTCTTCGCGGTGCTGGTGGCGATCGGATACGGCGTGGGCGGCTTCTGGGCTGCCCGTCGTCGTGAGGTCCGCGCGAGTCTTCTCGAGGCGGAGCTGGCCAAAGCCCAGCTGCATGCGCTTCGGCTCGAGATCCAGCCGCACTTCCTCTTCAACACCCTCAACTCGATCGCAGCTCTGGTGCGTCGGCAGGAGAACGACAAGGCGCTCGAGATGCTGATCAAGCTCAGCGACCTGCTGCGCTCGACCCTCGAACATTCGGGCGGGCCGCTCGTCACCCTGCGCGACGAGCTCGAGTTCGTGAAGTGCTACCTCGACCTGCAGAGCATCCGCTTTTCCGATCGGTTGCGGGTCGAGTACGACATCGACGACGCGGCGCTCGATCGAGAGACGCCCTTCCTGTTGCTACAGCCGCTCGCCGAGAACGCGATTCGTCACGGCCTGGCGCGGACCACCGGCCGGGGCAACATCGAGATCGGCGCCACGGTCTCGAACGGCAGTCTGGTGCTGACGGTGAGCGACGACGGTCCCGGTCTGCCCGAAGGCTTCGACATCGAGAAGGTCGAGGGTGTCGGTCTCAGCAACACGCGCTCTCGGCTGATGAAGCTCTACCGCGAGCGGAGCGCCTCGATTACGGTCGACGACCGCGCCGGCGGTGGAACCGTTGCGCGCGTCGAGATTCCTTCGAACTACGTCGCGGAAGCGAGCCCCGCATGAAGCGGCTGCGCGCCGTCGTCGTGGAAGACGAAGCCCTCGCCCGCGAGGTGGTGTGCAGCCTGCTTTCGAGGGATCGAGAGGTCGAGGTCGTGGGAGAGGCGTCTGGAGGAGCGGAGGGGCTCGAGTTGATTCGGCAGCTGAGGCCGGATTTGGCCTTCCTCGACGTGGAGATGCCGGGGATGACTGGCGTGGAGGTGGCGCGTTCGTTGGATGCTGCCCAGCGTCCCGCGATCGTCTTCATCACGGCGTACGGTGAGTTCGCGACCGACGCCTTCGACCTCGAGGCGCTCGACTACGTCGTGAAGCCGTTCTCTGACGATCGCTTCTTCGCAGCCCTCGCGCGCGTCAAAGCTCGACTCAAGGAGCACCGGCTGAGCGATCTGATGCAACAGGCCGCGAGCGAGGTGAGTGAGAGCTCTGACGACGAGGCGAGCCTCGACGACGGTCATCTGCGCACGCTCGCCGTGCGCTCTCAGGGGCGCTCGCGACTGATTCGAGTCACCGATCTCCTCTGGATCGAGAGCGCCGACTACTACGCTCGCCTCCACACGGCGCGCGGCTCGCACCTGATCCGGACGCCCCTGGCGACGCTCGAGGAGCGGCTGGATCCGCGGCGATTCCTGCGCGTTCACCGCGGCGCGATCGTGAACATCGAGGCCGTGGTCGCGGTTGAGCACCTGCCCAAGGGGGCCCAGATTGTCGTGCTCTCGGACGGCACTCGCTGCCGCGTCAGCCGCTCTCGCAAGTCGGTTGTCGATGCGGTGCTGCTGCCAACGGTGAGCTAGGCGGTCGAGCCCGGCCGGCTCGCCGCACTCGATCTCTCGGGCGACGGCCGCCGGGTGACGCTCACAACGCCTCAGTCTGTCGATGCTGGCTGCTGCCGGTTCCACCGGCGACCGGACTCAGGCGCCCAGCGCCTGGTTCCACTCGGAGAGCCGGTCCTTCTGTGCCTCGAACAGGGCGTCGACGTCGCCCTCCACCGTCACCGACACGATCTTGTCGCCCTGGCCGATGGAGTCGACAATGTCCTGCCCAGAGGTGACCCGACCGAAGACCGAGTGGTTGCCGTCGAGGTGTGGCGTCGGTACGTGGGTGATGAAGAACTGACTTCCGTTTGTACCGGGGCCCGCGTTGGCCATCGACAGTACGCCAGGACTGTCGTGCTTGAGTGTGGCGTCGAACTCGTCTTCGAAGCGGTAGCCTGGGCCGCCAGCGCCGGTGCCGGTCGGGTCGCCGCCCTGGATCATGAAGTTGGCGATTACGCGATGGAAGGCGACGCCATCGTAGTAGCCGCGCTTGGCGAGGTTGACGAAGTTGGCTACGGTCACCGGGGTCTTGTCCGCATAGAGCTCGAGCTCGATCGAACCCTTGTCGGTCTCCATTACTGCGCGCACGTCGTGCACTCCTCTCTCCGCCCTTCCGGCGGCGTTTCGAGCCTCTCGAAGGAGGGCTCGCGCGGCGGGATTGTGTCATGCGAGGGCTCGGCGCACCCGACTCGGAGGGGTCGGCTGTCGCCCGCGGCGGTGGTATAAGTGCCGCATGCGGATTCCGGTGGTGGATGGGGAGGGGCGGGAGGTTTCGCACCTCGCGGTTTCCGTTTCGAGGCCTGACGACTTCGAGCCGACAGCGAGCCTGCTCTATCTTCACGGCTTCGGCTCCTGCCAGGGCGGCGAAAAGGCGGACTTCTTTCGCGCCCGAGCGGTGGATGCCGGACTGAGCTTCTGGTCGTTCGACTTCCAGGGGCACGGTGAGTCCGGCGGCGGCATGCGCGAGTTGAGCCTGACGCGCATGCTCAGTGATATCGACCGGGTCCGCGACGCCATGCGGGAGGCCGGCGAGCACAACGTGGTGATCCTCGGTTCTTCGATGGGCGGCCTCGCCGGTCTTTGGCACGCGGCGACCTCCGATGACCCGGTAGCCGCCGGGCTCTACATCGCGCCGGCGGTAGGGCTCGAGGGGGCGTTCCGAGCCTGGGCCGGGGCGGAAGGACTCGACCGTTGGCAGCGCGAGGGCGTCTTCGAGGTCGCCAACGAACTCGGCTCGTGGCAGCTCGGATGGGGCTTCGTCGAGGATCTACGCCGCCATTCCAACGAAGCGCTGGCTCGAGCGCTGAGGACTCCGAGCCTGATCGTTCAGGGCCAACGAGACGACCGGGTCTCGTGGCGTGAAGTGGTGGACTTCTCGACCACCTGCCGAGAGCGCTGTGTCGAGCTGCACCTGTTTACCGACGGCGACCACCGGCTGATCGATCGGCTGGAGCACCTCTGGTCGCTCATGCACGGCTTCCTGGTCGCGCGAGACCTGCTCCGTTAGCCCGGCGGCGCGAGCTCGACCGCCACGATCTCGTGGCGGTCGCGTGCGTAGAGGGTTGTGCCGACGAGGGTTGGCACGGTCCAGGCACGGCTCTTGAACAGCTGCGTTCGGGCGCGGATGTCGATGCCCTCGGCGCCGGCCGCACCGAGAGCCAGGTTGCCGTCTTCGTCGAGGATCAGCAGGAGGTGGCCGACCGCGAGGAGGTTCGCCTTGGCGAAGCCGCGATCACGGAAGAGAAGCGAGCCGTCCGCAGGGTTGATGGCGGTGAGAAAGGCCGGCCCGAAGTCACCGCTCGAGGCGTAGATGCGTCCGTCGATCAGCACGCTCGTCTGGTGATGCACTTCGATCTTGCGGCTCGACCAGGCCTCCTCGACTTGTGTCTTCCCCTCCACCTGGCGGATGCGGAGCGCTCGACTTCCCGCATCGTAGGCCGAGGAGATGAAGAGCAGATCCTCGCCGTCCCACAACGGCGTCGACGCGTTCACGTTGTACGGGGTGCGGTGCTCGAACTCCCAAAGTTGTTTGCCCGTCTCGGGGTCGAGACCCACCACGCGGTCAGAGGCGAAGACCACCAACTGGAGCTGGTCGCCGACTGTGATCAGCGTGGGAGAGGCGAAGCTCGGCTCGAAGCCTTGGGCCGTCCAGATCGGCTTCCCCGAGTCGATGTCGAGAGCGACGACCGCACGGCTCGAAGCGCCGCCCACGGCGATCACCATGTGGCGGTGGAGAACTGGGCTCGCGGAGTAGCCGAGCTGTTGAGGGCCGCCGGCGTCCGGGTCGAGCGTGTAACCCTGCCAGAGATTGTACGCCCAGAGGATGTCGCCGGTGTTCGCTTCGAGTGCGACGAGCTTGCCGCTGATGCCGACCGTGAAGACCCGGTCGCCCGTCACCAGCGGCGTGACGTGGGGCCCGAGGCCGTAGTCTTTGAGGAAGTTCTTCCAAGGCTCTGCGCGCCACGCCTGCTCCCAAAGGGTCTCGCCCGTCGCCCGGTGGAGAGCCACTGCGACCTCCTCTTCGCCTCGTCGGTACATGGTGAAGAGGCGCCGTCCCTTGACCGAAATGGCCGAGTTGCCGTCGCCGAGCTCCCGCCGCCAGACGACCGGCGGACCGTCGTCTCCCCACTTGTCACTGAGCTCTACCGGATGCGCCTGGAAGTTTCCTTCGTGACCGCCCCACTGGGGCCAGGAGTTGTGGTCGAGGTGAGCGATCGCGAGGGCGCTGCCGAGAAGGGCGGCGATCGAGACGATGAAGGCGATCCTGGGCATAGGCGGCTCCTAGTCGGTTTGGAGGTCTCTCTGAGTAGATACGTACGGGAGCCAAAGAGTTCCGGCCGAGACTAGGCGTTTTCATCCGGCGCCGAAATGCATACCCTGTGGCCATGCAAGTGGGCATTCTAGGCTTCGCCAAGGCTGGCAAGACGACGCTGTTCAATCTGCTGACCCGGTCGAGTCAGCAGACGGACAAGTACGCAACCTCGAAGAAGACTCATGTCGGCGTCGCCGAAGTGCCCGATGCGCGGCTGGTGAAGCTTCGAGATCTGTTCCAACCGCGCAAGTTCATTCCTGCGGCGGTCACGTATGTCGATATCCCCGGCGTCAAGAAGGGAGAGGGCGCGGAGAGTCTCGACCTACCGGCGCTACGGGAGGTCGACGCCCTGATCCACGTCGTGCGAGCCTTCGACGACGACGAGCTGCTCCACCCCGACGGCAGCGTCGACGCGCAGCGCGACGTCGAGAATCTCGATCTCGAGCTGATTCTTGCCGACTACGAACTGGTCAGCCGGCGTCTCGAACGGCTCGAGAAGTCGCGCAAGCGGGGACTCACCCCCGACGAGCAGCGCGAGCAGGAGCTCCTCGAGGCGACCATCCTGCCGGCCCTCGACAGCGAGACGCCGTTGCGCCGCGTCGAGTTGGCGCCTGAGGACGAGAAGCGCCTACGCGGCTTCCAGCTCCTCTCGGCCAAGCCGATGCTGATCGCCGTCAACGTCGACGAGGCGAGTCTGACCGCCCCGGCGCCGGTGACGCTTGGAGACGGTTCGGGGGTGGCGGCGATCGTCGTCAGCGCGCCGATCGAGGCCGAGGTGAGTGCGCTCGGAGACGAGGAACAGGCCGAGTTCCTCGAAGACCTGGGCCTCGCGGATCCGAGCCTCGATCGCATCATTCGAGCGAGCTATGAGCTGCTCGGGTTGGCGTCTTTCTTCACCGTCGGAGAGGATGAGGTGCGCGCCTGGACGATCCGGCAGGGGACCGCCGCGAAGGCGGCCGCCGGTGCGATTCACTCGGATCTCGAGAAGGGCTTCATTCGGGCCGAGGTCGTGCGCTGGGACGACCTCGTGCGCCTGGGAAGTCTCGCCGCCTGCAAAGATCAGGCGCTCTTGCGGTTGGAGGGGAAGGAGTACCTCACCCAGGACGGCGACGTCATGCACATTCGCTCAGGCATCTGACTCGTCGGACACCGAGTTGGCCCGAAGCTCGGCGCGCAGGTCGCCCACCTGGTCGAGCTGGCGGCGGCGGTTCTTTCGCAGGGACGCGAGCCCGAAGGCGAAGATCGTCACCATCGCAGCGAGGAAGCCGAAGGCCCGTAGGTAGTCCCAGAGGCCGGAGCTCGGGTCGGCGCGTAGCACCCAGGGGATCCAGACGCTGAAGAAGATCGTCTGTAGCGCCAGTAGGTTGAAGCCGAACCGGACGCCGCGCAGCTGGGCCTCCAGACGCCGATGGGCCAGATCGAGAAACTCGAGAACCGTGCGACTGGTCGAGCGCCAGGTCCCTCGCCGGTAGACGAGGTCGGCCAGAGTCGCCAAGAGGGCGAATACCCAGGTGGCGATCGCCGCGGCGGTCAGTTCCGGTCGACCGCTGCCCCAGGCGAGCGCCGTGGTGACGACGACCATGAATAGGCCGATCATCCAGTTGGCGACGGCCAGGGCGACGTAGCGACGGAACCTGGCGCGCACGGACGTCAGCGGGCGGGCCGGCTCCGGCGCCGTCGAACGCCAATCGGCGCTCCAGCGCTCCATCTCATCGATCTGTGCGCTCATCGTCTCTCCTCCAGTAGGCGCGCGAGGGCTTTGCGAGCGCGACTCGCGCGCACCATGGCGTTGTTCTCGGTCAGTCCGGTCACTTCGGCGATCTCCTTGTAGGTGAGGCCCTCGAGCCGCAACGTGAGAACCTGGCGTGCGGCTACGGGAAGCTGGCGTACCGCGTTCAGCAGCCGCTCCCGGCGTCGGGTCTGATCCACCTCGTCCTCGGGCGACCGGCGATCGTCGGGAAGATTCTCCGGTTCATCGAGCCGCCCCGGTGCACGCCCCTCACGCCAGCCGTGCGTGAGGCCCCGGTTGTGCGCGATGCGGAAGACAAACGTCCGCGCCGAGGCGTCGCCGCGAAAGCTGGGCAGGGCGCGCCAGACGGCGAGACAGATGTCCTGGTAGAGATCCTCTCGCAGGCCCGGATCCGCTTCGTAACTCGCGGCCACCCGGCGCAGCGCTCCGCCGTGCTCGCTCAGGAGGGCTTCGAAGGCCCGTTCACGCTCACGCTCGGCGGCGAGCATCGGATCGGAATGAGATCGCCAGGGTGCGCGTGACGCGACGGGCTCGACGCTCGGGCCGGAAGGTTGCATCTACCCGCGTCAGTCTCTGCCGCACGCGGAAACCTTACAGGACCGCCGGATCGATCTTGCGAGCGTAAGGTTTCCATGCGGGCCGAGACTCCCCAGTTGTGACGGCCCAATGGCGTCATCAGACACAATCGGAGGAGAGATGAAGAGACTCAAGGAACTACTGGGATTCGTGGTGCTCTGGCTCATGATGCTGTGGGTCGCGGGCAGTCGCGAGGCGCGCTGCGAGACGGTGGCGGGCGAGGCGGACTGGTACGTAGTGAAGATTGCCGGCACACCGGTCGGAGCCGCCAGCGAGTCGAGTTCGGTCGAGGGAGAGACCCTCGTGTCGAGCCAGACGATGGACATCGTGCTCAACCGATTGGGTACCTCGGTGAAAATGGGGACGACGGTTGCGGTGCGCGAGGATTCGTCCGGCGGGCTTCTCGAAGTCGAGCAGGAGTTGCGAATGTCGACCCAGGCGACGAGTCTGCGAGCGGTCGTCGAGCCGGGGCGCATCCGCATCGTCGATCGCGCCGGCGACGGCAGCTTCGAGCGCGAGATCGAATACGAGGGCAAGCTGCTCGGGCCGACGGGGGCCGTCAAGCTCTCGCGGCAGCTGCAGGCGATCGGCGACCAGGTGAGCTATCGGACCTTCCGCGCCGAGCTTGGCAGCGTCTCCAAGGTCTCTCTGGAACTGGTGGCGCACGAGTCGCTCACCCGCGAAGGGGAGGCGATCGCCGTGCGCAAGGTCATCGAGCGGCTGGAGGCGACACCGCTCGAGACCTCCCTTTGGATCGATCGTGACGGGCGGCTCCTTCGGTCCGCGGTCGTCGGGCCTTTTGGTCTGATGGAGGTAGTGGGCTCCGATGAAGCGGCCGCGCGGCTCGCAATGGGTGGCGGCGAGCTTCCGGAAGAGAGCTTCGCTTCGACGCTCGTTCCCACCCAGGTACGGGTCCGCGAGCCGCGCACGGCCGCGCGGGTGGTTCTCGAGCTCCGCCATCGAAACCCGGACCTCGGCTGGCCGGCGATGGACTCGGCTCACCAGCGCGTCGTCGAGAGCACACCCGACCGCTTGGTTCTCGAGGTGCGGCGCCCTGCGGCGGTTGACGCGACTCGCTACCCGGTCGAGCCGACGGAGGAGCTGCGCCCCTACCTGGCACCCAATGCGTATCTGCAGTCGGATGACCCGGAGCTGCGTGCGCTGGCCGTCGAAATCGCCGGTGGCGAAGGTGACGCTCTGGAGGCGGGTCTGGCTCTCGAGCGCTGGGTGGCGGAGAACATGCGCTTCGACATGGGGGTGGTGATGGCGCCCTCGAACGAAGTGCTCGCGAATCGACGGGGCACGTGCACGGAGTACGCCGTGCTCCTCACGACGCTCACCCGAGCGCTCGGCATCCCCGCACGTTTTGTCATGGGCTACGTCTATGCAGGAGGCATCTACGGCGGCCACGCCTGGACCGAAATTCTGGTCGGGAAGGAGTGGGTGCCGCTCGACGGCGCCATCGTCTCGGACGGTCCGGCGGACGCGGCTCGCTTCGCCTTCCAGTGGACGTCTCTCGAAGAGGGGGTCGGGGCGCTCAACCTCGGCCCGGGAGTCCAGCTCTTCGGGCAAATCGACCTCGCGGTGCTCGAGGTCGGACGCCGCGACGGTGTCGTGGAGCGCTTTGGTGCAGAGCAGTCGGCCTTCGAGATCGACGGTGATCTCTATGTAAATCGGGCGCTCGGCCTCGTGTGGCGCAAGCCGGCCGACTTCGAGTTCGCGGAGCTCGAGATCACCTGGCCGGAGACGGCGCTCGTGCGCCTCGGAGGTCCGGACGGGGAGCGCGCCGAGCTCTCGGTGCGAGATCGCTACTACTGGCTCGGCGACCAAGAGGCGGCGACCGAAGCGATTCGACGAAGCCTGCCGGGTGCAGCGATTCGTGAGGTGGGCGGGCCGTCATCTCGTGCTTGGCGGGCGGACGATTCCGGACGCGCCACCCTCGCCTGGACACGCGCCTCGGAGCTCTGGACGCTGACCGTACGAAGCGATCAGCCCGCGGCGGACCTCGACCGGCTCGCGGCTGCGCTGGAGTTCGAGGCGGAGCTCGAGGCCGTGGCTGCCGCGGGCCTCTAGCCGAGGTCCCGGGTCACCCATCTCTCCACTCCGCAGCTTCCTGGTGGCAGGAGGTGAGTGGACGCCGGCCAGGTCAGCGGGTCGACACGAAGTCGTCGATCTCGAGGAAGCCGCCGGTGAGTTGGACATCACCGTCGGTCACTCCCCAGCGAATGGTGTCGATGCGAGCCTCGTCGTTGTCGAGGTCGGTGAGGCCACCAAACGGGACGCCGTTCAGAGAGACGACGAGCCGACCGGTTCCGTCGCCGGCTCGCCAGTCGATCGCGATCAGGTTGTAGCCCGCGGGAAGCATGACCTCGGCACCGGTCGTGTCGAGGACCGTACCGTTGTCTTCGCGCGCCGACAGGACAAGCCGATCTTCGCCGGGCGCGGGGAGGAGCACGTGCTTGAGGCGGACCTCGAAGTGGACGGTGCCGTCGTCGGAGAGCCCGGTCAGATGGGTCAGCGTCGGGCTCAGCAAGAGGTCCAACTCATCGAGGCGGAGTCGGAAGGACGCCTTGTAGGTGCTCTCCGAGTTGGGCGTTCGATCCTGCACGTAGGCGAGCCGGGGGAGGGAACTGTCGAGAGTTGCGGTGAAAGAAGCGCCACTGGAAACGGAGAAGCCGTTACCGAAACTGATCGAGATTCCCGCGAGAAAGTCGACGCCGGCGGCGTCGATTGTCGTGTCGACAGCCGTAATGAACGAGCAGGCGTCGACGTCGGTGAGCACGCTCTGCCCGTCGAGGTCTTCGCGCTCTTCGAAGAAACAGGTCGAGCCGGGCTCCACCTCGAGACCGAAGCTTCCTGAGAAGGCGGCGTCCGCGGTGGCGGTCACACTGCCGGCGCGGACAGCAACTGGAAGCCAAAGAAGAGCAGCGAGGACGGCGATCAGTGCTGGCGAGAGAGATCTGTCGAGAGTTCGCATGGTCGTCCTCATCAGTTCGAAATGGTGTCGCTCCAGGACGTGGTGTCTCCGTCCTCGAAGCCGTCGGCGAAGATCGCCGCCGGGTCTTCGTCGCCGATCGAGAAACACTTGTAACTGTTGCCGGTGCCGTTCGGTGCGTTGCTTCCACCCCCTTCCACGTCTTTCCACGTGACGATGAACTGGGGCTGACCGATCGTGTCGGGGGTGGCGAGGAAGCTGACGCTCGGCCGGCTCTGCTCCCCGTTGACGTCGGAATTGACTCGGAGTTGTCCGCCGATCGGTTGGCCGGTCGCGTCGTAGACCTGGGTGAAGATGTCGAGCCCGTCGCCGTTGGCCTCGGGGTCACCGGTCCAGACGATGGCTTCCTCTCCGTTGGGGCCGATCGCGACAGCCGGCTGGCCTTGGGCGTCGTCGGTCACCGTGTTGACGGTAAATGGATCGCCGAAGGGGTTCCCGTCGGCGTCGAAACGGCGCGCCCGGATATCTGAGGGGTTGCCCGAGAGGCCGGTCAGGTCTTCCCAGACGACGAGTGCGAGCCCGGAGGCTGGGTTGACAGCTACCTGCGGTCGAACGTGGACCAGGGCGGGGGTGCCGCTGATGTTGAATTCGGGAAGGACGGTAGGTGTCGGGCCGGTGGTGTCGACGATGTTGCCCTTGATGCGACCGTCGCTGAAGTCCGTGGTGGCGACGATCAGTCGGTTCCCCGCCGGGTCGAGAAGGGCGATGTCGACGTCACCGTGGGCGTCGTTCGTGATCGAGAACGGACTTCCGAGCGGGTTGCCCGAAGCGTTGTACCGTTGCCCCTTCACGACCGGCGGCAGGCCGATCGGTAGCTCGGTGTAGGCCACGGTGACCCTGCCCTGGTTGTCGGCGACTACGCTTGTCCTGTTGATGCTCGGGTCCGGCAAGAAGAAGGTCGGGATGTTGTCCAGGATCGTGATGCCCACCTCGCCCATGTCGTCGGGCACGATCGCCACGACGATCCCCTGGGTCTGAGGGTCGGTCCCATCAATCGCGAAGGAGAAGATGGCGCCGATGTCCCCTGCGGGAGCGATCCAGGGAGCGCCTGCGGGAGAACTCTTGTCGACGAAGTCAGCCGAGAAGGCGAAGCTGTCGATGTCCGTCCGAGAGTCTTGGCCGTGGAGTCCGTTGAGGGTGAAGAAGCTCTCTGGGATGAGGACGTCCGTATCCACGATGTCCATCGCGGTGGCGAAGGCGTCGGCGGACTCTCGTAAGACGACTGCGGTTGCGACCAGGTCCGCGTCGCTCGGGGGAGGAGCCCCGAGCTGTCCTTCGCGGAAGGGGAAAATGTCCGCTTCGGACGACGTGGTGAGACCCAACGCGAGCGAGACCGCGAAGGCAAGAGCGGTTGTGGTGCTGGTAATGGTGACCTTCTCGGGATCTCTTCTCCGGTTCATGGCTAGCCCCCAGTGCTTGTCGAGCGTCTGCCTCAACCTACTGAGGTGAGGCGCCCGCGTCCTCAAAAGGAGCTAAAAGGGGCCTAAAAGCCGGACGAGCAGAGGCTTAAGAAGTGGCCTACCACCAGATCACGCGGTCGGGATTGCCCCAGTGCTCTTCACCGAACTGCTCCGGCAAGGTGCGCCGATGGAACTTGCCCGGCTCGAAACCCTGCTGCCCGATGCGATCGAGCGCGGCTCGAATCTGCTCGAGCTCGCCGGGGCTGAGTGGGGGCGGCGAGCCTCCTCCTCCGCCACCTCCGTGGCCTTCGCGGCTGTCCCCTGAGCCGCCGCCGCCCTGGTCTTCGCGGTCGTCGCCGGAGCCTCCGCCTCCACCCTGGTTCTCTTGATCGTCTCCAGGTCCGCCGCCACCCGCCGGGTTGTCACCCTCACCCTCGGGCTGGCCGCCTCCGCCCCCGCCCTGGTCCTCCTGATCGTCCCCGGCGCCGCCACCGCCTGCCGGGCTGTCGCCCTCACCCTCGGGCTGGCCGGTTCCGCCGCCGCCTTGGTTCTCTTGATCCTCACCAGAGCCGCCGCCTCCCTGGGGATCGTCGCCCTCGTTCTCCGGCTGGCCACTGCCACCGCCGCCCCCTTGATTCTCGGGGTCTTCGTTCTGGCCGCCTCCCTCGCCGCCCTGATCCTGGTCTTCTTCGTCCTCGCCGCCGCCTCCGCCGCCGCCCTGACTCTGCTGGTTCTCGTCCTCACCCCCGCTGCCGCCTCCGCCGCCGGAGTTCTGGTTGGAGCCGCCTCCGCCACCCCCCCCGGGGCATTCGGGAGGTGGATTCTCGATCAGCTCCTCGATCTTCTCGAGGGCACTCTCGAGATGCGCGTGGTTGTTGCGGGCCATGCGGCCGGTCGTCTGCGTTGTCTTTGTGAGACCGACGGCGCGGGCGAAGCGTTGAAGGGCTCTCGACCAGAGCTCGCGGGTTCGCTCGAGCTCGCAGCCCTTGGGATCCCGCTGCGCCTCGCCCCACTGCCAGAGCGCGACGCCGTCGTTGTAGAACGCCTCGGGCAGGCGCGGGTCGAGCTTGAGCGCCTCCTGGTACAGCTCGTGAGCGGCGGAGACGTCGCCCTCTCGGTGGACGGAGCGGGCGAGGTTGTATGTCGGGACCTCCGGCCGGACGCCGTAGCTGATCGCGCGTTTGTAGTGCACGCGCGCTTCGTCGAAGCGAGAGAGGGCGTCGAGAGCGATGCCCTGCTCGTTCTCCCGGTAGGCGCGCGCACGCGGTGAGTCGGCGCAGGCGGAGAGGAGCATCGACGCGCCAGAGACGAGCAGCCAGGAGGCGGCGCGGCGCGAGCGCCGGCCCCGGCCTCCGAGTCGACCCACCTCAAATCGGATCGGCGTGTGGCGCGGCTTGCGTCCGATCAACAGGCCGTCTGCCATCCAAGCCAGAAGGAAGCCGAGCAGACAGTACACGCCGAGATCGGTGCCCGTGCCCCGGCTCTCGATGCGTGCCGCCGGCGCATCGTGATCCGAGATCGCCTCGGCAACCCGCACGACCGAGCCGGAGTCGAGCACCTCGAAGTGGCCGCCTGTGGTCTTTGCGATCTGTTCGAGGAGTTCGTCGATTCGTCGGGTCGTGTACCTCAGGAGGACCGCCGGCTCCTCCTTCTTGGCGACGATGTCGCGGAAGTCGTAGATCACGCGGTTCTGGCCCTCGGTCGTGCCGATGCCGAGCGTGTGGATGGCGACACCCTGGCCGGCGAGGGCGGCGAGCGCCTCGTCGACGTCCTCCTCGACCGGCTGCTCGCCGTCGCTGAAGAAGACCGCCTGAAGGTTCGGCCGAGTCGGGTCCTGAAAGTCGAGGATGGTGTCGAGCGCGCGTGTGAACGAACTGCCGGTCGTCTGGTACTGGCCGTGGATTTCGAGGCCGCGAAGGGCGTCGGCGAGAAAACCGCGATCGCCGCTCATCGGCGTGTGGATCGCCGCCGAGCCGCTGAAACTCACCAGGGCAAACGAGGTGTCGGGGAGCGACTCGATCAACAGAGCCGCCGCCTCGCGGGCCAGTTCGAATCGATTCTTGGGCGTCTCGCCCTCACCAGCGTCGGTGGCATACATGCTGGCCGAGGCGTCGAAGATCAGCACGACGCGGGAGCGCTCCGCTTCGATCTCGGCTTCGCCCGGTCGATAGGGTCGCGCGGCGGCGACGATCAGGAGCAGGCCCATCGCGGCCAGAAGAGTGAGATGCCATCCGAGGCTCGCTGGCGTGTGTACCGAGAACCGGCTTCGGAACCGCTCGGAGATGTTCGCGATCACCCATCCGAGGGCGCGCTGCTGGGTGCGTGCAAAGACCAGGCAGGCAAGCAGCCAGGGGAGGGTCATCCAGAGCAGGAGCGGTGCGTGGAAGCGCATGACCTAGCGCAGCGGCCGCCGCAGGCGGACGCCCCCCAAGTAGAGACAGGTCGCAAAGAGCGGCAGGAGCAGGAGAGCGACGAGGTCAGAGAGATAGCGCCGGATGTCCACGAGGCGTACCTCGAGGGGGGTGCTTTCGAGTCTCGAGAGCCCTACGAAGACCTCTTCGAGTACGTCGACCTCGTCGGCGCGGTAGTAGACGCCGTCCGCGAGCTGGGCAATTGCCTGAAGCTGCGCGTCGTCGAGCACGGCGAGGTAGTCGAGACGCTCGCCCTGGAAGTCGACCTCCATCGGCTCGTCACCGCCGATGCCGATCGCATAGAGGCGAATCCCCAACTCGCGCACGTAGCGAGCCGCGAGCTCCGGGTCGAAGCCGTCATTGCTCTCCCCGTCGGTGATCAGGATGAGCGCCTGATCCCGCCCCTCGATGCGGGAGCGCTTCAGGAGCTCGGCGGTGGCGAGCAGGGCGTCGCCGATCGCGGTGCCGCCGCTCTTGGCCTGGTCGAGGGTGTGGACCGTGACCGAGTCGAGCAGTGGCAGGAGGATCGCGTGATCGGTCGTGAGCGGCGTCTGGATGTAGCTGTCCTTGGCGAAGATGACGACGCCGACTCGGTTGCTGCCGCTCTGCTGGACGAACTCCCGGGCGATGCGTCGCAGCGCATCGAGCCGATTTGGCTCGAAGTCTTCGGCGAGCATGCTGAGGGAGACGTCGAGCACCAGCGCCACGTCGATCCCCTCGTCTTCGATCAGCTCCAGTTCGGTTCGGCGATAGGGCCCGGCGAGGCCGGTGATGGCCAGAGTGAGAACGAGAAGTTCGAGTGGGACGAGGAGTCGAGACGCCCATCGGCCGCGGGTCGACTTGCGGCCGTACTGAAGCGGTGAGTAGGCGACGCCGACCCCGCGCTCGGAGCGGAAGCGAAGCCAACCGTAGATCGGAACGACGGCGAGAGCGAAGAGCAGCCACGGGCGGCTGAAGGTGAGGCCCTCGAGCACCTAGCGATTCCCCTTCACGACGTCGACCGCGAGATCACACGCACCATCGAGGTCGTCACGACTCGGCTTGCCGCGGCCAAACTGGAGCTGCGCAAGGAGGCCGAAGAAGCGCGAGATCGAGCCCTCACCGACTCGTTTCCGCATCTCGCCGGCGGTCAGAACAGAGTAGCGGTGTCCGCTGGAGCGTTCGAAGTGTCGCCGCAGCAACGTGGACAGTTCGTGACAGGCGAGGCGGAACGACCCGGTTTCGACGTAGCGCTCTCGAATCTCCTCGATGGCGCCGAAGACGTCGAAGGCCGCTGAGGGTACTGGTGCGGGAAGTGACTTCGTCGGCGCCTGCCGCCTCGATCGCAGCCACGAGCGAATGAGCACCAGAGCGATCACTGCGAAGAAGATCGCCGCCGCGATGGCGATCAGCTTCCACGGTACGGGGAAGTCGAGGTGAAGCGGATCGGCGAGGCCAGAGGGGAGCGGGTTCACCGGACCAACAGTCTCCGTTTGAGGTGGAAGAGCTCGCTCAGGGAGTCCGGAACCGAGCTGTCCGTGGCAAACGACGAGAGCGCCAGCCGGTACCGGCCGGCTTCGCTGCGCAGGAACGCCTGCATCTGTTCGAGCGAGCCGGTGGCTCCCGGAGAGATCCAGCGCCGCGTGTCGTCGCTCTCCGGAGAGTAGGCGCCAAAGACCACCGAGCGATCGAGCTCGAACTCTGCCGGGTCGTAGACGTGTAGCAGCGACACGTCGTGCTGGGGGCGGAGGTACTTCAGATCCTCGGGGATGTCGTGGTCGAGAAAGTCGGAGATCAGGAAGACGATGTAACGACCGCTTCGTGAGCGCTGGAGCTCGTGCACCGCGCTGCGCGGGTCGGACTCCTCGACCGGGCGCTCCCAGCGGCTCGTGTGCGTGAGCATGGAACGGAGGAAGCGGAAGAGCTGCCGGCCGCCGCCACGCGGGCGATCGCTGGCGAGGGCTTGGTCGGCGAAGAGCACGTAGCCGAGTCGGTCGCCGCCCTGAATCGCCGTCGCCGCCAGTGTGGCCGCCATCTCGACGGCGTATTCGAGCTTCGTCCGCTCCTGGAAGCCTGTGTGCATCGACGGGCTGACGTCCAGGGCGATGACGACGTCTCGCTGTCGCTCCTCGAGATTCACCTTGACGTACGGTTCTCCCAGGCGTGCCGTGACGTTCCAATCGATCGATCGCACCGGCTCGCCCGGCACGTATTTACGCGACTCGTGAAAGACGAGCCCGGAGCCTCGGATCGAGGTCTCGAAGTCGCCGGCGAGCAGGCTTGCGGCGTTGTCTCGAGCGGTCAGCTCGAGCAGGCGAACGCTACGCAGGAGCTGGTGAATCCGTGGGTCGCGGCGAGGGGTGACGCGGCTCATCTGGCGGCGGAGCTCGAACCGCTCCTAGGGGACCTTCACGGTCGCGAGAATCTCGTCGATCATCTTGTCGGTGGAGATTCCCTCTGCCTGGGCGTAGTAGGTCGGAATGATGCGGTGGCGCAGCACCGCGTGGGTCACCGCCTTGACGTCGTCCGGTGTCACCGCGTCGCGACCGTCGAGGAGCGCCATCGCTCGTCCCGCCTGCGCCAGCGAGATCGAAGCTCTCGGCGAGGCGCCGAAGTCGATGTACTCACCGAGCTCGAGGCGGAACTCGTCGGGGGTGCGGGTCGCCTGGACGAGCCGTGTGGCGTATCCGATCAACTTCTCGTCGATGTAGACCGAGCGTGCCGCGCTCTGGATGTCCTGCACCTTCGCCGGGTCGAGGAGCTCTTGCACCGCCGGCAGGCGCTCTTCGTCGATCACCATCGAAACGATCGCCTGCTCTTCGTCGGCCTTCGGGTACGTGACGACGAGTTTGAGCAGGAAGCGGTCGAGCTGGGCTTCCGGCAACGGGTAGGTACCCTCCTGCTCGATCGGATTCTGGGTGGCGAAGACCAGGAACGGAGGCTGGAGTTTGATCGTCTCCTTGCCGATCGTGACCTGTCGCTCCTGCATCGTCTCGAGGAGGGCGGACTGCACCTTCGCCGGCGCTCGGTTGATCTCGTCCGCGAGCACGAAGTTCGCAAAGATCGGGCCGCGCGAGGTTTCGAAGCTACCGTTCGACTGATTGAAGATCCGCGTGCCGATGACGTCGGCCGGGAGCAGATCGGGCGTGAACTGAATGCGCTTGAACTCCATCCGACAGGAGCGCGCCAGCAGGTTGACGGCTCGCGTCTTGGCGAGGCCGGGTACGCCCTCGATCAGAAGGTGGCCGTTTGCGGCGACGCCGATCAGCAGCCCCCGGACCAGCTCCTCCTGGCCCACGATGCCCTTGTGGACCTCCTTCTCGACCTGTTCGAGCAGGTGCGAAGCGTCTCTGATGATTCCCTTGTCTTCAGCCATGACTTCGGAGTCCGTTCGTACGCGACGCCCGCTCTCAGGGGCGCGCCGGTTGAATGCGATCTGAGGTCGATCGAGCCGATGATACCCAAGCGCGCCCGGGATTCGTCGGGCCTGCTCGCGCCAGTACTCGACTTCAGCGCGTAGGCGCGCTCCCGCGAGCGCCTGCTCCCCGAGTTGCGCCCCCTCGCCGAGTCGATTTGGAACAACCAGGATAATCGGCACGAAGATGCGTTTCTTTTAGGTGCAGAGGGTTGGATCGCAGCGATGGAGATCACGGAACGGCAGGAGGAGGAACTGGTCGCCCGATGCGGCTCTGGCGACGGAGGCGCGTTCGAGCACCTGCTGCGGCCGCATCGTCGCCGCCTGTTGGGCTACCTTGTTCGAGCGTCTGGCGATCCGGCATTGGCCGAGGATCTGTTGCAGGAGACCCTGCTCAGAGCTTGGAAGGCGCTGGCAGACTACCGGTCACGTGGGCGGCTGGTCGCGTGGCTCTTCACGATCGCCCGCAGCGTTGTGGTCGACCGGGTGCGGCGTCGCGATGCCCGCCCGACACTCGTCTCGGCGCCCGAAGTCGAGCCCGAAGCTCGCGAGGACCCCAGCGCGAGACTCCTCGCCAACGAACTGGCCGAGCGTCTGAGCAGCACGGTAGCCGAGCTCCCCGAGCGTCAGCGCGACGTGTTCCTGTTGCGACTCGACGGAGATCTCAAGTTTCGCGAGATCGCTGAACTCCGAGGCGAGCCTCTGAGTACGGTGCTGGGGCACATGCACTACGCCATGAAGAAGCTGAGACGAACTGTGAGGGATCATCATGAATGAGGCTCGTGACCGCCACTGCCGACGCTTCGAGGACGACCTGCTGCTGCTCTCGAGCGGCGAACTGGACGCCCTGGGTATCGAAGAGCTAGAGGCCCATCTTCGCTCGTGTGAGAGCTGCCGCGAGCTCTCGCACCTCAGTGCGAAAGCCGTCGAGGGCTATGCGACGTTGCCGACCGGTGACATCTCCGACGCCGACTGGCGGCGGATGCTGACTCGAGCCACCCGGTCGGAGGTCAGGCCCGCGGCGAGGCGGGAGCGGCGGGTCTGGCAGCAACTCGCGGCAGGTTTGCTTCTCTTCGTGCTCGGGGTCTGGAGTGGAAAGGCCGGCTTCACGAAGGACGCGGTGGATTCGAGTTTGGAGAGTCGCCTGGTTGCGCTCGAAACCCACGTGCTCGTGTCGCAACTGCGGCCGGCCTCGAGCTCTGAGCGCTTGGCGGCGCTCGACAACCTGGTCGGCCGGCCGAGCCTTCCGCAGGAGGCGTGGTCGGCGCTTCTCCGCGCACTCGAGTCGGATCCTTCACCCAACGTACGGCTCGCGGTGGTCGATGTGCTCCGGACTCTTCAGTCGCTCGACCCGGTCGTTGCGCAGCTGGCGGAGCTCCTTCCCCGGCAGGAGTCGGAGATCGTGGCGGCTGAGCTGGTGGAGCTTGCCGCCGAGCGTCGGCTGCACGAGCTGTCGCCGGCGTTGGATCGCCTCGTCCGAACGGCTGCGAGCGAACGACTGCGGAAGCTCTCCGAGTGGGCCCTGGCGGAGATGGGGAGCGACGTATGAGAGCTATAGGTGCCTGGCTCGCCCTGGCTCTCTTCGCGACCGCAGGCGGAGCGTCCGTGGGAGCCGAGTTTGTCGAGGGTGTCGAGCGGCCGTCGCTGGTCATCGAAGGCGGGCCGAGCAGCGTGGAGGTCACCGGTGTCGGGGGGCGCCGCGTCGACGCGCATCTGGAGCTGCCAGACGACTACGAGGCGCCGCGCCCGCTGCTCGAAGTGGAGACCTCGACAGATCGCGTCGTCGTTCGGCTCGAAGGTGTCCACGACCCGGGCGTTCGGCTGGTGGTGACCGTGCCCGATCGAATCGACCTGACAGTTCGTGCAGACAACGGTGGTCCGGTTCTCATCTCCGGCGTTCAGGGCGAGATCGAGGTCGCGAACTCGAACTCCGGCGTCGAGCTGCGAGACGTAGGGGGCTCGGCGACCGTTGCGACTTCGAACGGACCAATCTTCGCAACCTTCTCCTGGGTTGAGCCCGAGCGTCCCATGTCGTTCATGACCAGCAACGGGACGATCGACGTCGAGTTCCCGGCCTCCCTGCGCGCCGACGTCTACCTCGAGACCGACAACGGCGAACTGGAGTCGGATTTCGAACTCCTCGACGACGGCAGACCGACCGAAGAGGTTCACCGCCGCGTCGGAGGACGGCTGAAGCGAGTTCGCGCAGGCGCGATCGGAGGGGGAGGTTCGCCCTTCCGTTTCCGGACCGACAACAGCTCGATCGCCCTCCGTCGATCGACACAATAACGGGGCTGCACAGCCGTTCTCGGGTGTAGGGGCTCGATGGTCGGGACCCCTGTACCGGAGGACAGACCCGATGCACACACTCGTCGTCACGCTGAGCCTTGCGACCCTGCTCCTAGGCGCCGAAGCCTCAGAGCCGGTGGAGCCGGCCCCCGCCCCCTCGTTTGCCGAGCATGTCGAGCGATTGATACCGCCCCTTCTGGAGAGCACCGGTGTTGCTGGCACTGCGGTGGGTCTGGTCGAGAGAGGTCGGGTGACCTGGTTGGGAGGGTTTGGAGCTGCGGATCGTGAACGCGGTCTTCCGGTTCGGTCTTCCACGGTCTTCAACGTCGGTTCGATCTCCAAGCCGGTGGCCGCGATGGGAATCATGCGGTTGGTCGAGGAGGGTCGGTTGACGCTGGATCGAGCCGTGAGTGAGCAGTCGAGCCGATGGAGCGCGCCTCCAGGTGGCGACGAGATCACGCCACGGATGCTGCTCAGTCACACTGCGGGGCTCTCGTTGTCCGCCGTGCCCGAACTAGATCCGCTCGGCCCACTCCCCGGGCTCGCTTCCGAGGTGGCTTCTCAGGTCGAGCTGATCGGTGCACCCGGAGACGCCTTCTCCTACTCGGGTGGTGGCTACATGCTCCTGCAGCTTCTCCTCGAAGAGCGGGTTGGCCCGTTTGCCGACTACATGGCGACGGAGTTGTTCGCCCCGTTGGGGCTGACGAGCACCTCGTACCGCTGGCCCGCAGCGCTCCTCGCTGATGCCGCAACGCCCTACGACGAAGGTGTCGAGGTACCGCGTTACCGCTACGTGGGCCAAGCGGCGGCATCGCTCAACAGCAGCGTTCGTGATCTGGCGCACCTCCTCGCCGCCACTCTCGGAGCGTCGACCCCGGTGAGCCGCACGAGCCTGGAGGCGATGCGGGCGCCCGCGACACACAGCGAGCAGAGGTACGGCTTGCGCTACGGCCTCGGCTTCGATCTCTGGCCGCTCGGTGAGGGGGACTGGCTCGCCGGGCATGCAGGTCAGAACACGGGCTGGGCCGCCGCCTTCTGGAGTCGTCCGTCCACCGGTGACGGGCTGGTGGTTCTGACCAACGACTCGGAGGGTCGATCACTGTGGAAGTGGGTCCACTGCGACTGGGTGTACTGGCTGAGTGGCGTCAGCTGGGGAGGCTACTGCTCGGGCCGCCCCGACGGTCTCCCGGCACCGCTCGAAGTTCGGGAACCGGCATAATGCCGGCATCCCACGGGTGTCTGATTGCTGACTCTCCTTTCGATCACGCCGATCGCTGTCGTGGCGCTGTTCCTCGTCGGACTGCGTTGGCCGGCGAGTCGCGCGATGCCGCTCTCCTACCTGACGGCCGCAGCCCTGGCGCTCTGGGTCTGGCGAGTGCCGGCCGTACAGGTCCTGGCGGCGAGCCTCAACGGTCTGCTGGTGGCGGCGGTTCTCCTCTACATCGTCTTCGGCGCGATTCTGCTGCTCAACACCCTGCGCGAGAGCGGTGGTCTGGCGACCATCCGGTCCGGTTTCACCGGCATCTCGCCCGATCGCAGGGTCCAGGCGATCGTGGTGGCTTGGCTCTTCGGTTCGTTCATCGAGGGGGCGGCCGGGTTCGGAACACCCGCGGCAGTGGCGGTGCCGTTGCTCGTCGGGCTCGGCTTCCCGGCGCTCGCGGCGGTGATGTCGGGGATGATCATCCAGAGCACTCCGGTCTCGTTCGGAGCGGCAGGCACGCCGATTCTGGTCGGCGTCTCGAGCGGCCTGGCGACCGACTCCGCCATCGAGTCGTGGGCGACGACTCGAGGTTATGTCGAGTGGTTCGATCTGCTACTCGACGTCGGCTTCCGAGTGGCGCTTCTCCACACGCTCGCAGGAGCCGTCGTGCCGTTGATCCTGGTCGCGTTCTTGACCCGCTTCTTCGGCGCCGAGAGATCGTTCGCTCCAGGGCTTCGGGTCTGGCGCTTTGCACTCTTCTCCTCGTTCTCGATGACCGTCCCCTACCTGGTGGCGGCACGATGGCTCGGTCCTGAGTTCCCCTCGCTGCTCGGCGGTCTGGCCGGCCTCGCCATTGTGGTGACGGCGGCCAGACGAGGCCTGTTTCTGCCGGACGAGCCCTGGGATTTTGAGCCGCGCGACCTCTGGCTGCCCGGATGGAGCCCGCCGACGCTCGGTCGAAGCGCCGGCTCCGCGGCCGCGGCTCGACCGATGAGTCCGATGTTGGCCTGGCTGCCTTACGTGCTGGTCGCCGGCTTGCTGGTCGTGACGCGACTCCGGGCGTTTCCGGTGGGCGATTGGTTGCGGTCGATCAGAATCGAGTGGACGGAAATCCTCGGTACCGGTATTTCGAACTCTGTTCAGCCTTTCTACCTACCCGGCACGATCTTCGTCGTCGTGTCTCTCGTCACCTGGCTGGCACACCGGCTCGCTGCGACAGACTATGCACGCGCGTGGAGGACGTCGCTGACTACGGCGGCCCGCGCCTCGGTGGCCCTCGTCTTCACCGTGCCGATGGTGCAGGTGTTCATTCACAGTGGCGGCGGAGATGCCGGCTTCGACTCGATGCCGATGACCCTCGCCGGCGGGGTCGCGTCGGTCGCCGGCTCCGCCTGGCCGCTCATCGCTCCGCTGATCGGTGGGTTGGGGGCCTTCGTCGCCGGCAGCAACACGGTCAGCAACATGATGTTCTCGCTGTTCCAGTTCGATGTCGGCCAACGGATCGGCGTTGACCCGGTGTGGGTGGTCGCCCTGCAGGCGGTGGGCGGGGCAGCCGGCAACATGATCTGCGTGCACAATGTGGTTGCCGCTTCGGCGGTGGTCGGACTCCTCGGGCGTGAGGGCGTTGTGATTCGCCTGACAGTGGTTCCGTTTCTCTACTACGCTCTCTTCACGGGCGCGGTCGGCTACGCCATCGTCTGGTCGGTGACCCGAGGGGTTCTCAATCTCGGCACCTTCGTCGCGGTGGCGATCGCAGCGGGCGGCGCCATCTGGTGGAGACGATCCGGCTAAGGAGACATCAAGATGGGTCCTGAAGAACTGAAGGAGATTCTCGAGTTTGCGGTCGACGCCACCAAGGAGGCGGGTCGACTGACCCTCGGCTACTTCCAGAACGATCCCGACGTCGAGCTCAAGGCCGACGATTCACCGGTGACTGCGGCCGATCGTGGCGCCGAAGAGCTGCTACGCGCGCGCATCGAGAAGGCGATGCCGAGCCACGGCATTCTCGGTGAGGAGTTCGGTGAGACCAAAGGTAGCGAGCCGGCGCGTTGGATTCTCGATCCGATCGACGGCACGTTCTCGTTCGTCTGTGGCGTGCCGCTTTACACCAACCTGGTGGGTTTGGAGTGGCAGGGCGAGATGGTCCTGGGCGTCATCAACGCACCGGCGCTCGGTGAGATCGTCTACGGTGCGCGCGGTCTCGGGGCGCGCTGGAACGACGGGCCGGCCGAGGTGTCGAAGGTTGCCGAGCTCTCCGAAGCGCGTCTCTCCGCCACCAGTACCGAGCTGCTGGCGAGATTTGGGCGGGAGCGGCACTACCAGCGCCTGCGTGATCGCTGCAAGACCGACCGGGGTTGGGCAGACGCCTATGGCTTCCTGCTTCTCGCCACCGGTCGCGTCGACGTCGTGGTCGAGCCGATCATGAACATCTGGGACAACGCGGCACCCTGCGCCGTGGTGACGGCGGCGGGGGGCACGTTCACCGATTGGAAGGGGACGTCCACTCATCTCGCGCCGGAGGCGCTGGCGACCAACGGGCCGATCTTGAGTGACGTCGTCGACGTGTTCGAAGCGGAGGAGAGGGGATGAAGCCGTACACGGTAGCCGTGGACATCGATCTGCCTCGTGAGCGAGTGCTCGAACTGTTCGACGATCCCGGCAACATGCCCAAGTGGCAGACGGGCCTGGTGAGCTTCGAGCCGCTCAGCGGCGACCCGGGGCAGCCCGGAGCCAAGTCGAAGTTGATCTACGAGAACGGCTCCAAGCGCTTCGAGTTGGTCGAGACGGTGGTCGAGCGGAACCTTCCCGACGAGTTCAACGGCTACTACGAGTGGCCGGGCGGCCGGAACACCTTGGCCAACCGCTTCATCGAGCTCGAGTCCGAGCGGACGCGTTGGGAGAGCTCGTGCTCGTACGAGTTCTCCGGCCTCCTGATGAGGGTCATGGCGACGATCATGCCCGGCTACTTCAGAAAGCAGAACCAGATCTTCATGGACAACTTCAAGGCGTTCTGCGAAGAGGGGCGCGACATCCGCGACGGCTAGGCGTCGCGGCTTTTCAGGATGCGCTTGGCCAGCGAGAGTTTGTGGACCTCGTCGGGCCCGTCGTAGATCCGCGCGGCACGCTCCTCGCGGTAGTAGAACGCGAGCAGGGTGTCATCGGTCATGCCGAGGGCGCCGTGGGACTGGAGGGCGCGGTCGACGACCCGCTGCAGGGTGTTGGCGACCAGAAACTTGATCGCCGAGATGTCCTGCGCAGCGGCCTTCCATCCGCCCTCGTCGATCCTCCAGGCGGTTTGGAGCGTCAGGGCGCGGGCCGCTTCGATCTCGGCGTGCGATTCGGCGATCCAACTTTGCACGATCTCTTTGTCGGCCAGTTTCTGGCCGGGACCGATGGTGCGTGACCGAGCGTGGTCGATCATCAGATCGAGCGATCGGCGGCAGATGCCGAGCCAGCGCATGCAATGGTGAATACGGCCCGGTCCGAGTCGTTCCTGGGCGATCGCGAAACCTCGTCCGGCCACTCCGAGCAGGTTGGCGTGCGGCACCCGACAGTCTTCGTAGTCGATCTCAGCGTGACTGAAGTAGTCCTCGCCGGGGTGGCCCATGACCGGAATGTTGCGCACCAACCGGAAGCCGGGTGTATCGGTCGGCACCAGGATCATGCTCGCTCGCTCGTGGGGTTTGGCGTCGGGGTCGGTCACCGCCATCACGATGGCGAACGCCGAGCCGTCGGCGGCGGTGGTGTACCACTTGCGCCCGTTGATCACCCACTGATCGTTCTCGGCGGTCGCGGTGGTGCCGAGCATGGTCGGATTGGAGCCGGGGAGCTCCGGTTCGGTCATGGAGAAGCAGCTTCGGATGCGGCCTTCGACGAGCGGCATCAACCAGCGCTCCTTCTGCTCCTCCGTGCCGTGTCGATGGAGCACCTCGACATTGCCGGCGTCCGGTGCGTGCATGCCGAAGACGTAGTGTCCGATCGGCGTCCGCCCGACCGCTTCAGATAGAAGACCTAGGTCGACCAGGCCGAGGCCGAGGCCGCCGAGTTCGCGCGGGTGCCCGGGAGCCCACAGGTCCAGGGCTCGCACCTTTTCGCGTTTCGCTTCGAGGTCCCCGACGAGATCGGTGAAGGGGCGGCTGAGGAACTTCGGCTCGAGCGGGAGCAGTTCATCGGAGACAAATCGATCGATCGTGTCGAGCAGCGCGCGGGTGCGGTCTCCGATGTCAAAGTCCATGAGATCTCGAAGGATACTGAACGCTCGGCAGAGCCGGCATTTCTCTCGACTCGGCACCCGGTCGGTCGGCGGGGTAACCTGTCGGCTCACCGAAGCGAAATGGCTGTTCATGACTAGGCTTCCCGAGGATCGCGCGGTCGGCGTTCGACCCGGTGAGGAGCTCGATCGCGACGCGTTGGCGGCCTATCTCGAGCACGCACTCGGGGAGCGTGGCGGAGAGCTCGAGATCGAACAGTTCCCCGGGGGCTATTCGAATCTCACCTACCTGATCCGGTTGGGTGGACGAGAGTGGGTGCTTCGTCGGCCGCCTTTCGGCTCACAGGTGCGTTCCGCTCACGACATGGGGCGGGAGTATCGTGTGCTGTCGGCGCTGTCGAAGGTCTACCCGAAGGCGCCCCGTCCTCTAGCGCACTGTGACGATACCGAGGTTCTCGGTGCCCCGTTCTATCTGATGGAGCGGGTCTCCGGCGTGATCCTGCGACCCCGCCAGGCGCCCGAGGCGTATCCCGGCGCGTCCACCATGGCGAGCGTGGCAGGCGCGCTCGTGGAGACGCTGGTCGAGTTGCATGCCGTCGACTATCGGGCTGTGGGTCTCGGCGACCTCGGCAGACCGGAGGGCTACGTCGAGCGACAGGTCGAGGGGTGGGCCAAGCGGTATCACCACGCCCGGACGGACGAGCATCGCGAGCTCGAACGAGTGGCGGAGTGGCTCGCCGAACGGCTGCCGGCAGCGTCGGCGGCGACCCTGATCCACAACGACTTCAAATACGACAATCTGGTGCTCGACCCGGACAATCTGGGCTGCGTCGTGGCGGTGCTCGATTGGGAGATGGCAACCCTGGGCGATCCGTTGATGGACCTCGGCACAATGCTCGGTTACTGGGTCGACGCCGACGATCCGCCACAGATTCGAGCCCTCGAGCTGAGCCCGACAACCGTTCCCGGGAACCCGACGCGAGCCGAGGTTGCCTCTCGTTACGCCCAGGAGAGCGGCCGAGATCTTGGCGAGCTGGTCTTCTACTACGCCTTCGGCCTCTTCAAGATCGCCGTGATCATTCAGCAGATCTACTATCGATTCCGCGCCGGACACACGCAGGACCCACGGTTTGCCCGCCTCGACGAGGGGGTCGAGGCGTGCGGATTGATGGCGGAGCAAGCGATTCGCCTCGGCCGTGTCGAGCGGCTGTTCGAGAACTAGAGACGCTGGAATGCGCCCAAACTCCGCCGCTGTCAACGCCGCCCTCGCCGATCTCGCAGGGCGTGCGGAGGGCGAGGTTCGTTCGGACGACTACAGCCGAGTCTTCTACAGCACCGACGCCAGCATCTACCAGGCGGTTCCTTACGGCGTCTTTCTGCCCCGCACGACCGATGACCTGCAGGCGGCGGTGGAGGTGGCCACCGAGCACGACCTGCCTCTGCTGCCGCGTACCTCGGGCAGCTCCCTCGCCGGTCAGGCGGTGAACGAGGCGTTGGTCGTCGACATGTCGCGACACCTCGATCGACTGATCGAGGTCGATGCAGAGGCCCGCAGAGTGCGCGTGCAGCCTGGCCTTGTCCTGGGTGATCTGAATCGTCAGCTGCGACCCTACGGTCTCCAGTTCGGCCCCGACCCGGCGAGCGCAGACCGCGCCGCGATGGGCGGCGTGGTGTCGAACAACTCGACCGGCGCCCACTCGATCCTCTACGGCATGACCGCCGATCACGTACACGCGATGAACGTCGTACTCAGCGATGGGAGCCGAGCTCGCTTCGATCCGGTCGATCGGCAGGAGGCGGCGAGGCGCGGCCGAGAGGGCGGACTCGAAGGGGAGATCTATCGACGGATCGCAGGTCTGGTGGCCGATCGCGAGAACCAGCGAACGATCGTCGATGGGACGCCGCGACACTGGCGGCGCTGCGGCGGCTACAACCTCGATCGGTTCGTCGACGGGCCGTCCTTCCGGGTCACTCGCGATCCGCACTTCAACCTCGCCCGCCTGGTGTGTGGTTCGGAGGGGACGCTCGCCGTCATCGAGGAGTTGACCCTGGACCTGGTGCCGCTGCCCGAGAGCACGGGGCTGGTGCTCCTTCAGTTCGACAGCCTGGATGAGGCGTTGTCGGCGGTGCCGACGGTACTCGAAGCGGAGCCGTCGGCGGTCGAGCTGCTCGATCACATGGGACTCACCCTGGCCCGGAGCGTGCCGCAGTACGCGCGCCTTCTCGAAGGCTTTGTCGACGGCGATCCGAACTGCCTGTTGATCACCGAGTTCCAGGCCAAGAGCGAGACCGGTCTGCGTGGGCGGATCGATCGTCTGACGGCGATCCTCCGGCGCGCGCGGGTGCGGACAGCCCTCGTGCCGCTGCTCGAGCCGCACCGTCAACGCGACGTCTGGACCGTGCGCAAGGTGGCGCTCGGGCTGCTGATGAGCGTCAAGGGCGATCACAAGCCGATCCCGTTCATCGAGGACGCGGCGGTGCCGGTCGAGCACCTCGCCGAATACGTGCGGCGGATCGAAGAGTTCTGCAACGGGCTCGGGACCGAGGTCGCCTACTACGCTCACGCCAGCGCGGGCTGCATTCACATCCGACCGTTGATCAACGCCAAGGCGGCCGCCGAGGTCGCGAAGCTGCCCGAGATCCTCGCCTTCTCTGTAGAGCTACTGCACGGCTACGGCGGCTCGCTGTCGAGCGAGCACGGCGACGGCCGAGCGCGCAGCTGGATCAACGAGCACTTCTTCGGCCCGGAGCTGTACGGCCTCTACCGGCAGGTGAAGCAGGTCTTCGATCGGCGCAACCTGCTCAATCCGGGCAACGTGGTCGAGTCGCCCGCAATGACCGAGCACCTCCGGTTCGGCGAAGAGTACGCGGCGCGGGCGGTCGAGACGGCGCTCGACTTCAGCGCCGAGCAGGGCTTCGATCGTGCGATCGAGATGTGCAACGGCGCCGGCGTCTGTCGAAAGAGCACGGGGACGATGTGTCCGAGCTTCATGGTGACGCGTGAGGAGGAGCACTCGACTCGCGGCCGAGCGAACGCCCTGAGAGCGGCAATCTCTGGGCTTCTCCCCGCTGAGGAGCTCACGAGTGAGCGCATGCACGGGGCGATGGATCTCTGTGTCGAGTGCAAGGCGTGCAAGGCGGAGTGTCCCTCTTCGGTCGACATGGCGAAGCTCAAGTTCGAATTCCTCGCCGGTCACCAGGCGCGTCATGGGGTTTCGGCGCGGACGAGGCTGTTCGCGGGTGCCGAGAGGTTCGGGCGACTCGGTTCCGGGGCGATGGCGCCGCTGCTGAACGGCCTACTCGAGAGCGGACCGGTGCGCTCTCTCCTCGCGCGCCTCGGCGTGGATCGCCGTCGCTCGCTGCCACCGCTCGCACGACAGTCCTTCCAGGAGTGGTTCCGCCGGCGTGCGCGGCACACCCACCACGAGAGCGGCTCGGCGAGGGTTGCCCTCTTCCACGACACCTTTACGAGCTACCACCATCCACGAGTCGCCCGGGCCACCGTCGAACTGCTCGAAGCCGCTGGGTGTGCGGTCGAGCTCGCGGGTCACCGATGCTGCGGTCGACCGCTCATCTCGAAAGGACTGGTCGAACCGGCGACGGCGATGGCGCGGCAGACGGTCGCGCGCCTGGCGCCCCTGGCCGCGGCCGGTGTGCCGATCGTCGGGCTCGAGCCGAGCTGCGTGCTGACCTTGCGAGACGAATACCTGTACCTGCTCCCGAACGAACCCGAGGCCCGTCAGGTCGCCGAGCACTCGCTGACGCTCGAGGAGTACCTGGCGAGGCGGGCCGAAGAAGGGGAGCTGGACCTTCGCTTCAGTGAGGAGCCGCGAACGGTCCTGCTCCACGGCCACTGCCACCAGAAGGCGCTGGTCGGTACGGACGCTGCGAAGGCCGCGCTCGGTCTCCCACCCAGCTTCCGTGTCGCCGAGATCGACTCCGGCTGTTGCGGCATGGCCGGTTCGTTCGGCTACGAAGCCGAGCACTACGACCTGTCGATACAGATGGCGGAGCGACGCCTGCTGCCAGCCGTCCGTTCAGCCGAGCCCGAGACGCTGATTGCGGCCGCCGGATTCAGCTGTCGACAGCAGATCGAGCACGGGACGGATCGCCGGGCGTTGCACCCCGCAGAAATCCTCCGCGACGCTCTACAAATCGAGGGACACAATACTCATTAACTCGCACCAGAGCGTTTCGCTGAGCTCACCAGCCATCGCGAGTTAATGAGTATTGTGTCCCCGAACTTTACGAGTAGGATTCGACTTGATGCGTGCGACCATTCCGAAGAGTGAGCTGCTCGACCTGGAGGGCTGGGAGAGCGAGCCTGGCGAGTGGATGACAATCGACCAGGAGCGCGTGAATCAGTTCGCCGACGCGACGCTCGACCACCAGTTCATCCACGTCGACCCCGAGCGGGCCGCCGAAACGCCGCTGGGTGGAACGGTCGTGCACGGATTCATGACACTCGCCCTTCTGCCACACCTCTCGAAAGACATCGTGCCGATCCCCGAGGGGCTGAAGATGGCCTTCAACTATGGGATGAACAAGGTGCGTTTCCCGCGGCCGGTGATGGTCGGTAGCGACGTTCGCCTGCGTTGGAAGGTCCTCACCATCAAGCAGCGGCTGGGCAACGTCGTGGTGACCGCCGAGGCCAAGGTCGAGGTGCGAGGTGAGCGCAAGCCGGCACTGATCGCTGAGACGATCACCATGTTCGTCGTCGAGTGAGGCGCACATCATGAGAGTCGAGGGCAAGGTTGTCCTGATCACCGGCGGTGCCCGAGGCATCGGGCGCGCGCTGGCGCTGCGCTTTCAACAGGAGGGCGCGCGCGTCGCCGTGGCCGATCTCGATGCCAGCGCTGCGTCCGAGCTCGGAGAGGCGGTCGGCGGTGTCGGAGTGGGAGCCGACGTGTCCACGGAGGCCGGAGTTCAGTCCGCCGTCGCGGCCGCGGAATCCGGACTTGGGCCGATCGACCTGCTCTGCTCGAACGCCGGCGTCGCCTTCTCAGATGCTCCGGGTTGGACTGCGGCCTCACAGAGCGACGAGCAGTGGGAGCGCACCTGGCGGGTCAACGTGATGGCGCACGTCTGGGGCGTACGAGCGACGCTACCCGGAATGCTGGAGCGGGGGTGCGGCTACTACCTTCACACTGTTTCAGCCGCAGGTCTGTTGAACCAGATTGGCGACGCGGCCTACTCGACGACGAAGCACGCCGCCCTCGGCTTTGGCGAAGCGCTCGCGATTACTCACGGCGATCAAGGGATCGGCGTCTCGCTGCTCTGCCCGCAGGCTGTGGCGACCCAGTTCTATGGGGAGCTGGAGCACGACGGCCCGGAAAAGGCTGCCTCAGCGGACGGGGTGCTCACCCCCGAGCAGGTCGCCGACGTCGTGATCGAAGGGTTGGCGGACGAGCGATTCCTCATCCTCCCGCACCCGACGGTTGCCAAGTACTTCCTGAACAAGGCGCGGGACTACGAGCGCTGGGTCGGCGGCATGCGCAAGTTCCGGCGCTCGCTCTTTCCGGAGGAGGGCGCGTGAGCCGGCTCATCCTCGTGCGCCACGGCCAGGCCTCGGCCGGCGCTGACGACTACGATCAGCTCTCCGAGCACGGCTACGAGCAGGCGCGCGGCCTGGGGGAGCAGTGGGCGGCCGAGGCGCTCCGACCGGATGCGGTCTACATCGGTCCGCGCAAGCGGCACCGCCAGACCGCCGAGACGGTCGCGTTAGAGCTCCGCGACGCCTGGCCCGAGCCGCTCCTCGTCGATGGTTGGGACGAGCACGATGCCTATCAGGTCGTGATGCACTCGATCCCGGTCTTGGCCGATCGCGATGCCTTTGTGGCCGAGCGGGCGGAGCGGAGCCGGGGCGAGGGGCGGGCCGCGCTCCTTGCCTACTTTGACCTCTACCGACACATCACGCGACTCTGGGTCCGCGGTGAGCTGGAGCTCGATGGAACCCCCTTCGAGCCCTGGCCGGACTTCCGAACTCGCGTCGAGAGCAGCCTCGCCGAGCTGATGCGGCGCGAGGGCCGTGGGAAGACCCTGGTGGTCGTCACCTCGAGCGGTCCAGTGTCGGTCGCGGCCGGCAAGGCTCTGGGTCTAGACGACGAGGGCACCATGGGGCTGTCGTGGAATCTCCAGAATATCGCCGTGAGCGAGGTGCTCTACGACGACGATTCGATGATGCTCAAGTCGTTCAACGCGCTGCCGCGGCTGATCGGCGACCACCTGCGGACACTGGTCTAGCTCTGGAATACTTCCTGGCGATGACACCGCGCATCGAGATCCTCGACCTCCACTACCAGGGCGCACCCGGGCTGATCGGCTCGTTCCTGCTGTTCGCTCCTGACGGCCATCTGTTAGTCGAGTCGGGCCCGCACTCCTCGCACCCCTCGATGGTGGCCGGGCTCGAGCGTCACGGCCTCGCGCCGAGCGACATCGACTTCCTCTTTCTCACGCATATCCATCTCGACCACGCCGGCGCCGCCGGCTGGTGGGCGCAGCAGGGGACCACGGTTTGTGTGCACGAAATCGGAGCACCGCACCTGGTCGACCCCGGCAAGCTGATCGCGAGCGCGACGCGCATCTACGGCGATCAGATGGAGACGCTCTGGGGAGACATCTTGCCGGCGCCCGCCGAGAACGTGCGGGCGGTGGCCGATGGAGAGGTGGTCGAGGCGGCCGGTCTCGAGTTGCGCGCGATCTACACACCGGGACACGCGAGCCACCACCACACCTGGCGGGTTGGCGACGTCGCCTTCGTAGGCGACTCGATGGGGATTCGCGGCGGTTCGATCCCCTGGCTGGATCTACCCGCGCCACCTCCCGAGTTTCACCTCGAGACGTGGAAGGGCTCGCTCGCCAAGCTGCGAGCCGAGAATCTCGAGACGATCTACCGGACCCACTTCGGGCCTCGATCCGATGTCGTCGAAGAGCTCGACCGAGTCGAGGGTCTGATCGACCGGTCCGCCGCCACGATCAAGTCGATGCTCGACGACGGGGTCGAGCGCGACGAGATGGTCCGTCGCTTCGCCGACTGGATGCTCGACAACGCGCTCGAAGAGGGGGCTGATCGCGATGTCTTCCTGAGCGAAGACAAGTTGAACCCTCGACACATGTCGGTCGACGGCATCGCGCGCTACTGGCGCAAGCGAGCCCAAACGTCGTAACGACCTACCCGCGCCCGTGACCGAGCAGGTTCACGAGTAGTTGGTCGAGACCGAAGAGAACGGCCATGACCGCGAGGGCGGCCAGGGCGGTCTTGAGCCGCGCGGAGGTCGGGGTGCGTTCGACCCCACTTGGCCGGGTCAACCGTGCGATCGCGGTGACGACGGTCTCTCGGTTGAGGGCGACGATGACCAACAGCAACAGCGTGTAGAGCGTCGCGCTCGCGAGCGCGCCGTACGCGTCGAGGAAGATCACGTCGAAGACGAGGACATTGATCAGCACCGGCAGGAGGACTGCGACGCCGATCAGTTTTGTCCTCTCCCAGAGCAGCAGAGCCGCGCCGACGATCTCCGCGATGCCGATGAATGCCATGTAGGCAAAGGAGTAGCCCATGAAGGTCCAGGCCAGGTCGAAGGCGGGGACTTCACCGAGAGGGGTCGAAGCGAGCTCAGCCGGAAGCTCGCCTCGTCGATAGAACTGTCCTCCGATCAGCTTCGCGAGTCCATAGGTCGTCATGAAAAAGCAGACGTATCCGCGGGCCGCCAACTCGATCGTCTTTCTGGTCACACGTCACCTCCCGAGGGCTCAACGTACCGGAGCCGGGTACAGTTCGGTTGGCGAAACGCTACCGGGTCGGCCGGTGCCCGGGTCGCCTCGCTCGCGTAGGATCGGTCGAGATGAGTGACACGACCGGATCCAGCTACGTCTGTGGCACGAGTGACGTGCCGCTGAGCTACGAGACGATCGGCGAGGCCCTGGAGCGATCGGTAGGGGCGTGGCCCGACCGGGATGCCCTGATCGCTCGGCACCAAGGGGTTCGCTGGAGCTATCGAGAGTTGGGTGAGCGGGTCGATCGGCTGGCGTGCGGCCTGGTTGCGCTCGGGCTCGAGTCGGGCGATCGGATCGGCATCTGGTCTCCCAACAACAGCGAATGGGTGTTGACACAGTTCGCGACGGCCAAGGCCGGTCTCACCCTGGTGAACATCAATCCGGCCTACCGCCTCGGCGAGCTCGAATACGTCCTCCAGAAGGTCGAGTGCAAGGCGCTGGTGATGGCCGACCGCTTCAAAAGTAGCCACTACGTCGGGATGGTTCGTGAGCTGGCGCCCGAGGTCGACACGGGCCGGCCGGGTGAGCTTGGTTCGGATCGCTTGCCCCACCTGAGGACGGTGATCGTCATCGGCGACGAGAGTCCGCCGGGCTGCTATCGGTTCGACGAGCTGTCGGAGTTTGCCGACGAAGGGGCTGCCAAGGAGTTGGCGCGTCGTCGTAGCGAGATGCGACCCGACGATCCGATCAACATCCAGTTCACCAGCGGCACGACCGGCTTTCCCAAAGGCGCGACCCTCACCCACCACAACGTGCTCAACAGCGGCTTCTTCACCAGCGCGGCGCTTCACCTCACACCGGAAGACCGGCTTTGCGTGCCGCTGCCGCTCTACCACTGCTTCGGCATGGTGATCTCCGTTCTCGGGTGTGTCACCCACGGCTCGGCGATCGTTCTGCCGAGCGAGGGCTTCGATCCGCAGGCCGTGCTCGAGGCGATCGCAGAGGAGCGCTGCACGGTTCTTCACGGCGTGCCGACCATGTTCATCGCCGAGCTGGAGCATCCCGACTTCGAGAGCTACGACCTCACCAGCCTGCGCACCGGCATCATGGCCGGCGCTCCGTGCCCGATCGAGGTGATGCGACGGGTAATGGACGAGATGCACATGCACGCCGTCACGATCGCCTACGGCATGACCGAGACCAGTCCGACAAGCTTTCAGAGCGACGCCGGCGACTCCATCGAGCGCCGTGTGTCGACAGTGGGCCGCGTGCATCCGCATGTCCAGGTGAAGATTGTCGACGAGGAAGGGCGGGTGGTCCCACGCGGGCAGTCGGGCGAGCTCTGTACGCGCGGCTACAACGTGATGCGGGGCTACTGGGGCGACGAAGAGCTGACACGAGAGGCGATCGACGAGGCGGGCTGGATGCACACCGGCGACCTTGCGACGCTAGACACCGAGGGCTACTGCAACATCGTCGGCCGGGTCAAGGACATGATCATTCGAGGTGGAGAGAACATCTACCCGCGCGAGATCGAGGAGTTCCTGCACCAGCACCCGGCGATCAAGGACGTGGCGGTCTTCGGTGTGCCCGACGATCGATTTGGCGAGCAGGTCGCGGCCTGGATTCAGCTCCGGGAGGATGCGTCGCTCACCGCCGACGAGGTCCGCGATCACTGCAAGGGCCAGATTGCGCACTTCAAGGTGCCGGCCTACGTCGAGTTCGTCGAGGAGTTCCCGATGACCGTCACCGGGAAGATCCAGAAGTTCGTGATGCGCGATCAGATGGCCGAGTCACTCGGCTGAGTCGGGCTCTCGAAGCCCGCGCAGCGTTCGCCGCGGACGAGTAGGAGGGACACCAGCGCTGTCGCCGGTGCCCCTGCTCTCGTCAGCCGCCGGGCGCCACCTCGAAGTCGAGGCGCAACTCGCTACCGCCGTACCTGGAAGTCGTCGAGCCGAGTTAGATCCTGGACCGACCCGCCCCCGAACGTGATTGTCGCGCCCCCGATTGTCGGTACCTGGGACAGCGACGTTTCGCTCATCACCTCGACACCGTTGATCACGAGCGTGGCCGTGTTCAACAACGGGTCGTAGCGAAGCGAGACTCGGTTGTACGCACCCTCGACGATGTTGCCGGTGGTGTCAGTGTCCAGCTGTTCGTTCTCTCCGTCTCGGAAGACCCGCCAACGACCATCATCACCCTGAATCTTTACCCAGAGCTGTCCTTGACCTGCGCTATTGAGGCTCGAGTCCGGCTCCAGTCCAAAGCCGATGCCCACGAACTGGGCGTCCTTCGGATCGATCGAAGCCTCGATGGTCGTCACCAGCCCGGTAGCTGCTGGATCCAGCGGTACGCCGCCTCGCTTGTGTCCACTCACCGAGGTGACCCCGTCGTCTTGACCGAAGACGAGAGTGTTTTGCGACTCGAAGACCAGCCCACCGACCTCGGTGATGCGACCGTTGATCGTGGCGCCGGCTGGTGGCTCCTGGCGAATGACGAAGTTGTCGAGGAGTGTGACGTCGATCGCTGAGGAGTTTCCGAACGTCATCGAAGCTCCACCAATCGAAACAGAATCGACCAGTGGCTCATCCGAGAGCACTGTAACTCCGTTGATCCGCAAGGAGACGGTGTCGGCTACCGGGTCGTATGTGAGTGCCACATGGTTGTACTTGTCTGACTGGATGTTGCCGGTGGATGCAGTGCCCAGGGTGGTGTCGTCCCCGTCTTGATGGACCCACCACTTGCCATTGTCTTTGACCTTGACCCAGAGCTGCCCCACACCAGTGGTGGTCAAGCTGGAGTTCGCCACGCTCCCGAATCCGATTCCGACGAAGGCTGCACCTTCCGGATTGATGTCCGCCTCGATTGTCGTCACCAGGCCTGAAGCCGTGGGGTCGAAAGGCACACCACCCTGCTTGAAGTTCTGCGCTGTGATTGCGCCATCGGACCCGAACTCCAAGGAGCCTCCCCCGGTTGCCGACTCGAATGTGAGCCCGCCTATCTCCGTGACCCGGCCATCGATCGTCTGGCCGGAGGAGCCGTTGGAGAACGTGTCGCGGACGACAACTCGAGAGGAGAAGGTGTCGCGAATCGGAGCCGACTCCTGTCGAACTTCGAAGTTGTCCAGGCGGGTGCTGTCTTGCACCGAGTTTGCCCCGAAGGTCATCGTCGCGCCGGTGATTGCCGGGCGTAGTACCAAGTCCGTCTCGGGGAGTACCTCCACGTCGTCGATCCGCAGCGAGACCGTGTTGCGCAGCGGGTCGAACGTCAGTGCCACGTGGTTGTACGTTCCAGCGACGATGGGGCACGACGGATCCACGGCAGCATCACATTCGCCAACCAGAATCGTCTCGCCATACTCGTAGACCGCCCACGAACCATCGGGTTCGATACGCACCCAAACGCGGCCATTTCCTGGCGCGTTCAGACCGACATTCGGCTCTCGAGCGAAACCGATCCCGACAAACGAGGAGTCCTTCGGATCGATGTCCGCCTCGAGGGTGGCCACCAGGCCGAGGGGGTCGAATGCCACGCCTCCGGCCTTGTAGCCGGTTGCTGTGACACTGCCGTCTTGGCCGAAGACGAGCCCCTGTTGCGACTCGAAGGTCAGCCCGCCGACCTCGGTGATGCGACCGTTGATCGTGTCGCCGGCTGGTGGCTCCTGGCGAATGACGAAGTTGTCCAGGCGGCTCGAGTTCTTGACCGAGCCGCTACCGAACGTCATCGACGCACCACCGATCGTGAGTGACAGTGACAACGCAGTTTCCGGCAGAACCTCCACACCGTTCAGGTGAAGCGAGACGGTGTTCGCTACGGGGTCGAAGCTCAGAGCGACGTGGTTGTACTTGTCGCCGACAACTCCGGTGCCTTCGGCAACCTTCGTCTGACTGGACGACGGCCCGTCGTGTTCGTATACGAGCCAATCACCACCTTCTTCCAACCGTACCCACAGACGACCGAGGTCACCGTTGAGGCTCGACCTCGCCTGAGCGCCGAAGCCGACGCCGACGAACGTGCTGTCTTTGGGATTGATGTCAGCCTCGATTGTAGTGACCAGGTCGTTGATCGACGGATCGAACGGCACACCACCGGCTTTGTAGCCGGTCGCCGTGACGCCTCCATCGTTCCCGAACACCAGATTCTGCTGGGTGTCGAACACGAGTCCACCAATCTCTGTCACCCGGCCGTTCAACGTTGCGTCCGGGATACCGCCCGCAAATGTGTCGCGTGCTTCCACGCTCGAAGAAAAGGCGTCGCGAATCGGGGCCAACTCCTGGTGCACCTCGAAGTTGTCCAGACGTGTGCTGTCTTGCACCGAGCCGGTCCCAAAAGTCATCGTCGCGCCGGTGATCGCCGGGCGCATTACCAAGTCCGTCTCTGGGAGTACCTCCACGTCGTCGATCCGAAGCGAGACCGAGTTGCGCAGCGGGTCGTAAGTCAATGCCACATGGTTGTACGTTCCAGCGACGATGGGGCACGACGGGTCCACGACAGCATCACATTCGCCGACCGTGATCGTCTCGCCGTACTCGTGCACCGCCCACGAACCATCGGGCTCGATACGTACCCAAACGAGGCCATTTCCTGGCGCGTTGAGACCAGCGTTCGGCTCTCGAGCGAAACCGATCCCGACGAACGCCGAGTCCTTCGGATCGACGTCCGCCTCGATGGTGGTGACGAGGCCGAGAGGGTCGAACGCGACGCCCCCGGTCTTGTAGCCGGTCGCCGTTACACCACCGTCTTGCCCGAAGACGAGCCCCTGCTGCGACTCGAAGCTCAGTCCGCCGACAGCTGCCGCCCAACCGTTGAGCGTCTGGCCGGCGGTTCCTCCGTCGAAGGAGGCCCGCAGGGCGGAGGTGCCGGCCAAGAGCGTTAGAACGGCGCCGTTCGAGGTCACCGAACCCAAGGCGTTAGAGATGGTGCAATCATAGGTGGCCTCGTTTGCATCTTCGATGTTGGCAAGAGTCAGAACGCTCGTGGTGGCGCCTGAGACGTCGGCGCCATCGGAGAGAAGCACGCCATCGCGATTCCACTGATAGCTCAAATTTGTGCCTGCCGCCTCGACTTCGAATCGAGCGGTCGAGCCCGCCATTCCCGACACGCTGGTGGGCTGCCGGGTGATCAGGGCTCTCTCGAGGACGTGGACCGTAACCGCAGCTGCGGTGTCGGTGTCCATCTCGTCGTCGGTGACCCGAAGGTTGATGTCGACCTCATCGACAGTTTCGAAGACCTTGGAGACCTCGGCGCCGCTGTCAGTGAACACACCGTCGCCATCCAAGTCCCAGTCGTGGTCCGTCAGCGGCCCGCCGTCGGGGTCGAAAGACGCTCGTCCTTCGAACGTCACCTCAGTTGACACCTCGACGAAGAGGTGGCCGTTGATGTGAGGAGGCTCGGTCGCGAAAAGAGCGACGGGAGGGTGGTCTTTGACGGTCAGCACGTGTATGGCCCGTCCCGGAGAAGGGCTGAAGCTGAGACAACCATTGCCGCTGCTCGTCCGGGTCGAAGTCCCCTTGAGAGCCCCGTCGATCTCGTCGAACACCCGCCGTACGTACTGAGTGTTCTCAATAAGCTCGCAAACCTTGGTTGCCGACGTGCCATAGACCAGCATCTGAAAGCCGTCGGCCTGCGGGTCCACGTGGTCCTGCGTCGAGAAGAGGCTGAAATGGCTATCCGAAGGGAAGTCGGTGCCTTTCTTCTGAGGGGCCATGCGGGCCATGTCGACGCGACCGTCCAACACCTTCTGGACGGCTTCTAGAGACGACTTGATCTCCCCCCATTGCGGGTCGGTGGGAGTCCAATTGCGGTTCCCATCCCACCAGTCGAGGTGGTAGCTGAGATCCATGAAGATCGGGTGGTAGCCGCGAAGCATGCTCTTCCAGACGAACTCGGGCACTGCGTCAATCGGGCTGAGGTGATCGGTGTCGAATATGCTCAGGTGATGCTGGTCCTGTGGGCTCAGCTCAGGTGGATCCACATTGGTGTCTGACTTGTATCCCTCACCGGCGTCTCCACAGGGCGACACAATGTCCGCGGTGTTGCCCGCGTCAGCGAGGAAGGCATTGCCCGTCGCGCTCGAAGAATCGTCTGCCCTGCTGCAACTCATCCAGATCAAGTGGCGCTTGTAGTCCTCGGGCGGCGAATCGGCCGTTTTCATCGTTGCCTCGTAGTCACGTATCTCGTCGATGAGGTCGTACTGCCATTGCCACGAGTCGAGGGGGCTCTCGTTAGTGATCTCCCAGATGATGTTGTCGTGGTGATTCAAGGCGTCAACGATCGTCTTCGCGTAGGCCAGCTGCAAGTCGAAGACGTTGTCCGGATGCGGTAGCACGTGGACTTCGTGGCCGTCGTCATCGCCTTCAGCGTCGCCGTCGATGGCGTTGACATTCCGAGTTTCCTGATAGGGATGGCCCTTGTCCTGAGAACAGTCGGGAGGGGTGCCCGTAGGAGTGCACCAGGGCGCGGGATCGCGGAACTCTTCGTCGCCGCGCAAGCTCCACCCCTGGAACAGCAGGACGCTCAAATAGACCCCCTTGGACGCTGCTTCGTCGGCGAGTGTGTCGAGTTTTTGGATGTAGTCTGGGTTGACGACGTTGAGGTCGTACTGGTACGCCGCGGTGTCGGTGTCGGTGTCGAAGTAGACGGTCGGCTCGTAGTAGTCGTCCTCCCAGATCCACCCGCGCATGAAGTTGTGGCCGAGTAGAACGATGTTGTCGAGGTACCAGAGGTCGTCCCAGTCGTTGCTGTTGGGCCAATTGGGGTTATCGGGGTTCCCCTCACCAAGGTATTGCTGGACGTTCGACCAGTGATGTGAGCCGGTCAGGATGATGGCCTTGCACTCGCCGGTGTCCGGGTCGACGGTGCCGTCGGTGAAGACGCGAGGATTGGTCGGATGTCGTTGCAAGAGTCCGACCGACTGCAGGCTCGAGTCGCAGAGCGTCTGCGCGGCCGCAGGAGCGTGGAACAGCGCGAAAGTGAGGATCCAGAGTAGGACCCAGCGAGAAAGGCGTATAGCCACCATGGGTTGTTCCTCCTTGTTGGCCGGATCCCGGAGGCACCTCTCGCCAGGCACAGCACCCTCCGGCTTGCTCCGGTACTTCTATGGTTTCCCTAGGGAACTTGACGCCATGCTAGCTGCCGCTCTAGCGAGAATCAAGCAGACCTCTTGCTTGCCATCGAGTCAGCCTCGCGACGAAGTCGGCCGCCCATCGCAAGTGGACTGGACGGGTGAGTCGCACGGGTCTCCGACGCCTTAGCCGTCGGCAGTGCGCCCGACGAAGGGAGCCGGCTCGCCACGAACGCGTTCGATCAGCTCCCGGAGCGCGTCGAGCACCAGGTGAGGCTGGTCGCGGTGGATTCCGTGCCCGCTCTCCGTGGCGACGATCTGCCGGCCCTGGGTCGAGAGTTGCGCCAGCTCTCGCTGCAGCTCGTCCTCGACCTCGCGCCGGCGTTTCTCGTACTCGGCCTCCTCAGGTGAGTCCGGGATCGACGCGTCGGCCGGGTGCCCCTGGGAGAGCACGATCAGCGGCAGATCTCCCAGCGAGGTCGGAGGGTCGCTGTCGAGATCGAGATCGAACGCGTCCGACTCGCGGAGCATCGTGCCGGCGACGTGGGACTGGAGGTAGAGCGCAACCAGGCGTTCCTTCGAGGCTTCGGAGCCTCGGTAGCTCTGGAAGCGCTGCTCCACCAAGCCGCTCATTCGGAGCAGTCCCACGGGTGCGAGGTAGCTTGCGAGTTGGAGGAAGGCTCGCCCGCCGCCCGCACTCGGGTGAGAAGGGTAGCGGCGCCCCTGCTCTTCGTGGCTTGAGTCGATGAAGAGCATGGCCGCGACGCGCTCCGGGTAGAGGCGCTGGAACGCCCGACCATAGAGACCCCCGGCCGACCAGCCGACCAAGATCAGGTTGTCGTCGATCGACGCCTGGTCGAGCAGCTCGTTCAGACGTTCGGCCACCTGCTTGGCGGAGGTCTGCCGGTCGATCGGTTCGCTGTAGCCGAGGCCGGCGCGATCGTAAGCGCAGACGCGAGTCTCTTCTGCCATCTTCGGGTGCAGGTCGTCCCACGCCGCGGCGGTGCCATTGAGGCCCTGTTCGAGGATCACGGTCGGACTGCCTTCGCCGAGGCAGTGGATGTGCATCTTCGTGCCGTCCACCGTGAAGAGCTGCCCCGGGGGCGGGTAGCGCTCGAGATCGCTCCGCTCGGCGGAGCGCTGGTAGAGCCAGCCCGCGGTTAGCAAGATGGCGACGAGTGCCGCGCCGCCAATCACCAGTCGGGTGAGGAGTCTTTTCAGCATGCTGTCTCCCTCGCGAACGAGGCCTCGGGCCGTGGGCGAGCCTCACCCACGACCGGTACTACGCAGTGGCGGCGAGATCAGTTCCGGCCGGAGACGATCTGCCCGATGCGATCGCCCGGGGAGACGGCGAGGCCGGCGCCTTCACAGTCCCAACTCTCGTTCGCACCCAGAGTGATCGAGACCGACTCGGATGTGGTGCGGTTGAGGCAGGTGGCGCGTATGCTGTCGAAGCCGACCGATGCTCCGCCGACCGTGGCGCCGCCGTTGGCCGTGCCGATCACCCGCTGGGAGATGCGGTCGCCCGGATTGACCACGAGACCGGCGCCCTCGCAATCCCAAGACTCGTCGCCGTTCAGCTGGATCGAGACCTGCTCGCCCGTGGTGACGTTGTCGCACTGAGCGATGCGCGGAGTCAGGCCCTGTACCGAAGCGCCGATCGCCGGGTCACACTCCTGAACGAACACCCGCCAACCGGTGCAGAGCCCCATCTGGATATCCATGCAGCCGTCGCCGTTGACGTCGAGGAAGGCGAAGTCATGCGGGTCGACGTGGATGTTTTGGCTCTGGGCGAGGCTCCAGGGGTCGCTGAGATTCCCGGAACCGTCGTTTTGGAGGAGCGCAAACTCGCTCGAGAAGCCGCAGTTGGCGATGTCGACGTCAATCGGGCCGATGCCCGCGTCGAGGAAGCCGTCGTTGTCGAAGTCGGCGAGCTTGGTGTTGCCGCCGAAACCGTCGGTGCGAGGTGAGTTCGTGAGGTCGCTGGTGGCGTAGTTGATCGGGCCGTCCGGGGTCACCGCTTGCGCGATGGCCAGGCGGTCTTGGGAATCACTCTCCAGCACCTGATCGAGTAGCCCGTCGTTGTTCAGGTCGCCGATGGCCGTCATGTACGGGTCGCCGATCGACATCTTCTGGAACGGCACGTTGTCGAAGACACCGCTACCGTCGTTGAACAGGATGTACTGACCCATGTCGAACGGCGGCGCCGAGTAGAGCGTCGAGATCTTGATGATGTCCTGGTCGCCGTCGTTGTCGACGTCGTGGATCTCGACGCTCGTGCCGAAGGCGACGTTAGCGTTTTGTCCGAGGCGCGGGCCGGTCTCGTTTGAGAAGAAGCCGGTGCCGTCGTTGATCAGAAGAATGTCGTTGGTCGCGCTGCCCGGGTTGTAGTTCGAGAAGTAGATGTCGAGGGCGCCGTTCCCCGTGACGTCCCCGCCCCAGACCGCGCAGAACTGGAGCACCGAGGCGTCGACCGGGGTGTTGATGGTGGGGAGGCGCTGCGCCGACTCGTCCACGAGCCCCAACCAATTTTGCCCACCGTCCTCACCGAGGTTGCGGTAGAAGCGGGGCTGTTCGCCGAACGTGTTGGCGATCACGACGTCGTCCCAACCGTCACCGGTGAAGTCGCCGATGAAGACGTCGCGGGCGTCGGTGAGGGTCGCGAGGAAGCCTGGGGCGAAGTCGCCTGTTCGGTCGACCAGCACGCCACCTTCGTTCATCAGCAGCACGTCCTGTTTCGGGCCCGGAATCGAGAACGGTCGCTTGCGCACGATGATCACGTCCGTGTCGCCGTCCTGGTCGAGGTCCGCGACGCCGAAGTCTTTCTCCTCGTCGTCGTTCATCGGGTCTCCGCCTGGATCGTCGACGAACGGTTCGAGCGTCATGGCCGTTGCCGTTTCGTCGGTGAAGGTCACCCACTGGGCGCCAGCGGGTACTGCTGCCACGAGGCAGACGCAAAGCGAAGCAAAGACGTACGAAATGCCGGACCTGCGGAACATGCGGATTCCCCTCTCTCTCGAGCAAAACAAAGGATGTTGGAGCGCCGGGATCGTATCAGCCCGGCGCTCCAGAGGGCTGCCGTAGGTATGCGTACTACTCGATATCTTCTGGGTCGTTGAACAGCTCGGTCAGCGCGATCGAGCCGTGGCCGCGCTGCGGGAAGTCCGGATGGTCGGGGTCGCCTCGCTTCAGCGTCGACGCGGTGTCGTCGGGCGGAAAGAGGACGAGCGACCGGAGGAAATCGAGCAGCTGCCGTCGATGGCGCGGTGGCGCCGCGACGAAGTTCTGCCGCGCCTCGCGCGCCTCACCGTCGTGTCGGAGGATGACCTCCGAGAGGTTGATGCTGCGACCGTCGTGGCCGTACGGCCCGGTCGAGCCGACGCCCCAGAGCGGCTCGGTGACGAACTCCTTTTGCAACGAACCGTCGAAGTTCCGCTCCCAGAACGATGGGCCGAGATCGTGGCGCTTGAGGTCGGTGAACACGTTCTCGACCAGGAACGTTCCGGCGAGAGGCTCCTTCAGCGTCGGGAAGCCGGTTCCATCGTCGACTTCGGAGAACAGCCCGAAGACGGTGGCGAACAGGTCGTTGAAAACCCCGTTTGGTGGATCGAACTCGGTCTCGACGTCGCCCACTCGTCGATCGCGCTCGATCTCGAGATCCGGGACGTGACACGTCGTGCAGCCCATCTCCGTCATCCGCTGGCGGCCGAGCGAGGCGACGGCGGCGCTCCTCATGTAGGTGCCCGGCTTGAAGTAGTTCAGTAGGTAGAACTCCAGATGGTCGACGAGCGCGGCGTCGATCTCGTCGACGACGCCGTCGCCGTCGGGGTCGTCGGCGGCATCGGCGGCTGGTGGCGCCTCGACGTCGTCGAGCGAGCCGTCGAGGACCATTCCTGACGGCGTCACGATTGCGCCGCCCGCTGCTGCGCTTGCGAGAAGCGGATCGAACGCCTCGAGTCCCATCTCCGCGTTGAGAGCGCCGACGACGAACTCGCGGATCGAGATTGTGCTCCCCTCGGCGAAGAAGGGGCGGACGCGTAGGTCGGGGTTGACGCCTTCGACGGAGGACGTGTCGACCGTGCCGTCGGGGTGGGCGACGATCTCGCCGAAATCGATCCCCTTCCCGACGAGAGCCGCGGTGACCGACGTGCCGTTGATTGCTGCGTCGTCGAGCGCCTGGTCGCGGATCGATCTCAGGTCGCTGGAGATCTCGTCGGCGAGCATCTCGACCAGGCCGAGGCCGAAGAGGTGGGGTGCGTCGCGGCTGTCGGGACGGGTGAATACGTCGCCCCCGAAGCCTGCCGAGCCGCGCGGCCGCCCGTGGCAGGCGGCGCAGCTGTCGGCGAGGCCGGCGCCGATGGAGCCGTCGGACTCGATGTCGCCGATACCATCACCGGTTCGCGGGCCGACGCCCTGCGCGACGGTGAACTTGCGTTGGAACAGTTGACGACCGCGGCGAATCGAACGGAACGGATCCCGCGCGATGATGAACACGGACGAGTCGGGGGTCGTGACGTCGCCCGTGCCGGCGCCGATCTGTTCGACCAGCGACTTGTGGATGCCTGTGTCCTCGGTATGGGGTGTCTGGGTGGTGTCGGTCAGCTGCGCGCGGCCAATCGCCGCGACGCAGATGAACCCGACGACTGCAAGTCGGAAACTCTCTCTCCACATCGCCTTCTCCTCTGGGCTTCAGTTCGGGCCAGACGGGAAGCGTCTGGCCGGTCTGTGCCGGAGGGGTGAGCTCGGCGAGTGGGGTGGAGGAGCAATGTAGCACGAGCCGCTCGCAGCGCCGCTCGACTCGCGGATTGCTTCGGGAACGAGACCTACCGCGAGGCTGCGATGCTCTCGCCGCCGAACCAGCCTCGATCGACGAACAGCTGGATGGTGCCCTCGCCGCTCGCCAACGCTTCGAGCGCCGTGCCGATGACGATTCCGGGACCGGTCGCCTTCATCGCGACGCCGGGGATCGGACTCGCGGTGAGGAAGTCGCCGGGCTCGATCGCGCCGAACGAGGCGTCCACACGCACGGGTACCCGGCCGGCGAGCGCCACGGCGCTGAACCGCTCCTGAAAAAAGAGCCGCAAGGTGCGGTCGAACATCTGCGTGTCGTAGTCGTGCCGCGCGACCTCGTAGGCGGCCGCGATGCGCTCGGGGTTCGCAGGGCCGGCCGGAGCACGTAGCTCCGACCGGAGGCTCGCTCTGGTTTCGGCGGCTTCCTGCCGAAGCTCGGCTTCGAAGGCGGAGAGCGAGGCGACGCGGTCGGCCATCGCTCGAAACTCAGGAAGCTGTTCGTAGACCTGCTGCTCGAGCTGCGGCCGGAACCGGTCGTATTCGGCCGCGATCTCCTCGCCCCAGGTCGCGCGGAGATCGGCACGAGAGAATGCGCCGCCGCCGAGCACAAACCCCGGCTTCGCGCTGGCGACGCCGAGGAGAGTGCGTTGGCCAGCTCCGCTGGCCAGCACGACGGCATCGGTACGGTCGAGATCGATCGCGACGAGCTGACCCGGCTCGATCGGCTCGGCTTCCCAGTAGCTCTCGGCCAGGTCGAAGTTGTGATTCGAGTTGACGGGGCCGTCGACGAACAGCGTGCCGCCGGCCGCCTCGGTGAGCTGCATCATGCGCCAGTCGGTGGGAGTGCCGGAGGTCGAGTTCTCGTACCAGATGTGATTTGCGGCCACTCCGTCGTCGTTCGAGTCGGCGAGGTAACGGACACTCGGGCTCTCCGCGCCGACGGTCAGACCCGCCAGCTCCGCGTTGAGCACGATCTCGGTGACGTCGTCGGACCTCTGCAGCTCGAAAGTCCCGACATTGAAGAACTTCCAGACGTGCGACGAGATGTCATTGTCAAAGGTAAGGAAGCCGTCGGCCGATCCGTCGTTCGCCTTGAGACCAAAGCTGAGCACCTGGAGGAACTCATCCTCGTCCAGCCGTACGTCGATGCTCTGTTGGCTGGCTGCGGGGGCGCTCGTCACGAGAAATGTGATGACGACCAGTCCTACGACGCCGTTTCTTCGGTTTGTTCCGTCTACCATGGGCTTCCTCCTGCTCGTGGTCCTGCTCCCTCTACTCAAGCGAGAACGGAGTCTCGAAGAGGCAGAGGCAGTCCCGGAAGCCTACGGCAACGGAGATCCGTAGGCGCTCTCTGCGCTGCTAGACTTCTGCGATGGCCCCGAGAACCGGCTCGCGACTCCGCGTGCAGAGCCTCTTTCCCCTGCTCCTGCTCCTGGCCTGCTCCGGCGGCGAGCCCCAAGCCGCTCCCTACTTCGACCTGGTCGAGAGCTTCAGGAGCACCCAGGTGGAGAGCGCTCGCGACGAGCAGCGTCCGTTCGCCCTGGCCGAAGAGGAACTGCTCTTTCTCCCGGGCGGAGCTCAGGTCGAATTTCTCGTCTTTCTAAGACCGGAGAGTCTCCTGCGGGCCGCCCGGTTCACGCCGCGCGGTGCGGGCAGCCATCTGGAAATTCTTCTCGAAAGCGACGAGGCGGGCCCAACTCCCCTGGCCCTTTTCGAGGCTCCCGCGAGGGACCTCTCGATCCCTCTGGTAGCGGAGCAGGAGACGCCCGTGCGCCTCACGCTGAGGGTATCCGGCGAACCGACTGAGGAGGGCGCCGGCGTGCTCCTGGAGGCGCCTCGCCTCTGGGCTCCCGCACCGCCCTCGATCGCTCAGACTTCAGCGCCCGCTCAGCCGAAGAGGCCGCCCAACGTCATCATCTATCTCGTCGACACGCTCCGGCGCGACCGTCTCGGCTGCTACGGGTATTCACGGCCGACGTCACCCAGACTGGATGCTTTCGCCGAGAGCGCGACGCTGTTCGTCAACGCCATCGCGCAGTCGAGCTGGACGAAACCCTCGGTGGCGTCGATGTTCACCGGCCTGTGGCCGCCCGAGCATGGCGCTACCGGCTTTCGGCGGCCGCTCAAAGACGAGTTCCGGACTTTGGCCGAGATGGTGCGCGACGCCGGCTATCAGACGGCGGCGTTTGTCACCAATCCAAACATCACGCCGAGGTTCGGGTTCGATCAGGGCTTCGACCATTTCGTTCGCGAGCTATCTCGCTCAGACCGCATCAACGAACTGGCCTTCGAGTGGCTTGAGGCGGAGCGTGACGATCGGCCGTTGTTCCTCTACGTTCATACCCAGGATCCGCACTCCGGCTACGACCCGCCGGAGCCGTTTCGATCGAAGTTTGCTCCAACCGCCGACCAGATGCCGGCCTGGACGGGCAAACGCAACTCCCGGCGCACGCTGTTGTGGCCCGACGAGGCGCTACCTTTCCTCGAAGACCTCTACGATGGAGAGATCGCGGCCAACGACCAGAGCTTCGGGGAGCTGCTCGACAAGCTGCAGAAACTGGACCTGTTGGAGAGCTCTCTGATCATCTTCACCTCGGATCACGGCGAGGAGTTCAAGGAGCATGGGCAGTGGTACCACGGCAACAATCTCCACGCCGAGACGCTCAACATCCCCTTGTTGGTCAAGTTTCCCAACCAGAGCAGTCCACGGACGGTCGAGGCCACCGTGCAGCACACCGACCTCTTGCCGACGATTCTCGGTGAGCTCGGCCTGCCCGTACCTCCCGACGTCTTGGGTAGAGGCCTCGCCGATCCCGCCCTTTCCTCCGCGGCCGGACCGAGTCTCTCTCGCATCTACTCCCATCTGCGCCTGAATACACCCGATTTCAGGAGCGTCATCGACGGAGACTGGAAGTACATCGAGGGCCGCAAGGATGGCACCGTCACCGCGCAACTGTTCAATTGGCGCGACGATCCCCTGGAGAGCAACGACCTGGCGAGCCATCTGCCGATTCGCAGCGCGGTGCTAGCCGAGCTCGTGCGCCGCAGGTCGCTCGAGGGCGGCAAGCACGGGCCCGCCGAGGAGGTCGTCCTCGACGAGGAAACGGTGCGCGAGTTGAAGGCACTGGGTTACCTCCAGTAGGGATCAAGTCTTGTCGAGCTCCGTCACGCGGCCCACCGTGCTGCTGATGTTGCTGCTGGCCTGGGCGGTAGGGCTGCGCTGCTGGTACGGCAGCAAAGATCTCCACGTTCACCGCTATTGGGACGAGAAGTTCAACGTGCCCAACGTGCATGCCGTGCTCGAGGAGGGTCGCCTGCGCCCGGTGCGCTACGCCTACCTTCGTCTGACCTACCTGCCCCAGGTTGCGGTTCTCGGCGGCATCCAGCAGGTCACCCGCTGGGTGCATCCCGACTTCTCGTGGTTCGACGGTGAGACCCTCCGCCCAGCCGGCTTCTTCGTCTCCCGCGCGGTTCAGGCCCTTCTCGGTGGCCTCTCGATCCTGCTGACCTTCCAGCTCGGGCGACGGCTCTTCTCAGCCGACGTCGGTCTGCTCGCAGCCCTCTTCGTCGCTGCCAACCGCGTGCACCTCATCCACTCGGCGATGTTCAAACCGGACATTCTGGTGGTGGTGACCGTGCTTCTGGCCTTCCTGTGGGGCCTGCGCGCGATCCACCAACCAACGATCTGGCGCTACCTGGCGGCGGGTCTGGGTGTTGGCCTCGCGGCATCGAGCAAGCCCACCGCGGTCGCCGTCTGCGTACCGCTCACCCTCGTGGCGCTCGCGCTGGGCCGCAGCGACCGCAGGCACTGGCTCGGACTGCCCGTCGCCGGCCTCAGTGCGGCGCTGGTGTTCCTGGTCCTCAATCCCTATCCCAGATATCTGAGCGCTTTCGCACTGCAGCGCAGCCGCTACGACGCGGTCGCGGCCCGGAAGGGCACGCTCGGGGATCCGGTCGAGACCGCTCGCGCGATCTTCGAGGCGCTGTTTCGCGGCGCTCATGGGTACGTGATCGGGCTGTTCGCGGTAGCCGGGTTCGTCTGGCTCTTGGTCCGTCTGTGGCGCCGCCGCAGTGACTCCGAGGTGTGGCCAGGGCTGGCGATGTTCCTGGCCTACCCGCTGGCCCACATCGTTCTCTATGGCTTCGTGACACAGAACGTGCTGCCCCAGAACCTCCTGCCAGTATTGCCCTTCACCTCTCTGGCGGCCGCCGCGCTTCTGGCGTTCTGCTGGCAGCGGGCTGCCCGACGGCTGACCTGGCTCTCCAATCGCCACATAGTCGCTGGGGCCTCGATCGTGTTGGTGCTTCTGGTGACCTTCCGCCCGAATCTCTTCGCCTATCGAATCGTGGTGCCCAGCACCACGGACAGGGTGGTGGAGGCTCTCACGAGGGAGTTGCCTCGCCGGTCTACGAAGTGGGTCTGGTGGGAGCAGTTGGCGTCCTTCGAAAACAGCCGCCCCGGCGAGCCGGGCCCGGCGACGTGGCGACCGGAGAGATTGCTGCTACAGGACGTGCCCTCGCTCGCCGACGTCGAGCCTCTGCTCCTGGCGCGAGCCGACGCAACGGTTGCCCTGCTGCACGAGCACGAGACGCGTCAGGGCCTTCCGATTCGCGCCTCCCTATTTCGCGCCTGGGGACCGGATTTGGTCCTCTCGCTCCACCCCTGGTCTCCGGGCCGAACCGAGCGGGTTACCCTGGAGCCTCACCCGAGGCGCTTACTGTTCGCCATCCCTCCGGGAACCGGTGTCGAGATCGCCCAGCTCCGCTTCGAGCTGCCGAGAATCGACGATCCGGGCTCGGAGCTCCTCGTCCGGGTCGGGGGTCGACCGGTTCCTCACGTCTCCAGCCCTCTCTCCCGGGACCGGAGGCAATTGACCACCTACAGGTTCCCCATCCGCCGGAACGGCGATCTGAGAGTCAACATCACGCTCCCGACCTCCCTGAGGTCGAGCCCTCTGGCGGTCACGATCGAGCGCTGGAGGAGCCCCGCCTCAGGCCGCGAGTCCGGGGGCTAGCTCGCGTCTGTCAGGACGTTGTTTACGAAGGGGTTGTCCATCCGAGCTTTCTTCGGAAGGCTGACTGGTGTCCTAAAGCCTCGTCAGTCTTGGGAAGCAACGGAGAGCCGTTGGCGCTCTCTGCGTTCAGAAGTGCCGCTGGATCGAGAGTTGGAAGTAGTCGTCTGTACGAAGCGCTGCTAGCGGGTCGGTGGGCGGCAGCCCGCTGAAGGCGCGCAGCTCGGCCTCGACGACCCAGGAGCTTCCGAGCCGGCGACTCGCTTCGACGAGGAACAGACTCGCGTCGCTCGTCCGATCGACGATGGCGCCGGCGAGAATCTGGCTGTCCTGGGCGTCGTTGAAGGCGAAGCGTGTGCCTACGAAGAGGTCGTCTTGGAAGGGTGATGCGCCGAGGTCGCCGCGCTCGTCCCAGAGGTGCTCGACCACAGCGCCGACGTCGATGTTGGAATCGAAGACGCCCCAGAAGGTGTATTCGAAGCCCGCCGTCGTGGCTGCAAACCGATCGAGCTGCCCGGTGCGAGAGATCGCCTCGAGCTTGAGAAGCCAGCTGCCGAAGGTCCCCTGCAGATCGAAACCGGTTTGGTCGATCTGTTCGTAGAGGGGAATCAGTTCGGTGGGTGAAGCGGGGTTGTCGAGAACCAGTCGTGGCTCGCGTGAGGTGCCCGAGAAGTGAGACAGCCCGAGGTCGAACGGCCCGAGTACGTGTGACCAGCGAACCGCCCAGTCCACGTGTCCTTCCTCGGCCGACGATTCGTAAATCGGTTCGTCCGAGACGACGAGCGGCGTACGAAGTCGACCCTCTTCCCCGGGGAACGTGCGCTCACGGAAGCCGGGCAGGACGAACAGGTCGACGATGCCCCAGTTCTTGATCAGCGAGAGCTTGACCATCGGCTGGCCCAGCTTGTCTTCGCCGTCCGGATTCTCGACCGCGTCGGTCTGGTTGATGATGTCGACCAGGTGCTGCGACTCGGTCACGCCCCAGAAGACCTTGCTGACGCCGACCAGCAGGTCCCACGAGGGCGCCGCGCGCCGCCAGTAGAGCTCGCGCACGTCGAAGTGAGTTCTTTCGGAATCGACTGAGTCGAGGCGGGCGAACGGCTTGAACAGGAAGCTCGAGTCGCCGTCGCTCCACTCGCGGTAGATCTCGGGTTCGAATACCAGCGAGCCGACGCTGTCATCGCTCTGACCCGCGAAGAGCGGATCGTCGGCGAACAGACGGCTCTCGAACGAGACGTAGCCGCCGAGCTCGACTGGCGCTGGAGTGTCGGAAGCGCCCGCGGCCGTGGCGCCAGGGGGCGAAGGGAGACTGAGCGCCACGGCCGCGAGCAGAACGAGTATTCGACTCACGAGCTCAGCGCGCTCGTGCGAGGGTCGCGCGGTTGAAGTCGGCATCGAGCAGCCCCGTCTGGAACTCGTAGTTGGCCCAGTCCAGGTCGGTGCTCTTGCCGGTCTGGTGGTTCACCATCTCCATCCGGGCGGGCCGCCAGTGCTTGTCGAGGTACTGCTCGTAACCCTTGTAGACGAGCGTCTTGAGCGCTGCGTCCTTGCGGTCGTAGAAGTCGACCTTCCAGAGGCGGTACTCAGCCTGATCGATCCAGGCGACCTGCCGGGTGTAGCCCGACTTCGGGTCGGTCGGGTACTGCTCGATGACGAACATCTTCATGCCGTCGACCTCCTCGTCGCGCAGATACTTGTAGGTGTACTCCTCGACCTCTTGCGACGAGATGTCTTCGTAGGCGAACTCACTGCCGACGAACGGGCCCGACTTGTTGCTCGAAGAGATGCGCTTCACCCGCTTGAGTGCCGGCAGGTAGAGCCACTGGTCATCGTCGCCTGTCTTGTGACTGAAGGTCAGAAGGGCGGTGCCGTCAATGTCCTTTGGCGAGTCGAAAACCACCAGGCTCTTGTCTCCGTCGTCGAGTTGCTCGAGGGTCTTCGAGCTGAGCGAGCGCACGCTCTCTTGGCCGTGGCGGTTGCGGAGCGTCATCGTCAGCTCGGCAGAGAAGTCCTCGAAACCGAGGTCGCGCCGGTCGCGCTCCTCTGCGATCTCGAGGCCTCGCGCTTCGGGCGTTTGGGCGGCGATTGTGGTGGGGGCAAAAAGCGCCAGCGCGACGAGCGCGGCGAGGAAGGTCCGGGTAAGAAGCTTGCTCATCAGTTCTCTCCTGAAAGTTGTCGTCGAATCGGTGGTCAGGGGGCGGGGACGGGGTCGGCGGCGGGCAGCGTGTCGCTCGTCGTTTCGGGACGCTCGCGATCGACCAGAAGGAGGAGCCCGGGCAGGAGGAAGAAGTCGGCCACGAGCGCGAAGCCGATGGTGATCGCGGCCAGAAGCCCCATGTCCGAGTTCTGCTTGAAGGTCGACTGCGCCAGCACGACGAAGCCGGCGACCAGAACGGCCGACGTCACCCAGAGGGCTCGGCCCACCGACGAGAAGGCGTAGCGAATGGCGTTGCGCGGCGAGAGGTCCTTCTCGCGGCGAGCACGCAGGTACTTGGTCAGGAAGTGGACGGAGTCGTCGACCACGATGCCCATGGTCATCGCCGCGACCACGGAGACCGCGAACCCGACCTGGCCGACCAGTAGTGCCCACATGCCGAAGGCCATCGCCGCCGGGACGAGGTTGGGGATGATGCTGAGGACTCCGAGTCTCAGGTTGCGCAGTGCGACGACGAGAATCGCCGAGATCAGCAGAAACGCGAGGGCGGTGCCGATCACCATCGAACGGATGTTGCGCTGGGTGATGCGCGAGAACATCACGGACGGGCCGGTGGCGCTCGCCCACATGTGCTCTGGCGTGTTGGCTTGTAGCCACCGCTCGGAGCGCTCCACCAGCTCGAGGAACTCCTTGGTGCCGCCGCCGATGACGGTGGCGATGACACGCGTCGAACTCTTGTCGACGTTGATCGTGTTGTTGAGGTCGAGCCCGTACGGCAGCGACATCTCGTAGAGCAGAAGGTACTGCGCCGCGAGCTCGCGCTCGGCGGGCAGGGAATAGTGGCCGAGGTCGTCGCCGTGCATGTTCATGTTGAGCCGGCGCATGGTGTCGGTGAGCGAGCTCACGTGAACGACCGTCTCCTGGTCGCGCAGCCACTCGACGAATCCGTCGAGGTTCTCGAGGTAGCCGGGCTCACTGATGCCGCCGGTTTCGCCACTCTCGATCGAAAGCTGCATCTGGTAGAGGCCGGTGAGGTTGTTGAGCGTGTAGTCGGAGTCGCGGCGAAACTCGATCGACTCGTCGAAGTACTCGATGAACTGGTCGCTGACCTGGTTGAAGGGGATGACCGCGATCAGTGCGACGGCAATCACCGCGGTGGTGGCCAGAATCGTGCGGTTGCGCGCGACAACGGCGTCGCCAAGTCGCTCCCAGAACGTGGGCCCGAAGCTCTCCGGGCGCTGTTTCACTCGAACCGGCAGAATCGCCATGAGCGCCGGCAGGAAGGTGATCGAAAGGACAAAGGCGGCGCCGACACCCACCGCCGTAATGCTTCCCAGGCGGTTGAGCGGTGGCGAATCGCTGAAGTTCATGCTCAAGAAGCCGATCGCTGTCGTGACGCTGGTGAGCATCACCGGTAGGAAGTTGATGCGCAGGCTCTCGACCAGAGCTGTACGTTTCTCCTGGCCGGCTCGCATCCCGTCGAGCATGGTGACCAGAATGTGGACGCTGTCTGCGACCGCCATTGTGAGGATCATGGTCGGCGCAAGTGCCGAGACCGGCTCGAGCACTGTGCGAGTCCACCCCGCGACGCCCATCGCGGCGGCGGCCGACAGGCCGATGATCGAGACCGTGGCGAAGGTCGCCGAAATCGAGCGCATGAGAATGAGCATCGCGACGATGAGCACGAGGTACATGAGAGGAATGAGCGTCGTCATGTCCTTGATGCCCGACTCCGTGAAGGCGTTGTTGAGCATCGTCATTCCAGTGAGCCGAACGTCGACCTGGGTATGGGTCTCCTCGATGCGCTTGGCCAACGCCCGGGCTTCCGCTACTGGGGCGTAGAGCTCGGACGGTTCCTCGCCGGGCAGCTGGAGGATGACGTTGATGCCGGTCACACCGCCGGTGTCGGAGATCAGTCGTCGGTAGAGCTCCGGCCGACTCATCGCGATCTCGCGCATGGATGCGAGTGTGGCCTCGTCGAGTTCCGCGGCGCCCTCGACCAGATCCTCGACGATCAGGTCGTCCTCCTCGCCGACGGAGTGTTGGAAGTTGGTGATCGAGTCGACCCGAATGGAGTAGGGGATCTGCCAAGCGCCCTCGGTCAGCTCCTCGATCGCTGCGAGCGTCTCGGGTGTGAAGACGTCGCCGTCGTCGGGGGTCAGAACGAAGAGGATGCTGTCGTTCTTGGTGTAGATGTTCTGGACCGCCTCGAACTCGGCAAGCTCCGGGTTACCAGGGCCGAAGAAGACGCGGTAGTTGGTCGCCAGGGTGAGGTTCTTGGCGCCGAAGGCGGCGAAGCCGACAGCGATCAGTACTGCGGCCAGCACGGGCCAGCGCCAACGGATCAGCCACTCGGAGTACTTGACGATGCTCTGTTCGAACTTGCTGTCGTTTCCCATTTTCTGGTTCAACTCGCTCTCTTCGGGTCGGTGGTTGTGGTTCGTCTCTCGAATACGGCCTGGGTCAGACGCGGGGCGGCACCGGGGGAGTGGTGGTAGGGAGAAGGCGGGAGGCCGGCGACCCGAAGGTGGGCGGCCCGGCTATGGGTGGGACGAGTCGGAGGGAAGTTGGAGGGATTGTGGACTCGTTCCGGTGCAGCCGCGTGTCGGACCCAAGAGCTCTCGGGTCTATGAACAAGGGGGGAGGCCCTTGGCTCGCTCGTTGGTGTCGGCGAAGCTGGATATCGATCGGGGTCATCGGAAACCATGCATACTGGTTGGTATGTAAGTACGGAAAATTGGACACGATGTTTCCGCCGGCGTCTCTGCTCAGCCGGCGACGGTTACGCGGGCGGGCCGCAGGCTCTCGAAAAAGAGCTCCAGGCCGTACATCGCCGCTTCGAAGACCTTCGGACTCTGCGAGTTCTTGGCCAGCCCGACCGTGCCTTCCATCGCCGCCAGAATGAACGTCGCCGCCTTGTCGCAGTCGACGGTCGATTCGACCGTTCCAGAGACCTGCCCGTGGCGGAGCGCTTGGCTGATGCCCTGCTGCCAGCTCTGCAGCGCCGCGTGGATGCGCTGACGAAACCCCTCGTCCAGTGGTGACATCTCCTGGGCGAGGTTGTTGAGCGGGCAGCCGCAGGTACAGGCCTCCTCACCACGCTCTTTACGAGCCTTCAAGAAGGAACTGCGGAGCGACTCGATCGGGTCGTCGCTCGAGGTGAGCGGTGCGATCCACGTGGCGTGCATCATCGGCCGAATCACCTCGTCGACCACCGCGTAGCCGAGCTCTTTCTTGTTCTTGAAGTGGTGGTAGAGGGCGCCCTTGGTGACTCCCGTCCGAGAGAGGATTCGGTCGAGGCTCGCGGCCTGGAATCCGTGCTGGTAGATCTCTTCGAAGGCTGCGTGCAGCAGCGCTTCGCGAGTCTGGTCGGGGTTACGTGTGGGAGTCATCTGCCGCAGTATCTCTTGTGCGCCTTCCTTGGCGTTGTCGAAACACTACAACATACCGACTGGTATGTCTATTCCCGATCTGGTCTTTGACTCGGGGCGAGCCCAACCGGCCCGCCCCCATACCTCCCAGACCCTAGTCCCAGGCACTCCCTGCCGCGCCTCCCAGGCGGGCTGTCTGCTTCGCGAGACCGCCACGCTCACGTACCCAGCCGGCGAACTCCTCGATCTGCGCGAGGCTTGCGACTTTGGGGCTCTCGGTGCGCTCGGTCACCCAGCGGGCCATGGCGATCATGAGCTCGTCGGCCTTCTCGCGATCGGCGCGGAAGAGTGTCATGTAGGCCTCCTTGGCCTCGTCGATCCGGTCGAGCCCGAGATAGGCCTCGGCGCGATACTCGATCGCCTCCGCGTACGAAGGCTTGATCTCGAGCGCCAGGTTGTACGCGTCGAGCGCCTCTTCGTAGCGTGCGGTCTTGCGCAGCGCGTAGCCGAGGCTGGAGTGGGCCTGATGCATCTTGGGGTTGGTGCGGATCGCGGTGCGGTAGGCGCGGATCGCCTTCTCGTACTCCTTGTTGATCTTCTTCTGGAGCTTCGCGCGGGTTCCGCCGGTGGCGCTCTCCAATCCCTCGGTGAGCTCCCAGGCCTTGTCGCGATACTTGAGACCTCGTTCGTAGGCGCCTGCGGCCGAGTCGCGCATGGTGGCGGCTCCTTGAGGAACGCCACCGCCCCCCGATGCGAGCGCAGTGGTCGCGATCAGGGCCAGAGAGACGAGGCTCAAGAGGGTCGTTCGATGGGACTTCTGGTTCATGTCGGACTCCTTTTCGGTTGATCGCAGGTGTCGCGTTCACCGTACGAGCCGGGCCGGAGAGTCGGGTGGAGACGCGGTCAGCGATCTGTCAGGGATCGGTCAAGGGCGTTGTGCAATAGGTCCCTTTCGTGGATGCTCTACGGTGTGCGGCGCTTCTACCTGATCGCCTTGCTGCTGATCGGGAGCCTTGTTCTGGTGGGGTTTCTGGCCTGGCAGGCTCACCTTGCGGTTCGCTCTCACCGCGAGAGTGCCGAGAGCGTGCTGCGCGACTACGCGACGTTGGCGAGCGGTGAGTTCGTCCGGCGCACGCTGACCGAAGTCGGCTACTACGGCTACTTCCCGTTGATCGGCGCGATCCAGAGTTGGAGCGCAGCCAATCCCGGGACCGCACCGATCGACCTCGCGGATCTCGAGATGCGAGAGGACCAGGCGCGAGCACGCGAGCTCGGGGCCTACATCTTCCGTTTCCATGGCGGCACGGGGCGTCTCGAGGCGCCGGCCGCCGAGCTGTCCGAGAAGGAGCGCTCGACCCTCGAGCGGGTCCTCTCCGCTCGTCTTCCCACAACCCCGACTGACGGCAGCTACGTGACGATCTTCGAGACCGTCGGCGGCACCATTCGGTCGTTTGTCTTCATGCCCGCCCTCCCCGGAGAGGAGACCCCGCGAGCCCTGGTCGGATTCGAAGCCAACCTCGGAGTGCTCGACGGCTGGATCGCACGCGCCGTTGGGCGCGGGCCGCTCATGCCTCCGTCGCTCTCCGAGGGCGATCTCGAGAACGATTCGATCTTCCTCGACGTGCGACTTACGTCGGGAGAGGTCCTCTACGAACAGGGTGAGCCGTTCGATCCCTGGTACGGCGTGGAGACGCCTTTCGGAGAGGACTACCGCGGCATGCTCGAAGAGGTCGTCGTGCGGCTTGCGATCGACCCCGCGGTGGCTCCGCAGCTCGTGATCGGCGGCCTCCCACGCTCGCGTGTGCCGCTGCTGCTGGGAGTGCTGGCGGTTGTCGCCGGCCTGGTGGCGATTGCCATCCTGCAGCTCGATCGGGAGCGTGCGCTGGTGCGGCTGCGGTCGGACTTCGTCTCGCGGGTCTCTCACGAGCTGCGCACGCCGCTGACTCAGATTCGGATGTTCGCCGAGACGCTGTTGCTAGATCGCGTGCGTACCGGGCAGGAGCGTCAGAGAGCGTTGGAGGTGATCGACCGCGAGTCCCGACGGCTCAGTCATCTGGTCGAGAACGTATTGCAGTTTTCGCGGAGTGAACACGACTCGATCCAGCTGGCGCTCGAGCCGCGCCGGCTACGAGGGCTGCTCACGGAGCTCGTCGAAGAGTTCGATCCACTCCTGGACGGCAGCAAGGCCTCGGTTGTCACACGCCTCGAGGACGACTCGGAAGTCTCGGTCGACGCCGATGCCATGCGCCAGATCGTGCTCAATCTGCTCGAGAACGCAGTCAAGTACGGTCCCGAGGAGCAGGAGGTCCTGCTGGGGACGAGTCGCGAGAACGGCCGCGTGCGGGTCTGGGTCGACGACCAGGGGCCCGGCATTCGGTCCGCCGATCGTGAGCGCATTTGGGAGCCGTTCCAGCGGGTCGACCCCGAGCCCGGTTCGGCGCTGACCGGTACGGGCATCGGTCTCTCGGTCGTGCGCGACCTGATCGGTCGCCACGGTGGCCGGTCCTGGGTGGAAGACGGGTCGCGTGGCGGCGCGCGCTTCGTCGTCGAGCTGCCTAGGTCAGACGAGGTGCCCGGATGAGTCGGGTACTCGTAGTCGAGGACAACCGCGACCTCGCCTTCGGCCTGCGCACCAACCTCGAGATCGAGGGCTACGAGGTCGAGGTGGCCGAGGACGGCCGCTCTGGACTCGACGCTGCTCAGCAGGGCGACATCGACCTGATCGTCCTCGATCTGATGCTCCCGGAGATGGACGGTTTTCGCGTTCTCAAGGAGCTCCGGCAGTTGGGCTCGCAGGTGCCGGTACTGGTGCTCACAGCCAGAGGCGAGGAGGCGGACAAGGTGCGGGGTCTAAAGCTCGGTGCCGACGACTACGTCACCAAGCCGTTTGGCCTGCTCGAACTCCTGGCTCGAGTCGAGGCGCTACTCCGCCGCAGCGCCAACGGTGGCTCACCCCGAGGCCCGCTGGTCGAGACCTTCGGCGACGTCGAAGTGCGACGGGACTCTCGCACGGTGCTTCGCGAGGGCGCTCCGGTCGAGCTCGCCCCCAAGGAGTTCGACCTGCTCGACGCACTGCTGCGTAGCGACGGCGCCGTCGCTTCACGACTCGACCTGATGAAAGAGGTCTGGGGCTATTCGGCGGCGGTGGTGAGCCGAACGGTCGACACCCACATCGCGGAGCTACGACGCAAGCTCGAGCCGGATCCACGCGCGCCTCGGCACATTCTGACGGTGCGCAAGATCGGCTATCGACTCGAGCGCTGAGGAACGCTCGACCCGGAGCGGGCTGAAGGTCGCCGCCTTTCCTAGCGGTTGCGCCGTATCGCTGATGGAGCCGATCGTAGCTCGACGATCTGTCGGCTCGATCCAGGCGACCTGCCAGTGCGCCTTGTCGAGGCTTCGTCCCAACCCTCCCCAGGAGCAAACCACAAAAAAAAGGGCCGGGGGCTTGCGCCCCCGGCGGTAGATCTGTCCTCTTGGGAAGGAGGGGGGATCTACTTCCAGTTGACTCGGGCGGAGAGCCGCCAGATTCGCGGGCTCAGCGTCTCCCGGAGGAAGTCGGCCGAGGTCGCGAGGAGCTTCCGCTCGCGCTGCATGGTGTAGTTCTCGTTGAGCAGGTTGAAGACGTCCGCTCCGATGGTGAAGCTGACGTTTCCGCTCGCCGCGAACTCTTTGTCGAGCCGCAGGTCGACCGTCAGGATGTCGTCGACACGGATGTCGTCGAGCTCGTTGACTGCCAACAGATCGCGGGCCTGCCCGTCCGACGTGGTGACGTCGAGGTAGTAGGGCAGCGGATAGCCCTCACGACCAAAGATGTTGGCCGCGACGTTGAAGCCCCACGGACGATCCGGAGCTACCTGGTACATACCGTTGACGTTGTACTGCCAACCGCTCTGAATCCAGACGTCGGCCTTGGCGCCGGAGCCGGCGGCCTGAACGGCGTAGACACCGCCGTCGAAGCTCGTGCCGAAGCAACCGAAGGTGCCGGCGTCCTCACACTGGTTCGGGCTCTGGTTGGCCAGGAAGCTCGCGGGCACGTCCCACTCGGCTTCGCCGACCTGGAAGTAGCCACGGAGCATCCACTGGTTGGACAGACGCTTGGTGAAGTTGAGGTTGAAGCCCTGGTACGAACGCTCACGGTCGCCGTTGCGAAGCAACGAACCGCCGATGAAGCTGAGCGACGGGTCGAGAGCCCACGGTTGGACGTCATAACCCTGGCCGTTGGGCAGGGTGCCGGTGAGCGACGGGCCGTCCGGAACAAAATCGGAGTTCTGCACCAAACGCTGTGTGACGCCACCGTCTCCCGACACGAACGCGACCGTCTCGAGAACGTCGGATATCTGGCGCCATGTGAACTGGGCACCAATGACGAACTCCGGCAGGAGCGCATGCTCGATGCCGAGGAGGATCTCGTCGGTCATCTCGGGGTCGAGACCCGGATCGGAGACGTTGGGGCTCACCAAGGCGGTCGGGTTGGCCAGCGAGAAGCCGCCGGTGGCGATGATGGTGACGTTGTCCGGACCGTTACCGGCCAGGGTCGAACCGTTGAAGTCGCCGCTACCGTCGGTGTCGTACCAGGCGAGCGTCAGGTACGAGGCGCCGGCCGGGTTGACGCGGTCGATGTCACCGGTGGACAGCTGCTCGGGGAAGCGCGAGTAGCTCGCCCGGAGGAGAGTCTTGCGCTCTTCACCGAGTGCGTAGGTGAGACCGACCCGAGGCGAGATGGTCGTCCAGTCGAACGGCGCGTCTGCACCGTTGAAGGAGACCGACGGGTGGACCGTCGGGAACCACGGGTTGGCATCGGCTGTAACCGCTTCGTTAGTGCCTTGCTGAAGGTCGTAGCGGAGACCCGCGTTGATCGTCAGGTTGCCGGTCGAGATCGTGTCCTGAATCCACGCCGAGGTGTACTCCTGGTTCACTGGCGGATCCGCGCCGCGCTGGGTGATCAGAAGCGTCGCGCTGGTCGCGGACGGCGTGCCGATTCCCCAGGCGTTGTCGTTCGGCCAGCCGAAGTTGCTCGCGCGATCGAACTCACGCAGCCGGGCACCGAACTTGAGCTCGTGGCTCACGTCACCAGTGCTGAAGAAGTATGAGCCGTCCGCCTTGAACTCCTCGGAGGGGCGAGCCGAGCCGCCACTCCAGAACGAGTTCTGCCAGACGCCGCTGTCGTCCTGGTAGGCCATCGGAGTTGCGGTGCCGAGGGCCGCCGTGGCCTTCGCGGTCAGCGAGAAGCCGCCGTCGACCTTGGAGTAACCGCCGGTGACGAAGAAGTTCGAGTTGATGATGTGTGTGTCCTCGAACTTGATGATCGCCGAAGGACCACGCTGGTCCCAGGTGGTCGGCTGCGGACGAGTCGGGCTCGCGTTACGGCCAAACTTCTCCTTGTCACCGTTGTTCCAGGAACCCGTGAACGAGTTCGAACCGGTGATCTGCGCGTTCACCTTGAAGGCGGTGTTCGTCAGAATGGTGTCGTCAGACTGGACGTCGGACGGGTCGGCGCCGCCGGTCAGGTTCTTGATGTCGTTCTGACCGTGTGAGCCCCAGAACCAAAGACGGTCGCGGATGACCGGACCACCGGCCTCAAAGCCCCACTCTTCGATCTTGTTGATGCCGTTGCCGATGAAGCCGGTCTGGCTTGCAGCAAGCTCGCTCGGGCTGATGTCCGCACCGGACTGCTTGGCGAACGCCAGGCCGTTGGAGTCGGTCACCAGGAAACGGGCCGAGCCGCGGAACTCGTTGGTACCGCGCTTGGTCACCAGGTTGACCGACACACCGCTGGTCGACTTGCTCGTATCGGTGCCGCCGGTCGAGAACTGCATCTCGGAGAACTGGTCGAAGTCGTAATACGTCGACGAGGCGCCGACCGACGCCATGTCGGTGATCTCGACACCGTCCACGAGGAAGGTGTTCTCGTCGTCCGAGGCGCCAGGGCCACGGAAGGTCGACTGCTGACCGGACTCGTTACCACCCACGTTGATGCGGTCGACGACCACACCCGGGGTCTGCGAGAGCACCGACCACGGATCACGTGCGGTCGGGATCTTCTCGAGCTCGATCTGGCTGATGGTGGCGCCCGCGGAGGAGCGCCGCTCGTCGAGGAGCGGGCTCTCGGACGTCACCGTGATGACCTCCTCGACCGCCGAGCTCATCTCGACTTCGATGGTGGTGCTGCGCGCGATCCGCACGTCAACGGCCGGATACTCGACCGTCGAGAAACCGTCCAAAGTGGCCCTCAGTTGCCAGGCGCCGGGATCGAGCTTCAGAAAACGGGCATCACCCTTCGAGCCGGTGACCTGGATCTGATTGGCGCCGAAGCCGCTCAGCTCGATCGAAACGCCCGGTAGAGGATTGCCGTCTGTGTCGGTGACGACGACGTAGACGTTGCCGGAGCTTTCCTGCGCCATGAGGGGTCCTGCGAGGATCAGCAGGGCCACGGCGAGGAGTGCCGGCAGAGTTTGGAACTTGAGCTTCATAGTTGTACTAGCTCCTTCGTAGTTGTTGGATGAAACGGTTCGAACTGCTCTTTGGTCGTGACGCTGGGTACTTCAGTGAAAACTGCCCAAACCTCCTTTCCAGGTCGCGTCTCAATCGCTTGAACTGGAGGCGAGAGAGAGGAGCAAGGGGTCAGCCGGAATCAGCGCAGATTGCCGAGGAGCCGCTGTCGAGAACCGAACAGCGCGACGCGCGAACCGGATGCCCGAAGGGTTCTTGGGCTCGGGCGGCCGATTCGATTTCTTGGACCCTTGTGATCCAAGAAAACGGTGGTCATGCGTGTGCTGCGACGTCTGCCGGAAGGAGCTCGAGCGGCCTTCCCAGCAACTCGAGGAGCGGGCGGCGGTAGCTGCGACCGATATTGAGTCGCTGGCCGCTCTCGAGCACGAGCGAGTAGTCGCCGTGATCGCGTGTAAGCACCTCGACGACGCGGTCGAGGTTGACCAGTGTCGAGCGGTGAATCCGCACGAAGCGTGTCGGGTCGAGTCTCTCCGTCAACGCCTGCAGGGTCTCTCGGGCCACGATGACCTCGCCGTCGGTGTTGATGCGCACGTAGCTCCGGGCCGCGTCGACCCAGTCGATCTTCGCCGTCTTGACCAGTGCGTATCCCCCTCCGCGCGCCTTGACGACCAAGGGGTCGTGGCGTTGCCGAGTCTTCTCAGCTGCTTCCAACAGCGAGCCCAGAGCGCCGGCGATCTCCGGCTGGATCCCGTTCGCGAGGCGCGTGTGCGCGCGGTCGAGCGCCAGCTGTAAACGCGAGCGGACGAGTGGCCGCGACAGGAAGTCGAGGGCGCCCACATCGAACGCTCGCGCCGCGTGGCGAGGGTCGTCCGACGTGAGAATTACATCAGGATTTACATTTCCTGCGAAGGATCCAAGGAGTTCGAAGCCGCTTACGTCTGGGAGACGTACGTCCGTGATGAGTAGCTTGGGCTTCTCGCAGATGATCGTGGCAAGTGCTTGCTCGCCGGTTGAACAGTCCGGCAAGAGTTCGAAGTCCGGGTGCCGCGAGAAGCGGTCGTGGAGCTCACGGCGAGTCTCCGCGTCGCCCTGGGCGATCAATGTCAGTACACCCATAGTTAGAACCTCCTTACATTCACCCTGGCGCGGACGGACAGGAATGTCCTCAGGCAGCTCGAAGGAGAATCTGAAGTTTGTCTAAAGACTTGAGCGGAGAGAGCGACGAGCTTCTCGAATTCAGCGGTTTCCGCTTCGATACGAGAAACCACCTGCTGTTCGAGGGGGAGCGTGAGATTGCGCTGCCGGGCCGTGCGGTGGGGGTTCTGGCTGCACTTCTGGTGCATGCAGGTGACCTCGTGCAGAGACAGGATCTCGAAGATCTCGTCTGGGGCGACACCGCGGTGACGGCGGCGTCGTTGACGGAAGCCATCTCTCTCTTGCGCCATACGCTCGGCGACGATCCTCGCGAACCGCGCTTCATCCAGACGGTCCATCGGAGCGGGTATCGTTTTTTGGCGGAGGTCGAGAGGGTGGAACGCCTCCCCGATGGGAAGCCCAATGGGATCGACCGCTCACGCTCTCTCATGAGCTGGACCGCGACGGTGGGGCTCGCTGCGCTTCTCGCTGCCGCTCCAATTTGGCAGTGGGTCGGGCGCGCGTCGGTTGCGGTCGACTCGACGCCGGTGCGTTTGCAATTGGACGCACCGTACGACCATAGATTCGAGAGCTCTGCCCTCAGCTTGGCGATCTCTCCCGACGGTCGTGCTGTCGTCTTCGGCGCGCACCATGACCGGCGCTGGCGCTTGTTTCATCGCCGGCTCGACAGCTTCGAAAGCGTTCCGATCGCAGGGAGCGAGTCGGGCTACAGCCCGTTCTTCTCACCCGACGGCGAGAGCATCGGCTTCGTCGCCGGCTCCGAGCTCAAGACGGTCCGCCTCGACGGAGGGAGCCCGAGGACACTTGCGACCGTGGGTCGGACCCGCGGAGCTGCCTGGGTGGCGGACGGAACGATCGTCTTCGGCTCGGGCCATGGTGAAGGGTTGCGAGCGATTTCTGCCGAGGGTGGCGAGGTCCGAGAGCTGACCGTGCCCGATCGGAAGGCGGGTGAGTATTCTCACTGGCGGCCGTACGCAGTCTCGGATCAGCCGATGGTGGCGTTCACGATTCTGTCGACGGTCCTCGATCAGCCGAAGATCGCAGTGATGCGTCTACCGGACGGGGAGATCGAGGAGCTCTTTCACGGCAGGGGCGCTCAGTACACAGCCGGTCATCTGCTCTATCTCGACGAGGGGCATCTCCGAGCCGCGCGCTTTGATCCCTCGGCACCGTCCCGCGTCGGTCCGTCCTTTCTGCTGACCGAGACGATTCTCAGCTGGCCCAACATGCACAATCCCAACTTCGCCGCCTCGGAGCGGGGGCCGCTCGTATACCTTCCCCGCGCGCACGAACGGGAGCCCCAGCAACTCCGTCGAGTCGATCGGGAGGTCGACGAGACGCTCGCGTTTCCGCCCAGGCAATACCGCAATCTGAATCTCTCTCCGGACGGTCGCAGGTTAGCGCTGACGATTCCCGATGGGGAACGATCCGATGTCTGGGTTGGTGACATTGCCAGCGGCGAACTCTTCCGACTGACGACGATCGGCAAGAACATCGAGCCTGTCTGGGCACCCGACGGCGAGTCGGTCGTCTACGCTTCGGATCGCGGCGGGTACTACCAGCTCTACAGGCAGGGGACAAACGGCCAACCCGGCGAGCCGTACGCGCCGAGCGGGCAGCCGCGGTTTCCCTCCGATTGGATGCCTGGCGAGAACTCCCTGATCTTCTCCGAGTTCAATCCGGCGAGTCGCCTCGACATCGGAGTCCTCGGTTTGAACGGCGACAGCTCGAGTCAGCTGTTGATCCACACGGTCGACCGGGAGGCCGACGGGAAGGTCTCCCCGGACGGGCGCTGGATGGCGTTTACGCGAGCGGTCGACAGTGGGCTCCAGATCTACGTGGCTGACCTGGACGCCGACGGTCTGCTGCAGCGCGTCTCGACGACCGGCGGCGAGAGGCCGGAGTGGACGCACGATGGGTCACGATTGATCTACCAACGCGGCGACCAGGTGCTCGGCGTCGAGTCGGCGCAGCTCGAGTCGGGCGCGATCGAGGAACAGCTTCTGTTCTGCGGTAGGTCGATAGAGCGCGTCATTCCGGGTCGCACGCCCGACGAGCTGTTCATTGTGCCAGCCGGCCGTCAGAGCCAGTCGAAGAGCTTGCGTGTGGTGCTGAACTGGGCCGAAGACCTACAGGAGGAAAGTCCAGCCGAGACCGGCACGGCGAGGCCGATGTCGCTCTTCGCTTCCAACCGCCACTGAGTCGTTCGCTCGGGTCGATTCCCTGGCCTGCGCTGGCATGAGACTCGCTTGACTGTTCGCAAAAGGCTCCAAGAAATCTCGAACGAAGATCTTAAGTTCTTCTGAACCCATGATTGGTGAGGGCGGGAAGTTGTTCGAATTCAGTGGTTTCCGGTTTGACTCGAGTCAGTCCCTCCTGTTCGAGGGCGACCGCGAGGTCTCACTCCCTGGGAGGGCGGTCGGTGTCCTCGAAGTGTTACTGGAGCACGCTGGGGACGTCGTCGATCGGCAAAAGCTCGAGGAGCTTGTATGGGGAGAGACGATTGTCACCGCGGCTTCGCTGACCGAGGCGGTCTCACTGCTCCGCCAGACACTTGGCGATGATCCAAGGGAGCCTCGCTTCATCCAGACCGTCCACCGGCGTGGCTACCGCTTCCTCGCAGAGGTCCGCGAGGTCGAGCCCGAGCCGGTCGTGCGGGAGGCTCCGCGGAAGCAACTGCGCGCCCGAGTGGCTTGGGTCGCGGCGGCTGTCGTCCTGACACTCGCTTCGAGCGAGCCCCTCTCGAGATGGTTCGGGCGGTCCTCCTCCGAAGCCGTTCCGGTCCGCCTTCAGCTCGAAGCACCGGAGGACCATCGGTTCCCGAACTCTGGCTTTCGGCTGGCCATCTCCCCTGACGGCCGGTCGGTCGTGTTTGGAGCTCATCGAGCCGGACTCTGGCGGCTCTTTCATCGTCGGCTCGATCGCTTCGAGGCGGTTCCGATTCCCGGCAGTGAGTCGGGTACGGCACCGTTCTTCTCGCCGGACGGTCGAAGCATCGGGTTCTACGCCGGCGGTGAGCTCAAGACGGTGCGACTCGATGGTGGCAGTCCGCGTACCGTCACCCAGGTCGAATCGCTTCACGGAGCCGCGTGGGCTCCGGACGGTCGGATCCTCTTTGCGGAGTTTAGGAGTGGCCTCAAGGCTGTGCCGGTACGAGGGGGTGAGGTCGAGGTCTTGACGGTTCCCGACCGGGATGCGGGTGAGTTCGCCCACTGGCACCCCAAGGTGATTTCAGAACCACCGACCGTTGTCTTCACCGTTGTTTCGAGCCTCCTCAAGCGTCCTCGAGTTGCCGCGAAGGCCCTGCCGGATGGTGAGATCAAGATGTTGGCGCACGGCAGCGGAGCGCAGTACACAGATGGACACCTGGTCTATCTCGACGAGCGACGACTCAGAGCTGCACCTTTCGACACAGCCAAGGTTGCGCTCAGCGGTCCTTCCTTCGGCCTGGCCGAGACCGTCATCTCGTGGAGGAACTACTACGCCCCCAACTTTGCGGCCTCGGAGCGAGGACCGCTCGTCTACGTGCCACGCGAAGAGCATCCTCGGCAGCTGCGTCGAATCACACACGGCAGCAACGAGGCCCTCGCGTTCCCGGCGAGGAACTACGAGAATCTCAGCCTCTCTCCCGATGGTTCCCGTCTGGCGGTGACGATCTTCGACGGCGGGCGCTCGGATATCTGGGTCGGCGAACTCTCCAGCGGCCAGTTCTTCCGTCTGACAACCGTTGGGCACAACATCGAGCCTCTTTGGACGGCCGACGGCAAGTCGATCATCTATGCCTCGGATCGAGGAGGGTACTTTCAGCTCTACTCGCAGGGGATCGACGGCCAAGCCGGAACGCGCTTCGGACCGGGCGAACAACCCAGGTTTCCCAGCGACTGGATGCCAGGTGGAGTCGATCTCGTCTTCGGCGAGTTCAACCATTCGAGTCGCCTCGATATCGGCACGTTCAGCATGGAGGAGGCCGAGGGATCGAGTCGCTACCTGATCCAGACGACCGATCAGGAGGGCAACGCGAAGATCTCGCCGGACGGGCGATGGGTGGCGTTCGCCCGCGGGATCGACGGTGAGTTGGAGATCTTCGTGGCTGATCTAGAGGCTGACGGTCGCGAGCGTCGAGTCTCCATGGGTGGGGGGCGGCGCCCTGAGTGGATGCGGGACGGCTCCTATCTGATCTACCAACGCGGCGGCGACGTGTTCGCCGTCTCCACCGCGCAGCTCGAGTCGAAGACGATCGAAGAACAGGTCGTTCTGAACGGAATGGGGATCGGGCGCGTGATTCCGGGTCGCACGGACAACGAGCTGCTCGCCGTACCGGCGCCGCCTGGTGGTGCGCAGAGCTTGCGTGTGGTGCTGAACTGGGCAGAAGAGCTCCGCGCGGAGCCACCGCTCGAGAGCGCGCAGGCGGGTTCGATGCCTCTCGTCGCCTCCGACCGTCACTGACGGAGCGGCCGGCGAGCCTAGTCGAACAGGCCCATCTGCTTCTCGTCGCCGATCACCTTCTTGAAGCGTAGCCCGAGCCAGCCGAGCACCGGCTCCGCGATCGGGCGGATCTGCTTGTCGACGTAGTGCTCGTAGTCGAGTTCGCTCGACACCTCGCCGAGCGGCTCGGGGCCGTCGTGAGTCATCACGTATTTGACGTAGCGTCCGGGGCGGGTCGACATCTTGCGCGCGGCGGCGACGTGCGGCGGGGTCGTCGCGGTGTATTCGTTGGGGCGTTTGCGTAGTGCCTTGCGGTAGATGAGTGCGTCGTCGTGTCGGCCGTCGCGGAGCTCGGCGACGAGGTCGTGCAAGTAGTCTTCAAGCGGTCGCTCGTGGAAGAGCCGTTCGTAGAGCTCGTGTTGCATGTCGCGGGCGAGGCGGGTCCAGTCTCGGCGCACCGCCTCGAGGCCGGTGAGCACGACGCGGCTGCCGTCACCCTCCTCGACCAGTCCGGCGTAGCGCTTGCTCGCTCCGCGCGCCGCGGAGCGGAGCGGTTGCAGGAAGAGCTTGAGGTAGAGCTGCTCGAACTCGAGCTCCATTCGGCTCTCGACCTGCCAGCGCTCCGCGATGTGTTCTGCGAGGTCGCGATTGAGGTCTTCGACGAGCCGCTGACCGAGTGCCCGGGCGACCTCGGGATCGGACTCGTCACTTTCGACGAACAGCGAGTCGGTGTCGCCGTAGAGAACCTTTGGACCGTAGGACTCGATCTGATCGCGACTCCAGATCAGGAGCTCGCGCCCGAAGCTCGTGATGGCGTTTGCGATCGGTGGGTTGTAGAAGCGGCAGACGCTCGTTCCGAGCACGCCGAAGAAGGAGTTCATCAAGATTTTGATGGCGAAGCTGGCCACCGAGTCGCCGGCTCGCTTGGCCGCCTCGCGGCGGGGGAAGAGCTCGTCGAGGAGCTCCGTCAGGATGCCCGGATCGCGTCGGAAGCGTGCGCCGTTCGGCGCGACGATGGGGTCGTCGGCGTCGGAAGCCCGGGCGTAGCCGAGCGGGTCGATCTGAAAGGTGCGAATGAGACTCGGGTAGAGGCTCTTGAAGTCGAGCACCAGGACGTTGCGATAGAGCCCCGGATCGGGCGTCAAGACGTGGCCTCCGCCGGTGCTCTCGGAGGACTCGTCGCGACTCTCGACTGAGGGTGCCACGATGCCTCGCTTGCCGAGCTCACTCAGGTAGAGGAAGTCGAAGGCCGCGATCGATGCCGAGACACGATCGGGTGGCAGCCCGGTGAGCCGGCTTCTGGCGACGGCCAGCTCTACCAGCTCGAGCTTCTCCAAGATGTCGGTGACCAGCACCGCGTCCTTCAGGTTGTAGTCGACCAGCTTTTGCCGGTCCTGGTGGAACGAGCGCAGAATCTCCTGACCTCGATCTCCACCGGAGATCAGCTTGCCCTCGCCGAGTACCTCGCGCGACACGTTGTCGAGGGAGAACGATTCGAACTTCATGAACGCCCCGCGTACCAGCGCGAGACCGTCGAGTACCAGTCGGCCGGGGATGACCACCTGGGTTGCCTGTCTCGGGTTCCGGCTTCCGAGAACGCGCACGGCTCCGCTCGATCTGCCGAGCTCGAACGAAACGCCGAGCTCTTCGGCGCGTCGCACGAGCACCCCGAAGTCGAAGTCTGCGACGCTCCAGCCGGTGATGACGTCGGGGTCGATCTGGCGAATGCGGTCGGCGAGTCGGGTGAGCAGTGCCGCCTCGGTGCTGACGGCGATCGCCTCTTCGGGCGAGGCGTAGCCGTCGGGTTCCCAGATCAAGACCTCGGCGGCGCCACAGCCGTGAAGTGCGACCGAGAGCACTTGGCGCGCGCGTGGGTCGGTCTCGATGTCGAGCGACAGGACGCTCAGTTTCGGAGTCCAGTCGCCCGGAACAACCTCGGGCTCTTCGAAGATGCGCGGACCGCCTTCGCTGCGGGTCGAGGCGCCGCTCAGATCCAACGAGCCACGCACGCCGCGGTAGATGAGATACCGCATGCCGTAGCGCACGTCAGCTTCGTAGCAGCGGATTCCGGCGCCCTGGAGCCGGTCGCGAGTGGGGACGGTGTCGGGCGGGGTGCGGACATCGACGCGGGACACCGCCTCTCCCGACATCGTCTCGAGATCGGTTTCTGTGACGGTCCGGACGCCGTGCTGCTCGACCCGGTCGGCGTCGATCGCCTCGACGTAGAAGTGGGGTGTTGGGCGGCGATCGCGAATCAGGAAGGTCTCGCCGCCCTCGAGCTTCCCCCAGACGTGCACGATGGGGCGCCCCGACTCGATTCGGTACGAGGGTTGCAGCACAAATCCACGACGTACCGTCATTGCAAGCCGGAAGTGTAGCTGGGAGCCGCAGAAGCTCTGAGGAGAGCGCGAGTTTCCGGCGGGAGGAGGCGCTATGTGGAGTCGTGGAAAGAGGACGTTTCGCCTCAGTCGAGGACAGCTCTATCTCTGGGTGGCCGTCGTCGGCTGTGTTCTGAGCGCTGTGGCCAGCGCCTCATCTCCGGTGGCTCGCCGGGGGCCGACCTTCGAGCTCGCGGTGGCCCCGGGCCTGACGGCACTGGTCGCCGAGCTCAGCAACTTCGAGGGTGCCGACATCAACGAGCGCGGGCAAGTGGTAGGCACTGCGGGAGACGCTAACGGTCGGTTCAAGGCCGCCGCGCGGTTCACCCCTGGAGTCGGGCTCGAGGACCTGGACCCTGATGGGGAGTACAGCTCGTCGGGGCATGCGATCAACACTTCGGGGACAGTACTCGGCTTCTCGGAGTTCCGGGGCCAGACCGTAACCGGCATCCCGTTTCTATATCGCGACGGAGCCGGCTTTGATTTCCTGGAACGAGGGAGGCCTCAGGGGATTTTGGACGGCGGTCTGATCCCGGGGTTCCGGGTTCGGGGATCGCTTCGAGACTCCGAGACCATCTTCGGCAGCGTTCTGACAACGGAGCCGCAGACCGGCGAGTCGGAGCTCCGTCCGTACATCCACACGAAGCGCGGAGGGTGGGAGGGGTTGACTGGGCTTCACCCTCGCTTCGCCGAGGAGCTGACGTTCGGCGCGTTCATGAACGGCGCCGGCTTCCAGGTTTTCGTTCTCGTGGGGCGATCGCGTCCCGGCGAGGAAGGTGCCCAGGAGTACTTGATGCGAACGCCGCGGGGTCGCTTTCACGAGGTTGTCAGCCCTGGGAGGCCGGTGACGCCCGGGAGCCGGCCCAACCGCCGTGGAAGGATGGCAGGCAACTACAAGACGACCGAGGAGGCGCACGAGCGGGCCTACGTCTGGACCAGGAAGGGCGGCCTGGTCAGCATTCACCCCGCCGACTTCGCCGAGAGTGCGGCCCTCGGCGTCAACAAGGGCGGACTGTCCTACGGCATCCTGAAGCGCAAGAAGAAGTGGAGTGACGTCTTCGTGCACTCTGATACCGAAGGTCTCCGGATCGTCGTCTCTCGAGAGGAGCTGGTCGAGGTGGCCAGGAGCCACCCGGGACGCTTCGCTGGCGTCACAGCCACTGACATGAACAACCGGGGGGAGATCGTGGGCTGCGTGCTCATGTCCGGTGGCCCCGCTCGCGCCTACTACTACGGTCCGAAGTACGGGTTCCACCTCTTGGCGGGCTCGATTGCCGAACTCGAACCGGGTGTCGCGGAGAGAAGCTGTAGCGTGCCGCTCATCAACGAAGCTCGCCAGATTCTCGTGGGAGTCCGCGCCGGTTCGCGGAAGACGATGGGTGTGCTGTCGATCGTCGACTAAACGGGATGGGTCGGCTGTAGGACGAATCTCGATGCGCGCTTGAGCCAGGACTCCTGGACAGTCTAGGGCGAGGCAGTCCGGTGAGTGGGCTAAAGGGCGATAGGTGCAACGCGCGCGCTCACGCAGTTCTCTGACTCTGAGGCCGTGATCCTCAGGACAGCAAAGCGATCAACCAAGCGACCACAAACCCGACGATCCCCCACCTCGTGACCGGATGGACTCGGTCCTCGACGACCCGGTCGTAGACAACCAGAGACAGGAACAGTCCGCTCCAAACGACGTAGAAGAACACCCACCAATACATGTCGATCTGCTCGCCCATCAACCTGAGCAACAACGGTTCAACCGGGTCGAATGCTCGCGACAGAACCGGCTCCAGCATGTAGAGCGTTCCGATCAAAACGAACCGCTTGTGTCTGTCGGGCCGGCGCCGACTCAGGAACGCCAACAGCACCATCAGCGAGAAGCCTGGAAGGAGGAGACGATTGGCCCTCACCAAGTAAGACATCGCGTCCCAGCCCTTCCACACGGCGACGAAGACATAGGCCGTGCTGAGGGTCACGCCGATCGCCACCAGGAAGGCGGCGATCCCCAGCTTGCGGTGCAGCCTCAAGTTGCGTCTCCGCACGAGACTCGACTGGGCGAAGAACAGCGCTACCCATGCCAGGCAGAACACGCCATGGACGATGAACTTGGGGTCTTGATTACTGGGCTGCCCTACGTCCCAGACCAGGTTGTCGGAGAAACCCCATACGGACAGGGCCAAGACCACGAAGCTGACGACCGAAAAGTATCCCCTCTTCACTTCAGAGTTCGTCTCTCCGCCAGGCGCTCGCCAGGCTGTCGGCGTACTCGTTCCACCGATAGCCGGAGTGTGCGGCGATCCATTCGAGCTTGCATGCGGGATGTGCGCGGAAGAGGGCCAGGAGCGGCTTGACCAGGTCGAGGTTCTTGAGCGGGTCGCCCTTGCGCTTCCAGCCCTTGCGCTCCCAGCCCGGGGCCCACTTGGTGATCGTGTCGACGCAGAGCCGACTGTCGGTATAGACGGAGATCTCCGCGTCTTGTGGAAGCGCCTCGAAGGCTGCGATCAGAGCCGTCAGCTCCATCCGATTGTTGGTCGTGTCGGGATGATGCCCGTGATCTCTCTTGACGATCTCACCGTTCTCGACCCACACCATGCCCCATCCTCCGGGACCGGGGTTGGGGTGAGAACCGCCGTCCGTGAAGACTCCCGTCTCCGGCCCGTCGGTGTACTTGGTGAGCACCGTGGCGACGGGGAGGTTCTCCTCGCGGGTCGCGGACTTTCCGCGGCGAGGTCGCGCCTTGCCGCTGCCGGTCGACCGGCCCTTCGAGCCGGCCCGCTTGGGCGAGTGTTGGCGGCAGTACTTGGGCTTCCAGCCGGGGTACTTGTCGAGCGCCGCCTGCGGTACCGAGAACGCTTCACCACATACCTGACATTCGAATTCGGCCATTCCGCCGCGCAATATCTCACGATTTGGGGCTCGACGGAGCGGCAACGACGCTGAATCTGAAACAAGTTGCGTGGAACTGCCGTATATGCTAGAAATTTAGCATTCGCTAAAAACTTAGCACGTGGGAGCCAATGACAAACACCAAGTTGAGTGCCAGAGAACGACAGATCATGGACGTGATCTATCGCCGTGGTGAAGCCACCGTGGCGGAAGTCCGCGATGGACTCACCGATCCGCCGAGCTACTCGGCTGTGCGTGGGTTGATGCGCATCTTGGAAGAGAAGGGGCACCTCGAGCATCGCGAAGACGGGCGACGCTACGTCTATCTGCCGACGGTACCGCGCGGTCACGCGCAGCGGTCGGCGCTCGACAGGGTTCTCAAAACATTCTTCGCCGGTTCTACGTCTCAAGCAGTGGCCGCGCTTCTCGACATGGAAGCGGATCGACTGAGTGACGACGATCTGGGCGAACTCGCACAGCTGGTCGAGAAGGCCCGCTCGGAAGGGAGATGAAGTAGATGATCGACAACAGTTGGTTGGTGGAGCTCGCCCTTCGAAGCTCCCTGATCCTTGCGTTCGCCGCTCTGGTCACTCCGTTCTTGAAGTCGGCCGCCTGGCGGCATCTGGTGTGGGCCAGTGCCCTCACCGGCGTTCTGTTCCTACCGGTCCTGATGGTGGGACTGCCCTCGATCGCAATCCCTGTCCTGCCGGCCGTGGAGGCGAGCTCGTCGACCGTGCCGACGACACAAGCACGGACAGCCGTTTCGCCGGCGCCCTCATCGCCTGTCACGGAAGCGCGTCGCGAAGGCCTCGCCTCGGTCTCGCCGGCGGCGCACACTGTGCGCGAACAAAGCGCCAACCTCTTCTCACCGATCGGCGCCTGGTGGACCGTCGCAGCGGTTCTGATCTTGCTCATGGTCGGAGACCGCGTTCGCCGCCGCCGACTGTCGCAGTCGACGCAGCCCTTCGAGTCCTCCGCGTGGCAGCGCGACCTCGAGAGCCTGGGCGGCGGCGCGCAGTTGCTGGTCAGCTCCAAGGTCGACGTGCCGGTCACGTGGGGCCTGAAGCGACCTGTCATCGTGCTGCCGGAAGGCGCTGAGCACTGGTCGCCGTCGCTGCGCCGCAACGTGCTTCTGCACGAGTTGGCGCACGTCGAGCGCTGTGACGCGGCGATCTTCGGTCTCGCGCGCCTCGCCTGCGCGCTGCACTGGTTCAACCCGCTCGCTTGGTGGGCTCTACGTCGGGTGGTGCGCGAAGCGGAGCTAGCGGCGGACGATCGGGTGCTCGCCGCGGGTGTGCGGGCTTCGAGCTACGCCGGAGATCTGGTCGATTTTGCCCGTCGTCTGCGCCGGCCGTTGCCTCGCGCCGCTGCCGCCATGGCACGACGGTCGTCACCGCTCGAGGACCGAGTGGAGGCGATCCTCGACGCAGCGCGGAAACGCAGCGCTCCCAGAGCTGGACGGATTCTGTGGGTGCTCGCCCTTGCCGGCCTGGTGGTGCTGCCCGCGGCCGCGCTGCTGAACCCGGAGCGCCGCCTGGAGCTGGGTGCGTTGCCCGGGCCGACCTCGAAGGTCGAGCCGGCGCGATCGTCCCCTCGATCCAGCGGCATGTCCTTGACTGTCAGCGCCGACGCGGCCGCCAAGGGCGCTCGCGTGAGTGCCTCCCGTACCGTGGATGCCCAGCGCCTTGCCGACTGTGGTGAGTCGCGTGGCGCTTCGATCCATGCCGACGACGACCGAATGAGCCTCACCGTTCGCTCGGCCAACTGCAAGCTCGAGATCGAGGCCGAGGGAAAAATCGAGTTCAATGCCGACGACAGTGGAGTGAAGCGCATGGGGCGGCGCGCCAGGCTGGAGATCGATGAGCGGCGCCGCGGCGTGCGGCGCAGCCTCGAGGTGACGCCCGGAACCGACGGCGAGCCAAACTACCGATGGTTTGTGGATCGCAAGGAGCGTCCTTTCGATGCCGAAGGCCACGCATGGCTGAGGGAGGTTCTGCCGGAGGTCTTCCGCTCGACTGGGTTGAACGCCGAGGAGCGCGTCGGCCGGTTCCTCCGCGACCAGGGCGTGGCGGGCGTCTTCGCCGAGATCCAGCTCATCCGGAGCGACTGGGTCTCGCGGCTCTACCACGGCCACCTGCTACAACAGGCTGAGCTCACGACCTCACAGCTGATCACCTGGATCGAACTCGCCGGAGAGCGCATCGGTTCGGACTACGAACTCGCCGAGACTCTCGCGTCGCTTCCGGTCTCTCGACTGCTCGAGCCGGGCGTCGGTCCCACCTTTGTCGAGGCGGCGACGACGATCGGTTCCGACTACGAGCTCCGTCGCACACTGTCGACCCTCCTGGATTCCTCGACGCCGACCCGCGGCACGCTCGACCGCATTCTCGAGGCCGCAAAGACGATCGGTTCCGACTTCGAGCAGGCCGAGCTCCTTGTGGCGGTTGCGTCGATGTATCCGCAGGGCGAGTCGCTACCTGAGTCGTACTACCGCGCGGCGGACTCGATCGGTTCCGACTTCGAGCTGCGCCGAGCTCTGTCGAAGGCGCTGGAGCGGCCGCTCGGTGACGCTGCGCTGGGCGATCTGTTGGCGGCGGCGTTGACGATCGGCTCCGACTTCGAACTGGCCGAACTGCTGGTCGCCGTTGGTCAGAGCTACCAACTCGACGGTTCGGCGCGCGAGGCCTTCTTGGCGGCGCTCGACACGGTCGGCTCCGACTACGAACATCGTCGAGTCGAACAGGTGTTGCGGCGGCAAGCGTCTGGAAGGTGATGCTGCGCGGTCAGGCGATCGCGTTCTCGCGCCGATCAACGTGGCGGCCGGGTGAGTGCTCCTTCCCGGGGCCATCGCGAGCGGCGCGTCGGATGCCAGGGTGCGAGCATTCGGCCCAACTCGCGGCGGGGGAGGGGCCGTCGGAGAGGTGGCACGGCTAGACCCCAGCCCCCTGGAGCGGTGTAGCCTGCGGACGTGTTGTCTCGTCGCTTCACCACGATAGGACTCGGTGCCGTGACGTTTGTTTGTGTCCACCTCGTGCTCAGCTCGAGCTGGGGCCTCTTGGGGCCGTCGGCGCTGGATCGCCCCTGGTTTCTGGGCTCGCGCAAGGCGTTGGCGACGACACAGCTAGCGCTGGGCCTCGTGGCGGCGGTGGTGGCCTTTCGTCGACCTCCTCTGTGGCGGGAGTGGCTCGGGTCGGCCGCCTATCTCGCCTTCGGTGCGGTCGCGGCGATGGCCGGACTCTTCTTTGCCATCGGGCCCGCGGAGTTGATGCTCGGGCCGACTCGGCTTTGGCCGCTCTCCCTCGCCGCTGCCGCCTTCCTGCTCGCTCCGGCGGTTCTCGCGGGCAGCCTCCTCGGGGGCTTCCTGAAGCGAGCAGCCGGAGTGGTTTCGAAGAAATAGTCGAGGGCTCTGTCCTGTTGACGACGATGGCGCCTCGAGCAGCTGCCGGCGTCCCTACAAGAACCTCACAGATCGACACGACGGAGTAGACCGCTATGGGAACCGCCTACATCATCGACGCTGTCCGGAGCCCGCGTGGCCGCGGGAAGGCCGGCAAGGGGGCCCTCTCGGGCGTCCATCCGCAGGAGATCCTGGGCCAGACGCTCAAACATCTCGCCACCAAGTCCGGTGTGGCGCCGGGGGCCGTTGACGATGTCGTGATGGGCTGCGTCAGCCAGGCGGGAGAGCAGGGGGCGAACATCGCGCGCAACGCCGTGCTGGCGGCCGACTGGCCGATCGAGGTGACCGGCGTCTCGCTCAACCGCTTCTGCGGCTCTGGACTGCAAGCGGTCAATTTCGCCGCCATGGGTGTGGCCTCCGGTTGGCAGCAGGCGGTGGTCGCTGGCGGTGTCGAGAGCATGTCTCGGGCCCCGATGGGCTCCGACGGCGCTGGCGCCGACGGCGACAACCTCCATCTGCGCGCCAAGCACTTTCAGGTGCCTCAGGGGATTAGCGCCGACCTGATTGCCACCCTTGAAGGGTTCAGCCGCAAGGAGGTGGATGAGTTCGCGATCGTTTCGCAAGAGCGCGCGGCACGCGCTCAGTCCAACGGCCGGTTTTCGAAGAGCGTCTTCCCGGTAGTCGATCCTGCGACCGGGGAGACCGTGCTCGAGAAAGACGAGCATCCGCGGCCCGGAACGACACTCGAGGGATTGGCCGAGCTCGACGCCGTGTTCGAGCAGTTCGGCACAAAGCCGGTGGGCCCGAACGGCGAAACCCTCGATCAGATTGCCCTCGCCCGCTACCCGGAGGCTGGCGCGATCCGACACGTCCACACGGCTGGAAACTCGAGCGGCATCGTCGACGGTGCGGCCGCTGTGCTGGTCGCGTCCGAGGATTTCATCAAGGCGCACGGGCTCACTCCGAGGGCGCGGATTCGAACGGTGGCGACCTACGGTACGGAGCCGATCATCATGCTCACAGCTCCGACCCCGGCGTCGCGCAAGGCGCTCGAGCTGGCGGGCATGGAGGTTGGCGACATCGACCTTTGGGAGATCAACGAGGCGTTCGCCGCGATTCCGTTGCAGACGATCAAGGGCTTGGGCCTCGATCCGGACAAGGTCAACGTCAACGGCGGAGCGATCGCTCTCGGGCATCCGCTCGGTGCTACCGGCGCGATGCTGCTGGGAACCGCGGTCGACGAGCTCGAACGGTCGAACCTGAATACCGCTCTCGTGACCCTCTGCATCGGCGGCGGCCAGGGCGTGGCGACGATCCTCGAGCGGGTCTAGCCTCTCCTGCACTCACTCGAGCTACCTCTCCCTCCGGCTCTCGCCGCCCGGCTCGGGCTGGTGTGAGAGGGCGAGCTCGCAGCGGCGCGACCGGCGCCGCGCTGCGGTAGCCTCGCGTCCGATGACAGACAAGCCCCTCGCCTACGAGGCCTACCAGCGGTTGGCGAAGCGCTACGCGGCGCGTATCGATACGAAGCCGCACAACGCGTTCTACGACCGGCCGGCGATGCTGAGCCTACTCCCGGAGCTGTGCGGGCGGCGGGTGCTCGACGCCGGATGCGGCCCGGGTGCGTATGCCGAGGAGTTCGTCGCCCGCGGCGCCTCCGTGGTGGGCTGTGACATGAGCGACGAGATGCTGCGCCTGGCTCACGACCGCCTCGGCGACAGCGTCGACTTGCGCCGGGTCGACCTCAACCGGCCGCTCGACATGTTTGGAGGTCGTGAGTTCGATCTCGTGTTCGCCGCCCTGTGCCTCGACTACGTCGCCGACTGGAACTCGTTGTTCCGGGAGTTCCGTCGCGTACTCCGCCCGGGTGGTCGTCTCCTGTTCTCCTGCGGCCATCCGGCGTTCGACGCCGAGTACTTCGACACCGAAGCGTACTTCTCGGTCGAGCGCGTCGAGTGCACCTGGACGGGCTTCGGCATTCCGATCGACATGCCCAGCTACCGAAGGTCGCTGGAGGAGATCGTCGGTCCTGTGCTCGAGGCGGGGCTCGTGCTGGAGCGGGTGCACGAGCCGCTGCCGACCGAGGAGTTCCGCCAGGCCGATCCAAAGCGCTTCGAGCGGCTGATGCGCCGCCCCGGCTTTCTTTGCGTGCGGGCAAGGGCGTGAGCCGCGCCCGGGCTACTCGTCTCTCAGCTTCCGCCGCATGAGCTTGTTCGAAGCGGTGCGAGGGAGCGACTCCGCGAGCCGGATCTCGTGCAGCTTGAACAGGGGGTTGATGCGGGTCTTGATCAGGGTCGCGAGCTCCTTGTGGAGGAGATCGACCGCTATCTCGACGCCGGGATTGGGTACCACGTATACGACCAGCTGCTCCGCACCTTCGCCGCCCGGTTGAACGCCGACGGCGGCCGTCTCGTAGACCAACTCGTGCGAGTCGAGCACCTGCTCGAGCTCGAGTGAACTGACCTTGATGCCGCCGAGATTCATGGTGTCGTCCGCCCGACCCTGGGCGCGGAAAAAGCCTCGATGCAAGCGTTGCATCTGATCGCCGTGCCGTCGCAAGCGCACGCCGTCGGCTGAAACGGGAGCACCTTCGTAGTAGACCTCGTGGTGGTCTCGGTTGAGGAGCTTCTGGGAGAGGCCGATCGACGGGGGGACCAGGAAGACCTCGCCCATCTCACCCGGCGCCGCCGCGCCACCGGCTTCGTTGCGCAGTACGAGTTGGCTTCCCAGAGTCGGCGTCGTGAACGTCGCTGGGGAGGCCGGCTGCACGACCGTACCCGCGATATAGCCACCGCCGATCTCGGTGCCGCCGCAATACTCGATGACCGGCGCCCGGTAGCCGGCTCGGCTCATCAACCAGAGGTAGTCCTCGCGATTGGAGGGTTCGCCGGTGGAGCTGAAGAGCCGGACGTCCCGCCACTCGTCGAAGTAGAGCGAGCCTTCCGAGCGCCAGGCGCGCGCCAACGAGGGGACGAGTCCGAGGATGGAGACGCCGGCCTCGCGCACGAAGCCGGTAAAGCCGGGGCCGGTGGGCACACCTTCGTAGAGCGCCATCGTGGCGCCGTTCATGAACGTGCCGAAGATGAGCCACGGGCCCATCATCCAGCCGATGTTGGTCGGCCAGGCCACGACGTCCTCGGGGTGGACGTCGTGGTGGAAGTGGGCGTCCATTGCCGCCTTGATCGGAGTTAGATGCGTCCACGGAATCGCCTTGGGAGTCCCGGTGGTGCCGGACGAGAAGAGCACGTTGATCACCCGATCGGGGTGGCCGGCCACCGATTCGACGTCGCTGCCGTCGGCGAGGAACTCCTTCCACAACGTGTCGCTCTCGCGGAGCCTGAGCTCCTGCCCGTCGCCGGAGGCGACCACCACGGCTCGCGGAGCGCCGGCCTCTCGGACCTTGGCGTACAGGTCGATCGCGCGACCGGCACGGACGTAGCGGTCGACGGTGACCACCCCGGCGGCGTCGGCAATTTCGAGGCGTCGCTGCACCTCGGCCGGCGAGAAACTGTCCGGAATCGAGACGACGCGGCCGCCGGCGCGAACGATGCCGAGATAGGCGGCCACGCACTCGACCGTCATCGGCATGTAGAGCGCGATCGCCGCCTCCGGCTCGAATCCGGCCGCGACGAACCCGGCGGCGAACTCGTTGACCATGCGCTCGAGCTCGCCGTAGGTGAAGCGGTGGAGCCCTTCGTCACCCTCTCGGCCGAGGAGAATCGCCACCTTGCTGGGATCGGCGCGAAAACAACTCTCAACCGAGTTCAGTGTCGCTCCGGGGAGCCAGGTCGGGTCGGCCGGGTCGTGGTCGATCAGGATCTCTTCGGGTGACCGCTCGAAGACGATGCCGAGGCGTCGGATGGTTTCCTGCCAGAAGGCGGAGCGCTCCCGCACAGACCATCCGTAGAGCTCGTTGTAGCTGGAAAAGCCGAGATCTCGGACCATACGGCCGAGGTTGGACTGCTCGAGCGTCTCGGCCGTCGGTTGCCAGGCCAGCGGCGGGCCGTCACCGTCGAGCCGGTTGCGGTAGACACGCTCGTATTCGCTCCACTGCTCGGCAAACGGCGGTGGCCCGCCGAGTCGCAGCTGCTCGACGTATCGCGACCACCGCAAGTCCTGCTGTCGTCCGAGCTCACTGCGTCGGTCGGGCATCGCTGGCCGCTTCCTCCTTGGGCTGTAGCGGTTCCGCCTTTGGCAGGCTGATGACGTTCACCTCCGAGCGTGCGATCGGCGCGCCGACCCGATCCTCGAACCAGGAGATCCCTTCGTGGACGAGATCGATCGCGAGTCCGTATCCGCGCGGTGTGCTCGGCCAGCGGATCTCGATCTCGCTCCGAAGCGTCTCGCCCGGAGCGACCGGTTCGGGCAGCGGCGTCCGGCCCCCTTCGATCACCTGAAGTCCCTGATCGGTACGGTAGAACAGCCGATAGCTCAGAAAGACGGAGAGCACGCGGTCGCTCTTCCAGATCTCCTGGCTGGTGTTCAGAACCGCGACCGTCGCGAGCGACCGGGTACCCGTGCCGGCCACGGTCGGTAGTTCAGAGTCGATCACCTCACGCGAGTAGATCTCGCGCGGAATGTCGGCGCTTCCGAGGTAGCGGACCTCCGCGGTGGCGGGGCTGCCGTCCGGGGTTCGGACGCCGAGCCGTACGAGCTTCGGATAGAAGACGTCGTTGCGGCGCCAGTGGAACCAGAACGGGTGCCGCCGCCAACTCGACGAGGGCTGCACCTCGATGACGCCTCGCTCGCCACTGGGGCGCTGCAGCTCGAAGGTCTCCGAGCGGCGCCAGTCGCTGTAGTCGACCCGCAGCTCCGGTGCGCCGGAGAGGACGAGAAAGCGCAAAGGGCGTTGTGGATCGGTATTGGCGATCTCGATCTCAGCTGGAGGCGAGCCGGTATCGAGGAAGAAGCTGAAGCTGCCCACCCTCGAGAACGGATCGTTGAAGCGGAGCATCTCCCACTCCCAGTCGTGCAGCCAGAAGCGCTCGCGGGACCCCTCGATGCTCTGCAGGGTCGACTCGTACGGCAGGAGTCGGAAGAGGCCCGCGTGCGCGTGCGCCTGACTCGTGCGACGAGCGTCGCGTGTCTGCCAGGCGGAAGCGAGAGACGACCCGAGAACTGCCGCGGCGACCAGCCAGGCGGTGATCCACGACCGCCCGCGAGGGAGCTCGCGGAGCGCGATCAGAAGGGCGGGGTAGGTGGCCATGAAGTAGCGATTGCCGATCGCTGCGCCACCTCCGAAGTAGTTGTGCGGCAGAAGAACCAGATAGAACAGTGCGACACCGGCAACACCGAGCAGCATCGCCCAGGAGACGGCGTCGGGTCGGCGCAGAGCGAGCCAGACGAGAATCAAGGCGGCGGGGAAGTAGAGCAGGAGGCCGGTGTGCCGGCCGACCAGGAAATAGAACGTGGAGTACGCGACGACTCGCGGTTGAGGCTCCGGGTTCAGCCAGACGCTCGCTCGCTGCAAGCCGCCCAACTGCTGCTCCACGACCGGTGAGTCCGGCCCGTCGGGAAGACCGACCGTAGGGTTGAACGTAGCGCGCGGGGCGCGGTACGGGTCGGGGGTACCGATCAGCGCGACCGTCAGGATGACGGTCGCAATCGTGCCGGCCGCGAGGCCGGCCAGGTAGGTCGCGGCTCGGTTCCAGCGCCGGAGCGCCAGCAGTGCGATCAGCGCCATCACCGCCAGCAGCGCGTTCGGGTAGCGCATGAAGCTGGCCATCCCCAGCAACACGCCGCCGAAGAGCGGTGGCCACCTACCGTCCAGCAGATGCTCCGAGTCGACGAACCGCCTCCGCGGCTTTCGCGCCGATGCGAGCGCCAGCACCAGACCCGCGAGCGTGAAGGAGACCAGAACGGAGTCGCTCATTCGCCAGGCCAGATAGGCCGGCATCGCCGACGTGCCTGCAAAGGTGAGCAGGGTCAGGTAGTCGCCGTCGGGTCCGAGTCTTCGCAGGTAGAGGTAGGTGAGCCAGAGCGCACCGGCGGCCGCCAGCAAGTTGAGCGCGACAGGTCCCCAGGCTCCGAACAGCCACTGAAAGGGGGCCGCGAGGACCGCGTAGAGGACCGGCTTGGAATAGGTGATGCCGAGGTGCGTACGCTGAAGGATCAGCTGCTTCTCGCCAGGAGTCGACGCCGCCTCGATGCGCTCGCGGTCCCGCGCGTCGAAGATGAGATCGCCGTCTCGGGCGAGGCTCTCCGCCATCGCCATGTAGGTTCCCTCGTCGCCAGTGACCCACGAGAACGAGTCGCGCAGGCCCATGAGGGCTCCGAATCCGGCGATCGTGAGAGCTGTGAGGGTGAGCGCGAGCGTCCGGCTGCTCAAGACGGTGCAAGCCTACTAGACCGCGGAGCCCTTGGGGCTCTCGCCGGGCTAGCCGAAGGCGACGTCGATCAGGGTCTGTTGCTCGATGCGGTGGGCTTTGGCCGACCCGGTCGCCGGGCTGGCGCTTTCGGACCGTTTGATGGTCCGCAGATGACGACCTCGCATCAAGCGCTCGATACGGGGCTCGACGAAGAAGAGCGCACCCATGTTCGCGGGCTCTTCCTGAACCCATCGAATGTCGCGAGCGTCGGGGAACTGATCGAGGGCCGCCCCCAGCGCTTCGTCGGGGAACGGATAGAGCTGCTCGATGGCCACGATCGCCGTTTCGGTGTCTCCTCGCTTTTCCCGTTCCGCACGCAGTTCGTGCACGATCTTGCCCGTGCAGAGGAGAATTCTCCGTGCCTCGGCGATCTCGTCGTCTGGAAGGACGGGCAGGAACCGAGTGCGCGAGAAGGCTTCGACGGGTGAAGCCGCGCCGGCGAGACGTAGGGCGCTCTTGGGCGTGAAGACGATGAGCGGCTTGCGCCACTTCCGTAGTACCTGCCGCCGGAGGAGGTGGAAGTGCTGCGCTGCGGTGGTCGGCTGGGCGATCTGAATCGCGTCCTCCGCGGCCAGCTGGAGAAAGCGCTCGATGCGCGCACTCGAGTGCTCGGGGCCCTGACCCTCGAAGCCGTGCGGCAACAGGACGACCAGTCCGGAGAGGAGTCCCCACTTGTCTTCACCGGCGGTCACGAACTGGTCGAAGATCGTCTGGGCGCCGTTGGCGAAGTCGCCGAACTGCGCCTCCCAGCAGACCAGCGCCTCGGGGAAGTCGCGACTGTAGCCGTACTCGAAGCCGAGGACGGCCGCTTCGGAGAGGACGGAGTCGTAGATGTCGAAGCGCGCCTCTCCGGTGGCGACGTCCCCGAGTGGCGACCACGGTTCACCGGTGCGCGTGTCGAGAAGCACCGCGTGACGATGGTTGAACGTGCCGCGACGACTGTCCTGGCCGGTGAATCGAACCGGAGTGCCGTCTTCGAGCAACGAACCGAAGGCGAGCGACTCGGCCATGCCGTAGTCGACGCGTCGCTCGCCTCGGCCCATCTCCGCCCTCTGCTGGAGGAGCTTGACGACCTTCGGGTGAGGCTCGAACCCGTCTTTGACGGTGGTGAGTCGCTCGGCGAGTCGCGCGACCCGCTCGGGCTCGAGTCCGGTGACGACCTCGAGGGTCGGGTCGTAGGGGCCGCCGTCGTAGTCGCTCCAGTAGGTCGGCAGCTCTCTCAGCCGAGGGATTGTCGTGAGCTGCTCGGCCTCGCTCTTCTCGACCGAGAGCTCGTCACGCACGCTGCGAGCAAGCGCCTCCGTCGCCTCGTTCCGAGCTCCGATCCTTTCGGCGTAGAGCTCCCAGAGCTTCTGGCGCTCTTGAATCCTTCGGTAGAGGACCGGCTGTGTCACGGTCGGGTCATCGACCTCGCTGTGGCCGTGTCTCCGGTAGCCGATCAGATCGACGACCACGTCGCTGGCGAAGGCGTTGCGGTAGGCGATCGCGAGATGGGCGGCGCGCACCACGGCGTCGGGATCCTCGGCGTTGACGTGCAGGATCGGGATCGCCAGTCGTTTGGCGGCGTCGGAGGAGAAGCGGGTCGAGTGGAGCGAGGGCGGCTCGGCGGTGAAGCCGATCCAGTTGTTGACAATCACGTGGACCGTGCCGCCGATCGAGAAGCCCTCGACGTCGGCCATGTTGAGCATCTCCGAAGTGATGCCCTGGCCGGCGAAGGCGGCGTCTCCGTGCATGAGCACCAACATGACGCGACGACCCTCGCTGTCCTGAAGCCGCACCTGCTTGGCCTTGACGCGTCCGCTGGCGACCGGATTGACCGCCTCCAGATGACTCGGGTTCGAAACTAGATGGAGACCGATCCGCCGGTTGTTCCGGGTGTCGTAGGTGCCCGTCGCTCCGAGGTGGTACTTGACATCTCCGGCGCCCATAATGCTGCGAGGGTCGACGTCTTCGAAGCCCGCGAAGAGGTCGCTGCGATCTCGCCCGACCACGTGGGCCATCACGTTCAGGCGACCCCGGTGGCTCATCGCCAACACCGCCTGCTCGACGGGGCTCTCGCCGGCCGCTTCCAGCATCTCCGTCAGGAGCGGCACGAGCGCTTCCATGCCCTCGATGGAGAATCGCTTGTTGCCGAGGTAGCGGGTCTGGAGCAGCCCTTCGAAGGTTGCCGCACGCAGTAGCAGGTCGAGGACTCGCTGTTGATCGACCTCGGGCGGTGGGCCCTCCATCGCCGCCTGCATCCAGCGTCGCCGTTGCGGGTCGGGGATGTGCATGAACTCCGCAGCGAGGGTGCCGCAGTACCAGGCGCGCGCCTGCTCAAGCCCCGGCGCGTCGACGTCGAGCTCGGGGTGGGGCAGCGGGTCGAGGCGGCCGAGCCAGTCGAGATCGGCCTGGAGGTAGCCCCAGCGGCGGAACGCGTCGAGAAGGAGGGGGTCGGGCTGGCTCACGTACTCATTGTACGGGCTCGTCACGCCCCGAGGGCGCGGTCGCTACGGCGAGCTGTTGGCGGAGTCTAGGCGGTCGATCCCGTCGAGCTCGGCGGTCATCTCGATGCCCAGGAGGCCCGCCAGCGTCGGTACCACGTCGACCGTCGCAACCCTCTCTTCGACGGTGCGGCCCGCCCCGTCCGGGGTTCGCAAGAGCCAGGGCACGCGTGTGTCATAGGGGTAGGGCGAGCCGTGGGTGGTCGTGGCGCTGGTCGCTCCGACCGAGCCGGCCAGAATCTGGACTTCGAGATTCGGACTTCGCCCGGCGTAGTGGCTGTTGCGGAAGAGCTGCTCCATCGCGTCGCCGGTCGGCGCTCGAGTGAGCTCGGTCGAAGTGAAGACGCGCTCGACTCCTGGGCAAGCCTCGATCAGCCGCCGTGCCGCCGCCTCGACATCGGCGACGGGAACACCCTGCGCCGCGGCGACCTCCTCGTCCACGACGAGGTCGTAGCGGAACCAGTCGGCTTCGCCCAGCTCCTCGCGCAAGCGTCGGGGCACGCGCTGGAAGCAGATGTTCTCCTCGTGAGCAAAGCGGTGACCGCCGTCGTTGACCTCGGGCACCGGAACGACGCCGTGATCGGCGCTGAGGGTGACCAACGTGTTCTCGAGCCCGATCCGTTCGTCGATGAAATCGAGCAGCTCGCCGAGCGTTTGGTCGAGGCGCAAGAGCGTGTCGAGCACCTCGGGGCTGTCCGGCCCGTACGAGTGGCCAACCAGATCGAGTGCGGAGAAGGAGAGCGCCAGGGTGTCAGGAAAGGCGTCGGCGCCCAGCTCCTCCTCGACGATCACGGTCTTGGCCAGCTCGCCCAGGTATCCGTCGCTGAAGGGCGATCGATAGAAGAAGTAGTAGAACGCTTCGTTCGGGTGGAGGGTCGCTCGGCCGATAGCGCGAGGAAGCTGCTCGTAGACGAGCCCGCGGTCGAGCGCTTCGATGCCGAACTCCGCTCCGCGTTCGACGACCTCCGGCAGAGGCTCCCAGAGTGTGCCGAAGGCTTGGTTCGGCAGCTCCCGTTCGTTGAACGCCTCCAGCCAGGCGGGCGGCGTCTCCCCGTAGTAGGTCGACGTGACGTAATGGCCGGTCTCGAAGTCGTCGTCGAACCAGAAGGCGCCGTCGGCATTTCGCCCCACCGGCAGAATCGCTCCGCGAGACTTGCCGCTCGCGCCAAACGCCTTGGACTCGGGCCAGAGCTCCTTCAGTCGGTCGGAGAGGGTCGGCACGAGGAGCCGGTGCGGAGACTTGTCGCGGGTCCACCGGTCGTCGTCGTCGGAGTCGATCCACTCGCCACTGCCGAGATCCCGCCAGCTATTGCTGATGATGCCGTGGCGTGAGGGGTGAGCGCCGGTTCCGAGGGTTGCGTGGCCGGGCGCGGTCTTCGTGGACGCGTGGTCGTGATGGGTGTTCGTGAACACGACCGACTCCCGCAGGAGGCGATCGAAACCGTGAGTAAGGAGCGGCCGGAAGCGCTCGAGGTAGTCGGCGCGACACTGGTCGACGATCAAGAGCAAGACGAGTCGCGGGGTCCCCTCGGGCGGGGGTGTGCCGGCGGTGGGCTGACTTTGCGGAGTCGGCCGCTCTCGTGCGCAGGCGAGTGCCAAGCAGAGGAGAGCGCCGCCGGCGAGGAGGCGTTTCGATCTGGTCATCTCGATGTCGGCGGTTGTAACAGAGGCGAGCCGGGCAGGCAAGCCACAGGGCTGCGGCGGGTCGGTCACGGTCCGCTGCCGAGGGAGGAGATTGGAGTCATCGAGGGTTGGTCGGCCGGTTCACGGGGTCCGTCTACCGTGCTGGGCGGGGTGCAGGGCGCGGGCTCAGGGGGCGGTGCCCGAGCTGCCCAAGAAGCTGGCCTCCCGGATGGAGACGCCGCCGCCGGCCGGAACGACGCGCGCCAGATGGAAGCTGTAGCCACGTTGCTCACGCGACTCGACGAGTTCGAGCTCGAGAGCGGGTAGGTCCGGCAGTGCCTGGAGCTCGTTGCTGAAGAAGACGACCAGGTCGCCCTCGCTGGGCAGGGGGCCGTCTGGAACGACGGTGCGCACGGCGCGACGGAGGTAGAAGAACAGCGACGAGTGCTTGAAGTGTTTGCTGACCGGTGGGGTCCAGACCGGCGCCTGGTCGGCAGCGAAGTGCGGCTGGAAGGCTTCGGCGACGTGGCGCAGTGAGCGCGATGCGGCGCGGTGCGGTTGGATGCCGGCGCGCTGGACGAGGGCGAACAGTAGCGCCACGGCAATCGTGGCGGCGAGCGCTCTGCCGCGCGCTCGGACCGACTGCGCCGCCACCCCGGACAAGAGCGCAAGGGCCGCGCCGACCGGGAGGAAGTAGCGGGATTCGTAGGCGGAGAAGCCCATCAGGACCAGGACGGCGCCGGCCGCGAAGGCTGCGGACACGAGTGCCAGTCGACGGCTGATCGTAGGCAGGTGCGTCCACCTGCGCCACAGCAACCACAGGAAGGCCGACCAGGGCAGAAAGACGCCCAGCACCAAGAGTGGCTTCGCGAGTGTCGTGCCGACCGCGCGGAGCGTCCAATGGGTCCCCTTGTCAGCGGCCTCTTCCAGGGGTTGGACGAAGAGAGCCGCGCCTTCCGCCTGCCAGGCGAGCAGCATCCACACCCCGACCACGACCAGACCAAGTCCGGCGGCCATGAGGTGCCCCGGGCACCACAGCGTACGGAGGCGCCGCGCCGCGAGCGCAGCGAGCAAGAGGCCCGGCGCGTAGAGCGCCACCGCGATCGGGCCTTTGGCGAGGAAGGCGGCGGCCAGCGCCAGGTAGCCCAGTAGCCAGATGCCCGTGCGCGGCCGTTCGGTGCACAGGTTGCGCGCGGCCGCGGCGACCGCAACGCCGACGCCGCACGTCAGGAGGAGGTCCCATTCGGCCAATTGAGCCTTCTGCACCGCGAGCGCATTGCTCACGCTGGCGAGCCCCGCCACGAGGGCGGCTCGCGGGCCGATCAGCGGCGCGCTCAGCAGCAGGATCGCCAAGCCCATCAGAACACCGCTCGCGGCGAACGGCAGCCGGAGGCTCCACGCGCTCTCGCCGAACGCCTCGAAGGAGGCCCAGACGAGCCAGTTCGCGAGCGGCGGTTTGTAGGAGTAGAGCTCGCCGTGCAGGCGCGGCACCCAGACTTCGCCGGTTCGCCCCATGTGGCGCGCGCCGTCAGCGATGATGCCCTCCATCGTCACGACCTCGGTGCTGCCGATGCCGAGGAACGCGATCACGAGGCTAGCCAGCAGGTAGACCAGGAGCGGGCCACGTAGCGCCTTCCGCTCTCCTGCAGTCCCCGGGGTGAGCGGTCGTTCCTCCTGGATCTCCTCCATCGCGAGGGTCGGATCCTACCGTGGGGTCGGTCGGGTGCCGACTGATGACGTCGTTTTCGAGGTGCTCGGAACGAAGGATGCTTCGTGTCTCGAACTGGCGAAGGAACTCCGGGTCTCTTTGTGAGCCGGAGGGGTTGAGTGAGAATGGGTGCACCACTGCATGATCGAGGAACCGGTCTTCGAGCACTTCGGGCGGGCTCACCTGGTGACGCTCGCCGTGATCGTCGGGGTCAGCCTGCTGCTGCCACTCTGGGCGCGTGGGCTCTCGAAGTCGAGGCGCTATGCGATCGGGATCGCACTGGGGATCTCGATGGTGACCTACCGCACGGCCTACATTCCGATCGTGGCCTGGTACTGGGGCGAGCCGATTCGAGATCTGCTGCCGTTGCACATCTGCGCCGTTCTCCAGTACGTCTGTGCCTACGCCCTCTGGAAGCGGAGCCAAGGGGCCTACGAGATTGCCTACTTCTGGGGGATGGGTGGAACGCTGCAGGCGCTCCTGACGCCCGAGATGAACAGTGCGTTCCCGCACTACACCTACTTCTCGCACTTCGTCCCGCACGGCGCCATTCTGGTCGCCGTGCTCTACGCAACGTTTGCGCTCGAGATGCGGCCCTACCCGATCTCGATTCTGCGGGCACTGCGCGCGACGCTGGTCTACGCTGCACTGCTTCTGCCGGCGAATCTGCTCCTTGGGACGAACTTTATGTACCTGCTTGGCAAGCCGAAGTCCGCGTCGCTCCTCGATCATCTCGGCCCCTGGCCCGGGTACATCGTGGTCGGCATCGGGGTGGCGCTGTTGAGCTATGCGATCTGGTACGTCCCCTTCTGGCTCGCCGATCTCGGTCGAGCGCGGATGGGTGAGGGTCGCCCGGTTTAGAATCGCGGCCCATGCGCTGCGAGCCGCTCTCGAGGGTGCCGGCGACGGTTCTAGTGGCAGGTCTCCTCGTCGTCGGTGGGCTCGAGCCCGGCCCAGATGTCGCGACCGCTACGCCGGCCGCGCTGCGCCCCGCTCGCGGAGGCGGGGTCGAGGTGGTCGACCGAGCGCTCGCGAAGCTCTCGGTGCATGCGCGCATGCTGGTCGTCGGCGCTCATCCCGACGACGAGGACAACGCGCTGCTCACCTGGGTCTCCCGCGGCCTCGGCGGCGACGCGGCCTACCTCTCGCTCTCGCGCGGCGAGGGCGGACAGAATCTGATCGGTACGGAGCTCGGAGAGTCCCTGGGTGTGATCCGTACCGGAGAGCTCCAGGCTGCGCGCGAGATCGAAGGGACCCGCCAGTACTTCGCCCGCGCCTTCGACTTCGGCTATACACGCTCGCTGGACGAAACGTTCGAGCGCTGGCCGGCCGACGTACTGCTCGAAGACGCCCTCCGCGCGGCTCGACGGTTCAAGCCGCAAGTGATCGTCTCGATCTTCCCGCCCGATGCCCGAGCCGGTCACGGACAGCATCAGGCGTCGGCCGTAATTGCGCGCGAGACCTTCGAAGGGGCCGGAGACGGCTCTGTCATGCCGGATCTCGGCCTGCCGCTCTGGTCTCCGCGGGCGCTCTACCGGCGTGCCTGGCGGCGCGAGGAGGCGACCGCCGGCTTCGATCTTGGGCATCTCGATCCGATGGACGGCCGTTCGCTCGGCCAGATCGCGGCCGCTAGCCGGAGTCAGCATCGCTCGCAGGACATGGGGCGAACGCAACCGCTGGGTAGTGGGTCCGGCGGGCTCGTCTGGTTGGCGGGTGCCGGCGAGGGCGGAGAACAGGCGTTCTCGGAGATCGACACCCGGCTGAGGGCCATCGCGGCACACCTCCCTCCGGGAACCGCCAGAGGCGAAGTGGAAGCTCTCCTCGTTCGCGTCGAGGAGCTCGCCGGGTCGGCCCGCGACAAGCTCGCGCCGGCTCGGCTCTCCGAGTCGGTTCCCGCACTCGCCGACATCGTTCGCGAGTTGGACGGTGCGATCGCGCTTGTCGGCGAGGCTCGAGCGGCGCGCGCCGTACGCGAGCTCCTGTTCGAGAAGCGCACAATCGCGGCACGGGCACTCGCGGCGGCCGCCGGCGTCGTGATCGATGCCGTGGCCGCTCGCGAGGTGGCCGTCGGAGGGGAGGCGCTGAACGTCGAGGCGTCGGTCTGGCCGGCCGACCTCTCCGAGGTCGAGCTCGACTCGGTGGACCTGATCCACTCTCTGGGTGCGGTCGAGCCACGGCTGAGCGGCCCGACCGAGACACGAGGCGTTCTTTCGTGGCAGCTGGAGGTGGACGTGCCGTTGGACGCTCGGCCGAGTCGCCCCTACTCGACGTGGCAACCTCGAGACGGCGACCTCTACGATTGGAGCGCCGTTGGCGAGCGGGTGCGCGGTTTGCCGTCGGCTCCGCCCATCACGGTGCGCTTCGACCTACGGATCGAAGGCGTCGAAGTGCGGCTCGATCGACCGGTGGTCTATCGATACGGCGATCAGGCGTTTGGTGAGATCCGGCGGCCCATCCGGATCGTGCCGCGAGTCGAGGTCGAGCTGGCGCCGCGCTTGAAGGTGTTGCCACTCGCCACGACCGACCGGATCGAGCTCGAGCTGTCGATCTCCTCGAACGTGGAGGAGCCTGTGGCTGGAGTGATCGAGCTGGCTCTCTCGACCGACAGATGGAGCGCGCCGGAGCGACTGACCTACTCGATCGACGAACCGCAGGGGAGCGTCAAACAAACAGTTGTCCTCACTCCGGTCGGCGAGCCGATCTCCGAGGGGTTCGAGATCGACGGCGCCGCCCTCGGCGAAGACGGAGCGCGCTGGGCGTCTGGTTTCTCGGTGCTCGACTACCCGCACATCGGGCCGAACCAGATCGCTGTGGCCGCCCACACCGACGTCCGGTTGGTCGATGTCGAGCTGCCGACGCTCGATCGGGTGGGCTACCTTCGGGGGGCGTCGGATCGAGTGCCCGAGATGCTGCGCGAAGTCGGCCTGGAGGTGGAGCTCTTGAGCGGTGCCGACCTCGCCGATCTCGAGCTGTCGGACTACGATGTCGTGGTGGTCGGGAGTCGGGCGTACGAGACCGACGCCGGTCTACGGGAGTCGAATGCCAGACTGCTCGACTACGTTCGGGCCGGAGGAACCCTGATCGTGCAATACCAGCAGTATCAGTTCGTGCGAGGTGGCTTCGCACCGCGGCCACTCGACATCTCCCGGCCGCACGGTCGCGTCACCGACGAGACGTCGCCCGTCCGTGTTCTCGAGCCGGAGCATCCGATCTTTCGTACACCCAACCGCATCGACTCCGACGACTGGGCGGGTTGGGTGCAAGAACGAGGCCTCTACTTCGCCGACACGTGGGACGAGGCGTACGTGCCGCTGCTCGCTCTGCAGGACCCCGGCGACCAGCCGGAACAACGCGGCTCGCTGCTGATTGCATCGGTTGGCGAGGGCACCTACGTCTACACGGGTCTCTCCTTCTTCCGCGAGCTGCCGGCCGGGGTGCCGGGTGCCTATCGGCTGTTCGCCAACCTTCTGGCGCTGGGGGCATCGTGAGACGGCTCTTGAAACCCATCTTCCTCTTCGTCGCCGTGCTGAACCTCTCCTGCGGCGACGGACGAACGCCGTTGGTTCTCTACTCCCCGCACGGCCGGGATCTGCTGAGTCTTGTCGAGCGCGAGTTCGAGGCGGCAAACCCAGACGTCAACGTGCACTGGCTCGACATGGGGTCGCAGGAGATCTACGACCGCGTTCGATCCGAGGCTGCCAATCCGCAAGCAGACGTTTGGTTCGGCGGGCCCGACACGATCTTCGCTCGAGGTGCCGCGGAAGGGCTGCTGGCGGAGTACCGGCCGGCGTGGGCGGACGCCGTGCCGCCGTCGAGCCGTACCGGCGCCGATCGCTATTTTGGTGTCTACCGCGCCGTGCCGATCCTCTTTTTCAACTCGGAAGCGGTCGCCGCCGACGAGGTGCCGACGGATTGGGACGATCTACTCGCCGAGCGCTGGCGCGATCGAATTCTGATTCGTGAACCGCTCGCGAGCGGCACGATGCGCACCGCTTTTGGCATGCAGTTGGCTCAGTCCGTCACGGAGACCGGCAGCGTCGACCGGGGGATGGAGTGGCTCCGACGGCTCGACGGTCAGACCAAAGAGTACGTCCAGAACCCTGCCCTGCTGTTCGAGAAGCTGATTCGCCAGGAGGGGCACCTCACCATTTGGGAGTTGACCGACGCTCTCCTGCAGCGGGATCGCGGAGTGCCGCTCGACTATCGGTTCCCGAGCAGTGGCACGCCCGTGATCGACGACGCCATCGCCCTGGTCGCCGGCGCGCAGCATCCCGAGGCGGCGCAGCGGTTCATCGACTGGGTCGGTGGGCGCGAGGCGACGCTGCTGGTGGCGCACGAGGTCTACCGCCTGCCGGCGCGCGAGGACTTCGAGCCGGCCGAGCTTCCGGAGTGGGCGCGCGAAGCGTTCGCCACCATCGTCCCGGCCGAGGTCGACTGGCAGCTGATCGCCGTAGAGGGCGCCGGGTGGATGTCTCGCTGGGATCGAGAGGTCCGGGGAAAGGGCTGACGTGAGCTACCTGACTCTGAAAGGGCTGGCGAAGAGCTTCGGCGAGACGCGAGTTCTCGAACGCATCACCCTCGAGGTCGAGGAGGGCCAGACGCTGGCGCTCCTCGGTCCGAGCGGTAGCGGCAAGACGACCCTGCTGAGGATCATCGCGGGCTTCGAGTCGGCCGACTCCGGGAGCTTCTCGGTTGGCGGCAAGGAGATGGCTCCCTTGCCCCCGGCCAAGCGTCGCTTCGGAATGGTCTTCCAGCACTACGCGCTCTTCCCTCATCTCTCGGTTGCCGAGAACGTCGAGTTTGGCCTCGAGTCGAACGGCTTGGCGGCCGCGGCGCGCGCGGCGCGCGTCGAAGAGGTACTGGCGCTGGTGGATCTCCCGGGCTTCGGCGATCGACGCATTCATCAGATTTCAGGTGGACAGCAACAGCGCGTGGCGCTTGCCCGCGCCTTGGCCCCGAAGCCACGCGTTCTGCTGCTCGACGAACCCCTCTCGAACCTCGACCGGACGCTGCGTGAGCGGACGCGTCGAGAAATTCGCGCGACGCTGCGCCAGGTTGGCATCACCGCGGTTTGGGTCACTCACGAACAAGACGAGGCGTTCGACGTAGGAGATAGGGTGGCGGTCCTCCACCAGGGGCATCTCGAGCAGCTCGGCGTTCCGGAAGAGCTCTACCTCGAGCCGGCGACGCGTTTCGTTGCCGGCTTCGTCGGCCGTGCGAGCGCCCTCGCGGGCACGTGGTCGCCGCCGGACGGTGTGGCACTCGACGGGAGCGATACGGCGTGGAGCGGTGTGGCGGCCGAGGCGTTCGAGGAGGGCGCGCCGGTCGAGCTCGTCTTCCGCCCCGAGGCGCTGGAGCTTCACCCGGCGGGTACCGCTGGCGGCGTCGACGTGCGGGTCCGCGAACGGCGCTACGCCGGATCGCAGACCTTCTTCACGGTCGAGAGCTCCGCTGGGGCGCGGTTCGAAGTGATCGCCTCAGCCGACGCCGCCCAACCTGGCGACGAACGCGCCGTTCTCCCGGGCCTGCCAGCTCCACGAGTCTTCCCCCGCGATGATTGATCGCCAGTGGGCGGGGCCCCGAGGCATCGGCTGGGGGCTCGCGGCACTGTTGGTGTGGCTGGTTTGCTATCCGTTGCTCCTGACCTTTCTCGAGGCTCTCGGCATCGGCGAAGAGATCACCCTGGCCCACTTCGCCGAGTTTGCGGGCCGAAGCGACGAGTGGGCGGCGCTCTGGCGGAGCGTCTGGATTTCGGCCGCTTCCGTTCTCTTGTCTGCACTGATCGGAGTGCCGCTCGCCTTCATCTTCGAGCGCACCGACTTTCCAGGCCGCCAGGTGCTGGGTGCTCTGGTTGCGCTGCCGGTCGCTCTGCCGCCTTTGGTCGGGGTCATCGCGTTTCTCTTTCTGTACGGAGAGAGCGGGTTCGTCTCTCGGGCGGTGCAGGGGGCCCTGGGACTGTCGCAGCCACCCTGGCGTCTGAACGGACCGGCGGCAATCCTCTTGGTCCACGCGTACTCGATGTACGTCTACTTCTACCTGTTCGTGCGCGCGGGGTTGGCTCGACTCGATGTCTCCATGCAGGAGGCGGCAGCAAACCTGGGCGCCGGACCGGTGCGAACGCTCTTCAAGGTGACGCTGCCGCTCTTGCGGCCGGCCCTCACAGGAGCGGCGCTGCTCGCCTTCATGACTTCGCTGGCCTCCTTCTCGGCGCCGTACATCTTCGGCGGGGGTTTTCGGGTGATGACGACCCAGATCGTCTTCTCGAAGCTCAACGGCGAGGTGGCGATGTCGCAGGTTGAGACCGTGGTGCTGGCGCTGGTGGCTCTGGCCGGGCTCTGGGCGCTCGTCCGACTCGATCGCGGGCGGGTGGAGGTGGTCGGCGGGGTTCGCGGCATCGCTCCGAGTCGCCGCACGATCCGCCGCGGCTGGGCTCGCGCTGCAGCGACTGCGATCGGCTGGGGCTTTGCCCTGCTCCTGCTGCTTCCGCATCTGACCTTGATCCTGATCTCGCTGGTTCCGCGAGCGACCTGGACCGTCGAACTGCTGCCGCCGATCCTTGACCTCAGCAACTACCGCGAGCTCCTCGGTCAGCCCGAGCGGCTACGCCCGATCGTCAACTCACTTTGGATGGCCGTCGTCGCGACGGCTGGCGCCCTCGCGCTCGGACTTGCCGCGGCGCGTTCTTCGATTCAGTCGCGAGGACGGCTTGGGGCCGCATTGGAGGCGCTGGTCGCTGTGCCGTGGGCGGTGCCGGGAACGGTATTCGCCATCGCCCTGGCGACAGCGTTCAGCGTCGACGCGCCCGCCGCCGGTCGGTTCGTGTTGGTCGGTACGCCCTGGATCCTGCCGCTGGCCTATCTCGTGCGGAGTCTGCCGGTCACCGGCCGTGGTGCGCTCGCCGGACTTCGCCAGCTCGACGGTTCACTGGACGAGGCGGCGGCGTCGCTCGGTGCAGGCCGCTGGCGGACACTCCGCCGGGTCACCATTCCGTTGCTCAAGCCCGCCCTGGCGGCTGCGGCGAGTCTCGCCTTCATCACCGCTCTGGGTGACTTCGTCACCTCGATCGTGTTGTATACGTTCGATACTCGGCCGATCTCGATCGAGATCCTCTCGAGCCTCCGCCTTCAGGACACGGGTGTTGCGGCCGTCTACGGTGTGCTTCTGATGGTAGTCAGCGGCCTCGCGTTTCTCCTCTGGGGTCGTGAGGAGAAGGCGTGAACGGGGGCGAGTTCGTACGCCGACTCTGGGTGCTCATGTTGACCGTCATGGTCGACATGATCGGCTTCTTGATCGTCATACCGCTCCTGCCGTTCTACGCTGAGCGACTCGGTGCGAGTGCCACCAAGGTCGGCGCTCTGGTTTCGATCTTCGCGCTCGCGCAGATGGCGACGGCGCCGCTGTGGGGCCGGCTCTCCGATCGCTTCGGACGCCGGCCGATGATCATCTCGGGTCTGCTGATCTCCGCGGTCTCCTATGTCGTTTTCGAGTCGGCGGGCACGGTGTGGCTGCTCTTCCTGTCGCGGATGGTGCAGGGATGTGGCGCGGGCACGGTCGGCGTCGTGCAGGCTTACGTCAGCGACACCGTGCCGCACACAGACCGCACCAAGGCGTTGGGTTGGCTGAGCGCGGCGACCAGTGCGGGCGTCATGATCGGGCCGGCGATCGGCTCGCTGGCCGCCGCTTGGGGAGTTCTCGGCCCCGGTTACGTGGCCGCGGCCCTCTGCGTCCTGAACGCGATCTTCGCGTCGATGTGGCTGCCGGAGTCGAGCGGCAAGGCGAAGAGCGGTCCGAAGCCCGCCGCGCCGCGCGGGGCGATGACCAGCGCGATGCTCGACGTCGTCCGCCGGCCGACGGGCTCGATCGGATCTCTGGTCTGGATCTACTCGGCCGGGATGATGGCGTTCATGGCGATGAACGGTGTGCTGGCCCTCTACCTGGGCCGTCGGTTCGACGTCGACGAGACCACGATCGGTTGGTTCTACGTCTACGTCGGTTCGATCTCGCTGGTGATGCGCTCGCTCCTCCTCGGCCCGGCGATCAAGCGCTTCGGAGAGGTGGGGTCGCTACGACTCGGAGCGTTGGCGATGGCGATCGGACTGGTGACCGTGCCGCTCGCCCGAGACTTCTTCGAGCTCGCGCTCGCCGCGCTGCTGATGCCGGTCGGCACGGCGCTGCTCTTCCCGGCGACGACGTCCCTGGTCTCGCACCGTGCGCCCGATGATCAGACCGGCCTGTTCCTCGGCGTTCAGCAGTCGTTCGGCGGTGTGTCACGGATGATCGGTCCGCTCTGGGGTGGCGCCGCCTTCCAGCACCTCGGCATCACGGTGCCGTTTTTCATCGCGGCCGGTCTGATGGTGCTCGTGCGCCTCTTCTCGGCGGTAGTGAAGCCGGAAGAGGAGCCCGAGCCCGCCGCCGCGGTGGCCGAGCCGTTACCGCCAACCGAGCCGACCTGAGGCGCTCGGAGGCCGCTCCAGTCCTGTAGGATCTCGCAGTGATGCATCAGCGCGTTCTCGTCGTGGCGGGAGAAGGCGAGCTTCGCGATCGTCTACTCCAGGCCTTTGAGACCTTCTCTGCGGAGGCGGTCGAGGTGCCGTCCGCCCAACGCGCGATCGAGCTCGCGCGCGAGCTCCCCGTCCACCTGTTGGTGGTGCGCTATCCCATCGACGGGATGAAGTTCAAGCAGTTCGTGCGGACGTTCCGCGACAGCGGTAGCGAATCGAGAGGAGCGCAACTGGTGGTGCTCTGTCCGGGCCGGTCGATCGGCGGCCTCAAACGTTCGGCGAAGACCGGGACGGCCTTCCTGAAGCTCGACAGCCCGCTCGAGGACCTGATCGAGAGCTTCACCGACTTCCTCCGTCGCTCGCCGAGGTTCACAGGGAACATGCTCGTCGGTGCCGATCTGGAGCTGCCGGGAGGCAAGGTCAAAAAGATGCTCCAGGTCATCAACATCTCGGACTCGGGCATGCTGCTGCGCACTCGCACCGCGCTCGACGCGGGCGACCAGTTCCAGTTCGAGCTACAGATTCCGGAGTTGAAGTCGCCGATCCTCGGGCGGGCCGAGGTCGTGCGGACGCTCGATCCGGTCGAAGACCAGAAGTCGCGTCAGATCGGGGTGCGGATCATCTCGTTTTCCGCTGGCAGTCGAGAGCGCTTGGCGAAGTTCCTGAAGGTCCGTCGCCTGCCGCCGGCGATCGCGAAGTAGAATCGAGAGTCGGCTCGAGGTCTCGGCGCCGCAACGCGTTCAGGAACGCGTCGGTCCCGATGGCGGCCGCGCCGCGCAATCCCAAGAAAAAATAGGAGAAGCCAGATGGCTGATCAGGAAGAAAAAGTAGAGCAGCAGGAAGAGACCGCCGAAGAGGCGCCGGCGACAGAAGAGGCGACCGAAGAGGCCGCGCCGACCGCGGAGGCGGCTGAGGAGGCGACGGAGGAGCCGGCGTCCGAAGAACCAGCGGAGGCCGCTGCGGAAGAGCCGGCCGAGGAGCCCGCTGCCGAGGAGGAGCCTGCCGAGGCGGCGGCTGAAGAGGCCGCCGAAGCGCCTGCGGAGGAGGAGTCGAAGCCCGAGGCCGACGCGCCAGCCGAGGAGTACAGCTGGGAGGTGCTCCACAAGAAGACGGTTTCCGAGCTTCGCGACATCGCGCAGGGCATCGAGCACGACGCGCTGCAGGGCTACAGCACCATGCACAAGGAGCAGCTCGTTCCGGCGGTCTGCGAGGCGCTCGGCATCGAGGCCCATGCACACCACGAGGTGGTCGGCATCAACAAGGGCCAGGTCAAGGACAAGATCAAGGCGCTCAAGGTCGAGCGACAGGCCGCCCTCGAGGCCGGCGACCATGCGCAGCTCAAGCTGCTGCGGCGCCGCATCAAGAGCCTCAAGCGCAAGATCCGTCGCGCGACGGTCTAGCCGAACGCGGGGTCACCGCCCCGATCGAATCGGATCGCGAAACCCGCCGGCGGACATGAGCGAAGCGCAGCTGAAGAGCCTCTGCGCGCTCCTGTCCTCCCGGCGGGGAGCGGCCGAGGTTCTCGAGCGAGCTCGTGCCGATAGGCCAAGCAAGCCCGAGCGGATGTCCAAAAGGCGCTGACTCAGCGTCGGAAGTCGAGACGGTGAGGCGCGAGGCGCTTCACCCCTAGGGAAGTTCGACCACGTCGGCGGCCCTAACTCTTGAGCACCATCGGTCCGGTTGGCTGAGGCACACCGCCCGCCGGTTCGATGGTGACCGCCCAGAGCTGGATGTCGTCGATGGCGGCGGTGTCGTCGACGAGCACGGTCGCCGTGCCGTTGGTCTCGGCGAGGAAGACACCCGCCGATACCGGCGTTCCGTCTGCGATGAACCAGAGCTGGTAGGTCCGATCCTTCTCGAGTGGCGCCAGGTTGCTGGCGTAGAAGACGGCGGAGCGCGTTGCTGGGTCGACGTAGGTCTGCGCCCGTGCGTTGGCGCCGGCTTCGAGGCTCGCCAGAAGAACCGCCCGAGTGTCTGGGGCGGCGACGATGCGTCCGGCCCGGGCGAGACGGGTGAGGGCGACTCGTGTTTCGTCGAGTTGCTCCTGTACCGAAGCGAGCTGAGAGAGCGCTGATGCCCGGTCCGACTCCAGCTGCATGTTGGCTCGCTGGAGCTTCGCGCGCTCCCAGAGGCTCCACGACACGACTGCGAGGAGGAGTGCCGCCGCGACCTGCCAGCCTCGTTTCGAGCTGGAGCGAACCTCGACGCCCTCTCGCCTGTCGAGTTCCCGGTCGAGGCGCGCCTTGAGCAACTCGGAGGGCGCCTGCGGCTCGACGGTTTCTGCGAGAGCTTCGACCTGCCGCGTCGACTCGAGGAGCTCTCGTTCGCACGTTTCGCAGCCGCCCTCGAGGTGTTCCTCAAGTTCGCGCAAATCGTCTCCATCCAGCGCGCCGAGGGCGTAGGCTGGAATCAGGGCGAGTAGCTCTTCGTGCGCGGGCATGACGGCTCAGAATGCGGGCGCGAGCTGCTCGCGCAGCTTGCGCATTCCCAACAGAATACGAGATTTGACGGTGCCGAGTGGTTGGTCGAGGGCGGCGGCGATCTGTGAGTGACTGAGCCCTTCGAAGAAGGCGAGCTCGATGCAGCGACGCTGGTCGGCCGGCAGTCCGGTCAGCGCGCTCCGCACGGTTGCCGCCCGCTCGGACGCCTCGAGCTCTGAGGTGCCGACCGGCGGTACCTCTGTCCGCCAGGCGTCCTCGGTCGAGACCGCCTCTTCGCGGCGGGAGCGCGAGGTCCGGGAGCGGATGCGATCGATCGCTCTCGACCGGGCGATGAGCAGCAACCACCCTCGTGGCGTCGCTCGATTCGGGTCGTAGCTCGGCGCGCGATCCCATGCCTGAAGGAAGGCCTCCTGAAGGATCTCCTCGGCTTCGTCCCGTCGCTTCAGCATTTGGGTCAAGACGCCCAGAACGAGCGGGGCGTGGCGCTCGAAGAGGGCCGAGAAGGCGCCGCGGTCGCCGGAGGCGACGCGGCCCATGAGCTGGACGTCTTCGAGCGCGGAGCTGTTCATGCGTTTTGACGAGGGACGGGAGAAGCCTATCGGGAAAGCGGTGGGCGGTGCCGAAGCCCGCCCACCGGAGAGATGGACCGTCGGAGGTCAGTTCGGCGAACCGGCCACCGGGGTCCGAAGGTAGGGGAAGACGGCATCGAACTGTCGAGGGGACTGCCTTGCGCCGTCGGTGTAGGGAAGGGTGCCGGAGCCGGCGTCGGCTGGGTCGCAGAAGGCGCCGGGGAAGGCGTGGCAAAGAACGCCCATGGCGACTCGGAGGGTGGCGTCGACGACGTCATCGCCGGGACGCCTTCCGTTCGGGAAGCCCGCGTTGTCACCGCCGAGCACGCCGAGCCGGTTTTGCTCGCCCTTGGGCGTCGGGTCGATCGCTGTGTTGAGCCGCTGCATCTCGCCGAAGCCGAACTCGTTGAGACCCGCAATGCCGGTGACGAAAGTCGCGAGCAGGTCGTTGCGCGGGAAGTTGTTCGGTGCTGAGACACCGAAGAGAATCTCGAGAATCTCCGGCAGGGTTGGATTCGTCACGTAGGTTGCGAACTGGAGATCGTCCGCAGGCTGACTGGCGTTGAAGCGATTCTTGTCTTTGAGGCCGATGACCACCTCGTTGACCAGTGGCATGCCGAGCCGCGAGACCTGTACGTGACGGCTCGAGGTCGACTCGGGGCGGTCGAAGCTCGGGTCGCTGCGCAGGCTGCGGCGCTTGGGGAGCGAGGCGGTCGTCCAGCCACCGATCACGGTGCCACCACCGTCGGTCAGACAGGAGATCGGTACCTCGAGAACAAACGAGGTGACGTTCTTGTCGTCGAGGTCGTTGCCCTGGCTCCGGTCGTTGCCGACCGGGTTCAGGTTGACGAGATCGAACACCTCACCCAGATTGACGACGAAGCTCTCCTTGCGCTGTCCGACGAACACCCGACCGTCCTCACAGCCCGGGATGGCCGTGCCAGTGATGAAGCCGTTGGCGTAGCTGGCGTAGTCAGCGAAGCTCTTTCGACCGATGTAGTCGGTAGGTTTGGTGAAGGTGGTCGATCCGTCGGAGAGGTTCGTCAGCCGGCCCTCGCCGAGCTTGGTCACCGTGTAGCTCTCGACGACGTTGAGCGTTCCGAGGTCGGGCTGGCCGCCGATGTTGAGCAACGGCACCGAGACGCTCTCATCGCCGACCGGAATCTGGAGGTCTTGCAGGTCGTGATCGAACTCGAATCGGAACGTGACGTCCGGCTCTCCGTTGCCGCTGCTGTCGATGTGGATCTCGTACCGGGCTTCGGGGTCGAGGGTGAAGTAGTTCGGACCACCGTAGGCGTCTTGCAACGGTAGGTAGTTCGCGATCAGAGTGACGAAGTCTTCGCGCCCCGACTCGTAGCTCCGGAACATGTAGAAGTCGGTGCCGTCCACCTTCGGGTGCTCGGTCACGAAGGGTGCCTCGCGATGGCTCGACGCGCTGACGGGAATCGCTGGGGTCAGCAGGAGCGCGTACAGGAGGGCGAGAGAGGGTGAGGCGATCTGTTTCATGAAGTCGGTTCTCCGTAGAGGGTGTGATCTCTGGGTTCGTGGCGTCTACGGAGCCGAAGTGGGGGCGGATGAACGCGTGGTACCTTGCGTCCAAACCCCGATAGCAATTCTGGGTGTCGTAGGCCTCCGTCTCTATCCGAGACGTGAAGGGCGCGACGAAGACAGGTAGAGGAGATCGTGACGTGATCGACAGCAGCGGAATCAAGATTGTCCTCCTGGGGTCGCTTCTTGCTCTCTCGACGGCGGTCGCCGCCGTGGCAATGTGCATGGCGAGTGAGCGTTCTCGGGTGGCTACCGTGACGGTCGAAACGTGCACGGATCTACCGACCTACGCGGCGCGCAAACTGGAGTCGACCGAGCTGGGGTGGGTGGCTCTCCTCGTCGCGAACGTCGTCGAGAACAACCATGGAGTCGTGTTGAAGGGCACCGTGACGCAGAAGCTCTATGTCGAGCAGTTCAGTCGCACCGAATTCGAACTGCTGGAGAGCGTTCTCGTCGACGAGTCCGGCGAGTGGTTCGTTCGACTCGAGAGGAAGGGGTCGTGCGATGACTACCCGGTGGGCAGTGAGGTCGAGCTGTTCATGTGGCAGAAGTGTTGCGATGTTCTTCCGCCGGGTGGGGTTCCTTGTGCGCTGGACACCGGCGCCGCCTCGTTGATTCCCAAGCCGCTCAAGCGACTCCTCTAGGGAGCCGAGCGCGAGCGCAGCGCGCCGACGCGTGAGGAGCTACTTGGGCTCTGGCAGTCGGGAAGGCTTGGCCGCCAGTCGGAGCTGGGCGGGCGTCGGCGTCGCCTCGTGACGCTCGATCAGCGCCGTGAGCTTTTCGAGTGTCACTCCGAGTCGTCTCGCGGTGCTGCTGGCCAGCGACGTCGGCGCGACACCCGGCGCGAACTGGTAGGTCGATCGCTCGCCGTCCATCTGTACCTGGAGAAACTGCAGGTTTGCTACCGGCGGCTCGGCTTCGAGCTGGCGGGCGAAGTCGAGGAAGTGGGTCGTGATGACCGCGACCGGGTTGAGTCGCTCGAGGAGCTCGAGCACGATCAGGAAAATGTCGACCGCCTCAGACGGGTTGGTGCCCGAGCAGAGCTCGTCCATCAACACCAGCGAGCGCGAGCCGATCGACTCGAACAGGGTGCGGATCCGGACCAGCTCGGTGCCGAGTCGACCTTCACGCTGGTCGGCGACCGTCTGTTCGGTCGTCGACGCGAAGATGCCGTCGACCACCGCCAAGCGCGCCCGTGCCGCCGGGACGTAGAGGCCCGACTGGCCCAGCAGCTGGGCCAGCCCGAGCGCCTGGAGGAGTCTCGTCTTGCCGCCGGAGTTCGGCCCGGTGATCACTGCGATCGAGTCCGCAGCATCGCTCTCGATGGTGCAGGGCACCGGCAGCCCCTGGCGGAGTAGGAGCGGGTTGAACATCTGCTGGAGGCCCATCCGATCGTCGTCGGGGAACTCGGCGAGTGCCACATCGAGTCCCTGGCCCATACAGCGCTCGCGGAAGCTGAGTGCCGAGAGGTAGAACGCGAGGTGCCCGAGCAACTGAAGCTGCGGCTTCAACCAGTCGCTGATCTCGGAGAAGACCTCCTGCACGACTCGATTCACGAGCTCGCGATTGCTGAACTCGTAGCCGCGGCGAGAGAGCTCGAACCGGTCCCACAAGCGCTTCCAGGGTTTGCGGTAGAAGGGGTTCTTGACGTTCTCCTCGACCCTCTCGAGCTCGAGGTTGCGGATCTTGCCGTCGGCGCCGATACGGAGTCGGAAGCTCAGGCGGGAGAGCTCGTTGTCGAAGTCGAGGAGCGCCGACAGGTACTCGTATTCGCGGCTCGCTCGCGTCTTTTCGGCGGCTTCCGCGATGCGCCGGAGACCCGACGTCGCGGAGCCGAAGTTGGCTGCCATGAAGTCGATCGTGCTCTTGGCGTGCTCGAGCAGCTCGATGCGGAACATCGTCAGGTCGAGCTTGGCGCCCTTATGTGGCGCCTTGAAGAGCGAGAGGAGTCGGAACAGGAGCCCGTAGAGCTCGTGGGCGAGCGCCGAGAGCTCTGGGTTGGTCTCGAGCTCCCGGAGCACGTCCTGGCGGTAGCGGATCGTTTCGCGACTCGACGGCGGCTGAGCCAGCACCTGCCGTAGGAAGACGCGGTTCACCGGTAACTTCTTGCCGCCGATGTGCACGGTGAGGCAGTCCTCGATGAACTCGTCGAGGAAGAGTTCCTCGACGAAGAACTCCTGGCGCCAGGTCGATGGCTCCAGATAGGGAGGTGCGAGCGTCTTCTCCAGGGTCGGCCCGTGCGCGCCGCCCAGGAAACCCACCTCGAGCATCTCGGCGAGCGCCTTGCCGTCGAGCGACAGTCTCGGCTTCGGGTGAAGGAGGTCCGGAATCGGAATCATCTTGGCCCTTCGACCGCCGGAGTCGCTCAAGGGTTCCCTGGTCATCGGACCCTGGAGTCTATCGGGCGCCTTTACAGGGACGAACGGTCGTGCTATTTTGATTCTGATGAACAAGGGCAGCCGAACGCGCTCCGCCATCTTGGACACGGCTCTCGCCGAGGCGAGTACCCTGGGTCTGGCGGGCATCAGCATCGGCGGCCTCGCTCGAAAGCTCGAGCTCTCGAAGAGCGGACTGTTTGCCCACTTTGGCTCCAAGGAGTCGCTCCAGATGCAGATCCTCGGGACTGCGCGAGATCGATTTGTCGAGAGCGTCGTCGCCCCGGCTCTGGCCGAGCCCCGCGGAGAGCCGCGCATTCGAGCGCTGTTCGAGAACTGGCTCGAGTGGTCGCAGGCGAGCTTCTTGCCGGGCGGCTGCCCCTTTATTGCCACAGCGAACGAGCTGGACGACGTGCCGGGACCGTTGCGCGATTTTCTGGTCAGTCTGCAGCGCGACTGGCTGGGGACGCTGTCGACCGCTGCCCGCATCGCGATCGAAGAGGGGCACTTCGCGTCCAACCTGGACGTCGAGCAGTTCGCCTACGAGTTCTACTCCCTGATCCTCGCGTACCACCACTTCCATCGGCTGCTCGAGGATCCCGCCACCGAAGAGCGCTGTCGGAGAGCGCTCGAAGTCCTGCTGCAGCGCGCCCGCGCCAAGTAGCCTCAACGAGGGGTCAAACGATGCCGTCTGAGGGTTGGTCCAGTCTTTCAAAAAATAGCACGAACGGTCGGAAACTTTATCGACAGCTGACCCTCATTCGTTGGGCAATGCGCACGATCGGAGCCCTGTCCTCTTCTCTCGCTGGGCGCCTCGGCTTTCGGCTCTTCCGGACCACCCAACGCCATCGCGTACCGGATCGCGAGCAGGGCTGGCTCAGGAGCGCAACTCCGCTCGAGTTCGAGTTCGAGGGCAGTCGATTGAGTGGTTGGGCGTGGGGCAAAGGGCCCACCGTTCTCCTCATGCACGGCTGGGGTGGACGTGGCTCGCAGATGGGGGCGTTCGCCATCCGCCTCGCCGAGGCCGGCTTCCGGGCCGTAGCCCTCGACGCGCCGGGTCATGGCGGTTCCGCCGGACGCCTCTCCTCGCTGCCAGCCTTTGCCGGCACGGTTCACCGAGCCGCCGCCGAGTTGGGGCCGCTTCACGCCGTCATCGCCCACTCGTTCGGCGCGGCCGGCACCGGCTGGGCGCGATACGGCGGGCTGGAGGCGAGTCGGTTCGTCTTTGTGGCCGCTCCGGGCGATCTCGAAGGCTATGTCCAACTCTTCAAAGAGCAGGTGGGCCTGTCGACTCGTTCGTTCGCCCACATGATCCGCCGCCTCGAGGACCGCTTCGACGTCGACTGGCAGATGTGTCGGTACGCCACGACTGTGGCGTCCGACGAAACTCCCATGCTCGTGGTTCACGATCGCGGTGACGACGAGACGCCCTATGCGGGCGGCCTCGCGATTCGCGACGCCTGGCCGAACAGCCGGCTGGTGTCGACCGAAGGTCTCGGTCATCGGAGGATTCTGCGCGATCCCGAAGTCGTGGCCGAGGTGGTCGGCTTCGTTGCAGGCCGCAACGAACTGCGGGCGCCCGAGCCCGACGCACGGCGGACCGCCGAACTCGCCGTCAGTTGATGTAGCCGAGCGCGCGGAGGCGCTCGTCGCGCTCCGGGTCGCCTTCACCGACCCCTTCCGGACGGAATCCGAGGTAGCTGATCGAGCACGTTGAGCCGGTCGTTGCCGGGGCGATCGTCGCTGTCAATCGACGGCTCCGAACCTCGACTTCGCCGACGTCGACCGGTCCGGAGTCAGCCTCCTCGAAGGTCTGTTCTGGGCTGCCGCCCACCGCCAGAGCGCAGGCGCCGGCGATCGCAGCAGACACCTCGTAGACACCGTCGGGCAGGTCGAACTCGAATGAGAGTGGCTGTGCTCGGGGCAGAGCGAGCAGGTACGAGTCGCGCCAATGGTCGGATCGCACCCAGCCGCCGCGTGCCGCTGGGCCGGAGCGGTCGAGCGCCCGAGGCACCGGCCGATCGGTGTTGAAGTGACGCGCCGCCACCGCGAAGGCGCTCGCCGGCTGTCGCTCGGTGCGACTCGAGGCGTACCGCGTATAGGGCTCGGCGAGGCGCTCACGGTAACGGGCGAGTGCCGTGTTCACCTCTTCTTGACGTTCGTTCCACACGTCGATCGCCTCGAGGGGGTCGACAGATCGGTCGAAGGCCGAGCCGGAGACGGCCACGGGCTCGGGCGCGGTCGCCCCTAGGAGCACGTCGTTTGGTGTGTCGAAGAGAACTCGAAGATCTTCCGTGAGGATGGCTTGCGAGCCGACGGCGAAGGTCGCGTCAGTCGTGGGCACGAGGGCGTCATCGCCGTCGAAGCTCTTCTCGCGCGGAAGCTCGAGCTCGAGCAGGCTCAGCAGGGTTGGTGCGACGTCGACGAGCTCGGTCGGCCCGGTGACGCGATCGGTCGAGAGCCGGGCGGGGTAGGAGAGGAGCCAGGGGATGCGGGCGACAAGGTCGAACCACGGGCCGCCGTGCCCCAGGAAGCCCGTGCGCTCTTGTAGGAACTCGCCGTGATCCGAGGTCAGTGCGATCAGTGTCTCCTCGAAGTTGCCCCACGACCGGTAGAGGTCGAAAAGGCGGCCGAGTTCGCGGTCCACCGCATAGACGGTGCCGTCGTAGATGGCGTCTAGAACCTGGCGCTCGACTCCGGTGAGCGGCTCGGTCGAAGCGAGGTCGCGATCGAACGTGCCCAGCCACGGCGCGGGGTCGCCGTCGAAGAAGCGAGCCGCGTTGTCGTCGAAGACTCGCGGCGCGTGGTTGTCCATGAGATGTAAATAGAGGAAGACGTCTTCACCTCGGTGGCGCTCCAGCCAGTCGACAGCGAAGTCGACAACGGCATCAGCACGAGGGTGGGGGAAGCCCGGTTCGAGAGAGAGAGCCGCCGGCAGGTCGTAGGATTCCTGGAACTCGCGGGCGAAACTGGTTTGGGGTTTGAGCCAGGTATGAGCTGAGATCATCGCCGTCCGATAGCCGTAGGCGGCGAGCGCTCGAGGTAGCGAGATCGCCTCGCTGTCCAGTCGGCGGAAGAGGTCCACCGGATCCGAGAACGGAACGTTAGCCGAGAGGGGAAAGAGCGGCGGCGTGAAGTACCGAGAATAGAGCAGCTGCGGTAGAGCGCCGCGAGTGTGAGTGGATTGGCTGAAGTGGTTCTCGAAGACGACCCCCGCGCCGGCGAGCTCTTCCAGCCGCGGGCTCGTGCCGCGGTCGGGGTCGTAGACCGAGAAGTGATCGGAGCGCGCGGTGTCGAGCAGGATGAGCACCACGTGACGCCCGGGAGCCGTCGGCTCACGGCAGGCCAGGAAGCACGCGGCGCTCAGAAGGAGCGCAACCGTCAGTCTTTGACGCCCGTTCACTCCGGGATCCTAGGTGCGCTTATGTCGGTTCGGCTATGAGATGCGTGGCAGGCATTCAGTGCGCGACGTAGCCGCCGCGCGCTCGGACCCTGTGCCCCCGGCGCGCCACGCGCACGTCGACCGGATGCCATCGTCCGTCTCGGGCGACACGTGTCGGGTAGTAGCCGAGGACGTACTGACTTCGGAGCTCGGTCAGGATTTCCTCGAAGGCAGCGGTCGCCTCTGCCGCGGTGGCGAGCGGCACCACACGCCCGCCGCTCTCCTCGACCAGTTGGCGCAGCCCCTCTCGCTCCCGCCTGTGCTGCGCGAACGCTCGCCAGGGAGAGGTCTTGCCCGCTGCGCCCTCGCCGTCGTCGAGCTCGATCCAGTAGATGAGCGAGCGACTCCTGCGCATCGTCCAAAGTACGTTCTCTACGTCGAGGGCACTGTGAATGTCGCTGCCGTCTGAGAGCAGCACGACGACGCGTCGACCCTGTCGAGCTTCGAGCTGCCGGATGGCGAGATAGAGCGCGTCGTTGATCGCGGTGCCGCCGCCGGCCTCCACCGAGGCCAGGCCCTGCTCGAGAGCGTCGGCTCGGTCGAGGTAGCCGGAGCGGTGGCGGATCGTGTCGGCGAAGAGGTAGAGCGACGCCTCGTCGAGCTCGCGCATGCCCTCGAGGAACGACCGAACCCCTTCGAGCGCGGCTTCCAGGTGTCCTCCCCTCATGCTGTCGCTGGCGTCGACGAGGAGCGCCACGGTGAGGGCGGCGTCGCCTCGCTCGAACGTGACGATGCGCTGCGGAACGCCGTCGTCGAGCACGCGGAACTCTTCGGGCTCCAGCGGCTGAATTCCCGTACCGTCGCTGCGGTCGACGGTGACGTAGAGCTGCTGGAGGTCGAGGTCGATGGCTTCGTCGACTCGCAGCGGGGGTGTCTCGAGAACCCCGCGAACGATCTCGCGACCGGCGCCGAGCGCGATCGCCTCGAACCGGTGGCCGCCGAAGTTGTCACCGAGCGGTACGGTCACCTTGTAAGGCGAGGTCCGGGCGCGCCCGACCTCGCTGCCGTCGACCAGAAAGACGACCTCTCGTACGTCGTCTGCGTAGACGTCGACTTCGATGTCGGTGTCGCCGTAGGCCGGCCGATGTCCGGCGGGCTTGTAGAACACGATCTCGGGATCTTCGGAGGCGCTTGCGAGGGGCGCGTTCATCACGACCCACGACAGGAGCGCCACCATGCGGGCCAGACGAGCGGTCAGTGCAACACCCCCTGCCCCTCGACTCCCACCGCGCGCGCCAAGAGCGGCAGGCGCACCGCCGCGGCCCGTCGGATGTCGTCACGCATCGTCGCGAGAGGTGTCGAACGAGACTCGCCGTAGCGATAACGGGGGCTGCCGAGCGAGCCGTCGACCGGCAGGGACTCGAGCAGTTGAATCGCTTCTGCTACTCGCCCGGTCCGTTCGAGGCTGTGCGCCGCCATCAGGTGGAGACGCTGATCCCCGGGCCTTCGGGCACGCCCTTGCTCGAGAGTCGCGACCGCTTCGTCGAACCTCTCCTGGTCGATCAGCAGAGCGCCGAGCCCCTGGTAAGCAAGCGAGAGCACCCAGCCTTCACCGCCCTCTGCGAGTACCCGACGGAAGTGCTCCTCTGCCTCGTCGACGGCGCCGATACGGCGACTCTGAATCGCCAGCCGCAGTCGAGCCTCGCGGTCGTCGGCGCGCAACGCGACCAGCCTCTCCAGAAGGTTTGCCGCCTCCGCGTAGCGGCCGAACCACTCGTAGCTGACCGCCAGGAGGCGTAGGGCGGCGGGGTTCTCCGGCTCGACGACGAGAGCATGATCGAGCAGGAGTTGGCTCGGAATGAAGCTGCGGTTGCGGTGTCCGTGCTCGGCCAGGCTGGTGAGGATCTGCGAGGCGAGCCTACGGCTCTCGGGTCGGTCGTCGTGGGCGAGGACGAGCTCGCTGATCGCTCTCACTGCGCGGGCGCTGTGCCCGACGAGCGGAAACTGCTTTTGTCGTCGGTGCTCCAGGTAGGCCTCGTGGTGGAGGAGCATGAGCGGCGGTAGGACCTCCGCTTCGCGCGCTCCGAGCTTGCGAACGATCTCGACCTCGAGACGCAACAGCGCTTGAAGGCCGGTCAGCTCGGCCACGAATTGCTTCTCGAGACGGCAGAGTTGCTCGGCCGCCAGAGTCAGGTCGCCGTGGCTCGCGAGCTCTCCGAGAAGTTGCCGATACCCCTGACGGAGGGCTCGGCGACCGACCTCGTTCTCTGCGGGGGCGGCGCGCTCGGCGGGCGCCTGCGTCGGCTGATCCGCATCGGACCGGGCGACGACGGCTCGCCAGGTGCGGTCACAGGAGTTGTCAGTCGTCGCGAGGAGGTCGGTGCGGTCGACAATCCAGACCTCGGTCACGGGCGAACGTGTGGTGCCCTCTCCGGTCGCGAACTCGAAACTCAGATCGTAGACACCCCGAGCCACTGTGGTCAGGTCGAACTCGAGCTCGGCGGTGGCGCGATCGGTGCTGCCGCTCTGGGTTCTGACGAGCTCGACTGGAAGGAGGTGTGACTCTTTCGACTCCGCGGACTTCGGCAACAGTCGCGCGCGGAGGTCGGAAGCGGTTTCGGAGCCCAGTACCTGGACCGACGACGTGATGCGCTCCCCACGCACCAAGACGGGGAGTGCGGCGGTCGTCAAGGTCGGTGCGGCGGCTCGAGGTGCAAACTGCCAGTCTTGGCAGGTGTCCTCGAAGCGAGGTGCTCCCACCGGCCGTGTGCTGGACGCTCCGACCTCGATCGGACTCCGGCGCAGGCCGGATCGGTGGTCCGTTGGGTCGAGTGCGAGGAAGCGCAACGAGTAGCTTCCCGCCGGAATCTCGAGCCAGGCCTGCAGGCGGAGTCCGCTACGGTCGCCGCTCGAATTCTGCGGTACGGCGATCCCGACATGGCCTGCGACGCCGCCCGTCTTGGTCAGCGCGTAGGCATAGAGTTCGAGTCCTGAAGCCGCCGCGGTGAGAGAGCTGGCCGAGAGTTCGAAGACGATCGGCAGACGGAATCGGTCCTCGCCGTCCTCGCTCGGAAGCGCTTCGGCACCCTCTGGGAGGGCCAGCGCGGCGAAGGGAATGACTCCCCCTTCGATGCCCTGCACGATGAGGGTCGCGGCCGCGGCTCGAGTGCCGGCCAGAAGCCGTGGAGTCGATTCGGCGATGGCTCGAGTCGCGAGACCGGACAGGAGGAGTCCGATCGCAAGGGCAGCGGTCCCTCGAGTCACGAGCCCTTTCCCGGGCTCAGGCTGAGGTTCACCGTCGAGAGGGTGTGCGCAACATCGTCGCGCAGGCCGATGGTGATGACCTGCTCGCCGGCGGAGACCTCCATCTGGAGGCGGTACCCGGCCAAGCGGCTCAAGGCGGCGAGCAGCTCGCCGTTGTCGATTTCGATCGGAACCTCGCCGTGGGCGGGCTGGGAGAGGTCGCCTTCGGCGCTCTGCGCGAGCACGACGACGGAGAGTTTGCCGACGTGTCGTGCTCCCTCCGGGAGGAGGGTCAGCTGGGAGATCGGGACCTTGACCAGAATCGGAATCAGGTAGTTGCCGTTCTTGCGTCGCTCGAACTCTCCGACTTCGACCTGCGCACCGAGTGGGTTGGAGCCGTCGCGCGTGATCAGAGCGGTCATGGTCGCTCGATCGAGCTCGTCGCTCAGGACGTCGCCGTCGTAGCGATCGAAGTGCCGTACCTGGAAGTCGCCTTCGCGAAGTCTGAGCTGGATGCGTCCTCGGCTCGGCAGGTTGTCCGCCGCCTCGAAACCGATCGAGTAGTACGAGCGGAAGTCTCGAACCATACGCTCGAGGAGCGGCTCGACACTCGAGATGTTCAGCGTACCGAGGCCGCCGGTGCTGGTCGCGAGCTGCAGAAGCGCCTGCTGGAGCTCGAGCTGTTCGTCGGCAATCGAGGTTGTGGCGACGACGGTGGCAAACTCGACCGCCGCGGAGGTCGCGCGGTTGCCGCCCGTGTCGTGTGAGTAGAAGGCGACCCGCTGATGGTTCGCGGCGTCGAGCAACTTGACCATCGCCGAGGAGACCTCGGTTTGGTCGACCTGACTCTGTAGGTTGGGCACCCGGAACAGGCCGGCGATCTGGCGATACTTCTGCCACCACATCCGATAGACCGCTTCGGCAGGCCGGGTTTGGACTCCGCGGCCGAAGTAGAGCAGGCCCTTTCGGCCGGGCAGATTGGAGAGCAGGTTCACCACGTGGCGGAGCTGGCGCAGGCCGCCGATCGCTTCATTCTGCTCCTGCTGGGCGAGGATGTTGATCTCGCGCAGCATCTGTTCGGCCTGATCCTGAACCAGCTGAGCCTGCTCGGCGGTCAGAGCATCCTCTGGATTGGCGGCCCGCTCCAAACGACTCAGAAGCAGACTCCGTTCGCCGCGGGTCGTGGAGACGACACTGCGTTTGTCGAGTCGGCCGAGTGCAGCCGAGAGCAGCTCGAGGTCGTTGGTGAAGGTCTGCTCGATCTTCAGCGAACGTCCCTGGTGGGCGACCAGAATGCCGTCGGTCGCCTCGACCAGCAGCGGCAACTCAGCGATCAGTCCGTCGAGTGCCCGTTTCGCCTCTCGCGGGCGGAACGCCCGTCGATCCCAGACGATCGCCAGGTAGGGCTTGGCCGGAGTCAGTGCGATCGGCTCGGGCGCCTCGGGGTCGTGGAGCAGGGTCTGACCGTCTTCGACAGCAGCGAAGTGGCTGATGGGGACCGGCTTGCCGTCGACCAACAGCTCGAAGTCGTCGACACCGAGGCCGCGTACCGGAATGCCGTTGGGCCCGGTGACGACGGCGTCGATATTGATCACCCGAACTTCGATCGTTTCGCCGAACTGCGGTAGCTGAGCGCCGATCGGCGCGGTGATGACAGCCAGGGCGAAGAGCGTCGCAGTGACGCGGAAGACTCCCATGGAGTGTACGACTTCCAAGTCTCGGGTCGCGGGTAGTGTACTGCGCCGCGCGCTCTCGCAGGCGACGATTCGGCCCGTCGTCCTGACAGTTCGTTGACAAACGCCGGCGTTCGGCAGCCGTATCCTCCGTGAGTACCCACCGACGATTTGTGAGGAGATGCCGATGCGCACGACACGAGCCCTTGGGTTGGCGATTGCACTGATTGGAGCCGGGGCGGTCTCGACGCCCGCGACCGGCCAGGCCCGTTTCACCTGGCCCGAGCCCGAGAACCTCCAGAGGCTGCCTGCGGATTTCACACCCGAGCGACTGCGGGCCGTGATGACGGGCTTCTCACGCGCTCTCGGTGTGCGCTGCTCTCACTGTCACGTAGCGCCGGCGCCGGACGCACCGCTGACTGAGCACGACTTCGTCTCGGACGACAATCCGAACAAGAACATCGCTCGGGAGATGCTCGATCTGCTCGGTGCTGTCAACGACAAGCTCGACGAGATCCAGTTCACCGAGCCCAACCGCGTCAACATGTGGTGCCACACCTGCCACCGTGGTCTGCCACGGCCGTCGAGCCTCGCGGAGGTATTGACGGCGACCCTCGAGACCGAGGGACTCGACGCAACCCTGACCAGGTTCCGGGAACTCCGAGCGGAGCACTACGGCACTACTGCGTACGATTTCAGCGAAGCGGGGATCGAGGGCATGGCGCAGCAGCTCGTTCAGGTCGAGCGGGTCGACCACGCCGTGGCCCTGATGGAACTGAACGTCGAGTACTACCCCGACTCGGCGAGGGCCTGCGCCAATCTGGGAGGGCTCCTGGCCCGCCAGGAGGGCCAGGAGGAGCGGGCGATCGAGATGCTCGAAAAGGCGCTGAAACTCGACGCCAGCCTCGCTCCCTACGTCCAGCCACGGCTAGAGAAGCTTCGGTCGTCTGACGAGTAGGAGGGCGATCAGTCTGACGAGCCGGCTAGCTCGTAGAGCAGCGAGCCGAGCGACCAGTTGGTGCGTTCTCCACGCACCTCGAGCTGAGCGCGCAGCCGATTCGTATCGTCCGCGAAGCCAAAGCCGTCGGTCAGCATCGTCACGACGTAGGCGGCGGAGAAACAGTAGTTCGGAACGTACGGGTTGTCCTCGACGCTCGGGTCGGCTTCGATGAGTTCGCTCCAGGCGGTGGAGCAGAAGGCGCTTCCGGCCTCTTCCAGGTCGCGTGGTGCGAGCTCGCCGAGGAGCTCGAAGAAGTCGGCGGTGTAGGCGTAGACCGAAAACGCCAGGAAGTCTCCGGCGAGCGGGGGCTGATAGACGCCGAAGAGCGAGCAGGGAGGAGTTGCGCACTCGCGTCCGAGCGTGGTCCGGATGGCCTCGCGGCAGGCGGCCAGGTCGCCGGTGCCGGAGCCGCCGTCGGGGAGGGGATAGCCGTCGAGATAACAAGCAGGAGAGCCGACCGTGGCCCGGGCGCGATCTTGACCCAAGCCGAGGTAGCTGTGGGAGTACACGTGGTGCACCGTCTCGCCGAGTCGGATCGCCTGGCCGTGGGTCCGCGGGGCCTCCGACGGTGCGAACGTGATCTGGGACGACGCACCGCCGAGGTCGAGCGCGCCGACCGTCTCGGTGTTCTCGTCTTGCAGGTGCCCGAGCAGGTAGTTGATGGCGAGCCAGCCGTAGATACCCTCCTCCGCGCCACTGATCACGCGAGCCGAGCTCTCACCGAAGCCGCTCTCGGCGAGCGAGCGGCCGACCGCTTCCACGATCTCCTCGCGCTCGGTGTCGCCTAACAATCGCAGCCCGGCGGTGCCTCGGAGGTGGAGCGCCGATCGGCTCACCGCATCTCCGAGCTGCTCACGAACGCAATCGATCAGCGGTGCCAGCGAGGCGACAGCCTCGACGGGCCGGCCGCCGTAGGCGCCCAGTCCGGGCCGCACCGGCTCGCAGCCGAACTCAGCGGTCTCGATGCGGGGTAGCGGCTCGGCCTCCTGCCATCGGTAGGCGTAGACGGTGGACGCGCTACTCGAGGCGTCGATGACGAAGCCGTGGCGCCACGTCGAGGCGGATGACGGCGCGCTCGGAGGCGACGGAGTGGAGGCACACGTGAAGGCGACCAGGCTTGCGGCCATCACCAGACAGAGTCCGTACAGACGTCTCATGGATGGCTCCACGCTACCGGATAGACTGCCTCGATTCCAAGGAGGAGGACCGTAGATGACCCGAGATTCCAGACGGCTCGGCCGGTGGCTCGCACTTACCTTTGTCCTCGCCGCGCTCGTCTCTCCGGCCGGCGCCGTGACCGTGCTCGACTGTGGCGGTCTGATCGATCTCGAAGCCGGAGTGCGCCGCGAGGCGGTGCGGGTGGTGGTCGAGGACGCTCGAATCACCGCGGTCGGAGCCGACCTTCCGACTCCGGCGGGAGCCAAGGTCGTGGATCTCTCCGACTCGACCTGCCTGCCGGGTCTGGTCGATCTACACACCCACCTCATGATCACCCTCGACCGGACCGTGACCCAGAACTTCCTCGAGCGAACGAGCGCCGAGAAGACCCTGCTGGGCCTTCGTAACGCGCAGAAGATGCTGGGTCTCGGGTTTACGACGATCCGCGTTCCGGGCGACCTCGAGTTCCAGTTCGCCAACATCGCGCTGCGCGACGCGTTTGCGCGTGGCGACTTCGACGGGCCGCGAATGCGAGTCGCACCGAGCCTCGTGGGTCCGACCGGCGGCCACAGCGATATGAACGAGATCGCCACCGACGTCTTCGACATTGCCGGGCCGGTGGTCGAGGCCGGCCCCGACAACATGCGCGAAGAGGTACGACGTCAACTCAAGGGTGGCGCCGACTGGATCAAGGTGATGGCGACCGGTGGCGTCATGTCGCAGAACGACGATCCGGAAGTTCAGGCGTTTACCGACGAGGAGTTCCAGGCGCTCGCCGACGAGGTGCATCGGCACAAGAAGCGCATCACCGCCCATGCGCACGGCAACTCCGGCATCGTCGCGGCGGCCAGGGCGGGCTTCGACTCGATCGAGCACGCCACCATGATCGAGGCGTCAGGTATCGAGGCGATGCTCGAGGCGGGCACCGTACTCGTGGCCACGGCCTACGTTGTCGACTGGATCGTCGAGCGCGGTGCGGTGGGCGGCATCACCGAAGACAACCTACGCAAGGCGATCCAGGTTCAGGAGCGCCGCAACGAGTCGCTCATGAGCGCCTATCGGGCGGGCGTGCCGATCGGTTTCGGCACCGACCAGATCTTCCCGCACGAGGAGTCGCCTCGGGAGTTCGCGGCCCTGGTTCGCATTGGACTCGAACCGATCGACGCGCTGCGTGCAGCGACCACCGTCGCCGCTCGGCTCCTTGGCATGGACGACGACATCGGCACGATCGAAGCGGGCAAGCTCGCCGACATCGTGGCGGTGCCCGGCGATCCGCTGGAGCGGATCGAGGTGATGGAGCAGATCGGCTTTGTGATGAAGGACGGCCGCGTGGTGCGGGACTAGCGCGCCGACGTGCTCAATCGGTAGAGCAGCAGAGCCACCCGCTGAGTCTGGCTGCGGAGTGTCGTCAGATCGGCGACCTCGTCGACGGTGTGGCCGCCGCGGCCCATCAGCCCGACGCCGTCGAGGACTTGGGGCACGAGATCGGCGACGAACGAAACGTCGGCGGCCCCCGCCTTTCTTGGGTCGACGGCCGCAACGGCGCCGAATCCGAGGTCTTCGCTCGCCGCGCTATAGCGTTCGAGGAGTGCCCGATTGCCTTCTGTCGGTGCGAGGGGTGGGTAGCCGTCCGAGAAGGTCAGCGTCGCCTCGGTCTGGGGGAGGTGCTCGGAGACGATCCGCTGCATCGTCTCTTTGGCCATCGAGTACTGCTCGGGGGAGAGGGCGCGGAGGTCGCCGTCGACCATGGCGTGTTCGGCGACGACGTTGTTCTTGCCGAAGGCGCTTCCGCGCGCCTGGCTCGAATCCAGACTGACCTCGGTGCCGCCGACGATCGCCCCCGGATTGAAAGTCAGATTCGGTTCACCCGAGAGCTCCTCGTAGAAGCGAGTGAGAATGCGCGCCGCTTCATAGATCGCGCCGACCCCGATCTCCTCGGTGAAGACCTGAGAGGAGTGTGCCGGCACGCCGGTCACGCGCAGCTTCCAGGACGTGGAGCCTCGCCGCGAGACGACGGCCGTCGCCGGGTTGGAATCGCCGTCCTCGAAACCGATCGCCCAGTTCGCCCCGCGCGCGGCGTCGCGCAACGCCTTCCGCGCCTCGGATAGAGGTCGCCCCGACTTCTCCTCGTCGCCGGTCAAGACGACACGCACGTGGAGGCTGTCGAGACCGCCGACGCTAGCGAGAGCCCGGAGGGCGTGGAGCATGATGACGTTGCCGCCCTTCATGTCGGTAATGCCGGGGCCCGCGGCCTCGGTCTCGCTCAGCCTCTCGAATCTCTGGAACGGACTGTCGGGCTCGAAGACGGTGTCGAGATGACCGATCAAGAGCACGACCGGGCCGTCGGCCGCTCGTTCTGCGACCAGGTGCCCGGCGCGGTCGAACGCCGCGCCCTCGACCCACGTGGTGGTGAAGCCGATCGACTCGAATTCGGTCGCCATCTGAGCGCCGACGGCCCGCACGCCCTCGAAGTTCATGGTGCCGCTGTTGAGGTTGACCGAGGACTCGATCAGCTCGAGAGCTTCCGCGACCGCTCCGTCGACGGCTCGAGCCAGCCGTCGTTCGACGTCGTCGAGCTCCGCGAGCGCAGGGGCGGCCAGGGTCGAGACGAGGGCTGCAGCCATCCAGGTTCGCATGGTCGAACTATAGACCGGCCGGCCAAGACCGGAGCGCGCGAACCGCCGCGTCGCAGCCCCCCTTCGGTCGATCGCTCGGGAGATCCGTGCGATCGACCGGTGCTCCACCGGTCGGCCTCACACGAGTGATCAGGATCCGGCCGAAGCCAACGCCCGAGCGAGCGGCCGCCTGAGCTGACGGGCGATGCGTTCAGCGCCCGGCTCGTCGTGGTTGGAAAGCACGACGAGTGTCATACCGCCGTCGCTCTCCATTACCGAACTGACCCCCGGGGCACCTCCTGCGATCCCGATGCTCGCTCGCGAGCGTTCCGACGAGGCGGGCTCGGTCTGCTCGGCCGGCGTTGGGCCGCCGAACTGCCATCGGGTCCAACCCGGCGGCAGCAGCCGATGCTCGCGCAGCGCGTTGTCGAAGGCGAGCATGTCGTCGACCGTGGAGAAGGCGCTCCCAGCCGAGTTGCCGCGCACCGGCAGTCGATAGAGGTTGTTCCGCAGCTCCTCGGTGGTGCCCTGCGGGCCCATACGCGTGTAGCCCACCGCTACGTTGGGGACAACCTCGTCGCGGGCGAAGAAACCGGTCGAGGACATGCCGGCCGGTTGGAAGATGTGCTCGGCGACGTAATCGGCGTAGCTCTGACCCGACACTGCCGCAATGATGGCTCCGAGCACCATGAAGCCGCCGTTCGAGTACGAGCTCTGACTACCGGGCTCGAACTGCAGCGGCTCGTCGGCGAAGACCGGAAAGAAGTCCGCCGGCTCACGGTACGAGGTCTTGGACGAGCGGAAGTAGGTGGGGTTGAAGATGTCCCCGATGCCCGAGCTGTGATCGAGCAGGTGTTGAAGCGTGACCTTCGTGGCGACCTCCGAGTTCGGGTAGTCGGGGAGGTGTTTTTCGATCTTGTCGCCGAGCGCGAGTTTGCCGGCGTCGACCAACTGGCCGATCGCGATACGCGTGAACGACTTGTTGATCGAGCCCAGGTCGAAGCGGGTCTCGAGAGTGTTCGGCGCTTTCCACTCGCGACTCGCCAGCCCCCAGGCGCCTCGGTAGAGCGGCTCGCCGTGCCAGGCGACGAGGGCGGCGCCGTCGAAGAGCCCCGACTCTGCGAGCCCGTCGAAGTAGCGCCCCAGGGCTGAGGCGATCTGTTCTCGACTTGCGCCGTCTGGAAGGTCGATGTCGGGCAGCTCGGGCCCCTCGGAGCCGTGGCCGCCGCCGCGCCCCGCTTCGACCGAGAGCGAGGCGATCTTGTCCCCTGCCTCCTTCGTGAAGTCGAAGCTGAAGAGGAGGGTGAGTCCGAGTGGGCTCTCGGCTTCGATGCCGAGGCGTCCCGGTTCGTCGAAGAAGACGCCGGCGAGCTCGAGACCCTGGTGACGACAGAGCTGTTGGGCGAGGTCGTGCCACCCGGCGGCGTCTCGCCGTTCCAGGAGCGAGTCGGCGAAGGTCTCTTGAATGTAGGCGGCGAGCGCCTCGGCGTCGCCTTCGGCGACGCGCCTCACGAAGCCCGTTCCGAGTCTCTCCTGCTCGGCCTCCGTCGGCATCGCCAGGGTGGGTGAGGTGAGTGTCACCAGCGCTAGGAGCGCCATCAGTCGTTTCATTTCTGTCTCCTCCTGCCTCTGGAACGCCTCGACTCGAACAGGGTTCCCGTCGGCGCTCTGCTAGCATCTCGGCCTTCGGTCAAGTTGACCACTCAGCCGCCATCGAGCGACGGCGGCGACCGCGAATCATGCAGTCGCGATACGAGCATCTTCCTCTCGCGGTTCGGTTCCGGGCTCTGCATTGTGGCCTGGTTGCCGGGCTCTTGATGCTGGTTCCGGCCACCCATGCCACCGGCGAGGCGAGGGCTTCGGACGCGGGTCTGCGTTCGGCCACGGTTCGTCCCGAGAACGGCGCGAAGCCGACGAGCCCGTCCGAGTTCTCGGTCAAAGTCGGAGGGAGCGCGGTCGAGGTGGTCGGCGTCGAGGCGCTGTCGCCCGCCCGGGGTGGAGCGCCCTGGAAAGTGCTGGTCTATTTCGACACGCCCCTTCTAACGCCCGACGGCCGGCAGCGCGCTCTCGACGAGTTGAGCGAACGAGCGGCCTCCTTGACGGAGTTCGGGCCGGTCTCGATCGTCGCCGCCGACCCGGAGCCGGTCGAGCTGCTCGCGGCCGGTCGCCACGGCCATGAGATCGCCGAGAGCCTGCGCCTCTTCGAGGACCGTACGACCCTGGCGGGTGAGCTGGTCTGGCGACGCCTACGTTTTCTCGAGGCGGTTCGCCGAGGCGAGGTCGACGAGACTCGCGCGCGCCAAGAGATGGAGCGTGAGCGCCAGCTGCTCGAGCGACAGCGCAACGCGCTGCTCGACACGCTTCCCAACATCGAATCGCCCGGACTCCTGGTTCTCGTTCAGGACGGTTTCGACTATCGGTACAAGCGTTTCTATCTGAGCCGTACGGACAGACTCGCAGATCTCGAGAGCGATCTCGAGGAGGCTCACGCGGCGTGGAGCCGAGCGATCGTCGAGCGTGGCTGGACGGTGCTCGCGCTCTCCCTGGGGGAGCAGGGGAGCGAATTTGCGAACCCCCGACAACCTCTCATCGACCTCGTCGAGAGCACCGGCGGTGAGATCGCTCTCGACACGAAGAGCTTCTCGAAGTCGCTGGCCGCGCTCGGCGATCGGGTGCGGCTGACCTATCGGTTGCCGGACGCGGTCGATGCGTCGGCACGGCTCGAAGTGACGCTCGCCGCAAACTCGGTTCGCGCTCCGGGCTGGCCGGGCGACCCGTCCAGCGGTGCCGGCGGTCAGGTGGCGACCGCTCGACGCGCGGCGCGACGCTCCGCCGTCCGCCTCCTCTCTCCGGGCCGGGGGCCGCACCTCGGTCCCACCCGGCTGACCGCGATTACCGGTGATCACGAGATCGGCTACGTCGCGTTCTTCTTGGACGGCTTTCTGGTCGACGTCGCCCATCGCGAACCGTTCCTCGGGCGCGTCGATCTCGGCACGCAGGGGGGAGTCCGAACCGTGCGTGCGGTGGCGTTCTCTCCCGACGCCTTGGAGCTCGGGGAAGACGTATTGACGCTCAATCAGGAGAGCCGACCGTATGCGGTCGACATCGTCGGCGTGCGGGGGGAGCCGTATGAAGGGGAGGTCGAGCTGAGCGCCTCGGTCTCGACGCCCGCCGGCCGCGCACTCGAGCGGGTCGAGTTCTATTGGAACGACCGTCTGGAGGCGGGCTTCGATCGCCCGGAGGCCGCCGCGCCCCTGAGCGCTCGGGTTCGTACACCCTCGTCCGAACCGACCGACTACTACCGGGTGGTCGCCACCTGGGATGACGGCAATCGGCTCGAGACGGCGAGGATGGCGATCGGAGCCGAGGTCGAGGACCGCCTGGAGGTCAACCTGGTTGAGCTCTACGCGACGGTCACCGACCGGAAGCGGTTGCCGCTCGACGACCTGAGTCGGGAGGACTTTTCGGTGGTGCACGCTGGGACGCCACGTCCGATCGAGGGCTTCGCGCACGCTCGCAATCTGCCGCTGACGCTCGGTCTGGCGGTGGACACGTCTTCGAGCATGGAGCCCTGGCAGGACGAGATGCGCGATGCTGCGGCGGTCTTCTTCGAAAGCGTTCTCGGAGGCGACGATCGCGCGTTCCTCGTCGACTTCGACGATCGGGCCCGGCTGACGCAGGCGCCCACCCGACGGCGTGAGCTGCTGGTCGGTCGAATGGGGTCGCTCGACTTCGGCGGCTTCACGTCACTCTGGGACGCGACGCTGTTCGCGCTGACACAGTTCGAGCAGGAGGGGGGGCGCAAGGCGCTCGTCGTGCTCTCCGACGCCAGCGATCACGGCAGCCGATTCCGGCCGAACCGTTGTGTCGACGAGGCGCTCCGCCTCGGCGTGCCGATCTACATGGTGGTCATCGAAGACCCTCTGCGACCCTTGAGTCCGCCCGAACGAATGGTCGCGGCGCGCATCGCGCGCCAGACCGGCGGCCAGGTCTACTACCTCTCCGATAGCGTTCCGCTCGGCGACGTCTACGCGGCGATCGAAGCGGATCTGCGCAGTCAATACCTCCTGACCTACGCGCTCAATCGACCGCTGACGGCGGCCGATCTGGGGGACATTCGCGTCGAGGTCAACGACCCGCGACTGTCGGTGCGGACAATCCTGGGCCAGAGCCTCCGGGCGCAGTAGAGCGACGACGGCGGAGGGTAACGCTCGTCGCTGTCGAGCGTACTACCGAGTATGAGACCTCTCGCCCCTGCTCGCCCGTCCTGGGTCGGCGCTCTGCTGGCTCTTGCACTCGTCGGCTGCGGCGGGCGTGCCTCGGTGCCCTCCTACGGCCTGTCCGAGGAGCCGGCGCTCGCGTTGGTCGGTGTCGTTCCGTTGGACCCGGTGAACGGCCGTGGCGAGCCGGCTACTCTCCTCATTCAGAGTGAGCGCATCGTCAAGGTGCTGGAGCCCGGCGCTCCGCTGCCTGCGCAGGTCGAGAGCGTGGAGCTCGAGGGCCGCTATGTGCTGCCTGGGTTCTGGGACCTCCACACCCATCTCGCGATGGCCGATTCCTCGGCGCCGGCGCTACTGGTCACCCAGGGGGTGACCGGCGTTCGCGACCTCGGCGGCCTGCTGGACGAGGTCGACGGACTGCGCGCGAAGATCGATGCGGGCGACGTTCTGGGGCCGCGCATCGTGCGCACCGGACCGACCCTCAACGGTGCGCAGAACGGCTCTCATCATCGAGTCATTAAAACGCCGACCGAGGCTCGCGAGGCGGTGGAAGCTCTGTCGCAGGCGGGGGTCGATCTGCTCAAGACCCACAACGCCACCGATCGCGAGACCTACTTCGCACTGCTGCGCGCAGCGCGGGATCACGGCCTGGAAGTCGCGGGCCACGTACCGACCACCGTCGATCCCGTAGAAGCGTGTGAAGCCGGCCACGGCTCGATCGAGCACATCGCGACGATCTTCGAGGGGACCTACATCGCTCGATTCGAAAGCGAGTTGGAGGCGTTTCTCGCCCTGCCGACATGGCTTGAGGAGGACGCTTCCAGGCTCGTCGACTGCTTCGCCGAGAGGGGCACCCTGTTCGTGCCGACCCTGCGGGCTTACGAGTACCGAGCTGAGGCGGCCCAGGCCTACGACAACCCCGATCCGGGCTGGCGCTACGTCAGCGAGGCGGGCTGGAAGAGCTGGCGCGAAGGCTCGCAGCCGACCGAGATGGACCGGCTGGAGCGGGTGATCGAGCTTCGACGCTCTCTGGTCGAGGTCGGGCAGGCCCTGGCGAAGCGACTTCACGACGCGGGCGCGCCGATTGGCACCGGTACCGACGTCGCGTCGCCGGGTCTCCTACCGGGCTTCGATCTGCACGCCGAGATTCGGCTGCTGGGAGAGGCGGGCTTCACGCCTCGGTCTGCCCTCCGTGCGGCGACGCGAGGGCCGGGCAAGGGCGCGGGCGGTGACCGCCTCCAGGGGCAGTTGGTGATCGGAGCGCCGGCCGACCTCGTGGTGCTCGGCGGCGATGCCTTCGAGAGCCTCGAGGCGCTCGACCGGATCGAGGGCGTCACCCTTCGGGGTCGGTATCTCGACCGAGCCGAGCTCGACGCGGCGCTCGCGGCACTCGACCGCGGCGACTAGCTCGAGGGCGGCCGTTCGGCGAGTCGATGCGCCTCGCTCTCGCAGTTCGACGACCCCACGGTGAGGCGGGGAGGTCGAAGACGAGAGCGAGGAGCAGCGGGTACGCCGCGACGGCCTAGCCTTCGTACGGTCGGATCGGGCAGCTCTGCGGCAGCTGCATGAGATGGAGTCCGATGTTCTCGTCGAACTGCCGGTCGATCCGGTCCTTCTCCGAGCGAACCCACATTTCGACGGTTGCAGTGGTGGTCGCCTCGAAGCAGTGGCCGCCCAGTGTCATGAACTCGGCGCCGGTGAGAAGGGTGTGGATGTGAGGGAACGGTTTGCCGTCGTGCCACGACAGGGTGCCGGTCATGCCGACCAGCTCGTAGTCGCCGTCGAAGTGGTTCTCGACGTAGCGCTTCTCGCTAAGGACGTAGTAGCCCATGTGCGGGTTCTCGACTGCGCCGAGACCGCCCACGAAGCCGTAGCCGATGCCTTCTCTCTGCATCAGCTCGGACAGGCCGGCGCGGATCTCCTCACCGTTCTCGAGTCGTACCATCCAGCCGTCGGACATCTCTTTGTAGTGCATGGATCAGTCAGTCTCCTGAATCGAAGGTGGGGACCGCCACCGGCGGAACCCCCGCGCCTTCCAGTTGGTTGTTGAGGTCGCTCACGTCGCCCGAGAGGAAACTCTCGATCTTGGCGACGCTTTCCTGGTGTTCGCTCCTGAGCTCGTTGAGGAGCTCGAGCTGCGCAGCGGTCGGTGCGGTGAACTGACCGTCGATGCCCCTCGCCAGATCTTCGAGCCGCTCGCTCACTCGAGGCCCCTGGCTCCAGAACGGCTTCCCGTCGACGCGCGAAAGGGTCGCGAGAAGCTCCTTGGCCGCCTCGTCGTGTGCCCTCCACGCTTCGCTGACCTCGTCGGGCAACTCGAGCTCCATCTTTTTGACGTGGCCTCGTCGGTTCTCGAGTTGAGCGGTGACGCTGTCTAGGCCCTTGAGCCGGTCGTTGAGCTCCGAGAGCAGGTTCTGGAGCTCCTGGGCGGCGTTGCGCTGGGCCGTCAGCGCGTCGATTGAGACGTCGATCAGCGGATCCACGCCCACTTCGAACCTGGTCTCCTGACTCTCGCCGTCGAGCGTGAGACGGACGGTGTAAGTGCCCGGCAGGACGCGCGGTCCCCTGGGCGGCCCAAAGAACTCGGCGAAGGCCGGGTCTGGCGGCTGGCGCCGGCGCGCCGGCTCGCTGGTGAGGTTCCAGCTGGTGCGGTTGATCCCCTTCTTCTTCGGGAGCTTCATGGCGTCCAGTTCGCGGACCAGATCGCCTGCGGCGTCGAAGATCTCGATCTCGAGACGCGGCCCCTTCTTGTCAGCTACCGCCGGGGAGTCTCCGTTCTCGTCCTCGGAGGTGTCTCCGGCAGCCGCCATCGGGGGCGCGTCGAGATCCTCGGCAAGGGAGTAGGTGATCATCGCACCCGACGGTGGATTGGGCGCACGATGTCGCTTGTCACCCATGCCGTAACGCGTGAACCGGACCGGGTAGTGGATGGCTGAGCGGCTCGGAAAGAGGTGTGCCGGCTTGGCCGCGACCTCGTCGCTCCACTTCTGAAGGGGCGTCGCGTCGTCGAAGACCCAGATCGCCCGGCCGTGGGTACCGACGATCAAGTCGTTGTCACGCGGGTGGATCAGCACGTCGTGCACCGAAACGGTCGGTAGGTTGTCGAGGTGGTGGCGCATCCAGCCAGAGCCACCGTCGTACGACGCGTAGAGACCGAGCTCGGTACCCGCCCAGAGCAGGTCGGCGTTGCGCGGGTCCTGTCGCAGGACCCAGACCCATGCGGTGTCGGGGATGCCCGACGTGGATAGTCGCTTCCAGCTCTTGCCGTAGTCGCCGGTGCGGTAGATGTGCGGTCGGAGATCGTCGAACATGTGGCGATCAAACGCCGCCCAGGCGACACCCGCTTCGGTCCTCGACGGCTCGAGATGTGAGACGGGAGATGACTCGGGCAGGCCGGGGACGTTTGCAGTGACGTTCTCCCAGTTCGCCCCACCGTCCCGGGAGACGTAGATCAGCCCGTCGTCGGAGCCGCTCCAGAGCACTCCGGTCTCGGCCGCCGACTCGGCGAAGCTGATGATCGTGCAGTGGTACTCGGCGGTGGTGTTCTCCTTCCATGCCGGGCCGCCGGCCTCGCCGAGCTTGTCGGGGTCGTTTGTGGTGAGGTCGGGACTGATCTTCTGCCAGGTGTCGCCGAAGTCGGTGGTCTTGAAGACCACGTTGCCCGCAAAGTAGATGACATTCGGGTCGTGGGGCGAGGCGATGATCGGTGCGTTCCAGTTGAAGCGGTACTCGAGATCGCCCGCCGGCCCGCCGTCGTTGCGTCGCGGTTGCGGGCTGACGTCGATCTGTTGGCGGGTCCGCATGTCCGTTCGCACGATGCCGCCGGCTTGGGACTCCGAGAGATAGAGGTCGACCTGCTCGGGGTGCGGTACGACGAAGTAGGCGTCGCCGAAGCTCATCATCCGCCAGTCGTCCTGAAGGATGCCCGCGGGCTCGCGTGTGCGGCTCGGTCCGTACCAGGTGCCGTTGTCCTGCAGGCCTCCGCCGAGGTAGTAGAACGGCTCTCGCATGTCGTAGAACACTTGGTAGAACTGCGCCAACGGCAGGTTCCGAATCGGCTCCCAGGTGAGGCCTCGGTCGTACGAGACGGCCACGCCGCCGTCCTGTCCCTGCCAGATGCGACTCGGGTCGGTCGGGTCGATCCACAGAGAGTGATAGTCGACGTGCGTGGTCCGGGAGATGCGGCGGAAGGTACGCCCGCCGTCGATCGACATTTGGAGCCTGCTGGAGACGGCGTAGACGCGATTCGCGTCGGCCGGGTCGACCCGCATGTCGGTGTAGTAGAGGCCGCGAGAGATGATGCCGACGTCGTCCGTCGTCTTCTGGAACGTCTCGCCGCGATCGTTCGAGCGGTAGAGGGTCCCCTCGTCGGACTCGGTCATCGCATAGACGACGTTCGGGTTGCTCGGCGCTACCTTGACCGCGATCCGACCGACGACCCCCTTCGGCAGCCCCTCCTCGAGCTTCTTCCAGGAGTCGCCGCCGTCGACCGACTTCCAGACGCCGCCCTCCTCGCTGCCGGTGGTGTGTGTCCACGGCTTGCGGTCGAAGTGCCAGAAGGCGGCGTAGACGATGTTCGGATTGGTCGGGTCGATGTCGAGGTCCGACACGCCGTGCCGATCGTCGACGTAGAGCACCTTCTCCCAGGTCGCGCCGCCGTCTTGCGTGCGAAAGACGCCCCGCTCCTCGTTCGGACCAAAGAAGCTGCCCATCGCGCCGACGTAGGCGACGTCGGGGTCGAGCGACGAAACCACCACTCGTGAGATGTGGCGAGTGCCGTCGAGGCCGACGTGTGTCCAGCTCTGACCACCGTCGGTCGACTTGTAGACGCCGTTGCCGAACGACACGCTGTTTCGAGCGTTGGCTTCGCCGCTGCCCACGTAGATGACGTCGGGATTGGTCGGCGCCAGAGCCAGGTCGCCGATCGAGGCGATCGGCTGGTCGTCGAAGATCGGTTCGAAGGTAAGACCTCCGTCGACCGTCTTCCACACGCCGCCGGAGGCGGCACCCACGTAGAGCACTCTCGGGTCGCCCGGAATCCCCTCGACGTCGGCCACCCGGCCGCTCATATTGACCGGGCCGATCGAGCGGTACGAAAGGTGGTCGAAGGGGGTCGAGTCGTGGTCGTCCGCACTGGCGAACGCGCCGAAGCAGAGGACGAGTGCGGCGAGGGTCAGAAGAAGGCGCATGGGGATCTCCGGTCGAGCTGGCGGGATGGTGTCGGGAGCGAGCTTGAATCGGCGCCGGGAGGCGCTCCAGATGGATGCCGCGAAGGCGACTCCGGCGGCCACTTGAACTCCCTGTGAAGGCCGGATGCTACCAAACGGTTCAGGGCGTCGAGCGATCCCAAAGTCTGCCACTCGGAGCGGTCTCGGACCGCCGCGGTGTGCGGTCGACCGATCGTCAGAGGGGGGCAATCTGAGTGGAGCGGCAGCTGTGAAAGACTTCGAAGGAGATGCTCCGGAGAACTCTCCTCGTCCTCTTGGTGCCCCTGTTCGTCGGTTGCGGTAGCCCCGAAGTGAGTGGTGACTGGAGCGGGGAGATTGACGCCGGTGGGGGGCTCGTGAGTGTCGAAGTCACCCTTCGTATGGAGGGAGACGGGCTCTTGGCGGGCGAGATCTCCTTCCCTGGTGATGGCGACTATGACATTCCGTTGACGAGCATCACGTGGAGCGAGCCCTCTCGAATAAACTTCGGCTTGCCCGAGGTCTTGGGGGAGCCGACCTTCGACGGCGTGCTGACGCCGGATGGTGGTGCGATCCGAGGCGACTTCTCGCAGGGGGGGCGAACCCTGCCATTCGAGCTCCGCCGAGGGCGAGTTCCACAACCGACCAAGTTCGACGAGGTCGCTCGTGCTGAGGTGGTCCAGACGGTGGCAGAGCGACTTGCCGAGGGCTACGTCGACGAGGAGATGGGGAACGCGATTGCGGACGGTCTGCGCGCCGCGCTCGCGGAGGGTCGCCTGCTCGGCGAGCTTCCGAGCGCAGCGGCCGACGAGCTCACGCTCGAGTTGCGGCGGCTGAGCGCCGACCTTCACCTGCGGGTCGAATACACCCGGGGAGCACCAACGTCGACGTTTGTCGGTCGCCCCGAGCCACCCCCGCGGGCGGAGCCGATGCCGAACCCGCCTTCAGGTATCGCCAGCCACCGAGTCCTACAAGGCAACGTGGGCTACATCGAGATGGCTCATTTTGGTGGCAGCGAGTCGTCGGCCGACGAGATCGACGCGGTGATGAGTGCGCTCAACGGAGTCGACGCGTTGATTCTCGACTTGCGGTGGAGTCGCGGCGGAGGAGCTTTCGCGGTCCGCTACATTTCGACCTATCTGTTCGACGAGCCGGTCCATTTGGCCAGTCGGGTTGTACGAGGTGATCCGACCCTAGCGGAGCGCTGGACCTTCGATTCGGTCCCCGGCCCGCGAATGGCGGCGGCCCCGGTGCTCGTTCTCACGAGCCGGGCGACAATCTCGGCCGCCGAGTCGTTTGCCTTCGGACTTCGCAACGTCGGCCGGGCACGCCTGGTCGGCGAACGCACCGCAGGGGGAGGCCACTTCGGCAATCTCGTCGACGTCGGGCACGGTTTCCAGATGTTCCTTCCCTGGGCCAAGACCGTCCATCCCAAGACCGGTGAAGGCTGGGAGGCGGAAGGGCTGACGCCTGACGTCGAGGTGCCCGTCGAGGAGGCTCTCGACGTGGCGCTCGAACTACTCGCCGGCTAGCCGAGGCTGGCGACGTCCACGCGCGCGTCGTTGAAGCAGGCGGCGTCGCCGACCACTTGGGCATCGTCGGGGCAGAGCGCGACCGAGGTCAAGCCGTTGAGAGACGATCGGTTCCAGGCGCCCTTCGGCATCGAGGCGACCCCCGGTCGGACGCGATCGCTGATGGCGGCGACGCAGTGCACCTCGCCGCGAGAGTTGAACACTCTGACGTGATCGCCCTGCAGTATCCCGCGTGCGTCGGCGTCTTCGGGATGAAGGGTGACCCGGAGGGTATTCACGTTGAACTCGCCCATGGTCGAAGTGACGAGCTTGGCGCTCGCCGGCGTGATCAGGGCCAGCGGCAGGTCGTCAGCGGGCGGAGTCCAGGCGAACGGCCGCTCGCCGAGCGTCGACGGGCTGAGGTCGACCTTCCGATCGTCGGTCTGAGGAAAGACGGTCTCGAACTGCACCGGGGTGTCGCCCGGGAAGTCGTAGTTCGCCTGCCCGCCGTCGACGAGCAGGTCGGCGTCGAGCGGGCCGCCCCGATGCTCGATGTTTTCGGCGACGGCGCGCAGTATCTCCTCGTCGCCCATCTCGAACGCCGAGTGGCCGAAGCCGGCCGCTCGACCCAGGGCCGCGAACATCTGCATGTTGGTCCGAGACTCACCGGCGGGCTCGACTACCGGGCGAACGCCGCCGATGACGTAGCTCCCGTAACCGACTCGAAGATCCCAGCCCTCGAGGAAGGTGGTCGCGGGGAGCACCAGGTCCGCGTAGCGGGCGGTGTCGGTGAGGACCTGATCGTGAACGACCGTGAACAGATCCTCCCGCGACAGTCCGGCGATGACCGAGTTCTGTTCCGGGACGGTCGAGACCGGGTTGGCGTTGTAGACGAACAGCCCGCGGATCGGGGGGTCGAGCTCGGGTCCGAGAAGTCGACCGAGCTGCGTCATGTTCAGTTTGCGAGTGTTCCAGTCGAGCTCGCCGACGATCGGACTCGCGTCGAAGTTGGCGCCGCCGTTGTTGCTCAGCGTGTAGCCGCCACCGCGGACCCCGAACTTACCGAGCAGCGATGGGATCGACAGCACCGCCGCGATCGCCTGGCCGCCGTTGGCGTTGCGCTCGAGGCCCCAGCCGCAGCGAACCAGGAGTGGATCGGCGGTCGCGAGCGCGGAGGCGGCCGCCTCGATTTCCGACGCCTCGATGCCAGTGACCGTTGCCGCCCGCTCCAGGGGCCACTCCTCGGCTCGCTCTAGGAGCGGTTCGACGCCTCGGGTGTGCGTGGCGAGGAAGTCACGGTCGAGGAAACCCCGCTCCTCCCACCAGCGGATCATCGACAGGGCGAGCGGTAGATCCTGGCCCGGAAGTACGGCCAGGTGCACGTCGTGTTCGGCGGAACTCAGATTTCGCCGCGGGTCGACCGCGATCACCTTGGCGCCGCGCCGCTTGGCTTCGCGCAGGTAGGGGATCAGATGGATGTTGGACCCGCGAGGGTTTGCGCCCCAGATGACGATGGTCTGCGCTTCGGGAAAGTCGCCGAAGGCGACGCCGGGCATCTTGCCGTACATACCGACCGCGACCTCGGTCGCCGGTACCGCGCAGATCGTCTTGTCGAGTCGTGAGGCGCCGAGCTGCGAGAAGTAGAGGTGGTCGAGGAGTTCATCGGTGAGGGCGCCGTTGGAGCCGCCGTAGTGGAACGGCAGAATCGCCTCTCCGCCCGACTCGGCGCGAATGCGCTCGAAGCGCTCGGTGACCTCGGCGATCGCCTCGTCCCAGGAGATGCGTTCGAACTGTGCCTCGCCCTTCGGACCGACGCGACGCATCGGGTAAAGCAGACGGTCCTGGTGATAGAGCCGCCGATCGAACTGAGCAACCTTGGAGCAGATGAAGCCGGCGGTGTCGGGGTTCGTGGTGCCCGCTCCGATGTGGGTGACCCGGTCGTTGTCGACGGTCACCTCGAGGGAGCAGACGTCGGGGCAGTCCATGACGCACGTCGTCTGTCGAGTCTCGGCCATCGCGAGAAGTCTAATCCCAAACCCCTCGAGGGTGACCGTCCCGAAGGCGCGTGATAGATAAGAAGTCTTCATTTACGGAAGAGAAAAACCTTATAGATGGCCTGCTATGAGCTGTAGGCCTCACGACAAGGGAACGGGGTGACGAGATGAGCGAGAGGCTTCAGCAGTGGGTGGCAGGGGTGGCTTCAGTGGCGATCGTAGGTGCGGCCGGCGTGGGTCTCGTTGTAGCCGAGGAGCCGGAAGCGACGCTGGATCGGTACACCGTGCACGTCGAAGCGCCCGACGATCCGCCGGCGCCGAGCGCGGCGCGTGACGATGCGTCAGCGCGAACTCCCGGCATGCGCGCGTTGCGCGGCTCGTTCGTCAGCGTTCAGGTGAATGTCGACGGTGCCGGCCAGAACATCGTCGGCGATGCGGGCAACGAGCCGTCGATTGCCATCGACCCCCTCGATCCCGACAACATTGCGATCGGTTGGCGGCAGTTCGACAACGTCGTCTCCAACTTCCGTCAGGCCGGCTGGGCCTTCAGTCACGACGGCGGTCAGAGCTGGACCTTCCCAGGAGTGATCGAGCCCGGGGTCTTCCGTAGCGATCCGGTCCTCGACACAGACGCCACGGGGACCTTCTTCTACAACAGTCTCAAGAGCGATTTCTCGATGGACGTCTTCGAGTCGCTCGACTCGGCGCAGAGCTGGCCGAGCGGCGTGCCCGCGTTTGGCGGCGACAAGAACTGGATGGTGATTGACAAGAGCGGTGGTATCGGCGACGGACACATTTACGGCACCTGGCAGGTCAACTTCAACTGCTGCGGTTCGAATGTGATGACGCGCTCGACGGACGGCGGCGCGAGCTTCGAGTTCCCGGTGCCGGTCACCGACACGCCCTCGTTCGGCACTATGGCCGTCGGCCCCGACGGCACGCTCTACAGCACTGGAGTGCGCAACGCCGACCTCACGAACTTCGCGGTCGCACGCTCGACCGACGCGCAGGACTCCGGTGCGTCGCCGACGTTCTCCGGCGTGCTGGTCGACCTCGGCGGGACGATGGGTTTCGCCGGCGGTCCGAATCCGGCCGGCCTCCTCGGACAGGCAAACGTGGCGGTCGACGCCTCCGGGGGAGCCACCGACGGCAACGTCTACCTGCTCTCGTCGGTCAACCCGCCGGGGAGCGACCCGCTCGACGTTTTTGTCGCCCGGAGCGAGGACGGTGGAGCCACCTGGGCTCCGCCGGTACGTGTGAACGACGACCCTCAGGCATCGGGCGCCTATCAGTGGTTCGGCACCCTCTCGGTCGCTCCGAACGGGCGCCTCGACGCGGTCTGGAACGACAACCGCAACAGCGGGCAGACGAATGTCTCGGAGCTCTTCTACGCCTACTCCTGGGACGCGGGGGAGACCTGGCTCGGCAACGAGCCGGTCAGCCCATCGTTCGACAGCTTCGTCGGATGGCCGAACCAGAACAAGCTCGGCGACTACTACACGATGATCTCCGACGCTTCGGCGGGCAACCTCGCGTGGGCGGCAACCTTCAACGGCGAACAGGACGTCTACTTCCTGCGAGTCTTCCCCGACTGCAACGACAACGGCACGTCCGACGTCGACGACATCGACGGTGGGGGTAGCTCCGATACCGACGGCAACAACATTCCGGACGAGTGCGAGGGGGGCGGCCTGCTCCTAAGCGAACCGGCGCCCGGCCTGCCGGGGCAGCTCAATACCTGGACGGTCACCGGCGCCGGTGCCGGGAATCGGGTGGCGTTCGTTCGTGGCTCGGCTGCGGGGACGTTTCCAGCTCCGGGATGTGCCGGCGTCGATCTCGCCATCGACAGCCCCACGCGCATGGGCCAAACTCTCGCCGACGGCGGGGGAAGTGCGGCCCTCAGCGCGACCATTCCGGGAGGCGCGAGCGGTCGAGCCGTGCTCTTCCAGGCGTTCGATCGCGCGGATTGCACGGTCAGCAACGTCGTCTCGTTCACCTTCCCGTGATCAGTTTCGGTGTTCGATCTCGCGCAAGTAGATAGGGGTACCTGGAGGTCGACACCCTAGAAGGTACTGCTACACCTTCGACTCGGACGAGCGGGCCGCTACAAAGCGACCCGCTCGTCTCTTGTTCGGGGAGGTAGCATCAGCTCGCATGGACCCACGAGACGTGAGCGCGGAGGTCCGAGAAGCGGCGGCGCGCCTTCGAGGGCGAGTCCGTGAGACGCCGGTAGACGTGTCGCTCGAGCTCGGACGCCGCACGGGCGCCGAGGTAAATCTCAAGCTCGAGAACGTGCAGCACACCGGTTCGTTCAAGGTGCGAGGCGCCCTCAACAAGGTGCTCTGTCTCGCCGGCGGTGAGCGCGAGGTGATCGCAGCGTCGACCGGCAACCACGGAGCCGGCGTCGCCTACGCCTGTCGGAGCCTCGGGGTCGCGTGCCGGGTGTTTGTCCCCGAACAGGCCTCACCGAGCAAGTTGGCCGCGATCGAAGGCTGGGGCGCCGAACTCGTACGCACCGGCCACGACGGCGTCGTGAGTGAGCGGCGGGCACGACGGCACGCGGAGGAGGAGGGGTTGCCCTACGTCTCTCCCTACAACGATCCGAAGGTTGTCGGGGGGCAGGGGACGATCGGCGAGGAGCTCGTCCGGCAGCTCGATCGCGTCGATGCGGTGTTCGTTTCGCTTGGCGGCGGTGGCCTCATCTCGGGCATCGCCGGATTCCTCAAGGGCGTTTGGCCCGAGGTGGAGATTGTCGCCTGTTCGGCGAACAACTCGGCGGTGATGTACGAGTCGGTGCGCGCCGGTCGGGTCCTCGATCTCGAGTCGGAGCCGACCCTCTCCGACGGCACCGCCGGAGGGGTCGAAGCCGAGGCGATCACTCTGGAATTGTGCACCCAGCTGATCGATCGCCATGTGCTGCTCGATGAGGCCGAGATTGCGGAGGCGCTACGCCTGATGGTCGAGCGGCAGCACCTACTCGTCGAAGGTGCCGCTGCCATGGCGGTGGCGGGGCTCTTGGCCTCCGGAGACCGATATCGAGGGCAGAAGGTGGCGGTGATTCTCTGCGGCGGCAACATCGATGTCCAGACCCTTCGTCGCGCCCTCGTCGCGCCCTCTGCGGGCGAGGCGCCGCGCCTTGACTCGCCGGCTGTCGGCCACTAGCGTGTCGGTCGAGTTCACCGAAAGTTTGCGTCGTCTTTGTGGGCGCCCGAGCGGAGCGCGTCTCCATCCGGCCGCCGTGGCGTTTCGAGCGCGTCGAGTGGGAGGGAGTATGAGCCGAGCCGGAGAGAAGGTCAGACAGCGCGCGGGTCGAATTGGAAGATCGCTGTTGGTCATGGTGCTCGCTGCCGGCCTCTGCCAGGCCGAAACGACCGCGCCGACCGCGATCCTCGGGAAACGAGTTATCGACGGCGTCTCTGAGCGGCCGATCGAGAACGGGGTGGTCGTGGTCGACGGGGAACGCATCGTCGCGGTCGGCGGGCGTGACGTGGTGCCGCTGGGTGCGCGGATCGTGGACCTGGGAGACGCCACCCTGCTGCCCGGTCTGATCGACGCGCACACCCATCCGCTCCTCGATTCCGATGACTATCAGTATCGCCATCTAGCGCGATCGTCGGCCTACAAGGCCCTGCGCGGTCTCCGGGCGGTGCAGCAGACGCTCGAGGCGGGTTGGACGTCGCTCCGCATCGCGGGCGACGCCGACGTTCACTACGCTCACCTGGAGATCCGTCGAGCGATCGAAGAGGGGCTCTGGGTCGGACCGAGGATCGCCGGCGCCGGTCACTACATCTCGAACACCGGTGGCGGTGGCGACATCAACTTCCTGTCGCCGGAGCAGCGCTTTGTCGCCGATGGTCTGGTAGTCGACGGCGTCGACGCGATGCGCAAGGCGGTCCGCGAAGAGATCAAATTCGGCAGCGACTGGATCAAGCTCCTGGTCACTGGCGCCTTCATGTCGGCGGCCGACAGTCCGCGCGACGTCCACTTCAGTGAAGAGGAGCTCGCCATCGCGGTCGAGGAGGCGAACCGCCGAGGGGTGCCGGTCATGGCCCATGCCCACGCCGCGGAGGGCATCAAGCAGGCGATCCGCGCCGGCGTGCGGTCGATCGAGCACGGGACGTTCATCGACGAGGAGGGCGTCCGACTGGCAGCGGAGCACGGGGTCTATCTGGTGCCCACCCTCTATGTCGGCGACTTCTACCTCGAGAAGGGGAGCGAAGGCGACTGGCAGGACAAGAACGTCGAGCTGACGCAGCGCTATCGGGACGAGCACTTCAAGCGCGTCCGGATGGCGATCGAAGCCGGGGTCCGAGTGGTTGTGGGGGTCGATCTCGGCGGTCTCAACTACGACGCGAGTCGAGCGGCCCGCGAGTTTGCGGCCCTCGTCGAGGCCGGCATGACTCCGATGCAGGCGATCCAGGCGGGGACCCGTGTCAACGCCGAGCTGCTCGGCTGGGAGGATCGCGTCGGAACGCTGGAGCCCGGCAAGCTGGCGGATCTGATCGCGGTGCCCGGTAACCCACTCGAAGCGATCAGCGAGCTCGAGCGCGTCCACTTCGTCATGCTCGGTGGGCGCGTGATCAAGGCGCCCTAAGGTGGCGAACGATCCGATTGCCGACCTCCTGACTCGCCAGCCGGCGCTGATTCTGGACGGAGGGCTCGCGACGGAACTCGAGGTGCGCGGGCATCGGCTCGACGCGCGCCTCTGGTCGGCGGTACTCCTGTCTCGCGATCCCGAGGCGATCGGTCGGCTCCACACCGACTACTTGGAAGCGGGAGCCGATTGTGTGGTTTCGGCGAGCTACCAGGCGACTCTGGAAGGGTTCGGGGTGGCGGGGTACGGTCGCGAAAGGGCGGAACGACTGCTGGCCAGCTCGGTGGAGATTGCGCTTGTCGCTCGTGACCGCTTCTGGAGCGGGTACCGCGACAAAAACCGGGAGCGCCCGCTGGTCGCCGCCTCGGTGGGACCCTACGGCGCCTACCTGGCTGATGGCTCGGAGTACACCGGCGACTACGATCTCGACGAGGCCGGTCTCCACGCGTTTCACGCCCGCCGCCTCCATCTACTCGCGTCCGCCGGACCGGATCTCTTGGCCTGCGAGACCATCCCATCGCGCGCCGAGGCTCGAGCGCTCGCGCGCCTCCTTCGAGAGACACCGGGGCCTCCGGCGTGGCTGAGCTTCAGCTGTCGCGACGATCGGCGGATCAGCGACGGGACCGAGCTCGCGAGAGTGCTCGAGGAGCTCGAGCCGGTCGAGCGCATCGTAGCGGTCGGAGTGAACTGCCTCGCGCCCGAGCTCGTGGCGCCGCTTCTCCGGCGAGCGCGCGAAGCGACCGACAGACCGCTGGTCGCCTATCCGAACTCTGGAGAGCTCTGGGACGCCCAGCAAAAACGTTGGTATTCGGGCGATTCCTCCGTTGAAATCGCGGCCCGTTCGCACGAGTGGCTCGACGCAGGGGCGCGTGTGCTCGGCGGATGTTGCCGCACCGGTCCCGAGGACGTGCGGCGCCTCCGGAGCGTGACCATGCCAGAACCGCCTCCCTAGGGGCGTAATAACGTAGACAAGCCGCCGTACAAGTGGGAGAGGGAGGAACGAGCGGCTATGGAAATGGCTCAAGAACAGACACCCGCAAGCAACCCAGACGGCGCGCTGGCGGAACTTTTTCAGAAACACTCCCGGCTGGTGCTGTCTGCGGCATACCGTGTGACCGGCAGCCGCCAGGACGCCGAAGATGCGCTGCAGACCGTCTTCCTGCGTCTGGCGAACCGCTGGGACCAGGTTGCGCTCTCGGATACCCCCGGGCCCTACCTGCGCCGGGCCGCGGTCAACGCGGCCATCGACCTCTTGAGGTCCCGAGCGACGGCGGGAGCCGTCGGACTCGACGACCTCTCGACCGAGCCCCCCGACCGCCACGGCGTCTCCCCGGATCGCTGGCAGGCGGACGCTGAGTTCCGTCAGCGTCTACGCCAGGCGCTCGTCGTACTGACCGACCGGAACGCTCAAGTCTTTTGCCTGCGCTACCTCGAAGAGATGACCAACAAGGAGATTGCGCAGGTCCTGAATCTGAGCCAGACGCGCGTCGCGGTGATTCTTCACCGGGCACGCAAGCGACTGCAGTCGGAGCTCTTGGACCTCGTCAACTGAAAGGCACCCGTCATGAGTCATAAGAGAGATACAGAGAAAAGAACCCTCGACGCGCTGGAGCAGATCCGGCGTACCGAGTTGAGTGAAGAAGAGTCGACCGAGATGGCGAACCGGGTCTGGGAGAGGCTCGAGAGCCGCGACGGCACCGCCCAGGCGGCCGAGGTCGGCACCATTCAGGGTTGTGACGACTACCAGGCGTTGATTCCGGCGTTTGTCGCCGGCGACCTGGCGCCTTCGCGCACCCTCCTACTCGAAGAGCACACCCGGCACTGCGTCCCTTGCCGTCGAGCCTTGAAGGTGGCGCGCAACGGTGGGGTCGCTGGGAGCCGTGTGGAGGCTCGGCGCTCATCCAAGGCCTCCGCTGCGTCGCGCTGGCTCGCAGCCGCCGCGCTGGCGGTTCTCGCGGTGGGCACCGGCTACTTCGTCATGACCTCCGGTCCGGCACTGCCGTACGGAGCGACCATCGAGTCGACCGGCGCCGGCCTCTATCGGGTCGACAGCTTGGAGAAGCTCGGTAGCGGCGACCAGATCGCCGTCGGCGAGGGCGTTCGCTCGGCGCCGGGAGAGAGCTCCTTCCTGCGGCTGGCCGACGGCTCGCTGCTCGAGGTAAAAGGGCGTTCGGAGCTGGCGGTCGAGTCCGCGCGTCGCGGAACCACCGTGCGTGTGGATCGCGGCAGTGTGATCGTCGAGGCCGCGCCGCAGGATCGTGGGCGCCTGTTCGTCTCCACGGAAGAGTGCCTGGTGTCGGTGAAGGGCACCATCTTCGCCGTGAGCCACGGCACGCGCGGTTCGCGCGTCGCGGTGATCGAGGGTGAGGTGCACGTCGACCATGCCGGCGCCGAGCAGATTCTGCTCGCCGGCGATCGCACGGCGACCTACGCCGACATGGCTGGCTACGCACTCCACGAGGAGCTGGCGTGGAGTCAGGGCATCGATCGCTACCTGGCGCTCCTGCAAGAGGTCACCAACCTCCGTCAGGCGCTCGAGCGCGAGCTGCCTCGTCCGGGGCTGCGCTACTCGAGCCGCCTGCTCGACATGGCGCCCGATGATCTGGTCTTCTACGCCGCCTTCCCGAACCTGGTCGAGACCCTGGTCGAGGCCGATCGCATCGTCCAGGAGAGGATCGGCGAAAGCGAACTGCTTCGAGAGTGGTTCGAGCAGCATCGCGGCAACGGCATCAATGCACACATGGAGTGGACCTCCATGCTCTCCGAGGCGGGTGGCTACCTGGGCGAGGAGATCGTGGTGACCGGCAGTCTGGACGAGGCCGGCGAGATGCTCGGCCCGGTGATCCTGGCCGAACTGGTCGATGCTCAGGGCATGCGCGACTGGTTCACGATGGCCATGGCCGAGGACGAGGGCCCCAAAGGCTCGGTGATCTTCCTCGACGGCAGCGAATGGCCGAGCGCCTCGAGCGACGACACGCTCTTCGTGTGGATCGCCGGCGACACTCTGGTCGCCTCGCCTCGCGCCGATGTGGTGCGAGCGACGGTCGAGCGACAGTCGAGCGGCAGCGCCGGTGGCCTGAAGGGCCAGCTCCGAGAGATCTACCGTGACGGGGCCGAGACCCTCGTGGCCGTCGACGCCCGGGAGATCGGCGCGACGCTCAGCAAGACCGAGAGTCCCGACGACGTCGCGCGTGCCGAGCAGATAGGTGTTCTCGATGCGAGTCACCTGATCTTCCAGCAGAAGCGGTTCGAGGACCGAACCGACCACAGCGCCGTCCTCGCCTTCGACGGGCCGCGCAGTGGGATCGCCTCGTGGCTCGCAGAGCCGGCGCCGATGGGCTCCCTGCGCTACGTGTCGCCCGACGCCAAGCTGGTCGCGTCTGCGGTGCTGGCCGATCCGACCGTGATCGCAGAGCAGCTGATCGAGCTGTCGAAAGAGTCCGACGGGAGCTCGGGCGTTGGTGAGTTCGAGAGCAAGCTCGACCTGAGCCTGCGCGACGACATCGCCGCCGCCCTCGGTGGTGAGTTCACCCTCGCCCTCGACGGCCCGGTAGTGCCCGAGCCGGCCTGGAAGATCGTCGTCGAGGTCTACGACCCCGACAAGCTGATCTGGGCGCTGCGTAAGGTGCTCGATGCCGCCAATGACGAGCGCGCCGCTGAAGGTCGCGAGCGCATCGAGTGGCTCGAGGAGCAGTCCGGTGGCCGCACCTACTACGGCTTCGACGGCCAGGTGCCGGTGCGCTTCGTCTTCGACGAGGGCTACATGGTCGCCGCGACCAACAGCGGTCTCGTCGACCGGGCTCTGCGCTACCGCCAGTCCGGCTACTCGATCGACACGTCGGCCGACTTCGGCAAGCTCATGCCTCCCGACGGACGGGTGAACTTCTCGGCGTTCATGTACCAGAACGCCATGGAGCTGCTCGGCCCGCTGGCGGGGCGGATCGCCCAAGGTCAGTTGACGCCGGAGCAGCAGGCGGCGATCGACGCTCTCAAGGGGCAGACGGAGCCGACGCTCGCCTACGCGTACGCCGAGGAGAGCCGGATCGTCTTCGCCGCTTCTGGCGCGCTCGACTTGCTCTCGTCAGGTCTTCCGGGGATGATCGGCCTGGGTGGGCTGAACTTCGACGGGATACTGCAGCACGGCGGTGGTCACGACGTCGACGAAACATCTCCGTCTCCCCAGGCGTAGTCTCGTCAAATGACGCCGGTTATCGAGCTCGAAGGACTGACCGTTCGTTTCGGCAAGCTGGAAGCTCTGTCGAATCTAACGGGCTCCTTCTCCGCCGGGTCGTTGGGCCTTCTCGGGCCCAACGGCGCCGGCAAGACGACGCTCCTTCACACGCTGCTGGGGTTTCACGCCCCGGCGGACGGTGGTGGTCGGGTCTTCGGACACGACATCGCCAGCGAGTCGCGGAGCACGCGGGCTCTGATCGGCTACATGCCGGAGCGCGACAGCTTCATCGAGGGGATGAGCGCGGTGCGCTACGTTCGCATGCTGGCCGAGCTCTCGGGAGTTCCGAGTGCAACGGCGCTCGAGCGGGCGCACGAGGCGCTCTACGCGGTCGGTTTGGGCGAAGCGCGCTACCGCGGGCTAGAAACCTACTCGCTGGGCATGAAGCAGCGAGCGAAGCTGGCCCAGGCGCTCGTTCACGGCCCTCGACTCCTCTTTCTCGACGAGCCGACCAACGGACTCGATCCGCCAGCGCGTGAGCGCATGGTTCGGCTCATTCGCGAGATTCGGGACTCGGGCCACGTGAAGATCGTGCTCTCGTCCCACCTTCTACGCGATGTAGAGGAGTGTTGTGACGAGGTGTTGATTCTCAAGGGCGGAAAGATCGCTTATCACTGCAACCTCGAGCAGGAGCGCCAGGCGAATCGCAAGTTCCTACAGCTCCACATTCGCGGCGACCTCGAGCGCTATGTCGCCACCGTGACGGACCTCGGCTGCGAAGTTGCGGTCGACGGTCGACGCAAGCTCCGGGTGGTGCTGCCTCCGACGCTGGAGATTCGAGCACTCTACGAGGCCGCGGCCCAGGACGGAGTTCAGATCCACCACCTCGACTACAAGAGAGACTCCTTGCAGGACATCTTCCTCAAGGCGATGGAGCAGGGCTGATGGCGGTCTACCAGCGAACCTTCGACCCCTACGAGGGCGAGTTGACGCATCCGTCCGGTCGCTTCCTCGTTCCGGCGCGGTACGCGCTCCAGGACCTCTTCAAGTCCAAGCTGTTCACGGTCTTCATGACCATGTGCCTGGTCTATCCCCTGGTGAGCGTCTTCGCGATCTACCTGCGGCACAACGCCGATCTGCTCGCCAGCATGGCCGCCGCCGGGATCGAGATCGAAGAGTGGATGCCGATTGACGAGACGTTCTTCGGCGTCCTCATGCGCGTGCAGGGAATGCTCGCCTTCTTCCTGGTGCTCTTCTCGGGACCGCGTCTAGTCTCGAAGGACATCGCCAACAATGGTTTGCCGCTCTACCTTTGCCGCCCGTTCAGCAAGACGCAGTACGTCGCCAGCAAGATGACGGTGCTCTTGCTGCTGACCTCCGCGGTCACCTGGGTGCCGGGCCTGCTGCTCTGGGCTCTCCAGACCGGCCTCGAAGGACCGGCCTGGGGTCTCGCCAACGTGCGCTCGGCGCTGGCCCTACTGGTTGGGTCGTGGGTCTGGATCTTTGTCCTGGGGCTCTTGGCGCTTGCGATCTCGGCCTGGGTCAAGTGGCGAGCCGTCGCCGGCTTCTGCCTGCTCCTGATCTTCTTCGGCGGTGTCTTCTTCGCCCGCGTGGTGGAGATTCTCTTCAACACGAGTTGGGGCTACGTTCTCGACCTACATCACACCATCCGGAGGATCTGGGCCGATCTGTTCGCTACTCCGGCACCGTTCTTCTTCGGGCAGCCGCTCGATCTGCCGATCTGGTCGGCGTGGGCGACCTTGGCCGCGATCGTCGCCTTTTCGCTGCTGCTCCTCCGGCGGCGCATCCGCGCCTACGAGGTGATCTCGTGAGCGAGACGAAGGTCATTCGCTTCGACAACGTCTCGAAGTTCTACGGCGAGGTGCTGGGCGTCAATCGCGTGAACATCGAGATCGGTCCGGGCATCACCGGCCTGGTGGGGCCGAACGGCGCCGGCAAGTCGACGCTCATGAACCTGATGACCGGACTCCTGCAGCCGACAGAAGGCGAGGTCTCGGTTCTCGGACTCTCCACGAAGCACCCCGAGCAGCTCTTCCGCAAGGTTGGCTACTGCGCGCAATACGACGCCTTTCCGCCTGGCATGTCGTGTTACCAGTTCATCTACTCGTATCTCCGCGTGCATGGATACACCTCGGCAGATGCCGAGCAGATGGCCTGGGCGGCGATCGATCGGGTCGGCCTCGTCGAGGCGGGCGGGCGCCGGCTGGCCGGTTTCAGCAAGGGTATGCGCCAGCGCGCTCGGCTCGCCCAGGCGATCTCTCATGATCCACAGGTGCTGGTGCTCGACGAGCCGCTCAACGGACTCGATCCGATGGCGCGGGCGGAGGTGACTGACATTTTCAAAGAGATGGCGGCCGAGGGCAGGCACATCCTGATCTCCAGTCACATCCTGCACGAAGTCGACGTGCTCGCCGATCGCGTAGCCCTGCTCGACAGCGGCTATGTAGTCGCCGAGGGCGAAGTCGACGAGGTTCGGGTCGAGATGGAGGCCCGTCCGATCCAGGTGCTGGTGCGGTGCGAGCGGGCGAAGGAGGTCGCGTCAGCGCTACTGCTGCAAGACCACCTGGTCGAAGTGCTGGTCAACGACGACGGTGGAGGCTTCCTGGCGCGCACCCGGAACTCGGGGCATTTCTACGAGCAGCTGCAAGACGTCGTTCTGCGTGAGCGCATCGCCGTGCGCAAGGTCAAGGTCGCCGACTCGGACGTGCGCGCGGTCTACCAGTACCTGATCGAAGAGGAGGGCAAGGGCTGATGAGTGCTTCGACCGACGCTCCGTTCGACACCGGCCTGGCCTTGCGCCAGTTGATCGGCACCGTGCGTCTGGACCTCCGACGCGCTCTGCTCTCGCCGCGAGCCCTGGCGGTCTACTTCCTCGCCTATTCGCCGCTCATGCTGGTGCTGGTGTGGGCGCTGACGCCCTTTCCAACCGAGGAGTTCGACGGACCGCAGGACGGGTCGGTGGTCTTCACCGTGCTCTTCCAGCTCTACGTCAGGGTCTCGGTATTCTTCTCCGGCCTGTTTCTCTTCGTCAGCCTCTATCGCTCCGAGATCTTGGAGCGGAGCCTGCACTACTACCTGCTGACACCGGTACGCCGCGAGCTCCTCGCGCTCGGCAAGTACCTTGCGGCCTTGATCGCCGCGGTAGGTACCTTCCTGGTCGGCACGACGGCGATCTATCTGGTGGTGTTGTCCCCCTGGGGGACGACCGCCATGACGAACTACCTGTTCTCGGGCCCGGGGCTCGGCAATCTCTTCCAGTACCTGCTGACCGTCACGCTCGCCTGTGCGGGCTACGGTGCGCTCTTCCTGCTGGTCGGCGTGATCTTCCGCAACCCGGTACTGCCGGCCGCAACGCTCTGGGTGTGGGAGGCGGCCAATCCGCTCCTGCCGAGCTTCCTCAAGCACTTCAGCGTCATCTACTACCTGCAGTCTCTCTATCCGGTGCCGTTGGCCCGGGGCGTCTTTGAGGTGGTTGGTGAGCCGGCTCCGACGTGGGCCGCGATTCTCGGCGCGTTTGTCTTCATCGCCTTCGTCCTGACGGTAGCCGGTCTGCGCGTGCGGCGGATGGATCTCGCCTACGGCGGCGAGTAGCTCGACACCGAGTCTCCGCTTCGCCAGAACTCCGATCGAGTTTCCGTTCGGGCGACTCGGCTATACTGCCTGTAAGCCCCATGACGATCAGAGGTTTCCTGGCGGCCGGGCTGCTGCTCGGACTGCTGCTGTCTGCCGTACCTGCGAGGTCGCACATCGCCTCGGTGGGGCAGCTCTACGCCGGCAGCCTCGAGGTGAGTGGCTACAACATTCCTTTGGGAACCACTCTCCTCGATGGGGCCGAGGTAGAGACGCAGGACCGACCGGCGGTCTTGTTGCTCAATCAAGGTCCGATGGTGGTCGTCTGGCAGAACGCGGTGGCTGAGTTTCACCTTGCGAGTCTCGGAGATCTGCGGATCGCCGTCTTGGAAGGGCGTGTTTCGGCCAGAGCGTCCGACGGGCGGATGGAGACGGCGTTCGCAGGGGGTTCGCTGCGAGTGTCTGACGATCGACTGACGGCCTCGGCGGGTGGCAGCGGAACCATGCTGGTTCGCGAGGAGCTCGAAAAGGGGAGCAACCGACTCGCCTTGCCGGACACGAGGGGCCTGAGCCCGAACTACCCGATCATTCTGGAAACCCTCGACGGCAGCCGATACATCTACTGCGTGAAGAAGGTTGTGGAAGGAGCCATCGTGATTCGTCCGAAGGCGCAGATCTCGTTTCCGCAGGGTTCGTGGGTCATTCATGGAGACGACTTTCACGGCGCATCCGAGGGAGCGGAAGCAGCTTGCAACATGGAGCGCTTCGCCAGTCTCGACGAGTTCGGCGGGACCCCGAACACTCTTGGCAGTGTTCTCCAGACCGACCCCGTAGCGGTTCCGTCGCCCGCAGTCCTTCCACCTGGGACCCAGACGACTCCGTAGGGCAATGGAGACCGACCGAGGCGCCGACATCTTCATCAGCTACTCGCGGCAAGACGGTGTCGAGAGTGCCGAAGCGCTGGCCGAACTCCTGGAGGGTCAAGGCTGGACGGTCTGGTGGGACCGGAAGATCCGGCCGGGTGAGCGCTGGGACGACTCGATCGAGGCGGCCCTCAAGGCCGCTCGTTGCGTCGTTGTGCTCTGGACCGAGGCCGCTTGCGAGTCGAATCCGGTCAAGAACGAGGCTTCGGCAGCGCTGGAGGAGGGGAAACTCGTGCCCGTCCGGCTCGAGGAGGTCGAACCTCCGATGTGGTTCAAGGGCGTCGAGTACACCGATCTGGTGGGACGCGAGCTCGAGACCTCGGATGACGAAGTTCGTCTTTTCGTCAAGACCATTGGCGAGAAGTTGTCCGGGCGGTTGCTGCCGACCCAGGAGATCGCGAACGTCGTCGTCGACAAGCCCGGCAAACTCTCTTCGAAGTCTCCCACCGGCTGGGTTCTGCTCACCTTGGTTGTGGTTGCAGTCCTCCTGGCGGGATCCCTCGTCTACCAACGACGCTCGGGCGGATCCTCGCCCGCGATGATCGAGCCCGAGGAGGGGCACGGAGTGGAGTCGATGGGGAGCCCCGGCGAGGAGCAGACTCCTGCGCGCACCAGGGAGGGGATCGAAGACCGACAGATGGCGAGGAGGCTCGTAAGAGAGACGCTCGCCGATCTGGGGCTGACCGGTCAGGCCGAGCGCTTCCACTGCAACTCTCCGTCGAGAGTTGCGCTGGAGGCTGCTCGCGACAGGCTCTCCGACTCTCTGATCCTCGAAGCGACGCCGCTCGCGCTGCGGCTGCGAGCGCTCTGTAACGTCTGCCTGCAAGAGCCGGAGTTGGCGCTCGAGGACTTTCGTAGCGCCATCGACTTGGCGCCCGAAGACGCGGCCAGTCACTATGGCCTCGCCCGCTTCCTCGACAGCTCAGCGCCAAAGCGGGCCGAGGAGTCCTACCGTAAGGCGATCGAGCTCGCGCCCGACTATCTCGAGCCTCGCCTATTGCTCGCGGCGAACCTGCGTGCTCGAGACCAGGCCAAGAACGCCGAGACGGAGCTGCGTCGGGCGATCGATCTGGAAGAGGGGAGCGATCCTGAGTGGGCGCCGTTCTACCGAATGCTGGCGCGCCTACTCTTCGAGAGAGGATCCCTCTTCGAGGCGATCCCCGCGATCGACGCTGCGATCAAGCGCGATCGGTCGGTGGCCGATGCGCACACCGAGCGCGCGGCGATGAAGGTCGCGGAAGCACTGGCGACACCGAACCTTCGGCGCGAGCTTGCTGAGCAGGCAGTCGCCAGTGCGAAGGAATCCGTGGAGCTCAACCCGGATCAGGCGGAGGCGCACTTCCACTGGGCGCGAGCGAACTTCCTTCGAGGCAAGACGAAGGCGGCGATGACGCGTCTCGATACGGCCATCGAGAAGCGCCCGAACGACCCTCGCTTTCTCTTCTACCAGGCTCGGTATCACGAGGAGGCGGAGAGTCTCGAGAGCTCGATCAATGTTTGGCTCGAACTCGGGGAGCTCTGCTCGAGTGAGCGGCAGACGAAGACGGCGGAGCTCGCCTACCAGCAGGCAGACCGTCTACGGCTTAACTCCGGCCCGGCGGACTCGACGCTTGCCGTCGACCTGTTCGAGGCGTGTCGGGCTCGTACGGGCGGCCCCTCCTAGGAGAGGGCACGGTTGGCCGCGGTCAGAGCGTCGATTTGCACTGCGGTGCGCGGGGCACGTGGCTACAATCCAGAGTCGTGAACGAACCCGCTCGGCCGCCGATCGCCGGTGCGCAACGCATCGTCATCAAACTCGGGACGAGAGTTGTCACCTACGACGATGGGCGGCTCTCGCTGTCTCGCCTGTTCTCGGTGATCGAGGCGGCCGCGCGCCTGCGCGAAAAGGGGCGAGACGTGCTGATCGTCAGCTCCGGAGCGGTGGGCCTGGGCATGGCCGAGCTCGGCTTCGAAGCGGTCCCCTCGGAGCTCTGCGATCGGCAGGCCTGTGCGGCGGTAGGGCAGACACGGCTGATGGGCCTCTACGAGGAGGGCTTTCAACGTCTCGGATTCTCGTGCGGCCAGGTATTGCTGACGCGCGGCGACTTCGAGGACCGCGTTCGTTACCTGAACCTGAGCAACACACTCTCGACGCTGCTGGCGCGAGGCGTTGTGCCGATCATTAACGAGAACGATGCTGTTTCGACCGAGGAGCTCGCCTACGTCGAGGGCAACGGGCAGCAATCGTTCGGCGACAACGACGGACTGTCGGCGTTGGTCGCGGCGCGGCTGGAGGCTGATCTCCTAGTCCTTCTGACCGATGTCGAGGGCGTCTACGATCGCGACCCGCGGCGGCACGAGGATGCCCGTCTTCTGGAGCGCCTCGACACCGACGGTGAGGTCGAAGAGGTCGGCGGCCCCGGCTCGGGGGTCGGTCGCGGAGGCATGTCCAGCAAGCTGGAGGCCGCGGCGCTGGTCGCGCAGACGGGCTGTCACGTAGTGATCGCCTCGGGGCGCAACTCCGAGAGGCTGGCAGAACTCTTCTCCGGCGGCGCTGTCGGCACCTGGCTACCGCCGATCGGGGAGCACAACCCCGTGTTGGAGGACTCGTGACCTCGCAGTCGGTGGACGTCGCACGCACCGCACGCGCCGCGCAGAGGCACCTCGCCGCTCAGTCGGGCGAGTGTCGAACCGCGATCCTGCGCCGTCTCGCCGAGCTACTGAGCGACAAGAGTGACGACATCCTGGCGGCAAACCGGCAGGATCTCAGCGCGGCGGCGGCGGCCGATCTCGCGACACCGCTCCTGAACCGACTCGCTCTCGGAGAGGGCAAGCTCGACGTCCTCCGCGCCGGCGTGGAGCAGCTTGCGGCCCAGCCGGATCCGGTCGGCCGAGCGTTGCGCCGAACCGAGCTCGACGACGGCTTGGTGCTGCGCCAGGTGAGCAGTCCGATCGGCGTCTTGTTGATCATCTTCGAGAGCCGTCCCGACGCGGTCATTCAGATCGGCTCTCTTGCGCTTCGCACCGGCAACGCGGTGCTTCTCAAGGGGGGCGCGGAAGCGCTCCACTCGAACCGGGCGCTGGTCGACTGCCTGCGCGAGGCGGTCGCCTCTGAGGCACAGTCGCGCGACGTGGTCTGCGGTGTCGAGGGCCGAGAGGCTGCGCAGGCTCTGCTTGCACACGACGAGCACATCGACCTGGTCATCCCGCGCGGCTCGGGCGAGCTGGTGCGCTCGATCCAGTCGAGCACCCGCATTCCGGTTCTCGGACACGCGGAGGGCATCTGCCACCTCTATCTCCATGCCGACGCGGACCCGGAGATGGCGGCCCGTCTCGCCGTCGACGGCAAGTGCGACTATCCCGCCGCCTGCAACGCCACGGAGACGCTGCTGGTGCACCGCGACTTCCTACCTCGCCTGGCGCCGGTCGCCGGGGCGCTGACCGAAGCCGGCGTCGAGCTCCGCTGCGACGACGCGTCTCGAGCCCAGATTCCCGGCGCGGTCGAGGCGACCGCCGAGGATGGAGCGACCGAATACGGAGACCTGGTGCTGGCGGTGCGAACGGTCGACGGTCTCGAGCAGGCGATCGAGCACATCCATCGGTACGGAAGTGCGCACACCGACGCGATCGTTACGGAGAGCGACGAGGCCAAGCGCGCCTTCCTCGCGTCGGTCGACTCAGCCTCGGTGTTTACCAACGCTAGTACGAGGTTCGCCGACGGCTTTCGCTACGGTCTCGGCGCAGAGGTGGGTATCTCGACCGGTCGCATCCATGCGCGTGGCCCGGTGGGCGTCGAGGGGCTCCTCACAACGCGCTGGTTGCTCGAGGGAGAGGGGCAGGGTGCCGGGGACTACGGCCCCGGCAAACGCACCTTCACCCATCGTCAACTGCCGCCGGCATGAGCCGGCGGGGCTGACGCGGAGCAACTGCCGCCGGCATGAGCCGGCGGGCAGTCGCGGGGCTTTCGCTATTCGCTTGCGGCGACCTTGAACGGCAGCAGCGCCATCTGGTCAGCCCAGATGATTCCCAGGTAGCCACCCTCGTCGGTGACGTCCGAGAAGAAGATGGTCATCTGGTCGACCATGATGCCCGGGTCGCTGACCGACATCGGCGCGCGCGCGACGTCGTGCTTCGGGTCGTACCCGTACGAGCCCCAGGTGATGCCTTCGCCGACCTTCTCGCGGTTGAAGCTCTCCATGAAGGGCTGCGACGAGATGACGGCAGTCCAGGCGCCTTCCTTCAGGTCGACGAAGAGCGAGTACTCTCCGGCCGGCACGCGCGTGCCGTTGACGTCGAGGTCGAGGCCGGTCTTGATGCGGGTGCTCGCGTTGGCACCCGTCCGCCAGAGCGGAGCGCCGCCGTTGACCTTCTCTCCGTACGCTTCGCCCGTGCCGAAGATGGCACCGCGGCCGCGGAGGATCGGGCGGCTGTAGTGGACGTCGATCCAAGCGTCGCCAATCTGGGTGCTGGCTTGCCCCGTGGGGCTCTTTGGACGGTCGTCGGCGACGGCGAATCCGGTGGTGAAGAGGACCGCGATAGCGATCGCGGCGAGTATGCGATTTCGAGTCATTCTGTCGTCTCCAGTTTCTTCTGCCAGTAGTCTGCGTGACCGGCGCATGCTACCGCAGGTCGAGCGCCACTCGACTGCAAATCGACCGCTGTCAGCGGCTCAGCGCCAGGGGTAGAGGGCGCCCGCCAGGAGCGGGCACTGCGCGATCGTCAACAGAACGCCGACGGCGTCGGTTGTGCCGTGAGGCTCGCCGAAGCGGAGCAGCACGAACTGAATCGGCAGCAGGAGAAGCCAGATCAGGAGCAGCCGGCGATTCCTGGCGATCCACGGCACGCGTATCGCCTCGGCGCCCCGGTTACGCCAGCTCCAAGCGAGCGAGACGCCGAAGGCGAGGGTGAAGAGAGTCACCACTGCCGGTCCGAGATTGACGTGAATGCCGAGAGTGTCACCGTGGAACTCGAAACTCTCGGGGGCCCGGATCGTCGCCTGGATGGCGTCGACCGCCAGCACGCCGCTCCAGAGGACGAGAAGCGCTCGGAAGAGGGCGTCTCTCCGGCGGTAGGCGAGCCAGAGCAGGAGCGCCATCACACCGCACTTGAGGGCGGGCACCCAGATGTCCGGGCTGACTCCCGCGCCGCGGAACTGGGTGGCGAAGTGGGTGGTTCCCCACTGGTAGGTCGGGCCGTCGAAGGCAGCTCGCAGGAGCGGTAGCCACGAGAAGACCAGCAAGTAGCTGATCCAACCTGCCAGGACCTTGATCCAGGTGTCGGGTCGCGCGTCTCCCATCGCTTGTGGTGATAAGACACGCTTGAGGGGCGATTCGTTGCGTCGGGAACTCGAACGCGAGCTGCGAGTTTGAGGAGACAAGGAGGTCTCGGGATGACGAGAGGAATACTGCTCGCGTGGATCGGGTGTGTCGGAGCGTCGGCGGCCTTCGGCGCCGGAGGGTGGCCGGAGGCGCTCGAGAGAGGTCGCCTCGACGAGGCGTCGGTTCTGTTGGAGGCGGCGGTCGAAGGCGACTCGCCGGGCCACGACGCACTGTTCGCTGCGGGTCGACTGGCGCTATGGAAGAACCGTCTGGACGTCGCAGAGAGTCGGCTCCAGGCCGCTCGCGAGCGGGGCGCCGACGCGGCCGAGGTCGCACCGCTTCTGGCCGAGGTCGCCTATCGCCGGCGCGATCCGGCCGCGGCTTCGAAGTGGCTCGAGTCGACCGGTGAAGAGGGCCGCGTGGCCCAACTCGCGAAGGCGGCGGTCGCCGAGCTCTACCGCCTCGAGGGCCCGGCCTCCGGCGAGATCGAGTTTGTTCAGACCGACCCGCTGCCGGCGCTTCAGCTGAGTGTGAACGGCTCAGAGCCGGCGCTCTTCATCGTCGACACCGGTGGCGGTGAGTTGATTCTGGATCCCGAGTTTGCGGAGAAGGTCGGAGCGGAGGTGTTCGGAGCGCGATCGGGCACCTTCGCCGGTGATGCCAAGACCGAGGTGGGGATCGGTCACGTGCGGAACGTGACGATGGGGCCGTTCGAGGTGCACAACGTGCCGGTGCGGCTACTGCCCACCGGCCGGTTCATGGCGGCGACGTGGGGTCGGCCGGTGGCCGGCGTACTCGGAACGACACTCCTCCGACAGTTCCGGTTCACCCTCGACTACCCCGGCGGCCGACTCGCTCTCGAGCGCGCGGACGCTCCCTCTTCAGCCGGTGACGTGCTTGCCGAGCTTCCTATCTGGCTCGTCGGTGACCACCTGATCGTCGCCGAGGGCTGTGTCGGTCGCGCCGACCCGCTCATGGTTCTGCTCGATACGGGGCTCGCCGGAGGTGCCCTTACGGTACCGGCGTCGACGATCGAGGAGGCTGGTATCGAGCTCTCCGACGTCTCCTTCGAGGGGCAGGGGGGTGGTGGTGCCGTCACCGTGCGGCCGTTTGTCGTCGATCGCGTCTGCCTGGGATCGGTGGAACGCTCGGACCTGACCGGGTTTGCGGGTCCGTTCCCGGAGTCGCTCGAGCACAAGCTCGGGTTCCGGCTCGGCGGACTCGTCTCGCATGGGTTTCTCCGGCCGTACTCCGTGACCTTCGACTTCGAGTCGATGTCGATGACCCTGCGCGAGCCGAAAGACGAGTGAGGCGCGGGCGGCCCGAGGCCGCCCGCCGTCGGCGTCTACTCGAGAGCTTGAAGCTGAATCACCGAGTCGGTCTGATCGTCGACCTGAGTGCGAACCCGGACGACGGAGGGCTGTCCGGCGACCGGCTGATCGAGGACCCAGTACTTACCCCCGGTGCCTCCGGTGTCGTTGGCGCCGCCACCGGGCGAGTAGTTGTCTGCGGTGTTGGCGGCACCCATGCCCCACCAGTCGAGCTCGACGACCCAGGCGTCACGGGCCACGCCGTCGCCGACATCGACCTTCTCCGAGCCGACGACCCGCGGAACGGCCCAGTACTTGGTTCCGGTCGAGGCGAAGACAGCGGGTAGTCGAGCCGTGAAGCCGTGTGTCAGCGGCAGCGCGGCCATCCAGACGTCGTGGGCGCCGACCTCGAGCATCTCGAGGTCGAGCGAGACCTCGTCTCCGGAGGACCGGCGGATGGTGAAGCTCTCCCAGTCGTACTCGACGGTACTCTCCTGGCCACCCTGCACGGTCTTCGAGAAGAGCGGGCGTAGGGTGTGCGGGTCGAGCTCGATCGAGGCCTCAGCGAGCACCTGGTCGCTGCCCGCTCTGCGAATGCGGCTCGTGCGTCGGAGTACGGTCCCGCGGTCGGTCTCGACCTTCTCCAAAACGCTCTCCTGAAGCGCGCCTGCAGCAATCTTCTCGCCCAGGCTGAGCGGTCCGGTTTTCGCGGCCCGCCCCATGGCGAAGGTCACGTGGTGTTCTGAGATCGCCGCTCCGTCGAAGGCTGTCGTGCCCAGCATCAGAGTCGGGGCGTCCCGCGGGAGTGGCGGAGGAGTCTCCGCGGCGAGGGGGAGAGCGACGATGGCGAGGGCGAGCGCCAGTCCGATAGAGACATTTCTCATCAGGTTCCTCCTAGGTTTCGGCAGGCGCGACATGCGCCCTCGTCCGGCTACGGAGCGCCGAGTCAGGGGTTGGTGGCCGGTACGTGACCGAGAGATGACCGCGAGATGATCAGCTGGCGGAGGCGTTGAGCCCGACGCGGTCGACCATCTCGCGGAAGCGCGGCGACTCGCGAATCGAATCGAACCGCGGGTCGACCGCGGCGAAGACGAGGAGCATGCTGCGCTCCTCCCAAGCTGCGTCGAGCCGCTCGAGCGCGATCTCTTCGTGTCCCTGGAGTGCGGCGACCGTCGCTGCCATGTACGCACCGGGCTGCCGTGCAGCGACGGTTGCGAGCCAGGCGAGAGCGTGCTCGCCGGCGGCCCGCGGGTCGGTCGAGGCGAGATCGGTCCAGGCGGCGGCGCCGTCGTCTCCCGCAGCGGCCGCCATCTCGGCCACGATTTCGACCGCCTCCGCGTCGCGGCCGAGCTGACGCAGCGCCTCGATCTTGCCGAGTCGAATCCAGCCGTTGCCCGCTTGAATCTCGAGAGCGTTGGAGCAGGCCACGAGCGCCTGATCGAAGCGCCGTGCGTAGTTCAGAAGCCAGCAGAGATCGGAGTTCACCGCCATGGCGAGCGGGTCGAGGCGGCGCGCCAGCTGCGCACGTTCAATCGCCTCGTCGTGTTCGCCGGCGGCCGATAGATAGGCGGCCAGCCACGCCTGAGCACGAGCCGAGCCGGGCTCGAGGGCTGCCGCCCGCTCCAAGTGTCGTTCCGCCTCGAGAGAGTCGAAGTCGACGTAGAGCGCCGCGTAGCCGAGCAGCAGGTGCGGGTTGGCGAGCGCGGGGTCGAGTTCGATGGCGCGGCGAGCCGCTGTGCGCGCCTCGGTCAGGGCGAGCTCTGGAGAGTCGGCTCCGAACCAGCGTTGCCAGAGCCGTGCTTCGGCGAGACCGGACCAGCCGAGGGCGGACGTCGGCTCGGCGCCGACGACTCGAGCGAACCGCTCCTCCGCTTCGCGGTAGCCCTCCACGGTGCCCTGCTGCAGCAGGTGCAGGCCCTGGAGATAGGTCTCGTAGAGCGCGCCGGTCAGCGGTTCCGGCGCGCGAGCGACGACGTGCTCGCCGGGCAGCAGTCGATCGACGAGCCACTGCGCTAGATGGTCGGCCAGGCTCGCTTGCGCCTGCAAGAGGTCGTCGGCCGAGGCCTCGTAGATCTCGCTTCCGGTCTGGAGGCCGGTCTCGCCGTCGATGAGCCGAGCGGTGGCGCGCAGGCGACCGTTGTCACGGCGGACGCTCCCTTCGACGAGAAACTGCACGTCGAGCTCCTCGGCGATGGCCGCGGCCGAACGTTCGCCGGTCTCGACCTGCATCGCCGTCGTGCGGGCGATGACGGCGAGCTGACGCGGACCGAGCCTGCCGAGTCGAGCGATCGTCTCCTCGGTCAGTCCGTCGCTGACGAAGCCCTGCGACGGGTCGCCGGTCAGATTCTGGAACGGGAGCACGGCGACCGCGACGGGTTCCTCCGTGCTCTGCGACGCCTTGTCGAGCGATCGAGTCAGCCAGAACGTCGCGCCGACCACGACGGCGAGTGCCGCCACCCAGCTCCAGCGGCGGTTGCGGGCGATTCCGCGTTCCTTGGTCTCGTCGGCGCGAAGCTCTCCGACGAACCGATACCCGCGGCGCGGAAGCGTTCGCACGAAGCGAGGGTCGTTGGCGTCGTCGTCGAGCTGCGTACGGATCTTCCGGACGCAGGAGTTGAGTCCGAGGTCGGCCTCGACATGCTCGTCACCCCAGACGTGCCGCTGGAGCTCTTCCCGCGAGACGGTCCTCCCTGCGTTCTGGACGAGGAAGGCGAGCACGCGGGTCGGCTGTGGCGCGAGCGGCAGGAGATCGCCGTCGCGAGACAGCTCCAGCGCGTCGACGTCGAGTTCGAAGTCTCCGAATCGGAGGACCATAGCCTCAAGCCTACGCTACCGGTCCTACTGGGCTCAGTCGACTCGGGAAGCACGCCGCCGAGCGGGTAGACTGCCTGCGGTGCGCGATGGCTGAGCCGACACCAGCGTCCAGCGGGCGCACTGTGACCGACCTACCCACCCGCTTTCGGATCGGAGAACTTCTGATCGACCGGGCCGCGCGAGTGGTGGTCCGGGACGGCAGGGAGGTCGAGATGCCCGAGCTCTCCTGGCAGCTGTTGCTCGCTCTCGCGCGCCGCGCGCCGGCGGTTGGCACTCAGGAAGAGCTTCTGTCCGAGGTCTGGTCCGACCTCTTCGTCGGAGATGAGGTGCTCAGTCAACGAGTACGGCTCCTGCGCAAGAGTCTCGGCGACGACGGTCGGAGCCCACGCTACGTGAAGACGGTTCGAGGCGTCGGGTACCGACTCGCGCTGCCGGTCGAAACGGAGGCCCAGGAGGGTCGGTCCAGCGGGGTGCGATGGCTTCCGCGCCTCGCCTGGCTGGTGCCGCTGCTCCTCCTGGTCGCGCTTGGCGCCTACCTGCTGGGGTCAGACGCTCGAGAGGTGGCTTCGTCGATCGACTCCGGCGGACGGCTCACGATCGCGGTATTTCCCTTTAAGGAGCAATCGTCCAGCGCGGAAGCTCGAGCGCAGATCGGAGGAGAGCCGGCCGTTCCCGCAGCAGCATTTGGCGATGAGCTCGCACGCCGGCTCAGCGGGGTTGCTGAGATTCGGAAGCTGCGGCGACGTGTCCTCTTCGATGGCGGAAGTCCGGCGCGGGTTGCCCAGGCGGTGCGGGCTGACGCCTGGATCGACGGTTCGTTGAAGCGCGAGGAGGGCCGGGCCCGCGTCGAGATCCGCCTACATGACGGCCACGACGGCTCGCTTCTGTGGACGGACACCCTGGAGTCACAACTGACGCTCGAAGCTCTGAGTGCCGCTCAGACGGAGATTGCGGAGGCGGTCGCGGGGACCCTCGGTGTCGAGCTCTCCGCCGAAGACCGAAGGACCCTGGCGCTCCTGCCGACCGCCGATCTCGACGCCTACAACGCCTACCTCCTCGGGCGGTACCACATCTTCCTGCAGACGCCGGCCGATTTGCAGAAGGCGATCTCCTTCCTCCAAAGCGCGGTCGAGCTGGACCCGGAGTTCGCCGAGGCGTGGGCGTTTCTCGGTTCGGCCCACGCCTTCATGGGCACAAACTACGGTGCGTTGCCGCCCGCCGAGGCGTACGGCAGAGCGCGCGAGGCCGTCCTGAGAGCGCTGGCGCTCGACGGGCGTCTGGCAGAAGCACGAGCCGTTCACGCCGAGATTCTGACCTGGTACGACTGGGACTGGCCTGCGGCCGAGCGGGAGTACGGAGAGCTCTTGCGGATTGCACCCGACATGACCTTGGGCTATCTGCTCTTTCTGTCGGTCCAGGGGAGGGCCGAGGACGCCGACGCCGTTGTCGCGGACCAGATCGAGCGGTGGGGCAGAGACCCCTGGGTTCGCGTCAACGCCGGTTGGCACTTCCTGCGGAGCGGGCGCTTCGAACGATCGATCGAAGAGGCGGAGCTTGCACGGGAACACATCGACTCCGACGCGATTCTCGGCTGGTCCCATCTGAGGCTCGGGAACCTAGAGCGGGCGGTGCAGGCGTTCGAGCGCGCCGTCGAACGCTCGGGACGCGAGCCCCGGAGCCTCTCGAACCTGGCGGTAGCGTATGCAAGTACAGGGCGCGAGGTGCGAGCCCGTGAGCTCCTGGTGGAGCTCGAGCTCCTAGCAGAAGACCGATACCTCTCCGCGGCGCTCATCGCCGAGGTCTACGTTGCTCTCGGCGAGCTCGAGACTGCGCTCGATTGGCTCGAGCGCGCGCTCGCCGACCGCGCTCGGGACCTGATCTTCCTCGAGACCTCTCGAGGCTACGACGCGCTGCTCGACCACCCGCGCTTCCAGAAGATTCTGGCTGCGGTTCGCCCAGACGCCTAGGCGCTTCAGAGAGCCTTCACGAAGTCTTCAAGCGGCCGTCGGGCGCCGGCAGCACCGCGGTCGCTACGTTTCTGTGCGAACTGCGCCGGCGAGTCGGCGCACTCGAGAACGGAGCGTAGAGATGACAACTTGGAATGCAACGAGTGCGGTGGGCTGCTGGCTGCTGATGGTGGCGCCCTTTTGGATTTCGGCGGGCGAGTCGCACGCGGCTGCCGAGGTGTCCGGGGTGGTGGCGTTCGAGAACGTCTCGGTGGTCGGGACCCGCCCGGGCCAGAAACGACTGCGTCGAAAGCAGACGGTCGTGGTGGAGGACGGCGTGATCGTCTCTGTCGGCAAGTCGAAGAGGGTGGAGATTCCGGAGGGGGCGACGGTTGTCGACGGACGCAAGCGGTTTCTCGTGCCCGGGCTCGCCGACATGCACGTGCACCTCGACTTCCTGGAGTCGCTGCCCGAGGAGATGAAGATCGACGATGCGTATTCAATCCTCCTCGCCAACGGCGTGACGACTGTCCTCGACATGACCGGAACCGATCGGCATCTCACTTGGCGCCGGCAGCTCGAACGGGGCAAGGCCGTGGGGCCGCGCCTCTTCTTCACGAGCCCGCAGATCAAGAGTTCCACGGTCTCCGACCCGGGGGAGGCGGAGGCTCGAGTTCGGGAGTGGGCTGCAAAGGGCTACGACGCCGTCAAGGTGCACACTCCGGTGACCGAGCCGGTCTTTCGTCGGGTGGTAGAGGTGGCGGACGAGCTGGGGATTCCCGTCTACGGGCACGCCGCGCGTCCCGGGATCGATTTTGCGACGAGTCTCGAGGGACTGGCGATGATCGCCCACGCAGAGGAGCTGCTGTGGGTCGAGGACCCGGAGAGTTTCGACGATCTGGAGGGCGCCATCGAGGCGGTCCCCGGGAACGTGGCGGCGCTGGCTGAGAGTGGGGTTTGGCTCACCGGCACGGTGGTGGTCGAGGACGTCTTTACGCGGACCGCGGGAGACGACACCTTTGCCGAGCAGCTTGCCTCACCGAATCTCCGCTACTTCCCGCACTCTCTGCGCGACAGTTGGCAGAACGCAAACCCGGTTCGAGAACAGGGCGTCTCGGTCGAGGTGCACGAGCGAGTTCGGGCCTCCCACCTGGCCACGATCGCCGAAACGAGGCGCCTCGGCGCAATCGATCGACTCCTCTTGGGAAGCGACGGTGGCGGACCACCGCTGGTGCTGCTCGGGTTCTCGGCGATCGATGAGCTCGAACTTCTGGTCGAGGCCGGGCTGTCGCCGCGTGAGGCGCTGCGCGCAGGCTCCTGGGCGCCGGCAGAGTTCCTCGGGCTCACCGAGTTCGCAGGCTCGGTCGACGTCGGCAAACACGCCGATCTGATCCTCGCGTCCGGCAATCCGCTGAAGCGGATCTCGAAGCTGCGGCGTCCCGAAGGGGTGATGGTTCGAGGCGTCTGGCTCTCGCGAGACGAGCTCGACGCGAGGTTGGCCGATCTCGCTCGCCGATTCGAGTCGCGACCCGCCGCCGAGGTGGTTCGCTAGCGCTGGGCCAGAACGCGTTCCGCTCCGAGAGCTCCCGGTGCGCCGGTGATGCCGCCGCCCGGGAAGCTGCCGCCGCCACAGAGGTAGAGCCCCCGGATGGGAGTGTCGTAGCGGGCGCACTCGGGCGCGGGGCGGACGAAGAGCTGGTCCAGGCCGTGCTCGCCGTGGTGAATCTGGCCGCCGGTCAGGCCGTACTCGGTCTCGAGGTCGGCCGGCGTGAGGGTCTGCGCGCCCACCACGAGAGAACGGACGCCCGGAGCGTAGGCCTCCAGCCGCTGGATCACGGTCTCTTGGAGCGCGGCTCGCGACTCGTCGGTCCATCCGCTTTCGAGGTGGTAGGGGACGAAGTGGACGCCGATCGACGCGACCTGATGTCCGGGCGGCGCCAGGTCCGGGTGACGCACCGTAGGTACCCGCACGTCGAGGGAGAGATCGCTACCGAAACGTCGGTACTTGACCGGGTCGAACGCCTGCTCCAGCGGATCGATGCCTTCCGCGATTCGGAAATGTTCCGCCTGAAGATCGGGTCGGCAGGCGAGGCTCGGATAGCCGGCCAAAGCCAGGAACACGTGCGCGGTTGTGCCGCGGGTGCGGAAGTGGGTGATGCGGTGCTCGAGTCGGAGCGAGAGTCGGTCTCGGGGAATGAGCTCGAGGAGTGCGTGTTTGGGACTGCCGGCCGCGGCGACGACGCCTGCTTCGATCCGTTCGCCACCTTCTAATTCGAGTCCTGCGACCGTGTCGTCGTCCAGCAGGAGTCGAGCCACGGTGGTGCCGGTTCGGAACTCGACGCCGGCGTCGCGAGCCGCGGCCTCGAGCGCCGCCACGAGCGCCGCCGATCCGCCCCGAACCTCTGGCTGCTTGAAGCTCTCGAAGAGGAGCAGATTGGCGTTGGTACCCGGCGACCACGGCCCGGTGAAGCCGCCGTAGACCGCGGGTGCCGCCAGGAGCGCGTTCAGCCGGTCGCTGGAGAAGCGCTCTCGCAGCCAGTCGGCGACACACATCGGGCCGATGCGGAAGAGCTCCATCATGTCGCGGCGTCCCAGCAATCGCAGGCCCACCGCGGTGGTGCCGAGCGACCAGAGATCGGCCAGCTTCAGGTCTGAGACGTCGGGCGGCATGCGGTCGAGGGCCTTGCGGGCAAACGGAGCGAGGCGGTCGAGATATCCGCGGTAGTCCGCGTAAGCTGCCGCCTCGCCGCCGAGTTCACCGGCCGCCGCGTCGGGTTCGTGCGCCAGCAGCAGGCCGTCGCCTTCGCCCGCGGGCGCCGGCGAGAAGATCGGCGTGTGCTCTCCCTCGACCTCGAGGCCGTAGCTTGCGAGTCCGAGCGACTTCGTGACCCAGGGGCGCAGCTGTGAGGTGTCGTCGGCGACGCCGAGATGGCGGTAGCCGGGATGAAACTCCAGGCCGGCGGCGAGGCCGCCGATCGCTTCCCGTGGTTCCACGATCAGCGTGCGAACGCCGGACTTTGCCAACCGAGTGGCGGCGACCAGCCCGTTGTGGCCGGAGCCGAGAACGACCGCGTCCCAGCGCTCGCCGCTCATAGCTCCCCCGACTCCAAGAGGCTCAGCGCCGCGAGGCGGCCGGAGGCGCCCATGATGCCGCCGCCTGGGTGGGTGCCCGAGCCACACATCCAGAGATTTGTGATCGGTGTTCGATAACGCGCCCAGCCGGCGGTGGGGCGCTGGAACAGGAGCTGCTCGAGGCTGAGCTCGCCTTGGAAGATGTTGCCCTCGGTCAGTCCGAACTGCTGCTCGAGATCCCAGGGAGTGAGCACCTGTCGGTAAAGAATCGACTCTTCGAGGCCGGGGCAGTACTCGGCGAGCGTTTTGACGACCGTGTCGCCGAACGCCTCACGCTTCTCGGGCCAGCGGTCGGCACCCTCGGTGAGGTGGTAGGGCGCGTACTGGACGAAGATCGAGATCACGTGTTTGCCGGGCGGAGCGACGCTCGGGTCGATCACCGACGGGATCACCACGTTCAGATAGGGCCGCGACGAGAAGTCGCCGTACTTGGCCTCGTCGTAGGCCCGCTCGAGGTAGTCGATGTTCGGCGCGACGGCGATGTCGCCGCGCAGGTGCGCTGTGCCCTCTCGTCCCGGGAACACCGGCAGGCGATCGACCGCAAGATTGACCTTGCCAGAGCTTCCGCGCAGCTTGTAGCGCTTGATGGCGGTGGCGAAGTCTCCGTCTAGGTGTTCTTCACCCACCAGCCCCAGGAAGGTCAGGTTGGGGTCGCAGTTCGAGATCACCGTGCGCGCCCGGATCTCCTCACCCCCCGAGAGCACCACGCCGCGAGCACGGCCGTTCTCGAGCAGGACGTGGTCCACCTCCGCGCGTGTTCGGATGGTGGCGCCAAACGCCTGTGCCGCACGGGCGCACGCCATCGAGACGCCGCCAGTGCCCCCCTTCGAATAGCCCCAGGAGCGGAAGGCGCCGTCGATCTCACCCATGTAGTGATGAAGGAGCACGTACGCGGTCCCGGGCGAGCGCACTCCCAGGTAGGTGCCGATGATGCCGCTCACGGACATCGGCGCCTTGAGCACCTCGGACTCGAACCACTCGTCGAGCAGGTCGGCTGAGCTCATGGTGAAGAGCTTGAGGTGCATGTAGAGCGACTCGGGGTCCGCCGAACGGAGCTCGTCTGAGAAGCGCCAGAGCTGGGCCAGTTCGCTCGGGTCGAGCGACGCCGGGTCGGGTGCCGGTTCGTCGATGATGCCCTTGGCAAACCGCGCCATCTTGGTCATCGCCAGCCCAAACTCGGGGTAGAGCTCGGAGTCTTTTTGGCTGAAGCGCGCGATCTCGCGACGTGTCTGCTCGGGATCCACCCAGCGGCACAGGCCGCGATCGTCGTGGAGCGGCGAGTAGGCGGTTTCGAGCGGCAGCAGCTCGAGTCCGTGCGCCGGCAGGTCGAGATCGCGAATGATGCCCGGGCGGAACAGACTCACGACGTACGAGGCGACGGAGAACTTGAAGCCCGGGTAGAGCTCCTCGGTCACCGCCGCGCCGCCGAGCACGTGCCGTCGCTCGAGCACCAGCACCTTCCTGCCGGCCTTGGCCAGGTAGGCGGCGCAGACGAGGCCGTTGTGGCCGCCGCCAATGATGACTGCGTCCCAGGTCGTCATTTGCGTTTCCTCGGCGGGTCGAAGAACGGTAGCGCCGTGACCCGTGCACTGACGGTGTGGCGCCGGTATTCGGCGGTCATTTCGATCTTGAGGCGCTCGCCCTCGTGCGCATGGTCGGACTGAATCTGAGCCAACGCCAGATTCTGCTTGAGGGTCGGCGACCAGGCGCCGCTCGTTGCCATCCCAATCCAGGCGCCGTCGATGGAGTAGATCGGCCGGCCGTCGCGCCAGGCGTGGACCGGCAGCTCCGGCGGCAGGCCGTAGCTGTTGAAGAGCCTCTCGGTCTCGTCCCAGTCGATCACCAGCCCGACGAAGCGTCGCTCTGGACCGGTCTGGAACTCTCGCTGGAGCGCCCGCTGACCGACAAACGGCGCTCGGTCGAGCCTCACCGTCCAATCGAGATTGAGTTCATAGGGCGACGACTTTCGGTCCTCGATCAGACAGTGGTTGGCGCTCCAGTAGTCGACACCGTTCATCACGAAGCCCGCTTCGACACGGGCCACGTCGAGGGCGTCGAGCCCCGCGGGGAGGATGGCGAACGACTGACCCGCCTCCCAGATGGCGTCGTAGACCGACTCGGCGTCGGTGCTCGCGACCCAGACCTCGTAGCCCAGATCGCCGGTATAGCCGGTGCGGGTGATCCACCCGGCAGCGTTGCCGAAACGGCAGGAGGTCAGTCCGAAGAACCCGACATCCGAGAGGTCGGCGTCCGAAGACGCCTCGAGAATGGCGCGCGAGTTCGGCCCCTGAAGGGAGAGCGCGGCCAGGCGGGTGGTCGAGTCCTCGAGGGTCACGTCGTAGCCGCGGCGGAAGCGTTCGAACCAGTGCAGGCTCGGCTCGGCGGCGGTCACCCGGTAGTGGTGTTTCTCCAGCCGGGCGACGGTGCCGTCGTCGATCACCTTGCCTTCGTCGTCGCACCAACAGACGTAGGTCACCCTGCCGACCTTCAGCTTGGCGACGTTGCGCGACATGATCCGCGCGAGGAACCGAGGAGCGTCGGGCCCGCTGACTTCGTACTTGAACAGCGGTGTCACATCGAGCAACCCCGCGGAGTGACGGAAGGCGAAGTACTCCGGCTCGTGAGACTCGGTGTAGGAACTCACCGCGTAGTACCCGGCCCAGTCCTTCCAGCGCATGCTGTGGCACAGCTGCGAGGTGCGGGAGTGGAAGGGCGAAGGGATCGGCAAGGGTTACCTCGGACGCCGGAGTTTCTCAGCCGAGTGCAGACGCTGCAAGCGGCGCTCGGTAGTGGTTCGACGGTCGGTCGGCAAGTGCTGATGTCGGGCTATTCGGAGTCCTCGGCCATCTCGGTCTTCTGCTCTTCGACCATCGCTGCGACGTCGGCCAGGAGCTGCTTCGCGTCATAGACGATGCCGTCTTTGATGACGTAGCGCACGCCGCCGACCCTCTCCGGCTCGTTGCTCTCGTTGAGTCTCACCGCGCCAGTGCCGTAGAGGACCTTCATGTTGTGGACCGGGTTCTCTTCGAGCAGCACCAGATCCGCCAGGTAGCCCTCGCGGACCACTCCGTACTCGATCGGTACGCCCTTGGGTTTCGCAATCTCCATGGCGCCGTGCATGGTGGCGGCACGGATCACCTCGAGCGGGTGGAAGCCGGCCTCCTGGAGGAGCTCCATCTCCCAGATGGTGCCGGGTCCGTAGAGCTGGTAGATGAAGCCGGAGTCGGATCCGACGGTCACCTTGCCGCCGGCGTTTTTGTAGTCGTTCAGGAACAACATCCACACCTGCATGAACTTGCGCCAGGCGACCTCGTCCCAGGTGGTCCAATCGAACCAGTAGGAGCCGTGCGCGTCGCGATTCGGAACGAAGAACTCATGGAGCGTCGGCAGCGTGTACTGCTCGTGCCAGTCGGCGGTGCGCGCTCGCATCACGTCGCGGCCGGCCGAGTAGATGGTCATCGTGGGGTTGATGTAGAAGTCGAGCTCGAGGAGCTCGTCGAGCAGCGCGTTCCACTTCTCTCCGCGCGGCCTGACCAGGTTCCACTGGCGCGCCACCTGGCCGAATCGGTGCTGCTCGTCCATGTAGTTCATGTCGGCCGGCCAGGGCTGCACGTCGTGGTTCTCGTACATCGATTCGAACAGGCCGTAGAAATGGGTCATGCCGGTCATGCCCAGGCGCGCCGCGTCGATGACGTTCATCTGGGCGACGCCCATCTGACCGAGGTGCGCCGTCTGTCCCATGCCGTTCTGGTTCGCTTCGTCGATCAGCGCCTCCATGATCGCGGGCGGGTAGGAGCCGAGCTTGAGCCCGTCGACACCCTTTCCTTTGGCATACCGAACCCAGGCACGGGCGTCGTCGGGGGTGCGAATGTTGCGCTCTTTCCACTCCTCACCCGACCCCGGCCGTTGGTACGACACGATCCGCGGTGCGACGATCTCGTTGGCCGCGCTGCGCTCCCTCTCAGACAGGGCCCACTCGAGCGGCCCAGTCGGCACACCACGCACCGTGGTCACGCCGTGCGCCATCCAGAGCTTGTAGACGTACTCGGCCTCGGGCGCCTTCGGCACGCCTCCGGTGTGAGCGTGCATGTCGACGATGCCTGGCATCACGTACCAGCCCTCGGCGTCGATCTCTTTGGTGGAGTCTTCGAGTCGACGGTCTTCCTTCATCGGGATGCCGGGGGCTCCGACGACCTGAATCTCCTCGATTCGGTTGCCCTCGATCGCGATGTCGACCGGGCCGATCGGCGGAGCGCCGGTGCCGTCGATCAAGGTCACGCCACGGATGATCAGCCGCTCGAAGGGCCCTTCCCCTTCGCCCTCCCGGCGATCCGGTGCCGGTGCGACCATCTTGTCCTCTTCTTCCTCCTCACCCTCGGCGCCTTCGCCTTCAGCTGGGGCCTCTTCGTCTTGAAGCGGCAGCGGTGAAGCGTCGATCGGCGATAGGCCGCCGAACGGCGTGAGGATGAGCAAGAGCGTGACGCAGAGCAACAACAGAGAGCGCATCGAAACCTCCCTTGGGGACAGCCAGATTCCAGTTGTGGCGCTCATAGTCTCACGACGTGAGCCGGGGCTGCCAGAGGGCTGGCAGGCGCTGCTAGTAGATGTGCTCGAACTGCTCGCCCGAGAGCTCGATCAGGTGGAGTCCGAGGAGCTTGGCGACGGAATCGTCCTCTGGGCAATGCCGGTCGACGTGGTGGTAGCGCCCGTCGCGAACGCCCTCGACAACCCAACGCGCTCCGTCTACGCAAACCCAGCCGGGACGCGCGACCACGGCCGGTGCGGCCCAAAAGCCGACCTCCTCTGCCAATGCGCGAAGCTGAGAGAGCTCCAGAGGGTCGCTCAGGCGTTGTCGCGTCGTTTTCAGTTCGTTCGTGCCGCCCGTAGCAAGGCGGTCGAGCGTCGCGACAGCCACGACCGGGCTCGCCAGAGGCGACTGCTCGATCTTGATCACAATGCGCTCGTGGAACGACCGCCACCAGATGAGCCGGAAGCCCTCGAACCGGTGGTCGTCTGCCCGTGGCAGCCAATCCACCTCTCGTGCTGTCTGGAGCATCTCTTCGTAGCGAGGCCAGGCGCCGGCGGCGACCTCTTCACAGCGCTTCTCATAGCGCGCCGCGAAGGGTCCGGGAAGCGAACAGACGGACACGGGGCCCTTCATCGGAACGGGACGAGTCATCTCAACGTCGATGCTTGTCGTGCGACCTGGCTTGATGACCACATTCGGGTACTCGACGTCAAAGTAGGGTTCGAGCGAGGCGCGAAACCAGAAGGTCGCCGCCGGTAGCTCGGCGAACTCGATCACGCCGTCCTGGTCGGTGGCGCCTTCGGACTCGAGATCCGAAGAGCTGAAGGAGATTCGGACGCCTTCGAGCGGCTCCCCTGGTGTAATCGCGAGATCGGTGTCCGCTTCCGTGACTCGGACTCTCAGGGTCCCGGTTGCATGCCCGTCGGGACTCCGCGTCGAGCTGACACCAGCAGAGGTTACGTCCACCTCGGCCAAGGCCGAGTGCGGTACCACTGCGACTGCGCACAGCACAACGAGGAGTTGGATCCTGAGTCTTGAAGCCGCCATTCTCGTCACAGATGAGACACAGTTCTTCCGCCGGAAGAAGTCATGCCTTGGTGGGAATGCAAGGCGAGAGCCAGCTACCTCTCGGAGCGAGTGGGCTCGTGTCTGGACTAGAGACGCGCGGTTTCCGCCGCCAGCTCGATCGACAGGATCTCGTAGAGGTTGCCGAAAGTCTTCATGTGGCTGCCCACGAAGTCCCTCCAGAACACGGGCTCGAAGTTCGACGCTTGCCAGGCTCGGAGGTCAGGCGTGGCTTCCGAACCGACGACGGTGGCGAGGTAGTCTAGGAACTCGGGGCTGAGAGCGGCAGCGGGTCGGCGGAGGTCTTCCGGTACAGCTCCCAGGCTCGCCATCGGCTCTCCAAAGAAGGCTTCGTCGTCGGCCAGCCACAGGTACAAGCTGTAGGTGAACAGCCGGAGGAAGTGGACTCGGTCGCCGATGCGTCGGGCGATCTCGGCGTCGTCGATGGATGCGCGCGTGTTCTCCCACTCGACTTCGACGCGCTCGAGCGCCGCCAGGAGGAGGGGAGCGGTTCCGGCGGCGTCGGCGGGAGCGCCCCTGGCGGTTTCGGTGTAGTCGCGGACGGCGTGGAACAACGGCTTGTCTTCGTGACCGCAGCCGATGACGGTCAACGAGACCAACGCGGCGAGGGCGAGGGCGAAACGCGTCGCGGCCGAGCGGATCATCGAGCGGTTCCCCAGTAGGTGAAGGTCAGTGGTTTGGGTCCGGGTAGCAGGCGCGTTCTGAGACCGGAAATCTCGAACCCGGCGGATTCGATGATCTCCGGGATGGCGCGATTCAAGTGGCAGCCGCCCGCCACTCGGCCCCAGATCGGCTGCAGGCGGTGCTGCCATTTCCGGAGCGACTCGGAGTCGGCCAAGCCGTGTTCGCAGAAGACAAAACAGCCATCTGCCTTCAGGACGCGTTTCACCTCGTGGAGCGCGGCGACCGGGTCGGGGATCGTGCAGAGTGCGTAGGTCGCCAACACGGTGTCGATCGTGCCGTCCTCGAGCGGGATCTCTTCGGCGCTGCACTCGAGATGCTCGACCTCGAAGTCCACCGCGTCGATCTTCGGCTTCGCGAGTCGGAAGCCGAGGGCGGCCGGGTCGATGCCGATCAGCCGGTCGACTCTCTCGGGATCCATGAACTCGAGGTTGTGCCCCGAGCCGAAGCCGAGCTCGACCACCTGCCCGTACACCTGCGGCACGACACGAGCACGCTGCCGCATGGTCGTCTCGACTCCGGTGGCCCAGTCGACCAGGCGGGGGAGGATGCGTTGTCGCCAGAACCCCATTTGCGCTGGATGGTAGCGAATTCGCGCTTCGGGGTTGATATTGTTCCGATTCGCTCATGAAGATCGCCTCGATTCGCCGACGGGTCCGAGGTCGCGCGGCTCGGGGCGGCGCGAGTCTCTTGCTGGCGGCAGCCCTCGCCTCCGGGTGTGGCTCGCCGCAGTCGGCCGACGGTCCCCCGCGCGTGAGAGCCGACGACGAGACCCTCGAGGGCACCTATCTCGACGACGAGCGGACGGTGGCGACCTTCAAGGGCGTGCGCTACGCGCAGCCGCCGATCGGCGACCTTCGCTGGCGTCCTCCCGAGCGGTTGGAGCCGCGGAAGGACGTTCAGGCGGCGGCGGAGTTTGGCCCCGCGTGTCCACAGCCCGCCGTGGAGGTCGACCACGCGCGCGAGTTGGCCGCCGATCTCGAGTCCGATCCGGACGTGGTGCCGCCGCTCGGCGCCACTTCAGAAGACTGTCTCTACCTGAACGTCTGGACGTCGAACCTCGAGGGGAGCGAGCTCCAGCCGGCGCTGGTCTGGGTGCACGGGGGTTCCAACGTCGCCGGGAGCGGTAGCCGGCCGCCGCTCGACGGCGAGGCGCTGGCTCGCCGTGGCGCGGTCGTGGTGACCCTCAACTATCGCCTCGGCCTGCTGGGTTTCCTGGCTCACCCGGCGCTGAGCGCGGAGTCGCCGCGTCGGTCGTCGGGCAACTACGGTCTGCTGGACCAGGTCGCGGCTCTCGAGTGGGTGAGCCGCAACATCGCAGCGTTTGGCGGCGACCCCGAGCGCGTCACCCTCGCCGGTCACTCGACCGGCGGTGCGGACGTGCTCTATCTGATGGCCTCCCCCCTGGCCGAGGGCCTCTTTCACCGGGCGATCTCGCAGAGCGGTTCGCCGATGGCCGATACCCGAACCCTGGTCCGAGAGGAGATCCGGGGCTCCCGACTGCAGGAGCTCCTCGGTGTCGAGGAGTCCGATACCGAGCTCGAGGAGCTGCGAGCCGTGACGGTCGAGCGGCTGCTCGAAGTGACCCCTGCGCAGCTGAACCACGAGCGCGACAGTTCACCGGTTACCGACGGCTGGGTCCTCCGAGACCTTCCCGGTCGGGTGTTCGGAACCGGTAAGCAGCTTGATGTGCCGCTCCTGATCGGCTCGAATTCGGACGAGTGGTCGAACATCGGACGGCACACGAGTGAGCTGACCATCGCGGGCTTCCGGGGCTGGCTTCGCAGTCGCTGGGGCCCCTGGGCGGATCAGGCGGAGGAGCTCTATCCGGTGCAGGGCGAGAGCGGCGTGCAGTCCGCGGTGCGCCGCTGGCAGACCGATACCTGGTTCACCTGCCCGGTCGGTTACGCCGCGCGCAGCATGGCGAGGGTGTCGAGTACGGCCTATCTCTATCGCTTCTCGAGAGGCCTGCCGGGCGAGATCGGCGAACGGCTCGGCGCCTTCCACGGCGCCGAGGTCGCGTACGCCTTCGACAACCTGGGCGCCGAGAGCTGGATTCCGCGGGCGGAGAATGACCAGGACCTGGCTGCCGCCATGGCGGACTACTGGGTGGCGTTTGCGCGGACTGGAGACCCCAACGTGGAGGGCCGGCCGGTGTGGCCACGACACGAACGAGGCGAGCTGCTGGAGCTCGGCACGGAGATCGTCTCTCGTACCGAGCCCCGCAGCGAGACGTGCCGGCTGTGGGACCAACGACTCGAGTCCGCGATTGGGCTCGACTAGCGGCTAGGGAAACTCGACCATCCGCTCGACCACATCGCCCTGGCCGATCACGATCTCGAACTGTTGCTTCTGGCCGTCGCCGCCAACCTCCTTGAGCTCGACCCGATAGGTGCTCGGCGTGAGGTTGAACGTCTTCGGGTTGCTCGTATCGCTCGTGTAGGTGCGGCCCTGGCCGACCGCTTTGGCGCCGACGGTGTCGTAGATGTAGAGCGTGGTGTCGATCAACTCACCGCCGCGCTGGGCGCCGACGGACAGGGTCCCGCTCGCAAAGTCGTGCGACGTCGAGGCGACCGCGTCGGGTCCGACGACCAAACCCTCGACCTTGTGCTGAGGCTTGCCGGAGATCTCGATCGCGCCGATGAGCACGTCGTAGGTACCCGAGGTCAGCTCGATGCGCTTCGGGTTCGAGCTCTCACTCTTGTAGGTGCGCCCACCCGATACCGACTGGGTCGTCCCTGCCACCGTCACACCGAGGGTGGCGTCGCTCAGCTCGCCGTTGCGGGTGACACCCACCTCGAGATAGCCCGAGCTGAAGTCGAAGCGGCGCTCGGCGATCTCGCCCTCCTCGAGCGTGACTTCGAAAGATCGCTCGGTGTCACCCTTGAGGCCCACGGCCATGACCTTCACGTCGTAGGTGCCGGCCGGCAGGGGAACGAAGCGCGGGTTGGTCTCGGGGTGGGTGTAGGTGCGGCCACCGTTCGGCTCGGTGTTTTCGTCGCGCGGTGTGACGTAGACGCTCGCGTCGTGGAGCTCGCCGTTGGCGACAACTTCGACCTTGACGCCACCCGCCGGCACGTCGACCGGCTGTGCCATGGCTCCCTCGAGGGCGGCTCCGAGCTGGTCGGCGGTCTCCACGGAGTGGAACTGGCCGCCGCCCGCCTGGGCCGCGCACTCGAGTGACGAGACGTCCTCATCGGCGACGTCGAAGCCGACGACGTGCAGCACGAAGTCGAGTCCCTGCTCTCGCGCCATCTGAACCCGACGGCACGGATCGCCGCCGCAGGTCTCGAGGCCGTCGCTGATCAGGATCACGCTGGCGCTGCGGTCGCCAATGACGTCGAACGCCTGATCGATCGAGGCCGTGATCGGTGTCTTCCCTTTGGGGTTGAGCGAGCCGATGGTGCTCTTGAGAGCGGTCTTGTCGAGCGGTCCGATGGGCGCGACCAACTCGATGTCCTCGCAGTCGCCTTCGCGACGGTGGCCATACGCCACGAGTCCCACCTGCTGGTCGTCCGGCAGGCCCTCGATCAGCTCACCGACGACTCTGCGCGCGATCACGATCTTGTTTTCGCCCTCGATCTGACCCCACATCGAGCCCGAGGCGTCGAGAATCAGCATCAGATCCGACGGCGCTTCCTCCTGTGCCCGAGCGATCCAGGGCGTCGCGAGTCCCGCCAACAGCAGGACAATGACCAGCAGAGAACTCCTCGAGATCAGCTCACTTCGCATCGTGCTTCCCCTCCACGTATTCATGACCATTGCGCGCCGCGGCCGACCTCCGAGGTAGCCGGGGTCGCACCGGCGTCGAAGAAACCCAAAACCGCATGGCAAATTCAGCGTATAACCCTACCTCAAGTCCTTTTCCAACTTCCGTTGCACTGAGCGTCTTCCTATAGCATCCATCGATGTCGGAACCCTCCATTTCGCCCGCCGAGAACGCCACTCCCCAGCGGCTCTGGCGCGACGTCGTCGACGCCATCCGGGGCGTCGCGCGCGACCACACGCAGGGGCCGATCGGACGGGCCGTACTGCTCTTGGCCATCCCGATGGTGCTCGAGATGTCCATGCAGTCGCTCTTCATGGTTGTGGACGTCTTTTTCGTCGGCAAGCTCGGTCCTGACGCGGTGGCGATCGTCGGTCTGTGCGACTCGATCTTGATGCTCGTCTTCTCGGTGGCGATCGGGTTGAGCATGGGTGCGACCGCGATGGTGGCGAGGCGCGTCGGCGAGGGAAAGTTGGAAGAGGCCGGTGTCGCCTCGGTTCAGGTGATTGCGGTTGGCTTCGTTCTGTCGATTCCGATCGCGATTCTCGGAGTGCTCTACGCGCCGGAGTCGCTCAGCCTCATGGGCGCCAGCGACGGTCTGGCTGAGCGGGGTGGCACCTTCACGGCCATCATGCTGGGCGGCAACGTCACGCTGATGTTGCTCTTCCTGATCAATGCGGTCTTTCGCGGCGCGGGCGATCCCGCCATTGCCATGCGTGCGCTGTGGATCGCCAATCTGATCAACATCGGTCTCGACCCGCTGCTCATCTTCGGCGTCGGACCGTTCCCCGAGCTCGGGCTCGAGGGCGCCGCGGTGGCGACGACGATCGGTCGCGGGCTCGGTGTCGGCTACCAGGTCTGGAAGCTGTCGGACGGCTCCAGTCGCGTGACGCTCTCCTGGAGGCAGATCAAACTCGTGCCGGATGTGATGATCCGGCTGCTCCGCGTCAGCGGCATCGGCATCCTTCAGTACCTGGTGTCGACCGCCAGCTTCATGGGTCTGGTGCGCATTCTCGCGCTCTTCGGAGACATCGCGCTGGCCGGCTACACCATCGCGATTCGCGTGATCATCTTCATCCTCCTGCCGGCCTGGGGCATGGGCACCGCGGCCGCGACACTGGTCGGCCAGAACCTCGGCGCGGGCGACGCGGAGCGGGCCGAGAAGTCGGTCTGGTTCACCGCGCGCTGCAACACTGTGTTCCTGGCCGTGGTCGCGGTTGCGTTTGTCTTCCTACCGCGACAGATCGCGAGCATTTTCACCGACCAACAGGACGTGATCGAGGTGGCGGCGAGGTGCCTGCACATCTTCGGCTACAGCTACGTCTTCTGGGGCTTCGGCGTGATCACCGTTCTGGCGTTCAACGGCGCCGGCGACACCACGACTCCGACCTGGATCAACTTCTGGGTCTACTGGGTCGCGCAGCTGCCCCTGGCTTACGGCCTGGCTGTCTGGCTCGATTTTGGGCCAACGGGTGTCTTCATCGCGATCACCGTCTGCCAGATTCTCCTGGCGGTGGTGGGTGTCGCGGTCTTCCGGCGCGGCAGCTGGAAGACCCGAACGATCTGAGCGGGCTCCCGTCGGCGGGACGCCGCGACCGCGATCTCCCGTGCCTGTCTGAAGGACGGCTTCCTCTACTCCAACGACGGAGCGATTCATCCGACCGGCGGAGACTGGTTCTATAGCCGCGGCTACTACACACCTGTGGAGTTCGTTCGCAACACGGCCGGACGGGTCGAGCAGCTCTGGTTGCACATCGAGAGCCTGGGCAAGCGCGTCTACCGTCGTCTCGAGGGGCCGCTGTAGAGCGGTCGAGGACTTGCTTGCGACTCCCTATGAGTGGCGGTGCAGCGCCGTCTCAGATGGTATGTTTCCGGTCCCGTTTTTGATCGGAGACGACCATGAAAGACAGCTTTTCCACTAGCAAGACCCTGACCGTCGGCGATCGCTCCGTGCGCATCGCCCATCTTCCGAGCCTCGAGAGCTCCGGCTTCGACGTCTCGCGCCTGCCGTTCAGCATGCGCATCCTGCTCGAGAACCTCCTCCGGCGGGAAGACGGCGCCGTGGTTCCCGCCGCCGACATCGAAGCGGTGGCCAAGTGGGATCCGCAGGCGCAGCCTTCGGTCGAGATCGCCTTCGCTCCCGCGCGGGTCCTGCTGCAGGACTTCACCGGAGTCCCGGCGGTGGTCGATCTGGCCGCGATGCGCGACGCCATGGTCTCGATGAACGGCGATGCGCGGAAGATCAACCCGTTGCAGCCGGTCGAGCTGGTGATCGATCACTCGGTACAGGTCGACGAGTACGGCACCGAGGCCGCGTTTCTGATCAACAAAGACAAGGAGTTCGAGCGCAACCGCGAGCGCTATGGCTTCCTCAAGTGGGGCCAGGGCGCGTTCGACAACTTCAAGGTCGTTCCCCCGGGGACCGGCATCGTGCATCAGGTGAATCTCGAGTACCTGGGCCGGGTGGTGATGACCGGAGAGGGGGAGACACCCTTCGCCTACCCCGACACGCTGGTCGGCACCGACTCGCACACGACCATGATCAACGGTCTCGGAATTCTCGGGTGGGGCGTCGGCGGCATCGAGGCCGAGGCGGCCATGCTGGGCCAGCCGATCTCCATGCTCGTCCCGCAGGTGGTCGGCTTCCGGCTGGTCGGCGAGCTCGCCGAAGGCGCCACCGCGACCGACCTCGTACTGGTCGTGACCCAGATGCTGCGCGAGAGGGGTGTGGTCGGGAAGTTTGTCGAGTACTTCGGGCCCGGGCTCTCCGCCCTGCCGCTTGCCGATCGGGCCACGCTTGCCAACATGTCGCCCGAATACGGGGCCACGTGTGGCATCTTCCCGGTCGATCAGGTGTCGCTCGACTACATGACCTTCACCGGCCGATCGCCGGAGCTGGTCGCGTTGGTCGAGGCCTACATGAAGGAACAGGGCCTCTTCCACACCGCGGACAGTCCCGAGGCCGTCTACTCGGACACGCTCGAGCTCGACCTGTCGACGGTGCAGCCGAGTCTGGCCGGTCCGAAGCGGCCCCAGGACCGGATTCTGTTGGGAGACATGAAGTCGACCTTCCTGGAGCAGCTCGACGGTCTCAAGCCGCCGCCATCTTCGGGCGGTGGTGGTGGCCTTCCGGTCGTCGACGGCGGCGGCACGGCGGTCGCCGAAGTCGAGACCGCTACCGAGGTGAACGAGACGACCTGGCGGGGCGAGTCGTTCGAGCTCGACCACGGTTCGGTGGTGATCGCCGCCATCACGAGCTGCACGAATACCTCGAACCCGTACGTGATGATCGGCGCCGGCCTGCTCGCCAAGAAGGCGGTGGAGAAGGGGCTGACGGCGCGGCCGTGGGTCAAGACAAGTCTGGCTCCCGGTTCCAAGGTGGTCACCAACTACCTCGACGAGGCGGGCCTGACCGAGTACCTCGAGGCGCTCAACTTCCATCTGGTCGGCTACGGCTGCACCACCTGCATCGGCAACAGCGGGCCGCTGCCGGAGCCGATTCGCGACGCCATCCACGCCGACGGTCTGGTGGCCTGCTCGGTTCTTTCGGGCAACCGGAACTTCGAGGGGCGCATCGGCCCCGATGTGCGCGCGAACTACCTGGCGTCGCCGCCGCTGGTGGTCGCCTACGCGCTTGCCGGCCGTATCGACGTCGATCTCCTCAGCGAGCCGCTCGGCGACGACGTCGATGGCAACCCGGTCTATCTGCGTGACATCTGGCCGTCGCAGCAGGAGGTGGACGAAACGGTGCGCTCCGCGGTGCGCTCTGACATGTTCGTCAAGGAGTACGGCGAGGTCTACGAGGGCGACGAACAGTGGCGGGAGATGCCGGTGCCGCAGGGCGACACCTACGCCTGGGAAGCCGATTCAACCTACGTCAAGCTGCCGCCCTATTTCATCGACCTGCCGGCCAACCCGGCGGCTGTCGAAGATCTCTCGGGCGCGCGGGTGCTCTGTCTGGTCGGCGACTCGATCACCACCGACCACATCTCACCGGCGGGTGCGATCAAGGCCGATAGCCCGGCGGGCAAGTACCTGGTCGAGCACGGCGTGGCGCCCAAGGACTTCAACTCCTACGGCTCACGGCGTGGAAACCACGAGGTGATGATGCGTGGCACGTTTGCCAACGTCCGCTTCCGGAACCAGCTGGTGCCGTCGCTCGAGGGGGGCTTCACCCTCCACTTCCCGAGCGAGACGCCGATGACGATCTTCGACGCCGCCATGCAATACCGCGACGAGGGTGTGCCGCTGGTGGTCTTCGCCGGCAAGGAGTACGGCACCGGTTCGTCCCGCGACTGGGCGGCCAAGGGGCCGAACCTGTTGGGCGTCCGTGCAGTGGTGGCTCGGAGCTACGAACGGATCCATCGGTCGAACCTGATCGGCATGGGCATCCTGCCGCTCGAGTTCGAGGACGGCCAGTCGGCGGAGAGCCTCGGGCTCACCGGTCACGAGACGGTCGCGCTCGAAGGGTTGGCCGAGATCTTCGAAGGTGACTTTTCCAAGGGCGCACCAGTTACGGTGGTCGCGACCCCAGCCGACGGCGAGCCGATCCGCTTCCAAGCGAAGATGCGGATCGACACGCCCCAGGAGGCGGAGTACTACCGCCACGGCGGCATCCTCCAGTACGTGCTGCGGCAGCTGGTCTAGCGTTAATCGACCGGGCAGAGGAAGGCGCCGCCCAGCACGTCGACCGTGCCCGGCAACCCCGGTGCGGAGAGGGCCGCGCAGCTGAACGACCCTTCGAGCGTGTCGCCACCGTCGGAGATCGTCAGCTCGCACTCCGAGGCGTTGGGCGCGTTGAAGTAGGCGTCGCCCGCCGCGTCGTGCCAGAAGATGTCGAAGCGCTTGCCGCCCGAGCAGCTCGGGTTCTGGGGGTCGAGTGGGGAGTGGCTGCCGCCGCCGGCGTAGCCGCAGACGTCGATATCGATGTGCGGCGCGTTCTCGCCGTTCGAGGCTGAGTCCGACGCGAAACGAATCCAGAGGTCGGCGAAGCCGGCGTCGGTGCTGCAAAAGACGGTGCCGGGTCCGTCGATCCAGAAGGGGCGGCTCGCCCCATTGTCGCCCGCGATCAGGAAGCGGCCGAAGGTCGTGTCGCCTCGAATTACCTCGCCGGCGAAGCTGGCGCTGTCGCCCGCCGGGATCTTGGGCATCTTCTTGAACGTGAACGCCCACGTCACCACGTCGCCCTCCTCGAGGTCGGTCGATGCGGTCGTGCAACCACTCGCGCGACCACCACTCACGTTCGCCTTGGGAACCGAGAGGGTCTCGACGGCAGCGCCATCGCGCGCGACCGTGACCTTCGCGGTGAGGCTGCCCTTCCCGCTCTGGCTCGTCGCGGTTCGCGAGTAGTCGGTGCAGAGACGGTGGCTCGAGCCGCCAAAGCCGCTGGGTAGCGTCATTTCGACGGAGAGCTTCTTCGGGTGCCGCGAGCTCTTGCTGTCGGGGCCGAACTCACCGCCTGTGCGAGCGACTCGCTGCGAGGCGGTTGCCGGAAGTGCGGTCAGGCCGACGCAGAGAGCGAGGACAACAAAGAGACTCGGGCGAGCCGAGTGGCGGGACGAGAGGATGATTCCGATCATGAGCTCCTCCTGGAGTTCGAGGCCCGGTCGCTCTCCGAGCTTACTCCGCTCGATTCAGTGTCGCCTCCGTCGAGGGTCCCACGAGCGCTAGCGTTTGGAGGCGTCGTGGTCGATTCGGTCGAGTTTCGCCTCGAGTTCGGCGATCCGCCGCTCTTGGGCTGCCCATCGGTCCTCCTGGCCAGCCTTCAGCGCCGCGATCTCGCCCTGCGCCCTCTGGAGCTCGTTGACGAGCATGGGCACCAGCATGTGATCGAGGACCGCATTGGGCTCACCTGCTTCGTCGTAGGCGACCAGGTCGGGGAACACGTCGGCGACCTCCTCCGCGATGAGGCCGTAGCGGATGGGCGTCTCGCCGTTGTGGAATGCCTTCTTGTAGCGGAACGTCACCGGTCGCAGCTTTTCGAGGCCGGCCGAGGCGTTGCCCATCTCGTGAATGTCTTCTTTGAAGCGTCGCGACGAGGAGACCGTACCGAGCTGGCCGTTGCTGTCGACCAGGACGGTGAGCGCGTCAGCCTGGCCGGTGGCGATGCCGCGAATGCCGGAGATGAAGGTGCGGTTTTGCTCGAAGCTACCCGTGCCGGTGCCTTGTCCGATGCGGAGGGTATTCGACTCCTCGCTTCCGTAGTTTGCGATCCAGATGTTGTCTGAGCCGGTCGAGTTGAAGAGGCCCGCCTGGTAACCCAGCCCGGTGTTGCGGCTACCGGCAGTGTTGAAAGAGAGAGCGAACGCTCCGTGACCGGTGTTGAGGGTGCCGGTGGACGTGGAGGCCAGCGCGGAGTGGCCGGTGGCGCTGTTGGAGTAGCCCGTCGTGTTGAAGAGAAGCGAGTAGGCGCCGACGGCTACGTTGAACTTGCCCGCCGTGTTCAAGGAGAGGGCGTAGCTACCGATCGCCGTGTTGTCGAAGCCTTCGGTGTTGGCCGCTAGTGCGCGGGTACCGACGGCTGTGTTGCCATAGCCGCTCGTGGTCTCCCGCAGCGCGCCATAGCCCACGGCGGTGTTCTGGGCGCCGTTGCCGGGGTCCGGATACCCGGTCGTGAGACTGATCAATGCGTCCGCCCCGAGGGCCGTATTCATGTGGTCGGAGCCGCCGTCCTGGTGGATGAAGACCCTCCCACTCTGGAAGACGGCACCTCCCACCTCCAACGGCCCGTCGATCGATAGCGAGTAGTAGCCCGGCGGTGTAACGGTGCTTGCCGGGCGTGAGGCGGCCGGCAAGCTTCCCCGTGCTCCGAGGGTGTCTTGCCACAGAGCGCGAGCTTGGTCGAGAAGGAGCCTTGGGCCAGGGTGATTTTGGCTGTGTTGCTCTTCGGCGAGGACTGGTAGGGAGGCCAGGCTCGCGACGAGGCCAAAGGCGAACCAGGTTCGGAACGCGATGCGGTCCATGGGACCCTCCTCGGACTGCTGCCCGCCGCTCCGGCCCCCGATGAGCCGCACCGTCTCGGGCGGTTGTGGTCGGTAAGGCGTGAGCCTATACCGTGGCACTCGGCCTACGAGCAGGGCGTCGACGTCGTCTCGAAGGAGGCGGTACCCCCATCGAGCACCTCGAAGCCGTCGTCGACGGAGATGGATCGGCCCGCGATCACTCGCAGATCGCCACTGCCTTCGACGGTCACGCCGGAGAGCACCGAAATCGAGTCGACCGCGCGCCGCTCCTCGACACCTACGATCGAGCCCGCTTCGATGTCGAGCTGCGCCGGACAGCCGTCGGTGGTGATCGAGAGGTCGATCTGCGCGGTGCCGGTCTTCCCCCGGCTGTCGGTGACGGAGGTCTCGATGGTGTGAGGCCCGGCGGACAGCAGGGCGGCGAAGGAGCCGCCGCTCCCGATCGAGCCGTCGAGACTCGAAGTCCACGCCAGGTTGGCGGTCAGGTCGCCGTCGATCTCGTCGATGCCCGAGCCGGTGAAGCCGACCATCGTCTGGTCGTCGAAGACCGCGCCGTCGGTCGGGGTCGTGATGGCGACGGCTGGCGCCAGATCGCAGCCGTTGAAGCTGCAGATGCGGGTCTTGAAGTTGAACGGGCCGGTCGTTTCGTAGTACTCGCCGGTGAACCAGAAGGTGCAGTCGTCTTCAGGGTCGACGCTCATCGAGGAGTAGTCGCCCCAGCGGCCCCCGGAGATGGTCTGAACGCCGGTGCCGTCGTGACAGAGGGCCTCTGAGCCCATCTCGCCGGCGGGATCATCGAAGAAGCGACTCGTGTAGTAGAGCGACGGTTCCTCGGTCAGGCTCGTTCGGTTGTAGCCGACGGCGATCGTTCGCTCACCGTTCTGGGCGATGGAGCCCATCCAGCGCTCGCGGCCGTCCTCGGGCCCGTAGGTACCCTGCTGGTGGATGTTCCAGCCTCCGACCCCGTTGTCACTTCTGATCTCCATCCACATCACCCCCGCGACGATCGGCTCCGGCCCGTCGGGGACGACTCGGACGGTCGAGTTGAAGACGCCCGAGAAGTGTTCGCCGTTGCCGTCGCTCCCGTCGAAGTAGCGGAACTGGAGTCGGAACATCGTGAACCTGGTCAGGCAGGCCAGGAGCTCACCGGGTGCCGGACGCTCGCTGATACACGCCTCGTAGCCGTCGCCGAGCTGTCGCGAGAAGGGTGCCGACTGAAGGAAGGTGTTGGCGAAAGTGGAGTTCTCCACGTCGTCCCACTTCACGCAGATCCGGTCGAGTCGTACGCCATCAGACGACACCGTCGTGTCGTCGTACGGGAAGTCCCGGACCGCGACGAAGGTGGGGCAGGAGCCGAACGGGGGCGGCGGCCCCGCGAAGTGGGGTGGCACCTGACCTTCGAGACACTCGGTGGGGAAGATCTCGCAGCTGTGAGCGAGGCTCACGAGCTGCGCAGCCGGGTCTCCTGCGAGCATGCGGTCGCGTTCGAGAAGGACCGAGTTCATGAAGGTGTCGTCGAAGAACGGGAAGTTGCGAGTCGTCAACGTGTAGGAGCTCTGATTGCCGGGGCCGCCCGAGCTGTTGCCCTCCGGACCCTGCGGCCAGACGCCCATCTTGGGGTAGTCGGCGGTGCCCGTCTCCGTACCGATCTGGAACTCGTATCGATGGTACGAACCTAGCGGATCCGAGGTCGCCGAGACGGCGACGCAGATGAGCCCCGTGTCGCGCACGAATTGTGAGAACACCCAACGGCCCGCGTAGTCGTCGTAGAGCACCACCGGGTCGCCGTCGTTGTTGGCCTCGCACTCGCCGCCGAAGCCGGCCCAGAAACTGTTGCCGGCCGTCGGTCCCGAGATGCGGGCGCCGTTCGAGGTGTCGAAGATGCCCCAGACCAGGTTGATCGCCTGGATGTAGATCTTGTTACCCAGGTGATCGAAGCCGACATCCCCGTTTGTGTCGGGTGGCACGACTTGCGCATCCAATAGGTCTTCGTTGTCGACGGCTGCCATTCCCTCGAACGAGAGTTGAACGGAGGGAGTCTGCCGGGACCCCGGCGCCTTCTGATGAATGGGGCCCGGTGACTCGGGCCCGGCGGCCGTCGGAGTCGGGTTCATCGCCGGGCGGACGAACGGCACCTCGAGCCGCATGCCGAACGGCAACAGCACCGTCGCCGGCGGACCGAGCTCGCGGAGCGGTGTCGACGTGTCGCTGCGTGAGGCGCGCCCGTGCCGCAGCTTGGCCTCGTCGGCGGACGCGAGCGAAGCGCCCGCCAGGGAGACGAGTACTGCAATGGCGAGTCTCTGTTTCATCTCCGAGTCGCTCATGATAGCCGCGAGCTGGCCTTGCGTGCAGGAGCTAGTGAGCCATTCGCACGCGGCTATACTTTCCGGCCGCTCATGCGATTCTTCTTGACCGGCGCCACCGGCTACATCGGTCGAGCTCTGTGTCGTCGGCTCGCCCCGGAGGGCCACGAACTCCGCGCCCTGGTGCGCTCGACGAGCGACACCGCCGAGCTCGAAGCACTGGGGATCGACCTCTTCGAGGGCGACGTGGCCGATCGTTCTTCGATGCGCGAGGCGATGTCGGGAGCGGACTGGGTGGTTCACGCTGCCGCGGAACTCGATTTCGACACTTCCGACGAGCGGATGCACCGCGTCAACGTGGAGGGCAGCGAGGCGGTGGCGTCCCTCGCCCATGAGCTGCGAGTCGGCCGGCTTCTCGCGATCTCCTCGATCGCCGCTTGGGGCGGCAGCCCGCCGAACGGCTCGCCGTCGATCGAGCTCTCGCCGCCGACGCTGCCGCTTCCCACGTCGTACAGCACGACCAAGCGGGCCGCCGACGACGCGATCGGGGGTTGGGCCGCGCGCGGTCTGGCGGTGAATACTGTCTATCCGAGTCTCGTCTACGGTCCGCCCGGCAAGAAGAGCGGTACCAACGCGCTCCTGCGGATGGTGATCAAGGGCCGGATGCCGGCGATCGTGGGTGGCGATCGGAAGCTGAGCCTCATTCACATCGACGATCTCGTGAGCGGGCTGGTGCAGGTGATCAAACGGGCGCCGGCTGGCGAGAGCTATCTCCTCGCCGGAGAGTCGATCGAACTTCGTTCGCTCGTCACAGAGATTGCGCGGCTGGCCGCCGTGAAGCCTCCGCGTCTCCGATTGTCAGTTCGCGCGGCGGCGCTCCTCATGCGGGTGGCGAGTCCGCTCTACAGACTCCGCGGGTATCGATCGCCTCTTTCGCCGGCGCAGCTCGCTAGCCTCGAGCGTCACTGGAACTTCGACGACTCGAAAGCGCGCGAACAGCTCGGCTGGTCGCCTCGGGGCCTCGCCGAGGGGCTGCCGTCGACCGTCGAATTCCTGGCGCGGACCTGAGTCGGCCGCTCAGCTCTTGGGCAGGTCCGGGCTGCCGAGCCGCTTCGAGAGCTTGTTCATCGCCCGATCGACCAGGCCCCAACTCACACGGCCGCGATCGTGACGCTCCTTGAGAGCGGTGCCGCCGACCGTTCGGTCCTTCCAGATGCGGACGCCGTTCAGGTCGTAGCGGTGGATCTCGACGAACTCACGGAAGCCGAATCGTGTGGAGATGAACAGCACGCCTTCGGCACCTGCGGTGCGCGCCTCGTCGATCAGGTACGACAGAACAACCTCTTCGCCGCGGATCGCCGGAATCTCCGTCGAGGTCTCGTGGACTTCGACGTCGTTGGCGACCAGGAAGTCGATCAGTCGCTCGGTCACCTCTTGCGAGGCGTCGTACTCGGTTCCGAACCCGCCGACGATGAAGCCCGTGCCGTTCGCCGGTAGGGGCGGACGGGAAGCGGGGGGCGGCACGGGTTGAGGTGCCGGTGTCTGGACGACCTGCGACGACGGCTTCGGTAGCCGTGCCGTCAGCGCCTGGAGCGGGCGAATGGCCGCGGACACCGCGGCCGCCTCTCGACTCAGCGCGTGCTTGTCGACCAGTTCGCTCCACGCTTCGAGCGCGGCGTCCCAGTCGTCGCGATCGATCGCGATCTGCCCGAGCAGTTCGAGCGCCGGCGCTGCGACCTCGGAAGCGGGGCCGGCCTCGAGCACCGCTGTCAACTCACGCTGGGCGGCCTCGAGGTCTCCGGATCGATAGAGCTCGCTCGCAGCCTCGAGATCGGCGGCGAACCCGACGGTTGCGGACAACAGTAGAACGAGGGCGAAATGTGCAATCCGGCGGTACATGCTCACTGGATTGTATACGGCTCCAGCCGGTCGGGAAGTCTTCAAATGGTCATGGAATCGTGAACGGAACCGGCTCCTTTTTGGGATAGCATTCGAAGACGTTGGAGGAAGAATGAGTAACGCAAAACTGGATGTAAACGGCAACGACTACGAGCTTCCGACCATGGTAGGGAGCGAGGGCGAAGTGGGGGTCGATATCTCTGCTCTTCGCAAGCAGAGTGGCGCCATCACGTTCGACCCGGGATACGGCAATACCGGTTCCTGCTCGAGCTCGATCACCTTCATCGACGGCGAGAAGGGCATTCTGCGCTACCGCGGCTATCCGATCGAAGAGCTGGCCGAGTCGTGCCGTTTCACCGAGGTGGCCTACCTGCTGATTCACGGTGAGCTGCCGACGGCCTCGGAGTACAACGAGTTCCGCAGCAACCTGACGCGACACAGCCTGATTCACGAAGACATGAAGAAGTTCTTCGAGGGCTACGCGATCACCGCCCACCCGATGGCGATCCTGTCGTCGATGGTCTCGGTGCTCTCGTCGTACTACCCCGCGGCGGTCGACGCCGAGGGGCGTGAGCTCAACATCATTCGGCTACTCGCCAAGGCCAAGACGATCGCCGCCTTCTCCTACAAGAAGTCGATCGGCCAGCCGTTCATCTACCCGAACAACAGCCTCTCCTACACCGAGAACTTCTTGCACATGATGTTCGCGGTGCCCGCGGAGTCGTACGAGGTCCCAAAGGTCCTCGTCGACGCGCTCAATCTGCTCCTCGTGCTCCACGCCGATCACGAGCAGAACTGCAGTACCTCCACCGTCCGCATGGTGGGCTCGAGCGAGGCGAACATCTTCGCGTCGATCTCGGCCGGCATCAACGCGCTCTGGGGGCCGCTTCACGGCGGTGCCAACCAGAAGGTGATCGAGATGCTGCAGCGCATTCGCGAAGATGGCAGCAACTACCGGAAGTACGTCGACAAGGCCAAGGACAAGGACGACGACTTCCGGCTGATGGGCTTTGGCCATCGCGTCTACAAGAACTTCGATCCGCGAGCCCGACTACTGAAGAAGTCGGCCGACCAGGTGCTCGAGCAGCTGGGCGTGACCGACCCGTTGCTCGAGATCGCCAAGAATCTCGAAGAGGTCGCCCTCGAGGACGAGTACTTCGTTGCGCGCAAGCTCTATCCGAACGTCGACTTCTACAGCGGCATCATCTACCGGGCGATGGGAATCCCGACGAACATGTTCACCGTGATGTTTGCGCTCGGGCGGCTCCCCGGCTGGATCGCGCACTGGGCGGAGATGCGGGACGATCCGAAGGGTCGAATCCACCGGCCTCGCCAGATCTATACCGGCGCGACCGAGCGCAACTTCGTACCGATCGACGAGCGCGCCTAGCCGCTAATCGTCGCGGTCGCGGAGGCGATCGCCGATCTTGTGCCGCCACCGGTCGACGCGGTCCATCAGGCTGGGCCACCGGTTGAGCAGTCGGCGAAGCAGTCGGTAGGTGGTCTCGCTCACGAGGGAGAGCAGGGCGACGCCGATCAGAATGGTGAGGATGCCCTGGATACCCGGAAGCACCAGGCCGGCAATCCCGATCAGCACCACGGTCCAGCCGACGACGAAGAGCAGAATTCTCTTCCAAGTCGCGAGCCGAGGAGGTGGCGATCTGTGATCTGGCGCCTCGTTCACACTCGGCAAGCTACTCAAGTGCCGGCGGTGGATCAAGGCCAAGTGACACACCGCGCTGAGTTCGTTGACAAGCGGGATCGCAATGGTCCACTGTTCGACTAGGTCTGTTGCGAGGCAGTCTCAATAGGCGAAGCGCCGGGATCAGCGAGAGAACCCCATGTCAACCGGAGAGGCCCATCGCGTCGAGCGCGAAATCTTCGAGGACTACATCCGTCGTCGGGGCGGGCGGGTGACGCGCGAGCGCCTGCGACTCTTTGACGAGATCTTCACGCAGCACGGGCACATCGACGCCGATCGGCTCTATCGCTCTCTGCGGGAACAGGGCCGCAAGATCTCCCGCGCGACCGTGTATCGCAATCTCGAGCTCCTGGTCGAGTGCGGCCTCGTGCGCCGACAGCTGCTCGGCCAGAATCGCTACCTCTACGAACACGTGCACCCCGGGCAGGCACACGACCACCTGGTCTGCCGCGAGTGCGGACGGGTGGTGGAGTTCATCAGCCCGGCGATCAGCGCGCTCCAACGTGAGATCGCGCGAGCCCACGGATTCGACCCGGCCGAGCACACCCTCCAGATCTCGGGCATCTGTACGGATTGCGCCGAGCAGGGAGCCGGAGTGGCGACAGCCAACTCCGACTAGACGCCCTTCGGTCGAAAAGATCGAGACCAAAATCAGTCTCCGTCATTTGGCCGTTCCGCAGCTCCAGCCGACTTTCGCGTAACCCTCTGAACGGTCGGATTTTGGCCGTCCGAAGGGGGGTCGTTTTGAGGTCGTCTTCGAGGTGGCGTCCGGTGGTTATGCAGCGATGCGGCATTTTTTGAGCCGCAATGCGGCAATTTGTAAGTCTGCATGAGGATTGGCTTTTCCGCCGGTCCTCGCGAGTGCGAGTTTTCCACAGGCCGAAGCGCGTGAAACCACACCATCTTGTGGATTGCTTGACAGCGAGAACCACATCTTGTACTTTCGCCCAGCCTCACGACATGCCTTGCAGGGCGCAATAGAGACTGGTTTCAGCGACCGGCAAGAGTGTTCGGATCAAGGCCCGAACCGGCACTGATTCACGGAATGTAGCGGGGTGACGAGTCGGCTTTCCTGGAGGCAGCCGGCAAAAGTCGAGCTACAGGCCGAGTGTCGAATTGCGGCCAATGGAGTTCTTGGAATGGTGCGGCCCGGCAACTACCAGCAGACCTTTTTCGAGACGCTCGAGTGCGACGTCGCTGGGCCGGGAGACGCTGTTCCCCTCCCTTTCGGGAGAAGTCGTTAGCCGTTCGGCACGCGTCGGCGGGGGGAGATCCTCCGGCTGCGGAGAGCCATCTTCGATTTGAAGTTCGTGAAACAAGGGATGCCAGATGCAGGTGACTAGAGTCGTCAAGAGAACGGGTGAGGTCGCGGACTTCGATGAAGAGCGAATCCGTACGGCAATTCTCAAGGCGGTAGAAGCCACCGGCAACGAGCTGTCGGGCGGCGAGATCGACACGGTCGTACTCAGTGTCGTCGATGACATCCAGGGCCGCTTCCGCGAGTTCTTCCCGAATGTCGAGAACATTCAGGACATGGTCGAGAAGCACCTCGTCCTAGCCGGTCACTACGAGATCGCCAAGGCCTACATCCTCTATAGAGCCGAGCGTCGGAACATTCGGCAGCAGGCGCGAGAGCGCGCGATCGAAGACGCGCGGCTGGGAAAGCTCACCGTCACCAAGCGCGACGGCAAGACGGTTCTCTTCAACGTCAAGAAGATCAGCCAGCACATTCGTCGAGTCGGCGGCGACCTGGCCGACGAGATCGACATCGACCTCCTGATGATGGAGGTCGTCAACAACGTCTACGACGGCATCGAGACGGAGAAGATTCAGAAGGCGCTCGTACTGGCGGCCGCGTCGTTCATCGAGCGCGACCCCGCCTACAGCTACCTGGCGGCTCGCTTTCTCCTGCAGCAGCTCTACAAGGAGGTCATCGGCCGTTCGATTCGTGGGGACGACCTCGACGGCGCCTACCGAGGGGCGTTCCAAGACGCGATTCGCCAGGGCCTCCACGCCGGCACGCTCGACGAGCGGATGGGCCGGTTCGATCTCGGCCTGCTTTCGGCGAGCCTCAAACCGGAGCGCGATGAACTCTTCCAGTACCTCGGTGTGCAGACCCTTTACGATCGCTACTTCATCCGCCACGATCGCCGCAGCGTCGAGACGCCGCAGGGCTTCTGGATGCGTGTCGCGATGGGCCTTTCGGTCGAGGAGCCGAACTGCAACGAGCGCGCGCTCGAGTTCTACGAGCTCTTCTCGAATCTCTACTACGTCTCCTCGACGCCGACCCTCTTCCACGCCGGTACGTCGCACCCGCAGCTGAGTTCCTGCTACCTGACGACCATCGACGACGACCTCGAGCACATCTTCAAGTCGCTCGGTCAGAACGCGCAGCTTTCGAAGTGGTCGGGTGGTCTGGGGAACGACTGGTCGAACATTCGCGCGACCGGCTCGCGCATCAAGAGCACCAACGTCGAGAGTCAGGGCGTCGTGCCGTTCCTCAAGATCGCGAACGACGTGACGATGGCGATCAATCGCAGCGGCAAGCGGCGTGGTGCGACCTGTGCCTATCTCGAGACCTGGCACTACGACATCGAGGACTTCCTCGACCTGCGGCGCAACACCGGTGACGAGCGCCGGCGAACGCACGACATGAATACGGCCAACTGGATTCCGGACCTGTTCATGAAGCGCGTGGCGAGCGACGGCGAGTGGACGCTCCTGTCACCGGACGAGGCGCCGGATCTTCATGACCTCTTCGGCCGGGCCTTCGAGGAGCGCTACCTGGAGTACGAGGCCAAGGCGCGGAGCGGCGAACTGGCACTCCACAAGACCGTTCAGGCGCGCAACCTGTGGCGCAAGATGCTCACCATGCTGTTCGAGACCGGGCACCCTTGGATCACCTTCAAGGACGCCTGCAACGTACGGTCGCCTCAAGATCACGTGGGCGTCGTGCACAGCTCGAACCTGTGCACCGAGATCACCCTCAACACCTCGGCGCAGGAGACCGCGGTCTGCAACCTGGGCTCGGTCAATCTGTCGCGGCACATCGCCGCGAGCGGTGAACTCGATTCCGAGCGGCTTGCGCGGACCGTGCAGACGGCCATCCGCATGCTCGACAACGTGATCGACATCAACTTCTATCCGACCGACGAGGCGAAGAATTCGAACCTCAAGCATCGTCCGATCGGTCTCGGCCTGATGGGCTTCCAAGACGCACTGTTCAAGTTGAACGTGCCGTTCGAGTCGCCGTTGGCGCTCGAGTTGGCCGACCGAACTCAGGAGGTGATCTCCTACAACGCGATCCTCGCCTCGTCGATGCTGGCGGCTGAGCGCGGGGCCTACCCTTCGTACGATGGGTCGAAGTGGTCTCGCGGACTTCTGCCGCTCGACACCGTCGATCTGCTCGAGGCGGAGCGCGGCGCGCCGGTCGAAGTGTCGCGTGCGCAGCACCTGGACTGGACACCGGTGCGCGAGCATGTGGCCAAGCACGGCATGCGCAACTCGAACACGATGGCGGTCGCGCCCACGGCAACGATTTCCAACATCGCCGGTTGCTTCCCGTGCTTCGAGCCGATCTACAAGAACATCTACGTGAAGGCCAACATCAGTGGCGAGTTCACGATCGTGAACTCCTACCTGGTGGCCGACCTGAAGGCGCTCGGCAAGTGGGACGACGACATGCTCGAGAACCTCAAGTACTGCGACGGCAACGTCTCGCTCATCGAGGAGCTGCCGGACGACCTCAAGGAGAAGTACAAGGAGGCGTTCGACGTCGACCCACTCTGGGCGATCAAGCTGACGGCCGCACGCGCCAAGTGGATCGACCAGAGTCAGTCGCACAACGTCTTCGTGAAGGGGACCTCGGGCAAGCTCTTGTCAGATATCTACATGGCGGCGTGGCGCTCAGGTCTCAAGACCACGTACTACCTGCGCTCGCTGGCGGCGAGCCAGATCGAGAAGTCGACCGTCGATGCGAACAAGTTCGGCTACACCCAGAAGCGCGAGTACGAGACGGTGGCCGCTGAGGCGACCGCGCAGACACCGGACGCTACGGAGAGCGCCGAGCCCGCGATGGCGGCGCCAACCGCAGACCCGGCGCTGTGCCGCATCGACGATCCTGACTGTGAATCCTGCCAATAGGGGACTGGCGAATGGCGATCATCAACAACTCGAAGACCGACCCGAACAAGATTCTGCCCATCAAATACCCGTGGGCGCGTGAGTACTACAAGGCGGGTGTCGCCAACAACTGGACCCCTGAAGAGGTCTCGATGCAGAAGGACGTCGAGCAGTGGAAGGCTCCCGGCTTCCTGTCGAGCACGGAGCGCCGACTGATCCTCTGGAACCTCGGCTTCTTCTCGACCGCCGAGTCGCTGACCGCCAACAACATCGTGCTCGCGGTCTACAACCACGTCACCAACCCCGAGTCGCGCCAGTACCTCCTTCGTCAGGGCTTCGAGGAGGCGATTCACACCGACACCTTCATCTACTGCTGCGACACTCTCGGACTCGACCCCGACGAGATCTACAACATGTACAACACGATCCCGTCGATCGAGGAGAAGGACAACTTCGTGGTCGAGCTGACCAAGAGTGTCTTCGATCCGACCTTCACCACCGACGGCGAAGAGAACACGCGGAAGTTCGTGCGCGACCTGGTCGGCTACTACGTGATCATGGAGGGCATTTTCTTCTACGCCGGGTTCGCCATGATGCTGGCGCTCAAGCGGCAGAACAAGATGATCGGGATCGGTGAGCAGTTCGAATACATCATGCGCGACGAGAGCCTCCACCTGGCCTTCGGCTGCGATCTGATCAAGACGATTCGCGATGAGAACCCCGAGATCTGGACGCAGGCGTTCCAGGACGAGATCATCGACCTGATCAAGCAGGCGGTCGTGCTCGAGCAGCGTTACGCCCACGACGCCTGCCCCGAGGGTCTGCTCGGCATCAACGCCGAGAAGTTCAGTCAGTACGTAGAGTTCGTCGCCGACCGCCGCCTCGAGCGGCTCGACCTGCCCAAGGTCTACGGTCGCGAGAACCCGTTCCCCTGGATGTCGCAGGCGACGGATCTGTCGAAGGAGAAGAACTTCTTCGAGACTCGGGTCACCGAGTACCAGACCGGCGGCGTGCTGACCTGGGACTGAGGCTAGCTCTCGGGTCCGATCGCTAGCTCGGGTCGTTCGAGCTGGAGTTGGCGAAGGAACCCCTCGGGGTCACCCGGGGTGACGACGATTCTCTTGCCGTCCGACTGAAGGACCACAGCCTTCTTCGGGTGGGTGGCCCACGCCCGGTAGTGCCCGAGCGTCTTGTTCTTGAACCGGCCGGTGATGGAGTAGAGCCCGCCGTTGCCGAAGAGCCGGATCGAGTGTTTCATCGCCTCCGGGTCGACCCATACTCGCTCGAGGCCGTCGAGATCAACTGGCGTGGCCCAGAAGAGCCGTTCGACCAACAGTCGATTCTGCTCGAGTCGGTAGCCACGAACGGTGTAGAGGGCGCTTCCCGCGACGATCAGCAGCGGCCCGCTTCGAATGACGTGCCACAGGAGTTGAGGCGACGTCTCTGGCAGCCTCATGAAGAGGGTGATTGCTGCCAGGGCGACTGTCACCAGTAGGGTGATCGCCTTGACGGTCGTAGACCAGGGGGCATTGAATCTCACGTGAGGTGGATTGTAGAACTCTCGCTACCTGGCCGACAGCGGAGTGCTTCTCGTCAGCAGCGACTTCGACGTCGGCGACCTTTCGCCGTTCAGCGGGATGGCGCGGGCCATCGATCGTGGCGATCGGAGCCTGCCCGACATCGAGACGGCGATTCGGGCCTACACCCTCGATGGCGCCTATCTCATGCGTCAGGAGGACCGGCTAGGGAGTCTCGAAGTCGGCAAGCTCGCCGATCTGATCGCTCTCGACCAGAACCTCCTCGAGGTTCCGACCGCGCAGATCGGCTCTACCCAGGTGCTGCTCACGGTCGTTGGCGGCGAAGAGGTCTGGCGGCAGCCCGGTTTCTGACCGGCTGACTCAGTCGGAGAGCGAGCGCGTCAACAGCCGCTTCCACGCAGCCGAGTCGACCTCCCAGCAGATCGAGATCTTTCCCTCGGCGCTGATGTAGGGCGCGCCCTCCGGAGTCTCGATCGGCTGGCCTTCCCACGCTTCGGCTACGTTGAGCGCGTCGATGACGACCATGCCTCTCGTTAGATCGCTCTCGGTCTCGACGTCGACGTAGTGCTCACTCCGACGGGTGCACATCTCCGGCTCGATTGCGATCGCCATGGCGACGGGGTCGGGCTGGTCGAGGCTCTTCTCGCCGGTCAGGCGCTCGTGCGCCTCGCGCGTCACCCGGTTACAGTCGAGCGCAAAGTGGGCGCGCGGAGTGTCGAGGGCGCGGATGGCACTCATGTCGTCTTCGCTGAGCGACGAGTCGAATCGACTGAGCTCCCAGCCGACCATCTCGACCGGCATGCCCGAGTGGAAGACTCTGCGCGCTGCGTCGGGGTCGCACCAGACATTGAACTCGGCCGCCGGCGTGACGTTGCCGATGGTGCAGGCGACCCCGCCCATAACGACGCAGCGCCCGACCATGCTGGCGATCTCGGGATCTCGCTCGAGGGCGAGCGCGATGTTGGTGAGGGGGCCGAGCGTGACCAGGGTGACCCCGGGGTGGGTGCGGATCCCCTCGATCAGTGCGTCGATCGCGTCGCCTGGCTGCACGCTCTGCGACGGGTCGGGGTAGTTCATGTCGCTCAGACCATCGCGGCCGTGAAAGGCGTAGGAGCGAAACGGGGGTCTTCGGAGCGGCGCTTCGGCGCCTCGGTAGACGGGTACCTCGGCGTCGCAGAGGTCGAGCGTGATGAGAGCGTTGCGCACGCCCAGGTCGACCGGCACGTTGCCCGCGACGACCGTGATGGCGACCACGTCGACGCCTGTGGCGCGGAGCGCCAGAATCAGTGCCACCGCGTCGTCGGACGCCGTGTCGGTGTCGATCAGGAACTTGCGGCTCAACCGGCAACCTCGAGCAGGCAGTAGGTCTTCTTGCCGCGCCGAAGGACGATGAATCCGCCGGCGAGTAGATCCTGCGAGCCGAGCTGGCGATGGACGTCGCGGTCGGCGTGGTGGTTGATCGAGACCGCGCCGCTCTCGACGTCCTTTCGCGCGCGTCCCTTCGACGGTGCGAGCGATGCGCGTACCAGCGCCTCGGTGAGTTGAAGCCCGGCTTCGAGTTCCGTGCGAGGGATGGCGACTCGCGGTGATGTGCGAAACGCCTCGCGAAGGCCCTCCGCGTCGAGGGCAGCGAGGTCGCCGCCGCCGAACAGGACCTCGGTCACCTGACGCACGCGCGCCAGCGCCTCGTCGCCGTGCACCATGCGGGTGAGCTCTTCTCCGAGTCGATGCTGCGCCTCGCGCTCCTGGGGGCGCTCGGCGGCTCGGCCCTCGAGCGTCTCGATCTCCTCGAGATCGACATAGGTCAGGAACCGAAGATAGCTGCCGACGTCGGCGTCGGTCGTGTTGATCCAGAACTGGTAGAACTCGAAGGGTGTCGTGAGCTCGGGGTCGAGCCAGACGTTGCCCTGCTCCGACTTGCCGAACTTCTTGCCATCCGCGCGACTGATCAGCGGAGTGGTCACGCCGTGCACTTCCGCGGAGCGTTCTCTTCGCACGAGATCGGCGCCGGCCACGATGTTGCCCCACTGATCGCTGCCGCCGAGCTGTAGCGTGCAGTCGTGGCGGTCGAAGAGCTCGAGGAAGTCGTATGCCTGGAGGAGGGCATACGAGAACTCCGTGTACGAGATGCCGTGCTCGCGCCCTTCGAGGCGGCGCTTGACCGACTCGCGCGCTATCATCGAATTCACCGAGAAGTGTTTGCCGACGTCGCGCAGAAACTCGATCAGGTTGAGCTTGCCCAACCAGTCGAGGTTGTTGACCAACAGGGCGCCGCGTGCCCCGGAGAAGTCGAGGAAGCGCTCGAGCTGCGCACGCAGGGAGACCGTGTTGGCTTCGAGCTTGTCGACGGTGAGCAGGTTGCGCTCGTCGTCCTTGCCCGACGGATCGCCGATCATTCCGGTCCCGCCGCCAACCAGCGCGATCGGCCGATGCCCGGCCTGCTGCAGGCGGACGAGCATCGTCACCGGCAGAAGACTGCCGACGTGGAGGCTGGGGGCCGTCGGATCGAACCCGATATAGCCGGTCATGCCGCCCTTGCCGAAGGCCTCTTCGATACCGGTGGCGGTCGTCTGGGCCACCAGCCCACGGCGACGCCAATCTGCGAGCAGATTCTGAGCGCTGGACATAGGCGAGAGCCTATCGGCTGGCCGGGGCTTCGGGAAGGGTGGTGGCGTGAGTGGCGGTGGCCGAGCGGAGTCGGAGTCGGACTGAGTGCGGGAGGCTAGCTCGACGTCAGCTCGCGCTGTCGAGCCGGATCGGGATCGAGCATCGCCTCAGAGCCGGGCATGAGCTCTCCGCGCGCGACCAGCCGTGCGTCGCCCTCGAGTTCCCACGAGGTGACTCGCCCGTCCGCGGTGGAGCCGGAGACGCGAAAGACGAAACCACCGCCGGTGAACCCTTCACAGGGCAGTTCGAGATCTCCGCGGAAGACGCCGACCGCAGCCGTGGCCAGCACGCCCGAGCCGCAGGCCAACGTCTCGCCTTCGACACCTCGTTCGAAGCTGCGAATGCCGAAATGCCCGGGGTCGAGAACACGTACCCAGTGAACGTTGGCACCCGCGTCGCCGAGCTGATCGTGGGAGCGCAGTGGTGGTCCCTGACTCGCCACCGGAGCCTGCGCCAGACTCGACGGCCAGTCGATCACGAAGTGTGGACCCCCAACGCGCAGTAGGTGCCCGTGCACGGGGCCCTCCGAGAGCTCGAGCGTGGTGGGCTCCGGCTGCGGCTCGGGAGCCGCGAGCGTCAGAGAGACGGTGGTCTCGGAACGGTCGGTCGCGCCAATGTCGGCGACGTCGGTTCGTACCTCGACCTCACCCTCTGCCCAGCCGAGATGAAAAGCGAGCCGCGCGGCGCACCGGGCTCCGTTCACGCACAGCTCGGTGCGCCCACCGTCAGCGTTGTAGTGGATCATCCGAACAGCGCCCTCGCCTTCGCGAGCGAGCGTGAAGACTCCGTCCGCTCCGAGAGACATGCCGCGCGCACACCAGGCGCGAATCGATGCAGATCGGGGTGGCTGTTCGGGCTCCGCCAGCGCCAGGAAGTCGTTGCCGCCTCCCGAGAGCTTGTAGAACCCGGTCATGGGATGCGGACCTGAACCTCCTCGGTCGGGTCGCTGAGGTTGTCGCGGCGGTCGACGGCGACCACCCGGTAGAAGTAGGTGCGACCCGAGGAAGCCGAATCGTCGGTGTACTCCGTCTGGCGCACCGGCTTGCGGAACAGGCGTTTCCAGTCGGTCGCTTCCGTGCGTCTGTAGACGAAGTAGCCGGCGATGTCGTCGTCGGAGCCCGGCTCCCAGAGTAGGCGGGCGTTGCCGACGTCGGCGAACACGACCAGCTCCGATGGCGGTTCGGGAGGGAAGGTGTCGAGGTACTCGATCTCGTGCTCGCTCGAGAGCACCGACTCGACGCGCGGGTTGCGGTTGGCGACTGCCGTGACGGCGTAGACGTAGCTCGACCCCAGCTCGGCACGCGAATCGACGTACCTATCTTCCGAGCCGCGCTGAGTCCCGTGGTGCTCGCCAAACGCGCTCGAGCGCGGGTCGCGCCGGTAGATGCGGAATTCCTCGGGCCTTTCTCCTTCGAACGTCCAGAGCAGCCGGACTCCGGTGGAGATGCCGGTCACCTCAATCTCCGAGGGAGACTCCGGTGTCACCCGCGGGATGATGGTCGCGACGTTCGAGAAGGCCGAAGCGCGCTTGAGTGACTGGAACGTCTTGATGCCGTAGACCCGCGCCTCTTTCTCGCCAGGCTCGATCTTGTCGAGCGTCCAGCTCACCTCGACCTGGTCGCCTTTGACCGCGTTCGAGAGGTCGAGTCCCTCGAGTACGAGGGCCTTCGAAGCCGCTGCGACGAACTCGCGAGGATCGAGCTCGAGGAGAGACTCTTTTGATGTGCTGGGGCGCTGCTTTTCTTCGTCCTCGTCGTCCTCGTCTCCGGTGTCCTCGTCGCCGTCGCCCTCGTCGTCTCCGGTGTCCTCGTCGTCTTCTTCCTGCGCGCCGGCGTCACCGCTGTCATCACGCTCTTCGGGCACGTTCTGGTCGATGTCTTCAGCGTCGTCTGTAGGCTCGGCAGCCGCCTCGTCTTCAGGCGTCTCCTCGGGCTCCGCTGTGGGCTCGGTCTCTTCGGTCGAGTCGGGGTCGAGCGCGCCGGCGGCGAACTCGGGTACCGGCATCTTGTACTCCCAGACCTCGATCGCGACGATGTCGTCGATCGGCAGCCCAGAGACGGTTGTCTGCGGGTGGGTGAAGCGAAGCGTCAGTTCGTCGCCTCGTTGGCTCACGACCAGATCTCGTACCGGTTGCGGGATGCGCATCGGCGGCGGCTTCGGCGACTCCTTGTGTCCACACGCGGCGCCGAGCAGCAGCGTGCATCCGAGGGCGAGGGCGCGGAGCGGTCTAGAGGACATAGCGGCTGAGGTCCTGATCCTCGATGATGTCTGCGAGGGCGTGACGCACATACTCGTCGTCGACCTCCAGGGAGATACCGCCCATGTCGGGCGCTTCGAAGGAGACTTCATCCAAGATCCTCTCGAGTAGGGTGGCCAGGCGTCGGGCGCCGATGTTCTCGGTGCGAGAGTTGACTTCGACCGCCATGCGAGCGATCTCGCGAATCGCGCTCTCGGTGAAGCTCAGGTCGACGCCCTCCGTCGACAAGAGGGCCGAATACTGACGGGTCAGGGCGCTGCGCGGCTCGGTGAGGATGCGCACGAAGTCGTCCTCTGTGAGCGCGTTCAGCTCGACGCGCAACGGGAAACGGCCCTGGAGCTCGGGGATGAGATCCGAGGGTTTCGACACGTGGAAGGCGCCAGCGGCGATGAAGAGGATGTGGTCGGTCTTCACCGGTCCGTACTTCGTCGCCACGGTACTGCCTTCGACGATCGGCAGCAGGTCGCGTTGAACACCCTCGCGCGACACGTCGGGACCGCGGTTGTCTTCGCGCCCGGCGACCTTGTCGATCTCGTCGAGGAAGATGATGCCGCTCTGCTCGACCCGCGACCGCGCTTCGCGGCTCAGCTGATGTCGATCGATCAACTTCTCGGCCTCCTGGGAGGTCAGCACCTCGCGAGCGTCACGCACCTTCATCTTCTGCGTGGTGCGCTTGCCGAAGAGCCCCGGCATCATGTCCTTAATGTTGATGCCGACCTCCTCGACGCCCTGAGGGGTGAACATCTCGAAACTCGGTGAACCGGTCTCCTCGACCTCGATCTCGACCGTTCGGTCGTCGAGCTCTCCTGCCAGGAGCTTGCGGCGAAACTTCTCTCGCGTCGACTCGACGTCCGGGACCTCGGCCTCGTCGGTCGAGGAGAAGCCGGGCGAGGGAGGGGTGGGCAGGAGGAGCTGGAGCAGGCGCTCCTCGGCGGCCTTCTGCGCCGGCTCGTGAACGGCCTGCCGCTTGTCCTCGCGCACCATGATCACCGCGAGCTCGACCAGGTCGCGAATCATCGACTCGACGTCGCGGCCGACGTAGCCGACCTCGGTGAACTTGCTTGCCTCGAGCTTCAGAAAGGGCGAGTGAGCGAGCTTCGCCAGTCGACGGGCGATTTCGGTCTTGCCGACGCCGGTCGGGCCGATCATCAGGATGTTCTTGGGCAGGATCTCTTCGGCCAGCTCGGGGCGTAGCTGCTGGCGGCGCCAACGGTTGCGCAAGGCGATTGCGACGGCCCGTTTGGCCTGGTGCTGGCCGATGACGTAACGGTCGAGTTTGGCGACAATCTGCCGCGGCGTCAGCTCTTCGAGCCGCTCGCCCGCGGCGGGTGCGTCGGAGACCTGAAGTTTCATCTCCTCAGATCTCCTCGATCGTCAGCGAGTTGTTGGTGTAGACGCAGATCGAGGCGGCGATCGCCATCGCTTCGCGAGCGACCTCGACGGCGTTCATCTCGGTGTTGCGCAGGAGCGCTCGCGCGGCGGCCAGGGCGTAGTTGGAGCCGGAACCGATGGCGAGCAGCCCCTCCTCGTCCGGCTGCATCAAATCACCGTTGCCGGAAACCAGGAAGCTCTTTTCGTGGTCTGCCACGATCATGTGCGCCTGCAGTTGGCGCATGGCGCGATCGGTGCGCCAGTCCTTGGCCAGCTCGACCACGGAGCGTTCGAGATTGCCGGAGTACGACTCCAGTTTGCCTTCGAACCGGCCGAAGAGCGCCAGGCCGTCGGCGGCGCCGCCGGCGAAGCCGACCAGCACTCCGCCCTTGCCGGTGCGCTTCACCTTGCTCGCGCTCGACTTGATGACCGTGTCGTTGAAGGTGACCTGACCGTCGCTCACCATGCAGGCCTGGTCGTCGCGTCGGACGAACAGCACCGTTGTGCTGTGGAAGTCGCTCATGAGGCCTGGAGTCTACCAACGGCATCGACCATTCCGTGCGGGTCGTCCGGGGTCAGAATCAGGCGCTCTTCTTCGGTCTCGAGCAGAATCGCGTGGTCGATGTTGCTGGCGTAGAGGTCAAACTCGCCGAGTTGGTGGGAGTCGTAGCTCCCGCTCGTCGAGACCATGCTGCCGATCGAGACCAGCTGCTCGAGGTGCCGAAGCTCTTCGTCGCTCAGAACGCGCGCTCGCGCGCCGACCAGATCGAGATGGAAGAGCTGCCACCGGAGGCGAACCTCCAACCGGTCGCCCTGCACCTCGAAGTAGATCGGCTCGAGTTTGTTGGCCATGCGCCAGGCGATGACCGGCACCAGGCCGACGACGAGGCAGAGCACCCCGGGAAAGATCGACCCGCGCACCCAGCTGTAGATCGCGAGGCCAAACATCAGGAAGGCTGGGCCGAGCAGGAGCAGCTGGAGGCGCCTTCGGCCCGCAGCGACCTGACCACCAGAAGTCGATGGGAAGCGAGTCATTCCCGTTTCGCCCTGGGGTGACTCTCTCGATAGAGACCGAGCAGTCGGTCGACATCGAGGTGGGTGTACTTCTGAGTGGTCGACAGCGAGCTGTGCCCGAGCAGTTCTTGGATCGCACGGAGGTCAGCACCGCCCTCGAGTAGATGGGTCGCGAACGTGTGCCGGAGGGTGTGTGGATGGACCCCTCGTGCAAGGGCCGCTCTGTCGGTGTACTTGTCGAGAATCCGTCGAACCGAGCGATCGCTGAGCCGCGAGCCGAGATGGTTCAGAAAGACCGGATCGTGATCCTCGTCTTCGCTCGAGGAGCGCACACCCTGCCAGGCTCCGTACCAAGAGCGCAGCGCGTCGGCGGCGAGTCGGCCGAAGGGCACCATTCGCTCCTTGCCGCCCTTGCCCAGCACGCGTAGGAATCGACCTTCGAGATCGAGGTCGGCGCGGTCGAGCGACACGAGCTCACTCACTCGCAGGCCGGTCGCGTAGAGCAGTTCGAGAATGGCTCGATCTCGCAGCTCGAGGGGCTCGTCCCCCGACGCCGCTTCGATCAGACTCTCGATCTCGCCGGGGCGCAGGTGGCGTGGCAGCTTTTGTGGCTGCTTCGGCGTCCGTACCGAGGCGGCCGGGTTCTCGGCGATGACTCCTTCACGGCAGGCGAACTTGAGGAGTCCGCGAACCGTGGAGAGCGCACGAGCCTGGGTCTGGCGGCCGACCCCCGATCGTCCCAGATGTGCGAGAAAGGAGCGCACCGCCAGGGCATCGGGATCGCCGGGAGTGAGGTCGTGGGGCTCTTTGCCGAGGAACTCGCCGAGGAAGCTGAGGAAGCGCTCCAAGTCTGCAGAGTAGGCGCGCACGGTATGGGGCGAGACACCACGCTCGTGGCGTAGGTAGTCGACGTAGCCTTCGATCAGCCGAATCACGGCGCGCTTCCCGCCGTGGCCGGCTGGGGGAGCTCGAGTGGTCGCGGCGAGACCGAGAGTTGATGCCGGTCGGCCCAGTCGACCAGCGCTCGGTGTGCCCGTTCAGCGTGCGCGCGTCGACGGCCCGCCTTACGCACCCGCTGGTCGAGCTCGGGAAAGAGGCCGTAGTTGATGTTCGCCGGCTGGAAGTTGTCGGGTTTGGACTCGGTCAGGTGGCGCACGAGCGCGCCGAGCGCAGTTGTCCCCGGGACCCTCTCGGCGCTGACTCCGCTCCGTTCGAGAGACAGGTAGAGCGCGATCAACATGCCGGAGGCCGCCGACTCGAGGTAGCCCTCGACGCCCGTGATCTGTCCTGCGAGACGCACCCGCGGTCGCGGCTTGAGGCGGAAGAAGGGGTTCAGGTGCCGAGGCGAGTTGATGAACGTGTTGCGGTGGATCTGACCCATACGCGTGAACCGAGCGTTCTCGAGACCGGGGATCATGCGCAAGACGCGTTTCTGTTCGGGCCACTTCATGCGCGATTGGAAGCCGACGAGATTGAGTTGGCTCTTTGCCAAGTTCTCCTGACGGAGCTGCACGATCGCGTAGGCCTTCGATCCGTCGGGACGCGTGAGGCCGACCGGTTTCATCGGGCCGAACCGGAGCGTGTCGACGCCCCGTCGCGCGAGCTCCTCGATCGGCAGGCAACCTTCGAAGAAGAGCTCCCGTTCGAAGTCGTGCAGGGGCAAGACCTCGGCCTCCACCAGCTCCTCGTAGAAGGCGCTGTACTGGACCTGATCCATGGCCGCATTGAGGTAGTCGTCGTCGCCCTTGCCGTAGCGCGAGGCCCAGAAGAGTTTCGAGTGATCGAGGCTTTCTCCGTCGACAATCGGTGCGATGGCGTCGTAGAAGTAGAGATACTCGCTGCCCAGGATCTCGACCAGCGCCCGCGACATCGCCTCGGAGGTGAGTGGCCCGGTCGCGACGACCACGTCGCCGGACGGAATCTCCGTCACTTCGTCTCGACGGAGCTCGATCAGCGGATGCTCCGCGAGGGCGCCGGTGACTCGACTCGCGAACACGTCGCGATCGACCGCCAGAGCACCGCCCGCCGGCACCGAGGCCTCCCGGGCCGCTCCGATCACCAGCGAACCGAACGCCTCCATCTCGCGCTTCAGCAGACCGGCCGCATGAAGTGGGTCGTCACTCCGAAGGGAGTTGCTGCACACCAGCTCGGCGAGGTCTCCGGTCTTGTGTGCCGGAGTCGAACGCTTGGGCCGCATCTCCCACAGAATCACCGGCACGCCTCGGGTGGCGAGCTGGTAGGCGCACTCGCTGCCGGCGAGGCCGCCACCGATGATCTGGACGGGGTTGGGCATCGAGGTCATTCTATTTGGACCTGACGGCCGCAGGTGGCTCGAGATCGTCTTCCTGGGTCGGTAAAGGAGTCGGTCCCGGATCACCCCTTCACGAGTGTCCTGCTGGTCCGCGGGCTTGGGGGCGCGGAGCGACGCTGCGCGCGGTGCAGTCGCTCCGTGCTCGGACGCTCCGCGCTGACGGCGCTCCGGTGACGCTTCCTGACAGCGTTGGTCTCCGCACGGAGGCCTATGGTGCCGGAGCCTGCCGTTTTCGGCGGATCGTTTACTTCGCCGCCCTACCCGACGTCCGAGATTCTGTAACGGCGCCCTCTCGCTGTCGGAGTGAGGGTGACCGGATCGGAGTTGTTGAGGGCGAGGCCACCCAGCATCCGCAAGGGACAGACGATCAGAGGAACCGGCCTACTCGGTCGAGGCTTCCGACTTGGAGTCGGCGCTCTCGTCCTCGACCTCATCCGGAAGAATGCGCTCGTAGTCGCAGTCCTTCTTGTGGCAGGCGAGGTGCGGGCCCTTCTTCTTCGTGACCTTTCTGGTCAGCAGCGGGAACTCGCACTGAGGACACGGCTCTTCGACCGGCGGGTTCCAGAGTGCGAACTTGCAGTCGGGGTAGCGGCCGCAGGAGTAGAAGATCTTGCCGCGGCGCGACTTCTTCTCCATCATCTCGCCCTCACCGCAGTCGGGGCACTTGATGCCCGTTCCCTTCGGCGGCTCGGCGGCGGGGCCGGTTCGCAAGATGTTCTTACAGTCGGGGTAGCCCGAGCAGCCGTAGAACTCGCCGTAGCGGCTGCGGCGCTTGACCATCTCTTTGCCGCACTTCTCGCAGGGCGGAATCTCTTTCTCTTCGACCTCGCCACCCTCGCCGCCCTCGGCCGCGGCAGCATCGGCGGCGGACTCGACGTTGCGGGTGTACTTGCAGTCGGGGTAGGTCTTGCAGCCGATGAAGCCGCCGTAACGGCCGAAGCGCATCACCAGTGGCGACTTGCAGTCCGGGCACTCCTCGTCCACCGGAATGCCCTCGCGCTTGACGTCGGGCATTTCGGTCGAGGCGTTCTCGAGGTCCTTCGAGAATCGTTTGTCGAAATCGGCGAGCGCGCCGCGCCACTCGAGTTGGCCCTCTTCGATTCGATCGAGCTCGCTCTCGAGTTGAGCGGTGTAGCCCTCGTTGATGATGTTCGCGAACCCCGCCTGCAGTAGGCGGCTCACGACGCTACCGAGCGCTGACGGATGGAAACGTCGGTTCACCTTCTCGACGTAGTCGCGATCGCTCAGCGTCGACAGGATGGAGGCGTAGGTGGACGGTCGGCCGATGCCGTTGTCCTCGAGCGCCCGCACCAGGGTGGCCTCGCTGAAGCGCGCCGGCGGCTTGGTGAACTTCTGCTCGCTCGAGACCTTTTCGAGGGCCAGGGCGTCGCCTTCGGCCAGGGGAGGGAGGAGCGTGTCGCGACGACCCGTTTCCTCGCCGCTCTCGGCCTTCTTGGCCTTCCGAACCTCCTCGTAGACCGAGAGGAAACCGGGGTCCTTCATGACGCGCCCCTGGGCGCGGAGTGTGTACTTGTCGACGCCGATGTCTGCCTGGGTTACGTCGAACCGCGCCGGCACCATCTGCGAGGCGACGAAGCGGTCCCAGATCAGTCGGTAGAGCCTCGCCTCTTCGGGCTTGAGGAAGCGATCCGCGATCTCTGGAGTGATGTCGAAGGTGGTCGGACGAATCGCCTCATGCGCGTCCTGAGCGCCCTTCTTCGACTTGTAGACGTTGGGCTTGGCGGGCAGCTTGTCCTTGCCGTAGGTCTCTTCGATGAGCGCCCGGACGCCGGAGATCGCCTCCTCGGCGACTCGCGTCGAGTCGGTTCTCATATAGGTAATGAGACCGACGGCGCCTCGATCACCGATCTCACGACCTTCGTAGAGACGCTGCGCGAGCGACATGGTCCGCTTGACCGAGTAGCCGAAGCGGCGTGACGCCTCCTGCTGCATTCGGCTGGTGATGAACGGCGGAGCCGGGCGCTGTTTCGACTCTTTCTTCTCGATCTTGTCGACCGTGTAGGTCCCGCTCTCGAGCGCGGCCACGACCTCGGCTGCGGTTTCGCCGTTGCCGACCTCGGCCTTCTTGCCGTCGATCTGATGGAGCTTGGCGTGGAAGACGAGCGACTCGTCGCTACCGCTCTTGAGGTCGCTGCCGATCAGCCAGTACTCGACCGGATCGAACGCTTCGATCTCCGCCTCGCGGTCGCAGATCATCTTGAGCGCAACCGACTGCACCCGGCCCGCGGAGAGGCCGCGCTTCACCTTCTCCCAAAGGAGAGGCGAAAGCTTGAAGCCCATCAGCCGGTCGAGAACCCGTCGAGCCTGCTGCGCCTCGACCTTGCGGAAGTCGATGGCGCCGGGCGTCTCGAGCGCACGCTCGACCGCCGACTTGGTGATCTCGTTAAAGGTGACTCGGCGGATCGACTCTTCGTCTTTGTCGAGAATCTGCGCGATGTGCCACGCGATCGCCTCGCCCTCCCGATCGGGATCAGGCGCTAGGTAGACGGTGCCCGCTTTCTTCGCCGCGGTGCGCAGCTTCTTCACCACGTCCTGCTTCTCGGGCAGGATGCGGTAGCGGGGTTCGAAGTTCTCGCCGAGGCCGAGATCTTTCTTCTCTAGATCTCGAATGTGCCCGACGGACGCTTCGACCGTGTAGTTCTTGCCGAGGAATTTCTTGAGCGTCCGCGTCTTGGTCGGACTCTCTACGATAATTAGATCCTTCGCCATGGTGCTCCTTCCGGGTGCTTCTGAACAGCTCCGCCGCCTGCTGCATTCCCGAAGGCGCGGAACATAGCACAAGACGGAGACCGCCCCGCGGCGCTTTCAACCGCTCTCGGACCAGGGGCGACGCCTGCCGTCGATTTCGAAAGTCCTCGGAACCCTTTGGGTGGGAGATCCCACTCAGGGGTGTTCACAAGGAGAACCGATGATGAAGTGTGCGCCTGAGCGACAAAGAGGAACCGTTCTGAAAATTCTGCTGGTCGCCGGCCTAGTCGCCCTGGATTCGTGGGCTGAGCAACCCGTGATGCCCCCGTTGCGCCCGGTCGCGATCCCCTCGTCGACGTTTGTGCTCGACAACGGGTTGACCTTGGTTGTGCACGAGGACCGGAAAGCGCCGCTGGTCGCGGTTCATGTCAGCTACCACGTGGGCGCAAAGGACGAGATCGCGGGCCGATCGGGCTTCTCGCACCTCTTCGAGCATCTGCTCTTTCAGGGGAGCGAGAACCACGACCTCGATTTCATCGCGACCCTTCAAGGGTTCGGGGCGACCCACGTCAACGGCGTGTCGGGGAGAGACCGAACCCACTATCACCAGGTCGTTCCCACCGGGGCGCTCGACGCGGCCCTCTGGCTCGAGGCCGATCGGATGGCAAATCTTCTCGGTGCGCTGACCCAGGAGAAGCTCGACGAGCAACGCCGAACGGTCATCAACGAGGTGCGGGCCAACCGGAGCCGCCCCATGGGGGAGCGCGGTGGCCAGATTTGGGGCAGGGGGTATCCCGTTGGCCACCCATATCAGGCGACCCACGGTCCCTTGAGCGACCTCGAAGCCGCCACGCTCGGGGAGGCGCGCGACTGGTTCCACAAGTACTACACCCCCTCGAATGCCGTTCTGGTCCTGGCCGGAGATATCGACGACGTCGAGGCGCGGACGAAGGTGGAGCGCTACTTTGGTGCCATTCCACCCGGTGAGCCGCTGACACGAGTGGAGGAGTGGCCCGCGCCCCGGTCATCTCGACGGAGGGTGCGGATGGAAGAACGAGTCGACTATCGGCGGCTCTACTTGATGTGGAACGCGCCCGCTTTTGGGGCCCGCGAGGCGGGTCTCCTCAGACTCTTTGGCGAGATCCTGGACCCGAGGCTGGCGGCTCGACTCCTCGATGTCGAGGCTCGCTCGACGGTCTACGTGCAGGACAACGAGGTGGGTCAGTACTTCGGGGTGTCCGTCACCTTCCCCAGCGATCTCGGGTTCGGTGTCGTGGAGGAGATGGTCCGTGAGGAGATCGACCGGCTCGTCGGGGACTCGTTCGCCCCCAGAGAGCTCGGCTCAGCGAAGGCGAGGCTACACCGAGAGGTGGTTGATCTGTCGGAGAGTGTGTTTGGGAAGGGGTTGCTGCTCGCGAGAAGTCAGACCTTCCTGGGCGAGGCCGCTCGCCATGTCGACCTGCAGAGATGGGTGCTCGAGGCTCAAGAGGATGAGGTGCGGGCGGCGGGGAGGGGCTGGCTTGGCGAGGGAATCTTTGTGCTCGAGATCGAGCCCTTCAAGGGACTGGGCCGGATGGACGCGGTGGCGTCGGTCAACCAGCTCCCGTCGCTGGACGAGTCTGTGGCGTCGAGCCCGCCCACGCCCCAGACCGCTTTTCTCTCGAACGGGCTCGAACTCGTACTCGTCGAACGACGCGGCGTACCGAAGGTACATCTGCGCCTATTGGTGCCGGTAGGCAAGGCTTCGGACCCGCGCGGCTTGCAAGGTCTATGCGACCTCGCGTGGGCTCTCATGAGCGAAGGTACCGCCGAGCGGTCGGCCGATCTTCTCGCCTCGGATCTGGCGGTCTTGGGGACCCGAGTGCGCCCAAGATGTGGACTCGACGTGTCGGGTCTGGAGCTCTCGGCAATGAGCGACGGGCTCAGAGCCTCAGTCGAGATTCTCGCGGAGATGCTGGAGCGCCCCGGCTTCGAGAAGGCCAAGCTCGAGCGGCGCAAGATCGCCTTCGCTTCAGAGCGCACCGTACGAGCGTCCTCGGCCGAGGCGGCGGCAGCGGCGGTACTGCCCGAGCTCCTCCTCGGTCGAGTCGACCCGTATGCCGTGCCGCTGGGGGGGCGCCTGCCTCACCTTCGATGGATGTCGAACGCGACCGAGAGTTCGCTGGGCAGGATAGAGGTCGAGGATCTGAGCGACTTTCACAGGAGGTCGGTCCTTCCAAGTGCAGCGAAGATGGTGGTTGTCGGCGACCTCGATCTCGAGGCTGCGAAAGCGCTCCTGGAACACCACCTGGGCAGTTGGGGCGTTTCGGGCGAACGGTCGTGGGACAGAGCCCTGGAACCAGAGACAGAACCGGAGTCCAAGGCCGCGCCAGGTATCTATCTCTTGGATTTTCCGGGTCTACAGCAGACCGTCGTAGTTGCCGGCCAGGCGCTGAACTTTGCTGATGAGCGTGAGCGAACCGCCTTCGAGGTGGCAAACGGGGTCCTCGGTGGCGGGTACAACTCCCGCCTGAATCAGGTCCTGAGAGAGGAGAAGGGGTGGAGCTACGGAGTTCGGTCGTCGATTCTGGACGTCGGCGATCGAGCGCTCTTTCTCGTGGTCGCCGCCGTCGACCCGGCCAAGACGGGAGAGTCGATGACCGAGATCCGTCGCCAGTTGAGCCTGCTCGACGGCCGTCGACCGATTCGGTCGGAGGAGTTGAGTTGGGTTCGGCGGAGCGAAAGGCTCGCAGCGGCCGGGCGATGGGAACGTCTCTCCGACGTGAGTGACTTCCTCGCCGAGTCCATCGAGAGGGCTCAGCCGGTGGACGCCTACGCGCGCCGCGAAGCGCTGATCCAAGAGCTGTCGGCGGGCGATCTGGATACGGTCGTGGCCAAGTTGCTCCCCTCGGATGAGTTTGTGTGGGTCGTGGCCGGCGACGTCGACTCGCTCACTCGACAGCTGGAGGGTTGGAAAATGGAGGTCCTTCGATGATGACGAAACGCTCGAAGATCCTGTCGGTTGCGTTTTTCTTGGCTGCGGCGACGCTGACCCAGGGTGCATTGGCCGCCCCCGAGTGCGAGCGGCCAGAAGCCGACTACGGAATCAACTATCGCTTTGTCAGCGGAGAGTTCGAGACCGACCCCGATGGCACACGGTGGATTCACTTTCTGTCGCGCCCGGTTGTCAAGCGCGTCGACCCGTCGGGTCCCGCAGCTCGGAGGCTCTTCGTGGGAGACATTTTCGTCTCTGTCGAGGGGCGCCTGATCACCTCCCCGGCGGGGAGTCGAAGGTTCCGCTATCCCGAGCAGAGTCCGGTCGAGGTCGTCGTACAGCGGGACGGAAACGAGGTTTCGCTCCAGATCGAGCCGAAGCTGGAGTGTCCCGAGTTGGTGCCGCAGGAGGCTGATGCGGGGTCCGTGCCGGAGGGTCCGAAGGGTATGTTGGGAGTCCGATTCCGTTGTGACCAGTGTGAGCTCCGGGTTGTCGGCGGGCGGTGGGCCTGGCACTTCGAGTCGCCGCCGGTCGTCGTGGAGGTCGCCGAGGGCTCACCGGCATCGGCCGCCGACGTGCAAGTCGGAGACCGTCTCCGGAGCCTCGATGGCTGGAGGCTCGATACCCCCGAGGGGGCGCAGCGATTCTCTGGTGTCGCGCCAGGTGAGACGGTTCGTCTCGTGCTCGATCGGGCGGGCCAGGAGGTCGAAGTGCAACTGGTGGCTCGTGAGCAGCCCTGATGCTGAAGGCGAGCGGAGTCACCGAGAAGGACCGCGTACTGATCGACTTGGTCCTCGATCGAGGCGACGAGGTCGCGTTCGAGACCTTGTACGACCGACACACACCCGCCCTCCTGCAGTTTGCGCTTCGGGTGACCGGAGGTGTGCGCGCGGACGCCGAGGATGTTGTTCAGGAGGCCTGGGTTCGGGCGATGAAGAAGGTCGATCACTTCCGGTGGAGGTCGAGCCTTCGCACATGGCTGCACGGCATCGCGCTCAACGTGGGGCGCGAACAGCTGCGCCGTAGGCAGGCCTCGCTCGACCGACCGGAGGCGCTCCCATCACATCGATTTGGGGAGCCGTCCGAACGACGACTCGACGTGGAGCGTGCGCTGGCCTCGCTCCCAGACAACTGGCGCTTTGTCGCTCTCCTTCATGACGTCGAGGGGTATACCCATCGACAGATCGCCGAACTGCTGGACATCGCTACCGGAACTTCGAAGAGCCGACTCCACCGTGCCCGTCAGAGGCTGCGCGAACTGTTAACGGCCGGAGAGCAAGGAGAGACTGATGACCGACCGTGAGAAGCACGAGACTCGAGATGCTGTAGAGCTACTGAAGGAGCTGCCCCGCGAGGTGGCGCCGCCACCGGAGTTGCTCGAGCGTGTGCGCTCGGAGCTGCACGGGGCCGGTCTCCTCGGTTCGAGCCGGCGCGCAGCTACCTCGGGAAGGCTCCTGCGGTGGGCCGCCGCGGTCGCGATGCTCGTCGGCACGTTCTGGCTTGGTGTGCGTTTCGGCGAGGAGCGAACGTTTGTCCCTTCCGATGGAGGCGTGACCGCGACTCGAGTGCCGCCGCTGGGCGCGAGCGTTCAGCAGCTGGGTAGTGACTACGCTGAGGCGATCGCGCTCTTGGCAGGCAGGTCGGGCCCTGAGTCGGCGGAGTGGGTCGAGGCGCGCGAGGTGGCTCTCTCGACGCTCAGAGGTGCCGCCGAACAGCTCAGCCGAGTTCCGGGGCATGATCGCGAGACGGTCCTCCTGCTGAACGAGCTTCGACAGACGCCGGCGACAGCGCCTCGCGAGGGCTGGCTCTAGTTTCCAGCGGGGGCTAGGGGATATCGACCGCGAGTGTGATGTCGTCGTCGGTTGCGGTCTCGGCGTCCGGGCCGCTGCTCAGGAGTTCGAAGCCGCTCTCGGTCGAGGTGTAGCCGTAGCGCAGCCCGTCGAAAGGGTCGAGTGATGAGGAGCACGTGCGCCACGAAGAAGAAGGCTGCAAGGATCAGCGCGTAGACAAAGCCGACGATCGAGAAGGCGAGGAGTGCCCAAACGGCGAGCGCCGCCAGAATCACCAGCGCCCGAAGCGGAAGCTCGCTGGGCCATCGGCGCACGCGCACGGGTTCGTTTCCCGGCAGTTCTTCCATGGAGTGCTCCTTAGTCAGGTGGAGTCGATCTGTGATTCTAGGCCACCCTCGGCTCAGCAGCGTCGGAAGCGGGGTCCCGACTCACGATGGACCCACCCTCCGATCTCGAGCTCGGTGAGGATGGCGAGTACGGCAGCGGTTCGTGTGCCGAGCGCTTGCGAAAGCTCCTCTGGGGAGATGCCGTCCGTTTCCGGTATCGCTTCGTACGCCCTCCGCAGTCGGGGTTCCTCGGGTGAGCGAACGGTGGTTTTGCCCGGCTCTGGCTCAAGCAGCTGGTCGCGGATCGCGCGCGGCAGACTCTCGACGATCTCGCGGGGGTGCTGCACCGGCAGAGCGCCGTCGCGGATGAGCGTGTTCGGTCCGATCGAGCGTGGGTCGAAGACGTTGCCGGGGAGGGCGTAGACGTCGCGACCCAGTTCGAGCGCCAGGCGCGCCGTGATGAGAGACCCGGAGCGGGCGGCGGCGCGCACGACCAACGTACCCAGCCCGAGGGCGGCAATGATGCGATTGCGCATCGGGAAGTTCTGCTTGTGGGGTGGTGTGCCGATGGGGAACTCGCTGATCACCGCGCCCGATTCTGCGATGCGTCGAACCAGCTGCCGGCTGCCGCGGGGGTAGTCGATATCGAGCGCACAGCCGAGGACGGCAACGGTCGCGCCGATCGAGAGCGCTCCGCGGTGGGCCGCGCTGTCGACCCCCCGAGCCATGCCCGAGACGACCACCATGCCGGTCTCCGCGAGGTAGGCGGCGAAGCTCTCCGCGGTCTCGAGGCCGTAGGCGTCGCTATCTCGAGAGCCGACGATGGCGACGCCGGGGCGCCGAGGCAAGCTCCCGAAGGCGTAGAGAACCGGCGGCGGCTCAGTGAGTTGCAGGAGCGCTTCGGGGTACGCCGCGTCCGCCCGCGTGACGAGGTCGGCACCGATGTCGATCGCGAGGCGGGTCTCCTCTGCTGCGAGTTCCTCGGCGCGCTCCAGACGACGCCGGACGACTCCGAGCCCACGCGGGGGAAGTCGGCCCTTGCCCAGGATCGGGCGACCGCGACCGCGCCTCTCGAGCCAGTCGCCCGCACCACCGAGGCGGCAGAGTGCCGCACGATCGACGTCTCGCGTGGCGTTGAGTGCGATGAGAAGGTCTCTCACGCTCGTCGAGGACGGAAACCGAGACCCCGCTCTTGCGCGCGCCCTCTCCGTGCGGGCCTGGTCCGAGACTTGCTCCACCGAGCCGAGATGCCAAACTCCAACCCACTCGACTTCTCACCCTGGGGTGTGCGTGAGGACGGTGCCCGACCCTTCGAAAGGACGGCCTCGGAGCCCGTTCGAAGGAATCCGACCGCAAATCCCCTCGTATATACTCACAGGGAGGCTCTTCCCTTCGATCACGCGCCGACCAGGAGGCGGCGGGCAGCCGTTATGGGACTTCTGAAACGCAATTCGCGTACTCCGATTCTCGTCCTCACCCTCGCGCTCCTCGCGCCGCTGGCGGCCCCCGCCGCAAAGCCACCGAGCGCGGGAGAGCAGATGCAGTTCGGCGTGCAGATGGCGCGTCGCGGTCTGTGGAGTGAGGCGCTTTTCCGCTTCCGCCAGGCTGATCGACTCGATCCGAACAACGCCAAGACCCTCAACAACTTGGCCGTCGCCTACGAGGCGGTCGGGCAGTTCGAAGAAGCGCTCGAGTATTACCAGAAGGCGCTCCGCGCCTCGCCCAGTAGTCGTGATCTCAAGAAGAACTACTCGCGCTTCGTAGAGTTCTACCAGGGCTTCAAGCCCGAGGGCGAAGAGGAGGCCGCTGAGTCGCAAGAGACCGCGGCGGAAGACGACACGAGCGAGTCGGGGCGGGCATAGCCCTTGCACCAACGCTCCCAACCAGACGGGAAGAACAAAACCAAGATGACCGGAAAAGCCGCCCCCCACAGCCCGGCCCACGCCACGTCTCGTCACCCTGTCCGGTCGTCGCGTCCCCTCGCCGCGACGCTGGTCCTGTTCTCGTTCGCTCTGGCCTGGGTCGCCCCGGCGCTGGCCTCGTCGGTCGAGGTTCGGCTTCGTCTGCCGGTTCGGGCTCGACTGGACCTCGCCGACAAGAAGTCGATCACCGTCGCGCCGTTCCTGGTTGTGACGCAGGAAGAGGAGTCGATCGACGCCGGCGGCGTCGACGTCGAGGACGAGTTCGAGGGCTACCTGACCCGACTGCTCAAGCGCAAGACGCACCTCAAGGTGCTCGAGCCCGGTCCGGTCGACTACCCGACTTACGATCTTCAGGATCTCGCCGCGAACGACGAGTTCTGGCGCTACCTCGGTGAGCGGACCAATGCCGATCTCATCTTGAGCGGCAGTCTCGATTTCGACATTCAGGACCGAAGCGGATACCGAACCGAGGAGTACGTCTCGCCGTTCGACGGCCGGACCTACTACCGGCAGGTCCTGGTCGAGCAGACCGGCTTCGAGTACGACATCGTCATGGAGGTGTTCGACGGCCGTAGCGGCGAGCGCCTGTACTCGGACAACTTCAAGGACTTCAAGCGATTCGAGGGGGAGAGTGTCGATCCGCTGACCGGCATGTTCGAGAATCTCTACTCGCTCGAGGATCGTATTTCCGGTGTCTTCACCCAGAGGCTGGTAGAGACCAGCCGGCTGTTGTTCACCAACTGAACCGAACCCGACCTTCGCATCGACACGCTACCGTGCAGCCAGAAGGTCAGGTGAAGAAGAAAAGGGAGGTCGCGTTGAAGCGACAAGTGACTCTGGTCAAGACCCTTGTGCTCGCGTTGATTCTGGGAGTGGCGCTGGTGCCGCTCGCCGAGGCTCAGTATGGGGAGTCGTTCGGACGCAACAAGGTCCGCTACGACGACTTCCAGTGGGAGATCTACCACTCGACCCACTTCAACGTTTACTACTACGAGTCGGAGGCCGATCTCCTCCAGAAGATCGTTTCCTACGCCGAGAGCGCGTATGACCAGCTGTCGCAGAAGCTGGACTACCAGATCCAGGAACCGATCAATCTGATCTTCTACGACACGCACTCGGCGTTCGAGCAGACCAATGTCATCCTGAACTTCATCCCCGAGGGGACGGGAGCGTTCGCAACGCCGGTCCGCAACCGGATGGTCATGCCCGTCGACCTCCCCGGGCCGCGGCTCATGGCGCTGATGCTCCACGAGCTCACCCACATCTTCCAGTACCACATCCTCTTCGGCGGCAACCTCGGCCGAGGCGTGGCCGCATCACCGCCGCTGTGGTTCATGGAGGGGATGGCGAGCTACTTTGCGCAGGATGAAACCGCGCGCGACAAGATGTACCTGCGCGACGCCGTGGTCAACGATCGTCTGCCGTCGGTCACGCAGAACTTCGGAGGCTTCTTCGCCTACCGTTTCGGTCACTCTGTCTTCTCGTTCATCGAAGAGAGGTGGGGCGAAGAGGGCGTGCGCGACTTCATGATCGAGACCCGCAATACCCTCGGCGGGCGAGTCGGTCGATCGGTTCAGAAGTCCTTTGGCCTCGATGCCGAGGAGTTCGACTCCGAATACCGCCGCTGGCTCAGGAAGCAGTATCTGCCTGAGTTGATCGAGACCGGTGAGCCGGCGGACTTCGGGCGGCCGTTCCGAGCGGGTGGCCCCGGCCAGGGCGCTCCGTTCCGAAGCTCGCCCGCGGCCTCACCCTCCGGTGACCTGCTGGCTGCATTCAGCACCCAGAAGGGCCAGATCGACGTCATGCTGTTCGACGCCCAACAGCGAATCGAGCTGCGCAACCTGACGAAGGGCTACAACCGCGACTTCGAGTACTTCGTCGCCCAGGAGCTGACGCTGGGCCGGGAGATGGGGCGTGACATCGCCTTCTCGCCGGACGGCAACCAGGTGGCCTTCTTCGGGCGGCGCGAAGGTGGACGAGCTCTCATTCTGGCCGACGTGCTCAAGGGCAAGATTCTGCGCGGTATCGACATGGACATCGAGCAGCAGCTCGCCCCGACGTTCAGTGCGGACGGTCGCAAGGTCGCCTTTTCCGGCAACCGCGAAGGGCAGTTCGACATCTTCGAGATCGATCTCGACACAGACGAGATCACCATGCTCACCAACGACGACATCTTCGACGGCGCCCCCTCGTACTCGCCTGACGGCAAGTCGCTCGCGCTGGTCTCCGTTGTCGGCGGCTTCGCCAAGCTCTTTCGAATCGATCTCGAAACACCGGGGCAACGGTATCCACTCACCACCGGTGAGACCAACGAGAACGATCCTGTCTATTCGGCCGACAGCCAGCGGATCTACTACACCTCCGACCGCACGGGCGCCAACAACATCTTCAGTCTGGATGTCGAGAGCGGCGCGGTTCGTCAGCACACGAACTCGCTGACCGGCTGCTACCAGCCGACGGTGCTGCCCAACCCGAACGGTGGTGAGCGTCTGGTCTACACCGGCTTCTGGAAGGGTCGCTTCGATCTCTACCTCCTCGACGTCGAGGACCCGGTGACCGAGCCGACAGTGCTCGAGAACCCGGAGGACGTCGCGGTCGCCGCCTTGTCCACGGATGAGTTGCCCCGCTATCAGCCGTCGATCGAGGTCTCGATCGACGACGACAACGTCGGCAAGTACGGCGGGTTCAAGTTCTTCCTCGAGAACCTGGGCGGCGCGGTCGGCGTCTCGGACGATCAGACGTTTGTGGGTATCGGCTCGGTCAGCTTCTCGGACTTCCTGGGAGATCGACGCATCATCGGGCAGTTCCAGTCGATCGAGAGCTTCCAGAACTTCAACTTCTTCTACGTCGATCTGCGGAACCGGCTTCAGTGGTCGCTCCACCTGTTCGACAATCGGAACTTCTTCATCGGTCGCGATCAGTCGACCGGTCGACTGCGACGCGGGAATGCGGCGGCGACCTTCACCGGTCTCGAGGGGAGCCTGATCTATCCCTTCACGCCGGGTCATCGCGCCGAGTTCACCGTCGGATACATGCAACGTGAGCTCGACTTCCAGAGCTTCCTGTTCGACACCGAGGGCTTCCCCGTCGTCGATCCAGAGACCGGCGATTTCATTCAGCTGATCGAGCCTCGCGAGGACGACTTCCCGTACATTCGAGCGTCGCTCATCGGCGACAAGGCGATCGCCGCCTCCCACGGCTACGTCACCGGTCGCCGCTGGCGGATCAGCGCAGACTACGCTCCGGACATCGACGACACGGGGGACGACTCTACGCTCACCGCCGGCGTCGAAGTCGATTTCCGCCAGTACGTGCCGGTCACCCGCCGTTCGAACTTCGCCTGGCGAGTGTGGGGGCGCGCCCAGGAGGGCAACTTCCCGAACCCGGTCTACTTCGGCGGGCTCGATACCGTGCGCGGTTTCGACTTCCGCTCGATCGTCGGTGACCAGGGCTTCTACTCGAACCTGGAGTTCCGCTTCCCATTCATCGATCTTCTGGCTACGCCGATTCTCGGCTTCCAGCAGATTCGGGGCGTCGCGTTTGTCGACGTTGCGGGCGCCTGGGTCGACGACGTCCAGAGCTTCCGGTTCTACGACAGCGACAACGATGCCCTCGAAGACGGCCTCGCGTCGTTCGGCTTCGGACTGTCGTTCCGACTGTTCGGCCTGCCGTGGAACCTGGACTTTGCGAAGCGCTGGAACTTCGATCGGACGCTCAGCGGGTACGAGAGTAGCTTCTGGTTCGGCCCCAGATTCTGATCCTGGGTTGGGGAGCCGCATAGCACCTCATCTCGCCGTGTCCTCGTGACTCGGCTCCTGCGGCGTACACATGTACGCCTCCTCGCCTCCTCACTGCGGTACGACGATCTGAGGCACTCTGCGGCCCCCCAACCCAGAAGCAGGGAGGCCGATCGGGACAGTGTTGCCTCGCTTTCGCGCTTCGGTCACCTGGTCGACCGGCCTCTCGTCAGGGTAGACCAGGCCGCCGAGAGCCAACAGAAGCCCGTGTGCCTGGTTTCACTTCGGTCGATTTGGGACGTCGGGTAATCTCTGGGCGTGCGAATCGAGGTACTCGGGGCGTATGGCGGGCAGAGTGACGTCTGTCGGACTACCTGCCTGGTGATCAACGAGCGAATCTCGCTCGATGTGGGCTCGCTTGCGCAGGCGCTGCCTCTCGAGCGGCAGCGGCACGTGGACACGATCGTGTTGTCCCATTCGCATATGGACCACACGAGCTCGTTGCCGTTCTTCATCGAGAATGTCTACGGACGCGGCCCGCAAGAGATCGTGTTGCATGCCTCGGAAGCGACGACCTACGCGATTCGGAAGTACCTCCTGAACAACGACGCGTGGCCCGACTTCACGCGTCTGCCCAACAACCTCCTGCCGGTGGTGCGCTTCGAGGAGCTGAGCGAAGAGGACCCGGTGGTGCTCAATGGGGTGCGGTTTACGCCGATCTCGGTGGAACATCGGGTGCCGACCTTCGGCTATCTGATCGAACAAGACGACGCGGCGGTGCTCTGGTCGAGCGATACGGGGCCGACCTTCCGACTCTGGGAGATCGCGAACAATACGCCGAATCTCAAGGCGGTTTGCATCGAGACGAGTTTCGACAACTCGATGCAAGAGATCGCCGACCTCTCGCTCCATCTGACGCCGTCCAGCCTGGCGTCCGAGCTGGCCAAACTCGAGCGCGAGGTCCCGGTTCTCATTCACCACATGAAGCCGCCTTGCATTCAGAGGATTCAGCAAGAAATCTTGGCTCTCGGCGACCCGCGGATCCGGTTCCTGGAGCAGGGCCGCACCTACGAGTTCTAGGCCGCTCTTCGGTCGGCCTCACGGCTATACTCCATCTCTATGCAGATGGCACTTGGCCTCGGGTATCCGGAGATGCGAGTTGTGGTCCTCGGGTCCGGCAGTTCGGGAAACGCGGTTGTGATCGAGTCAGGCTCGCGCCGCCTGCTGGTCGACGCGGGCTTCTCGTGCCGAGAGCTCGAACGGCGACTCGACCTGGTCGGGATCGACGCCAGCGGCTTCGACGGGATTCTCCTGACCCACGAGCACGGCGATCACTCACGTGGCGCCGGGGTCTTTTCGAGACGCCACGAGGTGCCGGTGTTTGCGACCAAGGGGACCTACGCAGGCGTCAACCTCGGCAAGCGACTGCACGAGAAGGTTGTCATCCGCTCGGGGAAGCCCGAGGTGGCGGGCACCTTCCGCATCGTGCCGTTCAAGATTCCCCACGACGCGCTCGAACCGGTGGGCTACGTGGTCGAAGATCCCTGCGGGCGTCGAGTCGGAGTCGTCAGCGACATCGGAACCTGCAGCCGTCTCGCCTGGGGTCGACTACGGGATCTCGACGTGCTCGTGCTCGAGACTAACCACGACCTCAAGATGCTTCGCGACGGCCCCTACCCGTGGCATCTGAAGGAGAGGGTGGCGAGTCGCTTCGGCCACCTGTCGAACGCCGACGCCGCAGAGGGGATTCGGGAGCTCCTCACCGAGCGGCTGCAGTGGATCGTCCTCTACCACCTGTCGGAGATCAACAACCTACCGGCGCTGGCGGTGGATGCGGTCTCGAACATGTTGGCGAACGAGGGCTCCGGGGCTCGACTCTGCGTCAGCTCGCAGGCCGAGCCGACGCAGTGGCTTCCGGTGGACGTCTCGGTTGCGGATTTCGAGAGCGTGGACACGGACGAGGTGCTCTCGGTTCCGATGTCAGGTCGCTAGCTCGGCGGGCTCGCTCTCGAGGGTCATCAGCGCCGGCAGGCCGAATCCGGCAACCGCGCTCAAGAGGGCGACAGCGCCGCCCGCCACGAACCAGCCCTCGACACCAAGCACCTCGGCGACCGGGCCGGCGATAAGGAGGCCGGCTGGTGCGGCGATGGTGGCCAGGCTTCCATAGAGGGCGAAGACGCGCCCCTGGAGCTCCGGCGGAATGGTCGCCTGGAGAATCGCCTGAATCGGGCCGTTGACCAGCGTCGACGTAGCGCCGATCAGGAGGAGCACCAGTGGGAGCCCGAGTGAATCGGCCGGCACGAGGACAACCGTGAGGACGAACACGCCCATGGCAGCGAGTCCGCTGAGCGTGGTCACGATCCGGCGCTCGAAGCCGCCCCAGACGCCCAACGCGATGCCGCCCACCAGCAGGCCGACACCCATCGCGGCGCTCGTCCATCCGAGTTGGGCGACTCCGGCCCCCTGCTGGTGGAGGAGCAGCGGAAGGAGCGAGAAGGCGGGAGTGAGAAAGAGGTTGACCAGGGCGGCGAGGGTCAGGAGCGGGAGGTGTCCCTGGCGCGACAAGAGGTAGCGGAAGCCCTCGACAGTCTCTCTCCAGACCGACGTCTCGCCGTCGCTCGCGACGGCTTCGGGCTGTGGCACGTGGAGGAAAAGCAGTGGCGCGATCGCGATCAGGGCCGTCACGACGTCGACGGCCAGAACAGCTGCCATCGAGAGCGAGGCGGTCATCGCGGCGCCGAGCGGAGGCGCCACGATCAACATGAGCCCCTGAAGGGCTTGGTTCAGGCCCTGGATCCGGGTCAGTGCGCTCTCGGGTACCAGAAGAGTTGTCGAAGCGAGCATTGCGGCCTCGTGGAAAGCCGAGCCGACGCCTCGGAGCGCCAAGAGCACGAGGACGTGCCACGGCTCGGCGGTGCCGCTGAGGAAGAGCATTGCCAGCACCGCAGCGGCAACACCGAGCGCGCCGTCGGAGACGACCATGACCCAACGTCGGCTCCAGCGATCGACGAGTGTTCCGATGAGCGCTCCAGCGATCGCCCGCGGCAGCAGAGCGACGAGAGTGGAAGAGGCCAGCACGACCGCGGAGCCGGTTTCGACCGTCAACCACCAGATCAGCGCAAACTGAACCGCCTGCGAGCCGAGGAGAGACAGTGCCTGGCCTCCCCAGATCAGGAAGAATGGGCGAAGGGTGTCGCCCTCGGGAGGCTTTGTTCTTTTTGTGCCCATTATTCAAGTATAGATGAATAATCGAAAGGGTCAAATCAACAGTAAACTCCGAGCGATGAGCGAGGGAACCCCTTTCGAGCCGGCACAGGCGCAGGTCCTCTCTGATCTAGCGCAGATCAAGCTGCTTGCCGATCCCCTGCGAGTCCGAATTCTGGAGCTGCTGGCGAAAGGCGAGATGACCACCAAACAGGTGGCTGAAGAGCTGGGCGAAAAGCCGACGAAGCTCTACCACCACGTCGAGGCGCTCGAGAAGGCGGAGCTCGTTCGCCTCGTGCGAACGCGACAGAACCGCGGCACGTTGGAGAAGTACTACCGAGCGATCGCCCGGTCGTTCACCGTGGACGCCGGCCTCTTCTCGACGCCCGTGTCCAAGTCCTCGCCGTCACCTCTACCCGACATGATCGGGTCGGTGCTCGACCGGACGCGTGACGAGTTGGCTCAGCTGATCGGCTCGGAGTCCGCCGGAGAGATCGAGAGCTCGGGGCTGATCAGCTTCATCGAGATCCACGCTTCGGAGTCTGAGATGGAAAAGCTCAGAGACGCGCTCGAGACGTTGATTCGCGCGACGGCCGCGCCGGACGAAGATGAGGCAGAGAGCGAAGAGCGCCGCTATCGACTGACGCTGGCCTTCTTTCCGCTCGATCGACCCTAGCCGGCGCTCAATCGAGGCCGGCGACGGTGTCGACGCCGTTCCGAAAGACGGCGAGCCCTTCGCCCTGTTCCTCCGGACCCTCGCCGCGGAACGCTTGGGGGTGCTGAAAGGGGTAGAGGTAGGCGTCGGGATGAGGCATCAGCCCGAAGATGCGGCCCGTCGGGTCGCAGACGCCGGCGATGCCGCCGGGAGAACCGTTCGGGTTGTCCGGCCACGCTTCCGTGGGCCCGCCCGTTTCATCGACGTAGCGGACGGCAATCAGCTGTTCGCGCTCGAGCCGGTCGCGCACCTCGTCGTCCGCGGTCAGGAATCGGCCCTCGCCGTGACGACTCGGCAGGTACATCTTGTCGATGCCGCGGGTCCAGACGCAGGGTGATGCGGGGTTGGCTTCGAGTCGCACCCAGGTGTCCCAGTAGCCGAGGCGCTCGTTCGGTGCCAGCGTCGCCCGAGGCGTTCGGTAGTCGCCGTCGAAGCCCGGCAGCATGCCGAGTCGAACCATCGTCTGAAAGCCGTTGCAGATGCCGAGAACCAGCCCGCCGTCTTCGACGAAGCGGACGAACTGATCGTAGAGCCGCCAGCGAATTTTGTTGGCGAAGACGAAGCCGGCCCCCAGGTGGTCGCCGAAGGCGAAGCCGCCGGGGAAGGCGACGATCGAGAAGTCGGTCAATCGACTCCGGCCGTCGAGGAGGTCGAGCAGGTGAACCAGCTCTACCTGCGCGCCGACGGCGCGGAACGCGGCCGCCGTCTCCACCTCGCAGTTCAGTCCGAGCCCCTTGAGGACGAGCACTCGCACCTCGGCGCGCGCGGCGGCGTCAGGCATCGGCGAGCCCTCCTTGGAACCGTTTGCGGAGCGCTTCGACGTCGATCTCGAGGCTCGTCTCTTCTGGGCGCCGGACTCGCAGGACGGGCTCCTCGATCACGCGGCCGACGCGGCCGTAGTCGAGGCCGGTGAAGCGTCGGGCGAACGCCTCGGCGTTCTCCTCGGCGACGCTCACCAAGAGGCGACCGTTCGATTCCGAGAAGAGCGCAACGTCGCTGTCGAGATCGGCGGCACCGGGGCAGGCGTCGAGATCCAGCTCGCAACCGAGTCGTCCGGCCATGCCCGAGCGAGCCAGAGCCACGGCGAGTCCCCCTCGCGTGGGCGTGGCGGCCGCACGAACTTCGCCGGCCGCAGCCGCCTCCGAATAGGCGGCGTAGGTGCGCCCGAAACGTTCCGTGTCCACGGTCGGCGCGGCTCCGCCGACGTAGGGCGCCGGACCGCCGAGCTCTGCGACCCTCTCGTCTCGCTCCCCGAGATAGCGGTAGTACTCGCTCGCGCCCAACTCGTCGCGCGTTTTGCCGAGCAGGAACAGGACGTCGCCCGGCCGCTTCCAGTCGAGTGTGATCGCCTGACGGACGTCGTCGATCTGCCCGATGGCCGAGAGCAGCAGGGTCGGAGGCACGCAGATCTTCACGCCTCCAAGCGTCGACTCGTTCTTCATCGAATCTTTGCCCGAGATCAGCGGGATGCCGTAGGCGATGCAACTCTCGGCGAGACCTTGGCAGGCACGCACCAGCTGGGCCAACTTGTACGGGCCGTCCGGAGTGCCATCGGACTGCACCGGATCCGGCCAGCAGAAGTTGTCGAGCGCGGCGATGCGGTCGAAGCGAGCCCCGGCGCAGAGCTGTCGGCGGACCGCCTCGTCGACAACCGTTGCCGCCATGGCGTGCGTGTCGAGGTCGGACAGGAACGGGTGCACGCCCTCCGATAGAACAAAGCCGCGCGTCGAGCCGTGGCGGGCGAGCGAAACCGTCGCCTCCGCCGGGACATCGTTGTGAACGCCGACAAACGGCCGGACGACCGCGAGCCCCTTCACCTCGTGATCGTAGTAGCGAGCCTTACGCTCGCCGCTCGCGAGGTTGGGCCGGCCGACCAGGTCGAGGAGGGTTCGAGCGCAGTCGACGACCTCGCTTCGCTCGGGTCGATCGAACTCCGGGGGCTCCCAGTGCGCCTCGAGAACCATCTCCGGCAGGCCGTCGTGGAGGAACTCCATCGGCAGATAGGCGACCGTCTGTTGGTCGTAGACGACGTGCAGGAAGGGCTCGGCGGTGAACTCGCCAAGTGCGGTGGCTTCCACTGCGCGGCGCTCGGCCAGCTCGAGGAGCGCCGGCATCTTCTCCGGTCGCACGGCCAGTGTCATCCGCTCCTGGGCCTCGGAGAGGAAGATCTCCCACGGTGCCAGTCCGGCGTACTTGAGCGGCGCCAGGGCCAGGTCCAGACGAGCGCCTCCGGGCCCTTCGGCCATCTCACCGACCGAAGACGAGAGCCCGCCTGCGCCGTTGTCGGTGATCGCGCTGTAGAGGCCGAGGTCGCGCGCTTCGAGCAGGAAGTCGAACATCATGCGCTGGGTGATCGGATCGCCGATCTGTACCGCCTGCGACGGCGACGACTCGTCGAGCGCGGCCGACGAGAAGGTTGCGCCGTGAATGCCGTCGGCTCCAATACGGCCTCCAACCATCACAATGACGTCCCCCGGCGCAGCGAACTTCTGCTCCCCAGGCTTGCCGTCGATGGTCACCGGCAGCGAGCCGACCGTGCCGCAAAAGACCAGCGGCTTGCCGAGGTACCGGTCGTCGAAGAGCTCCCAACCGCGGCCGTACGGGATACCGCTCTGGTTACCGCCGTCGATGACACCGTGGTGAACACCGTCGCGAATGCGCCGGGGATGGAGCAGGCCGGAAGGGCGCGGTCCGTCATAAAACGGCGAGGCGAAGCAGTAGCCCCAGACATTTTCGATCAGATCGGCACCGCGTCCCGTTCCGAACGGATCGCGGTTGACACCGACGATCCCGGTGATGGCGCCGCCATAGGGGTCGAGCGCCGACGGGGAGTTGTGGGTCTCGACCTTGTAGACGAGGTGGATCTGGTCGTCGAACTCGACCACGCCGGCGTTGTCGTGGAAGACGGAGACCAGCCACGAGGGCTCGCCGGCCGCTTCCAGATTGGCAACCACCGCCTCGGTGGTGCCCCGGATGTAGCGTCCGAAGAGCGAGTCGATCGTCTCGGGCGGCCCGTCGCCTTCACGGTAGTGAATGGTGGCGTTGAAGATCTTGTGTTTGCAGTGCTCGCTCCAGGTCTGAGCGAGGCACTCGAGTTCGACGTCGGTGGGGCGATGCCCGAGACCCAGGGCCTGCCGTCGAGGGTCGTCGCCCACTCGCAGGAACTGGTCGCGGATCGCCTTCATCTCGGCGAGTGACAGAGCCAAGAGGCCCTCGCGACTCTGTCGCGTCAGCTCCTCGTCGCTCCCGGACAGGTCGATCGCCTGTACCTCCGGCCGACCCTCGGAGACGACCTTTGGGATAGCGAGCGATGGCGGACTCGTGGAGAAGCTCGGCCAGTCGGCCACCTCGATCGTCTGGATGAGCGGATTGGCCAACACGCCGCTCGCGATGCGTTGCGCCTGCTCGAGGTCGGCGCCCTCCAAGAGGAAGAGTGTCGAGGTGTAGACAGCGTCTCCCTCGCCCAGCTCGCGTCCGAGCGTGTCTTCGATCGCCACCCGAGCGCTCTTGCCCACGGGGTCGGCGACGCCGGGCTTGAAGGCGACGGTGATCGCCACGTCGAACTCCTCGCCGTCGACCCGGCCCACGGCGCCTCGGTGGAGTACCGGGTCGGCAAACTCGGTCACCACCCGCTCAGCCTCCGCATCGCTCAGCTCAGCGTCGACGTGGTAGACGTCGCGAGCCCGAACCCGCTTGACCGGAATGTCCAGATAGTCGCGAATCTGACCGGCGACGTGATCGCCGCGGGCGTCGCGCTGGTCGGGCCGGACGGCAATCTCGATGCGCTGGATCACTTGGGCGGGAGAATAGCTTGGAAGGAGGACGAAATCGAGCGACAGTTGCGTCCGAATTCGGGCCGATTCTACCCTCGTGGCTGTGATAGCTTCCTAGCCCTCCCACCATGTGCGGAATCTTCGGAATCGCGGGCGAGGAAGACGCGGCAAATCTGACCTATCTCGGGCTCTATGCGCTCCAGCATCGGGGCCAGGAGAGCGCCGGAATCGTCAGCTGGGACGGCGAGCGGCTCCACGCCGAGCGCGGCATGGGGCAGGTTGCGGACATTTTTCGCAAGAGCAAGCTCGAGGAGTTACCGGGGTCCCAGGCGATCGGCCACACCCGCTACTCGACCGCCGGCTCGAGCGTCCGCTCGAACGCCCAGCCGCTCGTAGTGATGACCTCGATGGGACCGTTGGCGTTGGTGCACAACGGCAACCTGGTGAACGCGCGCGAACTGCGCCAGGAGCTCGAGGCGACCGGCTCCATCTTCCAGACGACCAGCGACACCGAGGTGATCCTGCACCTGATGGCCCGCAACCCGCGCGCCGACGTGGTCGAGTCGCTCATGGAGGCGCTCTGCCGGGTGCGCGGCTCCTATTCGCTCCTGCTCCTGGCCGAGGGGTGTGTGGTCGCGGTGCGCGATCCAAACGGCTTCCGACCCTTGGTCATGGGCGAGTACAACGGTCGACCCTGCTTCTCGTCCGAGAGCTGCGCCTTCGACCTCATGGACGCTGAACTGCAGCGTGAGCTCGAGCTCGGAGAGGTCGTCGCGGCCCGCAACGGCAAGGTAGAGAGCTACCGGCTGGCGGCGATGCCCCAGCCGAGTCGCTGTGCCTTCGAGCAGGTCTATTTCGCACGGCCGGACAGCAAGGTGTTTGGCGACACGGTTTCGACGACGCGGCTCGCCATGGGCGCCCGCCTCGCTCGCGAGGCGCCGGTGCCGGCAGACATCGTCGTTGCGGTACCCGACAGTGGCCTGTTTGCGGCCCTCGGCTACGCCCGGGAGTCGGGACTCCCGCTCGAGTTCGGGCTGATCCGGAACCACTATGTCGGCCGTACCTTCATCGAGCCCAAGCAGACGATCCGGCACTTTGGCGTCAAGGTGAAGCTGAATCCGGTTCGCGAGCTGATCGAGGGTAAGCGGGTCGTCCTGATCGACGACTCGATCGTCCGCGGCACGACCTCGCCCAAGATCGTGAAGATGGTTCGCGACGCGGGCGCCGCCGAAGTACATCTGCGCATCGCCTGTCCACCTACGGAGTGGCCCTGCCACTACGGCATCGACATGCCGACGCGCGAAGAGCTGATCGCGTCGAACCACAAGGTCGACGAGATTCGCGAGTTTGTCGACGCGGACAGCCTCTCCTACCTGTCGATCGACGGAATGTTGGAAGCTCTCAGTGGAGAGAGGCAGTCGTACTGCACGGCGTGTTGGACGGGCGAGTATCGCCTTCCGACCAACGGCAACGCCAAGGTGCAGGCGGATCTCTTCCCGATCCGCACCGAAGGCGAGTAGACCGCTTCCCTTCGCCAGGCAGGCTAGGCGTAGCTCGTTGGCAGGTAGCCGCGGGCCAGCTCGACGAACTCGGCAACTTCGCGTTCTCGCCGCTCTGCCGACCATCCGAGCTCGCCGGCCAGGATATCCGCCACCGCCGGAGCGGCGTCGATCGCGGCTGCGGCGTCGAGAAGAAGTCCACGGCAGCGTCGCGCGAGCACGTCGTCGACCGACCGCGCCATCTCCTCGCGCGCGAACCAGACAACTTCCGCGCGCTGAAGATCGATGCGCTCGTCGATGTACTCGCCGAGCTCCGGCTCGGACGCGATGAGTGCGTGGATCTTCTCGGCGTCAGAGCCGTAGGCGTCGATCTCGGTGGCCAGATTGCACGAGATGCCGGTCGAACCGTGCAACGCCAGGGTCGCCGTCGGGCTGTCGACCGTGCGCAGGTCGCCGACCGCCTGGGCACGGTCGATCACGTCTTCGGCCATCTTCCGATAGGTTGTCCACTTGCCGCCTGCGAGTGTGATCAGGCCCGATTCCGAGACCGCGATGTAGTGATCGCGGGAGAGCGATGCGGTGCTGCCACCTCCGTCCGCAGGTCGAACCAGCGGCCGCAGTCCGGCGAAGACGCTCAAGACGTGGTGCGCCTCCGGATAGCGCGAGAGATAGCGACCGAGGTGCGAGAGCAGGAAGTCGAACTCGTCTTGGAAGGCCCGGGGCTCGAGGCTCGGTGATTCGACCGGAGTGTCGGTGGTTCCGGCGACCACCCGACCGTGCCAGGGGACGGCGAAGATCACTCGCCCGTCGTCGGTGCGCGGGATCAGCATCGCGTGCTCGCCGGGCAGAAACTCACGAGGCAGCACGATGTGGACACCTTGGCTCGGGCGGATGAGTGGGCCGGCGTCGGGCTCGTCCAGCCTTCGAACCTCATCGGTGAAGGGGCCCGTTGCGTTGATCACGACCCGAGCTGCGATCTCGATCTCGTCACCGGTCTCCTCGTTGCGGGCGAGTACGCCCCGGACCGTACCGTCTTCTTTCTTCAGCCCGACGCAGCTGACGTGGTTGAGGATCGTGGCGCCGTGGTCGCTCGCCGTCTGGGCGAGCACGATCGCGAGGCGCGCGTCGTCGAACTGGCCGTCGTGGTAGAGCACGCCTCCGCGGAGCCCCTCCTGGTCGACAGTCGGGAGGCGCTCGAGGAGCTCCTCGCGACTCAGGATCTTCGACGCGGCAAAGCTGTCGTGTCCTCCCATCTCCTCGTAGACCTTGAGCCCGACCCCATAGTAGGGCCGGTGCCACCAGCGATAGGCGGGGATCACAAACGGCACGCTGCAGACGAGGTGTGGCGCGTTCCGGATCAGCCGCTCGCGCTCGCGCAGTGCGCCGAAGACCATGGAGATCTGCCCCTGTCGCAGGTAGCGGACGCCACCGTGGATGAGCTTGGTGCTGCGGCTGGAGGTGCCGTTGGCAAAGTCGGCTCGCTCGATCAAGCAGACCGAGTGGCCTCGCGCCGCGGCGTCGACCGCCGCTCCTAGCCCGCTGGCGCCGCCGCCGACGATGGCGATGTCGAAGGGCTCTCCCAACCGTGCGCGGTCGAGGGCGGCGTCGCGTCTCATTCCGACTCGATCCAGCCCTTGGCTCGGTCGACCGCTCGATGCCAGCCGGTGAAGCGGTCCTCCACTTCGTCGGGTGGGAGCTTGGGCTCGAAACGGTTCGCCACCGCCCACTTCTCGGCGATCTCCTCGCGGCCCGACCAGACGCCGGTGGCGAGACCGGCCAGGTAGCCGGCGCCCAGAGCGGTCGTCTCGACGACGCTCGGTCGCACGACATCGGTCTGCAGGAGGTTGGCCTGTATCTGCATCAGGAGGTCGCTCTGGCTCGCACCGCCGTCAACACGCAGCTCGTCGAGTGCGAGATCGCCGCTGGCGGTCATCGCGCGCACCAGATCCGCTGTTTGGAAGGCGATGCTCTCGAGCGCCGCTCGGCAGAGGTGCGCGCGGTTGGCACCGCGCGTCAGGCCGAAGATTGCCCCACGTGCGTAGGGGTCCCACTCGGGCGCTCCGAGGCCGGCGAAGGCTGGCACCAGGTAGACACCGTTGGTGTCGGCGACCTCGGCGGCGTACTCGTTGACCTGAGGTGCCGCGTCGATCATGCGCAGCTCGTCGCGCAGCCACTGGATCACTGCGCCGCCGATGAACACCGAGCCTTCGAGCGCGTACTCGATCTCGCCATCGACCTGCCAGGCGATGGTCGAGAGCAGGCCTGGCGCCGACTTCGGCTCGGTGCCGGTGTTGAGGAGCAGGAAACAGCCGGTACCGTAGGTGCTCTTGGCGCTGCCTGGAGTGAAGCACGCCTGCCCGAAGAGGGCCGCCTGCTGGTCTCCCGCAATTCCGGAGATCGGGATGCCGGCCAGGGGTTCCACCGTCGCCTCGCCGATGACACCGCTTGAGTCGACAACTGCCGGCAGCATCGAGCGCGGTACGTCGAAGAGCTCGAGCATCGGCTCCGACCAGTCGCCGCTGCGGAGGTCGCAGAGGAGCGTTCGCGAGGCGTTGGAGGCGTCGGTTGCGTGCAGTGCGCCGCCGGTCAGGCACCAGACGAGCCAAGAGTCGATGGTGCCGAAGCAGAGCTCGCCCGCCTCGGCGCGATCGCGTGCGCCGGGCGCGTTCTGAAGGAGCCAGGCGAGCTTGGTGCCGCTGAAGTAGGGGTCGAGCCGCAGTCCAGTTCTGCGATGGACATCGTCCTCGAGACCGCGACCCTTCAACTCGGTGCACATCTGCGCGGTCCGTCGGTCCTGCCAGACGATGGCGTTGCCGATTGGCTCACCGGTCGCCCGATCCCACACGACGACCGTCTCTCTCTGGTTGGTGATGCCGATCGCGGCGATGTCGGAGGCTTCGAGAGCGGCGGCTTCGAGTGCCTCCGCGGCGACCGCGAGCTGATTCCGCCAGAGCTCGGTCGCGTCGTGTTCGACCCAACCCGGCTGCGGGTAGATCTGCCGGTGTTCCTGCTGCGCCACGCCGGCGACATCGCCGTTCCGGTCAAAGATGATGGCGCGCGAACTCGTGGTGCCCTGGTCGAGGGTGAGGACGTGTTGTTTCACGCTGTTTCTTATGACGCGAAACGCGATGCCGGGTCAAGCGTCGTCGAGCTCGAAGTGGCGGATTTCCTCCAGACACTCCTCTCGACCCTTCTCGGCCTCCTTCAGGTTCTCCTCGGCTAGAGCCCGGGCGCGATCGAACACTTTGAGGGCGGCGCTCGCGTCGTCTTCGCATGCGTAGAGGTACCAAGCGAGTTCGAGGAGTGCTGGGACGTACTCTGAGTCGATGTCCAGCGCCTGACGGTACGCCCCCTCGGCATCTTCGGGCAGTCCCGGTTCGCCCGAGCTCAATAGGATGCATCGGCCCATCTGAACGAGCTCGTTCAGATGCAGAGGTCTGGCCTTCCTAAGTCTCTGGAACTCGCGGAGACATTCGTCGAAGCGCTGCTCGTCGACCAACCGTCTGAGTTTCTCGTGAGCGAGGTTCGGTATTCGATCTCTGGTCATGGGTGTGGGAAACCTGTTCCGCTTCGGGCGCTTCTCCGAAACGATCGGACAGGAGGTTGCCACAGCCTACCTGTCAACCCCTTCTCGGATTGCGGCAGGTCGGTCGGTAGGTGAGAATCGGGATGGCCGCAGCTGTTGGCGGCAGGCAGTGCGCTGCTCCGGACTGCGTCATAGAGTGGACCACTCGATCCGATGCTCCAGCGAGATGGGGAGCGGCCCGGTCACGCCCACACCACGACAGAGGTTACTGAGGAAGAGATATGAAAAGAAGAAGTGTCAGCCTCGGCCGGCTCCCGGCTTTGGGCTTGCTTGCGCCACTGTTGTTCGCCGCCTGTGGCGGCAAGCCGACCGAGACGGCCGGCGACGAGTCGACGACCGCCTCCGGCGGCGGGGTCGTCAACGTCTACTCCGCGCGGCACTACGACGTCGACGAAGCTCTCTACGAGCAGTTCTCGGCCGAGACCGGAATCGAGATCAATCTGCTCGAGGGAGACTCGGCTGGGTTGCTGGAGAGGCTCCGGCGGGAGGAAGAGGCGAGCCCGGCGGACGTCTTCATCACGGTGGATGCCGGCAGGCTTCATCAGGCCGAACTCGACGGAATCTTCCAGTCGGCCTTCTCAGAGCTTCTCGAAGAGCGCATCCCGGCGCATCTGCGTCACCCCGACGGGCTCTGGTACGGGATCACCAAGCGCGCTCGCGTGATCGCTTACGCCAAAGATCGAGTCGAGGCGGGTGCCATTGCCACCTACGAAGAGCTCGCCGACCCGAAGTGGCGCGGCAAGGTCCTGACACGAAGCTCTTCGAACGTCTACAGCCAGTCGTTGATGGGTTCGATCATCGCGGCCCTCGGCGACGAGGCCGCGGAAGAGTGGTGCGACGGGCTGGTGGCAAACCTCGCCCGGGAGCCGACGGGCGGCGATCGGGATCAGGTGCGCGCGGTCGCGGCGGGTGAGGCTGACTTCGCGATCGCCAACAGCTACTACCTGGGCCAGATGAAAGCCGGCTCCGAGGAGGATCGTGCGGTGATGGAGCAGATCGGTGTGATCTTTCCGAACCAGGGGTCCGACGAGGCGCCCGGACGGGGCACGCACGTCAACATCTCCGGGGCTGGAGTGGTCGTCGGCGCTGCGAACAAAGAGAACGCGGTCCGGTTCCTGGAGTTCATGACCGGGCCGGCGGCACAGAGCGCCTTCGCCAATGCCAACAAGGAGTATCCGGTGGTTGCGGGGTACGAGATCGCCGCTGAGCTCGTCGACTTCGGAGAGTTCCGAGAAGACGAGCTGGTGGTGAGTGAGATCGGCCGCGCCGGCCAGAACGCGCTGATGATGATGGATCGCTGCGGCTGGCGTTGATCGGGCGTCGCCTCGCAACCCGGGGCCTCTGCGCCGCGCTTGGTGCCGCGCTCGCAGCGCCGCTGGTGCTCGTGGCGGCGAGCGTCGGGCGCGACTCGGGAGGCCTCTGGAGTCATCTCGTCTCCACGGTGCTGGGTGGCTACGTCCGCAACACCCTGCTGCTGGCCGTTGGTGTCGCCACGCTCACGCTTCTGTTGGGGATCTCCACCGCCTGGGCGGTGACGATGTGTCGCTTCCCGGGGCGCGGCGTGTTGCGCTGGGCTCTTCTGTTGCCGCTCGCCATTCCGGCCTACCTCGGGGCCTATGCCTACACGGACCTGCTGCAGTACGCGGGCCCCGTGCAGGACTGGCTCCGTGCCACCTTCGATCTTTCCGCCGGCGAGTACTGGTTTCCCGAGATCCGCTCGCTGCCCGGTGCGATCTTCCTGCTGAGCATTGCGCTCTATCCCTACGTGTACATGGCGGCTCGGGCCGCGTTCATGGAGCAGTCGATGGCCGCCTTGGAGGCCGCCCGCACACTTGGGCTCGGTCCTTGGCGGACCTTCTGGCGGGTCGCTCTACCGCTTGCACGCCCGGCCCTCGCAGCCGGACTGGCGCTTGTCCTGATGGAGACATTTGCCGAGTTCGGTGCGGTCCAATACTGCGGCGTCGACACGTTTGCGACCGGCATCGTGCGCACCTTCACTCTGCCCTCGGAGTATGCGCTAACCGCCGCGGCACAGCTCTCGGCGCTGCTCCTGGCGTTTGTCGCCTTGCTGGTCGCTACCGAAGCATGGCTGCGTCGATCCGCACGCTTCTTCCACACCACGACGAAGAGACAAGACTTGCGTCCCGCACGCCTGGTTGGCGCCCGGGCCTGGGGCGCAACGCTCGCCTGTTCCTTCCCCGTTCTGTTCGGTTTTGCGCTGCCGGTCGCAGCGCTCGTCCGCGCGCACCTCCTGGCCGCAGACCCGCGGGCGCGCGAGATCCTGTTCGACATGGGGCGCAACACTCTCTTGCTCGCCTCGGTGTCGGCCCTCTTGGCTGTCCTTCTGGCGTGGCTGTTCACCTCGGCTCGGCGCTTCGACGGGGGGCTCGTCAGCCGGTGGGTGCTCGCGCTGGTGGGTTTTGGCTACGCCGTGCCGGGCGCGGTGCTCGCCATCGGGGTGTTGATTCTCGTCATCTGGCTCGACCATCAGTTGCGCGACCTGCTCCTCTTCGCCACCGGCGCCCAGGTGGGGCTGCTGTTGAGTGGCTCTGCCTTTGCGCTCCTCTATGGGTACCAGAGTCGCTTCTTGGCGGTGGCGCTGAACTTTCTGCGTTCCGGCTTCTCTCGGATCGAACCGTCGTTGGATGGCGCCGCTCGAACCCTGGGCGCGGGGCCGCTCGGCACCGCCCTGCGGGTGCACCTGCCCATGCTCCGAGGTACGCTCTTCGCCGCGATGCTGCTGGTCTTCGTCGACGTGGTCAAAGAGCTGCCCGCAACCCTCATATTGCGGCCGTTCGGCATGGAGACGCTCGCAGTCCGTGTCTACCAATTGGCCTCCGATGAGCGACTCGGTGAGGCTTCCGCTGGCGCTCTGGCGATCATCGCCGTGGGACTGCTGCCGGTGATCGTCCTCTCCTGGCTCGTCGACCGATCGCGGTCGCTCGAAACTCCGCGCCGGGGGCCCCTCTCCCTCCTCAACAGGCGAGGCCACGCGCTCACCGGCGCGGAGACGGAGTAAGAGAGTGGCGATTTCGCTCAGCTCGGTGTCTCACCGCTACGGGGACTTCGTCGCCGTGCGCGACGCGTCGCTCGAGGTGGCCAAGGGCGAGGTCCACTGCCTCCTCGGCCCCTCGGGGTCGGGGAAGTCGACGCTGCTGCGCCTGATCGCCGGGCTCGAGGTGCTGCAGGCTGGCGAGATCGCGCTCGGCGGTGAGCTGGTCGCCTCGCCTGGAGCTCGTGTGCAACTCCCGCCGGAGCGGCGCTCGGTCGGCTTTGTCTTCCAGGACTATGCGCTCTTTCCTCACCTGTCTGTCGTGCGCAACGTGACGTTTGGCATGGTCCGTGCCGAGGACCGGCGCGAGCGCGCTATGGAGCTTCTCGATCAGGTGGAGATGGCCGGCTTTGCCGATGTGATGCCGCACACGCTCAGCGGTGGCCAACAGCAACGGGTCGCGCTGGCGCGCGCGCTGGCGAGGTCGCCCGACGTGATGCTTCTCGATGAGCCGTTCTCGGGACTCGATCGGCATCTGCGCGTGGCGGTGCGCCAGCGCACGATCGAGGTTCTTCGAGCGGCGGGCGTTGCGACGCTGGTGGTGACGCACGATCCGAACGAAGCGCACCTGCTCAGCGACGGGATCAGCGTGATGCGCGAGGGGAGCCTTCTCCAGACAGGTACGGCGGAGCAGCTGTATCGCCGACCCGCGGTGGCGGAGGTCGCCGAAGTCTTCGGCGTCGTCAACCGGCTGCCGGCGGAGCCTGTCGACGGATCGCCGGGTACGGCCGCCCTCCCTTGGGGCGCAGAGGTCGATCTGGGCGCCAGGTGGCAAGAGGTTACCGGCGACGTGCCACTCGAGTTGTTGTTGCCGGCCGACGCGGTACGGCTCACTCGCGGAGGTCAGGCCGGCCTCGACGGAGTTGTCACTCGAGTCGAACTCGGATTCGGGCAGGCGGTCGTCGTGGACGTACGGCTCGAGGGCGATGCCGGCGTCGACTTGCGCAGCTTCGGCCTCCTCCGGGACCAGTGGGAGATCGGCGAGCGGGTGTCGGTCGAGGTGGAGCTCGGTGAAGTGGTCCCGGTGGGTGAATCGGGGCGGCCTCGGAAGCCGCTGGAGCGATAGAATCGCCGGCGATGTCCGACGCGGAACAGAACAGCGCCTACGCGGCCGCGGGGGTCGACATCGACGCCCAGGACCGAGCCCTCGCACGAGTCAAAAAGCTGGTCAAATCGACCTTCACCCCAGGCGTTCTTTCGGACATCGGGAGCTTCGGCGGGCTCTTCTGTCCCGACATTTCGGGCATGGAGGAACCGGTCCTGGTCGCCTCTGCAGATGGTGTGGGCACGAAGCTTGCGGTGGCGCGGATGGCCGGCGACTTCTCGACGGTCGGGCGCGACCTCGTGAACCACTGCGTCAACGACATTCTGGTGCAGGGGGCGCGGCCGCTCTTCTTCATGGATTATGTCGGCGCCGGTGTGCTCGGCACGACCGAGATGGAACAGCTGGTGCGCGGCGTCGCCGACGGCTGCAAGGAGAACGCCTGCGCACTGCTCGGCGGCGAGACCGCCGAGATGCCCGGCTTCTACCAGCCCGGCGACTACGAGTTGGTGGGCTTCGTCGTCGGCATGGTCGACCGGCCGAAGATCATCGACGGTTCACGCGTGCGGGAGCGTGACGTGCTCGTCGGCCTGCCGTCTTCCGGCTTGCACACGAACGGGTACTCGCTGGCGCGCAAGGTCTTCTTCGAGGTGCTGGGACTGGGCGTCGGCGATCCCTCGCCCGAAGAGGGGACGCAGCGCTCTGTCGGCGACCTACTGCTCGCGACGCACCTGAGTTACGCGAAGGCGGTCGCTCCGCTGCTCGACCACCCGGGCCTCCACGCCCTCGCCCACATCACCGGCGGCGGCCTGACCGACAACCTGCCGCGAGTGCTGCCGAAGAAGATGCGGGCCGAAATCAAGGTCGGCACGTGGGAGATCCCGGAGCAGTTCTACATTCTCCAGGAGTCGGGAGGGGTCGACAGTGCCGAGATGTTCCGGGTATTCAACATGGGTATCGGCATGGTTCTGGTGGTCGATCCAGAGGCGCTGCGCGAGGTGCTCTCGAGCTTGCGAGAGAGTGGACAGAAGGCCGAAGTCATCGGCACCGTACAGAAGGGCGGCGAGGGTGTCGTCTACGACCTGCCGCCGGCCGGCGACGACGGTTGAGTCGGGCCGGGTGCTAGGCTCGCGACCACGATGAGCGCGAAGGTCGCGATCCTGCTTTCGGGCCGCGGCTCGAACTTCCTGGCCCTCCACGGTGCCATGGAGCGTGGGGAGGTTCCCGCCGAGATTGCGCTTGTCGTGAGCAACGTCGGAGAGGCCGCGGGCCTCGCCAAGGCACGCTCTCTGCGCCTTCCGACGGTCAGCTTCCCGCACCGGCTCGAGGCGAACCGCGCCGCTCACGAGGACAAGGTGCTCAACGCCTTGCACAACGCGGGGGTCGAGTGGCTCTGCCTGGCCGGCTACATGCGGCTGCTGTCGCCGGCCTTCGTGTCGGAGTTCCCGCAGCGCATTCTGAACATCCACCCGAGTCTGCTGCCCGCGTTTCCCGGGCTGGAGGCGCAGACACAGGCGGTCGATTGGGGAGCCAGGGTCTCGGGGTGCACGGTCCACTTCGTGGACGAGAAGCTGGATCATGGTCCGATCGTCGTGCAGCGCTCGGTACCGGTGCACGCCGACGACAACGCTCTCTCACTCTCGGCGCGCATTCTGGCCGAAGAGCACAAGGCCTACCCCGAGGCGCTCAAGAAGCTCCTGACCGAGCGCTGGCGGGTGGTCGGTCGCCGCGTCGTCTTTTCCTGAGCTTGGTCCGCGGCGCCGCCTGCGCGGCTCGGGCCGCTGCCGGTTCTCTGTACGCCTCCCGCTTGGGAGGGTGTCGAAGTGAGTCGGAACAGGGACGAGATGCGCAAACCCACGTCGAGTCGCGCCCTTCCTCGGCGGGCGCCGGTGCTAGGCTCGGGCCGTGTTCCGAGCCGTCGCGTCGACCCCTCAACGGCCTGCGTCCGATGGGGTAGGGCACCGGCGCGGTCCGACCGAGTAGCGGGCGATGGGGCGTGTCACCGACGAACTGATCGAGACCCTCGGCGCCGACCGGGGGTCGGTGGAGTCGGTCTACGAGCAGGCCTACGCCGAGCTTCGACTCCTCGCTCGCAGGCAGCTCCGCCGCGAGCCCGGCAGCACGCTCCAGACGACCGAGGTGATCCACGAGGCCTATGTGCGGCTTCAGGAACGGATCGAGCTCGGCAGCATCAACGGGCGTACTCATTTCTTCGCACTGTCGGCGCGGGCGATGCGCCGGGTCTTGATCGACTACTTCAGGCAGCGCAAGGCGCAGAAGCGGGGCGGCGGCTCGCCGGTGTTACCGCTGGAGGAGGGGCTGGTCCCCGCCGAACAGCGGGGCGAGGTGCTCCTTCAACTCGACGAGGCGCTCGACTCTCTCGCCGAACTCAGTCCGCGCTTGGCGCAGACGGTGGAGTGCAAGTTCTTCGGCGGAATGACCGAAGACGAGATCGGCGAGCTCACCGGGCGAAGTGGGCGCACGGTACGCAACGATTGGCGAAAAGCGAAGGCCTGGCTGCATCGCGAACTGACGAGGAGTTGAGCTGCCGTGACTGGTGAGGGCGACCGTCCGACTGCCGCCGAGCGCTGGTCTCGGGTGGAGGTTGTGCTCGGTCGGGCGCTCGACGCGCGAGCAGAAGAGCGGTCGAAGCTGCTGGACGAGGCGTGCGCCGGCGATCTCGAGCTTCGGCGCGAGGTCGAGGAGCTGCTCGCCGCCGAGGCGGCTGCGCCGAGCTTCCTGGACGACAGCGCCGCCGGCTTCGCGGCCGACGCGCTCGCGGAAGAGGCAGCCGGTGTCGGCCTGGAGCCGGGCACCGTGCTCGGGGAATACCGGTTGGTGAAGGAGATCGGGGCCGGCGGCATGAGCCGCGTCTACCTGGCGGAGCGTACCGGCGACGATTTCGAGCAACGAGTGGCGATCAAGGTCTTGCGCGCGGTGGGGCTCGACGCCGCGCACGGTCTCGAGCGCTTTCGGTTCGAGCGCCGGGTACTGGCGTCTCTCGATCACCCGAACATCGCTCGTGTCATGAGTGGTGGTGCGACCTCTGCCGGCGTTCCGTACCTGGTCATGGAGTTCGTGGAGGGAGAGCCGATCACTCGGTTCTGCGCCCGAGGCGAGCTGAATCTGAACGATCGACTCGCGCTGGCTCGCGACGTCTGTTCCGCGGTTCAGTTCGCGCATCAGCGACTCATCGTTCATCGCGACCTGAAGCCGTCGAACATCCTGGTGACTCCGGGCGGCGAGGTGAAGCTGCTCGATTTCGGAATTGCCAAGCTCCTGGATCCGGAGGCGCTGGCGTCGGACGCCGAGGCGCCGATGACTCGCACCGGCCTGCTCCTGATGACGCCGGACTACGCGGCGCCCGAGCAACTCCTCGGTCGTGAGGTGACCACGGCGACCGATGTCTACGCGCTGGGAGTGCTCCTCTACGAGTTGGTAACCGGAGAACGTCCGTACCGGACAGGCGGTAGCTCCCCGGCGACGGCGGAGCGCCTCGTCTGTGAGACCGACCCGACGCTCCCCTCGGCGTCCTTTGCCAAGGCCGACGGCCAGGCCGCCGCCTGGCGGCATCGCGTTCGAGGCGATCTCGATGCCGTCATCCTCAAGGCGCTGCGAAAGGCGCCGGCGGAGCGATACGGCTCGGCGCGAGAGCTGGCGGACGATCTCACTCACTTTCTCGACGGCCTCCCGGTGGTGGCCGGCCCCACGGCGCTGACCTATCGCGCGAAGAAGTTTGTGCGGCGCCATCGGTGGCCGGTCGCTGCAGGGGCCGCGTTTGTGGTGGCGAGTCTGGCGTTCGGTGCGACCATGGCTTGGCAGCAGGCGCAGACTCGAACAGAGCGAGATCGCGCGCGTGCGGCGGAGGCCAAGGCGAGCGCGATCAATCGCTTCTTGCTGCAAGACCTGCTCGGATCGGCGGCCCCCGCGGTGGCGCAGGGGCGGGAGATCACGCTCCTCGAAGCGGCTGAGTTGGCGGCGGCGCGTCTGGATGGCTCCTTCTCGGGCGAGCCGGAGCTCGAGGCCTCGGTGCGCCGCGCACTGGGCGAGATTCATCTCGGCTTGGGCGATCTCGAGGCCGCCGGTGATCAGCTCGACCGAGCGCTGGAGCTCTTTGGCGTCGCGCTCGGGGAGGACGATCCCGAGACCCTCGAGACGCGCCGGCTGCGAGCCGAGCTACAAGTTGCTGACGGCGACTACGAAAAGGCGTTGATGCTGGTCGATTCGGTTCTCGAGGAGCTGGGAGCGATCGAGCACGAGGACGATCTCCGGCTTCGGGCCGCGCAAGGAACGCGGGCGAAGGCGCTCCTCGGGGCGGGGGAGTACGGCGCCGCACTGGAGCAGCTGGAGGCGGCCTTGGCGACGCCTCGAGAGGAATCACCCGAGGCTTGGCACCAGCGCCTGATTCTCCTGACCCAGCTCGCGGAGACCCACTCGAGGCAGCGCCAGTGGACCGAGGCCGAGGCGGTGGCCTCCGAAGCGCTCGAGCTTCAGCTTCGCCTCCTGGGTCCGAACCATCCTGACGTCGGGCAGACGCTGGCCGCGGTCGGGAGAGCCCAAACCAAGAGCGACCGTTTCGGTCCGGCGGAGAAGCATTTGCGGCGCGCGCTCGAGTTGCAGCAGCGCGTCCTGGGAGACGGTCACCCCGACACCCTCGCCACCTTGCGTCTGCTGACGATTCTGGAGTGGGACCGCGGCGATCTCGTCGTGGCCAGTGAGTACAACCGGCAGGAGTACGAGCTGAGAGCCGAGCACCTCGGCGCCGAACATCCAAGGACCATCAGCGCTCTCGGCAACCTGGGCATGCTCTACGACCGGAGTGGGCGCGCCGAGCTCGCGCTGCCAATTCTCAGACAATCCGTCGAGGCCAACGCAGACGCCTTGGGTACCGGGCATCCGAACACCGTCAGGGCGCTCAAGAACCTGGCATCTCATCTACTGCGCGAGGGCAAGCCCGACGAGGCGCGGACCGTCACCCGCCGCACGATCGCCGCCGGTTGGGAGCGCCTGAGCGAGGCGGAGGACGATCAGACGTTCCTCAGCGACTTCGCCTATCTCCTGGCGACCTGCCTGCCTGAAGACCTGCGTGATCCGGTGGCGGCGCTGCCGCTCGCGGAGCGCGCCGTCGAGCTGAGCGACCGCGGTTGGGAAGATGCGCTCGACACCCTCGCGGTCATCTATCGCGATCTCGGTCGACTGGACGAGGCGATCGCGGTGCAGCGCGAGGCGATGCGAGTGCCGGGTGCCGTCGCCACTTCGGGCCTCGAGCTGTTACTGCTCGAACTGTTCGAAGAGAGTGGCGACCTGGCAACCGCCGAGTCGGACCTGCTCGAGACTCTCGAGCGCCGTCGTGCGGAGTTCGATGCCGACCACCCCATTCTCGGTACGAGCTATCGGAGACTGGGTCGAGTGCGGGCAGCGATGGGTCGGCTCGAGGAGGCGGAGGCCGATCTCCTGCGCGCGATTGCGCAGTACGGGCGGACCCTCCCAGACGGCCACCCTCGCCTCCAGGCGGTGCGTGGCGAGCTCGGCGAAGTGCTCGCGCTTCAGGGCCGGGTCGGGGAGGGCGAAGCGCTCGTGGTCGGTTCGGCCGAGGCGCTCGAAGGGAGGGGCTACTTCACCTGGG
>OZ243123.1:367500-5121506 GCA_965212505.1 Candidatus Multivoradales bacterium
GGTTCCCTCAGGCTGATTGGAAACCAGCCGTAGAGCGCAAGGGCAGAAGGGAGCTTGACTGCGAGACTTACAAGTCGAGCAGGTACGAAAGTAGGTCCTAGTGATCCGGTGGTCCCGTATGGAAGGGCCATCGCTCAACGGATAAAAGGTACGCCGGGGATAACAGGCTGATCGCGCCCAAGAGTTCATATCGACGGCGCGGTTTGGCACCTCGATGTCGGCTCATCGCATCCTGGGGCTGGAGCAGGTCCCAAGGGTTCGGCTGTTCGCCGATTAAAGCGGTACGTGAGCTGGGTTTAGAACGTCGTGAGACAGTTCGGTCCCTATCTTATGTGGGCGTAGGAGACTTGAAGGAATCTGTCCCTAGTACGAGAGGACCGGGATGGACGAACCTCTGGTGCACCAGTTGTCGCGCCAGCGGCACAGCTGGGTAGCTATGTTCGGAAAGGATAACCGCTGAAAGCATCTAAGCGGGAAGCCCCTCCTGAGATGAGGTCTCCCTGAAGGCCCCTCGAAGACCACGAGGTTGATAGGCAGGATGTGTAAGCGCTGCAAAGTGTTGAGCTAACCTGTACTAATAGGCCGTTTGGCTTGACCATTATTTACTTGGCTTTTCTTTCGGTGGTCCTTTCGCTAATGACCCGATTCGGTTGATAAAACCGGCACTGTCCGGTTTTTGTTCTTTCCAAGTTTTTACCTTTTTCCGGTGGTCCTAGCGAGGAGGAAACACCCGTACCCATTCCGAACACGGCAGTTAAGCTCCTCAGCGCCGATGGTACTGCGTGGGCAACTGCGTGGGAGAGTAGGTCGCCGCCGGGAAGTTATTTAGTTTTCGGCCCTCGGGTTCCGCCCGAGGGCCAATTTCCGTTTAGGCTTCAAGAATCCAGCGATTAGGGTTTCGGAAATAGAGCGTTCGCGGGAGACGAACATGATCAAAAAGAGCTATACCAAGACAGGTAAGAAGTGCCGAGTCACCTTCAAGCTTTCGCCGACGGACATCTCCGAGGCGGAGCAGATCGATCTACTCGGTGATTTCAACGACTGGAGCCCCGAGGCGATGCCGATGAAGCGTCGCAAGGACGGCACCTTCAGTACGACGCAGTCGCTCGAGAGTGGCCGCGACTATCGGTTCCGCTATCTGGTGGACGGCCGGCGGTGGGTGAGTGACGAGACGGCCGACGGATTGGTTCCGAACCGGTTCGGCGATCTCGACTCGCTGGTCGATCTGCCCGTTCCCCAGTAGCGCGGCGGGTCGGATCAGCCGCCGGAGCGCTCGAGCTCGGCGAGGCGGGCGCGGGCCCGCGGCGCGAGCAATGGTCCGTCGGCGTGGTAGAGGCGTGCACCCTCCTGACCGAGCGCTCGTTCGAGCGCTTGTCGAGCCGCGTTGGCGTAGGTGCGCGGGTCGACGGAGAGCAGGGTTGTTCCAAGCCAATAGTCGACCATCGCGCGACTTAAGCCGGCGCCGGCTGGCGCCTCGATGGTGCGCAACAGCGGTACCGCGGCCGGGAAGGCCATCGCTCGAAGGTAGAGGGCGGCCTGGTTGAGCTGCAGCAGCCAGCGCGGTGTTGTGGACTCACCGCTCGCCAGCGCCAAAGAGAGCCGCGCGGCGAGAACCTGATCGACGATGCCAGTGGCGGAGAGCTCGTAGACCGCGGGCTGACGCTGAATCGGCAGCCGCACCTCGAGCGGGCCGCTGGCCGAGTCGACCTGGAGTGCGAGCTCTGCACCCACCACGTCGAGCGCGGCGGCCTCGAGTTCTGCGCGCGTCGTGATGGGACTTCCGGCCGCGGCCGTGATGCGATCGCCCGCAGCCAGGCCAGCAGTCGCGGCCGGTCCTCCGGAGACAACTGAGCTGATTCGAACGCCTTGTGCTTCGATGATGGCCGCTCCCAAATGCGCGTAGGCAGGCACGATCTCACCGTCGAAGGCCGCCGCGAGTCGCTCCAGACTGCCGTCGTCGGCCTGCACGGGGAGGGTGTGAACTCCGGGCGTCGCCGGCCAAGGTGCGGGGCTCCAGAGCCAGAGGCCCGCCGAGGTGGCGTAGAGGTCGTCTCCGAGGACCGCGAGAAGGTAGATCGAGGCCTCGAATCGTTCGTCGAAACGTCGCTGGACGTCGGTCCAGTCGGGCGCGGCGAGTCGGCTGCTCAGGCGCCCGAGCCGACGGAGCTCTTCGGCGGTGAGTCCCGCCGCATCGAGTAGGCCCGGTGCATCGATGGCGTAGTCGCTCCAAAGCCATTCGTGAAGCAGGCTGAAGCGGTCGGCGAGCCGTTTCGAGAGCTCCGAGGCCGCCAGACGGTCGCTACCCAGAACGCCGAGGAACGCGATCGTGGGTTTGAGCTCCACGGTGAGTCGGACGATCTCCTGATCGCCGACGGAGACCTGTTCGCGGAAGCCGCCGACCCCGGACTGCCGGACTTCGACGAGATAGTCGCCGGGCGGAACCAGAAGTGACGAATCCCGGTCGGCGGCGTCGATCGTTTCGCCGTCGAGGAGGACCGCCGCGGCGGTCGGGAGCTCGAGCAGTCGAATCTCCCCCTGCATCAGCTCGAGGATCGCGGGCGGCAGGCGGTAGTCGTCGAGCTCGTCCACATCGAGAGTGAGTCGCAACGGACGATGCTCCGGCAGGCGGAGCTCGATAACGCGGCGCCCAGGCGTGAGGCCCTCTAGCGCGAGGTCTTCGGCCAGTCCCTGCTCGTTTGCGGGGAGTCGCTCGGCGATCTGCGCTGGAGCCCCGTCGACGACGATCTCCGCGCCCATCGGCTGCACGCGCAGACGGGCCACCGCACTGAGGCGCTCGAGGGAGTAGTCGACCGTTGTCGTCCGGCCCGCACTCACCTCGATGATCTCTTCCTGCGGTACGAAACCCGGGCGCTGAACGACCAAGGTCTGGCTCCCGGCCAACACCGGTGTCGGCTGTCCGATGAAGTCGATGACCTGACTGCCGAGAGTTGCCGTGGCGTCGATCGGCTCGACCAGCACCAGGAGTTCGCCCACCATGCCGCGGCGGAGCTCCTCGACAACTTCGACGAGCTTGGGCGACACGAGGTTCGGGTCGATCTCCCAGCCCGGCTCGAGAAGGAGGATGCGGCGGAGGTCTTCGGCCGCGCTCTCGTTCTCGCCGAGGTTGAAGTGAGCCTCCGCTCGATACGACCGGCTCCTCAGGAGGAGGTCGCGCAGCTCGTCGGTCAGTGCGCCGCGCTGGCGGGTCGCCTCGAGTCGGGCGATCAGCCGCTCGAAGAGCGGCACGGAGTCGGGCTGATCGAACGAGCGGAAGAGGCGTTCGGCCTCGTCGAAGATCGGCTGAAGCTCCTGGTCGTCCGCGGCGAACGGATCGAGAGTGCCCTGCTCGGTGATCGATTCGGTCTCGATCTCGTCCTGCGCGGCAATAGGCAGGCTCAGGAGGAGGCTCCCGAGTGTGGAGATTGTCAGCAAACGACTGAGTCTGGACCGCACGCGCAACTCCTACTCCAAGACGATGAGGCCGTCCCGTCCGGCGGCGACGTAGAGCCGCCCGTCGCCGCCCGCGGCCAGGTCCTCGGCTCTCTTGAGCTCGAGACCGCCGGGGAGCGTCGGGCCGATTGAACCGACCTCGGAACCGGATGAGTCGTAGGTGTGAATCCGTCCGCTACTGGCGTCTAAAACATGGAGATAGCCGAACGGGTCGACCGCGACAGCCGCCGCCTGCTTCCAGGCGCCCTGGACGATCGGCGACCGCTCGTCGGTCCGCAGGTTGATGCGCACGACTCGGCGGCCCTTCTTCTCGAGGATGTAGAGCTGGTCGCGATCGTCGGAGGTGAGGTCGACGGGGTCGCCATCGCCGCGCAGGACGGGCCGGCCGGTGCCTCGGTCGGGAGGATAGGTGAGGATCCCCTGAGACCGAGGTCCGAGGAGAATCCAGCGGCCAAAGGGATCCCGCTCGACCGCCCGAATGTCGTCGAGATCCTTCTCCTTGCCCGGAACGCGGAAGGGGCGATTGGAGACGCCCGGGACGATCACGGAGCTCTGTGCGGCGATCTGCACGCTGCCGCGCGGTCCCCACGAGGGCTTCTCGCCGGAGCGTACGGTCCAGCGCTTCTCGACGCGGCCCTCGGCAGAGACGCGCAGCGTCTCGTTGGTACTTGCGTCGTGGACAATCAGTTGTCCCGCTTCGTCGGCGGCGACTCCGCCGACGCGCTTGAGCTGTGCGCCCGAGATCGGCATTCGTCGGGCCCCCGACCAGAGTCGCTCACCGGCCGCCGCCCGGAGGAGGCGCCGGTCGAGGAGTTCGAGCGCTCTCCGGGCGCGCGCGGCGCTGTCACCGCGAACGTCAGGAACTCCGAGGGCGCTCTGCAGGCTCTCGGCGCCAGCCTGCCACTCTCCCTGCCGGACGAGTGCAACGCCGAGACCGATGTACGCATCGGCCGTCTCTTCGGAGAGCGGCTCCATCTCCAACACCTGCAAGAACGACGACGTGGCGTCTGACTCTCTACCGAGCCGCAGCGCGATCTCTCCGTCGAGGACGCGTGCTGCGCTCCTCGCCGGTAGGGTCGGGTAGGCCGTTCTCGGGAAGAGCAGCCACGCCTTCTCCAAGGTCTGACGAGCCGCATCCAGGTCCTGTGCCTGGGTTGGTGCCGCCGAGCGGATCCTGCCTTCGAGGACGAGGCCACCCGCCGCCTGCGGCGCGCGCGGGTAGGTGTTCACGAGTCGCTCCACCGTGGCCATCGCCGCGGCGCTGTCGCCGGTCGACAGCTGGCCCTCCGCGATACGCAACATCGCCGCCGGCGCCTGCGCGCTTTCAGGGAACTGTCGGATGAGCTGTTCGTAGTCGGCGATGGCGCCGTCGACGTCGCCCTCCCGAGCGCGCCGTTCGGCCGCCGTCAACAGCGAGGCGGCAGGCCCGGAGTCTGGCTGAGCGACCAGCTCGACCGGCGCGACCAGAAGCGCGACCAGTAGGGCGAGAGCTGCGGACTGGAGGCTTGGTCTCATCGGGGTGCGGTCGCGAACACGCGGTCGGTTCTCACCGTGATCTTCCGGGTCAGCACCAGCGACTTGCCGAGGCTCTCCCAGTCGAATTCGAAACGATGGTTGCCGACCGCAATCTGAATCTCCGCCGGCACATAGCCTGCGTCCATACCGTCGATTTTCACACGACAGCGACTCGGATTGGCGCCGAGCTTGACCGTTGTGGCGATTGGTAGCGCGATCGTCTCGGTCGCGCCGCTCTGGATGCGCACCTGGCGGCCCAGCGACAGGAACACACTGGGTGCCGTGATCTGAGCATTGTAGGTGCCAGGCGGCACCTCGATTCGCTTGCCCGCATAGGACCGACCGCCGAGCCGAACCGAGACCGGGTAGTCCGCCTGGATGACGAGTACGCCGGGTGGAATCGAGGAACGAAGCGGAAAGTGCAGCCCTTTGGAGATGCGCTGGCTCTCGGTTAGATCGTCGAGACGGAACGACATGCCAACCGGGTCGTGGCCGTCGAGCCGGAGGCCCAGTTCGTATCGGGTCTCGGGGAGGAGGTCGACCGAGACCGGCGTGGTCGAAAGAGCGAGGCCGTCGAGGGTGACGGCGGCGCCGGCCGGCGAGCTGGTGACCTGGAACGTCTGCGGCTTCGGCGTCGGTGCCGGCGGCGGCACAGGTTGCGGCGCGGCTTCCAGCGGAGGGCTCTCGGCCTCGGGAGGTTCGCTCTCCTCCGTGGCTGCGACCGGCGTCGGCGGCGGATCGTCTGGCGCTTCAGATACCACCGTCTCGCTGGCGACCGAGCTTTCGCTCGGAACGTCCTCGTCCGAACCCGAGAATCCGACGATCGCTACGATCAGCAGCACCACCGCGCCGACGGCGCCCCAAACCCACTTCGGCATGCCGGGTGCTGCTCCACGTCGCTCGACCTTGGCGCCTCGGTCGAGAACCCGACCGTCCAGGCCGGAGAGGAGTTCCTCGGCGGAAGCGAAGCGCTCTTCGGGCAGCTTCGCCATCAAGCGCGTGGTGACGACGTCGAAGCGCTCTGGAATGTCGGGGTCCGTGTCGCGCGGCGAGGGCACCGGTGACTTCACGTGTTGGTAGACCACCGCCACAGGCGACTCGCCCTCGTAGGGCACGCGGCCGGTGAGCATCTGGTAGAAGACCACCCCCAGCGAGTAGAGATCGGCCCGGGCGTCGAGCTTCTTGCCCTCGATCTGCTCGGGCGACATGTACTCCGGGCTGCCGATACTGGTGCCGGTCTTGGTGAGCCGGGTGTCGGTGAGTAGCTGAGCGATACCAAAGTCGGTCAGCACCGCTCGTCCCGACGAGGTCACGATGATGTTCCCGGGCTTGACGTCTCGATGCAGGATGCCCGCCTCGTGGGCGAACTCGAGCGCCTTGGCGACCTGACCGACGATGTCGGCCGCTGCGTCGACTTCGAGCGCCTTGCCGTCGTCGAGGAGCTCGTCGAGCGGCTGGCCGTCGAGCAGCTGCATGGCGAAGTAGTAGGTGCCATCAGCTTCGCCGACGTCGTAGATCGTGACGATACCGGGGTGCTCGAGGGTCGCGATCGAGCGCGCCTCGCGCAGGAAACGTTCGACGAAGACCTCGTCCGCGGCGAGCTGAGGCAGGAGCACTTTGACCGCCACCGTGCGGTCGAGCGACGGCTGGCGCGCCTTGTAGACGCATCCCATTCCGCCGCGTCCGATCTCCTCGATAATCTCGTAACCGCCGAGGTTCGAGCCGATCACGAGGCGCCCTCCGCCGGTCCCTCGTAGCGGATCACCACACAGGTACTGTTGTCGTGGCCGCCGGCGTCGTTGGCCATGTCGACCAGACGCCGGCCGATGTGCTCGGGGCTCTGCTCGCCGAGGATCGCCTCTCGAATCTCGAGGTCGTCGAGGAGATCGTGAACGCCGTCCGAGCAGAGAAGCAGTTGATCTCCCGCTTCGAGTCCGAAGTCGTAGAGATCGACGTCCACCGAGTCGTCTACGCCGAGCGAGCGGGTGATGGTCTCTCGGAACGGAGACATCGCGATCTCGTGCAGAGGCAGGTTGTGTCGACGAGCCTCTTCTCGCCAGGAGTGGTCGACCGAGATCTGGCCGATGACGCCGCGACGAACGAGGTAGGCCCGACTATCGCCAAGGTTCGCCAGCGTCAGGCCCGAGTCGCTGACAAAGGCGGCCACCATCGTGGTGCCCATGTCGCTGAGGCCGGTGTCCTCGGCCGCGGCGCGCAAAATCTCGCGGTTGGCGAGCTCGAAGGCGCCGCGAAGGAGGGAGCCTGCGCCCGCCTGATCGACGCTCGATCTTCCCGCTTGCACCTCGGCCTCGAGGGCTGAGATGGCCAGGCCGCTCGCCACCTGGCCGCCCGCGTGGCCGCCCATTCCATCCGCCACCGCCACCACCTGCGACGAACCCGGCGATTCGCCGATTTCGAGGCAGACGAAGTGATCCTCGTTGGACGCTCTTTGTCTGCCGGTATCCGAGTGACCGAAGGCCGTGAACGGCAACGTAATTCCTAGGGCAGACAGTTCAGGTGGACGTTGAGGCGCGACCTGACAATTCTAGATAAAGACTAGCATTTTCTGCAGTAGCATCCGTGACAGTGCCACAGTGCACGGGAGGTCGCATGTCGAAGTTCTACCGAGCCGTCGTTTATAGCAGTTTGTGTATGAGTCTCGGAGTTGGCGCCGATGTCGCTCTGGCTCAGGAGGCCGATTCGCGGGGGCCTCGGGTGCGAACGGCACTCTTCGTGGTTGCGGAGGGGGTCTACAACAGTGAGCTGATGGCGCCCTACGACGTCCTGCAGCACTCGATCTTCCGCGACGACTCCGACTACATCCAAACCGCGATCGTCTCCCCCGACGGGGCCCCGGTGGTGACCTTCGAAGAGATCACGGTGTCCGCGCACTACAGCTTCGACAACGCGCCGAAGGCGGACATTCTGGTCATCCCCAGCACACGCGGGTCGATGGACGCCGATCTCGCCAACCCCGAGTACATGGCGTGGGTGAAGAGGGCCGTCGAAGAGGCCGAATGGGTGATCACGGTCTGTGACGGCGCGTTCCCGCTGGCCGCCACCGGCGTACTCGACGGGCGTGTCGCAACAACCTACCCGGGCGATCGCGATCGTTTTCAGGAGATGTTCCCCGACGTCGACGTGCGCTACGACGTCCGGATGGTGGTGGACGGCAAGTACATCACCTCGGTCGGGGGTGGCATGAGCTACGAACCGGCCTTCTGGCTGGTCGAGCACCTCTACGGCGCCGAGCACGTCACCGCCACCGCTCGGGGCCTGGTCTGGCCGTGGGACACGAAGACAGTGCCGCACGCCATCTTCGAGTAGGCCGAGATTCAGTATCCTCGTCGGGTGGATCGCTCCCATCGCGACCTTCTGAAGCATTCGGGAGTCTACGGCCTCGGCCATGTCCTCACCCGGCTCGCTTCGGTCCTTCTCCTCCCCGTCTACACTCGGTTCCTGACGCCCGCCGACTACGGCGTCCTGGCGATCCTGGACCTGTCGGTGGCGTTGCTCTCGATCGTCCTGGCGTCGGGAACAGTGCGGGCGGTCGTGCGCCACCACTTCGAGAGCGACGACGAGGCGGCCCGCGACGGGCTCTGGTGGACAGGACTGGTTCTGTTGGTTGCGACCGGTGTCGTGCTCCTCGCGCCGGCGCTCCTCTTCCGAGAGTCGATCGCCGCCTGGACACTCGGTGGCGACTCCGCTCGCGGCGGCTACCTCTTCCTGCTCGCTCTGGCGACCCTGGCGCTCGGCACGCTCGAACAGCTCTTCCAAGCGCACCTGAGGGTCTACAAGCAGTCGACCCTCTTTGTCGTCGTGAGCCTGGGTCGGCTGGTGCTCAACGTCGCGCTCAATCTATGGTTCCTCATCGCCCTCGGCCTCGGGGTCGAAGCGATGCTGCTCGGTAATCTGCTGACGGCGGTGGTCGCGACCGGGGCGCTCTTCGCCGTCTTCCTGAAACGGCGCGGCGGGGTTCGACTCCGACTCGATCTGAGCCGGGAGCTCTTTTCCTACGGCACTCCGCTGGTGGTGGCGTCGCTTCTCGCGACCGCCATGCACCAGCTCGATCGGTATCTGCTCCGTACAATGCTGGATCTGGGCGACGTCGGCGTCTATGCGGTCGCCTACGCCATCGGACAGGGCATCAACACGTTGGTACTCCAGCCGTTCTCTCAGATCTGGTACGTCGTGATCTACGAGCTCGACGGCAAGGCGGAGCTCGAAGCGGCGGTCTCGAGCGTCTTCCGCTACTTCTTTTCCGGACTGGCCCTGTTGATGCTCGGCGCATCGCTCTTTGCTGTGCCGATTCTGGAGATTCTGGTCGCGTCCGAGTTCCGCTCGGCGGCGGAGCTGATTCCGATCCTCTGTCTCGCCTACCTGCTCTTCAGCCTGCATGCGCACTTCAACCTGCCGCCGCTCCTCGCCAAGCGCACGACCGCGATGATTCCGCCGCACGTGCTCGGCGTTATCGCCAACGTGGTAGCGAACCTGGTGCTCATTCCGCGTTTGGGAGTGGCGGGAGCGGCCTGGGCGAGTGTTGTCACCTTTGCGGTCTTCTCGGTCGGCGGGCTCTTGCGCTACCGACGGATACGACGCTTCGACTACCCCCTGGTCGGGGCGGCGATCGCCCTAGCCGGATTGGTCGCCAGCTACCTCGCCTGGGACCGCGTCACCTCGTGGACGGAGGCGCCGTGGATCGCAGCCGGTTCCGCGGCGGCTCTCTGGCTGATCTGGGGCGGCATCCTTGGGGCTCCCCTCCTTCGAACCTGGAACGACCGCGACGGACTGCGCGCGACCCTCTCGGGAGTGGCCGGAAGGTGAGCGACGCACCGATCTTCGTGGTCGGGGTACCGCGTTCGGGGACGACGCTGCTGGCGTCGATGCTCGCCGCGCACAGCCGCCTCGCGTGCGGCCCGGAGACCGCCTACTTCGCGGAACTCGCCGCGTCCGAGTCCGATCGGAGAACGAGTTCACCAGCCGAGCTCGTCGCGTTCGCGGAGTCGACGAGTCTCGAAGGCGAGTCGTTGCTCGATCGATTTTCGATCGAGCGCGAGGAGCTCCTCGGCCGACTGGAGTCGATCGAGTTGTCGCCGGTCGCCGTGCTCGAGGTGTTGGGTGAGCTCACTGCGGCTCGTTTCGGCAAGGAGCGTTGGGTCGAGAAGTCGCCGGTACACCTGCTCTACGTGAGGGAGATCCGCCACTGGTTTCCGCTGTCGCCGATCGTGCGCATCGTGCGCGACCCGCGCGACGTGGCGATGTCCCTCACTCGCGTTCCGTGGGGGCCCGTCGACCTCCTCGGTGGCCTTCTCTACTGGCGACGGTTCCATGAGCGGAGTTGCGCCTTCTTCGGCGATGACCCTCTGAGCTATACGGTGTCCTACGAAGGCCTGGTCGCGGATCCGAAGACGACCCTCCGTCACATCTGCTCGTTCCTCGGAGAGACGCCCGAGCCGGCGATGCACGCCTCGGAGCGGCCGGCGGCGGAGTTGGTTCGCGATGCGGAAGGCTGGAAGGGCAACGTCGGCGGCGCCATCGATTCTTCGCGCATTGAGCGCTGGCGATCCCTTTCGATCGCCGACCAGCGGTTGGCTGATGCGGCCGCCGGCGATCTACTCGAGGAACTCGACTATCCGCTCGCGGGGGAGGGCGAAGACGTGGGGTGGCTCTGGCTCCATCCCCGACACGAAGGGGCGTCGAACGATCGGGCGCTTCACGAGGCGCTCGAGCGCGGCCTGCGACTCTGGTCCGAACGGGGTCGCGGGCCGAAAGAGGGCCTCCTGGTCGGGGAGCCGGACGACGACGACTGGTTGGGGAGGGGGTCGTGGGAGCGACTCAGAGCGGTCTGTCGGATCGTGCTCCGTGCGCTCGCGCTGCGCCTCCGCGGGCGACCGGTGAGATGGAGTCGAGGCCCTGAGCCGAACCGTGCGGGGGGGCTGAGTGCCGGGCTGGTGTCGCTCCTCCTCGCGCCGCTGACCTCTCGGGGAGCCTCCGACCGATGACCGCTCGGCCGAATCTCTTCATCGTCGGCGCGATGAAGTCGGGCAGCAGCACCTTGCACGCCTACCTCGGGGCTCACCCTGAGGTCTTCATGTCGGAGCCCAAAGAGCCGAGCTACTTTGTCGAGCTCGACGATCTCGAGTCGCCGGCGCGCGAGGTGGTGGAGGCGTGGGGCTTCTGGCGCAACGAGTCGAACTACCTCTCCCTCTTCGCGGGCGCCGGTACGGCCAGGATTGTCGGCGAGTCGAGCACCAACTACTCGAAGGCGCCGAAGATGGCGGGGGTGCCCGAGCGAATTGCGCAGTTCGCACCTGAGGCCAGAATCCTCTACGTGATGCGCGACCCGGTGGAGCGTACGATCAGTCACTACTGGCACGCGGTCGGCCAGCGAAAAGAGGGGCGCGATCTGGTGACGGCGCTCGAGGAAGAGTCGCACTACCGCGAGGTCAGTCACTACGCGATGCAGCTCGAGCCCTACTTGCGCAACTTTGGACCCGAGCAGGTCCGGACGCTCACCCTCGAGTCGTTGATCGAAGATCCCGCCCGAGAGCTCGGCGCGCTCTTCCGATGGCTCGGCGTCGATTCAGAGTTCTCGGTCGAGGGGCTGAACGTGCACGAGAACGCGACACCGGCGGCTCTCGAGAGAGTTCGTGGGGAGGGGCGGCTCGACCGGTTCCGCAACTCGTGGCTCTGGAACCGACTGGGCCCGCTCGTGCCGCGAGCGGTCCGCGGCTGGGGGAGGGGATTCGCCGCCGAGAGCGTCGACCGTTCCGAAGCCGACGTCGTGTCGGCGGCCGGCCTGTTGCGCCCTCGGCAGTTGCAGGAGACGGAGGAGCTTTCCCGGCTCCTCGACCGGACGTTCGACGAGTGGTCGACCCTCCACGGGACGGGAGGGGCCGGATGAAGATCTCCGTCGTCATCCCGGTCTACAACCGCGAGTCGCGGATCGCGGCCGCGATCGAGAGCGCTCTCGCGCAGGCCGTCGAGCCGTTCGAGGTGATTGTCGTCGACGACGGCTCGAGCGATCACTCCGCTGACGTCGCAGACGACTTTGGCAACCCGGTGCGAGTCTTCCGGACAGCGAACCACGGGCCGTCTGCCGCCCGTAACCGAGGGGTCCGCGAGGCGCGGGGCGACTGGATCGCCTTCCTCGACAGCGACGACCTGTGGATGCGCGACAAGCTCAGTTCCCAGATCGCAGCGGTCGAGGCCTTCCCCGAAACTGGACTGGTCTTCGCCGACACCCGCACCCGGGTCGGCGCCGAGGTGGACATCGAGTCACGCTTCGATCTCGGAGGGGTTCGAGACGCGGCGATCGACACGCGTGGCGAGCTGCTCCGCTTCGATCGCAGCCTGTTCCTCCGGCTGCTGGAGGAGTCGCGCATCTTCACTTCGGCGGTTCTCGTACGCCGCGAGCTCGACGGGCTCGACTTTCCCGAGCGCTTCAAAGGGCCGGAAGACTGGGCACTCTGGATGCATCTTGCCCTCCGGCATCCGTTTGCGGCCGTCGATCGCGTGCTGGTCGAGATGAACTACGACGGCGACAACCTGACCGCCACGTACGCGCCGATCCTCGGCCGCGGGGTCGCCGTGCTCGAGGAGCTTCGCGAGCACAGCGCTCTCGAGACGGAGGAACAAAGGGCCGTTGAGAGCTCTCTGCGCAAACGCCGCGTCGGCGCGCTCTACCACTCACTGGTCGAAGGTGACGCGCGGCAGGCGCGGAGACTGCTCGCCGACGTACCCAGCGCCGAGATCGGGATCGGTACGTGGTGCCGATACTGGCTCGCGAGCCGTCTGCCGGGGTCGTGGCTGCGCGCGCTCGGCAGCCGCCGGTCGACCTAGCCGGACCGCTTACTCCGGTCTTTGAAAGCGGCGCTCCAACCGCGAACCCCCACGGGTCGTTCGCGACCGACCGAAGCGCGGCTCCGGTGAGCTACTCGTCTTCGAAGAGCACTGCGGTGCCGTATGCCAGCAGCTCGGCCGCCGAGGTCATGACCATCGAGGTCGAGAAGCGCACCTCGACAACGGCGTCTGCGCCCAGACCCTTGGCCTCGGCGACCATGCGATCGAGCGCCTGTTCGCGGGCTTCGGCGAAGAGCTTCGTGTACTCGCTGACCTCGCCACCCACCAGGTTCCGTATGGCGGCTGTGAAGTCGCGGCCAACGTGCCGTGCGCGGATGGTGTTGCCCCGTACGAGGCCGAGCGAACGCGAGATCTTCTTGCCGGCAATCTCGCCGGATGTCGTGATGATCATTATTTCTGGACCCTCCGATAGCGATCTGATTTGTAGGAACCCAGTCGGTCCATCAGGATCGACAGGAAGATAAGCAGCCCGCCGCCGAAGAGGCCGACGATCAGCAGCAGCTCCTGAACGGGCATGCCGCCGATGTCCGCAGCGAGCTCGCGCAGGAACAGCACGGAGACGCCTCCCAACCAGAGCAGCAACAGTGCCCAGCCGACGGTTCGCATCAGGCGGCTGAGTGGGCTGCGCGGTCGCTCGTTCCACTGGCCGTCGTCGGATACGGAGAAGGGTGTCGTCATCGTCGCCTCCCGGACCTCTTTCATCTGTTCGTAGATCTCTCGACACGAGGGGCAGGTCTCGAGGTGCAGCCGCACCGGCTGGCTCTCTTCCTGGGTCAGCTCGTCGTCCAGATAGGCCGAGAGCATCGCTTCGTCGAATGGCGCCGAGCAGGGCTCAACCATGGCTGCCTCCGATCGCGTCGAGCACGGAGGTGCGCAGCGCCTTGCGCGCTCCGTGCAGTCTCGACATGACCGTCCCCTTGGGAATGCCGAGGACGGTCGAGATTTCCGCGTAGCTCAAATCTTGGTAGTCGCGCAGGACGAGGATCTCGCGCTGTTTCTCTGGGAGCTTCTGCACCGCGTTCCAGATGCGTGCTTGGAGCTGCCGACGCTGTGCCGCGCTCTCCGGACTGGCTTCGCTGGGCATCGCCGGCTCACGCACGCCCTCCAGGTCGTCGAGCGAGTCGGCCCGGCGAACTCGCTGGCGTCGCGTGAGGTCGAACGCCCGGTTGCGCACGATCCGGAAGAGCCAGGGCTGAACCGGGCGGTGCGCTTCGAATCGGTCGAGCGTGGTGAAGAACTTGAGCAGCGAGTCCTGCGCCACGTCGAGTGCGTCCTCTCGGTTGCCCAGGAGCTGGTAGGCGAACAGGAAGGCCGGTCGACGGTAGCGTCGCGCCAGCTCCTCTCGAGCCTCCCGCTCTCCGCGCAAGGCACCCACCACCAGAGCGCCGTCTGGGACTGCTCCGCCTCCGTCGGTGGTCAATGCGCTGGTGGTCTCCACATTCCGCATACGCAGCGGCCGGTCGATTCATTCGCCGCCTTCGCAAACTGTCGGTTGGTGCGACAATAGCGTCCATGCGCATCTGGGGGGCGATGGTCTTTGTGGTCGGTGTGACGAGCGTCTTTGGAGGAGCTGACGCCGCTCGTGGCTCGACGTTCGAGTGGAGCGACTACTCCCTCGGGCAGTATGTCGCCAGTCGGGGCCGTCCACCCGGAACGGTGCTGAAACTGGACAACAACGGAGAGATCCTGCTCGCGTGCCGCAACGGCTGTACCTTGCAGAGCCTCGAGGCCGTCGGCGTAACGGCGCTCGCCAGCCAGTTGGAGCTGTTGAGCGCCTGGTCGCTACTTGTCCGCGAGGGAGACGGCTTCCGCTCCGGAGTACCTATCCTCGACGGCGAGAATGCGACCTATCTGGACGAGCTGGCCATCCGTGTTTCCGAGCAGGTGGCGCAGGCGGCCGACGAGGAGCTTGCCGCGCTTCTGACCACCTTGAACGAGCAGGGGTGGCAGGGTCACGCCTGGTCGGTCGTCTTCTCGTACGTCCTCGACGGCATGGTCTGGCAGTTCCTCGATGAGCTGGACTACATCGACTCGCGCCTCGTTCTCGAGAACGGCGCGTCGTGGGGAGGTGAGATCTGGGCCTACAGCGGACCGGAACGTCCGACGACCGCATCGCGGGGTTTCCGGGGTGTGACGATCAAGGTGACCTCCGTCGAGTCGAATCAGAGCTTTGTCGCCTCGGCCCTCAGTGGTCCGCGCAGTCTCGCGGCGATGTTGGCGGTTGGCAACGGTGGCGGGCCCGAAGCTGCGGAGTTGGTCGCGCACTACCAGGAGCTGGGCGTCCTCGGGCCCGAGCGAGAGCTGATGGTTCCGGTGATCGACGAGCAGTCGCGCGACGAGATCTTTCGGCTCTGTGAGCAGCTAGCGGGTCGGGTCGTCGACGCGGTGCACACCCGACTCGACCGTTCCGCGCTGATGAACGACTTCGGCTTCACGTCGCCCTCCCAGGCGCTCATCGTCAGCTACCACAGCGTGATGCGGCGCCTGATGGATCTCCTGGTCGAGCGGGGGACGCTCTCGCTGCCCGCCGCGATCGCCGACTACGAAGGCTCCGAGCGTTCGGACCTCGGCAAGCTGATCCTGCTCGTCCGTCAGCCGACGCCGACGGCGCCGACGACCGAAGACACCACGCCGGAGAGGGACGAGGGGTGACGCCGAAGGTCACCATCCTCGGGTCCGGCATGGCGGGCCTCGGCGCCGCACACCGTTGCCACGAGCTCGGTCTCGAAGCGGTTGTCTACGAGAAGGAGGGGCGCGCAGGTGGGCACACGCGCTCGTTCGCCGCCCCGAGCGGTTTCGTCTTCGATGACGGTCCGCACATCTCCTTCACGCGCAACGAGCGTCTCCAGAAGCTCCTGGCCGAAGCGGTTGACGACGAGTACGAGGTGATTCAGACGAGCGTCAACAACCACTGGCGCGGTCACTGGATCAAGCACCCGGCCCAGTGCAACCTGTACGGGCTCCCGGCCGAGCTCGTCGCCGACGTGCTGCGCGACTTCGTGGCCGCCAACGGCGCCGAGGAGCGGAGCGACTTCGACAACTACGAGCAGTGGCTGCGAGCGGCCTACGGCGACACCTTCGCCGAGACCTTTCCGATGGAGTACGGGCGGAAGTACCACACCGTCGAGGCGAGCGGCATGAGCACCGACTGGCTCGGGCCTCGCCTCTACCGGCCGGAGCTCGCGGAGGTGCTCGAGGGAGCCCTCTCCGAGGTCACCCCCGACGTCCACTACGTAAGCCACTTCCGATACCCGACGCGTGGAGGGTTCGAGGCCTACCTGCGACCCTTCATCGAGCGGTCGAACGTCGCCCTCGGGCGGGAGGTTGTCGCGCTCGACCCGCGTGCGAAGAAGATCGGCTTTGCCGACGGCGAGACGGTCGACTACGAGCGCGTCGTTTCATCGATTCCACTTCCAGAGTTGGTGCCGATGATCGCCGGCGCGCCCGACGACGTTCTCGAAGCGGCGGCTCAGCTCGCGTGCACGACGTGCGTCGTCGTCAATCTCGGGATCGACCGAGCGGACGTCTCAGAGAACCAGTGGACCTACTTCTACGACCGCGACTTTACGGTCACGCGGGCGAGCTTCCCGCACCTGCTCTCGCCCGAGACCGTACCCGAAGGCTGCGGTGCCATTCAGGCCGAGTGCTACTTCTCGAAGAAGTACCGTCCGCTCGCGCAGGCGCCCGACGAGCTGATCGATCCGGTGATCGACGACTTCCGGCGCTGTGGACTCATTCAGCCCGAGGACCGGGTGCTCTTCCGCGAGGCGCGCCTGATTCCGTACGCCAACGTCATCTTCGATCTCGACCGCGCCGCGGCCGTCGAGACCGTGCACGGCTATCTCGACGATCTCGGGATTCAGTACGCCGGCCGGTACGGCCTCTGGGGCTACCAGTGGACCGACGAGGCGTTTGTGAGCGGCGAAGAGGCGGTCGAGCCCAGAGGGTAGGCGAGGGTGACATGAGCCGTTCGATTGCCACTCTCTGCCTCTTCACGCTCCTCTCCGCGCGCGCCGCGATGGGCGTAACGGCTTTCGACTACTGCCTCGACAATCCGGAGCAGTGCTCGCTGTCGATCGTGCACGTGACGGAGGGCTGGGAGCGTCACCAGAACGCCGACCGACTCCACGTCACCGCTTCGACATTCAAGGTTTTCGCCCTGGTCGTCTACGGCCACGCCGTGGTCGACGGCAAGATCGATCCGGACCGAGAGGTGCCGGTGGAGGAGTGGGCGCGGTTCTGGATCGGGCGAGACGGAGGTGCGCTGGAGGCGGCTTGGACCCGGCTGGGGCAGCCGGATTCGGTGACGGTTGAGCAGATGATGGGGGCGATGATCCGCGAAAGCGACAACGCGGCACCCGACTGGTTGCTCAACGAGCTCGGCGTGCGCTACTTCCGGCGCACGCTCGACTGTTGCGTCGAGGGCTATCACGACGTACCCGGGAGCATCTCGGCGACCTTCCTCAGCTGGGCCGGTCATCCGGACGAGCCCGGCATCGGCCCCCGAGTCCTCGCGAGCTACAGCGGCCAAGACTCCTTGGGCTACGTGAAGGAGGTCGGCGAGATTTTCAAGCGTCTCGGGGAACCCGACTTCGTTGCCGCGGCGCGAACCAACGCCTGCGCGGCTCCGCCCTGGGACCCTCCCCTCACCAGCTGTACCCCCGAGCTCGGCGAGTTCACGGAAGAGGGGATCCGTCAGCTTCTCGGTGAGTACTTTCTCCAGTCGACCGCACGGACCTATGCTCGACTTCTGCTCGGGATCCTCGACGGCTCTCTGCTGCCCGGTCCGGTTCAGGAGGTGGTGACCCGGGTGCTCGAATGGGGCCTCGAGGAGCCCGGCGCCACCAGTGTGGTGACTCGGCTCGGTCAGAAGGGCGGCAGTCTCGAGCCTCAGAATGTCTGCAACTGGGTCGCGTTTGCGGAATTGGTGAACGGTGGTGACCAGGCGGTCGTTTCGCTGTTCATGAGTGACGTTCCGCTCAACATGCCGTGCGGACCGCTGCGGATGGAAGAGCTGCTGGAGGCCACGCTCGAAGATGCCGACTTTCGGGCCGAGGTGCAGGCGCGTCTTCCCGAAGAGGCGCCTCGACCGGAACTGATCGCCCGCTTCGAGAAGCTCAAGAGGAAGCAGAAGGAGGGTGGCGACAAGCTCACCGTTCGGCTCCGCGTCTCGAACATCGGGCCTGTTGATGCCGAGGGCCCGTTCGAGGTCTCGCTGGTGCGCTCTGGAGATCGTCGGATCCAACGGCGGGACGAGGTGCTCGAGACGTTCGTGATTCCCTCCCTGAGCTCGGGCCGGAGTACGAAGCTCCGATTCAAGCGCGGCTCCCTGATGGAGCTCGAGGGCGACTACCTCTTCGTGCGTGTCGATCGTCTCGACGAGGTAGCCGAGGGGGACGAAGACAACGATCGTCCCTGGCAGCTGATTCCGTAAAGCATCGAAGCGGCGAGACTGGTTTGCGTTCGACCCGACACTAACGGGTCGAGATGAACATTCCACAGCCGACACCAACCCGTACCCTCGCCCTCGTCTTGACCCTCCTAGCGCTGGTCGGTTGCCACGCCGAGACCCCGGTCAGCGTCGACGTCGACCTCGGCATCGAGTCGCTCCGCGTGACGACAGAGACCAGCGGCGAGATAGCGCTCGAGATTCGATACCGCCTCGAGATCCGCGGCCCGCACACGGACCTGGAGGAGCCGTTCGACGCCAACGAGTCGAAGCGCTTTGCACTCTTGCACGACGGGACCTACCGCCTCGAGCTCGGTGACGTGCCGCTCGGCTGTCGTGCTCTCCAGCCGGTCCAGGAGGTCGAACTCCACCAGTCGACCGAGCGGTGGGTGCGGTTCGCGGTCGAATGCCGCCGCGACGTCTAGACGCTCAGGCCCGCGAGTCCCACAAGACGTCGGAGACGCCACGTTTCGCGTTCTCGGCGCGGGCCATCACGAAGAGCAGGTCGGACAGGCGATTCAGGTAGGGCAAGACCCACTCGCCGATGTCTTCCTCGACGATGAGCGCCACACACTCTCGCTCAGCGCGCCGGCAGATGGTTCTCGAGAGATGGAGCGCGGCCGCTCCCGGTGTCCCGCCGGGGAGGACGAAGTTCTCGAGCGGCGGCAGCTCCTCCGAGAGCTGATCGATCACCGACTCGAGCGCCACGACGTGCTTCTCTTCGATGCGGGGGACCGGAATCTTCTCTTTGTCCTCCTCGAGAATGCAGAGGTCGGAGCCGAGGTGGAAGAGCTCGTTCTGAATCGGGCCGAGCGCTTGGGCGAGCGGCTCGGCGAGGCCTCCACCGAGGGCGACGCCGATCGACGAGTTGAGTTCATCGACAGTGCCGTAGGCGGCGATCCGTTGGGAGTCTTTGGAGACGCGCTGGCCGCCTCCGAGACCTGTGTTTCCTTCGTCTCCGGTGCGGGTGTAGACCTTGGTGATGCGGGGCATGAGTAGGGGTGTCTGTTGGAGGTGGACTGAAACTCGCCGGCGAAGGCTACGTAGTTGATCTCAGGAGGTAACGCCCGTGTTCGAGTTCATGGCTCTTGCGTCGATCATCTTCTTCGGACTGCTCATTCTCGCACTGTTTGCGGTGGTAGGCGTCATCTTGAAGGTGGTGTTCAAGGTGGTTCTGTTGCCGCTGACGCTTGTGTTCTGGCTGCTCAAGGGTGTGCTGCTCCTGGTCGGCATCGTACTCGCAATCGTGTTCGCGCCGATCGCGCTGGTGCTGTTTCTGGTCGCGCTACCGATTCTTTTGGTCGCGGGCCTGTTCACCGCGGGCTTCGCCATCGTGACCTAGCGGGTCCGGTCCTACTGCTGCGGGGCCTTCTGTGAGTTCGGGCCGCGGCGGGTAGGGTCTCCCGGGAAGGGCCCAGCAGGAACGGCGGCCTTTTCTTGCCCTTTGGAGGGCAAGGCCGCTTCGAGTGCGCTCGCTTCGCGACGGCCAGCCGGTCAGATGGTGGAGAGATGTCGCTCGCACGTCGCTCCGAATCACTTCCCGCAGGACCTTACCCACCGCTACCGGTCTCTACGTCGGTACGGAAAGAGTCAGCTCGAGTGGCTGTCGAACGACCGTGTGGTCGCAGCCGGCGGCCGATTGTCCAACGGAGGGGGGAGGGGTGGAGGGTCCGGAGCGAGCGAACTCGAGGCGGCCCTACCCTCCAAAGGGCACCTGAGAGCCGCCGTCCCCGGCGGCAACCATCCGCCCCCACCCCACCCCTCCCCCCGGCCCCCAAGAACCGGTGACCCGATTCTCGAAACAGGGAAAAGGGGAGAGGGGGGAAGGAAAGTGTTGGGCACCCGCCTCCGCCCACCGAAGACGAGTGCCCAGGGGGTAAGTCCGGTTCTATTGGACGGTCTCTCGGACGACCTCTTCGATGGTCGTCATGCCTTCGCGAATCTTCTGGAGACCGCTTGCGCGCAGGGTGATCATGCCGTTCTGAATCGCCATCTGGCGCAGTTCGAACGCCGATGCGCCCGAGAGGATCAGCTCGCGGATCTGCTCCTCGCAAGCCATCACCTCGAACAGCCCGACTCGGCCTTTGTAGCCGGTGCCGCTGCACGTGTCGCAACCGCGTCCACGGAACGGTTGGATCTCGGACGTCTCGTCCTGCGTGAAGCCGACGTTGGTCAGCGCCTGGTCGGGTACCTTGTGCGGCTCCTTGCACTGGTGGCAGATTCGGCGCACCAGGCGCTGAGCCACAACCAGATGAACCGAGCTCGCCACCAAGAACGGCTCGATACCCATGTTCATCAGACGGTTGATCGACGACGGTGCGTCGTTGGTATGCAGCGTGGAGAAGACGAGATGGCCGGTCATCGCGGCCTTGATCGCCACCTCCGCCGTCTCGAAGTCTCGAATCTCACCGACCAGAACGATGTTCGGGTCCTGGCGGAGGAACGAGCGGAGCGAGGTCGCAAAGTTGAGACCGATCGACTCCTTCATCTGCACCTGGTTGATGCCGGGAAGGTTGAACTCGACCGGATCCTCGGCCGTCATGATGTTCGTCTCGGGCGAGTTCACACGCTGCATCGCCGAGTAGAGTGTGTTCGTTTTTCCGGAACCCGTCGGTCCCGTCACCAGGACCATGCCGTAGGGACGGAAGATCGCCTGCTCGAAGAATCGAAGCGACTCGACCTCGAAGCCGAGCTTCGTCATGTCGAGCATCAGGTTGTCTTTGTCGAGGAGCCGGAGCACGATCTTCTCGCCGAAGATTGTCGGCAACACCGAGACACGGAAGTCGATGTCGCGCACCTTGCCGCCGACCTTCGACTTGATCTTGATGCGGCCGTCCTGCGGTAGCCGCTTCTCGGCAATGTCGAGCCGTGCCATGATCTTGAGGCGACTGGTGATCGCCTCCTTGAGCTTGATCGGCGGCCGCATCATCTCGTAGAGGATGCCGTCGATCCGGTAGCGGATCCGGTATTCCTTTTCGTACGGTTCGATGTGGATATCGGAGGCGCCACGTTTAATGGCGTCGGTCAGGAAGATGTTGACCAGGCGGACAACCGGAGCCTCTTCGGACTGGGCCTCGAGCGCTGCGAGGTCCATCTCCTCTTCGTCTTCGAGCACCTCGAGGTCGCCCTCGTCGCCCTCGACGAGATCTTCCATCACCTTCTTGAGCTCGATCGAGTGGGTGCTGCCGTAGTACTTGTCGATCGCGTCGGTGAGCGCCGACTCCGAGGCCACCACCGGCTCGACGTTGTAGCCGGTCATGAACTTGATGTCGTCCATCGCGAACACGTTGGTGGGATCCACCATCGCGATGGTCAACTTTGCGCCCGCCTTGGAGACGGGCAGGATCGTGTACTTCCGGCAGACGTCGGGCGAGATGATCTTCAAGATCGTCTCGTCGACCTCGACGTCGCCGAGCGCGATAGCGGGTACGCCGTAGCGCTGCGAAAGGAACTCGACGAGTTCGTCGTCGTCGAGCATGCCCAGCTTGATGAGGTGAGTCCCGAGTCGGCCGCCGTCCCGTTTTTGGACAGCGAGGGCTTCATCCAGCTGTTTTTGGGTGATTTTTTCGGCTTGTACTAGCTGCTCGCCGATCCGACTCACGACGCTCCCCTCTCCTAGCAAATGACGTAAAACACTGGCGCGCCCTTCCCAAAGTGAGAGTGGGGTGCCAATCAGGACCCTAGCCGCGGGCCGCAAATCTGGCTGTGAAGTGGCTAACCATCCGCCGGTTTTGACCCGGCAAGATCGAGTGCGCGCTCGGCCACGAGGGCGGGAGGCAGCTCCAGTAGACACGCTTTCGGCTCGTCGAAGCGCTTGTGGCAGAAACTACATGGAAGGCGCTTCCAAAGGGTCCGATGAAGGCCGCGGTAGGGGCCGTTTCGCTCGGGATCGGTAGGCCCCATCAGGCAGAGGACCGGCACGCCGAGGGCGTGGGCGAGGTGCACGGGGCCGGTGTCGCCACCGAGGACGATGCGGGCACCGCGAAGGGTAGCGGCGAGCGACGTCAGACCGCCCGGAGCGACCAGCCGTGCATGCCCCTCGCTGGCCGCGACCGCCTCTTCAGCGAGCGGCTCTTCCCCCGGACCCGGAAGCAGTCGACTGGAGATTCCGGCCTCACCGAGGTGAACGGCGACCCGACCCCACCAAGCCGGTGGGTAGCGCTTGTTGTCCCATCCGGCGCCGGGCAGGATGGCCGCGTCGGTCGGGGCCGCCGCCCCGGGCCTGGCTTCTGGGAAGATCCGGTCGCCGGCGAAGTCCGCCACCTCGTGCGGCAGACCGAGCGGCGCCAGCACCGAGAGCGCGTGGTCGACGGCGTGGGGACCCAGCGGCTCGCAGCCCTCGTTGAGCCACAACGCACTCGACGGCTCCCGCCGGTGACGGCGCCCGAGACCGATGCGCCGATCCGCTTGGCTCAGCGCCACGATCGTCGCCGACTTGTGATTGCCCATCAGGTCGAGCGCGACATCGGCAGAGAAGTCGGCGACCCGGCTCGCGAAGTCGCGAGCTCCGCCGAGCGTCGCCGAGGAGAGTGGCCGCTGTCGCCATCGCTTCGTACTGGCGACGATCACCTCGTCGACGTCCGGGTGTTCTTCGAGGAGCGAGGCAAACGGCGCCTCGACCACCCAGCCGATGGTGGATTCGGGTCGATGCCTGCGCAGGGCGGAGAGCACCGGCAGGGCGTGCACGATGTCGCCCAGGGCGCTGGTCCGGACGATCAGAATCCTGGCGTCGGCCGGGAGCACCGGTCTAGTCCGGCAGCGCCTTGATCGCCTGAATCAGATCGGTGGTCGAGTGGTCTTTCGGGTCGCCGACCAGGGCGGTGCGACCCCCGTAGGCCCGCACCACTTCGTACTCGGGCACCTTTTCCGGGGTCTCGTAGTCTGGGCCCTTGCAGTGCACGTCGGGCCGCAACTCAGCCAGCAGGTCGGCGGGGGAGTCGCCTTCGAAGACCACGACGAAGTCGACGGGATCGAGGGCGGCGAGCAGTTCGGCGCGCTCGCTCGCCGGGACGACCGGCCGGCCCGGGCCCTTGAGACGCGCGACCGAGCCGTCCTCGTTGATGGCGACCACGAGGAGGTCGCCCTCGTCGCGGGCCGCTTGCAGGTAGCGCAGGTGGCCGACGTGAATCACGTCGAAGTGGCCGTTTGCAAACGCGACCCGTTGGCCCTGCCTCTTGAGCTCGCCCATCCGACGGGCGAGCTCGGCGGAGCTCAGGACCCGGCCCATTGGAGCTCCTCCAAAGGCCGCGAATCCGAGTGCACGGCGGCGGCCAACTCTTGCGGAGCGAGCGTCGCGGTCCCGAGCTTCATCACCACCACCCCGGCGGCGTAGTTGGCGAGCAGCGACGCCTCGAGCGGAGTAGCCCCCGCGGCGGTGGCTAGCGCGAAGGTGCCGATGACGGTGTCGCCGGCTCCAGTGACGTCGGCGACCTGCTCGGTTCCGTGCACCGGAATTTGCGCGGTCGGGCCACCGCCGAAGAGGCTCATGCCGTGACTCCCTCGGGTGATCAGGAGGAACCGAGCCCCGAGTGAGTCGCGAAGCTGGGCGCCCCGCTGGTCGAGGTCGCCGCCCCCAGATCGCTCGAGCAGGTTCACGGCCTCCTCCTCGTTTGGCGTCGCTCCGTCGAGGCCCGCAAAATCGTGGAGACGGTAGCGACTGTCGCAAAGGACGGTGCCCTCTGGCGCGAGCGCGCCGCGCACCGCTTCGGTCATGTCGGGTAGCACGGCTCCGTAGCCGTAGTCGCTCAGCACTGCGACCGAGGCTTCACCCTTCCAGGCGTCGAGTCGAGCGCCGAACGCCGACCGAATATTGTCGTCGAGCTCGATGTGATCCTCGATGTCGTAGCGGACGATCTGCTGCCGAACCGAGTGCTCACCGCCGCCGAGAATTCGCACCTTGGTCGGCGTCTGGTAGCCCTCGCGGCGGACGATGCCGTCGGTCACGACGCCCATGCCGGCGAGCGCCTCGAGCAGCCGATCGCCATTTTCGTCACCGCCGACCACTCCCAGCGGCAGCGGCCGTCCGCCGAGTGCGGCGACGTTGGCCAATGCGTTCGCGCCGCCGCCCGGGATGAAGCGTTCGCCCGTGTGGCGAAGGATCAGAACCGGCGCCTCGCGGCTGATGCGTTTCGGGGCGCCGGAGATGAAACGGTCGGCGACGAGGTCGACCAGCATGAGGACCTTGCGCCCCGCCATGCCATCGATCAGCTCGAGCAGTCGCGCGGCGCTCGGAACCCCCGCGGCATCAGTCATTTTCGGGCGAGATGCTAGCACGCGGCCGGTCGCGGAGAGCACGAACGCAGCCACCGGCGTACAATGTCGCTCGCCTCGAGAGAGGCGGGATCGACCGGCTTCCAAGATGACGCTCAAGAGACTAGGTTTTCTGCTCGCCTTCCTCGGCGCCTCACTGCTGTGGGCGTGCGGGGGCGGCGTCGACGTCGACGACCTCGGCACCCGCGCGGTGGTCATCGGCATCGACGGCGCCGACTGGAAGATCATCGACGGTCTCATCGAGCAGGGTGGAATGAAGAACCTGGCGGCTCTGCGGGAACGGGGAGCCTGGGGGCCGATCGAGACGCTGCACGACATTCCGCTGTCGCCGGTGATCTGGACGAGCGTCGCCACGGGCAAGTCGGCGGCCAAACACGGCGTCTCGTGGTTCATGGTCGACCAGCCCGACGGCACCCGCGTTCCGGTGCGGAGTCACAACCGGAAGACCAAAGCGATCTGGAACATCCTGGCCGAGAACGATCGGCAACCCTCGGTGCTCGGCTGGTGGGCGACCTATCCGGCGGAGGACGTCGGCGACGGCATCGTCGTTTCGGACGCGCTCGGCTTCCACGGCTTCGGAGCCACGGCTCGAGGCGGCGACGACGGTCGAAAGACCCATCCGCCATCGCTCTACTCGGAGGTGAGTGTTCAGCTCCCGGCGATTCAGCAGATCGGAGCCGACTACGCCACCCGGTTCATCGACATCACGCCGGAGGAGTACAGCCGGCTGATGTACATGCCGTCTCGGCAGCCGAACCCGAACCCGCTCAACCCGATCCACCTCTTCCAGCAGTACGCGGTCACCGCCGAGGGCTACACCTCGATCTCCGAGTCGCTGCTCCAAAAGCCGTTCGACCTCTTCATGGTCTATTTCGAACAGGTCGACAGCTTCTCGCACCTGTTCATCAAGTATCAGGATCCGAAGCTCGAGTGGGTCGACGAGGCGCGCCAGCAGCGCTTCCGCAACGTCGTCGGCGAGTGGTACGAGTATCAGGACGAGCTGCTCGGTCGACTGCTCGAGGAGATCGACCTCGACACCACCGCCGTCTTTATCCTCTCGGACCACGGCTTCAAGAGCGGCGAGCGGCGCATCCGCAGCGAGGCGACGATCGACGTCAAGAAGGCGCATCTCGATCACGAGACACACGGCATCTTCTTGGCGGCCGGCCCGCAGATCCGTTCGGGGGCCCAGGTGTCGGGCGCGTCGGTGATGGACATCACTCCGACACTCCTCTACTACCTCGGCTTCCCGGTGGCGAAGGACATGGACGGCAAGGTGCTCGACAACGTCTTCCTGCCCGACTTCGTCGACGATCATCCGATCCGCTACCTCGAGACCTACGAAGAGGTCGACGAGACGGTGGCGGCACCGGTCGAGAGCGAGGATGTCGACCAGGCCGAGGTCGACGCGCAGATGAAGGCGCTCGAAGCGCTCGGCTACGTCGGCAGCGCCGACGACGAGGAGACTGCGCAGGCGATCGCCTCCGGCGATTCGTCGCCCGAGCTGCACTCCAACATGGGCCGGATTCACCTCCAGAACGGCGAGCTCGACAAGGCTCGTGAGGAGTTCGAGAAAGCGCTCGCGCTCAACCCGAACTACTCGGACGCGCTGCTCAACATCGGTGAGGTGCTGCGGCTACAGGGTCGCGTCGCTGAAGCCGAGCACTACGTCAAGCGCGCCCTGCAGGTTGATCCCAATTCGATCGGCGCCCTCGCACAGCTGGGTGAGATCAAGCGCGACATGGGGGACATCGACGAGGCGATCCGGCTCTTCCGCGAAGGGCTGGCGATCGACGACTCGTACCCGTTCGTCTTCCTCGGTCTCGGCGACGTGTTGCAGCGCGCCGGGCGCTACGACGAGGCGGCCGAGGCGTTCACCCGGGTGCTCCAACTCAACCCCGATTCGTTCAAGGCCTACTACAACCTGGGCGTGACCTACGGCAATCAGGGCCGCGTCGACGACGCGATCACCCAGTACGAAAAGGCGCTCGAGATCGCGCCGCAGCACCCCGAGTCGGCGATGGCGCTCAACAACCTGGGTGCGATCTATCTCGAGCGCGGAGAGGTCGACCAGGCGGAACAGAGCTTCCTGCGAGCCACGCAGACGTCGCCGCTCAATCTCGAGTCGCGCTACAACCTGGCGACCATCTACCTCGGTAAGGAGCAGGTCGAAGAGGCGATCGAGCTGCTCGAGCACGCGGCGAAGCTCCAGCCCAACCACGAGCAGGTGACGCTCCGTCTCGCGATGGCCTACCTGCGCGTCGGCCGCAACGAGGACGCCTACAAGAGCTTCCTCCTGATTCGCCGTCTCTACCCGAACGCCTGGCAGGCGTCGATCGGCCTCGCGCTGCTGCACGCGAACGCGGGGCAGGAGCAGCAGGCACGGCAGTTCCTCAACGACGCGATTCGCGTGGGCGGCCAGACGGCACGCCAGCAGGCGGCGGCGTATCCGCTGCTCCAGGGCCTGCTCTAGACCGCTCCTCCAGGCTGGCGGAACCGGTTGCCACACGGTGGCAACTCGAGGCCGCGGTGGCTCGCCCTTTTCGGCGCTCTTTTTCGAGCGTCGTGACAAGTGTCACGAAATCAGTGACATAAGGGCCTGGCACTACTGTTGCAATTCCGGTCTGCTCGGGACGCGAGCGATCGCGGCCCATCCAACCCCCGGCCGAGCCGGGATTCGGCGCCGGTCGAAAGTGGCCACCGATCGGTGCTCCCGCCCAAGCAGCACTCCGATTCACGAAAGGAGACCCGACCCCATGAGACTGAACACTCCCCGAACCTTCCAATTGAATCCGCTCGCGATGGCCGCGGGCCTGGCGCTGGCACTCACCCTGGTGGTGGTACCCACCGTGTCGGCCGAGAGCGAGCCTGCGTTCACCGATGTCGTCGATGTGAACGAGGTGCTCGTCGACGTGGTGGTCACCGACAAAAAGGGCGACCTCGTCCTGGGCCTCGGAGAGGACGACTTTGTCGTCCATGTCGACGGTGAGGAGCGATCCGTCGTCTCCGTGGACTTCTACAGTAACCGCGAGTTTCTGGGCAACTCTCAGACCGCTCGCGACCTGGGCATCGACATCGACACCGTTCCGGAGAACCGATACTTCATCCTGTTCTTCCACAACCAGCGGCAGGTACTTCCGCGCCTTCAAGGCGACCTCCTGGACGCCGGACGCCGCGCCGAGGAGTGGGTGAGGAGCTCGCTCCGGCCCAACGACTTTGTCGCCGTCGCGAGCTACTTCCCGAAGCTGAACGTCGCGGACTTCACCAACGATCGCAATCTATTGGCCGAGACCATCCGACGGGCGGTTTCCGGTAGAGACTTCATCTCGCGCGGCCAGGTGCGTTCCGATCTCCCGTCGCTGACCGAGGCTCTGCCTCCGGGCGACGCCGACAACATCTACGAGGCGCTGGCACTGGTCGCCGAGGGCTCGAAGGCGATCCGCGGACGCAAGAACCTGGTGCTCTACAGCATGGGCTTCGGCCGGCTGCACGGCTTTGGCACCTTCCGGCCCGATCCGCGCTACTACCCGGAGATGATCCAGACGCTCAACGACAATCGCGTGGCCGTCTATCCGGTCGATCTCCTGGCGGCCGATTTCGGTCCCTTCTTCCCGAGGTTCCGACCGAACGACGTGCTCAACCAGATTGCGCACGAGACCGCCGGCGAGTTCCAGTTCAACTTTGCCAACTTCAGCGCACCGCTTCAGCAGATCGACGAGGACAACACCGGCTACTACCTCGTGAGCTTCGAGCCGGCGGCTGAGCCCGCCGAGGGCGAGTACAAGAAGGTGACCGTCGAGACCCGGAGCCCGGGCCTGCGTATTCGAACGCGCGATGGCTATGTGCCGGGCGACGGCTACGCCTACGCCAGCGCTCCGAACAGCAAAGAGGCTCGATCGCTCTAGCAGCTTTTGACCGGTCTCAGACCGGAGGAGATTCAGAAGGGCGAGTCCGCACGGGCTCGCCCTTTTTCCGTCTTCCAGGTATCCGAGTCGCTGGTTACCAACCGATTCGGTTCCACGGCTCGCCGAGCGTCTCGACGGCCGGCTTGCGACGCTCCGCCGGGGGAGCCTGGCGCCGAGCCTTGGCCATCCGTTTCCGGGAGCTCTTGTCGAAGTGCGGCCATCTCAGGGCGAGCAACCATCCGACCGTCCCTGCCAGGATGGGCGCTGGACCGAACACGAGGCCACTCCAATTCGTCGCGAAAGGACGTACCGTCGTCCCCGAGGGTTGCTAGCAGGCCCAGGGCGACTGCGATCCGTTGAAACCAGAGTCGGCAGGAGGTGTCTCGTTGTCTTGGACCGAGTCCGCCGGGGCATCCCTCGCGCGCCTATACTGCGCTGGTGGAATCGCCGAGACAGCGGCTCGTTGCGCTCATTCGCGACCAGGGCCCCATCCCTTTTGCCCTCTTCATGGAGGAGGCGCTCTATGGTGAGGGCGGCTACTACTCGCGCGAGTCGATTGCGATCGGCGAGTCCGGCGACTTCGTCACCGGCTCGTCGCTGTCGCCGCTCTTCGGGCGGGCGACCGCTCTTCTTCTGAGCGCGCTCGACGGGCCGCTCGGCCGACCGGCGGACCTCTTGGAGGTCGGCTATGGGAACGGTGTCCACCTGGAGGCGGTGCGCGATGCTCTCTGCCCGGGCGATCGGAGGGAGCTCGCGGGTTGGGACCGGGTGGCCCGGCCGCTCCCGGAGGGGGTCGACCGGTGGTCTGGGCTCGGGTCCTCGACCGTCGAAGGGCTGGTCTTTTCTTATGAGCTCTTCGACGCACTTGCGGTCCACCGTCTGATTCGCCGGGGCGATGAGCTCTTGGAGCTTCACGTCAGCGTCGATGACGAGAACGCCTTCCGCTGGATCGAATCGCCGCTGAGCTCACCCGAGCTTGCGCATCTGCCGCGGGCCGAACTCGCCGAAGGCCAGATCGTCGACCTGTCGCCCGGATGGGCCCCGCTCTATCGACAGCTCGCCGACTCACTCGAACGTGGCTTGATCGTGACCTGCGACTACGGCTTCGAGACCGAGCGTCTTTACGACGTGCGCGTTCGCGAGCGCGGAACCCTCGCCTGCTACCGCTCACAGCAGGTGCATCGCGATCCGTTTGTCGACGTCGGCACGCAGGACCTGACCGCGCATCTCGACTTCTCGGTGCTGATCGAGGAGGGGGAGCGCGCGGGCCTCGAGACATACGTCTTCTCCCGGCAGGCCGCCTGGCTCGCCGCCTGCGGCATTCTCGAGGGGCTCGAGAGCGCCTCGCAGGCGGAGCGCCTGGAGGCCGTCCGTCTCATGCAACTCGACGGCATGGGGGACGAGATCCGGGTGTTGGTGCAGGGGCGTAGGCTCGACTGGGAAGGGTTGAAGCGGCGGCTGCCTGGGCTGGCGCAGCTCTCGCGCTAGGAGGCGTCGGGCTCGAACGAGCTCTTGAGTCGCGCGAGCACCACGCTCCAGGCGTTGTCGAAGTAGTCCCAGCCGCGGTCCCAGGGCTCGCCCTCCCTCCAGTCGAGAGCTACGAGGTCGACGCGAACCTCGTTCTCGGCGAGTTCGTCGAAGCGCACGACCACCTGGGTGGTCTCACCGGCGCTGCGCAGCTCGGGGATGGTCGGTGGGAAGGTCCAGGTGAAGGCGAGCATCTCCTGCGGGACGTAGGCGAGGACCTTTGCGCCCTGGCCGCCGCTTAGCCCATTCTCGTCGGGCGGTAGGTCGAGGAACCACTCGTACGGGCCGCCGATTCGGAGCTCGACGTTGGAACTGTTCGAGATGAAGCGCAGCCCCTCCTCGGTCGCCCAGGCGTTCCAGACCTCGGAGAGCGTCGCTTTGACGATGACCTCTTTGCGCAGCATGCGCTGATCCCCGGCGGAGGCGAGGGAGGGCGTGACGGCGACGGCGGCGATCAACAGTGCTAGAAGAGTGAGGGAATGCATGTGATGGCTCCTTATTGGCGGGGATCGTGTGTCTCCGTCTGTTCTATTCACCGTCCCGAGCGGTTCCTTTAGCCACGGGCGAAGCGGCTGTCGGGCGGCCCTTTGAGCCGGTCGTGTTGACACCCCTCAGGGCATCAGTAGAATTGCGAGCGTTCTCGATTAGAGGGCTTGACGCCAAACCGTAACTCGGGCAGGTCCGCGTGCTCCCCTAGGGGAAGTCTGGCAACCGGATGGAACACTATCTACCGATCTTCGTCTTTATCCTGATTGCAATTCTGTTTCTGGCGGCGAGCCTGATCGCGGCGCGGCTCCTGCGCAATGCCGGTATGGGTCGCACCAGCCTCGACCCGTACGAATGCGGCAACGAGCCGGAGTCGCTCGCGCTCGACCACCGATTCTCGATTCGCTACTACCTGATCGCGGTGCTCTTCGTGATCTTCGACGTCGAGACAATCTTTCTGTTCCCCTGGGCGGTCATGTTCGATCAGTTGGCGCTCTTCGGGTTCATCGAGATGATGATCTTCATCGGCATTCTGGTCGTCGGCTACATCTACGTATGGAGACGGGGAGCACTCAACTGGGCATGACCGAGCCGAACGCAGGCCGTCCCGACGAGGCCAACGTCCTCACCACGACGTACGACAAGATCTTTAACTGGGCGCGCCGCTCGGCGGTCTGGCCCATGCAGTTCGGACTGGCCTGCTGCGCCATCGAGATGATGGCCGTGCTCGACCCGCGGCACGACATGTCGCGCTTCGGCGCCGAGGTCTTCCGCGCCAGCCCGCGTCAGAGCGATCTGATGATCGTCGCCGGTACGGTGACCGAGAAGATGGCGCCGATCGTGCGCCGCCTCTGGGACCAGATGCCCGAGCCCAAGTGGGCGATCGCCATGGGCGCCTGCGCCACTTGCGGTGGCCCGTACCGAACCTACGCCGTGACGCAAGGTGTCGACCGGGTGATTCCGGTCGATGTCTACGTGCCCGGCTGCCCGCCGCGCCCCGAAGCCCTGCTCTGGGGACTCCTCCACCTTCAGCGAAAGATCGATCGGATGTCGATTGCGGACACGCGGCGTAGCCGCGGCCTGGCGATCGGCCCCAGCGCGGGATGAGCGACGATCCGAAGCGGCCGGACGAGACCGCCGACGCCCCGGGTAGCGAGGCTCCAAACGAGGAGCCCAAAGCGCCCGAGTCGGTAGACGGCGACGCTCCCGCAGGAGACGAAGCCGCCGCTTCCGCGGAGGCCGAGGCCCCGGTAGACGCCGAAGCCGAGGCCAAAGCGGAAGCTGAAGCCAAGAAGGAAGCCGAGGCCGAAGCCAAAGCCAAGGCTGAAGCGGCCGCGAAGGCCAAGGCCGCAAAGGAAGCTGCCGAGGCGGCCAAGCCGCCCTGGGCGAAGCTCCCGGTGGCGCCGGTCGACGAAGATGCGACCGACAACCCGGTGGTCCAGGCGCTCACGCAGCGCCACGGTGAGGCGATCGAAGGGGCGGTCACCTGCGACGGCGACCTGAAGGTGCGAGTCGCCCGCGCGGCGATCGCCGAGGTCTGCACGAGCCTCAAGAGCGATCTCGGCTACAAGATGGCCGAAGATCTCTGCGGTGTTCACTACCCGGCCCGTGAAGGTGCCGAGTTCGAGGTGGTCTACCACCTTTACAACGTCGACGAGACGCGACGGATTCGCCTGAAAGTGGCTCTCGCCGAGGGCGAGGAAGTGCCGAGCATCACGCCGATCTACGCCGGGATGAACTGGCTCGAGCGGGAGGCCTACGACATGTATGGCATCCGCTTCGCGGGTCACCCTGACATGACGCGGATTCTGATGTGGGAAGGCTTCAACGGCTACCCGCTGCGCAAGGACTTCCCGATCGAGGGGATCGACACCGGCGCGGCCATCTATCCCGAGTACTACGAAGAGTCGATGGGCCCGGTGACCGGTACCGGTACCGGCTGGAAGCCCGCTCCGCCGCCAGAGCCTGCTGAACCGGCAGCCGACTCGAGCGACGAGGGGGACGCATGACCGAACACGGTTCCGGCGCACACACCCTCTTCGATCTCAAGGAGATGGAGCTCAACTTCGGGCCCCAGCATCCTTCGACCCACGGCGTTCTGCGGCTCAAGCTGAAGGTCGACGGCGAGCGCATTGTCGATTGCTATCCGATCATCGGCTACCTGCATCGCGGCACCGAGAAGCTCTTCGAGCTGAACCCCTACTTCCAGAACGTCCCGCATACGGACCGGATGGACTACGTTGCCGCGGCGACCAACAATCTGGCCTACGTCGGGGCGGTGGAGAAGCTGTTCGGGTTGGTCGTGCCACCGCGAGCGAACTACATCCGCACGCTCCTCTGCGAGCTCCAGCGGATCTCGAGCCATCTGCTCTGGCTCGCCACCCACGCGATCGACATCGGGGCCATGACCCCGTTCTTTTACTGCTTCCGAGAGCGGGAGATCATCCTCGATCTGTTCGAGGAGTACTGCGGCGCCCGGCTGACGCTCAACTGCATGCGACCGGGCGGACAGCCGTTCGACCTGACCGTAGGCTGGGAGGAGCGTTGCGCCGAGTTCATCGCCGATTTTCCGAGCAAGATCGACGAGTACGAGGGGCTGCTCACCGAGAATCGCATCTGGAAGAAGCGCACGGTCGGGATCGGAGTTCTCGACCCGGACGTTGCGCTCGACTACGGGATCACCGGTCCGTTGCTGCGGGGTAGCGGCGTCGACTGGGATATCCGCAAGGCGCACCCGTACGAGGCGTACGGAGAGGTCGAGTTCGACGTGCCGCTCGGTACCAATGGCGACACCTACGACCGCTACATCATCCGCATGGAAGAGATGCGTCAGTGTTGCCGGATCATCGAGCAGTGCCTCGAAAAGATCCCCGACGGTCCGATCATGGCGCACAAGCCACGCGTCATGAAGGGTCCCAAAGAGGGCGACGCCTACTACGCGATCGAGGCGCCCAAGGGCGAGATCGGCTTCTACCTCGTGAGCGACGGTAAGCCGGGTCCCTTCCGGTGCCGGGTGCGGCCTCCGTCCTTCATGAATCTTCAGATCGTCCCCGAGCTGGCCAAGGATCACCTCTTGTCCGACCTCGTGGCGATCATTGGAACCACCGACATCGTGCTCGGTGAGGTGGATCGCTGATGGAGTCGATCGTGCAAAGCCTGATCGACCTGGTCGGCGCAGACCTCTACTACTGGACGGTTTCGCCGGCGATCAAGATCGCGATCCTCCTGTTCGGGGGCGTCCTCCCGCTGATCACCTACCTGGTGCTTGCCGAGCGCAAGATCCTCGGTTTCCTTCAGGTGCGCGTCGGCCCGAACCGCGTCGGGCCGTGGGGTCTGCTGCAGCCGATCGCCGACGTCATGAAACTCCTGGTGAAGGAGGACGTGATCCCCAATCGGGCGATCCGCTGGGCGTTTGTCCTGGCGCCCTGCCTGGTGGTCGGCCCGGCCTTCGTCATCTTTGCGGTGATCCCGTTCGGCCCCCGCGCGGCGGAGGAGGGGGGGCTCAACCTCTTCATCACCGATCTCAACATCGGGGTGCTCTTTGTCGTGGCGATGGCGACCATCGCGGTCTACGGACTGATCCTCGGCGGCTGGTCCTCGAACTCGAAGTTCTCGCTGCTCGGCGGACTCCGCTCGGCGGCGCAGATGATCTCGTACGAGGTGCCGCAGGGGTTGGCGATTGTCGCCGTCCTTCTGCTCGCCGGCACCATGTCGATGGTCGGCGTGGTGGAGGCGCAGAGGAACGCGAGCATCTGGTACGTCTTCCCGCAGCTGGTCGGCTTCTTCATCTACTTCGTCGCCGGTGTCGCCGAGTCGAACCGCAACCCGTTCGACCTGCCCGAGGCGGAGTCGGAGCTGGTGGCGGGCTACCACACCGAGTACTCGGGCATGCGTTTTGCCCTTTTCTTCCTCGGTGAGTACGCCAACATGATCGTCATCTCGGCGGTCGCAGTGACGCTCTTCTTCGGCGGCTGGCTACGGCCGTTCCCGAACGTCGAGGCGCTGGCGTTCCTCGACCTGTCGTTCCTGCCGGCAGGCCTGGTCGGAGTGCTCTGGTTCTCCGCCAAGCTATTCGTCTTCCTCTTTGTCTACATCTGGTTCCGCGGCACGTTCCCGCGCTACCGGTTCGATCAACTGATGGATCTCGGGTGGAAGTGGATGATCCCGCTGGCGCTCGTGAACATCTTCTTGACCGCCCTGATCAAGCTGCTCGTCTAGGGATGCTCTGATGAAACAGTTCCTCGACAAGATCATGCTGCTCGACCTCTTCGCCGGGCTTGGCATTACGTTCAAGCACCTGTTCAAGAAGAAGGAGACGGTGCAGTACCCCGAAGAGCGGCGGGAGCCGGCACATCGCTTCCGCGGCATGTTCCGACTCGACGAAGAGCGCTGCATCAAATGCACCCTCTGTGCGCGCGACTGCCCGATCGACATCATCTACATCGATTGGCACCAGGAAGTGAATCCGCACACGGAGAAGAAGGAGAAGGTGCTCGATCGGTTCGACATCGACGTGCAGCGCTGCATGTTCTGCGGCCTCTGCGAGGAGGCGTGCCCGACCGAGCCCAAGTCGATCTGGTTGACCAGTAAGACCTACGAGCTGGCCACCTACGACCGTTGGCAGAATCTCTACGTCGATATCGACGATCTGCAGGACTGGAAGGTTCGCCCCGACTACACCGACAAGGAGGTCGTGTAGCCCGTGTTCGAGTTCCTAGCAGCGCACGGTGAGGCGATCCTGTTCTACATCTTTGCCGCCATGGCGGTGGCCGGCGCCATCACCGTGGTCACCATGCGCAATCCGGTCTACGGGGCCGTCGGTCTCCTGATCTCGTTCCTGGCGATCGCTGCGCTCTTCCTGCTGCGCCACGCGGAGTTCCTCGCTGTCGTCCAGACCTTCGTCTACGGCGGCGGCATCATGGTTCTCTTCCTCTTCGTCATCATGCTGGTCAATCTGCACCGGCTGAACGAGGGGTCGATGCTCGGCAACTACTGGCGCTCAGCGCTCGTCGTCTGCCTGCTTCTGGTGGCCGTCTTCGGCTTCCTCTTCCTGCAGGTCGACCTTGGCGCGGCGTTCGAGAATCCGGAAGTCTTCGCCGACGTAGAGGGCGAGTCGCTCGGTAACTCCGAAGCGGTCGCCTGGCTCCTCTATCGCGAATACCTACTGCCGTTCGAGATCGCCTCGGTCTTCTTGCTCGTGGCGATGGTCGGAGCGGTGGTTCTGGGAAGAAGGGCCTGAGGGATTAGCGTGGAAATCACGACCACTCACTACCTGATTCTCTCGGCCGTGCTGTTCGCGATCGGCACGGCGGGCATCTTGACCCGGCGCAACATGATCACCGTGTTGATGTCGGTCGAGCTGGTGCTCAACTCGGTCAATCTCAACCTGGTCGCGTTCTCGTACCAGCTCTCGGACCTGACCGGTCAGATCTTCGCGATCTTCACGATCGCCGTCGCCGCCGGCGAGGCGGCCGTTGGACTCGGGATTCTGATCGCGCTCTTCCGACTCCACGACGACACCCACCTCGACAAGGCCACGGAGCTCAGCGGATGACCGATTGGCTCTGGCTGGTACCGATCTTCCCGATCCTGGGCGCGCTGCTCAACGGCGTTGTGCTCCGCAATCGGATCTCGAAGCAGAGCGTCATCCTGATCGCCTGCGGTTCGGTGCTGATGTCGTTCCTGGTCGGAATGGCCGCGGCTGTTTCGTACCTCTCGCACGGGGCGCACGAACCGTTCGTCCAGACGCTCTACGAGTGGATTCCGGCCGGCGACGGGCTCTCGTTCGACATGGGCTTCCAGTTGGACCCGCTGTCGTGCGTGATGCTCTTCGTGGTGACGTTTGTCGGTTTCCTGATTCACGTGTACTCGGTCGGGTACATGTCGCACGAGCCGGGCTTCCAGCGCTACTTCACGTACCTGAACCTGTTCATGGGCGCGATGTTGATGCTGATTCTCGGCAACAACTACCTGGTCATGTTCGTGGGCTGGGAGGGTGTGGGCCTCTGCTCGTACCTGCTGATCGGCTTCTACTACGACCAGGATTTCCCGCCGTATGCGGGACGCAAGGCGTTCATCGTCAATCGGATCGGCGACTTCGCCTTCCTGATCGGCATGTTCGCTCTGGTCGCGGAGTTCGGGACGCTCAACTACACGGAGCTCTTCGGGGCGATCTCGGCCGACCCGCACCGGGTCGAGGGCGAGTACGTCCTCGGGATGACGTTCGCCGGCTTCGTCACGCTCTGTCTGTTCGTGGGCGCCATGGGCAAGAGCGCTCAGATTCCGCTCTACGTCTGGCTGCCGGACGCCATGGCGGGGCCGACGCCGGTCTCCGCCCTGATCCACGCGGCGACCATGGTGACCGCTGGTGTCTACATGGTGGTGCGTTCGAACGCGCTCTACCAGCTGGCACCGGGAACTTCGGCGTTCGTGGCGATCATCGGCTGCGCGACGGCGCTCTTCGCGGCGACCATCGGTCTGGCGCAGCGCGACATCAAGAAGGTGCTCGCCTACTCGACGGTCTCTCAGCTCGGCTACATGTTCCTGGCCGCGGGCGTCGGCGCCTACTCGGCGGCGATCTTCCACGTCGGGACACACGCCTTTTTCAAGGCCTGCCTCTTCCTCGGCTCGGGCTCGGTGATCCACGCCATGGGCGGCGAGCAGGACATGCGCTTCATGGGCGGCCTGAAGAAGTGGATGCCGACAACCTACCGAACCTTCTGGATCGCGACGGTGGCGATCGCGGGCATTCCGTTCTTTGCCGGCTTCTTCTCGAAGGACGCGATCCTGGCGGCGGCGTTCGGTTCGAACAAGGTGCTCTGGGCGCTCGGTCTGATCACGGCGGGCTTGACCGCCTGCTACATGTTCCGCGCGGTATATCTGACCTTCGAGGGCGAGTTCCGCGGCACGGAAGAGCAACGCTCACACCTTCACGAGTCGCCGAAGGTGATGACGGTGCCGCTGATCATTCTGGCCGTCGGTTCGGTCTTCGCGGGCTTCCTGGGCATTCCGAAGCTCGGCGATCTCGACCTGAACGTCTTCGGGCACTTCCTGCATCCGGTGATCGCGGATGTTGGTCACGACACCCACGGGCACCACGCGAGTCTCACGACTGAGCTCGTTCTGATGGCCGTCTCGGTGATCGTGGCGGTGGTCGGTATCCTGATCGCCAAGTCGATCTACAAGACCCGTGGACTCGAGGGCGGCGAGCAGTGGGCCGCCCGTTCTCCGGGTGTACACAAGCTACTGCTCGACAAGTACTACGTCGACGAGATCTACGACGCAACGGCGGTGAAGGGGACTCAGGCTACGGCCAGGGGGCTCTTCAAGTTCGACGCCGGCATCATCGACGGCCTGCTGGTGATGGGGAGTCGCCATCTGACGGTGGCGACCGCGCTGGTCTCCGGCTTCTTCGACAAGTACGTCGTCGACGGCCTGGTCAATCTCACCGGCTGGGTGCTCAAGGTCTGGTCTCGCACTTTGCGAGCGTTCCAGACCGGCCTGGTCTCGCAGTACGCACTGGTCGTCGCGATCGGCGTCTTCGCGCTGGTCTGCTTCTTCGTCGTGTTCCGGGTGGTCTAGGAGAGTCGTCATGTTCGACTGGGTTCATCAGCTTCCGATTCTGAGCATCGTGGCCTACCTGCCGCTGGTCGGAGCGCTCATCGTCATCTTCTTCATGAAGGAGGCGAACGCGGACTCCATCAAGAAGTTCGCCACCGGGGTGGTGACGCTCGATTTCTTGATCTCGCTACCGCTCTGGTTCGAGTTCGATCCGCAGGGAGAGCTCTTCCAGTTCCGTGAGAGTGCCTCCTGGATCGCGTCGCTCGGCGTGCGCTACGAGTTCGGCATCGACGGCATCGCGCTGCTACTGGTCCTCTTGACCACACTGCTCGGGCCGATCGCCTTCCTCTCCTCTTGGACGGCCATCAAGACGCGCCAGAAGGAGTACTACGTCTTCATGCTGCTGCTGCAGACCGGCATGCTGGGCGTCTTCATGGCGATGGACTTCTTCCTGTTCTACGTCTTCTGGGAAGTCATGCTCTTGCCGATGTACTTCCTGATCGGCGTCTGGGGCGGAGCGAGGAAGCTCTACGCGGCGATCAAGTTCTTCCTCTACACCCTGGTCGGTTCCGTGCTGATGCTGCTCGGCATCTTGGCGCTCTACTTCTACAACTCGACCGGGCTGTTCGGCTACGAGGGCCTCGGTCATCCGATGAGCTTCTCGATCACCCAGTTCCATCAGATCGGGGCGGGGCTGCCGCCGGAACTCCAATTCTGGATCTTCTTGGCCTTCTTCGTCGGTTTTGCGATCAAGGTGCCGATGTTCCCGTTCCACACCTGGCTCCCAGACGCTCACGTCGAGGCGCCGACAGCGGGCTCTGTGATTCTGGCCGGTGTCCTCCTGAAGATGGGGACCTACGGCTTCATCCGCTTCTCCCTGCCGATCCTGCCGGACGCGACGTGGGAACTTCTGCCCTGGATGGTCGCTCTGTCGATCATCGGCATCGTCTACGGCGCGCTGGTGGCGATGGCGCAGAAGGATATGAAGAAGCTCGTGGCGTACTCCTCGGTCAGCCACCTTGGGTTCGTCATGCTCGGCATGTTCGCGCTCAACTCGGCGGGCATCAACGGCAGCATTCTGCAGATGATCAACCACGGTCTCTCGACGGGCGCTCTCTTCCTGCTCGTCGGCGTCATCTACGAACGGCGCCACACTCGATTGATCGCGGAGTACGGCGGCATCTCGGCGAAGATGCCGGCGTTTGCGATCATCTTCCTGATCATCACCATGTCGTCCATCGGCCTACCTGCGCTGAACGGCTTTGTCGGCGAGTTCACGATTCTCGTTGGCGCCTTCAACCGGGTCTGGTGGTGGGCGGTCTGGGGCGCTCTCGGCATCGTGCTGGGTGCGGCCTACATGCTGTGGATGTACCAACGGGTCTTCTTCGGGCCGAACACCAATCCCGAAAACGAGAACCTGCAGGACCTCAACGCGCGTGAGTTCGTCTACCTGATGCCGCTGGTGATCCTCTGCTTCTGGATCGGCCTCTATCCGAAGCCGTTCTTCGAGAAGCTGGAAAAGCCGGTCGACTACGTAGTCGGCATCGTCGAGGCGGCGCAGCCGGCGGCCATGGCCGTCACCGAAGAGGCGCCGCAGGTGCCTGCAACTCCGGCCGGACAGTGAGAGCTCGGTAGACGATGATCAATCCCCAAGAGTTCTGGCTCCTTGCGCCGGAGATCTTCCTGGCGGTCGCGGCGATGCTGCTGCTGGTCGCCGGGTCGGTCGGGCGCGGAGTGCGCAACCGTCCGGCGGCGGGCGTCGCCCTGCTGTCGCTGGCCGTGACAGCGATCCTGGTGTTGTGGGCTCAGGGCAAAGGGGGAGGGCCGGACGCGTTCCTCGGGGGGATGTTCATCCTCGACCCGTATTCGGTCTTCATGAAGCTGCTCCTCCTGGTGGCGACCGCGCTGACGGCGGCGATCTCGGGGCGTTTCCTCGAGGAGGCGGGCTACCGCCCGGGGGAGTACTACTCGCTGATCCTGTTCGCGACCACCGGCATGCTGTTCATGGTGAGCGGCTACAGCCTGATTTCGATCTGGATCGCGCTCGAGCTGATGGCTCTGTCGAGCTACATTCTCGCGGGCTACTTCAAACGCGAGAAGAAGTCGAACGAGGCGGCGCTCAAGTACTTCATTCTCGGCGCACTCTCTAGCGGCATCATGCTGTACGGCATGTCGCTGCTCTACGGCGCGACCGGCTCGGTGCTGCTGGGCGAGATCTCCGAGAGCATCGCCGCTGCCGGAGAGCCGACAGTCCTCGTGAGTCTCGGCTGGTTGCTCTTGGCCATCGGTCTCTTTTTTAAGGTTGCGGCTGCGCCGTTCCACGTCTGGACCCCGGACGTCTACGTCGGTGCGCCGACGCCGATCACCGCCTACCTCGCGTCGGCCTCGAAGATCGCGTCGTTCGCGATCCTGATCCGCATCTTCTACGAGGCGCTGCCGGCCATTCAGGCCGACTGGCAGCTGATCACGGCGGTTGTCGCCTGCCTGTCGATGATCTGGGGCAACCTGGCGGCGCTCACCCAGTCGAACGTCAAGCGGATGCTCGCCTACAGCTCGATCGGCCACGCCGGCTACGTCCTCATCGGCGTCCTCTGCGCGAGCGAGGCCGGCCTCTGGGCGGTTCTCTTCTACCTACTCGCCTACAGCTTCATCACCCTCGGCGCCTTCGGTACCGTGATCGTGATCGAGAAGCGTGAGTACGCGGGAGAGACCTACTCCGACTATGCGGGGCTCGCACGACGGGCTCCCTTCCTTGCGGCGGCAATGCTGGTCTTCATGGTCGCCCTCACCGGGCTGCCGCCGACCGGCGGATTCTTCGGCAAGTTCTACCTCTTTGCCGCAGCGGTCGAGGCCGGGTGGATCTGGGTCGCGATCGTTGGTGTGCTGACCAGCGCGATCTCGCTGTTCTTCTACTTCGGCATCGTCGTTCAGATGTACCTGAAACCGAGCGACGACACGACGCCGAAGCCGATCATGGCCACCGGACTGGTCGCCACGATCGCCGTCTGCGCCTTGATCACGGTACTTCTGGGACTTCTGCCCGGGCCGATGGTCGACTTCGCGAAGTCGAGTCTGCTGCCGCTGCCGTAGCGATCCGAGATTCCCGAGGCGCGGCGATCGCGGTCGGCAACCGCTCTCGCCGCCCGGTCGAGCTCGTTCGGTGTAGTGTTGCCCCACTTGGTGCCACTCACGACCGGGAACCGTGTCTATCTGGCGGTGGTCTGTACTACCAGATGAGCGCGCTCCACCAGCACGACGAGAGCCGTTGTGATGGCTCATGCGTTGAAATCTCTGGCATGTTCTGTGCGTATACCAGGTGCTGACGAGGAATCGAAAAATGAACACGGCGAGTCAGGAACAAGCGCGGGGCTGGGACTTCGAAGCGGCGGCAATGCCGTTCGTGGACAGCCTCTACAACACCGCGTTCCGGATGACGCGCAACGCGGAAGACGCCGAGGACCTCGTTCAGGAGGCCTATTTCAAGGCCTACAAGTACTACGACAAGTTCCAGGAAGGGACCAACTTCCGCGCCTGGCTGTTCAAGATCCTCAAGAACACGTTCATCAACAGCTACCGGAAGAAGCAGTCCATTCCTCCGCAGAGCGACTTTGCGGACATCGAGGAGTCGTTCGAGAGCCAGCTGAGCGATCAGGTGGGGCGCAAGATCAAGAGCCCCGAGCAGGAGCTTCTCGAGAACGTCCTCGACGAGGACGTCCAGCGCGCAGTAGATCAGCTACCGGTCGACTATCGGATGGCGGTGGTTCTCGCGGATCTCGAGGGCTTTTCCTACAAAGAGATCGCCGAGATTCTGGACGTTCCGGTCGGTACCGTGATGAGTCGCCTCTATCGCGGTCGGAAGCTGATGGAAGAGGCGATGCTGGAGTACGCGCAGGAGCACGGGTACCTGCGCTCCGGTGAGCCCAACAAAATGCGCAGCAAGCGCCGCCAAGCGTCCTCGGACGCCTGAGGTCTGTCGGAAATAACCCGACGGGCGGTACGGTTACACAGAGAGAATCAGTGTGAGTGGAGTGCGCGTTTAGAACGTCGGCTGGAATCTCGTGGGAATTGACTGTCGCAAGGTCCGAGAGGTCCTCTTCCTCTATACCGACAACGAGATGGAGGAAGAGCTCCTCATCTCGTTCAAAGAGCATATGGACCACTGTCCGGGCTGCGCAAAACGCATCACTCGCACCGAGCGAATGCTGCTGATCGTGCGCAAGCGCTGCGCCCGTCGTTCGGCCCCCGCGCGACTTCGCGAACGCATTCTCACCAGCTCTCCGCACCGCCGCGACGTGCGCTGAGCACGGCTCTTGCAGGCTCTTCGACCAGAGCCATGACGAAGACTCGCGAACAGAACCGGACGCACCTTCTCTCGCGCAGAGCCGGAGCCCCTGTGTTGTTCTTGGCTTTGTTTCTCGCGGCGACGCTCTCGCACGCTTCGGCGGAGGGGTTGGTCGGCCTCGAGGGCGGCGAGCCGCCACAGGCCGAGCTGAACGAGGGGGACACGATCATCGTCGTCTGGGCCTCCTGGTCGCCGCGCTCCCGCAACATTGGTGAGCGCGTGGCCGCGATCGAGGAGCGTTGGGGCGAGCGCGCACGCGTTGTGACCGTGAACTTCCAGGAGAAGCCCGAGACCGCGCGGGCGTTCGCACGCAAGCAGGAGCTCGCTACACCGGTCTACCTCGATCGGAATGCGGTCTTCGCCAAGCGGCACGCCGTGACGTCGTTGCCGTTCCTCCTGGTACTGAGTACCGGAGAGGCCGCTTTTGCGGGCAAGCTGCCCGCCGATGCGGACGCGGTGATCGAACGTGCCTTGAAGTGACCTAAATAGGCGCTGTGCTAGCATTTTTCCGCCTTCAACCGGTCTCCTGGCGAACATCGATGAGAGGAAACGCGTGAGGTCCCCGCTCGTTCGTTGCGCAGTGCCGATCGCCCTCGTGGCGATCGCGGTCTTGATCCTCGTGGCGACGCAGAAGATCGAGGCGCGAGCTTCCTCTCCGTACCCGATCGGGCGCACGATCGCCTTCGATGGCGGACTCGAGCGTCTGACAAGGCAGGGCGTCGGGTGGCGCGCGGACATCGTTCCGGCCAGCGTCCCCCTGGAGCTTCCGATTCGCCCCGGCCAAACCGTCGGCGGTCTGTTGTCGGAACTCGATCTCGAGAATCGGGACGTCAACGCGATCGTCTCCGAACTCTCGGAGTTCACCGACCTGAGAAAACTCAAGCCCAACGACGGGTATGCCGTGGTCTACGAGGCCGGCAGTCGCGAGGTGTCGGCCTTCGAGCTGACGCTCGCCTCGCGCGGTCGTGTGCGGGTCACTCGTGGTGACGACAGTTGGACTGGGAGTTTCCGAGAGTTCGTGCGGCGGACCGAGGTACGCGTCGTCGCCGGTGAGCTCGAGGGGGCGCTCGAATCGTCGATCGCTCGTGGCGGTGGCGATCCGCGTCTCTCGGTGCTGCTCGCCCAGGTCTTCCAATGGGACCTCGACTTCCACCGCGACCTACGCCTCGGCGACACGTTCGAGATCGTCTACGAGAAGGTCCATGTCGACGGCAGCTTCACCGAGCTCGGCGAGATCCTGGCCGTGCGCTACACCAACCTCGGGAAGACGCTCGAGGGCTATCGTTTTGGCGATCCAGCCGGCTACTACGACAGCGAAGGGCGGCCTCTGCGCAAGATGTTCCTGCGCTCACCCATGCGCTACTCGCGCATCACCTCACGCTACTCGGCTCGCCGCTTCCATCCGGTGCTCAAGCGCTATCGACCCCACTACGGCGTCGACTACGGCGCTCCGACGGGCACCCCGGTGCGGGTGACCTCGAACGGCGTGGTCTCGTTCGCCGGCTGGGACGGCGGTGGCGGTCGAACCGTCAAGGTTCGCCATCCGAACGGCTACCTGACCGCCTACCTGCACCTCTCGGGGTTTGGTCCGGGTGTCAGCTCGGGGCGGCGCGTGACGCAAGGAGACACGATCGGCTACGTCGGCTCGACCGGCCTTTCGACCGGCCCGCATCTCGACTACCGGGTGCAGAGACACGGTAAGTGGATCGACCCGCTCTCGATCAAGAGCGTGCCGGCGGATCCGGTGCCGGTCGATCGACTCGAACAGTTCGAGGCCTGGCGAGACGCCTACCGCGAAAGCCTCACCAACGGCGAGCCGACAGTGGACCTCGCGGCGCTCCGCGCCGAGGCGGCGTCTGCTGAACCTGCCGCGGATTCCGTGACCGCCAGCGCCTCTCGGCCGGCGGACAGCTCCGGGAGTTGAACTGACAAACGCTCGAGCGGTCGCGGCGCGCGCCTGGTGCCGCGCGGATCTGGCTGGAGGGACGCTCGACATCTGGCCTCTCGGCCTGCTCCATGCGGGGGCGCGAACGGTCAACGTGGCGATCGATCTCGCGGCCACGGTCGAGGTTCGTTCGCCGACCGGCGACGGCTACCGCCTCGCTCAGTCCGATGGTGACTACCAGGCGGCGAGCGCGGCCGAGCTGGCCGATCGCCGAGAGACGGCGCTGATCGGCCTGATTGCTCACGAGCTCGAGCTGCCCGCGGTCGACCTCCGTGTCGAGACTCAGTCACCGCGAGCCGCAGGTCTGGGGGGCAGCTCTGCACTCGCCGCGGCTGCGATCGCGGCGGTCGACGCCTGGCTCGGCCGCGAGCCACGGTCGGCGAGCGACATCCGTGCGCTGGTGAGCGACCTCGAAGCGCGCCTCATGTCGCTTCCAACCGGTGGGCAAGACCAACTCGCTGCGGTCTTGGGGGGAGTCCTCGACATTCAGTATCGGCCTGGGGGTGAGGTCGTGCGGCGCCTAGACGTCGACCTGGAGGCTCTCGGAGACGCGTTGATCGTCGCCTACTCCGGCCAGAGTCATTTCTCTGCCGGGAACAACTGGCAGGTTGTTCGGCGCCGACTCGACGGAGAGCCGGCAGTCATCGAGGCGTTCGAGGGCATCGTCGCCGCCGCGGCGGCGTTGCCGGCTGCGCTCGAGTCGGGCGATCTTCCTCGCGTCGGAGAGCTGATGAGCCAGGATTGGGTACATCGACGACAGCTGGCGCCGGAGGTCTCGACACCCACGGTCGAGGCGTTGATCGAGGCGGCTCAGGCGGCTGGAGCCTGGGGGGCCAAGGTCTGTGGTGCCGGGGGTGGCGGTTGTCTGGCGATTCTGACCGACCCCGCACGTCGCGATCTGGTGGCTGCTGCTCTCGAGACGCAGGGCGCCACGGTTCTCGACGCTCGGCCGGCGGCCGAGCCGCTTGAAGTGCGTACCTCGAGCCACTGAACGCCCTCCGATGAGGACGCTCGTATCCGAGAGAGCTAGGGATCTACTGGCTCGCCGGCTGGTCCGACGCTTGCAGTAACCTTGGGGTGGAGGAGGCGTCATGAACAGAATTACCAAAGTCCAGTTGCCGTCGCAGCTCGCAGTTCTACTGGCTGGATTCGCCCTGTTGCTCGCGGGTGCGCCGGACCTCTCCGCGCAGGAACGCGAGAGTCCGCCGTCACGATCCCTACCGTCGGCCAGCCGTGCACCGAGTCCGGCGCCGTCGGTCAGGCCGCCGACGTCCTCGCCGAGTGCGCCGTCCGCGTCCTCGCCCGGCTCCCCGAGCCGGTCGGGCGGTCGCGGCTACAGCCGCGGATACGGCCGTGGCTACGGTCACGGGTACGGCTACGGTTACGGCTACGCGCGCTACTACGGCTATGGCCACTACTGGCCCTTCCATCACTTCTACAGCGGCTACCATCGGCCCTACTACCCGTGGGGAATGGTCTGGTACCCCGCCTACACGTCAGATACTCGAGTCGGCGCGCTCGATCTGGCGGTCAAGCCCAAGAAGGCGGCGGTCTACGTCGATGGCCGCTATGTGGGCACAGCGGGCAAGTTCGACGGCTACCCTGGCTACCTGGTGCTCTCCGAGGGGTCGCATCAGCTCGTCTTTCACCTGGAGGGGCGTGAGACCGTCGCGCGCCGGGTGCGCGTGCGCGTCGGGCCTGTCATGGATCTCGCCGTCGAGCTCCGGGACGGCGTGACGACCGATCCCGAGGAGCTGTTCGAACCGATCGAGCCCGAGCGGACGGCTGATACGGACCGCGACCGGACCCGCAGCCGAGGGCTCCTGGGCAAGATCGAGTCGGAGGAGCGGCGAGCCGCCCTCGACCTGCGCGGCGAGCCGGGCAGGTTCCGACTCGACGTTGCACCGTTGGACGCGTCGGTCTACCTCGACGGCCGATTCCTCGGCAGCGGCGAGGAGCTGGCACGCTTGCACTCAGGCATGATGGTGGATGCCGGTGAGCATGTGCTCGACGTTCAGCGACCGGGCTACGAGGCCGAGCGCATCGAATTCGAGGTCGAAGCGGGCGATGAGGCCGAAATCAAGGTTGCGCTCGACCGTTTTGATGCGCCGAGCGACTGAGCCCGCAGGCCGGCATTCGGCCAGCGGCGTGATAGTGTCCGGTCGGATGTCCGAGCAGCTCGTCGAGCCCCTGGTAGAGCAAGAGGCGCGGCCGGAGCCGGTGCGCATCTTGATCCCCTCCGCCCTGGGGGTGTTGGGGATCGAGCTCACCGGGGAGGCCCTGAGCCGTGTCGCGATTGTGCCTCTCGGCCGGTTGCGCAAGCAGTTCAAGCCTCTCAGCTCCTTCAAACCCAAGGATCGGTCCGACTTCCTGGACGAGGTTTTGGGCCAGTTCTCCGAGTTCCTGGCCGGAGCTCGGGGCAAGATCGACATCCCGTACGATCTCTCGGGCAAGGAGCTCTCGGATTTCTCCAAGCGCGTTCTCAACGAGACCGCCAACGTGCCGTTCGGCAAGACCCGCACGTACCAGCAGATCGCGACTGGAGTTGGCGATCCCGAGGCCTACCGCAAGGTGTTGTCGGTACTCGTGGTGAACCCCCTGCCGCTGGTCATCCCCTGCCATCGAGTGGTGACCACCAAGGCCGGGGAGGGTAGCTACATCGCCGGGGCCAAGAAGAAGGCGTGGCTCCTCAAGATGGAACAGCGCTCTGCCCTCGTGATCTAGCTGATCCAAGCCTTCTGGAGGAAGGCGAGCCCCCGAGCGACGACGCCTTAGGGCGTGCTCACCACAACGCCGCGGTCCGAGTCTTCGCAGGGCGTCCCAGCAGCGCGCGCGAGTGTCTCTCCGCATCTCTGGAGGGCTGGCCGGCTCGCAGCGATGCGACCTCGAGGCGGCCGAGTCCCCCAAAAAGCAAGAAAACAGGCGACCGTCCCGGGACGGCCTGCGAATACCCTCCCGCCTTCAGTCCGCTGGAGCGATGCGTAGGCTGATCCGCTCCCACTTCGCCGACGCCAGCTCCACCGCGAGGTCGGTATCGCTGGAGTAGGGGCGGTCGGGAATGTGGCGGCAAGGGATCTCGAACGTGGTGGCGCCCGCGAGTGGGAAGGGCTCGAGCCGTAGCTCGCCCGGTCGGCGTTCCACGCGTACCTCCTCGGTCTCGAGGAGGTCTGAGAACGTGCCGCAGGCGCGGAGGGAGACGCGGTCAGCCAGCAGAAGCCAGGGGTAGTCCAACTCGAGCTCAGCACGTTCGAGGTCGGAGGCTTCGAGCTGCGCCTCGAGCCGCTCCTCGAGCGAGCCCAGCCAGCCGCGCCAGTTCGGGTCGGCCGTCCGATCATCATGAATAGAGATCGCGTGTCGTGTGATCAGTGCGGCCGCCGCAGGGCGCTCGTCGGCGTAGCGCTCGGTCGCTCGGTCCCAGAGGTCACGTCGCCAGGCGTCGGGGAAGGCCAGGAAGTCCAGCGGTGCTCCCGACTCGGGAGAGACGCGGGGCGCGGAGTCCGCCTCGCGCCAACCGTTGTCGTGCTCGCGGGTGGCGAAAAGCAGATCGTCGCGCCGAGGGTGGTGCGGCAGGTCGCCCGCCCGCCATAGCCCGAGCAGGTCGGCGGCCAGCCGGGCATGGTCGGGTTGAGTGATGACCCGGAGCCCCTCTTCCTGTTTTGCGACGATCATGCGCTTGAGAAGAATAGCGGACGGCTGGCGTTCGACTTGCAATGCTTGAGACAATGAGGTGGAGACGAATCCACCGCGCAGCAGATGCAGCAACCCTGAAGTCAGGAGGAGAAGCGATGAGGAGATGGATTCCGCTGATGGTTGTCGTCGCCGTGCTGGGAGCTCTCCCAGCTGCGGGCGCCGACGGCATGAAGTACACGATTACGGTGAGCGAGTTCGAGAACCGGTCGGGATGGTCGGGCCGATGGAACCTGGGTCACGCCTGGGGAGCGACGCTCACCGACATCCTGACGCAGTCTGACCGCTTCATCGTGCTCGGCGAGGGCGACATGCGGGTCGAGGCGCTTCGGGAGCAGGACTTCGCCTCCTCGGGGCGGACGGCCCAGGGGAGCAAGGCTCCGGTGACCGGTCAGATGACCCCGGCTCAGCTACTCGTGAAGGGCGTCATCACCCACGTGCAGTACGACAGCAAGGGGGGCGGTGGCGGCGTCAGAATCGATCGCTTCCGTATCGGCGGCAAGAAGAGTCAGGCTGAGATCAACGCGACGATTTATGTCGTCGACTCGACGACCGGCATGGTGCTCGGTTCCGAGAGCGTTGTCGGAACGTCGAAGAGCCGGGGCGGAACCTCCGGCTACTCGGGGAGCGACTTCGGTGGCAATCTCTCCGGCTTCAAGTCGGACAACCTGGGCAAGGCGGTCGAGGCCGCCGTCTCGCAGGCCGTCGATTTCATCATCGGCGAGTTGCCGGAAATCCCGTGGACGGGTTCCGTCGCTCTGGTCAAGGACGGCAAGATCTACGTCAACCGGGGTTCGCGTGAGGGCGTTGGCAGCGGCCAGGTCTTTGTCGTCGGCACGGTCGACGTCATCCGAGACCCGGAGACCGGCGAGGTGCTCGACGAGAGCATGAACGAGATCGCCCGCCTGCGGGTCGACGAAGTGCGAGAGAAGCTCTCGATCTGCTCGGTGACCTCGGGCAGCGCGTCCGGCGTCGATCGCGGTATGCGGGTTCACCTGCCCTAGAGGGCGGTGATCAGGGTCGGAAGTCAATCGACAGCTCGACCCACAGCTTGACCGGGACCCCGTCCTTCGTGGGCGGGGTCCAACGGGTCGTCTGAGCGGCGCGGATCGCCGCCTCGTCGAACCCCAGGCCGGTCTTTTTGCCGACCGGCTCGATCTCGGTCGGCCGACCGTTCTCGTTGACCAGCACTCGCACCTTGACGGTCGCCTGACGCTTGAGTCGCGCGGCGACCCGGGGGTAGACGACCTGCGGCTGCTGGACGATCTTGGGCGGAACAACTCCTGGGCCCTTGGTGACAATGGATCCCGGAGCCGTCTTGGCCGGTGCGGCCGGCTCGGGCGAGGCGACCGTCTCCCGCGTCGGGGGCTCTACGACCTCCCTCGAGGCCGGCCTCGGCTCCTCTCTCGCGGGCGTCGCCTGCTGCCGCGCGGCCTGACTGGGCCGCTGCGCGGGCGCCGACACGACCGGCTGGCGCGCTGCGGGCTGGGCAGGCTGCTCACGGGCGGTCTGATCCGTAGACTCCGGCTCCGTGGTTGCCGACTGGGTCGTCGAAGGTCGGGCGGGTGGTGGCGTCGTGACGACCGGCGGGGTGTCGCTCTGGGCAATCTGGGGGGCGATCGGGGTGGGCTCTGCTTCGGCGGGGGGCGCGTTTCGCGCCTCCTCGAGCTGGCGACGCAGCTCGACCAGCCGCTCGTCGTACTCGGCCTTCAGGTTTGCCTCGAGAGCCCCGGCGCGCTGCGCGACCAGCGAGCGAACCTGGCCCTCGATCTCCTCCGGCGAGAGCGGAGGGGCCACGGACGAGGAGTCGGCGACCCCCTCTTCCAATGCAACCGGCGGCAGCTCGAGAGCCGTCGTTTCGACGCGTGGTGCGGCGGTCACCTCGAGGGTCTTGGGCGGCTCGCTCAGCCCGGGGAACGGCACGTCGAAGACGAAGAAGGCGAGAGCCGCGGCGATCGCGATCGCCGCGACGACGCCGACGATGATCTTGGTCCGGTTTGAGTCGTCCGAGGGAGCCGCCTGTGCTCTCGCTCCCGAGGTCGACGTGGGCGTTGTGGCCGGAGCGCTCTCAGCGGTCATCGCTGCGATCAGTGGATTGCTGTCGGCCGAGTCCACCGGATCGCGCTCGAGGTCGTGCACCGCTTCCGCTGAGGTTTCCGGCTCGGGTGTTGTCTGCAGTTGGGGGGCGCCTTCGGTGACCTCGGGCTGGGGCACGACCGGGTGCGGAGTCGGCGGGGGCACTTCCGCTCGTCGCTCGGCCTCGACGACCTCGACCTCGCGATCGAGCTCCTCGCCGAAGAGGGTGTGCAGGAAGAAGGCCAGGTTGAAGGTTGTTGGGGTGACGTCGCTGGCGTTGATGACGGAGGTCAGGGAGCGATGCCACTTCTCGCAAGACTGAATGCGCTGGCCTCGAGGCAGGAGGCTTTCGCGGAGTAGGTGGCGCGCTTCCTCCGACATCGGTGTGCCGTCGGCAAGGGTCGCGGTCTCCACCCAGCGGTTCGATTCGGTCGGGTCCAGCGCCGGCAGCGGCTCGCCGGTGAGTAGCTCGGCGAAGATCGCTCCGAGCGAGTAGACGTCATCGCTCGACTCGGGCGCGTGTCCGGCGTTGACTTCGGGCGAGAGATAGCCGGAAACGGCGCTTCGAGCCTGTCCGTTGCCCGGCAGGGCGAGCAGCCCGGGGCTGGCCTCGAATCCGCCGACTTGGATTTCGCCCTCGTTCGACAGATGGACGAACTCGGGAATCAGGAAGCCGTGCAGAATGCGCTGGTCTTCGAGACGCCTCTGATAGGCGTTGTGAAGGGCCATTGCCGCGCGGTCCATGATGTGGAGGGTGTGTTCGAAGGGCACTGGATTCGATGTCTGCCTCGATCGGTCGAGGAACTCGGCGAGGCTCCGGCCAAAGACCAGCTCCTGAGCCATGAATGCGACCCCGTCCGAGGCGCCCAACTCGACGGTCACCCCGAACGGCGCACCGTCGAGGATCTCCCGCACGGGGCGCCGGCCCTCACAGGCGGAGAGGAACGGCTCGCCGTGAATCTCGCCGCCGTTGAACAGGCGCAGCGAGACCACGCGCTCGACCGCGTCGGCGCCCATCTGTCCGGCGCGGTAGATCTCGCCCAGAGAGTCCTCTCGCAGGCGCTTGAACAGCAGATAGCGCCCGAAGGTGCCTTGCGGCTGAGCGGAGCTGCTCTGAGGAGTGCCGTCGCTGGCTGATGGGCTGTGCGGGTCGTGAAGAGCCATGGGACGAGTTCTACTCGTCGCGGGCCGATTCGTCAGTTGCGCATTCCACTATTCGTCCCGGCGCGTCGCGCGATTGCGCGCCGAGGTCCCGACCTCAACGACCTCGTTCGCGTGCCCAACGCTCGCGCCAGTAGCGCTTCTGCCACTCGTTGACGTTCCGGTTGTGCTCCGCGAGTGTGGTCGCGAATACGTGGGAGCCGTCGTTGCGACTCACGAAGTAGATGTAGGGAACGTCGGCCGGAGCGAAGGCTGCGAGTAGGCTGGCCGCGCCCGGCGAGCAGATCGGCCCCGGCGGTAGGCCGGGGTAGCGGTAGGTGTTGTAGGGCGAGTCGATCTGCAGGTCGGGCTTGCGAATGTTGCCGTCCCAGCTTCCGGCGAGCTTGAGCGCGAAGATGACGGTCGGATCCGCGTAGAGTGCGATGCCGCGGTCGAGGCGGTTGCGGTAGACGCCGGCGATCGTCGGCCGTTCCTCGTCGAGGGCGGCCTCCTTCTCGACGATCGAGGCCAGCGTCACGAGCTCCCGCACGTGGGGCGGTTCGGCCGCGAAGCCGGCGGTGATCAGTGCCGTTTCGAGTCGCTCACGGAACGCTCGCACCAGCACGTCGACGATCTGGCTCTCCGTCGTGCCGCGAGCGAAGGCGTAGGTGTCGGGGAAGAGGTACCCCTCGAGGTCTCGAGCCGCGGGGTCGAGGTCGGCGATGCGAGCGGGATCGCCGACCTCTCGCAGAAAGGCGTCGAGCTCTCCGAAGCCGGAGGCTGCGAGATGTTCGGCGCTCTCGCGCGCGGTCAGCCCTTCGATCAACGTCACGCGGTAGGTGACGACGTCTCCTGCGATCAACTTGTCGAGGACCTGGTCCACGGTCAGGGGGCCCTCGAAGCGGTACTCGCCCGCTTTGAGCGATGGAGCTCCGAGCCGATGGATGAGATGGAGCCGCGCCAGGCGCGCGTCGTGGATAACACCGGCTCGCTCGAGCTGCGTCAGGATCGCGGTGCCGCTCGAGCCCTGAGTGACGTCGACGACGACTTCGCTTCCCGCGTATCCCATGAAAGGGCGGGAGAGCTCGCGGTCCGCCCACCACCAGAGGCCGCCGGCCACGGCGACGGCAATCAGCGCGATCGAGGCGAGGCAGCCGACAACTCTCATTCCGTCTGATCCAGTGCGTCCTGCAGTAGGCGGCGCGCGGAGAGCGCGTCGACTCGCTCCGGGTGCTTGCGAGGATCCACTCCCGAGGCACGGAGCTCGGCCTCGGCCTCTCGGCTGGTGAGCGCCTCATCGATCATCTCGAGCTCGAGACCGCTGGCTCGTTCGAGCTTGCGCGCGAAGCCGGACGCTCTCTCCGCCGCCGGTCCACGACTGCCGTCGAGATTGCGGGGCTCGCCCACGACCAGGCGCTCGACCTCCTCTCGCCGTGCGATCTCGACGATCTCTCGAACGGCCTGACGATCGTCCGTCCGGACCAACGTCGGCAGCGTCACCGCGATCCTTCCGTCCGGGTCCGAAAGCGCCATTCCGATGCGCTTTTCGCCGAAATCTATACCCAGCGCGCGAGCCATCCCGAGAGCTACTCTGGACCTCGTGAGAGCCGCTGTCAACCGCCAGCCCTGTGCTACGATCCACCGGACGCCGAACGGCCGATATGTCCCGGTTTTCCGAAGAAAATCCTATGCAAGACGTCGTTATTCTCGGCACCGCACGTACGCCGATCGGAGCCTTCCAGGGCGCCTTCGGGAGCCTGGCCGCTCCTCAACTCGGGAGCCGCGCACTCACCGCCGCTTTCGAGCGGGCTGGCGTCTCGGCAGAGACCATCGAGCAGGTCTACATGGGCTGCGTGCTGAGTGCTGGGGTCGGTCAGGCGCCGGCCCGACAGGCTGCACTCGGGGCGGGCTGTCCGACCTCGACCGGTGCCGTCACGGTGGGCAAGGTCTGCGGTTCGGCCATGAGGGCGGTGATGACGGCCGCCAACGACCTGCGCTGTGGGGACTTCCAAGTCGTCGCGGCCGGCGGTATGGAGAGCATGACTCGCGCGCCGCATCTTCTCGCGGCGCGCGGCGGACTGCGGCTCGGAGACGGCAAGCTTGTCGACTCCATGGTCCACGACGGGCTCTGGGACCCCTACGGCGACGTCCACATGGGAAGCTGCGCAGAGCTCTGCGTGCGCGAGTACAACTTCAGCCGCGAGGCGCAGGACGAGTTCTCGGTGCGTAGCTACGAACGCGCCCGGGAGGCGACCGAAAGCGGTGCCTTCGCCGGCGAGATCGCCGCGGTCGAAGTGCCGCAGCGCAAGGGCGACCCGACGATCGTAGACCGGGACGAGGAGCCCTTCCGCGTCGACCTCTCGCGCATTGCCACGCTGCGCCCGGCGTTCGACAAGAGCGGCTCGGTGACGGCGGGCAACGCCAGCAAGATCAACGACGGCGCGGCGGCGGTCGTGCTGACGACGGCGGACCACGCCGCGAGCGTCGGGCTGCGGCCCGTGGCTCGCCTGGTTGCACAGGCGACCTTCGCGCAGGAGCCGGAGCGCTTCACGACCGCACCGGTCGGTGCGGTGAGGAGGGCACTCGATCGCGCTGGTTTGACGGCGGCGGACATCGATCTCTGGGAGGTCAACGAGGCGTTTGCGGTCGTGGCGATGGCGTTCATGAAAGAGCTCGACCTCTCACCCGACGTCGTCAACGTCCACGGGGGAGCGGTGGCGCTCGGCCATCCGATCGGCGCTTCGGGAGCACGGATTCTGGTGACGCTGCTGCACGCGATGGAGGCCAAAGGGGCGCGCCGAGGCTGCGCGGCGATCTGCATCGGCGGGGGAGAGGCGACCGCGGTGATCGTGGAAAGGGGCGACGCGGGTTGAGACTGATCGCCCCAGCGGCGCTATTCTGCCTGCTGGTCGCGGTCGCGCCGCTGGGCGCTCAAGAGGGCGAGGAGGCGCAGCCGCCGGTCAAGCCGACGGCTGAGGAAGAGGCGATCTTCGGAGCGGAGCTACTCGACGAGGACGACAGCGTCGTCGAGGAGGCCGAGGAGCCCAAAGACGAGTTGGAGCTGCCGGGTCTACCCGGAGTCGGCCAACGCATCACCTTCGAAATCCCGTTCTCGCAAGGTTCGGGCGGGGGTTCGGCCCGCGGCTCGGCGCGCGATCTGGAGTACCTGCGCGACGACTACGTGGTCGCCACCGGCGGCGTCGAGATGACGCACGGCGATCTCAAGTTCCAGGGCGATCGAGTGGAGATCGATCTGAGTACCAAGATCGTCACCGCTCGCGGCAACGTCATCCTCGATCAGGGCCCCAAGCGAATCACGGCGGAGACGCTGGTCTACGACATGGAGTCGGAGACCGGAAAGTTCACCGAGGCGAAGGCGTTTGTCGACCCGGACATCTACTTCGACGGCGCCGAGATCGAGAAGATCGGCGAAGACCTCTACACCATGCGGGACGGTGTGGTGACCTCGTGCTCGGGCGACAAGCCGGCGTGGAGCTTCAAGGCCGGCACGATTCGTATCGACGCCAACGGCTACACGAAGATCCACCACGGCACCATGCGCGCGCGCAATCTGCCGCTGCTCTATCTGCCGTACATGATCTACCCGTCGAATCAGGACCGACGGTCGGGTTTCCTCTTCCCGAACATCGGCTACAGCGATCGGCGTGGGTACCTGCTCGGGCTCGGTTACTTCCAGACTCTGGGCGAGAGCTACGACGCGACCTTCTACGCCGACATCTACGGTGAAGACTTCCTGGGTCTGGGCACCGAGTTCCGCTACCAGCCGACCGCCGGCACCGGAGGCCGGTTCGAGGGCTACGCCATCGACGACCCCGAGGTCGACGACACCCGCTGGAAGGCGACCCTCACCCATTCCAGCAACGACCTGCCGGGCGGCATGCGCGGCGTCGTCCGCGTCATCCAGGTCTCGGATTTCGATTTCTTCCGCGACTTCGAGCGGAACTTCAGTCAGATCGCACAGCGACGGCTGAATTCGTCCGCCTACGCGAGCGGCAACTGGGGGTCGCACTCGTTCAACTTCGTGCTCGACGAGCTCGAGACGCTGATCCGCAACGATGTCACTCAGACGCAACGGCAGCTGCCCGAGATCGAGTACTTCCTGCGCCCGACCAAGATCTTCGGTCTACCGATCTACCTCGACGTCGCCGCCTCGGCGCACTACTTCTCTGCCGAGCGAACCGATGTCGAGAAGATCAGCTACGGCCGTGTCGACGTGGCGCCCAAGATCACCGTACCACTCAGCTATTGGCCGTGGCTTTCGGTCAAGGTGAGTGCCGGCGGACGTGCTACCTACTATGAGGACAGCGTCGATCAAGCGAGTGGCAGCCTCTCCGGCGATTCGCTCAGTCGAGTCTTCCCGTTTGGTGATGTCTCCATCATCGGGCCCTCGTTCTCGCGGATCTTCGACAAGAAGATCGGTTCGTTCGGGAAGTTCAAGCACATTGTCGAGCCGCGCGTGACCTACGATTTTGTCGGCGATCCGAACGATCAGGAGTTGGTGCCCATCTTCGACTCGATCGACAACGTCCGGAAGCAGAGCATCGTCACCTACTCGCTGACCAACCGCATTCTCGCCAAACCCGCCGACGAGACGTCGGGTCTCGGAGCGCGCGAAATTCTGAGCTTCGAGCTCAGCCGTGCTTTCAGTCTGAACGACGACCAGCCGTTCGAGAGCTCTCGCGACGGGTCGATGACCAGCCGTCACAGCCGTATCGGGGCCCGACTCCGATTCTCGCCGGCTCTCCGAACGAACTTCGAGGCGCGAGCCACCTACAGTCCTCTCTTCGGCGAGATCGACACGGCCTCGCTCTCGGGCTCGACCAACTTCAAGAAACACACTCTGGGCCTGACCTGGTTCACCCGCAAGGATGCGGAGCGCGACGACACGACCTCGCATCAGGGGCGTGTCTTTGCGGGGTTCGAGCTGGTGCCGAACCGACTGCGACTTTCGAGTCAGGTCAACTACGATTTTGTCGAGAGCCTGCTGCAGGCACAGCGCCATCAACTCGAGTTCCTGAGTCAGTGCTACTCGCTACTGTTCGAATACCGCGAGCTGGAGAACGCCTCGTTCGAGGACCGTGAGTTGAGGCTCGCGATCTCATTGAAGAACATCGGTACGTTCCTGGACCTCAACGGCGGCAGCCGCGAGGACTTCTAGACCACCTTGCGAGTTCTGATCACCGGCGCCTCGGGCTTCGTCGGCCGCCGACTGGCGAGCCTGCTGGGCTCCCGAGATCACCTCCTCGCGGGGACCTTCATCGGCGAGGCGCCCGAGCTCGAGCTCGAGCTCTTCGAGGCCGACCTGGCCGACCGCGAGGCGTTGGCGAACGTCTGCTCGAGCTTCGGCCCCGATCGGGTCATTCATCTGGCGGGCTTGAGTCACGTCGGTGCCTCGTTCAGCGACGGAGATCGCTATCACGAGGTCAATGCGATCGGCACGCGGAACGTCGTCGAGGCGGCCAAACGGGCGCCGGTGCTGCTGGCGTCGAGCTCCGAGGTCTACGGCACCGTGCCCGAAGACGAGCTGCCGATCCGCGAGGGACGCGCGCCGGCGCCGCAGAGCCCCTATGCCGAATCGAAGGTCGCCGCGGAGGCCGCAGTTCTCGAGGGCGGCGGCATCGTCGTCCGCTGTTTCAACGTCATCGGACCCGGGCAGGCCACCCACTTCGCCCTGCCGACGTTCTCGCGCCAGCTGGCGGAGATCGCTGCGGGGGGACACGAGCCGGTGCTCAAGGTCGGCAATCTCGACGTCTGGCGAGACTTTGTCCATCTCGACGACGCGGTCGAAGGCTACGCTACGGTGCTGGAGCGCGGCGTAGCCGGCAAGATCTACAACCTCGCGACCGGCCGAGCCCGGCGGGTCGGTCAGCTCCTGGAACGCTTGATCGAACTCTCCGGGCAGAAGGTCGACGTTCAGGTCGATCCGACGAGAGTTCGCCTCGGAGAGGCGGTCAAGGTGTTGGGTGACGCGAGCCGACTTCGCGCGCTCGGTTGGGAGCCGCGCCGACAGATCGACGAGGCTCTCCGCGGTCTCCTCGAGTTGGCGAGCCGCGACCTCGCGACGCAAACGGTCTGAAGATTCGCTCTAGGCGCGAACGCCGCGCTTCTTGAGGAAGCGTCGGACGCGCTCCCAGAGGTTTGCTCCCAGCAGGGCGTCCGCGGTCCGGCCGACGTCTCCGAGCACCGTCGCGAGTTGCTTGGAACCGCTCCAGTGGGAGTCGGTGAACGTTTCGAGATCGGGCCCGAATGCCTCTCCGAGCACCGCACAGGCGATCACGAGGTCGTCGACATAGCCCACCGGGCCGGCGAAGGCCTCGGGGAAGAGGTCGATCGGCACCAGGAAGTAGACCAGTGCACCGCCGAGGAGTCGGCGGCTGGAGGACGGTACGTCGCGATCGAGGGTGAGTCGCGCGAGCAGGATGAAGACATCGGGCACCAGCAGGAGCGCGTCGGCGGTGGCGTCGCCGGTGCGACCCGCGGTCGCCCTGTGAATGCGGCGGCGTAGCCGATCGTAAGCTCCGAGCAGACGGCCGGCGTCGGCCTCGGTCGGTGCCATCCGGTCGCTGACGACCGATTCCAAACGGCCGCTCACGACAGGTCTCTGGCGACCTCGCCGAGCAGCTCGATCGCTCGATCGAGCTGCGCGTCGCTCAGGTAGGGCGCCGGCCCCAGGCGGAGGATGTCTCCTCGGAAGTCGGTCATCATGTCGCGCTCCTTCAGTCTCCGGTTGATCTCGCCCGCGTGAGGGGTCTCGAGTGTCAGGAAGCCGCCGAGTCGTTCGAGCGGCACCTCGCGATCGCGATCGATGACAGCCGGGTCGAGGTTGAGCGCGTCGAATCGTTCTCGGAGCCGGCCCACCTGATGCTGGCTCACCTCACGGAGGAGCTCCGCGGTCAGGCCCTGCCGTTCGAAGAAGTCGAAGACCGCGGCCGCCCGGTAGTGTGAGGTCGGGTCGTAGGTGGCGCCCGCGAATCGATCCTGCCCGGCGGTGTAGGCGACCTCTCCGACCGCTTTCCTCGCGGTGAGCTCGCCGAACTCGGCAAACCAGCCGGTGGCCACCGGGCGGAGTCGGGAATCGGCGGGGAACCGTAAGATTGCGTTCCCCTCGCCGAGCTGGAGATACTTGTAGCCGGCAGAGACCAGGTAGGCGTCGGTCAGACCGCTCGCACGGAGCGAATACGGCACTACGTTGAGCTGGTGGTAGGCGTCGAGCAGGAGCGGTGCGCCGTGGCGGCGACAGGCCTCGGCCGCCGGCGAAAGGTCACCGGCGATCTGGCCGTTCGAGAAGAACACGGTCGAGGTGCAGACGACGGTCGTTCGATCGCTCACCGCGGCGGCCAGCCGTTCACCGACCGAGTCGGTCGGCGCGGCATCGATGCGGACAACCTCGATTCCCTCCTCTTCGAGACGAGCCAGCTGACGCCGGAGGGAGTAGAACTCCCGATCGGTGGTGACAACCTGGCGTCGTTCCCGCCAGGGGAGTGCGGAGAGGAAGCGCACCAGTAGATCGTGGGTGCTTTCGGCGAGCGAGTAGAAGCCGTCGGGGTCGTCGAGCAGACGGCGATAGCCGGCCCGCACGCGGTCGGCCACCTCGAACGCTCGCCCCCACTTGTCGTCCACCAGTTCGGCGGCGTCGAGCCAGGCTTGTTGCTGGCCCTCGAAGCCGCAGTCCGGCCAGGCCTGGTGGGAGTGCCCGCTCAAGAGGAGTCGCTCCCCGACACGGAATCGGGTGTAGTGCCGAGCCAGTGGGTTCGGGTCGGCGTAGAGCTCCTCGGCGCGCTCGATCACAGTTCGGTGCGGATCGCCCAGAGGTCCGGGAAGAGCGGTTGGTGGAGTGTCGAGCGGAGATAGGCGGCTCCGGCGGAGCCGCCGGTACCCGACTTGGTGCCGATGGTGCGCTCCACCATCTTGACGTGGCGGTAGCGCCACTCCTGGAGCCCCTCGTCGAGGTCGACCAACCGCTCGCACAACATGCCGAGGATGTGGTCGTCTCGATAGGCGCTCAGCAGAACCTGTTGCACCTCTTCGTTCGACTCGGTCGGTTCGCTCACGTCACGCTCGAGGAGTGAGGTCGGAACCGCGTAGCCGCGCAACGAGAGGAAGCGTAGGAAAGAGTCCCAGAGGCTCGGCTGGTCGATCAGGAACTGGAGCCGCCGGTGACCTCGAGAGCCCGGCGGGTGGTACTCGATCTTGCGCCGGTCCTTGAGCCCGAGCATGAACTCGAGCTCGCGGAACTGGGCGGACTGGAAGCCGCTCGCCGACTCGAGGCGGGTGCGGAACGAGTTGAACGACATCGGCGTCATCGTCTCGAGCACGTCGACCTGCCCGACCAGCGTCTTGAGGATCGTCAGGATTCTCTTGAGCGTACTCAGGGCGCCGGCGACCTCGTCTCGCTCGAAGGTGCGTTGGACCCGCTCTGCCTCGTGGATAACCTGGCGGAACCAGAGCTCGTAAACCTGATGGATGACGATGAAGAGCATCTCATCGTGCTCCGGCCCTTCCGAGAGGGGCTGCTGAAGCTCCAGGAGCTCCTCTACTTTGAGATAGTCGTTGTAGGTGAGCGCCTTGCTCGTCGATGATTCCGAGGACATGGGTCGATGGTAAGGCAGCGCTTGGAGCGGAGCAAGGCGACCGAACGTCGGCGAATGATTTTTCTTCGATAGGGCACCTACCTAGATATGACGACCCGTCACGGACTCGGACCGGTATTGCGGTCGACCCTCGTCTTTCTTGCCCTGATCTCGATCTTCGCGGAGCGCCCTGCACGTGCGGCAAAGGGCTTCGTCAACTTCGAGACCCCGCAGGTGCATCCGGTGGACCTGAGCCCCGACCGGAACACGCTGGCGGTGGTCAACACCGCCGACCACCGACTCCTGCTGTTCGACGTGTCGAGCGGCAAGCCGAAGCTCACCGCAACCGTGGCGGTGGGGCTCGATCCGGTCTCGGTGAGATTCCGCTCCAACGAAGAGGCGTGGGTCGTCAATCAGATTTCGGACAGTGTGAGCGTGGTCGATCTCCCGACGCAGAGGGTGCGCGCCACGTTACAGACGCTCGACGAGCCCGCCGATGTGGTCTTCGCCGGCTCGCCGGAACGTGCGTTTGTCTCCTGCTCGGCGGTGAACCGGGTGCTCGTCTTCGAGCCCGACAACCTCTCCAAGGCGCCAAAGAAGGTGAAAATCGATGCGGAGGAACCGCGCGCGATGGCCGTCAGTCCCGACGGCAAGACGGTGTACGTCGCCATCTTCGAGTCGGGCAACCGCTCGACGGTGCTCGCCGGGGGATTTATCCAAGCAGAGATCGCGAACCTGACGTCGCTGCCCGACAACGTGGTCTCGAACCCCGACGGGCCGTACGGCGGTCAAAACCCGCCGCCCAACGCGGGCACCGCCTTCGAGCCGGCGATCGCCGGGGGCCTCCCGAACCCGCCGCCGGTCTCGCTGATTGTCAAGAAGGACACCTCGGGACGCTGGCTCGACGACAACGGCGTCGACTGGACCGACTTTGTGAGCGGGTCCGCCGCCTCGCGCACCCATCGGGTCTCCGGCTGGGACGTACTCGACCGCGATCTGGCGCAGATCAACGCCAGGTCGCTCAAAGTCAGCTACCGCGAGGGGCTGATGAACATCAACATGGCGCTGGCGGTCAACCCTGCGAGCGGAGAGGTGGCGGTAGTCGGCACCGACGGCACGAACGAGGTGCGTTTCGAGCCGGTGCTGAACGGAGTCTTCCTCCGCGTCGTCGTCGCCCTCCAACCCAAAGGCGGATCGGCGGCGATCGCCGATCTCAACCCGCACCTGAGCTACCTCACGCCGACGGTGCCGCAGGCGGAGAGGAACCTGTCGATCGGTGATCCGCGCGGCATCGTCTGGAACGAGGAGGGGACACGCGGCTGGGTCAGCGGCATGGGCTCGAACAACGTCATCGAGATCGACGCCGACGGCTCGCGCATCGGGTCGCCCATCGAAGTTGGTCAGGGACCGACCGGCCTGGCGCTCGACGATCAGATCGGGCGTCTGTATGTTTTGAATCGATTCGCGGCGACGATCTCCGTGGTGGACGTGGACACCGGCGAGCAGATTCAGCGGGTGAAGTTCTTCGATCCGACGCCAAAAGCGATCCGCAAGGGCCGTCCGCACCTTTACGACACGCACAAGACCTCTGGCCTCGGACACGTTTCGTGTGGGTCTTGCCATGTGGATGCCCGGACCGACCGAATCGGCTGGGACCTCGGGGCGCCCGATGCCGAGTTGATCGACAGCGAGGGGAGAAACTCGGTCGACGAGCTACCCGATTGGCATCCGATGAAAGGCCCGATGACCACGCAGACGCTGGTCGACATCATCGGCAAGGAGCCCCACCACTGGCGAGGTGATCGAGACGGCATCGAGGAGTTCAACCCGGCGTTCGAAGGTCTGCTGGGGGACGATCGGCAGCTCAGCCGCAGGCAGATGAAGCAGTTCGAGAGGTTCCTGGCGACGCTTCACTTCCCCCCGAACCCCTACCGCGAACTCGACAACTCGCTACCGACTCGACTCGATCTGGCCGGTCACTTCACCGCCGGCCGATTCGGCGCCGCCGGTCGGAGGCTACCCAAGGGCAACGCGGTCAAGGGGCTCGACCTCTTCCGCAATCGGTCGCTCGACGGGGACCTACAGTGCATTCAGTGCCACGCGCTGCCGACCGGCGCGGGGTCGAGCGCCGCGGTTCAGGAGGACGGCACCTTCCTTCCGCTCCCAGCCGGGCCCGACGGCGAGGCGAATCTCGAGATCATCGTCGACGACGCCTCGGAGCAACTCGGCTTCAAGGTTCCCCACCTCCGCGGTCTCTACGACAAGGTGGGAATGGAGTACACGAAGAGGACCAGCCGCGCCGGCTTCGGCTTCTTTCACGACGGCGCGATCGATTCGCTGGCGCGCTTCGTCGGCGCTGAGACCTTCGATGTGCGCAACAAGCAGGAGGTTGCCGATCTGGTGGCGTTGATGTTGGCGTTTGGCGGATCCGACCTTCCGGACGAGAAGGGCGATCCGCCCGGTCCGCCGAGCCAGGACGCGCACGCCGCCGTCGGGCGCCAGGTGACGATCGATGCGCCCAACGCAGAGGCGAAGACCCTGGAGGAGTTGCTCGCCCTCGCCGACTCTGGAGCGGTCGACCTCGTTGCCAGCGCTCGTCGGGTGGGAGTCGGCGTGACGTGGACCTACCGCGGAGGTCTCTTCGAACCTCCCTCCGGCGCCGGTTTGACCCAGAGCCAGCTCGCCGCCGGGGCGGCGCCGGGCTCCGAGGTGACCTTTACTGTCGTGCCGGCCGGGAGCGCTGATCTCGTCGCCGGCAAACTGGCCAAGAAGCGGCGTGCTCGTCTCGGTCGAACCGGCCGTCGCTCGATGGGCGAGGGTGCCGAGCCCGACCGCCGCCGCGTCCGTCGCCGGCGTTAGGCAGACAAAAAAAGGGGGAGGGCCGAAGCCCTCCCTGGGGACCGGTCACTGGGAAGTCGTCAGCGACCGAAAACCTTTTGATTTCTTACTGAACGACGATCTTGACGACCGGGTTGTCCCAGCCGTCGTTGCGCGGCCGCAGCGAGCCCTTGCGCTGAATGCCGGGCGAGATGTGCACGAAGCCTTCGGCGCCTTCGGTCACTCGGGAGAAGGGGTTGCCGCAGGGCGGGCCGGGGATGTGCGAGCAGCGCTGGGTGTTGCGCTCGCTGCCGGCGTCGTACGCGGGCGCGTAGAAGGTGGCAGAGCCGCCGCGCACCCGGGCCGAGTCGAGACCGAAGAATGTGTCGTTGGTGGTCACCAGCATGCCCAGTGCAGTCAGACGCGACCCGGGTGAGATGTCGAGGGTGACCGAGTCACCCGGCAGCAGGACGTCGCCGGCGATGGCGAAGTCCGTAACTCCGGCGGTCGACCCGAGCAGGGCCAGGAGAGCGGCGGAGTCGGCGTCCTCGGCGACTGCGGCCAGCTCATCGGAGGCCGGGCTTCCGGCCTCGAACAGGTCGACTCCAGGGCTGTGCGAGACGACGATCGGGGGCGAGATGATCTGGTTGTTGGTCGCGTTCGTGATGGTGATCTGCCACTGCGCCTGGGCGGCGCTGCCGGCGCCTACCAGGAGGGCGCTGAGCGTGAGTACCTGCGTGAGTCTCTTCAAACTGTTCTCTCCTGTATCTCTCGATGACCCCTTCTGTGGAGCCGGATACAGGTTCGCCGAGCGATCTCACGAGGGGATCCTCGAAACCTCACGTTTTGTTCACGGCGCTCGAGGGGCGGGACCGCGCGCCCGTTCGGCTCAGTGAGCGCTGACGGCGTCGACTTCGACGCCCGGAGGCGTGGGCAGGTGGAAGGTGAATGCCGAGCCCTCGCCCGGCGTGCTCTCCACCTCGATGCGGGAACCGTGGAGCTCGACGATTCGCTTGGTGATCGCGAGGCCCAGGCCGGTGCCTCCATCTCCCGCTTCCGCCGGATTACGGAAGAAGCGCTCGAAGATGCGTTGCAGGTCCCGGCGTTCGATGCCGCAGCCTGTGTCCTCGACGATCACGCCGACCTCGGAGGAGTTCTCGACGACCCGCACCACGACCCGACCGCCCTCAGGGGTGTGTCGAAGCCCGTTGTCGATCAGGTTCTCGAGCGCGCGCGAGATCAGCCCGACGTCGCCGTGCACCAGAGCCAGCCCCTTGGGCAACTCGGTCTCCAGAGCGACGCCACGCTCCTCGGCGGTCAGCCGGAACTGCTGCACGACGTCCTGGACGAGCTCGTTGAGAGCGAGCGGCTCGCGCCGCATCTCGATGGTCGCCGAGTCGAGCCGGGCGAGCTCCAGCAGCTCGTTGACCAGGCGCGCCAGTCTTCGGGTCTGTCGCAGTGCCACCTCTAGATAGCGGGTGCGCTGCTCGGGTTCCAGGTCGTCCATGACCCGCATGGTCTCGAGGTAGCCCTGCAGCGACGTGAGCGGTGTCTTGAGGTCGTGCGAGACGTTTGCGACCAGCTCCCGACGTAGCGAGTCGGTCTTGCGGAGCTCCTCGAGCTGAGCGACGAGCCGTACGGACATCTCTTGGAAGGTGACCTCGAGTCGCGTCAACTCGTCGTCTCCGGAGCTGGCGTCGATCGGCGTCGGCGGGGTGGCGAAGTCGCTCTCCCGGAAGAGGCGCATGCGGCGGTCGAGGCGACGAACCCGCCGGGTGATCAGAGAGAAGAGGACCAGACCGGCGAGCAGAGCGAAGAGCAGGAGTCCGCCGAGTGCACCGAGACCGAGTCGGAGAGCGGGGCTGGTGCGGACCATGCGCACGGCGGAGTCGACCTGCTCGCCACCGAGAACCACGTAGAGATAGCCTTCGGGCGAATCCGCCGTGCCGACCGGGGCGACCGAGAAGACCCGATGTCGCTCGACGTCGCGGGGGTCGTCTCCCCAGATCGGCAGGCTCGAGTCGGGCTCGAGAAAGGCGCGCACAGGAGCGAGATCGACGCGGTCGCGCACGATCTTCTTGTACGGCGCCGAGTAGGCGAGCACCGTGCCCTCGAGATCGAGGAGGTAGACCTCGATGCTGGGGTTGACCACCATCAACATGTGGAAGATGTGCTCGAGCGCGTCCTTCTGGATCTCGCCGTCACTCATCGGAAGCGATTCCTTGACGAGGTCGGCTGCTAGCGAGCGGTGGAGTCCCTGGTTCACCTCACCGACGAAGGTGCGGGTCGACGTCAGGGTCGCGAACGCGTAGATGCCGCCCAGGAGCGCGAGGATAACGACGAGAACGATCGCCAGCTTTCCGTACAGTGTCCGGAGCATCTAGGCCGCCGCCTCCCCTTCGGTGAACCGATAGCCGACACCCCACACGGTGAGGATCCAGCGCGGCTGCGACGGATCCGGCTCGATCTTGCCGCGCAGTCGATTGATGTGGGAGTTGACGGTGTGCTCGTAGCCGTCGTGACCGTAGCCCCAGACGCGATCGAGGAGCTGCGATCGGCTGAACACCCTGCCTGGGTGGCGAGCGAAGTAGTGGAGGAGATCGAACTCCTTGGCCGTCAGCTGAACCGGCTCGCCATCAACCATCACTTTGCGGCGCGCCTCGTCGATCGACATGCCGCCGTATTCGATCGGCTCTTCGATGTCTTCTCCGTCGCCGGTCTGCAGAACCTCGATGCGCCGGAAGATCGCCTTGACCCGCGCGACCAGTTCGAGCACGCTGAACGGCTTGGTGAGGTAGTCGTCGGCGCCGAGCTCGAGACCGAGTACCCGGTCGAGCTCGGTGGTCTTCGAGGTCAGCATGAGGATCGGTGTGTAGTCTTCGTTCGTCCGCAGACGACGGCAGACTTCGAGGCCATCCATCGACGGCAGCATCAGGTCGAGGATGAGCAGGTCGAAGCGCGCGAGCGTGGCTCGCTCCAGGCCCCGCCGGCCGTCGCTCTCGACCTCGACGTCGCAGCCGAGCTCTTCGAGGTGGAGTCGGACGAGATTCGCGATGTCGCGGTCGTCTTCGAGGATCAGTACTCTTCGCATCCCAGACGAAGACTAGCGTGCAAGTTTCACGGAACGTTCACGGCAGACGCCGGTACCAGGCGACGATCTCCTCGCCGATCGCGTCGGGCGTGTCCTCTTGGACGAAGTGGAGGCCTCGGCCGATGCCGGCCGTTTCGAGTGCGGCGAAGCGCTCGCGCGCCGTCGAGACGCCGTGTTTCGGAATCAGGGCACCGGGCTTGGCGTGGAGCAGTAGCTTCGGAATCGGACTCCGTTGCAGCCAGGCGTTGTACGCCGCGACGGCGTCGTGTACGTCCGCGGGCTTGCCGTCGATCGGGATCTCGCGTGGCCACTGCCGCACCGGCCGACGGCTCCGGAAGGTGGGGTAGGGCTCGAGGTAGAAGGCCATCTCTTCGGCGGTGAGCGGGCGGATGATGGTTTTCGGCAGGACGTTCTTGACGAAGAGGTTCAGGCCGCTGATCAGGAACCCGCCTGCGAAGGGTGCCCGGAAGAGCTTGAACATCGTCTTGAAGCTACCCCGAAAGTCTCGCCAGCGCGCCGGCGCCAAGATCGCCTCGGTAAAGGCGATCGCGCGGATGTTGTTCTCGTGTCGACGGGCGTAGTGAAAGCCGAGGGCGGAGCCCCAGTCGTGGAGTACCAGGGTGACGTTCGCAAGCCCCAGCGCCTCGATGAACGCCTCGAGGTACCGCGAATGGTCGAAGAATCGGTACGGGATGTCCGGCTTGTCCGATCGGCCCATGCCGATCAGGTCGGGCGCGACCACACGGCCCACCGCCGACAGGTGTGGGATGACGTTGCGCCAGAGATACGACCAGGTCGGATTGCCGTGCAGACAGAGGAACACCTCGCCCTCGCCTTCGTCGACGTAGTGCATCTTCGAGCCGAGGACCTCGAGGAACTTGGACTCGAAGGGGAAAGCGGGAGAGAGGCTGGGTTCTGTCATGGGCCAGACGCCATCGCAGACTACCAGCCGTCAGTGAGTCGGGACCGCGGAAACGTCGGCGTCCTCTCTCGGGCTCTTCTACCGCTTCCGACGCGGCCGGCCTCAGTCGCTCGGAGGCCAGCTGATCTCGAGGCTCACCGGGTTGCCTTCGGACTCGTCAGCTACCGAAGCCACCGCGCGACGGACCTCGACACCGAAGTGTGAAGCCAGGCCCTCGGCGAGATCGTGCTCGACTCGTTCGGCGACCTCTTCGGGCACCGCGGAGAGGCACTCCGAGATCAGGAGTGCTCGCCGGGTGTCGCGCGTCAGCTTGCCCAGGTCGGACTGTCGCCAGACGAAGTGGCGTGTGACGACCTGATTCCCTACAACGTAGGCCGCTTCGCCCGGCTCGATACCGATCTCCTGGTCGGTGCCCAGCGCGCGAAAGCGCTCGTCGCCACCCGCCAGGCGTAGTCTCAGCTCGCCATCCTCCGTCGCCAGATCGTCGAGATCCCAACCGCCGGCGGGAACGACGTGGCGGAGCGACACACTGTTGTAAAAGTCGACCAACGGGTTGATCGACCCGAGTCCCTTGCCGCCCAGAACGCGCCGCGTCAGCGCTTCGATCGAACTCGGGAACTTCTTGCCCGAGAACCCGGTGTCGCGAATCGCATCGCGCCAGGCCGCGATGTAGGGATGGCTCTGCGGGTTCGGGTGCGACCAGCGTCCGCTGAGCCCGTCGATCGACTCGTCCAGAGCCGTCTGCACGTGGGGTAGATCCGTGGAGTTGTCGATCCCCTCCGCCCAGACGAGGAGGATCCGCAAACCGGGGAAGCGTTGCCAGACGTCGCTGTCGATGGTGAATCGCATGGTCGGAGTCCACGGATGCTATCGCGGGGGCGAGTCTGTCGTGCGGTCCGGGGAGCTCGCATTCAAATCCGCTCGTCGTTCGTTCTCTTAGTGAACGCGGTTCGAACTTGGGACCTCGCTCGTGCCGACTCGTCCGAACCGAACTCCAAAGGAGGCAGCGTGAAAAAACTACCCATAGCCGTCGCCATCATCGCCATCTCTCTCGTCGCGACCCTGGGCTCGGCTGCCGACGATCCGTCGATTGGCGAGCCCGTCCGGTCGCAAATCCAGGAATCGATGGCTGCTTTCATCGAGGCCAAGACGATCGAGGGCGTCTACAGCCACTACGACCCCGTCGCAGGTGAGCTGCTGCAGCTCAAACTGGTCGAGCTACACGACGGAATCGTTCGCAAGGGTGACTACTACGTCAGCTGTGCCGACTTTGTCGATGGCCAGGGCGAAACGGTGGACCTCGACTTCCTGGTCTTGACGACCGACGCCGGAGTGCAAACCGTCCAGGCGCTCGTGCACAAGGCCGATGGTGTCAAGCGGCCGTATCACCTGGAGTCGTAGGAGGCCTTGAAGCGTCGTGGATCAGGAGTCGATCGAGAAGCGTCTGAACCGCGGGTACCGCTACGCCCTCGCGTTGACGCATGACGTGTCGCAAGCCGAGGATCTGCTTCACGACGCGTGGATTGCGACGCACCGAAGCGCCAGCTCGCACCGGCAGCGGGTGCCCTACCTGCTCAAGACGATTCGCAACCGTTTCATCGATCTGCGAAGGCGCCAGCAGCGCTTTCCGCACGTGTCGATGGAGCGTGCCTCGAGCGCGAGTCGCAACGCCGCGGTCGAGCGGAGTCGTCTCGACGCGGTCGCGCTGGAGCGAGCGCTCGGGGAGTTGCGGTCGATCGAGCGTGAACTGCTCTTCCTGACCGCCGTCGAGGGGTACACGGTTCGTGAGGCGGCCGAGTTGACGGACCGGCCGTTGGGCACGGTCTCGAGCGCGCTGCAGCGGGCAAAGACCAAGCTGCGCACGCTGCTGACCGAGAGGGATCGGAGGGTCGCAACATGAGCCTCGACGAACAGCTCCGACGGCACTACGAATCGAAGACTTTGCGCGCGGCGGCCCGAGAAGAGCTTCTCGTGATGGGTGAGACGAGTGCCCCACGCGTCGCCTTCGCGCGAGGTCGCCGGCTTGCGGTCGCTGCCGGGCTTGCGGCCGTTCTGGCAGTGGTGCTCGGTGTTTTCGCGTTCGAGGTCGCGGTTCGCGACGAAGTAGCAAAGAACCATCTGCGTGGGCTGGCGCCGGACTTCGCCGCGAGCCGAGTCGAGGTTCTCGGAGAGGTGATGGATGGCCTCGAGTTTGCTCTCGTCGACAGCGACCGAATCCGATCCCGGGAGCTACGACTGACGGGCGCTCGTTACTGCTCGATTCAGGGCAAGCTAGCGGCACAGCTGGTGCTTGAGGATGCGAAGGGCGAGCGGTGGACGCTCTTTCAGGCGCCGGTCGAGGGCCGCCTTCACGTCGCTCGACCGAGTGAGGGAGAGGCGAGGGGGGTTCGGGTCGAGGTCTGGCGCGAAGCCGGGGTGCTGTTGGCTCTCGCTTCCTCAGAACCTGGCGACTAGTCACCGCTATCTCTCGAGCGGTTGGGTCTCGTTGCCCGCGGTGCGCTCGAGACTTTCGAGCCGCTCTCGCACGTCTTCCGGCAGCGGGGCTTTCTTCCCAGCTTCGTAGTCGAAGGTGACGATCAGTCCCGCCCCTTGCGCCGCGATCTTGCCGAGCCGGTGTCCGACGACCACGTACTCCATGACGAACCGATCCTCACCGAGCGTTGGCACGCGGGTACCCACCGAGACGGTGTCCGGGTAGTCGAGCGGTATGCGGAAGCGGCAGTCGGTCTGCGCGAGGATCGGGCCGACGCCGGTACGTTCCATCGAGTCGAGGAGCCCGACGCGTTCGAAGTAGGCGATGCGGGCGCTCTCGAACCAACGGAAGTAGACCGTGTTGTTGACGTGCGCAAAGGCGTCCATGTCGCCCCATTCGAGGGGCAGTTCGACCACGGTTGGGTAGTGCTCGAGGATCTCTCTCACGGTGGCGGAATGCTATCGTGCCGCCGGTGCGCGCACTTAGGTTGGCCGAGCTCACCTGGACCGAAGTCGAAGCCCTGGACTTCGAGCGAGTGGTCGCGATTCTGCCGGTCGGAGCGGTCGAAGCACATGGCCCCCACCTACCGATCTCCACCGATGGCGTGATCAGCGCCGCGATGACCGAGGCTGCCCTTGGGCGCATCGGCGAGAACGGCTGGCGGGCGTTGATCCTGCCGGCGCTGGACTATTCGGCGGCGCCGTTCGCGGCCGGCTTCCCCGGTACGATCTCGGTCGCTCCCGAGACCATCACCCGACTGATCGTCGACATCGGCATCGCCCTGAGCGGCTTGCGCTGCTTGGCGATCGCCAACGCCCATCTCGACCCGGCTCATCTCGGAGCGCTCCACGCCGCGGCCAAGGAGCTCGAGGCGGTCGGCGTCGCAGTGGCGTTCCCGGATCTCACCCGCAAACCGTGGGCTTTGCGGCTGACCGAGGAGTTCAAGAGCGGTGCGTGTCATGCGGGCCAATTCGAAGGCTCGATCGTTCTGGCTGCGCGGCCGGAGCTCGTACGAAGCGAGACGTTGACCGCGCTCGAGCCGAATCCGGCCTCGATCTCCGACGCGATTCGCGACGGCAAGACGAGCTTCGAAGAGGCGGGCGGACCGCAGGCCTACTTCGGCGAGCCGGCCGCCGCGACCGCCGAGGAGGGGCGTGAGACGATTCGAACGCTCGGCGAGATCCTCGCGGAAGCGGTGCTCGACCGGGTTGGGAGACAGGAGAAGCGATGAGCGAGGCTTCGAAAGGCAGACTGGCAGGCCGGGGCGCGGTCATCACGGGCGGTGGCCGCGGCATCGGCGCGGCGGTGGCGCAAGCGTTGGTCTCCGAGGGCGCCAAGGTGGTGGTGAGCGCTCGGAGCGCCGATCAGATCGAGGCGGTCGCTGCCGATCTGCGAGCGGGCGGCGCCGAGGCGTGGGGCGTACCCTGTGACGTCGGCAGCGAGGAGCAGATTCGTGCACTCGCCGAGAGTGCGATCGAGAAGCTCGGCACCGTCGACATTCTGGTCAACAACGCCGGTATCGCGCGGAGTGCGCCGCTCAAGGCGCTCACACTCGACGAGTGGAATCGCATTCTCCAGATCAACGCCACGGGCACGTTCCTGTGCACACAGGCCTTTCTCGGCCCGATGGTGGAGCGAGGTTGGGGGCGGGTCGTGAACATCGCCTCGATCGCGGGCAAGATGGGGGCGGCCTACATCTCCGCCTACTCGGCGTCGAAGCATGCGGTGATCGGATTCACCCGCTCGGTGGCCGCGGAGGTGGCGCCGTCGGGAGTCACCGTCAACGCGGTCTGTCCGGGTTATGTCGACACGCCGATGACCGAGGCTTCCGTAGCCAACATCGTCGAAAAGACCGGACACGACGCAGGCAAGGTGATGCACAACCTAAGGGCGATGTCGCCGCAAGGCCGCCTGATGGAGGCGGAAGAGGTCGCCTATCTCGTGCTCTCCCTTTGCGACGAGCGGGCGAAGGGAGTGACCGGCCAATCGCTGGTGCTGGACGGAGGAGGGGTACAGACATGAGCCAGATGTTGCCAATCAATCCGGTCGCCTTGGGACCGCCGCGCGGATACTCGAACGGCATGGTCGCGCCGGCAGGTGGGCGCCTGTTGTTCGTCGCGGGGCAGATCGGCTGGAACGCGGATCAGGAACTCGTGGGCAAGGACTTCGTGAAGCAGTTCAGGCAGGCGCTGCGCAACGTGGTCACAGTTGTCAAGACGGCCGGCGGCGCGCCGGAGAACATCGGCCGGCTGACGCTCTACGTGACCGACAAGGAGCTCTACGTCAAGAAGCTGTCGCAGGTCGGCAAGGCCTACCGGGGTGTGTTGGGCAAGCACTACCCGGCGATGGCGCTGGTCGAGGTGAAGTCGCTGCTGGAGCCGGACGCCCTGGTCGAGATTGAGGCGACGGCGGTGCTCCCAGGGTAGCGATGACGTTCGAGACCAAGACCTTCCGCTACGAGCTCGACGCCGACACCGGTGTCGCGACCGTAACCCTCGATCGGCCCGATCGACTGAACGCCCTCACCTTCGAGGTCTACGCCGAGCTGCGCGACACCTTCCGTCGGCTCGACACCGAACCTGGCGTGCGTTCGATTCTCCTCACCGGCGCCGGCCGCGCGTTCTGTTCGGGTGGTGACGTCGAAGACATCATCGGCGCGCTCTTCGAGCGCGACTACCGAGGCCTCCTCGACTTCACCCGCATGACCGGAGACCTGATTCTGGCGATGTTGCGCTGTCGGCGGCCGATCGTCGGCGCGCTCAACGGCACGGTGGCGGGCGCCGGCTCGGTCATCGCCAGCGCCTGCGACGTTCGCATCGCCTCGGAGAAGGCGAAGATCGCCTACCTCTTCACCAAGGTCGGACTCTCGGGCGCCGACATGGGTGCCTCGTGGCTCCTACCGCGCATCGTCGGTCAGGGCCGGGCGATGGAACTGCTCATGACCGGCGACTTCATCGACGCCGCCGAAGCCCACCGGATCGGCCTCTACAACCGCGTCGTGCCACTCGAGGAGCACGCGGCCGAGGCACGGAAGTGGGCGGAGAAGCTGGCTCGTGGCCCGGCGTTTGGTCTCGAGATCACCAAGAAGATGGTGCTGCGCGAGGCGACCATGGACCTCGAGTCGGCGCTGGCGGCCGAGACCGAGATTCAGGCCGCGTGCATGGAAGACCCGAACTTCCGCGAGGCCTACGACGCCTTCGTCGAGAAGCGGCCGCCGAAGTTCGACTGAGCAAACCGTGCCCGAGACCTCCGCGATCCGCGCCTTCCTCGACGACCGCCACCTTCGGCTGGCCGACGAGGTGGAGTCGTTCGTAGAGCGGGAGATCTCCCCGCTCGGTCACCCGAGCGATGACGCGGAATCGCGAGAGCAGTCGCGGGAGATCGTCGGCCGCCTCGGAGCGGGCGGTTGGAGTCGCCATGCCGTTCCGAGGAGCTCAGACGAAGACAGCTCGGTCGATCTCCGCACCTGCTGCCTGATTCGCGAGGCGTTGGCGGCCGCCTCACCGCTGGCCGATTCGCTGTTTGCGCTCCAGTGCCTCGGCAGCATGCCGATTGCGCTCGCCGGCACCGAGGAGCAGCGCGCGCGTTGGCTGCCGAACGTAGCGGAAGGGAAGTGGATCGCGGCGTTCGCCTTGACCGAACCCGAGGCGGGCTCAGACGTTGCGGGCATGCAGACTCGCGCGGTCGCCCTCGAGGGTGGGTTCGAGATCACGGGCAACAAGTCGTTCATCACCAACGCCGGCATCGCCGATTTCTACACCCTGTTCGCCGTCAGCGGAGAGCGCGAGGACGGTCGACCCGAGGTCTCTTGCTTCGTCGTTCCTGCCGATGCCGAGGGCTTCGAGTTCGTGGGCGCGCAGGTCTTGAGCGCGCCGCATCCGCTCGGCGAGATTGCCCTCGAACGGTGTCGCGTCCCCGCGACCGCGCGTCTGGGAAACGCCGGGGACGGCTACAAGTTGGCCTTCGGCACGCTCGATCGACTGCGGGCAACCGTTGCCGCCGCGGCCTGTGGCATGGCCACCCGTGCGCTCTCCGAGGCGCTCGGCTACGCGCGCGCCAGAAAGCAGTTTGGTCAACCGCTCGCGAGCTTCCAGATGACGCAACAGAAGCTCGCTCGCATGGCCACCGATCTCGAGGCGGCGCGACTGCTGACCTATCGTGCGGCCCACGAGGCCGACACCGGCTCGGGATCCGTGACCCGCGCCTCCGCGATGGCGAAGTCGTTTGCGACCGAGTCCGCACAGCGGATCGTCGACGACGCGGTACAGATCCACGGCGGCAAAGGGGTTCTGGCGGAGAGCGTCGTCGATCTCCTCTATCGGTCGGTGCGGGCGTTGCGGATCTACGAGGGCGCCACCGAGATTCAGCACGTAGTGATCGCTCGCGATCTCCTGCGCAACTCGTGACCGACGCCTACCAACGGGACCTCGCCTACGTTCACGACGTTGGTTTCGGCGACTTTGCCGGTCAGGTCGGCGGCTACGTGCTCGAGCTCCTCGAGAGCTCGGAGATCCGCGACGGGACGGTCGTCGATCTGGGATGCGGCAGCGGCATTTGGGCGCGGACGCTGGTGGAAGCCGGCTACTCCGTCCGCGGCGTGGACATCTCGGCGGAGATGATCCGCATGGCTCGGCGACGCGTTCCGGAGGGGGACTTCGAAGTCGGCTCCTTCCGCGACTGCGACCTCGGGCCGTGCCGAGCCGTCACCGCCATGGGTGAGCCGCTCGCCTATCTGTTCGACCCCGGCAACACCAAGCGCGCGCTCTTCTCGGTCTTCCGGAAGGTCTACCGAGCGCTCGTGCCGGGCGGACTCTTCGTCTTCGACCTACGCGAGCCGGGGACCGCGCCGGAGGGCTCTTACGAGCTTTTCCGAGAGGGCGAGGACTGGGCGATTCTCTGTCGTGTCGAAGAGGACGGACGGGGCCGGCTGACGCGGCATCTCACGACGTTCCGGCGCTCGGGGAAGACGTACCGCCGTGAAACCGAGGTGCACCGGCTACGGCTCTACCGGGCGTCGGAGATCGTCGCGGAGCTGCGCAGGATCGGGTTCAAAGCCCGGGTTGTTCGCGCGTTTGGCGATCTGAAACTGGCGGGCAGCCATGCCGGCTTCGTCGCGCGGCGACCGTCCTAGCCGGTACGAATCAGCTCCGGCTCGACAGCCGGCGGTGGTGGCAGCGGCACCCGCAGCCCCTCCATCACCCCTCGGAACTTCGCGAGCACCGCGCTCTGGTTGCCCTTCGGCAACTCGCGCAGGAACGCGAGTGGGAAGCTCACACCCATGAGCGCGACGAAGCTCAGCCACTGCCAGAGGTTGGCGTAGCGCCTCGTGAAGATCGCGGCACTCCGGCCGGTGTAGAACGTGCGCCGGGCCTCGTAGCCGCCCGACGTGTGCGAGACCATGTGCCAGAAGACGGCCTGGTGGCTGAAGAAGCACTTGTAGCCGCGGCGCCGGATGCGCATGCAGAGGTCGGCGTCCTCTCCGGCGAGGAAGTAGGCCGGGTCCCAGTAGCCGACCTCTTCGAGAGCTTTCCTTCGAATCAGCATGACCGCGCCGTTGACGTAGTCGATCTCTTCATCGCGGTCGTACTGGCCGCGGTCGATCTCGCCCATGCCGCGCTCGCGGGTGGCCGCTTCGCGGAAACCCATGTAGCCGCCGGCCGACCAGATGCGTTCGCGGTCCCAGTAGTAGTACCCCTTGGGGCAGACGCAGCCGATGTCGGGCGAGAGCTCGGCGACGCGCACCAGGTGGGTCAGCATCTCGGGGTCGACTTCGATGTCGTTGTTGCAGAAGACCAGGTAGTCGTAGTCGCCCTCGAGAGCCTTGCGCATGCCCAGGTTCAACCCGCCGGCTGGGCCGAGGTTCTCCTCGGTCCGAACGTTGATGGCGCGCGAATGCGCCGCCGCCACCGCCTCCGTCGATCCATCGCCCGAGCCGTTGTCGAGATGGATGACGTCGAACGACGGGTAGGTCATCTCGAGCAGGCTGCCGACCGCCTCGAGGGTGATGTCCCGTCCGTTGTAGTTGAGGACGATGAGAGCGACTCTGGGGTCTGCCACGGCTGTCTCGGGGAGTGCGGAGCCGGAGGAGTCCGCGTTTTGACTATACCGTTTTCGGCCGGCGGCCTCGGGGCCCGAAGGCGTTCCCGCACGGGCGATTCGCGACCTCCGATTCAAGGCTCAAGAAGGCTCTCTTCCGAGCCTCGGCGCTGCGATCTGCGGTCCTCGTCCTCCTGACCAGACTCGCGCCGGTTGCCTCGTGGTGGAGTACTCGCCTCGGATGATGCCGACGACTCAGCTAGGTGCTGGGCCAGCGCAAAGGCGAGCAGTTCGTGTCCGAGAGGAGACGGGTGGGGGTCGGTCAACGAAACGACGAGGTCACTCGGATCCAGCTTTGCCCGCCCCTTCTCGCGTGCAAAACGCTCCCGAAACTGAGCTGCGACGACCAGAGTAAAGCCGTGGCCCCGACATGTTCTCTTGACAAATCGCGGAGCCCGACGAGGCGCGAGAACGACCACCGGCAAGCCCTGCTCACTACTGACAACCGCCAGCCTCTTCATCGCTCGCTCGAAAGACTCGAGACCGACGAGGGCTCTTTCTTGCTCTGAGAGTCTCGCGAAGTAGTCCGGCACCTCGTCTCTACCGAACCGGCGGGCCGGTATCCGCCGCGGGCCGTCGAAAGGATCCTCACGCTCCGTAACAATCTTGCTGAAGGCCCAGTCGAACAAGAACAGGCGGCGGGCATCGACAACTGACGGGAGTCTCCGAAGGAAGCTCGGTAGATCCAGATCGTTGTTCACCCACGTCAAAACGACGACATCCGGGCTCGGCGTCATGCCCTTCTCTAGAAGCGTTTCGACCGCCATGACGGTGTTGTACCCAGGCACTGCAGCGTTCGTCGTACTCCAGGACGCCCTTGGAGTCTGCCTAGAAAGGAGCGAGGGGAGCCTGGCGAGGAAGGTCTCGTTGTCCGAGACGCCCCAGCCAAACATGACCGAATCTCCAACACCGAACAGTCGGATCGAGTCGGCTCCAGCTTGGTTCTCTTGCGCAACTCGGAAGCCTCGAGAGTCAGTGGTGAGTCGCTCGCCTCGGAATCTCGTTCGAAGGCTGGGCCGTAGTTCGTAGACCAAGCGAGGATTCGGACTTGGGCGCAGAATCGACGCGAAGGAGGCGTCTACGTTCTCGGTGGGTGGCGGCCGTAGCCCGAGTTCTCTTCGTGCCTCGGCCTCGCGAGAAGACTTCATCGCCAGCGCGACTCTCAGACCGATCTCGACCGAGACGAGCGCAAGCGCGAAGGCACAAACGGTAAGGAGGATCTTTCGAGGCACTTGAGGCGCTCTCCCGGGTCGGCACTCCTTACGCCTGCACAGAACCTCGGCGACGCATCTCCCGCCAACTCGCCTTCGGGCGAACAGACAGAGAAGATACTCAGAGTGTCGATAACGCTGGGTCTGTAGTGCTGGTCGGAGCCTAGGCCGTCTTTCTGCTGGCGTCAACTGCTCCTGACTCGACCCGGAGGGTCGAGAGCACTAGCGTTCGATGCCAATGCCGCGAGGCCGTTTGGGATCGGAGGTTGGCTCACGGTGCAAGAAGCGCAAACACACCTCTGAGGCCTTGCGGAACGGGTCGACTCGCCGAGCGCCGAGCTCGAGACGCTCTCGTTCGACCCTGCCGTTCCATTCGTCTGCCTAGGCCCTCTGAGATGTCCCTTCGGCTGAGGATTTGCTGAATCGTCTCGATCGTGAAAATGAGGCCGAAGAGGAGACGATGAATCGCCGAATCGACGTGTCCGTCCGCCCATCAGCTCAATTCGTCCCCGATCTGTTCTGGTCGGTATTCGGCGCATCTGTGTCTACCGCGCCCCCCGCCCGATCCGTAGGGTTTGGACAGTTAAGCGACGCGACCTCGTGATGAGCTCCTGTTGATGGAAGGCACAACCATGACGATTCAAGCGAACGAGCCAGACCTTCGTCATCAGCTGGAACAGCTTCTGACCCAGCTCCAGCGCAACTCTGATGCCGGTGGTCGGCTGGCGCTGAAATGCTCCGACGGGACGTACGCGTTCCTCGACCCTCGCGAGATCCGCTCGGTCGACGCGCTACGCAACTACGTACGAGTCAACCTGGACGATCGCCACTATCTGGTGCGCCAGCCGATGCACGAGTTTGAGCAGCGACTCGACGCCCGCTTCGTGCGCATCCACCGATCGACCATCGTGAACTCGACCTACGTGCAGGCGGTCGAGCGTCGCAAGCACGGTGATTTTCGCGTGGTTCTCGAGTCCGGTGAGCGCCTGAACGTGAGCCGCGGCTACCGCGCCGGCCTCGACGCCATCCTCCTCTCCGGCGGTCTGGGCGCGCTCGCTCCAGCGAGTTGAAGCGCGAGCGTTCAAGCGACTGAAGGCCGCCCTGGATGGGGCAGTTGGACCGAGGTCGTTCGTTCGCGATCCGTGGAGATTCGTCCCGGATGAGTGGTGACTGAGTTTCGACTGAGCGCCGACTGAGCTACGGGGCAATTCACTTGCACCCTACCCGTGCCAGCAGCACTCGTTGAAACGTCATCAACCAACCAAAGGAGTCCCAGTGAAGAACAGACAAGGATTCGCAGCACTCGTGCTCGGCATTCTCCTCGTCATGGGCGTGCCCGGTGGCCTGCTCGCGCAGCAGAACACCGGAAGTGTCTATGTCAAGGTGGTCGACAGCGACGGCGCGGCCCTTCCGGGCGCGACGGTTGAGCTCGCCGGTTTCGGTGCCGATCAGGTGCGCGTCACCAACGCTGAAGGCGAAGTTCGCTTCGTGAAGCTCGACCCGGGTGCCTGGTCGATGAAGGCCAGTCTCGACGGTTTCTCGACCGTCGAGTACCCACGCATCGATGTCCGCTCCAACCGCAGCGCCAGCATCGAGGTCGAGCTCAGCTCGTCCGTCCAAGAGGTGATCACGGTCACCTCTGAGAGCCCGCTGCTCGACGAGAAGAAGGTCACCGCGGGAGCGACGATCAGCCAGATCGAGCTCGAGAAGATTCCGACGGCGCGCGACCCGTGGGCGGTACTCACACAGACGCCTGGCGTCGTCGTCGATCGCATCAACGTCGGCGGCAACGAGTCGGGTCAGCAGTCGAACTTCCGCGGCCCGGGTCTCTCCCAGGACGAGAACGCGTTCCTCGTGGACGGCGTCGAGATCACCGACATGACCTCGATCGGCGCTTCGTCGACTTACTTCGACTTCGATCAGTTCACCGAGATGCAGTTCGAGACCGGTGGTTCGGAGATCTCGAAGAGCTCCGGCGGCGTCTCCATCAACATGGTGACCAAGCGCGGAACCAACGAGTTCCGCGGTTCGGCTCGTTTCATGGTGACCGACTCCAACGGTCTGATCTTCGCCAAGCAGTCCGGTTCCGACATCTCGACGGGTGAGTTCGGCGTCGGCCAGGAGGCGTTCATCGGTAACGCGATCAACAAGATCGAAGAGTGGGGCTTCGAGGCCGGTGGTCCGGTCATCAAGGACCGCCTTTGGTTCTGGGGTTCGCACGGTCAGAACGACATCAAGAACCTGACCGGTGGCGCGACTCCCGACGACGTCCAGTCCGACGACACGATCCTCACCAACACCGCCTTCAAGGTGAACGCTCAGATCACCGGTTCGAACTCGTTCACGGGTTCCTGGAACAACGGTGACAAGGAGAAGTTCGGCCGTAACGCGAGCCCAACTCGCCCGCAGCCGACCACCTGGGACCAGCGCGGTCCTTCGGCGATCATCAAGTTCGAGGACACGCACGTCGTCAACTCGAACTTCTTCATCACCGGCGGCTACTCCAAGGTCGACGGCGGCTTCTCGCTGACCTCTAAGGCGATCGTTGCCCAGGGCATCGATAACGCGCCACAGGCCCACCAGGACAGCAACGGCGTCTGGCAGAACTCCTTCTGGTCCGGAGGCTCGGCTCGTCCGTCCGAGGAGTTCAAGGTCGACGGTTCGTACTTTTTCAACACCGGCGACGTGAGCCACGAGCTCAAGTTTGGTGGACGCCTTCGTGAGTTCGATCACAACAGTCCGTTCACCTGGGCGAACAACGGCGCCTGGTCGGCCGAGTTCTTCGGCCCCGGCTTCCAGCCGGCGTTCCTGCGCTCGCAGCGCGGCCTGACGTCGGAGACGCAGCTCTCCTACACGTCGCTCTGGGCGCAGGACACGATCAGCACCGGTCGTCTGACCGTTAACGCGGGCTTGCGCTACGACCTGCAGGACGGTGAGAACCTCGCCTCCACCGCGCAGGAGAACTTCTGGTTCCCGGCGCTTCATCCGACGCTCGACTTCGGCGGCGCAGACTCGTCGTTCGACTGGGCGACCATCTCGCCGCGCATCGGCGTGACCTACGCGCTCGGTGAAGAGCGCAAGACCCTCCTTCGCGGCAGCTTCGCTCGCTTCGCCGAGCAGCTGCAGACGGGCGATATCTCGCGCACCAACCCGGCCGGCCCGTCGTACCTGGACCTCGCGTGGTACGACGTCGACGGAAGCGGTGACTTCAACGGTGCGACCACGGTCACCCTGCCGGACGGTTCTGTAGTCAACACGGGGCAGACCGGTCCGGACGCTGGCGTGGTCATCGGTACCTCCGGCTTCGATATTGCGAACCCGTTGGCTCTGGTGAGCCCGAGCGTCACTGACCCCAATCTCGATCCGGAGATGACGGATGAGCTCTTGCTCTCGATCGAGCATGCTCTCCTTCCCGAGTTTGTGATCGGTGCCGGCGTGACCTTCCGTCACGTCAGCGACGTGACCGAGCTGCGCTCCTTCGTACGCGACGGAGCCGGGAACGTGCGGGTCAACGAAGCGACCGACTACGTGCTGGAGCAGACGATCAACGGCACCCTGCCGAACGGTTCGCCCTACAGCGTGCCGGTCTGGAGCCTCGATCCGTCGCTCAGCTACACCGGTGGCTCACTGCTGGTGAACGGTGATCGCGAGCGCGACTATGTTGGCGCGAACATCAACTTCACGAAGCGTCTGTCCAACCAGTGGATGATGCGCGGCTACCTCCAGTTCGGCGAGACCGAGTGGGACGTGCCCGCCTCCGCCCGCCAGTTCACCTCGCCGAACCTCTGTGAAGACGACGGCAGTGGCTTCGGCTGCAACGGTGCCCTCGGCGGCTCGATCGACGGCGGCATTCTCGCCGAGCAGAGTGGTGGTTCGGGTGCCAAGGGTGACGTCTGGCTGCAGAGCAGCTGGCAGTACAACGTCAACGGCATGTACCAGGTCGCGCCCGACCGTCCGTGGGGCTTCAACGTGGCCGCGAACATCTTCGGTCGCGAGGGTTATCCGTTGCCCTACTTCCTCGAGGGGGTATCGACGTCTGACGGTCAGACGCGCGATCTGCTGGCGGTCAACGAGCTCGACGACGTACGTGTGGACGATCTGTTCACGATCGACCTGCGGCTCGACAAGGAGTTCGCGGCGAGCGGCAACGTCTCGTTCACGGTCGGTGTCGACGCCTTCAACCTGCTCAACGAGAACTACGTGATGCAGCGCGAACGGCGGCTCAACGTCAACACTCCCGATTTCCTCCGCGAAACGCTCAGCCCGAGAATCTGGCGTCTGAGCGCGCGGGTCAACTGGCGCTAGCCAACAACGCGGGCTCGTTCGAACCGAGCTCTCTCGGTCCGGCCGGGGATTCCCTTCCTTCCCCGGCCGGGCCTTTTCGCGCGTAGACATCGCATGATTCTCGGCGGCCGTACCCTCTTACGGGTGAGGCCGCTCGATGCTCGTAGATGAATTGACAGCCAACGACCGGTCGAGTTCCAGGTTTCTCTACCAGCGTCTCGTCGATTCGATCGTCGAACTGATCCGGGGCGGCACCCTACCGGCAGGTAGCAGGTTGCCCGCGGTACGGCGCTGCGCCCGCCAGCACGGAGTGAGCGTGTCGACGGTGCTCATGGCCTACCGTCGGCTCGAAGATCTGGCTCTGGTCGAGGCGCGTCCACAGTCGGGCTTCTACGTTCGCTCCGACGCCTCGAGTCGCCTCAAGAAGGACGATGTCGGCGAGCCGGAGCTGGTGCCGAAGACGGTTCGTGTCAGCTCCAAGGCGTGGGATGTCTTCGGCGCCGACGCCGCGAGTCGCCTCGTGCCGCTCGGTCACGCGGTTCCGGACCCGTCGCTCCTGCCGACCGAGAAGCTCGGCCGCCTGCTCGCAGCTGCGGTGCGTGAGTCGGGGCCGGCGATGATGCGGATGATGCCGCAGGGGCCGGAGCGACTCCGTGCCTCGATCGCTCGGCGGCTGCTGGAGGCGGGCTTTACCGCGACGCCGGAAGAAATTGTCATCACCTCCGGCTGCGTCGAGAGCATCGGCCTCTGTCTGCGGGCGGTCACCCGTCCTGGGGATGCGGTGGCGGTCGAGTCGCCCGCCTACTTTGCCGTGCTCAAGGTCCTCGAGAGTCTGCACCTCCGAGCGCTCGAGATCCCGGCGCGGCCCGGCGAAGGGCTGGATCTCGACGCCGCGAAGGAGGCGTTCTGCGAGCACCGGGTCGCGGCCTTTGTGGTGACCCCCAACGGTCACAACCCGACCGGTGCCGTGATGAGCGACGAGGCGAAGAGCCGTCTGGTCGAGCTCTCGGTCGGCTGTGACGTGCCGTTGATCGAGGACGACGCGCAGGGGGAGCTCTGCTTCGGAGACACGCGCCCGCGCTCACTGCGCTCGTTCGACCGCGACGCGACGGTGCTCCACTGCAGCTCGTTCTCGAAAACACTCGCACCGGGCTATCGAGTCGGTTGGATCGCAGCGGGTCCACTGTTGGCTCCGATCATGAGTGCGAGGTTCGCGTCGACCGTGTGTGCGGCGACGCCGAGCCAGCTCGCGGTCGCGGCCTACGTGGACAAAGGTGGTTTCGACCACCACCTTCGATCGCTGCGGCAGACGCTCCGGGGAACCCTCGGCAAGATGGCGGACCTGGTGCGCGAGACCTTCCCCGAAGGGACCGAGCTGGTCGAGCCGGAGGCGGGGACCGTACTGTGGGTCGGCCTGCCCCCGGGGCTCGACTCCATGCTGCTGCACCAGCTGGCGCTCAGACGGCAGATCAGCTTGACCCCGGGCCCGATCTTCTCGGTGTCGGGCGCCTATGGGAACTATGTTCGACTCAACGGCGCGCTCCCCTGGTCGTCCCGGTTGCGCAATGCGGTGGTGACCGTCGGTGAGCTCGCGTGTGGTCTCGCGGAGGGGCTCTCGGCCCAAGGAGTGCTCGATTGGATGGAGATCCGCCACGGTCCGTAGACGATCCGTCCCTCCGAGCGGACGACTCGCGGCGCGATCGGCCCTCCTGAGAGGCTCGGTCGACGGCACGGTTCTCGCTTGCTAGGTTGGCACTTAACCCATGCGACGGATCGTCTCTCTCTTTCCGCCGGCCGTCAGGCCGATGCTCGTTTCCGCGCTCGCCGCTGTCTGCTGCCTGGTTCTGGCTTCGTCGCCTGGGTCAGGTCAGGAGGCGACCACCTTCGGCGAAGAGGTCGACGTTCGTGTGGTGAACATCGATGTCTTCGTGACCGACAAGAAGGGGGCGCGGGTCCGCGGCCTGACACGCGACGACTTTCTCGTCTACCACGACGGTCGGCCGGTAGAGCTGTCCAATTTCAGCCGGATCACCGAGCGAGCAGCAGACGAAGAGGCGGCTACCCCTGAAGAACTCGCAACCGATACCGGCAGCCTGCCGCCCAGAGCTCTCGCCGAGCCGATCACGACGGTGATCTTCGTCGACAACTCGACGACGACACCGCACCATCGGAACCGAGTGCTCGACGAGGTGGAGGCGTTTGTCGTCGAGCAGATGAACTCCGGGGTGCAGTTCATGATCGCGGTGTTCAAGCCCGGTCTGGAGATCCTGACGCCGGTGACCGTGGATGCCGAGGCGGCACGGCAGGTCTTGCGCGAGATCAGCGAGATGCCTGCAAACGGTCTCAGAGCCATTTCCGACCGTCGTCAGGCGATGAGCATGATCCAGGACATCTACGACCTCTATGCGGGCGCCGGCCCGGGGCAGGCGGGCGGAGGCACAGCTATTGGCGCCGGAGGCTTCGGCTTCGATCCCTGCGTTGACGGCTGGGACCAGATGATCGCGGCGGTCGACACCTACTCGCAGTCGGCCGGCGCACGAGTCGGTACCGTGCAGGCCGGCCTTCTCGGGCTTGCTCGCTCCCTCGGGGGTATCCCCGGCCGCAAAGCGTTGCTCTACATGAGCGACGGACTCGAGCAGCGGCCGGGTATCGATCTGTACGCGTACCTGGGCGAGCTCTGCCCGCGACGGGAGCGCGAGATGTTCACCTACATGACGCGATGGGACGAGACCTCGCTGCTCGAGGAGCTGACCGAATATGCGAGCGCCCACCGTGTGACGCTCTATCCGCTCGAGACGACCGGCTTGACGAACTACTCGATCGCGAGTGTCGAGTACGCTTCAAAACGCTTCACACCGTCGCCGCGGAACGACACGTTGCGGGTGAGCAATCTGCAGAGTTCCCTGTTCATCCTCGCCGAGCAGACCGGCGGCCAGGCGTTCCTGAACGCAAACTCGCCGGCTCCGGACCTGAAGAGGATGGCCGACGACTTCCGGGAGTACTACTCCCTGGGAATCCGGCCACCGGCCGGCTGGGACGGAGAGACCCATCGGATCAAGGTCGAGCTCGTACCCCCGACCGCGAAGGGCAAGAGGCTCCGCTATCGACAGCGCTACCGAGCGATCCCAGAGCAGGAGCGGATGGCCGAGCGGACGCTAGCGACGTTGGTTCTCGGCTGGGAAGAGAATCCGTTGGGCACCGCGGTACGGATCGGCAGCCAGGAGGCGGCCGAGGGGAAGAACTGGCTGGTGCCGGTCGAGATCGTGCTGCCGGAGACCGGGCTCGGGACTCTGCCCGGCGAGTCGAGCGGCCGACAGCTGATTCGCGTGCTGATGATGGCCGAAGACGAACGCGGTCGGCGCACCCCGATGCGCGAAAAGGTGATCCCGCTCAACCTGGCGCAAGAGAGCGCAGGGGCCGGCGAGCCGCGAACGCTCACCGTCAACGTCGAGCTCAGGGCGGGGCCGCACTCGATCGCCATCGGGGTTCGAGACGAAATCAACCAGGTGACGTCGTTCCATCGAGCCGCCGTCGTCGTGGGAAACACCGACTCGAGTCTCTAGGCCCGGCTACAATCGCTCCGTGTGGAAGCCACCGGAGCGGATCCGTCACGAGCTTCCTGACACGCGCTGGCCGAGCCGCGAGGAGGCCGCGGCGGCTCGACTGTTCAGCCCGCTCGAGCTTGGGCCGATCACGCTCGCCGAGCGCACCTGGGTGCCGGCGATGGTCCCGTGGCGCGCGACCGAAGACGGGTTCGTCACCGCAGAGATCCTCGAGTGGTACGAGCGGTTTGCGCGAGGGCGCCCCGGGGCGATTGTGGTCGAGGCGACAGGTATCCGCGACGTACCGAGCGGGCCACTCCTACGCATCGGTCACGACCGGTTCCTCCCCGGTTTGGAGCGGCTGGTCGAGACCGTGCGCCGAGCGAGCGGCGGTGAGACACGTCTGCTGATCCAGATCATCGACTTCCTGTCGATCCGGCGCCGTCCGGATCCACAGAAGTTCTTCGCGCGCTATCTCGAGGTGACGGATCGACACCGGCAGGCCCTGGGCCCAGAGCTCGATGACGACGGAGTGAGAGCAGCGCTCACGGGGCTGTCGGACGAAGAGTTGGAGGGGGTGCTGGACGCGCGCGAGTTGGAGGCTCTGCGGTTCGGCGATCGGGAGCGCGTCACCGACACCCACCTGGAGCACGTTCGCCAGCTCCCCGAAGTGTTGCCGGGACTGTTCGCCGACGCGGCGGGCCGAGCGCAGACGGTGGGCTTCGACGGCGTCGAGCTCCACTTCGCTCACGCCTACACGATGGCTTCGTTCCTCTCCGCGTGCAATGACCGAGCGGACGGCTACGGCGGCCGCCGTGAGCAACGGGTGCGCCTGCCTCTCGAAGTCTTCGCCTCGGTCAGGGAGCGGGTCGGTGGGGAGTTCACGGTGGGCTGTCGCTTCCTGGCCGACGAGTGCATCGAAGAGGGGAGCGGCGTCGCCGACGCGGTCTACTTCGGTGTCGAGTTCGCGCGTGCCGGAATGGACTTTCTCTCCCTCTCGCGGGGCGGCAAGTTCGAAGACGCCAAACAGCCGAAGGTGGGATGGGCCGCCTACCCGTACACGGGCCCGAGCGGCTACGAATGCATGCCGACGGCGATCTCGGACGAGCAGGGCCCGTTTGGCCGCAATGTCGAGCCCGCAGCGCGCATTCGACAGGCGGTGCGCGACGCCGGCTTCGAGACGCCGGTGATCGTAGCCGGGGGGATCTGTACCTTCGAACAGGCCGAGGGCGCGCTCGAGAGGGGCACGGCCGACGTCATTGCCGCCGCCCGGCAGAGCCTCGCGGATCCGGACTGGTTCCGGAAGACACGCCTCGGATGTGGCGATCAGGTGCGACGCTGCGTCTACACCAACTACTGCGAAGGCCTCGATCAGAAGCACAAGCAGGTGACCTGTCAGCTCTGGGACCGACTCGATCTCGACGAGCCCGGCGTGCGTCGGTCTCACGACGACCGACGGCGGCTGACCGCGCCCAACTGGGGTGGGGACGAGTGAAACCTTCTGGCCCGAGATTGCGTCCTATCGAGAAAGGCCACAACCCTTTGTAGGAGAGCCCCATGATCCGGAAAGTCCTCGCCCCGATTCTGTTTGTTTCGCTAGCCGTCTCGACGGCCGCTCAGGCCGACTTCGAACTTCGACGAACTCTGGAGCTAGCGCCGGGCGGTGAGCTCGTGGTCGACGCTGAGGGCGCTCGGATCAGCGTCACGGGGGGTGCTACCGACGGGGCACAGGTTCTGATCACCTCGCCACGGAGCTCGACCGAAGATCGCTATCGCTTCCGGCTCGAAGGCGACGGGCGGCGAGCCGAGGTGGAGGTGGACCGGAAAGGCCTCTCCTGGTTCAATTGGGGCGGCGACTCGATTCAGATCGAGATCAAGGTGCCGCTCGAGACCTCGGTTCGACTCGAGACCTCGGGTGGCAGGATCGACGTCGAGAGCCTCACCGGTGAGGTCACACTCGACACCTCGGGCGGCAGGATCGAGGTCTACGACGTCCGCGGCAACGTCGATGCGCACACCAGCGGTGGCTCGATCACGGCGGAGAAGGTCGTCGGCGACCTCAAGGCCGATACCTCGGGTGGCGCGATCTCGGTCGACGTGGTGACCGGAGACATCCGTGCCGAGACTTCGGGCGGCTCGATCTCGATCGAAGAGGTCGGTGGGCGCGTGCATGCGCGTAGCTCCGGTGGGCCCGTTTCGGTTCGCTTTGCCCAGGGCAACGCCGCGGGCGGCGACCTTTCGACTTCCGGCGGTGGCGTGACGGCGCTGGTCGACCCGTCGGTCGGCCTCGACGTCGACGCTTCGACGTCCGGTGGACGGGTCACGCTGGATCTCGGCATCACCGTCCAGGGCCAGGTCTCCCGAGGCGCGGTGCGCGGACGGCTCAACGGTGGCGGTGCCGAGTTGCGACTCCGGTCGAGCGGCGGCGGCGTACGGCTCCGGAGCCTGTAAAGCCGGCCCTCCCGACCCGCTTCGCTGAGGTAGGCACGTGAATCTGCGCGTCGTCTCTCAGTTGTGCGTCCTCGCCGTCGGCTGAATCGACCTGTGGCGCCTTCAGTCGAAGGCTCACGCCTCGTCGGGATCCGTGGTCGTTCGGAGCCCAGCAGGTGCGAGACGGCCAGCCCCGCTGGTCCTCCGTCCCTTACTGCATTGCGTCTCGGCAGCCGGCGCTGCTACTTTCGAGCGCAATGCGGGGATTGATCTCGGCGGTCGCGCTGGCCGTCACGCCGGCTATCGCCGAGACGGGCTCTGAGCCGTATCGGTTGCCGCTGCTCGAGACGACGATCGAGCTCGACGGGCGTATGGACGAGAGCGCCTGGGACGAGGCGCTGGTCGTCGAGCTGAGCTACGAAACGCGGCCCGGTGAAAACGTCGCGCCGCCGGCCGAGACCGAGTGTCGGCTGTTCTACACCGAGACCCACCTCTACTACGGCTGCCACGCCAGCGATCCCGAACCCGAGAAGATTCGCGCGCGCTACGCCGATCGCGACCGGTCGTTCCCCAACGACGACGTAATCGGCATTGCGGTCGACCCGTTCAACTCGCAGAACCGAGCGTTCGTCTTCGACGTCAACCCGCTTGGTGTGCAGAACGACCGGGTCTTTACCGAGGCGTCGGGCCGATCTGACGAGTCGTGGGACGCAATCTGGGACTCCGCCGGTCGCCTCGTCGACGACGGCTATGTGGTTGAGGTCGCCATCCCGTTCTCTTCGCTTCGTTTCCCGGCGACGGAGGGCGATCAGACCTGGGGCATCAGCGTCCGCCGCTATATGCCGCGGGAGGTCTTCCGGCGCCTGGCGATCAGGCCGTTCGACCGGAGCAACCCTTGTCGTCTGTGCCAGAACGCGAAGATCATCGGCTTTGACGGGGTCGACCCCGGAAGGAGCTTGGAGGTGACGCCGACGCTCACCGGTGTTCAGTCGGCGGAGCGCACCGACTTTCCCGACGGTGAGCTCGATCGGGGCGACCCCGACTTCGAGCCCGGCCTGAGCATGCGGTGGGGGGTGACCAACAACCTGCAGCTCGGTGCAACCTTGAATCCCGATTTCTCGCAGGTCGAGGCCGACGAGGCCCAGCTCGACGTCAACGAGCCATTTGCGCTGTTCTTCCCGGAGCTGCGCCCGTTCTTCCTCGAGGGGGCCGAGGCGTTCCGCACGCCGATCCGAACCGTCTTCACGCGCACGGTCGCGGACCCGAGCTTCGGCCTCAAGCTCACAGGCAAGCAGGGCAAGAACGCGCTCGGTACGTTTGTCGCCCGGGACGAAGTCACCAATCTGTTGATTCCGGGGGTCGAGAGTTCCGACGTGGAGGAGCTCGACTTTGAGAACACGACCTCCGTGCTCCGCTATGCGCGCGACGTCGGTGACAGCTCGTCGACGGTTGGGATGGTGCTCACCGATCGCCGAGGGGGCGACTACTCGAACACGGTCGGAGGCATCGACGCCTTCTTACGCCTGGGTAAGGCCGATCGGCTCGAGGTTCAGTATCTCCGGTCGGAGACCGAGTATCCGACCGAGCTCGCACGCGATTTCGAACAGCAGCTCGGCGCCTTCTCGGGCGACGCGCTTTGGATCGCCTACGAGCACGAGCCGCGCGACTGGAGCATCTCCGCCGAGTACATGGACGTGAGCGACGGCTTTCGGGCGGACTCGGGCTTCCTGCGTCGTTCCGGCTTCCGCGAGGCCGAGCTCGAGGGCGGTTACAAGTGGTTCGGCGATGCCGATCACTGGTATACGGAGATTTGGGTCGGTGCCGAACTGGAGCGTTCGGAGACCCAGGACGGTGAGCTGCTCGAGGAGGAGTACCAGATCAAAGCCGGTTGGGACGGCCAGATGCAGTCGGCGCTCTTCGTCGCGGCCAACTTCGGCGAGCGTACGTTCGAGGGCCTGCGGTTCGACAACGATTCGGTGGAGATGTCCGGCTCGATCCGGCCGGCGCGCTGGATACGCCTCGGTTTCGATCTCTGGGACGGCGACGGCATCGATTTCGAAGAGGTGCGGCCTGGGGACGAGTTCGGCTACGCCTGGTCGATTCGTACCCTCCTAGGGCGTCACTTCAAGGGCGATCTTGTCGCCACCCGGCAGGAGCTCGACGTCGAGGGTGGCAACCTGTTCACGGCGGACCTCGCCGAGTTGAGACTCGTCTACCAGTTGAACGCGCGCGCCTTCTTCCGGTTGATCTCCCAGTACGTCACCGTCGAGCGCGATCCGACCCTCTACACCGAAGTCGTCGAGCCCGAGAGCGACGAGCTCTTCGGTCAGCTGCTCTTCTCCTACAAGATCGACGCTCGCACGGCGCTCTGGTTGGGTTACACCGCGAACTACCTCGACGAGGCGCGGTCCGGCCTCACCGAGACGGGCAACTCGGTCTTCTTCAAGGTCAGCTACGCCTGGCAGCCATAGACGTCCTACGGTCTTTCGTCGTCCGCGTACAGTCGCGCTTCGAGGGCCGCGAGGCGATGCTTGAGAGTTTCGATCTCGACGTTTCGCTCACGGACGATCTTGTGAAGGCCTTGAATCGCCGCGAAGGCGACGCCTGACAGATCGACCGGTGACACGTGGCGATCGGTCTCGCCGAGGCCGAACATTGCCGCGAAGTCCTCCGCGACCGGGCCGAGGTGGCGAACATCTGGATCGTCCCGTCGATAGCTCCATTCAGAGATTGGTAGCTCGACGAGCCTCTCGAGGATCGCTCGCGCGTCGACCGGTGCGAAGGCGTGCTTGATTTCCCGACTGGAGCCCGCTGAGAAATTGCCCTCGACGAGCGCGTCGTTCATGACGTGAAGTTGCGCGCTCGGTGTCGAGGTGCCGAGGCCGACGCGGCCGTTGGAGACGACGCGGAGGGAGTCCACGGGTGCGCCTGCATCGACGCGGAAAATGGAGGTGGCGGATCCTCCATCGTCTCCGCGATCTTCAAGGGCGAAGTGGTTGGTACCGCCGGTCGAGATGGGCGTCGAGTCGTTGAACTTCAGCCGCCAGTCGACGCTGGGGTGGGTGGCGCTGATCGTCGAGCTGGTGTCTTCGACCTCGAACCAGGCGTTGTTCTGAATCATCCGAATCGCCTCGATGCCGATCGGGGTGACATCGCTGCAGTCAGTCCCGACACACATCTTCCCGTCGATCGAGACGTCGCCGCTGTGCGTAGGCACGAAGGGTGGGGGAGCCGGCGGGGTATCTTCGCCGTCCGAGACTTCGGACTCACCGGAAGGCAGCGCGATTCTTCCCTCGGTCAGGTAGAAGGAACCGGATGAGACACCGCTCGCTTCCCCTGCGCGGGCGTCGAGAGATCTCAGCTCCCAGAAATAGGTTCCGTCGGTGGCTTGGCCGTCCTCTGGAACGACCAACAGAGAGGGAGTGGTGCCCGTGTGCTCGCGACGTTCGTAGAAACCCTCCGGTCCGGAGACGGTGAGCAGCCAACGCGCCTCGCTCACATCGAAGCGAATCCCGTTCGGATCGAGAGTTGGGGTCGCGGCGTGAGAAGCGTCGGTAGCAAACGTGATCGGCGCCCACAGCGCCAGTGCCAGCGCAAGCAGGTGGCGAGGCGTGGAGCGAGACGATCCGAGACATCGTGCCATGGTTTTCCTCCTCTGTCGGTAAACCGGAAAAGTCTCTCACGAGCCGGCGGTCTACCGGTCGGACACGGCTACAATTCATCCCACATGAAGATTGTGAGCATCGGGGGTGGACCGGCCGGCCTCTACTTCGCGATTCTGATGAAGAAGGCCTATCCGGAGTGTGAGATGCGGGTGGTCGAACGCAACCGCGCGGACGACACGTTCGGTTTTGGGGTGGTCTTCTCGGACGAGACGCTGGGCAACTTCGAGGGCGCCGATCCCGAGACCTATCGCGCGATCACCGACAATTTCATCTACTGGCGCGACATCGAGACCTACTACGGGGGGACCTGCACGGTCTCGACCGGACACGGTTTCTCGGCGCTGTCGCGCAAGAAGCTGCTCTTGATTCTTCAGGAGCGCTGTCGAGAGCTTGGAGTCGTGCTGGAGTTCGAGCGCGAGGTCTCGAGCCTCGACGAGTTCGCCGACGCCGATTTGATCCTCGGTGCCGACGGCGTCAAGAGCCTCGTGCGCGACGCCTATGCCGAACACTTCCGCCCGAGCCTCGATTGGCGCAAGTGTCGCTTCTGCTGGCTCGGTACCGACAAGCCGCTCGATGCGTTTACGTTCATCTTCCATGAGAACGAGCACGGTCTCTTCCAGGCACACGCCTATCCGTTCGAGGACGGTCTCGGCACCTGGATTGTCGAGTGCCATCAAGACGTCTTCGAGCGGGCGGGTCTGGCGGAAGACGACGAAGCGGCGACGGTCGCCTTCTGCGAGGAGATGTTCGCACCCTGGCTGGACGGACATCGTTTGATGGCCAACCGTTCGCTCTGGCGCACCTTCCCGACCATCAAGTGCGAGACCTGGTGCCACGAGAATGTCGTACTGCTCGGCGACGCGGCGCACACCGCGCACTTTTCGATCGGCTCCGGCACCAAGTTGGCGATGGAAGACGCCGTCGCACTCGCGGACGCCTTCCGGGAACACGGCACAGGCAACGTGCAGAGCGTCCTCGCGGCGTATCAGGACGCCCGTTGGGTGGACGTCATCAAGACCCAGAAGGCGGCGCAGACGAGCCTCGAGTGGTTCGAGAACTCGGCTCGCTACGCGAAGCAGCCGCCGGTGCAGTTTGCGTTCAACCTGATGACGCGGTCGAAGCAGATCACCTACGACAACCTGGCCGCGCGAGACCCGAAGTTGGTCGACGACGTGACCGATTGGTACGCGGACTCCGTCGGTGCACCGCGCACCTCGGACGGCGAGGTTCCGCCTCCGATTTTCACTCCCTATCGGCTGCGGGATATGGAACTCGTCAACCGAATCGTGGTGAGCCCGATGTGCCAGTACTCGGCGGTCGACGGCACTCCCGACGACTGGCATCTCGTGCATCTCGGTAGTCGGGCGATCGGTGGGGCCGGGCTGGTCATCACCGAGATGACCGACGTGACTCCCGAGGGGCGGATCACGCCGGGATGTACGGGCCTCTACGAACCGGGGCACGTCGACGCCTGGCGCCGCATCGTGGACTTCGTGCACGAACGCTCCGCCGCCAAGATCGCCGTGCAGCTGGCCCACGCAGGCCGCAAGGGCTCTGTTGCGCACCCCTGGCAGGGTGACGACGTGCCCCTCGGAGCCGGCGAAGGCGCCTGGCAGACCTTGGCCCCGTCGGCCGCGCCGTTCCGTCCCGACTGGCACGTGCCCCGGGCGATGGATCGCGACGACATGGACCGAGTTCGGGACGCCTTCGTCGCCGCGACGCACCGGGCCGAAGAGGCCGGTTTCGACATGATCGAGTTGCACATGGCGCACGGCTATCTGCTGTCGAGCTTCCTCTCGCCGCTGTCGAACCATCGCGAAGACGGGTACGGTGGCTCGCTCTCGAACCGAATGCGTTACCCGCTCGAGGTCTTCCGCGCGATGCGGGAGGTGTGGCCCGTGGCGAAGCCGATGTCGGTGCGCATTTCGGCGAGCGACTGGATGGACGACGACTCGGGTGTGACCGTGGCGGAGTCGGTCGAGCTTTCACGTCGGCTGCAGGCGGAGGGGTGCGACATCGTCGACGTCTCCTCGGCCGGCAACTCGCCAGTGTCGGAGCCGATCTACGGCCGTATGTACCAGGTGCCGTTTGCCGAGCGGATTCGCCACGAGGTGGGGATTCCGGTCGCCGCGGTCGGAGCCCTGCTCGGTGCCGATCACGCGAACACGGTGCTGGCCGCCGGGCGCGCCGATCTCGCCGTGATGGCGCGGCCACACCTTCGCGAGCCCTACCTGACGCTCAACGCCGCATCGCGCTACGGATTCGAAGATCAGGTTTGGCCCGGCCAGTACCTGGCCGGCAAGCCGCCGAAGCGTTAGGTCGGCCCATTCGCCACGCGTTTGACAGGGGGGCGTGCGGCTCTTACGATCGAGCCCGGTTCACGAACAGGGTAATGGGTTCGGTCGGTCGCGCGGGGTGGAGCTCAGTGCGGGCGGTCGAGTATTGAGGAGGTGCCGCATGTCGTGTGATGACGAGACGATGGTCCCGGGAGATGACATCGAGCCGATCGACGGGGAGGTCGAGGCGATCCTGGGTCAGTACATGTTCGCCGTGGGAGCCGGAGCGAGCGGTCAGTGGATCGATCGCGAGGCGATCGGCTATCTCCGTGAGCACTATCGCGACTCGATTGCGAAGGCGCTGGCGAGCAACTCGGGCGACTGGAGCAAAGACGCTCGTCACGTCCTGCACTACTTGAACATCATCGGTCGGCACGCGGCGCACAAGACGACCCTCGACGGACGAGACTCGATCAACCGGAGCGACATTAGTGAGGCGGTACTGGCGGTAGAGAACAACTACCAGAAGCCGAGCAACGAAGATGTCGATCCGGTGGGCGAAGGCGTCTGGTGCCCCGTCTGACGGAACGATTCCGTTGATTCGAGCAGCCCTGGCGCTGGCCGGCCTCAAGGTCGCCGTCGGACTGGGTGTCGCGCCACTCGCTCCGAGCCTGCTGAGGCCGGTGGGCGATGCGCGGGTGCCCGCAACGGTGGGGTTGGTGGTGCTCGCGGTTTTCGGGCTGGCGGCGGTCTGGCTGCTGATCGTCGGTCGCGACGATCGTCGCAGCACCTACCTGGCGTTGGCCTTCTTCCTGATTGCCGCCTCGTTCAGCGAGGGCGCCGTCGCAGCTGCGCTCGCCGGTGACCTATCCCCTGCGCTGGCGAAGGCGCTAGCCCTACTGAACACGCTCGAGGTTGGTGCTCTCCTGCCGCTCAGCCTTTGGCTGTTCGCGCGAGACTTCCCTCGCACCGCCTGGTTTGGCGTGGCCGATCGAGCGGCGCGGAGCATGGCCTGGGTGAGCGGTGTTGTCGGCGCAACGCTGATCACCGCCAATCTGCTGCCGGCGCTCGGGGTTCGAGCGGGTGCGCTCGACCTCCTCCAGCGGTCTCAGTACGGCATCTTCTGGGTCGTCGTCTTTCTGCTGACCCTGCCGGTTTTCCCGTTCATGATCTGGAAGGCGCGCTTGGCGGACGTCGAGGAACGGCGGCGGGTGCGGCTCTTCAACGCCGGCCTACTGCTCGGCATGGGGCCGATGTTCACCGAGGTTGTCCTCCATACCCTGGTACCGCCGTTCGGTCGGTTCGTGGAGCAGCCGTCGCGATTCATGGTGATCGGCGGGGTGCTCTACGTTCTGATCCTGTCGATCCCGTTCACCACGGCCTACTCGGTGCTCGTTCACCGGGTCCTGGATGTGCGGCTTCTGGTGAGGCGGGCGCTGCAGTACCTCTTGGCGCGCTACAGCGTCATCGCGTTGGCGACGGTGCCGCTGGTCGCGCTGGCGCTCTACGTCTACCGACAGCGAGAGCGGCCGGTGGGAGAACTCTTCGCCGGCGGGCAGGGCCTCCTGCTGCTCGCGACCTCGGTGCTGGCGCTCGTCGCGATTCGCGTTCGGGGTCCGCTCCTCGAGCTGATCGATCGCCGATTCTTCCGGGATCAGTACGACGCGCGTGAGATTCTCGCCGACCTGGTTCGCAACAGTCGGACCGCCGCAGCTCCCCAGCAGCTGGCCGAACAGCTCGAAACGGAGATCGACCGGGCGCTCCATCTCGAGTCGATCGCCGTCCTACGACACGACACCGTGGCTGGGACGCTCGTTTCGGTAGATCACCACGTGCGATCCTTGCCGGTCGACTCAGCCCTCGCGACCATCGCGGCCGGCAGCCCCGAGCCGCTCGAGATCGACCTCGAGGCCAGCAGTTCGGCTCTGGCCCGACTGCCCGAGAAAGATCGTCAGTGGGTGGCAGACGGCGGCTTTGAACTCTTGGTGCCGCTCCTCGCCTCGAGCGGCGCACTGCTCGCCCTGATCGCCCTCGGGGCGAAGAAGAGCGAGCTGCCGTTCTCGGTGGAGGATCGGTCGCTGCTCGTCGACATCGCCGCGTCGGGTTCGCTGGCGCTCGAGAACCTGGTGATGCTCAGCTCAGCCGGGCTCCGCGAGTCGGCCGACGGCGTCGCGCGCCCGCACGCCGGAGATGCCGACGAAGGTCTCGCGGTGGAATGTTCCAGGTGCCAGCGGGTGTATGCACCGGGAAGCTCGGCTTGCGAGACCTGCAAGCGACCGCTGGCGCGGGCGCCGGTGCCCTATGTCGTCGCGGGCAAGTTCCGACTCGACCGCCGCCTCGGAGCGGGAGGTATGGGGGTCGTCTACCGCGGCTCCGATCTGGTTCTGGGTCGGCACGTAGCGATCAAGACCCTGCCCAGACTGTCGCCCGAGCGATCGCTTCGAATGCGCCGTGAGGCGAGGGCGATGGCGGCGGTGTCGCATGCGAACTTGGCGTTGATCTTCGGAGCCGAGAGTTGGCGGGGAACTCCGATCCTCGTCTTCGAGCTCCTGGAGGGGGGGACGCTGCTTCGTCGGCTGCGCGGCGGGCGACTCGACATCGAAGAGGCGCTCGACCTGGGGATCGCGCTCGCGGGCGCCGTAGAAGCGTTGCACCGGGCCGGCATTCTTCATCGCGACATCAAGCCGAGCAACATCGGGTTCACGCGCGAGGGGCAGTCGAAGCTGCTGGACTTTGGTCTCGCCCGCATGCTCGATGAAGAGGTGGATGGGCGCGAGGTCGGTCGCGGTGGGGGAGTACCGCCTGAGGAGGCCGCAGGTGAGACCCTGACGATGACCATGAAGACGGCTGTCGGCAAGCTGGTCGGAACGCCGCTCTACATGTCTCCGGAGGCGACGCGCGGCGCCGCTCCCGATCCGAGCTTCGACCTCTGGGGGCTGTCGATGGTCCTCTACGAGGCTCTGAGCGGGGCTCACCCGTTTCGAGGGGGAGGTCTTCAGCAGTGCCGTCAGTGGGTGCTCGAGGGCGAGATCCCCGATCTCGCTCGGCTGCGGCCCGACTGCCCGTTGCCGTTGGCGGCCTTCTTCGAACGGGGTCTGCATCGCAGCGCGGCACAGCGACCCGGCAGCGCGCGCGAGCTCCGCTCCCAGCTGGAAGAGCTTCGGCGGAGCCTGACTGAGGCCGCCTAGACGACCAGGGGTCGTGATAGAAGTCGGCCATGAGTCAGGCGCTGAAGGTCGACGTTGCGTGCCGCGGGCCGGAGCTGCTTCGACAGCCTCTGCTGAACAAAGGGTCGGCGTTCACCCTCGAGGAGCGGGCCGCGTTCGGCCTGGAGGGGCTGCTGCCGAGCGTGGTGACGACGATGGAGGAGCAGGCACCTCGCGTCTATGGGCACATCGCCCGCAAGGAGGAGCCGCTCGAGCAGTACATCGGTCTGATGTCACTCCAGGACCGCAACGAGCACCTCTTCTATCGGCTGCTGCTCGATCACCTCGAGGAGTTCCTGCCGATCGTCTACACGCCGACGGTGGGGCAGGCGTCGAAGCGGTTCAGTCACATCTTCCGCCGTGGCCGCGGGCTCTGGATCACCCCTGAGCACCGGGGGCGGATCGCCAAGGTGCTGCGCAATCACGCGGCCGGCGATGTCCGGTTGGCGGTCGTGACCGACAACCAGGCGATCCTCGGCATCGGTGACCAGGGGGCCGGCGGTATCGTGATTCCGATCGGCAAGCTCTCCATCTACTGTGCGGCGGCCGGCATCCATCCGGGGGCGGTCCTTCCGGTGTCGCTCGACGTCGGCACCGACAACCAGACCCTTCTCGACGAGCCGCTCTACATGGGTTGGCGGCACCCTCGGCTCGAGGGGGACGAGTACGCCGAGCTCATCGACGAACTGGTGGAGGCCATGGCCGAGGTCTTCCCGCGAGCGCTTCTGCAATGGGAGGACTTCTCGAAGAGCAACGCCTTCGACCTCCTGGAGCGCTACCGCTGTCGCATCCTCTCGTTCAACGACGACATTCAGGGCACCGGCGCCATGACCGTCGCGGGGCTGATCGCCGCATGTCGTCTGAGCGGTACGCGCCTCAGCGACCAACGCGTCCTGATTGCGGGGGGTGGCGCTGCCGGGATTGGTATCGCGCTGCAGCTGCGAGCCGCGATGGCGAGTGAAGGGCTCGAGGGGGTAGCGCTCGAGAGCGCCATCGGTGTGACCGATTCGCGCGGCTTGATCGCTCAGGGCCGAGAGCGCGTCTACGAGTATCAGCGCGAGATGGCTTGGTCGCCGGAGGCCTTGGCGCGTTGGGGACTCGAAGCGGGCGCCAACCTGTCCACGGCGGCTGAGGCGATGGGAGCGACAACGGTCATCGGTACATCCGGGCAGGCGGGCCTCTTCACGGAAGAGCTCGTGCGCGGCATGGCCGCTCGAACCGAGCGACCGATCGTCTTTCCCCTTTCGAACCCGACCTCACACGCTGAAGCGACGCCGGAAGACGTCGTGCGATGGACCGACGGTCGCGCCTTGCTCGGTACCGGCAGTCCGTTCCCGCCGGTCGAGTGGGATGGGCGCTCGATTCACGTCGGTCAGGGGAACAACGCGTTCATCTTCCCGGGGGTTGGTCTCGGTGCTCTGGTGTCGCAGGCGCGCGAGGTTACCGATGGCATGTTCACTGCCGCGGCCCGTGCGCTCGCGGAAACGCTCGAAGAGGCAGAGCTCGAACGATCGCAGCTCTACCCGAGCGTCTCGCGGCTGCGAGAGGTGACGATTGCTGTCGCCTCCGCCGTTGTCCACGCGGCGATCGAAGAGGGGGCCGCGCAGGTCGAGATCGATCCCGAAGCGATCGAAGAGACCGTCACGGGCTCCATGTGGAGCCCTGAGTATCCGGAACTGGTACCCGTCTGATGGCGCCGTTCCGAGCTGAGATCACGGTGCGCTTCGGCGACGTCGACCGCGCGGGCATCGTCTACTACCCGCGCTTCCTCAACTACATCCACATCGCACTCGAGGAGTTCTTCTCGAAGGTTGTCGGCCTCGAGTATCCGATGCTCATCCAGGAGCACCGGCTGGCCTTTCCGACGGTGCATCTAGAGATGGATTTTGTGCGCCCGCTTCGCTACGGCGACCGCGTGGGCGTCGAGGTCATTCCCGAAAAGCTCGGTACATCGTCTGCGACGTGGCGCTACCGGCTCTACCGGCCAGGCGAAAGCGAGCCCGCCGCCGAGGGTTGCCAGGTGACCGTCTGCACCGACATGGACGTCTTCGAGAAGCGGCCGATCCCCGACTGGCTGCGCGAGCGGATCGGCTCGACGAGCTAGCCGTTGCTCGTTCGCAGCCGAGAGCTCCTACTCCTCCTCTTTGGCAGCATCGTCGTCTCGATCGTCGCAACGATCTTGTTGGCGGGCGGGGCCGGAGAGACGGCCGAGGTCTGGCGTTGGGTCGTCCTGAGCCATCTCTTCCTCGGGCTCGTCGCGTCGGGTCTTGTTGCACTCTCCCGTCGGTGGAGCGTCGATCTAGCCGCGGTGATCGGTCCGTTTCCAGATCGTCGTCGCTTCGCTTGGGCGGCCTCTGCAGGAGTGCCGATGTTGCTTTCGAGCTTCGGGATGTTCTACCTCGTCTACCTCCCGATCTCGTACGCCGCTCCAGCGGTCGCCCTGTGGGCACTGGAGAGCGAAGGGGTGCTTATCGCAACCGACGCTGGCTTCCCGCTCCTGCCGAACCTGCTCATGTTCCTCGATGTCGTCGCGTGGACCCCGATCGTCGAGGAACTGTTCTTCCGCGGGTTCCTACTGCGCAGACTGGCGCGACTCTGGGGTGCGAGTGTCGGGATCGTGGTGTCCGCAGCCGTCTTCGGGATCTTCCATACGGACTTCCTCGGAGCCTTCCTGTTCGCCGCTGTCGCCTCGGTGCTCTACTTGAAGACCGGTAGGCTTTGGTTACCGATCGTGATGCACGCTGCGGTCAATCTGCTCGTGTGGCTACTCGAAATGATCTACTTCCTACTACCCGATGCCGAAGCTGCCGTGACTCTGGACGAGTTCCAGCGCCAGTGGTGGGTGGGCCTTCTCGGACTCGTGCTCGGACTGCCCTGGGCTCTTCGAGTCCTGCGTAAGAACTGGCCGCGCGTCGAAAGGGTGCCACCCGTAACATCGGAGCTGTCTTGATGCGGACCTCAATCCATCGCCGAGCGTCTTCTTGGAGGCGTCGCGGTTCGTGGAACCACCTGCCGAGGAGGTCTTACTTGGGAATTCTCGCCTGGGTGCTTCTCGCCGGGCTCGTCACGGGCCCCTCGTCAGGCAGTGACGCCTTGGCCCTCGACTGGACGATCGGTCGTTGGGAAGGGGTTCGGCGAGATGCTGCGAGCGGCCGCGAGACGCCCATGATGATGTTGGTTCGGCCGATCCTCGGCCGGACAGGCCAGACTCGTGAGCTGGAGATCGGGTCGGGCGATGACGTCTATCGAGGCTTCGCTGTGCAGGTCTGGGACGCCGAACGTTCAGTCTGGATTCGGCGCTACACAAATACCGGGCGCGGCTGGTTCTCTCTACTCGAGGGTGTGGTCGAGAGCGGCGAACGAAGTACCTTCCGCGGCGCGTCACCCGGGCGGAAGCGGGAGTCGCGGCTGACCTCGGAGCGGTCGGGCCGCGACGGCTGGCGGAGAACCATGGCGGTGTCCGAGGACGGGGGTCGGACGTGGCGTGACCTGTGGGCCGACGAGCTCACGAGGAGCCCAGAATGAAGTCGCGCACCATCGTCGTCGGACTCGTCCGCAACGCCCGTGACGAGTTGCTCCTCTGCCGCATGGCGGACGACCGCGGGGTCTTCCCCGGCAAGTGGGGCCTGACCGGCGGTGGCATCGAGCCGGGCGAGCGAATGGAGCCGGCGCTGCGGCGGGAGCTCGAGGAGGAGGTGGGTCTGGAGATCGAAGAGATCCGGCCGGCCCTCTTCAAGGACGGTGAGTACGTGAAGACGATGGCGGACGGCTCGCGAGTGCCGATCTACATGATCTTCCTGCTGTTCCACTGTCGAGCGGTCACGGAAGAGGTGCGGCTGAACGAGGAGTTCTCCGAGTTCGCCTGGGTGCCCGACGCCCGTCTGCTCGAGTACGACCTGAACCCCGAAACTCGAGATACCTTCGAGCAACTGGGTTGGATTAGCTCTTAGCGGGGCCCGAGCTCGGTCTGGAACCACTTCGTGATGAGCTCGAGGGCCTCGGGAGCCCATCTGCCCAGCTGCGGGTACTCGGAGAGGGCTCCGGTCTCGCAGCGTTGGAAGAGGTGGTTGAGCTCCGGCAGCGCGTGACCGACCACTCGCGCGTTGCCGCTCTCTTGCAGCGCGCGCACCGCCTCCGGGAGGTCGACGTCCGCCGCCACGTGTAGGTCGCGTTCCCCCATCAGGGCGAGCACCGGCACCCGAACTTGTGCGAGATCCTCGGAAGGGGACGTCGAAAGCAGGAAGCGCCACTCCCAGTCGAGGAGCTCCTCGAGCGTCTCCTCGACCTCGCGCCGCTCGGCCTCGGAGAGGGCCGAGAGATCGGTTCCTCCGGTCATCAGCGTCAGCAGGTCGTGCTGCAGTTGTTCCTCGATGTCGGCGCGCGCCTCTCCGGCGGCGATCTGTTCTTCGGCCGCTTCCAGCAGGTCGAAGATCACGCGCTTGAACTCGAGCGTCGCCTCGATGCTCTCGGTGTCGATCCCCTCCGCCTCGGCGATGCGCGCGTGTTGATCGAGGAGAACTTCACGGCCGGGTCGCCCGGCACCCGCGAGCAGGACCAGGCCGTCGACCTGGTCGACCTGGCGACCGGCGAGACGGGTGGCGACGAGCGTTCCCTGACTGTGGCCGACCAGCGCCTGGCGACAGCGGGGCAGCCGATACCGAGCCCAGGCGAGCGCTCGAGCACCGTCGTTGACCAGATCGTCGGCGTTTGCGGTGCTGTAATCACCTCCGGAGTCGCCGACGCCTCGGTCGTCCCACCGCAGTGCCGCGATGCCGGCACTCGCAAGGCTCTCGGCGAGCTCCTGGAACGGCCGGTGTCCGGCGATCGACTCGTCCCGATCCTGAGGCCCCGAACCGGAGAACAGGAGTGCACAGGCCCAAGGCTGCGCGGGCATCGTCAGCGTGCCGGCGAGGGTCACGTCGGGGGTCTCGGCCTCGAACCGCACCTGCTCTTCAGTCCACTTCATGCAGACGGAGACTACCCTCTTTAGGCACGTCGGTTTGACTCGGTGAGCGGGCGGGAGTACATTCGTTGCATAACGACTGAGGAGGCTCAATGACTCCGCCGGACCACCGAACGCCCTCGTGGGCCGACGGTGGCACCCCAGCCACAACGGTCCACGAGGGCGATCCAGCCCGCTCGAGGGACGGTTTGTGCAGCCCCGATGGAATCGGGGATCGAGCCTAGAGGCTCCCTCCGACCCGAGAGTGATCACGGCCCAGGTGACAAGCCTGGGCCGTTTCTCGTTGTTGCGGACTAGTTTGCGTTCAGCGTCGAGCGGAAGTGCTCTTCAGCGCCCGCCGGGTCAGGCCAGCCGCGGTTCTGCTCGACGTCGGGAATGCCCCCGGCGAGGATCGTCTCGACCACCTCAGTGGTCAACTCCCAGGGGCCTACGACCGAGACCACGACGCCCTCGGGGTTGACCACATACGCGGCCGGAATACCCCAGGCCCGGAAGGCGACGAAGGTGGCGAAGTCGTTGTCGATGCAGACCGCCGTCTCGAGCGGGTTCTCGTCGAGTACCGACCGGAACTTGCTCTCGGGTTCGTAGGTGATCGAGTAGAAGTCGATCGGGCGGTCGGCGAACTCCTCCTGCAGCTCATTGAGATGGGGGAACGAGGTGATGCAGGGGGCGCACCAGGTGGCCCAGAAATCGAGCACCGAGTACCTGCCGAGGAGGTCGTCGCGAGTGATGGGAGTGCCGTCGGCCAGTCGGAAGTCGACCTCGGGGATCGAGTCACCGATCTGGAGAGTGGTAATCGGTGCTTCCGGTTCACCCTCGGTGGCGAGCATCGGGACGGCAAACAGAAGTGGCAGCAGGCAGAGAATGGCGAAAGAACGGCTCATGTGAAGCCCTCCAAGAAGTTTCGCGTTGAATAGGTCGATTCTTGGACGCCCTGTGTGCGCGTTTCGTTTGGGCCTGTCGCCGAGTTCCTACAGCACGAGCGCACGTAGCCGACTCTGAACGGCTTGCCTCGGTCGACGCTCTCGACGTATGTCGAGTCCGCCTTGGGCGTCTCGGTTGCGAAGGCCGTCTTCTCGGACGCCTGCGATCGCTCGTCGCGAACCGGGGCGAAAGAGTCGGGCTAGGCGAATTCTTTGAGCTTGCCGCGGTCGACTTTGCCGAGGTGGGTGCGCGGAAAGGCCTCGAGCACGATCACCCTGCGCGGATGCTTGTAGCCCTGGAGATGCTCGAGGCAGTGGGCCTTGAGCTCCTCCTCGAGCCCCTCGACGCTCCCTTTCGGAAGCACGAAGGCGTAGGGCTTTGTGAGCCCGTTCTCGTCCTCCACCCCGACCACCGCACACTCCGCGACCCGCAGGTTGCGCAGGATGCAGCTCTCGACCTCCTGTGGCGCGAGCCACTTGCCGGCCACCTTGAGCACGTCGTCCGAGCGACCGCTATAGGTGACGTAGCCTTCATCGTCTCGGCTCACCAGATCGCCGCCCACGAACCACTCGCCCTGGAAGGCCATCGCGGTCTTGTCGAGATTGCGCCAGTAGCCGATCGCCCGCGAATCACCGCGCACCCAGAGGCGACCGACGTCGCCGTCGGCGACCTCGCCCCCGTCGTCGTCGCAAACCTTGATCTCGAATCCTGGGACGACGCGCCCTAACGTCCCCGGCTTGACCGCGTCGGGCACGTTGGAGACAAAGATGTGCCACATCTCGGCGGTACCGAGTCCGTCGAGCAGCTCGACGCCGAAGGTCTCTTTCCATCGTTCGTAGAGCGGCACCGGGAGCGCCTCGCCGGCCGACGTCGCGAAACGGAGGCTCGAGAGGTCTTGGTCGCGGGCCGCCCGGTGGGCAACCATCTTGTTGATCAGCGTCGGCACGTTGATGAGTACCGTCGGCCGATGACGTCGGATTCGCTCGAAAACTACGTCCGGCGTCGGGTGCTCCCGGAAGAGGACCGCCGACGCGCCGACCGCAAACGGGAAGAGCAGGTTCGAGCCGGTGGCGTAGCCGAAGTAGAGCTTCGGGATCGACATTGTGATGTCGTCTTCCCCGTAGCCGAGCGCCGTCTTCGCGTAACACTCGGTGGTGTTGGCGAACGACTGGTGGGTCTGGACGACCGCCTTCGGACGGCCGGTGGTGCCGCCCGAAAAGAGCCAGATCGCCGGGTCGAACCGGTGGGTGTTGACGGTCGAGAGCTCTGGACTCGCTGACTCCGCGAGCACGTCGAGCGCGGGGTGGCCGCCGCCGTCTGCGCCCACCGTAAGAATCCGCGGCTGATCCTCGGCCTTCGTGCGAGCGGCTTCGAACGGTTCGAGGTACTCGCCGTCGACGACCGCGCATTCCGGCTCGCAGTAGTCGATCAGGGCGGCGAGCTTCTCGGGCTTTTGTGCCGGGTTGACCATGATCGCGACGGCGCCGAGCTTGAGGATGCCGAAGAGCGCCGCCGGAAACTCTGGGCCGTCGCCCAGGAGCAGGAAGACTCGCTCACCCCGTTTTAGGCCCTGATCGCGGAGGGCGTTGCCGTAGCGGTTCGCAAGCGCCAACACTTCGGCGTAGGTCAGGTCGCCGTCGTCGAGTCGAAGGGCGATTCGATTGCCTCGCCCTTCGCGGACACGCTCGTCGAGGAAGTAGTCGGCGATGTTGAAGCGCTCGGGCCAGTCGAAATGAGGGGTCGACATTTCGGGCGGATTGTCTCACGGCCGGGAGCGCGGCCGCCTCGCGAGCGCCCTCTCGTCGCGGCGGTTCCACGCTCTTCCGTCCGTCACTCGTCTCTCGGTCGACGGTCGACGCGCGCTCCGACTCTCAGTCTCGGTCTTCGACCCGACCCGCTGCGCCTGCGCAACCGACATCGAGTCCCTCCGCCGTACCGCTCCGAACGAACTCGGTCGTGAGCGAGCGGAGGCACGGCCGGCTAGGCCGGCGCGCTGACACCGGTGAAGCCGCGCCAGATCAACCAGACGCCGAGTCCCAACAGCATGAGCCCCGAGAGCTGTAGAGCCCGGGTGTAGCCGGAACCGGTGAGGAAGCGGCGGCTGCGTGCGGTCACCCAGGCGAGGACAATCTTCGAGCCGACCAATAGGCCATAGAAGATCGTCAGGAACCCGACCGCCCACATCGGGTGGTCGCGCCAGGCCGCGATCAGAACCGGGCTGCCGACGCCGATCCAGAAGATCCAGGGGTTCGGGTTGAGGACATTCACCAGCATGCCGTCGCGAAAATCGCGCGTGGCACTTCCGGAACCTTTCCCCACCTCGACGCCCGCCGGAGCCTTGCGGAGGGTCTTCACTCCGAGGAAGAGGAGGTAGACGCCTCCGGCGAGGCTGATTCCGGAGAGCCAGGTGTTCGACAGATCCTTGAGCAGGAGGAGGCAGAGCGCCAGCACCGGACCGTCGGTCAGTGCCGGGGCCAGCGAGACGCGTAGCCCGGCCCCGAAGCCGCGCTCGAGCGTCGAACTGATTACCAGGGTCAGGAGCGGCCCCGGCGTGATCCCGGCGGCAAAGCCCAGGGCGAGTGCCGTGACGAGGGATTCCACGCTCCCGATTCTACGGGCGGAGCGGCTCTACCCGAGGAACCCGCGCGTCCAGTAGTCGCTGAGCGTCAGAGCGAACAGGATCAAGAGCCAGAGCAGACTCGACACCACCGTGATCTTGGTCATCAGGCGGCTGTTCTTCACATGCATGAAGACGAGAATCACGAGACTCGCTTTGGTCACCGCAACCGCCATCGCCACGAGATCGTTGAACGCTCCCAGGTCGACGTAGGCGACGGCCACCGTGACCACGGTGAGCACCAGCAGGGCAAAGAAGATCGCCAGGTAAGTTTTGATCGATGTGACGTGTTCGCTCATGGCCGATCTCGCCTAGCTGACGCCCAACAGGTAGAGGAGCGGGAAGAGGAAGATCCAGACGATATCGACGAAGTGCCAATACAGTCCGAATCCTTCGATCATGTTGTGGCTCTCCGGCGTGTAGGCGCCGCGCCAGGCCAGTGGGATCAAGACCAGCATGATGCCCATGCCGATGATCATGTGGAGGGCATGGAGGCCGGTCATCATGAAGTAGATGTTGAAGAACATCTCGACTCCCTGCTCCGGTCCGTGCCAGACGAAGTTTGCGCCCGGGAAGAGGCCGTCGTGAATCTTGTGCGAGTACTCGACCGCTTTGATGCCCAGGAAGGCGAGGCCGAGGATGCCGGTCAGGCCCATCCAGATGGCGATCATCTTCCGCTTGCCGACCTGTGCCGCATGCACCGCCAGCGCCATGGTCAAACTGCTGCCGATGAGCACTCCGGTGTTGATGGCGCCGAGCGTGATGTCGAGCGATCGGCTACCGGCCGCAAACGCCTCGGGATTGCCGGTGCGGTAGACGAGGTAGGCGCAGAAGAGGCCGCCGAAGAAGAGCACTTCGGTGGCCAGGAAGACCCACATCCCGAAGAACGAGGCCTCCTGCTGCTGCTCGTAGGAGTCGAAGTGGTGCTGGAGCCCCGGCAGATGAGCGTCAGCCATTGTCCGGAGACCTCTTCGCCGCGTCCCACGCTTCGCCGGTACCGGCGGGCGTGTCGGGCAGGTAGCCATACGCGTCCCAGTCGACGGTCGGCTGTTCGTGGAAGTTGTGGGTGGGCGGCGGCGAGCCGGTGTTCCACTCGAGACCGATCGCACCCCACGGGTTCCGGTCGGCGCGCTTGCCGTAGCGCATCGACCAGAAGAGGTAGATCAGCGGAATCAGATAGCCGACTCCGAGCACGGTCGCTCCAGCCGACGACATCACGTTCAGCACCTGGAAGTCGTCGGGGTACACGTGGTAGCGCCGCGGCATGCCGAGGTAGCCGAGCAGGAACTGCGGGAAGAACGTCAGGTTGAAGCCGATGAAGATGACGATCGCCGAGAACTTCGACCAGAAGACCGGGTAGAGCCGGCCGGTGATCTTCGGCCACCAGAAGTGGAGTCCACCCAGGTAGCCCATGATCGTGCCGCCCACCATCACGTAGTGGAAGTGAGCGACGACGAAGTAGGTGTCGTGAACGTGGATGTCGATGCCGAGCGTCGCGAGCATGATGCCGGTCAGGCCGCCGATGGTGAACAGCCCGATGAAGCCCATGGCGTAGAGCATCGGCGTGTCCCATGAAACGCTGCCCTTGTAGAGGGTTGCCGTCCAGTTGAAGACCTTCACCGCGGACGGCACGGCCACGAGCATGCTCAACACCGAGAAGACCGCGCCAGCGTAGACCGACTGGCTCGACAGGAACATGTGATGTCCCCAGACGAGGAAGCCGAGAACCGCGATCGCCAGCGATGAGAAGGCGATGAACTTGTAGCCGAACACGCGCTTGCGCGTGAACGCGGTCATCAGCTCACTGATGACGCCCATCGCCGGCAGGATCATGATGTAGACCGCCGGGTGGGAGTAGAACCAGAAGAGGTGCTGGAAGAGCACCGGGTCTCCTCCCAGCGCCGGGTCGAAGATGCCGATGCCGAGCAGTCGCTCGGCGGCGACCATCAGGATGGTGACCGCGACCACGGGGGTGCCCAGAATGATGACCAGGCTGGTGGCGTAGTGGGCCCACACGAAGAGCGGCAGCCGGAACCAGGTCAGACCGGGCGCGCGCATTCGGTGGATCGTCACGATGAAGTTGACCGCCGTCAGGATCGACGAGAAGCCGCTGATGAAGATGCCGAGCGCCGTGGCGATGACGTAGGAGTTCGAATAGGTCGTCGAGTAGGGCGTGTAGAACGTCCAGCCCGTGTCGACGCCGCCCTGGGCAACCGCCCAGAGGGTGAAGAGTCCGCCGACCGTGTAGATGTACCAACTCGCCAGATTCAGTTTCGGGAAGGCGAGATCTTTCGCTCCGATCATCAGCGGGATGAGGAAGTTTCCGAGGGTCGCCGGGATCGCCGGAATCAGGAAGAAGAAGACCATCAACACGCCGTGCATGGTGAACAGACGGTTGTAGGTGTCGGGCTGGACGAGGTCGCCCTGTGGCGTTGCCAGCTCGAGGCGCACGCCGACCGCCATCAGGCCGCCGAGCGCGAAGAAGATCGTGATCGAGGCCAGATAGAGGAGCGCGATCCGCTTGTGATCGCGGGTGAGCAGCCACGACTTCACGCCGTAGTCGGCGTTCAGATAGTGCAGCCGTCTGCCGAAGCTGTTTACGATTTCGGTCATCTCAGTCCTGTGCCGGGACGTCGCCCGCCTCCGGAGAAAGGGACTTGATGTATTGGATCAAGAGCACGAGCTCTTCCTCGTCCACCTGTCCCTGGAATGTCGGCATCAGCGCCTGGTAGCCCTGCACCAACTGGGCGCGCGGCTCGAGCATCGACTCGCGCAGGTAGTTCTCGTCGGCGATGGCCGTGGTGCCGTCGTCGAAGGTTCGCTCGGTGCCGAAGATGCCGTCGAGCGTCGGTCCGAGGGCGCCCGACGTCGCCTGATGGCAGGTGTTGCAGGTCTTCTCCTCGAAGAGCTGCGCGCCGGTCTTGGTCAGGGTCGTCTGCGGCTGACCGCCCGCCAACCACTCCTCGTAGTCGGCCGGCTCCATGGCGATCACCCGCCCCATCATCAGCGAGTGCTCGACTCCGCAGTACTCGTTGCAGAAGAGCCGGTAGACGCCGACCTTGTCGACCTCGAACCAGAGGTCGGTATAGCGGCCGGGGAGCACGTCCATCTTGACCCGGAACTCCGGTACCCAGAAGGAGTGAATGACGTCTTCCGACGTCATGATCAGCTTGATCGGCACGCCGACCGGCACGTGGAGATCGTTGATCTCTCGATTGCCTTGGGGATGCTGGAACTTCCACATCCACTGCTTGCCGGTGGCGTAGTACTCGACCGCGTTCGCCGGCGCTCGTCGGGCGTCGAAGTAGACCTCGGTGCCCCACACGAACATGAACATCAGGATGCCCAGGGGGACGACCGACCAGACGATTTCGAGCCAGGCGGGCGCCTGCTCGCGCTGGCCAACCTCGTCGGGACTGCGCCGGCGATAGCGGACGGCAAAGAAGACGATCAGCAGGGCGATCAGCAGGGAGAAGACGGTGGCGACGCCCAGGCCGAAGAAGTAGATGGCGTCGATCTCGCGCGCGATCTCGGTCGCGCGGTCGGGGAAGAGCGGAGACTGGCCGGGCCAGAACCTCATGCGCCGGCTCCCGCGGTTGCACGGCGTCGCTGCTCACGACGTAGGTTGCGGATGACGTAGGCACCCATCAACAGGAGCGTCAACACACCTCCGGCCCGAATCAGATTCATGGTGGCTGCGGTGTACTTGCCGGTCGTCGGGTCGTAGCGGAAGCAGTAGAGCAACACCTTGTCGACGACGGTTCCGATCTGTTCGTCGGCGGCTTCGACCAGAGACAGTCGAACGTCTCGCGGCGGATATTCGATTCCAGGGAAATAGCGAGACACGACGCCGTCGGGCGTCACCACGACGATCGTCGAGACGTGGGAGAACTCGCCGCTCTCCTCGTCATAGACCGTGCGGAAACCGATCTGCTCCATCAGAGCCGAGACCGCGGCGCTACGGCCGGTCAGAAAGTGGAAGCCCTCGTCGGCACCGTCACGACCGTAGCGCTGGAGCGACACGCGTCGGCGCGAGGCGGCCTGCTCGGGCGTCTCCCGTGGGTCGAAGCTGACCGCCAGTACGTGAAAGTCCGCTCCGGGGGTCAGGGAGACCGCGCGGAGGCTCTTGATCATCCCTTCGAGGGTCAACGAACAGAGCATCGGGCAGTCGAAGTAGACCGGCGCGATGAGCACCGGCAGGTCGCCGAGGAGATCTCCCAGGCGAACTACCTGCCCGCGGTGATCGATCAGTTCGAGATTTGGGTCGACCCGCTCGCCGACACGTTGCTCGAGGCCGACCTCCTCGAGCCCCTGCGGGAGGGCGCTCGGGGAGCTCTGCGCCGTCGCGGTGCCGGTCAGAAGGGCCAGCAACAGAGCGACCGTCCCGGAGTGCCTCACGAGTCGCCTCCGGCTTCGGTCTCGTAGCGACCCTCGGCCATCAGCTCCATGGCCCGTTCGATCGGCACGCGAGCGATGCCGCTCGTCTCGTCGATCCACTGATAGCCGTCGAGAAACTCGTCTTCTCGACGCCGGAGCTCGGTCAGCTCCTCCTCGGGAGCTGCCTGGAGTCGAGGCTCCGGAGGCAGCTGCCGCGTGCGCGCCTCTTCGAGCACCGGCGGTGGCGGGTCGGCCGCAACCAAGCGAGCTCGCAGCCCGATCGACAGCCACCACATCAGAACGCCGGAGGCCGCGAGGATGGCGACCAACGAGACGCCGCTGACGACCAGCGTCTTGAGGGCAATCTCGCGATCGAGGCCCGCTTCGTAGCGTTTGTCGTGACCGTCAGTCACTGGGGAGCACCTCGCCGAGGTTGGGGTCGTTCACGGGTAGGAGCGCGTGGCGTCCCAGGGTGCGGAGCACCAGCGCCAACCAGACGCCACCCAGGCCGACGACGGTCGTGAGGTCGAGCCAGTGGATTGCGAAGCCTTCGTGATGGAAGGTGGGTCCCAGCTGCCAGTAGAGGTCGACCCAGCGCATCGCCAGAAGCAGCAGTGCGATGGTCGCGAGCCGGCTGCCGTTGCGCTTGATGTCCCGCGACAGCAGGACGAGGAAGGGCAGCGCAAAGTGGAAGAGCGCCAGCACGACGCTGAGGGTCTTCCAACCGCCCTGGGTCCGATGTACGTACCAGGTGACCTCTTCCGCGAGATCGCCCGACCAGATGATCAGCAGCTGCGAAACCGCAAAGTAGGCCCAGAGCATGACGAAGGCGAAGAGCAACTTGCCGTAGTCATGGAAGTGCCGCTTGGTGAACACCCGTGACATCGGCTCGCGTCGCGCCAGCCAGAGCGCGAGCGGAATCAAGAAGGCGAACGCCGAGACCGCGTGGCCGCCGACGAAGTAGACGCCGAAGAGACTCGAATACCAGGCGGGGTCGGCCGACATGATCCAGTCGACGGAGGCCAGGGTCGCGATCAGCACGTAGAGGCCGAGACTGGGGCCCGCTAGGCGCTGCATGCGGCGGAAGTAGCGGTTCCGGCCGGTCGCGTCCTGCTGGAGCGACATGCGGCAGATCAGCCACGAGAGGCCGCCCAGGAGGACAAAGTAGCCGACGAACCGCGCGATGAAGGCGCTCGGGTTCAGGTAGCCGGCCTTTTTCTGAATTGCGTAGGTCGACTCGGCCACCTCGGGGTCGGCCCACGGGTAGACGTGGACAAGTCCGAGGAGGACCGGTACGAACAGGAGACCCATGATCGGGATCGTCTTGGCCGCCGCTTCGAGGATGCGCCGCGCCATGATGCCCCACTGTCCGCCCGACAGATGCTGCAAGCAGAGGATCGCGAAGCAGCCGATGGCGGTACCTGTCCACAGGAGCCAGGCGACGAGGTAGGACTGGGTGAACTGCGTGCGATCGATGAGCGCGCCGAGGACGGTGACGACCAGGCCGGCCGCTCCGATCAACCAGGCTCGCCGCTCGAGTGCGGCCAGCTCCCTGGGTGCACCCCAGCTGCTGTGCTCGCTCAAGAGTGATCCTCCTCGTCCGCGTCGTGGCCCGCCTCTGGCGCCTCACCCGCGAGTTGCTGTCGATCTTCGGTCGAGAGCGCGGCGGCCGGAACCCGGCGGCTGAGCTGGAGCGCCTTGACGTAGGCGGTGACCGCCCAGCGGTCGCGAGCTCGCAGCTGCGCCGCGTAGCTCGACATCTGTCCGAAGCCGTTGTACATCACGTTGACGTAGTACCCGGGCTGCGCCTCGATGAGGCGTTGTTCGTGGAAGGAGGCCGGCTGTTTGAAGCCGCGCTGGACAACCATGCCGCGCCCTTCGCCCAGACGGTCGTGACAGGGGCCGCAGAAGGCGTCGTACCGTGTCTGCCCCCGCTGCAGCAGCGCCAGGTCGACGTCCATCGGGAAGTCGGCGACAAAGGCGCCGCTTTCGTCGAGGCCGGTGTCGAAAGCGACGTCGTCTCCCAGCTGGCCTCGGGCGACGGTGCCGTCGACAAAGGGCCGCGCTGCGGCTCCGTTCGCGAAGATGGTGCTCGCTTCGAGCGGCTCGTATTTGGGCTGATCGTGCATGTCCTGGCGGCAAGAGAGCAGGAACGCCGTTGTGCACAGGAGGATGAACGCCGTGAAGCCGCTGGAGGAGCGGAGCCTGGCCCAGCTGGTGGGCTGATCGATGGCGGGCCGCCCCGCGGTCTCTCTTGCCAAAGGCTGGCTCGTTCGCCTTGCCGGGAGCCTCGGCGGCAGCTCTTGGCGGCCGGGTGTCGCTTGCCGGTCAGTTCTCAACTTCGTATACCCCGACCGGGTCGAAACCCTGGAGAAACGCCTCGGTCGCCTCGCGGTCGAACTTCGAGTCGTCGGTTTCGATGCAAAGGAAGTAGCGGTCTCGGCTGGCGAGCGCAAACCGCTCCGCGTTGAAGACCGGGTGGTAGGGCTTGGGAAGCCCGTTGAGCGCCAGCATGCCGAGCACCGCGGTGACCGAAGCGAGCAGGATCGTGGTCTCGAAGGTGACCGGAATGAACGCGATCCAGCTGTTGAGCGGCCTACCGCCGATGTTCAGCGGGTACTCGATCACCGAGACCCAGTACTGGAGTCCAAAACCTCCGAGAGCGCCCAGAATGCCGCCGATCAGCACGAGGAGGGGGAGGCGCGAGTGGTGGTGACCGAGCGCCTCCGACAGCTCCTCGATCGGATAGGGCGTGAACGCGTCCAGCTGGCGATAGCCGTCCTCCCGCGCCGCCTCGGCGGCGTGGATCAGCTGGTCCGAGTTGTCAAACTCGGCCAGGAGCCCGTAGAGACCGACGTGCCGTTGGGAGTCCATCACTTCTTCGACTCACCTTTCGGCAGGATGGTGCGCATCTCGAAGATCGAGATCATCGGCAGGAAGCGCAGGAAGAGGAAGAGCAGCGCCAAGAACAGGCCGATCGATCCGATGAACGTCGCCCAGTCCCAGAAGGTGCCCGAGTACATACCCCAGGCTGCCGGCATGAAGTCACGGTGGAGGCTGGTGACGACGATGACGAAGCGCTCCAGCCACATGCCGACGTTGACGACCATCGCGATCAGCCAGGCGGCGATCACGTTGCCGCGAATCTTGCGGAACCAGAGGAGCTGGACGACCAGGATGTTACAGAGGATCAACGACCACCAGTGATACTTGTAGGGTCCGGTGATCCGGTTGAGGATCATGAACTGCTCGTACCAGTGGCCGCTGTACCAGGCCATGAAGATCTCGACCAGATAGCCGTAGCCGACGATCAGGCCGGTGGCGAGCATCACCTTGCACATGTTCTTGATGTGCTGCAGGGTGATGAAGTCCTGCAGCTTGAAGATGGCGCGCAGTGGAATGGAAAGCGTGAGCACCATCGCGAAGCCGGCGAAGATCGCACCGGCGACGAAGTAGGGCGGGAAGATGGTCGCGTGCCAGCCGGGAGTCTGGCCGACGGCGAAGTCGAAGCTGACGACCGTGTGCACCGAGACGACCAGCGGCGTCGCGAGCCCGGCCAGTAGAAGGTAGGCGGTCTCGTAGTTGTGCCAGTGGGCCGCCGAACCTCGCCAGCCCATCGCCAGGACGCCGTAGATCTTCCGCTTGAGCATCGACGTCGAGCGATCTCGAAGCGTCGCCATGTCGGGGATCAAGCCGACATACCAGAAGAGCATGGAGACACTCGCGTACGTCGAGATCGCGAAGACGTCCCAAACCAAGGGGCTGCGGAACTGCGGCCACATGCCCATCGTGTTGGGGTAGGGGAGCAGCCAGTAGGCGAGCCAGGGGCGCCCGACGTGGATCAGCGGGAAGATGCCGGCGCAGGCGACCGCAAAGAGGGTCATCGCCTCCGCGAAGCGGTTGATCGAGGTCCGCCATTCCTGGCGCAGCAGCAGCAGGATCGCCGAGATCAACGTGCCGGCGTGACCGATGCCGATCCACCAGACGAGGTTGATGATCGCAAAGCCCCAGCCGATCGGATTGTTGACCCCCCAGATGCCGGTTCCCTCGACGAGGAGCTTGGTGAGCGCCATCAGGAGGAGCATCACCAGCGCCAGCGAGGCGGCAAAGCCGAAGTACCACCAGCGGGGCGTCTTGCGAAGGACGATCTCGCCGATGTGATCGGTCACCGACCCCGAGGTGTGGCCTGGGGCGATGATGGCCGGCTTGCCCGAGAGCGCGCGATCGTCAACGGACATGGTCGTCTCCGCCGGAGTGGCCGCCGCCGTGTGCGCTGTCAGCCGAGGCCGCCTGGTCCGAAGGGTTGGTCAGCTTCGCCAGGTAGGTCGTTCGAGGACGGGTGTTGAGCTCCTCGAGGAGGCCGTAGTTGAGCTGTTCGGCCTTCCACTTCGACACCTCCGACTCGGGGTCGTTGATGTCTCCGAAGACGATGGCCTGCGTCGGGCAGACCTGCTGACAGGCGGTGCGTACGTCGCCGTCGCCCAACTCGCGTCCGTCGACCCGGGCATCGATGCGCGCGTGGTTGATGCGCTGCACGCAGTAGGAGCACTTTTCCATCACGCCGCGGCTGCGCACCGTGACGTCGGGGTTGCGCATCATCTTCAAGACCGGGGTCTCGAAGTCGTTGTAGAGCAAGAAGTTGAAGCGACGCACCTTGTAGGGGCAGTTGTTGGCGCAGTAGCGGGTTCCGACACAGCGGTTGTAGACCATGTCGTTCAGCCCCTCGTCGCTATGGACGGTGGCCGCCACCGGGCAGACGACCTCGCAGGGCGCGTGCTCGCAGTGCATGCACATCACCGGCTGGTGATGGACTTCAGGGTCGTCGATCGAGCTCTGGTAGTAGCGGTCGATCCGGATCCAATGCATTTCGCGTCCCGCCGCCACCTGTTCCTTGCCGACGATCGGAACGTTGTTCTCGGACTGGCAAGCGATGACGCAGGCGTTGCAACCGGTACAGGAGCCGAGGTCGACCGCCAGACCCCACGCGTATCCGTCGTATTCGAACGGCGGGTAGAGCGTCTGGTCGGGTGTCGGCGCGTGGCCCATGTGGTGCACGAACTCCGGGTGCTCGAGGTACTCGTCGAGCGTGCCGGTGCGCACCAGGTGTCGCTTCTCGGACTCCTGCCCTTCGAGCTCGATGTTGCTGTGGAGCTGCGTCGACACCAGGGGATAGCTGCCCGCGAGTGGTGTCAACGTCGCTCCGGTGGCGAGCCAAGGGGACTTCGAGCCGCGCAATTGGTAGGCATCGAAGCCGGTGCCGGCGCCGACCTTGCCGGTCCGCCGCCGGCCGTACCCGAGGTGCAGGGTCACCGAGTCGTCGGGTAGGCCGGGCTGAATCCAGGCCGCCGCCTCGAGCGTGCGACCGTCGACAGCAAGCTCGACGCGCTGCTCATTGGCGATACCCAGCCGCTGGGCGAAGGCGGGCGAGATCATCGCCGCGTTGTCCCAGGTGAGCTTGGTCAACGGCTTCGGACACTCCTGCAGCCAGCCGTTGTTTGCGTAGCGGCCGTCCCAGACCGTCGGGTCGGGGCGGAAGATGATTTCCAAGTCCCTCGAGGCGGTGGCGGAACCGACCGCGGTAGCGACCGCGTCGGCGCCGATCGTTGCGTCGGTCGGTGCCGACGAGCTGTCCTCCATGAAGCCGTCGTGGAGCCAGCGGCGCCAGCTCTTCTCGGAGGCGCCTCCCTCGATCTGCCACTGCGCCCGCACGAGGTCGTAGCCGGAAGACTCGCCGTCGGCGGTCAAGCCGGAGAGCACCTCGAGGGCCGACTTGCCGTCGTAGAGCGGCTCGATCAGCGGCTGCACCAGGCTGACGGTGCCGTCGATCGATCGAGCGTCGCCCCAGCTCTCGAGGTAGTGCGCTTCCGGGAGGTGCCACTGGCAGTACTCTGAGGTTTCGTCCTCGTACGGCGCCAGCCGAATGCGGCGGCCGACGTTGAGCATCGCGTCGACGAACCCGAGGTCGGCCGGTGCGTCGAAGACCGGGTTGCCGCCGAGAATCAACAGGACGTCGACCTCGCCGGCGCTCATGTCCTCGACCAGTTCGGCGATCGATGCCAGCTGGTCCACCGGCTCCGCTTCCACCGGCTCAGTCTGTAGAACGGTAGTTCCGACGTTGCCGAGAGCGGCGTTGATGGCGTGGCAGAGGGTGTGGACCTCAGGGGCGGCGCACTCTCCGGCGATCACCGCCGAACGCCCCGGGTGATCGCGGAGGTCCGCTGCGGCCGCCTCGATCCAATCGCCCTGGCCGTTGCCGAGCGCTGCGGCGGACTCGGCTCCTGGAACGCCCAATGCCTTTGCCAGAGCTGCGGCGACGCCGACGACCTCGACGCCTCGAACGGGCAGGCGGTGATCGGCGAGCGTGCCGGTGAGGGTCGGAGCACTCTCTACCGAGTAGAGGCGGTTCATGGTCCGCTTGCCGTCGCGGATGCGGCGCAGGCTCGCGAAATCGCGCGCGCAGGTCAGATGATCGGGTCCCTCGGTCAGGAAGTCGGCGTCGAGCGCGACGATGTACTCCGCCGACGAAAGGTCGTAGCGCGTTTCGACCGGGCGACCGAAGGCGGCCAGAGAGGCCGACCGGGCCGAATGACGCCCCGCGGCTTCGTACTGGTGCCATTGTGCTCTCGGGTTCTCGCTCAGAACCTTGGCGATCATCGCTGCCAGGCTCGGCGAGGTGACCGTGCCGGTCAAGATGCGCAAACGCGCTCCGCCCAACGCGGAGAGCGCTCGCATCGCCTTCTGCGTCTCTTGGAAGAAGGCGTCGAAGGTTCGAATGCGCCCCAGCTCGCGGACCACCTGGGAACGGTCGGGGTCGTAGAGCTCGAGGATCGACGCCTGTGCGAAGAGGTCGGTGGCGCCGGTGCCGGCCGGGTGCTCAGAGTTGCCCTCGACCTTGGTCGGTCGTCCGGTGTGGCTCTCCGCGAGAACGCCGGTGGCAAAGCCACCCTGGAGGAAGCTGGTCGCGAAGTAGAGCGGCTTGCCGGGAATCAGATTCTCGGGCTGATCGACGTAGGGGACGATCTTCTCGAGCGGCTGCTTTGTGCAGGCGGTCAGGCCGCCGAGCGCCATCGATGCGCCCGCCAGCTGCAGGAAGCGGCGGCGATCCACGCCCTCGGGCCAGGAGGCCGCTTCACGCGGGAACTCGCGATGGATCAACTCCTCGAACTCGGCGCTCCCGGCGAGCTCGTCGAGACTGCGCCAGAGTTCTTTGCCCCGCTCGGTCTCCAAGCGTTGACGCAGGTCGTCGAGCTCGAGGCGTTGCGGCTCGGGATGTGGCGGACGATCAGTCATCGGTGGCAGGTCGAGCAGTTCACTTTGCTGTCGATGTCGTGCTCTTCGATCAGTGCGGCCCGGTCGAAGTTGGCCTCGGGCTCCCAGCCCATCGTGTAGACCTCCGAGAGCGGGCGTACCTGACGCTCCGGGTTGCGGTGGCACTCCAAGCACCACTCCATCTGGAGCGACTCCGCCCGCATGATGAGCGGCATCTGGTCGACGCGGCCGTGGCAGCTCTCGCAGCCGACGCCCTTAGCAACGTGAATGCTGTGGTTGAAGTAGACGTAGTCGGGAAGATCGTTGATGCGCGTCCACTCGATCGGCTCGCCGGTCTGGTAGCTCTCGCGAACGCCGGCGAGCATCGGACTCTGCGCCCAGATCTGCTTGTGACAGTTCATGCACGTGGCGGTCGGGGGTATTCCGGCGAACGCCGACTCCTCGACGCTCGTGTGGCAATAGAGGCAGCTGATGCCGAGCGCCGCGGTGTGATGGTCGTGACTGAACGGGATCGGCTGCGCCAACACCACACCCTTGCCCGTGTTGTACGACGAGCGATCCAGATGCGCGAACAGCCCGATCAGGGCGGCGACAAAGAAGATGCCACCGAAGATCGAGACCCGCGCAAGCGTGTTGGTGCTGCGGTGGAAGATCTGAGACATGAATCAGCTCTTCGCGCTCCTCCGTTTCGAGGTGACGATACCTAAGTGGCAGGAGGGGTGCAACACACCCCACGGGGTGGGGCGGACGCTTCTCCGTCGACCTGGTTCGGCGTCCGGGGGGAAGCGGTTTCCGACTTTGTCGGGCGGCGCGAGGGGGTGTCGCTGGGCGCCGAAGGCGGTCGCTCGAATCGATCGCCAGACGGCCGGCGGCGCTGATAAGCTCGCCAGCCGCTATGAGCGACGAGCGTCCACCCGAGCCCGAAGAGACCCCCGCACGCGACCTCCAACAGGAGGTCGAAGGCGGAATGCTGCGTGGTTTCGTCGGCCTCTTCATCGTTCCGCTTCTGGTCGTGCTTCTGTGCGTCGCGGTGTTTGTCGGCTTCGGCTGGATCGCCTATGAGCGGCAGACGGTGTCGGGCTACCTGAACGATCTGCGCTCGGGTTGGCGTTCGACAAGGGCGCAGGCGGCCTACGAGCTCTCGAAGGTGCTGCTCGCCGATCCCGAGGCGCTCTCGGAAGAGCCGGGGGCGATGGAGGAGCTTCTTCGGATCTTCGGGGAGGTCGACGACGAGGAGGTCCGTCGGTACCTGATCCTGGTGCTCGGCTACACCCGAGATGAGGCGGTGGCGCCCGTACTCGTCGAAGCGCTGGATGGCGCCGACAGTCAGACGCGCATCTATTTGTTGTGGGCGCTGGGCACGGCCGGCGACCCGAGCGCGATCCCGCCGCTGATCGACGGTCTCTCCGACGAGGATCCGGGCATCCGCAAGACGGCGGCCTTCGCGGTGGGTGAGTTGGGCGATGCGAGCGTTGTCGACCGATTGTTGCCGCTGCTCGAGGATCGAGAGGCGGACGTGCGTTGGAACGCCGCTCTGGCGGTCAGTCGACTCGGGAGCGACGCAGGGGTCGCTGAACTCGAACGCATGCTCGATCGCCGGCTGACCTCCTCCGTGCCGGGCATCACTCCCGATCAGCAGCAGGAGACGATGATCAGCGCGATCAACGCGCTGGCGGCGGTGCGCGGCGCCGACGCGCTACCGATTCTCGACGGCCTCGCCGAAGACGACCCCAACCTCAAGGTTCGTCAGGCCGCGATCGACGCCCGCAAAGCGCTCGGTCTCTGATTCGAGTGCCTGGGTTTCGGCAGCGGCTGACGGCGCTCCTGTTGGCGCTGTGTGTCGGCGGTGCATCCGGCAGCTGGGCCGCCGAGGCCGCCTCCGATCCGCGGGTCGAGCGGCTGAAAGCGTACGTCAAGACCTACGGCTACCTGCGATTCTTCCATCCGGGAGATGAAGCGGCCGACCTGGATTGGGACACCTTCGCCGCCTGGGGAGCGAACGGACTCCTGGCCGCGCCCGAGGCCGATCTGGCGACGCGCCTCGGCGAGCTCTTCGGACCCGTGGCGCCGACCGCCACGTTCCACCGAGGGGCGGCCGCAGGTTCGGTGAGAGTCGACGAACTGCGCGACCTCATCGAGCAGGCGACGGGCCAGACGACCGCCGGCGACGAGGTGGTCGCCTGGCAGCATCAGGGGGTCGGCCTCTCCCTCGGAGGAACGACCTACTCGAGCGTTCGAACCGGTCGAGAGAACCGGCGAGCCGTCGACGGAGCCGCCTTCAGCACGGTCACACAGTCGATCGATCCGGAGCTGGTGCAGGGGCGCCGGGTGCGTCTTTCGTTCTCGGCGCGCGTCGGTGGTCGCCGGTCGAAGGGGCAAGGCTGGCTGCGGGTCGATCTTCCGAACGGTACCGGCTTCTTCGACAATATGCGCGACCGTCCGGTGACCGGCGAGACCTGGAGCCGCCACACGATCGAGGGCGACGTGGCCGAGACTGCGCGCGCCGTCCTCTTCGGCTTCATGTTGACTGCGGGTGAGCGGGCCTGGGTCGACGACGTCGTCCTCGAGGTGGCCGAGGGCTCCGGTTGGAGCGTCGTGCCGATCGCCAATGGAAGCTTCGAGCAGTCGACGGGGGAGGCGCGGGCGTGGAGTCGGGGGAACAGCCCCGGCTACCTACATGCGATCGACATCAACGCGGCCGAGGGCGAGCGCTGTCTTCGGATCGAGCGCCAGACCATTCGGATCGACAATCTGTTCGACGCCCAGCCCGAACTGGGGGAGATGTTGGACGTGTCGCTGGGCGCCGGCGTTCGACTGCGCGCGCCGCTGGCGCTGCCCGGCGATATCGAGGCGCATGAGACCGAGGCGCTCAGCAAACTGTCAGAGGCGCTCGAAGGGCGATACGAGGCGGGGTTCGACGCCGGTCGACTCGCTGATCGCGTCGGCAGCGTGGCGATCGCCTGGAACGTGTTCCAGCACTTCTACCCCTACTTCGATCAAGTGCCGACCGAATGGGAAGCGGTGCTCGACGAGGCGATCGAGCGCACCCTCGTCGACGCCGATCGCGCGACACACCACGAGACGCTCCGCTGGCTGGTGGCGCAACTGCACGATGGTCACGGCTACGTCTACGACGGGCTCCAGACGCAATCGGTGCTACCGCTTCGATTCGTCGAGGCGGAGGGGCGGGTGTTCGTGCTCGGGGTTCGATCGGAACTCGCACCCGACGTGCGGCCTCTGGACGAAGTGGTGACTTTGGGCGGACGCCCGATCCGAGATGTGTTGGAGGAACGGGTCGCGCTCTCGTCCGGCTCAACACATTGGCGACGCGCGCGGGCGATCTACGGCCTCGTGCTCGGCCCCATCGGCGAGAGCGAACGTCTGGGGCTGATTCGCGATGGCGAGTCGCTCGAGGTGAGCGTGCCCTACGGGCGTCAGGGCCCAACTCTAGATCTGCCCGAGCCGATCGAGGAGATGGACGACGGGGTCTTCTACGTCGACCTTGGACGCGCCGACTGGAGTGCACTCCAGGTGCGTCTGCAGGACCTCGTCTCGGCGAGCGGCGTCGTCTTCGATCTCCGTGGCTATCCGCGAGGCAACCACGCCATCCTCCAACACCTGACCGACCAGACGCTTCACTCTGCGAAGTGGCACGTGCCCCAGGCCGTCTATCCCGACCGACGCGATCTGGTTGGCTACGACACCTCGGGACGGTGGACGTTGGAGCCGGCGGAGCCGCGCATCGGTGGCCGCGTCGTCTTCGTGACCGGTCCGAACGCCATCAGCTACGCCGAGAGTGTGATGGCGATCGTCAAGCACTACGAACTCGGCGAAATTGTCGGCTCGGCGACCGCCGGTACCAACGGCAACGTCAACCCGTTTGAGCTGCCCGGCGCCTTTACCGTCAGTTGGACCGGAATGCGGGTCTTGAATCACGACGACTCTCAGCACCATCTGCTCGGCGTCGAGCCGACCGTTCCGGCGAATCGTACGGCTGCTGGGGTCCTCGCGGGGCGCGACGAGGTGCTCGAGGTCGCGCTGGCCCTCGCTGCGGGTCGTGGGTCTTCGTAGCCTACCCGCTCGGGTAGCACCCGTCGCCACCCGCTGAAGTGTTCCGGCGCCCCGAGCGGCGGGGCAAAGTCAATCTCACAAGTGGAGCGAAGGCTCCGAGGAGGTGTGCGATGCGTTTGGAGGGAACCGTGAGGTACCTGCTACTGGTGGTTCTGGCGGCTGCGACGGTGGGCTGCGGCGGCGGAGGATCAGGATCGTCTGCTGATGACGCCGGGCAGGGACTGGCGGAGTTCCGCCAGACGTGTGCGGTCTGTCACGGGCAGAGCGGTGAAGGGATGCCACGCCTGGGCAAAGAGCTGACCAACAACGAGTTTGTTCGTGGTCAGAGCGACGAGCAGCTGCTGGCGTTCCTGATCGAGGGGCGTCCGGCGAGCCATCCGGACAACGACCGGGGAGTCGACATGCCGCCCCGAGGGGGCAACCCGGCCGTCACCGACGCCGAGCTCATGGCGATCGTCAGCTACATGCGGTCGATTCAATAGCAGGAGGCCTCGGATGAGCGACGACGGCAAGAACGGCCACCCGCGCGGGGCCTTCATGTTCATGATTCTCTTCCTGATCATCCTTGCCCTCGGCTGGGTGAACATCTACTTCAGGCTCTGGTTCTGAAGGAGGCGAGCCGATGAAGATCAAGATGGAGCAGCTCTACGAGCTGGCTTGGATTCTCCCGAGTATCGCGCTGCCGTTCGGCATGCTCGTCGCTCTGACCGTGACGGCCTTTGGTGCCGGCATTCACATTCCTTCCAAGGAGAGCCGGGTCGACCCGAACACGGTGCGCGAGATCGCACCCTTCGATGAGCTCGGCGTTTTCGAGGTCGGTCCGAAGGAGTACGAGGTGCGGATGCTCGCGCGCACCTGGGCGTTCGAGCCGAACGAAATTCGCGTTCCGGCGGGCTCGGAGGTGACCTTCATCGCGACCAGCGAAGACGTCATGCACGGGCTCATGATTCACGACGCAAACGTGAACGTGATGTTGATTCCGGGACAGATCGCGCGTGTGACCGCGAACTTCGACGAGCCGGGCACCTACCCGTTCATCTGCCACGAGTTCTGCGGTGCCATCCATCACACCATGTGGGGTCAGCTGATTGTGGAGGAGGGCTCGTGAGCTCCCTGGACCACCCGATCACCGCCGACAACAAGCTCGCCGGCTCCTTCCTGACCGTTGCGCTGGTAGCGCTCTTCGGGGGTGTCGTCACCGGCCTTTTCCAGGGCCTGGAGCACGGCGGAATTGACCTCTACCCCTTCCTGAAGCCGGTCATCCAGTCCTACTATCACGGGCTCACCGTCCACGGCGTGCTCAACGCGCTGGTGTTCACGACCTTCTTCATCTGTGGCTTTCTGATTTTCGTGACCGGTCGGTCGCTCGGCCGCCCGATGCAGCTCCGGAAGCTTGGATGGGTCACCTTCTGGATCATGCTCGCCGGCCTCGTGATGGCGGCGGTGCCGCTCCTCCTCAACATGGCGACCATCCTCTACACGCTCTACCCGCCGATGCAGGCGCACTGGGCGTTCTACCTCGGGCTGACGCTGGTGGTCGCCGCGACCTGGTTGGTGACGGTGAACCTCACCGCGACCTATCGAGCCTGGCGCAAAGACCACCCGGACGAGCGCATCCCACTGCCGGCGTTCATGTCGCTCGCAACGTTCTACATGTGGACCATCGCGTCGATGGGGCTCGCCGCCGAGATGCTCTTTCTTCAGATTCCCTGGTCGATGGGGCTGGTCGAGGGCACCGACGCGCTGCTCAGTCGCGTCCTCTTCTGGTTCACGGGCCACCCGATTGTCTACTTCTGGCTCCTCCCGGCCTACATCTCTTGGTATGCGATGGTGCCGAAGCAGGCGGGGGGCAAGCTCTTCAGCGACCCGATGGCGCGCGTTGCGTTCGTGCTCTTCGTGCTCTTCTCGACGCCCACCGGCTTTCACCATCAGTTCACCGACCCGGGTATTCACGAGGGGTGGAAACTCGTCCACACGGTCTTCACCTTCGCGGTCTTCTTTCCGAGTCTCCTGACCTTCTTCAACGTGGTGGCCTCGCTCGAGAATGCGGCGAGGAATCGCGGCGGCAAGGGCTGGTTCCGTTGGTTCGGTCGGCTCCCCTGGGGAGATCCTTCGGTGGCCGCTCAGGTCTGCGCCATGCTGCTCTTTGCGTTCGGCGGCGTTGGCGGCCTGATCAACGCGTCGTTCAACCTGAACCTGATCGTCCACAACACGGCCTGGATGCCGGGCCACCTTCACCTGACGGTGGGGAGCGCGGTGGCGCTCACCTTCATGGGCATCTGCTACTGGTGGGTGCCTCTACTCACCGGGCGCCGGCTGTGGAGTCTCGGACTGGCCCGGGCGCAGGTGTGGGTCTGGTTCTTCGGCATGATCATGTTCTCGAACGCTCTCCACCGCCTGGGGCTGATGGGCGCTCCGCGACGGACGACGTTGGGCTCGGTTCCGTACGCCGAGGAGGCGTGGGGCACCGCCTTGCCGCTCGTCGGCATCGGAGGCACGCTTCTCTTTGTGAGCGGTGGCGTCTTCATCTTGAACATGATGATGACGGCGTGGGTCGCGAAGCGGGCCGAGCCGGAGCCGGTGCCGTTTGCTGAGGCGAGCTCGGGGCCGGAGGACGCCGCGCCGCTGCTCGATCGCTGGGGAGTCTGGGTGCCGGCGGCGCTCGTGATGGTATTGCTGGCCTACGGCGTGCCGCTCGCCCAGCTGGTGTCACAGACCGAGCTGCTGTCGCCCGGCTTCCAGGTCTGGTAGCGCTCGTCCCGCGTCAGGCTAGAGGGCGGGCTGGGTGGTCAGACGATACGAGCGCTGGCCGGACGGGTGTCCGATCGGGCGCACCATGTAGTCCTGACGCTGGCCCTGGAAGAAGGTGCTGACGCGAGTGAATTCGCCGAGCCGCGAGATCACGATGTAGTGATTCGCCTCGCTCATCTGGTGGGCATAGCCGGCGTCAATCCCTGCGAACGGGCCGGGAGTGATCAGCTCCCAGCGGCCGACGAAGCGACCCTTCGGGCGCTGTTGATCGTAGAAGCGTAGCTGCTCGACGAAGCCGAGGGCCATCGGCTCCGAGAGGGAGGGCGCCACCAGCTGCATGCTACGTGCCGCGCTTCGCAGCAGTTCGGTGCGGGCGCTGCGTTCGACCGGCTTGCCGTTGTACTGCTGAAACGCGTAGAGGTCGCGAATGCGGGCGCCCCGATCGAGCAACTCCTGGCGCATGGCTGGACGGTTCATCTCGCGTGCCAGGGCGTCGAGGTCGGCGCGCCAGTAGTGAGGAGCGAGCCGCTCGAACAGTTCACGGCGCGCCTCGAGCTCCCGCCTGCGCTCTTTCCGAGCTCCAGGAGAGTGGGTGTAGAAGACCAGGCCGTGTTCCTCCTCGTAGACGAGGCCGCCCGGGTTCACTCCCGGAGGCAGCGCGAGGAGCGGCTCGAGGTGGAAGACCGTCGAGCCGGTGCGCAACGCCTCGCCGAGGGAGTCGAGTTCCGAGTGTTGGCGCAAGAAGTAGCGCGCCACAGCGACCGCCGATACGTCGTGCCGGAGGGCCAGCGTCAACGCCGCCGAGCTGCCGGCGATCGCGGCCAGCGAGAGTGCGAGTGCGATCGCCCGAACGTAGGGGAGATGCAGAAGTGCGCGGAGCGCCGGTACGAGCGCGCTGCGGCGCCGAGTCACCGATTGGCAACGGGCGATCTGGACGGGCCGAGCTGGAGAGTGACTCAAGCTCGCGACGGTAGACGTGAGCCGTCAGGAGGCCGTCAGGAGGCTCTCTTCTGCAGGTTTTAGAGGTAGGTCGTCGCGATCCAGTAGCCGGCGGCGGACACGATCGACGTGGCCGCGACTGTCAGGGCCGCCGCCGTGACCCCGCTCGCGAGTCGCCGGCCTCCACCGGACCGTCGCCAGGCCGCAACCGGGGCGTAGGCGATGCCGAGGAGGCCGAGGACGCCGAGCAGTCTCCAGAGGAGAACCGGCCAGGCCTTGCCCTCGACCTCGAGCAGCTGAGTCGCGAACTCGAGCTCCAGGAGGAGCGCGACCAGGAGGAGCGCCCATCCGAAGAGCGCGCTGCGCGCCGCCGACCGGGGTAGCCAACCGAGCCGCCGGATCGAGAGGAGTGACAGGCAAGGCAGAAGGACGATGGCGATCGCCGGAAGCTGAAGGAGAAAGAGAGGCGTTGCGAGCGCCGCTCGTCGCTCGTAGATGGAGTAGGGGTCGCCGCCGAACGACAGCCACGAGAGCTCGTCGGCGAGCCGGAAGGCGACCCACGAGTCACGGTCTGCCGAGTGGAAGGCGCCCGAGCCGTCGGCGAGGAATCTTCCGGCGCCGGAGATCGACAGCTCCTCGGGCGAGAGTGCGGTGACGTGCGTCGAGACGCCGAGGGCGGTCAGGTTGACGAGCAGACTGTTCGACGTGAACCGATTGAACACGTAGAAGCCGGCGAGCTCTCGGGCGTCGATCGGATCGCCGCCCGCCGCGAGGCCGGCGCTGTCGACCGTCGAAGGGAGGAACTCCTCGGTGAGGGCGGCTCCGAATCGTTCCATCGCTCGGATCGATTGCGAAACGCTCGCCGCGATTCCGCGCTGTCTCGCCAGGCGGGGCAGTCTCGAAAGGCGCGCTTCGTAGATCTGCTCGGGCCCGCCGTTGATGCCGACGTAGACGCCGATTCGCTCGTCGGGGAAGAGGTCCATCTGGTTGGCGAAGCCGCTGATGCCGCCGCCATGTCCGAAAGCGGGGCGGCTGCCGCGGTCGAGCTCCCGAATGCCCAAACCGAGGCCGGGGCCTCTCGGGTGGAATCGGTACTGGTCGAAGTCGGTGAGCTGTGAGAAGGCGTTTTCGCTCAGGAGTTGCGTCTCACCCAGCGAGCCCTCGTTGAGGAGGGCCTTCATCAGCAACGTCATGTCGGCGGCGGTTGCGGCCACCGAACCCGAACCCTGGAACGCCGGCACGAGCTCTTGACTCGCGCAGGGGAGAGCGACTCCGGGACCTTCGGAGATATGGCAGCTCGCGACGTCGGAGATCCTCTCGCCGCCGAGTCCGACGAAAGAGTTGTGCATGCCCAACGGTCGGAAGATTCGGTTTGCAAGCACGTCGGCGTAGCTCTCTCCGGTCGCTTCGCTCAGCACGAGACCCAGAACTCCCCAGCCGAGAATGTCGTACGCGGCGACATCGCTGCTCGGGCGAACCCGCTGTAGACGGCGTACGGTGGCTTCGATGCTCGTGCCGCCGCTGCCGGGCGCCGTCAGGGAACCTGTTGGATCCGAATCGAGACCTCCACGGTGGGTCAGAAGCTGCCGCAGAGTGAGCTCGCCCGCCGATGGGAAGGTGTACGGGCCTAGGTAGGAGGTGGCGGGGCCGTCGAGATCGAGCCGACCCTGGTCGACGAGTTGGAGCACGGCAACGCCGGTCAGAACCTTGGTGATCGAGCCGAGTCGGTAGAGGGTGCTGTTCGGATCGGTCGGTCGGCCGGTTTCGATGTCGGCGACTCCGTAACCTCTGAGGAGGACCACCGAGTCGTCCTCGACGACCGCAACGACCGCCCCCGGGACCCCAGACGTCTGGAGGGCCCTCTCGAAGAAACGGTCTGTGAACTGGGAGACCTGCTCGGGGTCGAGCGACGGAGGTCGATCTTCCGCGAGTGTGGCCTTGCTGCCGAGGTAGCTCAGCGCCAGGAGCAGCAGAGTGGTAGCGGCGACGTTGGGCATTGCTCGAGGCTACGTCGTCGCCAGCCCACGAGTTGAGGTCACGCTGCGAGGCGGTACCGCCCTGTTGCGAGCCGGACGATCGACCTCAACTGTGGAGGGCGTCGAGAGCGCTTTGGAGAGCGGTGCGGTAGGTGCGGCTCACCGGGACGCGGCGCCCCGACACGAGTACCAGGGCCGCGTCGCCGTGAGAGGTGGGACGCAGCTCCCTCACCTTCGCGAGATTCACGACCCACGAGCGGTGCGCTCGATGGAACCCGTGCACCGCAAGGCGCTCGGCCAGGCTGCGCAGCGTTTCGCGTGTGACCGACGTGTCGCCCGGCTGATGGACGACTGCATAGGACCGGTCGGACTCGATGCACTCGACCGCATCGAGCTCTACCCAGCGGCTGCGGCCGGCGGAGCCGATGCGCAGCGCCGGGGGGGCCTTCGCTGCCGGAGGCACGTGTGCTGCGTGCGCTCGAGTCTCGCGGGCGTGGAGCAGGTAGGCAGCAACGCCGATGATCCAGTAGAAGCTCCACGTGATCACGAAGAAGTCCCCGATCTCCGTCGCGAACGCCCGCTGCAAGTTCGCGAGGCCCGGTGCACCCGTGGCCTCTGGGAAGAAGGCGAATCGGAAGAGGGTCAGGTAGGCGAGATAGAGCAGTGCGACCAACGTTGCCCCGGCGCCGTGGCGGAGCGCCGTCGAGAGGTCGCGGAGTTTGAAGTCGGTGCGAGTCCAGGACCTCGCGATCGGGATCGCCAGCAGAGGCCAAGGCGCCCACGCCAGAAGGTTCGTCCAGACGACGCGCCACCAGCCGGGAGTGGTGCCCTCGAGCGACTGCCGGAAGCCGATCTGCATGGCGGAGAGCAAGGCCATGATCAGGAACGGGGTACTGAGCTGCGCAAATCTACGGGCCGATCGCCCCAATGCGTGACCTTCGAGCATGTTCTGGACTACGACGCGTACGCTCGGGAGTTGCGGCCCGATCAGTTTGGGCGCACTTCGACACTGCTCGTCAGGACCGTTCCGGTCGCGAGGTCCTGAACCATCACCACCAGATCGTGCCGCTCGCGCCAGAGCTCGACATCCACGTCATAGGTGGTGACGTCCCCGGTTGCCGGCCGATCGGAGCGGCGCGCCTCGAAGGGCAGAGTGACGACGCTCGAGAGCGTGTTGCGGCGATCCTTCACCGCGAGGGTGACGGTCATGCGAGCGAGGTACTCGCCGCCGTAGTAGAGGTGCGTCAACTCATCGGTTGGAATCGCCAGCTGAATCGGGATCTCCATCTTCTTGCGTGCGATCTGCGTCGGGTCGCCGAGCCGCACGTCGAAGTCGTCGCCGTCTTCGTCGGCCTGGAAGAGGAGTGCCCCTTCGACCATCATCTCGACTTCCACCTGGCGCGAGAAGTCGACGTAGTCCTTTCGGGTGCGGACTTTGAGATCGGGTCGACGCGCCTCGATCTGAACGCGATGGCGCTGGTTGTTCGCTCGCCGGTCCGAAGTGAAGCCCAACCAGTAGTAGGAGCGAGTGTCCTCCGCGGTTCGTTCGAGCGCCGTCAGGCGGTTGCTGTTGAGCATCGCCTTGCCGCCGGTCTCTCGCGCGAGGAAGAGGAGCGAGGCCTCGACTCCGCTCTCGCTCGCCGCTTCGGCGAGCAGGCCTTGCGCGGGCGCCGGGCCGTCCGAGGCGATGTCGCCCGACCCGCCGATTCCCGGCACGTCGATGGGGTAGATCGTGTAGCCGAGGAGGTTTGCCGTGTCGGCGAGCGTCTGGAAGATGCCTGTGCCCAGGCTGTAGCTCCAGAGGTTGCGACCAAACTGCTCGCGCTGCGCCATGAAACGTTGGTTGAGGCTGTCGCTGTCGCCGAAGGTGGTGCGGAGGGTCGGGTCGGCGTAGATGTTGAGTTCGTACGGCCAGCCTCCGGACAAGAGGAGCAAGACCTTGCGACCGGTCTCGGGCGCAGCCGATCGCATGGCGATCGACGCGGCCACCGTCAGGTTCTCGAGCTGCTCCTCGACCAGTCGGATGTACGACTCCTGACGAGAGAACGCCGGATTGATGACGGCTCGCTCCATGCGCCGGAAGGCGCCCTTGGCTTTGCGCTTCTTGGCGCGCTCGAGCGCGGCGCGGATCTCGGCGGGAGCGGAGGTCCAGTCGGAGAGACGCTCGACGTCGCCGCCGTCGAAGCTGACCACGGCGACGCGATCGTCGGTGTGCAGCTCGGTCAGCTGCTGTGCGACCTTGTCGAGGACCAGGTTCCGCTGTGCCCCGATCGAGAAGACGTCGTCGACAAACACGAGAAAGTGGGTGTTGCGTCGCTCGGGGCTCGCCTCGGCGAGCGGGGACTCGGAAGGTGTGTCGGTGACGGGGGTCGACTCCGGCAGCAGGAAACCGTCGCGCACCTCGGAGAAGTACTCGACCGGCAGCTCGCGGCCATCGACGATCAGACGGAAGTCGTCGCGGGTCAGGCCGGAGACGCGCCGGCCCTGGGCGTCCTCGACGACGGTCTCGAAGTTGACGACTCGCACGTCGATCACGTCGCTGAATACGTCGTCGCTCTGCTGAGCGAGCAGGGGCGTGGCGAGGGAAAGCAACAGGAGGGCGGCGGCTCGTCTCATGTCCAGTCCTCGGTTCGCACCTAGCGCCCGATCGGTTCGTTGAACTCGACGACGTAGAGGTCGCCGGGCTCGTTCGAGCCGACGGCCAGGGCGAGAACCAGGAGTCGATCGCCGTCGCGGTTCCAGCTGGTGGGGATCACCATCGTCCGGCCGGCGAAGTGCGGTGAGTGCACGTCGTTGAAGCGTGTCAGTCGCTGCGCGCTCAGCCCCTCGGCGTTCATCAGCCAGAGATCCGCGGCGCGCACGGCGCTGACCTGTCGGCGCTCGAGGCTGACCCGTCCGGAGCCGACGCCGCGGCTGCTCGTCCAGGCGATCCAGTTTCCGTTGGGCGCCGGCAGGGCGAAGCGATCGAACTCCTCCCAACTCTGAGTCAGTCGCCTCAGCTGACCGGAGTCCAGCCCGAGGCGGTAGATGTCCATGCCGCTTTCGGGCTGGTCCTCTTCGAGGTTGCCCGAGAAGACAAGCCCCTGATCGTCGGTGGTGAAGCCGTGGCTGTCATAGAAGAGACGCGAGTCGCCCGGGCGGTGGGTGTCGAGGCTCTTGAGGCGAGGGACCTTGCGTTGCAGCTCGAGCTTCGCCACTCGCAGCACCCACTTGCCGAACACCCCCTTGCCGCTCGAGACGCGCTCGGCCCAGGTGATGCGGTTGCCCTCGTGAGAGATGTGTGGAGGCAGGACGCGGCCGCCCCGATCGGAGAGGACGGTCAGATTCCAGAAGTTCTGGTCGTCGATACGAATCGCATAGAGATCGCTGCCGAGGTTGGCACCCGGAACCTCCAGAAAACGGAGCGGTTCACCGCTCGTCTTGACCGGCTTGCTGACAACCACCACGACGAACTCTCCCGAGGGGTGCCACGCCGGGCTCCCGATGTGCATCTTCTTTAGTCCGTAGATGCGGCAGGTGAGGCATCGCGCGTTGCTCATGTCGGCGCTCGCCACGTAGAGCTGCATGTAGCCGTTCGCCTCGCGCCGCGAGAAGGCGATCTTGTCGCCGCGCGGTGACCATGCCGCCGGGCCGCTCGACTGGGCGAAGAGCTCGATCCGTTTGACGACCGAGGGCTCCTGGGAGGTGGCGGGGGCAGCGCCGAGGAGCGCTCCGAGTGCGAGCGCCAAGAGGGCTGCGACAGTTGCGTAGAGGTTCGTGCGCGTCGACGGGCGATTCATCTGGTCTCCCGAGGGTAGTCGATGAGGACGTGTCCTGGGTGTCTGCCGAAACCGGAGCGAAGTGCATTTTTCGTGCCGCTTGCCGAGCTCCGTATGCCGGTTCGCCGCGACGTGTCGACTTCTTGACATCGATCACGGTTCGACCGACAATCCGGCAACACGTTGAGTGTGCCTAGCGCTGCGGACCGCCTTCGGCGGCTCGGTGCGTCTCGTAAGAACTCCCTATGACCGACAAACCGGAAGACACCAAGCCTGAGCAGACCGCCCAGGCCGCGTCGTCGAGTCCTGCCCAGCCGGCTCCGAAGCCGGCAGCAAAGCCCGCCACGAAGCCGGCCGCCAAGGCCAAGGCTGCGGGGGGCGATGACCTGAGCCGAAGGGGATTCTTCTCCTGGGCTGCGGTCGCCTGGGTGGGCTTCACGGCTGCGGCTGGTGGATGTCTCACCGCGTGGGGACGGTTCATGTTCCCGAACGTCCTCTATGAGCCACCGACCAGCTTCAAGGTCGGACCTCCGACCGAGTTCCAGGAGGACACGGTCGACGAGCGCTTCGTCGAGAGCAACGGCGTCTTCGTCGTCAACGAGGCGGGGACGATCTACGCGCTCATCGCGATCTGCACGCACCTCGGCTGCCCGCCGAACTGGCTCGAGGCGCAGAACAAGTACAAGTGCCCCTGCCACGGCAGCGGCTACTACCGCAACGGGATCAACTTCGAGGGGCCGACGCCTCGACCGCTGGAGCGCGCCGCGGTCTCGATCGATCCCGACGACGGCCAGATTGTGGTCGACAAAGCCCAGAAGTACTTGTGGGAGCGAGGTCAGTGGGAAGACCCGAGCTCGTTCCTGACCACATAGACCTCTGAGATCGACCGCAAAGGACTGACGTGGAAGCACTCAAGAACCTACAGAAAAATATCGTCAAGTCCCAGATCTGGAAGTCGATCTTCCGGGTCGGTATTCCGACCGACAATCGCAAGCGTGCGCTGGCGATGCTGGGCAACGTGGTGCTCCATCTGCACCCGATCAAGGTGAAGAAGTCCGGTCTCCGGATGAGCTACACCTGGTGCATGGGTGGTACGGCGTTCTTCCTGTTTCTGGTCGAGACGATCACCGGCATTCTGCTGATGTTCTATTACCGGCCGACGGTCGAGTACGCCTACTTCGACATGGTCGACCTGCGGGAGGCTGCGGCCTTCGGCATCATGCGCGAACTCCATCGTTGGGGCGCGCACGCCATGGTCATCAGCGTCTGGCTGCACATGTTCCGGGTCTTTATGACCGGCTCCTACAAGCCGCCTCGTGAGTTCAACTGGAACGTCGGCGTCATTCTGCTCGTGCTGACCCTGCTGCTCTCCTTCACCGGCTATCTACTGCCGTGGGATCAGCTGGCGATCTGGGCGATCACCGTTGGATCGAATATGGCCCGAGCGACCCCCTTACTAGGTCACGAGGGGCCGGGCGCGGCGTTACTTCAGTTAGGTGGCACCAAACTGATTCATGTAGGGAGCGACGCCCGGTTCGGTTTGATCGCCGGGCGAACGATCGGCAACGGCACGCTGATCCGCTTCTACGTGTTGCACTGCGTCGCGATCCCCTTCGTGGCGGCCTGCCTGATCGCAGTTCACTTCTGGCGCGTCCGCAAGGACGGCGGTATTTCGGGACCGGTCTAGAGCATGGAAGCGCTCAAAGGCATCATCAACTTCCTGTCGTACCCGCAGTGGTCGTTCACCCTGTCGATCGTCCTCTTCTGGTGGGCGATGCGGTCCAAGGTGCTGTGGACCAAGACCGGCGGCTGGGTGATGCTGGCCCTGATCACGCTCTTCTTCACGTTGAGCATGTTCGATCCGACGTTCTACACCGTGGTCGCGAAGCCCGACAACGTGCCCATCGTCATGATGGTCTACCTGATCGGCTTCTTCTGGTGGTTCTCGATGCACAAGGCGCAGGAGAACGATCGTCGCATCGAGGCCGGTGAGCCGACCTTCGAGAAGAGCGAGTCCGAGGACCGGATCTTCACCTGGCCCGACCTGGTCTTCTCCGAGTTCATCTGCATGGTGCTGCTCACGGTCGGCATGGTGCTCTGGTCGATTCTGCTCAAGGCGCCGCTCGAGGAGCCTGCGAACACTTCGGTGGCGCCGAACCCCTCGAAGGCCCCCTGGTACTTCCTCGGCCTCCAGGAGATGCTGGTCTACTTCGATCCCTGGATGGCGGGTGTGGTGCTCCCGGGCCTGATCATCGTCGGCTTGATGGCGATCCCCTACATCGATCCGAACAAGAAGGGGAACGGCTACTACACCTACCAGGAGCGCAAGACCGAAATCTGGCTCTTCATGTTCGGCTTCATCATTCTGTGGTGTGAGCTGATCGTGATCGGAACCTTCCTGCGTGGGCCCAACTGGAACTTCTTCGGTCCGTTCGAGTACTGGGACGTCAACAAGGTCGAGCCACTGGTCAACGTCGATCTCTCCGAGATCATCTGGATCAAGATGCTCGGCGTCGGGCTTCCCGGGCACTGGTTCATCCGGGAGATCTGGGGCATCCTGTTCACCGGCTTCTACTTCCTGGCTCTGCCGGTGCTCCTGATCAAGAGCAAGTACATCGATCGCTTCTACCAGGAGATGGGACCGACGCGGTACTACGTCGGCATGACGCTCTTCCTCACGATGATGCTCATGCCGATCAAGATGTACTTCCGCTGGTTCTTCAACCTGAAGTATTTCGTCCACATTCAAGAGTTCTTCCTCAACCTTTAGGGCTAGCTGATGGCCGCACCGAAGAAGACCCCGGATCGCCACTACAACTTCACGTCCCTGAACAAGTGGTTTGCGTGGAGCTCTCTGGCGCTCCTGCTGATCACCGTTTGGATGGTTTTCGAGGACTACGCCAAGCCTTGGAAGCGGCACCAGGCGGAGTTTCGGGAGCTCGAACGCCAACAGTTGGCGAGCGAGGCCGAGGCCGAACGCCAGCGACTCAACCAGGACGAGATCGCTCGCGTTCAGGCGGAGATCGAGTCGGAGGAGGCTCGGCTGGGCGAGCAGGAGGCGGAGCTCGACGAGCTGCGCGACCGGCTCGGCGCCCTCGACGACAAGGTCTACGAGGCCGATGTCGAGTCGCGGACGACCAAGTCGCATCTGGACACCGAGCGCTACGAGCTGGACGTCGCTCTTCAGAGCGGCATTGAGAGCCGTATGGCTGCCGCCACCAAGGCGGTCGAGGATCGCAACGCGACCTACTACGAGAATCGGGTCACGCTACAGGGCTATACGGCCGAACGGGCCGCTGTGCAGGCGGAGATCGACCGCAAGATGGCCGGCCTCAGGGAGGACGAGGGTCGTCTGGTGGAGCTCCGCGGAGGACTGGTCGCTCTCGAGTCGAGGGTCGCGGACCTCGACAAGAGTCTCGACTACTTCCTGCTCAACGCGCCGGTGATGGACATGCTCGAACCGCAACTGCGGATCGATCAGGTCCAGCTCTCCGGCCTCTACCAGAACATCAACTTCACCAACGTCGATCGCGTCGATCGCTGCGTGACCTGTCACGTGGCGTCGACGCGCAGCGGCTTCGACAGCGAAGAGTGGGCCGAGCCCTACCGTAGCCATCCGCGGCTCGACCTCTTCCTGTCCTCCAATTCCCCGCATCCCTACACGACCTTCGGTTGCACGACCTGCCACGCTGGTCTCGATCGTGCCACCAACTTCGCCCGCGCGGGCCACAGCCCAGAGAGCGCTGAAGAGAAGAAGGAGTGGAAGCACGAGTGGGGTTGGAAAAAGCAGAAGTACCTGGAGACCCCCATCCTGCCTGCCAAGTACTCCGAGGCAGGGTGCGTCGGCTGCCACGCCGGCAACGTCTGGACGCCTGCTTCCGAAATGCAGGACACAGGCCGTGACCTGATCATGCGGATGGGCTGCTACGGCTGCCACAAGATCGACTATCCGGCCTTCAGCGACCTGCCACGTCCGGGGCCGAGCCTCGAGAAGGTCGCTTCCAAGACCGACAAGGCTTGGGCCTACAAGTGGATCGAGGCGCCGAGAGAGTTCCACCCGACGACCTGGATGCCGCACTTCTTCTTCCAGGAGAACATCGTCGGCGAGCTCAACGAAGAGCGCCAGCGAGTCGAGATTCGAGCGCTGGTCGAATACATCTGGGACCAATCGAACGAAGAAGAGTATCCGGCACCTCCCCGAGGCAACACCGGCCGCGGCGAGGCGCTCTTCAACACCGTCGGCTGCACCGGCTGTCACCTCCGCGATGACGAGGCCAAACGGGACGACTTCTTCCCGCAGGTCAACCGGATGCACGGGCCGAACCTGGTGCGCACCGGTTCGAAGGTCGATCCGGGCTGGCTCTTCGCCTGGCTGAAGGATCCGAAGGCGTACAACCCCGAGACCCGCATGCCGAGCCTGCGGCTGACCGATCAGGAAGCGGCCGATCTCGTCGCCTACCTGATGGACAGTCGAGACCCGGCGTACGAGAACCTTGAGATGCCTGAGGTCGACGGCGAAGTTCGCGACGAGCTGCTGCTCGCCTACTTGCAGAACACGCAGACCATCGAGCAGAGTCAAGCCACCCTGGCCGGGCTCACCCCCCTCGAGCGCGACGTCCACCTGGGCAGGGAGACGGCCAGCAAGTACGGCTGCTTCGGCTGCCACAACCTCACCGGATTCGAAGGCGCGAAGCCGATCGGCGTCGAGCTCACCGAGGAAGGGTCGAAGCCGATCCATCAGTTCGACTTCGGACATATCCACGACGTCGATCACACGCGTCACGACTGGATCAAGACCAAGATGCTGCGGCCCCGTATCTGGGACCAGGGCAAAGAGACGGTCAAGACCTACGACGAGCTCTACCGGATGCCGGACTTCGGCATGTCGGAGCAGGAGGCCGAAGCGATCGTCGCGAACGTGCTCGGCTTCACCAAGGAGTCGGTCGTCACCGCTCGCCGTGCGGATCAGGCGATAGGCTCACCGCAGCTCGCCGCCGGCCGAAAGATGATCACCCGCTTCAACTGCCAGGGTTGTCACTTGGTGGAAGGGCAGGGTCAGGCGATCAAGACCTCGATCGAGGATCCGGGCATGTGGCCTCCAAACCTCGCCTCGCAGGGGGCGCGGGTTCAGAGCGACTGGTTCTTCGACTACCTGCACGACCCGAGTAGTGAGTCGATGCGTCCGTGGCTGTCTGTGCGGATGCCGACCTTCGGATTCAGCGACGAGGACGTCAACACACTGATGTCCTACTTTGCTGCCCGCGAGGGGCGCGACGCGTTCCTCTCGGAGCCGACCCGAGCGGACGATCGAAGCCTGACCGTCGGGCGCGGCGTCTTCGCGATGCTGCAGTGTGCGAAGTGCCACCCGGCGGGACCGATCGACGCCTCGGCGGGCGTGAGCGCCTCCGAACTTGCACCGTCGCTGCTGCTCGCGCGCGATCGGCTGCGCCACGATTGGGTCGCCGACTGGATCAAGGACCCGCTGAGCTTTGTCACCGGAACCAAGATGCCGGTGTTCTTCTCGGAGCTCGACGACGGGACCTACAGCTCCCCGCTGGCGCAGGGCATCGACCTGCCGATGTGGCGAGTCGAGAAAGAGCGCATGCTGCGCCACTTCGACTCCGAGGAAGAGCTCAAGGAGTACCTGTCCAGTGCCGAGAACGTCACTGACGCCATGCGCGACCACATCTGGTGGGGCCTGCGGCGCGGCTCCTGAGCGGTACAATCCCCCCGCTAGATTCGAGCCTACGGGCTCTTCCGCGAGATACAATCTCCATCGAACTCATATGAGGAACTTCGACATGAACAAGTATCGTTTCCTGCTCGTCTGCGTGCTGGCGGTCAGCCTGTTCGGCGTCGCCTGCGGCGGCGGCGACACGGCCGAGGAGCCTGCGGCTCCGGCGGCACCCGCTCCTGCTGCCTCGACCGGTGGCGGCGCGATCACCGGCGTCATCAACTACGCGAACGGCGACACCGACGCGGCCATCTCCATGGACGCTGACCCGGTCTGCGTTGGGCTCCACGCCGAAGGCGCCGAAACCCAGCAGGTCGTCGGCGACGAAGGTCGCCTCGGCAACGTCTTCGTCTACATCAAGTCCGGTCTCTCCGGGAGCTACCCGGCGAGCGCCGACAAGGTGCTGCTCGACCAGCAGGGCTGCATGTACAGCCCGCACATCTCCGGTGTGCAGGTCGGTCAGACGATCGTGATCCGCAACAGCGACCCGACCCTTCACAACGTCCACGCGCTGCCCACCGCAAACGCGGAGTTCAACAAGGGCCAGCCGTTCCAGGACATGGAGTTCGAGCACACGTTCGACACCGCTGAGGTCATGGTGCGCTTCAAGTGCGACGTCCACCCGTGGATGAACTCCTACATGGGCGTGGTCGACCACCCGTTCTTCTCGGTGAGCACGACCGACGGCTCGTACTCGATCGAGAACGTTCCGGCCGGTACCTACACCGTCGAGGCCTGGCACGAGACGCTCGGTACCCAGACGATGGAAGTCACTGTCGGCGAGGACGCTGTCGCCGCCGCCAGCTTCGACTTCGCGTCGGCCGGCTAGTCCGGTCAGCAAGTAGCGAATTCAGCGCCGGCCCGCGGAAGCGGGTCGGCGTTTTGTCGTTCCTGCAGCCACAGGCCGTAGGGTTTCCCCGACAGCTCGGACGGTGGGCAGGCAGCGCGGGGAGCCGCCGGCAGGTGGGCCGATCGCCGCCGAGCGTCGCGCGACCGTCGAGGCCCCGCTGCCTGAGTTGTCGGGCGTTCTCCGGGGCCTTTTCGGACCCCCACTCGGATAGACTTCGAGGGATGAGCGAGGCTCCCAAGTACCGCCGCGGCTTGAATCGATTCGCGATTCTGCTGGCCTGTTGCGTGATCTTCTTGATCTCGGCCGGAGCGCTCGTGACGAGCACGGAATCCGGTCTCTCGGTACCCGACTGGCCGCTCTCCTACGGTTCTCTGAACCCGCCCAACTGGTGGACGATTTCGACGGTTCGCGCGGAGCACGGTCATCGTCTGATCGCCGGTACCGTGGCGACGCTGACCGTACTGCTGGCGGTCTGGATCGGTATCCGAGAGTCGCGCAAGTGGGTTCGGCGTCTCGCCTACCTCGCGGTCGCAGCCGTGCTGACTCAGGCGCTACTCGGCGGCTTGACAGTGCTCTTCTTCTTGCCGACGCCGGTCTCGGTAGCGCACGCTTCGTTAGCCCAGATCTTCTTCTGTTTGACGGTGACGCTCGCCGTCGTGACCTCGAAGTTCTGGCTCGACGCGCAGCACGACCATCGAATTGTCGAGGGTGCTGGGCGTCTCTTCCGAACGGCTCGGGCGGTGACCGCCCTGGTCTTCCTGCAGATCTTCCTTGGTGCCGTCATGCGACACAGCGGTGCAGGACTTGCGATTCGCGACTTCCCGCTCGCCTTCGGGCGCCTGATTCCGCCAAACTTCGACTTTCCGATCGCCATCCACTTCTCGCATCGAATCGGAGCGCTGATCGTCACGCTCGCCGTCGCGTTCGCTGTCGCCCGAGCCTTCAGAACCGGAGACGGGAGTGTCGGGCTCAAGCGGATCGCCGGCGTGCTGGCGACCCTGGTCGTCATTCAGGTTTCGCTTGGCGCAGCGGTTGTGCTGACCGCCAAGGCGACGGTACCGAACACTGTCCATGTGGCGACCGGAGCCGGCGTGCTCGCGACGTCGCTCTTGTTGACGCTCAGCTCGTGGCGCTTGTCTTCGGTGCAAGAGCGACGCGCCGCCGCTCCGGCTTCGTCGGTCCCGGCGTCGGCGCGGGCCTCGGGGGGTGGATGATCCCCAGCGAGACACTCGGTGCCGCACCGCGGCCGGCGAGCCACCCGTCCGACTGGAAGGAGCTGACCAAGCCCCGCATCCTGTTCATGGTGCTGGTGACGGCGGCGTTTGGTGCCTACGTGGCGGAGGGCGGAGTGCCGTCTTTGCTGCTTCTCGGAGCGCTGCTCGTGGGCACCGGTCTCCTCGCGGGCGGCGCCTCGGCCCTGAACCAGGTCTGGGAGCGTGACACCGATGCGCGGATGGCACGCACGGCGAACCGACCGCTGCCGACGGGGCGTATCTCTCCAGAGGCTGCGATTGCCTTCGGCCTGGCAATGTCGCTCGCTGGAGTGGTCACTCTCGCCGCCGGAACCAATCTCCTGACCGCCGGCGTCGGACTCGCCTCGCTGCTCTCGTACGTGCTCGTCTACACGCCACTCAAGCGCAAGACCAGCCTCTCGACGGTGGTGGGTGCGGTCCCCGGTGCCCTGCCCCCAGTCATGGGCTGGGTGGCGGTCACGGGCAGCCTCGACCTTGGGGCGGCGGTGCTCTTCGGCATCCTCTTCCTCTGGCAGATGCCACACTTTCTCGCGATCGCTTGGCTCTGCCGAGAGGACTACGCGGCGGCCGGCTTCCCGATGCTGCCGGTGGTCGAGCCCGATGGACGGAGCACGGGCCGGCAGACGATCCTCTACGCGCTGGCGCTTCTGCCCGTAAGCCTCATGCCTGCGACCTTGGGCCTCGGCGGATCGATCTACTTTGTCGGCGCCCTCGTCCTCGGCCTGATCTTCCTCGGGTTCAGCATCGCCTTTTCACGAGCGTTTTCCATGCGGGCGGCGCGCCGGCTGATGTTGGCCTCGATCGTCTATCTACCGGCCCTGCTGGTGGTGATGGTGCTCGACTCGCTGGTCTGATGCGAGATCGACTCGAAGAGCTCAGTGGTCGGGTTGGTGCCGGCATCGAGCAGGTGCTCGAGGAGATGGCCGCTATGTCAGTCGAACAACGTTCCTTCCGGCCGTATGAGGAGGCCTGGTCGTCCAACCAGGTGGCGCACCACCTGCTCAAGGTGCAGCAGTTGACGTTCGATTCGATCGAGAAGCTCGATCGGCAGCCTTCACAGCGTCGAAGCCTGCTGCAGAGCGTGGCGAAGCTGGGTGTCGCCAGCGTGCTCAAGTTCGGCTTCAAGGTGAGAAATCCTGCGCCTCCGACCGCGCCCGAACCGGCGGTCAGGTTTCAGGAGCTGGAGCCGCTCTGGAGAGAGGAACTCACCCGTCTTCGCAAGTGGACAGCCTCGCGCGACGATTCCCTCCTCGGCTGCGCGGGGATGAAGCACCCGATCTCGGGTCCACTGTCGCAGGCCGAGACTCTCGATTTTCTCGCCTGCCACCTGGCCCATCACTTGCGGCAGATCGCCCGGCTGCGGGCGCACCCTGAATTCCCCGCGGCCTAGTTGCGACGCTAGAGATAGCCGAGCGCTTCGAGGTCTTTTGCCAGCTCGGGGGCGAGCTCGGCTGCGTCGCCGGCTCCGAGCGCTAGAAGCGCCTGGTTGAAGTGGTACTGCAAGCGGAGCGTCTGGAGCAGCAGTGCCGCGTGTGTCGGACGTTCGGTGGCGAGGTTGTTCTGCTCACCCGGGTCGGCTCGAAGATCGTAGAGTTCGACGCGGTCGCCCAGCTGGTCCCATATGGCCGCCCAGCCGTCGCGTTCCCAGCGAATCCATCGGCGGGAAGCGCGCCGCGGATCTCCGACGCCGCGGGTCATGGCGTAGAGCGGCCGCTCGGGCGCCGCCTCGCCGAGGATGGCGGGGAAGAGGTCTACGCCTTGGAACCCTTTGTCTGCACCCGGTAGAGCAAACGCAGAGGCGAGGGTCGGGGCCAGGTCGACCAGGCTCACCCGTGCGTCGACGACTGACGGAAAGTTGGTCAGAGCCGCCGGCCACTTGACGGCGAACGGCACGTGGAGGAACTCCCAGTAGACCCGGCTGTTGTGCAGAAATTCGTCGTGCTCGAGGAACGCTTCGCCGTGGTCCGAGATCACCGCAACCAGGGTCTGGTCGTAGCGCCCCGAGGCCTCGAGCCGTTCGAGGACGCGCCCGACCAGAGCGTCGGCGTATTCGACGTTCTCGAGGTAGCGGTCGCGCAGGTAGCGTTTGTCGTCGTCGGTGAGCTCCTCTGGCGGTTTCTTACGGTGGGCGCCTTCGAGGACCGGTAGCTCCAACGGGTTCCCCGCGTACCAGGAGCTCCGGCGGCCTCGGAACGGCGGCGGGGGCTCGTACGGGGTGTGCGGGGCCATGAGGTGAACGAGCGCAAACGACGGTTTGCCGTCGACGAAGAGGTCGTCGACCTCTGGAAGAGAGTCGCGCTGGTCGTGGCCGACGTAGTCCGCTCGAGCGAAGCTGCGGGAGAGGTCGAGTCCACGACTGTAGAGCGGGTGCTGCGACCAGAGCACAGTGTGGTAGCCGGCGCCCTCGAAGAGCTCGGCCAGCGTCGGCACCTTGGTGGTCAGCCGGTCGCTCCAGTGCCGGACGCCGACGGTCTCCGGGAAGAAGCCGGTGAGCATGGCCGGAACCGACTGGCCGGTCCACGAAGTGGGGGAGAGCGCAGAGGAGAACTTTGTCCCCTCGGTGACGAGTTTCTCGATGGCGGGCGTCGGGTAAGGGCCGCCCCAGGGAGAGAAGGCGTCGGCGCGTGCAGCGTCGAGGAGGATCAAGACGACGTTGGCGCCCTCGAGCGCGCCGCTCGCGACCAGCGGCTTCGGGAGGATGAGCCCGTCCGTCGGCTGGACGCGCGTTGCATTCGGAGCGGCGACGCGAGCCTCACTCCAGATGGCGCCGGACCGTGGTGAGCCGGACACCAGAGTACGCAGTCGAACGGTGGTGCCCGCCCACGCTTCGAGATCCACGTCGAGTCGGTCGACGCCTCCTGGCTCGAGCTCAGTCTGGGCGACCTCCGTCTCCGAGCCGTCCTCGGCGAGCAGCTGGAGCGAGATACGGATCTGACCGGCGCTGTCGGCCTGCACTCGACTCTGGAAGCGCGCGCCGGGAGCGACGCTGAAGGTGGCGTCGAGCAGGCTTCCGACCGGCATCTCCAGATCGCCCTCTCGCACCGCGATGCGTCCGCCGCGTGAGGGCGCCTCGGAGTCGTCGCTGGTCAGCACCCGCACCCCTCGGAGTCTGACGACGGACTCGTCCTCGCCGCCGGCCAGGCGGCGCAGGCTGAGCTGAACATAGTTCCAGCCTTGCCGAACGGTCTCTGGAGTGAAGTCGAGCGCGTGGTCCTCCTCGAGAGGCCGGAGTGTCAGAATTTGTTGGCGGACGCCGTTCAGCCGGCAGAGCACCCGTCGCCCCTCCCGGGTCGAGCGCGACAGGCCACCGCGGAGCTCCAGCCCGGTCGCGCTGCCATCGGCGGAGTAGAACCAGAGTCGAGCGCGATCGCGGCGCATGATCAGTGCCGGAGCGTCGCCCTCGCCTCCCGTGTCGATGCGCCAGCCGTGGGTCGCCAGTCGGGCGGAGTCGGTCCCCGGCGCGATCCGGTGGGTGGTCACCTGATCGGCTTGGTAGCCGGCGAAGTCGGCGAGCTCGACTACTGTCGCCAGCTCGCGGTCGCAGCCCACGGCCAGGGCGCATGTAGCTGTGAGGACGAGCGCTCCAATGTGGCTCGAGGTCGGGCGCCGAGGGGAGGCCTTCTGGATGTGCTGAGTGGGCATCGGAGCGGCGGGATGCTACCACTCGGGCCGGCTCTGGACACTCGCGCCGGCTTCAATAGGATGGGCGCTTCAGAACGAGTTGAACGGAGATCCGATGACCGACTATTCACATCGATTCGAGACCCTCGAGACCAATCTCGTCCACGCCGGAGCGCCCCGACCCCAGATCGCCGGCGCCGTGGTGACGCCAATCTTCCAGTCGGCGAACTACCTGATGGAGGACGAGTCGGCCTACGACGACGTGCGCTACATCCGCCTGAGCAACTCACCCAACCACTTCGGAGTGCAGGCGCGACTCGCGGCGATCGAGTCGGGCGAGGCGGCGTTGGTCCTGGCGAGCGGCATGGCGGCGATCTCGACCTCGCTACTCGCCTTCCTCGGCGCAGGCGACCACGTCCTGGCGCAGAGGACGCTCTATGGCGGCACGCAGAATCTGCTCGACGAAGACGGTCCGCGTCTGAACATCGCGCACAGCGCCATCGATACGGTGAACGACGGGCCAGAAGAGTGGAAGGCGAGCCTGCGGCCCGAGACTCGAGTCGTCTACGTCGAGGCGATCTCGAATCCACTCATGGAGGTGGGCGATCTCGAGGCGGTCGTCGCGTTTGCGCGGGAACACGGCCTCCTGGCGATCATCGACAACACGTTCGCCTCGCCGGTCAACTTCCGGCCCCTCGACCTCGGCTTCGATCTCTCGGTGCATAGCGCCACGAAGTTCCTCAATGGCCACAGCGACATCGTGGCCGGAGCGGTCATCGGCTCTGCCGAGCACGTCGACAAGGTGCGTCACCTCTCTCTCCACCTGGGCTGTTCGATGGATCCTCATGCGGCCTTCCTCCTCGAGCGAGGCCTCAAGACGCTCGCGCTGCGCGTCGAGCGCCAGAACGAGAACGCTCTCCGGCTCGCGCAGGCGCTCGCCGAGCGAGGCGACATCGGTAGGGTCAACTATCCTGGGCTGCCGTCGGATCCCGGACACGCTGTCGCCTCGCGTCTCTACTCCGGCTTCGGCGGCATGTTCTCGTTCTACGCCGGCGATGGAGAGCGCGCCGAGCGATTCCTCTCCAAGGTTCGCATTCCGCTACACGCCGCGAGCCTCGGTGGCGTCGAGTCCCTCGTCGTACGGCCCGCGCGGAGCTCACATCTCGGCATGTCGCCCGAGGCTCGCGCGGCGCTCGGCATCACCGACGACCTCATCCGTGTCTCGGTCGGCATCGAACACGCCGACGAGCTGATCGCCGACTTCGCGCAAGCGTTGGATTGAAACCGGGGACACAGTGCTCACTTCCGACACCCATAGATTCCTACCAGGGGAGGCTCCAGAGATGAGGTTTGTGTCCCTCGACGACCCCCGATGTGCGGCCAAATGAGTATCGGTTCCCCCGACGTGCGGCGCTGCTCCTGGCCGAGCGACGATCCGCTGATGATCGAGTACCACGACCTCGAGTGGGGGGTGCCGTTACACGACGACAACCGCCATTTCGAGTTCCTGGTGCTTGACGGAGCTCAGGCCGGCCTCTCGTGGCGGACGATTCTTCATAAGCGGGCACGCTACCGTGAGGTCTTCGACGGCTTCGACCCGGTCGAGGTCTCGAAGTACAAGAAGCGCAAAGTCGAGGCGCTTCTGAAGGACGCTGGCATCGTTCGCAATCGCCTCAAGGTCGAGTCGGCGGTGCGCAACGCGAAGGTCTTCCTCGAGATCCAGAAGGAGTTCGGCTCCTTCGACGCCTACGTCTGGAGCTTCGTGGGCGGCGCGACGATTCAGAACCGCTGGAAGGAGACGGCCGACGTGCCGGCTTCGACCGCGGAGTCCGACGCGATGAGCAAAGACTTGAAGAGACGCGGCATGAACTTCGTCGGTTCGACCATCTGCTACGCGTACATGCAGGCGGCCGGTATGGTGAACGACCACGTCACCAGCTGCTTCCGGTACCGCGAGCTGAAGAGCAGCTAGCCGCGGGGCTCTTCGTCGCCCAATTCGGCTTCGATCTCGTCGATCAGCCCTTCGAGGGTGTCGTCTGACTTGCGCAGGCGGTGGATCTTGACCTCTCCCTTGCGGCGGGGCACGAGGCCCTCGGCGAGAGACTTCAGACGCTGCGTAGCCGAGCCGCCGGTGCTGGAGGCCAGCTCGCCGTCGAACGGCAGGAGCGGTGCGCCGTCGCTTGCGGACGGAGCCGTCTGCGGAGGTGTCCCCTTGGGCAGCACGAACTTCTCGCGCAGGAAGACGTCGTGGGTGGCAAAGCCGTACGATTTCACCTCGACCAACAGCTGGACGCCGTGCTGGGTGGTGAGTTCGTCGATCTCGGCCGGCAGCCTCGTGTAGTTCTTGACGAAGAACGACTTGGCGGTTTGTGCCGGGATCACCGAGGGGGCGAGGAGCGTCTCGCGTTCGACGCCGGCCAGCCGCCGAGACCTGCCCCAGGCCGCCTTTTCGACCAGTTCGGTGTCGATCCTGACGCCGACCGGTTCGTCGCGCTCGTTGTTCAGGCGGACCGAGAGGCCGGCGATCAGGTCGAAGGTGCCTTTGGGGGCGTCGAGCACCGGGATCGGATGGATGTGGTCGTCTTCGACCTCGATGCCGATCGGAGGTGTCTTTGCGCGCGTGAGTCGAAAGCCTGCGAGGACTGCGGAGAGGCCGCCGACCACGAGCAGCGCATCCCGCCAGCTCCAGCCGGCGAGCAAAAGCACGACCAGTGCGGCGACCGCGATCGCGCCTCCGATCAGGTACTCACGCCCTACGCTCACGAGTCCCGCAGCATAGTCGGGCGTTCGCGGGACGGCAACCGTCGACTGGCGGACCGGCCCCACGGCGCCTCGAATGGAGATCGGTGAGAGGATAGATCTACGGCGGCTCTTCCGTGCGCCGGGGCAGTTGGGTATGAGAGACGTGCGATCGACATTCGCTTTGGGCCTGCTGCTGGGTTCCCTCTACACGCCTTTGTCGTACGCAGAGGCGCCCGACGAGCTGGCACCCGGCCGCTTTCTGGTCGCGAGCCGAGACTTGGGCGATCCGAACTTCCGGGAGACGGTCGTCTTGCTCGTCGAGTACGAGCGGCGAGAGGGCGCTCTGGGGCTGATCGTGAACCGCCCGACGGAGGTCGATCTGGCCCGCGTCCTGCTCGGTGAGGAGGACATTGTCCTCGGGCCGGTCTTCCAAGGCGGCCCCGTGGCGCCGCTCCAGATGAGCGTTCTCGTGCGGACGCCGGCCGAGCTTTCGAACGCGCGGCCGGTGTTCGACGATGTGCAGTTTTCGAGCAGTCGAGAGCTGCTGCTCGCCCTCTCAGGTGCCGAACCGAGCGAGATTCCGTTCCGTGCCTATGCGGGGTACGCCGGCTGGGCACCCGGCCAGCTCGAGCTCGAGGTCGACGCCGGTGGGTGGCATGTGATGGACGGCGATGGGGCGTCGATCTTCGGCGACACCAGCGATCTCTGGACCCGTTGGATTCTGCGGGGGACCGCGGACTGGGCATGTCGGCCCGCCCCGGTCGACAGGACGTCGTCGTGAGTCGGACGATCGAGCAGGAGCGCGCGCTCGCGTATTTACGCCGTAAAGGCACCGAGGCGGTCGGTGGTGCCCTGCGCAAGCGAGTGGCCCGGACGCTCGCGCGTCTCGAGCGGCAGCTCGACGCGATCGACGCCGACACGGCGCGCGCGCGGCCCGACGAGGCGACCTGGTGTGTGCAGGAGGTGGTCCATCACCTCGCCGCGAGCCTGGAGCCCGGAGTGGAGCAGCTCGAAGCGTTGATCGAGGGGAGATCGGCCGGCGATGCCATTCCGGCGAGCCTGCTCGAGGCGGATGCTCTGGACGTGTCGTGGCTCGAGGCGAAGTCTCGACTGTGGGCGGTTCACGCGCGATTCCTGAAGGCGCTCGATCGGGCCGTGGCTGCAGATCCGCCGCTCGATCGCAAGGCTCCCGTAGTCATGTTGGTGCAGGTCGACGACGGTTCGGGTGGGGTCTCGCCGCTCGAATGGACCGAGCCGCTCGATTGGAAGAGCTTCGCGCTGATTCCGCACGTTCACACCTACGAGCACATCGATCAGATCGAGCGAATCCTGGCGCGGGTTCAGAGCGTTTAGCGCAGTCTTGCGACCCCCCCAGGGGTGTCGTAAACTCCGCCCCGAAAGCGATTTCAGTGAGCCTTTCGTTTCCTGCGACGCAGGAGGAGTGTGTTGATGAGCGTTCTCGAAAAGCATCCGGAAGAGGAGCATCACGAGGATCACCATCACGACGAGTCGTTCTGGACGAAGTACGTCTTCTCCCAGGACCACAAAGTGATCGGGATCCAGTATTTGCTCACCTCTCTGGTGTTTCTGCTGTTCGGCTTCTGTCTGATGCTGCTCATGCGCTGGCAGCTGGCGTTCCCGGGCAGGCCGATTCCCATCATCGGTGGTCTCCTGGGGGAGGCCAACGCGCCCGGCGGCATCATGCTGCCCGAGTTTTACAACCAGCTCGGCGCGATGCACGGCACGATCATGGTCTTCATGGCGATCGTGCCGCTGCTCGTCGGTGCGTTCGGCAACTATGTGCTGCCGCTGCAGATCGGCGCTCCCGACATGGCCTTTCCGAAGCTCAACATGGCGAGCTATTGGGTCTACGCCTCGGGCGGCGTGGTGATGATGGCCAGCTTCTTCCTGCCGGGAGGTGCGGCCAATTCGGGCTGGACCTCGTACGCTCCGCTGTCGATCACGGCGACCATCGGCCAGACCTTCTGGCTAATCGGCATGGTCTTCCTGATCACCTCCTCGCTGCTGGGCTCGGTGAACTTCATCGTCACCACCATTCAGCTACGTGCCAAGGGGCTGTCGTTCATGCGCTTCCCCTTCTTCGTTTGGGCGCAGCTGGTGACCTCGTTCCTGCTGCTGCTGGCCTTTCCGCCGCTCGAGGCGGCCGGCTTCATGCAGCTCATGGATCGAGTGATGGACACCAGCTTCTTCATGCCCGAGGGTCTGGTGGTCAGTGGAGAGTTGCAGGATCAGTACGCCGGCGGCGGTAGCCCGCTCCTCTGGCAACACCTCTTCTGGTTCCTGGCCCACCCTGAGGTCTACGTCCTCATCCTGCCGGCCCTGGGCATCGTCTCCGAGGTCATCGCGAACAACATCCGCAAGCCGCTATGGGGTTACAAGGCGATGGTCTACTCGGCCATCTTCCTTGGCGCGATGTCGTTCATCGTCTGGGCCCATCACATGTTCATGACCGGCATGGGCACGACGATCAGCGCCTTTTTCCAGACCACGACGATGATCATCTCGGTACCGTCGGTGGTCATCCTGACGGCGCTCTTCATGTCGCTCAAGGGCGGCTCCATACGCTTCAACACGCCAATGCTGTTCTCGTTGGCTTTTTTGATCATGTTCGGTATCGGCGGCCTGACCGGCCTACCCCTCGGTCTCGCGCCGACCGACATCCACCTGCACGACACCTACTACGTGATCGGCCACTTCCACTACGTGGTGGCGCCGGGAACGATCTTCGCGATCTTCGCCGGTATCTACTACTGGTACCCGAAGGTGACCGGTCGCCGAATGAGCGAGACGCTCGGCAAACTCCACTTCTGGCCCTCTCTGCTGTTCATCAACGGCGTCTTCATGCCGATGTTCATCCAGGGTCTGGCCGGCGTCTCGCGGCGTCTCTACGACGGTGGCGACCAGTACGCGCACGCCCAGAGCGTGCTCGGCCTGAACAAAATGATGTCCTATTCGGCCTGGCTGCTCCTGGCGGCTCAGATTCCGTTCATCATCAACTTCTTCCTGAGCATCAAGCGCGGTGAGAAGGTGGGTGGTAACCCGTGGGGCGCGACCACTCTCGAGTGGTCGGCAGCGCCGTCGCCTCCCATCGGTCACGGCAACTTCCCGACCGTGCCGGTGGTGCACCGCGGCCCGTACGAGTACAGCGTGCCGGGTCATCCCAGCGACTTCACGCCACAAGACGCGCCGGATTCGAACGACGCAGGGCAGGAGGCCTGATCGATGCAGATCCCCTACACAGTGGATGAGAGGCCGGACACCGGTCTCTACAACGCCAAGTTCGGCATCTGGCTCTTCCTCGCTTCCGAGGTGATGCTGTTCGGCGCTCTCTTCTCCGCGCTGATCTTGCTGAGGACCGGCGCCGACTACTGGCCGCACGGTGCAGAGAAGCTCAATGTGCCGCTGGCGACGCTCAACACCTTCGTGCTCATCGCGTCGAGTGTCACCGTCGTCATGGCCTGGGCTTCGCTCCGCCTCAACAACTTCCGCAAGTTCAAGATGTGGCTCTGGCTCACCAGTCTGTGCGGCTTGGGCTTCATGGTGATCAAGGCCATCGAGTACGGCTCGAAATTCTCACACCACATCTACCCCTCGACGGACAACTTCTACGCCACCTACTTCCTGATCACCGGTCTTCACGGCTTGCACGTGATCGGCGGCCTGGTGGTGTTTCTATATTTCCTCGGGCCTGGCGCCAAGATGTGGGAGACCGAGCCCGAGCGCTTCACCAATCGGATCGAGACCTGCGGTCTCTACTGGCATTTCGTTGACCTGGTCTGGATCTTCCTGTTCCCGATCCTGTACCTGCTGTAAGGAGGAACGATGGGCGGACATTCGGTCGAAGAGATCAAGAAGGAGACGCGGATCTACCGCAATGTCTTCTTCGCCCTCGGGGCCTTCACGATCGTCACGGTGGCGATCAGCTACCTGGACGTCAGCTTCGGCGTGGCGCTCGGGCTCGCGCTGCTCGTGGCAACGATCAAGGGCTCGCTCGTAGCCTGCTACTTCATGCACCTGCTCTCGGAGCGGAAGTTGATCTACACAGTGCTGTTGATCACCGTCGCCTTCTTCCTGGTGCTTTTGTTCCTGCCGCTCGGCGCGGTTCTGGACACTCTCGGGAGCTGACATGTCACTGCGGATATTCCACGTTCTGTTCATCGCGTTGTCGATCGCTCTATCGGCAATGGTGGCGGGGTGGGGTGTGCAGCAGTATCTGACTCTGGGAGATCGCAGCGGCCTGGTGCTCGCCGGCTTCTTCTTCGCCGTCGGCTTCGCACTGGTGGTCTACGGCACGCGGTACTTCCACAAACTCAAGGAACTGAGTTGAGACGAGCTGTCCCACTGGCGCTGTTGGCCGCGGTCCTCTCCTGGGGACTCGTGGCGACTCCCGCCGCGGGCTGTTCGGTCTGCTTCGGCGATCCGGACTCGCAGATGGCCGTGGGGGTCAACAACGGAATCCTGGTGCTGCTGGGGGTTGTCGGCGTCATCCAGGTGGGATTCGTCGCTTTGTTCTGGAGCTTTTACAGCCGCGCGCGCAAGCTGAAACAGCGGCGCGAGCAGTTCAGCGTCATTGACGGAGGAGTGACTAGATGAAGGACTTTCTGGCCCGGTGGATGCCGATCGATGCTTCCGCGCACGGGCAGGCTCTCGACGAGATGAATGCTCTCGTCCACTGGCTGATGGCGCTGCTCTTTGTCGGCTGGGGGATCTATTTCGTCTGGGTGCTCTTCCGGTATCGCGCGGGTCGCAACCCGAAGGCGAGCTATGAGGGCGCAACCTCCAGCGCTTCGACGTGGATCGAGGCGGGGATCGTGATCGCCGAGGTCATCATTCTGGTCGGCTTTGCGATTCCGGCGTGGGCTCGCTGGGTCACGCCGCCGCCCGGAGACGAAGCCCTGGTCGTTCGCGTCATCGGCGAGCAGTTCGCCTGGAACGTGCACTACGCGGGCGACGACGGTGTCTTCGGCCGTCAGAAGCCGGAGTTGATGAGCGCGTCGAACCCGATCGGCCTCGATCCCGAGGACCCGACCGGTGCCGACGACATCGTGAAGATCAACCAGCTCCACCTGCCGATCAATCGGCCGGTGACCTTGCTGCTGTCGTCAAAGGATGTGATCCACAGCTTCGGCCTGCCGGTCATGCGCGTCAAGCAAGACATGATTCCGGGCATGGAGATTCCGGTTCACTTCACGCCGGTGATATCGACGCCGGAAGAGGCGATCTTCCCGAAGTGTGCTGCCGGCAAGACCTGCTGGGAGATCGCGTGTGCACAGCTCTGCGGCCTCGGTCACTATCGGATGCGCGGCTTCCTGCAGGTTCACGAGCCTGGCGGCTTCGAAAGCTGGTTGGCAGAGCAGTCCGGCTAGGTCGCGTCGCACGCGATCACGCGATCACGCGATCACGCGGTTAGCCCGGCGATTCTCGACCGTTCTTCGGGGGGTGTAGATGATCCTGTCTCTAGTCAACGTGAAGGGTGGTGTCGGCAAGACGACGACCGCCGTCAATCTGGGTGCGACGTTCGCGGCCAGCGGTCTACGCGTGCTGCTGGTCGATCTGGACCCGCAGGGCTCGGCCAGCTTTTCGCTCGGTGCCACTCGCGAGGACGACCTGCCGACGGTAGCCGACGTGCTGCTGGATGGCGTGCCCGCGAAGGAGGCGATTCGAGAGAGCGGTATCGAAGGGCTCGAGCTGCTGCCGGGCTCGATGGCGCTGGCCGCTGCCGAGCTGGGCTTTGCGCGCAAGAAGCAGCCAGAGCTCTTCCTGCGCAAGTCGTTGGCGCCGGTACGGCGACGCTACGACGCCATCTTGATCGATTGCCCTCCCGGCCTTTCGATTCTGACTCTCAACGGCCTCGCAGCGTCCACCGCCTACATCCTGCCGGTGCTGCCGCAAGACTTGGTACACGAGGCGCTCGACCGTTTCTTCGAGGGCTGGGACCGCCTCCAGGCGATGCTGCGGTCGAAGCCGGAACTGCTCGGCATCCTGATCAACATGGTCGATCAGCGAACCAACCTGACCGCCGAGATGGTAGGCGAGATTCGCAAGGCCTACGGTCGCCGGGTCTTCAAGACCGAGATTCCGATCAACATTCGTCTGGCCGAGGCGCCGGGGTACGGCATGTCGATCTTCGAGTACGAGCGCTGGTCGACCGGCGCCCAGGCCTATCGTCTGCTCGGCGCCGAGGCGATTCGCCGCGCGCGCAAGGCCGGCTTGCTGTAGCCTTCCGCCGATGTTCGGAGGTGTGCACCTACCGACCGTCAACGCGTCACTGAATGCGTTGGCGGCGATCCTGCTGGTTATCGGGTACGTCTACATCCGGCGCCGCGATATCGAGAAGCATCGCGCCTGCATGCTCGCGGCGTTCAGCTGCTCGGTGCTCTTCCTGATCTCGTACCTGACCTATCACTACCAGGTGGGCTCGGTTCGCTACCAGGGGACCGGCACCCTGCGGACGATCTACCTGTCGATACTGCTGACGCACACGGTGCTCGCCGCCGCTGTGCCATTCCTGGCACTCATCACGCTCTGGCGTGCGCTCAGTGAACGGTTCGACAAGCACCGGAAGATCGCTCGTTGGACGCTTCCGATCTGGCTCTACGTCTCGGTGACCGGCGTGGTGATCTATCTGATGCTCTACGGCGTCCCGTGGGCCTGATCGGCTGGTGTCGCGGCGCGGCCGCGGCGGTTGCGCTGCTGTTCGCCCTCGGCTGCGGGAGCGCGTCGCTGCCGGTGCCCGAGCTGCCGGTCTCGCCGGGGCTCGTGGAGCGCTCCGAGCGCCGGCCCCTGATCGTGGTGCCCGGCGTGACGGGAGGCAGGTTAAGGAGTCGAGAGACCGGTGAGGAGATCTGGGGTCGGGGCGCACACCTGTTGAAGCCTCGCGACGGGGGCTGGGCGATCGCGCGACCCCTCGATGCCGGACCGGGCGTCGACACCGGAGTCGAGGCGTTTGCCGTGATCGAAGAGATGCGCCTCTTCGGCGGCGCGGTGCGGACTCAGGTCTACTCGACCGTGCTGCGAACGTTCGAGGCGAACGGCTACCGCCGAGGCGATCTCGCGAATCCGAGTCGCGAGGAGGAGCTCTTCCCCTACGCCTACGACTGGCGCGACGACCTCGTGGCATCTGCCCGACGTCTCGCCGAGTTGCTGGAGAGGCTCCGCGTGGTGCGCGGCGAAGAGCGCCTCGAAGTCGATCTCGTCTGCCAAAGTGCCGGCGGCCAGATCTGTCGGTATCTCGCCAAGTACGGTGGCCTGTCGCTCGAGGAGGCCGAAGCGGGGACGCTCCCCTCGGCGAAGCTGCGGATTGCCAAATTGATCATGGTCGGTACGTCGAACGGTGGCGGCATCCGCATTCTGCGGGAGCTCGATCGAGGGAGAAGCTACGTTCCGGGCGTCGGTCGAAGCATGCGACCCGAGGTCCTGTTCAGCTTCGCCTCGCTCTTCCAGGATCTGCCGGTCTATCTGGAGCGGCCGTTCGTGGACGGAGACGGCGGTGAGTTGGACGTCGACCTGATGAACCCCGGGACGTGGGAGACCTACGGCTTCTCGATCTTCGACCCGGAGAACCGCGAGCGTGTCGAGCGCCGCGGTGGAGGCCCGTTCGGGTCGATCGAGACGTGGCGGACCGCTCTCGGTCGATTTCTCGATCGGGCGCAGCGACTGCACGCCGTGCTGCGCCGAGACGCCTCGGCCTTCGACAGTCGTTACTACTCGGTGCAGAACGTGGAGGACGAGACTCCCGATCGTGCGGTGCTCCGGCGCCGGCCGTCGGGCGACTGGGAGCTTCTGTTCGCCGGCGACAAGGCGCTCCGCAAGGAGCCGGAGCTCCACGCCGCGGTGACGGCTGGGGGAGATGGTCATGCGACCGAGGCGAGTCAGAGGTGGCTGTCCGCACAGGAGTTGGCCGCCATGGCTACCGAGCCGTTTCATCTGAGAGGCGATCACTTCGCGATGATCCTCGAGCCGAGCGCGCTCGCCAGGATTCTCGACTACCTCGCGGACTGAGGTCCGTGCGGTTTCGCGTCTGAACTCGTCGCCAAGGCCTGATGGCCCTCCGAAACACCGCCTATGCGACCGACGCGGGCTCAGGAACGCTTCGCGGTCGTGTCCAGAGTCCAGTGGCCGCCGTCGGCGGTGTGCGGCGCCCTAGAGACCTGAGATCGGCGTCGGACGATCGGTGGCTAGCGCCGCAGGTGCGACCCGAAGAAGGTGAGGATCCCTCGAACGATGTCGTCCACACGCTTGCTGTTCTCGTGCAGGTCGAAGGCGTGCGGTGCACCGGGGAGGTTGACGAGTGTCAAAGGTAAGTCCGCGCCAAGGGCGGCGGTCGCGAGTTGGTCGAGAGCCGCGTTGAGGCCGAGCATCTCATCTCCTCCTGCCCGCGCCAGAAAGATCGGCACGTCTGTCGAAAGCTCCTCGATGTCCCGGCCCGCACATGGGGTGGCAAAGCGCCACTGGGCCGCGGCGTTTGCGACATGACTCGAGCCCTCCAGATCCAAAGTGTAGGGGTAGCAGAGAGCTGCGCAGGCGACCGTAGCGGGTCGCATGAGGACGGAGAGAGCCGTCGGGGCGTTCGCAGAGCTCGCCCACAAGCCGATCCGATCGGCGTCGACACCGAGGTTTCCGCCGCTGGCGCGCAGATGGGCGAGAAGTCGATCGAGATGAGCCGCCGGCTCGCGATTGGAGTATGCGATCGCGGCCAGCCCCGAAGCGGCGAGGAGCCGTGCCCAGGAGACGGTGGATCCGGTCTCCTTGAACCTGCATCCCAGAGCGGCCTCGTAGCCGGGGTCGGGGAAGCCGGCGACCAGTACCACCACGGGGCAGGGGGTGGCGCGCTGGTCGGCGGGTGGTAGGTAGAGGTCCATCTCGAGCGGCGGGTCTTCGCCCGGCGAGTACTCGAGACCGCGAACGACCTCCACGCTGTTCATGCCGGCCATTTCGTAGGTCACGGTCGCTTTGGCAATGTCGTTCTGTGTCTCCTGGCTCATGAGAGTCTCCTCAGAGTGGATTGCCCGAGGCGCACAGCGGCCGACGGGCGCAGCGCGCCCGACGCGCCCTGCGGCGGCGACTCGGAGGTGGGAGCCTCAACGAGAAACGCCAGCCGTCGAAGGGCTGGCGCTTTGATACGGCGCGATGCGGCTCGCGCCTCTCGTGAACTCCGTTGCCGACAGTCTAGGCATCCGGGGTCGCCTCGGCAACCCCGTCACCTGGTCCGAGCGCAGTGTCCTCAGGACGGCTTGTTGTTCGCCCTGAACTCCGAGTAGTCCTCGGCGTTCATTCGGGTGCGCCCGTCGAAGTCGGCCTCGACGTCGCGCTCCCAGGCGCCGGCGGCGGCCTCTGGCCCCGCCTCCAGCATCATGAGCTCTGCGCCGAACCCGGATCCGTACGAGAAGGCCGCCACCTGTTCGCCCGCGGCCAGCCCCTTGAGGGCGTGTGCGACGGAGATCCAGAGCGAGGCGGTGTAGGCGTTTCCGCACAGCCGGTTCCAGAGCATGGTGGGGTAGATCTTCTCCTGGAAGAAACCGTCGATTCGGTCGGCGTTCAGGTCGAAGAACTCACCCACTCGGTAGAAAGCCTTGCGCACCATCTTCGGGAAGGGGACATGGAAGCAGATCGCGGCGAGCTCGTGCAAGACGGTCTCGGGATCGCGCTTGCCAACCATCGCCTTGAAGCAGTTCTCGGCGGCCCGCTTGTAGCAGTCGAGTGAAAGAGCGCCGTCGACACGCGGGTAGTTCTCTCCGACGGGTCGCCAGAAGTCGAACTGAGGTTCGCTCCAGGGATACGAGACCGGGTCGATGCGCGCGATCTTCGGGTCGTCGATGACCATCGCAACGCCGCCGGCGCCCTGAGTCGGTTCGCCGGGATCACCCTGTTCGTACATGGCGACGTCGGCGGCTACCACTAGCGCGGCCTGATCGCCCGCAGCGCCCGACAGGCGCCACTCCGCGGCCTGCCGAACGGCGAGCGTTCCGCCGTAGCAGGCGTGCTTGACCTCGTAGGAGCGAATCGCCCCGGAGAGTCCCAGGCGGTCGGCAACCCACGCCGAGAGCGGGCGACTCATGTCAACCGCGGTCTCCGTGCCCACGGCGATCATGCCGATGCGGCTCTTGTCGCCGTCCCAACGCGATAGGGCGCGCCGCGCGGCCTCGGTGGCCAGCTCGACGACGCTCACATCGGGCGGGCAGATCGACATCTGGTCGCAGCCGAGCCCGACCTTGTACTTGGCTGGGTCCTGACCGCGCAGTGTCGCCAGCTCCTCAACCGGCAGGGCGAGGGCCGGGAAGTGGAGGCCGATCGAAGCGATTCCGGTAGCCGGTGCTGCCGTCGCATGGGCGCTCATGGAGTCTCCCTCTCTGATCCATCCGCTCATGTGCATGAGCGGAGGTGCTGAAGCCGGAAAAGCTAGCACACGAGCAGGCTTCAGCGCTGTGCAGCGACTGACCGGCGGGTCAATAGCGGTGGCGTTACCTACAGCTCGAGCTTGGCCTGGGCCGGTTCGTCGCCGTCGTCACCCGACTCGTCGTCGGCCGTGTCCGGGTCGCCGAGGAAGACGAATCGATCGAGACCTCGCACGTACTGGAACCCGACACCGCCGGCACGGGTCGCGTCGCGCAGCTGAGCCAGCTTCGAGTCGAGGTTGTCGATGAAGTGGAGCGCGAGCGCCTCGGCGGTCATCGGTACGACCGGCGAGCCGTACTCGAGCCGTCCCTGGTGCGAGAGGATCAAATGCTCGAGGTGAAGTTGCGTCTCTTCCGGGAATCCTTCGATCGCCTGGCAGCGCTCGCGCAACATGTCGCGCCCGAAGATGACGTGACCGACGAGACGGCCGGGCTTGCTGTACTCGTTGACCGGCATGCGCCCGATCTCGTCCAACTTACCCAGGTCGTGGAAGAGCACTCCGACCAGCACCAGGTCGCGATCGAGCTCGTCGTAGTTTGCGCACAACGAGATCGCGAGTTCGGCCATCGAGACGACGTGTTCGAGGAGACCGCCCCGGTAGGCGTGGTGAATCGCCTTGGCGGCGGGGTGCTCCTTGAGCTCGGGTCCGTGGACCGCGAGCGTCTCCGCTGCGAGCCGCACCAGATTCGGGTCCCGAATCTCTTCGGCGTAGATCTCGCGCAAACGCGTCCAGAGCTCGCCGATGTCCTCGGGGGTGGACGGGATGAGCTTCGACTCGTCGAAGCCGCGCTCACGATCGCCGTCGTTGACCCGGCGACAGTCGGTTACGCTGATCTGCAGCCGGTCCTTGAACAGTTTGACGTGGCCGCGGAAGGCCACATAGTCGTGCGCCTCGTAGTCTCCAGCGAGAGCGGCGCTGTCGGACCAGGCCTTGGCCGTGATGGTGCCGGTCGCGTCGCTCAGCTCGAGGTCGAGAAAGTCTCGGCCGTTGCGGTCTTGGCGTCGCTCTTTGCGGCGCAGGAGGGCGAAGCCGGAGACGTGGTCTCCGTCTTCCCAATCTCGGATCGGCTCGTCGCGGCGCTTGGCGGTCACAGGCGGCTTACTATACGGCAGCGCATGGCCTGGCAGTCGATTTGCAGAGTGCTCCCGGAACGGATGCGGCGCGGACCCAGTGCGGAGTAAAACGATGAAAGTCTCGAAACGATCGAAAGCCCCTATCGCGAGTCTGCTGGTTCTCGCCTGCGCCGCCGCTCTGGCAGTGCCGGCGTCGGCGGCGGTCGAGCGCTCCGACGACGAGTGGCTCGAACTCTTCGACGCGGTGACCTACCTGGTCGAGCGCGAACGTCGTGAACTCGCGATGGATCGGGAGGCGCATCAACAGATCACTTGGACCCGCGAGATCGTCGATGTCGACCCGAACCCCGAGACGCCCGAGAACGAGCTGATCGCGGCGATCGAACGTCGACAGACCTTGGCGCGAGGCGAGTTTCTGAGCCTGATCGATCACCGTGCGAGGACGATCTTCCTCGCCGGTCGCCCCTCCGCGCGAACCGAGGTCGAGTGCGGCGCGACGCTGAATCCGATCGAGCTCTGGACCTATGGCGAGCGGCAGCTGGTCTTCTTCCAGCCGCGCCCGGGCCGCCCCTATCGACTGTGGCACCCCCTCGATTCGAAGGCGTCGCTCTACAACCCGGACATGCTCGACCTGCTAGTGCAGCTCAGCCAGTACGGTATCCGTCGCCGGATCGACGTACGCGCGTGTGAGGACGTTCGTCTGATCGACGAGGCGACGGGCATCGACGGACTGCGCGGGTTCCGCGATGGCCGCCCGACGCAGAAGCAGATCGCCGCCTGGCTCGAGCCTCCCGCCGATCTCGGAGAGTGGGCCCGTGGAGCGCTGGCCGAGTCGGTCGAGCTGCCGCCCTCGCTCGAGGCGTCGAGCATCGAGCTCACATTCCCCGAGAAGCGCCGGCAGCGAATGGTGACGAGGGTGATGATCACCCTGCCGCCCGGTGTCGACCTCGCGACGTTCACCGAAGAGGAGCGCACGGAACATCGCCTGATCGTCACCGGTCTGGTCGAGCAGGATCGGCAGGTTTTCGAAGACTTTCGGATTCGCTTCAAGCTGCCGCCCCCCGGCGAAGACGTGGCGCTGGCCCTCTCGTTCGACCGTGCGCTGAGGCCTGGTCGCGAGTTCGTCTTGCGTTTCAAACTCGAGGACGAACTCGGAGAGGGGCGCCTCTACGCCAGCCGAAGCTTCACCGTGCCCGACACTCCCGAGGGCGTCACCGTGCAGCCGGTGCCCGACGAGGTAATGGTGGCGATGGGTGAGGAGCTGGCGCTCGGGCGCATCGCGGGCGAAGACAGTCTGCTGCTCGTACCGCCGCAGACCGACCTGGTCCTGGGTCTCTGGCGGGCGGACGTCCTGGTCACGGGTGAGCGCATTCAGAAGGTGGTCTTCTTCGTCGACGGAGACGAGCAGCTGACCCGCGGCACGCCGCCCTTCACGGCCGAGGTGCGGCTGGCTAAGTTCCCTCGCGAGCAGATGATTCGAGCCGAGGGCTACGACGCCTCCGGCGAGTTGGTTGCCAGTGACGAGGTCTCGATCAATCAGCCACGTGGCTCATTTAGGGTACGTATCGTCGAGCCGCGGGTCGGGGTGCAGATCAGTGGCACGGCGACCGTGCGCGCCGAGATCGTAATTCCCGAAGAGCGCCGGATCGAAGAGGTTGCGTTCCGGCTCAATGACGACCTCATGCAAGAGCTCCAGCAGGCGCCGTGGAGCGTTGAATTCGACGTGCCCACCGACGGCGAAACCTCTTATCTCGCCGTGACCGCGACCCTCGACGACGGCAGCCAGTCGGAGGATGTTCACTTCATCAACTCGCCGCAGTACCTAGAAGAGGTCGAGGTCAACTTCGTCGAGCTTCTGACGACGGTGCTCGACAACGACCGGCGTCCGGTAGGTGGGCTGGAGCAGGCCGACTTCACCGTGCTCGAGGACGGGCGGCCGCAGCGGCTCGCCAAGTTCGAACTGGTCGAGGACCTGCCTCTGGCGGTGGGCATCACGATCGACACCTCCGGCTCGATGGCGACCCTCTTGCCGGAGGCACAACGGGCCGCCGTCGGATTTCTCAACAAGGTGATCACCCCCCGCGACAAGGCGTTTGCCGTCGGCTTCGCCAAGGAACCGATCCTCCTGATTCCGCCGACCGACGACGTCGGAGCGGTCGAGGCCGCGCTCGGCGAGCTCCGCTCGGTCGGCTGGACGGCGCTCCACGACGCGGTCGTCAGCAGCCTCTACTATTTCCGTGGCTTGAAAGGCCGCAAGGCGCTGATTCTGCTCTCCGACGGTAACGACTCGGCGAGTTTCTACCCTTTCCGCGACGCGCTCGAGTTCGCGCGTCGCAGCGGTGTCGTCATCTACACCATCGGCCTCGACGTCGGGAAGTTCCAGAACGAGGTGCGCGGCAAGCTGCGTAGCCTGGCCAAGGAGACCGGTGGTCGCACCTTCTTCGTCGAGACTGCGCGGGAACTCGCCGGGGTCTACTCCGAGATCGAACGAGAGCTGCGGAGCCAGTACCTCCTGGCGTACAACTCCGACGCACCTCCAGGGACCGCCGGCGAGTTCCGCACGGTCGAGGTCAAGGTCAAAGGGAGCCGGAAGGCTCGCACAGTCGCCGGCTACTATCCGTAGGTCGCACAGCCGCTCGCACGGCGGGCGCTAGAATCCAGGTAGAGATGAAACGACTCCGGACGCTCTTCCTCCTGCTGCCACTCGGCCTGGTGCTGGTGGCGGCCGACGACCCGCAGCAGGGGACGACGTTTGTCTTCGAGAGGTTCAACGGTACCCACAGCGAGCTCGGTGGCGACGCCTCCGAGATCGAAAACGGCCCGGTCACCGTGCGCCCGACCACGAAGAACAGCCATTTCGAGATCTTCGGCAACCGCCTCGAACTCGAACCCGCAGGTGAGGGAGAGCACGACGCCACCTTCTGGGTGCACTTCGAGGGTGCCGCTGACGTCGAGGCCGAGATCTTGATGGCCGGGTTCACTGCCGCCGTTCTTCAGGACGAGGTGACGGTCGTCAACCAGGAGAAGACGATCCGGTCGCGCATCAAGATCGAGAGCCGCGAAGAGGACTACCTGATCACCATCGTCGAGCCGCCCAAGGAGATGTCCATTCAGGTGCGGAGTCGGCTCGGCACCCAGATCGTCTCGATGTGCGAGAGCCTGACCCGCTTCGCCTTCGGAGCCAACTGCGACGGTCTCGACACCGCCCTCTCGAACCCGAGGCTGCCGATGGCCGAGGCCGGCGAAGAGATGGAACTCGACCTCGGCCAGCTGACCGCAAACGAGAAGGCGCAGCTCGACGCCTATCTGGCGGCGACCGCCGAGTAGGCGCTGATACTCTGCGCCGCATGACGGCGCCGGCGACCGATCGACGGGAACTCAAACGGCAGTACAAGGAGTCTCATCAGCCGATGGGAGTCTTCCAGCTGCGCAACGTGAAGAGTGGGCGGGTGCTGGTCGGCTCGAGCGTCAACCTGCCGGCGAGCTTCAACCGGCTCAAGGCCCAGCTCGGCATGGGCGCCTATCGGCTGAGTCGAGAGCTTCAGGCCGACTGGAACGAGCTCGGGAGTGATGGGTTCGCGTTCGAAGTGCTGGAGGAACTAGAGCCTCCCGAAGCGCCGGGCGCCGATCCAAGCCGCGATCTCGAGGCGATGTTGGAGCTCTGGCTCGAGCAGCTCGAACCGTACGGTGAGAGCGGTTACAACCGACGGAAGGCGTAGCGGGCGTGTCGGCCGAAAGGTGCGTCGTCTGGCTACTGCGGTTCTTTGGAACCACGTCTCTGTCGGCGGCCTTCTTCGTCTTTGTGCCCTCCGCGTGGATGAACTCGATCCACGCGTCACTCGGGCTCGGCGAGATGCCCGACGTGCCGATCGTCTGGTACCTCGCCCGCTCGACCTCGGCGTTCTACGCAATGATCGGCGGCCTCTACTGGACGATCTCGTTCGATGTCGTCTACTACCGGAAGGTGGTCGTCTATATGGGCGGGGCCATGTTCTGCCTGGGCGTGGCTCTCTTGTGGATCGATTGGAGCTCCGGGCTGCCGGCGGCCTGGCTCTTTTGGGAAGGCCCGTTTGCGATGGCGGTTGGTCTGACGATGAACTGGCTCGGCCGCCGGCTCCCCAGCTGAGACTGCAAAAGCCGCCGGTCGATGGCCACCATCGTGGTGGGTGGGAAGCAGCGAAGAGTGGCTCCCAGCAGCGTGTGCAGGCTGCGGTAGCTCGGCCCGAGCAGCGATGGCGTGCCGCGAGTCCCGAGGGACGCTTCGGCCAGGGTGCCGGCGCCTCGACCGATGACGGCGCCAGAGGTACAGACCCTGGACACGTGCGGTATCATGCCCGTCCAGGCGCTCACTGGGTCCGAGCCGCGGCCCCAGCGCAGAAACCTTTCGAGGCCGTCTTCTCGGCCTCCTTCGAGCTCCAAGCGGGAGTCCCCCTACCATGTCACCCAGAAGGCACCTGAACAGTCTTTTCTACTTCACGATCGAAGACGAGAGCATGCTCGCCGAGGCGTTCACCGACATCGACGACGACGTCTTCGCGGTCACCTACAAGGTCGAGGGCAGCGAGGACGTCTTCGTGATGACCGCCGAGACGCGTGAGGCGATGGATCGCCACGATGTCCCCTACAACCTGCTCGCCGAAGAGGACCCGAGCCGGATCTCGATCTACCACACGCCGCTCTCCAAAGAGGAGCTCGGCGACTACGAAGACGCGGTCAAGGCGCTCACTCTGGCCTACAAGGGGATCGCGGCAGCCTGCGTTGGCATCAACGGCGAGACCGACCTCGGCTTCGACCTGAGCGACAGCATTCGGCACTACACCTACTTCACGGCGCCGGCGGGCCACACCTTCATCTGGCGGCTCTTCCACCACCGCGACGACGCCGAGGCGTTTCTCGACAAGCTGACGCTCGGCGACCGCAACGCACTCGGGTGGGCGCAGGCGATTCCGCTCGAGTCGTCGGAAGAGCTGGTCGGCTTCCACTAGAGCTGGCGGTCCGCTGAGCCAGGCCCCGCTCTTCGCCGAGACCTACTCGGTCGCACGCCTCTGCGAGGAGGTGCGCGACCTCGTCAACCAGGCGTACTTCTCGCTCTGGGTGGCGGGGGAGGTGCAGCGCATCCGGAAGCACCGGAGCGGGCACCTCTATTTCGAGCTGGTGGAGAAGGGCGACGGCGACCAGATTGTCGGGCGGCTCGAGGCCGTTATCTGGCGCAAAGACCTCCAGCGGGTACAGCGGATCCTGTCCCGAAGCGGGCTCGAGATCGTCGAAGGGCAGCAGATGCGCTGCCGTTCGAACCTCGACTTCTACCCGCCGTTCGGCAGACTCCAGCTGGTGGTGCGCGAGGTGGATGCCGAGTTCGGCGAGGGCAAGCTCGCCGCTCGTCGACGGGAGACCCTCGAGAAGCTCGCTGCCGCCGGACTTCTCGATCGGAACCGCGAGCGCCGCCTGCCACAGGTGCCGCTACGGCTCGCCCTGATCACATCCGAGGGGAGCGCCGCCTATCACGACTTCCTGGCGACGCTCGCCGAGAGCATCTACGGTTTTCGGGTGGTCTTCGTGCACGCTTCGGTGCAGGGGATGGCCGCGGAGCGAGAGCTGATCTCGGCACTGCGGACGGCCCAGCGCGCTCCCGTGGACTGTGCGGTCATGATCCGCGGCGGCGGGTCGAAGTCGGATCTGGCGGTCTTCGACAGTCGACCGCTCGCCGAGGCGATCGCACAGTCGAAGCTGCCGGTGCTCACCGGGTTGGGCCACGAGATCGACGAAGCGGTCGCCGACATCGTCGCTCACACGTCCCTCAAGACGCCGACCCAGGTCGCCGAGTCGCTCGTGCAGCGGGTGGCACGGGCTGATGGCGAGCTGGAGAGTGTGCGGCGGGGGATCTCGCGAACGGCCCGACGACGACTGGAACTCGCCGCCTCGGAGCTACGGCGCGCGGAGCGTGCGCCGCGTCTGGCCGCCTTCCGGGTGACCGCTGCGAGGCAGCGCCTCGCCAGGATCGCCGACGGACTATCGCGCTCGACTCGGCACCGGCTGGCAGGCGCGAGTGCCGCTGCCGAGAGGATCCGCCGTCGGCTGGGCCGTTCAGCACCTCGCCTGCTCGCCACGAACCGCTCGGCGCCGACCCGGCTCGGTGGGCGCATCGCGGCTCTGGCCCGCGCCCGGCTGCGAGAGTCGAGCGTTGCTCTCGACGGTTGGGGTCGGCTGTGTAAGCAGCTGTCCCCGAAGCGGACCCTGGAACGGGGCTTTACAATGACCCGCGACGCGAGCGGCCGCCTCGTGAGGTCGGCTGGGAGCGTGCGAGCGGGCGAGCGGATTACGACAACGATGAGCGACGGCGAGTTGATCAGCCGAGTGGAGGACCGATGAGTAGCGACAAACCGGAAGAGCTCCGGTTCGGCAAGGCGATGGAGCGCCTCGAAGGCATTCTGCGCCGGATCGAGGAGGAGGAGGTCGACATCGATGAGTTGGGCGAGCGCCTTCAAGAGGCGACGCAGCTGATCGAGCTCTGTCGCGCCAAGATCCGCAAGGCCGACCTCGAGGTCACGCAGATCGTCCAGGCGCTCGAGGGCTCCGACGAAGACGAGGCTGCGACCGACTGATGTTCAAGCGACAGACGACCGGTTCGGTGGTGTGCCCCTCCTGCGGCAAGCTGGTGGGCGTCAGCGAAGAGGAGTGCTGGCATTGCGGGCGGAGCAACCCGGGAATGTGGGGCTTCGCATCGGCACTGCGTCGCCTCGGCGCCGATCTGGGCGTCAGTCAGATCGTGATCTTCGGCTGCGCGTCGCTCTATCTTCTGAGCGTTGTGCTCTACCCGCGTGGCGTCAACTGGACGCCCGACCTGGGGTTTCTGTCGCCCTCGCCCGAGAGCCTCATACGACTCGGAGCTGCCGGTGCCGTGCCGGTGGTCGAGTGGGGACGGTGGTCGACCCTGCTTTCTGCGGGATGGCTCCACGGAAGTCTGATCCACATTCTGTTCAACATGATGTGGGTGCGACAGTTGGCGCCCGCGACCAGTGTGATCTTCGGACCCGGCCGGACGATGCTCATCTACATTCTGGCGTCCGTGGGCGGGTTCGCGCTCTCGTCGACGATGGGAGCGTTCCTGCTCGCCACCCGCGGCAACGTTCTGACCGGGCTCCTCTCCATGCTCATGGGGCGCGCGCCGCTCACGGTTGGTGCGTCGGCCGCGGTCTTCGGGCTCCTCGGAGCGGTGGTCTACGCGGGGCGGCGTGGTGTGGCCGCACCTCTCGGTCGCCAGGCGTGGATCTGGGCGATCTTCCTCTTCGTCTTCGGGCTGATCTTCCCGGGGGTCGACAACTGGGCTCACCTGGGCGGCTTCGTCGCCGGCTACGGACTCGCCCACTGGTTCAACCCCCTCACCGCGGAGCGGCCGGACCATGTCTACGCGGCGCTCGCAGCAATCGCAGCCACGGTCGCCTCGCTGCTGATCGCCTTCGCCCGCGGCGTCCCCTTCTAGGTCGAGGTGACGTCGCTGCGTCTGCCCCGGTCGATCTGTGAGCGGTTGGAGGCCGATGCGCTCGAGCGCTACCCGCACGAGGCGTGCGGCCTGCTGATCGGTCGGTGGTCTCGAGAGGGAGGCACGATCGTGCTCGAGCTTCGGCTCGCCGAGAATGTCGCAACCGGCAATCGAAGGCGTGCGTTCACGATCGCGCCGGAGGAGCTCTTGAAGGCGCAGAAGGATGCACGGGCGGCCGGGCTCGAGATCGTCGGCACCTTCCATTCACATCCGCACCAGGCGGCGATTCCGAGTCGCGACGACCTCGCAGCAGCCTGGCCCGAGATCAGCTACCTGATCCTCTCGGTTTGTGACGAGACCGCCTCGGAGCTTCGTAGCTGGCGGCTCGATCGAAAGACCGGGACGTTCGCCGAGGAGCGGATAGAGTACGTCGCGTGAGCGCCGAGACCGTCGATCCCACCGTCGCCACCGGCATCGATCTGAGCCCGGAGGAGCTGCGCCGCTACGCGCGCCACCTCATCATGCCGGAGGTCGGCCGCGAGGGGCAGGAGAAGCTCAAGGCGGCGCGGGTGCTGCTCGTCGGCGCGGGCGGGCTCGGATCACCGCTGGGGCTCTATCTGGCTGCGGCCGGGGTCGGTACCCTGGGCCTGGTCGAGTTCGACACCGTCGACGAGTCGAATCTTCAGCGACAAGTTCTCTACGGCCAGTCGGACGTCGGTCGGCCCAAGCTCGAGGCCGCGATCGAGCGGCTGCGCGAGATCAACCCCCACATTCGGCTGGTGCCTCACGCCGAGCGGCTCGAGTCGTCGAACGCGCTCGAGCTCTTCGCAGACTACGACCTGATCGTCGACGGCACCGACAACTTCCCGACCCGCTACCTGGTCAACGACGCCTGTGTGCTGTCGGGCAAGCCCAACGTCTACGGCTCGATCTTCCGCTTCGAAGGTCAGGTCTCGATCTTCTGGGGCGCGCGCGGCCCGTGCTACCGCTGCCTCTTCCCCGAGCCGCCTCCGCCGGGCTCGGTTCCGTCTTGCGCAGAGGGAGGCGTCCTGGGAGTGCTGCCGGGGATCATCGGCTCACTCCAGGCGAACGAGGCGATCAAGCTGATCCTCGGCGCCGGCGATCCGCTCATCGGTCGCCTGGTGCTGTTCGACGCGATGGGGTTCAAGTTCCGTGAGCTCAAGCTCAAGAAGAGTCCGGACTGCCCGGTCTGCTCCGAGCAGCCGACGGTCACCGAGCTCATCGACTATGAAGCGTTCTGCGGCCTCACGCCCGCCGAGGAGGAGCCGATGCCAAATGCCGACGAGCTGACCCCGACCGAGCTCAAAGCGCTGCTCGATCAGGGGCGCGAGATTCTCGTGCTCGACGTGCGAACACCAATGGAGCGCTCGATCGGAGCGATCGAGGGCTCGACGCTGATTCCCATCCAAGAACTGGTGCAGCGAGTCAGCGAACTCGATCGAAGCGCCGAGATCGTCGCCTACTGCCACAGCGGCCTGCGCTCCAAGATGGCCCTCGACTTCCTGCGTCAGCAGGGCTTCGAAAACGTCCGCCACCTGGGCGGCGGCATCGACGCCTGGAGCGTCGAGGTCGACCCGACGGTACCGCGGTACTGAGGTTGGCCGGGGCTCAGCCGTGCGGCTGGTGCCGAACCACTTCGACAAAGCCTTCCGGCACGCCGGGCGCCGGCGTGAGCGGCTCATTGCCTTCGAGTAACCCGAGGACGTGTCGGCAGATCGACTCGTAGCCGAGCCGGGCCGCCTCGCCGCCGACCGCCCATTCAGAGACCTCGGTGAGACCGAGGACACCCGGGATCATGCCTCCCGGCACGTTGAAGTTCCCGTGCGAGAGCGCCGGGAAGCGGAGATACCAGGAGCCGCCCGGAATCTCGGCGAGAAGCGGTGGTTCGGGCGAGCTCTCGGCGTCGAGTCTCGGCCGACCGTTCCTCAGGAGGGCGTAGGGGACGTTGAGTGAGCTTCGGTCGATCGATTCGAGCTCTTCGGCGGTCTGGAAGACCCCGCCGCTGACCAGCGTCGCGTCGATCCCGAGGACGAGTCGGATCTCCTGACGGCGCATCTGAAGCCCGGTTGCCGACTCCCCGCCATAGCTCCACGCGAGAACCGCGGTTCGGTCGGCGCTGACCCCGCCGCGCTCTGCGAGGGAGTCGAGGGCCGACTCCAACAGGTCGATCTGCAGGTCCAGCGACCGGGCTCTCTCCTCGGCGGTGCTGTCGCCCTGCCAGGGCAGCGGCGGGGCGTTGTCGACCGGCCAGGAGAAGGCGACGACGTAGCCATGACTGGCTAGGTACTCGGTGAGTACCGACTGCATCGTGGGAATGCCACCACGGTAGCTCCAGAGAACCAACGGGTGCCTCTGCGATGCCGGCTCGAGATTGCGGTGAGCCCACATGCGAGCCGCCAGTATGGTGTTCAGCTCACCCGGCTCGACACCGGGCGGTGATGTCATGTCTTCGAAGAGCCAGCTCTCGATCTCCGCCCCGGAGGGTTCGCTCTCCTCCTGGACGGTGTAGTAGTCGGAGAGGGTGAGCGGCTCGGTGTTCGCGGTGTCGCCGGCCGGGTACCAGAGGTAGAGATCGAGAGCGCTCGGTGCACCGGACTTCGGGGCGAGCTGAATTCTCTCCTTGGAGAAGCCGACCTCAAACGGTCCGTGTTCGAGACTTCCGTGCAGTGGGGTCGCTGGTGCGGCGGGCGCAGGCGGCGAGCTCGGCTGATCGCACGCCGCGACCGAGAGGCAGAGGATGGCCAGGGACCAGGGTCTTCGTCGCACGATTGCAGCTCCGAATGGGTTCGTGAGCGGAGTATAGGTCTCGGGGAGTGCGGCGGCCGTAGACTCAGGGACGAATCGTGCGTGGACTCGGCTCCAAGATCCTCGTCTCGTTGCTGCTTGGCCTGCTGCTCTTCGGTGCTTGGCTCACCCAGAATCCGGAGGCAACCCTCGTCGAGCGGGCGACCGAGTGGCCGCTGATCGGTGGGGTCGCGAGGGCCTTCCGCAGTGCGTACGTGCCGCCTGTGCCCGCGGAGTTCAGCGACGGTGAGGCCGAGATCGTCTACCTCGACGGCCACGGTCGGCCGATCGAGGGTGGCGTTCGCGTCGATCCGGACAGCACCCTCGGCGCGCGCCCGATCGTCTGGGTAGGCGAGGGAACTGCAGTGTTGGAGGAGCCGGTAGCCGATGCGGCCGAGGTGGCGCGCACGGGTGGCATCGCCAATCTCCGTATCCTCGACCGGCGTGGCGACTGGTTTCAGGTGCTCTACCGAGGGCAGCCTGGCTGGGTGCACGTCGAGGCTCACGAGGAGTCGACGACGCCGCCCCTGGGCAACGACCCCACCCCTCCGGGCCCGCTCCAGGCCCGGGCGCCCGACGCCGGTCGAATCGCGTTTGTTCACGAACTTCTACCGAGCGTTCGGCAGGGAACCTTGGGCCCTTACGAGGTCTACTACAGCGGACTCGACTCGCGGCGGCTGGCTTACTTCGAGCGCCTGGTCGGCTCGCTCGAAGAGGTCTATCGGACGCGCTACACCGTGACGCCGATCGGCGTGGCGGATGGAGCCATCGTCTTCTTCGATCGCCACGCCGACTTTGCCGAGTACCAGAAGAGCGAGAACATCACTCACGACATTCGGGCCGCAGGCGTTACCGGAGGGGGTGTGGTGGCGGTCGATCTGGAAGGGCGCCTGCCGGAACAGTTGGGCGCGACGTTGGTTCACGAGATCGCGCACCTGCTCAATCGGCGAGCCCTGGGCCCGGCGCTTCCGCCGTGGCTGGAGGAGGGGCTTGCCGACGACCTGGCGCAGTCGGAGATCGCCCCCGACGGCTCGATCGAAACCGGTCGCATCGGCGGCGTCTCACTCCAGACCGCCGGGCGGTGGGAGTGGCGGGGCGCGCTCGCCTCCGCGGTCGAGCTCCGTCGGGCGCTGGATCGAGAAGACGTTCGGCCCCTCGAGCATCTCGTGGCTCTCGACTGGAGCGAGTTCGTGCGCTCCGGCGAAAGTCAACAGAACTATGGGCAGGCCTCGTTCTGGATTCGTCACCTGCTCTCGGACCCGACGACGGCGGTGAGCTTCCGAAGCTTCCTCGTCGGCGTCGCGAGCGGCGGTTCGGTGGAGGGCGAGGAGCTGAGGCGACGACTGGGAGCCGACTGGTCGCTACTCGACGAGCGCTTTCATCGCTGGATCAAGATCCGCTTCCACGATCCGACGGCGTCTACGAATTGAACTCGACCGGCGTTGCGAGCGGCTCGACCTCTCGCCAGGTCGCCTCTCCGTCAGCGTAGACCTCCTGCTTCCAGATCGGTACCTCTCGCTTGAGTCGCTCGAGCGCTTCGCGGCTCGCCTGATACGAGGCGTCGCGATGGGGTGACGAGACCGCGATCGCGACGCTCGGTCGACCGATCTCGACTTCACCCAGCCGATGGACGATCCGCACGCGTAGGCCCACGGTTGCACTCTCGAGATCGCCTGCGATCTTGTCGAGCGCCGCCACGGCCATCGACTCGTACGCCTGGTAGACCAGCCGGAGCACCTCGCGGTCGCCCGTCCGGTTGCGTGGGCGGCCGACAAACACCAGCAGGGCACCCGCTCCGGGATCGTGCATCTCGCGCTCGAGGCTGTCGAGATCGAGCTCGCCGTCGACCAAGGACGCCCGACTCGAGCCGCCCGAGACGGGGGGCAACAGCGCGACCTCACACCCCTCGGTGAGCAACTGATTGGAGTCCGCGATCTCGCCGTTCACCGCCACTGCCAAGCGCTCCCAGAGCGCTCCCAGCTCGGGGTGCCGACCTTCGAGCTCGCGTCGCAGCATCGCCACGGTCGTGCCCTCGGCCACGCTGAGCGAGCTCTCCGTGCGACCCATCGCTTCGGCTGCCGACGCGAACGCGAGAATTCGTACCTCCATGCAGCAGAGAATACCCCGCTTCGATCCGCTCATCCGGCCTCGGGCTACGTATAATCACGCTCGCGCGCGGAGGCCCTTGATGGCGGTTCTAGAGAGCGGAAAGACGGAAGACCAGCGGTTCCTCGAACGACTCGCACACTGGAACACCGAGCTTGAGAAGCTCCGTTCTGAAGAGGAAGTTCTGCTCGCTGGTGGAGGAGAGCGCGCCCGCGCGAAGCAGGCCGCCAAAGGCAAGATGAGCGCTCGAGAGCGCGTCGAGGCGCTGTGCGATGCAGACGCTCCCTTTCTCGAGCTGGGTCTGTGGGCCGCGTACGGCTTCTATGAGGAGTACGGCGGTGCGCCGTCGGCCGGTGTCGTCATCGGCGTCGGCCGGATTCACGGCCGTGAGGTTGTCGTGGTGTCGAACGACGCGACCGTCAAGGCCGGCGCCTGGTTCCCTCTGACCTGCAAGAAGGTGCTGCGAGCGCAGGAGATTGCGCTCGAGAACCGGCTGCCGATCGTCTACCTGGTCGACTCGGCGGGCGTCTTCCTGCCGATGCAGGACGAGATCTTTCCCGACAAGGAGCACTTCGGTCGCGCGTTTTACAACAACGCTCGACTCTCGGCCGAGGGCATCTTCCAGATGGCGGCGATCATGGGGCCCTGCGTAGCCGGAGGCGCCTACCTGCCGATCATGAGCGACGAGTCTCACATCGTCGAGGGCACGGGGTCGATCTTCCTGGCTGGACCGGCGCTCGTTCGCGCGGCGATTGGTGAGCAGGTCCCCGTGGAAGAGCTGGGTGGAGCGTTGGCCCAGAGCGACGTTTCGGGGGTGGTCGACCATCGGCATCCCGACGACGCCTCGTGTCTCGCCAAGATTCGCAGCCAGTTCGAGCAGATCGAGGCGCCGCAGAGCGCCGGCTTCGCGCGGCGAGAGCCGCAGTCGCCGGCGCGTCCTGCCGAGCGGGTCGCGGGGGTGATGCCGGCGGACCGCACCCGGCCGTACGAGACCCGCGATCTGCTCGCTCACCTCCTCGACGGAGGTGAGTTCGACGAGTTCAAGGCGACCTACGGTCAGTCGCTGGTCTGCGGTACGGGCTGGGTGGAAGGCTGGGCGGTTGGCGTGGTTGCCAACCAGCGTTCGGTCGTGCAACGCAAGACCGGAACCGGCGACGGCGATAAGGAGCTTCAGATCGGCGGTGTCATCTATTCGGACTCCGCCGACAAGGGTGCACGCTTCGTCGAGCTGTGCAACCAGAAGGGCATTCCCCTGCTCTTCCTGCAAGACGTCACCGGTTTCATGGTCGGTACACGGTCAGAACGGGCCGGCATCATCAAAGACGGCGCAAAGATGGTGAACGCCGTGGCCAACTCGGTGGTGCCGAAGATCACGGTCTTCGTCGGCAACTCCTACGGTGCCGGCAACTATGCGATGTGTGGCAAGGCCTACGGCGCCCGCTTTCTGTACGCCTGGCCGTCGGCCTCGATCTCGGTCATGGGGGCCGACCAGGCGTCCAAGACGCTGCTCTCGATTCGCCTACGGAATCGGGAGGTCAGCGACGAGGAGAAGAACGAGCTGCTGTCGAGGATTCGCGCTCGTTACGAGGCTGCGATGGACCCGCGATACGCGGCGGCGCGGCTCTGGGTCGATGCGATTATCGATCCGGCGGAGACGCGCTCCGTCGTGGCGCAGTCGCTCGAGTGCGCGGCTCGCAACCCCGATCGCCCCGATTTTCGGACCGGCGTACTGCAGACCTGAGCGCTCTGCCCGGTTGCGGTCGACGTTCCAACTGTTGCCGTTAGGCCGGTTACGGTGGAATGTGTGGGCTCGTTGCACCGTTCTAGAAGGTAGGGACGGAAGCATGCAGAAAAGCCTATTTCCTTGACCGCAAGTCGCCTGGAATGAGATCATTAGGCGATCTAAGCCCTCCCATTCGAGCTGATGAAGAGACCTGACGTGACCACCACACCTGAAGTCAGAATCTGTGACGTCACGCTTCGCGACGGCATGCAGATCGTCAATCGAGACCGCGTGGTCGGGCTCGAGATGCGTCTGCAGATGCTCGATGCGCTCTATCGCGCCGGGCTGCCGTACCTCGAGGTTGGCTCCTTCGTGAGCCCCCGGTTCATCCCGGCGATGGAGGACACCCCGGAGATTCTGCGGGCTATGCCGCACCTCGATACCGAGGTGGCGGTGCTGGTTCCGAACATCCGCTACTACCGCGAGCTCGAGCAGCACGATCACGAGAAGGTCAACACGGTGGCCCTGTTCGTGTCGGCCTCGGAGGCCTACTCCCAGTCGAACACCAAGATGACCAAGGAGCGTGCCTTCGACTCGGCGCGCGAGGTTGCCGAAGCGGCAGCTGCCGACGGTTTTCGGCTGCGCGGCTACCTCTCCTACGCCTTCCGCGACGTCGAAGGCGGCGAGCCGATGGATCCCGAGGTGGTACTGCGCGACACCGAGGCGCTGCTGGCAATGGGCTGCTCGCGAATCATCCTCTCCGACACCGACGGTCGCTCGACGCCCAACGACATCGAGCGCATCGTCGCTCCACTGGCACCCGCGGTCGGTCTGGAGGCGCTCGGCGTCCACCTGCACGACCGTTGGGGCCAGGGCATCGCTAACGCGCTGGCGTCCTACCAGCTGGGCGTTCGTACGTTCGACAGTTCGATCGGTGGCGTCGGCGGCAGCAAGGCCGTCAAAGCCTCCGTGGGCAATATCGCGACGGAAGAGCTCGTCGCGCTCTTCCAGGGCATGGGCGTAGAGACGGGGGTCGATCCACTGCCACTGCTCGAGGCCGGCCGACTGCTGGTTCAAATGACCGAGCTGGCGGGAGATCCACTGCCTCCGAGCAAACTGCTTGCGAATCGTCTGTCGCTCCATGCCGGCGCTCCGCCGGGATGGCTGACCGCCGAGATGCGGGCTCCCAAGCCGACACCGGAGCCGGTCGAGAAATCGGTCGCCCCGGTCGAGGAGCCGGAAGGTCCTCCGGTTTCACTGATGGCGACCATGGTGGCGGTTCCGATCACCTTCGTGGCGATCTCGTGGCTCATCTCGGTGCTGTCGATTCCGACCTACGGTTACGGCGAGTTCCTCGCCTTCGGCGGCAGCATGATCGCCTTCGGATTTGGTGTCGTCGTCGCGACGCTGCTCTCGAAGTTGATCGACGGTGGGCAGATCGCCGTCACCGACATTCCTCGCCAGGCGCATCGGAAGTTCGACGATCTGGTGAAGGAAGTCACGCGCCGCCTGGACATCAGGCTCTGATCGAGTGAGCTCCGAGTCCGCCGAGGCGCCCTCCGTTCTCGAGCTCCGCCGAGACGGCGACCTCCTCTGGGTTACCCTGAACGATCCGGCGCGCGCAAACGCGCTCTCGCCGGTCGCCGTACGAGAGCTCACGGAGCTCTATCGGCGTTCGCTTCTCGAGGAGGGGATTCGTGCGCTGATCCTCTCGGGTGAGGGCAAGCACTTCTCGGCGGGCGCCGACCTGGCGCATCTCGAGAGTCTGCTCGACGCCGGCGAGGGCGAGAACCGTCGCGAGGCCGAGGAGCTGCGGGGCCTCTTCGAGTCGGTGCTGCGTCAGGAGTGCCTGACGATCGCCTTGGTGCAGGGGGCCTGCGTCGCGGGCGGCTGCGGCCTGGCGACCGCGCACGACTTCGTGATCGCCGCGGACAACGCAAAGTTCCTCTATAGCGAGGTGCGAATCGGCTTCGTCGCCGCGCTCGTCGCGACCTTCCTACCGCTACGCGTGCGTGGCGCCGACATCCGCGAGCTGCTCTTGAACCCCGACTTCATCGACGCCGAGCGAGCGCTCGAGATCGGGATGGTTAACCGGGTGGCAGCGGCCGAGGAGCTCGCGACCGCCGGCGAGGCGCTCGCAGCCGAGGTGCTCGAGCGGGCGAGCTCGAGCTCCATCGCACTGACGAAACGACTGCTACTCGACGCCCTCGGTCGACCGCTCGACGATGCCCTTGCCCGAGCGGCGGAGATCAACGCCCAGGCGCGTGCGACGCCAGACTGCAAACACGGCATCTCGACCTTTCTCGAGACCAAGAAGCCTCCGAAGTGGCGGTAGTGTGAGCAACGTCGTCATCCCAGAAGCGCTGAGCCATCTGTTGCGCGCCAACCTTCTCGAGGAGCGCGATCTGCTCGAGAGCATCTCCCTGACCGAGATCGCCGAGCCCGATGACTCGGGGCGATCGGTCTGTCGCTGCATGGTTCCGGTACGCCGGCAGTTCGATCCGGAGACCGCCGAGTTGCGGCGGCTCGAGGTCACGCTCGTACGCCAGGATTCGACGACGTGGGAGGTCGAGTCGATTGGCGGTCTACGAGCTCAGACGCCCGACATCGCTCCGCTCGACGGCTAGCGGCGGGCGGAACCGAGCCGCGATCGAGGCTCTGGCTCAGGCAGCCTCGGTGGCGTAGCCCGACTGGCGCCACTCGACCATACCGCCAGAAATCTCGACGCACCGCAGTGCGCCGTTCGCCCGCAGGTTCAACGTCGCGGCACGAACACGCTCATCGCCGGGTCCGGCGCCGATGATGAAGAACTCGGTCGTCGCGGAGGTGCCCTCCGGCAGTCCCTTCTCGAGCTGACTCGCCGAGGTCCGCACGGCGCCGGCAACGTGGCCCGACGCAAACTCACTGGCGTCGCGAACGTCGAGAATGCGAAAAGGCGGGTGCGGGTAGCGGACGCGCCGCGCAAGCTCGGAGGAGTAGCTCTGATAGATCGTCCCGTCGAAGTGCATGTCCATGGGCGCGATCCTATAACCCTCTTCCGTTCGGTGGTAGCGACGGTCGGCGAGCACTCTCGAGACGTGGCTGGCGCCGCAACCCGCGCTCTTCCGAGACCACAACTCTAGGCCAGGCCCGTCGACTTCGAGGTGGCCTCGAAGCAATTGAACAGAGAAGACCGGTCGGCGACGGTCCGAGCGGTTCGACTGGTCGTGAGCACCGGTTGCGATAGCCTGCGCGCCTGTGCTCGACAGACCGAAGATTGATGCCGTGGACGAGTTGGTTTGCCTCGGTCACGAGGAGGACGTCGGGGCGTACGAGGGCGCGCTGGCGCCACCGATCGTTCAGACCTCGCTCTTTGCGCACGCTTCGCTTGGCGAGCTGATGGACGGGCTCGCCAACGAGGACTCGCGGGCGGTCTACTCGCGCGGCACCAACCCGACGGTGCTCGAGGTCGAGCGCAAGCTCGCTCGGCTCGAGCGGGGTGAGAGCTGTCGCTGCTTCGCCTCGGGCATGGCGGCGGTCAACGCGGTGCTGACGAGCCAGCTGGCGGCGGGCGACCACGTGCTGTTCGTCAACCAGACGTACGGCCCGACGCTCCAACTCGCGAAGCGGCTCGAGCGCTTCGGCGTGCGTCACGACCTACTGCTGGACCTCGAGCCGGGCGCGATCGAGGGAGCGCTCCGACCCGAGACCAGAATGATCTGGCTCGAGAGCCCCGGGACGCTCCTCTTCCGCACCTTCGACCTGAAAGCGGCGGTCGATCTGGCGAGAGAGCGGGAGATCGTGACAGTTCACGACAACAGCTGGGCGTCGCCGCTCTTCCAGAAGCCACTGGAACTCGGCGTCGACTTCGTGGTGCACTCGGCGACCAAATACATCGGAGGGCACAGTGATGTCGTCGCCGGAGCCGTGGTGGGTGCGGCCGAGTCGATGCGACAGCTCTTCTTCGACGCGTTCTTGTTGAACGGCGGAGTCATCGGACCGCACGACGCCTGGCTTCTCAATCGCGGCTTGCGCACCCTACCCGTGCGGATGCGGCGCCATCATCGGGAAGGATTGACCGTGGCGCGGTATCTGTCGGAGCACCCGCGCGTTCGTCGAGTGTTCCATCCGGCGCTCTCCGCAGGCGGAGTGACCGGGCAGCTCAGCGGCTACTCGGGGCTCTTCAGCTTCGAGCTCGACGACGAGAGCTTCGAGGGTGTGGCGGCGGTCGTCGACCGGCTGCGCCGCTTCCGGATCGGCGTCAGCTGGGGCGGGGTCGAGAGCATCGTGATCTCACCCAACCGTGGTGACAATGCCGACTCGCTCCGAGCGCAGGGCATGCCGCTCGGTTTGATCCGGCTCTCGATCGGGCTCGAGGACGCGGAGATCTTGATCGACGACCTCACGGCGGCGCTCGGGTGAGCACACCCGCCCGCACTGAGATCGGCCTCACGGCGGCGCTTCTTCCGCTGGCGGTGCTGTTCGGCTGCTTCGTGGCGAGCGGTTTCACGATCGGTCTGGGAACGCCGGTTCTCATCGTGTCGATGTTGCTGGCGGCAACCGTTGCAGGCCTTCTCGCTCGCCGGCACGGCGCGGGCTGGGACGACCTTCAGCGCTCCGCGGGCGAGAAGATTGCGGCGGTCTTGCCGGTGATTCTGATCCTGCTCGCGATCGGCCTTCTCATCGGCACCTGGGTGCTGTCCGGGACGATTCCCCTCCTGGTGAGCCTCGGCATTCAGCTCATCCGTCCCGACATGTTCGTCCTCACGACCTTCCTGCTGACGGCCGTCATGTCGATCTGTACCGGAACTTCGTGGGGTTCCGCGGGCACGCTCGGAGTCGCGTTGATGGGCGCCGCGGCGGCCCTCGAAGTGCCGCTGGCGATGAGCGCCGGCGCCGTCGTCTCGGGCGCCTACTTCGGGGACAAGATGTCACCGCTCTCCGACTCGACGAACATCTGTGCTCTGGGAGCCGGCGCCGACCTCTACCGCCACATCCGGCACATGCTCTACACGGCGGTGCCGTCGTTTGCTCTTTCGCTCGTCGTCTTTGCGCTCGCGGGCGGCTCCCGGGTTGCCGGCGCCGGCGTGGTGCCCGAAGGGGCGAACCGAATGCTGCGCGAGATCGAGGTGGCCTTCAACGTTGGCTTCTGGGCGGTACTTCCGGTGGTGGTCGTATTGGTGGGCGTGACGCTCAAAAAGCCCCCAGCGTTGGTGCTCGCCGCGTCCGCCGTGCTGGCGATGGGGGTCGGACTCTCGGCCCAGGGATTTTCTCTCGCGGAGGGGGTGGCGGCGGCAGTCAGCGGCTTCGACGTGAGCATGGTCGCCGCGAGGCTGGACGGAGAGCCGAGTGGTCTCTTCCGGCGTCTCGTCGGGCGTGGTGGGCTCTTCTCGATGGCGACCACGCTGATCGTCGTGATCAGTGCCTTCCTCTTCGCCGCTGGCCTCGACGTCTCGGGCGCGCTGGATCGAGTGCTTCGCGCACTGCTCTCGGGAGTGCGGTCCGTGTTCGGCTTGATCGCGGCGACGATGGTCGCCGGCGCCACCATGGTCTCGCTCACCAGCCACGGCGGGGTGACGGCGCTGATCGTCGGCGGGATGTTCCAGCGCGCCTACGAGGATCGGCGCCTGGCTCCGGAGAACCTTTCCCGTTCGCTCGAGGACTCGGTGACCATCATCGACCCGCTCCTCCCCTGGACGGTGTCGGGGATCTTCATGGCGACGACGCTCGGCGTGCCGACACTCGAGTACCTCCCTTGGGCGATCTTCTGCCTCGGGGGGCCCGTTTTCTCGCTGATCTACGCCCTCCTGTACTCGCGGACTGGCGTTGGCATTCGAGAGCTCGCCCCACTCCGTTGAGTGGGGCGAAGCACCAGAGGGTGGCGGTAGAGTGCCTTCTGGATGTCGACTAACGCCGAGACGGTCGAGCCTCGTGAGGCTCAGGCGGGCGTCCTCGACGTAGATCTGCCGGACGCCCGACCGCGAGTCGCAGAGATTCTGGCTTCGCTCTTCCGGCCTATCGAGGCGGCGTTCAATCGGGTCTACGGCTCCCAGTGGAACCCGCTCTACAAGAGCGGGCCGATCGCCGTCGCGCTCCTTGCGATCACGTTGGTCACCGGCATCTACCTCTTCCTCTTCTATCGCGTCGCAGACCCTTACGGCTCGGTAGCCCAGCTCGACTCGACCTGGCACGGCTCGTGGATGCGGTCGCTTCACCGCTACGCCTCTGACCTGGCGGTCTTGGCGGTGTTTGTTCACGCCTTCAAGATGCTGATCGCCGGCAAGACCTGGGGGCCGCGAGCTCTGGCGTGGCGTACCGGCATCCTGTTGCTCGGTGCCGTTTTCTTCTGCGGCTGGACGGGACTGGTCATGGCCTGGGATGTCCAGGGCCAGTGGATCGCCTGGGAGGGGGCGCGGCTCGCCGACCTCCTGCCTCTGTTCTCCGAACCGATCAGCCGCTCGTTCGTTCGTCCGGACTCGGTCGGGAAGGGCTTCTTCTTCACGAATCTCTTCCTCCACGTGGCCTTGCCGCTCGGCGTGGCGGCGATGTTCTGGCTTCACGCCTCACGCGTCGCGAGGCCCTCGCTCGGTCCACCAAAGAAGATGTTCTGGTGGATCGTAGCGATTGTCGGTGGGCTGGCGGCGATCGTGCCGGTGCCGCTGCCGCCCGAGGCCGATCTCCTGGCGCGGCCGGTGGATGTACCGCTCGACGTCTTCTACGCCTTCTGGCTCCCCATCGCGGGAGTGCTACCGGCTTGGGGTCATCTCCTGTTCTGGGTTGCGCTCGGGGGAGTCGCGTTCACGATTCCGAACTGGTGGAAGCCCAGGCGTACGGAGTCACCCCCGTCGTTTGTCGACGAGCAGCGCTGCACGGGGTGCTCGACCTGCTACGAGGACTGTCCGTTCGATGCGATCTCGATGGTCGAACGAGCTGTCGCTTCCAGCCTCTCCCAGACGGTCGCCCGCGTGGACTCCGCGATGTGCGTGAGTTGCGGAATCTGCTCGGGGTCCTGCGCGCCGATGGGAGTCGGCCCGGCGAACCGAACCGGACTCGAGCAGCTGAAGCGAGTGCGAGAGCTGGTCGAGAGGCTCCCGCCACTCGATGGAGAGGTTGCCGTTGTGACCTGCCGTTACAGCCTCGGACAACGGATCGCCGAGCTCACGGGTGAGGGCGTCGTGGTCGTCAGCGGTTGTTCGGGCAGCGTCCATACCTCGTCGCTCGAAGGTCTTCTCCAGGGCGGCGCCGCGGGTGTTCTGGTCATCAGTTGTCCCGAGCGCGACTGCCTCTATCGCGAGGGCCCGAAGTGGCTTGAAGAACGGATGTACCACGATCGCGAGGCGGAGCTGCAAGCCAGAGTCGACCGGCGGCGGGTGCGGGTCGCCGCGTTCGGCCCGGGTGAGGTGCGACGGGCGGTCGAGCACGCTCGGGAGTTCCGTCGCAGCCTGGAGGGCCTCGAGGGGCAGGGTGCGGTGACGGTGTCCGAGGACGGTCGCGACTGCGAGGTCAGAGATGCCTACCTCTAGCCTCGGCGCTCGGTGGGGCCGATTCGCCCTGCGCGGGGTTCTCACCGCCGTTCTCTTGGCGATGGTCGCAGCTCTCGGCCAGATCCCATGGGGCGAAGCGGGCGAGGACGCGGTGCTCCGCATCGCGCTGCGCACTGTGCACGGCAAGGTCGAGGTCTGTCGGCAGCTGTCCGTTGAGGAACGGAGCAGCCTCCCGGTCCACATGCGCGGGACCGAGGTCTGCGACTCCCTGCCGGTCAACTATCGTCTGCGGGTCGCTCTTGCAGGCCGGGAGCTGGTGGACGAGTTGGTCGAGCCGGGCGGCTTCCGCCGAGACCGGCCGCACAACTTCGACCGCGAGTTCTCGGTCGGTCCGGGAGCGGAGGCGCTCGAGGTGCTCTTCGAGCCGCAGCTGCCCTCGGAAGCCTCCGCCACGGAGGTGCAGGCGTTCGACAAGGTGCTCGCCTACCAGCTTCGCGAGCGGGTCGAACTGCGTGCCGACCGGGTGACACTGGTCTACCTCGACGACACCTCCGGACGCCTCGAAGTGATGGGCGGCTAGGCCGCTAGCCGGCGACATCGGCGCCCGGGGCGCCCAAGCGTCGGATCGCCTCGACCAGCCAGTCGGCGGGTGGCGTACTGAAGGAGTACGCGTGAATGCCGTCCGCGTCGAGCACGGCGACGAGGCCGGGGTGAGCCACGTCGCCGGTCCGCTCGTCTCGCTGGATCGGCATCTTCCAGGCTTCGAGCACGGTGAGAACCTCTTCGACTGCGCCGGAGAGGACGTGTGAGTCGGGCACGCTCTCGAGCTGCCAGGCCCGGTGGAGTCGACCGAGGCCACTGGGAGTGTCTCGCCATGGGTCGATGCTGACCACCACCACCGCCAGCGGCTGGGGAGCGAGCTCCTGGGCCGCCTCGCGGACGGTTTTGACGAGCACCGGGCAGATGGTGAGGCAGTGTCCGAAGGCGAAGGTCACGAGGGTCGGCCGGCCGCGAAGCGAGGCCACCGTCACGCGCTCGCCCGTCTGGTTGACGAGGCCGAGCGGGGGGGCGGGTTCGTTGCCCACCGGATACCCCGCGGGAAGCGCCTGCAAGGCAACCGTTGAGGCATCGAAGACGGTGCCGGCCGCTCGCGCTTCGACAACCCTCTGGCCGACCCAGAGGGCGCCGAGTGACGGTGCGGCCGCGATCAGCGCAATCGCGAGTTGGCCGAGTCGGCGCCGCGCGAGCGTTGAAAACGCCCGTCGGAGGTCGCCGGCTAAAAGGGCGAGGAGCAGCCCGAGCATGGCGAGAGGGCTGATGATCAAAGCGCCCCAACCCCAGGCGGCGGGAAGTCCGTTCGGAAGGGTCCCGAAACAGACCACCCGAGCCTGCGCGAGCCAGCTGTCGGGCGCCGGGAGCGGTGCGAAGGCGAGCGCCCACCAGCCCAAGGTGATGACCAGCCAGGCCATGAAGGCGCCGAGCGCGAAACGCGGTCCGAACACGAAGGATCTTCCTCCGCCCTAGCCGATCTTCCAGACCAGAGACAGCAGCTTCCAGTTGGTGAAGTAATACAGCACGAAGACCAGAAGGAAGATGCCGACCAGCACGACGGTGCCCGGTGCTCCCTTGGCATGAATCGCCTGTGCGTCGGCTCCGTCGTGGACCTGAGTCGGGAGCCTGACGAGGCCCTGCGGAACGCCGCGCATGCCGACCTTCAGGTCGTCGAAGTTGATGGTCTCGCCGAAGAAGACCGACTTGACGGCGATCAGCACGTAGAGGAGTCCACCGATGGCTGCGAGCATGCCGCCGATACCGACGCCCGCCATAAAGAGATCGACGGCCGGCGGAAACTCCTGGCGGAACGGTGCGTTGGCGAAGGTGATGTCCCAGTGCCGACGCGGCACTCCGAAGATGCCGGCGAAGGTCATCGAGACCGACATGAAGGTGATGCCGGCGCCGAAGATGTAGGGCTGCCACTTGGCCAGCTTCCAGAAGGCGACCTTCTTGCGGAAGATGAGGGGAATCACGTAGTAGGTGAGGGCCATGAAGGCGAGGGCTGTGCCGCCGACCACGGTGGTGTGGAAGTGGCCGGGAATCCGCATCGTGTTGTGGGCGATGATGTTGATCTGCTCGGTACCGATGGTCACGCCGGTGACGCCACCCAGGAAGCCGAAGATGATCAGAGACAAGAAGAGGCCCGAGAAGCCTGGGTCACTCCAGGGTGCCTTCTTGAGCCATTCGAACTTGCCCTTCACGAAGCCGCGCATGCGCTGGCCGATCTCGAGCCCTGCCGGCACCGTGAAGCCGTGGATCATGCTTGCCAGCACCGCGAGGTACATGGCGTAGCTCGTGTTCCAGACCTTCCAGGTGGAACCCATCCCCGGATCCACGAGCAGGTGGTGCGCCGACGCCATCGAGATAAATCCAACGTAGAGCACAAACGCCCAGCGGGAGACCTTCTCGTTGAGGACGACCGCGCCGACCGTGAGTCCGCCGAGTAGGTACCAGACGGCGACCATCGCGGCGACGTTGATCTGTTGAGAGGAGTGGCCGAGGCCCCACCAGAGGAGGCGGTAGACCTGGGCGTCCATCTCCATCAGGTTCATCGACCAGAGCCAGGTCGGAATGTAGACCGCTGCGCCGTGGAGGAGAGTGACGACGGCGATGATCGCCGCGGCCAGCCCGCCGAAAGTGACCAGCGGCACCGAGCCTTCGTAGGACTTTTCTCTCTTGTTCACCACCAGGGCCGCGAAGAACAGCGCGCAGACGATCAGCGCACCGACCGCGAAGAGGATGATCCCCAGGTAGTAGAGCGGGTCGGCCCGCAGCGGCACATATGACGTGAAGAGAACGTCTGCCCGGCCGGCGAAGACCATCCAGTCGACCATCCCCGCCCCGACGACCATCAGTGCGAACGCCAGCCAGCCCGCTTTGGGAGCCGGCAGCCGGCCGTTGAGTGCAATCGGTCCGGCAAAATAGAGCACCGCCATCTCGAAGAAGATGATGAAGAAGATCAGCATGTTGAGGCCGTGCGCCGTCAAGATGCGGTAGTACCAGGTGGCGTCGAGCAGGTGAACCGCCTGCCAGCGGGTGAGGGCCAGAAGGACGGCCGCACAGACTCCAATCAGAAAGCAGACGACCGCGACGACCGCGTTTACCTTGACCAGCAGTTCGGCGTCGCGGTTGACTCGGAGGCCGGTGACCTTGCAGCTACGGAAGAGGGATTCTGCAGTGGCGCTGACGCTCATCGGGCACCTCCGGTGGCGGCGGCGCCGCTAGGTTCGACGACGATCTTGCCGATCATCAAGTGGTGCTGGATGCCGCAGAACTCGTTGCAGATCACCTTGTACTCCCCCGGCGAGTTCGGAGTGATGCGGAGGCCGTAGTCGTAGCCCGGCACGATCTGGAAGTTGACGTTGGCCGGGTAGAGACTGAAGCCGTGGTTGATATCGGTCGAGGAGAGATGGAGCGTGTAGCTCGCTCCCTCCTCGAGATGGATCACCGGCGTCCAGGCCCACATCGACGCCTGGAGGTAGACGTCGCTACCCGGCGGTGGCTTCACGACGGGAATGCCGCTCTCCTCGCCGATCCTGTAGTCGTCGATGAACTGCCGGGTTCGCGCGGCGAAGGCCGCCGCGTCCACCCTCGAGCGAATACCGGACGGGTTCTGGCCGCCCTTGATATGCCAGATGGGCATCATGGCGAACAGCAACATGCACCAGACAAAGGCGATGATGATCCACACTCGTTCCTGCTTGGCGGCCGGCTTCCACCAGACGCCCTTGGGTGGGACGATCGCGGTATGCAAGCTCATAGCGTGCTCCTCTCGGTCAGGGGAGTGGGGCTTCGGGAAGGCTGAGGATCTCGACCAGCCCCCAGACCGTGTAGAACCCGAACATCACGACGAGTCCCAACAGCAGGAGGAGAAACGGTCTGTCGAAGAGCTTCTGCCCTGTCGGGATCTCTTCGGCTTCGGGCTTCAGCGGCTCGTCCATGGAGGCCTCCTTTGGCGCCGCAAACGGTCCGGAGGAGAGTCCCGGAACGCAGTGAGTGGATACTCGAACTGTAGGGGATCCCAGGGCTGAGGGAACCGCGACAGGAGGCGGTATGGCTGCCCACCCGGGCGGGTGGGGGCGAGCGACGTCGCGCTCGGCTAGCGGCCGAGTGTCTTCTCGATGAACGCCTGCATCGCGGCGCGAATCTCGGGGTCTCCCCAGACGCGGGCGATGTCGTCGTCGAAGCGCCCATTCTGGCGAGCCAGGAGGGCGAGCACCGGTTCCTGCATCTGCCGCTTGGTCAGTTCGAACGACACGGTCGGTGGCGCTCCCCAGCGACCGGCGGTGGCGACCGCCCGATCCACGAGCTCCTCGCTCGGCACGAGCTCGTTGGCAAAACCGATCGCGAGCGCTTCGTCGACGGGGAACAGACGACCGCTGTAGGCGAACTCGCGGGCCCGCTGGCCGCCGACCGCCTGGCGGACCATCTCGAGTGGAGCGGGGGGGAAGGGCACGCCTACCGGGAGTTCGGTGATGCCGAACTTGGCGCGCCCTTCGGCCACCATCCGATAGTCGCAAGCGCAGGCGATCACGAAGCCGCCGGCGATCGCGTGGCCGTTGACGGCCGCGACGACCGGTCGAGGGAAGGAGAAGAGGTCCTTGAGCGCACGGTCGAGCGCGGGCAGGAGACGCTCGAGATAGTCGTCGTTCTCGCCGAGGAGCCGCACGAGGTCCAGGCCGGCGGAGAAGTTGCGGCCGGTGCCGGTGAGCACCACGCCCCTCGGGGGAGAGTTGCGCAACACGTCGAGCTGCTCGCTCATCGCCTCGAGGAGCTCGACGTCGATGGCGTTGACTTTGCCGTGCTCGATTCTCAGAATCTCGACTTCGTTTCGGGTCTCGCGAACGATCATGGCGTCTCCTAGCGCAGGGAGTTCAGAAACCAGCTCTGGGTGGCGTTGAGAGCTTGAATGAGCGCCGGTGTCGGGCCGGCGAAGGGGTGTTTGGCGCCAAACGTGTGGTCGGCGCCTTCGACGAGCAGGAGTTCGGCTTTGGCTCCGGTCGCGCTCGCGAGCGCCTCGGCCTCGACGACCGGCACGGTCGGGTCGTTCTCGCCGTGAACGATCAGCCAGGGGGAGGACCGCCGACGGGCGGCTGCGGTCAGGTCGTAGCGTTCGAGGTTGGCTTCGAGGTCGTCGAGCACCGAGACGTCGAGCGCCACGGTCTGGCCGGTGCGTGCGTTGACGATCGGCAGACCGCCCTCGCGCCGCCAGGCCTCCTTGTCCCGGTCGGCAATTCGGTCGAACGTGCTCACCGCAGCCCAGGTGACGAGCACCTTGATCTCTTTCGAAGCGGCTGCCGCGAGCAGCGCAACCCCGCCCCCGCGGCTGTGGCCGAGGACCCCGATGCGCTCTCGGTCGATCCGTCCCGGTGCGATCTCGGTATCGAGAGCCTCGACAACTCGCTGGAGATCCTCGAGGTCGCGACCGGCGGTGGCTCGAGAGAACGCCGCGGTATCGGTGACCAGTTCGTCGCCGGGCTGCATGCCGCTACCGCCGAAGTTGAAACGCACGGCCGCGAGACCGCGCAGCGCCATCAGCTCCGCGACGTAGGGAAAGAAGCCCCACTCCATGAAGCCCTTGAAGCCGTGGCAGATGACGACCACCGCCCGCGCACCGTCGCGATCTGGGAGCGTCACCTCTCCGTGAAGACGGGTCTCGCCCGAGCGCAGCTCGAACGTCTCGGTCGTCGGCATCGGCCGAGTCTACCGGCCAGAGTACAATCGCGACGTGCCCGAAGAAGAATCCGCCCCGGTGGGGGCGGTCGCGCTGGCGGAGCTCCACCAGAGGCTGGGAGGACGCCTCCAGGAGACCTCCGTGGGCGTCGAGCTGCCGATCGACTACGGCTCTTCAGAAGAGGAGTACGGAGCGTTGCGCCGCTCGTCTGGTGTCTCCGACCGATCGTGGGCACCGACCCTCGAGATGATCGGCGAGGATCGCGTTCGTTTCCTCAACGGCCTCGTCACCTGCGACGTCGCGGAGACGCCGGCCGGAGAGGGCTGTTACGGGTTCTTCACCGATCCCAAAGGCAAGATCCTTGCGGACGTGGCCGTTCTGGTTTCGAAGGATCGGCTTCTCCTCGAACTGCCGCCTTGGAGTGCGACCACCGTCCGCGAGCATCTCGAAAAGTACGTCATCACCGACCGGGTCGAAATTCGTGAGGTGGACGATCTGGTGGCCATCGCCATTGCCGGGCCGACCGCCGGTCGCTGCCTGGAGCGGCTCACCGGTGTCGAACTGCCTCGAGACAGCTGGCATCATGGCCCGGCGACGCTGGCCGGCCTGCACGTCGACGTCTGTAGCCACCCTCGCCTCGGAGCGCCCGGGTTTGTCGTACGCGTCGAGCGCGACGCGGCGGAGAGCCTCTTCGCCGATCTCGCCGACCGCAAGGCGGGCTCGGAACTCACCGCCGTCGGCCACGGAGCCATGGAGGTGGCGCGGGTCGAGGGCGGATGGGCAATCCCGGGCATCGATCTCGATCCCAAGACGCTCCCCCAGGAGACCGGCTGGACAGACTCCGTGAGTTACACCAAGGGTTGCTACCTGGGTCAGGAGATCGTCGCCCGCGTGCACTACCGAGGGGGCGTCAACCGCCACCTTCGTGGCCTCCGCTTCGAGGCGACCGAGCCGCCGCCGGCCGGAGTTGCGGTGCGTCTCGCGGACGAGACGGTCGGAGTCGTGACCAGCCCCGTGCTTTCACCCGAGCTGGGACAGCCGATCGCTCTCGCCATCATCCATCGCAAGGCGGCCGAGCCGGAGGGGTGGGTCGAGGTGGATGGCGTCGGCGAGGCACGAGTGACGGAGCTTCCGTTCTTCCATACCGGCGTCGCGTGACGCCGTTAGATTTTTCTTTCTCTTTTTTCTTTCGGAGGAACCTATGAAGGAGAGCATGTCAAAAGCGCTCGTTGCCGAATTTGTCGGAACGTTCGCCCTGATCTTCATCGGCGCCGGAGCCGGCGCACTCGGGATCGGTGGGTTGCTCGGAGTAGCGCTCGCCCACGGCTTCGTGATCGTCGGGTTCGCCTACGCGTACGGCCACATTTCGGGCACTCACATCAACCCGGCGGTGACGCTGGGCGTCTGGGTGGCCGGCAAAGTCGACGCGCCTCGAGCGTTCTCGTACATCGTCTTTCAGCTGCTCGGCGGCATCGCTGGCGCGCTCGCGCTGAGTTGGGTGCTCGGCGGTGCCGAGACGGGGCTCGGGGCCACGATGCTCGCCAAGGATCTGGCCGTCGGTGGCACCTCGATCACCATTACCCCCGTCGTCGGCCTTTTCGTCGAGGCGCTCTTGACCTTCTTCCTCGTGAATACGGTCCTGAACGCGGCCATCTCGGGCAAGGCGGGACAGATGGCCGGTCTGGCCATCGGACTGACGCTTGTGTTCGCAATCCTGGCCGGCGGGCCACTGACCGGAGCGAGCCTCAACCCGGCGCGGACGCTGGGGCCGGCCATCGCGTCAGGAAACTTCGCCGACCTCTGGGTCTACCTGGTCGGACCGATTCTGGGCGCAGCTGTGGCCGCGATGCTCTATCGAGGCGTCTTGGCGGAGGACTAGCCGCTCAGACCGCGAACGAGGAGCCGCAGCCGCAGGTGCCGGTGGCCTTGGGATTGTTGAACTTGAATCCCGCGCCGGTCATGCCGAGGACGTAGTCGATCTCGGTTCCCTGGAGGTAGCGAGCGCTCACCGCGTCGACGAAGACGCGCAGGTCGTCGTACTCGAGCACGAAGTCGTTGTCGCGTGCGTCGAGTTCGAAGTCGAGCGCGTACTCGAATCCGCTGCAGCCGCCTCCTCGGACGGCGACCCGCAAACCGCTGACCGGGTCGAGCTTCTCCTGCTCGCGCGTGATCTTGATCATGTCCACGGCCTTCTGCGTCAGGCGCAGCGGGCCGGCGGCCGCGTCCGGTTGCGGCATCTCGGGAGCCGGCGCCATCTCTGGGCTGGTCTCGGGGGTCTGGTTTTCAGCGCTCATCAGTCGGTCACTCCTCGTTGGAACCTCTAGCTCACGATAGTCAGAACCTCGACCGACTGTCAATTGATTCCACGCAATAGGATGGAGCCGTGCCACGAACAGTCCTGTTCGGCTACGAGGGGGTGTTGGTCGACCTCGAGGCCGCTCGGTTTCGCGCCCTGAAGGCGGTTCTCTTCGGCGAGGGGATCGCGATGCCGAACCTGGAGGAAGACCCGTTCCGACCTCCCTACGACGCTTGGCTGGGAACGGTTCTCGGCCGGACGCACGGCGAGTTCGAGCCGGCGCTTCCGACCCGACTGATGGCGCGCGCCGAGGCCGCCTACCGCCTGGAGCTACGAGATCGGGGGCCCCAGTGGGTGCCTGGAGCGGTGGATGCCGTGAGGAAGGTCGCTAGCCGAGGCCAGGACCTGGGCGTCGTCGCCGGGGTGCCTCGCTCGGAGCTCAGCGAAGCGCTCGAGCGGGCAGGCCTGCGAGACAGCGTTCGGGTCCTGGTGACGGCGGAAGACGTTGAGAGCACCGTCGCCGGCTCTTCGGGGCATCTCGTGGCGATGGTTCGTCTCAACACGCAGCCACCTCTTCCGGAGCGGCTCATTCATCCGCACGAGGTGGTCGCCGTCGAGGGCACCGTCGCGAGCTTGAAAGCGGCGCAGTCGGCTGGCCTACGGAGCGTTGCCGTGGGTCTAGGAAGTGACGAGAGGCAGACGGCGGATCTGTCGATCGCAGGGCTCGAGGAACTCGATCTGTCGTTCCTCGGATCGGGATAAACTCGCCGCTCGTGCAGATGCGAGAGTCAAGGGATCAGCGGCCCCCGGCCGGCCGCATCGAGGTCATTTCGGGCGGCATGTTTTCGGGCAAGAGCGAGGAGCTCGTACGCCGCCTGCGACGAGCCGTCATCGCCCGCCAGCCGATACAGGTCTTCAAACCGCTGACCGACTCGCGTCACCCACCCGAGCGCTTGGTGACTCGCGACAACCGTGAGTTGGATGCGCTCACTGTCGACGGCAGTGCCGAACTGGCCGCAGCCATCGAGGCCGAGGTCGAGGTTGTCGGCATCGACGAGGCGCAGTTCTTCGACATGGGACTGGTCGAGGTGGCGATGGGTCTTGCCGACTCGGGCGTGCGCGTGATCGTCGCCGGGCTCGACCAGGACTACACACGCGAGCCGTTCGGCCCCATGCCCTCGATCCTCGCCCTGGCCGAGTTTGTCGACAAGATGCACGCTGTCTGCATCGTCTGCGGCGGCGCCGCCCACTACAGCCAGCGCATCTCCGGTGGAGAAGAGCAGGTGCTGGTGGGCGATGTGGACGCCTACGAGGCTCGGTGTCGGGAGTGTTACGAGCCCTACGAGGCGGACGAGGCTGAGGAAGCCCGCGGGGCCGGCTAGGACTGATCTGCCTGGGCGCGCCGAAACAGAACGCTAGTCGGCGATGGCTCTCTACTCGTCGTCACATTCGCCAAGCGGCCGCGGCCTGCCGTCGGAACCTACGTGCACGTAGACCACCTGCGCCTCGGTCACCTTGATCGGGGCGGCGCGCAGCGAGTCGCGGCGTTGCGCCTCGACGATGACTCTCACGCCGATCGAGGTGTTGCCTCGGTGGTAGACCTCGGCGTAGAAACTGACCAGGTCGCCCACGAAGACCGGCTCGTGAAAGGTCACCTCCTGCATCGAAACGGTCACTAGCTTGCCCGCGCAATACTTGAACGCCTCGACCGCGCCCGCTTGGTCGATGTAGGACAGGATGACGCCGCCGAAAATGGTGCCCAGGGCGTTGGTGTCCTTGGGCATGAGGGTGACGCGGAGGGCCGGGTCTGCGCGGTCGAGTGCCATTTCTTGCATGCTATCTTAGGCCTCGTTCCGCACCTTGATGACCGGCGACGAGTCCCAGAAAGCAAAGGCGCGCAAGGTCGCAGCCGAGGAAGATCGCCGGCTGCTGCGGGCGATCGTCGCTCGTGAGACCGACGCCCTCTCGAGCCTCTACAACCGCTACTCGGGGATGCTCCAAGCACTCGCACACCGGGTGCTCGGCGACGCCTCCGATTCCGAGGAGATCCTGCAGGAGGTTTTCCTCCAGGTCTGGAACCAGGCGGAGCGCTACGACTCGTCTCGTTCGTCGGTTTCGACCTGGCTCGTGTTGATCACGCGGAGTCGATCGATCGATCGGCTCCGAAGCCGGAGAGTTGCCGAACGGACGGTGCTGGCGGCGGAGAAGGAAAAACGACAGACACATACATCCCCGCAGGGACCGGGAGACGTATTTAGACAGGAACGCAGCCGACGCTTACGAGAGGAGATGGCAAGGCTCCCCGACGAGCAGCGGCAGGTGTTGGAACTAGCCTTTTATCGTGGAATGACCCAAAGCGAGATCGCTTCGGAGACTTCCATTCCGTTGGGGACCGTGAAGACCCGTACTTTGTTGGCCGTCAAGAAGCTCCGAAGGGCGCTTCACGACGAGCTCGAGGAATTGTTGTGAGCGACGACAATCTGAACGAGAAGGCCATCACCGCTGAAGAGGAGAAGCTTCTGGCTCTTCTCGACGGTGCCGAGGCCGATCCCGGAGAGATCGACCGGGAGACCCTGGAGACGGTGGGCCTGCTGGCCTACGGTCTCGACGACGCCGCACCCAGCGCCGTTGCAAAAGACAAGTTGATGGCCGAGATCAGCGCCGGAACGGCTCCGATGCCCCTTGCGAGCGTCGAGTCGTTGCCCTCGCAGCGACTCAACGCCCTCGAACGCCGGGCGCGCTGGTCGATGCCGATCGCCGCCGCGTTTGCGATCGCGCTTCTGGGGGTGGCCGCCCTACAATTCCGGCAGCTGTCGGAGCAACGGCAGACCATCGAGGAGCTCTCCGCTCAACTCGAGCGGGTGGAGCAGAGCGGCGTCGAACTGGCTTCGGTGAGAAACCTGCTGGCGCAGCGCGACGGCTACCTGCGCATGCTGACCACCAAGGGGGCCGAGTTCTGCCTGCTCAAGCCGGTCGGCGCTCAACCGCGGCTGCCGACGGCAAGCGCCACCATGGTGATCTCTCCCGAGCGCAACAAGTGGTACCTGGCGGCCGAAGGCCTCGCGCCGTGCGACGACGGAAGCTGCTACGTGCTCTGGTTCGTCACCGATGCCGAGCCGATTCGAGGACCCTCGTTCGACTGCAACGGAGGCCGCATCGAGCTGACGGGAGAACACGAGGGCTTGCCGCTGACCATTCGCGCCATCACCATCACGATGGCCACCGAAGCCGACGAGATCGAGCCCGAGACGGTGCTCCTCGCCGATCAGGCGATGACCCTCCTGTAAGGACTGAAACAGGGGGGACACGATACTCATGGCTTGCCGGGAGGCGCCGTTTGGCATCGCCCTACCAAGCGATGAGTATTGTGTCCCCCTATTTCAGTCCCACTCTTCCCGGAATAGACTGCTCTCGCATCTCGTTGATTGAGGTGTAAGGAGACAGGATAGGTATGTTCTTCGAACCCGTTTACTTTCTGTTCATGGCGCCGGCACTCATCCTCTCGCTCTGGGCGAGTTTTCGGACGAAGTCGGCTTTCAAGAAATACTCCAAGGTGCGCTCTCTGAGCGGGCTAACCGGCGCTGAGGCGGCCAAGCGAATGCTGGACCACGCCGGCATCAGCGGAGTGAAGATCGCCCCCACGCAGGGCTACCTGTCGGACCACTACAACCCGACCAACAAGACGCTGGCGCTCTCGGAGGCGGTCTACGGATCGAACTCGATCGCTGCGATCGGCGTCGCTTGCCACGAGGCCGGCCACGCCATTCAGCACGCCACCAAATACGGGCCGCTCGGTCTGCGCTCGATGCTGGTGCCGACGGCCAACATCGGCTCCAAACTCGGCTACTGGGTGATGATCATCGGATTGATTCTGATGGGCGGCTCTGGAAGCGGCCTCGGCGTCTCGATCGTTCTGATCGGTGCCATCCTCTTCTCGATGGTGCTGCTCTTCCAGATCGTCACATTGCCGGTCGAGTTCGATGCTACGAACCGGGCGAAAGCGTTGGCGGTGCAATACGCCATCGTCACCGAGGGCGAACGCGAGGGCATGGACAAGGTCTTGAACGCCGCTGCACTGACCTACGTCGCCGCCGCGGTCTCGACCCTGCTGACGCTGCTCTACTTCCTGATGCGTGCCGGCCTGCTGGGCGGCCGTCGCTAAAGGTCCCGCCGAGATCGAACGGAGGGCGGGCGTCGCGCCCGCCCCGCCCCCGTGACTCAGCTAGACCGGTGTTCCGAGGATCCCCTCGAGCTCGGCACGCCGCTCGGCCAGCAGTTCGGGCGTTGCCGCCTCGAGCACTAGCCGTAGGAACGGCTCGGTATTCGACGGCCGAACGTTGAACCACCAGTCGGGGTATCCAATCGTGATGCCGTCGAGCCGGTCGCCCTCCCCGTCGGAGTAGCGCTCGGCCAACTCGGCGATCTTTCCGGCCTTGTCCTCGACCTCGAAGTTGATCTCCGGGCTCTTGGCGTAGCGCAGTAGCGGCGCAACCACTTCGGAGAGGCTCTCGCCGCTTTTCCAGAGGAGGTTCAGCACTTCGATGACGGCGAGCAGAGAGCTGTCGGCGTGGTAGGCGTCGCGGAAATAGTAGTGGCCCGCGAGCTCGCCGCCGAAGATGCCCTGCTTCTCGCGCAGAGTGGCCTTCATGAAGGAATGCCCGACCCGTTCGCGCACCGGAATGCCGCCCGACTCGGTGATGTACTCCGCCACCGCGCGTGAGGAGCGCAGGTCGTAGAGCACGTGCTTGCCGGGATCGCGGGCGAGGAGCTCGCCGGCGATGAGCGCCGTCGCCAGGTCGCTGCCGACCGGCTCGCCCGTCTCGTCGACAAAAGCGGCTCGGTCGGCGTCGCCGTCGAAAGAGATGCCGAGGTCCGCGCCGGTCGCTTTGACCTCGGCGGCCAACGTCTCGAGGTTCTCGAGCTTGAGCGGATTCGCCTCGTGGTTCGGGAAGGTGCCGTCGAGCTCGAAGAAGAGCGGAATCAGCTCGATTCCCATGCGCTCCAGAAACGGCTTGTAGATCGTGCCCATGCCGTTGGCGGCGTCGATGACTACTTTGAGCGGCCGCGCGTTGTCGGGACGACGAAGCGAAGAGAGCATGCGCTCACCGTAGACCTCGAAGATGTTCGTCTCGGTCAACGTGCCGGGAGTGTCGGCCGTGGGCAGGTCGCCACTCTCGACCTTCTTCTCGATCAGTGGGATGCCGTGGTCGCCCGACACCGGCTGGGCGTCACTCTTCGAGAACTTGCAGCCGTTGTAGTCCTTGGGGTTGTGACTGGCGGTCACCTGAATGCCGCCCGCGGTCTCGAGCGAGCCGACCGCGAAGTAGTTCATCGGCGTGGTGGCCAGCCCGATGTCGATCACGTCGAGGCCGCTTGCCAGGAGTCCTCGAATCAGCGCGGCCGCCAGCGGCTCGCTGTGAGAGCGCATATCTCGGCTGACGACGATCTGGTTGCCGCGTGCACGGTCGTTGTCGTCGAGGATGTTGTGGAAGGCGAGGCCGATCTTCTCGACGATCTCCTCGTTGATTTGGGATGGGTATAGACCTCGAACGTCGTAGGCCTTGAAGATTCCTGCCATGTGAGAGGGGGCTCCTGGGTTCAATCCGGCAGATTCGCCAGAAATGTTTGCAAGCGTTCGGCGAACTCCGATGCTACTTCGACGTGCGGGAGATTTCCGCTCCCTTCGAAGACCTCGAGCTCGATGCTCGAGGCGGCGTGTCGGAGCCACAGGTCGGCGGTCTCGACCGGCGGGTTCTTCGCCTCGCGACCCCAGCCGATCCAGATCGGGCAGTCGAGGCGACCGAGGGCCTCCTCGACTCGGTGGTTGAGATAGCCACTCAGATAGGCGGCGAGCGCCGTGTGAGAGCCGGGTTGGTGGCTCGAGTGGTAGTGCTGCTCGATGAGGCCGGCGTCGACGCGGTCGGGCGCTGCGAACACGTCTCGCTTGAGATAGCGCGCGATCGCCGTCTGGCTGGTGTAGAGATTGAGCGCCGAGGTGCCGAGGATGGGAGTTCTGAGTGCCCGGTGCACGAAGGCGTCCTTGAGGTCGGGCTCGTCGCCGTAGATGTTGACGCCCGAGGGGACCGCGAGCGCCACGCCACGAATCACGTCGGGATGGTCGACCGCAACCTGCGTTGCGTAGGCGCCGGCGAGACCGGCGGCGACCGCCACGACTCTCTCTCGCACGACATCTTCGATGAAGTCGTCGATGAGCTGGATGTAGAGCTCGTCGTCGTACTGGAGCTTCGGCTTGTCGGAGCGGCCCCAGCCAAGGAGATCCAGGGCGAACACCTGATAGTCGTTGGAGAGTAGCTCGGCGATCTGGCGCCACTCTTCGGAGTCGTGCCCGGGGCCGAAAGAGTGGAGAAGCACGAGCGCCGGACCCTCACCGACGCGTTGGAAGGAGATCTCGCCGAGCTTCCAGGCGTACTTGTGCGCGCGACCCCAGCCCGCCGACGCGAGCCGCTTGGAGCGCTTGGCGATCAGCGCATTGGCGAGCGCCGGCACACCGACCGCGGCTCCGCCGAGCAGCAGGCCCCGAACCAGCAGCTTGCGTCGCCGCCGCTTCTGCTCTTCCTGGGAATTGCGCGCCATGGGCTGGAAAGCGTACCAGTAGAGGTGAGGCCGTGGGCGGGGCAGTGGGCGGCAACTGAGCCTCGGCGTGCGGGTGGGCTTTCCCCGATAGACGTGGACCGGAGCCCGTCGTCGAAGTCCGGTGCCCCGGGCGGTGCTCGGACCGCTCGTGCGGCCTCGGCGCGCCGGCGGGATACCGTGTGACTCCCCGCCGCTCGCCTGCTCACGGTCTGGCGGCTCTCGACCCGGTCGATTCCGTCGTGCCGCTTTGACGCGCATCCTCTGAGACCGTTAGCCTCTTCGAGCCCATGCGCTCCCTCAGGATCAAGCTTCTCGCCCTCCTTCTCCTAGCCTTTGCCGGCTGCGCCGGCTACCTCACGCGAGGGGACCACTCCCAGCGGCCGGATGCCGAGCTGAGCCAGGTACGGCCGACGGAAGGGCCGACCGAGCTACGAGACGTCGTCGTGGTCGGAAACAACTGGGACGGCACCGCCGACGTCTTCGATCCGGTGACCTTCGAGGTCGTCAAGCGCTTCGATGTGGTGCCTGACTTCGACCAACGTCTGGAAGAAGTCAATTCGAGCCGGGTGCGCCGATTCTTCTTCCGTTTGATCCGCAATGTGATCGGCGAAGGCAACAACCAGCTGGTCGACGACATGTTCACGTCCCACGACGGACGCTATCTCTACGTCTCGCGCCCCAGCTTCGCCGACGTCGTGGCGATCGATGTCCTGACCGGCGAACTCGCTTGGCGCACCCAGGTCGAGGGCCATCGGGCCGATCACTCGGCGATCTCGCCGGATGGGAAGATCTTCCTGGTCTCCGCCTCGACCGCAGGCAAGGTGCATGCGATCGACACCGCGACTGGAGAGATCGTGGCCGAGTTCGACTCCGGCGACCAGCCGCACGAGTCGAACTATTCGCGAGACGGGCGGCACATCTACCACGCCAGCATCGGCAAGGTGTACGTGCCGACCACCTCGTCGCTCTTCGACTGGATGAAAGGCGAACGGGTCTTTCAGATCGTCGATGCGGAAACCTACGAGGTGATTCGCCGCGTGGACATGCGCGAAAAGGTGGCGCAGGCCGGCTTCCCGTGGGTGGACTCGGCCGTGCGACCGATGGCGATCACCCCGGACGAACGCTTCGTCTACTTCCAGCTCTCGTTCTTCCACGGTTTCTTCGAGTACGACGTCGAGCAGGACCGCGTCACGCGCAAGGCCGACCTTCCGATCCCGGACGAGGTCGCCGCTCTCCACACGAGCGACTATCAACTCAACTCCGCTCATCACGGCATCGCGATCAACGAGTCGGGCTCCAAGCTTTGCGTTGCCGGCACGATGTCGGCCTACGCGGCGATCGTTCATCGCGACACGTTCGAGACCACAATCGTTCCGGTGGGCCCGAAGCCCTACTGGTCGACCGAGAGCGCTCACGGTGAGCACTGCTACGTCTCCGTGAGCGAAGAGGATCGCGTGGCGGTCATCTCCTGGGAGGAGGAGCGAGAGGTCGCTAGCGTTCCGGTGGGCGACCATCCGCAGCGAGTGCGTACGGGCAAGATGCTCCTTCCCGCCGCGGCCAACGTTGGTGGAGCGGAGGAGATGAACTCGGCGGAGGCGGCAGACTCGGCCGACTAGGCCGACTCGATGGCTCATGGGCCGGGAACTCCTCGTCGTCTGGGCGGGACGGCGTCAGCAGGACGACTGGCAGCGCCTCTGCGACGACTATCGCCAGCGTATCGGTCACTGGGTGGACGCTCGCGAGCTGATCGTCAAGGCGAAAAACGCCGGTGACGATCGGTCCAGACTGGCCGCTGAGGGGGCGGCGCAGCTGGCTGCGCTGCCGGACCCGTGCTGGATTGTGGCCCTCGACAGTCGTGGAAAGGCGCGCAGTTCGCCCGCGCTCGCCAAGTGGCTCGGGCGTCGGATCGAGGAGTGGCCACACCCGATCGCCTTCCTGATCGGCTCCGATCTCGGCCTGGCTCCCGAGGTGCGCGCGGCGGCCCGCGAAACGCTCTCGTTCGGGCCCGGAACGCTCCCGCATCAGCTGGCTCGAGTTGTGCTCTGGGAGCAGCTCTACCGGGCTCTTTCCATCGGCGCCGGAATAAAGTACCATCGCGGGCCGTTGTAAAAGGCTCCTGGCTGAGCGCCGGGGCGTCGAAAAAGAGAGGTAGGAGTTGGCGAAAACGAGCACTGCGAAGAAGACCCGGAAGACCACCAAAAAGGCCACGAAGAGCCCCGGGAACAGCGCTCTCAAGAAGCGTCTCGAGGTCCAGCGTCAAGAGATCCTGGACATGTACGAGCACGACCTGAAGGTCGGCCAGCAGAAGAGCGATGAGGGCGCGGAAGACATCGTCGATCGCGCGAACAGCGCCTACAATCGCGAGTTCATGCTGTCGATCTCGGGTAGCGAGCGCCAGATTCTCAAGGAGATCGAGGGTGCGCTCGACCGCATCGAGAGTGGCGAGTACGGTGTGTGCGGCGCCTGCGAGGAGAAGATCCCCGCCAAGCGCTTGCAGGCCGTCCCGTGGGCGCGGTACTGTATCGACTGCCAAGAGCTCGTCGAGCAAGGGCTTCTGCAGGACGTATAACCGGCCGGCGAGCCGGGATGAATACGCCTCAGCCCCATGCGTCTTCGAACTCTTCTCGGAATTATCGCCGCCATCGTCCTGGCACTGGTCGCTGTCTATCTGGCCGATCAGAACGACCTGCTGCTCGATGAGCGCTTTGCGCTCAGCGGCGAGCGCAGCATCCCCGTCTACGGGGCCCTGCTGGCGGCGTTCTTCCTGGGATTTGTTCCTGCGGTCACGATTCTTGTCACCCAGACGCTGAAACGCGATCTGGCGCTCCGCCGCGAGCGACGCCGCAGTCGCGAGAAGAAGAGTCTCAAGGGCACCTACAGAAGGGCGCTCGACTTCCGGGCGGACGGCCAGTGGGGCAAGGCCGCCGCGGAGCTCGAGGGTGTGTTGGCCGACAAACCCGAGGACTTCTCGACACTCCTGGCCTACGGCGAGGTACTGAGACATCAGGGCAAGCCGGGCGAGGCGCTGGAGATCCACCGCAAGGCCTCGGTGCTCTACCCCAGGAGCGTGGCCGTCCTCTACCAGCTTGCCGAGGACTATGAGGTGGCGGGTGACGTCGAGGTCGCCAAGCAGATTCGCGATCGGGTACTGCGCGACTTCCCGGGGCGCGGTCTTCAGATCCTCATGCGCCGTCGAAACAGCGCCCTCGGGCGCAAGGACTGGCGCGAGGCGAGCCGGCTTCAAGACAAGGTCGAAGCCATGCTCGCCGAGAGCGACGCGAGTGTCGATCTCGATCGCGAGTCGGGGGTGGCCACGGGTCTCCAGTACCAGGTCGCCGTGGATCACCTTGAGGCCGAGCGGGTCGACGAGGCTTGGCAGATCTTCACCGACATCCTCGCAGCCCACCCGCTCTTTCTGCCCGCGCGGCTCATGCTGGGCGAGGTCGAGCTGCTCAAGGGCTACAACGACCGAGCGGTCGATGTCTGGTGCGAAGGGTTCCGCGAGACCGGCAACCCGGTGTTCCTGCAGCGGATCGAAGACCATTTCATCGAGACCGCGCAGCCGGTCGAGGGCATCGAGACGCTCCATCAGCTGGTCGCGAGCGCCGACAACGAGCTCCTTCCGAGGTTTTTCCTGGGGCGGCTCTACGCGCGACTCGAGATGCACGACGAGGCGCTCAAGGTGCTCACCACGCTCGAAGATCGGGTCGCACATGCGCCGGGCTTCCGATTCCTGCTCGGCCGGCTCTACGCGCGGCGGGGTGAGATGAGTCTGGCCGTCCAGTCGCTCTTGGCCGGCGTCGACGAGGCGGGCCTGACGACGGTCGAGTACGCCTGTCGTATCTGCCGGGCAACCTACTCGGAATGGCACGACCGCTGCGACGTCTGCGGTTCTTGGAGCGCGGTCGACCTGCAGTTCAACGAAGAGAACCTGACCGTCGAAGAGCCCGACGATCACCGCTCTAGCGCGCTGTACCACGGCGACTTTCCGGAAGACGACGCCTCGTAGCCGGCGATGAGTCGAACGCTCGATCAACTTCTCGCCCAGGTCGAGAAGGAGGGCAAGCCGCAGCCCTGCTACCTCGTGACCGGCGATCGCGTGGTGGCCGAGCCCGCCGCCGAACGCCTCGCGGAAGCCATCGCGAAGAAGTTCGGCTGCGAGGCCACGACCCACAAGCGGCCGGCCCGGCTCCTGCCGCTCCTGGACGATCTACGTACCTTTTCTCTCTTCGACCCGGCCAAGGTCATGGTGGTCATCGAGAGTGCTGTGGTCGCCGACCTGAGCGCCGCTGCGGGTCTCGTCGACCAGGCCATCAAGGTGTTGCCGGTCGATCCGCGTACCGAAGAGCTTTCGACTCGCGAACGCGACGCCGCCATCCGGCTCGTTCAGGCGATCCGTCTCTTCCAGCTCGACCCCTACACGGGCTCGCCCGACCAGCTCCTCGGCCAGGTGCCCGACTGGGCGTTCCAAGGGGAGAACAGTCTCAAGAAGGGCAAGCGCGGCCGTGCACGCGCCAAGGCGCAGGTGAAGAAGCTGCGCGAGCAGAGCGCCGGGCTGCTCGAGCTGGCACGTGGCGCCGGCATCGAGGGTCAGGCCGAGGGCGCCGCCGAGGCGGTCGTCGAGCTCGTGCAGAACGGACTCCCCGACGGGCACGTTCTCGTCCTCGCCGAGAGCTCGGTCGTCGACAAGCACCCCCTCCTGACCGCCCTCGAAGAGCGCGGCGCTCTGATCCAACTGGCCCGCGTCGAGGCCGGCCGCCGAGGCTTCGAAGGGCTCGACGCGCTCACCGAAGAGCTACACCGCCAGACCGGTGTCGGCATCGACGGCAGAGCCGTCCAGGAGCTCGCTCGCAGAACGCTCCGCAAGGAATCGGATCGCGGTCGCAGTGATGCCATCGACGCCGACAGCACCGCCCGGTTTGCTGCGGAGTATCGAAAGCTCGCCGAAGTTGCGAGCGGCGACCGCATCGACGCTGCGACCGTCCAGAACGCCGTCGAAGACCGCGGTGAAGAAGACGTCTGGAAGATCCTCGACGACATCGGCGCCGGCCGCGCCGGAGCCGCCAACTCCCGGCTTCGTCGACACCTGGCTTCGGCCGACGACGCCATGTCCATGCGGCTGTCGTTCTTCTCCCTCCTCGCCACCTACTGCCGCCACCTGACCGCCATCGACGGCGCTCTCGACCAGACCGGTCTCCCGAGAGGCGAGCGGAACTACAACCGCTTCAAGAACGCGATCGCCCCGAAGCTCCAGGGGAATCTGCCTGGCGGAGCGAAGAGCCCGATCAGCGGGCTCCACCCGTTCCGGCTTCACAAGGCGTACCTCGCTGCTTCGCGGATGCCAAAGAGCGAGATCGCGGGGCTCGTGGGGCGGGTGTTGGAGGCGGAGATGCAGATGAAGGGCGAAAGTCGGTCGCCGGACGCGGCGTTACAGGCGTTGGTGGCGGCGGTGGCGGCGCCGGGGGCGCGGTAGCTCTACCCGAACGGATCAAGCATCTCGTACACCCCAAAGTAGATCGCCACAAACGAGATCGTGTTCTGGAGCCCGTGGATGAACACCACGAGCCAGAGATTCGATCGCCCACCCGCTGCGTAGATCACCCCGAAGGTCAGCGCTCCTAGCGTCTTCTCGATCACGCCGTAGCCGCCCTGATACGCGTGGGCCAGGCCGAAGAGCACCGAGCTCACGCCAAGCCCGACGAGTAGATGACTCCGATTCGCCAGCTCGCGGAGCAGAAAGCCGCGCCAGATGAGCTCCTCGCCGAATGCCGCCAACACCCACATGAAGGCGAGGAAAATCAAGAGCTGAGGCAGGTCGCCTTCGAGAGAGGAGAAGAGCGATAGGTCTTTCCCGCTCGGGAAGAACGCACCGGCGAGTCTTCCGAAGACGATCCGTTTCAGAAAGTAGAGCGGCAGTCCGAGACCCAACGCGAGCAGGAGACAGCGAACACAGCCGCCGGGGGGCGGTCCGAGCACGGTCCGCGGCAGGCGCTTGCCGCTCCAGTAGAAGGTGGCGATCAGCAGGAGGGGCACGATCTGCTGTAGCAGCTTCCAGCGCCCCGGCCAGGGAACGAGTGCGGCGACGCAGACGAGCAACGCGGTCAGCGCGAAGCTGGTGCCCTTTTGCGGGTGTTGATCCGTCATGACGCGGCGAGGTTATCCCTGGCGAGAGTAGGAGTCGGTCTCTAGAGCGATATCCTTCGCCCGAGCCGCACAGAGAATGACGAAGAAGCCCAGAACTCCCGAAGCCGGGTCGCTGTTGATCTACATTGGCCCCCGCCGCTGCGGCCAACGTCGTGCCGCGAGGAGACTGGCAAAGTCCCTCGGCTTCGACTACCGCAGGGTCGAGCCCAAGGAGGTCCTCGGCCGCTACATCGGCGAGACCGAGAAGAATCTCGATCGACTCCTGGAGGGCGGCGGTGGCAAGGGTGCCGTGCTGCTCTTCGACGAGGCCGACGCCCTGTTTGGCAAGCGCTCCGAGGTCGAGGACTCTCATGACAAGTTCGCCAACCTCGAGGTGAGTTACCTGCTCGATCGGATGGAGTGCTGGCTCGGCTGGGTCGTGCTGTGTGCCGAGGACGAGGGGGCGCTGCCGCGGCGGCTGGTCAGGAGAAGCACGCAGAGGGTCGAGTTCCCGCCTGGACTGCCTGTGTCGGATCGCGAGTGAACCTTGGCCTGAGTTCGCGCGTCCAACAAGAGGCGGGCGCTTCTGGCCCTAGGGCCTGGAGGTTCAAGGAGAAGCAGCACGACTCTGTAGTGGTCGTGTCCGAACCGCGGCCCGACTAGACTGGAGACAATCGGTGCAGGATGTTGTGACCAAGAACGCGGCTTCCGTAGCCTTGCCTGCGGCCTCCCTGCTTCTTCTCGTGGCGGCGTCACTCGCGGCGCAGGCCCCGGTGCTGGAGCGTGTCTCGGAGGAGCGCGTCGAGGAGGGGGGGTTCTACCCGAGCTCGTGGTGGCATGCGGTCGATGAGGCCGATGGCGAGGTTCCGCGCGCTGCGCACGGGTGGGAGCAGGCGGCTCCAACACTGCGCGCGCCCGAGACCCCTGGCGATTGGACCGGCTATGCCCTCTTCCGCCTCGACCTCGACGTCTCCGAGGAGCTCGTCAACAGGCCGCTCGCCCTCCGGCTCCATCGCCACCACGGCGCCTCTCGCATCTACCTCGACGGGCGGCTACTCACCGAAATCGGAATCTGGTCTCTAGATCCGAACGAGTTCCGGCCCTCTCTCCGTCCCGAGCCGATTCCGCTGATCTTTGAGACCGCCGGCCGGCACGAGCTGCTGGTGCGGTATGTCAATCCGGAGATCGAGCGGTACCAGCGTGTGGGCTACATCGGAGGGTTTACGGCTTGGATCGGAACGATGGAAGCTGCAACGGCCCAGCTGGCGCGCGAGCAGAGGCTGCACTCCGGGCGGCGGTCGCTCTTTCCGACCGTGTTCGTGTCGTTTGCGGTGCTGCATCTCTTGCTCTGGGCGTTTCGGCGGCAGAGTCGGGAGAACCTCTACTTCTCGCTGATGAGTATCAGCCTGGCGCTTCTCGCCTTCCTGCTGTCGCACAAGGCGGTGTCGCTGGAACCGCGAATCGTCTTCTGGTCGGAGTCGGCGATGAACGTGGCGGGGGTAGGCTTTGCCGTATTCGGAGTGCTGTTCGTGCATCGTGCCCTGAGCGATGGTGTGCCTCGGTGGCTTCGTTGGTTCGTGCCGCTGGTGGCAGCGGTGCTCGTCTGGGGCACCGTGAGCCCGCGTGCGGCGGAAGGCGTCGTGTTCCTGACGATGCTGGCCGGCCTAGTAGAGATGGGGCGAGGTGTCACGTTGGCGGTTCGGCGTCGGGTATCCGGAGCGTTGATCCTCGCGTTGGCGATCCTCGCCGTCGTGGTCGGTTTCGGGTCGGGGATTCTCGCGCTGATGAACGTGCTGCCGCGCATTCCGATCCTGACCTTCACGGTGCCGTTTGCGTCGATCCTCGTACTGATCGTCTCGATGTCGGTCTACCTCGCACGACGAGTCGCGCAGACGCATGGCGAGCTCGAAGAGCAGCTCGAACGGGTACGCACTCTCTCGGAAGAGAAGCTCGATCAGGAACGCCAGGCGGCGCGTGCGCGGACTCAGCGCAAGCTGCTCGAGGCCGAGGTGCAGCGGAAACAGCAGGAACTCGAAGAGGCTCGCGAACTACAGCTCTCCATGCTGCCACGACACATCCCCGATCACCCGCAATTCGAGATCGCGGCCCACATGAAGACCGCGACCGAGGTGGGCGGCGACTACTACGACTTCGACCTCGGAGACGATGGGGCGCTGACGGTGGCGATCGGCGATGCGACCGGGCACGGTCTACGGGCGGGGACGATGGTGACGGCGACCAAGAGTCTTTTTAACGCCCTCGGCGCCGACGAGGACCTTGCAACCACCGTCCGTCGCTCGAACGCTGCGCTCAAGGGGATGAATCTGCGCTCGTTGAACATGGCGCTGTTGCTGGCGCGCTTCGATGAGGATGGGATGCAGATGTCTGCGGCCGGGATGCCCTTTCCGTTGATTCACCGTCACGACGGCGAACTCGAGAGCGTCGAGATCTCCGGCATGCCGCTCGGCAGCCTCCGGAGCTTTCCCTACCAGGCGCACCCCGTGCGCGTCGCACCGGGAGATTCGATTCTCCTGATGAGTGACGGTTTCCCGGAGCTCCTGAACGCTGACGAGGAGATGCTCGGCTACGAGCGGGCCGGGGAGATCTTCCGAGCGGTGGCCGCCGAGCCGGCGGACACGATCGTCGAGCATCTCGTGACGGCAGGGGAGGAGTGGCGCGGCGAGGTGGAGCCGGAGGACGACATCACGTTCGTCGTGCTGCGGATGCGGTGAACCTGTCCTCGAGTGCGATGCGCCGTATGAGCAAACCATGACGCTTCGATGCCTCCTGGCGTCTGCGGTCGAGTCCTACATGTGCTCGAGTGCGCGGGCGACGGCGGCAGGGGTCGGGTGCTCCTGGGTCGAGTTGTGTTCGTCGACCATGACGATCTTGGGTTCGAAGTTCTCGATCTCGCGACCTTCGAGCTCGACGAAAGACATGATGATCACGAGATCGCCAGGCTCCACGAGGTGCGCCGCGGCGCCGTTGATCTGAATCTCGCCGGCCTCGCCCGGGATGGCGTAGGTCTCGAGGCGCGCACCGTTGGTGATGTCGACCACTTGGACCTTTTCGAACTCGGCGATGCCGGCGGCGTCGAGGAGCTGCTGGTCGATGGTGATGCTGCCCTCGTACTCGAGGTCGGCCTCGGTAACGGTGGCGCGGTGGATCTTGCTCTGGAGAAACGTGCGTCGCATGGGGAGCTCCTACAGGAGTTGATTGTCGATGAGTCGGATCTCGTTGAAACGGACGGCTAGGGAGAGGAGGGCGGTCTCGGTGGAGTCGCCGGCCTCGAGCTCTCGAAGCGTCTCGGGGTCGGCGGCGCTGGCGTACTCAACCGCGGCGAGGGACTCGCGCGCGAGCTCTTTCCGCATGGCTTGCCGGAGACGTTCCGGGTTGCGTTCGCCGAGCCTGTGGGCATGCCGGGCTGCGGTCAGGGCTCGGTAGAGGACTGCCGCCGCCTTTCGCTCTTCTGAGGAGAGACGTTGGTTGCGTGTACTGATCGCGAGGCCGTCGGCCTCTCGGACGATGGGGCAGCCGACGATCAGCACTTCGAGGTCAAGATCCCGGACCAGGGCGCGGATGACGGCGAGCTGCTGAGCGTCCTTTCGCCCGAAGTACGCTCGGTGAGGACGGACCTGATTGAGGAGCTTGAGGACGACGGTTGCGACGCCGCGGAAGTGGCCGGGACGACCCGCTCCCTCGAGCGGCTCGGCGATCGCGCCGGGCTCGACCCAGGTCTCGAAGCCCGCGGGGTAGATCGCTTCGACGCTTGGACAGTAGACGGCGTCGCAGCCCGCCTGCTCGAGCAGCTCGCAGTCACGCTTCAGATCGCGGGGGTAGTTCTCGAGATCGCTCGACTCGCCGAACTGGGCCGGGTTTACGAAGATGCTGGCGATCGTCCGGTCGCACTCGTCGATCGAGCGCGAGGCGAGCGAGAGGTGCGCGTCGTGTAGGCCTCCCATGGTCGGCACGAGGCCGAGTTGTCGTGGGGCACACTCGATCCGCCAGGCGCGGAGAGCGTCGAGCGTCTCCAGGCGCCTCACGGACGCCTCCTGATGGGCCGAAGTCGGGCCGCCTCCGCCTCGATCTCGAGAACGCGCCGCCGGAGGTGTTCGTTCACCGGCACTGGGACGTCGAGCTTGCGAGCTCGGGTGACGACCGCACCGGTGATGACTTCGATTTCGGTGGGCGCGCCTCGGTCCAGATCCTGGAGCATTGAGGAGCGATTGCCGGCGGTGCGGAAGGCGACGCTCACCGCCTCGGCGGCCGGGTCTCCAGGCAGCACGATCCCCAGTGCACTCGCAACCGCTCCCACCTCGCGGGCCGCGGCCTCGAGGGTCTTGCGCCGCCTTGGATCGGTGAGCAGTTCGCCGTTCGCCATGCCCTCGAGCGCTCCGAGCGGGTTGATGGCGCAGTTGACGGCCAGCTTCATCCAGATGTTGGATTGAATGTCTTCGCTGCCCTCGCAGTCGAGATCGGCGCGATCGAAGAGCTCGAGCGCCGCGGTCTGGTTAGCTGGAAGGACGGTTCTGCCGGTTCCGGTGCTCCGCACCCGTCCGGGAACGACAACTCGAGCCCCCAGGCTGGTGGTGCCCTGGGCGACTCGACTTGCGCCGGCGGCCGACAGCGTTTGGGCGTTCCCGAGGCCGTTCTGAAGGGTGAGCACGGAGCCGTTGCGTGCGACCATCCTCGCCGCGTTGGGTGCAATTTGCGAGGTCTGGTGGCCTTTGACGAGCACCAGCACGAGCTCGGCCGCTTGCGACCAGCTCGGGAGCCGCTGTGCCAGGTCGATCGTCTCCACCTCGGCACTCCAGCTCAGATCGTCTTCTTCGACGGTGATGCCGCTGCGGCGGATGACGTTCAGACACTCAAGCCATCGCCCGGCGAGGGTCACGTCGGCTCCGGCGCGCTGCAGCCGCGCTCCCAGGAGCATGGCCATCGCGCCCAGGCCGAAGATGGTGACTCGCAAGGCTACGAACCCTCCGCTCGCCGCAGCGTAGCCTCAGAAGGCTCGCTCGCTTCGGACACTTCCAGCGCCGCACAGAGCTTGGTCCAGGTTTCGTCCTTGATCGCGTAGGCGTGGTCGTCGGTGGGGAAGACGCCCCGCTCGACCTCGCGTCGATACTCGACGAGCGCGTTGAGCATGATCGGTGACACCTCGGCGTACCGCTTGGTGAAACGCGGGGTCAGGCGGTCGTACATCCCGAGCAGATCGTGAAAGACGAGAACCTGACCGTTCACCTCGCGACCGGCACCGATGCCGATGGTCGGAATGGAGAGCCGGTCGGTGATCAACCCGGCGAGCCGGTCGGGGACACTCTCGAGAACGATCGAGAAACAGCCGGCCTCTTGGAGGACGAGTGCGTCCTCGAGTAGCTCACGGGCGCTGCGGACGGTGCGCCCCTGAACCCGCCAGCCTCCAAGTGCGTTGACGCTTTGCGGCGTGAGTCCGAGATGCCCCATGACCGGAATGCCCGCCCCGGCGATCGCCTCCGCCTGCGGCGCGACCCGTTCGCCGCCTTCCAACTTGACCGCGTCCATCCCCGCCTCCTGGAGGAATCGCCCCGCGTTGCGGACGGCCTCGGAGACGCTCGCCTGGTAGCTCATGAACGGTAGGTCTCCGATCAGAAGTGCCCTCCGCGCGCCGCGTGAGACCGCGCGGGCGTGATGGAGCATTTCGTCCATGGTCACCGACAGCGTGTCGGCGTGGCCGAGTACAACCATCGCCAAAGAATCGCCGACCAGAATCATGTCCATCTCGGCGCGGTCGGCGAGGCGCGCCGCGGGGTAGTCGTAGGCGGTGACCATGGAGATCGGGAGCCCCTGCCGCCGCTTGCGGCGTAGGGTGCGAACGGTCACCTTCCTCGCGTGTGTCAGATCCGGCTCTCGACTCATTTAGCGCTCCTTCTCGCTGTGGCCAGGGGACGGGTGTCGTCGGCAGGCACCAGCTGACCGAGTGGAACTCGGCCGAAACCGCCATCTGTCGATCGTGCTCACCCTTTGTCGTCCCGGCCCCGTCAGGGGTCCAGGCGTCGGGGGAACCCGCGCCTTCAGCGATTCGCACTCCGCATTTGCGCTCACCGGCTCGCAAGCTCGCTGGCCCAAACGCACTGAATCGCTGTCGAAGGCTATCGCAAGAAGTGTTCCAGGGCCTAGCTGTTGCGGTCGAAGATCAGCTTCAGACCGATCAGGGTCAGGTCGGGGTCGATGTCGGTGATGCGCACGCTGGCGTCGCTGATCAGCTCCGCCAGTCCACCGGTCGCGACGATCGTCTCGAGGCCGTCGACCTCTGCGACGAGGCGTTCGAGGATTCCGTCGACGAGACCGACGTAGCCGTAAAAGAGGCCCGACTGGATGGCGGCGGCGGTGTTGGTGCCGATCACCCGTGCCGGTCGATCGAGGTCGACGCGGTAGAGGCGCGAGGCGCGTGAGGCGAGCGCCTCGGCCGCGATGCCGGGGCCCGGCGCGATCATGCCGCCGATGTAGGCTCCGTCGGGGCTCACGACGTCGAAGGTGATAGCGGTGCCGAAGTCGACGACAACCACGGGGGCGCCGTAGACCTCGCGGGCGGCGACCGAGTTGGCGATTCGGTCGGCGCCGACCTCGCTCGGGTTGTCGGAGCGGATCGGCATGCCGGTCTTGACCCCCGGCTCGAGGAACAGCGCCTCGCGTCCGAAGAGATCGACGGACAGACGTTCGAAGGCGAGTGCCAAGGGTGGCACCACGGAAGAGATGGCTACGCCGTCGACCGACCTGGGGTCGACGCCGCCATGGTCGAGGAGCGGCAGCAGCATCGCGGCATACTCGTCCGATGTCCCCTCGGTCGACGTCGAGAGACGGAAGTGGTGAGTGAGTTCGTCGCCCGAGTAGACGCCGACCACCGTGTTGGTGTTGCCGGCGTCGATGACCACCAGCTGCCGCGTGTCGTCGTTCATGATGAGATCCTGCGCGGCATCTTATCGGGGCGAGACACGCCCTATCGGAGCCGCGGAGAGCAAAACGATGGCGAAGAGAGATGGTGTGTGTGCACTTCTGTTGACGGTCGGCCTCTGCTGGGTCGCCGGATGTGGAGCGAACGGCGGGCTCGAGCCCGGGGAGGAGCGGTCAGCGAGTCCGCAGGTGCTCGAGGTCGAGACTCTATTCCGAGAGCGAGCCGCCGCCGAGCGCTTCAGTGGGGTCGTTCTGGTTGCGGTCGACGGTGAGGTTGCTCTGGAGGTCGGCTACGGGTGGGCCGAGTACGAGCACTCCGTGGAGATGGCTCCGGACCAGATCTTCCGGATCGGCTCACTCACCAAACCGCTGACGGCGAGCGTGGTCCTTCTTGCCGCTCGCGCCGGTCGTCTCTCCCTCGACCAGCCTGTTTGCGCTCTCGTCGAGGGTTGTCCGGTCGCCTGGCGTGAGGTCACGATCGAGCATCTCCTCACGCACACGTCAGGTATCGAAGACCACTTCGGTGATCTGGAGGCGGTTCCCGTAGAGGAGACGGTAGCCGAGCTCGGGCGGGTGATGGCGGCACTCTCAGCGGGCGAGGCGCTCGACACGCCGGCTGGCGAGACCTATGCCTATCGCAACTTCAACTACGTCCTCCTCGGAGCGGCGCTCGAGACGGTCTACCGCAAGCCCTGGGAGGAGGTCCTGCGCGATCTGGTCTTCGAGCCGCTCGGCCTCGGTCATACGGCCTACGATCGCGTCGAACAGCCGGTGCGACGACGCGCGCGAGGCTACGACCGTGCCGAGGACGGCAGCCTTCGCCACGTGGACTACGACGACCATGCTGCGTACGCGGCCGGCGGCCTCTACTCGACCGCCCAGGACCTCTTTGCCTGGTCGACTCCGCTGTTCGCAGGCGACCTCCTGGGAGAGTTCACCGAATCGACGTTCACACCCTTGCGCGGTAACTACGGCTACGGTTGGCAGATCCGAGACTTCTTCGATCGCCGGGTGATCAACCACACCGGCGGCATCGACGGCTTCTCGTCGCACATCGCCCACTACCCCGATGAAGGACTCACCCTGATCGTTCTGTCGAACGTCGAGTCGGACTCGGCGATCTTGAGCGCCTGTGACGCGGCGGCGGTTTGGTTCGACTGGCGGTACCCCGAGGGCACGGAGAGCGACCGCACGAGCTTGCCAGGCAGGGTTCGCTGCGGGCTGGCTCCGGCCTCTTCGTGAGTCGGTAGACGCCTCGCGGGCGAGTCGGTCGGGCGGTTCTTGCTAGGATCAGTAGTTCTCTAGCAAAGCTGGGTGCGAACCATGGTTTCGAATCGGACTTTCGGCCAGAATCTCAGGGCTGAGCGCGAGCGACTCGGTCTGCCGATCGATGCGGTAGCCGGAGCGCTGCGCGTAGATCGTGCCGTGGTCGAGGCCCTGGAGCGTGACGACTATGATGCGCTGCCGGCCGAACCGGAGCTCATGGCGTGCCTCAATGGTTACGCCGACCAGCTCGACGTCGACGCCGAGCTGATGATCGGTGACTTCGTCGAGGACCGTCGCGAGTCCCGGCTCCGGGCGAAGCGCGCCGGCGGCGGAGGCTCGCGTCTTCTGATGTGGCTCGTCGCCGCCTCGATGGTGGCGGTGGTCCTCCTCGCAGCTTGGTGGCTTCTCGCGCGGGGGGGCGCTGCGTCGAGGGATGAACTGCCGACGTCGATCGCCGAAGCAGACCCTGCTCAAGGCACTACGTCGACGATCTCGGGAGAGCTGGAGGTCGGTCGAGTGGATGGCGAGGTCATCGCGCCGGTGATGGAGCCCGCCCCCCTTCCCGAAACCACGGGCGAGCCCCAACCGGAGGACGTGTCCGATTCGGTAGACGACGACGTCGAAGTCGGATCTCCAGAGTCGGAGCTACAAGGAGTGCCGGCGGAGACGGCTGTTCGCGAGCTGCAGCCGGAGGTCGGCGGCCTCTGGGTCTCGCAGCATGGCGTCGGCCGGGCTGTCGAGAACCTGCAACTCATCGGGGAGAGCGACAGCTTTCGACTCGGCTCGCGCGTGTGGTTCTGGACCCGTGTGCGGGACGGCGCGCCCGGCGACTTCGTCGACCACGTCTGGTACTTCGAGGGCCGGGCGGTCGCGCGGGTACGGTTGACGATCGGCAGCGCCATGTATCGCACGTCGAGTAACAAACTGATGCTGCCTGGCTCGGCAGGCGAATGGGCGGTCGAGGTGCAGGACGACGCCGGTCGCGTGCTCGCTCGCAGTGAGTTCGTCTGCGTTTCGTAGAGCCTCTGGAGCTTCTCCGGAACTTTTCCGGAAGGCCCGACACGGAACAGCTTCGGTTCGGCCCGCGTAGCGCGGGACATGACGAACTCGATCCATTGCCGGCGCGCCTCGGCCGCCGCAGTCCTGTTGACTCTGTCCCTCACGACGTCGTCCCCGTCCACCGCCGCGACCACCCCGAGTGAGATTCTCCTGCGGGCCTCCGAGGCCTATCGCCACCTCGGAGCGTTCCGCGGTGAAATGAAGATTCGAGTGGAGATGCCCGGCCAGCCGCCGAACGAGCGAACGATGGGCTACGGCGCCGGACCGGAGGGCGTCTTTGTCGACGCTGGCTTCCAGCAGGTTGTTGCGTCAGGCGACCGGTTGCAGGTGGTTCAGAACAATGTCGAAACGCGGTACGTGTCGGCTCCGTACTCTGGAAACTTCGCGGCCGCCATCGCGGCCATCGGTGGCGATCAGCTCCTCTTTCCGGATCTACCTCCGATTCAGTTCGTGCAGTCGCGCGACGAAGCCGTCTGGGTCGATGCGTTCCGATTCAAGTTTCTCGGTCCGCTGACCTTGGTCGATCGAGTGGCTCGAGAGGCGGGTGCTCACGAGATCGAGATGACCGCGGAGAACGGTACGCTCCGCGCCAGCTTCGACGTCGAAAGTGGGCTGCTCGTTGCGATGACCCTCGAGGGGACGCCCCAGGGCGCACCCGAGACGCAGCGCGGCACCGCAACGGTGCGTTTCGTCGACCAGACCGTCGACACCCTCGGCTCGTCGCTCGTTCTCGACGTGGAGGGAAAGGTAGCGGTCGGGGACCTACACGCTCTCAATGCGCAGACCGCCGACTTCGGTGCCGAAGTGCCGCCGCTTGTTCTGCAGACGCTCCGAGGTGCCGAAGTCGACCTCGGCAAGCTGCGAGGTCGGGTCGTGGTGCTCGATTTTTGGGCCAGCTGGTGTGCGCCCTGCTGGGGCACGCTCGAGAAGCTCGAGGGGATCGTCGCCTGGGCGGAGAGCTCGGGGCTTCCGGTCTCGGTCTGGGCGGTCAACACGGCAGAGGGAATCGACGACCCGGGTCAGCGGTTGGAGAAGCTCGCCGGCCTTTGGCGTGAGCGTGGATTTGCGATGGACAGCCTGCTCGACGACGGCGGTGAGATCTTTCGATCGATCGGCACTCCGGGCCTCCCTTGCACTGCGGTGCTCTCGCCCGACGGGCGCGTCGCGGTCGTCCATCAAGGTGTCCTCGAAGACATGGCGGCCACGATCCGAGCCGACGTAGAGAAGCTGCTCGAGGAGGGCCGCTAGCTAGAGCGGTTCGAGGAGGCCGCGCGCCTCGACCTCGTTGCGCATCTCCTGGATCCTCTGCCGCATGCTCGTGATCGCCGAGTCGAACTCGGGCGTGCCGCGGAGGGTCTCGAAGGTTGGCTCGGCGAGGTCCCACCGCCAGTCGAGGTATCCGCGCTCCATCGCCTCGTGCTGCCACCGGAGGGCGGCGTCGGGTTGCTCGAGCGCAGCGCTGACGATCATCAGCAGCGAGGCTGGGAAGTGGATGTCGACGCCGGCGGTGAGCTCACGCTCGAGGGCGATGCCGATCTGCTGGAGGGACTCTGTGTCGTCGCGAATCTGGGCGAGGCGAATACGCATCGCAGACGCCTTGGGCTCGACCGCCCACTCGAGGGCGCGTTCGAAGAACTCCGCAGCCTCGGCGTTCCGGCCGTCGCGGAAGGCGATGTCGCCGAGCAGCTGATCGCAGCAGCCCTTATTGGCCGCGGAGAGACGTTCGGTGCGCCGCCGGCTCGCCTCGAGGTTGCCGGTGACCATGTCGAAGATCGCGAGATGGATGTTGGCGCAGAGCCCGAGGGGGCTGATCTCGAGGGCCTCGCCGAACGCTCTTTCGGCCTCGGCGGCGTAGCCGAGCCCCTGAAGCACCTGGCCGAGTGTGCAGGCCGTCGAGCTCCCGATGGCATCGTCTGCAAGGCCGGTCAGGATGGCGAGAGCCTCGGGCCACTCGCCCCGATAGCCGAGTAGCTGCCCGAGTCGAAACACGCTGAGCTCGTCATTCGAATCCAGAGTAACGGCCCGGCGGTAGGACGCCTCGGCGTCCCCGAATCTGAGGTTGGCCGAGAGCGCGAAGCCGAGAGCGCGATGCGCCACGGGCGACTCGGGAGACAGAGCGACCGCTCGACTCGCCTCGGCCAGGGCTGCCTCGCTCCAGTCGGCATCGGCGCCGTACCAGGTCGCTCGAACCGAGTAGGCCTCGGCCAGCCCCGCGCGCGCCAGAGCGAAGTCGGGATCGAGTTCCAGGGCGCGAGTGAGGTGGACGACGGCGTTCTCGTTGTCGGTTTGGCCGCCTCGCTGGAGGGCTGCCGTCGCCTTCTCATAGGCGTCGAGCGCCTCGCCGTCCGTGGTGCCGAAGCTCGAATCTCGGGTTTGCGTGTCGTCGTGCGACGCCGGACGGCGAACTACCAGCACCAGCCCTAGTACGAGGACGAGGAGAGCGGCCACGAGGGCGCGGGAGCGCGGCGATCGGGGAACCTCGACGCCCGCGACCAGGCGATAGCCCCGCTTCGGGATGGTCTCGATATAGGTCGGCGCACTGGCTGTGTCGCCGAGTGCCTTGCGGAGCTCGGCGATCGCTCGAGGCACGGCGGCAGCGTCGAGCGTGCGTCCTTGCCAGACGCTCTCGAGCAACTCGTCCTTGGAGATGACGGTTCCCGGCCGGTGAGCAAGATGGCTCAAGAGGTCGCAGAGGCGGGGCTCGAGGTGGACCGTGGCGCCCGGCCGTTCGAGGCGGGAGCTCTGCAGGTCGAGCCTCCAGTCACCGATCCGGACTCCGGAGTCCTTCGAGAAGCGCGTCTCGCCGGTCGGCACGGCGGCAGTATAGGACAGCGCCCAGGTGGTCTCTGGGCTGAGGCGTTTGTCAGGGAACGGTGAGGCTCCCGAGTGTGGGCGGCACCCGGCGGGTCAAGCGGGTAGGCTCACGAAGAACTTGGTGATGCGCTTACTCTTCTCCTTGCTGGCCCTGTCGCTGTCGCTCCTCGCGAGCGGCGCGCACTCTCCGTTGCGGGCGGAGTCCTCAGGTGCCTCGGCGGTGCGCTACTTCATCGACTCGAGCCACTCGTCCGTCGAGTTTTCGGTTGTTTTCATGGGAATTGCGCGCGTCACGGGGAGCTTCAACCAGTTCTACGGGACGGTCGACTACGACCCGGAGAACGTTAGCGCTTCGGCGGTCGACATCGTGATTCGGATCGCCAGCCTCGACACCCGCAACCAGTTCCGAGATCGAGACCTCCTCGGCGGCGACTACTTCGACGAATCCAACTATCCGGTGGCGACCTTCCGGAGCCGAGAGGCGGGCGTTCGAGACGGCCGGTCGATCCTCACCGGCGATCTGACGATTCGCGGTGTGACGCGTCGGGTCGACCTTCCGTTCGAGGTGATCGGAGCTCTGGAGACCGACGGAGGACGCCAGGTGGGGGCTGAGGCTGTGATCACAATCGATCGGAGGGACTACGGACTGACGCACGGCCAGTTCTCACGCGACCAGGCCTTCATCGGCAACGAGGTGGAGTTGCGTCTGATGATGCGGCTACGCGAGCCGTCGCCAGCGAAGCGCGAGCTGGCTGCGAAGTATCCACAGGTGGACGTTACCCAGGAAGCCGCCGAGGCTCTCGTTGGCAGGTACGTCTGGGAAGAGCGCGGCTTCGAACTGGGAGTTCATCTCCTGGACGGAGAGCTCGTGCTCGAACGGGTCGACACCCTCCGTCGCCTGATTCCCATCGGTGAGAACCGATTCCGGGTGCAGGACTTCGAGGCTCTGGTGGAGTTTGGCGTTCCCGGAGGGGCTCGCCGACTCCGGCTGGAGCGATCGGGGCGCGAACCCGAAGTCTACGAACGCTCTGTGGACTAGCGCCCGTCAGGCGCTCGGTTGCGGCTCGGCGTGGTCCTCCATGCCCAGCTTGTCGAGCGTGTAGTAGACGGGACAGAAGCCGGTGAAGCCGCTTTGGATCATGAGAACTCCAACGGCGCCGGGAAGCGCCAGCCAGAGCGGGTGGACCCAATTGGGCCAGGGCGACTCCGAGGGTGATGACGACTCCGACGATCCCGTCGTGAACACGACGCCTCTTGTGCATGGCTGACTCCTTCTGGGTGCGCTCATCCTATCCAGGCGGGCCGGTACCCAGCTCTCGAGGCCTCCTTCGTGACCCATCTGGGGTAACCCCTTGCCTCCGAGCGGAGTACTTGCTGAGGATGACGAAGAGATCTCGAAGGCCTCACACGTTCCGCATCGCACTGCTCATGAGTCTCCTCGGTCGGGTCGCACTGCCGGTCGGCGCGGCCCAGTACGAGGTCACGATCGAGGCGTCGAACCTCCGGCAGGCGAAGGTTGTTGCCCATCTCGTGCCGACCGCCGCTCGGGAGCTCCTTCTGAACCGCAACGCCGATGACAGCGGCATCGAGGGCGGTTGGGCTCGGTTCCTCGAAGATCTGTCGGTCTCGAATTCGGAGGGGACGGCGCTCGAGGTAGAGCCCCTGGGCGAGGGGCGGTTCGCACTGCCCGGTGCGACCGGCGCAGTGCGAGCCCAATACACGATGCGGCTCGAACACGATCGGGTCGAGAATCTCCCCGGTGCCGACGAGCTCGCGTGGGCGAGGTCAGACGCTGTTCTCTGGTCGGGGCGGGCGCTTTTCCTCGAGGGAGCACCGTCCGAAGAGATCGAGATCTCGTTTGTACTCCCGGAGGCGTGGCGGGCCACGACGCCGTGGCGTCCGCTCGAACTCGGCCGACGGTTCCGCGCTGAGGGCCTCGACGAGTTGCTCGATTCGGCATTTGTTGTCGGTACGCACTTCGAGGCGCGGCTCGGCGACGGTGTCGACGCTCCGGTACGCATTGCGCTCGCGGGCCCCAACGCACGCTCGCAGCGCGAACTCATCGTCGCTACGGTCGAGCGCTATCTGGCGACGTTCAGGGAGCTCCTTGGCGGTCCGGCGGAGGGGCGCCTGCTGTTGGTCGCTGCCGATGGCGGTTTCTGGGGAGGTGGTGTCATGGGCACGACGATCAGTATGCTCGTAGGTGGAGCACTCGACGCATCGACCCTGCCGATGCTGCGGTTCGTCACGGTGCACGAGGCCTTCCATCTGTGGAACTCGAACTTTGCCTACGCGGGGCGGGCGGGGATCGAGAGTCTCTATTGGCTCAGCGAGGGGACCGCGAGCTATTACACGATGCGCAGCCAGCTCGGGTGGGGAGAGCTGTCGATGGATGTCGTCCTCGAGCAGCTCGCTGACGAGGTGAGGAAGTATCTCGCCGCCTCGGGCGACCTGAGCATGGTGGCGGCCGGGCCCGAAAAACTCTCCCACTACAACCTCATCTACAGCGGAGGCTTCGTGGCGAGCCTCGCTCTCGACGTAGCGATTCGGGTCCGTTCGAAGGGGCGCAGGTCGCTGGACGATGTGATGTCTTCGCTGCACTCGGGCGCGAGTCGCGAAGTGCCGCTCGACGTCGAGAGCTTCGCCCAGGTCGTGCAGGCGGCGACCGGCGTCTCCGTGCAGGACCTGCTCGACTGCTGCATTCGAGGCGGCGAGCGGCTGTCGCTCGAGGAGACCTTCGAGCGGCTCGGCCTGACCCTCACGATCGGAAGCGGCTCCGTGCGTCTGGAGATCAACTCGGCCGCCGCCGCAGAGGATCGCGCTCGGTGGGAAGCCTGGCCGCTCTCGGCACGAAGTTCGAGCAGGTAGAATCGAGGAGCCCCTGGGCCGCCGCATCACGAAGGAGGTAGCGATGGTAGAGATCTTGACGCTGTTTCTAGGTTTGGTGGTCGGTCCTCATCCGGTGGAGCTGGCGGTCGACCCGTCGGTCGCCGCGGTCGATCTACGCCTCGACGGTTCCGTGGCCGCGCGTCTCGACTCGCCTCCCTGGCAGGCGCTGGTCGATTTCGGCGCGGAGCTGACGCCGCACGAGTTGGAAGCGGTCGCTCTCGACGCCGAGGGTGCGGTCGCGGACACCGCAAAGCGCGACGTCAATCGGCCGCGCCCCGAGGCCGAAGCGGTCGTCTTCCTGGAGCGAGACGCCGAGGGCCGCCCGGTCGCCGCGCGCGTGAGCTGGGAGACAGTGGTCGCGATGCGGCCGATCGAGAGCACGGTGACCCTCGACGGTGAGCAATTGGAGGTTCCGAATCTCGACCGCTTCGCGCTTCCGAAGACAGGTGACGACGAGTTCCACTTCCTGTCGGTCGATCTTCAGTTCCCCGGTGGCATCGCCGCGCATACCCAGGTTGTCTACGGAGGCGAGTATCTCGGCGAGACCGGAACACAGCTCACCGCTGTTCCCGTGGTCTTCACCAAGGGCAGGGCCAAGAAGCCCGAACAGCTCGGCGGTTGGTTCATGCGCAACGGCGTCGCGCAGCGGGTTGTCGCGGTAGAGAAGGGGCCGGCGGAAGTGATCGTCGTTCGTGCCGAGAGCGTGAGAGACGCCTCCGCGAGACTGGTGGGGCAGGGCGCGTCACTCGGCAGCGGGGTCGTCGGCGCCTCCGGCGGTTCGAGCGCTGGAGTCGAGGGTTCGATGCCGACCGGCCTCGGTGCGACGGCTTCGAGCTCTGAGCGCAATCTCAAGGCTCTGGCCTTCGGCTCCGACGAGCGGCTGCGATTGCTGCTCGCGCGGTCGAGAGAGGAGCGCCACCAGCGCGCCACCCACCGCGCCTTTGCGATCTCGCCCGAGCTGAGCTCGGAACAGGGCGGCCTTTTGTGGGCGCTCACGCGCGACTACCACGCTCCGGGCTTGACGACGACCGAACGCATCGCCGATGCCGTAGCCGTCGCGGGGATGCGTGCTGCGTGGGGTAATCGACGCCGTGCGGTAGTGCTCGCGCTCTCCGAGGATCAACCGGACCTGTCGAGGCTTTCGATCGCTTCAGTTCGTGGCTATCTGGAGACGCTCGACGTGCCGCTCTTCGTCTGGTACTTCCCGTCTTCGACCGAGGCGGACGCGAGCTCCAACATGGCGCTTCGAGGGTGGCCCGAAGCGGAGCGGATCGAGTCGTTCCCAGCGCTCCGAAAGGCGGTGCGGGAGCTGCGCAAGGGGCTCGACGAGCAGCGCGTCGTCTGGCTCGCCGGTGATCATGCTCCCGAGTCGATTCAGCTCGCAAACGGAGCTCAGGCAGAGCGCATCGGGACCTACTTCTAGGATTGCAGACTAGCCGCGCCCGGCGACGTGTCGGGGGAACCCGTACGCGAGCCGGAGGGCTTCGAAGGGTGCCATGAGGCGTTCCTTCTGCAGGCCGCCGAGGTAGTCGCTCGCTCCGTAGAGCCCTTGATAGCGTTCGACCAGGTGCGGATACTCCTGCTCCAGCCAAGGCCAGAAGCGCTGGCGTGCGGCGGGTCGCAAGAAGAGCGGCGAGCCGATCACATCTTGCGCTTCGTACTCGACCGCGGCCTCGAAAATCGGCCGGAGCTGTGATTCACCCGAGTTGATGCCTGGCAGGAGCGGCATGCAGAAGAGTTGTGTTGCGATGCCTTCGGCCGCTAGAGCGCGGACCATCCGTAGCCGCGACTCTGGAGCCGGGGAACGTGGCTCGATGCGACGGGCGGTCGCCGGATCGAGTGTCGTCACGGACACATTGACCGTGACCGAATTGCGCAGGTCGATCTTCGCCAAGAGGTCGAGGTCACGCAGGATCAGGGGAGAGCGGGTCGTGATCGAGAGGTCGAGACCGCTGGCGCTCTCGAAGGTCTCGAGGATCGATCGCGTAACCCTGTAGTGCTTCTCGGCCGGTTGATAGGGATCGGTCACGGTGCCGATCGCGATCGGTTCGTTGGTGAGATCGGTCGTCCGCAACGCGCGCCGCAGCGACTCCGCCGCGTTCTGCTTGACGTAGATCTTGCGCTCGAAATCCTGCCAACGCTTGAGATCGAAGAAGCCGTGCGTGTAGCGCGCGTAGCAGAAGGCGCAGCCGAACTCGCAGCCGCGGTAGGGGTTGATGGTGCGGGTGAAGGGCATCGGGCCGCCGCCGCTCTTGTTGAGGATCTCGCGAGTATCCATCTGGAAGTACTCGACGCCGGCGTTCTCGCGTGTGGCGAGAGCGTCGGGATCGGGGCGGCCGATCGAGGGGGTGTCGGGGAAGAGGGAGAGGGCTGCTGTCTGCATTTACGCCTTATTTTCACCTCAGGGTGAAAAATTGTCAAGAGGCAGGCGGCGCCTACCCGGATTTGGCCTCCCGGCTACAATCCTCGGGTGCCTGAACTGCCGGAAGTGGAGGTCCTACGCCGGAGCCTCGAGCCGGAGCTCGTCGGCGACCGCGTCGAGCGAGCTCGGGTTTGGAAGCGGGCGTTGCGCGAGCCGGTGACGCGCGACCTGTCTCGAAGACTCTCGGGACGGCGGGTAGAACGCCTGGGTCGAAGAGCGAAGTACCTTCTGATCGAGCTCGAAGGGGAGACCACTCTCGTGGTTCATCTGGGTATGAGCGGTCGCTTGACGCTGGGTGGAGAGGCCGCTCCCCGAGAGCTCCACGAGCACGTGGGTGTCTACCTGGCCTCTGGGCGGCGACTGCGGTTCCGGGACCCGCGACGCTTTGGACTCGTCTTGGCGATGCCCGCCTCGCGCCTCGCCGACGATCGCCACTTTCGCCATCTCGGCATCGAGCCTCTTGGCGGTGAGTTCGACGGCGCGTTCCTCGCGCGGGCCGCGGCCGGGCGTCGGGCGCCGGTGAAGAGCTTCCTCCTCGATGGGCGCATCGTGGTGGGCGTCGGCAACATTTACGCGAGTGAGGCGCTTCATCTGGCGGGTATCCATCCGTCGCGCTCGGTTGGCCGCATCTCGAGGGAACGGTGGGATCGGCTCGCCGAAGCGGTTCGAACGGTGCTCGGCTCGGCCATCGAACAGGGCGGTACGACGCTGAACGACTTTGCAAACGGCGCCGGGGAGCCCGGCTACTTCCAGGTGTCGCTTTCGGTCTACGACCGGGAGGGGGCGCCGTGCGAGCGCTGTGGGTCGGCGGTCCGGCGCATCGTGCAGAGCAACCGCAGCACCTATTACTGTCCGGGGTGCCAGCGATGAAGAAGCGCTGTGTGCTCCTCGACATGGGCGGCGTGATCCTGCGCGTCGGCAACACCGAAGGCCTCCCTGGGGGGCCTCTCGACTTTCGTGGGCGGGAGGCGATGCTCGCTCTGCTGGCAAAGGCCGGCGCGCGTGCCTGCCTGGAGGATCTCGATGCGCTCGTCTTCCAACCTTGGCGGGTGGAGCACGCTCATCGTTACGACCGGGTGAAGGACGCGCGGTGGGAGCCTCACCTGGAGCGGTTCTGCCGCGCGGCGGGTGTCGACATCGACCGCTGGGAGCTGCTCGACGCCTGGTTCCGGCCGTTTGCCGACCAGCTCGAGCCAGAGCCGGGGGCCGCGGAGACGCTGCGCGTTCTCAGCGATATGGGACCTAGGCTGGCGCTCGTCTCGAATGTCCCGCTCCCTGGACGTTTCTACGAGCGAGTGCTTCGTCGTTTCGACCTGGCGGAGCCGTTCCATGCGCTCTGCTTCAGCTACGACGAGCACACGCGCAAGCCGTCGCCGGCACTTCTGCGCAACGCCCTCGGCCACGTCGACGTCATGCCGGAGAACGCCTTGATGGTCGGCGATCGACGTGCGGCCGACATCGCCGCCGGGCGAGCCGCCGGGATCGAAACGGTCTGGATTCGAAGCGCGTTCGACGAGGGGCCCGAGCCGGACCACGAGATCGATTCGATTCGCGAGCTCCCCCAGCTGCTCGAAGCGATCGAGTCTCGCTAGACGCTGCTGTATTCTCCGCGTCATGCGTCCAATGGCTCTGGGTGTCGCAGGGGGCACCGGCTCGGGCAAGACGACGGTCGCTCGCCGCATTCTCGATGGTGTCGGCCACGATCGAATCGCCTTTCTCGCCCACGACAGCTACTACCGAGACGTGGAGTGGCGGAGTGAGGACCAACTCCAGCGTCACAACTTCGATCACCCCGAGGCGCTCGACAACGAGCTGCTGATCAAACACGTCGAAGCGCTCAAGCAGGAGATTGCGATCGAGGTGCCGGTCTACGACTTTGTCGTGCACCGCCGCACGGAGAAGACGGTGCGGGTCGAACCGAGACCGGTCATCCTGGTCGAGGGGATTCTTCTGTTCGCCGAGCCACGCTTGCGCGATCTGCTCGACTTCAAGATCTTCGTAGACACCGACGCCGACGTGCGGCTCGCCCGTCGAATTCGCCGCGACATCGAAGAGCGCGGCCGGACGATCGACGACGTGCTGCGCCAGTACATGAGCACCGTCCGGCCCATGCACCTCGAGTTTGCCGAACCCTCCAAGCGCTACGCCGACGTGATCGTGCCCGAAGGGGGCGAGAACCTCGTGGCGCTCGACATGGTCATGGCGCGAGTCGAGCAGCTCCTGGCCGAAGCCGAGTCCGCGTAGTGCGCTACGGTCGTTCGGTAGAGCGCTTGGTCGAGGCCGGCTTCGGCGACTCGGCGGGTTTCGAGGCCGCCTTGATCGAGCCGTCATCGGGCTCGTCCTGGAGCTCCTCCGAGGGCTCGATCCAGACCGGAATGCGGCTCTGAGCCACCAGCACGACACGAGTCGGATTGGCCTTCCAGAGATCCTCCACGCGTTCGGCCTCCACCGAGAGCGAGCACTCGATCTCGGCGCAGGTCTCCCCGGCAGGAATCGCTGCCGAGGCGGGCGCAGTGATGGACGTCAGGGCGAGTAGGGCGAGGAGACCGCGTAGCCGCAAGGGAGTGCGGTGTCGAGCGGTCTGTCGTACGGCCGCCAGGCGGCGATCGAGCAGGGCGTTGAACGCCATTGCCAGAGCAGCCGCGAGGGGAATTGCAGTGAGGAAGATTGCGATTCTGATCATGGCACTCGGGGTAAATGCACGGACCGTGCCCGGTGCTCACTTCGGCGGAGGTTGGGGGCCGATCCGAAGTCTAGAGCGGGCGGAAGGCGGGGCTCGGGAGCGTGGCCGTCGCCTGGGAGATCCATAGCAACGGCCAGCTGAATCACATGCAGTTCATCAATCTGTAGTTTCCACGGTTGGCGACGGTCGCGCGGGCCTGTTGTTCGACCGGAAAAGAGAGACGTTTAGCAACCGCTGCACCTTCGCTAGAATCGCAGCCCTCTATGGTTGAGACGATGCGAGCCGCCCGAAGCCTCTTCTGTCCAGCGGTCGCTCTCTTGGCCGTCGCCTGCGGGTCGTCAGAGCCCCCCGTTGGTCACGTCGACGTCGCTCCAAGTGAGATTCGACTCGTCTATTCGGGGTTCTCCGAGTACCAGTTGACCTGGCAGCCGGAGACGCCGCTCGACGGTGTCGTCGGTGACCTGAGGGCCAAGGTGCACCTCAAGGGTGACGACGGCAAGGTGTTGCGCACCTTCGACCACTCACTGGACTTCGATTGGAGTGTCGGCAGCTCGCGTCCGACTCGCCAGGTGCTCTACCAGTCGGCGCTCGCGCCGGCACTTGGTGAGGGCGAGTACGAGCTCGACATTGGCCTCTACGATGAGGGCGGCAACCGTTGGGCCGTTACCTCTTCGAGTCCGGTCGTGCGGGTCGAAGACGCTTCCGAGGGCTTTCCCGCCTTCTACTTCTCGCCCGAGTGGCTACCGATCGAGGGCGGCACCGACCTGCAGATCCTCGGGCGACGATGGCTCAAGGCCGACGGATTGATTCGCCTTGGAGAACTCACCGCGCCGGGAGCGCTCTGGTTGCAGATCGGCGTGCCGGAGGCGCGCGACGGCGAACTCGAGATGCTTTTCGAGGACGGTGCGACAGCACCGGAGGTCGTGGTGAGCAGCTCGTGTGGAGTGCCGTCACAGACCCTGCGGGGCAGCGGTCCTCACCACGTACTCCTCGAGGTGCGGGCAGGCGACGAGGGTGTGTTGCCCGAGGAGTGTGAGCTGGCGATCGACGCCAACTACACACTGATTGCGATCGAGAGCCAGGTGCGACGCACGGTGGCGCTCGAGAGTCTCTGCTGGCTGACGGGCGATGCGCCTACTTGGCCGCTTCGAGAGTGATCGTCTTCGAGACCGGAAGACCTGCGACGTCCTCGAGCGGCGTCCAGACCTCGACCCCGTCTTCATCGTCGCCGATTCGCATCCACCGCGCCTCGGTGAGCGTGACTTCGACGGTGAACTTGCCGCCCTTCGGCATGTCGGGTCGCGAGGTTTCGGTGGTCCAGAAGTTGTAGAGCTTGAGCTCATTTTCCTTGCCCGGCTCGACGGCGAACATGAACAGCTGATTGCCGTAGACGCTCAAGTCCTGGCCGTTGACCTTGACCTGGAAGGCGAGCTGCGAGGCCGGCTGCTCTCCTTGGTTGCCGAGCTTCACGCGGAGTTGACAGAGGGTGTCAGCGCCCGGCTTGTCCGGAGTGACGACGATCTCGTCGATCGACAGGAGTGGACCGGCGGTCCCATCGGTGGAGCCGTCGGTCTCCTGCGCGTTGAGCGCCGGCAGGGCAGACAGTGTCAGAACGGCAGCGACGAGGATCAGGAGCCGGTGAGGGAGTCGATAGAGCATGGTTGAGATTCCTTCCGCAGTCACGGATTCTAAACGGATTCAACCAGCGTGCCAAAGGAGGAAGAAAACCGGGGGACACGATACTGATTCGCTTGCAACGGTCCCGTTCGGTTTTGGACTGGAGCTCAGGCGAATCAGTATTGTGTCCCCCGAATTCTAGGAATGGGACTTGCGTAGTGGTTGTTGACGCTCTCGAGAGGTTCGCCGATGAGTCGCCGAGACGACAGCCCCAAACCCGATACCCGCAGCTGGAGGTCGCGGCTGTTGGCCTACTCCCTGCCGCCGATCGCTGCTGCGATGGGTGTAAGCGCTGGTCATGTGCTGCGTTCGCGCCTCGAACGACACCACACCTTCAGTCCGACCGGCTTTCCCGACGGTGAGTGGAGCCCGAAGGCTGAAGGTCTCGAGGTCGAAGACGTCTGGTTCTTCGCGCCGGACGGTGAGGAGCTCCACGGTTGGTGGATACCCCATGAGAAGGCGCGCGGAACTCTGCTCTACTGCCACGGCAACGCCGGCAGTCTGGCCGACCAGGCGGGCGCTCTCGTCGAGCTGCGTCGACTGGGTGTCCACCTCTTCGCCTTCGACTATCGCGGCTACGGTCGCAGTTCAGGGCGGCCGAGTCAGGGGGGCGTTCTGCGTGACGCGCAGGCTGCACACGATCACGTCGTCCGGGCGCTCGGGCAACCCGAGGAGTCGATTGTCCTTCTCGGCCACTCCCTGGGCGGTGCGATCGCGATCGATTGCGCCGTTCACCGACCGGTGGCGGGACTGATCGTCCAGTCGAGCTTTGTCGACACGCGCGAGATGGCGCGCGAGCTCTATCCGCAGGTGCCGATGCATTGGATCGCGCGGCGGCGTTTTCGGAGCATCGACAAGGTGCGCGCGCTAGAGGTTCCCAAGCTCTTCGTTCACGGCGACTGCGACGAGCGGATTCCTCACACCCATGGAGAGCGACTCTTCGAAGCTGCGGCCGAGCCGAAGGACCTCTTCATCGTGCCGCGCGCCGGACACAGCGACGTCCACGACCACGGCGGCGAGAGCTATTTCGAGAAGCTCTCGGACTTCTGTCGAGCTTGCCTCTGACAAGAAATGCACAACGTGCAATATTGCTAGGTATCTATTGATTATGTTGCGGTTTTCATAGGCTGTTCCCGGTGTCTCCCCTAACCTGTCTCCACTGCCATGAAACGGACACCGATCCTCCCTATCGTCTTCGCTATCGCCCTGGTTCTGATCGCCGCCTGCGGCGGTTCGAGTAGCCCGACCGAGCCGGCTGACGTCAGCTCGTTCCAGGTCGAGTCCGAGTCGTTCTCCCTGGTCAACCAGTCGAGGTCGGTCGAGGCGAAGAACATGCTCTCGGTCGACTCGCTCGCTCAGCAGGTGGCGCGCGAGCACAGCGAAGCGATGCGAGATCGCGGCTTCTTCTCGCACGTCGACCCCGATGGTCTGACTCTGCGCGATCGGCTCCGCAAGGCAGGCGTGACGTTCCGTATCGCCGGTGAGAACCTGGCGCAGGTCGACGGCTCGTCCGACCCCGCCGGTCACGCCCATCGCCTCCTGATGGAGAGCAAGAGCCATCGCGACAACATTCTGAGCGGTGATTTCGAGATGGTCGGCGTCGGCGTGTCGAAGCAGGGCAACAGCTACTGGATCACCCAGGTCTTCCTGAAGCCGTAACGACTAGGCGCTCTTGGCGAGCTCGAGGTCTTCGTAGATCGCCGACAGAATGCGCTCGAACCGTGCCCGGTGAGTCTCCTCGTCCGGTGTGCCGTTCACACCCAGCGCCACCACGAGTCCGTACTCGGGGTCGGCGAAACCGGTCGACGATCGGTAACCGCTGTGCCCGAAGGTGCGCGCCGACGAGTGCAGGCCGTAGGCGTAGGGAACCGCGGGCTTGCCGTAGTGGTCGGAGTTGAGGACAAAGCCGAGCCCCCAGTCCATGGTGGCTCGAAAGGTCTTGTCGAACAGGCCGACCCGATGGCGGGCGACCAGCGCTTCGACGGTCTGCGCGCGTAAGATGCGCGTCGACCCGACCTGGCCGCCGCCGAGCAGCGCCTGGTAGAAGCGTGCGAGCTGGTGGATCGGCCCCCAACCGCCACCGCCGGGCGAGCAGCGGGTGACGGGAAGGCGCTCGTGCCAGTTGTGCGCTGAGCTGGGCTGCTCCTCGGTGTTCCAGACCTGGGCCAGCCGGGGGGCGAAGTCGTCATAGTGCTCCTCCGGCATGCCCACCCAGCAGTCGTCCATACCGAGCGGCTCGAAGATCTCGTCGCGGACGTAGATCTCGTATGGGCGCCCGTCGACCCGGCGAACGATCTCGCCCAGAATGAACCAGCTGGACGACAGGTGATAGCCGGCGGTCTTGCCCGGGATCCAGCGGGGTTCGAGCTTGGCGTCGCAGATGCGCCCGATGATCCCCTCCCAGGGTTCCTTCGGCCAGCCGACGCTCAAGAGTCGGAATCCGCTGGTGTGAGTGAGCAGGTGCCGGATCGTGATCGCGTCCTTGCCCTTGACCCCGAACTCGGGGATGTGACGAGCGATCGGGTCGTCCAGCTCCAGCCGACCACGCTCCCAGAGCTGTCCGAGTGCGACCGCGCCGACCGGTTTTGATGACGAGAGCCATAGCATCAGGTGCTCGGCGGTCATCGGCTCGCCGGGAGCGGTCTCCCCGAAGGCGAGGTCGGTGATGCAATCGTTGTCTACAGAGACGAAGAGCTGGCCGCCGAGGTGGAGGCCCTCGCGACGGCCAGCCTCGAGCTCGGCAAGCGTTTGCGAGAGGTCTGCGGAGCTCGGCACAGCGGGAGCTTACAGCGGGAACTGGCCGGGCTCGTCACGCCGGGCTGCGCGAGGTGACAGGGTAGAATCGGTACATGAGGACGGGATCCGTGGCGCAGGTCGATGGCCTCGAGGAGAAGATGGCGGAGGTCTTCCGTTCCATGACGGGTTCCGAGCGCTTGCAGGTGGCCAGCGGCATGTTCTCGTCCGCCCGGCGAATGCTTCGAAGCCACCTGGATTCTCTTCACCCCGATTGGACCGAAGCGCAAATCGAGCGTGAAGTCTCGTCGAGGATCTCCCTTGGAACAGGATGAGCTCCTCCGCTCAGTTGTCGCCTCTCTCGAGCGACATGAGATTCCCTATCTCGTCACCGGCTCGATCGCGACGATCTTCTACGGCGAGCCCCGCTTCACCAACGACATCGATGTCGTAGTCCTCCTCACCCAGAGCAAGCTCGATCGTCTGGTACTGGACTTTCCGGAACCGGAGTTCTACCTGGACCTCGAGGCCGCGAGGGAGGCGGTCGCCGCTCGGCGCCAGTTCAACCTCATCCAACCGAGCTCCGGGCTCAAGGTCGACATCATCGTCGTGGAGGAGTCGACCTTCAATCAGAGCAGGTTCGAGAGGGCGTCCAGAATTCGCCCCGCTCCCGACTACGAGGCCTCCTTCGCCTCCGCCGAGGACGTCATCCTCATGAAGCTTGAGTACTACCGCCAGGGCGGCTCAGACCGGCATGTTCGCGACATTCTGGGCGTCCTGGCGGTGCAGGGGAACGAGATCGACCGGGCCTACATTTTCGAGTGGGCCGGGCGCTTGGGCCTCGAGTCCTTCTGGGACGACATCCGGGCACGGGTCCCCGATCACTCGGAGTCTTGAACCCAAGCTGTTCGGCGAGGTCCGTAGGCTTGGGCTCGGAACCGCACCCGGGTGCCTATAATCGCCCTTGTGTTCGTTGCTGCCGCGGTACAACTGACCTCGACATCGGACTCGCAGGCCAACTGGGACAGCGCCCGCGGCTTGATCGAGCGTGCCGCGGCTCTCGGGGCGTCGTTTGTCGCCACGCCCGAGAACACCAACTACCTCGGCCCCCACCCCGAGAAGGTGCGGCTCGCCGAGTCACTCGACGGCGAGACCTGCTCTCGGTTTTCGGAGCTGGCGAAGCGGCTCGGGATCCACCTGCTGCTCGGCTCGTTCAACGAGCGCTCTGACGATCCGGTGCGCTGCTACAACACGTCGGTTCTCTTCGCCCCCGACGGTTCGCGGGTCGCCGCCTACCGGAAGATTCACCTCTTCGACGTCGATGTCTCCGAAGAGGTGAGGTTCCAGGAGTCGGCGACGGTCAAAGCGGGGGCGTCGGTGGTCGCGGCCGACACGCCGCTCGCCACGTTTGGGCTCTCCATCTGCTACGACCTACGCTTCCCCGAGCTCTACCAGGCGCTGGTTCGCGCCGGCGCCGAGGTCCTGACGATTCCGTCGGCGTTCACCGCGACGACCGGCAAGGACCACTGGCATGTCCTCCAGCGAGCACGGGCGATCGAGAGCCAGTGTTACGTGATCGCGCCGGCTCAGTCGGGCCGGCACGACGACGACGGCCTGCGCGAGAGCTACGGACACTCGATGATCGTCGATCCGTGGGGCCACGTGGTTGCGATGGCTTCCGATGGGCCCGGGATCGCCCTGGCCGAGATCGATCTCGAGCGGGTCGCCTGGTGCCGAGGGGCGATTCCGGTCACGCAGCACCGACGGCTGCCGCTCGCGAGCGACTAGCGGTCGAGCAGGCGCGCGAGCTCTTCGACGCCTCGCCGGGTGACGTCGGGCGCCGCCGCGGTGTAGCAGAGGCGCACGTGGGTCGGGTAGGGGCCGAAGCTCGGTCCCGGCGCGAGGAAGAGGCCGCGTTCGGCGGCATCTTCGAGAAAACCGAGGAGGCCCCGCTCGTCGAGATGGTCCGCGATGTCGAGAAAGAGGAACTGACTCCCCTCTGGCTCGGGTTCGCCGAGGCGACGCGCGGCCTCGATGCCGAGCTCTCGGTAGAGGGGTTTGGCCATCTCGACCCAGGCGTCGCCGGCACCCTGGAGCGCGTGCAGTCCCGCGAGCTGTGATGCGGTCGGCGTCGAGTAGAACGAGTGGGTGCTCACCTTGCGGACGTCGCCCATGACGTCGGCTGGGCCGACGACGTAGCCGCAGCGGTTGCCGGCCATGCCAAACGACTTCGAGAACGAATGCACCGAGAAGGTGCGCTCCGGGTCGAGCTCTCGACAGTAGGCGTGTTCGCCGGCGTAGACGTACTCCTCGTAGACCTCGTCCGAGAGGATCCAGAGGTCGTTCTGGGCGGCCCACGCGCAGATCGCCTCGAGCCACTTCCGGGGGATCAGCCGGCCGCTCGGGTTGTTGGGCGTGCTGACGTAGATGGCCGCGGTTTTTGAGCTCAGGTGCGGCTCGATCGCCTCGATACACGTCTCCGGTGAATCTGCCGCTCCGAATAGATCGACCTCGACCGGTACGCCGTGGAACGACTGAATGATGCCGACGATGAGTGGCCAGTAGGGAGCCAGGACGATGATCTCCTCACCGGGCTCGGTGATCGCGCCGATGGCAGCGCCGATCGAACCGGTTGCGCCCGCGGCGACGAGCACGTTGTCTCCGGCAGTTGACGCGCTCGTCCGTCGGGAGATGCGATCGACAATCTCCTCGACCAGCGGATGCAGGCCCTGGGGCGCTGCGTAGCGATGCATCCCAGGATGTTCTGCGACCGTCAGGTCCTGCATGCGGCAGCCCTCGGCCGGCTCCATCCAGGTATCACCGACGTGCAGTGGGTAGACCTCTCCCGGATAGGTCTGGAGCTTGTGTGCGAGCGCCGAGAAGACCGAGCCGGCCATCGCTCCGACCACCGAGCCGACCTGTGGATGGCGCGGCATAGGACTCAGCTCCGGCGGGGGCCGACGCGCCAACGCGCGTTGAAGCGCGCGACGGTGTCGCCGGAGGCGTCGAGGAGATCGGCGCCGACATCCACATCTCGCTCTTCGTCGGAGCTCTCGAGCACCGCCGAGCAGTGCGCCTCGATGGTGCCGCGAGCCTTTTTCACAAATTCGATGGAGAAGCCGGTCGGAATGCCCCGGGCGCTCTTCGGCAGGCTCGACGTCACCGCGAGACCGGTCGCCAGCTCGCCGAGATTGGTCAGTGCGACCGCGTGCACGGAGCGCAGATGGTTGCGGAGGCGCGGTCGATCGCGCATCGCGACGCGTACCCGACCCGGCTCGAGCTCGAGTACCTCGGGTGAGATCGATCCGGTATACGGCACTCGCCGGCCGAGGAAGTACCGGAAGAGTGTCTTCCCGCCCGGGAGGGGGCTCCAGCGATTCCAACTGTCGAGCAGAGCGCTCGCTGCGTTTTGCGACATCGATGGCAAAGATATCAGCCGGTCAGCGCGATAGAATTCGCCCAAGGAGACGAGGTCCACCATGAGAGTTGTTCGATCCTTTCTCGCGATCTTTCTGACAATCGGAGCGCTGGCCGTGGCGGAGACGATGGTCCCGCGTCACGACGGCACCCTTGAACTCATCTCGCTGGTCGAGGACGCTGTGACCCTGGTCGAGGCGGAGGGGGTTGAGTCCGCCTGCGAGCAGTTCCGGCAGCCCGAGTCACGCTGGCTGGGCGACCAACGCTACGTGTTTGTGCTGACCATGGAGGGGAAGGCCATCTGCCACCCGGCCCGGCCTTCGCTCGAGGGCCAGCACCTCAACGAGATGCGCGACCCGAAGGGCAAGCCGATTCTGGATCTGATGGTCGGAGAGCTCGAGCGTTCCGAGGAGGGCTGGGTCCACTATCAGTGGCCACGCCCGGGGGAACGAGTCTTCCGTTGGAAGACGACCTACGTGCGCAAGGCGACTCCCGCAGAGGGAGACTCGGTAATGGTCTCGAGCGGCCGCTACCAGATGGAGGTCGAGCCGTTCTTCATCGTCGAGCAGGTCGAGGACGCGATCGAACGCATTCGAGCAAGCGGCGAAGACGCCGCCTTCGCCGAGTTCCGCGATCCCTCGAGTGGCTTTCTTTTCTACAACGCTTACGTCTTCGTGCTCGACGACACGGGTGTGCTGCTGGTCAACAACGGGTTCCCGGAGAACGAGACCAAGGACCTCAGCGACCTCGCCGACATCGACGGCAGACCGTTTGTGCAGGAGATGCTGGCGGTGCCGCTCGGAGACTCGGCCTGGATCCACTACAAGTGGCCGAAGCCCGGCGACACCCGCCCCTCGGCCAAGTCCTCGTTCGTGCGCCGGGTGGACTTTGGCGGTCGCGAGCTGGTTGTCGGCTCCGGCGTCTATTTCGATCAGGAGCCGGCAGTGCGCGACCTCGGGCCGAAACCCGACGTCGACTAGCGCAACAGCCACGAGGTGATTCATCTGAGCCGGTCGAGGGGCCGGTGACGGGAGGCGATGGGCGAGATGTCCGAGCGTGGTCTTTACGAACTGGTTCTCGAGCAGGTCGCCGCGGGGGCGAGCCTTCCGGCAACACGAGCGCCGCGGGCGTCGGCGGCGGTGGTCCTCTGGCGGCGGGACGAATCGGGCGAGATCGAGGTCTGGTGGATGCGCCGCGCCGAGACGCTCGCCTTCATGGGTGGCTGGCACGCGTTCCCGGGAGGGGGCCTGGCGAAGGACGATCGCGAGATTCCCGTGGCCGGCGAGCCTTCGGACATCACCGGAGCGCCGGCCGATGGCGGCATGCCGCCCGCCGTGGTGGGAGATTTGGAGCTGGGCGAGGTGGTCCCGCCCGGGCTGGTCGGCTGCGCCCTGCGCGAGCTCTTCGAAGAGACCGGCCTCTTGATCGCGGATTCCGACGATGGTGGAGAAGCCCTCAATGCGAAGCTCACCGAGGGCGAGCGCTTCGCGGCCGCACTTGCTGCGCTTGACCTCGAGCTCGACGCTCGACAGCTCGTCTATGGCGGACGCTGGCTGACTCCGCCTCTTGGCCCCCTTCGATTCGACAACCGGTTTTTCCTTCTGGAGTGGCCGGCCGGCGCGACCGACAGCCGCGTGCCGCCTCGTCGGAGGTTGCGGACTTCGAGTGGATTCGGCCGGCGGAGGCCGTCGGCCTGTGGCATCGCGGCGAGGTGATTATCGCTCCTCCCATCCTTCACATTCTCCAGGTGTTGGCCGAGGACGGCCCCACGGTTGGTCTCGGCCGCCTGCACGATCCGGCGGAGTCCAACCTGGGCCCGCATCGGCGAATCGAGTTCCAGCCGGGCATCATCCTCTTCCCTCTACCGACGCCGACCCTGCCGCCGGCGACGCATACGAACTGCTTCCTCGTCGGCACCGGCGAGGCGGTGTTGATCGACCCCGGCTCGCCGTACGAGGCGGAGATCGCGTCGCTGCTGGCGGCGGTCGAGGCGGCCGCCGAGCAGGGGCGCCGGGTCCAGGCTATCTGGCTCACGCACCATCACCCAGATCACATCGGAGGGGTCGAGGCGGTGCGAGCGGCGCTCGACGTTCCCGTGCTGGCACACCCACGGACCGCCGATCGGCTGCAGCCGATCGGCATCTCCGTCGACGACTACCTGGAGGACAACCAGCGGGTTGTGCTCGCCGGCGATCCCGATCTCCATCTGCGAGTGCTCCACACGCCGGGACACGCGAGCGGGCACCTCTGCTTCCTGGAAGAGCGCCTCGGATGGGTGATCGGCGCCGATCTCATCTCGACGTTGAGCACAATCGTCATCGATCCGCCCGAGGGGAACATGGACGACTACCTGGTATCGCTCGAGCGGGTCGCCGACCTCGAGCCGAGGACGCTCTTTCCGTCACACGGTCCGACCGTGCGGGCAGCGGTGGCGAAGCTCCGCGAGTTCGTCGAGCATCGCCTCTGGCGTGAGGAGCGCATCCTCGAAGCGTGGCGGGAAGGTGTGCGCGAGACCCAGCCGCTGGTCGAGCGGGTGTATGACGACGCGCCGGTCATCGCGCACCCGATCGCGGCACGCCAGCTGCGGGCGCACCTCGACCGGCTCGAGCGGCTCGGCCGGCTCTAATTAGTCGCGCGGAACCGCGACGCGTCCGCCGACGTCGTCGAAGGAGATGCCGCCACTGCCGTCGCGGTCGACCACGAAGTCACCGCTCACGGCCACGGCGCGAATGCTGCCCGAACCGTCTTCGCGGACGCGCACGTTGCCAATGACGTCGCGGATGGTGATGCTGCCGGAGCCGTCTTCCTCGATGACGACATCGCCCTCGATCTCTTCGAAGTGCATGCTGCCGGAGCCATCCTCGACCTCGACGCGACCGTTCACGTCGCGGATGTCGATCTCACCCGACCCGTCCTCGATCGTGATGTTGCCGTAGACCGTCTCGATGTCGATCTCACCCGATCCGTCGTCGATTTTCGTGTCGCCGACACCACGGATCTCGATGTAGCCGCTGCCGTCCTCGATGTCGAGCGCGAGGTCGCTCGGCACCCGAACGATCATGTCCAGGCGGACGTAGTTGTTGCCCCAGCCCCAGTTGACGTCGGGGGTGTCGGCCTCGACGATGAGGTCCGAGCCGCGACGGCGCGTGTCGAGCCGAATGTCTTCCAGGTCGTCGGCGTCGGAGGCGCAGGCCACGCCGTCCACGATGACCTCGGTCAGGCCGGCTTCGCCGATGACCTCGAGAGAGCCGGCTTCCGAAGAGATTCGAAGCTCTGAAGCCCCGTCCACCACGAGTACAGCCTGCCGGTCGTCTCGGTAGCGGCAATCGTCATCGTCGTCCCAAGCTGCAATTGGCAGCGCCACCAGGGCCAGAATCAACGTCGTCGCGAATATCTTGTTCATGCGGCACACCCTCCGGTCGAAAGTCGTCTCGTGTTACCAGAACCTACGTCTTTGACGCAGAAGAAGTTCCAGAGGTTTAGCCCCCTTTCGGGGCTAGTCGGCGGTGGTGAGCTCGCCGGAGGCGAACTTTGCGCGCAGATCTGCCGCTTCCTTTCGGAAGAGCTTGTTCTCCGGGTACTCGGCGCTCAGGCGTTCCAACAGCTCGAGCGCCTGGCGGGGGCGGTCTTCGCGTAGCGAGATGACCGACATCAGAATGCGGGCGAAGGGGGCCAGATAGGTGCCCCGCTCGGCGACGAGGGTGAGGCGATCCCAGGCGACGTCCTTGTCGCCTTCGACGCCGTCGATGCGTACGAACAGCTTGAGAAACCATGGCAGGCTGCCGATCAAGTACTCGTTGACGCCGTTGGCGAGGTAGGCGTCGTAGTACTCGGGTTCGAGCTCGAGGACACGCTCGGCGTGCCGGCTGGAGCGCTTGGCGTTGAAGAGACTTCGAATGCCCTTCTTCTCGACCAGTCCGTGATAGTCCATCAGGAGGCCCTCACGGAGCGTCATGGCGAAGAGAGCTTCGGCGTCGTTCTCGTCCTCTTCGAGCATGCCCTCGGCGAGTTCGTAGGCTCGATCGAGGGTACCCATGAGGTGTGCCCTGACCCTCGGGTCGGGGCGCGCGTTCTTGTCGGCGTGCATGTTCTCGTCGCGGCCGAAGAACTCGGTGGCGAGAATGCCCATGCGGTCGAGCTCGTAGGTGAGATCGACGGCCCCGCGGAGCACGTGCCCCAGCGGATCTTGCGGGTTGGTTTCGATGTAGGTGTCGAGCACCGCGTGGGCTTCGAGGAAGGCAAAGTTGTAGAGCCGGTCGAGCGCTTTCTCGAGGATCGGGTCGACCTCCTCCGCCGGCGCCGCGAGCGGCAGCGCCATCCAGAGAACCAGCGGGATCATGACGACCAGGAGGCGGTGCTTCATCGTGTCCACTCAGCCAGCAACGAACGTGCCGTGACGAGGGTCCGGCCGTCCTCGAAAGGCCGGTCTGGGCGGGGTCCGCGCTCGATCAGCTGTCGCAGCCGTTCGATCGCCTTCGGACGGTGGATCGCGCCGTCGTCGTAGACCGCCTCCGCGAGGTAGAGCTGATTGAGCGGATGCTCCGGTGCGATCTCGACCGCCCGCTCGAGATGGGGTCGTACCTTCTTCTTGTCGACCCAGCCGGTGATGAAGGGTACGCGGGGTGCCTCGAAGTGGAGGCGGCCGAGAATCCGGTGGGCACCGGCGGCCTCGTAGTTCTCGTTGAGGCCGGCGACAACCTCCGCGTAGTCGCGGACCTTGTGAGCGACCCCCTCTCGAGCCGCCGCCAGCTTGCCGCGTTCTCGTCCCCACAGGCCCCAGTGAACGCAGGTCCAAAAGTAGGTGGCCGTCGCCTGCGGGTGATCGGCGAGTCGACTGGCGACCACCGCCGGAGCGAGTCGGTCGAACACCTCGCGTCCGCCGTGCTCGGCTGCGAGCCGATCGAGACTTTCCTCGCCGATGTCTCTGCCGCGCTCGTAGAGCGGTAGACGGGCGTCCCGCGTGGTGAGGACGTAGTCGCCCTGGTAGTGGATCGCTCGCATCAGCTTCCAGCGCAGCTCCAGGTTATCGGGTGTTGCCGACAGGGCCGCCTCGTAGAGCTCGATCGCCTCGGCGATCGGTTCGGGCGCCGGATCGAGTCCGGAGCCTCCCACCTGCCGTCTCTCCCACGCGGCGTCTCCCTCGGCGATGCGAGACTCCGCTTGGGTTGCGTGGGCAACCGTCCCGAAGACGAGCAGGAACGTCCCCAGGATCGGTCGGTGCAGGTGAGCGAGCCGAGCCATCCGAGTCGATTCTAGCCTGGTGCAGCCTCTGAAGGTCGGACACGGCAAGGGCCGTGCATAGTGCTGAAACCATCGTTCCGTCGGGGCCGTAACTTCGGTTTGACGGAAGAGAGCCGAGCCATTAGGCTGACGCAGCGAGGCCGGCAGGCGTGGCCTCGCCTCTCTGTTTCTGGGGCGTTGAGATGGACGTTGAAGCGAAACAGACCGGGCGAGTGAACGTCGGATTCCGCACGGAACCGACGGCGACGCCGAGCGTCCCAGAATTGTCTTGGAGCGACGAGGTTGGACAGAGCCTCTCCCGCGCCTCCGAGCACCTGACCGACCTCCGTGAGGACGACGGTCACTGGTGCGCCGAGATCGAAGGCGACACGATTCTCGAGTCCGAGTACATCTTGACGATGCACTTCCTCGGCCGGACCGAGGACCCGCGGATCGAGAAGGCTGCCGAGTATCTCCGACGTTGCCAACTGGAGTCGGGAGGCTGGGCTCTCTACCCCGGCGGCAGCGCGGACGTCAGCTCGTCTGCCAAGGCCTACTTCGTGCTGAAGCTCGCCGGCGACGATCCCGAGGCCGATCACATGCGTCGGGCGCGAGAAGAGGTCCTGCGGCTCGGAGGGCTCGATGCGACGAACTCCTTCACCAAGCTCTATCTGGCGATCTTCGGGCAGTACGAATGGAGCCAGGCGCCGGCGGTCCCTCCGGAACTGATCCTCTTCCCGAACTGGTTCCCCTTCAACATCTACGAGATGTCGTCGTGGTCGCGGGCCATCGTGGTGCCGCTGAGCATCATCTGGGCCCACCGACCGCACTGCGCCGTCCCGGAGTCGGTGGCGATTCCCGAACTGCGAACGCCGAGCGGGGTGAAGATCGAGACGGCACTGTCGGAGGAGGCACCGACTTGGTCGCTCTTCTTCGTCGGCGTCGATCGTCTCCTGAAGGTCCTCGAACGCCTCCGGCTGATTCCGTTGCGTCGTCGAGCCCTGCGCAACGCCGAGCGGTGGATTCTCGAGCGCCTGCCCAAGAGTGAGGGTCTGGCCGCGATCTTTCCGCCGATCGTCAACACGATCATGGCGTTCGACTGTCTCGGCTACTCGCAAGACGACCCGGCGATGGCCGGCCAGATCGCGGAGCTCGAGGCGCTCGAACTCGAGTCGGAGCGAACGCTGCGCGTGCAGCCGTGTAAATCGCCGCTCTGGGACACCTGCCTCTCGATCAACGCGCTGGCGGAGACCGCGCTGCCGAGCGACGACCGCGTGCTGGTCACCGCGTCCAATTGGATTCTCGAGCGAGAGGTGCGCGAGCCGGGCGATTGGCGGGTCAAGGCCCCGGAGACCCCGGTGGGGGGGTGGTACTTCGAGTACGCGAACGAGTTCTACCCCGACACGGACGACACGGCCCAGATCTTGACCGCACTGAGCAAGGTCAGGATGAACGAAGAGGACAGCCGTCGGCGCCGAGAGGTGGTCGATCGCGCCTTCGCGTGGTTGCTCGGCATGCAGAACAAGGACGGAGGTTGGGGCTCGTTCGACCGGGGCTGCGACAAGGTCGCGCTGACCTACATTCCGTTCGCGGACCACAACGCGATGATCGATCCGTCGACCAGCGACATCACCGGTCGGGTGCTCGAGGCGATGGCGCGATGGGGGCTCGATCGCGAGGCCCCGGCGGCGCGGCGAGCGATCGGCTACCTGCGCGACCAGCAGGAGTCGGACGGTTCGTGGTTCGGCCGATGGGGCTGCAACTACATCTACGGGACCTACCTGGCACTCTGCGGTCTGGCTGCTGCCGGCGAGGACATGAGCGCCGACTGGGCGGAGCGGAGCGCCGGCTGGCTGCGGGCTCACCAAAACCTCGACGGCGGCTGGGGTGAGCTCCCCGACTCCTACGACGACCCGGCCCGAAAGGGCTGTGGTCCGAGCACCGCATCGCAGACCTCCTGGGCGCTGCTCGGGCTCTTCGCCACCGGCGACACTCGATCCGACAGCGTCGTGCGGGGCGTGCAGTACCTGATGGATGCTCAGAGCGACGTCGGCGGCTGGTCCGAGACGGAGTGGACCGGTACCGGCTTCCCGGGCGTCTTCTATCTGAAGTACCACTACTACCCGATCTATTTCCCGGTGCTCGCACTGGCGACGTACGCACAGTCGCTCGACGCCAGCAGCCCGTTGGAGACCTGAGTCGATGCGCTTTCCGCTACACATCACCACCGACACGATCAAACATCAGGTTCGCCAGGCGCTCAAAGGCAACAAGCGCTATCCGTTCGTGCTCATGCTCGAGCCGCTCTACACCTGCAATCTGGCCTGCCTGGGCTGTTCCACGGAGCGCTACACGGGGAAGCTCTCCGACCGCGTGCCGGTGGAGACCTGTCTGAAAGCACTCGACGATTGTGGCGCACCGATCGTCTCGATCTGCGGCGGCGAGCCGACCGTCTACCCGGAACTCAAGGAGCTCATCGACGGCATTATCGAGCGGAAGCGCCACATCTACCTGTGCACGAACGCTCTGCTGATGGACCAGAAGGTCTTCGACGTCATCGAGCCGCACAAGAGGCTGACGATCAACGTGCATCTCGACGGTTTGCGCGAGACCCACGACCATGTCTGCGCGCGGGAGGGCGTCTTCGACCAGGCGATCGGGGCGATTCAGGAGGCGAAGCGCCGGGGCTTCCACACCATCACCAATACGACGATCTTCAAGGAGACCGACATCGACGAGGTGGAGGCGCTGTGCGAACTTTTGACCGGCATGGGCATCGACGGCATGCTGCTCTCGCCCGGTTACCAGTACGCGTCGGTCGATCGCGACATCTTCCCGACTCGAGAAGACATCGAACGCAAGTTCAAGCGGGTCCTCGCCTTCCAGAAAAAGTTCCGCCTCACCTCGACGCCGATGTTCCTCGAGTTTGCCGCCGGGCTCCGTGACTACCAGTGCTCGCCTTGGAGCACGGTGACCTTCACGCCCAACGGTTGGAAGCGCCCTTGCTACCTGATCAACAAGGGCTACACCTGGGACTGGAAAGAGTTCTGGGAGGATACCGACTGGGAGTACTGGGAGTCGCGTCAGGATCGTCTCTGCCAGAACTGCGCAATGCACTCCGGCTTCGAGGCGTCTGTGGTCAAAGACCTGCCGAGCAGCCCCAAAGACATGATGCGCATGGCGAGCTGGAACCTGCTCGGCTAGGCTGAGCCCACCGCCGCTTCGAGCGGCCCCTTCATGAAGGTTTTTCTGACCGGTGCATCGGGTTTCGTGGGCAGCCACGTGCGAGACGCCCTGGTCGCTCGAGGCGACCAGGTGCGGTGTCTCGTGCGCACGACGAGTCCGCGCACGAACCTCGTCACGGACGACGAATGGGTCGAGGGCGATCTGACCGATGCAGACGGTGTCGCGCGGGCGATCGACGGCTGTGGGGCGGTCTACCATTGTGCCGCTGACTATCGCCTCTACGTCCCCGACCCCGAAACGATGTACGCCTCGAACGTGGAGGGGACCCGCAACGTTCTTCGCGGGGCGCAGCTGGCCGGCGTCGACCGGGTGGTCTACACGAGCTCGGTCGGTGCGCTCGGCCTCCTCGCCGACGGCTCTCCGGCCGACGAGTCGACACCGGTCACGATCGACGACATGGTCGGGCACTACAAGCGGAGCAAGTACCTCGCCGAGCGGGTCGCGCAGGAGTGGGCGGAGCGCGGTGTTCCGGTGGTGATCGTCAGTCCGTCGACCCCCATCGGCGATCGCGACGTCAAACCCACCGCAACGGGTCGTGTGATTCTCGACTTCCTCAATCGGCAGACACCCGCCTTTGTCGACACCGGGCTCAACTGGGTCGACGTGCGAGACGTCGCGCAGGGACACCTGCTTGCCGAGCAGCACGGAGCCCCGGGTGAGTGCTACATCCTCGGCAACGAGAACCTGAGCCTCGAGGCCATCTTCGGCAAGCTGGCGACGATCACCGGGCTTGCCGCGCCGCGTGTGAAGTTGCCGCACTGGATTCCGCTGGCGGTAGCGCGCGTCGACACGAGCTGGGCGCGCCTCACCGGTGGCGAGCCGCGAGTACCGCTCGACGGCGTCAAGCTCTCGCGCCACAAGATGTACTTCGATTCCACCAAGGCCGTGCGCGAGCTCGGCATTCCGAGAACGCCAGTCGATGACGCTCTCCGGCGTGCGGTCGACTGGTTCGTCGAACACGGCTACGTGACGCGCGGACCGCTGGCGGACGGTCGATGATTGGCATGGTGGCGGCACAGCGCGAGGAGACGAGGGCGCTCGAGGCCCGACTCGAAGGCCGAGAGCAAGCTCCGGCCGGTTGGACCACGGGACGACTCGGCGGTCGGCCGATCGCTCTCCTGGTGACCGGCGAGGGGCTCGAGATGGGGCGTCGGGGCGCCGAACGGCTGCTGGCGACCGTCGAGGTCGAGGCCCTGGTGGGCCTCGGCGTTGCCGGCGGACTCACACCGGACCTCGACGTGGGCGACGTGTTGATCGGCGAGCGGGTTCTCTCGCCGGACGGTGGCGAGCTGGTCGCGCCCGATCGGTCGACCTTTGAAGCCGACGACGAGGCGCTCCGTGGGACGCTGGTCACCTCGGAGCGGATCGCGACCACCGCCGACGCGAAGCGGAGCCTCGCCGCGCGGCTGGAACTCGAGCAGCTGGCGGCCGTCGATCTCGAGTCGTCAGCCTGGGCCGCAGCCGCCGAGGCCGCCGGTCGACCCTGGGTGATCGCGCGCGCGATCAGCGATCCGGCGGGGGAGGATCTGCCGCTCGACTTCGAGCGCTTCCGGGGTCGAGACGGCCGCATCTCCAGAGCACGGCTGGCAGCGTATGTCGTGACCCGGCCGCATTTGGTGCCGAAGCTCAATCGGCTGCGCCGCCGGGTCGAGGAGTGTGCGATGCAACTTGCCGATCTCGTGGAGAGGATCGTTCGATGCTGAGAGCCTCCGTCCTCCTGGGCCTCGCGAGTCTGCTCCTGCCTGGCGCCGCCGCTGCGGGCGAGCCGCGCAGTCTCGTCGTGGTTCTCGATGCCGTGCCCTTCGGTGCGGTCGACGAGTTGCTGGCGTCGGACGAGCGGCTCTTCGAGGGTTTCCAGCCGGTGCAGCCCCTGGTCAGCTCCTTCCCCTCGTCGACCAGCGTCGCCATGGTGGGGCTCTTGGAGCCGTTCGACCTGCCTCGCTCACCTGGCTACGAGGCTCGCTTCTTCGACTGGAGCCGCCGCGAGGTTCGGGGCGGCGGGTTGATCAGCTTCTTCCGCATCGAGTTCGCCTGGCGGAAGTTCTTCGACTGGAGTCGCAAGGGGGTGGTGCGGAGCGCCTTCGGTGGTCTGCGCCCGGTCAAGACCAGCGGTACGCGGGTCGAGCGAGCGGTCGAGGCGTTCTTCGACTCGTCAGCGAATCCGTACTTTGTCTACCTGGAGACCACTGACCTCGCGGCCCATCTCAAGGGGCCGTCTCGATTGGGCGAGGTGCTCGTCCGGTTGGATGCCGCTCTGCTCCACGCACGCCGACGCCATCCGGAGGTGGACTTCCGCACGGTGGTGCTGTCCGACCATGGTGTCGCCGGGGACGGGGGCCGGCTGGTGAACGCGCTCGCCGAGGTCCGGCAGGCGGCACGCTCGAAAGGCTTCGAGCTAGGCTCACAGCTGCGGGAGGACGGTGATCTCGTGCTGACGCCGTTTGGGCTGGTGTCGAGCTTCGAGGCCTACGCGGGGGAGGGCCGGGTCGAGGCGGTGAGCTCGGCGCTGGTCGGCGCTCGCGGTGTCGACCTCTGCGTCTACCGGAGCGGAGACGTGGTGGTGGTCGAGGGGAAGGACGGCCGTGCGCGGATCGAGGGCTGGGCCTACCACCGCGAGACGGCCGATCCGTTGGGGTATCTACCGGTGGTCGAGCGCCTCGAACGGAGTGGCTCCGCCCCCGATGGAGATTCTTGGCTCGAGGAGACCGCCGACCATGCGTATCCGGACGCCCTGCATCGAGCTCGACGCGCGTTCGACCTCGTCGAGAACCCGGCGTCGGTGGTCTGCTCGCTGGAAGCGGGCTTCATCTACGGTCGCACGTCGACGGAGTGGCTGGCGCGGGTGACCGGCTCGACGGTCCGGTGGACACACGGAGCGCTCTCGCGTGAGGCGACGCTCGGATTTGTACTGACGGACGACGAGCGCTTCCCTGGTGGAGCGCTCCGTTTCGACCGTGCTCTGGCACCCCTTGCAGCGGCTTCTGCGCCGCCGCCGCGCGATAAGATGACTCGGATCCGCCGGCCATGACCTCGGACGGGAGCGCCTTGCAGACACCCACTTTGAACACGCCGACGCCGGCCTTTCGTGAGCAGCTCGACGCCTTTCGCGAAGGGCTCGAACGTGATCTCGGCGACTGGCTCGAAACGAAACACGCCGAGCTGACCGCTGAAGCCGCGGACACCCGCGAACTACTCACCCACCTCGAGGAGTATGTCGGGCGCGGCGGCAAGCGCCTCCGGCCGGCGCTTCTGTTCCACGCGTACCGGGCGTGCGGTGGGTCGCGTCGCACGGCGGCGCTGCCGGCGTCGCTCGCCGTAGAGCTGCTCCACACCTACCTTTTGATTCATGACGACATCATGGATCGGGCCGCAACTCGGCGGGGCAAGCCGACCGCGCACCTGATTTTCCGGGATCATCATCGAGCGTCGGGTTGGCAGGGCAACTCGGATCATCACGGCGAGTCGGCTGCGATCCTCCTCGGCGACCTGGCGCACTGCTACGCCGACGAGCTGTTCGCCGAGTCGGTGGCGCGACTCGAGGGCGACTCGGAACGCCTGCGCCGCTGCTACGCGACGATGTGTCAGGAGGTCATCACCGGTCAGTACCTGGAGTTCACCGCCGCGCAGCGAGCGAACCTGACCGAAGAGGACCTGCTGCAGGTGTTGCGGATGAAGTCGGGTCGCTACAGCGTGGAGCGGCCTATCCAACTGGGTGCGCTGCTCGCAGGCGCCGCGGAGCCGGTGTTTGCCGGCCTCTCCGAGTTTGGCCTCCTGGTCGGCGAGGCCTTTCAGCTTCACGACGACCTTCTGGGGATGTTCGGAGACACGTCGAGCGTCGGCAAGTCGGTGGGCGGCGATCTGATCGAGGGCAAGTTCACGCTACTGGTTCACTACGCACTCGAGTCGGCCGACCCGGCGGAGGCCGCCCTCCTGCGCGCCGCGCTCGGCAACGCCGAACTCGCTTCGGCCGAGGTGGAGGCAGCGACGGACGTGATTCGCGCGAGCGGCGCCGAGCGCCGAGTGAGGGAGATGGTCGAGGAACGGCACCGCCATGCGGCGGCGATTCTCGACCATCTAGAGCTCGAGGCCGAGGGCAAGCGGTTCCTGGCCGGCGTCGTCGACTACCTGGGAGAGCGCACGCTATGAGTACTGTCGAGACCGAGCGCGACCGCAAAGCGGAGCACATCGATCTGGCGCTCGACGAGCGCATCCAGCTGCGTGCGAACTTCTTCGAGGAGTACTACTTCGATCACGAGGCGCTACCCGAGATCGACATCGCCGAGGTCGACGTGGCGGTCGACTTCCTCGGCAAGCGGCTCGCGGCGCCCCTCTTGATCTCGTGTATGACCGGCGGAACCGATGACGCGAAGCGCATCAATCGCAACCTGGCCATCGCGGCCGAGCGTTGCGGCATTGCGCTCGGGGTCGGCTCGCAGCGCAAGGCGATCGAAGACCCGGCGACTGTGGAGAGCTTCCAGGTTCGCGACGTCGCGCCGACCGCACCGCTACTCGCCAACCTCGGCGCGGTGCAGCTCAACTATGGTTTTGGCATCGACGAGTGCCGTGCGGCGGTGGAGATGATCGACGCCGATGCACTCGTCTTCCACCTGAATCCGCTGCAGGAGGCGCTTCAGCCGGAAGGCCAATGTGATTTCCGCAATCTGATCGAACAGATGGGAGCCATCGCCCAGGAACTCGAGGTGCCAGTGATCGCCAAGGAGATCGGTTGCGGCATCGCGGGTGACACCGCGCGCCGCCTACGCGACGTTGGGATCGAGATCGTCGACACCGCCGGCCTCGGGGGCACCAGTTGGGCGCGGATCGAAGCGAGCCGCGCCTCCGATCTCGAGATCGGCGAGCTCTTCGCCAACTGGGGAGTTGCCACGCCGCGCTCGATTCGAGAGCTTCGAAAGGCCGGCGGGATGACGATCATCGGCAGCGGCGGCGTTCGCTCCGGGCTCGACGTCGCCAAGGCGATTGCGCTCGGTGCCGATCTGGTCGGACTGGCGCAGCCCTTTCTCGAGGCCGCCATCGAGAGCGCCGACCGTGCCGTGGAGACCTGCGAGCGCAAGGTGCGCGAGCTACGTATCGCGATGTTCTGCGTCGGCGCGATCGACGTGGCCGCCCTGCAGCAGGTCGAGCTGCGTCGACGCTCCGGAGGATGAGACGGATGGATCCGATCAACGACACTTCGAACGATCTCGACGCGCTGGTCGACGACCTGGTCACCGGGCGCCGTCGCTTTCACGAGCTCAAGTCCCTGTCGCCGGAAGATGCGGCGACCGTGCGTCGGCGCACGCTGTCGAAGCTCAAGGAGGCCGACCTCGAGCACATCGGCCACTACTCGCTCGATGCCGAGCGAGCGTCGACCCGACACTGCGAGAACTTCATGGGTGTCGCTCAGGTGCCGATGGGAATCACCGGGCCGATCAAGATTCAGGGCGAGCACGTCGACAGTGACGAAGAGGTCTACGTTCCGCTCGCCACGACCGAAGGGGCGCTGATCGCGAGCATCAGCCGAGGTTGTCGGGCGCTGCGCGAGGCCGGTGGAGCCGTGGTGCGGGTCGACGACGTGGGCATGACGCGTGCGCCGGTCTTCCGGACTTCGGGGATCGAGGAGACCCGTCGCTTCCTGGACTGGATCGAGGAGCACAGGGAGAGGATCCGCGAGGTCGTCGAAGGTACGAGCCGATTCCTGAAACTTCAGGACATCCGGCCGCAGACGTTCGGTTCGTCGGTCTATTTGCGCTTCAAGTTCAGCTCGGGGGACGCCATGGGTATGAACATGGCGACGATCGCGTGCGATCGGGCGGTGCGAGGGCTGATCGAGCCCGAAACCGGCGTCACCTGTGTTGCGCTCTCGGGGAACTTCTGCGTCGACAAGAAGCCGTCCGCCGTCAACTTCATCGAGGGCCGGGGCAAGCGCGTCTTTGCTGAGGTGGTTTTGGACGAGCAGGTGCTTCGCACCTGTCTCAAGACCAACGCCGGCTCGATGCTCGAGGTGCAGTACCGCAAGAACATGCTGGGCTCGATCGCCGCCGGTGCGATGGGTTTCAACGCCCACTACGCCAACGTGCTCGCAGCCTTCTTCATCGCGACCGGCCAGGACCTCGCGCAGGTTGCGGAGGGGGCGATGGGTGTCACCTGTGTCGAGGCGCGGGGGCCGGAGGGTCTCTACTTCTCGGTCTTCATGCCCGATCTGCCGTTGGGTGCGGTCGGTGGAGGCACCTCGCTCGCGACGCAGCGCGAGGCGCTCGACGTCCTCGGAATCTCTCCGCGCGACGACCAACCCGGCTGGGCGTCGATGCGCATGGCGGAGATCATCGGCGCGACCGTTCTCGCCGGAGAGCTGTCGCTGATGGCCGCATTCACCTCCGGCGATCTCGCGCGGGCCCACGAGCGCCTCGGCCGAGGCCGCTCCGAAGCGACTTGACGCGTGCCATCGCCTCGGTCCCCGGCAAGCTGATCTTGATGGGGGAGCACGCCGCGGTCTACGGCCGGCCCGTCCTCGTGGCGACGATCGGTTTGGGAGTGGTCGTGCGAGCGGAGCGTCGAGAGGGTGCCGGCGTCGATCTCGATCTACGCGACCTTCGTCACCGCGAACGCGCCGGCTGGGCGGACGTCGTGGAGACGGCGGCACGAGCTCGCGCGGCGTGGACGGAGTACGCAGAGTCTCCGACGCCTGGGCGTTTTGCGGCGCTCGCCAGCTCGGATCCGGCTCGGTTGGTCAAGGTCGCGCTCGGTGAGGCGGCGAAAGAGGCGGGGCGCGACGAGTTGCCTGGGCTGGCGATCTCGGTTCACTCCGAACTGCCGGTCGGGTCGGGGTTTGGGAGCTCGGCGGCCGTTGCCGTCGGGGTTCTCGCGGCGTCGCTGGCTGTTCTCGAGGTCTCGACCGATCGGGCTTCTCTCGACCGTCTCGCGCTCGAGGTCGAGCGACGTCAGCACGGAACCCCTTCCGGAGCGGATCACAAGACGGTCCTCCGCGGAGGCGTACTCCAGATGACGAGAGAGGGGGGTGCCCTGAAGGTCGATTCGATCGCGGTGGCGCCCGGAGTGCTCGAGCGTTTCCAGGTATTGCACACAGGTGTCCCCGAGGCGAGTACCGGTGAGGTTGTGGCCACGGTGCGGGCGCTGCGCGGTCGCGATCCGGTCGGATTCGAGCACCGACTCGACACGATGGCCGAGATCGTGGTCTCCTTTGCGCGGCGACTCGTGGAAGAGTCGCCCGACTGGGAACAAATGGCGAGTCTGATGGTCGACTACGAACGGTGTCTCGAGGAGATCGGCGTCGTGCCGCCGGCTGTTGCGCGGGCGATCACCGCGGCGCGCAGCTCTGGGCTCGCGGCCAAGATCTCCGGCGCCGGCGGTTTGTCGGACGCGGGCGCGGGCTCACTGCTCGTGCTCGACCCTTCCGGCGAAGCCCGACTGCCGGAGTCGCTGGCGGACTACGCGCACTACCCGGCGCCGCTGGGGGTTGCCGGCCTGTCGGTCGAGGTCTCGCCATGAGCGCAAAGACTACGGCGGCGGCCGCCGCGAACATCGCCTTCATCAAGTACTGGGGAATTCGCGACGAGGAGCAGATTCTGCCGGTGAATCCGTCGATCTCGATGACCTTGAGCGCCTGTCGGTCGCTGTGTACGGCCGAGCTGCTCGGAGCGAACGAGGAGACCGAGGTGCTGCTCCAGGGAGACGGCGGTCGGTTGGAGCCGGCGCCCGACAAGTTCGCCGCCGGCGTCCTGGCGCAGGTCGGCCGGCTCGGTGAGCGGTTCGGAGAGACGCGGCCCATGCGAGTTGCCGCCCACAACACCTTTCCGACCGGGGCCGGTCTGGCCTCTTCGGCGGCGGGCTTTACCGCGTTGACGGTGGCGGTGCTGGGCGCGATGGGTGTCGAGCCCGAGCCGACCGAACTCTCGGTGATGGCTCGAATGAGCGGTTCCGGTTCGGCTGCCCGGTCGGTCTTCGGCGGGTTCGTCGAGTGGCCGGCGGGCCCGAACGAGAGCGCCGGCCACGCCGTCCAGCTGGCGCCTCCCGAGTATTGGGAGCTCTGCAACGTCATCGCGGTCGTCGACCCGACACCCAAGAGTGTCTCTTCCCGAGACGGCCATCGCGTCGCTCCGACGAGCCCCTATTGGGAGGGCCGGCAGGAGGAGCTGCCGGGTCGACTCGACATCGTCCGCCGGGCCATCGCGGCGCGGGATCTGCCCCTGCTCGGTCCGGTGATCGAGAAGGACGCCGTCGAGCTCCACCTGGTGGCGATGTCTTCCCAGCCGCCGATCTTCTATTGGCAAGCGGGAACGCTGGCGGTACTCGCGGCAGCTCGCGAACTGCGTTCCAAGGGGGTGCCGGTCTTTGCGACCATCGATGCCGGACCGAACGTCCATCTGATCTGTGAGCCGAAAGACGAGCAAGCCGTGGCGAGCGAGATCGAGCGTCTCGAGCCGGTGCGCTACGTGATCCGCGATCGCGTCGGCGGCGCGCCGAGTCACCAGTCAGAGCACCTCTTCTGATGCTGTCGTTCGTCAAACTCGGCGGGAGCCTGATCACCGACAAACGGCACGAGAAGCGAGCGCGGCCCGAAGTCATCGTCCGACTCGCGCACGAGATCGCGGAGCTTCGCCGTGAGTCGTCGAAGGAGGCGCTCTGGATCGTCGGGCATGGGAGCGGCTCCTTCGGTCACGTCGAGGCGCATCGCTCGTCGATTCACGAGGGGCTGACCTCACCCGATCAGCGGGTCGGGCTGGCAGCCACCGCCGACGAAGCGGCTCGCCTCCATCGGCAGGTTGTCGGCGCGCTCCGAGAGGCCGGCGAGACTCCCTTCTCGCTTGCACCGTCGAGTTTCCTGCTGGCCTCCGAAGGGCACGTGGCGGAGCTCTATTCGGAGCCGTTACGACTCGCGCTCGCGGCCGGCCTCCTGCCGGTGGTCTACGGCGACGTGGTCATGGACCGGGCTCAGGGCTGTGCAATCTGCTCGACCGAGGATCTGTTCGTGGCGCTGGCCGAGGCGCTCGGCTACGCCCACGATGTTGCGCGGATCTACTGGCTCGGGGAGACGGACGGGGTCTACGACGCGGACGGTGAAACGATTCGCGAGATCTCTGCCGGCGACGACGCCACGGAACTCTTGGCCGACATCGAGGGCGCCTCGGGGGTCGATGTGACCGGTGGCATGCGGCATCGCCTCTCGACGACCCTCGAGCTCGCCTCCGATGGCGTCTCCTCGTGGATCGGCAACGGTCTCGAACCGGGGCTGTTGGGACGGGCGGTGCGTGGCGAGGCGGTTCCGGGAACCTGGATCCGTCCCTAGCCGGCGGCTGCCGGTGCCCTGATCCGTCGATCACAGCGGGCGAGGGGCATCTGCGCGCCTGCTAGGATTCGTAGGAGGCTACGAGCGTAGATCTTCAACCATGAACCTCGACCAGCCGCCCCGCTCCGTCGGTTCGACCGACGTCGACGAGTTGCTCCACGACCTGCTGATCAAGACGAGCAGGACCTTCGCGCTGTCGATTCCGGAGCTTCCGGAACCGACCTTCCGCGAGGTGCGCATCGCCTATCTGCTCTTCCGCCTCGCCGACACCTTCGAGGACGCGACCGTCCTCTGGGGCAAGCCGGAGCGCCTTGCGGCCCTCGAGGCGTTCGCCGACCTCCTGCGAGAGCCGACCGAGGAGCGTGCTCGTGAACTCACCGCAGGCTGGGTCGAGCGACCGCCCATCGATCATGCCGGCTACCTGGAGCTGCTCGCGAACACGCCGTGGGTGATCCGAGCGTTCCTCGAACTTTCGCCCGCCGCCCGTCAGGCGATCGGTCACCACACGATCCGTACGAGCGAGCTGATGGCCGGCTTCGTCGAGCACACCGACGACGCGGGAGTTCTGCAGCTCGATGGGCTCGAGCGACTGCGCGAGTACTGCTACGCGGTCGCCGGCATCGTCGGTGAGATGCTGACCGAACTCTTTGTGCTGGGCAGCGCGGAGCTCGAGCCGATTGTCGACCATCTACGCGAGCGCGCCGCCCTCTTCGGTGAAGGGCTGCAGCTCGTGAACATTCTCAAAGACTCGGCCACCGACGCGACCGAAGGGCGCAACTACCTGCCGCGAGGGGTGGAGCGGGCCGAAGTCTTCGCGCTCGCACGTCGCGATCTGGAGGCGGCGGCCGAGTACTGCCGGGCGATCCAGGAGGCCGGTGGGCCCGACGGCGTCGTGGCCTTCACCGCGCTGCCGGTAGAGCTGGCCTGGGCGAGCCTCGACAAGATCGAGCGCGACGGCCCGGGCTCCAAGATCACGCGGACGCAGGTCTTCTTCCTGCATCGCCGCATGCACAAGGCGATCGCACGACGACGACCGGTGCTCGCCGATGTGGGGAGATGACGTGAGAGCCATTGTTCTGACTGCCCTGGTTCTGGGGCTCGTCGCGCCACTGGCGGCACAGGAGGAAACTGGCAGCGCGCGCGGGCGCGTCGTGGGACCTGACGACCGGCCGATCGTTGGCGCCGTCGTGCGGGTCTGGCCGAGCGGCCAGAGCGACGCGCGAGGTAGCGCGCTCGCCAACGAGGACGGCGGCTGGCACTTCCCGCGGTTGGCGCTCGGTCGTTGGAACATCGAGGTCACCGCCGAGGGATATCTGCCGGCGGAGGGCTGGTTTCAGGTGACCGCTTCGCGTGGTCCGGCTCAGGTCGACATCGCGCTCCGGTCACTCGAAGAGACACCGCCCTCGTTCGCCGAAAACGCTTCGACGATCGTGCGCTGGATCGAACGGGGCAACGCCCTGCTCGGGCAGAACAAGCCCGCGGAGGCCCGTGCCGAATACGAACGGGCCCTGCCTCACATCGCGCGAGCCGAGCGTCCTGAGGTGCTCCAGGCGTTGGCGCGAACCCACTACCTCGAGGGTGACACCGACACCGCGATCCGGAAGCTCCAGGAGGCGATCGCGATCGCACCGGAAGACGACGCGCTGCGACAGTTGTTTACACGGCTTCTCTCGAGCGCCGGCCGTAGCGACGAGACGGAGGCGCTGCTCGCCGAAGCGGCGGAGGTGGGTGTCGAGCCGGCCGCCGCTCCGGCCGCCGCTCCGTTTGTGCCGCCGCCACTCCCAGAGTTGGTCGAGGCGAGTCCGGGTCGCACCGGTGGGTTTCGCACCCAGCTGTCCAACCGGAGCCCGTTGAGCGGCATCACGACCTACCTCGAGCGCTACGGTCTCGGGGAGCAGGACATCCGCGAAGGTGACCCGACCCTGGGTGCCTACGAGCTCTCCGAAGAGTCGTTCCAGTTCTACGTGCCCGAGAGCTACGACGGTGACGAGCCGTACGGTCTCTTCGTCTGGGTCAGTCCCACGCCGTTTGGCGGCTTTCGCAACCCAGAAATCGGCCGCGTGCTAGCTGAGAACAATCTCATCTGGGTTGGCGCCAACAACTCGGGCAACGGGCGCTGGGGCTGGTATCGCGTCGCGTTTGCGCTTGACGCGGTGCACAACGCGAGCGAGCTCTACTCGATCGATCCGGAGCGGGTCTACGTGGCGGGCTACTCGGGTGGCGGTCGCATTTCGAGCCAGGCGTCGATGCTCTACCCCGATGTCTTCCGAGGCGGCTTCTTCGTCTACGGCTGCGACTACTTCGAGCAGCTACGAGTGCCCGACCGCCCTGGCGCCTTCTGGCCGGCGCGCTTCGCGCGACCGCCGAAGGAGTCGCTGGAGCAGCTCAAGTCGACCTCTCGATTCGTCTTGCTCACCGGCGATCGTGACTTCAACCGCGCGCAGACCAAGGTGATCCATCAGCGCATGGAGGCCGACGGCTTCGCAAACCTGACCTACCTTCAGATTCCGGAGGCCGACCACTACTTCGGTATGCCTCCGGAGTGGTTCCAGAAGGCGTTGACCGCCCTCGACGGCGCTTCGGAGTAGCTCGCGCGGCCGCGCGCTAGGCCGCCTTGTCGCGCGTGAAGACCAGCTTGTTTTCTTCGGAGAGGTCGGGCCGGTACTCGTAGCCCTCTTCCGTGAAGCCCTTGAGGCCCTCGGGAGAGTCGATGCGATTCTTGACCTGGTAGCGGGCCATCAGACCTCGGGCCCGTTTGGCGAGGAAGCTGATCGTCTTCGGCTTGCCGTCGCGGATCTCCTGAAAGACAGCGGTCACCAGTCGCGGTTCGAGAAGCTTGGCCGGCACGGCCTTGAAGTACTCGTTCGACGCGAGGTTGAGGACCGCCGAGACCGGGCGTTCCGCGTGCTCGGCGTTCAGGCTGTCGACCAGACGCGTCTTCCAGAACTGGTAGAGGTTCTTCCCACGCGGGGTGCTGAGCCGAGTTCCCATCTCGAGCCGATAGGGCTGAATCAGGTCGAGAGGTCGCAGAACGCCGTAGAAGCCCGAGAGGATGCGTAGGTGCTTCTGGGCGTACTTGAGGTCGTACTTGTTGAGGGTGTCGGCGTCGATCCCTTTGTAGACGTCGCCTTGGAACGCGAGCAGGCACGGCTTGGCGTTCTCGGGGGTGAACGGCAGATTCATCTCCTGGAAGCGCTCGCGATTCAGCTCTGCGAGGGGCTGCGAGATGCTCATGAGCTGGCGCAGGGAGGAGACCCAGAGCTTCTTGCAGCGCTTCATGAGGACTTCGATGTCCTGTTGGAAGCGGGGCTCAGTGAGGGGGAGACCCTCGCGGACGGGGGAGAAGTCTAGGGATTTGGCGGGGGAGAGGAGGGTTAGCATTCTTGGTCTCCGGGCGATGGGATGTTCTAGAGGGCGAGAGGGTACCAGAGTCATCTTTCTGTTCGTGTTGTCGGGTGGCCTCGGATTCGCCGAAGTAGAGAGTCGTACAGTCGGTCGGCGTTTGGGCTTGCGGCCTGGCCGACGGGGCCCCGGCTGGCGGGCGGTATCCCATCGGTGCTCGGACCGCCTTGCGGCGGCCTCTGCGCGCCGCTGGGAGCCCTCCGCCCTGGCCTCCCCGTCGCCCAGGCCGCAAACCCAAACGCCGACCTCTCTCTCGATCGGATTCGAGTGGTCGACTCTTCGGCGGACCGGTCGTGGCCGGGCTTTGCGCTCGAGTCGGAGCCCTGGCTGGCGGGCGGTATCCCATCGGTGCTCGGACCGCCTTGCGGCGGCCTCTGCGCGCCGCTGGGAGCCCTCCGCCCTGGCCTCCCCGTCGCCCAGGCCGCAAACCCAAACGCCGACCTCTCTCTCGATCGGATTCGAGTGGTCGACTCTTCGGCGGACCGGTCGTGGCCGGGCTTTGTGCTCGAGTCGGAGCCCTGGCTGGCGGGCGGTATCCCATCGGTGCTCGGACCGCCTTGCGGCGGCCTCTGCGCGCCGCTGGGAGCCCTCCGCCCTGGCCTCCCCGTCGCCCAGGCCGCAAACCCAAACGCCGACCTCTCTCTCGATCGGATTCGAGTGGTCGACTCTTCGGCGGACCGGCCGTGGCCGGGCTTTGCGCTCGAGTCGGAGCCCTGGCTGGCGGGCGGTATCCCATCGGTGCTCGGACCGCCTTGCGGCGGCCTCTGCGCGCCGCTGGGAGCCCTCCGCCCTGGCCTCCCCGTCGCCCAGGCCGCAAACCCAAACGCCGACCTCTCTCGCTCGGATTCGAGCGGTCGACTCTTCGGCGGGCCGGCCTTGGGTGGGGTTTGCACTCGGGCGACGGGGCCCCGGCTGGCGGGCGGGTATCCCATCGCTGCTCGGACCGCCTAGCGGCGGCCTCTGCGCGCCGCCGGGAGCCCTCCGCCCTGGCCTCCCCGTCGCCCGCACGGCAAACCCAACCACCGGTCTCCCGTTGGTGGCCGCCTGTTGTTCGAAGTGAGCCTAAGGGCGGCCTTGTTGGTCCGCGCGACACCTTTCGGGGGCAGGGCGACTCGAGCGAACAACTACCGCCTTACCTGGAATCCCGTGACCATTTGCCGGTGCGCGATCGGTTCCGGCGTGGGAGAGATCGCGGCGGAGACGGCGACGGTGAGGCCGCCCGGACGATTGATTTCCATCGGACCAGGGAGCAGGTTGTCGACAGAGGAGAGCTAGTCGACAAGCAACATCGACTGATCCTGCTCGTGCAACACCTCGTGGAAGGCTGCACCGTAGATGTCCCAGACGGTGATGAAAAGCGCCGCAATGATCGGGCCGATGATGAATCCGACCGCGCCGAAGAGGAAGATCCCGCCGAGCGTCGAGAGCAGGATGAGCAGGTCGGGCATCTTGGTGTCCTGGCCGACGAGGCGTGGGCGGAGGATGTTGTCGGCCGATCCGACGATGGCGGCACACCAGATGAGCAGGAAGATGCCCATGGCGACCTTCCCCTTGATCAGGAGATAGATCACCGCTGGAATCCAGACGAGAGCCGCGCCGATGCCGGGGATGATGGAGAGGACCGCCATGATTGCACCCCAGAAGGCGGCGCCCTTGACGCCCGCGAAGGCGAACGCCGCACCGGCGAGGGTGCCCTGGAGCATGCCGATGGCCAGTGTGCCCTTGAGGGTGGCGCGGGTGACGGAGACGAAGCGGTCGAGCATGCGCTCCTTGTCGTCGAAGGAGAGCGGAGTGTAGAAGAGGATCCTGTTCAGCAGGCTGCGGCCGTCGCGTAGGAAGAAGAACATCGCGTAGAGCATGATCACGAGGTAGAAGAGGAATGCAACGGTGCCGCGGGTGGCGGCCGACAGGCTCGAGAAGAGCCAGCTACCGATCTTTCCGGCGCTCTCCCCGAGTCGTTCAATGATCTCGGCTCGATAGGGGTCGATGCGGTCGAGGAAGGGGATCCAGTCAGGCAGCAGACTGGGGATCTCGTCGGGGTTGCGCAGCTGCTCCTGCACCCACGGGGCGACGGTCTCGCTCACTTCGAGCGCCTGGTTGGTGACCACCCCCAGGAGAGCCGAGATCGGCCCGAAGACGAGCACGATCAAGACGAGGATCGTGGTGATGGACGCGAGAGTCGCTCGGCCTTTGAAGACCTTGAGGACCCGAGAGTAGAGCGGGTACGCAAGGCCGCTGAAGATGGCCGCCAGGAAGAGCGCCATCAGGAACTGACGGATCATCGCGAAGAAGATGGCGGAGATCGCCACCACGAGCAGCAGTAGGAAGCCGCGCCGGAAGCGGTCCTGGTCGGAGCCGGATGGAATCATGTGCGAGTAGTTTAGACGAGAGCGCGAACCGCGTTGGCGGATGAAGACCCCGATGAGATGAGGGTGCCCGCACCCAGCGATAGACTCTCGACCTTGAACGACCGGCCGTTGACGAACCTCCGTGACTTTCTCGACCTGCTGCGGCGGGAGGGAGAGCTCGTGGAGGTCTCCGCCGAGGTCGATGCTCGTCTCGAGGCCTCCGAGATCCATCGGCGCGTCATCGCCGCCGGTGGGCCGGCGTTGTTGTTCACCAACGTGCGGGGCTCCGACTTTCCGCTGGTCACCAATCTCTTCGGCACCACCCGTCGGGCGGAGTGGGCCTTCGGGACGAAGCCGTTTGCCTTGATCCGAAGGCTCGTCGGGTTGGCCGAGACGCTGCTGCCGCCGACGCCGGGCAAGCTCTGGGCCGCGCGAGACGTCGGCTTCGATCTGTTGAGGGTTGGCATGAAGCGCCGCCGCACGGGGCCGGTCACCGAAGTCGTCGACCGCGATGTGCGGCTCGACCGGATGCCTGCGTTGACCACCTGGCCGGAGGACGGCGGACCGTTTGTCACCCTGCCTCTCGTCTACACGGAGCACCCGGACGGCAAGGGGCACAACCTGGGGATGTACCGGCTCCACCTGCACGACCGGGCGACCACCGGCATGCACTGGCAGATCGGCAAGGGCGGCGGCTTCCACTACGACGTCGCCGAGAGGCGAAACGAGGCGCTGCCGGTCACCGTCTTTCTTGGCGGACCGCCGGCACTCATCCTCTCGGCGATCGCGCCGCTACCTGAGAACGTTCCCGAGCTCATGCTGGCGTCGCTGCTCGCGGGCGGCAAACTCGATCTCTGCGACGGCCCCGGAGCCCATCCGTTGCTCTCGCAGGCGGAGTTCGCCCTGGTCGGCAAGGTGCCGCCACGAACGCGCCGGCCCGAGGGACCGTTCGGCGACCACTACGGCTACTACTCGCTCGAACACGACTATCCGGTCTTCGAGCTCGATGCGATCGCGCGGCGGCGCGATGCGATCTATCCGGCGACAGTGGTTGGGAAGCCTCGCCAGGAGGACTTCTTCATCGGCGACCTGCTACAAGATCTGCTGTCGCCGCTCTTCCCGCTCGTCATGCCGGGAGTGATCGACCTCTGGTCCTACGGCGAAACTGGCTATCACTCGCTCTCGGCCGCGGTTGTCCAGGAGCGTTACCGGCGCGAGGCGATGGCGAGCGCCTTCCGGATCCTCGGCGAGGGCCAGCTGTCGCTGACCAAGTTCCTGCTGGTGACCGACGGCCGAGTCGACCTACGTGACTTCCGAGCCACTCTCGAGCACGTTCTGGCGCGCACTCGCACGGAGACCGATCTCTTTGTCCTCTCGAATCTCTCGATGGACACGCTCGACTACACCGGGCCCAAGGTGAACGAGGGCTCGAAGGGAGTCTGGCTCGGTTTGGGTGAGCCGGTACGCGATCTCCCGGGTGAGTTGAGTGCGGCTGAGCTACCCCAGGGGATCACGGAGGCGCACGTCTTCTGTCGCGGTTGTCTTGTCCTCGGAGCTGAACCCAAAGGCGGCGACCCCGATCTCCCGACGCGTGTCGCCCAACACCCGGCGTTTGCCGACTGGCCGCTCCTCGTCCTGACCGACGAACCGAGGCGCGCCGCGGCCAGTGCGATCAACTTCCTCTGGACGACCTTCACGCGCTTCGAGCCGGCCGCGGACATTCACGCCGCAGAGGTCGAGGTGACCCGTAACCACCTCTCCTACCGGCCACCGATTGTCATCGACGCCCGGCTGGCGCCGGGCTTCCCTGACGAAGTCACCTGCGATCCCAAGACCGCGGACATCGTGAGTCGCCGCTGGAAGGAGTACTTTCCGTCCGGGGTCGAGATGGGCGACTCACAGCGCGGGCATCTGGACTAAGTCGGCCTAACCGGGGTGGGGCTCGACCTCAGGTCGGATCCTCCGGATCGCAGCCCGATAGATCGGCTCGACCTCGCGGTTTGGCAGCTTCCGGGTCGTGTGGAGGCGACACCAGAGGACGCGCGCGTCCAGGGTCTCGACGTGGTCGCCGATGGTGAGAGTCAGGGAGTATTGATGGCCGGGGCAGAGGGCCGAGGTCGACTCGATCGCCATGCCGCCGCGATGAATGTCGAGAACCCGGGCGCTGATGGTGGGTCCGTGAAGGTCGGTGTTGGCGATCGGGTAGCGAGGTTCGGCGCGGCGGTCCGGGCACGGCGGGCGATGTCGGCGACGTGCCGGAGAGCTCCGGCGCTGCCAGCCGGGTACGAGCTTGGGATCGAGGGGGCGCATGCCTTCTGTGACGAGGTGGCCGCCTCGGCTCTGCCGTCAATGGCGGTATCCTGCGGGCGATGCGCAAGAGGACGGTGGAGGTCGATGTTGGTGGGGTTGCGGTCGGCGGCGGTGCGCCGATTGCCGTCCAATCGATGTCCAACACCGATACGGCCGACGCGCAAGGGACGGCCCGCCAGTGCCGAGAGCTGGCCGAGGCGGGTTCGGAGCTCGTGCGGATCACGGTCAACAACGACCAGGCAGCCGCCGCCGTGCCGGAGATCGCGCAGCGCCTGCGCGACGAGGGTTGCGAGGTACCGCTGATCGGCGACTTTCACTACAACGGCCACAAGCTGCTCGCCGACCACCCCGCGTGTGCGCAGCTGCTGGCGAAGTACCGAATCAATCCGGGCAACGTCGGCGCGGGCGACCGGCGCAACGACAACTTCGCGACCATCTGCGCCATCGCGCTCGAACACGGCAAGCCGGTCCGCATCGGCGTGAATGCCGGTTCTCTCGATCCGTCGCTCGTGATGAAGCGCATGCAGGAGAACACCGATCGCGACCTGGGGCGAACCTCGGAGGAGATCTTGAACGGCTGCATGGTCGAGTCGGCTCTCCGTTCGACCGAAGCGGCGATCGCCTGCGGTCTCGGAGAGGACAAGATCATCATCTCCTGCAAAGTCTCGCGTCCGCGTGATCTGCTCGAGGTCTACCGAGACCTCTCGAAAGGAACCGACCAGCCGCTGCACCTCGGTCTGACGGAGGCGGGGATGGGGATCAAGGGGCTGGTCTGGTCGGCGGCGTCGATGGGGGTCCTCCTGGAGGAGGGGATCGGCGACACCATTCGGGTCTCCCTTACGCCTCGTCCTGACGGTGACCGTCGCGACGAGGTCTATGCGTGTATCGAGCTGCTCCAGGCGCTCGGGCTCCGGAGCTTCGTGCCGAGCATTACCGCCTGCCCGGGCTGCGGACGCACGACCAGCACAACCTTCCAAGAGCTCGCCGAGCGCATAGAGACCTACGTGCGCGAGAGCATGCCGATCTGGAAGGAACGCTACGAGGGCGTCGAGGAGATGACGGTGGCCGTGATGGGGTGCATCGTGAACGGCCCCGGAGAGTCGAAAGCCGCCAACATCGGGATCAGCCTGCCCGGAACCGGCGAAGCCCCCAACTGTCCGGTCTACGTCGACGGCGAGCTCGCGACGACGCTTCGCGGCACGTCGGAAGAACTCTCGAACGGACTGCGAGCGCTGATCGACGACTACGTCGAGAGCCGGTACGGCGCTCGGCGGCGGGTCGAGGCGTAGCTACCGTCTCGCGGGCGGTCTGGCTCGTCGTCACAGAATTGCGTATCCTCGCGGCATGCCCGCGAGCTCAGAGGACTACCGCAACGCCCTCCGGCACTTCCCGTCAGGGGTGACCATCGTGACCATGCGTGCCGGCGATCAGGTGCACGGGTTGACGGTTTCGGCCTTCGCTTCTGTTTCGCCCGATCCGCCGTTGATTCTGATCATGATCGACCAGCGGCACCATGCGCACGGCATTCTGGAGAGCGACGGGGCGGTGTTCGCCGTGAACATTCTCGCCGAGGACCAGACAGAGCTGTCGAATCGCTTTGCTTGGGTCAAGGATGAAGACCGGTTCGCCGTGGGGGAGTGGGGCGAGGCCGAGACCGGAGCGCCGGTTCTGAAAGATGCGCTCGCCTGGCTCGACTGCACCATCCACGCACGTTCGCGAGCCGGGACCCACACCGTCTACGTCGGCGAGGTGCAGGCGATCGGCGTGCCGCGGGCCGATACGGATCCGCTTGTCTACTGGAACCGGGGCTACCGCAAGCTACGGCAGGCCGACTGATTCTCAGGCCTCGGCGTAGAGGCTCTCGATCACGTCGCCGTATTTCTCGTGCACCACGCGTCGCTTGAGCTTCATCGTCGGTGTCAGCTCGCCGCCGTCGATGGTGAACGACTCGGGCAGGATGGCGAATCGCTTGATCGTTTCGTAGCGAGCGAGCTCGGCGTTGACGCCCTCGATCGCACGGTCGAGGTAATCGCGGAAGCGGGCGCAGCCGACGGCGCCGATCACGTCGGTCTCCGGACTGCCGGCCTGCTGCAGCACACTGCTGATGGTCTCTGGCTCGAGGGTGACGAGGGCGGTGAGGAACTTGCGGCGATCTCCGATGAGCACTGCGTGCGCGACGCCCGGAATTGCCTTGAGCTGACCTTCGATCGGTTGCGGGGCGATGTTCTTGCCTCCGGAGGTGACGATCAGCTCCTTCTTGCGATCGGTGATGCGTAGGAAGCCGTCTTCGTCGAGCTCGCCGATGTCGCCGCTGTGCAGCCAGCCGTCTTCGTCCACCGCCTCGGCGGTCGCCTCGGGGTCCTTGTAGTAGCCGAGGAACACGTGCGGGCCCCGGATGAGCACCTCGCCGTCCTCGGCGATTTTCACTTCGGTGCCTTCAATGACGTAGCCCGCTGCTCCGGTCTTGTACCGGTTCGCCGACGAGATGGTCGCGGGACCGGTGCACTCACTGAGGCCATATACCTCGTAGATCGGAATCCCGAGACTGAGGAAGAATTCCAGGGTCTGGAACGGCGTTGGCGCGGCGGCCACCGCGCAGACCCGTGCTCGATCGAGTCCCAGGCGCTCCCGCACCTTGCTAAACACCAACCTGTTCGCGAGACCGTAGAGCGGGGGCAGCGAGCGGCCCTGCTGATCTGCGTAGCCTCCGGCGAGACCCTTGCCGCGAGCCCAGGCGCCGATCTTGCGCTTGAGCCCCGAGTTTTGGGCCGCTGCGGCCGTGATGCCCGCCTGGATCTTCTCCCACACCCTGGGGACGCCGAAGAAGATGTGCGGCCGGATCTCGCGCAGATTGGTGCCGAGCTGTTCGAGACTCTCGGCGAACCAGACGCAGCCGCCGATCAGAACCGGAGCGTAGAGCGACAGCATCTGCTCCGCGATGTGGCTCAGCGGCAGATAGCTGATGAAGTCGTCGGTCGGACTGAACTCGAAACAGTCGATGACCGCCTGGGCGGTCCAGAGCGCGTTGTGGTGACTCAGCATCACCGCCTTGGGCGGGCCGGTGGTTCCGGAGGTGTAGATCAGACCGCACGGGTCGTTCGAATCGAGGGCGGCGATGCGCTCCTCGATTGCCGCCGGGTCGACATCGTCGCCGAGCGCCAGGAACTCCTCCCAGGAGAGAACTCCCTCCTCGTCGCTCGTTCCGTCCATCAGGACGAGCGCGAGGAGCTTGGGCAGCCGGTCGCGGACCTCGAGGAACTTGGCGAGCTGCGCCTCATTCTCGACAACGACGACGCCCGCCTCGCTGTGTTCAGCGATGTAGTGGCACTGCTCGGGCGTGAGGGTTGTGTAGATCCCCGCCGGAAGTCCGCCGGCGGCGACGCCTCCGAGCGCCGCGATGAACCACTCGGGCCGGTTGAAGCCCAGGATGTTCACACCCTGGCCGGGCGCCAGGCCGAGCGCCAAAAGCGCTCGGCCCGCGCGCAGCACGGATGCGTGGTACTCCTCCCACGACGTCGCGTGCCACTCGCCGTCACGCTTGACTCGCAGTGCCGGACTATCGGCGTGCGAGCTGGCGCGCTCGGCGAGCGCTTCGACGATCGTTCGCGGTGTGTGACTCACCCTTCGAGAGGCGGAATTCTCAGAACCTGTCCGGGGTAAATCTTGTCCGGATCCTCGAGCATCGGCTTGTTGGCCTCGAAGATGACGGGGTACTTCATGGCGTCGCCGTAGTGCTCCTTGGCGATCTTCGACAGACTGTCACCGGACTGGACCGTGTAGAAGGTCGACTCCGGCTCCGGCTTGAGCTCGATCTGGTCGTCGACGCGAGCGATGCCCTCGGTGTTGCCGACGAGCAGCACGAGCTTCTCCTTGTCAGCCTGGGTTCCGGCGGTGCCGCTGATGGTGGCCGTGTCGCCGTCCACCCGCACGCTCAGTCCCTCGATGCCGAGGTTCAGCTGCTCGATCATGTTGACCAGCTTCATCGCGCGGCGGCGATCCGCGAGCTTCTGAGCTTCGGCGTCGTCGGCCGCTTGCTGCTGTGCCTGCGCCTGCGCCTCGTTGTCGTCGTCGGCACCAAAGAGCTTGGCTCCAGCATCCTTCACAAAATCAAACAAACCCATGTCAATACTCTCCTCTGAATGCGAGCTTGGGATTAGAAACTTCGAAAGGCGTACCGAACGCCCTACTTGAAGAGGTTCTTGAGAACGCTGCCGCCGACCTTCGACGCAATGTCGTCGAGGACTTCGCCGTCGCCGTCAGCGTCTAGCAGGCTGCCGAGAACGTCGAGGCCTTGCGGCGCCTTCTTCTCGACCTGACGTCGCTCGCCGGCGAGCATTCCCGCCAGAGAGCCGGCGTCGAGGCCGCCGCTCTTGCGGGCCTTGCCGAGCGCGCCGAGAACGACGGGTGCCAACACCTTGAGCAGCTGCCCGGCCGAGCCCTGGTCGAGATTGCTCTTGGAGCTGAGGCCGGCCTCGACCGCGGAGCGACTGCCTCCCAGCACGTGCTTGAGAATGCCGCCGCCTCCTTGGGGGTTGGTCAGGAAGCCGCCAAGATCGTCGAGAATGCTGCCGTCGTGGTCACGGGCGAGCGCGCTGTTGAGCGCCTCGGCGCCATCGGACTTGGAAGCGTTCTTGGCCAGCGCGGCCATCAGGCCGCCGATGGCGGCGGGCATGGCGTCTTTGGTGGCGGACCGATCGGCGCCGATCTGCCGGCTGATCTGCTCGAGAGCCTGGCCGCCCAGCTGCTCTGTCAGAGCTTCAAAAATGGAAGACATGTCGGGTACTCCTTAGAGAGAAAAATTCATCGAACGCGGCGTGCGCCGCGGCAGTTACTTCATCGGTCCGCGCAGTCGAGCTGCAGCGGAGGACCCTTCGAGTGGCGACCCACCGGTCGAGCCCCCCAGAGAGTTGGAATCGATGTCAATTTATCACAGTGCCGAGGAGCCCTTCCGATGTCGGGTCCACGATGCGTTGCAGGGCACGACTATTGCGTACAACATGCGGCACTCATGAGCCAGGCTGTCAGCGTGGGCCCTTCCACGTCATCCCGTCACACCGCACGAATCGCGCTTGCCGCTCTGGCACTGCTCCTGCTATCCGGCGCGGCGAGCGGTCAGCGGCTTGCGGCGGACGAGATTCTCGTCGACACCTCCGGAGTCAGCAGTAGCGAGCTACAGGTGGTGGAGAACGGCGAGTCGAGGACGGTTCGAGGCGTCGAGTCCTTGACGGAGCCCTGGCGGATCGTCCTCTACTTCGACCTGTTGCTGCTGGAGCCTCCGGTCTACCGCAGTGCGATCCTCGACCTGGAAGAGCAGGCGAAGCGTCTGACTCAACTCGGTGAGGTCGAGATCGTCCTCGCGGGCGAGACGGTCACCGTGACCCTGCCGCCGACCCGCGATCCGGTCACCGTCGGCGAGACGCTGCGTTGGCTCATGGTGCGAGAGACCTCCGAAGGTGCGCAGATGGCGCTCCGAGGAGAGCTCGTGGCCGAGCACCTGCTGGACCGCGACCCGGTCGAGTCGGGGAGCGCGTTGGAGGCCGAGCGGACGACCGAGCTCGGAGTGGCCATGCGAGCGGCGGTGGCGGCCGAGGCCGAGCTGCTCGAGCGCCAGCGCAGCCATCTGCTGAGCTGGCTGTCCGACCAAGATGAACCGGGCCCGAAGGCGCTTGTTCTGATCACCAGCGGCTTCGACGAACAGCCCGCCGACTACTACGAGGCGTTGGTCAACTCGTCGCAGTGGCGCTCGGCCGGCATCGGTCTACCGCGACCCGAGGTCGTTCCGACGACAGACGAGCTCGCGCAAGCGTTGGCCATCTATAACTGGACCGTCATCCCCTATTCGCCCCCGAATCTCGGCGACGGCCTGCTCGCCGAGGAGGCCGAGTCCGACCCCGACGTCGAGGAGGGGGTCGAGATCGAACAGAGCTCGCAGGACGGCCGTCTGGTCGACCGCACCATCGTGTCTGTCGACCCGACGAAGCTCCTCGATCGGCTGAGGCGTCGCCGCCAGCTGGGTGTGGCCTACGCGGCACGGCTGCTCTCCCGCCTCGAGCCGCTTCAGAGGTTTGCCGAGGCCACGGGCGGACAGGTGATCGTTGATCGGCAGCAGCTGGGAAGCGGACTCGCCAGCCTCGGAGAGCGGAAGAAGGTGCGTTTCGATTCGAACGCTTCGCGAACGGATGCTCCGCGCTCGGTCGAAGTGCGCGCGGGCTCGCGCCAGCTCGCGGCACGCCGTTGGGCGGGAGAGTGGACGCCCGAGGTGATTTCGGCGCAGCGCGCGCGGCGGTACTTGAACGATGCGGTCGGTGAGGGCGACATCTACGTGTCGGCGGCGATGGCCGGGCTCGGTCGACCGGAAACCACGGCCGGCGACGGGACGCTCGTGCTCGAGGTCGATCGAGAGAGCCTCTCGAACGACGAGGCGCAGCCGTTACGTGTGACGGTTGCTGTCGCGGGCGGCGAAACCGAGGCGCCGGTCTTCCATCGCGTGGTCGATACGGCAGATGCTGTCGAAAGCCTCAACGAGGCGGCTCGCTTCGAAGTGCCCGTGCCCTTGCCGGCGGACACGGAACCGATTGTCGTGGTCTTCGTCGAGGAGCTCGACTCGGGGCGTTGGGGCGGCACGTTCGCCTCCTTCGCCGTCGCGGACGCAGACCTCGGCGGCTCGCTCGACACCGGTTCTCTGATTCTTCCCGCGCCGCAGGTGATTCACTTGATGGCGCCCCAGGAGGCGATGGCGATGGGCCGGACGCGCTTCGACACGGTCGTGTCGGAGGGACGGGTTTCGCGCGTGCGCTTCCTGCTCGACGGTCGCCAGGTCGCCGACGTCGGTGCGCCGCCGTTCTCGGCGACGCTCGACCTCGGCAAGTTGCCCGAGACGCACCGGATCGAGGCTGTCGCGTTCGGTCGCGAGGGTGAGGAGTTGGGGCGTGATCGCCTGACAGTTAACGCCGGCATGGGTGCTTTCCGGGTGCGCATCGAACGCCCGGAACCGACCGACTCGAGCGACGACGACCGGGTCGTCGGGCCGGTCGAGGTCGAGGCACGAGTCGAGACACCGCGAGGCAGTGATGTCACCAAGGTCGAGTTCTACTGGAAGGACCAACTGGTTTCGACGCGCTACGCGCCGCCGTTTGTGCAGCGGGTGAACATTCCGGCCGACGATTCGAGCGGCTTTGTGAGGGTGCTCGGCCATCTGGAGGACGGTACGACCGCCGAGGACGTGGTCTTCGTCAACAGCCAGGGCTCGACCGAGCGTCTCGATGTCGATCTCGTGGAGCTCTACGTGGTGGTGACCGATCGGCAAGGACGCCCGGTGTTCGGGCTGACCCGGGATCAGTTTCAGGTGCTCGAGGAGGGCGTCGAACAGGAGCTCGCGGACTTCGGCGACGCCAGCGACCGACCCTTGACGGTTGGCCTGGCGATCGATTCGTCCGCTTCGATGTTCGTCAAGCTGCCCGAAGTACAAGACGCTGCGGCAAGCTTCGTGCGGAGTCTCCGCAGCCGCCGCGACCGCGCCTTTGTGGTCGGCTTCGGCTCGGAGCCCCGGCTGGCGCGCGACACCACGTCCGACATGCCCGACGTACTGGACGGCCTCTATCGTCTGCGCCCTGACGGTCAGACGGCGATCTGGCGTGCGGTTGTCTATTCGCTGGTTCAGCTTCAGGGCGCCGGTGGCAAGAAGGCGCTGATCGTCTTCTCGGACGGGGCCGACGAGGACCCGAATTTCTCGTATCGCACCGCCCTTGAGTTTGCTCGCCGGGTGGGTGCGCCGATCTACTTCATCGTGTCGAACGACGAGATCTACCGAACCGCCGGGAAGAGCCTGAGTGTGCGTGGATTCCTGGGACGCTTGCGCAAGCTGACCGGGGAGGTCGGCGGACGCGTCTTCCTGACTAAGGTCACCGATGACCTGGAGCAGATCTACGCCGAGATCGAGAAGGAGCTCCGCAGCCAATACCTGGTGTCGTACTACGCACGAGACCTGGGCGGCGACCGTTGGCGACGCGTGACCGTCGAAGTCGACGAAGCGGGCGCCGTGGCGCGCACCCTCGCCGGCTACTTCCGCTAGCGGCTAGGTCTCGGCCAACAGCGTTTCGATCAGCCCTACCATCTCCGCGACCAACAGGTCGTAGTGCTCGCCGGTGCCCGGCCCAGTGAAGCCGCTGTGGATCTTGCGCACCGTGCCCGTCCGGTCGACGAAGATCGTCGTTGGGTAGGCGACGACGGACGTGAGGTCTGGGAGGGTCTCGGCGGCTGCCGACTTGTCGCTCGTCCCCGCGATCAGCAGCGGATAGCCGATCTGGTGGCGTACGGCGAAGCGCTGGACCATGCTGCGGCTGCGTCCGACATCGTCGGTGAACTCATAGGCCAGGCCGACGACCTCGAGCCCCTCGTCTCGGTAGCGCTCGGCCCACTCCGCGAGGAGGGGGGCCTCGTCGTTGCAGTTCGGACACCAGGTACCGAAGATGTTGACGAGTACCACCTTGTCTTCGAACCGTTCGTCTTCGAGAGAGACCGGTACACCTTGTAGGTCCGGGAACGAGAAGGAGAACTTGCCGTCGTCGTTGGTCAGCCCGACCAGCTCCCAGGCGTCGGGGACCGTCACGTCTTCCGGTGCCTCGGCACGTCGAGCGGTCCAGGTGGCGTGGTAGGTGTCGCGTGACCAGAAGTGGCCCTCGAGGCCGCCTTCGGCGGTCGGCCGAGCGTGGAAGAGGAAGGCGTGCCCGCCGTCGAAGGCCGAAAGCCGGAGCAATCCATCCTCGTAGCTGCCGGCGAGAAAGCGGTAGTCGCCGGTGGGCGTCAGGAAGGTGCCTCGCACGTCGGAGCCCTCCTGCTCGAACTCACCTCGCGCGGGCTCGGTGCCGTCGTCGTCGGTGAACTCGACCTCCCAGACTCCGTCGATCGAGGCCGGCGACTCCGCCGGTCCAGGGGAGAGCCCTTCGTCGGCGACCGCGAGAAAACGCCGGACGTCGTCGCGCGTCGCTTCGAAGGGAAGGGTCGAGACGGCCCCCTCGGCCGCGGTCTTGGACCAACTACCGGTGAGTCGGTCGGGGCCGTCGAAGAGTGCCTCGATACGCGAGTCGTACCAGGCGAACACCAACCGGACCACTTCACCGTCGAAGGAGACGTCGCTGAACGGGAGCTGCTCATCGCCGTTGGTCGCGATGCCTGCGAAGCCCTCGCCCTCGCGTCGTACCTCGAGTCCGAAGGGGAGTTCACCGCCCGGAGAGCTGAGGACAGCACGCCACGAGCCCACCAGGGGCTCTGCAGCGGCCGTCTCGGACTGTTCGGCGGTGGGTGAGCAGGCGAGAACGAGCAGCAGCGGCACGACGCGGAGAGATCGCATGCCGCGATTCTAGTCGGCCTTTCCTATCCCTGGTCTTTCAGCACCATCTCGAGCTCCTCGCCGACCTCGATCTCGAAGAAGAGGGTCTCGAACGTGCCGCCATGTCCGTCGAGCTTGTACTCCCCGGGCACGAGCGGAATTCGCTCGCCGCTCCGCTGTGTTCGGTCGCTCTGCCAGCGGCCGTCTTCCTGTTTCCGCTCGAGGAAGGCCCGCGTGTCGTCTCGGGGCGAACCGTCGGAGTTTTCGTAGCGGATGGTCAGATGGCCGACGGGGACCGTGAATCGGTAACGCTTCCCAGCCTCGCTCGTGATGACCACTGCCTTCTCCACGTACGGCGACAGATAGAGCGGTAGGCGCGCATCGTACGTGCCGGGGAGAACCTGCGCGCCGTTGCCGCGGTGGACGTTGTAGCGCTTCTCGCCGTTCTGCCACAACTCGAAGTTGGAGCGGAAGGAAATCTCACTCCCCGACGACACGAACTCGAGGTAGGCACGCACGGTGGGGACCATCTCGAAGACGATCTCTTTGTGATCTCCGTGGGTGAAGGTCTCGGTGACGGACAGGTGGTTGTCCGCGTTGGGCTGTGCCCGGAACTCATAAGTTCCCGGGTCGAGGTACGCGCGGTCCTTGGCACGGAAGCTCGCGGCCTCCTCACCGTCCTGATAGCCGGTCACATGCGAGCCACGATGGTTGACGCCGTTCTCGACGAAGCGAGCCGTGACGGTTGGGGGCTCCGGGACGACGACCTCGTAGCGTGTAGAGCCGTCGGAGCCGACGGTGACGGTCTCGGTTACGGGCTGGTAGATGTTGCCGCTCTCCGTCTCGATTCCGAGCGCGAGCTCGACCTCGCCTGGCGGCACCGACTGGTGACCGTTGTTGCTGATCTCGAGCGCCGTGCCGTCGATGAGTTTCGCCGTGCCGCGGACTCGTACCCGCTCGCCTTCGGCGTTGGTAGCGATGATTGTCAGCACCTGCCACTCTGACCTCGGCGGCACTCCCGGCTCGCCGGCCGCGATCTCTTCGGCCTCTTGGATCTCTTTGAGCCCTTCCGCGAGCTCGTCCGCCGATTGGGCATCTCGGTACTCGGTCCCCGCCGCCTCTGAGATGCACGCCATCGCTTGGCGCTCCTTGTCCTGAAGGCCGAGGCCGACCACGTGGACGCGGATCGCGACGTTGCTCTCCCGCCACTGCCGCACGAGGGCACAGGGATCTTCGTCGCAGGTCTCGATTCCATCGGAGATCAATATGATCTCTCCCGGCCGGTCGCCGAAGTCGTCGAGCGCGGCGCGCAGGCTGCGCGAGATGGGCGTCTTACCCTTGGGGTTGACCCCGTCGGCAAACTCCGCCATGCGGTCGATGGCCGTAGCAGGTGACGAGAACGGGACGACCAACTCGGTGTCGGAGCAGTCGCCCTCTCGGCGATGGCCGTAGACCCGGAAGGCGAGCTCACGCCCGTCGTAGTCGTCGGGCAGGAAGCCCTTGACCACCTCTTTGGCGGCTGTGATCTTGTGAGTCCCGTCGGGCAGCTGTCCCCACATCGAGCCTGAACCGTCGAGGATCACGTAGATGCCGGCCGTCTCGGCGGCGGCGGCGCTGCAAAGCAGTACGAACGTCAGGGCAAGAATCGAGCCTCGCTTCATCACATCTCCTTCTCGTGGTCGGAGGATTCTACCGGTTGACAAGAGCACCCTCCCTGGGATGTCGTTACGGACGAGATGGGAATTCTGGACGCTTTGGGACTCGGCAAGAAGGACGATCGATCCACAAGAACAGGGGCGGGTGGCACCGAGACGGTGCGTCGCATCGTCAGAGAGCTCGAGGCGCTCGAGCCCGACAAGGCGCGCTACATCGCCGCCTTCGCCTACATTCTCGGTCGGGTGGCGCACGCCGACCAGCACTTCAGTGAGGCGGAGACGACGTCGATGGAGGCGATCGTCACCCGCCTCGGGCACCTGCCCGAGGCGCAGGCGGTGCTCGTCGTGCAGATGGCCAAGAGTCAGAATCGGCTGTTTGGCCACACGGAGAACTTCCTGGTGACGCGCGAGTTCGCGGAGATTGCGAACGACGAGCAACGCAGCGAGCTGCTGGACTGTCTGTTCGCGGTCTCTGCCGCAGACGACTCCATCTCGACTGAGGAGGAGAGTCAGATTCGCCAGATCGCGAGCGAGCTCGGCTTCTCCCACCGCGAGTTTGTGCTCGCCCGGCGCCACTACTCGGATCAGCGCGAAGTCTTGCGCTCTTTCCGCGAACAGACCGGAGACGACTAGATGGCAACGAACACCCCCCTGGGCGAGCGGCGCAAACCTTCCTTCGTCCGGCGACTGGTGCTGCTGTTCGGACTGCCGTTGATCGTGTTCCTGGCGCTGGTGACGCTTCGCATCGGTCCGTCACCGACGGTGGCGATCGAAGCGGGCCTGCCCGGCATCGGGCGCTCGACGCCGGTGGTCGCGACCTTTGCGGAGCCTGCGCGTGGCCTGTGCAACGTGCGACTCGAGCTCGTGCAGGGAGACCGGGTGGAGCTGCTCGGAGAGGCGACCCACACACCGCGGCAGCCCTGGGCGTTCTGGGGCGATCGCTCCGGCGAGGCTCGCCTCGAGGTGGAGGTGGGCAGCGAGTCGATCCAGGGCCTCCTCTCGGGCGAGGCGACGCTTCGAGCGACCGCGGATCGGGCGGGGACCTGGCTCCGTAAGCCGATCGGCACGGTCGAGGAGCTGACCCTCCCGGTACGGTTGGTGCCGCCGACCCTGGCAGTGCTATCGGATCAACACTACCCAACGCAGGGTGGCGCGGAGGTAGTGGTCTATCGGGTCGGTGAGAGCTCGGTTCGCGACGGTGTGCAGGCCGGCGATGCCTGGTTCCCGGGAGCGCCGCTGCCCGGCGGCTCTTCGGTCGATCGTTTTGCGCTCTTCGGCGTTCCCTTCGATCTCGACGATGTCGGCGCCATTCGCCTGACGGCGGAAGACGATGTCGGCAACCGAGCTACCGTCGCGTTTGTCGACAAGTTCTTCCCCAAGGGCTACTCGACCGACGACATTCGAGTCGGTGACGGGTTCCTCGCCAAGGTGGTACCCGAGATTCAGGCGAGTACCCCCGGTCTGCCGCAGACCGGATCGCTGGTCGACGACTACGTTCACATCAATCGCGAGCTGCGCGCAGAGAACGCCGAGACGCTGAACGAGCTCGCCCGGAACAGTCGCCCGGAGTTCCTCTGGACGAGCGCCTTCCGACCGATGCCGAACGCCCAGGTCATGTCGTCCTTTGCCGATCGACGGACCTACTACTACAACGACCAAGAGATCGACCAGCAGGACCATCTCGGCTTCGATCTCGCCTCGGTGCGGCACGCGCCGCTGCCGGCGGCCAACGCAGGAATGGTGGTGCTGGCGCGCTACTTCGGCATCTACGGCAACGCCGTGGTGATCGATCACGGGTTCGGGTTGATGAGCCTCTACGGTCATCTTTCGTCGATCGACGTCGAAGAGGGGCAGTCGGTCGAGACCGGTCAGATCGTCGGGCGATCGGGGCAGACGGGGCTCGCCGGTGGCGACCACCTCCACTTCACCGTGCTGCTGCACGGAATGGCGGTGAATCCGGTCGAGTGGTGGGACGCGGGTTGGATCCGCGATCGGCTGGCGCGCAAGCTGGGCGCGGCGCTGCCGTTCGAGCGCTAGGCCGTGCGATCATGATCCGCGCGTGATCGAGCTCGACCAACTCACGAAGAGCTACGGTGAGACTCCGGTCGTCGATCGTCTCTCGCTGACGATCGAAGGCGGGGAGCTGCTCTTTCTGGTCGGGGGTTCGGGCTCCGGCAAGACGACCACGCTCAAGATGGTGAATCGGCTCGTCGAGCCGAGCTCAGGGCGCGTGCTCATCGACGGCGACGATGTCAGGAGTGGCCCGGCGTGGCGGCTCCGTCGACGCATGGGCTACGTCTTTCAAGAGGTCGGACTCTTCCCGCACCTGACGGTCGGCGAAAACGTCGCCGCGACGCCGGAGCTCCTCGGCTGGAAGACGTCCCGCATCGACCGGCGGGTGGATGAGCTGCTCGATCTGGTGGAGCTCGAGCCCGCGGTCTATCGCGAGCGCCGGCCGGCGCAGCTCTCCGGCGGCCAGCGCCAGCGCGTGGGTCTGGCGCGTGCCCTCGCCGCAGAACCGCGAGTGCTCCTTCTGGACGAGCCGTTTGGCGCCCTCGATCCGCCGACGCGCGATCGTCTGCAACGGGCGTTCGACCAGATCCGAAAGGGCCTGGGGATTACGGGCCTCTTCGTCACCCACGACATGTCCGAGGCGCTGTTGCTCGCGGATCGAATTGCGGTGCTCGAGCGCGGGCGGCTCGTGCAGGTGGACACGCCGCGCGCGCTGATGACCGCGCCCGCCGCAGAGGTGGTCGCTGAGCTGCTCGAAGCGCCGCGTCGGCACGCCGCGTTGCTCCGGCGATTCGAGGAGCCCTCGGCATGAGGGAGCAGCTGGCGCTCCTCCCCGGCTATCTGACCGCTCACCTGCAGCTGGCACTCCTCGCCCTGGCGGTCGGTCTGCTGATCAGTGTGCCCGCCGGTGTCTGGGTGCGAAGCCGACCGCGTGCTCGGCGCACGCTTCTGGGAGTTGTCGGTGTCACGCAGACAATTCCGAGTCTGGCGCTCCTCGCCGTCATGGTCCCGGTGTTGGCTGTGCTCGGCGGTTGGGCCGATCGTTTTGACGTTCGCCTGTCGAGCATCGGCTTTCTTCCGGCTCTTCTGGCACTCTCCGTCTACAGTCTTCTGCCGATCCTACGCAACACCGTGACCGGACTCACGACGGTCGACAGTTCGTTGGTCGAGGCGGCGCGCGCCGTCGGAATGACGCCGCGCCAGCGCTTGCTGCGAGTCGAGCTGCCGCTCGCTCTACCGGTGATCGTCGCCGGCGTGCGCACGGCGGCGGTGTGGGTGGTCGGCACCGCGACGCTCTCGACCCCCGTCGGAGCGCCGAGCCTGGGCAACTACATCTTCAGCGGCCTCCAGACCCGCAACTACACGGCGGTTCTGATGGGCTGTGTGGCCGCAGCTGGACTGGCGCTGGCGCTCGATGGCCTCATTCGGGGTCTGGAACGGGGTGTGACTACTCGGCGGCCGGTGGTGGTTCGGTCCGCCCTGACGATGCTTGCCGCGCTCTATCTGTTTGTCGGCGCGAGTCTCCTGAGCAGCGTGTGGGGTCGCGAAGGTGAGCGGCTGCGGATCGGCGCGAAGACTTTCACCGAACAGTACATTCTGAGCGAGCTACTCGCCCAGGCGATCGAGCGGCGAACCGGTATCGAGAGCCGAGCGATCTCGTCGCTCGGATCGACGGTGGCCTTCGATGCGTTGCGCGCCGGCGAGATCGATCTCTACGTCGAATACACCGGCACGGTCTGGGCGACGCTGATGGATCGCAGAGACGTCGGGGTGAGCTCGGAGGAGGTACTCCGGGAGGTCGAGCGCTTCCTGGCGACGGAGCACAACTTGAATCTTCTCGGCACTCTCGGCTTCGAGAATGCGTACGCGTTGGCGATGCGGAACGGTCACGCGACCGAGCTCGGTGTACGGACCCTCTCCGAGCTGGCGCGCTCGGCGCCGGGGCTCGAGATCGGTGGCGACTACGAGTTCTTCGAGCGCGCGGAGTGGAGCTCGCTCAGGAGTGTCTACGGTTTCGACTTCGCTGACCGCCGGAGTATGGACTCCTCGCTCATGTACCAGGCCGTGGCGAGTGGCGACGTCGACGTCATCAGTGCCTTTTCGACCGACGGTCGGATCGCCGCCTACGATCTTGTCGTTCTGGAGGATGACCGTGACGTCATTCCGCCGTACGATGCCGTCGTGCTGACCCGGTCCGGACTTGCCGAGGAGATTCCAACTCTGAGCGCCATCGTGTTCGAGGTGGGGAGGCGGCTCGACGCGGTGAGAATGCGCGAGTTGAACCTCGCTGTGGATCGGGACGGTCGGAGCCCCGCCGATGTGGCGCGGGCGTTCCTCGAGGAGATGCCATGAGAGCTCACAACTTTGGAGCCGGACCGTCGACGCTTCCCCTCCCCGTGCTCGAACGGGTGCGGAGCGAGCTGCTCGACTACCACGGCTCGGGAATGTCCATCTTGGAGTCCAGCCACCGGGGGCCTCGCTACGACCGGATTCACCGCAGGGCGATGTCGGACCTAAGGGAGCTGCTCGGCGGCGCCGAGAGCCACGCCATCTTGTTCATGGCCGGTGGGGCGCGCACCCAGTTCAGCGCTGTACCGATGAACCTGCTCGGCGGTGGGCGAGGCGACTACGTCACCACGGGCCGTTGGAGTGAGATGGCGATCGAGGCGGGCGCCCGCTACGGTGAGGCGCGCGAGGTGTGGACGAGCCGCGAGAGCGGCTACGACCGGGTACCCGAGCCAGGCTCGCTCGAGCTCGAGTCGGGAGCTGCCTACCTTCACTACACGAGCAACAACACGATTCGTGGCACGCAGTTTCACCACGTGCCAGAAGTCGGTGAGGCGCCGCTCGTCTGTGACATGTCTTCGGACATCTTGAGCGGGCCCCTCGCTATCGACGACTTCGGCGTGATCTACGCCGGTGCGCAGAAGAACCTCGGTCCGGCGGGCGTGACGGTGGTACTCGTTCGCGAGGACCTCTTGGTACGATCTCCCGAGGACCTGCCCGAAACGCTGAGCTACGCGGCCATGGCGGCCAAGAAGTCCCTACTCAATACGCCGCCCGTCTTCGCCATTTACATCGTCGGCCTGGTACTCCGCTTCCTTTTGGAGAGCGGTGGGTTGCCCGCGGTGGAGCGACGGAACCGTCGCAAGGCGGAACTACTCTACGGGGCGATCGACGGCTCGGACGGCTTCTATCGCGGGCATGCGCGCCCCGAGGATCGGTCGCGGATGAACGTCACCTACCGCCTACCGGAAGAGGACCTGGAGAGCCGCTTCCTGGTCGAGGCCGAGGCGGAAGGCCTGGTCGGGCTCAAGGGACATCGATCCGTCGGAGGTATCCGCGCCTCGCTCTACAACGCGCTCGAGCGTTCGTCGGTAGAGGCGCTCGTCTCCTTCATGCGCGAATTCCAGCGCACGCACGGCTGAGATCTACTCGGCCCGCCACCCCTCGAGCTCGGCTTGCAGGTTCTGCGAGTCGCCGGTCACACCGGGCTGATCGCCCTCGGCCTGTGCTCGCTCGAGCGCCAGCTTTGCCGACTCGATCGCCGCGTTCGCGTCGCCGGTCGCCGCTTGTAGACGTGCGGTCAGCGCGTGCGTCCAATACATCGGCGCCGCCTGAGCGAGGCCGCTGGCCCACTGAAGCGCCTCCGGCATGTTGAGCTGGTTCTGGTAGCAGTAGTTCGCCCAGTTCCAGACCATCCGGCCGTCTTGGGGCGCGGCGTCGGCGACAAAGGCACGAGCCGTTTCGACCGCCGCCTGCTCGACGTCGAACTGCACGTCGAACGGAACCTCGGTCTCGGCCCAGCGCAGACTGACCGTCGTCGAGTCGGCGCCGACTTCGGTGAAGCCGATCTCGAAGCGCTCTTTGAAGGCCGCGCCCCGCGACTTGACCTGTACGCGGAGGGCGTCCTGCTCGGCGTCGTAACTAAACGCGCCCCACTGTTCCGGAACGCGATTGAAGATGACCGTCCACTCCGACTCGCCAGGGACGGTGAAGAGCCCATAGCTCCCCGCCGCAAGGCTCTCGCCGTTGATCTTGGCGTCGTGGCTGAGGGCGAACGTGGTCGCCTCGTTGGCTCCCGTGCGCCACACGTCGCCGAGAGGGACCAGTTCTCCCCATACGGTTCGTTCTCGAACTGCAGGGCGGCTGTAGGTGATCGAGACCTCGCTGACCCCGACCACCTGCGAGACCATCGCCATGGGGCTGACCCGGGGCGGTCCGGCGGGAACGTCGGCGACTGTCGGAAGAGCGACGAGCGAGAGGGCGGCGGCGAGCGCGCCGCTCGAGAGGACCTTGCGCTGCATGTTGGAGACTCCTTTCCCAGTTACTTACGGGAAGCGACGTTCCCGAGTTCTGGAGTTGTCATCGAGAGGGTCGGAGGAGGTGACGAACCGCTTCGAGGTCGCCGTCGTTGGGCGCCGGTTCGATGCCCAGGAGGTGGCACATCAGTTCGTAGACATGCACGTTCTGGAACGGCTCCGAGACCGTTCCGGTGGCGAAGGAGGGTCCGGAGGCGAGGAAGAGGGCTCCCATCGAGACCAGTTGATTGTCGTAGCCGTGACTGCCGCCGGGAAAGCGCTCGGGCTGCCGCTCGAGTCTCTCGGACGTGGTGATCACCCAACCCTCGTCGGCGACCGCCAGAATCGGCGGGACCCTTCGATGGCTCCGGTAGTGGTAACGCTCCGGAATCTCGTCCTTCCGGTAGACGAAGAGATGCGGGTGTGCGCCGTGGAGTTGCCCGTAGATCTCCTCGACTCGGTCGGGCTTCGGCCAGAGGGCGGCGACCGGATTCCAGTCCACGAGGTTGGCGACCTCGAGGTCGACGTAGTCGTCGAGCCGGACCGCCCGGTCGAGAGAGTTGGCCGACATACCGTGGTCGGACACCAGGATGACGTCGACGGTGTCGGCGAGGCCACGTCGCCCAAAGCCCTCGACGAGATAGCCGATCAGGGCGTCGGCCTCTCGGATCGCCGAGGCCACCTCCGGTGCTTCGTCGGGGTTGTAGGCATGAGCAGCGTCGTCGATGAGGCTGAAATAGAGCGTTGCGAACGCGGGCCGCTCGTCGGCAGGGAGCGCGAGCCGATCGAGGACGAGATCGATGCGCGTTCGGTTCGGCTGATCGCCGTCGTAGGCCTCCCAGTAGGTCGGACGCACGCCGCCGATGGCGGCCTCCGAGCCCGGCCAGAAGTGCGGGTTCGTGAGCAGTCCGTGGCGCTGCGCGGTGACCCAGATCGGCTCGCCCGAGTACCAGCGCTGGTTGGCCACCTCCTCGCGACGACCGAGTGAGTAGCGCACTCCGAACACCGGATCCCACATGTTGTTCGCGACCACTCCGTGGTTCCCCGGATAGAGCCCGGTCACGATCGTGTAGTGGTTCGGGAACGTCTTGCTCGGAAACGACGGGATCATCCGCTCGGCGGTGACGCCGTTCTTCGCGAGGCGGTCAAGATGCGGAGTTTCGGTGCGCGCGCGGAAGTCCCAGCGGAAGCCGTCGAGGCTGATCAAGAGGACGATCGGCCGCTCTGGGGTGGCGGCGCTGGCTCCGTCGGAGGTCGACTGCGGCGGGCCGGAGGAGGCGCAGCCGGCGAGCCATAGAGCAATCAGACCGATGGCGGCGGTTGCTCGAAAGCTCATCGCGAGGAGCCTACTACGGCACCGGGCGGCCGCTACGGAAGGGTCAGCAGCTCGCCCATCAGGTCGATGCCGAACCAGAGGTTCGCGATCCGCAAATTCTCGTCGGGGGCGTGCTGGTTGTTGTCGTGGTTGGCGATCGGCACGATGACGATCGGCCGGTCGAGGAGGTCGGTGAACAGGTAGAGAGGCAGCGAACCGCCCATCGTGGGCACCAGAACGAGCGGGTCGGGTGATGCTCTGCGAGCGGCCTCGACGATCGGCTCCACAGCTGGTAATCCGACCTCGGTGCGTGCGGCGGGATAGCCCCCGCGACGATCGAAGCGAGCGACGCGAGCGTGCTCGAGGCGCTCGGTGTCGGTAGGCTCTCGGTCGACCACCAAGTAGTAACCCTGAGCGCGTACGTGCGCTTCGACGAGATCGAGCATTGCCACGGGATCGTTGCCCTTGGCGAGGCGAACGTCGACACTGGCGGTCGCCGTCGTCGGGATGACATTGCGTGCCGCATCGCCGGTCGCGCCGCTGGTCATGCCGCGCACGTTGAGTGAGGGGATCAGCAGCCGTTCGGCGAGCGAGGCGTTGTCGGCCTCTGTGGCCGCGAGTCCCAACTCTCGACGGAGCTCGTCGTCGTAGTCGGGCAGCGTCTCCATCGCCTGGCGTTCGGCCGGTCCGATCGGCGCCGTGCTGTCGTAGAAACTGTCGATCAGCACACGGCCGTTGTCGTCCTTCATGGTGGCGAGCAGCCGCGCGAGTCGATGCCCAGGGTTTGGTGCCCAGTTCCCGTAGTGGCCGCTGTGTAGGTAACGAGCCGCACCGTAGACAGTCAGGTCGAACCCGCTGTAGCCGCGCACCCCGAAGACCAGCTGAGGCCGGCGGCTCTGGTGGACCGGGCCGTCACAGATCAGCCAGATGTCGACGTCGAGCTCGTCGAGATGCCCCTCCATGTACTCCTGAAGGTGATCGGAGCCGGCCTCCTCCTCGCCCTCGAAGAGGAAGCGCAGATTGGAGGTCGGTCGCTGACCGGCCGCCGCGAGGGCGTCGAGGGCGGCGAAGATCGCTGGGAGCGGCGCTTTGTCGTCGCCCGACCCGCGGGCGTAGATACGCCACTCCGGGTCGATCTCTTCACCCTGGGCGGGGTAGTCACGGCGTGTGCCCCCGTCTTCGAAGGATGCGGTGTAGAGCACCGGTTCCCAAGGTGGATGGGTCCACTGGCTCTCGTCGACCGGCTGGCCGTCGTAGTGCACGTAGATGCCGAGAGTGCGAGTGGCGCCCGGAACGTCTACCGCGCCGTACACGATGGGCGGCACGCCCTCGAGCGTCCACAGCTCGGCCGCGACGCCACGTGCCGCGAGCTCGTCGCGGATGTACTCGGCGTTGCGCTGGATGTTGAGTGTGTCGGAAGCGACGTTCGGGATCGCCAGAAGCTCGGCGAAGTCGCGGAGAATCTGTGCTTCGTGGGCCTCGCGATGGGCCCGGGCGAACGGCTCCTGCGCCTCGAGGTCGGCGTTCGGAGTCGCGAGCCAGAGGAGTGTGATCAGAACGCCGTAGGGCGCTGCCGGGCGGGTCACGCCCCTTCCTGCGGGGCTCCCTCTTCTGGCTCTTCGATGACCTGAAGGTCGTCGTCGAGCTCGACCTCGGTCTCGCGCACAGCCGCTCCCCAGTCGATGCTGGGATCGTTCATCGGGTCGTCGTGGTTGATGGCGACGCCTTCCTGCACCTTCTTGGCCTCCCTGCGCTCCGCTCGGAGGGCCTGCTTCTCGCGTCGCTTGAGCTGGCGCTCCCGCTCTCGCTGACGACGAACCATCGAAGCTTGATTGGCGCGTCCCATTCGACCTCCTTCACCGGACTCGAGGCCCGGATGCTTCAACCCGATGAGGGCTGTTGATATGAATTGCCGCTCCGACAGGAGCGGCTGGAGCGCCAGTCTATCAACGATTTACTGCACCCGCCAAGGGGAGGACCCGTTCACCCGATCGATGCTCGGCTATTTGTTCCGCCTGTTTTGTGCCACGTATAGTGCCGGCCAGTAGGACAATTCATTCCGGGAGATAGCGATGAGTCGGACCCTGTCGTCGAGGCGATGGACCCATGTCGGGCTACTGTGTGCGCTGCTGGCTCACCCGCCGATCGGGGGCGACGTCATCCCCGTCTCGGGAGACTGCACCCTCGCCGAGGCCATGAGAGCCGCCAACGGCGACGACGACAGCGGCGGCCTCTGCCCGCCGGGCGGCAGCGGAGCTGATCGACTGGTGCTCAGTGGGGACGTGATCCTTACCGAGGTCGACCACACGAACTCGGTCCTCGGAGGAGACACCGGCCTTCCCCTCGTGACGAGCACGATCACCATCGAGGGCAACGGCTTCACGGTGGCCCGCGACGCCGGCGCCCCGGACTTTCGTATCTTCGACGTCGACTCAGGCGGCGATCTGGGACTCGAGGACGTCACGGTCAGCGGCGGAAGTCTCGTCTCGGGCAGCGCGATCCTCAACCTCCGGGGCGGCGTGACGACCCTGATTAACTCGACGATCTCGAACAACGCCGGCTCCTCGGCCATCTACCTGTGGGACGTCTGGGGCTACGGTGGATTCATGATCGGCCTGGAGAGCACCGTGTCCGGCAACTCGGGTACTGGGATTCGCAACTACTACGCCTTGCTGTCTCTGGTGAGTAGCACGGTGTCGGGCAACGGCTCGGGCGCGTTTGGTGACGGTGTCTCGACCGGCATCTACTCCTACTCGTACCTCGAACAGACGACGATCTCTGGGAGTCGAGTGAACGGCGTCTACAACGAAGGGGTGACCGAGATTTCCGGAAGCATCGTCACCGGCTCAGGGAGCGCCGACTGCCGGAGCCTCCTGCCGATCACCGACGAAGGCGGCAACCTCGACGGCGATGGCAGCTGCCCGGGCTTCGATGATCTAAGCGGTTTCGACCCTGCCCTGGCGGACAATGGCGGCCCCACACAGACCCACGCGCTTTTCGAGGAGAGCTCGGCCATCGATGCCGCGGGAGTCTGTGGGATCAACCGAGACCAGCGGGGCGAGCCTCGAAACGGTCCGTGCGACGCGGGCGCCTATGAGCTCCAGGGAGCGCCGCTCGACGGCCTCTCCGGGTCCGCTGCGGGACTCGAGACGCTCAGCGGGAGCTGCGCCAACCTCACCGCCGGCGAGAGCGTCGACATTCCTCCACAGCCGGACGCGGCGTACAGCTGCGCGGGCATGTCGCTCGAGATGAACGACCGAGTTGTCGTCCGACTCCGAGGGGAGGCCAGGCAGACGGCGATCCGAGGGAGCGTCGAGGGCGTGACGCTCGAGACCGTGATCTGCACCAACTTCACGCGTCTAGAGCGGGTCAGGGCTCTCATCACTTCGAATCAGTGGCACTGCAGCGCCGCGGGCTTTACGGCCGCTGCGGGTGAACGGGTCGCGCTCGAGATCAAAGGCTCGGGTCGCTAGTCGAGGCTTCCCACCTCGCTAGTAGGCGACGTCGGTCGCCTTGCAGAGGAAGCGCACCAGAGGTGCGGTCTGGCGGAACTCGCTCGCCAGACGCTTGGGGAACCCCGAGTCGGTGACCGCCTTCTGCGTGAGCTTGGCGTGGGCGATGAAGTCCTTGCGCCTCAAGTCCTCGACCAGCGGGTGCTCGGGGTCGAACCCCTTGGGCGGTCGCTTGAGCGAGTCGCCGCCAAGCTCATAGCCGCCGGTCTTGAACGCCTTGCTGGCTTTGACCCGCTTCCAGGCTGTCGAATCTTCGACCAGGCCCTCCCGGATCGCCTTGAGCGTCGGCCCGTCCGGGCGCCAGATGCCGCCGGCGGCGAAGATTTCGCCGGGTGAGAGGTGGAGATAGAAGCCGGGAGCGTGTGCGCTCTTGCCGAGCTCGTGACGGAACTGGATGCCGACCGCGGTCTTGTACGGCTCCTTGTTCTTGGAGAAGCGCACGTCGCGATAGATCCGGAACATCGAGCCGCCCACCGGTCGTGGGTCGGCGCGGAAGTGCTTGCTGATCTTCGCCAGTATTGGCCCGAAGTCGCTGATGAACCGGAGTGACGGGTCTTTGACGTGATCTTCGTAGCGGTTCTTGTTGGCCTGGAACCACTCGCGGTTGTTGTTCTCTCGGAGGTCGCGCAGGAACTTGAAGAAGCTGGGCTTGAAGTAGGTGGGCTCGGCCATGGGTCGATCCTAGCCGAGGCGACGGCGGCAGCGTCGTCGTCGACTCCTGCTCGGGAAGCGTTCGGGTCGCCGAGGGACGACCGACTCGTCGCCGGTCGGCTCAGGGAACCGCGGGGACCTGCAGGATCTGGCCCGGGTAGATCCGGCTCGAGCGCAGACCGTTCTTGCGCTTGACGACGTCGATCGTGGTCTTGTGCCGCTGAGCGATCTTCCAGAGGGTGTCGCCACGCATCACCATGTAGGTGTTCTCGACCGGTGCGTGGCGCAGCTGATCGACGTAGCGGGCGTACTGCTTCGGGAAGAGCGCGATGTGGTAGTGCGGTGGCGAGCGTTCGAGCGTCGCTTCGAGAATGTCTTTCGCCTCGAGGGTGACGAGAGTGTGCTCGAGCCAGCCGCGGCAGGTCCGGTTCCAGGGGCGTCGGAGATCGAGGGCCATACCGGTCGGGTGCACCGACCGATGGGACGCGTTCCGAGGCTGCCGACTCTTCGGGCGCGTCAGGCTGGTGACCACCAGTTTCTCGCCGCAGGCGCTCCGATACTGCTCGGATAGCCGCTCGATGAACATCCTCACCTCGGGCCGAGAGTAGGGAAACGAGACTTCCTTCAGGAAGTAGTCGGACGTCTCCTGCGGGACCGGCTCGAGATAGCCCTTGGAGACGAAGGTCTTCACCTGACTCGGCGTCTGGATGTAGGTGAAGTCGTGCCGGCGCGCCTCTCGATTCTGGATGTCCAGAGACCCGCGGGTCGGCCGCAGGGTTGCGGACTCGGAGGCGACCGGAAACCCAGCGGCGAGGAGGAAGCCCACCGCGAGCGTCGGTCCGATAGCGCGTCTCTTGACTCTCATTCGACTCGTTCCGTGCGGCGCTTGAGCGCCACAAATCGAGGAAAGAGCGTGTTTTCTAACATATAGCCAGAGTCATCGACAAGTTGCTATTTCACTATTGCGCGAGTCGAAGTCGGCCTGGGACGCCGCAGAGTCGCTCGCAGAGGGGGCGCCGGAGCGCGCCGAGCAGGCTCGAAAGGCTCCCCAGCCGAGCGAGATCGGGCCGGTCGAGGTGGGCAAGCGCCTTGCAGATCGAGACCCGTGAGGCGATGCCGGTCGACTCGGTGTCCGAGTCGCCTGGTGGAGGCCTCCCAACCGCTCCGGTTTATTGAAGGAATCCACTTCCACGGTCGTGCGCGAACTGGAGTACGATTTGCCTTCGCGAGACTCGATAGCGTGACAGCCGATCCACACGATTCTTCCCCTTCGCCCGTTCGCCGAATCCGCTACAAGCAGGCCGTCGGCCCGCGGCTTCGCAAGCTGCTCGGATTCGTCTTCGGGCTCTTTGCCCTGTTGGCGGTCAACGCCGCCTATCTAGGCGGTGTGACGCTGCTCGAGTGGTCGAGCGGAGAGACCTACCAGAACTGGTTCTACATGGTGATGTTCCTCGGGCACCTTCTGCTCGGAGCGCTCATCGTGGTCCCGGTGGTGGTCTACGGCGTCATCCACATCCGCAACACGCACAACCGGCCGAATCGGCGGGCGGTCTACGTCGGCTATGCCCTCTTCGTCGTCTCGCTGGCTCTGCTCGCGAGCGGCATCGTCCTGACCCGGCTCGATGGGGTGATCGTGGTCAAGGACCCGGTGGTGCGATCCGCCGCTTACTGGATTCACGTGGCGACGCCTCTGGTCGCGGTCTGGCTCTTCATCCTGCATCGTCTTGCGGGTACGCGCCTCCGCTGGCACGTTGCGCGGCGATGGACGATCGTCACGGCGGTGGTGGTCGGCGCGCTCCTGCTCCTGCAGACCAACGACCCTCGCAAGTGGAACGTGGCCGGACCCGCGTCGGGCGAGCAGTACTTCTTCCCGTCGCTCGCGCGAACGGCGACCGGCGACTTCATCCCCGAGCGGGTGCTGATGAACGACGCCTACTGCAAGGAGTGCCACGAGGACAGCCACGCCAGTTGGGAGATGAGCGTCCACCGGTTCAGCTCGTTCAACAATCCCGCCTACGCCTCGTCCGTCAAGGAGACTCGGGAGGTGGCGATGGCGCGCGACGGCGATGTGCATGCATCGCGCTTCTGCGCGGGTTGCCACGATCCGGTGGTCTTCTTCTCGGGAAAGTTCGACGACCCGGTCTTCAACGACGAAGCCTTCTTCGAAAGCGATCCGAGCGCCCAAGCCGGCATCACCTGCACCTCGTGCCACGCGATCACCCATGTCAACAGCCCGCGCGGCAACGCCGACTACACCATCGAAGAACCGATCCACTACCCCTTCGCGTTCAGTGAGAACGCCTCCATGCGTTGGGTCAGCGAGCAGCTGGTCAAGGCCAAGCCCGAGTTCCACAAGAAGACGTTCCTCAAGCCGCTCCACAAGACGGCTGAGTTCTGCGCCGCCTGCCACAAGGTGCATCTGCCGGAAGAGCTCAACAAGTACAAGTTTCTGCGGGGACAGAACCACTACGACAGCTACCTGTTGAGCGGTGTGTCCGGGCATGGAGTGCAGAGCTTCTACTACCCGGACAAGGCGATCGACAACTGCTCCGAGTGCCACATGCCGCTCGAGTCGTCGACGCAGTTTGCCGCTCGAGACTTCGACGGGAGCGGCGAGTCGACACACCACGATCATCAGTTCCCGAGCGCCAACACCGCGATCCCGGCGCTGCTCGGTCTGCCCGACTGGGTGAACGAAAAGCACCGAGCCTTCAACGAAGGGGTGATGCGACTCGACATCTTTGGCGTCAAAGAGGGCGGGAAGATCGACGGCGAATTGACCGCGCCCCTTCGACCCTCCGTGCCCGAGTTGACCGCTGGTCAGAGCTATCTACTCGAGACGGTGATTCGCACCGTGAAGATGGGGCACCACTTCACGCAGGGCACTACCGATTCGAACGAGATCTGGCTCGATGTGCGGGTGACGACGGAGGGCGCGGCGATCGGTCGCAGTGGTGGCCGCGGCAGAGACGGTGCTGTCGACCCCTGGTCGCACTTCGTCAACTCGTATGTGCTCGATCGCGAAGGCCGTCGCATCGACCGCCGCAACGCCCAGGACATTTTTGTACCTCTCTACAGCCACCAGATTCCACCAGGCGCCGCAGACGTCATTCACTACCGGTTGGACGTGCCGGCCTGGGTACGCGCGCCAATCACCGTCGAGGTCAAGCTGCTGTACCGGAAGTTCGACACGATCTACATGAAGTCGGTCTTCGGCGACGACTACGTCAACGACCTGCCGGTGATGACCCTTGCGGAGGATCGGATCACCTTCCCGGTGACGGGCTCGGGCGAGCGGCCGGTGCACGCCGAGAGCCCGATCGAAGAGTGGCAGCGTTGGAACGACTACGGGATCGGCCTCCTCCGGAAGGGCGGCAAGAGCAAAGGGGAGCTGCGCCAAGCGGAGCACGCCTTCCGTCAGGTCGAGGCGCTCGGTCGCCCCGACGGGCCGCTCAACCTGGCGCGGGTCTACATCGCCCAGGGCACGGTCCAGGGGCGGGCGATCGAAGCTCTCGAGCGCGCCGCGCGGTTCGATCCGCCGGCGCCGAGCTGGTCGGTCGCCTGGTTCACCGGCCTGGTGAACAAGCAGAACGGCTTCCTCGACGAGGCGATCGCGAATTTCCAGGGCATCGTGCAGCTCGATGATGAAGAGACCCGTGCGCGCGGTTTCGACTTCAGCCTCGACTATCGACTGCTCAACGAGCTCGGCCAGACGCTCTTCGAGCGCGCCAAGCAGGAGCGGGGAGAGGCGCGCCGTGAGCGTCGCACCGTGTTGCTCGAACAGGCTCAGGGTCGCTTCCTCGAGGCGATCGCGATCGACCCGGAGAACGTGACCGCCCACTACAACCTGTACCTGGTCGGCAAACAGCTGGGCCAGGACGAAGCCGCTGAAGAGCACTTTGCGCTCTACTCGAAGTACAAGCCCGACGACAATGCCCGAGATCGCGCGATTGCGATCCACCGAGCTGCGAATCCGGCGGCCAACCACGCGGCCGAGGCGATCGTCATCTACGACCTGCGACGCGACGGCGCTTTCGAGCTCGACGAGGGCGAGAGCACCGATCGGGTCGCAGCGGGCCTCTAGGGGAGACTGCCCCGAGGGTAGCTCGCGTCCGGTAGGCTTCGCGCTTCGTTCGGAGGCGATCGACTCATGACAGAAGAGAAGCGGCAACCAGAAGAACTCGACGCGGAACTTGTTCCCGCCGACGATCGAATCATCGGCAAGGCGCTCCGCTGGTCGCTCGCCGTCGCGGTGGCGCTCGCGGTTCTGATCGGCGGCGGACTCTGGTGGGCCGGCCGCGCTCCAGAGGACGCGCCCGAGCAGACGATCGAGCGCGAAGCGCCCGCCGCAGTCGAAACCGTCGCAGAGGCCCCGACGGTGCGATTTGCGGACATGACCGCAGAAGCGGGCATCGACTTCGTGCACTTCAACGGCGCCGAGGGCGACAAGCTGTTGCCCGAGACGATGGGCAGCGGAGCGGCCTTCTTCGACTACGACAACGACGACGATGCCGATCTTCTGTTGGTGAACTCGACCTATTGGCCGCACTCGACACCGGCCTCCCCGGCGCCGCGCACTCGGCTCTACGCCAACGACGGCAACGGTCGCTTCCGTGATGTGAGCGCAGAGGCGGGGCTCGACCTTTCCCTCTACGGCACGGGGGTGGCGATCGGCGACTTCGACGGCGACGGCTGGCGCGACGTCTTCGTGGCCGCGGTCGGGGAGAACCGCCTCTTCCGGAACGAAGGCGGTCGGTTCTCCGACGTGACGGCATCGGCCGGGCTGGCTGGTTCGGCCGAAGAGTGGAGCTCGAGCAGCGCCTTTGTCGACTTTGACAACGACGGCGATCTCGACCTGTTCGTCTGCAACTACGTCCGGTGGTCCAAGGAGATCGACCTCGAGCTCGACTACCGCCTGACCGGCGTGGGCCGCGCCTATGGACCGCCGCTCAACTATCAGGGCACGTTCCCTTACCTGTACCGGAACGAGGGGGACGGAACCTTCACCGACGTCTCGGAGAGCGCGGGAGTCCAGGTACGCAATCCCGCGACCGACGTTCCGGTCGCCAAGGCGCTCGCCGTGGCTCCGATCGACCTCGATCGCGACGGTTGGGTCGACCTGCTGGTCGCCAACGACACGGTGCGGAACTTCCTTTTTCACAACCAGGGAGACGGCACGTTCGCCGAGGTGGGGGAGCTCTGGGGCCTCGCCTACGGGCGCAACGGAGAGGCGACCGGGGCCATGGGCATCGACGCCGGCTACTATCGCAACGACAGTGAGCTCGGGTTTGCGATCGGCAACTTTGCCAACGAGATGACATCGCTCTACATCTCGCAAGGCGACCCGACCTTCTACGCCGACGAGGCGATCGGCGAGGGGATCGGCGCTCCGAGTCGCTTGATGCTCAGCTTCGGGGTGCTTCTCTTCGACTACGACCTCGATGGGCGACTCGACCTCCTGCAGGTGAACGGCCACCTGGAGAGCGAGATCAACGCAGTCGACCCGAGCCAGACTTACGAGCAGCCGTCCCAGCTCTTTTGGAATGCCGGGCCGGAGGGGAGGCAGGGGTTCGTCGCGGTCGACCTCGCCACCGCCGGCGATCTGGCCAAGCCGATCGTCGGACGAGGCAGCGCCTTCGCGGACATCGATGCCGATGGCGATCTCGACGTGATCCTGACCCAAACCGGTCGGCCGGCGCTCCTGCTGCGCAACGAACAGGCGACCGGCCACAACTGGCTGTCCGTCGCCCTGGTTGATGCCCAGGGCAATGGTGATGCCCTCGGCGCGACCGTCGAGGTCGAGGCCGGCGGGCTGCGGATGAGTCGTCAGATCAATCCGAGTCGAAGCTATCAATCGCAGTCGATGGCGGTGGCTCACTTCGGACTGGGGAGCGCCTCGGCAATCGACTCCGTCGTGGTGCGTTGGCCCGACGGTACCGAGCAGGTCGTGGAGCCGCCGACGATCAATCAACGCTTCGTCGTCGAGCGCCCTTGACGGTACGTGACACGGCCGTGAGATCTGGTCGCTAGGATCGGCGCGTCATGCGTCGTGTGCTGCCCCTGGTGCTCCTCGTCGCCGCCGTCGCCTGCAAGGGCGAAGACCTGATTCCGACCGCTCCTGCAGCGGCGCCTCCGCCTCCCGAGGAGGGGCCGATGGCGACGACCCTGGCGACGGCGACCTTCTCGGGCGCCAACGGCTACAACACGGTGGGCGGCGCGGTGCTCGAGGAGGGGGAGGGCGGCCAGGTCCTACGGTTGGGCGATGACTTCGCCACCGATCGCTCCTCGGCGCTCGACGTGCGGCTCTGCCGGCGCCGTCGGTGTGGAGACGACGACCTGATTCTGGGAGCGATTCAGGGCTTCCAGGGCGCCCAGAGCTACGGCGTTCCCGGAGACGGCTCCGGGTACGACTTTGTGGTCATCTGGTGCGGAGCGGTCGAGCTGCCGTTCGGTCACGGGCGGCTGGAATGAGACGCGCTCTCTTGGGCCTAGTACTCGCGACCTCGGTGGGGGGCGCGCCGGTCGGTGCCGGCTCTTGGCCGGTCGGCGACGGTGGTCTCTACGCCAGCGTCACCGCAAGCTACCAGTCGAGCGACGAACTGGCGACGCCGAGCGGGGCCAAGGAGCGCATCCCCGAGTTCGAGCGACGGGAGCTCTCGCTCTACGTCGAGTACGGGCTGAGCGATCGATGGACGGCGATCGTGAAGGCGCCGCTCGCCATCGACTCGTCGATCGAGGGTTTCGGGAGCGCGCACGGCCCCGGCGATCTGGCGGTAGCGCTCCAGCGCCAGATCCTGGCGCGCGGGCCGTGGGTGTTGGCGGGTCGAGCCACCGTTCAAGCGCCCACGGGTGACGAGGAGCTGGGTAGGAGCCTCCTCCCGACCGGAAGCGGCGTGTGGGAGGGAGAGGCCACGATCTCCGTCGGCCGTTCGTTCCGAGACGGCGCAGTGTGGAGTTACCTCGATGCCGGCCATCGAGTGCGGGGGAGCGGGCTGAGCGACGCGTTCGCCTATCGCCTTCAGTTCGGCGGACACGTCGGCCGCAGAGTCGATCTGGCCTGGAACGTCTCTGGGATCGAGCCTTACGAGGAGAGATCGGGGCGGCCGGTCGGAGCGGCGGCCGGACTAGGCGACGGTGTGCGCTTTCTCGCCTGGGGGCCGCAGCTGCTGGTCGGCCTCCGAGACCGTTGGTCGGTTGATGCTCAGCTGGAGAGAACGAGCCGGGCGCGCAACCTCGCGACCGGCACCACCGTGCGCCTCGGCCTCTCCTTCAAGAGGTAGCCCACAACGCAAAACGGGCAGCCTCTCGGCTGCCCGTCTCGGTCCAAACCCGTCGCCTCGGCTACGGGTTTACGATCTCGTTGACGTCCGGACGCCGCGGCGGGTCGTTGCGCGGGCGCGGCTCAACCGGCTCGTGGTCGGTCCAACCGTCGTCGAGAGCCAGCTTACGGTTGATCTCCGCCCATTCCGGATCCTCGTCCTCGGTCTCGACGATCGCGTCGATCGGGCACTCGGGCTTGCAGAGACTGCAGTCGATGCAGGTGTCCGGGTCGATCACCAGGAAGACCTGGCCTTCGTGCTCACCCGGGTGCATGCAGTCGACCGGGCAAACCTCGACACAGGTTGCGTAGCGCTCTCCCAGGCACTTCTCTGTGACTACGTATGCCATCTAACAGCTTCTCCTCTCTAGGAATCGAGCGAAACCCAAAGGCCTCGATGAACGTCGGCGCATTATAAACGGGGAGCGCAACGGTTGGCTACCGTCACCGTCTGATAGCTTGCGGATCGGGAGGCTTGGTATGGCGGTAGAAGCGGATTCGTCGTCGAAAGTGGACATCTACTCGGTCGAGCGGGGCACAACCGAACCGGTCGAGCGAGTAGAACTCTCGGCGCGCGAGTGGCGCGAGCGGCTCGAACCGGAGTCGTTCCGAGTGCTACGCAAGGAGGGTACCGAGCGTGCCTTCAGCGGTCGCTACTGGGACACCAAAGACGACGGGACCTACCGGTGCGCCGGCTGCGGTACCGACCTCTTCGCTTCGGGCGCCAAGTACGACTCGGGTACCGGATGGCCCAGCTTCTGGGAGCCGGTTGCGGAGACGAACGTCGCGACACGGGAGGATCGCAAGCTCTTCAGCGTGCGAACCGAGGTCCTGTGCGCTCGATGTGATGGCCACCTCGGTCACGTCTTCGCCGACGGCCCCGAGCCCACCGGTCAGCGCTACTGCATGAACTCGGCTGCGCTCTCGTTTGCGGCCAACGGCGAGGGCTAGCCGGCCGCCGCCTGCAAGCCGCGGTTGCGTCCGAGTTGCGAGGCGCGAATGAGCGTCTCGGCGGCCAGGAGCCGATAGGCCTTGGCTCCGGCGCATGCGCGGTCGTACTCGTAAATCGTCTTGCCCTCGGCCGGCGCCTCGGCGAGCCGAATGTTGGTCCGGATCTCGATAGCGAAGACCGAGTTGCCGAACTGTTCCCGGATGAGGTCGATGTTGCTACGGTTTGTCCTGGTCCGGTAGTCGACGATGGTCAGTACGATGCCCAGCAGGTCCGTTCGCTTTCCGAACCGTTGGTACAGGCGCTCGGCGGTGGGCAGCAGATTTCGGACCCCTTCGAGTGCGAGAAACTGCGGCACGACCGGCAGAATGAAGTTGTCGGCCGCCACCAGGGCGCTAATCGGCAACAGGGAGAGAGACGAGGGGCAGTCGAGGAGGATGAAGTCATAGAACTCCTCCGCCTGTCGCAAACGTTCTCCGAGCAGGAGCTCCTTCTCGGGCTGTGTTGCCATGATCGAGTCGAAGCTGGTCAGGTCGGACGAGGCCGGCAGGACGTCGAGGCCACCGGTGTGTGTGGGCCGAATGGCCTCTCCAACCGGCATCGAGTGCAGGAGGACGTCGGCGATCGAGGGGGCGAGCCGCTCGCGTGGAACGCCCAGCGACAGCGACGCCGAAGCCTGGCTGTCGAGATCCACGACCAGGACCTTCTTGCCGATGCCTGCGAGCGCGGCCGCGAGGTTGACGCACGTCGTCGTCTTGCCCACGCCGCCCTTTTTGCTGATCAGAGCGGTGATCATCCCCCCACCTGTGTCCGCGGTGCGGACTAACGTCAATGCTGACTCATGTTAACCCGAGGCAAAATGACCTGTTCCACGTGGTTGCGGTCGAGCCTTCTGTCGTGTCTAACTGATTGGGTATGAATGCGTACGCGAGACACCTCATCTTCATCCTTTGTTTCTGCCTGGTTCCCGCTGCTCTCAGCATCGGTTGTGCGGCGCGTGCTGCCGACTCGGTCCACCCGCGTGAAGCGGTGGAAGACGCAGCCGTGACCGACTGGAGCGAGGTCGAGCGGCTGATCGAGGATCAGCTCTACGAGCAAGCTGCTGACCGGACCGCGTCACTGCGGGCCGCCGCCACTGCGGCCGGCGATGTCGACGGGTGGACCCGTGGTCTCGTTCAAGAGGTCCAGCTCCGAACGGCGCTTCACGGCTACGAGAGGGCGGTCGCGCTCTTGCGGGACGAGTCGTGGCCCGACTCGGCGCGCCACCAGGCGATCCTGCAGCTCTTCTACGCTCACGGTCTCGTTCAGTACGCCTCCGCCTATTCGTGGGAGATTCGTCAACGCGAGCGGATCGACGGAGACGAGCCGCTCGATCTGGACCAGTGGACTCTCGAGCAGGTCGTCGAGGAGGCCGATCGTGCCTACGGCGAGGTGTGGGCGGCGCGCGATGCCTGGGGCGACGAACCGCTCGGTTGGCTCGAGCGCTATGTCGAGAAGAACGACTATCCGCCCGAGGTGCGGGGAACCTTCCGCGACACGATCTCTTACCTCTGGACAGAGTTTCTGGCCGACAGCTCCTATTGGAGTCCGCAAGAGTCGAATCGTGTCTACAGGTTGGATCTCGACAAGCTGATCTCCGGTGGTCCGAGTGAAGGCACCCATTCGCTGGAGCGACTCGCCGGCGTGCTCGGAGACCTCGAGGTCTGGCATCAAGAGTCCGGCCGCGCCGAAGCGGCGCTCGAAGCACGGCTCGAAAGACTGCGACGGCTCCATTCGGCCTTCTCCTCCGAGCCGGATCGAAGTGTCCTGCGTGAGAGCCTGGCCGGCCACTTGGAGTCGTTCGACCGCAGTCTCGCCTGGTGGTCGGCTGGGCAGGCTCAGCTCGCCGACTGGGTACGGACTGCCGGCGGCGTCGAGAGCGCGATCGAGGCGCGCCGACTCGCCCTCGAGGGGCGTGACGCACATCCCGCGACCTATGGCGGTCGTCGCTGCGCGCACCTGGTGGCATCGATCGAGATGCCGAGTCTCGACCTGGCCTCGATGGCGACTGACGGCCTTGACCGTCGGTCGTTGCGGGTGGAGCACAGGAACCTCGGGGAGCTCCATTTCTCGGCCTACCGGGTCGACCTCTCGACCCGCCTCCAACGCACGCGTTCGCGTCAGATCTTGCCGTCGCGCGAGGACGCGCGAACGCTGGTCGGGCGATCGAACCCCGACTACACCTGGACCGAGGCTCTACCGCCGACGCCCGACTACCGCTCTCACGTGAGCTTCGTCACGCCGCCGATCGAACGCCCCGGGACCTACGTGATCGTGGCGACTCCTCGACCTGAGTTCGACGACGAGGGGCTCTTCGCTGCGGTCACGCTGGTGGTCTCCGACGTGGTGCTGATTCGGAGAGAGGCTCCGGGCTCGGTCGAGGTGACGGTTCGCTCCGGGTCGACGGGTGAGCCGCTGCACAAGGTTCCCGTTGCGCTCTGGCAACGGGACTTCCGGCGTGGCCACCGCCGTGCGGTGAGTCATGAGACCAACCTCTTGGGTCAGACGCAGTTCCGCTACCCGGACCGGCGCGGCAATTTCTTCCTGGTCGCGGAGACAGAGGCCGGACCGATCATCGACGAGTCGTACCTGTCGAAGCGAGGCGGCTCCCGCCGGCAAGAGGGCATGCGATTGCTGTACTACACCGATCGCAGCGCCTATCGACCCGACCAGGAGGTGTTGTGGAAGGTCGTCGCCTACGACGGGTCGGCGGAGGGCGGGGGCTTTCGCACGCTGGCGAACGAGCGGTTCGACGTCCAGTTGATGGATGCTGGCGGTGAATCGGTGGAGACGGTCTCGGTCGAGACCAACGAGTTCGGCTCGGCGTCGGGCCGCTTCACGATCCCCTCGGGCCGCCTCTTGGGCTCGTGGCGTCTGTGGAGCCAGCGCGGTGCGAGTCATGAGATTCGGGTCGAGGAGTACAAGCGGCCGACCTTCGAGGTGTCGCTGCTCGAGGCCGGAGAGGGTTTGCGGCTCAACCGTTCCGCACGGCTCGAAGGGGAGGCTCGCTACTACTTCGGGCTGCCGCTGACCTCCGGCACCGTCGAATGGCGGGTCGAACGCTCGGCGGTCTATCCACGGTGGTGGTTCTGGAGGCCGCGGCCTTCGTCACCGAACGAGGTGATCGCGGTGGGGAGTTCCGCCATCGAGGAGGAGGGGCGCTTCTCGATCGAGTTCCTCGCCGAGGCCGACGAGCGGCAGGCGTCGGAGCCGGGCGTCAGCTATCGCTACCGGGTGACCGTCGACGTCACCGACGAGGGTGGCGAGACGCGCTCTGCGCAGCGGTCGTTCCGTCTCGGTTTCGTGTCCGTCGAAGCGCGGGTCGAGTCCGATCGAGGCTTCTGGAGGGCCGCCGACTCGGTGGCCTTCGACCTGCGGCGTAGCGATCTCGATGGTGCCGCAGCCCCGGGCTCCGGTAGCTGGCGACTGCTCCAGCTCGCACAGCCCGCCGAAACGGTCCTGCCCGCAGACCGTTCGATCGAGCTTCGGGACGAAGAAGCAAGATGGGCAACTCCGGGCGACCGCCTCCGGCCGCGCTGGGACTCTGCCCCCCCGTGGGAGCGTCTCGCGCGAGACTGGGGCGACGGCGCCGAGCTTCGCGCGGGCGACATCACTCACGGCCCGAGCGGCCGGGAGGCGCTGGAGCTGGGAGCGTTGGAGCCGGGAGCGTATCGACTGCGCTACGAAACCCTGGATCGCTACGGCGCTCGAGCCGAGGCGCAAGCCGAGTTCCTGGTGGTCGCTCCGGAGCGGAACCGGTTGGCGGCGCCTGCGGTGCTGGCGGTGGAGAAGAGTTCGGTGCGGGTGGGAGGCGTCGCGCGCGTCCTTGTCCATTCGGGCCTCGAGAAGCAGCCGCTCCTCCTGGAGGTCTACCAAGCCGGGCGCCGGCTCGACCTGTGGCGACTCGATTCCTCCGAGGGCTCACAGGTGATCGAGATCGAGGTGGAGGAGGCGCTTCGAGGTGGCTTCGGCGTCCGCCTGACCGCGCTGCGGGATCACCAGCTCATGTCGTTCAGCGAGTCGATTTTCGTCCCCTGGGAACGCGAGCTCACCGTCGAGTTCGACAGCTTCCGCGATCTGCTGCGGCCCGGTCAACAAGAGACCTGGACCGTGCGACTCCGGGCTCAGGAGGACGAGCCACTGCCGATCGAGAACGCCGAGCTCTTGGCCTACATGTACGACCGGAGTCTCGACCTCTTCGCGGCCCACACGCCGCCCGATCCGCTGGGAATCTATCCACGGCGGGCGGGTGGTTGGCCGGTGGGATCGACTCTGGGCACGCGGCGTCCGATGTGGTTCCGGAATGGCGATCCGAGGGCGCTTCCAGTCGCTTCGCGACTCCGAGCCGATCGATTGCGCTTCTTCGACAACTATCCGATCGGTGGCCCGGGTGGACGCCGGTACCTCGCGAAGTCGATGCCGATGGCGCTCGAACGGGGGTCTCAGGCGGTCGATGCGACGGAGGGGGTGATCACGGTGACCTCCGAAAGCCCTCTGCTCGAGGAGTCCGAGTCTCTGGGCCAAATCGGCGACACGAGCGATCCAGGAGGCTCGGGGAACGAGCCGCCAGAGCCTGAGTCGCTGCGCTCGGACTTCTCCGAGACCGCCTTCTGGGAGCCACACCTCAAGCTCGAGGACGACGGCACGGTCGCCTTCGAGTTCACCGTGCCCGACTCTCTGACCGATTGGAGCGTCTGGGTGCACGCGCTCACGAGCGACCTCCGCAGTGGGCGGCTCCAGCGGAGCGCGCGCAGCGCCAAGGAGCTGATGGTCCGCCCCTACCTTCCGCGCTTCCTACGCGAGGGAGATCGAGCCGAGCTTCGGGTACTGGTCGACAACAGCGGCGAAGAGCCACTCCGAGGCGACGTCGAGCTGGACATCGTCGATCCTGAGAGTGGAGAGAGTGTTCGCGCCGACTTCGGGCTGTCGCCGGATGACGTTCGAGGACAGGCGTTTGCGATCGAGCCCGGCGAGAGCGCGGCAGTCACCTTCTCGCTCTCGACGCCGACGCGGGTAGGAGAGGTTGCGTTCCGTGTAGTCGCTGAAGCCGGAGATCTGAGCGACGGCGAGCTGAGGCCGGTACCGATCCTGCCGGGGCGAATGCACCTCACCCAGTCGCGTTTCGTCACGCTTCGAGGCGAAGACCGCCGGGAGTTGACCTTCGAAGATTTGGCGCGCGACGACGACCCGAGTCGCGTCGACGACCGCTTGATCGTCACCCTCGACGCGCAGCTCTTCTACGGAGTGCTCGGCGCGATGCCCTACCTCGTCGAGTATCCCTACGAGTGCACCGAGCAGACGCTTAACCGGTTCCTGTCGACCGGCATCGTGAGCTCGGTTTTCGAGAGCTATCCGGCGGTGGCGGCGATGGCCGAGAAGCTGGCGACGCGAGACACGCGACTCGAAACCTGGAATCGGGACGACCCGAACCGCTCGATGACCCTCGAAGAGACGCCGTGGCTCGCGGCTGCGCGGGGTGGAGCCGACATCGACGGAGGGGAGCTCCTGAAGGTGCTCGACCCCGAGGTCGCGCGGCTCGAGCGCGCGTCCTCGCTCGCCGAGCTCCAGCGTCTCCAGCTGCCCGACGGCGCCTTCCCGTGGTGGTCGGGCGGCCCGCCGTCGCCCTACATGACGCTCTATCTGACCTACGGGTTCGCCAAGGCGATGGAGTTCGGTGTCGAGGTGCCGAAAGAGATGGTGGTGCGGGCATGGGGCTACCTCCATCGCTACTGGGAGAAGGAACTCTCGAATCTGGCCGACGACAAGATGCCTCACGAGACCGTCGCCTTTCTGAACTACGTGCTCTCGATGCTGCCCGATCCGTCCTGGACCGGCGGCGTCTTCGACGCCGCGAGCCGAGAACAGATGCTCGAGTCGACCTTGCGCGAGTGGCGGCGGATGTCGCCGCTGGTCAAGGGGTATCTAGCTCTGACTCTCGACCGTGCCGGCCGCGGCGACGATGCGAAGCGGGTCTGGGAGAGCGTCATGGACTCGGCCAAGACGACGCGCGACGAGGGCACCTTCTGGGCGCCCGAGGATCGCGCATGGCTCTGGTACAACGACACGATCGAGTCGCATGCGTTTGCGCTGCGGGTGCTCGGTGAGCTCGACCCCGCCGACGAACGGCGCCACGGGCTCGTGCAGTGGCTCTTCCTGAACAAGCAGCTCAACCATTGGAAGTCGACGCGCGCCACCGCCGAGGTCATCTACTCGCTCGTCCACTACCTGCAGGCGGAAGATCAGCTCGGCGTCCGGGAGGCGGCGACGGTCGTCGTCGGGTCGCGCACCACCGAACTGGTCTTCGAGCCCGACGAGTATCGAGGGCGCGATCAGCAGATCGTCGTTCGTAGCGAAGAGATCGATCCGGAGTTGATGGCGACCACCGTGGTCACGAAGGAGACGCCCGGCTTCCTGTTTGCGTCCGCGACCTGGCATTTCTCGACGGAGCGGCTTCCCGAACAAGGGGACGGCGACCTCTTCTCGGTGCGACGAGCGCTCTTCCGCCGGGTCGACGTCGACGGCGAACGGGTGCTCCGCCCACTGGCCGCCGGTGAGCGTCTCGAAGTCGGCGACCAGGTCGAGGTGCACCTCGTCGTGCAGGCCCGACACGGCGCCGAGTACGTTCATCTTCGCGACCCGCGAGCCGCTGGCTTCGAACCCGAGAGCCTCGCTTCGGGCTACCGCTGGAACCTCGGATTGGGCTGGTATGAAGAGGTGCGAGACAGCGGCACGAACTTCTTCTTCGAGCGGCTACCGGCCGGGGAGTACACCCTCCGCTATCGCCTGAGAGCCGCGACCGCGGGAGAGTTCAAGGTGGCGCCCGCGACGTTGCAGTCGATGTACGCACCCGAGTTTGCGGGCTACTCGGCGGGGGCCGAGGTCACGATTCGTTCGCAGCCCTGAGGTCTGGCGGACGCTCTGGCCTCGCGTGCGAGAGCGGGTATGATCCGCGCAATGCACCCACCGCCGAGACGGCCGCCTTTGTGGCAGGAGAAGCTCGGGCTGCGCCTGATTCGCGCCCTGGCGCCGCGTCTCCAGGCGGTTCGAGCGCCGTCGGCGCCAGCCGAGCTGTTGCCCTACAACAATCTCTCGGTAGAGCGCAGAACGGGCGGAAAGGCGCTCTCAGCAACTTGGTACCCGGCGTATGTCGCACCGCGCGGCGCGGTGCTCCTCCTGCATCCGTGGGTGGCGAGGGGGCGCGCCTTTTTTCACCGGCGCGGTCGCCTCGAGGCCCTGCGGGCGGCTGGCTACCACGTGCTCGCGGTCGACTTCCCCGGCTTCGGCGGCAGCGGACGACCGTACGGTTTCTACGATCGCGCGGTCGAAGATGCGCTCCACCTCTTGGATCGGAGGAGCGCGGGCCTCAACCTCTTCGTCTGGGGGGTGAGCGCCGGCGGCTACTGGGCGCATCCGGTGCTGGCCCGCTCGGATCAGGTTGCCGGGGCGATGTTCGAGGACGTGTCTCCGCACCTCCTCGAGTGGTCGTGGCGAGCGGCTCCGATGGGACGACCGGCGTACGTCTTCTTCCGCCGAGCCCTGGCGGACGCCTATCACTACCTCGACGCGCGCGCGCACGCGAGCGCCTTCGACCTCGGGGCGGTGACCTATATCAGTGGCTCACAAGACGAGCTGGTGCGACCCGAGGACACACGCGAACTCGCGGCGTGCGCCGGAGGCAGCTATAGCGTCGTTCAGGGCGCCGGGCATCTGGGTTCGATCAAAGTCGCCAATCGAGCGGTCATCCGCACGGCACTCGATACGCTCGAGCGCGCCGCACAGAACTCGTCGACCGTGGTACTCCGCCCCGACGAGATCGAGGACGACTCGCAGATCAGCGCGGTGGGATGAGCCGGGTGGCGATCAGTTTGCCCTTGCCCTTGAGATAGAGCAGGCCGTTGGAGAGAGCCGGGGGACTCCACGCGGGGTACTGCAGCAGGGTCTTTCCCTCTTTGTCGCGTGGCGTCAGGTCGGCGAGCTCCCGGTAGGCCTCGGGGTGCGGCTCGACGAGGAGCAGTCGCCCGTACTCCGTGAAGACGAGCAGGCGATCGTCGACCATCAAGAGGGTGGAGCGACTGAGGCCTGGCTGTTTCCACTTGACCTCGCCGGTGTCGAGCACGACAGCCCGGAGCTCGGCGTCGCCAGTGTTGCGGCCGCTCGATGCGTACAGGTGGTCGTCGTGGAGGATCGGGGTGTTCCAGTGTAGCGACAGGGCGTGATTGCGCTGCCCGGGAGGGTCCTTCCACACTACCTCAGGGCCGTCCGGCTTGATCCTCAGGAGGGCGCTGCCGGGGCCGTAGGTCTCGGAGATGAAAACCAGATCGTCGACGACCACGGGGCTCGCGGCGTTGACGCTCTCGAGGATCTTCGCCCGCCAAGGGAAGTGAAAGCGCTCCTTGGCGCTTCCTGGATCAAACGCCACCAGGCCGCCGCGTGCGAAGTGGAAGCCCCACCTCTCGCCGCCGATCTCGGCGAGTACAGGCGTCGCGTAGCTAGCGAGCTCGTCGCTGAACCGATGTTTGACAGCGCCCGTCGCCGCGTCGAACGCCACCAGCCCGGAACCGTTGCCCCGCACCTCGCCGCTGTGCACCTTGGGCGCTCCCGGTGGGCTACCGCCGACCGGAACCCAGAGCAGGTCACCGTCGACCACCGGCGTGCTGCCGGTGCCGAAGAAGTTCTTGACGACCCCGAAGGCCGTCGCGGTGTCGACGTCCCAGAGGAGCCTGCCGTCTTCGATCGCGTGGGCTCGGAGACGTCCCTCTACCCCGAACGTGTAGACACGGTTGCCATCGACGACGGGTGTCGCCCTCGGCCCGTTGCTGTAGCCGTAGTAGTCCTCGTAGTCGGTCGAATACTCGGCCTTCCACAGCTGCTTGCCGGTGCCGCTTTCGAGGCAGCGCAGGCGGGCAGTGTCGCCTGGGCGGTCGAACAGAAAGAGCCGTCCACCCGCAATTGACGGTGCGCTGTAGCCCTCTGCGGTCTCGACCTCCCAGACGACAGGCAGGCCCGTCTCCGGGAAACTGTCCGGGAGCCCGGTCTCGGCGGACTTCCCGTCGCCGTTCGGGCCGCGGAACGTCGGCCAGTCGGTCGAGACGGCGGTTTCGCTTGCCGCAGGGGACGCGAGCACGGTGAGGGCGAGGAGGCCGAGTCGAACGGTATGAGTAGAGGTCATCGTCGCGAGCTTACCCGGAGCCGGTCGTGAATGGGCCTTGTGTCCGAACGACGGGGAGGCCAGGGCGGAGGGCTCCCAACGGCGCGCAGAGGCCGCCGCAAGGCGGTCCGAGCACCGGTGGGATACCGCCCGCCAGCCCGGGCCCCGTCGTTCGGACACAAGGCCCATTCACGGCTGGCGGTCGTGCACTCGTTGCCGGCCGACTCGCTACTCCTTGTAGATCATCGCCACTACGATGCCCAAGATGATCGTCACTGCCATCCCGCTCACGAACCACTTGAAGGCCAGCGAGTAGGGGATGGGCAGGATGGCGTACCAGTCGTAGGCCTGCTGGACTCCGACGAACAGGCCGATGATGGCGCCGTAGCGGACGCCCTCGCCAATGCCCTTGCCCTCCACGCCCCGCGCGTAGATGTAGCAAAAGAAGAAGCAGAAGAACGCCGAAGTGACGAACATGATCCAGCTCTTTGCGGTCAGTTCGGCTTCGGGACGCCAGACCTCGGCGAGAGCGCCGTAGGTTGGGCCGAGCCAGACCGCGTGGACCAAGATCGTCAGTATCTGATTGACGATGTAGACACCGACGAACGCCATGAGTAGCTTCTTCCAGTTCATGAATCCCCTTCTGTTCACACGTCGACCCCGGCGACTTCGGCTGACACGCAACACGCGTGCGAACCGACCGTTGTCGGAGTCGCTGCGAACCTCCGTTCTCGAGTGGACCTCTGATTGGTAGCATCCGCCTCCGTTCGATGTCAAACAACAACGCACCGCATTCAGACTCCTACACCTACGTCGACAACACCGCCGAGCTCGAGAGGCTCGGGGCTGTTCTCGAGCGCGAGCCGTGGCACGTGCTCGACACTGAATCCAACTCCGGGTTCGCCTACCAAGAGCGGCTCTGCCTCCTCCAACTGAACGTGGGCGGCGAGCTCTGGTTGGTCGATCTCGTGGCACTGGGGCGGCCCGAGCACTTCGACGTCCTGCGAGGGCCGCTGCAGTCGGCCGAACACCGGACGTTCCTTCACGGCGGCGAGTTCGACGTCGGGTGTCTAAAGCGCGACTACCGGGCGCAGCTCCGGGGTGTTTGGGACAGCCAGCGCGCGGCGCTCTTTCTCGGTTTCGAAAAGACCGGCTACGGAGCGCTGGTCGAGCACGTATGCGGTGTGGCTCTGGCCAAGGCGTACACCCAGTACGACTGGGCACGACGCCCCCTTGCGCCGGAGGTGCTCGAGTACGCCGTCGACGACGTGCGCTACCTGCCGGAGGTGTGCGACGAGCTGCGTCGGCGAGTCGCCGAGGCCGATATCGAAGAGGAGCTCGACATCGCCAACCGAGCCGTGGAGGACTCGATCTGGGATGGCACCTTTCGCGCTGACGGCTTCTGGCGCATCAAAGGGGTGGGGGGGCTGGCGAAGCCGGCCCTGCCCTACCTGGCGGCGCTCTGGGAGTGGCGAGATCAGGTAGCACGCGAGGACGATCGGCCTCCGGGCCGCACCATGAACAATCGACTGCTCCTCGCCCTGAGTCAGCGCCCGCCACGAGACCGCGGGATGCTGCGCCGGATGGGGATTCGGAGCCGACTCGCGGCTCGCGGCGATGAGATTCTGGCTCTCCTCGCTGAGGTGCGTCGCGATCCGCCAGCGGTGCCGCCGAGGCCTCGTTCGCCGCGCGCGGGCGAGCCGATGGGCCGCCGCGGGCGCGGTCGGGAGGAGAAGCTCAAAGCCTGGCGGATCGCAGAGGCCGGACGTCGCGGAGTGCCGCTCCAGGTCGTGCTTCCCAGTCGGTCGCTCGACCACTTGAAACGCCACGGCGCCGCCGATCTCGAGTCGGTCCCTCAGTTGGGTGAGAAGCGCATTCGTCTCTACGGAGAGACGCTGCGGGAGTTGCTAGACTGACGGCTCGCGAGCGAAGGAAAAACCGAGTTATTCCCTGGGGAGCAGAGGCATGAGCGACAAGATCTGGTACGCGGCGGTTTCGGGCAAGCAGGAAGGTCCGTTCACGGAGGATGAGCTCAAGTCAAAGCTGGCAGACGGCAGCGTGCCGCGCGACGCTCACGTATTTCGCGAGGGGATGGGGGAGTGGACGCCCGTCTCGAACGTTTCGGAGTTCTCCGGAGCCGCCCCGGTGGCGCCGCCCCCGCCGCCCAGCGGTGCCGGCACCGCGCACGAGGTCGACTACGAGATCTTCGGCGAGGAGATGCAGTTCGTCGAGATCATCCTCGACCCGCAGGAGGCGTGCATCGCCGAGGCCGGCTCGTTCATGTACATGGACCCGGGCATCGAGATGGAGACCATCTTCGGCGACGGCTCGGGTCAGCAGCAGGGCGGCTTCATGGGAGCTCTGCTCGGCGCGGGCAAGCGCGTGCTGACCGGAGAGTCCCTCTTCATGACGCTCTTCGGCAACAGTGGCGCGGGTCGGCAGAAGGTTGCCTTCGCGTCCCCTTATCCGGGCCGCATCATTCCGCTCGATCTCAAGCAGCACAACCAGACCATGATCTGCCAGAAGGACTCGTTCCTCTGTGCCGCCAAGGGGGTTGCGGTCGATATCGCTTTCCAGAAGCGGCTGGGCGCGGGCCTCTTCGGTGGCGAGGGCTTCATTCTCCAGAAGCTCACCGGCGACGGCCTGGCGTTTGTCCACGCCGGGGGTACGGTGGTGGAGCGCAAGCTTGGAGCCGGCGAGACCATGCGGCTCGATACCGGTTGCCTGGTCGCCTTTGAGAGTCAGATCACCTATGACATCCAGATGGTCAAGGGCATCAAGACGGCCCTGTTTGGCGGCGAGGGGCTCTTCTATGCGTCGCTCACCGGTCCGGGCTCGGTGTGGATTCAGTCGCTTCCGTTCAGTCGCCTGGCGAGTCGTGTCTTCGCGGCCGCGCCGCAGGCGGGCGGCAAGCGCAAGGGCGAGGGCTCGGTGCTGGGCGGGCTGGGCGATCTGGTGATGGGCGACTGACGCGCGTCAGCTGCCCGGTTCCACGACACCGCGACCGTCGAGATCGAACGTCTGCCCGGATCGGAGCAGGTGTAGCGAGAGCCCGTTTGCGCTCAGATTGCCCGCGCGATCCGTCTCGACCGGACTGCCCCAGGAGAGGTCGTAGATGGCGACCAGCCCCTCTCCCAGGACCTCGAGTCTCGAGGGCGGTCCGACCAGAACGGCGGCGCCTTCGTCGATGCCGACCGCGAGCAGTTCCGGGTTCTCGAGGAGCGCCGTCAACAGGCGGTTGTGGCGGCGGCGCTTGAGAAAGTGCTGATCGACAATGGTCGAGGGGAGCAGGTCGAGACCGGGTGCGGTGGCCACGGCGCCGGCTCGGATCTCTCGGATCGCACGATCGGGGTCGGCGTTGGCGGTGGCACCACCCAGAATCATGAGGTTGCCGAATACTGTCGCCCCAGCGCTCGTGCCGGCGACGACGCCGCCGCGCAGGTAGAGGTCGCGAATCTCTTCGAGGAGCTGTGAGCCGCGCAGGAGCGTCGCGAGCTTGGCCTGATCGCCGCCGGCGAAGAAGACCCCGGAAGCCTGTCGTACGCGTTCGAGATTCTCCCAGCTATCCAGTGTCGCTCGCTCGAGGGCAAACTCCTCGACGATTCCGACGCCAGCGCGTTCGAGTTCCGTTTGCAGCGTCGCCGACGCCTCTGCCGGTCGAGCGCTCGCCGCCGGGATCACGAGAACTCGAGCGCTACGTCCTCCGGCGAGTTGAGCGATGCGATCCATAACGTAGCTCGGGCGCTCGCCACCGCCGAGCAACGCCAGGTGACCGAGAGGCTCGTTGGGTTGGCAGAGAGCGGGAGCCGCGGCGAGGAAGAGGAGGAGACCGGCCTTGCGGATCATGGGAGCGGAATCTTAGCGTGATCTAGAGATGCTAGAATGCGCCGCTTCCAACAGGGGAAAACACCATGAAGATTCTACTGAGAACCGCTACCTGCCTCATCCTGCTCGCGATCTGTGCGAGCGCTGCTCAAGCTGTACCGAGACTCATGCCGCCCTCCGAGTTTGTCGCCAGCGACGGGTTGTACCGTGCCGCCGTCGCCAAGATTGCCGAACTGACAGAGGACGGTCGCTACCGCCTCGAGGTACTCGAGGAGTTGCGCGGCGTGACGCCCGACGGCACCGTCGTCCGGGTGCTGGGCAACGAGTCCGGTGTGCTCGAGGTCGGGAAGACCTACATTGTCGTCCACACAGACAAGCCAGGGCGGCGCTCGCATCGCTGGAAGACGGACCCGGCCGGGTCGAGGGTGCTCAGCATCCCAGCGGTTGGGCCGGGCGCGTTCGAAGTCTCTGAGGCCATCCGCGTCCTAGTCCGTTTCAACGCCGACGGGACACTGCTCCGTGGCAAGCCGCGTCTCGACGCCGTGATGGCGGGCCTGGGATCGAAAGATCCGAAGACGCTGCGTTTTGTCACCGCGGAGCTGGCGATCGATGAGGAGCTCCGCCTGCAGGTGGGTGAGTCGGAGCTCGAGCGTCTGCAGGAGGTCCTGGCCGCGGGCACGCTCGAGACGCTGTCGCACGAGTACGTGTTGCGAGCGGCTCTCAAGATGGTCGAAGCGTGGGGCGGGGACTGGTTGGCCGCCGACTCGCGGCAGATCGTCTCGAGCCACGGCACCGAACTCGAGCTCACCTCCTTGATCCCGAGCCTCCTCGTGACCGCGCTGCGGACTCTCGGTGCGACCGGCGTCAAGGAGGACGCGAAGCTCGCGGAGCCCCATATCGCCTCGAACAATCCTGGCGTTGGCAAGGCGGCGTTCGGAGCCCTGGTGGCTCTCGATCGGGTGCTCGCCGGTGAGGTCGCGGCAGGCCTCGGAGCGGGCGAAAACCTGCACCCCGACACTTTGCGATTCGTCTATGAGACGGCGTCCCGAGAGGCGCTCGATTCGGACGCTCGCTAGGTCCGAGAGGGCGTCATTTGGGCGCGAGAACATTCATGGTTTTCTATTTGACTTGCCCTCAATGCGCTCGTACGATGGCCGCCTCGAAGCAATCTGATTCAGTGGGTTGGCTGTAAGGAAGTGCGTAAGTAGGAGGGGCAGCGACCCGCTCCTCCCTGCCCAGGAACCATGGAAAGAGGAGAGGTGATGAAGAGGTTTTGTACTCTGGCGGTCGTATTGGCTGCACTGACTATGCTCGTGGCGCCGGTAATGGCGCAAGATTTGACTGTCGTTCACGGTAAGAGCGTTCGGAACGATACGTCGGCCCCGATGCGCGACATCGCGCCGCTGGTGACCGCACCGCGCACCGGCCTCAACGTTGAAATTCCGGTCATGACGCGGCCCGGCACCGAGGGGCGCATGCCTGTCGATGGCCGTCCGGACGCGCTGATCCAGGACTCCTTCCGGCCGACGCCTGGCGCCGGTCCGACCCCCGCGGTCGGAGCGTCGTTCGAGGGTCTGGACGAGGACGACAACGACAACCTGCTCGGGACCCGCATCGTCCCGCCGGACACCAACGGTACGGTCGGTCGCGATCACAACGGCGACGTGGCCTACCTGCAGTGGATCAACCTGGTGTGGGGCGTCTTCAATGAAGACGGCACCGTCCGCGGTGGTCCGTTCGCCGGTAACTCCTTCTGGGCCGGTGCTGGCGGCAACTGTGAGTTCAACAACAACGGCGACCCGGTTGTGCACTACGACGACAACGCCGGGCGCTGGATGGTCAGCCAGTTTGCGATCAACCAGGGTACGCAGTGTGTCGCGGTCTCGGAGACCGCCGATCCGCTCGGCGCCTACCATCGCTACGAGTTCGTGATCACCCCGGGTGGCGCGAACGACTATCCGAAGATGGGTGTTTGGGACGACGGCACCACCGGCAGCGCGGGCCAGAGCGCCTACACCTTCACCTCGCGTGACTTCGGTGGCGCCGGCGGTTCGTTCTCGAACGCCGCAGGTGTCATGGAGCGCGACGCGATGCTCAACGGTGACCCGGCGCAGTTCATCAAGTTCTCCTTCCCCTGCGTGGGAGGCAACTGCCGCGAGGGAACGCTGCCGGCGCATCTGGACGGCGCTGCCGTTCCGGCCAACACCTGCCCGACCTGGTTCACCTACACCGACACGCAGTTCGACGATGACCCGGCGGGTCTCGACGGCGCGCGCGTCGACCAGCTGTGCGTCGACTGGGCCACCATCGGCAACTCCACGCTCAACGAGCTGGCGTTTGTCGACGGCGGCGAGTTCGATCGCGGCCTCGGCAACGGCTTCAGCGACTGCGTCACGCCGGTCATGGGCGGCGAGCCGCTCGACTGCCTGGCGATCTTCACCATGCACCCGGCGCAGGTCCGTAACCACGGCAGCCACTGCTCCGTGCTGATCAACACGACCGTCGACGCGGGCGGTTCCCGTGCGGGCATCCGCTGGGGCGAGCTGCGCAGCGACAACTGCTCCGACGGCTGGGCTTTCCATCAGGAAGGTACCTACGCTCCGGCCGACGACGTCGACCGCTGGATGGGCTCGATCGCCATGGACGGCGACGGCAACATCGCCCTCGGCTACAGCGCCACCAGCGCGAGCCTCTTCCCGTCGGTCCGCTACACCTCGCGGATGGCGGGCGACCCGCTGGGCGAGATGTCCGGTGGCGAAGAGTCGTGCCACGAGGGCACCGGTGCGCAGATCTCCTCGGCCAACCGCTGGGGCGACTACTCGCGCATGGGCGTCGATCCGCAGGACGACTGCACCTTCTGGTTCACCACCGAGTACTACGAGACGACGAGCTCGTTCGACTTCAAGACCCGTATCTGCAGCTTCAAGTTTGCAGACTGCGGTGACGGCGGCGGTGGTGACTTCACCCTGACCGGCGTGACGCCGGGTACGGCGGGCGTGCTCAACACGTTCGCGACCATCAACGGCACGCCCAACGTCAAGGCCAACTTCGTCGGCGGCTCCGCCGCTGGCTCGACGGCGGTCAACGTGCCGAACTGCGGCGTCATCAACATGGACGTCGGTGGCAACATCAAGCGTCTCGGCTTCGACACCGCCAACGGTTCGGGCGAGCACGACCTGATGCGGCTCATCCCCGCTGGCCAGGCTGGCAACACCGCGTTCATCCAGGCCATCGATCAGGCGACCTGCACGAAGAGCAACGTGGTCGAGGTCACCTGGTAGCTAGTGCTATCTCAGCAGTAACGAAGTAACTATCCCCACCGTCCGCGAGGGCGGTGGGGTTTCTTTTGCTCTTTACAGGGGCGCCTCTCGCCCCAAACCACACGGATAGAGGAGAGTGAGTATGCAGAGGAGAGTGAGTCTTGCGCACGTCGCGTTCGCGCTCGGTGTCGTCGCCATGATCGGCGCGCCGCTCGCAGCCGACGGACCTATCGTGACTATGGGGCGTTCCGTCCACCATGACGTGTCTGCGCCGCTCGCCGAGATGGCGATTCCGGTCCAGCCACCGACGGGTCTGAGCATGGAGATCCCGATCCGCAACCGTCCGGGCAGCCGCCCCGACATGGAGCAGTCGCCCGACGGCGCGCTGCAGACCGATGCCCGCCCGATTCCGGGTGCCTCCCCGACGCCGGCTGTCGGCCTCAACTGGGAAGGTCTTTCGGAGGACGACAACGACGCGCTGCTCGGCGTCCGCATCGTGCCACCGGACACCAACGGTGACATCGGCTTCGACCATCTGGGCAACAAGGTCTACATGCAGTACATCAATCTGATCTGGGCCCTCTACGACGCCGACACCGGTGCGCTGATCAACGGTCCGAACGCGGGCAACTCGTTCTGGTCCGGCTTTGGTGGCAACTGCCAGAACAACAACGACGGCGATCCGGTCGTGCTCTACGACGACGAAGCCGGCCGTTGGTTCGTCAGCCAGTTCTCGATCAACCAGGGTACGCAGTGCGTCGCCGTGTCCACCACGAGCGACCCGCTGGGCACCTACAACCGCTACGCCTTCGTGATCACCCCGGGCGGTGCCAACGACTACCCGAAGCTGGGTGTCTGGTACGACCAGGGCGACCAGAGCGCTTACACCTTCACCTCGCGTGACTTCGGCGGCGCGGGCGGTTCGTTCTCGAACGCCGCTGGCGTGATGGAGCGTGACGCGATGCTGACCGGTGGTTCGGCTCAGTTCATCAAGTTCTCGAACCCCTGCACCGGCGCCGACTGCGTCGAGGGTCAGCTGCCGGCACACATGGCGGGCGATCCGCCGCCGGCCGACACCTGCCCGACCTTCTTCACGATCGTCGACGACCAGTTCGATGACTCGCCGCACACCTCCGATGGTGTGCGTCAGCACGAGCTCTGCGTGGATTGGGGCAACCTCGGCGCGTCGACCTACTCTGAGAATGCCTTTGCCGGCGGCGTCAACTTCGACCGCGGCCTCGGCAACGGCTTCAGCGACTGCATCACGCCGGTAGCCGGCGGTGAGCCGCTGGACTGTCTCGCCATCTTCACGATGTTCCGGGCGCAGTACCGTTGGTGGGGCACCCACGCGTCGGTCGTGCTGAACACGACGGCCGATGCCGGCGGTAGCCGCGCAGGCATCCACTGGAACGAGATGCGCTCGAGCGACGGCCAGACCGGATGGAGCATCTTCCAGGAAGGCACCTACGCTCCGGCCGACGACGAGGACCGTTGGATGGGCTCGATCGCCATGGACGGCGACGGCAACATGGCTCTCGGCTACAGCCGTACGAGCTCGACGGTCATGCCCTCGGTCAGCTACACCACGCGTATGGATTCGAGCCCCTTGGGCACGATGGACGGCGGTGAGGAAGACTGCCACATCGGCACCGGTGCTCAGACGGCCTCGGCCAACCGCTGGGGCGACTACTCTTCGATGAGTATCGATCCCGCGGACGACTGCACCTTCTGGTTCACCACGGAGTACTACGAGACCTCGGGTTCGTTCGACTTCACCACCCGCATCTGCAGCTTCAAGCTGGCCGATTGCGGCGATGGTGGTGGCGACGACATTCCGTGTGGTGACATCGACCGCTTCCAGGCGCGTTGCCGCCCGGGTGGTCGAGTGCAGTATCGCGTCATCATGAGCGACAACAGCCACGACGGCGACACCGCGACCTTCCTGATCGACGGTGCCAATGCCGACACCGTGACGATCGTCAACGGCCGCGCGCAGAGCCAGCAGACTGGCTTCTCGTCCGGCTCGCACACCGTCACGCTGTCCGATCCGGCGGGTTGTTTCCCGGATCGCACGGTCACCTGCCCGTAAGCAGGCGCATTCCTACGGATGCTCCGGCCCCATCGCTTCGGCGATGGGGCCTTTTTCGTCGCGCGGACCGTTGCCGACGCCACGGTAGGATGCGCGCATGATCGAACCGGTGCCCAACGCTGAAACCGGACGCCTCGAGGTCGGCCTCGCCGCCGCCGGCACCTTGAGGTGGGTGGCCGTGGATGCCACGACGGCGCTGGAGGAGGCGAGGCAGCGGCTGGACCTTTCGCCGATCTCTGCCGTGGCGCTCGGTCGAGCGCTCACCGGTGCGGCGCTCCTACGCCGCATCTTCCTGAAGGTCCCGTCGCGCGTGCTGCTGGAGATTCGTGGAGACGGAGCGCTGGGGCAGATCCTCGCCGAGTCGGACGAAGCGGGGGCGCTGCGCGGAATGGTGAGCAACCCGAGGGTTGAAACGCCGGCCGACGGCGCCATGAGAATCGCTCCGTTCGTCGGCACGGGCGCGCTACGTGTCACTCGACAGGACGGCCGCAGTCGTTACTCGGGAGAGGTGGAGTTGGTCAGCGGTGAACTCGGTGACGATCTCACGCACTACCTCCAGCAGAGCGAGCAGATTCGATCGGCTGTACTCCTGGGAGTGCTGCCCAAATCCACCGGCATCGCGGCGGCCGGCGGTCTGATTGTCGAGGCGCTGCCAGGAACCGGTGACGAAGTGATGGGGCAGTTGGAGAGCAATATCCGCTCGATCGAAGGGGTGAGCTACCTGCTCGATTCCGGTGGGGTCCCCGCGCTCGAGCGAGCCGTGCTCGAAGGCCTCGAGAGAGAGGTGCTCGAGCGACAGCCGATCGAGTACAGGTGTCGCTGCGACCGCGAGTCGCTACTCGAGAAGCTCCGCCCACTTGCGCATCGTGACCTCGAAGCGCTACTCGACGAGGACGGCCGGTGCGAGGCGACGTGCGCCTTCTGCAATGCGCGGTATCTCTTCAGTGCCGAGGAGCTGACCGAGGCGAACTAGGTAGAGCGGCATGACGACGACGAGACGACAGATCTTGGGGGCGACCGGCGCGGCCGCGCTGCTCGCCAAACTGGGTGCCATCCGAAGTGGCGCTTGGGCTACGGCACCATCGGCCGAAGGGCTGTCGATGGAGTCGATGGCGGCGGCGTACAGCTTGGATCCGTCGGTCACCTACCTGAATCATGCCTCGATCGGAACCGTGCCGCGCGTCGTTCAGGCGGCGCACGAGCGCTACCTCGAACTGTGCGAGACGAATCCTTGGCTCTATGTCTGGTGGGAGCCCTGGACCGAGCCGCGCGAAGCGGTGCGCGAGCGAGCCGCCACCCTGCTCGGCTGTACGGCCGGCGAGCTGGCGATTGTCCACAATACGACCGAGGTCTTCAACGTCCTGGCACAGGGGCTGCCGATCGGCGCCGGCGACGAGGTTCTCTTCAGCTCGCTCAACCACGCCGGCGCAAGCGTCTGCTGGTCCCACCACGGCGCGGAGCGCGGCTATTCGGTGCGTCAGTTCGACCTGCCGCTCGCCGATGTCCCGGGCCTGACTCTGGACCAGGTGGTCGAGCTTCATGTGCGCGAGATACGACCGGAGACGAAGGTGCTCGTCCTGCCGCACGTTGACAACATGGTGGGTCTCCGGCACCCCGTGGCCGCGATTGGCAAGGCGGCACGGGCAGCCGGTGTCGAATGGATCGCCGTCGACGGCGCCCAGAGCGCAGGCATGCTCGATCTCGACGTCCGAGCGATGGAGGTCGACGTCTTCGCCACCAGCGGACACAAGTGGTTGCAGTCGCCCAAGGGGCTCGGGCTGCTGTATGTCCGTGAGCGGCTGCTCGAAACGTTGCGTCCGATGTGGGTGACCTGGGGGCAGGAGCGGTGGGCCGGAGCGGCGCGGATCTTCGAGGACTACGGCACCCGGGCGGTGCCGGCAGTGCTGGCGCTCGGCGATGCGCTCGACTTCCAGGCCGAAGTGGGCTCGGCACGGCGCGAGACCGCCTATCGCACGCTGCGAGAGCAGCTGTGGCAGCGTGTGGAGGCCGACGACCGGTTGATCTGGCGATCGCCTCGAGAGTGGACACTCGGTGCGAGTCTGGTCGCGGTGGAGGTTCGGGACCAGCCGAGCTACGCCGTCGCGCAGGAGGCCTTCGCGCGTCACGGCCTGGTCGTACGGCCGTTCGAGCAGCCCGACTTCAACGCGCTGCGCGTCTCTCCGAATGTCGCCAACAGCGCGGCCGATCTGGACCGCTTCGTCGAGTCCGTACTGACCTGATCGCGGTCGGCTCGCCCGAAGCGCGCGGCGAAGATCAGCTGATCAGCAGGGCTCGTACCGACATCGCCTCGAGGTGCTGTAGATGGCTCGTCGCCGCGGGCTCAGTCTTCCCAGAGCCTGCTGATCACGCAGGCGTTCACGCCGCCCACACCCATGTTGAGCTTGCCCGCCACCTTGCCGTCGACGGGTGTGCCGTCGCCGATCATCAGAGAGTCGGAGTGCTCGCGAATCTGCGGGTGGATCTCCTCGATTCCCAGATCGATCGGGTGGAGGATGCCGCGTGAGAAACCGAGGTGTTGCGCGGTCAGCTCCCAGCCGCCGCAGACCGACATGCCGTGACCGAAAGAGCCCTTGCGGGCGGTGAGACGCGTGGTGCCGGGGAATACGGAAAGTGTGTTCTGGAGCTCGGTCCAGTCGCCCGGCGTGGCGGTGGCGTGCATGTCCCAGGTGGCGACGTCTTCCGGTCCGACCTCGGCCCGATCGAGCGCCTGGCCGATGGCAGCTCTCGGTCCCTCGCGGGAGGGGGTGATGATGTGGTCGGCGTCGGAGTTGTTCGACACCCCGACGATCTCGAGCCCGAGCGGTTGCATGCCCTGCTCGCGGAAGTAGTCGGCATCACCGACAATCCAAATGCAGGCACCGCCCGAAACGTGGGTCCCGCGGAGTCCGGTGAACGGCTTGGAGACCTGCCCGTCCTGTGCGACCACCCGCGCGCTGTAGAACGCGCCGACGGTGAGCGGGTGCGGCGCCGGGTCGGTCATTCCGACCACACACGCCTTGGCCTGCCCGAGCTGGATCGCGTTGACCGCCAAGAGGAGCGCGCTGCCAAAGCCGGAGCAGGCGGCGATCGGCGCCAGGGTCGTGCCGGTGATCTTGCCGAGCATCGAAATCTGAGCAGCGGGGATGTTCGGGATGTTCCAGAGCAGGTTCGCGTCGACTGCGTTCCACGGCTCTTCGGGACAGCCGTACCGCTTGTTGAGCTTCCGCCGGCCGACCATCTTGCGCTTGATCAGATGGCCCTTTTCGGCGTCGATGTCGCCGGCCAGGCCCTCGGACTCGATCTCGCGTAGTTCGTCGAGGTAGGTGCGCAGGCCGTGCGATCGAGCCGCCCAGAAGGCGAGCCACGCGTCGAGAGCCTGCTCGTACTCCAGGCTTTCGGGGTCGAGGTCGACTGGGTCGTGAGGGGCCTCGAGGTGCTCGCGCGTCGTGGCGCGTTCGTCGGCGCTCTGGCCGCGGTACTCGGCGAGATCTGGATTGTGCTCCTCGGCGCACCAGAATCGATCCCATCGACGTCGCGCCCGGCCGTAGTTGGCGGCGATCTCGGAGGTGACCTGAAAGTCGCCGAGACCGGTGCCGACGTAGATGTGCGCTTCTGGCCCGAGCTCCTGGAGGACCTTCTCGAGACCCTGGTTCTGGGCGAGCGACTGGATGAAGGCGCCGATGGCGTACTTGACCATCTGGCCCATCTTCGAGTCGAGCTGGGCGAATTTTCGCGGTTCGAAGCGCTCGTCGATCCACCCCTTGTAGTCCGCGAAGTCGAATTCGGGGTCGCCGACTAGAAAATTGTTGGGTCCGAAGCCCTCGAAGGGGGCGAGCCAGCTCCCCTTGGTTGCCAGGTTCTCCTCGAAGCGGGAGATGTCCGGTGAGCGCGGTGCGACCACACCCCAACCGAAAATGCCGATTCTCTTGGTCTGTTCGTGCATGGGAAGGGCGGCGAGGCGCCAACTGGACTTGGAAAGATCATTGTTGCATAGCGGGACGATCGAAATAAGATCTCCAGAGTGGACCAAGACGCCTCGCAGACCGGCAGCTCGGCGATCGACCGCTACGCGATCGTGATCGGGGCAATGAAGAGCGGCACGACCAGCCTCTTTCAGTACCTCTCCCAACATCCGCAGATCGCCGCCAGCCGTCTCAAGGAGCCCGCCTTCTTCTCAGACCCGGAGATCTGGGCTCGAGGATTTCAGTGGTACTCGGATCTTTGGTCGTGGCAGGTGGGACGACATCGCTGGGCGCTCGAGGCCACGACCGAATACACGAAGCGACACGCCTTCCCAGAGACCGCGGCGCGGATGGCGTCGCTCGACGGCGAGGTCCGACTCCTCTACGTGATGCGGGACCCGATCCGGCGCATCGAGTCGCACTATCGACATCTCGTGCTCGTCGGCGATCACCCGGGACCCAGCGAGACAGATGGCGAGCTGGACGCCGCGGTGTTAGAGACCAGTTGCTACGCGAGCCAGCTGGACGCCTACACGGCGCACTTCAAGCGCGACCAGATCCTACTGCTCGCCTTCGAAGAGCTGAAGACTCAGCCCGAGGCGACCCTCGATCGCGTGGTCGAGTTTCTCGAGCTCGACGGGAGCCTGCGCCCTTCGGACCTCGGCGTCTCCTACAACGAAAGCCTGGTCGACCATCCGCTCTACACTGCACTCACACGCAGTTCGCTCGCTCGCCAACTCATCAAGCTGTTCCCTGTTCGATCGCGCGCGCTGGTTCGGCGCGCGATCTCCCGCAAGCGGAAGATCGAGGCGCAGTTGAGCGCGGCGCAACGACGACAGGCTGAGCAGGTCTTGAGCGACGAGGTCCGGCGCTTGCGGGACGACTACGGCTTCGAGACCGCCGCCTGGGATTCACTGGAGTAGGGAGTCGAGATTCCGCAGGCGCTCAGGCGCCGCTTCGCTAGACTCGAACCTCGCGCATGTCCGAGCCCAGCCCACCGAAGGCGTCGACCCCGCGCGCGTCGGTCGTGATTCCGAGCCGCAACCGTTCGAAGGCGATCGGACGATGTCTCGAGGCGCTCGCCCGGCAGGAGACGCTCGACTTCGAGGTCCTCGTCGTCGACGACGCTTCGACCGATGACACGCCGGAAACGGTGGCGGCGTTCGCGGCGGCAAATCCCGAGGTTCCAACGCGTCACCTGCGCCAGGCGGTCTGCCGAGGCGCCAACGCCGCTCGCAATCGCGGTGTCTCCGAGGCTCGCGCAGAGATCGTCGCGTTCCTCGATGACGACTGCGAGCCGGCTCCCGATTGGCTCGATCGCCTGCTCACCGGGTTTGCCGGTCCGAAGGTCGCGTCGGTAACCGGAGGAGTCCTCCAGGCGCCGGCTCGCAACGTCTTCGAGGGCGCCTACGGCGGTGCCCATCGAGTGCATGGGAAGGCGGGCCCGGCGCCGCGCCTCGTTGGTTGCAACATGGCGGTGCGCAAAGACCTTCTCGAACGGTTCGGCTTCGACGAGGATCGCGCGCGAGCCGATGGGGTCACGTCAGTTTCAGGCCGCGGCGACGAGGAGGGTCTCTACCTACTCCTCCGGGCGGCGGGCCTCGAACAACGCCTCGTCCCAGACGCCGTCGTCCTGCACGATCATCCGCTCACCGGGCGTAGCTTTCTGCGCCAGGCCTGGCGAGGAGGAAGAAGTGCCGCGCGTCTCGTCTACAAGTTCCATCTGCCACCACGCCTCGACATGCTGCCCTTCCTGGTCGCTCTCGTCGCCCTCGTCCCGGGCTTGACGCTGGGTCTTCGAGGGCATCGCTGGGGTCTGTGGATCCCCGCGGGGTTTGCGGCGGTGGGTGCCGCGGCGGTGGCCTACAACGAGCTTTTCCGCAAGGGGAAGTCGCCCTGGGCGCTCGTGGTGACGGCGCCGGCCATCGCCGCCTACTACGCGCTTCGGGTCGCCGGCTACGTGACCGAGGCGATGCGGTTGCGGCTCTTCGGCAGTCGAATCGAGCGAGTCGATCTGAACGAGGCGGCGCGCACCGCATTCGGCTCCGTCACGGACTAGCGGCCCTTCGGACCGAAACACGGAACGGCGCCTCCGCGTAGTGCGGGGAGATGAGGCCTCTGAAAGCCGTTCTCGCGAGCCCGAGCGGGGTGCGACCGTGATCCTCGCGCGAGACATCGATCCGAGCGGCGCGCGGCCACCGTTGGCCGAGCGGGTCGTGGCTCTGTGCGATCGCCATCGGAGGCTCTGGAACGAGGTCGAGGCGGACTGGCCGCGTTTCGCTCGACCGACCTCACTCTGGACTCGCTTTTCCAATGCGCGAGCGACCCGTCGTCTCATCCGCGAGGTGGCGAGTCGAGTCGAGTCGGTGCCGCAGGACAACGACGAAATGGATGTCTGGAAGCGTCATCTGCGTCGCCGGCTCCAACGTTTTGGCGAAGAGCGATTCAACTGGCCCGTTTCGTATCGCAAGCTCGTTTTCGGTGAGGAGTTCACTGCGGCGACCCTGGACTTCGCTCGCGCCGCGCGCGAGTTCGACGCCTCGATCGAGCTCGCCGAAGTCGGGCAGGCGATGCGCAACGTGTGGATCGCCAACAGCCTCCAGAGCCTGATGGGAGCGCCGGTCGAGTTGAACCGGCCCATCTTCGCGTACAGCATGCTCTACCCGTACACCGACAATCTACTCGACGACCCCGACCTCCCGACGGCGGCCAAGGAGGGGATGAACGCTCGACTGGAGCGCTGGCTGCGGGGCGCGCCCGCTGTGCCCGCGAGCGAGCGCGAGCGTCAGATTCGAGAGCTGGTGCGAATCATCGAACGCAACCTCCCCCGAGCCGAGTTCGGCGAGGTCTACGACAGCCTGCTCGCCATTCACCACGGCCAGATTCGGAGTCTCCGATTGCAGGGCAATCACGGTTCGGTCGGCGACGTTTTGTCGACGCAGATCGAGAAGGGGGGCACCTCGGTGCTCGCCGATGGCTATCTCGCGTTGGGTCGCCTCGACCCGGCGGAGGAGGACTTCTGTTTCGGCTATGGCGTCTTCCTTCAGATGCTCGACGATCTGCAGGACGCAGAGAGCGACCGTGTCGCCGGGCATGGGACGCTCTTTTCCCTGGCCGAGGGGCCGGCCGACGGTCTCGTCTCTCGCCTCTGGCACTATATGCACTGCGTTGTGGACGAAGCCCGTGGGCTCGGTTCGCCCCAGTTCGCGGAGTGCCGAGACTTGATCCTCCGAAACTGCACCGTTCTCTTGGTCGGAGCCGTCGCCGAGTATCCGCAGCTGGTCAGCCGGCGTTTCCGTCGCCACCTCGAGCGACGTTGGCCTCTCGGTCTGCGCTCGATGCGCGCGCTGCGCCGATTTGCGGGGTCTACTCTCCGAGAGAGTCGCGAGCGCCTGGAGCGCACTCACGACTTGGAGAGTCTCTGGGGACTGCTTGATCGAAGGCCGACCCGCATCTGATTGCCGCCCCTGGCGTACCCGCTTTGGTAGCCTCGGCTCATGGCGCGCCACTCTGTCTCCCGAAGTCGATGAAGGTTGGGACCGTGGTGGCAATCTGCCTCTCGATGTTCGTCGGGGCGACGACGCCGGCGTTGACCGTACCGCCCTCGGTTACGGAGCAGCTCTTGCGAGACCAGCACGGACGTACGTCGACCGTCGCTGGGCATCGCGACCACGTCGCCGTTGTCATGGTGATCACCGCGAGCCGCCTGCGCCACCTCAAGGTATGGCAGCGGGACCTGCAGGAGCGGTTCGAGGCGGTGCGCTACGTGCTGATCGCCGACGTACCGTCCGACCCGCCGGTGACCTGGGAGCGCGTAGCCGAGAAGCTGGTCCGGCGCGTCCCCGAGGAGGTTTCCGTCTGGATCGATCTCGAACGCCGGTGGGCGTCTGAGCTGGAGCTCGACACCTCGCGACCCAACCTGCTCCTCTTTGATCGAGACGGCAAGCTGACCGCTCGTTTCGAGGGGCGCAAGAACGAGGTGTTGCTCGAGCGCGTGAGCCTCGCGCTCGAAGAGCTGGTCGGTTCGTGACCGTCGACCTGCTGCTCGCAGGCGGCGGCCTGGCGAACTCGCTGATCGCCCTTCGCCTGGTCGAAACGAGACCCGATCTCGAAGTGAGGCTCGTCGAACGGCGAGAGGGACTCGATCCTGGGAATGTCTGGTCGTTTCACGACAGCGATCTGCAGCCGAGCCAGCTGAGTTGGGTGAAGCCGTTGATCGAGCGTTCGTGGCGCGATCACGAGGTTCGCTTCCCGGGCTTCACCCGGCGGTTGACCGGGGCGTATCACACGGTTTCGGGCGACCGTCTCGCGCGGGCGCTCGAGCAAGAACTCGGTGGGCGTGTACTGCGCGGGCGCGCAGTGTCACAGCTCGGCTCCGGCCACGCGCTGCTCGACGACGGCTCTCGAATCGAGGCCGCTTGCGTCGTCGATGGCAGGGGCGCCGAACCGAGCTCGGCGCTTCGCCTCGGCTTCCAGAAGTTCGTTGGCCTGCACGTCGAGCTCTCCCACCCCGCCGAGCTTTCGCGTCCGATCCTGATGGATGCGACCGTCGGCCAGCGAGATGGGTACCGTTTTGTCTACACCTTGCCCTTCACCGAACGAAAGTTGCTGATCGAGGACACCCGGTACAGCGACGGCGACGAGCTGGATGAGCAAGAGATGCGGGCATCGATCCACCGATACGCTGAGCGGCAGGGCTGGCGGGTCGAGCGGGTCGTTCGCGAGGAGCGGGGAGTTCTCCCGATCGTCCTCGACGGCGACATCGAGCTCTTCTGGCGTCAAACGGATCCAACCGTGCCTCGGACGGGGCTGCGCGCCGTCCTCTTCCACCCGACCACCGGCTACTCCCTGCCCGAGGCGGTACGCCTCGCGGACACCCTGGCCGAGTCGCGAAACTTGCGGTCGGAGGAGCTCGCACGCGAGATTCGCGCGCGCTCGATCGAGCTCTGGCGTCGAGGTGGCTTCTTTCGGCTTCTCAATCGCATGCTGTTCGAAGCGGCTGAGCCGGACAGACGGTACCGCGTCCTGGCGCGGTTCTACCGGCTGCGCGAACCGTTGATTCGGCGCTTTTATGCCGGTCGGCCGTCGTGGCGGGATAAGGTGCGCACGCTTGTCGGGCGGCCGCCGGTCCCCATCCGCCGAGCACTCGGCTGCCTCTTCTCGCAGGGGGCGCCGAATCCGAACACGACCCCGGAGCGAATTTGACGCCATGAGCCAGCCTACTGCGGCCGTCATCGGTGCCGGCTTCGGAGGCCTCGCCCTCGCGATTCGCCTCCAAGCGTCCGGAGTGCAGACCACGTTGGTGGACAAGCGAGATCGCCCCGGCGGTCGAGCCTACGTCTACGAGGACGAGGGCTTTACCTTCGACGCCGGACCGACCGTCATCACCGCCCCCAATCTGATCGAAGACCTGTTCACTCTCGCGGGGCGCCGTATCGAGGACTACGTCGAGCTGCTGCCCGTCACGCCGTTCTACCGCCTCTGCTGGGAGGACGGCGACGTCTTCGACTATTCGAACGACGTGGAGGCGCTCAACGCCCAGATCGCCGAGCGCCGGCTCGAGGACGTCGAGGGTTATGCCCGGTTTGCACGCTATGCCGAAGAGGTGTTCGAGGAGGGCTACGTCAAGCTCGCCAATGCGCCCTTTCTCGATTTCGCGAGCATGATCCGAGTCACGCCTCAGCTCACGCGACTGCAGGCGTTCCGTAGCGTTCACAGCATGGTCGCCAAGTTCATCAAGGATCCGAAGCTGAGGCAGGTCTTTAGCTTCCACTCGCTTCTGGTCGGCGGCAATCCCTTCGTCAGCTCTTCGATCTACACGCTGATCCACTCACTCGAGCGGAAGTGGGGGGTCTTCTTCCCCCGCGGCGGGACCGGAGCGCTGGTCGACGCGATGGCCAAGCTCTTCACCGACCTGGGAGGTGAGCTGCGCCTCGACACGCCGGTCGAGCGCATTCTGACGACGGCCGGCCGGGTGACCGGTGTGCAGTCGAACGGCTGGGCCGGCGACTACGATGCGGTTGCCAGCAACGGCGACGTCGTTCATACCTATCGGCAACTCCTTGCCGCGGAGCCGCGGGCCCGGCGGACAGGTGCGAGACTGCTCAACAAGCGCTACAGCATGTCGCTCTTCGTCATCTACTTCGGCGCTCGCAAGCGTTACCCGGACATCGCCCATCACTCGGTGCTCTTCGGCCCACGCTACCGAGGGCTACTCGAGGACATATTCGACCGTGGCGTCTTGGCGGACGACTTCTCGCTCTACCTGCACGCGCCGACCCGCTCAGACCCGTCGCTGGCGCCGCCGGGGTGCGAGAACTTCTACGTACTCTCGCCCGTACCGCACCTGGGCAAGGCCGAGATCGACTGGACGGTCGAGGGGCCGCGCTACCGCGACCGCATTCTCGAGTACCTCGATCAGCGCTATTTGCCCGGGCTGCTCGACAACCTGGTGACCAGCCGGATCTTCACCCCCGACGACTTCCGCGACACGCTCAACGCCCACTTGGGCTCGGCCTTTTCTCTCGAGCCCACGCTGCGTCAGAGCGCCTACTTCCGCGTGCACAATCGAGATCGCCAGATCAAAGGTCTCTACTTCGTCGGTGCCGGAACCCACCCGGGTGCGGGGATCCCCGGCGTGGTCTCCTCGGCGGATGCGACGGCGAGCCTGATGCTCGAAGATCTGGGCGCGATGTGACCGACACCGTCGTCCAGAACGCCGAGCGGATGATCCGCCAAGGTTCGAAGAGCTTCTTTGCCGCGGCGCGGATCTTCGATCCGCCGACGCGCGAGGCGGCCTTCCTGCTTTACGCTTGGTGTCGGCACTGCGACGACCGCATCGACGAGCAGGAGCTGGGTATGACCCCGTCGTCGGCTCGCGGTGCTTCCGAGTCGACTCCGGTGGACAACCGGCTCCGCGAGCTGGAAGAGGCGACCCGCATGGCGCTCGACGGTGGCGAGGTCGAGGACCCGGTGTTTCTCGGTCTAAGACGCGTTGTCGAGACCTACCGCATCCCGCGACACCTGCCACTCGAGCTGCTGGAGGGCTTCCGCATGGACGTCGAGGGGCGGAGCTACCGCACGCTCGACGAGTGCATGACCTACTGCTACCACGTGGCCGGCGTCGTGGGGGTGATGATGGCGCACGTCATGGGGGTCTCGAACGACGAGACGCTCGACCGCGCCGCCGATCTCGGTCTCGCCTTTCAGGCCACGAACATCGCTCGCGATGTGATGGACGACGCGGCGACCGGTCGGATCTACCTGCCGCTCGACTGGCTGGAGGAGGCTGGTGTCGAGCCGGCGGACATCGAGCGTCCGTCGCACCGCGATGCCGTCTTCGAGGTGACGCGAAGGCTGCTCGACGAAGCGGAACGCTACTACCGGTCGAGCGAAGTCGGTATCTCTCGCCTCCGCCCTCGTCACGCATGGGCGATCGCCGCGTCGCGTCGCGTCTACCGGGATATCGGCCGGCTAGTGCGCGAGCGCGCTAGTGGGGCCTGGGATCGGCGACTGGCGATCGGAAAGCCGCGCAAGCTCTGGCTGCTGGCCTGCGCGGCTGGAGACGCGCTCGTGGCGACTTCGTTCAGCTCTCGAGCGGAGGCGACGCCGCGGGAGAGGCTGTGGACGCGTCCTCGGCGCGGTTCCGCTTGAGCCGGTCGCGAAGCCGGTCGATCGGCAGCGCGTAGAGGAAACCGAACGAGACGGCGCCCTCGCGCTCCTTGGTCCAGTGGTGGATCATGTGCGCCTGAATCAGACGCTTGACGTAACGGCTCTTCGGGCGGAGGCGCAATCGGATACGTCGGTGTACGAGGATGTCGTGGAAGCCGAAGTAGATGGCGCCGTAGGCCGCGATGCCGATGCCGACCCAGAGAAGACGCGGGTAGCCGTGCGTTCCGAGATAGATCAGCGCGATCGACGGCAGGGAGAAGAACACGGCGAACCAGTCGTTCTTCTCGAGAGGGTGATCGCTCGGCTTGTGGTGCGACTCGTGGAGGAACCAGAGAGGCCCGTGCATCAGGTAGCGATGCGTCAAATAGGCCACGAGCTCCATGCCCATGAGGCCGGAGAGAAAGAGCAGGGCGTTGATCAGGACGTTCATGCGGTCTCCAGGCGACGCGCCAGGCGGCGGGCGGCCAGCAGTCCGAGGATGCCAGCCACGGCGAGCGCGGTCCAGGGGGCAACCAGCTGGGTCCACGACTCGTTACGCCAGAAGACGCCGGTGTAGGCCTCGAGCGCCCAGGTGTTGGGGGTGATCCAGCCCAGTTTCTGGAGCGCCGGCGGCATGAAGAAGCGCGGCACCATGCTGCCACCGAGGGCCGAGAGGACAAGAATCAGGACGTTCGAGATCGTCTGCGCCTGACGTCGCGTGCGGCAGGCGGTGACCACGGTGAGCGCCAGCCCGGCGGCGGCGGCGCTTGCGACCAGTGTCGTGATCGACCACGGGCCCAGGTGGCCGGGAAGGTCGACGCCGTAGCCCAGCCAGGCGATCAGGAAGATGACGGTGATCTGCACAAAGCCCTGCAGCATGAGGAAGGCGAACTTGCCGTTCACCAGCACGCCGACGCGGGCTCGGCCGGCGAGAATACGGTCGACGACGCCCGACTCGCTTTCCTCGATCAGGCTGATCGCTCCGTGCACCGACGAGAAGAGGAGAAAGAGCACGGCTACCGCTCCGGCGTAGTAGGCGACGTGGTTCTCCGAAGCGGCCTGGCCGGTGACGTCCTCTCTTTCGAACAGATCCTGGAAGCCCCAGGCGGTCTGCTCGCCCTCGCGCAGCGAAGCCTCCGCGTCGTCTCGCAGCTCCGAGAAGCCGACCTCTAGCTCGGCGTTCTGCTCGGGGGAGAGCTCGACAAACTGATCCTCCAAGAGATGGACGACGCTCGCTAGGGCGACGTCCGGCAGAGCCGCGAAGTAGGCCTTCTGCACCTGGCCGGCGAGCATCTGCACCGCGACGCCGCGCGCCGGGTCGCTCACGATCAGGAGTGGCGCGGGACCGAAGCCGCCCACCGAACCCAGCGGCTCCGCGTCGGCCCGGACGATGAGGCCGACGTCCGCCGTGCCGCGGCGAACGAGATCACGGACCTCCTCGGCTCCGAGGTCCGTGCCGACCGGCAGAAGGGCCGGTTCCAGGGCGAGGCCTGCGAGCAGCCGCTGGGAGACCTCGCTCTCGAGTTCGTCGGCGACCGCGAGCTTGAGCCGAAGCTGCTCTCCCGTAGCGCTGGCGAAGATCATCGCGAAGATGACGAAGAAGAGCGCCGGCAGCAGGAACGTCATCGCCAGCGCGGCGCGGTCTCGAGTCAGGCCGAGGAGCATTGCGCGGAAGACGGCGCCGCTCATGCCGTCACCTCCTCGCCGGTGAGGCGGAAGAAGAGTCCGCGCAGGCCCGGCTCGCGGACGCGCAACTCTTCGATCTCCAATCCTGCGGCGCTCAATCTCGAGCCGATCTCAGCGAGGGACTCCAGGTCGCCTTCGAGTGGGCCGATCCAGTCGAGCGGCGGTTCGGCAACCGACTCTAGACCGAGCGTCTCGAGGAGCGCTCGAGCCGGCGCGTCAGGGGTTGCGGTGAGCGTCACCGAGACCTCCCTCGCGCCGCCGAAGCTCTCGGCGAGCAACGTGTCGAGTTCGCCTTCGGCGCGCTTGCGGCCATCGCTCAGGATAGCGATGCGGTCCGCCAGTTCGGCGGCCTGATCGAGGTCATGGGTTGTCAAGAGAATCGCCAGGCCACGGTCGCGTAGTTGGTGGAGAGACTCGTGAATGAGCTCGCGCGCGGCCGGGTCGACTCCGACGGTCGGTTCGTCGAGGAGTAGTAGTTCGGGGCGGTGCAGTGTGCCGGCGGCGAGGTTGAGTCGACGCTGCATGCCGCCCGAGAGACTCTGCACGCGGTCGTCGGCTCGCTCCGTGAGCGCAGTCCACTCCAACGCCTCGTCGACTCGCTGCCCGAGATCGACGCCCGCCACGCCTGCCAGTCGACCGAGAATCTCGAGGTTCTCTCGGGCGGTCAGATCTCGGTAGAGCGCGATCTCCTGCGGTACCAGGCCGAGCCGCCCGCGCACCTCGGCGCTCGACCGTGGGTTCGCGCCCAAGACCGTGACGCTGCCAGAGTCGAGCGTCAGCCGCCCGCAGATCGAGCGCACCAGCGTCGTCTTCCCTGCGCCGTTTGGGCCGAGGAGGGCGAGGATTTCGCCACGGCCGATCGACAGACACACGCTGTCGAGCACCACGCGCTCGCCCCGGGTCTTGTGGGCGTCGACGACTTCCAGGACGGTGTTGCCGCTCATCGAGGCGACGTCAGACGTTCGAGACAGCCAATCGCGGCTTCCGGCCACCGATCAATCCGAGTGCCGCCTCTGCGAGCGGAGAGCTGCCGAGATCGACCGCTTCGAGCGCGGCGACGGCGTTCCGCGCATACGTCTCCGCAATGCGACGGGCCTCCTCCACGCCCAGCACCGACACGTAGGTCGCCTTGGACTGTGCGTCACAGTCTGGACTCTCCTTGCACTGAGCACCGGAGCTGGGACGGTCGTCGAGGTCGTCCTGCGCTTGGAAGCAGAGGCCGAAGTTCCAGGCAAAGGCGCGAGCTGCCTCCAGCTCGCCGTCAGAGGCGCCTGCGATGAGTGCGCCGGACTCTGTTGCGGCGACGAAGAGCGCTGCCGTCTTGTGAGCGACCATTCGTTCCAACTGCTCGAGATTCAAGCCGCCGCTGGTGGGCGCCTCCATGTCCTCTTCCTGCCCGGCGATTGCGCCTCCGCAATCGCCTAGTGCTGACGAGAGTCGGCGGACCAGTCGGACTCGGGTGTCGCTGTCGAGCTCTTCGGCCTCTGCCAGCAGACTGAACGCCCGATTGAGGAGGGCGAACCCGGCGAGTGTCGCGGTCTCCAAGCCGAACTCGATGTGGTTGGCCGGCATGCCCCGTCGTTCGCTGGCATCGTCCATGAAGGGGAAGTCGTCGACGATCAACGAGGCCGCGTGCACCATTTCGAGAGCGCAGGCGGGATCGAGCGCCGTCTCCTCGTTGCCGCCGAAGGCGAGTGTCGACTGCAGCATGAGCACCGGGCGAATTCGCTTGCCGGGCGCGAGCAGGCTGTAGCGGATCGCGGCATGGAGCTTCGCCGGAGGTACCGACGATTCCGGCACGAGCTCGGCGAGGCGCTGGTCGACGCGCTCCCTGAGAAGCTCCGGCTCGCGGGTCGAGTTGATCGACGTCAAGTCATTCAGCATCTATGGGTAGCCTCAGCTCCTGAGCAGACCTCTGCCGAAAAGGAGCTCCAGATGAAGTTCCTTTCGCCCGCCGCCCGACTTTGGGTGCAGGTACATCTTAACGGAGTGGCCCAAGCCGTACCGCGGCGTCCGGAGCCGACTCGGTCGCCGTTCGAAGTCATCCGACGCGCTCCCCACCGTTTCGGTGATCGGCCAGCGAGTTGCGGTCGAGTACGAAAGTGATCGTGTGGCCGGCTTCGGAAGTCATTCCGACTCACGCGACCTGGAGAGTCTCTGGGAGCTGCTGGAAAGTACTTAGCGTCAGTCGTGAAGTATCCTTGATCGGGAGTTCGCGCAGCTTCAGGTGATCGCGCGCGCGGCAAGGATGAGGAGGCTGAGATGGGTGCCCGCAGGACAGTCCTCGTGTTCGCAACAATCGCTCTGGTCGGCGGTGGGGTCGTTTCGCAAGATCTCTTCACGGCTTTGGGAGACAACGGCGAGCACCATTTGGTCGTCGCTGGGGACGGCAAGGTCGGCGTCAACACCGAGTTTCCGTTTGCATTCCTCGAGGTGCGCCAGCCCGGCTCTGGAACGTCACGCCTGATGAACGTGGTGTCGACGGGCGACCAGAGTCAGATGGTCAATCTAGAACGCACGACGCCGTTTGGCTTCGGCGGCAACGATCTTATTCAGCTCGTCTTGCCCGACTCGAACAACGGTGGGCAGTTCATCGAAGCGGAGATTCCGGGAAACGTTCGATTTCGAGTAGATGCCGATGGCAACGTCCGGGCAGACGGGACGTTCTCTGGCGGTGGTGCTGACTTCGCCGAGCTGATGCGCATCACGAGCGGGCGAAGCTCCGCCACGCCGGGCGACGTGTTGGTGATCGATCCTACGCAGCTGCGGTCTGTCGTTCCGTCGACGGCCGCGCGATCCACCCTGGTGGCCGGCATCTACTCGACTCGGCCCGGCTTCCTCGGCTCGGAGCACGACCTTGATCTGGTCGCGAGAGGTCTTGCGCCTGACCAGGGGAGGGAAGGCAACCCGATGAGTGCCCTTGAGGTTGGGCGGGCTTTGGGTGAAGTGCCGGTTGCGGTGGTAGGCATTGTGCCGGTCAAGGTCTCAGCAGAGAACGGCGCGATCATCCCGGGCGATCTCTTGGTGACTTCGTCCATTCCGGGACACGCCATGCGGGACGGTGAGCCACGGCTAGGCACGATCCTCGGCAAGTCTCTGGGCTACCTCGAGGAGGGCACAGGCACGATCCAGGTCCTCGTGACGCTGCAGTAGCTTCAGTTCTCCTTCGAGGTCATCCGGTGCTCCCGACTGCCTCTGCCGTAGGTGAGGACGTCGCCGTCGAACGCGAAGGAGATCGCCTCGCCGGTCTCTGAGGCCATCTTCAACCAATCGTCCTCCGACGAGTAGGTGAGGAGGCCCGAATCTCGGCGCTGGTCGAGCACATCCACCTCCCAGCGAGAGGCGCCTCCGATCCAACTGAAGATCAGGAACTCTCGCGACGGGCCGCTGTCGAAGAACGCCATCACCGCGCACCCGTCGAGGACTCGGTAGGCCTCGAGGGTCGCTTGGTCGGAGCTCCACGAGCCGACCAGTCGTTCGTAGGGACGGAACTCTTCTGCACTACAGCGCGCTCCGTCGACAAACGTCGGTACATTCGAGCGGTCGAGGGGCCAGACCGGATCGACGGAGCGGCGAGTCCATTCCATTCGCCAGTTCTTGGCCCAGCTCTGCCCCCCGTCTTTAGACCAGAGATCGTCCCAGCGTAGGGAGAACGGTGTGATGTCGTTGAAGGAATATCGGCCTCGCACCTCGTTGCGCTCGGGGTCGGTGAACGAGGTGTGGAAGTCACCGCGCCCGTGTCGGAACTCGCCCTGGAGCCTCGACTTGCTGGCCTGATTCCGCCCCGGCCACAGAAGCGAGAGCACCCACTGCTCGAGTTCCGGGTCGTAGTAGCGGAGACTGTAGCCCTTGATGGGGGTGGAGTCCCAGAGCTCCAGGATCGCCTTGCCGTCGAGGATCGAATAGATGCTCGCTCGAGCGGCGACCGAGTCGAGAAACGAAAGATCTTTCTGCTTCATCCTGAGGTTGACGTCCCACGAGCCGATCCAGAAGTCGAACTGGCGGTGTGGGTCGCTGGCGTGGGCCGAGTAGGCGCGCACTGGTGTCGCTTCGACCCGCGCTCCTTGGCCTGCGGCTGCGCCCGGCAGCAAGGTCAAGAGAACGAGAGCGATCAAGGCGCATAGCTTCATCGACGACTCCGTAGTAATTGACTAGTAGTCAACCGGTTCCCCACTGTACGTTGTTCGGCGACTGGAGTTCTCGGAACGGCAGCGGACGGGGTCTTCCAGGGCGCGGTTGGTCCTGTAAGAAGGGCCGCTCGTGCAACGGAGGGATCCCTTCACAACCGTTCCGCGTACCAGAGCCAAGCGACCCGATCGACTCACGAGTCCGGGTGCCGGACTCGAACCCTGGACGGCGTCTTTCGACGCCTTTGGAGAAAAAGGGGACGTCTATGTGCAGGAAGATGCTTGGGATTCTCGGGGTCGCCGCGCTCGTCGCCGGAGGCTTGTCGGCGCAGGAGCCAGTGGGTTTCGACGACGAGATTCGGGTCGACCTCGTGCTCGTCGATGTTGTGGTGGAGGATCGCAGCGGTGCCGTGCTCGACCTGGAACGCCAGGATTTCCGGCTGTTCCATGATGGGACACCGGTGGAGATTCGTCAGTTCAGCCGGCCCGCCGGCGCGGCCGCCGGCGCTTGGGAGGACTCGTCGACTCCAGACGGGCTGGGTCAGAAGGTTGTCGTCTTTGTCGACAACCTGCACCTCCAGCCGAGTTCGCGGCATCGGGTCTTTGCTGCTCTCGGTGATGCCCTCGAGTCAGAGTTGGCTGCCGACGCCGAGGTCATGGTTGTTGCGCATAGCGGGACGTCGGAGGTTGTACTGGAGATGACGTCGAACCGTCGGGCCTGGCGCAGGGCGCTCAGCGAGCAGGCGCGTGGCGGCGCCGTCAGCCTCATGGCCTCGAACGATCGGAACAGCGTCTTCGAGACGATCGGAGACCTCGCGCAGCGGTACCAGATCGCGCCCGGAGGAGCGGTCGACTCGCACTGCCGGGAGGTCGGTTTCGTGGCTCGGGCGCATGCGCAGCAGGTGAAGGGGCGCGTGCTCGGAGCGATCGGAGAGCTGGGTCGATTCGTCAACTCGCTGGCCGGCTTTGATGGACCGAAGATGCTCTTGCACGTCAGCGACGGCATTCCCCTCATCGCGGGGACCGAGGCCTATCGCTTTGCGGCGGAGCTGTGTAACGGGACCGGCGCGAACAAGGGACTCGAAAGCTCGACCGACGTGACGGCGACGGATCTGATTCGCTACAACAACTGGGATCCCACCCAGGTTTCGAACGAGCTGAGGGAGTTCGATACCTCACGGCAGTGGACCGAGCTGGCCAGTCAGGCGAACGCCTACCAGGTGAGCTTCTATCCCTTCCAGGCGCACCAGAAGACCCTCAGGTCGAGCAGCGCCACGACGAGTGTCGTGCGGTCGTCGTTCGATGTCGAGCGAGAGGGTGAGCGGAATCGACAGGACAGCCTCATGTTGCTGGCGCGCGCAACCGGTGGCGTGGCGACGCTCGGCTCGAACGACGTGACGCCCGCGCTCACCAAGATGCGTGACGATGCCCAGTACAGCTACCAGCTCGCGTTCGAGTCGCCGACTCCTGGCGACCGCCGACGCCACGCGATTCGCGTCGACGTCGAACGGCCCGGCGTGAAGCTCCGCTATCGAAGCAGCTACATCAGCAAGTCGGCCGAGGACGGTGTTTCTGACCGACTCCTGTCGGCGCTTTGGCACGGGTTCTCGCGCAATCCTCTCGACGTGGGTCTCGAGGTTGTCGAAGCGCGGGCGCAGCGCTCCGACGCACCGAATAACGTCGACGTTCGTGTGAAGGTGCCGTTCGAGCGGCTGATCCTGCTCGACGAGGCGGAGGGTCGCCGAGCTCTGTTCACGGTCTTTGTGGTCGCACGGGACGGCCGGGGACGTACGACGCCGGTGGGGCGGAAGACGATCCCCGTGCAGGTTCCGCCTGACGGGCTCGAGGAGCACTTCGTCTACTCCGTTGCGGTGCCCGTTCGCGCCGGCGACGGTTCGATCGGAGTTGCGGTCCACGATGAGTTCGGGCGGCAGGCCTCGTTCGTCACGGAGAGGGTGAGCGTCCCCGGAACGTGATCAGGGGTGGGAGCTCCGCAACCGGCTCGAGTGGACATGTAGACTCGCGCGATGGAGAAGAAGGACGCCCGCCGCGAAGCGATTCTCGAAGTTCTCCATGAGCGCGGTGGACTGCGCGACGGCGTTTCGAAGGACGTTCATCGAGAGACGGGCGTTCCCGAGGCGGACATCTACGGCGTCGGGAGCTTCTACCATCTGCTGTCGGATCCCGACGCCGGCGTGCGGGTCTGCCAGGGGCTCTCCTGCAAGCTGGCGGATAGCGACGGGCTGAAGGCGCGATTCGACGCCGAGGGCAAGACCTCGTGCTTCACCGCCTGTCTCGGTCGCTGCGACATGGCGCCGGCGTTTTGGGATCCCGACGACGAACCGCCGCTCGACGACTGCTCGCTCTCGCCCTCGAACGACGACCACGCGATCGACCTCGCGGCTCCGGACGAAGCCGGCTACAAAGCGATGGCCAGAGCCCGAGAGAAGGGGGGCGAGTGGGTCATCTCCGAACTCGAGGCGTCGGGCCTGACCGGCCGTGGTGGCGCGGGCTTTCCCGCCTTCATCAAGTGGCGCGCCGTGCGGCAGCAGGCCGAGACCGAGCGCTACGTGGTGCTCAACGCCGACGAGGGCGAGCCGGGCACGTTCAAGGACCGCGAAGTCATTCTGCGGCGGCCACATCGGGTGATCGAGGGGCTGGCGATCGCGGCGTTTGCGCTCGAAGCCCAGGCGATCTACGTCTACGTGCGCGGGGAGTTCGGCAGGGTGAAGAAGGTGCTGATGGGCGCTCTGGAAGAGGCGCGAGGACTCGGCGTCATCGTCGACTCCGTCGAGTGGCATTTTGTGGACGGCCACGGCGCCTACATCTGTGGCGAAGAGACGGCGCTCCTCGAGGCGCTCGAGGGCAAGCGCGGCATGCCGCGGATGAAGCCCCCGTTCCCGGTGGAGAAGGGCTTCCGGAACAAGCCGACACTCATTCAGAACGTCGAGTCGATTGCCTGTGTCCCGTCGATCTTGACCCGAGGTGGCGCCTGGTTCCAAGAGGCAGGCCGCACGCAGCCGGGCTCCAAGCTCTACTGCATGTCGGGCCACGTGGCGCGGCCCGGCGTCTACGAAGCGCCGATGGGTGTGACCATGGCCGAACTGATCGAGATGGCTGGTGGTGTCGTCGGCACACTCAAGGCGTTCTCGCCCGGTGGCGCCTCCTCCGGCTTCCTGCCGGCGGATCGTGTCGAGGTCGCGATGGACTTCGCCGCGCTCCAGGAGCAGGGCAGCATGCTCGGTTCGGCGGGTGTGGTGATTCTGAACGACACCGTCGACATGGTCGAGGCGGCGCTCAGCCAGGCGGTCTTCTTCGAGGACGAGTCGTGCGGCCAGTGCGCGCCCTGCCGAATCGGTACCCAGATCCTCCGCCAGACCCTCGAGCGCTACCTGAGCTCGGGCCGCGACGCCTCGACGTTGGAGTTTGTCGATGACGTTTCGTGGGGGATGTGCGAGGCGAGCATCTGTGGCCTCGGGCAGGCGGCGTCGCTGCCGTTGACGAGCGCGATGGAACACTGGCCGGAAGAGTTTGGCCTCGGTCGACCCGACTGACCCGCGCCTACGTATGGCTGCTCGGCGGCGCAGTCCAGATCGCACACGGGTCTACCGAATCGAGTCGGCCCAGGACAACCCCGAAGAGAGCTGAGAGCTCCCGAGGGACGCTCCCGCTCGATTCCGCAGGGGGCTGTATTGCCGACGGTGAGGGCGCTTCTTGCGGTGGCGTTGAAAGGGAGCGCTTCGGCCCGGTAGGGCAACGCCTACCACCCGTCGTTCGGGTGGCGGGAAACCGATGGCTCGCGCTTTCGTACCAACTAGCGACGTGAGACAACTATGGAGCGCCTGGAGCTTCTCGATGCTGCTTGTGTGCAGCGCGCTCGCTGCAGCTGCGACGCCGGCCGGCCGAGAACCCGTGCCAGTGCCCGCACCGTCACTCGGCCCGGAGGCGACGGTCGAGGCCGTCGTTGGAGAGCCGCTTCCATCCGGCGTCGGCGACCGACCGACTGTCGCCGTCGTCTTCCTGCACGGGTGGAATGACGACGCGAGCGCGTGGCAGCGTCTCGAGGGGCCGAGGCGGCTCGCGGAAGCGGCCGCAGATTCAACACGCTTCCGCTACTTGGCGGTTGCTCCCACCGGAGGCACCTCCAGCTGGCTCGACTGGCGCGACGGCTCTGCGAAGTGGGAGAGCTTTCTGGCCGTGGATCTGTCGGCTTGGCTCGCGCGTGAGTACGGCACCGTCGGTGTCGTCTTCGTCGGAACCTCGATGGGAGGGGAGGCGGCGCTGCGCCTCTTCTTTCGGCGACCCTCCGAGATCGCCTGCGCCGCGGCTCACAGCGCTGCCATTCAACCGCTCGATCCAGCCGACCTGCCGGAGTGGGCGCGCCAGGGGTTCGCGCAGTCGCGCGAGCTTCGGGCGCAGTGGGGGGCGCCCATCGATGCCGACTTCTGGGCGAAGAACAACGTCTTGCGGCTTGCTGGAGCGGCCGCTCTACCGAAAGCTGGCGGGGTCGCTCGGGTGTACTTCGACGTCGGGCGCGACGACCACCTGGGGTTCGACCGAGGAAACGTCGCGCTCAGTGCCCGCCTGGCCGAGTTGAAGTTCCCTCATACCTTCGCCTTGAGACCTGGAGGGCATGGCGACGAGTTCACCTCGAGGCATCTTGGCAAGTCGCTCTCCGCGATCGTCGATTGTGTAGAAGCCGTCGACTGAAGGCAGTGTGAGGGAAAAATGCCACCCGCTCGGACCAGGCCCAAGCGGGTGGGCGAGGAGCTCGTAACCCGAGCTCAGGGAGTTTTGTTGGGTTGAGGCGTGCTCCGGTTCAGGATTACGAAGATTATAACAAGTCTTCGTGGCGCGAGGGGCTCGTGTTCTAGAAGCCGGCCTCGCCGGCGGGATGGCATACTAGGAACCGCCATGTCCGACTTCGTGATCATCGACGGCAACGAGATTTCTATCGAGCCCGGGGAGACCCTGCTCGAGGCTGCGAAGCGCGCCGATATCGAGATCCCGACGCTCTGCTACGACCCGCGTCTGACGCCCGCCGGCGCCTGCCGGATGTGTCTGGTCGAGATCGAGGGCTCGCGCCTGATGCAGCCGGCCTGCTCGTACAAGGCCGCGCCGGGGCAGGTCGTGCGCACCCAGACGCAGCGAGTGCAGCGAAATCGCGAGTTCATCCTGTCGCTTCATCTCGCCGACACCATTCAGGACCGCGAGGTGATGGAGGACAACAACCCCTCCCGCGTGCACGAGCTCGCCGAGCGGTACGGCACCGCCGGCGACTGGACGGCGGTCGACAAGGTGCGCAAATCGCGTCCGAACGACGTCAACAAGTTCATCGAGTTCCGCCCCGATCGCTGCATCGTCTGCAGCCTTTGCACGCGCTACTGCGATCAGGTCGAGGCGGTGAGTGCAATCACCCTGGCGGCTCGCGGCGCTCATACGACGATTTCGACCGCCGACGAACGGTCTCTGACCGACACGACCTGCGAGCTCTGCGGCGGCTGTGTGGACGTCTGCCCGACCGGGGCGATGACCGAGAAGGCCGCCCTCGCCTACGGCAAGCCGGAGCGTGAGCTCGAAAAGGTTCGCACCACCTGCAACTTCTGCGGCGTCGGCTGCCAGATCGATCTGAACGTCGATACCGAAGCCAACCGGGTGGTCAAGGCAACCAGTCCGCCGCCGGGCACAACCGTCAACGACGGCAACCTGTGTGTGAAGGGCCGGTTCGCGAACGACTTCATCCATCACGAAGAGCGCCTGACGACGCCGCTGGTGCGGGAGCCCGGTGGCGGGCTGCGGGAGGCGACCTGGGACGAGGCGCTCGACCGCACCGTCAAGGGCCTTCAGGCTGCCGCCGCTCGCCACGGCAACGACTCGCTCGCGTTCATCAGCTCCAGCCGCTGCACCGGGGAAGAGAACTACCTCATGCAGAAGTTGGCGCGCGCGGGCTTCGGCACCCACAACATCCATCAATGCGCCGCTACGTGACACGCCCCCACGGTCGCCGGTCTGGTGGCCACGTACGGGGCGGGGGCGATGACGAACTCCATTCCGGAGATTCGTGACGCCGACTTCCTCTTCGTAACCGGTTCGAACACGAGCGAGGCGCATCCCATCATCGCGATGGAGATGAAGCGTGCCGTGCAGCGCGGAGCGAAGCTGGCGGTTGCCGACCCGCGCAAGATCTGGATGACCGAGATCGCCGACTGGCACATGCAGCTCAAGGGCGGCAGCGACGTCTGGTTGCTCAACGCGATGGCGCACGTGATCGTGACCGAAGGCCTGACGGCCGACGACTACATCGCCCAGAACACCGAAGAGTTCGAGAAGGTGCGCGACACGGTGCTGCGCTACTCGCCCGAGGACGCCGAAGAGGTGACTGGAGTTCCGGCGGAGATGATCCGCGAGGTCGCTCGTGCCTACGCTACGACACCCAAGGCCGGCATCTACTACACGTTGGGCATCACCGAACACACCACCGGCACCGACAACGTCTACGCGCTCTCGAATCTGGTGTTGATGACCGGCCACCTGGGCGTTCGTTCGGCCGGTATGAACCCGCTGCGCGGACAGAACAACGTGCAGGGCGCCAACGACTCTGGCGCGACACCGGTGTTCTACCCCGGCTATCAGGACGCACTCGACCCGGAGATTCGCGCCAAGTACGCCGAAGCCTGGGGGGTGCCGCAGAGCGACAACCCCGGCCTGAACCTCAACGAGATGATGAAGGAGATGTCCAAGGGGACGCTCAAGGCGCTCTACCTGTTGGGCGAGGACATCGTAGTCTCCGAGCCGAACGTCTGTCGCGTCGAAGAGGCGATGAACGAGCTCGACTTTGTGGTCGTGCAGGACATCTTCTTCAACGAGTCGTGCCGGTATGCCGACGTGGTCCTGCCGGCGGCCTGCTTCGCGGAGAAGGAGGGCGTGTTCACGAACTCCGATCGACGCGTGCAGCGAGTGCGCAAGGCGGTCGAGCCGCCGGGGCAGGCGCGCGCCGATTGGGAGATCCTGGTCGACATCATGAAGCGGGCCGAGATGGACCAGCCGGACTACCAGCACCCGCGCGAGATCTACGCCGAGATGGCGGCGCTGGCCCCTAAATTCGCCGGCATCACCCACGAGCGGATCGAGCGCGAGGGGGGCATGCAGTGGCCGGTGACCGGGCCCGAGGAGCCGAGCTGCGAGTACCTCCACAAGGGCGGAGTGCTACGTGGCAAGGGGCTCTTCGTCGGCGTGGAGTATCGGCCACCGTTCGAACAGGAGGACGTCGAATACCCGCTCGTCCTGTCGACCGGTCGAACCCTCTACCACTACAACGCGGCGACCCAGACACGGCGCAACGAGCAGCTAGCTCACAAGCAGCCCGAGGGCTTTGTCGAGGTCCATCCCAAGAACGCCCGCCGGATGGGGATCGAGGACGGCCAGAAGGTCGACGTCGTGACCCGGCGCGGTCGAGTCCGGGCGCGGGTGATGCTGTCTCGGCAGGTGCGATTCAACGCGATCTGGATGCCGTTCCACTTTCCGGACGTGCGCACCAACTATCTGACGACCGACGCCGGCGACGCGGTGACCGGTACCGGCGAGTACAAGGTGTGTGCCGCTCGCCTCGAGCCGGTTGCTGACTCCATCCCGGAGCAGGTCTTTCCCGGCGCGTTTGCGGCGGTGGAGTAGGCCGCTCTGGTGAAGCCCGAGCTCATCGGCGTCGCGCTGCTGGGCGCTCTGTCGCTCTACTCGGGCTGGTCGGTGTTGGGGAGCGAGCTCGAGATCTACGGCTGGTTCGCCATCGCTTGCGGAGTTGCGGCGATCGGCCTCAGCCTCGGGCAGATGCTGAGGCGTGGTCGGTGACCGAGGTCTTTCGACTCGGCGACGACAGCCAGGGGCTCTTCCGCCAGCTCGCCGAAGGGATCGGCGCCCGCCTCTTCTTCGGCGACCACATCATGCTTTCGGTGGTGACGCTCGAGCCGAATGCCGTCGGCGCGCTCCACCACCACCCGGAGGAGCAGTGGGGTGTGATGCTCGAGGGCGAAGGGGTGCGGACGCAGGATGGCGAGCGGTTTCGCGTGTCGCCCGGCGACTTTTGGCGAACGCCGCCGGACGTGCCGCACGCCTTCGAAGCGGGGCCAAATGGGGCCAAGGTGCTCGACGTTTTCAGCCCGCCTCGGGACGACTATCGGACACCGGGCTCCGGGTTTGGCGGCGATACCGACTCGTCGGAGTAGCGGGTCGAGGGTCGAGTGGTTGAACCCACACCGCCGGTTCTTCGTAGACAGGGAAACAGTCCAAGGGAGTTCTCATGTCTCGAACCGCCACAGTGCTCGCCTCAGCCGTTGCGCTCGCCCTCGTGCTCGCCTCGATCGCCTCGGCGAACCGCCACCCTGACGCCCCGCCCGAGACCGAGCAGTTCGCCTTCCTGATCGGCGAATGGGAGTGTGAGATTCGCGCGATGAGCCCGAGCGGCCAGCTCGGAGAGCCGACGCAGGCCAAGTGGGCCGGCAAGTGGGACCTGGGCGGTTGGGCGATTCGCGACGACTGGTCGTCGCCGTTTGGCCTCGGCTTCAACATCCGATCCTTCAATCCGGAGACCAAGAAGTGGGACAACCGCTGGCTCTCTTCGGGGAACCTGCAGTGGAAATACTTCGAGGCGGAGAAGGTGGGCGACACCATGGTGATGATGGGTGGAGCGGGCGAGGACGCCCGGGGTGAGTTCATCGACCGCAACACCTTTCACGACATCCAGGCCGACAGCTGGAGTTGGCGCAAGGATCGCAGCTACGACGGCGGCGACACCTGGTTCGAAGGCATCGCCGTGATCCGAGCGGTGCGCGCGGGCAGCTAGCGGTAACGTCCGTTCTCGAGAACGGTCTTACTCATAGATGACAAATTCGACAGGCGTACTCCGTGCTCGGGAGTATTTTGGCGAGCGAACCCGGGAGTTCCAGACCTCGGGCTTTCTGCTCGCGGAGTCGGTCTACTCCGAGCGCGCGAGCCTGCCGATGCATGCGCACGACAATGCGCACTTCTGTCTCGTCCTCTCGGGTTCCTACACCGAGAGTGTCGAAGGATGTGAGATCGAGCGCCGCGCCGGGGATCTGGTCTTCTACCGAGCTGGCGTCGCGCACGCCGAGTGTCACCACTCGTCGGGTCGGCACTTGATGATCGAGGTCGATTCGGAGTTTGGAGACGGTGCGGGCGACAGCCCCTCCGCCTTTCTCCGCGGTCCATCGAGGAGCCTCGCGACTCGCCTCTTCGCCGAGTTCCGCAGTGACGAGCGGGTGCCCGGCGAGCGTCTCGGTGGTCTGGTTCGCCGGCTGCTCGATGTCGCGAGCCGCCCCCCTGTAGAGCCGATTCCCGCTTGGCTGCGTGAGGTCGAACGGCGCTTGCACACAACCGAGGAGGGGACGCCCAAGCTCAAGGGCCTGGCAGAAGAGGCTGGCGTTCACCCGGTCTATCTCGGTCGGGTCTTCCGGCGGGTGCATGGGTGCACGCCCGGAGAGTACCTGCGCCGCCTACGTGTGGAGCGTGCGCAGCGAGCGCTCGGCGCCGCCGACGCCGAGCTTGCGGACGTCGCCTTCGACAGTGGCTTTTGCGATCAGAGCCATCTGAACCGCGTGTTCAAGCGCGAGACCGGAATGACTCCCGGTCACTACCGGCGGCTGGCGGATCCGCGCGAGCTGTCCTAGCCGAGCTCTCGGCCGCCTATGGGCTCGAGCAGAGCAGGAGCCGGCTTCGACCGGCTCGTTCCGAGACGCGCGTGCTCGCCGCTACCAGGCGACGCCGTAGTCTTCCCCGAAGTCGCTCGCCGCACCCCACATGGTGCCGTGCTCGAGGTCGAACTCGATGGCGGTGATCGGTCCTGACGTGCGCCTGCGGGTTTCGACGTCGTAGCCCATCTTGGCGAGCTCTGCCCGTACCCAGGGCGGAGTGTCCTCGCGAACCACCAGCCGTCCGGGTTCTGCCTTGTGGGCGCCAAAGGACGACTGCATCTGGTAGCTGTTGACGTTGGCGGCTTCAGCGGCCTGTTGGGCGTTCATGCCGAACTCGACGACGTTCAAGAACCACTGGAGCAGGTTCTGATCCTGAGTGTCGCCGCCCTGGACGGCGAACGATAGGTAGGGCTTGCCATCTTTGAGCGCCATTCCCGGTGTCAGTGTCGCGCGCGGGCGTTTGCCGGGGGCGACGATGTTGTACGGGTTCAGCCGCTCGTCGAGCACGAAGCTCTGCATACGTTGAGAGAGCCCGATGCCGCTCGAGCCGGCGATGAAGGCCGGTATCCAGCCGCCGCTCGGTGTGATGGAGACCACCCAGCCGTCGGCGTCGGCGGCCTGGATCGAAGTCGTACCGGCGACAAACGCCTCGTCGTCGGTGAGGAGCCGGGTCTGCTGCCAGCTGTCCTCGCCCTCCGCGTCGGCGGCGGGCGGGATGGGTGTCCAACGCTCGAGCAGGTCGAGATACGGGTTCTGGCCGCCTTGGAACGGGTACGGATCGCCGGGCTTCGTGCCGGCGTTGTTGCGCTCCCAGTCGATCTGCTCGAAGCGCTTCCGCGCGTACTCCTTGGACAGGAGGCCTTCGATGGGCTCGACCGGTTCGGTGTAGGGATCGCCGTAGTAGAAGTCGCGATCGGCGAAGGACAGATTCATCGCCTGGTAGAGCGCATGAATGTAGCGGGCGCTGTTGTAGCCGGCCGCCTGCAGGTCGACGTGCTCAAGCACGTTCAGAGCCTGGAGCATCACGGGGCCCTGCACCCAGTGTGTGAGCTTGTAGACGTCGACGCCCTTGTAGCGTGTCGAGACCGGCTCCTCGATGTAGACCTGCCAGCTGTCGAGGTCTTCGAGGGTCATGAGCCCACCCTCTTGCTGCACACCGCGGACAATCTCCCGGGCGATGTCCCCACGGTAGAAGCGATCGTAGGCTGCAAGGATGGCTTCGGCGCGAGTTGCGCCTCCGGCGAGCGCCTGCCGCTCGGCCTCGACCAGCTTCTCGAGTGTCGCGAGCAGGTCGGGCTGGCGGAAGAGCTCACCCGGGTGGGGCGCTGCACGCTCCTGAGAGTTGTCGTCCTGCAGATGGGGAAGGAAGACCTTCTTCGAGTTTGGCCACTGCGAGAGGATCTCCTTGCGCCGTTCCATGTTGTCGGCCTGTGAGCGTTCGATCGGATAGCCGCGGGCCATCTCGATCGCCGGCTCCAGTACCTCTGCGAGGCTCAGGCTGCCGAACTCGGCGAGCATGACCATCAGACCGCCGGGAGTACCCGGCGTGACCGCGGCGAGCGGGCCAAACTCGGGCGGATAGCGCATCCCCTGGTCGCGGAAGAACTCGGCGGTCGCTCCGGTGGGAGCGACGCCCAGGGCGTTGATGCCCTTGACCTCGCCGGTTCGAGGATCGTGAATGAGCGCCTGCGTCTCGCCGCCCCAGCCGAGCGTGTCCCACATGGTGGAGGTCGCTGCGAGCATGGCGCAGGCGGCGTCGACCGCGTTGCCGCCGCGGGAGAAGGTCATGGCGCCGGCGGTCGCGGCGAGCGGCTTGCCGGTGATCGCCACCCAGTGCTGGCCGTGAAGAACCGGTTTGACGGTTCGCTGTGCGCCGGCGACGTTGGCGATCCAGGCGAGCGCAAGAAGCAGGGTCAGGGGGCGTGAGATTCGCTCAGGCATCGGGTCATCTCCTCGGGTCTACGGGTCCGTTTGGCTACCCGCGAGGCCGGCGCGGGCTTGAGAGAGATAGTAGGCGACGATCGTCTGTTTCTCGGCAGCCCCGGGGCCGGTTGCACCGGCCAGTGCGCGACTCAGGGCGCCCGCTTCATCGACCGCGGCTTGCCAGCGTGCGTTCCGCAAGAGGCTTTCGATCCAGCTCCGCTTGAGGTCCCAGAGCGCCTGCCGAAGGGCGCCCTGAGTGAGCGGCAAAGGGACGTTCCAGACTGTGGCGACGGCCTTTCCTCGGAAGGTTGCGGGCCTGAAACGAAACTCTCGTAGAACGTCGAGTGACAGGAGGATGGGTGCCGGGTTGTCGAGGCGACCGCGGAGGAGCGGTTCGCTCGTCGTGCCGCGTTCGTCGATCACGAAGCTCGCCTCGAGCTGGGGGTCGAGCAAGCGGAGCTGTTCGGCGCTGGCGCGGAGCACGATGTAGTTGCCCGCCGAGATGCGCGGTGGTGAGAACCCCTCGACGCGGGTGCCGAGGACGAGGGGAGGTCCTTCGCTTCGTCGGGTCGGTGCGCGGCGCCACTCGACCAGGCGAGCGCCCGCGATGCCGAATTCAGCGAGCTCCTGGCGACCGAGAGCGGGGTTGAAGATCTCGGCACTGTCGAGCTGCCAGAGCGCCTCCTCACGCCGGCCGAGGCCGGCCTCCGCCAGCGCCAGTTGGGCCAGGGCTACGGCCACGAGCTCGGCCGAGCCGGGCCCACCTTTGAGATCGGCCATCAACTCCTCGAGCAGACGCCGACTCTCCGTCTGCGCGTTCTGCCACTCCGCGTCGAGCAGCAGGCTCCGGGTGTCGTTGAGCTCGCGCCGCCAGCGCTCGGCGGTCGATTCTGACGCTGAGGCGCCGGCGGTTCCGACCAGGGTGAGGAGCGTCGTCAGAAAAGCGACTTGGCGTCTCTTCACAGCTCGACCTCCGTTCCGATACCGAGCTCACGCGCCCGATCGAGTGCGATGGCGCCGGCTGCCGTGTCTTGAACGGCAAGTCCGACCGACTTGAAGAGAGTGATCTCTTGGTCGCCTGTGCGGCCCGGCTGTGTCCCCTCGACGACCTCCCCGACCTCCGTCCACTGCTCGGGTCGGGTCGCCTTCTGACGCGCAGCCTCGATGAGCTCCCCAGCCTCGCGGGCAGCCGATGCGCGCGAATCGACGAACACGGTAGCCCGGCGCACGAGATCGAGGTCGAGTTCACGCATCTCGGGGGTGAAGCTGCCGGCGCCGTTGACGTGAACTCCGGGGGAGACGAGTCGGCCCGGAAAGACCGGCTCGCTCGACGTGGTCGCCGCGCAGATGATGTCGGCGCCATCGAGCGCGGCTTCCGGCGACGCGGCGGGCGTCACGTCGAGGTCGAGCTCGCCTCGCATCTCGGCGGCGAACGCCTCGCGGTTTGTTGGCGTCGGCGAGTAGACCCGCACGCTTTCAATCTCGCGCACAGCGACGATTGCGAGCAGCTGGGTTCTGGCCTGTACGCCGCTTCCGAAGATCGCCGCTCGCTTCGCTTCGGGACGGGCGAGGAGATCGGTGGCCGCACCCGAGGCCGCACCTGTGCGCCACGCGGTGAGGAAGGCGCCCTCGCAGGCGGCGGTCGGCGCGCCTGTCTCCGGATCGAAGAGGAGCACGAGCGCTTGGATCAACGGTCGTCCGTGCTGCGGATTCTCGGGCAGATAGGTCAGCAGCTTGGCGCCGACGGCGGTGCCTGGCTGGACGGCGGGCTTGACCAGAAACGCGGCGCCCTCCCCGGGTAGGCGTACCACCGCGCGTTGTGGGACGACAGCTCTCCCCGAGGAGAAGTCGGCGAAGGCGCCCTTCATCGCGGCAACCGCCTCCGGCATCGGCAGCGCTTCGCGAAGGTCGCCGGCGGAAAGCACGCGGAGCTTCACAGGCGGCGACACTAGCGGACGAGGAACCCTTCAGAGAGTGGGTCGTCTGGGTCGAAGAGGAACTCGTGCAGGCCTGTGATGAACGCGCTCCCGTCAACCTCGGGGATCACCGCCTCCCGGTCTCCGAGACGTGCCGTCTCGACGACGCAGCCTCCGAAGCGGGAGCCGACCAGGCTCTCGATCACGATTCGCTCGCCGATCTCGACCTCGCCGCGGGCGTAGTGGATCGCGAGCCGTGCGCTCACTCCGGTTCCTGTCGGGCTCCGATCGACCTCGCCTTCGGCGAAGACGCAGACGTTGCGACTGTGGACGCCTGCGGTCGGCGACGGCTCGACGAAGATCACCCCGTACAGAAAACCGAGGTCGTCGCCAGTTGGATGGTGGATCTCTCGAGTTGCGACGATCGAGCGCTTGATGCGGATCCCCGCCTCGATCAGGGCGCGCGTGTCGTCGGGCACGCAGCGCACGCCGACCTTTTCCGCGTCGACCACGGCGTAATAGGCGCCTCCGTAGCCGAGGTCGTAGGTCACCGGGCCGAACTCGGTCTCGACGACGCAGTCGAGATCGGCGGCGAAGGACGGCACGTTCCGGAACGAGATATCGCCGGCGACACCACGTCGGACCTGCGCGCGCGCCTCGACGAGTCCAGCGGGCGAGTCGATGCGGAGGGTCGTCTCCGGCTCGCTGGCCGCGACCAGCCCGGTGTCGATCGCCACCTTGGTGATCGCGATGATGCCGTGGCCGCACATCGTGCTGTAGCCCTCATTGTGGAGGAAGAGGATGCCGAAGTCCGCGCCCTCGGTCACGGGGGGTGTGATCAGCGCTCCGTACATGTCAGCGTGCCCGCGAGGCTCCCACATAAGGCCGCGACGGACGTGTTCGAGATGCTCGAGCGCCCAGCGTCGCCGGTCGAGAATCGACTCGCCGCGCAGCTCCGGAACGCCGCTCAGGACGATGCGGAACGGCTCGCCGCCGGTGTGGGCGTCGATCGTCCGAATGCGGCGCCAACCTGGGGGTGGATGCCAATCGAGCTGTTTCAGAAGGGTGAGCATACCGGGATTGACCGGCGCTCGGGGTCGCCTTGACTTGCTCGCGGGCGCACCCGATGATGGGTCTGATTTTCTAACCTTCTAACGATGGGAGACTCTTCATGAAGACAACCTTGCTTCGAATCGGCGTCCTGACCGGGCTCTGCCTGACGCTTCTCGCAGGCGCAGCTTTCGCCGGTGCCGAGTACACGCTCACCGCTACGAACCTCACCACCGGAAAGACCGACACGACGGTCATCAAGTCCGAGGGTCTGAACCTCTGGATCGGCATGGCCAAGGTCGACCGCAAGGACATGGGCGGTGCGCTGATCTTCCAGGGCGAGCGGCCCGATAACAAGCCGCCTCGAGTCATCATCCTCGACGAGGAGGGCGGTCACATGATCCTGACGCACGCCAAGATCGATGCGCTGCTCGAGATGATGCCGTCGACCTCTGGCCAGGAGCAGCAGCCGTTCATGAACGAGCAGATGCTCGAGATGGCTCGGCAGCGCGCAGAGAGCATCCAGGATCCGGAGACCCGGGCCCGGGCCCTCGAGCAGCTGGACAAGATGACCGGTGGCGACGCCGGCGCCGAGGGCTCGGGAACGGAATGGGTAGAGAAGGGGCTGCGCGAGAAGCAGGGCTATCCCAGCGTTCGCTACGACGGCCTCCGCGGTGGTGTGAAGTTTGCCGAGGCCTGGGCCACCGACTGGCACAACCTGCCGGGTGGCCGGGGTACCGGCAAGGCGTTCGAGGCGTTCGGTGACTTCTGGGAGGGGATGACGGAGCGCTTCTCCAAGGCGTCGGGCATGCACTTCAACATGCTGGCGACCGACGACAACCCGTTCCAGAACATCTTTGAGCTCGGCCGCTTTCCGGTCGCGAGCGACGAGTGGAAGGACGGCGAGAAGGTGCGTAGCTATGCGCTGACCGACGCGAAGCGTGTCGATCACGACCCCTCGGTGTTCAAGCCGGGATCGGACTCGGTCGAGCGCAAGTTCGGGATGTAGCTTCGCAGTTGCGGTCCGCGGCTCAGGCCGCGGGCCGTAGCTCCGGCTCGGCCAGCACCACCAGAATGATCGCTGCGAGCCCGAGCGGTGGGCAGATCAATACCGAAGCGATCGCCCCTGCCAGCACCCAGCCCCAGCGTCTGCCCTTGAGGGTCGAGATGCCGCCGAAGATGGCCACGAGCCCGATGACCAGGGAACTCAGGGCGCCGAGGCCGAAGACGATCTGCATGAAGATCAACGGAAACTCGTCGAGGTCGCGCTCGATGTCCGGGATGATCTGGAACATGAATGCGACGACGAGGAGCGCCAGGAATCCGATCAGCGCCAGGCAACCGCAGACGATGTCCAGGATCCCCGCGACGGTAGGCATCCACGTTCGTTCCATCTCGACCTCCTTCAAGTCGTTCACGTACCCACACTACGCGCGAGAGCGCGAATAGATTCACTCGCCAGCTTCTTGGATCAGCCCGCCCGCTGTCACCCAGGGAGCCCGCGGGTGGACTGGTAGGCTCCGGCGCGCGAGTAGCCGACGCAGCAGAAGATCGAGCACAATGCGTAGACGACCGAGTTGACAGGAGCAGGCCACTGGGCGGATGTCTACCGTACCGACCCGCACGTCATCTACGAGACGGAAGCGCCGATCTTCTCGAACCTCGAACTGACTCGACAAGAGCTGCAGCTGGTCACCCGAGTGGCCGCCGCGCTCGAGACCTCGATCGCATCCCCCGTGCTCGACCTCGCCTGCGGCCCAGGTCGGCACACGGCGGAACTCGGGAGGCGAGGCTATCGGGTGGTTGCCGTAGATCACTCCGAGGGTCTCCTGGCGTTGGCCGCCGGCGCGGCTCGCAACCGGAGTGCCTCGAGGCCGAGGTTCGTCTGCGGAGACCTTCGAAATCTGCCGCTCGCCCGCGGCTACTTCGAGACCGCACTGCTCCTAGGCAAGAGCTTCGGCTATTTCTCCGATGGTGAGAACCGAAACATCCTTCGGCAGATCGGCCTGCGATTGCGGCCAGGTGGTCTGTTCTGCTTCGAGCTTCCCGATCGCGATCCCTACCTGGCCTCGCTGCGTCCGTTCGAGACGGTCGAGCGACGACGCGAGAACGGGCAGACGCTCCGAAGCGAATATCACAGCGATTGGAACGGGGAGTCCCGAAGGCTCGAAACCCGGGAGAGCCACGCGGTCGTCGAGACCGGAGAGGTGCTGTGGGAGGGGAGTTGGGACGTACGGCTCTACACGGCCGGAGAGATTGAGCGGCGCGTTCGAGAGGCCGGCTTCCGAGAGGCGACCGTACGCGCGGCACACCTGGTCGAGGCGCCTGGCGCAAAGTCGGACGTCTTGATCGTCGGCGCGGTCCGCTAGTTGGCGCTGGCGGCGGTCTCGCGGCTCTCGGCGGCGAGCATCTCGGCGTAGGGTTCCGTCTCGAGCAGCGGCGCGAACCTCGGATCCAGACCGATCAGACGCGTCGAGAGGTTTGACGGAATCGCCAGGAGCTGCTCTACCAGCTCGAGTGACTCGTCGGTCTGCCCGGTCAGAGCGCGCACCATGGCGAGCTCGAGCAGGGGCGTGGTGCCTGAATAGGCGTCCTCGCTGAAGGGGTAGATTTCTGCGGCGTGTTGTGCGGCCTGCCGAGCCTGTTCGGACCGGCCCAACCCGGCGTAGGCGAATGCGAGCGCTCCATAACGGCGTGGGTCCCACGGCTGCTCGGCGACCGCCGGTTCGAGCACCTCGACCGCCTGAACGAACGAGTCGCGCGCGGCGTCGACGTCGCCGGTCAGCTGCTCGACCAGGCCGCGGAGCAGAGACTTTGGCCAGAGTCCGTCCCAGTACTCGAAGAGCTCTCGCTCCGAGCTCTCGAGATGTTCGAGCGCGCCGGGATAGTTCCTTTCATAGATCAGCTGCCAGAACTGGAACAGGAAGGGCGCCGCCTCCTGGGTCACCGGCATCTCCTCCAGCAGCTCGCGCGCGGGTGCGAGGGAGTCGCCGAGCACCCAGTGGGCGCGCGCAGCGCTGTAGTACGAGTACGTCTGCGTCGGGTCGAGGGCGATCGACTGGCCGTAATAGCGGATCGCCTGCTCCAGATTGCGAACAAACTCATAGGTCTCGCCAACCTCAGACGCGGTGGTCGCGTCGCGAGGGTCGAGAGCGATCGCGCGTTCGAGGACCGAGATTGCCTCGGTGAAGTTTCCCTGTCTCCGGAGCACGTAGCCGCGTGTCTTGAGCACCTCGACTTCATGGGCTCGATCGCCGGCAGCTCGGTCGAGCTCTACCAGGGCTCGGTCGTAGTCGCGCTCCACCATGTAGTTGAAGTTGGCCAGCGCGAGCCGGGTCGTGGCGCTGTCGGGCTCGAGCTCTTCGGCGCGCTCGACGGCGCGGCGCGCCGCCTCACGTCGCTCGTCGCCCGGTTCGAGCCACAGGAAGACGATCGTTCCGTGGGCGGTCGCCAGCTCGGCCCAGGCGGTGGCAAATTCGGGGTCGAGAGCGACGGCGCGCTCGAACGACTCGACGGCCGCGTTCCAGTTGGGCAGCGTGTAGACCGGCCGCCGCACCTTGTAAATCCCCTCGAGATAGGCCTGATAGGCGTCGATGTTGTCGGTCGGGCGCGCCGCGAGCGAGGCGCGCTCGGGCTCCAGCAGGGTGGCGCCGAGCCGAGCGACCACCGACTCGGCGATCTTGGTTTGGACCTGGAAGATGTCGTCGATGTCGAACGTGAACGGCTGGGCCCAAAGCTGGGTGTCGTCGTCGACCCGCACGAGCTTCGGCGTGATGCGCACCTTGCTCTCGGCCTGGCCCAGCCCGGACCAGCGGACGGTCCCTTCGAGGATGTAGTCGACGCCGAGCGTGCGACCGATTTCGCGCACCGCCGGCCGCTCGGAGCGGTACTGCATGGCACTGGTCCGCGAGGTCACTCGGAGACCGCTCACCGAGGCCAGGCGGCTGGTGATCTCGTCGGTGATCCCCGCCGCGAAGTACTCCTCGCTTTCGGGACCGAGGTTCTCGAGCGGTAGGACGACAATCTTCAGGGGGCCGTCGCCTGCCGTGGGGTCCGCGCGCGGCCAGAGTAGATAGCCGGCGATCAGCAGGACCACGAGCGCGAGGCCGGCGAGAGTCCGCCCGAAGCTCGACCCGCCGGCGGGCACCGTGGCGTGCCATCCGGTCAGAAGCGACGATCCGCCTTCGATCTGCCCACGAAGATCGTCGAGCTCGTTGCGGATGTCGGCTGCGGTCTGGAATCGATGCTCACGCTCGACCTCGAGGCAGCGTCCGACAATGCGACCGAGCTCGTTCGGCAGCTCCTTACGAACCTTGGTGATCGACTCGGGCGTGTCTCTCAGGATGGAAGAGGCGACCGCGATGGCGGTCCGACCTCGGAATGGCCGACGACCGGTCGCCATTTGATAGAGCACGACGCCCAGCGAGAACAGGTCCGAACGCGAGTCGATCGGCTCCCCCTGTAGCTGCTCGGGTGACATATAGGCCGCGGTGCCCATGATCGTGCCGGGCTCGGTGAGCTCCAAAGTCTCGAGCTCCGCTTCCTGGTCGGTGGCTTCGATGACGTCCAGCTTGGCGAGCCCGAAGTCGAGCACCTTTACCGTGCCGTCGTGGGTGATCAGGATGTTCTTGGGCTTGATGTCGCGGTGGGTGATGCCCTTCTGATGTGCTGCCGCCAGCGCGTCGGCCAGGGGGAGTGCGATCCTCAGGAACTCCTGAACCTCGAGCCCGTCCGGCGGAATCCGGCTCGACAGCAGCTCCCCCTCGAGCAGCTGCATCGTGATGAAGTGCACGCCCTCCATCTCCTCTACCGAAAAGATGGTGACGATGTTCGGGTGATCGAGTGCGGCGACCGCACGCGCCTCGCGCTCGAAGCGCTCGCGACGCGACGGACTCTTCGCGAACTTCTCCGGCAGTACCTTGAGCGCCACCCGCCGATGGAGCTTCGTGTCTTCGGCGACGAAGACCTCTCCCATACCGCCCTTCCCGATTCGATCGAGAATCTGGTAGTGCCCGAGAGCTGTACCGATCATCTAGGCGCGAGGACTACGAGCGGAATGGATGAGAAGGCGCGAAATGCGCCCGTCTATTATATGTGCGCTGGGAATCGGTAGAGAGCATGCACGAGGCGCGAGCGGCCCAGGCTGCCGGCCCCCAAGAGGCCGGCGCCATCGTCTACTGCGAGGGGGCATTCGACACCCTCGACGGCAAGACCTCGCACGGACTCGTCCGTCGGAGCGAGCGCTATCGAATTCTGGCGGTTGTCGACTCGTCGCACGCCGGAGGCGACGCGGGGGAGGCGCTCGACGGTCGCTCCAGAGGTATACCGATCGTGTCGGACCTCTCCTCGGCGTTTGTCGCGGCCGCCGGAGAGGCGACGCACTTCGTGGTCGGGCTGGCGCCGCTCGGGGGCCAGCTCGACGACGCGGCGCGAGACGCTGTCGGGACGGCCCTCTCCCGCGGTCTACACGTGCACTCCGGCCTGCACGATCTGCTCGCCGACAATCCTCTCTTCGCGACCCTGGCGGCTGAGAATCAGGTCGAGATCGTCGATGTGCGCAGACCCCCGGCGCCGTCGCAGCTCCATCACTTCGAGGGCAAGATCGCCGAGGTCGAGTCGACTCGGGTGGCGGTTCTCGGAGTCGACTCCGGCGTCGGCAAGCGGACGACCGCCTGGAGCCTGGTCGATGCTCTGCGTGGCGGCGGCTCGACCGCCGAGCTGATCGGCACCGGGCAGACCTCCTGGTTACAGGGGGCCGAGTACTTCGTCCCGCTCGACGCGCTGGTCTATGACTTCGTGCCCGGAGAGGTGGAGCATGCGGTCTGGAGGGCCTGGCAGGATCGCCGCCCCGAGTTCCTGGTGCTCGAGGGGCAGGGCGGTCTGCTTAACCCCGGCTATTTTGGCGGGCCTGAGCTCCTGGTCGCTGCGCGGCCGCACGCCGTGGTCTTGCAGCACGTACCCGGTCGGCGGGATTACGACGGTTGCCCAGGCTTCGAGATCGAATCTCTGGACCGCCAGTTGGTGGCTGTGCGAGGGCTCACGGCGGCGCCGGTGGCTGCGATTGGCGTCTCTCGGGAAGGGCTCGGTCGGCAAGAGGTCCGTACCGTCTGCGCTCGGATTACGCGCGAGACGGGGCTTCCTGCGATCGATGTCCTGGCCGATCGTTCGGGGGAGCGGCTGTTGGCCGCCGTCGAGGCGAGTCTTCGGTAACGAAAAACGGGGCAGAGCCTCGAAGGCTCTGCCCCGGAACGTTCTCTGGCTCGTGGCCTAGTAGCGATAGTGGTCGGGCTTGTACGGCCCGTCGACGTCGACACCGATGTAAGACGCCTGGTCCTCGCTGAGCTGGGTCAGTCGGACACCGAGCTGGTCGAGGTGGAGCCGCGCGACCTCCTCGTCGAGGCGCTTCGGCAACATGTAGACCTTGCGCTCGTAGCCGTCGCGATTGGCCCACAGTTCCATCTGGGCCAACACCTGGTTGGTGAAGGAGGCCGACATGACGAAGCTCGGGTGGCCGGTGGCGTTGCCGAGGTTCAGCAGCCGGCCCTCGGAGAGGATCAGAATGCTGCGACCGTCCGCGAAGTGCCACTCGTCGTACTGCGGCTTGATGTTCTCGTGCCGCACACCTTCGATCTTCCGGAGACCGGCGATGTCGATCTCGTTGTCGAAGTGGCCGATGTTGCCGACGATCGCTTTGTTCTTCATCCGCGCCATGTGCTGGGCGGTGATGATGTCTTTGTTGCCGGTGGTGGTGATGAAGATGTCCGCGGTCTCGACCACATCGTCGAGGGTTGCGACCTGGTAGCCCTCCATCGCCGCTTGGAGCGCGCAGATCGGGTCGATCTCGGTAACGATGACACGGGCGCCCTGGCCGCGGAGCGCCTGGGCGCAGCCCTTGCCGACCTCGCCGAAGCCGCAGACCACCGCGACCTTGGCGCTCATCATCACGTCGGTGGCGCGGTTGAGGCCGTCGATCACCGAGTGGCGGCAGCCGTAGATGTTGTCGAACTTCGACTTGGTGACCGAGTCGTTGACGTTGATCGCGGGGAAGAGCAGCTCACCCTCGTTCATCATCTGGTAGAGGCGATGCACGCCGGTGGTGGTCTCTTCACTGACACCCTGGATGTGCTCGGCGATCGCGGTCCATCGGCCGGGGTGGGCGGCCAGCTCGCTGCGGAGCAGAGCGAGCGTGAAGCCCCACTCCTCGGGATCGTTCGCCTCGTCGAAGGTCGGAATCTCGCCGGCCTGCTCGAACTCGCGCGCCTTGTGCACGAGCAGCGTGGCGTCGCCGCCGTCGTCGACGATCAGGTCCGGACCCGAACCGTCCGGCCAGGTGAGCGCTTCCTTGGTGCACCACCAATACTCCTCGAGGGTCTCGCCCTTCCATGCAAAGACCGGAATGCCGGCGGGCGCCTCGGGCGTACCGGTGCGGCCGACGGCGATCGCCGCGGCGGCAGAGTCCTGGGTCGAGAAGATGTTGCACGAGCACCAGCGCACGTCGGCGCCGAGGTCGGTGAGGGTCTCGATCAGGACGGCGGTCTGCACGGTCATGTGGAGGCTGCCCATCACCTTGGCGCCGGCCAGGGGGCGGGTCTCGCCGTACTGAGCGCGAAGCGCCATCAGGCCCGGCATCTCATGCTCGGCCAGGCGAATCTCTTTGCGGCCGAGCTCGGCCAGCGCAAGGTCTGCGACCTTGAAGGGCGGGCGCGAGGTGGTGGCGCTGGTGTCAGGGGTGTCAGTTGCGACAGTCATTCCGTGTGTCTCCTTGGTGAATGTGACGTAACGGTAGAGATCGTTTCGCCGGTTCAGCTCGCGACTCTGCGAGCGCCGGCGACAAAGAGGCCCGGACCCTTGGCGTCCGGGTCGGGGGAAGTGAGTGGAAGCGGACGCGATCGAAGCCGGAGGCGCTGAGTAGCTCGTCGACCTGATCGCGGCCGAAGCCGAGCCAGACGTGCCCCATCTGCTTGCGGTACTCCTCGCGATCGTGGGGCAGCATGTCGACCAGTAGCAGTTGTCCGTCGGGTCGGATCGCTCGCGCGGCCTCGGTCAGGACGGCTTGAGGATCGGGGGAGTAGTGCAGCACCAGCATGAGCGTCGCGGCGTCGAGCTCGTCGTCGCCGATCGGCAGCTCTTCCAACCGAGCCTCTCGGAAGTCGACGTTTTCGGCCGTAGACAGGCGACGTCGAGCCGCGTCGAGCATCGCGCGCGAGGCGTCGATGCCGATCACGCTGGCGACGAAGGGTGCCAGGCTCTCGCTGACGGCTCCCGTGCCGCAGCCGAGATCGCCGACTGTCCAGTCGGCATCGAGCAGGGCGGGTAGGGCGCGCAGGTCGAAGGCGCCGCCGAAGAGCTCACGGCGCAGGCCGGTCCACTCTTCCGAAGCGCCGGAGAAGAACTCCTCCGAACGGCTGCGGCGTCGCGTGAGCACCGAGCCGAGTCGTGCCTGGTCCTGCTCGGCGGCCGCGCTCGTGGCGACCTCGTCGCCCACCAGCTCCCAAAGGCGTCGTGCCTGGGGGTCGGCTTCGCCGACCGAGGCCGAATAGTAGCGACTGGTGCCCTCCGGGCGGACGGCGATCCATCCATCGTCGGCGAGCACCTTCAGGTGCCGGCTGACCGTCGACTGCGGCAACTGCAGCACTGAGCAGATCTCGGAGACGGTGAGCTCCTGCTGATCCAGCAGGAGTAGCGACCGGCAACGAATCGGGTCGGCGAGCGCCGACAGCCGGCCGAGAATGGCCGGATTCCGGGTGCCGCCCTGGTTGCCAGGCTTGCTCAATCCCTTCATCCGGATGAAAGGATATTTACTTGTCGCCGATCTGTCAACCCGCGCGGGGTGCGATTGAAAACAAACCGGCTCCGCTCCCTGGCGGGGCGGAGCCGGGGCACTCGATAGGTGGCGGCTAGCCGGCCAGTTGGACGCTCGAGACCGCGAAGTAGCTGTGGCCCTCCGCGTCCTGCGCCCACGCACCGGTGACCGCGACGGTCTCGTCGACGTAGTCGGCGAGTTGCTCGCCCCGCAAGGCGACCTGGTCTCCGCTCTCGGCCTCTACGAGCACGTAGCCGCCCCCGTCGTCCGTCGACAGCTTGCCGACCAGCGTCGTCTCGGTCGAATTGTCGCCCTCGATGGCGGCCACCAGGCCGGCCGTGGTCAGGGCCAGGACTACGAAGACCAGCACCGCCGAGAACCTACTGAAGTTACGTTTCATGTTTCCTCCTTTCGTGCCGTCTTCTGGCGCTGAAGCGGCTCCGTTCGAGTGATTCCCTGTTGACGTGGCCACCTCGCCCATCGGCGCCGGCGAGCGCGGCCATCGGCGCTGCGAGGGGCAAAGCCTGTGCCACACCTGGCGCTCGAGCCTCAAGACCCATAGGCATGTGTGTTTACGCCGATACGGGCGAATCCGAGAGCGGCCGGGCACGCCGCTCTGGACGGGAAAGAATTCCCGGTTCCCCGCGCCCCGCGAGTGAAGTGGGTCATGGAGTCGGCCGGCTGTCGCGGACATAATGGGGCCGCGTCTTTTCGCGGGGGAATTGATCGACCGCTATCGTGCCGTCCTTGTTGGACTGGCGCTTCTGAGTGGGGCGCCGGTTGTCGCCGCGACGACCTGTCAGTCGTCGGGTCCGGTGACGTCCGTTCGTGAACTCGCGGAGAGGGTCCAGCGAGAAGGCGTTCGCTTCGTTTTCATCGGCGAAGAGCACGGAGCCTGGGCGCCGAAACGGTTCGCCGTCGAGCTGCTCGATCGGTTGACGGCCTCCGGTCTCGACGCCGGCCTGTATGTCGAGGGCTTCCGAACCGACTGTCGACCGTTCACGGGCGGCTGCCGCGATCTGGCGAGACTCTTCAACCCGCAGGCGTTCGGCTACCTGCTGTCGGAGGTGGGCGTGAAGGTCCACCCGATCGGGCCGCCGGGGCGCGACAGGCGGGTCGAGAGGATGGCCACCGCCATCGCCGAGGGGCACGAGACGGTGCGGGTGGTCTTGGTCGGTCGAACGCATGTGGTTCATGCCGGCGACCCGCACGCCGTCCATTGGGTTTTTGGAGGGGGCATGAGCTATCCCGACCCGGGGGACCTGGCGGAAGCGTTCCCACGCGAGGCCTCCCTGACCGTCGTGCTCGATGATGACGCCGACGTCTGGGAGCTGCGCGGCGACGGCTGCCGGGCGGACTACCTGCTGGCCGCGGGACCGTCGCGGGGTGGGTCGGGCGGGGTGCGCGCGCTGGCAGGCTCGACGGCTGCGACACCCCTCCCGTAGCCGGCTGCTCTCGTTCGCTCCATTGTCGGAGTTCGCGCTGTCTTGTTTTGGCGCTGAGCGGCGCCAACCCTTCATGTTTGGGCGCTGGACGGGGAGCCGCGATCTTGCCGAGGTCGCGAGCGGACTCGCTTTGCGGAGATAATCTCAAATCGTGTGGCGATCGACCGTTCTCGCTCTGACTGCGGCGTTGCTGACCCTCTGCGTGGCTTGTGGGAGTGAGTCTCGCGAGCTTGCGCCGACGCGCGGCTACGTCTTCGTATCCCTCGACACGCTCGGCGCTCGCCACTTAGGAAGCTACGGCTCGGAACGCGACACGAGCCCCTTCTTCGATCGTCTCGCCGAGCGAGGCGTACTCTTCGAGAACGCATTCGTGCAGTACCCGTCCACGCTGGTCTCTCACATGTCGATGTTCACCGGTCTGTATCCGCAGGAGCACGGCGTCTACCCACCGGCGAGCGTTCTGTCGTTCGAGATCGCCAGCCTGCCCGAGCGTTTTCAAGCCGCGGGCTACCGCACGGCGGGCTTCACAGAGGCGGGCTACGTGAGTCGAGACTTTGGCTTCCAGCGTGGCTTTGACGAATTCCTGGCGGTGCCCGAATCGACTGCCGACGAGACCTTTGGTCGAGGACTCGAGTTCCTCCGGCGCGTCGAGTCCGATGAGAGCTTCTTCCTCTTCCTCCACACCTACGCCGTACACGACCCCTACTATCCACCGTCCGACTTCGACGGCATGTTTTGGGACGGGGAGCGGCCCGCTCAAACCGACTCGTCGGGCGAGTTTCTGCGCGACATCAACATGGGGCGCCACCAGGTTTCCCAGGAGACGGTCGACTACTACCGAGCGCAGTACGACGCCGAGGTGCGCTACCTCGACGGCGCGCTCGAGCGCCTCTTCGGCGAGCTCGAGTCGCTGGGGTTGGACGGCGAGACGACGGTGATCCTGACGTCGGATCACGGGGAGGAGTTTCAGGAGCACGGCAACCTCGCTCACTCGCAGGTCTACCCAGAGACGCTCCACGTACCGCTGCTCGTCCTGCATCCGAGTCTCGAAAACGGTCGGCGTGTCGCGGATCTGGTGCAGAGCATCGACATCGCTCCGACGCTCTACGAGTTGGCGAATCTGCCACCGGTCGATGAGCTGGCGAAGCCCTCCGGAGCGAGTCTCGTGCCCCTGCTTCAGGGCCGTCTCGCGGTGAGTGAACGAGCCTACGCCTACGCAGAGGTCTTCGATCAGGAGAACCAGAAGACGTTGATCGAAGCCGCCGAGGGGAGCCTGACTCAGTACGTGACGGCGCTCGTGCTCGGGGAGTCCGGGGGCACCTGGGCAACACGGAGAGCTGTGATCGACACCCGAGAGCCACGTCTCGACCTGCAGGTGGTGAGCTTCCACCGGCCGCGCGAGATCGCGATCGAGCTCGACGGGGAGGCGTGGCAGACGCGCACCGTAGGAACCGGCTGGCAACCGCTGGTCATCGATCTACCGCCGGGGTCGGGTCGCCGCCGCATTGTCCTCTCCACGCTGGAATGCGAGGTGCCGATGTGGCTCGGCTTGGGAGCCGACACACGTTGCCTCTCTTTCAAGGTACAGGGCGCCGAGCTACGCCGTGCGGAGCTCTTCGACCTCGCGAGCGATCCGGAGGCTCGGATCGACCTCACGAGCTCGCGCGCCGTCGAAGCGGAGCGCCTCGCCGAGCAGTTGCGTCGCTACCGCTGGTCGGTTCGCGCGACCCCCGGGAGCCAGGAGCTCTCCACCGAGACGGTGGAGAATCTCAAGGCCCTGGGCTATCTGAACTGAGCGCGCGCTCGATGAGGCTGCGGGCGTGAAGCTCCGAGGCCTCTCCGAAGTAGCCGAGTCCGAAGCCTGCGTTGCGTCCCTCCCGGTCGATCACCACGAAGGCGGGGAGGTTCCCCCGGGCGTACGTGGCATGGAGCTCGTCGCCGTCGAGCAGCACCGGCACCTCCAGGGCTTGCTGCTCAGCAAAGGCCACCGGGTCGCCGCTTTCGAGGGTGTTGACCGCGAAGAACGAGATCGGCAGGTCCGCCATCTCCTCTTGGAGCTCTGCGAGGGAGCCGAGGGATTCGATGCAGGGGGGGCACCAGGTGGCCCAGAAATCGAGCACGACGACGCGCCCTGCAAGCTGGCCGAGCGACACCTCGCCGCCACCCAGGAGCGGAAGCGTCCAATCGGGCGCCGCCTCTCCGAGAGGAGGGCCGTAGCTCAGTTCACGGGCCGTGAAGCCCGCCGGTACCGGCAGATCGAATGGAGTTGGACCGAGCTCAGGGTCGGTGACGAGGCGCTGGAGCTCGAGTCGAGTCGAGCCGTCAGGGCCGATCCACTCCATCCGTAGTGGGAGCCCGTTCGGCCCGAAGCACCAGAGCGAGTCCTCTTCATCGTCGTCATAGCCGACGCGAATGGCATCGCATTCGACTCCGTCCACGCTGTCGTGCGGGAGCCGGACCACCTCGGTGGATGTCGCTTCGCCGGCGAGGGAGCGCGGGTCGAAGAAGGCGTACATCAACGCCGGTTGCGCACTCGCAAAGAGGGTCGGCCCCGCAGCGGGTACCGCGCTGAACCAGACGGTCGCCTCCTCGGAGTCGACCGCGCGGACGGTCTCTCCATCGTGGGCAACGTCGACCTCGATCGCGCCGCCCGCGGTCGTGCGACCGGTGACCCGGGCGCGTAGCCGGCTGCCCGACAGGTCGAGTCGCTCGATGGTGACCTCTCCTGAGAGTTGATCGACCTCTGTGCCGCCGGAGTCTGCAGCGGTGTAGGAGTAGGAGTACTGGAACGTGCGGGTCGCCTCGATCTGTTGGGCGGCGAGCTCGAAGACTCGCCTCGGGTCGGGCCGACTCTCGCTGCACGAGAGGAGCGCCACCAGGGCGAGTGGGAATGCTGCAAGATGACGGCTCTTCATATCGGGATCCGTCGTTTGGATGAGATCCGTCTAGCTAGCGTTTAGTCGGGTGGCGCGACACGCTTCGGCGGCTTGCCATAGAATCCGGCCACGAGCTCTCAGTGCGCTTTCTGCCGCGAACTGAGGGAGCGGTGCGCCCGCAGTCGGCGGTGCCATCCATACGGACTGGAACTCGAGGAGGCTTTGATGCAGCAAGACCGCGGACAGTGGCAATCGACCACTGGCTTCATCCTGGCGGCGGCGGGGTCGGCGATCGGACTCGGTAACATCTGGCGCTTTCCCTATTCCGTCGGGACCAACGGCGGGGCCGCGTTTGTCGTCATCTACCTGATCGCTGTGGCGGTGATCTGTCTGCCGTACCAGTTCGCGGAGCTGGCCATGGGCCGCCACTCGAAGAAGAACCCGGTCGGTGCGGTCAAGATGATCGTCGGGAACAGTCCCTGGAGCCTGGTCGGCGGCATGGGTGTTCTGACAGGCGTCTGCATTCTCAGCTACTACGGCGTGATTGCCGGCTGGGCCTTCGGTTACATCTTCAAGAGCTTCCTCGCACCGGCTACGACTCTAGGCGAGTTCAGCGCGAACGTGCTGCTGAGCGTTCCGCTGTTCGCGGCGTTCATGCTGGCGACGATCCTGGTGGTCGCTCGCGGTGTCGAGAAGGGCATCGAGCGGGCCGCGCGGGTGTTGATGCCGATGTTGCTGGTGCTCATGGTTCTCTTGATCGTGCGCGGGCTCACACTGCCCGGTGCCATGAAAGGCGTCGAGTTCCTCGTCAAACCCGACTTCTCGGTCGTCACGCCGGCGACCGTGCTCAACGCGCTCGGGCAGGCGTTCTTCTCGCTCAGTCTGGGAATGGGCGCGATGATCACGTACGGGTCGTACCTGCCCAAGAGCGCCGATCTCGCAAAGTCCGGAGCCTGGGTCGCACTGTTCGACACCGGCATCGCGCTGCTCGCCGGGTTCATGATCTTCCCAGCGCTCTTCGCGCTCGGCGGTAATCCTGCTGCCGGACCGCCGCTCATCTTCGAGGTGCTGCCGGCGGTCTTCGAACAGATGCCGCTCGGTGCCCTGGTCGCGGCGATCTTCTTCGTACTGCTGTCGATCGCGGCGCTCACGTCGACCGTTTCTCTACTCGAGGTGCCGGTCTCCTACTTTGTCGACGAGAAGAGCTGGTCGCGGAAGAAGTCGGTCTGGGTCATCGGTGGCTTCGCGTTTGCGCTCGGCCTGCCGGCGGCTCTCGAGCCGTCGACGCCTGCGCTGCAGTCGATCAGTCTGATGGGCACCACCGGCTACCTGGGAGTCATGGATCTGATCTGGGGCAATCTGTCGCTCGCAGTCGGTGCGCTTCTGATCTGTGTCTTCGCCGGTTGGGTCTGGGGCTTCCGGAAGGCTGGTGACGAGCTTCAGGAGAACGGTGCGATGAGCGACACGGCGGTGAACGTGTGGGGCATTTTCATCCGCTTCATATGCCCGATACTGATCTTCCTCGTCTTCCTGAGCCTGATGCCGTTCGGTGCGCGGATGCTGGCCGCGGTCGGTCTGGGCTAATACCGGAGTGAGGATCCGCCGCGACGATTTCGAGCGGCTCGTGGCTCGGGCGATCGACGAGCTCCCGGAGGAGTTCGCTCGGGCCACCGAGAACGTCGCGATTGTGGTCGAAGACGAGCCGGAGCGCGAACTGCTCCTGGAGATGGGCATGGACCCCGAGTACGACGACCTCTTGGGTCTCTACCAGGGTGTGCCTCTACCGGAACGTGATCCCGCTTCGTATTCTGCGTTGCCGGATCGGATCGTGATCTACCGCGGCCCGATCTGCCGCGCAACCGAGACGCGGCGTCAGGCGATCCAGGAGATTCGCGACACGGTGGTGCATGAGCTCGGGCACCACTTCGGGTTCGAGGAAGAAGACCTGCCCTACTAGTTGGATCTCCCCTCTCACCCTGGCCGCCCGCCCAGTACCCGAGCTCCCTCTCTCTCCCTAGGAGAGAGGGACGCGCCCTCGCTTGGATCCCCCCTCTCACCCTCGCCGGTCACCGGGTACCCGACCTCGAGGTCGGTTGTCGGCGTTGCGGACCGACAACCCGAGGCGAGCGGCCGTCTGGCCACCCCGGCGTCAGGACGGAAACCGAAACTCTCGACGTCTAGAGCTGGAGAACCAGCTTCGACATGTCGTGCGGGTTGCCGTCCGGGTCGCTGCCGTAGCTCGGTACCGGAATCTCTTGAAAGCCCAGGCCGCTGAGGGTCGCGACAGCGTCGGCTTCGAGGTCCGAGATCAACATGCAGGTCAGGTGGCGTAGGCCGTAGGCCCGACCGATGCGAATGAAGTTGTTGATCAGCAGGGTTCCCAGGCCCTGTCCCCGGTACTCTGGATCGAGTAGCCAGGCGAGACGCCCCACCAGACGAAGCGGACCGCCGTGGCGGCGCTTGAGGGTGGCGTCGGCGACAACCCTTTGGTCGTCGAAGGCGAGGAGTGGCAGATTGGCGGAGTAGTCGATGTTGCGGCCCCACGACTCGATCAGTGCCCGATCGTCGAGGTTGTGCCAAGCGAAACGGCGCACCTCGACCGGGAGCTCCTGGAAGAACGTCCAGAGCGCCTCGGTATCGGACTCCTGGAAGGGGCGGATGAGTACCTTGCGGCCGTCTCTCAAGACGGCCTCCTGCGGGAATCTTTGCGGCATATTCTGTTCTTGAGTGCGCTATCGCGCGGCGTCAGACTAGCACGGTATCCTCGGCGGCATGACGATCGGAGTTGGAGACCAGATCCCCGAGGCGACGCTCTACCGGATGACCGGCGAGGGTGTACGCCCGGTGCCCACCCGGGAGCTTTGTGCCGGGAAGCGAGTCCTGTTGTTCGCCGTGCCCGGCGCGTTCACGCCCGCCTGTTCCGACGAGCACCTTCCGGGATATCAGACGAGATCCACCGACCTTCTGGAGGCAGGGGTCGACGCGATCGCCTGCGTCGCCGTCAACGACGCCTTTGTGATGGGCGCCTGGGGTCGCGATCGAGGCGTCGGCGACGATATTCAGCTGCTCGCCGACGGCAGCGGCGAGCTGACGGCGGCGATGGGGCTGGACCTCGACCTGCGTGCCGTCGGTCTCGGAGTGCGCTCGCAGCGTTACGCCGTCCTGGTCGACGACGGCGTCGTGTCGATGCTCGAAGTCGAGCCCGGCAAGGGTGTGACCGTGAGCTCGGCCGAGGCGATGTTGGCCAAGCTGCGCGAAACCGCCTAGGCGACAGACGTCCCGCAAGCCTGAGCGGCGACGCTTTGACCTGAAACGTCCGCGCTCAGTCCGAGAGAACCCGATCGACGCGGCGTCGCGCCACATCGACCGGCTGACTGCCGTCGCGTAGAGATTCGCTCACGATCTCGCCGACGGTCTCGCCGATGGTGCCCATACGGTCGAGGAGGTCGGCGTCGGCTGTGACGCCCTGCTCCAGGAGGGCAAACGACAACGCCCCACCGGCGTTGATGATGTAGTCGGGTGCGTAGACGATGCCTCGCTCGAGCAACCGGGCGCCGTCGCCTCCCTTGGCGAGCTGGTTGTTGGCCGAGCCCGCGACGATCTTGCAGGCGAGCTGGGGGATCGTCGTCTGGTTGAGCGTGGCGCCGATCGCGCACGGGGCGTAGACGTCACACTCGGTGGAGAAGAGGGTGTCGTCGCCGACCGCCTCGCCGCCGAGCTCGTCGGCCAGAGCCGCAGCTCGGGTCTCATCGAGGTCGTTGACGAGAATGCGCGCCCCGTCCTCGGCCAGTAGCCGGGCCAGGCTCGCGCCGACGTTGCCGACACCTTGAACGAGAATCGAACGGCCGTTTGGCGAGTCGCTGTCGTAGACCGCGCCGAGGGCCGCGCGAATGCCGTTGTACACACCCTTGGCGGTGAACGGGCTCGGATTGATCTTCTCGCCGTCGCGGAAGCCCTGTACGTAGTCGGTGCTCCGGCCCACGATCTTCATGTCGTCGGTTGTTATGCCGAGATCCTCGCCGGTTCTGAAGCGGCCTCCGAGCGACTGAATCAACTCGCCGTAGCGCGCCAAGAGGCCAGCCCGCTCTTCGCCCTCGAGTGGTCGTTCGAGCGCCAGCACGCACTTGCCGCCGCCGGCGTTGATGCCGACTCCGGCCCATTTGTAGGTCATCCCCTCGGAGAGACGCATGCCGTCTTCGAGCGCATCGCGCAGCTCGGGGTAGACCTTCATGCGGCTACCGCCGGTGGGCGCGCCGAGCTTGTCGTTGTGTAAACAGACAAAGATCCAGGTGCCGGTCGGCTTGTCGTGCCGACAGACGACGCCGATGCCGTCCCACGCAGCCATGAGATCGAGGAGTTCTCTCGCCATGCGCGGATTCTAGCCCAGCTGGCGGGCTGTGGGAGGGGCTAGGGTAGGATGTGCAACCGAATGAATTTCGCCAGTTTGCTTGGTCTGTTGGCCCTGCTGGGCCTCGCGTGGCTTCTCTCGTACCACAAACGTCAGGTGCGCCTGCGGCCGGTCTTCTGGGGCCTCGGGCTGCAGCTGACTCTTGCCCTCATCATTCTCAGAGAGGACGTGTGGACGTACGTCGGCATGGTCCTGCTCGGCCTGCTACTGGTCAGCTACATCCTGCGCGACGAGTCGGCCGAAGGGGGCCGGAGCCTGCCGCGCATGGCGATCGCCGGCGCCGGCGCGCTCGCGGCCGGTTTTGTGCTGAGTTTCCTGCCGGCTCCGGTCGATCTCTATCTTCTCGCTGTCCTGGGTGTCTTCCTGGTCGTTCGCGGTTGGGTTTCGCTGCCAGCACACCTCCAGAAGTGGGCGGCGTCTCTCTTCGTCACCCTCGGCATCGCGATCCTGATCTCTCGGGAGATGCCGGGGCGTCAGATCTTCGAGGCCTTCAGCAGCCGCGTCGGGTCCTTCCTCAACCTCTCGGACTACGGCGCTCGGTTCCTGTTCGGCAACCTCGCCGACCCGAGCCACTTCGGGCCGGGCTCGGGCTGGCCGGGCTTCGGGATTCAGTTCGCCTTCAAGGTGTTGCCGACGATCGTCTTCTTCGGCGGTTTTATGGCGGTGCTCTACTACCTCGGCGTGATGCAGAAAGTGATTCAGGCCGTCAGCCGCTTCATGCGCTGGACGATCGGCACCAGCGGTGCCGAGACGCTCTCGTGCAGCGCGAACATCTTCGTCGGTCAGACCGAAGCGCCGCTCTTGATTCGGCCGTTCCTGATGGGAATGACCCGCAGCGAGCTACTGACCATCATGGTGGGCGGTTTTGCGACCATCGCTGGAGGCGTCCTTGCCGGCTACATCGCCATGGGGGTGCCTGCGGGGCACCTGGTGGCGGCAACCGTCATGTCGGCGCCGGCCGCGCTGGTGATCGGCAAGATCATCTATCCGGAGCTCGAACACTCGCAGACCGCGGGGGACGTCGAACTGCCGGACATCGACAGTGGCGGGAACGTGATCGAGGCGGCGGCCAACGGCATCACCGACGGTCTCAAACTGGCGGTGAACGTGGGCGCCATGCTGCTCGGCTTCATCGCGCTGATCGCGGTGCTCGACGTGGTGCTCAACTTCCTGGATTCGATCATCGACGGTCGCCTTCTGCCGAGTCTCTTCGCCGATCGAGGTTTCGGTGCGGTGAAGACCTACTCGGCAGGCGGCATGTCGCCGGTCGAAAGCGAATTCACGGGTATCTTCCCGGGCTCGTTGCAGACGCTCTTCGGCACGCTTCTGAGCCCGCTGGCCTGGCTTCTCGGAGTCCCCTGGGCGGACGCGGGGAAGGTCGGGAATCTGCTGGGCGTGAAGCTGTCCCTCAACGAGTTTGTCTCCTACGGCACCCTCGGCAATCTGATTCAGGCCAACGAGCTTAGTGAGCGTTCGATCATCATCTCGACGTACGCTCTCTGCGGCTTTGCCAATTTCTCGTCGATCGGCATTCAGATCGGCGGGCTCAGCGCGCTCGCGCCCGAACGCCGCTCCGATCTGGCGTCGGTTGGACTCAAGGCGATGCTCGGTGGGGCGCTGGCCTCGTGGCTGACCGCAACAATCGCCGGCATGATCTCGACCACGCCGCCCATCTAGCGATGACTACCGCCACCCGCTGGCTCGTGCTGCTCATCCTGCCCGTATGGCTGGCGGGAGGCGTCGTCGAAGCCAAGAGCCTCGCCGTGACCGCCGATGGGCAGTTCGACGAGTGGGGCAAGCGGCGCCCCCGAGTGGTCGATCCGACAGGGGATGGAGCGGAAGGGGGGCTCGATCTCGAGCGCCTCTGGCTGGCTGACGACGGAGAGGCGCTCTTCCTCCGCTTGGAGGTCGGGCGAGAGACCCTTTTACAGAATGCACCGACCGGAGCGATCGGCAATCTGCTCCGGCTCTACATCGACCTCGACAAGAAGAGGAAGACCGGTCTCCCGGTCGGCTCGCTCGGCGTCGACCTGGAGATCCGCTTCGGGGAGCGCCAGGTCATTCGGTACGACGAGGCCGGCCTCGCCTCGGTCGAGGTGCCCGGCGCCGGTCCGATTCAGACGCTGCCGACCTATTCTGCGGACGCTTTCGAGATCAGGGTCCAGCTGCCCGTGGTCGAGGAGAGCGCGAGACGCCGCGCCCCAAAACGTCGCAAGTTGCGGCTCCTCCTCGAAGAGGAGGGCAACGGGGGTGATCGTCTTCCAGATTCCGGGGTTCTGGTCTACAAGCTGGGTAAGAAACCTCCGGCGCCGCCGGAACCGATTGCACTCGAGCGCCCCGAAGGGGACTCGCTCCGGATCGTCAGCATCAACGTCGAAGATGCACGTGTCGGGGTTGTCCCCGAGGTATACACGCGGTTCCTTCAGGCCATCCAGCCGGACGTCGTCTGTTTCCAGGAGCTGCGCGAGTGGAGCGCTGCGCGGACGGTCGAGTTTGTCGAAGAGATCCTGCCGCTCTCGGGAGGCCGCTCTTGGACGGCCAGCCAGGTCGACGACATCCACACGGTCAGCTCCTTCCCGATGACCGTCTCGGCGGCGGTCGACGCCAACCAAGTGAGCCGGATCGAGCTCCCGAATCGTCTCGGCGGCGGTGAGCTCGTGTTGTTCAACATCCATCCGCCCTGTTGCGACAATGACGCGGGGCGCGACGACGAGGTCGACCATCTGATGGAGACCTGGCGCGAGCTGCTCGAGGGGACGGGGCCCTTCAGTATCGACCCGCAGGCACCAATGGTGCTCCTGGGTGACATGAACCTGGTCGGCTATCAGCGGCAGTATCTGACCCTCCGCGAGGGCACCTTCAACGATCCGTCGCGAGGCCCCGACTTCGCCCCGGGGCGCGACGAAGGCGCCCTCCGGGAGGCGCCGCTTCGGCACACGCACCGACGTCTCGTTCACACCTGGCGCAGAGATACCTCAGACTTTGCGCCCGGCAAGCTGGACTACGTGTTCTACACCGGCGACGCGCTGGAGCTCGTGAGGAGCTTCGTGCCCGACACCGAAGGGATGCCCGAAGACGCTCTCGATGCGGCCGGCCTCCAGAGCTCCGACACCCTCGAGATGTCAGACCACCTCCCGTTGGTCGTCGACTTCGTGCCGCGCTAGCTGTTTCCGTCGCGCTGGCACCTAGCGTGCAAGCCGCATAGGCATCGCCGGAGGGCGTCGAGAGGACCTGGAGACGGATGAGCGCGATCGAGGTGCGGGCAGCGGGCGGAGTCGTTCTGCGCGAGCAGGACGGCACGGTCCAAATGCTCTTGGTGCACCGCCCCAAGTACGACGACTGGAGTTTCCCGAAGGGCAAGCTCGACCCGGGCGAGAGCTCGGAGGAAGCTGCCGTTCGCGAAGTGCTCGAAGAGACCGCGCTCGCCTGTCGGCGGCTCGAAGAGCTGCCGCCCGCCAGCTATCGCGACGCGAGCGGTCGCCTCAAAGAGGTTCGCTACTGGTTGATGGCGCCCGAGAGCGGTGATGCCGAGGCACGCGTCCCCGACGCCGAGGTCGACCACGTTCGCTGGCTCACCGCCTCTGAGGCGAACTCCCTTCTGACCTACCCCCGAGATCGACAGCTGGCACAACGGGCGCTCGAAACCCATGCTGCAAGGACTACCTGACGAGGCCGTTGGCCGACGAGAGATGACGATGACCCGACCCGCATTCCCCCTGTTCGTGCTCCTGATGGGCGTTCTGGCGATGCCGACCCTGGCGAGCCCCCCCGCCTGCCTGCCGTGTTCCGGAGTTGTTACCGACGAGCCGCTGGCCGTCGCTGAACTGATTGCCGCCGAGCCGCTCTCCGAAGACGAGGTGCTCTTTGTGAAATGGCGACCCGCGACGGCGGCAGCCGGAACCGAGAGCCTGAAAGCGGTGGCGGCTGCGGGTGCGATCCCGTGGATCGATTTCGAATTCCGCTCGCCGGCGCCGCTGCTGTCGAACATCGAGGCGCTCGAGGCTGAGCTGCGGGCGCTCGCGACACTCTCCACCGGTGCCGACCCGAGTACCCACTTCGAGCTGAGTTGGAGTGAGGCCGGTACTGCTGGTGCTGCGGAGCTGGCTTTCCTGATCAAGCGGGCCGCGGTCGCGGTGACCGGCGGTCAGCCGGACGCCCAGGCCTATGTGCACCTGCCGACCGCGGAGGCCGACTTCCTCGAGGCCCTCTTCGCCGAGGAGGTGGCCGCGTACCTCGACGGCGCGACGCTCCCGGAGCTGTCGCCGGACCGGCTCTCCGAGGCTGCAACCCTTCTCCAGACGCTCGATCCGGGAATCCGAGTGGGCGCGGCGGCAAACGCCACTCCGGACGATCCGGCGGGAGTTCTCGCGGGGGCCAGCCGCCTGGCCGGCGGCGGCGTGCCGGTTTCGCTGTTCGAGATTCCTGCCGCCACGACGGCGTGGCTGGCGCCGTTTCGGCGCCTGGCGACCGACTTTCAGGGCGACCTGTCGGTCGATCCGTATTCGGCTCCGACCGGCGCTGCGGAGTCGTGGAGCTTCGTGCGCGGCGAAGATCTGTCTCTCCGGGTCGTGATCGCCGCGGCGCCCGGAGCGAGTTCGGTACGTCTCGAGTTCCCGGACCCGCAGCTCCACAATCCCGCACTCATCGACATCGATAGCGGCACGCCGCTTCCCCTCTACGGCCTGCGGACTTCGACCGGCTTCGAAGTGGAAGTCGAGTCGCCGGAGACGGTTGTCTTGATGAGCCTCGAGCGCATGAGCGCCGCCGAGCTTGAAGGCGTCGCGGGCGTCGAGGAGACGGTCACCGTCGCCGACACGCGTCAGATGCCGGTCGAGGAGATTTTGCGGCGCCTCCAGGCCTTCGAGGACGCACAGGCGCGCCGATTGCGCCATTTCGAAGCGATCAACACTACCCACCTGAGGTTCCAGGTGGGCACTGGCGCGGGCTCGGTGGAGACGACCTTCCGCGGGGACTACTTCGAGCGTCAGGGCGAGAGCTACGATTGGGCCTGGCGCGAGTTTCTGGTGAACGGCGTCAAGTGGCGCAACAAGACAATTCCCGAGATTCCGCTTCTGCAGCCGGAGCGGGCCGCGTCGCTACCCGTGGAGATCAACTTCACTCGCGACTATCGCTACCGGCTTCGCGGAACGGGAACCGCTCAGGGGCGCGACTGCTGGGTGGTCGACTTCGAGCCGGCGGTCGCGATCGAGGAGGGGCAGACGTTCCACCAGGGCACGCTCTGGGTGGATCGAGAGCTCTACGCGCGGGTGCAGACGCGCGCCGTGCAACTCGGCCTCGAGGGTGACGTGCTCTCGAACGAGGAGACCGTGCAGTTCTCTCCGGTGGACACGAGTGGGCAGCCGACGGCCTGGAGCCCGACCAGCTACTACCTTCCCCTTCGACTCGTCGGTCAACAGATTTGGTCGATTCTGAGCACCACGACCATCGTCGAGCGCGAGATCCTCCTGACAGAGGTCCGTGTCAACGACGACGATTTCGAGCAGCGACGCGAGGCGGTGCTCAACTCCGACGTCACCATGGTGCGAGATACCGACGAGGGCTTCCGCTTCCTCGAGCTCGACGAGGAGACCGGCGAACGGATCGTCAAAGAGGAGATCGACACCAGTCGTCGTTTCCTCTTGGCGGGGGCGCTCTACGACGAGTCGCTCGACTTCCCGGTGCCGCTCGCGGGAATCAACTGGCTGTGGTTCGACTGGCGGGGTACCGGAACCCAGGCGAACGTCTTCTTTGCCGGCCCGCTCCTCACCGTCGCCGTGACCGATCCGAGCTTCCGGGGCAGCAAGTTCGATCTCGGCTTCGACGCGTTTGCGATCGCGTTCGCCGGGACCGATTCTGTCTTCCGTGACGGAGTGGAGGTCGAGGCGGAGGACATCGAGACCCTCACGCCGAGTCTCGACCTCAAGATCGGCCGCCCGATCGGCAACTTCTTCAAGCTGGACTTCGAGTACGAGCTGGAGTGGAACCGGTTCGACACCGCCGACGAGACCGACGAGTCGTTCGTCCTGCCCGAAAATCACTTCAACCACGGGTTCAGCATCCGCGGGCGCTACAACCGGAACGGCTATCGCTTCCGGTTGGGCGGCACGTACCACGTGCGCAGCGATTGGGAGGCGTGGGGCCTACCGGAGAATCTCGACGACTTCGACCCGGAGACCGACACCTACATGCGCTGGGGTGCGAGCCTGGGCAAGACCTGGCATCTGCCGAACTTCTTCAAGTTCGGGGCCGAGGTCGAGTATCTAGACGGCAGCAGGCTCGATCGCTTCAGCAAGTACGAGTTCGGCGTCTTCAGCGACACCACGGTGCGGGGCTACCAGAGCGACAAGGTCAGGGCCGAGGAGGTGTTCGCGGCCCATCTGACCTACGGCTTCGACGTCGCTTCGCTCTTCCGCTTGAATCTAGTGGGCGACGCCGCATGGGCGACCGATGCCGAGAGTGGCCTCGACCAGGAACTGCTGGCCGGGGTCGGCGTCGCCGGCACCGTCGTGGGACCGTGGCAGACGGTGATCAACCTGGACGTCGGTGTCGCCGTCGCCGGGCCCGACGACGGCGTCACCGCGTTTCTGACGATTCTGAAGCTCTTCAACAAGTAGGCGCGCGGTCTAGTCCGACCCATCGTCGACCGGCAACCCCGCAGGGGTTGCGTCGATCGGTTCTCGCACCTGGAAACCTCGGCTGCGGATGTCGAACTCGACCGTCGCGAAGCCGGGACTTCCCGGGAAACTGGCCGAGAACGGCACCACGGCTCCGGGGCGGAGCACCGCCTCTCCGAGGGTGGCGCGGCGGCGCTCGAGGAGCTCTCCCGAGCGGTCGAGAAGCCGCACTTCGAGCCGCGTACGGGTCGCCACACCCGCACCGCTATTGGTGACCGAGCCGAAGACTTCGAGCTGGTTCTTCTCGACGTCGACCCGCTCGTTCCAGTTGACCACCTCGATCACGCTGGCGGTGGGAGCCGTGTCGTCCCCCTCGGCGTCACCCACTTCCGACCCGTCTTCGTCGGTCGACGGGCTCTGGGTGGCGGCTTTGGCGGCCTCCGACAACGGCCGCACGTGGCCGACATCGTCGTCCGTGAGCACGAGCACGGTTCGCAGACTGCTGGGTGTCGACTCGGGGATCGCCTCTTCCTCCTGTCGTTGGCTTCGAGCACGGCTCGCCTCGATGTCGACCTCGGAGGCTCGAATCGAGCTGAGCTGGCCCTCGATCGGTGTGAACAGGATGACGCGTCCGTCGACCTTCCAGTCGCCGGACGTTTCGATCAGTTCGCCGTCATGAGTCACCAGCCAGGCGGCGGAGGCCGAGCCGGTGACCGTCAGGACGAGGGCGAGGACAAACGGGACGGTGTGTCGCATCAATAGTCCCTCCAGTTGGTCTCGAACGTACAGACCGGTACCGCGGCGAGGAACTCGATGCCTGTGTCGTCGCGGACCGCCTTGATGTTGATCGTGTAGTTGGCGAAGCGGCAGTTGCTCGGGAAGAGCTTCTTGATCTCGTCGATCACGTTCTCGAGGTTGTCGGGTAGATCGTCCGAGTTCGAGCCGCCGCCGTCAGGGTTCTTGGTTTGGCCGACCTCTGCGAACGGTGTCGAGAGGAACCCGGCCGGTACCAGGAAGAAGCGGTCGCCGGACTCGAGCAGCGCGTTGCCGCTGGTCGTGGTGACCACGGTCACCCGACTGTTGCCGTAGCGACGGCAGATGCCGCCGTCCGAGGACTCTTCGAGCGGTTGGAAGGAGGAGATGACGGTGATGCCCGCCAGCGAGAAGGAACGCGTGATCACACGCTCGTCTTCGTCGAGACGGATGTACCAACCGTAGGGCGCCTGCTGCAGGTAGTCGGTCGTCGTGTTGGTAGTGCCCAGGGTGATCTCCTGGTACGACGATTCGTCCTTGGGCAGCAGGCCACTGGTCACGTCGGCCTCGGAGAAGTTGCGATCGAGCAGCATGTAGACCCGACCTTCCTGGAGGGTCTCACTCCACAGGTCCTCGCGGTCTCCGGTACCAAACGAAACCGCGTACTGACCGAGCTCGGCGACGAAGACCACAGCCGGCTCGAAGTAGATCGAACGGCCGCCGGTGTCGAAGACGGGGAACGGATCCCAAGCTGAGTCGGTGACCTTGAGGCCGGCGCTCGGCACGCTCTCGAGCTCGGCCGGTGAGCGAATGTCCATCTTGTAGAGGAAGCCGCCGACGGTTCCGAAGTAGACGGTGTCGGTGTAGCCGTCCTGGTCGAGGTCGACCGCAGCCAGATCGGAGGCGACCGAGCCCGAAGGAACGCCCTCTGCGTCGGGAACCCGGCGCTTGAAGATCGCCTTGCCGGTCTCGAGATCGATCATGAAGATGTGGTTGCCCTCCGCCTCTTCGGCGCTCTTGCGCTCGGGATCGGAGCCGCCGCCGAAGATGGCGACGTACTTGTCCACCGTTTCGAGGGTCCCGCCGACATCTTCGGACACCTGGATGCGGGTGATCACAGGCCGTGACCACGCATCACCCAGGTCGGCGAGGCCGTTCTCGTCGGAATCGCACTGGCCGTCAGCCAGCTCCAACGGATCGCCACTGCCGTCCTCACCGCAGTCGTCCCGGTCGGTGAACTCGAAGAGCGCGCTCGGGAAGGTCAGGGTGTCGTCGCAAGTGCCACTGACACAGGAGGGCACGTACTCGAGGCTGCCCGATCTCGGTTTCGGAAGCACCGGCAGGCCGCCGCACTCGTCGAGGTCGTCGGGCTGTGTGATGTCGAGCGCGAAGTAGCCTTTGCCGCCCTCGCGCAGGCCCGTCATGATGATGCTGCGCCACTCACGCTCGTCTTCGTCCGGAGTGCCGCCGTGTGACGGGTCGATGAAGATGTCACCTGAGGAGACGCGGCCGTCGACCGTGAACTGATGGTCGAGCCCGTCTTTGAGCGAGACCAGGTCGGGCATCGCGCTCTTCGGCACGAACGAGAAGATCTCCCTGCCGGTGCCGTCGTCGAACTCTCCCGCGACAAACTGCTGACCGGAGGGGCTGCTCTCGCAGGTGCCGCGGAAGATGCCGGCGTCGAAGGCGTGCAGCTGACCGTCGTTCGAGCCGGTGAACAGCATCTTGCGCCGGAACTGCTGCTTGGCGAAGAAGCAGCGGTAGCCGGTGGGTGACACCGTGCACATGTCTTCGAGCGGTAGCGCGCCGCTGCCTGCCACGTCAGCAACCCAATAGCGGAAGGTGTCGGGGTTACCGATCACCGCCGGGTCGGAGTGGAAGATATCGCCGAGTAGGTAGTCGATCGGATCGGAGGTTCTCGGGTCGACGGCGTTCTTGACCTCGTGGAAGAAGTCGAGCGTCTCGTTGGCTTCGTCGCGGTTGTCGAGGTCCTGGACACAGGAGCTCGACGAGCCCGAGCCCTCTGGGCAGATGTCCATTGCGATCAGGAGATCTCGCCAGGTGCCGTCACCGCCGGGTCGCTTGAAGTTGCGCCGCTGGAGCGGAACGTCGCCTCGGTCTCGACCCCAGTAGACGCGGCGCCGTCTCTCACCGTTACCGAGGTTGTAGTCACCGAGTGCGATGTCGGCATCGGAGGCTGCCTGTTCCAGGATCTCTTCACCCGCGTTCCAGAGATGACACGAGGAGTCGTCGCCGGTCGAGCACTCCTGGTCCGGGTCGGGGACCTGGCGGGTGACGGTGGTGCCGTCAGGGAGCTCGATCTGAGCGTCCTTGAGCGGGATCGGTCGGAGGTAGGCGTCGAGCCGGCCCGGCCAGATCGACTCGGATTCGAGTGGCAGGAAGCTGGTGAGGTAGGCCTTGTCCTGAACGGTCGCCTGTCCCTGCGGAACCGCTGCGGCCGCAAATGAGCGCTCCTGAGCGCGAATCGACTGGATGACCGACTTGAGTGCGTCGACGAGCTCGTCCTCGTTGCCGGGGAGAATTGGGCCGGTGATGTCCGGAACGCCATCGCCGTCGGTGTCGATCTCGTCGGTACCGCCGTTCTCGGCGATGCAGTCGAGGAAGTTGGTGGCCTGGCCCTGGAGGCCGAAGCCGATGACGTAGGTCTTGATGTCGCGGTTGCTCTCGGTAAGCAGTCGGTCCGCGATCCAGCACGGGTTGGCGTCGCCGCCGCCGTCGGTCGTTCCGGTCTGGGTGCCTCCGTAGCAGGTCTCGTCACCATCGGTGATGATCAGGAGGTTGACCGAGCGGCAGCCGAAGTTCTCATCGCCGTCGGGACCCGTCGCGACACCTTCCCAGGTGTCGTAGAAGTCCATGAAGTCCCGCATCGAGTTGCCGATCGGGGTGGCGCCGTTGGGGAGCAACGGTGGCGTGTTGACATACAGCGGGTCGAGTTCGAGCCGGCCGTTGAAGAGCGTGTTCGGGTTGTCCTGGAAGTAGGACGCAACCCGGAAGTCCGGCACGATCGACGGGTCGTTGGGGTCGTAGTTGGGTGCGAGTCGCTGGAGGATCGTGTCCTTGTTCGAGACTCCCCAGACCTCTTCGCTTTCCCAGTCGAGCGGAATGACGTCGCCGCGATCCATGACCCAGGAGTGGCGGCTGTCGGGATCACTGGTCCGCGGGTACTTGAGATTCACGCCCGCGGTGTCGTCGGCCGCAGCGTCGTCGTTCGGGTCCCAGCCTTCGCAGGTGTTCGCAGCGCGGGTGTCGTCGGGCGAGAAAAATCCGTTGGGGTTGCCCGCGGAGTCGGTCGAATCGTCGATCTGCCAGTAGAGCATCTGGTTGCCGCCCGGCAGATTGCGTCCCTGAAGATCCTGGGTGTAGAGGCGCTCGAACTGAATCGTCTGAGACTCGGTGTTGGTGAGCCAGATCGCGCAATCGTTGCGCGCCTCGCGGAGCTGAACCCGTACGTCGATCGTCTCGTCGCCGAGCGCTCCGCCCGCGATGTTGTAAGTGACGTAGAAGCGACGGCCGTTGTGGCGGACCCACTCTTCTGTGGTGTTCGCGCCGGTGTCGCCAGTGATCGGGAAGGTGACGATCTCACCGAAGTCTTCGGCGTTGTCGACGTCGCGAGCACCGCCGCACGTCCCCAGCTGGTCGTTGCCGTCGAGGTCGCAGTCGGTGTTGCCGTCGTTGTCGTCCATGCAGCTGTCGCCGAAGTGCTTGGCGACGCCCGGCGCCGGATAGGGGAGACGGTCGTCGTTCACCCAGTTGAGACTCGTGCTCGGGGTGTAGATCCAGTGCTTCCGATAGGCGCGCACCTCGTCCTGGTTGTAGGTGGCGAAGCCCCAGAAGATGTCGTCGAGCTCAGGGTCGCTCACCACTCGGTAGAGTGCCGACTTCGCCTGGTAGAACTTGCTGTTCGGGTCGTCGCCGTAGGCCGGCGCGAAGCCGTCGCCTCCCGGCTGCCAGTTCATCGAGCCGGAGACGTCGAAGAGCACCATCAGGTAGGGCACCCGGCCGCCCTCGCGGACCAGATCGCGGTCGTCGGCGGACGCCGGCAGAGCGATCATCGTCAGTAGTAGAAGGAGCAGCGCCGCGGTGCGCAGTGCTGTCGAGCGATGGAGGTTGATCATCAGAATCCCTCCTGAATGCCGCCAGAGTTGTCGGTCAGGGCGTCGACGGCGGTGAGCGTCTCCATCCGCCAGGGCTGGAACGCCACCATCACGCTGAGCCGTTCCTGAGCGAGCGGAATCGGCTGATCCGGCGGATCGTCGGGGTCACCTATCCAACCGATGCGGGTGGACGTCGCCGCGACGGCATGGTTGATCTTGAAGAACGGCGAGTCCTGGTTCACCTGACAGAGGTTGCAGGGGCCGTCTTGGACCGGCGTGAACGGAGTCATCTCCAGCCGGTTCCGGATGTGCAAAGCGGGGTCCTCGCTCTCCTCGGTGAGGTCGAGGCGCATCGAACGAAGGTCGGGGACCACCAGCGCCTTGGCCGTGGAGATCGCGATGCCGGCGTTAGCGGAGTAGAAGCTGCGCCGCAGGACACGGTCGTTCTCGCCGATCTGCGCCTCGGTCTGGGTGCTGAGCGTTGCCGCGAGGCCGACGATGGTCAGGATCAGTAGGACGAGGATGGCCAGCAGGTAGACGCTGCCGCTCTCGGATCGGAGCTCTCTGCGGTGAGTTCTCATGAGATGTTCCTCAGGTCGACGATCGTCTGCATCAGTTGGCGCCGATGAAGGCGCTCTTCGTCGGTGTTCAGCGGTGCGACCACCGCGTTCTCGATGAGGGGGATGAGCGGCGCGCGGTAGCGCAGGATCGGTGACTGGACGCGCGCCAGAGTGTTGATGCGGACGTAGTAGATCTCCGGCTGGGGCGGAATGCCGGGGGTCCCTTCGTCGTCGTCCCAGGGGGGAACCCAGGGCGACTCCGTCGGATCGTCGGCGTCGCCGTTGAACAGCCAGTCGTCGTCCTCACCGGTGGCGCTTTCCGTGAGGATCAGATCGTCTTCGTCGGTCGTGCCGTCACCGTTGAGGTCGGTCAGGGCGTCCCCCAGGTTGGTGTCGAAGCCGAGTGCAACCTGGAACTCGCGCACGTTCTCGGCGATGTCGAGCGCTGCGCTCGCGTCGCCGCCGTGCGGCGTTTCGGTACCCGGGAACATGCGCGCCATGGAGAAGATCGGATCGACCTCGTCCGGGTCCGGATCGTCGTCACGGACGTAGAACCGGTACTCCTCGAGCACGCCCACCCAGGCGACCGCCGTCAGGTTGGTTGGGAGCGCCGGGTCGGCCAGGGTGCCGGACTGGTACAGGTCTCGGTACTCGGGGTGAGTGCCGCCGGCAACATTGAACGCCAGCGTCACCTGATTGGCCCCAGCGATGCTCGAGCCGGGGTTCAGCTCGACCACGCCGTAGATGGTCTCGTCGACCGAGCTGACCAGGATCAGCGCTTCGGGCAGTCCCAGGTTGATGGCGTCGACGAGGTCGTCGAGCCCCTGGGGACGACCGGTCGGGCTGGGGGTGGCGACGACGATCGTGCCCGACGCCGCGGTCGAGGCGTCGTCGGTCGGGATGCCGCCGGCATCGAAGAGCGTGAGCGCACCGCCCACGGTGTTGACCTGGAAGACCGAGCTCGTGAAGACGCCGCGTACGGTCAGGACGTCGGTACCGGCGACCGCCTCCGGCCCGTCTGCGAGCCCGGGAACGACCTCCAGCGAGCCGCCGCCATCGCCGATGTTGTCGATCACGTCGAGGGCGGGTGTCTTGCGGACTCCACCATCGTTGATCATTGCCGGAAGTCCTCCACGACCCGCCATGCGGATCATTCGGGTCATCAGGTTCTGGCTCGTACGCAAGCCCTGTTGCATGTCGGCGACCTGCGTCTGCGTCTTGGCGAGGGTGGTGTTGCGCTCGAAGATCTGGAGCAGTCCGAGCATCAACATCACGGCCAGCGTGACCACGACCAGGAGCTCGAGCAGGGTGAAGCCGCGGGCGCGAAGCCTTGCGGTTCGGTGGACGAGTGGACGCACGTTTCGCTCTCTCATCAGAATGCCTTCAGGCTGCGGAGCTCGAGTCGGGTCGGACCGCCGGCGCCGAAGGCGTTTCGCTGGCTCTCGATGAGCACGCGAACCTCCTTCAAATGGATTGCGTTCGGCGTGGTGCCGGCCTGGAGGGGGTTGTCGAAGTAGCCGTCGTAGTCGTCGTCTTCGATGCCGACGAGGCCGTCCAGCACGCCGTCGAGGTCGGTGTCGACCACGCCGTTGATGCTGAACTGACGGACCTCGGTGGTGCGCTCCCAGCTGGCGACTTCGGTGCCCGGGTCATCGGTCCAGGTTTCGTCGCCGAGCTTGTCCTGGAGCCCCTGCGCCCAGTAGTCGACGGTCTGGCGCACGGTGCCGGCCGTGACCTCGACCTCCCAGTTGTTGAAGGTCACCTGCTGGAGGGACTCGAGCTGGGTGCCGCCGTGGTTGGTGACCACCGTCGCCTCCCGGCCCGCAATGTTCTGGACGACGGATCGGGTGAACATCGGAAGGAGCCCGATCAGGACCAGAAGCAGGATGAAGAAGCCGACGAGGACTTCGATGATGGAGAAGCCGCCCTCCTGCGAGCGGCGCGGTCGTGCGGAACGTTGGACTCTGATTCTCATACGCGCCTCCATACCTACATCCAGCTCCAGCTGTGGCCTTCCTCGTTCTTCTCGAACCACTCACCCGCGATGTCGTCCCACTTGCGCACCTGGACGCGGGCGGTCCCCTGGGGCGCGATGCGAAGCTCGAAGAAGTTGCCGCGGTCATCTCCCAACCGGACCGCACCGATATCGGTGATCGAGCCGTCGGAGATGAAGATGGCGACCTCTTCGTCCGTCCCGTTGTTGTCGACCGTGGTCAGGCCGTCGATCGGGTCGAGAAGCGCGGGCCCGACGAACTCGATGCCGCCGGGGAGGTCGAAGTTGCCGATCCAGTAGTCGGTGGTCTTGTTCGGCTCGCCCACGACCGGGTTGAACACCCCGTCGGGTGGATCGGCGGTGGTCGCACCGTCGCGATCTGCGAACGCCTCGACGCGCCGCAGCGCGAAGTCGAACCGGACGACCGTGTCTACGTTCTGCTTGATCGACTCGGAGCGTGCACGACGCATGATGGTCGAGCTGTTGCCGAGCAGCCCCTCCATCTTGCTCCGGTGGATGATGTTCTGCAGCAGCGGTACGCCCATCGCCGCCAGGATGCCGACGATCGCGATTACGACCAGCATTTCGACTGCGGTGAACCCCTTGCGCGACTGACGGTAGCTTCGTCGTTCCATTCGACTCCTCTCGTTCCGAGCTAACCGGAGGAGCAAGCCGAGTGCCACTCGTATCGCGAGCCGGCTATGGCATGTAAGTGCTTTATTGGAAAGGTTTACCGGAGTTCTTGGTGCCGGCCGAGTTTTGTGAGGGGCGCAGTGGTCGTTTCTTTAATACCCAATATGCGCAGACGAGAAGGGGATGGAGGGGGCTGGTTTCAACGAGGGACACCGGTCGGGCGCGACAGTGAGCGGCGTCTTCCTCGACCCGGCGTCGTGTACGCCGAGTCGCCGTGCGGTGACCTCGAAGCGGCCTCGGACCCGGTGGCGTCCACAGCGCTGCTGCCGCTGGCCGGCGTCACCGAGACGCCAACTCCTTCGCCGACGGCGCAGGAGGTCGGCACAGAACGCGCTCTCGGGTGCCCCTCACGCCCCCTTGGCCCGCTCTTTGCTAATCTTGAAGTGTTATGTCGAACATGAATTTGAGTCGTCTCTCTCAGACCCTGCTGCTCGCGGTCCTCGTTATCGCCCCGGGAGCGGCTCTCGCCCAAGATTCCGATCCGGGTGGCGCGCCTCCGGCACCAAACGAAGAGCCAGGCACGCTCGATACCCTGATGGACCAGTCCTCGCTCGGCAACGTGAGCCAGGCGGCGATGAGCTACTACCACGCCGGTCACCGGTCCTTTGCACGCGCCGAGAAGATGGAGTCCAAGCTCGACGAGACTCCAGCGTCCAAGCGCGAGAAGACCATGGCCAAGATCGAGAAGGCCTACCAGGATGCGATCGATAGCTACCTCCAGGCGATCCGCACGAACCCGAAGCTGCTCGAGGCCTACACCGAGCTCGGACAGTCCTATCGCGCCGTGGACAAGCATGCGGAAGCGGTCCAGGTCTACAACGCGGTGCTCAAGATGGCGCCCGAGAATGTCGACAGCATCTACGGCAGGGGCGAGGCGTTCTTGGCCTTGAACTACCTGCGGGAAGCTGCGACCACCTATGCCGAGCTGGCAGAGGGGAACGCCGAGCACGCCGCGAAGCTGATGGCTTCGATGAAGGCGTGGGTTGCGGAGCGTCGCGAAAACCCAGGCGAGCTCCGCCCGGACGCGGTCGAGACGCTGGCGCTGTGGATCGAGCAGCAAGAGAGCGGCTCGAGCTGAGCGACGCGGTCGTCAAACGAGCGCGCGACATCGAGCGTCGCGAAGTTGCGGCGGGCTCCGCCACCGAGACCCAGGTCCTGATCGACGCGGGTGACGGGGCGCCCAACTTCGCGATGCGCCGCTTCATCATGGGGGAGGGAGGCGGCATGCCTCGTCACACCAACACGGTGGAGCATGAGCAGTTTGTGCTCAAGGGGCGAGCGAGAGTGTCGATCGGCGAGCGTACCTTCGAGGTCGGGGCCGAGGACGTGGTCTATATCCCCGCCGGTGAGGCGCATTCATATGACGTTCTCGAGGCGCCGTTCGAGTTTCTCTGCATGGTGCCCAACCTTCCCGATCGGATCGACCTGGTCGATCCAGAGGGTTGAAGAAACCAGTGATCTGAATCGAAGTCGGCGCGGTTGAGTGCCGTGCGCCGGGCTCGCTAGCTGGCACGTGATGTGCTCCTTGCTGAGTCGACCTCGAGAGTGACCCGTGTATCCAAGCCGGTCCGGTACCGGCTGAGGAGGTCAGAATTGTCCAGAACCGCCGCTCTGGCGACCGCTGTCGCCCTCTTTTCGATGTCGCTCGTGCCGACAGCGGCATCGCCGTGTTCGCAGGCGAAGCTGCCGCCGGTGGACATCGCGCTCTTTCACGCCACGATCGAGCAAGAGATTCTGAGTTCACTCGCCGACGAAGGCGGTACGTGGACTCTGCTCGGTGCGATGCCGATCTCGAACTCCGAGTTCAGCGTGGCCGTCGTCGACGGCCTGTTCTACGCGGTCGGAGGCTTTCTCACTCCCAACCAGGCGAAGCTTCTGATCTACGACCCGGAGGGCGACTCCTGGAGCGAGGGAGCTCCGCTGCCGAACCCGACCCACCACGCCGGAGTGGTTGCCGTCGGCGGCAAGGTCTATTCGATCGGTGGTACGCGTGCGGAGAGCCTCGTGCAGATCTACGACCCGAGGACCGACAGCTGGGACCGCGGCGTCGACATGCCGACCCCGAGAACGGCTCCCGCGGCCGTCGTGCTCGACGGACTCATTCACGTCATCGGCGGCGCCGGCAACATCAACATCGGCAACGCGATGAAGGCTCACGAGGTCTATGACCCGGCCGCCGACCGGTGGGAGGCCCGCGCCGAGGTACCCAAGGCCAGCGAACATGTTTTCGCGCAGGAGATCGACGGCAAGATCTACTACGCGGGTGGTCGCGACCAGTTTGCCAACACGACGGTGGCCTACGAGTACGACGCTGCGACGGACAGTTGGCGGGTGATCAGCCCTCTGCTTGCCGGAGCGAGCGGCTATGGCCCGGCGCGCCTCGGCTCCAAAATGTACGTCTTCGGCGGCGAGGACATCCTCTCGGCGACGGTCTCGACCCGAACGCAGGTCTACGACGCGACTCGCGACAGCTGGGAGGCTCTCGAGCCGATGCCGGTGCCCCTTCACGGCCTGGCGGGCGCTTCGCTCGGTTCGTCCATCTACCTCTTCGGAGGCGCCGAAATCGCTAGCAGCGGCCAAGGCTCGAACGTGGTTCTGAGGTTCGATCCGCCGGATGTCGACGCGAGCGTCGCGCCGCCTAAGAAGCCGAAGAAGCTCAAGGCGAAGGCGCTGGCGGCGAAGAAGGTGCGCCTCAAGTGGAAGGACAAGTCGCGCAACGAGGACGGGTTTCAGATCGAGGTGAGCGTCGAGGGCGGGCCCTTCGAGTTCCTCGTGGAGGTGGGCGCGAACACGAAGAAGCGCATCGTGAAGGGGCTCACCCCGGACACGACGTACACCTTCCGAGTGCGCGCTACAAACGGCGCTGGACCGTCGGCCTACTCGAACGAGAGGTCGGTCACCACCCCAGCTGGATAGTCCGCTAGGGGACGCCTGCGTCGGCTCGGTCGCGGCCTTTTTGGCGCCCGAGACCGACTCTGGCGTCGCCTTGCCGTCCATCGCCGCCTCGTTTTGTCGGGAAAGGCTGGCGTGCAGCTGCCCGCCCAAGAGGGCGCGGATCCTGCAGGTCATCTCTGCTTAGCGTTCAGATCGCCTGGCCTCAATCTCCGGTAGGCTCGGCTCGAGGTCACCTTTGACGGTTCGCACCCAGCTGGTTCTCGCCTTCCTCCTGTTGGCCGTCGTGCCCCTTGCCGGGATCGTGCTGTATTCGTATGTCAGCTCGCTCGGTGCCTTCCGCCAGGCGGTGGAGGCTGAGTCGAGTGTGCTCGCCGAAGAGATGAGTGAGCAGCTCGACGCCGTTCGTGGCGACATCGACACTCGCCTCGCGACGTTGACGGCGCTGCCGGTCAACACGGTGATGGCGGGGGAGGGCACCGATCTCGAGCGGGCCGACCTCTACGTCGACCTGATGACGCAGATGGGGGAGGTCGCCGGGCTGATCGACTGGCTCGAATTCTCGGCGCCGTCCGAAGGGGAGGAAGAGTCCTTTTTCATCTACCCCTCGAAGACGCTCGTGCGATCGCTGCGGAAGCTGCGTGCTCTGCGCGAGAACCTCGATGTCTCCGGGCTGTCGCCCGAGTACTTTCAGGAGACGGTTAGTGAGGTGATCCGGCAGCACAGCATCGTCGAGCAACCCGAGCGCGAAGCGCTGCTGGCCCGCGGGCAGGAGATGAAAGAGCTGCTCGGTCGGGAGTTCATGAGCCCGGTCCGACAGGGAGATCGGGTCGTCGGAGAGCTCAAAGCGATGGTGCCCCCGTCGGCGATCCTCCGGCAGGTCCTCTCCCGCGCGCCTCGTGACCAGGGCAAGGTTCCGTATGCGCGAGACGCCGAAGGGGGTCTCTACGTGGAGAGCCCCGGCGATCGCGAGACCCTGCGCGGGATCGGCATCTCCCAGGCCGACGGGCCGGTTGAGGCGGTGACTCCGTCGCCCGACTGGATCGTCGTCGAAACGGAGGACGCGGACTCAGGGCTGACCTTCGGAATCGCGCGGCCGATCGGCGACTCACTTCGCGGAATTCGCGGCGCCGCCGCGCGCAACTTCTCGTACGGCCTCGGCATGATCGTGCTGGCGATGCTCGGAGTGGTCTGGCTGTCGTCGCGCATGACTCGCAACCTGAAGGTGCTGAGCGCCGGCGCCGAGCGTCTGGCGCAGGGCGACCTCATGACCCGCGTGCCGATCGACTCGCGGGACGAGTTCGGGCAGCTCGCGCAGACGATGAACCGCATGGCCGCCGAGCTGAGCGACAACCAGGCGCGGCTGTTGGCGGAGGAGAGGCGTCGTAAGGACCAGGAGCTCCAGCAGCGGCTGCTCGAGGCCGAGAACAACCGGAAGAGTCGTGAGCTCGAGGAGGCACGGGAGTTCCAGCTCTCTCTGCTTCCCAAGCAGCTCCCGCGGCACCCGGAGATCGAGGTCGCGGTCTCGATGCGTACGGCGACGGAGGTCGGCGGCGACTACTACGACTTCTTCCCGGGCTCCGATGGCACTCTGACCGCGGCGATTGGTGACGCGGCGGGTCACGGTGCGCGCGCCGGCACAATGGTCACGGTCGTCAAGGGGCTGTTCACCGCCGGCGCCGGTACCGGCGAGCCCGAGTTGGTGCTGCGCGATGCCGCGCGAGCGATCAAGCGTATGAACCTCGACCGCATGACGATGGGGGTCGCGCTGGTGCGCTCCGGCGGAGGCCGGGTGTCGATCTCGTCGGCCGGCATGCCACCCGCTTTTGTCTTTCGTAGCTTGGATTCGACGGTCGAAGAGGTGGCGCTTCCCGGCGTGCCGCTCGGCGGCCTGGCTGATGTGAGCTACGGACGTTGGGATGCGGAGCTGTCCGAGGGCGACACCGTCCTGCTCATGACCGACGGCTTCCCCGAGCTGCTCGATGCGTCGGGCGAGCCCTACGGCTACGAGCGTGTGCGTGACGATTTTGCGCAGGTTGCGAAGGCGTCGCCGGCCGAGATTCTCGACCACCTGAACGCTGCAGCCGACCGATGGCGCGGAGAGGTCGCTCTCGGCGACGACATGACGTTCGCGGTGCTCAAGTCGGTCCGCAGCGCCTAGCCAACTCTCCTGCGCCCGCGCCAGGCTGAGAAGACCTGGCTAGCGGTGCCGAATTCGAACGCTACCGCTGAACGTCTCGAGCGTGATCTCGGCGCTGCCACCGCCGGTGGAGAACTCGAGCGACTTGCTCGGTACCCACTTGCTTTCGCGTCGTGGCTCCTGGCCGAAGTCGTTCTCGATCCGGCCGCTGAACGTCGTGGCCTCGAAGGAGGCCGAGACGTCACTGGGAATCTCCAGGACGACGTTGCCGCTGTGGCTGCTGGCGTCGATTCGTGCTCCCCGGCCGACACCGCAGACCACTTCCACGGTGCCGGAAACGGTTTCGAAGTCGCCGCGCTCGAGGACTCCAGCTTCGACGTCGATCGAGCCGCTGACGGTGCTCGCCTCGACGCGATTGGCGACGCCGTCGAGCCGAATGCTGCCGCTCACCGTCTCGACGACGGCGTGCGATTTGACGCCCTCGACGCGAATGCTGCCGCTGACCGACTCGAGATCGACACGCGCCGGGGTGCCCGCGACCTCCACGTTGCCGCTGACCGACTCGGCCTCGATGCGGCCGCGGAAGTCGTCGACCTCGATCGAAGCGCTCACGGTCTCGATATCGAGCCGGGCGCCGTGTGGCACCCAGATCTCGAGGCGCGAGTCGAGGTCACGATTGCGCCAGCCACCCCGATCCGGAATCTCGACCTCGATCTGGATGTGGTTCCGCCCGCCCTCGATGCTCAGCTCTTCGACGTCGTCTCCGACGGACGCCTCGACGTAGACCTCGAGCTTGTCCCAGCCGCGCACGCGTACCGAGCCGGAGGTGTTCTCGATCTCCACCGTCGCCTCGGCGGTCGCCTCGAGCGTTCGCTCGACCTGGCGGGCCGAAAGGGTGCCGGGGACGCCCAGGAGGGTCAGGACTGCACAGACCGGCAGAACATGCCGGAGGCTTGGGATGAGGATGGATGTAAGGGGTCGCATGAGACTACCTCCAGACGGATTGCTTCAAACTCCGCTCAGACGTTTCAGCAGCTCGACTTCGTGCTGGTACTGCGCAGCGAGCAGCATGTTGAGTTTCGGGTTGAGCGGATCGTCTTCCAGCGCGGTTCGGATCTGGCCGATCGCCTGGTCGATGATACGCATATTCTCTTCGATCGCCGCCACCGTCTCCGGCGACATGTGTTCTGTCTGTAGCTCTACGGCGGCCAGCAGATCCTGATGGGCCAGGAGCATGCCGTCCTCGAATCGCGCCAGTTCGGCGCTCGTGCGTAGGCTGGCCGCGGAGGACGGCACGGCGCCTGCGGTCGGCTCTGGTACCGTCGTTGGAGCTTCCTGCCAAACCCAGACAGCCAGCGCGAGCGCCAGAACGCCCGCCAACGCGACGGCGAGCGGTGCCGGCTGACCGAGCGCTCCGCTCGTCGAAAAGATCTGGCTCAGCCGTCGCCACCATCCGATCGGCTGTGGGCGCGCTTCGAGGCGTCGCTCCACGGCCGGCCAGAGGTCGCGGTCGGGTTGAATTTCGTGTGGCAGAGCCTGGGTCGCCGTGCGCAGGAGTGTCAACTCATCCGCGGCGGCGCGGCACGTCTCGCACCCGTCGAGGTGTCGATCGAGCTCCGAGCGGCGCGCTTCGGACAGGGTGCCGTCGAGGCGCTCCTGAAGCTCGGTACGGAAGTTCCGGCAGCGGTCGGTCATCGTCTCAGCCTCTTCCTGAGCAAGTTCCGCGCCCGATGCAGGTGAGCCTTGCTGGTGCCTTCCGCGAGGCCGATCATGCTCGCGATCTCTCGGTGTTTGTAGCCTTCGATGTCGTGGAGCACGAAGACGGTTCTCGCCTGCGTCGGCAGCTTCGAGATGGCGTGCTCGAGATCGACTGCGGCCACCGGGTCACGTCGAGGACGGTCCGGCAGCACCGGTTCGGCCGGCTCGAGCTCGGTCGTCTTCTCTTCCCACCGCTTGCGCGAGCGCATGTCGCCGAGCACGACGTTGACGGCGAGACGGTGGAGCCAGGTGCTGAACGCGCTCTTGGCGGCGAACTTGTCGAGCTTCTGCCAAGCCCGCACGAACGCATCCTGGGTCAGGTCCTCGGCTCGCGCCGGATCGGCGACCATGCGCAGGCAGACGGCGTAGACGCGCCCCTGGTGAGTCCGAAAGAGCTCCTCGAAGGCGGCGAGGTCGCCGCCCTGGGCGAGGCGAATCAGTTCGGACTCAGCAGTGGGGCCACGGCTCATGAAGGTCGGTGCGGTGGGCGCCACGGCCGAGCTGCCAAGAGTGAGAGTGCATACGGTCATCTCACTCACTTTGATGGCTGCCGTGAGCGATCGGTTTAGGCCCTCGGACGATAGCAGGCGAGGTCTAGCTCGGCCGGAAGATGCGATCGTGCGTACGTAGGGCGTAGCGATCGGTCATTCCGGCGACGACGTCGATGACCTGCTCGACGACCGGGAGCTCTCGGTGGCGGTAGCTTTCGGGCATCTCATCGGGGTTCTCCAGGAGGTAGTCGACCAGATTCCGGAGTAGTCTGATGGCCTTCTCGGCCTGGCGACGCGACTCGGGTCGCAGGTAGACCCGCTCGAACATGAAGGCGCGGAAGTTGTTCATCGCTTCGCGAATCTCGGCCTCCATGGCCACCTCGCCCGCACGTAGAGACTCGTCGATGACCGAAACGATCATTCGATGAACCCACTCCCGCCCCGGCTCTCCAAAGATCGCCAGGCTCTCTCGGGGTAGGTCGGAGCGCTGCAGGATGCCGGCCCTCATGGCGTCTTGCATGTCGTGCACGAGGTAGGCGATGCGGTCGGCGAACCGGATAATCCACCCCTCCTGGGTCGAAGGCGGAGGGGTGACCTTCCAGGTGTGCGCTCGAATGCCGTCCAGGACCTCCCAGGTCAGGTTGAGCGGTTCGAGGATGGCTAGCACCCGCACACTCTGCTCCGAGTGGAGCCACTCGCCTTCGACGTAAGGCGTGAGCGCCTCCTCACCGTTGTGCCCGAACGGTGGGTGTCCGACTTCGTGACCGAGACAGATCGACTCCACCAGCGCGTCGTTGAGGCCGAGCGCTTCGGAGAGCGAGCGGCCGATCTGGGTGACCTGCAGCGTGTGGGTCAGCCGGGTGACGACGTGGTCGCCCTCCGGATTGATGAACACCTGAGTCTTGTGCTTGAGCCGCCGGAACGCTTTCGAGTGCAGAATTCGATCGCGGTCGCGATCGAAGCAGGTCCGATAGTCGTCGGGCTCTTCCGCCTGTTCGCGGCCGCGGCTCTCCGCAGAACGGGTCGCCGCAGGCGAGAGGTGTTGGCGCTCTCGCTCCTCGCGGATCTGGCGGGTGACTCGTAGTAGCTCGCTCACTCGGCGCCCTCACTGGACGAAGGCCGCCGAGTGTAGCAGCGTTGATTTCCGGTGGTGCTCGGCCTCGTTTCGAGCTCCGATCCGCGTCGTGGCGTCAGGGACAGGGCGTCGCCGAGAGGCCGATCGTCATGTCGCCCTCGACCGTGGTGCCGTTGCGCAGGATGACCTCCTGCCCGGCGGTCAGATGAGCGGTGCCGGTCGCCGAGACCGTGAAGCTGGGACCTGCGGTGACGCTGTTGAGCGCGCCGAAGCTCTGCGTGCCGTTGACCGTCTGATTCTGCAGTACGACGTCGGGGCTGCAACTTCCGATGATCAGGTCCATGCGCCAGATGCCGCGCCCCTGACTGGCGATGAACACCGACTTCCTGCCGCCCTCCTCGTCGAAGTAGGCGTGCCACGGTCTAGGAATGTGAGGTGTCCCCGAGGTGTGGGAGTTCGTCGGGTCGGTGAGTAGGGTCCACGAAGTTCCGCCGTCGGCGCTGGCGAAGATTCCCGAGTCTCGGCCGCCGCCGATCAGGATGTCGGGGTCGCTCGGGTCGATCGCCAGCAGGCTCGGCTGGTGGTAGCCGTTCGTGCTGGTGAAGTTGGTCGGCCCTCGCAGGTTCTTCATCGGGAAGGCGCCGCCGCCGTCCATCATTGCGTCGAGGGCCGGCAGCGGGGTCCAGCTGGCACCGCCGTTGACCGACTTGTAGGTGAAGGCGTCTGTTCCCGTGAAGCCTGCGGCCAGGAGCCGATCCGGATCGGTCGGGCTAACGTTGAACACGCCGAAACCGCCCTGAGGCAGGAAGATCTCGCTCCAGGTGCCGCCCGGGTTGGTGCCGACAAACTTGAACATGTTGTCGGTGCTCGAATCTGAGTTGCAGGTGCCGGTCCGAACGTAGAACGTCGGGGTGTTGCCGTCGACGCCTGCCCTCACCGCGCAGATCTCGCTGCTGGGCGGTTCGGTCGCCGGTCCGAGTTGAGTCCAAGTGATGGGGTTGCCGTCGGCGTTTTGCGTGATGTAGACGCCGCCGTCGGTGCCGGGGCACCCGCCGGAGCCGAGGGTGCAATCGGCCGTCACCATGACGTAGCTGTTGTCCGCCCAGTTCACGATAGCGTCCGGGTTCTTGAAACCTGGCGGCAGGCCGCTCGGCGGGTAGTTGATCTCGGCCTGGTTGACGAAGCCGGCATTGGCGCGAAAGAACTTCGTCGAGCGCCCGCCGCTGAAGCAGCAGGCCGAGTAGAAGATTGTGCCGTCGTCGAAGTCGTCTGCCGCGGTGTCGAAGCCGTCGCAGCAGAACTGGTTCTCCCAGGTCGGCGAGTCAGAGCCGGCATTGGTGGCGCCGAAGACGCCGTTGTCCTGATTGCCGAAGTAGAGATCCTCGGAAAGCTGGCCCGCTCGGTTGGCGCCTGCCATCGCAAACGGCCACAGGCCGTGTGGTGTGACGCTCGGCTGCATCCATGAGGGAGTTTGGCAACCTGGGCTCGTCGACAGGTCGTTGTAGTAGACGCCGCCGTCCGACGAGAGCAGGATCGGGCAGGCGTCGTTCGCCGCGCTCGGATCGAAGAGTAGGCTGCCGGTGTCGTCGTGTCCGCCGAAGAACCGGGTGAATCCCTGTGACCAGGCGGGCACGTCGTTGGCTCCGTCGAAGCCGCCGCACGAAAACCCGAAGATAGGGTTGGCGGCGTCGCAGGCCACCGAGTGGAGACTGACATCGCCGAACCAGAGGTCGAACTTGGCGCCGGCTCCGGAACGTTGGTTGGTGGCGACGAACGGAATCCGGCCTTGGGGACTGGGGTTGGTGCGCGTGTTGGTCCAGCTCGAGCCGCCGTTGACGGTCTCGAAGAAGGAGGTGCCGACCACGGCGAAGAGGTTCGCGCCGTTCGTCGAGTAGGGGGAGCCGGCGAGAGAGCAACGGCCCGAGGCAAGTCCGAACCCGGCCACCCAAGTTCCGGTCGCCGTGACGTAGATCTGATGGCCGTGGTCGCCACAGGTGTCGACGAAGGCGCCGTCCTGGCTGACGAGCACGTCCCAGAACTTGCCTGCGCCTACGAATGGGCTGGCATAGGACCAACTCGTGCCCGAATTTGTGGTGAACGCCAAGCCGCAGCTCGTGCCGACGTAGACGTCGCTCGAATCGGTGGGGTCGATGCTGATGCCGAAGGCGGTCAACTCGGTCTGATCCGCGGAGTTGGTGCAGAAGCCGCCCGGCGGGAAGATGGCCGGTCGGGTCCACGTCGTTCCGCCATCGGTGCTGACGTTGATGCCGGAAAGCGCGGTCGACCGGCCGTCGTAGAACGAGGTTGCGTAGACGCGATTCGTATTGCTCGGGTCGATCTCGACATCCCAGGTCGCGACGGCGCGGTGGCCGTCGAGCCGGAACCAGGAGTTGCCGCCATCCAGAGTCTTGTAGAGCCCACCCCACTCGCTGGCGGCGTACATCACCGATGAGTTGTTCGGGTCGACGGCAGTGCCGTTGACTCGACCCCCGGTCGCGCCGTCCGGGTCGTCGTCGTGCAGGGTCGAGAAATCGGGATTGACGTCCGTCAGGATGGTCTGGGCGGAAAGCCCGGTCGTGCTCGCCAGGAAGAGGAGTAGGATCGCGAAACGGGTCATTCGATCACCTTGTCTACCGGGCAGACGGGTACTTCGATCCGACCGGCTCCGCGGACCCGCCAGCCGTCGGCCGTCCGAGTCAGCAGTCTCCAGTAGTAGTTGATGCCCGGCTCCGGCGCGTCGAGGAGGAGCCCTCCGTTCGGCAGAGCGCGAGCGCCGCTGGTCAGGAATCGATCGCTCGCGAATCCCGCGCGGAACTTCGAAATGTCGACTCGGCGATCGCCCGTCTGGGGCGTGGTGAATTGCCAGCTCAGCGCAACGTTGATCTCACCCGGTCGAGTGCGGCTGCAGCTGCCGGAGGCGAAAATCTCGGTTGTAGAGTCTGAGCTCGGCCGGTCGTAGCTCGCCGGCTCGGCCGAGAGCGCCTGCGCGAGGAGGGCCTCGTCGGGCTCGCCGAAGGGGATAGGAGAAAAATCCGGCGGCTGCGCATGGGCCATGGCACCAGCGAGCAGGACACCGAGAACCGAACAGACGAGTCGCAACATGACATCACCTCGTGGCCTGCGGTGCGGGTCGCCCGTCCGCGCCGCGACTTCAGATCGATCTTCCGAGGCGGAGGCTAGCACGGGTCGGATCGGCTAGACCCGACCTCGCCTCGACCATCTCTGTCCCCTCCTACCTCGCCGTGGCTGGCGAGGATCGAACTGGCTCCTCGCCCTGCTGGTCTCTTCGATTTTCGTTTCTCTCGGCGGGTTAGGGCGAGCAGTTGAGCGTGTTGTCGATCTCGACCGAGAAGCTCGCCATTCCCTGGACCGCAAAACCGTCTTCGAACGACACCCCATCCTTGGCCAGGAGGTGGACATCGACGGCCGCAGAGACCTCGAACGCTCCCATGGTCGAGATCGTCGAGTCGGAGCGGTAGGTGCTGGCGAGGTCGTTGAAGCCCTCAGTCAGAACCAGGGGCTCCCCGGAACACGGCGCCTCGCGCCCGAAGATGGTGAATCTCGACTCGCCCGAGGTGGTCGTGTCGAAGGTGTAGCAGGCGCCGGCGAAGAGCAGATCGTATGGGGAGAGCGTCTGAGCCGAGCTGTAGTCGCCGGCTCGATCGGAGGTCGGACCGGCTGTGCCTGTCTCCACCAGCACGTTCTCGAGCGGCGCGATCAGGTCGTTGTTGACGTCGTCCGCGATCCAGTTCAGGCAGCTCGGGTAGAGGCTGCTGCTGCCCGCGAGCAGCGCGCCGCCGAGGTCGCCGTTGGCATTGACGTCCACCGCAGGGTAGGCCCAGGCGATCGTTGAGCTCCAGACGACCGGCTCGCTGAGAATCGTCGTCAAAGACGACTCGTCGAGCCGAACGGCTCGGAGATGCGGCTGTGGGAACGTTCCGTCCTGAGCGGGTGTCCACATGAAGCCGACCACGCCGTCAGCGACCCAGGCGGCGCCGAGTCGGCTATCGATGAAGCCGCACCAGTTGTTGCCGTCGGGGTCGGGGCAGCTTCGGCCGGCGTTGCTCCAGCTGGTGATGCCGGCGACATCGGTCGACGTCGGGCTCGGGGCGGCGTCCGTCCAGGTCCACACGCGCAGACTAGCCGTCGTGATGTGGTCGGCGAAGTACATGGTGTCGGTCGCACCGCGCGTCAACTTGAACGAAAAGAAGCTCGTATCGGTGTAGGCGTCCACCGAGACGGAGCTGCAGCTGGCCAGGTCAGACAGGTCGTAGCGGGCGACAAAGGCGCCCGTGAAGGAGGACCCGGAGGTCGAGAAGACGTTCGACGAGTGATACAGGTAGCCATCGCCTGCGGTCATGTCGGGGAAGTCGGCCCAGTTGTTGGTGGCGAATCCGTAGTCTTGCGGCGTGGTGTCGAGGAAACAGTCGAAGACGCCGTCGGCTCCTTGGTCGACGTTGATGCGCTGGGTGCCGGTCGTCCCGTCCTCGATGTACTGCTGCAGGAAGAACAGGGTGTTGGTTGCGGGGTCATAACTCGTGACCTGATCGCAGCAGAAGCCGTCGTTGACCGGACTGAACGGTCCCGAGAAGGGATTGAGGAAGGCGAAGGAGTCTCCTCGGTCGTCGGAGGTCGCGGCATACCAGTTGCCGGTGTAGAACACCTGGTGGCCGGCGATCGCAACCGCCGGTTCGTTGGTCGACGAACTGAAACCTCCGGGCGCAACGTCCGACGGCACGGTCTCCTGGAAGACGGTAAACGCGTCTACGCTGATCCCCTCGGTCGTGGCGCCCAGGGTGCTCTCGGGGCCCGGCTCCGTCGGCACGACAGGGATTTGGGGCAGGGGGCGGACCTCGCCGCGTGGGTTGGCGCGCAACAAGCGTTCCCGCAGCCGCTCGACCTGGGCGAGCGTCTCAGGGTCCGGCTCGAGTAGCTCCTCTCTCGAGACTCTGCCCTCGGTGCTCGTCTCGAGGACGAGGTGGAGGGTGCGCCCGGTGTCGGGTCGCACCTCATCCATTGGCGAGGCGGATTCCTCCTCCGGGCTGTTCTCTGCGGAGATCTCACTCTCCGCGGAGGTCTCAGCCGGAGCAGCGGCTTCAGCCTCCGGCTCATCCTGCGCGAACAGCACGCCGGAGCTGCTCACCAAGAGTGTCGCCAGCATCACGACCAGCCAAGTGTGTGTCCTCGTCTCCGCTCCCGTCATCCACCACCTCCTGCCCACCTCGGCGGGCGAGTCGAGAGGGGCGTGCCCTCTCTCCATGGGTCGCTCGGCCTTGTCGTCCGGAATTCTAGCCGAAGGTTTCTCGAGATCGGCTAGACTCGCCCTCGCATCGACTATGTCTGCCTCCTCTAGCTCCCCGTGGCTGCCGCGGATCGGCTGGATCTTCGCCTTGCTGGTCTTCGCGATCTTCGTCTGGGGCCTCGATCGTCGTGGCCGACTCGAGGCGACCGGCGAAGAGCTGGTTCGTATGCTCTTCGTCCCGTCCGTCGAGCAGGGGACGTTGGTTCAACGTGGAGATGACCTTGCCCGGTTCATCCGCGAAGACAGCGGTCTGGTTCTGCGAACCGAAGTGCCGACGAGCTACGCTGCGGTGATCCAGGCTCTCGGGTCCGGCCAGGCGGACGTCGCTTGGATGCCCTCGTTCGCGTACGTCATCGCGAACTCCCGTTACGGCGCAGAGGCCAAGCTGCAGGTCGTGCGTTCGGCCGATCTGTTCGGCATCGTCGTCACCCGAACCGGGGCGCGGGAGCCTGAGACGCTGGCCGACCTGGCGGGGCGCACGATCGCCGTGCCCGAGATTCTGAATCCCGACCTCCGAGCCCTGCTCGCCGACGAACTCGACGCGGCGGCGCCCGGCTGGACGGAGGTATCCACGGAGAACGATCGCGAAGCGGTGCGCCTTCTCGTGGAGGGCGGCGTGGACGCTGCTCTTTCCAGTCACGTGCCGTCTGGGGACAACGACTTCGTCGGCGACGGCCGCAAGGAGCTCGAGTACGAGCGCGCCGGAACCTTGCTTCAGACGCAAGTGGTCTACGAGACTCCGGAGCCGGTCGGGGTGCTCAAGAACTACTACCACGGCTGCGTCTACGCGCGGACAGACTCGACCATCCGGCGCCTCGACGATCTGACCGGCGCACGTTTCGCGTTCTCGGACGAGACCTCGACCTCGGGGCACATCTTCCCGCGCATGTTGCTCGATCGAATCGGCGTCTCGCTCGGTCGGGTCTACTACGCCGGAGGGCACCCGAACGTCATCCAGGCGGTGTGGGACGGCAAGGCCGACGGCGGCTCGGCGTTCTACTCGCCACCCAACGCCCAGCAGCGGCGAGAGGGCGTTCTGGTCGGAGATGCGCGCTACCTGATCACCCGGCGCATGAACGATCAGGCGGCGCGCCAGGCGCTGGTGAACGACGTGCGGGTGCTGGCGGTGAGCGATCCGATTCCGAACGATCTCTGCGCGGTGCGTGCCGGTTTTCCGCCGGCGATCTGGAAACGTTTCGTGGCTTCGTTCGATCGCTTCCTCGAGACCGAGCTCGGGCAGGAGGCGTTCTTCGACCTCCTCGCCGGTGTGGGAGTGGCGCGCACGGACGACGCCGGCTACGACGGCTTCCGCGCGGCGCTGGCGACCGCAGGCATCAGCGCAGAAGGCCTCCTCGAGGCGGAAGAGGCGAAGCTGGAGCGACGGAAGGGGGACTCTTGAGCACCGAGGCGGTTCGGGTAGAGGGAGTCTCGAAGGTCTTCGACCCCGACGTACGAGCCCTCTCCAACGTCAGCCTCGAGGTCGAGCAGGGCGAATTCCTGGTCGTGATTGGTCTCTCGGGCTCCGGCAAGTCGACACTCCTGCGTTGTATCAACCGGCTGATCGACCCGACCGAAGGCCGTATCTGGCTCTTCGGTGAGGAGATCACCGGTGCCGAGGGCGCCAAGCTACGCGCCCTGCGGACGCAGATCGGCATGATCTTCCAGCAGTTCAACCTGGTGCGGCGACACACGGTGCTGAGCAACGTCCTCTCCGGCTCGCTCGGCCGCGCGTCGCTCTTCGGATCGCTGCTGCTCCAGTATTCGGAAGAGGAACGGGCGCGCGCGATGGCGGCCCTCGAACGCGTCGGCCTGGGAGGGCGAGGCGGGAGCCGCGCCGACCGGTTGTCGGGCGGTCAGCAGCAGCGGGTGGCGGTGGCTCGAGCGCTCATGCAGCGGCCTCGACTGATCCTCGCCGACGAGCCGGTGGCGTCGCTCGACCCGGCCTTGCGCCATTCGGTGATGCGGCACATCGAGTCGCTGAACCGCGACGAAGGGATGACGGTCGTCTGCACCCTTCACGACGTCGATCTGGTGCAACGGTACGCTACCCGACTGGTCGCGTTGCGTGACGGCGAGTTGGTCTACGAGGGCGGTCCGGGCGACTTCGACAGCGACACCTTCCGCGACATCTACGGAGCGGACGCCGAACCCGCCACCGGTCAACTCCTCGACCGAGAGGAGTCGGCGCCATGAATCGCATCAAGGCGTTGGTGGTCGATTGGGTACTCCTGGTGCTCTTCGGCCTCATGGTCGAGTTTCTGGTCATCTCCTTTTCGGGACGACGGGGTCCGACCGGCCTCTTGGTGACCCCCGAGGAGACCCTCGATCTGCTGCACTACGGCTGGCTCGCCCTGGCAGCACTCGGCGCCGCCTTCCTCTGGCAGACCCTGCGCGGAGAGCGCAACGAGAGCCCGGGTTGGGCCGCCGTCTTCGGAGAGGACGTCGACGAAGCGATTCCGTGGACTCAGACCCTCCGGGGCTGGTTCACGCTCCTCTTGATCGAACTGACTTTCCTGACCGGTTGGCTGATCACCGAAGTTCAGCTGATCGACTTTCTGACCCAGTTCTCGAAGGCCGCCGACATCGTTCGGGGATTGGTCGCCGAAAACGTCTTTGCGCTGTTCCTGCGCAACGCGAGCGAGGTGCCGGTACAGGCTACCGACGTTCTCCACCAGGGCCTCGTGCTGCTGGTGCAGACCATCTTCCTCGCGTTCATGGCGACGGCGTTTGCGATTCCGGTGGCCTTTGCGATGTCGTTCTTCGCGGCCCGGAACCTCACCCGAACCACTCGGCTGTCGAGATCGATGTACACGATCGTGCGCGCGATCATGAACATCACCCGTTCGGTCGAGCCGTTGGTCTGGGCGCTGATCTTCATCTCCTGGGTGGGGATCGGGCCGTTCGCGGGTGTGCTGGCGCTCTGGGTTCACTCGGTGGCCGCACTGGTCAAGCTCTACTCCGAGCAGATCGAGAGCATCGATCACGGCCCGGTAGAAGCGATCACCGCCACCGGCGCCTCGACCCTGCAGGTGTTGCGCTACGGCGTCGTGCCCCAGGTCATCCCGCCGTTCCTGTCGTTCACGATCTACCGGTGGGACATCAACGTGCGCATGTCGACGATCATCGGCTTTGTCGGTGGCGGTGGCATCGGCTACATTCTCAAGCCGCGCGTCGACCTCGGACAGTGGGGCGAGGTGGGGACGTTGGTGATCCTGATCGCCATCACCGTCTGGGCGATGGACATCATCTCGGCGAAGATTCGCGAACGGATCGTCTAGATCTAGCGCGCCCTAGACGGCTTTGTTACGGATTCCCTGGGGGCCCCGTCGGGGGTCTGCCATGCTCGCTGAAGAAGTGGTCGGACGAACATCTCGGCCTCCTCTCTCGTAGGATCCAATTGGAAGAGACATGACCGAGCCCTATCCGACCCGTCCCCCCGTCCGTCAGCCCCGCCCCTCCCTGCTCGAGCGCCTCGGACGCCTGGTGCGCAGCCTCTTTCGCATCGTCGAGCTGACCGCGCGCATGGTCGTCAGCTTGGCGATTCTGGCGATCCTCTTTCTGCTGATCGCCTGGAGTTGGGGTGAAGACGGTCCGGAGGTCAACGAGAGTACGGCCCTGGTGGTGGCGCCCCACGGCTTCCTCGTCGAGCAGCTGGCGGGTCGTCCGACCGAACGGCTTGTGCTCGAGTTGATGGGTCAGCCCCCTGAACCCGAGACGCTGATGAAGCCGATGCTCGACGCCATCGAGCGCGCCGCGGAGGACGATCGGGTGAAGGTGCTGGTGCTCGACCTGAACCGCATGGCCGGCGGAGGGCTGAGCAAGCTGGAGGAGCTCGGGGAGGCGATCGAGACCTTTCGCGAGAGCGGCAAGCCGGTGGTCGCCCACTCCGACTTCTACCTGCAATCGCAGTACTACGTTGCCTCCGCTGCGGACGAGGTGTTCGTGAATCCGATGGGTATGGTGGTGCTGCAGGGCTACGGCAGCTACCGCCGGTACTACAAAGAGGCGCTCGACAAGATCGAGGCGCGGTGGAACGTGTTCCGGGTCGGCGAGTTCAAGTCGGCGGTCGAGCCGTATCTGCGCAACGACATGTCGCCGGAGGCCCGCGCCGCGCGACTCGAGTGGCTCGGTGATCTTTGGGGCAGCTACCGAGAGGGGGTCGCCTCCGCCCGCGAGTTGGACCCCCAGGCGGTCGAGGACTACGCCGAGAGCTACCACCTGAAGCTCGAGGAGTACGGCGGCGACTCGGCGAAGCTGGCTCTCGAAGAGGGGCTGGTCGATCAGGTTGTCAGTCGTGACCAGATTCGCGATCGTCTGATCGAACTCGCCGGCGAAGACGAGGCGACCGGTTCGTACCATCGCATTGGACATCTCTCCTACCTCGCCGCAACAGACGAGCCGGAGCGGGACGGTGAGGGCGTTGTCGCCGTGGTGGTCGCCAAGGGGTCGATTCTCGACGGCAGTCAGCCGCCGGGGACCATCGGCGGCGACTCGACGGCACGCCTGATCCGGGAAGCGCGAGAGGACGAAGATGTCGATGCCGTGGTGCTTCGCGTCGACAGCCCCGGTGGCAGTGCCTTCGCCGCCGAGGTGATCCGCCGTGAGGTCGAGTTGACTCAGGCGGCCGGCAAACCGGTCATCGCCTCGATGGGCAGCGTCGCCGCTTCGGGTGGCTACTGGATCTCGATGACCACCGACGAGATCTGGGCCAGCGACACGACCATCACCGGTTCGATCGGCATCTACGCGATGGTGCCGACGTTCGAGCGCAGTCTTCTAAAGCTGGGCGTCCACAACGACGGCGTTGGCACGCACCCGCTGGCCGGCATCTCCGGTGTCGACCGGGATCTCCCGGAAGAGGCACAGCGAGCGGTCCAGTCGACGATCGATCAGGGCTATCGGGAGTTCATCACCAAGGCGGCCACCGGACGAGGTATGTCGGTCGGTGAACTCGACAGCATCGCGCGGGGTCGGGTCTGGAGCGGCTCGGACGCCTTCGAGCGGGGCCTGGTCGACAAGATCGGCGGTCTCGACGACGCGGTGGCCTCGGCGGCCGTGAACGCCGATCTCGGCGAGGACTATCAGGTCTGGTATTTCGAGGAGCAGCCGACGCAGCGCGAGCAGCTCCTCTCCTGGTTCCTATCGCGAGCCCGTCCCTGGCTGGGCTTGGAAGGTCGCATGCCACGCGGCGGCAACCTCCTGAATCACCCGCTGGTCCAGGGGATGGTCGACGATCTGGAGCTGGTCAGCAGCACTCAGCAACCCTACTCGGCGCTGGCCTACTGCTTCTGCGACTACCGGTAGTCAGCCGAGCTGGCTCTTGAGGTGCTCGATCGGGCCGACGAGCTCGCCGGGTGGAAACTCGACCGTGTCCTTGTTGCCACCGGCGTGGTGGCCGTTGCGGTCGAGGTAGTCGACCTCGGTCTTGGTCACCTCCCAGCGAACCGAGCGCGGGTTGTCGGTCGCCATTTCGCGGAAGTCAGAGAGCGCCTGTTGTTCTGTGGGACTCAGCGCACGCGGCTCGAACGGCTCGAAGTCCGCCTTGCGGATCACGTGCTGCTCGTAGAGCTCGTAGGCGGCGGCGATGGTTTGCGCACGGATCGGGTCCGAGGGCGCGCCGTCGATGGTGTGACGGTGTCGGATCTCCCAGAAGTTCTGCGCCCGCTTGGTCGCGAGATGTACGGCGGAGTCCTGCATCAACTTCGACACCGCATGCTGGTCTTCGAGACTGAACAGGTCTTCAGGGGGCGGCTCGGGCGCTTCCGGCTCCTCGTCGAGCGGCTCCGAGGGAACCTCGTCCACCTCGGGCTCCTCGGGTGAGGAGGGTTCGTCCACCTCGGGCTCCTCGGACACAGTGGGTTCCTCGATCGGCGGCTCTACGACCGGCGGCTCTTCGGCCACCGGCGGCTCGAGAATGGCCGCTTCGACGAGAGCGCGTGCCGCCTCGACCCCTTCGCCGGCGCTGTCGATCGCCCGCCGAGCCTCCCTGCGTTGAGAGCGCAGGTCGCTCACGTCTGCGCCCGCGTCACGTAAGACCGCAATGGTCGACTTGATGTCGGCGAGCGCGCTGCGCGCCGTCTCGAGGCTCTTGATGGCCTCGTCCAACTGCTCCAGCGTCCGGCTCTTCTCGAACACGTAGACCTCCTCGTCTGACTGTTGAGACTCTGCTCAGAACGTATCAGATGGGGCGGCGGCCTACTGGAACTTGCCCGCTACCGCCGCTCGCGCCGAGACCCCGCGGCGCTTCGACTTGACCTTGATCGAGCGCAGCTCGTTGGTCGTCAGCGGACGCGGCGTCGAGAAGGTGAGCAGGTACTGACTGCGGAGCTCCTCGTTGATCTGGTCGTAGGCGGTGCCGAGCTGTGCCGCTTCGCTGATGTAGAAGATACGTCCACCGGTCGCCTCCGCGATTCCCTCGAGATCGGTCTTGCGCTGATTGCGCCCGCGACTGAACGCGCTCTGGAGGCCGATGATGTAGACGGGTACGCCGAGGTCGCGGCCGAGTTCGATGCAGCGCTTCTGACTGAACTTACTGCGGTAGTCGTCGCCGTCAGAGAGGAGCACGAGGGCCTTGCGCCCCTCGGACTCATCGAGCTGAGAGAGCGAGAAGATGATGGAGTCGTAGAGGGCGGTGTAGCCGTCGGCTTCGAGTCGCCCGAAGGCGCGGAGGAGATCGGCCACGTCGCCGGTGGTGGCGTGGGCGAGACGCGGCTGGGTGTCGAAGTCGACCAGGAAGGCGCGGTCCTCTTCGCCGAGGCTCTCGAGCAGGAACTGAGCGCCCGCCTGTTTGGTCTCGAGCATCTGCGGGTACATGCTTTCCGAGGTGTCGATGACAACTCCGAGCACCAGCGGCACCTCTTCTGCGGGTCCGAAGCTGTCGATCCGCTGCTCCCGTCCGCCGAGCGTCACCTCGAAGTCGGTTTCGCTCAAGTCGTCCTGTGGCACGCCGGACTTGTCCGTGGCGACAACGTAGATCTCGACCAGGTTGACGTCGATGCGCTCAGAAGGCCCTGGAGCCGCGAGCAGCCAGGCGTCTTCGTTGCTCGTGCCGTCCACCAGGTGGGCGACGACGCGAATGAAGTCGGAGACGCTCGGCGTCTCGTGAGTGAGTCGGGCCTCGAACGGCGGGCGCTCGAGGGTGGCTCCGAGCTGATCGTTCCAGTAAAACTCGACTCGCTCGAGCTCCGCGTCGGGCGGGATCGAGATCGCCGCGCGGACGTCGATAGCGCCCGACTCAGGCGCCCCTTCGAACCCGGCGATCTGAACGCGGAACGGACTCGAGCTGTCGTTGACGCGTAAGGAGTGCCGACCCATCTCCCGATCACGTGTCGAGTAGGCGATGACTTCCACCACGTGCGCAACGGCTTCGGCACCGAGGTCGAGTGAGGCGGTGAAGGGGGCGCTGTCGTCACTCGCGGCGACGGCGCCGTCGAGAAGGAAGTCGACGCGCGCGATGCCGTCGACCGACGCTAGCGTCTGGAAACGCGTCTGACCGGTGGCCGGACGCTTCCGGGGCGGCAGCAGGCGGATCACACTGTTCGAGACCGGTGCCGACCGGGTTGTCGGCGTCTGAACCGTCGGTGTCCTTCGCGTCGAGTGGCTCACCAGGCCGGAGAAGGGCCGGGGGAGCGGTTCGTCGCCGAAATCGACGACCGAGGCGCCCCAGAGTCCCGCACCGAGGAGCTCGACCGTTACCGCCATCTCGAGGAAGTCCTCGGGAAGGGCCACCTCGCGCTGGTACAGCCAGGCCGACGCCTCGGTCAGGCTCTGTGGCGGCACCTCTTCCGTGAGCACCACCGGCTCGTCGTCGATGCGCGCCAGAACCAGGGTGACCCGGAAGCCGGCTTGAGGGGTCGTGCGCAGGTCACGAGTGATGCGAACCAACACCTCGACCAGACCCACGTCGCCCTCGGCTGTCGAGGCGATGCGCAGGCCGCCCAGCAACCCGAGTCGACCGGAGTCGGCCGCGGGGTCTTCCAGCATGCGGATCGCTCGCGATTCGGGACTCTGCGCCGTGAGTACGGTCGCCGCCAGAAAGAGAGCGACGGCAGCGACTGTCGTGCGCCAGGACTTCATCGGGCGGAGGGTAACATCGGCGGGTGACGCCTTCGTCATGACGCGAGAATCGATGCAAGCTGAGTTCCAGCATCGCCCGTACTCAGGAGATGAGATGCGACTTTCGTCGATTCGAGGTCTGGCTCTGCTGGCGACGGTGGCGCTTCTGTGTGGCTGGGTGGGTCAGGCGGCGCGCCTTCTGGCGGCCGAGGAGGCGCCCTCGCGGCGCGCGAATCGGCTCGTCCACGAGACCAGTCCGTATCTGCGGCTCCACGCCTACAACCCGGTCGATTGGTACCCCTGGGGGCCCGAGGCACTCGAGCGCGCGCGCAAAGAGCAGAAGCCGATCTTCCTGTCGGTGGGCTACTCGACCTGCTACTGGTGTCACGTGATGGAGCGAGAGGTGTTCGAGCACCCTGAGCTGGCGGAGCTGATGAACCGCTGGTTCGTCAACATCAAGGTCGATCGCGAGGAGCGTCCGGAGCTCGACGAGATCTACATGACGGCGACCCAGATTCTGACCCGCCGGGGAGGGTGGCCGAACTCGGTCTTCCTGACACCCGATCTGGAGCCGTTCTTCGCTGGCACCTATTTCCCCGCGGAGGACCAGGAGAGTCGACCGGGCTTCCGGCGGGTGCTCCTCACCATGAACCGGCTCTGGCAGACCGACCGAGCTCGGGTCGTGAGGGAGGCGCGCCAGATCGCGGAGGCGATTCGAAGTGCCCTGTCCAAGGACCCGACCGAGGCGACAGCGCCGCCCTCGATGGCGGCCGCCGGCGCGGCGGTCGAACGCCTCACTGCGCGCTACGACGCGACCCACGGTGGATTCGGCTCGGCGCCCAAGTTCCCCTCTCCGGGCAATCTCTATTTGCTGTGGAGCCGGGCCGAGCGCAGCGACGAGACGGCTCGACGGATGGTCCTCGACACCCTACGCAGGATGGGTCGAGGGGCGATCTACGACCAGCTCGACGGGGGCTTTCATCGCTACACGCTGGACGCCGCCTGGCGGGTGCCGCACTTCGAGAAGATGCTCTACGACAACGCCCACCTCGGCGAGCTGCTGGCCGTGACGGCTGCGGACACGGGTGACGAAGAGCTGGGGCGACTGGCGCGAGGCACGTTCGACTTTGTGCTCGAGTGGATGCGGCTGCCCAACGGCGCGTTCAAGTCGGCAATCGACGCGGAGACCGACGCCGTCGAGGGGGCGTACTACATCTGGACGCGCGAAGAGTTCCGTGCCGCGGTTGGCGACGAGGGTTGGAAGCTGCTCGGACCGCTCATGGCGATCGACGGCGAGCCCAACTTCGAGGAGCACCACCACACGCTCTACTTCACGCGCTCGCTCGCCGACTACGCCGCCAGCGTCGACCTCGACCGGGCCGCTCTGCTGGCGGCGATGGAGCCTCATCTCGAGGCCTTGCGCAAGGCTCGAGGCGAGCGCGAGTTCCCGCTGATCGACGACAAGGTCTTGGCCGACTGGAACGGGATGATGATTGCCGCACTGGCCCGCGGTGGCAGCCTTCTCGGCGAGCCGCGCTATGTCCGCGCAGCGGTGATGGCCGCCGAGTTTGTCCTGTCGATGCGCGACGAGCGCGGAGTGCTGCTGCATACATGGCACGAGGGGGCCGCGCGCATACCGGCCTTCCTCGACGACTACGCCTACCTGATTCGAGCCCTCCTCACACTTCACGAGGTCACCGAAGCCGATCGCTGGCTCGACGAAGCGCTCGAGCTCGCGGAGCAGCTCGAGGCTCGCCTGCGGGCGCCCGATGGCGGCTACTACACGAGTGTCGCCCGACCAGACCTGCTACTCCAGGTCGTCTCGGCGACCGACGGCGCGGTGCCCTCTGGCAACGGGGTGATGGTCCACAATCTCGATCGGCTGGCCGCGCTCACCGGTCGAGAGATCTTTCGGCGCCGCGCGGACTCGTCGCTCCGGGCTTTCGCCGGTGACGTCGAGACCTACCCACTTTCGGTCACGACATTGGCCCGCGCGGTGCTCGAGCGGGGGGGGGCAGGGGCCGAAGCCGCCCCTCGTCGAGCCGAGGGTCCGCGCTCCATCTCGAGTCTGGCGCGTGACGTCGTCGCGGTGTCCGGTGCCTTCTCGGGTGAGAGCATCGCCGGCTGGCGACCGTTCCGGGTCGATCTCGCCATCCGCGAGGGGTGGCACGTCAACGCCAACCCGGCATCGTTGGAGTTCCTGATCCCGACGCGGATCGAAGGGCGCATCCGCGGGGTGGACTATCCATCCGGCGAGAGTTTCCGCTTCGAGTTCGCACCCGACGAGATCCTGGTTTATGGCGGCCAGACGGTGATCGACGGCTCGATCGAAGCGAGCGAGACGGAACTCGAGGTGACCTATCAGGCGTGCGACGACCGCCGCTGCCTGCCGCCGGTGACCGAGACGATCCGCTTGGACTAGCCGTCGCCCAAGAGCTGAGAGGGCAGGACCGGGCTCGACAGGAGTCGCTCGAACTCGCGCCAGCGGGCGTCTGCGTCGTCATCGGCGCGCGCTTCGATGAACTCGCGCACCATCTGCTGGCCGAGGTTGTAGTTGATGACGTAGCTCCGGTACTGATCGATGAACCGGACCCTCTGCTCGGCTCGAGGGCGGGTCATCAAGGAGTAGGTTTCGAGCCAGTCGGCCGCCGCGGTGGCGTCGATCTCGCCGTCGAGGTAGCGGCGCGCCGCCTCGTTGCCGGCGAAACTCAGGCCGACGACCAACTCCTGAATCTCGTAGTAGGTCGAGGCCGAATCCGGGTCGAGACCGGCCAGGGGGAAGAGCACCTCGCGCTCGAATTGGATGCGTTCTGTGGTCGGGAAGGCGACCTCGATGCCGTAGTTCGCCGAACCCTCCGCGATCAGCGAGCGGGGGCTGAATAGCGGGTAGACGGCGAACTCGATCCAACCGCGCCCCTCCACGAGATCGCGCTCGATGATCAGGTTGTAGACGTGGTGTCCCGGGTAACCCTCGTGGCAGGCGAGATCGAGCATCCGATCGACGTAGATCGGCAGGTCGATGTTGATCTGGATCAGGCTCTGATAGCTGCCTTGATACCAGTTGTAGCCGCTCCAGCTCTTGTCTGTGACGTACTCGACGGTGAAGCTCTCTCCCTCGGGAAGCTCCAGGTAGTCCCGCGTGCGCTCGCGACAGGCGTCGATCGCCGCCGAGAGCACGCCGTCTACCCGGTCCGGCGGCACGATGAACGCCTCCCGGTATCGATCGAAGCGCTCGACCACCGGCCCGCTGCCGGGCAGAGCCGCGTCGAGTCGGTCGAGGGTGCGCTGGTAGAACTCCGCCGGCCGGCTCGGTGCGACGGCGTCGTACAGAGCCTTCGACTCCTGGTCGAATGACAGCTGCTCGCCTTCGAGCATGGCCACACGCGCGATCAGGGAGGCATAGCTCGCCTCGAGGTGTTGGAACCGGAGCGAGCTCAGTTCGTCGGTCGATTCACCGGAGAGCTCTGCGAGCGCGTCGGCGGCCCCCTCGGCACGCCGGCGGATCGCCTCGAGCGGCGACGCCGCCTGCTCTGCCTCGGCAGGCCACTCAGCCGGCCCGAGATACGCGTCGACGTAGTCGGCGTCGTGTTGCCCGACGGCCAGAACCAGCTGGACGTAGGTCTCGGCCAGTCGATCCACGGTCACAGGCTCCGGCGACTCCGTTTCAGTGTCGGCACAGCCGCCCGCGAGAGCCACGATCGAGACCACCAGAGCGAGCGAACGCACGCGCGGATGATACCCCGCGCTTCTTGGAGGCTGCCCGCTAGTCAGCCGGCGCCGTGCAGACGTTGGCTTTGGGCTTGAAGCCGTACTCGCCCCCGGCGTTCTTGCTGCACTCGAGGCCGGTGAGGCACTGACTGTCCTTCCGACAGCCACCCTGGCCTTCGCCGCACGGCCCGCAGCGCTTGCAGAACTTGCGGTGGCCCGGCGGGAGATCGCACGGCGCGGCGAAGTACTCCGGGTCGTAGAGGTAGCGCGCGCCGCTGATGTCGTCGTCGCTCAGTCGCGCACCACGGCTACCGTGTACGAAGGCCCGCATGAGCGCCGAGTTGAGGAGGTCGCTCGAAGAGCACTTCGGGCTGGCCGGGTCGCCGCAGGCGTGCCCCAGGCCGAGGGTGTGGCCGAGCTCGTGAGCGTACACCTGAGCGGCCATCTTGGGTTCGCCCTCGAAGAGACAGTCGGTGCCGTCGTTGATCACGATCTCGGCCTCGGCGATCGCGTTGAAGATCTCGCCTTTGTAAATCCGCTCTTCGGTGTAGTAGGACGATACGCCTCCGAGGGCGATGAAGCCTCCGGAGTCGCAGTCGAAGTCGTCCCCGATCAGTTCGTTCAGGTCCTCGAACAAGAGGGTGTTGCGTCGATCGTTGCCGGTGAACCCTGCTGTGGCGGTTGTGGTGCCCCCGTCGACGATGCGGATCGACGTGCCGGTCTGCTCACGCCAGGCCTTGAGAGCCTTCGCGAGTTCCGATTCGCCGGCGCTCTTCAGCCCCGTCTGCCCGCCGGTGTGCCGGTACCAGATCACCTCGCCACCGGTGTCGAACTCGAACCATCGCAGTGGCCGTTTGGTCGACAGGTGCGTGAAGGAAGCGCGGAAGGTCTCGTCCGCCGGCGGCGCGGCGACGAAGTAGTCGGCCGGCCGGTCGCGACCATCGACTCGGTCGCGTAGCCAGCTGGCGAAGCGCTCTGGATTGCGAGCCGGGGTCTCGAGTGCGACGCCCGAGCCGTCGGTGGAATCGATCAGCTGTGCCGGCTCCTCGATGCCTCGAACGAGGACGCTTTCGGTGCCTCGGTCGCGGACGAGGAAGGCGCCTTGGGAGAGATGGAGAACGCGGTGGGTGCCGTCAGGGTTGGCCCGCAGAAAGAGCAGCGCCTTTTGACCGGCTCGGAAGCTGGGAGCTCCGTGCCAAACGAATTCGCGCCCTTCTACTGCGGAGCGTCCGCCAGGGACGCGAATCTCCAGGCGCGAGCCCGCGGGCGACCCCTTGAGAACCTCTTCGATGTCGACCGCAAAGTAGGTCGCGGGGAAGCCGGCGAGATCGGCGGTGCGACTCTCGGCGATTTCCACTCGAACGATCAGCTCGGCCTGATCCGCGAGGTGTCTGTCTTCGACGGCGATGTAGAGACTGGCGTGAGCCGGCCCGAACCAGAGGCAGCTCAGCAGGACTGCAAGGATGAACTTCTGCGCCATGGTTTCTCTGAGATTGGTGGAACTCTCTCTTTCTCCCTCGAGTTCAAGTTCCCATGGCCACCGGGTAGTGTCTGTGGAAAAGCAGACTGGCCCGGCACCGTTTTTTTGGCACGTGTAGCTATCCAAATGGGTCGATATGCGACCCTGACGACAGCTCCCGATCACGCTCACTCCGCGATCTAGCCTCGAGTGGCCGTCAAGCCCGCAGCCAGGAACTCCAGCTGGAGTCGCATCTGGTCGCGGATCGGCATCGGTCGAAGAGGTGACGGTTCCGGCCCGTGACCGGACTCCGTTTCCTTGGACAGTCGAACCACCTGGTCGTGGAACAACTTTCTACTCTCGGGACTGGTTGGCGTCGGGAGTGAGCGGCTCTTCGGGTCGATCAGAAAGAGCGGCATCTCGGAGACGAACGTGAACGGATCCCCGCCGAGGCTCCTCACGAACTCCATCGAGCTCGGTCGAAAGAGCGCAGCCGTGCCCTGGTCGTCGAGAGCGAGGAAGTGCTCTGCCATAGCGACGGAGTCGGGTCGCGTGGTGAAGCCCTCGTCGATGCGGTCGAACCCCTTCTCGCCGCCGCGATCGATGTCGAACAGCCTGTAGCCCATCTCGCGGACGCGAGACCGGAGGGTGTCGCGCAACTCCGCTGTGCGACCGATCCAGGCGCGCTCGATCAGGAACCACGGACCGACCGCGAAGTCCATGCCATGGAAGCTCGCGTGGAGGGTGAAGGGCGCTCCCTGGCGGAGGAAGTCGGCGATCGCTCGATTCTCGGGTCGGGCGTCGTCGTCGTTTGCGTCTCGCGGAAACCCGAACTCGACGTCCTCGCCGGGCAGCTCTCGCGCAACCTGCTCGACGTAGGGGCCGAGTTTGTAGCCGACGTCGGGTCGGCCGAGGTGGTCGACGGTGTCGACCGTCCGTTCGCTCCACGTGGCGTTGCGCTCCGCTCCGTCGGGATTTGCGTCCGAGACGATGAACCAGCTGTACTCCCTCAACAGCTGATTGTCAGCGGTGGCCTCGCCGAGGTAGGCGCAGAGCCGCTGAAGCATGGCCGGGCCGACCGGTTCGTCAGCGTGGCAGCCGGCGATCAGGCTGATGTTGCGAGAGCCGCTACCGAATCGATATCCGAAGAGAGGCTTTCCAGAGCGTGAACGGCCGACCGATTCGGCCGGGGGCAGCGCGAGCGGAGCTTCTAGGATCGCCTCGATAGGGAGTCGTATTCGGCCGGTCATTTAACAGCCACCTCCCCCAAGGCGCTCTCGCTCATCTCTTCAAAACGAGCGGCGATTATAGGGACGGGGCCCGGGAACAACAAGGTTTATCGGCGAATCCAGATGCTTCGGGCAAACAGAAGGGCCTGTCGTACCGTGCGCGACATCATTTGATGTTTTTCGACTAGCTAGGAGTCAACGATGAAAGAGATCCCTTTGACGGCGGGCTTGCTCTTGGGCGCTGCAGTTCTCGTTGCTGATCCGCCGACGCCGGCTTCTCCCGGAAACTACGAGCGCTTCGCGACGATCGTCGGATCGTCCCCGACGTTCAGTTGGGGTGGGGTGCCCGATGCCTCGGCCTACGAGCTCGCGGTTTTCGGCGTGGACGAGCTAAATCTAGCTCCCGAAACGCTCGAACCGGTGTTCAGAATCGTTCTCGAGGGGGCGCCACTCTCCTGGACTCCTGGCCTCGACGAGCGTCTGTCAGCGGGCGGGGGGTACGCCTGGGCGGTTCGCTCGGTCCCTAGGCTCTGCGTAGGAACGCGAGGGGTGCGGCGGACGGAGTCGAGGCGCGTGCAGTTGAAGGCCGCGCGATGGCTGGCGCCCCGGAGGGTGTAGACCTCGCGCAGCCGAGCGCGGAAGAGGCAAGCGGAGTCCGCCTAGCCTCGATCGTGCTCGATGATCTATTGACGGGCAAGTCCGAGCCGAGGACGATCTACGCCAACTCCGTTCCCGTAGCCTGGGGAGCGATCGACAGCGTGGGCGGCATCACCGAGGGATTCGGGGTTGCAAGTGTCACCCGCACGCCGCCTGGCGTCTACGACGTCGTCCTCGATAACGACACCAACTCGGCGAATACGCCGGTCACGATCACGCCGTTCACGATCGGTTTCGGCATACCGGAGATCGCCGGCTACGAGACGACCGGCGCCAACAGCTTTACCATCCGCATCCAAGACCAGACAGGAACCGCCAGGGACTCGGCGTTCACCTTTGTCGTCTGGGGTCAGCGCTAGCTTGCGGTCGGTGCCACGGCTTCGAGGAGCTGGAACTCCATCGGGTAGGCGTGGCGCCGGTCGGGCTTGCGTCGCCGGGTCGTCATCAGGCGCCAGGCGGCCTCGTCGATCTGCGGGAAGAACCGATCGCCCTCGACTTCGGCCTCGACGAGCGTGAGGTAGAGCCGGTCGGCGCAGGTGAGTGCTTCTCGGAAGATCGCCTCGCCCCCGACAACAAACGCCTCGTCGTCTCCTGCGGCTTGTGCGATCTCGATCGCCGCGCGGAGCGAGCCCGCGAGCCGAACGCCTTCCGGTAGTTCGGGCCGCCCTCGTGAGATGACCACGCTGGTGCGCCCAGGGAGCGGCTTGCCGATCGACTCCCAGGTCTTGCGCCCCATCAGTAGATGGTGCCCCATCGTCTTGCGCTTGAAGCGCCGAAGGTCCGCCGGAAGGCGCCAGGGGAGGTCGTTGTCGCGACCGATGACACCGTTTTGGGCGACGGCCGCCATGACCGCAAGTCTCATACGGCGATTGGCGCCTTGATGTGGGGGTGCGGGTCGTAGTCCTCGAGGGTGAAGTCCTCGAAGGAGAAGTCGAAGATCGAATCGACCTTCGGGTTGATCCGCATTCGCGGCAGCGGTCGCGGTGTTCGCGCGAGCTGGCGTTTCGCCTGCTCGAGGTGGTTGAGATAGAGGTGGGCGTCGCCCAGGGTCAGGACAAAGTCCGCCGCCTCCAGCTGGCAGGCGTGCGCCATCATCATCGTCAACAGCGCGTACGACGCAATGTTGAACGGCACGCCGAGGAAGACGTCGGCGCTGCGCTGATACAGCTGACAGGAGAGCGCACCCTCCGCGACGTAGAACTGGAAGAGGGTGTGGCAGGGGGGAAGCGCCATGCGATCGAGGTCGCCGACGTTCCAGGCGCTGACGATGTGTCGCCTCGAATGCGGGTTCTCCCGCAGGTCGCGAACGACGCCGGCGATCTGATCGATGCTGCCGCCGTCCGGCGTCGGCCACGAGCGCCACTGGTAGCCGTAGATCGGACCGAGGTCGCCGGTCTCGTCGGCCCATTCGTTCCAGATCCGGACGCCGTTCTGCTGCAGGTACTCGACGTTGCGGTCGCCCGCCAGGAACCAAAGCAGTTCGTGGACGATCGACTTCAGGTGGAGCTTCTTGGTGGTCAGGAGCGGGAAGCCCTGACGCAGGTCGAAGCGCATCTGGTGTCCGAAAACGCTCAGAGTTCCGGTGCCGGTACGGTCCGACCGCTCGACGCCCTCGTCCAGAATGTGGTTGAGAAGGTGGAGGTAGGTCTGCATGGAATCGATCGTTTCGTCGGCGTAGAGAGAGTAGCAGTTGGACTCGCCATTGGCACCGCGCGATGGGCTGTTCGGCGGAGCCGATCCGGGGCGGCCAGCGGCCGCTCGCCCTGGCAGCGGCAGTCGTTGATTCCGCGTTCCGAGGCGCCCTGGTTCTGGGGCGATTGAACAGTTTCAGGCGAGCCGCGGCCGATGCGCCCTTGGTGCAGCTAGCCGTCGGTCTCGGCGGTCAACGGCTCGCCCGAAGGCGCCTCCGGCCGAACGAGCCAGCGATCCCACACGTTGCGGACGTCCTCCTGAATTGCATATGCCGCGGGCACGAGGAGCAACGTGATGACGGTCGCAAACAGGACGCCGAAGGCGAGCGAGACGGCCATCGGAATCAGGAATTGGGCCTGGAGGCTCTGCTCGAGCAAGACCGGACTGAGACCGACGAAGGTTGTGAGCGAGGTCAACAGGATGGGGCGGAAGCGGGCGCTACCGGCGGCGCGGATCGCTTCGGCCAGAGGCTTGCCCGCACGAAACGAGCGATTGATGAAGTCGACCATCACCAGGCTGTCGTTGACGACGACGCCTGTCAGGGCGACGACGCCGAACATCGAGAGAATTGCCAGGTCGATGCCCATGACGAGGTGTCCCCACACCGCGCCGATGAGGCCAAAGGGGATGGCACTCATCACGATCAACGGTTGGAAGTACGACTTGAAGGGGACCGCGAGGAGAGCGTAGATGACCAGCATCGCGACCGCGAAGCCCTTCGCCAGGCTGGCGAGGGTCTGGCGTTGCTCCTGCTGCTCGCCCTCGAGTGAGTAGCGCACGCCGGTGTGGTCGGCCATCAGTCGAGGGAGGACGTCGGCTTCGAGGTTCTGAATGATTTCGTTGGCGTTGGCCTGCTGGATGTCGACATCGGCGGTGACGTTGACGATTCGCCGGCGATTCTTGCGGTGAATCGCCGCGGGACCGCGCGAAAGGTCGACGGTGGCGGCGGTGGTGAACGGAATCTCTCCGCCGTTGGGGGTTCGCAGACGCAACTCCTCGAGGGCCGCCATGGAGCGGCGACGCTCCTCCGGCAGCCGTACCATCACCTTGACCTCGTCGCGCCCACGCTGGACCCGTTGAGCCTCTTCGCCGTAGAACGCCTGGCGTACTTGGCGAGCAAGGTCCGCCTGACTCAGGCCGGCCGCTTCGGCTTCGGGCGTGACGCGCAGCTCGAGCTCCTTCTTGCCGGCCCGGAAGCTGTCGGCGATGTCCTGAACTCCGGGGTAGGAGCGCAGCTCGGTCTTGAGTGCCTGCGCGAAGTCGCGCAGACGATCGACGTCGGGCCCGGAGAGCTCGACGTTGATCGCTTCTCCCGAGGAGAAGAGCGATGCTGTGTAGGTCAGCTCGACGGCGTCGGCGATGGCACCGACCCGCTCGCGCCAGAGTTGCGCGATCTCGGAGCTTCCGAGGGCGCGCTCCTCGGCCGGCGCCAGCTCGAGATTGACCTCGCCCAGGTGGGAGGCAGAGCTGTCGGCGCTCACCGTCAGGGCCCCCGGCCCTTCACTGTTCCGGAACGGCTGTCCGCCGATCGAACTCATGAAGTGCCGCACCGGCTGACCGCCGTACTCCTCTTCGAGATCGGTGGCGAGGTCGTGCGCCGCGTCTTCCATCAGCTCCAGCGCTCGAGCGGTCTCGGTGGCGGGCGTCCCCTGGGGCATCGTCAGGAACCCGGCGATATTGTTCGCCTCGATCGCGGGCATGAAGTTGAATCGAAGCCAGCCGCCGGCGACGGTCCCGGCGGTGATCGCCAGGAGCGCCAGCATCGCCGCGACCGTGAGGTAGCGCCACGCCAGAGCGCGCTCGAGAAGCGGTTGGTAGAGCCTCTCGATCACGTACTCCAGCCCCTCGGCCACCGAGCGCTGGATCTTGGCCCAGTACCGGCTCACCCCTCGAGGCTCGCGCCTCTCGCGCCGCTGTTTCAGGTGCGAGAGGTGGTTGGGCAGGATTAGGAGCGACTCGATGAGGGAGAAGGCCAGCGTCGGAATGACGATCAGCGGAATGACCCGCATGATCTTGCCGATCGTGCCAGTGACCGAGAGGAGCGGCGCGAACGCCGCGACACCCGTGAGCACCGCGAAGACGACCGGCACCAGGACTTCGCGGGTGCCCTCGACCGCCGCTTCGAGCTTCTCCTTGCCGCGCAGGTAGTGGGAGTAGATGTTCTCGCCCACAATGATCGCGTCGTCGACGACGATGCCGAGGACAACGATGAAGGCGAACAGCGAGATCATGTTGACCGAGACGTCGAGCATCGGCATGAGCGCGATCGCGCCCAGAAACGAGATCGGAATGCCGAGCGAAACCCAGCCCGCCAGGCGGAGCTTGAGGAAGAGCGCGAGCACGAAGACCACCAGCAGGAAGCCTGCGCGACCGTTGTTCATGAGGAGGTCGAGGCGGCTGCGCAGATCCTGAGTGCGGTCGAGCCAGGTGGTCAGTTCGATGCCGTTTGGCATGCGTGGTCGCACCTCGGCCAGGTACGCCTCGACCCGGTCGGCGATCTCGAGGGCACTCTGGTCGCCCACTCGCGAGACCGTGACGACGGCCGTCGGTTTGCCGTTGAAGCGCGACCAGCGGTCGGTCTCGGCGAAGCCGTCGACAACCTGAGCGACGTCGCCGAGCAGCACGCGCGAGCCGTCTGGGCGCGTGAGGAGGGGCAGCCGCTCGAATTCGGAACCCCGGTAGGCCTGCCCCTCGGTGCGCAGGAGGATGTCGCCGCCTTCGGTCGAGACCCTTCCTCCGGGCAGATCGAGCGACGAGCGGCGCACCGCCGCTGCGACGCGCTCGAAGGTCAGACCCCACTTGCGTAGCGCCTCCTCCGAGACCTCGATCGAGATTTCGTAGGCGCGGGTCGCCTGGAGACCAACCTGGGTAATGCCGGGGAGGGCGAGAAGGTCCTCCCGGATCTGCTCCGCAAGATGTTTGAGCGCGCGCTCGTCCGCGTCTCCCGAGAGGGCGATCTGAATGACGTTTCGCCGCAGGACCGCCTGTTCGATCACGGGCTCTTCGGCTTCGTCCGGGAACGTGTCGATGCCGTCGACCCGCGACTTGACGTCGTTGAGGAGCCTCTGAAGATCTGCACCTTGTTCGGCCTCGACCAGAACGGTGCCCATGTTCTCGCTCGCTGTGGATCGAATCTCCTCGATCCCTTCGAGGCTCTGGAGGCGCTCCTCGACGCGCACCACGACCCCCTCTTCGACCTCCTCGGGAGCGGCGCCTGGGTAGGGCACGCGCACGCTCACTACGTCTGAGGAGAACTCCGGGAAGACCTCTTGCTTGATGCCGACGAGAGTGACGGCGCCCGCGCCGACGATCAGGAGCATCAGCAGATTCGCGGCGACGCCGTTGCTGGCGAACCAGCCGATGACACCTCTCGTGAGCGATCGGCGACTCATAGGCGGGCCTCCTCCTCCTGGTCGGTGCGGATTTGGTCGTCTTCGAGCTGAACGCGAACCGACATGCCGTCGACCGCGACCTCGAGGGTCGAGATGCAGACCTGTTCGCCCTCCTCGAGGCCCGAGGAGACGATCGCCTGCTCGCCGGCGAGGCGGAGGAGCTCCACGTCGCGATAGAGGAGTCGGTCCTCGTCGATCACCAGGACCTGGTCGCCTTCGCGGATCGCTGCACGAGGTAGAACGGCGACGCCTGTGACCTCACGGCCGCCGATCTCGGCCTGTACGAAGAGCCCCATCGGCAGGGGAGAGCGGTCGCCGCCGCCGAAGGGGTCGTCGACGCGAGCGAAGAGCTCGAGCATGCGTGTTCGCTCGTCGAATCGGCTTCCGCTGCGCACCACCGAGCCCTCCCAGATCGCCTCGTGACCACCGATCGATCCGCTCAGTCGTACGGGAGGCCTCGCGTCGGGGGACGGCGTCGAGCCGAGATCGATCTCCAGGAAACCCAGGTCGGCCTCGGAGACCGGGAGACGGATTTCGGCGAAGTCGGTCGAGAAGACGGCCGCGACCCGGGTGCCGGCGCCGACGAATTGACCGAGGTCCACCAGCTTGGAACCCACGCGCCCGGCGAAGGGTGCGCGCACATCGGTTCTGGAGAGGTCGAGCTGAGCTCGCTCGAGCTCGGCTTCGGCGGCGCGGAGTCCTGCGCGCGCTTCGGCGAGCTGGGGCTCCCGAGCGGTCAACGCGGAGGGCTCCCCCTCGCCGAGCTCCTGCCACTCTTCCTTCGCGAGGTCGGCCTCGGCGACTTCTCGCTCGACGCCGACTTGCGCCTGGGCCACGCGCGCCTCTGCCTGAGCGACGTGCAGCTCGTAGTCGCGAGGATCGATGCGAAGAAGCGTCGCGCCTCGCTTGAAGAAAGCACCCTCGGCAAACGAGGGCGATACCCAGACGACCTGGCCGGGCACCTGAGCGACGAGTGTCGACTCGGTGACCGGTTCGACGGTTCCCTGCGACTCGACGTTCAGACGCAGGTCCTCGAGACTGACGGTGATCGCTCGGACCAGCGGTGGAGGGACGCTGTCGGAGCGCCGCTCGACTTCCGGGCGACTGTTGACGATGACCGCGGCGACGGCGACGCCGCCGGCGACCACCAGGAGCGGAAGCAGAATCTTCAGTTTGTTCATTCGGAGTCACTCACGTTCGGGCGGTTCGTGGCCGCAACGTCATGGGGTGGGGTTGCGGTAGAGGTGTCGAGAGCTTCGACCGGTACGCCCCCGCCGAGAGCGAGGTGCAGATCGATGCGGGCGTCGAGCCGTTGGCGCCGGAGGTCGAGCAGCTCGATACGCGATCGCGTCTCTGCACGTTGCGCCTCGAGCACTTCGAGGTAGCCGCCGACGCCCGCCTCGTAGCGACGCTGGGCCAGCTCTCTGGCGGAGGTCGACTGTTCAACTGCGGTGCCGAGAGCCTCGGCTTGGCGGGCGAGCGCGCGCTCTGTGACGAGAGCACTCTCGACCTCGGCAAAGGCGCCGAGAATCGACTGCGAGTAGGTATGAGCGAGCTCGTGGAGCCGCGCCTCCGCCAGGTCGACTCCGGCGCGCAGCCGACCACCCTGGAAGAGCGGCTGAAGGAGGTTGCCGGCGAGGCTCCAGACCGAAAAGTCGGAGTCGAGCAGGTCGCCGACATCGTCGCTGAGGCTCCCGGTCGATCCGGTAAGACTCAGTCGCGGGTAGAGGGAGGCGCGCGCCTGGCGTGCGTCCCAACCCGCTGCGGTCAGGCGCCGCTCGAGGGCTTGGAGATCCGGACGATGGTGGATCAGCTCGGCTGGCAGGCGTGGTGGGAGTCCGGTGGGCGGTAGGGGGAGCTCTCCGGTGGCGTTGCCGGCTACCGGGTAGCTCGAGCGCAGGAGGGCGAGCTGCCGGGTGGCGGCGTCGAGGCGCCTCGTTCGGGCAACCAAGTCCGCCTCGGCACGCCCCTCGTTGGCGATCGCCAGCCGCAGATCGAGAGCTCCGCGGGTTCCTCGGAGGTAACGTCGCTCGATCCACTCGCGGCTCGAGCGGCGCAGGTCGAGGGTCTGCTCGGCGAGCTCGACTTGAAGGCGAGCCTCGCTGGCGCTGAACCAGGCCTTCGCGGCTTGAGCCGCCAGCGATAATCGAGCGCCTCGAAGGTCGGCTTCGGCCGCCTCGACTCCACTCCGCGCGGCGTTGTGCCCGGCGCGGACTCGGCCCCAGAGGTCGGCTTCCCAAGAGACGTTGAGACTTGCGCCGAGCGACGTGCTGGTCGTGCTCAGGACGCCACCGTCTGACCCGGGGATCGGCAGGCCGATGAAGTTCCGGCGGCTCCTCGAACTGTCGACCGAGGCCGAGACCGAAGGAAGACGATCGGCGCCCACAATGCGCGCCTGTGCGACAGCCGCTTCGACTCGGGCCGCCGCAGCTCCGATCTCGTGGTTTGCCGCCAGAACCTCCAACAGCCAGTCGTCGAGATTCGGATCGTCGAACTCGGCCCACCATCTGGTCTCCGGCTTGGCGAGGGGCGAGTCGGCGTCGGCGGCCGACCACTTGATGGGCGCCTGCGGGAGTGCCACGGACGGGGCGACGGGCTGCGATGCGCAGCCGACGACGGTTGCGCAGAGGAGCGGAAGGACGACGGGAGCGACGCGACGGATCACGGTGTCGGCCTCCCGATGACGGGTGCTTCGAAACCGCCGGCGACAAACGCGACCATCCGCTCGGTGACGCCTTCGACGTCGTGAGGGTCGCAGAGGCCTCCGGAGTAACGCTCGACGAGGGTGCCCAGTGCGATGGTCTGTGCCATGACCCCCACCATGAAGTGGAACCTCCAGAAGATCTCCTCTCTCGGTAGGTCGGGAAGCGCAGATGCCAACGCAGTCGTGAACCGTTCGAGCGTTTCCTGGAGCTCTTGAAGGAGAAGGTCGCGAGCCTCGGGGCTCGGGTCTTGCGACAGCTGCAAGACGAAGCGCGCGAAGGCGTGGCCGCCGGGATGGGTCTGAATCATTTCGAGTGGGGGCTGAACGAAGGCCCGAACGATCGCCCGGGCGTCCGCCGTGCCGGCGCTCATCGCCTCGTCCAGCAGTTCGAATCGTCGGACGGTAAGCGGCTCGAGACGTCGAGCGAGCACCGCCCGAACGAGGCCGTCCTTCGATCCGAAGTGGTAGTGGACCGCGGCGAGGTTGACGGCGGCCGAGCTCGTGATGGCTCGGAGCGAGGCGCGATGGACCCCTTCGACGGAGAAGAGCTCCTCCGCGGCGTTGAGGATCGCCTCTTTGGTGTTCAGTTCGGTGGCGCTTTTTGGTGGGTCTGGTGTCATTCGTTCAAACGTCCGTTTCAAACATACGTTTGAGAAGGGTAAAGGTTGCACCCGGCCGGGTCAAGCGCCACCGGCAGGTGTTGATTGAAGTGCGGTGTTCGAGCTGTCTGTCATACAGGGGCGCACCCCGATCCACACAAGCACGAAACGGGATGACCACTAGACTTGACCGAACCCATGCCACCCGAGGAGCTGAAACGCCAACTGGAGGCGTTGCACGCCGCGAGTTTCTCGTGGGCGGTGAGCTGCTGTGGCGGAGATCGGCAGGAGGCTGAAGAGGTGCTGCAAGCCGTCTACCTCAAGATCCTCGAGGGGAGAGCACGTTTTGGCGCCCGCTCGGCTCTCAAGACCTGGCTTTTTGGTGTCATTCGCCACACCGCGAGCGGACGCTTCCGTCGCCGGAGTCTCCGGCGCGCGCTGATGCTCCGCTGGGGGCGGCAGGAGCTGGCTCCCGAACGCATGAACGAGCCCGGGCCACGCGTCGAAGCCGAAAGCCGTTCTCGAGCCGTTCGCCGGGCGATGGCAGAGCTCTCACCACGCCAACGCCAGGTGCTCGAGCTGGTCTTCTTCCACGATCTGAGCGTGCGGGAAGCTGCCCAGTCGATGGGGGTCTCCTCCGGTACCGCGAGCTTGCACTACGACCGGGGGAAGCGTCGGCTCGTCTCTCTGATCGAGCAGGAGGGCTGGGCATGAGCCAGAGCGACCAGCCGGTCGAGAGCTACGTCCGGTCGTCTGCCGATCACACCGCCGAAGCGCCGCCCTTCAGCCGGGTCTGGCGCGCGGCCGAGCAGCGTCGCCGTCGGCGACGCACCGGTCGCCGGCTTCTCCTTTCCGCGGCTGCCCTTCCGGTCGCGATCTTCCTGGTGGTGGTGCTGGTGCCGGTTCTCTCTCCGCGAGAACCGGCACCAGAGTCTTTCGATCTTTCGAATCCCGAACTCGTCGAGCTGGCGCGGTCGCTCTCGGAGTGGACGGCGCCTTTGGACTTCCTGCTCGAGCCCCCGGGCGGCGATCTGATGGGCGTCGATTCGTCGGACGCCGGCCTCCCGATGCCCACCGAACTACCGACCCTGAACGCCGAGGAGGTCTTGTGATGCGACGACTCTCTCTTTTCTTGATCGTGCCCCTTCTGCTGACTCTGTCCGTCTCTCGTGCTCGAGCCGACGAAAGCACCGACTTTGTCCGCCGCGCGTTCTTCTCGCCCGAGATCCTCATGGCCAATCAGCGCAAGATCGGTCTGACGCCCGAGCAGCGGGAGACGTTCGTTCGCGCGATGACCGAGGCACAGACCGACATGCTCCCGGTGAAGCTGGAGATGAGCGAAGCCGCGGCCGACCTGGCTCTGCTGCTCGAGGGCCCGAGGGTCGACGAGGAGGCTGCCCTCCAAGCAGCCCAGCGGGTGCTAGAGCTCGAGCAGCGGACAAAACTCCGACACATGGAGCTCCTGGTTCGGATCAAGAATCTCCTGACCGTCGAGCAGCAACGCCGTTTGCGCGAGATTCGCGCGTCGAAACGGCGGGGTCTGAACTAGTGTTGCGACGCAGATGTGGAGCCCGTTTCGAAGCCGGGGAGATGACGGCACAATCTCCGCGAGCGCGAAGGATCGTACCCTCCAACGGAGTCCTACCAACGAGACCCTTCCGCTCGAATCATGCGCGGCCACCCAGCACCTTCAGGTTGCAGCCGGTCTGTCCGGCGGGCCCGGACCCGCGCGGTAGCATCAGACTCAAGACTCGTCTCCACGGTCGAAAGGGGTAGTCATGGAGGAGCCGCAGGCCATACGTCCCAGTTTTTCCGGAGCTCAGGCGCCGGTCCTCAAGAGGCGTGGTCGTATGCCGGCCACGGCTCGCGCCGCCCGCGCGAGGGTGCCCGCACCGCTCCTCTCCGAGGGGCGCGACAAGGCGGCGAGAATCAGGCCGCGGCGCCGGCGCAAGATGGCCAGTGCACCGGGAGACGTCAGCGTCGAGCAGCGGCTGGTGCAGCGGGCCACGATGGGGCTCGATCTGCTCGAGATGCAGCGTATCGAAGAACTCGGCTACGAAGGGTGGCTGGAGTATCAGCTCGACTACGAGGCGATCGACGACAGCGAGCTCGAGAACACCATTTCGACTTTCTACACCGCGCTCGACCTGACCGCAGGGGAGCTGATCGAACGCTACGAGGGCAACCAGGGCGTGCCGGTCTTCCAGATGATCGGGGCCAGCATCTACCGGGCGGCCTACAGTCCGAGACAGCTCTACGAGCGGATGGTCATCTTCTGGACCGACCACTTCAACATCCACCTCTTCGCGGATGCTCAGCCGCTGCTCAAACCGGTCGATCATCGCGAGGTGGTCCGGCGCCATGCGCTCGGCAAGTTCCCGGACATGCTCGCGGCGAGCGCTCACAGCCCGTCGATGCTGGTCTACTTGACCAACGATTCGAACGTGAAAGAGAACCCGAACGAGAACTACGCTCGGGAGTTGATGGAGCTCCACACGCTCGGTGTCGACAACGGCTACACGCAAAACGACGTACGGGAGGTGGCTCGCTGTTTCACCGGCTGGCAGACGACCGGCTACCGCGGCGCCAACGCGGGTGAGTTTCTCTTCAACGCCGGTCAGCACGACGACGGGGCGAAGACCGTTCTCGGGCAGAGCATCGGTGGCAACGGCATCGAGGACGGAGAGCGCGTGCTGGAGATTCTCGCCAACAGCCGGCGAACCGCCAAGTACCTGGCGCGCAAGATGCTCATCTACTTCTGGGGCTACGAGCCGCGCAAGCGCGACGTGAACAAGGTGGCCAACGCGTACATGAACACCGGAGGCGACATCAAGGCGATGCTGCGCCAAGTGCTCAGGAAGAGTCGTCTCAAGAAGGCGAAGCCCAAGCTCAAGCGACCGTTCCATCTGATGATTTCGGCGCTGCGGGGGCTGTTCGCGGGGCTCGATGACCCGGGGCACATGATCAACTACCTGTTCGCCGCTGGGCACCTGCCGTTCGACTGGGAGCCACCCGACGGCTACCCGGACAGCGAGGAGTTCTGGTCGGGGTTCATCCTTCCGCGCTGGAACTGGGCCACCACCACACTCAACGGCGGTGGCGGCGTCGCTCTCGACCTGCCGTTCATCGACGCCTCGCTGGCGCCAAAGAAGATCGTCGGCGACCTCAACGCCTACCTCTTCAACGGTGCGCTCGCCGAGCCGACCGAGGCGGGTCTGCTCGCCTTCCTCGAGTCGGGCAAGAAGATCGACAAGAAGCGAATTCACGACCTCATCGGGTTGGCGATCGCGTCGCCCGACTTTCAGGAGTACTAGGGATGAGCGATCACGAGTGCAAGACGTGCAACGAGTACCGCCAGATCTCTCGCCGGAGCTTCGTGGGCATCTCGGCCGGTCTGGTAGCCGGGGCGATGGCGCCGGGCTGGCTGCCGCGTGTCGTCTACGCCGACTCCGAGAACAGCTCGCGCGACATCGTGGTCTCGATCTTCCTCCGAGGCGGAGCCGACTCTCTTTCCATGGTTGTCCCCCACGGTGAGGACAGCTATTACGACGCGCGCCCCATGTTGGCGGTGCCGAGGCCCGACAGCGGAGCCGTCAACGCGGTGTCGGATCTCGACGGCTTCTTCGGTCTCTCGCAACCAATGGCGGCCCTGCGCGACGCCTACGATGACGGCGCACTGCTGGTGGTACACGCCTGCGGGCTGAAAGACCCGACCCGCTCGCACTTCGACGCCATGCGCTTCATGGAGGCAGGACAGGGTGGCGACGCCCCGTCCATCAAGACCGGTTGGTTGGGCCGACACCTGCAGATGACCGCGCCGACCGCCAACGAGGGGGTACTCCGCGCCGTTGGCATCGGCGCCGGACTCCAGCGCACTCTGGTTGGAGGTCCGCAGACGTTGCCGATCGCCGATCTCGACGACTTCGGCTTCGAGGGGCGCAAGGCGACGCGCAAGGCACGTCGAGCGGCGCTCGAGGAGATCTACGCGGCCTGGGACGCGCCGCTGTCAGAGTCGGCGACCAATACCGCGCAGACCGTCGACCTGTTGCGGAGGATCGGTTTCCAGAGCTACCGGCCGTCGGGCAAAGCGCGCTACCCCGGTGACGAGTTTGGCTACTCACTCAAGTCGGCCGCGGCGCTGATCAAGGCCGAAGTGGGGGTCGAGGCGATCGCCGTCGATCTGAGCGGTTGGGACACTCACGAGTTCCAGGGCAACAACGAAGGGCACATGGAGTACCTCATGATGAGCTTCGCCGAGTCGCTCGGCGCGTTTCACAAAGACCTCTTCGCAGACAGCTTCACCAACGTCTCGGTGATCGTCATGTCGGAGTTCGGTCGCAACGTGCGCGAGAACTACAGCGCCGGAACCGATCATGGGCATGGCGGCATGATGCTCGCCCTAGGTGGCGGTATTGCTGGGGGCCGGGTGATGGCGGACTGGCCGGGCCTGTCGCCTGGCCAACTCTACGACGACCAGGATCTCGAGATCACGATCGACTACCGCGACGTTCTGGTGGAGATTCTCGAACGGCGTGTTGGCAACTCCGACTGGCGCGGGCTCTTCCCAGATCCGAAATACAGACCCAAGGCGCACGGCGTTACCGTCTGAGTCGGGAACCTTCGCGAGCTTTGCTCGTTGGTTATCGATGGAGGGCCCGGTCGTCTGACGGCGATCGGGTCGATGTCGATCACCAGGAGGGAGACCGCAATGAACGTTTCGAGAGCCCTGGCGGCTAGCTGCTGTTTCGTCTGGGTCGTACTGGCGCCGACGCAGTCCGTTGCGCAGGAGTCCGCGCAGCACACTCTGCCCGCCGATGGCGGCTCCGTCGTGGTGACCGCCGAGGGCGGCGTCATCGAAGTCCCGTTCCGACTCGTCAACAATCACCTGATCCTGCCCGTTCGCGTGAACGATTCGGAGGAGCTCAGCGTCGTGCTCGACACGGGGATGCCCGCCACGGGGCTGGCACTCCACACGACAGAGGCGACGAAAAGGGTCGAACTCGACATCGATCCGTCGTTCACGGCTCAAGTTGGTGGTGCGGGTGGCTCGGGTACGCGCTTGAACGCGCAGATCGCGATGTCGGAGCGGGTCGAGTTGCCCGGACTGCGTCTCGAAGGGACGCGCGTCATCCTGATGCCGGAGATGGACGGCTTCGCTCGCTATCACGACGGCATCATCGGCTACTCGCTGTTCCAGGACTTCGTGGTGGAGATCGACTACGACCGTCGTCTGCTCCGGCTCCATGAGCCGGCCAGCTACCAGGCCCCGGCAGGGGCAGCCTCGTTGCCGATCACTCTGCGCAACAACTTGCCGTATGTAGAGCTGGGCTTGCGGCTCGAAGGGGGCGAGCCGTTCCGCGCCCAGGTGGTTGTCGATCTGGGGGCCTCACACGCCATCTCCTTGAACACAGACGCCGCGGAGGCGATCTCTCTACCGGGGAGTCGGATCGAGACCGCCGTCGGTCGCGGTCTCTCCGGAGTGCTTCGCGGACACGTTGGGCGTGTCACCGAGCTCGATCTGGGAGGGGCTGTGCTGCGAGACGTCGTGGCCACGTTTCCGACCCGCGAACACCAGAACCCGCGAGGGGTCGACTCGCTCCACGGCAACCTCGGGAGCGACGTTCTGAAGCGCTTCCAAGTTGTGTTCGACTATCCCGGTGAGCGCCTCCTGTTGACGCCCAACGAGGCGTTCGAGACGCCGTTTCGCTTCGACCGTTCCGGTCTCGCTCTGAGCCTGGTCGGCGAGCTACGGGTCGATCAGGTCTTCGCGGATTCTCCAGCGGCGGCCGCGGGGCTGCGGGTCGACGATCTCTTGACGCACGTCGATGGCCGGCGGGTCGAGTCGCATGAGCTGCACGAGGTCCGCGAGCGGTTGCGGGGTGATGGCGAAGTTCGTCTTTCGTTCCTGCGTGACGGCCAGGCGTTCGAGCGGACGCTGACGTTGCAGCCGCTCCTCTAGAGGGAGAGGAAGCCGCCGGCGGGCCGGGCAGCGGGCGGTGCCGCCCGGAGCCGCCGGCGGGCCTCTAGCCCGTCCTTCTCACGTCCGTCATACCGCTCGACCGCACGTCGCAGAATTCGAGCGACTTCCCTCGGTGCCGTGCTGCGGCCCTAAGTCGAATACGGCGGTGAGGCCTGCAGTCGAGGAGTTCAGCCTCTTCGAGCCGTCGCGGTCGATCGCGACGAACCGGCATGGGAAGGGAGGCAGAACTCAGCTCCAGTCGGGAAGGTCCGCGGTCGGGCCGTAGGTCTGCGGAACCGCGACGTCGAGCAGTCGGAGGTAGACGCTCAGTTGACCGCGGTGGTGGATCTGGTGGTGGACGAAGAGCGAGCGCATTTCGGCGCCGCGCGGCCCGGACATCAGCTCGCGACCGCCGGAGACACCCTTCCAGACCCCGTTCATGAAGTCGTCGTCTTTGCCCTCGAGCGCCTTCGTGAACGCGGAGCCGTTGGTGTCCAGGGCGGCCATGAGCTCGGCCTTGTCGCTGGCCACGAATGGCTTGTAGTCCGCCATCATGGCGTCGAAATCGAACACGTCGATGAGCATGGATTCGTGCCAAGTGGGCATTTCGGCGAGGTGACTGGCGAGCTGACCGAGCGTCCACGACTTCTCGTGGGGCTTCCAGTCGTACTTGTCCTCAGGAACGGCGGCGAGCATCAGACGTGTCTTGGCGGCTTCGTTGGTGTAGTCGTCGATCAGTGCTTGGGCGATGGACATCGAGTTGGGCTCCTTGGTCGATCTCTTTTGGTGCGGTGTAGGTTTGAGCTTCGCTTCGTTTTATTGGCTTACGCCTTATTTACGCCTTACAGTAACCAACCCACTCCGGACCTGTCAAACCAAACTTTCGAGTCGACGGGGCTACTCCGGTGGGGCCGCGTAGCCCATCAGGCGGCGCCAGTCGTCGATCGAGCGGATGCGTAGATAGGGATTGGTCTCGAGCTCGTCGCCGATGGTCGACGTCTCTGTCGGGCCGTAGTGATGGCCGGGATAGAGCACCGTGTCGGCCGGGAGCTTCGCCAAGCGCTGGGTCAGGGTCTCGTACATCTGCTCGGGGTCGCCTCCGGGAAGGTCGACGCGTCCGCAGCCCTGAACGAAGAGCGTGTCCCCGGCCACCAGGCGGTTGCCGATCAGGAAGCACTGGCTCCCCGGGGTGTGGCCGGGCGTATGGAGGAAGGTGATCTCCAACTCTCCCAGCTGGAGGCGGTCCTGGTTGTCCTTGCGCCGGAGGTCGCTCTCGGAGACGCCGGTGACCACCTTGACGCCGTCGCCCTCGAGTTTGTTCACGTAGATCGGCACGGCCACCTCCTCGAGGAGCCGGCTGATCCCGTCGACCTGCATGCCGAAGAGGTCGCCGCCGACGTGGTCGGGATGGTAGTGGGTGACCAGCGCTCCGACGACGTTGTAGCCGTCCTCCCGAGCGACATCCAGCAGACCGGAAACGTCCCAGGCCGGGTCGACGATCACGGCGTCCCGAGTGACCGGGTCGCCGATGACGTACATGAAGTTGGCCATCTGGCCGGCGGCCGGGTGGCTGAGCGCTAGCTGGCGTCCAGCGAGCAACTGCCGGAAGTAGGGCTGGCTGGCGTCGTCGGTCGGCATGCGGGGCGAGCGTACAGGAAGCCGACTTGAGAAGCCCTCTGCGGTCCACTAGAGTTTCTGGCCTGATGGAGACAAGAGGCGGGGCTCGACTCCAGCGCCGAATTCTGTCGGCCCTCGCGGTACTGACTCTGGCGCTCGGGTGCGGCGAGCCTTCAGGGCCAGCGGAGGCGTACCGCCCGCACGTCGTGATCGTGATGATCGACGCGCTGCGCGCGGACCGGCTCGGCGTGGACGGCTACCCCCTGCCCACCTCCCCCAACCTCGACGCCGTTGCCGCGGATGGGGCCTACTTCTCGGCAGCGATGGCCCATTCCACCTGGACGAAGCCGTCGATCGCCAGCTTCGTCACCTCGCTCTATCCGAGCCAGCACGGCATTCAGGTCGCCAGTCTCGGTGCCGATGGGGCTCTGAGGACCGAGGTCCTCGACGACGGTCTAGTGACTCTGGCGGAGCGCTTTCAGGAGGCGGGCTACACGACCGGGGCGATCATCAACCAGGTGCACTTGCAGCGCCGGTTCGGTTTCGCTCAGGGGTACGACCACTACGACGACAAGCGCGGGCGCGGCGCCTTCCGTCTGAACAAGCGCCTCGGGTTCTGGTTGGACAGTCTGGAGGACGAGCGGCCGATCTTTGCGTACGTGCACTACCTCGACGTGCACTGGCCTTTCACCCTCCGCCTGCCTGAAAACGAGGGGGCCTTCGGTTCCACCGAGATGGAGTCGAAGCCACCAGCGAGCAGCCGGCAGGCCGATGCCTGGGTGAGCAAGCTCCGGAATCCCGACGACCTCGAGGCTCTCCAGGCCCGCTACGACCATGAGGTGGCCTATGCGGACGCGGCGTTTGGCCAACTCGTCGACGACCTCCGTGAGCGGGGCCTGTACGAGGACACGCTGCTTCTGGTGACCTCGGACCACGGCGAGGGCTTCATGGAGCACGGTCGATTGGGTCACGGCCTGTCGCCTCACGAAGAGCAGGTTCGTGTGCCGCTGATTGTGCGGCTCCCCGAGCGCATGCGAGGTCAGCGCGGCCGGATCGAACGCCCTGTGGGCTTGATCGATCTCTTCCCGACGCTGCTGGATCTCCTCGGGCTCGAACCGGAGGTTGCCGCCCAGGGCGAGAGCCTCGCACCTCTCCTGCGCGGCGAGTCGATGCCGGATCGTGTCGTTTTCGCCGATACCTCTCCGGCGTTCGCAGCGCGCAGCCGAACCCACAAGCTGATCTGGTTCGAAGACGGTACCCGCGAGTTCTACGATCTCGTGAACGACCCGGAGGAGCAGGACTCCCAGGTGGAGCCGTGTCGGGGGGCGTGTCGAGAGCTCGCGAAGGTGCTGCGTCCGTTCCGTCGCCTGATGCTCCAGAGCCGGCAGTCGAATCCGGCGGGAACGGCGGAGCTCAAGCCCGAGGACATCGAGACGCTTCGCGCGCTCGGCTACCTCGACTAGCCTCCGCACACGCCGCGCACCGAGTGCGGTCGATCGCCGGAGAACCTCTCCCGTCAGGTGTGAAACGCCGCATAGCCGCGGGTACTTCGATCGGGCAGGCTGCAGCCATTGGAAGGGCCGAGTCGGGCTGGGCGTCGGATTCGGCGTCGTGTCGGTTTGTTTCGTAAGTTCTTTGTTCATGCGCAGATGCTTCTCATTGACAAGCCTGTCGCGACGGTCTAGCGTCGCGGCCTCGCTCATGGATCTCCGTCTACTTCGGAGAAGGAACTTCCGGCACTTGTTGTGGCCAAGGCCGAACGGAATACGGAAGGAGTACTCGCGATGAGACCAAGGATTCTGCTGGCATCGATTCTGTTGACGACGGTGATCTCCGGAACGGTCGCCGAGGCGGGGTGGTTCCATGTGACCAACTCCGTCTTCCAGGCGAGCGAAAAGATTCAAAAACACCCCGAGCTGCTCAGCCAGGTGCTGGTAGCCCCGCGTGAGCTTGGCAAGGCGACGGTCTGCGTCTCCTACAACAACACCCTCGGTCAGCAGAACGACGGCCGCGTGGTGACCAAGATCACCTTCTTCGACCAGGTCAAGAAGGAGTTCGTAGAGTTCGACTCCATGCAGCTGGTGGGAGGCGTGAAGAAGAACTCCTACCTGAACTGCCAGAAAGGGCCGAAGATCGAGAAGGGCGACATCGTCCTCTTCGAGCACGAGTTCAAGGGCATGCCTCGTGTGCGCAACAACGCGAGCGGCCGCGACTTCATTGAGATCAACGGCATCCTCTCTCAGGTCGGGGAGCCCGAGGTCGAGGAGGCCCCGAACGGGTTCGTTCTGAAGAAGGGCGACTCGCCTTTGGGTCTGATTCCGTCGACGGGCGCCGGCTGGTTCCACTCGGCCAACACCATCTTCCAGGCCGACTCGAACAACGAGAAGCAGCCGCGCAAGATCACGCAGACGATGGTTGTGCCCGAAGAGGCGAAGAAGCCTCTCGTCTGCTCCGCGTACAGCAATATCGCCGCGCGCAAGAAGCAGGGGCGTGTCGTCACGACCGTCACGGTGACTCGCGGTGAGGAGATTCGTGAGGAGCTGAAGCTGGCGGGCGGGGTGCGAGAGAACGAGTACCTCGGCTGCAAGAGCGCCAAGAAGATGAGGGCCGGCGACATCGTGGAGTTCGAGTTCGAGCTCCTCAACATGCCGAAGCTCGAGAAGAGTGGTGGAAGGGTCGGCTATGCAGACATTCGGGCCGTCATCTCGACGACCGGAGAGCCGGAGTTCCGGCAGCCCCCTCCGCCCCCTCCGCCTCCGCCGGCGCCTCCCGCGCCCGAGCCGGAGACGACGAGCCCACCGCCTCCTCCGCAAGATACCGGTGGCGGCAATGGCGGTGGCTCCGGTGGGGGTAGTGGCGGTGGCGGCGGTAGCGGCGGCGGCGGTGGCGGTGGTACCAGTACCGTCATCAGTCAGGCCGATCAGCGCGCGGCGTCGAAGCTGCTCAAGAACAACACCAGGACGCAGCTCTGGCGAGCCAAGAACTCCAGCCCTGGTAAGTGGGTCGCGGTAGGCCCCAAGACCAAGGTCATCACCGGCAACCAGCTCGACTACAAGACCGCCGGCGTGGGGGGGACGATCGCCGCCGCGGTGGCCGACTATGAGAAGAAGACCGGTAGCCTCGGTGCCGAAGGTGGGTTGCTGACCGCAGGAGAGGTCGACGCTCTCGAGTGGTATTCGGGCATCAATCCGAGCGGCCCCACTTCCGTTCGAAAGGACGGTTCTGGCAACTTCCATGGCGAGTACTTCCGCACCGGCAAGGGCGCTCAGCACCACGGGCCGGTGAGCACCATGAAAGCCGCGCTCGACTGGCTCAAGAAGCAGGGTCTCTAAGGCTCTCGCATTCATCACACTCGAGGCCGTCGCTCCCCCGGGGCGACGGCCTTTTCTGTTGTGCGCTGAGAAACATTCCATTGTCCGGGGCTCGGTCGGCTCATAGTTTGGCCACGGTCTTGATGTCCTTCTGGAGGTGGTATGCGCGGTCGTAACAGAGCGAGTTCCCCGACCCTGTCGACGGTAGTTCTCACGGGAGCCCTCGCTCTCGTGGCGGTCGCTCCCGTAGGCGCGACCTGGTTCTATTCCGCGCACTCCGTCTACCAGAGTCGTGCCGGCTCGGTGCCGCACCCCGGAGGTGCAACCCAGGTTCTTGTTCTGCCGAACGATGCCGTGCGGCCGCTGGTCTGCGTCGCCTATGGCAACTCCCTGGGCAAGGGGAAGGGCGGCACCGTCGAGACCGCGGTGACGATCACCACACCGGCGGGGCTCGACATCTTCGGCCTCGAGATCTCCCCGGTGGTGCGCGAGATGTCGCTCAGCGGCAAGGTGAGCAACAACGCGTATCTCAACTGCAAGGTGGCCCCCGACATGCTGGCCGGCGACGTGGTCGAGTTCGATCACCTCTTCAAGGGCGCGCCGTCGATCAAGAGTCGCGACGAGGAGCTGGAGTACGTCGAGATTGCCGGTGTCGTCTCCGATGCGGGCGAGCCGTCGGTCTGGAGCTCGCCCAACGGCTTCCGCTTGCCGGAGGGCAACTCTCCGCGCGGTGTTGTTCCGGGCAAGAGGGAAGGCTGGCACCACGCCGTGAACGCGGTCTTCCAGGCAGAAGAGATCGAGCAGAAGCACCCGAAGAAGGCCGCTCACACACTCCTCGTCACCGATGAGCTCAAGAAGCCCAAGGTCTGCGCCGGCTACAGCAATATGGCGTCGAGTCGCTCCAAGGGCAAGCTCATCACCACGGTCACGATCGGCCGCGCCGACGGCACGGCCGAGACCGTAAAGCTCACCGGGAAGGTGCGCAAGAACACTGCGCTCAGTTGCAAGACCGCGGGCGCGCTCGCCGCGGGCGACCTTGTCGATTTCAGCTTCGTCTTCAAGGGTATGCCGAAGCTCGGACGCTACGACCAGACGATCGAGTTTGCGGACGTGACCGGGGTTGTCAGCGGGGCGGGCGAGCCCGATTTCCGCGCTGCAACTCCCGAACCGCCGGCGCCGCTGCCCGACCCCAACCCGCCGGGGCTCGATCCGCCGAGCACCTCGGCCCCGCCCACCTCACCGGGGAGTCCGACGCCGGCGCCGCCCTCGGGTAGTGGCGGTGGTAGCGGTGGCGGCAGCACCGGCAGTGTTGCGATCAGCCAGGCCGACGAACGCGCGGCCTCGAAGCTGCTCAAGAACAACACCAAGACCCAGCTCTGGCGGGCCAAGAGCTACAGCCCGGCCAAGTGGGTCGCGGTCGGTCCGAAGACCCGCGCGATCAGCGGCAACCTGCTCGACTACAACACGGCCGGGATTGGCAGCACGATCGCCGCCGCGGTGGCCAACTACGAGAGCAAGATGGGCAGCCTGGGCACCCAGGGTGGCCTCTTGAGCAGCGGTGAGAAGAGCATGCTCGAGTGGTACTCGGGGATCAACCCGAGCGGTCCGACGTCCGTGCGGCGAGATGGTGGCGGCAACTACCACGGCGAGTTCTATCGCAACGGCCGCGGCGCAGTACACCACGGGCCGCTCAGCTCGCTGAAGGGCGCCTTGGACTGGCTCCGCGCCCAGGGCCTCTAGCCGCTCAGAGCGGCAGCTCTTCGCCGTCGGCCAGCAACTCGAAGCCGAGCTCGACAACTCGTTCGGCGGCGAGGGAGGTGGGGTCGAGGATCGGGTTCGAGTGATTGAAGTGGGTGAAGGCGATGCGGGTACCCCCCGTGACCAACGGAGCCAGGCGCTCGAGGCTGGTCGAGATCAGCGGATGCCCGATGCTCTCGACGCTGCGGCCGGGGAGCTCCTCCTCGGAGAAGAAGGTGCCGTCCAACAGGCCGACGTCGACCTCCGCCAGCACCGCCTCGATACTCGGCTCCCACGCGTTCCAGGAGTCGGTGTCAGGGACGTAGAAGATTGTCGAGCGCGGTCCGGCGATCCGGAAGCCGACCGTGTCGGTGTACTCGTCGCGATGGGGGACTGCGACCGTCTGCACGGATACGCCCTCCCCGAGATCGACACTCCCGCCGGGCGCTAGTTTGCGAAGGTCGACGTTGCGTCGTTCGACGAGCAGGTTCCAGGGGCCGTTCGTGCGTAGGTAGTCGAGCATGCGCTCGGTGCCGTAGACCGGCATCTCCTGGGTATGAACCGCCTCGAAGCCGAAGAGCGCAAGGCCGAGGTAGTGCCCGATGTGGGCGTGGGTCAAGAAGATGCCTGCGAGCGGCTGTCGGTCGACGCGCCCGACAGCGGGCCCACGCACGTCTTGCAGTCGCTCGAGTTGGGTCGCGACATCCGGTGTCGCGTCGATTAGATAGACGTCGCCGCTCTCCGGCAGGACGATGGCGAGACTTGCGACCAGGCGGCGATAGGTCTCGTCCGCTCGGGCTCGCTCACAGCGTGGGCCGGTACAGCTGATGTGCGGCAGACCGCCGTCCTGGGCCGTACCGACCACGCGGACGAACGGGCCCGGCGTCCTGACGGCCTTGGTGACGGTCGCGACCGATTCCGCGACCGGCTCGCTCTCCGGTGGCGGTCCGGCGCAGCCGGCCAGCGTGACGAACAGGCTCACCACGAGCACTCGCATCAGGCCAGCGATCATGGCATACAGCCCGTGCTAGCCTCGCTCTGCCTCGTTCCGGGGCGCCCCGCACCACTCTCGTGACAGCACGTCCTCAGTTCCGCATCGCCAGCTGGACTTTTGTTCGCCTGCTCGGCGCGGTCTACGCGATCGCCTGCGGCTCGCTCTGGTTCCAGATCGAGGGGCTCGTGGGCTCTCGGGGACTCTTGCCCGCCGCGGCCTTCCTCGAACGCGTCGCCGCGGTGCTCGGCCCCGAGCGCTACTGGCAGCTGCCCACGCTCGGCTGGCTGAGCGCCGGGGACGCAACGCTCGATGCACTTTGCGTGGCGGGTGTTGTTTTGGGGGGCCTCGTCTTCCTCGGTTGGGTTCAACTCCAGGGGCTCGTCGCTCTCTGGGCGATCTATCTATCGTTAGCGGTTCTCGGCCAGGACTTCCTGAGCTTCCAGTGGGATGTGCTTCTGCTCGAGGCGGGGCTCCTGGCCGTTTTCCTGCCCGGTAGCGGCTGGAAGCCCAAGGGACCCCTCGCCATCCGACCGCCTCGACTGGCCGTCTGGCTCCTGCGGCTCCTCACCTTCAAGCTGATGTTCGCTTCGGGACTCGTCAAGCTGACGAGCGGCGACCCGACCTGGCGCTCATTCGGGGCTCTCGGGTTCCACTACGAGACACAGCCGTTGCCGAGCCCGGTCGGATGGTTGGCACATCAGCTGCCCGACCTTCTGCAGAGCGTCTCGGTCGGAGTGATGTTCGGGCTCGAACTGATCGTGCCGTGGCTGATCTTCGGGCCGAGTCGTTGGCGTCGCGGTGCGGCTGGGGCGCTCATCGGATTCCAGCTGCTGATCGCGCTGACCGGCAACTACGCCTTCTTCAATCTGTTGACGATTCTGCTGTGTCTGCTGCTACTCGACGATGCGTGGTGGATGCGCTTCTGGGCGTTGATCGAGCCTGCGTCGGAGGCACGTGCGCTCGGCACGTTCCGGCGGATTCTGTTGGTCGCCTGGACAGTGGTCTGGCTCGTGGTCTCTGGGGTTCACCTGGCGAACGCCGCCGGCCTGCGCTCCGCTGTGCCGGGGTGGTTCGCCGGGGTGAGTTCGTCGCTGGCGCCGTGGCGCTCGGTCAACGGGTACGGTCTCTTCGCGGTGATGACGACAGAGCGAAACGAGATCCTCATCGAGGGGAGTGACGACGGAACGTCGTGGTCCGCCTACGCGTTTCGCTACAAACCGGGCGATCCGGGACGGATGCCGCCGATCGTCGCGCCGCACCAGCCCCGCCTCGACTGGCAGATGTGGTTTGCCGCCCTCCGCGAGCCGGGAGACAGTCCGTGGCTGCTCGGACTGCTCTCTCGACTGGCCCAGGCGGAGCCCGCGACGCTCGAGCTCCTGCGAACCGACCCGTTCGAGGGGCGGACGCCTCGCTTCCTGCGGGCACGGTTGGCTCGCTACCGTCTCGCCTCGTTCTCCGAGATGACAAACGGAACCTGGTGGCGAGTCGAACCGGTGGGCGAGTTTGTACCGGCGACGCCGTCTGCGACGTTAGCCGAACTGACGCGCTAGAAGCGCTGACCGCTCAGCGCGACGAACAGCGTCACCGTCGGCGCTCGCTTCACTTCGGTGACCCTGGCAGACGGCCGACGCAAACTCTCGGTGCCACATTCCCGAGCGTTCTGTACCACTCTCGTGACAGAACGTCCTCTCTTCCGGATCGCCAGGGGACGCTCGTCCGTCTGGTCGGCGCCGTCAATGCGACGGGCCGCGACTCGCTCTTGCTCGGGGGCGAGGGCTTTCGCAGAGGCGGCATACTTGGTGCATAGATCGCGTTCCAAGATTCGATAACGTTTTCTCCGGAGGATCAGGGTGAGCGAGAGCGTGGCGGAGCTGTTCGACAGGGCTCTGGATCGGGAGCCGGCCCAGTGGCGCGAGTTCGTCGAATCTCAGTCAGACAACGAAGAGACGCGGTCCGCTCTCCTCGAGCTACTGCGTCAGGTGGAGGACGAGGTAAGTGCTTCGGAACCCCTGCTCGGCAGTCGCTATGGCCCCTACCGTCTGTTGCGCAAGATCGGCCGGGGAGGCTCGAGCTCGGTGTACCTGGCGGCTCGGGTCGACGGCGCGTTCTTGCGGCGAGTTGCGGTCAAGGTGATCCCCAAGCGTTGGTCGGTCTCCGACCGCTCGCTCGAGTCCCAGATCCTGGCGAGCCTCGAGCACGAGGGGATCGCACGGCTGTACGACGCCGGCACCTCGGAGAACGGCGAAGCCTACTTGGCGATGGAGTACGTCGACGGGGTGCCCCTCGACGACTACTGCGAGCGCGAAGCCCTGGACCTGTCCGACCGCCTGACGCTCTTCCTCGAGGTCTGCGACGCGGTGGCGTTCGCCCACCGAAATTTGGTCGTTCATCGTGATCTCAAGCCTGGGAATATCCTTGTCGGTCAAGACGGTCGCGCCAAACTACTCGACTTTGGAATCGCCAGGCTGTTCGATCCTGAAGTCGACGACCCGACGGTGACCATTGGGCCGCGGGCTCTGACGCCGTCCTACGCGAGTACCGAACAGCTGGTCGGGAGACCGGTCACGACGCTCTCGGACGTCTTCTCGCTCGGTGCCGTGCTCTATCGGCTGGTGACGGGCCAGGATCCGTTTCCGCGGAGTCTCGAGGACCGGCTGGCCTCGTTGACGACAGGCCAAGAACCAGATCTGCCGAGTCGGGTGCTGTCATTCGCTCGAGGGGGGCCGGTCAGGCGCCGCGACGTGGACGGCGATGTCGATGCCATCGTCACGAAGGCGCTGCAACCGACCGCGACCGAGCGCTACCTGTCTGTGCGCGAATTGGCGGACGACATCCAGCGGTTCATGGGTGGTCTGCCGGTTCGTGCCCGCCTCGCGTCGCCTGTCGATCGCGCCGCCAAGTTCGTGAAACGGCATCGCGCCGCAGTATTGTCCGCCGTCACGGTACTTGTTGCGCTGACGACGGCGGTGGTCGGGCTGGCGAGGATGAACGTCCGTATTTCCCAGGAACGAGCCGAGGCGGAAGAGGCGCGTGTGATCGCAGAAAACGCCACCGACTTCCTCTTGACGACCTTCGCCTCAGCCGATCCCAAGGTGGCACAAGACGGCGAACTGACGGTGCGAGAGGTGTTGGACGAGGCGGTGGGTACCGTCGGCGAGACCATCGAGGAGCCGCAGGTGCGCACCGCACTGCTGAACGTCATCGGGCGGGCCTACCTCTCCTTGTCCGAGTTCGATGTCGCCCTCGAACAGCTCCAGTCCGCTCGCGAGCAGCAGCTCGAGCTGCTCGGGCCGGACGACCTGCAGACGCTGTCGACTCAGGTGGCCTTGGGCAGTACCCTGCTGGCGACGAGCAAGCTGGGTCCTGCGGGCGAGCTCCTCGAAGACAGCGTACGGCGACTGGATGCGTTGGATCACGACGATGTCGCGCTCCACGTCGAAGCGCTCCAGGCGTTGGCAGTGGTGCACTTCCGACGGCGCGAGCTCGATCAGGCGGAGGTGATTCTCGAGCGGACGCTCGAGATATTCGAGGCTCACGGGGTTCGTTCCCTGCCGCTGCAAACCGTCGCCACGGTGTACCACTTGCGCGGCAATCTGCTCTTTCTCGACGGCCATCTCGAGGAAGCCGTCGGGGCTTTCGACGGCGCGGTCACCGCGCTCACCGATGCGGGCGGGTCCGAACGCGTCGAACTGACCGGTCCTCTGAAGGAACTCGCGACAGTCCACTTGGAGCTGGGCGACGTCGGGCTCGCCGAGACGCTCCTCGATCGGGTGATCGAGATCGAGCGCCGCGCGTTTCCGGACGGACATCTGAAAATTCCGTTCACCCTCGATCGTCTGTCGCGGGTGTACCTGAGGCAGGGTCGCTTCGACGAGGCGACCCAGGCCGCCGAAGAGTCGCATGACATGCGGGTTGCCATGTTTGGAGAGCACCCATCGATGGCGTCATCTCTGGCGGCCCGGGCTCGGATCCACCTCGAACAGGGCCAACTCGAGGAAGCGGCTCGGTTGTTCGAAGGGGCCGTGGCGGTACGCACGCGCGCACGCGGTGCTGACGACCCGGTCCTGTCGCGACATCATCGGGACTTGGCACTCGCGGCTCGCCTACGTGGTGACTACGAGGCGGCCGAAAACCACCTCGACGAGGCGGCCCGGCTGTGCCGTGACGTTCCGCGTGGGGGCCTCGAGAGGTTCCGGGTTGGCCTCGAGAGAGCGAGATTGCTGGCCGCCCGCGGTGAGAGGCCCGCGGCCGAGACCCAGCTGCAGGGTCTCCGTCAGGGGCTCGAGCCGAGTCAGAGGCGCTTGCGCTCGTTCGTCGAGGAGGAGCTGTCGAAGCTCGAGGGCCCATGACCGAACGACTGCCGCCGGCGGTTACCGAACTGCTCAAACAGTGGAGCGAGCGCAGTCCCGAAGTCGAATCGGAGCTCTTCGATGTCGTCTACGCCAGGCTGTTGGAGATCGCCGCGCATCTACTACGCCGCGAGCGGATCGGTCACACGCTAGACCCGGCGGCGCTCGTCAACGAGGCGTTCCTGCGCCTGGTGCGCCAGCGCCGAGTCAGTTGGCGCAGCCGCGGGCACTTTTTCTCGATCGCCGCCACGACGATGCGCCGCGTGCTCTCCGACCACGGTCGGCGCCGGGGTGCCACAAAACGCGGAGGGGGCCAGTTGCGAGTCGCCTTCGACGAGGCGTCACTGAGCACGGCGATTCCCGACGCGGCGGCAGGGGCGATGGGCGATCTGCTCGAGCAGATGCACAAGGATGCGCCTGAACTCGCAGCGATTGTCGAGCTGCGGTTCTTTGGCGGGTTGAGTCTCGACGAGACGGCGCGCGCTCTTCGCCGGTCGAGAACGGCAGTTGTTGCCGACTGGGCGGTGGCCCGAGATTGGTTGATGCAGCACCACGACGCCTAGTCCTCGACGATCGGCGGGCGGGAGCCTGACCGATCTGCTCTCGAACTGCGCGGCTACAGGTGAAAGACGGAACTCGGCTTTTGCGCCGGAAGTTCCGTACGACCAACGACACCCTGGAACCGGGGTACTTCACCTGGAGGTGCTATGAGGGCAACAACCGTCACCCGTTCAATTCTTCTGATGGTCTTCGTCGCCTCGCTGTCTTCGATGGCGAGCGCAGCCGAGCCGTTGTTCACCAGCATGACGCAGGCAGACGCCGAAGGTCTGCTGACGCCGGAAGAGATCGCCATCGAAGACGTGTGGGCCATTTCGAGCCTGCGCCGCGACTACGTCGTCTTCGACGACGCGCCGCTCTTCAACGGCGTGTTCGGCGACGTGACCGTCGAGATCAACCTCTTCCCCGATGTGACGTACACGTCGACCTTGCAGATCGGGCACGACTCGCGCCGCTTGGCCTGGACGGGTTCGCTGACCGGGGCGGCCGACAGTCGCGCGAAGTTCTTCAAGAGCCGCGCCCTGGGCAGGAGCCCACGGAGATTTTCCGGCGCCTTTCGCGACGGCTTCGACGCGTACCGCCTGCGCAAGGTCGGTCAGGGGCAGGGAACTCGCGATCTCTACGCCATCGAGCAGGTGGACTTCTCTGCCTTGGTGGGGGACGACGATCCACCGGAGGAATTCGCGTCTGGACCCGGCGAGCGATCCAAGGCCGGGAGCGCTACGTTGAGCCGTCCGGCGCGAACTCAGGGTAGTGGCGGCGGAGGAACCCCGCGCATCGACATTCTGTACGTGTACACCGCAGAAGCTGACGCTGCCGTTGCCGGCAGCATCGACTCCTACATCTATCGTCTCGAGGACGACTCGAACGAGATCCTCGATAACACCGAGATCGACGCAGAGTTTCGGGTGGTCGGTATCCACGAGATCGAGTTCGAGTTTTCAACCGAGGGGGATTTACCCGAGAACCGTGACCTGATCGCACTCGCTACTGATCCCGAGGTTCAAGCGCTACGGGACGGAGCGGCAGCCGATCTTGTGCAGTTCTTGGTCGATTCGAGTTGGTCTCACCGCTTCTTCGGCGCCGCGCGGCCCAACAACGAACTCCCTCTCGACCCCCGCCGGGCCTACAGCATTGTCGAGGTTGGGACAGAGGCCAGATACACGTCAACCCATGAGTTGGCCCACAACATGGGAGCTCAGCACGCCCCTGGGGACTTGGGGGCGGGCAACGGAGTGTACTTCTACTGCCAAGGCTACCGAGATTTGGAGGCAACGGAGCCTTTTCGAACCGTGATGGCCTCCGCGAACGGTTGCGACCCCGGGAATCCGTGCAGCCGCATCCCTCAGTTCTCGAGTGAGACGGTCAAATATCTTGGTCGCGACACCGGGAACTCGACCCAAAGAAATCAGAGCTGTTTGGACAGCACGGCGGCCGCGGTGGCTGACTTCCGATCGCAACCGGTTCAGTACCAACTGACCATGACCGTTGCCGGCTCCGGCGGTGTGACGTCGGCCTCGGGAGGCATCAATTGTCCCGGAGACTGCGTTGACTCGGTCGACGCGGGATCCCCGGTGGTGTTGACAGCGGACGGAGACCCGGGTTGGGCCTTCGACGCGTGGTTCGGCGACGCCGGTTGTCAGGGTTCGGACAATCCGCTCGAATTCATGATGACGGAGGACATCACCTGCGAGGCCGGCTTCATCCAGAGCAGTCTGCCGTTCCTGACGGTCGACAAACTGGGTACGGGCTCGGGTTCGGTGACGAGCAGTCCGAGCGGGATCACCTGTGGTGAGTCCTGCCAGAGCGCCTCCGCTCCCTTCCAACCCGATGAAACGGTCCAGCTGAGTGCCCAGAGCGAGAGCTCGGACTTCGACGGATGGGGTGGGGACTGCTCGGCCGATGGCACCGTCGACATGGACATGGATCGGGCGTGCACGGCAACCTTCACGGCGGTCGGTGGCGATCCCGTGCTCACCCTCCACAAGGCGGGTTCGGGCAGCGGTACGGTGACGAGCAGTCCTGACGGAATCAACTGCGACGCGGGCTGCGCGAACCAGTCGGCGTCATTCGATCCGAATACGCCGGTTCAGCTCTCCCAAATGAGCGACGACTCCACCTTTGTCGGTTGGAGCGGCGATTGCTCGCCGAGCGGCTCGGTCACCATGAGCTCCAACAAGAGCTGCACTGCGACGTTCGAGCAGAGCGCCACCGTTACCCTGACCGTCGGTGTGACCAACATCGGTGACGCGGACGGCAAGATCACCAGCTCTTTGGGAGACATCGACTGTCAGCCCGATTGCGGCGACGACTTCCAGGTAGGTACGACGGTGACTCTACAGGCCAAGCCCGGCGGCGCCGCCTTCTTGGGTTGGACCGCCTCACAGGACTGCCCGGGGACGGTCGTTGGCTTCAACCTGACCGTTGTCATGAACGAGGCCCACCATTGCGAGGCGACCTTCAAGTTGATCGCGCCTTGAGGCTGTGAGGCCTGGACCCGGCCTCGAGCCGGGGTTCCCACGATCGCCGTCGAGAGAGAACCGCGAGCTCTCGGCGGCGATCTTCTTGGGTCTTGCGGAGTTGTCTCCCCTCGTACTCCGAGATGACGAGGTGAGTTGGCGGCGAGCGGAGCCGACGACCAGTTTGTGCCCACACTGCCGTCCGAGACGCTGTTCGAGCCGGCTCGCCAGAAAGGTTGGCGACCGGTGCTAGCCTGATGCGACCGTGCGCCTGAGCGATCTCTACCGCCATGCGTGGCGGGCCCTCGCCCCGGAGGGCTTCCCAGAGGTCGACCGGGTCGAGCCGCCAAGATCGCCCGAGGTCGTCTTCGAGATGGTGTCCGGTCTCGGACTTGGCCCGCAGAGCCGTGTGCTCGACCTCGCGTGTGGACCCGGGCGGCACGCGGCGGAGCTTGCGCGCCGGCACGGAGTGCGGGTGGTCGGCGTCGATCCGGTCATCGGCCAGCTGCGCGATGCGCGCGCCGCGTCTTCGCTCCAAGTGCTGGTGGGGGCGATGGAGAGTGTTCCGCTGGCCCCGGCCTCGGTCGATCTCGTCTGGCTACGCGACGCGCTCCTGCACTCGAACGACCCTGAGGCGACCCTGCACAGCTGCGCGCGCGTGCTTCGTCCAGGAGGGCACCTCCTGGTGCATACCGCCTTTGCCACCGAGCTTCTGGCAACACACGAGTTGGAGCTGCTCGAGTCCGATGTCCGAGCGCGGCGCGAGGCGCTGGATCGAGAGCGTGTCGATAGGGCGGCGGCTGATGCGGGGTTCGAGGTCGTGCGGCAGATGGAGCTCGGCAGTGAGCTTGCGGAGCACTATGACGACGCGGATGGGCTCGGAGGGAGAGCACTGTCGCGGCTCGCGCGGCTCCGTCGCTCCGAAGACCTCGAGGATCGGCTCGGCGAGGCGCAATTTCGATCCGCCTGGGGGCTCTACCACTGGGTTGTGTTCGAGTTCCTCGGCAAGCTGACCTATCGGACGAGTCTCTTCAGGAAGCGAGAGTCAACATAACCGGTCCGTTTTGGTTACCCAATTCTCTCAGGTCTATTCAGTAACTATGGGGTTACCGATATGTCGGATGGTTCTGCCCGATGCTGGTGGTATAATGGGTGAATCTATGGTTACCTCTTCGCTGCAGGCCCTCCGAGGCGTTGCCGACCCGACGCGCCGTCGCATCATCGATCGCCTGCGGGCAGGGGGTATGGCGGTGCGAGAGATTGCCGCTGGCCTCCCGATGAGTCGTCCTGCGGTCTCGAAGCACCTCCGGGTTCTGAAGGAGCTGGGACTCGTCATCGAGACCAAGGTCGGACGTCGACGGATCTACGAGCTCGTTGCCACCCCGTTCGAGGAGATGGCCGCTTGGATGGAGCGGGTAGCGGAAGCCGAAGGTGCGCGTGTCGTTCGACCCACACTCGCTGACGCTCCGTCGGCGCCTGAGGGAGAGGGTCGCTTGAAGCGGGTTCGGACGGTTCGAGCTCCCGGTACCGAGGGCGAGCCGGGTGAGAGTGATCAGTGGCGATCGTGGTAGCTCTCCGCTAGAGTCTCGCCGAGTGAGCGATCCAGCGTCGATCAACGAGGCCATCCGACGAGCGTCACCGGCGCTCGAGCGAGTGCTGTCGCCGATCGGGCGGCAGGCGTTCTTCCCGCCCGACATTCCGTTCCAAGCCGCTCAGGCTCGGGGCAAGCGCTACAACGCGACCATCGGTCAGATCACCGACGGTGCGGGTTCGGCGGTCGCCATGCCGTCCTTCGCCTCGACCGTGTCGACCCTCCCAGCGGAGGACCGGAATCGCGCGATGCTCTACTCGCCGGTCGAAGGGGTCCCCGAGGTGCGGGAGCTCTGGCGCGCCTGGCAGCGCCGCCACGAGCCGGCGTCGCCTTCGACCCTCCCGCTCGTGACGGCCGGTCTGACGCACGGCCTCTCCGTCGCCGCGGACCTCTTCGGAGGCCCCGATCGACCGATTGCGGTGCCGACGCCCTACTGGGGCAACTACCGCCAGACGTTCTCTTTGCGTACGGGGGCGCACGTCGTCTCCGCACCCGCGTTTCGCGACGGTTGCTACAACCCGACGGCGATCGCCGAGGCGCTGGCCGGTGAGGCGCCGGGCGAGCCTGCCGTCGCGATCCTGAACGTGCCGTCGAATCCTGGGGGCTACTCGCCGACGACCTCCGAGCGCGAGGCGCTCGTCGCTTCGCTGGTCGGGGTTGCCGAGAGCCGTCCGCTGGTTGTTCTCTGCGACGATGCCTACGCCGGCCTGGTGTTCGATTCGGAGGTGCCCACCGAGTCGCTCTTCTGGGAGTTGAGCTCGGTGCACGAGAACCTGGTTCCGGTGAAGGTCGATGGGGGTACCAAGGAGTTCTCGTTCTTCGGCGGCCGGGTCGGCTTCTTGACCTTCCCGTTCGAGCCGGAGAGCGAGGTCGCCGAGGCGCTGACGAGCAAGGTCAAGTGTCTGGTCCGCGCGGCGATCGGATCGCCGGTGGCCACCACGCAGATGGTTCTGGCGCAGGCGCTTCGGAGCCCCCGCGTCGCCGAGGAGGTGGAGGCGGTTCGCGTTCGACTCGAGAAACGCTGTCGCGTGCTTCAGGACGCTCTCTCCGGCGTCGATCGCGAGCTGCTCGAGCCTCTGCCGTTCAACTCCGGGTGCTTCGCGCTCGTAGAGCTCGGGTCGCGTGTCTCGCCATCTGCAGACGAAGTCCGCCGACACCTGCTCGACCGTCACGACACCGGGCTGGTAGCTGTCGGCGAGCGCTTCGTGCGGATCGCCTTCTGCTCGGTGCGCGCCGACGACCTGCCGGAAGTGGTCGCTCGCCTGGAGCGGGGCGCCGCCGAGTTGGCGGACTGATCGGCACGGAATCGGTACAATAGGGGCCACTCGAAGCCCGGCGGGCCTGTCCTCATGAATCGTCTCCAGTCCAGGCTGATCCTCTGCACAGTGGCCTTCTGCCTCACGACCGCGACGGCGGTACAGGCGCAGTATTTCCACACCGCCGATGCCGGAGGTGGCCTCTACGTCCAGCAGATGATGGGCCGCGCCCTTCTTCGCGAGCCCTCGGGCGAGGTCACCGAGCTGGCAATTCCGACGGGGACCCTCTTGCGGCGCATCCAGCCGCTCGCGGAAGGTTGGCTCCTCTCCGGCGAGGTCGATCTCGAAGAGGGACGAGAGCTCTTCTTGCTCCGCGGCGGTCTCGGCGAAGAGCCGAAACGATTCCCCGTGCCCGAGAACAGTGCCGGCGATCCGATGCGCATCAATCCAGTGCCGCTGGTTCGCGAGGGGCAACTCATCGGGATCGGATGGATCGCCGGAGCTCGAATTCGGGAGGGCGCCGTCTACGCCTCACTCTGGAGCGGCACCGATTGGTCGCAACCCGAGCAGGTGAGCGGCATCGGACCGGGGACGCAGATCGGGCTCTCGGGAGTTGTGCTCGCCGACGGCAGCTGGCTGCTCTCATGGAGTGCCTACGACGGAGACGACGACGAGATCTTCTGGAGTCGCCGGGTGACGGACCGTTGGAGCCCGCCGCGCCCCTTACATGCGCGCAACGAGGAGCCGGATGTCAAACCGGAACTGATCGCGACCGGCGTCGGAGCGCTGGCCGCCTGGGGTGCCTCGGACGGGACGACCTATCGAGTCAAGCTGGCCGCCTTCGACGGTCGCCGCTGGCGCACGCTGCCGTTCGACACCCCCGCCGGCACGGTGAACCCGACCTTCACGCCGCACGGCACCGGTGTTCGGCTCCTCTATCGGCGCGTGGTGGAGTCGAGTTGGGTGCTCTTCGAGTTGGACGAGCGAGGCGCTCCGCTGCGACGGCTGGTACTCGATACCGAGTCGACCTTTGCACCTGCGGTTGTGCCCGACGAGAGCGGCGTGCTCGGTTTCGAATGGCCTGGGGCCGATCTCCAAACACCTGACCGAATGGACATCGAATGGCAGGACGTCCCCTGATCCGCGCCCTGCCACTCCTCGCGGTGTTGATGCTGGTCGCCGGGTTCGCGGGCGCGACCGACTACCTGGCGATCGGCGACTCGAACATGGCCGGGAGTAGCTGGCCCGCCACCTGTGCCACCTGTCCGGTGGTCTTCGATTGCACGGGCGGCTGCGCCGCATCGTCCAACGGGCGCGAGAGCTGTGGCCTCCCTCGAAGGCTCGAGAATTGGCTGGGCGGTGGCAACGACGTCATCAACGAGGGCCTCGGGGCTGAGTTGACGAGCGCGGCGCTCAGCCGCATCAACAGCGAGATGAACCAGCACTGCAGCAACCCGGCGGTCTGCTCGGCGTTGATCCTCATGCACGGCACCAACGACCTGAACAACAACATCAGTCCCGAGACCGCGCGCAACAACCTCGAGGGGATCATCGATCACGTCAAGGGGCGCGACGTCGACGTGCTGCTGATGTCGGTCATCCGCAAGGTCTTCGATCGGCACAACACCGATTGGCAGGACTACCGCGACCTACTCTCGACCCTTGCCAACACGAAGGATCTCCAGTTCGTCGACACGCACGACCAGCTTTGCGACACCGCAAGCTGTTACCACAAGAACTACTACATCGACGCCGACCTGGACGACGACGGCATCGACGAGCTGAACGAAGGGGCCACCGATTGCACCGCACCCACCCCTTTGCCAGGCGAGGGCGACAACGGTATTGGCCACCTGGATCCGGACGGTTTCAGCATCCTGACCGATATGGTGCAGGACGAGTTCCCGGGCTCAACGCCCGGAGCTCCGAACCCCACCTCGCCCTCGGGCTCGATCATGGACTCGACCCCCGACTTCGTCTGGCCCGAGATCGGCAGCGCCACCTGGTACCAGCTCGAGGTCGACGGAGCGAAGACCTGGTGGGAAGAGGCGGCGGACTGTGCGGGCGGAACCTGCACGGTGAACCCCGGTGTCGTGCTCAGTGAAGGCGCCCACTCCTGGCGCGTGCGCGGCCGCAACCTGCGCGGCATGGGAGCTTGGAGCGCTTCGGAGAACTTCAGCGTCGACACGCTCGTGCCGCCGGGCGAGACCACGCCGACCGGGCCGGTCGGGCCGATCTTCGAAGCGGCGCCGGAATACACCTGGACCGAAGTTCCGACCGCGACCGAGTACGACCTCGAGGTTCGCGACGCCGGTAGCAATTTGGACGCCTCCGCGGTTTCGATCGACGCGGCCACCGCGTGCGCCGGCTCCATCTGTTCCTTCGTCGAAGGTAGCGTCTTGAGCGGCCCAGACGACTACACGATCAAGCTGATCGCCCGAAACTCCGCCGGCGACGGCCCGCTCAGCAGCCCGGGACTCACCTTCTCGGTGCTCGAGTGTGTCGACGCCAGCGTCGAGGACCTCGAGCAGCTGGAGCCGTCCCCGGTGACGACCACGGAGACGGTCGAACGTTGCGGTGCGGTCACCGCCGGCGCGATGGGGGCGTACAGGATCGACGCCTCGGGCTCCCTCACGATCCATACCCGAGACGGCTTCACGGCCTTCGACGGCTTCGAGGTTCGCGGCGAACTGAGCGTGACCGTCGACTAGGTCTGAGTCTCCGGCCGTCCGTCGTCTTTGACTTTTGCGTCGGCCGACAACCGCCCAAGTCTCAGCCGACGCAAACGGGCCGATTGGGGTAGGGAATCGGCAGACTACGTCGTCCCTGGAAGCCGAGAGTTCCTGCCAACGGTTCCCGGGTCTCGGCGTGTGGTGATCGGATCGGAGACCCCGTAGGCGAGGTCGCCCAGAAGAGCTGTTTCAGACCTAGCGGGTGAACAAGGTCCTGGAAGATAGCTGGCTCCTCAGTTCACGTAGCCCATTGCGCGCAGGTGCTCCTGGCGCACGGCGAGCTCCTCGGCGGTGAGGTCCGTGGCGGCCTCGGAATCGTCGGAGTGCGCGTCGGCGATCCCGATCTGTGGCGGCTGCCAGAAGGCGAGGCGAGTCGCCTCGTCGGGCTCGGACACCTCCACGCACATCTCGACGCGCTCGAGCGCCACGGCCGACAGATCGAGGCGCTGCGAGCGCCACTCGGAACTCGAGATCACGTCCTCGAAGACCGTCGTCGCCTGGTCGGTCTCTGGGTTGCGAAGCCGAATGGAAAAGTTGCTGTCAACTTCCGCCAGGGTCCCGTAGTTGAGGTCGGCGATCGCGTTCTGTGGCACCAGGATCTGGGCGCAGTGGCGGCGCTCGGTGAGCACCTGGCGCTCGACGCCGTCGACCTCGACCGTCTGGCGATCGCCTGCGCGAGAGAAGCGGTAGCTGTCCCGATCGACGTGAACCTTGCCGGTCGGGCGAACGGCCGGCCGCTCGGCGGGTGGCAGGCTCGCGAGTTCGGGACAGAAGTCGGCCGGGTAGCGTGAGGGGCGGTTGAGGCGGTAGCCCGGCGCCCACTCCCAGACTGTTCGCCCGGCCCGATCCACTTCGAACACGCGTCCGCCCTGGCTCGAGGAGATCAGCACGTTGCCGTTTGCGAGCGGCTGCTGAGAGCCCGAGGTAGGGGAGTAGAAGCCGGGGGCCGTGTATGTCCAGAGGAGTGAGCCGTTTCTCGGGTCGATCTCGATGACTTCACTCTGGCGGTCGCCGCGAAAGCTCGCAAACCGGTTGTTGAAGATCACGATGTTGCCGTTACGCTCCCCCTCCGGTCCGATCATGAGCGCCTCGTGCTGGAGATCGAGATCGCCCTCGTAGGTCCAGACCACCTTTCCGGTGCGCTTGTCTACGATGAGCGCCAAGTCCAAATTGCGCGCGCTCATCAAGAGGTTGCCGGGCCGGAAGCGCTCGTCCCCAGCCGTGTACCAGGGGTTCTCGGGCAGCTCCTGCACCGAGTTGATGTGGGTGCTGTCGCCGCTCTGCTGTCGAGAGCGCACGATCCAGGGGGCGAGCGGTTCGGCGGCGCTCCACTGCCACACGACCTCCCCCGCGACGTCGAGTTCCAAGACGTCGTCGGCGTCGTTGTCGTGCGCTCGGGTGAGAACGACCGTGTTGCCGTTGCGCAGCCGAATCACGTCGTGGTGTGGGAACCGACCTTCGAAACGCGCGCGCCAGATCTCTCGCCCCTGCCAGTCGAGCTCGACGACGGCGCGGCCGGCACCGATTCCGAGCAGCGTGCAGCCTTCGAGCAGCCGCACCCTGGACTTCAGGCGAGCGTCGGGCCACTCGCGCACGATGTGGCCGCGCATATCGAGCAGGATCGGATGCTGACGGCTGCGGAACGCCAGGGTGTAGCCGTTGGTCGCCGAGCGGGGGTCGTAGACATTGATGCCCTCGGGCCGATCGAGGGGCTGCGGAGTCGACCTGGTCCCGGGCTCGCCACAGCTGAGGGCGAGCCAGAGGAAGGCGCTGGTACGCAGAAGACGACGCAAGGGACACCCTGGGCTGGCGGGACTCTAACAGCCCCCTCCGGTGTAACATAGAGGCGCTTTGCGACCCGCACTTTACCCCGTCCACCGCTGGTTTTCCCCACTCCTCCTCCTGGCCTTTTTGGTCGCGTGCAGCGAGCCCGGTCCACAGCTGTCTGCCGACGATTGGCCCCAATTTCGCGGCCATGGCGGCAACGCCATCGTGAGCGGTACCCTGCCGACCGAGTGGGGTGCCGGGGACGAGAACGTGCGCTGGAGCTCGGAAGTGCCGGGTTTCGGCCGAGCCTCTCCGATCGTTGCCGGAGGAAGGCTCTTCTTGGCCATCGCCGAACCGGACGAGAAGAGCCTTGGTCACGGCATCGTTGCGCTCGACGCTTCGACCGGTGAGCAGCTCTGGAAGACGACCGTCGCAAGTCGCAAGAAGCTGGTGCTCAAGAACCGTTTTGGCGTCCATTCCGGTGCGACGCCGGTGACCGACGGCCAGGCGGTCTACGCCTATTTTGGCGCGGAACTCGCAGCGCTCGACGTTGCTACCGGGCAGCTGCTCTGGGAGCAGGTCGTCGAGGACGACTACGAAAAGACCACACGCTACGGAGCCGGCTCGTCACCGGTCCTTGCGGGCGACCTCATCATCATTCTGCAGGACAAGGAGTACGCCAAGCCCGAATACGACGTCGGTTGGCTTGCCGCCTTCGACCGTGCGACGGGCGAAGAGCGCTGGCGAGTCGAGTTCGACGACGGCTGTTGCTCCTACGTGACTCCCACCGTTCGGCAAACAGCGGCGGGCGCCGAGGTGGTGGTGGCTCTCAGTCGGAAGGTCGTCGCCTACGCGGCCGCCACCGGTGAGCTGCTCTGGGAAGACGATCAGGACATGAACCAACCGGTGGCGAGCGCGGTGCTGATCGACGATCTGCTCTGTATCGCCTCGGGCGCCCACAACGTTCGCGAGACGGTCTGTCGCCGCCTCACCGGTAGCGGTTCGGACACCGATGTCGAGGTGCTCTGGCGGACCAGCCGCGCCGTGGCGGAGACCGCGTCCCCCGTGCTCTACGAGGGCCGCCTCTACGTGGTGACGCAGAAAGGTGTTCTGACGACCTACGACGCGTTGACCGGCCAGATACTCTGGAGAGTGCGCCTCGAGGCCGGTGCCTACCATGGGTCTCTGTTGGCGGGTGACGGGAAGATCTACGCGTTCAACAATAACGGTGTGACCACCGTTCTGGCCTCGGCCTCGGAAGAGAAGACGCTGGCGGTCAACCAACTCGGCGAGCGCTCGACGATCGCGACGCCGGCTGTCGCCGGCGGCCGCCTCTACATGCGGCTGCGCGACCGGCTGGTCTGCATCGAGTCGACCGGCGGCGGATAGGTATCAGGAGGTCGGGATGCTGTGCATCCCGGTGGTCCTCTCGGTCAGCGAGCGGAGCTCGTCGGCGATCGCCAGCGTCGTGCGCACGGCGCTCGCGACGGCGTCTTGGATCTCGGGGGTCGTCGCGTGGCGCTCGAGGAACTCGCGGCCCTCGCGGTAGTGGTTGATCTCTTCCGGATGAATTGTCGATTCATAGAGAAGCGCCGTCTCGTGGTCGCCGACCGCGCGGCAAAACGAGATGAACTGAGCGTTGCGAACCTCCGCGATCGCCTCGCTGGCGAACGGGCCGGCGGCGATCCGTTCGGGTGTCGTTCGGAGCGTTTTCATGTACTCGTAGAGGGGTGAGTAGCCTTCGTCGAGCGGGTTGTAGTCGCTCAGGTCCTCTCCCAGCTCGGCGAGCCGAGCGGCGATCAGCTTGTAGTGCTTGACCTCGTCGCCGCACTGATGGCCGAGGACCAACTTGCCGTCGAGCTCGGGTGTGCTCGGCATCCAATAGCCGGCGATGTCGCTCGCCTCGAGCTCGCTGCCGAGAGCCAGCCTGAGCAGTGTGATGACGTCGAGCTGTCCGCTCGACTCGGCCTCGAGCGTTTCGTGCTCTCCGAGCTTCCGGAAGAGCAGATTCATCTCCTCGACCAGACCCGCTACGAACTCCTTGGCTTCCACCTCTGCCTCCTCTACTCAGGTACGCCGTGAGCGATCTCTGACTCGCCGACGGTCAACACGACCTTGCCAAACTGCTCGCGGCGCTCCAGCACCCTCTGCGCCTCCGGCGCCTCGCGCAGCGGGAACGTCCGGTCGACGACCGGACGGAGCTCGCCCGCCTCGACGAAGCGTAGGAGCTGGCGGAGCTCCCCGAGACTGCCCATCGTCGAGCCGAGGATCGAGAGGCTCTTGAAGAAGATGGCCCGCAGGTTGACGGTGGCGGTCGGCGCTACGGTCGCGCCACACAGAACCACCCGCCCCGACCAGGCGAGAGCTCGGAAGCTCTGTTCGAACACCTCACCGCCGACGTGGTCGAAGACCACCTCAACGCCCTTTTTGCCGGTGATCGCCCTCGTCTCCTTGGCGAAGTCGGCCTCGCGGTAGTTGATTCCGTGTGTCGCGCCCAGCTCGCGCGCTCTGTCGAGCTTCTTCTGGCTGCTGGCGGTCGCGATGATGTGTCGGGCACCGAGCAGCCGGGCGATCTGGATACCGGCGCTCGAGACCCCGGAGCCGGCCGCGTGAATCAGCACGTCTTCGAGCGGCTGGAGCTTTGCCCTTCCGACGAGCATTCGCCAGGCCGTGAGAAAGACCAGCGGAATGGCCGCCGCCTCGACGTAGGAGAGTCCCTTCGGAAGCGGCAGAATGTTGCGCCTGGGGACGGTCACGAACTCGGCGTAGCCGCCGTTGCGGTGCTCGCCGAGAATGCCGTAGCGCCTGCACTGCATGTCGGCACCGGAGACGCAGCGCTCGCAGGTACCGCACGACACTCCGGGCGCTACCAGCGTTGGCGTACCGGGCTCGAGGTCGTCGATCAGATCGCCGGTCGCGTCGATCTCGCCGGCGATCTCGCTGCCGGGGATCAGAGGTAGTGGGTACTGGTGAGTGTCGACGCCGCGGCGCACCCAGAGGTCGAGGTGATTGAGGCCGCAGGCCCGGATGCGCACCCGTGCTTCGTCCGCGCGCGGCTCTGGGTCGGGGAGCTCGAGCCACTCGAGGACCTCCGGCCCGCCGTGGCGGGAGACCTGAAAGCCGTGCATCGCAGGGAGTCTATCGGAGCCCGAAGGTACAATCCGACGCGAAATGCGCCCTCTTCCGCCCTCGATCACGGCTGTGATCCTCTTGCTGTTCGTCCACGCCGCACCTTCGCTCTCGCAGGAGTCGGCAGTGCCGGGCTCGGGGGCCGTGCTCTCGCGCCTACCGCTGCTCGACCTGTATAGCGAGCTGGTTCCGGTGCGCTATTCGGCCGGATCGCTCCAGCGAGCCTCGAACCTTCAGGATCCGTTCGAGCTTCTGACCTCTGACTTCCGGCGCTGGAGCGGTACGCCGGCTCAGCTTGCGGTCTTGCTGCTCAACCGCGACGAGTGGACCCAGGCGGGCTTCGCGCTTCCCTATGGACTGCCGATGCGCTCCTCGGGCGCTGCGGTTGCGACGGCGGCCTGGGGCGACGGCGAGACCGTCGATCTCTGGCGGGGACTGCTCGGTTGGAGCCTGCCGACGGTGGAGGAGTCGCCGCTTCGGAGCACCGCCGAAGAGGCGGCGAGCCTCCTGCCGGGCGACCTACTCGGTCTGTTCGAAGGGGCGCGACTTTTGGTCGAGAACGCCGGCTACAGCGGCTCGGAGTCGTGGGTCGGGGACGTGGTCTCGCACACGCTGGCGCTGACCGTGGTCGCTCGCGGCTTCGTCGGTGGGCTCGGCGAAGCGGATCGCTTCTATCAGAACCTCGCCGCTGACCGGCCCGCTCGGCCGCTCGCCGAGTACGGGCCAGGCCTGTCTCTCGAAGACTGGCTCTGGTTCCAGTCGCGCTTCTACGGTGCTGCCAGGGCCATCCTCGACTCCGAGAGGCGCGGCACCGGCAAGTCGATCGTCAAGCTGATCCGGAAGCACGAAGGACATCTGTCAGTTGGCGAGCTGGTCGGGCGCTATCCGTCTTTGAGCGCCTGGATCGCGGAGAGCTTTCCCACGAACGAGGGGTAGATTCGATCTACCAGCACCTTCCTCGGACCACCCCTTGGGAACAGGTTTCTGGACGGCCTCGTCGCCTGAACCCGATCTGGCGATTGACGGGTTCCAGAGAGCAGGCAAGGTGGTTCACGTCGTACTTGGGATCGTTTGGTAGCGCTGGCGGTCTCTCCGGGCGTTTGTCGGCCTGGCCGTTCTTTCCAGGACGCCGGACGGGTCGCTTGGTCGCTCGGCTTCGGGCTCTCTGGGGCGGGGAGGATAGGCGCTCCCGGGGTCTCGGAGGCATCTTTCTTGCGAGCCTTGCGCCGCCTGCAGAGCAGCCCGGTGTTGTGACGCATTCAATTGTCGCCATATATCTCTGCGTTCAGGATGCCTGTACACGCTCGCGGGCAGATCTCGGCGAGCCAACCGGAGACAGCGATGAAGAGATTCTGGGTAGTGGTAGGTCTGGTGGTAGTGGTCTTCGCCGCACCGGCGGCAGCCAGTGAGATCGGTGCGGGAATCGGATTCTGGGACACCGAGGGTGCCGACAGTGACAACGGCTTCATGGTGAAGTTCAGCCTCGACGTCGGTGAGAAATGGAACATCGATCTGAGAGGTTCGTTCTTCGACGGGCACGCCTTCGCCCAGGCGGTGCGGACGCTCGATATCGAGGCGACGGCGATCGACGTCGGCCTCTCGTACGACTTCAACCCGTCTAGCAGGGCAAATCCCTATGTCGGCGCGGGCGTCAACTACTCGCTCTTCAAGTCGACGGCGTTCAACACGGTGTTGAGCGAGTCCGAGCAGAGCCGAGTCGACGACGAACCAGGTTGGTATGTGCTGGGCGGCGTCAAGGGGCCGATCAGCGGTTCGCTCGGCTACTTCGTCGAGGTGATGTATCGACAGAACAAGGCGAACGTAGAGGGTGACGGCCTGGCCGCGTTCGACGCGATCGAGGTCGACTTCGCCGGCGCGGGCGCATCGGCCGGCATCTCCTTCAACTGGTAACACCCGGAGTCGTCTGCACTCGAAGACTCTGTTCCACTCTGCTGGTTTGGCGCTCCCGGTCCGAAGGGCTGGGAGCGTTTCTTTTTGGGTGGGCGCCCTCTTCCTTCCGGCGCGGTTCTGTGTTCGACTGATCGGGCGGGGCTGAGGCCGGCTCCGAGATCGCTCCGGAAGACACGTGACCGATACGACCTGCGAGGCGCACGACAGTCATCGCGACCCGGTCTGCGGCATGACCGTCAAGGCCGACTCGCCGCATCAACGAGAGCACGAGGGCGAGCGGTACTACTTCTGCTGCGCGGGCTGTGCAGAGCGGTTCGAAGGGGAGCCCGAGCGCTACCTGGAACCGCAGGGCGAAGGCTCCTGCTGTGGCGGGCACGCTACGCGAGCCGCTCTTTACACCTGCCCGATGCACCCGGAAGTCGAGAACGACGGTCCCGGTGACTGCCCCGACTGCGGCATGGCGCTCGAGCCTTCGCTGCCAGCGGTCGGCGCGGTCGGTTGGACCTGTCCGATGCATCCGGAGGTGGTCAGCGACGGCCCCGGCGACTGTCCCGATTGCGGTATGGCGCTCGAGCCGATGGGTGTGCCGACAGCGGACGTCGAGAACCCAGAGCTGCGCGAGATGTCGAGACGGTTCTGGAGCTGCGCCGTGCTCACCGCTCCGCTCTTCGTCGTCGGCATGGGCGAGATGTTGGGCATTGGTGTGCTCGGGTCGCTCTCTCCACGGAGTTGGGGCTGGATCCAACTGGCCTTGGCGCTCCCCGTCGTCCTCTGGGGCGCCTGGCCCTTCTTCGTCCGGGCGTGGCGTTCGATCGGCAACGGGAAGCTCAACATGTTCACGCTGATCGGCGTGGGGGTCGGCTCGGCCTTCCTCTACAGCCTGGTGGCGCAGGCGCTGCCGAGCATTTTTCCGGCGTCGTTCCTCCAGCCCGACGGTACCGTCGCCGTCTATTTCGAGGCGGCTGCGGTCATCACGACACTTGTGCTGCTCGGCCAGGTTCTCGAACTCCGAGCGCGCGGCAAGACCGGCGAAGCGATTCGGGCCCTGCTCGATCTCGCTCCGCCGACGGCGCGCAAACTGTTCGACGACGGTAGTGAGCGTGACGTAGCGGTCGAAGAGCTGCGTGTCGGCGACCGGCTGCGGATTCGACCGGGGGAGCGGATTCCGGTTGATGGGGCCGTCGAGCAGGGCACGAGTTCGGTCGACGAGAGCATGGTCTCCGGTGAGTCGCTGTCGGTGGAGAAGTCTTCGGGAGACGCGCTCATCGGAGCCTCTGTCAACGGTGGCGGTGCTCTCGTGATGCGAGCCGAGCGGGTCGGCCAGGACACCCTGCTCGCACAGATCGTGCGGCTGGTCGGCGAGGCGCAGCGCAGCCGAGCGCCGATCCAGCGCTTGGCCGACACCGTCGCCGCCTACTTCGTGCCGGCCGTGCTCGCCGCCGCGGTTGCGACCTTTGCGGTCTGGGCGCTCTGGGGGCCGGAGCCGGCGATGGCGTTTGCGCTCATCAACAGTGTGGCGGTGCTGATCGTCGCCTGCCCCTGCGCCCTTGGGCTGGCCACACCGATGTCGATCATGGTGTCGAGCGGGCGGGGAGCCGGCGCGGGCGTCCTCTTCCGCGACGCCGAGGCGATCGAACTGCTCGGCCGCGTCGACACGCTGCTGCTCGACAAGACCGGCACCCTGACCGAGGGGAGGCCCACACTCGTGGACGTCGAGACGGTGGAGGGTGTGGCCGCCGAGGAGCTCCTCGCGTGGGCGGCCGGCCTGGAGCGGGCGAGCGAGCATCCTCTTGCCGACGCGGTGGTCGCCGGCGCAGAGGCGCGCGGCGTCGTGCCGGCGGCGGTCGACGCCTTCGAGGCTCTTCCCGGCAGAGGGGTTCGGGGTTGCGTGGCTGAGCGCTCGGTCTCACTCGGCAATCGCGCACTCCTGGGAGAGCTCGAGGTCGATGGCGACGAGTGGATAGGTCGAGCGACAGGGTACGAGGCCGACGGCGAGACGGTTGTATTCGCAGTCGCCGATCGCCAGATCGTGGGCCTCTTGCGCGTCGCCGATCCGATCAAGGAGGGTGCTGGAACGGCCCTCGACGAGCTCAGACGCCTCGGACTCCGGTTGGTGATGCTGACCGGCGACAGCGAGGGCACCGCCTCCGCGGTGGCGCGACGTCTCGGTATCGAAGAGGTCGAAGCTGGAGTGCTACCGGATCGGAAGGCCCAGGCGGTTGCCGAACACCAGGCTGGAGGCGGGCGGGTGGCGATGGCGGGCGACGGCGTCAACGACGCCCCGGCACTTGCGCGCGCCGACGTCGGCATCGCCATGGGGACCGGCACCGACGTGGCCATCGAGAGCGCCGGGGTGACCCTGGTGCGGGGCGATCTCGACGCGGTGGTGCGAGCGGTTCGACTCAGTCGGGCCACGCTGTCGAATATTCGGCAGAATCTGTTCTTCGCCTTTGTCTACAATGCTCTCGGGGTACCGGTGGCCGCGGGCGTTCTGTACCCGTTGTTCGGCTGGCTGCTGAGCCCGATGCTGGCCGCTGCGGCGATGAGCTTGAGCTCGGTTTCGGTTATCGCCAACGCCCTCAGACTGCGGACGATTCAACTTTGAGACGTCACTTGACCCAAGGAGAGATTCCATGTCCCGCACGTTGAAAGCTCTATTGATCTGCCTGCTGCTCCTTACGCCTGGGTTGGGAATGCCTGCCTGTGCGAGCGACTCCCACCTCGAGTTCACAGATATCGAGGAGCAGAGCCGCGAGTTTTTGCGCCACAACGAGGAGATCGAGCTCTCCGACGAGCAGATGGATACCTTCCGCGAGGCGCTCACGCCGATTCCCGCCCCCTGCTGCTCCGACCGAAGCGCGCTCACCTGTTGCTGTCCCTGCAACCAACGTCGCGTCTGGTGGGGCCTGACCAAACATCTGATCGCCGACCACGGTCTCGATGCCGAGCAGACGAGAGCCAAGGTTGTCGAGTGGTTTGCCTTCACGCACCCGAACGGCAACGCCGGCAACGCCTGCTACAGCGGTCGCTGCCCGCTTCCGTTCGAGAAGGACGGGTGCGGCGGCATGCGCGAAAGTCACGTCGCCTTCTAGGGCGACCGAGACGACCGTCAGCCGTGCTCGGCTAGTTCGCTTCTCGAGGCAGGAGCCCGGGGATCGCGGCGAGGATGGCGGCCGGCTCGAGGTCGACACCGACTACACGTCCGGATCGGTCGACGAGCAGGGTCCGCGGCAGTTGCTCGACCTGAAAGCGCCGGGCAATTGGTCCTGCGAAGCCCCGGCCGTCGTGCAACTGCGGCCAGTCGAGGGCTTGCCGGCGCAGAAAGCTGGTGACGGCTCGGCGGTCGCTCCGATTGAGCGAGACCCCGAGGACGAGGAAGCCACGCTCACCGTAGCGCTCTGTCGCATCACGGAAGGTGGGGAAGGCGGCCAGGCAAGGAGCGCACCAGGTGGCCCAGAAATCGATCAGGACAACCTTGTCGGCGAGCGTCTCGTCGTTCCATCGACGGCCTTGGAGATCGCGCTCATCGAACTCGGCCCAGATCGAGGGCACAGGCGGACTCGTGGGTTCGGTCGAGCTCACGACCGACGGCGCGCTCAACAGCGCCAGGCCGAGCAAGCCTCCGGCGAGCGCCTGAACCGCGGTCACAGCTCGAACTTGGCGCCGACGAAGTAGCTCCTCGGCAGCCGCGGACCGTACACGTAGTTCGAATCGCGAAGCGGCCCGCGATCGAGGTCCTCTTGATAGGTGTCGGTCAGGTTTTTGGCTCCGACGATGACGCGCAAGCTCCGCTGGCCGTTGCGGCCGAGCGTCACTCGGCGCGCGATGTTGACGTCGAGCGACAGGAACGAAGGGGTGGTCTCGAGCCGATCCTCTTCGATGAACCCAGCGTAGTGCGGGGCCTTCATCGGACCGGTGTAGCGCACGCCGACGAAGACATCAGCGATCTTCGGTGACCAGTTGATCAGGGCGTTGCCGTACCGCTCGGGTGTTCGGAAGAAGTCGCGGCTACCGAAGTCGGGCTCCGGGTCGCGAAAGCGAGCGCTCTGGAAGACGTAGCTGGCTTCCGCCGACCAGGTCGATCCGAGGCGGAGGGCACCGCTGAGTTCGATCCCCTCGACCGTGGCGCTACCAAAATTGACCTTGGTGAACTCGATCGCTTCGGTGAGAGGATCGTCGGTCTCGGAGCTGTTGAAGAGGTCGTCGATTTCGGTCCGGAAGGCGTGCGCCTCGAGGAGAGCGACACCGCGACGCCCCAGCTCGGGCCGCCACTCGAAGCTCAGCGATTGATTGAGCGAGCTCTCTTCGACGAGAGCGGCCGAGTTCCGGACCACCTGGCTCTGGCCACCGCCGACGAGCGTGATGTGTAGGTCCTCGTCGAACACAACCGGCGGCCGAAAGCCGCGCGCCACCGAGAGGCGCACGCTCAAATCCGACTGCGGCGACCAGAGGAGTGCCGCCCGGGGGGAGACGACCGGGTCGGCCAGTTCTGAGTGATCGTCGACCCGCGCACCGTAGAGAATGCCGAACCGCTTGCCGATCTTTCGATCGTGCTGCGCGAACAGCGCACGATTCTGGTAGTTGGCTTCGATGCGGCGACCGTAGCCGGGCTGGCGATCGTCGATCTCGTCGCGAGAGTATTGAAGGCCCCAGGTCAGGGTTCCCTGGTCTCGGTACAGGTTGAACTGCGAGTCGACGACCCAGAGTGGGTTGTCGGTGGTGCCGTACGCGTTGGGATCGAAGTCCGCACCGTAGTAGCTCTCTCGCTCGGTGTTCGAGTACGAGGCGACGAGCCGGTAGTCGAACGTGCCGCCAACGGTATGGAGCCAACGCAATGTGCCGCCGATGCGCTCGCTCAGGATCTCCTCCGCGACGCGGGTCTCGTGTGGAGCCAGGTCGATGCCCAACATGTCGCCGCCACGACGGTCCTCGTAGGTACGGCTGAGGTCGATCGAGACGGCTGCGGTGTCGTTCCGAACGTAGCTTGTGCTCCGAACTCCGAAGGCTTCCAGGCTCCGACGCGTCACCTCGGAGAACTCGTCGCCGTCCAGGTCTGCCGCCTCCACCTCGTCGAGCTGGCCGTAGGCGGTCCAGCCGGTCCGCTGCCCCCCGGACGTCCAGTCGACGCCAGCACTCAGGGAGAATCCAGGCTCGCCGCCCGTCTCCGAGACGCGACTCTCGATCACCGCTCCGGTGCTCGACGGCTCGTGAGGGATCAGATTGATGACGCCGGCGATTGCGCCGCCGCCGTAGAGCGCGGAGCCACCGCCCTTGACGACTTCGATCGACTCGATGATGCGCGCCGGAAGCTGTTCGATGCCGTAGACGAGAGCCAGTGACGAGACCGTCGGCTGGCCATCGATCAGAATCTGCGAGTAGGCACCGTCGAGCCCGAGCATGCGGACCTGCGAGGTGTTGCAGTTCTGGCAGTTGTTCTCGACCCGGAGACCCGGTGTCCACTCCACCGCGTCGGCGAGGGTGCGGGCTCCGATCGCGTCGAGGTCTTCGCGCCGCAACGTCTGCACGTGGATTGGCGAGTCGGCCAAGCGCCGCTCGCTCCCGGTGGTGGTGACGACCATCTCCTCCCCGAAGGCCGGCACGAGAGTGATCTCGAGCGACGCAGCCACCCCCGGTTCGATCTCGACGCGCCCGCCGCTGATGGAGAAGCCGTCGGCGACGGCCACGACCTCGTGCACTCCCAGCTCGAGCCCGGAGAGGCAGAATCGACCGTCTCTGTCCGCCTCGGCCGAAACTTCGACATTGGCGACCGAGACGAACGCTCCAGCGACCGGTGTCCGGTCACGGTCCAAGACCGAGCCCCGAAGGGTGCATTCGGAGGTCGCGGCTCCGACGGGTATCGACACGAGCATCGCAGTCGCGCACAGGGCGCGAGCGATCGTGCCAACAGCGCAGCGGGTCATCGAACGACCAGCTCGCCCCGCATCATCACCGCGTGGGTGGAGCAGACGTACTCGTGACGCCCTAGCTCGTTCGGTGCGGTGAAGAGCACCGAGTCCGTGCTGCCGTCCCCTTGGATCAGGCGTGTGGTGAGCTCGAGCGAATCGACAGCCCAGTCGTGAAGCAGGCCGCGGTCGCGGTTGACGAGCGTCAGTCGTACGGTCTCCCCCGGAGCGACGTCGAGCGGTGGATTCGCGCGACTGTCGTTCGGCAGATAGAAGGCCATGTCCTCGGCGATCAAGATGATCTCGCGCTCCTTGGACTTGGAGGCGGCGGCGACCGTAAGCGACAGCGCGCCGACGACCACCGCGATCACGAGCAGGGCCAGGAAGTTTCTCTTGGTTGTTTCACTCATAGGGACCTCAACCGACCAGCATGCCGGTCAGATACATGATTCCGAAACCTGTCATCAGCCCGCCGACCACCGGCCGACTTCTGAGGAAGGCGCCGAGCGGTCGCTCTCCGGCAACAGCTCCGATGATCTGGACGACCACCTGCGCGATCGCTCCGGTGCCGATCGCCAGGAAGACGACCGACCAGAAGGGCGAGTAGACGAAGCCACCCAGCCAAGCGCCGAGAATCGTCGGCGCACCGGCGACAAAACCGAGCCAGAGCAGGCGTCCGATTCCGGTCGGCGTCTTGGAGAGGGGGGCGACGATCGCCAGCCCCTCGGTGGTGTTGTGCAGGGTGAAGCCGAGGATCAACAAGGTGCCGAGTGCCGCTTCGCCCACGGCGAAGGCAGCACCAATTGCCAGTCCCTCGGCGAAGTTGTGAAGGCCGATGCCGATGGCGACGAGCAGCGCGGCGCCCCAGGCGCTCGAGCTGCTGTTTTGCTTCAGTCGCTCGCCGAGTCCATCGATGGCGAGATAGGCGAAGATCGCAACGATCGAGAAGAGGGTGACCGCCTGGTACGACTCGGCGACGCCCCCGGCGATCTCGAGTCCGTCGTGAGTCGTGTCGAGGAACAGAAACGCCAGCAGGCCGACCGTTAGTGCCAGCACGAAGTCGTAGCCGGACTTGCCGAGACCGCGCATGAGCGGATACCAGAGCAGGCCGATGGCGACCGGCAGCACGCCGACGTAGAGCCCGATCAGCGTGAAGATGCCGAAGAAGCGCGCGCTGGGTTCTGGGGTCGCCACGGCGACTTCGATCTCGTGGTCGAAGGTTACGCCCGTGGCGGAGATCAGGACGACCTCGTGAACCTCTCCGTCGACCCACGGGTAGGGCAGTTGCAACGTGGCGCTCCCGAGGTGCGCCAGGGGCCCTGTCGGTTCCTGTGTGAAGTTCCAGTACGCCTCGTCGACCATGACCTGCGCGATCGTCACGGGGTCGGGCCCGTCGTTGAGCACGTCGATCTCGATGCCGTGGTCGTCGAGCTTCACGCGCTCGAAGACGAGCTCTTCGATCGGCGGCGCGTCGCCACGAACCGACTTGGTGACGTCCGAGCGAACGATCACCCACAGCAGCGCCGAAAGCAGCAGCAGTGGCAAGATTGCGAGAGCCCAGCGCGAGTTCATGCGCGCGCCTCGAAGAGCCCCATCCAACCGAGTTCGGCGAACTCGCTCTGGTGGGCGTGGAACATGAACTTGCCGGGGTAGCGGAAGCGCGTTTCGAGAATCGCCCGCTCGCCCTGGCACATCATGACCGTGTCGGTGACCTCGTCGGTTGTCAGACGTGTACCGGTGCGGTTGACGTCGAAGAACATCCCGTGGAGGTGAAAGCTGTTGACGAGATCGAACTCGGTCAGGTTCAGCAGGTAGATCCGCACGAGGTCACCAACCTTCACCTCGATCGGCTCGGCCATGTGAAAAAACGCCACCGTGTTGACGGCGTAGACCTCGTTGTCGCCATCGAAGTTGGTGTCGAAGGCGTTCATCACCATCACCAGCTCATGCGCCGGCTCCCGCGGCTCCTTGGGGTCGACGATGAACGTGCCGTAGAGCCCCTTGTGGATGTGGCGTTTCAGCGGGATGGCGTGGCAGTGGTAGAGATGCAATCCGAACGGCTCTGCGATGAACTCGTAGAGAAACTCGTCGCCCGGCGCGACCTGGTGCTCGGGGAGCGAGCCGTCCATCTCCGGTGCGTGCCAGCCGTGGAAGTGAATGGTGTGCGGGTGGGTGCCCTGGTTGACGAAGCGCACCCTGACCCGGTCGCCCTCGGTCGCCCGCAGGGTCGGGCCGGGAACCTGGCCGTTGTACGTCCAGGCGGGGAAGAAGACGCCCGGGGCGATCTCGACCTCGCGATCGACCGCGAACAGCTCGTATTCGCGCAGCGTCGTGCCGTCGGCCTGTGGCGTTTCGCGGTAGTACCGATCGCGCTCCGCCGCCTCGAGCTCAGAGAAGTTCCAGCTTTCGAGGAACCGGCCGGGGTGGAAGAGAGTGGTATCCACCGTACCGACGACGCCCAGAGCGTGCGGGTGCTCCATGCGCCCGGCGGAGTCACTGGCCTGCGCCAGACCGCCGACGCCAGCGGCGATCGGTCCAATGCCTGCGGCCTGCAGGAGCGCACGGCGGGATACGGGTTTCTTCATTTGATTTTTTGACTAGCCAAAATTACACTCTTGTTGGGCAAAAAGTCAAGGCAGCCGGTATCCTTTGTGCCCTGGAGCGAGACGATGGCCACCAGTACAGTCGAGGACTATCTGAAGTGCATCCTGCTCGAGGGCCAGAAGTCCAAGGGCTCGCTGGTCACGATGGGGCGGATCGCCTCGGCGCTTTCGGTGGCGCCGGGCACGGTGACGTCCATGGTCAAGACCCTCTCGAAGAGCGGGCTGGTCTCTTATGAGCCGTATAGCGGTGTCGAGCTCACCGAGGCCGGACGACAGCTCGCGACGCACGTGCTGCGCCGACACCGACTGATCGAACTGTTCCTCGTACAGGTGCTCGGCGTCGACTGGAGCGAGGTACATGCCGAGGCCGAGCTTCTGGAGCACGCGGTCTCCGATGGTCTGATCGATCGTATGGACGAGATGCTGGGTCGGCCTTCGGTCGACCCCCACGGCGACCCGATTCCAGACGCGACCGGCCGCCTCCTGGAGCCAGAGGCCGCTTCGCTGCTCGGTTGCCCGCTGGCCCAGGCGGTGCGGGTCGTGCGGGTGATCGACCAGAGTCGTGACTTCTTACGGCTGGCCGAACGGGAAGGGCTCATGCCGGGAAGCGAACTGACCGTTCGCTCGCGCAACGAGGCGGCGGGGACGGTGGTGGTCGAGTCGGCGGCGGGGCGTGAGGTCAGCCTGGGCTACCAAGCGGCCTCGAAGATTCAGGTCGCCCAGGCGGGCTGACGGATGTCTGCCGACTAGCCGCGAACCCAGGCAGCGGCAAGGAGTCGGAGCCGGGTCCACGGGCCGAGCGAGGGTGGACCGTCGAGCAGTTGCGCCCCCTGTCGAGCGGCCGCTCGCGTCAGTTCGGCGGCGCTCGCTCGGAGATAGCGCGCCGCACGCCGTTGGGTTCTGGTCTCGTAGGCGGAGAACGGCTCGTCGAGGACTCTGCGGAGCGCTTCGCACTCGGCGCAGACCGCCCGCTCCAACGCCGCTCGATCGGGCTCGGTGCGAGTCCAGTCGTCGGGATAGGCGTCTCGCGGAACGCGTGGTCGGTGGCGACGGACGCCTTCGGCGAGGCCGAGGAGATCGGTCACGCGGAGGAGAGCGCCGGCCAGAGTCGCCGCGCTGTCGCCCTCGACACCGAGCGCCGCCGCCAGGGCGCTGCCCAAACCACGGGCTTCGGCTGCGGCCTCCTCCGCGCTCGCTGGACGTGGATTGACCACTCGCCGTCGGGCGGCGGCCAGAATCTCGTCGAGCGGCTCTCGCGGCCACGGGCCGGTCTCCGCGAGTGCGACGAAGGCCGGCTGCCCGGGGGGGTCGCCGTCGAGCGTCGCCTCGAGATCGAACTCGAGGCGATTGATCTGTGCGAGTCGCTCGCCCTCCAGGCCCGTCTGGTGCGCGAAGTCGAAGAGGGTCAGCGCGTAGGCGCCCAGAGCTTGGGCCCGCCGCCGCTCTCGGTCGCTCAGAAGAATCACCGCCGGTGCCAGATCACGGAGTGCGCCGCGAGTCACCGCCGCACAGATTTCCCGTGCTCGCTCGGGATCACGGTCGTCGAGTCGCGCTCGCAACTCGTCGGCCCAACGCGTGTGGTGACTCTGGCCGAAGGCGTCTGCCCGCCAGGCGGGGTCGTTGGGCGGGTCGGTGCGCGGAGGTTCCATTCCAGAGTGAGAGGATACCGGGCGTGAAGGTCTATTCGTCCGACCGCTTTGTCCTTCCGCTGCCGGACACCCATCGCTTCCCGATGGCCAAGTACCGGCTGCTGCGCGAGGCGGTCGAGGCGAGCGGGTGGCTGTCGCCCGACGATCTCCGAGAAGCGCCACGCGCGACCGACGAGGAGCTCTTGCGGGTTCACGACGTCGAGTATGTCGAACGCGTCACGACCGGCACTCTCAGTGCGGCCGAGGTGCGTCGCCTCGGCTTTCCGTGGTCGCCCGAACTGGTCGAGCGCTCGCGGCGGTCGGTCGGAGCGACGATCGCCGCCTGTCGAACGGCACTCGAGTCGGAGCGTGGCGTCAACCTGGCCGGCGGTACGCATCACGCCTTTGCCGACCGCGGCGGCGGCTTTTGCGTGTTCAACGACATCGCCGTCGCGATTCGTGCGATGCAGGCGTCGGAGTCTGTGCGAAGAGCGGTGGTGATCGACTGCGACGTTCACCAAGGCGACGGCACGGCGGCGATCTTCGCCGGCGACGACACGGTCTTCACCCTCTCGGTGCACGGCGCGCGGAACTACCCACTTCGGAAACAACCGAGCGATCTGGATGTGGCGCTCGACGATGGGGTAGACGACGCGGCCTACCTCGAGGCTTTGTCGCGGGCTCTCGAGCAGGTGGCGGACCACGACTCGTTCGACCTGGCGGTCTACCTCGCCGGTGCCGATCCGTATGCCGGCGACCGTCTCGGACGCCTGGCGGTGACCCCGGCAGGGTTGGCAACTCGCGATCGGCGGGTCTTCGACTTCTGCGACCGAAACGATCTGCCGGTGGCGCTCGTGATGGGTGGCGGCTACGCGCCTGACGAATCGGAGATTGCCGCTCTGCACTTCGCGACGGTCTGCATCGCCGCGGGGGAGTCCTGTAGTACGATCGAAACGGGCCGGAAGAAGCGGGAAAACGTGTGAATTGGCTAACTCACAGCCGGCCGAGGGACCCATAGACTCCGGCTGAGCACGATGGCCGAGTTGAAGCGCACCAAAGAGCGCATCTTGCAGGCGGCGGTCGACGAAAACGTCGACGTGATCGCCGGTCGCAGACGTGGCCGAGGGGACCGTCGCCTCGGTATCGCTGCGCGCTCTGCGCGTCTGTTCTTCCTACTCAGTTTCCCGATCGCGGTCTTCACCGCGTCGTACGTCGTGGCCACCATGGTCGGCGGGCGAAGCGAGCCGCTACCGACGATGCCTGCAGCCGCCGAGAGGCTACCGCTGACACCGTCCGCGAGCGCTCCGACGCAGCCGGCACCACTCGTCATGGCTTCGGCGCCGCAGTTGATCGATCCGGCGGTGTTCCCGGTCGCAGTGCGCAAGATCGTGCTCGACCCGGGCCACGGCGGCGGGAATCGGGGCACGACCGGCCCGTACGGGTTGGTGGAGAAGGAGCTCACACTCGACATCGCGCACCGCCTGCGCGAACTGCTGGAGGAGCAGGGCACCTTCCATGTCGAAATGACGCGCGAGGCCGATCAAGAGCTATCGCTCGAGCGGCGCGCAGTGATCGCCAACGAGAAGCAGGGCGATATCTTCGTCTCGATTCACCTCAACTGGTTGGTAACGCGCCAGGTGCGAGGGGTAGAGACCTACTTCCTCGGCCCAACCGACGATCCCTACCTGTCGGCCTTCGCCGCCAAAGAGAATCAGGGTTCGGGACACTCGCTCGCGGATCTCCGCGGGTTGATCGAGGAGATCTACGCCAACGCCCGGATGGGCGAGTCGAGGAGGCTAGCGCAGGCGGTGCAGGGCTCACTCTTCGACTCGCTGCACGAGCTCAACCCGGAGCTGCAGGACCGCGGAGTCAAGACCGCCCCGTTCGGCGTCCTGACCCGCACCGGAATGCCCGCCATCCTCGCCGAGGTCTCCTGCCTGTCAAACGCCGAAGAGGCGAAGCTGCTCATGACCTCGGAGTACCGGCAGGTGATCGCGGAAGCACTCTACGCGGGCATCAACACCTATTCGAACGGACTCGACCAACGTAGTCAGATCGGGAGCTGAACTGAATGGACGACCACGGCCACGGAAACCACGACAAAGACCACCACTCGGGCGGCCCGAACCAGCAGCAGCAACAGCAGCAGCCACAGCAGCACCAGCAGGGTTCGGGTCCGGACAAGGGGGTCGCCTATGTTGGAATCGACCTCGGGACCTCGCGCAGTGCGATCTCGACCTCGACCGGCATTCGCAAGGTCGTCGAGAGCTACGTCGGCTGGCCGGTCGACATGGTCGCCCGCAAGGTGCTCAAGCACGAGATCGTCATCGGCGAAGAGGCGCTCAAGCTGCGTCCGATGCTCGACATGCATCGGCCGCTCGAGAACGGATTGATCAAGGAGGGCTCGGAGAAGGACGCCGAGGCGGTCCGGCAGTTGATGAAGCACCTGATCCTCCTCGGCGGCTTCGATCGACGCGGCTCGGAAGGGGTGGAGGTGCGTGCTGTCGTGGGCGTGCCGGCCGAGGCGCTGCGCGTCAACAAGCAGCAGCTGCGCAACGCCCTCTCAGGCATCGTCGACTCCCTGATGATCGTGACCGAACCGTTTGCGGTCGCCTACGGTCTCGACGCTCTTCTTCATGCCGTGGTAGTCGACATCGGTGCCGGCACCGCGGATTTTTGCGTCATGAACGGTCGCTATCCGACCGACGAAGACCAGCGCACGCTCAACAGCGCCGGCGACGCCATCGACAAGATTCTGACCAAAGCCGTGAGAGAGCGTTACCCAGAGGCCAACTTCTCGGAGCACATGGTGCGCGAGTGGAAGGAGGCCTACAGCTTTGTCGGCGAGGCGCCCGAACGGATCGTGGTCAAGGCGCCGGTGCGCGGAAAACCGACCAAGATCGACATCACCGACGAGATGCGTATCGCCTGCGAGAGCCTGATTGCGCCGGTCACGGAGACGATGATCGACTTGATCGCGCGCGCCGAACCCGAGTATCAGCACCGCATCCGCAACAACGTGATTCTCTCCGGAGGTACCGCGTTGATCCGCGGTCTCGGCGACGCTATCCAGAAGCAGCTCGCGCAGTACGGCGGCGGCCGCGTGAAGGTGGTCGAAGACCCGATCTTCGTCGGCTCTGACGGCGGCCTGGCCATCGCAACGGACGCCCCCGAAGCCGACTGGGAAAAGCTGAAGTCTGGATAGCCAGCGACGATAGCGTCGGAAGGCCTTGGAGTCTCATAGAATCCGATCGGCCCGATGACGCGTCAACAGGCAGAGGTGCGCGCCGGTGAGCTGCGCGCCGAGCTCCACCGCCACGAGCGCCTCTACTACGTGCTCGATGCTCCGGAGATCTCGGACGAGGCCTACGACGTGCTCTTCCGCGAGCTCAAGGAGCTCGAAGAGCGCTACCCGGCTCTGGCGACCCCTGACTCACCGACCCAACGCGTTGGTGGCGAACCGCTTTCGTCGTTCGAGACGGTAACCCACGCCGCGCCGATGCTGAGTCTCGACTCGAGCGCCGAGCCCGAAGCGGTCGAGAAGTTCGACCAACGGATTCGAAAGGCGCTCGGCGACGACACCGCCATCGAGTACGTACTCGAGCCGAAGCTAGACGGCGCTTCACTCGAGCTCGTCTACCGAGACGGTGTGCTGAGCGGTGCTGCGACCCGAGGTGACGGCCTACGCGGCGAGGCGATCCTCGAGAACGTCAAGACGATCGCGGCCGTGCCGTTGCGGTTGAGCGACGAGGAGCGGGTGGTGCCGGGCTTCCTCGCCCTTCGCGGTGAGGTCATCATGCAGATCGACGCGTTCGAGCAGGCCAACGAGCGGCTCATCGCACAGGACAGGCCGCCGTACGCGAACCCCCGCAACGCCGCCGCCGGTGCGCTGCGCCAGCTCGACTCGCGTCTGACCGCTAGGCGGCCGCTCGACATCTACGTCTACGACGTGCTTGCGGCCGACGTGCTCACGGTCGAGTCACAGTGGGAGGTTCAGCGCGCGCTCCGGGAGTGGGGGCTGCGGACCAATCCTCTGCCCAGGCTGGTCGACTCGGTCGAAGCGATCCTCGAGTTCCATCGCGAGATCGGCGATTCGCGCGACGACATCGGCTACGAGATCGACGGCATGGTGATCAAGCTGAACGACCTCGCCGCGCGCGAGACCCTCGGCGCGACCTCCCATCACCCGCGCTGGGCCTTTGCGTTCAAGTTTCCGCCGCGCAAGGAGATCACTCGGGTGCTCGAGATCATGGCCAGCGTCGGGCGAACAGGTGTCGTCACGCCGGTGGCGCTCATGCGGCCGGTGGAGATCGGCGGCGTGACCGTGAGCCGGGCGACGCTCCACAACCGCGAGGAGGTCGAACGCAAGGACATCCGGAAGGGCGATCGCGTGCGGGTCCAACGAGCCGGCGACGTCATCCCGCAGGTGGTCGAGCGCATTCCGGAGAAGGGCAAGCGTCGTGGACGCAGGTTCCAGATGCCGGCCAAATGCCCGTCGTGCTCGACGCCGCTGATCGAGCGCGGCCCGTTCACGGTCTGTCCGAACACTCTCGAGTGTCCGGCGCAGCTCAAAGGCCGGATCATCCATCTGGGGTCTCGGCACGCTCTCGACATCGAGGGCCTCGGGGAGGAGACCGCGAGGCTCCTGGTGGAGAAGGAGCTCGTGCGCCACCTGCCGGAGCTCTTCGAGCTACGCGCCGAGCAGCTCCTCGAGCTCGAGGGCTTCGGTGAAATCTCGGCCAGCGGTCTGATCGAGGGCATCCAGAAGGGCGCCAACGCAGATCTCGACCGTTTTCTCTTTGGGCTCGGCATTCCGGAGGTGGGGCGTACCGTGGCCCGCGACCTGGCCCGCCACTACCGCTCGTTCGACGCCATCCGCGCCGCCGACGAGGAGTCGCTGCAGGAGGTTCCCGGTATCGGCCCGATCATGGCGGTGGCGATTGTCGGGTTCTTCCAGGAGCCGAAGAACGCCGAGATCTTGGACGCGCTGCTCGACGGCCGTGTGAGCCTCGTCCTCCCGGAGCCGATCGAAGAAGCGGAGAGCTCGGCCCTCGAGGGCTTGAAGTTTGTGCTGACGGGCGGTCTGTCGACGATGACGCGCGAAGAGGCGAAGGGGAAGCTCGAAGCGGCTGGAGCGAAGGTTGTCGGCTCGGTTTCGAAGAAGACCGACTACCTCATCGCGGGCGAGAACCCGGGGTCGAAGTTCAAGAAGGCACAGGACCTGGGGGTCGAGATTCTCGATGAGGAGGGGTTGGTGGCTCTCCTCGAACAGAGCGCAGCCGCTTCGACCGGGTAGGACGACGTTGAACTGGGAAGAGGATCCCTCACAGTCGAAGCTCGGTGTGCTCGCCTGGGCGTCCAAGGTCCTCTTCTGGTGCGGTGTTCCTCTGATCGTGCTCGGTCCGATAATGGGTTACATGGTGCAGGACGGCGCCTACCAGAAGCCGATTCTCGATGCCTTCGGCGCTCTTCTCTGGTGGGTGTGGGCGTTGACGTTTGTCGCCGGCGCCGCCGTGGGGTTTTGGGGCTGGCGTCGCAGCGGCTGGAAGGACTCTGAGAGTCGTCGGTACGCGATACAGAATCTCGTTGCGCTGCTCACTCCGTTGGCGCTCATCGTCCTGTTGGGAGGCGTCTTCGCAGCGATCTCGAACTGAGTTCGGAGCTCTCTGTGAGTTGCTAGAATCCGGCCAGGCTCCAACGCTCAGAAGGAGGTTCGGACTGCAGGCGACACGGCTGGTTTGGGTGGTTATGGCGCTTGTCGTGTGCGGCCCGCTGTCGGCCGGTCGAAAGAGCCCGGAGGAGCATCTTGCCGAGGGGAACGCTGCTCATCGACTTGGCCACCACCGCCGAGCGATTCAGTCGTTCAAGAAGGCGAAGCCTGGGTTGGACCACCCGTTCCCGGCGCTCGCAGGCCTTGCTCGAGCTGAGGGTGCGCTGGGGGAGTTCGAGAACGCGCACGCTGCCCTCGATGAAGCCGCTGAAGTCGCGATGTCGGGTGAGGAGCGTGCGGCGGCTTGGAACCTTCGCGGAATTACCTACTCGACTGAGGCCCAGGAGCTTGCGGATGGGCGCAAGCGGAAGAAGACAGGGTCGAGAAGAGATCAGCTCCTCTCGATGGCGATCGAGGCCTATCAGAAGGCCCTGAGCGCGGCACCGTCACCGCCACCGGCGATCTGGGCCAACATGGCTGTCGCTCAGAGCCGGGCGCTCCATCGGCGGGCGGCGCGCGAGTCGGTGGAGACCTTCTTGAAGCTCGAACCGTCCGGGGCGGCCTCGGTCGCTGGGTTAGTCCACCATTTGGATTGTCTCGACCGGCTGGAGGCTTCGATCGACTTCGAGCACGCAGCCACGCGCTCGCCCGAGGCGGTGCTCGAACCGCCAACGAGGGTCTTCTTCCCCGCGCCGTCGCCGACGGGTTCTCGGGACAACGGAAGCGCTCACTTCGAGACGGTCATCGACACGGAGGGCGTGCCGCACTGCACGCGAGTGACGAAGAACTTCGGCCTCTCGGGCGAGTTCATCCAAGGCGCCCTTCAGACTCTCTTCACCTGGCGCTTCACGCCGGCGCTCCTCGATGGCGAGCCGGTCACTGCTACCTACAGGCTCACGGTTAGCGTGCGTTCCGGAGGTTGAGCCTTATCGCCACTGAGTCAACTGGGTGCCCTCGAGGTGAGGAGGCTGCTTGCCTACCGAGTGGTGCTATCCGAGCTGGACCAGTTGCTCGCTCGCCGCACCGCGGACCGCAGCGGTTCGGATGCGCTGGTCGAGAGTCACGAGCCTGCCCTCATTGCGAACTGCAAGGGCGAGCAGATAGACGTCGGTCACCTGGTGGGCACCGCCGATGTGCGCCGGGTCCACGTACTGCGCGTTTCGCAGGGTGACGGTGTCTTCCCAGAACTGGTGCGATTCAGCTTGTACGAATGTTCCCAGTCGGGCGAGCGCGTCGGCCAGCGGGGTACGGCGGCCCGGGTAGGCGGGGCTTGCCAAGACTCGGATCAGTCCGTTCTCGGTGAGCGGACAGGTAGCCCAGCCTTCGTCACGGTGGCGCTCGAACCAAGCGTGCGCGACCTCGTGATGGATGTGTACCGGGTCGAAAAGAGCGACGAGCACGTTGACGTCGAGGAGTGAGATCAGGGCTGGAGCTCCGTTCAGCCTTCGTCGAGTAGGCGTGCGACGGTCTCCGAGGTGACGGGCTCCTCGCCGTCTCGGGCGGGAAGAACGGGCACGCCGTTGCGTAGGGAGTCGCTCGACGGTGCCGGCCTCAGCGCCCGTCGCGCAAGCTCGGACAGGACCTTCCCCGCGGTCGTGCCCCGTTGCGAGGCGAGTTCCTTGGCAGCCTGAAGGACGTCTTCGTCGACGTCGAGCGTTGTTCTCATCGGGGAAATGTAGCGCATCGCGCATCAAGCATCAAGCATCAAGCATCTATGAGATCGGGTTCTGATTTGCTTCCGTGAAAGAGCGACGGTTCCCGCGGCTGACTCCTGTCGAGGCGCCGCTGCTCTACTCGATCGAGCCGTCGATCACGCGGACTCGAGTTCGCGGCGCCGGCGATCTGGGTAGGCGGGGCTCGCCAGAACCCGAACCAGGCCGTCCTCGGTCAGCCGGCAGGTCGCCCAACCGCGCGCTTGGTCTCTCAGCGTTGCCGAGATGCCGTATCGAGCACCAGGGAGTGCAAGAGTGTCCGGAGCACGTCGAGGGCTGTACCGGCGGCCACCGAGCCGGGAGTCGACAACCCATCCGCGGCTTCTGCGACGAAGTGGTCGACCAGATTGTGGAGCGCGGCTTCGACAGCGACCGAGTATCCGCCCGAAGGGTTGATCAATTGCCTGGCCTCCGCCAGTTCGCACGTGACCTCTTGCTTGATCGACTCGAAGACCGGCATGACTTCTTGCACGGTCGCCAAGGTTGATGTGAACTGCTCCTCCGTCGGCTCGAGCGCCGCAACGAGGGCTCGTAGCCTCTCCAGCTCTGCTTGAGGCAGCTTGCGTGGCAAGAGTTCGACTAGTCCTCGCCCTGCTCAGGGCTCGTGACGTGCTCCGTCTCGATAGGCGCTAGGCTGGCCGATTCGGCCCGATGGAACCTGGTCTGCCAGGTCTCCAGATACTCCCGATGTAGCGGCGTGTCCGGGAACGCATCGTCTGGCCCGTACGGATAGCTCGTCATCGCCCGGAATGGCAGCGGTTCCACCTGGAGGCCCTCGCCCGTGTTGCGATCGGCGTCCTTGTCCCAGCCGTGACTCTCCAGGAACACCGTGCGTCGCCAGCCCGGCTCGACCGGAGGTAGCGAGCTGGCGTCGAACTCGAGCCGCATCTCGTCGCCCGGCCCCATGACCACGCTGCGATCGTCGGTGTCTCGGAGGAGCTCCCGCACATCGCCGAACCTCGTGTAGCCGCCCGGGAACGCCAGCCACGGGCTCTCGGTAGTGGAGCGGGCGTAGTCGAAGCCGTGGGGCGCGTTCGGCGCCTTGCGCGTCGGTCGCGAGAAGCCTCGGAACTGGAGGTCGGCGCGGATCGCTTCGAGCTTCGCGCGCACGACGGGCGCGTCGTCGGCGGGGGAGAGCGACCAGGCGATGCGGTCCCACGAGAGCCACTGCGAACCGACGATGCGGAGCCGACTCGCGCCCTCGGGGAGCGGCGGCGTGTCGACGATCATCGTCTTGGTCTTGCCGGCGGGGAAGCCCATGGTTGGCATGAGCACCTCCCAGCCGTCAGCGGCCTCAACCTCGAGTCGCGGCGGCACGGGGGCGATGTCGGAGCGCTGTGCGAGGGCGATGTTGAGGCTTGCGTCGGTCGGGAAGATCCAGCCGTCGACCACCAGTCGCACCGGTGCCGCGGGCGCCTCACCGAGATCGAAGGTGAACTCCCAGGTCTCGGCGGCGACGCCCTGGATGGTACTGGCCGCCCAGCCGTCGGCGTAGGTATCGTCGCGGTGGCGCACGGTCTCGGTCACGTCGCGTCCCTGGGCGTCCCAGGCGGCGGTCAGCGCGCGAACGTCGCGAACACCGAGAACGCGCTCGGGGGTCCCCCCGGGGACGATCCTCAGCGCGCTGGCGACTTCGACGTCCTCGGGTGTGTCGACCACCCAGAGCCGGAGGTAGTCGAAGAACGCCGCCTCCCATAGCTCTTCGGTGACCCGAATGTCGTAGACGCCGTCGCGCGGCACGGCGCCGACCGCTTGGACGATCTCGGTTGGGTCGGACGGCATCCAGACGCCCGGCGCCAGGGGCAGCCCGACAGGAGCGCCCCAGAGGAGGTCGGTGACAAAGGCGATCCGGTCGCCGTCCCAGACGTAGAGGAAGGGACAGCTGCCCTTGAGGACCTGCTCTTCGACGATTCGCTGCGTGGTCTTGGCAGCCATTCGGTTTTGCGGCACACCGTTGGTCCAGACGATACGAAGGAGGTCGACCTCGGAGAGCGAGCCGAGGCCGAAGTGGGTGACCTCGCCGGTCGCCTCACGGAACTGGTAGGCCTGACCGGCCCGCACCTCGAGGGTCGAGCCGCGGCCCAACAGGTTGTTTTTGGAGTTGCCCTTGTCGAGGCCTCGGAGTCGCACCGAGAGCCACTTGTTCTCGTTGCCGCCCTCATTGTCGAGCCGGTAGAGGCCGGTGGGGCCGGCAGCAATCACGTCCAGATCACCGTCTCCGTCGAGGTCGGCGGTGTCGAGTGTGGTGGCGCCGGACGGAGCCTGCGTACTGTCGAGGAAGTCGAATCGGCCGCCCTGCCGCTGACTCATGAGCGCTAGCCCAACCGGGCCGGCGACCGCAAGATCGAGTACGCCGTCGTTGTCGAAGTCGCCGACGGTCAAAGTCGTGAACTCCGCCGCGGTCTTGAGACCACCGAGGTCCCAGTCGCTGTAGCTGCCGGCGGCGTTGCGCAGGAAGCGGACACCCTTGCCGGCCAGAACCAGGTCCGGCCAGCCGTCGTTGTCGAGATCGGCGCTCGCTATCGCGTTGACTCCCGACTGTTCACCGAGACCCTTGGCCGCCGTGACGTCGACAAACTCTCCTTGGCGCAGGTTGTCGAGCAGCGTCAGGCCGCGCGCATGTCCGATCACCAGGTCGAGATCGCCGTCGCGATCGTGATCGGTGGCCTGAATGGCCGTCACGCCCGAGATGGACAGACTCTCGAAGACTTTGTCGCCGACCGGCTCGAGTGGACCGGAGAGAGAGTTCCGATAGAGCTCCAATCCGTCCGCCCCCGCGGCGACCAGGTCGAGATCTCCTTCGATGTCGAAGTCGATCGTTTCGGTCGCCGTGCCGCCGCCGGATGCCAGCCCGAAGGTTGCGGTCGCTTCGGTCAGGCCGGTCTCTGAACCGGTCCAGACGGCGAGTCGTTTCGGGCCGGAAGCGATCAGATCGGTCCGGCCGTCGTTGTTCAGGTCGGTCGCGAGGAGCTCCTCGAGCCCGGCTGGCGCCTTCCAGACTTGCGCCTCGCTCCAACCTCCTGAGGCCGTTCTCAGTTCGAGCGCCGGCTCCGAGCCTGGAACGAGGCGGGCGATGTCGATCTTCTCGTCACCGTCGAAGTCGCCGAGGGCGAGTCCGGTGGACGCGCCGTCACTCAGTTGCTCACCCACAAAGCGCACCTCGACCGGGTCGCCGAACGTCTTCGGCTGCGGCTCGTCGCGGAACCGAGCGATCGGTATGCCCTGAATTCCGGTCGACAGCTCGCGCAAGCTCTCGCGGAACATCGGGCTGATCTTGAGCACGTTCTCGAGACGCAGCGCGGGCAGTCGCGCGGCGTCGAGGTCGTTGTTCGAGAGCGCTTCGAGCACCAGGTCGAGCATCTGCCGTGCGGCGGGTTGTGCCTGCCAGGAGAGGTCGCGAATACGCAGAAAGGCCTCGGTTGCGGTGGCCCGGTCACCGGCGTCGCGAGCGCGGATACCGCGTTGGAGCAACACCACCAGGTTCTCTGGACGCAGGCGAACCAAACGGTCGAGCGCCTCCAAAGCACCCGCTTCAGCGGTCTGCTCGCCGACCACGCCGGCCTGTCGATAGAGCGCATACTGCGTCTCGACGTCGTTCGGTGCCAGTCGGGCCGCCTTGCGGAGCACCTCGAGGGCCGCCGCATCGTCGCCGCTCCAGTGGCGAATCTCGGCCTCGATGGCCAGGAGGCTCGGCTCGTCCGGAGCCAGCTTCAGGGCCTCGCCGATTCGAGCCAGTGCCGGCTCGAAGTTCTGCTGACGCAGCAGCGCGATGGCCAGGTTGGCATGCCCGAGCGGGTCCTTCGGCGCGACGCGGACCAGTTGCTCGAAGTGCTCCTGAGCCTTCCCCGGCTGCTCGTTCTCGAGCTCCGCATAACCCGCGTTACGCAGGCGCAGCGCCTCTTCGGTAGGTTGAGCGACAGCGAACTGAGCGAGCAGAGCGAGGCAGAGGGGGAGGAGAATGCGCACGGCGAGGGGAATTCTATCCGTCGAGTCGATCGTCATTCGCCTCGGTACAGCAGCAAGATTCATGCTCATGAGTGACGCGCAGCTTCGCGCCGCTACAATGCCTGTTCCATGGCCGCCCGCAAACGACTCTTCCTGATCGACGGTTACTCCAACATTTTCCGGGCGTTCTACGCGATCCGGGGCCTGTCGAGTAGCAAGGGGCAGCCGACCAACGCCATCTGGGGTTTCCTTCAGATGCTGCGCAAGCTCCTGCGGGACGAAGCGCCCGACCTGGTCGGCGTCGCACTCGACGTGTCGGGCGACACGATTCGCAAAGAGCAGTACGACGAGTACAAGGCGAACCGCCGGCCGATGCCCGACGATCTCAAGGCGCAGATACCTTGGATTCGAAAGGTCATCGAGGCACATCGCATTCCGATTCTCGAACTCGAGAAGTACGAGGCCGACGACGTGCTCGGGACGCTCTCCTCGAAGGCGGCCGCTGCCGGCTACGACGTCGTGTTGGTCAGCGCCGACAAGGACCTGATGCAGCTCGTCGGTCCGCACGTCTCGCTCTTCCACACGGGGCGCGAGAAGCTCTACGACCCGAAGTTGGTCGAGGAGGACTTCGGCGTGCCGCCCGACAAGGTGATCGACGTGCTCGCCTTGAAGGGCGACTCGGTCGACAACGTGCCGGGCGTGCCGGGCATCGGAGAGAAGGGAGCCGTCGGGCTGGTCAAGGAGTACGGCAGCGTTGCCGAGCTTCTCGAACGGGCCGAAGAGATCAAACGCAAGAGCTATCGCGAGGGGCTGCAGCAGCACCGCGACAAGGCCCTCATGTCGTTGGAGCTGGTGACCATTCATACCGAGCTGCCGGTGGAGTTCTCGCCGGATGCGCTCGAGCACGAAGAGCCGGATTCGGCAGCTCTGGCCGATCTGGCCCGGGAGCTCGAGTTCTTCTCGCTACTCGAGGAGCTCGATCAGGGCGCCGATGTCGAGCCGGTCGATCCGGCTGTCGCGCTCGACTCGGCCGAAGCCTGGGCCCAAGCGGCGAGCGCCATCGGCTCGCCCGTGTGGCTCGGATGCGTGCGTGAGACCGGTTTGGTCGCCGCGGCCGCCGAGGGTGAGGTCGTGTTTGCCGACTTCCGGGTCGACGGCATGCGCGAAGCCGTGGTCGAGAGCCTCTCAAAGTGGATGAGCGAACCCGAGCGAGAGCTCGCCGGTCACGATCTGAAAGAGGTGCTGCGTCTCGCTCCCGCAAACGTTGTGTGCCGCGCCAGTCTTTTCGACACCATGCTCGCCTCCTACCTCCTGCGCTCGGCGATGCGCTCTCACCAGCTCGCCGAAGTCGCCTTGGATCGCCTCAATCACACCGCGCTGACGAAGAAGGACGCCGGCTGGGGCCGGGGTACCGAACCGATGGTCGGTCAGGAGTCTCTCCTCAGCTACGCTGCCGAACAGCTCGAGCTACCGCGGCGGATGGAGTCGGTGATGCGTGAGGAGCTCGGCGCGGCGGGGCTCGAAGAGCTCTACGTCGAGCTCGAAGCGCCGCTCCTGCCGGTTCTCCTCGGCATGGAAGAGACCGGTATCCAGCTCGACACCGACTTCCTCCAGGGACTCTCCGAGGAGATGGGAACCGAGCTCGCCCGGATCGAGGATGAGATCTACTCGCTGGCCGACGACACGTTCAACATCAACTCGCCGAGCCAGCTGGGCGAGATCATGTTCGAGCGACTCGGCTACCCGGTCATCAAGAAGACCCGCAAGACCAAGAGCTACTCGACCGACCAGGCGACGCTCGAGGCGCTCGCCGCGCAGGGCTACGAGCTGCCCGAGAAGGTGATCGAATACCGCGAGGTGACGAAGCTCAAGTCGACCTACGTCGACGCCCTGCCGGCGGTCATGGGCGACGACGGGCGACTCCACACCCGCTACCACCAGGCGGTGGCCACGACCGGGCGCCTTTCGTCGGCGAACCCGAACCTTCAGAACATCCCCATCCGGACCGAGCAGGGCCGTCGGATCCGCAAGGCGTTTTCTGCGCCCGAGGGCAAGTCGCTGGTGGTGGCCGACTACAGCCAGGTCGAGTTGCGCATCCTCGCCCACATCGCACGGGAGGAGGCGCTGGTCGAGGCGTTTCTCGCCGGCGCCGACATCCACCGATCGACCGCGGCTACCGTCTTCGGCGTTGCGGAAGAGCTGGTCACCGACGAACAGCGTCGGGCGGCCAAGACGATCAACTTCGGCATCCTCTACGGCATGAGCGCCTTCGGGCTCGCCCAGAACCTGAAGATCGAACGCTCCGAGGCCGACCGCTTCATCAAGACCTATCTCGAGCGCTTCGACGGCGTGCGGCGCTACATGGACGAGACGCTCGAGTCGGCGAAGGCGACCGGCAAGGTCGAGACGCTCTACGGACGCATTCGCTGGCTACCCGACATCAACAGCAAGAACTTCCACCTGCGTGAGAACGCGCGCCGGATGGCGATCAACGCGCGCATTCAGGGAACGGCGGCGGACCTGCAGAAGAAGGCGATGATCCGTCTCGATCGGCGTCTCCGCGACGAGCACCCGGGAGCGCACCTGCTCTTGACCGTGCACGACGAACTTGTGCTGGAGGTTCCCAACGGAGACGTCGAGGTCGTTGCCGAGACGGTCGTGGCGGAGATGCAGGGCGTCGAACAGCTGGCCGTACCGTTGGTGGTAGACGTCGACCACGGCCCGACCTGGTACGACGCCAAGGCCTAGTCCGGGCCCTATTCCATCCACTCCCAGCCGCGTAGCTCCCAGTACTTCCGCCTCGGTGTCGCCCGCCAAGGGTGGATGCCATTCTTCCGGCACCAGAAGAAGTGGAAGGTGCATCCGGCGATCGCACTCGCGAGCGGGAAGAGGAGCGCCCAGTGGCCGACCCAGGCATAGAGACCCAGGGTTGCGCCGGCGACGATCAGCCACTTGAGGGTCTTCCGCCAGCCAGGTGTCTCGACTTCGAAGACTGCGAAAAAGCTCTGACCGATGGTCTGGACGGCAAGAAGAAGGCCCAATTCGAGTTCGATTCCCATAGCTCCTCCGTGTTTTTGAGTATCCAAAAAGTATAATTGGAAATACAGAAAACACAAGAGCCCAACCCAACAGGCCCAGGGTCGGCGGTTGAGCGGGCTACCGAAGGCTGGCGTCGAGGAGCACCGCTAGCCGATAGCCGGCGAGTGCAACCTGTCGTCGGCCGATGCGAACCGCTCGGTCGAAGTAGGCGCGAGACGGCTTGGCGTCGCGGACTAAATCGGCGGGGTAGAGCTCGTCGCGCGCGATCTCGAAGCTCTCTCGCCCCCACGCCTCGACGTCGAGACTCGCGGCGCTCGCTCCGAAGCCGGAGCGCGGGTGCTCCGTTGCGATCGATTTTGCGATCTTCTGGATGTAGCTGTCTTCTCGCTGGAACCACCAGTGGAAGTTCGAGCTGCGGAGGATGCCGTCCCAGAAGCTGTGGAGGTTCCGCGACTTGCCGAGGGAGACGAGGTTGCCGCCGCGATCGCCCTGGGGCTCGAGCTCGGTGACACGCGCAGTCGCATGGAGCGGCTGGTGGACGTCGCCCGTGAGGTGCAGAATCCACGCGAGGTGGATCGCGCGTTCCGATGCGGGCAGCGTCTCGTCTGCGACCGCTACCGACAGCGCACCGAGGCGTTCCACCACGTTGGTCGGTTGGGCCTTGAGATCGGTTCGCTCGCGCGGAGCGTTCTCCGGCCCGACCTGCTCGAAGAACCAGTTGATGTAGTGCCAGTTGCCGCGGTGGTACTTCTGCCGGCGCTCGGGGAACGCCCCGTCGCGAACGATGTCGGACCAGTAGGCCGCCAGTTGGAAGTGCTCGGCCTGACGGACGGCGAGTGGACGAGATGTCTGCGGCAGGAGCTGGGCGAGCGAGGCGTCTGGAGGTGCGGCGGCCAGGAGCTCGATCGCGCGCGTGCGGCTCTCGGGCTGCATCTCTTCCCAGGCGATGCGCGCGACGACCTGATGCCCGGTGCGGTCCCAGGCTCGGGTCGCGTCGGCCGAGCCCATCGCCAGCAAGGCGATGAGGGTCCACTTGATCGGCTTCATCGGAGACAGGCCCATCGACGGCTTAGTTGATGGGCGTCAGCAGGGCGCCGCCGTTCTTGGGGTCGGGATCTTCTCCGCCCCAAAAGTTCACCAGGATCTGGCCTTTCTCGTTGAGATCGACCGGCTCGGGCCGCCGGATCTTCAGGGGGAGACTCTCGAGCGCCGGACGCAAGAAGGTGAACCCCTCTCCCGCTCTGAAATGGAACGGTCCCCGAGCTCCAACACAGCCGAGCAGACCGACCACGTCGCCGCGCTCGTTCATCGACAGCCGACCGAGGTGTGCCTTCTCGGGCTTACTGCAGCCGCTCTCGAGGCCAAACTGGAACGTCTCACTCGTCGTCCATAGCGGAGTGATCCCGGTTTCCGGAGTGTAGACAAAGGCCTCGCGACCGCGGTCGACGCCGACGAGGGTCCTGCCGTCTTGGAGGAGCTCGTGGAAGGTACTCCGAGTCCTCCCCTCGGGGACGATCTCGATGAAATCTCCGTTCTGATAGTAGTAGGCGCGGTTCAGGCCGTCGCTGCGGAGTCGAGTGCCTGCGACGGTGCCGGCATCGTTCAAAGCGATCTCGGTGAAGATGTCGCCTTGCGCTGCGGGCACGAGGTCCACCTCTCCGTCGAGATCGTAGAGAAACGCTCCGTCGACCCCGCGCCCTTGATCTGCGAGTGTGAGGAGTAGGACCTGGCCTCTTCGATTGACGGCGGCCGGAATCAGCGGAGTTCGATCGAAGATTGGATGTGCCGAAGAGATGAGGCTCCATCCGCCCTGTCGCTTCGAGTAGAGGTACGGTCGGTCGTCGTAGGCGGCGACCCTGCCCTTCCTTCCGGCGGCACCGAAGTGGAGCGAGGAGAGCTCGTCGTCAGACAGGCCGCCTTCAAGCGGGCGTACCGCTCCGTTCGGCGTTCTGATCTTGGCCAGACGTCGACCCTCTGTCAGAACGACCACTCCGGCCCGATTGAGAGAGTGGGGTCGCGGGAAGTCCTCGACGACGGAGATGTCGGTCGTGGCTCCCTTTCGGTAGTGAAAGAGACGCTGGTCGATGGTCTCGAAGCTCGCTGCGACGCCGACGACCACGCCCCTGTCGTTCAGCTGAAACGGCGCGATGACGTCAAAGACGAACCCCTCCGCCTCGGTCGGCGGAATCAGTTCAGCCGTGTACTCGCCCGCGCTGGCTTCGGTGAACGCAAGGCCCAGCAGGGCGAGGAAAAGCGCAACCGTCTGCCGCTCGAGGTTCATGTCTTGGCGCCGCAATCAGGAGTTTCGAAGAAACATTAGCACGCGCTCCGACGAGGCTCGGACTAGGGAAACTGCGATGGGCTGAGCCCGATGTCGACAATGCTGCAGGCGTCGCGGACGACGATGCCGAGCTCTTCGGCGAGTCGCAGCACCTCCGCGTCCGCCGAGCCCGGGTTGAAGAATGTCTCTCCGGCATCGACCGCCGTGATCTCCGACAGGAGCCGAAGGGTGACCTCGGGTCTGAGATAAACGCTGACTCTGTCGAGCTTGCCACCTGCCGCCTCGTTCGCCGCAGCGAGTGTCGGGTAGGCCGTGAGCCCTTCGATCTCATGGTCGGTCAGATTGACCGGGAAGACGCTCCAGCCGCCAGCCACGTAGGCACGGACGCCTTTGTTGCCGAACTTGTGGCGTGCGCGCGAAGCTCCGAGAACAGCGATAGTGCGATTCTGCTCTGCGCTCAGGTCGATCTCCTCACGATCTGGCGCTGGTCGCCGACTCGCCGCGTAGCGCCAATCGAGTCGAGGTGCTCGAGAATTGGGATAGCCCATTTGCGGGAGAGCCCGAATCGTTCCTTGAAGTCGCCCACCGAGAAGCCCTCCAAGTCACTCTCGACGAGGGTGGAGCGTACCGTCTCGATCGCGGAGCGCGCGATGATCAGGTCGCCGGGAAGGCGTGAGAGCTGACCTCGCTCGCTCAGGTAGCGGACGACGCCGGCGAGGATCTGAGGCTTGCTGTCGAACTCACGTTGGAGATCGCCCGGGGACGGCGGTGTCAGACCGGCCCGCTCGAACCGGGCGAGAAGATCGGTGGCGAGCTTCGACTCCTCACCGGTGAGACTGGCTGCGCGCCCCGGTTGATTCACCAGCCCGCCATCGACGACCAGGATCTGCTGCTTGCCGAGCCATTCGAAGTAGACGTCGGCGATCTCGGCCGCCCGACCTGGAAGGATGCGGCGCACGGCCTCGGCCTTGGGCATGCCTCGCGCCAGACGGTCTCGCTTGAAGAAGTCCTTGAGCGCGGCGCGTGCTCGTTCGACGATTCGGCGGTAGGCCGAGACGTGGAGCCAGCGCCGACCGTGACCGCTGCCCGACGGCACAGCCAGGAGCTGTTGGTCGATGACCAGCTGTTCGAGGCGGCGTTCGATCTTGGGCTCCTCGGCGCCGAGACGTCGGGCCAGGTCTCCGGCCGTCGCGCCGCCCTCACCCGCTTCGCGGACCCACTGTACGAGGGTGTCGTCGGCGCCTCCTGCGAGGGCGTCGACCGCTTGCTCGAGCTCGGAGCCCCGCTTCCGGGACCAACGGGGATCGAGCACGGTGCCGCCGCCGAGGGTGAGCTGGGGGGAGAGGCGCCGAACGATGAAGCGATCGCCACGGACTGCAGGCACCGGTCCGGCAAGGCGAATCTCGACCGGTCCGGTGGCTCCCGGCTCGATCGGCTCGCCGTGAAGCGGTCGGATTCGACCCGGAAGCTCGGTCGAGAGCAGATGGAAGCGGACCTCCGTCGACCCGCTGAGAGCGCGTGGTGCCTCGGGCAAGAGTCGGAATTCGGCTTCGAGGGTTCGGGTCGGTTCGAGAGAGCCGGTCGCGACGAGCTGGGTGCCGCGCTCGACGTCTCCAAGCTCAGCGCCCGAAAGGCGCAGCGCCGTCCGCTCGCCCCGATCCGCGACGTCGCGGTCTTCACCGTGAACCTGAACGCTCCGCACGCGCACCTTCTTGCCGCTCGGCAGGAGCTCGAGCGTGTCGCCGGTGGCGATCCGACCGTCGGAGAGTGTGCCGGTGACCACCGTGCCGAGGCCCTGGAGGACAAAACCGCGGTCGATCGGCAAGCGCGCGGGCCGGCTCGGGCGCGGTTCGATCTTGTGAAGGTCGGCCAGCCGAGCCAGCTCCTTGCGCAGTTCGTCGAGTCCGTCGCCGGTGACGCTCGACACCGGCACGACCGGCGATTCGCCGAAGGGTGTGCCGGCGACCAGCTCTTCGATCTCGAGCTGGGCCAGCTCGACCAGATCGGGGGAGACCAGGTCCGACTTCGTGAGTGCGACGAGGCCGGCGGGGACGCCGAGCAGTGAACAGATCGACAGGTGCTCTTCGGTCTGTGGCTTGACCCCCTCGTCGGCCGCCACCACGAGCAGCATCACTCGTATGCCGCCGAGACCGGCGAGCGCGTTGTGGAGGAAGCGCTCGTGGCCCGGGACGTCGACAAAGCCGATCTGGAGGTCGTCTTCGATCAGCCGGGCGAAGCCGATGTCGATGGTGATCCCGCGGTCTTTCTCTTCGGCCCAGCGGTCGCAGTCGACACCGGTGAGCGCCTCGACGAGCGATGTCTTGCCGTGGTCGATGTGGCCGGCGGTGCCGACGATGACGCGCCGCATCAGGAGTCTGCGAGCAGCTCGCGAGCGAGGCGGTTGATGGTGCCGCCGTCGGTCTGCCCGGCGAAGCGGGCGAGCATCTCTTTCATGATCGGCCCGATGGCCGATGGACCGGAGAGGCCTTCGGCCGCGATGAACTCGGCCAACGCCGCGCGAATCTCCTCTTCACCGATCGAGGGCGGCAGATAGGCGTCGAGAATCTTTGCCTCGAGTTCCTCCTTCTCGGCCAGCTCGGTGCGCTCGCCCTCGCGGTACTGCTCGGCGGAGTCCTTCCGCTGCTTGATCTGCTTGCGGACCAGCTTGAGGAAGGCGGGCTCGTCGAGCTCGCCTCCGAGGGCAATCTCTTCGTTCTTGATGGCGCTCATCAACATTCGGAGGGTTGCGACTTTCACCTTCTCGCCCGCCTTCATAGCGGTCTTCATGTCGTCTTGGAGCTCGGTTCGGCGTGTCGGCATCGCCCCATCGTTGCCCAATTTCGGCAGGCGGGCAAGTCTGTTGAGGCTCTTACGAACTTGGGATCGCGCATCGCCTTCCGCAACGTCGAGTGAGCCTCCCGACGGCGAGCTCCCAAACCGGAGGAGGGCGGCCTCGCCGCCTCCCGCTCCGCTGACGACCGTTTCACGCCGGCACCGACATGGAGCCGTCAGAAGCTGTCGCCTCGGACACTGGCCGGCTGTTGAACTAACCCTGAGGCAACTCGATTCTGAACACCGTCCCCTGCGGATCGTTGTCTTCGACCCGAATCGAACCGTGGTGCTCGTTGATGATCCGGTAGACGATCGACAGCCCGAGCCCGGTGCCGCGACCCTTGGTGGAGAAGTGGGGGAGGAAGAGCTTCTCGCGAGAGGCCTGCGGGATGCCGGCGCCGGTGTCGGCGACGTCGATCCACAGCGAGCCGTTGTTTGGATGTACGGCGACGCTCACCTTGCCTGGGGGTTCGGTCGCTTCGAGCGCGTTGTCGAGCAGGTTGATGAGCACGCTACGGATCTGTTCGCCGTCGAGAAGCGCGTCTCGTGCCTCGGGGGCGATATCGCTGTCGACCTCGACTCCGGGTTTGAGTCCGTCGTAGAGCTTGACGATGTCGGCGACCAGGAGTTCGAGATCGACCTGGGCCGGTTGAGGCGGTCGCATGCGCGCAAAACGCGAGAACTCGTCGACCATCGAACCCATCGAATCGACCTCGCGCACGATGGTCTGCATGCCCTCTTCGAGCGCCGGTCCCAGTTCGCGATCGCCCTGACGATGACGCACGAGCAACCGTTCGGCGGCGAGCTTGATCGGCGTCAGCGGGTTCTTGATCTCGTGGGCGACGCGCCGCGCCGCGTCGTTCCAGGCGGCGGTCTGTTGAGCTCGGATCAGCTCGGTCAGGTCTTCGAGGACCATGACGCGGCCGCTCACGTTGCCGTCGCGGTCGCGCATCGTCCTCACCTTGGCCTCGAACGTCTTCCACTCGTCGGCGAGGAAGAGGCGCAGTCCGCGACTCAGGCGGCCGGTCGGTCCGGGGTCCTCCTCGAACAGCTCGGCGAGCTTGCTGCGCTCGGCGTCGTTCCAGAGCTCCCGGAACGGCTTCCCGACCGCGCGCTCGCCCTTCAGGCGCAGCATGGTCAACGCGACCTGGTTGCAGGTGATGATGTGCCCCTCTTCGTCGATCGAGATGACGCCGGCGGCGACGTTCTGCAGCACGGCCGCGATCACCGCCCGCTCTTCGGCGAGGTTCCGATTGGCGGAGACGAGCTCCTCCTTGTTGCGGCGCAGCTCGGTGGTCATCCGGTTGAACGAGTTGACCAGCACACCTAACTCGTCGTCGGCCGGCACGTCCACGTGATAGTCGAGGTCGCCTTCGGAGAGTCTCCGGGTACCTTCGGCGACCGCCTCGATCGGCACCGTCACTCGGCGGGCGAGGTAGAGGCCAACCCACGCGGTCATCAGGAGGATCACCAGCGTCACCATCAGGAAGGTGAGGCGATAGGTGGTCTTGATGTCGCTCTTACGTACCTCGAGTTGGCGGTAGCCCTGGTAGGCCTGAATCAGCTTCTCGCTTTGAGTCGCGAGACGCGCTTCGAGGACGGAGCCGGTAATGACGATGGTGCGCGGCCCGTCTCTGGACGGTGGAGTGGAGACTGCCGAGAGCAATACCCTGCCCTGCCCTTCGGCCATGGGCAGAATCTTCTCGGCGCCCCCCGCGTCGAGGGCGTCGGCGAGAAAGCGCCGGCCGTGATCGGGAACCTCGTCGATGCCCGATTGGGGGCGCACGATCGCATGGACGAAGTCGGTGTCGCTGTAGACCGCCAGAACGTCGAGTTCGAGCTCGTTGAGCAGCGCCTGGAGTTCGCGCGCGACGCGTGGGCGCGCGCTGGCCCTCTCGAGATTGAGCTCGTCGATCTCGGCCAGAATGCGGCGTGCGTCGCGCAGGTTCCTCTCGTTCGCCTGACCGTACAATGCCTGCGCGACGTCGTACCCCTGCTCCATGACCTGCTTGATCGCCGGTTCGTTGAACCAGCGATCGATCCACCCTTGGAGGAGCTGGCTACCGTAGACGAAGAGCAGCAGCACGGGCACCAGAGCGAGCCCGATGTAGGTCGCAACCAGCTTTGTCCGCAGCTTCGAGAGGAAGACGCCCTGGTGGCGCTCGACCACCAGCTTGAAGAGGTTGCGCAGCAGAACGAAGAGGATCGTGACGATGAGGACGACGTTGATGTACCAGAGGACAAAGAGCAGGACGCGATCGGTGACCTCGTCCGTGGGTAGGTCGCGGCTGCGCTGAATGAAGTAGAAGATCGCCGACAGCGTCAGCAGCAGCAGGCCGAGCCCGCCGATGATCCAACGGCTGTCCTTGCGCCTGCGGAACAGCTCTTCGCGGATGTCCATGCGCTACTCGGTGTCGGGGACCGACTCGGGGATTTGGAATCGACCCGACTCGATCCACTCGGTGTGGACCGTTGTCGGAATCAGCAGCAGAATGTTGCGGGAGCCGAGCTCGGCGCGCATGCGGAGATGAAGCGGACGGCGCGCGTTCACGTCCTCGAGCGAGAACGGGATCAGCTGCTCGAAGTGAGTCAAGGCGCTCTCGAGCTCCGCCCGCTCTTTGAGCATGCGACTGACGGTCAGCTTGCCGTTCTGCTTGTAGTTGACCTGATATTCGCGGGTCACCGCGTCGTAGCGAGCGACGACCTCGAGGTCGCCCGAGACGACCGTGTTGTCGAACCAGACCTTGCTCGGGCGGACGAGCTTGAACTGGTAGCGAAACCCTCCTGGAAGGCCGGCCTCGATGCGCTCGATCAGCTCTTCGTCGATGGCGTCGCGGAGACGGAAACTGACTTCCAACCGTCCCTCGTCGAGACCGACCGCGAGCTCCGTGAGGTAGGCCTTCTGAGAGCTCCCTCCGAAGATGGAGAAGAGCCCGGCGAGAATGAGTGTCCCACCCAGGCTCATCGAGCCCGACTGTAGCACCCCAACGGATAGGCCTCCGGTGTTCTCGACGCTTTTGCCCTCGATGTCGGTGGCCCGAAGTCGGTATCCTGTGCCGGGCACGACGATGAAGAAGTCTCCGACATTCCAGCGGCTCGCCACCAATCGGCGCGCGCGACACGACTACGAGATCCTCGACAAGTTCGAGGCCGGCCTCGCCCTCGTGGGCACCGAGGTCAAGTCGATCCGTGCCGGCAAGGTGCAGCTCAAGGACAGCTACGTCGAGATTCGCAACAACGAGGCGTGGCTGGTCGGCGCTCACGTCAGCCCCTACACGCACGGCAATCGCCAGAATCACGACCCGGAGCGGCCACGCAAACTCCTCCTACACCGGCGTGAAATCGACAAGATCTTCGGCCGCACCACGATGCAGGGCCTCACCTGCATTCCGCTCTCGGTCTACCTCAAGAAGAACAAGATCAAAATCGAGGTCGCGCTGGCGCGCGGCAAGAAGCTCTACGACAAGCGCGCCGACAAGAAGAAGCAACAGGTCGAGCGCGAGATGCAGGAAGAGATGGGGCGGCGCGGGTAGGTGGCGAGCGCCGAGGTCAGGCCGGTGGGTCGAGTTCGCGGCAGACTTCGAAGAACATGATCATGTCGCCCTCGTCGTTCATGTTGAGACCCTTGCGCGTCAGGCGGTAGTTCACAGCGTCGAGGTTGAACCCGTGCACCGTACCCAGGCCCACGAGGAGCGGCCAGTAGCGGTCGGCGGCCACCGAGTCGATGGCGGCGCGCACGTCTTCTCGTGAGCGGTTCTTCCCGATTCTGACCGCGTCGTCGTCGGCGAAGAACAGGTCGACTACGGCGGGGGCCCAGTCGTTGGGGCGCGGGCTCGACCCGGGCACCGTCGCAAGGTAGGCAAACAGGGCTTTGGACGGCTCGTCGTCCAAGAAGACCTCGACGAGCTCCTGTTCGTAGATGCTGAACGCAGCGACCGAGTCACACTCCGGAGTCTCACCGTCGGCGAGCTCGGCCAGCGAGTCCGCCCGTCGCCTGAGCTCCCTCTCCCATTGGAGGATGGTCTCCGAGTAGTCGCCGAACTGACCGGACCTTCGTAGCTGCTCGAGGAGGGCGGCTTCGGATCTTGCCTGCGCGGCTTGTCTTTCGACGACGCGCGCCTGCTCGCGCCGAAACGCGCCTTCCGCCTGGCGCCGCAGTTCAGTGGCCTGCGCCTCGGCGGCGCGCGCCGCCTGGGTGAGCTCGGCAAACTTGTCTCGCGCCTCGAGTGCACGGCTTTTCTCCTTGTCGGAGGCCCGTTTCCCTGTGTATGCCCAGAGGGCGACGAGGAGCGTCGTGACGACAACGGCCGACAGCGCCAGGAGCATTCGCAGCGCACGCCTCAGACGCTGCGCGCGTTGACGTTCGTGCCGGAGCTCTTGCTCGTAGATCGTTTCCGCGCTCGGTACGACGGCGCCGAGAAACCTCGCGCGCACCCGCTCGTCCAGTCTGTGGTGCTCCTCCCGCCCCAACCCGTCCCAGTCTTGGGCGAGCAATTTGATGCGCTGCGCGTTCGGCCAGCGCTCAGCGATCGCCTCCGGAACGTAGCGATCCTCCGCACCGAGGGGATCGACGAGGATCGGAGCGGATTCTCGATTCTCCAGCCACCAGTCGATCTCACGGTGCACCCAGTCGCTCTCGCCCTCGTTGAGCTTGGCGCCGGGCGTGCAGATGACGATGATCGCTCGCGCGCGCTTCAAGTGCGGCTCGTGGAAGCGCGTCCAGTCCTCGACGCCCGGAGCGGCCTGATCGAAGTAGGCGTCGATCAGGGGCAGTCGCTCGCGGGCGTCAGACTCGGCGGGTAGCGGCACGCTGCTGCCGTGAAGCAGCTCGTAGACGCGGCGCGCGGCCTCCATCCCGTCCGTCTGCCGGTAGCAGATGAATACCGGCCAACCTGTCATGGAGAGGCCATCGTAGCAGTCGCAGCGCAAGCTCGACTCGGGCGCTCTGCCCCCGTGGAGCTCGATCTAGTTCGAGCCGGACTCGATCGCTTCGCGGCGCTTCTTGCGCCCACCCGTGTCCCGAATCCGCTCGAGCGCGGTCTGGCCGCCGTACTTCTCGACGATGCGCTCGTCGTACTTGTCCGACACCTCAGCTACCGCGGCGATCGTGCCGAGGAGGTTCTTGCGGTCGAGGGCGCGGCCGAGCAAGGTGTGGGAGAAGAAGACGTCGCGACCGACGATCGAGAAGGCGCCCATCGGCAGCTGCTGGTTCAGACCGAGGAGACCGAAGGCGAGTTCGGGTTCGGGCTCGATGCCCTGGACACAGTAGGCGGTGATCTCGACCAGTGTGTCTTCCGGGCCGTACGGCTCGACGGAGACCTCGAGGATGGTGCTGCCGTAGACCACGTAGTAGTGGCCGTTGGACTCGTCGTGGTGCGGAGCGTCGAAGAGTTCGTTCAGGAACTCCCCGACCTGGTCGTGGACTTGCTTGTGGAGGTCGTTTTCGAAGTGCATCGGTCGTCTCCTGGAGCCGGTACTGTAGCAGCGAAGTAGCGTGCCGGGGGCCTATCCAGCGGCGGGCCGGGTAGGGCTACAATCGCCCGTCTATGGACTCGATCGTGGTGCGCGGTGCGCGCGAGCACAACCTTCAGAACGTCACCCTCGAGATTCCGCGAAACCGGTTGGTCGTGATCACCGGCGTGTCGGGCTCGGGCAAGTCCTCGCTCGCTTTCGACACGCTCTACGCCGAGGGGCAGCGACGCTATGTGGAGTCGCTCTCGGCGTACGCGCGGCAGTTCCTGCAGCAGATGGAGAAGCCTGACGTCGACTCGATCGAGGGGCTCTCGCCGGCGATTTCGATCGAACAGAAGTCGGTGTCGAAGAATCCGCGTTCGACGGTTGGCACGGTGACCGAGATTCACGACTATCTGCGGCTGCTCTACAGCTCGATCGGCGTGCCGCACTGTCCCAACTGTGGCAACGAGATCCGCCCCCAGACGGTGCAGCAGATGGTCGATCGCGTGCTGGCGCTCCCGAGCGGTACCCGCCTGGTGATCTATGCCCCCTACGTTCGCGGTAAGAAGGGCGAGTACCGCAAGCAGCTCGAGCAGATCACCAAAGAGGGCTTCGTACGTGCCCGCATCGACGGCGAGACCGTCGAGCTGCGCGGCGAGCCGCCGAAACTCGACAAGCAGAAGAAACACACGATCGACATCGTGGTCGATCGGCTGGTGGTCAAGCCGGAGGTCGACCGCCGCCTCGCCGATTCGATCGAAACCGCGCTGCGGGTCGCCGAAGGCCTGGTGGTGATTGCGCCCCAGGGGCTGGCGGAGGAGACCCTCTCGCAGAGCTACTCGTGCCTCGAGTGCGGCACCGGCCTGGCCGAAGTCACGCCGCGCCTCTTCTCGTTCAACAGCCCCTACGGAGCCTGTTCGACCTGTTCGGGCCTGGGCACTTTGCGCGGAGTCGATCCCGACAGGATCGTGGTCGATCCCGAGGCGTCGATCAAGGCCGGTGCAATCGGCCCCTGGCCGACCAGCTCGAACTCCTGGCGGGTGCGGATGATCCAAACCCTCTCCCGAGAGCTCGACTTCTCGCTCGAGACGCCTTGGGAAGAGCTTCCGGAGCCGATTCGCGAGATTGTCCTCTTCGGCAGCGGCGATCGCGAGATGACCTTCGAGCTCAAGGGCAAGCGTTCGAGCTACAAGTGGCGAGGAAGCTACGAAGGCATCGTGCCGACGCTCGAGCGACGCTACAAGGACACCAAGTCTGCGGGCGTGCGCACCGAAATCGAGAAGTACATGTCGATGAACACCTGCACCGATTGCGAAGGTCGGCGACTGCGGCCGGAGGCGCTCGCGGTCAAGGTGAGCGGTCGCTCGATCGACGAGCTGTCGAGCCTGACCGTCTCCGCGTTGCGCAAACGGTTGGGCAAGCTCAAACTCGACAAGCGCCAAAAGGTGATCGCCGGCAAGGTGGTCAAAGAAATCGTCGATCGTCTCGGGTTTCTCGACGACGTAGGGGTCGGCTACCTGTCGCTCGATCGGTCGTCGGCGACGCTTTCGGGTGGGGAGAGTCAACGCATTCGGCTGGCGACGCAGATCGGCAGCAAATTGATGGGTGTCCTCTACGTTCTGGACGAGCCGTCGATCGGCCTCCATCAGCGCGACAACGCACGTCTGATCGAGACGCTCCAAGGCATGCGCGATCTAGGCAACTCGGTGCTCGTGGTCGAGCACGACGAGGAGACGATCCGCACGGCCGACTGGGTGATCGACCTCGGGCCGGGCGCGGGCGTCCACGGCGGCGAGGTGGTGGCCGCGGGCACGCCGGAGGAACTCGAGGCGAGCTCCGAGTCGATGACCGGGCTCTACCTCAGCGGTGCGAAGGCGATCGAGCTGCCCGATCGACGGGCTCCCTCCGAGCAGAAGTTGGTCGTGCGCGGCGCTCGGCACAACAATCTGAAGGACCTCACGGTGAACTTTCCGCTCGGTACGTTCATCGTCGTCACCGGCGTTTCGGGATCGGGAAAGAGCAGCCTCGTCAACGACATCCTCTATCGTTCGCTGGCCACCCACTTCTACAAAGCGGGTGATCGGAGCGGTGAGCACGAGGCGATCGACGGGCTCGACGCCCTCGACAAGGTGATCGCCATCGACCAGAGCCCGATCGGGCGCACGCCGCGCTCGAACCCGGCGACCTATACGCAGGTCTTCGGCCACATCCGCAACCTGATGGCGAAGACGCCCGAGGCGCGGGTGCGCGGCTACAAGCCGGGTCGGTTCAGCTTCAACGTCAAGGGCGGCCGCTGTGAGTCGTGCAAGGGCGACGGGCAGAACAAGATCGAGATGCACTTCCTACCCGATATCTACGTCACCTGCGAGGTGTGTGGCGGGGCGCGCTACGACCGAGAGACGCTCGCCGTTCGCTACCGGGGGCTCAACATCGCCGAGATCCTCGATCTCTCGGTCGAGCAGGCGCGCGACGTGTTCGAGAACATCCCTCCAGTGGCGCGCATTCTCGCAACCCTCGACGAGGTTGGCCTCGGCTACATCCGCCTCGGCCAACCGGCGACCACACTCTCGGGCGGAGAGGCTCAGCGGGTGAAGCTCGCCAAGGAGCTCTGCAAGCGTTCCACCGGACAGACCCTCTACCTCCTCGACGAACCGACCACCGGCCTTCATTTCGAAGACATCGGCAAGCTCCTCGGTCTGTTGCAGAAGCTGGTCGACAAGGGCAACACGGTGATCGTGATCGAACACAACATGGAGGTCATCAAGACCGCCGACTGGTTGATCGACCTCGGTCCCGAGGGCGGAGAGGCCGGTGGCCGGTTGGTCGCCGAGGGGGCGCCCGAGAAGGTGGCCAAGGTAAAAAAGAGCCACACCGGCCGCTACCTCGAGAAGGTGCTGTAGCTGGCTGTGATGAGAGGAGCCCCCGACAAGGTCTGGGTGCTGGAGCTGGGTGTTGGACTGGGGCCGGTGCGCTTCGGCATGTCGTTGCAGGAGGCGGCGGCAGCGTGTCGATGCGCCCCCGACACAGAGCCGGACCCGGACGAGGACGGCGTTCAGCTCTATGTCGATGCCCTCGGTCTCCGGTTGGACTTTCCGGCCGAGGACGGCGACCGACTGTCGAGTCTCGAGACCGACATGCTCTTGCCATGCACCCTGGAAGGGGAGCTCCTCACCCGCCACACGATGCGAAGTGCCGTTCGTCAGCTCACCGAGAGGTTGGCTGGGCGAGACGGCGTCGTGGTGGGCGTCGGCATCGACGAAACGAGCGTCACTCTGTCGGACCTGGCCGCTACGTTCTACTTCGATCTTCAGAAGCTGCTTTCAGGCGTCTCGATGAGCCTCTTGCACGACGAACACGACGAACCGATTTGGCCTGACTCGAGTGCACCCCCGGTTTGAGTGGGTCGGGCTGCGAAGTTGACCTGCCGAGTTTGCCTGACTAAAGTCAGGTAAATGACGGATGCGAGCCGAGTCCGCAGTTTCAACCGAGCCGTCACCCGGCGCATCGGCGTTCTGAGCGACGACTTTCTCGGCCGCAATCGGCCGCTCGGCGAGTCGCGCTTTCTCTACGAGGTGGGACCGGAGGGGGTCGATCTCAAAGAGTTGCGCGCGAGACTGGGGCTCGACTCCGGGTATGCCAGCCGGTTGGTGGCTTCCTTGGAGAAGGCCGGGTTGGTCACGACGGTGCCGAGCACAACCGATCGGCGGGTACGGCGAGTGAGTCTGACCGCTGAGGGCGAGGCGGAGGTCACCGAGCTCGACCGACGTTCGGATGAGGCGGCCACCGAGCTCCTGGGCCGGCTGAACGATCGGCAGCAGGAGCGGCTCCTCGATGCGATGACGACGGTTGAGAGGCTCCTTCGGGCGGCTACCGTCGAGGTCGCTCCCGTCGCGGCAGACGACCCTCGCGCGCTCTGGTGTCTCGAGCAGTACTACGCCGAGCTTCGCGAGCGTTTCGAGGAGGGCTTCGACCTGAGCGCGGCGATTCCGGTCGAGACGGAAGAACTCACACCGCCACGCGGCGTCTTTCTGCTCGCGACGTCGGATGGCGAGTCGGTCGGGTGTGGGTGCCTGAAGCGCCTCGAGCCCGGCGTCGGGTATCTGAAACGGATGTGGATCGGTAGGGCCGCGCGCGGGATGGGGCTGGGTCGACAGATGCTCGAAGCGCTCGAGCGGTGGGCCTTCGCGCATGACTACAAGGTCATTCGGCTCGAAACGAACCGAGCCCTGGAAGAGGCACAGACGCTCTACCGCTCGGCGGGCTACCGCGAGATCCAACCGTTCATCGACGAACCCTACGGCGACTTCTGGTTCGAGAAGCGCCTGCGCGGCTAATCGATTCTCGCCAGCTCCCCGTCCAAACAGAAGGGCTCGCGATGGATCGGGCGAAACCGGCGCCCCAGCGAGTCGTAGGGTGATGGACGTGAGAGCTCATTCAGCGCACCACCTTGTTCTTGCAGGTCTCGTTTTCTTGGCGACCGTCGGCCTCCCGGCTTCGGCTCACGCCGAGGCGGCCCCGATGGCCGAGGCCGACCTCGCAGCCTTTCTCGACGACTTCTTCGAGCGTGAGCTCGAACCCCAGGAGGTGGTCGGCGCAGGCGTAGCGATCGTCCGCGACGGACGGCTGCTCGCGGCGCGGGGCTATGGGTTTGCCGATCGGGAATCGGGAACGCCGGTCGTACCGGAAGAGACGTTGTTCCCGGCGCAGTCCGTCTCCAAGCTCTTCGCCGCGACGGCTGCGATGCAGCTGGTCGAGGCTGGCCGTGTCGATCTCGACGCCGACATTCGGCCGCACCTCGGTAGCGTGCCGATCGAGTCGGACTTCGAGGAGCCCGTGACCCTTGGGCACCTGCTCACCCACACGGCGGGGTTTGACGATTCCTACGTGGGCTTCCTGCCGAGGGACGACGACGACACGATTCCGGTTTCTGAATTTGCCACGCTCTACCGACGGGAGGTGATCTTCCAGCCGGGGACGGTGCACGCCTACTCGAACTACGCCAGCCTGCTCGCGCGAGTTGTCGTGAGCCAGGTGACCGGTCGGACCTACGAAGACTACGTGCGCGAAGAGGTGATGGCGCCACTCGGCATGGTGCGGAGCTGTCTTTTGCCGCCGCCGCCGGAGTGGGCGGATCGCCTCGCGACCGGCTACCTGCCGAGCGCCGAAGGACTCGAATCGACGCGAGACGCGTTTCCGGATGGCCTGATTCGATTCCGTACCGCGACCGGCACTTTGGCGACGACGGTGGTCGACATGGCCCGCTTCATGATTGCGCACCTCGAAGGGGGGGCGGTTGAGGAGGGGCGCATCCTCGAACCGGCCACCGTGCAGCGCATGCACGCCCAGCAGTTCGCCCAGCACCCGAGCGCACCCGGCGCCACCTATGGCTTCTTCGAGAGCGTCGCCGGCGGCGAGCGCGGCATCTTCCACTTCGGGAGTGGCTTCGGCTACGGCACCTTCTTGTATTTGATGCCCGAGAGCCGGACGGGGATCTACCTCGCCCATAGCAACAGCTCCTCACGCATCGGCGAGGCGCTCTTACTAGCGTTGCTCGATCGCTACTATGCGCGCCAGGCGCAACCGGCGATGCCGGCTGCGGCTGGTCTCAGCGGCGACGTCGAGCGGTTCTCCGGCTACTACGTCCCGGTGCGTCGCGCCGACTCGACGTTCGAAAAGCTGCCGCTGACCCTCGTCCAGGGCAAGCTCAGGGCAGAAGACGGACGCACGCTCGCCAACGACCAGGTGCTTCCTCGGCGTTGGGTGCAGACCGGCTCGCGGGTGTTCGAGCGGCCGGAGGGTGGAGGCGTCGTGGCTTTCGACGGCGCGGGCGACGACCCGGCTCGCTTCGCCTCCATCTGGGACGAGGAGATGCCGCAGCTACTCGTTCTCGAACGCATGCCCTGGTACGACACGACGCCGCTTCTCGCCGCTCGACTTGGTTGGTTTGTCCTCGTCTTCGTCACCGTCGTGATCAGCACACCTCTGGTCGCGCTCCTCCGGCGTCTGCGTCGGCGGCCCTCACCACAGGGGGGGCGAGTGCGGTGGGCCGCCTACGCCGCGGCACTGTTCTATCTCGTCTTTCTCGTCGGCGTCGCTTGGAGTTTTGTGTCGCGAGACTTCATGTACAGCGTGTCGGGGGCGATGGTGGCGCTCTTCTGGTTGCCGTTGGTCGCCATTCTGCCCACGGCGCTCGCCCTGGTATCGGCGGCGCGGGAGCGGGAGGCGCTCGCGGGAGGCTGGCTCGCGCGGACCTCCCGAATCCTTACGCTCTCGACGCTGGCTCTCTTCCCGTTCTTCCTCTGGCGCTGGAACCTCCTCGGGTTCCACTTCTAGTCGCGTCAGTCCGCCTAGTACACGCGGTCACCGACGACGGCGTCTGCGTGGGCGTACAGCGGTACCGCCTGCGACTGGCCTTCGGGCGACTCGGGGTGATCGCTGCCCATGGTGAGAGCCTCGGAGAGGTACTTGCCGATCTGTCGCTTTCCCAGGTTCACGCAGGCGACCACCTTGCGGCCGACCAACTCGTCCTCGGGAATCAGAGCGAACTGGCCGACGGAGCGTCGCTCCCCGAGCGGGCCGAGATCGAGGACGAGCTCGACCGAAGGGGCTCGCGTACCGACAGTGGGGCGCACGCTCTTCACACGAGCGACGCGCATCTCGACGCTGTCGAATGTGGAGTAGGGGATGTCTGGTTTCACCGTTCGAGCCTAACCGGAAGAGAGCCACGTGAGCACCCGGCTATTTGATTCTGGTCCCCGACGCTCCATACAATCGCCCGAGCAGTCCGATGTCTTCCTCCGTTTCGTCCTCGCTGGCCGAGAAGCGCCGCATTCTCCAGCTCGAGACTCTCTACGATCTCGGGGTGGCGCTGCATGCGCATCGCCCCGAGCAGGAGCTGGTCGACGAGCTGATCCAAAAGGTCTGCACCATTCTCGACCCGGCCGCCGCGGTGGCGGTGACTCGAGACGGCTTCGGCCGAGCCCGGGTGTTGGCCGGAGTCGGATGGACAGAGGGGCCGCCACCGGCGGAGCAGTTCCTCGAAGAGCCGCTCTGGCGCGAGCTTCTGGCGAGTGGCCAGTCACTCGCACAGTCGGGTGGATCCCTCGCCGGTCGGACCTATGCCAGCCTGCTCGCGACACCGCTCGCCTATCGGGGCGTCTACCTCGGGTACATGGCTTTTCTCGACAAGGAGGAGCGAGGCGGCGCGGCCGCCGGCTTCAGCTCCGAGGACCGACGCTTCCTCGAGTCGGTGGCATCGCTTGCAGCGGTGGCGCTCGACAGCGCTCGCCAGGTGGAGGAGCTCGAGGTCGAGCGGGAGCGGCTCGAGGAGGAGAACCGAGCGCTCAAGGGAGACCTGGTGCGCAAGGTCGGCGCCGGAAGGATCGTCGCCCAGGCCGCTCCGATGCGTCAGGCGCTCGATCTGGTCGAGCGGGTCGCTCCGCGGAGTGTGAGTGTCGTTCTGCGCGGAGAGAGTGGCACCGGCAAGGAGCTGGTGGCCAAGCTGCTGCATCTCGAGTCGGGCCGGACCGGTCCGCTGGTTGCGGTCAACTGCGCTGCGATCCCCGAAACGCTCCTCGAGAGCGAGCTCTTCGGCATCGAGGGCGGCGTGGCGACCGGAGTGGAGGCGCGGCGCGGAAAGTTCGAGCTCGCGAGCGGCGGCACCCTCTTTCTGGACGAAATCGGCGATCTGAGCCCGGCCGTCCAGGTGAAGCTTCTGCGCGCCCTCCAGGAGCGAGAGATCGTGCGAGTCGGCGGCCAGAAGACGATCCCGGTCGACGCTCGCCTGGTCGCGGCGACTCACCGAAATCTAGAGACGAAGGTCGCCGAGGGTAGCTTCCGAGAGGACCTCTACTACCGACTCAAGGGCGTCGAGATCGATCTCCCGCCCCTGCGAGATCGCCGGGAAGACATCCCGCACTTGGTGCGGCACTTCACCGAGGTCTTTTGCAGTCGCGAGGTGATCGATGCGCCGCGCTTCCGGTCGGAGTCGCTCGAGCTCCTGCTCGAGCACGACTACCCGGGCAACGTCCGCGAGCTGCAGAACCTCGTCGAAGCGGCGCTCTCATTGGCGGACGGAGAGGTGCGACCAGAGCTCCTGCGCTCGCTGCTGGGTCGGTCGGCCGAGCAGGAGGGCCCGCAGGCGCTGGACCTGGGCACGCTCGAGCGGCGCCACATCGGGCGTGTCTTGCGGATGACCTCGGGCAACAAGACGCGCGCGGCGCGGCTGCTGGGAATCGACCGCCGCACCCTCCAGCGCAAGGGCTTCTAGGCCTCTCTTCTGCCCCCGGTCGCGGTTTGAGCGGCGCCGAGGCGTTTGGTCGCAGGCGCGGCAATATGTCCCAATAGGGTGGATGTCGAGGCGTTCTGGTACTCCGATTCGCAGTGCTCAATGCCTTCTCAGGGACCTGCGCGACATATTGTCGCGTGCGGCGATGCGGCGTTCCGCACACCCCCTGCCGGTCGAAATTTTCTAACTGCTGATTTCATGGCGCTTAGCCTGTTTCTTCGGGAATTCGCTCGAGCCTGGCAACGGGCTTGCTCTATGGAGAGTCACCCGGAGGGAACTGATGCTGGAACTGACCCGCAGAGCTGTAGCCGTACTCCCACGCTTCTCGATCGAGGCTTTCGTGACGGTCGGCACCGTCTCGATGTTCGGTTGGCTGCTGGCCCAAGACCTGGTTCAGCCCATCGCCGTCTACCTTCTCGAGATTTTCCTGACCTTCTGAGTTCTCTAGTAGAGTCGGCGGCCGAGAGACTGGTATCCGGCGGATGGAGAATAGTTTCGTCCTCAGGGAGGTAACACTTACCCTCCCCATGCTTCCGGACATGGAGATCGCGGCGAGTAAAACCGCGACCGCCATGGCGGAGTTCATGCGCATGAGCTCCGATAGGATCGACGAGGTCAGGATGGCCGTGGTCGAAGCTTGCATCAATTCGTTCGAGCACAGTCGGGCCGAAGACCGAAAGGTCTACATCACGTTCTCCGTACTAGGCGAGGAGCAGCCCGAGACTCTTCAGATCGTCTTGCGCGACACCGGTGTCGGGTTCGACCCGAAGCACGTCGCCGAGCCGTTGATCGAAGAGAAACTCAAGGCGGAGAGCAAGAGGGGTTGGGGCCTCCAGATCATTCGAGGCCTGATGGACAACGTCGAGATCAGCTCTGGCGGCGAAGGAACTCGGATCGTGATGACCAAACACCGGTAGGTGTGAGAGAGAATAGGGAACGATGAGCGAGACTCTGAAACTGACCGTAGACCAGCGCGATGGGCTTGCGGTCATCTATACCGAGGGGTACATCAACAATCAGGGTGGCGAGGAGATCGCCCGAGAGGCCTTCAAGCTGATCGAGGCGGGCCAGAAGACCCTCTTGCTGAACCTCGCGGGCACCAAGATCGTCAACTCGATCGGGATCTCCATCCTGATCGAGATCATCGAGCGCATGCTCGAGATCGAGGGCAAGCTCGCGTTCTGCTCTCTGACGCCGACGATCGACAAGACGTTCCACATCATGGGGCTGACGCAGTACGCCTCGATCTACCCGGACGAAGACACCGCGGTCGGCGAGCTCTCCTGAGCGCACCATGAGCTCCGCGGCGACAGGGCCGGAGACACAGCGAGCCTGGCGGGAGGCGCTCGAACTCGCGGGGCGTGAGGGAGACGGCCGAGTCCTGGTCGAACGCCTGCTGGACATCGTTCGGGTGGGCGCCGCCGCCTCGGGCGTTGCGCTGTACACCGGCGACGACTGTCGGCTCGCGCGCGAGATCGTCGTCGGCGCCGGCGACTTCCCCGACGCGGTCGACGCCAACGGTGGCGATTCGTCCAACCTCGAGCGACTTGCCTTCAGCGACTCGGCGCTGCTCCTGCATGCGGCCGAGGCTCCGTCCGAGCTCGACAACGGTCTCCGGCTGGCCTTGGCTGCCGCCATCCGCAACCTGAGGTTGGAGCGGCGGCTCAAGCGGGAGAAGTTCGAGGTCAACTACCGAGGCGTCGAGCTCGAGTCGCTCTACGACGTCGGTCTGGCGATCGCCGGAACCCTGAATCTGGACGATCTGTCGGAGGAGATCCTGTTGCGCGCGGTGTCTCTGCTCGACGCGCGCCTCGGCGCGCTCTATCTGGTCGAAGACGGAGAGTTCCGTCTCGATGGCACCTTCGGCGGCGAGGCGCGCCCGAGCGTTGCGATCGACGACCCGGCGATGGCGGCGCTGCTCGAAGGGGACTCGGGAGTGGGCGAAGAGCTCATCCCGGGTGCGGAACACCTGTTGGCGGTACCGATCGGCACGGCGCGCAACCCACGTGGCCTGCTCGCGGTCGCGGACAAAGAGAGTCGGCACGGCGTCGGACCCTTCGAGCGGTCGGACGAGCGCAGCCTGGGAATGCTCGCGAACCAGGCTGCGATCGCTCTCGAGAACGCCCATCTGCATCGACAGGCACTCGAGAAGGAGCGTCTCGAGCGGGAGGCCGAGCTGGCGGCCGAGATTCAGCGCCGCATCCTCCCCGACCGACTGCCTGAGATCGAAGGGCTCGAGCTCACAGGCTGGAACCGACCGGCGAGAGAGGTCGGCGGCGACTACTACGACCTGCTGCCGATCGACGACAAGCTCGGAGCGGTGGTTGCCGACGTCACCGGCAAGGGGATGCCGGCGGCGTTGATGGTCTCGACGCTCCACTCGGCGCTCCGACTCCTCCTCGATCGGGAGAGCCTCGGGCCGGATCTGATCGCTCGGCTCAACCGGCACGTCTACGAGTCGAGTGCCCCGAACAAGTTCATCACCCTCCTGGTCGCCCTGCTCGATCCGGAGACGGGGGGAATGTCGTACGTCAACGCCGGCCACAACCCCGGCTTCCTCGTGCGGGCGAGCGGAGACATCGAGGAGCTGCCGACCGGCGGTATGCCCCTCGGTCTCTTCCCCGGGGGCGCCTTCGAGGGCCGAGAGCTTACCCTCGAGATCGGCGATCTGCTCTGCATCTACAGCGATGGCATCACCGAGTGCGCCTCGCCGGAAGACGAGGAGTTCGGCGAAGAGAAGCTGTGTGACCTCCTCCTGGCCGCACGAGACGAGCCGCTGCGAGCGATCGTGAGACAGATCGACGAGGCGGTCACCTCGTTCGCGGCCGGCCTACCTCAGGGCGACGACCAGACGCTCGTCCTGCTGCGCAAGACCTGACGTGCCCTCCGAGCCCCCTGAATCCGATCCGCGAGTCGACGCTCCGGAAGAGACGTCGGCGCCGGCCGAGGCGACCGTGGTGGCTCCCGAGGTGCGGCCGTTCCTGCCTCGCGACCCGAAGGCCCTGACACTGCACCAGGTCATCGGAGGTCTCGTCACCGCGGGTGTGACGGTCGGACTCATGATTGTGTCGGGGCTGCTGGTGGTGTTGAGGGGCGATTCGCCGATTGTTCCTTTCCTGCTGCTCGCCTTCGGCGGCCTTTGGATCGTCGTGGCCTTCTTCAGTCTGGTCTTTCCGCGTTGGGCCCACCGTCGTTATCACTATCGGGCCGACGAGCAGGGGCTGGAGATCCTGCGGGGCGTCTGGTGGCGTCGCCGCATTCGTGTGCCCAGGTCGAGGCTTCAGCACACGGACGTTGCCCAGGGCCCACTCGAGCGTCAGCTCGGACTCGGCAGCCTGATCGTGCACACCGCTGGTACCCACAACGCATCGATCACGCTGTCTGGCGTGACGCTCGAAGCGGCGCGGGCCGCTCGAGAGATCCTCACGGTCGACGAGGACGGCGCGGCGGATGGTGTCTGAGCCGGCCTTCGAGCGGCAGTTCCCACTCGCCTGGCTCTTCGAGGCCTGGCCGGTGGTACGCAGTGGAGTCCTCCCGGCTGCGATCTTTCTGATCTTCTCGCAGGGTTTCGCGATCGCCTGGTTTGCACTCCTGCTTCTGATCCCTGCGGTGCTCGTTGGTGTCGCCAAGTACCTGGCCCTCTCGTTCCGGGTCGGCCGAGAGGAGTTGGTGGTTCGAGACGGCATTCTGCGTCGCAACGAACGGCGGATCGCCTTCGGCCGGATTCAGAACATCGACGAGGTTCGCAGCCTTTTGCATCGGCTCGTCGGGGCGGCGGCGATCCGCCTCGAGAGCGCCGGCGGGAGCGAGCCCGAGGCGGTCCTTCACCTTTCGCCGGAGGCGGTCCAGCGGGTGCGTGCGGCGGTCTTTGGAGCCGACCGAAGTGAGGCTGACGCCGAGGAGGAGTCGGCACGACCGCACGACCTCGTCGCGGTGCCGGTGTCTGACCTGATCCGTCTCGGACTGATCAAGAATCGTGGTGTCCTGGTCGTCGCCGCCGCGTTCGGAGCGCTCTCACAGTTCGACCTTGGATTCGATCTCGCGTGGTGGGAACGACTCGAAAGCTGGGCCCCGGCTCTGATCGAGGCGGGGACGGATCAGCTGGACCTCGGATGGCCCGTGCTGGTGCTCCTCGGTGCGGCGTTGGTCATTGCAGCCTATTTGGTCCTTTCGCTCCTGTCGATTGCCATCGCGGTCGTCCGATTCCACGGGTTCCGCCTCCGCCGGCGAGAGGACGAGCTCCATTCGCGCTTCGGCCTCCTCACTCTGGTACAGAAGGCGGTCCCGAGGCGCCGGGTTCAGCGTCTTCAGGTCGAGGAGACGCTTCGGCATCGGTGGCTTCGGCGCGTCTCTGTGAGGCTCGACACCGCGGGTGGTACCGGCGGCTCTTGGAAGGGTGCTTCGAGCGTCGGCGACCTCGAGCGGTCGGCGGAGAGCGGTCGTCAGTGGCTCGCGCCGGTGACCCTGCCGGCGCGAGTGCCGGCGCTGATCGCGGCGGCCCTGCCCAAGCTGTCGATGCAACCGCTGGCCGAGAGCGACCCCGACGCCTCCGTTGTTGGAAACGGGTGGCAGCCAATCGAGCAACGAGCGGCAAAACGGTTGTTCGATCGATCTGTCTTGGCGCTCATGATCGCGACCTTCGTGCTCGTTTGGGTGTCGCCTTGGGCGCTCGGGCTGCTGATCCTGACCCCGCTCGTCTGGTGGGTCTGCCGGCGCTACGTGGCCAACCGGCACTACTGGCTGACGGGCGACGCACTCTGGTGGCGGACCGGCTGGCTGGGTCGAGAGTTGACGGTCATCCCGTTCGAGAAGATCCAGTCCGTCGGAATGCGCGAAAGCCCGTTCGACCGTCGCCATCGGATGGCGAGTGTGCTCGTCGACACCGCGCGCTCGGGGTCGTTTCACGGCGCCAAGATCGACTATCTCGACGTCGACGACGCTCGTGAGATTGCCGAGTTGCTGGCCGACGAGGCCGGCCGGCGAGAGTTCGTCTGGGCCTAAGCCGCGCCGAGCGCGCTAGGAGGCGCGCAGCCCTTCGACGCTGCCGATCGCCAGCGCGGGGGCCGAGAAGCCGCCGAGGTAGCCGTCGCGCGTCAGGCGATGGCTCGGCTCGGAGCCGATGTCCAGAATGCTCGAAAACGCTCGCAGCAGACTGTCGTTCCAGTAGAGGTCCGGCAGCGGTGCGCCGAGCTGACCTCCTTCGATGTGCCGGACGCCGCGGGCGCGAGCGTTGAACTGGACTCGGTGCGGCTCTCGGCACTCCAGATGGTCGAGTGAGCCGATCCAGAGTCCGCCGTCTGCCGCACCCAGCAGCTCGTCGGGCGTCGCTTCGCCGGCCACGAGGAAGACGTTCTGGGCGCGAGCGTCGTTGCCACCGATTGCGTGTGCCGTCGGCGGCAGTCCGAGCACGGCGGCTTGACGCTGATCGAGCGCGGGAGTCTTCGGGGCGCCGTCAACGATCAACGGCACGGGGCGCTTTGCCGTGCCTTCGAGGTCGAAGGGGAAGGGGATACCATTCGCGTCGGTCGCGTCGTCGCAGATGGACAGCGCCCGGTCGAACACCTGGATGCCCAGGTGCTCGCGCAGGAAGCTCGTGCCGTCGTAGTACGCCTTTGCCGAGAACGACTCCTGGTTGAGCATGGCGATGAGCGAGATCACGGCTTCCGGCGAGAGCAGTAGCGGTACCCCCTCCGAGGGGGCCTCACCGACATCGCCGTCGGCGTGCCGGAGCCGGGCGCGTTCCAAGACGTTCTCGAGATTCAGCGCCTCGAGCCGGCGTCCGGCGTCGGCAGCGAAGCCGGCTCCCGGGCCGCGACCGCAGATGGCTTCGAAGGCCACGCCGGTGACCGACGCCTCGCGCCGGATCTTGCGACTGTTGTAGACGACCACCCGCGCGTCGGTCCACTGCAGTCGGAGCGTCTCGCGCTCGCTGGGCAGCTTCTCGAGCATCCCTCGGACCGCACCGGGCGTGAGACCGGCGAGTCTCGCATCGTGGAGCCCGTCGGTGGCCTCGAGCGGCTGATTCTCGGCCGGGAGGTGGGGGAGCCCCGAGAGCGGCTCGCGGACTCTCGACTGTGCAATCGCTTGTCGGACGGAGTCCGAGAGGTCGCCGACCTCGCCGGAGCCGGTGCGATAGCTCCCGACTCGGCCGAGATCGAGCACGCGCACCAGGACCGTACGTTCGGGCGAGACACGCACGTCGATGCGCTTGCCCCGCCGAGACGCTTCGCCTCGCAGGACCTCGAGCCAGACGAGTTCGGTCTCGTCGGCAGGTGAGGCCGCAAGGACCGCCTCGAGGCGCTCCGAGATCTGCTCGACGGGCATCAGCTGTGGGAGCTTCTTCCCCTGAGATCGCCTACGATCGGCGCTCTGGCGTGGGTCGCCTCGGCGCCCATCTCCGCGGCGAGGTGGTCGGCGTCGCCCTCGCCCTCGCCCTCGTCGGGGTCGCCTGGGCGCGTTCATGCTGCGGCCTCCTCGGCGAGCATGCCGTCGTCGACGACCTTGCCGAGCCGTACCGGCTCGAGGGTGCGCCCACCGCGCTCGTGGCCGATGACGCGCACGTAGTTGTCGCTGGTACCGAGCCAGCGCTCGCCGCGGAGCTGCTCCCAGAGCACCTCCACCGTCTCTCCGCGCTGGCTCTTCCAGAAGTTCGTCTGACCTCGCGCGCCGACTTCGAGCAGCCGCTTCATCCGCTCGCGCTTGACCGGGTGCGGGACCTGGTTGGCGAAGTTCGCCGCCTCGGTGCCCTCGCGGACGGAGTAGGGAAAGGCGTGGACCCGCGCGAAGCCGACCGCATCCGTGAACTCGAGGCTGCGCTCGAACTCTTCGTCGGACTCGCCCGGGAACCCGGCGATGACGTCGGTGGTGATGGCGATTCCCGGCGCAGCGTCGCGGATACGGCCGGTGAGCCCCAGGAAGTCGTCGGCGGTGTAAGGCCGTCGCATTCGATGCAGGGTCTCTGAGCAGCCGCTCTGGAGCGACAGGTGGACGTGGCGGCAGAGGCGGCTCGAATCGAAGAGTTCGAGCAGGCGCCGGTCGAACTGCCAGGGCGCGATCGATGTCAACCGCAGCCTCGGCACCTCGGTTTCGGACAGTAGTCTCGCGACCAGATCGGCCAAACGAGTCTCTTGCCAGCGGTAGGCCGAAATCTGGACGCCGGTGATCACGACTTCGTGAAAGCCGCCCTCGGCCAGAGCGCTCACCTCGGCGACCACGTCGTCGGCCGGGCGGCTCCGCTGGGCGCCGCGTGTCGACGGGATGATGCAGAACGAACAGCGCATGTTGCAGCCGTCCTCGATCTTCACCAGCGCCCGCGAGTTGCCGAACTCGAGTGGCACGTACGGAATCTCCAACGGACCGGCGTCGGCGCCGATCGCCCGAGCCTCTGGGAACGCAGCCTGCACTCGCTCGACGAGCTCGTGCTTCTCATGGTTCCCGACGATCAGGTCGACACCGGCCAAGTCGGCCGCTCCCTCCGGCTCGGCGGCCACGTAGCAGCCGGTGAGCACGGTCTTCAGTCGAGCGTTGACGCGCCGGCCGCGGCGCGCAATCTTGCGCGAGTCCCGCGCCGCCGCGTGCGTGACCGTGCAGCTGTTGACGATGTGCAGATCGGCCTCCCCGAGCGTCGAAGAGATCCGGTGACCTGCCGCGACGAAGCGGCGCGCCAGATCCTCGAGCTCGGCTTGATTCAGCTTGCAGCCGAGGTTCGTGAAGTAGACCTGCATCAGCCGGCCATTGTACGCCGGATCGACCTCCGCGCCTCTAGCCGAGGGGTGGCCGCCTAGAGGCGGATGAACAGCCGTCGATACCAGGGGACGCCTTGCGCTTTGAGGTTCGCGCGCACCTCTCGGAGGTGCTGCTTATCCTGCTCGCGAGCCAGCCTGCGGAGATAGGCTGTCCCCTCGCTCAGGTGGCAGTCCTTGTACTTCTTGCCGCTTTCGCAGGGGCAGGGGTCGTTGCGTCCGATCTTGGCGACGTGTCGCGGAAGCGGTCGATTCGAGAAGCCCGGCCATACGACCTTGGAGTGCATCTTTCTCGCCACGCCCTAGATTCTAGCCGACCTCCCTTGGCCGGTCCTCCTGTGCGACCCGGGGGCGTCCTAGAATGGTGGCGGTGTCCCCGACCTGTCGGAACTGTGGTGCCCAGGCGCCCCTGAGCTTTTGTCCCTCCTGTGGACAGGCGATGCGTGATCCTCGCCGGCCGCTACTCGAGTTCGTGCGCGAGTCGCTGGGCGAGTTCTTCTCGCTCGACGGACGGCTCCTCCGCACCGCTCTCGCACTCCTCGTTCCCGGGCGTCTGACGCGTCTCTATCTGGAGGGCCGGCGCGCCTCTCACATGACGCCGGTACGGCTCTACTTCGTGGCGAGTCTCTTCTTCTTCTTCCTCATCGGATTCGAGGCGCCCGACGCGAGCCGGATGAACGTGATGATCGATGGCGTACTGATCGAGCGGACGGAGCCCGATCCGGGTTTGGGCAACTTCAACCTAGGCTTGAGTAGCGACGGTTGGCTCGAGCGTCGGATCGCGCCTGGCGCCCAGCAGAAGATCGAAGCTCTACAACAGATGCCGGCCCAGGAGCTGCTCGACCGCTTCTTCGACGGTCTCGAGCGCACCGTGCCGACTGCGCTGATCGGCTTCGTGCCGATCCTGGCGGTTGCGTTGCAGCTCATCTTTTGGCGGCGCCGGCGGTTCTACGTCGAGCATCTGGTCTTCGCCTTTCACTTTCAGAGCTTTCTCTTCGTGGCGTTACTCCTGGCGAGTCTCGCCAACGCCCTGTCGCTCGATCGCTGGATTCCGGGCGTCCTCGTCTACCTGAGCGTCTTTTTAATCTTGGCCCCGGTCTACCTCGTCGTCGCCGCGCGCCGCATCTACGGTGAGAGCTGGCTTTGGACGACCGTGAAGTGCGGACTGCTCTCGTTCCTCCTGCTGTTTTTGGTTCAGCCGCTCTTCCTCGTGACGTTCACCTGGATCGTCGACAAGATGTGACCGCGCTCGTCGCGCTGCGGGCTACTGCAAGGAGCCGAGGGCGCGAAGCGAGCGCTGCAGTTCGTCGGACAGCTCGACCCCGTCTGCCGCGCCGAGTGCGCTGGCGCTGCTTCGGACGATCTGTTCTCGCAGCAACCCTTCGAGCAGAGCGATGCGCACCGGGAGCTCGGCGGCGAGGTCGTGGAACTCAACGGGGTCTTCGTCGAGATCGAAGAGGAGCGTCTGCGGCTCGTCGTCGAGGTACTGAATCAGCTTCCATCGGTCGGTGGTGACGCTCTACTGAAGCGGCGCCTTCCGGACCGGTTGCCGCTCGCCGGGCGGCTACTTCCGGCGGTTCGCCGCTAGGATCTTCTTTCGCAGCCGGATCGACTTGGGCGTCACCTCGACCAGCTCGTCCTCTCGGATGAACTCGAGCGACTGTTCTAGGTTCATCAGCCGCGGCGGCACCAGGCGAACCATCTCGTCGGCCGACGCCGCGCGCATGTTGGTGAGCTTCTTCTCCTTGGTGATGTTCACGTCGAGGTCGTCGGGTCGAGAGTTCTCACCCACGATCATCCCCTCGTAGACCTCGGCGCCTGGCTCCACGAAGAGTGTGCCGCGCGGCTGCAGGTGCTCGATCGCGTAGGCGGTGGCCTTGCCGGCGCGATCCGAGATCAGTGCGCCGGTGACCCGCTGGGTGATGTCGCCCTGCCACGGCTCCCAGCCGTCGAAGAGGTGGTTCAGGATGCCGGTACCGCGCGTCTCGGTGAGGAACTCGGTACGGAAGCCGATCAGGCCGCGCGAGGGAATGCGGAAGATCATCCGCACCCGGCCGCTACCGTGGTTGATCATCTCCATCATGCGACCTCGGCGTGTGTTGACCTTCTGTGTCACGACCCCGACAAAGTCCTCGGGGCAGTCGATGACCAGCCGTTCCATCGGCTCGTGCAGCTGGCCGTCGATCTTGCGGGTCACCACCTCCGGTCGGCCGGCCGAGAGCTCGAAGCCTTCGCGGCGAATCTGCTCGATGAGAATCGCCAACTGGAGCTCGCCTCGACCCGAGACCTGGTAGGCGTCAGCCGAGCGCGACGGCTCGACCCGCAGCGAGACGTTGCTGAGCGCTTCCTTCTCGAGCCTCGTCTTGAGCTTGCGCGAGGTGACGTGGTCGCCTTCGCGGCCCGCGACCGGTGAGCTGTTGATGGAGAAGAGCATCGAGAGGGTCGGCTCTCCAACCTGCAACGGCGGCAGCGGTCTGGGATCCTCGGGGTCGCAGAGCGTTTCACCGATCGAGAAGCTGTCGAAGCCGGCCACTGCGACCAGGTCTCCGGGGCCGACCTTGTCGGCCTCGATGCGCCGTAGCCCCTTGAAGCTGTAGAGGTTCGTGACCTTGAACGACTCGGGCTCCCCGCCGGGCTTGAGGGCGACCACCTCTTGCGAGGCGAACAGACTGCCGTTGATCACCCGGCCGACCGCTAGGCGGCCCACATAGTCGTCGTAGTCGAGGCTCGTGATCAAGACCTGGAGCGGCATCGCCGGGTCGAACGTCGGTGGCGGCACGGAGCGCACGATCTCCTCGAGGAGCGGCTCGAGTGTCAGATCGTCTCCGTCGGGTTCGGTACGGCATGTGCCGGCCTTGGCGTTCGCGTAGAAGACCGGAAACTCCAGTAGTGCCTCATCGGCGTCCAGATCGATGAACAGGTCGTAGATCTCGTCGAGCACCTCGGCGGCTCGCGCGTCGGCGCGGTCGATCTTGTTGATCACCACGATCGGTGGCAGCTTCGCCTCGAGCACCTTGCCGAGCACGAAGCGGGTCTGCGGCAGCGGTCCTTCGCTCGCGTCGACCAGCAAGAGCACTCCGTCGACGAGCTTGAGCGTCCGCTCGACCTCGCCGCCGAAGTCGGCGTGGCCTGGCGTGTCGACAATGTTGATGCGAGTCTCGCGATAGTCGATGGCCGTGTTCTTGGCCATGATCGTGATGCCCTTCTCGCGCTCGAGGTCGATCGAGTCGAGTACCCGCTCGGCGACGCTCTCGTGATCGCGAAAGATGCCGCTCTGCCAGAGCATGGCGTCGACCAGGGTCGTCTTGCCGTGATCGACGTGGGCGACGATCGCGACGTTTCGGAGATCTTGGCGTTGTTCAGTCGTCATAGGTCGCTCCCGGAAGGGGTGTTTAGCACAGATCCGGGCTACTTTTGCCGCTTTGCGGCGACGGTTTCAGTTCGCCGGTCGAAGGGGGCGAGCGAGCCAGTCGTCCCAGACGCCGAGAGCGCGCCGAGCGTCGAGGTTCTCGTCGAAGAGCCCGGTGTCGCGCCAGGCTTTGAACAGCTCGAGCACGCCGGCCTCTTCCATGAAGTCCCAGACGCGGTCGTAGTCGACGATCACGAACCAGATCACGAACTCGGCCGCGAGCGCGTCGGCATCGGCGAGTAGGCTTTCGACGTAGCGCCTCTGCCACTTCGGCTTGCCTGGCACGGTCCAGCCGAGCGTTTCAAAGACGAGCGTTTCGGCGGCGTAGCCGGTCTCCGCCACCGCGATCGGCTTGTCGCCAGCAACCTCGGCGAGGCGTGTGAACCAGTCGTCGGGCACGCGCGAGGGATCGCCGTCGACGCCGTTTGCCAGGTAGGGGTAGGTGCTGACTGCCAACAGATCGCTGTAGGGCAGGAGCCGCTCCATCACCGCGCGCCGTTTGTCGAAGTCGTCCGGCTGCCCGAGGGTGAAGGTCAGAAAGATGGGCAGCTCCGGGTGCTTGCGCTTGAGCTTTCGGTAGAGGCGCTTGGCGAACTTCACGAATTGGTCGAAAGCCCCGGCGTCGTTCTGGGCCAGGATGTCGACTTCGATGCCGTAGGCCATGTAGTCGGGGTCGAAGCGCTCGATCATCTCCAGGCAGTAGCGGAGATAGGCCTTGCGGAGCGCCTTGCTGCCGAAGTCGCGGCGGTCCCAGGGGGCAGGTGGTTCGACCGGGCCTTCGTTGCTCCAGTACGACGCGACGCCGTCACGCAGCGTCGAGATTGGTGTCAGAGCGAGATAGACCGGTAGGGCCGCGGGGGTGAGTGTCTGGCGGCGGGCGATCTCCTGTTCAACCAAGGCCGGATAGGTCGTTCGGGCCGCCGCCTCGGGCCACGGCACACCCGTGTCGAAGTGGTGGGCGATGATGTCGGCGTGTTCCCCGAGTCGGCGGTAGGTTTCGGCCTGTGCCTCCTCGGTGACGTCGAACGGGAAGGGCGTGAAGCCCATGCGAAAGCTCCGCTCGGTCGCTTCGAGGGGCGCGGCGAACATCAACAGGAGCGCTACGATCGACCACCGCATCTGCCGGATTCTACGGGCCGAGGGCTCGTCGCCGCTGTGGACGGATCGAGTAGGCTCGACGCCTCTTGTTCGGTCGCTGGAAAAGCCGTCTGATCGGCCTCCTCTGTCTCGGCCTGTCGCTGGCGGTCCTCGCGGTCACCTGGGCGGCAGACGAGCCGACGCGCTCGGGCGAGCCGGCTCTGGAAGCCGACCTTTCCGTTCGGCTGACGCCGCTCGCAGAGTCCATCGCCGCCGGAGGCGTACAGCTCTACGAAGTGGCCATTTCGAATGCCGGCCCGGGCGACGCCACCGGCGTGGTGGTGCAGCTCGAACTGCCGGTCGGCAGCCTCCTGCTCGGCACCGAGCCGACACTTGCCGGCTGCTCGGCGGTCTCCGATCTCCTGATGGAGTGTGAGTTCCGCGGTCTGGCAGCCGGAGACTCCAGCCGGGTGAGCGTCGGAGTATTGATTGATGCTCGGATCGACGGCGAGCTCTCCGCCGAGGCGGTCGCCGCCGGCGACCAGCCGGATTCCAACGCGGGGAACGACCAGGCGGTCGCAAAGATGCGAGTCTTCCCGCCACGTGCTCTGTTGGCGACGCAGCGAGCGGGCAGGAGCACGCTGGTTGCCGGGCTCCGAGAAGGGGGCCGGAGTGTGAGCCTCACGTTTGTCGACGCCCGCGGCGGAGACGATCGCGCTCGCCGGGTCGAGGCGGTCGGCTACCGGGCGACCTCGATGGTGGAGGTGCCCTCTTTCGGGGCGACGGACGAGCCGGAGGTGGCGATCGCGGCGAGCGGCTTCGATGGGGGGTCGAGGGTCATCGTGTTGGACTCGGAAGACCAGACACTCCTTCGATCTCATGACATCGCCGGCGACGAGCTGCCTCTCGACGTCTTGGCGGTACCGAGCTTCGGCCGCTCAGCGGCGGCGGAGCTCGCGGTCCTGCTCCACGACGTCGAGTCCGGCTACCGCGTCTTGCTGCTCGACGCCCTTTCGGGCCGAGTTGCCGCGGACCACAGGCCCGCTGAGCATGACCGAGAGCCCTCGGCGATCCCGGTCGACATGGTTTCGGTGCGGGACTTCGGCGGTTCACCGAGCCCGGAGTTGGCGATCGTCACCCGCAGCTCCGACTCTGGGGAAGTGCGGGTCCAGCTGCTCGACGCCGCCACGGGTGATCTCGTCGGCGACCACTCTCTAGGGCCAGGACTCTTCCCGCTCGGCATTGCGAGCGTCGGAGACCTGGGCCTCGCCGGTGGGACCACGGCGCCCGACCTCGCCGTGTTGGCTCTCGAAGCGCCGAGCGGCGAGTTGGTGATCGCTCGCCTTGACTCCGCCAGCGGTCGTACCTTCGAATCGATCGAGCTCGAAGCCACCCGTCACCCTGCTGTGTTCGACGTGATCGAGAACGTCTCGTCCAGCGCGGCGATGGAGATCGTGGTTGCCGGTCGAGTCGATAGCGGTGCAGTGGTCGTGAGCCTCTTGGACGCGGGTACGGGGGAGCCGGTGCATCGCGTTTCGGTCGCCCCCGCGGAGGAGGGGGCGGTGGCGTTGAGTGTGGCGGTGCTTACCGATCTGGGAGGCGGTCCGGCGCCTGATCTGGCGATCCTGCACGAGGCCCTCGGAGCATCGACGCGGGTAACGGTGCTCGATGCCCGGGGAGAGACGCCGTTGCACAGCTTCACGCTGCCGTAGAATGAAGTCAGGAGGCCCCGAAGACATGATCCGCAGCGCTCTCACGACCCTTTTCATGATGCTTCCCCTCGGTGTTGCACTCGCCCAGGAACCGGCCGATTTGGTTCTGCGCGGCGGTCGTTTCTATCCGGTCTCCAGCCCGGAGGCGATCGAGGGGAGCCTCGCGGTCCGCGATGGACGGATCGTCTATCTGGGCGGAGCCGAGGGTGTCGGTGCTCACGTTGGAGACGGAACCCGCATCGTCGAGCTCGAGGGCCGTACGGTGACACCGGGGCTCATCGACGCGCACTCTCATCTGTTGAGTCTGGGAGCCGCGCTCGAACGTGTCGATCTGGTGGGGACTTTGTCCTACGAAGAGGTCATCGAGCGAGTGCGTGAACGGGCCGCGGAGACGCCGGTGGGGAGTTGGGTTCAGGGGCGGGGCTGGGACCAGAACGACTGGCCCGAGACCGCTTTCCCGCATCACACCGCGCTGAGCGCAGCGGTTCCCGACCACCCGGTCTGGATGGCCCGCATCGATGGTCACGCGGCTCTGCTCAACGCAAAGGCGATGGAGATGTTGGGCGTCTCCGCCGCTAGCGTCGACCCGGTCGGTGGTCGCTTCGAGCGTGACGAGATTGGGGAGCCGACCGGCGTCTTGGTGGATACGGCGATGGCCGTCGGCCGCGGCATTCCTAGCGCTTCGATTTCAGAACGCGAAGGGCAGATCGTCGCCGCCGCTCACCACTGCCTCGAGCGCGGTCTGACGACGGTGACCGAGCTGGGCATCGGCCAGGAGACGTTCCGCGCCTACCGCGGTCTCCGGCAGCGCGGCGAGCTGCCGATCCGCGCGGCGCTCTACCTGAGCGGGAACGATGCGGGCCTCCTCGCTCACTGGTTCGAGCGCGGCCCCGAGCTCGACAGCGAGGCGCGCCTCCAAGTGCGCGGCATCAAGCTCTACTCGGATGGCGCGCTGGGCAGCCGAGGGGCCGCCCTCGTCGAGCCGTACACCGACGATCCGGGCAACAACGGGCTCTTGATCACCGGAGGGCGGGAGATGCGCGACATCTGCACGCGCGCTCTCGAGACCGGCTATCAGGTGGCGACGCACGCGATCGGCGATCGCGGCAATTTGGTGACGCTCGACGCCTTCGAGGCCTGCTTCGGCGAGCCCCGTTCCGACGCCCGCTTCCGCATCGAGCACGCCCAGGTCATGCGCCTGGCGGACATCGAACGGATGGCTCGCCTCGGCATTATCGCCTCCATGCAGCCGACCCACGCCACCTCCGACATGCCGTGGGCCGAGGATCGGGTCGGACCCGATCGCATTTTGGGTGGCTACGCCTGGCGCAAGGTGCTCGACGCCGGCGGACGACTGGCTCTCGGGAGCGACTTTCCGGTGGAGCGCGCAGACCCCCGGTTGGGGCTCTACAGTGCGGTGTCGCGAGCCGACCTGGACGGCGCGCCGGTCGGTGGGTGGTACCCGGAGGAGCTGCTCGATCGTCACGAGGCGCTCCGCGGCTTCACCCTCGATGCGGCCTACTCGCTCTTCCTCGAGGACGAGGTCGGGTCTCTCGAGGTCGGCAAACGTGCCGACCTGGTGATCTTCGCCGAAGACATCATGACGGTCGACATGGCACGGATCCCGCAGATTCCGGTCGACATGACACTGGTCGAAGGCGAGATCGTGTTCGAACGAGAGGACGCCCGATGATTTGTGCTCCGCGGACGGTCGGCGCAGCCGGCTGCCTGCTCGGGTGGATTGCCCTCTTGCCGAGTCCGATCGACGCGCAGCCCGACCCGTATGCGCAACAGCGCCTACGGATGGTCGAGCGCCAGATCGAGCGTCGCGGAGTGGAGCGGCCGAGCGTTATCGACGCCATGAAGACCGTGCCTCGGCACCTCTTCATGCCGGAGGGCCTGCGTGAGGAGGCCTACTCGGACGGCCCGCAACCGATCGGCGAGGGGCAGACGATCTCCCAGCCCTACATCGTCGCTCTGATGACCGAGCTTCTAGAGCTCAGCGGAAAAGAGAAGGTGCTCGAAATCGGGACCGGCTCGGGCTACCAGGCGGCGGTGCTTTCGCGACTCGCCAGTGAGGTCTACACGATCGAGATTCGCGGCAAGCTCGGCCGCAAGGCGCGCCGCACGCTCGAGAAGCTCGGCTACGAGAACATCCGGTATCGGATTGGGGACGGGTACGCCGGCTGGCCGGAGGAGGCGCCGTTTGACGCGATCATCGTCACCGCGGCACCGCCGGAGGTGCCGGAGGCGTTGGTCGAGCAGCTGAAGGTAGGCGCCAAGATGGTGGTTCCGGTGGGCAAGTACTTCCAGGACCTCCAGGTCATCACACGAACCGAGGAGAGCTTCAAGACGGAGTTCGCGGGTGGGGTGCGGTTTGTGCCGATGGTCAAGGACAAGGACTAGTGTCCGGCCCACAGGGCGACTGTAGCCGGCGACTGGAGCTCCACGAGTCGCGGCTGGAACGACTAGACCGCCTCGATCTTCGGTTGGCCAACGGTCGGCTCGCGGCGATCGTACTTCTTGGAGTTCTCCTCTGGCTGGTGTTGATTTCGCAGACACTGAGTTGGGCTTGGTTGGTCCCGGCGGTGGGTGCGCTCGGCGCGATCGTGGTCACGCACGGTCGGGTGATTCGCGAGCGAGGTCGGCGTCGTCTCGCAAGGCGGTTCTATCGGCGTGCCCTGGCACGGCTCGATGGAGACTGGAGCGATCCGGTCGACGACGGGAGTCGCTTCCTGCCAGACGACCACGCCTATGCGCGCGACCTCGACCTGTTCGGCCCGGGTTCGCTCTACGCCATGCTGTGTACGGCGAACAGTCTGCCGGGTCGGAAGACGCTCGCCGATTGGCTCCTGCGACCCGCAGCTGTCGACGTCTTGGTCGACCGGCAAGAGGCGGTAGAAGAGCTCGCCGGCGCACTCGATTTCCAGGAGGAGCTCGCGGTGTGTGCCGCAGATCTCTCTCCGCAGCTCACAGTCTCCGAGTTGAGTGCATGGGGTAGGGCACCGCGAAGTCTCGAAGGGCTGGCCTGGCCTGCATTGGCCCTGTTGGTTGGCTTGGTCAATACAGGTGCGGTCTTCTCCTTCTTCTTTGGCTCGTTGGACGGCAAAGTGCTGCTGGCTGTGCTCGGCGTGGGCGCGGCGCTCGCCCAGGTGGTCCGTCCCAGGGTGCAGCGAGTCCTCGGGCGCCTCGCCGCGCTGCCGGCGGCAGAACTGCGTTTTCTGTCTTTGGCGCTTGCCCGACTCGAGTTGGAGAGGTTCCAGAGCGGACGGCTCCGCGAGCTCCAGAAATACTCTGGCGACGACGCGTGGGACGCGGAGCGTGCCCGTCCTCCCAGCGAGGCGTTGGCCCAGCTGGCGGCTCTCGTGGAGTGGAACGACTCTCGGAGGAACGACTTCTTTGCGCCCTTGTCGCTGCTCCTGCACTTCGGCACTCAGGTGGCTTTTGCTGTCGAGCGCTGGCGAGGTCAGCATGGTGCGGAAGTTGGCGCTTGGCTCGAAGCCGTGGGCGAGGTGGAAGCGCTGAGCGCCCTGGCGACCTTCCGCTACGAGAACCCGAGCTTCGTCTTCCCTGACCTCTTCGAGGGTCCGCCCCGATTCGAAGGCTCGTCGCTCGTCCATCCGCTGTTGGCGAGGGAGACGCGGGTCGCGAACGACGTTCGTCTGGGCTCTCGTGACGACCAGGAAGACGTTCCACCGCAGCTCCTTCTGGTCAGTGGCTCCAACATGTCGGGAAAGAGCACGCTCCTGCGGACCGTCGGTGTGTCTGCGGTACTCGCCTTCACGGGAGCCCCGGTGCCGGCGAGACGGCTTCGCCTTTCACCCCTGGCGATCGGAGCGAGTCTGCAGGTTCACGACTCGCTTCTAGAGGGCGTGTCGCGCTTCTACGCTGAGCTGCGCCAGCTCAGCCGGGTACGGGAACTCGCCGCCGAGGGGCCGACGCTCTTCCTGCTCGACGAGATTCTCGGCGGTACCAACTCCCACGATCGCCGCGTCGGAGCGAGTGGCGTCATCCGATGGCTGCTCGAGACGGGAGCTGTCGGCTTGGTGACCACTCACGACCTCGCCCTGTCGGCGATTGCTGACGAAGTTGGCGAACGAGCGGTGAACGTGCACTTCGAAGACCACCTCGAGGACGGACGTATGGCCTTCGACTATGTCCTTCAGCCGGGCGTCCTCGAGCAGGGCAATGCCCTTGGACTGATGAAGTCGCTCGGTCTGCCCGTCGAGTCGGCGTGAGCCGGTTCGATCTCTCGAAACCCTCGCCGCGGGGAGAGGCGGCGCCAGCTCGTTAGGAGCTGACCGGCTCTCTAGGCCGCTCGTCCAACGCCTTGGCCGGTTCGAGGCGCCGCCGACTCTGCTCGGTGGCCTTCAACTCGTCCAGCTTTCTGCCCATGGGCATCAACCGGTGATTGAACGAACCGACCGCCCGGTTGTACGCGTCGATCGCACTTCCCAGACCGCGGCCGACCGTCGCCAGGTCTTCACTGAACTTGGAGGCCCGCTCGTAGAGCTCTCGCGCGGTGGCGGCGATCTCGCGGGCGTTGTCAGCGATGGCGTGCTGCTGCCAGTAGATCGCGACCGTTCGGAGGAGTGCGATGAGCGTCGTGGGGGTGGCGATCAGCACCTTGGATCGGAGCGCTTCGACCTGGAGGTCTGCGTCCTGGTTGAAGGCCGCGGCCAGGAACGAGTCACCCGGCAGGAACATCACGACGAGGTCGATGTCGGCATCGAGCGCGCCGGCGTAGTCGCGAGCGGCCAGGGCCCGGACGTGGCCGCGTAGATCGCGGACGTGTCGAGTGAGGGCCGCGTCTCGCTTCTCGGGTGAGGTCGCCTGGGTCGATTCGAGGTAGGCCGTGTGCGGCACCTTGGCGTCGACGACAATCTTCCGATTGCCCGGGAGGTTGACGATCATGTCGGGTCGACCGCCGTCGCCGATGACCATCTGCTCTTCGAAGTCGCAGTGCGGGGTCATGCCGGCGAGCTCCGCGATGTTGCGCAGCGCCAGCTCGCCCCAGCGGCCGCGAACCTCCGATCCGCGGAGCGCGGTCGCCAGCGAGGTCGCCTTTTCGTCGAGCGCCGTCGTCGCCTGAGCGAGCAGGCGAACCTGCTCGTCGATCTTCGAGTAGGCGCGTACCCGCGCGGTCTCGATTTCGGAGGTCTTCGTATCGAGCTTGTCGAGGCGGTCGCGAAAGGGAGACATGAGCGCTTCGATCGCCTGACGACGCTGGTCGAGGTCGGCCGTCGACTGCTCTCGGGCCTTGGCCATCGACTGCTCGGCGAGCGATAGGAACTGCTCGTTGTTGCCTTTGAGCGCCGCCGCCGCCAGCGAGCCGAACGAGTCTTCGAGACGCTTGCCGGCGTTCTCGACGAAGGCCCGTTGCTCCTCGAGCGCACGGGTGGAGCTCTCGTAGCGCTCGCGCGCCACGGCCAGCTCGCGATCGAGTCCGCGGATCGACTCGGCCGCTTCGTCGAGCTCGGCCTCCAGGGTCACCCGCATTTCGCGCTCGAGAACGGCTTTCGCTTCGGCGGCCGAGAGCTTCTCGGAGGCGCCGATCCGTCTCCGGCCCTGCACCGCAATCGCGCCGAGCCACGCCAAGCCGGCTCCGAGTGCGAATGCCAGCAGCAGCTGTACGGGGATGGGGATGTCAGTCAAAAGGCGGATGGTGGAGCAGAAGGGATTTGAACCCTCGACCCCCACGTTGCGAACGTGGTGCTCTCCCAGCTGAGCTACTGCCCCGCCTGGAGGGGGATTCTAGCTCAGCCGGGGGTCTCGCCGCGACCCTTCGAAACGGCTTCTTCGATCGCCTCGCGGTAGAGCGCCTCGAGGCGCTGAGTGACCGGCCCCAGCCCCTCGCTCGCGCCAATCGCGCGGCCGTCGATCTCGCGTACCGGCGTCAGACCACCAAATGTGCCGGTGACGAAGGCCTCGTCGGCGTCGTAGACGTCGGTCAGCGAGAAGTTCTTCTCGAGAACCCGAATGCCGCCGTCGCGACCGGCGTCGATGACCTTCCTGCGAGTGATGCCGTTCATGCAGTACTCGCCGGTTGATGTCCAGGCTTCGCCGTTCTTGACGATGAAGAAGTTGGTGGCGTTGCAGGTCGAGACAAATCCGTGGATGTCGAGCATCAGCGCCTCGTCGGCTCCCGCCTTGAGCGCCTGGGTCAGTGCGATCACCTCGTGGAGCTTCGAATGGCAGTTGAGGCGTGGGTCGAGGTAGTCGGGGGAGCCGCGTCGCACGGTAGAGGTGAAGAGCGTGACGCCGCTCTCTCTCGTCTCGGCCGACGCGAGCTTGTATTCGGCGATGATGACGATGCTCGCGCCGCCGAGTGTCAGCCGTGGATCCTGGGACGGCGTTTTCTTGATGCCGCGCGTGACCATGACGCGGACGTGCACGCCGTCGTGCATTTTGTTGGCCTCCAGCGTGGCGTGAATCGCCGCCGTCAGTTCGTCCCGGGTGAGCCCCGGGTCGAGGTCGATGGCCCGGAACCCCATCCAGAGCCGGTCGAGATGCTCGTCGAGGAAGACGAGCTGTCCATGGTGGAGCCGAAGGCCTTCCCAGACGCCGTCGCCGATCAGGTAGCCGCCGTCGAAGACCGAAATCTTCGCCTCGGCGCGTGGAAGCAACTCGCCGTTGACGTAGATCTGGACGTTCTCGTTGCGGGGGTCCTCGACCGCATTGTGGGTACCGTGAACCATGCTCGTCTCCTACCAGGCGACGCGGTCGCCGGTGAACGGGAGGTCGGGGGGCTCGTAGCCGCGCTCGCGCAGCACGGCCGCAAGTGCCTTGCGGGCGTCGTCTTCACCGTGGTTGAGGAAGATGCGCCTTGGCTTGCCGGCCAGGTCGCCGCACCAGCGGAGGAGATCATCGGCATCGCCGTGAGCCGAGAGGCCGCGGAGCGAGATGATCTCTGCCCTGACGGAGACGGACTTGCCGTGAATGCGGATCCGCTTCGCGCCGCTGACGAGTTGGCGTCCGCGCGTTCCAGAGGCTTGGTAGCCGGTGAAGATGACGGCTGTCCGCTCGTCGCCGAGTCGGCGTTTCAGATGGTGAACGACCCGGCCGCCGTTGGCCATACCGCTCGAGGCGACAATCACACACGGCGCCTTGCGACTGTTGAGCGCTTTCGACTCGGCGGAGCGGCGGCAGCGGCGGAACCGGTCTGCCTGCAACGGGCTTAGGTGATTGCGGACGTCTTCCGCCAGATCTTCGTCGTGCTCCTGCTTCGCCTGCTGGTAGAGGTCGGTGGCCTTGATTGCCATCGGGCTGTCGAGAAAGACGTCGTCGGGGTCGAGTTCGCCCGACTCGACCAGATGATTGAGGTGGTAGAGGACCTCCTGCGTGCGACCGAGAGCAAACGCCGGGATGATGACGCTGCCACCTCGAGCGAAGACGCGAGGAATCGCCTCACGAAACGCCTGCTCGGGGTCGCTGCTCTGATGCAGACGGTCGCCGTAGGTCGACTCCAGAATCAGCGCTGCAGGTTCGTCCAGCGGCGGCTCCGGGTCCTTGAGAATGGGCACGTCGTAGCGGCCGACGTCTCCGGAGAAGACCCAGGTCCGTCGCTCCCCGTCGCTCCCCTTGGCCTGCACCTCGATCGACGAAGCACCGAGGAGATGGCCGGCGCGACGGAATCGCGCCGTGATGCCGGGTGCGAGCTCGCGTCGTTCGTCGAAGTTGACCGCCTTCAACAGCTTGATCGTCTTCCGCGCGTCTTTCTCGGTATAGAGCGGTTGTGGATCTCGGTGGCCGCTGTAGCCCTTCTTGCGAGCGTAGCGAGCCTGCTCCTCCTGAATGTGTCCCGCATCCTGCAGGATCAAGGAGACCAAGCCGCGGCTGGCCCGGGTGCAGTAGATCGGACCCCGGAAGCCCTCGGCCGCAAGCCGCGGCAGGAGGCCGGTGTGGTCGAGGTGGGCGTGCGTGAGCAGCACCGCGTCGAGCTCGCGCGGCTCGTAGAGGAACTCCCTCCAGTTCCGCTGCTCGAGCTCGTCGTCTCCTTGATAGAGGCCGCAGTCGACCAGGATCTTCCGGTCTCCCCACGAGAGCAGTGTGGAGCTGCCAGTGACGGAGCCGCAGGCTCCGCAGAACGTGACTTCTGCCATGATTCGACTCCCCAGGAGCGCGGAGTGTATCAGCGGCGCTATGGTAGATTGACGCCCCAGGAGGCGCCTCTTCCGGCGCCTCGAGTTGTCAGTCAGCGACGGCCCCAGGTGGGCCTGATGGGAGTACAGAGCATGGCGAAAAAGCAAGACATCAGCGCGCCGGAAGCGGCGTCGGACACCAACGCTCCGGCTGCGGAGAAGCTCGAAGCGGCGCGACAGAAGGTTGTCGAGGTCGCGACCGGAATGCGTGAGGGGGCCGGCAAGGCCGGATCTCAGATTCGGGAGTCGGCCGGCAAGGCCAGCACGCAGATTCGTGAGACCGCGGGCAAGGCGTCAGAGGCGGCTCGAGAGGGCTACTCGGTGGCCAAGGAGAACGTGCGGCAGGGCTATGACCGGGTCAGCAAGGACATGGGCCAGCTGTCGGAAGACGTCAACGAGTACGTGCGCCACAACCCCGGCAAGTCGGTGTTGATTGCGGCGGCCGTCGGCTTCTTCCTGGGCGCGGTCCTGCGCGGTGGCCGTCGAGGGTGAGCACCGGTAGCTCCGCGGATCGGGTCGTCGGCGAGCTGCTGCCGGAGGAGCTCGACTGGAGCGATCTGGTGCTGCGTTATCCGAAGACCTCCCTGGCGCTCGCCGCGCTCGGTGGGTTTCTGCTGGGCCGGAGTCGGGGCGTCGAGATTGTCGACGCTCTCTCGGGCTACGCGGCCGACCGGGTCACGGATGGCGTGAATCAGTACCTCGGCGAGAAGGTTCTCTGACCGGCACGACCCACAAGCTCCTACACATCTCCGACGTCCACTTCGGCCCGCCACACCAGCCGCGGGCGGCCGATGGCGTTCTCGAGCTCATCGAGCGACGACGGCCGCAGCTCGTCGTGGTGTCGGGCGACCTGACGCAACGGGCGAAGCCGGCGCAGTTTGCGGCGGCGCGCCAGTTTGTCGATCGGATCTCGGTACCGACCGTGGTAGTTCCGGGCAACCACGACGTGCCGCTCTATCGATTGTGGGAGCGGTTCCTGACGCCGTTTGGTGCCTACAAGAATGACTTTTCGCCCGAGTTGGAGCCGGTTCACGAAGCTCCGGGTCTCCTGGTGGTCGGTGTCAACACGGCGCACGGTTGGACCTTCACGGGCGGTCGCTTTCGCCAGCGGCGCCTCGCCGAGGTGCAGCGGCTTCTGAGCGCTGCCCCTGAAAGGACGCTCAGGGTCGTGGTCGCACACCATCAACTCGTGCCGCCGCGTCGCTTCGACCTGCAGACGGTCTCGCGCAACGCGCTCGCGGCGGTCGAGCTCTTCGCCGCTGAGGAGGTCGATCTGGTGCTCAGTGGCCACCTCCATCAGTCGTTCGTGTCGACCTCGGAGGACTACTACCCCCGGGGTCGTCATCCGGTCGTGTTCGTGCACTCTGGAACGACGACCTCGGACCGGGGACGCGGGAATGAACGCCGGCTCAACAGCTGCTTCTGGATCGATGCCGATGCAGATCGTCTGCACTTCGAGAATCTCCGCTGGTCAGAAGACGCCGAGCGTTTTGTTCCGGTGAGTCGCCAGACCCTGCCTCGACGCGGCGCCGATCCGGGCGCTTTGGAAGGGCCATGAGCGCTGAGCTAGCGGCGCTCTGCGTACCGCCCGGGCGTTGGAGTGAGCACCGGCTCGACAACGGACTCCGGGTCTGCCTGATTCGGAACGCCCAGGCGCCACTCGTCTCGACTGCGATCTGGTACCGAGTCGGGGCGCGCGATGAAGAGGCGGCGACCGGTGGGACGGCTCACTTCCTCGAGCACATGATGTTCAAGGGGAGTGCGCGCTACGGCGCCGGAGAGATCGACCGGCGGACGCGCGAGCTGGGCGGGACCAACAACGCCTTCACCAGTCAGGACTCGACCGCCTACTACTTCAGCTTCGCGGGCGATCGCTGGCACGAGGCGCTCGAGATCGAGGCCGATCGGATGGCGGGCCTGACGCTCGAGCCGGAAGAGGTCGAGCGCGAGCGGCAGGTGATCGAAGAAGAGCTCGCCATGTACGACGACGACCCCTGGGACGCGCTCGACAAGGCGGTTCATCGCGAGTTGTTCAGCGATCACCCGTACGGCCGGCCGATCATCGGTACCCGCGAGACGCTCTCCGCCATCGATGTCGAGGCGCTCCGCTCGTTCCATTCTCGACACTACCGACCCGACAACGCGGTTCTGGTCCTTGCGGGCGACCTCGCCGAGGATGCGTTGGAGGTTGTACAGCAAGCGTTCGGAGGGTGCGAAGAGGGCGGAGGGGTGCGCGCGCCTCTCGCGGCCGCCGCCCCTCTCCCCGGGCCGAGACGCCTCGAGCGCCAGCGAGGTGACGTGGGCAGGCTCCTCCTGGCGATGCCGGCTCCCGGCGCCGATCATCCCGACTACGCCCCTCTGCGACTCCTGCTCACGGTTCTCGCCGGCCCGCGGACCAGCCGGCTTGCCGCTCAGCTGGTGGAGGACCGTCAGCTCTGTGTTGGGGTTTCGAGCGAGATCGCCGAGACCGCCGAGCCCGGGATGAGCGCGGTTGCTGCGGAACTCCTGCCCGGGATCGCCCCGGCCGAGGTCGAGGGAGTTGTTCTCGCCGAACTCGCCGAGCTGAGAGATCGTCCACCAACGCCGGCTGAGGTGGATCGGGCGCGGCGCATTCTCGTCGCCGACTGGGTCTTCGGCATGGAGCGTATCCATCAGCAGGCGCTGGTCGCCGGGCAGGCGCTCTGCCTGTTCGATCGCGAGTATCCGCAGCGCCATCTAGAACGCGCGCTCGACTGCCCGCCAGAGCGGTTGGCGGAGATCGCCGACCGTTGGATCGCGCCGGAGCGGGCGTCGGTGACCGGTTGGTCGCTGCCAGAGCGATGACCGACCGACTGACCGTCAGGACTCGACGAGTCGAGGGGGCGCCGGTGGTTGCGGTGCGCGCCTGCCTCCGGGCGGGAGGACGGGAGGCGCCGCTCCCGGGCCTGGGTCTCGTCGCCGGCCGTCTGTTGAGCGAAGGCAGCGCGGAGCGAAGTTGGCGACAGATCGCGCAGGGAGCGGAAGACCGTGGCGCCTCCATCGCAGCGTTTGGCGACCTGGAGCTCCAGGGGCTCGCGATCGATGCCCTGGCGGCCGACTGGCAGCTTGCGATCGACTGGGCGGCAGAGCTCGCGTTGGAGGCGCGGTTCCCCGAAGACCGTTGCGAATGGGCGGTGCGCCAGGCCGAGGGCGAGCTCGCTTCGCTTGCCGACCATCCCGACGCGAGCACCGGCTGGGCATTCCGGGATCAGTTGTATACGCCCCATCCAGCGGCTCTTCCGCCGCAAGGAGATGCCCGGAGCCTCGAGCGAGTCGACGCCGAGGCGTGCCGCGCCTATCATCGCCGAGCGCTCGAAGCGGGCTTGATCGTCACGGTCGCCGGGCCGATCGACCCCGAACTGACAGAGCGTCTCGTGCGCGATCGCTTTGCGACCATTACCGGCCCGCGGTCACCGCTCGAGGGGCCACCGACGCCGGCTGGAGCGGACCCTCGTCGAGCCTGGCCGGTTCGTGGCGACCAGGCTCACGTCTTTCTGGGGCATCTCACGGTGCCGCGACGCCACCCCGATCTGGCGGCGATGCGCTTTCTCTCGACGATTCTCGGTAGCGGGGGAGGGCTGAGTGGTCGACTACCCTTCCGGGTCCGCGAACGCGAGGGGCTGGCCTATGCGACGCATGTCGACACGGTCGCTGGAGGCGGCCTCGACGCCGGGCGCTTTGCCGTCTACGTGGGCACTTCGCCCGAGACGGTCGGCCGGGTCGAGGCGGCGGTCGGCGAGGAGCTACGCCGGTTGCTCGACGAGGGAGTCACGGACGCGGAGGTAGAGGAGGCGCGTGCCTATCTCGTGGGCCGTGAGCCGTTCCGCCGTGAGACGGCGCGCCAGTGGGCGGACCTGATGGTGGCGGCTGTTCACTACGGACTGCCGCTCGACGACCCCGCCTGGTGGGCCGAGCGTCTCGAGAGGGTGGACCGTGAAGCGATCGAGGCGGCGGCGCGCAAGCATTTGCGCCCCGCCGCACTCAAGGTCACGGTCGGCGCCCCGGCTACTTGATCTTGCGGACGTAGACGGAGCCGTTGAAGGTCCGGAAGTGCATCTCGGGACCACCGCTGCCGACGACCGCCTTGACCTCCTGCTTCATCTCCACTCGGTAGCCCTTGCGCTTCGGACTGGTGGTGACCTCCGGTGAGACCGGCTGCAGCTCCAGGTCGAAGTCGGTGTAGATCTCGCCCTGGCCGGGGTTGAGCATCAAGACGCCGGAGAGGTTCGAAGGGAACGCGACGTCGACGTCGCCGTTCCAGGTGGTGAAGGACATCGCCTTGTCCGAGTCGATGCGGAGCAGGCGTACCTCGACGTCACCGTTTGTCGTGTTCGCGACCAACGACCCGCGAATGTCGAGCGCTGTGATGGCGCCGTTGGTGTTCTGCAGTTCGTGCGTGCCTTCGGCGCCCATGACCACGAGATCGCCGCCGTTCACGGTTTCGAGACGGAGCGAGGTCTTCCTGGGCACCTGAATGTTCAGGTGGGAGCGCCGATTCCAAGATTCGGACGAGACCTCGACGTGGTTGTTGCGCTCTTCGATGGTCAGCCCGACGCTCCTGTTGGGGATGCGGCGCATCCCCGCGCTCCTTCGGCGTCCCCCGTCCTCGGAGTCGGAGTCGTGGTCGTGGTCGTCCTCGCAGTCGTCGCAGCCTTTTCTCTTGCGATCCTCTAGCTCTCCGACTTCGACGATGACCTCGTTGCCGTCGTATGCCTCGACGGTGATCGTGCCGTACACGAGTGACGCTTCGAGAACTGCGGGCTGCCCGGGGCTCGAGAGCGGGACGGCCATGCGCTGGAGCGGCGGCTGAGCCAGCAGGGCGCCGGAGCCGATCACACAGAACGCGAGCAGGACGATGGGGTAGGTGAACTTCTTCATGGGGTCTCCTCAAGGTCGGCGTCAACGGTTCGAGCACGAACCAGCACGTCGCCGTTCAGGGTTTCGAACGTCAGTTGGGGGCCGCCCGAACCGATGCGCACTCGGGCGCCCCGATCGGTGCGGATGATGCGACGGCCACCCTCGACGGTCGTGACCGGAGGTTTGGCTGCCAGCGGAGCGACCTCGAACTCCGACCAGAGCTCGCCGAACTTGGAGTCGAGTCGAAGGTCGGCCGAGAGTCCGGGCGGAAAGAAGACTTCGACGTCGCCGTTGATGGTTTCGAAGTGTGAGTCGCGGGCCGGGCTGTGGGTGAACTCGACGTGGACCGGGCCGTTGACCGTCTTGACCGATCCGGAGCCGTCGATACGGGTCATCCGGACGCCGCCGTTGACGTTGGCGATCTCGAAGTCGCCGACTCCCGACACTTCGAGATCTCCGCCGTCGACCGTCTTCGCCTGGATCTGGATGCCGCGCGGCACGACGACCTCGAAATCGTAGATGACGCGATAGCCACGGTCGGGGCGTACGTCGCTCCAGCCGCGGCGGTCTCGGCTGCGGAAGGGGCCGTCGACGTAGAAATCGATCAGGCCGGCCTCCTCCGCGATCTCGAGTGAGACGTCCCGACGAGCTCGCAGCAGAGCCGCCTCGCTGCGGGCTCGAATGGTTTTGTCGATGCGAACCTCGATGCGATCTCGATCGTGGGCGCTTACCCGAACGCGTCCGAAGACGTTGTCGATGACGAGCAAGGTCTCCTCGGGGTTTTCGATCTCGAAGGTGCGGGCCTCGCTGTCACGTGCGCGCACCGGGGGGTCGGCCAGCGCCGGGAGTGCTGCTAGGGCGCCCAGCGCGGCGATGGCCAGAAGGTGGCGGCTTTTCATCTAGACCGACTCCAAGAGGAGTTGAATCTGCGTTCGAACCTGCTCGTCGAGGTCGGGGCGCTCGAGCAGCTCCTCGATCGCCACCTGACCGCCCTGGTTCCGTTCACTGAGAATCTCGGCGAGCGCAACTTGAAGGACAGGAGATTCCTGACGAGGCAGGGTTTCGACCAGGCCGGCTTGAACTCTTGGCGTATCGATCTGCTGGGCGAGAGCCTCGAGCGCCGCCAGGCGGACGTTGACGTTGGGGTCGCTCCGCACCGATGCGAGCAGCGCCTCGACGATCCGGTCGTCGCCGGGGGCCCTCGAGCCCCAACTGACGCCGCGGATGCGCTCGCTCGCCGACTCGTGAGAGAGCAGCGAGAGACTGACCGCGCGGCGCGAGTCGGCGAGCTCGGTCGACAGGCGGTCGATCTCGTTGCGAGCGCCGACCGCCCACATGATCGCCGCTCCCAGAGCCACGCCCATGACGAGTGTCGGAAGCGACCAGGCCGGCTGTAGAGTTGTGCCCGAGCTCAGGGCGTCCCACCAGCGTCTCCAAACTGGCGGCCGCTCCAGCTCTTCCTGGTAGCGCTCCAAGGAGCGGTAGAAGCGGCTTCGCAGTTGAGCACTCGGCACCGGTACGGCCTGCGGATCGTCGAGGGCGCCCAGTTCATTCCAAAGAAGGCTGAGCCGCTCGTGTTCGGCCGCGCACTCGGCACACTCCTCGAGATGTCGTTCGAACGTCTCTCGTTCGGACGCTCCGAGCTCGTCGCGCCAGAAGTCGATCGCTTGCTCGCGTAGGGTTTCGCAGTTCATGAGGCCGCCTCACTCGATAGCTCGAAATAGATCTCGCGCAGCTGCTTGAGTGCGCGGTGCACCCGCACCTTGACCGCGCCGACCGAACAGTTCAGAAGGTCGGCGATCTCGGCGTGTCGCCGTAGCTCGAATCGACTCAGGATGAGCACCTCGCGCTTGTCCGTCGGCAAGCGGAGGAGCGCCCGACGAAGCCGCCCGACGTCTTCGCCCAGTTCGAGCTCGTCGACTGCGCTCGGGCCGTCACTGGGCACGTCGGGTAACTCGTCGGTCGCGATGGGCGATCGTCCGCTCTTTCGGAAGTGGTCGATGCAAGCGTTTCTCGCCATGCGATACATCCAGGGAACGAAGTTCGAATCGGCTCGGAAGGTCTCTCGGTACTTGAGAATGCGCATGAAGACGTCTTGCACCATGTCTTGACTTGTCGCTTGGTTGCCGATCATGCGGTAACAGAAGTGGTAGATCCGCTTGTGGTGGCGCTCGAATAGCTCCGCCAGGAGACTCACGTCTCCATCCTTGACTTGCAGCATGAGCTGCTGATCCGTCGGGTCACTCACGGTTCGTCTTCCCCGTCCGCCTCCCGCTCACAGCCATAAAGACCGGTATCGGGAGAGAAGGTTACAGGCCCACTCCATCGCCGCCTGACGCGCCCTCGCGCTATTGGGGGAAGAGCCCGGCATCGATCCCCGGGATGATCCGTAAGGCGTTGCGGTAGTAGACCTTACGCAACACCTCGTCGGGCAGGTCGAGGCCGTAGATCTTCCAGAAGGCGTGCCGGAGCCGGTAGTAGTCGAAGTACTCGTCTGCGGTCTCGAGGACACGGAAGTAGACGTGGTACTCGTCCGGCGCCCAGGCGTCCTTGCCGAAAAGAATGCGGTCTTGGTGGCGGATGAACCACTGCCGGGCGTGCCGGGGCTGGCGGCCGAGCTCGGCCAGCACCGCGCCGATCTCGGTGTAGACGTTGGGCATTTCGTCGAGCAGCCGCCCCAGTCGATCGAGATCGTTGCCCATCCAGCCGAGGTGGGCGTTGATGAAGATGGTCTCCGGGTGCTTGCGGAAGACGTTGTGCTGCTCGGCGATGATCTGTTCCCAGGGCGGGTTGCTCTCGGGCGGCCGGATCCGGCCGGGCCGCTCGATCAGCTCGTAGAGGCGCTCATTCTGGCCGTCCTTCGCGAGCCAGAACTGGGCCGGGTCGGCCGAGTGGATGAGCACCGGGATGCCGAGCTCGCCGCACTTAGCCCATACTGGGTCGATGCGCGGGTCGTCGACCGCAATGCGCTCGCCGGCGGCGTCTCGGGCATCCATCCCGAGGCTCTTGTAGATCTTGAGGCCCTGAGCTCCGTTCTCGACATCTCGCGCCACACCCGCCGCGGTGCGCTCGCCCCAGCCAGGTTCGTCGATTCCGTGGAAGTCGATGTTGGTGAAGACGACGAAGCGGCCGGGTGCCGCGCCAGCCCCGTTGTCGATGACGCGGCCGAGATAGTCGGGCTCTTGGAGTGCGAAGCGAGGCGTGCCGTCCGGGCCCTCGACGCGTCGGAAACCTCGACCGCTCAGGTTGACCATCACCCCCATGTTCAGCTCGTCCATCGCCGCAACGACGGGCGCGAGATCCTGGTCCGCCATCTGGAACTGATGGTTGTGGACGTCGATGAAGGGGTAGCGGGCCCGTTTTACCGGGTTCTCGGGCACCTTCAACGTCGAGGGCGGATCGTACTCGTAGAACGGAATCGCGTGCTCGACCGTGGGCTCCTCGTCTTGCGCGAGGAGCGCGGAGCCGGCGAGGAGAAGGGCGACGATGAGCTTGCCGGAGCGCATGGCGAGAGCCTAGCGCAAAGGCGAGGCGTCGGCGGAGCCGGGGCGGCGACTAGGTGCGGGCGTCGACGCTCGGCAGCTCCGCAGACCACGATCGAATCTTCTCCTCGATCTGGTCGCGCACCTCGCGGAACTTGGTGAGCCTCTCCTCGTCACTGCCCTCGGCCGCCGCCGGATCTTCGAAGGGCCAGTGCAGACGCTCCGTCGGTCCCGGCCACACCGGACAGGTCTCGGCGGCGCCGTCGCAGACGGTGATGGCGTAGCGAGGTGAGAGCGACTCGAAAAACTCGCGAGCGTCCTTCGGTTGACCGGTGAGCTCGAAGCCTTTGGCGCGCATCGCTTCGATCGCCAGAGGGTGAATCGCGGCTACCGGCTCGGTGCCGGCGCTGAAGATCGCGAATCGGTCGCCGAGGTACTGCTCGAGGAACGCCGCCGCCATTTGGCTGCGGGCCGAGTTTCCGGTACACAAGACGAGAATGCTGGCGCCGTCGCTGATGGTCATCACTCTCTCCTCTCCGTCCGATGCCGGCGATCAACCGAATCGGCCGGTGATGTAGTCCTCGGTCTCCTGTCGGAGCGGCTTGATGAACAGCTCGTCGGTCACCCCGTACTCGATCAGGTCGCCCAGATACATGAAAGCGGTGTAGTCGGAGATTCGTGACGCCTGCTGCATATTGTGGGTCACGATCACCTGGGTGTACTGCTCGCGCAGGTCCCGCATCAGCTCTTCGATCTTCGCCGTGGCGATTGGGTCGAGAGCCGAACAGGGCTCGTCGAAGAGGAGCACCTCGGGTTCGGTCGCGATCGCCCGCGCGATGCACAGGCGCTGTTGCTGGCCTCCGGAGAGGCCGGTGGCCACGTCGTCGAGCCGGTCTTTCACCTCGTCCCAGAGCGCCGCTCTCTGTAGGCTCTGTTCGACGATCTCGTCGAGCTCGCTCTTGGCGCGAATACCCTGGATACGGCAGCCGTAGGCGATGTTCTCGTAGATCGACTTCGGGAACGGATTCGACTTCTGAAAGACCATGCCGATGCGCTTGCGAAGCAGGTTGACGTCGGTGTCGGCGCCGAGAATGCTCTGCCCTTCGAGCCGGACGTCGCCTTTGACGCGGGCGATCGGGATCAGGTCGTTGAGCCGGTTCAGGCAGCGCAGAAGCGTCGACTTGCCACAGCCGGAGGGACCGATGAAGGCGGTGATCTCCTTGCGGGGGATCTTCATCGAGATGCCGCTCAGCGCCTGCTTTTCGGCGTAGTGGAGAGTGAGGTCCTCGATCTCCAGGATCGGATCGTGGATCCCCGGATCGAGCGCGTCTTCGCCCGGTGGGCGCCCGGTCGTGGGTGCCGGCGCTTCTAGGGGTGTCTGCGGTGACGGTTCCGACATCAGAAGGTCTCCAATTCTCTCACCAGCGGCGTTCCGTCTTTCGACGGAGGACAACCGCGGTCAAGTTCATGGCGATCAGAAAGCCGAGCAACACGAGGATGGCCGCCGACGTCTTCTCGACAAACGCCCGCTCAGGGCTGTCCGCCCACAAATAGACCTGTACCGGCAACACCGTGGAGGGATCGACGATCCCCTGCGGCACGTCGACGATGAAGGCGACCATGCCGATCATCAGGAGCGGCGCGGACTCTCCGAGCGCCTGCGACATGCCGATGATCGTTCCGGTCAGGATGCCGGGTAGCGCGAGCGGCAGCACGTGGTGAAAGATCACCTGCATGGGCGAGGCCCCGAGGCCGTAGGCGGCCTCGCGAATCGACGGCGGCACGGCGGTGAGCGCCGCTCGTGCCGGGATGATGATCCGGGGCAGGGTCATCAGGCTCAGAACGATGCCGCCGACCAAGGGCGCTGAACGGGGTAGATGGAAGAAGTTCAGAAAGACCGCGAGGCCGAGCAGACCGAAGACGATCGACGGAACCGCGGCCAGATTGTTGATGTTGACCTCGATCAGGTCGGTGAGTCGGTTCTTGGGCGCGAACTCCTCGAGGTAGACGGCCGTCGCGACACCCAGTGGAAACGACAGGACGAGCGTCACGAACATCGTGTAGAAGGAGCCCTTCACAGCACCCCAGATTCCGGCCATCTCCGGTTCGCGCGAATCGCCTGAAGTGAAGAAGCGCTTGTGGAAGTGCCGCTCCACGCGCCCCTGTGCGGCCAGCGCGTCGAGCCAGCCGATCTGCGCGTTGGAAACCCGCCGCTCGGTCTCGGGGACGTCTCGGGGAATGTAGCCCTTGATCAGCATGTCCGCGTCGTCGGCGGAGAGCAGCCAGAGCCGCCGGGTGTCGCCGATCAGTCCGGGGTCGGCGGTCACCATGTTCTGCAGGTCAAAGGCGGCGCCGTTGCTGACCAGGCCGTAGAGCTCCCGCTTGGCGCTCCTGCTCGTGACGTCGGGGAAGATCTGGAGGAGGGCGTTGCGCACCAGCGAGTTGTAGTTGGCGCGCGCCATCTCTTCGGAGTCGCGGTTGCCCGCGGGATCGATGATGGCCGGATCGAAGTCGATCTCGAGCGCGATGTGCGTTTGGCGAAATGCGGAGTGGCCGCTGCTGACCAGGCTGATGAAGAGGAAGGCGAGGAAGGCAACCGCGACCAGGACCGCCGAAATACAAGCGAGTCGGAAGCGCTGCTCGGATCGGTAGCGGCTCTCGAGCCGAGCGCTTACCGCCTCGGTCGTGAGCTTCGGATGGGGGGTCATGGTGCTCACTCGTACTGCTCCCGATACCGGCGCACCACGTGCAGCGCGATCACGTTGAGTGCCAGCGTGACCACGAACAGCACGAGCCCGAGCGCGAAGGCGGAGAGCGTCTTCGGGCTGTCGAACTCGAGGTCGCCGATCAAGAGCGTCACGATCTGGACGGTCACTGTGGTGACCGCGTCGAGTGGGTTGACGGTGAGCTTTGCCGAGAGGCCGGCCGCCATGACGACGATCATGGTCTCGCCGACCGCGCGGGAGACCGCCAGAAGGATGCCGCCGACGATGCCCGGAAGGGCCGCTGGGAAGATGACCCTCTTGATCGTCTCGGACTGCGTCGCCCCGAGACCGTAGGACGCCTCCCGAAGTCCTTGGGGAACGGCGGTGATGACGTCGTCCGAGATGGAAGAGACGAACGGGATGATCATGATTCCCATCACGCCACCGGCAATGAGGGCGCTCTCGGAAGAGACGCCAAGTCCGATCTGCTCGCCCAGGGAACGGACGATCGGAGCGACGGTCAGAGCCGCGAAGAAGCCGTAGACGACGGTGGGGACGCCCGCCAGGATCTCGAGCAGCGGCTTGGCGACCGTGCGGACGCGCCGGCTCGCGTATTCGGAGAGGTAGATCGCCGCCAGGAGACCGACCGGCACGGCCACCGACATTGCAATGGCACTGATCAGAAGCGTGCCGGCAAAGAGCGGAACGGCGCCAAAGGAGCCCGAGCTACCGACCTGATCTTCACGAAGCGCGGTCTGCGGACTCCAGTCGAGACCGAAGAGGAAGTCCGTCACCGGTACCGCTTGAAAGAAGCGAATCGACTCGAAGAGTAGCGAGAGGACGATGCCGACGGTGGTGAAGACGGCAATGGTCGAGCCGACCAGGAGGATCCCTTTGAAGGCGGTCTCGACGCGCTGCATGGCCTTCAGCCGAACCGAGATGAAGCGATACGCGATGAGGGCGCCCACCACCGGCAAGAGGATGAGCACGAAGGCGCGGGCCGCGCGACTTGCCCTCGTCAGTCGGGTGTAGTGATCGGAGGTGGCCTGCAGGACGTCGTCGACCTCGCGGCTGACGATGTTGCCGGTCGCGAGGTTCTTTGCGTCGTTGAGGAAGAGCCCGATCCGCTCTTCGGGAAGCTCGTGGACGTCGCTCGGTAGGCCGCCCACGAGCATCGAGTCGACGATGGTTCCCTCGAGCGCCAACCAGGCGCCGAGTACGAGGAGGGCGGGGAGCAGGCACCAGAGGAGGACCCAGGACCCGTAGTAGCCGGGAAGGGAGCTCAGCTGCTTCGGGTGCTCGACGAGGCTGAGAGCTCGCCGTCGCCCGAGCTGGTAGCCGGCCGCCGACAGTGCGAACAGGACCGCGAGCAGGATCAGGACATTCAAGGTCTGGGCTCGGAAGCTCGCATGGAGTGCAAGGAGGCGACTCGCCGGCGTTCAGGCCGCCGGCGAGTCCTCTGAACTACGGTGAAACGTTGTTGGCACCGCCGCGCACGTCGGCGGCGACCTGGTTGCGCTCTTCGGTCGGCATTGGAATGAGGCCGGCGTCGGCGAGGTAGCCGTCTTCGCCCCAAGCGCGATCCGCGGTGAACTCGCTCAGGTACTCGGTCATCCCAGGGATGACGCCGACGTGCGCGCCCTTGACGTAGAAGTAGAGCGGGCGCGAAACGGGGTACTTGCCGTCCGCGATGTTCTCGAAGGTCGGCTCGACGCCGTTGACGAAGCTACCTCGCAGCTTGTCGGAGTTCTGGTCGAGGAAGCTGAAGCCGAAGACGCCGAATGCGGCGGGGTTTGCTTCGAGCTTCTGGACGATCAGATTGTCGTTCTCACCGGCCTCGACGAAGGCGCCGTCTTCGCGGATCGTGTGACAGACCGCCTTGTACCGACCGGAGTCGGTGCTCTTGAGAGCTTTGATCCAGTCGACAGCCTTGCAGCCGCCCTCCATCGCGAGCTCGACGAAGGCGTCGCGCGTGCCGGAGGTGGGGGGCGGGCCGAGGACCTCGATCGGCGTGTTCGGCAGGTCTGGGTTGACGTCGCTCCAAGTCTTGTGTGGGTTCGGCTGCAGGCGACCCTCGCCCGCGGGAACCTCCTTGGCGAGCGCCAGCCAGAGGTCGGAGAGCGTGATCTGGAGCTGCTCGGTGCGGCGTGAGTTGGCGATCACGATGCCGTCGTAGCCGATCTTGACCTCGGTGATTTCGGTGACGCCGTTGCCATGGCACTGCGTGACCTCGGAGCTCTTGATGGCGCGCGAGGCGTTCACGAGGTCCGGGTGCTCGACGCCGACGCCGGCGCAGAAGAGTTTGATGCCGCCCCCCGAGCCGGTGCTCTCGACCACGGGGGTCTTGAAGCGGCTCGTGCGGCCAAACTGCTCGGCCACCTTGGTGGAGAACGGATAGACCGTCGAGGAGCCGACGATGCGAATCTGGTCGCGTTGAGCGTGAGCGCCACCGGCGGCTAAGAGGGTCCACGCAAGGCATCCCAGCACGAGGTTCTTCTTCATGAGTACTCCTTCTAGGCGCTAGCTGGTAGAGAGGGTTGGAGAGCGCTGGGTTGCACCGGTCCGACCGTGTTCGAGCCTACTGGACCTATCGGTCTCTTCGACGTGACGGACTTGTAACAGAATGGCTCTCCCGACGAAGAACGGCAGTCCTGGAAGGGCTCCTCGCGGTCGCGACACTCGCCGCTCACCGGGCCACCGTCGACTACCCAGTCACCCTCTCAACGCCGCGTGTCGTTCGCGGGGCCGGTGTGTGACAGCGGCGTCACACCTGGAAGGGGACTATGCGCCCGTGCCTTCGGGGGTGTGTCGAATGTCGCGCGCCTCGAGGTAGTAGACGACGCTCTCCCCGATGTTGGTGGCGTGGTCGGCAATTCGTTCGAGGTTGTGCGCGACGAAGAGAATGCGTAGCGCGCGTGCGACGGCGTTCGGGTCGCTGACCATGAACTCTTGGAGCTCGCCGAACACGTGTCTCCACAGATCGTCGACCTCGTTGTCCCGCTGACAGACGTCTCGAGCGAGATCGGCCTGTCGGTCAGTGAAGGAGTCGAGGCCGTCTCGAAGCATGCCGCACGTGATCTCGCTCATGCGGGGAATTTCGACGAAGGGCTTGAGCGGCGGCTCCTGATTGAGGGCGAGGGCGCTCTTGGCGATGTTCTTGGCCGAGTCGCCGACCCTCTCGAGTTCGTGGATGATCCGCGTGACCGTGATCAGGAAGCGCAGATCGCCGGCGGTCGGCTGCTGCCGCGCCATGATCAGATAGCACCGCTCGTCGATCTGCTTCTCCAGATCGTCGACGAGGTGGTCTCGCTCCGGGAAGCCCGCCGCCGCGTCCGAGTCGCGCTCGAGTAGAGCCCGCATCGCCGTGACGAGCATGTCCTCGACCTCGGCCCCCATACGGAGGAGGTCCTGCCGAACCTGGCCGAGGTCTTGATCGATGAGCCGTTCCATGGAGTTTTCTTGGATTCTGTCCATACAGTTTACCGTTCTGATGAGAACAGGAGGGAAAGGCTTGCAGGCCGCCGGCCCCTCCCTCCTGAACAGATGAGAGCTGGCGCGCGACGCCGGCCGGTTGCCGTCGCGCCACCAAATCGAGAGGCTTCCGAATCGTTGCGATCAGATGACGCCGGCGGTGTCACGGCGACGCCTCGAAGGCTAGAAGTCGACCTGCCAGCGGATCAGCGCGTACTGGGCCTCGCCCACGCCTTCCACGTCCGCGTTGACGAAGTTGATCATCAGCCGGGTGGCCGGATTTGGGTACCAGTTGAGCGCCAGCGTGAAGTCCTCCTGTTCGAGGCCCTCGATCCTGCCGTCGCTCAGATCGAGGCTCGAGAACCGGGCGGCGATCTCCCAGGCGCCTCTGCCGCCGTCGTTTGTCCAGTTGCGGTTGGGTTTCACCCGGTCGAAAGCGGCGGTTGAGGTCTTGAACCTACGACGGTCCTGAGTCAGGAAGTACCCGGCTTGGACGTAGGCGCCCGAGAAGGTCGGGTCGTCGCCGATGAACGAGTCGACGTCGGACCGGATGTACTCAGCCGCCCACCAGAGGCGATCGTGCATGCCGACGGCCTCGAGACCGAGGATCGTCGCGCTGTCGGCGGCGAAGGTGCCGGTGTCGACGAGGCGTGTCGTCAGGTGAGCCTCGGGCCGCGATCGAAAACGGATGCTGTTGTCACGATCACGGTGATTGACCGAGAGCCCGAGGTGGAGCAACCGTTCCCCCTTGTCGCGATAGATCGGGCGGAACCCGACCCGTCCGGTCAGGTTCACGTTGTCCTCGTCGGTGCTGACTCCGAAGTCGTCCGCGTCGTAGAAAGCGCCAACCCCCCAGTTGAAGGTGTCGCCGCGCTTGCCGTGTACGCCGACTCCGGAGTTGCGCGAAGGAGAGAAGGCGGCGACGGGCAGGGACCGTTCCAAGAACGGGAGGTACTTCGAGCTGGTCGTCTCCTCGAAGCTGAAGTACTCCTTGAAGTGGCCGAAGCGAACCTCACCAAAGTCGTGAAGCAGGCCGATGTAGACGTCCTTGAAGTCGGGGTCGCCGGTGAAGTCGTACTGGGCCTTGAACTTGATGCGTTCGTAGATCGTCCCCTCCATGAACAGGCGTGCCCGCCGGAACTCGAACCCGTTTTCGAACTCTTCAGCGCCGTAGGAGGTCTCGATCGCGTCGTCCGCGCTGGCGAACGTGTAGTCGGCCATGACCCGGCCGCCGAACTTGAGCTTGAACTCACTCCCCTTCTCGACCTTGAAGCCGTTGCTCCACTTCGTGACCCACTCGCTCTCTGTCTTCTCCTCCGCATCCTCTGCGTAGGCGCCGGGAGCGCCGACCAGAAGGATCGACGCGTACACCGCTCTGATCGCGGCGCGACGGACTTGGGGGGACATGGCTACCTCCTTCTCACTGGGAATCAGACCGTTCGAGATTCGTTTGCGTCAGCGACCTCACGCTGCGGGAGCCACACTAGTGCGGCGGCCCGCTGCCGCGAGTTACAGCTCTGCAACACCTCCGTGACGGGTCTGTCTTCGCCTGGAGCCTCACGGGGTCCGAACGATCGGCAGTTCCACACGAAAGGTCGAACCCCTGCCGAGATCGCTCTCGACCTCGACCCGCCCGCCGTGAAGCTGCGCCGCGTGCTTGACGATTGCCAGTCCAAGGCCGGTTCCACCTTCGTCACGCGACCGTCCCTTGTCGACACGATAGAAGCGTTCGAAGAGGCGGGCGATGGCGTCGGCTGAGATGCCGATTCCGGTGTCGGCGACCTCCAACACGATCAGGTCCCCCTCGGCAGCGAGCCGCACTGCGACCCTACCCTCGGGCTGGTTGTACTTGATCGCGTTTTCGAGAAGGTTGAGAGACAGCCGGACGATCGCCTCGGTATCACCCGGGAAGTGGGGCACCGGTTGGAGGTCGACATCGAGGCGCAACCCTCGATCGACGAGGGCCTCGCTCGTGAGGTCGATCGCCTCCGAGACAACTGCCCGCATGTCGACGTCGACCCATCCTGTGCTCGCGGTCGGGTGCTCGAGGCGAGAGAGGGTAAGTAGATCCGAGAGCAGGGCCTCGAGTCGGCTGCACTGCTTGAGGATTCGATCCAGGAACCGCTCGGAGGCGACGCGGTCGTCGAGCGCGCCATCGCTCAGAGTTTCGGCGAAGCCGCGGATCGCGGACAGCGGTGTCTTCAGCTCGTGGGAGACGTTCGCGACGAAGTCGCGTCTCACCTCGCCCGCGTGTAGGAACGGCGTCAGGTCGTTCGCCCAGACGACGACGCCGGCGCCGTCGGTCAGAGGGGAGCTGGTGAGCACGACCGTTCGGCGTCGCCCGTGCGTCACCTCGAGTTCAGCCTGCTGACCGGCACCCTGGTCGAGAGTCGTGGCGATGAGCCGGTCGAGTGCCGTCTGGCGGGTCACCTCGAGGACTGACCGGCCCTCTACCTCCCCGGTGACGCCGAAGAGCCGGCGCCACGATTGGTTCACGATCGCTGTGCGGCCCTCGGCGTCGACGACGAGGACACCCTCCGACAAGCTGTTGAGGACCGTCCGCAGGTGCTCGCCGTCCTCTTCGAGGTGGTCGAGCTTGGCGCCGAGCTGCTGGGTCAGGACGCTCAGCCGAGCCGAGGGCTGTCGAGGTTCTGGTACTGCTGGTTTGGAGTCGCCTTCGGCGAGCCTCGAAAGCTCTCCCAGTGCGTCCTCCAGCGGGTCGTCGCGCCGCCGGGCGCGCCGCCGTTCGAGCCACCACGCGCTGCCGCCTCCCGCGAGGCCGGCGAGCCCCATCGCGATCCCGAGCGGCCCGGCAAGCGCGCCGATGGGTGGGCCGACGATCAGCCAGGCCGAGATCGTGCCGACCGCCGCCGCCACCAGCAGTGGCAACAGCACGTTCCGACCCGACTCTCCGACCATGCCTCAGGCCCGCAGGCGGTAGCCGACACCGATCACGGTCTCGATGCGCTCAGCCTCTGTCCCGAGCTTCCGGCGCAGTCGCCGGATGTGGGTGTCGACGGTGCGGCTGTCGACGTCCTCCGCGTAGCCCCAGACGTCGGTCAGAAGTCGAGCGCGCGTCTGCACCCGTCCGCGACGGCCCATCAGGACCTTCATGAGTCGAAACTCGGTAGCGGTCAGGGCGACCTCCTGATCCGCGACCAGCAGTCGGTGTCCCGGCACGTCCAGCCGGAGCTCTCCCGTTTCGAGGCTGGCCGCTCCTTCACGAGCGCCTTCGAGGCGGCGGAGCACCGCTTTGACGCGCAGGACGACCTCGCGCGGACTGAAAGGCTTGGGCAGGTAGTCGTCGGCGCCGAGCTCGAGCCCGACGATTCGGTCGACCTCCTCACCCTTGGCGGTCAGCATGATGACTGGCACCTCTGCGGTGCGCTCATCCCGCTTCAGGATCCGAGTGAGCTCGAGACCGTCGAGTCCGGGCAGCATCAGGTCCAAGAGCACCAGATCGGGTGCTGTTCGGCGAATGCGTTCGAGGGCGCGATCCCCTCGCGACTCCACCTCGACCTCGAACCCTTCTTTGCCGAGGTTGTACTCGAGGATCTCGGCGATGTCACTCTCGTCCTCGACGACAAGGATGAGCTCCCTGGACATAGGACGGCGGAGCTTAGCACGGGCGATTTGTGTAGCAAGCTGTGGAAAAGCCTGTGGAAAACCGCCGCGTTCTGCGGGGGCCGCGATCGCTCGAGTCGACCGACCGCGAGTTGAACAATTTCTTGTGCATCTCATCTAAGTGACTGACCAGTAGTGCTTTACGAGCTTCTTGGTGTTCGGCGACTCAACGGGTCGCTCGGCCCTGACCGGCGCTTTTCCACAGCGGCGCTCGATCAGAGTCGACGCAAGTGGTTGGAGGCGAGTGACTTAGCGCCGGTTTCAGGGTCCGCAACGCTTGGTATAGAGTCAGTTCTTCGCGAAGCACCGAGTCGTATCGAACCGATCAAGGAGACGCACCGTTGAGCTCTGAAGAGGGGGCCCTGCGCCGGACACCGCTTTACGCATCCCACGTGCGCGCGGGGGGTCGGATGGTTGGGTTCGCCGGCTGGGAGATGCCGGTCCAGTACGCCGGAGTGATCGATGAGCACCATGCGGTGCGCAAGGCCGCGGGCGTATTCGACGTCTCGCATATGGGCGAGTTCCGCGTCTTCGGCGCCGACGCCGAGCGATTCCTCCAGCGCAATACACCGAACAACGTCGCCCGCTTGAGGGTCGGTCGCGCTCACTACAGCGGCCTCATGACCGAGCAGGGGACCTATGTCGACGACGTGCTCATCTACCGGCGCGGAGAGAACGAGTTTCTGCTCGTAGTGAACGCCGCCAATCGCGAGAGAGACTTCGCGGTGCTGTCCGAGCGGGCGGGGCTGGGCGTCGAGCTGGAGGACGTCTCGGAGGCCTTTGCGCTGCTGGCGGTCCAGGGGCCGAAGGCCGAAGACATCGTCGCTCAGCTGACTTCGGACCCGATTCGCGAGCTCCGCTACTACGGCTTCCTCGAGGGACATCTCCTCGGAGCGCCGGCGTTGATTTCCCGAACTGGGTACACCGGCGAAGACGGATTCGAGCTCTACGTCGTCGCCGACCAGGCCGAGGCGGTCTGGGAGGCGGTGCTTGCGGCGGGCGTCGGCGAGGGCCTGCAGCCGGCCGGACTCGGAGCGCGCGACACGCTCCGGCTGGAGGCGGCGATGGCGCTCTACGGCCATGAGCTGACGGAGCAGATCACCCCACTCGAGGCCGGCCTCGGGTGGGTGGTGAAGTTCAAGAAAGGCGACTATCTCGGACGCGACGTGCTGGAGGGCCAGAAGCTCAATGGCCTCGAGCGCCAGCTCTGCGGTTTCGAGGTCGTCGACCGTGGCATCGCGCGAGAGGGGCACGAGGTGCTCGTCGATGGGGACCAAGTTGCGACCGTGACCAGCGGTGTTTGGAGTCCGACGCTGGAGAAGGCGATCGGAATGACCTTCCTGCCGGTTGCGAGTGCCGAACCGGGAACGGAGATCGAGATTCAGGTGCGCAAACGGCGCCTCGCCGCACGGGTGGTGGAGTTGCCGTTCTACCGGCGTCCCGAGTAGGGGCCCGCCAGAGAAGAGGAGACTGATGTATCCGAGCGACAGGCTGTACTCGAAGGAGCACGAGTGGATTCAGATCGACGGTGACGTCTGCACTCTCGGCATTACGCACTTCGCCCAGGACGAGCTCGGTGAGGTCGTCTTCGTGGAACTCCCGGAGGCGGGCCAGGACTACGACGCCGGCGAGGAGATCGGGACGATCGAATCGGTCAAGGCCGTTGCCGAGCTCTACACTCCGGTGGCCGGCCAGATCGTCGAGGTCAACGAGAAGCTCGAGTCGGAGCCCGAAGTGGCCAACAGCGATCCCCACGGCGCGGGTTGGCTCGTCAAAATGAAGCTCGCCAGTGACGGACCTCCCGAAGGGCTGATGAGCGCCGAGGAGTACCAGGCCTTCACCGAGGGAGAAGCCTCCTAGCCGGGCAAACCTGTCGGCGTCAGCATGCGTCTCGAGCCGCTCCTCTTCGGTTTCTTCACCCTTTGCTGGCTGTTGGCGCTCGTGGTGTTTGCCGTCGGGCGCTCGCTCGACAGCCCGCTGCCTCTCAATCTCTACCACCTCTACGGCCTCGCCGTCTTCGGCGGCTGGTTGAGTGGCAACGTCTACGTTCAGCGGACCGCCAAGGTGCCACGGAGTCGCAGGTCACGAACCCTGTTCGTCTACCTGTTTGGTCCCCCGGGGCTGCTCTTCTTGACCCACGGCTTGAGCGCTTATGCCAGCCAGTCGCGCGTGCCCCTCGCGCCGATCTACGCGCTCGGCATCTACGTTGTCTTCTTCATGGTGCCGGTCAGCTTCCGGCGCATGTTGGGCGAACCGCGAGATCGCGACTGAGTCGGGTCGCGCAGGTCGCGCGGAGTGAGAGAAGTGAGCTAACACGCCGGGCGACGCTCGAGCCACATCGCGTCGCCGTAGGAGTAGAAGCGGTACTCGGCTTCGATCGCTCTTCGGTAGGCGTCGAGAACCCGTTCGCGTCCCGAGAAGGCGCAGACCAGCATCAGTAGAGTTGATTTCGGTAGGTGGAAGTTGGTCATCAGCGCGTCGACGGTCCGAAAGCGGAAGCCCGGAGAGATGAACAGGTCGGTCGAGCCGGTCCCGGCCTGCGGTAGCTCACCGCTCTCGAGGGCCGCGGCCTCGAGCGTGCGCACGACGGTTGTGCCGACGGCGATCACGCGTCCGCCGCGCTCGCGGGTTTTTCGCAGCGCGTCCGCGGCCGCCGCCGGAATCTCGTAACGCTCGCGCTCCATGACGTGTTCGTGGACCAGCTCCGCGGTGACCGGTTTGAAGGTGCCGAGGCCCACCGTCAGCGTCACCTCGGCGATCGCCACACCCCGGCTTTCGATCCGGTCGAGTATCTCGCGGGTGAAGTGAAGGCCGGCCGTGGGTGCCGCGATCGAGCCGGAGTGGCGGGCGTAGACCGTCTGGTAGCTCTCCCGATCGCTCGGCTCGTCGGGTCGCTTGATGTAGGGCGGTAGCGGAATGTGGCCGATCGTTTCGAGAGACGGCTCGACCTCTTCGGAGAAGCGAATGCGCAAACCGTTCCGCTCGCGCGCGAGTACTTCGGCCTCGAGGCCAACTTCGAACTCGATGCGGGTTCCCGGACGCGCGCGCTTGCCCGGTCGCGCGAGGCAGTGCCACTCGGTTTGCGACAGCTTGTCCGCGAGCAGCAGCTCGATGGCGCCGCCGGTCGAACGGGTGCCGAACAGGCGGGCGGGTAAGACCTTGGTGTTGTTGACCACCAGAAGATCGCCGGCCTCGAGGAAGTCGGGTAGGTCGGCGACCGTGCGGTGCGGTGAGGGCTCGTCGGGACAGAAGAGTCGACTCTCGCCGCGCGGCGCCGGGTAGTCGGCGATCCGCTCTGGCGGCAGCGGGAAATCGAAGTCCTCGGTCAGCATGGGCGGGACGCTATCGCGAGCGTGGGTCGAGCCGGGCGCGGAGGCCGTCGCCGAGCAGGTGGAACGAGATGACGGTGACGGCGATGGCCAGGCCGGGGAGCGTCGCCACCCACCAGGCGGTGGTCAGCGCGTCTCGCCCGTCGGCGATCATGTTTCCCCAGGTTGGATGAGGGGGCGCGACGCCGAGTCCGAGGAACGAAAGGCTCGCCTCGACCAGGATGAGGTCGCCAATCCGCAGGGCGGTGTGAGCGATCACCGGAGTCAACGCGTTGGGCAAGAGATGTCGCCAGAGGACGCGCGTCGGTGTCTGTCCGATCGCGCCTGCGGCGAGCACAAACTCGCGCTCACGGAGGCCCAGTAGCTCGGCCCGGGTGAGACGGGCGGTGGCCATCCAGCCGGTCGCCCCGAGCACCACGACGATGGTCGCCGCCCCAGCATCGAGGAGGCTGACGAGCGCGATGGCGATCAACAGATTTGGGAAGGCCAAGAGCGCGTCGGTGAGTCGCATGAGAGCTGCGTCGACCGCCGCGCCCGCCGTGCCGGCGATCGCGCCGACCATCAGGCCGAGCGTCAGGGCCAGCGCGGTCGCCACGAGCGCGATCGCCAGCGAGGTGCGGCCGCCCACCAGGAGCCGGCTGGTCAGATCGCGTCCGAACCGGTCGGTGCCGAAGAGGAAGTAGCGTTTCCGGAGCGCCTCTGAGGGCACGGGAGACGCGAGGTCTTCGGATGCGAGTTGTCGTGTCTCACCCAGCCGTTCGATCTCGAGGCCCCGGTCCACCGTGCGTGCGCGCTCTGCGAGGATCGAAGAGCCGTCGGCGAGCCGTACTTCGATGCGCTGGCTGCCCGGAGCCAGATGGCGGCCGGCCACCGGGTCGAGCGGCTCGATCGGATTCGCCGGCGCGAGCAGGGGAGCCGCGAGGGCGAGTGCCAGGAGTGCGATCAGCATCCCTCCACCCCAGATCAGTAGTCTTCGATCGCCGTTCACGGGGCCTTCTCCAAGCGCACCCGCGGGTCGGCCGCGGCCTGCAGAAGGTCGGCAACCAGACTGCCGACGACGACAGCCAGGCTGGCGACGGCGGTGACGGCCAGCATCACGGGGTAGTCGCGAGCGCCGATCGCCTGCCACATCAGTCGCCCCATCCCCGGCCACGAGAAGACCTGCTCGACCACGACCGCGCCGCTCACGAGCAGCGGCAGGGTGAGGCCCAGCAGTTGGGCGAGCGGTGCGACCGCGTTGCGGAGTGCGTGCACCCAGACGACGCCGCGTTCGCTCAGGCCCTTCGAGCGCGCGGTGCGCACGTAGTCCTGCTGCAGCACCTCGACGAGATTTCCGCGAAGAAGGCGCACCACGCCGCCGAGCGAGGCGACTCCAAGGACGAGTGCCGGCAGCGCTAGATGGTGGAGTCGATCCAAGGCACCCGCGACGACACCGAGTTCGGCGGCGCCAACCGAATGGGAGTGCCCCGGCGGGAAGAGCGGTAGCCAGTGGCTCGAGACGAGAATCGCCATCAATCCCAGCCAGAAGGCGGGAAGGGAGTAGAGGAGCACCGAGCCGGCGCGGATCAGATGATCCGGTAGGCGCCCGACGTGTCGCGCGGCGGTGACGCCGAGCAGCAAGCCCAGCGAGAACTGAACGAGGAGAGCGGCGGCGCCGAGGAGCAGGGTCGGCGGCGCGTACCGCGCGATGAGCTCCGACACCGGTCGCTTGGCTGATGGCGAGACACCCCAGTCGCCGTCGAGCACCACCGCTGTGAGCCACGAGACGTAGCGGGTCGCCAGCGGGCGATCCAAGCCGTAGGCCGCCTCGAGCTCCTCGGCGTACTCGGCCGGCACCCGCGGGTCGAGATAGACCGCACCCGGTCCTCCCGGCGCGAGGTGGAGGACGCCGAAGGTGACGGTGAGGACGAGCCAGATGGAGATCAGAGCCCCGCCCAGACGCCGCAGAACGAACCCGGCCATGTGTGAGGCGAATGCTATCCTCGAACCATGGCTAAGGGCGGCTCCCCCCGCTCGTCCGGCCGTCGACGCCTGGTGATCGCCTCGATCGTCCTGGGGGTCTTCGTCCTGGTAGATCTCGGGCTGTTCGGCTGGCTGATCTTCCGCTCGCTCTCGAAGCGGGAGGTGGATCGCATTCTGCTCGAGACACGTCGCGAGGCTGAGGAGGTGGCCGAGCAGCTGGCCGAAGATGGGGAAGACCTCTACACGCTGATCGCCGTCGAACGCGAGAAACGTACGTTCATCGATACGATCCTCCAGAAGCGCGAGATCATCCAAGACATCGAGATCCGGAACACCGAGGGCCACCTCGTCTTCCGCACTCGGGGTCAGCGTTTCGATCCGCCCGAAGGGCCCGTCGATACAGCGGGCATCGAGGCCCCCGAGATGCCGCGCCGCATCGAGACCAGCACCGTCGAACACAGTGAGACGGTCAACTACGACATGGAGATCCCGATCGGCAATCTCGGCATGCTGCACGTGGGCATCAGTCGGGTCGAGCTCGAGGGCAGAGTCGAGGTGCTGCGTGGCGAGCTCACCAAGCAGACCGCGACGCTCGGAGCCGTCACCCTGGTCGTACTCATCCTCGGCTACCTCACGATCTGGTGGCTATGGCGTAGGAGCCGCGGGCTCGAAGAGCAGGCGGCCGAGGCCGAGAGGATGGCGTACATCGGCACCCTCGCGTCGGGCCTCGCGCACGAGATCCGGAACCCCCTCAACTCCCTCAACTTGAATATGCAGATGCTGGAGGAGGATGACGGCCGGCCGGTCAACGAGGCGTCACGACAGCGCCTGTTCGCCGTCACCCAACAGGAGATCCACCGTCTCGAAGGGCTGGTGACCGACTTTCTCTCCTACGCGCGTCCGCGCCCACTCGAGATGGAGGAGCTCCCCGGAGCCGAGCTCCTCCACAGGTGTGCCGACCTGCTCGAAGCGGAGTTTCGCCAGCGCGGTGCCCCCATTCAGGTCGAGGACCTGAGCGACGGATGGCGGGTACGCGTCGATCCCGGCCAGATGAGTCAGCTGCTGGTCAATCTTGCGCAGAATGCGCTGGCGGCCACGGAAGAGAGTGGCCGGCCGCCGCGCATCACCATGACCGCCCGGAGTTCAGAGGGCCGGGTGGCGCTCGAGATCGAGGACAACGGCGTCGGCATTCCCGAGGAAGAGGCGACCAAGATTTTCGATCTCTTCTACTCGACGCGCAAAGGTGGCACCGGGTTGGGGCTCGCGGTCGTTCGCCGCATCGCTACCGACCACGCCGCCCAGCTCGAGGTGGAGAGTGCGGTCGGCGTCGGCACGCGGATCCGAGTCTCGCTGCCACGGGTCGAAGAACCCACCAACCGTGCCGTCAGCGCCCCCGTCGCCGCCACCTAGCGAAAAGCAGGGCGAAAATCGGAGGACACCAGACTCGATTCGCCCGGACGGCTCCTCGCGGAGCTCGACCGGTGCACAAATTGAGTCTTGTGTCTCCGGATGGTCTTAGCCGACGGGGGACTCGACCAGGTCTTCGTAGTCCTGCTGGTTCAGGAACGTGTCGGTGTCGTCGTTGCCGCAGATCTCGCAGACCGCCTCCGACACCTTCTCTTCCTTCCACTCGAAGACGTAGGTAGGCGATTCGCACTCGACGCAGACGAGGAACTCGGGCTCACTCACGCACCTCAGTATAGGGAGCGTTTGCGCTCCGGAAAGTGAAGTGGGCCGCAGTGTCAGGTTGCGGTTTGGGCTCGAAATCGGAGGGTTGCGTCGACCAGAGCGCGGGGCTGCTCCCACTGGATGCCGTGTCCGCACCGGGCGACCACCTCGAGTCGCCCCGTCCGCAGGGACGCCGCCATTTCTCTCGCAACCTCTACGTCGAACAAGCCGTCGCTGTCAGCCCAGACCAGGCTCACCGGTTGAGATAGACGAGCGAGGTCCTCGGCGTCGAAGCTGTCCTCGTAGTCGACCGTCTCGATCACCCGCCGAACGCTCGGTGAACGGTAGGCGGCGAGGAGACCTCGCTTGGTGAAGCGCAGCGGTAGCGGAGTTCGGTGGAAGAGGGCGTCATAGAGCCGGTCCACGCCCTCGAGGCTGTCGATGCTCACCATCTGTTGAATGCGATCCCAATCTTGGTTCCGGTAGCCGGCGCAGTTGACGAGCAGTAGGCGTTCGACGAGCTCGGGATGCGCCAGGGCAAGCCGAGTGGCGATCCAGCCGCCGAGACTGATGCCGGCGACCGTGGTTGCACGACCGGGGAAGCGGACTCGGAGCAGTGCCCTCGCCGCCTCGACGCCGTCTTGGACGTTGAGCGCGTGCCCCGCCGGTCGGGAGCCACCGAGTGTCGACAGTTCCGGGATCAAGACCGTGCAGTCTCGCCTCAGGTGGCGCGCGACCTTGGCCCAGCCGAGCGAAGTCGAGCCCATGCCGTGGAGCAGCAGCCACGGCTCGCCGTCAGGCGGGCCGAGCTCGTTCACCACCCACCAGCCGCCAGGCAGCTCGACCCGGCGGCGACGCGCTCCGAGCGAGCGCATGAGGGCCGCGGTGCCGAGGCTCATGATCGGCCCGATCATGGGGACCAGCCTAGCAGCGCGAGACGCGAAAAACGCTCGGCGAACCGTCGTGATCTCGGCAAGGACGCCGAGTGCGCGGGATTGACCGAGCGTTCCGCTTCGTGCTAGCTTCGTCCGTCGCGCCGAGTGCGCGCTTAGGAGGATTTTGTCTCGTGTACGCAGTCATTGAAACAGGCGGAAAGCAGTACCGCGTCGAGCAGGGCGATGTCATCGATATCGAGCTCCTGTCGAACGACGAGGGCGACAAGATCAGTTTCGACCGGGTCCTCATGGTCGGCGGCGACAAAGGGGTGAAGGTGGGTTCCCCGACCGTCTCCGGTGCCGAGGTGACCGGCGTCAAGGTCGACAAGGTTCGCGGCCCCAAGATCGCGGTCTTCAAGATGAAGCGGCGCAAGGGGTACCGGCGTCACCAGGGTCATCGGCAGGATCTGCAGCGGATCCGGATCGAGAAGATCAAGGGCTGAGCCGCATCGACGGCAAGAGGTAGCAAGAATGGCTCATAAAAAGGGACAGGGTTCCAGTCGCAACGGTCGCGATTCGAATCCTCAGCATCTCGGCGTCAAGCGGTTCGGCGGTGAAGCGGTCCGGGGCGGCACGATTATCGTGCGCCAGCGTGGAACAAAGTTCTTCCCGGGCGACAATGTCGGTCGGGGCAAGGACGACACGCTCTTCGCGAAGGCGGACGGCGTCGTCGAGTTCCGCAATCGCGGCCGTCTCGGGACGTACGTCAACGTCGTCCCCGCCGCTGAATAGCGCTCCTTGATCTTCATCGACGAGGCGGTTCTCCACGTCCGCGGTGGACGCGGCGGGAACGGCTGCATCGCGTTTCGCCGGGAGAAGTTCGTCCCGAAGGGCGGGCCTGCAGGTGGTGATGGAGGCCACGGGGGGAGTGTCTACCTGCTCGGCGACTCGGGCACCAACACTCTCTACCACCTCCGGAACCGGAACCTCTACTCGGCCCAGAAGGGCCGTCACGGTGAGGGTTCCAACAAGACGGGTCGGTCGGGCGAAGACCTGACCATCAAGGTGCCGTTGGGAACCGAGGTGACCGAGAAGGAAACCGGGCAGAGGGTGGGCGAGCTGGTCGAGCACGGCGCCCGCCTCGAAGTCGCCTCCGGGGGACGTGGCGGGCGGGGTAACGCTCGTTTCGCCAGCCCCACCCAACAGGCACCACGCCACGCCGAACCGGGCGGAGAGGGCCAGGAACTGCTGCTGCAGCTGGAGCTCAAACTACTCGCAGACGTGGGCGTGATCGGGCTCCCCAACGCGGGCAAGTCGACCTTTATCAGCACCGTTTCCGCAGCTCGCCCGAAGGTCGCCGACTATCCGTTTACGACCCTGATCCCCCAACTCGGCGTGGTCGCGACCGATCCCGATCGGGAGCCGTTTGTGATCGCCGACCTCCCCGGCCTGATTCGAGGCGCCGCCGACGGGGCGGGCCTGGGAACACAGTTTCTCCGCCATGTGGAACGCTGCCGCGTGCTGCTGCACCTGGTCGACCTGTCGACCGGCGAGGCGAGTGCAGGCGACGACCTTCTGGCGGTCGAGGAGGAGCTCGACAACTTTGGCCGTGGGCTACTGACGCGCGATCGCCTGGTGGTCGGGAGCAAACTCGATGCGGCAGACGAGACCCGGAGCCGGGAGCTGGCTGCCGAGGCGAAACGCCGAGGACTCGACTATTTCGAGATCAGCTCTGCGACCGGGGCGGGTGTGAAGCAGCTGCTGCGTCTGCTCGAGCGCCGAGCTCGCGAAGGGCAGGCCGCATGAAGCTCGGTCTGTTCGGTGGTTCGTTCGATCCGGTCCACGCCGGGCATGTCCTCCCGGTGCTGGATGCGCGAGACGCGCTGGCCCTCGATCGGGTGATCTATCTCCCCACGGCCCAGCCGCCCCACAAGGCGGGTCGGCAGTTCGCGCCGTCGCACGCTCGATTCACCATGGTCGAGTTGGCGCTCCTCGACATTCCCGACTTCCACGTTTCCGCGCTGGAGCTGACGCCAGGCCGGGTCGCATACACCATCGATACCGTGGAGCACTTCCGCGAGCAGGCTCCCGAGACCGAGCTCTTCCTGTTGATCGGTGGCGACTCGTTCGCGGCCCTCGAAAGTTGGAGACGCTGGCGCGAGCTCGTCGACTTGGCCGAGCTTGTCGTGTTGGTGCGCTCCGGGTGGGAGATCGAGCGCACCCGCGACCACCTTTCGCCCGAGATGGTGGAGCTGTCCAACTCGGGGCGAGTTCACTTTCTTGCCAACCCCGCCGTCGACGTCTCGTCGACCCGGCTACGGGAGATGATCGCGGCTGGCGAGGCGATCCCTCGCGACCAGATGTCTCCCCGAGTGCTAGAGTACGTGCGGAAGTACTCTCTCTATACATGACGAGCGAGACGACCCGAACGCTGGACCTGACGACGGTTCGCGTTGCGGTGGACGCGGCTCTCGATCGCAAGGCGATCGACCTGAAGGTGCTCGATCTCGACGCCGTCAGCGATTTCACCGAGTTCTTCCTGATCTGCAGCGGTACCAGCGATCGGCAGGTGCAGGCGATCTCCGATGCGATCGTCCGCAAGCTGCGCTCCGAAGGCCAGCGCCCACTTCACGTCGAGGGACATAAAGGGGGGCGCTGGGTGCTGATCGACTACGGCAGTTTCGTCGCGCACGTCTTCGATGAGGGGACGCGGTCGTTCTATTCGCTCGAAAAGCTCTGGTCGGACGGCACGGACGTAACCGACCAGGTCGTCGGCTAGGTCCCGATGTCGCTGGACGCACTACTCGAAGCCTCGCCTTCCCTCGCCGAGCGTCTCCGAGGAGCCGGCCGAGCGGCGGAGAGTGGCGTCGCGGTCCTGATTCTCGGCGAGCCGGGGACCGGTCGCTCGAGCGTCGCGCGGGCGCTTCACGACATCAGCCCTCGAGCGGGCAATGCGCTCGTCGAGGTCGACGCTGCCGGAGTGCCGACGACGCTGTTCGAGAGCGAGCTCTTCGGCTACGAGGTGGGTGCTTTCACCGGCGCCGCCGAAGCGCGTGCCGGGAGGGTGGCTGGTGCCCGCGGCGGCACGCTCATCCTCGACCACGTCGAGGAGATTCCCCTTGGGGTGCAGCCGAAGCTGCTACGGCTACTCGCCGAAGGAAAGTACGCACCGCTCGGCGGAACCGAGATCGAGGCCGACGTTCGCTTCGTCGCCATCGGCTCGGCGGATCTGCCTGAGCGTGTCGAACGCGGAACCTTTCGCGAGGATCTCTACTACCGACTCGAGGTGGTGACGTTTTTTCTGCCACCGCTACGCGATCGCCGCGAAGATCTCCCCACTCTGATCGACTTTTTCGTGGCCGATCTCACCGAGCGGCTCGGCCGCCCGGGGCTCGAACTGTCCGACCGGGCTCGCGATTGGATGTGCGAACACTCCTGGCCCGGCAATCTCCGCGAACTGCGCAACGTGCTCGAGCGCGCGGTGGTGATGGCGACCGGAGGGCAGCTCGATCCTGTGGCGCGATCGACCGCCGAGGTCAAGCCGCAGACGATCGCCGAGGTCGAGCGCGACGAGATCGTCAAGGCGCTCGCCTACACCCGTGGGCACCAGGGGAAGGCGGCGAAGCTCCTCGCGATCTCGCGCAAAACGCTCTGGGACAAGAGGAAGCGCTACGACATTCCGTAGTGGCGGTGGAATCGTCGCGCGGCTCGCGTGGTTAGAATGAGTGAGATGGCAGATTCCGGGGCGCGGCGCCTTTTGATTGTCGGTTTGCTCTTTACCCTCGTGGGTGGAGCGTCGGTGCTCTGTCTGATCCCTGAGCTCTGCGCGCCGCCCAAGACCGTGACGGTAGAGACGGCGAGTGGCTGCCACGAGTCGTCCGACCACGGTCCAGGCGTCGGTTCGCTCGAGATGACGAGTGGGCACGCCGACTGCTGCGGCCAGCTGAGAGAACCGGTCGAAGCGAAGATCGAGCGGCGCCCTGGCAAGCTGCGCTTCCCGGCGCTGCCGGTCGCAGAGGTGACGGCGAGCCGGTTGGCGAAGGTTGGGCCCGGCGTGCGCGCCGCAACTCACGCTGCCCCCGAGCGACCGCCGTCTGCCGCCCTCCCCGTCGTCATGCTGCTCTGAGACTTGCGCCCGTCGACCCGATCGACCGTCGCTAGCTCTCTGAACCCATGACCGAGCCGGGGCCACCCGGCCGATTGCCCGTCCCCTTCGAGGAGACTGGAAATGACACGCCGCATACGCCCATCAACTCGTCGACAGTTCCTGCGCACCACAGGCCTGGTCGGCGCCTCGGCCGCCTGTGGCCCGCTGATTCCGGCCTGGGCGCGAAGCGGCGCCCACGAGCCGTTGGCTGCTCGCTCCAATATTGGGATCCGGGAGGTCTCCGGGACGCGGTTCGACCTCGAGATCGATCACACGCCCGTTGTGATCGAAGGTCGCCGCGACGACGCGATCACGATCAACGGCACCGTGCCCGGCCCGCTACTTCGTTGGCGCGAGGGAGACGACGTCACGATGCGGGTGACGAACCGACTCCACCACGACACCTCGATCCACTGGCACGGAATGCTCCTGCCGCCGGACATGGACGGGGTGCCGGGAATCAGCTTCCCGGGCATCCGACCGGGAGAGACCTTCGAGTACAACTTCCCGGTGATGCAGTCGGGGACCTACTGGTACCACAGCCACTCGGGTCTCCAGGAACAGATCGGGCACTACGGTTCGATCATCATCGACCCCGCCGGAGTGGATCCGGTCGAGTTCGATCGTGAATACATGGTTGTGCTCGCCGACTGGACCTACGAGGACCCCCACAAGCTCTTCGCGCGCTTGAAAAAGAAGTCCCACTCGTTCAACTACCAGCAGCGAACGGTAGGTGACTTCGTGCGACGCGCCGGCGAGAACGGACTGGGCGAGGCGATCGAAGATCGGGCCATGTGGGGCGCCATGCGCATGATGCCGACCGATCTGAGTGACGTGGGCGGCGCGAGCTACACCTACCTCATCAACGGCCACGGGCCGACCGACAACTGGACCGCGCTCTTCGAGCCGGGGGAGCGAGTACGACTCCGGTTTGTCAACGCGGCGGCGATGACGCTCTTCAACGTTCGGATTCCGGGCCTGCCGATGACCGTCGTCCAGACCGACGGCCTCCACGTCGAGCCGATCGAGATCGACGAGTTCCAGATCGGTGTGGCCGAGACGTACGACGTCGTCGTCGAGCCCCAGACAGACGAGGCGTTCACGCTGATGTGCGAGAGCATCGAACGTGGCGGCTACGTGCGCGGCACCCTGGCCCCGCGGGCGGGCATGGAGGCTCCGGTTCCGGCCTTGCGCAAGCCGTTCTTGCTCACCATGAAGGACATGGGGATGGACCACGGCGCCATGGGCCACGCGTCGATGGATCACGGTTCGATGGAGCACGACTCGATGGACCACGCGTCGACGGAGCCAGGCGAAGACGAGATTAGCCACGACCACGCCATCAACCCGGGGGTGGCCAACGTCGCGATGCAGCCGATCAACCGGCTCGCCGAGCGCCCCGGCGGCCTGGAAGACGCCCCACATCGGGTGCTGACCTACGCCGATCTACGGGCGCTCGAGCCGAATCCGGACGTGCGGCTGCCCGAACGAGAGATCGAACTTCACCTGACGAGCAACATGGAGCGCTACGTCTGGGCGTTTGATGGCGTGAAGTTCTCGGAGCAGCGCGAACCGCTCTTCTTCCGGCTCGGCGAGCGCCTACGGCTCACGATGACCAACGACACGATGATGCCGCATCCGATTCACCTCCACGGCATGTTTTTCGAGGTGGTGGTACCCGGGCGCGAGAGCGATGTGCGGAAGGCTCGCAAGCACACGATCGTCATGAAGCCGGGGGAGCGACTCTCGGTCGACATCACGCCGATCGAGGTGGGCGACTGGGCGTTCCACTGCCATCTGCTCTACCACATGCACGCGGGCATGATGCACACCGTCGCGGTGCGGGACACCGACTGGGTGCCGTCGTGAGGGGATCGGTCTGCTTCGTCGTGCTTCTGCTGTTCCTCGGTCCCTTCGCCGCGCGCGCTCAAGAGCACGATCACCAGGGGCACGAGCAGGGACACGGCCACGAGCACGGTGAGGCGCACCATCGTGAGATGGACTCAACCGAGGAGAGGCGAGCCGAGCTGGAACGTTGTCCGATCAACTGCGGGAAGACGGACGGCGGCGCTGGGCACTCTGGCCAGATGGTGTGCGGCCAGATGCCGTGCGGTCAGATGCCGTGCGGTCAGAAGGCAGGCGACCAGATGGTCTCCGGCGAGACTGGGTGCGACGAGAAGAGCCACGGCGAGACGCATCGCTGCGCGATGCGCGATGTGGGGACAGACTGCGCCGGCATGGACCACGGCGACACGGAACGCTGTCCGATACATCTCGACGAGGCGCGTCCGGGCGAGACGGGCTGCGCCGAGACGGAGCACGATCAGAACGAGCACTGCCAGATGGCTCACGGTGGCGAGACGCACTCCGAGTCGGCTCACGCCCAAATGGACCACCCAGCCGCACATCAGGAAGAGGCAGACGCCGGGGAGGTGGATCACGGCGCGATGGATCACGGGGAGATGGGCCATGCGGAAGCGGCAGTCGCCCCTCTCAGAACCCCCGCGACGGCGCCGATCGAGCCGTTCTTCGTTTCGCCCGAGATGGAGCGCGCTCGTGAGCAGGCGCGCTGGGAGATGGGCGGCGCGCGCTTCTGGCTAATCGAAGCAGACCGCCTCGAGTGGCGCAGTGGCGAGGGAGAACCGATCGGTCTACTCGAGGGGCAGGGCTGGTACGGCGGCGACCGACATCGCCTCTGGGTCAAGGTGGAAGCGGAAGCGCTCCTCGACGCACCGGCCGGTGAAGAGGAGTTCGAGGAGGCGGAGGTTCAGCTGCTCTATGGTCGGCCGATCAGCCCGTACTTCGATCTCGAAGTCGGGCTCCGGCAAGACGTCGAGCCGTCGCCGTCGCGCACCTTTGCGGTCGTTGGCGTCCACGGGCTTGCACCCCAGTGGTTCGAGCTCGATCTGGCTCTCTTCGTGAGTGACGACGGCGACCTGTCGAGTCGCCTCGAAGCCGAGTACGAGATGCTCTTCACCCAGCAGTGGATGCTTCACTTCCGGGCGGAGGTAGAGCTCAATGGATCGGCCGTGCCCGAGCTCGGTCTCGGCACGGGCGTCACGGGAGCCGAGATCGGCGCGCGTCTCAGCTACGGCCGGCGCTTCGCGCCCTATGTGGGTGTCGAGTGGGAAGGCGCCTTCGGGAGCACCGCCGACCTCCTGCGCGACGAGGGGGAGCAGACGAGCGCGCTCTCGGCGCTCGCCGGCGTGAGTTTCTGGTTTTGAGTCAAGATCGAGCGGCGATGCGACGTCTTGTGCTCTGGATGCCGTTGATCGCGGCGACGGTGGCGGCCGCCTGGGTACTGCCCGCCCTGCCGTTCACTCACCTCGGCGATCCCAGTCACCTGGCCGTGCTGGCCTACCTCGGATTCCTTGTGCTGCTCGTGCGCCACACGAGGCGGCGAGGGTTGGTGCCACCGCGACGTCTCGTGGCGACCTTCCTCTTCGGCATGCCACTCGTCTATCTAGCCAACTGGCTGCTGCACGGCGGAAGCACCGAGTGGCTTTTGATCGAGAGTGCCGGGCTCGTGCTCTTCGGCGCGATGGCCTGGCGGGGCAGGGTAAACCCCGCATGGTTGGTCGCGGGGGTGGCTGGGCACGCCGTCTGGGATGCGGCTCATATCGGAGGGCCGGGCTTTGTACCGGACTGGTACGCGATCGCCTGTGCCGTCGTGGACGTCGGCGTTGCTGGTTTCGTAGCTGGCCTGGCGCTTCCTGGCGACCCATCGCCTGAGTGATGCTCGCGGAAGGGCGTTGCCTTCGACGCGGATCGCGCCGCGTCGGTCAGCCGAGCGGGTGAGTTTCGCTGAGCGCCTTGCCGTCGACGGCGCCGAGGAGAACCAGCGAGTTGCTGTGATGGAGAGCGCTCGTCGCCCACACGGGCAGCCCGTCGGCGAGAATCTGCCACTCTCCGGACCCAGCTCGCTCGACGAGGCGCGAGCCCGGCTGGCCGGGGAGGAGCACGAGTTCTCGCCCCGTATCGCCGACGACCCGCCGGGGAGAGAGCCGGGGCTTCCAGTCGCCCCGCTGGGCGTCGGTGAACAAGGGCTCGGCGTGTGCCGGGCTCAGGTCTGCCACCATGAGGAGCTTCTTGCCGCTCGAGCCGTCCGGCCAGAGAACGTGGTCGCCCACCGCGATCGGTCCGGACATCGGGCAGCCCTGGAGTTTCCAGAGCGGCTGGCCGATTCTGCGTGGCGGCCACGGCGCTCCGCCCTCCCGACCGATCGTCGCGAAGATGTCGCGGTAGCCGTCGGCGTCTGCGTTGCGGAAAAACGAGCGCACCTGACCGGCGGCTGTCGTTTCGAGGTGCGTACGGCAGCAGCCGCAGACGGTCGCCTCCTGGGTGGCGGTCAGGTTGGTCTCGGTCACCAGGCCGCCTTCGACCGTGGCGTAGAACAGGTCGGCCGGCTCCTCGGCAAACCCCTCGGCGTGTCGGGAGTCGATCCAGATCGCATGCAAGGTGCCGCTCGCGCCATAGGCGAGCGCCGGGAAGCCCCGGTAGGCGGCGGCGTCCACCTGCTCGAGGCGAATCGATGGTGCGAAGGTCCGGCCGCCGTTCGAGCTCTCGGCGACGCGCACCTGGCCTCGACGATCGGCCCAAGCGAGCGCCAGGCGATCCTGAGCGCCGGCCGCCACTGCGGCGCGCATCTCGTCGTGCGGGAACGACTCGACCGTGCCGGGCTCGTCGTTGACCTGCACGCCGTCGCCCAGCGAACGATCGTCAACGCGAGCGACGAAGAGGTCCGAGCCCTCGGGACCCGTTTCGCGCCAAGCGACCAGAATCGAGCCGTCGACCGCTCGCGTCACCTGCGGCTCGTAGACTTCGCGGTCGCTTTGGATTGCGAGATTCCACGGGGTCTCGGCGACAACCGCCTTCTCGGTGGCGGTCTCTTCGGGTTCGCCCGTACATCCGGTGAGCACGAGGGCGAGAACGAGGGCCGAGCTCCTGAGAACACCTGTCATGAAACGAGCATGCCATAGAGTTCGGCAACGCCACGCGCTCTCCTTCGGACCGATGACGACCCGACCCAGACATCTGCTGGCCGATTTTGGCGAGCCCGATCGACGCCGAGAGCTCCGGCGCGGCGAGTACCTGTTTCGTCGCGACGACGAGGTGGTCGGCGCGTACGCGCTCGAGACCGGGCGGGTGCAGCTCGCGCGAGCGCTCGAGTCTGGCGGCGAGCTGGTACTGCATCGGGTCTACCCAGGCGGCAGCTTTGCCGAGGCTTCGCTCTCCGGCGAGCGATACCACTGCGACTGCCGAGCCGAGATGGCAAGCCGGGTTGCCGTCTACGAGAAGGAACGAGTGAATCGGGCGTTGGAAGCCAGTTCGGGACTCGCCCTCGCCTGGGCACGACGGCTCTCTGAGCAGGTGAGAGATCAGCGCGCCCTGCTCGAGGTGCGTTCCGTGGCCTCGGCGAGTGATCGCATCGTTGCGTACCTGAGTCTGCCTCGCCATGAGGCGCAGGGTGTCGAGCTCCCGAGTCTCCGAGCACTGGCGGCAGAGCTGGGCCTGGCCGAAGAGACGGTCTATCGCGCCGTCGCCAGGCTCGAGGCCGAGGGGCGAATCGTGCGCGATGGCTCCGCGCTTCGCCTCTCGGGAATCTGATCCGGGTCATACCCGCTCGCGCTGCTGCTTTGGCAGATTGAGCTTGCCGGGCTCGCGTCGAGCCCTCGCCATACCGAAGGAGCCCTGTATGAGAAGTCTCATGGTCGTCCTCGTCCTGGTCGGAAGCCTCTTCGCACCCCTTCGCGCGGCCGAGCTGCCGACCGAAACCGGCCAGGCCGCATTCGCGGCGCTTGCCGAGATGGCGAGTCGACTACGCGCCGACCCGAAGACCGAGTGGGAGCAGGTCGATCTTCTTGCCCTTCGGGAGCACCTTGTCGACATGAGCGAGGTCACGCTGCGGGCCGCGGTAACGGAGGAGGAGCTCTCGAACGGCGTTCGGATGCGGGTCACCGGCGAGGGAAGAACCCTCGACGCCCTACGACGCATGATCCCGATGCACAGCCGCATGCTCGGCGGCGTCAGCTGGAAGGTCGAGGCCACGCCCGTCGACGATGGCTACCTGATCGACGTGACCAGCGACGATGCCGCAGAAGCGGATCGGGTGCGTGGGCTCGGCTTCTTCGGCTTCCTCGCGGCGGGGAACCATCATCGACGGCACCACCTGGGGATCGCGAGCGGGACGATGCGACACCACGCGCATCACGGGGCCAGCGAGCACTCAGTGCGCTAGTCGACCGCCGGACCGACCTGCTCGACCAGTAGGTACTTGTGGTTCGAGTGGTTGAGTTGGATCCAGCTGCCGTCGTCGCCGGCGATCTTGCTGTCGACCTCGTCGCGGCCCACGATCTCGACGAGGTCGCCGTCGTCGATCGCCTCGAGTTGGTCGAGCACGTCTGTGTCCAACGGAATCATGTGGAGCACGATGATCGAGCCCTCGGGCTTCTTGGGCGCCGACCAGATGAAGTTGCCGCCGCCGTTGTGCCGGATCGAAACGAACTCGGAGTCGCTGAACTGACCCGTCGTCAGCACAACGTGGTGAGTGAAGTACGGCGCCGACTTGTACTTGGCGCGCTCGAAGAGCCGGGCGTTGCCGACGCGAGTCTCGAGCGGCCCCCAATCGGCGTCGAGCCGCGTGTCTTTGTAGTCGAGCCAACCCTCCTCGACGGAGATCAGCGTGTCGCCGACGATGCTCGAAGCCGACGGCCCTCGGCAGTACAGAACCAGCCCGACGAGCGCGAGGAGTGCGATGAGGCGGCCCCAGGTCATTCCGCTGGGTAGCCTATCGCTGCCCGGCTAGGCCTACGACCACTCGATGCCGTGGAGGCGACCACGGATCCGCACGCGCCAGAACCAGTAGGCCATTGCGGAGACCACGAGCAATACCGGGAGTGCGAGGAGGCCGGGGTTGCGGATCGCCTCGGGGAAAACCTGCATCTGTCCGAGGAAGAACGACGCCACCGACGCGTAGAAGGCGAAGCACAACCGCCAGAGGTGTCTCGTGAGGCGCCGGACCGGAGGCAAAGGCGCTCGCAGGGCGCGGACGTCGCCGATCGAGGCGAGCAGGGCGACGGCCCCGAACTTGAACAGGATCCCGGTGGGAACGCCGCCCTCGCGGCTGACACCGCGGTCGATCTGCACGGCGGTGTAGACGATGATGCCGACGGACAGCGCGAGACCGAACAGCGTCGCTCCGACGTCGAGAAAACGCGGCCGGGTACTGGGCCTCCGCACGGTCGTGAGGCCGGTCACTACGAGATAGAACGTGAGCAGGCCCGCGATCACAGAGATACCGTTGCCTTCGGCTGCCGCGAGAGCCGACCCGGTGAGGGCCAATACGATCATCGAGTAGACAAAGAACCTGCCGCTGCGGCGGTGCAGAGACGACCCCTTGGCGACCCAAAGGGCGATCGCTCCCGCGACGAGCGAGAGCGATCCTCCAAGGATGTGGATCGTCAGCATCGGCTATGGAGCTCCTCCTGCTCCAGCACTACGAGCGCTTTGCTGGTTGGTTCCGCCGAGAGCGGGGTGCGACCGATACCGACTACTTGCCCTTCCAGTCGGCCGGGCGCTTCTCGAGGAAGGCCTGGACACCCTCCTTCTTGTCCTCGGTCGAGAAGGCGAGGCAGAAGAGGTCGCGCTCGTAGACCAATCCGTCTTCGATCGACAGACGCTGGCTGGCGCGCACGGCCTCCTTGGCGATCTTGAGCGTCAACGGACTCATGGCGGCAATCTTGTTCGCCATGTCCAACGTGACGTTGCGCAGCTCCTCGGCGGAGGTCACGATCTCGATCAGCCCGATCTCTTGCGCCTCGGCGGCGCCGATCATGTCGCCCGAGAGGATGAGCCGCATGGCGTGGCCGATGCCGACCTGTCGCGGCAGGCGCTGGGTGCCGCCGCCGCCCGGGATCAAGCCGAGCTTGATCTCCGGCTGGCCGAAGCGGGCGTTGTCGGAGGCGATGCGCATGTCGCACGAGAGCGCGAGCTCGCAGCCGCCGCCCAGGCAAAAGCCGTTGATCATCGCGATCACCGGCTTGGGGTAGTTGGCCATCACGTCAAAGACGCGCGGGCTGCGCATCGCGTGGCGCTGATCGAACGGCTGCCGGCCTTCGAACTCGCCGATGTCGGCGCCGGCGATGAACGACTTCTCGCCCGCTCCAGTGACGACGACGGCGCCGATGTTCTCGTTGGTCTCGATCTCGGTCAGCTCGGCCATCATCTCGACGCGAACCTGCTCGGAGAGCGCGTTCAGCTTGTCGGGGCGGTTGATGGTCAGGATCGCTACCCGACCGGCGTCTTCGCGCAGAATTACTTCACCCATGTCTCAGGTCTCCTATCGGTGTTTCCATACGGGCGGCCGCTTCTCGAGATAGGCGGCGACACCCTCGTTCATGTCTTCGGTTTTTGTCAACTCTTCGATGTAGATGCGCTCGGTCTCCGCGAGCTCGATCACCGGCATGCCGGTGCCGGTCTGCACGGCCTTCTTGAGCAGCGGTGTCACCGCTGCGCTCTTGGACAGAATGCCCTCGGCGGTCTGCTCGATCTTGGCGTCGAGCTCGTTCGCGGCCACCTGCCAAGTGGCAAAGCCGATGCGGCTCGCCTCGTCGGCGTCGATCGTTCGGCCCGAGAGCAGCAGGTCGTACGTTCGCCCGGTCCCCAGTCGCATCGGCAAGAGCACCGCCGCCACAGGTGGGAAGCAGCCGAGCTCGATCTCCGGTTGCCCGAAGGTCGCGTCGTCGGTCGCCAGGATCATCTCGCAGGACGCCGCCAGCTCCATGCCGCCGCCGAGGCAGTGCCCCTCGACCACCGCGATCGAGATGGTGGGCAGGGCCATCAGGTTGAGCACCGAGGCGTGGAGCCCTTGGAGCATGTGCTCGACCTTGTCGGCGGTGTGGTCCTGAATCGACACGCCGGCCGAGAAAGCCCGCTCGCTGCCGCGTACCCAGAGGAGCTGCGGCGGGTCCTCGGACAGCTCCTCGATGCGTTCGTAGAGCTCGGCGATCATCGCGAGATCGAGGATGTTGAGCGGCGGCCGGTCGAGCGTGAGCGTTGCGACGCGGTCGTTGCGCTCCAGGTGGACCTGTGTCAACTCGTCACCTGCTCTGCAAAGTCGCGCCAGAGCTCGACCTGCGACGGGTGGGCGGTGAGGTTCTCCGGGTGCCATTGGACACCGCGGAGCCACCAATCTTCGTCGGCGCTTTCGATGGCTTCCAGCACATCGTCATCGGCCCAGGCGACTGCGCGAAGCCGAGGTGCAACCTCCCTGACCGCCTGATGATGCCGGCTGTTGACGCCGCGCTCCTGACAACCCAGGACCTCGGAGAACCGAGCGCTGCCTTCGATTCGGCCGAGGGCGTGCGCGATCAGGTCCGGCGCTCCTCGGTCCGAGTGGTCGCCTGCGCTCGGCATCTGCAGGCGGAGATCCTGGAAGAGCCTTCCGCCGAGGTAGACGTTGAGCGTCTGCATGCCCCGACAGACGGCCCAGATGGGTGTCTTGCCCTCTTCGGCCCCTCGCAGCAGTTCGAGCTCGAGGCGGTCGACGGCTTCGTCGATCACCAGCTCCGCTCCTTCGAGCGGCTCTTCGCCGTAGTGCCGCGGATGCAGGTCGTCGCCGCCGGCCATCATCAGTCCGGCGGCGCCGGCCGCGAGCTCTCGGAGACTCCCGAAGGAGGTCTCCGGAGTGACCACTCGAATCGATTCGGCCGGCACTCCGCCCAACACGAGCGCCTTGCTGTAGTCGACCGCCCGCTCTTCAGAGTCGGCGCACAGCAGGACCCTTCCGGACATCAGTGCGCTACTTGCCGACCCAGACGGTCTTCTTCTCGGTGTAGTAGTCGAGCGCCTCGGCACCGAGCTCGCGGCCGAAGCCGCTCTGCTTGTAGCCGCCGAACGGCGCGCCCGAGTCGTACCAGTTGTACTGATTGATCCAGACCGTGCCGGACTGAATCTTGGCCGCGGTCGCGTGTGCCTTGCCGATGTCGCGTGTCCAGACGCCGGCCGCCAGGCCGAAGATCGACTGGTTGGCGAGCGCCACCGCTTCGCCGGCGTCCTCGAACGGGATGGTCACCAGCACCGGGCCGAAGATCTCTTCTTGAGCGACACGCATCTGGTTGTCGACGCCGGAGAGGATGGTCGGCTCCATGAAGTAGCCCTTGCCATCGACGTCCGTCGGGTTGCCGCCGTGGGCGAGTGTCGCGCCCTCATTCTTGCCGATCTCGACGTAGCCGAGCACGCTCTCGCGCTGGCTCTTCGAAACCAGCGAGCCGAGGCGGGTCTTGGGGTGCTGCGGATCGCCCGGCACGAGACGCTGGGTACGCTCGATGAGCTTCTCGAGCATCTCGTCGTGCACGCTCTTCTCGATGAAGAGGCGCGAGCCCGCAGCGCAGACCTCGCCCTTGCCGTAGAAGATGCCGTTGTAGGCGCCCTTCACGGCGGCGTCGAGATCGGCGTCGGCGAAGACGATGTTCGGCGACTTGCCGCCGAGCTCGAGCGTTACGCGTTTGACCGTTTCAGCGGCGTCCTTCATCAGGCTCTTGCCGACTTCGGTGGAACCGGTGAAGGAGACCTTGGCGACGCCCGGATGCTCGACCAGTCGGCGGCCGACCTGAGAGCCCGGACCCGGCACCACGTTGAGGGCGCCGGCCGGCAGGCCGGTCTCGCTCGCCAGTTCGGCAAACTTGAGCGCCGTCAGCGCGGTGTTCGAAGCCGGTTTGAGCACCACGGCGTTACCGCAGGCGAGAGCCGGAGCGATCTTCCACATCGCCTGAATGATGGGGAAGTTCCAGGGCGTGATCGCGGCGACCACGCCCATCGGCTCCCGCAGGGTGTAGGCCATCGAGAACGGACCGGCCACGGCGAACGTCTCGCCGTGGACCTTGTCGGCCCAGCCCGCAAAGTAGCGCAGCGCGTCGATCGCCGCCGGCACGTCGACATACTTCGACTCGAAGATCGGCTTACCGTTGTCGGCCGTTTCGATGCGCGCGAACTCCTCCGTGCGCGCCTCGAGGGCGTCGGCGATTCTCCAGAGCAACTTGCCCCGCTCGCGCGGCGACATCTTGCCCCAGTCGCCGTCGAGGGCCGCCTGGGCGGAGGCGACCGCTCTGTCGGCGTCGGCCGCACTGGCCGAGGCGACGTCGCAGATCGTCTCTTCGGTGGCAGGGTTCTCCGAGGGGAACGTTCCCCCCTCGGGCTCGACCCATTCGCCGCCGATCCAGAGCTTGGCCGGCGGCAGCTGCAGCTGCACTTCGTTTGCGGGCTCGGCCGTGGTCACGCTCAGGCTCCCTTGAACTCGGGCTTACGCTTCTCGATGTAGGCGGCGAGACCTTCCTTGGCGTCTTCGCCCTGGAAGAGCTGCTGCTGCAGCTCACGCTCGATGGCCAGACCGCTCTCGAACGGCACCTCGGCGCCGGACTGCACGGAGCGCTTGATGCGACCGACCGCCTTGGATGCCATGTTGGGCGGGCAGAACTTCGCGGCGAACTGGTGGATTTGATCCATGAAGTCGTCGCCTTCGAAGATGCGGTTGACGCATCCCATGTCCTGCGCCTCCTCGAAGCTGAGGAGATCGGCGGAGGTCATCAGATCGATGGCGCGGCTCTTGCCGACCATGCGCGCGAGGCGCTGGGTGCCGCCGGTGCCCGGCAGAACGCCCAGGTTGACCTCAGGGAGACCGACCTTGCCGGCGTCCTTCTTGGCGATTCGCAGATCGGCAGCCATAGCGATCTCGAGGCCGCCGCCGACCGTGTGGCCGTTGAGCGCCGCGATGACCAGCTTCGGCGTCTGCTCGAGACGGTTGAGCGTCTCGTTCGCGTGCAGGCAGAAGTAGTACTTGAACGTCGGATCCGACGTCTTCAGCATGTTGATGTTGGCGCCGGCGCAGAAGAACTTCTCGCCGAGGCCGGTGAGCACGATGACGTGGACGTCGACGTCGAAGCGAGCCTTCAGGATCGCGGCGTCGAGCTGACACATCATCTCGTGGGTGTAGGTGTTGGCTGGCGGGTCGTTGAGCGTCATGTAAGCGACGCCGTCACGGACGTCGTAGTTGACGAGGGTGCGCTCCGCGTTTTCGGACATGGGTCTACCTCCGGTGTTTGGCTTGCTCTGAGAGCGTACTGACTTTGGACTTCTTTCGAGCCCTCAGCGGACTCTCTGTGCGGACTGTCTGTGAGGGTGCTTGGGGAGGCCGGTGTGTGAACCGGAGCTCCCGACCGGATTCTCTCACGAGCGCCGAGCGGGCGGCAAGATTCGCCTGTGGGTACTCAGTCTGGTGGTAGACTCCCGCCGAATTCCCCGGGAGCCAGAACGGCCGAACCTCCCACTCGGCAGCCGCCCTCGATGATCACCGGATTCAATACTGACGTCCGCCACGGAGAGGTCGTCTTTCACGTCCAGACGGAGGACAAGGGGACCGGCAACCCCTGCGTCGAGACGCTGGTCTACGTCGGCGGCCAGATTCTCGCGCGCAAGCGCTCCGGTTATCGGAGCCTGCTCGACGACGACGATCCCAAAGCGGCGATCACCCAGCTGATGGAGCAGCAGCATCAGACGATGATCGCCGCGATCAAGAAGGGGAGGATGGACGAGAAGGCGGCGACAATCGTCGGTCCGTCCAAGACGCCGGAGCCCGCGGCGGAGTCCGGTCCGGTACGGGTCGAGCCGCCGGCCGAGGTAGAGCCGGCCGAACCGACGCCCGTGGACGAGGAACCGGCAGAGCCGGTTGCCGAAGGACCTGATCCTGCCGCGGAGAAAGCTCCTCCGCCCGAAGAACCGGTCCCTCCGAGCAAAACAGTCGTGGCGCCGCTCAAGAGCCTGCTCTACGGCAGAGGTGCTCAGAGCGCGCCCCCCGAGGCGGCTTCGCCCAGCCCCCCCGAGACGCCTTCGCCCGCACCCGAATCCGCTGAGCCGGAGCGGGTCGAGGAGCCTTCATCGCCAGAGCCTCCCGACGATCGGAGCCTCGACCAGGTGATCCTCGACTATCTCGAAATGGAGTCGGAGCAGGAGAAGCTCGTTCTCTCTATGGACCGCCGCGCCGGAGAGCTCGCACCTGGCAAGACGACCACGGTGAGTTTTCGAACCCGCTCGAGCCTCGCCGCCGAGCCGATCCCGGGCGCCAAGGTTGCCGTGCGGCTGATCTCGACCATCGAAGAACCGCTGCTCCTCGGTGAGGGACGTACCGACGACACGGGCCAGATCGAACTCACCCTCGAGGTGCCCATGCTCAAGACCGGCACCGGCGCTCTGATCGTCACCGCCGAGAGCGTCATCGGCAACGCCGAGATGAGGCACCTGATTTGAGCGGGATCAAACTGACCGTCAACGGTGACGAGCGCTCTCTCGAGCGCCCCCAGACCGTCACGGAACTCCTAACCGAACTCGGCTTCGACCCGCGGGCTGTGGCCGTCGAGTACAACGGCGAGATCGTCAAGCGGGCGACCTACGCCGAGACGACGCTCGACGAGGGGGACCGGCTCGAGATCGTGCGGTTCGTGCAGGGCGGGTAGCGGAGCACGTCGGGGGTAGCGACCCGTCTCGCGGGGTCGTATAATCCGCCCCTGCGTGGGCCGCTAGCTCAACTGGCAGAGCAGCAGACTCTTAATCTGCGGGTTCGGGGTTCGAGTCCCTGGCGGCTCACCAAATTAACTCTTTGCTTTCAAGGTGCTTACAAGCGCCACTGCAGGATGTGGAGACTCTCCGGAATCTCGAGAGTTGCCACAGAGTTACCACCAGAGGCGTCGAACGCGCGAATAATCGGGCTGCCTAGCCCTTCATTCCGCTTCTCCGGAGACAAACTGGCCAGCTGATTGAGGCGGCTTCCAGGCTTGGCGCAGTCAAACCCACTGGAGGCCCGTTCACGTCTTCCGGAGTTTCCCTTCGGGACCTCGACGGAGGTGTCCGGGAGGAGCGGTTATTCCGCGCCACCCTGGCTTACTCCTCGGTCGGTTGCGCGCGCCCCTCGGTTCTCCAAGCCTGTTGAGCGGAGGCCTCAACCCACAGCCTGAACTCGGAACTGTCTCGAACGTTCGTGCTGTTCGCTGCCGTGCCATCTATCGAGCGTCGGACTCCCTCCGACGCGGTCCAGCTGCTGTGCAGACTGTTGATGTAGTTCAAGAGGCGTCGGTGGTCTTGGCAGGACTGGTCGATCGATGCGAGCACTCGATCTCGAGCTTCTCCGGTGCTGGCCATCGCCGCACCTGGGGAGGCGAGATCTGGCTCAGCTCCTCGAATCGCCTGACCGACCGAGGCATCGCGCGGGCACCGATGTGGGGGGTGTACGGGCCGGAGGGTGAGTAGTTGATCGAAGGGCATGGGGTCGAGCCGGATATCGAGGTCGACAACCTGCCGCATGCGACATTCAATGGTGGAGACGCGCAGCTCGATGCGGCGATCGAGCATCTGCTGGAGGCGATTGAGAGGGATCCGCGGGAGGTGCCGCCGGCGCCGGCTTATCCGGATTTGTCGTTTGAGTATCCGGAGGTCGAGGAGCGGTAGACGTTGCGGTGACCCGAGCGTTCACAACGGCGCGCTCGCAGGCAGAAGAAGTTGCGAGGACTTCAGCTCTCCGCTGGCTCGTTATTCGAGCCAAAGAAAGCCCCGGGGAGGCGAGCCTGGAGAAGCCTAGCGAGCTCTGGCGCCCCTTCTGAGATCCACACTCTCGAACCGTTTGAGCGCCTCCACGGTACACTCCGCGCAAATCTGACAACTAGCATCCCGTACCAGGAAGGAGGCCCAGATGAGGCAGGGAGTGGGTGTGGTAGTAGCTCTGCTGACCGTTTGCACAACTGGTGCACTGGCCGATTTGCCAGTGCCCGTCTCACCTGGAGGGCAGGGGCGAATAGCGGTCGTCCCGGGACGGTGCCCGACCTTCAACTGGGCCGCCGAGGACAGCGCGGTGTCACTTGAACTCGTGATCTATCGTCTGCCGGAGTCGGAGGGTCCGCCCGAGCAGGTGCTTAGAGTGACGCTGCCAGGCTCGGCCACTGGCTGGACGCCCTCGGCTGAGCAGTGCTTGGAACCTGGTAGCAAGTATGCCTGGTCAGTCGGTGTCGGAGGTGACTGGTCGGAAGCAAGTCTGTTCGAGGTCACGGCTCTGCCTTCGGTCAGAGAGGTTGAGGAGGCGATGGATGTGCTGCGGCGTTACGAGGCGAGCGCGGGAGGCGCCTACCGGCGACTAGACGAGAGGGAGAAGAAACAGGAGGGAGCGGAGAGTGAGAGGACCCCTATGTCCCCACTGCGCTCCGCGTCAGTGGGGGCCACCGGGGAACAGCGACCACGTAGCGTGACATCTCCCGGCTCCTATGACCTCTACATTGGTGGCGACTTCAACCTGGGCGGTTTCGTCTTCAAGGACGGTTACCCTTTCCTCCACAACGATGGAGGCCTCATCTCGGGCAACACCGCTGTAGGCCTCGACGCACTCGTCAGCGCCCTACCTGGAGTGCTTCCGTACTACGGATCCGGCAGATTCAACACGGCAATAGGTGCCGCCGCGCTGAAGGAAAACACCTACGGGGCTTCAAATTCCGCTCTCGGACAGCGGGCTCTCATCGCCAACACCACAGGGAAGGAAAACACTGCCTTGGGTGTCGACACACTTCGTTACAACACCTCGGGCGTTGGCAACACGGCGATAGGTGCCTTTGCACTCAGCGGTAGCACGGCCTCTGGCAATCGGACGCACAACACTGCCATTGGCTCCAACGCGCTGGGAGCCAACAACGGTAATCGCAACATCGCAGTAGGCGTACTCGCTGGAAGTGCGAACACAAGTGGATCCGACAACATATTCATCGGCCACTGGGGCCTGTCGCCAGGAACCGCCTCGAACACCCTGCGAATCGGCTATCGGACGGGAACCGATTCGTGGGAATTGAAACGCACCTTCATCGCCGGCATACGAAACGCCGCGATTGCGACGGACCTGCAGAAGGTCTGCGTAGACTCCGCCGATCAGCTAGGTCCTTGCGACTTGTCCACCGAACGCCTCAAGGAGCAGGTGCAAGATCTCGACGACGCCAGTTCGAGACTCCTCGAACTTCGCCCGGTGACCTTCAGGTACAAGCCTGAGGTCAGGGAGGGCCATCACATCGAACACTTCGGACTGATCGCCGAGGAGGTGGCCCGAGTCTTCCCGACACTAGTCAGCACCGACGGCAACGGCAAGCCGTTCACGGTCCGCTACGATCTGCTCACACCTCTTCTGTTGAACGAACTCCAAAAACAACACCGCCAGAATCGAGTGCAGTGGTTCTTGATCGCCGTGTCGATGCTCGCAGCGTTGGTCATGGCTGCTCGGTGGCGCTTCGGGTAGCCAGCTCAGCGACCGGCAACGAGCACCTTGAGAACCGCTCTCTTATCCGCCGTCGCACCGTCCCGCCCCTCAAGAAGTACCACACGAATGGTCGGTGGCGCCGAGACTTCTGCGTCCAGAGTGGTGGTCCGAGCGCCCGGGTAGGCCCCGGTCGCGAAGCCCCCACGCATTAGATGGCTCACCTCGGCAGCTACGCGGCAGCTCTGCGCATGGAGTCGCGTGAGAGCCTCAAAGACAGCGTCTTCTGCCTCGACAGCCTCCGGCCGATAGCGATCGTTGAGACTCGAGCCGGCTTTGAGTGCTACGAGACACGCAGTGTCGTAGAGGTCGAAGGCACTCTTCCATTGGCGGTGGATACGTCGCCGCGCCCACCACAAACGAAGGCGATGCCAGCGCAATTGGCGTTGACGGCGACTGGCAAGTCTCCGAGCGTCAGCATTCAGGGCCTCCCGCAACTGTTCGCGAAGGGTGGCGTCGGACTGATCTTCCTCGGGCAAGGGCTGGTGACTCCTCTAGGCCTTAGTGAAACTCGCTAGCCAGTTTCCAGTGCGCCACTTGGCCATCGCGAGGCCCTAGACCCCGAGAAGCCGCCTGACCTCTCCCACGTCCTGCCCGCTCATCGCCGCCGCGATCTCCCTAGAGATCCGGTCGGCGGCTTGGCGCAAGGGGTCGGCCGCCAAGTGCGCATAGCGTTGTGTGGTGGTCGGCTGGGAATGGCCAAGTAGCTTGCCGATGATCGGCAAAGACAATCCGCCAGCTGCCCCGAAGCTGGCGAAGGTATGGCGCAGGTCGTGCAGCCTCACGTCCTCGAGCTTGGCTTGTTGGCGAATCCGCTGCCAGACCTTCGGCAGGCCAACGAAGTGCCCCCCCTCCTTCTTGCCGGGGATGACGTGAGGGTTGCCACTTAGGCGAGGCAGCCGAGTTAGCAGTGCCAGAGCGGCAGCCCCGAGCGGCACCGTCTTCTGGCCGGCCTTCGATTCCGCGAATCGGAGCAGGCCCCGCTCGAAGTCCACCTGATCCCATCGTAGGCCGAGGATCTCCTGTAGCCTGCAGCCCGTCAGAATCAGCAACCGGATCGAGGCGATTGCGCTGGGGGGCTCTTTGCTGTCCTCCTCCGCGTTCTTCAGTGCCTTCCCAAGCCTTTCGAGTTCTTCGATGCTCAGGAAGCGTTCTCGGCGCTTCTCTGGGTATCTCTCGACATGCCGGCAGGGGTTCGAGCCGTCCGGCCGGATGCCCCAGCTCTCGGCCAGGTTGAGCATCTTCGAAAGCAGAGCCAACACGCGGTTGGCGCGAACGGGCGTTGCCCTCAGTGAGTGGTGGAGCTTCCGCACGTCTGCCCTTGAGATCGACTCGATCGGCCGTTTGCCGAGCTTCGGCCGAATGATCTGAGCCAGCATGGCCTTGTCCTCCTTGACGCTGCGGGGCGCCTTCTTGGGCCCGGCGTGCACGTCTAGGTAGCGGTCGGCAAGCTCCGCGATCGTCTGGCCCGTCGCGTCTTTTTCGAGGAGGTCTTCGCCGTCTCGAGCCGCAACTCGAACCTTCTCGGCCTTCTTCCTGGCTCTCTGGACGGTCAAAGGGCCTTCTGTCGTCTGCTCTCCGTACTTCCCGAGACTCACAATTCGCTTTCTACCCGCCAGGCGATAGGCGACTACGAAGCTCTTCATCCCAGACGGATATAGGCGCAGCCCGAAGCCCGGCAGTGTGTTGTCCCAGCGAATGTCTTGCGACGCGCCGTCGCCCTCGTAGCGAGCTGCGTCTACAAAGGTCTTGGTCAGTCTCATACTGGGACTCCTAGGTATAAGTTACCAAGGAGTTACCAGAGTACAGCGTAGGTCGTCGTAGGGCAAGGCCACTATAAGTGTTTCTATGGCAGTATTTAGTGGGGTAGTGGTACGTGCTAGTGACTCATAGGAATGTGAACCTCAGACTCTTAATCTGCGGGTTCGGAGTTCGAGTCCCTGGCGGCTCACCAAATTTTCGCCTCCGGCTCAGACTTATTGAGCCGCCAGGCACTCGGAGGTCGCAGCAGCGACGGGGTCACTGCTGCTCGCAGCGAGCCCCCGGTGGACAGGCGGCTCACCAAACTTTCGCTTCCGGCTCGGTCTTTGCGCCGGCGCTCGGTGACAAACGGGAGCCAAGAGCCGTCGACGAGCGGTCGGTAGCCGTCAGGATCGAAGTCACTTCCGGTACTCCCCTCTCGAGAGACCACACGACGCAGCATTGCTCCTCTCGCCGCACCGGTGTCGGCGGGAGGCCCAGGACCAACGAGAGAGAGAGGAGGAGCGGCCAGCCTGGAGGCCGACGGGAGATGGTGAGAAGGGGAACGAAGAACTCCGGATCATGGGGCGTTGTGCGTCCCCACTTCGCGATGGTGGCCGTCTTGGCCTTCGTCGCAGCCGGCCCCTCGGCCGCGGACAATCCGCGGTTCCGGGATTTTGCTGAGCTGCCGCAGTCGGGAATCGTCTACGAGCGTGTGCCGACGCCTGAGCTCAAGGAGCGTCTCGACGACTTGCGAGAGCAGTCGCTGGTCGACCCGGTGACGCTGGCGGACTTCATCACGTCGCCGTACAGCCCGCACGGGCAGCCCGGAGTGGTGATCTTCGATCACGACGACGATGGCGACCTCGATTTCTATGTCACCAACGGCCCGGGCGCCGACAACAGTCTGTTCTCCAATCAACTCGCGGAAACGGGGGTGATGAGCTTCATCGACGTGGCGCCCGCTTCCGGCACCGGCGCGACGGCACACGACGGGCGCGGCGCGTGCGCCGGCGACCTCGACAACGACGGCGACCAGGATCTTCTCGTGCTGGGCGGAGACTCGCCAAACCTCCTGTTCGAGAACCTGGGCGGCGGGGAGTTTGCCAAGGTGACGGAGAGTGGGGTCGAAGGAGGCACTCGCAGTCACGTCTCCTGCGCCATGGGCGATATCGACAACGACGGGCTGCTCGACATCGCGGTGGCGAATTCGTACGACCACGTCGACCTGGTCGCCTGCCTGGTCGAACCACTCGACGCCAACCAGCACAATCAGCTCTTCAGAAACCTGGGCGATCTGAGCTTCGACGACGTGAGCTCGACCTCGGGGATCGAAGATCAGACGGGTTTCGGTAAGGGAAACGACGGCTCGGCCGGCATCACGTGGGCCGTTGGCATGGTCGACATCGATCGGGACGGCGATCTCGACGTGATTTTCGGCGACGACCAGTGCGCCTTTCCGAAGGCCGCGTACGGCGGCTTTGATCGTGGCTTCGTCCACGTTCTCATCAATGACGGAACCGGGCACTTCGTCGACCGCCCCTTCCTCGAGTCACCCGTGGCTTCGGGCTCGTGGATGGGGCTCGGCTTTGGTGACTTCAACTGCGACGGCAACATCGACATCTTCGGCTCCAACTTCGGTGACTACCATCTGACCACCGAAGGCCTGCCGTTCATGCTCGGCGACGAGTCGAGTCGGTGGCTACTCGGAGACGGCACGGGTGGCTTTACCGACCCGGGCGTGGGAGCCGGCGTCGCCTCGGTGTTCGGCTGGGGCAACGCCGTGCACGACTTCGACAACGATGGCGACCAGGACGTCGCCTACTTCGGCGCACTGCACGCCAACTTCTACGCCACCGCCGACAACCCGGGGACCGTGCTCTGGAACGAGCGCTGCTCCGCGGGCTTCGAGCCCGACATCACGTCGCTCCGCGGGGCGTACACCGATCACAACGTCACGGGCGTCGCGGGGGGTGACCTCAACGGCGACGGCTTTGTCGACATCGTGACCGCCTCGCGTTACGACGTGCCGGCTGGAACGCCGCTGGTGCTGGGTGTCGAGGCGCACGGCGCAATCTGGGACGACATCGCGTTCTTCGTGCCGATCTTCGGCCCCGGCCCCAACGAGGGGGAGCTGGTGTGGGCAGGAATCGACTTCGACAACGGCTCGCTCGGTGTCGAGATCAACCGGGGCAACCGCAACGGTCACGTCGGAGTGACGGTGGTCGGTTCCGTGGGGATCACACCCGGCGCGACGGTCAACCGCGACGGTGTCGGTGCCGTCGTTTCCTTTACGACTTCGGGCCGCGGTCGCACCACCCTCGTGCCCGTACACGCCGGATCGAGCTTCGGTTCACAGCACGCCCTCGAAGCGCTCTTCGGCACGGGTCGGCGTTCCGGCGGCCAGGTGGAGGTCACCTGGCCCGGTGGCGTCAGGAACCGGCTGGCCGGCGTCCAGAACGGAGAGCGGATTGTCTTCCCCGAGATTCCGTGCAGCTTCGCTGGCGATTGGGACGACGAGGACAACTTCGAGCGGTGCGTCGAGGGTGCTTTGGAAGACCTCGTGGCCGCGGGAGTCATCGACGAAGACGCCGCCGAAGACTTCCAAGACAGCATGGAGGACGCGTTCGACGAGTTCCGAGACGACGACGGCTCGGATTCCGACTCCGACTGAGTTGTCCTTCGGAAAAGCTCGAGTGGAGAGGGCGCTCCTCCTGTGGGGCGCTCTCTCCTCGGCAGGGTCCTAACGCCGCAGTTCCGATCGGATGGGCGGCACACCGACCGGTTTTCGCCTGCCGGAACCTCGACCGACAGATCAGGGCACGGCGGCACCGTCGGCACCGGCCGCGGGGCGCGCTCGATCGTCTCCACTAGATGCTCGATCGCCGCTCGGCGCGGCTGGTGGATCCCGAGGTGCGACCGGCCTCCGCTCTTCTCTCTCGAGCGAGAACGGAGCTGAACTCGTCACCGTGGTAACGCCGCTCGCGCTGACGTCTCTCTGAGCCCCTCCGGGCTCTGCGCGTTTATGTTTCGTCGCCGATTCGGCGCGATTCGTCCCCCATTCGGAGCCGAGTGTCTCAACCTCGAGAGCTGGTCGAGACGCGGCTGCTACGGTGCCCGCGCCGCAAGGTACCCGTCTGTCTTGAGCTAGGGAACTCTCGTTCGGAGGTGCAAGGTGAAACGAATTGTCATTGGAGTTGCGATGGTGACCGTCCTCGGCGCGGCCGTCGCGCTGGGTGGTGAGGTCGCCCTCCCCTTCTTGGTGATCGAGGACAGCGAGGGCGACACCATCGGTCCGGTCGTCGGCTTCGCGACGAACACGGTCTCGCCGATCATCATGCTCACCGACGAGGTGCCCGAGCCCGACGTTCCGGTGTTTCTCTACGTGCGTCGCGACGACACCCTGATCGCCGGCCCAGATACCGAGACGCTCTTTCAGAACGACGACTGCACCGGGAGCGCATACATTGCCACCGGCACAAACCACACCGAAGGGGTGGTCGAGCTGACGGGGTTCGCCTACACGGTGGCCCAGAACGGACCTTCGGGTGGCGACCAGATGCTCTACCGAGCGGACATGAGCGCCACGCCGGCCTCCCAGAGCATCCAGTCGAAGTTCCGACCCTGCTGCAACCTCTGCCAAAGTGCGTCGGATACGACGGCGGTGCCGGCGACGTTGGTGCTGAACCTCGACATCGAGTATCCGCCGCCCTACCAGACGGGCACGCCGTAGAGGCCGTCGACACGGTCGCCCGAGTCGGAGTCTCTCTCCTCGGAAGAGCTCGAACAGCGGGCGTTGTAGAACACGATGTTTTCGTCTTTACGACCGGTCCCGTCGACCTGCTCGCGGGCGACGTGACCGACTTGCCACAGTCGTGTCTCGTGGCTCGAGGGCGGCGTGCTCTCAAGCTACATCGACTGGCCTCGGTAGCTGGGCTCGCGCCGGTCTTCGTCGGCACCAGTGGCGCGCGTTCGAAGTACATACCCTGCCGACTCCTCCCATCGTGTAAGCGCTCACCCTGCTGAGTTGACAGGGGCGCTCGCCGGTATAGGCTCGGCCCGATCTTGAGAGACCCTTCGACCCGCTCGTCGACGAGCACCTATCTGCGACTCGGCGCCCTCGTCGCCCTGATGTTCGGCTTCTTCCTGGGGCTGGACCTCATGGGCCTTTCCTTCAAGCTGTTCGGCAAGGGCTTCGCGGAGGTGCTGATCGAGCGGACCTCGAATCCGTTTGTCGGGCTCTTCATCGGCATTCTGGCGACAACTCTGGTGCAAAGCTCGTCGACGACCACGTCGATGACGGTTGGCCTGGTGGCCGCCGGTGCATTGACGATCGAGGGCGCGGTGCCGATCATCATGGGCGCCAACATCGGCACCTCCGTGACCAACACGCTGGTCTCGCTCGCGCACGTCACCCGCCGCGAAGAGTTCCAACGAGCCTTCGCCGGGGCCACGGTCCACGACTTCTTCAACTGGATGGCGGTGTTGGTTCTGTTGCCGTTGGAGATCGCCACCGGCTACCTGGTGAAGTCTGCCAGCTGGCTGGAGTCGCTGCTCGAGGGGAGTGGTGGCGTCAAGCTCTTCAACCCGATCAAGGCGACCGTACGGCCGGTGGCGGAGTGGGTGGTCGACCTGGTGGGTGGTTCCGGCGGCATCGCGCTCGCGATCGGCATCGGGCTGATGATTCTCTGCCTCAAGTTCCTGGTCGACGTATTGAAGGTCCTGATGAGTGGCCAGGCCGAGCAGACGCTCCATCGGTCGCTCTTCCGCTCGACAGCTGCCGCGATCCTGGCCGGGCTGGCGATGACGGTGATGGTGCAGAGCAGTTCGATCACGACGTCGATGATGGTGCCGCTGATCGGCGCTGGCGTCGTGACACTAGAGCAGGCCTTTCCGTTCACCATCGGAGCCAATATCGGGACCACGATCACGGCGCTGTTGGCGGCACTGGCCACGGGGCAGCCGGCGGCTCTTACGGTTGCTCTCTCTCACCTTGTCTTCAACCTGACGGCGGGATTGCTGATCTACCTGCCGCCGCCCATGCGTGCCATCCCGCTGTGGCTGGCGCGGGCGCTCGGACGCATCGGAGCGCGCAATCGGATCCTGGCCGGGGTCTACATCCTCTCCGTATTCTTCGGTCTGCCGATCCTGCTTCTTCTCCTGACGGGGACCCTCTAGAGAAAGGGGAGTCGAACCCATGCTCAAACAGATTTTCGGCGCCGGCAAGTCATCCACTCTGGTCGAGACGGCCTTCGCCGATGTGAGCACGATGCTCCAGCAGTCGGCAAAGATGCTCGACCACGCTCTCGCTGCAATGCTCGACAATCAGCCGTTGGAGGTCGACCTTCGAGAGATGGACGACGTGGTCGACGACGGCGAACGGATGGTGCGGCGGACGGTGCTGCAACACCTGACGGTGGCGCCCGAGCAGGACCTGGTGGCGAGCCTGATTCTCGTCAGCATGGTGCAGGACGCAGAGCGCATCGGTGACTTCGCGCGTGGGCTGGGGGAGCTCCTGGACCTGGGCAAGAGCCCCCGCGAGGGGCAGTTTGCGGACGAGCTGGCTGAGCTGGCCGGGCGGCTACGGCCGCTCTTCGAAATCTGCGAACAGGCGTTCCGGGACGACGACGTGGAGGGCGCACAGCGCGTGGTGGCCACGCACGCGGAGCTCAAACAGGAGTTCATCGCCTACGTGGCGCGCCTCGCCGAGAGCGACCTGTCGGCGGACATGGCGATTCTCTATGCCTCGGCGGCGCGCATCCTGCGGAGGATCGGCGCTCACCTGAGCAACATCGCCTCGACGGTGACGCAGCCGTACGATCGGATCCGGCACGGCGACGAGGACGCGTAGAGGACGAGCGGCGATCGTTGAGCTCGCTCGTGCCGAAGGGGCCTATTGAACCCACGAGCCGGTCGCGAGCCTTCTGACTCGAACACCGAACCGAGGAGCCGAGCTACGCCTTCGGAATGGGTCCCTCCGAGATCGATCCGGCAGCTGCGACCTGCGGGCCCGGGCGCATGGCCCCCGCCGGGCGGCGGGGACCTCCCGATTTCGACGGCTCAGCCGATTGGTGACAGCAGTTCCGGAGCGGTCACGAGCTGGCGCACCCCGTGCGATTTTGTCTCGTTGAAGACGTTGCCGCTCTCGGCCCAGCGGTGCAGCGAGTGGATGTCGACTTTCGCGCACTGTGGCCGCACGCTCCAGGTCACCTGCGCCGGCGAGCAGTTCGCCTGGGTGTAGCTCGGGCCCGTGGTCGAGCCGAGGAAGACGGCCGGGTCGCCGGTGTCGGTGGGGATCCTCTTGGCCTGGTGGAGGTTGTTCACCACGTTGCCGCCGTACGCCATCTGGGTGAAGTCGAGAGCCTTCGGGTCGTTGACGACCAAGAAGACCTGCGTCTCGGCGCGGAGCAGAGGGCTCTCGCAGCCCTCGGGCACACAGGCGCCCAGACCCTCACCGGGAGTTGCCGGACAGCTGGTGTGGACCCAGTGGACCTCGATCGTGTCGCCGGGCTTGACGCCCCGATAGGCGCCGGGGGCGTCGGCCATCTCGGCTTCGGTGAGTTCCGAAGCGCCATTACAGGCGTAGCCGCCGTGGTCGGTGGCGTCGACGAAGACCGAGTAGCCGGGCCCTTTGTGTTCGGCGTTGGTGTGTGTGTGGATGTTGCAGAGGTTCATCTCGGTCGCAGCAGGAGCGAAGGCGAACGTGGTCGAGTTGGTTCCGGTCGTCGAGGAGATGTCGCGGGGAGTCTGAGGCCCCATGTCGAGGCAGAGCTCTTCGGCGCCGATCGCGCCTGCCACCGGCGTTCCGGCTGACTCGGCGGGCGCAGGCTCCGAGGTTTCTGCGCCGCACGCGGTGAGCGAGAGGGCTACGAACGCGAACGTGAGGATAGAAAAATGCTTCACCTGTCTCTCCAAGCTGTGTTGGGTTCGGATGGGCCTCGAGTCTGCGAGAGAATCTGGACGGAACGAGTCCGTTTTTCACGATTTCGCCAAGAGTACGCGCTCGGTTGCGGTTCGGCCAGCTCCGCAAGCTGAGACGGCCCACGCGGGATCACTATCGACTCATCGAACGGGATCGATATGTCTGGGCTGTACGGTATGGTGAGACCGTTACCTTCCATCGAGTGCTGGGCCTGAGGAGGGCAAAGCGGTGACGAAGAGACCCTCGTGCCTCTTGCTGGCGGCAATTCTGGTCGTGCACCTGCCGGCGACGGCCGCAAACATCACCGTCGGCGGCAGCTGCACGCTCGCCGCCGCGATCGAGGCGGCGAACAACGACGACGACGCTGGTGGCCTCTGCCCGCCGGGCGGCTCGGGAGCGGACGTTCTCGAGTTGACCGACGACGTTCTCCTGACGGCGGTCGACAACAACTTTCTCGGAGACAACGGTCTGCCCGTGATCTCGACCGACATGACGATTGCCGGTAACGGTTACACGATCGCTCGCGACCCTGGGGCGCCCGACTTCCGGCTCATCCTGGTCCACGGCACCTCCCCGCACCTCGCTCTCGACGCGGTCACATTGGCGAACGGTATGGCGGTTGATGGCGGCGCGATGTTCGGCGCCGCCGGGGGGGCGCTGTACAACGCCTTCGGAACGGTCGACCTCTTCGACTCGACGCTGATCGGCAACACCGCCGACAACGGTGGCGGCATGTGGAGCTCTCACGGGCACGTGACGCTCACGAACACGACGATCTCCGGGAACAACGCGCTGCTTCGCGGTGGCGGCATCGGGATCTACACCACGCTCCTGACCGCGACCAACTCGACCTGGTCGGGGAACGTGGCCGCGCTGAACGGCGGTGCGATCTACGCCGAGTACGGCACCAGTGTCGACCTCTTCAACTCGACGATCGCCTCCAATACGGCCTCCGCTGGGGGCGCCATCTACTCGGGGTTCTACAGCTACGTGAATGCGTACGGCTCGGCGTTTGGTCACAACCGGGGCGGCGCCTGTTCCTCCTACTGGGTTACGGACGGCGGTGGCAACGCAGAGGACGACGGGACCTGCGGGCTGAGCGGTGTCCTCGCCGGATTGGACCCGACGCTCGCCGACAACGGTGGGCCGACAGAGACCCACACTCTGCTGGCCGGTTCGTCCGCGATCGACGCAGCGGGAACCTGCGCGGAGCCCCTGGACCAGCGCGGCTTCGCTCGTGACGCGTCGTGCGACACCGGTTCGGTCGAGTTCGGGGCGGCTCCGGTGGGCGGGGCTGGACGGGGCGTCGACCTGGTGCGCGTGCTCTGTTCGAACCTCACGACCGCTCAGGCGGTGCAGATCGGTTCGCCCGAAGGCGCGTGGAGCTGCGAGTCGGCCGGGCTGGTCGTCTCGACGGGCGATCGAATCCGTCAACGTTTGGTCGGCCTGCCGAGCGGCGCCGGGAGCGGGGCGACCGCGATCGGTCTGAGCCAGCTGAGGGTTCGCTGCGCGAATCAGACGACCGCGGAGCAGGTGAGCTTCGAGCCTTCCGGAACGCTGTCGTGGAGCTGCGCCGAAGAGGGGCTCGGGATCGCGGCGGGCGATCGAATCTTGCAGCTCTTCGATGGCGTTGCCGACTAGCCGCCCTCGGCGCGAGTGAGGAGCTCGAAGCGCCCGACGACATAGCGATGGAGTGTTCGGCCCCAGGGGTCGACGACCTCGGTCGGTACGACCTTGCCGGCAGCAACTCGTTCGGCGCCGGCGAGCGCCTCCGGTAGGAGGCTCTTGTCCAGCCACGGCTCGTTGTGACTCGGCATCAGCCAGTCGAAGTCGTCGTACCGATTCATGAGCTTCCGATAGCTGTCTGTGAGCTCTTCGAGGCTGCCCCCCTCGAGGTGGGTCCACACGGCCCCGCGGAGCAGAATGTCGCCGCAGAAGAGGACTCGGCCGCTCCGGTCGAGAAGGCAGGTGTGGTTGGGGGCCTCTCCCGGCGTGTGAAGGACCTCCCAGCATCGATCGGCGAGTTGCAACGCCTCGCCATCGACGAGCCATCGATCGATGTCGAGCGGGGGTACCGCGAAGCCCGATCTGTCGAACTCCGGCGGCCAAGGGGGCGTCACGAATCTTGCGTCGAGGATCTCGTTCTCCAGGGTCTCGAGGGGAACGCCCTCTTGCGCGACGCGACGGGAGACCGGGTGGTCGAAGAGTGCGAGCCGTTCGAACTGTCGCGCCGAGCCGAGATGGTCGGCGTGCGTGTGGGTGAGGAGCACGGTCACGGGAAGCTCGGTACATCGAGCGACCGCAGAGCGGAGATCCCCGATTCCGCAACCGGTATCGATGAGCACCGCCTCGTCTGCTCCCACCACGAGGGTTGCGTTCGTCTCCTCCCAATGGCGGGGCTCGTGGAAGACGAAGAGGTCTGGGGCGAGGCGGTAGATCTCGAACCAGTCTTGGGACCGGGAGAGGCGTTCGAAGTCCCGGCTCCAGGGTGCGCTCATCGGGCCCGCGCCTTGGTGAGTGGAGCCTGTCCACCGATCTCAGCTAGAGTGTCGGCGGCTACCCGCCAGATGTAATGACTGTTTCGCGGCATTGCGGCGGGCCAGTCTACAGTGGGCACTTCGCCGCCTTCACCATGAACGAATCCCATCGATGGCTTCTCCTGGTGCACCAGCTCCCCGCCGAGCCGTCGAAGCTGCGGGTCAAGATCTGGCGACGGTTGCGCAACGTCGGGGCCGTTCTGGTGAAGAACTCGGTCTACGTCCTGCCGCACAACAGTGAAACACGTGAGGATCTCGAGTGGATTCGAGGCGAGATCGTCACCCAGGGTGGAGAAGCTGTCGTGTTCACGGCGGATGCCCTCGACGATCTGACAACCGACGAGATCGTGGCCTCGTTTGTCGCCGCACGCCGAAGCGATTGGGAAGAGTTGAAGAAGCGCGCCGAGGCGATCGAGGTCCCGGAAGAGCTCGAGGAGAGGGAAGATGAGGCGCGGAGTGAGCTGGATCGTGAGCTCAGAGCCTTACGCAACCGCGCCGGCCAGATCGACAAGATCGACTACTTTTCGGCGCCCGGGCGGCAAGAGGCGCTCGCCGCGATCGAAGCTCGGGAACGTTCGGCGCGCGGAGGCGCGGCCGAGGTGGAGGCGCCCACGCAGCAGCGCTCCACGAAGGATTTCCAGGGTCGACGCTGGCTGACGCGTCCACGTCCGGGAGTCGACCGCATGGCTTCGGCCTGGCTGATTCGTCGTTGGATCGATCCCGCAGCCGAATTTGCCTTCGCCGATCGGATTCCGTCAGACGAGGAGGTCGTTCCCTTCGACATGTTCGGCGTCGAGTTCGGTCATCACGGGCAGCGATGTACGTTCGAGACTCTGCTCGTCGTTTTTCGCCTGTCAGAGCCGCCGTTGGAGCGCATGGCGAGGATCGTCCACGATCTGGATCTCCGCAGTGAGTCTCCGGCCGACGCGGAGACCGCGACCGTGGGACGACTGGTCCTCGGGCTGCGCGAGGGCACCGCGGCGGACGCGGAGCTTCTCGAGCAGGGCATCGGCGTGTTCGACGCGCTCTATCGCGCGTTTCGACGCGAGTCCTCCGGGGCTTGAGTCGCTAGCGAGCTGCCGAGTCACCGAGTCGTCGAGTCGTCGGAAGAGTCTCTCGCCTGGCGATTCGGAGGTGTGGCCCAGTTGAGGGTTGTGAGGATAAGTAACTGGTGTTACATTCTTCGAGTAACGCTTGAGATTGAGCATGAACAAGGCAGAATCCAACGGGCCGCGGCCTGACGCCTCCGAAGTGGCGGCTCCGAAGCCTGCTCCCCGAACGGTTCCGTTCGGGGAGGCGTTGCGCTTCTGGCTGAAGCTCGGGCTCATCTCGTTTGGCGGTCCAGCCGGCCAGATCGCCATCATGCATCGCGAGCTGGTGGAGCGACGGCGGTGGATCTCTGAAGCCCGCTTCCTGCACGCGCTCAACTACTGCATGCTGCTTCCCGGCCCCGAGGCACAGCAGCTGGCGACCTACGTCGGCTGGCTCTTGCACAAGGTGCGCGGAGGCCTGGTTGCGGGGGGCCTCTTCGTTCTGCCGTCGGTCTTTGTTCTGTCGGGGCTCTCGTGGGCCTATGCCGCCCATGGAGAGACGCCGGCCGTCTCGGGCGTTCTTTACGGCCTCCGCCCGGTCGTCGTCGCCATCGTGTGTGAAGCGGTTTTACGTATCGGCGGTAAGGCGATTCGCAGATCTGCCCATTTTGGCATCGCCGTTGCGGCGTTCTTGAGCATCTATTGGCTAGGAGTTCCGTTCCCCTGGATCGTGCTGTCCGCCGCGCTGGTGGGCTGGCTCGGCGTGCGCTGGGCGCCTTCCATGTTCTCCTCGACGACGACTCCGGCACCGAAGCCGGGAAGTGGCAGCCAGCGGAGCGTGGAGCTCGTCATCGACGACGACTCTCCGCCGTCCGAGCACACGCGACCCTCCTGGCCCACCTTTGCCCGCGTTCTCTTGATCGGAGCCGCCCTCTGGGTCGGTGGTCTTCTGGCGGTTGGTGCCGCCTGGGGCTTCGACAGCCTCTACGCTGAGCAGTACTCGTTTTTCACCAAGGCGGCCCTCGTCACCTTTGGAGGTGCGTACGCTGTGCTCGCCTACGTTGCCCAGGAGGCGGTCGGGTCGTTGGGATGGCTGACGCAGGCACAGACCGTCGACGGCCTGGCCCTGGCGGAGACGACGCCGGGACCCCTCATCATGGTCGTCCAGTTCGTCGGCTTCATGGCGGGCTGGAATCATCCGGGTGCCCTGAGTCCTCTCGCAAGCGGCCTCATCGGAGCGCTGCTCACGACCTTCGTCACCTTCCTTCCGTGCTTCCTTTTCATCTTCCTGGGAGCGCCGTTCATCGAGGTTCTGCGGGCGCACCGTGGCCTAGCGGCGGCGCTTGCCGGAGTGACCGCCGCGGTGGTTGGCGTGATTCTGAACCTCGCTCTGGTTTTTGGTACCGCAGTGCTCGCGCCAGCAGGGTGGAGTGGGGGCGTGGACTGGCTCGCCGTGGTGGCCGTGGGCGTCGCGTTCGTGGCGCTCTGGCGCTTCCGGGCGGAGGTGCTCTGGGTCGTCCTCGTAGGAGGGTTCCTCGGTTTGCTCTATGGCCTTGTCACCGGCTGATTGACCGCAAAGGAGATCTCGTGTCCGTATCGTCTGCAGAATCTTCCACCACCAAACTCGTTCCCGATTCCACGCTGGTGATCTCGCGGCGTGAGGTTCGCGAACTCTTGGACCTCGACGACTGCATCGACGCGGTGGACGCTGCGTTTCGCGCGCTCGCCGATGGCCGAGCTATACCGTCGGACGTGCTCGGCGTTCACGTTGCGGGCGGCGGCTTCCACATCAAGACGGCCGGGCTCCTCGACCCCGCTGCCTATTTCGCGGCCAAGCTCAACGGGAACTTCGGGGAAAACGGTGAGCGCTTTGGGCTACCGCGTATTCAAGGGCTCATCCTGCTGGCGGACGCTCGTCACGGCTATCCCCTCGCGATCATGGATTCTGTCGAGATCACCGCGCTGCGAACGGCGGCGGCGACGGCGGTGGCGGCTCGATACCTCGCGCGACCGGACAGCCGTGTGGCGACGATCTGCGGCTGCGGGCAACAGGGGGAGATCCAGCTCGAAGCGATGCTTCGGGTATGCGATCTGGAGGCGGTTTACGCCTTTGACGTGGACAGTCGTCGGGCTCGAGGGCTTTGCGAGACGTTTGCCGGGCGCGGGCTGGAGACGCTCGTTGCGGACGAGCTGGCGTCGGCCGCCGGTCAGAGCGATGTCATCGTCTTGTGCACACCGGCGCTGGGGCCGATCCTCGGGCCGGGCCAGGTCCGCCCCGGTACCTTCATCGCCGCGGTCGGCGCCGACAGCGAGGAGAAGCAGGAGCTCGACCCACGCCTGGTCGCCGAGTCGACACTGGTCGTCGATCACCTCGAGCAGTGCGCGACCATTGGCGAGCTGCACCACGCGCTCGAGTCTGGGGCGATGCGACCGGAGGACGTTCATGCTGAACTTCACCAGGTCGTAGCAGGCCATCTGTCGGGGCGCACTTCGGCTGATGAGGTCACGATCTTCGACAGTACGGGCGTCGCGATCGAGGACGTCGCCACTGCCGCCCTCGTGTACGACAGAGCTCTGGAACGGGGGATGGGGAGCCGCTTGGAGCTGCTATAAACCGACGGAGACGGTGCGGACTCTTGGAGGAGATGTGCAGATGAGCAGACCCGTGATCGACGAGGATCGAGCTGTCGAGTACTTGATGCGCATTCTGTCGGTCGAGGGGCCGACCGGGTCCGAGCGCGCGGTCGGAGAGGAGGTCGTCAGAGCACTCCGTGAGGTTGGCGTTCCGGCTAGCGCCATTCGATACGACGACGCCAACGAGAGGATCCCGCTGCCGACCGAGACGGGGAATCTGATCGTCGACCTGCCCGGTGACCCGACCTTGCCGAGGCGAATGTTCATGGCGCATCTGGACACCGTCTCGCTCGCCAAGGGCGCACGTCCGGAGCGGCAGGGCGAGCGGATCGTCTCTTCGACGCCAACCGCGCTCGGCGGCGACGACCGAGCCGGCGTCGCCAGTCTCGTTCACATGGCGGCCGTCCTGACCGAGCAGGAGCTTCGCCACCCGCCGCTCTCCCTCCTCTTCACCGTCCGCGAGGAGAGCGGACTCTGGGGGGCTCGTCATGTGGATAGAGAGCTCCTGCAAGAACCGGGTCTCGCGTTCAACCTGGACGGTCCGGTACCGAACCATCTGTACATCGGTGCGCTGGGCGGCGCCACCTGGAGCGTCGAGATCACGGGCCAGGCAGCTCACGCCGGGCTTCAGCCCGACCAAGGCATCTCCGCGCCGATGGTCGCCGCTCGAGCCCTGAGTTCCGTTGAGCGCGACGGTTGGTTCGGGCGGGTGGAGCGAGAGGACGGTCGGGGAACCTCGAACGTCGGCCAACTCGCAGGACGCGGCGGCTCGGCTGTCGGTGACGCGACAAACGTCGTGACCGACTTCGTCCGAGTCGAGGGGGAAGCGCGGAGTCACGAGGCCGATTTCATCCTCGAAATCGTCGACGCCTATCGACGCGCGTTCGAGGCGGCGGCGACTGGCCTGCCCAACCGGGAAGGTGCGGTCGCACGGGTCGAGTTCACGAGTCACGCGGACTACGATCCGTTCCGGCTCCAAGAGGATTCCGACTTGGTGCGCTTCGCCCGCGAGCGGGTGGAGTCGATCGGTTTGGCGCCGGAGCTCCACATCGGAGACGGCGGTCTCGATGCCAATTGGACGACTCGGCTCGGGATTCCCACCGTCACCTACGGCACGGGGCAGCGGGACGTCCATACGGTGGACGAGTGGATCGACCTGCCCGACTACCTCCATTGCTGCCGGCTCTCTCTGGCGTTAGCGATGGCCTAGGGTCGCTCCAGAGCCGCTGCCTCGCTGCTTGGTACGATCGGGCCTCTTCTCAGGAGGACATGCGATGAAGCACCTGATGGCCCCGGCCGGGCCGGCTGCTCTGGTCTCTCTGCTGTTGAGCTTCGCTGCTGCGTCGCCGCTGACGCCGGCTCAGATCGTCGTCGAAGACGGCTGTACCCTTCCGGACGCGATCACCGCGGCAAACAGTGATGCTCCGGCGGGGGGCTGCTCGGCGGGGTCAGGTGCCGACGAGATCCTCCTGACCGAAGATGTACTTCTCGTCGCAAGCGTCGACGGCGTCAACGGGCTGCCGGTGATCGCGAGCGACGTCACGATCCGAGGCCAGGGCTTCGAGATCGCTCGCGATGAGGTAGCGCCCGACTTCCGCTTGCTGGAGGTTGCCACGGCTGGAGACCTGGTGCTCGAGGACGTCGACTTGGTCAACGGCTCCTGGCCGACGGGAGATGGCGGTGCGATCTCTACGGATGCGTTCCCCGACGTCACCCTGCGCAACGTGACGGTCTCGGGTAGCAGCGCCGATCGTGGTGGTGCGATCTACGTCGACTACCACGTTGACCTCCTGATCGAATCGTCTCGCATTCACGACAACGAGGCGCGTGCGGGGGGCGGGATCTTCTCGGGCGGGGCGGACGTGATCCTCCTCAACAGCACGGTGGATGCGAACGACGCCACCGAAACCGGCGGCGGCCTGTGGGCCGTCACCCAGGCGTTTGGCGGCACGGTGCAGATTCTCGGCTCGACCGTGTCCAACAACGACGCTGCGGCCGGCGCTGGTCTCCTTCTGCTTGGAAGCAGCTACGCCTACTACCAAGACTTCTACATCAAGAACAGCACCATCTCCGGCAACGACGCGCTCGACGGCGTCGGCGGTGTCGAGATCTCTGGGCAGTACGGCAACCTGGCTCTGATCAACACGACGATTGCACACAACACGACACTGAGCGGCCCGGCAGGAGGGCTCGAAGTCGACATCACCTACTCTGGATTCTCCACAACGAGCATCTCCGACACGGTTGTCGCCTACAACGCCGGCGGTGACTGCTTCATCGACCATCCGGTCGTCGACACCGGCGGGAACCTCGATGTCGACGGTTCCTGTGGCCCCGGCTTCGGAGTGATGACCGGGCTCGATCCGGTCCTCGACTTCCACCAGGGCGAGACGCGTACCCATGCGTTGATTCCGTCGAGCAGCGCCGTCGACGCGGGAGTGGTGTGCAGAGCCGACGTCGATCAGCGGGGTTTCCCGCGGTCGGACGGGGCGTGTGACAGCGGCGCCTTCGAGCTCGGAGCGGGGGTTCTGGCTCTCGTCGGTGAGTGCCCGGGCGCGGCGACGATTTCGGCTGTCGGAGCGGCGCCGGATACGACCTTTGACGTCTACCAGGGAGACGGGGAAGGGCCTTCGACCGTGCCCGCGGGAGAGTGCGCCGGCAGGCCGCTCCGGGTGACGAGTCCGACACTGCTCGCGTCGTTCTCGACCGACGCAAACGGCGACGGTTCGGTGGTCGTGAACTTTGCGGGACCGGACTGTGGTCAGTTCGTGCAGGGCATCGATCGGTCAGAGTGCGACGGTAGCAACGTCGAGCCGATCGACAGCTGCGATCTGCTGGTCTCGAGCCACACCGGGAGTGGCGCCGATCCGAGTTTCGAACCGGCGAACTCACTCTCGTGCCCGCCGCGAACCTTCGTCGGTGGTGAGGTGGTCAGCTTGACCGCAGTACCCGATCCCAATTTCGGTGTCAGCGGGTGGACCGGAACCGACGACGACGCGAGCACATCCGAGCTCATCTCGGTCACTATGCCGACCGGAGAGCACGAGGTGACGGTTCACTATGTCGAGCTCTGTAGCGATCTGACGCTACGCAAGAGCGGCTCCGGTGCGACGCCCATCGCGACGCCAGCGAACTCACCGGGCTGCTCGGGCGGGCAATACCTGGAGGGCGAGTCGATCCAGCTGGACGCCGCGCCCAATGTCGGCTTCAAGGTGCTCAGCTGGGAGGGTACCGACGACGACGCCTCGACGAGCACGATGAACACGCTGACGATGCCTGTCGACGCTCATACCGTGACCGTGAACTACGCCCCGATCTGCGCTCTGCTGCGGACCGATCACACCGGCCAAGGCACGAACCCGGCTCGATCTCCTACGAGCTCCTCAGGCTGTGACGACGAGCGGTACGTTGAGGGTGAACTGATCGAGCTCACCGCGGCGCCTGACGCGGGTTGGCAGGTGGCGAGCTGGCAGGGCACGGACGACGACTCGAGCCTCGAGCTGGTGAACGAGCTGACGATGCCGGCGATCGGTCACAGCGTCTCTGTAGAGTACGAGCCGATCTGCTACTCGCTCGGACTGGGACACCTGGGCCAGGGCGGCGATCCGATCGCCGACCCGCAGCCGGATGGCACCGCCTGGGCGGAGAACCCGATCGGCGGCTCGGGCGGCTTCCACGCCGCCGTACGAAGTGCGGATCTCGACGGAGATGGAGATCCGGACGTCCTCTCGGCGATCCAGGTCTCGAGCCAACTTCGGTGGCTCGAGAACGATGCGGGTGACGGCACCTCCTGGACCCTGCACCTGATCGACGACAATTTCGAAGACCCGCGCACGATCGAAATCGCCGACATCGACGGCGATGGCGATCCCGACGTCCTCTCCGCCGCCGAAGACGACGACGCGGTCACCTGGTGGGAGAACCTCGCCGGCGACGCGTCCTCCTGGTTCCGCCGTGACATCGGAACGATCAACGGTGCGTACTGGACGGTCGCCGCGGATCTCGACGGCGACGATGATCTCGACGTGGTGGCCTCGGGGGCGCACGGCGATCGCATGGCATGGTGGGAGAACGTGAGCGGAGACGGTACGGCATGGGCGGAGCGAGAGATCGCCAACGGCATCGACAGTCCTCGCGGGCTCGATGTGACCGATCTGGATGGTGACGGCGACGCCGACATCGCCGCTACCGTCGGGGGCACCGACGAGCTCTTCTGGTGGGAGAACACCACCGGGGACGGCTCGACGTGGACCCAGCACCTGATTGATGCCGGCCTCGACTTTGTGTTCGAGGTCCACGCGGCAGACGTGGACGGGGACAGCGACCCCGACCTCGTCGCCGGAGCGTTGAACCAGAGTTCGGTCGTTTGGTTCGAGAACGTCGACGGAGATGCGTCGAGCTGGACGGAACGGACAATCGACGCTGCCGCCTCGGCCCCGCAGGCCCTCCAAGTCATCGATGTCGACGACGACGGCGACCTCGATGTGCTCGGCGCCCTCGACCAGGAGAATCTGGTGCTCTGGTGGGAGAACGCCTTGGGAGACGGTACGGTCTGGAACGAGGTCCTCGTGGCCACCACCAGCGACGCCTTCCACGGGGTGGCAGCCGACGTCGATGGCGACGGTCACCTCGACGTCATCGGCGGGGGGACGGTTGCGAACCTCAAGTGGTGGCAAAACGTCTACGGTGGTACCTGCCCTGCCGGCAGCTTTCGGCTCGGCGACACGATCGAGTTGACCGCGGTGCCCGACCCAGGCTGGGAGGTTGGAGGCTGGACAGGGACCGATGACGATGTGAGCACCGAGACCGCGAACGTCCTCACGATGCCGGGCGCGGCTCACGATGTGAGCGTGGAGTACATTCTGCCGGGGCCGACACTCGCGGTCGGAGGCGCTTGCCCCGGGGAACTCGCGATCTCGATCAGCGGCGCGCAGCCCAGCGACGGAGTGTTGCTCTTCGCCGGTACCGGCGCCGGAGACTCGACGATCGATGCCGGCGGCTGTGTTGGCACGGAACTCGATCTGGCGCAGGCCCGGCGTTGGCAGAGCCTGACCGCCGACGAGAACGGCGACGCGTCGCTCAACGTAACGCTCGGCCCGGGCTGGTGTGGCCGCGTCCTCCAGGCGGTCGACCGAGTCTGTGCGGTCAGCAACACCTCTTCGCTGGATCCGTAGACCTTCTATGAGCCCACCTCGAGTTGGTTGGACTGGGGCCCTCGTCGTGCTCCTGCTCTTCGGCGCCCCGGTCGCGCGGGCTCTGTCGACCGGCGACCCGATGCCGCCCCTCGAAGTGGAGGAGTGGGTTCAGGGCAAGACCGACTCGATGGCCCCCTGGGGAGACGGCAACGTCTACCTGGTCGACCTCTGGGGGACCTGGTGCATGCCGTGTATCGCGCTGATGCCGAAGCTCTCGGATCTGCAGGACAAATACCGAGACCGAGGGCTCGTGGTGGTCGGATATAGCTGGGAGCCGGCGGAGAAGATCCGCAAGTTCGTCGCCCAGCGCGCAGAGGAGGTGCGATACGCACTGGCGACCGACTCCGAGGAGCGGACCCTCCAGGTGCTGGCCGAGGCCGAGGCGGTGGAGGGCTTTCCGTACGCCTTTTTGGTGGACGAGGAAGGGATTATCCGCTGGAAGGGGAGCGGCCAGAGCGCGGAGCAGGCGGTCGAGGCGTTCTTCGCCGCCCGGGCCCAGCAGTAGCGCTCGACGAGCGGGGTCGCCGACAGCAGAACGACCAGGGTCCGCTCAGCGCCGAAAGGCGTAGAGCCGGCCGTCGAGACCGCCCACGAAGACCCGTTCGGCGCCCAGCGCAGGTGACGAGGCGAACCCCGAGTTGCCGGCGCCTTCGGGACGCTCGGGACGGTAGGACCACCTGGCGGCGCCCGTCTCACGATCGACAGCGAAGAAGCCCGGCTGATGGTCCGCGATGTAACCGCCGACGCCGACCGCTCCGACGTAGACACTGTCGTCACTGACCGCCGGCTGGCCCCACGAAGAGCCTCCAGTGTCGAACGACCACTGGCGCTCGCCCGTCTTGGCGTCGAGCGACAACAGGTACGCGGCGTCCGAAGAGCCGATGTAGACCGAGCCGTCGGCGACTCGAGCCGAGGACTCGACCCAGGAGTACCAGTAGTAGTCACGCCACCGCGGCTCGCCCGTCTTGGCGTCGAGCGCGTACAGGTCGTAACTCCGACTACCGATGACGACGAACTCGCCGACGACCGCGGGCGAGCTCGGAACGGCCGCTCCGGTGTCGAACTTCCACGCCAGTTCGCCGGTCTCGGCGTCGAGCGCGTAGACGTGTTGGTCGAACGATCCGAAGTAGACGCGGCCATTTGCGACCGCGGCGGTCGATTGGACCGCGTCGCCCGCGGCAAAGCGCCAACGGATGCGGCCGTCGGTGGTATCGAGACAGAGCATCTCGCCATCGAGCGTGCCGATGTAGAGGTGAGCGCCGTCGACGACGGCCGCCGAGGCGAAGTGGTCGTATCGCGCGCCCTGCTGGCCGGCCACACTCCTGGGTGTGGGGTTTGCGCCGAGGGCGACCTTCCAACGGACCGAGCCAGTAGTGCGGTCCACGCGGTAGAGGTGGCCGTCGTCGGTTGGGATGAGCAGGTCTCGACCGATGGCGGTAACGCGCGTGCGCAGTCGAGCTCCCAGCTTCGCCTTCCAAGCGACGTCGCCCGAGGCGGCGTCGACGGCGTAGAGGTGGCCGTCGTCGCTGCCGACGTAGACCCGGTCGTCGATCGCCAGCGGGCTGGCGTAGATCGCTCCGTCGGTCTCGACGGTCCAGGTCGGCTCGACCTCGGGGCCGTAGTCTGGATTTGGGACCGGCTTCGGGGCGGGCCGGTCGCGCCGAAACACCACCGGGACCTCGTAGACCGGCAGGAAGAAGTGCGGAATGTTGCCGCTCAACGTGTCGCTCTCGGCGTCGTAGGTGAACTCCACCGGTCCGATGAAGGCTCGGTTGCCCTCGACGCGCATCTGACCGACCGGGATGTGCCACGCTTCGATCGGCGGCATGGAAACCGCGATCGCCAACGCACCGTCGCCCCCGCGTTCAGCGTGGATGACGAAGGAGCCGGCCTGCCCATTCACCTCGGCAGTGCCGACCCACTCGCCGGCGAGATCCGGCGGGGAGTCCTGGGCCTGAGCGGCGCTCACGGCGGCCAGCAGAACGAGCAGGCGAAGGGGCATGGTGCGCATGGATGGACTCCTCTCGACTTGAAGCACGAGGCCGAAGCCCGTGCTGTGCCTGTGGCTTACCTGGTGAGGTACGCAAGCGGAGGAGCCGGGTTGCTCGATTGCCGTGAGCAGCGGAAGACTCGGGCGAGTGGCGCTAGTTGACCGTCACCGTGCCGCCGGCGAACTCCACGGTGCCGACCACGTTGCCGTCACTGTCGACCGCTTCGCCGGTGAAACGCAGCTCACCGGTGCCGGATGGCCCGTCATAGACCCACGCGACGAGCGCGATGCGGCCGGATCCGCTGACGCCGCCGGCGTCGGCCGGGCGCATCAACTCGCCGGTCATCGGCGTCACCTGAACCGCGCCGTTCCCGGTCAAGAACGGGCCGACCTGTAGCGCATCGAACTGCAGCAGGCCGTCCGGCTCGTCGAAGTCGAATCTAATGCCGCGCAGATTGTCGACACCGTTGGCGCGAATCTCGAGCACCAGCAGGTCGACACAGTTCGGCCCCGGCTCGAGCGTGATCGATGGAGCTGTCGAGGCGGCGGGGGCGAAGCTCGACGTCCGATCCGGGAAGCCTGGCGGCGGCTCGGCGAAGTCGCACGGCGGACGGTTTGGCGCCGTGGGTGAAGGAGAGCCCCCACCACCGCAGGACAGGCTGGTGAGCAAAACGATACCGAGGAGTCGGAGCAGGGGGAGTCGACCGGGGCGGGCTGTCGAGAGTGCGAACATTCGGGCCTCACGGAGAGAGTGGTCCGAGCGGGTCGCTGGCACTCGGGCAGACGCCAGCGCCCGAGCTCTCAACCAAGGGCTCCTTTCGAGGGACGCTGGGACGATTCCTACGCTCACTACGCACGGCGGTGGGTGCCGGTTTGCTGGAGCGCGACAATCCGGGAGATTCGTTCGGACACGATAGGGTCGGGCGTCCACTGATCGCTGGAGGAAACTGAATGAAACGAATTGCCCTGGTCGCACTTTCGACACTGATCCTGTGCGCTACCTATGCCGGTGCCGACGGCCATCCGGTTCTGATCGAGAACGTACGGATCTTCGACGGCGTCAGCGCCGAGCTCCAGTCCGGGAGCGTCCTGGTGCAGGACGGCAAAATCGCTGGCGTTTCGTCTGGGGCGATCGACGCTCCGGAAGGGGCCGAGGTGGTCGATGGCGGCGGCCGGATCCTCTCGCCCGGCTTCATCGACATTCACGCACACCTCACGTTCCAGGTGCCTCGAGATCTCTTCCTCGCCCACCCCTGGGTGGCCGGGGCGGTGGCCGGAGATGCCGCCGAGGCCTATCTGATGTACGGCTTCACGACCATTCGCGACGCCGGCGGAACCCACCCGGACTTTGCCCGGGCGATCGACAGCGGGCTGCTCGTTGGACCGCGGGTTTTTCCCTCCGGAGCCGTCGTCTCCCAGACCAGCGGGCACGGAGACTTCCGACTGCCGAACGCCGCACATCCGCACCTCGGTGGCGGCGATCGTTATCTGATGGGCGGCGCCTCGGTGCTCGCGGATGGCGTCTCCGAAACCCTTGCGGCGGTGCGCGAGAACCTCAAACACGGCGCAACCCAGATCAAGATCATGGGTGGTGGTGGTGTCGCCTCGGACTACGACCCGATTCATACGCTGCAGCCGTCGCCGGCCGAGATTCGGGCGGCGGTTCAGGCGGCGAGTGACTGGGGCACCTACGTGCTGGCTCATGCGTACACGGCGGAGGCGATTCAGCGGCTGGTGGAGAACGGCGTCAAGGTGATCGAGCACGGCCTCCTGATTGATGAGGAGACCGCCAAAATGTGCGCCGAGAAGGGGATTGTCATCAGCACACAGGTGCGTCTCTTCAATACGGTGGTCGACGTGCCGGGCATGAGTGAAGAGAACAAGCGCAAGGCGCGCGAGGTGCGAGCCGGCCAGGACAACCTCCTGGCCTTGATCAAGAAGTACGACATCAAGACCGGCTTCGGTACCGACTTCGTGTTCGGTTCGTACCATCGCGTGCCCGAGGAGTGGGCGGCGCGCGCTCTGTACTTCGACAACGCCGAGATCCTCCGGCAGGCGACGTCCGAGAGCGCCGAGATCATTCGTATGGCGGGCAAGCTCAATCGCCATGGCAACTTCGGCGAAGTCCGCGAAGGCTGGCTGGCCGACCTGGTGCTGATCGACGGCGATCCGTTCGAAGACATCTCGATCCTCGGCAACCCCGACGAGGCGCTGCCGCTGATCATGAAGGCGGGCAAGATCTACAAGAACGAGCTCTAGGCGGGGCCGCCGCTCTCGAGGTCGTCAAAGGCCGGATCGGCGGCGAGCTCCGCCAACACCGGCCAGACTCGGAAGAACGGCACGAAGCGCGATCGCTCCGAGACGGCTCGGCGCCACCAGTCGAGTGCCTCGGGCCGGCGCAACCCGGTGTAGATCATCGCGATGTGGCCGGCCTGAACGTACTCCTGCTCGGCGCGCGCGAGGAGCGTGTCGAGCAGCTCTCCGGCCTCTTCGACTCGACCCGCGGCGCCGAGTGTTCGACCGAGGGCGCCGAGCATGGCGCTCGAGCCGCCCGAAAGTTCGGCCGCAAGCCGGGCCTCGGCGATGGCCTCGTCGGTACGCCCGAGCGCCTCGAGTACCATGCCGAGGGCGAAGCGGGCGTAGGCGAAATCCGGCTCGAGGTCGAGGGTCGAGCGGAGCTGGGTCTCCGCTTCGTCGAATCGCCCCCCGAAGTAGAGGACCAGCCCGGCGTCGGCGTTGATGATGCGCGAGACCGGGTCGAGTGAGCGGGCCTGCTCGATCCGTGCGATCGCTTCGTCGTGCCGCGCCCGAGAGGCGAGGAAGTAGCCGTACCAGTGGTGCGCGGGTGCGTAGTCACGGTTGAGTTCGATCGCCCGACGGAAGCCGCTCTCGGAACGAGCCCAGTCCCACTCGTAGAGGAAGCGAGCGTAGGCCAGTGTGTTGTGCGCCTCGGCGAGGTTCGGGTCGAGGGAGAGAGCGGTCGCTGCTTCCGAGATCGCGCGCGGGAAGGCCTCGGCTGGGCGGAGACTGCCGTAGAGCGGCAGCAGCACCAGCGAGTCGGCGAGCCCCGCATGTGCGCGAGCGTAGTCGGGCTCGACCTCGAGCGCCTGTTCGAAGGAGGAGATCGCCTGGCCGAGGGAGTCGCCCGTGCGACGGTTCCACAGATAGCGCCCGGTCAGGTAGGCCTGGTAGGCATCAGGGGCGATGTTTCGAGCTCGCGTGGGGTCCTCGCCGGCCAGTTCGAGCTGCAGCGCCGAGGCGACCCGCTCGGCGATCGAGTCCTGAACCTCGAAGATGTCGGTCATCTCGGCGTCGAAGCTGTCGGCCCAAATGGGAGCGGCGTCGCCCTTGCCGATCAGCTGGACGCTCACGCGGATGCCTTCTCCCGAGCGCTGAATACTGCCGTCGACCACGCCGTCGACACCGAGCGTGCGAACGACGGAGGATGGATCGCGGTCGGCATCGGCAAAGCTGCGCACGGAGCTGGTCGGGCGCACCGAAATGTCGTCGAGTTCGGTCAGGCGGACAATGAGCGCGTCGGCCATCCCGAGGCCCAGCGCCTCGCTCTCCTCAGACTGTTGGAGCGAGACGAAGGGCAAGACGGCGATCGACTCCATGCCGAGTTCTGAGCTGTCCGGCTCTTGTGCGCGGAGGGCGATCAAGACGACCGCGGCGACCGCGAGGAGTCCGGCGAGCAGCTTGACGGATCTCCTGGCCGACGAGGGGCGCTCTTCGCTCGAGGCCGGGCCCTCGCGTTCGACCGGCGCGAGGAATCTGTAACCACGCCGCGGGATGGTCTCGATATAGCTACCGTCCGGATCGATCTCGGCGAGCACCTTGCGCAGGGTGTAGACGTTCTGGGTGAGGACCGCTTCCTCGACAAACGCTTCCGGCCAGACGCGTTCCATCAACTCTTCGCGAGTGACGATTCGCCCGTCGCTCTCGACCAGCACCCGCAGCGTATCGATCGCCTTGGGGGTGAGCGCCAGCGGCTCCTCGCCGTGGAAGAGCTCCGCGGGCTCGCCGGAGAGCCGAAACGGACCAAAGACGAAACCCTCCGCAGAGAGCTCCCACTGCTTCTCGCCGTGCGATTCGCTCACGGCAGCAACTCTAGCGCTCTACGGCCCGGTCACGTCGAACAGCTTGCCGACAAAGGTGATGCGCACAGTCGTGTCGCTGCTGCTGCCGTCGCGGCACGCCTGCCCTTCGACCACTTCGTTCTGGGCGCTGTAGATGTGCACCGGCCCGGAGTACCGGGTCGAGAAGAAGATGCTGCCCGCGGTTTGCGTCGAGTCCGGGAGCCGGGTGACGGTGTGGACGACCGTCGTGATCCCGTCGTCGGCGGCGATGTCGACGTCGACCGGATCGAGCTGGTTGACGGAGTTGCTCTCGATACTGACCCAGTCGATGATCAGGAACTTGCCGTTCGGAACGGTGTAGAGGGAGGTGAACGACGAGCAGAAGTCCGTGTCGGAGATCGACACCGTCGACTCGTCGTGGACCGGTGTGCCGCTGTCGACGATCGCCGCCGTGGTCTGGAACGAGCCATCCGGGAATCGGATACCGCTGTTCTCGAGAGACAGCGGCGGCGCTCCTCCCACAGCCAGGATCGCAACGACTCCCAGGGTGAAGTAGAGAAAACGACGTTCTCGCATGCTTCCCTCCTCTGGTTTGGTTGACGAGAGAAAGTCTACAGCGCACGGAGAACGTGCGACGACCTAGGCCTTGAGTCGTGCTTCGGTCTCGGCGGTCATCGTTTCGGCGGCGTCTCGGACGCCCGTGAGAGCCACACTCGCTCGATGGTCGATCTCGGTCGCCCAATCCTCATCTTCGGTGAGCCCGGCGAGGTTGATCAGAACGTTGTAGTAGGCACCCTCGGCGCAAGTTCGAGCGCACCAGGCGGCCACGCCTGCGTCGCTCAGCGAGTTGGGGTTGCCCGATGTCGCCATCTCGCGCGCCAGCTCGACGAGGCGGCCCGAGCGTTCGAGCACCTCGAGCGGCACCAGCGTCGCACCGCGGTTGGCCCGCTTCACGCGCTCGGCTTTGGCGGCGCGCTCCTCGTCGGTCTTCGGTCGTCCGCGTCCGGCAGCGATGACGCGGTTGAACGCATCGGTGTCGCGGTCGACCGCCTCGAGGAACCAGTCTTTGAGCTCTTGCGCTTCCGAGGCCAGGCGAGACATGTCGTCCCAGACGTCCTCCTGCCCCTTGCGGCCGTGAGTGAGGTTGCCGACCATCGCGCTGAGGGCACCCGACATCGCACCGCAGAGGGCCGCGACGCTGCCGCCGCCCGGGGCGGGGGAGTCGGTGGACAGCTCGTCGGCGAAGCCGGCGACCGTTTTGGTGACGAGACTCTCACGGTCGCGAGCGAGGCGGTACTCGATGACCTTTTCGTCGGGATCGAACGGCGAGAGCTCGCTCAGGCCGAGCGACTGGATGGCCGTCTCGACGATCAGGCGATTGGGAATGCCGACCGACTTGCCCTGGCGTCCGAGATAGTGCCGTCCCGCGCGCAGCATGGCGTCGAGTGGAATCAGTCCGATGAGTTCGGAGCCGGTGACGCGCAGCCCGCGCTTTCGCGCCCCCTCGTCGATGGCGTCGAACGCCTCGTGCGGCGCCGAGACCTCATAGTCGACCAGGTTGATCGATACCTGAGCGCGGTCGTACTCGTCGATGTACCAACCGACCGCCTTGGTCGCTTGCAGTTGACCGTCGACCCGGAGCTTCGTGCCGTCGGCGTCTCGTGCGATCTTGCCCGCTGCGTCCCGCTTCCAACGGCCCGCCGCACGTACGTCGAGAGCGATGTCGTGCGCGAGCTTCTTGTCGCGTGTGTTGAGGTTCACGTTGTAGGCGATCAAGAACTTCCGGGCGCCGATCGCCGTGGCGCCGCTCTGCGGGTTGTGCTTCGCCTCGCCGAAGTCCGGGGCCCACTCCGGGTCGGAGAGCTTCGCCTCGAGCCCCTCGTACTCGCCGGCACGCACGCCGGCCAGATTGCGTCGTTCCTCCCGACTCGCCGCGAACTCGTACAGGTAGACCGGAATCCCCAGCTCGTCGCCGACACGTCGACCGAGCCGGCGGGCGAGCTCCGCGCACTCTTCCATGGTGATGCCCGACACCGGTACAAACGGGCAGACGTCGGTCGCGCCCATGCGGGCGTGGGCCCCCGAGTGTTTGCGCATGTCGATCAGCTCGCCGGCCGCCCGAATGCCCGCGAAGGCTCCGTCGACGACCGAATCCGGCTCGCCAACAAAGGTGACCACCGTCCGGTTCGTCGCCGCTCCCGGATCGACATCCAGCAGGGTCACACCCTCGACATCGGCGATCGTGCGCGCGATCTGGTCGATGATCCCCTGGTCTCGGCCTTCACTGAAGTTCGGTACACATTCGACGATCGGCATCTTCCGTTCCTCCGGCGGCCGACACTATCGAAGATCGTCTGCCGATTCCTTGAACTTCCCTCTTCTTTCTGCCAGTCTGGCTATGGCCGGCGAAAGTGGCGGAATGGCAGACGCGCTAGACTTAGGATCTAGTCCCGCAAGGGGTGGGGGTTCGAGTCCCCCCTTTCGCACCAGGCTCGCATCCACTTCCAGAGCCACACGAATCACCACAACGAGAACCGGCCACGGTGCCAGCGAGCACCCGTGGGCGGCGTGAAGGACGAACACATGAGCGTTGTAGTTTCGGTAGAAGACGTCGGCGTTTGCCGCAAGCAGGTCAAGATCCAAGTTCCCGGCCCGGCCGTCGAGGCCGAAGTGAATCGCGTCGCCCAGGAGTACCGCAAGGCGGCCAAGATTCCCGGCTTCCGCAAGGGCAAGGTGCCGATGAGCGTGGTGCACAAGCGCTTCGAGGAGGACATCCGCAAGGAGGTCATCGACCGCCTGGTGCCGCGCTACTGGAACCAGGCCGAGGCCGAGAAGAGCTTCGACCTGCTGATGCCGCCGTCGCTCGAACAGGTCGACTACGAGGGCGCCGACGGCTTCACCTTCGACGCGATCGTCGAGGTCAAGCCGGAGATCACCCTCGGAGACCTGGAGTCCTTCGATCTGCCCGAGAAGGACGAAACGCCGACCGATGCGGAGGTCGATAGCGCGGTCGAAGATCTCCGGCGGAGCATCGCCGACTGGCGTGACGTCGACCGTGCAGCGGGCCGCGGCGATCAGGTGGTTGGCAAGATCTCGCTGGAGGAGCCGGGCGAAGAGGAAGAGGTTCCAGAGCCGAGCCCGGTGTCTTTCGAGGTGGGTGACGAGAACGTCTGGGAGGAGCTGACCATCGCCGTGACCGGCCAGGGGGCCGGCACGCAGGCGACCTTCGATCGCCAGGACGGCCCCGACGGGGCCGCACGCAAGTACCGAATCGAGATCGAGAAGGTCCAGGAGCGGGAGCTCCCCGAGCTCGACGCCGACCTCGCCGGCAAGCTGGGCGACTTCGAGAGCGTCGAGGCGCTTCGTGACGCGGTGACCGAGCGGCTCGCAGCGGGCAAGGCGCACGAGAGTCGACACGCACGCGAGCGGGCCGTCCTCGATCAGCTGCGGGAGAAGCACCCACTGCAGTTGCCCGAAGGGGTGGTCGATCGGGAGACGGAGAACATGCTCCGGTCGTACGCGGAGAACCTGGCGCGGCAGGGCGTCGATCCCGAGAAGGCCGAGATCGACTGGCAGGGGCTGTTCCAGCAGACCCGGCCACAAGGCGAAAAAGAGGTCCACGCCCGGCTGCTGCTCGACGCCGTGGTCGAGAAGCTCGAGATCGAGGTCAGCGAGTCGGAGTTCGAGGCGAGTCTCGCGACGCTCGCACGCGCTCAGAAACAGAGTGCCGGCTCGGTGCGCAACGCGCTCGATCGCGCTGGCCGCCTCGGTGAGCTTCGCACGCAGCTGGCGCGCGACAAGGCGCTCAAGCGGCTGATCGGCGAGGAAGAGCCCGCGTCGGAGGCCGAGGCCGACGAGTCCTCGCAGGACTGAGCGCGCGGCGCTGTGACATCTGCCGAGGTACCGGCCGCCGTCGAGCAGTAGAATCGACTCGAACGAACGAGTAGCTCAAGGAGACTTGCGACAAATGCTGATTCCGATGGTGGTCGAGCAGACGAACCGTGGCGAGCGCGCCTACGACATCTACTCGCGCCTGCTCAAAGACAACATCATCTTTCTGGGGCGTGCGATCGACGACGACGTGTCGAACCTGATCATCGCCCAGATGCTCTTCCTCGAGGCCGAGAACCCCGAGAAGGACATTGCGCTCTACATCAACTCCCCGGGTGGCTCGGTCACCGCCGGCTTGGCGATCTACGACACCATGCAGTACATCAAGCCTGACATCGCGACGACCTGCGTCGGACAGGCGGCGTCGATGGCGGCCGTGCTCTTCGCGGCCGGAACCAAGGGCAAGCGTTTTGTGTTGCCGAACAGCCGGGTCCTGATCCACCAGCCGTTGCTCTACGGCCTCCAGGGTCAGCAGACGGACATCGATATTCACGCCAAAGACCTGCTGCGGATGCGGACGCGGATCGACGAGATCCTTTCGCATCACACCGGCAAAAGCACCGACGAAATCCACGCCGACACGGAGCGCGACAAAATCCTCGTGGCCCAGGAGGCGGTGGACTACGGCCTCGCCGACCAGGTCATGGACCGGCGCATCGAAGTCGTCGGCTAGACGCTTCGCGAGCGTAGCGAGGCTCCCGGGAGCCTCGGGCAGAGCTCGCCCGTGTGACGGCAGAGGCGAGTCTCAACATGCCGAGATTCGCATATGCCTTGTGGTATTTCGACGGTTTTTAGACCCGTCGATCTGCTAGACTAGAGCTCCTTCCGGGGGGGAATCTCGCAGTCTCGTCAGCGATTGCGGCCCCTTTGGTCGGATCACCCGGGCAAGCCGGAATAGCGAGGCGCTGCCCCGCTGTTCTACCGGGTGAGCGAAGCCCACCTTGGTCCGTCTCACGGAGGAACGATGGCAAAAAAAGACACCGGCGACGAAGCTCTCAGGTGCTCTTTCTGTAACAAGAGCCAGCGAGAGGTAAAGAAGCTCATCGCCGGGCCGACGGTCTTTATCTGCGACGAGTGCGTCGACATCTGCCTCGACATCATCGCCGAGGATCGGATGATGGAGCAGCAGCAGGAGACTGCGCTGCCCAAGCCCAAAGAGATCAAAGAGTTCCTCGAGCAGTACGTGATCGGGCAGGACCTGGCCAAGAAGAAGCTCGCGGTAGCGGTCTACAACCACTACAAGCGCATCGAGTTCGCCGAGAAGGCGCGCGGCGACGTCGAGCTCCAGAAGTCCAACATCATGCTGATCGGTCCCACCGGGACCGGCAAGACCCTCCTGGCGCAGACGCTGGCGCGGCTCCTCTCGGTGCCGTTCACGATCGCCGATGCGACCACGCTCACCGAGGCGGGGTATGTCGGCGAGGACGTCGAGAACATCATCCTGAAGCTCTACCAGGCGTCCGGCAACGACAAAGAGAAGACCCAGCGGGGCATCGTCTACATCGACGAGGTCGACAAGATCGCCCGCAAGAGCGACAACCCGTCGATCACCCGAGACGTCTCCGGCGAGGGCGTGCAGCAGGCGCTGCTCAAGATCCTCGAGGGGACGCTCTGCAACGTGCCGCCGCAGGGCGGTCGCAAGCATCCTCACCAGGAGTTCCTGCAGATCGACACGACCAACATCCTGTTCATCTGTGGCGGAGCTTTTGTCGGCCTCGAGGACATGATCGCGAATCGCCTGAACGAGAAGCGACTCGGGTTCGGCGCACAGATCAAGAACGAGAAGGAGCGCAGGCCGGGCGCCATGCTCGACCACGCCTCCCCCGAGGACCTGATCAAGTACGGACTCATCCCCGAGTTCGTCGGCCGCCTGCCGGTCATGTCGACGCTGCACGAGCTCGACGAGCACGCTCTGGTCCGAATTCTCCAGGAGCCGAAGAACAGCCTGGTGCGTCAGTACCAGACGATGTTCGAGCTCGAGGACGTCGAGCTGCACTTCACGCAGGAGGCGTTGTTGGCGGTCGCTCAAGAGGCGATGAAACGCAACGTCGGTGCCCGCGGTTTGCGGATTATTCTCGAAGAGTTGATGCTGGACCTCATGTACACTGTGCCCTCCCAGCAGGACGTCAAGCAGATCGAGATCACCGAAGACGTCGTGCTCAACCGCAATCAGCCGACACCCCTGAAAAAAGCCGTCTAGGCTCCAGGTTCAGGTCGGCCCCCAACCTGACAGGATAGAAGGGTCGATATGAGCGAAGGCTCGAGTTTCATCACCAGTACGCGCAGTACGCTCCCTCTGGTGCCGCTGCGGGACATGGTGGTCTTTCCGCACATGATGGCGCCGTTCATCGTCGGCCGGGAGAGTTCGGTCAGGGCGCTGGAGCGCAGCTTGCTCTCCAACAAGAAGCGGATCTTCCTCGTCGCTCAGAAGGACCCCAAGGTGGACGACCCAGCCGGGTCGGACATGTACGAGATCGGCGTGATCGCCAAGATCGTCCAGAACCTGAAGCTGCCCAACGGCAATGTGAAGGTGATGGTGGAGGGCATTCGGCGTGCGCGCATGCTCGACCTGCGCGAGGACGACGGAGCCCACGTCTGCGACGTCGAGGCCTTCGACATCGAGTACCCGAGCGACGAGAAGATCGACGCCTACATTCAGAAGGTCCTGTCCGTCTTCGAGCAATACGCCAAGCTCTCGCATCACCTGGCGTTCGAAGGGCTCGTCTCGACCATCAAGGAAGACGATCCGGATCGGTTCACCGATCAGCTCGCTGCCCATCTCGTGGTTTCGACCAGCGACAAGCAGTCACTGCTCGAGCTGCTCAACCCGTATGAGCGTCTGCAGCGCCTGCACGATCTGCTCGACGTCGAGTTGGAGAAGGTCAACATCGACAAGCGGATCAACGTTCAGGTCAAGAAGCAGATGGAGAAGGCCCAAAAAGAGTACTACCTGAACGAGAAGATCAAGGCGATCCACCAGGAACTCGGGCGCAAGGACGACAAGGCCGACGAATACGCCGAGCTGAAGGAGCAGATCGAGAACTCCGGCCTCCCCAAGGAGGTCAAGGAGAAGGCTGATCAGGAGCTCAAGCGTTTGGAGGCGATGCCGCCGGTCTCGGCCGAGGCGACCGTCTCTCGGAACTACATCGACTGGCTCGTCTCGGTGCCGTGGAAGAAGAAGAGCCGCGAGATCAAAGACCTCGACCGGGCGCAGAAGATTCTCGATCAGGATCACTACGGCCTCGAGAAGATCAAAGAACGTATTCTGGAGTTCCTGGCGGTACGTCAGCTCACTGAGCAGACGCAGAGTTCGATCATCTGCTTCGTCGGCCCTCCGGGTGTCGGGAAGTCGTCTCTGGCAAAGTCGATCGCCGGCGCAACCGGCCGCAACTTCGTGCGCCTGTCGCTCGGCGGCGTACGCGACGAGGCCGAGGTCCGTGGCCACCGGCGCACCTACATCGGCGCCTTCCCGGGTCAGATCATCCAGATGATGAAGAAGGCCGGTACGGTCAACCCCGTCTTTCTGCTCGACGAGATCGACAAGATGTCGACCGACTTCCGCGGCGACCCTTCGTCCGCTCTGATGGAAGTGCTGGATCCAGAGCAGAACGACGCCTTCAAGGATCACTACCTCGACGCCGAGTACGACCTGTCGAAGGTGATGTTCATCGCCACGGCGAACGTGACCCACACCATCCCGGGACCGCTTCAGGACCGGATGGAGATGATTCAGCTCACCGGCTACACGCTCAACGAGAAGATGGAGATCGCCCGCGATTTCCTCGTCCCGAAGCAGCGCGACAAGCACGGTCTGAGCGGCAAGCGGGAGCTCGACTTCGACGACGAAGCGCTGCGCGTGGTCGTCGAGAGCTACACCCGGGAAGCGGGCGTGCGTAACCTCGAGCGTGAGATCGCGAAGATCTGCCGCAAGGTGGCCCGCCAGCAGGTTCAGGGTGACAAGAAGGGCCGCCTGACGATCCAGGGCGATGATGTCGAGGGCTACCTCGGCAAGGTGAAGTACCGCCATCGCAAGAAGGCGGAGAAGTCCGAGGTCGGCGTGTCGACCGGTCTGGCTTGGACCGAGGCCGGTGGCGAGATTCTCGAGACCGAGGTCGGCCTGATGAAGGGCCGCGGCAAACTCATTCTCACCGGCAAGCTCGGTGAGGTCATGCAGGAGTCGGCGCGAGCGGCGGTCTCCTACATTCGCAGTCGCGCCGAGCTTCTGGGGGTCGACCCCGAGTTCAACGAGGACAAGGACCTCCACCTGCACGTGCCCGAGGGCGCGATCCCCAAGGACGGTCCTTCCGCAGGCATCACCATGGCGACGGCTCTCGTCTCCGCGGTCACCGGCGTGCCGGTCCGCAAAGACGTCGCCATGACCGGCGAGATCACGCTCCGCGGGAAAGTGCTCCCCGTCGGCGGGGTCAAGCACAAGGTTCTGGCCGCCTTCCGGGCGGATATCCAGGAGATCATTCTGCCGAAAGACAACGTCAAGGACCTTGACGACATCCCCGTGGAGGTCCGTGACCTCCTCGAGGTACATCCGGTAGAATCGATGGACGAAGTACTTCGCTTGGCGCTGGACGGCGACTTGAGTTCGCTGGCCGGTGCCGAGGGCCCGCTCGACAAAGCGGCGTCGAAATCGGTCGAAACCGGTTCCGTCGCGCACTAGTCGAATCTCGAAGCGCAAGCTTCGGGACGTCGGGCGGCCGTAGCAGCACCACCTCTTTTCTCAGAACAATCATGTCAAGTCGGGTTGCTGGCCTTCGGGCCGGCGGCCAGCCATCGGGAACGGTGGATTGTCTTGAAAACCCATGCAGCCGAATTCATTCGAGCAGCGCACCACGTAGACCATCTACTGTGCGACGGCAAGCCAGAGATCGCGTTCGTCGGCCGATCGAACGTCGGCAAGTCGACGCTGCTCAACCGCTTGCTGGGGCGCAAGGCTTTGGCGCGCATCAGCTCGACTCCAGGTCGCACGCGCGCGATCAACTACTTTCTCATCGGCACGAACGTCCTGTTCGTCGACCTGCCCGGGTTCGGCTATGCCAAGGCGAGCAAGCGCGACCGTGCCGAGTGGGCGAAGCTGATCGAGAGCTACTTCGAGCAGCCCGACAACCAGATTCACGTTCTGCAACTCATCGACGCCAAGGTGGGCGCGACACCGCTCGACGTCCAGGCGTTCGACTACCTCTCATCTCTCGGGCACTCGCCCACGTTGGTAGCTACCAAGGTGGACAAGGTCTCACGCCCGAAGCGCCCGGCTGCGATCGCCGCCATCCGGCGCACCCTCGACGTCAGCACCGACGTCGGAGTCATCGCCTTCTCCGCCAAGTCCGGAGAGGGAGTCCGCGATCTCTGGAGAGAGATCGACGCCTTTCTCGCCCCTCCTCAGTGAACCTCCCACCCCAGCTATAGGAACCGACCCCATGAGCAAGACCGCACGCCCACCCAGCACGCCGTCGACCGACGCGCCCGAGAACAGTCTCGACATTCGTGCGCTCAAGGAGATGAGCATCGCCGACATGACCAAGATCGCCAACGATCTGGGCGTCGAGGGTGCGAGCGCCATGCGCAAGCAGGAGCTGATCTTCAAGATCCTGCAGGCGCAGACCGAGCAGAGCGGTCTGATCTTCGCCGAGGGGGTGCTCGAGTGTCTGCCCGACGGCTTCGGCTTCCTTCGCGCCCCCGAGTACAACTACCTCCCGGGACCTGACGACATCTACGTGTCGCCGAGCCAGATTCGCCGATTCGATCTGCGCACCGGCGACACCGTCTCCGGGCAGGTCCGCCAGCCGAAGGAGGGAGAGCGCTACTTCGCGCTGATCAAGGTCGAGGCGGTCAACTTCGAGCACCCCGAGGTCGCTCGCACGAAGATCTTCTTCGACAACCTCACCCCGCTCTATCCGATGGAGCGACTGTCGCTCGAGCTCGAGAACGACATGTCGTCGCGGGTCATGGACCTGATCACGCCGATGGGCAAGGGCCAGCGCGCCCTGATCGTGGCGCCGCCGCGTACCGGTAAGACGATGCTCCTGCAGTCGATCGCCCACTCGGTCGCCGCCAATAACCCCGAAGTCACCCTCATCGTGCTGCTCATCGACGAGCGGCCCGAGGAGGTCACCGACATGCAGCGCTCGGTGCAGGGCGAGGTCGTTTCGTCGACCTTCGACGAACCGGCGACTCGCCACGTGCAGGTCGCCGAGATGGTGATCGAGAAGGCCAAGCGGCTCGTCGAGCACCGTCGCGACGTAGTGATCCTGCTCGATTCCATTACCCGACTGGCGCGCGCCTACAACACGGTGCAGCCGCCTTCGGGCAAGGTGCTCTCCGGCGGCATCGACGCCAACGCGCTCCATCGCCCGAAGCGCTTCTTCGGCGCCGCGCGGAATGTCGAGGAGGGCGGTTCGTTGACCATTATCGCGACCGCGCTGGTCGATACCGGCTCGCGGATGGACGACGTCATCTTCGAAGAGTTCAAGGGCACCGGCAATTCCGAGCTCCACCTGGACCGAAAGCTCGTCGACAAGCGTGTCTTCCCTGCGATCGACATCAACAAGTCGGGTACCCGCAAGGAGGAGCTGCTCATGACGGCGAGCGATCTGCGTCGTGTGTGGGTCCTTCGGAAGGTACTCAACCCGCTGTCGACGGTCGAGAGCATGGAACTCCTGCTCGATAAGCTCAAGAAGAAGAAGAGCAACGCGGACTTCCTGGCCGCGATGTCGAAGTAGAGAATCGGGGGACACAATACGTAATTCCCGCGGTAGGCAAGGTGCCATTCACGCCGGGTCGCTTTACGGAAGGCCGTGATTACGGCGAGGATTGAGTACTGTGTCCCCCATTCGAGTCGGGATTGTCGACTACCTGAACAGCTGGCCGCTCGCGTGGTCGTTCCTGCGCGGCGAGGCGCCCGAGCGCTTTGCCGCGTCGTACCACCCGCCCGCGATCGTCGCGCGGATGCTCGCGGCGGGTGAGCTGGACGTCGGACTGATTCCGTCGATCGAGCTCCAACGCATCGAGGGCCTCGAGGTCCTGCCAGGTCTCTGTGTTGCCGCCGAGCGAGAGGTTCGGAGCGTGCTGATGGTCTCGAACCGGCCGCCCGGGGAAATCCGGCGGCTGGCGCTCGACCTCAACAGCCGAACCTCCGCGGCGCTCGTGCAGATCCTGCTCGCGGAACGCTACGGCGTCGAGCCGGAGTGCATCGAAGCGTCCCCGGACATCGACCAAATGCTCTCCGATGCCGACGCTGCGTTGATCATCGGCGACCCTGCGCTCCACGTCGAGCGCGGGCGCTACCTGGTGTTCGACCTGGCGCGCGAGTGGCGTGAGCTGACCGGCTACCCGTTTGTATTTGCGGTCTGGGCGGTGCGCGCGGAGGTGGCCGACGAGGAGCTGCGACCCGTATTCGGAGCCAGTCTCGCTGCGGGCCTCGAGGCCATCGATGTGATGGCTGCCCGAGCCACCGAGGAGCTCGGACTGGAGCTCCCGGTTGTCGTCGAGTACTTGACGCGGAACCTGAGCTACACGCTGGGCGAGGACGAGACCCGCGGGCTCGAAGAGTACTTCCGCCGTGCAGCCGAGCGTGGCCTCGTCGAGAGAGCCGGATCCATCCGTTTCCGGCGCTGAGGGCGGCAAGCAAGACGAGCCGGTCGCCATGGGTGCAGCGGCTGACATCGCGGAAGGCGAGTTGTCGCAGCTGATCTGTTCGCTTGAGGGTTGGAGCCGAGAGCCCGGACCGGCCCGATCCTGCGGCTGCCTGTATCGAGCGACGACTCGCTGCCCATTGAGTGCATGGTGCTTCCGTCGAAAATACGCTTCCGACGATGCCGTCGCCCATAGCGGGGCCGGTCGAAAAGACCCGGCCCCCATGGTCAGCTCGATTCGGAAACTAGTGCCGCGCAGTCAAGACGAGACCCGCTCTGGCAATGTAGTAGGCATGTGAGCCCGCACCCGAATTGACCCGGATGCTCGTTCGTACCTTTCCGTTGTCAGCCTCATACTCCTGCTTGTTCTTGTCTTCCGTCTTCTCCGCAGCCTTCTCGGCACTGATGTCGAAGTCGCAGAAGCAGTTGTTGTCCGTGTACAAGGCCGTCAGCGGGCATTCTGTCCCAAAGGCCAACTGGTCGGACTCAGCCTTCATCACGAAACCGTATTGGGTTCCGACTAGCGCGGATTCTTTCTTCTCCGAGATGATGAACCCGGCGACCGGAACCGTCTTGACATCCGGAATCACAACGGCTGGGTCGATTGGCGACGTTGCGAGTGAAGGCTTCCCAGAAACGTTGTATTCGGAGTCGAGTTCGAGAGCCACTTCCAGCTCGTTAATCAGAAGCACGATGCAGGCTGCGGGCTTCAAGATGAAATAGACAATGGGAATGATGATCGCCACGATCACCAACACCGCGACGGCGGCAACGACCGCTACCGTCGCGGTTGTTACGCCGAAGTAGGCTGCTGCTGCCTCCGTCGCCCCTGCCGCGAGCTGGCCCGCTGCCGCTTTTTGGCTGACCCCGCCGAGGGAAATACCACCGGAGACAATTAGCTGAGCCGTCATCTCGGCTGCCTGATCCTCGTGCTCGTATTCGCTGAGAGCGCTCAGACCGTCCATCAGCCGCTGCAGCTCGTTCTTGATTTCATTGCCCCGAGCGTCGATCAGGCGCTGATACGTCGCCTCCGTCAGCGCGAAAGGGGCCGTTCGGTCCTCTTCATCATGGCCGGCCTCACGTAGAGCGCGCTTGAGGTTCGCCAACGCGTCGGCGAGATATCCATCTCGCAGCGCGAAGACCTCTTTCTCCGATTCTGCACTGTCGAGTTCGCGGGCATACTCTGGAAAGCGCCTCCTGAACGTGTCCTTTAGTTGATGTTCAAGTGTCTGCGTCATGATTCTTCTCCTCGTTCTTTCGGTTGATGAATCGATGGAACTCTGGATCGATCTCGTTGAGCGTGGGTACAACCGGTGCAAGGCGTAGGGCTAGCGTTTGGTCTGTCTGGTCATCGCGTCCTCCTCTCTGTTTGGCGCCTGGGCTCGTTTGAGGTGAGGGCAGCTTGCGGGAGCGGGCTGGGTGGGGGCCTGTGAGCTATGTCGGAAGGATCTCGGAGAGATGTGAGAACGCTCTGCTTTGCGCAGCGTGCTAGCCTTTTTCGAAACCACTTCAAGGAAAGAGTTAGGGGGCTTCGAAGGAAGAGATGGACGAATCGGGGCAACGACGGTCCGCCGATGGCAGATTCAAGGTTGGCGAGTACTTGGTCTTGCCTCAGCTTCATCAGCTGATCGACCCGTCATCTGGGGAAGCGTCTATCGAGGCTCGCTCAATGGACGTGTTGGTAGCGCTCGCCGAACAGGCCGGCGAGGTTCTCTCTCGCGATGAGTTGCTCGAGCAGGTGTGGGGGGAGAGTTTTGTCGGCGAAGAGGCGCTGACTCACGCCATCTGGGATCTACGCCGGGCATTCGGCGATCAGCCGAAGACGCCACAGTTCATCCAGACCGTTCACGGCAAGGGCTACCGTTTGGTCGCCAAGGTCTCGTGGCTCGAGGAGGGTGTGGGCGACCAAGCACGCTACGTACTCGAGGAGGAGATCGGTAGGGGGGCAATGGGAGTGGTCTGGCGGGCTCAGGATCCGCGGCTGCAGCGCACGGTGGCGGTGAAGTTTCTGTCTCCCGAGCTCTGTCGCGACCGCGGCGCTAAGGCTCGGTTTGTGCGTGAGGCTCGAACCGCTGCCCACCTCGACCATCCGAACATCTGCTCCGTCTATGAAGTCGATGAGACGGATGACGGCCGGATGTACCTCGTTATGCAGCTCTATGAGGGCGAGACGCTCAGGAGCCGAATCGACCGTGGGCCGATCGCCTGGAGGAAGGCCGTGCGGATCGCGGTCGGAGTCGCGTCGGGGCTCCAGATGGCGCATGAGGCCGGCATCGTCCATCGCGACGTCAAGCCCAGTAACCTGATGCTCGGCGTCGATGGCACGGCGACAGTCCTTGACTTTGGCATCGCCAAGCTCGCCGGAAGTCAGCACTTGACAGCCACTGGCGAGCTGGTTGGCACCACGTTCTACATGTCTCCCGAGCAGGCCCGCGGGGGCGAGCTCGATGGCCGCAGTGACATCTGGTCGCTGGGCGTCGTTCTTGTAGAGATGTTGATGGGGCGCCGGCCGGTCAACTCCTCAAAGGAGCAGTCGGTGCGCGGCCTCTTCGAGGAGAATATCGATCTGGCACGCTCGATTCCGGAGTCTCTCGCTCCGGTCCTCTGCAAGATGTTGGCGCGCAACGTAGAGGAGCGCCATCGAGACTGCGGAGAGCTCCTGCGCGACCTCTCGCCACTCTTGGCGAACTCGTTGTCGCCTCCTGAAAGCGCTGCGGGGGAGGCGCTGCGGCCACCCGTGGCTGGCTCGCTTGGGTGGCGCTCGCCTCGACTGGTCTTGTCGGGCCTCCTCGGGGCCGTGGTCATCGTGACGGGGCTTCTGCTCTGGTTCGGTCGGAGCGACGACGACATCGGGGCACCGCGCCCGCAAGTGTCGGAAAGTTCCACTCCAGTTGAGCTGACGCGCGCGGCGCGCGCGCGCCTCACTCTGCACTATGACGAGCGTGAGATTCGAGCCGCTATCGAAGGCTTCGACAAAGCGCTCGGGCTCGATCCCGAGCATGCCCCAGCCTATGCTGGCTTGGCCGAGGCCTACCGTCGGCTAAACGAGCTTAACGAGGACGAGGTGCTGCTGACGCACGCCCTGGCTAGTGCCGAGCGCGCCGTCGAGCTCAACGAATACTTGGCGGCCGCGCACGTCAGTCTTGGCCTCGTGTTGGTCCTGAGCGGCGAACCCGATCGTGGTGAGAAAGAGCTACGCAAGGCGCTGGAGCTCGATCCGTTGAGCGCTCCCGCGCACCGAGAGCTTGGCGTCGCGTTGTGGCGCCTGGAGGATCGGGAAGGGGCGCAAGCAGCCTTCGCGAGAGCGCTGGAGCTCGACCCCGACGATTGGTGGGCGTGGACGCAGCTCGGCTCATTGGCTTTCAGCCAGGGGCGCTATCTCGACGCCGAGGAAGCGTTCCGGCGTTCGACTGAGGTCACGCCGCATAACCCGTGGACCTTCCGCAACCTGGCGGCCGCGATGCAGATGCAGGATCGATACGAAGAGGCTGCAGCCGCGCTCCAGACTTCGCTGGAGATCCAACCGGCGAAAGCGACGTTCTCCAACCTGGGCACGTTACTCTTTTCTCAGGGTAGGTTCGGCGACGCGGTAGTCGCCTTCGAGCGAGCGGTCGAGCTCGGCGCCAACTCCCACATCTACTGGGGCAATCTGGGCGACGCCTATCGCTGGGCCCCCGGCCGCCGGGCCGAGGCACCGGCGGCGTTCGAGCGGGCAATAGAGCTGGCACGAGATGACCTGAATCACGACCCCGGCGACAGCAAGGTGCGCAGCCGTCTGGCTCTCTACAACGCCAAGGCAGGGGACTCCGCTAGCGCGATCGCGACCCTCACCGAGGTGCTGACCGTCGGAGCCCTCGACGCCAGCGGTTGGTTTAGGGCGCTCTTGACCTATGAACTTGCCGGCGACCGGGAACGAGCGCTAGAGGCACTGATCGCTGCCCTGGCCGCCGGCTACCCCCTGAGCGAAGTCGAGAAGGAGCCCGAGCTCATCGAGCTACGGCGTGATCGCCGCTATCACGAGGCGGCCTCCGGTCGTGGAGGGAGCTGAGGCGGGAACCCAGAGTCACCGCCGACCACTAGCTCAGGATCTTGTGAAAAGTAGGCTTGCCCGCCTGCCCAGCTGATGGTCACGCTCAGACCGAGGACGAAGCGTGAGTCACGAAGCCCGTCTTGGCAGATAGCGTTGAAGCTGCCCAGGCGGATGTGCTGCACGTCGGTGAGGACGAGACCCGAGCAACTGTGACTTCCGTCGACACTTCCTGGAGCTAGAAGCGGCGCTGCGTCCCAGGGGACCGCTACCGTCTGTTCCGCTGGTGCGTCGAACGCCTTCTTCGACGTTATTTCCACTTGCGCGACGCTGGAGTCCGTGGCGCCCAGCCCAATATTGACGACGTAGATTCCCACCTCGGAACCGTCAACGAGCTTGTCTCTGGGATCGAAGTGCTCCCAGGCACCCCACGTTGAGCCATCTCTCCTCTTGCGAACGCCCATCCCCCACATCATGCCGGTTGATCCTTCTAAACTCGGACCTGCCGCTCCAAGGTTGAACCCGAATTCCAGTGCGTATTGGTACTCGTAACTAGCCATTGAGAGTCCTTTCTTCGTCTGTTGCTGTTCCGTCTAATTATCGGTCTCGCAATTGTTCCGCTCTCTCGTTTTGTCTCCCGGGTCATCTGTCCTCCGTCCTGTTTAGCGTCCGGGGCCGCTCGTTTATCGTGGGTGCAGTTTTGCGGAGGAGGCCGGTTGAGGGCCTGTGAGCCCTCTCCGGAGGTTCTCGGAGAAATGTGAGAACGCCGCACTGGGGTGCGCCAGAGAGTCGCTCGAGCCGAGAGCGTTTGGCGTACGCGGAGCTGGCGTCTAGTTGGCGCCACGTGGACCGCTTCGGACGAGATCCGGTCTTGATCGGCAAGACGCTCGTACCCTAGGAGACTGGAGTCAGGCGTGCATTCTCGAATTGGATCAGGAATGGGAGCACCTGGGGGAGGGGGCGGGATTCGAACTCGCGGTGACGGTAGAGCCACGAGCGAGGCGATTCCAGATGAATCGGGCTCGAAAGTCTCCAGGTCGAACATCGGCGCTGTCGTTTCTGAGGCCGAGGCGGGCTTCGGAGTCGAGATAGAGAGCACCGCTCTGGACGTCGTCTTCCATCGAGAACGCTGGGGTGGCGCCGGTGTCGTGCGAGATCTTGCCGTAGCCCAGGCCGCGCCGGTTGGCTGGGAACCGCGGTCCGTTCGACGTCGACGGCTAGGGGCTCAGCTCCGGAGCGCGGCGTCGAGAGGGGCGAGCTGCTCCAGCGCGCTCGCTTGATTCGCGATAGCTTCGCTCGATGGTGAGCACGAGAGCGGCTGAGAAGGTCGTTCCAACCACGAGCCCACAGGGCCGGCCGCGCCGATTCGCCCTCCTGGCGGCGCTCTACGTTTCGCAGGCGATCCCGTTGGGATTCTTCATCGAGGCCGTGCCGGCCATCGGCCGCGATCTGGGACTCTCGCTGCGTGACATCGGCATGATCCAGGCGCTCGCGGCCCCGTTCATGTTGAAGTTTCTGTGGGCGCCGCTGATCGACGGGCGCGGCTCCGAGCGGCACGGCCACTACCGCAGCTGGCTGCTCCCGCTGCAGGCTCTAGCGGTTCTCGCGGTGATCGTCGTCGCCCTTCTCGATCCCCGGTCTCAGGGCGGGATCGTGCTAGCGCTGGCCGCCCTCTTCCTTCTGCTGGCGGCTACCCAGGACATCGCTTCCGACGGCATGGCGGTCCGCATCCTGGCGCCGTCGGAACGCGGTCTGGGGAACGGCGTTCAGGTGGGTGGTTTCTATCTGGGGCAGATCCTCGGCGGCGGCTTGATGCTCCTGCTCTTCGCTCAGTTCGGCTGGCGGGTCGCCCTGCTGACGATGGCGGGCATGTTGGCAGTGCCTCTTTCCAACCTGTTGGCGTTCCGCGAGCCTCCGTCCGCGGTCCCGGCTCCGAGAGTCGAGTTCGCTGCGCTCTCGAGCTTCTTCAGACGGCCGGGCATCGCGGTCTGGGTGGTTGTTCTGCTGGTCTATCGAACGGGCGACGCGATGGCGTTGACCATGGCCAAGCCGATGCTGGTCGATCTCGGCTGGAGCCTCGGGCGCATCGGCCTTCTGGTGGTGATCGGGAACTCGGCGGCGTCGCTACTCGGCGCCCTCGCCGGTGGGTCACTGGTGGAGCGCGTCGGCAGAAAGCGCTCGCTGGTGATGTTCTCGGCTCTGCACGGAGTAGCCCTCCTGGGCTTCCTACTGCCGGCCCTCGGGTACGCCTCGCTGCCGATTGTCTGGCTGGTCTCGGCGGCGGCCTCTTTTGCCGGGGGCATGGCCACCGCCGCCCTCTACACGCAGATGATGGACCGCGCCTCGACCCGCACGGCGGGCACCGACTTCACGCTACAGCAGTCGCTGGCGGTGGTTGGTCCACTCGTGGGCGCCGGGGTGAGCGGTCTGCTGGTCGAGTCGGTCGGCTACGCGCCGCACTTCGCCGTCTGTGCTGGGGCGAGCCTGGCTGTAGCGCTCTTCGTCGCGCTTCGGTTCGAGGCACCCTCCTGACCTCCCGTCGGTGTGCGTGCGCCGATGCGAGAGTCGAAGGCGTCGGTGGTGCGTCCCTATGTCCTGGTGAAGGACATCGAGGCGGCGGTCAAGGCGGCGGAGGCGGCCGGCGCCACCGTGGCCTTGCCGCCCATGGAGATTCCCGGTCAAGGCATGTTCTCGATCTACATTCTCGGCGGAATCGAGCATGGTCTCTGGCAGCACTAGGTAGAGTTCTCTCCGTGCGACTTGTCGGCCTCCCTGCCATTCCTTAGAGTAGGTGCGATGAACGTAGATCCGAGCGGTCGCCCGGTTGGCGAGATTCTGGACGACGCGGTTTCCGGCCGGCGTATTTCGGCGGGCGACGCGCACACACTTCTGCTCGAAGGCGATCTCATCGAGCTGGGCTTGGCCGCCGACGAGGTACGCAATCGACACAACGACCCTGCGGTCGCCACCTACAACATCGACCGCAACATCAACTACACGAACGTCTGCGTCTACAAGTGCCGCTTTTGCGCCTTCTACCGGCCGCCCGGCCACGAAGAGGGCTACCTCCTCTCGACCGACGAGATCGGCAAGAAGATCGAGGAGACGCTGGCGCTCAACGGTACGGGCATCCTCATGCAGGGCGGGGTCCATCCCGACCTACCGCTCTCGTACTACACCGACCTGCTGAGCGAACTCCGTGAGCGATATCCGGACGTACATCTGCATGCGTTCTCGCCGCCCGAGGTGAAGTTCATCGCGCGCAAGGAGCGGATGAGCTTTTCGGAGGTGATCGGTGCGCTCAAAGAGGCGGGGCTCATGTCGATCCCCGGCGGCGGTGCCGAGATTCTCCAGGACGACGTGCGCAAAGAGGTCCTGGCTTACACCAAGACGTCGTCCGACGAATGGCTCGACATCATGCGTCAGGCGCACCTCCACAGCCTGCGGACGTCGTCGACGATGATGTACGGCATGGGCGAAGGGCTCGAGCCGCGCGTCGAGCACCTGCAGCGGGTGCGCGATCTCCAGGACGAGACCTCGGGCTTTACGGCGTTTATCTCCTGGACCTTCCAGCACGACCACACCGACATGGAAGACGTGCCGGAGACCTTCGCCGACGAGTACCTGAAAACTCTGGCGGTCTCGCGGCTCTTCATCGACAACATCACTCACTTCCAGACCAGCTGGGTGACGCAGGGCAAGAAGATCGGTCAGCTCGGCCTCAAGTTCGGTGCTGACGACATGGGCTCGATCATGATCGAAGAGAACGTGGTCTCGGCGGCGGGCACCGCCTATCGGATGAGCCAGGAAGAGATGGAACATCTGATCTCGAGCGCCGGCTACGCGCCGCGTCAGCGCACGAATCTGTACGAGCGCCAGGTGTCGCGCGAAGATACCGCGCCGCTGGCCGAGCGCTACAGCCATGCGCTGACGCGCCAGAATCAAGACTTGGCCTCGGCGCTGCCGATCGTCAGCTAGCTCGACGACAACCTTGGCGTAGCAGGCGCGCGGGCGTGGGGCACGGCACCTGCCGGTCGGGTGAAGGGCCGGCGCCCCGCCGTCGTCGAGTTTGGCGCCGAGAGCCCTTCGACGGGGTAGGATCGCCCGAACTCGGCGGCGGCGCGGGAGGGGTGATCACACGCCTGACCACGTCTTCATCGACTGGAGGCGTTCGCCGCCCCTCGAGAAAAGGAGCCACACCATGAAATTGCTGAGTCTTTCCGTCCTCTTTTTCTGCGCGGTCGCCGCGGTGGCCGAGGAACCCTCCACGGGCGTCGGGGAGCCCCCGACCCGTCGACCGGCCGAGCTGCGTGAGGAGCGCGCCAACCGGGCGCTACGCTCGAGCACGGTGAGTCGAGAACGGCTGACGGTCACGACGCCGGGCTTCTACGATCTCTCCGTGGCCGGGGACCTCGAAGTGGGCGGGGCGATCTTTCGCAACGGCTATCCGTTCATCCACCAGGACGGTGGCGTCTACAACACGGCGGTGGGTACCGACGCGCTGATCAACCTCACCAGCGGCTACTACAACGTCGCCTTTGGCTATCGCGCCCTACGCGACAACCAGAGCGGCTTTGGCAACACCGGTGTCGGCGGTGTGGCTCTGCTCTCGAATACGACCGGCTTCGGCAACACCGGTATCGGCGACATGACTCTGCGATCGAACACCGACGGCGACTACAACACCGCGATCGGTCAGTACGCGCTGCTCACCAACACCACCGCTAGCAACAACGTCGCGATCGGTCACAGTGCGATGATGTACGGCACCACGAGCACGGCGAACACGGCGATCGGGGTCGATGCGCTGCGCTACAACACGACCGGCGCTGGCCTCCAGACGGCGGTCGGGTATCAAGCGGCGCGCAACAACTACGGCTACAGCAATACGGCGGTCGGCGGGCGCGCGCTCTACACGGCCACCTCGAGCTACCAGAACGTGGCGGTAGGTACCCGGGCTCTCTACTTGGTCGCGACCGGCAGCAATAACATCGGCATCGGACACGAAGCCGGAATCAACATCGGGCCATTGAGCGCCGACAACATCTTCGTCGGCTCGCCGGGAGTGGCGATGAATGAGATGGCCACCATCCGTATCGGAGACGGCCAGGGCAAGACATTTGTTGCCGGCATTCGGGGCATCATGACGGGCAATGCCGACGCGACAGCGGTCCTGATCGACAGCGCGGGCCAGCTCGGAACCGTGAACTCCTCGCGCCGCGTGAAGGAGGACATTCGCGACATGGGCGCGGCGTCCGACGCGGTGCTCGGGCTGCGGCCGGTGACCTTCCGCTACCGGCAGGCATTCGACGATGGGGGCAAGCCGGTGCAGTACGGCCTGATCGCCGAGGAGGTCGCCGAAGTCTTCCCGGAACTGGTGGTCTACGACGAGGCCGGGGAGCCGCAGACGGTCAAGTACCACCTGCTTTCGATCCTCCTGCTCAACGAGCTGCGGGAGGAGCGCGCCGCAAACCAGGACCGAGACCAGCGACTCGCCGAGCTCGAGCGCCGGTTGAGTGCCCTAGACCCGTCAACCTCGCGCTAGATGTCCGAGCGCTTCCGCTTCCTCCTCAACCCTAGCGCGGGTGGGGGAGTGGCGCGTAGCGTTCGAAAACGCCTTGGTCGCGCCGCTCGAGAGCTTGGTGCCGAGCTGGAGCTCTCGAGCAGCGCCGGCGACCTGACAGAGCGGGCTCGCCGGGCGGTGGACGAGGGGGTCGCGCGGCTGGTGATCGCGGGCGGCGACGGGACGGTCCACCTCGCACTCCAGGCGGTTGCGACTTCTGACTGTGAAGTCGCCGTGGTGCCCACCGGTCGCGGAGACGACTTCGCTCACTCACTCGGCGTTCCCGCCCGCACGGAGGCGGCGATCGAGCTGGCCCGAGACGGCACGGCGCGGGGTGTGGACCTGCTCCGGGTCGCACGCGTTGGGCACGACCCCATCTGGGTCTGCGTGTTCGCCGGTGTCGGCTACGACAGCGCCGTCACTCGCACGGCGAACGCACAGCCTCGCTGGATTCCGCGCCGGGCGACTTATGTTCTCGCAGCTCTCCGAACTCTCTTGGGCTTCTCGCCACCGCGGGTGACGGTCGAGTACGAAGGTGGCTCCTTGGAACGGCGGGCGATGTTTGTCACCGCTTGCAACGCGCCGCGCTTCGGAGGCGGTATGCGGATCGCGCCCGATGCGAGCTTGGACGACGGCCAGATCGATCTCGTGTCGCTCGGCGTCGTCTCGGTTCCCGCTCTGCTCTCTCTCCTCCCCAAGGTCTACCGCGGTCGCCATCTTGGACATCCTGCGTTCGAGCTCGTGCGCACGGGGCGGGTGCTCATCTCGGCCGATCCCGAGGCGTTGCTCGGCGCTGACGGCGAGGTGATGGGTGAGATCGGCTCGGCGGCCGTGGAGATCACCGCCGTACCTCGGGCGGTGCGCGTGGTGCGGCCGGTGTGAGCGGAGGCGTGGCAGACTGAACGAGAGGAGGAGGGGTATGTCCGTATCTCGGCTGGCGCACATCACGAGGATCGGTGTCGAGGACATGGGGGCGCTGGCAGACAGCCTTGCCGACCCGCGACTCCTCCGTCTCGAGAATCTGGACACCGACCTGCGTCCGCCCGAGACGGCGCTCGCGGCGACTCGCCGCGCGGTGGACGAGGACGACGCCAACAGCTACCTGCCGTTTCTCGGTCTCGACTCGATTCGCCGAGCTGCGTCCGCTCACGTCACCCGTCAGGCCGGTGTCGCCTACGACTGGCGTACCCAGTCCGTGATCTCCGCGGGCGGTCTTTCCGGTGTGCTCAACGTGCTGCTCGCGGCGCTCGAACCGGGAGACGAAGTGCTCGTCACGGATCCGACCTACGTCGGCCTGATCAACCGGGTGCGCCTCGCCGGTGGGGTGCCCCGCTACGTTCCACTATTGCCGTCGGCCGAGGGTTGGCGACTGGACATCGATGCACTCGCGAAGATCGATCCGCAACCGGTAGCGGCGGCGCTTCTGATGAGCGCATCGATGCCGACGGGAGCGGTGCTTCATCGCGAGGAGTGGCAGGCGCTGGTCGACTTCTGCACGCGCGCGGACTGCTGGCTGATCGACGACGCGGCGATGGAACGCATCCTCTTCGACGGGCGTGAGGTGGTCCACCCGGCGTCTCTCCCGGGTGGCGCCGAGCGCGTCGTCACGGTCGGCTCGGCGTCGAAGGAGCTGCGGATGATCGGGTGGCGGGTCGGTTGGGTTGTCGGACCGGCCGAGATCGTGGCCGACGTGGCGCGAGTCAGCATCTCGAACGTGGTCTGCCAGACCGGCATCGCGATGGACGCCGTCGCCGCTGCGCTGGAGGCCCAGGATGACGGGCTCGCCTCGTGTGTCGCTACCTGGCAGGAGCGCCGTGACGTCCTGTTGGACGAGCTCCGAGGCTTTCGAGCGATTCCGCCTCACGGCGGTTGGTCGCTGCTGATCGACACGACGCCGCAAGGGATGGACGGTGCAGAGGCGTCGCGGCGCCTCCTCGATCGAGCCCAGATCGCGGCGACCCCCATGACCAACTGGGGGCCCAGCGCAGACCGCTATCTTCGGTTCGTCTTTTCGAACGAGCCGGCCGAGCGGCTGCGCGGGGTGCGCGAACGTCTGGTCGAGGCGCTGGGTGAGCCGCGCGCCTAGCTAGCTAGACGTCGAACTCGACGCCCTGAGCGAGTGGCAGCTCGTCGCCGTAGTTGATCGTGCAGGTCTGGCGACGCATGTAGATTTTCCACGAGTCGGAGCCCGCCTCGCGCCCGCCACCGGTCTCCTTCTCACCGCCGAACGCGCCGCCAATCTCGGCACCCGAGGTGCCGATGTTCACGTTGGCGATTCCGCAGTCGCTCCCCGCCGGAGACAGGAAGCGCTCGGCCGAGAGCACGTTGGTGGTGAAGACCGCTGAGGAGAGACCCTGCGGCACGGCGTTGTGCTGCGCGATCGCCTCCTCGAGCTCGTCGAACTCGAAGATGTAGAGGATCGGCGCAAACGTCTCGTCGCACGTGATGGGCATCTGCACCTGCGCCTCGATCAGGGTCGGCTCGACAAAGTTGCCTGGGCCGTCGATCGCCTGGCCGCCACAGAGAACCTTGCCGCCCTGCTCGACCGCCGCGGCGATCGCGTTCTCCATGTCTTTCACCGCGCCGTCGTCCATGAGGGGGCCCATGAGCGTCGCAGGGTCCATCGGATCGCCCGGCTTGATCGAGCGGTAGGCTTCGATCAGGCGCTCCTTGAAGCTCGCCGCGATGCCCTTTTGCAGGAAGAGGCGACGGGTCGTCGTGCAGCGCTGACCGGCGGTACCGACGGCGGCGAAGAGGACCGCTCGGAGCGCCAAGTCCTGATCGGCGTCGTCGGTGATGATGATGCCGTTGTTGCCACCCAGCTCCAGCAGGCTGCGCCCGAGCCGCTCAGCCACGACGCGGCCGACCGCCTTGCCCATCTTCACGGAGCCGGTCGCCGAGATCAGCGGAATGCGCGGATCCTCGGTCATCGGAATGCCGACCTGGTCGCGGTTGCCGATCGCCAGGCCGAAGATCGGCGGAGCGTCGTTCGCCTCGAGCACCCGCTGCGCGATGTGGGTGAGCGCGACCGCGGTGAGGGGGGTCTTCTCGGACGGCTTCCAGATCATGGAGTCGCCGGCCACCGCGGCAACCATGGCGTTCCACGCCCAGACCGCAACCGGGAAGTTGAAGGCGGTGATGATGCCGACCGGGCCGAGTGGATGCCACTGTTCGTACATCCGGTGCTCGGGCCGCTCGGAGTGCATCGACTTGCCGTAGAGCTGGCGCGACATGCCGACCGCGAGGTCGGCCATGTCAATCATCTCCTGCACCTCACCAAGGCCCTCGGACAGAATTTTTCCCATCTCGAGGGTGACGAGTGCGCCGAGCGCGTCCTTGTTCTGGCGTAGCGCGTCGCCGAGCTGGCGCACGACCTCGCCGCGGAGCGGAGCCGGCCAGGTGCGCCAGACCTGAAACGCCTCGGAGGCGGCCTGGGCGACCTGTTCGTAGTCGGCGGCGGTGGCGGCGCGAACCGCGCCGATCGACTCGCCGGTGGTCGGGTTGATCGACTCGATCAACGGACCGGAGGTGTCGATCCAGGAGCCGTTCCAGGCGCCAGGGTTCTCTCGCTCGATACCGAGCGAGGAGAGGAGTTCGGAGGTCTTGCTGTCGGTATGGACGGTCATCTCAGGCTCCCGATCTGCGGAAACGCTTGTGGAAAAGTTGTTGAGGAGGGTTGGAAATGTCTAGAACAGGGAAGCGAGCGAGCGCTCGATACGTTCGAGCGCCTCGTCGGCCGTGTCGGTGGTGAGCGTCAGCGCCGGCCGGAACCGGATCGACCGCTCACCCGATGTCAGTCCGAGGACGCCGGCGTCGACGATCGCTCCGATCGCCTTCTGCTGTGTCTCGGTATCGGGCAGGTCGAACGCGGTGAAGAGTCCGCGCCCGCGCGCATTGGTCACCTTGCCCGGGAAGCGCTCCATCAGGCTCTCGAGACCCGAGACGAGGTGTGCTCCGACCGCTCGCGACGAGGCCAGCAGGTCGTCCTCTTCGATGATCTCGACGTAGCGGCGGCAGCGCACCATGTCGACCAGGTTGCCACCCCAGGTCGAGTTGATTCGGCTCGAGACCTTGAAGACAGAGTCGACTTCGTCAACTCGCTCCGAGGCGGCGATACCGCAGACCTGGGTCTTCTTGCCAAATGCGAAGACGTCCGGCAGGACGTCGAAGTGTTCGAAGCACCACCAGCGGCCGGTCGCGCCGAAGCCGGTCTGGACCTCGTCGAAGATGAGCAGGAACTCGTTCTCGTCGGCCAGCTGGCGTAGCTTGCGGAAGAACTCGCCGCGGAAGTGCTTGTCGCCGCCCTCGCCTTGGATCGGCTCGATGATCAGGCAGGCGATGTCGTCAGGGTGATCTACCAGCGCCTGCTGAATCTCCGCGACCGCCTGCTCTTCTTCCTGAATCACGCGGGCCAGGACTTCCTCGGTGACGGGGAAGCTGAGTGCTGGGTTGTGAATGCGAGGCCAGGAGAACTTGGGGAAGAGGTCTGTCTTGGTGGGGTCGGTATTGGTCAACGACATCGTGTAGCCGCTGCGACCGTGGAACGCTTGCCGGAAGTGCATCGCCTGGCTACCGGCGGCGCTCTTGCCGGCCGCCCGGTTCTTGCGAGCCTTCCAGTCGAAGGCGGTCTTGAGGGTGTTCTCTACCGCCAGGGCTCCGCCCTCGATGAAGAACAGGCGCTGGTTCAAGGGTGCCGGGATAGTGCGCGAGAGTGCCGCGACGAAGTCGGCCATCTGGGTGGTGTAGAGGTCGGAGTTGGACGGCTTGTTGATTGCCGCCGGCATCAGATCCTCGAGGAAGGCGGGGTCCTCGAGCTTCGGATGGCTATAGCCCACCGGGCAGGTGGAGAAACAGGTGAAGAGGTCGATGTACTCGCGGCCGTCGCGGGCATCGACGAGGGTTGTCCCCCGGCTCTTCTCGAGGTCGAGCACCATCGGCATGCCATCCGCCAGGATGTGGCTTCCGAGCAACTCGTGAACACTTTGTGGGGCCGTCTTGTCCAGCGAGCGAGTCAGCGTCATCTTTCAGTCACCTGCCTTGCGGTGTCTCCGGGTGGGGGGTCCTTCTGTCGAGGGGGAATGCGTGCGAGCCGCGGTTCCTGAGGGATGAGGCTAGCACCCGCCCTGGGGCCGGTCAACGAGCGAGGGATCGCTTGCCGGAAGGAGCCTCGACCCCTCGTGCGCGAGGGCAGCGCTCGGCGTTCGTGGCGTCGGGTCAGCCGGCTTCGCGCCGCCGGACCGGCTCGCCGGCGCTCGCGGTGCGGTTGCGCCCGGTCTCTTTGGCCACGTACATGGCCGAGTCGGCGAGGCGCAGGAGCGTGCTCTTGCAGCGCGTCGCCGACGGCTCGTCGGAGAGGTGCCGACGCAGCGAAGCGATGCCGACCGAGCAGGTGATGCCGGTCAGGTAGAGCGGGTCAGGCTGAATTTCACCCTTCGAGGCGCAGAAGGTTGTCGACACGATCCGTTCGCGAATCGCCTCCGCGACCCGGATGCCTTCTTGGATGTCGTGCCCCGGGAGCGTCAGGACGAACTCGTCACCGCCGTAGCGAGCGGCGATGATGTCGGAGCCCTTCTCGAACTTACGCAGCAGGTGGCCGACCTCCTGGAGCACCTGGCTACCGGCGAGGTGGCCGTGGGTGTCGTTCACGCGCTTGAAGAAGTCGAGATCGAGGAAGAGGAGGGCGAGGTCCTCGCCCTTTCGGCGACTCTCTTCGATCGCCCGGGCGAGGGCGACGTGTAGGTAGCGGTCGTTGAAGAGTCCGGTGAGGTTGTCGCGCTTGGCGATCTCCTGTGCTTGGCGACCGTCGAGTACGTTCTGAATCGAGACCGAGATGAAGCCGGCGAAGATCTCTAGCAGGTTCACGTCCTGCTGGCTGTAGCCGTCCGACTCCTCTCGATTGATCAGCTCGAGAACGCCACAAACCTCCTGCTCGATACGGATCGGGATCGCGACCAGCGACCGTGTCTCGTACTTGTTGTCATTGTCGAAGAGCGGGTAGAAGAGCTCGTCGTCGCTGGTGTCGGAGGCGGTGTAGGAGGTGCCCTCGCGGTAGACGTGGCCGGCGATGCCGTCGATCGCCGAGATCTCGCGACCGAGCAGGCCCTCGGAGGTCTCTCCGAAGGAGGCGATGAAGGTCAGCGAGTTGCGCGAGCGGTCGGTGCGCTTGGCGTACGGGTTGTCGAGCAGAATCGAGCCCGCTTCCGAGGGCACGAACTCGTTCGCCTTGCGCAGAATCTCGCTCAGATTCTCCGCGAGGCTCATGTCCCGACCGAACGCTGGCGTTGCTCGGCGTCGCTCGAGAAACGCTTCCAGTTCAGTAGGTTCCAAGCAGTGGAACCGCATACTCTCGCCCTTCATCCGCTCGAATGAACCTTAGCAAAGGAGCCCGGAATCGCTAGTGAAATGCGACACTCTCGGGCGCACCGGATGATAGACACTTCAGCGTGAGTCGCATCTCTCTCAAGAAGGCCCTCGGTCAGCATCACCTGCGCGACGTCTCTCGCTGTCGCCGGATGCTCGATTTCCTCGAGCCCGCGGGCCGGCAGGCGGTCGAGATCGGGCCCGGAGGCGGTGTCCTCACCCGCGCTCTCCTCGACCGCGGAGCCCGGGTCGCGGCCTGGGAGCTGGATCCCGAGTGGGCACTCGAGTTGGCGCGTCGGATTGCCAACGATCGCTTGTCGATTGTCATCGGAGACGCGCTCGAACTGCCCTTCGAGCGCCTCGCGGCCGAGACTCGGGTGACGGGGAACCTGCCGTTCAACGTCGCAACCCCCTTGATCGAGCGCTTCCTGCTGAACGGGCGCACGACGGCTCGCGCAGCGTTCATGGTGCAGCTCGAGGTCGCCGACCGGCTCACGGCGGCACCGGGAGACGCCGACTACGGAGCACTCAGCGTAATCGTTGCTGCACGGGCACAGACACGCCGCCTGGGTCGGGTGCCGAAAGCGGGCTTCCGGCCGCCACCGCGTGTGGACGCCGCCTTTGTCGGCTTCGAACTGGTCGATCCGCCCGTGCCGATCGAGGACTTTTCGGCGTTTTCGGCCACGGTTCGTGCGGCCTTCGCACTCCGCCGCAAGACGCTCCGCAACTCCCTTTCGAGCGCCTGGGGAAGGAGCGCAGCCGCCCTCGCCGTCGAGGCGCTCGAACTCGCTCCGACCGCTCGGGCCGAGGCGCTGCCGCTCTCACGGTTCGTAGAACTTCACCGGCATCGGCGGCAGTCGCTCTAGATTTCAACCCGTTTCTAGCGATCTGGCTTCAAGAGCCGACGAATGCTAGAGTTTCGGCACCCAGGAAGGGTGCAAACTTTGGCGCAAACCGCACGAACGAAGGCCGCTCGTCCGCGGCTCCCGCCTGCCAAGGGGGCGGAGCTGACCGGCATCGCTCTGCTCCTGGTCGCGCTGCTGACCGGCATCAGCTTCCTGACCTATCACCCGGAAGATCCCAGCCTGCTCTTCGAGCGGGGTGGAGAGGCGCCCCTCCACAATTGGGTCGGGCCGCTCGGCGCACAGATTTCAGCGGTTGCCTACGGCGTGATTGGCGTCTGCTGTCTCTTCTTGCCGATCTTCTGCGGCGTGGCGGGCTGGCGGCGAGTTCGGCGTCAGGATCTGCCGCCCATTGCCGGGCGCGGGATCGGGGCGGCGGTTCTGCTGCTGTCACTGCCCGGCCTCCTGCAGCTCACACTCGGCGAGATCCCTTGGCGCGGCATGTCGATCGACATTGGTGGCGCCGTCGGCAGACTCTCAGCGAACGGCCTCACCAACCAGCTCGGCTTCACCGGCGCGTTTCTGGTCTGCCTGGCCTTCGTCGCGATCGGCGTTGCACTCCTGATTCAGTCGACACTGGAGGAACTCCTCCTCGGTTGGACCGGGCGGGCGCGCGAAGCCGGCGAACGGGTGAGGATGGGCTGGTCTCGTCAACGGGAGCGAAAACGCAAGACCGAAGCGCGTCGGCGCGTCGTCTCGAAGCACATGGAGCGGGTCGCGCAGCATGAGGATGTGGCGCAAGGGGCGACCGGCGGCGGCCCCTCAGTCGATCTACCGCTGCGAATCCAGAAGAAGGAAGGCGAGCCGGAGTTCTCGATCCGCAAGGTCGACGTCGAGCCGTCGGTTGCGAAACCACGTAAGGGGCGGGCCCCCAAGCCGAAGAAGGAGCGCAAGCAGCGCCGGATCGCCTTTGCGGGGGAGGGTTCCTCGTCGAGCGACCGTCCGCCGCTCAACCTGCTGAGTCTCGACGCGGTGACGTCGAGCATTCACGAAGACGAGCTCGTGCAGCTCGGTGAAGCGATCCGCTCGCGCGCTGCGGAGTTCGGGGTGGACGGCACGATCGAGGGGATCAGCCCCGGTCCGGTGATCACGGTGTTCGAGTTCCAGCCCGCGCCGGGAGTCAAGGTCAGCCAGATCGTCAACCTACAAGACGATCTGGCGCTCGCGTTGCGTGCCGAGTCGGTGCGTATCGATCGCATGCCCGGTCGGTCGACGCTCGGCATCGAAGTTCCGAACGCCGAGCGCGCCGTCATTCGATTGGGCAACCTGCTGAGCCGGGAGACCTTCGCCAAGTCGCCCTCGGTGCTGACGATGGCACTCGGTACCGACATTCACGGTACGCCGTACTTCTCCGACCTGGCGACCATGCCGCATCTGTTGGTGGCTGGTGCTACCGGCTCGGGAAAGAGTGTCGGTCTTCAGAGCATGATCACCTCGATGGTCTACAAGGCCACGCGCGACGAGGTGCAGTTCATCTTCATCGACCCGAAGCGCATCGAGCTGGGCGTCTACCGGAACATTCCGCACCTGAAGGCCGAGGTTGTGGTCGAGCCCAAGAAGGCGTCGAACGCACTGCGTTGGGCGGTCGCTGAGATGGAGAGGCGCTATCGACTACTCGCCGAGGTGCACGTGCGGTCGATCGACTTCTACAACCGTGCGATCCAGGATCCCGAGGTGCAGCAGCGCCTGTCGCTGTCCGAGGGAGACGCCGAGGTCACTCACGACGACCTCAAACCGTTGCCGTACTACGTGGTGATCATCGACGAGCTCGCCGACCTGATGATGGTCTCGTCGTCAGACGTCGAGTCGTCGATCGCCCGGCTGGCTCAGATGGCGCGAGCGGTCGGGATTCACTTGATCGTGGCGACGCAGCGACCGTCGGTGGACGTTCTCACTGGCACCATCAAAGCGAACTTCCCGTGCCGGATGGCCTACGCCACCGCGACCCGCCACGACTCCCGCACGATCCTGGACACCGTCGGCGCCGAGAAGCTCCTCGGCCGGGGCGACATGCTGTTCATGCCGCCGGGGACGTCGCGCCTCATCCGGCTTCACGGCGCCCTCGTGACCGAGCAGGAGACGGCCGGCCTCGTCCGCTGGCTCAAGAAGCGTGGCGAGCCGGACTACGATCCGGCGGTGCTCGAAGCGCCCGAGGAGAAGCGGGGCAGCGCAGCGGGCGGCGATGGTGACGACGACATGTACGACGAAGCGGCTCGCCTCGTGGTGAACGAGCGTCAAGCGTCGGCCAGCTTCCTCCAGCGTCGGCTGCGCGTCGGCTTTTCTCGCGCTTCGCGCTTGATCGACATCATGGAGCGCGAAGGGCTGCTCGGTCCGCCGCAGGGGAGCAAGCCGCGCGAAGTGCTGGTGCCCAAGGACTACTTCGCCGAGATCGACGAGCACCACGCGCAGCCGTAGTCGGCTGGCACGCCACCGCCAGCGAGCGGAGCCCTGCATTCTTCGGGGCGAGAGCCTCGGTTAAGATCTCCCGCGTCGCGTCGTTTGCGGCAACCCCATAGGAAGTCGACCCCACCTCCGTATGAGACCCATATTCGTCGGTGGCTGCCCACGCAGCGGCACCACGCTGCTCGGTTCCATGATCGGGGCGCACGCCGACTGCCTGACCCTGCCGGAGTCGCAGTTCATCCTCGAGCTACTTCGAGACGCTCCCGAGGCGTTCGACCCCACGAGTATGGGCCGGCGGGTCGTCGAACACTTCCGCTTCAAGACCTGGGAGGTCGACCTCCAACCGCCCGTTGGCGAAGAGGCCACGGCGCTCGGCAGCTATCGGGAGCTCATCGAGTGGTTCGTGGCCCGCTACGGCGACGCGACCGAGCGTTCAGGGCGTGGGGTCTGGGTCGAGCACAGCCCGTTCAATGCGCAGTACGCCGAGACGCTCTTCGAGCTCTTTCCGGACGCCCGGTTGGTGCACCTCGTGCGTGACGGCCGCGCGGTTGCCGCGTCGGTCATGAAGCTCGAGTGGGGGCCAAACGAGATCCACGTGGCGGCGCCGTGGTGGGCGCATCGACTGTCGTTTGGTCTGGGAGCCGAGAGCCACTTTGGCCCCGAGCGTGTGCGTCGAGTGCGCTACGAAGATCTGATCACCAAGCCGGAAGAGACGCTCGAGTCGCTCTGCCCATTCCTCGGTATTGACTATTCCGAGACGATGCTGGCCGCCGACGGACTTCGAGTGCCCGGGTTTACCACCGACTTTCACCGCCTGGTCGGATCGCGACCGGACCCCGCGCGCGTCGAGGCCTGGCGATCGGACCTGAGTCGCCGGCAGATTGAGATCTTCGAGAACGTCACCGGCGAACTGCTCTCCTACCTGGGCTACGAGCCCGACTTCGGTCTGTCGGCGCGACCGATGACGCGACGGGAGAAGGTGATGCCGTTCCTGCGCGATCATCTTTTCCGGCGCCGCGCCAACCGAGCTCGCACGAAGCTCCGCGAGCGCCGGACGATCGCGGCCGGACCCGAGAATCCGTCTGGCGACGCGGACCCGACTGCATGACCACACAAGTCGTCTACGTCGCCGGGGCCGGGCACAGCGGCTCCACGGTTCTCGATATCGCGCTCGGGCATCACGAGGAGATCTTGAGCGTCGGCGAGCTCCACAAGCTGCACCGGTCCGGTTGGCGGACCGCAGAGAACCGGCGCTGCTCCTGCGGCGAGGCGGTCCACGACTGTCCGTTCTGGAGTCCGGTGCGAGCGAACTGGGAAGCGCGAGTCGGCGGCGACCGGCTCGACGAGTACATTCGGCTCCAGGCTAGCTACGAGTCTTCGTACCGCTGCTGGCCGCGGTTGATTCGAGATCGCAAGCGGCGTGCCCCGGCCTTCGAGCGCTATCTCGAGCTGACGGTGGCGCTGTTCGAGGCGATCAGCGAGGTGAGTGGTCGACCCGCGGTGGCCGATTCTTCGAAGAAGCCAAGCCGCCCGTACGCCCTCGCGGCGAGCGATCGCATCGACCTCAAGGTGGTCCACCTGGTCCGTGACGGACGCGGTGTCGTCTGGTCGCAGATGAAGCCGCGCGCGAAGGACGTTCAGGGCGGTATTCCGGAGGATCACGCAGGAACACCGCCCTGGCGAACAACGACGCGCTGGGCATTTCGAAACCTCGAGTGCGACTGGCTCAGCCGTCGCCTCGGCCCCGAGCGGTCGATGCGGCTCACCTACGAACACTTCACTCACGAGCCGGAGGCGGCCATGGGCGAGGTCGGTCGATTCCTCGGCCGCAACCTCGAAGCTCTCGGCCGCGACCTGGCGGGTGGCGCTCGAGTCTCGGTCGAGCATCTCGTCGCCGGCAACGCCCTGCGCATGGCAGGGGGAATGGTTCTGCGACCGGTCAGCGACTGGACCGCCAAGCTGCCGGGAGGCGCCCGCCGCGTCTTCTGGATGCTCGCCGGCCGGCTCGCGCGACGCTACGGATACTCCAGATGACGACCTCAAAGACCTCGATGGGCCGCAATGTCCACCTCCTGGGAGCGCTCCGTATCGGCGGCGCCCAGCGCATCTTGCGAGACCTACTGCCCGCGATCCAGCGTCTCGACGTGCAGGTCGAGCTGCTTGCACTGTCGAATCGACTCGACTCTTTTGGCGAGACGATCCTGCGCAAGTTCGAAGACGCGGGCATCCGGGTGCGGCGTGGCCCCACGCTCCGCCTCGGTGCGCGGACGACCCTCTGGTTGCGGAAACAGCTGTCAGAGCTGGGCGCTGAGGACGTCGTCAACGTCCACCTCTTCAACTGCGAGCGGGTCTACCACCTGTCGCGCTACCTGCACGGTCGCCGCTACCGCGTCCTGCGGACGCTCCACAATACGTCCAAGCCCGACCCCGGCATTGCGCGGTGGGCGTTCGACAGATCGGACATCCGCATGAGCGTCGCCTGCGGCGACGCGATTGCCGACATCTACCGTCCGATGGTGCGCGGAGAGATGCCGACGGTGGTCTCGGGCATCGCCTTCGATTGGGCGCGACACGACCCGACGGCCCGCTCCGGACGACTGAACGCTCTGGGGCTCGACCCCGCCCACACGCACTTCGTCGCCGCGGGCAGGATGGGAAGCAAGGGCAAGACCATTCACGACTTCCAGAAGGGCTACGATCAGCTGATCGGCGCCTGGCGCGAGGCGAACCTCGGAGGGCGGGGTGGTCGACTCCACCTGCTCGGAGACGGGCCGCTCCGGGCCGACCTCGAGGCGCTGGCCGAGGGCGATGCGACGATCACCTTCCACGGCGTTGTCGACAACGTTCATCTCTGGCTCGGTGGCTCCGACACCTACGTCATGTCTTCGCGCTGGGAGGGCCTGCCGATTGCCGGCATGGAGGCGGCGGGCACCGGCATCCCGTGCGTCTTCTCGGACATCGAACCGCTGCGGGAGCTGGGCTATCCAGCGGCCTCGTTCTACGAGCCGGAAAATGTGAGCCAACTGGCGGAGCGGCTCGTCGAGCGCCTCGGCGTGAACGACACCGCTTCCGACGAGGCGGTCAAGGGCGCGCGCGAGCGGTTCGGCATCGATCGCATGGCGCGCGAGTACGTCGACGTCTACGCTCGAATGACCTGAGCCATCGGCGCCGGCTCGGGCGCGCGCTCCCGCTGGGCGATGACCTGGCGGCGCAGCAGGTACTGCTGTCCGAGGACCGCGCCGACGACCACGACCACCGCCCGCGATTCGAGCACTCCACCTGCGACCATGCCGGCGGCCGCCAAGAGGCCAACCAGAATCGAAATCGAGGTCGCGTTGTTGGGCAGGCTCTTTCGCCACCGCTGCCCGCGCTGGAAGGTGCGGAAGAAGATCAAGAAGACCAGGAGCAGGTAGGGGAGGCCGTAGCGGAAGGCCTTCTCGAAGTAGAGGTTGTGGCTCATCTTCTCGATGCGGCCCTGCTCGAGGAGCCGGCGTGTGCCGTCCGGTCCGTGTCCGAGGATCGGGCGCTCTCCAATGAAGACGAGGTACTGGCGTTGGGCTTCGAGCCTTGCGTTCAGACTCTTGTCCTCGAGGATGTCACTGTCGCCGCCGCCGCCGAAGTCGCTCCAGAAGCGGAGTCGGTCTGCCAGTCCCTCTACGCCTCGCCGCTCGAGGTTGTCACCGGCAACGCTCAGAACGCCAACCAGCAAGGCGCCCGAGAAGACGATCAGGAAGAGCGAGCCGAAGATCGCAACGCTACGGGTCACCCGGATCGAGGTGCGGAGCTGCTCCCGGGCGAACCAGAGCACCATGACGCCCAGGATCAGGTTCACGAGCAGCCCGCCGCGAGATCCGGAGGCGGCCGTCATGAGCAGCATGGTGAGCATGATCACCATCTTGGCGCGCAGCGAGGTGCGTCGATAGTTGGCGAGCAGCGCGAACATCATGATGTTGCAGCTCAGTGCGGTCAGATTGGGTTCGATGTAGAAACCCGCCGCGCGCCGGAAGGCGCTCACCTGCGACACGCCGGCGGTGGTGAAGTCGACCTTGCCGACGCTGTCGGCGACCGAGGCGCCGATGCGATGGAAGAGGAAGGGGTTGAGCACGTTCAGCGCCATACCGACGATGGTGATGCCCACCGCCGCGAAGACGAGCTTTCTGAAGGACTCCCAGCCGCGCGCCGAAACGTAGACCGCCGCGCCCAGGAGGAGGGACAGCAGGTAGAACTGGACGAAGAAGGCGCGGACCGCGCTCGCTCCGACGTCGCCGCCCAGTCTGAGCAAGAACAGCGCGACAACCGGCCAGAGCAGGATCAGCGTTCCCCACTCCAGAATCGAGGTCTGGCGGAGCAGTCGCCGCGCCACTGGGTAGCGGTAGACGAGATAGCCGAGGTTCAGGAGCAGGAGGCCCGCCGAGATGACGCTGGCGCTGCCAAAGGGGACCGCCAGCACCCGGAAGAGGCCGGTCATGTTGAGCAGCAGAATGAGGGCGTAGGCGGTGTCGAGCATGGCGCGAAGCGTCTGTCGCGGAGGGCGGTGGTGAGCGTTCAGTATAGCCGTCGTCGTTCGCTGGGGGAGTGAACGGAACCACTGCCAGCTGTTGGGTCTCAGCCCGGTTTGGTCACTCTGCTTGCATAATTATGCAATTGTGCTACGATGCAAACGTCATGAGCGACAATCCCGCTTGTATCCCGCTCGCCCAGCTACTCCCGACGGAGCTCTTCAAAGCCCTCGGCGACCCCAATCGCGTCGCCATCCTGTGTGACCTCTGCGAGTGTCGTGGCGGTCCGAAGACGGTGAGCGAGCTCGCCGCCGAGCTGCCGGTCGACCTCTCGGTCGTCTCCCGACACCTGGGCGTGCTGAAGCAGGCCCGCGTGCTCGATGCCGAGCGCAACGGCAAGACGGTGCAGTACAGCGTTCGCGCCCGCGACCTGGTGACCATTCTCCGGGCCCTGGCCGACGCCATCGACAACTGTTGTCCCCCGGCCGATTTGGATCAGCCGGCTTCGAAGTCATCCACAACGGAGGCGTCGAGCGGCGCGGCCACGCCGACTCGCGACTCGCAACCACGAGGAGCCGACACATGAAGCGTTTCATGACTCCGCGCGTCGCCCACTGCTGCGAGGGCGCCTAGCCGCGGTCCTGGGTACGACCAAAAACTGCCCGGCCCTCGCAGCCCCTCGGAAGCCCTAGTAGGCTCGGCCCGCGAGATGAGCAGTTCTTTTGTCTTCTTTGGTACACCCGCCTTTGCGGTCGCAACCCTGGACGCCCTCGAGCGAGCCGGGCGTCTGCCGTACAAGGTGGTGACGCAGCCGGCGCGCCCCGTCGGACGCGGCCGCCGAGTGCAGGATCCTCCCGTCGCCGAGTGGGCGCACGAGCGAGGGATTCCGGTCGAGCAGCCACGCCGAGTCCGTGCGCGGAGCTTTCTCGATCGCCTTCAGGGCGAGTCTCCGGATCTCGCCGTCGTGGTGGCGTTTGGACAGATCTTTCCACAACGGCTCCTCGAGATTCCGCTCCTCGGCTGCGTCAATGTCCACGCCTCTCTCTTGCCGGCCTATCGCGGTGCGGCGCCCATCCAAGCGGCGATTGCCAACGGCGAGTCCGAGACCGGGGTGACGACCATGCAGATGGAGAGAGGGCTCGATACCGGGCCAATTCTGCTCCAGCGCTCCCTCGAGATCGGCGCCGACGAGGTGTCTCCTCAGCTTTCGGAACGGCTCTCGCAGCTCGGCGGGGAGCTCATGGTGGAAACGTTCGAACGCCTCGAACGGGGAGACCTCGAGGCGACGCCCCAGGACGGCGAGCTGGCGACGCTAGCGCCGATGCTCTCCAAGGAGGACGGGCGCATCAACTGGCGACGGAGCGCTCGTGAGACCTACGACCGCCTCCGCGCCTACACGCCGTGGCCTGGAACCAGTACGACCCTCCGGGGCGAGGTGGTCAAGGTGGGCGGGGGTTCGGTGCTCGAGGGCTCCGTTCCGGACGGTGCGGTGCCGGGGAGCTATCTCGGGTTACGCGACGAACGGCTGACCGTGGCCTGCGGCGACGACTCGTTGTTTGGAATCGAGGTCCTCCAGCGCCCCGGGCGCAAGGCGCTGCCGGCGCCCGCCTTTGCCAACGGTGAGCGCCTCGAGCCGGGTGAGTCCTTCGGTCGAGAGAGCGCCGATTGAATCAGGCCGAGAAGGGGCGGGTGCGGCGGCTGGCCGCGCGATGGCTCGACGAGGTGGAAGGGGCGGGAGGAATTCCCGCGGCGATCGCAACCGAACGTGCGCTCCTCGAGGGACGCGACCGCCGGCTGCTCCTGGAGCTCGTGCAGGGCACCCTCCGCTGGCGGGCCCGCATCGACCACGTGCTCGCCGCCGCGGCCGGGCGACCGATCGGTCGCATCGACGCCGAGCTCCGCGCGCCGCTCCGTGTCGCCGCCTACCAGCTCCTGTTTCTCGACCGAGTGCCCTCCTACGCGGTCGTTTCGGAGGCGGTTGACGAGGCGCGCCGCCGATCCCGTCGGAGCGCCGGCTTCGCAAACGCGGTCCTCCGGCGAATCGGGCGTGCGCCGCGCCTCGGCGAGTGGCCGGTCGATCTGCGCGATCCTGTCGAGCGGCTCGCAGTCGAGACCAGTCATCCACGTTTCTTGGTCGAGCGCTGGACGCGCGCGTTGGGTGAAGAGCGTGCCCGCGAGGTGCTCGACGCCAACAACCGACGGGCCGGCTACCAACTCCTCGCCTTCCGAGATCGGGGAGGCCGCGACGCGTTGGCGGCGCGACTGGCCGACGAGGGGGTCGAGACCTCTCTGTTGTCGGCTTCGCCTCTCGGGCTCGCGGTCGAGTCGGGCGATCCTTTGTCCACGCGAGCGTACGAGGAGGGCGATTTCTACGTTCAGGATCAGGCCAGCCAGATGGCGGCTTGGGTGCCATTGCCGCGCGGCGACGAAGAGGTGCTCGACGCGGCCTCGGCTCCTGGGGGAAAGAGCTTCGCCCTGATGGCGGCCGAGCCGAGCATCCGCATCACCGCGGCCGACGCTGCGCCGGCGAGGCTGGCGACGGTGGCCGAGAACTGCCGCCGGCTGCGGCGAGAGGTGCGTCTCGTGGCTGCCGATGCGCGGCGGCCGCCTTTCGCTCGCCGCTTCGATCGGGTGGTCGCGGATCTGCCGTGCTCCGGGACCGGGATTCTGGCCCGCCACCCGGACCTCAAATGGCGACTCAGCGAGAGCGAGATCGGGCGCCTCGCCGGCGATGCGCTCGAACTCCTCCGTGGGCTGGCAGACCGAGTTCGGCCAGGAGGGCTCCTGGTGGCGATCACCTGCTCGATCGAAGCCGAGGAGAACGAAGCGGTGATCGCGCGCCTGCTGGCGCGGTCGCCGGAGCTCGAGCCTGCCGACCTCGAAGAGCTCCTCGAGCCGGCTCGGAGTGCGCCCGTCTTCGGGACGGGCGCCTGGAGGTTACTGCCCGCCGCTCAGAACGATGGCTTCACCGTCCACGTCCTGCGGCGCAAGGGTGGATCGGGCTAGCCGCCCACCGGCGGATGGCGTCGCCGAGCCGGCTAGCGTACGTCGACGTAGAGCCTCGCCAGCCGAGCCGGGGAGACACCGACGAGATAGAGGATCCAGATGATCCAGTTGATCACCACGGTGCGCACCACGCCCCGATTCTGGTAGCGCCGAACCGAGGGGCGAACCGGCGGTTCGAGCAGTGCGATCGGGCCCACTCCTTTCAGTCGCCGTGCGAAGTCGAGGTCCTCGAGAATCGGCCAGTCGGCAAAGCCTCCGAGTTCGCGGAAGACGTCGGCTCGGCAGAACTGAGCTTGATCGCCGAGGGGGCAGCGAGTGAGCCGAGTGCGGAGGTTGGTTAGCCGCCCCCCGAAACGCAGGAGCGGCCGATCGGAGACCCAGTCGACGAAGAACCCGCCGCCGACGGCTCCGTCGGCGATCGCTTGGCGCACGCGTTCCATCGCCTCGGCGGGCAGGTGGGTGTCGGCGTGAACGAAGAGCAGAACCCCCGAACCGGCTTCGGCGGCGCCGCGATTGAGTTGCACTCCACGTCCCGGCGAACCCTCGACGACGCGCGCGCCCAGGGAACGCGCGATCTCGACCGTTCGGTCGCGACTGCCGCCATCGCTGACGATCACCTCGGCGGCCTGAGAGGCCAGTTCCGAGAGGGTCCGAGCGATGCTCGGCTCCTCGTCGAGCGCCGGCATGACGACCGCGATCTGGGGCTCCGGCAAAGTGGCGGGATGCTAGCATGCGGCTCGCGCCGGAAGCCTCCAGAATGAGCCAAGACGAAGCCTTCAGCCACCTGGACTCGACGGGGCGCGCTCGGATGGTCGACGTCTCCGAGAAGCCGGTCACGCGACGGACGGCCGAGGCCTCCTGCAAGGTGTTGCTGAGCGACGAAACGGTCGCGCGGCTCGACTCGCTGCCCAAGGGCGACGCCTACGCCGTTGCCCATCTGGCCGGTGTTCAGGCGGCCAAACGAACCGCCGACTGGATTCCACTCGCGCACCCGCTGGCGCTCGAGGACGTTCAGGTCGAGATCGAGGTCACCGAGGGGGGCGTCGAGATTCGCAGCCGGACGGTAGTGACGGCGCGTACCGGAGCCGAGATGGAGGCGCTTGTCGCCTGCTCGGCGGCGTCGCTGGCGCTCTACGACATGGTCAAGGCGGTCGAGCGTCAGGCGGTCGTGACGGACCTCCGACTCGAGCGCAAGACCGGCGGCATGCGCGGAGACTTCGACCGCGATGGGCAGTCCGTGCCGGCGAGCTCCGAGTCGAGTCGATGATTCGCACCGGCCTCGACGCACTGCTCGGCGGGGTCGAGCGGTTGGCCGGGCGTCGCTACGGTCTCCTCGCGCACGCCGCCTCGGTCGACTCCGATCGCCTCGAGCCGATTCACCTGGCTCTTCGGCGAGCGGGTGCCGCCGACCCCGTGGCGCTCTTTGGACCCGAGCACGGGTTCTTCGGTGTCGAACAGGACATGGTCGGGCTCGACGACGCGGTCGACCCGTGGACGGGTGTGCCGGTGCTGTCGCTCTACGGCAGCGACGCCGAATCTCTCCGCCCGCAGGCGTCGGCCTTCGACGGCCTCGACCTGCTGGTGATCGATCTGCAGGACGTCGGCAGCCGCTACTACACCTACGCGGCGACCGCGGTGTGGGCTGCGGAAGTCGCCCTCGATGCCGGGTGCGACGTCTGGGTCCTCGACCGGCCCAATCCACTGGGCGGGGAGGTGATCGAGGGCAACCTCCGCCAGGAGGGCTTCGAATCGTTCATCGGCGCCTTCGCGACTCCAGTTCGGCATGGACTGACACTCGGCGAGCTGGTTCTCTTGGAGGCGCGTCGTCAGCGCTGGTCTCGCGAGCCCGAAATCCTCCGGATGGAGGGCTGGGAACGTTGGATGACCTGGTCCGACGCCGGGCGCCCTTGGGTCGCCCCCTCGCCGAATCTGCCCTCGGTCGAGGGCACCTGGATCTACCCGGGCGCCTGTCTGATCGAGGCCACCGAGGTGTCGGAGGGGCGCGGCACCGCCTCGCCTTTCGAGCTGGTTGGAGCGCCGGGTGTGGATGCGTTGGCGCTCGCTCGGCACCTGGACGGCGCCGAGCTTCCTGGCGTTCGATTCTCGCCGGTCTGCTTTCGTCCCCAGTTCCAGAAACACGCCGGTGAGCTCTGTGACGGCGTTCGTATCGTGGTGACCGACCGGCACTCCTTCGCCGCCTATCGAACCGGTGTCGAGCTCACCTCCGCGCTCCACCAGGTGATGGGCGAACGGTTCGGTTGGCGACGCGAGGCGTACGAGTTCGTCGCCGAAGTGCCCGCCATCGATCTGCTCACGGGCGACGATCGCTTCCGCGCCGAGTTGGCGAGCGGTGGCGATGGCCGTGCCTGGATCGAAAGCTGGAGCGCCGACGAAGAGAGCTTCCGCGCTGAGCGCCGCGAGGTGCTGCTCTATCCGGGAACTCGCGAATGAAGCGAATTCACCTACTTCGCTACGAGGGTGAGCCCGGGACACTCCGCCCGCTGGTCGAGGCGATTGCCACCGATGGTGGGCGTGTCGGCTGGCTCGACATGGGGTGGGTCGACCCGGTGCCGCCGTCGCTCTCGGAAGTGGCCGAACTCGACGTGCTGCGCGCGGTGGCGGTGGGGCCCGAGCGGTCGCTCGCCATCAAGCCGCTGCGCGGACGGCCGGCTCTGGGAGACCTCTTGAGAGAGCACTTCCTCGGGTGTCGGCTGGTGATCGTCGTAGGCGACGTCGAAGCGCCTCGGCTTCGAGCCGAGGGCGACGCGTGGACCGTCGACGGCCGGAGTTGGTCGCCGACGCGGCTGGCCGCCGAACTGCGCCGACCGAAGCCGTTTTCGTGAGCGTCTCGGGCTGACGGGAGGCCCGGCAGGCGATATCCTGAGGGCGTGTCGAACGACGGCCATCGACGGTTCCTTCTGCCCGGTCCCGCTCATGTCGAGCCGGAGATTCTGCAGCGCCTGACCGAGCCGATTGCGGGCCATCGCTCGCCCTCGATGCGTGCGCTCTACGCGTCGCTGGCGCCGCGCCTCGCCGAGGTGGTGCGTACGTCGCGAGACGTCTTCGTCGCGACCTCGAGCTCGACACTCATGATGGAGAGCGCGCTCCTTTCGGCGCCGTCCGAAGCGGTACTTCACCTCACGAACGGGGCGTTCTCGGAGCGTTGGGAGGCGATTCAGCGATCGCACGGCCGAGACTCCGATCGGTTGGCGTTTCCCTGGGGGCAGCCGGTCGACCCCGATCTGGTGCGTCAGGCGCTCCGGCGGCGGCGCTACGACGCGATCACCGTCGTCCACAACGAGACGTCGACCGGCGTGATGAACCCGCTCGAGGAGATCTCCAGGGTGGTGCGCGAAGAGAGCGATGCCCTGCTGCTGGTCGACGCCGTCTCGTCGCTCGGCGGAGCGCCCGTGGAGACCGATCTCTGGGAGCTCGACGTGGTGCTCGCCGGCTCGCAGAAGGCGCTGGCGATTCCGCCGGGCCTGACGCTCATCTCGATCTCCGATCGCTACGCCGAACGTGCGGCGCAGGTGCCTCATCGGGGCTTCTACACCGACCTTTTGCGCTATCGCGACAAGCATCGCGCGGGCGGCACGATCACCACTCCGGCGCTGCCGCAGCTGCACGCGCTCGATCGCCAGCTCGACGTCATCCTCGAGGAAGGGGTCGAAGCTCGTTGGCGCCGCCACCGGGAGCTGGCCGAAGCGACCGCCGCCTGGGCGGTCTCTGCAGGCTTTGAGCCGGCGGCCGAAGCCGCCGCCCGCTCCTGGACGGTGACCTGCCTCCGACCACCGGAGGGTCTGGCGGCGCCCGATCTGGTGGCGACGCTCGCCGAGCGAGACTTTGTGATCGGCGGTGGCTACGGCGACTGGAAACCAACCACCCTACGCATTGGACACATGGGAGAGATCCGACTCGGAGATCTCCAAGCCCTGTTCGTCGAGATCGAAAGCGCGCTTGCCGAACGCAAAGAGGAGAACGCCCCGTGCATCGCATCTTGATCTCGGACCCCATTCACCCGGAGGGCCTCCGCATGCTGCGAGAGTCGGGCGCGGACGTTCACGAGGTCACGCCTGAGGAGAAGGAACGTCTGCCCGAGGTGGTGCCCGAGTTCGACGCCCTAGTCGTTCGGAGTGGTACCCAGGTCGACGCCGAACTGTTGCGCGCCGGCCGTCGCCTGCGAGTCGTCGGGCGGGCCGGCATCGGCGTCGACAACGTCGACGTCGCGACGGCGACCGAGCTCGGCATCTTGGTCGTCAACGCGCCGACGGCGAACCTGATCTCGGCGACCGAACACACCTTTGCACTCATGCTCGCGCTCGCGCGCAACGTGCCTGCAGCCGACCGCTCGCTCAAGTCCGAGGAGTGGGCGCGCAAGAAGTTCCTCGGCACCGAGCTGCAGGGCAAGACCCTGGGCGTCGTCGGGCTCGGCCGGATCGGCCAGTCGGTGGCGGCGCGGGCGCGCGCTTTCGAGATGCGCGTCGTCGCCTACGACCCCTTCCTCGACGCGGCGGTTGCCAAGCGGCTCGAGATCGAGCTCAAGGGCATCGACGAACTTCTGCCGGAGGTCGACTTCCTGACCCTCCACGTACCGCTCACCGAGCACACGCGAGACATTCTGAGTCGAGAGCGGATTTCGCTCCTCAAGCCCGGGGCCATGGTGGTCAACTGCGCCCGCGGTGGGGTGATGGACGACGCGGCCCTTCTCGATGCGCTCAACGACGGCCGGGTGGCCGGCGCTGCGCTCGACGTCTTCGCCGAGGAGCCACCGACCAGCTTCGAACTCATTCAGCATGCGCGGGTGGTGAGCACGCCGCACATCGGTGCCCAGACCCGTGAGGCCCAGGAGCGGGTCGGAACCCAGACGGCCAAAATGGTCCTTGCCGCTCTCGACGGATCGCTGGCGGTGAGTGCGGTGAATCTGCCGTTCAGCGCGGCCGGCACGCGCGGCGAGCCCTACCTCGCGATGGCGGAACGCCTCGGCGTTTTGGCGAGCGCGCTGCGGGGCGGCAACTTCCAGCGCCTGCAGATCGAACTCTGGGGCGTTGACGAGTCGCTCCATGCTTCGGTGGCGGTGGCGGCGGTCAAAGGGGCGCTGACCCCGTTTCTCGGCGAGGGGGTCAACTACGTCAACGCCGAGCGGGTCGCCGCGGGTCGCGGCATCGAGGTCGTCCGCGCCACCCATCAGAGCGCCGGGGAGTATCCCCACCTGATCGGCGTGCGGGCCTCGGGAGACGCCGGCGACAGCGAACTGGTCGGCACCATCGTCGGCGAGGCCGATCCTCGGGTCGTGCGCTTCGAAGGCTACCGACTCGAGTTCCGTCCCGAAGGCCGACTTCTCGTGCTCGAGAATCGCGACGTACCGGGCGTCGTCGGCAAGGTCGGCACGCTCTTGGGCGACGCCGGCGCCAACATCGCCAACATCCATCTCGCGCGCGACGCGGCTGGCGCCGTATCGGTCATCCGACTCGATCAGGTGCCCTCTGCGGACATCCTCGAGGCGCTCGGAGCGCTGCCCGAGATCAAGCGAGTTCGCGTCGTGGATCTGGGGTAGAGGAGAGGCGATGGCACGAGTCGGACTCATCTTCGGCGGCCGAAGCGTCGAACACAAGGTGTCGGTGACCTCTGCCCGTACGGTTGCAGCGGGACTCGAGGCGGCGGGGCACGAAGTGATTCCTTTTGGCATCGCCTTGGACGGCTGCTGGCTCGCTCCGGCCGCCGCGGCGCCGGCGCTCGCCGGAGAGGTCAACGTGCTCGAAGAGGCGGGGCAGCCGATTGCGCCCAGTCTGGCTCGACTCGGCCAGGCCGACATCGACGTCGCCTTCCCGATTGTCCACGGCACTTGGGGCGAAGACGGCACGCTCCAGGGGCTGCTCGAGATCCACGGCTTGCCCTACGTTGGAGCGGGCGTCACAGCCAGCGCCGTGGCGATGGACAAGGTGTTGTGCAAGCGAGTGCTCCAAACCGCGGGGGTGCCGGTCGTCGAGTCGATCGCACTGCGGCGGCAGCAGTTCGAAGAGGACGAGGCCGGTGTGCTCACCGAGTGCACCGTCTTGCCGTCACCCTGGTTCGTGAAGCCGAGTGTCGGCGGCTCGAGCGTGGGCATTCGACGGGTCGAGGGACTCGGTGATCTGCTCGAAGCCATCGCCTTCGCCTTCCGCTTCGACGACACCATTCTCGTCGAGCGTGAGGTCAAGGGACGGGAGCTCGAGTGTTCGGTACTCGGCTATCCGAAGCTCGAGGCGTCGACGGTCGGCGAGATCGTGCCGGGCGCCGACTTCTACGACTACGCCGACAAGTACCTCGACGACAACGCCGGACTGCTGATCCCCGCCGAGCTCGATGCGGACCTCGAGGTGCGGCTGCGCGAGACGGCGATCGCCGCCTTCTCGGCGCTGGGCGGCTTCGGCATGGCGCGCGTCGACTTCCTGGTGCCCGAGAGTGGCGAGCTGTTCGTGAATGAGATCAACACCCTTCCGGGCTTTACCTCGATTTCGATGTACCCGAAGCTCTGGGAGGCGTCGGGTCTGTCGCTCGCAGAACTCACCCACCGGCTCGTCGAAGGTGCCCTGGCTCGCCACGAGGACCGCAACCGTCTCGACGCGGGCATCAAGGACTGGGTCGCCGAACTCGAGCGCGCTTGAGCGCGGGCGTCAGCTGCCGTCGAGAATGACGGTCTGGTGCCCGGCTCGGCGGAGCTTCTTGGCGACGTCCTCGGCCTTCCGGCGCCACTCGAACGGCCCGGCGCCGACGCGGTAGAGGTCGCCATCCCTGCGTACGCGCACATCCGAGACCTCGGCGCGCAACCGATCCTCGAGGGCGGTCGCGTTGGCGAGATCGCGGAAGGCGCCGACCTGCACCCAGAAGCTCCCGCGCCGCTCCGAACCGCGCGGCACCTCGACGACGCGAATGCGTACCCGGGCGGTGCCGGGGCCGATCATGCCGATGCGACGGGCGCCCTCTCGCGAGAGATCGATGATTCGTCCGCGGACGAACGGCCCGCGATCGTTGATGCGGACCTTGATCTTCTGGCCGTTGTCGAGATTCTTGACCTCGACGATGAGACCAAAGGGCAGCGCCTTGTGGGCCGCGGTCATCGCGTCCATGTCGTAGACCTCGCCGTTGGCGGTGCGCTTGCCGTGGAAGCCCGGTCCGTACCAGGAGGCCAACCCCTTCTGTTCCCAGCCGAGACCGGCGTCCTCGCCACGACTGTTGGCGCTACAGCTCGCAACCAACCCGGCGACGAGGGCGATGGCGAGAGCGGTCCTCACACCCGTGGCTCTTCCACCTCGAGCGTGTCGGCGCCGGCGATCGCGGGCCGCGCGTGATCGCGCAGGAACTCCTCGACCTGCTCGGCGGCCCGCCCGGTGAGACTCGAGGGCTCGATGCGGCGGAGCTCCTCGGCGTCGGCCGCAAAGCCGGGATCTGCCGCGAGGGCATCGAAGAGCGGATTCTCCTCCCCCCGCGAGACGGCCGCGTGAGCGTCGAGGCTGAGTGTCCGCAGGCGCTCGTGAAGCTCCTGCCGATCTCCGCCCTCCGCGGTGGCCGCCATCATCAGATTCTCGACCACCATGAACGGCAGCTCGCGGCGGACGCGCGTGCGGATCGCCTCGTCGCGTACGGTCAATCCGTGGGCGACGTGGGCGGCCACGCCGAGGACCGCGTCGGCGGTGAGGAAGGCGTCGGGCAGCACCAGTCGACGATTGGCCGAGTCGTCGAGGCTGCGCTCGAGCCAGTTGGTGGCCGCGGTCATCGGGCCGTTGATGGCGTCGGTCATCAGCCGTCGGGCGAGTGCGCACATGCGCTCCGCCCGGATCGGATTGCGTTTGTACGGCATCGCCGACGAGCCCACCTGCTTCTTGCCGAAGCCCTCGGCGAGCTCTCCGAGCCCCTGCAGTAGCCGCAGGTCGGTACCGAACTTGTGCGCCGATTCGGCAGTTCCAGATAGCGCTGCGAGCACCTGTGAGTCCTGCTTGCGCGGATAGGTTTGACCCGTGATCGGGAAGCGATTCTCGAAACCGAGCTTCTGGCACAGCAGACGATCGAGCTCGACCACCTTCTCGTGATCGCCACCGAAGAGCTTGTAGTAGCTCGCCTGGGTGCCGGTCGTTCCCTTGGCGCCACGGCAGCGGAGCGAGCGGAGGCGATGTCGAACCTCGACGAGGTCGCCGAGGAAGTCCTGCAGCCAGAGGCAGCCGCGCTTGCCGACGGTGGTCAACTGCGCCGGCTGAAGATGAGTGTACGCCAAGGTCGGAATCTCCGCCGTGCGCTCGGCGAAGTTGGCGAGCTCGGCGACCACCGTCGCCAGACGCGTCTCGACGATTTGGAGCGCCTCGCGGAGGAGCAGGACGTCGGTGTTGTCGGTGACAAAGGCGCTCGTGGCTCCGAGGTGCAAGATGCCGCCGGCACTCGGAGCCAGCTCCGCAAAGTGGCGCAGGTGGGAGACGACGTCGTGGCGGGTCTCGCGCTCGATCTCGGCAACGCGCGCGAAGTCGATCGCGCCGGCGACGCGCCGAAGCTCGGCGATCTGGTCCGGCTCGATCGGCAGCCCGAGCTCCATCTGAGCCTCGGCGAGCGCGATCCAAATACGCCGCCACTGTCCGTAGCGGTTCTTCTCGGAGAAGACCGCTGCCATTTCACGGGAGGCGTAGCGGTCGTGCAGGGGATTCTGAGGTGGTGTGTTGGGCATGGGATCTGGCTCGAATTGTAGCTCGCCGGGCGCGCGCCTTCCCGCCTGCGGGCACCTTCCGGCGACGCGCCAGGTCGACTAGGGTTGGGAAGACTCGAAGGTGGAGGTGTCGTTCAAGTGAAGACCAAAGAAGAACTGACCGAGAACTGGCTGCCGCGTTACACCGGCACGGCGCTAGGCGACTTTGGTCGCCAGATCCTGTTGACCAACTTCAATCACTATGTCGACCTCTTCGCAGAGATGAGCGGGGTCGAGGTGGTGGGCCGCGATCGTCCGATGCCCAACGCAACCGCCGAGGACATCACGATCATCAACTTCGGCATGGGCAGTGCCAACGCCGCCACGATCATGGATCTGCTGAGCGCGATCGAGCCGCGCTCCGTGCTCTTTCTCGGCAAGTGCGGTGGCCTCAAGAAGAAGAACCAGCTCGGCGACATGATCCTGCCGATCGCGGCGATCCGGGGCGACGGAACGTCCGACGACTACTTCCCGTCCGAGGTGCCGGCGCTGCCTTCCTTCAGCCTGCAGCGCGCGGTCTCCCACACCGTCCGAGAGCACGGCCTCGACTACTGGACCGGCACCGTCTACACCACAAATCGGCGGATCTGGGAGCACGACGATCGCTTCAAGGCGACCCTCCGAGATACTCGTGCGATGGCGGTCGACATGGAGACCGCAACCGTCTTTATCGTCGGTTTCGCCAACGAGATTCCGCGCGGCGCGCTGCTGCTCGTCTCGGACCAGCCGATGATCCCCGAAGGGGTCAAGACCGAGGAGAAGGACCGCGAGGTGACCGAGCGCTTTGCTCGCCTCCACGTGCAGATCGGCATCGAGTCGGCGCGCGAGATTCGTGACGGCGGCAACACCCTGAAGCATTTGAAGTTCGGCTAGCCACAACGGCCGTCGTCGCTGCTAGACTCCGCGCCGCAACTGAGCTGACCGGAGGACGCCTTGCCAAGAAGAGATCTCATCTCCCTTCACGATCTGAGCCGCGACGAGGTCGGAGCGATCTTCGATCTGGCGACCGCCATGAAGGCCGAACCGCAGCGGTTCGCCACCGCCCTCGAGGGCAAGAGCCTGGGGATGATCTTCCAGAAATCGTCGACCCGCACTCGGGTGAGTTTCGAGGTCGGGATGACCCAGCTCGGCGGCCACGCGCTCTTCCTGTCGAGCAACGACATTCAGCTGGGCCGCGGCGAGACGATTTCCGATACAGCGCAGGTGCTGTCGCGGTTTGTCGACTTCATCATGGCGCGCACCTTCGCCCATCAGGATGTCGTCGACCTCGCCACCTACGCATCGATTCCTGTGGTCAACGGACTCACCGACGAACTCCATCCGTGCCAGGGGTTGGCCGACTACCTGACGCTGCGTGAAGTGTTCGGTGCGGACCTCAGCGGTCGGAAGATCGCCTACGTCGGCGACGGCAACAACGTCGCGCACACCCTGCTCTTTGGTGCCGCCAAGGTGGGGATGGACATCGCGATCGCGTCGCCGGAGGGTTTCGAGGTGGCGGAGAGCTACCTGGAGACGGCGCGGGCCGACGCCGCCGAAGCGGGGACGAGCATCACGCTGACGACCGATCCGGCCGAGGCGGCCGCCGACGCTTCGGCGATCTACACCGACGTCTGGGCGTCGATGGGTCAGGAAGAGGAAGCGGCGGTTCGTCTGACGGCGTTCGAGGGCTTCACGGTCGACGCCGCTCTCATGGCGCACGCGCGGTCCGAAGCGATCTTCCTGCACTGCCTGCCGGCCCATCGTGGTGAGGAGGTCTCCGCCGAGGTGGCTGACGGACCGCAGAGCCGCATCTTCGACCAGGCCGAGAACCGCATGCACGCCCAGAAGGCGCTGCTCGTCTGGCTCGACCAGCAGACGAGCTGAGTCGACTTCCTAGGGTAGTTCTACGACGTTGCTCGTTTCGCAGGTCGCGTCCAGCGCCTGCAGGCGGCGACTGCACCAACCTGCGGTCAGGTGCGCCGCTGAGAGGGGCTCATAGTGCACCTCGACCAGGTGCGGTGCTGCCGGGATCTGAGCGACGTTCTGAGAGCTCGTGCTGGCGTCGTCGAGCGTGCCGCTCCAGCCGCCGATCGTCCAACCCGGGGCGGGGAGGGCAGTCACCAGGACACTGTCTCCGAAACGGAAGCTACCTGGCTCACAGGTTCCGTCGTAGGTGTTCGTCCAAAGGCGAACCCCCTCGTCGTCGAAGCCGGAGCTGATCACGTCGAGTGAACCGTCGAAGTCGAAGTCGTACGCGGTGGCACCATTTGCGCCCTCGAAGCCGCCGTCGATCGTGCGGCGCTGCCAGGTCGTGGCGTCGCCAGATGTATTCACCCACCAGTCCACGGAGTTGCTGATGTCGGCCGCGGCGAGCACGTCGAAGTCGCCGTCGCGATCGAGATCGACCGCTTCGACGGAAGAGGCACCCAGGAAGTTGGAGATCAGATCGTGCTCGATCCAGGTGCCGCCTGAGTTCTCCCACCAGGTCACGCGGTCGTCGTCGAAACCGGCTCCGAGGATGTCCAGATCCGAGTCGCCGTCGAGATCGGCGGAGGCGAGGTCGAAGGGGTCGTCAAAGTTGGTGGCGAGTCCGTGTAGCGCCCAGGTGCTGGCGTCGCTGCTCGTGTTCTCCCACCAGAGGACCTCGAGCGTAAGGGCCGAGCCGGCGACGACGTCCAAATCCGAGTCGCCGTCGAGGTCGGCTACGTGGAGTGCGGTGGCGACGTCCAAGACCGCGATCTGATGGCGTGCCCAGGTCGACGCGTCCCCGTTCAGGTTCTCCCACCAGGTCACTTCATCGTCTCTTGCCGCGGTGGTGATGAGGTCCTGGTCGCCGTCGCCGTCGAGGTCGGCGATCTCGAGGCCCCAGGGGTTGTCGTAGTCCGATACGACAGTGTGTTCGGTCCAGAACCGACCGTCGCCACTGGCGTTCTCCCACCAAGTCACCTGGTCGGCTAGCGTCCCCGTAGCCGCCACGTCCATGTCGCCGTCACCGTCGAGGTCGGCTGTCGCCACAAGTTGGGGAGCGTCGAAGCCGGTGGCGATCGTGCGGCCGGTCCAGGTCGAGCCGTCTCCGGAGATGTTCTCCCACCATGTGAGGTTGTCTGCGAGGGCTCCGGCCACGATGACGTCGACGTCGAGATCTCCGTCGAGGTCGGCGAGTGAGGCCGAGCGAGCGCCGTTGATCCCGGAGGCAACGGTTGTCGGGATCCACGCCGTGCCGGTTGCGATCGGCGTCGCTGTGGGGTCGGCACCCTCTCCGGTATGCCCGAGCGTCACCGGGTAGCAGATGGCCTCGTAGGCAACGCTCACCAGTTGAGCGGCCGCCGGCATGGTCACGGTGTTCGAGGCTGAAGTGCTGCCGTCGTCGTTGGTGCCGCTCCAGCCGCCCACCTCCCAGCCGATCGCCGGCGAGGCGGTCAGGTCGACGACCTCGCCCGGGGAGAAGGTGCCGTCGGGGCACCCGCCCGAACTCGTCGGTGATGCCTGCGGGTCGGCCCCGCGGCCGGTATGGGTGGTGGTCAGGTCGAAGCAGCTGAGTTGGTAGTCGACGGTGACGGTGTGGTGAGTGCCCGGCATCGTCACGACGTTCATCGAGTCGGTGGAGGCGTCGTTGTCGGTGCCCGTCCAGCCGCCGATCGCCCAGCCCGGGTCGGGGGTCGCGCCGCTCAGAGTAATCACTTCGTCCGCGAGGTACTCGCCCTCGACGCATCCCGGGGAGCTCGCGGGCAGAGCGGTGGGTATCGAGCCCGACCCGGTGCGGTCGATCTCCAGCGGGTTGCAAACACGGGTGTAGCGAACGGTGACGGCGTGGTCGCCCGTCGGCATGGTGATGCGGTTGAGCTCGTCCGTACGACTGTCGTCGTCGGTTCCGACCCAGCTCTCGATCGTCCAACTTGGCACAGCCGATGCGCGCAGCCGTACCCGTTGCCCCGGCAGGTAGCTCCGGGTCGGGCAGGTTGGAGAGCGGTCGGGGCGAGCGACGAGTTGGGAACCCTTCCCCTTGGAATCGAGCACGAGTCGGTCGCAGCTGTCGATCGAGACCAGGTTCGATGTCCCACAGTGCCGCTCGTCGACGGCCTGGAGCAGCTGTCCGCAGTCACTGGCGAGGAACTCGATGTTTAGGGAGCCGGATCCGGTGTCGTCCGTCGTGAGGGTGGTGATGCTCTGCGCGCTGTCGAGGTCGAGCTCGGTACCGGTGCACACCCCTCCGGGAACGAGCGTCGAGCCCTCCGAGGCTCCCTGGAAGATCTCGAGAAGACTGATGGGTGCGGCAAGCGTCGCCTCGAGAGTCATGATGCCTGGGCACGCTCCGGCGAGAGAGAGCACGCCGACGCCGGCCTCGACAGCACCGCTGTCGCAGGCGCCGTCGGTGCGTTCGTACCCACGTTGGTCGATGTCTTCGACACAGCTCGTCCCGCCGCCGATCGCCGAACTGCCGTCTTGGAGGCGGTGAGTTCTTGTCGGCCCACCGTTCTCGGCCAACTCGGGGTCTAGGCCCGTCAGGGGGTTCCAGTTGGTGGGGCAGCTACCGTCGTCGTCGAAGTTGCCGCCGTCGTCGGTCAGGAGGTCGGCGGCACAGTTGCCTCCGACGTTCGCTGCCACGATGCTGTCGGATGGCAAGAAGCCGGTCCAGCCGCTGTAATCGGAGACGATGATGCCTCCGGCGTCACCCGAAACGGTCGTGTTGTGGACGACCGTCGCGTTGTCGAGACGTAAGAATCCGTAGAACCCGGCGACATGGATGCCGCCGGCGCCGGTGTCGGCGATGTTGCCCGAGACCGTGCTGTTGGTCACGAACGTGTTGATGTAGGTGCCGATGCTGGAGATCCCGGCCCCAACTGGAGCGACGTTGCCTTCGACGGTCGACTGGCGGAGCGCTAGGAACCCGGTGTAGAGACCGTCGTCGTTCTGGATACCGCCTCCCCGATTCGCAGCGCTGTTACCACTGACGGTCGTGTTGAGCATGAACAGGTTGGCGCCGAGCGAGTAGATGCCACCGCCGATGTCAGCCGAGTTGTCGAGGATGTGCGAGTCGTAGATGGCGACGTAGGTGCCGTAGCCCAAGTGGAGCCCGCCGCCTTGCTCTGCGTGACTGCCAGAGACGGTGACGTTGCGAAGGGTCAAGGGGTCGTTGGCCCAGCCGCCGTAGATCGCTCCTCCGTTGCCTGAAGGTAGCGAGCCGTTGAGTAGAGTCACGTCTTCGAGTGTCAGCTGCGCGAGGCCTTCGCCGTCCTGCTCGATGAGACGAAAGTCGGGCGCCGCTGGGTCGCGTCGGATCTCGAAGCCGTTGCCGGTCAGTGTCAGCGGGTCCGTGATGATCGGCAGGCCGTTGGTACCGTCGACGCTCTCGGTCAGGACCACGTCGCCGGTCAAGACGATCTCGTCGGCGCCTGCGCCGGCTGGGCAGCCGTTGGTTGCGGCGTCCGTATTCGCGGCCGTGACGGCATTGACCAGACTGCAGCTCTCGTCGACGACGATCACCGCGGGCGACAGCGGTCGGACGGTCGCGCCCGCGAGGAGCCAGCAGAAGAGAGCCAAGCACTCCGGCAGGCGAAGGGGCGCCCGGCCGGTTCCGAAATCCATGAAACGCTCCTATCGAAGGGTTCGACGACTCTACCAGGGGTCAGTCGACCCGCTCGAGCAGAGCGCGCCAGGCGCGGCCACGGTGTCCGATCTCGTCTTTGGTACCTCGTCCCAGCTCGGCGTAGGTCTCTGAGCTGCCGGACGGTTGGAAGACGGGATCCCAGCCGAACCCGTCCGCGCCGCGCGGTGGCAACACCAGCTCGCCACGCGTCAGTCCTTCCGCAAAGACCGAGCGCTCGCCGTCGTAGGCCAGCAGCTGGCAGCGTGCCGTGACGCCGGGGTCTCCGAGGCTATGGGCCGCGCGAGCAATGCCCTCGGAGCCGATCGAGTCGAGCATCCACTTGACGAGCGGCCCGGGGAATCCGTTCATCGAGTTGAGCTCAAGGCCTGTCTCTTCGACGATCACCGGGCGTCTGACCCGGTTCCAGGCCTCGGCCGACTTCGCCCGGAGAACCTCCTCGAGGTTGTTGGACTGGAGCTCCGGCAGATCGATCGCGACGCTCTCGAGCTCCAGGTCGAGAATCCGCTTCGCCTCGTCGAGCTTGTTCGGGTTGCCGGTGACCAGCGCGAATCGGGCCAGAGGGTGAGCGTTCACCGCTGGCTCCGGAGCTGCTCGATCTCCGCAACCAAGACGTCGACCTCGGCTCGAAGGTCGTCGAGCCCGCCGTCGTTGTGGATCTCCCAGTCGGCTCCGTCGCGTCGCTCGGCTCCGTCGCCTTGCGCCCGCAGGCGCGCGTCGGCGGCCTCGGGGGGTAGACCGCGGTCGATGGCCCGCTGGCGTCGGGTGTTCGCGTCGGCCTCGACGGTGACCACTCGATCGAAGTCGGGCGCGTAGCCGGCCTCGACGAGGAGCGTCGCTTCGAGGACGGCAACGTCGTCGACCTGGGCGGCGATCTCCGAGAAACGCTCGCGCACCAGCGGGTGGATGGCGGCCTCGAGGGCCGCGAGCGCCTCGGGGTCGTCGAAGACCCGCTCGGCGACCGCTTCATGATCCACCGAACCGTCTTCGGAGAGGCACGACTCGCCGAACATTTCGGCGACCGCTTCTGCCCCCCGGCCGTCGGCGGCGTAAAGAGTGGCCACCAACTCGTCGGCGTCGACGACGAGGTAGCCGGCATCGCGAAGCCAGCCGGCGACGGTGGACTTGCCGGAGGCGATGCCCCCGGTCAGTCCAATGAGCACCGCGCTCAACTCGAGAGTCCCTGCCGTCGCCGCGAGAGCTCGAGGGTGTTGTTCAGGAGCTGCGCGATGGTCAGCGGTCCGACGCCTCCCGGCACGGGCGTGATCGCCGAGGCCCGATCGAAGACGGCGGTGTAGTCGACGTCGCCGACCACAATCGAGCCGTTCTTCTCGAACTGCTCGCGTCGCTTGGTGTCGCCGGGGTAGAGGCGTTCGGCCTCGTCGCGATCGCTGACCCGGTTGATGCCGACGTCGATCACTACGGCCCCTTCGCCGACGTGATCGGCGCCGACAAAGCCGCTTCGGCCGATTGCCGCGACCAGAATCTCGGCGCCGCGGCAGACCGCTTCGAGGTCGCGCGTGCGGGAGTGGCAGATGGTCACCGTACAGTTCTCGCGCAGCAGCAGGCCGGCGAGCGGTTTGCCGACGATGGCGCTCCGCCCGACGATCACGGCGTTCTTGCCCGACATCTCGATGTTCGAGCGGCGCAGAAGCTCGATGATGCCGGCGGCGGTGGCGGGGCCCGGTGCCGGCTGGTCGAGCCAGAGTCGACCGACGTTGATCGGGTGAAAGCCGTCGACGTCTTTCGCCGGATCGATCCGCTCCAGCACCCGGTCTTTGTCGATGTGACGGGGGAGGGGGAGCTGCACGAGCATTCCGTCGACCGTGTCGTCTTCGTTGAGGCGGTCGATGACCGCCAGGAGTTCGCCTTCGGAGGTGGAGTCTGCGAGCACATGGCTTGCTCCCAGGAAGCCGGCGCGCTTCGAAGCGCGCACCTTGCTCCGTACGTAGAGCTGCGAGGCGGGGTCCTCTCCGACCAGAACCGTCGTGAGGCCCGGCGCCCTTGCCCCCGCCGCGACCATCTCGGCCGTCGCCGCACCCGCTTCGGCTTTCATCTCCTTGGCAACTGCGCGTCCATCCAGAATTGTCGTCATGCTCGTCTTCCCGTGTAGAGGTTCACAATGCCGCCGCTCAGGTCGCGGCAGGCGAGGTCTCGGAATCCGGCGGCCTTCATGCGATCCAGGAAGGCCTGACGCTGAGGGAACTCGAGTACCGATTCCGGGAGATAGGAATAGGCCGAGCCGCGCCCGGAGAGCCTCCGGCCGATCCACGGCAAGACCGTACGGAAGTAGAAGAGATACGGCGCCCGTAGGAGCCAGAGGCTGGGCACGGTGAACTCGAGGAAGGCGGTCTGACCCTCGGGCTTCAAGACCCTGCGAATCTCGATCAGTGCGGTATCGAGATCGGCCACGTTTCGCAGCCCGAAGGCGACCGTGGCCGCCGAAAAGCGCTCGTCCTCAAAAGGAAGCGTCAGCGCGTCGCCGGCCAGGCCGTTCGGGCGGTGCGCTTCGAGGCGGTCGTACTTGCGGTTCGCGATGGCCAGCATCGGTACGCAGAAGTCGGCCGCAACGACGTTTGCGCCTCGCTGACGGAGCGCCAGCGCCTGATCGCCGGTTCCGCAGCAGAGGTCGAGGACCGGCGCCGGGTCGGAGAGCTCGAGAGCCGCGGCCGCCTTACGCCTCCAGACCACGTCCAGGGAGGCCGAAAGCAGCCGATTCAGCAGGTCGTAGCGTGGTGCCACGGCCCCGAACATGTCGCGGATCGTGGAGCTACGTTTGTCGAGCTCGGCAGCCGTCGCCATGGGTACCAGTCTAACGCTCGCCGGCAGCTCTGCGCAGGGGTTCGAAGGGCCCGCCGGAGCAGGGCCAGAAGCGGTTGACATCGCTCCGTTCACTCCGTAGTATCGGCTCCTTCGCTTGGCGAAGTGAGGGATCCCTTTGCCAACTCATGAGACATCTGGAGTAGTTGGAGAATGACCAGCACCTATAGCCCGAAGCCCGCGGAAATCGAGCGGCATTGGTACGTCATCGATGCTCAGGGAGTCACGTTCGGGCGCCTCTGCACACAGATCGCGCGCGTGCTGACCGGCAAGAACAAGCCGATCTATGCGCCGCACGTGGACACCGGCGACTTCGTGGTCGTCATCAACGCTGAGAAGGTCGTGCTCACCGGTACCAAAGAGCTCGACAAGATCTACTACCGGCACAGTACCCATCCGGGTGGCCTGAAGTCCGAGACTGCGGGTAGCCTTCGGGAGCGCCGTCCCCATCGCCTGATCGAGAAGGGCGTGTGGGGCATGCTGCCGAAGAACCGCCTCGGCCGTCGCCAGCTCCGCAAGCTCAAGGTCTATGCAGGGCCAGAGCATCGGCACGAGGCGCAGAAGCCCGAGCCGCTCGCGGTGGGTTAGGAGAGACGTCTTGAGCGAGATCCTGAGTTACGGAACGGGTCGCCGGAAGACCGCGACCGCGCGTGTTTTCCTGAAGCCCGGTACGGGAGAGATCAACGTCAACGGTCGGGCCCTCGACGGCTTCTTCCCGAGCGCGGTGCTGCGGATGGTCATCCGTCAGCCGCTCGTGCTGACCGAGACGGACGAAAAATACGACTTCTACGTCACCGTCAAAGGCGGTGGCTCGACCGGACAAGCCGGCGCTGTTCGCCACGGCATCTCGCGCGCGCTGATCGCAGCGGAAGCGGAGTTGCGAGAGCAGCTGAAGGCCGGCGGATTCCTCACACGCGATCCGCGCAAGAAGGAACGGAAGAAGTACGGTCTCAAGGGCGCTCGCGCTCGATTCCAGTTCAGCAAGCGCTGATCGAAGGAGGAATTTCTTGGTGCAGGTCAATATGAAGGAGCTCCTGGAGGCAGGAGTCCATTTCGGCCACCAGACTCGGCGGTGGAACCCGAAGATGAAGCCCTACATCTTCGGCAAGCGCAACGGCATCTACATCATCGACCTTCAGCGGTCGCTCTCGCTGTTCAACGACGCGGTCGAATTTGTCCGCGAGATGGGACGCACCGGTCGCCGGGTGCTGTTCGTCGGCACGAAGCGCCAGGCGCGCGACGTGATCGCCGAAGAGGCCGGGCGGTGCGGTCAGTTCCACATGACGCATCGTTGGCTGGGCGGCACGCTCACCAACTTCGTCACGATCCGCGCCTCGGTGGAGCGGCTCAAGGACATCGAGGCCCGGCTCGGCAACACCGAGCAGCCGATGATCAAGAAGGAGCGCCTGCGACTCGATCGTGAGCGCGAGAAGATGCACAAGAACCTGGACGGTATTCGTGACATGGATCGTCTCCCGGACGCGATGTTCGTGGTCGACCCCAAGCGCGAGTACATCGCGGTCGCCGAGGCGAACAAGCTCGGTATTCCGGTGATCGGCATCGTCGACACCAACTGCGATCCCGAGATGATCGACTACGTGATTCCAGGCAACGACGACGCCATTCGCACCATTCGCCTGTTCACCTCCAGGACCGCAGATGCGTATCTAGAGGGAACCGGAGCGCTCACGAAGGAGCTGCTCGAGGAAGCCACCGCAGAGGTGGCTGCTGAAGAGGCAGCGGCCGAGGAGGCCGCAGCTGAGGCAGCTTCGAAGGCGGAGGCCGCTCCGGTCGAAGAGGCCGCGGCTGAGGAACCTCCAGCGGAAGAGGCGGCTCCCGAGGCGGAACCCGCCGAAGCGGCGAGCGAAGAGGCCGGTGACGACGCCGGTGCAGAGGGCGAAGCAGAAGACAACGACGCCGGAGAGGTCGACGAAACCGCTCCAGTGAACTGACGCAAGTCTCGACGTCGAGGAGAAAGGGTCAGTGGGACCGCCGGACGCCGGTGGCGCTGGCCTTTTTTCTTCTCGGGCGCTCGAGCGAGGAGTACGAGAAATGCAGATTACGGCACAGATGGTAAAGGAGCTCCGCGACTCGACGGGCGCTCCGATGATGGACTGCAAAGCGGCGCTGAGCGAGAGCGCCGGCGACCAGGAGAAGGCGGTCGAACTCCTTCGCAAGAAGGGGCTCTCCGCCGCCGCCAAGAAGGCCGGCCGCGCTACGGCAGAGGGTCTGGTGACCTCTTACATTCACGCCGGCGGCAAGATCGGCGTGCTGCTCGAGGTCAACTGTGAGACCGACTTCGTCGCTCGCACGGACGACTTCCAGGAGCTGCTCAAGGACATCTCCATGCACATCGCCGCCGCCGACCCGCGCTACGTGCGTCGGGAAGAGGTGACCGACGAGATGCTCGAGGCGGAGCGCAAGATCTACCGCGAGCAGGCGATCGAGTCGGGCAAGCCCGAGCAGGTGATCGATCGGATCGTGGACGGCAAGATGGAGAAGTTCTTCGGCGAGTTTGTGCTCCTCGAGCAGTCGTTCGTCAAGGACCCGGATCAGACGGTCGGCGATCTGGTCGCTGCCAAGGTTGGTAAACTCGGCGAGAACATCCAGGTCGGCCGATTCGCCCGCTTCAAGCTGGGTGAGGGGCCGGCCACCGTCGAAGCCGACAGTGGCAGCGGCGACTGACCGACCCGGAGGCCTCCGAAACGCCGATATGAGCGACACCCCAGTTTTCCGTCGCGTTCTACTCAAGCTGTCCGGTGAGGCCCTCATGGGGTCGCAGCCGTTCGGTATCGACGAAGAGATCGTCGTTCGTATCGCCAAGGAACTCCGGGGTGTCCACGATCTGGGCGTCGAGCTCGGAATCGTCATCGGTGGGGGCAACATCATCCGGGGCGTCTCGGCCTCGAAGCGCGGCATCGAGCGGGTGACCGGCGATCACATGGGCATGCTCGCCACGGTGATCAACGCGCTGGCACTCCAGGACGCGCTCGAGAAGGTCGGCGTCAACACGCGTGTACAGACGGCCATCGAGATTCGCGACGTGGCCGAGCCGTTCATTCGGCGGCGAGCGATCCGTCACCTCGAGAAGGGGCGGGCGGTGATCCTCGCCGCCGGTACCGGCAATCCGTACTTCACCACCGACAGCGCTGCGGCGCTCCGCGCAAACGAGCTTCACGCCGAAGCGCTGCTCAAAGCGACCGGCGTCGACGGCGTCTACTCGGCCGACCCCAAGGTGGAGCCGGACGCCGAGCTGCTGCCAACCGTTCGCTATCGCGAGGTGCTCGAGCGCGACCTGAAGGTGATGGACGCGGCCGCGATCAGCCTGTGTCGTGAGAACGACATTCCGATCGTGGTCTTCAAGCTGCTCGAGCGCGAGAACATTCGACGGGTCGTCTGCGGTGAGCCGGTCGGCTCGTGGGTGAGCGACGGCATACGCGAGCGCCCGCTGGCTGGTGCAAAGATCGTCTGAGGAGAATTCGGAATGCAGGAGCTGTTTCTAGAGATCGAACTGAAGATGAAGGCGACCCTGGATCACTTCCACGAGGAGCTCAAGCATCTACGTACGAGCCGTGCGTCGCTCTCGATGCTCGAAGGGGTGACGGTCGACTACTACGGCACGCCGACGCCTGTGAATCAGGTGGCCAACCTGTCGGTACCCGATGCCACGCTGATTGTCGTCCAGCCGTTCGATCCGTCCTCGATCGCCGACGTCGAGCGCGCGATTCAGTCTTCGAACCTCGGCTTGAACCCGTCTAACGATGGCAAGCTGATCCGCGTCCCGGTGCCGCAGCTCACCGAAGAGACGCGCAAAGAGATCGTCAAGCAGGCCCACGACCTGGCGGAAAGCGCGCGCAACGGAATCAGAGGCTCGCGCCGCGATGGCAACGACGAGCTCAAGCGCATGGAGCGCGAGAAAGAGATCGGCGAGGACGACGAGCATCGGGGGCACGACGAGACGCAAAAGCTGCACGACCACTACATCGGTCTGATCAACACGGCGCTGGAGAACAAAGAAAACGACATCATGACGGTGTAGCGGAACACCGTCGATGACACCCCCCTTCGTCGCTCTCGTACCGGCCGCCGGTCGCGGGCTGCGCTACGGTGGAGAGCCTCCCAAACAGTGGGTCGAGATCGCCGGCAAGCCGGTGATTGTTTGGACAGTCGAGCGCCTGCTCGAGGCCGGAGCTCGCGAAGTTGTGGTCGCGCTTCCTACCGACGGGGAGGCAAGCGTCGCAATGCCTGCGGATGTTCGCTCCGTTGCAGGGGGCGCGACGCGGCAAGAGTCGGTGGCCCGTTGCTTGGCTGCGGCCTCGGGCGGCATGCGCGAGTTGGTTCTGGTCCACGACGGGGTTCGCCCGGCGGTCGCTCTGACAGACATCGCTGCGGTGGTCGAGGCCGCCGACCTGGGTGGTGCCGCGATTCTGGGACGGGCGGTCACCGACACCATCAAGCGTCGGGTTGGCGGGTTTGTTCAGGCTACGGTCGATCGGAGCGATCTATTCCGAGCGGAGACGCCGCAGGTCTTTCGCCGCTCGCTCCTCGAGCGAGCCCTTGCGAGCGCCTTGGAGACTGGGTTCACGGGCACAGACGAAGCCTCACTCGTCGAGTGCCTCGGCGACGCACAGATTCACGCCGTCGTCGCGACCGAGCCGAACCCCAAGCTCACGCGCCCGGAGGATCTGTCGTTTCTCCGGGCTCTCCTCGAGGCCTAGCCGGCCGAGCGAGCTCGATCCACGGTAATCCGCCGAACATCTCGGCGATCGGCTCGCTACAATCGACTCGATGTATCGAATCGGCCAAGGCTACGACGTGCATCCACTGGTCGAAGGGCGTGACCTCATTCTCGGCGGCGAGCGCATCCCTCACGAGAAGGGCCTCCTGGGGCACAGCGACGCCGACGTGGTGCTGCACGCGCTCTGCGACGCCCTACTCGGTGCCGCCGGTCTGGGCGACATCGGCGAGCACTTTCCTCCGAGCGATCCGAAGCTCTCCGGTGTCGACTCGAGCGAACTCCTCGGTCGGGTGATGAATCGCATCGTCGAGGCGGGCTACGAGGTGGTCAACTGTGACCTGACCGTCATTGCGGAAGCGCCGTCTCTGCGGCCCTACAAGCAGAGCATGAAGGAGCGCATCGCCGAAATGCTCGAGGTCGAACCGGACGCGGTCGGCATCAAGGCGACTACTCACGAGCGCCTCGGCACACTCGGCCGTGGCGAGGGGATTGCCACCATGGCGGTTGCACTGCTCGAGAAAGTGCCTAGCTAGCGCCATGTACATCCACGGCTTTCACCCGGTTCGTGAGGCGCTTCGGCACCGTCCGCACGAGGTGCAGTGCGTCTACGTCGGTTCCGGCAGGAAGGGCGGTCGTCGCCAGGAGATCGAGAGCCTCTGCGAGCGGCACGGCGTGGCGGTCGAAGCGGTCGGCGAGGGCGTCTTGTCCGGTATGGCCGGCGGGGTTCACAACGGGTTCGTCGCCGAGATCCATCAGGTCGCCAAGGCCGACACCGAGCGCGCCGACCCAGAGCTGGTGGTGCTCATCGAAGACGTGCAGGACCCCCGGAATCTGGGCGCGATTCTGCGGGTCTGCGAAGGTGCAGGCGTCGGCACAGTGCTGATTCGGGATCGCGGTTCGGCGCCGCTGACCGCCACCGTCACCAAGACCGCCGCCGGCGCCACCGAGTGGCTCGAGACCGAGCGCATCACAAACACCTCGGACACCCTCCGTCGACTGAAGCAAGACGGTTTTTGGATCTACGGTGCCGACGGCGAGGGCGAGCCGCCGTGGGAGATCGACCTCAAGGGGCGCATCGTCCTTTGCCTCGGTGGGGAAGAGAAGGGCCTCCGCAAGCTCACCCGCGAGCGTTGCGATGGGCTCGTCGGTCTTCCGATGCGCGGTCGGGTCGAGTCGTTGAATGTCTCCGCGGCGGCCGCGGCGCTGCTCTACGAAGCGGTTCGTCAGCGCACCCGTTCGTAGCCGCGGGCTTGCCCTGTTGCAGCGAGCCTGGCAGACTTGAGTCTGATGATTGTCTAGAGGGTTCCTCCCAGTTCACTTGTGATCGCGACGCGGCGCCCAAGCGCCCGTCCCCGAACGACCGAACCAGACGGTGCGGAACGTGCCGTCCGAGGGACTCTGAGTCATGAACGAATCTTTGCGCTCCTACGGCTGGAGCCGCCACTTCGAAGCTCGTTTCGCGGCACTGAGCCGTGAAGATCTTCTGCCGGGCCGCGTGGTGCAAACGCAGCGCGGCCATCTCAAACTCCACACGACTAACGGGTTGACGGACGCCAAGCTCGCCGGGCGGGTGCGTCGCGAGGGCGACTCCGGTACCGTGCCGGCGGTGGGCGACTGGGTCGCCTTCCGACAACGTCCCGGTGAGACCGCCGTCGTCGAGACGGTGCTCGAACGGCAAACGCAGCTCTCCCGGAAGGTGTCCGGAGAGCGCGTCGTCGAACAGCTCGTCGCCGCCAACGTCGATCTCGTGCTACTCGTCATGGGCCTCGACGGCGACTACAACCTGCGGCGCCTCGAACGGTTCTTGATCATGGTGGAGGAGAGCGGCGCCCGAGCCGCCGTTGTCCTCAACAAGGCCGACGTCTGCGATGAGCTGGAGGAGCGTCTCGGCGAAGTGCGTGGCGCTTGCGCCGGCCGCCCGGTCGTCACCGCTTCGGCGCTCGAGGGGGACGTTGGAGCGGTCGAGGTGCTCCTCGAACCGCGCGAGACCGTGGCGCTGCTCGGCTCCTCCGGCGTCGGCAAGTCGACGCTCATCAACCGGCTGCGCGCTGACGAGAGCCTGCGCACCCAGGAGGTGCGAGAGCACGACAGCCGCGGTCGGCACACCACCACCCACCGCGAGCTCTTCCGGCTCGATAACGGTACGTTGGTCATCGACAACCCGGGCATCCGTGAGCTTCAGCTCTGGCAGGCCGACGACGGACTGTCTTCCGTGTTCGATGACATCGAAGCGCTGGCCGGCGAGTGTCGGTTCTCCGACTGTCGCCACGAGGGTGAGCCGGGGTGCGCCGTCCGGGCGGCGATCGACCGAGGCGAGGTCGACGCGGTTCGTTTAGAGAGCCGGCGTCGCCTAGAGGCCGAGGCGGAATCTCTCGAGCGGCGCAAGGACACGCACGCCCAACGCAAGCACGAGAAGAATCGCCAGAAGTTCTATCGAAAGGTACTGAGCGAGAAGAAGAATCGAAGGCGCTGAGCGGATAAGATCCCGTTGCTTCGCCTCACTCGCGAACACTCCAGCCGGCATAGCTCAGTGGCTAGAGCAGCTGACTTGTAATCAGCAGGTCGTCGGTTCGATCCCGACTGCCGGCTCCATCAGTGCCCTATCGGGGATCGCTCCCTGGCCGCGGTCCTCGCAGGCGAGTCCGAGTCAGCGAGCTGTTTCGTGGTGAGGCTCTCGGGACTACGGAAGCGGCATCTCGAAGGCGACCGCCTCTTCCGCATTTCGAACATAGAGCCGACTGCCGATGAGCACAGGGTGGTTCCACGTCTTGCCCTCGAGCGCCTGGAACCGCGTGATCTCTTGATGTGAGTCCGGCGTCGCGCGCAGGAGGACGAGCTCGCCCCGTTCGGAGAGCACGAGCAGCTGATCGGCATCTGGAAGAAGTAGGAGCTGACCCGCGCCGTAGCGTCCGCCCTTCCAATGTCGTTCGCCGGTGGCTACGTCGATGGCGGCAAGGATGTTCGGATCGAAACCGGAGAGCACGCCACTGTGCACGGCGTAGTCGTTGAAGTCCGACTTCATGCCGCGGGAGGTCCAACGTTCTTCGGCGATAAGACCGGTGGGCTCCACTCGAAGGTCAAGTCTCCGAGTCCCCTCGAACCCCGAGGTCACGAGTACCGTCGACGGCGCTGGGACGAGGGGTTGGAGAGTCCGATAGTCTTGGCCACTCCACTCGTAGTCCCAGACCAGAGCGCCATCGGCGGGGTCCAGCCCGACCAGACCGTCGTCGCTGACCATGAGCACGAGGCGACGGCCCGCGACGGTCGAGAGCTGCGGTGAACTGTAGCTGTGGCTGCCCGACGCGGCGCTCCACCCGATTGTTCCGTCCTCGACACGGTAGGCGAGCACTCCCCGATTTCCCTCCCCTCCGGCGTGGACGATCACAAACCCATTCACTACGAGCGGTGAGGAGGCGAATCCCCAGCTCGGCGGTTCCCGGTCGGCGTCCTGCCGGAGATCGGCCCGCCTCTGGGATAATCCCTCTGGGATAATCGAGTGGTACCTCGAAGCGGGGGTCACTCTCTGCCAGCCGACCAAGGCAGAGCGATCTCAAGGCTCGTTCCGAAGCGGAAACCGGCTGAGGAAATCGGGCGCGCGCTCACCCTCCCATAACGCGCTTTACCAAGGGCCGTCCTTCTTTTTGGAGGTAGGTCAAGTACGCGTGCGGTCCAAGAAACATGTACCAGACCGCGAAGAAGGCCATGATCGCAGCCCACACGCCGAAGATGACGCCAACAATGAGGCTGACTACGAACGCAGACACGACGCCTACCTTCGCAAGCGCTAGCCAACTCTCTGCCTTCATTCTCAGTTCTCCTACTGCGAGCGACAAGGATCTTGTGCGATCAGATGGAGTTCGTTGCGAAACACGGTGACCGCTCTGCGACAATCGAGTGCTACCTCGAAGAGGGGGTGACCGAAGAGGGGGCCTCTCGGACTCGTAGCTCCGGCTGCCTATGCCACAGACTGCCACAGACTCCTGAGGTCGTGCCGAAGCGAACGTCGCACAAACAAAGTTGTGCGACACTTGCTGTCGCTCTGCTAGACCGAGTCCTGCTAGATCGGTACGCGGCCGACCTTCAGTTGGCCAAACGACTGCGCTCGAAACTCCCGACACGGACCTCGCTACGATCCAGGCGTGGGCATCCGAACGGTCAAAGACTAGACAACAAGCTCACTCCCAGGGTCCTTCCTTCTTATCTAGGTAGAGGATGTACGGGTGCGGTCCGAGAAACAGGAACCAAACCCCGAAGAAGGTTGCGATCCCGAGCCATACGCTTGAGGTCAGGCAGACCAAGATGCTAGCAATGAGCGCAACTACGATACCCACAATTGTGAGGCCGAGCCAAAAGTCTGCGTCCATATCCGATCCCCTAGTGCTAGTAGCAAGGGTTCTGATGCATCTGATGCAGCTCGTTGCGAACGACGCTGACAACTGGTGCCGGAGGTACATAGTGATCGTACACCGCTGTCGCCAATAACCCTATGGGCGTCCTTGCGTTCTCGCGGACTCAAGAGGGGTATGAACTTTCACAGATCGTCCGATGACGGGCAGGTAGGGCAGGTGAATCCGACTGAGGCGAATCGCTACCTCGTCAGAGTTGGGTTGGGGATCGCTGTGATCCCCACCGTGTTCCTAGTCCTCATGCTGCAAACTTGGTTCTGGCTCCCGCTCGTCGCTGGATCACTCACAGTGACTGCCGGGTTGACGGGTCTTGCCGGCCCGCGCCTGCGAGCTCTCCTCCTGGGGTTCTGTGTTGTCGCCAGCGTATTGCCGTCTGCCCATCGCGTTTGGTCTACTCGCCCGGGGAAGCCGGTCGTTTTCGTCGTCGAGGAGACCTTCGGCGGCTCTCGAATTGAGTTGGTTGAAGACCCGGAAGCCGGCCTAGAGCTGCCATTGGTTGAGGGTTCTTGGGTCGTCAAAGTGCCGCCCTCGGGGCGTTTGAGGATCAAGGACAACTCCATGTTCGCACTACCTCACCGGGAGAGTTGCCGCCTAACTAACGGAGAGCTCTGCGCGGTGGAGAGCCTGGCTATCCGGTGGGGGGACGGGGGTAGCGCCATCGGCACATGGAGCTTTCTACGGGTGAAGCGCTAGTCAGGAACTAGGCCCACTGACCTAGTTGCTGAGCCTCATCTGACGTGTTGCCACAACAGAGAGGTACCACAACAGAGAGGTACACAACAGAGAGGTACAACACGAATGATCGACATCTGACGCAAGTCGTCAGAGATGGTCTTCGTCATCTAGGGTGTGCCTCGCAAGTTGCGATACATCCCCGAAGAGACCCTCGTAGAGATCACGTGCCGTGCTTTGCAGCGGCGGTTCCTTCTCAAGCCGTCGCGCCCCCTCAACGAGAGGATCGTGGGTATCCTCGCACGCGCTCAACGGCTCAGCGGAGCGCGCGTTTGTGCCTTTGTCTACCTCTCGAACCACTGCCACCTGTTGCTTCGCGTCGTCGACGCGAAGCAGATGGCGCGCTTCATGCGCTACGTGAACTCGAACATCGCACGCGAGGTCGGCCGGCTCTACTCGTGGCGGGAGAAGGTCTGGGGCCGGTCCTATACCGATGTCGTGGTGAGCCACGAGCCGGAGGCGCAGATCGGGCGGCTGCGTTACATTCTCGAACAGGGAGTCAAAGAGAACCTCGTGGCCTCACCCCACCACTGGCCCGGCGCCCACTCTGCGGGGGCCTTGGCACACGGTGAACGCCTCGAGGGCGTCTGGATCGATCGCACTGCGCAGTACCGGGCGCATCTGCGGGGCGCACCGACCGACGATTCTCGGTTCAGTTCTCCCGAGCGACTGGAGCTCGCGCCTCTGCCCTGCTGGGAGGGGCTTGAGGAGACGAAACGAGAGACGCTCGTGCGTCGCTTCATTCGCGAGATCTGTGCACACCACGAGGAAGCGCGACAGGGCCGGCCGGTGCTCGGGCGGGAGAAGATCCTCTCGCAGGACCCTCGCGATCGCCCGAAATGGCGCCGAAGTACGCCGGCGCCCCGCTTTCACGCGGTCGCTCCTCGAGTGCGGGCCGCGCTCGAGGCGGGATATCGGTTGTTTCGGCTCGTGCACCGTCAGGTCACGGAGGACCTACGAGCCGGTCGAGCTACATCTGGGTATCCGGCGGGGTCGTTTCCGCCACCCGGCGCGTTCGTGCCTCTGAGGCTCTGAGGCTCCAGAGGTCCAGCGGAAGCGCAGTGGGCTTGCGAAGAATCGTGGTCCGCTCGAGAACTCGTGTCTGCAGTAGGTCCTGATCGGGAACTGAGTCGAGCGTTGGGCTCAATCGCCCGGGCGTGAGCACTCCTGCGACTTCGACCCGCTTGGAGCCGTCGCCGACAGCCCGACTGTTTCGTCAGAGAGCCCCGTCGAGTGTAGGAGCCCGCGATTCCTGTCGGCTCTGGTCGGCTCTGGGATAATCGAGTGGTACCTCGAAGAGAGGGTACCTCGAAGAGAGGCGCCACCTCTTTCTCAGGCCGACTGCGCAGTGTCTCGATCTTCGAGAGCAGCTCATCGAAGGGAACCTCAGCTCCATCTAGCTGACGCTCCATGTGCCGTGGAAATGAGGTCAAGCCGTCTTGTGTTTCGAAGAATAGCTCCCGATCACTCGGCGTAACGATGCGTGCGACCTCGTCAACTAGTTTGCGTGCAAAACCGAACACGACAATTCGTGACCCGACCGGCGGGACACGCTCACCGAACTTGCAGATTCGCTGACCGTTCAATACGAAGTTTCCGGAGCGGAAGAGCATAAGGACGTTGGTCCCGCGGAGCTCTTCAGAGGCACCGTGACTCGCTTCTATCTGAATGCTTGCGAGCGTGCCGAAGAGGCCGTAGTAGAACCCGGCCGCGGCTTCTACGACGCGGCCGTCGTACGTCTCGACGGCATGGAGGGCCAGTTCCTCCAGCGTGGACGGCGGAACAGCCGTTCTGCGATGGATAAGACCAGCAGGTCGTTGAACGGCGCACTCTGCCGTCGCGGTTGGGTCGGGCGCACCACTTTGTGTTGCATCGTTGTACCACTGGAGTTCGTCGCGATAGTTCTCGTCGAAAAGGCCCCAACCTATAGGGCCTCCATCGGATGCGAGCAAGTCCGCGGGCACCCAGATTGGAGCCTCATTCGGCGTCCCTGAGTCAGGGCCGATGATTTCAGTGACGTCTGCGAGCACTGGTGGGCTCGTCAAGATACCCACGAGCAGGAATCCTCGATAAGCCTTCAAGCCTCCTCCTTTCAAGTAGCTGAGCCAATTGAGACCTAGCTTAGACCCACTGTGCGCTCGCTGGCTCGGCATTTGTCGCCTGCCGCGCGACAACTGTCTACATCTCTCGGAGTCGAGGGTCGGCGCGAATCGCCCACTGTGGCCAATGTTGGGTTCGCCGCCAACCTCTGTGTCTTGAGTGGCTGCCGGTCGTCGAGTGTCGTGGCCAGTTTGTCGGAGCCGGTCTTGTAATCAGCAGGTCGTCGGTTCGATCCCGACAGCCGGCTCCAAGAGCGTTAGATGGTCATCGGAAGTAACGCGCGCAGGCGCGGTGTGGGAGTTGGTCCGAGGGGCAGTCAGTGGGATGTCCTTGGGAAGAGACTCGGCACGTCGCGACTGCCGAGAGAGCGAGGCTCACCGCCAGCCGTGCCTCCCACGGTCTCTTCATCAGGCCGACGGCATGATCCGAATACGCTTCCAGAGAAGGGGTTTGAACCCGGCTCCGGTTCCCGATCAACCAGCGTCAGGCGCCAGCTCCGCCGGCCCTTCGACATAAGCCTCTTCGACAAAGTCGAGTCGACTCAGCTCCGCCGCCTGGGCCTCGATCTCTTCGGGCTCGCCGTCGAAGTCGAGACGATAGTACCGATCGAGCCCCAGAGCCCTCTCGGTAGCTCGGGTGTTTCCGTCCGCGGTGGCTGGGTCGAAGACGGGCCGGACGTCGATCGGCCGATGCGCCTTCAGCCACGAGTTCAAGGCCGACAGGCGCTCGCCCCGTCCGGAGACGAACTCTCCGTTCTCGAGCACCGCGTCCTGTCCCGCGGCGAACTTTAGAACCAATCGAACTGCGGCCACTTATCGAAGACTCCGTCCCTCGAGACGCTATCACCAGCGACCCTCCACGGGTCGGACACGGTGCTGGCCTGAGCGCAGAAACGCGGTGGCCGGGCTAGGCCCCCGACCACCGCGACAGAAGGGATCTGACTCAGGTTCCTTCGACGACGAGGCCGACGATGTTGCCGTTGTCGTGCCAGACTCGGACATTGCTGCCACTGCCCAAGAATGCTCGCTGCACCGTGTCCTGGATGCTGGCGCTCGGATTGTCGAGCTTCTTCCAGGAGCCGCCGACGAGCAGCCAAAGGCTGCGAGCGCTGCCGGGCGGGTAGGCGACCAGCTCGATCCAGTACTGGGTCGCGACTCCCGACGTGACGGCGGCGATGTCGGCTGAGGCGGCGACGCTGCTGGTAGGCCTGGTGGACGCCGTCGTAGCCGAGGCGACGCTGCTGCCAGCACCTGCGGCGAGGGGGGATGTGAGTGAAGCGGTCATGGTTGTCTCCTCCGTTGGATGAATGATCGTTCGGTTGATCAGGTCCCTTCGACGACGAGGCCGACGATGTCGCCGTTGTCGTACCAGGCGCGGACATTGCTGCCGGTACCGAGGAACGCGCGCTGCACGGTGTCCTGGATGCTGGCGCTCGGATTGTCGAGCTTCTTCCAGGAGCCGCCGACGAGCAGCCATAGGCTGCGTGCGCTACCGGGTGGGTAGGCGACCAACTCGATCCAGTACCCAGTGGCAATGCCGGAGCGAACGGCCTGTGGTTGCGGTATGAGGGCGATGGCGGCCTTGAGGTCGGGACGGTTTCCGATCCGTTGGCTCGCCGGGCCGTTGGGACCGTCCACCTGCGCTGAGCCGGTCGTGCGCAGGATCTGGCGCATCTCCTGGTAGGTGAGGGGCGCTCCGCCGCGAGCCTTCTGAATGCCCAGCAGGCATGCCGCTGCGCCGACGACGATCGGCGAAGCGCTCGAGGTACCACTGAAGCTGCGTGTGTAGTGTCGATTCTGATTGCTGCCGCCTTGAAGATCGCCGTAGCCGGCTGAAACCACTTCGCGACCCCATCCCTGCGCGTCCACGCTCAGGCCGTAGTTGGAGAACCCGAGCCGGGAACGGTCGGGTCCGAAGTTGCCGCTAGGCGGAGCCCCGGCACCAATCAGTAGGGCACCCGAGTCACGTTGGCTGCGATCGAATCTGCCCTGGTAGACGGGATCGTCGAGGTTCTGAGAACCGTTGCCGGCAGCCGCGATGACGATGATGCCCTTGGCTACCGCATACTGGACCGCGGCGAAGTCCGCCGCCCACCACTCGATCGGGATGAAGCCGAACTGACCCGAGCCGGTCGAGTTCGGACCGCCCCGGTGGAGTTCAATCAAAATGATGTCGCCCTCGTTGAGCTGGTCGGCTGCCGTCTTGAGCGCCTGGGCGGTCGAGTTGCCGCTACCAAAGATCGAGACCGCTGAGAAGTTGGCCTCGTCCGCGATGCCGACGATTCCGAAGCTGTTGCGATCGCCACTGGTCTCTCCCTGAACGGCGGTGCCGTGGTTGAGCCAGCCGAGGTCGGTCGTCGCTGTTCCTCCAACCACGCCACCCTGGTTGAGCAGCAGGTCCTCGTGGTTAAAGTTCCAGGCCCCCTCGATATCGATGATCTCGATGCCCTGTCCTCGACCGCCGGCCTGGGTCCACGCGAACTTCGCATCGATTCCGTCGGTGGCCGGGTTCAGGTATCCCTGCTGGCCTGTGAAGTCGGGCGTCGCGGCAGGCGCGTCTGCGGCTGAAGTGACCTGAGGTGGATCGAAGGCGGCCGGAAACGCCGGCGGTTCGACATAGGCCTCAGCGACCTCGTCGAGCTTGTCGAATGCCGCAGCCAGCGTCTTCGCCTGGCGCGCGTCCTTGGCCTCGACGTGGTAGAAGCCGCTCAGGGTCGGCACCGCTGAACCGGTCGCGGCCGCTAGGCTCGCCGTTTGCCGATCGAGCTCGTCCTCGGTGTCCGCAAACGTCCGTTCGATCCGGGCCTCTGGATATCGCTCGAGTACCTTCTGCGCGCCGGCGACGTCCACACCCTTGGTCGAGGCGATCGCGGTGCCGGAGGCACGAATCCCCGCTTCATGCTTGAAGCAGACGACCAACCTGTTGTTCTTTTCCGGATTCTTGAAACTGAAGCCGGCCTCTTTTGCACTCTTTTTCTTCGCAGTCACTGTCTACTCCTCGTTTTCCTTTCGTTAGCCGTCTGACTTCCGTCGATCGCCTTGCACATAGGAGACGCTCGCCGGTATCGGCTTCCCTCACTTGCCGCTTGGAAAGCGGTCTTCGACAGCGTCAGGCCAGACGCGCGACGAGGCTCCGACGGAAGGTGTCGGAGCCCCGAGCGACGTGACGGCGCGTGTCGTCGTCGCGCCGGGCTACTCGTCTCGATGGCCGTTCTTCGAGAGGCACGCTTTCAGGTCGGCGCGACCTCGCGTCACCAGGTTCTCTGCGCGCTTGGGATCCCATCCGAGGCTCTCGGCGATCTCGCGATTGCGGTAGCCGAGCAGCCAGAGGGTGACGGCGCGGCGCCGGGCCGGGACCAGGGCCTGGAGGCAGCTGCGAATGGCCTGTCCGAGCTGATGGGCCTGGGCGGAGTCCTCGGGGCTGGGGACAGCGCTGGCCCAGGTCGCGCTCCTGCTCTCGTCGGCCTCGATCGGGCTCTCCCGCCGCCGTCGGCGCCGCCGGATTTCGTCGACAACGTGTGTGTACGCGGTGCGGTGTAGGTAGCCGTTCGAGAAGTCGAAGTCGTTCGCGCGCTCTCTACCGACCTTGACCACGCGAAGAAGCGCGACCTGGACGATGTCCTCGCGCTCGTTGGCGAGCCACGCTGGGCAGATCCGGTTGATGCTCACAGACAATCTCCTGCGCAGCTCTGATAGCGCTTCTTCGCTTGGTGGTGGATTCACGTCGTCCCTATCCGGGTCACCACTTGCTCTTCTTGCCCGGGCAAACCTGTTGGCCGCGTTCGCGGTCGCTCTTGCTCGAGAATGTGATCCTCAATCCCGCACGGATGTCGACGAAGTCCAGGTTAGGACCGGGAGTCTGTATCTCGTGGTAGGTGGCGCTGGCGATGGCGTCGAGCCAGGCGGTCTTGAGCCGAGACTCGGGCTCTGCTGTGCAACTCGGCGTCAGCGCGACCTGCACGCTGCCGCCAAGACTCCAACCGATGTCGGTCCCTCCTTGACTCAAATCCGACGAGTCGAGGTCGTAGGCGCCGACCGCGGCGACCAGGCTTGTCGCCATTCGCTCATGTTTTGGAACGAACCAGCGCCGGTAGCCGAGTTGGATCGAGTCGATCTCGATCTCGCTCGCTCGATTGTCCACGTCGTCGTAACGCGCCACCCGGAGCTCGGCGTAGTTGCTGCAGAGCATGCAGTCCTTCTGCGGAACACGGCGGGCGCCCTCGGCTAGCTGGTTGGCGTCGCTCGATACCGATCGCTTCCAGCCATATCGGCCGAGGTCGCCCTCCACTCCACTCGCGTCGGTGCAAACCACCTCGGAGTTCGCCTCCTCCTCGCGACAAGGCTCCCAGAACTCCCACTTCGGTTTGAACAAGCGTTTCTCTAGGCGAACTTCGACCGATCCGAACTCGACGCTGGCGCTCTTGTCCCCCCACCTGGTGGGGCAGGCTTCGATGCTTTCCTCCATTGCGGCGAAGACCAGCACTGCGCAGACCAAAGACCTCAGAAGACGACACCTACTCATCACAAGCTCCTTTCCAAACAGCAACAAAGAAAAACAGACCCGCCTCCCGCACTCACCAAGAAGTAACGGAGCGAACCTTCGGTCCGTCTCACCTACGAGGGTTAGAATCTTCCGTAACGTCTCACTTAGTCGGGGGTCAGGCAATGCACTCGGATGACTTCGCGCGCCTGCGGAAGCGGTTGGGCCACGCTGTCGACCGCGTATGCCCCGGCTGGCTCTGCGACAAGAAAGACGACCTCGTTCAGGCTGGGATGATGGCGGTGCTGAGAATCGTCCGCCGAAGCGAGGAGAAACGAGAGTTCTCTTCGTCCTACTTGAGAAAGGTGGCGTATTCGGCGCTCGTGGACGAGATTCGCCGATTTCGGAGCCGCAGGGAGGTATCACTGGAAACCACAGACGAAGGCGCAGCCCTGAGAGCAGAAACATCGAGTCGTTTGGATCCTGAGAGCCTGCTCGCAGGGCGTCGGATCGGAAACGCGATCCGGCGGTGCTTGAAGCAGTTGGTCAGTCCTCGCGAGCTCGCGGTCACCCTCCACCTGCTCGGCTACCGTACCGATCAGATCGCGGGGCGCATGGGTTGGAACCAGAAACGCGCCCGCAACCTGGTCTATCGAGGACTCGAGAATCTACGAGAGTGCCTGCGAGGCAAGGAGGTCCACCTGTGAGCGATAGTCAAGGCGAGAACGCGCGTCTCCGTGCGGCTTTTGCGGCGACGGCGCCTGGAGATGCTCCAACCGCCGACTGCCCGCCGGCTGATCGGCTTTGGGAAGCGATGCGTGGCAACTGCGCCCCAGACGAGCTTCGAACGCTCCTCGAACACGTTGCCTCCTGCACCGTCTGTACCGAGTCGTGGCGCCTGGGGCGCGAGATGGAGAGGGAGGAGCGCCCCAGCTGGGTGAGCGGTTGGCGCGTGGCGAGTGCCGCGGCCGCTGTCCTGGCCGTCGTCACGTTGGGGATCGCTATGCGTGAGATGAGCCCGGGCCCGCCGGGCTCGGTCGCTCGAACGGCCGACGAGCGAGCCCTCGAGCTCACCTCGGGGACCGAGCCGATTGCACGGAGCCAGTGCCTGTTGACCTGGACACCCTTCGATCAAGCCACCTACGACGTCGTGGTGTCGACGGCGAGCCTGGTTTCCGTCTCGGAGGCGAATGGACTCGAGCGCCCGCAGTACCTGGTGCCCGAGGCCAGTCTCGAGGGCATCGCATCGGGAGCGTCGATGATGATTCTGGTCAAGGTGCGCGACTCATCCGGCTCGGTAGTGGAAAGTCGTACTCTCGAGTTCCAGATCGAATAGGCGTTCGGCTGTGAGACTCGTCGCCTTGTTGTCGGTCTTGCTCGTCGGGTCGGCGTTTGCAGAGGTTGCGCCGTCGTTTGAGGCGTGTCGTCTTCGGTTCGCCGACGATCCTCGACGACAGGCGCACTGCATCTACTCGGAAGGACGGGTTGCACACGCCAATGACCAAGCCGGTGGCGCGCTAGGCGAGTTGGCCCGATCGCACCCCGATGACGGCTGGGCGCAGTACTACCAGGGGCGCATGAGTCTGTATGTGGGGGGCGGATCTGATCTGGAGCGGGCCGTTGAGCTTTTCTCCAAGCGGGGCGACGTGGCTGGAGAGATTCGCGCGCGAGCAAGTCTCGTGACGCTCTATCGCAACGAGCCCGATACGGCGGAGCGGCATTTGGTCGAGCTACGTCGGCTCGCGGCGGCCAGCGACGTGGCAGCGGATCGGGCGGTGATCGGCATCGCCGAGGCGCACTATCGGATGGCTCCCGGAGGGGACCTGGAACAGGCCTACCTCCATCTCCTGAACGCGCTCGACGATCTGGAGCCAGCCGCGCCCACTCACTATCCTTACCTCTTCGAGTGCCTCCGCGCCCTGACTCAACTGGCCATCGAGTTCGACGACGCGGATGCGGCCAGGCGCTACTCGGCCCAATCCGTGCGGCTGGCTGAAGAGGCTGGAGTCACGTCGGACGAAGCGGAGGCCAGGTACAACGCGACCTACCGCCGCCTGAGGACACGGCCGCCGGGCGAGCGAGAGCGCCGTGAGTTGCTCGATGAGCTGCGTCGGGAGCTCGACCTCGCAATTGACGCCGGGAGCCTCGAGGTGGAAGCCAAGACGCTGTGGTCGCTCTCGGTCCTGGATGGAGGCGCCGACGCCCAGCTGGACCTCGAGCGCTGCGTGGAACTGGCCCGCCAGATCGAGTATCCCCAGCAAGAGCGGCGTTGTCTGCTCTCTCTCGCCTCCAGCGTGTTGGCGGCCGACCCGGCGCGGGCGGAAGGATTGGTGACCCAAGCGTACGCCGCCGACGAGGCGAGGTACCCCTGGCGACTGCTCTACGGCTGGGACGACTACCTGAGGGTGATGTGGGAGACGCAACCGGCCGAGAGGGCGATCGAGGCGTCCGAGGCCTTCCTCGACACGATCGAGGGTCTGCGGCGGGTGCAAATCGGTTCGGCTTCCGAGCAGCTGCTCTCGGCCTGGGCGGATGTCTACTACTGGATCGCCGGCCGGCTCCTCCGTGATGCTCGCGGTTCGGAGGATGTGAGCCGAGCCTTTGCGGTGATGGAGCGCTTTCGCGCCCAGACACTGCGCGAGGCACTGGGTCAGCGGCGGACTCCGGACTCGGTGCTGCCCGACGCGTTGGTCGTTCGGCGAAGGGATCTCGAGGACGCTCTGGCGGCGGTCTACCGACAGCTTCTCGATCCCCGTACGGTCGGCGAGCAGCGTGCAGAGCTCCTAGGCGACCTCGAGCTGCTCGAGCGCCGCGAGGCCGAGTTGAGCGGAGAGCTGGCGCGCTTCGAGCCGCAGCCGACAGTCCTGGATGTGCCCGCGTCAGACCTGCTCGAGAAGGTCCGAGCGAATCTCGCCGAGGACGAAGCGCTGATCTCGTACCAGCTCGGTTCGGACCTGGGATGGGATCGTCGGTTTCGAGGAGGCGCCTGGGCCCAAGTTGTCACTCGAGACGATTTGGAGGTCGTGCCGCTGGCCGCCGACCGAGCTGTGATGGAGGGCAAGCTCGAGCTCTTTCGTGGCCTGAGCGACCCCGAGAGTGAAGAGGCTCTCGTCGACCTTTACGACGCGGTGCTCGGGCCAGCTCTCGATGAGCTACCGCCGGCCGTCGACAAGCTGGTCATTGTTCCAGACGGCCTGTTGCACGTGCTGCCGTTCTCGCTGCTGCGCGCGGCTCCGGGAGCGAGCCCGATGGCGGTGTCCTACGAACTGGCGATCGCACCCTCGGCGACGCTGTGGCTGCGATGGCAGAGCAGTGACCCGCCTCGGTCGCAGAATCCGGAGGGGGCAGCATTGGTGCTGGCGAATCCGTTGCTGCCGGCCGCCGGCGATCCATCGCCCCAGCGCTCGTGGGCGCTCGAGAGTGGGGCCGCACTCGGTCCGCTGCCAGCCGCGCAGTGGGAGGGGAAACGGATCGTACGGCGACTGGGCGAGGCGAGCCGCCTCGTGTTCGCCTCGGAGGCCAGCGAGGCCTTCCTCAAGACGGTCGATCTAGCGCCTTTCGGCGCCCTCCATCTGGCCGTTCACGCCGTAGTCAACACCCGGCGGCCAGATCGATCTGGCGTGGTTCTCGCCGCTGGCGATGGTGAGGACGGCATCCTGCGGCCGCCCGAGATCGCCCAGCTTCGCGGTCTCGAGGGCAAGTTGGCAGTTCTCTCTTCCTGTAGCGGCGCGACCGGCAGCGTTCTTCGAGGAGAGGGTGTACTCAGCCTCGCCCGAGCGTTCTTTCTCGCCGGTTCGCATGCTGTCGTGGCCAGCCTATGGCCGCTCGATGATGGCGAAGCGGCTCGCTTCTTTGACGACCTGTACACACATCTAGGTCGCGGCCGTACCGTTCGCGAGGCGGTTGCGGCGACTCAGCGTGAATGGATCGAAGAGGGTCGCTCGGCAAGGACGTGGGCCGGCGTCGTGGTGCTGGGCAACGGCGATCTGGTGCTCGCCTCGAGTCCGGGGCCTGGTCGGTTCGTAGGGTCCCCGCTCGCACTCTTGGGCGGATTTGCGGCTCTGCTGGCGCTGGCGCTCTGGATCGCGGGCCGCCGTCGCACCCGCTAGGCCCAATCCGAGCCGGATCGTCAATCGCTCGGTGTGTAGCAGCAGCTGGTCGGCCCGCGTACCGACGGAGGTATCGACGGAACGACGGTCATGATCGAGGCGCGGATGCGACTTGGCGGTTGGGCGACTGGTTTGACCGTTGATCGGCTGCGATGCCGCAACATCTCAACGGGTCACAGTGCGTCGACCTCGACGCTGGATGGAAGCTCCTTTGATTGTGAAGAGATGGGCCTTCCAGTTAGTCCAGGAGACACGATCCAGCTGATGGTTCGAGGGCGGGTCGAGTAGTGAGACTGCTATGAGCTGTTCTGGCCGAGCACACCAGGCTCCGATCCTAGTCAACGTGTTCGCTGGGCACACTCTTGGCACAGCCGCGGTCCTCGCAGGCGAGTCCGAGTCAGCGAGCTGTTTCGTGGTGAGGCTCTCGGGACTACGGAAGCGGCATCTCGAAGGCGATTGCCTCTTCCGCATTTCGAACATAGAGCCGACTGCCGATGAGCACAGGGTGGTTCCACGTCTTGCCCTCGAGCGCCTGGAACCGCGTGATCTCTTGATGTGAGTGCGGCGTCGCGCGCAGCAGGACGAGCTCACCCCGTTCGGAGAGCACGAGCAGCTGATCGGCATCTGGAAGAAGTAGGAGCTGACCCGCGCCGTAGCGTCCGCCCTTCCAATGTCGTTCGCCGGTGGCTACGTCGATGGCGGCAAGGATGTTCGGATCGAAACCGTAGAGCACGCCACTGTGCACGGCGTAGTCGTTGAAGTCCGACTTCATGCCGCGGGAGGTCCAGCGTTCTTCGGCGATAAGACCGGTGGGCTCCACTCGAAGGTCGAGTCTCCGAGTCCCCTCGAACCCCGAGGTCACGAGTACCGTCGACGGCGCTGGGACGAGGGGTTGGAGAGTCCGATAGTCTTGGCCACTCCACTCGTAGTCCCAGACCAGAGCGCCATCGGCGGGGTCCAGCCCGACCAGACCGTCGTCGCTGACCATGAGCACGAGGCGACGGCCCGCGACGGTCGAGAGCTGCGGTGAACTGTAGCTGTGGCTGCCCGACGCGGCGCTCCACCCGATTGTTCCGTCCTCGACACGGTAGGCGAGCACTCCCCGATTTCCCTCCCCTCCGGCGTGGACGATCACAAACCCATTCACTACGAGCGGTGAGGAGGCGAATCCCCAGCTCGGCGGTTCCCGGTCGGCGTCCTGCCGGAGATCGGCCCGCCAGACGACGTCACCGGTGGCAGGATCTAGTCGATGCAGGAGCCCCTCGGCGCCGAGCGCGAAGAGCATGCCTTCTGCAAGCGTCGGAGTGGCGCGCGGGCCGACGCCGCCAAGCGCTTCGAAGAATCGAGATGTCGACTCGTGCACCCAGAGTTCCGCGCCGGTCTCGGCGTCATAGGCGACGACGACCTCGAAATCACCGCGCTGCTCCTGGGTGAACAGCGCGTCGGCAGCGACCGCAAATGACGACCACCCCGGGCCGACGCGAATCCGCCATAGCTCCCGCGGTGGCGAGACGCTCCAGTCCTCGGCGAGCGAAACGCCCGGGACGACGGCATCCCGGTTGGGCCCACGGAAGCCGGGCCACGGGCTCGCGCCGAGCGCACCCGTGCTGAGGGGCCGCTCCGCGGAGACGCGCGGGCGCGACGTGTCGGCGAGAAAGCGATCTTCCGCTGTCGCCTCCCAGCGCCACGATGTCTCCGCCTTGAAGGTTCCGCCCGACGTGCCGTCCATCCTCACGAGGGTCGAGAACCCGAAGCCGACACTCGCAACAAGAAGGGCAGTCGCTAGCCTGTGGCCGAGCCCTGTCCGCCGAGCGACGATCAGCCCCAGGACAAACGCGGTGAAACCCCACGGCAGCATCATGCCGAAGACCCCGTAGTCTCGCATCGAGGCATCGGACAGGGCGATCGTCATGATCAGGAGAGCGACGAGCCCGAGTAGCCCTTTCCATTTCTCAGCGCGCGTTGCGTGACTCCACACCAACCACCACACGAGGATCCCGAAGACGCAGACGAGCGGCCCGAAGAAGCTGAGCGCGAGGACTGCAAACGAGACCTCTTCGACTATCACCGGCAGCCGCCAGCAGATCCAGAGCAGAACGAGGAGCGCGATCGCCGGCCAAAGACGGAGCGGTGGGGTGTCGGGGGTTTTGCCTTGGGAACTCACCAGAACCTCTTCCGGCTGAGCTCACCAGGGAGAGGAGTCGCCACGGAGGAGGACAGCATCCTATCCATACGGCGGCCGAGTCGATTCCTTTCAGCATTGCGTTCGCTCGGCCACTCCTGGGCCAGCGGCATCGAGTATCGGCGCCGCCCCGCGGCAGCAAACCGTCGGTTTGCTGCAGGTTCTCGCAACTGGCCGCAGCCGGTTTGCCCCGCCCGGTCCGCTGTGGTTCGCTGCATGGAATGCGAACTCTCTGCACGATCTTGCTCGCGTCGCTCTGCCTGGTGCGGCTCGGCTCGGCCGAGGCACCGGCCGAAGTTGAACTCCGCCTCGTACTTTCGCTTCTGCCGGAGACCGATCGTGCGGGGGCCAAGCTGGTCACCGTGCGGGACGGTCGTCACGAAGTCCTTCGCGAAGGCTCGAACCACCAGGTCTGCGAGCTCGACGCGCCCGGGGATGACCGCTTCTCGGTGTCCTGCTATCACGCGGCCCTGGAGCCCTACTTTCAGCGTGAGCGCCGGCTTCGGTTGGAGGGGCTCTCGCGGGACGCCTCGAGAGCCGCTTTGGGTGAAGAGCTGGCGAACGGCACCCTGTCGATCCCGGCCGGCAGCTATCAGGCACACGTCTCGGGTACGCGCACGAGCGCTGGTGCGGTCCCCGACTACCTGGAGGTCACCCACCTGGTCTACCTGCCGATGGCCGAGTCGCTGGACGTCGGCCTTCCCGACCAGCGGGCGGAGATCGGACCTTGGCTTCACAATGCCGGCACGGTCGACTCGCACGTCATGTGGTCCGAGGAAAGGCCGCTTGGTTTCGAAGCAAGGTCCGACAGCCACCTCGAGCCCTACCTCTCCGGGAGGAACTTCAACGGCGCCGTCCTCGTTACTCGTGGCGACGAGGTCTTGCTGCGAAAGGGGTACGGCGCTGCCGACCTGGAGGGAAATGTCCCGAATACTCCTGAGACTCGCTTCCGCATCGCGTCGCTCTCCAAGGGCTTTACCGCGGCGGCGATCCTGCAGCTCGTCGAGCGCGGCTCGATCTCGCTCGACGACGCGCTCCCGAGCTTTGTAGACGGATTCCAGAACGCGGATCAGATCACCGTCCACCATCTCCTGACTCACACGTCGGGCATTCCCGACATCAACCGCTATCCCGAATACGGTGAGCTCTCGCAGGCGCCCCGAGGGACGAAGGAGCTGGTGGAGGTCATCTCGACCCGGCCACCGCGGGGCGCCGCCGGCGCCCGATACTCCTACAGCAACTCGAACTACAACCTGCTCGCACACATTCTCGAAGAGGCGACCGGCCGGCCCTACGGCGCCTACCTGGAAGAGCAGCTCTTGAGCCCGCTCGGACTGGAGGACACAGGGCACGACGACGGAGTTGCGACCGTCGCTGGCGTCGCTACGGGCTACATTCCACTCGGCGAGGCCGAGCTCGCGCTGGCACCAACCTTCAACTGGTCGGTCAAGACTGGCAACGGATCGCTCTACTCAACGGTGGACGACCTCGCTCTCTGGGCCCGAGGCGTCTCCGAGATTCTGTCGGGCAAAGCGGTTGCCGAGATGTTCAGCGCGCACGTGAACGACCGGATCGGCTACGGCTGGTTCGTCGGCGAGAAGTTCGGCAAGTCGGTCGTCTACATGAATGGCAACAGCCCGGGCTTCAGCGCCTACCTGGCTCGCTACCCGGAGGAAGACGTGGTCGTCATCGTGCTGGCGAACAACGACATCCCGCTGGCGACGTCGATCGGCGGCGACCTGGCGGCGATGCTGTTCGGCGAAACGGTCGAGTCTCCCAAGCCGATCGAGACGGTTTCCGTTCGGCAGGATGCGATCTCTCCGGCGCAGGGGCGTTACCGATTCCCGTACGGCCTCGTTGCCGAGCTGACCGCGCGCGACGGCGACCTTTACTACTCATCTGTCTGGCCGAGTTACGAGTCGCAGCTGCTTGCACTGTCCGAGAACGAGTACTTCCACCGTTACTACTGGGACACACTGGTGCTCGAGCGGCAGCCCAATGGTGACGTCACCTCTGTCCACTGGAAGGGCTCCCCGGACGCGGTCGCTGAGCGCATTGACTAGAGCGCTCTCTCGGCGAGCCTAGCCGAGCCTTGAACCGGCGTCATCAGCGGGTCGTCGGATCGATCCCGCGGCCCGGCGTGGGGCGATGGGCGGCTACCGGGAACGCTTCGGTCTCAGCGAACGCGCAGCCTGCCAACCCGCCACAAGCCGCGAGCGCCGCTTCGAGATGGACCCGGCCGGCGGGACGAACCTCTCGGTGAAGTCCTCAAACTGGCCGGATTCTATTCAGCGAACGGGTCGCAGGTAGCGAGGCAGATTTCTCGGCCGAGCTCGCAGATTTCAAGGTCCAGGTCGCGGATCTCGTAGACCAGCTCGCGGCAGAGTTCTGATTGCGGAAACGATAGCTCGTCGCACATCGCAAGCTCTTCCATGTACCAAAGATGCGCGCCCCATGTGCAATAGGTGAAGGACAGGTTGCAGGTCCAACAAGCGATTCCAACGGCCGAAAGTGGCGGCGCCGCGCCCGGAGTCAGGGGGATGACCAGAGCCAACCCAAGAATGAGAGTCAGGTTCACCTTCTTCATCTTCGTCTCCTGAGAGTCGAGTTGCGGCGAACGCGATGTGAAACCCGTCGCGAGGGCCGCCCGGCCAATTAATGGTAGAAAGTCTGCCACCACGCTATCAGAATGATGCGACGACTTGGGAGGCTGAAGCCCTTCCTCGGGCAACCGGTCGCAGTCCCGTCAAGAGGGAGGCGCGGCTCGGGTTACAGCTCGGTTGCTGGGTGTCGGCGCGGTCGAAGCGGATGCTGCGAGCCGCTAGGTGCTCGAGATTCGGCTGGCTCGGTTTCGGGTCGAAAACGACCTCCCGAAGGTAGCCCGACATGATGAGAAGGACGTTCGGGCGCTCACGGCCGGTTGGTGCGCCCGCGGCCCGGCGTGGGGTGGTGGGCTTCTACCAGGAACGCTTCGGTCTCAGCGAACGCGCAGCCTGCCAACCCGCCACAAGCTGCGAGCGCCGCCTAGAGAGCTGGCCGGATTCTAGTAAGCGAACGGGTCGCAGGTAGCGAGGCAGATTTCTCGACCGAGGTCGCAGATTTCGATGTCCAGGTCGCCGATCTCGTTGACCAGCTCGCGGCAGATTTCTGATTGCGGAGACGATAGCTCGTCGCACCTCGCAATCTCGATCCAGTACCAATCATCTGCGTCCCATACGCAATTGGTGTGGGCCGCGTCGCAGGTCCAACAAGCTATTCCAATGGCCGAAAGTGGCGGTGCAGAGCCTGGAGTCAGGGGGATGACCAGGGCCAAGGCAAGAACGAGAGTCAGGTTCACCTTCTTCATCTTCGTCTCCTGAGAGTCGAGTTGCGGCGAACGCGATCTCAAGCACGTCGCGATAGCCGCCGGGCCAATAAAAAGTAGAAAGTCTGCCGGCACCGTATCAAATGCTTCGGTTTGTGAGGCTGAACCCTTCCTCGAGCAACCGGTCGCAGTCCCGTCAGGAGGGAGGCGCGACCCGGTTTGCAGCTCGGTTGCTAGGTGTAGGCGCGGTCGAAGCGGATGCTGCGAGCCGCTAGGCTCTCGAGATTCGGCGGGTTCAATGTCGGATGGAAATCGACCTCCCGCAGATCGTCCGACAGGATCACCCGACTGAGCGAACGCCTCGAGCGACCCACGCTCAGCGAGATCGCAGCGACAACGGCGCAGACTCGACTCCTCATCGCCCCGGTTTTCGGCGTCTCGGTCGGTGGAGCGGTGGTAGGCTCCGACTCGCTCTTTTCGCCGTGCAAGCTGGTGACGCGCGGTTCGCTAGATCGAGACTCCTCGCTCGCCCGACCGGTCGTCCGACCATGAGTACAGAGCTCAGCCGAAGCCACCCTCTCGGGCGTACAGCAAGGCGGGTCTCGACCGTGTTGGTCGGCGCTGCATCCGTCTTGGCGCTCTCTTGCGCCGCCGAGGATTCCCTACCTCTGCGCGTCTTCGAAGACTCGCAGCTTGCGACGGGTAATCGAACGACGCTCTTCATGCCTTCGCATGGTTCGGTGTTGGCCCGGGAGGGGTGGGCGATCCGAGGCGAACGAGATGAGGCGGAGTTCGTGATGACCGGCAGCTGGGCGCGACTGATCTTCTTCGCGCCCCGCGCCGAGACGAATGCAATCGAGGCCGTTCTGGCCCACAACTCCGAGGGCGGAACGCTCAGACGAATCCGCTTCTGGCTCAACGGGGAGTTCGTCGACACCTTCTCGCTCTTCCCTGGGCACCCGGGGTTCCGGTTGGACCTCCCCGACGGCGCTGTTCTGAGTGGCCGCAACGTGCTCGATCTCACGCTCGAAGGCGACGACGGTGCCAAGACGGTCGAACCGCTGAGAGTCAGGAGCTTCAGGTTCCTCCCTCACACCGGGGGCGACGAGGAGTCGCCGAAGCGGCTCGAGGTGTTGGACGAAGACATCCTGATGCCCGCCGGCGGCTCTTATGACGTCGCCTTCGACGTTCCCGGTGCTGCGGTGCTCCACGGGCGGCTGGAAGCGAGCCTTCCCAAGGGGAGTGACCTCGCAATGCACGCGACGGTCTCGCTCACCGACGCTGACGGAGGGGTCCACTCGCTGCTTGCGGAAGACCTCGCCAATCGGGAGTCCGTAGAACTCGAGGCGTCGCTGGATCGTTGGAGTGGCGGCCCGGTTGCCATTCGCTTCGAAGTGAGCGGGCCGGATTCCGGGTCGATTCGGTGGCGGAGCCCCCGAGTTTCGGCCGCCGAGGTCGCGCGGCCGTTCCCCTCTCTCATCGAGCCACGCCCGGTCGACGCGTCGGGGCGACTGGGACGACCTGACGTCGTCATCGTGCTTCTCGACGCAGCGCGAGCTGACGCCCTTTCGAGTTATGGGGGGCCCGGCGCGACGCCCGTCATCGACCAACTCGCCGCCGAGGGGACTCGGTTCGAACGTGCGCTTTCGCCCGCTTCCTGGACGGCGCAATCGGTGCCCTCTATCTTCACGGGGCACTACCCGGAAACGCTCGGCGTCGGCGCGTGGAGCGACACCCTCAGTCCGTCGATGCCGACTCTGGCGGAGCTTCTTTCGCAGGCAGGCTACCGAACGGTTCTCTGGTCTCAGCATCCGCTGTACCGGCACCACAACAGTCTCGACCGGGGCTTCGACGAAGTGCTGGTGCCTCGCCGGGCTGAGCGCAGTCGACTCCCTGGGCCCGACGAACTGTTCATCGAAGACAAGCCCACCTTCGCGTTTGTGCACTTCCTGCCGCCGCACGCTCCGTACAACGCTCCGCCTCCGTTCGCCGGCATCTATTCGTCCTGGTACCAAGGCGCTTTGGAGCTCGATCAGATCGCGCTCAACCTCTACCCACACAAGCGCGACCCAGCCGAGCTCTCACCCGCCGACAGGCGCTTCATTCGCGACCGGTACCAGGAGAAGGTGACGTACGCAGACTCGCTCGTGGGCGAGGTCCTGGATGCCGTCAAGGCGAGGGGTCGGTACGAGAACTCGTTGGTGGCCGTGGTGTCGGACCACGGCGAAGCGTTTCTCGAGCACGATCGGTTCCTCCATACCGAGCTCGTGCACACCGAGTTTGTTCACGTGCCGTTTGTGGTCAAGTGGCCGGCCTCGGTGACCGGGTTCCACGCCGAGGTGCCGCAGACGGTCACCCTGGTCGACCTCGTTCCCACCCTCGTCGACGGCCTGGCTTTGGACGACCGGGGCGTTGCATTCCAAGGCAGGAGCCTGCTGCCGGCGGTGCTGGACGGCGAGCATGCCGAGCGGGCTGTCTACGCGATGACCCGCGGAGTCCATCGACCGACCCTGCCGCCCAAGACGAAGCTCCGGCTAGAGGCCGGCGGCTACAGCGGGATTCTGGACTTCCTTTCGGGAAGGCTCGAGCTGTACCGTCTCGCGGACGATCCAACCGAGGTTCATGATCTTGCGGAGAAGCTGCCGGTTCTGGCGTTGCTCTTCAAGCAGAACCTCTTGGCGCAACACCGCTACAACATGGGCCTCTCCGAGGGGGCCGGCGGAGAAGGCGCCGCACCCGACCCGGCTCTCGAGGACGAACTCAAAGCCCTCGGCTACCTGTAGCTCGCCTCGAGTCTCGGGGCCCCGACTGCTGACTCCAACGCCGTAGCCAACCGAGTCTGACCCGTTCCGCCTGCGACGCAAACGACTGTCACTTTGGCTCGGGTCGACTCGTAGGGCCGAGAAAGAGATCGGAGCGCGGTGCTTTGGTCTACGGTTGGCTGTGTACGCGGACCCGGAGCATGGTGCCGGGGCTGGTGATTCACCTGGGCCTCAACGGGCTCGGCATTCTGGTGCTGGCCCTCCAGGTCTTGGGGTAGCGCCGTTCCTGTCATCATCGGGGCCGCACGGCCGCTGCGACATCCCTCTGCGTTCGCCGAGGCGGGGGAGCAGTATTTGCGCGGCGCGGCCCGCCGCTGGAAGTCACCTCTCGCTGCAGGCGCGACGCAGGTGGCTGACTCCTAGGAACTCTTTCGGGTCTTCTCGCGAAGAATGGTGCAGTGCGTACCTCAATCTGCCAAAGGAGCTCTGCCTTGAAAGCGACCATCTCGACCCTCCTCATCTGCCTACTTTCTCTGTCCCCGCTCCCGGCGCTCGCCGAGTCGGGGGGCGAGCCTGGCATTCTCGTCTCCGCCGAGTGGGTGAACTCGCGCCTCGAGGCGGGCGACGAAACACTGATCCTTCTGCACGTGGGGCAGGATGAGACCTACGCTGCGGGCCACCTGCTCGGGGCGAGGTACTTCGGCTCCGCAGACTTTGCTCTCCCCGCGTCGTTGCACCTCGACGGTCACCACGACGACAGCCTGATGCTTCAGATTCCGGAGGCGGCTGCCCTCGAAGCTGCTCTCAGGAAAGCCGGCGTCGGGCCGAAGAGTCGCATCGTCGTCTACTGGTCCGACGAGCGTGTGACCGCTGCTTCTCGCGCGATCTTCACCCTCGACTGGGCCGGGTTGGGAGGGCAGACATCGCTTCTCGACGGCGGCATCGACGCCTGGAAGGCCGCTGGCTTCAAACTCACCGAGGCCGTTCCCGAGCCGGCTCCGGGGCAGGTCGAAGTGCGGCCGCGTCAGGGGATGATTGTCGACGCCGAGTGGGTCGGGAGCGAGCTTCCAGCCGACGGCTATCAGCTGGTCGACGCCCGCGCCGGCGCCTTCTACGACGGACTGCGTGAGGATCGCGGGCTCGAGGGGCACATCGCCAGCGCCGGCAGCATTCCGTGGACCTCACTCCTCGACGAGGAGACGACCAAGCTTCACCCGCCGGAGAAACTGCGCGAGCTCTTGAGTGCGGCGGGCGTCGAGCCCGGCGACACCGTCGTCGGCTACTGCCACATCGGCCTCTTCACGACGCTGGCGCTCTTCAGCGCAAGACTCCTCGGACACGAGGTTCTGCTCTACGATGGTTCCTTCGAAGATTGGGCGGGTCGCGATCTGCCCACGGTCGACGCTTCATGAGGAAACCACCGCAGCCCTACATGAGCCCCTACCTGGCGGGTATCGGTATCGGCCTCGTGCTGCTCGCCGCGTTTGTCGTCATGGGGCGCGGGCTGGGTGCTTCGGGAGCGTTCTCGAGTGCAGTCGCCGCCGGTATGGACAGCGTCGCGCCGAGTCGGGCCGAGGCGCTCGAACCGTACGCCGCCTTTCTCGGTAACGAGGAGCGTGGTCCGCTCAGGGACTGGCTGGTCTTCGAGATTCTGGGCGTCGTGATCGGCGGAGCTCTCTCGGCGTTTCTGGCCGGGCGCTTGCGGCGTGGCATCGACCGCGGTCCGGCTGCGGCCATCGGTACGCGCCTCTGGCTGGCGCTGTCGGCGGGCGCGATCATGGGCTTTGGAGCCAAGCTGGCTCGTGGTTGCACCAGCGGCCAAGCGCTCACTGGCGGGGCGCTCCTGAGCGTCGGCAGTTGGGCTTTCATCGTCACGGCGTTTGCGGCCGGGTACCTGTTCGCTCCGCTCTTCCGAAGGCAGTGGACATGAACGCTCCACTCTACGAACACGGTCTGTTCGGCGAGTCGACGTCTCTCCTCGTCGCGCTAGGGATCGGAATCGCCTTCGGTTGGTTCCTGGAACGCGGCGGTATGGGCTCCGCCACGAAACTTGCCGGACAGTTCTATCTGACCGACCTGTCGGTACTGAAGGTTCTTTTCAGCGCCGTGGTGACGACCATGCTCGGGGTCTTCTGGCTCTCGAAGCTCGGTTGGCTCGACCTGCCGATGGTCTACCTGCCGCCGACCTACCTCCTGCCGCAGCTCGTCGGAGGTGCCGTGTTCGGCCTCGGCTTCGCGATGGGCGGCCTCTGTCCGGGGACGTCGTGCGTTTCGGCGGCTTCGGGACGGCGCGACGGTCTGGCCGTCGTCGCCGGGATGCTGCTGGGCGTCTTTGTGTTCAACGAGGTCTTCGCTTGGGTCGAGCCGCTCTACCGCGCGACTCCGATGGGGCAGATCACGCTTCCGGAGCTGATCGACGTCCCGTACGGCTGGGCCGTCTTTGTCGTCGTGGTCATGGCGCTCGCCGCGTTCCGCGGAAGCGAGTGGATCGAATCGCGGCGATGAGACTCGAACGGGCGCTCGGCGCAACGGCACTCGGTCTCGGTGTGCTCGCCGCGATTCTCGGTGGCAACGCGGTTCCCGCCGGTGACTCCGGTGAGGTCGGCGCCCTCGAGGTCGCGCGGGCGATACGAGACGATCCAGCGGCGATCGCGGTCGTCGACGTCCGCGACCGAGCGGCGTACGACGAGTTGCACATCCCTCGCGCCGTTCATGCGCCGGCGCGTCTCGAGGGCAGCGGAACGGATCTTTCGGCTGCCGAGTGGAGAGGGCGTCTCGAGGCGCTTGGGGTGTCGGTTGATCAGCTCGTTGTCGTCGCGGGTTCTCCAGAGACGCCAACCCGGGCCCTCTGGGCTGAGCTTCGCGGGAGCGGCTACCGGGCGCTCCACATGCCGGAGATGCTGGCCGATTGGATCGAGACCATCGTCAGCCCGACCCGTGGTCCGACCGACGATCCCGTGACGTTGGCTCGCTGGAAGGAGCAGGCTGAGCTTGCCCGCTACTTCGGTGGTTTCCCCCGAGTGACTTCGGACGCTCCAGAGCGCGACGGCACCGTGCGGCAGCGACTGCGGCATGCGCGTCGGCGAGGTTGCGCTATCTAGAGCGCAGAGATCTTGAAGCCTGCGCGACGGGTGCGGCTCGAACAGCCGAGCCGGGAGCGCGTGCTGACCCTCCCTGCGGTTACACCAGAGCCTTGTCCAGGGCGTCGACTAGAGCCTCGATGTCCTTCTGCTGAGTCTCGTGATGGGTGACCGAGGCGCGGAGCACCCGAGTGTTGCCACGCAGCAGAGTGTCTGAGATCCAGGCGGTCTGAGACTCCTTGAGCCGGCGGGCGATCTCGGGCGCGGCAACGGCTCCCTCTTCGATCCTTGGGTGGGTGAAGCAGACCACCGTCAGGTTGGGCTCGTTGACCACTTGCCAGCCGCGGGCCTCGAGGAGGTTCGCCAGCGTGTGGCCCAACGCAGCTTGATGCTCGATTCGGCGAACGATCTCGGGTAGCCCGCGGGCGGCGAGCATCATGAATACCTTGAGCCCGATGAAACGGCGGGACCACTGCATCGTGGTCGCGTAGGGGTCGGGACCGCTGTCTTGCGCTCTCTGCGGGACGTACGGTGTGTCGACTCGGAACGCCGCTTCCACCGCCCCCCGGTGGCGGCAGAACAGCGCGCCTGCGCCCGCTGGGACCGACAGCCACTTGTGGGCGTCGAAGGTCACGGAGTCGGAGCGTTCGATCCCTTTTAACAGCGGGCGCAGGTGAGCCGAGAGTGCGGCTGCCCCTCCCCAGGCGGCATCCACGTGGAACCAGAGCTCATGCCGAGCGGCGACGTCGGCGAGGTCGTCGAGCGGGTCGATGGCACCGGCGCTCGTCGTCCCAGCGGTGCCGACGACCAGGAACGGCAGATGGCCCGCGGCGCGGTCGCTTCGAATCATCTCGACCAGTGCTCGAACGTCCATTCTGAGATGGTCATCCGCCGGCACGATGCGGAGGGCTCGGCGACCCAAGCCGGTGGAGTGAGCCACCTTTTCGAGGGAGTGGTGCCCTTCCTCTGACATATAGAAGAGAGGTTGGCCCGGGAGGGATCTCAGGCCTTCGGACGAGATCGCAGAATAGCGATGGGTCACGGCCACGACGACGGCCGAGTGATTCGCCTCTTGACCGCCGGAGGTGAAGTGAGAAGAGGTCTCTCCCATCGGGAAGCCGAGGGCCGTTCCGAGATGGTCGAGCACGTAGCGCTCGATCTCAATCGCCGCAGGGGCGAAGTTCCAGGTCGCGAGGTTCGGGTCGTAGAGGGCGACCAGGGCGTCTGCCACGATCGAAGAAACGTCGACGGTGGGTCGCGTCAGGCCGAAGTGCATGGGATTGCGCGCATGCTCCGCCCACTTCCACAGCATGTCGACCACGTCGTGGAACAACTCGCCCATCGGCTGGGCATGGCCGAAGCTGTAGCGCGCTTCGAGGTGAGCTCGGATCTCGCCTGGAGTCACCGGCGACGACAGAGGGGATTCCCGAAGTCTCGAACCATGAAGCGAGATGTGCTGGGCGAGGCGACTGACCAGGTCGAGCTCGTCGGCTAGGAGTGTTTCGTTCATCTCCGAAGAGGCTAGGCACCGGTTGGGCGGTTGTCTTGAACACACCTTTACTCTTGGTACAGAACGACGAAGACGGCTCGCCCCTTTCTGTAAGATCGCAACGAAGACCATGCACGGATGCACGCAGTCACTGACAGCCGGCCATTTCTTCGGCCGCCGAGAGCGGCTCGTGAAAACTCTCGGGCTCGTTCTCTCCGAGGTCCGCTACGAGCCCGGGCAGCGAGTGCCGCCCCATGGCCACGAGCTGAGCTACTTCTGTCTCCTCGTTGACGGCGGCTACTGGGAGCAGTACGGACGACGCCGGGTCGACTACTCGGCGAGATCGATCGTTTTTCACCCACCGGGCACCGAGCATCATGGCGACATCGGCTCAAAGGGTGGCCGCTGCTTCAACATCGAACTCTTGCCCGAGTTGACGGAGCGCATTCGCGAGGAGGGGCCCGCTCCGGCCTCGCCGATCGACTTCCGTAGCGGTGACCTCGTCTGGCTGGCCACCCGCCTCTATCGGGAGTTCCGGGAAGCCTCCGTCGGATCTCCACTAGTGGCCGAGGGCCTCGGACTCGAGATGGTGGGACGGTTGCTACGTCGGAGCGCTGCACCGGCGGCCCAGCCGCCACGCTGGATGAAGGCCGCTGTCGATCGCCTCCACGATGAGTTGGATCGGCCGTTGACCGTCAGCGGAGTCGCCGCTGATCTTGGCGTCAGCCCCGTCCGTCTGTCTCAAGCGTTCCGACGTTTCCGCGGTGAGACCCTGGGTGAGTGCTTGCGTCGCCTCCGCGTCGAGCGGGCCTGCCAACTCCTGGAGAATCCGGAAGCGCGTCTCGCCGACATCGCCGTCGAGACCGGCTTCGCCGACCAGAGTCACTTCACCCGTGTCTTCAAGCGACTGACCGGCTTGACTCCGGGGAGGTACCGCCGGCAGGTGTAGCGGCCGCGTGGCCGGAAAGAGCTGACCACCGCTAGCGCAGCAGTCTCTCGAGAGCCTTGCCGGCAGCGAATCCGCCCACGAGGCCGGTCACGCCCCCTACGGTCAGCCAGAAGATGCTGTGCTCGACCGCGGTCATTTGGCCGCTCGGCTCGATTCCGAGCGCGACCACGACGAGGATGAGACAGATCGTGCCGACGATGCTCCCGATCGGGAAAGCCAAGATCGCGACGGTGTACGCGAACCAGCGACCTCGCGGCGGAACGAGGCCGATCCAGAAGCCGGCGCCGAGAACCAGATAGCCGAGCAGGATGTCGGTATCGGGGCCGTCGATCCACGGTTGGTAGTAGCCGACCCAGAAGGCGATCACGAAGGCGATCGTTGCGCCGATGCGCCGCCCGAGACCGATCTCAACCAGCCCAGCCAGGGCGCGAGTCTGCGCTAGCCCGACGAGCCACGCGACCAGGCTCAACGCAACGGTGTGCATGAGCACCTGCGCGGGGGTGAGCTCTCGCGCATGTCCGCCGGTGATGCCGTGGCCGATCGGAGTGTAGAGCGCGTAGCCGACGAGTAGCGCCAGCGTGTTGAGGCGCATCCACCGGGAGGCGAGTCCGTTCACGCCGATCCTGCCAGCTCCGCAAGCTCCAACTCGAGCTCCTCGTAGACGTCCTGATCCTCGACGAGCGCGCCGGTGTCGACGCTGCCCAGTCCTTCAGCGGCGAGCAGACGAAGGATGATCCCGTCGTTCGGCTCAGCACGGAGTTGGGCGGGCGTTGGATCGAATCGCTCAGACACCGAAGTGTAGTGATACCAGAGCCTGACGAGCGTCACCGCCGCACCGGAAAGGGGACCGGTTCGAAGAACGGTGCGCTTCGTCGAAAGTCTGCGGATGTGGTCGAGGTCGAAGGGCCGCTTCGTTCCGACCACGAGATCGTAGATCGTTCCGACCACTTCGATGTCGATGGAGACGTCGCGGAGCTCGAGGTCCTGGCTGTGTTTCAGTGCGATGGTGAGGAGTCGGTTCGGCATCGACTGCTGTGCGGAGCGTCGATCTACCTCCAGTGCCAGGAACGCTTCGGCTGTGTCGTCGCCGAGCACCTCTCGAGCCGCGGCCTCGTCGCCGTCCAAGGTGACGTTCAAGAGCATCCGAAGGTTTGCGTAGTCCTGCAGGGCGGCTTGCTCTGCCGCTTCGTCGGAGTCGGCGGCGGGGCCGCTCCTGGCGTGCTCGATACTCCCATCGGCCTGGGCGAGAGCCTTTGCGATCGCTGCTTGATGCTCCGGTGCCCTCATGAACGCGATGATCTTGTCGCCCAATTGATCTCGGTCTTCGTACACCCGGGGCGGCCAGTGCGATGGATGATCACTTGCGTAGCTGTAGAACGGGAAGCCGACGAAGGGCTCCATCTTGGCCATCATCGGTCTCGTCGGGCCGCCCTGCTCGGCTGGGAGCATTCGGTAGAGCCGAACGTCGTACTCCAGCTCTCCGGATCCGAGGAGCGGCGGCTTGCGCCGCTTCCCGAGCACGCTGTTCAGCAGGTCGGCGAAGGTGTCGGCGTAGGCGCTTTCGTCTCGGAAGTCGACGTAGCGCGAGCTCGTCAGGAACGAAGCTGGCTTCTCGCCCCCGAGCAGAATCGGGATGAAGCGCATCTTCTCCCCGGCGATCTTTCGCCCCGTGGCGATCTCGACCTCGAAGTTGACGGCTCCGCCCTCGCCCTCTTCGGCTTCCACCGAGGCGATCGAGTCGGGCGTCATGACGAAGAAGAAGATGTCGGCCATCGGGATGTTGCGCGTCATGTACTTGATGAAGGAGTCGCCGTAGTCGACCTCCCACTTGTCGAGGTAAGCGTCGATACCGTTGCGGCGCAGGTCGTGGGCGAAGCGTTCCACCCATTTCTCGACCTCGCGGCCTTCCCACTTGTAGGAGATGAACGCTCTGGGAGCTGCTTTGTCGGGCATGCCTTCGCCTCTTTGTTGATGCGCTCTGAAGCGCGATCCGGGGGTGCGTGAGTTTCGTTGATGCTAGCAGCGGCGTCGGTGCGGCGGTCGGCGGCGCGCTAGGAGCCCGATTCGTCGATCTCCTCGAGACTGCACGGGGTCACGAAAACGCGGAACAAGATGTCGTACGGATTGATGATCTCGGCCCCCTGATCGAACTGCTCGGCTCGAATCTCCGCGCAGCGCTTCTCGTACGGATGAACGATCGGATCTCCGGCCACCCGGGAGCCGACGATCACTCCGTCGACCGGGCCGACCGTCCAGGTGTCCTGGCTCCCACCCGACGAGAGGAGGCCCTGCTCTTTGAGCTTCTGCAGCATCGCCGCAAACATGGCCGCGCTCGAGCCGGCCAGCATGTGGAACTCGGCGGTGTCGAGGCTGCCGGTGAACCGTCCAGGTTCGATCTCGCGCGTGACGGAATGCCCGAGAATCGGGAAGGTCCAATCGTGCGCGACATTCAGCGACCACGAGGGAATGTCCGCCTCTGCTCTCTCGATGAGCACCCAGTCGTTGCCGAGGTGCGTGAGGTCGAAGAGCCCATCGAACTCGTCGCCGGCGATGTAGTCGGCGTTCTCCGGGTCGAGGTCGGTGACGTGGTAGCGCTGGACTCGAATCTTGGTCACGGTGGGGTCGTTCTCGTTTGCCGCCGCCGCGTCAGCGGCGGTCGAGATCTCGTTCACCGCGCGGTCGGCCCTCTCCGCCGTAGCGTCGAACGCCGAGCGGAAGAGGACTCCTGTCTGGTTGCCGAAGGCGCCGCCGAGGCGGAACTGGCCCGATCCGTCGGTGTTCAGATAGCCGCCGAGCACGTCGTATTCGAGGTTGTTGGCGGCGAAGGCGGTCAGTACCCCGTCGCGTGGGTAGTAGCGGGGGTGACCGGTCTCTTCGGCACCTTGGCGCGCCTCTCGCTCGCTCCTCTTCGCGGTGGCGCTCAGGGTCGTTTCGCCGTTCTCGGAGGCGGCCTCGTTGTCGATTCGCGTCCATACGACCGCCCCGAGCACCAAGACTCCGAGGGCCAAGCCCGCAATCACTTTTCCCAGACCCATGCTGACCTCCTCTTACCGGAGTCTACTGGAGGCGGTTGCAGTCCTTCGTGGGAGACTGCGTGCTTCAAACTCGCTAAACGAAACTGCGACGCTCGAGCGTCCGATTGCCGGGGAGGGCTCGTGATGCTCGCGAGCCGACGCCTCGAAAGGAACGACACTTCATGACATCGCACAGAGGCCGCTCCGTCTTCCTGTTCGTCGCCGCTCTCGCGTGGCTCCCACAGCTGCTTGTCGCCGAGGCGGCCGCCGTCGACCTCGCAGCTCGCGTCGACGAGCTCTTCGCCGACTCGGCCCGCAGCGATGCCCCCGGTGCTGCTGTCGCCGTAGTGCAAGACGGTCGCATCGTCTACCAGAACGGCTTTGGCATGGCGGACCTCGAGCGGGGGGTGCGTATCGAGCCCGAGTCGGTCTTCGAGATCGGTTCGGTCTCGAAGCAGTTCGCCGCGATGAGCATTCTGCTGCTCGAGAACGACGGCAAGCTGTCGGTGGACGACGAGGTTCGCAAGTGGATTCCGGAGCTGCCCGAGTACGAACAGCCGATCACGATCCGCCATCTGCTTCACCATACGAGTGGTATTCGCGACGTCGAGACGCTCATTCCGCTGGCGGGCTGGCCGTGGGTGAACTACGCGAGCGACGCACAATTGCTCGACCTCATCACGCGACAGAAAGGGCTCAACTTCGCGCCGGGCGAGCAGTACCTCTACAGCAACTCGGGGTACGTGCTGCTGGCGCAGATCGTGGAGCGGGTCAGCGAGACGTCGTTCCCTGACTTTGCTGACCGTCGCCTCTTCGAGCCGCTCGAGATGCGCAGCTCCGTCTTCTTCGACGATCCCGGACAGCTGATCGCCGGTCGAGCTATTCCATACGTTTCCGACGGCAAGGGAGGGTGGGAGTTGGCGCTCTGGAATCTGCCCTTCGACGGTCCGTCGGGCCTCTATACGACCGTGGGCGATCTAGCGCGCTGGGACGCCAACTTCTACGACAATCGGCTCGGCGGCGGCCAGGAGCTGATCGAGAAGATGACCACCCCCGGACTCCTCGCCAACGGCGAGGCGATCGACTACGCAGCTGGACTGGTCATCGAGGAGTTCCGCGGTCGCGCCTCGGTGAGCCACGGCGGCGCTTGGATGGGCTACCGCTCGTCAATGCGGCGCCTACCGGAGGAGCGACTTACGGTCATCGTTCTCTCGAACGCCTCGCAGATGCCGGTGGGCACGCGCGAGGTTCTCGACCTCTACCTGCCGCCGGAAGACGAGTCAGAGGCGGTTCCCGGAGGCGAGGAGGCGTCGATCGATCCGCCCGAGCGGACCAACGTCTCGCTGACCTCGGCTCAGCTCGCCGAACTCGAGGGTCAATACTGGAACGCGAGCTCCGGGCTGCTGCGGACGATCGAGAACCGCGACGGCACGCTCTACTATGCGCGCACGAGCGGAGCGGCGACAGAACTCGGTGCTCTCGATCCGACCGCCTTCTACATGATCGGTCCGTCCGTCGAAGTCGACGTCGTGTTTGAGCTGAAGTCAGATGAAGCTCCGACAATGACGGTAACGGTCGAAGGGCAGGAGCCGCTGTTCTTCGAGACGTTGGAGGCCCCCGACGAAGCGGCGATGGGGCAGGTCGCTGGAAGGTACTGGAGCGAAGAACTCGAACGGCAGCTCGTTCTGGCGGTCGAGGGCGATGGAGTTGAGGTGAGCTGGTCCGATGACGATCGCGCGGTCGGGGCGACGTTTGTCGGTGCTGATGAGCTACTCGTTCCCGCGCTTGTCCAAATCCCCTGGTACACGCAGGACGTGCGCCTAGTCCTCGGGCGAGGGGAGACCGGCCCCGTGAAAGGGCTCACCCTCAATTGCGACATGGTGCGTGGCGTCTCGTTCGTGCGACAGGTCGACTAGCTGAACTAGGGACTCCCGTCCTCGTCGCCTTCCAGTCGAGCAATTTCTCCGGCCGGGTTGCGGTACCAGGGGTCGAGGTCGCGAGCACGAATACGCGTCCTCGAAGCGGACGGCCGGACAGCCGTCGCTCCGGGACGCTCTCGTAGGAGCCGCTCGGCCTTCTGCAACTCCTCGAGGCGGGCCACCTCCCTTCCAGAAGAGCGCGAACGCCCCTACCTAGGGTTCGTCTGTTGGACGCGCGCGGGCTCGCCGCGTTGCTTCGAGCTAGGGTTCGGGATCGCCGAGCGCCGAGAACGTCAGGACGTTCCGGACCACCTGCTTGACTCGACCATCGTCGAGGAAGATCGGTGCAAACGTGCCGAGCGCCACCCCGGCAGAGTCGAAGCGGTCGCTGAACAGTTCGCAACTAAAGCCGGTCTTGCCGCTGACCTGCGTGATCGACGGCTCGGACGACTGATATCCGAAGATCAACTCGCGCTGGGGCGTGCCGTCGCGGCGCGTGACCTCGATGTTGTACTCGCCCTGCGCGACGGCCGTGCCAAAGGGGACGTGCATGCCATCGAAGTCGCCGCCCAGGGTGAAGCCGTCAGGGTCGACCACAACCAGCTGCCACCCACCATCCCGAATCACATACCCCTCGGACGGAGCGGAGGGGCCTCCGATCAGGTACGCCCGGTAGTGATTCCTCGGGTCGAACATGAAGTGAATCAGTAGCAGCCGATCGTCGTTGGCGGCGTCGTTGGCGTCCATGCCGAAGCGATCGACGAAGAACTGAACGGCTTCCGCCTCCTTGGCTGCGATCTCGCCGTCGGTGCGCCCCATGATCTCGGTCTGGAAGTACTCGCCGTCGCAGAACATGCCCGTGCATCCCGGAATGCCGTCGGGGTGCGGCTCTTCGGGGTCGTAGAGCCCCGTGGCGACAAAGACGGCGAAGCCCTCGAACGGTTCGGGTACCGGCGGCCCGGCCTGGCTCGAGCTCGCCAGAGCGAGGCTCAGGAGTGCAGCTAGAACGACTACGGTGGAGGTGTGCTTTCGACTACGCATGATCTCTCTCCCTTCTCCATGAATCCGCCCCTCTCTCGTAGACCTAGCGCGAAAGCAAACATCATGAGATGGGTTTCGCTCGCCCGGCTGGCCGTATGTACGGCCGGTGGGCTGGGAAACCAATACCAAAAACCAGAGTTTTGTCGACGATACCACCGAGGTCGAGCGAGGCCGAATTCGTTCCGAGAGGTCGCTTTGAGGCGACCGGGGTAGGCTCGCTGGAACGACGAAGTCGAACGCCCGACGCTGGGAAGGAGATTCGAGAATGAGTCGACGTAACCTGAGCCGGATTCTGTACCTGCTGACGATGACGAGCACGTCTGCGATCTACGCCGAGGAGTCGAGATCCCGAGAGGAGCGACTTGCCGATCGGGCGGCCATCCGTCAGCACGTCGAGACGTTGGTCGCAGAGACCGTCGGGGCAAACCCCTCCCCGCAGGCCATCACCGCGCCCGGGAACTACGCGCTCTCGATCGACACCGATCTGGCGATCAGCGGCAACGTCTTCAAGGACGGCTATCCGTTCCTCCACGACGACTACCCAGGGGCTCGGAACACCGCTCTCGGACGGCTGGCGATGGTCAGCCTGACTCCGTACGTGCCGAGCCCGAGCTCGGGAACCAACAACTCTGCTCTGGGTACCTACGCACTGCGTTACACGACCTCTGGAAGAAACAACACGGCAGCTGGCTCCTATGCGATGTTTGCCAACACGACCGGTTTCGGTAACAGCGCCTTCGGTGCCTTCGCGATGTTCTCGAACGACCTCGGGTACTACAACACGGCCGTCGGCACGTCGGCTCTGTTCTCCAACACGGTGGGCCGCGAGATGACCGCCGTCGGTATGGGTGCCCTCTTGTCCGCGACAGATGCGGACTACAACACTGCGGTGGGCGCGTTTGCTCTGAGCTCCAATGCGACCAGCATCTTAAATACCGCCGTCGGCGCCTCGGCCCTCTTGAACACGACGGGTCAGGAGAATACGGCGGTCGGCGCCTCGGCTCTCTGGGCTCTGACGACTGGCTACGACAACACCGCGGTCGGTTCCCTCGCGCTCCGTACCAACACGAGCGGCCACGGCAACACGGTGATCGGGCGATTTGCACTAGGCTACAGCACGACAGGCAGCAGCAACGTCGTGATCGGTGACGAGGCGGGCAGCTCGATCACCACCGGCAGCCACAACATCATCATCAACAACGGGGCTGCCGCCGGCGACTCGGGCGTCATTCGAATCGGCAACAGCAACAACATCGCGACCTACATCGCCGGGATCTCAGGAGGTGTCGTTACCGGCGGCTCGCAGGTCATGGTGAACGCCGCAGGGCATCTTGGCACCATCGTGTCCTCTCGTCGCTTCAAGGAGCGGATCGCTTCGATCGAGGGCAACTCCGAAGCGTTCGACGAGCTGCGCCCGGTCACCTTCCGCTACCGAGAAGAGTTCAGTTCGATCGAGGAGAATCACCTCGAGTTCGGACTGATCGCCGAAGAGGTCGCCGAGGTGCTGCCCGAGATCGTTGTCTACGACGAAGCAGGCAGGCCGCTCTCCGTGAGGTACCACGCGCTGACGCCGATCCTGCTGGAGGAGTTGCAGCGGTTGCGAAAGCGGGTGGCTACGCTCGAGGCACGGGAGCGGGACGTGGGGGAGTTGGTCGAACGGTTGGAGCGATTGGAGGGCTCTCGCTAGCGAGAAGAAAGTGCTCGCGACTCAGCCGCGCCGCAGGCTCTTGCGCCCGAGGAGTGGATTCCCGCGAACAAGGAAGCGTTAGATCCGTGAACTGGCCGGTGTTTTGGCAAGCGACTTGGATGCTCACCAAGGTAGCGCTTGTCGTCTTTGTCGGAGTTGCGATGGTCCGGCTTGTGGGCCGTTTCGAGGCGTTTGCGCGTCAGCTCGACACCAGGTCAAATCAACGGCGCTCGCTCAGGGTTCAGAACTCCTGCTTGGTGGCCGGTATGCATCCGATGGAAGGCAGCGGGCCGACTTCAGTTTCGGCAGGGGGTTGGGGTAATGATCCTTCTGCTTCTTGCAGAGTTGTGGCGTCTCTTCGTCTAGGCTTCGTCGCCTGACGTGTTTGCAGCGTCTTGCGTCTGAATCGCGGTGGGTCAAGCAAACAGAGCCTTCTGGCCGCGGCGGCTTGGCCCCTTCTCATGACGCTCTCCTGACGCCCCGCCGATACACTCGCTCTCCGCGCCCGACGGCCGATAGGGAGAATCGAGTGAACCGAATGGGTCAGAGTCTGCTCACCTTTGCGATCGTTCTGCTCGTGGCTTCAACCACGGGCTTCGCGGCAACCCTTACCGTCACTACGAGCGGTGACGTCAGCGACGGAGGCGACGGAGTTCTGTCTCTCCGCGAGGCGATCGACGCCGCCGCGGCCTTCGACACGATCGAGTTCGACCCATCGCTTTCCGGCCAGACGATCGGCCTGACGCAGGGCACCATCACGCTCTCGACGAGCGTACAGATTGTCGGACCCGGAGCTGACGAGCTGACGATCGACGGCAACGAACTCGGCCGAGTCTTCTTCATCGACAGCGGTGCCACAGTTTTGGTGAGCGGCCTGACGGTCAGCGGGGGCAATCACACGGGAGCGGGGGCTGGCATTCGGAACGATGGAGGTCAGCTCACGGTGATCGAGTGCGTGTTGCGAGAGAACACCACCGGGTTTGCCGGCGCGGCTCTGGCGAACTTCTTCGGGCTTGGACTCGATGTGGTCGACTCGGTGATCGAGGAGAACACCGCGGGGATCGGCGCCGGAGTGTTCATTAACTTCGGGCCGGTCAATATTGTCGGGACGACGATTCGGAACAACCAGGGGGGCTCGATCTGGAACCTGGGAGGGACGGTCACGGTCGAGAGCTCGACGATCTCCGGCAACGTGGTCGACAGCAACGATGGTGGGAGTGGCCTCCTGACCACCGGTACCTCCCGAGTGATCAACAGCACGATCAGCGGGAACATCTCGACCGGACTTTTCGGCGGGTTCGGCTCGGGTGGCGGCGTCAAAATCAACGCCGGTACGCTCGAGATCGCCAACAGCACCATCGTCGCCAACAGTGCATTCACCAGCGGTGGCGGGGTCGCGATCGGCGTGGCTTCGATCGTCAACGTGCGCAACTCGATCATCGCGGGCAACACGGCACCGGTGGGGGAGGACTGCGACTTTGCGGTGGGGACTCCGACGTCGATAGGGTTCAACGTGGTGGGAGACGCGACGGGCTGTCCGAGCGATGGCCCAGGAGATCAGGTGGTCGACCCGGCGCTTGTGTTCACGGATCTGGTCGGCTCGCTCGCCAACAACGGCGGGCTGACCGAGACACACGCGCTCCTTGCTGGGAGTCCGGCGCTCGACATGGGCGACCCGGCGGGCTGTGAAGACCCGGACGGCGCGCCGATCGTCGTCGACCAGCGTGGGGAGACTCGACCGGCCGGACCATCCTGCGATGTCGGCTCCTTCGAGTCGCAGGGAGCACCGCTCGGCGGAACGGTGACCGGCCTTCAGCAGACGAGCGTGGTGTGCACAAACGTTGAAACGCTCGAGAACGTGGCGATCTCGGACGAGACCTCGTGGGACTGTCGCGCCGCCGGCCTCGACGCCGAGGACGGCGACCGGGTTCGTCAGGACATCTCGGGCCGTCCCTCGGCGCCGAGCTGGAGTGGTGATCTCGTGGGGCTCGACGACAGCCGCATCCGAGTGCTTTGCTTGAATCTGAGCACGGGGCAGCGAGTGCCGCTCCAGCTGACGGGCGAGACGAGCTTCGACTGTCGTAACGCGGGCCTTCTGGCCCAGCCCGGAGACCGCTTGCGCCTTACGATTCTCGGCCGAGCCGACGGCTGACGAGCGGTGCGACAAGACTCGGCAGGTGCTTCACCCGGAGGCGTCGCCGATCGGCTCGACGGGCTAAGCCGGGTTGCCGCCAGCAAGTGTGGCGGTGCGAAGCGTGGTAGAGAGAGACGGGCGCGTTGCTCCGGCGTCTGGAGCCGTTCGTGGGCAACGGTTAGAAACGGTCACGCGGTGTCGAGCCTCTTGGCGTGCGCCCGGGCCTGGCATTTGCTTGAGCTGTGAGACATGAGTCCTTCGCGACGCAGCTCCTATTTGCTCGGAAGCCTTGCCCTTGCGCTTTTCCTAGCGCCAGCTTCGGGCCGCAACGCCTGGGCTCACGTCGAGGCGTCCGCCTCGCCATGTCCTCTGCCGGAGACGGATCGAGAGCTCGTCCAGCGGGCGCTCGACGCCTGGGCGCTACAGCAGGACGAGGCGTTGGGGATCGATTCTCGACCTCTTCCCTGGATCGTCTTCCTCGGCAGCGACTGCGTCTGGCACCTGGAGCGCCGCCGAGCGTCGACCGACTCTCCCGCGAGCTCGGAGTCGCTCTGGAACTACCGCGGCCGTCCGGTCGATACCTGGGTTGTCGAGGCCGGAGACCAGGTGGAGCTGCCGAGCGGTGAGCTCGTGCCGAAGGCCCCGATTGCCAAGACGGTCCTCGGCCCTGAGGGTCCGTTCTTTGTCCTCGCAATGCCCGAGATCTGGGCGGCGCACCCAGCGTTCGAAGCGCAGGAGCGGCGGGCGAAGCTACCGGACTTCTGGCTCGGAGTGTCGGCGCACGAATTGGTGCACACGGTGCAGCTGGCGCCGGTGGTGGCGAGGATCGAGGGCCTGCAGGCCGAGAACGACCTACCCGAGTCGTTCGACGACGACATCATTCAGGATGTCTACTCAGAGGACGCCGTCTACTCAACGCGAGTGGCGAACGAACTGGACCTCCTGTTCGCGGCGGCTGTCGAGGAGGACTCGGCTCAAAAGCGAGAGCGGGCGAAGGCGGCACTCGAGGCGATTCAGCGGCGCCGTGCGGAGTTCTTCCAGGGGGAGCGCGTGGTCTACGCTGAGCTCGACGAACTCTTCCTTGCCCTCGAGGGTGCGGCGACGTGGGCCGCGTTCCAGCTCCAGGTGGCGGGAAAGAGCGTGAGCTCGGAGCTTCGATCGATGGAGGAGGAGAGGAGCTTCCATCGGCGCAAGTGGGTGCAGGCCCAGGGTCTCTTGCTCTACCTGCTGGTCGACGAGTTCGTGCCGGACTGGAAGGACCGGAGCTTCGCTGGAGACCTCCCTCCCGGCCCCATCGAGATGCTCAGTGCTGCCCTCTAGCTTGACGAGTCGTGCGCGGTAGGTCGACCGACGAGTAGGGCGACGAACCCTGGTAGGAACGCCACGGTCCAGTAGAGGAAGCGCACCGCATAGCCGCCGTCGAAGGCGGGGTCGGTCCACATTCCCGAAACGGCCCAAAAGGCGAGGCCCGAGCCGATGCCGGCGAGCAGGCCGCGCACGACGGAGCTCGAACGCGGGATACCGATGTCGCGGGCCCAGTCGGTGAGCAGTGCAAGAGCGAGCCACATGCCCAGCCAGGTGATGAGTAGGGCTCCCAGGTAGCCGGCAAGGGCGGCCACCGGGTAGAACACGCCGGCGAGGACCAAGCCGACGAGGGGTAACAACGCGAGCCGGCTGCGTCGTGTCTTTGGCACTGCGGCCGCCCAGGCGAGTACGCCTCCGAGCAGGGCAAAGAAGATCACGCCGTGGCCAATGGCCGGAGCGATCGCTCCATCGGTCAGGTAGTTGGCCCAGATCCAGTCTCCGATGGCGGAGGCGAGTCCCAGGATGGCGGCGGCGATCGACGATCGGGTGAAGGAGGGACCCAGGGCGGAAGACATGACGCGTTTCTAGCACGCGGAGCGGCGATCGGGTCCGGCCAAGCGGCGCGCCGCTGCTAGCATCGCGGAACCGAATGCCCAAAATCTTCATCAGTTACCGTCGCGACGACGCGGGCGGTCACGCTCGCCATCTCTATGACGAGCTCGCCGAGCGCTACGGCGAGAAGAACGTCTTCATGGACGTGGCGACCCTCGAAGGTGGGGAGCGCTGGGCTGAGCGCATCGACGAGTCGATCGCCGAATGCGACGTCTTCCTGGCGCTCATCGGGAAGCGCTGGGTCGATGCCCGGGATGCCGAGGGCAATCGTCGACTCGATGCGCCGGTGGACTACGTGCGCAAGGAGGTCGCCTCGGGCCTCGGACGCGACGTCCTGGCGATTCCGGTACTTCTCGACGGCACCAAGATGCCGGGGGCGGCCGAGCTACCCGACGAGATCGACGACCTGACCCAACGCAACGCAGCTCAGTTGAGCTCGGCGAGCTGGGACCACGAACTCGAACTGCTTCTCGAACGACTCCCTCCACCGACGAGTCGCTGGTGGCTGCGCGGGGCCGTGGCGGCGACGATCATCACTCTGCTCGCTCTCGGCTACTTCCTCGTTCCCGGCTGGCTGGAGAAACCGCCCGAGCGGATGAGCGGCATCTTCAACGTAGCGGTGGTCGACTTCGGGGAGCGAAGCGGCCAGGGTTCGGTGGTGCAGGAGTCGGAGGCCGGGCAGTGGATCGCCGAGCGGGTCTTCGAAGGGTTGAGCGAGGTCGAGGCGACGCTCTCCGCGGATGGCGATATGCAGGGCGTCGTGGAGATCCGCCGCTTTGATGTGGGGGTGCGCGGAGCGAGCGACGCCGAAATCGAGAGCTCTCTGTCGGAGCTTGCGGAGAGCTACAACGCGACGCTCGTGATGTACGGGGTTCTCGACCTGGACGAGCCACCCTACCGATTTGCACCTTCGATGTACCTGACCCAGGACTTCAATGGTGGCGCAGAGCTGACGGGGGAGGCGACCCTCGGGCGGCCGGTCAGGCTCTCTCTGCCACTCGACGAGACCGCCGTGGGACGCCAGAATCGACTCAAACTGGCTGAAGAGATGCGCGGTCGGCTCGAGGCGCTTCATCTGGTGACGCTCGGACTCGCCTACATGCAGATCGACGAGCCCAGCCGGGCGCTCGGGCTCTTCGAGGCGGCAAACGAGGTCGAGGGTTGGAGCGAAGGGAGGGAGGTTGTCCATCTCTTCCGTGGCTCTGCTCTGATGCTTCTCGACCGACTCCGGGACGCCCGCGACGCGTTTGTCGCGGCGCTCGAGGCCGGCGGGGAGGAATACGACCGAGGGCTCATGGCGATGGGAAACTTGTTCTTCGCCAACGGAAGCCTCGATCGCGCCGCCGACCTCTATCGACGCGCCTTGGCGGCAAGTCCCTCGGCGCCGCTGGCGCAGGTAGAGCCCAAGTCTCGGTTCAATCTCGGCCTGACTCTCGCGTTCCAGGCTCGTGGACTCGAGACCCCCTGCGAGGCCGAGGAGGCGGAGCGGGAGTTGGCGCAGGTGGTCGCCGAATACGACGACCAGCCGACGAGCGACGTCCTGCGCGAGTTGGCCTACAAGGCCGAGTACCAGCGCGGCCTGCTCGCGCAGGCCTGTGGTGAGGGGCTCGATGAGAGCTCCGAGAGTCGCGCTGCTTATGCCGTCTCGGTCGAGCGGTTGGGAGCTGCCACTCGCCTCGCCGAGCCGCGCGAGCTGGCGGGAGATGCGGGGCTGCGTGAGGAGCGCCCGTGGCAACACGACCGCTGGCTGGCCTGGCGACTTCTCGGGACCTCTCAGCTGCGCTTGGCGGAACTCGGAGACGACTCGTTGCGCCCGCCGGCCGTCGAGAGCCTTCGGCGCGTGACGGAGCGCTACGAACGCGCCCTCGGCGACGTGCCCGATCGAGTCGCGACGGACGCGTACAGAGAACTCGCCCGCGCTCTGGAGCCGTCGGACGCGCCGGAGGCGGACCGTCTCCGAGACTTGGCAGACGAGATCTCGGTGCTCGCGTCGGATACAGGGTAGAGTGGGTCCCAGCTCACCCAGCTTAAGTAGGAGGTGGAGGATGCGAGGGACCGCACGAGTACTCCTGGTGGCGTGGCCTCTTCTGGCGACCGCCGCCGGCGCGCAGATCGAGTGCCCGCCGAGCGTGGTGGAATTGGTAGAGGCGACGCCGGTGACCGGCAACGGAGCGATCTGCTACCAGTTTCAGATTCCGGAGGCGAGCCCGTTCGTGCGCTTCGATGTCGACGCCTCGGAGGCCATCGACCTCTACTTCACGGAGGGGGTCGAGCAGTCTCTCAGCGATTGGGATCGAGTCAACGCGACGCCGATCGACGGCGACGCCAAGTTCATCCTGCTCGAACCGGAGCCGGGACAGTACACGGTTGCGGTGGCACCCGAGGGAGGGGCTGCCTCGTACAGTCTGTCGGCGAGCGCCTCGATCGGAGCGGGTGGCGACTCGTCGTTTCTCGTCTGCTCGGACGACGGTGGCTGCAGCGCGGCCATCCCGATGATGGCGGCTCCTCAGGCGATTCAACTCGGCTCGTCATTTGGTGATCGTGTGATCCTGCCGTTGACCCTCACTGGCCCGGGCAAGGTCGAGATCACCGCGGACTGGTTTGGCTCCGCCCACGAGTTGATTCTGATTCTGGACGGCCCCCGTCGGCCTGATCTGCTGAACCCTTCGCAGTACTACGCGCGCAGCCTCGGTCAGAGCCCGCTCAAGCTCACCTACAACGTCACCGCCGAGGATCTCGAAGGCGGTAAGCGTTTCCAAGTCAGTCTGGTCAACTTCAGTGGTGGCGAGGCTTCGGGCGGGATCGACATCAAGACTCCGCCGACCGTTCGCTTCAACTACGTCCATCTGGCGAAGGTCGCGAACCTGAAGCCCCTCGCCCCTGGGCGATTCAAGCCGATCATCATGCAACCGGCTGAACCCAAGCCGACGACGCCGAAGAAGCCGGTGATTCTGCAGCCCCAGCCTGGTCTGGTCTTGGTCAAGACGCAAGACCAGCTCTGTCGCGAGGCGGTGCAGGACAAGATCGCCTGGAACTACGACGGCGCCAAGCGTTGGGCGGACGGCAACCTGGCCAGGCTCTGCAAGGGCACGAAGAAGGCGTCAGAGCCGGCTCGGTGCTTCCAGCAGGTGATGCACGGCAACCTCAACTGGGGCGGCGGCACGCGTTGGCGGTGGCAGAACGCGATCGATCTGTGTGAGGGCACCAGCAGTGCGTCGCGCACCATTCGCTGCTTCACCGCGAACATCGAGCGCGGCCGCCCGTGGAAAGACGCGATCGGGACTTGCAACCCGCTTCGGATAGCGGTTCCCCCGGCAAAGACGCCGGAGCAGGTCTGCCGGGAGGCGGTTCAGGACAAGATCGCCTGGAACTACGACGGCGCCAAGCGCTGGGCCGAGAACAACCTGAGTCGCCTCTGCAAGGGAACGACCCAGGGTTCGGAGCCCGCGCGATGCTTCCAGCGCGCTATGCACGGGGGGCTCAACTGGGGTGGCGGCACGCGCTGGCAGTGGCAGAACGCGCTCGATCTCTGCGAGAGGACGAGTAGCGCGGCTCGCACCATCGACTGCTTCACCGCGAACATCAAGCGCGGGCGGCCGTGGAGAGATGCGATCCAGGCTTGTGGGGCGCGATAGAACTGTCGGTGGTCGCGCAAGCGGCCATTCGCTTTTGATGACGTGATTTCCAGCTCCGCGGCGATAGCCGGTTCGGAGCCGAAAGAGGGTGTCGTATGTGGAGCCGAGCGTCTATTGTCTTTGGAAAGCTGCTGGTTGTCGCGACCGCGGTGGGAGCCATCGAGGCGCCGGTCGGAGTTTCGCCTGGGGTCCCAACCGGTCCGGCGACTCCAGCCGTCGGCTGTCCAACCTTCAGTTGGAGTTCGGTCGACGGGGCCACCGACTATGAGCTCGTGGTCTATTCGGCGGCGCCAAACGGTGTCGGTGGAGAGCTCGCTTCGCCGGTTCTCCGACATGCGATCGGAGCCCGCGCCCTCTCCTGGTCGGTCCCCTCTGACGCCTGTCTCGACGGTTCTGCGACCTACGCCTGGAGCGTGAGGGCCCATGGGACAGGCGTGGACAGCGACTGGTCGCAAGCGCTCCTGTTTGGCGTGTCTGCGACGCCGACGCGTGCAGAGGTTACGCGCGCGCTCGAAGTGTTGGAGCGCTACGTCGATTCGGGAGGAGAGCTTGGGGACCCGCTGCCTGGGCCGCGAGCGGACGACGCGACGACTCGCCGAGACGTCGAAACGCTGCCGGAGCGCGGTAAGAGAGGCGTGTTGGAGGCGGTCGATCCGATGCGTTCGAACTCGCTGGGGCCCGAGCCTGGAGGAGGGCAGCCGCTACCGCCGCCGGACTACGCGTTGTCGATCGACAAGGACCTCGGGCTCGGGGGGTACATCTTCCAGAACGGCAAACATCTTCTTCACACGGCGGGTGGCACCTTCGACGAGAACACGGCAGTGGGCCTCTACGCGCTGTCGAACCTGGTGCCCAGCTTTGTCGGCGTAGAGGGCTCGGAGAACACGGCGTTGGGGTTTGCGGCCCTAGAAGCACTCGAGTTCGGGGACGACAACACCGCGGTCGGCGCAGAGGCGCTCAGAAACGCTACGGGGGATGACAACACCGGCATCGGTTCGAGAGCACTCGTGGGCCTGACAAGCGGCTTTGGCAATACAGCTGTCGGCTCTCTCGCCCTTGCCAACAATACAGAGGGCCATTCGAACACGGCTGTTGGGAAGTGGGCCTTGATCGCGACGACGACTGGAGTTTCGAACGTGGCAGTCGGGACATACAGCCTGAGGAAGAACAAGACCGGTCACTCCAACATCGCGGTCGGCAACAAGGCTCTGAACGACCTCGAGCTGGGCGTCGAGAACGTGGCGATCGGCCACAAATCGATGCGCTCGAGCTATAAGGCCGACTACAACGTCGCAGTGGGTCCGCGCGCCCACCAGAATGCGTTCGATGCAAACTGGAACGTTGCCATTGGCACTCGCGCTCTCTACAACGGAGCACTCGCCAACACCAACGTTGCACTAGGCGGCTACGCACTTCGAGCGACCAGGGCCGGCGGTGGGAACATCGCGGTGGGTTTCGAAGCGGGTTCCATGAACATCGACGGCTCGAACAACGTGTTCATCGACCACGAGGGTTTCCCCGGCGACGGCGCCACACCGCAGAACAGCGTGATTCGCCTCGGTTCGGACCAGGATCTGACGTTTATCGCCGGTATTCGAGGCACGACCACCAGCGTGCCCGACGCCGTTGCGGTGATGATCGACAGCGCCGGCCAGCTCGGAACGATCAGCTCGTCGCGTGCGAAGAAGCGCGACATTCGCGAGGTCGGCGATCTGTCACGACGCCTGCTGGCTCTCGAGCCGGTGGCGTTTCGCTATCGACAGAACGTGCAGGGAAAGCTCGAGGCGCCGCTCGAGTTCGGCCTGGTGGCCGAAGAGGTCGCCGAGGTCTTCCCGGAGTTGGTCGTACTGGACGCGTCGGGCCGCCCCGAGACGGTCAAGTATCACTTGCTCTCGTCGTTGCTATTGAACGAACTCCAGCGTCAGCAACGGACAGTGCAAGCGCACACGGTCGTGCTGGCGTTCGGTCTGGTGGTGGCGCTCGCGCTTGCTCTCGGATTCTGGCGAGCGCGGAGGCCCGAACTGTTCGTAGCTGGAGTCGGTCGGTGAGCCGCGAGGTACCTCGAGACGTCTACGCTCGGGGTGCCAACCAACCCCCGTCAGCCTGAAGCGGCTCGTCGCTCACCGCCTCCGCGACCGCGTATTTGGCTAGCAGCCGAGTCGAGTCGAGCGTCGGCAGCGACGAGTTCTCCGGTGTGACGATCAGCGGAATCTCGGTGCAGCCGAGGATGACGCACTCGGCACCACGGTCGCGGAGTCTGTCGATCTCGCGCAGATAGTCGGCGACCGTCTCCGGTCGGAAGACGCTCTGGCAGAGCTCTTCGAAGATGGCTGCGTTCAACGGCTCTCGGGCGTCCTCGGCTGGAATGAGTCGCTCCATTCCCCGCCGCTCGAGTGCACGAGCGTAGACCGGGCCGGTCATGGTCCAGCGGGTGCCGAGAAGGCCGACTCGCTTCCAGCCGTTCACCGCGATCTCCTGACAGACCACCTCGGCGATGTGGAGGCCGGGGAGGGGCAGTTCACTCGCGATCTTCTCGAGCACGATGTGAGCGGTGTTGTCGGGACAGACGTAGAAGTCGGCGCCGGCGTCGGCGACCTGCTGCACACCGGCCGCCAGATGGGGTGCCACCGCGTCGTAGTCGTCGTTCTCCCAACCGGCCATGCTGAGCCCCATCGGGATAGCGCTCATTGCGATGGTCGGGTGGAGATGCGGGCCGAGGTGAGTTGCGCCTTCGCGACAGGCGGTCAGGAAACAGAGAGCGCCGCCTTCGAAGCTGTGCGCGGCGATGCCGATCGTCTTCATGCCGGGGACTTTAGTCCTCGCGAGTGGCTGCGTCGACCTGTGAGGGATGGCCTGCGCGCTGACCTCACTGGAAAGGCAAGGCCTTGGCCCGAGCGTTCGCCTCGTTGCGACAAGCTCCGAGATGGCGGGGAACAGTTAGAAGGAGCCTGCTCAAGAGGGGCCAGCCCGGAACTCGCGGACTTGTTGCTGCAACTCCTCGAGTGCGTCGTTCAGCCTGTCGAGCTGCGCCTCCCGTCGGTCGAGCGTGTCCTCGAGCCTGCGCAGCGAATCGTCGCGCCGTTGCAGTTCACCCTGGAGTGCCTTGACGGCGGCGAGCGCAACGCCGGCGACGTCGGACGGTGAGAGGTGGCGCCCGTCCTGTCCAAGGCCGAAGCTGCGATGGAAGTCCTCAGCAAGGGGGCCGAGATGCCGCACCCTGCTCGCGTCGGCCTCGTAGCTCCAGCGGAAGAGTTCAATCTCTTCGAGAGTCTCGAGCAGTTCGGCACTGACGACGGGCTCGAGGTCGCGCTTGATCTTTGCGCTCGAGCCGACCCGAAAGTCACCGTCGACGATCAGCCCACCGTCGACGTGCAGTTTCTCCTCAGGCTGTGACAAGCCGATACCGACATCTCCGGTTCCCGTGATGAAGAAGCTGTCCTCCGGAGCGCCGGTGTCGATCCGAAACGGAACGGTCAGTGCGTTCACGTCTTCGATGACAAAGCGGCTCTCGTTGGCTCGTATGTCCCAAGTCTGTGTCAAGAAGCCTCCACTCCCATCCTGCTCGAGCCGAAGCGAGGGTGTGTCGCTGGTCTTGACGTGAATCGCCCGCGCGGGGGTGGCCGTGCCGATGCCGATCGCGGTGTTGCGAGAATCTGCCTCGTCTCCTGCGATAACGAAGGCGTCACTCTTGGTACCGGGCGTGATGCGGAAGGGGATACGGGTCGTCTCGACATCTTCGACGGCGAAGAACTCGTCCAGGCCGTCGTTGACGAGGATTCTCCAGTCGTGCGTGGGAAAGCTGGCGCTGCTGGAGTCCTCGAAGAGGATTCCGAGTCGCGTGTCCTCGAGTTTCAGGTCGTCGCTCCCGAAGACCTCACCGTTCGTGCACCCGAAGCCGCCCACGCAGAGATTGCCCTGAACGATGACATCGTCCGCGATCACGTCGTCCTGCGGCTCGGGATGATTCGGTTCGTGCTCCTCGAGACCAGAGCCCCGCAGGACGCCGCCGATGAGCGCGAAGCCTCCCGACATCCTCAAGTCGCCACTGGGTAACAGCCCACTGCGTCGTAGGTGGGCACGGTCTCCCGCGTCGCCTGTGCTCTGCACCTCCTCGAGCGCGCTTCGGGCGCTCTCGGAGAGCACCGGGAGCAAGTCCAGCTCGTAGGCGTATCTGCCGTCCGGAAGGGGTTGGCCGTCGGCAGTCATGAGGGCGAACCGAAGTGTCTGTGCCGGGGAGAATTCTTGGGCGATGAAGAGACCGTCCGGGCCGCGAAGGCTCAGCGTCGCGCGTTCGAACGGGACGTTCACGTGCCAACTCAAGACGCTGGACTCGCCCGAGAGCGAGGCCGGCTCCGCGGCTGACAGCGAGCTCGACAGGATGAGTAGTGAGATCGAGAGGGCGAGCGAGAGAGTTCGTGGCACCTGGGTCATCTCCCATGAGGGCGATCGACCGGCGCCCCGTCCACGGGCTCGTTCAGATCGATCTGGGGCGAATGCCTTTGCGAGTCGGGTGGGTCGACCACTCGCCGGCATCGGAAGTGGCTTGGCGGACGCCCACGAGTCTACCGTCCCTCCGGTGTCGCGCGGCGATCGCGGCACTCGACATCACTCTGACTAGGTCGCTCTTCGCCCCGCGGATGACACGTTGCGCCGCTCGCCAGCCGAGCGTGGGAGTCACCGTGCTGAAGGACTCGACTCGACTGGCAACGGCGCTAGGGGGGCGTCGTGCGATGGCCCCGCGTGTTCTCTTCTCAGTGCGCCGGGTTGTTCGCGCGCGCATCGACCTGGCGCTGGAGCTCTTCCAGACGACTGGTCAACTCGTCGAGACGTTCGTCGCGCCGACCGAGAGCGTTCTCCAGTTCGCGCATCGAGGCGTCGCGAAGAACCAGTTCGCCCTGAAGAGCCTGCACTGCCGCGAGCGCAACCCCTGCGACATCGGCCGGAGAGACGTGACGTTCGTCATGCCCGAGGTGGAAGCTCGCGTAGAAGTCTTCGGCGAGCGGACCGAGGTGCCGGGTCTTGTTCGGGTCGGTCTTGTAGTTCCAGCGGAAGAGCTCGAGCGCCGCGACCGTTTCCAGGAGCTCAGCGTGAGCGACGGGCTCGATGTTCTCCTTGCGCTTGCCGCTCGAGCTGATCCGCAGGTCGCCGTCGACGACGAGTCCGCCGGCAATGTGCAGGGTGTCTTCGGGTTCGTCCATACCGATGCCGATGTCTCCGCTTTCGCTCATGAAGAAGCTGTCTTCCGGGGCGCCGGAGCGAATCTCGAAGGGGATCACCTGAGCCGTTGCATCCCAGAAGTACAGCCGAAGCTCGTTGGCCTTGAGGTCCCATGTCTGGGCTTCGAAGCCCTGACTCCCGTCCTGCTCGAGTCGAAGTGCGGGCGTGTCGCCGTTGACCACGTGAATCGGCTCTTCCGGGACCGCCGTGCCAAGACCGACATGGGTGTTGCTGACGCCGCCATCCGGGTCTCCCGCGATGACAAAGGCGTCTGCCTTGGTGTTCGGGGTGATGCGGAAGGGGGTCCGGCTCGTCTCGACGTCTTCGATGGCGAAGAAGTTGTCGATGCCGTCGTTGACCAGAATACGCCAGTCGTGGGTTGGGAAACCCTGGCCGCTCGTGTCTTCGAAGAGAATGCCGAGTCGGTTGTCCTCGAGCTTGATGTTGTCCGAGCCAAAGGTCTCGCCATCGGTGCAGTTGATGCTGCCGACGCAGAGGTTCGACTGCACAATCAAATCCGTGGCCACCACGTCGTCTAGCGGCTCGGGACTAGATGACGGAGCTTCCTCGAGGTCGGCGCCCTGGATCGCTCCGTCCTTTAAGGTAAAGCCACCGGAAACCTGCGTGTTGCCGCTTGGCAGCAAGCCACTCGCCCGGAGGCGTGCCCGCTCGCTGTCGTCGCCGGTTCGGCGCAGCTGGTGGAGCGCCTCGCGGGCCGGCCCCGACAGGACCGGCCGGAAGTTCAGTTCCCAGGCGTACCTGCCGTCGCGGAGCGGTCCCCCGTCAGCGGTGAGGGGGTCGAGCCGGAGTGTCTGAGCGGGTGCAAATTCTTGGCGAATGAAGAGGTTCCCAGGACCGCGAAGGGTGAGGGTAGCGCTTTCGAACGGCACCTTTACGTGCCAGGTGAAGCCGCCCGCCTCGGTGGACAACTCGGCCGGTTCACCGGCGGCCAGGGAGGTGGATACGAGGAGCAGGGATGTCGAGAGAACAAGGATGGGGATTCGCTGCATAGTGGTCACCTCCGAGTGAGTTGTTGATTGCTGACCTGTAGAACGGAATCTGTGCGCCTCGAGGGTCATCTGCGCAGGGGGGCAGTGGCCTGAGCGATCGCTGCCAAGCGAGAACCCCAACAACAGAAAGTGGCCGAGAGCAGGAGATGGTCGCCAAGACCGCCCTGCCCTCGAGCCGTGGGTTGCCGATTCGGAGGAGAAGCTGCCGGATCAGCTGGGAGGGGTGTCTCGAAGAACCTGCATCTCTCGTTGCAGCTCCCGGAGCACGGTCGTGAGCTCGTCGAGCTTTCGGTCGCGTTGCCGAAGTTCTTCTTGGAGTGCCTGGACGGCCGCGAGAGCGACCCCAGCCACGTCGCCCGGAGAGACGTGACGTTCGTCGTGCCCGAGGTTGAAGCTGGTGTAGAAGTCCTCGGCCAGCGGGCCGAGGTGCCGCGTCTTGTTTGGGTCGGTCTTGTAGTTCCAGCGGAAAAGCTCGAGTGCGGCGACGGTCTCCAGGAGCTCCGCGTGGGCAACGGGCTCGATGTTTTCCTTACGCTTGCCGCTCGAGCTGATCCGGAGGTCGCCGTCGACAACGAGTCCGCCGGCGATGTGGAGCGTGTCCTCTGGAGCCTCGGTTCCGAGGCCGATGTTGCCGTCTTCGGTGATGAGCAGACTGGCGTCGGGCGCGCCGGTTTCGATCTCGAACGGTATGGTGAGGGCGGTCGCATCGGTGATGAAGAAGTGACTTTCGTTGCCGCGGAGGTCCCAGACTTGAGGCTCAAAGCCCGAGCTGCCGTCCTGGTCGAGCCGCAGGGAGGGCGAGTCGCCCGCAACGGAGTGAATCGTTCTCAAGGGGACCGCCGTGCCGATGCCAACCGAGGCACTGCTGATGTTCCCCGTGATGACGAAGGCATCGTCTCGGACGCCAGGATGGATTCGGAAGGGTATTCGTTCGGTCTCGACGTCTTCGATGGCGAAGAATTCGCTATTGCCGTCGTTGACCTTGATTCGCCAGTCGTTGGTGGGGAAGGGTTCACTGCTGGTGTCCTCGAAGAGGATGCCGAGCAGGAAGTCCTTGACCTTGATCTGGTCGTTGCCGAACGACTCGCCATTCACGCAGTTGATGCCGCCGAGGCAGACGTTGCCTTCGACGATCAGGTCGTCGTCGATGACGTCGTCGAGTGTGCCAGGACCAGACGGCGGGGCTTGCTCGATGCCGGACCCCACCGGGGCTCCATCGACCAAGTTGAATCCGCCGGAGACCCCCAGGTCTGCGGCCGGCAACAGCCCACTGGATCGGAGATAGGCGCGCTCACTTTCGCTGCCGCTACCCTGCGCTTGTTCGATCGCCTGACGAGCCGGCCCAGAAAGGACCGGCCGAAGGCTCAGTTCCCAGAAGTACCTGCCGTCTGGGAAGGGTTGACCGTCGGCGGTCACTGGTGCGACTCGGAGGGTCTGTGCAGGGGCGAACTGATGCTTCACCAGGACGCCGGGACCGCGGATGTTCAGCGTGGCGCTCTCGAACGGCACCTTCACTTGCCAGGTCAAGGCTCCGGACTCGGGCAAGAACTCGGCGGGCTCAGCCGCCGCGGCCGGAGCGGACGTCAAGAGCAGGGATATCGAAAGAAGGGAGAACAGGACTCGTTGCATTGTGGTCACCTCCGAAGTGATTCTCGTTCTGACCTGTAGAACGGAATTCTCGTGCGGCCAGGGTCAGCCACCCGAGTTCGGAGCTGCTGGGTGCAGCTGGGGGAGCGCTGGGCTAGCGCTAGCGGGAGAAGCGTTGTGCTACCGCGGTCCCGGTGAGGATCGCGATGGCCGACAGAACGAGCGGCGAGCTCACCTTCTCGCCGAGCAGGAGCGCGGCGAACCCCAGCGTCAGAACCGGCTGGACAAACTGCCACGACGCGATTCGCGACACCCCGCCCTGGCCGAGTGCCCAGAACCACGCCGCGTAGCCGACGATGGAACTCAGGATCGCCATATAGGCGATACCCGCCCAACCCTGTGGCCCCACCGAACCCCAGTCGGTTCGATCGGCGAGGGAGACGAACGTCGGTACCAGGAGGAGCAGTGCCGCGGCGAGCCCCCAAAAGGTTGTCGCCCAGGTGCCGATGACCGGAGCCAGACGGGCGCCAGCAATGTAGCCGAGGGCGCAGATCAGTGTTCCCGAGAGGATGACGAGATCGCCTGCGACGGTGCCGCCGTCGAGCAGTTGATCGCCGCTTCGGTAGGAGACCAGAAGAACCGTTCCGGCGAGGGCGATCGCGACGCCCCCCCACCAGCCGGGCCGCGGGTGTCGCCTCTCCAGCAGGTAGCCGAGCAGGCCGGTGAGCACCGGCAAGAGGGCCATGATGAGCGCGGCGTGGTTCGCTGTCGTCCAACCCAGGCCGAGGCTCAGCATTGCCGGCCAGACGCCGAAGCTGGCGAGACCCGAGAAGAGCAGGAGGCCGCGGTCGCTCCAGGTCGTCGGTAGCGGAAGTCGCGCCGAGAGCGCGATGACCGCTCCCAAGATTCCGGCCAGCATCGAGCGTAGAACGCCCGCGGTCGTGGCGTCCATGTGCTCGATGGCGACCTTGTTGGCGATCGCCGTGCCGCTCCACAGGAGGATCGTCAAGAGCGCCGCGAAGTGGACGCCCGCCTGCGGCTTCTCTTGACTCACTCTCGCGTCGCCACGTGGGGTACCGCCTCGCGCCGAGCCCAGTCGTTCACTGCCGAGATGTCGGAGCTCTCGATCTCACCGAGCTCCGCCTCGAGAGCTCTCCACTCGGCCTGAAGATCGCTCAGCCTCTCGAGCGCTCCCGCCGCGACCGGGGGCCCGCCCCAGTCGATGACGTCGAGGAGATGCCGCACGTGCTTGACCAACCTCGGCGGCAGGTTGTCCTCGTCTTCGTAGGTCTCGAACTCGACCTGGAGCACCTTGCGCTCCCAGGTGCTGAGGCGCTCGACCGCGCTCGAGCCGGCAGCCTGGAGGTCTTCCGCGTCGGGGTAGTCGGACAGGAGCGCTTCGATCTGATCGCGTGACGTGCGGAGCGCGGCGAGACCGTCGAGCATCTCGTTGAGCATGCCGGCAAGGGTGGAGACGTTCCTTTCGACCTCGTCGAACTGTGCCTCGGTCGCCTCGACCCGACGGTCGGCGACGAGCGTAAGCTCCGTGCTGGCCTCCGCGTCACCGATCTTGACCGTTGCGATGTAGGCGCCCGGCGGGACGTAGGCGCCGCCGAAGCCCTCGAAGATCTTGATGTCGTCGATGCAGTTGAGGCCATCGCGCCGGAGGTCCCAAACCCATCGATTCGCGCCCTTTCTCTTCTTGGGATAGCGGACGGTGAAGGGGAGGCGCTGATCCATGTTGCCCACGATGCAGCGCTCGAAGTCGCCCTCTTCGCTCGAGTAGGTGCGGACGACGTCGCCGCCGGCGTCGCGAATCTCGATCGTCAGAGGACCGTCGTGCTCATCGGCCAGGTGATAGTCGAGCACTGCGCCGCGGGGCGGGTTCAGGCCCTCGAACGGACGTCCCCAGCCCCAGCCACGGACCATCTCGACCGCCCCCGGCGTGAAGAGATGAACTGGCTTGTCGGAGAGGTCCGAGACCGCCTGGCGGATCGACGAGAGGTCGTCGAGAACCCAAAAGCCGCGGCCCTGGGTGGCCGCTACGAGGTCGCCCTGTCGAATCGCGAGGTCGGTGATCGGAACCGGCGGGAGATTCAGGTCGAGCGACTGCCAGTTCTGGCCGTCGTCGAAGGAGGTGTACATACCGGCTTCGCCGCCCGCGTAGAGGAGCCCCTGGCGTTCCGGGTCTTCTCGCACCACGCGAATGAAGTTGTCCTGGGGCAGATCGCCGTCGATTCGGGTCGCCTCGGCGCCGTAGTCGGTCAGCTTGAAGATGTACGGCTTGAAGTCGTTCATCTTGTAGCCGGCGACTGCAACGTAGGCGGTGCCCGGATCGTGCGGGCTGACGTCGATTGCATTGATCATCGCGCCGCCGAGGTCTGCCGGCGTCACGTTTGCCCAGCTCTCCCCGTCGTCGCGCGTGACGTGAACCAGACCGTCGTCGCTCCCGACCCAGACGGTGCCGTAGGTATGCGGCGAAGCCGTGATCGTCAGCAGGGTGCCGTAGAACTCGGCGCCGACGTTCTCGGCCGTGATCGGGCCGCCGTTCAATCCCTGTTTGTCCTCTTCGTCTTTTGTGAGATCACCGCTGATCTCCTCGAAGGTGACGCCGCGGTCCTTCGTCCGGAGCACCTTATGGGTGCCGTAGTAGATGACGCTCGGATCCTGTGGCGAGGCGGTGACCGGCGCGTTCCAGTTCGCCCGGTGTCGGAGGTCCTTCGACTCCATGCCGAAGACGAACTCGGGGTACGGCTTGATCTCGCGCTGGCGCCTTGTCTCGACGTCGATTTCGGTCAGGGTACCGTTGATCGTCGTGGCGTAGACCAGCCTCGGGTTGTCGGGGTCGAAGGCGATGTGGGCGCTTTCGCCACCGCCGACCGAGAAGAAGTCGTCCGCTCCGATGCCGCTGTCGTAGGTCTGGCTCAAGATGGCGACCGTCGAGTTGTCCTGCTGGCCGCCGTAGATCCGGTAGGGGAACTGGTTGTCGGTGTTGACCCGATAGAACTGCGCGGTCGGCTGGTTGTAGAGCGTCGACCACGAGTCGCCGCCGTCGAACGTGATCGTCGCGCCGCCGTCGTTGGCGTTGATCATGTTCTGGTTGTCGTCGGGGTTGATCCAGTGGTCGTGGTGGTCGCCGTGCGGGGTGGACTTCTTTTCGAAGGTGACACCGCCATCGATCGACTTCATGTAGGGCGCATTCAGCACATAGACGATGTTGTCGTCGACCGGGTCGGCGGCGATGTGCATGTAGTACCAGGAGCGCGTCCAGAGGATTCGATCGCCGTTCTTGAGCTCCCAGCTCTCGCCGCCGTCGTCGCTCCGGTACAGACCCCCTTTGCCCGACATCGCTTCGACGATTGCGTAGAGACGACTCGGGTTGCTGGCCGAGACGTCGACACCGATCTTGCCGATCAGCTCAGGCAGACCTTTGTTCAGTTTCTTCCAGTTGTCGCCGCCGTCGGTCGACTTGAATATGCCGCCCTTCTTGCCGCCCGAAAGTACGTACCAGGGCTTCCGCCCGTGCTCCCACATTGCGGCGTAGAGGATTCGAGGGTTGGTCGGATCCATCCGCAGGTCGGTCGCTCCTGTCTGCGCGTCGACCTTCAACACCTGCTCCCACGTCTCGCCACCATCACTCGTGCGGTAGACCCCACGCTCTTCGCTCGGTCCCCAGATCTGTCCCTGCACCGCGACGTAGGCGAGATCCGCGTTCTTCGGGTGGATCTTGATGCGCGCGGTCTGCCCGGCCTTGGGCAGACCGATGTGCTTCCAGCTCGCACCGGCGTCGGTCGACTTGTACACGCCGTCGCCGTGACTCGTCGTCACGCCGCGGATCGACTTCTCTCCGGTACCGACGTAGATCACGTTCGGATCCGACTCCGCCACGGCCACGGCGCCGATCGTGCCGACATTGAAGTGACCGTCGGAGAGGTTCTCCCAGGTGAGCCCCGCGTTCTCGGTCTTCCAGAGGCCGCCGCCGGTGGCGCCCATGTAGTAGAGCTGATCGTTGCCGGGAACTCCGGTCACGGTCGTGACTCGCCCGCCCCGGTAGGGGCCCACGAACCGCCACTTGTTGGCGCCGAGGAGTGATGGCTCGACGGTGTCGGTAGCCGCCGCGGGGGCGGCGGGGGAGACGACGAGCAGCGCGATGAGCGCAAGGCTCCTGATGGACATGCGGGACCCTTTCTCTCAAGGCTCGCTCTTGGAACGAGCCACTTCGGTGTGGCGCTAGGTTATAGGGAAGTGGGTTCGTCAGAGCGACTCATTGCTAGAGCGTCTTCTCGACGTAGTGCATCGAGACGGCCTGCCCCCCCGGCTTCGACGGGAGAAGCGACAAACTGTAAAGAGCTGTCGGACGGAATTGCATCCGCGTGCGTTCGGCGTATACGCGCTCGGCAATATGCCTAGCCGGGCGGTTGGCTGGCCTGGCACCTTCCGATCTGGAGAGACCTCGGCGCGCCGGCTCAGCGCCGGGCTGGGCGGGTTGGGCGACCCAGACAGCTCGTTCGGTCTAGTCGACCATGTCAACCCGCACCGTCGCCAGCTCCTGAGCTGCGGCGACGAGCGCCGCGTCTCGCTCCTCGATCGTCTCGGCCGCGCTCGCTTCCAGGAGGAGCACGAGGCTCGCCTCGAGGAAGGAGACGGCGACCGGATGCAGCTCGCCAAGCGGGCCCTCCGTCAGCACGTCGATTGCGTCCTGGGTGTCCGCGATGCACACGGGAAGTACGCGGTCTGAGCGCGGAAGCCCCCCAGCGCTCGCGCGCTGGCCACAGCGCCGGGCTTCATCGACGTTTTGCAGAGCGTTCAGCACGCGCAGGAGGGCGCCCAGTTGGTTGACCTCGTCTTCGCTCAGCTCGATGTCTCCTGTGAGGCTCCGCCCGGCCGAGGACTGTTCGTTGAAGGCGTCGGTCGCGTAGTGGGCGATGGCCTCCTCGAGCGTTTCGAAGGTGTTGTCGTGCTCGAACGGCGCGGTGTCGGCCGCCTCGATGAGCGAAGGCGTGTTGAAGGTGTTGGCGCAGTGCGGGTGGATCGGGTCGCTCCCGAAGCCGTCGTCAAAGGGCATCGTTTCGCCCAGCCCGTCCGCCGGGTGCGGGACGTTGAAAATCCCGATGTCGAAGTTCGAGTTGCGCACGGCGCCCGGGATACGCCGCATCGCACCGGCGTTCTCGTGGCAGACCGAACATTGCGCCTGCTCACTGTTGAACAGGTCGCGTCCGGCGATCACGTCCGGGTTGGTGAAGTTCATGAGCGACAGGCGCGCTTCCCCGCGGCGACCCAGGGAGAGCTGGAACGCCTCCAGCGCGTCGAGCTCGGTTTCGAGGGGGAGCCGGAAGTCGATGTTCTGAAGTCGGGCCATCGACCGGGTGTTGTGCTGGATGATCGCGCCGATCGCAAACTCGCGGAGCGAGCCGCCGCCCGTGGAGCCGTCGCCCGCCCAACCGAGGGCGTGAGTCGGCAGGTCCTCCACGCAGTTGGTGGCCGCTGGGCTCATCGTGCGCGCGAGCGCGAAGATGTGGTTCACCGATCGAAGCACGTACTGCTGGGTGAGGTCGTCGAAACCGTCGGCGTTGACCACGATCAGGCCGTGCTCGCGCAGCAGGACCGGGTTTTCGAAGAAGAGCCCGCCGTTGAGGTCGTGGTTCAGCTCGTCCATGAACTCGGCGACGAAGAGCGGGTCGTCATCCGCCAGGGTTGCGATGAACTCCCGGTCGATCGTGAAGTTGTTCTCGGCGGGATGGCAGGTGGCGCAGGTGCGGCCGTTGCCGTTGAAGTCCTCGTCGTTGAAGAGGCCCTCTCCCTCCCTGAGAAGCGACTCGAAGAGTACGAGCGCCTCCGGTGAGCGTTGCGTCTCGACGTTTGTCCCCGGGAAGCTCGCCAGCATGCCCGAACCTCTGGGAGCCCCGGCGATCGGTGCCCAGCCACGCTCGATACGGCGGCTGACCCGATGGAGACGGTCGAAGAGCGACGGCGAGCCGTAGAGGACACCGCCGTCGATCGGGCCTCGACCTCCGAGCGCGACGACGATCTGATCGACGTCGAAGTCGCGGAACGCATCTTCACCGAGCTCGACACTGAGCGAAGAGCGATCGCCGTTACGCTCGAGGGTGCCGACCAACCGGAAGGCGTCGGCGGTATCCGGCATGGCGCCGCTGGTGCCTCCCGGCCGGTGGTCGATCAGCCAGACGTCCGTCAATGCCGCGCGTTCGATGCCGCGAACGTCGACGTCGACACGGCCGCTCGCGAGATCGACCGTCGCGGAGCCGCGAGCGGCTGAGTGGGTCGCCGAGATGCCGCGGAACCAGCCGACCCCAACGCGAGTCTCGTCCCCGCCGAGCTGGTCGCCTCGTTCCAGGCGCCACCGATCGTAGGCCTCCGCGAGGCGAGTGGCGCGCGGATCCGTCGCGTGCTGGAGTGCCGCTGCTGCGGACGCTTCGGTTCGTCCGTCAGCGGCTCCGACGACCGCGGCGATCCCCAGTGCCGCGATGCCGGGGAGCATCCAAATCTTCGTAACCTTCATGCCGACCCCTAGAGCGTCCGTCGGCGGCACGAGCGGGTCGACTCGCCGGCGGACAAGAGAAAGAAAAGAAACAGATCATGAGAAGTGAACTCAGCGATGTAGGTGATTATAGGTATTTCCCAGATAGATGAATGTCGATATCGCTAAGCGTCCCCTGGTGATGTCCAGTGCCGGGCGTTGTGTAGAATCGCTCCACCAAGCGACACACCGCTGCAACCACGGTTCACTGGACGGAGGGTGCAGATTCTGGCGAGAGCACGGAGACCGGCAGGCAGTTACGCGGCGGGTGGTGGTGCGCCACTCGGCGTCGACTCGCGGCTCGCGCTCTTCGCCGGCGTGCTGCTTTTGCTCGTCGCCAGCTCGGCACGCGCGCAGGCCTGGGACCCGAGCTCGTGGAACTTGGACGAGGAGCCGCGAGTGGAGGTCGAGAGCCTCAAGTGGGAGCGACTGAGCGCCGAGGATCTGCTCGGCTTCGACCGGTGGCATCGATTCCAGGCGGCTCGTCTCGAGCTCGAGCACTACCGGCACGACTACACGCCGAGCATCTCCGAGATGGCCGATCGCGAAGAGGTGCTCGAGGACATCGTGCTCGGTACCGTACTGCGGCTTACCCACAAACGGATCCAGCGCAAAATGCGCCTGATCGAACGGCGCGACAAGTTCCGCGCGAAGATGGCTGGGCGAGAGCCGGGAGAGTCGAAGCCCGAGCGGCATCGCCTCGGTCTGGACGTTTCGCCTCGCTTCGAGGTGGGCGAGGTCTCTTCGGCCGGCTTCAAGCTGGGCCTCGACGGGATCGCCTCACCGTTCTGGTCGGCGGTGAACCTCCGCTTCACCCACGATCTCAACGGCGAGGACGCCACCGCGAAGCTCACCTATCGAGACGAGCTCCGGTCGTTCTATCTGATCTACCACCTCGCTCACGACAAGCGTGGCGAGATGGTCGAGTTTGGGCTTCGAATGGCCTACTAGTCGACCGGCGCCTCGGGAACCGGAGCCCGCGGCCGGTCGGCCCCCTCGCAGTCTGCTCCGAGGTGCACCATGGCCGTCTGCCAAGCTTGCTGGATGAGGCCTTCAGAGCACAGATCTTTCGGCCAAATCTCTCGCTGCTCGCGTTTCTGCTTCTCGGTGAGATGCCAGGAGAGCGGTTCGATGCGCTTCTCGCCCTCACCGATCGGGGGCGGGCGGAACTCCACCTCGGCGACAACTCTGCTGCCCAGACGATCGTTCCACCCCTCGATGAAGCGCTCGATCTCGAACTGATTTCGAGTCGAGGCGACCCCACTTCGGATGGCGGCGAGACCGAGCGCCGGTCCGAGGAGCGCCGCCAGAGAGCCGCGCTTGGCGTCCGCATCGAGCGGCGACGTCCAGCTGAAGGCGTTCAAGCGAACCAAGAGTAGCTTGTCGAATCTGGCGGTACCGGAGAGCCTGGCCTCGAGCGCCTCCTGCATCCAATCGAGGGCCGAGGTGACGCCGAAGTTCTCGTAGTAGCCGCCGTCGAGGAGGTGATGAGCCTGTTGGCCCTCGGCGTCGACCGCCTTGCCGTCGACCTCTATCTGCGCACTCGCCGCGGGACTCACGTAGGCGAACGTGGCCGACAGTCGAGCGCCGGTCCAGAGGTCGACGTTCGCTTCGGCGTCACCTTCGCCGAAGAGGTACTCCGACAGGGTCGGCGCGCGCCCGCCGGGAAGTGTCACCTCACGCTCCGTACCGGCTCGGCGCTCGAAGTCGAGCGGTGTGATCATCACGCGACGGCCGGTCTCCATGACGGTCGCTCCCAGGATCACCGCGGGAATCCGTCCCGCGCGGATCGGTTCGCGCAGGGTCGCGAGGGGGTGCGGGTCGGTGCAAACGCCGTCGTCGCCGGCGATCCGGCACCAGGCGTCCTCCTGGAGCCTCACCCGATCCCACTCCCGAACGGTGCGGGTCCAGCCGCCGGTCAGGAGTCGCCAGAAGTCGAGCATCGATAGCCCGTAGGCGGTCTCTGCCAAGCTCGATCGGACCGAATTGTCGTAGGCGCGTTGCAAGGCGAGACTTGTGTTCGGCTCTGCGAGTCGAGCCGCGACGTAGTGGGCGGCGCCCACCGAGCCGCCGGAAATGCCGCTGACGAGTCGGATCTCGCCGGCCAACTCTGGCCGCGCCTCGATCAGCCGCTGGAGGACGAGCGTTGTCCAACTCGACGCCAAGATGCCGCCGCCGGCCGAGGCGATCACGACCAGATTCGGAGATTGCGCATCGCCCGAGACCATCTCGGTGGGCGTCAGCCGATCGGAGGGAGCGGCCTCTCTCGAGACTCGGTAGTAGTGGTCGGTGCCGAGCACGCGCCACGAGACGATGATCAGGAGCAGGATGACGACGAGTGGCGAGATGCGTATCCGAGCGAGCTGCCGAGCCAGGCTTAGCAGCACCCAGATCGATAGACCGATCAACAGGTAGAGGAAGGCGGCTGCGGGCGGGAAGTGGGGGCGGGCGTCGGGCGGCCAGTAGTACCGGCCGATGGCGAAGATGATCAGCAGGAGGCCGACAAAGTTGGTCAGCGCGAAGTACCGTGTGGATGGCAGTCGGGGTCCGCGCGGGGTGTCCTCGAGAAGCGGTCGCAGGATCACGAGCCGATGAAAGAGCTGCGAGACGCCGCGCCGAAGCGCGGCACCGAGCTTGGCGAGTCGCGTGCCGTCGAGGCGATCCCAGAACCAGCCGGTGCCGATGAAATTGGGTAGAGGCGCGAAGTCCGGGTCGGCCAGGCGCGCGGGGGTACAGAGGAGAATCATCAGCAGGTAGCAGACGGTGACGCCGGCGATGGCGGCGACTGTCGCCATCCAGAGGTCGCGTGCACAGATCAACACGATGACCGTCCCCGCACCGCCGATTGCCGTGAAAGCCCAGAACTGGCTGGCTGAGACGGGCACGCTGAAAAAGCGCTGAGCCGCCTTCGAGATAGGCCTCCCGGGTTGGGTTTCGACCCGATCGAGCAAAAGGCCGGTCCCAAACATCAGGCTCCAGGCGACGGCGAAGAACCAGAGCGTCGTGAAGAAGACGTGCGGAGCGATCAGATCCGCGAACATGCCCCCCAGGAGGCCGTGCCCGGGAACCGACTCGAGCGCCGTTGCCGGGAGGTAGACCTGGATGAGCGCAAAGACGAGTGGGTACTTGAGTGCGCTCAGTAGGTTGAACAGCAGGCTCCAGCGCTCAATTCTCTGCATGGTTCCTCCGATTGCGCCGGTCGGCCTCGAGGGCTACCTGACGCGCGCGATGCTCGCGTTGAGGGGCTGACTTACTGGGTTGGACGAACCCAGTCTGCCATATCGATCGGCGCGTGAGCCTATGCGCACGTGTCGATGTAAAGCCCTGGCCGGTCCAGTACACTCAAAAACGATCGTCCGCTAGTGTGCTCTTTTCTAGGATCGGGGGAGGAAGAGATGAATCGATTCCGAACGCTGGGGTTCGTTCTTCTGCTGGCTCTGCACCTGCCGGCAACAGCCGCCAACATCGAAGTCAACGCGACCTGTACTCTGGTCGACGCGATCGAGGCGGCGAACAACGACGACGATGCCGGGGGCCTCTGTCCTCCTGGCGGCTCTGGAGCCGACGTTCTCGAGTTGACTAGCGACGTAGAACTCACCGCGATTCAGAACACGACGGTTGGAGACACGGGCACACCAGCGGTGTCCACGAACATCCGGATCGACGGAGACGGCTTCGAAATTTCGCGGGCTGCGGGAGCCCCGGACTTCCGGCTCTTTCTGGTTGATCCCGGCGGCGAGCTGACGCTCTCATCAGTCACCTTGAGCGGCGGTGTGGCGAACAACTACTCTGGCTTCTACGGTGCGGCGGGCGGTGCAGTTTATTCGGACTACGGTACGGTCCGGCTGCTCAACGCCACTGCGAAGCACAACACCGCCGAGTCCGGAGGCGCGGTGTTCGGCAACTTCGGCTCCGTGATCTCGCTCGACAGCACCTTCTACTCGAACTACGCGATCGAAGTGGGCGGCGCGATCAGCTCCTACCAGGCGCTGATCTCCGGTACGAACTCGACCTTCTCCAAGAACACCGCTGGCATCTATGGTGGTGCCATCAAGCCAGGTTACGCGTCGAGCTTGACGCTCGTGAATACAACGATCGCCGCCAATGAAGCACCGATCGGCGGCGGGGTGAGCGACTACGGTAGCTTTGGCGTCAGCCCGCATCTGACCGGAACCGCGTTCGGCTACAACCTCGGCGGCAACTGCGGCATCTACTTCGCTATCGACAACGGTGGCAATGTCGACAACGACGGCACCTGCGGCGTGTCCGGCGTACTCTCCGGACTCGACCCCGTGCTGGCGGACAACGGCGGTCCAACCAAGACGCACGCACTCCTTGCCGGGTCATCGGCGATAGACGATGCCGGCCCTTGTGGGATTCCCGGCGATCAGCGCGGCTTCGCGCGCGACGCTCTCTGCGACAGCGGCTCGGTCGAGTTCGGTGCGGCTCCCATGGGTGGCGCGCCGATCGGTCTGCAGGTGCAACGCGTCACCTGCAAGAACGTGACGACCGGCCAGACGGTGACGATCGCTCAACCGCAGGGCAGCTTCAACTGCGAGGACGCGGGCCTCACAGTGAGCGCGGGCGACAACGTTCGCTTGGACATCGGCGGTCGCTCGATCGACACGGATACCGGCGCTACCGCCATCGGCATCAGCCAGCTTCGAGTACGTTGCCTTAACCGCACGACCTCGCAGCAGGTGCAGTTCCAGCCGAGCGGCACGCAGAGCTGGAGCTGTCTCGACGAGGGGCTGACCTACGGTCCGAGCGATCGGTTGCAGCAGACGGTTCTCGGCGTTGCGGATTGAGTTGGCTCGCCTCGGCGGGCCCGCTGAGTTCAATCCTCAGAGGTTATCGCTGCATGTGCATGTATCGATAGAGCGACCCTGGCCTACTAGTCAGACGCTCGCGATTCTCTGGAGTTCATTTGATCGATGGGAGCAGGAATGAGACGACTTCGCCTCTTGGGACTTGGCCTGGTGCTGGTTCTGCAACTTCCGGCAACAGCAGCCAACATCGAGGTCAACGCGACCTGTACGTTGATCGACGCGATTGCCGCCGCAAACAACGACGACGACGCGGGCGGTCTCTGTCCGCCTGGCGGTTCCGGCAACGATGTGTTGCAGCTCACGGGTGACATCGAGCTGACCACGGTCGAGGACACGAGCTTCGGCGACACCGGCACACCATCGGTGACCTCGAACATCCAGATCGACGGTGGCGGATTCGAGATCTCCCGACCTGCGACGGCGCCAGGCTTCCGCCACTTTGTCGTCGAGTTCGGGGGAGTCTTGACGCTGAGCTCCGTGACGGTGAGTGGCGGAGTGGCGACCAGCCACGGCAGCTTCTATGGTCCTGCCGGCGGCGCCGTCTACTCGGACTACGGCACAGTGCGACTTGTCAATACGACGGTTCGGGACAACTCCGCACGTAACGGTGGTGCCATCTTCGGCAACTTCGGCACCGTCGCTCTCTTCGACAGCACCGTCGAGGCCAACTACGCGAGCGGTCGGGGAGGTGGAATCGGCTCCTACAACGCGATGGTCTCGGGCACCAACTCGACCTTCTCGGGCAACTTCGCGGGAGTTTATGGGGGCGCGGTCTTTAGCGGCTATGGGGCGGACCTGACCCTGGTCAGCAGCACCATCGCGGCGAACACCGCACCTTTCGGCGGCGGTGGAATCAGCAACTACGGCAGCTTCGGCAACGCGCCCACGCTCGTGGGTAGCGCGCTCGGCTACAACGATGGTGGCAACTACGGCGGCAACTGCGGCGTCTACTTCGTGCACGACGACGGCGGCAACGTCGACAACGACGGCAGTTGTGGGGTGTCAGGGTTCCTCTCCGGCCTCGATCCGACGCTGGCTGACAACGGCGGTCCCACCAGGACCCATGCCCTGGTTGTCGGTTCGTCGGCAATCGACAACGCCGGAGCGTGCGGCCTCCTCGGCGACCAGCGCGAGTTTCTGCGCGACGCTTCATGTGACAGCGGGTCGGTCGAGTTTGGAGCGGCGCCGACGGGCGGTTCTCCGATCGGCCTTCGAGTGCAGCGGGTCACCTGCAAGAACGTGACGACCGGCCAGACGGTCCTGATCGCTCAGCCAGAGGGGAGCTTCGACTGCGAAGGCGCGGGCCTGACGGTCAACCCGGGCGACGACGTCCGCCTCGACATCGGCGGTCGCTCGAGCGAGGCGGACTTCGGTGCTACGGCGATCGGCGTCAGCGGTCTTCGGGTGCGTTGTCTGAACCGCACCACTTCGCAGCAGGTCCAATTCCAGCCGAGCGCCACGCACAGCTGGAGCTGCGCCGACGAGGGGCTGACCTACGGCCCGACGGATCGGCTACAGCAGACGGTCCTCGGCGTCGCAAACTGAGTCCTTTCCGAGCGGCAGGCCAGAGCGCGGGAGGCGCTCTGCACCCTCAAGTTCGAGCTCGACGTTCTGCTCTGCGCGGAGCGTGCGCTCGTCTGCGAGTTGACCTGCGTTCCCTAGTCGTTGATCTGACCCACCGTGTCTGCGGGCGGAAGCCGAACCAACCGTGTCTGCGGATAGGAGCCGAGCCAGCCGAACCAGAAGACGCGTTGCGAGGGCAGGCGGGTGAGGGTCTGTCCCTCGGGCCCTTCGAGTGCGCTCTCGGTCAGCTTCCACCTGGCGCCGGTGGAGTCGGTCACCGTCTCCTTCTGGTCCCACTTCGCGAAACGTAGACCCTCGGTCGCGTACACGCGGTTCCCTCCGGAACGATCGGTCAGGACGACGAAGTCGAGCGGGCCGATGGCGTCGTGGTAGACGGGTGTTTCGACGAGAAAGGCCTGTGAGATGGCCAGGGTCTCCTGAGGAGTCTCTGGGAAGACCAAGCCGAGCACTTCGTCCTTGTTCTTGAGTCGGGAGTCGCGGAACGGCGTGTTGAACATCAGCTCGTCGGTGGCGAAGTACGAGTTGTAGGCGACGCCCTCGCCATAGTCGCGCTCGTGCCCGGTGTCGAGCGAAAGTACCTGGGTCTTTGGGTGACGCTTGCGCCATTCCCCCCAGGTGGTTGTGACGACGCTCCGACGATTCAGTTGGATGCCGCTGTCGGCCAGTGGGCCGATCACCGGCTCGCCCCAGATCGAGTACCAGAGCGATTGTGTGGCGGCGTCGTACATCAGTTTGTTCGAGCGATAGAGGAAGCCGCTCGTGCCGAACGCGTGGTTGACTCCGTCGACTTCGGTGTCGAAAAGGATCACCGTGCCGCACAGCGTGCAGTAGACGCCAGCGACCGGAACGCCGCCGACCTCGTCGACGAACATCTCGTGCCAGGCGAGAATTCGTTTTGGGTACGCCCGGGCATCGCCTTCGACCTCGATCGCGAAGACGATGTTCGAGTCGTCGAGATACTTCGCCTCCTTGGCGGAGATCATCTTGGGAGAGCGCAGGGGTGGGATGCCGTCTTGCGTGACGCCGCCCCAGCGAACCTCGTCGAGTCGGATGCGCAGCTTTCGGTCCTGCGAGAAGTAGCCGGCGAACTTCGGGTCGATGATGCGGTAGAGGAGGCTCTTGAACTCGGCGTACTGCGGATGCGGATTCTCCTCCTGCGACCACAGATACTCGTACCAGCTCTTGACGTCGAAGCCGAACTCCTGGCTGGTTTTCGACTCGAGCAGGTCGAGCGCCTGTCGAGAGATGCGCGGATCGCGCACAAAATTGAGCACCTCGAGCAGCATCACCGAAGAGCCTGGATGCCAATCCGCTCGAATACGACCGAGCGCCGCCTCACGGTCAGCCGTCTCACCGCCGAGGAGGCGGAGGAAGTCCTTGGGATCGTTGGCCGACGCAGGGTTCGGCGTCAGCAGAGCGGCGGTCAAGACGAGCAAGAGTGCGGTTCGCATAGAAGGGCCTCCGAGTACGCTACATCTTAATCATCCGTCGCCCGAGGCGGCACGGATCGGTCGGGATGAAATCGTGAACTTTGCCCTCGTCGACCGCTGGGGTCGGAGCTGCGGACGGACCCTTGATCTGCTAGACTGCGCGGCGCTCGCGGGAACCTACCTGGTTTTCGACAGTGCCTCGTGGAGGTGTGGCCGAGCGGTCAAAGGCAACAGACTGTAAATCTGTCGGGCTAAGCCCTACGGTGGTTCGAATCCATCCACCTCCACCATTTCTTTTCCAGACGCGGCGCCTACGTAGCGCCAAAAAGCGGGAGTAACTCAGTGGTAGAGTCTCGGCCTTCCAAGCCGTTGGTCGCGGGTTCGATTCCCGTCTCCCGCTCCATAGTTTTCTCCTGAAGAAGACGGCCACAGAAGAGGCGATCGTGGAATGAACGAGTCGACCTCCGCGCTCGTACAGGACATCGAGCGAGCCCGAGCGGCGCTGGTCGCTCTTGTCGAGTCCATCGGCCCCAGCGACATGGCGGTACCGATCGGCGAGGGTCGCTGGTCGCCGACCCAGTACCTCGAGCATCTGGTGCGGGCGGAGGAGGCTACGCTGTGGCGGATGTACAAGGCGGTGGACGACTTTCGTCGTTCCGGTGAGGCCCTGACGAGCTCTACGCCGGGGCTCACGATCGAGGAGGTTGTGGAACGAACTTGGGAGGAGACGGTCGAAGCGCCGCCCTTGGCCGTACCGCAGTTGGGAGAGCCGAGCGCCTACTGGCGGGTTCGCTTCCAGAACAACGCGTCAGTGGTCGGGGACTTCGCGCGTCTCGTGCGAGAGGACGAGCTCGACGCGCTCTGCTACGCGCACCCGATCTCGGGGCCGTTCACCCTCCGGCAGGCGTTTCAGTTCGTGCGGTTTCACATCGATCGGCACCGTGGCCAGCTGGAAGAGGCCGGTCTGCCGCGGACTGACTCCCGCTAGCACGCGACTCACATCGTCGACGGCATCGAGCCGCGCCGGCGACGCGGAGGACGCTTCAAGAGACGGAGTCGACGTACTCGCGCGGAAAACCGAGCTCGCGCAACACGGCTCGCAGCTTCGACGCGTAGTCGGGGTTGTGCTCGTCGGGCGACGGCACCTCGCGGAGGTTGTAGCAAAGCGCCGGGACCGATTCACCCGCGAGCGTGCACGCTAGGACAGCTTCGGCTGCGTAGCGCTCTAGCCCTGGGGCTGAGTAGAGGAGGTCCAACTCGCGGTGTCTGAGGGCGATGAGCATGCCGTAGGCGCGCGCTCCGGCTGTGGGGACGAGCGTCGCCCGTTTGCCGATGCGTAGCGCGAACCCGTCCACGAAGCCGGCTCGAAGGGCGGTCGGCTCGACTCCGGCGTCGCGAAGGATGTCTTCGTCCATGAACAGGCCGTAGAAGAAGCCGTCGATGTGGCGCTCGGTAGTCATTCGGGGGTGTCCGTTGCAGGCCTCAGTCTAGGCCGGTAGCGCGTGACGAGGTGCTGAGAGTTTTTTATAGGAGGGATGCACGGCCTGTGTCTTGAAGCGGGGCGAATTCTCGTTCGTCTCTTGTAGGGCGGCCGTGTCGAAGGGGCCTCCATGGCTGCGTCTCGCGCCGCGACTGGGCTTCGCGTGCCTTCGTCTCTTGACCACGTCTTGGGAAAGCCTTGAAAGTCTCCGAGAACACCGATCGGCGGTCTCGAGATCGATTCAGAAGCTTGCCGTTCTGGTCGCCCGGCGGATGGTCGCTGGCACTGGAGTTCGCGGCGGTACGTCTCGACGAGGTGCAGCGCTCTCGAGAGAGTGGTTGGCGGTCAGTAGACGTACAGACGGGGAGCGCGCGCTCCATCGGCTGCGCAGGACATGCCGGCCGCTGCGTCCCGCGGCAACTCGCGGAGCGCCGATTGAGAGGCGACGCGGGGGTGCCTAGGCTGCGTGGGTGAAACGCTTCGCTTCGACTGTCTGCCTGTCCCTGCTCGTTACGCTTCCGATCGCTGCCGCCGACCGAACCGACGACCGCTGGCTAGGAATCAGCGATTTTGGGGAGTGGTCGCCCGATGGTTCACACATCGCCTTCCATTCGACTCGTGACGGGAACTTCGAGATCTACGTCATGAAGTCCGACGGCACGGAGCAGAGGCGATTGACCCACAACCCTTGGGCCGACGCCTTTCCCGCCTTCTCACCCGACGGGCAGACCTTGGTGTTCAGCGCGCGTCGCGATGGTTGGATCACGACGCCCAGCCGAAATCAGCTCTACCTGATCGATGTCGATGGCGAGAACCTCCAGCAGCTGACCCTCGACTCCCACCTCGAAGAGGATCCGGGGCGACCGAGCTCGAACAACGTCTATCCACGGTTTCACCCGGAGGGCTGGGTCGCGTTCCTTTCAGACCGATCCAACGGGTGGCTCGAGGTCTTTCGGATCGATCCCGACGGGCGAGGTCTCAAGCGCCTCACCCACGGCAGAAGGAACCACTACAACCTGGTCGTTTCGCCCGGCGGTGAGCGTCTCTGCTTCGACACCCACAAAGACCGTCATCCGACGGCGGCGATTCGCGACGGCGGTTGGGACATCCACTGTGTCGCGAGCGAGGGCGGCCCCTACCTGAACTTGACCGCTAACCCTCGCTATGAGGACTACGATTCGACGATGTCTCCTGACGGTCAGCGGATCATCTACAACCGAAGCGGCCACCGGGGACTGTTCATGATGAACGGCGACGGCAGCGGCCAGACGGACGAAGCGTTCTACGAGGAGAGCGCCTTCTCGCCTCGGTGGTCACCGGACGGTCGGAGGCTGCTTTTTACTTCGACTCGTGACGGACATCGAGAGCTCTATGTGATGGAACTCGAAACCCGGGCGGTCGAACGTCTGACGTACAGCCGTCCGTAGCCCGCGCACTGTGCGCCCACGGCTCGAGGGGATGGTGTGCTATGGTTCGCACAGCTTTTCCTCTAATTTGGTTGGCCGGCTGTGCCGAAGGAGTGCGCTATGGGTGCGTCTCGAAGGGTTGCCTGGGTTTGTCTGGTGCTCGTCTCTTCCGTGGTGTCGACGGAGGCCTCTGAAGTCTCGAGGACGCCAATCGGCGGACTCGAAATCGACACACTCCACAAGCTGGCGCCGTCGGATGCCGGGGAGCGCGACAGCTTCTCGTCGTCGGTCGACATCAGTGGAGACACGCTCGTGTCGTCGGCCCGAGAGGACGACAACGAGAACGGCGAGGACAGTGGCTCCGTCTACGTGCTGGAGCGAGACCCCGAGACCGGGCTCTGGGCCGAGTCGGCCAAGCTGCTCGCCTTCGACGGCGAAGAGCACGACTACTACGGCGAGTCGGTAGCGATCGGCGGCGACATCGTGGCCGTCGGCACGGACCGCAAGCGAGCGGTCTACGTCTACGAGCGAGATCTCGGTGGCCCGGATGACTGGGGGTTGCTACAGAAGCTGCTCGCGCCGCCCGACTCCTCAGGTACCGAGTTCGGGTGGGAGGTGGATCTGAGCGACGACGGTCTACAGCTCGCGGTCGCCTCACTCGGCAAACAGCAGAAGGGGGGCGTCGCCGGCTTTGTCTACATCTACGAGCGGGTGCCGGGAGGTGACTTCGAGGAGGTCGCTCGACTCGAGGGCTCGGACGCCATCGGCGGCGACCAGTTCGGATTCTCGATGGCGTTGCGCGCCTCGGGCGGACGCCTGGTGACCGGTGCCTACCTCAAGGACGAGCGCCGGGGTCGGGCCTATGTCTTCGAAGACGACGGCGCCGGAACGTGGGCGGAGACCGGCAACCTGATTTCGGGTGATGTCGACATTGCCGACCACTTTGGCATCGCGGCCTCGATCTGGGACGACACGATCGTGATCGGTGCGTCGCACGACAGTGACGTGGCCGATCGGGCGGGAGCCGCTTACGTGTTCGAGCTCGAGTCGACGACCGGCGCCTGGCTCGAGACCGCCAAGCTGGCGCCCTTCGACGCCGGTCCGATCGCGTTTTTCGGACGTTGTCTGATGAACAAGAACAACATCATCTCGGTGGCGGCGCCGGGAGACGACGACTTTGCCGTCTCGAGCGGAGCGAACTACCTCTACCGGCGGGATCAGGGTGGAGACGGCACCTGGGGCTTCGTCTACAAGACCAGCGACCCCGACTCCGAAGAGCGTGATCGCTACGGCTACTCGCTGGCGATGGATGGCGACGACCTCATCATCGGCGCGGATCGCGATCTCGACGAGAACGGAGTCGAGTCCGGGACGCTCTACACCTACACCGTGAAAGAGGAGTCTTTCCTGGCGGTGCACGGTGTCTGTCCCGGACAGGTCTCGCTCACCATCGCCCATGCCGGCGCGAACGGTCGCGTGATGGTGGCGATTGGAGACGGACCGGGTGAGACCGTCTTGGGTGGCGGGGCTTGCGCGGGGGCGGTGCTCGGTCTCGAGAACGCGCGCACCTTCACCCCGGTCGGCACCAACGTGAACGGCGGCACCGAGTTGGATCGAACCGTGCCGGCCGGTCTGTGCGGCAAGAGCCTCCAGGTGCTCGACCTCAGCAACTGCCGGACGAGCAACATCATCGAGCTGCCGGGGTCCTGATCCGACCGCGGGCCCGCGTCGACGCAAGAACAGAAGAAGAAAGGCCGGGGGCTTGGCGGGCCCCCGGCATTGGAAGAGTCTCAGGAAGGAACGGCTGAGAAACTACTTCCAGTTGAGTCGCGCACTCATGCGCCAGATGCGCGGGCTGAGCGTCTCCCGGAGGAAGTCCGCCGAGCCACGGCTCAAACCGCGTTCGCGCTGCATGGTGTAGTTGTCGTTGAGAAGGTTGAAGACGTCGGCGCCAACCGTGAAGCTGACGTTGCCGCTTGCCGCGAATTCCTTATCGAGGCGGAGGTCGACGGTGAAGATGTCGTCGACGCGGATGTCGTCGATCTCATTCACCGCCAAGATGTCGCGCGGCTGCCCGTCCGACGTGGAGATGTCGAGGAAGTAGGGCAGGGGGTAGCCTTCGCGGCCGAAGATGTTGGCGGCCACGTTGAAACCCCAGGGGCGATCCGGAGCGACCTGGTACATGCCGTTGACGTTGTACTGCCAACCGCTCTGAATCCAGACATCGGCCTTGGCGCCTGAACCCGCGGCCTGCTGTGCGTAGATGCCGCCGTCGATCGAACCTCCGCTGGCACCCTGACAGCCGAACGTCGCGCTGTCTTCACAGATGTTCGGGCTCTGGTTGGCCAGGAAGCTGGCGGGCACGTCCCACTCGGTTTCGCCGGTCTGAACGTAGCCGCGGAGCATCCACTGGTTGGAGAGCCGCTTGGTGAAGTTGATGTTGAAGCCGAGGTAGTCGCGCTCTCGGTCACCGTTGCGAAGGAGTGAGCCGCCGGTGTAGCCGAGGCCCGAGGCGAGACTGTACGGCTGAACGCTGTACGACTGCCCGTTGGGAAGCGTGCCAGTACGAACCGCGCCGTCTGGCACGTAGTCGCTGCTCTGCTCCAACCGGATGGCGCCGGTGGCGTCGGAGACGAACGCAACCGTCTCCTTGATGTCGGAGATGTTGCGCAGGGTGACCTGCGCGCCGATGACGAACTCTGGGAGGAGTGCGTGCTCGACACCCAGGAGCAGCTCAGTCGTGAGCTCGGGGTCGAGGCCGGTGTCGGTGACGTTGGGGCTCACGAGGGCGGTCGGGTCAGCGAGGCTGAAGCCCGAAGTGCCGATGATGACCACCTCGTCGGGCCCGTTGCCGGCCAGTTGCGAACCGTTGAAGTCACCCGAACCGTCCGTGTCGTACCAGAGGAGCGTCAGGTAGGACGCGCCCGCCGGGTTCGACCGAGTGACGTCGGTGACCTGCAGCTGCTCGGCAAACTGCGAGAAGCTCGCGCGCAGGAGCGTGTCGCGTTCTTTGCCGAGTGCGTAGGTGATTCCGACGCGGGGCGACAGAGAGCTCCACTTGAACGGTGCGTCCTCGCCGTCGAAGCTGAGTCCCGGATGCAGGTTCGGGAACCAGGGGTTCGCCTCCGCGCTGACGGCGTTGTTCGCGCCGTCCTGGGCGTCGTAGCGAAGACCCGAGTTGATCGTCAGGTTGCCGGATGAGATGGTGTCCTGAACCCAGAAGGAGTTGTAGTCGAGAGTGGCCGGAGCCGAGGCCCCGCGCTGGGTGTTCAGCACTGAGCCGTTGAAGCCGTTGCCGATGTTGATGGCCCAGGCGTTGTCGTTCGGCCATGTAAAGATGCTGTCGCTCTCGACCTCGCGCAGGCGCGCTCCGAACTTGAGCTCGTGACTGACGCTGCCGGTGTTGAAAAAGTAGGAGCCGTCGACCTTGATCTCTTCGGAGGGGCGGCTCGACGGGCCACTCCAGAAGGACCTCTGCCAGACGCCGTCGTCGTCCCGGAAGGAGAACGGGGCGGTGTCGATGCCGCTGGCCGCGACCGCCTGTGAGGTCAAGGAGAAGCCTGCGTCGACCTTGGAGTAGCCGCCCGTCACGAAGAAGTTCGAGTTCACGACATGCGTGTCCTCGACCTTGATGATCGCGGTCGGGCCCCGCTGGTTCCAGGTTGTCGGCTGCGGGCGGGTAGGCCCGGCGTTGCGGCCGAACTTCTCCTTGTCGCCGTTGTTCCACGAACCCGTGAACGAGTTGGCGCCGCTGAGCTGGCCGTTGATCTTGAACGCGGTGTTCGTGAGGATGGTGTTGTCCGACTGGACATCGGCGGGCGAGGCGCCTCCGGTCAGATTCCTGATGTCGTTCTGACCGTGGGAGCCCCAGAACCAGAGACGGTCCTTGATCACCGGGCCGCCGGCCTCGAAGCCCCACTCTTCGATCTTGTTGATCGAGTTGCCGATGAAGTCGGCCTGGCCGGTTGCCAGCTCGCTCCGATCGATGTCGGCGCCCGACTGCTTGGCGAAGATCAGGCCGTCGGAGTCGGTCACCAGGAAGCGTGCCGAGCCGCGGAACTCGTTGGTACCGCGCTTGGTTACCAGGTTGACGGAGACGCCACCGGCCGACTTCGTGATGTCGGTGCCGCCGGTCGAGAACTGCATCTCGCTGAACTGGTCGAAGTCGTAGTAGCTCGACGACGCACCGATCGAGGTCATGTCGGTGACCTCCACACCGTCCACCAGGAATGAGTTCTCGTCATCGGAGACGCCGGGGCCGCGGAAGTTGGACTGCTGTCCGCTCTCGTTCCCGCCGACGTTGATGCGATCGACGACCACGCCAGGCGATTGGGTGAGCACCGCCCACGGATCACGCGCGGTGGGGATCTTCTCGAGCTCCACCTGGGAGATTGTGGTGCCGGCCGATAGCTTGCGTGCATCGAGCAGCGGGCTCTCAGAGGTGACGGTGATCACCTCTTCGACGGCTGAGCTCATCTGGACCTCGACGGCGGTGTTGCGAGCGATCCGGACGTCCACGGACGGGTACTCGACGGTCGAGAACCCATCGAGGCTGGCCCGGAGGGACCACTGCCCGGGGTCGAGTTTCAAGAAGCGTGCGTCGCCGTTGCTGCCGGTGACCTGCAGCTGATCGGCGCCAAGGCCCGAGAGGCCGATCGACACGCCCGGCAGCGGCTGGCCTTCGGTGTCGACCACCGTGACAAAGATGCTGCCAGTACTTTCCTGCGCCCATGCCGGATAGCCGGCCAGGACGAGGAGGGCCGCACCGAGTGCGAGCCAGGTTCGCCATTGAGTCTGCTTCATCGTTCTTCTCCTTGCGTTGTGTGAGGCTGCCGAAGCAGCTTGATTCCCCGAACGCGAGGCCGCGAGAGTCGAAGCGAGAGGTGCGGTCGCGCGTTCAAGGGCTCGAACATGGCGAGTCCCAAAGAGCAACGCGACTGCCACACCGGCGCGAATCGACCTGACGCCCGAGCGACGAACTCTCACTGCTTCTGACCACGTCGGTCTGACATCGAGAGGGTCCTTCTTCGCTGGCGAATCTCGGGGTGTCTGACCACGCCGTCGCGGTCACAAGTCGAGGCGACACGAGGAGCGCAACGCGCCACGCGAGTGTCTAGTACGCGGGAGCAACTCGAGGGCCGCCGGGCACCGGATCCTTGAATCGAGTTTCTTCAAACGGCTGGACACTCAGACCGCTTCGGCGCCGGGTACGAGCTTCGGCCATCTGGCCGTCAACGGGGAGGGACGAATTGCAAGGGGTGCGAGCTCGGCCGGCTCACCGAGCCCTGCCGACCCCAAAGATGCCGGGCGGCCGTGAAGGAGCCGCCCGGCGGAAGGAGGTTTGTGTATGGAGTCGGGGTCGGTGTGACCCGTTGGAGTCCCTAAATCCCCATACCGAGCCACCGTAGGGGCGACGGGAGAGCGGCGCAAGTTGCCGTTTCTGACAGCTTCTGACGACGGCACATGACCGGGAACGGTTTGCTGCGACCGGCGTCTCTACGGGTGTTGGTGGCACATCAACTGCAGCGGAGTACGCCATGTCGAATCCGATCGTGAGCTTCCCCGAGGACCTTTCGAAGGTGAGTCCCGATCCCGTCGTCTGGCGCTTCGGCGTCTTCGAGTTCGATGCGGCCGCGGGCACTCTGCTGCGTGATGGAGACCGGCGTGAACTGCGCCCCCAGCAGGCGAGAGCGCTCTCGCTATTGCTGTCGCGGCACGGCGACGTCGTCTCTCGTGACGAACTCCGTGTTTACCTGTGGGGCCCCGACACCTTTCTCGAGTTCGAGGCCGGTCTGAACACCTGCATCCGCCGGCTGCGGACCGCCTTGGGCGAAGAGGCCGGCCAGCCGCGGTTCATCCGCACGATTCCGGGCGAGGGGTACCGCTTCATCGCGCCGGCCATCGCCGAGCCTCGTCCGGAGCCCCGACCGGCTCTCGAGGTGAGACTCAAAGAGGTGCCGGGGAGCGCTCCCTTTACCGAACCTGGACGTCGGCGCACCCTCGGGCTCGTGATCGGAGGACTGGCCCTGGCGGTTGCTGCCGGTCTGGTCGCCCTTCTCGCCGCCCGTGCTCCGAGCACCGTCGCGACTCGGCCGCTGGTCGTCGTCGGTCAGTTCGAAGGCGCCTCGGGGGACGACGACCTCGACGCGGCGATCGAACGAGCGTTTCGGATCGGTCTGGGTGAGACCTCGGGACTCGAGATCGTCAGTCCTGAGGAGGTCGAGTCGACTCTCGAGAGGATGCGTCGGTCCGCCGAGGCGGCGATCGATCGCGAGGTAGGTCTCGAGGTGAGTCGACGAGCGGGCGCGGGCGCCCTGGTGCTGGCAGGCCTTCAGTCGGTGGGCGACACGTTCCAGTTGCACGGAGAGGTGATCGGGGCGAGCACGGGGCGTACCGACAGCTCGCAGACCGTGACGGCCGAAGGACGCGACGCGCTCGTGGCGGCCCTCGACAAACTGGTCGACAGGGTGACCGGCGCACTGTCGACCAGTCTGGATGCGGAGCTCCAGACTCCCGCCCTGGCGGCCGTGACGACAGCTGACCTGGGTGCGCTTCAGGCCTACACTCGTGCACTTGAGCTGCAGACGGGCGATCCGATTCGCCAGGCTCTGCTCGAGGAGGCAGTGGCTCTCGATCCAGAGTTTGCGATGGCTCACGGCCGGCTCGCCGTCGCCGCGCTCGACCGGGGGGACGCCCGGGCGGCGCTGGCGCATCTGGAGGACGCGGCCGCTACCCCTGGGCGGCTGACCGACTTCGAGCGAATCTACGTCGAGGGCCACATCGCCGTACTCGGGATCCGAGGGGAGGACGCGCTCCGGAGCTGGTCTGTGCTGGCCGGAGCCTTCCCGGAGTCCGCGCTCGGATTTGTCAATCTGTCGGCGTCTCACGTCTACTACCGCAACGACCACCCGGCCTGTGTCGAGGTTCTGGAACGAGCTCCGATACCGACCCCGGAGTTGGCGCCCCTACCCGGCTACCAGATGAACGCCGTCGAGTGCCTACTCGGCGCCGGTCGGGTCGCCGAGTCGTTGGCACGCGCCGAGGCGGTGGATCGTCTCGAGCTCGGATTCTCGGAGCCGCTGGTCTTCCTGCCGCTGGTGGCGTTGGGCCGACTCGACGAGGCGGCTCGCCTCCTCGACGTGCCGGACGACTCGGGGCTCGTCGAACCCTTCACTCCCACCTCCGAACTCAAGGACGCGATGCTGCGCGCCGACCTTGCGGACTTCCCGGGTGCGGTCGATGTGATGCGTCGCCTGCTGGCGCGCGAGTCGGAGCCGGCGTCACTTGACGGTACGGCCTATCGAGTCGCAATGACCGCCTTTCTCGAGGCCGCTGGCGAGCGCGCCGAAGCGCGGGCCGAGGTGCGTGATGGCATCGACGTGCTGCTCTCGCAGGGCGAGCTGCCCGAAGGGCCCGTCGGCGGACGGGCGGTTCCCGGTGCCGCGTTGCTCGGCGCGCAAGCGGCACGACTCGACGAGCTCGAACTCGCGTCACGCCTCCGTCGATGGCTCGCCCGAGGGCTCGAGAGACGCGGTCCGATCGAGGTCTGGGCCTCCCATGTCGCCCTCTTCGATGCCGAGCTGGCGGCGGCTGTGGGTGACGTTCAGGGAGCCATCGATCGCCTTCGCCCGCACGTGGAGGCGAGTCTGGTGTACCCCCTCCACAGCCGAGCCCGGCTGGCGGACTGGCTCGAGGCTCTTGCAGACCCCGAAGGCGCGCGGGCCGAGTACCGCTTCGTCGCGGAGCACCGCGGGCGCGGGCTGGTCGAGTGCATCGGCTCGACTCCGTGTGTCGATACGCCGCTCAATATGATTGCGCTCGGCGAAGCGGACCGGCGCGTGGGACGAGCCTCGGTGGAGTGACGGCGTCCGCGCCTCGTGTACGCTTGCGGCCCATGAGAGAGCTGCTCAGATGTGCGTGCCTCGTGATCGCCCTCGGCGCTTGCGCCATCGAGCCGACGGAGCCGGTCGACATCTGGTGGGGCCAACTACAGGGCCTCTGCGGCCAGGCCTTCGAGGGCCAGCTGGCCTCGAGCGACGAGGCCGACGCTGAACTCGCGGGCGAAACGATGGTGATGCATGTGCGCGAGTGTTCGGCGGAGATCATTCGGGTTCCGTTCCACATCGGCGAGAACCGATCGCGGACCTGGGTCCTGCGGCGTGACGCCGCCGGCCTCTCTCTTCATCACGACCATCGACACGAAGACGGCGAGTCGGACGCGATCACCATGTACGGCGGCCACAGCGCGCTGCCCGGCGGCGGGGAGATGGACGGTACGGTCGTCTACTTCCCGGCGGACGAGGGCTCGAAGGCGCTCTTTGAACGCGAGGGCATTCCGCAGTCGAAGCCGAACGTCTGGTCGATGGAGCTGCTGCCCGGGGAACGGTTCTCGTACATCCTGCGACGCCCTGGCCGGTACTTCCAGGCGGACTTCGACCTCACCCGGTCGGTCGAAGCGCCTCCGCCGCCCTGGGGCTTCGACTAGCCCGCTTCGGTCGCTTGACCGAAGACCTCGCCCAGGCCCGACGGCGGCTCGGGCCGGTCTACGTTCTGGAGCCCCGAATAGAGATAGCGGTGCGACGTCGGCTCGAACGGCGCCCACGTACCCTCGGGTTGGGCCAGCCGATCGGCGATCACCATCCAAACCGTCGGGTTGACGCCCAGCGCGAAGTGCGCCGAGAGGACTCCTATGTTCTCGATGCGTGGATGCGCCAAGCGTTCGATCGAGGCCTGCCAGGCGACGACCGAGTCCGTTCGTGTGTAGACCGACGTGGTTGGCACCGATGGGGGAGTCTCGAGCTGCTGGATGAACTCGTCTTCGATCTGCGCCGGGTCCTCGCCGGTGATCAGGTGGTACAGCTTGCGCACCCGACTGCTGCGAGCGCCACCGCGAAAGGGGCTGCCGAGAGTGATCACCTGACGCACGTGGTCGGGCGCCTCCTTGGCAAGTTCGCGTGCATAGACGCCGCCGAGGCTCCAGCCGACCAACGAGATCTTCCGGCCGTGGCGGTCCGCGAGTCGCTCGACTCGTTTGGCCATTCTCTGATGCAAGTCGCGGTCGTAGCCGTAGTTCCGACCTAGCCGCCAGCGATGCGGAGTGTAGCCGCGGTTCTGTAGATACCAGCGCAGGGGGCCGGTGGACGCCGAACTGGCGAGGAAGCCGGGCAGTACCAGGACGCCATGCCCGTCTCCTGCTGGCTGCCTGTCGAGCACCTTCCACCAGAGCGGAAGCGATGCGAACTCCAGGGCGGCGCGACCCTCGAGGAGCATGAGCAGAGGAGAGGGTGGTTTGATCAAGAGCGCTCGGCTCCGTCCTCATCCAGTCGGCTGAGCGCCGCTTCGAGCCGGTCGGTGACGTCGCTCAGGCGCTCGAGAGTCGACCGAGGCTCGACCGCTTCGACCGATTCCTCGGTGGCCTTCGGCTCTTCTGCCTCTTCGGAGGCTACGAGAGTTGCAACCGGTTCTGCTTCGAGGTCGGCCACCGCCTCTTCAAGTCGGCGCTCGAGCTCGGTCGCCTCGTTCATCACCTCCTCGCAGGCCGTGATGCCGATCGAGATGCGGCCGGCGAGGCTGAAGACGACCAGAATCAGGCCGAGGCCGTCGAAGAGCGGCGCCGTGCCGATGTGCCCGTGAACCCGTGCCCCCGCCAGATAGATCGGCACCGGCGGCCCGGGGACGTTGGTGATCACCAGGTTGAAGAACGGCTTGTGGCGGTCGGAGCCGCGCATTCTCAGGTAGAGCCGGCTGGCGAGCGCCGCGGTCTCCGACGGTACAAACTCCATCAGCTCGTTGGCGGGCAGGGCTCGGCCGTAGCCCTTGGCGCCGGCTGCGCTTCGATGGATGCGCAGCAGTCGCTCGTGGGGATCTTCGATCTGCGTGGCGAGCTCGACCAGCATCGCCGAGACTCGATTGCCCATGGCGGCCTTCTGGTCTCGAGCTCGCACCGACATCGGCACCATCGCGACGAGAGGTTCGTCGGGAAGCTCATCGCGGTCTGCGAGCCAGCTCCGGAGCGCCCCCGCGCAGATCGCGAGGATCACGTCATTCACTGTGGTGCCCTGAACCCGTTCCCGAATCCGTTTGATGCGCTCGAGCTCGAGGTCGACACCCCCGAAACTCCTGTGGGGACCGACACGAGAATTGAGGGTTGTCCGCGGTGCGGTCATCGGTAGCGGCGGTCGCTCCAGGCTCTCCTCGAGTGTCTTTGTGACGAGCGAGCCGGCGCCGGAGAGTGTTCTGCCGAGCGTCTTCGCGAGGTCGATCGACTTGGAGCCGATCTTGCCGTAGCTGCGCGCTACGAGCTCGACGCCCGCCGGCACGCGTTCGGGTTCCCAGTTGTCGGCCGGCAACTCGCGACGACTGCGAGGATCGACGTCGAGCAGCGCGCCCATGATCTCGGCGCCGGACATGCCGTCGATGGCGGCATGGTGCACCCGGGCGACGAGTGCAAACGACCCCGGACTCATTCCCGGGTAGCCGTCGATGCCGTCGACGAAGGCCATCTCCCAGAGCGGTCGTTGGCGGCTGAGCGGCCGCGAAAACAGGTCGGCGGCCAGGCGCATGAGCTCGTCCTTGCCGCCGGGGCGCGGCACTCCGATTCTCGGCAGATGGAGGTCGAGGTCGAAGTCCGGGTCCTCGATCCAGTACGGGTGTCCCATCGAGAGCGGCACCTCGACGAGGCGCTGTCGAAAGGTGCGCGCGACCGACAGTCGCGACGCCACGTGCGCGCGCACGGCGTCATAGCCGAAGTCGCCGCCGGTCTGGGCTGCGTCGAACAGGTAGACGCCTCCGATGTGCATCGGAGTGCGCGGAGACTCGAGGTAGACGAAGGCGGCGTCGAGCGCCGAGAGCTGTTCCATGAGGCGCGCGGCGATCTTACCGTCCGCCTCGATCCTCAGGCTGGGTTGGGTCGTCGCTACGAATCGAGGAAGCCGTGAGCCTCGAGGAACGCGTCGGTCACGCGGCGCACCTCCGTTCGGGCCGCGTCGTTGCGGAAGAAGTGCCCGACGTCGAAAAGGTGGAACTCGAACTCGTTGCCGACCGACTCCATTCGGTCGACAAATCTCTGGAACTCGTCGAGGGGTGCCAGGTGGTCGTAGCGACCGTGCAGGAGAAGGGCCGGAACGAGCCCCGCGCGAACGAGGTGCTGTGGCGATACCGTCCCCTGGCGGCCACCGGTCATGGCGTCGAAGAAGCTGCTCTTCGTCAGGTCGTAGCTCGCGGAGTGAATCACGAGCGCGTTCGGCCGAGAGTCGGCGGCCGAGCCGGGGCGCGGCGGCAGCATGGCGGCCGTCGTGGCGAGGTGGCCGCCGGCGGAGAAGCCGGCGGCGACGATCCGCTCGGGGTCGATGCCGAGCTCCGCAGCGTTCTCGCGCGCCCAGGCGATCGCGAACCTCACATCGTCGACGGCCGCGAGCAGGTCGGTGCCGTGGACGTCGGCGAGGCGGTACTCGAAAGAGATCGCCAGCATCCCCTGGCCGGCCATACGGGTGCAGTTGCGGTAGCCCCACTCGGGGGTGCCGATCGCCCACCCACCGCCGTGGAAGAAGAGGTAGGCGGAACGGTCGCCGTCGTCCGCAGGCGTTGCGGGCTCGAAGATGTGAGCTTCGAGCTCGATCCCGTCGATCTCACGGAACGCTCGGATCTCGCTCGGTGCGTCGCGCTCGGCGAGATCGGTCTCGAGGAGGGGCCGGACCGTTGCGACCAGAGGGTGGTTCGGCTGGTCGGCGACCAGCTGCTCGAAAACGGGCGCCCAGTCCGCCGGCCCGTAGCTCGTCCGGAAGGTCTTGAACATCTGGCCGAGAAGGTAGTCGCGGATCTCGGGCGCCGCGGCCAGGTCACGGATCACCTGGTAGCGGGAGACGAGTTTCTCGCGAGGCAGGTCGAACCGTTCGAAGGCCAGAGGTCCCGCCGAGACCAGGTCGACATAGCGGTCGAGAAAGGCGACGAAGCTGGCCGAGGAGAGAGCTGTCGGCCAATCCAGCTTCTCCTGCGCGATCGTCTCGTAGTAGCCGGAATTGACGCCCGCCGAACGACCGGTCTCCCGAATGTAGACCTGCGGGTAGAGGAGCCGAATCGTGTCGAAGCGAGCGGCGAGGTCGACTTCGACTCGTTCGCGGAAAATCTCCGCGGTGGAGCCGTGGTCTGCGAGGAACGCCGCCAGGTGTTCTCTCGATGGACGTGCGATCTCGGCGAGCTCCGCTTCGAAGCGCTCCTCGCCCGAGGCGACGCGGTCGTGGACGTCGCGGTTGAGGCTCTGCTCGGCTGTCCGGTAGATCTCGGCCAACTCGACCAGGAGACGGTTCTCGGCCGCGACGTCTCCTGAGAACTCGACTCCCGGCTCGCCGTTCGGATCGAGGGTGAGCTCGAGGCTCGCGGCCGGCTCGAGGTAGAGCTCGATCTCCGTCGAGCCGACGATGAGGCGATGGAAGCCGGGTTCCTCGAAGGCGAGCTTCGTCTCGAAGGCGCCGTCGGCAGCGACCGGGATAGTCAGAGCATGCTCGTCGACCGAGACCGACCAGCCGTCGCTGATGTCCGGTGGTGTGCTGCTCAGCAGGAGCTGCTGAATGCCCTCCTGCCCGACGTTCCCCGTGAGGGTTGTGTTGGGTTCGGCGACCGGCGCCGGGCCGGTACAGGTGGTGATCCAGATGGCGCCCGTGGCGATCGTGAGCATTCGACGAATGGCAGGCTCCATCAACAACTCCTTCGTACGGCAGGGTGGGGCACACTCCCCAAACTGGGACACGCGCCGCGGAAATTCGCTACACAGCCGGCCTTCGCGTCGCTCGGAAGACCGGCTGTGTGGCGGCCGGAGTCCGGCGTGGCCCTACGCCGAGAGCAGTCTCGCGAGCTCGTCGAACCTCTCGCTCCAGAAGGCCTTGACCTCCTGAATGCGCACCTTGCTCTCGAGCTTGGTGTGCTGGAGCTGTACCTGGCTCTTGGAGTCGCCCTTGCCCCAGAAGTAGATCTCCACGGAAGTTCCGTCATGCCAGGTAATACGCATCGACCTGTTTTCGGTTTCCGTGCGGATGGTCAACCCAGCGTCCGGCAGCCACTGCTCTCGAACGCGCTCGTCGCTGAACGCCTGATAGAGCGTCTCGATCGGTACCGGGAGCGTCTTGCTCTTGCTGGTCTCGTAGCTCCCCGCGCGCCGCTGTCCGATCTCGCGCAGCCCCTTGATGCGTTCGTAGCCGACGGTCACCGACTGGGACCACCAGGCGGAGACGTCCCAGCGCTCGCCCACGAGCTTGGCAATGTCGGGGTGCGCCATCTCGTGCGCACCGAGTCGATCGAGGCGCTCGGTCCATTCCTTCCAGTTGACACCGGTGGCCTTCTGCGCCGCGCCGTCGCTCATGCCGGCGAGCTCGGCGTAGTCGGTCGGCTCGGCGGCGCCCGTCTTCAAGACGTGCGCTAGGGCGGTGGTGTAGGACTCGCCGGTCTTCGCCATGCGCGAGCGCACCAGCCGTTTCAAGTCTTTGTTCTTGGGCATCACGGTCTCCCTTCGATCTGGCCCGTGGTCGGCCCCCCAGCGGCGAAACCACGCGGCGTGCGAAGGTCTCGTGGTGCCGATCCGGGAGTGTGCCCCCCTTTGCCTCGCCAGGGCTCTCGCTGGGGGAGAGCCTCAGAGGTTGGGCGTGGATCTCGTCGCCGTCCAAAATCCTAGCAGACGGTTTCGGGGCGGAGTCGAGCTACTCGGGGACGAAGAACTCGCTCTTGCGCGGGGCCGGTACGAGGAGGTCGACGATTCCATCGCCGTCGTAGTCCTGGAGCGGCCCGTGGAGCGGTACACCGATGCGGTCGCCCCCGCGCTTGCCGAGCACCGAGAAGAGAACCTCGTTCGAGGCCGGGGAGATCAGCTCGATACCGCCTCGCAAGACCTTCTTCGGCTTGGGGTGCTCGCGAAACAGCGAGCCGACGAGCAGGTCGCGCAAGCCGTCGCCGCTCAAGTCCTGGGTGCTGGTGACCGAGGCGCCGAACCACTGGCCGGCAGCGTCTCCTTCGCGACTCCAGAGCAACGAGCGATCAGCACCCGAGAAGATGTAGACCTTGCCCGTCTCACTACCGGCTTCGCCGTCGGTGGCCGGGGCTCCGACGATGTAGTCCAGAGTTCCGTCGCTATCGATGTCACCCCGGCTGACCGAGAAGCCGAAGAGACCCGCTCCATTTGGTGCCTTGATCTCGAGAAGCACCCGCCCGGTAGCATTCGACACCAGCAGCACCATGCCGTCGGTCTTGCCGTTGCCGGGGGCGCCCACGGTCAGGTCACGGACCCCGTCGCCGTCTTCGTCCGCCCCGAAGCTGAGCGAGTATCCGAGATGCTGGTTTCTCTTCTTGCCCAGGAGCGTCCAGGCGCGTGTGCCGTCGGTGATGGCGAAACGATGGATGGCGCCGGCGTTGCCCTTGCCACCGTTCGCTTGGGTCGGCGCACCGGCGACGAAGTGATCGATGAAGCTGTCTCCACCGTCTTGGTCACTGAGGATCGTCTGCCAGCCGAGGCGCGAGCCCACCTCGCCCTCGAGGCGGAGTCGTTCGATCAGGCTGTCGTCGGTGGGCTGAACCACCACGACCGCCGGAGGTACCCCGGAGGAGCCGTCCCCCCCCGGTGCGCCGATCGCCCAGTGTGAGTCGTTGTCTTGGTTCACGTGGCCGAGGTTGGTCATCGAGTGGCCAAAGCCTTCGACGGGTCCCCCAGATAGATTGTTGCCGCTGATGAACCAAATTCGGCGACCCGTCTCGGGGTCGACGGCGAAGAGTCGCCCCGCGCCGTTGTCGGCACCCGGTGCGCCGATCGCCGCTTCCCCGTCGATGTTCGTTGCCGGCAGAGAGTCGAATCCGAAGCCGACCCCGAACTCGTCGCCCTTCTGCCCACCCTTGAGCTTCCGGATGGTCTTGCCGTTCGCTCCAGAGAGGATCAGCATCTGACCCTTCTTTGCCTTGACCCGGACCGTTCGAGTCTCGTCTCCGCCTGCCGGAGGCGAAGAAGCGCTCCAGACGAGGCCGACCAATGTCAGAGAAGCGGCGAGTCTCGCAACCATGGACACCTCCGAAACTGCGTGAGGGGCCTGGTCGCGACGCGCCCAGGCCGTTCTCAGAGTGGCGTGTGCTCGACTGTAGGAGAGTGCCAGCGTGCGAATTCCTTCGAGGTGGCTGGCCGCAATCTCCCGCACGGTCGTTTGGCGGCCCGGGTAGCGCCTGGGAAGACCGCGGATCAGGGAGAGTCGAGTCTTCGGCCGGTGGCCGCTCGCCAGATCTCGCGCACCTCGTCGACGTTGCCGGTCATCTCCCACCTCACGAGAGTCAGCGGGATGATGCCGCCGCGCAGCAGTGCGTCGTGGAACGCACCGAGCTCGAAGGCCTCGCCGAGCTCGAGGGCGCGTTCCGACATCAGCTGCTCGAGCTGAATCTTGCCGATGATGTAGCCGCTGCCGAGTCCCGGCCTACGGATGTACCCCTCGAGATCGTAGCGACCGAGGTCCTCCTCCATGTAGGGCACGAACTCGATCATGTAGCGGTTCGCCTCGTCGAGGCTCATGTTGCCGGCGTGCATCTGTGTTTCGGCGTAGATACGGCTGGCACGCTTGATCAGTGCGGCGTAGAAGAGCTCGTCGGCGCGCGGCACGTTTCGCGTCAGTCCGGCGAGGAGGAACATCTCCTCGAGGTACGTCGCCCACCCCTCGGCCCGCGAGCTGTCCCGATAGGCCCGTCGGATCGGGTTCTCGACGCGACCGGCCATCGTGCCGTCGAACCGGTGCCCCGGGATCGACGCATGGATGTGGTTGTTGAATGTGTTGCGGAACTGGAGCTCCTCCCAGAAGTGGCGGTCGGTGAGCGCGCGCGGGCTCCAGAAGGTGTCGGTGTCGAAGGTCTGGGGAAGGTCGTCGGGGAACGTCAGGAGGTTTTGCTGTTCGACCAGGTCGCGAATCTGGCGCTCGGCGTCGCGTGTCCGCCGCTCGTGCTGCTCGGCGTTCCGGGTCAATTCGAGCTCGGGCAGGTCGGCGTTGCGGTTGCGAACGATCTCGTAGGCGGCGCGGTAGCGATGGAGCTCGCGCTCGCCGAGGATCGCGATCTCGGCGACTCCGTAAGGAAGCAGCCGGACGTTGCGGAAGTACCACTCGAGATTGTCGACGCCGATCCCCGCCGAGGACGCGAAGCTCGGCAGCCGCTCCGACAGCCAATCGCGATAGCGCCGAACCGCGGCGAGCGCCGCCTGGCACGGCTCGAGCTCATCGGGCTGCTGGAGCGCGACGCGCGCGCAAAGATCGGCGTACCAGCCGAGGGTGCCTCGAGGCGGGTTGTCGCGGTAGGGCTGGCCCTGGCCGACGCCGTCGAAGTTGTCGAGGTGGAACAGGGCGAGCCGGGCCAGCTCGCCCGACGCCTCGGTCAGACCCGATTCGGCCTGGGCGAGGGTCGCCGGCACGCCGACCAGCGATGCGTGCCACTCGTCGAGCTCCTCGCCTTCCAGTGGCAGATCGACATAGGGAATCCTCCGGGCGAGATTCAGGTAGAAGATCGGATCCTTCTGCCAGGGCCTGGTGACCCGCTGCTCGAACTCGAGCGCGTTGCCCTGTGCCCAGACCAGGAGGTAGTCGACCTTGCCGGCTACGGACCAGTCCGACGGGTCGATGGCGGCGAGGTGCTCGCGAGCTCGGGCGATCCGTTCGCCGCGTACTGAGATGGCGGCGGAGCCGACCATCGACACCCCGAGGACCCGATTGGGGGTGCGCAGCTCGCGGAGCTCGGCGTTGACGTCGACCAGCTCGTCCCAGCCCGGGTCTTTCTCGGCGCTGAGTCGCGGCGCGACCAGGGCGGCGCAAACGAGCGCCAGTGGCAGCAGCGGACCAGATCGTCTCATGGTGTCTCCTCCCCGGCCGCCAGGTGGCGGTCGAAGTGCTGGATGAGTTTCCTGAACGCGAACCGGGTCTGCGCGAGCCCCTCGTTGTCCCAGCCGTGCCCGGCATTGGGGAGGGCGACCAGGTCGACGTCCTTGTCGAGCAGGAGAAGGCGTTGGACGAGGACCACCGAGTCTTTGAAGAGGACGACGCGGTCACGCATGCCGTGGATGATCATGAGGGCGTCTTCGAGCCCGTTGGCGTGGAGGTAGGGCGACGAGTCGTCGTATTCCGCCGGACTGTCCTCCGGTCGCATCATCACCGCCATCTGCCCGCTCAAGGCGTGCCGGACGTTGGTTGCCGGAGCTCCTGCAACCCCGGCTGCGTAGAGCCCCGGTTTGCGGAAGAGGGACATCGCGGTCATCAGCCCGCCGTAGCTCGAGCCCCAGATGCCGACGCGGTCGAGGTCGACGAAGCCGAGCGTGCCCAGATGCCGGACGCCACTCTCGAGGTCTTCGATGTCCATGCCGCCGTAGTCGAGGCGAATCCCGCGCCGGTGGTCGCGCCCGCGGCCCCAGCTGCCGCGCATGTCGACGTTGAGCAGTACGTAGCCCTCTTGAGCGAGGTACTGGTCGAGACCCCAGGTCGGGTGGGCGGTGCGGCCCCCCCACTGGTTGCGCACGCTGTCGGTATAGACGGAACCGAGGATGGCCGGGTAGGTGCGCTCCGGATCGAAGTCGGGTGGCAGCGTGAGCCGGCCGTGCAACTCGGTGCCGTCCGCATGGCTCCGGAAGGTGACGTACGAAGGCTTCACCCAACGGTAGGCGTCGAACTCGTCGAGAGGCGAATCGGTCAGCGGGATCTCTCGACGTTCGCCGCGCAAACTTGTCAGCAAGAGCTCCGGTGGAGAGGTGTCGCTCGAGAACTCGACCGCTGCGAACGCACCGGTCGGGGAGACGGTCGGTGCGTGTGTCCCGGTCGACCGACTCAAGGGCCGCGGCTCACCGCCGGCGTCGTCGACCCAGAACAGCTGCCGCTCCTCGGGTCGCGGGCGATTGCCGACGACCACGAGTCCACCTTCGACGGGGTGCATCTGGGCTACCGCCCAAGGCCCGGAGGTGAGCTGTCGAGCGGCTGAGTCCGCGTCCGGTTCGACGGCCCAGACGTGGAAGTCGTCGCGTCGGTCGGAGAGAAAGTAGAGGAGTCGCGAGTCGAGGGACCATGCGATCCGCCAGAAGTAGAAGGTCTCGTTCCCGGCGTCGCGGTCGCGGGCGACGCCCCGAGGTGGAGCGTTGGGAGCTCGCTCGACGTCGGCGACCAGGACGATCCGTTCCTTGGCGAAGATGTCGCTGGTGTCGATCGCCAGAAAGCGTCCGTCCGGCGACCAGGTGTAGCCGAGAATGAGGTCGGGCGCCGCCGAGCGCTCGGCGGAGAGGTTGAGCCAGAGGACCCCATCCCCGTCGTTCGCTGCCTCCACGGCGTCGAGGTCGAGCCAGCCGAGGCTCAGGCTGGGCATCTCTTCTCCGGGGTAGGCCCTACGTACGTTGCGAAGCTCGGGTTCCTCGGTGAGGTAGTCGGGAATCGAGCGTTCGGGCACTTCGGTTGCGTCGGCGCGCAGGACCGCGAGTCGTCGGCCGACCGCCGACCATCGGTAGCTCCTCAGCCCAACGCCCGGCTCTGAGACGTGGGTCCGGCGGGTCGGCGCCTGACCGGAGCCGTTTGCGGGCACCGTCCACAGGTCGCCGTCTTTGAGGAAGGCGAGCTCGCGGCCGTCTGCAGAGTAGGCCGGCTGGAGCTCCGGCTCTGCGCTTTCCGTGAGTCGGACGGGTGGGCTCCCGTCGGTCTCCACGGTCCAGAGATCCTCGTCGAAGCTCACGAGGAGCCGCTTGCCGTTCGGATGCCAGAGCACGCGGGTCGCTCCCGGATCGCGTTCGAATCGCTCTTGTCGAGCCGCCGCCGCGGCAGGATCGGACGCTCCGAGGAGGGGGTCGGTCTGCGGCAGTCGGGTCACCCGTCGAGGCTTCGGATCGGTCGCCTCGACGTCGACCACCCAGACATCGCGGAAGTTCTCCCCTGCATCGCTCCAAAGAAAGGCGAGCGATCGCCCGTCCCGCGACCAGGCGGCGCCGGTCGGCTTGGTTCCGATCAGATGGGGGAGCGAGTAGAGCCGATCGATCGTGAGTCGCGGAGTCGTCGCCTCGGCGGGATTCTGAGCGGTCGCCGGTGCGATCGCGAGCCAGCCGGCAATCGCCAGCGCGGACCACCATCTTGCGTTCGACACGTGGATGACCTCCTGGTCGAGTCCGTGGTTCGGAACCGAAGAGTTCGTGAGCCTCCCATTGTCTCACTTGGAGGCATCGACGAAGGCGAATATTGAGCGGTCGAAACGCGTGTACGATCCCGAATTCGAGAGGAGCTCCTGGGGGCGAGTCGGGGAGGCCTACACGTGCAAGCGAAAGACAGCACCGTTCTCAGAGCCTCCTGTGGGCCGGTATGGGTCTGGGGCATCTTCTTCATTGCCCTCTGGTCGGTGCCTGCGTCGCCCGAGACGATTCCAGTCGGCGGCACCTGCGGGCTCGATGAGGCGATCGACAACGCCAACGCCGACAGCCAGGTCCACGCCGACTGTCTGGCCGGCTCTGGACCCGACACGCTTCAACTCGGCGGCGACGTCACCCTGACGGCGATCGACAACACGACCGATGGCGCGAACGGGCTGCCCTCGATCACCAGCGAGATCATCATCGAGGGTGGTGGCTTCACCGTCGAGCGCGACGGCGCGGCGCCGAACTTCCGTCTATTCCACATCGGAGCCGGCGGAGAGCTGCTGCTCGACCACGTGACGGTCCGCGGCGGCCGACTCGACGGAGGGACCGCCGCGGGTGGTGGCGTCTTCAATCGCGGCGTCCTCACCCTGTTCAACGGGACGATCGCGGGGAATGCGATCGACACGAACACCTACGGCTACGGTGCCGGCCTCTACAACCTCGGCACGGCTGTCATCGACTCGAGCACCATCTCGGGCAACCAGGTCGACTCGGCCAACGCGTTTGGCGGGGGAGTCTTCAGTGCTCTGGGCGCCTTGCTCGACGTGGACCTGAGTGTGGTGTCGAACAACACGGTCTCCAGCTCGAGGATGATTGGTTTGGCCGCCGGCGGCGGCATCGAGACCTGGGGCATCGCGCTCCTCACCCAGACCACGGTCTCTGGAAATCGCGGAGAGGTCTTCGGGGTGTACGCGCAGATGCACGGCGGCGGCGTCAACTTCGTCCGCGGCAGTCTTTCCATGTCGGAGAGCACCGTTTCCGGGAACTCCGGGTACGGAGACGCGCTCGCCGACAACGCTCTGCTCTTCGGCGGCGGGCTTTCGGTTGACGACGGCCTCCTCAACGTGAGCGCCAGCACCATCTCGGGCAACTCCCTGGTCTCCGCGTCGGGGTTCAGCGCGGCCCTCGGTGGCGGCGTCGACCACGGAGATGACACCGGCACGATCAGCTACTCGACTCTGTCCGGTAACTCGGTCAGCGCGAGCTTCCAGGCTGATGGAGGCGCGCTCTACGTCGGGACCACCGGGAGCGCGCGGCTCAACCTCATCGGGGTTCTCCTTGCCGACAATACGGGAGGCAACTGCGCCGGCGCCGGCTCGATCATGGACATTCAGAACAACCTCGCCGACGACACAAGTTGCGGAGGTGTGCCGGCAACGCTCACCGGGCTCGACCCGCTCCTGCTCGACAATGGCGGCCCCACGATGACCCACGCGCTTCTGCCCGGGAGCAGCGCGATCGACGCGGCGGGCGCCTGCGGCATACCGGCCGATCAGCGTGGCGTTCTCCGCGACGACGGTGTCTGTGATGTCGGCGCCTACGAGCTCAACGACTGCTTAGCGCAGGACGGGAACCAGCAGACGCTGACGGGGCCAATTTCCACCGAGGTGAGCTACGAAGTCTGCAACTCGATCACCGGCGCGTCGGGCCTGATGGTGGTCGGGCCCGGAGGTCGTTTGAACCTCCGGGCCGGAGTGCGGGTCATTTTCGAGGACGGCGTTTCAGTCGGCGCCGACGGGGAGCTGTCGGTGGAGATCGATCCATCGCTCGCGATGTAGCGACCCGCCGCCCGAGTCGAGGAGGCTCAGCTGGTCGCGTCGGCCGTGACTTGGGAATCGCTCTCGGTGTCGGGGCGACCGCCGAGCCGCGGCACCAGCATCGGTGTGCGGTTCTGATAGGTCTGGTAGAGCTGTCCGAACTCCGAGACCAGGTCGCGCTCCTCGAGTTGGATCGCGACCAGGATGTAGGCGGTTGTGACGAGGGCGAAGAGGAGGTGTGCACTGGTCATCGTCGGCGTGCACCAGAAGACGAGCAGCCAGCCGACGTAGAGCGGATGCCGGACGAGTTGGTAAGGACCGGGCGTCACGAAGCGAAGCGGCTGGTACGGCTTGCCCTGCAGGTAGAAGAAGACCTGTCGAAGGCCGAAGAGATCAAAGTGGTTGATCAGGAATGTCGTGACGAGCACCAGCAGCCAGCCGAAGCCGTAGAGCGAGTAGAGGGTGGCGCGCCCGAGCGTGCTCTCGACCGCCCAGATCGTGCCGCCCATCGGCTCCCAGAAGACGAAGAGCGCGATCAGGGCGACGTTTGTGAAGAGCACGTAGGTGGCCCGCTCGATCGGTCGAGGCACGATGCGGGTCCAGACGCGCTTGAAGCCGGGGCGCGCCATGCCGCTGTGCTGGAGCGCGAAGGCGGTCAGCAGGCCGACGTTGATCGCCACGGCCGTCCAGAGCGAGCTCGAGGGCGTGGCGTCGAGCGCCGTGGGGGTCAGGAAGTTCCCGATGAAGCCGATGGCGTAGACGAAGACGCCGAGGAACATCACGTAGGCGACCAGGCCGTAGGCGAAGAATGCGATTCGTTTGAACATGACGAGCCTCCTTTTGAGTCGGATAGGGAGCGTGGTCTCGTTGGGTAGAACGGAAAGCGCTCGCCGCCAGGGTCAGCGCGGACGATTCCGCGTAGAATCGGCCCACTGAAGACGTGAGCGATAGCGAAGACCGTTCCGACGAGCTCTTGCGCACCGGCGGGCTGTTCAAGGGCAAGCTGATGGAAGAGTGGGAGCGCGAGATGGCCGCCGAACGGCCCTCAGCGCGGGGCGCAGTTCGCCAACTCGAGGTGGGAGAGCGCCTCGACAACTACCAGATCGTGCGGCTGATCGGCAGCGGTGGGATGGGGAGCGTCTACGAAGCTGTCGATCTGGATCTGCGGCGGCACGTGGCGCTCAAGCTCCTGGAGCCCGATGTGGTGGCCAGTGCGGGCGTTCGCGCCCGGCTTCGACATGAGGCCAAAGCTGTCGCCTCGCTCAACCATCCGAACATCTGTGTGCTCTACCAGGCTTCGAGCGAGGGCGACACGCCCTACCTGGTTCTCGAGCTGATCGACGGCGACACGCTCGACAAGGTCGCCTCCGAACGCAGCCTTTCGACCGACGAGGCGCTGGAGGTCAGTAGCGCGGTCGCCGATGCGCTGGCCGCCGCCCATCGGCGAGGCCTCCTGCATCGCGACGTCAAGCCGGCCAATATCGCGATCACCCGCCAGGGGCACGTCAAGCTGCTGGACTTCGGTATCGCCAAGCCGTTGTCCGTCAGCGGCGGCCCCTCGGCGGACCCGGCCGGCGAGACGGCAGTGGAGTTGTCGTTGGGAGACTCCCTCGTCGGGACGGTCTCTTACATGTCCCCCGAACAGGTCCGTGGTGAGCCGCTCGACGAACGATCCGACGTCTTCTCCCTCGGCGTGGTCCTCTACGAGCTGCTCGTCGGGCGCAAGGCGTTTCCGGGCTCGACCACCGGCGCGAGAATCGATGCGGTTCTACGCCGCGAGCCCGAGTCTCTTCTCGACTTTGGTCACGACCCAAGGGTCCACAAGCTGGTGAATCGGGCGATGGCGAAGGAGCGGGACGACCGTTTCGAGTCGGCCGAAGCGCTTCGCGATGCTCTCGTCGACTTGCGGGAGCAGCTGCGTCAGAAGGAGGCCGCCTCCGGCGGTCTCCTCCGCAAGGCGGCTCCGATCGGGGCGGCGCTGCTTCTCGCGGCCGCGGTGATCGCCGCCGCCATCGGTGTTTCGAGATACTGGTTGGCGCGAGGGAGTGAAGTGTCCTCCCTGAACGCTCCCCAAAGCGTCGCGGTACTTCGCTTCGAGACCTTGACGGAGGAGTCGGCGGACGAGTTCCTGGAGGTTGCCGTCTCGGATGTGATTCTGGGCGTTCTGGCCCGGAGCGAGTCACTCTCGGTGCGTCCGTTTGCCGAGTCTCATCGCATCGAGCTCAGTAGAGAGACCCTGGGAGAAGCCCGAGAGAAACTGGGTGCCGACCTCTTGATCGGTGGACAGATCTGGCAGCGCAGCGGTGTGCTTCAGGTGTCGATCGAGGCGGTCGATGCCGAGCGCGGTGAAGTTCGTTGGCGCGAGTCGATACGTAGCCAGTCGGTCGACCTGCTCGAGCTGAGGCAGCGGGTGTCGGCGGCGATAAGTGACGGCCTGCTCCCTGCGCTCGGGATCGAGGGTGCCTCGGGAGGTACCGATCCGGTGCGCGCAGATGCCTATCGCCTCTACCTTCGAGCACGCTCATCGCTCAGCGACCCCGCGCCGGTGCGCACCGCGATCGAGCTACTCCGTCAGGCGACCGCGGCCGACCCCGGCTTTGCGCCCGCTTGGGCGGAGCTCGGCCGTCGGCTGCACACAGCGGCGTTTTACTACGAAGACGGCGGCGACTCGCGAGAAGAGGCGCGGCGAGCCTACGAGCGAGCGCTCGAGCTCGATGGAGACCGCATCGAGGCACAGCTCGGGCTCGTCAGCCTGTACCTGGAGTTCGGTGAGATCGGTCGCGCAGCCAGCGTGGCGGCCGAACTTGCTGCGTCGAGGCCGGCCGTTGCGGCCGCTCACGTTCCGATGGCGCTCGTGCTGCGCTATCAGGGGATGATCGAAGAGTCGGTCGGCGTCTGCGATCGCGCTTACGCCCTCGACGGTCGCGCTCCGGAAGTTCGACAGTGCGCGATGAGTTACCTGTGGAACGGCAGCTACGCCGAGGTCGAGCGCGAAGTGGGTCGCATTTCGAGTCTGCTCTGGCAGAACGAGGTCCTCGCCCGCATTGCCCTCATGAAGGGCGAGCGCCAGCGAGCGGCCGACCTTTGGGGGCGTCAGCTACACGAGGAGGCCGGGATTCTCCGCCGAGATCACGTGGTCCTCTGTTTGGAGGAGGGGCGCGAGGCGGCTCGCCAGCCGATCGAGCGAGAGTACGGACAGCTGGTGGGCTTTCACGACGCCGAGTGGCAGTTCTACTCGGCGGGCTACTTTGCGATCTGCGGTTTCGAGAGCGAAGCGATTGCACTGCTCACGGGAGCCTTTCAGGGCGGCTACTGCGTCGACCCATCTCGGCAGGTCGATCCGCTGCTCGCTTCGCTCGAGGGGACGGTCGCTCTCGAGCTCCTGCGTGACCGCGCGGACGAGTGTCGGCGTGGTGGAGCTTCGTAGTGCGGCGCGATCTCGGTGCTACAGTAGCGCGCCATGTCGGCCAAGAGCGGCCACGAAGTGACGCGGTTGCTGCGCGCTCATCAGGACGGCTCGAACGGAGCCATGTCGCAGCTGATGGAGCTGGTCTACCCGGATCTGAAGCGAATGGCCCGCAGGCAGCGCGGTCACGCCGGTCAGACGCTCGACGCGACGTCGCTGGTCAACGAGCTCTACCTCAAATTGGTGGTCGCTAGCGACCGGACGATCTCCAACCGGGCGCACTTCTTCGCCCTGTCCGCGCGTGTCATGCGGCAGGTCGTGATCGACTACGCCCGCTCCAAGGCGAGTCGCAAGCGTGGTGGAGATGCGGTGCGAGTGCCGCTCGAGGATCACGACGCTGCGGTCGAGCGCGAGGCCGAACAACTGCTGGCGCTCGACGCGGCCCTGACGGCACTCGGCAGGAGTCGGCCAGAGGTGCTGAGCGTAGTGGAGTGTCGATACTTCGCGGGCTACTCGCTCGACGAGACCGCCGAGGCGGCTTCGATCTCGCGCTCGAGCGTGATTCGCTACTGGCGCGAGGCGAAGAAGATCCTCCGGCGCGAGCTCGAAGGCGCCCCCGACTAGAGACGTCTCACTGCTCGGCACGCACCGGCCAGACGGATCGGGAGGCGATTTTGAAGTTCTCGAGAATCAGGCCGTGCTCGAGCGAGATGGTCCACGCCTGAGTGGTGTCCGACACGGCGGTGGTCGAGGTCCAGTAGAAGTCCACCCCTTGAACCTCGAGAAAGGGATGCCCGGCGGGGATCGCGGGAGCCTGTTCCGAGTAGTCGAGGAGGCTCGCCAGTTGCTTGACGTTCGGGAGTCGCCAGTCGGTGGCCTCGGAACCGTCCGCGAGACCGCACGATCCAGAGGCGAGAGCGTAGGCGTCCGCGACAGCCAGGGTCCAGAGGCGAGGCCCGAAGCAGTTCGCGTCGGCGAGCCAAACCAGTCCCGTCAACCGATCTGAGACAGTGCCATCACCGTTGTCGACAAAACGCGGCGCCGGCCAGTCGACGCCTTCTTGGAGGGCGCCATCGTGCCCGGTCCCCGCGCAGGTGATCTCGTCTCCGTCGGCGTTCCAGCACGCGTCCTGGCCGGAGTCCTCGACCCGTGCCACGCCGCCGCTAAGGGCGGTCGTCTGCACCGTTCCGTCTGGGAAGATGAAGCCGCCCGACGTCGACTCGATGGCACCGTCGGTGGAGAGAGAGGTCTGTGCCGAGAGGGGGGCAATCCAGGCACTGGCCGCGAGCGCCAGGGCGAAGAGTCGGTGTAGAGCGGTGGGGGAATACTCGGGGCCCGTAAATCGGTTCATCAGTGAGCTCTCCTCTCTTGTGGATGAAGCCTGCGGTTTAGAGGGAGAACGCACTCCGAGCCCAAAGAGGGTCACCCGGGCGCTGGACGTCGGTTTCTTGTGCCGCTCCGGCCAATCTGGCACGTAAGAAACCAGGTGATTCCTTGCTGTTTCGACCCCTTTACAGAGGGAGGATCGTGACCTATACTCCTCCATTACCCGTAGTCGGCCATCGGCGGTGGCCGGTCGGGAAAGGTTCGTCGAGTTTTTTCGTGCCCACGTGGCTCAGGGGTAGAGCACTTCCTTGGTAAGGAAGGGGTCACCGGTTCAAATCCGGTCGTGGGCTCCACGAAAGCTTTGTCGAGCGAATCAGCAAGTCAGTAACGAGCAGGGCCATCCGAATCTAGTTCAGAAAAACGGCGGGAATCTTGCAAGCTCCCTGGCCTCAAAACCAGGCCAATAGGGCGCGTCTAATCTCTAGGAGGAAGCCGGAGCGTCATGGCGAAGGAAAAGTTTGAGCGGACTAAGCCGCATGTGAACGTGGGCACGATCGGTCACGTGGACCACGGCAAGACCACGCTGACGGCGGCGATCACGAAGATTCTGGCGGCGAAGGGCCTGTCGGAGGTGGTGGACTTTGATGCGATCGACAAGGCTCCTGAAGAGAAGGAGCGGGGTATCACGATCGCGACGGCTCACGTCGAGTACGAGACGGCGGAGCGCCACTACGCTCACGTGGACTGCCCGGGTCACGCGGACTACGTAAAGAACATGATCACGGGAGCGGCGCAGATGGACGGCGCGATCCTGGTGGTCTCGGCTGCGGACGGTCCGATGCCGCAGACTCGGGAGCACGTTCTTCTGGCTCGCCAGGTGAACGTTCCTCACATCGTGGTTTATCTGAACAAGTCGGACATGGTGGACGACGAGGAGCTGCTGGACCTGGTGGAGCTCGAGGTACGAGAGCTGCTGTCGAGCTACGAGTTCCCCGGCGACGACATTCCGATCATTCGCGGCTCGGCGCTCAAGGCGCTCGAGGGCGGCGACCCGGACTCGCAGTGGGGCAAGACGATTCTGGAGCTGATGGACGCGGTGGACGCGACCATTCCGCTTCCGGAGCGCGACACGGAGAAGGACTTCCTGATGCCGATCGAGGACATCTTCTCGATCTCGGGTCGCGGCACCGTGGTGACGGGCCGGATCGAGCGGGGCATCATCAAGGTGGGTGAGGACGTCGAGATCGTCGGCATCAAGGACACGTCGAAGACGGTGGTCACGGGTGTCGAGATGTTCCGCAAGCTGCTGGATCAGGGCGAGGCGGGCGACAACGTCGGCATCCTGATTCGTGGCGTCAAGAAGGACGAAGTGGAGCGGGGTCAGGTCCTGGCCAAGCCGGGTTCGATCAACCCGCACACGAAGTTCAAGGGCGAGGTCTACGTCCTGACGAAAGAGGAGGGCGGTCGCCACACGCCGTTCTTCAAGGGCTACCGTCCGCAGTTCTACTTCCGTACGACGGATGTGACGGGCGCGGCGGAGCTACCCGAGGGCACCGAGATGGTGATGCCGGGCGACAACGTAAGTCTCGAGGTCGAGCTGATTGCTCCGATCGCGATGGAGAAGGGCGTGCGGTTCGCCATCCGTGAGGGTGGTCGTACCGTCGGCGCCGGCACCGTCACCGACATCTTGGACTGAGGAACGAAACCACAGGCCAGTAGCTCCAATTGGTAGAGCGTCGGTCTCCAAAACCGAATGTTGGGGGTTCGAATCCCTCCTGGCCTGCCAACTGAACATACCTAGCCAAACGTAGCGAATCGAGCGGTCGAGGATGCGCCTCTCATCCCTGGCCGCCTAGCAACGAAAGTAGTCGAAACAGTGGGAATCGCCGATAGTTGGAACAAGGTTACGTCCTTCTTTACCGAGACGCGCTCGGAGCTCAAGAAGGTCACCTTTCCGCCCCGCAAGGAGGTCATTGCGACGACCATCGTCGTGCTGATCGCGAGCATCGTGTTCGCATTCTTCCTGTGGATCTCGGACATGGTGATCGTCAAGGCCTACGAGTCAGTGCTGAGGGCATTCGGGAAATGACCGAAAACGCTCAGGCGGCGAAGAAGTGGTACATCGTCCACACCTACTCGGGGTTCGAAGACCGGGTCAAAGAGACCCTGCGTCAGCGGGCCGAAGCGATGGGGATGGGCGAAGCGATCGGCGACGTGAGAATCCCCACGGAGACCATCGTCGAGTATCGGAACGGCAAGAAGCGCGAGACGCAGCGGAAGTTCTTTCCCGGCTACATCTTGGTCGAGATGGAGATGTCCGACGCCGCCTGGCACGTGGTCAAGAACACCCCGAAGGTGACCGGGTTTGTCGGTAGTGGCAAGAAGCCGACCCCGCTCAGCCAAGATGAGGTGGATCAGATCCTCGAGCAGGTGGTCAGCGCCAAGGAAAAGCCGAAGCCGAAGTACATCTTCGAGCGTGCCGAGCCGGTCAAGATCATCGACGGCCCCTTCAATAATTTCACTGGAGTCGTGGAGGAGGTCAACCTGGAGCGCAACACGCTCAAGGTGATGGTCACCATCTTCGGTCGGCAGACGCCGGTCGAGCTCGACTTCAGTCAGGTCCAAAAGCTCTAACGGGCCCAAGGAAACGAGATGGCGAAGAAAGTCATTGGACAGATCAAGCTACAGATTCCGGCGGGCCAGGCCTCGCCGGCGCCCCCGGTGGGGCCGGCGCTCGGTCAAGCGGGCGTCAACATCATGGACTTCTGCAAAGCGTTCAACGCGCGCACGCAGGAGCAGCCCGGCATGATCATCCCGGTCGTGATTACGGTGTATGCGGATCGAAGCTACACCTTCATCACCAAGACACCTCCGGCGGCGGTGCTGCTGCGCAAGGCGGCAAATATCGCCAAGGGCTCGGGTGAGCCGAACCGCGAGAAGGTCGGGAAGGTCTCCAAGGCGGATGTCGAGGAGATCGCGAAGCTCAAGATGCCGGATTTGAATGCGGCCACCGTCGAGGCGGCGATGCGAATCATCGAGGGCACGGCCCGTTCGATGGGCATCGAAGTCCGCTAGATCGCTCGGAGGAATACAGTGGGTAAGCACGGCAAGAAATATCGCGCTGCGGCAGAGAAGATCGAGCCGCGGTCCTACCAGCTCGACGAGGCGGTCGACCTGGTGAAGGAAAACGCGGCGGCGTCGTTCGACGAGGGGATCGATATCGCGATCCGTCTCGGCGTCGACCCCCGTCACGCCGACCAGATGGTTCGGGGCACCGTCCCCCTGCCGCACGGCACCGGAAAGCAGGTGCGGGTGGCGGTCTTCGCGGCCGGCGAAAAAGCTAAAGAAGCGGAGGATGCGGGAGCCGAGATTGTCGGAGGTGAAGAGCTCGCCAAGAAGGTTTCGGGCGGCTATCTCGACTTCGATGCGGTGATCGCGACTCCGGACATGATGAAGGAAGTCGGAAAGCTCGGACGGGTCCTCGGACCTCGTGGCCTGATGCCGAACCCCAAGGTCGGCACCGTGACGTTCGACGTCACCGAGGCGGTTCAGCAGATCAAGGCGGGAAAGATCGAGTTCCGGGTCGACAAGACCGGCATCATTCACGCCCCGTTCGGCAAGGTCTCGTTCTCTTCCGACCAGCTCAAGGACAACGCTCAGGCGATCATCGACGCGGTGCTCCGCGCGAAGCCGGCGGCCTCCAAGGGCAAGTACTTCAAGTCAGTGAGCGTCTCGTCGACGATGGGCCCTGGGGTCCGTGTGGACGAGAACACCCTGGCAGTGGCCGAGGTATAGAGCGATGCCGTTGAGTCGAGAACAGAAAGAGGCGCTGGTCAGCACCTATCAAGAGGGGCTGGCGAAGGCGCCGCACGTCTTCCTGATGGACTACGCGGGTATCAGCGTGCCCGAGGTGACCGAACTCCGCAATCGTCTGCGCGAGACCGGTGGCTCGTACGCCGTGCTCAAGAATCGCTTGGCCAAACTCGCAATTCAGGGCGAAGCGCTCGAGGAGCTCACCGATGAGCTTCGCGGGCCGATCGCCGTGGCCTACTCCGCGGACGACGCGGTTGGTCTGGCCAAGGCGCTCACCGAGTTCGCCAAGGAAGTACCGGCGCTGGAGCTCAAGGCCGGACTGGTAGAAGGGCAGCGCGTCGACGCGGACGAGATTCAGCAGATCGCGTCGCTGCCAAGCCGTGAGGAGCTCATCGCGAAGCTCCTCTTCCTGCTGCAGTCGCCGGTGACGCGCTTCGTGCGCGACCTGGCCGACATTCAGCGCCAATTCGTCACGGTGTTGGACCAGGTCCGCACCGCAAAGGAATCTGAGTAATCCTGGGTCCCGGCGGGTCCAGATAGTAAGGAGAACGGAAAATGGCGGTTACTACTGAGGACTTCATCCAGCAGATCGACGAGATGACGGTACTCGAGCTCAACAACCTCGTGAAGGCCCTCGAGGAGCACTACGGTGTCTCCGCGGCGGCAGCGGCGATGCCCGTAGCGGCGGCAGGTGGTGCCGGCGGTGGCGAGGCGGCGGCCGAGGAAAAGACCGAGTTCGACGTGGTCTTGAGCTCGATCGGCGACAAGAAGATCAACGTCATCAAGGCCGTCCGCGAGGTCACCAGCCTGGGCCTCAAGGACGCGAAGGACCTGGTGGAGTCCGCTCCGGCGACCATCAAGGAAGCGGCCTCGAAAGACGAGGCGGAAGAGATCAAGAAGAAGTTCGAGGAAGCTGGGGCACAGGTCGAACTCAAGTAGTCGAGTTTGTCTCGTCATCACGATCGCAAACTGGACCGCTTTGGACCGGCCAACCGAAGAGTTCCACTCGAGCCCGGCCCGCTTTCGCGGAGTCGGGTACCGGCCGAGGTGTAGCCACCCGATGAGTCGGCGTCCTTGAGGGGGCGTCGACCTTCGGTTCATCCTTCGAGGGACGACATATGGACAGACTGAAAGAGACGTCGAACGGGCGCCAGAACTTCTCGCGCATCGGGTCGAGTCTTCCGATCCCGAACCTGATCGACGTGCAACGCCGCTCGTATGAGCGCTTCCTGCAGATGAATCTTCTGCCGGAAGAGAGGGCGAATCACGGCCTCCAGACGGTGTTCGAGGGCATCTTCCCGTTCTCCGATTTTCGGGAGACCTGCTCGCTCGACTTCGTGAAGTACTCGATCGGCGACTGGCAGTGTAAGTGCAGCGAGCTCAAGGGGCTCGAGTACCTGCGCATGACTTGCACGAACTGCGGTTCGAAGATCATGACCGACCACCCGCACGAGGAGACGGTGACGTGCACGGAGTGCGGCGTCGTCAATCGCAACCGTGTCACCCGCTGTGACACGTGTGGCGACCCGGTCGACCTGCAGCTCAAGTACTCCATTCAGGAGTGCCAGGAGCGAGGCATGACGCACGCAGTTCCGCTCCGTGCGACATTCCGGCTGTTCGTGTACGACAAAGACCCCGAGACCGGCGCGCGCATGATGCGCGACGCCAAGGAGGAGGAGGTCTACTTCGGCGACATCCCGCTGATGACGGACAACGGTACGTTTGTCATCAACGGGACCGAGCGCGTCATCGTCAGCCAGCTCCATCGAAGCCCGGGCGTCTTCTTCACCAAGCAGGGCCCGCGCAGCTTCCTCGCCAAGATCATCCCGTATCGGGGATCCTGGGTGGAGTTCGAGCACGACCAGAAGCAGGTGCTGACCGTTCGGATCGACCGCAAGCGGAAGTTCCACGGCACGATCTTCCTGCGCGCCCTCGGTCTCGAGACCAACGAGGCGATCCTGCGGCGCTTCTGCGTTCCGATCCCGTTGCGGCTCAAGGGGCGCGGCTCGGCCGAGCTCACGCTGCCGCCTGAGGTGCTGGCGCGCGAGAAGCTGCGCGAGCGCCACAGTCGCGGCCTGCGCAAGGAGTACCGCCTGTTCGCGGGCCTCAAGTTGAGCGAGGCGGAGACGAAGAAGCTCGACAAGGGCCAGGCGATCAAGCAGTCGGTACGAGTCGCCAACCTCGATCGCGCCTACTTCATCGCCGACGTCGTCGATCTCGACACGGGCGAAGTGCTCTTCGAGGCCAACGACGTGGTGCCCGAGGACATCGAGACGACCGTCAAGGGACGCAACCTCACCGACATCGAGGTCTTCTTCCCCGATTGGGAGCTCTGCGGCAACATCTTGACCAACACGCTCGAGAAGGACTCGACCACCGACGCCAAGGAGGCGCTGATCGAGATCTACCGGCGCATGCGCCCGGGGGACCCGCCAACGCTGGAGAGCGCCCGCTCGCTCTTCTACGGCATGTTCTTCGACGCGAAGCGCTATGACTTCTCGCGCGTCGGTCGGTTCAAGTTCAACATCAAGCTCGACACCGAGGTGCCGGTGGAGCAGAAGACGCTCTCCGCGGACGACTTCTTCCGCGTCGTCGAGTATCTGCTGTGCCTGCACAGTGAGGTCGGTCGGGTCGACGACATCGACAACCTCGGCAACCGCCGCGTGCGGACGGTCGGTGAGCTACTCGAGAATCAGTTCCGCGTCGGCCTCGTGCGCATGGAGCGTGCGATCAAGGAGAAGATGTCGGTTCATCAGGACATCGACTCGGCGATGCCGCACGATCTGGTCAACTCCAAGCCGGTGATCGCGGCGATCAAGGAGTTCTTCGGTTCGTCTCAGCTGTCGCAGTTCATGGACCAGACGAACCCGCTCTCCGAGGTGACTCACAAGAGGCGTCTGTCGGCGCTCGGTCCGGGCGGCCTCTCGCGAGAGCGTGCCGGATTCGAGGTGCGTGATGTGCACGCCTCTCACTACGGCCGCATCTGCCCGATCGAAACGCCGGAAGGGCCGAACATCGGTCTCATCTCGTCGCTCGCAACGTTCGCGCGCATCAACGAGTACGGCTTCATCGAGAGTCCATACAAGCGGGTCGAGAACGGCCGGGTCATCGATCACCTCCGGGTCAACCGAGTGGGTGGCGGTCCGTTCAAGCTCGGCCAGATCATCACGCGCGACGAGCTCGACGCGGCCAATCGGACGCTCAAGAAGCAGAAGAAAAAGCCGGTCGAAGCCGAAGCGCATGCCTGGTACTTGACCGCCTGGGAGGAGGAGAAGTACATCATCGCCCAGGCGAACGCCGCCACGGACAAGAAGGGCAACCTGCAAGACGAGCGGGTCAGCGCCCGGGTCGGTGGCGACTTCGTCACGGTGGAGAGAGAGCGGGTCGATTACATGGACATCAGCCCCAAACAGCTGGTGTCGGTGGCCGCCTCGCTCATTCCCTTCCTCGAGCACGACGACGCCAACCGCGCCCTGATGGGCTCCAACATGCAGCGGCAGGCCGTGCCTCTGCTGCAGAGCGAGGCGCCGATCGTCGGCACCGGACTCGAGCCGATCGTGGCCCGGGACTCCGGCGCCGTCGTCCAGTGCGCTCGCGGCGGCATTATCGATTCGGTCGACTCCGAGCGCGTCATCGTGCGCGTCGAGGGAGAAGACGTCGAGACCGGCGAGTCGAAAGACTTCGGAGCGGACATCTACCAGCTCACCAAGTTCCGTCGCTCGAATCAGAACACCTGCGTCAATCAGAAGCCGGTGGTCGAAGAGGGTGCGCGAGTGGTGAAGGGCGATGTCCTCGCGGACGGGCCCAGCACCGAAGAGGGAGAGCTGGCGCTGGGTCGCAACGTCCTGGTCGCCTTCATGCCGTGGCGCGGCTACAACTTCGAGGACGCCATTCTGGTGTCCGAGAAGCTGGTCAAAGAGGACTACTACACCTCGATTCACATCGAGGAGTTCGAGGTCGAAGCACGGGATACCAAGCTCGGCCCCGAGGAGGTCACTCGCGACATTCCGAACGTCTCGGAGGCGGCGCTCAAGGACCTCGACGAGAGCGGCATCATCCGGATCGGCGCCAAGGTCAAGCCTGGCGACATCCTCGTCGGTAAGGTGACGCCGAAGGGCGAAACCCAGCTGACGCCGGAGGAGAAACTCCTTCGGGCGATCTTTGGTGAGAAGGCGGGCGACGTTCGCGACGCGAGCCTCAAGGTGCCCTCGGGCATCGAGGGTACGGTGGTCGACGTCAAGATCTTCTCTCGCAAGGGCGTCGAGAAGGACGAGCGCGCTTTGGATATCGAGGGCCAGGAAGTCGCACGGCTCGAGAAGAACATCAAAGACCAGGTCCGAATTCTCAACGAGGAGCGCAACAAGAAGATCACCGACCTGCTCGACGGCCAGAAGGTCTCGGCTGCGGTCAAGCTGCGCTCTGGCGATACCGCTCTCACTCGCGGTGGCAAGATCGATCGGCCGCTCCTCGAGCGGCTGACTCGGCAGGAGATTCTCAAGCTACCGATGAGCGACAAGCAGCTCCTCAAGACGGTCGAGTCGATCTACAAGAAGACCGATTCGTACATCGAGGTGCTCTACCGCGTCAACGAGGAGCGGGTTCAGCTCCTGCAGAAGGGGGACGAGCTACCGCCGGGCGTCATCAAGCTGGTCAAGGTCTTCGTCGCCATGAAGCGCAAGCTCCAGGTCGGCGACAAGATGGCCGGCCGCCACGGCAACAAGGGTGTGATCTCACGGATTCTCCCCGAAGAGGACATGCCGTACCTGCCGGACGGAACTCCGGTGGAGATTGTGCTCAACCCGCTCGGCGTGCCGAGTCGTATGAACGTCGGTCAGATTCTCGAGACCCATCTCGGGTGGGCCGGCAAGATGCTCGGCCTGCGCTTTGCGACGCCGGTCTTCGACGGCGCCACCGAGGCCGACCTCAAGCAGTTGCTCGACGAGGCTGGTATCGCCGGGAGCGGCAAGACCAAGCTCTTCGACGGCATGAGCGGCGACGAGTTCGAGCAACGAGTCACCGTCGGCTACATCTACATGTTGAAGCTCTCGCATCTGGTCGACGACAAGATTCATGCTCGTTCGATCGGCCCCTACTCGCTCATTACGCAGCAGCCGCTGGGTGGTAAGGCTCAGTTCGGCGGTCAGCGCTTCGGCGAGATGGAGGTCTGGGCGCTCGAAGCGTACGGCGCCGCCTTCACCCTCCAGGAGCTCCTGACGGTGAAGAGCGACGACGTCGAGGGCCGTAGCAAGATTTACGAAGCGATCGTCAAAGGTGACGTACCCGATGACCCGGGCCTGCCCGAGTCGTTCAACGTCCTGGTGCGCGAGCTCCAGAGCCTTTGTCTCGATATCGAACTGTTGAAGGCCGAGTAAGGGAGGGTCGCATTGCAGCCTCTTAGAAGTTTCGACAAGCCACAGCAGTCGCCCAAAGACTTCAACGCGATCCAGATTTCGATCGCCTCGCCGGAGAAGGTCCTTTCATGGAGCTTCGGCGAAGTCACCAAGGCGGAGACCATCAACTACCGGACCTTCAAGCCGGAGCGTGACGGGCTTTTCTGCGCGAAGATCTTCGGTCCGATCACCGACTGGGAGTGCTTGTGCGGTAAGTACAAGCGCATGAAGCACCGCGGCGTCGTCTGCGACAAGTGCGGCGTCGAGGTCACCCGGTCGCGTGTCCGTCGTGAGCGGATGGGCCATATCCAGCTCGCCGCGCCGGTCTCGCACGTCTGGTTCTTCAAGGGTCTGCCCAGCCGGATCGGTCAGCTGCTCGATCTGAGCCTGCGCGATCTCGAGCGCATTCTCTACTTCGAGAGCTACGTGGTCATCGACGCCGGTGACACCGAGCTCAAGGAGGGAGAGCTCCTCACTGAAGAGAAGTTCCGTGAGATGCGCGACGAGTACGGCGACGGTTCCTTCGTCGCCAAGATGGGCGCCGAGTCGATCAAGGAGCTCCTGAGCCGCATCGATCCCGATGAGCTCGGCGAGGAGCTGCGCATCGTCATGCGGACCGAAACGAGTCAGATTCGCCGGCTCAAGGCGGCCAAGCGACTGAAGGTGGTCGACGCCTTCCGCCGCAGCGGTCACCGGCCGGAGTGGATGATTCTCGACGTGATCCCGGTCATTCCGCCCGAGCTTCGGCCTCTCGTGCCGCTCGACGGCGGGCGTTTCGCAACCTCGGATCTCAACGATCTCTACCGCCGGGTGATCAATCGCAACAACCGGCTCAAGAAGCTCCTCGAGCTCCGCGCGCCGGAGGTCATCGTGCGCAACGAGAAGCGCATGCTGCAGGAGGCCGTCGACGCGCTGTTCGACAACGGTCGCCGCGGCCGGGTGCTCAAAGGCTCCAACAACCGTCCTCTGAAGTCGCTCTCCGACACCCTCAAGGGGAAGCAGGGCCGGTTCCGTCAGAACCTCCTCGGCAAGCGCGTTGACTACTCCGGCCGTTCGGTCATCGTGGTCGGCCCGGAGCTGAAGATTCACCAGTGCGGTCTGCCCAAGAAGATGGCGCTCGAGCTCTTCAAGCCGTTCATCTACAACCGGCTCGAAGAGAAGGAGCTGGTCGGCACGATCAAGGCCGCCAAGGAGATGGTGGAGCGCGAGGAGGAGGCCGTCTGGGACGCTCTCGAGGAGGTCATTCGTGACCACCCGGTGCTGCTCAACCGCGCGCCGACCCTCCATCGCCTCGGTATCCAGGCCTTCGAGCCGGTACTGATCGAAGGCAAGGCGATCCAGATTCACCCGCTCGTCTGCGCGGCGTTCAACGCCGACTTCGACGGCGACCAGATGGCAGTGCACGTGCCGCTTTCGCCCAAGGCGCAGGTCGAGAGCCAGGTGCTCATGCTGGCGTCCAACAACATCCTCAGCCCGGCCCACGGCCGGCCGCTGGCGGTGCCCAGTCAGGACATGGTTCTGGGCGGCTACTACCTCACGATGCGCAAGAAGGGCGCAAAGGGTGAGGGGCGCACCTTCCACGATTTCGACGCGGTCGTCCTGGCCCTCCACGAGGGTTTGGTCGAGACGCAGAGTGAGGTCCGTGTTCGCTACACCGGGCAGCTGATCAACCTCGAGACGCACTACGACGATCAGGACGTGCTTCACGGCGACATCGAGACGTTCGAGAACGACATTCTCGAGACCACCGTGGGTCGCGTGATCTTCAACATGCACCTCCCCGAGAAGCTGCCGTACGTCAACGGTCTACTCAAGAAGCGAGGCCTGCAGGAGCTGGTCGGCTTCTGCTACATCAAGCACGGCCACGACATGACCGTGAAGATGCTCGACACGATGAAGGAGGTCTCCTTCCACTATGCGACGCGCGCAGGTGTTTCGTTCGGCATCGACGACATGCTCATCCCCAGCACCAAGACGAAGCTGCTCACCGACGCCAACAAGGAGGTCGGCAAGATCGAGCAGCAGCGTTCCGAGGGTGTGATCACCGCGGGTGAGCGGCACAACAAGATCATCGACATCTGGCATCGCGTCACCGAGAAGGTGTCCGAGGAGATGTTCCGCGAGATGGGCGACATCGAGAAGAACTCGGGCGAGTTCAACCCGATTCGCATGATGGCCGACTCGGGTGCGCGAGGCTCGCGCGAGCAGGTTCGCCAGCTCGCCGGCATGCGCGGTCTGATGTCGAAGCCCTCGGGCGAGATCATCGAGACGCCGATTACCGCGAACTTCCGCGAGGGCCTCTCGGTTCTCGAGTACTTCATCTCGACGCACGGTGCGCGTAAGGGGCTGGCCGATACGGCGCTCAAGACTGCCGACTCCGGCTACCTCACGCGCCGTCTCGTCGACGTTGCGCAGGACGTCATCGTCTCCCAGCCAGACTGCGGCACGATCGACGGCATTACGGTGTCGGCGATCATGGAGGGTGGCGACATCCTCGAGTCGCTGCGTGACCGCATCGTCGGTCGTGTCCCTCAGGAGGATGTCTACGACCCGACCGGCGGTGACAAGTTGGTCAGCGTCGGCGAGCTCATCACTGAGAAGACCGCCAACAGCGTTCAGGCTGCGGGTATCGAGCGCGTCAGAATTCGCTCGGTCCTGACCTGTGAGTCCAAGCGAGGTGTCTGCCAGTTCTGCTACGGCCGAAACCTGGCGACGGGCCTACTCATCGACATCGGCGAGGCGGTCGGCGTGATCGCCGCTCAGTCGATCGGTGAGCCGGGTACCCAGCTCACCATGCGGACCTTCCACTTTGGCGGCACGGCGAGTCGTGTCTCCGAGCAGTCGAAGCATCACGTCAAGAACCCGGGCCGCGTCAAGTACCTGAACGTCAAGACGGTCGAGTCGAAGGCTGGTGACTACGTGGTCATCAACCGGAACGGAAAGCTGGTCATCGTCGACGGCAAGGGCCGCGAGCTCGAGCGTTATGCGCTCACCTACGGCTCTCATCTCCTCGTTCAAGAGGGGGTCGAGGTCGAGCCGGGCCAGTCGGTGGTGGAGTGGGACCCGTTCACTTCGGCGGTGCTTACCGAGGTCGCTGGAAAGGTCAAATTCCACGACATCATCGAGGGCGAGAACGTCCGAGAAGAGACCGACAAGGTCACGGGGCTCTCGCAGCGCATCATCGTCGACGCTCCCGGTGCCGAGAAGCGCGCGCCGGCGATCAGCGTCGAGGGCAAGGAGCAGCGGCGTTACCTGCTGCCGACCGGCTCCCACCTGGTCGTCGCCGACGGTCATAAGGTGCACCCCGGCGACGTGCTGGTCAAGATTCCGCGTGAGACCACCAAGACGAAGGACATCACTGGCGGTCTACCGCGGGTGGTGGAGCTCTTCGAGGCACGCAGTCCGAAGGAGCCGGCGATCATCAGTGAGATCGACGGCACCGTCCACCTGGGCGAGATCCAGAAGGGCATGCGGAAGGTCGAGGTGCGCAGCGACGCCGGCGAGGCGCGCGAGTACTCTGTGCCGCGCACCATCCACGTCAACGTCCAAGAGGGCGAGCGCTTGGCCGCAGGCGATCCGCTGATCGACGGCTCGATCAACCCGCACGACATCTTGCAGGTGTTGGGCGAGATGGAGCTACAGCGCTACCTGGTCGACAAGATCCAGGAGGTCTACCGCTCTCAGAGCGTGGCCATCAACGACAAGCACATCGAGGTCATCGTTCGTCAGATGATGCGCTCGATCAAGATCGAGGAGGTCGGCGATACCGAGTTCCTGATCGACGAGCAGGTCAATCGCCTCCGGTTCCAGGAGGAGAACGACCGGGTCATCGCCGCGGGTGGTCAACCCGCCGTCGGGCGCCCGATGCTGCTCGGCATCACCAAGGCGTCGCTGTCGACCGACAGCTTCATCTCCGCCGCGAGCTTCCAGGAGACCACGCGCGTACTGACCGAGGCCGCCATCAACGGCAAGGTCGACTACCTGCGGGGTCTCAAGGAGAACGTCATCGTCGGCCGCCTGATCCCGGCGGGTACCGGCATGGCTCGCTACCACGACTTCCACGTCGAGGAGCCTGAGGTGGCTGAGGTGATGGAGGACGAGGAGGGTGTCTTCTTCGAGTTTGGTGAAGAGGACATTCGGGCCCTGTCCCAGCGCGCGCTCGAGAGCGACTAGTCGCTTCGGGTCTAGATTGCGATATCGAGGGTCGCCCCAGTTCTCGGGGCGGCCCTTTTTTCATGGTGTGGCGCGAACCTCGTGTCGCGCCACCGCGTACCGGCGGGGCGCGAGGCCTCTGTCGCCGGAGGGCTGCGAGTGAGCTTTCTCTCCCGACCTCGGTACGGGGGGCCACCCGCCTCGATCAGGTGGAAGGGCTGCGTCTACGGCACAGTCCTCGCCTGAAAGCCCGGCAGACGAACTTCGGAGCTGGAGGGCTTAAGGCGTCGAGGTGTCGATGACCGCGTTCGCGGACGGCGTCATTTGGCCCTCGTCGAAGCCGCGAGAGAAGCTCCAGTCCGAGAAGGCGCAGCGGAAGTAGACCTGACCCGCCGGGTTGTAGATGGTGAAGTGTTTCGGCACCAAGAGGCCGTCCACCGTCTGCCACTCGTCGTAGATCAGAAGGTTCGCCGGCGTCGAGTCGACGCCCTCGGGGAGTAGCGCGTCGTAGGTGACCGTGTATTCGGTCGCTTTCAACCGATGCGTGTCGGGGTGGACGTAGAGCCGGTAGTAGTCGTCGGGCGTGTCACCGGTTCCAGCTTCGTAGGTGATCTTGACCGAGAAGTACTCTGTCGGGTCGTTCGGGAGCTTGCGCGGCCCGAACTCGCTCAGCACCACTCCCGGGTCGTGGACGAGCCAAGGCAGGTTGGCGAAGTGGTAGTTGAGCAAAGCGAAGAACCGGGGCGGCGCCGGGTTCTGCCAGTTCTCGCTCCAGGCGCGCTGACCGTCCCAGGCCATGCTCATATCCGTTCCGGGGTAGTCGATGTAGGCCCGACGTGGGCCCTGCTCGACCACCACGCGACCTGGCGGTCCGCCTTCTCCCTCGGGCTGCGACCACTGATCCTGAAACGAGACGGTCGGTGCCGAGCGCCAGGCGCCGAGCCCGCCGTGGGCGTCCACGAGGTGCTCGACGAGCTTCTGGGCGGTGGGGCAGGCGGGTGCCGGTGCGGGCGAAAGGAGGAGTAGCGTGCAAGCAGCGGACAGGGCGACGAGCCGTCTCATACGTCTACTCTACCGAGGAACCTCAAAACGTGGGGACACAAGACCTATTCCGAGTGACTCCACCCTCGGGTGGAGCGCTCCCTCGGGTTGGGTATTGAGTCCCCACCTTTTTGGCGAACTCAGGGGATTTCGAACGTGAGCGACGACCAGGTGCTCTCCCAGTCGACCGCCGAGCCTTCGTCGGCGCGCTCCATGTGGACGACCGAGAGGAGGCGGACACCCGGCGCAGCCGCTTCGATGGCGGCCGTTCCGTCCTGCGTGGTTTGAACGGTTGCGGTCTGATCCGGCTCGCCCGAGACGAAGACCCGCACCTGGGCGTTCGAGAGCGGCTCGCCCTTCCAGAGGACCTGAATGCGCAGCTCGCCGCTGGCCGGCAGCGCAAACGGCGAGGCGAGCGGCACGATCTCGAGCGCCAAGCCGATCGGTTCGTCGAAGCCTTCAGGAGCGACGCCCTCGACCTCGACCAGCGCCTTGGCACAGCGGGAGAACGCTTCCCGGCCCGCGCGGTTGCTCTCTCCGAGTTCGGCACGTCGCGCGACGATCGCCTCGAGCCCCTCGCTGCGGAGGTAGTCCTCGAACTTGGTCGAGTCGATCGTGACCCGTGAGGGGTAGCTGCGATAGATCAGGGTCGCGAGGCCGGGCAGGTCGGCGGTAAAGATGCCGGCCGGCTCGTCGCCGGACTCACCGAGAATCTCGCCCGCGCCCTCCGGTGCTGCGCGGAAGTATCTGATATGACGCGGGTTGTGGGCGTAGGGCTCGCCTTCCTCGAAGCCGTCTCCGACCATCACGCGGACGCCGATCGGCTCGCCGATGGCGATACGAAACGCCTCCGGTTGGAGCCAGAACTCGTGGGCCTTTGCGGATGTCGGAAGGAGCAGGAGGAGGACGGGGAGCGCGCTCAGCAGCGGGCGTCGGGCTATGGAAAACATGTCGGGGTGAGCTTACCCGGAGCGAGCCTGGGGCGTGGCCGAACTCGAGGAAATAGGGTACACTCCGGGCTCGAAACGGGTCTCCGAGGCGTTCGTTTTCGGCGCTGAAAAAGGGTTGACCTGCTCAGAAAATTCCTGCTATCTTTCGTAGGTTCCGCCTCATGGACCTAGCGTCCATGTCGGGCGGGGTGTCCGCTTCACGGGTTTCTCTCCTTTCCAAGCGGCAGATTCAGAAGCGCCCGGAGCATTCAAGGGGAAGGCTCGGTCAAAAAACGGGCATAGAAGATAGAGAATAAGAGGAAAAACGTAGATGCCGACGATTCACCAGCTGGTCCGCAAGGGGCGTGTCAAGCAGCTCCAGAAGACCAAGAGTCCCGCTCTTCAGCGGTCGCCCCAGAAGCGGGGCGTCTGTGTGCGCGTCTACACTCAGACACCAAAGAAACCGAACTCGGCGCTCCGCAAGGTGGCGCGTGTCCGGCTCACCAACGGGATTGAGGTCACGACCTACATTCCCGGTGTCGGTCACAACCTTCAGGAGCACTCGATCGTGCTGATTCGTGGCGGTCGTGTGAAGGATCTGCCGGGCGTCCGGTACCACGTCATTCGCGGAACGCTGGATGCGGTGGGCGTCGATGATCGACGTCAGAGCCGCTCGAAGTACGGCGCCAAGCGGCCCAAGGCGTAGTCGGGACGAAGTAGGAAGCAGAGGAAACGAAGCGATGCCCAGGCGAGGATTGGTACCCAAGCGCGAGATTCTTCCGGATCCGGTGTATGGGTCACAGTTGGTCACCAAGTTTGTGAACGTGGTGATGAAGGACGGGAAGAAGTCGACCGCTCAGCGCATCCTCTACGATGCCCTTGACCAGATTCGCGAGCGCACCGAGGAGGACCCGATGAAGGTCTTCAAGCGGGCGATCGAGAACGTCAAGCCGGCAGTGGAGGTCAAGTCGCGCCGGGTTGGTGGTTCGACCTATCAGGTGCCCGTAGAGGTGCGACCGAACCGCCGTTTGGCCCTTTCTTTCCGCTGGCTTATTCAGGCCGCGTTGAATCGGGGCGAGAAGACGATGAACCTTCGCCTGGCTGGCGAACTGATGGACGCGGCGGCGAATCGCGGCGTGGCCATCAAGAAGAGGGAGGACACCCACCGGATGGCAGAGGCCAACAAGGCCTTCGCTCACTACCGCTGGTAATTCGTCCGCCCCTGCGGGGGCTATTCGAGGACGGGGTGTACCTGGCGGCGACAGCGGGAGACCGCTGTCGCTTTGTCGCTACTAAGAAGAACTGACAAGCCTCTAGAAGACGCTTTCGAGAGTACTGAAATGTCACGCAAGAAGCCGCTCGACAAGATCCGCAACATCGGGATCATGGCTCACATCGACGCCGGTAAAACGACGACGACGGAGCGAATCCTCTATTACACGGGGGTTAACTACAAAATTGGTGAGGTCCACGACGGGGCCGCCACCATGGACTGGATGGTTCAGGAGCAGGAGCGCGGGATCACCATTACCGCGGCTGCGACCACCTGTGAGTGGAACGAGTATCGGATCAACATCATCGATACACCGGGGCACGTTGACTTCACCGCCGAGGTGGAGCGCTCGCTTCGAGTTCTCGATGGCGCCGTCGCCGTGTTCGACGCGGTCGCCGGTGTCGAGCCGCAGTCCGAGACGGTTTGGCGTCAGGCGGACAAGTACGTCGTTCCGCGGATCGCGCTAGTGAACAAGATGGATCGTGTCGGAGCTGACTTCGAGCGGTGCGTCTCGATGATGCGTAGCCGCCTGGCGGCTTCCCCGGCCGTGATTCAGCTTCCCTGGGGCAAGGAAGCCGACCTGGTGGGCATCATCGACCTGATCGAGATGCGCGGCATCCGCTACGACGACGAGACGCTCGGGGCCGACTATGAGGTGACCGAGATTCCTGAGGACTATCTCGACGACGCGCACAAGATGCGCGAGCAGATGGTCGAGGCGATTGCCGAGACTGATGAGCCGCTGCTCGAGAAGTACCTCTCCGGTGAAGAGATCACCAACGACGAGTTGAAGGCGGCGCTGCGTCGAGCGACCATCTCGAGCAGTCTGCAGCCGGTCCTGTGCGGCAGCGCGTTCAAGAACAAGGGGGTACAGCCGCTGCTCGATGCGGTGGTCGACTACCTGCCTTCGCCGGTCGATGTGCCGGCGGTTATCGGGACCGATCCGGACACGGATCTGCCGACCGAGCGTCCTGCGGATGACTCAAAGCCGTTCTCAGCGCTGGTCTTCAAGATCATGACCGATCCGTTTGTCGGCCAGCTGGCCTACTTTCGGACCTACTCCGGGCACATCGAGTCCGGCACCAAGGTCATCAACGCAACCCGTCGGGGCAAGGAGCGCATCGGTCGCCTCCTGAAGATGCACGCCAACAAGCGCGAGGAGATCTCGGAGCTGTGGTCGGGCGACATTGCGGCGGCCGTGGGTCTGCGGGGCGTGAAGACAGGCGACACGATCTGCGACCCGGCTCACCCGGTGGTGCTCGAGGCGATGAGTTTCCCCGAGCCGGTGATTGCGGTGTCGATCGAGCCCAAGACCAAGGCCGATCAGGAGAAGTTGGCGACCGCTCTAGGTAAGTTGCAGCAGGAGGACCCAACCTTCCACGTGCACACCGACACCGAGACCGGTCAGACGTTGATCTCGGGAATGGGTGAGCTGCATTTGGAGATCATCACCGACCGTCTGATTCGCGAGTTCAACGTGGGGGCGACCGTCGGTCGGCCGCAGGTGGCGTACCGCGAGAGCCTCACGATCGAGGCCGAGGGCGAGGGTCGTTTTGTCCGTCAGAGTGGCGGTCGCGGTCAGTTCGGTCACGCGAAGATTCGGGTGCGTCCTACCGACGGCGAGTTCACGTTCGAGAACAAGATCGTCGGCGGTGTCATCCCGCGCGAGTTCATTCGCCCGGTCGAGCAGGGGATTCGCGAGGCCATGGAAACGGGGCCGTTGGCGGGCTACCCGATGAGCGGTCTGGAGATCGAGCTTTACGACGGCAGTCATCACGATGTCGACTCCTCCGAGGTGGCGTTCAAGATCGCCGGCTCGATGGCCCTGCAGGACGCTTGCAAGAAGGCGCAGCCGGTGCTTCTGGAGCCGGTCATGGCGGTCGAGGTCGTGACGCCCGAGGACTACATGGGCGACGTCATTGGCGACATCACGTCCCGCCGGGGACGCGTGCAGCAGATGGAAGCTCGCGGCAACGCACAGGTGATCACCTGTCGGGTGCCGCTTTCCGAGATGTTCGGATACGCGACGGACTTGCGGTCTTCGACCCAGGGGCGCGCGACGTACACGATGCAGTTCGAAAACTATGAGCAGGCGCCGAAGAGCGTCAGCGAAGAGATCGTTGCCCGGGCCGCGGGCTAAGCGGCTGGAGAAAAGGAGACGTCATGGCGAAGGAAAAGTTTGAGCGGACTAAGCCGCATGTGAACGTGGGCACGATCGGTCACGTGGACCACGGCAAGACCACGCTGACGGCGGCGATCACGAAGATTCTGGCGGCGAAGGGCCTGTCGGAGGTGGTGGACTTTGATGCGATCGACAAGGCTCCTGAAGAGAAGGAGCGGGGTATCACGATCGCGACGGCTCACGTCGAGTACGAGACGGCGGAGCGCCACTACGCTCACGTGGACTGCCCGGGTCACGCGGACTACGTAAAGAACATGATCACGGGAGCGGCGCAGATGGACGGCGCGATCCTGGTGGTCTCGGCTGCGGACGGTCCGATGCCGCAGACTCGGGAGCACGTTCTTCTGGCTCGCCAGGTGAACGTTCCTCACATCGTGGTTTATCTGAACAAGTCGGACATGGTGGACGACGAGGAGCTGCTGGACCTGGTGGAGCTCGAGGTGCGAGAGCTGCTGTCGAGCTACGAGTTCCCCGGCGACGACATTCCGATCATTCGCGGCTCGGCGCTCAAGGCGCTCGAGGGCGGCGACCCGGACTCGCAGTGGGGCAAGACGATTCTGGAGCTGATGGACGCGGTGGACGCGACCATTCCGCTTCCGGAGCGCGACACGGAGAAGGACTTCCTGATGCCGATCGAGGACATCTTCTCGATCTCGGGTCGCGGCACCGTGGTGACGGGCCGGATCGAGCGGGGCATCATCAAGGTGGGTGAGGACGTCGAGATCGTCGGCATCAAGGACACGTCGAAGACGGTGGTCACGGGTGTCGAGATGTTCCGCAAGCTGCTGGATCAGGGCGAGGCGGGCGACAACGTCGGCATCCTGATTCGTGGCGTCAAGAAGGACGAAGTGGAGCGGGGTCAGGTCCTGGCCAAGCCGGGTTCGATCAACCCGCACACGAAGTTCAAGGGCGAGGTCTACGTCCTGACGAAAGAGGAGGGCGGTCGCCACACGCCGTTCTTCAAGGGCTACCGTCCGCAGTTCTACTTCCGTACGACGGATGTGACGGGCGCGGCGGAGCTACCCGAGGGCACCGAGATGGTGATGCCGGGCGACAACGTAAGTCTCGAGGTCGAGCTGATTGCTCCGATCGCGATGGAGAAGGGCGTGCGGTTCGCTATCCGTGAGGGTGGTCGTACCGTCGGCGCCGGCACCGTCACCGACATCCTCGACTGACGGTTGTAAGAAGAGATAGGCGGGTTTCTGAGCGATGATGAACGAGAAGATACGAATTCGGCTGAAGGCGTTCGACTACCGGATTCTCGATACGTCCACGAATGAGATCGTGGATACTGCGCGCCGCACCGGTGCGCGCGTCGTCGGGCCGATCCCGCTGCCGACCCAGATCGCTAGGTACACCGTGAATCGCGGGCCGCACGTCGACAAGAAGTCGCGTGAGCAGTTCGAGATCCGGACCCACAAGCGTCTGCTCGACATTTTTGATCCCACCAGTCAGACAGTCGACGCTCTGATGAAGCTCGAGCTGCCTGCCGGTGTGGACGTCGAGATCAAGGCGTTCGGCAACTAACACGCTGGAAGTGAGTCGATGAACGGCATTCTAGGTAAGAAGCTGGGGATGACCCAGATTTTCAACGAGGACGGCACGATCGTGCCGGTCACCGTCGTCAAGGCGGGGCCCTGTCTGGTCGTCCAGCGCAAGACGGGCGATACCGACGGCTACGAGGCCATTCAGATCGGCCTCGTAGAAGAGAGCGCTCCGCGAGGAGTGAACGCGCCGACGCGCGGCCACTTCGCCAAAGCGGGCGTCGCGCCGACGCGCCGGGTTGCCGAGTTCCCGATCGAGGCCGATGACGAGGCCAAGGCTGGGGACGAAGTCAAGGCGACGATCTTCGCGGTCGATGACTACGTCGACGTTGTCGGGACCAGCAAAGGTAAGGGCTTCCAGGGCGTCATGCGGCGTCACGGCTTTGGTGGCGGGCGGGCGACCCACGGCTCGATGTTCCATCGTGCCCCCGGTTCGATCGGCCAGGCCTCCGATCCGTCGCGTGTCTTTCCCGGCATTCGGTTGCCGGGTCAGATGGGCAACAAGCGTTCCACCAAGAAGAACCTCCAGGTCGTGAAGATCGACGAAGAGCGCGGCCTGCTTTACCTGCGCGGCTCCGTGCCGGGTCCGCGCGACGGCTACCTGAAGATTCAGCGGGCCAAACGCGGCTGAGCTCGAAGCAAGGAATGGACATGAAGATCGCGGTCAAGAGCCTGAAAAACAGGAAGGTCAAGGAGATCGAGCTCCCGGAAGGGGTGTTCGACTACCCGTACAAGGAGCACCTGATCCACACGGTGGTTCAGGCGCACCGCGCCAGCCTTCGCCAGGGCACGCACAAGACGAAGCAGCGCGGAGAGGTTCGCGGTTCGACCCGCAAGCTCTACCGTCAGAAGGGGACCGGTCGGGCGCGTGCCGGACGCGCGAGCTCGCCACTGCGGCGCGGAGGCGGTACCGTTCACGGTCCGCAGCCACGTAGCTACGACAAGGCGGTTTCGGTGCGGGAGAAGCGCAACGCGCTCAAGTCGGTGCTGTCGCGCAAGCTCGCCAACGCCGAGCTCCTGGTCGTCAACAACTTCGACCTCGACACCCACAAGACCGGCGAGTTCGCCTCTGCGCTCGCAGGGCTCAAGCTCGAGGGGCGGACGCTGATCGTCGATCGTTACGAGAACATGAATCTGGCGCTCGCGGTACGCAACAACCCTTCCGTCAAGGCGGTCGACGCGCTCGGCGTCAATGTCTACGACGTGATCGATCGCGCGAATGTCGTGGTCAGCGAGGAGGCCCTCGGTCGCCTCGTCGAGGTGCTTTCCAAATGAGAATCCAGGACGTCATTCGCCGGCCGCTGATCACGGAGAAGTCGACCGTGCTCAAGGACGAGCGCGGCATCGTCGCCTTCGAGGTTGACATGCGGGCGAACAAGATCGAAGTCAAGCGCGCTGTCGAAGCGCAGTTCAACGTCAGGGTCGCCGAGGTTCGTGTCGCGCGTATGCACGGCAAGAAGCGGCGCCAGGGGCGCTACGTCGGGCGGCGACCGGACTGGAAGAAGGCCTACGTGCGACTTGCGGACGGCGAAAAGCCGATCGAGTTCTTCGAGGGAGTCTAGTCAGATGGCGATTCGAAAGCTCAAGCCCACCAACCCGGCGAGCCGGTTCCAGACCGTCTCGACGTTCGAGGAGATCACGACCTCGAAGCCGCACAAAGCTCTCACCGAGGGCAAGGGCGGCTCGGGTGGTCGCAACAACAAGGGGCGGATCTCGGTTCGCTTCCGGGGTGGCGGCCACAAGCGGCGCTACCGCGTGATCGACTTCAAGCGTGACAAGGCCGGCGTGCCGGCGAAGGTCGCGACCGTCGAGTACGATCCGAACCGTTCGGCGCGGATTGCGCTGTTGCACTACGCGGACGGCGAGAAGCGCTACATCCTCTGGCCGCACGGCCTCAACGTCGGCGACGAAGTCGTCTCCGGCGAGGACGCGCCGATCAATCCGGGGAACTCACTGCCGCTCAGCAAGATTCCGGCGGGTACGATCGTTCACAACGTCGAGCTCAAGATCGGCAAGGGCGGTCAGATGGCGCGCAGCGCCGGGTCGGGAGCTCAGCTGATGGCCAAGGAGGGCAAGCATGCGCTCCTCAAGCTGCCGTCGGGCGAAGTGCGCAAGGTGCACATCAACTGCTCGGCGACGATCGGCCAGGTCGGCAACCTGGATCACGAGAACAAGTCGCTCGGTAAGGCGGGCAAGAAGCGCTGGCTCGGCCGGCGTCCGCACAACCGAGGCGTGGTGATGAACCCCGTCGACCACCCGATGGGTGGTGGTGAGGGCCGGAGCTCCGGAGGTCGGCACCCCTGCTCACCGTGGGGTCAGCCCTCGAAGGGGTACAAGACGCGACGTAACAAGAGCACGGACTCGATGATTGTCCGGCGCCGGAAGCAGAAGTAGGACGGCTGATGACGAGATCACTCAAGAAGGGCTTTTTCATCGACGACCACCTTCAGAAGAAGGTGGATCAAATCGCCGAGTCGGGCAAGAAGCGCGTCTTCAAGACGTGGTCCCGACGCTCGACCATCACACCAGAGATGGTCGGCCTGACGATTGCGGTACACAACGGCATGAAGTTCATTCCGGTCTATGTCACCGAGAACATGGTGGGGCATAAGCTGGGCGAGTTCGCCATGACCCGGACCTTCCGAGGTCACGGCGGCAAGAAGGCCGAGAAGTCGGGGAGGCCGAGATAATGGAGGTCACCGCTCGACTCCGCTACCTGCAGGCGTCGCCGCAGAAGGTTCGGCTCGTCGCCGACCAGATTCGCGGCAAGGACGTGCAGGACGCGGTCAACATTCTCGAGCTGTCGAAGAAGTCGGCCGCGCGGCCGATGAAGAAGCTGCTCAAGTCGGCGATCGCAAACGCCGAGACGCGGGACGAGCAGATCGACGTCGACCTGCTCTACGTGCGCGAGGTCTTCGTCGATGGGGGGCCGGCGCTCAAGCGTATTCGGGCCCAACCGATGGGCCGGGCGTTCCGGATCCTGAAGCGGCAGAGTCACATCACCGTCAAGCTCGATACGCGAAAGACGGCAGAGGAATCGTAGGGGGTATTCGTTGGGTCAGAAAACACATCCGTACGGCTTCCGGCTCGTCTACAACAAGTCGTGGCACTCGCGTTGGTTCGCTGAGCGTGACTACGCGAAGATCCTTCACGAGGATCTCAAGCTGCGCGAGAGCCTGAAGCAGCGCCTCTCTCACGCGGGCGTGAGTGAGGTCGACATCGAGCGCGCCGCCGACAAGCTGCGCGTGTCGATCTACACCTCGCGACCGGGCATCATCATCGGTCGCAAGGGCGCCGAGGTCGACAAGCTGCGCGACGACCTCATGAAGCAAATGGGCAAGCCGGTGCACATCAACATTCAGGAGATTCAGCGCCCCGAGCTCGAGGCGCAGCTGGTTGCGGCTTCGATCGCGAATCAGCTGGAGCGGCGGATCGCATTCCGCCGCGCGATGAAGAAGGCGATGGAGTCGTCCTTCCGATTCGGTGCCAAGGGCTTCAAGGTGATGATCGCGGGCCGTCTCGGCGGCCATGAGATCGCTCGGACCGAGTGGTACCAGGACGGCCGTCTGCCGCTCCACACCCTCAAGGCCGAGATCGACTACGGCTTCACCGAGGCGCGGACAACCTACGGCGTCATCGGCGTCAAGGTCTGGATCTACAAGGGCGACCTGGCGCGCGAGCGCGGCCGGGCGGCGCTCGGAGGTACTGCCTGATGCTAATGCCCAAGAAGGTAAAGTTCCGGAAGCAGCAGCGGGGACGCCGCCGCGGCCGGGCGAAGGGCGGCGACTACATCGCGTTCGGAGACTACGGTCTCCAGGCACTCGAGGCCGGCTGGGTCACGGCCCGCCAGATCGAGTCCGCGCGTATCGCGATCACCCGAGGCGTCAAGCGTGGCGGCAAGATCTGGATTCGAGTCTTCCCGGACAAGCCGATCACGAAGAAGCCGCTCGAAACCCGAATGGGTAAGGGTAAGGGCGCGCCCGAGGCGTGGGTGGCGGTCGTCAAGCCGGGACGGGTTCTCTTCGAGCTCGAGGGAGTCTCGCCCGAGGTGGCGCAGCACGCGATCCACCTGGCGACCTACAAGTTTGGTATCAAGACGCGCTTCATCTCGCGTCATGAGGAGTGGAGCTGATGAAGGCTGCTGAGCTGAGAGAGCAAACGGTGGAAGATCTGCGCGCCAAGGAGACGGAGCTCGCCGAGCAACTGTTCGCCCTGCGCCTGCAGAAGGTCACCGGTCAGCTCGAGAATCCGGCCAAGATCACTCTCGCGCGTCGCGATTTGGCGCGCGTTCTGACGGTCCTCGGCGAGAAGACGAGAGGCCAGGAGGCGTGATGAGCGAAGCAACAGCCGCCGCTGAGCGGGGCCGGCCTCAGGTGCGAGTCGGCATCGTGGTCAGCGACAAGATGGACAAGACGATCGTGGTCGCGGTCGAGAACCGTGTCATGCACAGCTTGTACAAGCGGTACATGAAGAAGACAAAGCGTTTTCACGCCCACGACGAAAACGGTCAGTGCGGCGTCGGTGACCGGGTCGAGATCGTCTCGTGCCGGCCGCTGTCGCGCCTCAAGCGCTGGCGGGTTCGGCGGGTGCTGAAGAAGGCGGTCTCATGATTCAGATGGGTTCCATCCTGGATGTGGCCGACAACTCCGGTGCCCGGAAGATCGCCTGCATTCAGATTCGTGGCCGCTCCGCGAGCAAGGTCGGCGGTATTGGCGACATCATCACCGCCTCGGTCAAGGAGGCGACTCCCGAAGGAGCGGTGAAGAAGGGACAGGTCGTGCGAGCGGTCATCGTTCGTACGCGACGCGCCCATCGCCGCCGCGACGGCAGCTACATTCGTTTCGACACGAACTCTGCGGTGCTGGTCAACGAAACCGGCGAGCCGCTGGGCACCCGGGTCTTCGGACCGGTCGCCCGCGAGCTGCGCGAGCGCAGATTCATGAAGATCATCTCTCTCGCGCCGGAGGTCATCTGACGCTCGGCGTCGAGAAGTGGAGTCACCGATGAGTAAGCTGAAGATCAAGAAGGGGGACGAGGTGGTGGTGACGCGCGGCAAGAGCCGTGGCGCCCGCGGCAAGGTCCTCAAGGTGCACCCCTCGAAGAACGCCGCCATCGTCGAGCGTGTGAACATGGTCAAGCGTCACACGAAGCCGAATCCGAGCCAGCAGGTGCAGGGCGGTATCGTCGAGCGGGAAGCACCGATTCAACTCTCCAACCTGAAACTGATCTGCCCCGAGAGCGGCAAGCCGACGCGCGTCGGCCGAAAGCGTCTCGAGGACGGGACCAGCGTGCGCGTCAGCAAGGTCTCGGGCGCGACCTTCAACTAGGAAGCGGACGAATGGCGAAGAAGACGACAGCGACCGCGCCCGAGCCGAGCGCCTACCCGCGCCTCCGGACGCGCTATCACGAAGAGGTGGTGGCCGACCTCCAGAAGGAGTTCGAGATCAAGAACGTGATGGCGGTGCCTCGGCTCGACAAGGTCGTGCTGAATATCGGCCTCGGAGAGGCGACCCAGAACATCAAAGTGCTCGACCAGGCGGTCGAGGAGTTGGCGCAGATCGCCGGACAGCGTCCGGTGATCACGCGCGCGAAGAGGTCGATCGCGAACTTCAAGCTTCGCGAGGGAATGCCCATCGGATGTCGCGTTACCTTGCGGGGCACACGCATGTGGGAGTTCCTCGATCGGCTGATCTCGACGGCGCTGCCGCGCGTTCGAGACTTCCAGGGCGTCAAGCCGGGGAGTTTCGACGGCCGCGGCAACTACACCCTCGGGGTTGAGGACCACCTGATCTTCCCAGACGTGGACTACAACAAGGTGGACCGGCCCAAGGGGCTCAACATCACCATCGTGACCACTGCGGACAACAACGAGCGGGCGTTCTATCTGTTGAAGGCGCTCGGGATGCCGTTCAAGCGGCCTCGCAACGAGGAACAGTAAGGAGAACCACGTGGCAACCACTGCGAAGATGGCTCAGATCGATCGCAAGCCGAAGTTCAAGGTGCGCTACCGGAACCGGTGTAAGCGCTGCGGTCGGCCCCGTGGCTACATGCGGAAGTTTGCGCTCTGCCGGATCTGTTTCCGGAACCTCTCCTTGCAGGGGTACCTGCCCGGAGTGATCAAGGCGAGTTGGTAGGGACTTAGAAGATGACGATGACTGACCCGATCGCGGATCTGCTCACCCGGATTCGCAACGCACATACGGCAAAGCACGACCGGCTCGATTCGCCGACATCGGGCCTCAAGCTCGAGATCTGTCGAATCCTCAAGAGCCAGGGCTTCATTACGGATTTCGAAGAGCTCGGCGACGAGCCGTCGAAGCGCGAGATTCGCGTCTTCCTTCGGTACACGCCCGACGGAGATCCCGCCATCCAGCATCTGCAGCGCGTCAGCCGGCCGGGTCGGCGCGTCTACCGCGGCGCGGGCGATCTGCGCCCTGTCCTGAACGGGCTGGGCATCGGCATCGTCTCCACCTCCAACGGTCTGCTGACCGATCAGGAAGCGCGAGATCAGCGGGTCGGTGGCGAGATCATCTGCGAGGTCTGGTAGGGGAATCGAGATGTCACGCGTAGGAAAGAATCCGATTGAGGTCCCGAGCGGCACCAAGGTGTCGCTCGATGACGGGATCTTCACCGCCGAAGGGCCGAAGGGGAAGGTCTCCGAGCGCATGCTCGACGGCATCGCGGTCTCCATCGACGACGGCACCATCACGGTGACGCGTTCCGGTGACTCGGGCGACCTCCGTTCCAAGCACGGCCTGATCCGGGCGCTGCTCGCAAACGCCGTTCACGGTGTGTCGCAGGGCTTCGAGAAGGTGCTCGAGATCAACGGCGTCGGCTACAAGGCCGAGCTGCAAGGTCGTGCGATTCACTTCGCTCTCGGCTACTCCCATCCGATCGTCTTCGACCTTCCGGACGGGATCGACGCCGAAGTCGACAAGAACAACAAGATCTCCGTACGCGGCGCCAACCGCCAGCAGGTGGGTCAGGTCGCCGCGGAGATTCGGAGCCTGAGAAAGCCCGATCCCTACAAGGCGAAGGGCATCAAGTACGCCGACGAGATCATTCGTCGCAAGGTCGGTAAGGCCGGCGCGGCAGGCGGATAGGGCGATAGGCGATAGTTATGGATAGAGCTCAACAGAAGCGGCAGCGGCGAGTGAAGGCGCACCTTCGGGTGCGGGGCAAGGTGGCGGGAGATTCCGCGCGCCCGCGCCTCGCGGTCTTCAAATCGCTGCGATACGTCTACGCGCAGGTCATCGACGACTCGCAGGGCAAGACCCTGGCGCAGGCGAGCTCGCGTGAGAAGGCGATTGCCAGCAAGGCCGAGGGTAGCGCTTCGGCCAAGGATGCGGCGCGGTTGGTCGGCGAGGCGATCGCCGAGCGTGCCAAGAAGGAGGGGGTCGAGACCGTGGTGTTCGATCGCGGCGGCTACCTCTATCACGGCAAGGTTCGTGAGCTGGCCGAAGGGGCCCGTTCCAAGGGCCTGAAGTTCTGATTCGGGGAGAGACGTCTTGGCCAGGAACTACAGAAATTCGAACGACAGCGAGTTCTTCGAGCAGGTCATCCACATCAACCGCGTGACCAAGGTGGTCAAGGGCGGTAAGAACTTCTCGTTCTCCGCGCTGGTCGTGATTGGTGACGGGAACGGTCGAGTGGGTTGGGGCTACGGCAAGGCGAAGGAAGTGCCGAGTGCCATCCGCAAGGGCGTCGATGGTGCCCGCAAGAATCTGCTCGAGGTTCGGTTGACGGGGACCTCCATCCCGCACGAGATTTTGGGCGTCTTCGCCTCGAGTCGAGTGCTGTTGAAGCCGGCTTCCGAGGGTACCGGTGTCATTGCAGGCGGCGCGGTTCGCGCGGTCGTCGAAAGCGCGGGCATCCAGGACATCCTGACGAAGTCGCTCGGTTCCAAGAACCCTCAGAACGTGATCAAGGCGACGATGGCGGCCCTCTCCGCGCTTCGCGACGAGAAGGAGATTCGTCGTCAGCGGGGTATCGAGGTCGCCCCTGAGCCGGTGGCGGAAGAGGCATGAGCAAGAAGAAGGTCCAGGAGATCAAGATTCAGCAGGTGCGGAGTGCCATCGGGCGCCCGCAGAATCAGCGTCAAGTCCTCGACAGCCTCGGGCTGCGGCGGATTCGCCAGGTCGTTACGCGCCACGACACTCCGGCCGTGCGCGGCATGGTGAACAAGATTCCTCACCTCGTCGAGATCGTCGAGGAGTAGGGCAGAGAAGCGAGACTCAGACGCTAGCGAATGCGAGCGCTGTAGATAGATCGAAGCGGAGATCAAAATGAAGCTGCATGAACTTTCCCCGGCAGACGGGAGTCGACACAAGAGGAAGCGCGTCGGTCGTGGCCCGGGCTCGGGTCTTGGCAAGACCGCCGGCCGTGGCCACAAGGGCCAGCGGTCCCGCTCCGGCTACAGCCAGCGCATCGGATTCGAGGGCGGCCAGATGCCGCTCATTCGTCGAGTTCCGAAGCGAGGGTTCACCAACATCTTCCGCCGCGAGTTCGCCGTGGTGAATCTCGATCGACTGGCGACACTCGACGGTGAGGTCACTCCCGAGAGTCTGGTCGAAGCGGGCTTCGTCCGCTCCGGTATGCCGGTCAAGGTGCTCGGCGGCGGCGAACTCGACAAGGCGCTCAAGGTCAGTGCTCACAAGTTCAGCAAGTCGGCCCGCGAGAAGATCGAAGGCGCCGGCGGAACGTGCGAGGTCATCGACTCGTGATCGACAGCTTCCGCAATATCTTCGCGATCCCCGACCTTCGCAAGCGACTGGCGTTTACGTTCGGTCTGCTTGCGGTCTATCGGATCGGCTGCAACATCCCCACACCGGGGATCGACCCCGCTGCGCTCCTCGAGTTCATGGAGGCGGTGCAGGGCACGCTGCTCGGAATGGTGAACACGTTCACCGGGGGCAGCCTGTCGCGGGTCGCGATCTTTGCGCTCGGCATCATGCCGTACATCACCGCGTCGATCGTTCTGCAGCTGTTGACGGTGGTTTGGCCCTACCTGGAGAAGCTGTCCAAGGAGGGCGAGCTCGGTCGTCGCAAGATCACGCAGTACACCCGTTACGGAACGATCCTCATTTCGGTCGTCCAGGGTACGTCGATCTCCCTCTGGCTCGAGAACGTCACGACTCCGGGCGGGGCCGCTCTGGTGCCGAGTCCCGGTTGGGGTTTCCGAATCACGACCGTACTGACGCTCACCACCGGCTGCGCCTTTGTCATGTGGCTCGGCGAGCAGATCACCGAGCGCGGTATCGGTAACGGCATCTCCCTGATCATCTTCGCCGGCATCGTCGTCGGCCTGCCCGGTGCGATCGTGTCGACGGTCGACGCGGTTCGTGCGGGTAGTCTGTCGCCGATCGCCGTCCTGATTCTGGTCGCCTTCATGATTGCGGTGATGGGCTTCATCGTGTTTATGGAGCGTGCCCAGCGACGCATTCCGGTTCAATACGCGAAGCGGGTTGTCGGCCGCAAGGTCTACGGCGGTCAGAACACCTACCTGCCGCTGCGGGTCAACACCGGCGGTGTCATTCCGGTGATTTTCGCCAGCTCGGTCGTGACGCTGCCTTCGGCGGTTGCGGGGCTGTTTCAGAACGAGTGGCTGCAGTCGATCGCGCAGGCCCTCTCGTGGGGCCAGCCGCTCCACTACCTGCTGTACGTCACTGCGATCGTCTTCTTCTGCTACTTCTACGTTTCGATCATCTTCAACCCGGCGGACACTGCGGACAACCTCCGCAAGTACGGCGGGTTCATTCCGGGTATCCGGACCGGCAAGCGCACGTCGGAATACATCGATCGCATCCTGACCCGGTTGACGCTGGTCGGTGCGGTCTATCTCGCCGCAGTCTCGGTGTTGCCCGAGTTCCTGCTCAGCGGCCTCAAGGTCGACGGTCTGCCGGTTGTCGGCGCGACGCTCGACGCCGCGCTACCGGCTTGGTTCACGCAGGGCATGGGGATCAACTTCTACTTCGGCGGTACCTCGACCCTGATCGTCGTTGGCGTCGCGATGGACTTCGTTCAGCAGATCGAAAGCCAGCTCGTCATGCGCAACTACGACGGCTTCATGAAGCGCGGGAGGATTCGTGGGCGGCGCGGATAGCAGCGGCGCTCTGCGCGCTGTGATGCTCGGTCCGCCGGGCTCGGGCAAAGGGACTCAAGCGGCCCTGATTGCCGAACGGGTCGGTGTGCCCGCGATCTCGACCGGCGACATGCTTCGTCAGGCGGTCGCAGAGGGCTCCGAGCTGGGCCAGCGCGTCCAGCAGATCCTCGACTCCGGAGGGCTGGTCGACGATGCCACGATGGCGGACGTCATCGAGCACCGTCTGGCGGCCGCCGATGCCGAGCACGGATTCCTGCTCGACGGTTACCCGCGGACGCTAGGCCAGTGCGACACGCTCGACGCAATTCTCGAGCGGCGTTCGCAGCAGCTCGATCTGGTACTGCTGATCGAGGTCCCAGAAGAAGAGCTCGTGCGGCGTTCCCTCGCGCGCCAGCGTGCAGACGACACCGAAGACGTGATTCGCAAGCGCCAGAGCGTCTATCGCGAGCAGACCGCGCCGCTCGTAGAGCACTATCGCGAGCGCGGCCTGCTCGAATCTGTCGACGGCGACCAGCCGATCGAGGCGGTCCAGGAAGCGATCCGACAACTTCTCACGGTGACGGTCTGATGGTTCTGAAAAGTCACGGCGAGATCGAACTGATGCACGCGGCCAACGGCCTCGTGCACCAGGTGCTGGATCATCTGACCTCGATGGTCGAGCCCGGGGTCACCACCCGCGAGCTCGATGTCGTTGCCGAGTCGATTATCCGCGACGCGGGGGCCGTTCCGGCGTTCCTCAACTATCGCGGCTTCCCGGCGACGCTCTGCACCTCGATCAACGACGTCATCGTTCACGGCATCCCCAACGACACGGCGCTCGTAGATGGCGACATCATCGGCATCGACTGCGGCGTGCTCTACAAGGGCTACTACGGCGACGCAGCGCGGACCTACGCGGTCGGCGCGATCTCGCCCGAGGCGCAGCGGCTCCTCGACACCACGCGGCGTTCGCTGGAGCTGGCGGTCGACGCCATCACTCCCGGCGGGCGTCTGTCGGACATCGGCGCGGCGGTACAGCAGCACGTCGAGTCGGCCGGTTTCGCCGTGGTGCGCGACTTTGTCGGTCATGGCATCGGCGCGGCCTTGCACGAGGATCCGCAGGTACCGAACTTCGGGAGCCCCGGTCGGGGTCCGAAGCTGACTCCGGGCCTGGTGCTCGCGATCGAGCCGATGGTCAACGTCGGTAGCCCGGGAGTGAAGGTCGATCCCGACGGCTGGACGGCGCGCACCGACGACGGCTCGCTGTCGGCTCACTTCGAGTTCTCGGTTGCGGTCACGGAAGACGGCCCGATGATTCTCGGCAACGAGCAAGCTCAGAAAGCGATCGCAGCAGGATGACTCACAGAACGCAGCAAGATCTCGAGCGATCGCCGCAAGCGGGCTGGGCGGTGGTGTCCCTCTCTCCCGGGAGGGAGAAGGGAACGAGGAGGAGAGGGGAGACCCACTAGATTCGCAACAGGTCGACTCGGCTCTGCGTAGAGAAGACCGCACCGCGAAGGGACTTTGGAAACATGAAGGTAAGAGCGTCAGTCAAGAAGATGTGCCCCAAATGCAAGATCATCCGGCGCAAGGGCGTGGTTCGGGTGATTTGTGAAAACCCGAAGCACAAACAGCGTCAAGGCTAGGTTGGTAGACAAATGGCACGAATAGCAGGGGTCGATCTACCCCAGAACAAGCAGGTGTGGGTCGGTCTGACCTACATCTACGGCATCGGCGAGGCGAGGTCTCTCGACCTCCTCGAGAAGGCGAAGGTCGAGCGCACGACAAAGGTCAGGGAACTGACCGAGGACGAGGCGCGTCGGATCCGTGAGGTGATCACCGAAGAGGGGCGGGTCGAAGGTGACCTGCGCAAGGAGATCAGCCAGAACATCAAGCGCCTGATCGAGATCGGCTCGTATCGGGGAGTTCGGCACCGTCGGGGTCTTCCCGTACGTGGCCAGCGCTCGTCGACCAACGCGCGTACCCGGAAGGGCCCGCGCCGTATGGCGATCGCCGGCAAGAAGCAGGTCAAGAAGTAGGGAAAAGCGATGGCAAAACAATCAGGCGGCAAAGACCGAAAGAAGAAGAAGGAAAAGCGAATCGTCCCGCACGGGATGGTTCACATCAAGGCGACCTTCAACAATACGTTGATCACGATCAGCGATCCCGAGGGCAACGTCTTGACGTGGTCGTCCGCGGGCCGCATTGGCTTCAAGGGTTCTCGAAAGGGAACGCCGTTCGCCGCGCAGGTGGCGGGCAAGAACGCCGGCTCACTCGCGCGCGATCTCGGCATGCGCACCGTCGATGTCGAGGTGCGTGGTCCGGGCGCCGGACGCGAGTCCGCGATCCGTTCGCTGGTCGCCGCCGGAATGGAGGTCAAGTCGATTCGCGACGTGACTCCGATTCCTCACAACGGTTGCCGTCCTCGAAAGAAGCGCCGCGTATGACGTCTCAGACGCGGATCGGAGGGTTGTTCAGTGGCTAGATATACAGGTTCCGTCTGCCGGCTCTGCCGTCGTGAGCGGATGAAGCTGTTCTTGAAGGGAGATCGCTGCTTCAAGGAGAAGTGTGCGATCGAGCGTCGGGGCTACCCGCCGGGCCAGCACGGTCAGCGGCGAGGGCGCCGGCCGAACCAGTACGGCATTCAGCTGCGCGAGAAGCAGAAGGTCAAGCGCATCTACGGCGTGCTCGAGAAGGCGTTCCGCAACTACTTCAAGGCGGCCGAGGCGAAGAAGGGCATTACCGGCGAGAATCTGCTCGTGATGCTCGAACAGCGCCTCGACAACGTCGTCTACAGCATGGGCTTCGCCTCGTCGCGAGCTCAGGCGCGTCAGTTGATCCGACACGGACACGTACTCGTCGACGGCAACAAGACGACGATTCCATCGTTCCAGGTCAAGGTGAATCACGAGATCTCGGTCAAACAGGGGAGCCGTAAGAACGACTTCATCCGGGCCAGCGTCGAGACGGCGCGCGGTCGTGGAATCCCCGGCTGGCTGGAGATGGACTCCGACAACTTCACCGGCAAGGTCATCTCCGTGCCGACTCGTGAAGAGATCAAGCTGCCGATCGAGGAGCAGCTGATCGTCGAGCTCTACAGTCGATAGATGAATAACGCCGGCAGGGCGCACTGGCGCGCCGCTGGCGAGAGGGAGTAGTCATGGATTGGATTGGTTTTCAGCGCCCCAAGCGTCTCGAGATCGATCGCGACAGCCTCACGCCGACCTACGGCAAGCTGATCGCGCAGCCGTTCGAGCGCGGTTTTGCGACCACTGTAGGCAACGCCCTGCGGCGGTGTCTGCTGTCCTCAATCGAAGGGGCGGCGATCACTGCGGTGCAGATCGAAGGCGTGTTGCACGAGTTTTCTTCGATCCCGGGCGTGGTCGAGGATGTCACCGACATCATCTTGAATCTGAAGCAGATTCCGATCCGCCTACACTCCGACGAGCCCAAGTTCCTGAGCCTCGACGTTTCGGGTGAGGGGATCGTGACCGCCGGTCAGCTGACCGGCGATCCGCAGATCGAGATTTTCGATCCGGACGTGCAGATCGCCACCATCAACGAGCAGGGCTCGCTCAAGCTCCAGGCCCAGGTGCGCAAGGGCCGCGGCTACGTGAGCGGCGAGATGAACTTCGACGAGACGATGGGCATCGGTTGGGTGCCGGTCGACTCCGTTCACAGTCCGATCAAGCGCGTCAACTACCGCATCGAGGCGGCGCGTGTCGGCCGTGCGACCGACTACGAGCGCCTGGTGCTCGAGGTCTGGACCAACGGCACCCTGTCGCCTGAAGAGGCGGTATCGGTCGCCGCGTCGATGCTCAAGGATCATCTGACGATCTTTATCGAGTCGGAAGAGGCGCTCCTCGAGGAGCCGGTGGTGGTCGAGAGCGAAGAGGACGAGGGACTGGAGCTGGTGCTCAACAAGAGCATCGATGAACTCGACCTCTCCGTACGGTCCGCCAACTGCCTGAAGAACGCCAACATTCACACCCTGCGGGACCTGGTCGCTCGCTCCGAGAAGGACATGCTCGAGACCAAGAACTTCGGCCGCAAGTCGCTCGAAGAGGTCCAAGATGTCCTGCGCGAGCACGGCCTCTCGTTCGGAATGCGGACGGGAGAGCCCGCGAGCGTCGGCGCCTGAGGGCCGTGAAGCGGAGGTAGAGAGTCATGCGACACAACGCGCACGGAAGGAAGCTCGGCCGGACCACCGCCCATCGCAAGGCGATGTTCCGGAACCAGCTCGCCTCGTTCGTTCTGAGCGAGCGTATCCGAACCACGCTCCACAAGGCCAAGGAGCTGCGGCCCCTGGCGGAGAAGATGATCACGCAGGGCAAGCGAGGCTCGCTGCACGCGCGCCGCCACGTCGGGCGTTGGATTCCGAACCGGAGTATCGTCCGCAAGCTCTTCGATGAGATCGCGCCGCGCTTCGCGGAGCGCCCGGGTGGCTACACCCGCATCATCAAACTCGGCCCCCGTCGTGGCGACGGTGCCGAGATGGCGATTCTCGAGTTGGTGGATGCTGATGAGCACGTCGCCGACTCGAAGAGCGACGACAAGTAGGTAGCGCTTTCGAACCAGCACCTCTCGCCGACGGGCCTTCGGGCTCGTCGGCGTTTTTCTTGGCTTGAGCTGGCTAAGACACTAGTGCTATAGTAGCTATGGCATGAGTGTAATAGACGGGCGTCACGAAGACGGGAGACACCCATGAGCGTCGAGTCGATCATCCTCGGTATCCTGCGCGAGCCATCGACCGGCTACCAGATCAAGAGAGACTTCGACCAGATCTTCAGCAACTTCTGGTCGGCGGAGCAGTCGCAGATCTACCGAACGCTTCGATCGCTCGAGAAGCGCGGGCTCGTTGAAGGGCAGATGGAGCCGCCCGAGAAGGGCCCGCCACGGCGGGTCTATCGGCGCACAGCGGCGGGAACGCTCGAGTTGCGGGAGTGGCTCGGCCGCGACGCCAAGCTCGGCGTTGTGCGCCTGCCCTATCTAGCCCAGCTGTTCTTTCTGGATCAGCTCGACGATCTCGCAGCAACCGAGCGTCTGTTGGAGAGGGTGTGCAACCACCACCGGCGGCTCGTCGCCTCGCTCGAAGCGATCGACCTGGAGTGGACCGGTGGCGACGCTGACTATGAGTACGAATCCGACGAGGACTTCCACGCCCACCTCGTCCTCGAACACGGCCTCGCGCGCGGTGCGTCCGTCCGCGACTGGGCGGAGCGTGCGCTCGCCGCGACACGTCGTCGGAGCGAGCCGACGGCGGTGGCGAAGGAGGCCTCATGAACTACGAACTTTTGGTCCGCCTGCATGTTCTCTTCGGCGTCGCCAGTCTGTTGAGCTTCTGGTTGCAGATGGCGTTGCGGAAGGGGGGCGTTGTCCATCGGGCCGCGGGGAGGACATACGCCGGCGCCATGAGCGGAGTGATCCTGACGGCGATTCCTATTGGAGTGATCCTGACGCTCGGCCAGCATTGGGGAGCTGGTTTGGTCCTGGGCTTCTTGGCCTGGATCACCCTCTCGGCCGGTGTCGGCGGTGTCCTCGCGGCGGTCTGGAGAGACCGTAAAATCGAGCTCCAGTGGCGTGTCGGTCGGGTGTTCAGCTGGGGCCTACTTCTGATCTCGCTCGGCCTGCTAGCGATGATTCCGCTTGGTGGGATCTTTGTTGGTGGGCTGGGGGTGTTCGGAGTCTGGGCTTCGATCGCGGACCTGCGAACGACTCGCGAGGCGCACGTCTGGCGATCTTGGTTGGCTCGCCACCTGGAGGGCATGTTGGGAACAGGCATCGCCGTCCACGTCGCGTTCCTGGTCTTCGGGCTGCGGTCGCTGCTGGGAGACGCCTACACCAATACGCACTTCCTGCTCGGCTTCACCGTACCCACGCTCTTGGGCATGTTTGCCGCTTCGCGACTCTCGGCGCGGTTCGCTCCAGACCGCCGGGCGGCTGGCCCGCCAACAGCGGCCACGGCGGCCGACTAGCCGCAGCGGTCCTCAGGACCGCTCGAGGCGTGCGGCGAGCTCCGGGTTGCCGGCCCATGCGGGCATGTTGGACATGAACTCGAGCGTCTTGCGCTCGGCGGCGTCCCGACCCAGGCCCGATTCCTGGCGTTGGATCCACTGGATGAAGCGCTCGAAGCACTCCTCGAACGGCAGGAGCTCGCCCGAGTCGCTCGAGCAGTGCTCGCAGAGTGGGCCCGCTTCGATCGGCATGGAGCAGCTATGACATTGGCTCTGAGCTTCCATCGCAGTTTCTCCTCTCAGTCAGGGTGATGAGTTCTTCGAGACGTTCGACGAGCTCGCTCCGGTGGTCGGGCGGCATCTGACGGAGGGCGCCCTCCAGCCGGGCGCTCGAGAGCACCTGGGTCGAGCGCTCCCACGCGTCGAGTCCTGTCTTTGTCAGCCAGACGAGATGCCGGCGACGATCCCGTTGGTCGGGCGCGCGCTCGACCAGCCCGCGTCGCTCGAGGCGCTGGAACAACTCGCTGGTGGCCGCCTGCGATCGCGAGAAGTGATGTGCGGCCTCTCCGACGGTAAGCGGCCCGGTACTCGCCAGATGTTGAAGGACGGCGAGCGATTCCGGGCTGGGCATCCTCTCTGTCGGGGCGTGACGCGGGTAGAACGCCAGGTAGACCCGACGGAAAAGGGTGCCGAAGGCCTGCGCCGCGCGCTCGGTTTCCATGCCGCCATGGTGGCGAACCGGAGATGCATCGTCAATCCCGATGCATCCCATCTCTCGACGTCAGCAGCTATTCTCATGCCCCGACGTCTCTGATTGGGGTTATCCTGCGACCCTCTCGGCGGACGCTCTCTATTGAATCGGCAAGGACTCTGGTACGCGCTCGGGGCCTACTGTCTCTGGGGCCTTCTGCCGATCTATTGGAAGTGGCTGCAGGTCGTGCCTGCCCTGGAGATCCTCCTGTACCGCATGGTCGGGTCGCTCTTCTTCCTGGCGGTGATTCTTTGGGTCTCGCGTCGATGGCGCGGGTTCTGGGCCGAGGCGCGAAACGGACGAACCGTGTCGTTGTACGCGCTGGCTGCGCTCCTCCTGTCGGGGAACTGGTGGATCTACATCTGGGCGGTGAACGCGGGCTTCATCGTCGAGACGAGCCTCGGCTACTTCATCAACCCCCTGGTGAGCGTTGCCCTGGGGGTGGTCTTCTTCCGCGAGCGGCTGCGCCGCTTTCAGTGGCTGGCGATCGCTCTGGCCGCGGCGGGGGTCACCTATCTCACGTGGGCATATGGAAAGCCGCCCTGGATCTCCCTGGCGCTGGCCTTCTCCTTTGCCTTCTACGCCAGCATCAAGAAGATCGCCCCGCTCGGGGCCTCGGAGGGACTCACTCTCGAGACTGCCTTGATGTCCGTGCCGGCGGCGGCCATCCTCGTCTCGTGGCATGTGAAGGGCAGTGCGGCGGCGGGGACTCTCGGGCTACCGACCGACCTACTTCTGGTCGGCTCCGGGCTGGTGACGGCGCTGCCGCTGCTCTTCTTCGGCGCAGCGGCCCGGCGCCTGCCCCTCTCGATGATCGGCATCATGCAGTACATCGCACCGAGCATCCAGTTTGTCCTCGGGGTCTTCGTCTATGGGGAACCGTTCGATGCGCGCCGGCTTGTCGGCTTCGTTCTGATCTGGACGGCGCTCGTGATCTTCACCGTCGAGGGGCTGTCGCGACGCAATGAGCCGCCGAAGGTTGCCTCAGCGACCCGGTGACTCTGCGTCGGCTGCCGGCTCTGCCTTGCGCAGTACCAGGCAGTAGCGGTCTTCGTCGCCGTTCCAGTTCTCGAACAGTTCGAGGCGCTCGAAGCCGGAGTCGGAGAGCTCGCGCTCGAGGGTTGTGATCTCGATGCCGTGCGCGTGACTCCCGCGGTCGGGCACCCCGTCGAGCTCGCGCCACTGCTCCTGCGGCACGATGTCGACGATCGCCAAGAGACCGCCCGGTCGAAGAGACTGCCACAGGTCGGCGCGCATTTCGGCCGGCCGCTCGAAGTGGTGGTAGACCATGCGCAGAAGCGCAGCGTCGCAGCAGCCGTCTGGGAGCCCGGTCGAGTTCTGATCGCCACGGACGACGGTGAAGTTCGACCGTTCGGTGTCGCGCAGGCGCAGCGTGAGCTCGGCCACCAGGTCGGCGTCGACCTCGGTGGCAAACAGATGGCCTTTGTCGCCGACCAACTCGAGTAGAGCTTCGCTCCACTCGCCGTCTCCCGCCCCGACGTCGGCGACCACCGATCCTGGTCCGAGTTGTAGAGCGGCTGCAATGCGGTCCACCTCGTCCGCACGGGCCTGGGCCGAGGAGCAGCCACTCAGAAGGCAGACGGCGATCAGAGGGGCGCTCCACCAGCGAGCTGTGTCTCGGTTTCGCATGTCTAGTTCTACGTATCCAGTGCCCGGCGGGTTGATCCGAACTAGACCTAGAGGATCTTTCGGACCTTCTCGTGTTTGCTCACTCGCCAGATCTTCGAGTCGAGGTAGTTGTGCTGCATGGCGAATCCGACAATGAACGCCGCCATCACCTGTTCGCCCAGCTCCAGGTCCGCCGGGTTGCGAATGCCGGCCCTCATCGCCATCGAGTTGAACATCATCCCGTCGAGACGTCCGCCGGTCGCGGCTCGGAACCACACGGCGACGTCCGTGAACCGGTCAGGTCGCTCTCCACCGTCGAGCGTTCAACGGGAGTCGTCGCCCGCGGAAGCGGGGTAGAGGACCGGGTCGAGCTCCAAGCCCGCGGGAGGCGCTTCGAGGTCCTGACCCAGGCCGAGCAGACTCTTCGGGATGAAGCCGTGGATCCGCCGCGGCGCCTGGCTTGGCTGCCGCCGTGTGTCGTCGATGAGCGGCTCCGACCCAGCGGAGAGCGGGCCGTTCGCTCGCAATGAGGGCGTCGGGTGGCCGCGCGTGTGGCAGCTCAGGCAGAAGCTGTTCGAGGTCGAGTCGGGCCGCGAACGGTCGTGGAAGATCGGGCCCTCCGGGAAGTGCAACGCCTCGCGAACGCAGCGTGTGTCGACGCCGCTCGGGCGGTGGATTTCGTCGAGACAGGCCGGAGCCCGCCGCCGATCCCGCTCGCAGAGGTAGCGCTCGAAGGTTGGACGGCCGTTGACGGTCAGGAGCTGGCTCACGGCGTCGTGCGCCGTCTGTGGATAGGTACCGGCGTTGCCGAAGTCGGTAGCGTCGTCGGTGGCGTTGAGCCCACGGAGCGTACCGTGCGCCCAGTTGCAGAACGTCTCCGGGCCGCGCAGGCCCGAGGCGACACGGAACTCGTCGACCCAACCACGGAAGCCGGCGGTCGACGACCCACCCGGCCGACCCAGGGTGACCGTGCCGGGTGCCACACGGAGGAAGCTCCCGGAAATCGTCGCCAGCCGGAACCCCTGCACGTAGACCTCGATCGCGCTCACTCCTGAGAGCAGTGTCAGGTGCGTCCATTTGCGAGCGCCGAGGCTCAGCCAGCCCGGGAGCGTGACCGGCGTCTCGGCTCCTCCCGCAGCACCGAGCGTCAGCCCAGCGGAGGTGACGTCGACGTACGAGCCGTCGGGGTAGGTCAACAGGCGGCGCCGGCCGTCGAGCGCACGTGGGTCGACCCAGAGGCTCGTCGCCCAGACCTCGTCCTGCATGCCCGACTGCTGCGGAATGGTGTAGTCGACGCGGCCCACCTGGCCGTCGAGCCAGAGCCCTTTACCGACCACGCCGCCCGCCGCGACCGGCTCGATGCGGGCTCCCGACACCTTCCCGAAGGTGGGCGGGCTCCACCGGAGCTGCGACGCGGCGCCGTTCTGGAGACGCGGTGTCTTCACGTAGCCTCGTAGCTTCCTGCCGTAGTCGAAGCCGTCGCGCCACTTGCGTTTCTTGTTGTCGATCGACGCGTTCATCGGCGAGTAGATGAGGGTGCCGAGGTCGAGCGCGCTGTCGAAGACCACCTCACCGGTCATGTCGTTGTTGGCCGAGAGCCACCAGACGACGTCGAACGGCGCGCGTTGACGCACCGGCGCCCGATAGTTCCACTCGTTCTCCTGCGAGTTGATCTTGGTGATCGTGCCCTCGCCCACGCGGATTGCCGGACCGGAGTCGTAGAGGTGAATGCGGGGCTCGTAGTCGGGGCGCCCGAGCTGGAAGTCCACGGCGTTGACGCGAGTGTCGGGGATGACTACCTTGCCCTGCGTCCAGAGCCCGAAGTAGGACATACCGAAGCGGGTCGGCCCGCCCTCTTCGAAGCGGCGCTTGCGCAGCGGGTTCGCCACGTCGAAGCGAGACTTGAGCTTCTTGGAACCGTCGTCGTAGTAGAGGCCGAGTCCACTCACCTGGGTGAAGAACAGATTGCGGGCGTCGCGGTCGATCCACGGATAGGCGCCACGGATCGGCTTGCCCGACTTGACCGTGCGGTTCTCGGTGTCGCGAATCGGGTAGCGCGCGAGCTCGTAGCGAGACATCGCGCCGTCCTTGTGCATCTTCGAGATGTGCTCGAGCCTCTTAAAGCCGCGTGCGTCGCAAGGTTCCTCTTGCGAGCCCATGACGGAGTAGAGGAGGTTCGAGCCGCTGTTGACGACCAGCAGTCGACCGTCGCCGCTCGTGACCGGCTCGATCAAGATGGCTCCGGAGCGCGGCGGCGTCTTCGCAATCGGCGACTTGACCGGGGCGCTGCGCAGGGTGACCTTCGCTACCTCGGCACTGGCCGTCTTGGGCCGCGTCACCGTGATCGTGACCGGGGTCGTCCAGAGCTCCGAGCGGGTTCGATCGTCCACGTGGACGATCTGCAGAATGCTGACGTCGTAACAGTCGGCCGACCTGTTGCCGTGCGCGCAAACATACGGATTCTGAGCCGTGTCGGCGGCCAGGTAGGGATCGCAGATCGTGACGTGTGCCGTCTCCAGGTCGGCTGCTGTCGATGCATGGAAGAGGTTCGGGTCGAGCTTCAGCCGGGCGCCGTCGCTAAACTCCGCTTCGCCAGCCAAGGCGGTGCCAAACACTTCGACCTGCGTCGTATGCACGCGGTGGAGCTCAGCTCCGTTGCCCGTGATCCGAACGCGCCCGTCGTGAGTGCTCCGCCGGCCGCTGATCGTGCCGTGCACCGGACGGCTGCCGACTTTGGCCAGAACGTCGGGTGAGATCGCCGGTGTCTCCGGGACCTCCGTGCTCCAAGCGGCCACCGCGAAGCTGGTCGCGAGACCGAGCGCTAGCGACCGCAGGAGTGCGCGGCGTCGGCGCGCCCCAATTCTTGCGACGCGGCGTGGCTGTGGGGTGCGCATCTCGCTCGGGCCCGTCTCGCTGTGAGGAAGGATGCTAACCGAGGGCTCCGGCAGCTATGAGGAAGGTCACCCCTCCTCTTTTTCGCGCCTCGCTTCTTCGATCAACTTCTCTTGGATGTTTCTCGGCACCTCGTCGTAGTGCGAGAATTCCACCTCGAAGCTGGCTCGGCCCTGGGTCATCGAGGTCAGCGCCGGAGAGTAGTCGAGCATCTCTGCCATCGGCACCATCGCCGAGATCACCTGGTTGCCGCGCTTGGTCTCCATCCCCTGGGGTCGGCCGCGACGCTGTGACAGGTCACTCATGATGTCGCCCGTGAAGTCTTCGGAGGTGGTGATGTGGACCTGCATCATCGGCTCGAGGATGGTGGCGCCGGCCGCAGCCATAGCGTCTTTGAAGGCGAGCGAGCCGGCGACCTTGAAAGCCATCTCCGACGAGTCGACGTCATGGAACTGGCCGTCCTTGAGCCGCACCCGGAAATCGACCACCGGATATCCGGCAAGGTAGCCGCGCACCCGTGCCTCTTGAATGCCCTTCTCGACCGCCGGTCGATAGGTCTGCGGAATCGAGCCGCCAAAGATCTCGTCGGCAAACTCGAAGTCTTCGCCGCGCTCCATCGGTTCCATGATGATGCGGCAGTCCGCGAACTGACCGCGGCCGCCGCTCTGTTTCTTGTGCCGGCCGTGACCGTCGGCGGCCTTGCGGATCGTTTCGCGGTAGGGGACCTTCGGCGGGTGCAGAATCACCTCGACGTTGAAGCGCTGCTTCAGTTTGGCGACGGCGATCGATACGTGCAGCTGACCGCTGCCGGAGATCAGGTACTCACCGGTCTCGGCATCGCGTCGCGCGCCAAGGCTGGGGTCCTCTTCGATGAGCCGGCGGAGTGCCTCACCGATCTTCTCGTCGTCACCCTTGGACTTGGGCTCGATCGCAAACGAGATGGCGGGGGAGCGCTCGGTCGTCCACTCTAGGTTCACCGGTCGGCTCTTGTCGCCGAGCGTGTCGCCGGTCCCCGAGTGCTTGAGCTTGGCGACGCCGCCGATGTCGCCGGTGACGAGGGAGCTGATCTCTTCACCCTGCTTGCCCTGGAGGCTCAACAGGTGGCCGACGCGTTCGTCCTCTTCGGCGCGGGTGTTCCAAAGGCTCGAGTCTGAATTGATCGTGCCGCTCACGACACGAAGGATCGAGATCTTGCCGGCGAACGGGTCACTCAGTGTCTTGAAGACGAGAGCGCTCGCCGCACCGTCGGCCGTAGTCTCGAGTTCGACGGGATCGCCGCCGACGTTGGTCGCCGGGAACGTGCCCCGGTCGAGAGGAGAGGGCATGGTCGCCACGATCGCGTCGAGCAGCGCCGAGTTGCCGATGCCGTGCGCCGCCGCGCTCGCAGTCACCGGGAAGAGCTTGCGGCTCTGGATCGCTTGGCGCAGACCGTGGATGAGCTCTTCTTCCGACAGGGTGCCATCTTCGAAGAACTTCTCGAGCAGTGCGTCGTTCGACTCTGCTACCGCTTCGATCAGCTCAGAGCGCGCCTCTTCGACCCGGCCCTGGAGGTCTTCCGGGATCGGGATCTCCTTGCCCTTGCCGTTGCCTTCGGCGTCGTAGGAGTAGGCTTTCTGGGCGACCAGGTCGACGACGCCGGAGAAGTTCTCCTCTTTGCCGATCGGGATTTGGATTGGCGCCACGGCACGGTCGAGCTCGCGCAGGGCTGCGACCGTTCCGTCGAAGTCCGCGCGCTCGCGGTCCATCTTCGTGATGTGAAGCATCACTGGCGCGCTCGTGCGCTCGGCGAAGGCCCAGGCCTTCTCGGTGACCACTTCGATGCCGCTGACCGCGTTGACGCACAACAGCGCCGCATCGGCGGCTCGAATGCCCGAGCGGGCTTCGGCGAAGAAGATGCCGTACCCAGGGCAGTCGATCAAGTTGATCTTGTGTTCTTTCCAGGGGGTGAAGCAGGGGGCCAGACCGATCGAGATCGTCCGCGCGATCTCCTCGGGATCGAAGTCGGTGATCGTATTGCCGTCTTCGACCCGGTTGAGCCGATTGACCACACCGCCCGTGTAGAGCAGCGCGCTCGCCAGCGTCGTCTTGCCGGTGTCGTTGTGTCCGGCGATTGCGAGGTTGCGAATCTTGTCTGGACTTTCCACCTGCACGATCGATCGACCTCCTTGGCTCCTGTCACAGAGAAGCCCACCCGCTTGCCGTCGTTGCCTAGGTCTCTACCGGGGTGGGCTCGTATTGAAACGCGAGTCGGAGAGCATACCATATGGAAAAGCGCGGAAGACTCCCGTGGCGAGCTCTGTAAGTAGTTGTAGACGTTGAGGTTACGTTCTCTCCGTCATCGCCAGCTCTTCGGCCGATCCCCCTCGTTCAGGCGTGCTCGAGGGGGTCGGATTCTGCGGGCGGCGAGGCCCTTTTCGAGGTGCCATGCAAACGTCGACGACCTTTTCGAAGCGCTCCGCACGCTTCGAGGTGTCTCACGAGGGTTCGATCTCTAAGGGGCCGGTCGGCCCCCCGAGGTACCGCGCGAGTGTTTGACTACCACCCGTGAGGGGCCACATGAAGGCTCGGTTGACCCGCGGTCGAGCCGTCCGGGCTCTTCCTTGGTGACTCGGCCGCCGCCCGGCTGCCTGCGCCCTCGAGGGCGCGCCCTATCCGGAGACGGGGTCCGGGCTGTCGGCCGGACGCCATACGCGGAGCTCCCCGAACGATTCGAGTTGTGGCCGCAGCTCGGCTTCGGGTCCGACGGCGACGATTGTCAGCTCTTCGGGTCGAAGGTGCGTACGCGCGACGCGAAGGACCTCGTCGGCGGTAACGGCGCGGACCTCATCGGGGTAGCGGTCCCAATGGTCGAGCGGCAGGTCGTGAACGGCGATCTCTCGTAGCCGGTGGGAGAGGCCGTCGATACCCTGAACCGTGTAGGGAAAGACCCCGAGGATGTAGCTCTGCGTCTCCTCGATCTCGGCGGCGGTGACCCGCTCCTGTTGGAGCCGGAGGAGCTCGGCCCGCACTTCGGTCACGGCTCGAGCGGTGCCGTCGGTCGCGACCGCTGAAGCGATCGAGAACGGCCCGATACCGAGTCGGCGGGAGAGGCTGCTGCGGATGCCGTAGGTGAGCCCATGGCGCTCGCGCAGGTTCAGAATCAACCGGCTCGTGAACTTTCCCCCGAGGAGCGAATTCATCACCGAGAGCGCCGTGAAGTCGGGGTGGCTGCGCGGTACCCCGAGGTGGCCGATGCGGAGTTCGGTCTGCGCGGCGCCCGGTCGGTCGACCAGGAAGACTCGGCTCTCGGCGGCGTCTTCGGACGGCTCGGGTGGCGCTTCGGCGGACGGGCGCCTCGGCAGTCCGCCCAGATGGGACTCGGTCAGCGAGCGAACCGTCTTGGCGTCGACCTCGCCGACGGCGATCAGCTGAAGCGGAGCCGCGACGACGCTCTGCTGGTAGAAGGTCTCGATCTCGTTGCGGGAGATCGCTTCGACGCTCTCGGCTGTGCCCAAGATCGGCTTTCCGAAGACGTGATGAGGGAAGAGCGCCGCCGCGAACTGCAGCGAGGCCAGCGCCGACGGCACCATCACTCGTCGTTGAATCTCCGCGAGGGTTCGTTCCCGAAGTCGCTCGAGCTCGTCTTCGGGGAGAGTCGGCTCGCGCACAACCTCGCCCAGAAGCTCGAACGCGGCCTCGAGCTGACCGGTCTGCACGGCCATCGAAATCGAGGTGCAGTTCCAATTGGTCCCGGTGCCGAGGTAGCCACCCATGCGCTCGGCGAGCGCAGCGATCTCGGTTGAGGTCTTGGTTGGCGTGCCCTCGTCGAGGAGAGCCCCCGTCAGCGCCGCCAGGCCGGCTCGGCCCGATGGATCGAAGCGCGCGCCAGCAGGAGTGAGCAGCTCGATCTGTACGAGCCCCACCCCCGGCGCGGAAAGGGTAAAGACGGTCGGCGCGTCGTCGCCCGCGTCGCGGTGGAAATCTGGAAAGCGGAACCGCCGCACCGGTCCGGGAGTGGGCGGCTGAGAGCGATCGATCACGACGGTCTCCCGCGGCGAGGTACAACCTGCAGCCGCACCCGCCGATCGCGACGCAGATAGCGCCTCGCGAAACTCGAAAGGTCGGCGGCGCCGAGCGCCAGGTACCGATTCAGCTCGCTGCAGAGGCGCTCGGGCTCATCGTAGAAAGTTGTGAAGCTCGACAACAGCTCTGCCCGGTCTTCCACGTGCTGCAGCCGGTCGAGGTAGGCCGTGATGTAGCGGTTGCGCGCCCGCTCGATCTCGACCTCGGGAATCGGAGTCTCAGCCGCTCGAGTCAGGTGCTCGTCGAGTGCGGCCTCGACGCGCTCGAGCTCGACCCCCGGCTGTGCGGTGGCCACCACCAGGAAGGTCGATGCGATCTCGGTCGGTAGGATCATCGCTCGAACGTCTTGCACCAGTCGACGCTCGTGCGCCAGGTCGCGATAGAGCGGACTCGACTTGCCGCCGCTCAACACCGTCGCCAGAAGATCTCCGGTCCGCCAGTCGTCCGAGACCAGTGGCGGGGCCTGATACGACATGTAGACCCGCGGTAGTTCGACATCGTCTTCGAGCACCTCGGTGCGTTCGCTGTCGAGCGGTAGCAGTTCCGCCTCGACCGGTTCGATGTCGGCACCTCGAGGGATCTCGTCGAAGTAGCGCTCGACCGCGGCGCGCGCCTGGTCGATCTCGATGTCGCCCGCGAGGGTCAGCACCGCGTTGTTCGGCACGTAGTACTTGCGGAAGAACGCTTCGATCTCCTCGAGCGTCGCGGCCTCGATGTCCTCCATGTAGCCGATGATCGGCCAGCTGTAGGGGTGTGGCGAGGCGAAGAGCATCTCCTGGAGTCGCTCGAAGGCGCTGCCGTACGGCTGGTTGTCGACGCGCTGCCGACGCTCGTTCATCACCACGTCGCGCTGGTTCTCGAGCGTCTCTGAACTGAGCGCCGGTAGGAAGTGCCCGAGCCGGTCGGACTCGAGCCAGAGCCCGAGCTCCAGGCTGTTCGAGGGCAGGGTCTCGAAGTAGTTCGTGCGGTCCCAGGCGGTTGAGCCGTTGGCGACGCCGCCGACCTGCTGCACGTAGCGAAAGTGGTCGTTCGTGCCGACGTGCTGACTACCCTGGAAGAGCATGTGCTCGAACAGGTGCGCAAATCCGGTGCGACCGGGGCGCTCGTTCTTCGAGCCGACGTGGTACCAGAGGTTGACCGCCACCAGCGGTACAGAGGTGTCCCGGTGGAGCACCACGCGCAGGCCGTTGTCGAGCTCGAAACGCTCGATCGGAATCTGAATCCGCGGCGCGTTGCTCAACTGCCGACCAGCGCGCCCGGAAGACCCGCCACCCCGCCGCGCGGCCGGTAGTTCATCATGTACTCCTGAAGACCGCTCCTCAGCAGGAACGAGACGTCGACTTCGAAGTCGGGCATGCCGCGTCGGAGGTCGGGCTCGGTGTAGCGAGGCGCGTCGCGCCGCCACTGGCCGTCGGGCTCGAACCACATGTGCTCGTGATCGAGCACGTTGAAGAGTGTCGGCCGGGCCGGCATCTCCTTGTGGGTGGCGATCATCGCGAAGAGCTGAGTTCGACGATGACAGTACTTGCCGAGCGCCGCGCCCAAAAGCCGCATCTGCTCGACCGTCAAGTAGTTGAGCAGATCCCAGGTGAGGATCACGTCGACCGCCTGGCCGTCGGTCGACGGCAGGTCGTTCTCGAGCATCTGCTCGAATGCGCGCTCGTTCTCGGGCTGGCGGACGCTGGCGGAGAAGAGCGACTCGTGCAGGTCTGCGATGTAGAGCTTGCAGCCGCGCTCGGCGAAGAACTGGATGTTGGGGCCGACAGCCGGCCCCAGATCCATGATCAGGTGCCGGCCGCCCTCACCCAACCGCTCAGAGAGCAGTTTGAGGCAGGGGGACTGGTGCTCTTGCCGGGTCGATCCCCCGGAAGCGCCCCGTTTGCCCCCCGATGCACTCGCGCCCACCGTCGGCTCAGCCGCGGCTGGCCGCCGGGTTGAGCTCGGTCTTGGTCTTGACCTCAGCCGGAGCATCGACCTTCTCCGCCTTGACCGGCTTGGCCGGGGCCACTGGCGACTTCACTTCTTTGGCGGACGGCTCCATGTCGATCGAGCCCTTGAAGTTGGCGCCGTTTTCGAGCGTCACCCGCGGCCCGACGATGTTGCCCTGCACACGCCCCGAGGCGCGCACGATGACATCTTCGTCGCCGTACAGGTTGCCCTTCACCTGGCCCTCGACCTGGATGTTCTTGCCGTACACGTCCGCCTGCACGCGGCCGCTCTCGCCGATCGTCACCTTGTTCTTCGAGAGCCGGATCTCACCGTTGACATGTCCCTGGATCAGAAGATCCTCGTCACCGCTCAGGTCTCCCTTGATCTTGATGGACGGTCCGATCGTCGCGGTGTCGCGACGGCCCCTGGGCGAGCTAGCAGTCGGCTGGGACTGCGGAGCGTCGTAGTTCGTCTCCTCTTCGCTCTTTTTCCACACGGTCAGCTCCTTTAAGTAGCGTTGCGCAAACGAGTCTTCAAGCTATTGAAGGGGTGGGGGAAAGTCAAGTTTTGGGGACGGAGTTCGGCGAATTGACGCCCGAGGGCGCACTGTTCCAGGGAGCAGCGGAAACCGAGCCAGGATCGAGGTGGCTGGAAGATGCCTTCCGCTCGATCGAGGTCGATTCCGGGTCAGGGCGCCACCGCGGTGCCCGGAGCTCCTATCTAGCCTAGGGTTGGAGGTCTTCGCTTCGGCCCGCTCTCGATCCCACCCAGCTCGAGGGGGTAGTGCCTGTGGCCTTCTTGAACATCGCGATGAAGGCGCTGAGGCTGTCGTAGCCGACACCGAGGGCGACTGTGGTGACACGGTGGCCGAGTGCGAGGAGCTCGAAGGCGCGTTGCAGCCGTAGTTGGCGGCGCCATTCGACGAAGCTCATGCTGAGCTCGGCGGCAAAGAGACGGTTGAGGGTTCGCTCGCTGGCGCCGACGGCTCGGCCCCAGCTGGCGAGGGTCCGACGATCGTCTGGGGCGGCGCGAAGCGCAAAAGTGAGCCGAGAGAGGCGCTCGTCGGTCGGCCGTGGCAGATGGAGGCGATCGAGTGGCTCGCGTTGTGCCTCGGCCAGGAGTTCGAGAAGCAGGGCCGTCAGCGGCTGCGTGCCGGGATCGGTGCTCTGAGCAAGGACAGTGGGGCCGCGATCGACCACGGTGCTGATGACCTCGCGAAAGAGTGGTGAGACGGCGAGCACTTCGCAGCCGGAGGCGAGCGGCTCGCAAAGGTGTCGGTCAAAGTAGATCGACCGCATGCGCACGAGCCCGGAGATCCTTATTGAGTGCGGAACCCGGGCTGGAACCCATAGCGCTCGGGTAGGTGGCAGGACCCACGAGCCGAGTGAGGTCTCGACGGTCATGACGCCGGTTCGGCCGAAGATGAGCTGCGCGCGGGCGTGCCGGTGGGTCTCGATGTGGGCGCCAGCGGAATACTCGAGCGCGAGGGCGACCAGGTGGCCCGGGAAGGCGTCGGGGTCGACGTCGGGTCGAGCTTGGCGCATTTAAGCACAATCATGTCACTTAAGCGCAAGACGGTCGCAGCGGAGTTGCCTAGGGTGACTCGATGGCGCACTTCCAAAGGGCTTCACGTCCGAGCAGGAGGCTCTGGACTGGGGCCGGTCGACGAACAGTGCACTGGATGCGAGCCGTGATTCTGGCGAGTCTCGCCCATGGTCTCGATACCGGCGCGCTCGAGGCAGCAGATCTCCAGAGTTGGACCAAGACCGCCGGGGAGTACACGGCGGGCAGCTGGAAGGTCTCCTTGAGCCACGGCGGAAAATTCTCGGATCCGAGGTTCTCGGACAGCTATCAGCTGACCGCTGGTCTCCGAGTTTGGCGCCGGCTGGGCCTCTCGAGGAGACTGGGTGTCGACTACAGTCGCGAGACCGATGAGGGCCGGCGGGAGAACCGGCTGTCTCTTCTCGCCGAGTGGACCCGGCAGTTTGCGCCGGCCTGGCGCCTCCAGCTACGCGTCCGACCAGAGTTGCGGACTTTCGAGGGACGGACTCGCGCGGATCACGGTCGGCTCCGCGTCTTGGTGGGTGTTGGTCGAAGGCTGGGCGTCTCCACGGATCGGGTCGAGTTCTTCGCCTCGACCGAGTATCTCTCTCGAGCCGACGAGCCGGTCGTGCTCGCTGCCAATCGCGCCTCGGCCGGCGGCAAGTTTCGCCTCGGGAGTAGCACGACGTTGCAAGGCGGATTGGTTCACGAGATTTCGCCGGGGAAGCGTCCGATTCTGGCCTTCGAAACGGCCGTCACGGTCCGCATCGGTCGCTGAAAGGAGCGAGCCAGGATGGTTGAGAGCGTCTGACCGAGCTAGTCTTCTACCAAAGCCCGCAGTCTCACGATCGCTTGATCCCATTGATCCGAGATCCGCGCCAGGTACTCCTTGGCGCTGTCGATCGTCTCGCGCCTCATCTCGAACCGGCTCTCCCGGCCGACCTGCTGACGGCTGATCAGGCCAGCCTCGCTCAGAACCTTGAGGTGTTTGGTCACCGCCTGCCGCGTCACGCTGAAGCCTTCCGTCAGCTCGGTGATCGAGTGCTGCCGGCCGTCGCTCAGGCGAGAGATCAACTCCAGACGCGTGGCGTCGCCGAGCGCCGCGAAGATAGGGGCCGGCACCTCGCGATGGGTGCTAGCGGGCGACATGAGTTGCGATGTTGTCGGCCTGCATGTCCCAGCCCTCCCTGTTCGAGCGGAGCACCTCGAGTCGCTTCGACTCCGGGAAGTGGAGGAAGCCCGTCTCGGTGATCGTCAAGCGCGTGCCGCCCTCCGTCGGTTCCAGCCGGAACTCGACCACTACCTTCGCGTCGTCGTCGTACTCCGTGTCCGGATCGAGTGAACTCGGAGGCCACGAGAAGGCGAACAGGCGCTCCGGCTCCATGCGCTCTGTGGTCGAGACCCACTCCATGTGCTCGTAGCCCGGGTAGGTGATGTTTCCTGTGGTGACCTTGCCGACCTCGAAGGGGGTGTCGAGGCGAACCCGGAACCACTGCCCGAACGCTTCGTGATCCGTGATGGCCTTCCAGACGCGCGCGACCGGCGCTGCCAGCTCGACGATTTTCTCGATTCGGTTCTGGTCGACTTCATCCATCGTGCAACCTCCAGGTTGCATTTATGGTAGGGCAAGCCGATTGCGAATGCAAGCGCCAGTTCGCCGGTCGCGACCTCCCGCCAGGCCTACGGATCGAGAACGATGAGGTCTTGATCGTTGTACACGCCTTCGTAGTCTCCGAACCCCTCGGCGCCGTCGAAGGTCAGCACGTTCCGAACGCCCTGCTTGAGCACCTCGCCGCTCCCCATGAACGGGAACGAGCCCACGACCGCGACGCCGGTGCCCCAGGGGCTCGAGGTGAGCTCGCAGTTGGCGACGATGGGTGCCCGCGGGTCAGCAGTGGGGAAGATCGGCGCTCCGGATCGGAACTCGATGGTGATGCGCTGGGGCAGGTTGACGAGGATGAGCTCACCGTCTTCCTGGATCAGCCGGCTCTTCTGAATGACGTACTGACCCTTAGTGATCAGCGTTCCGGGCGGGATGACCAGGCCGGGGAATTCACCGCCGAGCGTCAGCTCTTCGTTGGCGATGAGTAGGAAGCTCATGTCGTGGACCTCCCAGCCGAGGGGATGGATCTGCTGGTTGGGCAGAACGCGGGCGCGGTAGTTGATGCGCGGGTCGGCGTAGCCCTCGATCCAGGTGATTCTGCCCTCGCTAAGGAGCTGGTCGACGTCGAGATCGAAGCGCTCCAGGATGAAGGCCTTCGCCGCGGTGCGCTCGGCCTCCGCCTCTTCCGGCGTGAAGTGCACGACCTCTTCGAAGAAGTAGTTGATGTCGCAGAAGGCCGGCACGATGTCGCAACCGGGGACATCAGGGTTTGGCGAGCCTGGGATGAATTCGCCGTCGGCGACAAAGATGCCGAGGCCCGAGAAGCCGATCGGGGTGGGGACGACCGCCGGCGCTGCGGCGGTGCCAGCGGCGAAACAAAGAGAGAGGGCGGCGATCAGGGCGAAACGCATTGCGAGGCTCACGAGACTCTCCTTCCGGTTGGCATCCGGGGCGAGATGAGACGGCGACGCTCGAACGTCTCGGAGCTGATGCCCGAGGACTCAGCCCGCTCCGGCTCGGCGCGCTGAACGCCCGTGCCCAAACGAAGTCATCCCTGCCGCCCTCTCTCGCCAACGGTTGCGATTGCTAGTTTGGACGTAGCGTAGTCAACCGCGCTCGGAGGAGGCAAGTAGCTGATTCGTAATGAGATGTAGGCGAGGGCACCCCGCCGGCTCGCTCGTCCCCAAGGATTTAGGTACGAAAAGAGGGCGCAAGGCGCCGGTGGCTGACTCAGTCGTCGGTCGGGGCGGGCGGTGGGAAGACTCCGAGCTGAGAGAGAATCGCGAGGTTGTCCCACTCGACCCACAGCTCGGCGATGCGGCCGTCCTCGATGCGGAAAATACTCATGAACCGGCTCTCAAATGAACGCCCCGTCGGCGGGATCTGACCCATGGCGCCGGTCTGTGTCCCGGAGTGGACGGCATACGCAGCGACCTTGTCGGCTTCGGCGACGAGCATCTCGAGACGGACCTGTTGATCCGGCACCGTTTCGAGGAAAGATTCTTGGATCGCCTTGAACTGGTCGCGCGACCGAACTTGGACATCCGGCGTCGCTTGAGAGTGCCGAGCGAAATCCGGAGTCAGCAGCTCATCGAAGGCGTCCCAGTCGGCGGCGTTGATCGCCGCCGCGAAGCGCCGCACAAGCTCCTTGTTCGCGTCCAGGCCATCTGCACTCGCCGGCTGGGCAATGCTGGCGAGTGAGAGAGCTACGAGCGCAGTCGCCAGTGTTCTAGACCGCATCAGCACCCTCCTTCTGAGACTTCCTTGGAAAGCAGTCACAGGAATCTTCTCGGGCGAGTCTACCTCTCGCCGGTTGAAGGTGGCCTCGAGGCCTACGACTAACAGTACCTCTCGAATCTCTTGCCGACGCGAGTCTTCGGCGCCGGTGCTCTCGCCTCAGTCGGCCGCTTCGCGGCGCACGAGTGGCGGTGGAGGCCGTGGCTGGGCCACTGGGCCGAGGAGGTTCCGTCGGACTACTTGGCCGACAGATCGAGCGCCTTGAGGCGCTTCGCGCCCCTTACGTAGAGGGTTGTGCCTGCGAGCGTCGGTGGGGTCCAGACGCGAGAGTTGAGAACCGTGGCGCGGCTTCGAATCTGCATTCCAGCTGGACCGAGGTCGAGGAGTGCCAGCTCACCGTTCTCATCGAGCAGCAGGGTGCCGCTGCGCGTCCGGAGAAGATTTGCCTGGGCGAAGCCGCGCTCTCGCCAGAGAATCGTGCCGGTTCGGATGTCCACGGCGGTCATGGTCTGAACCTGGTCTCCGGTGGTGGCGTAGACGGTGTTGTCGATACGAACCGCGTTCCAGAAGTGAATTCGGACTCGGTTGTTGAACCACAGCTGTTCGATGTCGGGCGGAGATTCGCCGCCCGCCAGCCGGAGAACTCGGGTTGCGCCGTCTTCCTGGGTGGAGACCCAGAGAAGGCCGTCGCCGCCCCAGATCGGCATGCTGGAGTGGTTGTCGAACATGTTGGTGACCGGAAAGGACCAGAGAGGGACACCCGTTCGAGGCTCCACCGCCACCAACGCGACCTCCGAGTAGTACAGCAGTTGGTCGGAACCCTCGACGGTGGCGATGATCGGCGTTGCATGACTCACGGTCGAGGCCGGGCTGCGCCACAGCTCCTCTCCGTTCGCGGGGTCGAAGGCCATCGCGCCCGCTTGCCGGCCTCCAACCAGGACGATGACCTGGCCCGCGTAGAGGATCGGACTGGCGGCGTAACCCCAGTTCATCACCTCGCCCTCGTACTCGGAGATGAGTTCGTGACTCCATATGAGCTCGCCCGATGTTCGGCTCAAGGCTCGGAGACTGCCGGTGTACCCAAGGGTGATCACCCGATCGTTCATGAGCAACGGTGTGGCGTGAGGCCCTGCGCCGTGTTCCGTCTGGTTGCCCTCACGCGGACTGGCCACGTAGCGGTGGGTCCACAGCGTCTTGCCGGTCGTCGCCGACAGACCGGAGACGACCTCCTCCTCGCCGCTACGATGGAACGTACCGACGAGAGACGAGTCGGCGACGACGGCGGAGTAGCCGTCGCCCAGCTCCCTCTCCCAGAGAACCGGTGGGCCGGGTTCTGGCCACTCTCTAGCAAGCGGAGCGGAGTCGATGGAGAAATCACCATTCGGGCCGCCGAACTGAAGCCATTCGCCGCCCGAAGTCGGCTGCGCTCCCGAAGACTGACCGTCCTGGGCCCAGAGGGAGCTGAGCGCCAGGAGCAGGAGCGACGCAGTGCTAGAACAAAGCCGGCGGTTCCTTGGATGCGAGCGGCTTGGGTGGGGAGGTTGGGTCATGGAGGGCAGTCTAGTTCTCGAGTCACGATGTCGAGCGTTAAGAAGCTCCTAAGACAAGTGGTTTGCGCGCTACCGGCCTTCGAAGTCCGATCGTTCCGGACAGCTGTTGGCCGGCGGATGGGGCCGCCTTGACTTACGCCCAACTTCCGCCATACACTGCCGACCCGTGGCCAGCTTCCTGACAGAGCGCCAACGGCAGATTCTCGATTTCATTCGCGAGACCATCGACAAACGGGGTGTTTCGCCTACGCATCGCGAGATTTGCGAGCGGTTCGGCTTCTCCTCGTACGGCACTGCGCACAAGCACCTGAAGCTCCTCGAGCAGAAGGGCTACCTGCGGCGGCACTGGAACCAGAAGCGAGGGGTCGAGTTGACCGAGCAGGCCGATCCGCCCGGGGCGGATCCGGTGCGGCCGGCGGAGCGGGAGCTGCCCTTCTTGGGCATTATCGCCGCGGGCAAGCCGATCGAGGCGGTTTCGGGTGACGACCGCGTGCAGGTGCCGCCGCATCTGCTGCACGGTCGCAACGGCGATCACTACGTGCTCCAGGTGCAGGGCGACTCGATGATCGAGGAGGGCATCCACGACGGGGACCTCGTGGTGGTCAAGCGGCGAGAGGTCGCAGACTCTGGAGAGATGGTCGTCGCACTGGTCGCCGACGAGGTGACGCTCAAGCGCTTCTACCCGGAGGGCGACCGAATTCGACTTCAGCCGTCGAACCCGACGATGCAGCCGATCTTCGTGTCCGCGGACCAGGTGCGCGTGCAGGGAATTGTGGTCGGGTTGATGCGGCGGTTCTAACGCGCTCCGTCCCGGCAACTCACCTGTTGTAACCGATTCAACTGCATCCGGCGCCGCCGCTCGCGAGAATTGCCGAGCGGTATGGATCTAGATCAACTGCTGCGCTTAATGACCGAGAAGGGCGCTTCGGATCTTCACTTGAAGCCGAAGCGGCCGCCGCTACTTCGTATTCACGGCAAGCTCATGCCGCTCGAGTTGGCGCCGCTCACGCCGTCCGACATCGAGGAGATGGTCGACCGGATTGTCTCGCCCGTGCAGAAGGCGGTGCTCGAAGAGAAGATGGCCCTCGATCTCGGCTACGGCGTGCACGGTCTGTCGCGGTTCCGCGGCAACATCTATATGCAGCGCGGCACAGTGGCCGCCGCCTTCCGACGGATTCCCTACGAAGTACCGGGTATGGAGGACCTCGGTCTGCCGACGGTCCTGGACCAGTTCACCCACCTCAACACCGGGCTCGTGCTGGTGACCGGACCGACGGGCAGCGGCAAGTCGACCACGCTGGCGACCCTCCTGCGGTCGATCAAGGGCCGCCGACCGGTGCACATCATCACCATCGAGGATCCGATCGAGTTCCTCTTCTCCGACGACGTGGCGACCATCTCGCAGCGCGAGATCGGTACCGACACGCCGAAGTTCGGGGACGCGCTGCGCAATGCCATGCGGCAGGACCCCGACGTGATCATGGTTGGTGAGATGCGTGATGCGGAGACGGTCGCCACGGTCATCTCGGCCGCCGAGACCGGCCATCTGGTCTTCTCTACGCTCCACACGAACAGCGCGCCGCAGACGATCGACCGCATCCTGGACCACTTCCCGGGCAATCTGCAGAACCAGATCAAACAGCAGCTGTCGCAGGTGCTTCAGGGGGTCGTCTCGATGAAGTTGGTCGAGAAGAAGGAGGAGGGCGAGGGCCTGACTCCGGCGCTCGAGATCCTGCGCGGCAGCCCGCGTGTCTCGGAGCTGATCGCCAAGGGCAAGACCAAAGAGCTCGCCGAGGAGATCGAAGGCTCGGTGGCCTACTACGGGATGCAGTCGCTCAACCAGTCGCTGATGTCGCTCCTAGTGCACGACGTCATCACCTACCAGGAGGCGATGCACCAGTCGCCGGACCCGGAAGACCTGTCGCTCAAGCTCCGACGGATGTTCCCCACGATCGAGGAAAGGGGCGAAATGTCAGCAGCAGCCGATTTCTCACAGATTCTCGAGCTGATGGAAATTCGCAAACTCTATGAAGAGCAGGAGGAGAAGAACCGCCTGCGCATCGGGGAGAAGGAAGAGATGATTGCCCACCTCGAACAGACGGTCAGCGACCGCGATCAGAACCTGAACGAGCTGCGCACCGAGGCCGACGAGGCCCGCAAGCAGCGCGAGAAGATGAAGGCTGAGTACGAGCGCCTGCGCACCGAAGCGCAAGAGAAGATCGACAAGCTCGGCGACCGCATTCGGCAGCTGAACCAGAAGCTGGTCCAGGCCAGCTAGTCAGCGCTCGTCCGGTCTGGGGCGGCGAGGCTAGCCCGCGCCGTCGCCCGCCTTCGCCCAGCGCTCGAGCCAGGCGGTTGCCGCCTCGGGCGTCGAGAGCCGCCCCTCGACCTGAGCGCGGCGCAGCTCGCCGGCCGCCTCTCCGAGCCGGGGTCCGGGCGGAAGGGAGAGGACTTCGGAGATCTGATGGCCGTCGAGGAGCGGTGGTGGAGCGAAGATCTCGTGGCCTCGAGTCGCGGCCAACTCGAGTAGCGGCTCGTTGAGCGATTGCCATTCGGGTTCCTCCATGGCCGAGCCGAGGTAGGCGAGGGCGCTCGGCCAGAGTGCGCCGAGGCGATGAAGGAACCAGCGGAGATCCTCGTGCGTCGCTCCGAGCCGCCGCCAGGAGAGGTGCGCTTCGATCGCCCGCAGTTCGCGATTGGAGAAGAGCCCCCGGGCATGTGCGGCGCGGGCGAGCTCGCCGCCACGGGGTGCCTGGTCGAAGAGGGTCGCTTGAAAGGCGAGGAAGCGGTCGACCGCACCGGTGGGCAGCGCGTTTGCCAACTCGTCGCACCGTCGTTCGAGGCGCTCGAAGCGGCCGGCGACTTCCGGCCCGGGGTGCCAGTCGGTCGCAGGCGCCCAGAGCCGTGGGTAGACCCCGACGGCACCGAGGAGCTCCAGGGCCCGTGCGCCGCCGGGCTCGGACAGTGTGTAGCGCAGCTCTTCGCGAATCCGTTCGCTGGCAACGCTGTCGAGCGCCTCGGCGCTAGCGCGGGCGAGTTGGATGGTCTCGTCCTCGGCCTCGAAGCGGGGGAGCTGGACGGCGAAGCGGGCCAGCCGCACGACTCGCAGAGGGTCTTCCTGAAATGAGTTCTCGGAGGTCGCGCGAAGTGTCTGGTTCTCGAGGTCGCCAAGCCCGCCAAACGGGTCGAGCAGGCTCCGATCGGAGAGCCGGAAGGCCATAGAGTTGATGGTCAGGTCGCGCCGGCGTAGATCGTCTTCCACTGAAAGCGGACTTCGATCCCACAGATCGAGCTGCGTGTCGGCCGTCTCCAGCCGGTAGGCGGCGAAGCGCTCGCCACCGAGTCGAAAGGGGCGCGCTTCGAGCTCTGTTGCCATCGCCTCGGCGGCCGCTTCGCCCGCTCCAACCACGACCGCGTCGATGTCGCGAGCGGCAACCCCGAGGAGCCGGTCGCGTACGACGCCGCCGACCAGAAGCACCTCCCATTCCGCCGGTAGCGCGGCCAAGCTGCGGACGACTGGCACCTCCAGAAGCTTGGCGAGCTGACGCTCGGCTTCACGGACAGTTGCCTCAGACGGTGGGCTCACACTACAATCCGTTTCGAGCTGGTAAGACTTAAGTAGCGACGAAGTAAGGAGAATCAGACTCCGGTCACACTCGGGTCTCACCGGGCAAGGAGCGAGTGAAGGTGTCGACGGCTCCCAGCATCATAGCGGCTCGTCAACGGCACGATCGTGCTGTGGTGCGACTGACGCTACTTGGCGGGCTCCTCGGGCTGCTCCTCACGTCCGCCGCTGGCGCGACGACTCACAAGATCGCGCTCTCGCCGGGCTACCGCGCGGTCCTGCTCGACGACGGACAGATCTTCGTCGAGGCGCGGCCGCGCAACGGAGAGGGCATGCTGGCCTTCGCCGAGAGGATGACGGGGAACGCCGGAAAGCGGCGTCTGATCTCGACGGTGAATCGCGGCAGGACCCGGCTCCTCCGAGATTTCTTCTACAAGGTGCCGCTGGACGACGCGCGGCCGGAACTCCAGAAGGAGGCGTTGCTGGCGCTCTTCCCGCACGATCGCGCGCTGCCGGTCGGTTGGATACACGAGGTCTCGGCAGTTGCGGGACGCAACGCGGAGAGTCTGTGGGGTGTGGCTCGCTGGTTCACCGGTGAGGGGGAGAACTACCGGCGGCTGCGCGACGCGAACCGCCTGGCCGACACCAACCTCGTCCCCCGTCAGTCGATTCTGGTACCCCGCGAGCTGCTGCGTCCGGCGTTGCGTGCCGTCCTCCCCGAGGCGGTGAGCGACGCCCTGGAGTACGGGGAAGACGAGCAGGGTCAGTACGCGGTCTACCGGCTCCAACGCGGCGAAGCGCTCTACTCGAGTGTCGTGACCCGGTTCACCGACCGCGTCTTCGCCGACGACGTCAACGAGCTGTCAGCGGTCATCGCGCAACGAAGCGGTATCGACGACGTCACCGAGATTCCGGTCGGCTACCGCGTCAAAGTGCCGTTCGACCTCCTGTTGCCCGAGTACCTACCGTTCTCCGACCCGCGACGTCAGGAGTACGAGCAGGCCCGCCTCGAGAGCTCGCAGTTCAGCAACAACGTGCGCGCCGCCAGCCTTCGGGGCGTGACGGTGATTCTCGACAGTGGTCACGGCGGTGCCGACGTCGGAGCGACCCGGAGCGGCATCTGGGAGAGCGTCTACGTCTACGACATCATGCTGCGGGTCAAGGGGCTGCTCGAGGGGATGACCGCGGCTCGGGTCGCAACACTCACGATGGACGGCTCGCGCGAGTCGGTCATCGACGAGGACGTGCTGCCGGCTTCGCGAGGCCACAAGGTCTTGACCACCCCCGCATACCCGATCAAAGACTCGAAGGTCGGAATTCATCTGCGCTGGTACCTGGCCAACAGTCTCTTCCGTCGCTACTCAGCGGAGAGCGATCCGGCGAAGGTGGTGTTCATCTCGATCCACGCCGATTCCCTGCACCCCTCGCTCCGCGGTGCGATGGCCTACGTGCCCGGTGCGCGCTACCGTCGCGGCACCTACGGCAAGTCGGGCGGCGTCTACGCCGCGCGCAAGGAGGTGCGTGAGCTGCCGAGCGTGAGCTTCTCCTACAGCGATCGCATTCGGAGCGAAGGTCTATCGCGCGAGCTGGCCGGCAAGATGATTCGCGCCTTCAAAGATCGCGACCTGCCGGTGCACGATACGAAGCCGATCCGCGACCGGGTGGTGCGGAGCGGTCGAGAGTGGGTGCCGGCCGTCCTACGCTACAACCAGGTGCCGGCGCAGATGCTGCTCGAGGTGTGCAATCTCTCGAACGCCGAGGACTTGCGACTCATTCAGACACGCGAGTTCCGCCAGCGGGTCGCCGAGTCGATTGTCGCCGGCGTCGTCGACTACTACGGCGAGCCCCAGCCGCTGACCGATCAGACAATCGCCGCGCGCTGACGGCGTTGCGGCTACGTCGGGCAGCGCTCGGGAACTTCGGGCGTAAGATCCGTATCTAAGTACATGCCGATGAGTACCGCGCCGGTCGTCATGCCCAAGCCCGCGACGGAGCTCGACTTGATCGAGCGTCATCGGATCGGCGATCCGACCGCCTTCGAAGAGATCTATGGGCAGCACGAGAGAATGGTCTTCAACCTGGCCCTGCGGATGACCGGAAGCGCCGAAGATGCGGCGGAGCTGACCCAGGAGGTCTTCCTGCGCGTCTACCGCCACCTGGAGCGGTTCCGAGGTGGCTCGACGCTCAAGACCTGGGTCTTCCGCATCGCCTTGAACTGCTGCCGCAGCCGCTTCCGTCGCCGTCGACTCCTGTTCCGGGAGCCGCTGCCCGGCGAGGACGACCCGCTCGATCGCGTCGTCGATCCGCGCGCCAATCCGGAGCGCGACGCGCTCAACAACGGGCTCGGTAGGCGACTGAACACGGCTCTCGAGCAGGTACCCGTGCCTTTCCGCGAGGCGGTTGTGCTGCGCGACGTGCACGGCTTCACGTACGACGAGATCGGTGAGATCTTGAGGATTCGGATCGGTACGGTTCGTTCGCGGATCGCCCGCGGTCGCGAGCGGCTGCGCAAGGCGTTGGAGGTGGAGTCATGACCGTCCACGTCTCGCTGGAGCAGCTTTCGAGCTACCTCGATCGCGAGCTGGCCGAACGAGATCGCGTCGTGCTCGAGGATCACCTCGTCGACTGTCCGAGCTGCCGTGGTCGCCTCGACGGTCTGCGAGGTGTGGTGCAGCGGCTCGAGCGACTCGAGCACCAGGCGCCGCCTCGAGACCTGGCGATTCTGGTCGAGCGCCGGGTCGCGGCCGAGATCGCCCGCCCGACCCTCCAGGCGCGGGTCGAAGAGACGCTCAAGACGGTATTGATTCAGCCGTCGCTGACGCCTGTGTTCGGACTGGTCGTCGCCCTGGCGTTGATCTTCTACCTGTTCAGCTTTGGTGTGGCCCGAGAACGGCAGCGGGGTACACGTCTGGTCGTTCCGATGGCCCAGAGTGCGCCCGATGCCAGTGTTCGTTCGGTTGAGGGGCGGCCGTTCGACCGAGTTGGCGGCGTCTGGATCGAGCGAGGACTCGCCGCCGATGCGCCGTTCGAGGTATTGGCGCTCGACGCGGTGAGCGACGAGCTGGCGCCGTTCGCTGAGCTGGGAGGGCCTGTCCGGCTCCTCCACGAAGGACGGATCGTCGAAGTGCCGTTCGCGGGGCGCTAGTCGGGGGTCTCGGCCGCTTCGATGCGGTCGATCACCAGCTCTTCGCCCTGTACGTCGACGGCGTCGCCGGGCGCTCGGCCGAGGATCTTGCCGGCCAGCTCCGACTCGTAGGAGATGATGTCCTCTTCCGGTTTGCTCTCCCACGGTCCGAGGATGCTGATCACCTTCACATCGTCTTGGAAGACCACCCGGGAGCCGACCCGGACCTCGGCGTCGTCGACGATCGAGAGGTCGATCGGCTGCACGCGCCGCAGCTCTCCGTCGATCTCGGCCACCCGTGCGGAGAGGTACTCGTGACGCTGTCGCGCCGACTTGTACTCGAAGTTCTCGCGCAGGTCGCCGAGCTCTCGCGCCTCTTCGATCGCCTTTCGGTTAGCGGGGATCTCGACTTCGAGGAGCTCCTTGAGCTCCGCCCGACGGGCGTCGATCGAGGAGGTCAGCGCGTAGAGACCGACCGCCTGCTCCTCGCGGACGTTGGGGAAGCGTAGCTCGACTCCCGTCGTCAGCTGCTCCCGCTGATACTCCTCGAGATGGGCGCGTCGCAGCGCCTCGAGTGCAGCCTCCGCCTGGTCCTCCTCGACGCGTGCGATGAGCGTCGCCAGACAGTTGCTGTCGGCGATGAGCTGTTTGAGTCGCGTCTTGAAGGCGCTGAACTCAGGACGCTCTCCCACCGACGTGATCGACTGCAAGAGGCGGAGGGGGTTCTTCGACTCGAGAAGGTCCTGACCCTCTCTCCCGATTCGCTCCGCCGCCCAGACGAACGCGGCCGGTTGCCGCCGAGGTTGAGCGATGGTGCTGTCGAGGAAGACTTCGAGCGCCTCACTGTCACCGTCGCGGAGCTCTTCGCCCAGGTAGTCGAGGAGCTTGGCCTCCGTCTCGCGGGCCAGGAGGCGAGGGAAGAGGTTGGCCCAGTCGTCGCGCCGCCGGACGAGTTCGAAGGCTGTCCGGCGGACTGTCCGATCGTTGATGTCGGGAATCCACGACGACGGATCGGTGGCGCCGTCGACGAGCTGGCCGGTCGAGAGAGCCTCGGCTCCTTCGTCGAGCCCCTCGCGCTCGAGTGCGGCGGCTACGGCGAAGGCGATGGCCGGCTTGCTCGCGATTCGGGTTCCGCCGAGCTCGATGAGGCGCTTGGCCATCTTGCTGCCCAGAGCGGGGTCGCGGCCCGCCTCCTTGCGGAAGATCTTGAGCTTGCCCTCGAGCGTCGCCGAGCCAAACTGCTGGAGGACCGCCTCGCCGGCGTCCGCGTCAGTATCCGCCCACCGGTAGGTGCGCTTGGTTCCGGTTCCCTCGGCCACGACCTGGCGGTGCTTGCGGGCCGAGGTCCACCAGGAGCTCCACGACTTGGTCGCGACCAGCCCCAGGACCGCTTGCTTTACCTCTCCAGCGGTGAGCGGCTTGTTGTAACTCGCCATGAGCTCCCGGAGCTGCTCGCTCGGCTTGAGCGATTCGAGCTGATCGGGCGTTTCGATCTTCCGCCGGAGGAAGTGGTCCTCGTCGAGCGCGGTCAGGAGCTTGCCGGCGGCGCGAAAACCGACCCGGATTTCACCGATACCGACCAGGTCGACTTTGAAGCTCGACAGCTGCTCGTTGACTTCGACAATTCTGCCGACGCCCTTACCTTCCATCGCTACGACGGTTCCGAGCTCGAACTGCATCAACTGCTCCAATCGGTGTACTTTGTCCCAGGTTCGCGAGAGGTCGTCGCCCTTGCGCCGAAGGCCCACCAGGTCCATCAGGCCGGCCAGACTCGGCTGCCCTTCGTAGATCTGCTCGAGGGTGTCGACGATCTCGTCGTGAGGTTTCTCGCCGGCGGGGTGGAGCTCTCGAGCCCCTTCCATCAGATGCAGGCGAACCTCCCAGGCCTTCGACTTGCGCAGCTGGTCGTCGACCAGCTCGAGCAGCATGCGCGCTCGATGGTCCTCGCCGGAACCGGCCAACGACCGCGCCGCGAGAACGAAGTACTCGGTCTGGAGAGGGTCTTCTTCGATCTGTGCGAGCCAGTGATCTTCGACAGCAGCGAAGTCACCGCGCTCGATGGCTTTCCTGAGGTTCCGCGGCAGGGTCATGAGTTGTCTCGGACGAGCACGCTAGACTACCTCAAGAGTGCAGCAGAGCGATGGATGATCTGACCGCGAGCTTGCGAGCGGCCGACGCGAAGGAACTGCTCGAGATCTTGCGGCGGCATCGCCCGGATCTCGGCCCTGGGGCGGTGCGTCAAGCGCTGCGCAACAGCTACGTCGACGGTCGTGTGATCGAAGAGCTGCTCGGCGATGAGCGGTTACGCAAGTACTACGAAGTACGGCGCGAGATCGCGGTCCACCCACGCACGCCGCAGTCGCGAGCGATGGGGCTGGTCGCCGGCCTCTACTGGCGCGACCTCGTTCGGCTGGGCGCCAATACACGGGTCAAGCCGGCGGTGCGACGGGCGGCCGACCAGCGTCTCGGCGAGCGCATCGGGCGCCTCTCCGTCGGTGAGAAGGTGGTGGCCGCACGGGAGGCCGGCGGCGGCCTCATCCCCAGGCTGCTCCAAGAGACCGATCCTCAGGTGGTTGCCGCCGTGCTCGACAATCCGCGTCTGACCGAGCCGATGCTGGCCCGGCTTCTGGCCAGTCCGGTGACGCCGCCGGCGATCCTGCGGCAGGTGGCCACCGATCGCCGCTGGGGGGCGCGCTACAGCACCCAGGTTGCGCTCTGTCGCAACCCGGCGACGCCGATCGAACTCGCCATCTCGCTCCTGCCGAGCCTGCGGAAACAGGACCGTCGAGCGGTCGCCGCCGATCCGCGCGTGCCGTCCGAGGTACGCGACCGCGCTGAGATCCTGAGCGAGTGATAAATTTGGCGTTGCGGTAATGCAATCCGGCGCGAACAATCAACAGCCTCCCTGGCAGGCAGACGGTCAGGAAGGCGAGGCGGTCTCTTTCGGCACCTGGCTGCGCCGTCAGCGGGAGATTCGTGAGATCCCTCTGCACGAGATCGCCGATGTCACGAAGATCGGAATTCGCTACCTCGAAGCGCTCGAGCAGGATCGGTTCGACGTGCTACCGGCGCCGGTGTTCGCCAAGGGCTTCCTGCGCGAGTACGCACGCTACGTCGGTCTCGATCCGGACGAAGTCATCAACTCGTATCTGACGACTCAGCAGGAGGAGGGCGCTGAGGAGTCGGAGGAGGTCGCCCCGGTCGCCGACCGTTCGCGCTCGTCGTCGACGCTGCTGGGGGGCGCCCTGGTGATTCTCCTCGCAGTGATCGCAGGCCTGATCTTCTACTCCGAGCGCTTCCGTGGCGAAGTGCGCGACACCACGCCGCCACCGATCGCCGCGCCGCCTCCGCAGCCCGCGCCCGAGCCGGTGGCTGAGCCGACGCTCGAGGCGACGGCCCCGGTCGCCGAGGCGCCGGCGACACCGTTGCTGGTCACGATGGACTTCACCGAGGACTGCTGGGTCGAGATCGTGGTCGACGGTCAACGCCGCATCAGCGAACTCCACGTGCAAGGCGAGTCGCTGCGGATTGAGGCCGAGCAGGAGGTGGTGCTCACCCTCGGGAACCCGGAGGGAGTGCGGATCGAGGCCAACGGGGAGCCGTTCGAGCCCGAGGTGCGACCTGGGCGCGTCGCTCGCGACATCGTCATCTCGGTGGAGGCGCTCGAGCGAGCTGACGAGCCCGCCGAGGCGCTGAATTGACCGGCGATCAGGTAGACGATTCGGCCAAGCTGCGTGATCAGGTGCTTTCCGGCGACAAGCCGGAGCTCCAGCAGCTGGCCGCGAGCGGACTCCTGCCGCTACCGCCGGCGGAGCTGATCGCCATTCAGATTCAACTGACGGCGGTGGCCGACGCCGCCACGGCCTCGGCGGCGACCGAATCTCTCGCTGGGACGGAGCCGAAGCTCCTGGCCCAGGTGGTGCGAGACGGACTCGAGGTGGCGTCGCTCGAGTGGCTCGCTCACAGCCAGCCGCACCCGCTCGTTCTCGAGCAGATTCTGCGGCGCAAGGACGCTTCGCCGGCACTCCTCATGTCGATGGCCGGAGAGCTGACCGCTGATCTCCAGGAGACCCTACTGCTACGGCAGGACGCGATCGTCGAGCAGCCGGAAATTCTCGAAACGCTGGAACGCAACCCTGCGCTGAGTTCCTACTCGCGCCGACGGATCACAGAGTACCGGCGCCACCTCCTGCGAAAGGAGCCGGCGGCGTCGGCGGAGCCGGCGGAGGAGGTCGTGCCCACCGAGGACGAGATCGAGCAGATCTCGGAGGAGGAGGTGGCGGCTGCGGTCGAAGAGGCGAAGGAGGAGCCGGCGGTGGGAGAGGTCGACGAGGTGACGGGCTTGAGCGAGTCTCAGCTTCGAACGCTCGCTCTGCCGATCCGGTTGAAGCTGAGCCGGCGGGCGCCGCGCGCTTTGCGAGCGATCCTGGTTCGAGATACGAACTCCAACGTCGCGGTGTCTGTGCTCGAGAACAACCCGATGTCGGAGAGCGAGATCGAGCAGATCGCGAAGAGCCGAGCCGTCGTCGACGACGTGCTGTCAGTGATCGCCAAGAACCGCACCTGGATCCGCAAGTACCCGATCATGCTCGCACTGGTGAAGAACCCGAAGACGCAGGCCGGCATCGCCGTGAAGCTCGCGCCTCGCCTTTCGGTGCGCGACTTGCGCCAGGTCTCCAAAGACCGCAACGTTGCCAACGCGGTGAGGTCGACAGCGGAGAGGTTGTATAAACTCAAGCTTGCCTGAGGGGGAGATGGGAAAGGACTATTACTCGGTGCTCGGCGTAGCGCGGAACGCGACCGCCGATCAGGTTCGCGTTCGATTCCGTGAGCTCGCCCGGACGCGACACCCGGATCGTTTCCAGGGCGAGGAGAAGACTCAGGCGGAGATCGACTTCCAGGAGATCACCCAGGCGTTCAACGTCTTGAGTGACCCGCGGCGGCGTCTTCAGTTCGACCAGGAGGCGGCAGCGCCCGAATCCCAGGCGACGGTCGACCCGGGGCAGGCGGGCAAGGTCTACGTCCGTCGTGGTGTCAAGGCCTATCGAGAGGGAAACCACGCCGAGGCGGCCAAGAACTTCGAGCGCGCGACCGAGGAGAGCCCGGACGACGCGCGCGCCTGGAACTATCTGGCGCAGGCCTACCAGCATCAACGCCGCTGGAGTGCACGGGCTCGGAACGCGGCCGCCAAGGCGTGCAAGCTCGAGCCGATGAACGCGACCTATCTCAAGCTTGCCGGTCGGCTCTTCGCCGAGGGCGAGCAGTACGAGCGGGCCGCCAAGTACTACGTCGCTGCGCGCGACTGGGGCGGCGAGGACGCGGAGGTTACCGAGGCGCTCGAGGCGATCAAACGCCAGATGAAGAAGCCGCGCGGCGGGCTCTTCGGCGGATGACACTCCGGCTTCGGGCGAGCGGCCTGTCCGACGTCGGCCGCGCCCGACCGATCAACGAAGACGCCTACGCGATCGACGACGCGCTCGGTCTCTACGTCGTCGCGGACGGGATGGGCGGGCATGGGCATGGCGACGTCGCGTCGCAGCTTGCAGTGGACGCCATCCGCAAGGCGGTGCGCAAGGACCGATCGGGCCTCCGCCGCTGGTGGCCGTTCGGCCGGCGTCGAGCCCGCGGCGGTGAGTCGCTGGTCCGTGCGATGCGGCGAGCGAACGAGCGATTGCTCGTCGAGGTCGAGCGCGACTCGTCGTTGACCGGCATGGGAACCACCGTGGTTGCACTCCTTCTCGACGGACCGCGTGCGGTGCTGGCGCACGTGGGAGACAGTCGTGCCTATCGTGTGCGAGAAGGCCGGCTGGAGCAGCTGACGCTGGATCACACCTGGGTCGCGGAGCAGATCACGGCCGGTCTCCTCTCTGAAGAACAGGCACGACAACATCCGCTCAAGAGCGTCGTGACGAGAGCCCTGGGCGGCGACCGTGACGTCGAGGTCGAGTCGCTGGAGGTCGGCTTGGCGCCGGGCGACCTACTCCTCCTCTGCACAGACGGTCTGACCAGCATGCTCACGGACCAGCAGCTCGAACGCCGCCTCTGCGACTACGCGTCGCTCGACGAGCTCTGCTGCGGCCTGATCGAAGACGCCAACGAGCAGGGTGGTCGCGACAACGTCACCGCCCTGGCGCTCCTGGTCGTGGAACAGACCGACCGCCGCTGGCCTTTCGGCGGCTCAGCGGCCTCCTAGCCTACTGAGGCCCGAACATCTCCTGGCGTTTGTAGCCCGAAGGAGGCTCGAAGGCGTCCGGGTCGATCGTCTGTCGCCTGGCCGAACGAAGCGTGCTCTCGGCTTCGAGTGACCCGTCGTACTCGTCGAACTCTCTCGTCACCACGGGGAAGCCGCCGAGCTCCCTCATGTGCTCGAACGCCGGATCACCCATGGAACCCTGCTGGCCGAAGTCGGGGAAGGAGTCCATCATCTCCCGGAAGAAGTCGGCCATGTCCTCGAAGGTGCCGACGACGTCTTCGCCGCCCTCGACGTTGCTCCAGTCGGTCACCCAGAGTTCGCGGATCTTTGCGTCGCCGAGGAACACCTCGTACTTGACACACGGATAGCCGCTCTTGGTGCCTCGCTCGCCGGTTTTTCTCAGCTCGCTCTTGACGCGCTGGCCGGGCACCTCGGTGCCGGGCGGCATCCTCTGCTTCATCATCTGCTCGACCATGGCGCGGCGGTCCTCGGGTACGTTCTTGAGCGCCTCCTGCATCATCCGCTGCGCTTCGCTGACCTGCCCGGCGATGCTCTGGATGGCCTGTTGATCGAGCAGATGGTAGCTGCGCGTGTCGTGATCCACCACGACCATCTCCCGGCGGTCACCGCGGAAGATCATCTCGCCCTGGCCGCCCGTGGAGCCTCCGGAAGCGATCCCCATCTTGAGGTGTCTCCCCTCGACTGCCGCCTGAATCGACTCGGTCTTGGGCGGCGACTGTTCGTGGTCTTTGACTTCGATCTCGTAGACGACGCCCGCGCTGGCGGATGCCGCCACGAAAAGAGTGACGGCGACGCAGGTCAATGGCTTCATTAGGAACTCCTCCGGTCGGCGGTGGGTAGCGTTCTAGCCTACCGTAGACGAGTCCAGATGTACGAAGGCCCGCCCTCCGTGTGGGGGGCGGGCCGGAATGAACATCTCGTTGCGGGTCGCTAGCCGCCGAGGCGGTAGCCCTGCCGGGCGCGTACCCGGAACGTCGGGTTGACCGTCTTGACCGACACCTTGCGGTAGCCGGCTTCGCTCGACGTGTACTCCGACTGGTAGCTCAGAAGGTAGTAGCCGTTGTTGTCTTCGGCGATCTGCTGCAGCGGGTCGCGGAAGTTGACGAAGTTATAGAAGTAGCGGCCGCCGGTGTCGTCGGCGAGCACGCTCAGACCGTTTTGAAGCTGGGCGATTGTCGGGTTGTCGTCCGAGCGGTCCTTCAGTACCGAGATGGAGTAGACGGCGACGTTGTTGTCGTTCAACTTCTCCATCATCGGGTCGTAGTAGCGAGAGTCGGGCGTGAAGGTGTTCGCGGAGCCGGACGATACCGTCGCCGGGAGACCCAGCTGGCCGGGCGTCTCTCCGCCTACGGAGACTTCACCGAGTCCGATGGTGAACAGCAGGAGGTTCTTGCGGCCGGTGATGTAGCCGGCGGCTTCGCCGACAGTCTCGAGAGCGGTGAAGACCTTCTTCGTCTGCGCACGCAGCTCCTTGCCGCGCGGTAGGTTCTTCGCCAGCGACGGGCCCTGGTGCTCCGAGACGCGCGACTCCCACAGGTCGCCCGGCTTCTTGCCCTTGGCGACCATATTGAGTGCGCGGACGATCTTGTCGTTGTCCGTGGTGAAGTCCTGATAGATCGAGAGGCGGGCGTCCCAGCCGACCACCGCGACCCAGTCGTTCGGTAGCAGCTCCGAGAAGACCCAGTCCTTGACCTTGCGCACCGCGTCGAGCTGATTGGCGGTGAAACTCGGATCGAAGTAACGGGTCTCTTCGAAGAACAGCACGAAGAAGCGGTCGACCGGCACCTGCTTGCGCTCGACCCCGAGCCGCTCCGCAAGGTCGGCGTTGTCGACGAACCTTCGGTTGCTGTAGAAGGTCGCCGAGGCGACGTCTACCGACTCGCCGAGCTCCTCGACGATGAAGTCGCTGGGCTCGAGACCTAGAATGACGTTCCCCTTGTTGTCCGTGACCAGCACGTCGAGGAGGACTTCGGTGACGTTGATGCTCTCCCCGAACTCTGTCTCGGCGCTGTCCTGCGCCAGTGCGGGGACGACGGCCATCAGGACGACCAGGGCGAACGTGGTGAGTTGCGAGAGTGACTTCTTGGGCATTTCAGTTGACTCCTTCCGTCTCCGGCTTCAGGGTAGCAAAAGCGATGCCGACCCTAGAGGCGGCGTTCTTTCCAGGCGTCGTCCCATCCTGAGGACGCGCTCGGGGACGGCCAGCGCTCAACTCCACGCGGCATACAGACCGCCTGCGTCGACCGCTCGATCGAAGGCCTCCGAGGGGCGGTAGCGCTCGCCGCGCTGCTCGACGAGACGCTCCATCGCGCCGCGTAGCTCTTTCAACCCCTGCTGGTCGGCCCACCGGCAGAGGCCTCCGCGGAACGGTGGAAAGCCGGTTCCCATGATCATCGCGAGGTCGAGATCGCCGGCGCTCGCGGCGACCCCCTCGTCGAGGCAGCGCGCTGCCTCGTTGAGCATCGGAAGGACGAGCCGGTCGGTGACCGCTTGCGCCTCGGGCTGGGCCGAAGAACGGTCGATTCCGAGCAACGAATAGACAGCACTGTCGGGATCCTGGCGCCTTCCACCCTTGTACTTGTAGAAGCCGCGCCCAGACTTCGCGCCCAGCCGTCCGTCGTCCACCAGGCGGTCGAACCAGTCCGGGAACGCGAGCCGGTCGTCGAACGCGTCGACCAGAATGTGCCCTACGTGCACGGCTGTGTCGATGCCCACCTCGTCGATCAGGGTAAGAGGCCCCATGGGCATGCCCCAATCGCGCAGGATGCGGTCGAGATCCTCGATCGCAAAGCCGTCGTCGAGCAGCCAGAGAGCCTCCGCCATGGTGAAGCCGAGGAGGCGATTGACCAGGAAGCCGGGTCCGTCCTTCACCACGACCGGCGTCTTGCCGAGCCGGCGCGCAAACTCGGCGACCGTGCTGGTCGCGGCTTCGGAGGTCTTCGAGCCGGCGATCACCTCGACCAGCGGCATCTTGCTCACCGGGTTGAAAAAGTGCATGCCGACCGAGCGCTCCGGGCGTTCCATCTTGGCGCTGATGAGGTCGATGGAGATCGACGAAGTGTTGGTTGCCAGAATCGCGTCGGCATGGGTCTCACGCTCGAGGTCGGCGAACACTCGCTGCTTGATGTCGAGTCGTTCGACCACCGCCTCGATGACCAGGTCGACCCCGCCGAAGCCCGAGTAGTCGAGCGACGGGCGCAGGAGGGTCATCTTGCGTGCCGCCTCGGGCTTTTTGAGCCACCGTCGCTTGACCTGTTTCCGGAACAGGCCGGCGGCGACCGTCATTCCCTGCGCCAGCGCCTCTTCGTTGATGTCCTTCATGCGGACTTCGACGTCCGCCTTGTCGGCGATGATCTGGGCGATTCCGCCGCCCATGACGCCCGCGCCCAACACCGCCGCCGACTCCACCCGGCGAGCCGGTGCGGCGGTCGCGTCGGCGCGCTTCGAACTCTCCATGAGATGGAACAGGTGGATGAGGTTCTTGCAGACCGGCGAGACCGCGAGCTCCATGGTGGCGCGCGCCTCGGCCGCGAAACCGGCCTGGGCGCCGTTCGATATGCCTGTGGAGATCACTTCGATCGCGCGGAGCGGTGCCGGATACTTTCCGGCGGTTCGTTTGAGGACCTGCTTGCGGGCCTGGTCGAAGACCACCTTGCGTCCAAGTGGGTTGCCCTCGAGGAGACGGCTGCGAAAGCCCTGCTTGCGCGGCGGAGGCGTCTTGCCGGCGATCACCCTCTCGGCGAAGCGCCGTACCTCGTGGCCGAAGCTCGCGTCGGGCAGGAGCGCGTCGGCCAGGCCGACCTTCAACGCCTTCTTGGGGCGGAGCGCCTTACCGGCGAGGATGATGTCGAGTGCCGCCGTGAGGCCGATCTTCCTCGGCATGCGCACGCAGCCGCCCCAGGCGGGGACAATTCCCAGCTTGACTTCGGGCAGCCCGATGCGAACGTTGGCGCGGTCGCTGATCACGATGTAGTCGGAGGCGAGCGAGAGCTCGGTGCCGCCTCCCATGCAGGTGCCACGCACCGCCGCGACCGTGGGGAAGGGGAGGTCCTCCCAGGTCGAGAAGATGCCTTGCACCGACGTCACGGCTTCTTCGATCTCCTTGGGATCGGTGATGCGTCCGATCTCGTCGACGTCGGCGCCGGCGATGAAGTTGGTCGGCTTTCCGGAAAGCAACACCAGACAGCGGATGTCGTCGCGCTCGGTCAGGCCGTCGACGATCTCGGCCAGCTCTGCAATCGCGACTCGGTCGAAGACGTTGACCGGTCGGTTCGGGCTATCGAAGGTGAGCGTCGCGAGTCCGCCCTCGTCGGTCCGCAGTTCGAACGCTCGACCCGCTTCAGTCACCCGGGACCTCCGCTTCTTCGCGGTAGAGCGCCTCGATCTGCTCGGCGTAGCGGTCGTGAATGATGCGGCGTTTTATCTTCTGTGTGGGGGTCAGCTCGCCCGTTTCGACGGTCCACTCGTTCTCGAGCAGGCCCCATTCGCGCACCCGCTCGTAGCGGGCCAACTCTTCGTTCACCTTCTCGACCTCGGCCGAGAGATGAGCGAGCACGCGCTCGTCGCGGGCCAACTCGGCATTGCTTCCCGCAATGCTCTGCGCGGCCGCCCAACCCTTGAGCGTTTCGAAGTCGGGGACCAGCAGTGCTGAGAGGAACTTCCGGCGATCGCCGATGACGATCGCCTGCTCGATGAAGCGGCTCGCTTTGAGCGCGTTCTCGATCGGCGCCGGAGCGATGTTCTTCCCGTAGGCGTTGACGATCAGCTCCTTCTTGCGGTCGGTGATCTTGAGATAGCCGTCCTCGTCGAGCTCTCCGATGTCGCCGGTGTGGAACCAGCCGTCGTCGTCGACTGCCTCCGCGGTCTTTTCGGGCAGGTTGTAGTAGCCCTGCATGATGTTGGGTCCGCGCGCCAGGATCTCGCCGTCTTCGGCGATGCGTAGCTCGACGCCCTCGATGGCTGGGCCGACGGTGCCGAGGCGTGCCGCGTTGCGCGGGTTGACGGTCAGGACCGGCGATGTTTCGGTCAGTCCGTAACCTTCGTAGATCTCGACTCCGGCGCCCCAGAAGAAGGCCGCCACCTCTTTTGCGAGCGGTGCACCGCCCGAGGTGGCGCGCTCGAATCGGCCGCCGAGTCGCTCCCGGATCTTGCTGAACACCAACTTGTCTGCGAGGCCCAGTTTGATTCCCAGCCATCCCGGCGGCTTTTTGCCCTGGAGCCGGTACTCGATCGCGTCGCGACCGACGTCGACCGCCCAGTTGAAGATCTTCTGACGCAAGGGCGGCGCCTTCGAGACCCCTTCGTACACCTTGCCCAGCACCTTCTCGTAGACCCGCGGTACCGAGACGAACACGTGGGGTCGAACCTCCATCAGGTTCGCGCCGACCATCTGCACGGACTCTGCGTAGGCGATCGTGGCGCCCTCTAGGAAGTAGCTGTAGTCGACAGTTCGCTCGAACGAGTGCGAGAGCGGCAGGAACGAGAGCGCGACGTCTTGACGGGAGATTCCGATCACCGGGCAGGACGAGAGGACGTTCGAGGCGATGTTGCCGTGGCTCAGCATCACGCCCTTCGGGTTGCCGGTGGTGCCGCTCGTATAGATGAAGGTAGCGAGGTCTTCGGGCTTCGCCTCTCGGGCGCGGCGCTCGAGCTCGTTCCAGGGCATCGGCTCGGTCTCCGCGAGGAGTTCCGAGTAGCTTGCGACGCCCTCGGGAGCCTCGCCGCCGATCAGGACGAAGCGCTTCACCAGGGGCATGTCCCCCCGCTCGCCCAACATACCGTCGAGCCGTTCTCGCGCCTCGACCAAGACGACCTCCGCACCGCAGTCGTTGGCGACGTAGGCGCCCTGGTCGGGGGTGAGTGTCGGGTAGATCGGGACGACGATCGCGCCGATGCAGAGGCTGGCGAAGTCGATGGTCGGCCAGTGGACCCCGTTGTCGGCCATCAGCGCGACACGGTCGCCTCGTTGGACGCCGAGCCCGTCGAGGACCGCCGCCATGCGCTGGACGCCGTCGACAAATTCGGCTGTCGAGACCGGCACCCACTCGCCATCGACCTTGTGCAGCAGGTGGTCGGCTTTGTCGTGCTGCGCGGTGGCCAGAAAGAGATCGCAGAGAGTTGCGATGTTTGCTTGTCCGGGCATGGTCGGCCCCCAGAAAGAGCGCGCGGGCGTCGTCGCAACGCAATGCTGCGGCGGCCCCCACCCACAGTTGAAACGAAAGAGGATTGTATATGCAGCCTCGAGGGCTCACGGTGGTCTGTCGGAGCGTCTGAGAACCACCTTGACCGACATCCGGACCGCGGATAAGGTTCGTCAGCCGTTCGGCCGCACCCGCCGGCCCATGGCAGGAACTCGGGGCGTAGCTCAGCCTGGTAGAGCGCACGGTTCGGGACCGTGAGGCCGGAGGTTCAAATCCTCTCGCCCCGACCATTCCCTCCCGACAGATGTCACCCCGCCGCGTCGGTCTCGTCTTCCGAGTGGTCGGGTAGCGTTCGCCGGGTCTACTCTAGGAACTCTGGGAGCTTGCTCAGCAGCTTCTCAGCTCCTTGGCCCAATTCCTTCGCCTGTAGGACATGGCCTAGCGTTGCCCAGATTCGCAGGAAGACTGAGCTGATGCTCTCTCTCTCCCTTTGCGGGATTTGAACGTGGTGAATCACGACGCTTCCAAGTCCAGCCTCGAACGCGCGCTGAACACGAGGCGCACCACCGAAGCGATATTCGATGACAGCGTCGACTATGTCGCCAATGCGATGGAGCAGGACATTCTTGACGCCTTCTGGTAGCTCAGAGTCGTTGAGCGTTGCCCGCAGCTCTGTGAGTTCGGCGGACATGTCACTGAGCTCGTCCTCGTCAATGCGTCGTTCTTGCCCGGGGAGTCTCGACAGCAGATCTGAGGCGTACCGTAGTCCAGTTATTGCGGCCCTGAGGTTCCCTGTAACTTGGCTCCCGTTGGTTGTGAGTCTCCACGGACCTAGGAGTTGCTCGAGATCCTGAGCCCACGAGTCAACGTATAGGTCGATCGCCGCCTCTGCGTCCCTCAGCGCTACCGATGCCTCCAACGCGACCTCTCTTAGCAATCCAGCTCGACGAAAGACCAGAGAGTCGCAACTCAGGGGCGCAAAGTTGAAGATGTGGTCTTGCTCGCTCTGATCCAGTTGGGGGAATTCATCCCCCATGTTCACAATGCGAAGCGAGCCGATATAGGGGTTGCTTTCTTTCAGGGTCTTCTCAAGACTGAGAGTCCACTCCAACAACCGCAGCGCCGGATTGAAGTCGTTCAGGCCTGGCATTCGCTCCTCCCGGAAGCGCATTCTGAGTTACGTTTCATAGCAGTTTAGCATCGGACGAGCCTCGCCTAGGTTCGAGAGTCGACTAGAATCAGCAGCGTCCAGTTCACCCAGTAGCGGCCTAGCAGCAGCCGCTTCGCGAGAAGAAAGGGAACCGAGTGGCCGAAGAGCAGCCTCGCAAAGAGACCCCCTATGTCCCCGCGCAGACCGATCTGCCGGAGCTGACCTTCCGAGCCTTGGCGCTCGGCATTCTGATGGCGGTGGTCCTCGGCGCCGCCAACGCCTACCTGGGGCTACGAGCCGGCCTGACGATTTCGGCGACCTTCCCGGCCGCGGTGATCGCGATCGCGGCGTTCCGGCTGCCGTTCATGAAGGGCGGCATTCTCGAACAGAACATCGCCCGGACGACCGCGAGCGTCGGTGAGGCGTTAGTCGCAGGAGCGATCTTCACCATCCCGGCGTTCGTGATGGTGAACGTCGGCGGCGAACGGCTCTGGACCTCGTTCAACTACTGGGAGACCTCGCTGATTCTGCTCATCGGTGGCTTGATGGGCATCCTCTTCGTCATCCTGCTTCGCAAGACGCTGGTGGTCGATGCGCAGCTGCCGTTCCCCGAGTCGTACGCCTGCTACGAGATCGTGAAGGCGGGGCAGAAGGGGGAGTCGGGCGCCAAATACGTCTTCGGCGCGCTCGGGCTCGGCATGTTGATCGAGATGTTCAAGAACTCGAGCGGCGTGCAGGTGTTGCGCGAGTCGGTCGAGGGCTTCCTCTCGTTTCCTCAGTCGGTCGTGCATCACTTCTTCCCGTCGCGCGAAACGATGGGCAGTCTCACCCATAGTGGTGGTATCGCCTTCGCCACGCCGGCGGCGAGTCCGGCTCTCATGGCGGTCGGCTACATCATCGGTCCGCGCCTGGCGGCGATCAACTTTGCTGGAGGCGTCCTCGCCTGGTTCGTCTTGATTCCGTTGATCCTGTTCGTCGATCCGGGACTGGCCGGAAAGCTCGATCAGGCGGGCACACCGGGCTGGGCCGATCTCAGCTACACCGTTTGGTACAACAACGTGCGGCCGATCGCGGTGGGCGCGATGCTGATCGGCGCCCTCTACACCCTGTGGGGTTTGCGCGGCTCCCTGGGCAAGGCGCTGAGCGGTGCTCTCAAGCCGCCCAAGTCGAGCGGTGAGGGGGACGTGAGCTCCCGACTGGAGCAGGATCTCGACCTGCGCAAGGTGCTGGTCGCGGCGCTCCTCCTGGTCGTGCCCATGACCCTCATCTACTACCACTTCACCCAGAACCTGATGGGCGCCCTGCTCGCCGCGGTGATCATGACGCTCACCGGATTCCTCTTCTCGGCGGTTGGCGGCTGGCTCGTCGGCCTGGTGGGCGGTTCGAACCAGCCGATCTCCGGACTGACGCTCTCGACGCTGATCATCGCCGCGGTGATGATGGTGTGGATCGGCGTGACCGGCCTTCCGGGCATCGGCGCCGTGTTGGGCGTCTCGGCGGTTGTCTGCTGCGCATCGGCGATGGCCGGCGACATGATCCAGGATCTCAAGGTCGGCCAGCTGGTCGGTGGCACACCCCGCAAGATGGAGATCGCGGAGCTGATCTCAACCGTTGCCGTCGCCTTCGTTCTGGTCTTTCCGATCATCATCCTGCACGAGGGCAACATCGCGCAGGGCGGCATCGGCATCGGCGACAGTCAGCTGCCGGCGCCGCAAGCCGGCCTGATGGCCCAGCTCGCCACCGGCATCGTCGGAGGTGAGATGCCGTGGGGTCTGATCCTCATCGGCATGGGCATGGCGTTTGGGCTGATCCTGATCAAGGCGCCGGCGCCGATGCTGATCGCGGTCGGCATGTACCTACCCGTTGAGACCACCGGCGCAATTTTCGTCGGCGGCCTGATCCGCGGCTTTGCGGACAAGCTGGCCGCGAAGCGCCTCGACGAAGGCGGCAAGACTGTCTTCGAGAACGTGGGCATTCTCCTCGCGAGCGGTTTCATCGCCGGCGAAGCGCTCACCGGTGTCTTGTTCGCGGGCATGGTGTTGGTCGGTGTCCCGGCGCTGGTGGAGGTCTTCTTCGGCGTCTCGAGCTTCCACTTCGTCGAGACCGCGCTGGGCGGCTGGATGGGCCTCGCCATCTTCGCCATCGTCGGCTACTTCCTGATCCGCGTACCGCTCAAGGCGGCCGAAGAGCGCTAGGAACAGAAGCCACTCGTCGGCAGCCGGGCGAGCTGTTCGGACAGACGGCGATGGCGGTGCAAGGGCTGAGTGGGGGGCGTTGCCGTGGGAGGCGGCGGTCCTCCCGCCGGCGCGCAGTGGCCCCGGAAGCGGCCCGAGTACCGCCGGGAGACGTCGCGCCCGCCGGGTCCCACGGCGACGACCTCCGACTCAGCCCTTCCGTCACCGCGGCGCAAGCTTGCCCGTAACTCCTCCGATCGCTTAGTCTTGGCCGTTCCTCGAACTACGAAGGAGACCCCGTGATCTACCTCTGGGCGATCGGCATCTACCTCGCTTTCCTGATCTGCGTGAGCGTCTACAAGGGCCGCTCCGTGAAGACGCAGGACGACTTCATGGTGGCGGGCCGGGGGGTCTCGGCCATGTTCCTGGTCGGAACACTGGTCTGTACCTGGATCGGCTCGGGCAGCCTGTTCGGCGGTGCCGGCCGCGCCTTCCGGCAGGGTTTCTCGGCGCTCTGGATGAGTGCCGGCGCCTGGCTCGGTCTGGCGATCGTCTACTACCTGGCGCCGCGCGTCCGGAAGATTGCGCAGTACACGGTTCCAGACATCCTCGAGACGCGCTACAACGCGCCGGCGCGACTGCTCGGCACGGTGGCGATCATCATCGCCTACCTGACGATTGCCAGTTACCAGTTCATCGGCGGGGGGCGGTTGCTCAATATCTTGACCGGGGTGGACCCCTGGGTCGGTCAGCTCATTGTCTGCGGCTTGGTGGTCGTCTACACGATCATCGCCGGTATGTCCTCGATCGTGGCACTCGACATCTTCAACGGCATTCTGATTACGGTCGGCGTCATTGTCGCGGCGCCACTGGCGCTCAAGGGGGCGGGCGGTTGGACGCAGCTCACGACGACGCTGCCCGAGACGCACTTCTCGATCATCGGCGCAACAGGCATTGCGGCGGCGCTCGGACTCTTCCTGCCGACCTTCATGCTGCTGCTCGGAGAGAGCAGCATCTACCAGAAGTTCATGTCCGCAAAGGACGGAATCTCGGCTCGCAAGGCGGTCATCGGCATGATCATCGGCGTGATCGTCGTCGAGGTGGTCCTCGACTCGGCCGCGATCTTTGCCGCCGGCCAGTACTGGACCGATCCCCTGTTCCGGATGGCGGACGGCAGCCTCGATCGCGCTGCGACCGAGACGGTGATTCTGCAACTCGCCGCCGACGGGCTGCCGGTGTACGCGGGCGTGCTGCTGCTGATCGGCGCCGCCGCGATCATCTTCTCGACCGCCAACACCTTCCTGATGGTGCCGTCGACGAACCTGACCCGCGACGTCTACCAGCGGTTCATGAACCCCGAGGCCGACGACCAGCAGATCATCCGCTTCCAGCGAGTGATGATCGTCCTGCTCGCCCTCGTCTCCCTGGTGGTGACCACCCAGTTCGAGAACATCCTCGATATGGCCCTCTACGCCTACACGATGGTGGGTGCAGCGGTGACACCAGCGCTGCTCGCGGCGTTTCTGTGGCGGCGGGTGACCCCGATGGGAGGCATGGTTTCGATCGCGCTCGGCATCGCCGGCACGGTGATCTTTGCCGGGATGGCTCGCTTTGGGTTCGAGACGCTGCCGCTCGGCTTCATGGATCTGCCGCTCGACTACGACTACATCATCTACCCGGCAGGCTTCCTCTCGCTGTCCTCGCTGATTGTGGTGAGTCTGCTGACTCCGCCCTCGGAGGAGTCGAAGTGGAAGCCCTTCTGGGCGGAGTAGGCGAGACGCGCGGCACCTCCTGATAGGCTGATCGAAACCAACAAGAGCCGGGCGGATGCGGCGGGCACGGGCGTACTGCGCTCGGCAGGAGGACGCGATGAAGTGGTTCTGCGTTCGCAGCGCTGCGCGGTGGGGAGCCGCCCTGGCGCTACCGTTTTTGGCCCTCGGATGCTTCGAGGACCCGCCTGGCGTCGACACCGCCTGCTTCTGTGGCAGCGAGCGTCTGATCGAGCTGATCGACAACGGCGGCTCCGATCCCGGCGGGGAACTGGGCACCGGCGCCTTCTACGACGTGATCGTCGCAAATCTCGACGCTCCCGAGACGGCGCCGTTCGACGAGGATCTGACACTCGTCTTCAACTTCGCCTTCGCGGTCACGCCTTGTGGAGAAGACCACGTTGATGATCTCGAGAGCAGTGGTGACTTCGATCTGGTGGTGACGGCCACTCGGGTATCGGACGATGCGTTGATGTTCGAGGATCGCCAGCCGCGCCACCTCGACCCGGCTTTCGAGTCGCTCCGGGAGGAGTTCGTGGTTCCCCGCGGTTCGCTGCCCAACGTGCCGGGCGCTGGAGAGCCGGAGTACACCCTTCGCGTCGCCGCCGAGCCGAGGCCCGGCGTGCCGGAGATCGCCGAGGGCGTGCCCTTCCTCCAGTGCAGCTACAACGACAACTTCGTCTACCCGGACGACAACGACGCCGACGAGGTGACGGTGACGATCACGCCGGGCTCGATCGCGCCGCCGGACGAGATCACGATCGAGAACCCGGGCAACTAGAAAACGGGGGACACAATACTCATTGGCTCGCGCGACACGGTGGGCGCAGATGGAGTCGCCTGGCCCGCGAGCCAATGAGTATTGTGTCCCCCGTTTTCAATGCGCGCAGAGGGATTCTTGCTGCCCGCGAGCGAACGGTCATTGGGTCCCCCTGTCAGAGCCGGGAGTAGACTGCGGACGTAACGGGCCGAGCCACGGCGCCGGTCCGAGGAAAGGCTGTGACCTCTCGAACGCGTCCGGCCGCCGTGAGCGGCCTCTTCTACCCGGACTCCTCGCACGAGCTGCGGACGGCGGTGGAGCGCTACCTCGGCGAGACGCGACGCGAAAGCTCACCTCACTCGCTCCGCGCGGTGATCGCGCCGCACGCCGGCTACAGCTACTCCGGTCCGATTGCGGGGAGTTCGTTTGCCGGCCTGGTCGGCGGTGGGCCGGTCGAGAGGGTCGTTCTTCTCGGGCCGTCTCATCACTTCGCGTTTTCTGGAATGGCGCTGCCCGACGTCGAGGCGTTCGAGACGCCGCTCGGGCGGGTGCAACTCGACGCTGAGGGGTGTGCTCGGGCGAGGACGCTGCCTGGCGTTGTGACCGACGATCGCGCTCACGCCCGGGAGCACTCCCTGGAGGTGGAGCTGCCGTTTCTTCAGCAGATTCTCAGTGAGTTCGAACTCCTTCCTCTGGTCGTCGGGAGCGCTTCGGCGGCCGACGTCGCCAGCGTGATCGAGGAGCTCTGGACCGAACCTGAGACACTTCTGGTGGTGAGCTCGGACCTGTCGCACTTCCTCGACTACGACCGGGCCAGGCGCATAGATCGAGACACTGCAGATCGGATTCTCCGAGGCGATGCGGATCTGACGCCGGATCGAGCCTGCGGTGCGATTCCGATCAACGGCCTGCTGCTCGAGGCGCGCCGCCGCGGCCTCGCGGGGCGCCTGATCGACCTTCGCAACTCCGGCGACACCGCCGGCGATCGACAGCGTGTGGTCGGCTACGGTGCGTTCGAGTTCGGAGCGCCGGCGTGACCTCGCTGCCGCCGAGTCTCGGTGACCAACTTGTCGCCGTCGCGCGGTGTGCCCTCCATCGGGCGACTGGCGGCCCCTCGATTCCCGAACCGGTCGTCGACGCGGTGCTCGAACGGCCGGGCGCCTCGTTCGTGACCCTGATGCTCGATGGCAAGCTGCGAGGCTGTATCGGCGCCCTGGAGCCACACCGGGCGCTCGTCGACGACGTGCGGCACAACACGCGCGCTGCCGCCCTGTCGGACTCGCGGTTCGCCCCCGTGAGCGCCGAGGAGCTCGAGCGAATTCAGGTCGAGATCTCGGTGCTCACCCCATTGGAGTCGCTCGAGGTCGAAAGCGAGTCTAACCTCTTGGCCCAGCTGCGCCCGGGAGTGGACGGTCTCGTGATTGCCTGCGAAGGGCGCCGTGCAACCTATCTGCCGCAGGTTTGGGAGCTCTTCCCCGAGCCGGCTCGCTTCCTGGAATCGCTCCGGCAGAAGGCCGGGCTTCCGAGCGGGTTCTGGTCGAGCGAACTCGAGGCGTGGCGCTTTGCGGTCGAGAAGTTCGCCGAGTGAAACTCGGGGGACACGATACTCAATCCCGGGCGGCTGATCGGTCTCGGAGGCTTCCCGTTGACGGGGTGTTGTGCCCCCCGAATCTCCCTCGAATTTCACTCGGCGCGGAGCGCTTCGACGGGGTCGAGGCGCGCGGCGCGCCGCGCGGGCAATACGCCGGACAGCAAACCGGTTGCGACGCTGATCGCAACCGCCGCGATCAAGAATTCGGGCGGCGTGTGTACCGGCAGCCCGGGGATTGCCGTGCGCAGGAGCGCGCAGATGCCGAGGCCGACGCCGACGCCGAACAGGCCGCCCAGGCTGGCGAGTGCGGCCGCTTCGGTCAGGAAGACCATCTCGACCTGACGCCGCGTGGCGCCGATGGAGCGGATCAGCCCGATCTCGTTGGTGCGCTCGCCGACCGCGATCCACATCATCGTGAGGATGCCGATCGCGCCTACCAGGAGTGACACGCCCGCAATCGCCGCCACTGCGGTCGTGATGATGTTCATGATGTTGCCGAAGACTTCGAGCATTCCCGCCTGGGTGATCAGCGTGAAGTCTTCCTTGCCCCGATGGCGATCGATCAGGGTAGAACGCACCGCATCGACCACGCGGTCTTCGATCTGGGCGTTCGAGTATTTGAGATCGATCTCGCCCAGCTCGTCGAGGTTGAAGAGCCTCATCGATCGCGCCACCGGTATCCAGACTGCGTCGTTCAGATCGAACCCGAGCATCTGACCCTTGTCTTCCATGACGCCCACGACCCGGAACCTGCCGCCTGCGATGCGCACGAACTTGCCGAGGGCGGGCTCCTGGCCGAAGAGTTCGCGCTTGAGCGTCGGACCGAGAACCGCCTCGGCCGGGCCGCTCCAGGGATCCGACGAGTGCCAGAAGCTGCCGACTCGGACCGGCCACTGCCAGACCAACGGTACGTCGGGTGTCACGCCGTAGACGAAAACGCTGCGGCCGCGTCCGTTGCCTTCGACGCGCGCCATGGCGAAGGCGATCGGCACCATCGCCTCGACACCCGGCACGCGAGCCAGCGCCTCGGCGTCGTGCAGCGTCAGCTTCTGAGTCGAGCCGCCAAAGGCTCCCGGCATTCCGCCGGTCTCCGCCTTGCCCGGGTTGATGGCGATGATGTTGGCGCCGAACTGCGAGAACTGATTGACGATGTAGCGGCGCGTGCCTTCGCCGATCGAGGTGAGCAGAATCACCGAGGCGATGCCGATGGCGATCCCGAGCATCGAGAGGAACGAGCGCAGGCGCTGTTTGGCGATCGCTCGGAGGGCGAGTCGGATCAGTTCAGGCACGGTTTGTCACCTCTTTCCGAGTGCCGCCACCGGGTCGAGTGCAGTCGCCCGCCGCGCCGGCAGCATGCCGAAGACGACGCCGACAACCACCGAGACGCCGAGCGCCGCGGCGACCGCCCAGGCCGGCGTCGCCGCGGGGAAGGCGGGCCAGATGCGACCCGTCACGTGGATCACACTCCAGCCCGCAGCGAGGCCGATGAGCCCCCCGGCGAGTGAAATCAGTGCCGCTTCAGCGAGGAAGACCGCGAGGATCTGCCGGTTGCCGACGCCGACCGCCTTGAGCAGGCCGATCTCGCCGGTGCGCTCCGAGACCGACACGAGCATGACGTTCATGATGCCGACCCCGGCGACCGAGAGGGAGATCGCCGCGATTGCGCCCACGGCGAGGGTCAGCGTCGCGAGAATTCCCGAGAACGTGCTGACCACAGCGTCCTGAGTGATCACCGTCACGTCCTCTTCCTCGTGGCGTTCGGTGACCACCGTCAGAACACGCTCCTTGGCCAGGTCGAGGTCGGTGTGGGCGTGTACTTGAATCAGGATCCGGAACAGCGAGCTGCGATTGAGCATCTTCATGGCGGTCGACACCGGCACGATGGCGATGTCGTCGAAGTTGATGCCCATCTTGGTGCCCTGCTGGGCGAGGACGCCGATCACCCGCATGCGCCATCCGCCGACGCGGACAACCTCGCCCACCGGATCGTCGCCGTCGAAGAGCTCGCGCGCCGCCTGATGCCCGAGCACCGTGACGTTGGCGCCGCGAAACAGCTCCTCGTCCGGAAGGAACTCGCCGCGCTGGAGGGTCAGCCGGCGAGCGTGTACGTACTCTGGCGTCGTCCCGAGAATCACCACCTGCCGCCGGCGTTCGCCGTAGGCGACCTCGTCCGTGCCCATGGAGATCGGTGCAACGCGTCGCGCCTGAGGTACCTGTCTCACGATCGCCTGCGAGTCCTCGAGCGTGAGGTCGTTCGGGACGCCGCCGATACCGAACGAGCCGCTGGTCTCGGTGCGGCCTGGCAGCACGATGAGCAGATTGGTTCCGAGGCTGGCGAACTGGTCGACGACGTAGAGGCGCGCACCCTCACCGAGTGCGGTGAGGATCACCACCGCCGCGACGCCGATCATCACTCCGAGGAGACTCAGCGCTGTGCGCAGGCCGTGACCGGTCAGGGCGCGAAACGAGAAGCCGAGCACCTCGCGTGCGGTCATTCCTCGTCGCCTCCGTCGTCGGCGAGCATCGCCACCACTTCGCCGATCTGGTCGCCGCGCACGCGCTTCGCCACCTGGCCGTCGACCAGTACGATCACGCGGTCGGCGCGGTGCGCGACACGCGCGTCGTGGGTGACCACGACCAGAGTCAATCCATCCGCGTTCAGTTCGTCGAGGAGGTCGAGCACCACGCGCCCCGACTTACTGTCGAGGTTGCCGGTCGGTTCGTCGGCGAGAAGGATCTTGGGTTCGAGGATGGTGGCGCGCGCCAGGGCCACGCGCTGCCGTTCGCCGCCCGAGAGCTGCTCGGGGAGGTGCGCCATGCGCGGTCCCAGTCCAACGCGCTCGAGCGCGGCTCGCGCTCGGCTGCGTCTCTCCGCCCGAGAGATGCCGGCGAAGAGCATGGGCAGCTCCACGTTCTCGAGCGCCGTGAGTCGAGAGATGAGGTGGAAAAACTGGAAGACGAAGCCGATCTCGTCGCGGCGAATGCGGGTCAGCTCGGCGTCGTCGAGTTGGCCGACCTCCTGGTCATCGAGAAAGTAGGAGCCCGCCGATGGCCGATCGAGGCAACCGAGCACGTTGAGGAGTGTCGACTTGCCCGAGCCCGAAGGGCCCATGATCGCGACGTGCTCCCCAGCGCGGATCTCCTCGTCGACCTCGACCAGCGCCCGCACCGGCCGGCCGCCTACCTCGAAGGTGCGGCTGATCCCCTCGAGGCGGATCATCGGTCGGCCGGCGCGTCGTCGGCCACCGCCAGCGCTCCCTCTCGCACGTCCGGGGAGTCGAGTGAGATCACGATCTGGTCGCCTTCGGAGAGGCCATCGAGGATCTCGGTGTAGTCCCAGTTGCGCAGGCCGGTTTCGACCTCCCTCGCGGAGAGATACTCGCCCTCGAGCACCAGCACCCGGCCGCCGTCGATCAACGACGAGGTGGGGATGCGCAGTACGTTCTCGTGGGCGGAGAGGATCACCTCGACGTCCGCCGAGGTGCCGGGGAGGATCGCTTCGTCCTGACGGTCGAAATCGACCTCGATCTCGACGGTGCGGTTCTGAGCTTCGACGTCGAGGACATAGGGGGCGACGCGCGCGACCGAGCCCGAGAAGCTGCGGCCGCGGTGCGAGTCGACAGTGACCCGCGCGGGCCTTCCGGCTTGGATGCTGCCGGAGTCGACCTCGTCCATGGGAGCCGAGACGTAGATCGACTGCGGATCGAGAACGTCGACGACCGGAGGCACCGGCATCGCGGGCGGCGACGGAGTTGTCCATTCGCCGACCTCGATCGAGACCTCGGCGATCACACCGTCGAACGGCGCGCGCAGCACCGACTTCGAGAGAGCGGTTCGAGCGACACCGACCGAGGCCCGTGCGCGGGCGGTGTTCGCCTGCGCGGTTCTACAGGCTGCTTCCGCGGTCAGCTCGGCGCTCTCGACTGAGTCGAGAAGGTCGGCCGAGACGATCTCTTCCGCAGCCAGCCTGGCGACCCGCTGTCGCTCGCGCGCCGCCCGTTCGGCGGCGAGGCAGGCGCGTTCCGCTTCGGCCTGCGCCGCCTCGAGCTCTCGTCCTGCGAGGTCGAGCTGCGCCCGCTGGGAGCGGTCGTCCAGCTGCAGGACGACGGCGCCGGCGGTGACCGGTTCACCCTCCCGATGGGGGATCGCGACGACCTGCCCTCCGATCTCCGGAGAGAGCTTCGCCCGCCGCCGAGCGGTGACGGTTCCCGCTCTCGAATTGGTGACCGTCTCCTCGACGACACCGCGCTCGACGGCGACGAGTCGTACTGGAGTCGGCTCCGGTGCGAGAACGGTGATTCGAAGGAGCCAGAAGGCGGCGACGACACCGGCGAGGACGGCCAGTCGAATCACCCATTTCTTCATCATGGAGACCATAACAGCGGCACCTGGGGGAGTCACTAGCTGTTGGGGTGGTTGCTGCACCGAGGCGAGCCTGACTCCAAGCGTACGCCCCTTCTTACGGGTAGCATCGTGCCCGTGTCGCGGTGGTGGAAACGGATTGTCGTCGGGGGAGTGCTTCTCGCCCTGTTGGTGCTGCTCGCGGGTTGGCTCGCGCTCCGCACCGAGTCCGTGCGCCGCAGCCTGCTGACGCGCCTTTCGGTCGCGGTCGAAGAGGCCACTGGTCTAACCGTCGACGCAAACTCTCTCGACCTGTGGCCGAGCGCTGGGACCGTCGAGCTCCGGGGCGTCCGGCTGACGAACTCGTCGGGCGAAACGGTCGCGACCGCCGATCGGCTGAGCGCGACGGTGCGCCTGACCGCGCTCGCGACCGGGAGTCTGGTGTTCGAGTCCTTGGCTCTCGATGCGCCGCACGTCGACCTCTCCCGTTGGCCCGAGTCTGACGAGCCGACGGCGGAGCCCGGGCCGCCGCCTTCCCTCGACGTACACGCGATCGTCGTTGCGGGCGGCTCGCTCGCTGCGGTTGGTCTCGAGGGTGCGGCCGGAGGGACCGTCGCTCCGGTCGACTTTGATCTCGAGGGTTCGTTGGTCGATGGAGTCCTCTCGATCGAAATCGAGGGTGGTGCGTTGCGCGTCGACCACCCCGACCTCGGCAGCCGTCGAGTCGAGGTGTCGGGCGAGCTGTCCGGGCCGATCGCGGGGCCCTTGAGCGTGACCGGACTCGATCTTCGAGGCGGCGGTGTGGACCTGTCTCTGTCGGGGCAGGTTGGGCTCGCGGAGTCACAGCCGTTTGCGCTGTCGGCGGTGGGCTCGGTCGAGCTGGGCGCGCTGCTCGGAGCGGCGGAGGGGGCGCGTGTCGGACTCCAGGGCGCCGCCGATCTGCGCGGCGGCGAAGCGACCGTTTCGATCGACGCTCCCGAGGTCCCGGCGGAGCTGTTGCAGCCATGGGTTGGAGATGACCTGTTTGCGCAACTCGACGCCGAGGCGACCGTGCTGACTCTCGCCGGCGATGTACGCCTCGGGCCGGCTCGCTTCGAGAGTGCGGAAGGTGATCTGGAGCTCCGCTGGCGCCGAGGTGAAGAGGAACTTCTGGTCGCCGAATTGACACCCGACCTGTCGGTCGAACGTCGTCGGGCTCGGGTGCCGATCGCGGTCCGTGTGGCGCCGGCACTCCCCGGTCGCCGCGAGTTCCGCGGGGTCCTCGCGGTCGAGGATTGGCAGCGGCCCACCGAAGCAGAGATCGAAGAGGGGCGTGTCGTGGTCGAGCAGGCCGCGGGGGATTTCGACGCTCTGCGCGGACTCTGGCCAACCGCGCTCGCGACGCTCCCCGTCTCGGCGACGGGTGAACTTCGCGTAGCTGGCGACGTCGTCGGTCCGGTCACCGACCCGCGGTTGGAGATCGAGGGGCGATGGCAGGCGGCGCAGTCGGCCGACTTGGAATTCGTCGCGTCGGGTGCGCCGGTGGGGCGCTCCGGTGCGGTACGAGCAGCGGCAGATCGGTTCCCCCTCGAGGTGCTCGGGCTCGGGTGGAGTGGTGCGCTGTCGGGCGATCTCGAGTTGGCGGCCGAGGGGGGCGAGCTCTCCTCCGCGCGCTTTGATCTCTCGGCCAGCCGCCTCGCTTCGGGAGAGGCGGCTCCGGCGGATCTCGCGGCACGCGGAGAACTGGCCGGGGAGGTGCTGACGCTCGAGCGACTGGAGATCGAGAACGGTGGGCGCCGACTTGAGACCATCGGTTCCGTACGACTGACCGACGGCGGTCTCCGGCTCTCGGCGACGCCGCTTTCGATCGACGGCGTGGAGCTGCACGTCACCGCGGACGTTCCCGGCTCTCGCCTCTCGGGGATCCCGGGCCTCGACTCGATTACCTGGGCCGGCGAGTTCGCCCGGCAGTCGCGAGCCCGGGTCGACTGGGTGCTCGAGGGCGCCGACCTTGCGCCGCTGCTCGGAGTTGCCGGCTCCGAGCTGTTTGTTGTGGCAGCGGGCGAGGCGTGGGTCGACACCAAACGCCCCGCCCTCAGCTCTGGCAACCTGCGCCTCGAGGCGCTGCGTTGGACAGAGGAGGCGCGAAGCTACGAACTCGAGCGGCCGGTCACGGTCGAGCTCACGGACGGGAGACTCACCGTCCCGACGATTGCTCTGGCGACCGGTGGCTCCCGAGTCGAAGCCGGAGGTTGGCTGGAGTTGACGCCGTCGTGGGGGGTCGAGGATGCGATCGAAGACCTGATCGCTCGAGGGGAGCTCCAAGCGACCGGAAGAGTGGCGGAGGCGCTCTTCGGAGTGCCGGCGTCGACTCGGTCGATCGACTTCGAGGCGAGCGTCGAGGCGGAGCCGGAACGGCTCTCGACGCACTCGATCGTGAACGCACCGGAGTCGCGGTTCGAGGCGACCGGTTGGCTCGATCGACAAGGCGGTGCGTTCGACTGGCGGGTCGACGGGGACGCGGCGGGAGCATGGCTCGCCGCACTCGGAGGCGTCGAGGGGGCCGTCGAGGGCCGGGTCCGACTGGACGCCCGCTACACGCGTTCGGACGACGGAGTCGCCGGCCACGTGCGGCTCGAGAGCAGCGACTTCGAGTGGCCGCTGGAGTTGATGCGCCTCGCCGATCCCGAGTTCGAGCTGCAACTCGGAGATCGAGAGGTGCGGCTGCAGTCGGCAGGAGCTCGCTTGAACGACCAGCCGGTCGTGGCGACCGGCGAGGCGCGGCTCCTTCAAGAGGGGGGCAACGGAGCGCTCGAGGTCGACCGGTTGGAGCTCTCGCTCGGCGGCGTCGAGTCGACGTGGCAGGCGAGCATTCCGATTCAGCTCGACGGCGAGGAACCGACCGGAGAGCTGGCCGTGGCCTGGCAACTTCCCGAGACCGACCTCGAGCCGCTCCTGCTGCTGTTGGGAGCCAGCGAGTCCGAAGACAGCTTCCGAGCCGGCGGGAGCGGCTGGTTCCGGCTGCCCTTGACGGCGCCGACTCTGGGCGAGGGTGAGGCGGAGGTTGCCGGCCTCGCGTGGAAATCGAAGGGTCGCGAGGCGGCTGGTGATGGACCCATCCGCCTGGTGCTCTCGGCCGGCGAGCTCACGCTACCGCCCGCGCGGCTGGTTTCGGAGGGCCGCGGCTTCGAGCTCGAAGGGACGGCGGGGCTCGCGCCCGACTGGCAGTTCGGGGAGGAAGCGAGCGAACTCGTCGAGGAGGTCGAGCTGGTCGGCGGCGGAGCGCTCCTGGCCTCGCTGGCCAACCCGTTCCTCGCGGGCGGGGTGGCGGAGGGGGAGGTTGAGCTCAGCCTCGATGTACGAGGTCGGCCGGGCGCACTGCGCGGACGACTCGAGGCGCGCGGCCCCGACGCGAGTGTCGTCTACGCGCGCCCCTACACGACGAGGATCTCGGCGCCCGACCTGGTGGTGACACTCGACCCGACGGAGGGGACTCGGGCGGACGGTGGCTTCCGGCTCAACGAGGGGTCGGTCGACCTGTCGACAACCCTGGACGGTAACGGCTCTCCGAGGGTTCGCGCCGAGCTGGAGGGGGTGCGCTATCGGCTCGACTATGGGCTGCTCGCGCTGATGGGAGGCGATGTTTCGCTCGCGCGCGATCCGGAGGGCGAGTGGAGTGTCACGGGCGCGGTCGAGGTCGAGAACGGCGTTCTCTCTCGCGACGTGGACCTCGACCTCGACCTCCTACTCGGACTCCTCGCGCCGGTCGATCTCACCTCGACCGAGGAGAGCTCGCTCGAGGCGTTCGCACTGGACCTCGAGCTTCGAACCACAGAGGGCGTTCGCATCAAGAACAACGTTGCCGACCTGTGGGTGCGGTGGGACCCCGTCAAGATCGGAGGCACGCTGGCGGCGCCCGTCCTCGACGGCCGTTTCGACGTCGAACCCGGTGGCCGGGTCTACGCCTTCGGTCAGACGGTGCGTGTCGACACCGCCTCCCTCGACTATCCCGGCGCCCCCGATCTGCCGGCCTCCCTCGATCTGAGCGTTACGAGCTCGATCGAGGACCCGAGCATTGCGGGACTTGGCGCCGACGACCCGTTCGCGAGCGAGCGGGACGTCACTGACGAGGAGGTCGATCGGGTCGAGGCGGTCGCGACCGGACTGGGCAGCTTCTACGGCGAACGCCTGGCGGCGCGACTGACGAGCGGGGTTACGGGAGCCCGCATCTCGCTGCAGCCGCTTCTGATCTTTGGCGAGGCCGATCCGGGGACCCGTCTCACGGTCAGCCAGGACTTCTCGCCGATCGTCACGCTGGCCGCCTCGGTCGACCTACGTAACGCCGAGGCGCGCACCTATCTCCTCGACGTGCACGATCTCGACACCCTGCCCGGTCTCAACGTGCAGCTCTTTACGACCGACGACGAGAGTGAAGGGGCGGCGCTCGGGCAGCGGCTGCGGCTCGGTGGTGATCGGCGGGACGAGCAGGATGGGCCGAAGATTCGCAAGATCCGCTACCGCGACCTCGGCGGTCAGCGGAAATGGCGGATCCGCCGAGCTCTCGGCCTCGGCCGCGGCGATCGACTGTTCGACGGCGCCAGGTTCGGGGCGGAGATCGAAGTCATCGAATCGCTGCGCGCTCGCGGCTATGTCGACCCGCGAGTGGCGGTGACGCCGCGCGAGGTGGAGCGCGGCGTCGAGCTGGACGTCGATGTGGAGCCCGGCGCTCGGGCGAGCTTCGATTTCCAGGGTACGCGCATTCCGAAGAGCCTTCGACGGAGGGTCGCCGAGCTCTACCGATCCGACGATTGGGAGAGCGCCTCATTATTGGAGATGAAGGCGGAGGCTCGTCGAGCTCTTCGAAGCATCGGCTACGTTGATCCGCGGGCCGAAATCGAAACGGCTGTCGCCGAGGGGCTCGATCGCCGAGTGATCGTTCACCTCGAGGGAGGTGAGCGACTCGAGCTCGGCGAAGTGCGCTTCGTGCCGCTGCCGGACGACGAGAACCGATTGCTCGCCTCACGCTTTGCGCGGCCGGTGCGTCGTGTCGAGTTGGCGGCCGAACTGCCCGAAGCCGATCGGCGGGTTGAGCAGGCCCTGCGGTACCTCGGCTACCAAGAGCCGCGCATCGCCTCGCGGCGAGTCGTGGAAGAGGGGGCGGTGCTCGAGGTGGTCCTCGAGCCGGGGCCGCGCCCGACGCTCCGGACCGTCGAGATCGCCGGAGCTCCCGAGGGAGCCGAGGTGGAGCTCGCGAGCGGGCTGCTCACCGGCGAACCCGTTCGCCACGATCGCATTGCCGCGGCGGGAGTTCGGCTCCGCGACGCCCTCCAGGCCCAGGGCTATAGCGACGTAACCGTCCGGCCTGCTCTGACCGGAGACGACCCGGTCGATCTGCGTTTCGACGTCGAGCCGGGCGTTCAGTATTTTGTCGGCCAGGTGGCCTTCTCAGGGCTACAAACGACACGCCCTGGGTTTGCCGAGCGCGTTGCGGCTCTCGAGATCGAGGCCGACTTCGATCGCGACGAGGTGCTCGAGGCGCGCCGCCGGCTCTGGCGGACCGAGCTCTTTGACACCGTCACCCCGGAGATCGTTCGTGCCCCGGGTGGAGTGGTGCGGGTGGACTTCGACATGAGGGAGCGCCCGCGATTCGAGCTCGCCTACGGTGTGCGTTGGGACAGCGAGGACGACACCGCCGTCCTCCTCGAGGCGATCGACCGGAACGTTCTCGGTCGCGGTTGGACCGCCGGCGTGCGGACTCTCTGGTCGTCGGACGATCAGATCGTACGGGGCTTTGCCGGGCTGCCACGCGTTTTTGGACCACGCTCGAGTCTCGAGTTCTTTGCCTCGGCGCGTGAACTGGTCGAGGACGGTCTGATCACCGACACCCTCGAAGGGACCGTGCAGCTCTCCTGGCGCTTGGCCGAGCGGCTGACTGCCCGCCTCTACGGTCGGGTGACCGAGAGCCGGGTGGAGGAAGAGGAACCCGATCCGTTCTTCCCGTTCGAGGTGAGGATCACCCGGCCGATCGTCGGCACGCAGGTTCTCTTCGACGGACGGTCCGGCGACCTTCTGACGCGCCGGGGGCTGTTCGGCAGTGCCGATCTCTCCTGGAGCGACGAGTCGTTCGGCAGCGATTTCGAGTACGGGCGCTTTTTTGGTCAGCTCGACTACCACCGTCCGCTCGGCGGGCGAGGGAGTTCGTGGAGTTGGTCGCAATCGATGCGCGTCGGGCTCGCCGACGCCTTCGATCAGGAGCTCGTCCGGCTCGATCGCTTCTTCGCCGGCGGCGAGTTCTCGGTGCGTGGCTACCTGACCGAGTCGCTCGGGCCGCAGGAGCGGCTCGGGACGACCGAGAGACCGCTCGGAGGAGAAGCCCTTCTGGTGCTGTCCGAGGAGCTCCGTTGGCGCTTCGCGGACCGCTTCAGCGCTGTACTGTTCGCCGACGTCGGCAACGTCTGGGCCGATCGTGGAGACTTTGGCTCTGACCTCTTCACCTCTGCGGGGGTCGGCCTGCGCGCCTTGACCCCGCTCGGGCTGCTTCGGGTCGACTTCGCGCGAGCGCTCGATCGCCGCGCTTTCGACCCGAGCTACAAACTCTACTTCGGCTTCGGCAACACCTTCTAGAGGCCGCCGAGCAGGCGCCGCGCCTGTTCCGCCTCGGGCGCGTTGGGCGCCATGGCGAGGAACCGGTCGAGGTCGTTGACCAGAAGATCTTTACGGCCCGCTTCGCCCGCGGCCAACCCACGGTAGTAGTAGGCGTAGGCGATTCCCGGGTCGAGCTCGATCGAGGCCGTGAGGGCGTCGATCGCCTCGCTCCAGTCGCGCTGGAAGGCGTGCGTGGCACCGATCTGGTAGACCACCAGCGGGTCCCGCGGACTCTCGTCGCGAGCCTGCTCGAGGGTGGCGATCGCCTCTCCGAAGCGCTTCTGTCGTTGCTGAGCGACGCCCAGGTAGTAGAGCGTCGTGGCGTCGGAGGCGGAGCTCCCGAGGAGCGCCTTCGCTCGCTGTTCGGCGCGCGCGAACGCGTCGTTGGCGGCGGAGGTCGAGCCCGCTCTCAGGTGGGCCTCGCCGAGGTAGACGAGCGGCGCCGGGTCGTCGCTGGCCATCTCCACCGCCGCCGCGAGTCGATCGATCGCCTTGCTGTACTTGGCTTCTTGATCGAGCACGCGACCGTCGGCGATCGCCAGGTGGACGTTCGAGTCGATCGTCTCGCCGGCGAGCAGGTCGCGCGCCGCCTGTGTGTCGTAGGCGAGCAGACGGGTCTGGACCTTGCCGACCACCTTGGGTGGCGCCGGCGCGGCCGACGTCGTTGTGGAGTCGACAGACTCGGTCACCTCGGCCTTGTCTCGCTTTTTCTTCTTCTTCTTTTTCTTCTTCTTCTTGCCCGCAAAGGCGTCGTCGGCGGCGCCCAGTACCAGGCAGCCCACAAGCAGCCAGCAGAGGGTCAGGAGTCGTTTCTTCGAGAGTTGCATGGATCGTCTCCTCGAAGTCTTGGTATAGCAATCAGGATGCCAGGGGTCCGAAAGCTACTCGATTCGAATGCTCTCGAGATTGTCTTCCGGCTCGGGATAGCGAATGTCCATCTGTCGCATCGTGCCGACCAGAACTCGCGCGATCGCCAGATTTCGGTACCACTTCTGGTCGGCGGGAATCGTCCACCAGGGGGCGTGTGCGGTACTGCAGCGGGTGAGCGCCTCTTCGTAGGCGGCCATGTAGTCGGACCACTGGCGTCGCTTGTCGAGGTCACCTCGAGAGAACTTCCACTGTTTTGCCGGCTCGTCGAGGCGCGCTTCGAATCGCTCTTTCTGCTCTTCCCGCGAGATGTGCAGGAAGAATTTGATCACCGTCGTGCGATTGGCGGCGAGCAGGCCCTCGAAGTTGTTGATCATCTCGTAGCGCGGGCGCCAGATCTCCTCGGGGACGATCTCGTCCACTCGCACGACCAGCACGTCCTCGTAGTGAGAGCGGTTGAACAGGCCGATCATGCCGGTGCCCGGCGCCGCCTGGTGGATACGCCACAGGAAGTCGTGTGCCAGCTCCAGCTTCGACGGCTCCTTGAACGAGGTGACGCGGACCCCCTGAGGGTTGACTCCCTGGAAGACGCGCCGGATCGTGCCGTCCTTGCCGCCGGCGTCCATGGCCTGGAAGACGACCAGCACCTTGCGTTTGCCTTCGGCGTACAGGCGGTACTGGAGGTCGACGAGTTCTCTTCTGAGCTTCTTGAACTCTCGCTCGGCGGCGTCGCGGTCGTCGTGGAAGTCATCGGCCCGCGTCGGCAGCTCCGCGAGCCGCACCTGACTGCCGGGCTCCACCCGGTGCATGTCGATCATGGTGGCGAGATTCTACTCGGCCGGTAGACTCACGCCCGGTGCACCTTCCCCTCTGGGTTGCGATTCCGATCCTGCTGCTCGCCGCAGTTGCGGTACTCGACCGTCTGCTGAGGCCGAGTGCGAGGTGGCTGCTGCGCCAGCGCGTGAATCGGGCGCTCGAGGACGCGAACCAGAGGCTGCGCATCCGACTCCAGCCGTTCAAGCTGACCAAGCGCGGTGTTCTGATCGATCGGCTGATCTACGACCCCCAGGTTGTCGAGGCGGCCGAGGAGCACGCGCGCGAGAACGACATGCCCCGCGAGGTGGCGATGGAGACCGTGCGGCGCTACGCGCGCGAGATCGTGCCCGCCTTCAACGCCTACGTCTACTTCCGTTTCGGTTTTTGGCTCTCGCGAGTCCTCGCGAGGTCGCTCTACCGTGTTCGCCTCGCGGCGCTCGACGAAGAGGCGCTTCGGCAGGTGCCACCCGATTCGACAGTGGTTTTTGTGATGAACCACCGCAGCAACTTCGACTACCTGCTCGTGTCGTACCTGGTCGCGGAACAGACGGCGCTGAGCTACGCGGTCGGGGAGTGGGCACGCGTCTGGCCGCTCGACACCATGGTCCGCTCGATGGGAGCGTATTTTGTCCGTCGGCGGTCGCGCAACACTCTCTACCGGAGGGTGCTCGCCCGCTATGTCGACATGGCGACCCGCGAGGGCGTGACGCAGGCGATCTACCCCGAGGGGGGGTTGAGTCGAGACGGTCGTCTGGGAACACCAAGACTCGGGCTCTTCGACTACATGTTGCGCTCGTTCGATCCCGAGGGTGAGCGCGACCTGGTCTTCGTGCCGGTGGGGATCAACTACGATCGCGTGCTTGAGGATCGCACCTTGATGCGCGATCTCGACCCAGAAGCCCGGCGCGTCGGCCCGCTTCGCTCCGCCTGGCTCTTCGCGCGCTTCACCGCCAAGAACTTCGGACTCGCGTCGATGGGGCGCTGGTACCGGTTCGGCTATGCCTGTGTGAAGTTCGGCCGGCCGCTGTCGATGCGGCGCTACCTCGAAGAGCACGACCTCGATCTGAGGTCGCTCGAGCGACCCGAGCGGTTCGAACGGGTCGGAGTGCTCGCCGGCCGCCTGCTGAGCCGCGTGGAGGAGGTGGTTCCGGCGCTTCCGACCGCTCTGGTGTCGACGGTTCTGCTGCGCGAGCCGGATCGGCCGCTGAGCGCGCTCGAGCTCAAGGCGGCGGCCCAGGGCTTGATCGAAGAGCTCGAGGCGAGCGGCGGGTCGGTCTATATCCCGCGGGCGGACCGGGACTATGCGATTCAAGTTGGCCTGCGCATGTTGACCCTCCGTCGGATTGTCGAGGAGCGAGACGGGCTCTATCATCCGGTGCCGGAGGAGCTGCCACTCTTGCGGTACTACGCCAATTCGATCGCGCCATGAGTTCACGAGCCGCGCTGAGGCTGCGCAACTTCGTACTGGGCGTGGTCCTACTCCTGGCGCTCCTGGCCCTCCTGAGGGAGGGGCCAGGACTGCTCCAGGGGCTGCGGCCCGCTGCCGGTGACGCCGCGGTCGAACAGGCGTTCAGTGCCCGCCGTTCGGACGTCATGCTCGAGGTCGAGGGTCGGGTTGCTCGAACCCTTGCGGACGACCTCGTGGGTAGCCGTCACCAGCGTTTTGTGATCGAGCTCAATTCCGGACGGACGCTCTTGATCTCGCACAACATCGACCTCGCGCCGCGAGTGCCGCTCCGCGAGGGCGACGCCGTCGAGGTACGTGGGGAGTACGAGTGGAACGATCGCGGTGGGCTCTTGCACTGGACCCACCACGACCCGCGGGGCCGGCGCCCGGGCGGTTGGATTCGCCACGACGGCGAGAGCTACCGCTAGCCTGCTCCTGCGTTGGGGGCGCCCGATCGAGGCGTGCAGGCGCGCTAGAGCAGGTCGTGCTCTTCGAGCCAGCTTCGATTGAGCTTCGAGAGGTAGCGCTCGCCCGAGTCGGGGAAAAGCGTCACCGCGATGGCGTCTTCGGGTAGCTCACGCGCCACCTGTCGAGCGCCGGCCGCAGCGGCCGCGGCCGACGAGCCGACGAAGATGGCTTCGGTCCGCGCGAGCTCGAACACCGCTCGATAGGCGGTCTTGTCGTCGATCGAGATGACCTCGTCGATGACGTCCATCCAGATACTGGCGGGGAGCAGGTCTTCGCCGATGCCGTCGATCAGATACTGGTGAATCTGCTCGTCGGGAGGCATCTCTCCGGTCTCTTTGTAGTGCTTGTAGACGCTTCCGATCGGATCGATGCCGATCACCCGGATGTCTGGGTTCTGCTCCTTGAGATAGCGACCGGTACCGCTGATGGTGCCGCCGGTACCCATCCCTGCAATCCAGTGGGTGATGCGACCGTCGGTCTGCCGCCAGATCTCGGGGCCGGTCGTGCGGTAGTGCGCCTCGGGGTTGGCCTGGTTGTAGTACTGGTAGGGCAGGAAGGCACCCTGCTCATCGCGAATTCGCTCAGCGACCTTGTAGTACGAACGCGGATCGTCGGCGGCGACGTTTGTCGGACAGACGATCACCTCGGCGCCGTAGGCCTCGAGAAGACTGACCTTCTCGGGCGGAATCTTGTCGGCGGCGGTGCAGATCAGCTTGTAGCCGCGCAACGTCGCCGCGATGACGAGGCCCACGCCGGTGTTGCCGGACGTCGGCTCGACGATGGTGTCTCCGGGCGAGAGCTGTCCGTCGCGCTCGGCCGCCTCGATCATCGAGATGCCGATGCGGTCTTTGACGCTCGCTCCGGGGTTGAAATATTCGACCTTCGCGGCGAGCGTCGCGCCGGTGGGGGAGAAGCGCCCCAACCGCACCAGCGGCGTGTCGCCGAGCGTCTGCAGGATGTCGTCGTAGAGCTCCATGGCGGCGGCGCCAAGGTAGCACACGGTGAGCGCTCAGGGAGCGGGCAATACGAGGCGCGTGAGCTGCACCTTGGCCCTACCCAGCCAACCGATCCTGCCGGTGATCAAGAGCGGCGCCCGGGTCTCCTCATCGACGTATGCGTAGACCTTTCCCTTGAGGCCGAGGAACCGAAAGTCGGAAGCGCCCTCTGCGTTGCCGAGTCGTCGGCCGTCGATGCGGATCTTGATCGCCGTGCGAGTCTCGCGGCGGCGGGAACTGGCCCGACCGCGCACCAAGACGTGATCCACCTCGATCGCCTCACGTCCCTCCACCGTGAGGTCGACGCGAGAGACGGCCGTCTTCAGAAAGAGGTGGGTACGGAGATGGTCTCCGGGCTCGGTCAGCGGGGCCGCTGCGAGCAGGTAGAAGAGACCGGTCGACTGGCCGGGTCGGAGCCCGCTGGGAAGATCGGGCACCCAGTCGGTCGTGTCGCTCCATGCGGCGGCGGGTTTCTCCAACTCGTCACCGGTCGGGCGACGCGTGCGAACGTGGACGGAGCCGTCGCCGAAGCGATGGGTGCGGACCCGGTTCTCCTTGGCGCGCCGCCCGGTTTCGCGCTGCACCCGCTGAAGTGAGCGGCCGGAACGGTCGACGAGCAGCGCGAGCTCGGAGGTTTTGCCCAGTCCGCGGGTTGCCAGGTCGAGTCGGAAGCCGCCTTCCGTCGGAGCGGAGAGCCATCCGCCCGGTGCCGGGTCTACGAGTTCTTCGTCGAGTGCGGCGGAGGCGAGTCGTTCCAAACGAAGCTGGGCTTCGATCGAGAAGCCGAGCTTGCTGGCTTCGAAGTGGAGCTCGCTCCAGCGGATCCGCTCGGGACGCACCTCCTCGGCGGTCGCCGATTCGGTGCCGAGTGACACGAGCGCGAGGAGCGCGAGTCCGATCGGCCTCATGGTCCGATTCCAAGCAAAGCGTATGCCCGACATGTCCACTGCTAAGCTATCCGAACCGCGCTCGGGCTTGCCATGGCGTCGACTGCCTCTCATCGCCCCCAGCCGCTCGCCGGCCATTTCTGGACCGTCGCCAGCTACCTGCGCGACGTGGCTGGGAATCCGCGGCCGCCAGAGTCGGTCGCCTTCGAGACCTCGCTGACCGACCCCGATTCCGGGGTACAGACGGTCACCGGACGCCTGCACGAGACCGGCGGCGACTCGCTGGTCGTCGTCCTGCACGGTATCGCCGGCTGTTGCGAGAGCGGCTACGTCAGGCGTGCCGCTGCAGCGGCTGCACGCGCCGGCCTCTCGAGCCTTCGCCTCAATCTTCGTGGCTCCGACGGCACCGGCAACGACTTTTTCCACGCCGGGCTGACCGACGACCTGCACGCGGTGTTGCGTTCCGCCGCCCTGGCCGACTACCGCTCGCTGCACGTGTTCGGCTACTCGCTGGGCGGACACGTGGCCCTGCGAGCGGCGACCGAGGACCCCGACCCGCGGCTCGCGTCGGTTGCGGCGGTCTGCTCGCCACTCGATCTCTCCTCGTGTGCGGCGGCGTTCGATCTACCGGCGAGCCGGCTCTACCGTCGCCGGATCCTCGACCAGCTCGTTCGCTCCTACGCCCGCGTCGCGGGAGAGGTGGGCTCTCCCCGGCTGGGCGAGGTTGAGCTCACGCCGCTCGAACGAGTGCGGCAGGTGCGGGGTCTCCGTGAGTTCGACGGTCTGACGGTGGTCCGTCGGTTCGGTTTCGAGGACGTCGAGGACTACTACCGTTCGATGAGTGTCGGCCCGGTGCTCGATCGGCTCCGAGTTCCCGCGCTACTGGTCGCGGCGATCTCGGACCCGTTGGTGCCGATCTCGACGCTCGAGCCGTTTGTCGAGACACCGCCTCCGCGTCTGTCGGTCAAGCTGCTCGAGCGGGGTGGGCATGTCGGCTTCCCGACCGACACGCATCTGGGGCAGGAGGCGCCGGTCGGAGTCGAGCCGCAGGTCGTCGAGTGGCTAAGGAAAACGTGCGAGATGAGCCTCCACTGACGCCTTGCCACTGGTGCGCTATCATGTCGGTAAGTAGCAATGGATCGCCCACCTCGCAGACTCGTCTTCATTCCCAACGCCGTGACGGCCGCGAACGTTGCGGTCGGCTTCGTCGCCATGCTGGCGGCCGCCGACGGACGGTTCGAGCTGGCGGTCTACCTCCTGTTTGTCTGCATCATGCTCGACATGGCGGACGGCAGGCTGGCCCGCGCGCTCAAGGTCACGAGCAAGTTTGGCCAGGAGATGGACAGTCTGAGCGACACCGTGAGCTTCTGTGTGGTCCCCGCATTCCTCGTACAGCGCGCGGTCTTGCAGCCTCTCGAAGGTGTCGGCGTCGCCGTGGCCGTGTCGTACACACTCGCCGGCGTCTACCGGCTGGCGCGGTTCAATCTGACCAGCGACGAGCACACCAAAGCGCGCAAGACGCTCGGCGCGCCGACGCCCATCGCAGCCGGCTACATCATGGCCCTCGTCCTGATGCGTGAGCACGTTCCGGCTGCGGCCGGCGCGGCGATCGTTCTGGTCATGGGCATGCTGATGATCTCGAAGATCCAGCTGCCGGAGCTCCACGGCAAGGGGCTGGTGACGCGGTTGCTCCTCGTCGGGCTCATGAACTACGTGGCCCTGCTGATCTGGCCCAGTTGGTACACGGTGATCTGGTGGAACGTCTGGAACGCTCTGGTTCTGGTCGCCGCCCATCGAGAAGATCGGCGTCTCGAGCTCTCCGAGTCCACCTAGCCTCTCCTCCCGCGCCGATCCGAGCGCAAGAATCCAGGGTGAGAAGGCCGGCCTCGCACGGTACGCTTCCGGTCCGTCGTGTCGGCGCGCAGCCGGCGCACCCTCTCATTCGACCTTCGGCCGAGAGGCCTGGAGCGACGACCGATGAGTCATAGCGACCACGCCGAGAACCGTCTCGCCCGCGAGAGCAGTCCCTACCTGCTGCTGCACAAGAGCAACCCCGTCGACTGGTACCCGTGGGGTGAAGAGGCGCTGAGCCGCGCTCGCGAGGAGGAAAAGCCGATCTTCCTGTCGGTGGGCTATTCCACCTGCTACTGGTGTCACGTGATGGAGCGCGAGTCGTTCTCCGATGAGGCGGTCGCCGAGTTGATGAACCGCGAGTTCGTCAACATCAAGCTCGATCGCGAGGAGCGCCCCGATCTCGACGAGATCTACATGACCGCCACCCAGGTTCTGACCCAGCACGGAGGCTGGCCGAACTCGGTCTTTCTGACGCCGGATCTCAAGCCGTTCTTCGCTGGCACCTATTTCCCGCCGGAGGATCGGCAGGGGATGCCTGGCTTCCGACGCGTCGTTCATTCGATGACCGAGGCGTGGAAGAACCGCCGAGACGATGTACGCGAACAGGCGGAGGGGGTGAGTGAATCGATCCGGCGCTTCATGGAAGAGCGGACTCGACCGTCGGATCGAGTGCCGGGAGCCGGCGTCGCGATGGAGTCGTTCCGGGCTCTCGGGCAGCGCTTCGACGCCCGCTGGGGTGGCTTCGGCGGGGCGCCGAAGTTCCCGACGCCGGCCAATCTCCTGTTGCTCGAGGAGTTTGTCGACTCGGAGCCGTTCGCGGCACAGATGCTCACCGAGACGCTGGATCAGATGGCGCGCGGCGGCATTTACGATCGCCTGGGAGGCGGCTTCCACCGCTACGCCACCGACGACGAGTGGAAGATCCCCCACTTCGAGAAGATGCTCTACGACAACGGTCTCCTCCTCGAGCTGTACGCTCGTGAATGGGGCCGCAACGGCGATCCCGAGATCGAGCGGATTCTCCGAGAGACGGTCACCTGGCTGGATCGCGAGATGACCGCCGACGACGGCGCCTTCTGGTCGGCGCTCGATGCTGAAACCGAAGGGGTCGAGGGCGCCTTCTACGTGTGGACGGCCGACGAGCTGCGCGGTGTTCTGGGTGACGAGGAGTACGGCTTCCTGGCCTCCCTCTACGGCTTCGACGTCGATCCGTTCTTCGAGGGTCGGCACTACGTCCTGCACCTGCCGCGGCCTTTGGCCGAACAGGCCCAGCGCCGGCAGATGAGTCTCGAAGAGATCACCGGCCAGGTCGATACGTTACGACAGCGCCTGCTCGAAGCGCGAGCCCAACGGCAGATGCCGCTCACCGATCAGAAGGTGATGGCCGACTGGAACGGCATGGCGATCGCCGGCCTGGCCGAGGCCGGCCGGCTCCTGCCCGACCCCTCCTTTGTCGAGCGTGCGAGTCGGGCCGCCGCCGCCGTCGAGGCACAACTACGGCCCGAGGGGCGCTTGTTGCACGTGACGCGGGGAGAGCAGCCCCCGGTGACCGCCTTTCTCTCCGACTACGTCTACCTGGTGCGCGGGCTCCTGGCGCTCCACCGCGCGGGAGCTGGCGAGCGCTGGCTGGAGTTGGCCGTCGATCTCACGCGGGAGCAGAGGGAGCACCTCGAGGATCCACAGGGCGGCTTCTTCGTCACCGAAGCCGGCGACGATGTCCTCTTCCGGAGCAAGGAGGCGTTCGATGGAGCCACCCCGGCCGCCAACTCGATCGCCGCGCTCAACTTGATCGAACTGGCTGAGGTGACTGGGGACTCGGGGTGGCGAGACGCCGCCGAGCAGACCCTGCGAGGGTTCACCTCGCTGGTCGAGCAGCTTCCGGACGGCGCGCGGACGATGGCCGTCGCAGCCCGTCGGTTCGGCGGCGAGGACGCAGCACCTACGCATGCCGAACCTCCGGAGGAGACGCCGGTCTCGGTGACCGCCTCCTGGACCGGCGAGACGGGAGACGAGGGGTGGCGCCCGTTCGAGGTCGTTCTGGACGTCGAGACGGGCTGGCATCTCTACTCGTCTGCCGAGAGCACATTCCAGGGTGTCGAAATCGCCGCGGACGGAGAGCTTCGTGGAGTCGAGCTTCAGCCGGCAGAGCGCGGTTCGCTCGAACTCGACGGCGAGTCGATCGAAACCTGGAGCGGCCGGGTCTGCATCACCGGTGAGCTGGCCTCCTCGGGGACGGCGCTCGCGGTGCGGTTCCAGCCGTGCGACGACAGCCGCTGTCTCGCGCCGGTCACCGCCGAGATCGAGCTCTAGCTGTCGTCTCCTGTCCTGTGGCGGGCAAGAGGACGCCCCGGGTTGCCGTCAGCCGGGTCGACGGCCGAGGAGTTCGTACGCTATGATTCTTTACAGTAAAGAAGTAGGGGTCGATTTTTTGAAGCGCTCCAGCCGCATCTCCTCCAAGGGCCAGGTCACGATTCCCAAGGACGTCCGAGAGCGCCTCGAGCTGAGTCCCGGTGACCTGGTGGGCTATGACGTCGAAGGTGACGACGTCGTCTTGCGGAAGATCGAACCTTTCGAACGCGACTTCCATACCGCGCTCGAGTCGACGCTCAGCGAATGGGCTAGCCCCGAGGACGAAGAGGCGTTTGGCGACCTTTGACGCCTGGGACGTGGTGATTGTCCCCTTCCCGTTCTCGGAGCGCGCCTCCGCCAAGAGGCGCCCCGCTCTGGTGCTGAGTCAATCCGAGCTACATCGGGCGGGCCATTGTCTTCTCGCCATGATCACGACCGGTTCCGGCAGGGCCTGGCCGGGGGACGCTCGGATAGAAGACCTCGACGCCGCCGGACTGTCGCACCCCTGCTTGGTGCGGCTGAAGATCTTCACCCTCGACCGTCGCCTGATTCGCCGTGTGGCCGGGCGACTCTCGGCAGGAGATCGGACATCGGTCGAGGCGAGCATCCGACGTTTGATCGCCGTCTGATCGGCCCCTCGGCGGCGATATACTGAGCTGGCTATGCGACGCCGCGTTCGGTTCTTTCAGCGAGCCCTGGTTTCGATGCTGTTCTTGGCGTTCGCCTCGGCAGCCGTGGGACAGGAGCCCCACGAGAGGCCGGCCGTCGTTCACATCGTTGTCGACTCGATCATCCATCCGGTTTCGGCAACCCATGTCTTGGACGGCCTACGCGAGGCTGAACAGCTCGAAGCCGCGGCCGTGGTGATCGAGCTCTCGACGCCGGGCGGTCTGTCGACATCGATGGACGAGATCGTCTCTGGGATTCTCGAGTCCAGGGTGCCGGTGATCGTCTATGTGTCGCCGACGGGCTCGCGCGCGGCTTCGGCGGGCTTCTACATTCTGATGGCGGGTGACCTCGCGGCGATGGCACCCAGTACGCACACCGGAGCAGCGGCGGCGATCCAGGGGGACGGTAGTGACATAGAGGGAAAGCTGGGCGAGAAGGTGGAGCAGGACGGGCTCGCGCAAATCCGATCGCTAGCAAAGCGGAACAACAGGAACCAGGAACTCGCCGAAGCGGCCGTGCGAGACAGTCGCTCCTACACCGCCGACGAGGCACTCGAGGGGGGGCTCATCGACCTCATCGCAGAGGATCTGCCGTCGCTGTTGGACGAGATCGACGGACGGGAGATCAGAAGTACCAGCGACGAGCCCGAGAACCTCCAAACGGCCAACGCCGAGCTCACTCCTTACGAGATGTCGACCTTCCAGAGCTTCCTGGCGGTGATTGCGGATCCGAACATTGCCTACATCCTGATGGCTCTTGGTTGGCTCGGCCTGTACTTCGAATTCTCGAACCCGGGGGCGATCCTGCCGGGCGTCGTAGGAGCGATCTGCATGGTCCTCGCCTTCTTCGCCCTGTCTGTCCTGCCGGTCAACTACGCGGGCATCGCCCTGATCTTGCTCGCCGTCATCTTCTTCATCGCCGAGATCAAGGTCGTCAGCTTCGGCCTGCTGACCGTGGCCGGCGTCATCTCCCTGGTGATCGGATCTCTCATGCTCTTCAAGAGCGCCGACCCCGCGATTCGGGTCAGCCTCGACGTGATCCTGAGCGCCGCGCTCTTCGCCGCCGTCGTTGTCGGCTTTGTCACCTTCATGGTCGTGAAAGCGCATCGCCAGCAGGTGCGTACCGGTTCCGAGGGCCTCCTTCGCGAGCGCGGTGTCGCCCGCTCGGATCTGAACCCGCGAGGAAAGGTCTTTGTTCACGGGGAGATCTGGGACGCGGAGAGCGATGTCGCTGTAAAGTCCGGAGACCCGATCGCCGTCGAGGCGGTCGAGGGGCTGCTCTTGCGGGTGAAGGGTCTCGCGCCGAGCGAGCCCGAACCCACCGCCTCCGCCGACGCGGAGGTTTGAACGGAATCGATAGCGAGGTGCTTGGATGACCTACTACGGCCTGGCGTTCGTCGCTTTCCTGGCGATCATCGTCCTGTCCCGCTGGATCAACATCCTCAACGAGTACGAGCGTGCGGTCACCTTCTGGCTCGGTCGAATCGGGCAGGAGGCGAAGGGGCCCGGACTGGTGTTCATCTTCTGGCCGTTCGAGCGGATGGTGAAGATCTCGCTCCGAACGGTGGTCCACGACGTGCCGTCGCAGGACGTCATCACGCGGGACAACGTCTCGGTGAAGGTCAACGCGGTCGTCTACTTCCGCGTGGTCGATCCGACCCGGGCGGTGGTCGAGGTGGAGAACTACCTCTTCGCCACCAGCCAGATCGCCCAGACCACGCTGCGCTCGGTGCTCGGCCAGGCCGACCTCGACGAGCTCCTGTCGGAGCGCGACAAGCTCAACACCGAGCTTCAGACGATCATCGACAAGCACACAGACCCGTGGGGCATCAAAGTTTCGTCGGTGGAGGTCAAGCACGTCGACCTGCCGCAGGAGATGCAGCGGGCGATGGCGCGACAGGCGGAGGCCGAGCGCGAGAAGCGGGCGAAGATCATCCACGCCGACGGTGAGTTCCAGGCGTCGAAACAGCTCGCGGAGGCGGCTGACAACATCGCCGAGAATCCGGTGACGCTGCAGCTGCGCTATCTCCAGACCCTCACCGAGATCGCCTCGGAGAAGAACTCCACCATCATCTTCCCGCTACCGATCGATCTCGTCAAAGCATTTACGCAAGGGGGGAGGGGCCCTAGCTCGTGAGCGGCAAGGCTCGACAGAGCTACTACGAGATCGCCCTGACCAGTCGTCAGGTGATCAGCGTCTTCGTCGTCCTGTTGATCGCCGTTCTGGCCGCCTTCCTGGGCGGCCTTTGGGTCGGGCGTCGCGCGGCCGGTCCGCAGGTCGAGACGGTCGAAGCGCAGGCGATCGAGTCCGGTACCGAGGAGGGCGACGAGCCCCTCGAGCGCTTCGAGTTCTTCTCGCGCAATGAGGAGTCGGGCGACGGCGACGCGCCGGCCGGTGAGCCGGAGCGAACGGCAGAGCTGGAGGCGCCGGAGCCGGAGGCACCGGCACCGGCCATCGTCGAGGACGAACCGGCTGAGGAGACGTCGGCACCGGTAGACGACGAGCCGGCCCTAGAACCCGAAGCCGAGATCGCGGAGGGACCGGCCGAGGTGCAGGCTCCCGTCGAAGCCGAGGTCACCCCGGAGGCTCCCGTCGCCGGGTCGATGGTGGTCCAGGTCTTCTCGTCGAACAATCAGGTCCAGGCGCAGTCGGTGGTCGACCAGCTCCGTTCCGGCGGCTTTCCGGCGCTTCTTTCTCCCGTCGAAGTCTCGGGCCGCACGATGTACCGAGTGCGAATCGGCCCCTACGGGGACCGCCAGGTCGCCGAGGGCATTGCCCAACAGGTGCGCGAGCAGTTCCGGCTCGAGACCTGGATCACGCAGTAGCGCGGCGAGACCGTGACACGCCTAGTCCGGCCCCTGTTCGCGGTCCTGGGGGGCGTCGCCTGGGGTCTCTGTTTCGGCAACGAGGCGCTGGTCCTCGCGCCATGGCTGGCGCTCGTGCCGCTGCTCTTGTTACTCGGGTCGCGGCGTGCCGGCTGGCTCGGCTTCTTGCATGGCATCGCGTTCTGGCTGACCTCCGTGCCGTGGATCGTGCCGACGATGCACACCTTCGGCCGCTTGCCGGGCTGGCTCTCGGTGGTCATTCTCATCGGCCTGGCGCTGCTTCTGGGCGCCAACACCGGACTCTTCGCCTGGCTCGGTAGCCGCCTCTGGCGACGCGGAGGCGTCCTCGCTCTCGTCGGCTTGCCAGCGCTCTGGGTCGCGATCGAGTGGCTGCAGACCTTCCTCTGGAGCGGCTTTCCGTGGAACCTGGCGGGATACGCCTGGGAGGTTGTTCCCGGTGCTCTGCCGCTTGCGGCCTGGGTCGGCGTCTACGGGCTGTCCTACCTGGCGGTGCTGGCCAACGTGGCGCTCGCTCTATCGATCGTTGCCCGGCGACCCTCCCTCTGGTTGGGGGTGGTAGGAATCTGCTGGCTGCTGCTGGGCTTTGGCGCTCGGTGGGCGGGGGGCCCGCCGCTCGAAGGGCTCGAGGGGCCGGTTCACGAGGTCCGGCTGATTCAGCCGAATACCGCCAATCAGGTCGAGTGGGACCCGGTGCTGAGTCGGGAGGACTACCGGCGCCTGATCGCGCTTTCACTCGAAGCATGCGATGCGCCCCGAGCGCTCGTCATCTGGCCCGAGTCGGCGGCGTGGCCGAAGACTCTGGACGATCCGCAGCTCCGCTCCGACCTCGAGCGTCTGAAGCGCCGAGGCTGCCAGGTGATCCTCAACGCATTGAGCCGCGAGGGCGAGGCGGTCTACAACTCCGCGCTCCTGGTCGACGGCTCGCGGGTGGTCGAGCGCTACGACAAGCGCCATCTCGTACCGTACGGCGAGTACGTACCGATGGCGGAGTGGCTGCCCTTCGTCGGCACCATCGCGCGGATGGCGGGCCACTTCTCGCCGGGCACCGAGCCGCGGCTCTTGCCGTGGGCGGGCGAGCAGATCGGCATGTCGATCTGCTACGAGGTGGTCTTCGGGGGTGAAGTGGCTGAGCTCGTACGCGCCGGCGCCAGCCTGCTGGTGACGATCACCAACGACGCCTGGTACGGCGATACCACGGCGCCGCACCAACACTTTCGGGCCGCCCGGTTCCGCGCTGCCGAGATGCGGCGGCCGATGCTGCGCGCCGCGGTCACGGGCATTACCGGCGTGATCGGCCCGGACGGCACGGTGCTGCGAGAGATCGGCGTCTTCGAGGAAGGCATCGTGCGGCTGCGCGTGCGCGGCGGCCGCGGCTTGAGTCCGGTGGCGCGCGCCCCCTCGCTCGTGCCGTGGGCGTGTTCGATCGCCGCCGCCTTTGCTATATTGCTCGCCGCTCGGCGCTCTCGACAACAACCGAGCCGAGGCTAGAACGAGACGACAATGGCGACGGCCGAAACGCAACAGAAGATCGACGACCTGTCCCAGCGTCTCGAGAGCCTCAGGGGGTACCTTTGAGGACGCCGGCCTAGAGGATCAACTCGAGGCGATCGACCTCGAGATGCAGAAGCCGGGCTTTTGGGACGATCGGGCGAATAGCGGCTCGATGGTGCGGGATCGCCGCGGTCTCGAGCGCCGCATGAAGGTGCTCAAACAACTCCGAGACGACTCGGAGGAGCTGGTCGCCTGGACCGAGCTGCTCGACGAGGGCGAAGACGAGGGCGAGGCGGTCGAGTTCCTCGATCGCGTCGGCGGCGATCTCCAGGGTCTCGAGATGCAGCTCAAGCTGTCGGGGCCTGACGACGACAAGAACGCGCTCGTGGCCATCCACCCGGGCGCCGGCGGTACCGAGTCGCAGGATTGGGCAGAGATGCTCCTTCGGATGTACGTGCGGTGGGCGGAGAAGCAGTCCTACTCGTACGAGATTCTCGATCGGCTCGAAGGCGAAGAGGCGGGCATCAAGAGCGCTACCTTCGCGGTGCGCGGTGAGTATGCCTACGGCTACTTGAACGGCGAGAACGGCGTCCACCGCCTGGTGCGCATCAGCCCGTTCGACCAGCAGAGCCGGCGCCACACGTCGTTTGCATCGGTCTACGTCTACCCGGAGATCGACGACGACGTGGAGGTCGAGATCATCGACAAGGACCTACGGATCGACACCTTCCGCGCGTCCGGCGCCGGCGGGCAGCACGTCAACAAGACCGAGTCGGCGGTGCGCATTACCCACCTGCCGACCAACATCGTGGTTTCGTGTCAGAACGAGCGCAGTCAGATCAAGAATCGCGCGACCGCGATGAAGATCTTGCGTGCGCGTCTCTACGATCTGGAGATGCAGAAGCGTGCCGAGGAGCAGGCGGTGCGCGAGGGGAAGAAGAAGGAGATCGCCTGGGGAAGCCAGATTCGCAGCTATGTGCTCCAGCCCTACCGGATGGTCAAGGATCACCGGACCAAGATCGAGGTCGGCGACGCGGGCAAGGTGCTCGACGGCGAGATCGACGACTTCATCGAAGGCTGGCTGACCGCGTCGATCGACGGCAGCGTGGACGTCGGCTAGGGGAGCATGAAGCCGCGCCTCGACTACGTCTCTCCGCTGCCGCCGGTCCGCTCGGGGATCGCCGACTACAGTCACGATCTGCTTCTCGAGCTGGTCAAGGTGGCCGACGTCAGAGTGGTCCGTCTGCCCGGTCAACCGGTCAGCGACGAGCTGGTCGAGCTCTGGAGCCCGGTCGACGCCGACCGGTGCGGCGAAGACGGGCGCCTGCCGGTCTACCAGATGGGCAACAACAAGCACCACACCGAGGTGTTGAAACTGGCGATGGGGCGGCCCGGCGTGGTGACGCTCCACGACCTGGTGTTGCATCATCTACTGGTGGAGGAGACGCTCGCGCACGACGACATGGACGGTTATCGCGATCGTCTGGTCGCCAGCCACGGGTGGATCGGGGAGATGGCCGGTCGCGCGCGCCGCTGGGGCGAGATCGGTAGCGCCCCGCTCTTCGAGCTCGCCTCGCATCGTGACCTCATTCGTCGTCAGCGCGGCGTGCTCGTGCACAGCGTCTGGGCGGCCGATCTGGTGCTCGAAGACAATCCCGACGTCGCAGTGCGGACCGTGCCGATGGCGATGCCGCTTGGCGAGGCGGCCGACGCCGACGCCGCCCGCGCCTTCCGAGAGCGCTACGACCTGCCACTCGATCGCCCGCTGCTCGGCTCGTTCGGATTCCAGACACCGATCAAACGGACCGACAAGGTGATCGAAGCGATGGCCGCTCCCGAGTTGGCCGACGCTAACCTGGTCATCGCGGGTGAAGTCTCGTCGGCGGTCGGCTTGGAAGAGAAGGTCGAGCGCGCCGGCGTTGCCGATCGCGTTCACATCACCGGCTTCCTCGACTACGACGAGTTCCTGGCCGCGATCGGTGCCTGCGACGTCTGTGTGAATTTGCGATACCCAACGGCGGGGGAAACCTCTGCGTCGCTCCTGCGGGTGCTGGCAGTCGGCAGAGCCGTAGCCGTGTCCGACTACGCCCAGTTCACCGAGCTGCCGGACGAGATTGCGATCAAAGTGCCGCTGGGAGAGAAGGAGACGCGCAGTCTCGCGGCCCAGTTGGGCGAGCTACTCGCCGACCCGACACGTGTCGAGACCATGGGCGCTGCGGCGCGCGAGTACGTACGCGAGCGCCACCATCCGCCCGATGCCGCCCAGCTGGCGGCCGACGCCTGCGCCGAACTTGCCGAGATCGAACCGCCGGCCGAGCGCTCCCTCGACGTACCCGCACCGACCACCCTCACCTGGCTCGAGCTCTCGGGCACGATGACGGTCGAGGGCGGTGAGGCCCCCTGGCCGCCCGGCGAGGCGCGGCGTCTGAAGATCTCTATCGCCAACGACGGCTTCGGCCGCTGGCTCCCGACCTCGGAGGAGGCGGGCGGAGTGCTGATCGAGCTCCAGTGGCGCAACTACCTCGACGGCTCAGCGGTCGATCGCGCGTGGGCCGACCTGCCGCGAGAGGTCGCTCCGGGCGACAGCTACGAGCTCGAGCTCGAGACGCGGCGCCCGCTCGACGCCGAGGCGCTGGTCATCGAGCCGCATGTCGTGGGTGTTGCGGGGTTCAGCTCGCTGGGCGGGCCGAGGTGGGTACGTGACCTCGCTTCTTGAGCTGATCTTCTCTCTTGTTGGCGTCGTCACGCCGGCTGTTCTCGTCGCCTGGGTCCACCGGGAACGTGAAGGGTGGAGTCGGTCCATCTTCTTCGCAGCCGTGCTGGTGGGCTGCTCGGCGCTGCTCTTTCTCGGACTTGGTGGCCCTGAAGGCCCATTCTCGAGTCTCTTGGAGGAGACCCCGAAGGTCGGGGGGGTCGCCTTGGCTCTTGCGATTCTCTATTTCCCACAGTCAATGGTAGATAGCGAGGGGACAGCTCTCTCGCCGGTGGGGCGGTTGCTGTTCGGCTCGCTGGGCTTCTTCTTTGCGGTCACGAGCAGTTGGGTCGCGGTCTTCTTGGTGCCTCTGCTCCCGCTGACGACGCCTCGTCACAAACGGCACGGCACGGTTTGGAGATGGACGCTCGCTACGGCCTTCGCGTTGATCGCGCTCGGAATTCTCGCGGCGTATCTCCGTGACGTCGCGTTCACGCTCCCGACGAGCGTTGGGCTGGCGACCTGGAGCGCCTCCTACTTCGTCGGCGGCGCTCACATCGGTCTACTCGTCTGGTTCTTGCCGACGCTGCTCCTGATCCTGAGCTACCGGCGGGGAAGCGGTCGCGGTTCGCTCCTCGCACTGAGCAGTCTCGCGGCTCTCGCCCTGGTGCTGCTGACGCCCTTCGACCTGGGCGGTGTCGGAGAGCGCGCGGTCGGAGCCGCGTTCCTACCGATCTACCTCGCCCTCTGGTTTGTCCCGGATCGGGTGCCCAAGACTCGGTGGCTCGTCGCGACCGTGGTACTCAGCGGCCTTTTCCTTTGGCCCGCTTGGCGATCGCCGCTCGCGACCGCCAGAGGCGACGACTGGCCGGCCGCCCATGACGGGTCGCTCGCGAGCCGCCTCCCTCATGAGACGACCCTTCCGAACACCCCACGCACGGCGGAGTGGCAGGGGACCGGCGTCTTCTCGAGAGCCTTCAGTGGCGGTCTCGTGGATGGCGAGGACGGGCCGGCTCTGGTCCCCGCTGCGGGCCCCGGCAAGCTGATGATCGCCACCGAGAAACCGCTCGAGGCCGTCCTGTTCGACTTCGGTCCCGATGCGCCCTCCGAGCTGGTCGTCACCGGTGGCGAAGTGGGCAACACACTCTTCACTCCCGACGGCGGTGTCCGCTTCGAGGTCGTCGTCGAGAAGCCGGCTCGAACCCACACGATGTGGTTCAGCCCCAAGCGTCACTACATCTATCTGCTCGACATCGAGATGCCCAGCGCTCCCGATGGCGAGCTTCCGGTGGCGATCATGGCGCGGCCCGAAGAGGCGTTGCCGCGATCGCTCGACCCGTCGACTGCGGGCCAGGAGCTATGACCGAACCGACTTCGACCGACCCCCAGAGCTGGATCCTCCAGCTCCGTGCTCGCCTGAGCTCTCCACCACCCACTCGACTGCCCGCGTCCGACGATCGGCCGGCCGCCGTACTCGTGCCGCTCTACGTCGACGCCAACGAGCTTTGGGTGGTGCTGACCAAGCGTGCCGAGACGCTCGCCAAGCATGGCGGGCAGTTCGCCTTCCCGGGTGGTGCCCTCGATCTCGGTGAGAGCCATTGGGAGGCGGCGGTGCGTGAGACGGAGGAGGAGCTCGGTATCGACCGCAAGCGGCCTCTGGCGCTCGGCGAACTCGACGAGTCCTCGACGCCGACCGGCTATCGGATCGTGCCGTGCGTCGCCGCGGTGCCGTATCCGATCGACACGACGATCAACGAAGACGAGGTCGCCGAGGTCTTTTCCGCGCCGCTTCTCGCCTTCGCCAACCCGAGGCTGGTGGAGGACCGCACCGTGGAGATCGAAGGGGTGCAGCGGATGTTGCGCATCTACCACGTCGGCAGCCGTCAGGTGTGGGGACTGACCGCGCGCATCATCCAGAACCTGCTCGAGCGTTTTGGCCTCGACATGCCCGAGCCCGAATAGCGGTGGGTAGACTGCGGGCCGTTCGATGGGCGCTCACGGTCGCCGCCGTGTTTGCTGTCCTGGCCTTCTTGGTGATCCATTTGAACGGTCTTCTCTATCCCGCACCTTCGGTTCCGGTTGGTGCGCCACCACCGGGCTACGAAGAGGTCTTCTGGCAGTTGCCCGACGGCAGCGCGGTGCACGGTTGGCACGGAGGTGCAGCGGACGCGGCGCGTCCGCTGGTGATCTTCTTTCACGGCAACGGCGAGAACCTTGAAACGCTCAAGATGTTCGGGGTGTTCGAGCGCTTTGCTCACCACGACGTCTATGGTGTCGCGGTGGAGTACCCGGGCTACGGGAAGAGCGAAGGGCGCTCCTCGGAGTCCGGCCTGACCGAGGCGGGGGTGGCTGCGGTCGATTGGGCGCGCGCGACCTTTCCCGAGCGCCCGATCTTGGTCTTCGGCTGGTCGCTCGGTGCGGCGGTGGCGATGCAGGTCGCCGCGCTCCGGCCCGAGGCGCTGGACGGTCTCGTGGTGATGAGCCCGTGGTCGCGAATCAAAGACGTCGCCCGAGCGCATTTCCCGGGATTTGTCGTCGGCCTGTTCCTGAGAGAGAAGTGGGATTCGCTCGCCGCCGCGGAACGGGTCCGTTGTCCGGCGCTGGTCGTGCACGGCACCGAAGACTCGATCATCCCGGTGGAGCTGGGCAGGCTCCTGGCAGACGCGCTCGAGCCCGCTGCGCGTTGGGTCCCGGTGCCGGGGATCGGGCACAACGACCTGCTGCTCGAGCCGGTCGTCTGGCGGGAGTTCGACAGCTTCCTGGGGCGAGTCCTCGACGGGTGAGTGGCCTCCGTTACGGCCTTCCAGACCGCCGGCCCTGTGGCATAATCTCGGCTCTTGCTGAGGAGGGAAAAACATGACGATTGACCGCATCGCCGAGCACCTCGGAGACGAGGCGGAGAGCCTGCTGAACTTCACTTGCGAGGGTATTCCTCGCGACCATCTGCATCTGCCCGGCCCCTCGCACGTCGGCGACGTCTTCGGCCTCTCGGACCGAAAATCGAGCGTGCTGGTCAATCTCGCGCGCCTCTACGATCACGGTCGGCTGGGCGGTTCCGGCTACCTGTCGATCTTGCCGGTCGATCAGGGCATCGAGCACTCGGGTGCCGCGTCGTTTGCTCCCAACCCGCTCCTCTTCGACCCCGAGCACATCATCCGCTTGGCGATCGAGGGCGGTTGCAACGGCGTGGCTTCGACCCTGGGCGTGTTGGGTGCGATGTCTCGCAAGTACGCCCACCGAATTCCCTTCGTCGTAAAGATCAACCACAACGAGCTTCTGACCTACCCGAATCGGCACAAGCAGGTGCTATTCGCGCAGGTCGAACAGGCGTGGGACATGGGAGCGGCGGCGATCGGCGCGACCATCTACTTCGGCTCCGAGGACTGCGAGCGCGAGTTGGTCGAGATCTCCGAGTGCTTCCAGCAGGCGCACGAGCTCGGCATGGCAACCATCCTCTGGTGCTACCTGCGCAACTCCGACTTCAAGGTCGATGGCACCGACTACCACGCGGCGGCCGACCTCACCGGTCAGGCCAACCATCTGGGCGTGACCATCGAGGCCGACATCATCAAGCAGAAGCAGCCGACCAACAACGGTGGCTACGAGGCCATCGGGTTTGGCAAGACCCATCCGTTGGTCTACAGCGACCTGGTCCAGGATCACCCGGTCGACCTGGTGCGCTGGCAGGTGGCGAACTGCTACATGGGTCGTATCGGTCTGATCAACTCGGGCGGCTCGTCGAGCGGCCAGGGCGATCTGGCGCAGGCGGTGCGCACGGCGGTGGTCAACAAGCGGGGTGGGGGCGCCGGTTTGATCTCGGGTCGGAAGGCGTTCCAGCGACCACTGGCCGAGGGCGTCGACCTCCTCAACGCGATTCAGGACGTCTTCCTCAGCGACGACGTCACCGTGGCCTAGGCCACGGGTGAGCCAGCAGCCGACAAAGTTCGAGACCATCGAGGCGAGCTGGAAGCAGCTCTTCGAGCGCCTGAAGTGGTGGGACCTCGGGCTCTTCGTTGGCGCTGGGCTCTCGATAGCGAACCGTCTGCCAAGTTGGGCGGAACTGACGGCGAGGCTGAGTTCAAGCCGACGCGAGCGGGTCGAGTCCCTCGTCCGCCAAGGGGTGCCGCTGGTGAGTCAACTGAACCTGGCCCGGGAGCAGGTGCTCGGCCAAGGTGGCGAGACGCTGTGGCTCGAGAGGGTCCATGAGGCTCTCTACCGAGGGTTCAAGGCGCAGCTTGCGCAGCGCGGGATCGATCTCGATGAGACTGCCGCACACTGGCAGAGTGGAAAGGCGGATGAGAAGGCGTTGCGTGGGAGGGCAGCCAAGGTCTTCAGGGGGACCAACCCTGCTCTGGTCGAGCTGGTGTCGATGTGCAGCGTCCGCGGGCGCAGAGTCCCTACGCCTCGGGTTGTCGCGGTACTCACCACCAATCTCGACTCCCTCCTTCAGCTCTGCGACTGGTCGGTGAACGGAGCGTCACGTCAACTCACCACCATCGAGCGCTCGAATCGGCCGAGCGACGTCGGGGTCGTCTCCCTCTACCACTTGAACGGGTATGTGAATCTCTTCTCCGACGCGGCCCTACAGGCCGGTACCGCGGACCGCCTCGTCCTGACTGAGGAGGAGTACACCCATCGCAATGACAGCCCGAACCACTGGGCGGCGACCACGCTCCACTGGCTGTTCCGAGAGTGTCCAGTGCTCTTTGTCGGGTGTTCGATGAACGACAGCCTTGTGCGACGAGCTCTGTATCGCACGCGCCGAGAGCGCCTTACCGATCTGCAGAGCGAGAAGCTCCGTACGCGTAGGCGCTACTCGGGGGCGAAACACTTCGTCGTCCGCGAGTACCCGAAGAGCCGGGAGACGGCTGCAGCGCTGCAACGCAGCGACGAACTCATGGACGTTCGACCCGTTTGGGTGCGCGATTGGAGTGAACTTTCCGACCGGCTCCGCCAGGTTCGCGAGGCTCTCGAAGAGCGGGCGTAGCCGTTGCTCGTACGGGAGCGGATTCTACTCTCCAATCTCCGTTTCCAGCTCCTCGATCGAGCGCCTTGCGAAACCGCTGTCGGGGTTGTGCTCGAGGGCGCTGCGGAAATAGTCGAGCGCCTTTCCCCGGTCGCCCTCCAGGCGCCAGGCCTGACCCAGGTTGTTGAAGTAGATCGAGCTCTCGCCGAGCTCCTCCCGAATCAGCTCGAGCATCTCGAGCTTGCGCTCGAACGGGCTCACGACGATCTCATCCTGGAGCGCGTTCCAGTCGACCAGCTGCGCCTCAGGGTCGCGGGCGCCGACCTCGGCCAGGACCCGGCGGGCGCGCTGCGGGTCGCTGCGTAGGAGCTGGGCGAACTCGGTGGTCGTCGGCGGGGCGGGGAGCCCGGCGCGAGCAACACGAGTCTCGACGGCCAGCTCTGGGTCGTGGGTTCGGAGCTGGTGCTCGAGGAGCAGTTTCCTCGACGTGGCGTCGTCCTTCAGATAGCCGTCGAAGAGCCAGCGGGCCGCGCCGGCGATGATGCCGAAGGCGTCGTCGACCTGGCGTCGACGGCCGTCGTCGACGTTCGCCGCGGCGTGGACGTTCGTGTAGATCATGTCGGAGGCGAAGTCCCAGTGGCCCAGGGTGGGGAAGCGCAGCTCGAAAACGTCGGCGTAGCGAGCGAGTGCGTCCATCGAGAGCTTTGGCTCGCGATCTCCCACCACTGCGAGGTAGCCGCCGCGGAGCCGGGTCGGCTGCCAGGCGTAGTGCTCCTCGATGGCCAGCTCAGCGTGCTCGAAGGAGCCGTCGAGTGCGAGTACCGCGGCGACGTTCTGGTGTCTCATCGCGAAGAGCGCCGCGGTCATGCCTCCCCAGCTGAAGCCCGCAGCGCCGATCCGGCTGAGGTCGGCTTGCCCGAACCGGTGGAGAGCCTCGATGAGTAGCTCGAGGTCTCGGGCGCTGGTCTCCGCGCCGTGGAGGTCGGGCGACATGCTCCGGGAGTCGGGGCCGGAGGAACGGCTGGCTGCAATCACATAGCCGTGGCTCGCGAGGTGCTCGAAGAGCGCCGAGTTCTCGAACGCTTCGTAGCTGAAGCTCGGCGCGTAAACGATCGCGGGAAAGCGGTCGTCGATCGCGGGGGCGTCGCGGTAGGCCAGGGTAGGCTGCTCGAGGATCGAGGCCAGGCGGTCCGCGTCGGCGTCGCCGAACTGGGAGTGGGCGATCCAACCGGCGGAGCCGTACAGCGTCACCCCCTCGTGCAGGGTCTCGAAGCCGGACGCCTCGACGTAGTCGCGATATCTCATCGGCCGCCGCGCTGCCTCGGCGATGGCCGGGTACCAGAGTGAGACCCGTACCTCGCGGAAGTTGCGACGAGCGGTCTCGCCGGCGTCACTCGGAGCCCGACTCGAGTACGTCCGACCGTGGTCGGTGAGTTCTACGGTCCGATAGCCGACGGAATACGGCCCCGGTCGCAGATGCGGCCAGGGCCGAGTGGCTTCGGCGCTAGCGAGCGCCGAGATCAAACTGAGAATGAGAGCGACGAGCGGGGCCGGGGGCGTCGAGACCATGGGGATCCTCCTTCGAGTTCCCCGTTGATACGCCCGGGGTGCCGGACGGTTGGCTGACGCGCGCCAGTCCCGACGCTCAGTCGGCGTTGAAGTCGCTCAGGAACTCCGCGTAGCCCTCGCTCGCCAACTCTGACGCCGGCACGAAGCGGAGCGCGGCCGAGTTGATGCAGTAGCGCAGGCCGGTGGGTGCGGGGCCGTCGGGGAAGACGTGGCCGAGGTGAGAGTCGCCGAACTTCGAGCGCACCTCAGTGCGTACCATTCCCAACTTCCGGTCCTGGTGCTCGAGAATGTGGTCGGTGACCAACGGCCGGGTGAACGACGGCCAACCCGTACCGGAGCGGTACTTGTCTTTCGAGGAGAAGAGCGGCTCGCCGGAGACGATGTCGACGTAGATGCCGTCCTGCTTGTTGTCCCAATACTCGTTCGCGAACGGTCGCTCGGTTCCGTCGAGCTGGGTAACGCGATACTGAGTGTCCGTCAGTCGCTCGCGCAGCTCGGTGTCGGACGGCTTGGTGTAGTTGACGGTCTTTGTGGCCTGCATGTCGGCTCCTTTCGGCACGTACTTCTCGTCGCCCCAGACCCGCTTCAGGAAACCCTTGCGGCCTGAGCCGACGGCGTAGGCGTTGTAGTGCTTGGGGTTCTTCTTGTAGTAGTCCTGGTGGTAGTCCTCAGCCGGATAGAAGGTTTCGAAGCCGGTGATCTCGATGGCCACCGGCTTGGAGAAGGTGCCCGACGCGTCGAGCGCCTCGCGAGATCGCTGGGCCTCTGTGCGCTGCTCGTCCGAGTGGTAGAAGATGCCTGGCCGGTACTGAGTGCCACGGTCGGCGAACTGGCCGCCCGGGTCGGTCGGATCGAAACTTCGCCAGTAGATTTCTAGGAGATCGTCGTAAGTCACGATCTCGGGGTTGAAGTCGATCTGTACCGCCTCGGTGTGTCCGGTTCGACCGTAGGCGACCTCTTTGTAGGTCGGATTCTCCTCGGGACCGCCGGTGTACCCCGAGGTGACGGAGCGCACCCCGGCGAGGCCCTCAAATGGCGGCTCCATGCACCAGAAGCAGCCGCCGGCGAACGTTGCCAGCTCGCTCGGGCCCGGAATGGCCACCGGTTCGGAGGCCGCTTCGGAAGAACAGGCAACGCCGCTCAGAGCGGCGGTCATCACGGCAACGGTCAGGAAATTCTTCGGGTTCATCGCGGCTCCTCTTGTCATCGCACAGTAGGTGCAGGCGCACGTCCATTCCTTACGCGCGACGAGGCGCGTTCGGTTGCGTCAGGAGGCGAAGAACTCGGCCAGCTCGGAGGCGCGCTCTTCGGCGTCGTGTTCGCCGATCTCGATCAGACGCTTCAGGTAGTCGGGTTGGAACATCAAGAGGCTGAGAAAATCGGGACTCTTGGTCTCTTTGGTGCCCCAGCCTCGGGTCAGGAAGCGCATTCCCTTGGGCAGCTTGGGCTCGAACTCCGCGGCCAGTCGACCGAGATCTTGCGACGGGCGGAGGACCATCAGGTCGATCGGGCGTAGGTCGTCGGGCGCCTTGTCGCCGGCCGCCTCGAGCAGGCGGTTGATGCGCAGCAGATGATTTGCGTCGTGATCGAGCGCGTCCAGGAAGACGGCGTTCATCATCGAGCCGAGAACCTGCGCCGCCGGTGGATAGCCGCTCACCACGGGTTCGGCCGCCTCGGTGGAGGTCTTCGGGTAGCGGGTCGAGATGGCGAGAATGCGATCGGCTCCGAGATGGACGGCCGGGCCGAGCGGATTCAGCATTCGGATACCGCCGTCGCCGTACCAGGAGTTGCCGAGCTGGACGGCCGGGAAGGCCAGCGGCAGAGCCGCCGAGGCCACGATGTGGTCGACGGTGATGCGACTCTCCACACCCAGGCGCGTCGGCCGCTCCCAGCCTTCGAGGTCGCCGCCCTGGACAAAGGTGACGGTCTGCCCAGTGGCGTACTTGAGGGTCGTCAGAGCGAGGGCTTCCAGCCGTTCCCCCGCGATGTTCTCCGCGATGCCCGGGACCTCGTCGTCGACACAGCGCAACGTCTTGCGCAGGTAGTCGGCGAGGGGTTGGGTGTCGAGCAGACTCCTCGGGCCTCGGCCCTTGCGGTAGGCCGGCGAGATGAGTCGCATCCCCCAGCCGACGACATTCTTGAATAGCGAACCCGAGTCCACCCGGAAGACCTCGTCGGTGGTGAGTTCGGTCCAGAGGTTCGACAGCTCTTCGGCGGCCGAGTCGAGTGACCCCTGATAAGACGCCAAGAAGGTCGCGTTGATCGCGCCTGCCGAGGTGCCGGTGATGATCGGGATGCGAAGGCCGGGAATGCGTTTGCCGAGACAACGCAGCAGACCGACCTGGTAGGCGGCGCGGGCGCCGCCTCCGGTCAGCACTAATGCGGTTTTGGCTGCATTGCTCATCGCTTCGCGGCGCGAGGATAGCGCACGCCCAATTCCGGTAGACTTCCGCTCCTCGGTGGCTTCCGGATTGGTGCCGTCGCCGGCCTGGACCCGTGTGGGAGACGAGATGAGTCAAGAGTTCGATCTGATGGTGATCGGTAGCGGCCCGGGAGGGTACGTCGCGGCCATTCGCGCCGGCCAGCTGGGGCTGTCGGTTGCGGTCGTCGAGAAGGACCCGATGTTCGGCGGAACCTGCCTGCATCGAGGCTGCATTCCGACAAAAGCGCTCCTGCACACCGCGGGTCTCCTCGACGAGGTGCGCAAGGCCGAGAGCTTTGGTGTCGACGTCGACGGCGCCTCCCTCAACATGGAGCAGGCCCACCTTTACAAGGACACGGTGGTCGAGAAGAACGCCCGCGGTGTCGAGTTCCTGTTCAAGAAGAACAAGGTGCAGGGCATTCACGGCTTCGGCCGGCTGACCGGCCCGAACGAGGTCGAGGTGGAGGCCGCGGACGGCGGCAGGACGACCTATCGGGCCAAGAACATCCTGCTCGCCACCGGCTCGGTGCCGCGGGACATTCCGCCCGCTCCGACCGATGGGACGCGGGTGCTCAACTCCGACCACATGTTGAAGCTCCAGAACGTGCCGGCCCGACTCCTGGTGGTCGGATCGGGTGCGGTGGGGTGCGAATTCGCTTCCGTCTTCGCCTCCTTCGGCTCCGAGGTGACGATCGTGGAGATGCTGCCGCGCCTTCTACCCCTCGAGGACGAGGAGGTCTCGAAGGAGCTGCAGCGAACGTTCCGGAAGCGAGGCATCAAGTCGCTGACCGGAACGCAGTTGGCGGGCGTCTCCGTGACCGACGCCGGAGTTGACGTGCAGCTGACGCAAGACGACAAGACCGAGACGGCGCAGGCAGACATCGTGCTGGTCGCGGTCGGTCGGGCACCGGTGACCGAAAATCTCGGCCTCGAGGCGCTCGGCGTCGAGTTGGAGAGGGGCTACGTCGCAGTCAACGAAACGATGCAGACGGCCGTGCCGCACATCTATGCCATCGGCGACATCGTGAAGACACCCTGGCTGGCCCACGTCGCGTCGGCTGAGGGCATTCTCGCGGTCGAGCACATGGCGGGTGAGGAGGCGCGCCCGATCAATTACGATCACGTTCCGTCGGTGACCTACTGTGAGCCCGAGGTGGGTAGCGTGGGGCTGACCGAGGCCGAGGCCAAGGAGCGTGGCTACGACGTGGCGGTCGGCAAGTTCCCGTTTTCGGCCTCGGGCAAGGCGGCGATCGAAGGCAAGACCGGCGGCTTCGTGAAGGTTGTCCGAGAGACGAGGTACGACGAGCTTTTGGGCGTTCACATCATCGGGCCGAGCGCGACCGATCTGATCGCCGAGGCATGTGTTGCACTACAGGTCGAATCGACAACCGAGGAACTCTTCCGCGCGATCCACGCGCATCCGACGTTGAGCGAGGCCATGGCCGAAGCGGCCCACGCCGCGGTCGGGCACGCGATTCACTACTAGAGTCGAGGATAGATAGATGGCGACTGACGTGATCATGCCGCAGATGGGCGAGTCCATCGCTGAGGGAACGATTACGAAATGGCTGGTGAAGGTGGGCGACAAGGTCGAGCGCGATCAGCCGCTCTTCGAGATCTCCACCGACAAGGTCGACGCCGAGATTCCGAGTCCGGAAGACGGTGTGCTGCTCGAGATCCGTTTCCAGGAGGGCGATACCGTCCCGGTCAACGAAGTGGTGGCGCAACTCGGCGCGCCGGGAGAGGAGCCTGCCGCCGCAGCGGCGCCGGCAGCCCCTGCCGCGGCACCGGAGGCGGCGCCCGAGCCGGTCGAGGCACCTGCGGCGGCCGAGGCCGCTGCGCCCGCAGCCGAGGCGTCGGATCTCGAGAAGCGAGTGCGTGAGTTCTCGAGCCCGCTGGTTCGCAAGATGGCCCAGGAGCACGGCGTCGACATCTCGAAGCTGCAGGGTAGCGGCATTCACGGGCGGGTCACCAAAAAGGATCTCGAGGCCTACCTGGAGTCGGGTGCGCAGGCGACCGAGGCCGCTCCGGCGGTTGTAGCTCCAGCGCCGACCCCGGCGGCTCCGGCCGCGCCCGCCAAGGCTCCCGAGCTGGTGCCGGCGGTCCGTCGCGACCCAGGAGCCTTCTCGGTGCCGGCCTATACCGACAGCGAGCGCGTCGACATCGAGCCGATGTCGAAGATTCGCCAAATTACGTCGGCGCACATGTCGTACTCGAAGGCGACGTCGGCACACGTGACGACCGTCTTCCACATGGACCTCTCGAGGGTCGCGCGGGTGCGTCGAATGGCCAAGCGAGGCTTCCTCGAGGCGCACGGCACCAAGTTGACCTACATGCCGTTCATCTTCAAGGCGGTCGCCAATGCCCTCAAGTCGAACCCGAAGCTCAACTCCTCTGTCGACGGCACCAACATCGTCTACAAGAAGGACGTCAACATCGGTATGGCCGTGGCTCTCGACTGGGGACTGATCGTACCGGTGCTCAAGAACGCGGACGAACTGAATCTGGTCGGCCTCGCCCGTACGGCAAACGATCTCGCCGATCGCGCGCGGACGAAGCGGTTGAGTCCCGATGAGGTCCAGGGGGGAACCTTCACCGTCACCAATCCCGGGGTCTTCGGCACACTGTTCGGAACGCCGATTATCAACCAGCCCCAGGTCGCGATTCTGGGTCTCGGCGTGATCGAGAAGCGGCCGGTGGTCGACACCGACGCGGTCGGCAACGACATCATCGCCATCAAGGAGATGTCGTACTTCGCGATCTCCTACGACCATCGGATCGTCGACGGTGCCGACGCCGATCACTTCATGAACGACGTCAAGCGCACTCTCGAGACCGAAGCCTGGTCCGAGCTCGACGCGTTCGTCTAGCGTTGCTCAGGGGTCGGCACGGCCTTCCACGAGGCCGACGGCGACCAGGCTCCGGGTGAGGCCGGCGAGGCAGCGCTCCAGGATCTTGTAGATACTGGAGTGGCGGTAGCCCATCTCGCGAGCGGTCTCGGCCGGGTCGCACCCCAACCCATAGCGGAGTCGGAGTACCGACCGGCAGCGGGGTGAGAGTTTGTGCAGAATGCCGTTCAGGTCGTGAGCGAGGTCGCGCTGCTCTTGGACCGACTCGTCGGGCTCCGCGATTGCGTCGAGGAGAGCGGCGTCGACCGATTCGTAGAGGCGCCGTCGGTGCGAGCGCCAGTACATCAGGCACCGATTTCGTAGGGTGCCCAGCAGCCATCGAGGTGGATCCTGAATCCCGTCGAGCTTGATGAGGAAGGTCAGGATCGTCTGCTGCAGCAGATCCTCGGCGTCTTCGTAGGGGATGCGGAAGCTCGCGAGAACACTGCGTAGCCTCGGCTGTATCTCCTCGAGCAGGTCCTCGAGGACGTGCTCCTTGCGGTTCCCCTTCGCTGCCTTCATTGTGGCTATGACGGTTGACGGAGGCTATCACGCAGTCCTGTCAGCTCCGCGAGCTCGCCGGCCCGACCGGCCCTCTACAATAGGTGCCGGTGGCGGAGCGACGCACAACTCGAGGCGGCTATCTCGGGAGGGTCGACTACGCCCGAGCGACCCGAGTTCAGCAGGCTCTGCGGACGGCCCTACGAGACGGCAGCGGGCCCGAGGCGTTCCTCCTCCTGGAGCATCCTGCGGTCTACACCCTGGGGAGGAACGCCGACGAGTCGGATCTACTGGTCGAGCGAGAGACCCTCGCGGCCCGCGGGGTCGAAGTCCACGAGACCAACCGCGGGGGCAAGATCACCTACCACGGGCCGGGGCAGCTGGTCGGCTATCCGATTCTCGACCTCAACCCAGATCGGCGCGACGTTCGGCGCTTCATCGCCGACCTTCAGCGGGTGCTGGTGGAGACGCTGTTGCATTTCGGCGTCGAGGCTCAGCCACGACACCAGTCGTACACGGGGGTCTGGGTGGGCGAACGGAAGATCGCTTCTTTCGGTGTGCACCTGAGCCGGTGGCTGACCATGCACGGCTTTGCGCTCAACGTGACCACCGACCTCGGGCAGTTTGGTGGCATCGTGCCGTGCGGGCTGTCCGGCGTCGAGATGTGCTCCGTCGAGAGCGAGACCGGGCGGCGGCCGCCCCTGGCGAAGGTGGCGGATGTCTGCCTGGCGCGGTTCGCTGAGGTGTTCGAGCGGCGGGTCGAGCCGATCTCGGAGCTTGCGCTCGGCGTCGATGCGGTAGTTTCCGGTAGATGAGCTCGGAACTCCCAGCTGCGAAGTCCCTGCGCCGCGCCGCTCTCTACTCGATGGTGGCCCTCCTGCTGCTTCTCGCCGCGGGGGCCTCGGTCAACAGTCTCGGCGCGGCGCTGTCCGTTCCGGACTGGCCGACCTCCTACGACAGCTGGCTGCCGTTCAACTTCACCGGCAACGCGACCCACGAGCAGAGTCATCGAATTCTGGCGGTCGTCTGCGCAGTTCTGATGGCAGTCCTGGCGGTCGCGGTGGCCCGGCACGAGCGCCGTGGTTGGGTACGCACGATCGGGTTCACCGCCGTGGCGCTCTACTTTCTACAGGTGTTGATGGGGGGGCTGGTCGTCCTGTGGCTTTCGCCGGGCTGGCTGACCTCGCTCCACATGGTGTTGGCCCAGGTGACCTTTGTCCTCGTCTTCATGTTGGTGCTCGTGACGTCGCCGCGCTGGACGGAGGCCGACGAGGACACGTCGTTGGATTTACCAGCCCGCTTGATCTCGACGACCGCCTGGCTTGCGCTGCTCCAGATCGCGCTCGGGGCGACGTCGCGCCATCCGCCCGCCGGCGAAGGGCCCTTTATCGTGACGCTGCTCGCTCACCTGCTGGTCGCGTTCGTACTCCTGGGTCTCGGTATCGCCCTCACGATCTCGCTGGTTCGACGCGAGGCGCCGCGGCGGCTTCGGGCGACGGCGTTTGCCCTGCTCGGACTGCTCCTCCTTCAGCTTCTGATCGGGCTGCCGCTCTTCGTGGTCGCTCCAGAGCCGCTGGCCGACGAGTGGCCGGCTCCACGATCGTTCTCGTATCTGCACATCGCCCACGTGTTGGTGGCCGGTCTCATCTTCGCGCACGCCGCAGCGCTCGATCTGCGCGTCCGTCGACGGGCCGTCTGAGTCGCCGCTTCTGTGGCGCGACGGCGCACCTGGCTCTGCGGGACAGATCTCGGACGAGCGCTCTCTTGCGAGTAAGCGCGTGGCGCCCTCGGTCTGCCGCCGCCTGCGGTCACCAGCGACGACCCGGAGCGGGAATCCCAGACTAGAGATCGCCGGCGCCGACGACGATCATCATCCCGCGGCTGGTCGGAGCCTTGTCGAAGCTGATGAACAGCGCGCGCCGCATGAGGATCGTGTGTCCCCAGCCACGCTTACTCTCTTCGAGCGTTTCGGCGCTCTTCTCCTTGAGCGACAGCGGATCGAAGATGCGAAGGTGGGTGCCGAGCGGGCGGATGATGGCGTACCCGAGGTCGTCTTCGGTGTGGAAGAGATGGGCGGCGACCTTGCGCCCGAGGCTCCAACGGCCGAAAGAGTACTCGGCGTAGTTGATGATCGCCTCGTTGACCGTGTTCATCAACGGCTCAGCGACGGAGCCGAAGTTCTCTTCGAGCTCGGGGACGACATCTCGCCAGAAGTGGCTGTCACACCGGTCTCGGAACCGCTCTTGGTCCCGACCGCGCAGCCAGGCGACGACGTCTGACAAGGCCCGCCGGGGTGAGCGCCACCACGGCTTCGAAGGCGCTGCCGGGAGGACAAACCGCTGGCTCTGGAGGAGCCGCCGGTGGCTCAGCTGAGAGACGTCGCCGAGCTCGTTCTTGAGTACGTGGATCGCGGCCACACTCAACACAGGCGAGCGGTCTACCAACTCCTCGAGGTCGGCGATCGCGGTCTCGAGTTCGTGATCGGGAATGCTGCCGTCGAGCTCGCTCATGGAAGTGAACCTCGGCACTCGTGAAGCGCCGGAGCGCTCCTTGCCGTGGCCGAAGCGGGAGCCTAGCAGGTCACGCAGCGGGAAGACGCGAAACGCCGGTCTGGTTGTAGACTCTGACTATGAGCGACTCCCTGGTCCAGATCGGAACGGTGCCTCGCGAGACGCCACGCGAGCCCCGTCCGGATTGGCTTCGCATTCGGCTGACGACGCCGCCTCGCTTTCACGAGGTGCGACGTCTCGTGGAGGACCTGAACCTCAACACCGTCTGCCAGGAGGCTCGGTGTCCCAACATCTACGAGTGTTGGGGCGAGCACGGCACCGCTACCTTCATGATCCTCGGCGACATCTGTACCCGTCGGTGTGGCTTCTGCGCGGTGACCAGCGGTCGCCCGAATCCGGGTGTAGACGCGGAAGAGCCGGCGCACGTCGCGCAAGCGGTAGAGACGATGGGCATCCGCCATGCGGTGATCACTTCGGTCGACCGCGACGATCTTCCCGATGGCGGCGCGCGCCACTTTGCCGATGTCACGCGCGCGATCCACGAGCGCAACCCGACGACCGCGGTCGAGCTGCTGACGCCCGACTTCCGCGGCGTTCCAGAGGCACTCGACATCGTGCTCGGAGCGCGGCCGGAGGTCTTCTCGCACAACATGGAGACTGTGCCGCGGCTCTACCGAAGCGCCCGGCCGGGCAGCCGCTACGATCGCTCGCTCGAGCTGCTCGCCGATTGCGCTCGTCGGCGTGACGAAGGCGCCTACGAGGGGCGGGTCAAGACCGGCATCATGATCGGTCTGGGCGAGACTCCGGACGAAATCCTCGAGACCCTACGTGACATCCGCGAGGCGGGCGTCGAGATTCTGACCATCGGCCAGTACCTCCAGCCGACCTCGAAACACCTGCCCGTCGATCGGTGGGTCCACCCCGACGAGTTCGCTTCGTATCGTGAAGAGGCGGCTCGGCTCGGCTTTGACCACTGCGAGTCCGGTCCGTTGGTGCGGTCGAGCTACCACGCCCACGAGGCGTTGGCCTCGGAAGCGGCACCCTAGAAGAGCCGGCTACTGCCGTCCCGCGAGTACCACGCCGGCCGAGATCAGTAGGAAGCCGATCAACTCCGGCCACCCGAACGACTCGCCGAGGAGCACCACAGCGGCAAAGGCGGCGACCAGCGGCTGTGTTGTGGTGTAGACGGCGACCAGGGTCGGAGTAGAGCGCCGCACCGCCCAGGTGCTGAGGGCGTAGCCCAGGAAGGTGGGGAACAGAATGATGAACGCCAGTCCGAGCCACGCTTGCATCGGTACGACGGCGGCGTCGAGCGCCGCGAGCTGTGGTCCGCCGACTGCGACGATCCCGAGCGTGCCGAAGAGAAACGACCAAGCGATGACGGTGCGCCATGGTACCCGCGTCAGGATCGGACGTTGGAGCACGAGGAAGGCGGCGAAGCTGAGGCAGTTCATCAGAATCAGCAGGTTGCCGAGGCTCGCCTCGCCCGCGGCGACGAATCGGGTTGGGTCGAGGAGTGTCAAGCAGCCGAGCACGGTCAGCACCACGCCGGCCAGACGCCGAGGACTGAACCGCTCGATTCCCAGCAGCGCACCCAGGGCGACGGCGAAGACCGGAATCGACGGCATGATGATCGCGGCGTTGGTCGCGGTGGTGCGCTCGAGCCCGAGAATGAAGAGCACCTGATTCAGGAAGACGCCCAGCAGGCCCAAAAACGCCAGCATCGGGAGGTCGGCTCGGGACGGCAGGGCTCGATCGTGGCGCCAGGCGAGCCAGAGCAGAAGGGGAGCCGCCAGCCCGGCTCGCAAGACCGCGAGTTGGAGCGGCTCGAGCGACTGCAACACGCCCTTCGCAACCACGTGCATGAGGCCGAATGAGGCCGAGACGAAGAGCAGCGCGATGTGGACGCGCGGGCTCGGCCGATTCGTGTGGGGCTCTGACATCGAAGGAGGATACTGCTTCGAGTGGCCTCCGCCGGTTGGAGCCCACAGAGCCCTCGTTTGCCGATTCTGGTGCCCCGCCGTACAATCGCTTCACATCAGTCCTCGGTGAAAGATCGCGGGTGCGGCGGGGTGGCCACGACGACGCGTCGACTCGCGCTGGAGTTGCGATGTGAGTGAAGAGACCTCCAGTCGACTGCACAGGGTTCTCGGATGGCTCTTGTCCATCCTCCCGGTGGCCCTGCTCGGGGGCGTGCTGGTCGGGGGTCTCTACGCCGTCTGGCGTGCGGGTGACGACTACCCGATTACGTACGCATCTGAAGAGGATCACTTCAAGTACGGCTCGACCGGTGGCGAGCGGGGTTGGAAGCTCCAGTTCGGCTTTGGAATCCCCTACTGGATGTGGATCGCGCTGCCGGAGCTGGTCCCCGACCTCCTCCCGGACCCGACCCCGGGCCGGGGGTACAGCTCGCTCGGCTTCCTCTACGAAGAGGGGAGGAATCCACGCTTCGATCTTCCGATCGGCACCCAGATGAGGCGAGTTCAGGGGCTCGACCGGGTCTACGTGAACTGTGCCCTCTGCCACGCGGGCTCGGTGCGCGAGCGGCCGGGTGCCGAGCCGACCATCGTCGCCGGAATGCCCTCGAACACGGTCGACCTCGGCGCCTTCACCCGTTTCCTCGACGGCGCCGCCAAGGCCCGGAAGTTCCGCGATCGCGAGCTCATGGCCAAAGTTCGGGAGCTGGAGACGGCGCGCGAGACCTGGCTGGACGATCTCGAAGCGGCCGGCGAGGCTCCCGATGCCTATCGTCCCGAGCCGTGGGGTGTGGTTGATCGCGCGGTCATGCGCTGGGTTGGCGTGATGGCGATGCGCGACCAGCTCCTCTCGCTCATGGGCCGCCTGCAGTTCATCGACTTCTCGACCGCGGGGCCCGGAAGGGTCGACACCTGGAACTCGCCCAAAGCGCTCCTTGGCTTCGACATGTACTCCGAGCACGTCGACCCGGCCGAACTGCGTGGCAACGTCGACTTCCCGTCGATCTGGAATCAGAAGAGCCGACGGGGCATGAATCTCCACTGGACCGGCAATCAGTGTTCTACCGACGAGCGCAACCTGAGCGCGGCCTTCGGCACCGGTGCGACGCCGGCCACCCTCGATCGCGACAGGTTGCTGCGCGTCGCCGACTGGCTGTGGGATCAAGCGCAACCGATCGCCTTTCCCCGTGAGCACATCGACGAGAGCCTGCTCGAGCGCGGAGGCGAGCTCTATCGGAGCTACTGCTGGGAGTGTCACGGCAACGCCAGTCCGCCGTTCCGGGAGCCTGGCGACGGCGGCCGGGTCGGCAAGGTCGAGCACATCGATGACATCGGCACCGACCGGCGCCATCTCGACTCGTACACTCCGGAGCTGGCGGTGAACCAGAACACGCTCTACGCGGGTTTCCCCGAGGTGGGGGAGGAGGCTTGCCAGGTCTACCGCGACGCGCTCTGCGACGCCTCGCTGAGCGAAGACGAGTTCGAGGCGATCCGCGATCGATACCGCGACGACTGCTATCCGGCGCGCTTCAGCCACTTCCGCAAGACGTACGGTTACGCAAACGCGCCTCTCGACGGCCTCTGGCTGCGGGCGCCCTACCTCCACAACGGGTCGGTGCCAAACCTTCGGGCGCTGCTCGAATCGGCAGACCGCCGGCCGGTCGAGTTCTACACCGGCTACGACGTCTACAACTTCGACGACGTCGGGTTTGTCACCAAGCCGCTCTGCAGCGAGGGAGCCGATCCCGGCTGGTGCGTGGAGGCGGGAGGCGACGAGAGCCACGTGCCAGAGGGTGCCGGCTGGCTCTTCCGAACGGCCGCGACCGACGACTGCGGCTCCGATCCGAGCGCCTTTGGTCCCGAGTGCGGCAACGGAAACTTCGGCCACGCGGGGCCGCGTTATGGCACCGAGCTCGCGCCGGAGGACAAGGAGGCGCTGCTCGAGTACCTGAAGACCTTCTGATCGGAGCAGACAAATGGCGAGTCGAAAGAGCTGGAAGCGAAAGCTGTTGCGGTGGGTCGCCGTGCTCCTGATCGTTGCGATCCCGGTCGGGTACTTCGCCTGGTACAACTTCTTCCGCGAGCTCCCGCAGCCGGCGTGGATCACCGACGACCCGGAGATGAACTTCCTCTACGGATCGATCGGCGGCGAGGCCAGTTCGGGCTTCCCCTACTGGTTGATCGTGGTTCTGCCGAGGATCTTCGGCGAGTACCTCCCGGGGCCGGGCGGCTACGCCGCCTTCGGCCTGCCGTGGGAGGAGGGGCGCGAGCTGCCGGTCGGCTTCTCGAAGAAGACCGTCGGTTTCGACCGGGTCGGCTTCAACTGCGCCGTCTGTCACTCGACCCAGTACCGACTCACGGAGGACGAGACGCCGACGATTGTCGCCGGCGGCGGCAGTCACACGACCGATGTCCAGGGGATTCTCGAGTTCCTCTCTCGCTGTGCGGAAGACGAGCGCTTCAACGCCGACAACCTGCTTTACGAGATCGACCTGGCGACGCGCCTGAGCTTCGTGGAGCGGTCGATCTACAAGTACCTGCTGATTCCGGTGGTGCGCGACCTGCTCGTCACCCAGGGTGAGTCGTGGGCCTGGACACGCGATCGTTCGCGCTGGGGCCCTGGTCGCGACGCGCCGATGAATCTGACCAAGTTCAACTTCCTCGGCATGGAAGACGACGGCTCGGTCGATCACACCGACTTTCCGTCGCTCTGGAACCTGCAGACGCGAGTGCAGGCCGACCGGATTTGGCCGCCCGACGATCACAGTCTGACGGCTGATTTCGACAAGCTCTCGACGCCGCTCGATCGGATGATGCTGATGAACCTGGCCGGCGACACCACCTCGTACCGGTCGGTAATCATCGATTCGGCGCTCGGGCTGCAGCCGCCGACCGAGGGCGGCCTGCCGACGCCCGATCCGGTAACGCCGTTCTTCCGCCAACGGGTGGCCGAGATCGAGGAGTGGATCTTGAACGTGCCGGCTCCCGAGTACCCGCTCGAGGTCGACGGGGAGCTGGCGGACCAGGGTGAGGCGCTCTTCGGAACCCACTGCGCCGACTGTCACGAGAGCGGCCGAGACAACCGGCTCGGCACCGTCATTCCGCTCGCCGAAGTCGGGACCGATCCGGAGCGCGCTTTGGCGTGGACCCAGGAGGCGGCCGACCTGGCGAACGAGAAGGTCGTGAACGACCTCGGCATGGAGAGGACTCCGATGAGCAAGCCGTACCACGGCTACGTGGCGCTCCAGCTCGACGGCCTGTGGCTGCGCGCTCCCTATCTGCACAACGGCTCGGTGCCAACCGTCCGCGCCCTGCTCGAGCCGCCCGAGTGCCGCCCCGAAGTCTTCTACCGCGGCTACGACCTACTGGACGGTGAAAACCTCGGCTTCGTTTCGCAGCGCTGCGGTGAAGACGGCGAGCTGATCGGCCACCTGCCTGACGGCTGCGCGCCGAAGCCGATCGTCGACGGGTGTGTGCCCGAGGGCAAAGGCTGGGAACACCGAACAGACGTGCGAGGCAACAGCTCCGCCGGCCATCTCTGGGGCACCGAGCTGGCGGACGACGAGAAGGACGCCCTGGTGGAGTACCTGAAACGGCGCGACACGCGCCCGGGAGGAGACGCGTCATGAGAATGATCTTGATCCTGATCGTAGTGCTGGCCATCGCCGTCGGCGCCTATTTGTGGCTGGCGGGCGACAAGACCCCACCAGCGCCGGACATCTCCTTCGGGCCGCTCGGAGACCAGGCGCTCGATGCGACGGAACTCGAGCGGGTCTATCCGCTCAGCGACGCCGACCGAGCCCTGCTGACCCAGGCCAATGTCGAAGCGTTCGACCAAGAGCACATCGATCAGATCTATGTGCGCCTCAAGGCCGGACCAATTCCAGACGGCCCCTACCACGGCAGCTTCTTCTTCGCCGAGGGAGCCAGATTCCGCAACATCGCCGACGTCGTCGGCGGGTTGCGAGGCAAGGCCGTCGATCTCAAGCTCGACAAGCTGACCGGCATCGGCGAGATGCTCTGGCGCGGCAAGGTCTTCTACAAACGCAAACGCGAGCTGCGCAACATCATCGACAAGGAGATCGTTGTCGCCGGCCTCTTCGGAGTCTCTCTGGACGACATGCGCCGCGACGAGGTCTTCGGCGAAGACGTGGCACTGCTCTTCCCGGCCAAGCTCTACAAAGGCAAGAGCCTGCTCGATGACCGCCGGCCGTCGGTGATCATCGACTATGCCGAGAACGCCGAGATCGACGGCTACATCGAGTCGATCGACGGCCTGGTGAACGAGGACGGCCTCCAGATTCGTGACGAGATCCGGATGATCCGACCTGGGTTCTACCTGGGCCGTGCCTATTTCGGCCCGGTCTTCGGACTGAACTTCACGCTCTACAACGCGGAAGCGGCGGGCGAGGCGGGGTAAGCCGCTACCCTCGTTGCAACTCGATCTTGAACGGATCGAAGTGCTGCGGCATCTGGTCGACGGTCGAAAGGTCGGGGCTGACCGTTCGGTAGGGACCCTGTTCGTGAAGGCTGGCCAGGACCCCTGTGGCAATCAGCAGCGCCAGGTCCTCGCCGGGGCAGCGCTGGCCGCCGCCGCCGAAGTGGTGGTACGGGCCGGCGCCCAATCGCCAGCGGTCCGGGTCGCAGTGGGTCGCGGGGGCGGTGCCGTGGATGTTGCCCGGGTCGAGGTGGTTGATCTCGTTCACCATCAGTACCGTCGTTCCGGTCGGTACCTGTGCGCCGCAGAGCGTTGTCTCGCGGTCGGTGGTTCGCATGAGGAAGTTGGTTGTCGGCCAGAGGCGCATCGCCTCCTGGAGGCAGCCGACGAGGTAGGTGAGTCCGCGCACCGCTGCGGGGTCGTCGAGGTCGACGCCATCGAGCTCCTTCGAGACGCCGTCTCGAAGGCCGTCGACGCCCGAGATGAGCGCTGCCGCGCGGGTGGCGTTCTCAGCGAGCGTGTCGTTCATCGCAAACAGCCAGTGGGTCACCTGGTCGGGCACCACGGCCGGATCGAGGCCGGGCTCGAGTGAGCGCGCAAACGCCGCTAGCGAGCCATCGCCTGCAGCCGTGCACGCCGCCTCGAGCTCGCGGCGGAACTCGTCGAAGTTGTCGCCACGCTCCGGAACCCGGGCGCCGTTGGCCTCCGACATGAGCTCGGCCAGGAGCGTTCGGCAGCGGAGCTCGCGTTCGCCGACTCGGCCGAAGATCACCCGCAGGGTGATGCGCTCGAAGAGCTTCGAGAGGTCCTGCCATCCGACCAAAACGGCGGTTGAGAGCGCGCTGCGCGCCTCCTGACGAACGATCGCGTGAAGAGTTGTCGCGAGAGCGTGCAGGCGGCCCGGGCAGAGCGCCGCCTCATTGAAGGCTCGACGCACGGCATAGGTCTCGGGCGGTGAGATGGTGACCGCTTCGGGCTCGAAGTGCCCCATCTTTTCCTTCTTGGTGGTGGTATGTCCGAACGGTGTCGGCGAGCCCTCGAGCACCTTCTGGATCTCGCTGGGCTCGAGCAGCAGCAAGACCTCGTCTTTGACGAATCGGATGTAGACGCCCTTGCCGTAGCGACGTCGGAGCTTGTCGCCGAACTCGGGTGAGAGTAGGTCGCCGCGGAACCGGCCGACGCGGTCGACCCAGTCCTGTCGCCGGAGGAGTGCACCCTGAAGCGCCGTTGGAATCACGACAGTTCGGTTGAATCGAAGGCTGTCGCCGATCGAAGCGTGCGGAATCTCACCCATCTCACATCCTCCCGAAAAGGGGTTTTGGGCATCCTACCAACCCCATGTATTGCTCGTGGTCTATACTGCTCAGCATCTAAATCACGCGACGTTTGGAGGCGCTGGTTGGGTGAGTGCGGTAGGAGTCTCAGTGGCTTCGGCCGGCGGTGTCCGGAGGCTCCCGGTCCGCCTGGAGTGGCTCCGCGCGCTCCCAAGCTACGCGTGGCAGGCGGCACGGTGCAGGGAGGAGTACGGAATGAGTAGAACGCTGACGGCAACACTCTCGGTTGCGATGCTCGTGTTTTTGGGGTGCGGCTCTCCCGAGGACGAGGCACGCAGCGCGTGCTTCGAGCTCCTGGGTGGGCTCGACATCGACTTCTCGACCGACCAGCTGGTCGATATCAGCATCGTTCGGCCGGTCGCCAAAGAACGCAAGGATCGCTTCCTCGGCAAGCCGGAGGACCGGAACCGTGTGGTCTGTCGAGGCGCCACGTCGTCTGGCGACACCACCGACACTCCTTGGGTCGACTGGGCGAACTACTGGGGCGCGGGCGATGCGTCGTCGAAGGCGCGGCCACACCTCCTCCCCGACGAGGTCCTGCTCGACACGGTCGGCGTCAATGGCGCGCTGATCGATCTCGAGTATGAGCGCATGGAGCTCATCCGCTTCAATCTGTTCGACAACTACACCTGGGAGACCTACATCAACGGCTCCGGCGGGGCTGACGGTGCGGCCGTCAAGGTGTGGCCCGAGATGCGGCTGGCGGAGGACCATCCCAACTATGAGGCGGTGGGCGGTGATGGCCCGCAGCTCTGCACCGGAGATCTGATCCGCGGTCGAACGATCGACGGAAGCTGCAACGACATGCGCAACCCGCTCATGGGCTCGGCCGGCACGCTCTTCGCCCGCAACACGCAGTTCGAGACCACCTTCCCCGACGAGGGCTGGAACGAGATCGTCGCCAACCGGCATGACGGGCGGATCGATCTGATGACGCCCGATCCGCAGCTCGTGAGTCGCAAGCTCTTCACGCGCGATCAGTCGGACCCCGCGGCGTGCGGCGACGGCTACGGCCCGGCAGACGGCTCGGGGGGGAACTGCGACTACCAGGAGGCGCCCTTTTTCAACGTGCTGGCCGCCTTCTGGATTCAGTTCATGACCCACGACTGGTTCTCCCACATGGACGAGGGGGTGAACACCGCCGAATACGAGAAGGTCGGGTGCACCAGCGACGAAGCGAGAGAGCTCGGCTGCCGGCCGGACGACGAGATGGAGAAGCCGCTCGTGGCGCAGTCGGACCCGCCAGGAACCTTCCAAGGCGCAGACGGCACCGAGTACGTGAAGCGAGCTCCCCGTACGTTTGCGAACACCAACACCGCGTGGTGGGACGGTTCGCAGATCTACGGCTACAGCGAGGTGTCGCGCCAGCGGGTGAAGCGCGACCCGGCCGATCGGGCTCGTCTCGAAATGGTGCGTCGCGGAGATCACTCGGGAGACGGTGAAGCCCAGGGCTACCTGCCGCTCCTCGAAGACGGAGACCCGATGCATCCGGCGTGGCGCGGTCAGGAGGCGACCGGCTTCCCCGACAACTTCACGATCGGCATGAGCTTCTACCACAACGTCTTCGCTCGCGAGCACAACGCCTTCGTCGACGCCTTCCGAGCGGCGGGAGCGGCGAACCCGAACGCCGACTCCGGACTCCGGGACCCGTCCGATCCGACGGCACCGATCGCCTACGCCGACGTCACCGACGACGAGCTCTTCGAGGTTGGGCGGCTGGTGGTGTCGGCGATGATCGCCAAGATTCACACCATCGAGTGGACGACTCAGCTGCTCTACAACGAGCCGCTCTACAAGGGGATGAACTCCAACTGGGGCGGCCTGCTCGAGGACGGCAAGCACGAGTTCCTCGGCAAGCTGTTGAATCGCATCGCCAAGGCGACGCGCGACAGTCACAAGGAAGAGTGGGCGAACCAGCTCTACTCGGTCTTCGCCTCGGGCCCGGGCATCTTCGGCATCGGTTCCGACCTGCCGTATGTCACCGACGAGGGCACCCTCAACGTCGAGGGCGTCAACGGCGGCATCAACCATTTCGGCTCGCCGTTCAACTTCCCCGAGGAGTTCACGACGGTCTACCGGCTGCACCCGCTGGTGCCCGACATGATGGAGTTCCGCGACTGGAACGAGCCCAACGCGGTGCAAGCGAATCTGCCGGTGGTGGACTCGTTCCGCGCGGGTGCTACGCAGGCGATGACCGAGGGTGGTCTCGCTAACTGGGCGCTCAGCATGGGCCGCCAGCGGCTTGGCCTCCTGACGCTCAAGAACCATGGTCGTTTCCTTCAGAACCTCAAGATGGAGCGACTCGAGAGTCCGACCAAGATGATCGATATCGCAGCGCTCGACGTGCTGCGCGACCGCCAGCGCGGCATTCCGCGCTTCAACGAGTTCAGGCGCCAATACGGGTTGCGCCAGCTGACCAGCTTCGATGACTTTGTCGATCAGCGCCTCCCGGCGGGCTCCGGGGCGCGGCAGCACCAGGAGGCGATGGTCGAGCTCCTGCGTGAGGTCTACGGCCAGCACATGTGCGATTCGAGCAAGATCATCTCGACCGCTCAGGGCGACGTCGACGACTGTTTCGGCGGCGCGGCCCGCATGGTCGACAACGTCGAAGACGTTGACACCGTGGTCGGTTGGCTGGCCGAGTTCACCCGGCCTCATGGCTACGCGATCTCCGAGACCCAGTTTGTGGTCTTCATCCTGAACGCCTCACGACGGCTGTTCAGCGATCGGTTCTTCACCTCGAGCTTCCGGCCGGAGTTCTACTCGAGCCTCGGCTACGACTGGGTGGTGAACAACGGCCCGGCGGATGGCCGCACGGTCATGTCGAACGGGCACGAGGACCCGATCTCGCCGATGAGGAGAGTGTTGGAGCGAGCACTGCCCGAGTTACAGGGCGAGTTCGACCACGTGGTCAACGTGTTCGATCCGTGGGCGCGGGATCGCGGCGAGTACTACTCGCTTGAGTGGACGGCGCGAGCGGGAGCGGAATCGGACCCGGCGTTTGCCGACAACTAGCCGCTACGAGGGCTCTCGAAGCGAATCGCCGTCGAGCCATTGCTCGAGCCTGGCCAGCTTAGGTGCGTTGGCCCTTGCCCATTCCTGGTCGCCCTCGATGCCGACCGAGCTGGTCGCACGGTAGAAGAGGGCGTCGAAGAGCTCGGCATCGATCGCCCGCCAGATCGGCTCGAGGCACCACTTGCGGACAAACGCGCTTTCGGGATCGTTCAGCGACTTCGTGTGAGCGAGCGTCGAGCGCGCCACGCGGAGGACGAAGTCGAAGTCCGTCTCTCCTTCGTGGTCGTCGATCCCTCGACTCGCAGCCAGCAGAGCGCGCATGAAGTTTGCGCCTTTGAAGTCCCCCTCGGAGGTGGAATCGTTCGGGCTCATGCTGATGGTCACGCCGCCATCATGCGGGGTGACGCCGGCGACGAGGAGTTCGACGAGTCGGCGCGCAGCGGCCTGAGCCCGCGGGCCTTCGGATTCGAGCGTCAGAAACCTCAACCGGACCGCGATCCCGGGCACGAGGAGACCCTGCTGGTCCCACGCGGCCGCGAGGAGGTTGTAGGCGGAGGTGTAGTCGGGCCGAAGTTCAATGGTTCGCTTCGCGTCGACCACCGCGTCGGCGAGCTTGCCCTTCTGGAGGAAGGTCGCGCCGCGATTGAAGTAGAGCTGGTGGCTCCCCGGCGCCCGGGCCAGCCCCTTCGAGAAGAGCTTGAGCGCCTTGTCCGGCTTGCCAAGTGCGGCGGTGCAGCTACCGGCCACGGTGTAAGCCAAGGCAATGCCTTCGGACGGTACTGTCTTCAGACAGGGCTCGATGGTCTCGAGACACCTCTTGGGCTTTCCCGCCGACCACCAGGTGAGTGCCTTTTCGTAGTGGAAGAGCCAGTTGTCGGGCTCCAACTCGAGCGCGCGGTCGTAAGTCTCGATCGCTTCGAGGTATCGACCCTGGTCGTGGAGAGCGACTCCCTGCTCTAGCAGCTCGCGGGTGGAGACAGTCCGCGCGTCGTCCGCACCAGTGAGGAGCGCAAGGAGCAGCGAACTCGTTTCGATGAAGGCCATGAGAGGACTCTAGCTGAGGGCTCCCCACCTTTCAGCGTAGCCGGCTACAGCCTCGTTGGACGTTGCCGGCCGACGGGGGGCTCGCTACAATCAGGTCTCGTTCCCCGGGCGCCCTGGCGCCGGGCCGCCACAACCCAACTATTGCGAATCGACAAAGAGACTATGTCCGGCGAGACCAACATTCGCGTCCTGGAAGACACCGATCTGAGTGGCATTATTCAGCTCGACGAGAAGATCCTCGGCAACTATCGGCCAGACGTCTGGGAGCACCGGATCACCTACTATCAGCGGCGCGATCCGGAAGCTCCGGTGGTAGCGATCGCCGACGGCAAGCTGGTGGGGTTCATGCTCGGCGAGGTGCGGTCCGGCGAGTTTGGGCTCGAAGAGCCGACCGGCTGGATCGAGGTCATGGGCGTCGATCCAGATCAGCGCGGGCAGGCCGTCGGCCGCCGACTGGCCGAGCAGATGCTCGAGCACTTCCGATCTCGTGGCGCGACCACGGTTCGCACGCTGGTCGACGAAGAGTCCGAGGGGATCGCAGGATTCTTCTCCGCGCTCGGATTCGAGCCGGCGGGACTCCGCCCCTTCGTCAAGACTCTCTAGCGCCTCCGCTTGGCGCTCCTGTACGAAAAAGACTCCGAGAAGACATGGCAACACGCAAGACCAACATTCCTCAGCACCTGCACAACGCCGTCGTCAAATGGCGTGAGACCTTCCTGCCGGACTACGAGTTCTTGACCGAGAACTGGGACCGGTTCTTCCCCGACGACCGTCCGTACGAGCTCTGCGCCTATCGTGAGCTCGGCATGTGCGACGAGATCGAGTGCGGCGCCAAGGTTGGCCAGCCGAAGGCGCAGAAAGCTGTGGATCTCGAGGAGGGCGCCGGTCATCACCTGCTCGGAGCGATCAAAGCGCAGGCCTCGACCGAGTTCGGCTCCATTCAGCAGCATCAACTGACTCTTTCGCGAGCGCAGGACGAGGAGGAGCAGTTCTGGATCCTCCGGATGATGGCGGAGGAGCTTCGTCACGGCTACCAGATGCTGCACCTGTTGAGCGACGACGATTGGTCGAAGTTCTCGGACGACTCGAGCGCCGACATGGTCGAGGAGATCCTCTCGATGCGCACCGGCTCCCACATTCTGGGCGCCTTCAACATCGACTTCGACTCGTTTGTCGACAACGCGACCTTCTGCGCCCTGATCGATCGGGTGGGCAAGTACCAGCTCGCGATGCAGAAGGTCAGTGCCTACAAGCCGATGGCGGAGAGCATGCCCGAGATGCTGCGCGAAGAGGCGTTCCACCTCCTCGCCGGCACGATTCCTCTGCGTCGGTGGATGGAGAAGGCCGCCAAGGGCTCGGTGTACGTCACCTCGGAGGACATCCAGAAGGCGCTCAACAAGTGGTTGCCGCGCGGCCTCGAGATGTTCGGCGACGAGCGCGGCGGTGGCACGAACGTCAAGTTCGGGCTCAAGCCGATGAAAAACGCCGAGGCCCAGGAGCAGTATTACAAGGAGGTTGAGAACCTGATCGAGGGGATCAACCTCCGGTTCATCCGTGCCCGCCTGCCCGAGATCTCTTCGAGCCGGGCGCACGAGATTCTCGACGAGGTGCTGCGCGAGCGGAAACCGGTCGAGAGCATCGCCTGGGCCGACCTGGTGCACGCACCGCATCCGAACTTCTTCCGCCGTCGCGGCGTACCCGCGTTCGAGCTCACGGGGTGGGAGGGCGAGACCTACGACGATGTCGAGGCCTACGCCGCGCACCTCAAGAAGGCGCTGCCCGATTCGTACCGCGCCGGACGCGACTTCGAGCACTACCTCGAGGTGCTGCGCAAGGTGCACTCGAACGAGATCGAGCTCAAGGACGCCGTGCGTGCGATGCCGGACCTGCGGCGCGTCGGCGGCGTCTGCCCCTGCTCGAAGTCGGTACGCTGGGTTGTCGACGAGCCGCTGCTCGAGACGACGGACGGTGCTGAGGCGACGCCTCCGGCATAGGACGCGAGTTCGTTGAACGCTCGGTTTGTAGAGTTAGAATCTGCGCCTTGAGCCTCTTCAGCCGCTTCATCGTCCTCACGCTCCCGCTGGTCCCCAAGTTCCTCGTGGGCCGCGTGGCAAGTCGCTACGTTGCGGGCGAGACGCGTGACGACGCCATCGCCGAGGTCACGGCGCTCAACGCCCAGGGCGCGATGGCAACCCTCGATCTGCTCGGGGAGGAGGTCTTCGAACGCGAGAAGGCCGAGGCCGCTGTCGCGGAGTACACGCGGCTCTACGAAGCGATCGAGGAGCACGGGCTCGACGCGAACGTGTCGATTAAGCTCACCATGCTCGGGCTCGAGATCGACGAGGGGTTCTGCCGAGACAACGTTGCGCGTCTGGCGGAGACCGCCAAGCGATTCGACAACTTCCTCCGCATCGACATGGAGGATCGGACGACCACCGATGCCACGCTGCGCATCTACCACGAGCTGCAGCCGAAATACGGCAACCTGGGTGTCGTCTTCCAGGCCTACATGCGCCGCACGCTCGCCGACATCGGCGACATGCCGGAAGAGGGCGCCAACGTCCGCTTGTGCAAGGGCATCTACATCGAGCCGCGGACGACGGCGTGGAAGGGCTACGAGACGGTGCGTCTCAACTTCATGCGGGCGCTGGACAAGATCTTCCGCAACGGCGTCTACGTCGGAATCGCCACCCACGACGAGTACCTCGTCTGCTCGGCCGCCGAACTGATCGACCGCTACCAGGTGCCGACCGATCGTTACGAGTTTCAGATGCTCCTGGGTGTCGACGAAGAGCTACGGCAGATTCTGCTCGACGCCGGCCATCGCCTGCGCGTCTACGTGCCCTACGGTCGCGATTGGTACGCCTACTCGACCCGGCGTCTGCGCGAGAATCCGGAAGTTGCGAAGCACGTGATTCGCGCCACGCTGGGAATCAGCTGAGGCCGGATCCCTCGACCTGGTCGGGCAGCGTCGTCGGCGACCGCAGCGCGCGCAGCTGGCGGCGGATCGCCCGCGCCCGGCCGGGGTCGAGCGTCGACAGGACCGCCCAGCGGAGGCGCTCGTGGGCAAACTCGAAGGCGCCCTCGCGGTGGCCTCGATTCCATCGCTCGACATCGGGCGCCGGTCGGTCGCGGCTCCAGGGGGCATCAGCCCAGCGGATCAGCCAACGGTCGAACAGGACCTCGAGGCAGGCGTCGACCACCGCCGGATGTTCCTCCTCGGCCTCGACCAGGGCGGCGCGGTCGAAGCGCGCGCCCATGACGGCGGCGAGCACCAGTAGGCGTCGTGCGGATCTCGGCAGGAGCGAGAGGCGCTCCTGGACGAGAGCTCCGAAGTCGGCGGGTCGGCGGGGGAGATCGCGATCGAGCGTCCAACCGCCGTTGGGCTGCGCGACCAGGGCGCCGACGTCCCACAGGTAGTGGATCAGCTCGGCGATCGCGAGTGGGCTGCCACCGCTCCAGCTCGCCACGTAGCGCGACAGGCGCTGAGCGTCGGCGAGATCGAGCAGGCCGTTGCAGATCGAGTGGACGGCGCGCGAGTGCAGCCGGTCGAGGGCGAGATGTTGAACCGTGCCCTCGGTCCGATGGAGCGGCGAGAGGTCGGCGCCCGAGCGGCAGCAGGCGAGCACCCAGACCGGCTGGCCGTAGATTCGCTGCACGAGGCGCAGGAGCGCTTCGCTGTCGTCCTCTGAGCACCACTGCAGGTCGTCGATGAACAGGGCGGTAGCCTTGCCGGCTTCGGTAGGACCGTCGACCAGACGTCGAACGGCATGCGTTGCGCTCTCCCCGCCCGGCGGTGTGAGGTGGACGGAGCGGATGGCCACGTCTCCCTCGGAAGCGATCTGCGCCAGGAAGGAGCGCGCCAGGCGCGTCTTGCCGATACCGTCGTCGCCGACCAGGAGCGTCAAACTACCGTGACCGTCGCGGGCCTCCTGCCAGTGCACGCGGAGGCGGCGGAGCTCGGCCGCACGCCCCTCGAGGGGTAGAACCGGTCCGACCGGACTCTCCTCGTACGGGTCGCCGGCGCCGTTGGTTCGCTCTTCGAGCAGCTCTTCGTAAAGGGCGACCGTCTCGGGCATCGGCTCGACACCGAGCTCGGTCGCAAGGAGCTCCTGCAGGTGCTTGTACTGACTCAGAGCACGGCTGTAACGCCCGGAGGCGGAGTAGAGGCGCATCAGCTCGCGGTGGGCCTCTTCGGATGCCGGGTCGAAGGTCAGGAGTCGGTGCGCGTAGTCGATGCCGAGCCGGTGGTTACCCGACTCGAGGGCGTCCCTCACGAGCTTGCGGTAGGCGGCGACAACTCGCCGACGGAGCTCGCCCTGCTCCTCGGAGAGCCACTCGTCGAAGACCGGGCAGCCTTCGAGGGTGAAACCGGCGAGCAGGTCGCCCGCGTAGAGGCGCGCCGCGGCGGCCAGCGTCGAGACATCGTCGTCTTCGGCCAGCCCATCGTCGACCGACTTGCGGAATGCCTCCACGTCCACCCAGCACTCGAACTCGGGGTGCAGCTGCACGGTGGTGCGGGTTCCGGAGAAGACCGGAGGCAGGTCGAGCGCCTTGCTGAAGACGCCGCGGATGTTGTGGAGGGCCTGACGCAGGTTGCGGCGTGCCGAGACCTCGGAGCGCTCCGACCAGAAGAGCCCGGCCAGCAGCCGCCGTTCGACGGGACGTTCTTTCTGCAACGCCAGATAGGCGAGCAGAGCGCGCGCCTTCTGCGACTCGAACCCGTTGAGGTCGATGCCGTCGAGGCGCGCGTCGAAGCCCCCCAGGAGGCGCAGCTCGAAGCGGCTCATCGAGGCCAATCTAGCCCGGTTCCGCCGATGTGTCTGTCAAATCTTTATCAGCGCCTCGCCTGATATAGAATTCCCCTCGTCCATTGACGAACCTGGGGGAAGAACTGCATGCCCGCTGTTGAGGACCTCGACGTCCTAGCCCAGCTACCGCTATTCGAAGGTTTGAGCCGGGGCGAACTTGCCACTCTGAACGAGGACCTTCATCGGAAGGTCTTTCCAGCCGGCACCAACGTGATCACCGTGGCGCAACGCGGCGAGGTCGTCTACCTGTTGCTGGAAGGCACGGTGAAGATCTACGTCGATCAGATCGACGGCACCGAGGTGATTCTCGCGTTCCTGGGGCCCAGCGACACCTTTGGCGAGATGGGGCTCGTGGGTACCGCCGGCCGCTCGGCCAGCGTGCTGACCCTCGAGAAGTGCCACTGCCTGTCGATGGATCGGGGGTCGTTCCACCGTTGCCTCAAGACGATGAACGCCTTGAGCTACAACCTGGTCAAGCTGTTGAGCCGGCGCCTGCGCCTCGCCAACGAGCAGATCCAGGCGCTCTCGACGCTCGATGTCCGGGGTCGTGTCGCCCGCCAGCTCCTCGCCTTTGCTCAGCGCTACGGCGAGACGTCGACCGACGACTCGCTGCGCATTCCGCTGCGTCTGACCCAGACCGACGTCGCCTCCCTCGTGGGCGCTTCGCGCGAGCGGGTCAACCAGGTGATCGTGAGCTTCAAGGAGAACGACTTCATCTCCGTGGACTCCGGGCATCACTTCACCGTGCACAACGTGCAGGCGTTGATCGATCGCTGTCAGTAGGGTCGGGCGGCCAGGGCTAGGCTGTCGGCTTAGCGGAAGAACGCAGTCGAGAACTCGCGATCGCGGATGACCACGTCGGTCGTCCAAGAGCGGCCGTCTGAAGCCTTGACATTGAGCCGCCAAAGCCCGGGTGCGAGGCTGAGGTTGTACCGCTCGTGGACGACGATCGGATCGCGGTTGGTCGGTTCACCCAGTGGCGTTGCGGTCACGGCCATCCCGTCGAGCCACCCTTTTCCCATTTCCATTTCGAGGTCCGGGATCTGTAGCAACGCGGAGCCAGTGGGCAGAAGCTCGACGACCACCTTCGGCCCGGGGATCTCCACTGGCGTACGGACGACGCCGAACGAGTGCTCTACCTCGAGGATGTAGTGCCCTGGAGGAGCGCTCGCCCAATAGCCATCCGGAGTTGGAGGGCTGCGTTCCACATAGTCGAGGCGCCTGCCGTCGGTTGCGAGCAACGTGAGGCCACGCAAATGAGGTGTCTGTCCATCGACCCATTCAACCTGATAGTCGATACCGGGGGTTGGCTGAAGCACGACCTCGATTTCGTCGACTTGAGACTCTTCGGTCACCAGGTGTTCGCCCATCGTGTACCCCGGCAGGTGGAAGAGCAGCCGGGCCGGGAGGCCGATCTCGTTTGGCACGCTGAAGCCACCGCTGTCGGCCGAGCGGTTGCGTGGTGTGAAGAGCCCCCCCCTCGGGTAGTAGGCGAGCCCGCCAACGCGGATGCCTACATTCGGCAGGCCGGCTCCGGTCTGCGCATCGATGACGCGGCCGACAAAGGGGAGAAGGCCGTCCTTCGATGGCACCCTGTGCGGCTTCAGGTCGATGCCTGATGAGCGATCGGTCGTAGTGAGCTCGAGCTCGGCTCGGTACTCTTCTCGCTCGGCTCCCTCGCCAGTCTCCGCGACGATGACCCAGCGCCCAGGGGGCACTCCTTCGACGACGTAGGCGCCTTCGACGATCCGCCCGAACTTCGAGTCGGATGGGTAGCCACGCATCGAGAGAGCCATCTTCCACGCTCGTGCGGTTTCGTTGTCGCCCAGGCGATGGGCGAAAACCCTCCAGCCAACGTCAGGCGTCGCTCCGAGTAGCTCGCCGGTGATGGTTGCGCCCTTGTGTACGGTGACCTCGTGCAGAGGTGCAGTCGGCTTGACCCTGAGGCCGGAGACGCTTTGGGCATAGCCTACGGCGTCCGTCTTCACCCAGTAGGCGCCTTCGGGCATGGGGCCGACCCAGAAACGGCCTTTTGGGTCTGTGACCGCGTAGTAGGCAAGTCCGGCGTGTTGGTTGATAGGGAATGCTTCGATGCGCGCGCCTGCCACCGGTGCGCCCTCGGCGTCGAACACTCGGCCGGCGGCCTGCGCGAGTCGCCACGGTGGCTCGGGCAGCTCGATTTGGAGGGTGCTCCCATCGCGGTCGATCCGGTGTCCCATGTCGAGCCGTAAAGGTTCATGCCACGGATGGATCACCCAGGCCGAGAGTTCACGATCCACTGGCGTGCCAGGCAGCCTCGCACGACCGCGCTCGTCCAGAATCGCGTCCCGCGGGTATCTCTCGCCGTCCGTCTTCACGCGGACCCTGGCGTTACTCAAGGGCACGCTCCCTCCGCATGTCGCGACCTCGATCCGGAGGGTAGCCGTTCCTTGCGGCTCGAGTTCGAATCGCTGCCATGGGGCTTCGGTCGCTCCTTCCGGCACCGAGACAATGCGCTCGCTAGCTTCGTATCCTTCCGCTGAGATCGTCGCGCGATAGCTCCCTGGCGCGAGGAGCGGCGAGACGAACTCACCGTCCGAATCGGTGGTCACGGTGACTGGATCATGGGTGGCTCCGCTGAGTGGCACAACGTTCACCCTTGCGTTTCGGACCTCCGAAGTGAGTTCTGGATCCTCGACATCGAAGACGATCCCTCGGATGAGGGCACTCGAGTGCAAACGCACGAGGACTTCGTCGTAGCCTCTGCGCGCTGGCAGCCGAGCGAAAGTTCTCCGGTGGGTGAGATAGCCGGGGCGCTCGACTTCGAGGATCCATGCGCGGTGACGGGGGTAGGGAGCGACAAAGCGTCCATCGGAGTCCGTCTGAACGGAGCTCGGTTCCAGCCATCTTGCAGGGGCTCCGACGGGCGCGGGAGCCAGTGCCCGCACAGTCGCGCCGACGAGCGGTGTCCCCGAGCTGCCGACGACTCTGCCTGTCGCATGAGCGACGGAGCTGGCTCGCCAGGTGCGCGGTCGGGATGAGGCGCTCGCGACGACCCCGCCGAGACGCTCCACGACTCCGTCGGAGCGCTCGATCCCGAGGAAGTAGCTGCCTGGGTCGACTCCTGGAAGCGCGTACGCAGTGCGCGACGCTGTCTGTTGGGTGAGGTGAACCCGGGCAGCCGGACGATCGACGTCCTCTCGCCAGAGCACGAGTCGTGACGGACCAGCTTCTCCTCCTGGCATGGCGTCGATGGTCCCTTCGAGTCGAACGCCCCGATCGAGGTGTACCGCCCCTACATGAGCGTTTGCGCCAGGCCCCACAAAGTAATGCTTGGAGAGGTCGAGCGCCCGGGGAGGCGTATCTCCGTCGCTCACTTCGAGCAGGCGTCCTCTTGGCGCGCCCTCTTCTCGGTCCCAGGGAGCATGAACGACAAAGTGTCCGAGCCCGTCGCTCCTTGCTCGCGCCGCTTCGATCGAGAGGCCGCTTCTGCGGTCGGCGGCGAGGACGCGAATGACCGCGCCCTGGACCGGCTCCTCTTGGCGGAGAACGTAGCCACGAATCTCTACCGTGCCCGCCATGAGTACCGGCTGCAGCGCATGTGCGACTGCCAGCAGTGCGAGAACCCAGCGGAGTCCGAAGATCGTTTCTACCTTCGACACAGAGTCAGCACGAGTTTTCGGCACCACGGCCGCCTAGAAGAAGTAGACCTCTTCCCATCGACGGTTTCGCACCTCGACCTCCTCGGTCCAAGAGCGACCGTCGGCGGCGACGACTTCGATCCGCCAGCGGCCGGGTGCTAAGCCCCGCATGACGTAGGGCTCGGGCACGACCAGCGTCTCCGCGTCGCGCTCCGTCTCCAGAGGCGTCGCCACAGCGCGAGCCCCTCGGAGCCAGTTGGGGTTGTCGCCGTAGCGGACTTCGAGGTCTGGGACTCGCAGCCGGATGGAGCCGGACGCCGGCAGAGTCACCGACGCGGGCGGCCCCGGGATGCGTACCGGTGTTCGAACGACTCCGAACCAGTGCTCGACGACGAAGGTGTAGCTGCCCGCCGGTGCCCCGAGCCAATACCCCGTGGGTTCTTGGCGATCGAGACGGGTTCTCTCGCCGGAGTCGTCTTCGAGAGCTAGGTCGACGGTGTGGAGCTCCGCAGCGTCGTACCAGCTCACGTCGTAGAGGAGTCCCGGCGAGGGACTGAGCTCGATGTCGAGCGGTCGACCGGTTTGGACCTCGACGCGTTGGGTGGCGTAGCCTGCGTGGTCCACATCGAACTCGCGCGGAATGTCCAGACGCCCCTCGCTTTCGAACCGACCGTCAGCGTCCGACAAGATGGGGGGAGCCCACTTACCCTGCGGGTAGAACACGGCGACGCCGGGTATCCCTTCGCCGGAGACCGCGTCGACGACCCGGCCTCGAAGTCGGGAGCGGGTGTGCTCGCGGTCGAGCTGGAGGTCTACGTAGAGCTCTCGGTCGAACGGGCCTACGGCGATCTTGGCTCGCGCGGTCTGTGAGCCCTTCTCGGAACTCGTCTGCGAGAAGTAGAGAATCCAGTGCCCAGGGGGCACGGCCTCGACGCGGAAGTCCCGGCCCGTGATGTGTGTCGCGCCAGCGCTGGGCTCATTCGGAGCGTGGAGGGTGATCAGCGGTTCGAAGGTGGCGAGCTCTTCGTCCGGGTTCGAGTAGGCGATCTCGAGAACCGATCGAGGAACGATCGAGACATCGGGCAGCGTGCCGATAATCGTCGCTCCAGGGACGACTTCCACGAGGACCTCGGGTTGGTCGGGGCCGATTCGAGTGTAGGTCAGCGCACGAGCAGCACCTTCCACTTTGGGCACCACCCAGTAGGCGCCTTCCGGAACTCCGTCCACCTCGAAGCGGCCCTCCCCGTCTGTGCGGGCACGGAACCGCTTCTGGTGGCCCCGGTCGAGCGCCTCTCCGAGCTCGACCTCGACGCCGCCAAGTGGCCGGTTGTCTGGCCCCACGACCCGTCCGCGCGCCGTCACGAAGAGCCACGGTGGCTTCGAGAGTGTCCAGCGTGGCTGCGGTCCGTTCTCGCGGACGGAGTAGCTTCCTTCGTAGGATCTGTGAGTCGCCGTCGGATGGTAGATGCTGACGGTGTACTCCAGATCGGTTGGCACGCCGAGGAGAAGGCAGCTGCCGTTCTCGCGCGTTTTGCATCCGTCGCAGGCTCGCCAGTTGCGGGTGAGCGAGACCGCCGCCTCTCGAACGGGCTTTCCGGCATGATCCTCGACGTGCACGATGACGCGCCGTGCGCTTTCCTCGCTGCCTGGTGCATCACACGGGTCGACCTCCGACGAGGCTGAGACGGGTAGCAAGCCGCAGAGCAGGAGGACCACGAAAAGGCTGACTTGGCGAGTCACTCTGTGACGGTTGGAACGCAAGAGCCATACCGGCCGCTTGGCGCGACCGGGCCGCCGGAGCATTCGAGAGAAGCAGCCTTCGTCCAACGTCTTGGAGGGTTAGAATCCAACGCGATGGGGAAGAAGTCGAAATTCAAGTACGACTGCGACCAGTGCCCGGCGTACTGCTGTTCGTACGAACACATCGGCGTGACGAAGAAGGACATCAAGAGGCTGGCGAGACATCACGGCCTCGGCGTCGACAAGGCACGTGCGAAATTCACCAAGAAGGGCGCCGAGAAGGGCGAACGGGTTTTGCGCCATCGTCGCGACGAGGTCTACGGCTCGGTCTGCCGGTTCCTCGACCAGGAGACCCGGCAGTGCACCATCTACGACGCTCGCCCTGGCATCTGCCGTGACTTCCCCGGCATGAAGCGCTGTGGCTACTACGACTTTCTGGTCTTCGAACGTGAGCTTCAGGAAGACCCCGAGTTCGTGGCGACCGCCTACAACCCCTAGGGCGGGGAAACTGACGCCGAGTCTTCCGAGTGCTCCGAGATCTCTATGTGCGCAACCTGGCGGTCCTCTCTGAGGCCTCGGTGCGCTTCGACTCGGGCCTCAACGTGCTCACTGGCGAGACCGGCGCAGGGAAGTCGCTGGTCGTCGACTCACTAGCGCTTCTGACGGGGGCGCGGGCCTCGAGCGAACTGATCCGCACCGGCGCCGACTCGATGCTGGTGACAGGTGCCTTCGAGGCGGAGGGCGAAGGTTGGCGGAACCTTCTCGACGGCGCGGGGGTCTCAGCGGACGATGGAGAGATCGTCATCCGCCGTGAGATCAATCGCGCCGGGCGCAACCGGGTCTACGTGAACGACCAGCCGGTGACTCTGCGCCTACTCTCGGAGCTGGCTCCCTATCTCCTTCGCATCCACGCCCAGCACGAGGAGTTGGGGCTGGCCGATCCGGAGCTTCAGCGCATGCTGCTCGATCGCACCGAGGGTGACGCAGCTCTCGATCTCCTGGCGGCGACCGCGGCGGCGGAGCAGAACCATCGCAAGCTCGATGCACGCCTGCGCGCCCATCGCGGCGACCAGCGGGCGCGACTCGAGCGGATCGACCTCTTGCGCTTCCAGGCGGGCGAGATCGACGACGCGCGACTCGAGCCCGAAGAGGACGAACGGCTCAAGCGCGAGCGAGACCTTCTGCGCAACAGCGAGGTGATCACCCGAGCGGTCGGAGGTTCCCTCGAGCTACTTCTCGACGAGGAGGGCGCAGCGTCGGAACGGCTCCATCGCGCCGAGCGCTCCCTCCAGGAGGTGGCGGAGTGGGTGGCCGAGGCGCCGGCTTGGGTCTCGGAGCTCAACGAGCTCCGCATCCGACTGGACGAGCTGACCCATGGCCTGCGCAACGCACTTCGGGGCGTCGAGGCCGATCCCGCGCGGCTCGACGTGATCGAAGATCGACTGGCGACGGTGGAGCGCTTGAGTCGGAAGTACGGCACGACGGTGAACGACATCCTGGAGCGACGCCGCGCGGTGGGCGAAGAGCTCGACGGCCTGGAGCTCGACGACGAGGCGCGCGAAGCGCTCGAGAGCGAGGTCGGGCAGGCGCTCGAGCGCTACCTCGAGGTCGCGCTCGGACTCTCCTCGGCTCGTGCCGAGTGGGCGTCGACTCTCGAGGAGCGGGTCCATGGCGAGCTCGCCGACCTGGCCATGGGCCGTGCCGTCTTCCACGTCGGCCTCGGCCGGGAGCGGCGCTCGTCGAGTCCGTTGGTGGTCGACAACGATCCGATCGAGTTCTCGGCCGCGGGCATCGACCAGGTGGTCTTCGAGCTGACGGCCAATCCCGGCGAGGAGCGGCAGCCGCTGGCGAGGGTGGCATCGGGCGGCGAACTGTCGCGGGTCTACCTGGCGTTGCAGCTGGCCACCCGAGGCGATCGGTCGGACGCCGGGCCAACGCTCGTCTTCGACGAGGTCGACGCTGGTGTGGGAGGCGCCGAAGCGGCGGCCTTGGGGCGCAAACTCCAGCGGCTCTCCGCTTCCGAGCAGGTGCTGGTCGTCACGCACCTTCCCCAGGTAGCGAGCTACGGAGATCAGCACTTCAAGGTCAGCAAGACGGTCGAGGACGGCCGCACGCACATGATCGTTCAGACTCTGGACGACGAAGGGCGGGTGCACGAGGTGGCACGGATGCTCGCCGGTACCGAGGTCACCGAGCTGTCGCGTTCGCACGCCGAAGAACTCATCACGGTTGCGGGACAAGGCCGTTGAGCTCGGTCTGGCGGCCCGGAGAGCCGCTCGGACCACTCCGCGAACTGGTCGAGCGGGGCGGAGTTCTCGCGATCCCGACCGAGTCGAGCTACGGCCTGGCGGTCGATCCCGAGAACCGCGAGGCCGTGAATGCCGTATTCGCCATCAAGCACCGGCCGGCGGACAAACCGCTTCCGGTGGTGGTTGCGAAGATGGAACAGATTTACGCACTCGGAGCTCACCTCGTCGAACCGCTCAGCGCGGAGCTCGAACGCCTCTGGCCGGCACCACTGAGCGTGCTGCTTCCGGTCGAGGGCGACGCACCGGCTGCGGCGGGCACGGGCAGGCTCGCCTTCCGCATTCCGGAGCACGCGGTCCTGCGCGAGCTCTTGGAGGGGCTCGGTCGAGGGCTGAGTGCCACGAGCGCGAACCGCAGCGGGGAGCCACCGATTCTCGACCTCGCTGAGCTCGAAGACCTCCTCGCGGGCGCGGACGCGATGATTGTCGACGGAGGTGTCCTCGGCGGCGGGCCTCCCTCGACTCTGGTCGAGTGGCGAGAGGGGATTCCGCACGTACTTCGAGAAGGGGCGTTTCCTGTGGACCAGTTGATTTCGTTTTCCGCATCTTCTGTGGAAATCTCTGTGGAGGACGCTCCCCGAGGCGCACGCTGAGAGGACGGATACGGAATGCATAAGACTCTGTGCAGCTGGGTGGTCGTCTTCGGCCTGGTGCTCTCCGCGAACGCGAGAGCTCAGGGGCCGATCCTGCCGCTCGAGGAGGTCGAGCGCGGCCAGCGCGGCTACGGACTGTCGGTCTTCCAAGGTTCGGAGCCCGAGAGATTCGAGTTCGAGGTGATCGGCGTCTGGCGAAACGTTCAGCCCGACCAGAGCTTCATCCTCGCCGAGTTCTCGGGGCAGGGGCTCGAGGAGACCGGAGTGATCGCCGGCATGAGCGGCAGCCCGGTCTACATCGACGGCAAGCTGATCGGCGCGGTCTCGTTCTCTTGGCCGTTCTCGAAGCGGCCGGTTGGCGGCATCACTCCGATCGAGTCGATGCGCGAGCTTCTCGGCGCGCATCGCCAGGGCTCGAGTGTGGCGACCGGTGGTCAGCCGTTCGCGTTCGAGAGCCTGGTCGACGGAAGCCTCGACGAGTCGCGTCTCCTCGAGACGCTCTCTCGCCTTCGCCCCGAGCCCGTGGGTGGGGCGAAGCCCGGTGTCCAGTGGCTCGCCTCGGGCTTCGGCTCCGAGAGCCGGCGTCTGTTGAGCACCGCCCTCGGCGAACTCGGTACCTCCGGCAGCGGCGTATCGACCTCCGTCGGCGGTGAGCTCGCCCCTGGCAGCTCGGTCTCGGGCGTGCTCGTCGCCGGAGACCAGAGCATCGCTGCCACCGGAACGGTCACCGATCGCGCCGACTCGAGCGTGCTCGCCTTCGGCCATGCCTTCCTCGGCGTCGGACCCCTGAATCTGCCGATGGCGACCTCCGAGGTGGTGACGGTGATCTCGAGTCAGTTCAGCTCTTTCAAGGTCGCGAACATCGGCCCGATCGTCGGCGCGTTCGACTTCGATCACTCCGTCGGTTTCCGGGGCGAGATCGGCGAGGTGGCACCCATGCTGCCGGTGCGGATCGGCTTGCGAGGGCGTGAGCCGCGCGACGTGAATGTGCGGCTCGCGGCGCTACCCGACCTCTCTGGGACGCTGCTGGCGATCTCGCTGCTCGGTTCTCTCGAGGTCGATCCGGAAGCCGTCGGGAGTGAGTCGATCGACGTCGAGGCGCACTTCGACCTCGGGGAGAACGGAACGCTGGACGTGGTCCAGAGCTTCGACGGTCCAGGGGCCGGTCTGGAGATGGCGTTGCATCTCTTCGCCATCACCGGCTTCCTGCAACAGAACCGTTTCGAAGAGATCGACCTCCGGGGCATCGAGGTCGACATCGGCTGGAATCCCGAGCGTCGCGCCGCCCAGCTGGTCGCTGCGCACGCCTCGCGCACTCGAGTCCGCCCCGGCGAGTCGCTCGAGCTCGAAGTCGACCTGGAGGGATATCGGGGAGAGACGTTCCGGCGGACGCTCACCGTCGATCTGCCGACCGATCTTCCGGCGGGCCGTTTCTCGCTGCTGATCGGCGACGGCGTCAACATCGACGCGGCGCGACTCTCTCTCGAGGCCGCCGACCCGTCCAACCTCCGGCAGGCGCTCGACCTACTGGCGGGGCTGCACTCGCGCAAGGAACTCCGTGCGATCGGCATGTTCCCAGGAGCTGGACTGGCGGTGTCGGGTTCGGTGATGCCGCGTTTGCCGGGCTCGGTTCGCTCACTCTGGGGCGCGGCACCGAGCGCCGACGCACGGCCGCTCAACATTGCGGTGGTCGAGGCCCCAGGGGTCGAGCTCGACCGCCCCCTGGTCGGACTGCTTCGGGTGGACGTGCAGGTCGAGCGAGAGGTGCCTTGGACCGGCGGGCAGGGCTCGTCGGGGAACAATGGGAGGTCTGATTGAGACGCAGAATCGCGGTCGCGACCCAGCTTTGCCTGCTCGCCCTCGTCCCGGCCTGGCCGGCATTTTCGGAGGCGAGCTTCTTCCAAGTCCAGTCGCGAGACGATTTCCTCGCCGGGACTCTCGACGGCCTCGCCGTCGACCCGCTCGGCAACCTCTCACTCGCCAATCGGGGGCGCCGGATCTCGGAGTTCCCCGAGCCGTTCCTGTTCAGCGGAGCGACCTACCCCGGGGGTTGGGTGTTTGGCACCGGCAACTCCGGTGCGGTCTTCCACGTCGACCGCGAGGGCTCCGCGAGCCGTCTGTTCGAGACCGAGGAGACCGAGGTCTTCGCGGTCTGGGCTGACCCCGACGGGACCGTGTTCGCAGGCTCTTCGCCCGATGGCAAGGTCTACCGCTTTGATGGCGATGCGGCCGAGGTTGTATTCGACCCGGAGGAGACCTACATCTGGGCGATCGCACGTGCCGCCGACGGCTCCCTGCTCGTCGGCACCGGAACGGAGGGACGTCTCTATCGGGTGAAGCGCAACGGCGAGGCCGAGGTGCTGTTCGACTCCGACGACACGCACATCCGCTCGCTAGCCGTGCTGCCGAATGGCGACGTCCTGGCCGGCACCGCCGGTGAGGGGCTGATCGTGCGCATCTCACCTGACGGAAAGGCTCGCACCCTGTACGACGCTGAGCATCCCGAGGTCGTCGACTTTGCGGTCGGCGAGCGGGGGGAGGCGTACGCCGCGCTGCTCGCCTCCGAAGCCAGCCTCATGGACCTCAACCGCCGGAACGGACAGAACGGCCAGCAGCAGGACGGCGGCAATGTCCGGGTCACCGTGAGCCAGACCTCTGGCGAAGGGCAGGAGACCACCGGTTCACGCCCCCGTGGTTTTAGCGGGCCCCGGTCTCTGGTGGTACGCGTGAGCCCGGACGGCATGGTGCGCGACGCGACCCAGTTCGAGGAGGAGACGGTCTACTCGATTCTCTGGGGGCGCGATCGTCTCTGGATCGGTACCGGCCTCGACGGCAAGCTCTTCAGCTGGCGCAACGGTCAGCGCGTACTCGAGAAGGACGTCGAGGAGCGCCAACTAGTCGAGCTCCTGGACGACGATCCAGGACCGGCGTTTGCGACCACAAACGCGGCCGCCTTCTACCGCATTTCGAACGAGAGCGAGTCGGTGGGCACCTACACCAGCCCAGCGCTCGATGCCCAGGAGATCGCGCGCTTCGGTTCGCTACGGTGGCGTGGCGACCTGTCGGGAGGTGAGCTCAGAATCTCCGCGCGGAGCGGCGCCAGCTCTCGGCCCGACCGAACCTGGTCGGAGTGGACGGCCGCGAGGTCGGGTCGCGAGATCCCGCTCTCCGAGGTGCCGCCGGGCCGGTACGTCCAGTGGCGCGCCGAGTTCACCGCCGACGGGGGGGCATCGCCGGTGCTGGGCGGTGTCGACATTTCCTACCGCCAGCTCAACCTGCCGCCGCGGGTGACCGAGCTCGGCGTGTTGTCGCCGGGTGAGATCGTGGTGCCGGGAGGCTTCAATCCGGCGAACCAGGTCTACGAGCCGGCACACCCGAACCGGGACGGCATCTTCACCGGCCTCCGTGCGAGCACCAAGCGGGAGGAGCGCCGGCGGAAGAACCTCTGGAAGAAGGGCTTCCGCACCCTCACCTGGGAGGTCGAGGACCCGAATGGGGACGCGCTTCGCTACGAGCTCGCGTTTCGGGCCGAGGGGGCTGACGGCTGGTTGCCGATGGCTGAGGAACTCGACAGCGACAGCTACAGTTTCGATGCGACGGTGCTTCCCGATGGGGTCTATCGGTTCCGCTTGCGCGCCTTCGATCGTGAAGAGGACGAGCTCGAAGAGCCGCTGTCGGCCGAGCGGGTGAGTGAACCGGTGACGGTCGATCACACGCCGCCGACCCTCGGCGAAGTCTCGCGAGGGAACGCCGGGTTCCGCGTCGTCGCCGGCGACGCGATGAGCCCGCTGCGACGGGCCGAGGTCAGCGTCGACGCCGGCGAGTGGCGCTTGCTCGAGCCCGAAGACGGTATGCTCGATGGCGTTCGTGAGACACTTTCCGTCGAAGCCCCGAGCAGCGCGCGACTGGTATTGCTGAGGCTGACCGACGCTGCGTTCAACGTGGTGACGTACGACCTGAACCAAGTAGCGAGATGAAGATCGCCGTCTATCCCGGTTCCTTCGATCCCATCCACAACGGACATCTCGACATCATCGAACGGTGTCGACCGATCTTCGACGAGGTCGTTGTCGCCGTGCTGCGCAACGACGAGAAGAAGCCACTCTTCGGCGTTCGAGAACGCGTCGAGATGATCAGCGAACTGCTCGAGGACTACGAGGACTGCCGGGTCGAGAGCTTCTCCGGCCTGCTGGTCGACTTCGTGCGCGAGGTCGACGCAAATGTCGTGGTGCGCGGACTGCGAGCCGTCTCGGACTTCGAGTACGAGTTCCAGATGGCGCTCATGAACCGACGTCTCAGCGATCAGATCGAGACCGTCTTCATGGCCGCGAAGGAGGAGTTCAGCTACGTCTCGAGCCGCCTGGTGAAAGAGGTCTTCTTCCTGGGCGGAAACCTCGAGGGGTTGGTCCCCGGCCCGATTCTACGTCGCTTGGCCGCGGCCCGAGCCGCCGCCGGTGAATCGTCCTAGTCCGGTCGACGCGCGGCTGCTTCGGTTCGCCGAGGCGATGCCCAAGGTCGAGCTGCACGTACATCTCGAGGGGTCGATCCGACCGGAGACGTTGCTCGAGCTGGCGCGCCGACGCCGGGTGAGCCTGCCGGCCGATACCGTCGACGGCCTCCGGCAGTGGTACCGCTTCGAGACGTTCGAGCACTTTGTCGACATCTACGTGACCTGCTCAGAGTGCCTGCGCGACCCCGAGGACTTCCAGCTCGTTCTCACCGAGTTCGCCAACGAGCAGGCACGCCAGAACGTGAAGTACTCCGAGGTGCACTTCACGATTGCGACGCAGGTCCGCCAGGGGGCAAACGCCCAAGAGGTTGGGCACGCGCTCTGGGAATCGATCGAGGAGGCGGAGAAGAAGCTCGGTACGCGCATTCGCCTGATTCCCGACATCGTGCGCAATCTCGAGCCCCAGTGGGCCGACGTGACGCTCGAGTGGGCTCTGGAACACCGATCGCGAGGCGTCATCGCCCTCGGGCTCGCCGGCATCGAGAGCTTCCCGTCGATCCAGTTTCGCGAGCACTTCGAGGTCGCACGAACCGAGGGCCTCCACTGCGTCGCACACGCCGGCGAACAGGAGGGACCCGAGTCGGTGCGCGAGGCGCTCGAGGTCGCTCGCCCGGAGCGCCTCGGACACGGAATCCGATCGGTCGAAGATCCCGAGCTCTTGGCCCAGCTGGCGTCCGACGGTCCACCGCTCGAGGTCTGCCCGAGCTCGAACGTCGCCCTCGGCAACGCACCGAGCCTGGAAGAGCACCCGATCGTCCGCCTGCTGGACGCCGGCGTCGACCTGTCGATCAACTCGGACGATCCGCCGATGTTCGACACCACGCTCTCGCACGAGTACGCTCTGGTGGGAGATACTTTTGGTCTCGGAGCTGGAATGTTGGGTGAGCTCTCCATCGGAGCGATCTCGCACTCGTTCCTCGACGAGGGAGAACGAGATCGCTTGAGGGCCGAGTTCGAGCGTGAACTCGACAACCTCCGAGACGTGGAACCCTAGAGAGGAGACCGAACATGCCGGAGCCCGTGATCGCCGATCGCTTGCCTTTGGTTCTGGAACTCGAGCCGGGTACCTATTGGTGGTGTGCCTGTGGCCGCTCCGGAGATCAGCCGTTCTGCGACGGCTCTCATGCGGGCACCGGGATCGAGCCGATCCGGTTCGAGGTCACCGAGAAGCGCCGGCGCGCCTACTGCGCTTGCAAGCACGCGGCGGAGGGGCCCTTCTGCGACGGTTCCCACTCGAACCTCGACTAGCTCGACATAGAGGAGGGCGGTGATCCACCGCACATGATCCTGGAGACCATCGGACGCGACTGCCTATTCCTGAACTGGGCTCTGCCGGAGGCGGCCTTGCCGGTGCTCGAGGGCCCGCTGCGCTACGACCTGCACGACTGGCAGGGTAGCCGCTACGGCTTCGCTTCGGCGGCGCTCTTCCGGCAGCAGGTGGTCGATATCCCGAAGGTTCTGTTCCCCAAGGTCTCCTACCCGCAGCTGACGCTGCGACTCTGTACCGTCGACGGCGACGGCGTGCCGTCGTTTTTCCTGTGCACGATCCTCCTGCCCGCCTGGGTGCTGCCGAGCGTACGTCTGGTCGCGCGCCAGCAGGCGCGGATGGCCAGCTTCAGCTATCCGGCGCAGGGTGCGGACGTAGGCTCAGGCTCACTCCGGTGGTGTGTCAAGAGCGGCGAGCGACTGGAGGTTGACGCCACGGCGGGCAGTGGTGTCACCGGCCACGGCCCCTCGCTCGGTGGTTGGAGCCAGGCGGCGACCTACTTCCAGCGTCGTAAGCGCTGGTACTTCTCTGCACCGGACGGTCTACGGCGGATCGAGGTCACCAGCCGCGACGTGGAGGCGGTGCCGCTCTCCGTGGACGTGCGCGACGACGCGCTGCTTCAAGGGTGTGTCGAGCCGGGGCCCACGGACGGCTGGCCGCAACTGCACTCGAGCTGGCTCAGCCCGGAGATTCCGTTCGTCTTTGAGATCGGCTGGGCCAAGGACCGACCGCTACCGCGGCACGTGCCGGCGCCAGGCTAGTGCCTAGGCGCTGGAGCCCCCGCCTGACGGAGTCGGGCTACTGGAGCTTCCGCAGACGGAAGCTCGACTGCGCGCTCGCAAGCGGATCGACGCCGACGAAGAAGGTGAAGCGGTAGAGGCCGGCGGGTGCCTCCGCGGGGATAGCGACCGTTCGCGTCACGTCGAGCGTGCCCGACGCGTCGAGCTGGAGCGGCAGCACCTGGGAGTTGATCGAGAAGGTCCCATCCTGCGAGCGCACCTCGAACCAGCCGTCGATCGCCTGCTCGGTCGGTGTCTCATTCCGGGCTCGCAGGCGGGCATCGAAGGACCCGCCCTCGGCGGGGATCGACACCGGGCCTCCGACTGCGGAGGCGCGCACAGAGACCGCTCCGACGAGGTTGCCGAGGCGTTGGCCCCAGATGTCGTCTTCGCCCACGAACGAGGTCAGCGAAAAGGTGATGTTGCCGGTCCAGACGGTCAGGAACTGGTCGTCGACCGAGTTGTAGGCGAGCACCTGCTCGACGGCGCGGAAGTCGTTATTGCCTTCGGGTCCCATGTTGCTCACCCGGTGGTCGTCGAGGCCGACCTCGTCGCCATCACGATCGAGGCGCTGGATATACGTTTCCCACTCTTCGTTGACGGTGGCGTCGGAGCCCCAGACGGTCAGGTAGCCGAGGCGCACCGGATCCCAGATCGTTCGCAGGTCGCGAATACTCCGGCAGCAGCTGCCTCCGACGTTGCTGAACTGGAAGTCGTTGACACCAATCTGAGCGCCGGTGCTCGCGTCGAGTCGCTGTCCGAAAGCGTTCAGGTCGAAGCCGCCGCCGAGGTCGCCCTGCCAGGTGACCAAGTACTCGTGATCGGCCGGGTTGTAGACCACGTCGGGGCTGAGCGCGGGATTCTCGTCGAACGGGCCGCCGGGACCCATCTCGCTGATCTGGAAGCGCCCGGTGCCGAGCTCGCCACCCGTTGCCGGATCGATTCTCACGCCGTAGATCTCCCAATCGAGGTCGATCTGCGGCTCCCAGCCGTTGGCGCGAACATCGAGGTCCTCGTAGCGCTGCCAGGCCATGAGGTATTCGTTCTCGACCGGATTGTGCTCGAGTGCTGGACTGGAGTCGTTGAACTCGGTGGAGTAGGTGATGTCGCCGCCCAGCTCGTTCCCGGCCGGGTCGAGCCGCTGGCCGTAGACACCAAACGCGTCCCAAACGACGAAGAACTCGTGATCGTTCGGGTTGTACACGAGGTCGGGTGCCCACCGGAAAACGAAGCCTTCCCCGTCTGTCTGACTGACCCGGAACTCCGTCGGGCCGACCGGAGTCGCCCCGGTTGCGTCGAGTCGCTGGCCGTAGACGCCGATCGTGTCGTCGCTCGAGATGCCGGTCACGTAGATCAAGAAGTACTCGTGGTCGACGGGGTTGTAGCGGACGTGAGGGTCACCGGCGTCCCAGGTCAAGCTACTGATCAGGAAGTCGTCGGTGCCGATCTCGGCGCCTGTCGTGCCGTCTAGCCGCTGACCGTAGATGCCGGTGGTGAACTGGCTCCCCGTCTCGGTGCCCGCCCAGACCACCAGATACTCGTTGTCGACCGGGTTGTAGGCGATATCTGGGCTGTTGGCGAAGAAGCCGAAGTCGCCGTCCGGGCCCATGGTGCTCAGGCGTACGTCGTTCGAACCCAGCTCGCCGAGGACAAAATCTACCCCTGCAGTGGCGGGCGAGCAGAGGAGCATCACTCCCGCCACCAGGGCCGAGCAACGGGTCGTCCAGCCTGCACCAGTCATCGGTGTTCGAGTCATCCAGCCACCCCTTCCACAGTTCGAGAACGTGCCTCGGAGTCTACCAGGGAGGCCCAGAATCGTTTGATAACCTCTGTAGGTGATCGAGTCCACGGCTGGCGTGTCAGTTCGGGGACCTGGAACATCCTGCTGGTGACGACTCTGGACATCCTGTTGTCGTTCACTCCGGCAAGAAATATCGCTTCTTCCCACAACATCGCCATGGCGATTCTCTACATCTTCGTTGCCCGTTTGGGTGTGATCGCTTCGCTCGAAGGGCTGGCCCAAGCGGTCGCCTTCGTTGCTGGAGCGGCGATCTGGATCGTGATCCACGGACTGTTCTGTCTGCTGGGAGCACGGCTTTTCCGGGTCGATATTCACAGCGTAGCGATCGCTTCGGCGGCCAATATCGGAGCCGCAGCGTCGGCTCCGGTGGTTGCGGCACACCATCGCGAGAGCTTGGTGCCGGCGGCGGTGTTGATGGCTCTCCTCGGCTATGCGGTCGGTAGCTACGCGGCCTTCGGGACCGCGCTACAGTGCCGCTGGGTCGCGGGAGGGTAACCCTTGGAGACAGACTCAATTGAACACCACACCACCTGAAGAGAGGCGGCCGCAGCGGATTGCGGTGCTGCCTGGAGACGGCATCGGCCGTGATGTGACCGCCGAGGCGGTCAAGGTCCTCGAAGCCGCCAAAGAGCGCTGGGATCTGCCGCTCGAGCTGGTTCACAAGCCCTGGTCGGCAGACCACTATCTGGAGACCGGCGAGACGCTGCCGGAGGGCACCATCGAGAAGCTGCGCGACGACTATTCGGCGGTCTTCATCGGCGCCTACGGCGATCCGCGGATTCCCGACATGCGGCACGCGGCCGACATTCTGCTCGGCATTCGCTTCAAGCTCGATCTCTACATCAACTTCCGGCCGATCAAGATCTACGACGACTCGCTCTGCCCGTTGAAAGGCAAGGGGGCGAAGGACATCGACTTCGTCGTCTTCCGAGAGAACACCGAGGGTGCTTACGTTGGTGTCGGCGGCAACTTCAAGAAGAACACGCCTGACGAAGTGGCGGTGCAGGAGGAGATTCACACCCGCAAAGGGGTCGAGCGGATTCTGCGAGCGGCTTTCGAATACGCGGTGCAAAACGGCAACCTTCGGGTCTGCATGGCGGACAAGTCGAACGTCATGCGCTACGGCCACGATCTCTGGATGCGGGCCTTCGAGGAGCTGTCGGCCGAATACTCGGGCATCGAGACCAGCCACCTGTTTGTCGATGCGCTCACCATGCAGATGGTGCGCAAGCCCGAGAACTTCGACGTCATCGTCACGAACAACATGTTCGGCGACATCGTCACGGACCTGGGCGCGGCGCTCCAGGGCGGCTTGGGGGTCGCCGCGTCGGCGAATCTGCACCCGGGACGCACCTCGATGTTCGAGCCGGTCCACGGGTCGGCGCCAAAGTACGCGGGCACCAACCAGGCCAACCCGATGGCGGCGATCATCACCGCGTCGCTGATGCTCGACAACCTCGGCCACCGTGAGGCGGCGAGGGAGTTGGAGACCGTGGTCACTGACGCGATCCGCAGCGGGTTCACGACCCGCGATCTGGGTGGCGAGCGGACGACGACCGAGGTGGGCGACTTTGTCGCCGAGCAGCTGCTGGCGGCGGCCGCAATCTCCTAGCGTGGCTCGTCGTCGCCACGACCCGTGGGTGCTCGCTGCCGGAGTAGAATCTCGGCAGTCGAGCGCCGGAGAGAAACCGACATGACGCGTGCCGAATCAGAACTGATCCACGACTGGAACCGACCCGACGAGGCCCCTGGGCCGCTCGTGGGGCCGATCCAGATCGACGACGAGACCCTTCGCGACGGTCTGCAGTCGCCGTCGGTGGCGACCCCCTCCATGGAGCAGAAGCTGAAGGCTCTTCACCTGATGGCGGAGTTGAAGGTCGACACCGCTGACATCGGCCTGCCCGGCGCGGGGCCGCACGTCGTCGAGTCGGTTCGCCGCCTGGCGCAGGAGATCGTCGACCAGAAGCTCGACATCGAGGCTAACTGCGCTGCACGCACCCTCAAGCAGGACATCGACCCGATTATCGAGGTCTCGCAGCAGACCGGCCTGGCGATCGAGTGCTGCTGTTTCCTCGGCTCGAGCCCCATTCGACAGTTTGCCGAGGACTGGGAGATGGACCGGCTGCTGCAGCTGACGGAAGACGCCGTCTCGCATGCGGTTTCCAACGGGCTGCCGGTCATGTACGTCACCGAGGACACGACGCGGGCGATGCCGGAGGATTTGCGGCGGCTCTACCGGGCCGCGGTGGACGCCGGGGCCAGCCGGGTCTGCGTGGCCGACACCGTGGGACACGCGACGCCCGAGGGCGCGGCAAACGTCGTTGCGTTTGTGCGCGAGGTTGTCGGCGAAGAGGTCGGAATCGACTGGCACGGTCACCGCGATCGCGCGATGTCGGTGATCAACTCGATCGCCGCGGCGCGCGCCGGTGCGAGTCGTCTCCACGCGACCGCACTCGGCATCGGCGAACGAGTCGGCAACACGCCGATCGACTCGCTGCTCGTGAATCTGTCGCTCATGGGGTGGATCGATCGCGACCTGTCGGCCCTGCCCGAATACTGCGAGCTCATCGAAGAGGCGACCGGCGTGCCGTGTCCCGACAACTATCCGATCGTGGGCAAAGATGCGTTCCGAACCGGCACCGGCGTCCACGCAGCGGCGATCATCAAGGCGCACAAGAAGGGCGAGGATTGGCTGGCCGATCGCATCTATTCGGGCGTGCCGGCGGGGCTCATCGGCCGGCACCAGGAGATCGAGATCGGCCCGATGAGCGGCCAGTCGAACGTCGTCTACTGGCTCGAGTCGCGTGGCGCCGAGGCGTCGACCGAGCTGGTGGAGGAGATCTTCGGTCGCGCCAAGGAGTCGGATCGGTTGCTCGACGACGGCGAGATCGCTGCGATCTGCGAAAAGCGCGGCGTGAGGCTGTAGACCCATCGGCGCCGCACCGGCGATGACCGCCCCGGCCACAAGCCCCGAACCGATCCTCGAGCGCTACCTCGAGTCTCTCGCCCTGGAGCGGGGCCTGGCGCCCCTCACCGTGGAGGCCTACGGCCGCGATCTCGAGCGACTGCGAGCGGACCTTCGGCGCCTCGGCACGAACCTGAGGGAGGCCAACCCGGACGCTCTTTCGGCGCATCTTCGAGGACTGAGCCAGGCGGGCCTTTCTCCGCGCTCGATCGACCGGGCGCGCGTCGCTATTCGCGGTTTCTACGGCCACCTGGTCGAGAGCGGCGACCGAAGCTCGAACCCGGCGGTCAACTTGGCGACGCCACGCCTCTGGCGCAAGTTGCCTCGCACGTTGAGCGAGGCGGAGGTCGAGGCGCTGTTGGCGGCGCCCGACGTCGAAAGCCCGCTCGGTTTGCGCGACCGAGCGATGATCGAACTGCTCTACGCGACTGGCATGCGGGTGAGCGAACTGGTGGGCCTCCAGGTGCATCAGGCTCGGCTGGACGTCGGGTTCATGATTGTTTTTGGCAAGGGGGACAAGGAGCGAATCGTGCCGATCGGCGAGCAGGCCGAGCACTGGCTTGCGAGATACCTGACGGAAGTGCGCCCCGAGTTGGCTCGGGGCCGCCACGAGACGATCTTCGTCAACGCCCGGGGCGGAGGGCTCACCCGGCAGGGGTTCTGGAAGAACTTGCGCAAGCACGGCGTCGAGGTCGGCGTGCGCGACCTGTCGCCGCATCTTCTGCGGCACAGTTTCGCCACCCATCTCCTGGAGCACGGCGCCGACCTCCGAGCGGTGCAGTTGATGCTCGGGCACGCGGACATCTCGACCACCCAGATCTACACGCACATTCACGAGCAGCGCCTGCGGACGCTCTACGACGATCACCACCCGAGGTCCTGATGGCCGATTGCACCGACGGAACCAACACCGCGACCGGCGTCGCCGCCACCTGGCAGGCCTCGGCCGACCTCTACCGACAGAGCTGGGAGCCGGTCACCGGTCTCTTTGTCGGTCCGCTCTTGGAGGCGGCGGGCATCCGCAAGGGCGATCGGGTGCTGGACCTCGCGTGCGGGGCAGGAGCCGTCAGTGCCGCCGCTGCTGGACGCGGAGCGGCGCTCTTCGGCATCGACGCGTCGGGCGCCATGGCTCGCATCGCCAGCCGGCGTGTGGCCGAAGGGCGTTTCTTGGTGGGCGACGCCGTGGCCCCGCCGCTCGCTGCGGCGAGCTTCGATCGAGTGGTGATCAACTTCGGGCTCCATCACTTCGCGGAGCCGACGCGCGCACTCGAGCGCCTGCTGACCGCCCTGCGACCCGGCGGCCGGCTGCTCTACACCACCTGGGCGGCAGAGGAGGAGAATCGTGCGCTCGAGTCGATCGACGTTGTCTACGAGCAGTTCCTGGGAGAGGCGGACGACCCGAGGCGCGATGAGCTGGACTTCCCCTATGGGGACCGCGAACGGTGTCACGAGGCGTTGGCAGGTGTCGGCTTCGAAGCGGGGAGTGTGCAGCTCGACGTCATGAGTGACGCCTGGCGGCCGCCCACCGAGGAGAGTGTGTTTCTCGCCGAGCTGCAGGGCGGAGGCGGCAAGTGTGAACAGCTTCAGGTGCAGAGTCCCGAGCGGCTCGAGCAGATTTGCGAGGCGGTCTGCCGGAAGGTCTCGTCGTTCAGAACGGCTGACGGTATCGCGATTCCGGTGACCGCCTACGTCGTAAGCGCCGCTAGGGGAGAACATGTCGTCTAGGCCCATACTCGTGACCGGGGCCGCCGGCAAGACGGGTCTCGCGGTCACCCGGGCCCTGGCCGAACGGGGCGCCGCCGTGCGCGCGCTGGTACGTCGCGACCGGCAGAACGACGTCGTGGCCGAAGCCGGGGCGACCGAGATTCTGGTCGCCGATCTGGCGGACGCTGGTGCGATGGAGACGGCCTTCCAGGGCGCCGGAGCGGTCTACTACATCTGCCCGAACCTACGGCCGAACGAGACCGCCTTGGGGCAGCTGGCAATCGCCACCGCGCGGGAGACCGGGGTCGAGCGGTTTGTCTATCACTCCGTCTTGCATCCGCAGGCGGAGCGGATGCCGCACCACTGGCGGAAGCTGCGGGTGGAGGAGGCACTCTTCGAATCGGGATTGGACTGGACGATTCTCCAGCCGACGGCTTACATGGAGAACCTGCTGGCTTTCTGGCCGGAAATCTTCGAGGACGGGCTCTTCCGAGTTCCGTATGCGGCCTCAGCGGCGATCAGTCTCGTCGCGCTCGCCGACCTCGCGGAAGTCGCGGCGAAGGTGCTGACGGAGGACGGTCATGTCAGTTCCATCTACGAGCTGGTCGGAACGGAGCCCCTTTCGCAGAGGAACGTCGCCACGATGCTGGCGGACGGACTCGGGCGCCAGGTCGAGGTGGTCGAGGTGCCGCCTCACGAGACGCGCGCGGCGCTCGAGGAGCGCGGTGCCGGGCGTTACCAAGTCAACTGCCTGATGAAGATGTTCGACTACTATGGCCACCACGGACTGGCGGGGAGCTCGAGAGTGCTCTCCTGGTTGCTCGGGAGACGACCGACCCCTCTGGCCGAGTTCGTGCAGAGGCACTCCCGCGATGAGAACTCCTAGCGCAGCTGCCCTCGTCGGCCTTCTTCTCTTGAGTGGAGCGTCGTCGGCTCGCGCAGAGCTTGCCGTTCTGGCCGACGGCCGTGTGCTGAAGGTCGAGAGCTACGAGGTGCAGGGGGAGAGGGTGCGCTTCGGGCTACCGGCTGGAGGGCGACTCACTATCTCGCTCGACCGGGTGGAGCGCATCGTCGACGACGAAATCGTTCCGGAAGAGGAACGCATCGAGGAGACGACCGGCTTCGAGCTCTCGTTCCGGGAGGACGACGAGATCCCGGATACGCCCTACGGCGATCTGATCTTGGAGGCGGCGAGGCGGCACGACGTGAGCGCCCCGCTGATTGCGGCGATGGTGCGCGCGGAGTCGGCCTACGACTCGCGAGCGATCTCGGTCAAGGGAGCGCGCGGGCTCATGCAGCTCATGCCCGCGACCGCCGAGCGGTTTGGTGTCGCGAGGCACGAGATTCACGATCCAGAGCGCAATCTCGAAGGCGGCGTGCGTTACCTCAAGTGGCTGTCGAAGCGCTTCGACGGCGACCTGCCGCGGATGCTTGCGGGCTACAACGCAGGCGAGGGGACGGTCGACCGTTACGGTGGCGTGCCACCCTTCCGTGAGACGACGACCTACATCAAGCGCATCTTCCGCTTCCTCGGCCTCGAAGAGCCGACCGAGGCCCTGACCAGTAGCGGCTGAGGCTCGGCCGGCCTAAGAGGCCGGCTCAGGAGGCGAGCCCGCCTCTTTGAAGCGCATCACCACCAACGTGCGGTCGTCATCTGCCGGCGCACCGTGGAGATGGTCCGAAACTGCTGAGACCAGATGGTCGCGAAGCTCTCCGGCGGTGCTCGAGCCGTTGCCGAGCGAATCGCGAATGCGCTCGTAGCCAAACGGTTCGCCCGAGCCGTTGGTCGCTTCGATCAGGCCGTCCGACAGCCAGACGATCAGATCGCCCGGCTGCATGTCGACGAGGCGGTGTCCGTACGACTCGCCAAGGGTGCCGAGCGGGTTGCCCGGCAGGAGGATCTCCTCGACCTCTCCGTCGCGAACGAGATAGGTCGGCGGGTGGCCGGCGTTAGTCAGTTCGAGCTTGCCGGTGCGGTAGTCGATGATGCCGATCGTGGCGGTGACGAAGATTCGTCGCTCGGCCCGAACCATGTCGTCGAGGCGTCGAAGAATCTCAGCGGGGGCCTTCGACTCTTCGACCAGAATCACCAGCGCCGCCTTGAGCATCGCCATGCGCAGCCCGGTCGGAAGTCCGTGCCCCGAGACATCGGCGATCACTACCGCAAGGCGGTCTTCGTCGATTCGCAGCACGTCGAAGTAGTCGCCGCCGATGGCCGCGCTCGGCTCGAACAGGGTGGAGAACTCGAGGGTCTGGTCGTCGGGAAGATCCGTGGGGAGCAGGCTCTCCTGGAGCTCCCGAGCGATCTCCAGCTCCTTCTCGATCAACTCCTTCTGCGCCTCCGAGGCGACCAGCTGCTCGAGGTTCTCGATCATGCCGTTGAACGAGCGTTGCAGTTCGCCGATCTGGTCACGCCGCTTGACCGGGATGCGGGTGGCGAAGTCGCCGCTTCGGACGCGCTGCGTGGCGGTGCTCAAGCGGTTCACGGCGCGACTGAGCGTGAAGATGATGAACAGTGCCATCAGGAGAGCGAGTGCGTAGATCGCCCCTAGAACCACGGTTGCGGAGATCGCCGCTGCCCAGATGGCGGTGTCGACCTCAGCCGATCCGGAGAAGAGGTGCTTGGTGACAATCGAGATTGTGCCGTTGAGGGAGGCGAGCACGTAGTCGGAGATCAATTCTCCGTCCTCGATCGAGCGGACGGAGCCGGCGATCTCTCCCCACCAGAGCATCGGTCGGTCGAGCCAGGGTGGATCGACTCCGTCCTGGAGACCGAAGAACTCGCTCCTCTCGCCGCTGCGGGTGGCGGCGAGCGGCAGTAGCGCAAACTCCTGGTTGCCGAGACTTAGGCGGACGACCGAGCTGGTCTGCGGGTCGTCGGAGCGGTAGAGCTCGGTCCAAACCTCGGATCGCCGACTGAGCTCCTCGGCGAGGCTGCCGTTGAAGAGCACCAACACGCCCTCTTCGAGGCCTCCGGACGAGGCGAGCAGACTCGGGGTACCGTCTCGGAGAGCCACGAAGCTGACGTTCTCGCCGGTTTCGGTCTGATCGAGCCAGTCGGGCCAGTCGTGGGGCAGTCGGTCGTCGCCCGAGACTCGGCGACCGTCGACGTAGCGGGCGAAGACGAACCGATCGTCCTTGTGTGGCGCTGGCGTCGAGAGCTCGGTGGTCGCCGCGGCGGTCATCTCGTAACGCAGCTGCTGATTCGCGTCGCGGTAGAGGTGCCCCATGAAGTAGCCGGCGAGCAGGTAGGCGTTGATCAGCACCAGCACGGCGACCATCGGAATGGGGACCACTCCGATCAGGAAATACGAGAAGGCGAGGCGACGGCCCACTCGCCAGAGGAGCGCCCGCATCATCTTCGCCAGCAGCCAGGCGAGCAGCAGCAGAACCGCGCCGACGACGAGGACGCCCGCCGTCAGCTTCGCGGCGTTCACTCCGGCCATCAGCCCGGCGACCATCGTCAGACCGACGATCGGGATCAGCAGCAGGAGCGCGAACAGAATGCCGAGGCGTCGACGAGTGGTGCTCGAGGCCGCAGAGGTCGGCTCGTTGGCGTCGGTGCTCGCGGACCGGGGCATCGCTCGTGACTACGGTTCGAGACGCCGAAAGTTCCTCGCCGACGCTCAGAGCGCCTGCTAGAATTTCGGCCCGAAGGGGACTTCCTTCGGCTTCGGTTCATCATAGCTTGGGTTGAGGGCAGCGGAGCGTCGGGAGTTTCCGGGTTCCACGAATGCTCGAAAGTCGGCTCCGGAGACAGTAGCTTCCTTGTGTCCTCTGCCTCTGAATAGATCGTGGACCTTTGTTAGAGTTCTCTCGTCTTGTTTCGGCCATTCGGCCCGATTTCCCATAGAAGAAGAGGTCATGACAACTGAGACTAAGCAGAAGGGCCCAGAGGGCACCGCTGCACCCAGAACAGAGTCGGTCGAAGATGTCGTCGTGCGGTTTGCCGGCGACTCCGGCGACGGCATGCAGCTGACGGGAACCCAGTTCACCAGCACGTCGGCACTGGTCGGTAACGACCTGGCGACGCTGCCGGAGTTTCCTGCCGAGATTCGTGCTCCGCAAGGGACGCTGGCCGGCGTTTCGGCCTTCCAGGTCCGCATCGCCGACTACGACATTCACACCCCGGGAGACGCGCCGGACTGTCTCGTGGCGATGAACCCGGCGGCGCTCAAGAAATCGATCGGCGATCTCAAGCAGAACGGTGTGTTGATCGTCAACGCCGACGAGTTCCACGATCGCAATCTGAAGAAGGCCGGTTACGAGAAGAGTCCGCTCGAGGACGGCTCGCTGGCCGGCTATCGGGTGCACGAGGCGGACATCACCACGATGACCCACCGGGCGCTCGATGAGATGGATCTCGACTCGAAGGCCAAGAACCGAAGCCGCAACATGTTTGCGCTCGGAATGGTCTACTACCTCTTCAGTCGCCCGATCGAGACCACGATCGAGTGGCTCAACAAGAAGTTCGCCAAGAAGCCGCTGATCGCCGAGGCCAACGTCAAGGTCCTCAAGGCGGGGTGGAACTTCGGGGAGATCACTCAGCAGTTCCAGGTGCGCTACGAGGTCGAGCCGGCCAAGCTCCCAGCGGGCGTCTACCGGAACATCATGGGTAACAGCGCTCTGTCGATCGGCCTGGTGGCCGCGAGCCGGCGGAGTGGACTGCCGCTCTTCCTCGGCTCGTATCCGATCACCCCGGCGAGCGACATCCTGCACGAGCTCGCGCGGCACAAGTCGTACGGTGTCTCGACCTTCCAGGCGGAAGACGAGATCGCGGCGATGGCGGCGACGGTCGGGGCTTCTTTCGGCGGCGCGCTGGCGGTGACCACCACCAGCGGTCCGGGACTCGCGCTCAAGTCCGAGGCGATCAACCTCGCCCTGATGACCGAGCTGCCGGTGATCATCTGCAACATCCAGCGCGGCGGACCGTCGACCGGCCTGCCGACGATGACCGAGCAGTCGGATCTCTTGCAGGCGATGTACGGCCGCAACGGAGAGTCGCCGCTGCCGGTGATCGCCGCGGCCTCGCCGGCCGACTGCTTCGACACGGCGCTCGAGGCGGCGCGCATCGCAACCAAATACATGGTCCCGGTGATCCTGCTCTCCGACGGCTACATCGCCAACGGCTCCGAGCCGTGGCGCCTGCCCGACGTCGAGACGCTGCCGGATCTGCGCATCGACTTTCGCACTGATCCAGACGGGTTCGAGCCCTACGCTCGTGACCCGGAGACGCTGGCCCGCCCGTGGGCGGTTCCCGGTACGCCGGGTCTCGAGCACCGCGTCGGCGGCCTCGAGAAGGAGGACATCACCGGCAACGTCTCCTACGACCCGGAGAATCATCAGCGGATGACCGATCTCCGCGCCGAGAAGGTCGAACGGATCGCAAACGACATTCCGCCGATGACGATCGACGGTCCGGAGAGCGGCAAGCTGCTGGTCCTCGGCTGGGGCTCGACCCGCGGCGCCATCACCGGTGGCTGCCAGCAGGCACGCCGCGACGGTATGGAGATGAGCTTCGCGCACCTCCGCTACATCAACCCGTTCCCGAAGGAGCTGGGCGAGGTGCTGTCACGCTTCGAACATGTACTCATTCCGGAGATGAACATGGGCCAGCTGGCGACACTCATTCGAGCTCGTTATCTGATCGACGTCGTCTCCATGACCAAGGTGCAGGGCAAGCCTTTCTTCCGGGGCGAGATTCAGGCGAAGATCGCCGAAATCCTAGGGGTCGAGAATGTCCACTGAACTACCCGTACTGACCAAGAAAGACTTCCAGTCGGACCAGGAGGTTCGCTGGTGCCCCGGCTGCGGCGACTACGCGATTCTGTCGTGTGTGCAGACCGTCTTCCCGCAGCTTGGCATCCCGAAGGAGCGGTTCGCCGTGGTCTCGGGTATCGGCTGTTCCAGCCGCTTTCCGTACTACATGGACACCTACGGCTTCCACGGGATTCACGGCCGCGCTCCGGCGATCGCCACCGGTCTCAAGGCGACGCGCCCGGATCTCGAGGTCTGGATCGCGACCGGAGACGGCGACGCCATGTCGATCGGCGGCAACCACCTGATTCACACGCTGCGCCGCAACGTGGGTGTCAAGATCCTGATGTTTAACAACCGGATCTACGGCCTCACGAAGGGCCAGTACTCGCCGACCAGCGAGCTCGGCAAGGTGACCAAGTCGACGCCGGTCGGGTCGGTCGACTATCCGTTCAACCCGCTGTCGCTAGCGATCGGCTCGGGCGCGACCTTCGTCGCGCGCGGCGTCGACATCATGCAGCCGCACCTGCGCGATCTCCTCAAGCGCACCCACGAGCACCAGGGCGCCGCCTTTGTCGAGATCTACCAGAACTGCAACATCTTCAACGACAAAGCGTTCGAGTCGATGGTCGCCAAGCAGGTCCGCGCCGACCAGACCGTCGAGGTCCTTCACGGTGAGCCGCTCGTCTTCGGCAAGGAGCGCGACCGCGGTATTCGACTGAACGGCAGCCGGCTCGAGGTGATTCAGTTCTCCGACGGCTTTGGCCCCGAGGACTGCCTGGTCTGGGACGAGACGGATCCGAACCCCGCGCTCTGCTTCATGCTCGCCCAGATGGAGCCGCCCGACTTCCCGACGCCGATCGGCGTCTTCCGCAAGGTCGACCTGCCCTCCTACGACCACGGTCTCGTGCATCAGCTCGAAGAGCAGCGAGAGAAGCGAGGTGAGGGCAAGCTCGAGGAGTTGATCTACTCGGGCGAATTGTGGACCGTCAGCGACGCGGGTGAAGTGATCCGCGGCCGCGCATAGTGTTTCTGATCTTCTATCAAGGGGACTTATCGAATGGGTAAGGAGTACAAAGCGGCACTGCACGAAGAGATTGAGCGCCTGGGCGGAGGCGAGCGCCTCCGGGTCTTCATCAACCCCGAGGGCGTTTCGCCGCACTACCTCGAGCATCTCGAGGAGACCTTCCGCGAGGCGGGAGTGACCTTCGTCGAGAGCCCGAAGGCGGCCAACTTCGTCTTCCAGGGAGACCAGGTGGCGAAGTTCGGCATCGGCCAGGTTGCAGCGTTCTTCCGCGGCGGCCAGATGGTGTTCGAAGGCTCGCTGTAGCTCGAACGAATCGAATCGGTCGGCGGGGTGGGTCGTAGACCCGCTCCGCCGTTTTCTATTTTGGCCCCGAACTAGTCGAGGATTGCGACGCTCTTGGCCTGTGCGAAGACCTGGCGCCCCGGTTCGATCGCGAGCGTGTGAACCGATCGGCGCGTCACCCGGGCCAGGAGCGGCAGACCGTCGACGGACAGCCGCGCGGTGAGTGAGGTTCCGCCGGTGTCTGCCAGCTCTTCTACGGTTGCCGGGAAGATGTTCAGGATGCTCGTTTCGTGCTGGCGCTCGAGTGTCAGGCTCACGTCGCGCGCCGCGATCCGTGTCCTCACCCTGCTGCCGACCGGGTGATGCATGCGCGCGACCAGGATCGGCCCGGCGGGCGACTCCAGGCGCGTGAGCTGAAAGGTGTCGTCGTGCTCTGCGACCGTCGTTTCGATCAAAGACTCGGCGTCCGCGGCGCTCGCGAGCGGCAGGTCGAGGCGGGTCATCATTTCGCCGATAGGGCCCGAGCCGAGAGCCTTGCCGCGGTCGAGGAGCACTAGATGATCCGCCAGACGGGCGACTTCGTCGTGCGAGTGGGTCACGTAGACGACCGGCAGTTCGAGGTCGCGGTGGAGGGCTCTGAGGTAGGGGAGGATCTCGCCCTTGCGCTCTTCGTCGAGGGAGGCGAGCGGTTCGTCCATGAGTAGCAGCCGCGGACTGACAGCGAGGGCTCGGGCGATCGCTACCCGCTGGCGCTCGCCGCCCGAGAGCTGGGTCGTGCGGCGGTCGAGAAGCGCCGCGATGTCGAGGAGCTCGATCGCGCGCTCGATCGACACGCGTCGCTCCTCGGGGGGCACACGGCGAACTCCGTACCTCAGGTTCCCGAGCACGGTGAGGTGCTCGAACAGGCTGGCCTCCTGGAAGACGTAGCCGAGCGAGCGCTGGTGGGGTGGCACGAAGTGTGTGCCCTCCTGCCAGGTCGACGTGCCGACGCGCAGGAATCCGTTCTCCAGCCGGTCGAGTCCGGCGATGGCCCGCAGGAGCGTGGTTTTGCCGCTCCCCGAGGGGCCGAAGAGTGCAGAGACGCCACGATCGGGAAGCGTGAGCTCCACGTCGAGCGCGAAGTCCCCTCGTTCGACCTGGAAGCGGGCGTCGATCGTCACGACCGAATCACCCGGAAACGACGGTTGAGGCCGTAGACCGCGACCAGCATCAGGAAGGAGAGCAGCAGAAGCGCGCCCGAGACCCAGTGGGCCTGGTCGTACCGGAGCGCCTCGACGTGGTCGTAGAGCGCGATCGACAGGACGCGAGTCTCGTCTGGGATGTTGCCGCCAATCATCAAGACGACGCCGAACTCTCCCAGGGTGTGAGCAAAGCCGAGTACTGCGGCGGTCAGGAAGCCCGGGCGGGCGAGGGGAACGGCGACAGTGAAGAAGCGATCAAGCGGCGACGCTCGAAGAGTGGCCGCCGCCTCCAAGGATCGGCTGCCTACCGCGGCGAAGGCGTCTTGGAGTGGCTGCACCACAAAAGGGAGGGAATAGATCACCGATCCGACGACCAGTCCGGAAAAGGAGAACGCCAATGGCGGCAAGCCGACAAACGCAGTGAGCCGGCCGAGCGGCCCCTGCGGCCCGAAGGCGATCAGCAGGTAGAAGCCGAGCACCGTCGGGGGAAGGACCAGCGGCAGGGCGACCGCAGCCTCGACCAGGAACTTGAGGCGCCATCGACTACGGGCCAGCCACCAGGCAAGTGGCGTGCCGAGCACCAGCAGGAGCGCGGTGCTGAGAGTCGCCAGCTGGAGTGTGATCCGCAGAGCGGCAAGGTCGGTCGCGTTCGGCACGTCAGGGGAGATCGTAGCCCGCGTCGTGAATGATCTGGCGGGCCTCGTCGGTCCGCAGATAGTCGAGGAAGGCTCGCGCTCCGGAGGAGTCGCTGAGCAGCACGACCTGCTGCTCGATGGGTGGATGGAGGTCGGCCGGAACCGGCCACGACGAACCGCCGCGGTCGCCCCACTGTCGGAGCTGAGCGCGAGCGACGAGGCCGATCTCGGCGTTGCCGCTCGCAACGAACTGAAGCGCCTGACCGACGTTCTCGCCGCGTACGAGGCGAGTGCTCAGTTGGTCCCAGTATCCGAGCCGCGTCAGGGCGGTGCGCGCCGCGGAGCCGTAGGGTGCCAGGTCGGGGTTGGCGATCGCCAGGTGCCGGAAGCCGTCCCCTGCGAGTACTCGGCCCTCGGGATCGACGAGCGCCTCCTGACGACTCCAGAGCACCAGTCGACCGACCGCATAGGTGAACCGACTGCCGTTCGCGGCGAGACCTTCGTTCTCGAGGCGTTCCGGACGCTCTCGATCGGCCGCGAGAAAGATGTCGTAGGGGGCGCCGTGCCGGATTTGAGCGTAGTGCTTGCCCGTCGACCCGGGGCTGAGTGCAACTTCGTGCTCGGAGCCCTCGGCGAAGTGCTCGGCAAGGGTCTCCGCCGTCGTGACGAAGTTGCTCGCGACGGCAACCCGCACACGCTCTGCCGCTGCCGACGTTGGAGCCAGGGCAAGGAATACGACGGCCGCCACCAACCCGAGACGACGGCTCACGAGTTGGTCCCTCGCCCTACGGAGTTGCGGGGTAGCGCTGTCGCCTCGGTGGCGGCCGGCGCGCCGCGAAGGAACGCGATGTAGTCGCCCCAGACGGGCTCGACGTCTGACTGGCGGAGGAGCAGGTTGACCTTGCCGCGGTGGTACTGACCGTGGAGGAGGAGGTGGAGCAGGATCTCCTGAACCGTGTTCTCGAACGCCTCGCCGGCCGAGTTGACGTAGCGGACGCTGCGCTCCAGCTCGTCGTCGCTCAACGAGTCGAAGTAGCTGGAGAGACGGTCGTGCGTCTCGTCGAGGAGCGTGGCGAGCTCGTCGACATCGACGTCGGGCCAGATCTCCGCTTGGTGGTCACGCTCCTGAATGCGCGCCAGCCAGTTCTCTTCGGTTCCGACGACGTGCGCGAGTTCGCGGAGAGCTTCGGTTGGAGTCTCTGGGAGCGATCGGAGAGCCTCGACAAGACGACGGTCGGCCCAGAACAGGTGTTGCCCGAGCGCACGCAGAGAGTCCAGCATGACGGGAGCATAGCGGAGCCTCCGGCGGCTCGAGCCGCTCAGCTGCGCTCGAGGAACGTGTCGCCGCCGACGATCTCGGGGTCGAGCGAGAACTCGTAGAGCTCGAGGCCCCCGAAGAGCATCTTGACCCGCTCGAAGCCCTCGCCCTGGAGGGTCTGGACCCACGCCAGCGCTTCGCTCCCGTCCTCGTCGAAGAGGAGGACCTCCTCGTCGGGCTCCGGACGCCACTCGGGGCCTGTGGCTCGGTCGGCACCGCGAAGGGTGCGCTCAGAGGGTTGCCGGCGGACGTCGACGAGGCGGGGTCCGCGGTCCTGGCTGAGTCGCTTGAAGAGCAGGAACGGCGAGACCTCGAGCATCGGGTCGAACTGTACGACCGGCTTGTCGTCGTCGCGAACGAAGGTGGGCATCAGACGACCTCGGCGTCGTGCGAGCACCAGACGAGCCCGGAGACCAGCTTGGGTGCGAAGCGGGTCCACTTCGGCGGCAGACGATCGCCGGCCACCGCTGCGGCGGCAAAGAGCTCGGGCGACGTCGGCGGGAGCCAAAAGCCGGTCGCCGCCTGGCCGCTCTCGACCTCCCGGTAGAGCTGCTCGGGGTCGGATCGATAGGTCGTCGTGCCGTCGGACGACGCGGTCGAGCTGAGTCCGAAACGATCGTACAGAGTCGTGTGGAGGAGGGCGGCGGCGAGCGGCTTCGCAGACTCCGGCCAGTCCTCCGGAGCCGACTCGGGGTCGACATGGAGAATCATCGGCTCCTGGCCACCGACGTAGACGCCGATCGCCGGCTGTTCCGCGCTGGCAACCGCAGCGGCCAGTTCGGTGCCGTTGCCGACGAACGTGCTCTTCGAGCGAATCGCATCGCCCGCCGCTTCGAGGTCGACCGAGACCGAGACCGACCGGTGGATCGGATCGATCCTCAGCCCGGAGGAGCCGAGGCTGGTGACGACCGCCAGCTTCATCGCTCCTGCGGTGCCGTCCGCGGGGCTGTTGCGCCGAGCAAACTCGCTCGCCGTTCGGTACCGATGGTGTCCGTCGGCGATCCACCCCGGGCTCGAGGCGAGAATCTGGCGGAATCGGTCGCACTCATCGGGGTCGACGACCGGGAAGAGTCGATGGGTGTGTCCAAACTCATCGGTGTGTTCGCCGGTCGGCTCGCCGCGGCCGACGGCGAGCTCGAGCAGCGCCTCCATCTCGGCGCTGGCTTCGCACATCATGAGGATCGGCTCGAGATCCGTGCGGGTCTCTTCGAGCAGCCCGAGGCGTTCGTCGATGGTTTTGTCGACGGTGCTCTCGTGCGGGAGGATGCCCCCCTTGGCGGTGTCCTCGAGAGCTACCAGCCCGCAGATGCCGAGTCGGCGACGGCCGTCGACGAGGGCAATTTCGTAGGCGTAGAGGCAGGGTCGCTCGTCGTCGACGACGACCCCCGCGTCTGCCCAGTCCGCGAGCAGCCGACAGGCGTTCTCCGGTGACTCGGGACGCGTCAGGTGCGCGAACTGGTGCGGGTGCGCGGCGTGCAACTCGGCCTGGAGGCGCGCGTCGATCTGGTCGAACGGCGGTGCCGCGAGCTGCCTGGGGTCGCTGGCGAAGCGAGTTCCTCGGAAGGTGTAGAAGCGCAAGAGGATGCCCTAGAGGTTGGGGTTGACCGAGCTCCACTCTTCGACCGGCGGAATGACTCCCATGCCGATCACTTCGTCGCGGAGTTTGTGCAGGTGCTCGTAAGAGGCGCGCAGGTCGGCCATCTCGCCTTCGGTGCCCTGCGGGATGGCGCCGTGGACACCGTCCTGATCGAGCGTGGTCTCGAGCGCCATCAGCGTGTGATGGAAACCCGCATCCGGGGCGTCGACGTAGCAGCCGACTGGCCAGGGGTAGGGCTCGCCGCTGATCACTGAGCGGGTCATCAGCACCGAGTGGTGCGAGGGGCTTTGGAACGAGCTTCTTCCGCGGAGCTGAATGATCCTCTTGCCGCCCTGTCGCGTATGCGCCTTGATCTCCTCCCACTGGTCGTCCGAGAGCTCGTCGGTGCCGATGAGGTCGGTCAGAGGTCGCCCCGCTACCTGGGCGGTGCTGGCGTAGACCGCCATCATCTCGCCGTGGCCGCCGTAGGTCCGGCAGCCGGTCACGTCGGACTGAGCGACGCCGAAGTGCTGTGACAGGCGCGTCTGGAGCCGAGTGCTGTCGAGCGCTGCCAGGGTGGCGACCCGCGACGGCGCGAGCCCGGAGTGGATCAGGGCCACCAGGCCGGTGATGTCGGCTGGGTTGAAGATCACCACGAGGAACTTCACGTCCGGGCAGTACTTGCGGACGTCTTTACCCAGCTGGGCGGCGATCTCGGCGTTGCCCTTGAGTAGGTCTTCGCGCGTCATACCCTCTTTGCGCGGCGCACCGCCCGAGGAGATGATGTAGGAGGCTCCGCTGAGCGCCTCCTCGGGGTCCGAGGTCCAGGTGACGTTGGCGCCGGGGAAGGAGCAGTGGTACATCTCCTCGGCGGCTCCCTCGTTGCCCGGATCGTACGGGTCGAGCATGGCAATGTTGGAGGTCAGGCCCATCGTCAGAGCGGTCTGAACCATGTTGGAGCCGATCGCTCCGGCAGAGCCCAGGATCGTGAGCTTGTCGTCGGTCAGGTAGGTCATCCAGGTCTTCTCCTCTTTTGCGGCGGCGCAGGCGTCCGCGCTCGCGACCACCGTCGAGCAGGCGCAATTCTATCCGGCGCCAAGCCCTCTTGACCGGCCGAATCTGCCCATCTCCGCCCATTCTCGCCGCGCGACGACCCCCTGTCTTGAGCCGCTCAACGCCGCTCGTGTGCGCGCCTCGCCGAGCGTCGACTACAGCATCGGCGGAGAAGGCCGGTGCCCTCGAGCGCCTCCGACGAACCGCAGGGAGATGAGCCGCTAGTCGGGTAGCTCGTCGAGCTCGATCTCGACCCGGCGCAGGCGTTCCTTCAGGTCTCGGATGCGTGCGTCCAAGTCTTCGGGAGCGCCGCCGATCGCTTCGACCTGCTGACGCCATTCGGAGCTGTCGAAGTGTTGGCGGATCAGAGTGAGGGCTCGGCCCAGGCTATCCGCGTCGAGCTCGATCAGCGGGATCGGCTCGCCGCCGTGTACGTCCGAAGGGACGCCCGTCGGGAGTCGGAGCAGTCCGCCGAGGTCGAGCTGTCGGCGAGGGCGACGGTCGAGCGTGACGTCGACCTCGAGCGCCTTTTTGTCGCGGCGAAGCTCGAGCACGAGCGCCTCGCCCGCGCGAGCTTCGGAGATGCGGTGGACCGTCTCGGTCGCCGAGGTGACGCGCGTTCCTCCCGCCGAAACCACGACGTCTCCAGCGACGACCCCCGCGATCGCTGCCGGACTCTCGCTGTCGACGCGGGAGACCATGACGCCAGCTGTTCGCGGCGCGCCGAAGTGCTCGCGCAGCTCTGGCGTCAGGTCGAGGAGGGTCACGCCGAGATAGCCGCGCTCTGCCAGTTCGGTCTCGAGGACGAGCGGCTCACCGTCCTGGTGGCCGACGAAGACGTAGTTGAATCCGGGCTCGGTCGAGGCCTCGATGCGGACGACGACGCGCTTGCGCTCGACCACCGTCTCCTCAGCGGCGAGCAGGGGCGTCAACAAGAGCGCCAGGACGAGACCGAGCCGAGTGATGCGGAGCGCGCTCACGGTTGCCTCCGGGAGGCTTCCATCATTCTCGCCGGTCGACCTCGGAGGTCCTGCAGGGCCGGAACGACCGGCGCGCTGATCGACCGGTCGAGTAGCGGCTCCAGATCGAGGACGAGGTCGTAGTCCTGCCCGGTACCGAGATAGAGAACCGTCTGGGATCGGTCGCGAGCCCGCTCGAGCTCCGCGAGCTCGGCCTGGAGAGCTCGATGCTGCGCGCGCAGCTCCTCGGCCTGCCGCGTCTTGGAACGGGCGTCGGCAAAGTAGATGCTGCCCGCGATCACGGCGACCATCGTTGGCACCGCGAACACGGTCATCAGGGTGCGACGACTGCGACGTCGGGCCTGTCGCTCGTCGAGGCTGGCCAACACCCGCTGGGTGAAGCCGGCGGACGCGCCTGGACTCCCGAGCTGTTGCAGGTCGTTGGTCAGACGGTCGGGGCGTTTGTCGTGGCTCATGAGCGTTCACCTCCGCTCCAGTACGGGCCGAGCTTCTCCTTCAGAAGTTGACGGCCGCGGTGGATGCGCGACTTCACGGTTCCTTCGCGACACCGACTGGCGGCGCCGATCTCTTTGTAACTCCACCCCTCGAGTTCATGGAGGACGAGCGGAACGCGATAGTGCACCGGCAACGAGGCGACCGCGCGTCCCAGCGTGGTCTGGAGTTCGCCGACCAGGAGCGCCGCTTGCTGCGGCGCGTCGGAGCCGTCGCCGTTCGGGGAGAGGAAGACCGTCCGTAGGAACTGACGGCGTTTCTTCTGCCGGGCTCGGCTGCGGACCAGGTTGGTGGCGATCGTGTAGAGGTAGGCGCCGAGGTTGCCCTGCTCGACGTAGCTGCCACGCCGTTCGTACAGGCGCAGAAAGGTCTCTTGCGCCAGATCCTCGGCGGCATCGGGGCAGCCCAGGAGCCGTGTGAGATAGCCGATCAGCCGATCCTTGTGCCGATCGACCAGCTCTCCAAATGCGCCTCGATCACCCTCTCGCGCGTCGCGCAGCAGGGTGGCGTCGTCACGCGGCGAGTCCACGGTCAACTCCTTCCACACCGTCTATAATGTCTCGGGGTCGTGAAAGTTCCCAACTCTCGAGTTGAATTCGAGGCCGGGAGCTTGGTGAGGTTCCCCCCTGAGCCGCGTGTTAGAATTCCGTAACTGATTGACGTGGAATTACTTAGGGTGATGGAGTCTTGAAATGAGAAACCTGACAGCTTCGACCCTCGCACTGTTGGTGCTGCTCGCCGGAGTCGCCTCGGCGAACTCGGATCTGGACGCTGCACGAAGTCTCGCCGCCAAGGGGGATCCGGCGGCGGCGCTGGAGCTGGTCGAACAGCGACTCGGCGCCGAGCCCGAGCACGCAGAGGGTCTCTTCCTGAAGGGCGTTCTGCTCGTCGAGCTGCGCCAGGCAGACGCCGCCCGATCCGTCTTCGAGACGCTGATCGAGTTGGAACCGGAGTTCCCGGAGCCGTACAACAATCTGGCCGTGATTCAGGCCGCAGCCGGCGACTACGAGGCCGCGGTTGGCACCCTCCGCCGAGCCCTCGAGACGCACGACAGCTATCGCACCGCCTACCAGAACCTCACGAAGATCTACTCACAGCTGGCCAGCGAGGCCTACAGCCAGGCGCTCGAAGCGAGCAGCGATGCCAGTCGCTCAGACATCGTGGAGCTGGTGCTGCTGGGCAATCTCGGCCAGCTCGGAGCGGCGGGCCCGGTGCGTACCGACGAGCCTCGCCCCGAAGCCCAGATCGCCGCCACCGAGCCGACCGCTCTGGCGCAGAGCTCTGGGCCGGCGGCCGAGCTGCCGAGACCCGAAGCGACCGAGGAGCCCGTTCGGGGCGCCGAGGACGTCGCGCCGTTTGTCGAAGGCTGGCGGGCGGCCTGGTCGGAACAACGCGTCGACGATTACCTCGCCTCCTACGCCGAAGGCTTCCGACCCGCCAACGGTATGGGACGAACGACGTGGGAGTCGCAGCGCCGACAGCGCATCGAAGCGCCGGAGTTCATCCGCGTGACGATTGCCTACCTTGACGAGCCCCGAATCGACGGCGACAGCGCCTCGATCCGCTTCCTTCAATCGTACGAGTCCGACACGTTCCAGGACCGCGTCAGCAAGACGCTGGAGCTGATCTGGGAAGACGGCGGCTGGAAGATTCTTGAAGAACGCTCCGAGTAGGTCGAGGGCGACCTCGCTGCTGCTCTTTCTGATCCTCGGCGCGTTGGCGCGTCCCGAGTGGGCCGCTCCGATCGACGTGGCGACGAGCTTGCCGCCGGAGGTGACATCGACGCAGGAGCGTCGGCTGGTGGAGAGCCTCGTCGCCCTGAGGGCCGGTGACCTCGAGGGGGCATCGGCCCGTCTCGAAGCACTCGTCGAGCGGCAGCCCGACTTTCGCTTGGCGCACCTGATTCGGGGCGACCTCTGGCGTGCACAGGCGGGTGGCATCACCGGATTTGGCGAGGGGCTCGCCGACGAAAGCGAAAGGGTGGCCGACCTCCTCTTCGAGGCACGCGCCCGCTGGAAGCGCTTTCAGGAGGCACCGCCGGCACGGGCGCTTCCGGAGGGACTCCTGCGGCTCGCCGACGCAGCGCCGAGCGTGCTCGTGATCGATCTCAAGGAGAACCGGCTCTTCGTCTTCGAGCGGCAGGAGCAGCGGCTCGTGAAGACGGGCGACTACTACGCCTCGATCGGCAAGAAGGGGAGCGAGAAGCAGGTCGAAGGGGATGAGCGGACGCCGGTCGGCTACTACCTGGTCTCGAGCTATCTCGACGGCAAGGGGCTGCCCGACCTCTACGGCGTGGGTGCCTATCCGATCAACTACCCCAACGGTTGGGACAAACTCCACGGACGGACCGGGAGTGGCATCTGGATTCACGGCACCGAGTCGACCACCTACAGCCGGCCGCCGCGGTCGAGTCGTGGCTGTGTGACGCTCAGCAACGAAGACTTCGCACGGCTCATGAGCTCGGTGCACATCGAAAAGACTCCGGTTCTGGTGACCGACGGCTTCGACTGGATCGCTATCGAGCAGTCCGAGCCCTGGCGCCAGAGGCTCGAGGAGCGAATCGAGGCGTGGAGGCAGGCCTGGGAGAGTCGTGACACCGCCCGCTACCTCGACTTCTATTCCGACTCGTTCCAGACCCAAAGCATGGACCGCAACCAGTTTGGCGCACACAAGCGACGCGTCAACGGCGGCAAGCGATTCATTCGAGTGAAACTGGACGAGCTCGGCATCTACGGCTATCCGGGCGAGTCGGACGTCGTGGTGGTGGACTTCGTTCAGCACTACGAAAGCGACAGCTTCCGGAGCACGGGCCGCAAGCACCAGTACTGGCGCCGCGAGGCCGACGGCTGGCGCATCGTCTTCGAAGAACTGATCTGACCGCGATCTAGTGCGCAGCGCCCGAGGCGCCGCCGGCGGTGATCGCGTCGAACTTCCACTCGGCGCGAGGCTGGTTGGTCAGCCGCTCCTTGAGCCAGGAGACCAGGTCGAGCCAGATCGTCTTCTGCTCCGAGACGGTCGGCATGCTGCCTGCGCTGGGCAGTTCGATCGTCACGACCGGTAGACCGCCGTGCACGCCGGCCCAGCGGCCGAGCGAGCCGGGATAGGTCCCGAGCATGTGGAGGTTCAGCGGTCCGAGCCGTTGAGGTGGCTCGGGCGGGCCGTCGAAGTCGACCACACTGTGCGGAGCGTGTACCGAGACCACGACGTCGGGCCGGAAGCGTGCGATCTCCTCGGCCAGCCAGCGGCTCTCGGGCTCGCTCAGCGGACCGGTGCCCGGATAGCGCCGCGGATTGCGACTGGTCTGGCGAACCCAGTAGTCCTCGGTGGCGGCGAGCCAGTTGGGGCTCGGGAAGTTGCGGTTCAGATCGACGCCGTTGGCGTTCATGCGCTGCGCGCGCCGGCGCAGGAGTCCGTCTGGGTTCAGCAGCGGCACGACGCGCCAGTGGAAGAGGCCCGAGTGGAACTCGGAGAGCGTCTCCATCCAGCGGAAGACGATGCTCACCGCCGAGTACTCGTCGCCGTGGATGCCGCCGAGCAGGAGCACCCGACCGATGGGGCGACGGCCCGGAACTGGCGGGTACTCGCGCATGAGGATGGGGGTGCCCTGAACGGAGTGTCCTCCGGTCGGTCGAGCTCCGCTGGTCAGGCAGTCTTCGATACCGACACTGCCGAGCTTGTTGCCGATGCGCTCGCAGGTGACGACGCGGTTGCCTTCGACCGCCGAGGTCAGGAACGCTGACGCGCCGGCCATCGAGGGCAGGCTGATCAGCAGCGCGATGGCAGCGAGAAGCGCGCGGCCCTTGGTCACGACACTATTGTGACAGAAGCTGGGCGGCCGGGCAGTGGCGCTTCAACCCCAGGCCCACACCAGCTCCTGCTCGTCGTCGATCGAGCTGTGGAGCGCCAGGTAGCCGTCCGCGACCAGCCGGTCGACGCGGTCGTGCACCTGTTGAGCGAGGGCTTCGGGAGCCAGATCGGCTGTCTTCGGCGTCTCTTGGATACCCACCCAGGCGTTCCGGCCGCTGTTCTTCGCGATGTAGAGGGCGCGATCCGCGACGGCAACCACCTGCTCCCAGTTGAGGAGCCTGGGAGAGGTGCGCGCGAACGGGTAGTAGGCGAACCCGATGGAGCACGAGAGCTTCGCCTCCATACCGTTGCCGAGGACAAACGCGTGCTGGTCGACGCTGGTCCGAATTCGATCCGAGAGGATCTCGGCCGCGCGTCGATCGGCGTAGCGCCCGACCACCAGGAACTCGTCGCCACCCCAGCGGATGACGGTGTCAGAGCTTCGGCAGGCGCGTTCCAGCAGGTCTCGCACCTGCACCAGAACCTGATCTCCGGCAGCGTGGCCGAAGGTGTCGTTGACCTCCTTGAAGCCGTCCAGGTCGAAGATCAGGAACAGGAAGTCGGGGCGCTGGGCCTCGAGTTCCGAGCCGCCTTCGGCGAGGTCACGGTAGTGCCGGTCGACCAACGCGATGTCGTCCGAGATGGTGCTCATCAGGTAGCGACGATTGCGAAGGCCGGTCAGCGAGTCCGTGAAGCTCGCCTGCTGCAGCTTGTTGTTCGCCTGCTCGAGGTCGCTGTTGCGCTCGGCCAGCTCAGCGGTTCGAGCCTGCACCTCGCGCCTCAGCTTGCGGCTGTAGTCCGCCTCCTTCTCGAGCTTGCGACTCTGCATGCGCGCGTAGCTGACGACGATGCTGACGAGCACCAGTGCGTAGAAGGCGTAAGCCCACCAGGTCTGCCACGGCGGCGGCAGCACGCGGATGGCGATCGACAGGCCGTCCTCGTTCCAGAGTCCGTCGTTGTTCGACGCCTTGACCCGGAAGGTGTAGTTGCCCGCGTCGAGGTTGGTGTAGCTGGCGAAACGGTAGTTGTTCGCCTGCACCCACTCCTTGTCGAAACCGACCAGCTTGTATGCGTACTCGTTCTTGTCGGGAGCGGTGTAGTCGAGTGACGCGAACTCGAACGAAACGACGTGATCGGTGTGCTCGAGCACGATCTCGTCGACCTCGGGGAGGGGCCGGTCGAGGGAGCCCGGCTCGTTGTTCTTGAGCAGCGAGGTGAGGACGACCGGCGGGCGGTGGCTGTTGGTCGCGAGGCGGTCGGGGTGGAAGGAGTTCACGCCCTGACTACCGCCGAAGAACATCACGCCGGAGCGCGTGCGGAGGTGGGCGCCCTGGTTGAATTCGTTGCTTAGGAGGCCGTTGCTGCGGTCGATCACGCGCACCGATCCGTCGACCGGATCCAGTCGTGCGATGCCGTTGGTGGTGCTCAACCAGAGATTGCCGTGGTGGTCTTCGAGAATGCCGTTGATGCCGCCGCTGGGCAGTCCGTTCAGGTGGTTGTAGTGGCGGAAGCGCTGGCGGTAGTTCGACCGGTCGTCGCGACTCCACCGGTAGAGCCCGTCGTCCTGTGTGCCGATCCAGAGGTTGCCATCGCGGTCCTCGAGAAGCGACCAGATCCTGTCGCTCAAGGAGGTTCCATCTTCGAGCGCCTTGGCGCCGATGCGCATGAAGTGGCCGGTCTCGCGATCGAGGCCACTGAGGCCGCCGCCGTGGGTGCCGATCCAGAGAACGCCGAGGGAGTCCTCCTCGATCACCAGCACGTTGTCGCTGCTGATGCTGGTCGGTACCGAGCCGTCGAATCGGAAGCTCACGGCCCGGCCCGTGGCCGGGTCGAACTGATTCAGGCCGTGGCCGAATGTGCCGATCCAGAAGGTGCCTTCGCTGTCTTCGTAGATCGAGGTGACGGCATTGCCGCTCAGGCTGTTCGGGTCGTTCTCGTCCGCCCGGTAGTTGGTGAAGTCGTCGCGTCGTCCGTGGTGCCGGAAGAGGCCCGCCGAGATCGTGCCGACCCAGAGTCGATCCTGCGAGTCGACAAACAGCGTCGGCGTATTGTCGTCGCCGAGCGATCTCGGGTTCCGGGGGTCGTGCCGGTAGTGGCTGATGCGGCCGGTCTGCTGATTGAGCCGGTTGAGGCCGCCGCCGTAGGTGCCCACCCAGATGTCTCCGTCCGTCCCTTCGGCGAGCGAGTAGACCGCGTTGCTGCTCAGCCGATGGCCCTCGGCATCGCCCGCCGTGAAGGCGCCAAACGTGCTGGTCGTCGGGTTCCACTTGCTGAGCCCGGTCATCGTTCCGACCCACAGCACGCCGCCGGCGTCCTGGAAGATCGACATGACGCTGTTGCCCGCGAGACTCGAAGAGTCGGTCGGGTTGTGCTCATAGCGTTGGAAACGATCGGTCTGGGAGATCCACTCGTAGAGACCGTCGCCGGTGCCGATCCAGAGCGTGCCGTCCCGGTCCTCGAGCATCCAGCGAACCGGATTCTGGCTTCCTCCCGGCTCACTGCCGTCCGGCGCGTCGAAGCGCACGAAGGTGCCCGTCTCTCGATTCATTCGATTCAGCCCGGCGTTTTCGGTGCCGATCCAAAGGTTGCCGGCGCGGTCTTCGTAGATCGACCGAACTTCGTTGTCGCTCAGCGACGTCGAGTCGTTCGGGTCGTGCCGGTACTGGACAAAGCCGCCCTCTTCGGGATCGAGTCGGTTGAGGCCGCCGTGGGTGCCGACCCACAGAACGCCCTGAGAGTCCTCGAGAATCGCGCGCACGCTGTCGGCGCTGAGGCTGTGAGGCTTCGTCGGGTTGTAGTTGTAGCGCCGGAAGGTACCGAGAGCCTCTTCGACGAGCAGGTTGAGGCCGCCGTCGGTGCCTACCCACAGGCGGCCGCCGCTGTCCTCGTAGAGCGCCCGCACCGTGTTGTTGCTCAAGGTGGTCGGGTTCGAGCTGTCGAGCTGGAAGTTCTCGAACGATTCGGTGAGGGGATCCCAGCGGCTCAGACCTCCGCCGTCGGTGCCGACCCAGAGTGTGCCCTTCGAGTCGACGAAGAGGGTCCAGACCCAGCTGTCCGGCAGGGGAGAATCCTCGTCCTCGTGACCGCCGATGTGCTCGAACGTGAAGCCGTCGAAGCGGTTGAGGCCCTCCTGCGTGGCGAGCCAGATGAAGCCGTGCTCGTCCTGCACGATGGCGTTGACCGCTTGCTGTGACAGCCCTTCGTCGAGGGTGTAGCGGTCGAAGTGAATGCTCCGGAGCTCGGCTCCGAGTCCGGTGAGACCAGCGATCGCGAGGACAATCCAAGCGGCCGCAACTCTCCGGAGGCGGTTCAGGGTTGCAGCGGTCCGCGCGGCCCGGCTCCGAGCTCCCGCGAGGGGGGGCTCCGGACGCCTATCCGCTGGATCGGATCGCCACATTGGTCGCTCGTCAGGCGCTTGCAGAGAGGTGCGCCAGGCGCCCTCGATAGGTGGGAGGAGTGACGCCGAGCAGGCCGGAGCCGGTGCGCGTGTCGTTGGGAACCCGCTGAAGGATCTCTTCGAGGAGGATCCGCTCGGCCTCTGTCAGCAGGTCCTTTTCCGTGTCTCCGTCGGCGCGGACGATCTCGCTCAGAACCGCGCGGACTTCTGCCCAGGTTCCGGAGCGCGGCGAGAGTCCGGCACGTGCCTGCTCCGACGCGCGATTGAGCCGCCGGCGGAAGGTGGTTTCGGGAATGCCGACCAGTGAAGCGCCGCGCCGGGCCACACCGTCCGAGGCCGCCTGGGCCTCGAGAATCAGGTCGTCGCTGAGCCACTTGCCGAGCGGCAGGGTTGTACGTGAGATGCCCCCGATGGCCAGGTCGATCTCCCGTCCGAGGTAGTCGCGGAGCTGGCTCCAGGCCTGTTCCGGGTCGGGGAGCGCCATGTCGGGCGCTGGCGGCGGAGCGCTCCAACGGTGATTGTTGCCTACCGGAGCCGGCTGAGCCGCGAGCGGCGGCGGCATCGCCACCATCTGCCCCTCGCCTCGCAGCCCGCCATCGACCGGCAGCATCAGGTCCTGAGCGCCGAGCTCCTCGGCCTCGCACAGGATCACGGCCTGCATCAAGCGGTTCTGGAGCTCCCGTACGTTGCCTGGCCACGAGTAGGCGACGAGCTTTTGCTCGGCCTCGGGTGTGAGCCGGTGAACGTTCTTCTGGTACTGCACCGAGAAGGTCTCGACAAAGTGTCGAGCGAGGTGCAAGACGTCGTCTGGGCGCTGCCGGAGGGGCGGCACCTCGAGGCGCACGACGTTCAGTCGATAGTAGAGGTCTTCGCGGAAGCGGCCGGCCTGCACCTCCGCCGCCAAGTCTCGGTTGGTCGCCGCGAGAATGCGGACGTCCACGCGCTTGGTGCGCGTTCCGCCGACGATCGTGAACTGCTTCTCTTGCACGAAGCGCAGCAGCTTGCTCTGCACCTCGAGCGGCAGCTCGCCGATTTCGTCGAGCAGCACGGTACCGCCATCAGCCTCTGCCAGGCGGCCGACCCGACGGCCCTGGGCACCGGTGTAGGCGCCCTTCTCGTGACCGAAGAGCTCGCTCTCCATGAGTGTGGTCGCGATCGCGCCGCAGTCGACGATGACGAGCGGCAGGTGGCGGCGCGGGCTCAGCTCGTGGACCGTGCGGGCCAGGAGCTCCTTGCCGGTACCGCTCTCGCCCGTGATCAGCACCGTGGCGTCGGTGGGTGCCACGCGACGAGCGGTGGCGACCACCTGCTCGACCTGTGGCGACCGGTAGACGAGCTTCGACTGACGGAGCGCCTGTCGGAGTTCGTTGAGCTCTGCCTTGAGCTGCTTCTTCTCGCCCTCCTGGCGCTTTGTCTCCATGTCGGCGAGACGTGCGCGATCGAGGGCAACCGCAAGCTGCGCCGCGAGCGCCTTGAGGAAGATCAGATCCGAAGTTTCCAGCTCGAGCGCTTTGACCGGGCCGTCGAGGAACAGGCAGCCGAAGACCTGGCCGCTGGCGACCAGCGGAAGAATGCAGGAGACGCGGTCTTCCGACTCTCCGCTTGGAGTTTCTTTGGTGTAGGCCTCTTGTGTCGCATCCCCGGAGGCGGCCGCGACGCGGATGCGCTCGGCGAGCTGCGGTCCGACCTCGACGGTCTCGATTCGACGCTGCTGACTGGTCGGCTCGAGGAGTCGCGTCAGGCCGTGAACCAGAGATAGCTCGCCCTCGCCGTCACGCGTGAAGAGTCCGGCGCGCTCCGGTTTGATGGCGGAGAAGATGCGGTCGACCGCAGCGCCGGCCAACCCGTCGAAGTCGAGGTGGACGGAGATGATCTCGAGGGCGTCGGACAGCAGAACCATGTTCCGGTAGTCCTTCGCCATATTGCCGGTGAAGATGCCGCTGAGCCGATCGAAGGCGCCGTTCTCGGCGGTCACCGAGCTCTGTTCCCACTCGGCGATGCAGCCGCCGCCGTGACGCTTGGCGGTGTTGAGCGCCTGATCCGCACGGCGGACGAGATCGAGCGAGGACTCGGTCTCGGTCGCGTCGAAGTCGAACGGCACGCTGCCGATGCTGAAGCCGAGGCGTACAGCGCCGTCGAGATAGCTACCCTCGGCAAGGTTCTTGAGGATCTTCTCGGCGACCGCGCGGACCTCATTGGCCGGCGTGCCCAACAGAATCACGCCGAAGATCACGCCGCCGTATCGGGAGACGGTGTCCGTCGACCGAACGGAGGCTCGGAGCCGGGTGCTGATTTCGCGCACGACGCGATCGCCCGCCTCGCGGCCGAAGTGCTCGTTGACCGCCGCGAAGTCGTCGGGGTTGACCATTAGGAGCGACAACGGGCGTTCCTTGGCGCGGGACTTCTGAACCTCCTCCTTGAGGATGGCCTGGAAGCCTGCACGGTCGGGGAGGCCCGTGACCGAGTCCTTGAAGACCGACGCGACCTGGCTGGTGTGACTTGCCAGGGCGCCGCCGATGGCGAACAGCCAGTTCCACCAGGCCTGCGCTTCGTTGGTCGCCAGCTTCTGGGGCAGGTGGCGTCGGCCGAGCTTGTCGAGCGCCTCCTCTCCCGGCTTGAAGCGGAGACCGAGCCAGGCCGCGGGGACCGTCGGTGCCTCGGGATCGTCGGTCTCACGCCGCGCGGGCGTGGTCGCTTCGCTCCATAGGTATTCGACGGATGGGAGCGCGATCAGCACGCCGCCAGAGCCGGAGGCCTGGATCGCCTCGGGTCCGCCGACGCCGTTCAGGGCGCGAGCTTTTCGCTCGTCCTGATGGCTCGCGAACTCGATCGCCGTCTCCAGGTCCGAGAGCTCGCCGAGCGGCGATTGACTCCCCTTGTGGATAAGGATCGGCTGCGACAGCCCGCTCAGCGGCGCCGGAACAAAGAGCGTGACAGAGCCCGCCCCAGATAGATCACGAATGCCTTGAACGTACGATCCGAGTAGTTCGGAAGCTTCGATCATTCACCTCTCCAGCATCGAGTGAGGGCTTTCGCACTCCGGAACGGAAGATCCCTCTACTGGCCCACGCTGGCCTCCCGACGCTGGCGCGATCGTAGCCATTCCACACAAGACCGTCTGTGAAACATTCCCCAACGGCGGTGCGTACTGTCAGGTGAAATCGACGGGCATCTGCACCGAGGAGAAACCGGCATGGACAACTCGAAGCGAGACAACGAGAAGAAGACCCCGAAGCGCCTCTGGCTCCGGGTACTGTCGATCGTCGGAGGTTTGGCGATCTTGGCATTCGGCGTCGTAGCGGTCATGAACCTGAGCGCCTCCGAAGCAAACGGCGCCTCGACCGAGAACGCCGAAGACGGTGAGCAGGTTGCTGATTCCGAGGCGGCCGAGAACGATGGCGCCGAGGGGGAAGAGGGAGAGGACAAGAAGGCTCCTGTTCCGGTCGAGGTCAGCGAGATCGCGAGCGGCACGGTGTCGGCCTACATCACCTCGACGGCCAATCTGGTCGCCGAGAACGAGGTCAAGATCCTGAGTGAGGTCGAGGGCCGCGTCTCTCGCCTCTATGTAGAAGAGGGCGACTTCGTCTCGCGGGGCAAGATTCTCGCGACGCTCGTCAACGACGACGAGAGGATCGCCGTCACCAAGGCCGAGCTGAAGGAAGAGAACGCTCGGCTGGCGTTCGAGCGCGGCGAGGATCTGATGGGCAAGGAGCTCATCAGCCGCGAGGAGTGGGACAAGTTCAAGATGGACCACGAGATCGCTCAGCAGGAGTTGGCGGAGACCCAGTGGATGCTCGAGAAGACCACGATTCGCTCGCCCTTCAGCGGGCGGCTCAGCGAGCGCATGACGCAGGTCGGCCAGCACATCCGTCCCGGGGACGAGATGTTCCAGGTGACCGACTTCGACCCGCTGGTGGCTCGCATCTTCCTCCCCGAGCGGGACGTGATCGGCCTCGAGATCGGCCGTGACGTGCGAATCGACCAGAACGCCGACGACTCGACGCGATTCGCCGGGCGCATTCGTCAGATCAGCCCGGTGGTAGATACCGCGACCGGGACGGTCAAGGTCACCATCGAGTCGGTGGACACGCCGCAGACGGTACGTCCCGGTAGCTTCGTCACGGTGAACATTGTTCGCCAGACCCGAGAGGACACGCTCCTCCTGCCGCGAGAAGCGGTTCTACGCGAGCTGCAGTCGGCCCACGTCTTCGTCGCGTCCGACGGCCAGGCGGAGAAGCGAGAAATCGAGCTCGGCCTCGAAGAGGGCGACTACGTCGAAGCGATCTCCGGTGTCGCGGCGGGTGAGCAGGTCATCGTCGCGGGCCAGGGCGGCCTGAAGAACGGCTCCGAGGTCAAGATTCTCGGTGGCACCCAGCCCGCCACGGAGAGCATCAGCGGCTAGAAGCCCATGATCCGGAGACGGCTCTCCCCTCGCCGGGCGCTAGTCAGCGCAGCCGGTAATGCCCTCGGTGCGCCTGGGCGTGGGGTGAGCCGCTCCAACTAGCGGAACGAGGAAACTACCCATGCAACTGATCGAGTTCTCACTGCGCCGCCGGGTGACCATCTCGATGGTGGCCGTGGCCCTGGTGCTTTTCGGCCTCGTCGCCTTCAGCCGGCTGTCGATCAACCTGCTGCCCGATCTCTCCTACCCCAGCCTCACCGTCGAGACCAAGCTCGACGGCGCGGCGCCGGGGGAGGTCGAGGTGCTCCTGTCCCGGCCGATCGAGGAGGTCGTCGGGACCGTCGCGGGCGTCAAGCGCCTCACCTCGGTCTCGCGACCGGGGCTCTCCCAGGTGACGTTGGAGTTCACCTGGGGCCGGGAGATGGACTTCGCGGCTCTCGACGTGCGGCAGAAGCTCGACATGCTGCGCCTGCCTCGAGAGGCCACCAAGCCGCTCCTCATGCGCTTCGATCCGTCCAACGATCCGGTCATGCGCCTCTATTTGACCGGCGGTACGGATCTCTTCCAGCTCCGCTACGTGGCCGAAGAGGTGCTCAAGAAGGACCTCGAGTCGACCGAGGGTGTGGCCGCCATCAAGGTGAACGGTGGTTTCGAGGAAGAGATTCAGGTGCGTGTCGACGAAGGCAAGCTGGCTCTCCTCGGACTCGGCATCGCCGACGTCAACCAGAAGCTCCTGCGTGAGAACGTCAACCAGGCTGGCGGTAGCCTCTATGAAGAAGAGGCGCGGTACCTGGTGCGCGCGAACAACGAGTTCGAGGGGCTCGACGACATCATGACGACCGTCCTCCTGAGCGAGAGCGGTCGCAACGTCCAGGTCGCCGACGTGGCGAGCGTGACCCGTGGCAGCAAGAAGCGTGAGGTCATCAGTCGCTTCGGCGGGCAGGAGGCGGTCGAACTCGCCATGTACAAGGAGGGCGATGCCAACACGGTCAAGGTCGCCCGGGCCGTTCGCAACCGCCTCGACAACATTCGCAAGGATCTGCCCGAAGGCATCGAGCTCTCGACCGGCGTCGATCAGTCGAAGTTCATTCGCGCCTCGATTGACGAGGTGCTGATGAACGCTCTCCTCGGTGGCGGCATCGCGATCCTCGTACTGCTTTTCTTCCTGAAGGACCCGCGCAGCACGCTGATCATCGGTGTGTCGATTCCGATCTCGGTCGTGACGACCTTCTTCCTCATGTACCGCACGGGCACGACACTCAACATCATGTCTCTGGGAGGCCTGGCGCTCGGCGTCGGCATGCTGGTGGACAACGCGATCGTCGTGCTCGAGGCCATCTACAAACGCCGCGAGGCGGGAGCGAGCCCGTTCGAGGCTGCTCGCGACGGTGCCTCTGAGGTCGGGCGAGCGGTCGCCGCCTCGACCTTGACCACGGTTGCGGTCTTCCTGCCCGTAGTGTTCCTCGAGGGCGTCGCGGCCCAGCTCTTCCGAGACATGGCGCTCACCGTCTCCTTCGCGCTGCTCGCGTCCTTGGCGGTGGCCCTGACTCTCATTCCGATGATGGCGGCCCTGATCGGCACCGGCGAAGAGGCGGTGGCGCGAGTGGAGCCGAAACCGGTCGGCCGCATGCGGCGCTTCTTCCGGTTCATCTTTGTGACCATCCCGGGTTGGGTTCTCTTCGGACTCCGGTGGACCCTGGGATGGGTCGGCAAGCTCCTGGCAATTGTGGCCCGTCCGTTTGCGGCGATCTTCGATCGGCTCATGGGTGGCGTCTCCGCCGCCTACCCGAAAATCCTCCGGGCCTCGCTGCGCGCACGGCCGGTGGTGCTGGCGGTCGCTCTGCTGGCCTTCGCCGGCTCGATCTGGGTTGTTCCGCGCCTCGGTTTCGACCTTATTCCGAGCTTCTCGCAGGGTGAGTTCAGCTTCATGGTCGAGCTCCCCGAAGGGACACCCCTCGAGGCGACCGACCGATTCGTCTCCGGCGTCGAGTCGGTACTCGAGGGAGACGCGCGAGTCGCTTCGCTCTCGAGCATCGTAGGCGGTCGCGGTCTGTCTCTGACCAGCACCGGCACGGAGGGCGAGAACACCGCTCGCATCCAGGTGAAGATGGCCGAGGAGACCACCCCGATCGACGAAGCCGCGGTTGCGGCGCTCCTGCGTGAGCGGCTCGAAGCGTCGGGTTTGGCGGACTTCGAGTTCGAGCGCCCGACCTTCTTCAGTTTCCGCACGCCGATCGAGGTCGAGCTCTACAGCGACAACCTGCCGGAACTCTTCAGCGCGGCGGCTGACTTCCTTCCGGAAATGCAGGAGGTCCCCGGGCTGGTCGACGTGGGGTCGTCGGCTGAGCTTGGCAACCCCGAGCTTCAGATCAACTTCGACCGCAACAAGCTCGCTCAGCTTGGCCTGAGCCTGGGTGACGTTGCGGAGACCATCCGGAACAAGGTGCAGGGCGAGGTCGCAACGCGCCTCACTGAGGGCGACCGTGAGATCGACATTGTCGTGCGTTCGGTCGAGATCGGCAGCGCGTCGGTCGACAACGTGCGCGACTTCATCGTCGGTCAGCGCGAGAACGTACCGATCTATCTCAAGTCCGTGGCTGACGTACAGCTGGTGGACGGACCGAGCGAGATTCGCCGGATCGGCCAGCGGCGCGCGGCCGTGCTCTCGGGCAACCTCGCCGGCCGCGACATGGGCGCGGTCGCCAACGATGTGCGGTCCGAGATCGATGCTGCGGGCTTCCCGATCGGCGTCACCGCCAGCCTGAGCGGTCAGGAGCAGGAGCGGGCCGAGGCCCAGCGATCGCTTCTGATGGCGATGGCGCTGGCGATCTTCCTGGTCTACCTGGTGATGGCGTCGCAGTTCGAGTCGTTCCTGCACCCCTTCGTCATCATCTTCACGCTGCCGCTCGGGGCTATCGGAGTGGTCGGAGCGCTCATGCTCACCGGGCGGAGTGTCAACGTCGTCGCGATGATCGGAGCGGTGATGCTCGCGGGCATCGTGGTGAACAACGCGATCGTTCTGGTCGACGCCGTGAATCAGAGGCGTCGCGACGGCATGAGCAAGATCGATGCGCTCGTCGCCGCCGGTAGCGACCGGCTGCGACCCATTCTCATGACGTCGGCGACCACGATCCTCGGTCTCCTGCCGATGGCTCTGGGACTTGGCGAGGGCGCCGAGCTTCGGGCGCCGCTCGCCATCACGGTGATCGGCGGCCTGACCGTGGCGACGCTCCTGACCCTGGTGGTCATTCCGGTGGTCTACTCGCTGGTCGATCGCCGCGTCGACGCTTCGGAGAGCGAGCTGGCGGAGGGAGAAGGAACTCCCGAGCCCGAGCCGCTTCTTCCCGGACCCCTTCAGGAGGTGAGCTGATGCAGCTGCCCCGTCTCGCGGTCAAGCGGCCGATCACGACCGCCATGCTCCTCATCAGCGTTCTCGTGCTGGGGAGCATGGCTCTCTTTCGGCTGCCGCTCGCCTACCTGCCCGAGGTCGACGCGCCGTTCATCGGCGTGCAGATCCCGATGCCGAACTCCAACCCGATGCAGGTCGAGAAGGACATCGTCAAACCGGTGGAGGAGGTCCTTGCGACCCTGCCGGCGGTCAAGACGCTCAACTCGCAGGCCGACGCCGACCAGGCTCAGTTCTTTCTGACCTTCGACTGGGGACAGGATCTCGACGTCGTTCGGATGCAGGTCAGCGAAAAGATGGACCAGGTCAAGCCGGAACTGCCGACCGAGATCGGCGAGGTTGTCATCTTCTCGTTCAACACGAACGACATTCCGGTGGTGCAGGCGCGGGTTTCGGCGAAAGGTGTCGACCTTTCTGAGAGCTACGAGCTGATCGAGGCGCGAATCCTCAACCGCTTGCGCCGCGTTCCGGGCGTCGCTCGCGTGACGCTCGACGGCGTCGAGCCCAAGGAGATCGACATCGAGCTCGTGCTCTCCAAGGTTCGAGAGCACGGAGTCGACGTTGGGGAGCTGATTCAGCAGCTCCAAGGAGCGTCTTCGAACCTCGTACTCGGCCAGATCGAGTCGGGCGGCCTGCGCTTCACGGCGCGGGCGCTGGGTGAGTTCGAATCCGTCGACCAGATCGGCAACCTCCAGATCAACCAGAACGGGCTACGGCTCCGGGACATCGCGGAGCTTTCCTACGAGGAGCCGCCCATTCCGCACGGGCGTCATCTCGATCTCGAGTTTGCGGTCGGCCTCGAGGTGTTCAAGGAGTCCACCGCGAACACCGTCGACGTCGTGCGTTCGGTGATGTCGGTGATCAATACCGAGATCAACAACGATCCGCTCCTGGCCGGGGTGAGCCTGTTCGTTTGGGAGGACCAGGGGAAGGAGATCTCCGGCGGCCTCACCGGGTTGCTCAAGGCGGGCACCATCGGTGCCCTCCTGGCGATTTTCAGTCTCTACTTCTTCCTGAGGCGACTCGACTCGACGATCATCGTTTCGATGTCGATTCCGTTCTCGATTCTCGCCGCCTGCGGCGTGATGTTCTTCCTCGGCAAGACCCTCAACATTCTGTCGATGATGGGCCTGATGTTGGCTGTCGGCATGTTGGTCGACAACGCGGTCGTGGTACTCGAATCGATCGACCGGACCCATCGAAAGGAGAAGGATCGAGAGGAGGCCGCCCTCAAGGGCGCTCGCGGCGTTTCGACGGCGGTGGCCGCGTCCACGGTCACGACCGTCATCGTCTTCCTACCGCTCATCATCGGCGCGCGTACCGACCTGACCACCTGGCTCAAAGAGATCGGCATCACGATCACGATCGCGCTGGCCTGCTCGCTCTTCTCCTCCTTGACCCTCATTCCGCTCATGTCGGCCCACTTCCTGGGTCGGAAGCGGCCGAAGCCGATCAAGGCGATCTCTTGGCTCGAGGAGAAGTACGCGGGAGCGCTTCGCTGGACGCTGCACCATCCGGCGAAGACGTTTGTCGCCTTGATCCTGGGCCTTGCCATCGGCCTCCTTCCATTCTTTGCCGGCATGGTCGAGTCGGCCATCTTCAGTGGCGTCGTCAACGAGCGCATCTTCCTGCGCTACGAGTTCGCCGACCACACCTACAAGTCCGAGGCGCTCGAAGTGGTGAACCAGGTCGAGCCGTTCCTGTGGGAGCACAAGGAAAAGTGGGAGGTTGCGTCGGTCTACAGCTTCTGGATGGAGAACCGCGCCGAGACCACGCTGGTCCTGGGGCGGAAGAACATGAGCGACGACGAGGTGAGCGAGTTGCGGAACCGCATTCGTGACGAGCTGCCCGAGATCCCCGGGGTGCGGCTCTATTTCGAAGAAGAGGCCGACAACGGAGGCTCGACCCATTTCTTCGCCGTCAAGTTCTTCGGCCAGGACTCGGGCGTGCTCGAGGGGCTCGCCACCGAGGCGGCCCGCCGGGTGGAGACCCTGGAAGGAGTGCAGGACGTCCGCACCTCGTTCCGCGACACCCAGCGCGAGGTGCGAGTGAAGGTCGATCGCGACCGGGCCCAGCGCGCCGGTCTCGACGCTCAGGACGTCGCCGACGTCTTCTCGTTCACGCTCGGTGCCATGCGACTGCCGCGGTTCAACACCGGCGAGCGCGAGGTCGACACCTGGCTCGCGCTGCGAATCGAGGATCGCGAGAACATCGAGGACATCAAGAGGCTCACGGTCGGCGGCAGCGAGGACGGTCGTCCCATCACTCTCGCCGACATCGCAACCTTCGAGATCGTGCCGCGGCCCAAGCAGATCGTGCGCGAGAACCGCCGTGTGCGGGTCGCAGTGCGTGCCACCTACGAGGGCGAGGAGTGGAGCGACACGCAGGAGGAGATCGCGGGTTTGATGGACGCCTTCGATCTGCCGCCGGGCTATTCTTGGTCGTGGAACGATCGCATCATCGAGCAGGGCGAGCAGAGCGCCCAGATGGGCGTCAACTTCCTGCTCGCGCTGGTGCTCGTCTACCTGGTGATGGCTTCGCTGTTCGAGTCGCTGGCCCAGCCGTTCGCGATTCTCTTTTCGATTCCGTTCGCGCTTCCGGGCGCGGCGTGGATGCTTGCCGCCACCGGCACGAGCTTCAATCTGATGGCCCAGATCGGGTTACTCATCTTGATGGGCATCGTGGTCAACAACGGCATCGTCCTGCTCGATCACGTGAACCAGTTGAGACGTGGCGGCATGATTCGCGAGGAGGCGATTCTCCAGGCGGGTCGTGAGCGCCTGCGCCCGATCCTCATGACCGCACTCACCACCATCATCGGTCTCGTGCCGCTGGCGGTGCGCGGCCCGGCGACCAGCGGCATCTTCTACTACCCGCTGGCACGCACGGTCATGGGCGGCCTGATCTCGTCGGCGCTGCTGACGCTCCTCATCCTGCCGTACATCAGCGTCGGAGTGGAGAACATCGGCGACTGGCTGCGGAGGCTCTGGCGGGTCTCGGCGACCAAGAAGCGCTCGCAGAGCGAGGCGCTCGACGAGGCGTCGGCCACCGAGTTGCCCGCGTAGACGGGCAACTCGCGGCGCTGGCTACAGCGGGTCGAGCCGGGCTGATTCACGTCCGGTTGGACTCGCTGCGCCGATATACTTCGCGCGATGTCTGACTCTGCCGGGGCGCCTCCGCGCACGCTTCCCACGAACCTCCTGCGCGAGCTCCACGGCTTCCTGAGCCTCGAGGCGCCGTTCCTGATTCGCGACCTGCCGCAGGTCGCGACCGAGGACGAGTTGGAGCACGCTCTGCTCGAGCGAATCGACGAGCGTTTCCGCACGGGCGAGGAGTTCGCGAACCAGCGTCTCTACCCGCTCGTCAACCACCAGCGAGCCGTCAACTGGACCCGCGAGTCTCTCGAAGTGCAGATTCGCGGCTTCTTCGAGCGGCGCCGCATCCGCGCTTCGATTACCCCCGACGAGCAGCGGCTGATGCTTCAGCGCATGTTGCTGACCCGAGAGGTCGACAACTTCCTCAAGCGGGCCTTCGACAAGAAAGAGATCTCTTGGGAGGGCTATCCGTCGCCCCAGAAGGGCTTCCGTTCGACCGGCCAGGAGGCGATCGTCGGTGCAGCGCTACGGCTTCGCCGGCCTCCCGAGTACGGCGAAGGGGAGAGCTATACCGGCGACTACATCGGGCCGATGATTCGCGATCTCGGCGCGCTCATGATGTTCATGCCCGACCCGCTGCACCCGATTCTCGTGCAGTATGGCAAGAAGGGTACGCCGATGGACGGGCGCGACATTCATACCGGTGACTTCTCGAAGGGAGTCTTGCCACCGGCCGCCCCGCTCGCGATCGCCACCCAGACCCTCATCGGCATGTCCTACGCCTTCAAGGTGAGGAAAGAGGATCGGGTCACCGTGTCGTTCATCGGTGACGGCGGCTCGAGCCTGGGGGAGTGGCACGAGGCGATCAACTTTGCTGGTGCCCAACAGCTCGGCATGGTGTTCATCATCGAGAACAATCAGTGGGCGCTCGGCACCCACGTGAGCGAACAGACCGCGGCAAAACGCTTTGCCCTGCGAGGCGCCGGCTACGGCATGCCGGGTCTTACGCTTTTTGGCAACGACCCCGACGAGGTCGCCGCCGGCGTCGCCTGGGGCGCGGAGCGAGCCCGTCGGGGCGAAGGACCGTGCCTCATCGAGTTGGTCACCTACCGACGGCCGGGGCACGCCCATCACGACGACGATCGATTCCACGGCAACGAAGCAGCCAAGATCCCCGGCTACGAGTTCCCGGAGGAGATGCGCGAGTGGGAAAAGGCCGACCCGGTCGACCTCTACTCTGAGCGACTGGAGCAGGCGGGCATCGTCAGCGCTGAGGAGCGCCGGCAGATGCAGAAGGAGATCGCAGTCGAGGTGCTGAGCGCCGGCGAGGAGGCCGCGAGAGCCCCCTGGCCCGAGCCCTCCGACTACCTCGATCGTGAATTCGCGCCCCGCGTCCTGCCGACCCCCAAGCCCGCGCCCGAGTCCAAGACCAAGAAGATGTCCTACGACGAGGCCGTCCGCCAGGCGCTCATCGAGATGATGGAGGAGGACGAGAACGTCTACGTCCTCGGCGAAGACGTCGGCGGCCGCTACGGCGGTGCCTTCGGCGTTACCCGCGGCCTGACCAAGAAGTTCGGCCCCGAGCGCTGTTTGAACACCCCGCTTGCCGAATCGGCCATCGTCGGCTGCGGCGTCGGCTCAGCGCTTCTCCGCATGCGCCCCGTCGTCGAAATGCAGTTCGCCGACTTCCTCGCCCCCGCCTTCAACGCCCTCGTCAACAACGCCGCCAAGGTCCACTGGCGGTGGGGAAGAGCCGTGCCCATGGTTGTCCGCCTCCCCTACGGCGGCGCCACCGGAGACATGAAGAAGCTCTTGGGCGGTGGGCCCTTCCACTCCCAGTGCCCCGAGATGTGGTTCATGCGCACCCCCGGCTGGAAGATCGTCGCTCCCTCGACGCCGGCGGATGCCAAGGGCCTCATGACGGCTGCGATTCGGGATGAGAACCCGGTGATCTTTCTGGAGTCAAAGGGGCTGTACGGGTTCTTCCGGACGGATCTGCGGGAGGAAGTACCGCTGGGGACTGATCATGAGGTTCCGATCGGGAAGGCCGTTGTGCGTCGCGAGGGGACGGATGTAACGGTGGTGAGCTATGGGGCGATGGTGTGGACTGCGATGGCGGCGGCAGAGGAGTTGGAGCAGGAGGGGGTTTCGGTGGAGGTGGTGGATTTGCGGAGTTTGTGGCCGTTGGATGAGGAGACCTTGCAAAGCTCGGTAGCTAGGACTAATCGCGTGGTGGTGCTTCACGAGGACTCCGCTCGCGGTGGCATGGGGGGGGAGCTTGCTGCGAGATGGCTCAGCCGAGCCTTCTTCGAGCTCGATGGACCAGCACTTGTCGTTGGGGCTCCGAGCGCGCCTTCACCCTACGCTCCAGGTCTCGAGGAGTCCTTCATTCCAGACGTGCCCAAGCTAGTACAGGCGATACGCGGACTCGTCGCCACATAGAAGCCAAAGCGCAAGCTTGGAATGGTTTGTTGGCGCCAGAGGCTGGTTCTGCTTTCCTGGGCTTGTGTCGTGCTTTCGTGTGCCGACCTGGATGACGTCTGGCCGAGAACTGTTGAGGAGGCGCTCGGCACACGGCCGTTCGAGGCTCTCTTCTCGACCAGCACTGGCTCGGCCGAGTTCGAGGCCACTCTTGATGGGGAGCTTCCAGGGCGCGAGTCTCAAAAGTCGTTCCCCAACAGAGGGCAACTGCGTGCTCTTGCCCAAGCCTCGGCCGACCTCCGGGAGAGAGCGAACGAAAAGTACGACAGATCGCGGCACCTAGACCTTCTGACTTCCTTGCATTTTGTATCGGGCGCCGACTGGGAGTCGGCCCATGCACAACTCAGGGACCTTGCGGTCGCAACTGGCGGCAACGCAGCGCTGTATTCGGACTTGGCTGCGAGCTACCTAGTTAAGGCGGGCAGGACCTCGAGCCTGGCCGATCTCGTGATGTCAGTCGACTTCTCCACGAGGGCTATCGCCTCGGACGGTGAGTACTGGCGTGCACGCTTTAATAGAGGTCTTGCGCTGAGCTGGCTCTGCGTGGCCTCCGCTGAGCGGGATTGGTCGACGCTTCGCGAGAGTTCACTAGCGCCTCTACTCCAACGCGAGATCGAAGAGAGACTTGACAGACTCAGGCGCTGCATCACCCAGGGTAGTGCTGGAGACCTGCTGAAGCCAAGTACGGCTTGGGGGGCCATTTCAGCGGATCGCATACAGCGGCTGCAGCGGGCCTTCGACAGTAGGCTGCTCGGGTCTTGGGCACGGCTGGTATTGGAAGGGAGGGCGGAGGACGCACGCGAGCTGAAGCGCACGCTTGGCGAGGCTGCGTCAGTGGTCTTTGCTAGGACAGGCGATCGCCAGCCACTAGAGATGGTAGGGCTCCTCGACGAAGGCCGAGCCGAACTCGCCGTCTCGCTTAAGGAACATGCGGAGGCCATGGAGAGCTACCACAGACGGGATCACAAGGCCGCGACTGAAGGTCTTGCGAGCGCGATCGCGCGCCTGGGCCGGCGGGCCGAGCCGATCCAGTTGTGGTCGCGCTACTACTACACGATCGCTGCTAACTGGACTGCTCGTTCCGACGTCCGTGAACACCTTGAGGAATTGCGGGCCATAGCCGCTCGCCGCTCGTACAGGCGCCTCGAAGGCTACTGCTCGTGGATGCTGGGCCTAGTCGAAACGGAGCAGAACGATCTAACTCACGCTGTGGCGTTGTACGACGAGGCGATTGAGTTGCTACAACGATCTGGCGATAGGGGGGCCGCAGCTTTCGTACTCGGGCTCCGTGCGGAGGCGCAGGCGGCACTTGGAACAGAGCTAGCTTGGGCTTCCTTGGCGGAGGCCGTTCCCTTCGTTTCCGCCGTCCGGAATCTAGGCAGGCGAGCCACGTTGTGGCGGCGTATGTCAAGCCTGGCGCAAGAACTGGGAGCTGATCACGCTGCGTTGATCCTGGAGGACGAAGCGGTCCGGGTGGCGACACTAGATGGGCGCTGGAACGTCCAAAGTCGGGCTCTCGGTAGCCGAGCCGGAGTGAAGGCTCGACTCGGCGATGGAGCCGGAGCCAGTGAGGATCTTCTTGAAGCCCGCTCTGTTCTGCTCGGCGGCACGCCAGGTGAGGGGCTTGAAAGAGTAGAAGCTAACCAGGCACTCGTCGAGGGAGCTGTGTTTGCTGTGCTCGGTGAGCCTGCAGCCGAAATCGAGAGCCTTGGAGAAGCCATCAACTACCTGCGACGTTCGCAGGGACACGAAGTGCTCGCCAGGGCACTCTACGGTCGCGCCAGAAAACTGCTCTCCGCTGGCCAAGCTCGCCTCGCTGCAACAGACTTTGAGGAGGCTAGCTTAATTCTCGAGAGTCTCGAGCTCGAAGACTCTCCCGTACTCGAACGCGCTTCTTATCTGGAGTTTACGCGGGGCGTCTTTGAAGAGTACGTTGGTGTGGCTCTTGAGCACCTAGATGATCCAGCTCTTGCTCTTCGACTCTTCGACAGGTTCAGGAGTCTTGGACTACCAGAGAAACAGCGCTGGAGTGGGTCCGTCGAGGACCTTGCGAGCCGGCTTGGTCAGCGGGATCGCATGCTTGGGGTTTTCCGCCGCCAAGGCGGGCTAGATGTCTGGCACCTCTCCCGCGACGGTCTGCAGTCGTGGCGGCATGAGATCTCGGCCTCCGATGTCCTCGATACCGTGTTCTCTGCTAGGGCGAGCAGGCGTTCGAGCCCAAATCAAGAGAGTCCCATAGTCTCAGGACACGCGCTCGTGTCGAAGTTGCTTGGCAACCTCCCGGCGGCAGAGAAGGGGCAGGTTACTTGGGTTCTTCATGACCCCGTGGCTGGTCCCGTTCCCTACTCATATCTAATGCGGGGAACCGCGATTCGAGTACTGCGGGTCGGGTCATCGGGCCGGCCGAGAGATGGGGCCGAGAGAAGGACTGGAAGCCCAGTCCTCCTAGGAGACCCTCGCCCTTCTGTCTTTGGAGATCGTCTCTTGCCAGGGCTACCGGAGAGTCGAATGGAAGTGCTCACTCTTGGAGAACTGTATGGCGTTACTCCGTTGGTCAGCGCACAGGCAACGAAGGAGGCCCTCCTCAACGGGTTCGAGAACGCGAGGGTAGTGCACTTCGGTGGGCACGCTGTTCGCTCGATCGCGGACTCGGGCGTCTCACTCGTGTTAGCTGGAACCGGCTCAGCGATCGGCGCCAAGGAGCTTGAAGGACTCGACCTTAGGGGCCTCGAGCTGGCTGTACTGGCCGGCTGTGACACGTTGCGGGGAGGTGACCAAAACGGGCTGCTGTCGCTAGGCAATCTCCTCGCCGAAGGCGGTGCGCGGTGGGTGCTGGCGTCTCTGTGGCCCATTCTCGATGGCGAGCACCGAGAAGTGCTCCTAGACGTCCATCGGAGCTTTGAGAGTAATCTGATTAGTTGGCCGACCCCACCGCCGCTTGGGCCGTCAACCATTGGGCTTGAATGGCTAGCCGTGTCCATCGCCGCCGGAACAGCGACGCTAGGCGGTGGCTGAAGCTATTGCTGGCCTGATCCCTAGCCGCAATTCGACGGATTGTAGCCGTCCAGACCGCAGACATCTTCCACGGCGGCAGTGGTTTCAAGCTCGGATAGGAATGCGGTGACCAGAAGTCCGCACGTCACCGTGCTGGAGCCGCCACAGTCGAAATGCTTGCCTTCGACAATGCCCACCAACCTTCTGTTCTTGTGCTCTGCCCCCGCGTCCTGGTCAAAGATGGGGCCACCACTATCTCCCTTGGCCGCGACCACTGCCCCTATTCGTGGCTTCAGTTTGATGGTCTTGCCGTCGGACGACTCTCGTTTCAACTCCCCATGTGACATTCCGTCGGGGCTACATCGGTCGCTGTCCCCACAGTCCTCGTCAGAGCCCCTGAAGAGGCGCACAAGTTTCTTGAGCGCGCAACACGACCCGCACAGCCCAGTGTCTCCAAAGCCGCCGAATCCGGTAGCTCCGAGTCTTGTCCCGGTCGACGGCACAGTAGGAGTTGGTGTTTCCCATTGCGATGGCCAAACGGTGTGCGGACCTACGCAATAGGCGGCGTCAGCACTACCCAGCCGTTTGCAGCTCCAATTTGCGACCTGATCCGACGTGACGAGCACATTGCAGCCCCTAACAGCCTTGAGTTTTCCAGATTCCACCACATGATTTGCGGTCAAGAGGCTCCGCGGGCCCACCACGACTGCGGTTCCCTTTCGCCCGGTGCCTCCTTCTATGTCGAGGACTGAGCCACCGAGGTTCATCTGCAGCCCACAGTTGCAGGTGGCCCAGTTCGTTTCCGGGTCGGCCCTTTCACCAGCACAGAAGATGTAATTGATTCCGATGAACGTGAAGCCAATCAGAATTGCGATGGCCAATCCACCGAGAAGCCATGTTCGCCACCTCATGCCCAACACTGCTACTCCCAAGCGAGCCTGCCAGGGGGACAGAAGTCATCCGAGGAGCCCGAGTTGTGGTCGTATGGATACTGCCTTTCCGTCTCGAGGATCGGGTGCTCACTCAATTCGTACAAGGCCCGGACGTCATCCGCGTCTCCGCTGTGCTCCTCGTCTGTCTTGGCTTCGCAATAGTTGGACACCGTCATGCAAACCGGTCCCTTGTCGCTCTCAAGTTCGATGATGTCTACCTTGTTCTCCGTGCAACTCGCGACGTGAACGCTCACTTGCCTGTGAGTCTCAAGCTCCCAGATGGCCTGCCTGCAGTACTTCTGCTTGTGCCCGCCCGGAGCGGTAAGGCTGCGAAACTCTATTTCCTCAGGCGTGGGGCGGTGACCGAGCAGGGTGCCTTTGTTCAGGACGATCTTTGCGTTGACCAGAGCATCCGGCTTCGGATTTAGGTGTTTGAGATCAGGGTGGGCAGGCCCAGCGTCCAACTCGGGCTGCTGCAGGTCGAGAACGTTGAGAAAGTGGCCGGTGTCTGGTACTTCGACGCAGGTGTTCACGGAGTTCGTTATGAACGCTACGCTTCGACCGGCCAGTGGCATCACTAGAGCGTCAAACGGCTTGCAGTCGGGTCCCATTGCGAGAACCTCCCGGTGGGATGCCGTGAGCGCCTTCTCGGGATTCCCGCACACGTGCGCCGATGACTTCTTCAGAAACTTCTTGTCCAGGATAAGAACGGGCCAGTGGTCGCAAAGTGGATGAGGCGCTCTTGCCGCGTTGACCGCGAACACATGCACCTCCGGGTAGCAGGGTTTCGGCTCTTTGGGATCTGCGCACCATCCACCTTCGACGACGAAGGCCCAGAGTCCGCCTATGTAGAGTCTGTAGCAGGGTGTCGCACTCCTTGACTGCTGGCTTGTGTCCTGGGCTTCGCTATCGCTCACGATTCCACCTCCTCAGTAATCCGTACGGGCTTGGTTCTGAGTTTCCCCATCGTTAGACGGGTGCGCTTCTCTAGTTTTCCTGCTGTGGCAGCAAGACTATCGCGCAAGGCGTTCTTGAGGTTCACCAACAAAAACAGGCGCCGAGCACGAAACCGTCTGAAAGGACCATTTGTGCCCGGCGCCCCGCCGCAATTGATGAACCCTGTATCCACCTGCGAGAGGAGTGGGTTCGGCATAGCTCTATCGCAAGTGGGGTGCCAGCTTCGGCTTGCTTGAGAGTGGATCTCTCAAGTCGCTCTACCGCAGTGCTTTAGCGGCTGAGGGTGCTCGGTAGCGCCGTTGGTGTCGCGATCGCCGATTCACCAAGAATCTGAGTTCCAACCAACTGGTTGGATGTGCGCTACGGCAATTCGTGGATCTGGACTTCTAGGGTCTCGAGATCGACGAGCGCTACGGTGTGGAGGCCGGTGAGCCAGCCGCCAACTTCGCCGGGGTTCAAGAGCACGCCCTTTTCGACGGTCTCTTCGACCTCGTGGGTGTGGCCGTAGACAACGAGGTCGTAGTCGCCGGAGCGGGCCAGGGGGTGTGCGAGCTCGGGGTAGTGGACGACGGCGATGCGGCGCCCGGCGGCCTTGGTGGTCGCCAGGTAGGGGTGCACCTCACCGAAGCCGGTGAACTGGTTGGCGAGGCCGATGCGTTCGCCGTCGTTGTTGCCGAAGACGGCCAAGACTCGACAGGTGAGGTCGGCGAGCGGGCGGACGGCGAAGGGGGAGACGAAGTCGCCGGCGTGGATGACGAGGCCGACCTGTTCGTCGTTGAAGAACTCGACGGCTTGTCGAACCTTGGGCACGTTGTCGTGGCTGTCTGCCATGACGCCAATCTTCACGGGCTGTTCTCCAGGGTCGAGAGGGGGTGCATCGGCGAGCAGAGGCTAGCCTAGCGGGTGGCGCGGTGGGAGTCCACAGCCGCGCCCGGCTAGGAGTCGTTGGGCTTGGTGAGGTTGAGCGGTTCGCGGATGGGGAGCAGGACGATGGGACGCCCGGTGAGTTTCTGAAGCTCGCTCGGAGCGTCGTCTCGGTCGAGACCAATCTCGGCTCCAGTGCCGACGGCGAGGACGATCAGGTCCTCGGGGCGTAGGTACCGATTGGCGGCGGCGAGGACGTCGCTCGCGGTTACCGCCTGGATGGCCCGGTAGCGAGCGCTCCAGTCGGCGGGCGAGCGACCGAGCAGCTCGTCTTCAGCGAGATAGCCGGCGACCTCTTCGGCGGTGTCGAACGACTGCCGGAGTTCGGCGAGGAGAGACTCCTTGACCACCTTGAGCTCTTGCGGATGAACCGGGCGGGCGCGCATGCGCAGGATCTCGTCGACCGTCAGTTCGACGGCTCGAGCGACAGTTCGGTTGGCGGTGTCGAAGAAGACCCGGAACTCTCCCGACCAGAGCTCACCGGTGTCATAGGAAGCGTTTGCTCGGTAGACGAGCCCCTCGGCGGTGCGCAGCCGGCCGTTGATTCGAGAGATGGCACCGCTGCCGCCGAGGATCTCGCTCATGACGCGGATGGCGGCGGTCTCGGCCTCGGTGCGGTTGCCGGCATCGGCCTCACGGTGGCCGAGGCGAACCTTCGCCTGGGGCACCGCCTTCTCGATGACGTATGGCCCAGCGACCGGTTCGTGGGTCGGCGACGGCGGCGGCCAAGGTGGTGTGACGGCCTCGGCGGCGGGCTCGAACCGACTGAGGAGCCGGGTCAGTAGCTCGCGCGCCTCCTCGCGGCCGATGTCGCCAGAGACGGCGAAGACCATGTTTGCTGGGTGCCAGTAGCGCCGGTGAAAGCGGACCAGCTCCTCGCGAGCCATGCGGTCGAGCCCGGCAGCGGTCACCGGTCGAGTCGAGAAGTGGTCCTCTCCCCAAAGCAGCCATTCCCACTCGCGCTCGAGAATCCCGAGCGGGTCTTCGTTGCGCCTCCGGAGATTCTCGAACAGTGTGCGCTGCGTGCTCGAGACGCGTTCCGCGTCGAAGCGCGGTTCGAACAGCATGGAGAAGAAGAGATCGAGCCCCTTGTCGAGGCCCGGCGTCGTGACGTTGAGGGAGGCGCCGCCGCGAGTGATTCCGGTGAAGGAGTTGACCCGAGCTCCGAGAACCGCCACCTGATCGTCGAACTCCGCGGCGCTCAGTTCTCCAGCTCCAGCTCGCCGAACGAGCGAGCCGGTGAGGGAGGCGAGGCCTGTCTTGTCGGGCGGATCGAGGAAGCTCCCGACCCGCAGCGCCACGGCGACGTCGACCAGGGGAAGGGTGCGGTCCTCCGCGACGAAGCCGATGGCGCCGCCGGGGAGTTCGATGCGGTGGGCCGCCGGGTCGGGGGGTGTGAATCGGGGCTCCTCGAAGCGCAGCATGCCGGGATGAGCCGGCACCTGGGCGTCGGTCGGGACGGCGAGCGCTGCGAGAAAGACCCCGACGAAAGCGAAACTCTGGCGAGAGCTCATGGTGCCGAGCGCGGCTCCGGCCGGCGGTAGTAGGCGCGCGCGGGTGCGCCCTCTTTCAGGTATCGCCGTGCGACGTCGACAACCTCGGCCTCGGTCACCTGCAAGATGCGAGCGGGCCAGTCGTTGATGTGTCGCCACTCTCCGAGGCCGTCGTAGATCAAGAGCTGCCGCAACAAGGAGCTCGAGTCCTGCAAGCGTCGATAGGAGTCCGCGGTGATCTGATTCTTGACCTTTGTCAGCTCGCCGGCCGTCAGGCCCTCTTCGACCAGGCGGTCCACTTCGCGGCGCCAGGCCGATTCGAGCCGGGCTGGGTCGACGCCGTCTCTCGCCTCACCCGTGAACAGGAACGAGCCGGCGAGGCGCAGTGGGTGCTGAAGAACCGAGGCGGAGTAGGCGAGTTGTTGATCGAGGACGAGCGATCGATAAAGGCGACCCGTTCGGCCGTTGAGAAGGCCGGCGAGCACTTGCAGTCGATACGAGTCGGCATGACGGAAGGCGACGGATGGGTAGCGAAGCTGTATCTGCGGAGGACAATCGCACGTCCCCTCGAGCGGCTCGGGTGTGGTTCGGAGCCCCGCGATCTCCGGTGCCCGATCCGTGTGCCTGCCGTTGGGAAGCCGGCCGAAGTAGCGCTGCGCCAGCATGCGGACCTTGACCCGATCGAACCGTCCGACGAGAACCGCGGTGAGGTTCGAGGCGGAGAAGTGCCGTCGGAAGAAGTCGCTCACCTGGGGCCGTGTGGCGCGATCGAGATCTCCGGGTGAGCCGAGCGGGAGCCACGCGTAGGGCTGCGTCCCCCAGAACCGCTGTCGGAACTCCTCGTCGAGCGGGCCGGTGGGCGTCGATCCGACCCGCAGCCGCCGCTCCTCCGCGATCACGCGCTTCTCCTTGTGGAACTCGCGGAAGATGGGTTCGACGAGCCGATCGGACTCGAGCCAGAACCAGAGCTCGAGCTTCTCGGCCGGCACGGTCACGTAGAACATCGTCAGATCTTCGAGAGTGTTCGCGTTGAGGCCGGTCGCCCCAGCCTGCGAATAGAGCAGGGAGAACTCTCCAAGGAAAGCGGTCTCGCGCGCCTCCTCCTGCTTTTCTAGGAAGCGCTCGCGTGCCGCCGCGAGCTTGCGCTCGGAACGGCCCGCGCCTCGCTCGGAGAGCCGCTGAATGTCGGCCGCAATTCGGTCGAGATCGGCGAGCAGGTCGAGCTCTTCGTCGAGTCGGCGTGCGCTGACGCGACGGGTGCCCTTGAACAGGAGGTGCTCGAGGAAGTGGCTCCACCCGGTTTGGCCGGGGCGTTCGTCGGACGAACCGACGTGGGCGACCCACCCGGCGGCCACCGTCGTTGCCTGGGGCCGCTCGATCAGGAGGAAGCGCATGCCGTTGGCGAGAACCAGCTCTTCGACCGGTAGTCGAACCACCAACGGAGCGCTCTCTCCAGCCGCTTCGGCCGACGGCGCCCGCTCGACCGAAAGGGCGAGGAGGGCGACTGTGACGAGCCAAGCGGAGCTGCGCATCGCGGCAGGCTAGCACGCAAAATCGCGTGCTAGGGTGCGCCTCACATCATGCGGATAGAGGGTCGAAACACCGTTTCTTCACTGCTCGCGGTGCTGCTGGCGGCGCTGGTCGCCGCATGGATTCTCGGAGCCCAGAAGGCGCCCGCGGCGGTTCCGGCGACAGCGCCCGACAACGACTTCTCGGCCGAACGCGCGATGGCGCACGTCGACCGTCTCGGCGCGGCCGCTCGGCCGCTCGGCACACCCGCACACGCCAAGGCGCGGGACTATCTCCTCGAGCAGCTCGAGTCGTTAGGCCTCGAGACCCAGCTCCAAGTGGAAGATGTCGTGCAGCGTCGGGGCGTCGATCGCTTCCTGGCGGTCCGGGCTCGCAACGTCGTCGGACGGCTACCTGGGCGGACGGGCGGGCAGGCGGTTCTGGTCGCTTCTCACTACGACTCCCGACCGAACACGCCCGGCGCGGGCGATGCGCTTTCGGGTGTTGCGGCGATTCTCGAGGCGCTCCGTGCCCTGCGCACGGGGGAGCAGCTCGACAACGACGTCATCGTACTGATCACCGACGCCGAGGAGATCGGCCTGGTGGGAGCGCAGGCGTTCCTGCAACGACACCCGTGGGCAGACAGCGTGCGCATGGTCGTGAACCTCGAGGCCCGGGGAAATCGCGGGCCGGTGGCGATGTTCGAGACGCGCCCTGGGAACGCGCCTGCGATTGCTGCGGTCAAGGCCGCGGTTCCCCAGCCGTACGCGACGTCGATGTCGTACGAGGTCTACCGGCGCATGCCAAACGACACCGACTTCAGTGTCTTTCGTCGTGCGGGTGTCCAGGGTCTGAACTTTGCACCGGTCGGCCAGCTGGCCGCGTACCATACGCGCCTCGACAGCCCGCAGAATCTGAGCCGCGCGAGTCTGCAGCACCATGGCTCCTCGCTTCTCGGCCTCGTTCGGCACCTCGGCGTGGCCGACCTGGACGAGGTCTCGGACGCCAGCCAGGGAAACGCGGTCTATTTCAACCCCTACCCGTGGCGACTGATCGTCTACCCCGGAGCGTGGGCTCTGCCCTTGGCGGTGGCCGCCGGCCTGGTTTGGCTGGTGGCGTTTGCGGTTGGCCGCCGCTCGGGGGTGACGCTGGCCGGCACCTTCCGCGGCCTCTTCATCCTGCTCGCCAACCTGGCGGCCTCGGGTGTCGTGGGGTTCTGCTTCTGGTGGGCTATTCGGAACTACCTCCCCGGGCTTCTCTACGGCCCATACTCTCGCCCCTACGAGGTCGAAATCCTGGCGATCGCGCTCACGCTGTTGACCCTCGCCCCAACCGGCGCGCTGTTCACGTGGATGCGCGACACGCGGGAGGAGCTGGAGCTCTGGGCGGGGGGGTGGATCGCCTGGATCCTGCTCAGCGTCGGTCTTGCGGTGGCGGTGACCGGCGCCAGCTACCTGACTACGTGGCCGCTCGTCTTCGGGGCGCTCGGCATGCTCGCTGCTGGTGCGCTGGGCGAGAGCCGGTGGCGTCCGCTCCTGCTCGGCGTCGCAGCTCTGCCCGCGGTGGTTCTTTTGGCCCCGACGATCTCGGCGGTGGCCGAAGCGCTGACCCTTGCGGCGTCGGCGATCATCGCCGTCCTGATGGCGCTGCTGGCCTCGACCGTCGCACCGCAGCTCGGCTCGCTCCACCTGGCGACGCGGGGCAAGAGCTCGACGTTCTTCGCCGTCGCTGGACTCGCGATTCTCGGGTGGGTTGGCGTGACCGCGACCCCGACGAGCGATCGCCCGGCTGTGGACACGCTGACTTTCGCAGTCGATAGCGAGACGGGAGAGGCCTGGTGGGCGAGCTTCGACGATCAGGCAGACGAGTGGACGTCGAGCTACCTCGGCGACGCGCCCGAGGCCGACTGGGCTCCGGCGGCCCTCGCCCTGCCAGAGACGCGGGTGCTCCTGGCCTCCGCCGACCCAATCTCTCTCGCACCACCTTCGATCGAGACGGTGTCGGACTCTCGTGCGCAGGGTCGGCGCGTCGAGGGGCGGATCACTTCGGCGCGCGAGAGTGCCGTCTTGAGAATTCGAGCCGAGGCATCGGTGCCGCTGCTCGCCGTGTCGATCGCCGGGGAACGATTCCAGTACCAGGGCGACCCAGAGGCGGAAGGCCTCGGCGAGGTGACGGTGTCGGCCTACGGGTTTGGCACCGCCGGGCTCTCGATCGGCTTCGAGCTCGAGGAGGCATGGCCGATCGAGCTGAGCGCCGTCGACCAGATCTGGGGCTTCGAAGCGCTGCCGGAGCCGCCCGCTTCGCGACCTGGGCACCTGATGCCCAGTCCGAGCTGGCGCACCGACTCGGTCTACGTGCGCGCCTCGGGCCTGATGTAGGCTGTCGTCCATGGCAGGCGAGGCCGCCGTCCTCGGCGCGGTCCTGGTGGGAGGCGAGAGTCGCCGCATGGGGGCTGACAAGGCGAGCCTCCGGCTCGATGAGGAGTCGCTCGGCTCGCGTGCCGTGCGGGCCTTGCGCGTCGTGGCCCAAGAGGTCGTCGTCGTGTCGCGCGCGTCCGGCGATCATGCAGACCTCGGTGCGCGAGAGATTGTCGACACAAACCCCGGGCAGGGTCCGCTCGGTGGCCTCGAAGCGGCGCTCCACGAGGCCGGCGATCGACCGGTATTCCTGCTCGCCTGTGATCTCCCGGCGGTCTCCCCGGAGCTGATCGAGTACCTGATCGGGCGCTCGGCGCCTCTGCAAGGAGACTCCTGGGCGGTTGTGCCGAGGTCGTCGGGTCGGGAACAGCCGCTTGCGGCCGTCTACGGGCCCGGCTGTCTGGCCGAGGTCGGGCGTCGAGTGGCCGCCGGCGACCTGCGCATGCTCGATCTTCTGGAGGCGCTCGCGACGGAGAGGGTCGAGCTCGGTTCGCACCTGCCGTTCTTCCGCCCTGATCTGCTCGACAACATCAACGACACCGTCGCCCTGGAGCGCTGGGTACAAGCGCGATGAGCGAGAGGGCTCGAACATGACCGACCCGCGAGACCGTGCGCCCGCCGAGGCGGTTCGTCGGCTTTCGATCCGCGAGGTTCGCGATACCGAAGCTCGCCGTCGCGACGATGCGGTGGCGGTCGAGGAGCCGCTCGAAATTCGGGTGGTCGTCGAGTCCGAGGGGCGCCGGGAGAGGCATGCGGTCGCCATCACCATGCGAACGCCGGGTCACGACGAAGAGCTCGCCGCCGGGTTTCTGCTGAGCGAGGGGATCGTCGAGGGCGCCGAGTCGATTTGGCGGATCGCGCACTGCTCGACGCCCGACACCCCAGAGAGCGAGGGCAACATTCTGGAGGTTCACCTGGCTCCCGGTAGCACCTTCGATGCGGAGCGATCGAGCCGTCAGGTCTACACGACCTCGAGCTGTGGTGTCTGCGGTCGGGGCTCGCTCGAGCTCCTGTGGGCGGCCTGCCCAGCGCGTCCTGGTGGCGCCACGACGCTCGAGCCGGACTGGCTTCGCGGGCTCCCGGAGAGGCTCCGCACGGAGCAGCGAGTCTTCGGTGAGACCGGCGGCCTCCATGCGGCGGCGATCTGCGAGCCAAACGGTGCGCTCGAGCTGCTTCGGGAAGACGTCGGTCGCCACAACGCAGTGGACAAGTTGGTCGGTCGCCGCCTCCTCGATCGTGAGCTGCCGGCATCGGATCGCCTGCTCCTCGTCAGCGGGCGGGCGAGCTTCGAGCTCGTTCAGAAGGCGATCATTGCAGGGCTGCCCGCACTGGCCGCCGTCGGTGCACCGAGCAGTCTGGCCGTCTCGGCGGCCGAGGAGTTCGGAATGACTCTGATCGGGTTTCTCGACGCGCAGCGCTTCAACGTCTACACGGGTGTGGAGCGAATTCGACAGGCGTGACGGCGCTGGTCGACACGCACACACACCTGTGCGACGAAGCGTTTGCGGAAGATCTCGACTCCGTGTTGGCGCGAGCGCGTGACGCCGGTGTTGGAGCGATTCTGGCGATGAGCGAGTCGCTGGCGGACGCCGAGCGGAATCTGTCGCTCGCGAAACAACACGCCGATCTTCTGCGCCCCGCGGCCGGGCTCTTCCCGACCCGCCTCGACGAAGCCGAGGGAGCGGAGATCGAACGGTTGATGCGGTCGGACCCGAGTCCGTGGATCGCCGTGGGGGAGGTGGGCCTCGACTACTGGAAGGTTCAGGACGAAGTGGGCAGAGAAATCCAGCGCGGCCTCTTCACCCGGTTCATCGACCTGGCGATCGAGCTCGATCTGCCGCTCAACGTGCACTCGCGCTCCGCAGGCCGTCCGACGATCGAGCTGCTCCTGGAGCGAGGGGCGAAGCGGGTACAGATGCACGCCTTCGACGGCCGTGCGGTCAAGGCCGAGCCGGCGGTCGAGGCCGGGTTCTACTTTTCGGTGCCACCCTCGATCGTGCGCTCGAAGCAGAAGCAGAAGCTTGTCCGTCGACTGCCGCTCAGCTGTCTACTGCTCGAAACCGACAGCCCCGTGCTGGGCCCGGAGGCGGGGGAGCGCAACGAGCCGGCGAATGTTCGCATCTCCGCCCGGGCGATCGCCGACCTGCGCGACGTCTCGGAGGCTGAGGTTCTCGAGCAGACGACGGAGAACGCCCAGGCGCTCTACGGACCGGCCCTGTTCGAAGCCTCCTAGCAGCCGAAGTTAGCCCGCGGACTTCTCTTCGAGGATCTTCCAGCCGCCGTCTTCGCGGACCAGTTCGAGGACCTTCTGCACTTCATCCTGGTAGCTGTTGGACCGGTAGCCCTGTGAGAAGGTCGCGCGCGCACGCGCGTTCTCGATCCACTCGATCTCGAGTTCCGAGACGGTGATCTCGATGAAGTCCGGCGCTCTCAAGCGCTGCGCGCGGGTCGCGGCCCAATCGCTACGACTCTGTCCGTTCGAGGGAGCAAACCGGCGCGCATAGTGCGACAGGTAGGCCTCGACGTTCTGGTTCTGCCAGCCCTGAGACCAGCCGGCGATCAGTCGGCGGACTCCCGCCGCGACGGTTTGCGGGGGCTCGGTGCTGGTCACCGAGCTCGGCTCGGCGCCCGCAGGGGGGGACGGACTGGCCGTCGCCGCTACCGAGCGGGGCTCATTTGCGGCGGGCGGGTTGTCAGCCGGCGCACTCTGGGCCGTCTCTGGAGAGACCGAGACCGCGGCCGTGGGCGTCTCGGCAGGTCGACTCTCCGTGTCGGGTGCGCTCTCCGAGGACGCTTCGATGTGGCTCAGGTCCGGATTTGCGATCGACTTCACGCCTTGCTCGCTCAGCCAGAAGAGTGCGCTCAGGAGAATCGTTCCCGCGATCCCGGCCAGGAGGAGCGGGCCGAGCCGCATGCGCAGCGGCTCCTGGCGCACGGGCCGCTTCGGAGGTGAAGGTCGAGTCGGGCGTAGTGGTTCCTTGATGGGCAGCTGGTCGACGGACCGTGTGGCCGCGGGCGGTATCGAGGCGGTCGTCTCGGCCATGGTCAGCGCGGCGAGGCTCTCGTCGTAGTCGTTCTTGAGTGCGTCGAGATCGAAGGCGACGCCACCGTCTCGGACGTGCTTCTCGATGATCCAGTTGATCAGCCGACGGCTCTGGCTATCGAGCTCGGTGTAGAGAACCCCCATGCCGGCAGGTCGCTCGGCCCCCTCGGAGCGATACCGAGTCCAGACGACTGTCGCCTTGCCACGAATCAGCTTCCAGTCGTCGGCAACCTTGAACTCGAAAGAGATCTGGGTGTCCGGCGGCAGAGGCTTGTCCGAGCGGATGAACATGCCGGTCGTCGAGACGTTCGACGAATACTCGGTGACGAACGAGTCGAAGGCCGGAACTCGAATGCTGATTTCGCGTTCCAGGTCGATTCGCCGCGACTGCATGGTCGCTTGACGGTTGGGTGTAGCCTGCCGCTCGGAGGGATCCACAGCTCCGAAATTATACCTGTGCTCTAGGACCTTCCGGTGTGATCTCTGACCCAACGGCGAAAGCCGTTTGCAACCTCCTCCGGAGAGGCTCCGAGCGCGGTGAAGAGAGCTGCGGCGTCGGCCGTGCCGCCCTCCTGGAAGCTCCGTAGGTAGGCCCGGAAGCGGTCACCGTCGAGTTCGTCGAGGAGGTAGCGCACGAGGAACGCGCTCTGGATGTAGCGCAGCTTTCGCCCGTCGGGCTCGACGAACTCTCTCCAGGTGAGGTCGAGTAGCTCCTCGATCGGAACCCACTCGTCCTCGGCGAGTGCCCGCTGCAGAAGGCTCAGGGAGGCGATCGGTCCCTCGATGTGGAAGGTGCCGCTGAACCGCCGCCGCCCGAACCGGTCTCTCGCGCCAGGGATTTCGGCCACGAAGCTCCTGCCTCCTAACGAGCCGAGGTTCAGTTGCCCCTGTTTGTCGACCTGGCAGTAGGCGAGGTCGTTGGCGATGCCCTCCTCGAGCCAGGGTGGGAGGGTGGCGATAAACATCTGTCGATTCAGCAGATGAGCCAGTTCATGAACCAGGAGCGCCGCGATCTCCTCCGAGTTGCGTCCCTCGGCGACGAGGGCGGCAATGCCGGAGGCCGCGTGCCCCTCGGCCTCGAGTGCCGCCAGGTCGCCGATCGTTCGCTCGAACTCCCGATACGAGCTCTCGCGGTCGTAGATGACAACCGCGAAGCTGGCCTCCCGCTGAGGCACGAGTCGGTAGCGCTCGCGGTAGGCCTCGGGCAGCTGACGGGTGGCGTTGAATGCGAGCTCCCGTTTGCGGCGACCATCGAGGTCGGTGAAGACTCGGAACGGGCCGGCGTCAAGTGGCTCGACCGCCGCAGTCATCTGCTCGAGGGCACCCTCGAGGCGCTCCTTATCGGGCGCCAGCGCAGAGACGACAGGCTCGGGCGGCTCCACTTCGACGGCCACCTCGGGTTCGAACCTCTCCTCCTCGATGCCCAGAAACGCCCAGCCGATTCGTTGCCCGAAGCGGACGCGGGCCCAATCTCCATTGCGCTCGAGCGGCTCGAGCGGCAGTTCGACCGGGACAACCGTGACTACCGGGGCGTGGGGGTGGGGCCGCTCGCGCAGTCTGGTTCCGGCCTCGATCAGGACCGGCGTCGCGCTCTCCACCTCAATGCGAAGGGCGGATGCCGAGCCGAGCGTCTCGTCGTTCTCTTCCGCAGTCTGCGCGAAGAGGCCCGCGGCGCCCGCAAGCATCATCCACCAGCAGGCGAGACGAAGATGACGGGGCGACATCGAGACCCCTCCCTACATCGGGAAGTCGAGGCGCTGCTTGCCCGCCGTGAGCGAGATGCGCTGCGGCAGGTGGAAGCCCTGGAGCCAGACGATGCTTTGGCGGTCGAGCTGATTCGCGAGCGACTTGACCTCACGCTCGAGCCGTTGAAGGTTGCTCACGTCTCGGATCTCGCCCCAGAGCCGCCGGGTTTTGTCGGTCGACTCTTTGGTCGACCACACCACGAGCGGTACGCGGAGCGACTTGAGATAGGCGCGAGTCACCTCGGCGTCGAGGGCGCTGCTGTCCGCCGCGTCGCCGAGGATCAGCAGTACGGCGCGTCGCCGGTCTCGCTCCGCGACGCCCCACGCCGCCACCGCCACGGCGTCGGCCAACCGCTGCTTGTTCTGCGGCCGTGCCGGCGGGCGGAGGGTTGTGAGCAGGAAGGGCAGGCCACCGTCCTTGGGCGTGAGATGGGGCGAGAACGGGAAGACCTCCATGCTGTATCCCTGACCGCCAGGCCTCCGAGAGAACGGCTCGAGGAGCCAGATGTGCTGGTCCTTCTTGAGCTTGGAGGCGAAGCGGAGAGAGACCCCGGCCGACGACGGCGCGAGCCGCGAAAGCGGACTGATCGCCCCGGTAGAGCGTCGAATCTGCGCACGCAGCTTCTGGCGCAGCTGGAGCACGAGCGCGTCGAGGTCGGCCTGTGCGGAGAGATCTCGCACGATCACGACCTCGGCCGGGCCGTCGTCGATGGCGATCACCTCGAGCGGCTCGCCGTCTTTGAAGAAGCTGCCCGCGAGATCGCTCGGCTTCTTCGGCAGTCGTCCGCGACCGACCACGATCGGGACGGCGGTCTGCGGGGTGCCGATGTAGTCCGAGAACGCGCCACCGAAGGTGGTCTCGACGGTTTTGGTCACGTTCTCCGGAAACTCGAGCTCGACGCTCAAGTAGTGAATCTGATTTGGGTCGTAGGGCGGCAGTTCGAAACGACCGATGTCGGCGACCTCGACTTCGTCGCCGTCGAACCGGACCACGGTCTTGATGGGATCGGAACGGAAGACGCTCTCGAAGATCACCCGAGCCACGGTTCGCTCGCCGCCCTCCTCGAGGACGATATGAGCGTTGGCCATCGGCTCCGGTAGGTTGATGCGTTGCTCGGCACGCCCGACCTCCTCGCCCTCACCGTCGTAGGAGACGGCCTCGAAGGTTCTCGGGAGGAGCTGGTCACCAAAGTCGCATTCGGCGGTCCAGGGCGGAGCGTCGATCGAGGCGATCGCGACGCCGTCGAGCAGAAAGTCGACCCGGGCCACCTCCTCGCCGACGACAACCGTCACCGGCTGAACGCCGAGGACCAGTCCCAGGAAGATCGTGGCGAAGGTGATCATGCCCGAGGAACTCTACCGTAAGCGATCTCCATGCCTTGGATACGGAGACTAACGCTCGGCGGTTGCCGCCAGTGCTAGGATGTTGTCAGGAATGAGAGGTAAGGCTTGGCTTGCGGTTTTCGCAGCCGGTCTCTTGGCCGGCGCAGCCGTTGCGGACGATGTCCACCTCAAGAACGGCGAGACCTTCGAAGGGGTCATCGCCGAGCAGGTGGGAGAGTCGGTGCGCATTCGCCTCGAGTTCGGCGAGATCAAGCTCGCCGCCTCGAGCGTCGATCGGATCGAGCGCTCCGAGTCGCCGCTCAGTGGCTATCTGGAGCGGCGCCGCGATCTGCGCCTCGCCGAGGCGACGGCGACGCAGTGGCTAAACCTAGCGCGGTGGGCTCGAGGGCACGATCTCGACCACGGCTATCGGGAGTCGCTGCTGACGGCCGCCTCGATCGATCCGCACCTGGACGCCCTGCGACCCGGGATGCGCGAGCTCGGCTACGTCTACGAAGCCGAGCTCGATCGGTGGATTTCGGAGGCGGAGTACCAGCGTCGTCATCGCCCGCCGCCTGAGCGCCGTGCCGCTGTCGAACACGAGTCGCCGGGCGAGCGAGCGAGCCGCGAGGTCGAAGAGTCACTCTCTCGCGCTGTCGAGCTGCTCGCGGCAGCCCAGCTCGAACGCGAAGCGCGCGAGACGGAGGAGAGCCGGCAGACGACCCGAACCATCGGTCCAAGCGTCACCTACGGGTTCCCAGTGGCTCACTTCGGCGGGCAGTTGATTGTGACGCAGCCCGAGCCCAGTGCGGACGGGGTGGCGCCACAGGCCCCCAGCCTCGACGATCTCGCCAGGCGTACGCCGGGAAGTCTCCTGCCGGTTGGTGGCGCCAACTCTGGGACGCGCATCCGCCAGCCGGGAAGCCTGATCCCGGTTCGCTCCTCCGGCCGCTAGCCCACCCAGCCTTCGTCGAGCAGATGCTCGCGCAGGAACATCAGCACGATCTGCTGGTAGAGATCGCGGTTCTCCTTCTTCCGGAAGCCGTGCCCTTCGTTGAGGGCGTTCATGTACCAGACGTCGTAGCCGGCGTCGCGGACGTCGCGCACAATCTGCACTGACTCGGTGACCGGTACGCGCGGATCGTTCTGTCCCTGAGCGACGAGCAGCGGGGTGGTGATCTTGTCCGCGTTGTTGTTCGGGCTGATCCGCTCGAGGAAGGCGCGCATCTCGGGGTCTCGCTCGTCTCCGTACTCGACCCGGCGGAGGTCGCGGCGATAGTCCTGGGTGTTCTCCAGGAAGGTGACGAAGTTGCTGATCCCGACGACGTCGACGCCGGCCCGAAGCCGGTCGCTGTAGTGCACCATGCTGGCCAGGACCATGTAGCCGCCGTAGCTACCTCCGTAGACGGCGACCCGTTCCGGGTCCAGGTCGGGCTGGGTCGCGATCCAGTCGAGGAGCGCGCCGATGTCGCGTACCGAGTCTTCGCGCAGGAAGCCGTTGTCGAGCGCTACATACTCTTTGCCGTAGCCGGCCGAGCCGCGCACGTTCGGAGCGATCACGGCGACGCCGAGCTCGGCGATCCACATCTGGAAGGTACTGCTGAAGCTCGGTCGGTACTGGCCTTCCGGGCCGCCGTGGATCGACACGATCACTGGATGCGGCCCCTCGCCGGCGGGGCGGTAGACAAACGCCGGAATCTCCCGCTCGTCAAAGGTTGGGTAGTGCACGAGTTCGGGCTCGACGAAAGAGGCGGTGTCGAGGCCGCCCACTTCGCTGTGGGTCCAGCGGCGGAGGTCGCCGGCGTCGAGCGGCCCGTCGCCGAGGTCGAGCGTGAAGACGTCACTCGGTGTTCGCGCGCCGTTCAGGGTGAAGCCGACGCGGTCGCCGGTCGGGCTGATGGAGAGTCCGAAGATCAGTCCGACCGGAACGCCCTCGACCCGCCGGTACTCAAAGCTCTCGGCGTCGAACAGGTAGAGCCGGTAGAGGCCACCCTCGTTGACGGTAAACGCGCCTCGCCGACCGTCGGGTGCGAGGTCGAAGCTCTCGATGTCCCACGGAATGTCGCTCGTGATCAGGCGCTCCTGACCGCTTTCGAGATCGAGGTGCGCCAGCTGGGCGAAGTCGCTGTGTTCGTCGGTCGAGAGGAAGAGGCCGGTGCCCGCCCGATCGAAGGTCGGAGACAGGTTGAGGTAGTTGCCGGGCGTCTCCTCGCTACCCGCGATGCGACGGCTCTCGCCGCTCTCGAGGTCGACGAGGTGCACACGAGAGTCGGTGACGCTGACGTACTGAGCCACCAGGAGGCGTGCGTTGTCGGGGCTCCAGTCCATCGGGCCCCACCACGAGCCGTCGGGAGACTCCAGGGCGACCCGAGCGCTCTCGGGGTCGTCCGGGTTCATGATCCAGACGTCGTTCGAGCTGCCGTTACGACGGGTGCTCTGATACGCGATGTGTTTGCCGTCGCGTGACCACTCGACGGCACCGTTGCGAGATTCACCGTCGGTCAACAAACGGTGCTCACCGCTCTTGGCGTCGAAGTGGAAGATCTGTGAGAACTCGCTGCCGCCCGCGTCCATCAGGAAGGTCAGGTCTCGATCGTTGCCCGGGCGCTGGTCGACGCCGCCGACCGGCTCGTCGAAGAAGGTGAGCTGGCGGCGAGTGCCCCCGGGCTCGGTGACGAAGTGCAGCTGGGTGGTGTTGCCGAATCGCGTGCTGACGTACATGCCTCGACCGTCGGGGGCCCAATCTTGGAGGCCGGCGCCGCGCGTGTTCTGGTATCTCCGCAGGCGGGTCGCGAGGCCTTCCGGAACTTCGGGGATGCCGTCGAGGACGACGTTGCCGTTGTTCGCCTCGCGAACGGTGGGTTCTGGCTGGGCGACTCCCAGGCTGGCGGAGGCGAGGGCGAGGAGGAGGATGAGACAGGCACGAATCGACATGGGCTCTCCTTCGACGGTCGGGTGTGCGCCGGATGTTATACGCAGACTCGAGTGCCGCAGGAGGGTAGGATCCCCGAGTGAAGCTGACGGGACGCACGGCCCTCGTGACGGGTGCCGCCAAGCGCATCGGACGGGCGATCGCCCAGACGCTGGGGACCGCGGGAGCTCGCGTCGTGGTCCACTACGGAGCGAGCGCGGACGAGGCGGTGGCCACGGTCGACGAGTTTGCGACCCTGGGGATCGAAGCACACGCCATTTCGGCGGACCTGTCTCGCCCGGCGGAGATCGAACGCCTGTTTGCGGAGGTCGCCGAGCGCTTCGGAGGTCTCGACGTACTGGTCAACAGCGCCGCCTCGTTTCGATCGACGCCGTTCGACGAGATTGGAGTGGAGGAGTGGGACGCAGTGCAAGCGGTCAACCTCCGGGCGCCCTTCCTCTGTACACAGCTCGGCGCTCGACTCATGCGCTCCGTCGAGCGATCGGACGGTTCGCCGGGAGCGGTCGTCAACCTCACCGACCTGAGCGCACTCGGCGTCTGGCGGGGCTACGCCCACCACTCGGTGAGCAAGGCTGGACTGGCCCATCTCACGCGGGTCGCTGCGTGGGAGCTGGCGCCGGAAGTTCGGGTGAACGCCATCGCTCCGGGGGCGATCCTGCCGCCGCCCGGGGTTCCGCTCGACTCTCCGCAGTGGCAGGTCCGCGGAGCGCAGGTGCCGCTGGGCAGGGTGGGGTCGCCGGAGCGCGTCGCCGAAGCGGCGCTGTTTCTCGTGGAGAACGATTTTGTCAACGGGGTCCTGCTGCCGGTCGACGGCGGTGAGCGTTGGACCCAGGGAGGCCGAGAGTGAGTGCGCCGGATCGACTGCTCATCAAGGATCTGCTCGCCCGAGGGATCGTGGGTATCAACGACTGGGAGCGGGAGAAGCCGCAGGACATTCTGATCAACGCGACGGTCTTCGTCGACGCCCGCAAGGCCGGGCAGACCGATGACATCGCCGACACCTTCAACTATCGGACGCTGAGCAAGGCGATGATCGCGTACGTCGAGGGCTCGAGCCACTACCTGGTCGAAGCCCTGGCGACGGAGCTCGCGCGGATGGCGGTGGTCGACATGGGGGCGTCGCGGATTCTCCTTCGGGTGGAGAAGCCCGGGGCTCTTCGGTTCGCCCGCTCGGTCGGCCTGGAGATCGAACGAGATCGCGCCGACTTTGGCCTCGAAGACCAGGATGGCTGACTGGTTCGTGGTCGGGGTGGGTTCGAACATCGAGCCGGCGACGAACCTCCCCGCGGCCCTCGCGAGGCTTCGTGAGGCGGTCACGGTGCGGGGCCTCTCCGGGGTCTACGAGACGACACCGGTCGGTTCTCGAGGCACACCGAACTTCCTCAATGCGGCCGTACTCGTCGAGGCGGACCTCGCTCCGGCCGAACTCAAATGGCGGGTGCTGCGCCCGATCGAGAGCGCCCTGGGGCGGCTTCGAGGGCCTGACCCAAATGCGCCGCGCCCGATCGATCTGGACCTCGTCCTCTGGGAGGGCGGGGGGCTTCTCCTTCCGGACGACGAGATCGAGCTGCCCGATCCGGAGCTGACCACGGCGGCGCATGTAGCGATTCCGGTCGCTGAGCTCCAGCCCGAGTGGATGGATCCGCGTTCCGGACGGAGCCTGGGCGACATCGCCGCCGCTTTCGCGACACCGTTCCGCAGTCTGGAGCTGAAGGGCTGGGGCGAAGTTACGGAAAACTGAGGCGGGGAATCGGGCGATTTGTAGCCCGCCGATGCGCACTCACCAACTCCCGATTGCGGAACAGGAAGATCAACGCCACGCCGGCGAGGAAGCCGCCCGCGTGCGCCCAAAAGGCGACACCGCCGGCCTCGTTGCCGATTGTCGGCAGGCCCATCAGGATCTGAAGGCCGAACCAGTAGCCGAGCATGCCCCAGGCGGGGACGTTGATCATGCGCACGAAGAAGCCCAGGATGAGCAGCGTCTGCACGCGGACCTTTGGAAACTGCACTGCGTAGGCGCCCATGACGCCGCCGATCGCACCGGACGCGCCAACCATCGGAATGGCGCTGTCGGGGTTCGAGAGCACCTGCGCGCCGGCGGCGGCGAGTCCGCAAAGCAGGTAGAAGAGCACGAAGCGGGTTCGCCCGGTGATGTCCTCGATGTTGTTCCCAAAGACCCACAGGAACCACATGTTGCCGATCAGGTGCATCCAACCCCCGTGCATGAACATCGAGCTGATTGAGGTGGTCCAGCTGTCGGAACCGCCGACCACGCAGCTGTAGCCGCTTCCCAACGGCACCGACGTGCCGGCCGGGAGACTCCCGAGCAGTTCGCCCGGGATGAGTCCGAGCCGGCAGATCGATTCGACCAAGACTTCGGGGCTGCCCATCCCCTGGACGAGGACCCAGACCAACGCGTTCGCGGCGATCAGGGCGATGGTGACCCACGACGGGCGCAGAGTCGGGTTCTCGTCGCGAAGCGGAAACATCGGGGTCCGACTATGCCACGGCGCGGGGCAGCGAGCTCGCCGCTTGGGGTGTACCTCGCCGGGGCTTGGCCATAGAATTCAAGAGATGTGGAAGGAGCTCCGCTCATGGAGCGTCCGACTGCCCGCAACGCTCGGAATCCTGACTCTCGCCGCTCTGTTCGCGGTCCCTGTCTGCACTGCCCAGGTGGAAGCGGCGCCGGAGGCGCCGGACGAAACCGTCGGCCCCGGGGTGCAGCTGGACAGGGCGCTCGAGGCTCGGAATTTCGACGCGGCCACGGTGCTGTTGGATGCCGACGTCGACACCTCCCGGGCCGTCATCGACGCCAGTCGGCGAGGTGACGTCGTCGCCCTGGACTGGCTGTTCGAGCGGAGCGTAGACGTCGACGGGCGACGCGGCGCGAGGGCGCTGCTGGCCGCACTGGTGGCGGAGCAGGACGAGGCGGTCGAGCGACTCCGGGCGCAGGGCGCCGATCTCGATGCGGCGGAGAGCTCGGGGGTCACACTTCTCCTCTCGACCGCAGCCGATCAGTCCGATCGGAAACGCTCGCAGCGCATGCTCTCGGCCCTAGCCGAGCATGGTGCCGATATCGACCGGGCGACCCTGGCCGGACGCACGGCGCTCTTTCTCGTCGTCAAGGCGAACAAGCCGAAGAGCGTCCGCCGACTGTTGGAAGCGGGAGTGCGGGTCGACACACCCGATCGTGACGGCTGGACGCCCCTCATGCTCGCGGCGCGCGACGGCCGCACAGCGATCGTCGGAGACCTGCTCGATGCGGGGGCGTCCCCAAACGTCGAGAGCGGCACGGGATGGACGCCGCTCATGTGGGCCTCTTGGTTCGGGCACCTGCCGACCGTGGAGAGGCTTCTCGCGGCTGGCGCCGACGCGGATCAGAGGACTCACGTCGGCGGCACGGCTCTCATTCGAGCGGTACAGACCGGCAGATTTCAGGTCGTCGTTGCACTGCTCGAGGCGGGCGCAAATCCGCGGGCGAAGCTGGGTGGTCTCGACGCCCTGGGCTGGGCTCGGGCCGGTGGGCGCGGGCTGCTCCTGCGCACCCTGCGACGGGCGGTGAGTCGTTGAGCCGTCTGGCGCCCAAGCTGGTGCTTCTCCTGGGCTCGATCGCGCTTGCCCTGGCGTCGACTGAGGTCGCCCTGCGGCTCATCGGCTATGAGTACCGCCCGATGCAGATCGCGACCGGCAGCCGCTCGGACGCGCGGGAGTACCATCTGTTCGGCGACGAGAACTTCGTCTTCGACTCGGAGCTGATCTGGCGCCCGAAGGCGGGCTTCGGTGTCTTCAACTCCCTCGGCTTCCGCGGGCCGGAGGTCGGAGCCAAGAACGGTTCGCTTCGGATCGCGACGGTCGGCGACTCCAACACGCTGGGCTGGTCGGGCGTCGACGGGGCGAACTGGCCCGCTGACCTGGAGCAGCGTCTCGCCTCGGGCGGAGTCGAGAACGAAGTCATCAACGCCGGCGTCTGGGGCTACTCGTCACATCAGGGTGTACCTCGAGTACGCCAGGTTCTCGAGCTTGAGCCCGACATCGTGTTGATCAGTTTCGGCTCGAACGATGCCCACCAGGTGTCGCGATCCGATGCGGAGTTCTCGCGGCGCACCCAGGGCCGCTTGCGTGTGAGCCGGGCGCTGCAGGGTCTCCGGGTAGCGCAGCTCACGAGATCGGTGCTCGATCGCTCCGACAGCGGCGATCTCGCTCTGGAGCCGCGCGTCGACGGCGAGGCGTACGAAGAGAATCTGCGACTCATGGTAGAAGAGGCGCGTGTTGCGGGCGCCGTGCCGGTGCTCTTGACCCGGCCGTTCTACGGCACGGTGTCGAATCCCCAGACCTGGAAACACCGCGGACCCGACTACAACGCTGCGACGGCTCGAGTCGCTGCGAGCTTGGACGTGCTGGTCATCGACGTCCACGCCTTCTTCAAGGAGCGGGACGAACTCTTTGCGGACGAGTCGCACTTCACCGAAGAGGGACATCAGATCGCCGCTGCGGTGGTCTACGAGCACCTGCGCCACCTGGCCGCCGCTCACGCCGCGGGACATGCGCTCGTAGCCGCCCCGCCACGATCGGGCTACGATCCCGACCGATGAACCTCTTCGACCTCCATGCCCACATCCTTCCGGGGATAGACGACGGACCCGCGGATCTGGCGGAGACGGTCGAAACGCTGCGCATCGCCTACGAAGGGGGAACTCGGAAGGTCGTCGCGACCTCTCACATGTTCCTGCGGCCTCTCCACACGCCGATCGACCGCATGCGGCGGGTCTTCGACCGCACGGTGGTCGATCTGGAGCAGCTCTCTGGGGAGCGTTCGGACTGCGCCTTCCTCAAAGAGATGAGTCTGTCGCTCGGGGCGGAGAACTATCTCTCGACCGAGCTCATCGTGGCCCTCGACCAGGGGGAGGTCCTGTCGCTCGCCGACGGTGGCTGCCTGCTGATCGAGTTCAACCCTTACCTCTCGTTCGAGATCATGAAGTCGGCCCTCAGGAAGGTCCTCGGAGCGGGTTACACGCCGGTGCTGGCCCACGTCGAGCGCTACCGAATCTTTCAGCGCGATCCTGGCAGGCTGGCCGAGGCCGTGGGGCTCGGTTGTCACGCTCAGGTCAACGCCGAGAGCCTCCTGGGCGGCTTCACTTCCCAGACGCGCCGCCGCTCGATGGACTTCCTCAAGAGCGGCGCGGCGACCCTGGTCGCCTCGGACATGCACAACGCCCATCGGCGGCGATCGCGCCTCGGCGAAGCGGCCTCGGTCTTGGAACGGCGCTTCTCCTCGAAGAAGGTGCAGGAGTGGATCGTGGACAATCCGCGCAAGGTCGTCGAGGCCGAGCGCAACGTGTAGGGGAAGGCCTGGGAATGGGATATTCTGACCAGCGCTCGTGGGGGGTACTGTGACGGCAAAACCTGAGAAAAACGGAAAGCGTGCCCTGATCACCGGAGTGACCGGTCAGGACGGGTCTTATCTCACCGAAATCCTGCTCAGCAAGGGCTATGAGGTCTGGGGCATGGTGCGCCGTTCGTCGTCGCCCAATACGAGCCGCATCGACCACATCCTGGAAGATCCGCGAGGTGAGGACGTTCGCTTCCGCCTGGTCTGGGGGGATCTCAACGACGCCTCGTCGCTGAACCATCTCCTGCGGAGCATTCAGCCGCACGAGGTCTACAACCTGGCGGCGCAATCGGACGTCAAGATCTCGTTCGACATCCCCGAGTACACCGGCGACATCACCGGTATCGGCGCAGTGCGCCTGCTCGAGGGTATCCGCGAGAACGAGATGCAGACGAAGTTCTACCAGGCCTCCTCGTCAGAGCTCTACGGCAAGGTCGTCGAGAGCCCGCAGACCGAGAAGACGCGCTTCTACCCCCGAAGCCCGTACGCTGCGGCCAAGGCCTACGCCTTCCATGTCACCCGCAACTACCGTGAGGCGTACGACATGTTCGCCGTCAACGGCATCCTCTTCAATCACGAATCGCCGCGTCGCGGCCTCAACTTCGTGACGAGGAAGATCACCAACGGGGTCGCCGAGATCGTGGCCGGCAAGAGCGATTGCCTCTACCTAGGCAATCTCGACGCGCGGCGCGACTGGGGCTTTGCCGGCGACTACGCCGAGGCGATGTGGCTCATGCTCCAGTCCGAAATCCCGGACGACTACGTGATCGCGAGCGGCGAGACCCACCCGGTGCGCGAGTTCTGCGAACTGGCGTTCGCGCGCGCCGGCCTCCCGCTCGAGTTCCGGGGCGAAGGGGTCGACGAGGTTGGGGTGAGCGCCGACGGTCGAACGCTGATCCGCGTCGACCCCCGGTACTTCCGGCCTGCCGAGGTCGACCTGCTGCTCGGCGACCCGAGCAAGGCGAAGGCCGAACTCGGGTGGCAGCCGAAGGTGAGCTTCCTCGAGCTAGTCAACGTGATGGTCGACGAGGATCTCGCCGCGCACGGTGTCGGTGCCCTCGAGTCGAACCCGTCAGCGGCCGGCTAGGCGGCGTAGCGCGAACGTTTGCGCGTCCCTACGAAGCGGCGTTCCGCGCGCTTTTCCGGATAAACTCCGCCGCTGACATGATCGACCTGAACCGAACCGAGATCTCCGTTGCGCTCGCCGCGGTACGCGAGGCGAACGAGCTCACGGCGCGCGTGCGCCGTGAGATGGTCACCGACGCCATCACCAAGGACGACCGCTCGCCGGTCACCATCGCGGACTACGGTGCGCAGGCGCTCGTCGCCCATCGCCTTCGCGAGGCCTTCCCCAACGATCCCCTGGTCGGGGAGGAAGACTCTTCGGTGCTACGTACCGAAGAGCAGAGCGGCGTCTTGGAACAGATCACCGCGCTGGTGGCACATCACGAGCCGTCGGCGACGTCCGAGTCGGTCTGCACCTGGATCGACTACGGCAACGCAGAGTCTGGAGGCAGGTTTTGGACGCTCGATCCGGTCGACGGCACGAAGGGCTTCTTGCGGGGCGGCCACTGGGCGGTAGCGCTCGCCCTGGTGATCGACGGGCGGGTGGAAATCGGCGTGGTCGGCACTCCGCACCTGTCCGATCCGCACGATCCGGACGCCTCCGGCGCTGGGACGGTGGCGGTCGCGATACGCGGCGAGGGAGCGTGGCTCCTCGGTCCTGAAGGGAGCGAAGGTAAGCGGCTGACGGTCTCGAGCCAAAGCGACAAGACGCGCGCGCGTCTGTTCGGTTCGGTCGAGGCGGGACACACCAACCCCGGCCAGATCGGCGATCTGATCTCGGAGCTCGACGTTCAGGTCGAGCCCGTCCGAATGGACAGCCAGGCCAAGTACGTCGTCTTGGCGGGCGGCGGCGGCGACCTCCTGCTGCGGTTGATCTCGTCGCGTTCTCCCGACTACCGGGAGAAGATCTGGGACCAGGCGGCCGGCTCCCTGGTGCTCGAGGAGGCGGGCGGCCGGATCACGGACCTCGACGGCAAACCGCTCGACTTCACACGCGGCCGGACCCTGGCAGGCAACCGCGGGGTCTGCGCGAGCAACGGCCTCCTGCACGACGACGTGCTGGCGGCGCTGCGTTCGATCGGCGCCTAAGCGCCGCAGCAAGAAGCTCGGGGGGCCGCACTCCTCGCCTCGGCGAGCGAGCGCGGCCCATGCCGAGAAAAACTAGCTGTCGGTGGAGATGAAGCCCTCGCGCTCGAGGTAGTTGATGACCGACTGTGCGGCCTCCTCGGCTGAGAGCTCGCCGGTATCGATCACGACCTCGGCGTTCTCCGGCGCCTCGTACGGGTCGTCGATGCCGGTGAAGCCCTTGATGATGCCAGCCCGGGCCTTTGCGTAAAGGCCCTTACGGTCGCGCTGCTCGCAGACCTCGACCGGAGTCGAGACCCAGACCTCGACGAAGCCGCCGAGACCCTCGATGAGCTCGCGGACCTGCCGACGGGTCTGGGTGTAGGGAGCGATCGGCGCGCAGACAGCGGCGCCGCGGTTCTTGGTGATCTCGCTCGCGACGAAACCGATCCGCTGAATGTTGAGATCGCGGTGCTCCCGCGAGAAGCCGAGCTCGCTCGACAGGTTGGTGCGCACGATGTCGCCGTCGAGGAGGGTGATCGGGCGCTCGTCGAGCTCCATGAGTTTCGCGATGAGGATCTGGGCGATGGTCGACTTGCCCGAGCCGGAGAGGCCGGTGAAGAAGACCGTGTAGCCCTGCGAGCTCCGCGGGGGGTAGCGACGCCGGAGAGCCTCGATGACCTCCGGGTACGAGAACCAGCTCGGAATGTCCGAGCCTTCGCGCAGACGGCGGCGGAGCTCGGTACCCGATACGTTGAGCACCTTGGCGCCCTCGGGGGTGTCCTCTTCGGTCATGTACTCGCCGCGGTCCTCGACGTACGAGACCATCTTGAACGGCACGATCTCGATGCCAATCTCGTCGTTGTGCTTCGCCAGCAGCTCCTGCGCATCGTAGGGGCCGTAGAACGACTCGCCGTTCTTTCGTCGCGGGCCGGCGTGGTCGCGGCCGACGATGAAGTGGGTGCAGCCGTAGTTCTTGCGGATGAGCGCGTGCCAAACGGCCTCGCGAGGCCCGCCCATGCGCATGGCCAGCGGCAGCAGGCTGAGCATGGTCGAGTGCGGCGGCGTGTGCTCGAGAACCGCCTCGTAGCAGCGCACGCGCGAGAAGTAGTCGATGTCGCCGGGGCTCGTGCGGCCGACCACCGGGTGGATCAGCAGGTTGGCGTCGTTCTCGGTCGAGGCGCGATGGGCCAGCTCCACGTGAGCGCGGTGCATGGGGTTGCGCGTCTGGAAGGCGACGACTCGATTCCAGCCGAGCCGTTTGAACTCCTCGCGCAGCTCGTCGGGCGTGTGCCGGAGGCGCTGGTAGGTGTGGTGGGGCGGGAGTTCGATGCCCTCGATGGAGCCGCCGACGTTGAACGGCTGGCACTGCAGGAGGTCGAAGACCCCCGGGTGCTCGTCGCTGGTCGTGCCGAAGACCGCCTGGGCCTCGGCCTCGCGATCGGGCTGCCAGACGTCCGAGACGGTCAGAATGCCGAGCACCATGCCCTCGGGGTGCCGCAGGGCGAGCCGGTCGCCGCTCGAGAGGGTCTCGGCCACTTCGGCCGAGATGTCGAGCGTGATCGGAATCGGCCACAGCTCACCACTCGAGAGCCGCATGTCGTTGCAGACGCCCTCGTAGTCCTCTTTGCCGAGGAATCCGGTGAGCGGGCGGAAGGCGCCGTTCATCAGCAGCTCGAGGTCCCAGAGCTGGTGGAAGTTGAGGTCCCAGGAGGGGAGCTGGACAGCCTCCTGCTTGAGTTCGGCGGACCGCTCAGGCGAGACGATCAGCGATAGCTTCGTCATGATTCAGATACTCCTCTGGCCTAGGTGACCCGGCGAATCGTTCTTTTCGGTGGGGAAGGCCTTGAAAAACTGTCGCGCCGAAAGTGGCCGTGACGACCCTGCGCGACCGTGTGGTCGAAGCGCGAATTGTACATCAAAACGACCCGATTTTCAGGCCTGAATCAGCCTATCGACGGGTTGCGATAGGTTGCTGAGATCGGGCTCAGGAGGGGGTCGGTGTGAGCACTCGGAGGAGCTTCGTGGTGTCGCCGGCCGTGACCTCGTAGCGACCCAGCTCTGCCGGCAGGAGCACCCATCGAACCGAGGGTAGCTCGACGGCCTCGCCGGCCCAGTCGAGCCGCACCTCGCCGGAGAGGACGCACCAGAGCTCGAACGTCTCGCCTGCGCATCGCCCAGAGTAGCTCTGGCCCGCCTCCAAAGTGATGCGCTCGGTCTGAAAGTAGGGGCAGTTCGCGAGGAGCTCGATCGTCTGGCCATCTCGGCGGAGGAGCTCCGGGTGCACGGCGCCAGGCCGGATGGCTGCAAAGTTGGTCGCCTGCAGCCCTTCCTCGATGTGGAGGGGGCGCTCGCGACCACCGTCTGCCTGTCGCCCCCAGTCGTAGAGGCGATAGGTGGTGTCGCTCGACTGTTGGATCTCGGCTAGGAGGGTTCCCGGGCCAAGGGCGTGTACCGTGCCGGCGGGCACGAAGAAGGCGTCTCCAGCCTCGACCGCTACTCGGTCCATGAGCGACGGCAGGTCGCCGTTGCGGAGAGCGCTCTCCAACTCGTGCGGTTCGACATCTCGGTTGAATCCGAGCAGGAGCTCGGCGCCAGGGTCGGCTTGGAGCACGATCCACATCTCGGTCTTGCCGAAGTCGCCCTCGTGCGCGAGAGCGTGCTCGTCGTTCGGGTGAACCTGGATCGACAGCCACTCGTAGGCGTCGAGAAACTTGACCAGGAGAGGGAAGCGCCCGCGATCGAGAGCGGCTCGGTTCCGCCGCCCGACGAGCGCGACGCCGTACTCGTCGAGGAGTTCGGCGAGACTGCGCCCCGCGAGGTCGCCGTTGGCGACCGCGGTGGGTCCGTTGGGGTGGGCGGAAACCTCCCAGCTTTCCGCGACCTGTCCCTCGGGGATGTCCCGATCGAGGACGTCGCCGAGCTTTCGACCGCCCCAGGTGTAGTCCTTGAAGACCGGTGCGAACGTCAGCGGATAAAGATTCAGACGCACTCCGAGATGGGTCGAGAGGCTAGCACAGGCCTCCGACCGGCATCTCGCCGCCGGCCGAGTGTGGTACCCTGAACGCGGTGAAGTTACGTCCCGCACCCGAGCTTCTGGCGGTCGCAAAGGCCGCTCCTACCGCCGTCTCAGTCGTGGCGGAGGCCCGAAGCTACTTCTCCGCGCACGACCTCCGTGCTGTTTAGTCGCCTGGAGCGCGTGCCTCGACACCGGCCATGCGGGTCCTGATGCCTGTTCGGGCAGTCAGCCCCGTGGAAGCCGGACTCACCGTTGAGTCCGGACGCGAGACGTATCTCGTTCAACAGTTGAAAGGAGCCTAACCATACCTAGACCCAGACCACGACGCATGCCCCAGCGACCTGTCGACAGGACGCGTATCAACGATCGCATTCGAGTGAGCACGGTGCGCTTAGTCGACGAGAAGGGCGGCCAAGTCGGAATCGTTCCGATCGAAGACGCGCGCCGCAGAGCGGAGGCCGTTGGCCTGGACCTCGTCGAGGTCGGCCCGACCGCCGACCCGCCGGTCGTCAAGATTCTCGATTGGGGCAAGGTCAAGTACGAGAAAGAGAAGCAGGCCCGAGAGACGCGCAAGAAGACGCACGTCATCGAGGTCAAAGAGGTCAAGTACCGGCCCAACATCGATACCCACGACCAGGAGCGCAAGACCAAGAGGGTCCGCACGTTCCTCGAGAAGGGGTTCAAGGTGAAGATCACGATCTTCTTCCGCTACCAGCAGCTGCGCCGTCCGCAGCTCGGCGACGAGATTCTCGACTCCGTCGTCAAGCAGATGGAAGACATCGCGATCGTAGAGACTCGCACTCGGTTGGAGTCGCGACGCATGACCATGGTCCTCGCGCCGCGAGCGACGAAGTAGAGCTCGAGGCCCTGCCGGCGGCCTAGCCGACGGTCGCCGGTTCCGGCGCAGTCTGAAGGACCTTCGAGAGTCTCTCGAGGGCCCAGTCGATCTGCTCGCGCGTGATCGTGAGCGGCGGTGCGAGCCGGATGACGTGGGTGTGGGTCTCCTTGCAGAGGAGCCCCTCCTCCTCGAGCTGCTCGCAGAAGCGGCGCGCGCCTCCCGCCTCCGGGCGAAGCTCGATCGCTACCCAGAGACCGCGTCCGCGGATCTCCTGGATGTGCTCCGAGTCGAGTTCGGTCAGGCGCGCCATCAGGTAGTCGCCCAACTCGGCCGAGCGTTCGATCAGTCGTTCCTCGACCAGTACGTCGAGGGCCGCGCAGGCGACCGCAGCGGCGACCGGGTTGCCGCCGTAGGTTGAGCCGTGATCGCCGGGCTGGAAGACGTCCATCACCTCTTCGTCCGCCAAGATGGCCGACACCGGATAGAAGCCACCAGAGAGCGCCTTGCCGATAATCACGATGTCCGGGCGAATCTCCTCGTGCTCGAAGGCGAACAGCTTGCCGGTGCGCCCGAGGCCCGACTGAATCTCGTCGACGATCAACAGCGAATTGTGTTCCTGTGTCAGCGTTCGGAGCTCAGCCAGGAAACCATCGGGCGGGATGATGATCCCCCCTTCTCCCTGGATCGGCTCGATAAGCACGGCGGCCGTGTTCGGGCCGATCGCCTCTCGCATCGCGTTGATGTCTCCGTAGGGGAGGATGCGGAAGCCCGGTGTGAAGGGGCCGAATCCGTCGCGATACTGCTCCTCCGAGGAGAAGCCCACGATAGTCGTCGTTCTGCCGTGGAAGTTGTTGTCGAAGACCAGAATCTCGGCCTCACCGTCGGGCGTTCCCTTCACCTTGTACGCCCACTTGCGAGCGGCTTTGATAGCGGTTTCGACCGCTTCGGCGCCGGTGTTCATCGGCAGCACCCGCTGGTAGCCCGTGAGATCGACCAGCTTGCGGTAGAAGGTTCCGAGCTGATCGTTGCGGAACGCGCGTGAGGTCAACGCGAGCGTCTTCGACTGTTCGACCAGTGCGTCGAGAATTTTCGGGTGGCAGTGGCCCTGGTTGACCGCTGAGTAGGCTGCCAGGAAGTCCATGTAGCGCTTGCCTTCGACATCCCACACGAAGACGCCTTCGCCGCGTTGAATGACGACGTCCAGGGGGTGGTAGTTGTGGGCGCCGTAGCTCTCTTCGATCTGGATGTAGTCAGAGGTCTTCATGGTTCTCCTCAGCTGGATAGGGCAGGAATGCCGCCGGCCGCTGGCGTGGGCCGCCGGGGATTCTAGTATAGGCACCCTGGAGGTGGAATGAAGATCGATCCGACCCATCCGACAACTGAAGACGCGGGGCTGCTTGTCGGCCCTCAAGGGCGCGTGGCGGAGCTTCGCCGGGCGCTGCGGATCTTCTTCGAATGCGTGCGCGGTTTCCGCGCACTCCACTTTGTGGGGCCGTGTGTGACCGTCTTCGGCTCCGCGCGAACGCGCGACGGAGAGCCCTACTACGAACTCGCTCGAAACACGGGCCGACTCCTGTCCGAGTGCGGCTTCACCGTCATGACCGGGGGCGGCCCCGGCATCATGGAGGCGGCGAATCGAGGCGCCCACGACGCGGGCGGTCCGTCGGTCGGCTGCAACATCGAGCTGCCGTTCGAGCAGGGGGGCAACCCGTACCTCACCACCTCGGTCGACTTCCGCTACTTCTTCGTGCGCAAGGTGATGCTGGTCAAGTACTCGTATGCGTTCGTGTTGATGCCCGGCGGTTTCGGCACGATGGACGAAATCTTCGAGACCGCGACGCTCATCCAGACCGGCAAGATCGCAGACTTTCCGTTGGTGCTGATGGGCTCGGAGTACTGGGGGCCGCTCGTCGATTTCATGCGGCAGAAGATGGTGGGGCAGGGGACGATCTCGCCGGGAGACCCCGATCGGTTCTTCGTGACCGATTCGCCGAGTGAGGCGGTCGACCACATCCGGCGGATCACCGTCGAGCGGTTTGGTCCGGTGTGGGAGAAGGCGCCTCGCGCGAGTCGCTGGTTCGGAGAGCGCAGTCCGCTCGAGCGAGGTCGCAAGCTGCCGGTCGAGCCGGTGTCCTCCTGACCGAGGGGAAGGCGTCCCTCGGTTCGCGGCTCCAGATTCTTCTGGTCGCGTTGCTCTTTTCGACCGGCGGAGCGGTGGTCAAGGCCACCACTCTCGATGGTTGGCAGATCGCCTGTCTGCGCTCTCTGGTCGCCGCCCTGACGCTCTACCTCTTTATGCGCGGTGGCCGCGCGGCTTGGAGTCGCCGGGCCGTGCTCGTGGGTCTCGCGTACGCCGGTGCGCTCATCGGCTTCGTCCTCTCGAGCAAGCTGACGACCGCGGCCAACGCCGTCTTCCTCACGGGAACGGCGCCCCTGTACGTCGCAGTTTTAGCACCCTGGCTCCTACGCGAGCCGTTGCGGCGCAGCGAACTCGTCTACATGCTGGTCATGGCGGCGGGTATGGGCCTCTGCCTCACCGACTCGGAGCCTCGGTTCGTGACCGCGCCCGATCCGGCGCTCGGGAACATTCTGGCGGTGGTGACCGGCGTCTTCTGGGCGCTCACCGTACTCGGGCTACGCTGGCTTGGTCGTGAGGAGGACAGCTCGTCGGCGGGGGCGACTGCCGTCGTGAGCGGCAACGTCATCGCCTTTCTCGTCTGCCTCCCCGCGGCCCTCCCACTGCCGCCTCCGCAAGCGGTCGATGTCGCGATCGTGCTCTTCCTGGGTTCGATCCAGATCGGCCTCGCCTACATCCTGCTGACGGCGGCCATTCGCCGAGTGCCGGCGCTCGAGGCGTCGTTGCTCCTGCTGGTGGAGCCGGTGCTCAGCTCGCTCCTCGCCTGGGCGGTGCACGGGGAGGTACCCGGTCGGTGGGCGCTGATGGGCGCGCTGTTGATTCTGGGTTCGACGCTGGTCAAGGCGTCGCTGCAGCTGGTCGGTTCACCGCGTCCTGAGGTCTGAGGCTCGCGAGGGCCACTCGGCGGGTAGGTCTGGAGGCCGCAGCTGGTCTCGTCGGCGCTCCATGTCGTTCTTGACGGCGCGCTTGAACGCTTTGGCCCCCGAGTCGACGCCGAGGCTGCTCTTGTACTCGTCGATGTCGACGAGCTCGAGTGCCATGCGCACGTCGCGGAAGAGCTTGGGGAAACCTTCGCCGGGAACCTGCACGTGGTGCAGCCCGCCGCTGTAGGCGAGCAGCATGGTGCCGCCGTCGATCGCGCGCAGCATGTCGGCGACACCGCCGCGCACCGTCATCGGTCTGCCGTTCTTGTCGAGGCCGTCTCCGCGCATCATGCGCCCCTCCGGCGCGATGATCACCATCGAACGAGCATCGACCCTGCTCATCACGTCGTCCCAGGTGTGGTCGGGCTCCCGGCTGATCGGCACCAGCTGCGGCGCCAGAAACCGATAGAAACTGCCCACCAGCGGCCGGTCGAAGGTCTTCTGCGCAATCGGGATGACCGCCCTGCGAGCGACGCTTCCGAGTAGGTGGTTCGGCGCCGCAGCGACGAAGAGCCACTCGTAGAGGCTCGTGTGGTGCAGGAACACCACCAGTCTGAGGTCCTTCCACGGCGGCTCGGGCGTTGGCGAGAGCCACCGCGTCTCATGACGGAAGAGCGTGTGGCTGACCGCCTTGAGAAAGAGCAGGAAGAGATAGCGCACCGGCGGACCCTATCCTAGCCTGGCCTTCTGACGCTGGTCCTACTGCGCGGCCACATGTTCCGGAATCTGCTGGACTTTCTCCGGCGGTGTACCCCCTCCGAGTATCGAACGTGCCCACTGCGTTCTCGGTCGCGTGGTCTCGGGTTTTCCGGCGCCTGCAGTCGATCACGACGAACCGGTGGGAAGAGGCCAAGCCCGTCTCCGTCTGCCGCTAAGATAGCCGGATGCCGACAATCGACATGTCTGGAAAGAAGGCGCTCGTCATGGGCGTCGCGAACCGCAGGAGCCTCGGCTGGGCAATCGCCAGCGAGCTGATCGACGCCGGTGCCGAGATGGCGTTCACCTATCAGGGGGAGCGATTGAAGAGGGAGCTGGAGAAGCTCACCGCTGACCTGCCGAACTGCCGCCTCTACGAGTGCGACGTCACGAGCGACGAGCAGATCGCCGCCGTCTTCGACGATCTCGGCGAGCACTGGGACGGCATCGACGCCCTGGTGCACGCCATCGCCTTCGCTCCGCGCGAGGCGCTCGAAGGTCGATACATCGACACCACTCGCGCCGACTGGCGGACGGCCATGGACATCTCGGCGTTCTCACTGGTGGCGGTGGCCAAGGCGGCCGAGTCGCTGCTCCGTGAAGGCGCGGGCATCGTGACGCTGACCTACCACGCCTCGGAGAAGGTTGTTCCCAAGTACAACGTCATGGCGGTGGCCAAGAGTGCACTCGAGGCGAGCGTGCGCTACCTCGCCTACGAGCTGGGTGCCAAGGGCGTCCGGGTCAATGCGGTCTCCGCGGGCCCGATGCGCACGATTGCCGCGCGCTCCATTCCCGGCTTTGTGCAGATGTACAAGGCGTTCGAGGCGTCGGCGCCGCTCGGGCGGAACGTCGAGCATCAGGACGTCGGCAAGTTGGGTCTCTTTCTGCTCTCCGACTGGGCGGCGAGCACCACCGGCGAGGTGGTCTACGCCGACTCCGGGTACCACGTGATGGGGATGCACATCTCAGACTCCGAGTGAACCTCACGCCCAGCTGGGGGGACCCACCAGTCAAACAGACGAGTACCCGCCGGGACCGGCGGGTTCGGAACAGGAGGTTGGTATGAGTGCTCGAGTCCTCTGGGCTGTTGTGCCCCTTGTAGTGTTCAGCGCGATGGCGGTCTTCGGCGCGACTCCCGTGCCGGTCTCTCCGGGCGCGTCGGCCGGCAGTCAACAGATCGGCGGTAGCTGTCCGACCTTCAGCTGGGAAGGGAGCGTCGGCTCGCGATGGATGGATCTCGTGGTCTATGAGCTGCCGGACGGTGCGGAGTCGATCTCCGACGTCCTCGGTCGGCCGCGGGTCGAGGTACGGCTTCCCGGTGGCGCGACCTCGTGGACGCCGCCGCTCTCGAGCTGCCTCTCTCGCGATGGGAGGTTCGCCTGGTCCGTACGAGCGGTGGGGGAGGAGACGGGCTCGTGGGCGGCACCGCTCTTCTTTGGTACCCCTTCGCGTCCGACGTTAGAGGACGTGGACGCCGCCCTCGAGGTTCTGAGGGAGTTCAAGCGCGACGAGGTGACGCGAGGTCGCGAGTTGCCGAGCCGGAGTTCCCTCCCCGCAGACGCTGCTCCCCAGTCCGTGCCCCCGACCTCGACACCAACTCTCGCCACCTCGGAGGGTGGTCTCTTCCCGCCGGCCGAGATGAACGTCGTCGGCACGGTGCAGGCCGACACCGTGCGCCTCGGCGACACGGGGGGCAACGACATCTTCTGGGAGATGTTCGAAGAGGCCAACAACGACATGACGATCAACTACGGCGCCGAGTTCATGCGTCTGACGGCGGGCGGCCGCGTGGGTATCGGCACCGGCCCGACAGTCGACGAGCTGCTGCACGTCGACGGCATTGCCCAGGTCGATACGTTGCGGTTGGAGGACACGGCCGGCAACTCGATCCACTGGGACATTTCCGAGGACGGCTCCAACGCCCTGGTCTTCGACTACGTGGGGGAGCGCTTGAAGGTGAGCGCGGGAGGCGTTCTCACCGTAGCGTCGCTCGGCTCAGCGGGTACGACGGAACTCTGTCGGAACGGCAGCAACCAGATCTCGACTTGCGGTGCCTCATCCGAGGTCGTGCGGTTGCGCCAGGAGCTCACGACTCAGAGGGCCAGGATCGAGGCGCTCGAGCGAGCCTTGGGAGGCGATCGCTAGCGTCGGAGACGCCCGGATGTGTCACCGGAAGTCGTGACTCGGCGTGAGGGCGACTTCACTCAACGGCCAGAACTTCTCGCCCTGGATCGAGACCGAGCCGTCACGTCGCTGGAGCGTGCCCTCGATTACCAGTCCGGGCGAGCCGACGATCGTTTTGCGGTTCTCCTGGAGGAGTTCCTGCCGAACGATCGCCTGGGCCATCCCCACTTCATCTTCGACGGTGACGAAGAGGATGCCCTTGGCGGTGCCCGGACGCTGCCGGACGATCACCGAACCGGCGATGCGGATCCGATCGCCGTGGTGGTACCGGTCGAGCTCATCGGTCTTGGCGATGCCGTAGCGGTCGAGCCGCGGCCGGAGATGAGCGACCGGATGCGGGCCGGTGGTGAGACCGGTGGTGGAGTAGTCGGCCGCCGTCTCTTCGAACCCACTCATCTCCGGCAGCGGCGAGGTGTCGGAGTCAGGGGAGAGCCCTCCCCTGACAACCCCTCCATCGGACATCGAAGGAGGTCTTTCCCTCGACTCCGACACATGTACCAAAGGCCTTTTACCTGAATCCAATGGAGGGTTTGTCAAGGGAGGGCTCTCCCTTGACTCCGACAACAACGGCCCCGCCGGCTTCACGGCCCGGGCCACCTGCCACTGCGCCTCGCGACGGGTCATCCCGAGCGTGGCGAGTGCACCCGCCGTGGCCAGAGTGTGCACCTCCGGCGCCCGTAGGTCGCAGCGTGCGACCAGGTCGTCGACGTCTTCGAACGGGCGCTCGCGCTCGATCGTTTCGCCCGACTCTTTGCGCAATCCGTGCACGTAGCGCAGGCCGAGCCGTACCGCGCCGCGCGCACCGTGGCCTCGATTCGCCTCCCAGGTACATCGCCACGAGGATCGATTCACGTCGATCGGTCGTGCCTCCACTCCATGGCGTTGCGCATCTTTCACCAGGCTGGCCGGGTGGTAGAAGCCCATTGGCCAGGCGTTGAGGAGCGCGACGCAAAATGCAGTTGGGTGGTGACACTTCAGATAGGCGCTGGCGTAGGCGATGAGCGCAAAGCTGGCGGCGTGGGACTCCGGGAAACCGTAAAGCGCGAACGAGGTGATCGACTGAACGATCTGATCTTGAGCCTCGCCGGTGATGCTGCGCTCGGCCATTCCCTGGCGCAGCCGTCGCTCGATCTTCTCCATACGCTCCACCGAGCGCTTGAAGCCCATTGCTCGCCGTAGCTCTTCCGCCTCGCCGCCGGTGAAGCCGGCTGCCGCCATCGCCATGCGCAGGATCTGCTCCTGGAAAATGGGTACGCCCAGCGTGCGCTCGAGGATCGGCTCGAGGCAGAGGTGTGGATAGGCCACCTGTTCCCGGCCCTGCCGGCGCTCGAAGAACGGATGCACCATGCCGCCGGTGATCGGTCCCGGGCGGATGATGGCGACCTGGATGACCAGGTCGTAGAACCGTTCGGGTCGATTCCGGGGTAGCGAGGCCATCTGGGCTCGACTCTCGACCTGAAAGACGCCGACGGTATCGGCACGCCGCAGCATCTCGTAGGTCGGAGGGTCGTCGGCCGGGAGATGCGCGAGGTCGACATCGATCTTTTCGTGGGAGCGGATGAGTGGAATCGCCTCCTCGAGCGCCTGCAGCATGCCGAGTCCGAGTAGATCGACCTTGATGATGCCGAGGTCGGCGCAGTCGTCTTTGTCCCACTGCACGACCACGCGGTCTTCCATGGCGGCCGGCTCGAGGGGGACCACCTCGTCGAGCCGGCCGGCGGCGATCACCATGCCCCCTGAATGCTGGCCGAGGTGGCGGGGGAGGTTGTGAATCTTTTGCCACATCTCGCTGAACAGCTGAACCCGCGCATCTTCGGGGTCGAATCCGACCGCCGCCAGCTCTTCGGACATCGACTTGGGATCGCCCCGGCTCACGTCGTAGTGCCAGCTCCCGAGCCGCTTCGAAAGGCGGTCTTCCTGTTCTCGTGAGTAGCCGAGCGCCTTTGCGACCTCGCGTGCCGCCGAGCGGCTGCGATAGGTGATGACGTTGGCGGTCATCGCTGCACCGTGGGGACCGTAGCGCTGGTAGACGTACTGAATCACTTTCTCGCGCTGGTCACCCGACGGGAGGTCGAGATCGATGTCGGGCCACTCGCCCCGCTCTTCGGAGAGGAAGCGCTCGAACAGCAGCCCCATCTTCACCGGGTCGACCGCGGTGATCGAAAGCGCGTAGCAGACGGCGCTGTTGGCGGCAGAGCCGCGCCCCTGCACCAGGATCCGCTCGCGCTTGCAGAACTGGATGAGGTCCCAGACGATGAGGAAGTAGCCGGCGAGATCGAGCTTCTCGATCATCGCGAGCTCCTTCTCGATCTGCGCTTGTGCGCGCCCCGTGAGCGGGCGAAACCGGGCCCGTGCCTCGTTCCAGGTGATCTGTCGGAGATAGGAGTTGGGCGTCTCCCCGGGGGGGAGAGGGAAGTCGGGAAAGCGGTAGCCGAGGTCGGCGAGGGTGAACTCGAGTCGATCCGCGAGCTCGAGGCTCTCGGCGATCGCCTCCGGGTGATCGGCGAACAGCTCGACCATCTCGATTGCGCCCTTGAGGTGTCGCTCTCGGTGCTGCTTCAACAGTCTCCCGGCGACGTCGATGTGCGTGCGGTGACGGATGCAGGTGAGTACGTCGTGCAGTCGCTTGTCGTCAGATCGGGCATAGCGGACACCGTTGGTGGCCACGAACGGCAGCCGATGTCGCTCGGCCAGGTCGATTCGCGCCTGGTTGAGATGTTCTGCCCGCTTCGAGTAGTGGCGCTGCAGCTCGACGTGCACCCGGCCGTCGAACAGGCTGCGCAGTCGATCGAGCAGCTTGGTGGCGTCCTCCCGGCGGTGGGTGGCGAGGAGGCGACTCAGGGGGTCGCCGGGAGCGCTGGCGAGACACCAGAGGCCGTCCGCGTGTTCTTCGATCATCTGCCAGTCGACTTGCGGTTCGCCTTTGGGTCGCCCGCGAGCCGCTCGAGTCACCAGCCGGCAGAGGTTGCGGTAGCCGGTTTGGCTCGTGACGAGCAAGGAGAGGGGCACTCGATCGCCCGTGGTTGCAGATAAAAACTCCACCTCAGAGCCGATCAGAGCTCGAATTCCGGCTGCTTTGGCCGCTTTGTGAAATCTTGGAGCTCCGTAGACGCCATTACGCTCCACCAGGGCGACTGCTGGAAGTTCCAACTCGGCCGCGCGATGGATCAGATCCTCTGGAAGGGACGCCCCGTCGAGAAACGAGAACGCGGACGCGGCGCGCAGCTCGGCGTAGGCCGGACGACCGATTCGGCTGCGGCGATAGCTCCTCTGCTTGAGGCTCTCCTTGCGCGCGCCTGGTGAGGTGCGCAGCCACTCCATGCCGTAGCCGAAGCTACGAGCGGGAGGTGACGGCAGCTTTCGATCGTGACCGCTCATTCGAAAACAGGGTAGGCGTAAGTAGGGCGTAAGTCAATCACATGATTCTGTAACCCTCGCTCCGAGCGCGATGCCTGATCGCGTTTTGCCGCGGACCCCCGAGCGCCCATGCGCATTGATCGATATCTATGGCGTGAGCCGTTCTGCCGGTGGTACGGTTGCGGCGTTTCCTGAGCTTTCGTTTCAACTCGTCGACCTGGGAGGGTCCGCATGAACCGTGTATTCGTAGCCTGTCTGTTGCTGGCTGTCGCGGCGGTAGCCGTGACGCCAGCCGCGGCGCAGAACGCCGCCGTGGAGCATCAACTCGTTTCTTACTTCGCCGCTTCCGGAGAGCTCCGGAACCTGGCTCCGACCGAGGCGGTCGTCTATTCGCACGTGGTCGAGTCGCCGGGTGCCGAGTGGCTGCGCCTGGGTTTCCGCCGTGTCGAGCTCGGCGATGACAGCTATCTCCGGATCACGGGGCACGCGGACGGTGCGGTGCAGACCATGCACGGCATTCACGTCCAGCAGTGGAAGAACACGACGGCCTACTTCAACGGCGCTGCCGTGACGGTGGAGCTCGTCGCCGGTCCGAGCACCGCCGGCAACCTGGTCGAAATCGGTGAGCTCTACGCCGGCGTGATCCCGCGGCAGCAGTTCACCCAGTGCGGCCCGGTCGACGACCGGGTCTCCTCGAACGAGCCCGAGCAAGGCCGCCTTCTCGACATCGGCTGCACCGCCTGGCTCTTTAGCGAGGACAGCTGCTTCGCCAGCGCAGGCCACTGCGTCTCGAGCGCGGGCCTGCTCGACGTGGTGCAGTTCAACGTGCCGGCATCGAACCCCAACGGCTCTCTCAACCACCCCGGTCCCGAGGATCAGTACGCGGTCGACACCAGCGACGTGCCCTTCTCGAACGGTGGCATCGGCAACGACTGGGGCATGTTCCGCGTGTTCGACAACACCGAGACCGGCCTGCAGCCGTTCGAGGCGCAGGGCGCGCATCTGACGATCGCTACCAGCAACCCCTCGGTTGGTGAAACGGCGAACGTGGTTGGCTACGGCGTCGACTCTGGCGTCGACAACCAGACCCAGCAGACCAGCTTCGGCCCGCTGACCGTCTCGAACACCACTCAGTCGTCGTACCAGGCCGATACCACCGGCGGCAACAGCGGTTCGGGCGTCAAGTGGCCCACCTCGGGTGAGGCGATCGCCATCCACTCGCACGGTGGCTGCAGCACGGCCGGTACCGGCGCCAACTCCGGTACGTCGGTGACCCACCCGAGCTTCCTCGCGGCGAAGGAGACCTTCTGCCCGACCGACGGTGGTGGCGGTATTCCGTGCAGCGACATTCAGAACTTCCAGAGCCGCTGCGTCGAGCGCGCGCTCGGCAACCTGCTGCAGATGCGGGTGCTCTTCAACGACACCAGCCACGACGGCGACACCGTGACCTTCGACGTCGACGGTACGCCCCACATCGTGCCGATCGTCGGCCGGGCCGCTCGGCTCTCGATTCCGGGCGCTGGTGCGGGGTCGCACACGATCGATCTGACCGACCCGGGTAGCTGCGTTCCGGCGCAGACTCCGGTCTGTCCGTAAGAGGCAACTCGGTGAGCGGACGGGGTCTCGACTAGTCGTAGATCCCGTCCGCGTACCATTCTTCGGTACGCCGATCGCGGTAGATGCGGTAGATCCCGCCATCGGAGAGTTCCACGTCCCAGTAGGCGCGCTCGGCGGCGTCCTCGGTCCACCAGCCCTCCTCGACCGTCCACGGGCCGGAGGCGATGCGCACGGCCCCCCGGATCTCCTGACGGCGTTTCTCGTCTTCCGAGTGAGGCGCTGTACCGCGGATCTCGGCCGGTCGGCCTTCGCTTGCCGGAGCCTCGGCGACCGTGTCCACTTCGTGCGTTCCCGTCAGCACTTCGATGCGAATCGGAGGTCGAAGGACGCGTGCCGCCAGCACACCCCGTGCGGGCGACGGCTCGGGGCGTACCTTGGGCGCCGGCGGGGGGAGGTAGTCGACCAGCGAGCAGCGCTCGGGTCGATAGCCGTTGACTGAACGGGGAGAGCCGAGGCCGCCGTCGCCCAGCAGCGAAAAGAGCCGGGCCAGGGTTGTCGCCAGTTGATCCGGAGAGAGCGCTTCGGGTCCGAAGAGCGACAGTTGGGCCCCGCGAGGCCGGTCGGGGTGTGCGGTGAGAGTGAAGCCCACCACCGGGGCACCCGGCGGCTGTCGCTCGAGATCGAGTCGCGTGAGTGTCAGGAGGGTCTTCGGATCGCGTGTCGGAGCGGGGAGGCGAACCGAGCGGTCGTGATGCCCTTCCGGCTCGAGGCGTAGAGAGATCTCGAGTTGAACGCACCCGAGGCCTCGCGTGTCGAGTCGTTTGCAGATGCGGTCGAGGGCGGCTCGTGCAACGAACAGAAACGGTTCGAGGCTGACCAACGGCCATTCGAAGTCCATCCCCTCATGGAAGGTGGCGGCAGGCAGGTGCGGGACGATCGGGTGACAGTCGAGCCCCCGCGCCTTCTCGTGAAGCTTCTGTCCGGTGCCTCCGAGGCGGCTGGCGATCTGATTCTTCGGCAGGCGTGCGAAGCCGCCGATCGAGCGAATTCCCCACTGTCGGAGCAGCTCCGAGACTTCGGCCTCGGGCGACAGACGGCGGAGGGGTAGGGGGGCGAGGAACCGGGCTTCGTGACCGGGGGCGACGATGGTGGGGGAGTCCGGGCTCTCGGCGGCGACTCGCGCTGCCAACTTGCTGGAAGCGATACCGACCCAGCACGGGATGTTCGCCTTCTGGGTGGCCAACATCAGGGCCTGGCCGATAGAGGTTTCGGGCGAGTCGCCGGCGAAGTGCGGCGCGAGCCCGTCCAGATCCAGGTAGACGTGCCCCGCTCGACTGTTTTCGACGCGAGGGGAGAAGGTCTCGGCGATTTCCAGGAGGCTCTCTCTGGCCGCGCGCTCACATTCGTCGTCGCGTGCGCGGGTGACCAACTTGGGCATCAGGGCTCGAGCTTGGGGCAGGGTCATGCCGCTGCGAACGCCCGCCTTGCGAGCCCGACGGGTGGCGGCGACGACGCGTGCAGCGTGACCGTTTCCTTCGACGATGGCGACCGCTTCGTCCCGTAGATCGGGCTCGCTCCGTAGGCGTGCGGCCAGCGGATAGAGCGGCGCGAAGAGGCAGGCGATGCGGTGAGAGACGCGAGAGCGGGCGCTCATGGACCCGCTCGGCGGTCGGCGACGGGGGAGTCCACCAGCAGACGAAGCGGTTCGATACTCCGTTCTGTACCCTGGCCGTGGAGCTTCTCGAGGGCCAGCCCCGACCGTGCGCCGAGGAGCAGCCGGGGCGCGCGAGGTGTGCGGTCGTACCAGATGGCGCGGGCCGGCAGCGCCTTGACCACCGCCGCGGCCGCTGTGCCACTTACCCGATAGGGACTCGAAACGAAGAGCGCCGAGCTGCGTGCCTCCGCGGCACGCGCCAGGCGCATCCAGAACGCCTCGGCTCCGCGCCCTCCCGGAATCGGAGGTTGCCCGAGGTCGAGGATCACCATCGGAAAGCCGGTGCTGAGCAGCATCTCGGTGCTGATCAGCGCCTCTTTGAGGCGATCGGGGCGTACCCAGAGCAGCCGGTCCAGACGTGCGCCGGCGGCTTCGGCGGCCTGGGGATCGAAACTGTCTCCGAGATCCACGAGCGCAGCCGCCTCCGCGGAGCCGGTGGCTGCGGCGAGAGCGGACAGAACGATGGAAAAGCGGCCGCAGGTCCTTCGACCGACGAGCTCGACGAGGCGTCCGCGCGGCAAACCGCCTTCGAGGAGCCGGTCGAGGGGAGCTACAGAGGTAGGGAAAGGGGGGGTGGCAGGTGCTTCTGAAGACTGCCGCTCGAGTTCACGCGCAGTTCGCAGATGCTCGCGGAGCGGCGCCTCGAAGGACTCGGTGATGGGGGAGCGGAGTGCAGAAGGCACACTTTCAGTGTAGCGTAAGTAAGGCGTAAGTCAAGGGGAAAACAGTGCCGAGCACAATGGCTCGGCACGTTCTCCGGCTCAGCTGTCGCCTTCGCCGCCCTCGCCGGGCTCCCCCTCGGTGCCCTCGCCCTCAGCACCCTCGCCGCCCATCATCTCCTCGGCTTCTTCCGCCCCTTCCTCGATCGCCTCGCCGGCGGCAGCCACGGCCTCTTCTGCGGCCGCTGCGCCCTCGTCGATCATCTCACCGGCGGCTTCGACCGCGTCTTCTGCGGCGCCGAGGGCGTCCTCTGCGGCGGCCTCGGTGGTTTCAGCGGCCTCTTCGGCCTGCGGACAGGCTGTCGAAAGCAGTGCACACACGGCAATCAGAGCGAATGCGAACAGCTGCGCGAATGGTCTCTTCATCGGTCTTCCTCCTCAGTAGGTGGTGCGTCTGCCAGCACGCACACGCGCTCCCCTCTCAGGGAGCCGACTCACTACGGCAGTTTCTGGAACCCGCGGATACTACTACAGCTCGGCGTCGTCGAAGTACGCGCTCACCGGGTCGCAGGTACAGACGAGGTGGCGGTCGCCCCAGACGTTGTCGATCCGTCCGACCGCCGGCCAGAACTTGCGTTCGCGGAGCCAGGGGCCGGGGAACGCCGCCTGTTCTCGCGCGTACGAATGCGGCCATTCGGATGAGGTGACCGCGTGCACGGTGTGGGGTGCGTGGCGGAGGGGGCTCTCCTCGTATTTGGTGTTGCCGTTCTCGATCTCGCGAATCTCCCCCCGAATCGCGATCATGGCCTCGCAGAAGCGATCGAGCTCCTCCTTGGTTTCTGACTCGGTGGGTTCGATCATCATGGTGCCGGCCACCGGCCAGGCCATCGTCGGTGCATGGAACCCGAAGTCGATCAGTCGCTTGGCGACATCGTCGACCGTCACGTCGCTGCTCTTCTTGAGCTCGCGCAGGTCGATGATGAACTCGTGTGCGTGGAAGCCGTGGCGGCCGCTGTAGAGCACCGGGTAGTGGCTGGAGAGTCTCTTGGCCATGTAGTTGGCGCTCAGGATCGCCACGCGGCTGGCCTGAGTCAGCCCTTCGGCGCCCATCATCGCGATGTACATCCAGGAGATCGGCAGAATGGAGCCGCTGCCGAAGGGCGCCGCGGCGATCGAACTCGCGCCGTTGTCTGTGCTCTCCAGCGGATGTGCAGGCAGGTACGGACGCAGGTGCTCGGCAGCACAGATCGGCCCCATTCCCGGACCGCCGCCGCCGTGGGGAATGCAGAACGTCTTGTGCAGATTCAGATGACAGACGTCGGCACCTACCTCAGCCGGCCGGCAGAGCCCGACCTGGGCGTTGAGGTTGGCGCCGTCGAGGTAGACCTGACCGCCGTGGTCGTGCACCAGCTGGCAGATCTCGACCACGTCTTCGTCGAAGACGCCGGCCGTCGAAGGGTAGGTGATCATGAACGCGGCGAGCTCGTCAGCGTGTTGCTCGCACTGGCGCTTCAAGTCGGCGATGTCGATGCCGCCTTGGTCGTCGCTGGCGACCGGGACGACCCGCATGCCGGCCATCACCGAACTCGCCGGGTTGGTGCCGTGAGCGGTCACCGGGATCAGGCAGACGTTGCGGTGAGAGTCTCCCCGAGCCGCGTGGTAGCCGCGAATCGTCAGCAGGCCGGCGAGCTCGCCCTGCGAGCCGGCGTTCGGCTGGAGTGAGACGGCCGGGAGTCCGGTGATCTCTCCGAGCCAGCTCTCCAGCAGATCGAAGAGCTCCTGGTAGCCCGACATCTGCTCGGGCGGTGCGTACGGATGGAGGGAGGCGAAGTCCGGCCAGGTAATCGGCATCATCTCGGCCGTGGCGTTCAACTTCATCGTGCACGAGCCGAGTGGGATCATCGAGTGGGCGAGGGAGAGGTCGCGCTCCTGGAGCTGGAAGAGGTAGCGCAGCATCTCGTGCTCAGAGCTAATGCTGTTGAAGATCCTCTGCTGGAGGAAGGCCGAGTGGCGCTCGTGAGGCTCCGGGATGGCGAGATCGACTTCGGTCGCGAGCGCTGCCGGCTCCGGCGGCGTCTTGCCCAAGCCCTCGGCGAAGGCGTTGAGGATGTCGGTGAGGTCGCCGACACCCGTGGTTTCGTCGAGCGCGATGCCGAGTGAGTCGTCGTCGTAGGCGCGCAGGTTGATGCGACGGCGCCGCGCGGCCTCGAGGATGGCGGTCTGGTCTGTGGTGGTGACGCGCAGCGTGTCGAAGAACGGTCCGGCACCCGGGTCGAGACCGAGTCTCCTCAGGCCGGCGGCCAGGGTGCAGGTCGCTTCGTGGACCCGAGAGGCGATCCGGCGAAGACCGTCGGGGCCGTGGTAGACCGCGAACATGCTGGCGAGCACAGCGGGCAGAACCTGGGCCGTGCAGATGTTGCTCGTCGCCTTCTCGCGGCGGATGTGCTGCTCCCGTGTCTGTCGAGCGAGTCGGAAGGCCGGCCGGCCGGCGGTGTCGCGCGACAGACCGACGATGCGGCCCGGGATCAGTCGCTCGAGCTTTTCGGTCGTCGTGAGGAAGGCCGCGTGGGGTCCGCCGTTGCCCATCGGGACGCCGAGACGCTGACTCGAGCCGACCGCGATGTCGGCACCGAATTCCGCCGGCGGTCGGAGGAGTGCCAGCGCGAGAAGGTCGGTCGCCGCGACCAGCAGGCCGCCGGCTTCGTGGACGCGGTTCGCCAGATCGCCGTAGTCGACGATGCGGCCGTCGGTCGTCGGGTACTGGACCAGCACACCGCACAGGTTGTCCTCGACCAGGTCGTCGGCGCTTCCAATGCGCACCTCGATACCGAGCGGCTCCGCTCGTGTTTGGACGACTGCCAGCGTCTGGGGATGACATCCCTCGACCACGTAGAAGGTGTTCCGGCGGCGCTTTCCGAGCGCCCAGCACATCGCCATCGCTTCGGCGGCCGCGGTCGCTTCGTCGAGCAGTGACGCGGTTGCGATCGGCAGGCCGGTGAGCTCCGCGGTCAGCGTCTGGAAGTTCATCAGCGCTTCGAGTCGACCCTGCGCGAGCTCCGCCTGATACGGCGTGTACTGCGTGTACCAACCCGGGTTCTCCAGGAGGTTGCGTTGGATGACGGCCGGTACGTCGGTGCCGTGGTAGCCCATGCCCAGGTAGGAGCGGTACACCTCGTTGCGCTGCGCCATCGAACGGAGTCGAGCGAGCTGCTCGTGCTCACCGCTGGGTGGGTCGAGCCGGAGGCGTTCGCGGTAGCGAATCGAGTCGGGTACGACCGCGTCGATGAAGTCGTCCATGCGCTCGAAGCCCACGCTCTCGAGCATCGCGGCGACTTCGTCGTCCGAGGGCCCGATGTGGCGGTGGACGAACGGGTCGCGGGGTTGTTCCAGACGATCGACCATGATTGAAGCTCCTAGATCCGCGCCGGAATCGGCGTCCGGCGCATTCTAGCGCTCTCCTACAGCAGTGGTGGGTCGTCGCTATCGTCGAGACGGATCGTCGGCACAAATCGGCCGCCGCTCGAATCTTCGAGCTCGGCTCGCTCGACGGTAGCGCTCGGAGCCTGCCAGCGCAGCTTGCCGGAGCTCTCCATCTCCTCGAGTGTCGCGACCACCTCGGCGACGTCGCTCGGCCGATCTACGCGCTTGGCGGAGAGCAGGCGGAGTACCAGGTCGGAGAGGCCGCCGGGTACGGTGGAGTTGATCTGGTTGGGCGCTTTGACCTTGCCGGCGAGGGTCTTGCGAACGGCCTCTTTCGCGTTCGATCCTTCGAAGGGCCGTCTGCCGGTGAGGCAGTAATAGAGTACGGCGCCGAGCGAGAAGAGGTCGCCACTCTTGTTGTAGCCCTTGCCGCGGATGGTCTCCGGGGGCAGGTAGCCGGGGGTGCCGAAGACGACGTCGGGAGTATCGGAGAGCGCAGAGAGCAGATCCGAGATACCGAAGTCGGAGAGCTTGATCGAGCCGTCCTTGCCGAGCAATACGTTGGCCGGCTTGACGTCGCGATGCACCAAATCGTGTTCGTGCGCGGCGGCCAGGCCGCGGGCGAGCGCCACGCCTAGCGGTACCACCAACTCGTAGCGCAGCTGACCCGCGCGCCAGAGTAGTGCCTCGAGGCTCGTACCGTCGACGTACTCCATCGCCAGGAACGCCGCCTCGGGGCGGTCCTCGATGTCGTAGACGGCGACGATGTTCGGGTGACTGACCCGGGCGCCCATGACCGCCTCCTTGAGCAGCCTCCGCACGAGATCCTGGCGCTTCTCGGGATCGAGTTGCCGGTCGAGCCGAATCGTCTTGATCGCCACGTCGCGCTCCAACTTGGGGTCGTGTGCCAGAAAGACCGTCCCCATCGCGCCCGAGCCGATCACCTCCTTGACCCGATAGCGGCCGAGGAAAACCTCTCCCAGCTCCTCGCGATCGCGCAGGCCACTGCGGAGAGCGTCGAAGGCCTTGCGGAGCTGCTCGATCTCGTTGCCGCCTCGACTCGTAGCTCCCAGGCCCGCGAGCTCGCGCTGGGCGGCGGTCAGGCTACGGATCGGGCTGATGATCGATCGGTAGGCAATTCCGGCCAGACCGGCGACGAGCAGCAGTGCGAGGCCGACCGAGAGGATGGCCTCTTGCCGCATCTGACGAGCGACCCGATGGGCCTCGTCGGTCGGCAGCTTGCCGAGAACGGTGAGATCGCTCGCCTCGACCGGCGCGTAGGTGCCGACCAACTCGGTCGAGTCCGGGCCCAGGAAGCGGGTTCGGACCCCCTGCAGCTGGCCGCTCGTGGCCTCGGCGATCATCGACGCCGGATAGCCGTCCGTCGTGCCGACGATCGGCACGCTGGAGCGGTCGATGAGCGCCAGGTCGGCGTCGGCCGCGAGCTCGTCGGCCTCGAGCCCCGAGGCGACCCGCGACCCGTCGCCGATCAGCCAGACGTAGCCGAGACTGCCGGGCAGCGCCGCGCTCACGCGAATCAACGGCCCGGTTGGACTGGTGAAGGCGACGGTCCGTTCGACTTCGAGCGGCTCGAGGGCCAGGTCGATGGCCTCTCGGTGTGTCTGGTCGGTGGTGACGTAAGCGTGCAGATAGCGAGTGCCTTCGAGGTTGACAAACGCGATCGCCTGGACGCCGACTTCACCCGACGCTTCGACGTTTGCGACCAGGAGATCTCGCGCAGCGGGCGACGTCGGATCCGCGAGTGCCGGGTTTGCGGCGATCACGCGCGCCAGCGTTCGCCAGCTCTCGAGGAGGCTCGTGATGACGTCGGCTTTGCTGCGCGTGGCGAGCGCGAGGGTGCGCTCGACCTGATCGGTCATGCCGGTTCGGTTGATGTCGATCAACCGGTAGACGGCAAAGCCCATCGGCACGAGCCCCACGAGCACGAGGGCGGCGATCGTGCGCGTCAGGAGCGACGGGCTCAGGCTTCGGAGACGGGTTCTGAAGCTCATTCTGGAGGCAGTCGAGTATGCCACGGCTGTGTTTTTAGCCGATCGCTATACTCCGCCGGTGATCGCTTCGGCCGACACCGTGGTCCTCCCGATCTTTCCGTTGACCGGGAGCCTTCTGCTCCCCGGCAATTTCCTGCCGCTCAACATCTTCGAGCCGCGCTACCAGAACATGATCGGGGACGCGCTCAAGGGCGATCGCATGATCGGTATGGTCCAGCCTCGCCTTCCGGGGCCGGACAATCTGGGCGTTGCCGACGAAGAGAGTCCCGAACTCTACTCGGTGGGCTGCGCCGGCGTGATCGAAGAGAGCGAGCCGCAGGACGACGGTCGTTTCATGATCGTTCTCAAGGGAACCTGTCGGTTTCGAATTCAGAACGAGCTCGACACCTTCCGCGGCTACCGACGCGTGGTGGCGGGTTTCGACGAGTTCGTCACCGACCTCCAGCCTCGCGAGCAGGCTCTCGATCGAGCGTTCCTACTGTCGGCGATCGAGAACTTCAGTTCCGAACACGGCCTCGAGTTCGATCAAGAGCTACTCGAGTCGCTGCCACCGGTGAACCTTCTGCATGCGGTGGCGGCGGCGCTGCCTTTTGCGCCCGACGAAAAGCAGGCGCTGCTCGAGGCGCCCTCTCCCTACGAGCGCCAGGAGATCCTCCTGACGCTCATGGGGATGGGCTTCGAAGACCGGCAGAGCGAGAGAGACTTCACCCCGCCGCTGGTCAACTAGCGCTCGGCCGAGCGCCCGCGACTAGCGCTCGAGAATGCGGATGCTGCCGTTCGTGGTTTCGAGCTCGAGCTCGGGGCCGCCACCGTTGATGTCGCCCGAGAGTCGGGTGCGCCGGAAGGTGCCGCGTACTTCGACCGGGAAGTCCGTCTCGATGGAGCCGTTGGTTGTGCGCGCATCCACCGAGGCGCTCAAGTTCGAAGGCAGATAGACGCGAATTCCACCGTTGGTGGTCGAGAACTCCATGTCCTCGCCGGACACCTGCTCGAGCTCTGCGCGGATGCCGCCGTTGGTGGTCGCGGCGTTGACGCTACCTGCCGAGTCGACGACGGCGATGCCACCATTGGTCGAACGCAGTCGCATCTCACCTTCGATCCGGACGACTTCGATCTCGCCGTTGACGGTGCGCAGCTCGAGACCCGCCTGGCGGGGGACACGGATGTCGTACTCGACGCTGGCGTTCACGTCGCTCATACCGAGGAAGCCCCGACGCTTTGGATAGAGGGTCTCGATTTCGATACCGCTGCCGTTCACCTGCACGTCGATGGTGAGCTCGCGCAGGAGCGCGTCGGCGGACTCGCGGCGCGACTTGATTCGCTTGGTCGCGACGATCTGCACCTCGTCGCCGTCCCAGGCCTCGACGAAGACGTCGCCGTTGGTGTTGTCGAGCGTCAGTCGTTGTCCGGCGGAGAAGGGGTACGTCTGTTCGAACCGCTCCTCGGCCCGATCGGCGCTGACCGCCGTCGCGGCGAGTAGCAGTAGCAGCGCAAGTCCTATCGATCGTCGTGTCCTCATCAGCGAGCTCCCTCTAGTCGTCTGGTTTCGATACACGTCGCCGTGGGAGGCAACGCTTCCACCGGTTAGACGCAGACGGACGCCTCGAGGTTTACTCGATCTTGCTGTGCTAGCGTTGACTCGTGTCCGAAGACCCGATCTATCGCGTGAGCTTCCTGCAGCAGGGTGACGTGTACGAGCTCTACGCGAAGCACGTCTCGCAGGGTGGCATGCTCGGCTTCGTCGAGGTCGAGGAGATCCTCTTCGGTGAACGCTCGAAGGTGGTCGTCGACCCGTCTGAAGAGCGACTGAAGACCGAATTCGAGGGGGTGCGGCGCATCTATGTTCCGATGCACGCGGTCATTCGGATCGATCAGGTCGAGCGCCAGGGGGTGAGTCGCATCAGCGAACCGAGCGGCTCCGGTGACACGGTGACCCCCTTCCCGATGCCGATCTACACCCCCGGCAAGAGCAGCGACTAGCGGTCAGTCGGCGAGCTCGTCCCGATAGAGCGCGCGTACCCAGGCCGCTTCGTCGTCGGTCAGCATGTCGCCGAGTTCGGCGGCGGCTGCAACCTGCTCCGGGTTGCGCATTCCGAGCAGCACGCACGAGGTCGGTGCGTCGGCGAGAATCGAGCCGAGCACCGCCATCAATACCGGCTGGGAGGTTCGATCACCGAAGCGCTCCGTCACGAGGTCTCGGCAGCGTTGCAGGTGATCCAACACCGCCTGATCGCGGAAACCGGGAATGCCGTTGCGCATGTCGCCTTCGGCGAATTCCGTCGGCCGCTCGTACTTGCCGAGCAGCAGGCCGTGCTTGAGCGGGGAGAACCAGGCGACCCCGGCGTCGTTCCTTTCCACCCACGCTCGCAGGCCGCTCGGCTCGTAGGTGTCGTCGAGCACGTTGCGGAAAGGCTGCACGACGTCCGGCTCGACTCGCTCGGCGTAGTGCGCAAGTTTTTCGAGGTCCCAGTCAGAGAGCCCGATATGCCGTATCTTGCCGGCGTCGCGGAGCTCCCGGAAGAGGGCGACCGCCTCGTCGAGGTAGACGTCGTCGGGGCCGAAGTCACACTGATGGAAGTAGTAGAGGTCGATGACGTCGGTTTGCAGAAGGCGCAACGAGCGCTCGAGACGCTCCCGGATCTGGCGCGGATGATAGGCGTGCCCGTAGGAGCCGGGGTCCCAACCGATCTTGCTAGCGAGGAAAATGTCGTCCCGGTCGACCCGGTCCCAGAGTCTGCCGATGAGCTCCTCGGCGTGGCCGTCGCCGTAAACGTCGGCGGTGTCCCAGTGGACGAGTCCGTGCTCAGCGGCCGCGGAGAGCGCCGCCAGCGCCTGAGCGTCGTCGTTGTCTCCCCAGCCGACCTCTCGGTCGTCGACCACCTTCGGGCCGCCGTGCGACCAGGTTCCGAAGGAGACGGAGGGCAGCTTGCGCTCGGTGCGGCCGAGCCGTGTCGTTCTCATGGCGTGGCAGTGTATAGAAGCGAGGGGCTACCCTCGTCTCGATACGGTCGCCCGCCTGGCCGGGGAGCTGGCACGGACACTGCTACAGTAGCTTCCATCATGCAGCTCGACGACGGCCCGCGCGACGATCTCGGCGAACTCGAGCTCGACCCTGGCGCCCCGCCGGAGCGCGAGCTCGACTTCGAAAGCGAACCGGACGAAGGGCCGAACTGGCCCCTCATCTGGGTGGTGATTCTTCTCCTGGTGGCGCTTGTCGGCGTCTACTTCGGCTTCTTCCGAGGGCGACAGAAGGCGCTCGAGGCGACCGCTCCTCAGGCGTCGGAGGCACCGGCCGCGGCGCCCAGCGTTGCCGAGCCGGCCGCCTCCGAAGAGCCGGACATCGAGCTGCCCACCCTCGCGGCGTCGGATGCCGTGGTTCGCGAGCTGGTATCGCAGCTTTCGGACCATCCGCGGCTCGCGACCTGGCTTGCTCCAGACGAGTTGGTGCGCGCCTTCGTCGCGGCGGTCGACAACATTGCAGAGGGCAAGAGCCCGCGCACCCACCTCCGCGCCCTCGAGCCCGCAGGTGGCTTCGAGAGCGTCGATAAGTCGGGGCTGACAGTGGTCGACTCGTCGAGCTATCGGCGCTACCAGGGACTCGCACAGCTCTTCGAGTCGCTGGACTCCGCAGACGTTGCGAGTCTGTACCGGACGCTCGAGCCTCTGATGGCTGAGGCCTACCGAGACCTTGGCTACCCGAGTCGTGACTTCGGTGCCGTTCTGGCACGAGCTGTCAACGAGCTCGTCGCGACGCCGCTGCCGTCGGGAGACATTGCACTCGTCCCCAAGGTGTCGAGCTTCGAGTTCGCCGACCCTTCGCTCGAGAAGCTCAGCCAAGCGCAGAAGCACCTACTGCGCATGGGGCCCGACAACGCCCGGCGTGTGCAACGCAAGCTCGCCGAGATTCGCGACGAGCTCGGACTCGAGCCCTAGGCCAACTCGGGAGCCGCCATAGAAAACGGCCGGCGTTGCCGCCGGCCGTTGGAACGGCTTGTCTGGTGTTGCGAGCTAGAAGCGTACGACCAGTGTGCCGGTGATCTTCTGCGAGATGATGTCGCCGAAGACGTGCTGCTGGATGTCTTCGTCGGTCACGTTCGTCGCGTTGACCGTGAAGGTGAACTTCTCGCCTGCCATGCGTATGCCAGCACCGAGGTTCACCGCGGTGTAGGAGTCGGTCGGACCCCAGAAGCGCGAGTCGAGAACGTCCGTCCAGAAGGCCTCGTCGACGTAGTTGGCGTTGGCGTTGAAGAAGAACTTCGAACCGTCCCAGGAGAGGCCGACGTTGGCGCGATGCTCGGGCGGAGTGCCGACGGCGAGCACCTGATCGCCGTTCGGCAGCGTCGAGAGGTCGATGCCCGAGACCTCCGGCTCATCCTGCCAGGAGTAGTTGATGAAGTAGCTCCAGTTGTTGCCTCGCGGCCGCTTGCTGAAGCCGATCTCGACGCCCCGGTCGACGATCTCACCGATGTTGCGGTACGACTGCACCGCCGGGAATGTGTCTTCGACGATCACCGGAAGCGGCGTGCCGAGCAGGAAGACCGGCCAGGCAGGCGGCAGGTTGAAGGCGCCGAAGTTGTCGCGGGTGAAGAAGTCGGTCGAGTCGGTGGTCTCGTTCTCGTAGACCGAAATCGTAAACGTGGTGCCGTTGCGGAAGGTACCGACGTAGCCGAGCTCGAGCGCGTCGAGCTTCTCTTCGGTGACCAGCGGGTTGCCAACTGCTTGCACCGGCAGAACCTGGAGGAACGGTGTGCAGGTGGTCAGCACGAACTCACACGGCACACCTGGCGGCACCAGACCGGCACCGACCAAGCCGAGGTAGAACAGGTTGGGGTCGACCACCGCGGCGCTCGTCACCGTGACGTCGAGGAAGTTGTTGATCATCGAGGGAGCCCGGAAGGCTCGGTTGTAGGAAGCCCGAATGGTGCTGGTCTCGGTGGGTGAGTACATGATCGTCGTTCGCGGCGAGACCACCGAGCCGATCGGGTCGATGTCGTCCCAGCGCGCGCCGATCAGCCAGCGCCACTTGTCGTTGATCAGGATCTCGTCCTGAATGAAGACGCCGTACTCGTCCCGCTTGTCGCCGGCGGGGGCGATCGACAGATCGAAGTCGTTGCGGCGCGCCTTGGCGCCGTAGGTGAAGATGTTCTTGGTGCCGACGACCTTGGTGTTGCTGTAGTCGAGGTCGTAGGTTGTGCTCTCGAAGAAGAAATTGATCGGGTTGCCGCTACCGTCTACCGACAGCAGGTTGACCGCGTCACCGTCGAGGAAATTGACGAAGAAGGTCGCTCGCTGGGCCTGCTTCTGCCAGTCGAACTTCACGAAGCTCATCTGCGAGCCGCTGTTGATGTCGAACGGACCGATGCCGGTGTGGATGATGCCGTCGGTGCCGGCGTAGCCGCCAGAGAATTTGTAGACGGTTCCCGGATTCGAGTCCCAGTCGAAGCGGAAGTTGAACTTCGGCTGCGTCGTACCCTGGTTTTCGAACGACGGATAGGGGGTGCCGGTCGGGTTGAAGGGACCCTGGCTGCCGGGGATGATCCCGGTTGGCCGGTCGAACGGCTCCTGCTCGTAGTAGCTGGCCGACAGCTTGTAGCCCATCCTGTCGGTCGCGCCGGCGTGAGTGATGCCGCCCAGAAGGGTGTCGTAGTCGCCCGCACCGAGGGTGATGCTGGTGCCCTGCATCTCGCGCGGCGTCTTGGTGATCAGGTTGATGACACCGGTCATGGCGTTTGCACCCCAGACCGCGCTGCCGGGGCCGTTCACGACCTCGATCTGCTTGATCTCCTTGGTGTCGAGGGGCACAAAGTCCCACATGACGAAGCCGAAGAAGTCGAGGTAGAGCGTCCGATTGTCCATCAGCACGAGCTGGCTGGTGGCCAGGGTGTTGGTGGCGCCACGGCTGGTGACCGAAATGTCTCGAGCGCTCGTCTGAGAGACGTTCACTCCGGGGGCGTTGCGCAGGAAATCGCCGTAGTCGTCGGCTGGAATCTCCTCGAGAAGCTCGCCCGAGAGCACGGTGATCGCGGCCGGGACTTCATGGAGCCGCTGCTCCGTTCTCGACGCCGTGACGACGATCGTCTCCTCGACGACCTCGGAATCGTCCTGGGCGACCACCGGGGTCCCCAGCATCAATACGGACAGCCCACACAGACCGAAGAGCTTCGCCAATCTCATTCGTAATCCCCCTTGGAGTCGCATGAGTTTCCAGGGCCTTTCGGCCCGGTTTGCTTCAAATCGCCCCTTGGCAATGGGTCGAATCCTAGCAGAACCGCTGCAGCGATCTGATCGCCTCGCCGACCGCGCGGTACCTCTCGCGCTGGCCAAGACGGAAGCCGGAGTGGGTGGCCACAGCGAGAATTGCGAGGGTGAAGATCGACTCCTCCGCGCCCCCGAGGTGCAGGAATCGAGCGAGCGGATCGCGCCAAAAGAAGAGGAGCGCGATCGCCAGCCAGTCGACCGCGGCTACCAACAGGGCACGGCTTCCCGCCCTGTCGAGCTCTTCGAGGCGCTCCTCGGCGGTCTCCGCTGGTCGGCGCAGGGAGGCGACGTCTTCGAAGAGCAGGGTTTCCACGGCCTGGGGTCTGAGCATGGAAGCGATTCTAGAGTGCCGCCGCTCACCCCGATCCAGTAGGCTCGGGTGGAGTGAGCCCAGACTCGAGGAGCGAGGTATGAAGAAGACCTGGTTGACTATTCTGGTAGTGGTGATCTTCGTCGGTTTCCTGGCGTTGGCCTTCGGGCTCGCCATCTGGGCGCAGCGCCCGGCCCAGATCGCGCGGCAGACCGTCCTCGAGATCGATCTCGATCGGGGCTATCCCGAGTACCTCGCCTACCAGCCGTTCGGAGCGGGTCTGTTCGAGACGGTGCCGACGCTTCGGTCGCTCGTCGAAACGCTCGATCGAGCTGCGGACGACGATCGGGTGGTCGGCATTGTTGCCAACATCGGCAGCGCGCCGATGGGGCTCGCGAGCATTCAAGAGGTCCGCGATGCCGTTGTTCGTTTCCGCGAGTCGGGCAAGGTGGCGATCGCCTACGCCGATACCTTCGGCGAGTGGAGGCCGGCGAACTCGGCCTTCTATCTGGCGAGCGCCTTCGAGCGGGTCTACCTGCAGCCGTCTGGTGACGTGAGTCTGACCGGTCTGCTCTACGAGTCAGTCTTCTATCGCGGCCTGTTCGAGAAGCTCGACGTCGTGCCGCGGATGGGACAGAGGTACGAGTACAAGAACGCCGTCAACACCTACACGGAGGAGGAGTTCACCGAGGCGCATCGAGAAGCGCTACAACGCCTTGCCGACTCGCGTTTCGAACAGATCGTGAATGGCATCGCCGAGGGGCGCGGCCTCTCGGCCGAGGACGTACGCTCGGCGAGCGATCGCAGTCCGCTGCTCGGCGTCGAGGCGGTGGAGGCTGGGCTGGTCGACGAGCTCGCCTATCGCGACGGGGTCTACGGCGCCCTCGAGGAGCGCTTCGACGACGCCGACTTCGTGCCGTTGTCGCGCTACATGAAAGAGGAGAGATCGACCAGTTGGACCGGGGTCACGCTGACCGGTGGCGAGGTCGCCTTGATCTACGGCGTCGGTGCGGTAGTTCGGGGAGAGAGTGGCTACGACCCGCTTTTCGGCCAGCAGAACATGGGGGCCGACAGCGTGGCGCGGGCCTTCCGCCAGGCGATCGATGACGATGAGGTGGAGGCGATCATCTTCCGCATCAGTAGCCCTGGGGGTTCGTACGTGGCGTCCGACACGATCTGGCGTGAGACCATCCGCGCGCGCGACGCGGGGAAGCCGGTGATCGTGTCGATGGGTGACGTGGCGGCATCGGGCGGCTACTTCGTGGCGGCGGCAGCCGATGCGATCGTCGCGCAGCCCGCTACCGTAACGGGCTCGATCGGCGTCTACGGAGGCAAGCTCTTCAGCCGTGGAGCCTGGTCGAAGGCCGGTATCTCCTACGACGACGTTGCGGTGGGCGCGCGTTCCAGGATCTGGAGTGCAAACCACGACTTCAGTGAGGGCGACTGGCAGCGAATCGAAGCCTCTCTCGATCGGATCTATGAAGATTTCACGGCGAAGGTCGCCGAAGGCCGGTCGATGACGCAGGAGCAGGTTCACGAAGTCGCTCGTGGCAGGGTCTGGACCGGCGAAGACGCTTTGGAGAGAGGCTTGGTTGACGAGCTGGGCGGCCTCGACGTTGCGCTGGCGCGCGTGCGGCAGATGCTGGGTCGCGACGAAGACGCCGAGCTGCAAATGCAGCAGTACCCGCGCGCGAAGTCACCATTCGAGCTCTTCAGCGAGGGGAGTTGGCTGCGGGCGACCAGGCAGCTCGTCGGTCTCGCCCGTCTCGCGGATCGGCTGAAGCCGGCGGCCGAGATCGGACGAGAGCTCGGCTGGATCGAGCGCCCACCCGCGCCGCTCGAACTTCCCATCCCCCTGATCGACCCGGAGGCCGGCTCATGAATCGACTCGCTCTACCGGTCCTCGCCTTTGCCCTGGTCTCGGGTGTTCCCGCTCTCGCAGACGGAGCGAGTGCCACGGCGCCGCCCGGCGGCGTTGTCCGGTGGCCGGGAGAGGGCATCGAGCGTTGCGGTCGCGGCGATGTGGGCTGGGAGCCGATTGGCGACGCCTGCTGGTTTGCGCTCGATCTTCTCGAGTCGGCGTCGCAGGTGACGGTCTGGCGCCGCGTTGGTGGCTCACGCCAGACCGCGATCGTCGGCCTCGCCGACTATCCGTACCCGGTCCAATACATCACCCTCGAGGACAACTCGAAGGTCAACCTTTCCGAGGAAGACGGCGCCCGGGCGGCGCGCGAGTCCTCACAGATCGGTGCCCTCTGGGGGCTCGACGGTCCCCGTCGCTTTACCCTGCCACTCGGCGCCCCTCTGGCTGAGCTTCCGGAGGGAGGCCGCTTCGGCTCGCGACGGTTCTTCAACAATCAGCCGCGAAGTCCACACAGCGGTTCCGACTTCGCCGCCGGTACGGGGACGCCGGTGCTCGCCGTGGGCGAGGGGACCGTGGTGCTGGCGGGAGACTTCTTCTTCTCCGGAAAGAGCGTATTTCTGCACCACGGCGACGGGCTGATCAGCATGTACTTCCATCTCTCGGAGTTGGCGGTGGAGCAGGAGGCTGTGGTCTCGCGGGGCCAGACGATCGGCGAGGTGGGCGCTACGGGTCGAGCGACGGGGCCCCATCTGCATTTTGGAATCCGATGGCGTGGGGCGCGTGTGGATCCGGCGCTCCTGCTCGGTGGTGTCGAGAAGGTGCCCTCGGTCCCCTGACCGCTAGGTCCGGCGCTCCGTGCTTTGAACGAGGGCGCTGGCTCCGGTGTTGGCGGAACCCGATGCCGCTAGTTCAGATAGCCGAGCGCGCGCAGCTGTTCTTCGAGCCTCTCGGAGAGCTCGGCCTCTTCCGGGTCGAGTCCTCGCGCGGCCAGTAGGAACCGGAGCTCCGCGGCGAGGTAGCCGACGGTGACGGGGCGTCGGTCGGCGAGATCGTCGCGCTCGCCCCGATCGACTCCGAGATCGAAGAGGGAGGCGCGCTCTTGGCTCGTGCCGGGGCGCCGGAGAAGTAGCTTGCGGGTCGCTTCGAGCAGGGCCGCCTGCGGCCGGCGGTTGCGATCGAGGTAGGAGACGATCTGGCGCTCGCCGACGGCTGGGCTCTCGAGTGTGCGCAGGCTCGCTCCCGGCAGACCCGCGAGCGGCTCGAGCCCCAACAGGTCGAGGACGGTCGGCAGGAGGTCGATCTGTTGTGCTCTTGCGGCCACTCGGGAACCGCTGGTGGCGTGGGGGTATTTGACGATCAGCGGGACGTCGATGCTCTCGGCATGGAGCGTTGCGCCGTGCTTCCACCCGCCGTGCTCGTAGAACTCCTCACCGTGGTCTGAGAGGAAGACGACCATTGCGTTGTCGTAGAGGTCGAGGTTACGCAGTCGCTCGAGGAAGACGCCGAAGTGACGGTCGTTGAAGGCGATCTCGGCGTCGTAGAGCGCGACCAGCTCGGCGAGTTCGTCGGGGTCACGCGCATGCCTGCCCATCGGCCGCGTCGGAGCGTCGTCGGCCACGCCCGGGGCGAATCGCTCTCGCATCTCGGGCGTTGGATCGTACGGGTCGTGGGGATCCATCGTGTGGACGTAGAGGAACATCGGTGACCCTGCGGTCTCCGCGTCGAGCCACCGGAAGACCGCCTTGTTGATCTCGTCAGCCCTCGTCCAGTCGTTGTTGCCTTCCTTCTCGAGGAACTCGAAGTGTTCGAAGCCTCGCGCGAGACCGGTCGACTCGCTGACGTTCGGGTTGGTCACGAAGCCGGCCGTGCGATAGCCGGCCGAACGCAGGACCTCGGCGAGGGTCGGTGCAGTCTCGGGCAGTTTGCTCCGAGGGCTATTGACACCGTGTACGTGCGGCCAGAGTCCGGTGAAGACCGACGCGACCGTCGGTCGCGTCCAGGAAGACTGAGCCACCGCGTGCTCGTAGAGGGTGGCCTCGACGGCGAAGCGATCGATCTCGGGAGAGACGGGGCGCGAGTATCCGTAGGCGCCGAGGTGATCGGCACGGAGGGTGTCGACCAGGTAGATGATGACGTGGGGAGGGGTCGCCGGGGGCGGTGTCAGCGCTACGGCGGCGATCTCGGACGGGGGCTCGAGTGTCGAGATTCTGGGGACAAGTACGCGCAGTCCGTCGTTGCGGGCGCCCGCCCCCGCATTGGGAACGGCCGCGAGCGTGACGCGCAGGATCGAGCCGGTCTCGCCGCTGATCGGGAGCGGCGCCGGGTCGTCGCCGGGGCCGAAGGTGGTCTTCCAGGGGGTCGCCTCGGCGTCCGAGTGGATCTCGACCTCGAGGCGACCGGGGCCGTCGATCCCGGCGAACCGGAGGGCGCTCGTCGGGGGAACGCGTAGGTGGTAGTCGAGGCGTACGCCGAAGGGGAGCCGCAACTCAGAGCTGTCGATCACGCCCGCCGGTCCTGGCGCTTCGCCGTCTCCGAAGCGAGCTGAGAACCAAGCGCCGGCGAGCGGACTCCCCTCACGCGCCGGCCAGTCTGCGATGTCGGGCAGGCCACCCTCGTACGAGAGGTTGATTGTGTTCCGGCCGCGTCGCAGAGCCTTCGCGGGCAGCACGGTGCGATAGGCGCGCCGGCGGGGGCCGAGTGTCCATACGGTGACCTCCGAGTCGTTCACCAGGACGGTCACTCGGAGCGGTGTCGAGCTCGCCTGGCGAGGCGCTCGGCCTCGGAACTCGATCTCGAGGTCGCGCACCCAGGCCAGCTCGAAGGTGAGGGTCGAGGCCGGAGCCACACCCCAGACGAAGCCTTCGCCCGAGGCCTGGTCGTGCTCGTTGTAGGACCATCCCGAGAGCATTGCGGCTCGAGCTTGCGGCGAGCCGAAGTCGAGGGAACTCGTTTCGGCACGGCTCTCCGCGCGCTCGATGAGTGTCGTCAGGTCGTGCACCGTCCTCTCTTCCGCAGCGGGTGAGCATGCGAGGGCGAGAAGCAGGACGAGAGGCCCCACTCTGACGTTGGCGGTGAACAGGTTCAAGCCGGTCGCGCCCCTCAGCTCACGCCGCTCGGTGCAGACTCGTAGATGTGACGGCCATGTGCCGCCAGCCGGGCTTCGGAAAGGAGAGGATCTCGTCCGGGGACACGGGCTCGGCGATCGTAGCAGGCCCCATACGGAAAGCGGCCGGGGGTGGCAAACCCCCGGCCGTAGAACCCATGCTGGAGTCGACTAGGTTGAGCTAGCCGAGCATGAGTAAGAGCCTACTTCCAGTTGAGCCGGGCCGAGACGCGCCAGACTCGCGGTGACAGCGTTTCGCGAAGGAAGTTCGCCGAGGAACGGTTGAGACCGCGCTCGCGCTGGAGGGTGTAGCTCTCGTTGAGCAGGTTGAAGGCGTCGACGCCGACCGTGAACGCCACGTTGCCGGTGGCGGCGAACTCTTTGTCGAGTCGCAGGTCCAGGGTGTAGACGTCGTCGACGCGCTGCTGGTCGAGCTCGTCGACCACCAAGATGTCGCGGTTCTGACCGTCGGCCCCGAGAACATCCTCGAAGTACGGCAGTGGGTAGCCTTCACGGCCGAAGACGTTGGCCGCGACGTTGAAGCCCCAGGGGCGACTCGGCGCCACCTGGTACATGCCGTTGACGTTGAACTGCCAGGTGCTCTGGACATATACGTCCGCCTTGGCGCCCGAGCCGGAGCTCTGGCTGGCGAAGATGCCGCCGTCGAAGAGGCCGCCGCCGAAACCGAGGCAGTCGATGCCGGGTCCGGAGTCGACGTCCGGGTCGTCCTCACAGAGGTTGGGGCTCTGGTTCGCGAAGAAGCTCGCCGGAACGTCCCACTCGGTCTCTCCATACTGAAGGTAACCGCGCATCATCCACTGGTTGGACAGCCGTTTGGTGAAGTTGAGGTTGACGCCCTGGTACTCGCGCTCACGATCTCCATTGAGCAGAAGTGTGCCGCCGGTGAAGTTCAGCGACGGATCGAGCGTGTAGGTCTGTACCGAGTACGGGGTGCCGTCGGGGAAGCTGCCGGTCAGCAGCTGGTCGGGCACATAGTCGCCGCGAACGGCGGTTCGCGAGATACCGTCGGCACCACGTACGAAGGCGCGAGTCTCCTTGATGTCGCTGACCTGACGCCAGGTGAGACTGGCGCCGACCACAAACTCCGGTAGCAGGGCGTGCTCGACGCCGAGGATGAGCTCATCCGTCTGATCGGGATCCAGGTCGGCCGCGGTGACGTTGGGACTCACGAGCGCCGTCGGATTCGAGAGATCGAAGCCGCTGGTCCCGATCGCCACGACGCTGTCGGGGCCGGGCCGTCCGGTCGCGACCACAGAGCCGTCCGGGAGGGTGACCGTGTCGGCGCCGCCAAACCGGCCGTCGCCGTCGTCGTCCGACCAGAGTAGCGTCAGGTAGGAGGCTTGGGCCGGGTTGGTGCGGGCGACGTCGTTGGCGTCGAGCTGCTCGGGGAAACGTGAGTAGCTGGCGCGCAGCAGCGTCTTGCGCTCCTCGCCGACGGCGTAGGTCACGCCGACACGCGGGGAGATGGTCGTCCAGTCGAACGGTGCGTCGGCGCCCGGATAGTCGAGCGTCGGGTGGAGCGCCGGGAACCAGAGGTTCGAGTCGGCGATCACCGCTTCGTTGGCGCCCTCCTGGCGGTCGTAGCGGAGGCCCGCGTTGATCGTCCAGTTGCCGGCCGAGATCGTGTCCTGAACCCAGGCCGAGGTGTAATCCTGGGTGACAGGTGGCGTGAAGCCTCGCTGCGTGATGAGCAGAGCGCTGTCGAGGCCGCTACCGGTGTCGATCGCCCAGGCGTTGTCGTTGGACCAACCGAAGTTGCTCGAGCTTTCGAACTCGCGCAGTCGGGCGCCGAACTTGAGCTCGTGGCTGATGTTGCCGGTGCTGAAGAAGTACGAACCGTCGGTCTTGACCTCCTCCTGCGGGCGGGCTGAACCGCCGTTCCAGAAGCTGTTCTGCCAGACGCCGTCCGCGCCGAGAATCGTCTGCGCGGCGTCGTTGCCGGAGGCCAGGAAGGCCTTCGAGACCAGCTGGAAGCCGCCGTCGACCTTGTTGTAGGTGCCGCCGATGAAGAAGTTCGAGTTGACCACGTGGGTATCTTCGAACTTGATGATCGCCGTCGGTCCCCGCTGGTCCCAAGTCGTGGGCGCCGGGCGGGTGGGCGAGGCGTTGCGGCCGAACTTCTCTTTGTCACCGTTGTTCCAGGAGCCCACCGCCGAGTTCGCCTGCGACAGCTGGGCGTTCACCTTGAACGCGGTGTTGGTGAGGATGGTGTCGTCCGACAGGACATCGGCTGGACTGTTGCCGCCGGTGAGGTTCTTGATGTCGTTCTGACCGTGTGAGCCCCAGAACCAGATCCGGTCCTTGACGACCGGTCCGCCGGCCTCGAATCCCCACTCCTCGATCTTGTTGATCGAGTTGCCGATGAAGTTGTCCTGACTCGGGGCGCGGTCTGACGCGTCGATGTCCGGACTCGACTGCTTGAGGAAGAGGAAGGCGTTGGAGTCGGTCACCAGGAAGCGCGCCGAGCCACGGAACTCGTTGGTGCCGCGCTTGGTGACCAAGTTGACCGATACGCCGCCGCCGGTCTTGGTGACGTCGGTGCCACCGGTCTGGAACTGCATCTCGGTGAACTGGTCGAAGTCGTAGTACCCCGATGAGGCGCCGATCGCGCTCATGTCGGTGACGTCGACGCCGTCGACGAGGAACTGGTTCTCGTCGTCGGACACACCGGGCCCGCGGAAGTTGGACTGCTGGCCGGACTCGTTGCCGCCGACGTTGATGCGGTCGACGACTACGCCCGGGGTCTGCGAGAGCACCGCCCAGGGGTCGCGGGCGGTCGGAATCTTCTCGAGCTCGATCTGACTGATGGTCGCGCCGCTAGAGACTCGCTTCTCGTCGAGCAGAGGGCTCTCGGAGGTGACGGTGATCACCTCTTCAACCGCGTTCGACAGCTGTACCTGAACGGAGGTGCTGCGCGCGATGCGCACGTTGACCCTTGTGTACTCGACGGTCGAGAAGCCCTCGAGCGAAGCCTTGAGTGACCAGTCGCCCGGGTCGAGCCCGATGAAGCGGACGGCGCCGTCGCCGCTGCTCACCTGGAGCTTGGGTGCGCCGATGCCGGCGAGCTCGACGGTGACACCGGGGAGCGGCTGTCCGCTCGCGTCGGTCACCGTGACGTATACGTTGCCGGTCTCCTCCTGGGCCCACGCCGAGCCGGCGCCGCAGACCAGGAGGGTGAGCGCGATGGCTGTCCATCTTCGCCAGTTAGTGGTTCTCATGCTTGGTCTCCTTTTCGTTCTGACTCGTGCCCCGTCGCTCCACAACTGGCTGAACGACTCGCTGGCGTGGCGTGCGGGGCGCTTCGACATGCTGGAGCGAAGCGCAAGGCGAGTGCCCGATCCGATCTGACCGTTCGAGGGCTTATCGACAGCTCTGAAACCCTGCCGACTCATTCAACTCTCGAGCTGAAATCACCTGCTCCTCGTCCGTTCCACTGACCGCGCGCTCATGGACGCTTCAGTCGCTCCTCAGACGCATGAGCGCAGTTCGGAGGCGCCGGTCAGATGCGATCCAAACTCCCGTTCGCGGCTGTTTCAAGGGGTTGAACTCTGTTCGGGCGAGCCAAGGGCGTCTCGCGCGTCGAGTGAGTCGGCGCCTTCAGCGACTGCGGAGCCGGAGCTCGGATCTTTCGGCAGCCGGCGGGTGGATCGAGGCGAACGCCTCGCCGCGGTTGGATGTCCATAGCTCCGGTCTGGACTCGTGCGAAGACCGTCGACCGCGGCGCTTGGGACGGACCCAACGCGTGCAGTTCCTCTTCTATCGGTAGGTCCGGGCGGGAGAGATCGCGGCCGATGGTTGGTGGAGCGCCCTGCCGAGAGCTCCGTGCTCTTCAGTAGTCGAAGGTGCCCGGGGCGCCTCTCGAGAGCGGACTAGCCGCTGACGTCACGTGGGTCGCGGCTGCGCGCCGTCCGGGAGGAAGATGCGGGGCGCGCCCAAGAGCTGTCGCTGGGCAGATCTTTGTTCGGAAGCGTCAGAGCGAGGCGCTCGGCGACTCGGAGGCTGACGGTCTGCACCCATCGGTTCCAGTCGGCCTGGTCCAGGGGCTGCTCGTAGATCTCGGCCCAGAGGTTCGTCTCGTCGCGAACGCGGATCAGCTGGACGGTGATGCGCGTGGCGTCGTGCGACCGTTGCATGCCGCCGGTGAGCAGATAGTCGACGCCGAGTTTTGCGCCGAGCTCTGCCGCCGTCAGGCCGCGCCCGGCGGCCGCGACCGAGGAGGTGCGGGCGATCACGCCGAGCTCCTCGGCGTGCCGGCTCGCCAACTCGGAGATGAGCTCATCGGTGAGGCTCGATGCCAGCGCCGCGCCCGACTCGGTAGAGGAGTGATCCTCGAGCGGCATGACGGCCAGCTTGGGCGGTCGGCCCGCTTCGAGGAGTCCCGACCAGAGCACCCAGTGAAGCGCCACGGAGAAGACCGCGATCGCCGCCGCGACGAGGGTCGCCTGACGGAGGCGAGCGGGCCTCGAAGCCCGGCGGAGCGGCACCATCCGGAGCAGGCCGCGGGTCCAGTCCTTCGACGGACCGTTCGCGATCTCGACCGCGCGGCGGAACCGATAGCCGCGCCTGGGGATGGTCTCGAGGTAACGAGGCGCACTCGCGTCGTCTCCCAGAGCTCGCCGTACGGCGCGAATGCAGTAGTTGAGGCCCTGGTCGTAGTCGACGAAGTGATCCGAACTCCAGAGGTGCCGTTGGAGTTCCTCCCGGGTCACCAGCTCGCCGGAGCGCTCCGCGAGATAGAGGAGCACCTTGGCCGGTTGGGGCTGCAGGCGAACGCGCTTCGACCTGCCGGTGGAGTGGCGATGCAGGAGCTCGCCGCTGCCGGCGAGGAACTCGAAGTCGCCGAACCGAAGTCTCCGAGGGTCGGTCTCAGACGGGTAGGGGGCCTCGTCCGTTGTCGATGTCGGTTTGTCGGTAGCCATTGCGTGTTGTCTCGTCATCCGTGCGACCTACCTACTCTTGAGTACGGCTGGCGCGCGCCGTGGTTCTTCTAGTTCGGCCCGGACCGGCCGCCACTCGTCACTCCCTCACATGTCTGTAATCCCATGAGATATAGCGCTTTACGGCGACTCATACTCGACTCATCCCGGTACCACGTCGACGGCCCTCGTTTGAGCGTAGGAAGGGTGTGGCACGCCTGATCCCGCTCCTGCTCCTCTTCGCTGCGCCGCTCTGCCGTCCACCCCTCTCTGCCGCCGACGACTGCTCTGCGCTGCGACCCGATGCGCACCGTGCCGCGGCACTTGCAATCCGTCTCGACGTCGATCCGCGCCTGCCGATCGATGTCGTCGAAGGGGCGATGGACGCCTGGGGCGTCTGTACGAATCAAGCGCGTGAGGTGCCGCCGTTTGTCATCGGGGAGCGCGGCACCCGTGAGTTGTTCGTTCGATTCGATCCGGAGGCGATCGGTGAAGGAGAACGGTGCGGGAGCTTCCAGGGGCGCGAGATCACGCTCTACACGAGGACTCGCAATCGACAAGGCAGCGTGGTCTTTTGCGGGTCGCTCACGCAGAACCTGATCCACGAGCTCGGCCACGCCCTCGGCCTGGCGGACGCGCCCCCGTCCTGCAGCAGCTTCGCGATGGCGAAGCTCGGGCCGAACAACCGATACCACCGCGCTGTGCGCGGCCCCGAGTGTCGTGCGCTCGCGGCGCGGTGGATCCGGCTACCGACCGCGCCAACCCCACGGGTCGAAGGTCCGCCGAGGATCGCGAAGCGCTACGACCCTTGAACGGGTGGCACGACGTCCGGGGTGAACGGGCGCCAGCCCTTGTCCTCGAGCCAGGCGTGCGCGAACTCGGCGCGGTCCTGGTGCACCAGCACGTGGAGCTGATCGCCCACTTTGACGGTCAGCTCCGAGGAGTAGAGGAGGACACGCTTCCCTCGAACGACCGCGATCGGCAACACCACGCGGGTGCGCTCGCGCTCCTCGGTCGTCTCGGTGCTGGAGCGCTTCGCGGGGGCGCGGGGGCTCTCGCAGATCCACGTTTCGACCCGCGCGTGCTCGCGTTCGAGCCGCCCGCTCCAGACGCCCAGGTATTGCGGGCCGTCCCAGAGCACCCTGGCTCGGAGATGATCGACCATCTCCCCGGTGACGTGGCCGCTGTCGCGGGTCAGGCCGGTCCAAACCGATGCGGTCTTGTTCTGCTCGCGGACCCTGCGGGTGAACAGCAGGTTGATCTCGTCGTTGGGCGTCAGGCTGATGCAGGTCGCTCGGCTGTCGATCTCTGCGCGGGCGAGCAGTCGCGGCTCGAGCGCGTTGCCGAAGACCACCTTGAACTGCCGCCGCTCGGCCGCCTGGCAGGCGCCCGGGTTCGAGTCGAGGATGAGGACCTCCTGGCCGCCGGCACGGAATACCTCGGCCACGGCCAGCGCCAGCGGGTTGGCGCCGAGGATGGCGATGCCGACGTTGCTCGGCCGTCGGACGCCGAGCCAACCTGCGAGCAGTCCACCGGAGAGGCCCTGCACCAGAACTGTCGCGGCGATCACCAGGAAGACCAGGGCCCGCAGTTGGCTGCCGCCCGCGACCCCGGCTGCGTCGAGCTCCTGGGCGAAGAGTGAGGCGACCGCCGCGGCGACGATGCCGCGCGGCGCCATCCAGGAGAGGAACGCCTTCTCCCGGGTCGAGAGCCCCGACCCCGCCGTGCCGATCCAGATGTTGAGCGGGCGGACGATCAGCATCAGGGCGAGAACGGTCCCGACCCCTCCGAGGCCGAGCGCGCGCACATCCTCGACCCGAACGTCGGCCGCGAGCAGCACGAAGAGCATGCCGATCAGCATTACCGTCAGCTGCTCTTTGAACTCTCGCAGGTCGTGCAGCTGTCGGGCTTCGAAGTTGCCGACCACCAGGCCGGCGACGGTGACCGCCATGATGCCGCTCTCGGGGAGTAGGGCGTTCGAGATCTGGAAGAGGGCTAGGACGAGGGAGAGGATGAAGACGTTCTCGAGCCCCTCCGGCACGACCCGGTCGACCCTCAAGAGACCTGCGATCAACGCGCCGCCGATGATGCCGATCAGGGCGCCCAGACCCAGGCGGAGGAGGAGGTCGCCGCCGCCGGCGACGAGGCTCTCACTCGGATGGAGGACAATCTCGAGAGCGACCACTGCGGCGATGGCGCCGATCGGATCGATCAGCACACCCTCGGCCTCGAGCACCGTCGAGACGCTCCTCTTGAGCCGAACGCGGCGCAGGATCGGACCGATGACCGTCGGTCCGGTGACGATCACGAGTGCCCCGAAGAGGGCCGCCAGATCCCAGTTCCAGCCGAGGAAGTAGCGTGCGGCGAGTGCGCCGCCGACGGCGGTCACTGCCGCGCCGATGGTAATCAGCTGCTGGATGCTTCTCGCCTCGCGCCGCAGTCGCCTGGCGCGCAGATTCAGCCCGCCCTCGAACAGGATGACCGCGACCGCGAAGCCGACGAGCATCTGCAGGGTGTCACCGAGAATCTCGGGCTGGATGATGCCGGTGACGTCGGGGCCGAGCAGCACGCCGGCGCCGAGGAGCAGAACGATCCCGGGGATCTTCAGGTGCCGCGCGAGCGATTGCGCGACCATGCCGACCGCGAGCGCGATTGCCAGATGGAGCGCTGGATTCGTGAAGCCTTCGTGCATGCGATCGCGCGATTCTAGCGGTTCGAGAGGACTTTGCCGGACGCTATACTGATCGCCATAGGATCCGCTCCGATATTGCAACGTCGGGTCGCGCAATCCGTATCTATTTGGGTCAACGTAACGATCCAGGGACCAAGGCTGTGAATATCTTCCGAATCGCCCGGACGACCGGGCTCGTTGTCGCCTTTTCCGTGGCCGCGGCCGCCCAGCCCGGGGGCTGGGTGGCGCCGGTCAGCTACACCGAAGCGATGCGCCACGACGTGCGCTCGTCGCTCGACCTCACCGGTACCGTTGCCTCCTACCGATCGAGCGTGGTCGCCAGCAGCATCTCCGGCGTGGTGATCGAGCTCCGAGCGCGTGACGGGCAGGGTGTCCGGCGCGGGTCGACGCTCGCTCGACTGCGCCCGGACACGTTTGAGCTTCAGCTGCGCGCGGCCGAGGGCCAGCTGGTCGAGGCGCGTGCCCGTTTGAAGTTGGCCGAAGCGCGCCGTGAGCGCGCGCGGGGCCTTTGGGATGAACGCGTGATCAGCCAGCAGGAGCTCGATGACGCGTTGACCGAGGTGGAGGCCGGCGAAGGCCGAGTAGCGCAGCTCGAGGCCGACGTCGCTCGCTTCAAGGACCAGGTCGATCGCACGACGATTCGCGCTCCCTTCGCCGGCGTGGTTGTCGCCGAGCATACGGCGGTGGGTGAGTGGGTCTCCGCCGGCGACCCGGTCGTCGAAGTGATGGACGTGCGCGATCTCGAGGTGACGCTCGAAGTTCCCGAACGCTACTTCGAGGGCCTGAGCGTAGACACCGAGGTCGAGGTGACGGTTTCGGCCGTACCGGGCGAGCGAATTGCGGGCACGGTGCGCTCGGTTGTGCCGAGAGCCGATCCGCAGGCGCGCACCTTTCCGGTCAAGGTCGCCATCTCCAACGAGGACGGCAGGGTCGGAGCCGGCATGCTAGCGAGTGTGCGATTGCCGATCGGCCAGGCGGAGCCGAACGTGCTGGTCCCCAAGGACGCAATCGTGGCGCAGGGTACCCGTCGGTTCGTCTACGTGATCGGCGAGGACGACGTGGCGCAGCCGGTGGACGTGTTGCTCGGCAGTAGCCAGGGCGTCTGGATCTCTGTCGAAGGTGAGGTGGAGGCCGGTGCTCGGGTCGTAACGCAGGGCAACGAGCGACTCGCGCCGGGAACCAAGGTGGATCCAAGACTCAAGGAGTTTGCAAAGCCATGAAGCTGGTAGAAGGAGCGATCCGATTCCCCGTGCGGGTGGCGGTGGGCGCCATCCTTCTGCTCCTCTTCGGAGGTCTGGCGCTGGTCCGCATTCCGGTGCAGCTGACGCCGACCGTCGACGAACCGGAGGTGACCGTCAACACCTTCTGGCCCGGCGCGAGCCCTCAGGAGATCGAGCGCGAGATCGTCGACGAACAGGAGGAGCAGCTCCAAGGGCTCGAGGGTCTCTTGCGCATGGAGAGCTCGAGCTCGGACAGCTTCGGTTCGATCAAGTTGATCTTCCGCACCGGTACTGCGGTCTCTGACGCGCTCTTGCGTGTCTCGAACCGGCTGCAGCAGGTCCAGAGCTATCCCGACAACGCGCAGAAACCGCTGGTCCTCTCCGGAGACGCCGACGCGAGTGCGATGGCGTGGTTCGTCTTGGTGCCGCTCGAGGAGGACGGCTTCGCCGGCGAGATTCCGGCCGAGCTCACCTTCCTCGAGAACTACATCAAACCGGAACTCGAGCGGGTCCCGGGCGTCGGGACCGTCAACGTCCACGGAGGCCGTCAGCGCGAGATGCATGTGGTGGCCGATCCCGCGGCCCTTTCGGCGCGGAGCATCACGCTGGTCGACCTGATGGCGGCGATCGACCGTGAGAATCGGAACTACTCGGCCGGTGATTTCGACGAGGGCATTCGGCGCTACACCGTCCGCACCGTCGGTGAGTACGCCACGCCTCAGGAGGTCGAGGACGTGGTCGTTGCGGTGCGCAACGGCGTGCCGGTCTACGTCCGTGACGTGGCGCGAGTCGAGGCGAGCCTGAGCAAGCGCACCGGCGAGATCGCCTACATGGGGCTGCCGACCATGGCGTTCAATGCCGTGCGCGCGCCCGGGGCGAACCTCCTCGATGTGATGGCCGGCCTCAAGGAGACGACGACCCGCCTCAACCGGGAGCTGCTCGACGATCGCGGCCTGCGCATCGCGCTCGTCCACGACTCGACGATCTACATCGAGAGCGCGATCCGCCTGGTTCGCCAGAGCCTCCTGCTGGGAAGCGTACTAGCGATCGCGGTGCTGCTGCTCTTCCTGCGGAGTCGCTCCAGCACCCTGATCGTGGCCATCGCGATCCCGATCAGCATTGTGGGCACCTTCCTTCTGATGGGGCTCTTCGGCAGAACGCTGAACGTGATCAGCCTGGCGGGCATGGCCTTCGCGGTCGGCATGGTGGTCGACAACTCGATCGTCGTGCTCGAAAACATCTATCGTCATCGACAGCGCGGCAAGAGCCGGTTCCGCGCGGCGCTCGACGGCGCTGGAGAGGTCTGGGGAGCGGTTCTCGCGTCGACCCTGACCACGATTGCCGTCTTCGTGCCGATCCTGTTCGTGCAGGAGGAAGCTGGGCAACTCTTCCGTGACATCGCACTGGCGATCAGCTGCGCGGTGGCTTTGAGCCTCCTGGTGGCGATCACCGTTATCCCCAGTCTCTCGGGTCGAATTCTGGGGGGAGTCGTCAAGGAGGGAGAGCCGACCGGCTTCCGTTCCCTGTGGGGCCTCGCGGGGGCCGCCAAGCGTTTTGGCGACCTGGTGAGCGAGACCGTGCACCGGATCACCGGCAGCACGGCGCTGCGCTTGGCCGTCGTCATCGGGTTCACGGCGGCCGCGATCGGACTGAGTTGGCTCCTGACCCCGAAGGCCGAGTACCTCCCCACCGGCAACCAGAACTTCCTCTTCGGGATGATCCAGCCGCCGCCGGGGCAGAACCTCGACGAGAACATCGCGATGCGCGAGATTTACATTCGCGAGCTTGGCCATCTCTGGGACGGCTCGCAAGATCAGACGGCAGAGCTCGCTGGAGGCGGCATCGAAGACTTTTGGTTCGGCGCGGTGCCCAACTTCGTCTTCATGGGCATCAACGCCCGCGAGCCGGAACGGGTGCGGGAGCTGATTCCCGAGTTCGGTCGCGTCAACGGCATGCTCCCGGGCGCCTCCGCCTTTGTCTTCCAGAGCAGCATCTTCGATCGCTCGTTCGGCTCCGGCAGGTCGATCGACATCGAGCTGACCGGGCCGAGCCTCGAGCGGCTCGTCGAGCTCGGGGGGCAGACGATCGGCAACGTGATGCAGGTGCTCCCGGGCGCGCAGGCGCAGGCGAGCCCCAGCCTCGATCTCGCAAACCCCGAGGTCCATGTGCGGACCCATCGACGACGAGCGGCAGAGTTAGGGCTTTCGAACCGCGACGTCGGCGCGATGGTCAACGCGCTCGTGGACGGCGTGAAGGCGAGCGACTACCAGCTCGACGGACACGAAGTCGACCTCAAGGTCATCGCCGAGGAGGACTGGGACTATCGCACTCACCTCATCGAACAGCTGCCGATCGCGACGCCTTCGGGCGAGACCGTCACCCTGGGTACAGTCGCTGACATCGAGATCGCGAGTGGCCCGACCTCGATCGCTCATCGCGAGCGGCAACGAGCCATCACGATCCAGGTGACCCCCTCGGAAGAGCTGCCGCTGCAGAGTGCGATGGAGACGATCGAAGAAGACGTCCTCGGCCCGATGCGGCTCTCGGGCGAGCTGAGCGGCCTCTACCGCGCCAACCTGAGCGGCACCGCCGACAAGCTGACGCAGACCGCCGATGCGCTCAAGTGGAACTTTATTCTGGCGGTGGTGATCACCTATCTCCTGATGGCGGCGCTGTTCGAGAGTTTCCTCTACCCGTTGGTCATTCTCTTCAGCGTGCCGTTGGCGGCGCTCGGTGGCTTCCTCGGGCTCGGGGTGGTGAATCTGTTCACCTACCAGGCGCTCGACGTGCTCACGATGCTCGGATTCATCATTCTGGTGGGCACGGTCGTGAACAATGCGATCCTGATCGTGCATCAGTCGTTGAATCACATGCGTGAGGACGGTCAGGAGCCGCGTGAGGCGATTCGTGAGTCGGTACGGGGCCGCATCCGGCCGATCTTCATGAGCGTGCTCACCAGCGTCTGCGGCATGCTTCCGCTGGTCCTCTTCCCGGGGGCGGGCTCCGAGCTCTACCGTGGTCTGGGCAGTGTGGTCGTTGGGGGCCTACTCGTTTCGACGGTCTTTACGCTCTTCCTCGTGCCGGCTCTGTTCAGCCTGGTGCTCGACGCGCGCGAAGCGATCTCGAGGCGTTTCAAGGGCTTCGACAAGGCGGCCGAAGAGGCGGTCTGATCGTTCGTCACGCGCTCGACACGATGTCGAGTGAAACCTTCCGGGCTCTCGACACGTCCTAACGGGCGTAGACAGCACGGAGGATTTCGACATGCGACGTTCGATCACACCACTCGTAGCAGCTCTAGTACTCCTGGTCGCCGCTCCCGCCCTGGGCTCCACTTCGAGCCTCTGGCTGCACGTGCGCGTCGACGAGGCCGACAGCGACACGAAGGTCGTCGTCAACCTTCCGTTCAGCCTCATCGACAAGGCGATGCCGATGATCGACATCGGTGACCACGTTCGCCACGATTCGGTGCATCTCAATGGACACCGGCTCTCCTACGAGGAGATGCGTGAGCTCTGGCTCGAGGTGCGCAGCGGGCCCGACATGGCCTACATCACCGTCGACGACGACGACGAGTCGGTGCGCATCTGGAAAGAGGCCGGCTACTTCCACGTTCGAGTGAGAGACCGGTGGGACGAGCAGGTTGATGTGCGCATGCCGATGACGGTCGTCGATGCGCTGCTGGGCGCTGAGCGGCGCTTCGACGTCGCAGCGGCGATGGAGGCGCTCGCCGCACACGGCGAAGGTGAGCTGGTGCGTGTCCGCGAGGCGGATGAGTCGGTTCGCGTCTGGGTGGACCACAACCCCGAGTCCTCGGACTAGGAGCCTGACGGATGACGATGCGCAAGCTCTGGATTGCGGTCTTCGTTTGTGTCGTGCTCGTCGTCGGTGGCTGGGCGGTGACGATCGGCGCCCTCTACGCCCTGGGCGGCGTTGCGACGATCGAGGTGACCGATCGCAACGGCGGTCCCAGCTTCACCGTGCCCGTTCCGATGGCGATTTTCGACGTCGCGGCCTCGTCGATCCGTACGCCGGAGGTTTATACCGCGGGCATCGGCCACTGGGAGGGGCGCGAGTCACTCGACCGACATCTAGACGGCTTGCTGCCGGTAATCGCCGATCTCGCGGAAGAGCTTCATCGACTCCCGGATGCCACCCTGGTCGAGGTGGTCGACTCGCACAGCGAGGTGCGCGTCTTGAAGCGGGGCGGCAAGCTGGTGATCGAAGTCGACGACCCCGGCACCTCCGTGACCATCGCTCTGCCGACCCGAGCCGCCGCCAGGTTGGCGCGACGGATCGATTGATCGCCCCCGCGGCGGCCCGAGCGGTACTAGAATCCTCCGCATGGGAGATCCTCGCTACCTGCTCTTGCAGGCGCGCCATCCGGACGATCCGATGCGGAGCCAAGAGGTGGCCTGCTTTGCACGACGCCTCTCCGTCGCTCCCGAAAAGATTGTCGGATGGGATCTGTTGAAGGGTCCGCCGGCCGTTTCGGTGGTCCAGGAGCACGACTTCCTGCTGATCGGCGGAAGCGGTGATTTTCTGGTTTCGGAGCGCGACCTGCCGCAGTTCTCTGCGCTGCTGGCGCTACTCGAAGACGTGGCCGACGTCGGGCACCCGACCTTTGCCTCCTGCTTCGGCTTTCAGTGCATGGTCGAAGCGCTCGGGGGGGAGATCGTCTACGACCCCGATCAGGCGGAGGTGGGCACCTACGATCTGGCGCTCACCCCCGAGGGACGCTCCGACGCCCTCCTGGGCGAGCTGCCCGAGCGCTTCGCGGCTCAGATGGGGCGCAAGGACCGAGCGCGCAAGCTCCCTCCGGGCACGGTTCATCTGGCGTCGAGTGAACGCTGTCCGTACCAGGCCTTCCGACTCGAGGACAAACCGATCTGGGCGACCCAGTTCCATCCGGAGATGAGCGGCGACGAGAACCGCGAGCGTTTCGTGACCTACCTGGCCAACTACGCGGCGGTCACGGGCGATACGCAGGAGACGCTCGAGCTCTTCACCGACAGCCCGCACACGCTCGACATGCTGGGCAGGTTCGTGGAGCTGGTACTCAGCGAGCGGCGAGCTGCTGGAACAGACTCGACTCCCGCTTGAAGAAACCCTCGGTGTGGAGCGAGTCGGCGAGTTCGTAGAGCTCGTAGTCGAGGTGGTGGCAGAGCTCGTGGAAGAGCGTGCGGATGAAGGTCTTGAAGGCGACGACCTGGCGTCGCTGGGCTGTACGCATCCAGACCGTCAGTCGGGCGGGTTGACCGTCGCCGGGCCCCTCGTAGAGCCCGTGGAGCTCTCCCCAGCTCTTGGAAGGACGCTTCGCCAGCACGCGGACGGTGGCGCGCGGAATCTCGAGCTGGTCGTTGATGGCGTCTGTCAGACGCTGACAGGCGTCCGCCAGGGCGGCCAACCTCTCCTCGGCGAGGTACTCCTCGGCCTCGGCGACGATCGGTCGGAGCGTCGCGGGTTTCGGTAGGCCGACGCGGGTCAGTTCGTCGCTCTGCCGGTAGACGCGCTTGAGCGTTGGACTGAGCCGGTTGTAGTAGCTGAAACGCGCCAAGAGAAAGAAACCCCGGCACGGCAACGCCGTGTCGGGGCTCTCCAAAATACGAGAAGGCGGCTGGAACTATTCCGCGACGCGGTCCTTCAGGCCCTTGGCAGGCTTGAAGTAGGCGTACTTCTTGGCCGCGATGTAGATCTCCTCGCCGGTGGCGGGGTTGCGGCCCTTGCGGCCAGCGCGGCTCTTCGTTCCGAAGGACCCGAAACCGGCCAGCTGCACCTTGCCGCCGGCGTCCAGGGTGGTGGCGATGATGCCGTGCCCCGGGCGGGTGTCAAAGATCGTCTGCACGATCTCGTTGGCCTTGGCTTGCGAGATGTCGCACTTCTTCGCGAGCTTGTCAGCCATTTCGGACTTGTTCATTCAGTCTCCTTCTCTTCGCGGACGGTCCTCGACCATCGAGAACCTTTCCAAGTTAATCAAAATTGAGCTTTTTGGCAAAAAGGCAGTTCAATGAGTGTGCTCCGTGACGCGCCACGTTCGCCGCCGACGGACGACCTGCTTCGCGACGTAGAGCTCTCCCATTTGGTGGGGAGAGCCTACCATGCAAAACAACGAAACAGCCAGTATCAATCTATGTTTTTGGAGCCCTGGGGCCAGAAAAGCCGGTCGGCGTTCCAGAGCGTCGAGGGCTCGAGAATCGCCGGGCGGAAGTTCCTCAGATTGCGGTCGGCGCCGACGAGCACGCTCGGGCTCACCAGGTAGATGAGCGGCAGGTTCTCGACCAGCAGCTCCTGGACCCGGTCGTACTGCCGCTTGCGCTCGACACGATCGAGCTCGGTCAGTTGAGAAAGCATGAGTCGATCGATCTCCGCTTCCCAAGGTGTTGCGGGTGTCTCCTGCCTCGGGGCCCAGAGGTGACGGCTACCGGAAGACGGCCAGGTTGTCGCCCAGGAGTTCGGGTCGACGTCGCCCCCTCCCAGGCCGAGGACACACGCGTCGTAGTCGTGGGTTTCGAGAAGTCGACGCACAAGCGACTGGAACTCGAGCGGTACCACCTGAACCGTGATGCCTACCTGGCGAAGGTCCTCCTGGAGGATGGTCGCGATCTGAACCCGCTGTCGGTTGCTCGAGTTGGTCACGATCGTGAACCGGACCGGCTCGCCGTCCGCATCGCGCAGAGTCCCTTCGGGGTCGAGTTCGAAGCCGATGGCCTCGAGCCGTGACAGCGCGCCTTCGATCGATCGCTCCGGCGGACTCAGGCGCTCGTTTCGCCACAGGCGATTGCCCGCGGCGACCGGGCCGCCAGCAGCGCGCGCCCGCCCTCGATAGACCAGGCGCGCAATCGCGTCGCGGTCGATCACCTCTGAGACGGCCTGCCGGAAGGCGACCTGCCGGTACCACCGTTGGCGCAGCTGCACCTCGGGGAGTTCCTGCAAGCTCAAGTCGTTCAGATTGAAGAACAGGAAGTTGAAGGCCAGCCCCGGTCCGAGGTCGGTGAGGTCGAATCTCGAGGAGGTCGAGGCGCCCAGGAGCGCTTCGAAGTTGGCGGCGCTGATGCCCTGAACCACATCGGTCTCACCGTTTTGAAAACGGAGCGCTTCCGCGTCTTCGCTGGTGACGAAGCGCAAGACGATCTCGTCGAGATAGGGGAGCGCACCACCTGCTGCGTCCTGGCGCCAGTAGTGGTCGTTGCGCGCGAGGGTGAGGCTCTCGCCGGGTCGATAGCCGGCCGGGCGGAACGGGCCGAGGCCGACGACGTCGGAGAGCTCTCCGCCGAGTGTCCAGGCGGTTGCGAGCTCTCCAGCGGCATAGGCGGGTCCCAGTTGATGCTCGGGCAACATGGCGACGTTGTCGAACAGCCGCACGCCCACCGCGTACGGTCCCGCCAGGCGGAAGGCGACAGTGTGAGAGTCGAGTTTCTCGACCTCGATCGGCTCGCCGTGAACCATCAGGAGCGAGCGGTTCGTCGAGGCGACCTCCGGGTCGAGGTAGACCTGGAACGAGAAGAGCACGTCGTCGGCGTCGAACGGCTCGCCGTCCGAGAAAAGGACGCCCTGCCGGAGCTCGAGGGTGTAGAGCTTGCCGTCCTCCGAGATCGTCCAGCGCTCGGCGAGGGAGGGCTCGACCTCCTGGCTCTCGCGGTCGATGTGGATCAGGTCGGCACTCGTCAGGTAGCTGACCAACGCCGAGGGGCGATCGAAGGCGAGGACCGGGTTGAGCGTCCCCGGCTCGGCGCGGAGGGCGGCGACCAGCCGTCCTCCCGGCACCCCGACGACCGGTGCGGGCGGCTCTTGGAGGATCGGTTCGGCCGGCTCGGAGGGAGCCCTCGACTCGGGGTCGGCGCAGCCGCCCAGGCCGATCACGAGGAAGGTGATCAAGACCCTCAGGATGTTGTCGACCGTGCTCACAACGTCGAAGTCGGCACCCGATTCAGCTCGATGAAACTGTAGCACCGCGCGCCAGCAGGTGATAGGCGAGTGTGACCAGCATCAGAGCCACGGCCGGCCAGGCCAGCCACCAGCCGCCGGTGGAGAGGACGTGAAACTGCTGGAGCTCGGTGAGCAGGTTTCCCCAGCTTGGCACGGGCGGCTGGATGCCGACGCCGAGGAAGGAGAGCCCCACCTCGGCGAGTACAAACTGTGGAACGAGTAGCGCTCCCTGGGTGCGCAGCACGGAACCCAGCCGAGGCGCGACGTGGCGGCTCAGCAGGTAGAGGTTAGAAGCCCCGAAACCGCGTGCCGCCTGCACGTGCTCGCGTCGGCTGACCGTGGCGGCGACCCCCCGAGTCAGGCGCGCGGAGCGAGGCCAGCCGAAGAGGCCGAGAATCAGGACGATGACCAGAAACGAGCGGGAGGCCGGCGCGTCGAGGGGCTGGATGGCGCGGGCTGCGATCAGCAGGTAGAGCCAGGGCAGGGCCATGAAGACTTCGGTCGTGCGCATCAGGATCTGATCGAGTCGGCCGCCGTAGAAGCCGGCGACGGCTCCCACGAGACCGCCGAGGAGCAGCGCCGTCATTGCGCCGAGGAGGCCAGCGAAGAGCGACACGGAAGCGCCGTGTGCGATCCGGGAGAACTGGTCGCGACCCAGGCCGTCGGTCCCCATGACGAACAGCCTGCCCGGCGAGGCGACCGACACGAGGCGCCGCGACGCGGGAATCCAGCCGAAGAGTCGGTACGGCTCTCCTCGCTCGAAGAAGCGGAGTGGATAGCGTTCTTGGGTCACCTCTTCGTAGCCCCCTGTGCTTGTCGGGCGCAGCCCGTAGACGAAGGGGCGAAGGTGGAAGGTGCCGACCTCGTCGACGAAGTGAACGCGACTCGGAGGCGCATACGGATGGTCTCGCGACTGGAGCGCTGGGTCGTAGGGTGCGAGGAACCCTGCGACCAGTGCCGCGAGATGTAGCGCGACCAGCATGGCGGCGGCCAGCAGCGCAAAGAGGCGCATTACGCCGCCTCCCGTCGGATTCTCGGATCGAGTGCGAAGAGCGCCAGATCCGCGAGGAGGTTGCCGATCAAGAGGAGCACCGTCGAGGCCATGACAATGCCCAGCACGACGTAGACATCCTGCTCCAGGACGGCGGAGATCATCAGCGGGCCGATACCTGGCCAGCTCATCACCACCTCGACCAGGAGCGACGCGCTGAGCAGCGAGGCGATCGAGAGACCGAAGAGCGAGATCAGGGGGTTGGCGGCCGCCGGTAGCGCGTAGCGGAGGAGTCGCTTCCGTCGCGGGATGCCGAAGCCTTCCACCGCGCGCAGGAACGGTGAGCCGAGGACTTCGGCGACGGCCGCCTGGACGTGTCGGAAGAGCGTCGGAGCGGTCGTGAGTACGAGAGCGGCGACCGGCAGGACGGTGTGCCGTGCGAGGTCCGCGATCTTGCCCAGAGCGCCGAGCGAGTCGAACTCGAGCGATGTCATGCCGCCGGTGGGAAACCAGCCGGTGCGTACAGCGAACAAGAGGAGGGCGAGAGACAAGAGGATGTCGGGGAGAGCGAGCAGGATAGAGCTCGCGCCGCTGGTGAGTCCGCTCTTCAAGCTGCCCCGTCGCTCGGCCGCCCACATGCCGAGGGGGAGGGCGACCCCCCAGGCCAGCAGTGTCGCGACGCCGTTGAGCCAGAGCGTGTTCCACGCGGCGGCGCCGACCAGCTGCGTCACAGGCAGCCCGGTTCTGTACGAGTAGCCGAGTTCGAGGCGGGTCAGCGATCGTAGCCAGTAGAGGTAGCGCACGATCGGAGATCGATCGAGCCCCAACCGCTCGTTCATGAGCGCGATTGTCTCGTCGTCGACGGACGGATCGAGCTGGAGTCGGCTCAGGTAGTCGCCGGGGGCCAGCTCGGCGAGGGTGAAGGTGAGAATGGACACACCGCCCAGCAAGAGAAGGCCGTGGAGGGCTCGCTGGAGGACGAACCGCATCAGCTCAGGCGTCCAGCCGCCCCTCGGCCATGCCGGCGGCGACGATCAGCTGTCGCGCAGCTTCGCTCCGCGGTTGGCTGAGAACTTCGCGGGCCTGTCCGTGTTCAACGAGGCGTCCGCGATCCAAAACGGCGAGTTCGTCGGCCAGGAGCGCGGCCATTGCCAGATCATGGGTGATGTAGAGGCAGCCGAATTCCCGATCCTTGCGGAGCGTCTCGATGAGCTGGGCCATCTGCGCCTTCAACGACGGGTCGAGTCCGGCAAACGGTTCGTCGAGAATCAGTAGCTCCGGTTGAGAGGCGAGGGCGCGCGCCAGGTTCAGTCGTCGCATCTGTCCGCCACTGAGAGAGCGGGCCGGTCGCTCGAGCTGGCTCCCGTCGAGGCCGACCTGTCCGGCCAGCTCCACTGCTCGGACGGCACGATCGGACTCTCCTCGGAGTCGGAGAGGCTCCTCGAGGACCCGGCGCGCCGTCCAGAGAGGGTGGAACGAGCGTGCCGCGTCTTGATGAACGAGTTGGACCTCGCCACGGAAATTGCGTAGGGCACGCGTCGACGCGTTCGTCAGGTCGATCCCCCGGTGAAGGACGGTGCCGGCATCCGCGCTCTCGAGGAGTGCGAGGCAGCGGCCGAGGGTCGACTTCCCGGCTGCCGACTTGCCGACCAAGGCCAGCACACGATCTCGGTGAAGCGGCAGGTCGACCGCCTCGAGCGCTGCGCGCGGCGCCGCCCCGCGGCCCCACAGTGCTCTCCGGCGATAGCTCTTGGACAGACCTCGGGCCTCCAGGAGCGGAATCGCGGTGGCGTCTTTCAACGTGCACCCTCGACCGGGTTCCAGCACGCCACCCGCCGCCCCTCGGAGGGCGCCTGAACGGCTGGGTCTTCGGCGGCGCACCGAGCCACGCGGTCGGCGCAGCGTCGTTCGAAGGCGCATCCGGGCGGGGGAGGCGATAGGCTCGGCGGGGCTCCGAGAATGGATGTCGGAGATGCGACGGCGTCGGCGCCTGGTCGTGGCACACAGCGCAGCAGATCGCGCAGGTAGGGGTGCGCGGGGGCGCTCGCCAGCGCGTCGGAGGGACCGTCTTCGACGATACGGCCCGCGTACATGACGACCCAACGGTCCGCGAGCGAACGGAGGAGCCGAGGGTCGTGACTGACGAACAGGAGCGCCATCCCCATGGAGCTCCGAAGGTCGCCGAGCAGGTCCACGAGCGCCGACTGGGTGACCGTATCGAGCGACGCGGTGGGCTCGTCGGCGACCAGGAGAGCCGGCGAGCAGCTGAGCGCCTGAGCGATCACGACGCGCTGCTGCTGGCCGCCGCTCAGCTGGTGTGGATAGGCGTCGTAGACCTCGGCCGGGCGCTCGATTCGCACCTGGTCGAGCAGCTCGAGGGAGCGCTGGCGTGCCTCTTCGGTCGAGACGCTCTTGTGGGCGCGCAAGACATCTGAGATCTGTGTACCGACCCGGAGCAGGGGGCTGAGCGCCAGCCCCGGCTCTTGGAAGACCATCGCCAGCCGGTCGCCGCGTAGACGATCGAGTAGCGCCTGGTCCGCGCCGACGAGCTCGTGGCCGTCGAAGTGCACGCTCCCGTCGCGAGTTGCCCCGCTCGGCGGCAGGAGGCCCATGATCGCTGCGGCCAGCGTCGACTTTCCCGAGCCGGATTCGCCGAGGACGCCGACCGACTCTCCGGGGCGAATGGTCAGATCGACGGCGCGCACCGCTTCGACCTCCACCTCGCCCTCGCGCTCGTAGTGGACGGTGAGTGATCGAACCTCGAGTAGGCTCGCTCGCTCGCGCTGGGGGTGGCTCCTCATACTCTGGGTCGACGGGCCCGTCTCCCGCCCAACCAGGTTACCCCCTCGGTGCGTCTCGAGCACCGTAATCCTTCACTCGACCGGCCAAAGGCCCCGGTGGTTGACTAGATACGGGTGACGCTCTCTTCGAACGGCCGCCGACCGATGTTCGGCACCTCGGCGTCGTTGGCGGGGTAGCCGATCGGCAGCAGCAGGTAGGCGCGCTCGTTGGCCGGCCTCTCGAGGATGTCGGCGAGGAACTTCATCGGCGCTGGCGTGTGTGTGAGTGTCACCAGTCCGGCCAGGTGGATGGCGCTGATCAGCATGCCGCTTGCGATGCCCACCGACTCGTGCACGTAGTAGTGCTTGAACTTGGAGCCGTCCGGCCGCTGTCCATGGATCTGCGCGAAGACCACGATCAGCGCCGGCGCCGTCTCGAGGAACGGCTTCTGCGTGTCCGTGCCGAGGGGCTCCAGCGCCGCGAGCCACTCTGCGGAGGCCCGTCGCGCGTAGAAGTCGCGCTCCTCGGTTTCTGCGGCATTGCGGATACGCGCTTTGACCGCGGCGTCGCGGACGACGACGAAGTGCCACGGCTGGAGGTTTGCACCGCTCGGCGAGCTGCACGCGGCCCGCAGACAGTTCTCGATGACGGCGTCGGGAACCTCACGGTCCGAGAAGTGGCGAACACTCCGCCTCCGCTCGAGCTGGGACCGGAATTCGGCCGATCGGCTGAGCATCTCGGACTCGGGATAGCTTCGATAGTCAGGTAGTGGGACGAACTTCGGTGGCATCTAGCCTTCCCTCACGGTAATCGAGTACTTGGGTACGTCGCTCTGCTCGAGCAACACCCTCTCCTCGCCCTGCTTGCGGATGTTCTTTTCGATCTCTTCGACAACTAGATCGCGGCGCGTCATCAGGGCGCGGAGCTGGAAGCGACTCAGGTAGGGCGCTAGCCGCTCCGAGACGGTGCCCTCGTCGAGGGCGCGCAGTCGATCGTAGAGCTCGCGGGAGCAGCGATTGAGCCGTTCCGGCCGGAGCAGCTTGCGGCTCTGCGACAGGGTTCGTGTGTGATCGATGAGCCAGAGGTCGAAGTCGCCGTTCCAGAAGATGTTCTGGGAGTTGCGATCTGTGTTGTCGATCAGGTTGTCGAAGACGCGCATGTCGTGCATCTGCCGATGAAAGCGCGGGTCCGGCGGGTCGTCCCCGTGTCGCTCGCGCCAGCCGAAGAGGTCGATGCCATTTTCGATCCAAAGGGCCATCGAGCCGACCGCACCGTTCAGCTCTCGCACGACAACAGGAGGCACGTTGTCCATCCCGAGCAGCTTGCTGAGCTCGTAGGCGGCGACCTGGCCGCGATAGCTGTCGCGGAAGTAGAAGAGCCGGGTGCCGTCACCGATGACGACCGGATTTGTGGGGGAACCCTTCTGCACGTCGACGTCGTGGAAGATGGCGTGCGCGCGAAGGCCCCGGTGCTCGAGCAGCACTTTGAGTGCTCCGGTCCTACCTTGTCCGACCGGCTCTGAGGAGATCGGCGACCCCTCGCGCAGGAAGCGCTCGAGTTCGGCACGATCTTGAATCGGCAGCGGCTCTCCGCTCGGCCCGGCGAACGTTCTCGGAGCGCGCTCGATCTCGACCTCCGCCTCCAGGGCGATCTCGTCGTACGGGTAGATCGGTCGTACGCCAGAGGCCTCGATCTCGAGAGCTGCGGGCCGCCCGCCGTAGTAGGAGACCAGCATGCCGGTGTCGATCAGATAGAGCCTCCCGTCCAGCCGCTCGTGCACCCGGCGATCGCGCTGCGGCGTGTGTCCGACGACCGTTCGTCGGACGCCGTAGGCTGCGTCGGACGCGTCGAGGACCGGCGCCAGTTCGGCATCCGCCAGGCCGAGAGGGGGCGGAGCGTAGCCCCGGTACCAGAGGGGACTTGTCGCCGAGAAGAGGTCCGCGACAACCGCGTTCATCACCTCCCAGGCCTCGGCGGCGAGCTGTCGATAGCTCGGATTCTGTGGAAAGAAGAGGTGGTGCTCGAGCGCCAGCTGTACCTCTTGCCAGGAGAAGTGCGGCAGGATGAGCTTCCGCTTCTCGAGTCGAGCGCGTTGCTCGTCCCACTCGGCGACTCGTCGTCGGTGTAGCTCGTTGATTTCGGTGAGTGAGAGACCGACGACCTCGGGGCTGATGCCTCCGTGGAGAAAGAGCGTCCCGTCGAGCTCGATCGCCACCGGCAGGCCGCGCAACCAGCGTCCGGTTTCGCCGTCGGTTCCGAACTCGGCTCGATACTCGGAGAGGCCAAGCGGATGAGCGGCGAGCCACTCCTCCTCGTCCTGGTCGAGGAACGCCGTCAGGTCAGCGGTCAGCTCCACCAGACCGCGGGGATCGGCCCGGCGCTGAACGAGGAGACGAGCCTTGCGCCACTTCTTCCAGGCCCCGAGCGCCTCCTCGTGTCGCTGCTCGGAGCCTTCGCCCACGAAGCGCTCGAAGATGGCCGGGTTGACCTTGGCGTCCCGGTCGTTGCCGATCAGGTTCATCACCTCGTGGTTGCCGAGGAGGATGTGCACTTCGCCTTCGCCGGTCGCCGCTTGGCGCTCGAGCTTCCTCAAGAGCTCGATCGACTCGCGTACTGCGCCGCCACGGTCGGTGTAGTCGCCGGTCTGAACGAAGCGGGTGCCCGCGCCCGACCAGTCGCCCGCGTCGTCGATCAGGCCGGTGGAGCGGAGGAGGTCGAGCAGCTCCTCGTGGGCGCCGTGAATGTCGCCCACTGCGACGATCCGCTCGGCGGCGGCAGCGCTCGACACCGCCCACAGGGCGCAGACCGCCAGCGTACCGAGCGCAAGGCGCCAGCGAGGATTCGACAGGGCTACCTCGCCTCCTGGAGATGTGGGATCAGGTGGCGGAAGAGCGCCTTGATGATCTCGATGTTGTGCGCCAGGAGATCGAAAAAGTCCTCGCCGGCGATCGCCAGAACGAGCGTGTCGGAGCAGGCGCAAGCGCGCGCCGAGCGCTCTCGGCCGGTGAGGATCTCCAGGAGGCCGAAGGTGTTCAGCGGCAGGACCTTCCGTTCAACGCCGTCCTCGCTCTCGAGCTCGACCTCGCCACGGACGACGCAGTAGATCGAGTCGGCCAGCTCGCCGGCGTCGAAGATCTGCTCGCCCTCCTGGAAACTCCGCTCGCGTGCGATCGCAGCGATTCTCAGGATCTCCTCCGCTCGACAGAACGAGAAGATGTCGACACTCTGGAGGAACACGACGGTTTCGATGCGGGCTAGCTCGGGCATCGCGGGGCACTCGTACTCCAGTTCATCACAAAGTTGCGGGCGTCGTCACGGTGCGTGACGGGAGGATCACCCGGCCGCGAGCTCGGCGCGCTGCCGAACCCAGCCGGCGGTCTCCCGCACCAGTGCGTCGCTCGAGCGCTCGGCGATGCGCGTGACCCGCGGAAGCAGCTCGTACGCGCGCTCCGCGTGGACCGAATAGAGCGCCGCCAGGACCAGACCGTTGCCCTCTTGATCGTGCCGATCTTCGCCGGTCAGCATGTCTCTCAAGGTCGAGGTGCGTGAAGCGACCGGCACCCGGAAGAGTCGCCACGCCTCGCGCAGCTTGTCGCGGATCGAGTGGTCGTCGATCACCGCGAGCACCGCCCGTCGAGCGTCTCCCACCAGCAGGTTGTCGAGGTACTCGATCGCGTGCGCTCGGTCGGCGGGTGCAGCTCCCGTCAAGCCGCGGTAGGCCGCGACCATGTCTCGGCTGCCGTGGAGCAGAGCGAGCAGGGTGAAGAGGTTCCTCAGGTGATCGCCGGCTCGTTCGCCGAGGAGGCGGTCGAGCAGATCCGGTGCGAAGTGCTCGTGCCAGCTGACACTGGCGCCGGAGCAGTCGGCGCCAGCCAACGAGCCGAGGCCGTGGAGCTGCGCGAGGATGCGCAGGTAGGAGCGCGCCTCGCTCTGAACCGCTTCGAAGATCTGCTCTCGAGCCCGATCGCCCACCTCCAGATGTTGACGCCCCTCGTGAAGGGCGGCGATCAGCTTCCGGCGGGTAAACAGGTCCTCGGTGGAGGCGAGCGCCCGCACCAGCGCGCTCATGGCGGCCGGGCTCTCCAAAAGCTCCAAGACGCGCGGTAGCGCCCGCCGCACCCAAATCGGTTCGTCGGCGTCGGTCAGAAAGTGACTGATCGCCGGGACGACGGGGTCGCCGAAGGCGATCAGCGCGGCGCGCGCCTCGAGCTTGACGCGCCGGTCCTGGAGGAGGGCGACCAGAGTGGCGATGTAGTGCGGAGACCAACCGTCGCGAGCGGTCCGCTGGCGCACCGCGGCCACGGCCGCGCGCACCACCTCCGGTTCGGCGTCGTAGAGCAGGCTCATGAGCTCGCTGCGATAGTCGGGCTCGGAGATGGCGCCGATCGCCTTGGCCGCCTCCTTGCGCGCCGCGGGGTCGGCGTCGGAGATCAGCCCCTGGAGCACTGCGGCGGATCGTTCAGCGATCTCGGTGTCTCCATGGTTGGTCAGGCAGGCGACCGCTGCTGCCCGCACACCCGCGTCCGGCTCGTCGAGGCGGGGGAGCATGAGCTCGGAGACATCTTGACCGTGAAGGTCGGCCAGCACTCGAATCGCCTCGGCGCGGACGTCGGGGTCTTCGTCGCCGAGATGCCGCTCGATCAGCGGTACGGTGTCGAGGCGGCCGGCCATGGCCAAGACCGACAGCGTCTTACGTCGGACTTCGGGGTCGTCGTGGTAGAGCAACAGGGGCGGAATGAGGTGCCGCCGGCCGTGCCCCGAGAGGATCTCCAGGCTGTGGATCACCTGGCGACGATCGTCGCTGGCCAGCGACTGCATGAGCAGCTCGAGTGTCACCGGGTCGGAGACGTCGATGGGGATGTCGGCGTCGACCGTTCGGTGCTGCAGGCCCTGGCGGAAGCAGCGCACGTACTCGCGGTAGACGCGCACGGTGGTGACGAGCCAGATGGCCGCGACCAGCGCGGCGAACCATGCGGTGTCGGCAGCGTCGAGAACGCCAAAGGTGACCGGCAGCAGAAGAATCGCCGCGAGCCCCTTACCTCCGCGCTGCAGGAAGACGTCGATGAACGCCTTGGCCTGCATGCGGAGCTTCGAGGGGACGGGGAGGAAGAGCAGCTCGCGGGTCGCCTGATCGATGGAGTAGCGCAGCCCGTTGTCGCCGATCTTCAGGGCCAGGGCGGCGGCGATGACCAGGCTCGGGAAGATGCCGCTCGCCAGGAGCAGCGCAGCCGAGCCGACCAGAAGGGTCATCGGTAGGACACGCATCGCAAAGCCGATTCCCAGGGTCCGGTGGATGCGGCCGGTGAGTGCGATCTGGAAGAGGAAGGCCGAGATCCCCAGAATGCTGAAGAAGTTGCCGAAGAACGCGGTACGTTCCGCAAGCGTTTCGGTTCGGCTCTCGACCGCCCAGTTGAACTGGAGGTCGACAATCTGCGCCGCGATGACCGAGAGCACCATCAGAATGGCGATCCAACGCAGCTGCGAGGACTGGCGCAAGGCTTCGAGGCCGCCGCCGGAGTGTTCGAACTTCCCGAGTCCGGAGCCGGTTGCTCCCGCTTCCAACGGGACGTGTCGACCCTGGAGCAAGATCACCAGAAGCGCGAGCGCGAGCCCGGCTGCGACCAGGGGTCCCGCGGTCGGTGCCAAGCTGGTCGTCAGCCGCGCGGCCTGGCCGCCCACAATGCCGCCAAGGAGGCCGCCGGCGCCGACGAAACCGAACAGCCTGCGCGCCTGGCGGGCGTCGAGGCTGTGGTTCGCCAGGCTCCAGAACTGACTGATCAACATGGCGTAGACGATCGAGGTGCAGACGTAGAAGGCCGCCGGTACCCAGCTCCACGACTGCTCGAAGAGCAGCGCGAACCCGACCAGCCCCGCGAGCACGGCCAGGTTCGAGAGCTGGAGTAGCTTGCGGATCGGAAGTCGCGACGCCCAGCCGCTGTAGAGGCGTAGGAACGGGTAGGAGAGGAGCGCCACGAGGAGGTAGACGACCGGCAGTCGGGCGGCGCCCAGGGTGTCGACGAAGGTCGACTGCCGGAGCGTCTTGGTGGCGATCTGAAATGTCGTGATGAGAAAGAACGAGGAGAAAAGGGTCAGCGCCAGCGCGGCTTCGCCTTCGCGCAGATCGACGCCCAGACGCCGCGAGAGGCGCTGCCAGACCGGCCGTCCCGCGGTGCTCATGTCCGCTCCGGAGCCGCGCTCAGTCGGCGTCCCGGCGGAGGATGACGAGCGTCCGGTCGTCCGCGAACGGCACGCCCTGCGCGAACTCGTTGAGCTCTCGCTCGACCTCGGCACTCAGGGTGTCGAGGTCGCTCGTGCGATGGCGCTCGCACACCGCCTCCAGTCGGTCGGTGCCGAACTCCTCTTCCGCGGGCGACTCGGCCTCGGTGATGCCGTCGGTGTACATCACCAGCGTGTCGCCCTTCTCGAGGCGCGTCTCCTTGCTGCCGTAGGTTGCGTCGGGCATCAGTCCGATCGGCATGCCGGTCGGCCCGAGGCGCTCGCAGTCTCCGTTCGCCCGCACGAGGATCGAGGGGTTGTGTCCGGCGTTGGTGTAGCGGAGGCGTCCCGACTCCCGGTCGAGGGCAACCAAGAAGGCCGTGGCGTACTTGGCGGGAAGGGTCCGGGTGAAGAGGCGCCTGCCCACGAGCTCGCCCACCGTCTCGGGTGGGTGCCCGACCTCGATCGGGCCGGCGGCGAGCGCCTCCAGCGAGGCGGTGAGGAAGGCGGCGGCGATGCCCTTGCCGGAGACGTCGGCGACCAGGAAGAAGCACTCTTTGCCCTCGCCGCGCTCGAACACCTCGTAGAGATCGCCCGAGACGCCGCGCGACGGGAGGTTGCGGCCGAGGAGGGAGTAGCCGGGCACGGTCGGCAGTTCAGACGGGAGCAGCGCAACCTGAATCTGGCGAGCCAGCTTCAACTCCTCTTCGAGACGGCGGCGCTCGGCGGCCTCCGCGGCCAGAGAGATGTTGCGCAGGTGCATGGCGGCGACCGAGGCGAGAGAGACCAGGAGCTCCATATCCGACTCGTCGAAGCGTCGCAGGTGGGCTCTCGAGGTGAGTGCAATCAGCCCCTGAGTGCCCTCCGGATCGAGCAGCGGCGCAGCCACCAGGCTCTGGATGCCCGAGCTGAGGATGCTCCGTGCGTCGGCGAAGCGCTCGTCCGTCTCGACGTCGAGGACGAGGGCCGCCATGCCCTTCTCGGCGACCTCCCGAATCAGGGTGGTCGAGAGTTTGTAGCTCGACTCCTGCCCCGGCACGGCACGCGACGCAGCGCGGTAGTAGTCGTCGTCGCGCCGGAGGTAGATGGCGCCCTCCTCGGGCCGTAGATGATCGAACGCCCGCGCCAGAATCAGGTCGAGCAGCTCTTCGAGCTCGAGCGAGCGCGAGAGTGTCTGGTGAACGTCGTTGAGCATCGAGAGCCGCGCGGCGAGGCTGCGGAGCGCGTCGGGCGCGTCGGTCTCGCCGGCCGAGTCGCTCTGACTGTCGATGAGCTCGGCGGCTCGTCGGAAGACGGTGTGCTGACCGAGATCGCTCGCGCTTCCGTCCGGCTGGGAGGTGGGTGGCGTGGTCGCCATCCGGAGCGACACGACACTGCCACAGAGCTGCAGGTCGTCACCTTCGCGAATGCGAGACGCGCTCTCGATCGGCTTGCCGTTGAGCAGCGTTCCGTTGCGTGAGCCGAGATCCTCGGCCAGCCAGTCGTCGCCGTCGCGGAACAGGCGGGCGTGCTGACGCGACAAGAACCGATCGGCGATCATGAGGTCGGCTTCCGAAGAGCGGCCGATGATGAGAACGTCGCCGTCGAGCAGCCGGTCGAACGGGTCGCCGTGTGCCGGGACTACATGGAGTCGGTACATATGAGCGCCGGCTAGTCTAGCAAGGGCTCTGTGCCGACGGAGCGATATATTCGCTCGTGGTGGAGAGGATCGGAATCGTCGACCTGGGCTCGAACACCGCCCGCCTGGTGGTCTTCAGCTACGAGCCGGGGAGGTGGTTCATCCTCGACAACGAGATTCGGGAGCGAGTTCGTCTCGGCCAGGGGCTCGGCGAGGCGGGTGAGCTCACCCCTGAGGCGATGGAGCGAGCCCTGGCCGCGCTCGATCTGTTCGCCGACTATGCCGCGGCGACCGGGCTCGAGCACCTCGAGGTCATCGCGACCAGCGCGGTCCGCGACGCCAGGAACAAGCGCGATCTCCTCGCCAAGATCGTCCCGCTCGGCTTCGAGGTCGATAGCGTGAGCGGCGAGGAGGAGGCCGCTCTCGGAGTGATCGCGGTCGCTAACGGGTTCGACTTCCGCGACGCCTGGGTGGTCGATCTGGGAGGCGGCAGCGCCCAGATCTCGAGGATGGCCGACCGGCGCTACCGCCGTGGGGGAGCGTTCCCGCTCGGTGCACTGCGTCTGACCGACGCGTTTTTGCGGGCCGACCTGCCCACCAAGGCCGAGGTCGCGGCGCTCGAGGAGCACGCGCGGGCCGAGTTGGGCGACGTCCTGCAAGAGATCGCCGACGACCCACTCCCACTGGTGGCGATGGGGGGCACCATTCGCAACCTGGCGCGCGCAGCGCAGAAGCGCAGCCACTATCCGCTCGACGTGATGCACGGCTACTTCCTCACTCGAGGCGCCCTCGAGGTTGTCACCGAGGAGCTGCTCTCCAGGAGCTCCAGAAAACGGGCCGCGGTTCCCGGAGTGAGCGGAGATCGAGCCGACATCATCCTCGCCGGGGCGCTCGTCTTTCGAACCCTATTGCGAGAGAGCGGTCAGGACGGCTTCTGGATCTCCGGCAACGGCGTTCGAGAGGGCGCCTTCTTCTCCCGCTTTCTGCCCGAGCCACACTTCGTCGACGATGTGCGCAGGTTCAGCGTCGAGAACCTCGCCCAGCAGTACCTTCAGCCGTCAACGCACCTCCGGCGCGTACGCCGGCTGGCGGGGCGGCTGTTCGAAGAGCTGGAGCCTCTGCACGGTCTCGACCGACGTGCGGCCGAGCTGCTCGACGCAGCGGCGACGCTGCACGACATCGGCATGACAGTCGGCTATCACCTCCATCACAAACACGGTGCCTACCTGGTGCAGGCGGCGCGGCTGAACGGCTACGACCATCGCGAACAGGCGCTCCTCTCGCTCCTGGTTCGGTACCACCGCAAGGGGCAACCGAAGCTCGGCGATCTCGCTCGAGTGACGCGGGATGGCGACGAGACGGTGCTCGGTACGCTGGCGTTCTGCCTGCGGATGGCCGAGATGCTCGAGCGCTCCAAGGCCGGTCGCGTCGCCGACGTGCATGCCCAGATCGGGGCCGATGTGGTGCAGGTCGACGTGGTCGCCTCCGAAGAGCCCGTCGTGGAGCTCTGGGAGGCGGGAAAGCAGCGGCCGCTCTTTGCGCGGGTCTTCGGACGTCGCCTGAAGCTGCGTTGGATCGACGGCGCGGCTTGAGCTGGCGCACGAGTTGCTAGAAAGGGCCGAGATGCACCGAAAAACATGGCGCGTTCTGGCGTTGGGACTGGCTCTCGTGATCGCGGCAGAGGCCGCGGAGTCCGCGAAGAAGGACAGTCGCCGCCAACATCTGACCGATGAGCACGACGACTGGCTCGAGGATGTTCACTGGATCATCACCAAAGAGGAGAGGGAGGTCTTCCTCACTCTCGAGAAGGACTACCAGCGGGACGCCTTCATCGACAAGTTCTGGGCCTCGCGCGATCGCAACTCGGCGACCGAGCGCAACGAGTTCAAGGAGCGCTACCTCGCGCGCCTTCGCGAGGCCGAGTTGGCGTTCAAACATCCTCTCGACGAGCGGCGGAAGATGCTCGTCTTCCACGGAGAGCCGGGCGACATCTTCGAGACCGACTGTGGAGCGCTCACCTGGCCCATCGAGATCTGGAGGTACGGCTACGCGGAGGCGATCGGCGGGTCGCTGACGCTCATCTTCTCGCAGCGCAACGGCGGCGGGCCGTTCAAGATCTGGCGGAAGAACGACGGCTACAAGGTGCTGTTCGCCATCGGCGGTCCCGAGTCAGAGGCTGCCTTCCAGTCGGTGATCGGGCAGTACTGCGCAGAGCTCTCCGATGTTGCCAGCGAGCTGATCGGGACCTTCCGCCAGTATGTGCTCGAGAACCCTTATGGGCCGGTGCGGGCGGAGACCGCTCCTGATGCCAACGATCCCGAGTGGCTTGCGACCTTCCACGCCTTCTCGACCGACGCCGACGAAGCGGCGACCTCGATCGAAGGCGACTTGACCTGGGCGTTCCGCGGCCGCCACGGGCAACGAACGGTGGTCGAAGGGCAGCTCCGTGTGCCCTCGGACGCAGCGGCCGTGGCCGAGGTCGGCGACAGCCGTAGTTACAACTTCCTGCTCACCGGCGAGGTGCTGATCGAAGAGCGACTCTTCGACTCGTTTCGCTATCGATTCGATGTGCCCGTGCGCTCTGATCTTGGCGACGGCGTCGACCTGGTCTTCGAGCGCTACCTGCGGCCGGGCACCTACAGCCTGGTCCTCAAACTCGAAGATCTCAACGGCAGCGGCGAGCTGCGCGACGTGGCCGAGCTCGAGGTTCCGAAGGCTGAGGCGGTCGATGTCGCGGACTCCACGGGCGACGAAGAGGCCCCGGTGGACGAGCCGGTGCGGATCGAGCTCGTCGATCAAGAGGCCGACCTCAAGTCGGGTATCCGTCGCTTCCTGGCCAAGGTCACCGGCACTGGGGTGGGGAAGGTGCGTTTCCTGCTCGACGACAAGCCCGTGGTCACGAAGACTCGACCTCCGTACAGCGTCGAGCTCGACCTGGGAGACGTGCCGACCACACGCACGGTCCGAGTTCTAGCGCTCGACCAGGCCGGCAACGAACTGGCGACCGACGAGGCGCTTCTCAATGCGGGCGAACACACGTTCGTCGTGCGACTGGTGGAACCGCGCCAGGGGCAGCGGTATGAGGGGGCGGTGCGGGCACGGGCAGAGGTCGTGGCGCCACCCGGTCGCCGGGTGGAACGGGTCGAGTTTTACCTGGGAGAGCGGCCGGTCGCGACTCTCTACCAGCCGCCGTGGATTCAGCCGATCGAGCTCGAAGACGATGCCCTCGCCTTTGTTCGCGCTGTTGCCTATCTCGAAGACGGCAACTCGAGCGAAGAGCTGGTCGTCTTCAACACCGAGCAGTACCTCGAGAACGTCTCGGTCAAGGTGGTCGAGCTCTTCACGACGGTCGTCGACGGCGCGGGGCGCCCGATCGAAGGCCTCGAGCGCGATCAGTTCTCGGTCCTCGATGCCGGCGAGCTGCAGACGATACTGCGCTTCGAGCGGCTCGACGACCTGCCGATTTACGCCGGTCTGCTGCTCGATACGTCGGCCTCGATGGCGGACAGCCTCGACGAGGTGAGACGTGTGGCGCTCGGCTTTCTGGAAGGCACGATCGAGGCCAAGGACCGCGCCTGCGTGATCACGTTCAGCGAGACGCCGCGTCTCGCGGCCGAGTTCACCAACGACCCGAAGCGACTGGCCGGTGGTCTCGCGGGGTTGACCGCAGAGCGGAGCACGGCCCTCTACGACAGCGTGATGTTCGGGCTCTACTACTTCAAGGGCATCAAGGGACAGCGGGCACTGATCGTGCTCTCCGACGGCGAAGATCGGCGGAGTGAAGCGACCTACGAGCAGGTGCTCGACTTCGCCCGAAGCTCAGGGGTCACGATCTATACCATCGGCTTCAAACTCGGCAAGAGCGGCAAGGCGAGTCGCAATCGGTTGAGCCAGATGGCTGTCGAGACGGGTGGACAGTCCTTTTTCGTCAGCTCGACCGCCGAGCTCGAGCGGATCTATGCGGCGATTCAGCGAGACCTCCGTTCGCGGTACCTTCTGGTGTACCAGCCGGCGATCGGCGACGCGAAGGGCTTCCGGAAGGTGGAGGTTCGGGTGGCCCATGCCGACGCCGAGGTGCGCACACTGAACGGCTACGTTCCCTAGGAGGGAGGCAGATGCAGCTCCGACCGTCGAAGATCGAAGACCCGGCAAGTTCGGTCGCCGGGGCGCAACGAGTGGCTGTGGCCTGGCTGATTCTCGTCGCCTGGATCGCTCCGGCGGTAGCCCAAGAGGCGCCTGCGGGGAGCTTGCTCGAGACTCTGGGTGTGCGTGTCGTCAACGTCGGGGTGCTCGTCACCAACAAGAGCGGCGCGCCCGTCGACGACCTCTCGGTTGACGACTTCGAGCTTCGAGAGGACGGCAAGCGCGTGGAGATCTCTCACTTCAGCGGCCCGACTTCGTCCGCGCGGGAGGCCGAGGCGGCCGGCCCGGAGGGGTACGTCGTGCTGCTCGTCGATCACCTCGCGACCAGCGCCCTGAGCCGCCGGCGCGTACTCGATGGTGCGCGGCGTTTTGTCGACAGCCACGCCGACTCGGGTCTCCAGGTCGCGATCGCCTCCTACGACGGCTATCTCAACGTTCGGCAGACCTTTACACGCGACCGGGAGGCGCTCTACGTCGCTCTGGAGGGGCTCGAAGGGATGAGCTCGCTCGGGCTGGCTCGCCGAGCGACACGGTGGGCGGAGCTGCGCAATCAACTCGAGACCCTGCGTCAGCTGAGCGATCTGGCGCTCAGTCCGGCGCGCTCCGACGACACCGCGCGTCACCTCAGCTCGTACAGCTCCGCGGTGCGCTCGTACGCCGACCGGGTCGGGCAGCAGACCGGCTCGGTCCTCTACTCGATCAGCCACATGGTCAACGCTCTCGGCGCTCTGCCAGGGCGCAAAGCGCTCGTCTACGTCTCCGAGGGACTGCCGATGCGGCCGGGAGAGGAGTTCCTGGTTGCCGCGCACGACGTCGCGCGGAATCTGGGTGCTCCTGAGGGGCTGGAAGGGAACGAGGCGCGCCACGCCTCGGTGAACAACCGATCGGCCGCTCTCGGCCTGCTCTCCGACGCGGGCTCGGCGGCCGGATCACGCGACAAGCGCCTCGATCGCAAGAGCGGCCCAGGCGGACTGCGACAGCTGACCGCCACCGCCAATGCGAACCGGGTGAGCCTCTACACGCTCAAGTCGGACTCGTTCGCGGGCGGAGTGCCGGCCGAGTTCGCCGGCGACGTGGGCGCCCTGCTCACCCCGGGCATGCAAAGCTCTCGAGAGGCGAATATGTTCGAGACTCTGCAGTTGATGGCTGCGCACACCGGCGGCGACGCCCGCTCAGGGACCGCTGTCGACAACCTCATGGAGCGGGCTCGACACGACCTGCGCGAGCTCTACTCGCTGGGCTTCTCGCCAACGCGCGCGGCCGACAACGAGTTTCACGAGCTCGACGTCAAGGTGAAGCGCAAGAAGGTCGAGGTACGAGCACGCAATGGCTACGTCGACAAGACGATCGGCGCCAAACTCGCGGACCGAGCGACGTCGTCTCTTCTGCTCGGGATGGACGACAACCCGCACGGAGTTGCTGTCCAGCTGGGCGCGGTCCGAGACGCCTCGGACGCGGACCAGGTCGAGGCGATTCTGGTGCTCGAGATTCCGATGCGCGATCTGGTGCTCGCCGAGGTTGGCGGCGTGTGGTCGACCTCTACGCAGCTCTTCGTCGCCGCTCGAGACGCTCAGGGAGCCGCGGCGCCGGTGCAGGCGATGGGTCTGAGGATCGAGACCGACGAGTCGCTCGACGAGCGTCCCGACCAGGTCTTCCGGGGGCAGCTGCCGCTCCTTCTTCGCCGGCAGTCGCAGAGGGTCGGAATCGCGTTCGTCGATCCGAACACCGGGATGGCGTCGTTCGTGAGCACCGATCTGGAACTCGGTTCGAGCTAGCGCTCATCGGAGCTGGCGCCCCGCCTAGTCGCCGGAGGTCGAGCCGCTGCCGCCGTCCGGGTAGTGCAGGTGGACGTCGGTCTGCGGGAAGGGGATCTCGATGCTCTCCGCGTTGAACCGCTCGTAGATCGCCCGGTTGATCTCGTGCAGCACGCGGCCGCGTAAGACCGGCTCGTCCACCCAGACCAGCAACTCGTGGTCGAGAGAGGAGTCGCCGAAGCTCCGGAAGCGAACGCGCGCCTCCGGGCTTTTGCAGACGTCCGGGTGGCTGTTCGCGATCTCCATCAGGATCGACTCGACCCGACCGAGGTCGGTGCCGTAGGCGACGCCGACCTTGACCCGAAGTCGCTCCTTCTCCCAGCGTCCACCCGACTCGTTGATGATCTTGGCGTTGGCGATCACCGCGTTGGGTACCGTGACTTCGATGTCGTCGCGGGTCAGCAGGCGCGTGCTGCGCAGGCCGATGTCGGTCACCATGCCGCGCTCGCCGCTGTCGAGGTTGATGAAATCGCCCTTCTGGTAAGGGGCGTCGGCGATGATGAAGATGCCGGAGAAGAGGTTCGCCAGCGTGTCCTTGGCGGCCAGGCCGAGAGCCAGGCCGAGGACGCCGGCCGAGACCAGGAAGCCGCCGACGTCGATCGCCCAGGTCACGAGGATGGCGTAAATCGAACCCGTCGCGATGACGATCTTCGCGAGGTTGTCGAGTAGGGCGACCGTACGCGGTTCGATGAAGGCGAACTTCGACTTGAGGCTGCTCATGATCTCGAGCACGAGCCGCGCTGCGCGCGTCAGGAAGCCCCACCAGATGAAGATCGCGATCGTCTTGAGAACCTGGAAGGCGCGCAGACGCGTGGTCTCGTCGATCTCGAAGCGAGAGAGGGCCAGACCGATGCCGATCAAGAAGACCGAGAGGAAGACCGGCTTGTGGACCAGAGCGACGAGTCGATCGTCGTACTCCGTCTTGCTCTTGGCCGTGAGCCTCAGCAGGACACGGGTGATGATGAAGTCGACCACTTTGGCGATGATCACGAAGGCGACCGCGATCGCCAGCGCCTCCAGGTAGACGTTCCCCTGGAACAGCTCCAGGGCTTGCTCCATAGATGCGCTCAGGTTCTCTGGCATGTCTCCATCCTCCCGGTGCGGGAGGATACCAGCGCCCTACCGGATGCCGACCACGTAGACCAACCAGCCTTCCTGGTTCTCTTCGATCTCGGTGCGCCGGTACTCGCCGGTGCCGTCGCCATCCTCGTCGACCTTCTCCCAGTAGACGGCGACATCGCGGAAGCCGACCTCGAGCAGCGTGTCGCGGAGCTCGGGAATCGTCCAGAGGCGCCAGTCGTAGGTGAAGGCCCGCCGCAACTTCTTCCCACCTGGAAGCTCGAAGTGGATGTGGCATCGAGTCTCGTGGGTGATGGGGTTGAAGCTCTCCTGCTCCCACACGTAGTCGAAGTCGTCGAGTTCGCGCCGTTCCTCGATCTCAACGATCGCTTCAGTGCCGCCGTAGAGCTCCAGAAAGAGGAGGCCGTGATCGTGCAGGCCCCGGTGGACCGCCCGAAAATAGCGGAGGAGCTCGCGCCTCTCTCGAATCACACAGAAGCTGAAGTTCATTGCGCAGGCCAGGTCGACGGCAGGGCCGTCGACCTCCCGTACGTCGGCGTGCACCAGCTGTACGCGGTCTGCGTGCTCTCCCAACGGTTCGAGATTGTGGCGCCGACCCCAATCGAGGGTGTCTCGGTCGAGATCGATCCCCAAGGCCGTACGCCCCTCCCCGCTCAGGACCCAGGTGCTGCTCAATAGGGCCGTTCCGCAGAAGTCCTCACGCAGGGTCGTGGGTTCGAAGCCGCGGTGCTCGCGGAAGATCTCCTCGAAGAGCTCGATGTCGCCCTCGGGCCCCTGTACTGCCTCCTGGTAGAGGTGATGCCGGTCGACGTCGACCGACTTGCGTCTGCGGCTCATCGTCGGGACTTGCCGTTACTTGAGCCGGACCAGGAAGTGACCGGCGTCGCCCTGGAGTTCGACGGCGCGCTGCTGGATGCGTACGACGGTCAACGACTCGATCGAGTCGCCAGGTCCGACGACCCGGCCGTTGATCAGCGCAAACGGGCGATCCTCGGACCACGCGATGCCGCCGAGCTCGATACGCCCCCCTCCGGGTACGTCGAGAGTCCTCACCACAGACTGCAGCGAAGAGTCGGCACTCGCGGGCGGGGTCTCGACTCGCGCCCCTCCGCTGCCGGCCACCGCTTCGGAGGCCGGCTGTCGAGGTGCGGGGCGCTGGCGTGGTCTACCGACCGTTCCTTGGGTCGGCTCCGGCGTGTCGGCGGGGTCGGAAAGTGGGGTGCGAACGCGTACCTGAGACGAACGGGTCTCCCGTAGCGGTGGCGGTTCGGGCGCAGACTCCCGGCTAGCGGTCGGCTCCTGCCTCGCGACCGGAGCGGTTGCGGAGGGCGCGGAACTCGGGTCGGTTGGTTCCGCAGCCTGGAGCGCCGGCGGGGGAGCCTCGACTGTCGTGCTCTCGGTCTGCACCGGCACGGTGGACTCTGGACGATCCGTCGACGCGGAGACCTCGGAAAGCTCGGCAGTGGCGACGGTTGAGCGCTTCGACGAGTAGCGACCGAAGAAGAAGAGGAGCGCCGCCGCCAAGACGACGAGCGCGATCAAGCCGATGCGTACGAGGTTCGGACCGGAGTGGGGAGGCGTCGCCAGCTGCGCGCCCGGGAGCGGCAGGCCTCTGCGCGCCGCGTCCTGCCGGGCGGCCTCGAGCCGGGCCTTCTTGAGAGCCTCGTTGACCAGACTCACGAAGTCTTCCCTTCGAGCTCGTGAATGGCCCGCCGGACATGGCGGGCCGTGAGCTGATCCGAGCCGGCGACGTAGCCACAGAGAAGCGTCTTGTCGCAGACAGCGTTGATCAACCGCGGTACCCCGCCGGAGTAGCGGTGGATCTTCCGGATCGCTCCGGGTGCGAAGGCCGGTCGCGAGTTCGCGCCAGCGACGTGCAAGCGATGCTGGATGTACGCCCCCGTCTCGCTCCGAGAGAGCGAACGAAGGTGATAGCGGACGGTGATCCGTTGGCGAAGCTGGCGCAGGTCGTTCCGATCGAGCAGCGTGCGCAGCTCGGGCTGGCCGATCAACACGATCTGCAGGAGCTTGCGTTGGTCGGTCTCGAGGTTCGACAGCAGCCGGACCTGCTCGAGGACCTCGGTGTCGAGGTCCTGGGCTTCGTCGATCAGGAGAACGACGTCGTTCCCCTCGGTGAGCTGCTCGAGGAGATAGCCGTTGAGTGTCTGCAGGTTGCTCATGCGGTCCTGACTCTCGGGCGAGAGCCCGAGTTCGACGAGAATCAGCCAGAGCAGCTGCTCGCAGGTCAGGAACGGATTCAGAATCAGAGCCGTCTTGTACGACGGCCCGAGCTCGTCGAGCAATGCGCGGCAGAGCGTGGTCTTGCCGGCGCCGACCTCACCGGTGATCTGGATGAAGCCCTTGCGCTCTTGAAGACCGTAGAGCAGGTGATCGTACGCTTCACGGTGCCGACGACTCAGGAAGAGAAAGCGCGGGTCGGGAGTGATGTTGAACGGCGACTCGTGAAAGCCGTAATACTCTTCGTACATGCTCGGGAGGGGCCCCGCCGGGCCGGTGGCAGTCTAGCAGGCGGGTGGGCTCAGCCCCGGAGCGAGGCGAGTCGCTGGAAGAACTCGTTGAGCGGCTCGTCGGGGTCGTAGAAGTCGAGGAACTCGGGCACTTGGGAGCGCTCGGGGGTCGCGCCGACCAGGCGTGCCCACTTGAGAAAGGGGACGAGAAAAGGCACCGCCGCTCGGACCTCGAGTCGAATGAGCTCGGCGGTGATGCCGCCCTGCTCGAGGAAGCCGGTCGATTCGTAGATTCGGAGCAGCTCGGAGACGTCGTAGTCGACCGCGCGCAGCTCGGGCCGCCAGCCGTCTCCCTCGTAGTGGAAGAGTCCGTATTGGGCCCTAGAATCGCGATTGAACGGTAGGCCGACCGCGCCGACGTTGACCACCCGGCCGTTGCGCAGCTCCCGAATCATCGACCGGTGGGTGTGCGCGCACACCAGCAGGGCCTCGTCGATGGTGTCCAGGTGCCGCGCCAGCTGGCGATCGCTGGACCATGGGCCGAGACCGTCGTTGTTGGAGACCGGGCTGCCGTGGACGAGTCGAAGACCCGGAGCCAGCGCCGACTCGAGCGATTCGGGCAGCTCGCGGATGAACTCGATCGCGGCCTCTGAGAGCTCCTCGGCCATCCAGCGGGACGCCGCCCACTCCTCCTCTTCCCACCACGCCTCCGGTACCTCTCGGCGTACGAAGGCGAGTAGGTAGTCCTCGTGGTTGCCGCGCACCGAACGCCAGCCGAGTTCGCGCACGGTTTCGACCACCCGGCTCCCTTCGGGGCCGCGACCGACTAGGTCGCCTCCCACGAGCACCTCGTCGGGCCGCACCCGCTCGAGGTCCTCGAGTACGGCGCGGAGCGCGGGCATGTTGCCGTGGATATCCGCCAGGATCGCTACGGTGATTCGGCTCATGGAGGTTCGGGCGATCGGATAGAGGCGGCGCGCGACGTGATCGTCAGGATAGCGTACGGCAGTGCCGGATCGCCCGCGCTCGGGCGTCGAATCGGTTGAATACGGCGACGGTGTAACAGTAAGATCGCGATGTCCCAACAAGCGACTCAGTTCTCGGTGCGGGAGTTCGGCGAACCGGGTCACGAGTAACGTTGTTAGAAACAGGAGGAATCCCATGTTTCGATCCACGCGTGTCCTCTGGATAGGTGCGGTGTGTCTTTTGGTGCTGGCGCCGGCGGTCTATCCGCAGGCTCAGGCGACCACCGGCTTGATCCAGGGAACAACGGTCGACGAGTCCGGTTCGGTGCTTCCGGGCGTGACGATCACGATGACCAACACCGCCACGAACTTCGAAAAGGTGGCCGTGACGGACGCCAACGGCCGCTTCCGGGCGCCGCTCATGCCGCTCGGTCCCTACCGTGTCACCGCCGGCCTCGAGGGGTTCGCGACACTTGTGCGCGAAGGGCTCGAGCTTCGTCTCGGCGGTCAGGTCAACCTCGCGCTCGAGATGCAGATCGCACAGGTAGAGCAGGAGATCGTGGTCACCGGTGCGGCGCCTCTGATCGAGACGACCCGCTCGGAGGGGCAGGTGCGGATCGACGATGCCGCAGTCGAAGGCCTTCCCAACGATGGTCGCAACTTCTTGGAGTTCGTGAAGCTGACTCCGGGCGCGACGATCGTGCAGGGCCCCGATGGCGACGAGCTGTCCATCACCGGGCAGAAGGGCATCAACAACAACGTGATGATCGACGGTGCCGACTTCAACAACCCGTTCTTCGGTGAGCAGCGCGGCGGTCAGCGCCCAGCGTTCACCTTCAATCAGGACGCGGTCAAGGAGGTTCTGGTGATCACCGACGGCGCGCCGGCGGAGTATGGACGCTCCTCGGGTGGGTTTGTCAGTGTCGTCACCAAGTCGGGTACCAACGACATGAAGTGGACCGGGCACACGTTCTACCAGGACGACTCTCTGTCCGAGAGCCCAAAGCTGCCCAGCGGTGGCCGTGAGGCGGACTTTGCGTTCGATCGAACTCAGCTCGGCTTCACCCTCGGCGGTCCGATCAAGAGCGATCGAGCTTTCTTCTTCCTGGCCGCCGATGTCCAGAACAAGGACGAGACGAAGCAGACCGATCCCACGCGTATCGCGCCGGACGTGGTCGACTTCCTCGCTAGCGTCGGCCTGCCGAACGAGAACGCACCGATCACCCGTACGGATGATGGCGACGCCTATCTGGCGAAGTTCGACTTCCTCATCAATGAGAGCCATCTATTCACCGGTCGTTGGGCCTACCACTACTCGGAGCAGGCCAACGGCACGTTCGACGTCGACTCGTGGGGCGCTAGCGCCAACGGCACCGAGACCGACTACGCGCACGGCTACACCACGACGCTCTTGAGCACGATCTCGCCGACCCTGCTCAACGAGTTCCGCGGCCAGTACGCCAAGGAGTGGCGGCCCCGTCCGTACGAGGGTCCCAACGTTCCCGGCCAGAACCGGCCGTTCCCGGACACCGCCTTCGACTTCGGCGGCGGCTACCGCATCGGCATGCCGTTCTTCCTGCCGGTGGAGTACGACGATGAGCGTATTCAGCTCAACAACAACATCTCCTGGCTGAAGGGGAACCACTCGATCAAGGCCGGCGTCGAGCTCAACGAGGTCACGTCGTCGCAGATCTTCATCGGTTTCGCCAACAGCCGCTACATCTTCAGCTCGTTCCAGGGCTTCCAGAACTACGTCAACTTTGGCTCGAGCTACGTCGAGTGCAACGACGGCACGTCGAACACCAACGGCGACTGCTCGGCCAACGGCGGTACCGCCGGTCCGCTGCTGCTCTATCTCCAGGCGGCTGGCGTCGGTGGGAGTTCGGTGGTCGACGGTGGTACCCAGGATATCGACCAGACCGAGACGGCGATCTTCATCCAGGACAGCTGGCAGCCGACCGCCAACCTGACGCTCGACTTCGGTCTGCGTTGGGAAGGGCTGGACAACGCCGACGTCATCACGCCTCCGGGCGACGTCTTCTTTGCGCCGTTTATCGGCCAGACACGAGACACGCCGCTGGGGCCGCAGGAGTTTCCGTCGGACGGCACGATTCCCGATGACAACAACCAGTTCCAGCCCCGGTTTGCCCTTTCGTGGACTCCGAAGAGCAAACCCAACGCTGTCCTTCGCTTCAACTCGGGCATCTTCAACGCCCGTCTTCCGGCGCTAACCCTGGCCGGCACGCGGAACACCAACGGCAGCATCAATCAGACGCTCTTCCGAGCGAGTTTCTTCCACGATCTCGGCATCGGCTTCCTGCTGCCGGACTGGCCCAACATCAACGACGTGTCCAACGCAGGCGAGCCGTTCGGTCCCGACATCACGGTCTACGACAAGGATTGGGAGACGCCACGCACCTGGTCGACCGCGATCTCGTGGGAGCAGGAGCTGATTCCCGACTACTCGTTCCTCTTCAAGATCAACTACGCGAAGACGGACCACATCACGCGGTTTGTCAACGCAAACGACCCGCAGCTCGGCCAGCCGTGGAGCACTGGGCTCGGCGCGGACGGCACCAACGGCGTCGGCAACATCACGTCGGTCGAGTCGACCGCCAAGAGCCGCTACATCGGCTACACGGTGGGCGTCAACAAGCGCTACTCCAACAACTTTGCGCTGCAGGCCTACTACACGTATTCGAAGGACGAATCGGACGACGACAACGAGCGTGACCCGTTCACCTTCCGCTACGCGAGTCTGGCCAACCTCGACGCCGAGTTTGGTCTCTCTGACCGAAACCAGGACCACCGCCTCAACGCGTGGGTTCTCTGGACGGCGCCCAAGGGCATCGACTTCAATACTCGCTTCACCTTCCTGAGCGCCCAGCCGCAGGACATCGCGCCCGACGGCTCGCCGGTCACCGCGTTTCCGCAGACCGAGCGCTGCATTCCGTCGCCGGGCGCGGGCAACCCGCCGTGCGACATCAACGCTCAGGTATTCGAGCGGAACCAGGGTGAAAAGGACAACGAGTTCATGACCATCGACTTCCGCGTCTCGAAGGACTTCGAGGTCGGAGGCTGGACGGTTCAGCCGATCGTCGACCTCTTCAACATCACCGATGAGGAGAACTTCCAGCGTCCTGAGGTCACCAGCCTGATCTTCAACTTCGATGGCACCGTGCGCTCCGGCGGCGGCAGCCCGAGGACAATCCAGCTTGGCGTGCGGCTGCTGAACTAGCCTGCACGACCCGTTCTACGACACGGCGCCGCCTTCGGGCGGCGCCTTTTTTTTTGCCTGATCGGGCGTTGATAGGGTCGCTCGAGAGTGCTCAGTCGAACTTTCGCCCCGTGGCTGGTCTGGCTTCCGCTGGCGCTCTCCGCTTGCGCGGGGCGCGACGAGGAGCACGTCGCTGCGGCTCCCTCGGAGCCGCTCTTTGTCGACCGGGCGCTCGAGCTCGGCGTGGAGTTCACTCACGTCAACGGCGCCACCGGCGACTGGCTCTTCCCGGAGATGATGGGTGCCGGCCTCGCGGTCTTCGACTTCGACCTCGACGGAGACCTCGATCTCTTCTTCGTCCAGGGCGGCCCGCTCGGACCGGCAGTAGCCGGGGCAGAGAGGCTGTCGGATCGGCTCTTCCGGAACGACGGTGCGAGTTTCGTGGACTGGACCGATTCGGCCGGAGACCTTGCAACGGGCTACGGCATGGGAGTCGCCGTCGACGACCCGGATGGCGACGGCGACCCAGATCTCTACGTCACCCAGCTCGGCCCGAACGTCTTTCTACGGAACCGGGGCGACGGGACGTTCGAAGACCAGACGATGCGCAGTGGACTCGGGGACGCCGGCTGGGGAGTGCCTGCTGCTTTCCTCGACTACGACGGTGATCGGAAGCCCGACCTCTACCTCGGGAACTATCTCGAGTACTCGGTCTCTGTCGATAGGGCGTGTTTTGGCACGACCGGCGCTCGCGACTACTGCGGTCCCTCCTCCTATCCTGCGGCTCGCGACCGGCTCTTCAAGAATCTCGGCGACGGGCGCTTTAAAGACGTTTCCGTCGAGGCTGGGTTGAGATTGGCCGGGCGGGCCTTGGGCGCAGTCAGCGGAGACTTCGACGGCGACGGCCGGACCGACCTGTATGTGGCCAACGACGGTGAGGCCAACCATCTCTGGTTCAACACCGGAGGTGGCTTCGAAGAGCGTGCCCTGGTCGCGGGCGCGGCGCTCGACTTCGAGGGCCGGCCCCAGGCGAGTATGGGGGTCGACGCCGCCGACTTCGATCGCGACGGCGACGAGGACCTCATTCTCACTCACCTGACCGGCGAGACGACAACGCTCTATCGCAACGAGGGCAAGGGGAGCTTCACCGACGTCTCGCGCGCCACCCGGCTGGCGGCCTCGTCTGTGCCATGGACCGGTTTTGGTGTCGCTTGGGTCGACGTCGACGCTGATGGCTGGCTCGACGTGGTCTCTGTCAACGGTGCCGTCCGGGGCTCTCTACCGCAGCCGAAGCAGCTCTTGCGCGGCCTCGGGGGAGCCACCTTCGAAGATGCAACTCCGATCGCGGGCAGCAGCTTCTCGAAAAGGTTGGTGGGGCGCGGTGTGGCGCCTGGCGACCTGGACGGCGACGGCGACCTCGAGCTCGTGGTGACCAACAACCGGGGCCCTGCCGAGGTGTTGGTCGATCCGTCGCCGGGGTCTAGTGCCTGGATCGGCGCGATCGTTCAGACGGGCAGCCGAGTTTCGGTCTCGACGCCAGAGGGCACCTCGAGTGCGCGCAGTCGTACGGCCGGCAGTTATGCGTCCGCGCGTGATTCCCGAGTCTCCCTGACCCTGGCGGGGGGCGTTTCGCGGGTGGATATGGAGGTGAACGCCGCCGGGCGATCCCAGCGGTTTCTGTCCGTCCCTGCCGGGCGGTACCTGGTGATCCACCGGTAGTTCGGCTCAGGCGCCAAAATTTTGGCGAGGATCGCCGCTTTTCTCAGATACAGGCGGAGGTTCGAAGATCTCGATATCTGCCTAAGTCCATTGTTTCTGGCGTTTACTCTCCGGGCGTCGATGTCGGCACGAGCGTTGCGTTGTAGCCGACCGTGATGAGTGAGCACGCGGAGGGGAAGGACGACCCGGTATGACGATTCGAGCAACAGCCGCGACCGGACGCTCGAGGGCGCAGGAGACGACGCAGATCGTCCGATTTGCCGATGTCGACGCGACACCGGTTTCGGTCGACGACGCGTTGCATCTCGCCGAACTGGACGAGGACGAGCGCAGGCGTCATCTAGCCAAGAATCCAAGTCTGTGCGATCCGCAGGTCGTGGTGAGCTTTTGCCGCCGCGCCGCAGGGCTGTTGCGCATGGACCTGCCGCTGGCTCGCCGGATGGTCGAAGCCGCGACGAGCGTTGCGGAAGCCCTCGACGATCCGGTCTCCTCTGCGCGCGCCGCTCGCGCTCACGCACAGCTTCATCACATTCAGGCTGAGTATGGTGAGGCGTGCGAAGCGTACGCCAACTCGGTTGGGCACTACGAAGAGGCCGGCGAGACCGTCCAAGCCGCGATCACGCGCAGCTGTGCACTGCACGTGCTGTCGATGTTGGGGCAGTTCGAACAGGCGAACGACTGGGGAGAGCAGGCGCGAGAGCTCTTCACGAAGATGGGCGACCGGGTCCGCTTGGCTCGTCTCGACGCCAACGCGGCTGTCGTCCTCCATCGTCAGCACGACTTCGAAGGCGCCTTGCGCCTCAGCTTGCGGGCCTACGAACGGCTCCGTGCTCAGGGCACGTCGCAGGACGTCGCCGTGACGCTGCGCAACATGCTGGTCTGTCACGTTGGGCTCCGTAATCTGGAGCTCGCTCTGGACGTTCACGAACGGGCGCGGAACTTCGCCGAGCGGCATCGATTCCCTCGGCTGGTTCTCGAGTCCGACTACAACATCGCCTACGTTCACCTGATGCGCGGTGAGTACGACGAAGCGCTTTCGATGTACGAGAAGACGCGCGCCCAGTTCCGGGAGTGGGGAGACCCCTTCCACGCGGCGCTCTGCGATCTCGACCAGTCGGAGGTGCACCTCGACATGCGCGAGCTGGACGAGGCGAAGCTGCATGCGAAGCGTTCGCTCAAGGAGTTCGAGCGCTTGGGCGTGGGGCAGGAGGCGGGGCGCGCGAGGATCCATCTCGCGATCGTCGCCGGCTGTCACGACGATTTCGAAGATAGCCTTGCCACACTCGAGCTCGCGCGCTCGACCTTCCGGGAGAGCGGAGATCCGGTCTGGGAGCAGCTCACCGAGCTCTATCGAGCCCTGGTTCTCGACCTCTCCGGGGAGACCGAGCGAGCGATCGAGCTGGCCGCAGCCGCTCGAGACGGATCGACCGGCGATCGCCGCGCCCTTCGGAGCGCACTGTTCGACACGGTCGTGGCCTACTTGGAGGCCCGACGCGCGGGTTCAGACGCCGCTCAGACGGCGAGTCGCTCGGCGCTCGAGGCCTTGGTCGGTGTGGCTGCGGTACCCAAGATGCCGTCACCCGCCGAGCTGCTGGCGCGTTCGGAGAGAGGCCAGTAGCGGGCAAGAGGCCGGCGGATTTTGCCCCGATCACGCTGTACACGACCGCCGGTTTTTCGGCGGATCGCGCCGGTATTGTAAAATCATCCGCCACAATTCAGAGCTGAGGCCCGGCCGCGGGTCACAGAGGGATCTCGGAGATCGCCTTTGTTCTCGGGGTCGGACGCTCTCGAGGGCGCCAGCTCGGGGGAAAAAAACGGCTGGCATCCTCGTTGCTGCGGGAGTACTTGCCATGATCGAACATCCTGTGTCCCTCCTCGACCGGCGAGAAGCGAGAACGCTGAACCCGACGACCGGCGCGGCTGTACCCGCCCGCCGGATGGAGATCAAGCGGCTGGAGCAGCGGCTGATCGACACCGAGAACGCGGCGGTCTGCGCGCTCTCGATGTTGCTGGACCTCAAAGATCTCAAGACCGGACTGCACGCCTCTCGACTGGCCGAGTGGGCGGTGCGTGTCGGCGAGCAGCTCGACCTCGCGCCGAGCGAGCTCCGCGACATCGAAAACGCCTCTCTTCTGCACGATATCGGCAAGATCGGTGTCCCCGAGGAGGTTCTGCAGAAGCCTGGCCGCCTGACCGACGAGGAGTACGAGATCGTCAAGAAGCACCCCGAGTACGGCTGGGCGATCCTGCGCAAGATTCCGTCGCTCGAAGCGACCAGTCTGCTCGTGTTGCACCACCACGAGCACATGAACGGCAACGGCTATCCGGGCGGCCTGGTCGAGGAGCAGATTCCCCTCGGAGCCCGAATCGTTGCGGTGGTTGATGCCTTCGACGCGATGCTCTCGAACCGCTCGTATCGGGACGGACTCGGCGTCGAGGAGGCGTTTCGCCGGCTGAGAGAAAGCTCGGGCTCCCAGTTCGATCGCCAGATCGTCGATCTGTTCATCGAGCTTGCCGAAGCGGAACTCGAAAGCGTCGAGAAGCTGACGCCCTCAGCCGCCTAAGCGGCCGTTTGGCCGACCAGGTCAGAGTTCGATCGGGCCGCAGTGTCCGATCAGAGCGAACGAGGCCCAGTAGAACGGGTGCCCCTGCTGTTCCTTGACGTCGAGCATCGCCTGGCGGAGCGCTTCGCTCCGAGTCGCCGCGCTGCTCAGGCGGCGGTAGAAGCCTTCGAGCAGTTCGGTTCGGTGGACGGCCGACGGGTTCCACAGGGAGAGCAGTGCTGAGCGCGCGCCGGCGTAGAGCAGTCCGCGGGCGAGTCCCAGCCATTCGTCTCCGCCGCTCGGAGCCGCATGGCCACGACCGCAACCGCTCAAGACGGCCAGCTCTACGTTGAGCTTGAGGCCGCACAGATCGAAGAGGCTGAGCGAGCCGTCCGCCAGCTGCAGCGCCGAGAACATCGGGTTGTCGCTGCGATAGTCGGCGGTGGTCGCGAGATGGAGCACCTTGCAGCCGTCGGCGAACTCGCGGAGCGCGCCCGCCGTCGCCTCTGAGCCCAGCAGCACGCGGCTGGGGCCGATCTCGCCAGCCAACGAGCGCGCCTCGACGGCGGCTTCGTCGTTGGTGGCCACGAAGAGGTGCCCAAAGGCCTCGGGAGCCGCGCGGTTCTGACTATGGTGGAAGACGGTCGCCGTCGGTGCGTAGGTGACGGCGAACCGGTCCACCAGGTAGCCGGTGCCATCGTGGAGTGCGGGGAACGGTAGCCAGTGTAACGATCCGTGCGGCACGACGACCAGCTGAGAGAGGTCCGCCATCTGTTGCTCGAGCGGCGCGACCAGCTCTTCGTAGAGGTCGTGCAAAATCTCGTCGGTCGCGTGCTGAATCCCCTCGGCATGCCGCTCGACGTGCTCGGCGCCGAGCCGGAACTTGAGCAGCTGGTCTGCCAGCCGGCGTTGGAGGTCGAGAGCCCGCGACTCGAGGGTGACCGGGACCACCTGGAGTCCGTGGCGGTCGCTCAGCGTACAGGCGTAGATCGTGCCGCGTGCGCAGTAGAACTCGATCAGAGCTGCGTCGGCGGGTAGCGACTTTACGATCTCGTCGGGGCTGGCGGCGCTCGCGGTTTGGAGAGAGGCGAACTCGGGGTCGGCAATTTCGACCTCGCGGAGACTCTCCTCGAGCGCGGCTTCCGTCGCCCGCGTCTGCCCACGCAGCTCCTCCAACTCCTCGGCCGACGGATCTTCGAGCGCCATCTCCTGAACGTCGATCCTGCGGTAGTACCAGTTGAGTTCCTCACGCAGCCGACGGAGGCGCTCCACCTGGGCGCTCCTGGCCTGGCGGCTGGGGAGTGCCATGCCGCGCGAAGAGAGGAGGTCGATGAGATTGCGCGCCTTGGCGATTTCCATGTAGCCGAAGACGGACTCGGCCTCGTCGGACGGTTGTCCCTCGACGAGCAACCTGACCAGGCTCTCGTAGACCTCGAGATTGTTCTGGAGCAGGGGGATCTTGAGTTCGTCGACCTGAGAGGTGGCGCGGCTCCGCGCCAGCTTGTGGTGCGACGCCTCGTAGGCGGCGAGCGCGGACGCGGTGTTGCCCGCTTCCTCTTCGATGCGACCCAGAATGTAGAGCGCCGGGTGCTCGAGCGACGGTAGCTCCAACGACGAGAGGCGAGCCACCGCTCGGTTGCAGAGCCTCCGAGCCGCTTCGAGATCGCTCGACTGCAGCCGCAACCGGGCGCCCAACGTCTCGGAGGCAGCGATCTTGGACTCGAGCCCGCCGGCGGCGAAGACCCCTTGCGCCACGCTGAGCAGGCCCTCGGCCTCGAAGCGCCGCCCCTCGCGCGCCAGGGCCATCGCTTTGTAGAGGTCGATCAGGCCCAGCCAGATTTCGTTGCGCTCCTCGACGAAGATGTCGCGGGCACGATCGAAGATGTCGAGACCGAGAATCGTCTTGCCCTGGCGAATCCGGGCGATCGCCAGATAGCTGAGCGCCTTGGCCGCCTCGTAGCGCATGCCGAGCTGATCGAAGCTACGGTAAGCGGCATCGGTCGAGCGCAGCGCTTCGTCGACGAGGTTGAGCTCCAGGTACATCTCGGCCTCGTCGAGGTCGCACAGAGCCCGGTGGTAGATCTCGCCGGTCGCTTCGCAGCGCTCGCGCGTGCGGCGGTAGAGCTCGAGCGCGGTCGGATAGTCGCCGCGCAGGTAGTAGAGGTAGGCGATGTTGTACTCGACCTCGCCGAGGAGGAGCGGCAGGTCCTCCTTCTCGCAGTAGGCCCGAGCTCGAGAGTAGACGTCCTCAGCCTCCCGAAAGTTCTTCAGCCCGATGTGAACGGTGGCCAGGTTGCGCAGGCAGTGCGCGACGTCAGCGGGGCCGCCGACCGTCAGCAAACGGTCGTAGGCTCGCTCCATGAGCTTGCGCGCCTCCTCGAATCGCTCTTGCCGGTAGACGATGTTGCCGAGGTTCAGGTCCAGCCGCCCGAGGCGGAGCTCGTCTCGTTGCTCCTCGAAGGTCTGGCGCGCCCGGTCCGCCCAATCGAACGAGCGGTCGTGTTGACCGACGTAGGCGAGGGTCTGTAGAGCCGTACTGCGTGTGATGCCGACCTCGAGCTCGAGGCCCAACTCCTCGAACAGGCGGATCGCTTCTTCGTACTGGCCGAGCGCGGCCTCGAACTCACCTCGCACGTGCAGCACGTTGGCGCGCGCCCGGCGGCTCCGCCCGCGGAGGAATGGATCGGCGAGCGAATCTGCGAGCTCGCTCGAGAGCTCGGCGACCCGCTCGGCCTTGCGAACGTCGACCCGCACGAGTTTGGTGGCCTCGTCGCACAGCGCCTGCACCACGGCGGGGTCGCGCAGAAGCGGGTGCTCCTCGGCCAGGCGTGCCGGTTCGGACTCGGCAGCGAGTTCGACCGCACGGCCGAGAAGGCGTTGCTGTTCGGGTTGGAGTTGGGGGACTGCGCTCATAGGAGGCGTTCCGGTGGCGCGCAGCCACCGTTCGCTTCGGCACCCTCGAATTGATGGTAGCAGTTCCGTGTCCGCACCAGAGTGGAGTAGACGGCACGGCCGGTATGCTCGACAGGTGAGAGTGCCGCGAGTCTTTGTCGTCCTCGCTCTGTGGATCGCCTGCGCGCCCGTCGAGGACGCCGCCTCCGTCTTCGACGTACCGCGTCCCGATCTGACTTCGCTCGGCTCGGTTGTGAGTCGGCAGCTGGAGGTCGCTGGACAGGAGCTCGAGGCTCGACTGGCCGAAGGCCTCGGCGGCGCCGAGAGCGCCGCGGCGATCGGCGAGCTCGGCCGGCTCTACCACGCCTACGACCTCAACGTCGAGGCGGAAATCTGCTATCTCGAGGCGGAGCGTCGAGATCCGGACGGTGACTGGAGCTACTATCTCGGTTTCTTACAGCAGGTCGGCGGCGATCTCGAAGCGGCCGCAGCGAGCTTCGATCGATTCGTCGAACGGCGACCCGGCGACCTCGCAGGGTTGCAGCGCCGAGCGGATGTCCTCGCGCAACTCGGCCGCGCCGGAGAGGCGGCGGCCGCCTACCGCCAGGTGCTCGACGGTTCTCCGCGCGCGGCGGCCGCCCTTCGGGGGCTCGGTGGTCTGGAGGCGCAGGCTGGGCGCCACGACGAGGCTGTCGCTCATCTCGAGGGGGCGCTCGAACTGCAGCCGCAGGCGACGTCGATCCACTACCAGCTAGCACAGAGCCTTCGTGCCTTCGGCCGAGTGGAGGAGGCCGAGCGGCACGCGGCGCTCGCCGGCAACGGTCAGGTGCGTTTCGACGACCCGCGAGTCGCGGCGCTCGACCAGCTTGCGGTCGGGGCCGGCGTGCGGCTCGCCCGCGGCGGCGTGGCGCTCTCACAGGGGCAGCTGGCCGAGGCGCTGGTGGAATACCAGGCCGCGGTCGAGGCGGAGCCCGAGAACATTGCCGCCCGAACGAACCTGGGCCTCGTGCTGGCCAGGGCGGGACGTAACGAAGAGGCGCGCGAACAGCTCGAGAAGGCTGTCAAGTTGGATCCCAGCGATCCGTCAGCCCGTGTGATGCTCGCGAGCCTTCGTCTGCCGGACGACGCAGCCGAGGCCCGGCAGGGGTTCGAAACGGTGCTCGCGGACCAGCCCGATCACACCGGTGCGCTCCGCGGCAGGATCGACGCGAGCCTAGCCCTGGGCGATAACGAGACGGCGCTCTCCGATCTCGAGCGCCTGGTGCAGATCGAGCCGGGAGATGGCTTGGCGAGGCTGCAACTCGGCGCGGTTCTCCAGGGCGCGAGGCGCCACGAGGAGGCTGTCGAGCAGTACCGAGCGGCACTCGAGTTCGATCTCCAGCCGGCCCAGCGTGCGGCTGCGGAGCTGAGCATCGCGAACATGGCGAGCTTCCGGGGTGAGCACACCGAAGCGTTGGCGCACTATGACGCGGCGATCGAGGTCAAGCCCGATCTGGTCGAGGCGGTCCATAACCGGGCGGGCACCCTCTCCTACCTGGGTCGACACGCCGAGGCCGTGGCCGCCTACGAGCGCGTGCTCGAGCTCGACCCCGGCCGTGACGGCGTCCTGCTCTACCTGGCCACCGCGCTCTTCCAGTCGGGAAGAACGGACGAAGCCCTCGAGACCTACCGTCTCGCCACGGAGCGCTCGCCGGAGCCCGCAGCACATGTCGGCGTGGCCGCAAGTCTCACGGCGCTCGGCCGCGAGGCCGAAGCGGTCGCCGCCCTCGAGTCCTCGGCCCGGCTCCTGCCTCGCTCGGAGATGCTCTCGTTGCGCCTTGCCGAGCTCCTCTCGAGCGCGACGGACCGGTCGCTGCGCGATGGTGAGCGGGCTCTCGAGATTCTCCGAGAGCTCGGGTTGCGCGAGTCGCCTCTCTTCCTGGAGACGTTGGCGATGGCGCTCGCCGAGGCCGGTCGTTTCAGTGACGCCGTCGAGATTCAGCAACGGTTGATCGAGTTCGAGGATCGACCGAAGGGTGACGACTACCCGGCCAACCCGGAGTACCGCGCCCGGCTGTCGGCGACGCTCCGGCTCTACGAGTCCGGAGAGTCGTGCTGCCCGCCACCGAGCTGAAACGCCTCGAGCTCCGACGGTTCGAGTCGGCCGGCGCCCTGACGCACACGATAGGTGGTGTTCAGGTCGACGTCGCGATAGACGGCCGGCTCGGTCTGCCCTGGCCAGAGGACCCGAATCTCTTCGATCCGCTCGGCGTGACCGAGCCCGATCTCTTGACGGTAGCTCGAGCCGCCAAACGACCCGCCCGAGCCGACCAGCGTGTGGATCGAACGCTCGTACCCGCGTTCGAGGATGCGCACCTCGATCCGGGCCCCCACCCCGAAGCGGTTGGCCTTCGTGCCTTCGAGGAGCAGCGTGACCCACGAAGCGCCCTGGGTCGGATTCTCGAACACCGCGTTGGCATAGGAGTCGCCCGGGAAGAAACCGCCCAGCTGATGGAGGAGGTCCTGATCGCCGTCGTGGTCGAGGTCGCCGAAGGCGATGCCGTGGCCCTTCTGTAGATGACCGAAGCCGCCGGCCATGGTGACGTCCGTGAACGTCGAGCCCCGCTGGTTGCGGAACATCACGTTGGGCATGACCGTTTCGAAGCCGGGCTCGCCGGTTCCGAGGTAGATGTCCGGGAAGCCGTCGGCGTCGAGGTCGCCGTAGTTGGCTCCCATCGGTAGGAGCGCGCGCCCCAGTCCGACGCTCTCGGCGACGTCTTCGAAGCGACCGCCCTCGTTCTGGTAGAGGCGCGGGCGGTTTGGAACCGGTCGCAGGCCGAAGTAGTGCGCCGCCACCGCGGGTACGGGGCTTTCGTAATCGAGCGCCAGCAGGTCGAGGTCGCCGTCGTTGTCGTAGTCGAAGAACCAGCTTGCGAAGCTGCGGCCGCTGGGCTCGGTGACGCCGAGCTCCTGTGCGACGTCTTCGAAGGTGCCGTCGCCCAGGTTCCGGTAGAGGCGGTTCGGGCCGATGTTCGAGACGTAGAGATCCGGATCGCCGTCGTCGTCGAAGTCGCCCCAGGTCACCCCTTTGGCGTAGCGGCGGTTGGTGACACCCGCGGCAAGGCTGACGTCCGTGAACGTACCGTCACCCTCGTTGCGGAAGAGCTGAGAGGGGTAGGAGCTACCGTCGGGGTCCTCGTTGCCCACGTAGAGATCGAGGTCACCGTCGAGGTCGTAGTCGGCCCACGCCGCCGTCTGGGTGGGGTAGGCGGGCTCCGCGAGGCCGGCCTGCTGCGTCACGTCCACGAAGCGAGGTCCATCTTCTGTCGGGAGATTCCTGAGCAGCGAGTTGCGAATGCGGCCGCGTGGACCCATCCACGCGCCGCGCAGAACGAACAGGTCGAGGCGGCCGTCGCCGTCGAAGTCCGCGTGCATCAGATTGAGCCCACCGAACTGCTCGTCGAGGCGCCAGGCGGCGGTGACGTCTTCGAAGCCGCCGGCGCCGTCGTTCCGGAACGCTCTGAGACTGTCGCACGGGTCCCAGGTCGAAGTGATTAGATCGAGGTGGCCGTCACCGTCGAAGTCGTCCATCACCGCACCGCCCGCGAGGTCGTCCGTCGCAACACCAAGCGCCGGCGCCCGATCGATCCAACGCGGGAAGGCCGACGAGCTGGAGAGTGCGCTCGGAGGGACGCGGAATCTCTGCGGTACACCGTCAGGGTAGTCGCCCGAGGCCATGCGAGCCAGATTCAGGAGCCAGAGCGTCTGGAGCGCCTTGGGGTGACTCTCCGCGATCTCGAGGAACGTGTCTCCGGCCTGTCGCGCCAGTTCGGGGAGCGCGTGGACACCAGGGCCCTCGAGCGGCAGGATGCAGCTGGCGGCGCTGTGGTGGAGCAGGCAGTTCTGGTCCTCGGCGGCCTGCAGATAGGCGAGCCCGAGGTAGACGTTCATGTCGAGGCGGATCGCCGCGTTCAGTCGGCGGGTACCCGGCTCCGACGCCGCGCGCGCCAGGTGGCCGATGGCTTCGTCGACTCGCCCCAGCTTCAGCAGCTCACGGCCGAGCAGCGCCTCGGTGGCGATCGCGTCGGTCGTTCCACGGGTTGTCGCGGCGAGCTTCTCGCGCAGTGCTCGTTCGCGAGCCTCGCCGTAGAAGGGGTCGTCACTCTCGCGCAGCGTCGTGCAGATCTTTGCGAACTCCGGTTCTGGCGACGGGTAGCCGCTGTCGTCTTCGAGCGCGGCTCTCGCCGTCTCGTCGAGGGGCGACCCGGCGCAGCCGAGCGTCAGGCAAAGTGTCGTGGCCAGGGCGAGGGTCGCTCGAATGCGCATGTCCCGGCGGGAGAATACACGGCGGGGGCGCCACCTGCGACGGCCGGGAGAGGCTAGAATCCGCGGATGCGTTCCAGAGGCTGGGGCCGGGCGGTGCTCCGGCGACAGGTGCTCGTCGCGTCGTGGATCGTCCTCTCGGGGACGTTCGCGGCGGCGCAGGAGCTATCCGTGTCGCCGCGCAACGCGTCCTATGAGATCGAGGCGACGTTGGATCCGTCGACGCGCCTGGTGACCGGTCGGCTGACCCTGACCTGGCGCAATCTTCAGGAGCTGCCGACCGACGAACTCTGGTTCCACCTGTATTGGAACGGGTGGCGAAACGATCAGAGCACCTGGCTGCTCGAGGACCGCTATCGAGGGCGGAGCAGCCTCGGCAGCGACGTGCAGGACGACGACTGGGGTTACCTCGAAGTGAACTCGATGCGGCTCACCGGTGGGCAGGATCTCCCAACGCGTTTCGCCGCCCCCGACGACGGCAACGTCGACGATCGGACAGTGCTGGTCGCGACGCTACCGGAGGCCGTAGCGCCGGGCGAGTCGATTTCGGTCGACATCGAGTGGCAGTCGAAGGTGCCACGTACGTTTGCGCGCACGGGCTACCGAGGAGAGTTCTACTTCATCGCCCACTGGTTCCCGAAGCTCGGGGTCTTCGAGGGCGACGGCTGGAACAATCACCAGTTTCACGCGGCGACCGAGTTCTACTCGGACTACGGTAGCTATGACGTTCAGCTGACGGTGCCGGCGGGCTGGGTCGTCGGTGCGACCGGAAGCGAAGTGGACCGGCGCGACAACGGCGACGGTACCGAGACCCATCGCTACCACGAGGACGATGTCCACGGCTTCGCCTGGACGACCAGCCCCGACTACGTCGAACTCACCCGGCGTTTTGAGGTCGAGGGGCTGCCGCCGGTGGAGATGCGACTCCTCATTCAGCCCGAGCATCTGCGTCAGGCGGAGCGCCATTTCCATGCGACGAGTGCAACTCTCGAACTCTACGGTCGTTGGTACGGCCCCTACCCCTACGGCCATGTGACGATGGTCGACCCCGCCTACGGCAGTGGGTCTGGCGGCATGGAGTACCCGACGCTCTTCACCTGTGGCACCCGCCTCTACAACCCGTTTGGCGGCGGTCGCCCCGAAGGCGTCACCGTACACGAGGCGGGACATCAGTTCTGGTACGGCCTGGTCGGCAACGACGAGTTCACCTCGGCTTGGCTCGACGAAGGGCTGAACACCTACAGCACGGCGCGAGTGATGTTCGAGACCTATGGCGGCTCGGCGTTTGTCAAACGCTACTTCCGACCGCCTGGCACGCGCGGTAGCGGTTTCTTTCCGCTCCTCTTCCCAGAGCTTCACGAGGTGCGCGGCATCACCAGCGGCCGCCTCGCCCGCTACCGGGCAAACGCCAGCACGGACGTTCCCGCACAGCCGACCTGGCGGTCTCACCCCGGGACCGTGGGCAACATCTCCTATAGCAAGACCGCCATCTGGTTGGCGACGATCGAAAACCACATCGGATGGGATCGTCTGCAGCCGGCGATGGCCGCCTTCTTCGAACGCTGGCGATTTGCTCACCCGAAGCCTGAGGACTTCTTCGCCGAGTTTGAAGAGGTCAGCGACGAGGCCGGGCTCGACAGCTACTTCGAACAGGTCTTCTACGACGACGTTCGCTTCGACTATGCGGTGCAGTCGGTCAAGAGCACTCCGGTGAAGCCGAAGGGATGGTTCGAGGGGGACGATGGACTGGAGCTGCGCGACGGTGGCGACGCGGAGGAGGAGACCACCTACCGGAACGAGGTCGTCGTGCGGCGGCTCGGGGAGGGGCGCTTCCCGGTCGAGGTACTTCTCGTCTTCGAGGACGGGAGTGAGGTTCGCCGGCGGTGGGACGGACAGTATCGATGGCACCTCATCTCCGAGGACGGCGCTTCGAAACTCTCCTATGCGGAGGTCGACCCCGATCGGGTCTTGCTCCTGGACACCAACTTCACCAACAACAGCCGACTCCGCAAGAAGGCGCCTCGCCTGGTGGCGGTCAAATGGGCCTCCAAGTGGATGATCTGGGCGCAGGATCTGTTGGCCACCTTCGCCTCTTTCGTTTGACCATGCTCGGTCCGGTGCAAACCCTGCGAGGCGGCCTCGCGCGAGTCGGACGCGCGCGGCGTCTACTGCTCTGGCTCTGGCTGGGCAATCTGCTGTTCGCGCTGCCGCTGGCCGTCATCGTCGGTGCGGAGATTGCCGACTCGGTGCGCACGAGCCGGGTCAGTCAGCTGCTGTTGGACGGGCTCGACCTGGTTTGGCAGTCGGAGTTTGACGCCGCGACTGGCGGTGTGGCCGGAACCCTCTCGCCGAGCCACGTCGGAGTCGGCGCGTTCCTCGACAATCTCGAGCTCTGGTTCACCGGCCGACTCTTCGACGCCGAGCCGGGGCTGGTGGCGGCCGGGCTCCTTTACGGACTGTTCTGGGCGCTCCTGCTCGGCGGAGTCCTCGCCTATCTCCAGAGCGGTCGACAGGTCACCCTGCGTGGCTTCTTCGCTTTGGGAGGTGAGTTCTTTGCGCGATTTACCCGTCTCGCTCTAGTCACCGGCGGTCTCTACTACCTGGTCTACCGCTTCTCGAAGTGGCTGTTCGGCTCACTCGAGGACTGGACTCGCAACGTGACGGTAGAACGAACCGTGTTGCTCTACTACCTGCTGGCGGCCACCGTCGTGCTGCTGCTCCTGTTGGCCGTGCGAATGATCTCCGACTACGCAAAGATCGCGATTGTCATGGAAGACCGCCGCAGCGCTCTCTTGGCGGCGTTTCGGGCGATGCGATTTCTCGTCCGCAAGCCGCTCCGGGCGTTGACTCTGGTGCTGGCCATCGGGGGTGCCGGTCTGATCGCTCTCTACGCCTACCACTGGCTCGCTCCCGGGACTCGGCAGGCGAGTTGGACGGCTGTTCTGTTCGCATTCGGCGTGGGACAGCTCTTGTTGATCACCCGGCTGGGTCTGCGCCTGACGCTTCTCGGCGCGCAGCTCGAGCTCTATGAACGGACCGCGTCGTTCGGCGGCACGGTGAAGGACCACTGAGGAGGTCGATGGTGCGAAACAGAACGATACTGAGTCTTGTGGTTGCCGCGCTCGCCGCGCCGGTTGGGAACCCCGCCGTAGCGGACCAGGGGCGTTATGTGCCCGAGGCCGTCTCCGTGCTCGAGGAGCGCGACCGGGTAGCGCCGACCAATCGAATTCTGCGCGAACGCCTCGAGGGGCTCCTGCCGACGCTCATGCGCGAGGCCGACATCGACATGTGGCTGGTGATCAACCGGGAGTACGCCGAGGACCCGGTCTATCTACGTCTGGTTCCTGAGCCGATCTTCGCCGCGCGCCGAACGACGATGTTGGTCTTCTTCGACCGGGGACCGGAGGAGGGCGTCGAGCGGCTCACCGTCAGTCGCTATCCGTTGGGCGGGATGTACGAAGCGGCCTGGGAGGGCGGCGACTTGGCGGAGCAGTGGCGGCGCCTGGCCGACGTCATTCGCGAACGCAACCCGAAGCGGATCGGAATCAACCAGAGTCGCATCTGGCCGGTGGCCGACGGTCTGACCGCAGCTTTGAAGGAGATGTTGGTCGACGCTCTCGGCGCCGACCTCTCCAAGCGCCTGGTGAGCGCCGAGGACCTGGTCATCCGCTGGCTCGAGACCCGCAACGAGTCCGAGCTCGACGTCTGGCCACACGTGGTTTCGCTGGCGCGAGGCGTGATCTCGGAGGCGTTCTCGAATCGCGTGGTCACTCCCGGAGTGACGACGACGCAGGACGTCGCCTGGTACATCCGGCAGCGTTTCACCGATTTGACTCTGCCGATCTGGTTCATGCCCAGCGTCAATCTGCAGCGGGCGGGCGACGACTGCGACGCCGACAGCCCCTTCTGCGGTCGCACCGATGTGCCGATCCAACGCGGCGACGTCCTTCATACGGACGTCGGAATCTGCTACCTGAGGCTCTGCACCGACACCCAGGAGATGGGCTATGTTCTCCGCTTGGGGGAGACGGCGCCGCCCGCCGGCCTCGTCGATGCGCTAAAGGTCGGCAATCGCTGGCAGGACATCCTGACGGGCAACTACGTGACCGGGCGCACCGGCAACGAGATCCTGGCCGCAACCATCGCGCAGGCCGAGGCGGAGGGCATCGCGTCGAGCACCTACACCCATCCTCTCGGCCACTTCGGCCACGCGCCGGGCCCGACGATCGGTATGTGGGACAACCAAGGACCGACTCCGGATCGGGGCGACTGGAGGCTCTTCGCCAACACCGGCTATGCGATCGAGGGCAACGTCAAGGTCGCGGTGCCCGAGTGGGAGGGTCAGCACGTCCAGATCAAGCTGGAGCAGAGTGCGGTCTTCGATGGCGAGACGGTCTGGTACCTGGCGGGGCGCCAGACCGAGTGGCATCTGGTGGAGTAGGCGCGTTGTTCACGCCTGGGTCCGGACGGCCGGCGGCGGGAAGAACACGCCGGTTCGTCTCGTGACTTTGGATTCGTACCGCGAGGGCTCGCGACGGCCGGCAATGCCGGAGGTGGATCGATCCCTTCGGTAGACTCGGTCGAGCCATGCTTCTGATGTCTGGGTGCTCGCTGCCGTGAACGGCAGCGGAGATGTGACGCGCTGGTTGCGCGACCTGCAACGCGGAGACGCCGCTGCGATGGACGAGCTCGTGCCGCTGCTCTACTCCGAGCTGCGCTCGATCGCGCGGAGTCGTCTACGCGGAGAGCGCGGGCACCACACTCTGAACACGACCGCCCTCGTCAACGAGGCGTACCTGCGCCTGCAGCGCGAGCGTCGATTGAACGCGGGAGATCGCGGCTCGTTCCTCGCCATCGCGGGCAACGTCATGCGACGCGTCCTGATCGACTATGCGCGCGCAAGGAACGCTCAGAAGCGAGGTGGCGGAGTGGCGCCCGTGCCGTTCGAGGAGGTGGAGGAGTTCCTCTCCGATGAAGAGGCACAGGAAGTCTTGGCGCTCGACGAGGCGCTCCAGCGGTTGGAGCAGATCAATCCCGAAGGCGCGGCGGTGGTGCAACATCGATTCTTCGCGGGACTCACCGTAGAGGAGTGCGCTGAGCTGATGGACGTCTCGTCGAAGACCGTGCAACGCCGATGGATCGCGGCCCGGGCGTGGCTACGCAAAGAGGTCGCGGCGAGTAGCCCTGGAGGGCTGGCTGCACTCGAGGAGGCGACGATCTGAGCGGCTCGGCCTCCGACTGGGAGAGGCTCGAGACTCTCTTCGTCGAGGCGCTCGAACTCGAGCCCGAGGAGCGCGGTGCGCTCCTCGATTGCCGCTGTTCGGACGACCCCGAACTTCGCGTCGAGGTCGAGGCGATGCTCGCGGCGCACGGGAGCTCCGACAGCTCGCCGCTCGAAAGCAAGCTGGCTTCCGTGGGGGACCAGGCCTCGTTCGATCCGATGTTGGGCGCCAAACTCGGACCGTATCGGCTGGTGGAACCCATCGGTCACGGCGGCATGGGCCTCGTCTACCGGGCGGAGCGAGTCGATCACGAGTACGAGCAGAGTGTCGCGATCAAGATGGTGCGGGGCGGTTGGCTCACTGCGGACACGCTCGATCGATTCCGGATCGAGCGCCAGATTCTGGCGCGCCTTCAGCATCCGAACATCGCAACGTTGCTCGACGGCGGCATGACCGACCAGGGGTTGCCGTACCTGGTCATGCAGTACGTCGACGGCGTTCCGATTGCCGCCTACTGCGATCGCGAGCGCCTACCTCTGGAACGTCGCCTCGGACTGTTCGTCGAAGTCTGTGAGGCGGTGGCCTACGCTCATCGGCACCTGATCGTCCACCGTGATCTCAAGCCGTCCAACATCCTGGTGGACGGCGACGGGCGGGTTCAGCTCCTCGATTTTGGCATCGCCAAACTCCTCGAGCCCGACGCGCTCGGTGTCGAGGCGTCGATGACCCGAACCGAACTGCGAATGTTGACGCCGCTCCACGCGGCGCCAGAGCAGCTGCGCGGGGAATCGGTGACCACCGCGACCGACGTCTACGCGCTCGGGCTTCTCCTGTACGAGTTGGTGGTGGGGCGCTTTCCCTACCGAGTGACCGGCTCGTCGCCGATCGAGCTCGAGCTGGCGCTGCGCGAGACGGCCCCTCGGCGGCTCGGGGATGCGCTCGGCTCCACGACGGAACGCGCCTTGGCGCCCGGCCGCACCGACCATCTGCCCGCTGTGACGATTGCCGGGCTGCGTCGCACCCAGGTGCGGGCGCTCCAACGGGAGCTGCGTGGTGACCTCGAACGCGTGGCGCTGATGGCACTGCGCAAGGAGCCCGAACGCCGGTATGAATCGGCGGCTCAGCTGGCCCAGGACGTCGGCAGCTACCTCCGAGGTGAACCGGTGCGAGCCCACGCCGACTCGGTGGCCTATCGCATTCGTCGGTTCGTCGGGCGCAACCGGGCGGCAAGCGTCGCTGGGCTTCTCGGGCTGCTGTTGGTCGGCGCCTTCAGCGTGAACGCAGTGGTCCAGGCGGAGCTGTTGCGGACGGAGCGAGATCGACTGGCGGTCGAGCAAGAGCGTTCGGAGGCGGTCACGCAGAGCCTGGTGGACCTCTTCAAGACGGCCGCACCCGATACCACCCAAGGGGAAGCGATCTCCTTTGATGTCTTTCTCGAAAGCGCGGCAGAGACCGCCGAGTCGATGGCGGAGCGACCTGGGGTTCAGGCGCGCCTACTGTTTGCGCTGGGAGAGATGCGTGCCGTGCGGGGGGAGAAGAGGCTCGCCAAGGAACTCTTCGAGAGATCCTGGGCGCTCGAGCAGCAGATTGGTGAGGCCGACACGGTCTTCGGTCAGCAGGTGTTCCACTCCCTGGCGCTACAGAACCTTCAGATGGGTGAGTTCGAGGTTGGGCGCGAGCAGATGCGACGGTCACTCGAGTGGCATCGCGATCGGTTCGGCGAGATGCACACCGACGTCGCCCAGGTGATGACGGATCTGGCGCGCTACCTCGAGCCCACCGAAGCGCTCCCACTACTCGAACGGGCGCTCGAGATTCGCCGAGAGATCCTGCCGAGCCCGAGCCTGGGGATCGGCTCGACGCTCAACGGTTTGGCCCGGCTCCACGCAGATCTCGGCAACCGGCAGCGGGCGCTCGAGCTGTTTCGAGAGACGGCCACCATGTTGGAGCAGCTGGTCGAGGCGAACCATCCCTATTCGATCACCGTCGCCGGAAGCGTCGCCTCGCAGCTCGAATCGCCCAGCGAGCGACTCGAAATGCTCGACGAGCTGATTCCGAGGGCGGATGCGACCTTCGGCGCTGAGTCGGTATTTGCCGCCGTCCTCCACGACCACCGCGGCGTGGCGCTCGGTGAACTCGGTCGTTCTGGCGAGGCGCACGCCGCTTTCGAAACGGCGTTCGAGATGGCGAGCGCGGCCGGGGGCGACGGTGCGCATCAGGCGGCTGCCGCGGCGGGGCATCTGGCCTGGAGTCATCACCTGCGTGGAGACCACGAGCGCGCCCTCGACTATTTCGAGCGCTCGGTGACGGGTCTCAGCCAGGGCCGCTCTCGGGCCCGGGCGATTAGTCGAATGGCACTCGCCCTCGCTCGACTGGGGCTCTTCGAGGACGCCCTCGACCGGTCCGGGCAGAGCCTCGAGCTGATCGGCGAGAGCGTGGGCGACAACTCTCGCGACCTCGTGCTCGCCGGGTGCCGCGGCCGGCACGGCGCGATTCTGCTCGATGCCGGGCGGGTCGACGAGTCACTTGTCGAGCTTCGATCCGCCTGGGCGGTGCTCTCGGAGGCGGAGAACGCTCCAGCCCCAATCGTCGCCTGCACGAGCCTCGCCCTCGGGCGAGCGCTCGTGCTATCCGGCGCGGCGGTCGAGGGCAGCCGATTGCTCAGAGAATCGCTCGAGCGATTCTCGACCCACGCCCTGGTCGACCCGGTCGACTTGGAGCTCGCCCGCCAGGCGCTTTAGTCGATCAATTGTCAGGGCGTGGCCTGCTCCAGGGCCCGATTGCGCCATAGAAGGTGAGGCGAGCGTAGAGCGCTTGGCGCATCGGGTACTATCGGCAATTCTTATAGAGCTGGGTTGAAGGGGGGGACGAATGAGTCGTTGGGGGAGAGCACTCTGTTTGGCGAGTGGATTCGCCATCCTGTGGATCGCCTTGGGAGGTACAGCCGAGGCGCAGATCGACAGCTGTACGCCGGGCTCGTTCGACCAGGTGATCACCGTCGATTGGGCGTTGGACAACACGCCGGACAGCTCTGGCTCTACGTGTGACTACTGTGCTTCCGGCGACATGCCGTGCACTAGCGGGCTGTTCTTCCCGGCTGCGGACGGTAAGTGCACCCTCCGCCGAGCGATTCGCCAGGCGGGAGCGATGGCGTCGAGCTCCGACACGTCCATCAAGGACCTGTCGTACCTGATCAATTTCACCGGTCTGAACGGCACCAACGCCGACGGCGACGACGGGCAGTACGATGTGATCAACGATCAGTGGACGTTGCCCGTCGACTCAGGGTCGAGCGCTGCGGATCACTTCCGGTTGAAGCCGCAGGGCCTGACCGACATCGAAGGAAAGATCACGATCTGCGGCCTCACCATCGCGGGCAACGGCCCCCGGATCTACGTGGACACGGAGTCGTCTCTCGAGGTGGAGATGGAGCAGATCGTGTTCCGTCGCCTCGGGTTCTTCGGCGGTGGTGGCGTCGTGTTCAAGGAGAACGACGTCGTCTTCCGCCAGAACACCTGGGGTCTGAGTCGCGATGGCGACGACATCGTCTTCGTCGATCCGGTGACCGATGCAAACGACCTCGCCGGCCCAACCGGCGTGACGGTGCGGCTGAACGTGGACAACGCGCACATCACGGAGTCACGCTTCGCCGGCGCGGCGACCAGTGCGATCGTGATCGAGAGCGCGACCTCCAATGTCGAGATCGACAACAACTACATCGGCACCCGCCGCGACGGTACGGTGCCCGACGTGCCGCCCGGCATTCAGTGCGAGACGTTCGACAACCCATTCGGGGACTGCGACGGCACCTGTCCGAACCCGATGGACTGGTACGGGGGCTGGGGTCTGACGCTGAGTGGAACCGGCGCGCACATTCACGACAATGTCATCGCCGGGATGCAGAACATCCGTTCGACCTTCGAGACGCCGCCGATCGCCTTCGAGATCTTCGGCGAAGGACATCTGGTCGAGGACAACGTCGTCGGTCAGGGAGCGGACGCCTCGGCGATTGGTACCTGCGGCCAGGGGTTCAAGTACTCCGGGACCGATCACATGGTGTTCGACAATCTCCTCAAGGGAGTGCGCCCCGGCTTTGAGAACACCACCGGCGCCATCCTCTGGTCGGACAGCACCGCGGTCGGACCGATCGTCTGGAACACGACCATGCAGCGCAATCTGGTGATCGACTGCGAGCCGGCGGAGAACTGCACCGGCGGTACCGAGAAGCTCTTCGAACTCACGTCTGGGATCGACGACGACACCAAGCTGTTCAAGCCGGGCAAGATCACCTCCTGGGTCGGCCTGGACATCGAAGGTGAGAACGGCTTCAACGAGATCTTCGGCGTCGAGACGCCCTGCCCGGGCTGCCGCATCGACTTCTACAGCGATGACCAGGACGGCAACGAGGAGGCGCTCGAGCACCTCGGCTTCGCCATGGCCGATGGGGTCACCGGCGACTTCACGTTCACTCTCGGGGCGCCACTGTCCGCCGGACTCGGCATCCGCACGATGAGCACCGCTATGGGTGACGAGGTCATTCCTCGCACTCTGGCTGGCTTCACCAGTGTCGCTTCGGAGCTCTACAACGAGGGTGCCGCCTGTGTCGCCGATCTGGTCGTCGACGGCGATACGGTCGCCGGAGCACAAACCTACGCTGCGGCCAACTCGGTGACCCTGCGGAACTTCACGGCCGAGGGTACGTCGACGGTCGACGTGATCGCCGGCACGGACATCGTGATCGAGGACAACGTCTCGATCGGCGGCTCCTTCACGGCATCGCTCGAAGCCAACTGCGGCGTCTAGGCCACAGGTTCAGTCGAATCGACTGGGCGCGAAGCCGGTAGATGTGCGTGGTCCCGACTTGGTATATACCGGTATATAGTTCTTGAGTGACATTTTTGAGCAAGGTCTGTCGAGCCCTGGCGTCGGGCGGTGTGCGCTACGCCGTCGTGGGAGGGTACGCGGTGGCTTTGCACGGCGCCGTTCGCGGCACGGTGGACATCGACGTTGCGATTGCGTGGAGTGAGCCCTCCTTGAGGAAGGCAGAACGAGCCCTGGAAGGGATCGGTCTGGTCTCGCGACTACCGATTTCGGCTACCGACCTCTATCGCTACCGAAACGAGTACGTAGAGAATCGAAACCTGGTGGCGTGGAGCTTCTACAACCCGACAAATCCGGTCGAACAGGTCGACATCGTGGTGACCTACGAGCTCACTGGTAGGCGACGCAAGCGCATCGCGACCGCGGACGGCCCAGTACACATTCTCAGCAAGCAAGAGCTGATCGAGATGAAGCGTGCCAGCGGTCGTCCGCAGGATCTGGAAGACGTGAAGGCCTTGGAGGCACTTTGAAGCGCGCCCTGCAGATCTTCACCGAGGACTACCTCGAGAGCTGTCGAGAGATGACACCGGATCAGATCGTCGACTTCCTCGAGGACTTCCGCCGGCTGCACGGCGAGAGACCGGCACCCTCGAAGCTCATCAGCCTCAAGGTGCCGGTCGACCTCCTGCGCACGTTCAAGGCTCGAGCCACCCTCGCAGGGACCCCGTACCAAACCCAGATCAAGCGGCTGATGAAGGCTTGGGTGCAGGGCGAGCGTTAGCTGGCGTCGCGCTTGAGTGCTTCGAGAGCCAGTTGAACCATGGCGTCGAACGTCGTCTGGCGCTCGTCCGAACTGGTCGCTTCGCCGGTCACGATGTGGTCGCTGACGGTCATGATCGCGAGCGCGCGGACTCCGTGCTCTGCGGCCAGCCCGTAGAGCCCCGCACATTCCATCTCGACCGCCAGAACGCCCATCGCCTTCATCGGCTCGAAGAAGCCATCCTCAGGCGAGTAGAAGAGATCGGAGGTGTGCACCAGCCCAGCCTGGGTGGAGATGCCACCTGCGTCCGCCGCGTCGGCCGCGGCGCGGAGCAGTCCGAAGTCGGCGACCGCTGCAAAGTCGTGATGGGCGTAGCGCCGGCGGTTCACTCTGGAGTCGGTGCAAGCACCGACCGCGAGGATGACGTCTCGCATCTTCGCCTTGAGCGAAATCCCGCCGCAGCTCCCGACGCGCACCAATCGCTTGACGCCGTACTCGGTCACCAGCTCGTGGGCGTAGATGGACGCGGACGGTACGCCCATGCCGGTACCCATTACCGAAACCGGCATCCCCTGGAACGTACCGGTGAAGCCGAGCATGTTGCGGACCGCGGTGACCTCGCGAGCGTCCTCCAAGTGATTGTCGGCGATGTGCTTCGCTCGCAGAGGATCGCCGGGCAGGAGGATCGCCTCGGCGAAGTCTCCGGGTGCGGCGCTGATGTGTGGGGTCGGTGTCGGCATAGGAACGAGCTCCTGGATTGTGGTCGTTGTGGGTCGCCTGGGCGACCGCGCAATTCTACAGGGTGGCGGCGAGTGAGGAGAACCTCGAAAAGGTGCTTGCGGTTCCGTCTCATGAGGTGAGAAGTCCACCGTTTCTTTGGATGGAAGGGAGGCCCATGGCGGACCCAGTCACCGGTACCGATCTGGCGGTCTTTGCAACTCTGATGGGGGCGATCAGCGTCGCCACGGAGCGACTCGTCGAGGTCACGCGCGGATTCTGGAAGTGGATCGGAGAGGGCCTGCTCGGCCTGGGGGAAGACCGAGCCGGAATCTCGAGCCTTCTCTGGCCCGTACTCGAGGAGGGCGAGACGGTGAACCCGATGCGGCCCCAACTCCTGGCGGTGGTCGCCGGCTGTGTGACGGTCTGGCTGGCGTGGACGCCGATCTCTCAGGTGATCTTCCCGGTCTGGAAGAACCTGACGGCCGGCTCTGAGCCGACCATGGGCAAGGTAGAGACGGTCCTGGCGCTCGGACTGCTCTCGAGCGGTGGCTCGGGCCTCTGGAACTCGGTTCTCGGCTTCGCCAACAAGCTCAAGCTGATCGGTCAGGGCTAGTCGGCGAACCTCGCCCAGACGGCGGCGACCCGCTCGCGAACGGTCTCGAGCCATTGGCGCTCCTCACGGAGCGCCTCGTCGCCTAGACGCGGGCCGCCCGGGGCGCCGACGTAGGCGCGGCGCTTCCAGGTCTCGGTCGGATCACCCGCCACCGCGGCCTCGGGGTCCGTTGCGACCTCGCGGTAGGCCGAGCGGAACGGCTGGCCCGCTGCGACCCTCTCGTACAGGGCGTCGGTGGCGGCGGTGGTCGATTGAACGGTCTCGCGAGCTCGCTCGGCGTCGACCTCGAGGCCGTCGACCACGGCCTTGGTGGCTCTGGCGAGATCGGCGGCGTGTCGCAGCCCCTCGAGGAACGGGCCCTTCGTGAGCTGGAGGTCGCGGTGGTACCCGGAGGTGAGCTGTGAGTAGACGGCGCCGACCTCGGCGTGGCGCGCGCGGAGGCTCGCCGCGCCGGCGCGCACCAGCTCGAGCACGTCGGGGTTGCGCTTCTGGGGCATGATGCTGGAGCCGGTGGTGAGCGATTCCGGGAGACGTACGATGCCGAGCTCGTCAGAAGAGAGCCAGATGAGATCGCTCGCCAGGCGCCCCAGGTCGTTTGCGACCGCCACTGCGGCGCCGAGCGCCAGCCATTCGCTCTTGCCACGGTCGTTCTGGACCGCCAGTGTGTTGCCCTGCACCGCGTCGAAGGCGAGGGTGTCGGCGACCTGTTGACGATCGAGAGGTAGCGAGACGCCGAACCCCGAGGCGCTGCCGAGAGGAGATCGGTTGAGGTGTTTGAAGCTGCGGCGGAGCCAAGGGAGGTTGTCCAGTAGACCTTCCCCGTGGGCGCCCATCCAATGCCCGAAGGTGGTCGGCATCGCCTGGCGCGTGTGCGAGTAGCCGGGCATCGAGGTGTCGCGATGTCGCTCCGATAGCTCGAAGAGTCGAGCCGCCAGCGCCAGCGTCTCGCCGTGAAGCGAGAGGAGGGCCTCGCGGCCCCAGAGACGGAGCGCCGCGATGACCTGATCGTTGCGACTTCGCCCCGTGTGGATCTTGCGACCGGCGTCGCCGAGAGCTGCGGTGAGCCGGTTCTCGATCGCGGTGTGGCCGTCCTCTTCCGCCATCTCGATCTTGAACTCTCCGGCGCGAGCTTCGCGGGCGATCGTCTCGAGCTCCCGTCGTAGGTCCTTGAGCTCGTCTCCATCGAGCACGCCGATCGACTCCAGCATTGCTGCGTGTGCCGCCGACGCGAGGGCGTCGTGGGCGACCAGTTCGAGGTCGAGCTCGGGGTCGCGTCCTACCGTCAGTCGCTCGACCACAGCGTCGAGCTGCGTGCCGCGATCCCAAAGCCGTGTCACTCCGCAGCCGCCTTTTTGACGATCAGCTTGTGAGCGCGCAGGCGTAGCGCGTTGATGTTGATGAAGCCCCGCGCGTCCTTTTGGTCGTACCCGCCCTCGACGTCCATGGAGGCCAGGTCGCGGTCGTAGAGCGAGCTCGGGGACTCGCGACCGAGCATCACGACGTTTCCTTTGAGCAGCTGTAGACGAACGCTCCCGTCGATGAGCTCCTCGGACTGTGCGAAGGCGGCCCGGATGAAGTCCATCTCCGGACTGAACCAGAAGCCGTTGTAGATCAGCTCGGTGAACTTCGGGGAGAGGCTGTCGCGGAGTCGCAGCACCTCTCGGTCCATAGCGATGCCCTCGAGGTCGCGAAGCGCCTGATGAAGGATCGTGCCGCCCGGCGTCTCGTAGACCGCGCGCGACTTGATGCCGACGAACCGATTCTCGACCATGTCGATCCGGCCGATGCCGTGCCGCCCACCGACATCGTTGAGGAACTCGAAGAGCGCGAGCGGGTCGTCGTAGGAGTTCGCACGGTCGAGGTCGACGACCCGAACCGGACGGGCGTCCTTGAAGTGGATCTCGAGATTGGCCGGTTGGTCAGGCGCAGTGCTCAGCGGCTGGACCAGCTTGTACATGTCGGCCGGCGGTTCGGCGCTCGGATCCTCGAGGACGCCGGCCTCGTAGCTACGATGCATCAGGTTCTCGTCGGTGCTGTACGGCTTTTCGGCCGTCGCCTCGATTTCGATCCCCTCCTGTCGTGCAAATTCGAGTAGATCTCCGCGCCCCTTGAAGCGCTCGAGGAACTCCGTCTCCTTCCACGGAGCGATGATCTCGAGGTCGGGCGCCAGCGCCGCGAAGGCGAGCTCGAATCTCACCTGATCGTTGCCCTTGCCGGTCGCGCCGTGCGAAAGCGCCTCGGCGCCTTCGCGTCGCGCCAACTCGGCCTGGCTCTTGGCGATCAGCGGACGGGCCAGCGAGGTGCCCAGGAGGTAGCGGTTTTCGTAGACGGCGTTGCCGGCGACGGCGGGGAAGATGTAGTCGCGAACGAACTCGGAGCGCAGGTCCATCTGCACATACTTGGAGGCGCCCACGGCGAGGGCGCGACGCTCGATCTCCGCGAAGTCCTCTTGCTGGCCGACGTCCGCGGCGAAGGCGATTACGTCGTGCCCCCGCTGAATGAGTAGCTTCAGAATGCAGGCGGTATCCAGACCGCCGCTGTAGGCGAGAACAACTTTCATCCCGGCTTCCTCCAGAGTCCAGTCTAGAGGATCGCGGGAGGCCGCGGGAGAGGCAGATCGCCGGTTTGTGGGAGCTCGACTAGCGCTCGTCGAGCGCCTCGGCGGCCATGGCTTCCCAGACTTCGAGGTCCTCTCGGATGCGGCGGGTCTGCTGCTGGAGGTCGAGAATTCGCTGGTCGGTTCGCCAGAGATTCTGCTTGAGCGATTCCGTCTCGACCTCGACCTGGGTGCGCATGTAGCGGACCTGCTCCTCCTTCATGTTGGTCTCTGCCTGCCACTCCGGCGTCGCGAACATCTCCTTGCGCGCTTCGAGCTCGGCTTGATTCCGCACGTAGCGGTCGCGATCGCCCTGCTCTTTGTGGAGCTCTCGCTCGCGGTCGGCGAGGTCGCGCCGCGCGATATCGAGTCGTCGGAGGGCAATCTCCGCGCGTTGGTGATCGACCTGAGCGCGCAGCAGTGCGACGATCTTCTTGAGCGAGGCGTCGATCTCGCCGAGGGCCGCCGCGGAGCGATCCGGCCCCGGCTCTTGCGATTTGGCCGGTGGTCCCACGAGCGCGAGGGCGGCGAGCATCATCAGCGGCGGAACGAGTCTTCGTAGGTCCATGACACCTCCCAGAGAGAGCGGTTCTCCTCAGGATACGCAAAGGGTGCGCCGGGAGATTCGGCGGCTCCGCTCGGGCGCGGCGCTTGCGGTCACCTCAGCTGGGCTCTAAGGTGCCGTGGAACGAGAAGAACGGAGGTGTGTCGATGTCCCTGCCCGATGCGATCGGCTCGATTGGAGTCGCCCTGCTTCTAGTGGCCTTCGGTTTCAACCTGACGGGGGCCTTGGATCGCCACTCAAGGGCCTATCAGGGACTCAACGTGGTCGGCGCAGGGCTCGCCTGTGCCGCCGCGTGGCTCATCGGCTTCCTGCCGTTTGTCGTCCTGGAGGGCACGTGGGCGGCGGTGGCTCTCGGGGCGCTCCTACGCGGTCGGGCGGTCTGAGCGCGTGCTACCCTGCGTCGACTCGTCGTCAACCCGATCAGGAGGTCCAGTCACCATGCGGAACCAGTGTTTTGGGACGATCTGCTCCCTGCTCCTCGTCGTCGCACTCGCGCTACCTGCGTCGAGCGGGGCGGCGGCCAGCCAGCCTGTCAAGAGCCCGGAAGCGCGACTCGCGGAGCTCGGGATCAAACTGCCCGAGATGCCCGCGCCGATCGCCAACTACGTGCGCAGCGTGCGGACGGGCAACCTCGTTTTCCTCTCGGGCCACGGTCCGCTCAAGCCCGAGGGCGGCTACGTCACCGGCAAGGTCGGGGGCAATCTCACGCTGGAGCAGGGTTACGAAGCCGCCCGACTCACCGCGATCGCGCTACTGAGCTCGCTCAAGGGAGAGATCGGCGACCTCGACAAGGTCAAGCGGGTCGTGCGCGTCTTCGGCATGGTCAACACGACGCCCGAGTTTGTCGACCACTCGAAGGTGATCAACGGCGCCTCGGACCTACTGGTCGAGGTGCTCGGCGACCGCGGCAAACACGTGCGGGCGGCGGTCGGCATGGTCTCGCTGCCGATCGGTCTCGCCGTCGAGATCGAGATGGTCGTCGAGATCGAAGACTAGGCGCTCGTCGCTACGGCGCACACGAGGCGCAACCGGTCGAACTGCCCTTGAGTGTCGTGGGGTCGCACACCAGATCGCCGCCGAGGCCGCAGATCAGCTCCTCGATCACCGTGCCGTTGACCAGGCGGCCGGTGGAGTAGTCGGCCACCAGCGTGAGGCCGGTCAGCGTACTCGACTGCTGGTTGCCGGCCTGGCGATCGGCGATCAACTTCGACGACTCGGTGACGAAGTTCTGGAACTGATTGAGCACCTGGGTCACGCCCAGCAGCTCGAGCGTGCTGTAGGTCTTGCCGAGCATCGGACCACTGAGCGTGCCGCCGGTGACCCGGGCACTGCCGTACTGGTTTGCTTGCAAAGACCAGGTGACGCCGGTCAATTCGCTGTTGTCGAGCAGGACGCGAGCGTAGCTCTGCGCGAGCACCGCGGTGTCGCCCTCAATGCGAGAGTCGATCAGGCGTAGGGTCGAGCCGCTGAAGGCGACGCCGCCGAGATTGGTGCCCGTCTCGGGGTTGGCGGTCGAGTCGCAGTTCGAACACGCCACGTCGGAGCCGCGAGCGGCGATCAAGCCCCCGCCGATCGAGTCCCCACGGTCGAGTGCGTTGCCGGTGAAGTACGAGTCGACGAAGGCGACGCTCGAATCGGTGATCGAAGCTCCCCAGACGCCGTTGCTCTCGAAGCGGCTGTTCGACACGGTGATGGCGTCGTTGGAGTCCGTGACGCGCAGCCCTTCGCGGCGACCGCCGGAGACGCGCAGGTTGGCGACCGTAATGCGTCGGGCGCCGCGAATGGTGAGCGTCGCTTCGGGGCCGTCGACGAGCGCCGGCGACCGAATGCCGTCTCGCAGCGGGTCCGAACCTCGCAACACGACTCCGTCTCGTCGAATCAGAACGTCCTCCTGGCACTCGCCGCGGACGTCGATCGTGAGAATCGGCGCGGTCTGCGCGAGCGCCTGGTTGATGCTCTGCCCGGCCTGGCAGTCGACGGTGATCGTCCAACTGGTCTGAGTCGACTGTGCGGCGAGTGGCGCGCCGAGGACGAAGAGGGCGCCAACGATCGTCGCGGAGAGGCGGAGGAGGGGTTTCTTCATCGGTGCTCTCCAGGTGTTGCCAATGTCCATGATACATCGGGTCCTCTCGCGAGTTTGACCGCCCCTTTCACACGCGTCTATAGTTTGTGACTCATCTTGTGAACGAGCGCCGAATCGGCGCTTGAGTCCTCTTCGGAGAGAAGGAGTCCCGAAATGAAGAGATCTCTCTGTGCTGGGGTGGTTTGTCTTCTCGTCGCCGGGTTTTCGGTTGCACCGTTCTGGAGCGCCGAAGCTGCCGACAAGTTCGCCGCCGTCCGACTGACCTATGTCGGTGGCGAGGAGTGCGTCAAGCTCGACAAGAAGCGGGTGAAGGTCTTCCGGAATCAGCGTCCAAAGCGGGTTCGATGGCAGGTCAGCTCAACCGGTCACTACTGGGAAATTCGCTACCAGGAGTCCGGTGCGACGGACCCGGACAAAGGCGAGGGCATGGGCGATTTCTTCGCCAACAGCGGCGACCTTGACATCGCCTGCGGCAAGACGCGGATCGGCACCGAAGTTCCGACCGTACTAGCGCCGGCCAACGCCACCTGGCCGTACATGATCAAGGTCTACGCCTGCGAAGACGGTGAAAAGGCCGAGTTCCTCTGCGAACTCGACCCGAACGTCGATTGGGGCGACGGCTAGCCGAACGAGCCGACTCAGGGTCGTTCGAGGATCTCTCGGAACTCGGCGTCCTCTGCCAGCGACCTGAACTCCCGATCCTGACCGATCATGTCGATCGGAGCACCGAGGCGCTTGGCGAGGGCGAGCGCGTCGAGGGCGGCACGTCGTTGCTCGCAGAGGGCGAAGACCTTGGCCAGCTGATAGGCCTTGGGCGCCGTTTGCGGCGGCGCGAGGACCAGTGCGGCGGCGTGGCGGACGGCGCTTTCGCACTCGCCGCCCTTGGCCTCGTACTCGGCGCGACGCAGCAGCAGCTGCGAGCTCTCTGGGTTGGCCTCGAGCTGCTCCTCAACCAGTGCCCAGGCGATGCGATAGCTCTTGCGCGCCTCCTCCTCGCGATTGCGTTCGAGGTAGAGGTCGGCAAGGTTGCCTCGGTAGAGGTCGCGCCTCGGGGAGAGCTCGACCGCCAGACGGTAGTGCTCCTCAGCCAGCTCCCACTTCTGCGGATGGGACGAGTAGTAGTACGCGGTTCCGATGTTGCTGGCCAGTCGTCCCTGGCGGATCGGCCGGGGAATGAGCGAAAACGCCGCTACGGCTTCGTCGAAACGCCCCTGGCTGAGGTCGAGCGTGGCGAGATTCTCGCGCGGTCGGGTGACCTCGGGGGGGGCCATGCTGGCGGCGCGTTCGAAGGTACGGCCTGCCTCGTCGTAGCGCCCGTGGCGAGCGAGGAACATGCCCAATGCGTTCTCGGCGAACCAGTCTTCCCCCAGGAGCGCTGCGGCGCGGAGGCTCTCCTCGGCACTCTCGAGGTCTCCCGTCTGCTCGTAGGCGGCGGCCAGCTCGCGATAGGCCTCCTCGGGTTTCGGATGCTCGGCAAGCGCTTGTTGGAGCTGTCCGATGGAGTCGCTCGAGCGGCCTCGTCCCCGGAGAACCCGTGCCAGTGCGACCTGACCGGCGGGTAGTGCGGGGTCGATGGCCAGAGCGCCGCGAGCGGCGCTCTCGGCTTCGACGAGGAGTTCCGAGCCGGGTTCGAAGACGTGCTGTCTCCAGAGCGCTTCGCTGAGGCCGGCGTGTGCCAGGGCGAACTGATCGTCCAGTCGAAGCGCCTGACGGAAGAACGTCGCGGCGTCCCGTGTCGCCCGGGCGTCGTCAGCCGACTCCAGCTGCTCGAAGCCGCGCATGAAGAACTCGTAGGCTTCGAACGAGCGCGTCGGATCGCGCGCCATCCGCTCGAGCTCCTTGTGCGAGAGACGGATCGCCAGCACCTCGATCAGCTCCTGCGCGATTTGGCGTTGGAGCGACATCAGACCGTCCGCCACGCCGGTGTAGCGCTCGCTCCAAAGAACGAGGCCGGTGGCGACGTCGGTCAGGCGAACGCCGACGATTAGCTCGCTGCCGTCGCGCTGAACCTGGCCCTCGACCAGAGAGCCGACTCCGAGTTCCCGTGCGATCCTGGTGGCTCCGCCGGGCTGGTCCCAGGTCGCGGCGCGTCCGACCACCCGCACCGAGGAGGCCTCGCCGAGCTGGGTGAGCAGGCCCGCACTCACCCCCTCGCCGAGGTAGTCCTGCGTCGGGTCGCCGGTCAGATTGTCGAAGGGCAGAATCGCCAGCGCCAGGCGATCGCCGACCGAGGGCCCTGGACGCAGAGCCCACATGCCGAGGAGCGCGGCGAGGAGGAGCCCGATCCCGGCGGCGATCGGCCAGATCGGACGGGAGGGGGGCGCCTGCTCTACCGAGACGCGCTCGACCTCGATCGTAGCGGTGCCAGGCTGCAGGCTCTGGAGCTCCTGCTGCAGGTTCGCGGCCGACTGGAATCGGTGGTCCGGGTTCTTCTCCAGGCAGAGCGAGATGACGCTCGATAGCCGGTCGGGAAGGCCCTGTCGACTCTGATCGAGCTCCGGCGGCGCGTCGCGAAGGATCGAAGAGACGAGCTCGGCTGAGGAGCCGCCGACAAACGGACGCCGGCCGGTTGTCATCTCGAAGAGCATCACGCCGAGCGAGAAGATGTCGGTTCGATGATCGAGGTCGGCTCCCTGGAGCTGCTCCGGCGACATGTAAGGAGCGGTGCCCATCACCACCCCCTCCTGGGTGCGGAGTTCGGTGACCGCGGTCGGATCCGGCTCGTCTTCGTCGTTCTCCGCCTGCCACTTGGCGAGACCGAAGTCGAGGATCTTGGGCTGCCCATCGGCGGTCACCATGACGTTCGAGGGCTTGAGATCTCGGTGGACGATGCCCTGTGCGTGTGCCGCGGCGAGCGCGCCGGCGAGCGGTACGCCGATCTCGAGAAGGCGATGAAGGGGGAGGCCGCTGCGGGGCAGCAGGTCGCCGAGGGTCTGGCCCTCGACGTACTCCATGGTCAGGAAGTGAAGGTCGCCCTCCTGCTCGACCGAGTACATGGTCACGATGTTCGGGTGGTTGAGGGCGGCCACCGCGCGTGCCTCTCGGCGAAAGCGCTCGACGCGTTCGGGATCGGCGGCGTCGAGTGGCAGTAGCTTGAGCGCTACCTTGCGCCCGAGCTTGCCGTCTTCGGCGAGATAGACCTCACCCATTCCGCCCAGGCCGAGCTGGCTGAGGATGACGTAGTGCCCGAGTGTTTCGCCGATCATGAAGAGTGGGGAGGGGGAGGCCGTCGTCTCCCGCCGCGCGCTCGGGCCCCCGAGGGCGAGATTACAACAGCTGCAACTCGTATGATCGCCGCTCTGATGAGTGAGTACGACGCGGTCGTAGTGGGCTCCGGCCCGAATGGTCTCTCGGCTGCGGTGACGATCGCGCGTGCCGGGCGGTCGGTCCTGGTCATCGAGGGCGCTTCAGATGTCGGGGGCGGCTGTCGCACCGAGGAGCTCACCCTGCCCGGCGTTCGGCACGACGTCTGTTCGGCCGTCCATCCTCTGGGAGTAGCGTCACCCTTCCTGCGTACGCTCCCGTTGGCGGAGCACGGCCTGGAGTGGGTCTTCCCGCCGGCGGCGTGCGCCCATCCGCTCGACGACGGTAGCGCTCCGCTCTTGGAGCACTCGGTCCACGAGACTGCCGGGCGCCTCGGAAGCGACGGCGCTGCATATCGAAGGCTGATGGACGGGCTGGTTCGAGATTGGCCACATATCGAACACGATGTTCTCGGCCCGCTGAGATCCTTGCCGGCGAAGCCGATTCGCCTGGCACGATTCGGTCTGCGCGCGTTGCGTTCGGCGCGCTCTCTGGTGGACGGCCATTTTGAGGGAGAGGCCGCGCGGGCGCTCTTTGCCGGCCTGGCCGCCCACTCGGTTCTGCCGCTCGATCGGGTGCCGACCGCCGCCATCACGCTTGTACTGGGAGCCCTCGGGCATCGGGTCGGCTGGCCGTTCCCGCGCGGCGGCAGTCAGCGGATCACCGATGCGCTCGCCTCGTACCTGCGAGAGCTCGGAGGCCGGATCGAGACCGGTCGGTGGGTCAGATCGCTCGACGAGCTGCCGAAGGCCACGACGGTGCTCCTGGACCTGACGCCTCGGCAGGTCTTGGCGTTAGCCGGTGAGCGCCTCCCGAGTGCCTATCGGAAGCGGCTATCGCGATTCCGATACGGGCCGGGGGTGTTCAAACTCGACTTGACCCTCGACGGGCCGATCCCCTGGCGCGCTCGCGACTGCGCCAAGACCGCGACCGTGCACGTGGGGGGAGGGTGGAAGGAGATCGCCGCGGCAGAGGCGGCGGTTTGGCGAGGAGAGCATCCGGCGCGACCGTTTGTGCTCCTCGCTCAACCCAGTCTTTTCGACGAGTCGAGAGCCCCGACCGGGAAGCACGTAGTGTGGACCTACTGTCACGTTCCGGCCGGCTCGGACGTCGATATGACCGAGGCCATCGAGCGGCAGGTCGAGCGCTTCGCGCCGGGTTTTGGAGATCTGATCGCGGCGCGGTCGGGCCGTGCGACCGCTCGGTTGGAGGCGATGAACCCGAACCTGGTCGGAGGCGACATCAGCGGAGGGGTGAACGATCTGGGACAGATATGGGGTCGCCCCACGGCGCGGTGGAGCCCGTACACGACGCCGATTCACGGTCTCTACCTCTGCTCGGCATCGACGCCGCCCGGAGGTGGCGTACACGGTATGTGTGGACACCACGCAGCAAACGCTGCACTGCGACGTGAGCTACGGCAGCCGGGAGCCCAAGAGTGAGCCAGACGACCCTGACGATTCACCTGATCGACGCCAGTCCGTACATCTTCCGGGCATACTTCTCGCTCCCCTCGTCGATTGTCGACCCCACCGGGCGCTCGGTGAACGCGGTACACGGGTTTGCCGGGTTCCTGCTGAGGTACCTTGCGGAGGAGCAGCCGACGCACCTGTGCCTGGCGTTCGACGGCAGCCTCACGACGAGCTTCCGGAACGAGATCTATCCCGCTTACAAGGCCCAACGAGAGGTGCCGCCGCCTGAGCTCGAGGCGCAGCTGGCCGACTGTCGCGAGCTGGGCACGGCGATGGGAGCGGCCCACTTCATCGACGAGCGCTACGAGGCCGACGACCTGATCGCGACCCTCACGACTCAGCTTCGCGCCGCAGGCCATCGCGTGATCGTCGTCAGCTCGGACAAAGACCTCGCCCAGCTGGTCGACGATCGTTGCCAGCTCTTCGACTTCGCACGGGGCGCGCGACTCGGGCCGCGCGAGGTGAGGGAGAAGTTTGCGGTCGAGGCCGACCAGGTGGCCGACCTCTTGGCTCTCGCGGGAGATCCCGTGGACAACATTCCGGGCGTTCGCGGCGTGGGTCCGAAGAGTGCGGCCGCGCTGTTGCAGAAATTTGGAACGCTCGAGCATCTCCTCGAGCACCTCGACGAGGTCGAGCGTTCAGGGCTTCGGGGGGCGCGCTCTCTGCGCACCAAGCTAGAGGCCCAGCGCGCCGAGGCGCTGCTCTCGAAGCGGCTGGCGGTTCTCGCCCGTGACGCTCCGGTGAAGGCGGATCTCGAGGAGCTGCGATTTGCGGGCGCTCAGCGCACAGAGGTCGATGTGCTCTTCGAGCGACTCGGTTTCCGTGGTCTCAAGGAGCGAATCGAGTCCTGGGCGTAAGGGGCGTGGGCACTCAGGATGGTGCGCAGATGGCCGCTTCGAGCAGCTCGTCGTAATAGGGCTGGCACTCGGCTACGAGCGGCACCAGCGGTTCGGGGACCGGTTCCGTCTTCTCGCTGTACGCCTGGAATCCGGTCGACTTGTGGATGTTGTGGTACCAGTGCGGCGCCCAGACTCCGTCCTCGGCCCGCGCGCCGGCCGGCCAGCCGAGCATGCCGGGGTCGAAGTCGAGACCGAGTCGCTGGCAGAGCTCTGCCAGCACCGCGCCCGGCGCGCTCAGAAGCTCTCGCGCGTCGAGGACCGGGACATCCTGACCCAGCCCCGTCAGATGTCGCAGGAGCTGAGTCTGAAAGGCGATTCCAGTGTCCTTGAGCTCTGGATTCGGGATCTGGTGTCGGAGAGACCGGACGACGTCCGCCGGGTCGCGTACGAGCAGCACGTTGTGCATCTCGCCGAGAAACTCCCAGTCGAGACCGGTGAGGTGGTGCGCCATCTGTTTGTAGAGCACGACGGGGGCGTCCTGGTCTCCCAAGAGGACGGTTCGGACGACCCGGTCGCCGTCGGTGTCCATGGCAGCGACAACCTCTTCCCGACCGGGATGGTCGGCGCCCGTCAGATGTAGGTAGTAGCCGTAGAGCGGCTCGTCGACAACTCTCGTGTCGGCGCGTTGAGCGAACGAGTACATGATGGCCGTCGAGACGTTTCTGGGCCCCGACCAGAGGTTGATGCGCAGCGTCGGCATGACTTTTGATTCTAACTTTAGTGAAGCCTTCGCATCGACCCGTTCGTCGAGCTGAGGTACAATTCGCGACTCGGCCGAACAGGCCGTCAAGGAGGAGAGCGCCATCTCAAAAGAAGAAGCACTAGAGTTCGAAGGTACCGTCGTCCAGGTTCTGGGCAACAGTAATTTCCGCGTGGAGCTCGAGAACGGCCACTCGGTCCTCGCCACGATCGCCGGCAAGATGCGCCGGTTCCGGATTCGGGTCCTCGAGGGCGATCGGGTCAGCATCGAAGTCTCGCCGTACGACCTCAACCGCGGACGGATCACCTACCGGCACAAGAGCTGAGGACCGACCCGGTGCCGCGGTCTTCCGGCGCATCGCACGGCTCCTCGGACACACCTCTCGATCGGCTGGGCAGACCGGTCCGAGATCTCAGGATCTCGGTCACCGATCGCTGCAACTTCCGTTGCCGCTACTGCATGCCTCGGGAGGTGTTCGGGGAGACGTTTCGCTTCCTGCCGCGCACCGAGCTGCTGACCTTCGAGGAGATCCACCGCCTGGCGGTGATCTTCCACCGTCTGGGGGTGCGCAAGTTCCGGATCACCGGCGGCGAGCCGCTCCTTCGGCAGGACGTCGATCGCCTGGTCGGCATGCTCGCCGGGTTGCAGGAGGCTGAGCTAGCCCTCACAACCAACGCCAGCCGGCTGGTCGAGATGGCGCCGAAGCTGGCGGAGGCCGGTCTACGGAGGGTGACGGTGAGTCTCGACTCGCTCGACGACGCGCTCTTTCGGCAGATGAACGACGTGGACTTCCCGGTCGCCCGCGTGCTCGAGGGGATCGAAGCGGCCGCCCGAGCGGGACTGGCACCCGTCAAGATCAACGCCATCGTGCGCCGAGGTGTCAACGACCATACGGTCCTCGACCTGGTGCGCCATTTCAAGGGCACTGGACACATTCTGCGCTTCATCGAGTTCATGGACGTCGGGACCACCAACGGCTGGCGTCTCGACGAGGTGGTGCCCTCGAAGGAGCTGATTCAGCAGATTGGCGCCGAGCTGCCGATCGAGCCGCTGGAGCCGAACTACCCTGGAGAGGTCGCCCGCCGATGGCGCTTCACCGATGGCGGGGGAGAGATCGGTTTCATCAGCTCGGTCTCTCAGCCGTTCTGTGGCGACTGCTCCAGGGCTCGACTCTCTGCCGACGGACGCCTCTACACCTGCCTGTTCGCCACCATCGGTACCGATCTGCGGGCGCCCCTCCGGTCGTCGACCGACGACGCGGAACTCGAGCGTCAGATCGCGGCGATCTGGCGCCGACGAACCGATCGATACTCGGAAGTTCGCTCCCGAGAGACCCGCGCGCGCCGTCGGGTCGAGATGTCCTACATCGGCGGCTGAGCCCTCCTGGAGCGCGTCTTGCAGCCCCTCCCCGACGGCCCGAACCGTCCGGACTTGACGAGAGCTGCTAAAATACCGCTTCCAACCGGGCCACCCACCTGCCCCTAGACCGGAGGAGTCATGCTCAAGAACAGTCGCATCGTAGCTCTGGGACTCACGTTTTCGTTGATCTTTCTACCCCTCGCGAGTCAGGCGGCAACCGTTCACACCGCCAACGACTGGTGTGGCACACACGAGACGCTCGGCGAGATCGCCACCGCCCAGCACAAGATGCTCGAGCGACGCGCACTCCGAGAGGCGCAGTCGTTCGGTAAGTCGGGTCGATTCCTCGTCGGCGCTCAGTCGGCTCCGCAGGTGAGCCAGGAGGGCGACGTCGTGATCATGGTCGACGACGGGAGCTTGATCCGAGAGCCGAATCCGTCCGACGCGTCCGATTCGGGCTACTTCATTCGCAAGAAGAAGAAGAAGCTGAAGCTGACTCAGAAGCCGGGTGGTGTTGCGAGCAACCTGGGCGAGAAGATTCAGATCGGCGACGACGACACCGTCGAGTTCGATTTCGAGAAGGGGTTCACCTTCAAGTTCTTTGGCAAGAAGTACAGCTCGGTCTACGTCAACTCGGACGGGAACCTCACCTTTGGCGAGGGCGACAGCGCCTCGACGTCACGCGACTTGGGACGCGTGCTCAACGGCCCGGCGCGCGTGATGCCCTATTTTGTCGACCTCGATCCGAGTTCGGCCGGCGATGTCTACATCAACCAGCTCAGCAAGAAGAAGCTGCAGATCACCTGGATGGACGTTCCCGAGTTCGGGAGCTTCACGCCCAACACCTTCCAGGTGACGCTGTTCAAGAAGGGGCACGTACAGATCAAGTTCGCCGAGATGAACGCGCCGACCGGCATCGTCGGGGTCTCACCGGGCGGCGGCGCCTCGGTCGAACTCCTCGACTTTTCCGAGGACGCGCCCACCTCAGTCGGTGAGCAGGCACTCGCCGAGGTCTTCGGCACCGAGCAGATCGTCGACGAGAGTGCGATCGCGGGCGTCTTCTACGATCACTACCCGGACGACGTGGAGCAGATTGTCGTCTACTACGACTTCATCCTGCCGCTCCTCGGCGGCAACGCGGTCGCATACCACTTCACGACCAAGAACGACGTGAAGGGGATCGGCTACAAGAACTTCCGATCCCGCGAGGTGTTCGACAACTCGAGCGCCATGGGCAGCGATGGCGTACTCGAGGGCTTTGCCAACATGGGCTACGTCCACAAGTACGACGACGATCTGAACGAGCTACGCGACACGCTCACCCACCTGGGAGTTTTCATTCACGAGCTCGGGCATCAGTGGTTGAGCCGGCTCTTCTATCGTCAGGGTGGCAACACCCGCACCGAGCTCCAGGAGAACGGCGGCCACTGGTCGTTCAACACCCACACCGGCGCGTCGTTCATGCAGGGCAACGACATTCGCGACAACGGTGACGGGTCGTTCACCACGCTTGAGACCGACGCCAACTTCAGTGACGCCGACCTCTACGTGCTTGGCCTGATTCCGCCGGAGGAGGTCGATCCCTTCTTCTACGTCGCCAACAGCGGACAATCTCCGGGCCAGCTGCCGCAGTTCAACTTCAACATGTTCGGCAGTCGGGTGGACGTCAGTATCGACGACGTCATCAGCGAAGAGGGACCGCGCGAGCCGTCTCACGAGGACTCTCCCAAGGAGTTCCGAACGGCGATGATTCTACTGGTCCCCGCTGGGCAGACGCCGCTTCAGGCGTCGATCGACAAGGTGCAGGACTTCGCCGATCAGGGTGCGAGTGAGTGGCGGAGTCAGACGCGCCGTCTGCAGACGATCGACTTCACGCTGACGCCCAACTAGACGCCTCGGGTCAGTTCTCGGGTACGGCGATCGGCGAGTAGGCCATGCCGTCGGGCTCATGCCCGGCTTCCAGGACGCGGAGCACGTCGAGGTCGCGTGGGTCGACCTCGACGACGGCATCGGCCTGCGTCGCGGCGACCCAGGCGCGCTTGCCGTCGGGAGCGATCTCGATGCCGACCGGCACCGGGCTGCCGCCGAAGCGATCTCCGAATAGCCGGTTGGATGCGTCTGGAGCGTTGGTCAGGTCGAGTTTTCGGCGTGCCAGCTCTCGTCGGTCGGCGACGTCGAAGACGGCCAGCTCTCCCGATCGGGCGACCGAGATCAGCGCCAGCCGTCCGTCCGGTGTGAACTCGACGCGGATCGGAAAGCTGGCGCACGGGAAGCTCGCGGTCACCTCGAGGCTCACCGGGTCGATGATCGAGACCGTGTCTGCCGCCCGATTGGTCACCCAGATCTCCCTCCCGTCCGGAGTCGCGGCGATCCCCTCTGCACCGGCGCCCGTTTCGATGTCCGCCAGTTTGGCCCCCTGGACGAGGTCGACCGCGGTCACCGTTCCGGAACCGATGTTGGCGACGAAGGCGCGTCGGCCTTCGGGCGTGACGGCGACCATGTGAGCGATCTCCTGGCCAGTGGCGATCTCGCGGAGGATCTCGCCCGAGCTCACGTCGACGACCAGCAGGTGTTGACTCCCCTCGGTGGTGACGACCAAGCGCTTCGCGTCGAGGAAGTGGATTCCGTGGGGTCGAGTGTGCCGGCCAGTCTCGACGGTTGCGGTCGCCTTCGCGGACGCTAGATCGACGACCGTCAGACTGCGACCGGCCCGATCGCGGTTGCCGTAGTTGGTGACAACCGCGGTGCGACCGTCGGGTGAGACGGCGATCTCGTGCGGCGAGCCGCCGGTAGCGACCGTGGCGAAGGAGAGGCCACTCTCGAGGTTGATCAGGTCGATCGTGTCATCCGATTTGTTGCCGACGATCAGAATCTGAGCGGTCGCTGCAGACGATGCCAACAAGCAGAGCGTGACAGCCAGGGGTAGAACTGGAGAGGAAACTCGACGGTGCATGGCGGTCGCCTCAGCACCGGCAGTCGTCGGCCTGCCAGTCGGTGACGGCGGCTTTGATCTGTTGGCGCCCGACGAGTTCGCCATCGAGCACACGACGCATCAAGCCGGGCAGCTCGGCGTCGCCCGCGAAGCGAAGGCCGATGAGCTGGTTGACGGTGAGCTCGGAAATACGCCCCTCGAGGTCGGCCGGTACGGCTCCTGCCAGGCGAAGTCGCATCTCGAGCCGAATGAGCCGGTCTTGCACGGCCAACGGGAAGGCTCGCATATAGAAGAAGACCAGCAGCAGGATGACCGCGAGGAGCAGCCTCATGCCCGAATCGAGGCCCGGCGTCCTGACCAGGCTCCAGATGGCGAGGCCGAGATAGACGACCATCAGCAGCGAGAGGAGGAAGTGGAACGGCGGCACAAAGCGAGAGTGATTCTTGAGATTCTGAGCCATCGACGGTTCTCCTGGAATTGAACCCGGTGACGATCGGTGGGTACTTACGTTTTTGGGATGAATCAAAACGCTACCACGGCAACTCGCCCCCTCCATCGCCGGTCGAGCCCTCGAAGGGCGCTCCTTCTTCTCGGCTTGGTACTCCTGCTCTCGAACGCGTGTCTCCTCCAGAGTCAGGGCACGCTGCAGACGCTCGTCCTCTACTTCAAGCTCGGTCAGGCCGTCCCGGCGGGTGAAGAGCTGCTGGCGCATCAGGTGACCTACCCCCAGGAGGTCAAGCTGAAGGGGCAGTTCGTTCGCGTCTCGGGACGGTTGAATCCGCCGCCCACCGCCGGTCGGGTGACGGTGCGCGCGGTCGGCACGGCGCCGTCCGGGGCACAGCAGCATCGTTTTTCGACCACCCTGGCGCTCGCCGCCGATGGCTCGTTCAGCGCAGTCAAGAAGTTCAATAAGAACATCTCGGCGCAGACGGTGCAGACGATCACCGTGGAGCCGGTGGGCGGTGAGCTCGCCGCGGACACCGAGATCGCTCTGTGCGTCGACGTCACCAAGAAGAAGGCGGACTTTACGGCCGCCAACAGCTGTGCGACCGGCGGTTCCACCGGCGACGAGGGAGACAGCGAGTTCGCGCTCGTTCAGGTGTTGGACAACGAGTTTCGTCCGAAGAGTCTTACCATCCAGCCTGGGGATACCGTGAGATGGCAGCTCTCCGGTACCGACTCGTCCCACACCGTGACGGCGATGAGCGGGGCGTTCGACAGCGGTTTTGCCTTCACCTCCCAGGGGGTCTTCTTCGAGCGGACCTTCCCCCTTTCGGAGGACGGAGAGACGTTCGAGTACTCCTGCATCACGCACAAGGAGTGCTGCGAGATGCAGGGCTCGGTGCGCGTGGGCGTCGACGCGGCGCCCCCGTCTGACGGCTACTAGGTCGATCCGGGCCCAGTTGACCGAAGGATTCGTGCCTTTCGACCCCTCCTATTAAGGGAAAGGACCAGGGTCGGGCGGGGCGTGTGGAGCGTCCAGTCGTGTAGAATTGGACTTGGCCTGTGGGCCCAGTTCCCTCCGCGCAGCATCCACGCTCGACCCACCAACGACAGGTGCAAATGCTTCGAAACGACTCAGGGCGACTTCGCCCAGGCAGGCCCCGTTCACCACTCGCAATCGCCGCCGCCCTCTCACTGATCGCTGCACTCGGTGTGAGCTCACCTGCGCTCTCGGAGAAGCGTCTCGACATTCGCAAGCTCGAGGCGGACTACGTCGCGGCTCTGGAGATGCTCTCTCTCGGACAGCGGGACGAAGCGATCGACGCTCTGATGGATCTCGAGCTCGACGCGCTGGGTGCGACACCCAGCACCGGCCGCATCGATCGTGTCTGGCGACACAAGCTCGGCGTCGTACGCAAGGCGCTCGAGCTGACCACGCCGGAGGTCCTCGTGCCGGTGATCATGCTGCACCACGACGCCTACCAGCGCTACCGTGACGCTCGCCGACCGGTTCTCGCACGACATGCGCGAGACATGGCGACCGATCTCGCCACGTACAAGGCCCAGACGACGAAGAAGGACGCCGACAAGGAGTTTGCAGGCTGGATTATGACCAGCTTTGGCGCCTCGGTGCTCACCATGAGGACCTCCGGCTCGAGCGCCAGCATTCTGCGAGACGCTCTGGACATTTCGCCGAACAATCCGGTGGCGCTTCTCGGCCTCTCCTGGGCGCATGAGGCGCACGGCGAGTACGACGAGGCGGCGAAGCTGCTCGAGCGGCTGGTCAAGGCCGACCCGACTCACCACCATGCGCGCCTGCGCCTCGCAATCTGCCAGCACCGACTCGGCTACCTGGAGGCAGAGTCGCGCGCCAACTTCGAAGCGGTGATCGAGCAGGCGAGCGAGCGATGGGTTCGCTCGGTCGCGCACCAGGAGCTGGCTCGCATCCTGGTCGACGAAGAGAACCCGGAGGGCGCCGAACGACTGCTACGTGCGGCGTATGCGGAGGACCCGACGGATCAGGAGATCGTCATCCAGCTCGCCTCGCTGATCGAGCGCCAGGGGCGTCGGGCCGAGGCTGCCGATCTGATCGGCGGGATCGTTCCCGCCGCCGGCGACACCCCCTCGGCTCGCTTCCTCTATGACGGTCGCCCGGACCTCGAGATCGACGCGGTTCGCGAAACGATGCAGGCGATGATGAACGAGCGCCTCGACGTGCTGGCAACGGGGCTCCGTTGGTGGGGCGTCGGCACCGCGGAAGCCGACACGGCGACCGAAGGGGAGGGCGGATGAGACTCGCGACACTCTTGCTGGGGCTGATCATTTCGACCGGTGCGCTGAGCGCTTCGGACCTCGACGTTTGGATCGACCATCCGGTCGGCGACCAGTTCGTCGCCGACACCGTGCAGCTCGTCATCGCGGTCAGCGGCGAGCAGTCGGCAAACGCCGTCGTCGAGGTCATCGTCGACGGAGAGAGCATCGGGACGCTGGTGAAGCCTCCCTACACCGTCAACGTGGATGTCGGCAACGAGAACGTCGAACACGAGTTCACCGTCGTTGCGAAGGCTCCGGGCGGCTACACGGCGCGAACCTCCGTGCGGACCCCCAAGCTACATGTCGACGACGCGTTGAAACTCACCCTGCAGCAGTTCTACGTCACCGTCGGCGGTTCCAGAGGGCGCGTGCTCGACCTCGAGCGGTCCGACTTTCGCGTCACCGAGGAGGGGGTCGATCAGGAGATCGTCACCTTCGAGAGAGGCGATGTGCCGCTCACTTCAGTGCTACTCCTCGACTGCAGTCTGAGCATGAAGGGTGAGCCGCTCAAGGCCGCGCTCGAGGGCGCGTCGCTCTTCCTCGACGGCATGACCGAGTACGACGAGACCATGGTGATGCTCTATTCGGACCGCCTGCTCCGCTCGAGCTCGTTCGAGGGCGATCCCGAGAAGCTCGCCAGCACCTTGACGGATGTGTCGGCGAACGGCGGCACCGCAGTCAACGACCACCTCTACCTGGCGCTCAAGAGGCTCGACGAACGTCAGGGACGGAGTGTTGCGGTCCTGTTCACCGACGGCACCGATGTTCACAGTGTGCTCGAGATGGCCGATGTCGCCGAGAAGGTGCGCGAGAGTCAGGCGCTCATCTACTGGGTCTACCTTCGGCTACGCCCCGGTGAGAGCGAAGACAAGGTTCCCGGCTACATGGCCACCTGGCGCAACCTCGCGGCGACCGAGACCGAGTTCCGGCGTCTGCGCTCCGCGGTGGAAGAGAGCGGCGGCCGGGTGCAGGTGGTCGACCACCTCGAGGACCTCGACGACGCCTTCGTCGGCATCATGAAGGAGCTGCGCGAGCAGTACGTGATTGGCTACTACCCGAGCGACCAGAGCAAAGATGGCGACTGGCGTGAGGTGAAGGTGCGGGTCAAGCGCAGCGGGACTCGCGTGCGCGCTCGAGAAGGCTACGTCGCCTATCCCTAGTATTCTCTCCACGATGACGTGGAGAGACGTCGCTCGAGCCTCACTGCTCCTCCTGCTGATCGCGGTCGGTGTGCCGACCGCGGTCGCGCAGGAGACCGCTGATCCGACCGAGGCTCAGGACGAGCCGGCACCAGTCGAAGAGGAAGCGCCAGAGTCGACGACGGAAGACTCAGGTGAAGAGGCGGTGCCAGGGGAGTCGGACGCCGCCCTGGAGGCATCCGATCCGGAAGCTCCCGAAGGGTCGTCGAGTTCGGAGGACGCCGACGCCGAAGCGCCCGCGAACTCGGAGGACGCCGATGACCAGGAGACCGTCCAACTCACGGTCACCGCTGACGCGAAGTGCACTCTCTATGTCGACGGAGAACTCGAGGGGCGCGTGGAGCCCGTTGAACCTCTCGAGGTGGAGGTCGACACCGGCGAGGTGAAGCTGCGCGCGGCCTCGACCGCGGTTGCCGGCGCCGTCTGGGAGGAGACGCTGGAGCTCGTCGAGGGGGGCGAGCAGAGTGTCCGGATCAAGATGAAGCGGACGATCCGGCAGTTCCGCAAAGAGGAGCGCAAGACCGGTGTCTACCGCGACACCGAGACCGAGCTGATGTGGCCCAAGCGCGACAACGGGCGCGACGTGGACCTGCGCCGCGCGTACGCCTACTGCCGCGATCTCGAGACCGGTGGTTTTGACGACTGGCGTCTGCCGCTGCTCGATGAGTTGCGTTCGCTCGAGGCGATTTGGGCGCGAACGGGCTTCAAGATCCAGGGCGGCATCACCCTCTCCGAGTGTTGCCCCTGGTCTTCGGACTACGACGGCGAGATGCGCGCCTGGACCTTCAACTATCGGTTCCGTCAGGCGTTCGAGGCGAACGCCGGGTATGCGCTCGGCTTCCGGGCGCTCTGCGTGCGCGCGTGGGACCCAGAGAAGGAGCCGGCCGAGTCCGAGAAGCAGCCCGAAGAGGCGGGCGACGAGCCGGCCGCCAGCGAGGACGCCGATCTAGTCGAAGGCGATCGGGGCGGCGAGTAGCGGATCGGGGATCTGGAAGGCGTCGACCAGCGCCAGAGCGTCGGTTCGCGTCTCTTCACACAGGAGGTTGACCTGCTTGCGGATCGCCTTGGCCTTGGCGGCCGAAAGGTAGCCCTGCTCCTGGAACCAGCCGCGATCCTGCTCGATTCGATAGAGAGCGAAGAGGTCGCGTAGGCGAACCAGTGCGGCGCGAGTGTCATCCTCGGGCAGCCGCTCGATGCCGCGCTGGAAGCTCTCCGCGATCGAGCGCTCGACCTGGGCCTTCGCAGTGCTCACCATGTGGTCCTGACATTCGACGATTGCGTCGAAGGTGTCCATGCCGCGGTCGAGGCGTCGTTTGAGCCGGCGGGCAAGAGCTGCGAGGAGGTGGTCCTCCCGCCAGCTGAGAGCCGCGAGCTGGAACTCGGGGTCGCGAAGGTGGTCGGGGTCCGTATTGTGCGTGACGATCGGGTTGAGATCGGCGACGCGCTGGGCGAGTTCCGAGGCGACATAGCGAGCGAGGCGAAACAGGCTCATCTCACTGAACTGGCGGCGATAGCCGGTCAACTGCGCCTTGGCCAGAAGCTGCAGCAGGACGGTGTTGTCGCCCTCGAACGTGGTGAAAACGTCGCTGTCGGCCTTCAGAGCTGCGAAGCGGTTCTCCGCCAGGTAGCCCTGTCCGCCACAGCACTCCCGCGCCTCCTGGACGGTGTCGGTGGTGTGCCAGGTGCTGAACGCCTTGAGCCCCGCCGCCGCAGCTTCGAGCTCACGTCGGTCCTCGCTGTCGTTCTCGGCGTAGGCGCGGGCGAGCTCGCGCAGAGCGAAGCTCAGGGCGTAGCTGGTTGCGAGCCGGGGCAGGAGTCGCCGCTGGTGCGTACGGTAGTCCATCAGGACCCGCTCCGGGCCACCGGACGGGCCGAACTGGCGTCGACGCGTGGCGTAGCGCACGGCGATCGTCAAGGCCGAGCGAGCGACGCTCTGCGCGGCGAGCGCGATACTGACGCGGCCGCCGATGAGCGTGCCGAGCATGGTGAAGAAGCGTTTCGACGGGCTCGAGATGGGGCTCGAGTAGTGCCCCGTCGCGTCGATCGAGCCGAAGCGGTCGAGCAGGTTGTCGTAGGGTACCCGAACCCGATCGAAGGCGAGGCGACCGTTGTCGACACCGTCGAGACCCATCTTGGGACCGCAGTCGCCAATCCACACTCCAGGCAGGGTCTCGCCGGTCGTGTCGCGAATGGGTACCAGGAGGGCGTGTACGCCATAGACCTCGCCACCGATCTCCAGCTGCGCGAAGACCGTCGCCAACCGGGCGTGAGCCGCGGCGTTGCCGATGTAGTCCTTGCGTGCCCCTTCGTGGGGCGTTTCGATCTCGAATTCGCGCGTCTCCGGGTCGTATCGTGCGACCGTCTCGAGATCGGCGACGTTGGAGCCGTGACCGGTCTCGGTCATCGCGAAACAGCCCGGCAGGTCGAGTCGGCCGGCCTCGCCCAGATAGCGCTCGTGGTGCTTCTCGGTGCCGAGCTGGTGCACGCTGCCGGCGAAGAGTCCGAACTGGACGCCGAATTTCACCAGAAGGCTCAGATCGTGAAAGGCGATCGTCTCGAATGCAGCAACGAAGGCGCCGACGTCTCCCGCGCCTCCATGGCGCTCCGGGAAACTGAGTGCGCCGAGGCCGTCCGCTGCGAGTCGACGAGTCCATTCGAGCACCTGCTCCCGGTACTCGGTGCGAGAGAGGTCGTAGCGATACTCGAACTCCGGTTCGCTCAACCGCGACCGGATGCGGCTCCTGAGCTCGCGGTACTCCGGCTCGAGGACCTGGTTCATCCGCTCGGGCTCGAACGAGGCCGCGGTCGGCGCCTCGGCCGCCGGCGGACGCTCCTTCCGCAAGAGCTCGCGAGAGACTTCGCCACCAACGACGTGGAGCGCCGACTCGATCTCCGCCAACGCGCTCGCCTCGCTCTTCGAAGGCTCGAGGCCGCTTGCCTTGGCGATCTCGAGGCCGAGCTCGGTCAGCGACAAGCGCTCCTCGTCCGAGAGGGAGTCTGCCGCGGCCCGAATGCGGGTGAGCATCTGTCTGAGTTCGGTGGCGGATGGCGGGCGTTCGGGGTCTACCCAGCTGCCGAGAGCGCTGCCGCAGTCCTGGTCCAGGCGCTGCGCGGTCTGCGCACAGATGGCTCTGATCTCTTTCTCGTCGAGGCCACCGTCGGCCCAGGCGACGTAGAGCATCGGCAGAAATGCGAGCAGCTGTGGATCGTCGAGCGAACGCTCGCCGTGGGGCAGGGAAGAAGTCTCCGTCACTCGGTCTCTCCTCGGGTCAGGGCACGACAACGCGGCGCGGGATGCGCGTCACTCTACCAATCGCTACCGGCGCGGACCGCGCTAGCGGGTGGTCAGCCGGTCGATGTCGATCTCACCGGTCGACTGACCCAAGAGGTCGACCTCGCGCTCGTCAGCGAGGTGGAGCGGGACGAGCGCTCGCTCCCAGACGTCCTGCACGTGCTTGACCAGCACGATCTCGAGCTCCTCGCGGACCGCGTCGGGGATCAGCTCGAGGTCCTTCCGATTTCCGATCGGCAGGAGCACCGTCTTGATTCGGGCTCGGTGGGCCGCCAGCACCTTCTCCTTGATGCCTCCGACCGATAGGAGCTTTCCCCGCAGAGTGACCTCGCCGCTCATCGCCACGTCGTGGCGAACCGGGCGGCTCGAAAGAAGTGACGCGAGGCAGGTCGCCGCGGCAGCTCCGGCGGACGGCCCGTCCTTGGGGATCGCCCCGGCGGGGAAGTGGATGTGGACGTCGCTCTTCTGGAAGAGCGCGGGGTCGATCTCCAGCTCCCGTGCGTGCGCCCGGACGAAGGAGTAGGCGGTGCGTACCGATTCCACCATCACCTCGCCCAGATGCCCGGTCACTTCGACCTTGCCGGTGCCGTCCATTCGACTGGCTTCGATGAAGAGGATCGCACCGCCCTCTCCCGTCCACGCCAGTCCCGTGGCAAGGCCTACCTCCGGGCTGCGTGCTGCGAACTCCTGCTCGTAGCGAGGTGGCCCGAGGAGCTCGGCGACCTGCTTTGTACGGATCGTGTCGAGCTGTGGCTCGTCCTTGGCGATCGCCTTGCGGCGCGCGATCTTGCGGCAGATAGCGGCCAAGCGCCGCTCGAGCTGGCGAACGCCGGCCTCGGCGGTGTAGCCGCGGATGATCGACTCGAGCGCCCGCCGTGTGAACCGGAGCGACTTGGGGTCGAGTCCGTGATCGGCGAGGAGCTTGGGGCGCATGAAGCGACGGGAGATCTCCACCTTCTCTTCGTCTGTGTAGCCGCTCAGCGTGATCACCTCGAGGCGGTCCCGCAGCGGGCCGGGGATGGCGTCGAGGACGTTCGCGGTAGCGATGAACAGGGTCTCCGACAGGTCGAACGGAACCCCCAGGTAGCGATCGAGATAGGTCTTGTTCTGCTCGGGGTCGAGCACCTCGAGCAGCGCTGCGGCCGGGTCGCCGTGAGCGCTCTTCGACAGTTTGTCGATCTCGTCGAGAAGCAGTACCGGGTTGCGGCTGCCGATGTGGTCGTAGGCAGAGATCACCTTGCCGGGCATTGCCCCGACGTAGGTCTTGCGGTGGCCGCGGATCTCGCTCTCGTCCGAGATGCCGCCCAGGCTGATGCGCTCGGCCTTGCGTCCGAACGCCTCGGCGATCGAGCGCGCCAGTGTCGTCTTGCCGGTGCCCGGAGGGCCGACCAGGCAGAGGATCGGACCGGTCAGATTGCCCTTGAGCTTGATCACCGAGAGGTATTCGAGCAGGCGCTCCTTGACCTCGCCGAGACCGTGATGGCGTTTTGACAGGAGCCGCTCGACCTTGCGCATGTCGAGGCTGTCCTTGGTCCGTTCCCACCAAGGGAGTCGGAAGACGGTGTCGAGGTACTTGCTCTGAGCGGGGTATTCAGCCGACTGGGGCGACATCACCGCCAGCGCGTCACACTCGCGCTCGAGCGACGCCTTCGACTCGTCGTCGATCGGCAGGTCCTCGATCATCGCTCGGAACTGCTCCGCTTCGTTGCGCGGTGTGTGGGTATCGCCGAGCTGGATCTGAATCGTTCGCAGCTGCTCGCGCAGCAGATACTCGCGCTTCTTGTCGTCGACGCGGCGCTGCACCTCTTGCTCGAGCTCGCGCTGCACGAACTTGCGCTCGGACTCCTCTTCCAGCAGGTCCAGCAGGTAGCGGAGCCGCTTGACGGGCTCGACGGTCTCGATCAACTGCCGCTGAACGTCGAGCGGTGCATCGAGCAGCGATGCCAGCAGGTCGGAGAAGAAGTCGGCGCCCGAGGTTGCGTTCGCCTTGAGCACCTGAACCGACTCGAGGCGGTAACGATCGTCGGCGGCCGCGAGATCCGAGTACGCTTCGATCGCCGCCAGGACGAGGTCGCGCTCCTGCGCCGACGTAGTGGCCTCCACCACGTCGATCGGCCGTACGCGGGTGGTCAGGTAGGGCTTGGTCTCTTCGATCCCGTCGAGCTCGATTCGGCAGATCCCGCGGCAGAGAATCTGCTGCCGCGAATCGTCCAGCTTGAGCGTCTGAACGACGCGCGCCGCAACCCCGATCGGTTGCAGGTCGTCCGCCGTGAGCTCGTCTTCGCACAGCTCGTCCGGGTAGACGAGCGCAACCAGAGGCTCTTCGCCTTCGAGGGCGCCCACGACCCGCTGGCTGGTCTTGCCAGATAGCTTCAGCGCCGCCACGGCGGCGGGGAAGACAACGGTGTTGACGAGGGGTAGGAGTGGAAGTCGTTCCGGTAGAGCCAAGGGCTGCTCCCTGGTAACCGGCACGATTGTTTCACACGCCGTCGTCAGTCGTCGCGCGAGAGGCGGAAGGGGCGCTCCTCGGCCGCGGGCACCGCAGCGCTCGCCGGTCGTGCGGCGACCAGGGCAAGCCAGTGGCCGTCATCGCTCACGTCGAGCCGCGTGATGCCGTCGAGGCCGTTGCCCGAGAGACTCTCGAGCGCCTCCCATTGTGGCGTCTCCGAGCGCGGATCGGCGGTGTAGAGCCGGGCGCCGTCCCCCATCAGGAGTTGCCCGTCGGGTAGCCAGGTGAAGTCCTCGTTGCCCGGCCGCGTCTCGATCAGTCGCCGCCGCGCGGAGCTCTCGAGATCGAGCAGGTCGATGCTCCAGTCCGAATCGGAGTGCTTGGCGATGAAGCTGAGCGAACCGCCGTCGGGGGTGAGGTGGATCGATCGGCCGATGCTCTCTGCCACCGTCTGCACCTCGGAGAGGCCCAGCTCCGCGAGCTGCAGGGTGGGCGGTGCGCCGAGAACGAAGAGGCCCAACCGGCTCGACGAGAGCCAGCCGTGATAGCCGACCGGCTGAACGTCGGGGAGGAGGAGCTGCGGGTTGCGACCGTCGGTGTCGAAGCCCCAGAGGCGCTGAGTTCCGTCGGCCTCCACACGCACGGTGGAGAAGCCGAGCGCCGACGGTAGGGGCGTCGGCGAGTACTCGCTTTCGACGGTGTCGGTCAGCCGCCGGGTCTCGGCGGCGGCGACGTCGTAGAGGTAGATGTCGGCCTGGCCGTCGCGGATCGAGGTGTAGAGGAAGGCTGACGCGCCCGGGAGGAAGCGCGGCTGGTTGTCGTAGCCGTCGCGGTCGGTGACGTTCTGAGGCGCCCCGAGGCGCCAGCCCTGGGCGCTGCGAGCGAGTGGCACCAGGTGCACGTCAGAGCCCGGCGGTGGCGGCGGCGGAGTGACGCGAGCGGTTCCGGCGAGCGAGTCGCCATCGGCGGACAGCGTGCCGGTCAGCTCGGTGTTGCCGCCGACCGTGAATCGGACCTCGCCGTTTTCGACGGCGACAGCGGTGAGATCCTCGGTGCCGTTTTCGGTGATCCGGACTCCGGACCACCGTCCCTCGGCGTTCCGGGTGAGCTCGATCTCGAACTCGATCGCCTCGTCGCGGTCGGTCGCGAGAATCGACCCGCTCCAGCTGCCGCGGAGATCCGGCTGCTCGGCTGCGAGCGCCGAGCAGAGCAGAAGGGCGGGGAGCAGGCGCGCGACTCGACCGTTCAATTGGAGACTTCCGTAGCGAGTTTGCCTTCGAAGGGCAGGAAGAAGCCCTCGGCGCTGACCTTGACGTCGGCGCCCTCGGGGATCTGCCAGCCGCCCAGCTTCTTCCAGCCGATCTCGATCGAGCCGTAGCCCGCCAACTCGTCGAGGGTGAAGGTGCGGGTCTCTCCCTCCGGTGCGATGATCTCGACCGCCAGGCCGAGGAGCGCCTCGTTGGAGGTGTTCTCGATCTGAACCACCTTGCCCGCGCCGACGAGCGACTCGCGGTAGCTGAGCTCGATCGGTGGTGCGGAGACCTGATTGCACCCGACGGCGGCCAGCGCGACCAACGCTGCGCCGAACAGCGCTCGCCGACCGATCATGAGGTCGGCCGCCGCTCGGCGATGAAGCGCTCGATCTGGCCCTCGAGCACTGGCAGCGGTACCGAACCGTTCAGCAAGATCGCATCGTGGAACTCGCGTACGTCGAAGGCGGTGCCGAGCTCCGCCTCGGCGCGCCGGCGGAGCTCCTTGATCTTGATCTCGCCGAGCTTGTAGGAGAGGGCTTGGGCCGGCCAGGAGATGTAGCGATCGGTCTCCGTCTCCACCTCGTGCAGGGCGAGTGCGGTGTTCGAGGCGAGGAAGTCGCGCACCTGCTCGCGGCTCCAGCCCTTGGCGTGAACGCCGGTGTCGACGACCAGCCGGCAGGCGCGCCACATCTCGTAGGTCAGGCGACCGAAGTTGCTGTACGGGTCGGTGTAGAAGCCGGCTTCGAGCCCGAGCCATTCTGAGTAGAGGCCCCAGCCCTCGCCAAAGGCGGAGATGTACGAGTAGCGCCTGAAGTTGGGCAGTCCCTCGAGCTCCTGAGAGAGAGCGTTCTGGAGGTGGTGTCCGGGGACCGCTTCGTGGAGCGAAAGCGCCTCGAGTGTGTAGAGCGTGCGGCTCTCGAGCGCGTACGTGTTGACCCAGTAGTAGCCGGGCTGCGTGCCGCCGATCGGCGCGCCGACGTAGCGTCCGGCGGTGTACTTGGGAGCGATCGAGTCGGGTACCGGCTCCACTCCGTAGGGCAGCCGCGGCAGGGTCTTGAAGAGCGACGGCAGCTTGGCGTCCATCCGCTTGCAGATGTGCGCGGCCAGGCGAAGGAGCTCCTCGGCGCTCTTCGGGTAGAACTGTTCGTCCGTCCTCAGGAACTGGAGGAACTCGGCGAAGGTGCCCTCGAAGCCGACCTCCTCGATGATCGCTTCCATCTCAGCGCGGATTCGCGCGACCTCGTCGAGGCCGATCTGGTGAATCTCGTCGGGCGTCAGGTCGAGTGTCGTATAGCGCTGGATCTCTGTCTGGTAGTAGGCCTTGCCGTTGGGCAGATCGATCGCTCCGAGCGTCTCGCGAGCGGCCGGAACATACTCGTCGACCATGAAGTCGTAGAACGTCTGGTAGGCCGGAATCGCAGACTCCGCAATCGCCTGGCGTCCCGCGGCTTGCAGGCGCTCGCGATCAGCTTCGGGGACGGAGCTCGGAAACTCCTCGAACGGTTTCCAAAACCCGCTCTTCGTCGGGTCGTCCACGATGTGGGCGTCGATCGTCTGCTCGATGCCCTTGAGCACAACCTTCGGTAGGGTCATGCCGGTCTTGATGCCTCCCCGCATTGCCAGGATTTGCTCTTCGAAGTAGGTCTTGATGCCGTTCAGCCGGGCGATGTAGTTCTCGTAGTCGCTTGCGGTCTTGAGCGGCACGCGGGTCGCGAGGCGAGCAAAGGACGAGTGGAATCCAGAGTCTGCGTTGATCGGCATCTGGTAGCCGCCGAACTGGTAGTCCTGGATCGACAGCTCCAGCTGGCGCTTGAACATGTCGTAGTTGATCTGGTCGGCGTTGCTCAGCTGCGAGCGATCGATACCGGCCAGGCGCGTCAGGAAGGCGAGTCGCGCTTCCGCGCGCCGCCGGTGCGCCGAGAGGGACATCGCGGCGAGCTGGTCGTTCCATTCGTGACGGCCGACGTTGGTGGCCATCCGCGGGTACTGCTGGAGGCGCCACTCCCACTCCTGGTCGAAGAGTGCGTGGAGCCGCGCAGCCTCATCTTCGGCGGCTGCGGGCAGACTGGTGAGCGTCGCGACGACGAGTAGCAAGAGGGTCGAGAAGCGCCTCATCTGTTGTCTCCGTTCTCGCGGCCGATCCGCCGCGCAGGTGTCAAGGCTCGAGGAAACCGCGAGCGAAGTGGAGGAAGGTGTGGACGTCGGCGAAGTTGGTCACCATGCCGACGGACACGCGCACGGCGCCGGTGCTCTTGCCGTCGATACAGCGACGGAAGGCGTCGTAGGTCATGCGATCCTCGTCGGTGCGACTGAAGCAGGTCACCAGTTCGTGGCGAGAGATGCCCAGGGCCATCTCGCCGGCTCCGGGATTGCAGAAGCAACCGGTTCGGAGCGAGATGTTGCGACTCGTGGCGTCGGCCTCGATGACGTCGTGGTCGATCACCTCACCCGAGGCGCGGAAGAAGTTGATCGTGACCGCGCCGCCGCGGCCTTCGCAGCTCTCCGGGCCGTAGAGCCGGATGAGCGGCGCGCCGTTGCCGTGACGGAGCGCGAGCAGCTGGTCGAGCAGCCAGGTTGTCAGCAGACGAACCCGCTCGTGGATGCGCTCGAGACCGATCGTCTCGACAAAGCTGAGCCCTACGTCGACGGCGGGGATGTTCGAGTAGTCGAGCGTCCCGTCCTCGAATGCGGCCTCACCCGATGCGAGGTAGTGGGTGTCCGCCTGTACGGAGGCGACCGAGATCGTGCCGCCGGCGAACCAGGGCCGGTGTAGTTTCTCGAGCGCCTCGCGGCGGGCGATCAGAGCCCCCACGCCGGTCGGATAGCCGAACATCTTGTAGAACGACAGCGCCACGAAGTCGGGCTTCCAGCGGCCGAGGTCGAGCCGGTTCGTGGGGACGAAGGCCGCGGCGTCGAGCAGTACGTCCCAGCCCTTGGCCTGGGCCCGCTCGATCCATTCGAGCGGGTGCTGCACGCCCGAGAAGTTGGACTGGGCGGGGTAGGCGAATAGGGCGTGTTCGCAGGAGCTGCCCAGCTCGAGCTGACGCTCGAGGGCCGCCTCGTCGACGCGCATGTCGGGCGGCACGACCGGAACGTAGGCGGTCTCGGCGCCGTTGGCTCGGTCGTACTCGCGCAGTCCGTTCACCGAGTTGTGGTTGTCGAACGTCAGCAGGAGTCGGTCGCCGCGCTCGAACGGGTAGGACTCTCCGACGAGCTTCAACGCTTGGCTGGCGTTGGCGGTGAAGATGACCGCGTACTCGTCAGGGGCCGCGTTGAAGAATCGCAAGATGTGCTCGCGACACTCCTCGCAGCGCTCGGTGGTTTCCCGTGACGTCGGATTCTTGGAGTGCGGGTTCCCGAGCACGCTGTCGAGGAGGAACTCGCTGTGATCTCGAACCTGACAGTCGCCGTAGAGGCCGCCGCCCGTGTAGTCGAGGTAGACATGGCCGAGCCGGTCGAGGCGCGAGAACTCCGCCTCACGCAGGCGATCGAGCTCAGCGGTGAGCTCGAACTCCGGATGGGAGCTCACAAAGGAGGCGTACTCTTCTCGAAGGCGAGGAGTGCCCGAAGCGGGGACCGGCGAGGATGTCATGCGCGCCCGCAAACTACTGGATCCGAGGCGCCGACTCAAGGCCGGGAGCGGTCGGCGGACGATCGTTCAGGCGCTCTCGACGGGTGCGAAGTCGATCGTGCCGAGCGCCTCGGGCGGCTGGGCACGGAAACCGATCACGGTCAGGTCGTCGGGCTTCGAGAGATTCGACTCGTTTGATCCGATCATCCGGCGGGTCGCCGTGCCGACCATCTTGGTGATCGCGGCGCCGAGGTCGCCGTCTCGAAGCGTCGCGCCGATCTCGGGCAGCATGAGGTTGTCGAACAGGCCGTCACTGCCGAGGATCAGGGTGTCTCCACCCATCAGTGGCCGGATGCTCGACACGTCGACGTGCATCGAGCGTTTGCCGAGCGCGTTCGAGAGCAGGTGCCGCGCGTTGTGGGTCATCGCCTGGAACTCGTCGAGGAGGCCCGCTTCCACCGCGTAGCCGACCGGAGAGTGCGGCGGAGTGCGCCAGCGCGCGCGCCCTTCGGAGTCGAACAGCGCCGCCATCGAGTCGCCCGCGTGGTACGAGCGGAAGTTGCCCTCCAGGAGCTCGATGGCGAGAAGGGTCGTACCGGCGCCGACGTCGAGCTCCCGAATCGCTCGGTCGGCGTCCTCGACGCCGTCGAGGATGGCGTTGCGCACCGCCCGCTGCCCGTCGCCCGCATCGAGCAGGTGTTCGACGGTGCGGCTGACCGCGAGGTTGGCGGCACGGTCGCCTCCGGCGGCGCCCCCCATGCCGTCCGCCAGTACCAGTACCGAGCGGTGCTCGTCGATCGGTACAACTCCTGCGGCGTCCTCGTTGGGCGATGCGCCCGGGCGCCTAGGGGTGGTGAAGACCACCACCTCGCCGTTGGCCAGGTGGAGGGTCTCCGGCTCGGTCATCTCCCTACGCAGGAAGAGTCGAGCCTCGCTGAGCGGCGCCGCCGCGCTCGAATGATTCATGACAGCCGGGGTGTTGAGTCGACTCTACCAGGTATCATCTGGGCGACCCGACCCGGAAGGAGGCCCCATGAGTACCAGTCGGAGACTGTTCGTGGCGGCGGCTGCCGCGCTCCCCGCCGCCGCTGTGTTGCGCCCCGAGCGGGCGCTGGCCGTGGCATCGGAGCTCGCTAGACACCCGGGCGACCCGGCGGAGCTGGCGTCCGATCCACACTTCTGGTTCGAAGCGCAACAGGCGTTCACCGTCGACCGCAGCCTGGTGAACCTCAACAACGGCGGCGTCAGCCCGGCGCCACGCGTTGTCCAGCAGGCGATGGAGCGCCACCTCGCCTTCTCCAACAACGCCCCTCCCTACACGATGTGGAAGGTCCTGCAGCCGCAGCGAGAGCCGGTACGTCAGCGCCTCGGTCGGCTCTTCGGCTGTGATGCGGAAGAGCTCGCGATCACCCGCAACGCTTCCGAGGGGCTGCAGATCTGTCAGTTCGGCTTCGACCTCGAACCCGGCGATGAGGTGCTGACCACAACCCAGGACTACCCGCGGATGGTGACCACCTTCCGCCAGCGCGCGCGGCGCGAGGGCATCGTGCTCAAGCAGTTCCAGATCCCGATACCGGCGGAGGACCCGAGCGAGATCGTCGAGCTGTTCGAGAGCCACATCACCCCGCGGACACGCCTGATCCTGATGAGCCACATGATCAACATCACCGGCCAGATACTGCCCGTGCGCGACGTCGTGGAGATGGCGCGGGCACGCGGACTGCCGGTGATCGTCGACGGCGCCCATACCTTCGCCCACTTTCCCTTCCGGCACGAGGATCTCGGCTGCGACTACTACGCCACGAGTCTTCACAAGTGGCTCTTCGCGCCGATCGGCACCGGTCTGCTCTATGTCCGGCGCGACAAGATTCCGTCGCTCTGGCCGCTCATGGCGGCGCCCGACGTCCTCGACGACGACATTCGGAAGTTCGAGGAGATCGGCACCCACCCGGCCGCCAACTACCTGGCGATCGGAGAGGCCATCACCTTCCACCAGGGCGTCGGTCCGGAGCGCAAGGCGGCTCGCTTGATCCACTTGCGCAATCGGTGGGCTCACCGGCTGCTCGAGAACGATCGAGTGCGCCTCCATACCAGCCTCCGTCCCGGATTCTCGTGTGGAATCGCAACCGTGCAGGTCGACGGGGTCGACTCGGCGGCGCTCGCCGCGCATCTGTGGGACGAGCACCGTATTCTGACGGTGGCGATTCGCCATCCAGAGTTCGAGGGGATTCGTGTCTCGCCGAGCATCTACACCAGCGAGCAGGAGATCGACCGATTCGCCGATGTCGTCGAGGCGGTGGCGACCGGTCGGGTGGCGCTCGACGCGTAGCCGGAGCTAGTTCAGGTCGTCGGGCAGCTTCTTGAGCAGAAGCGCGCGGCGGAGCTCGATGTGGCGCAGCCAGATCGGCACGAAGGTCGCGAGCTCCTCGAGCCCGTTGGCGATCGAGTCAATCAGGTTGGAGGTGCGCTCGCCCAAGATCGCGTGGCTCGAAGTGAGTTCCTCGATGCGCTCTTCGGTCGAGCGAGCCGAATCCTCCATCACGCGAGTCGTCAACTCCTGCGTCGTGTCGTAGAGCTCCAAGACGATGCGGCACTGGGTTGGCATGTCGGCCGTGAAACGGTCGAGCATCTCCATCTCGTCGAAGCGAATACCCCGCTGCGCCAAGATCTCCTTGAGGAGCGGCGTCAGCTCCTCGAGCAGAGAGCTGAGCAGGTCGCGAATCTCGTCCCACGTTTTGCCGTCCGGCACCGTGCCCTCGCGGCGAAGCTTCTCGGCGACCAGGGTCAACTGCTCCGAACGGGAGCTGCCGAGCTCGCGGACGTAACTGTTCAGGCGCTGCACCGTGGTGTAGAGCCACTCGGCCTCTTCGATGTCGCGCGGGAAGCGGCGCGACAGGAAGTAGTCCGAGTCGTGGAGGCTCCTCGGGTCGCCGGCCATGATCTTGCCGAACGTGTCCTGGAGGAACGAGTGGAGTTTGCCGATGCAGACGCAGAGCAGCTTCCGAACCTGCAGATAGTGGCCGTCCTCGATCAGTTTTCCGAGCCGGTCGACATCGGCAAGGGCCGTCACGCTCAGGGTCTGTAGCGAGAGCTCGGCGCTGCGGCGAGCCGCCTCGAGTGCCGGGACCTTGGACGTCGAGCGCAGCATGGGGCCGATCTCGGTGCGAATCAGCGTCGCCACACGGGCGACGCGGCGCTGGATGTACGCCAGTCGCTCGGGCGAGCAGTGGAGGATCGCGAAGTTGCTGTCGAGAACCTCTTCAAGCAGGTCGAGGCAGCCGAGGAACGCTCGGATGCGAGGGTTCTGGACGCTCGCCCTCTCGAGATTCCAGTCGTGCGTGGAGACCCCATCGGGGAGATCGACCCGGTCCTTGCCTACCGGAATCGAGTCGTGGGACTTCGTGAGCTTGGCGGCCGCGGGGGCTACCAGCTCGAGACTTGGGCGATTGCGCGCGTCCTGCATTTACGTCAAGCTCGACCTTGCTCCGACCAAGATCAGTTTAGCCGAACGGCCGCCGGCCGCTTGTTAGATATGAACATCTCCGAGGGCTCCGGATCATGCGCAAAATCCTGACTTTCCTGGCGTTGACGAGTCTTGTCATCGGCTGCTCGACCCCGGTGGAGCACGACGTCCTGATCCGCAACGGCACCGTCTACGACGGGTCGGGAGGGGCGCCGTTTGTTGGTGACGTGGCGATCGACGGCGATCGCATCTCCGCAATCGGCGACCTCGGAGACCGCGTGGCGGTTCGTGAGGTCGACGCCACCGGTCTGGCGGTCGCGCCGGGCTTCATCAACATGCTGAGCTGGGCCACGGAGTCGTTGATCGAAGACGGCCGAGCTCAAAGTGACATTCGCCAGGGGGTGACCCTGGAGGTCTTCGGCGAGGGCTGGTCGATGGGCCCGCTCAACGACGGCATGAAGGAGCAGATCGTTCAGCGCCAGGGAGACATCAAGTTCGATGTCGAGTGGACCACGCTCGGCGAGTACCTGGAGTTCTTGGCCGCTCGTGGCGTCTCGCCCAACGTCGCTTCCTTCGTCGGCGCGACGACCGCGAGAATCCATGTTCTCGGCTTCGAGGACCGGCCACCGTCCGACGAGGAGCTCGAAGAGATGAAGCGCCTCGTTCGGCAGGCGATGGAAGAGGGGGCCCTCGGCGTGGGCTCGTCCTTGATCTACGCCCCCGCCTTTTACGCCGAGACCGAGGAGCTCATCGCCCTCGCCTCGGTTGCAGCCGAGTACGGCGGTATGTACATCTCCCACATGCGGAGCGAAGGGAACCGCCTGCTCGAGGCGGTGGACGAGCTCCTGACCATCGCACGCGAAGCGGGTATCAAGGCGGAGATCTACCACCTCAAGGCGGCCGGCAAGCCCAACTACGACAAGCTCGACCAGGCCATTGCGAAGGTCGAGGCCGCTCGAGCGGAGGGGCTGGCGATCACCGCCGACATGTACACCTACGCCGCGGGAGCAACCGGGCTCGACGCCGCTATGCCGCCCTGGGTCCAGGAGGGCGGGCACCAGGCGTGGGTCGAGAGGCTCCGCGATCCCGACATTCGGGCACGTGTCGAAGCGGAGATGACGCAGGCGACCGACGAGTGGGAGAACCTCTTCTACGAGAACGGCCCCGAGCGAATGCTCCTGGCCGGCTTCAAGAACGACGATCTCAAGCCGCTGATCGGAAAGACGCTCTCCGAGGTCGCGGAGCAGCGTGGCACGTCGCCACCACAGACCGCGATGGACCTGGTGATCGAGGACGACAGTCGGGTCGGCACGATCTACTTCATGATGTCCGAGGAGAACGTCCAGAAGAAGGTGGCGATCCCCTGGGTCAGCTTCGGCTCCGATGCCGGTGCGCCCGCCACCGAGGGCGTCTTTCTCGAGTCGAACACCCACCCGCGGGCCTACGGAACGTTCGCGAGGGTGCTCGGCAAGTACGCGCGTGACGAGGGAGTCATCCCGCTCGAGGAGGCGATTCGCAAGATGACCTCGTTGCCGGCCTTCAACCTGGGTATCGCCGACCGCGGCGCTCTGACCGAGGGCCACTTCGCCGACGTGGTGATCTTCGATCCAGCGACCGTTCAGGACCATGCGACCTTCGGGGATCCACACCAGTACTCGACCGGTGTCGCGCACGTCTTTGTCAATGGAGAGCAGGTGCTCGCGGACGGTGAGCACACCGGGCTGACGCCAGGCCGGGTCGTACGCGGCCCCGGCTGGAACGGAGGGGCGTAGCGCCTCGAAGCGGTGACGGTCTCTCGTCGGCTGGGTTTGTTGCTGATCGCGCTCGGACTGGCTGGGTGCGTCGGGGGCGGACGCACGCCGGAGCCGACGGTCGACGCACCTGATTGGGCTGAGCTCGGGCTCGCGAGGCTTCCGGCGCTCGAGCGCTGCGAGCTTCCGGGCGTCGAAGAGGATGCGCTGTGCGCCCGCGTCGAGGTCCGCGAGGACCGAGCACTCGAAGGCGGGCGGACGATCCGCCTCAACGTGCTCGTGGTACCCGCGACAGCGACCGATCCGCCCGACGATGCCATCTTCGTCTTCGAAGGCGGTCCCGGAGGAGCGGCGACCACGCGCGCGGTGGGCTCGATCTTCGCCGGGCCGGTGCGGGCGCGCGACATCGTGCTGGTCGACCAACGGGGGACCGGCGACTCCAACAAGCTCGAGTGTGAGCTCGGCGGTCCCGCCGCGGAGCTCGGTCGATTGGCGCCGATGTTCCCCCCGGAGGCGGTTGCCGAGTGCGCCGCCTCGCTCGCCGAACACGCCGACCTGCTGCGCTACACGTCGGTGGATCACGCAGATGACATCGAGGAGGTGCGTCGGACGTTGGGGTACGGCTCGATCAACCTGCGCGGTGGTTCGTACGGAACACGCGCGATGATGGTCTACGCCCAGCGCTACCCGGAGAGCACCCGCACGATGTTTGGCATCGGCGTCGACTCACCGTTGCGCTCGAACCTCGCCGAGCGCGGCGCGCTGGCCGAGCGTGCCCTGGAGGGGGTGGCAGAGCTCTGCCGCGGCCAGGCCGAGTGCCTGGCGCTCACGCCCGATCTGGACGGGTCGATCGAGCGACTGCTCGAAGGTCTGAACGAGCGGCCCCGCCGCGAAGTGATCTCCGATCCGTTGGAGGTCACGGTCGACCTGACCGTGACCGCCGACCGCGATTGGCTTGCCGAGAAGCTCCGTTTGATTGCCTACTTTGCGTTCACCGCGCGGGCGTTGCCCTGGGCGGTTCATCGTGCCGAGAGCGCCGACGACTGGCAGCCGCTCCTGCAGCTGGCGGTGACACTCGAGCGCTCCTTCCGTGGGTCGCTGGCCACCGGCGTGACGCTCTCGGTGCAGTGCTCGGAGAACATGGACTTCGACGTGGAGGCCGCTCTAGCACGGGGAGCGGACACGCTTTTCGGCAACTACCGACTGGAACAGCAGCTCGTCGGGTGCTCTGTCTGGCCTCACCGGCGGGTGCCGCCGCTGGGTCTCGAGACGCCCCGCGTGCTCGGGGTGCCGACGCTCCTTCTGTCGGGGCGCCTCGACGCGGTGACGCCGCCCGCCTATGCCGAGGACGCGCGCGAGCTCTTCCCCAACTCGGCCCACGTCGTGCTCGAGGAGGGACAGCACGGCCCGTTTGATCTCGAAAACGCGTGGACGTGTGTGCACGAAATGTGGGCAGCCTTTCTGGCCGCGGGCAGCGTGAAGGATCTCGATACAAGCTGCACGGAAGGCTTGATTCGACCGCCCTTCCTGAGCTCGGCCGACGAGTTCGACAACTATCTCCAGGGGACGCTGAGCCAGCTCTAGGGATGACCCGCTCCACTCGAACCTCGTTGGCGGGGGCTCTGGGTGCCGTTCTGGTACTGGCGATCGGCTGTGTGAGCGACGGTGCGGTGCGACTCGCGCGGTGCGTCGAGCGGGCTGCGGAGCGGCTCGACGCGTCTCCTGAGTCAGAGACACGGGAGCTGTGTGATCTGCGACTCGACGCGCCCAGCTTGGTGCTTGTCTTCCCGGAGGAGGTGATCTCGTCGCGACGGCTCGAAGCCGAGGGGCTGACGCTCGAGGAGATGCGAACGGTCGACCTGCTGCAGCTGGGTGACGCTCCGTACTCGAGAATCAACGTTCTACCGAGCTCTCGGCGTCCGCGGCCGAGTCGCACCTCCTACCACCGGCACCTGGTGGCAGTGCCGAACCTGTTGGTCTGCCGGAGCGAAGACTCGCGGGTCGAGCTGACCCTGCGCCGCTCGGCCGACGGCCTGGCCTTGGCCGCCGTCGAATAGCTCAGGGTGCGGCCGCGGTGGTGGCGCCGTTCGGAGCGACTCCCATCTCCCGCAACAGATGCTGCGCTCCATCCAGGTTTTCCATGATCCACAGCATGTAGCGGATATCGACGTGAATCGACCGCGTCACCCCGCGGTTGTACTCCCAGCCCGAGATGATGCTCTCCCAGTTGCCGTCGAAGAGTAGTCCGACCAACTCGCCCCTCTGGTTGAGGCTGGGGGATCCGGAGTTGCCGCCGGTGGTGTCGACGGTCGAAAGGAAGTTGACCGGTACCTCTCGTGTCTCTGCGGCGATCAGAGCGAGCTGCGCGTCGGTGGCGTCGAACGGGTCCTCGGCGGTGTGTTTCTCGGCAATGCCGCCGAGGCCGGTGAACGGCTCGTAGACGACGCCGTCTCGAGGCCGGTAGCCCTCGATCGTGCCGTACGTGACCCGCAGCGTGCTGTTGGCGTCGGGATAGATCTCCCGGCCCTGGTTGCTGAGATAGTCGATCAGGGCCGTCATGTACTTCGGGCGCACTGCGTCGAAACGCCCCTCGAGTGCCTTGGCTTCCTCTTCGAGTTCGAGATCGCTCTCGTAGAGCGCCACGGCCAGCTGAATGAACGGGTCGTCGCTGGCTTCGAACTCCTCGGGCGAGCGCTTCGTCCAGGCCAGGCGCTCTGCCGTGTCGGCAAGACGCGTGGCGCTATACATCTCGTCGAGCTTTGCGTCGAGATGCGCCTCGTCGAGGCTGGTTCCCTGAATGCCGAACCAGCCGTCGAAGACTTCAGAGTGCAGAGCGGCTGGAATGGCGGCGTAGTTCGAGATGAATCTCTTCCAGAAGGTGCGATCGACGCCCAGGTCGAAGGTGCGCTCGAGCCGCCGAAGTCGCTCCTCGAGGCGGCCCATGTCGCGCTCCTGGAAGCCGGCCTCGCGCTCCGCGTCCGGCTTCTGCGCCTCGTGACTCAGCCGGTAGAGGGTGATCGCCGTGCGCAGCGCCTCGCCGCGGCGGGCGAGATACCAGTAGTAGAGATTGCGCTCGCGGTTGCCGACCGCCTCGGCGATCAGTCGATCCATCTCGTCGATGGCCGTGCCGTATTCCGCGCGGCGCTCGGCGTTGGCGTCGATCCACTCCCGAAGCGCGCTTTCGAGTGCGCGCTTGCGCTCCAGGACGTCGGTCTTGGCATAGCCGTCGATCATGCCGCCGTAGTTCTTGGTTGCGTTGTCGAGCCCGCGGACGAGCGAGCCGTACTTGATCGCGGTATCGCTGCCGCTCTCGGCGGCCTCGTCGATCGTCCGACGCCACTCCTCGAACAGGCGCTTGCGCACCGGGTAGTCCCATTCGAACTGGCTCTCGACCTCCGGAGCCAGACGGTATCGGTTGGTTGTTCCCGGGTAGCCGGCGACCAGTACCAGGTCGCCTTCCGAGAGGCCCTGCTCGCCGATCTCGAGGTGATGGCGGGGCCGGAAGGGCACGTTCTCCTCGGCGTAGTCGGCGGGCTCGCCGCGCGGCGAGACGTAGGCTCGATAGAACGCCCAGTCGCCGGTGTGCCGCGGCCAGGTCCAGTTGTCGACCTCGCCGCCGTAGATGCCGATCGAAGCGGATGGGGCGTAGACCAGCCGAACGTCGCGGATTTCGAGTTGCTTGATCAGCTCGTACTCGAGCCCGCCGTGGTAGGTCCGTACGGCGCAGCGATGCCCGGTGTCCGCCTCGCATCGAGCGACCAGCGCCTTCCTCTTGTCGGCGATGGCCTGGTACCGCGCCCTGCCGCCGGCGTCGGCAGGAACCGCTGCTTCGATCTCGCCGGTGACGTCGGCGACCTCGACGGTGACGAGAATGCGGCTACCCGGCCCGGCCGAACGCTCGGCGGACCGCTCCGCGGCCAGGAAGCCGTCTTCCATCAGGTTCTCTTCCTCGCTCGAGTTGTACTGCAGTGCACCGTAGGTGCAGTGGTGGTTGGTGACCGCGAGGCCTTCCGGGGAGACAAAAGAAGCCGTGCAGCCACCCAGGCTGATGACCGCGTTCATCGGATGCCCGGTGAGGTCGGCCAGGCTGGTCGGGTCCATCTCGAGACCCAACTCCCGCAGCTCGGGGGCGAGGTCGGCGAGCTGTCCAGGGCGCCACATGCCCTCTTCGGCAAGGGCTACGGACGAGCAGATGGAGAGGGCGAGGCTGAGGGTCAGGTACGTGCGTTTCATGGCGGCTCCTCGAATTGGGTACGGCGGGCGGAGCAAGCTATCACGCGCCCTAGAGCCGGTTCCGAGGCTCTCGAGGCGCCTCTCGAAGCGCGGATCGGGCGGTAGATTCCGCGTCGCCATGCGCTTACAATCGTGCGACCGTCGAATGGTCGATCGGCAACTAGAAAAGGACGGCTCACGACATGACGCTCTTGGCCGGCCGGATGGCCGCACTGGGTACCGAGAACGCTTTCAAGTTGGGCGAGGACATTCAGATCTGCCTCGATCGAGGCATGGAGGTCATCAAGTTCAACCTGGGTGAGCCGGACTCCGACAGCGCCCCGCACATCAACCGGGTGGCGATCGACCAGATCGAGGCCGGGAATTCTCACTACTGCGACCCCGCGGGCATCCTGCCGCTGCGTCGGGCGATTTCGAACTTCATTGGCGAGACGCGTGGGTTGGACGTCGATCCCGACCGGATCGTCGTGACACCGGGCGCCAAGCCTCCGATCAGTTTCACCCTCATGACCTACGTCGACCCTGGCGACGAGGTGATCTACCCGAGCCCGGGCTTTCCGATCTACGAGAGCTGGGTGCGCTTCGTGGGTGCGAAGCCGGTGCCGCTCCATCTCGAGGAGTCGCGCGGCTTCGCCTTCGGTCCGGAGGATCTCGTGCGCCTGATCACCGACAAGACCAAGGTGATCATCCTCTGCTCGCCGTCGAATCCGACCGGCGGAGTGCTTTCCCGGGAGGAGCTACGCGGCATCGCCGAAGTCATTCGGGATCGCTGCCGGCCGGACGTGCGCGTCTACGCCGACGAGATCTACGAGAAGATCCTCTTCGATGGAGAGTCGCACGCCAGCATCGCGTGCGAAGAGGGGATGGAACCCATCACGGTGCTCGCGAGCGGACACTCGAAGAGTTATGCGATGACCGGTTGGCGCCTGGGCTGGGCGGCCCTGCCCACCGCCGAGGAGGCGCGCGTCTTCAAACAGCTCAACATCAACGTCGTCTCCTGTGTGCCTCCGTTTGTTCAGGAGGCCGGGCGCGAGGCGTACGAGAACCCGGAGTCACAGCGAGTGGTCGACGCCATGGTCGCGGAGTTCCAGCGACGGCGCGACTGGATCGTGCCGGCGCTGAACGACATTCCGGGCGTGAGCTGCCAGAACCCGAAGGGCGCGTTCTACGTCTTTCCCAACGTCGCGGGGGTCTGCGAATCGCTCGGCGTGGTCGACGCGCATGAGGCGTTCGAGCCCGAGAAGCGGACGCGAACCAGCCCGTCGACGATGTTCCAGCTGTTCCTGCTCTACCGCTACGGTGTCGCGACGATGGATCGCAACTCGTTCGGTTCGATCGGCGCGGAGGGCCAACACTACCTACGGCTTTCGATCGCGGCCAGCATGGAGGCTTGTCAGGCTGGCGTCGCTCGCATGGCGGAGGCGGCCACCGACCGCGAGGGTTTTGTCCGATTCCTCGAAGAAGAACGGTTGTGGGACTGAGCCCCGCGGGGCGAGAAAGGGGAGTGTGACTTGCCGAAGAGGATCTACGTCACTCGACTGATTCCCGACCCTGGGATGGAGATTCTGCGCGAGTTCGGCGCCGAGCTGACGGTTGGGCAGAGGCAGGAGGACGCCGGGGTGACGCGCGAGGAGCTCTTGGCCGGCGTTCGGGCGTGCGACGTCTTGGTGCCGCTGCTCACCGAACCGATCGATCGGGAGGTGCTGGCCGCGAACGATCGGCTGCTGGGCGTCGCGCAAATGGCCGTCGGCTTCAACAACATCGACGTGCAGGCTGCGACCGATCTCGGAGTGCCGGTCACGAACACGCCCGGAGTGCTGACCGAGACCACCGCCGACTGCGCCTGGGCTCTGCTGATGGCGAGCGCCCGCCGGGTGCCGCAAGCGCACAACTACATGGTGGAGGGGCGCTACAACCTCTGGGGCCCCAATCTGTTCCTCGGAGCCGACGTCGGCCCCGGCGGGAGCGGCCGGCGCAAGGTGCTGGGGGTCGTGGGCTACGGTCGCATCGGCGAAGCGATGGCCAAGCGGGCCGCCGGGTTCGATATGGACGTGCTCGCCTTCGATCCGTACAACCGGGCCGGGGTCGACAACTCCGAGTTCGCGGAGTGGGCCGAGTTCGACGAACTCCTCGAACAGAGTGACTTCGTCAGCTTGCATGTGCTCTTGAGCGACGAAACGCATCACCTGATCGGTGAGGCCGAGCTGAAGAAGATGAAGTCGACCGCCCACCTGATCAACGCGGCGCGCGGGGAGGTCATCGACGAGGCCGCCCTCGTACGTGCCCTGCAGGAGGAGTGGATCGGCGGCGCAGGGCTCGACGTGTTCGAGCATGAGCCTCACATGGCGTCAGGCCTTGCAGAGTGTGAGAATGCGGTCCTCCTGCCCCACATCGCCAGCGCGTCGAGCGACACACGCGGTCTGATGGCCACCATGGCGGCGACCAATGCGGTGGCACATCTGCAGGTGGAAAGAGCGCCGAACGTGGTGAACCCGGAGGTCTACGACAGCGAGGCGTACCGGGCTCGGATCGCGCGGGCCGAGTAGGGCGGGCCGGGAGTGTCCTGGCAGAACCAGCTGCGCGTCGACGCCCGGGCGATCTTCGACGCGGGTGTTGCGGCGGTCGAGCCGCGCGCGTTGGTGGCCGAGCGGCTGCGGGCGAGCGCCCCGAACTCAGACGGCGGACTCTGGGTGGCGGCGATCGGCAAGGCCGCCGTCGCCATGGCGCAGGGCGCCGAGGAAGTCTGCGGCGACCTCTTTCGAGGCGGCGTGTTGATTGCTCCGCCAGGCGCCTCCGAGGGCGGCCCGAGCGGCCTTCGCACCTTCGAAGGCGGCCATCCCATCCCCAACCAGGCCGGCATGCGGGGAGCCACCGCGCTGCGCGAGCTGGCGGCGGGTTTGGAGGCGACCGAGACCCTGCTCTGCCTGATCTCCGGCGGTGGGTCGGCGCTTATGACCCTGCCGCCCGCAGGGGTTCCGCTCGCAGATGTGCAGGCGACAACGCAGGCGCTTCTGCGTGCCGGCGCCACCATTGACGAGCTCAACTGCGTTCGCAAGCACCTCGACCTGCTCAAGGGGGGGCGTCTCGCGGCGGCGGCCGCCCCGGCACGCATCCAGGCGATGGTGCTCTCCGATGTCGTCGGCGACCCTCTCGACGTCATTGCGTCGGGACCGGTCTCGCCCGATCCCACCACCTTCGACGACGCCTGGGGCGTGCTGAGCCGCCGCGGAGTGGTTGAAGGAGTGCCGGCGTCTGTGCGGGCCTATCTCGAGGCGGGCCGTGCCGGTGCGGCGCCCGAATCGCCAAAAGCGGGGGATCGCTGCTTCGACCGAGTCGACACGGAGATCGTGGGCAACAACACCATGGCGGCACGGGCGGCGGTCGAGACCGCGGCGAGTCTGGGCTACGAGCCCCGGCTGCTCACCACCGAGGCTGCCGGTGAGGCGAGTGAGCTCGGGCGCGAGCTTGCGAGGCAGGGGGTAGCGCTTTCGTTGGAGGCGGACCGACCCTGCTGCCTGGTCGCGGCAGGCGAGACCACGGTCACGGTCGAGGGTGGTGGCCGCGGCGGCAGGAACCAGGAGCTCGCCCTCGGGGCGGCGCTGACGCTCGCCGGCAGTCGACAGGTGCTGGTCGCGTCGATGGGGACCGACGGTGTCGACGGGCCGACCGATGCCGCGGGTGCGCTGGCCGATGGCGAGTCGGTGAGCCGGGCCGAACCTCTCGGCGTGGACCTAGCAGCCAGCCTGGCGGACAACGATGCGTATACGGCGTTCCTCGCGCTGGACGATCTGATCCGCACCGGGCCGACCGGGACCAACGTCATGGACCTGATGTTGGTCCTCGTCGTTCCGTCCTGACGACGACCGGTTGTTACATTTTTGGCCCTCCGGGCGTCGTAGGGGTGGATGTGCCCCATGAGTGCTCGTGAGTTCGTCGTTTCGGTGCTGCCGCTACGCATCCGGATCGAGGGCTATGCGCGCTCGCTGCTGAAAAGCGAGGCGGGCGCCGAAGATGTCTGCCAGGAGGTGTTGCTCAGACTCTGGACTCGCCGGGTCGAGCTCAGCTCGGTACACAACCTCGCCGGCTACGCGATGCGCATGACGCGCAACCTCTGTCTGGACGGACTCAGCAGGCCTGATGCGCGGGCAGCGGAGCTCGCGACTGAGCCGCCCGCTCAGACCCGCGGACCGGAGGAGCGCTATCTGGCGAGCGAGGCCCTTGCCGGGGTTCTCGAGCTCACGCGAGCGATGCCGGAGCGCCAGCGGCGCGTGCTGCTGCTGCGGGACGCGATGGGCTGCACTTTTGACGAGATCGCGCGCGCGACGGGCGCTAGGCCGGTGACTGTTCGGGTCACCTTGAGCCGTGCCCGTCGTCGGCTACGGGATCTGACGCGGGAGAGACAACCATGACGGAAGACTTCGAGAGACTCACCGAACGCTACTACCGCGGTTTGACGACGCTGGAAGAGGAGCATCTCCTGTTCGGCCAAGAGGCCGACCGAGATCGAGAATCGCCGCTGGCCCTGTTCGGAACGCTTCGCAAGGCGAGCGCCGATTCCTGGGGTGACGGCGATCCGGAGGTCGAACGGCGGCTCTGGCGGGTGCTGGCGCTGCCCGGGCGTCGGCGCTTCCCACGCGTAGCGCTGGCGGCGGCGTTGGCCATCGCCCTGGTTGGTGTCGGATGGGCGGTCGGGCAGTGGGGCGCCCAACCGGCCCCTGCGCCGGTGTCGCGCATCGCCGAGCTCGAGCGTCAGGTGCGGGAGCTGCACGAGTCGTTGGCGTCGACGCTGCTGACCAGCAGCTCGGCGGCCGATCGGCTACGCGGCCTCGATCTGGCGTCGCGACTCGTCGACCTTCGACCGACGCTCGCGGAAACGGTCGGGCGGCTGGCGATAACCGATTCAAGTGTCGGAGTCAGACTCGCGGCGTTGGAGGCGCTCTATCTGCACTCCGCCAGCGATCTGGCTCGAGAACGCCTCCTCGACGTTATCGGCGGGAAGCAGCCGCCTCTGGTCCAGTCGCGTTGGATCGACGTCGCCAGTGCGCTCGCCGATCCGAGAGCAGTGGAGCTCCTTCGTGAACTCGCGGATCGGGACGCGATCGACCCACTGCTGAAGGCGAAGATTGGAGGCCGGTCAGATGTCTAGATGGAGGACGAGCCTGCTGCCAGCGCTCTTGTCGGCGGTTCTCGCTTGGCTGCCGATCGGTGCGGCGGCGGAGATCGTGACCGAGTCTTTCGAGGTGCCACTCACCGACGTGGCCCGTCGTGGCCTGCTCCGTGTCGACGTGAACCACGGGTCGGTGAGCGTGCGGGGCGTCGATCGCTCCACTGTCGGACTCGAAGTCGCTGTAGAAGCCGCGTCTGCCAACCAGGAGCGCTCGGATGGGCTGGCCGCCGTCCCCAACGCCCACCTGGACCTCGACATCCGCGAGCTCGACAACCGGGTCGAGGTCCAGTCTCACTCTGGTCGTCATCTCGACCTCACGATCGAGGTGCCGCGAGAGTTCGATGTCGAGATCCGTCTCTACGTGTCTTCCGAGACCGGACTTTCGGTCACCGGGCTCTCTGGCGTGGTCGAGTCACGTATCGCGGAGGGCCCGATTCGGCTGCTGCGGCTAAGCGGTGCCGCGGTCGTTCACACCGACGACGGCGAGCTCGAGGTGGAGCTGTTGGCGGCGGCGGCCGGACAGCCGATGTCCTTCACGACCGCGCGCGGAGACATCGACGTGACTCTCCCAGCCGAGCTCGGGGCGACGGCGACGATCGAGTCCGACACCGGGAACGTATACAGCGACTTCGAACTCGTGCCGATACGTCAGAAGCCCAAGGCGAGTCGCGCGGCACCGGGGTTCTCAGCTCGCCTCGGCGGTCTGGTCAAGTACGAGCTTAACGGCGGCGGGCTCGCGGTGACCTTCAAGAGTCTGCGCGGTGACGTGCGGATCCGGCGAGGAGAGTCGCCATGAGCGCCCTCGGCCCGCGCCCGCTTGTTGGAACGTTAGCGTTTGGCCTGGTGGTCGCGTGCGGTGTTCCGCAGGTCTCCGAGCGACCAGTGGAGCTGGTCATCTCCAACGTAGGTATCGTCGACCTCGAAGGCGCCGGTCCGCCTCTTAGAGCCTCGATCGTCGTTCAGGCGGGAGTGATCGAGGAGGTTGTCGCGGCGGCGGAGCCCGCGCCACGAGCGGTGCTCGAGTTCGACGCCAGCGGGCTGTTCGCCATCCCCGGCCTATGGGATCTGCACGTACACCTGTACCACGCCGGCATGTCCTCCCTGCCGGTGTTCCTCGCCCAGGGGGTCACCTCAGTCAGAGATATGGGTGGAGAGCTAGAGCACCTGTTGTCCCTCCGCTCCGAGGTTGATCGAGGGGTTCGCCTCGGGCCTCGCCTCGCCATCGCCGGGCCGATGCTCGAGTCACCCGACTTCATGGCGTCGGCGCGCGAGCGTGGGGTGCCGGAGCGGCAGTTGCAACATCACGTCGAGATCGCCGGCGTCGCAGAGGCTGAACGAAAGGTCGCCGAGCTAGCAGCGGCCGGCGTCGACTTCATCAAGGGCCGCTACTACGCGTCGGAGGACGTCTATCGCGCCATTGGTCGGTCGGCGCGCTCGGTGGGCCTGCGCTTCGTCGGACATCCACTCTGGTCGCTCGACCCGCAGCAGGCTCTCGAGGCCGGCCAGAGCGGTTTCGAGCACGGTTTCTACCCCTGGCCGCTCGCGGACCTCGAACCGAAGGAGCGCCGAGAGCTCGTCGAGGCGCTAAGGAAATCGGGCGCGGCGCTGGTTCCGACGCTGGTCGGCTGGGAGCCACGGGCCATGCCGCTCGACAGGGTACGAGCGATCGTCGACGACGACGAAGGTCGACTCGATTCGCGCCGGCGCTACGTCGGTAGCGAGCTGCTCGAGAACTGGGAACAGTCGGTCTCGGAGTGGGAGGCGGAGGGCGCCCCAGACCTGCAGGCTTGGCGTGAAGTGCTCGATCGACACGCGCGCGAGATCGGCGAGTTGCACCGAGCGGGCGTGCTGGTACTCGCGGGTACCGACGTCGCGGGACCGCTGGTCTATCCGGGCTTCGGCCTTCACGATGAGCTCCGCCTTCTGGTGGAGAAGGCCGGCCTCGCGCCGCGCGAAGCCCTCCAGGCCGCCACCATCGGCGCCGCCGAGTTCATGGGCAGAGGACACGAACTGGGCCGTCTGGAGCGCGGCATGTTGGCTGACCTGGTGCTGCTGCGGAGCGATCCGGCTGGGGATATCGGGGCGCTTTCCGAGGTCGAGGCGGTCGTGACGCAGGGGCGTTTGCTGACCCGGGATCGATTGGACGACCTGCTCGAGGAAGCTGCCGCTCGGTCGGATCGGCGGTAGGAGCACAAGCCCCGCCTCTCGATCGAGTGAAACTCATCGACTCGAGCTCCCGTAGGGGCTGTCATCAACGAGGAGGAGACTCGAATGCTTCGATACCGAATTCTGTTCGCCGCCGCCGCCATCGCACTGCTCGTCGCCCTGCCCGCCTCTGCCGGCAAGAAGTCGATCACGCTCGATATCGGAGACGACGACGACGGCCTGCGGATCAACCTCTCGGGGAGCTGGCTCGCCGAGGCCATTCTCGACGGGCTGACCGACAGCATCGACTGCGAGGACGACCAGGACCGCGAATCGCGCAAGATGCTCCTGCATCTACGCAAGAACGGCGAGGGTTCGAGCTACACGATGCGCGAAGACGACGAGGTCACCAAGGCCTACCGTCGAAACGGCAAGCTCGAGATTCGAAAGTTCGAGCCCGGCGAGGAGCCGACCCTGGTGGTGCTGCCCTGGGCGATGGGCGAGTGCATGCTCGGCAACTCGAAGCCGCTGCGCAAGCTCGGCGACGACTTCGAGATGCGGATCGAGAAGGACGGCGAAGTCAGCCTGAAGATCGACTGACTCGCGCCACTACTTCGAGCGATTGCGGTAGAGCTCGGGGTCGACGACGGCGGCCATGCTCTCTAAATCGAGTTCGTGGCCGACGAAGTCGCTCATCCGGCGCGCCTGCTCGAGCGGGTCTTGAATGACCTCACGGTAGAAGATCTCCATCGCGTCGAGATGAGGACTCCGCTTGAGGAGGTAGTTGGCTCGCCACAGGTCGTCCTTGAAGAGGTCCTGCATCCGGTCGTCCTCGGTGTGCTGAGGCTCACCTCTTCGATCGAGCATCTTGTTCTGTGATGCGACGACCTCTTGCAGCTCTCGTCGCATGAGCACGATCTTGTAGTTATTGCTCTCGGGAAGGTGTCGGAGGAGGTAGGTGATGATCTTCACCACCTTGCCTCGATGGTCCGCCAGCCAGGACTTGTCGTCCTCCTGGGCGAGGTCCTTGACACGCTCGAGTTCGTAGTACCCCTTCGGGTTATCCTCGTCGGCCGTTCTGATACCATCGGTGGCCAGGCTGAGGCCTCCAGCTTCGAGCATTTTCATGGCCATTGACGTCCCGGAGCGGGGCAGTCCAGAGACCACCACGATAGGTTGGCCGTGGCGGATTCGGCGATACAGCCGTTGCATATTCGACAACATCTTGGTTTACTCCTGGTACGCGCCGGGGTGGGGTTTCGCGTGCCCCGGAGCCGGAAGCGGTCGATAGGATATAAGATAACGCTCAGCGTTTGCGGTTCGTTCCTCGAGCCGATTTTCACACCCGATACAAGACGTGGCAGATTCGACCCGACGGGGGAGACCTTCGTGAAACGACTAGAAGGACGGGCTGCGCCCGGACGCCCGATCGGCCGGCGGCAGAATTCGCGCGTGAGCGCGCTCTTGGCGCTTGCGATAGCGGTTCTGTCATGGGGCTTTGCGGCACCCGCGGTCGCCTACATCGGCCCGGGAGCCGGCTTCGCCTTCGTCTCGTCGATCGGCGTCATCTTCGTCACTGCGCTGTTGGCCCTCGTCTTCATTCTGATCTGGCCGTTCCGCATGCTCTGGCGCATGTTCCGGCGCCGCAGAACTGCGAAGCCGCTCATCAAGCGTCTGATCGTGGTTGGGCTCGACGGACAGGACCCGCTCATCACCGATCAGTACCTGAAGGCCGGCAAGCTGCCCAACTTCCAGAAGCTGGCCGGCCAGGGCTCCTACGAGCGACTCAAGACCACCTTCCCCTCGGTTTCGCCAGTGGCCTGGTCGTCGTTCTCGACCGGCACCCATCCGGCAAAGCACAACATCTACGACTTTCTCGACCGCGACCGAAAGACGTACCTCCCGATCCTGTCGTCGACACGGATCGGGTCGGTCGAGAAGCACCTGAAGATCGGCAAGTACCAGATTCCTCTGCACAAGCCTGAGCTGAGGCTGATGCGCAAGTCCAAGCCGTTCTGGACGATTCTGGGCGAGCACAACATCTGGAGCACCGTGCTCAGGGTGCCGATCACGTTCCCGCCGGACAAGTTCTACGGCGCCCAGCTTTCCGCGATGTGCGTGCCCGATCTGCTCGGCTCGCAGGGGACCTTCCTCCTCTACACCACCCGGCCCGCTGGAGAGAAGTTCAAAGAGGGCGGTCTGCGGATTGGTCTGTCGAGCAACGGAGCAGGGCCCGACCACTTCAAGACGGCGATCGAAGGGCCGGAGAACCCCTTCCTGCAGGACGCGACGCCGATGGCGATCCCGCTGGAGATCACCCTCGACCGCTCGGCCAAGAGAGCGCGGCTCGACCTCGACGGCGAGAAGTTCGAGCTCGAGCTCGGCAAGTTGAGCGACTGGGTCAACCTGACCTTCAGTGCCGGCCCGGGGGTCAAGCCGAAGGGCCTGACCCGGATGCTGATCACCGAGATGGACGAGCACTTCTCGCTCTACCTCACGCCGCTTTCGATCGATCCCGACAGCCCGGCGATGCCCATCTCACATCCGTCGTACTACGCGACCTACCTGGCCAAGAAGATCGGACCGTTCTCGACGCTCGGCCTGGCCGAGGACACCTGGGCGCTCAACGAGGGCGTGACCGACGACGCCACCTTCCTCCAGCAGACCTACGACATCGACAAAGAGCGCGAGGACATGTTCTTCGCCTCGATGGACAAGCTCAAGCAGGGCTCGCTGGTCTGTGTCTTTGACGCCACCGACCGCATTCAGCACATGTTCTGGCGCTACATCGAAGAGGGGCATCCAGCGGCCGCCGGGATCGAGAACCCCGAGCACAAAGACGCCATCGAGAAGCTCTACGAGCACAACGATCGGCTCGTCGGGCGCGTGATGGACAAGCTCAAGGAGGGCGACCTCCTGTTGGTGCTTTCCGACCATGGCTTTGCGTCGTTCCGTCGCGGCGTCAACCTGAACGCCTGGCTACTCGCGAACGGCTACCTGACGCTGAAGGACGGCGAGGACGGCGGCGACGAGTGGCTGACCCAGGTCGACTGGTCGAAGACCAAGGCCTATGCGCTCGGCCTCACCGGTATGTTCCTCAACATCAAGGGTCGGGAAGCTCAGGGCATCGTCGAGCCGGGCGAGGAAGAGGCGGCGCTCAAGGCGGAGCTGATCGAGAAGATGAGCGGCCTCATGGACGACGAGAAGGGCGAAGAGGGCATCACCGAGGTCTTCGACACCCACAAGCTCTACGGCGGCCCGTACCTCAAGAACGCCCCCGATCTCCTGATCGGTTACAAGCGGGGCTACCGCACCTCCTGGGACTGCGCCACGGGCGTGGTCGCCGGACCGGTGTTCGAAGACAACGTCAAGGCCTGGAGCGGCGATCACTGTGTCGATCCACGCCAGGTTCCCGGCGTCATCTTCAGCAGCCACAAGATCGACAGCGACGACCCCGCGCTGATGGATGTTGCGCCGACGGCACTCGAGCTGTTCGGCGTGAAGCCGCCGGCGCACATGGAGGGCAAACCGCTCTTCGACGTCAGTCGCTTCAAGAAGTCTGGGTAGATGCAGATGCCGAAAGACAGTTCTTCGCAGGTCAAACTTCGTACGGCGGCGGCAGTCTGCCTGACGCTGGCGCTCGCGTTCGCCGCGGTTTCTCCCGCGGTCGCCGAGAAGCGGGTCGTCGTGCTCGGCTTCGACGGCATGGACTACGCCATGGCCCGCCAGCTGATGGCGTCGGGTGACATGCCGAACTTCCAGCGGTTGGCGAGTCGCGGGTCGGCTCAGCCCCTGGGGACCTCGGCGCCGCCCCTGAGTCCAGTCGCCTGGTCGACCTTCATCACCGGCCTCGACCCGACCGGCCACGGAATCTTCGATTTCATCCACCGGGACGCCGAGACGCTCCTCCCGTACCTCTCGACCAGTGAGGCCGAGGAGGGCGGTGATCCGATCAAATTTGGCGACTACCAGCTGCCGCTCCCGGGCGACTACAAGCTACTGCGGATGGGGACTCCTTTCTGGGAGGTGTTGGAGGATCGAGGAATCGAAACCACGGTCATTCGCATGCCGGCGAACTTCCCTCCGTCCGGGTCCGCGAGTCGCGAGCTGTCTGGGATGGGCACGGTCGACGTCTTGGGTGGCTATGGCACGTTCACCTTCTTCTCGTCGGACATCTTCCTCGAGGAGAGCGATCCAGCCGGCGGCAGGATTCGCCCACTGGACCTGTGGAACGGTGTCGCAGAGGGCACGGTCGAGGGACCGGACAACCCGCTGATGGTCAAGCCGACCAAGCTCAAGAGTGAGTTTGCGCTCTACGTGGACGACCGAGAGGACGTCGCCAAGCTAGTGGTTGGAGATACCGAGCGAGTGATCCGTGTCGGCGAGTGGACGGAGTGGATCGACATCTCGTTCGAGCTCGCGCCGCCGCTACTCGGCTTCCTCCCGGTGATCCCAGATCTCACGGGAATGTCGCGCTTCTATCTGCGCCAGGTCCGGCCCGAAGTCGAGCTCTACGTCAGCCCGATCAACTTCGATCCCTACCGCGGCGACCTGCCGATTTCGACGCCCGACGAGTTCGCGGCGGAGATGGCCGAGATCAGCGGCCGTTTCTACACCCAGGGAATGCCCGAGGACACCCAGGCGCTCAAGGGCGACGTCCTGACGCCGGTCGAGTTCCTGCAGCAGGCGAAGATTGCCGGCGACGAAGTCGAAGCGCAGTACATGCCGGTACTGGAGCGCTACGACGACGGGTTGTTGTTCTACTACTTCGGCAACCTCGACTTGATATCGCACATGATGTGGCACGCGATGGACCCCGAGCACCCGGCGTACGACGAGGAGAAGTGGGGCGTTCATCGTGACGTGGTGCGTGAGCTCTACCGAACGGCGGACCGGATCGTCGGTCAGACGCTAGATGCGATCGAAGACGACACCACCCTCGTCGTCATGTCGGATCACGGCTTCGCCTCATGGCGCCGCACCGTGTCGCTTAACGCCTGGCTGCGCGACAACGGCTACCTCGTGCTCAAGGACCCGAACAAGAAGAAGGCGTCGGTTCTCTTCGACGTGGACTGGTCCCGGACTCGCGCGTACGGCATCGGACTCAACGGCCTCTACCTCAACGTCCGTGGGCGGGAAGGGAAGGGCATCGTCGAGCCTGCACAGAAGGAAGCGTTGGTCGACGAGATCCGTTCCAAGCTGCTGGCGCAGCTCGACCCGGCGACCGGCGAACCCGCAATCACCAAGGTTTACGTCACCTCTCGCGACTTCGATCCGGGTCCGCACCTCGACATCGGACCCGACATGGTGATCGGCTACGCGAAAGGGACGCGGGGCGAAAGTGATTCGGCCCTCGGCGAGATCAACGCCGAAGCGTTCACCGACAACGTTGACGACTGGGGCGCCGACCACGGGATGGATCACGAGGCGGTTCCCGGAATCTTCTTCAGCAATCGGCCGCTCAGTCGGCCGGTGACCGGCCTGAAGGACCTGGCCGCTGCCATCCTTGCGGAGTTCGGAGTTGACGAATTCCCGGCACCGAGCGGCCCCTAGTAGAGGAATAGAAAATGTTCGGATCCAAGATCAAACTCGACAAGGACCTACTGGACAAGATCAAGCGCCTGGCCGACGTGGCGGGCTACTCCTCTCCCGAGGAGTTCATCACCCACGCTCTCGAGAAAGAACTCGAGAAGTTCGAGGGTGCCGAGTCGGAAGAGGAGATCAAGAAGAGGCTCCGCGGCCTCGGCTACATCTCGTAACCGCTCGCTGAGCTACCGTCACCATGTCTGCGATCAACGCGGTCCTGAGGCCGCTCTTCGACATCGTTCTTGCGCCGCTCTCCGGCTTGCCGGCGATCGTGGGCGTGACGCTGTTCTCGCTCGTCTTCGGCGTGGTGGCACTCTGGCTGGTCAAGCTGACCTCCGACTCGAAGAAGGTCGATGCCGCCAAGCGCAAGGTTGCGGCTGGGCTCCTCGAGATCCGGCTCTTCAACGACAACCTGGGTGTCATCTTCAAGGCGGTCGCCTCGATCTTGAAGCACCAGGCGATCTACGTCGGCCGCCTCGGCGTGCCGTTTGTCCTGATGATTCTGCTCTTCCTGCCGATCATCGCCCAGCTCCAGTTCCACTGGGGACACGTGGGGCTCGACGAAGGCGACTCGGTGGTCTTCAAGGTGGCGCTGGAAGAGGATTGGGAGCAGACGATTGGCAACGACGGCGGCGGCGACCCCGCGCGGCCGCGCCTCGAGCTCGACATGCCCGACGGCCTCAGCCTGACGTCGCCGCCGGTGTGGAGCCCCGGCGATCGAGAGATGGCCTGGCAGCTCCAGGCCGACGCCGAGGGTGACTACGAGATCGGGATCGTCGCGGGAGACACCCGCCACACGAAGATCGTCGGGGTCACAGATCGCGTCGTGCGCTTGTCGCCCGATCGACTGGAAGGTACCTTCGCGAACCAGCTCCTCTATCCTGCCGAGCCGTCGTTCGCGAGCGACTCCGGACTGGTGCAGGCGGGACTCAAATATCCGACCCGCGACATCTGGTTCTTCTTCTGGCACACCCACTGGCTCATCGTGATGCTGGTGCTCTCCGTCGTGTTCGCGCTGCTGTTGCGCGGCCCGATGGGCGTCACCATCTAGTTAGCCTCGCGACCTCGTAGCTTCGCCGCCTTGGCGATCAGCCCGACGAGCTCGGCGACGTCCTTGTCGCCCGCGTAGCCGGCGGAGGCCTCCTGAGCGGTCCTGAGGGCCGCTTCGAGGCTGCCGTCTTTGGCCCAGTAGGCGCCCTTGAGCTGCTCGGCGAATTCCGCGACCGCTGCCGCGAGCTTGAGCGAGTCGGGCGCGTTCTTCCAGCGCTCGACGCCGTCTCGCTCGCGCACCGGTCGGGCGACCTCGACCACTTCTTCTGAGGCCTTGGAGTGCCAGCGGAGTCGGAGGGTGGCGAGCGGCGAGCGCTTCGGTCGGTCTCTACGGAGTTTGATCTCGTACAGGGCAACGACGCTGTGCCCGGCGCCGATCTCACCGGCGTCGACGGTGTCGTCGCGGAACCGGTCGTCGGCGACGTCACGGTTCTCGTAGCCGATCAGCCGGTAGCGACTCACGCTCTCCGGGTTGAACTCGACCTGCACCTTGGCATCGCCGGCGATGGTCTGGAGTGTGCCGGTCAGGTTTTCGACGAAGACTCGGTCGGCCTCCGCCAGGTCGTCGACGTAGGCGTAGTTGCCATCGCCCTTGTCGGCGAGCTGTTCCATCAGCACGTCGTTGTAGTTGCCCATCCCAAACCCGACGGTGGTCAGCTCGATGCCGCGCTCGGCCTCACGGCGAACGCGCTCGAGGATGGAGTCGGGACCGGTGGCGCCGACGTTGGCGACACCGTCGGAGCAGAGGATGATGCGGTTGATGGCGTTGTCTCGAAGGTGGCGGCTGGCGAGGTCGTAGGCGAGCGTCAAGCCGTGCTCGGCGTTGGTCGAGCCGCCCGACTGCAGGCGCTCGATGGCCGCGCGGATGGCGGAATGGTCGCTGGTCGGAGTCAGCAGGACCTGGCCGGTCGAGCCGTAGACGACCAATCCGACGAAGTCGTCCGATCGCAGCTCGCCGAGGAGCCGTGTCAGGCTCTTGCGCACGAGCCCGAGGCGGTCTTCGCGCGCCATCGACCCCGAGATGTCGACGACGAAGATCAGTGTCGCGGGCTTGCGGTTCTCTTCCGCGACCTCCCGGCCCCGGATGCCGAAGCGGAGGAGCTGGTAGCGCTCACCGCTGGCGAACGGAGCCGGCGCGAGGTCGCTGTGAACAGCGAAGTCGCCATGGCTCGGTGGAGCGTCTCGGTAGTCGAAGTAGTTCAGGAACTCCTCGACCCGGATCGCCTCTCGCGGCGGCAGGTTGCCGTCATCGAGATAACGCCTGGTAATGGAGTAGGAGCCGGTGTCGACATCCAGAGCAAAGGTCGACAGTGGGTCGTCTTCGGTGTCGAGGAACGGGTTGACTCCGTACTCGCGATAGAAGACGTCGCCGTAAGGCTGGTCGTTGGGTTCGTGGGTGCCGCCGGTTGAAGGTGGAGGGCCCGGCGGGGGCGCTGCAATTGGCCTCGGTGGCGCAGGAGCCGGTTCGGCCGCGACGGCTTTGCGCCGCTGCCTGCTCGGTCTCGGGCGCGCCTTCGGCTTCGCAAGCTCCTGGGTCTGCTCTCTGGCCTCGGGGATTCCGAAGATGACCTCGGTGACGGGCTGCTCACCCACGTCGATGTCGACCTCGGCCGGATCGCGAAGCTCGGTCTGACGGACCATCGCGCCGGCCGAGGCGCGCCGCTCGTCCAGGAGCGGGCTTTCTGAGGTCACCGTGATCGTCTCCTCGACCGCACTCGACATCTCGACTTCGACCTCGGTTCGTTTCCCTTCACTGACCTCTACGTTCGGTTGCTCGATGGTCGAGAAGCCGTCAAGGCTCGTCCGGAGCGTCCACTCGCCAGCATCGAGGGTCTCGAACTCAGCTGTCCCGTCGGAGCCGGTGACCCGACTCTTGCTGCCAGCGCTGCCTTGCAGCTCCACAGAGACTCCAGGGAGCGGCTGCCCAGCGCTGTCTCGAACGGAGACCGACATCGGAGGAGTCTCCGGATTGACCGTTCGCGGATCGACGAAGGGGGCCGGCAGGGAGACGGCTTGACGAGGTGTCTCCAGACTCGCGGCGGGCTCGCGAGGGGACGCGACCCCAACAGGGTCGTCGAGGTAGCCGAGCTGCTTGAGAGCGGCTTCCTGTTGCTCCTGGTTGCGTGCCGACTCATGGACGTCGTCGGCCGGGTCAGCGCTCGACTCGACGGCGATCGGCTCTCCGGCGGTCATCACCAGGGTCTCGACATCTGTCTCCGTAAACGTGTGGTACCCGAGCAACCCTCCGCCAACGGCGACCACCAGCGAGGCGGCGATCAGCCACCGACGCTGACGCGACGGCCCGCTCGGCTCGGCTACGCTCGAGAGTTCGGACGGCTCGGGAATCTCGGCCTGAATAGCCTCCAGCAGCTCTGCTGGCGGGGGAGGGGTCGGCTGGTCGGCCAGCCGGCGCTCGATCTCTTTCGGATGGAGCTGAGTCATCGGGTTTCCTCTCGAAGCGATTCGGCCAGAAGGCCGAACGCTTTCTTCAGTCGTTTGCGAATTGCGACGGTGCTGACGCCCTCTTGCGCGGCGATCTCGCGTACCGGTTGTTCGCCCCAGAAGCGGGCGGTGACCACGAAGCGGAGCGGGTCTGGAAGCTCGAGGATGCGCGCTCGCAGCTGCGAGTCGGTCGCCGAGCTGGTCGCACTCACTTCGGGGTCGGGAGATTCGTCGACCGGCTCGTGGCCGTCCTCGTCCACCGGTGCGTCCACCGGCCTGGGCCGGCGCAGCTGGTTCAGGAAGGTGGTGTAGGCGATCCGGTAGAGCCAGGTGCCGATCCGAGAGCGCCCCTCGAAGCGGGGGAGCGCCTGCCAGGCTCGACGATATGTCTCCTGCGTCAGATCGGCGGCCAGGTCGGCGTCACCACCGGTGAGTCGGAAGAGGGCTGCGTAGACGGCGCCGTAGGTACGCTCGACCAGAGCGTTGGCGGCGCTTCGATCCCCCTCTCGATAGGCCCGCAGGAGCTCGGCCTCGCTCTTCGAGGCTGGCGGTGGGCTGGGGGGTTCGGCGGGTTTCACCATACTCAGGCTGGTCACACCTAGTTAGACACAGGACTCCTGCAAGAAGAAACCCAGAGGCTCCGTGAACGCTACGCCTTCAGGAGAGCGTGACTCTCGCTCCGTCGTGCGAAGCGATGGTGGCTGGGCACATCATCTCCCGAGAGCCGGGCCACCTGCTCTCGCCAAACCGGTGCGAGGCCGACGATCGTTGGCGCTGCAGCCGCGGCGATGGGTTCCGGGCAAGGCGGACCAGGCCTTACGGCCCGAGTTGGAGCCGAAGAGACTCGTGGCGGCGGTCTGCGGGCTCCGGGGCGGGGGGAAGGCGGAGTGGGAGGCTGGGGGGGCGAGGCTGCCGGCACCTGAGTGGAGCTCCCTGGGTGCGGCCGTGGGCAGGAGTTCGCGCTGACGCGTGCCCCCGACCGGCTAGAGAGGTCGAGGGCGTGGGAGGTGTCGACTCGGAGACGGCTCGCTACCGACCGGCTGCGATGTCTGAGAGGCGACCGCTCAGAGCGATCTTCACCTCGACGAACTTTGCGACTCGCAGGAAGAGCTTGCTCGGATCCTTCATGCCCCACTCGACATAGGGCACCTGGAAGGTCGCCGTTCCCGTGAGGCTCTCTCCGTCGCGCTCCGTGACGGCTTCGAGCACCACGGGATGGCTATCCCCGTGGATGTCGAGCTCACCGTGGAGCTCGAGCGTACTGGTGCCGCTCGGAGAGAGCGTGCCGACCGTCTCGGTGACCCGCAGCACGAAGCTACCGAAGCGGGTGCTCTCGAGGACCTTCTTGTGCATGTCTTTGTCGCGGCCGTCGTTGCCGGTCTCGGCGCTGGTCGCGTCGACGACGATTTCACCCTCGGCCGGCCCGCCGGTCTCCTGGAAGCGGATCTCACCACCCACGACCCGTACCGTCCCCTCGACCGAGTGCAGCGTGGCACCGAGACTAAACGTGACGCGGGTCGTCTCTGGGTCGAGCCGCAGGCTCTGCTCGGCGAGGGCAACGCCGCCGAGAGCGGCCGTCAGAAGCAGGGAGAGGGCAAGGGGTAGATGGGGCTGCAGTCTTCTCATGGTCAGTAGGCTCCTGTCGGTGTGTCCCCCGATGTCTCGTCAGGGTTCGATCCGATGCGGCGCCAAAGCCCGATCGACTCGAGTCGATCATAGAGGGCGTCTGCCAGGAGACGGTGGCCGCGGGGGTTCGGGTGGGGGTCGCGACGGGTCAGGACCAGATCGCTCGAGCCCAGGGTCGGTACCTCGACATAGATCAGCTGAGGCGGCACCGGCATGAAGGAATGGCCTTCGAAGTCTGGAGTGAAGTCGGCCACGAGGACGACCGGAATCGAGGCCTCGTGTGCGATCTCGACCAGCTCCTCGAGTGCCTCTCGGAAGACGTCGCGGCCCGCGAGGCCGCGATAGCCTGGGGGTGGATCTTCGCCATGGCAGCCGCGCCCGACGAGGCGCGTGCTGGGCTCGAGTCCGAAGCGCCGCTCGAGGGTGCCGCGGCCTAACGCGATCACCCAGGAGTCCCACGTATCCAGTGGTTTGGGAGGCTGGAGGAAGGACGGCAAACAGACGTCGTTCGGGTTCCAGCCATAGACGATCAGGTCGGGAGAGAGCTGCCGACCGGCGCGCAAGAAGCTCTCGAGCTCCATCCTGAGGTTGTAGCCGGGGACCGCGGTCACGATCGCTCGCCAGTTGGTCTGCGGGTATTCGCTGGCGAGGCGCGCCTCGAGGAGGTCCATATACCGGTCCGCCTCGTCGACGCCCCAGCCGAACATGGTCGAGTCGCCGAGGCCGAGGAGACGGGCGCTCCCCGTCGGTTTTGTCGCGTCGATCGCTTCCTCGCGATAGCCGGCCTCCTCGGTTCGCACGTCGACGCCTTTGAATCGCACCCGGAGTCCCGGTTTGAGTTCGTAGACCTGTCGGGGATCGAGGCTCGGACGGAGCATCTGCCCGAGTTGTACCGAACGACCATCGCCGGGAACGGGGCCCATTCGACGGAGATCCTCGATCGAGCCTTTCCGTGTCACCTCGTAGTGGGCGCGGAGGGCGACCTCGGCGAGTAGGAAGGCCAGGGCGCAGGCGCTCGCCGCCAGAGCGACCCTTGCGGGGAGGCCCGTCATACGCGTCAGCCTACACGCTCGCTCCGGCGTGTGACTGGAGTGCGGGAGGGAGCTCGTCGCCGCCTAGCCGCTGCGCTTGCTGATGTCGGCCAGCACGGGGAAGGTGACGTCGGCGTAGCGGAGGCGTGCGAGAAGCTCGTCGTCGGTGGCTTGCCGCTCCCCGTCGAGCCCCGCCTCCTGGTAGTAGGCCGACAGACGCGACTGGCACTTGACCCAGAAGAGGCCCGCCGAGAGGAACATCGCGCGGTTTCGCTGCCTCGAAGTCATCTCCAACGCACCGATCGCCTCCGGCAGGCTTCCACGCTGATGGTACGCCATGGCGAGGATGTCGGAGCCGGCGAAGAAGATCGGATCACCGGACTCGCTCATGTTCGAGAGCGTCATCTCGAGCTGAGCGATCGCCTCGTCGGGTCGCCCCTCGAAGAAGGTGATCGCGCCGCGCGCGACGCGTGCGAGCTCGGAGGAGAGGCGAGTGCCCTCCAGCTGATCGATCACGCTCCGGGCGCGAGCATGTTCTCCGACCATCGCCAGGAGAATCGCGGTGAACGGCTCTCGGTGCTCGATCCGCTCACGGAGATGGCGTCGGAGTTCGGGGCCGCGGCCTTCCGCGAATAGGTACCAGGCGAGCATCTCGTGACGGTAGTCGAGGTCTGAGATGTGCTCGAACCACTCCTTGGCCGTCTCGGTACGGCCCAGCCCGAGGGCCAGGGTCCCGAAGTCTCGAGCGAGGAGCGTGCGGAGGCGAGGCGGCCAGGAGGCGAGGGTCTCCTGCAGCTCGTCGGAGCTTTCGAGCGACTCCTTTGTCGTCCCCTCGGCCCAGTGCCGTCGCGCCTCGAACAGAAGCACCCAGGCGGCCGCCTCGGCGTCTTCCGAGACGGTGCGGTCGTTCAGAAGCTCTCGGGCGCGCTCGGCGTAGCCGGCGGCGCGCTCGAGGTCGCCGCCGTGCGCGGCCAGGGCGTAGGCGGCCTCGTGATTCGCGCGGAAACTGTCCGGCCGAAGCTGAGCGACGCTCTCGCGGAGCAGCTGACAGTCGGCTTCTAGATGTTTGTCTCGGCAGAGCTGGATGGCGCCATCGACGATGTCGCGCTCGAGCGCCCCGTTGAGGACGTTCTCGAGGCTTCCCGTTTCGGTCGCCTGACTCGAAGTACCCCAGCCGCCGGCGCTGTCGACCCAGCTGTGGGCGAGCCAACCACCCGTGATGCCGACGGTCAGTACTGCTGCGGCTGCCGCCCAGCGGTACCACGCCGGTGACGTGGACTCAGTGGGTTCCTGTGCTGCCGCCGGTGCCGGAGGATTCTCTAGATCAGCAATCCGGCGCTGCTGCCAGTCGTCGATCTCGCTCCGCAGCGCGAAGACGGTACTCGCCTTCTGGTGCAGATGGCGACGGATAGGAAGCCCCTCCGTCGACTCCCAGCGTCGGACGGTACGCACACTCCGTCCCAGGTAGGAGGCGATCTCCTTCCAGGAGGTAAGAGTTTCCTCTGGAGCTACGTTTTCCTTCACAACTCTGCCTATGACGACGACGGAACATCAGACTCGACTGGATGAGTCGAGAGAAGCCCAATAGTACCATTCGAGGGGGTGGGGAAGGAAGCAAATTCATTGTCGTCAATATTTAGGCGGATATCGCGCGGTCTTTTCTAGCTGGTTAGGAGCGCCTCGATATCGGGCAGAATGTCGTCGACAGTGGCGTTTGGAGGGTGCCGAAGCCTGAGTGCGCCTTCGCGATCGAAGACGAAGTAGCTACCCGTGTGGTCGACGTAGTAGAAGGTGTCGCTCCCCGGTCCAGCCTTCGGCTGGCCGTACTGCACCGCGAGGTCGAACTCCTCTTGGACCGCTTCGAGCTCCTCTTGCTCGAGCCGTAAACCGTAGAAGCGCTCGTCGAAGTTGGGCACGTAGCTGGCGAGTTTCTCGACGCTATCGCGTGTGGGGTCGACGGAGACGAAGACCACGGCAACGTCATCCGCCCGATCGCCTAGCCGGCCAAAGACCTGCTTCATCTTGGCCAGAGTCAGCGGGCAGACGTCCGGGCAGTAGCTGTAGCCGAAGAAGACGACCGCGACCGAGCCCTGAAGGTCGGCGAGGTCGAACGGCTGGGCGTTCCAGTTGACTCCGGCGAGCTTCGGAGGCTCGGCGTCGGTGGCGATCACCTGGCCGTTGAAGTCGTGGGCCGGTGCGCAGGCGCCGACGATGGCGGCCACCGCCAGGCAGAGCGCGAGGTGAGGGCTGACTCTCGGAACTCTCTTCATCCGTTCTGCTCCATCAGGAAGGTCACCAGATCGGCCACGTCACGTGGCGTCATCAGACTCGCGTACTCGGGCATCGCTGTGGGGTTCGAACAGGGGAGCCCGTCGCGACACTCGGGGGCGATGTGGTCGTTGGGCGCGATGATCGACTCGTAGATGTACTGTGCGGCGGGTACGCCCTCGATGCGGTCGTTGCCGGCCGTGGCGATGCCGCTCAGATGCGGCCCCACATTGTTGGAGCCGACCGTCGACAGGTCGCCGTGGCAGGCTCCGCAACCGATGCCGGCGTAGAGGCGTTCGCCTCGGTCGGCCTTGCCGAGCGGCAGGAGTACCCGTACGTCGGGTGGGAGCGAGAGCTCGCCGCCCTTGGGGCGCAGGTGATAGTGCTCGGCGGGAGCTGGAATCGGAAGATAGATCGCCTGGCCGTGGCGTCGCCACTCGACCTGGAGGCGGCCGTGCGGCACGCGAGTGTCGAAGTCGAAGTGCAGGGCGGTGTTGAAGCTCTGACCGGGCTGGAGGTCGGCACGGCCGACGTTGGCGCCCATCGGGGGCACCTCTTCGCCGAACTGCGGTACAAGAACGAACTCACCGCCGTCGAAGCTCTGCGCAACCGCGGAACGGTTCTCCAAAGCGAGGTCCAGTGTGACTCGCTGACTGCCCCAATCGGGCATGTCGGGCATCATCACCGAAGGCTTCTGGAAGTTCTCGCCGTGGTCCATCTGGTCGAGAATCCAGCGTGCCTGCACAAGCTCCATGTGCAGGCCGTCGACTGTGCCGCCGTCGGTCGGAATTCGCTGCCCCTGTCGAAGCACCAGCGTCGTGCCGGCGAGTGCGAGAACCAGCGCGCCGACGAATACGAGGACGCCAGGCTGTCGCCACCAGGCGAGCGCCTCGCGGCGGCGGTGGAACTCACGGCGCTCCCGGCGGCGGTCCGACTTCGAATTCGCGTCGCTCATCCATCACTCCCGTTCGGGGCCGCGTCGAGGGCTGCTCGGAAACCGATGTAGCCGGCGCGGTCGGTGGGCAGTAGGCGGTAGCGCAGCGCGCTGCGCAGGTCTTTGATCTCGAGCAGGAAGGCGCCGCCGCGGAGGACTCGGTAGCGTCCCTCTCCGACAAAGAGCGGATCGGCGGTCGGGCCCGTGCGGTAGTAGTCCGCCCGGTAGACATCTTCGCACCACTCGTAGACGTTGCCGGCCATGTTGACCGCGCCGTAGGGGGAGGCGCCGTCGTCGCAGCAGTCGGCCGGGCCGACCCTTTCCTTGGCGATCGGATGCTCCATCCAGAGCGCTCGATCGAAGTTCGGGGGCTCGTTGCCCCACGGGTAGGTTCGCGCGTCGGTGCCGCGCGCGGCCTTCTCCCATTCAGCCTCGGTTGGAAGCCGCTTGCCCGCCCAGCCGGTGTAGCGCTTGGCAAACTCCCAGTTGACGTTCACAACCGGCTCCCCGTCCCGAATACCCCAATCGGGGGCTTTCGGTTCGGGAAGTCGCGACACCGTGCTCTCGCTGTACGGCAGTCCGGAGTGTTTCCACTGCCGCCACGAGACCTCGTACTTGTCGATGTAGAAGGGGCTCACGGAGACCTGGCGAACCGGCTGCTCGTCGGCATCGCCCGAGCCGCTGCCCATGCTGAACGCCCCACCCGGGACGTAGACCATGATCGAGCCGTCCTTCTGCCAGACGTACTCACCGTCGCGCTCGGCGCGGGTGAGGCCGTCGGGCATCGGCTCGCCGTGCCAGCCGAGACCGGCGGCGCTCGCCGACCCACAGAAGGTGGAAAAGAAACCGACCGCCGCCACGAGGGCGACGGTCGGGATGAAAGCGAAGCTAGAGTTTCGCATCAGAGGTCGTGCGCGACGTTACAGCCGCGCGGTAACGATACCGCCTCCGCTCGACCGGATGCACACCTCCGAGGGACTACCCGCGAGGGGTCCTTCGAAGTGCCACTCACCACTGCCGCGGTTGACCCGTGCGCGACCGACCACCTCACCGGTGCACCGACCGCCGACGGCGCCGCCTTCGTAGACGACTACCGAGCGAGCGGTGTCACCCGCGGGACGGACGCCGTTGACGCCCTCGATCGAGACCCAGGTCGAGCCTTCACGGCTCATCAGACGAGTGTCGCCGACGCTCACCGAGTCCGAACCGGATGTTGGCTCCTCGGTGACCCGCAGGATGTTCCAGAGACCGGCCTCGAGGAACGGCTGACGGCGGTCGAGGAACAGGTAGTCCCCGGGTGCGGCGATATCGCCGCCGGCGCCGCCGACCATGTGCCAGTTGTAAGTGATGCCCGGCAGGAGCACGTCGTCGAAGAGCTGCTCGGAGCCCTCCATGCCCGGCTCGAGGTAGAACCGGTGACCCTCGAGCGTCGGTACGTGCGTCTGGTTGCCCCACGCTTGGCCGACACGGTAGACGAGCGGAGTGCCCGCCTGGACCTCGACCACGTGACGCGGGTCGCCCCAGAGACTCGACTTGAAGACCTCGGCGGGACTCGTGAGCATGCCGCGCAGGTTGAGCGGCTCGGCGCTGAAGTTGATACCGCTGAAGCCTTCGACCGCTTCGGGGTAGGGCATCGCGTTCTGACCGATGCGCCGATCCTCGTCGCTGAAGAGAGCCACGAACTCGCGGGTGACGGTGTCGCCGTTGCGGATATCCGCCTGGACACCCATGCCGCCGTCGGGGAGCGGACCCGGGAAGCCCGGGCGGTGGTAGGTCGAACCGGTCGGCTCGATGACGACACCGGCGAAAGCGCCGCGCTCGATCGACTCGACATCGGCGAGGTTCATGCCGAGGACGAGGCCGAGTTCCTTGTCTGCGTAGTACTCGTAGACGCGGATGTCGCCCGGAGCGACGGTCGAGTCTTCGTTGAGGCCGATCGCCGAGCCGTAGTCCTTCTGCGGATCGAAGACCAGCTCACCGACGCTGAGCGACGAGCGCACGGAGCGCTTGTTCTGCAGCTTGACGCGCAGACAGTCGCCGGCGTTGGCGCGCATCACGACCGGTGTGCGAACGCGAGCCCGCTGGTTGCGCCGTGGCTGGTAGGTCACGGCGGCCGAGTCGTTGATGGTGAGCTGGTTGTAGATGATCGACGTGTCGGTCATCACCAGGTCGTACTCACGCACCGGAGCGTTGACCGGGCAGGCCGAAGCACCGCCCCCCGCCTGTGGCGGAGCGCCACCGGTGAAGCTCAGGGTGGGGAAGCGGCCGTTGTGGGCCATCTTGTTTGCACCTCGTCCCGGAAGCGGCTGCAGATCGCCCTCGGGCTGACCGAAGACGCGTAGCAGACCCCAGGCGCCGGACTGGAAGTCCTTGCCGAGCGTGCTGTAGTAGAGGTAGTCACCCGGGTAGCCTGCCGGGCCACCGGCGCCACCCTCGAGCGAAACATCGAAGCGTTCGGAGATGCCGATGAAGGTGCCGTCACGCGTGTCGCTCTCGGCCGTGTAGCGCTCCTTCTGGAAGCGGTGGCCGGTGAAGCGGACGCCGCCGACTCGCTCGACCAGACCGACACCGCGAACCACGACCGGGTCGTTCGGGTACGCCCGAATCTCCTGGGTGTGTGGATCGCCATGGGTGACCGACGAGAAGCGGTGTGCCGGGTCGCCGGTACGTAGGCGCCACGGCTCGGCACGCAGGTTGATGGTGCCGCCGCCGAGTGAGAACGGTCCTTCGACCGGGTTGTTGTTCTGCAGGTAGAGCGCAAACTCGCGGAACGAGCCCGGAACACCGGCAGCCACCGGGTTGCCTCCCGCGGCCGGGTCGACGTGAACGTCGACCAGCGTGCCGGCGCGAACCTCTGCACCCGTCGTCGGGTCGTGGTAGGTCGAGCCCTTGGGCTCCACGATGTGAGAGCCGAAGAGGCCACGGTCCCAGTCCTTGAAGTCGACGTGGGTGTGGAAGAAGACCGTGCCGAAGTCGACGTCCGAGTACCACTTGTACTTCACGAACTCGACGCCGACGTGCTGACCGGCGACGTGGTTCTTGTCGAGCGGTTTGTCGAGCACGATGGTCTGGTTGTCGGGGAGGTCGACGATTTGGCGTACCTCGGTGCACGGCTCGGGCTGGCCCATAGCGTTGGTGCCGCAGGTGCCCTCGCCGAGGCCGATGCCCAGCCAGACGCCCGGCCGCAGCCGGTCGGTGTGGTTCACCGAAAGGACGGTGGTGCCTGGAGGCGCCGCCGCCATCAGCTGACGGTCGTCGTTGGCGAACGGCCGGACCGACTGCTCGTACGAGAAGCCGGTGATGACGCCGTCGGACGCCTGGGTGTCGAACTGCACGAAGTGGCTGTGGATGTTGGTCTTCGAGAAGTCCTTGTTGAGCGGCCCGTCGGGGATCTTGTTGGTGAACGTGATCTCGACGCAGTCGCCGACGTTGGACCGGATGGTGAGCGGCTCGGCAGCCTTCTGACCGCCGCGAATCGCCGCCTCCTCCTCGTTGAGCACGAAGATCATGCCGTCGTTGTCGCTCCGGTCGCGGGTGATGCCGAGCGGCATCGTGATCGAGCTGACCGGGTAGTAGCGATCGAGAGACTGACCGACATCGACGCCCGGTACGATGCCGTTGCGTGCACAGAGGCCGTCCTCACGCCCCTCCTTCATCTCCTCACCGAGCCATGGGGCGCCGGAGTGGCGAGCGGAGAAGGGCGGTCGCTGGGCGACCTGCGGCCGGAAGAGCGGCCAGACGTAGCGGCCGTTCTTGGGGTTGAATCGAAGCTCCGGACGCTGGCCGGGAATGTCGGAGACGTAGCCCGGGAAGGCGACCGTCGACTCCGGCTCGCCGAACAGCTGGAGACTGTTCCCGGCGCCCTGGAAGGTCCAGTCCCACACCGTTGCGTCGTCGTTGTCCAGACGGACGCCAGGCGGCGGGAGCTGCTGGGTGACCCACTCGAGGACACCGATCTCGCTGTTCGGATCGGTGACATCGGCGTCGGCCACGATCATGCGACCGTCGTCCACGGTCAAACCGATGAGACTTCCTGCCGGGACCGCGGCCGCCGGCGGCGTGTTCGAGGGGGCCTCGTCGTCGCTGAACGGGTTGTCGGCCTGGAACAGGCCGTCGACCACCGCCAGCGGGTTGCCGTAGAGGTTGGTGTTCTCGTCTTGGACGGTTCCGAAGACCCGCCAGAACGACCACATGCCCGAAAGGTAGTGATGACCGATGTGGCAGTGGTAAAGGAAGTCGCCGACGCCCTGCTGACAGCCACCGGCACCACACTCGTGTTCGAGGTTGTAGCTCGTGCCGGGGCCGATCGACTGTGAGTCGAGATGGATCGACGTCAGGTTCGGATCGGGGACCTTGGTGAGGCCCTTCCAGAAATCGCTGCTGGGATCGGCGTCCGGGTTGCGACGCCAGCGGTCACCACCACCGTGCAGATGGTGGACGTGGAAGACCTCGGAGCCACCGTGGAGGAGGCGGGTCTTCACACCCTCGCCGACGTACGACCGAGGGATCGGAGTGGCTGGATCGCCGAACGGGTAGGACGAGTAGCCGAGGCTCTTGCCGTGGCCCTTGTCGCTGCCGTTGGTGATCTCGTCCTGCGCGATGCGGTTGCGGAACGGCTCGGAACGGTAGTTGAGCGCACGCGCCGCAGGGCGGTAGATGCCGGCCAGCTCGTCGATGAGCGGCAGCTTCTTGCCTTCGCGATCGCGCAGATCGGTGAACGACTCGTTGCCGATCTCGTGGTACATGATCACGAACTCACGGAAGCTCTTGCCGTCTGGGTGTCCGGCCGCGTTCGGGTCGACGATGATCGCCTCCCAGTTGCTGCCGGTTTCGGTGTCGAGCTCTTCACCGGTCTCGACGTCGAGATAGGTCGCGCCCTGTGGCTCGACGACGATCGCGCCGAAGAGACCCATGTTCTGACGCCGACGGCCGGCGCCGTGATCATGGAAGTAGTAGGCGCGCTCGGCGTTGCGGTCGAGCGGCACGGGAATCCGATACTGGAGCGTCTCACCCGAGCCCGCCATCGTGTCGGGGTTGTCGCCGACCGCACTACCGGCGCTGTCGACCGTGTGGGGGAGACCGAGAATGTGCAGCGAGGCGGCCTCGCCGTCACCCAGATCGTTGGTGAAGTTGAGGGTCAAGCAGTCGCCGAGGTTGGCGCGGATGACCATCGGCTGGATCGGATCCTGGCGCAGGCCGAAGGAGACGCGAGCCGCGTCCAGTCCTTCGTCGGCCATGCGGTCGGCCTCGATCTCGGCCTCGAACGCGCGAATGTTCGGGATGTTGGCGTCGAGTGCGTACATGTGCGCGTCGACGACGTGGTCACCCCACCGGTTGAGCGTCATGGTGACGTCGATGGCGGAGACGTTGTAGGTCTTGTTCGGACCGCCGTCGGTGCAGGCGTTGTAGGCGGCTCCCGTGAACGGATCGCTGAAGGATCCCTCGACGTCGGAGCTGCCGAAGCCGCCCAGGGCGACGAAGGCCGCAACCGCCGCCACCAGGACGACGATGCGGGCGGGCTTGAGCGCCAGGCGCCCGAGCTCGACGACCGGCGCCGGGTTCCAGCGCGGTCTCGCGATCGGCGAGGCGGCGAGCAGGCCGAGCAGCAGAAGCGGCAGGAGCGCCGCCAGCTGAATCAGCGATTCCTGGACGCCGAGGGCGATCCGGGCGGCGGCCGGAAGGCCCTCGCCCGAGCCCTGGCTCCGCAGCGAGCTGAAGGAACAGAGCTGGGTCGCTTCCGAGATGGTGAGCTCACTGGTAACGACAGTGGTCTGGACCTCGGCCAGCGAGAAGCCGTAGGTGGTTCCGAACCACTCGTGCGCGATGTCGCGGGTGCTGGTGAGCGGGACGCTCAGGAGCAGGAACGCGATCGCGATGACGCCGGCCGTGCCGAGCACGCCGGCGAAGTCTGTTCGTGTCATGCCCAGTCGACGGGCCGCCTGGCGGCCGGCCCAGAGGGCTAGCAGCACGAGCGGCGTGAGCAGCGCCAGGTCGAGCGCCAGGTGGGCGGCGACGCCGGTAGCGCTCCAGTCGACGAGCGGGTTGAAAAGGGCGTTGAGGCCGTACTCGGCGATGGTCACGCCGAGCGCCGCGGCGACGGCGAAGCCGAGCCAACGGAACTTACGAGAGACACCCTTGAGAAATTGAGTCATAACTCCACTCCTTCCCTTAAAGAAGAACAGGACAAACAAAGTAGATGGGATGTCGCGTGTCTACTGAACGACGATCTCGTCGAAACCACCGATGGTCGACTGCACGCAGATGGTGTCGCCGGTGGAGATACCGGCGTTGGTTGCGCCAACGCGGTACCGCCCGGTGTCGTCGGTTTCGGCCACGGCAACGATGCTGCCTTCGCAGCCCTTCTCACCCGCGGCACCGTCGTACAGCGACACCCAGGGGGCGTAGTCACCGGACGGTTCGAACCGCTGGACCCGACCGTTCAGGCGCACCTGAGCTCCACGGGCGCGCGCCCGCAGAATGCGCAGATTGTCGATCTGCTTGTCGTCGGCGCCGGTCGGCAGCGGATGCGGCGAGAAGATGCTGTTGTCGTGGAACAGGTCGTCGAACTGGTAGAAGAGCTGACCTGAGGCGCGCGGGCTCTCGATGTCGGCGACCATGGACTGGCCGGCGAAGACGGGAGCGCCGTGACTGTAGGTCAGGTCGGCCCAGTGACCCTTCGAGGGATCGTCCGGGTCGATGTAGAGCGACCCGGTGTACGGGTTGATCCACAGGTAGGGCCGCCAGGCGCCGGTCGGCGGAATGATGTCGCCGGCGATCGCGTCGTTCTGGTCGGGGTTGCGGAGGAACGGCGGGAAGCGCAGCTCCGTCTTCGGAACGTCCGGGTTGCCCGGCTCCGGCCAATTCAGGGCGCCGTTCGGATTGGTCGGACCGAAGTCGGTCTGACAGAAGTCACCCAACGGGTCCTGCGGACACATGTTGGCGTTGCCGTAGCCCGGCGTCTGGGTCCCGAGAACGAGTCCCGGCTCGCCGTCGGCGTCGCGCAGGGAGTCCGGACCTTCGAGGTCGGAGACGATGAACGGCGGCGGGTTGAAGCGGAAGTCGTTGACCCGCGTCTCCTCCGAGTACTGGAAGCCGTAGTAGTGACCACCGAAGCCGCCGGTGAAGGGCTTGAGCTGGGTCCGGTCACGACCGCGCGGGAAGACGTTCTGCTGCTGGATCATGTTGAAGTGCGGACGGAAGCCCCAGCCGGCGCGCCATTGCATCTCGGCGACCTTGGGAGCGCCGAACGTCGGCTTGAAGTTCATGATCTCGAAACTGGTCTCACCGCCCCCGCAGCAGCGCGCGATGTCGTCGTGGAGACGCGCCGAGAAGTCGACGTTCCGGAAGTAGTGGGTGTGGTCGTCGAAGTTGATCAGCTTGACCGAGAACTTGTCGAACGGAGTCCAGTTCGGCACCTCGTTGAGGAATGGACCCTGCCCGTACATCTCGTTGTTCATGTAGACGCTGACCATCCGGTACGGGCCGTAGTCGCCCTCGGTGAGCCCGTCCTCGTCGGCGAGCATCTCCCACGCTTCGGCGGGCAGCTGCTGCTGGTTGAGCGCCAGGTCGGCCCAGTCGATCCAGGTACCCTTGGGGCCCTTGTTCGGGTGGGTCAACCAATCCGCGATCTCACTCGCTGCGGCGCCGCTCTCGACCGCCTCGACGACGGCGAGCATCTTCATCTCGGGCGCCTGCGGAGCGATCGTGTCGAGCGTCAACTCTTCCCGGTTCCGGAAGGCGAAGCTCTCGCCCTGCGGATCCAGCTCGATGGCACCCGTGAGCTGGTTCTCGATCTCGTAAACCGGCTGCAGGAACTGAATGCGCGGCGGGTGAACTCGCCAGCCCCAGGTGTAGACGCCGCGAACCTGACGAACCGTCGTGTACTTGACCGTCACGTTCAGCACCTGACCCGGGTCGAAAGCGACCCACACTGAGTCCTGGCCCTTGAACGGGAACTGCACCGTGTTGAGCTGCACGCGGCGATCGAGCATGACCGCGGTGGGGGAGAAGTCCTCCAGCACCAGGCTGAAGATCCTGTAGTTGACGTGGAGGACGTCGTCCTCGTGCGCCTCGATCGGGATCTTGACGAGGAAGGTGTCCGCGTCGATCTGACCGTCGTAGTACAGCATGTTGATGTCGATCTCCCAGATCTTCCGGGTCTCGCCATCGTAGGGGCTGATGTAGGTCTCACCGGTGTCGGTCGCGAGCTTCATCTTGTACTCGCCCGGAACCGCGTCGGCCGGGAAGGACTCCGCGCCGATGCTCGGGTCGAGCCAGCGATTGAAGTTCAGCATTCCGAAGCCGTCGTAGATCCGGCCTTCGGTGGTGCCGAGGAGGATCGACCGCAGTTCGGCGGCGGCGGCGTCCATGCCCGCCTGGTCAGAAGCCAGGGCGGCGGTGGCCATCGCCTGGAGGCCGAGGCGCATGTCCTCGTTCGGACTCGAGACGTGCAGGATCGGATGACCGAGCATGCTCGTCGTGGTGAGCGCGTCCTCCCAGATCGCGTCGCCTTTGATGTTGGACTGCTCGACCCCGTCGACCGACTGGTCGGTGTTCGGCATCCGGATGTCGCGACCCTGCAGGTGCGACGAGACCGGCTCGAGAATGCCCGGCTCGTTCGAGTCGACGTCTTCTGCCCAACCGGTCGCGGGCGCCAGGAACACGGTGACGGCGATCGCCAAGACCACCGCTCCCTTCAACTTGTACCCCTTGCTCTTCATCCGAAACTCCTCCCTCTTTCCAGTGTCGCGGTGGGCGGACCGAGCCGCCTCCGGACTACCGGGCGAATGCTTCGCCCACTCTCTCTCGCGCCGCGTCGAACAAAGTCGAGATGTTGCAACTTGTGTGCGGCATGAACAGAGAGTGATCAATAAAAAGATGATCTGAAATGAAACTATGCCTCGCGGCGGTCGGGAGACCCGGCCCGTGGCGCAGGCGATAGAGAAAGAAAAAAGGGTCGGGAGGAAGAGCTCATCAGCGCGCACCGTCGGACTCTCGGGTCTTGACGAAATCGGGACGCCTTGGGGGCACTAGGCAGAATTGTCGTCTTGGCAGAAGTCCGGACAAGAGGCCGACGGACACATCCAGTGGATGTCGTCGCTTTGAGCTCCCCTCCCGATCGAGTGCCAGCAACCCCCGTGGCGCCCAAGATCGGAAGCGGTTCATGAGTCTGGCGGTCGTGGTTGTACATGACGTTCAGTCTCTTCATCCGCCGCGTGTCGATACACCTCTTCCAGCAACCCGAATGGAGCCAGTTGAAGCTCGACCTGCGGTTTTCCGAGGCCGTGAAGTTACGGCAGGCCGCCGAGTGGCGGGAAGAGGACAGGCCGACGTTGGCGGACGTTGGCGGACGATGTCCCACTTTGGCCACCCCCACCCGAGCGGGCGGGTGGGACAAAGGGGGACAAGTCCCCGTATTTATTGGCTAACTCAAATAGGTCTGTGAGACGCAGGCCGGTTCGGTGACAGCTGCCGAGAGGATCATTGCGACCGGAAGATGGACGGGAATCGGGCGTAAAAGGCGATGACCGGAGCGATCTCCCGGGTGTCCACGCACTCTCCGATCTTGTGGGTGTTGTGCTCGATTCCCGGTCCGATGCCGAACATTGCGGGGTGGACGAACGGTCCAGAGCTCACCCAATTCTTGGAGGCCGGCACGTCGGTTTCGGAGGCCGGGAGCGGCACGCCGACGCCGTCGGTGGAGAACACCCAGCGAGAGACTCGAGGCTCGGTTCGGAGAGCGCCTTCGGTCTCGCTGGAACCGTCCGCGAGGGGTGTCACGACGCGTCGGTAGGTTTCGACGGCCGCCTCGATCGCAGGGTGGTCTTCGGGCGTCACCCAGCCCGGGTAGACCTGTCGGTTGCCGGGGCGGTAGCCCGTCCAGGTCGGCTCGTCGTAGGTCGGACATCCGACGGTCACGTCGATGCCGGCCGCGCGTGCGGCGGCGACGGACGGCAGCGAGTCGACGTCGTGAATTGCAATCTCTGGATCTTCGCCGGCCGTGAGTCGCCGATCTAGCCTGAAAATAAACCTTTCCGGTACAGCACAGTCGCTGGGTGTCTCGAGCTGCGCCCAACTCGCGGTGCGGCTGCCCGCGCCGAGGAAGGGGTCGTCCGCAAAACCGATCCCCTGGCGGTAGCGCTCCGCCGCCTCCGCGAGGATCGCGCCGCCGAACTCGAGCGGGTTGCGCCCCTCCCAGGGCATCGAGCCGTGGCAGCTCTTGCCGGTCAGAACGACCTCGATCTGCATGCGGCCGCGCTGACCGCGGTAGATACCGAGCGCACCCTCGGCAGAGCTGCCGGTGCCCTCTGTGAGGATGAGGACATCCGGCGGATGGCCGTTGGCGAGCTCCTCGGGCATGAAGTACATCGGTCCGCCGCCGTCGTTGTCCTCTTCCGCCACGGTGGCGTACGAGCGGATGACGACGCCGTGAAGAGCTCCCTCGCCGCGCAGCTGGCGCAGGATGCGCGTCGCGACGATCTGGCAGACGACGCCACCGAGCTGGTCGGCCGAGCCGCGCCCCCAGAGGAGGTGATGCCACTCGTCGTCGGGAGGCAGATAGCCGAGCTCCTGCCGCAGGAAATCGTGTGCGATCTCCTGGTCTTCGAGGCGGCCGTCGTAGGCGTCGACGCCACCGGCCGCCTCGCGCCAGCGGGATCGCAGCGCCTGCACCGTGTCGGTGTGGCCGTCGAACGCGACGACCGTTCGGTCCTCGGGCGCGACGCCGTCGTCCGGGTCGTGAAGAGTCCACAGGAGGTTCCCGAAGGCGTCGAAGCCGACGTCGTCCGGGCTGTCGACGCATCCCAACTCGATGATCTTCGAGCGCAGGTACTCGAGTCGAGGGCCCTCGTGGTTCGAGAGGCCGCAGGAAGGGTCGTCGTCGACATGATCGGCAGGCAGTCGGATCGCCTCTCGGAGCAGCTCCGTCGCCAGCGGGAGCGACTCGCGTGCGAGTTCGAGAATCCGTTCGTCGAGGCTCATGGCAGGAGTTCCTGGAGCCGAGTGAGGAGCTCGCGCTCTTTGGCGGCGGCGAGCATCGCCATCACGACGTAGACCTTCTTGTTGGCCTCGCGCGCGAGATCGACCCGTGCACCGGCCATGACGCCGGCGCTCACCTCGTCACCGATGTCGGCCGGCAGGCAGTGCATGTAGAGCGCCTCGCTCGTGAGGCCCATGCGACGCTCGTCGCAGATCCAGTCCGTGTGCTGCCGGTTGCGCTCGAGCGCGCGGCGCTCGATCTGGGTCAGGCCCTCGGTGTCGCCTCGGCGGTTGGTCTCCACACGCTCCAGCATGAGGTCGTAGGGCCCCCAGCTCTTGGGGTAGACGACGTCGGCCCCGTCGAATGCGGCGTCCATCGAATCGGTGACCGTGAAGGCGCCGCCCGACTCCTCGGAGAAGTGTCGCGCCAGATCGACGGTTTCGGGAATCAGGTCGTAGCCGGGTGGGTGGGCGAGGCGGACGTCCATGCCGAATCGGCTCAAGAGCGTGATGAGGCCCTGCGGCACCGAGAGTGGCTTGGCGTAGCTCGGCGAGTAGGCCCAACTCACCGCGACCCGCTTCCCGCGCAGGTCCGGCCCGAACCGCTCGCGTAGCCAGCAGAGATCGGCCATCGACTGCGTGGGGTGGTCGATGTCGCACTGGAGGTTCACGACCGGGACCGCCCGGTCGTCGCTCGACGCCTCCAGGTAGTCGTCGATACCGGCCTTGGCCGAGCGCATGAAGGTGTTGCCCTCGCCGAGGATCAGATCGTGGCGAAAGCCCAGGGCGTGCGAGTTCATCCCCAACATGGCTCCGGTCTCCTCGGCGGTCTCGCCGTGTGAGACCTGGGTCGAAGAGCCGTCGACGACAAAGGGAGTCGAGCCCAGCCGTGCCGATGCACCGGCCCAGCTCGACTTCGTGCGCGTCGAAGCGTCGAAGAAGACCGCCGTGTTGAGCTGCTCCGGAAAGAGCGGCGTGCGAATGCCGGCTCGATCGAGCGCTTCGAACAGTTCGGCGGTCTCTGCCAGGGTCGTGATCTCGGCTTTGCTCCAATCGGAGGTCAAGAGCATGCTCTTGCCGAACAGCGCTGCGAGGCGGGACGCCTCCAGGCTGGAAGCCTTCGAAATGGCACTCTCTATGTGCGTCAAGTTGTTTCCCTCATGACGGTTCTCGGAGATCCCCGGCTGACTCTTCGGCGAACCGGGCGTTGACGTAGTTGGGGGCCGCCGAGTTCAAGACGGCTCGCCGAATGTAGTCCAGAATGAAGAGAAAGGTGAGGTCGACATTTCGAGCGCCTTCGCCCCGAAGCGTGCTCGCCCGGTCGCTCCAGTCGATCTCTAGGCAAAAACCGTCGCCGGAGTAGGTGACACGATCGCCGTCGAACCGAGCGGAGTGCTCGCCACCCTCGAACCGACCGAGTACCAGGTCGCCCTGGGCGTCGCGCTCCAGGAAGAAGCCGTCTAGCTCCGGGGAGCCGTGCCAGGCGGTGCGCTCGCCGAAGAAGCGCGGCTTGACGACGTAGGGGCCGCCGTCTTCGGGACAGAAGATGTCGCAGTTGCCGCACTCGTTGCAGAAGTCGGCAAAGTTCGCGATCTGGTGACGGCGCTCGAGGCGTAGCGGTTCTTCCTCTCGCCAGGACCAACCGTCCTCGTCTCGCACTGCGGTGGCACGCTCGATCTCGGTCTGGTCGGACCCGAAGGTGAAATTGGCATCGTTCGGGCAGACAGGGACGCAGATGTCGCAGGTAACGCAGTCGAACAGCTCGAGGTGGCTGCCGATCTTTGCCGGCCCCTTTGCATTCCGGTCACGTGTGTAGCGTCCGTCGTCGAACAGCCGCTCGATGTAGCGCTCGGTGTTGAGGAGCCTTGCCGCGGAGACCCAGAGTGGATAGAGCTCGGCACCTGCGGCCTCCTGCATGTCGGTGCCGTCGACGAGCGCTTTGCGGCAGCGAGCCAGGGCAGGGTCGTCGGCCGGCCGGCCGAGGCGCCCGAGGGCCGCGTCGGCCTGCCCATGAGCCTTCAGGATGAACTCGTCGAGCGATGTCGCGCCCACCGACGCCATCCGCTTCCGCAGCTCGCCGTAGTAGGTCGTCAGGCGCCCGTAGCCGCCCTTGCGCAGGAGGTCCGTGCAGACCGTGATCGGCACGAGCCCGAGGCTTGCCGCCTCGGGGAAGTTCTGGCGGTCGATGCCAGCCGAGAAGGAGATCGGGAAGCGGTCCCCGAACTCGCGCCGGAAGCGGCGCACCAGGTGGGCGGCGAGGACATGGAGCGGCTCACCCGACAGGTAGACCTCGGCCTCGTTGGGCGCCAGGAAGCCCCGCGCGTTGCGCACGATGAGGGTATTCGAGAACTTGGCTCCAAAGCCCAGCTCCAGCTCGGAGGCGACATCGCCGAGCCGCCCGGTGAGGTCGACCGCCTGCTGCCAGCTGGTATCGCGCTCGAAAGCGGATTCGGGCACTTCGAGGTCGTGGTAACCGAGTCGCTCGTGGAGGAGCTCACGAACCCGCGCGGGGCCGAGCAGCATCGGGTTGAACTTGACGATCGTGTGGAAGCCGCCCTCTCGGAGCAGGTGCTCGCTGATCTGTTCGATCTCGGTCGGCGGACAGCCGTGGAAGGTAGAGAGCGTCACCGTGTTCGAAAGTCGGGTCTCGAAGTCGATCTCTCGGAACTCGCGGTACTCGTCGGGGATCTGTCGGCGCAGGCGCTCGACCACGGCGGCCGCGTCCGACATGCCGTTCAGAAAAGCCCGCACCGGCTCCGACCGAATACCGGCGAGGTCGTAGCCGACGCTGATGTCGTAGACGAGGTTCTCGAAGCCGGCAAGCCCCGGCAACGGCCCGTGGCGGAGCATCTCGATCAGCATCGCTCCCTTGACGTACTCCTCGAGCGACTCTTCGAGCTTGAGTTCCTGCGACCACTCCGCGTTGAGGCCGACCGTGTGCACGTCGATGCAGGGTCTGGGGATCTCGAGTTTGTCGTTGATCTGTACGGTTTTGAGCTCGAGCACCCGGCAGCCGCCGAGCCAGGAGAGGACCAGGTTTTGGGCCATCTGCGTCTGAGGACCCGCGGCGGGTCCGAGTGGACTCGAAGCCCGGTGGCCGTGGAAGTCGACCGATAGATCGATCCCCGGTTCGCCGGTGAAGAACTTCCGGCGCGGTAGGTCGAAGATCGCGTCGCGTCGTTCCAGCTCTCGGAACATCCGCCGCACGAGGGCGTCCATCGGGTAGGGAACGAGGTCGGGTGGGGCGACCCGGGCTTCGGTCATCTACGCCTCCTTCTCCAGCCGGTCGCGTCGCAGAAACCGGCCTCGACCGGCTTCGACCTCGAGATCGCCGTTGCGGAAGACGATCGTGCCACCCGCCACGACAGCCGACGGCAGGCCGCGCACCTCGAGGCCCTCGTAGACACTCCGGTCGCAGCGGTGACGGTGATTTTGGGCGGAGATGGTGCCGGTCGCGTCGGCGTCCCAGACCACGAGATCCGCGTCCGAGCCGACGGCGATCGTCCCCTTCCGCGGGTAGAGGCCGAAGAGGCGTGCGGGCGTCGTCGAGACGAGGTCGACGAACCGCTCGAGAGACAGTCTGCCAGTCGAGACGCCGTGCGTGTGGAGGAGACTGAGCCGATGCTCGATGCCGGGCGTGCCTCCGGGGATCTTGCGGAAGTCGTCGCGACCCAGCTCGCGCTGTTGACGGTCGAAGGGGCAGTGGTCGGTGGAGACGACCTGAAGGTCGCCCTCGAGGAGGCCTTGCCAGAGCGCCTCCTGATGACCGATGGGGCGAATCGGGGGCGCGCAGACGTAGTCGGCGCCGCGGAAGTCGGGTTTCTCGTAGACCGCATCGTCGAGGAGCAGGTAGTGAGGACAGGTCTCGGCGTACGCGCGGCGGCCCTCGGCTCGTGCGGCGGCGACGGCGCCGAGCGCCTCTCGACAGGTCACGTGGAAGAGGTAGAGCGTCGCACCCGTCCAGCGAGCGAGCTCGAGCGCGCGAGACGTGGCCTCACCTTCGAGCTCGGGGGGCCGGCTCCGGGCGTGGAACTTCGGTTCCGTGTCGCCGCGCTCGGCGTATCGGTCTCGGAGGTGTTCGATCATGTCGCCGTGCTCGGCGTGGACCACCATCAGGCTGCCGAGATCGGCCGTCGTCTGCATCGCCTGGATGAGCTCCGTGTCTTCGAGCCCAACGACGTCTTTGTACGCCATGTAGGTCTTGAAGGTCGACAGACCCGCCTCCACCGACTCCGCCATCCAGCGGGCGGTCGACTCACCCCACCAGGTCACCGACATGTGGAAGCCGTAGTCCGCCACGGCGGCGGCCGCCTCCTTGCGGCGGTCTTCGAACGCGTCGAGAAAGTTCTCGCCTTTCTCCGGGTGAACAAAATCGATCAGCGTGGTCGTGCCGCCGGCGAGCGCTGCCGCGCTACCGCTCTCGAAGTCGTCGGCCGAGATCGTGCCGGCAACGGGCAGCGACAGGTGAACGTGCGGGTCGACGCCGCCGGGTAGGACGTACCGCTCGTCGGCGTCCACGATCTCCTCGCCGTCGGGCTCGAGCTCGGGTCCGATCTCGACGACCCGGCCATCATCGCAGCGAACGTCTGCTCGCCGGCGCTCGGTGGCGGTGACGATCGTGCCGTTCTTGAGCAGGAGGCGCGTGCGGCTCATCAGAGAGCGAGTTCCCAGGCCCGTTGGTCCATCCTAGGCGCACTATAATCGCCTACACATGGAGATCGTCGAGCGCCTCTTTGGCCTGCGGGCTCAGGGGACGACTGTTGCCACCGAGGTGCGGGCGGGAGTGGTGACGTTTCTCACCATGTCCTACATCCTGTTCGTGAACCCGCAGATCCTCGCGGGTGCGGGTCTCCCGCAAGGGGACGTCGCGGTAGCGACGGCGATCTCGGCGGCCGTGGCCAGCCTGGTCATGGGCTTCCTCGCGAACTATCCGTTTGCGCTTGCGCCCGGCATGGGCTTGAACGCCTACTTCACCTACGGCGTGGTTCTCGGTCTGGGCGTTTCGTGGCAGACGGCGCTCGCCGCCGTCTTCGTCGAAGGTGTCCTGTTCCTAGCTCTTGCGGCGACCGGTGTCCGGACCGCGATGCTCCGGGCGATCCCGACCTCGATCAAGATTGCGATCATGAGCGGCATCGGTCTCTTCCTGGCGATCATCGGTTTCCGGGGTGCCGGGCTCGTCGTCGACCATCCCGAGACGCTGGTGACCCTCGGCGACGTCACGCGCCCCGAAGCGCTCTTGTCTCTGGCCGGTCTGCTGATCATCGGCGTGCTGCTGTCTGCGAGGGTCCGCGGCTCGATGTTGGTCGGGATTCTCGCGGTGACGGTGGCCTGCTGGGCGCTTGGAGTCAGCCCGGCACCCGAGGCCGTCTTCAGCGCACCCAGCCTTCCTCAGGAGACGCTTCTGGCGCTCGACTTCGGAGGTCTTTTCAGTGTCAAGTTCCTGGTGATTGTGCTCGCCTTTCTGTTTGTCGACATCTTCGACACCGCGGGCACCTTGATCGGCGTCGGTCGGCTGGCCGGTTTTGTCGACGACAACGGAGAGCTGCCGCGTTCGAACCGGGCCTTTGCCGCCGACGCCGCCGGCACGATGGTCGGTGCGCTCGTGGGTACCAGCACGGTGACCAGCTACGTCGAGTCGGCCACGGGTGTCGAGGAGGGGGGACGAACCGGCCTCACCGCTGTTGTCGTCGGCCTTCTGTTTCTCGGATCGCTCTTCTTCGTACCCGTGGCGGTCGCGGTGCCCGCTGTGGCGACGGCGCCCGCGTTGATCGTCGTCGGTGCGCTCATGATGCGCGGTGCTCGGGAGTTGGAGTGGTCGGAGCTCGACGAAGCGCTGCCGGCGTTTCTGGCGATGGCGTCGATGCCGTTCACCTACTCGATCGCCAACGGCATCAGCCTTGGCATCGTCAGCTACGTTCTGATCAAGATGTTGCGCGGCAAGGTTCGCGAGGTACACCCGGTTCTCTATCTGCTGGCGCTACTTCTCGTGCTTTTCTACGCGTTTCGCACAGGGGGCTGAGCGACGGATGACCGACTCGCAGGCAGGTTCGCCGGTCTCGCCCGACGCGGTGCCTCGTGCGGCCCGCTTCCTGATGAAGCTGGCTGCGGCGCTTCACACCTACGGCATGCCCGCGCATCGGCTGGAGCTCGCTCTCCAGCAGATTGGCGATCGACTGGGTGTCGAAGGGCAATACCTGGCCACACCGACCTCGGTGGTCGCTTCGATCGGACCGCCGGGCTCGCACCAGACCTTCATGCAACGCTGCCCACCCGGCCGATTGAACCTCGGCAAGCAGGCGGAGCTCCACGATCTCATCGGCCAAGTCGCCGATCGAGAGACGACGCTCGAGGAAGCCGTCGAGACGCTCGAGTCGCTACGGGACGAGGCCGGCGCGGCGACCCGCTTCGCGTCTATCGTCGGTTTTGGTCTGGCGGCGGCGACCACGGCGGTCTTCTTCGATGGCGGGTCGCGAGAGGCTGTGGCTGCTGCTGGCGTTGGTCTTGTGATCGGGGCTCTGGTGCAGGCGACGTCGAGCTCGCCGCGGCTGGCAATGGTGCTCCCCGGCCTGGCTGGGCTCGCCGCAGCGCTCCTCGGCGCTCTTGCCCAGCTGGTCATCGGTCCGGTGGTCGGAGTGATCCCGATTCTGGCAGGCCTCATCATTCTCATCCCGAGCCTCAACCTGACGATCGCGGTCAACGAGCTCGCCCACGCGCATCTGGTCGCCGGCACCGCACGACTCGGCGGCGCACTCATGGCCTTTCTACAGATCGCCTTTGGCGTGGCGCTCGGCAACAAGCTGGTCGCCCGCTTCGGACTGGAGAGCGCCCCGTTGCCGGAGACTCTGCCGGTCTGGACGCTGGCGGTAGCGGTGGTGGTCGCCGGTGTGGCGTCGATGGTGCTCTTCCGCGCTCATGCGCACGATCTGCCCGTCATTTTGCTCAGCATCTCCATCTCCTTTGCCGCAAGTCGCACCGCGGCGCTCGCCTTCGGCCCCGAGCTCGGGGTGCTGCTCGGCGCTTGGGCGATGGGGACGGTGGCCCATTTCGTCGCCCGGTGGCGCAATCACCCCTCGGCGATCGGCATCATCCCGGGCATTCTGCCGCTACTACCAGGTGGGCTCGGCTTCCAGACCTTCGCCGCTTTGGCCCAGCACGATGTGCTCGCCGGCCTCCAGACCGGCGTCACCATGCTTTTTGTGGCGCTCTCGCTGGTTACCGGGCTGCTGCTGGCGAGCCTGACGAGCCGCAGCCGGCAGGCGTTCTGAGGTTCGAGGCCTACCGACACGGGAGTCCGTCCAGACTCCACGATATGCTCTGGCGGCTGTCACCATTCAGCAGTCTGGGGGACTCAGATGAGGTGTCGAAGCCTTGTGCGAGCGCTGGTCTTCATGGCGGCCTGGTCGGTCGCGGCGATGGCCGCTGCGCAGGACCATTCCGTCGTCCTGACCGCCAACGGCCTCTCGGGAGTGACCGTGCCCGCCGAGGCCTACGTCATGCTCCGCTGGGAGACCGACGGCGATCCGACCAACTGCCGGGCTTCTGGAGACTGGAGCGGGGCGAAGGACAAAGACCGCGGCCAGGAGCGTTCGAAGTTCCTGGTTGGCCCGGCGACGTTTACCCTCGAGTGCCGCAAGGCGGGCGTCGTCACGAGCGATACGGTCGAAGTCAACGTCAGTCATCGCTCGTTCGAAGGGGACGTGACGCTGCTTCAGACCGAAGCCTGCGATCCGATCGACGAGGGCGACTGCCTGCGACACGACTTCGAGGTCACCTGCAACGACCTCGCGCCGCGCACCGCAGAGGTCTGGGAGTACGACGCTCTGCTTCCCGAGACCCTGGGCGCGATGGTGTTCTCGGTGGGTGGCGAAGGCAAGGGGCGTTACGGCGGCGACGGCGGCGAGCGCGACGCCACGGTTCAGGCGCTGCGTGAGGCGGGCTTCCAGGTCTTTTCGATCGGCTGGACGTCGGAGACCGGTTGGCAGGTCGAAGGGGCCGGGCTGTCTGAGCCGATGTGTGGCTACAGCCAGATCGTTCGGTGGCTGCACGAGTTCCTGATCGAGCGGCCTGACGTCGTCTGCGCTCAGGGGAACAGCGGTGGTTCCATGCAAATCGTTTACGGCATCGAGCTCTATCGGCTCGACGAGATCTTCGACATGGTCATCCCGACCGCCGGGCCCAACTACAGCAGGATGGATTCGTTCTGCTTCGATCCGGAGTACCCGGCCTACGGCGGACCCAGTAAAGGGGGGAGTGTCGATTTCTTCAACGGCTGGGAGACCTGGCGCTGGTGTGAGAGGAGCGTGGGGGAAGACTGGCACGCGAAGGTGCTCGACAAGCAGTCGCTGCTCGCCGACCTCCAGCATCGACGGCTGCACTACCCGCGCACAAAGGTGAACGCAATCGTCTCCGAGGGCGACCCGACCTGGGACCGCGCGAGCGTCTGGTTCGACGCGGTCAGCTCGGAGAAGGCGAACTTCTTCATCGAAGGCTCGATGCACGGCGTCGACCGCACCGCGGAGGGCGCGGCGAAGATTCGCGAGCTGGTGCTGACCGAGTGTTTCGATCGGTCGCAGGCCGAACCGAACCGCTAGCTCACTCGACCCAACGTGCGGCCAAAGCCGCAAGCTTCGCCTCGAGCTCGGCTTCGTCGAGCCAGACCCCCGCGACGAGAACGCCCGCGGGGTCGGCGAGTCGGCCGATCTTCTTGAGCGGGTTCTTTTTCACTACCAGCAGATCGGCGCGCTTGCCGACTTCCACCGTTCCCGCCTCGTCGAGCTCGCCCAGAAACGCTGCGGCGTTGTAGGTGCCCGTCTGAATCGCTTCACGCGGCTTGAGGCCGGCCTCGACGAAGAGGCGCAGCTCGTCGTGAATCGAGAAGCCCGGGACGACCATGTCGACGCCTGTGTCGGTTCCCAGCAGGAGTCGATCCAGAGAGCCGAGCTGCCGTAGTCGCTTCGCAATGTGGAACTCGTAGCCGAGCTGGGTGCGCCAGAACTCGCGAGAGCCTCCGAAGTCGGGCCGTCGATAGCGATTCTGGTGGATCCAGATGTCGCGAATACTCGGTGGTAGGTACTGCATCTCAGGTCGATCGGCGAGCGCCTCGAACGTGGCGTCGTCGCGAATGTCGGCGATCGCCTCGTAGACGGCCAGAGTCCCGGTCACCCAAGCGCGACTGGCGGCGACGTCGACGGTCGGCTGCTCGAGCTGCTCTTCCGGCGGGATGGCGGTGCTGTTGAGGCTGGTCGACAGGATCTCTTCGATGTGAGCGATCATCCAGGGCTCCTGGGCGATCGTGTCCTGAATGGGGAAGCCGGGCCGCAGAGCGTGGCCCACTACCGGTACGCCGACCTCGCGCGCCGTCTGGTGCACGCGCTCGAAAAAGGCCGGCGTCGTCACCGTGTGCGACTTGATGTAGTCGTAGCCGTCGCGTGCGAACTTGCGGATGTCAGCCTCGACAGCTTCCAGAGAGGAGCCGTAGCCGGCCTCATCGATAATCGGGCTGGCGACGTGCAGGTTGGGCCCGAGCAGCTTGCCTTTGCGCAGATCGCGGCGCCAGCGCAGGGCCTTCGGGAACCCCGACATGTCGAGGATGGTCGTCACTCCGTTGGCGAGGTAGAGCGAGTAGAGCTCCTCCACGGAGACCTTCTCGGGGAGGCCCGGCAGCGCGCCGCTGTGTGTGTGCAGGTCTGCGAGCCCGGGTAGGACGTAGAGTTTGTTCCGCCCGTCGATGACCTCGGCGCCGTCGGGTACCTCGACCTGGCTCGCCTTCCCGATCGCAGTGATGACGCCGGCTTCGACCAGAACGGTCTGTCGCTTCTTGAGCGCCTTCTTTACCGACGGATCGGTGTTCACGACCCTCACGTTGACGAGGGCGATCGGCCCCTCCGCGGTGGCCGGCGCCGGCAGCAACCAGACCAACGCCGCCAGGGCGATCGGTACCGCTCGTAGCCAATGTGTCGGGCTCATGGACATCCTCCGGCACCTCAGGGCCTGCCTTCGTTGATACGCCAGGCGGCCTCGATGGTTTCCTACTCTACGTGAGTCGCCTGCCGCGGACGTATGTGCCCGCGACCGCGATCTCGTGGCAGGCCATCAGCACGGTGAAGAGTCGGCCTTCGGACCGGCGGACCGGGTCGTCGCTGCGCAGGCCCCACTCGAGACTGTTGGCGAGCGGTTCCCATCGCTGCGGGTCGATGACCACCAGGTCGGCCTCTTTGCCGGCGTCGAAGTTGCCGATGCGGTCCTCGAGGTCGAGGGCGCGCGCGCCGGCGACTGTGCCCAGGTGGAGAAGCTCTGCGGGGTGCAGCGCGACGCTTGCCGGATCGGCCTCGCTGATGTGAACCTTGTAGGCCGCGTTCAAGACGCTGGGGACAAACCAGCTGTCGCCGGCCGCGAAGTCGGTGCCGATGGCTACGTTGACTCCGGAGTCGAGGGTGCGGCGCCACGGCATGGTGCCGCTGCCCAAGAAGAGCTGGCTATTCGGACAGTGAGAGATCGAACTCTCGGTTTCGGCCAGCCGCTCCAGCTCGGCGTCCGTGCAGTGGACGCAGTGGGCGAGGACGCTGCGGCGGCCGAGTAGGCTGGAGCCGCCCTGGCGGCTGCCCGGGAGGAACCGACCGTCGTAGGTGTCGAGGTAGTTGTCGACGCCGTAGAGCTCCAGGACCGCCGCCACCTCGCCGTCCTGAGGGCTGTTGTTCTCGCTCAGATGGGAGGTGAAGTAGACACCCAGTGAGCGGTAGTGGTCGTAGAGCTCGCCGAGGGCGGCCAAGGTCTTCGGAGTGACCGAGAGCGAAAATCTGGGGACGATGGAGGTGTAGACGAGCGCCTCGTCGAGCTCGTTTGGTGCCGGATGCCAGCGCTCGATCTCTTCGCGTGTGAGGCGCAGCGCGTCCTCTTCGCCGGTGATCAGGGCCGCCGCCGCGTCGGGGCCGACGGTCTGAATGCCGCGGCCGATGACGCCGCGTAGGCCGCGTCGCCGGTACTCTTCGAACAGGGCGTCCTGCGCGACCGGGAAGGCGGAACCGAAGACCAGCGAGGTTGTCGTTCCCGCCGAAATCAGCCGGTGACAGAACTCGCGCGCGGCGCCGGCCGCGAACTCGGCGTCGGCAAACCGGGCCTCGGCGGGGAAGATGCAGGTCTCCAGCCAGTCGAGAAGCTGGCCGCCGCCGTAGGCGTCGATCGAGTTCACTTGCGGATAGTGGATGTGGGTGTCGACGAAGCCCGGCAGGAGGAAGCTGTCTGCGTGATCCACAACCTCGATCGGTGCGCCCGAGCGCTGAGGGCGTTCGCTGAAGCTGCCGCACCACTCGATCCGCCCGTCGTCGTCGATCAACAGCGCGCCGTCGGGTATCTCGACGAGGGCGTCGCGGGCCTCCTCGAGCGTCGGACGCCCGGCGAGGTGGAAGATGTGTCCACGGTGGAGGGTGCTCATGGTCGGTCGATCGAGGCGGCGCCGTCCGAGTTGTCTCGCAGTCGCCGGCGAAGCTCTTCCACCGATTCCAGGACCCGTTCCGGGGTGGCTGGTGCGTCGAGACGGGGACTCTGCTGGTGGTTCCCGACGCTCGAGATGGCGTCCTTGATGGCGTGAAAGACCGAGATTGCGAGCATCAGCGGAGGCTCACCGACCGCCTTCGAGCGGTGGATGGTCGGCTCCTGATTGCGCCCCGAGGGGAGCAGTCGCACGTTGAAGACGTCGGGAAGGTCGCCCGCGACCGGAATCTTGTAGGTCGACGGCGCGTGGGTCGCGAGCTCGCCGCTCGGGGTCCAGAAGAGCTCTTCGGTGGTCAACCAGCCCATCCCCTGGATGAAGCCGCCCTCCACCTGGCCGATGTCGATGGCCGGATTGAGCGACTTGCCGACGTCGTGGAGGATGTCCACCCGAAGAACACGGTGCTCGCCGGTGAGCAGGTCGATCGCGACCTCGGAGGTCGCCGCGCCGTAGGCGAAGTAGTAGAACGGTCGGCCGGTGAGCGACTCCTGGTTGTAGTGAATCTTCGGGGTGCGGTAGAAGCCGGTAGCCGAGAGCCCGATGCGCGCCATGTAGGCGGCCTTCACCAGGTCGACAAACCGTAGCTCTTCGCTCCCGACCTGAACGGCGCCGCCGGCGAAGCGAATCGACGACGCGTCGACGCCGTGCTCCTCGGCGGCAAATCGAGCGAGCCGCTCGCGCAAGGTCCGCGCTGCCGCCTGCGCCGCCATGCCGTTCAGATCGGAGCCGGAGGAGGCGGCGGTGGCCGAGGCGTTGGGCACCTTGCTGGTGTCTGAGGCGGTACAGCGGATGTTCGCGATGTCGATGCCCAGTTCGTCGGCAACCACCTGCGCCACCTTGGTGAACAGCCCTTGACCCATCTCGGTGCCGCCGTGGTTGAGCTGCACGGTGCCGTCGGTGTAGATGTGGATCAGCGCTCCCGCCTGGTTGAAATGGGTGGCCGTGAAGGAGATGCCGAACTTGACCGGCGTCAGAGCGATTCCGCGCTTCACGTATTCGTTGGCGGTGTTGTAGGCCTCGATCTCACGCCGGCGAGATCGGTAGTCGGACCACCCCTCGAGCTCCGGCACCAGCTCGTGCAGAATGTTGTCCTCGACTCGCATCCGGTAGGGGGTCTCGTCGCGTTCGCCGACGCCGTAGAAGTTCCGTCGGCGAACATCGAGCGGGTCGGCGCCGAGCTCCCGGGCGATCTCGTCGAGGACGTACTCGATCGCGAACATTCCCTGCGGTCCGCCAAAGCCGCGGAAGGCGGTGTTCGAGACGGTGTTGGTCTTGCATCGATGTGACGTGATCGCGACGTCACTCAGGTAGTAGCAGTTGTCGGCGTGAAAGACGGCGCGATCGTTGACCGGTCCCGAGAGGTCCGCCGACATGCCGCAGCGCGAGGCGAGCTCCAGCTCGAGACCTCGAATCCGTCCGTCGTCGTCGAAGCCGACGTCGTAGTCGATGAGGAAGTCGTGCCGTTTGCCGGTCAGGATCATGTCCTGGTCGCGATCGGGACGCACCTTGACCGGGCGACCTGTCTTATCGGCGAGGAGCGCCGCGATGCAGGCGAAGAGCGCCGGCTGGGTCTCTTTGCCGCCGAACCCGCCTCCCATGCGTCGGCACTCGACCACCACGTCTTTGGCGTCTCTCGCGAGGGCGTGCGCGACGACCTGCTGCACCTCCGAGGGGTGCTGTGTGGAGCTGAAGACGTGCATTTCGCCGTCTTCTCGTGGGAGGGCGAAGGCGATCTGGCCCTCGAGGTAGAACTGGTCCTGACCGCCCAGCTCGACCCGGCCGCGGAGTCGCCGAGCGGCGCTGTCGAGTGCTCGACCCGCGTCGCCGCGGGTGACGTGAACGCTCGGCACCACGAACGACTCGCGCTCGACCGCGGTTTTGATGTCGAGTACCGGCTCTAGCTCGTCGTACTCGATGCGTGCCAGGAGCGCCGCTCTGCGCGCCGCTTTGAGGCTGGTCGCTGCGACGGCGAAGACGGACTGTCCGACGTATTCGACCAGGTCACTCGCGAAGATCGGATCGTCGCCGCGAATGCCGATGTCGTTGGTTCCGGGTACGTCGGCGGCGGTGGCGACCGCGATCACACCGGGTGCAGCCAGAACCGGTTCGAGATCGATCGAACGAATCCGAGCGTGGGGCGAGCCACTGGTGCCGATGGCGGCGTGTAGCGTACCGATCGGCTCCGGCAGATCGTCGGTGTAGCGAGCCTCGCCGGCGACGTGCAGATGGGCGCTCTCGTGTGGGAGCGGCTTGCCGACGGAGTTGCTCACCCTGCGCTCTCCCTGGCCGGCAGTCTCGTTGCGCCGGTGTAGCCGGAGGTCTCGAGGAAGAATCTCTTGAGGAGATTCGCCGCCACCCGGCGTCGGTAGCCGGCGGTGGCGCGGAGGTCGTCGATCGGCGCAAAGTCGCTCGCGAGCGCGGCGATCGCAAGATCGAGTGTCGACTCGTTCCAGCCGCTCTGCTCGAGCGCCGACTCACAGGCGGTTGCCCGTTGGGGGATGGCGGCCATGCCGCCGAAGCAGACGCGCGCCCCGCGCACCGTGTTGCCGTCGAGCTCGACCGCAAACGCTCCGCAGACCGCCGAGATGTCCTGGTCGAAGCGCTTCGAGATCTTGTAGGACCGGAAGTGTCGGCCGAGGGGCTCGAGTGGCAGGCGCACGCTCTCGATGAACTCCCCCTCCTCGAGAGCCGTCTGCTGGTAGCCGAGGTAGAACTCGTCGAGGGGGAGATGTCGGGTCGCGTCGCCGGCGCGGAGGCGAAGCTCGGCTCCGAGGGCGATGAGCGCCGGCATCGAGTCTCCGATCGGCGAGCCGTTGGCGATGTTGCCGACGAGCGTCGCGGCATTACGAATGGGAGGCGACGCAAAGCGCCTCCAGAGCTCGTCGCTCTCCGGAAAGTGGCGCGAGATCGCGATCTGCGCGTCGGTGATCGTCACCGCAGCGCCGATCTCGAGCGCGGTCTCCGTCTCTTGGATACGAGCCAGCTCCGCAACGCTCGGGAGGTAGATGACCGTCTCGAGGTCGCGACCGCCCTTGGTCACCCAGAGGCCGATGTCGGTGCCGCCGGCCAGCAGGTGAGCCTCGGGGTATTGCTGCACGAGCTCCGCGAGCGCGTCGAGGGTCTGGGGAGCGAAGTAGCGATGCTCTCCGCCGTCGAGTCCCTTGCCGTCGAGCGCCAGGGTCTCCGCACGGCGAAGACCTCGGAGGCGTTCGATGGCGGCCGACTCGTCCGCCGCTGGGCGATCCGCTCTGGGTAGCTCGTACATCTCGATGGCGGCCTCGACGATTGGGCGGTAGCCGGTGCATCGACAGAGGTTGCCCGCGAGCACATCCTGAACGCGTTCAACGGACGGCTTCGACTCGTGACGGTAGAGAGCGTAGAGAGACATGACAAAACCGGGAGTGCAGAAGCCACACTGCGACCCGTGGCTGTCGACCATCGCTTGCTGAGTGGGGTGGAGACCGTCGCCATTGTGCAGGCTCTCGACAGTGAAAAGTTCCTTGCCATCCAAGGTCGGCAGAAACTGAATGCACGAGTTGAGCGCTCGGTAGCGAATTTCGTCGCCGGCTAGTTCTCCGACAACGACGGTACAGGCCCCGCAGTCGCCCTCCGCGCACCCCTCCTTCGTGCCGGTGCGACGGAGGCTCTCCCGGAGGTACTCGAGGAGGGTGGTGTTCGGGTCCACGCCACGAACGTGATGGACCTCGCCGTCGAGGACAAACCGGACGGAGTCGTGCGGCGGTTCGGCAGATCTGGGAGCGGTCATTCCGGTATGCAAACGGCGAATTCTCTAATGTTTTTCAGTATATACGCCTGGTCCGTGCGACCCGTGTACTAGGATGCATCGAGTTCGCATGAAGCCGATTTACGGTCTCGACGACCGTCCCGACCTGCCTCGTACGCTGGTGCTCGGTGCGCAGCACGTCCTGACGATGTTCGGTGCCACCGTCAGCGTGCCGCTCCTGCTTGGCCCCGTGATGGGCATGAGCGCTGCCGACACGGCCCGACTGATCTCCTCGGTGATGCTGTGCTCGGGGCTGGCCACGATTGTCCAGATCAAGTTCGGCTCGCGGCTGCCGATCGTGCAGGGGGTCTCGTTTTCGTTCCTGGCGGCCTTCTTTCTCATCATCGGATCGGTTGGCACCGAGGCGGAGGCGACGGGCGTTCCCGTCGGCCCGCTGGCGATGCGCTACATCGCGGGTGCGATCCTTCTCGGCGCGCTCTTCGAGATGGTCATCGGCTTCAGCGGCCTCGTGGGGATGTTGCGACGAGTGCTGTCGCCGGTGGTCATCGGGCCGGTCATCATGCTGATCGGGCTGGCGCTCTTTCAACACGGCGCGCCCAAGGCCGGCACCTACTGGCCGATCTCCGGCCTGACCATCGGCCTCATCATTCTCTTTTCTTTGGTGCTCTCGCGGCGGAGGCGTTTCTTCAAGCTCTTTCCGATTTTGAGTGCCGTGGTGGTCGTGACGACGCTCTGCTTCGTGTTGACTCGCGCCGGGGTCTTCCCGGCGGGCCATCCGGCGAGTGTGCAGTTGGAAGCGGTGCGAGAGGCGAGCTGGCTCCGACTCTCACCGACAGAGCTCCTGCTGCCTTGGGGGTGGCCGAAGTTCCACTTCGGCTTCTTCCTTGCCGTGCTCGCGGGGTACCTCGCCTCGATCATCGAGTCGATCGGTGACTATCACGCGATCTCCTACATGGCAGGGCAGGGGCACCCCACCTCGAAGCAGTTGAGCCGGGGTATCGGCGCCGAAGGAGTTGGATGTTTCCTGACTGGACTCTTCGGGGGCTTCGCGTCGACCTCCTACTCCGAGAACGTCGGGCTCGTCGGGCTGACGAAGGTCGCTTCGCGATGGGTGGTGACGGTCGGCGGACTGCTCTTGATCGGACTCGGTGTCTTCGGCAAGTTCGGTGGCGTCGCGGCGGCCATCCCGGGGCCGGTGGTCGGCGGACTCTACTGCGCCCTGTTCGGATTGATCGCGGCCATCGGAGTCCAACAGCTCGCACAGGCCGATCTCACCAGCGATCGGAACCTCTTCATCGCGGGGTTTTCGCTCTTCATGGGCCTTTCGGTGCCGGCCTACTTCTCGGCCGCTTCGACCACCGAAGCGATGGCGGCCGGCCAGACACTCGCCACCTACCTGCCGACGGCGGAGGGGCTTCTGGCCTCGATGCCGGCCACCGCCGCCGGCATTGTCGCTGCGATCGGTTCGACCGGCATGGCGGTCGCCGCCATCCTCGGTCTCCTGCTCGACAATCTGATTCCCGGGACTCCGGAAGAGCGAGGGCTCAGCCTGGAGTCGCTCGGTGAGTCTCCGAGAGACCCGGACTAGTCGGGCTCGATGACGGTGCCGGTCTCGCCCGCCACCGCTCGCGGCAGGTTCTGGGGGTTGGTGACGATCCCCTTGCCCTGGGTGGCGGCGACATAGTCGATCAGCGCCTCGACCTTGGGTCCCATGCTGCCGGCCGCGAAGTGGCCCTCGGCGTTGTACCGAATCGCCTCGGAGAGGGTCATCCGGTCGAGCCACGTCTCCTGCGGCGTTCGGTAGTGAACGGCGATCTTCTCGACCGCGGTCGAGATCAGCAGCAGGTCGGCGCCGAGCCCCTGGGCGACGAGGCTCGAGGCGTAGTCTTTGTCGACCACCGCCTCGACACCCTTGAGGTTCCCTTGCTCGTCGACGAAGACGGGGAGGCCGCCCCCGCCGCAGGCGATCACCACGGTGCCGGTGTCGACCAGCTCCCGGATGACGTCGAGCTCCAGGACCTCTTTGGGTCGAGGGGAGGCGACGACTCGTCGCCAGCCTCGCCCGGAGTCTTCGATCACCTTCCAGCCCTCGTTGGCGGCGTGCTTGCGCGCCGTCGCTTCGTCCATGTAAGGACCGATCGGTTTGGTCGGCCGCTCGAAGTCGGGATCGTCGCGGTCGACCATGGTCTGAGTGATCAGAGCGACCGCGCGCTTGGCCAGGCCACGTCGCCGGAACTCGTTCGTGAGCGAGCGCTGGAACATGTAGCCGATCGACCCCTGGGTGTTGGACGTCGCGTAGTTCATCGGGATCGGCGGCACCTCGTGCTGACCGAGCTCGGAGCGCCGCAGAATGAAGCCCACCTGCGGTCCGTTGCCGTGCGTGACGACCACCCGCCACCCTTCGGCGACCATCTGTGCGATGTAGCCGGCCGTGACCGCCGCGGTCTCCGCCTGATCGGGGATCGCGATGTGTTCCGCGTCGGTGATCAGGGAGTTCCCCCCGACCGCGACGATTGCCAGCTTGCCGTCGTCCGTCATCGCTATCGCTCGAGAGAGCGGCCTATTCGCCGAGGATCTCTCGCGCCTTGTCGAGGGCTTCGCTCGAGTCGACGAGCGTCACGAAGTCGGGCAGTTCGCCGACAATCTTCCGGGCCTCGTCGTGGAGCTCGGCCGGAACCTCGAGCAGAAGCGGCATCTCGTAGATGCGGCAGACGTGAAAGACGTCCTGATAGGTCGTTGCCGACCCGGCAGGGGCGAATATCTTGTGCAGGCAGGCAACCAACAGATCGAAGCGGCTGCCCTCGTGGACACTCCGAATATGGCGGCCGTGATTGTCGAAGCCGTTCGACACTGGGATCGTGTCGCAACCGAGGCAGACGAGGCCGGTCAGCAGGCGCGAGTTGGAGCCCTCGAAGTACCCGACAGTCCGTCTGATCACGTCGCCCTCGGCAAGGCAGGACTATACAACGCCCTGATCGAGCATCGCCCGTGCGACGCGGAGGAAACCGGCGATATTGGCGCCGTTGACGTAGTTGCCCGGAGTGCCGTGTTCTCGAGCGGTTTCAAAGCAGGTGTGATGGATGTCGACCATGATTTGGCGCAGCTTGAGATCGACCTGTTCACGAGTCCAACGGTTGTGACTGGCATTCTGGGCCATCTCCAGCCCGCTGGTGGCGACGCCGCCGGCGTTGGCCGCCTTTCCCGGTCCGAAGAGCACGTCTCGGTCGAGCAGAGTCTGAACCGCCTCGGGCGTGCACGGCATGTTGGCTCCCTCGGCGACCAGGCCCACGCCGTTGTCGGCGAGCGCCCGGGCGTCCTCGACCTCCAACTCGTTCTGAGTCGCTGCCGGGAAAGCGCAGTCCGCCTCGTCGACGCTCCAGGGGCGGAGTGCCGCGAAGTACTCGCATCCGAACTCGTCGGCGTACTCGCCGATGCGGCCGCGCCGGACGTTCTTGAGCTCCTTGACCCAGGCGAGTTTCTTCTCGTCGATGCCTTCGCGGTCGAGAATGAAGCCGCTCGAGTCGGAGAGGGTGATCGCCTGACCGCCGAGTCGATGGATGTTCTCGACCGTGAACTGGGCGACGTTTCCCGAGCCGGAGACCAGACACGTCTTGCCACGGATGCTGTCGCCACGGGTCTTGAGCATCTCCTCGGCGAAGTAGACGCAGCCGTACCCGGTCGCCTCGGGCCGGATGCGACTGCCACCCCAGTCGAGCCCTTTGCCGGTCAGCACGCCCGCGAACTCGTTGGCCAATCGCTTGTACTGGCCGAAGAGGTAGCCGATCTCGCGAGCGCCAACGCCGATGTCGCCGGCCGGAACGTCGGTGCGATCGCCGAGGTGTCGGTAGAGCTCGGACATGAACGACTGGCAGAAGCGCATGACCTCGAGATCGCTGCGGCCCTTCGGCTCGAAGTCGGAGCCGCCCTTGCCGGCGCCGAGCGGCAGGGTCGTCAGTGCGTTCTTGAACGTCTGCTCGAAGGCCAGGAACTTCAGGACGCCGAGATCGACCGTCGGGTGGAACCTCAGTCCCCCCTTGTAGGGCCCGATGGCGCTGTTCAGCTCGACACGGAAGCCGCGATTGACCTGGACTTCACCAGCGTCGTCCACCCAGGGGACCCGGAAGATGATCACGCGCTCGGGCTCTACCAGCCGCTCGAGGATGCGTGCCTTACGTAGCTCGGGGTAGCGGTCGTAGATCGGGGCGACCGACTCGAGGACCTCGTGGACCGCCTGGTGAAACTCGGTCTCTCCGGGGTCGCGAGCGACCAGTGCGTCCATCAGCGGGATTGTGTCTTCCACCATCGATTCCCCCGTCTCTGCCCAGACGGTCGGGAATCCTACTGACTCCGAGGCCGATCTGTCACCCAGACATCGAAAAGAGTGTATTCAGTGGTGACCGTCGCTCCCGGGCCGTGTGAGCTTGCGCTAGGATGGCGGCGTTGCCGGATCGCAGCATGTCAGAGATCACGTTCACCCTGAACGGCGAGTCGAAGCGCATCACCGTGGCGCCGGGTGAAAGCCTCCTCGACGCCCTGCGCTTCGGCTGCGGAATCGCCTCGACCAAAGACGGCTGCCAGCCGCAGGGTCAGTGCGGCTGCTGCCTGGCGCTGGTGGACGGAGTGCCCAAGACCACCTGCGCGGTTCCGGCGGTCAAGGCCGAGGGCAAGGAGATCGAAACGCTCGAAGGTTTCGACGAGGACGAGCGTCGTCTGATCGCGCGCTGCTTCGTCGGTGTGGCGGGCCTGCAGTGCGGCTTCTGCATTCCTGGGATCGCTGTCCGTGCGAAGAGCATTCTCGACAAAGACCCGAACTTGAGCCGCGATCAGATCGCGGCGAGGCTCGCGGGCCACCTCTGCCGGTGCACCGGCTACACGAAAATCCTCGACGCGATCGAGCTCATGGCGGCGGCGCGGCGAGGGGAGTCGATCCCCGAACCGTGTACCGACGGCCGGGTGGGGAGTTCGCTGGCTCGCTACTCGGGCGAGGAGATGACGCTCGGCGATCACCACTACGTGGACGACCTCAGCCCGCCCGGCATGCTGCACGGCGCGGTCCTACTGTCGCCGCACGCTCGCGCCCGGGTGCGCGCCGTCGACGTATCGGCCGCCGAACGACTGCCGGGCGTCGTCGCCGTGGCGACCGCCGCCGACGTGCCGGGCGAGCGTTGGTACGGACTCGTCTACCAGGACTGGCCCGGCTTTGTCGCCATCGGCGAAGAGGTGAGGTGTGTCGGAGACGTTGTCGCCGCAGTGGCGGCGACGAGCCGGGCGCGGGCGCGAGAGGCGATCGAGCAGATCGAGGTCGACTACGAGCTTCGCGAGCCGGTGCTCGAGCCCCGTCGCGCACTGGAAGCCGACGCGCCGCAGGTCAACCCGCAGCATTCGAACCTGCTCTCCGAGACCGCGGTTCGACGCGGCGACGCCGACAGCGCGCTCGCCGAGAGCGCCCACGTCGTCACCGGCACCTGGACGACGCAGCGGATCGAGCACCTCTACCTCGAGCCCGAGTCGGCGCTGGCCGAACCTCGGGAGGGCGGGGTGCTGCGCCTCTATTCGCAGGGCCAGGGCATCTTCGACGATCAGCGGCAGGTGGCGCGCTTTCTGGGTGTCCCCGAGGACCAGGTCGAGACCGAGCTGGTCCCCAACGGCGGTGCGTTCGGCGGCAAGGAGGACATGTCGGTCCAGCCGCACGCTGCACTTCTTGCGCGGATAACCGGGCGACCGGTCAAGATCACCCTGTCGAGGGAAGAGTCGATTCGCCTTCATCCCAAGCGCCACCCGATCGAGATGACCTACACCGTGGGCTGCGACGACGAGGGGCGCCTGACCGCGGTGAAGGCGCGCATGATCGGCGATAGCGGCGCCTATGCCTCAGTCGGCTCGAAGGTCCTCGAACGGGCCGCCGGACACGCCTGTGGACCGTACAAGGTGCCGAACGTCGACGTCGTTTCGCGGGCCGCCTACACGAACAACCCTCCCTGCGGCGCGATGCGCGGGTTCGGGGCCAACCAGGCCCACTTCGCGGTTGACGGTGCTCTCGATCTGCTGGCTCAGAAGGCGGGGCTGGACGGCTGGGAGATCCGCTGGCGCAACGCCCTGGCGGTGGGCGACACCTTTGCCACCGGCCAGGTGCTCGAGAAGTCGGTAGGGCTCAAGCAGACGCTCGAAGCGGTCAAGGAGGGTTACTACGAGGCTCGCCGCCAAGGACGCCCGGTGGGGATCGCCTGCGGCATCAAGAACAGCGGCATCGGCAACGGCGCGAACGAGTGGGGGAAGTCTCGCCTGGTGGTCGAGTCTGACGGCCGGGTGTCGATCTACAGCGGCTTCACCGAGATGGGGCAGGGACTCCTTACCGTGCTCATCCAGTGCGCGGTCGAGGTGACCGGCTTGCCGGCGTCCATCTTCCGAGCGCGCGTGACGAGCGATCATCCGCTGGGTAGCGGCCAGACGACCGGCTCACGCGGGACGCTCCTGGGTGGACGGGCCGTGATCGCGGCGGCGGAGAAGCTGCGCGCCGACCTCGACGGAGGTGAGTCACTCGACAGCCTGGCCGGCAAGATCTACGCTGGCGAAGTGCTGATTGACGACACGACCGCGCCTGGCGAGGCGACGGATCGAATCAAGACTCACACCGCGTACGGCTTTGCGACTCAGGTTTGTGTGCTCGACGCGTCGGGCAAGCTCGAGCGGGTGATCGCTGCGCACGACGTTGGTCGCGCGATCAACCCCGCCCTGTGCGAAGGGCAGGTCGAGGGCTCGGTGCACATGGGGTTGGGCTATGCGCTCACGGAGGAACTGCCCTGTCCCGACGGCATGCCGGCGACCTTCAAGTTGAGGGAGTTGGGCGTCATTCGTGCCCGCGAGATGCCTGAGATCGACGTCATTCTCGTGGAAGACCCGGAGCCCGAGGGGCCGTTCGGAGCGAAGGGTGTTGGAGAGATCGGCCTGGTGCCGACGGCCGCTGCCGTCGCCGCCGCGCTCGAGGCGCACGACGGGCGGCGCCGCTACACCCTGCCGATGAAGGACTCTGCGGCCGCGCGCGCTTTAGGTGTCGGCCGCATTCGGAGCCTCGGTCAGTAGGAGCGGAGCCATGAACGCGCCCGGCTCCGAGACGACCTGGACCCTGGGACCCGATCGTCACGGGCGCGAAATGGCGACCGCCGGAGGGACGTGGCGGCCCGCCGGACACTCGGCGCTCGACGGCGCGCCGCACATCGCGTGCGACGGCTCCGAAATCGTCGCCGGTGGCGTCAACGCTCACACGCACATCTACAGCGGCCTGGCCCCGTTCGGTATGCCGCCCGCCGAGCCACCCCCCGAGAACTTCCTCGAGATCCTGCAGTGCGTCTGGTGGCGACTCGACCGGGCGCTCGACGAGCGCTCGCTCCGGGCGTCGGCGCGTTACTACGTGGCCGAGTCGCTGTTGGCGGGCACGACGACGCTGATCGACCATCACGAGTCGCCGAACTTCATCGAAGGCTCACTCGACGTGCTGGCCGACGCCTGTGAGGAGCTCGGCATGCGGGCGGTTCTCTGTTTTGGTGCGACCGAACGCAACGGTGGCCGCGAGGAGGCTCGCCGGGGCCTCGCGGAGTGTGCGCGATTCATCACCGGGAACCGGCGCCCTCTCGTGCGTGGCGTCGTTGGACTCCACGCTTCGTTCACGGTCTCCGACGAGACGGTGCGAGAGGCGGGCGATCTCTGTCGAGAGCTGGCGACGCCGCTCCACGTACACGTCGCCGAAGACGGCTGCGACCTCGAAGACGCACGTGAGCGCGGCTACGACGGGCCCCTCGAACGCCTCTTGGCGCTCGAGGCCCTGCCTGCCGGCTCGCTGCTTGCTCACGGGGTTCATCTGGAGGCCGAGCAGATCCGGCGTGCCGCGACGGCCGAACACTGGTTCATGCAGAACCCGAGGTCGAACCACGGGAATGGGGTCGGGTACCCACGAGCGCTCGGCGAGAGTTCCCGTGTCGCGATGGGGACCGACGGCTATCCGTCACGGCTCGGCGAGGAGGCCGCTTTCCTGCGAGAGGAGGCGAGTCGTCACGGTGAGGCTGGAGAGGTCGTCGAGGCACGTATCGGCGCCGGGCATCAGCTTGCCGCCGAGCTCTTCGACGTCGAGTTTGCACCGCTGGCCGACGGCGGCGCCGCCGACGCGATCGTCCACGAAGCGGGCGAGGTGAGACACGTGCTCGTCGGAGGCCGCCGGGTGGTCGAAGACGGTCGGCTGACGACCGCCGACATCGAAGAGATCCGTACCGAGGCCGCCGCCGAGGCGGCCCGACTGTGGGAGCGGATGAGCTCTCTTTAGATCGAGAAGGAGCCGAACGCATGCCGACCCTGGGACTCGAGACCGAGATCGTCGACACCGAGGTCTATCGCAACAGTGTCGAGCGCTTTCGGGAGGCGCAGATCGTTCTCCCGACCTTTGCTCAACTCGCCGATCCCCGAGGTCTGCCAGAGCGAGCGGTCGCTCGACTCGACGCGGTCGATCGCGACGCGCCGGACCCAGCGAACCTCTTCCGAGTGCACTGGCACAACGGCGACGGCGCGGTACCGCTCGACTCGCCCGAGTGGATCGAGTTTCCGAGCGAGCTCACCGGAGTCGCCGCGCGGATCGTGGCTCTGCCCGGCGACCGCTTCCCGATGATCCATGCCCACAAGGTGCTGGCGGCGTACGGCTGTCTGGTGCCGCGCATCGTGACGGGGCAGTACGACCCGACCCGGCACAAGGCGGTGTGGCCGTCGACGGGCAACTACTGCCGAGGGGGCGTTGCAATCTCGCGCATCCTCGGCTGCCGGGGCCTCGCCGTGCTGCCGGAGGGCATGAGTCGCGAGCGCTTCGAGTGGCTCGAACGCTGGGTCTCCGAAGAGGAAGACATCGTTCGGACGCCCGGTACCGAGAGCAACGTGAAGGAGATCTACGATCGGTGCGCTGAGCTCGACCGCGAGCCTGAGAACATCATCTTCAATCAGTTCAGCGAGTTCGGGAACTACCTGGTGCACTACCTCTGCACCGGACGCGCTCTGGGCACCGTCTTCGAGCGGCTACGGGCCGAGCGTCCCGACTCGCGCCTTCGAGGGTTCGTCTCCGCGACCGGTTCCGCGGGCACGCTCGGCGCCGGCGACTACGTCAAGGAGCGGTACGGAGCGAGCCTGGTCGCGGTCGAGGCGTTGGAGTGTCCGACGCTGCTCGAGAGCGGCTTCGGCGAGCACAACATCCAGGGGATCGGCGACAAGCACGTGCCGCTCATTCACAACGTGATGAACACGGACTTCGTCGCCGGCATCTCGGACCGCGCGACTGATGGGCTCGACCTGGTGTTCAACAGCCAGGCGGGACAGGACTACCTGGCGTCGCGGCGCAACGTACCGGCGGCGACCCTCGACCAGCTCGGGCGCCTCGGCTTTTCGTCGATCTGCAACCTCCTGGCTTCGATCAAACTGGCTCGCTATCTGGACCTCGGTGAGGACGATGTGGTGCTGACAGTGGCCACCGACGGCGCCGAGCTGTACGGCAGCGAGAGGGAGAAGCGGGTCTCCGAACGGGGGGGCGAGATCGACGAGGTCGCGGCGGCTGAGCTCGTCGGCGAACACCTCAGCGGTCTCGGAGTCGACCACCTGATGGAACTTTCGGAGGTCGACCGGCGGCGGATCTTCAACCTCGGGTACTTCACGTGGGTGGAACAGCAGGGGATCTCGATCGAAGACTTCTCGGCGCGCCGTCGCCAGCGCTTCTGGCGGCAGCTGAGAGAGCTGATTCCTGCTTGGGATCGTGGCGTGACCGAGTTCAATCGCGCGACGGGAGTAGAGCTCGATTGACCGACGGCGTTCGGTCCTCGCTGATCTGCGACGGCTGCGGCCTGCGGGTTCCGACCTCCGAGGTTCGACCGTTCACCTGCTCGAACGCACACCCTGAGGACGACACCGACCACGTTCTCCGGCGGCGCCTCGAGGTGCCGGACGGCGAGCGAGAGCGACTCGGCGCCGCGTTTCTCGAGGGAGAGGCGAATCCCTTCCTGCGCTACCGGGCACTTCTGCACGGCTACCGGGCGGCCGTCGAGCGCGGTGTCGACGATGCCACGTTTGTCGAGCTGGTCCGCTGGCTCGACGACACCGTCCTCGAGGTTGTCGGCACCGGGTTCCGAGAGACCCCGCTCTCCGAGAGTTCGGAGCTCGCCGCGGAGCTCGGCTGCGGCGAAGTCTGGATCAAAGACGAGACCGAGAACGTCGGCGGTACCCACAAGGGGCGTCACCTCGCTGGGGTCTTGCTCTGGCTCCTGCTGATGGAGCGCCTCGGAGAGCTCGACCGGCACGCCCGTGCGCGGTTGGCGATCTCGAGCTGCGGCAACGCCGCCTGGGCGGCGACACTTCTGGCGCGGAGCGTCGGCTGGGAGATCGACGTCTACGTCCCCGGTGACGTGTCGGAGGCGGTCGCTGAGCGATTGTCCATGGGGCGGACCCTCTTGAATCGATGCGTGCGGCGGCCCGGGGAGGCGGGCGACCCGTGTTACCTCAGATTCTCCGAGGCGGTTGCGAGCGGTTCGCTGCCGTTCTCCTGTCAAGGGCCCAACAACGGCCTTGCGATCGAAGGTGGCCAGACCCTGATCTGGGAGATTCTGTCGGTTCTTCTGCGCGAGCGGCGCAGCCTCGACCGGCTGTTCATTCAGACCGGCGGGGGAGCGCTGGCGTCGTCCTACGTGCTGGGCTGGCGCGAGGCGCGCAAGGTGCTCGACATCGGCCGGCTGCCTCAGCTACATGCGGTGCAGACGACCGGCGCGGCGCCACTGGTGCGGGCCTACGACGCCCTCGCGTCTCGACTCTCGGAACGGCAGCTGGGCCGCGACCGTCACGTGCAGAACATTGAGGAGCGGGCGCTTCTCGCGGAGCAGATTCACAGCGGGATCGAGCCGAGCGTCATCCGCGAAGAGCTGCGTTACGCGGCGAGCCACCGCTCGCAGTTCATGTGGCCCTGGGAGGAGGAGCCGCAGAGTGTCGCTGACGCGATTCTCGACGACGAGACCTACGACTGGCTGCCGCTCTTGTCGGGAATGTTCGAGAGCGGCGGCTATCCGGTGGTCGTGACCGAAGAGGAGTTGCTGGCCGCCAACGACCTCGGACGGCGGCGAACGTCGATCAACGTCGGCGACACCGGTTCGGCGGGCCTGGCGGGAGCCTTGGAGCTCTCACGGGCGGGCCTACTCGGAGGCGACGACCGGGTGGGACTTCTCTTCTCTGGGGTGCGGTGGCGACGTCGGCCTCGGGCTGGTGCTGACGCCTAGGGCCCCGCGACCGAACCGCGCAGCGCGCCGCCGCCGCGCGCGACCATCTCGGCGAACGGTGCATTGACCGAGTGGACCTTGTCGTAGATCGCGTCGGCGGCCTCTTCGTCGCCGGTCCTCCGCATGAGTTCTGAGAGGCTCAGCAGGTTGAAGAGCTTCAAGATGCCCTGGCTGTTGCCCCAGTAGAGCAGGTGGTCGTCGGCCTGGAGGAGCTTGCCCTGGGCGGTCTCGAAGTCGCCCTGAGCGGCGAAGCGGACGGCCTCCATGTGGAGTAGCAGTCCGCGCGTGCCGTCGGTCTCCGGCTCGAACGCGCCGCTCTCGTACTCCTCGAGATGCGTGCGGATCTTCTGCTCCAGTTCGCCAGCGATCTCGAAGCGGCCCGACGAGACCGCGAGTCGATGGAGGATGAACGGGCTGACCTTCCTCATGGTCTCTCGACACGCAGTGCGCTCGTCGGAGAAGGCTCGTTCGTACTCGCCCTCGCCGTAGTCCATCCAGAAGATGGTCGCGCACTCGACGATGTCGCCGAACTCGTCGCCGCAGTTCTCTCGGGCCGCCGCCATCGCGGGCTCGAGGTTGTCGAAGCGGCCGGCCATTACGAACATGTCGACCAGGTGGTAGTGCGCCTGGCAGAAGTCGGGCTTGATCTCGAGCGCCTTCTCGAACGAGACGGTCGCCTCGTCGTACCTGCCCAAGAGCGTCATGAGCTCGCCCATCGAGTCGTGCGGGTTCGCCTGGTCGGGGGCGACGAAGTGGTACTTGCGGAAGGCCTCTTCCGCCTCCTGGAACTTGCCCTGCGCCATCGCGATGTAGCCGAGGCGGTTCTGCGCGTTGGCCCAGTTCGGATTGCTTTCGACCAGCTTCTGGTAGTGGAGCGCGGCGCGCTCGAGATCGCGCTCCTCCCACGCTTCGGCTGAGCAGGTCATCAGAACAAACGGATCTTCGGGCTCTTGCTCCAGGTATTCCGAGATGAGCGCGTCGGCGCCGGCGTGGTCCTGCTCGCTCTTGGCGAGTGCATGCCTCACCAGGAAGCGCTCTCGGTCGGTGAGGTTCGAGAGCTCCGCCTCGCGGAGGTTCCCGAGCATCTCGTCTCTCCTCTTCGCGTCTCGGGCGCTCTGAACGAGCATCAGCTGCGCGGCGACGAAGGACGGGTCGAGCTCGAGGGCCTTCTCGAAGTGACGATTCGCCTCGTAGTGGTAGAACTTCATCATCGACTCGAGACCGAGCTCGAACTCCGCGCGCGCCGTATCGGAGTTGGTGGTCCACTCCGCCGACTCACCGCGGGTCATCATCGCGAAGGCGAGGCCAACCAGCGTCAGCGCGATCAGGGTCAGGATCAGGACTCTCTTCATGAAACGGCCTCCCGGTCGCACTCGACGGCGACCAAGGTAACGTCATCGTAGGGCTCAGTGCCCTGCGTGAACTCATCTAGAGACTGCAGAATGTGTTCCACCACCTCACCAGGCGATGGACCGGAGTCGGAGAGAACGTCGCGCAGACGCTCGAAGCCGAAGCTCTCGCCGGCGGGGGAGCGAGCGTCGACCACGCCGTCGGAGTAGCCGACGACCAGGTCGCCACACTCCATCGGCGCGTGCGTCAGCTGGTAGCTCCCGTTGTCCAGGGCGCCGAGCGGGATGCGGTTGGGTGGCAGGTCGAGCTCTCTCACATCGCCTCCGTTCGTACGCAGGAGCGGCTGTGGTTGCCCGGCGAGGGAGTAGAGTAGCCCACTCCCGTCGGGCGCTGAGGTCAGGTAGGCGAGCGCCACGAAACTCTTGCGGTTGCCGAGCCCGTAGAGCCGACGGTTCGCCAGGTTGAGGAGTTGCTCGGGATCTCGGTGGGCCAGGGCCAGCGAGTGGAGGACCTCGTGGGCGGCCATCATGACCAGGGCGCCCGAAACCGACTTGCCGGCGACGTCGCCGTAGACGACCGCTCGGCTGCCGTCTTGCGGTCCCGGAAGTTCGGTGAAGAAGTCACCACCGACGTGTCGAGCCGGCCGGCAGACGGCCGCGACATTCCAGCCCGGACCAAAGTCGAGGCGCTCCGGAAGGAGGCGCTCCTGAACTGAGGCTGCGATCTCGAGCTCACGCTGGAGCTCGGCCTGTTCGGTCCTCTCTTCGAGCAGCATGCTGGTCTCGAGGGCGACCGCCACCTGGTCGAGCAGCCGGCGGAGCAACGCGAGCTCCGATGGGTCGAGCGGCATGGTCTGATCGATCTTGCCCGACAGCACGACCAGGCCGACCCGCCGGCGCCGAGTGGTCAGATCGCCCACCACCTGCCCTCCAGCGGCCGACAGCAGATCGATCAGGCGGCCGAGGTCCCGATTGTCAGCGGCGAGCGGCTCGAGCTGATCGAGGACCGTCAGCCCGCGACGCCGAGCGAGGGTGTCGTGCATTTCGGGCAACAAGGGCAGGCTCTCCGGCAGACCCTCGGGCCCGGCGGCTCGCTCCAGTCGGTCTTCGCTCACCAGGTAGAGGCCGGCAAAGTGGAGGCCGAGCAGTCGCGGGAGCTTCCCGACCAGGTCGTGAACGACCGCGCCGAGATCGACCTGGGCGGTGAGTGCGTCGGCCATCTCCTCGAGCGCCGCCTCCAAGCGCTGTCGCTCGGCAAAGAAGCGACGGCTGACGATCGCCTGAAGCCACCGTCGAAGCGGCTCGAAGAGCAGCACGATGACGAGCGCGAAGACGATCGGGAAGAACGGCGAGGCGGCGATGGCGGTACCCCGCGTCGTCGCGTTGAAGGCCGCGATGCCGATCGCGTAGAGGATCGTGACGACCACCGTCGTCGTCGTGTAGAGGAGACTCTTGCGCAGGATGACGCGAATCTCCATCAGCTGGAACCGTACGATCGCGTAGGCGTAGGTCAGCGGAACCAGAATGAGCGGGCCGATGCCGAAGAACGGGTTGGTGTGCAGGTTAGAGGGAAAGGCGACCGCGGCGACGAGGAAGGGCACCATGCCAAAGACCGAGCCGAAGAGCACAATGCCGGCTCCGCGTCGCTCTCGTGGGTTCGACAGTCGGCGTGCCTTGTAGGCCAGTGTCACCAGCGCCAGGATCATGTAGGCGGCCAAGAGCCACCAGTTCTGGATCGGTGCACCGCTGATCAGGTCGATCGCCGTGCCGCGTCGCTGAGCGAGGGCGTAGCTCACGCCGAGCACCGCCGCCGGCAGGAGGTAGATGGCGGTCAGCGTCGCCAGCCAGGTCGCTCGTCTCGCCGCGTAGCCGGGGTCGCCCGGCTCGGGGCGGAGCCGGATCGGTCGCGGGAAGATCAGGAAGAAGTGAAGGAAGCTCGCCGGCAGGAAGAGAAAGGCGACCATGCCGGTCATCAACACAAAGGTGTCGACCTCCGAGTAGGACGCCGGTCGCAGCCGGCAGACCAAGAAGATCAGAAAGAGCGTGCTGAGGATGAAGAAGACCTGCGCCGGCCGACGCCTCGGCTGGCGTTCGAGCACGAACAGGCCGACGAAGAAGAAGGCGAACCCGAGCAGGCAAGCGTAGAGGTAGTAGATGCTGCCGATCCTCCGGGGGCCGAGGCGCACCGGTACCTCGCGGAGCCCTCCGGCACCGCGTACCAGGTACGGAATCGTCTTGCCGATCGTGTGGCGATTGAGGAGCTCCGCAGCGTCGCCGCTCGTTCGAATGACGTTGCGGTCGATGCCGACGATCTGCTCGCCGCGGCGGATTCCGGCTTCGGCGGCGCCGCTACCAGGAACCACGGTTCGGACGATCAACCGCCCCGGCGCGTCGGCTTCGAGTACCACGCCGTCGAACGGGCGCGAGCGGAACATGTCCGCGATCGACAGGCCGGCGAGCAGAAAGGCGAGGAGTCCGAAGAGTCGGAGCAGCTCTCGAGCCTTGAATGCCACGGAAAACGATCCTAGCGCGGGCCGCCGGATATACCGGGCCCACGGAGGAGGTACGGCATCCACGGCGGCGGGTTGCAGCGTTGGGCTGTACTAACATCGCGCATTCCCGACAGCCTTCTTGGAGGAATCCCCCATGTTCGCTCGAATGCGCCTGATTCACCTCTCACTCGCTCTCTGTCTACTCGCCGTTCCGCTCGCCGCCGCCAAGGGCAAGAAGGGCGAGCCGGAGGAGGCGCCGGAAGAGAAGCCGCTGCTCTCGTCTGGGACATTCTCGGGACTCAAGTTTCGCGGCATCGGTCCGGCGGTGACCTCGGGACGCATCAGCGACATCGCCGTGGTGCCAGACGATTCGAAGGCGTACTACGTGGCGACGTCCTCCGGCGGCGTCTGGAAGACCACCAACTCCGGCACGACCTATCGACCGATCTTCGACGGACAGGGCTCGTACTCGATCGGCTGCGTGACCCTCGACCCGAACGATTCGAACGTCGTCTGGGTGGGCACGGGCGAAAACAACAGCCAGCGCAGCGTCGGCTACGGCGACGGCGTCTACAAGTCGATCGACGGCGGCGCGAGCTGGAAAAAGGTCGGGCTCGAGAATTCCGAGCACGTCGCCAAGATTGTGGTCGATCCGCGCGATTCGAACGTGGTCTATGTCGCCTCCCAGGGCCCCCTCTGGGGACCGGGCGGCGACCGCGGTCTCTTCAAGACCACGGACGGTGGCGAAAACTGGACGAACGTGCTCGAGATCGACGAGCACACGGGCGTCACCGATCTCATCATGGACCTCGAGAACCCGGACGTCCTCTATGCCGCCTCCTATCAGCGGCGGCGGCACGTCTGGACGCTGATCAACGGTGGCCCGGGATCGGGCATTCACAAGTCGACGGACGCTGGCGAGTCGTGGACGAAGGTCACCAAAGGCCTGCCGAGCGTTGATCTCGGTCGGATCGGGTTGGCGCAGTCGCCGGCCGACCCCGGGATCCTCTACGCGATTGTCGAGGCGGCCGAGGGGGAGGGCGGTTTCTACCGCTCGACCGATGGCGCCGCGAGCTGGCACAAGCAGAGCGACTACATGTCGGCGAGTCCGCAGTACTACAACGAGATCGTCGCCGATCCGAAAGATCCCGACACGGTCTACTCGATGGACACCTGGATGCACGTCACCCCGGACGGCGGCAAGAGTTTCGAGCGTCTCCCCGAGCTCCACAAGCACATCGACAACCATGCGCTCTGGATCAACCCGAACGACACCGATCACCAGCTGTCGGGCAACGACGGCGGTCTCTACGAGACCTTCGATGGCCAGAAGACCTGGATCTTCAAGGAGAACCTGCCGGTAACCCAGTTCTACAAGCTCGAGGTCGACAACTCCGAGCCGTTCTACCGGGTCTACGGCGGTACGCAGGACAACTTCACGATGGGCGGGCCGACGCGCACGAACAGCATTCACGGAATCGTCAACGCCGACTGGTTTATGACCCACGGAGGTGATGGCTTCCAGACGCGCGTCGACCCCGAGGACCCGAACATCATCTACTCCGAGTCGCAATACGGCGGCCTGGTCCGCTACGACCACCGCTCGGGCGAGGAGGTCTCCATCGTGCCGCAGCCCGGTGCCGACGAGGAGCCCTTGATCTACAACTGGGACGCGCCGCTGATCATCAGCCCGCACTCCCGCACGCGGCTCTACTTTGGCGGCAACCGACTGTTCCGGAGCGACGATCGCGGCGACTCATGGACGGCGGTCAGTCCGAACCTCACTCGGGGGATCGATCGAAATCGGCTGGAAGTGATGGATCGGGTCTGGAGCGTCGATGCGGTATCGAAGAACCGTTCGACCTCGATCTACGGCAACCTGGTGGCGCTCGATGAGTCGCCCCTCGTCGAAGGCCTGCTCTACGCCGGCACCGACGACGGCCTGGTGCAGGTGAGCGAAGACGGCGGCGAAAACTGGCGCAAGATCGACTCGTTCCCGGGAGTTCCCGATCGAACCTACGTCAACGACCTGATCGCCTCGCTGCACGACGCCGACACCGTCTTCGCGGTCTTCAACCACCACAAGATGTCGGATTTCAAGCCGTACGTGCTGAAGAGCACCGACCGTGGCGCGACCTGGACGATGCTGGTCGAGGGCCTGCCGGAGCGTGGCTCCACGTACAGCCTCGCCGAGGATCACGAAGATCCGAATCTGCTGTTCGTCGGTACAGAGTTCGGCGCCTTTTTTAGCCCGACCGGTGGCTCCGAGTGGATTCAGCTCAAGGCCGGACTCCCGACCGTTGCGGTGCGTGACCTCGCGATTCAGAGGCGCGAGGGCGATCTGGTGCTCGGTACCTTCGGGCGCGGCTTCTACGTCCTCGACGACTACAGCCCGTTGCGCGGTATCACCGAGGAGGCGCTCGAGAGCGAGGCGCATCTCTTCCCGGTCAAGGACCCGCTCATGTACATCGAGCGTGCACCGCTCACCCTGCGTGGCAAGTCGTTCCAGGGTGAAGGCTGGTACTCGGCACCCAATCCGCCGTTTGGCGCGATCTTCACCTACTACCTGCACGAGGCCTACGACACCCGCCGCGATCGGCGGCGCGAGGAAGAGAAGGAGATCGCCGAGGAGGGTGGCGACGTGTTCTACCCGGAGTGGGAAGAACTCCGAGCCGAGGACCGAGAGCTCGATCCGTCAGTCGTACTGACCGTTACGGACCAGGCCGGCAACGTCGTCCGTCGACTGACCGGGCCGACCGGCAAGGGCTTCCACCGGGTCGCCTGGGACCTTCGTCTGCCGGCGTCGTCTCCGACGCGCCTGACGCCGTTCCCTTCGTGGAACCCGTTCAGCAGCGCGCCGAGCGGGCCGATGGTGGCGCCCGGCACGTTTACCGTGTCGATCGCCAAGTGGATCGACGGTGAGATGACCGAGCTCGGCGAGAGCCGCTCGTTCACCACGCAGCCGCTGGGCCTCAACACCCTGGGCACCTCGGATCGTGAGGCACTACTGGCCTTCCAGCAGAAGACCGCCCGGCTACAGCGCGCGGTGCTCGGAGGCATTCGGGTTGCGGGCGAAGCGCAGGAGCGGATCGACTTCCTTCGCGCTGCTCTGGTCGACACTCCGGCGGCGGGCGTCGATCTTGTCAACCGGCTGCGCGGTATCGAACTCGAGTTGATGGAGCTCCAGACTGAGCTCACTGGGGATCGCTCGGTCGCGCGGCGCTACGAAGCGACGCTGCCGTCGATTGTGAGTCGGGTGCAGCGGATCGTCTACGGCCAGTGGGCCTCGACGTCGCCGCCGACCCAGACCAACCGCGACGCCTACGACATCGCGAGCGCTGCGTTCGGCGGCGTCCTCGAGCAGCTGACCGAGCTGGTCGACGGCGACCTGGCTGGATTGGAGGCCGACGCCGAAGCGGCTGGCGCCCCGTGGACACCGGGACGCATGCCGACGTGGCAGCCGGAGTAGGCTACTCGGGTCCCAGCAGATCCCAGCGGTTGCCGGCGATGTCGCAGAACACGGCGATGCGTCCGTACGGCTCGTCGCGCGGTTCGCGCACGATTTCGGCGCCCGCCGCGACGAGCCGGGCGTAGGTCCCTTCGAAGTCTTCGACTCGGAGGAAAAGTCCGACGCGACCGGCGTACTGGTTGCCGACGGCTCGCTCCTGGCGTTCGCCGTCGGCGCGAGCGAGGAGGAGGCCGGTCTCGGCTCCGGGGGGCCGCACGACGACCCAGCGCTTCGCTCGGCCGTCGTTGGTCAGCGACGGGGAGTCCTCCGCGAGCTCGAAGCCGAGCACGTTGACGAAAAACCCGATCGCCGGGTCGTACTCGTCGACGATGACGGTCGTGAGGGCGAGGTGAGGCACCCTAGGCGTTTCCCGCGATGACGTTGAGCGCCTCGAGCAGGCGGTCGATCTCCTGAGCGGTGTTGTACATCAGCACGCCGACCCTCACGAGCCCGCCGCGTCGCTCGAGGTCGAGGGTCTCGACCGCGCGCACCGCGTAGAAGTGCCCGTCCCACACCTGGATGCCGCGCTCGCCGAGCTTCTGGGCAACCTGCGTCGCGGTGAGTCCGTCCACCGTGATGGAGACCGTCGGCGCCCGGCGCTCGGCGTCGAATCCGGGACCCCAGCCTCTGACGCCCGGGATCGACTGCAGACCTTGCCAGTAGCGCTCCGCTACGCCGTGCTCGTAGGCGGCGATCGAGTTGGCCGCATCGACGATGCGTTCGCGGTAGCTCTCCCCGATGCCCCACGAGGCGATGTAGTCGACGCCCGCTCCTGCGCCCACGATGGCTGCGAAGTTCAGCGTGCCGGTCTCGATTCGGTGGGGCGCCTCGTCGCTCTGGACGCGGAGGTGCTGCGCCGGCAACTGCTCGAGCAGGCCCGGCCTCGACCAGAGCACCCCGACGTGTGGGCCGTAGAACTTGTAGGCCGAGCAGAGGAGGAAGTCGGCGTCGATCTTCTGGACGTCGATCGGGAAGTGGGGCGCGTAGTGCACGGCGTCGACCACCAGCCAGGCGCCGACCGCGCGAACGCGCTCGCGGATCGCCGCGATGTCCGGGACGGTCCCCAGAGCGTTGGACGCAAGGGTGACCGCGACGAGCCGGGTGCGTTGGTTGAGCTTCCGATCCAGGTCGTCGAGATCGAGTCGTCCATCAGGCTGGAGCGCAACTTCGTGCGTCACGGCCCCCATTTCGAGCCAAGGACCTCGATTTGCCTCGTGATCGAGGGCGGTGACGACGATCTCGTCCCCCTCCCGCAGCACGGCGCGTACGGCTTGGCTCAGGGAGTAGGTGAGCGTGGTCATATTCTGGCCGAGCGACACCTCGCGCCAGCTCTGCGCACCGACGAAGGCCGCCAGCTTCTCGCGCGCCGCGAGGACGGCGGCGTCGGAGTCGGCAGACGTGGGGAAGGCGCCGTGGTGGTTGGCGTTGTGCGAGCGGTAGTAGCCGCTGATCGCCTCGATCACCGCCGCGGGTATCTGGCTGCCGGCGGGGCCGTCGAGGTAGGCGAGCGGTTGGCCGTCGTGGGCTCGAGAGAGCGCCGGGAAGTCGCCCCGGCACCTCTGACAGTCGTCGGAGTCGAAGGGCATCGGCGGGAGGATATCGGAAACGCCGGGCACCGGACCGGGCAGCGGAGCTCGTCTGGCGTCGAGGCGGGGAAACCGCCGTCACGGTCCGTCTCAGTACCGAGGGCGCGGCGGCAAGGGCGCGTTGAAACCGTGAGAGAGATCGATACACGAGACTTCAGTGACCGGGGCTCCGACGTCGCTGCGGAGATGACCGAGCGGGGCGCGCGGAGGACCTCCCGTGAGCTTCCGGGCGCCCATTCTGTGCACGTCGAGCGTTTCAACCGGGCGACCGCGACACCCGGGCGATTGGTCTCGCGAGAGGCCGGGCGGAGGGGCGACTCGGCGGTCTCGGAAGCTCGACTCCACGTGCAATCCGTAGCGCCGGCGCTCGGGTTCGAGGACACGGCGATGGCCGAGTTCGTGCCGACCGGGCCTCCGCTGGTGACCAGCGCGGGGACTCAGGTCGTGCATCTCCAGCAGTACTACGCCGGCATCCCAGTCTTCGAGATGGTGCGAACGGTTCGGCTCTCTCCGAGTGGGCGGGTAGAAGATGTCGTGGGAAACAACACGCCCCTCAACGAGGAGCCGGACGTGGTCTCTACCCTGACTGCTACGGGTGCGGTCGAGATCGCCTTGGCTTACGTGGGCGACTCGGGGGGGGATGACCGGCGGGATCACCACGGGCAGATCACTCCGGACTCTGGCCCGCGAGCCCTCGAGACTGAGGGGCAGCCGTCGGTGGTGGCTCCGTTGCCCAGCCAGCCGACACAGATTCGGGTGGCCGGTCTCGACGAGCCGGTCGCCGCCCGCCTCGTACTCTTCCACTTGATTCCACAGATCCAGCTCGGATGGCTGTTGACGCTCTCCTTCGATGAGTTGGCCGGTGACTACGACTTCATCGTGGCGGCCAACGGAACTCGGGCGGGCGACGTCCTCTACTGCAAGGACACCCTGGGCGGGGTCACTCGAGGGCAGGTCTTTCTCCACAGTCCGGCGGAGGGCCCGAGGCAGCTGTCAGAGCTGCCGCCGGTCGGCGATGACCTCCTCGAGGATCTTCGAGCGACTCCGTTGGATTGGGTCTCCGAAGATCGGACCGTCGGCAACAACGTCGCGGTCTACCGCGGCAATACGCAACGCTCGCTGACCGGCGAGACCGCCGCCGGCGCGCTGCGCTTCGAGCCGTCGCAGCCCGAGGGCAAAGACCAGCGACTCCTCAACGCCTTCTACTACAGCAACTACCTGCACGAGGTCTTTCTGATGCTCGGCTTCGGGGAAGACGAGGGCAACTTCCAGGCGATCAACCCGGGCGGTGCTTCGGGGGATGGAGACGAACTCGAAGTACGCATCTACGACCGGGTCGTCTCGGGCACGGCTCGGATGCGCGCGAGGCGTGACGGCCGGAATCCCGAGATGACGCTCGGATTGGTCGAGGCGACCGGGAGACATACCGCTCTCGACGCGGACGTGGTCTTCCATGAGTATGTGCACGGCGTCTCGCAGCGGCTGGTCGGGGGGAAGCTGGAGCACGCCCCGCTGGTTCAACCGCAGAGCCGGGCGATGGGAGAGGGCTGGAGCGACTACTTCGCACTCACCATCCAGAACTACGCCCGCGATGCCGAGGTCTACGACTTCGGTCGCTGGGCTTCGGGAGTGAGCGACGGGGCGCGGCCGCGAGTGGGTAGCTACGACTCCGATTTTACGGGCGACTTCGGGCAGCTCGGGGATCCGGACTACTCCGAGGCGCATGATGCCGGCGAGATCTGGTGCGCCGCGCTGATTCGAATCAACCAGGTTCTCGGAGATGAGCTGGGAGGTCGTCGCCAGGGCCATCTTCTGGGCTGGCAGCTAGTGGTCGACTCCCTGAAGCTGATCGCGCCATCGCCGAGCTTCTTGGACGGCAGAGACGGTGTTCTCAAGGCGCTGGACGATCTGGTGGCGAGAGGGGTGCTCGACTCTGCTCAGCAGCCGGCGCTCCAGAGGTCTTTGTGGAGGGCGTTCGCCGAATACGGGATGGGGCCGGCTGCCGACGCGGTGGGTGCGTCCTTCGAAGGCATCGTGTCCGACTTCAACGACTGAGTGACCAAAGGGAGCACTGCGATGACAACGGGACACTGGAGACTCTGGACGATTCTGCTCGGGGCGGTCTTGACCGTCTCTCTGGCGGCGGCCGAAGAGCCAAAGAGGACACGCGCCTGGCAGGTGCAGTGGGAGAACGACACCTTTTCGGGAACGGACGAGGACTACACCAACGGGCTTCGGATCAGCAGCCTCGGAGATCCCGAGTACGTGTCGAAGGGGGCAGAAAAGCTGGCTCGGCGATGGTGCGGGCGCTTCTGCCCGGAGATGGACTACAACGTCATCACCGGCTGGGCGCTCGGACAGAACTTCTACACGCCGGAGGACATCCAGCAGGAGGAGCAGGTTCCGGACGAGAGACCCTGGGCGGGCTGGCTCTACGCAGGGCCGCTCTTGCAGATCACGGAGCCTCATCTCGAGGGCGTTCCGCGCCGGCAGCATCGATTCGAGTTGGCGCTCGGCGTCGTCGGTCCGCCGGCGCTCGCCGAGCCGGTGCAGAAGGTCGTGCACTGCTGTGTCACCGGCAGCGACGAGCCGCTGGGCTGGGACAATCAGATCCGCTTCGAGCCCGCCGTCAGTCTGAACTACCTCTATCGGCGCATCCTCAAGACACGAGAGCGCTTCGACATCACCCCTCACTTTGGTTTCAATCTGGGGAACGTGCAGCTCTTTGCGAATGCCGGTGCAACGCTGCGTGTGGGGAGGGGTTTGACGGGCTTTCCAAACACCATCATCTCTCCCTCCATCATCCAGACCACTGCGCGCCCCGACACCGAGTGGTACCTCTTCGTTGGCGCAGACGCACGCGCCGTGGGCTACAACATCTTCCTCGACGGCAACACGATCCGGAGCAGCCACAGTGTCGATCGAGAGAACTTCGTCTACGACTTCCGGGCCGGATTCTCCTACCGGTGCAAGAACTGGCGCCTGACCTACACGCTCGTTCAGCGGAGCGAGGAGTTCCCGACGCCAATGCGAGAGGCGGATGGAGAGCACGAGTACGCCTCGATCAGCGTCTCGTACGAACCGGTCTTCTTGCAGTAGGTCAGTCGGCGGGCCGCTTTTGCGTCTTCTGCCGGCACGCCTCCGCCAAGGAGGCTTCGAGCCGCTCGATCGACTCGGGGTCGGGCGGTTCCCGACGGAGCCTCCGACGTGCTGCTTCGTTGACCGAACGCAGCTGGCGGACGTAGGCGCGACAGTACTTGCACATCAGCCAGTGGAGGAAGCCGGCGAATCGGCGGAGAAGGCCGGCGTTCTCCAACTCGCCCGACGCCACGGAGGTCGCGTACTCCTTGCAGGTCGGCAGTCCGGTCACCTGGCGTATCCCTTGTCCATCAAGCAGTCACGCAGGCGGTTGCGAGCGCGGAAGAGCATCACACCCAGGTTGGTGGCGGTGATGTCCATGACGTTACAGATCTCTTCAGTGGTCAATTCCTCGACCTCGCGCAAGACGAAGGCGAGGCGTTGCCTCTCCGGGGTCATTTCGAGGCAGTCCTCGATCTCGCCCAGAATCTCTTCGCCTTCGAGCGCGGACCCTGGCGCCTCGGTCGAAGCGATCCAGTGCCCGGATTCGTTGAAGCGACTCTCGAAGATGTCGTCGATGTCGTCGTGCTTGCGCGCCTTCGCGAAGCCACGCCGGGCTTCTTGGACCTTGCGGAAGAAGATGCCGAAGATCCAGGTGCGCACCTTGGAGCGGCCTTCGAATCGGTGCGCGGTTTCGATGAAGGTGACAAACGTCGCCTGCGCAACCTCTTCGGCCTGATGAGCGTCGAGCCCGGCGCCGCGGCCGGCACGCTCGATCTGCCGGAGGTAGCGCTGGACGATGTCGCCCAGCACCTCCGCGTCGCCGGCGCGAATGCGCTCGACCAGCTGCGGGTCTTCTACGAGTTCGGCCACCGTCGGCGAAGTCTAACTGGAGAGACCGCCGACGGTGGCCGCGAGTACGAGTACTTCGCGTCGAGACCCGCGCTCAGCCGACGCTTCGTCGAAGGGCGAACGCAGTCGCCACGAGCATCAGTGCTCCGAAAAGAGCGCTCGTTGCGCGGAAGCGCCGGTCCTGACGTTGGAGCTCGTTGAGTAGCAGGGACGAGAGGAGGTGGTACCTCACCGATCGCGGCGTGCCCTGCTCGTCGTAGGACGCAAGCTCTGGCAGGATCTCGGCGACCTCTTCGGCGATCAGCCCGAACTGGACCGGCTTTTCGCCGTCGGCCGTCGCGTTCTTGTAGCGGAACGTCACCGGCCTCAGCCGCAACAGCGCCTCCGACGCCGTGGCCATGTCGTGGATGTCTTCCTTGTGGCGCCGCGAGGAGACCATCGTCCCGAGGGTTCCGTCGGCGGCCACGAGCACGGCGTCGCCAGAAGGCGCGGTCCGCCCAGAAATGCCGTGAATGATGGCCTTGTCGAGCTCCTTGGAACCCGTACCGGTGCCGCCGCCGATCCGCAGGGTGTTCGACTCGCTTCCGGCTCCCGGGCCGCCGATGACGATGTTGTTGGAGCCGTCCGTGAAGAGTCCAGCGTTCTCGCCGATCGCGATGTTCTGAACGCCCGATACGTTGTTGGCCAGGGCCTCCTGGCCGACGGCGACGTTGCGAGCGCCGCTCACGTTGTCCTCCATAGAGAGGGTGCCGATAGCCGTGTTGTCCGAGCCGGTCGTGTTCGCGTAGAGGGCGTTTTGCCCGAGCGCGCTGTTACCGCTCCCCGTCGTGTTGACGAGGATTGCAGACCGCCCCACGGCACTGTTCATAGAACCCGTCAGGTTCCCCTTGAGCGCACTCTGTCCGACCGCTGTGTTCATGACCCCCTCGGTGTTGAGCTGTAGGCTGCCGTTGCCGAGCGCAGTGTTGTTGTTGCCGGTGATGTTCTGCTTGAGAGCGGCCTCGCCGACGGCGGTGTTCGCCTCGCCTTCGGTGTTCGCGTACAGGGCGTCTTCACCGAGTCCTGTGTTCAGGCGCCCGATGGTGTTCGAAGAGAGTGCGTTGTGGCCGAACGCGGAGTTTTGGTCGCCGGTCGTGTTGGCGCGAAGCGCTCTCGAGCCGACGGCCGTGTTGAAGCTGGCGTCGTTGAAGAGGAGCGCGTGGTAGCCCGCCGCCGTGTTGTCGTTCGCCGCCGTGGCCGAGTAGGCCGCACCCGAGCCCACCGCGGTGTTCCGTGACCCCGACGTGTTGAATCGCAGCGCCTTCTCTCCGAGACCGGTGTTGAGGCTCCCGGTGTTGGTGGCGCGCAGCGCGTCGAAGCCGACGGCCGTATTCGCGAATCCTGTCGTGTTCGCCGCTGCGTTCTCTCCGAGCCCCGTGTTGTTGCTGCCGTCGGTCCACAGAAGAACGGCTCCGTCTTTGAAGATGTCGCTGGCCGAGCCGAGCTGGATCTGATCCTCGACGGTCAGTGACGGGGAGGCGCTGAGGATCGGTGCGAAGCCTGGCTGCAGAGCGCCCGGGTGGGCGGAGTCTACGCTCGGTCGAGCTTCCGGTGCCGGGCCCGTGGCTCGTTGCCTGCCCGAGTCTACGGGCAACACCTGGGCGGCCCTTGGCTCCGTGCTCCCGTCGTCGTTGGCGGAATCCTGGAGCGCCTCCGCCTGGGGAGCGCTCGTCTCTCGATACCGGGCCAGAACCGACAGAGCGTCATCTACTTCGGCGGCAGACGGCGCGGCCGCAACCTCGAAGAGTCTGGCGGATGACCACTCTCCTTGGGTTCCGATCGACCAAGCGTAGCGTCCGCCGGGCTCGAGGCAGAGCCCCAAGGAGGGGGTCCAACCCTGGGCCGCGCCGGGGAGCGTCTGCTGTACGACCAACTCGGGCGCACGGGCCATTTCGCCGTCAAGGACTCGGTAGACCACCAGTTCGAGCACCTCGATGCCCTCGACGGCGGTCCAGTGAAACGTCGGGCAGCGGCCGGAGACCGCCGTGATTCCCGCCTCACTGCCGGGTGAGACAGGCTGCGGCACGGCTGCGACTCCCGCCGCCGCCGTTGCCAAACTCAATACCGTCGTGAGAAGCCAAGCCTTCGGCCAGATTCTGATCCATCTCCACGTTCCCTCTCGCATCACTACCTCCTGGTTGGGGTTGGTCTATACCCCTTTCCACGGAGAAGCCCGAAAAACTGTGCCATTCGATTTGGGTGAGTAGCGGGTCGGAGGTGCGCCTTGTGGACTGCGGAACAGACATGCTCTCCGTTTCCGTCGACCATGGAGTGGGATCGACTCACGGAGTCACAATGAATCTGTTCGGCAGTCTGTTCAACCCCAGCGACCCGATGATCGCCCTTGCGAAATCGGGTGATCCGAGTCGCTTCGTCGAGTGGTTCCGAACCGCCCAGGTCTTCGTGGTCTTCCGCGACTCCGAGCCCGAGCCGATTGGTGACAACGAGGGTGCCTTTACCTACGGCCCCGAGGGCGACGAGCTGCTTCCCGTGTTCAGCACCGAAGCCGCCGCCCAGGCGTTTGTCGATCGCTACGCGGACCTGGTGCAGCGCGCCATCCCACTCGTGGCCCGCTCTCTCGAGGGGACGGCGTTGGCGCCGATCCTGGCGGGTCGCCGCCTCGGGGTTGTGCTCAACCCGTTGACGGACGAGGAGTACGAGGTCTCGCGCGAGTTCGTCGCCGAGCTGAACGCCTAGCGGCCGCGATCGGTGTACCGGCCCCAGCCGGTCACGATCGCGAACAGAACTATCGCGAGCAGGGCCCACGAGTGGAAGTTCGCGAAGCCGGCCTGAAGCGCCGAGAGCCTGGGCATGCCGGAGTCACCGGCGGAGAGGCTCGCCGCGAGAATCGTGGGAATGCAGTAGGGCAGCAGGAACGGCCAGGTACAGACGGTGATGTCGAGCAGGTTCGCCCGCCGTGTCGCGGGTAGCTCCGCGCGCTCACCCGCTCGTCGGGTGAAGTCGCCCGCCGCGAGAATCGCCACGGTCGAATGGGTGGTTAGGAGCGCTGCGGCCGAGACCGTGCCGAAGGTCCAAAGCTCCACTGACCGGGCGGTGGAGGCTCGCGCCTCGGCGCGCTCCACGAGCCGGTCGATGAGCCCGGTCGCTTCGAGGCCGCCGACCAGCCCCATGAGCAGGATGGTGAAGACCGAAACGCCGATGCCCCGCTCGAGGCCACTCACGATCAGCCCGCGGGCGCCGAAGTTGTCGGCGTCGACGAAGAAGACGTCACTCCACGCGAAGAGACCCAACGCGAGGCCCAGGACGATGGCGGCGACGATGCCGAAGAGGAGTCCTTCGAGCAGGTGTCGCTTGGCCAGAAGGAGGCCAATCACAAACGCCGGGACGAGGAGCATGGGGAGTCCGTGAGGCGATGCCCCCTCGGCCAACGCCGCGCCTTCGACAGCGCTCGAGGCGCCGAGGGCGGTGTAGAGGACCAGGGCGATCAGCGCCGCCGGGATCGCGTAGCGCATGCGTGATCGGACGACGTCGCCGATCTCGGCTCCCTGGGTGGAGGCCGAGGCGATCGTGGTGTCGGAGACCGGGGAGATGTTGTCGCCGAAGGTGGCACCGCCGAGAATTGCGCCCATCAGAATCGCCGGATCGCTCCCGAGCGGTCCGCCGGCCGGGTAGAGGAGCGGGGCACAGACGATCAGGGTTCCGAGACTGGTGCCCGTGGAGGTCGAAACGAGGCAGCAGACGAGAAAGGCCGCCGCGGCGTAGCCGCCACCGGAAACGCCCAGGGAGCCGGCCAGCCAGACCAGCGCTTCGACAAAGCCGCTCGCGTTCATGAGCGTCCCCAACACTCCGGCGAGCAGCCAGGCGAGGATCATCAGGGCCACGATCTTGCGGGCCATGCCGTTGACGGCGGCGTCGGCGTAGCGACGCCGGTCGCGTGCGAGGAGGACGCCCAGAGCCAGAGCGGCGACCAGAATCGGCCAGAAGCCGCGTTCGTCCGGGGCTCCGGAGAGGCCCAGCCAGATGACACCGGCGAAGAACAGCACAAACGGCGCCAGCGCGCCGGTGAGGCCGCCGTGGAACGTGAGAGGAGACGAGTCGGTCGCGGTGGACGCCATGCGGAGGGTCGCGGCAGCGTACCAAAACCGGGTAGCCTGGGTTCGGGAGGTTCCATGTCTGCGAACGACGACACGTTCTGGCTCTACGACCTACGCGTCGAGGTCGTGGCGACCGATCGGCCGATGATCTGCAATCACCAGGAGGGCGAGTACTTCGAGCTCTCGGGCGAGAATCTGTTGCTGCCACCCGGTCAGACCTTCCCGATCTACCCGCTGGCGGCGCTCCTGCCGCTCTTGCCCGCGAAGCAACGAGAGACCGCCCCGACCGACTGGATGACGACCGACATGGAGGTCGCCTGCCCGGATCCGCTCTGCGGCGGCCGGTTCCGGATTCGACGAATCGGGCGCACCGAGTTTCGGCACGGAGACGTGACCGCCGTGCCGCTACCCGGCGCCGAAGGCGACGAGTGAGCGGTTCGGTCGAGCGCGTCGAGCTGGCGCCGGGCTACTCAGCGGCAAGGGTGGTCAACGGCTGCTGGCAGCTGTCGGCCGGCCATCGCGAGGCCGCTCTCGACGCTGGGGATGTCGTTGACGGTTGGCTGCGGCTAGCCGACGCCGGCTTCACGAGCTTCGACTGCGCCGACATCTATACCGGGGTGGAGGAGTTGCTCGGTCGCTTTCTCGGCGCCTGGCGCGCCCGTGGCGGCGATCCGGGGGCGATCCAGATTCACACGAAGTACGTTCCCGACGCGGACGAGCTCGCGGGCCTGACCAAGGCTCGGGTCGAGGCAATCGTCGACCGGTCGCTCACACGGCTCGGCGTCGAGCGCCTCGATCTGGTCCAGTTCGCATGGTGGAACTACTCCGTGCCGGGTTGGGTGGAAGCGGCGTTCTGGCTCGAAGAGCTACGCCAGGCCGGCAAGATCCGACATCTCGGGGCGACCAATTTCGACGTTCCCCGACTGCGCGACATTCTCGACGCGGGAGTCGACCTGGTCGCTCACCAGGTGCAGTATTCGCTGCTCGATCGGCGGCCAGAGAACGGGATGGCGGCTCTCTGCGGCGAACGGGGGGTGCAGCTGGTGACCTACGGGTCGCTCGGCGGCGGATTCCTGTCGGAGCGCTGGCTGGGTGCCGAGGAGAGCCGCGCACTCGACAACCGATCGCTGGTCAAGTACCGCCTCATCGTCGAGGAGTTCGGCGGTTGGAAGCTTTACCAGAGTCTCCTCCGCGAGCTCGATCGTATCGCGGGGATTCGCGGTGCGACCATGGCATCCGTTGCGACTCGGTGGGTCCTCGGCCGGCCCGGTGTCGGCTCGGTCATCGTCGGTGCACGCGACGACCGCCACCTAGAGGAGAACCGCGCGCTGGGCAGCCTGCGGTTGACGCCCGACGACCTCGAGGCGCTGAACTCCCTGCTCGCGCAGAGTCGCGGACCGGCGGGCGACACGTTCGATCTCGAGCGTGATCCCGAAGGACCGCACTCCGCGATCATGTGGAAGAACCTCAATCGCGGCGGGGCGGCGCGCTAGAATCTTCCGCGCATGCAACCCAGCAGACTTCTACTCGTCACACCGTTGGTCGCTTTGGTCTTCGGTGCCTGCGGCCAGCGTGCCACGACTTCGGACGCTGCGGCGACGCTAGATCCCACGATCGTCGAGGAATACCTCGATACCTACTTCGAGACCTTCCCGACGCGAGCGACCGCTGCCGGTCGGCATGAGTTCGACGGCATGTTGGGCGATCTCGGTGAAGAGGGGCGGAGCGCGTGGCTGGACTACAACCGGGACGTCCTCGAGCGCATCGAGCGGGCCGGGAGTTCCGGAGACGTTGAGCTCGATCGGGACCTCGAACTTCTGCGTCGGCAGGCGCAGCGGCAGATCATGGACTACGACGTGCTCGACCGGCCCCGGAGCAATCCCCTCTACTGGACCGGCATCCTCGGCAACGCGACGGTCTTTCTGCTGGTCCGAGACGACCAGCCGCTCGAAACGAGGCTCGCTCGTGCGATCGAACGCGCCGAAGCGATTCCCCGCCTGGTCGATCAGGCGTTGGAGGCACTCGCGGGCTCGGCCCCGAAGATGGCGCGGGAACACAGCGAGATGGCGGCTCGACAGGCACGGGGCACTGCTCTTTTCTATCGCGACGGCTTTGCGGGAGCCGCGGGCGACGAGGTCGCGTTGCGCGAGTCGATGACCGCTGTGGGCGGGCCTGCGGCCGAAGCGCTGGACCGGCTCGCCGACTTCCTCGAAGAGTTGTGCTCGAAGGCCGCCGGCTCTCCGCGGCTCGGCGACCACTACGCCGAGCGCTTTCGGATCGTGACCGGTATCGAAACGCCCGTCGAGGGGGTGCTGCGCCAGGCGATGACGGCGCTCGAAGAGAAGCGGCGCGAAGTTGCCGACTATGGTCGCGAGGTCTGGGCGGAGGTGCTCCCGGGCGAGTCGATGCCCGGCGAGGACAGCGCGCTAGTTCGCCGCCTGTTCCAGCGGGTGGGAGATGACGGCGCCGCGACCATCGAGGAGTACGTCGCCGACTTCAAGAGCCTGACCGAAGCCTCGGTCGACTTCGTGCGCGAGACCGACCTGGTGACCCTGCCCGAGCCGCTCACCCTGATCATCGACCGCTCTCCGGACTATTTTGTCGGGGCGAGCGTCGGCGGCGTCTATCCGGCGGGCCCGTACGCGCCTCAAGATGCGAAGACGCTGCTCTTCGCGCCGACGCCGCCGGACAGCGCGAGCGACGAGGCGAAACGCGCCTTCTTCCGCGACTTCAATCACAACTTCAACGTGATGATCGTGCCGCACGAGATCATCCCCGGCCACTACCTGCAGCTCAAGTACGCGGCTCGGCACCCTCGCAAGGTGCGAGCGATCTTCGGCGACGGTGTCTACATCGAGGGCTGGGGCACCTTCTGCGAGCGGCTCATGCTCGACCAGGGGTGGGGCGACTCGCTCGCCCGGCTCGCCCATCTCAAGAAGCAGCTCGAGAATATCGCTCGAACGATTGTCGATATCCGGGTGCACACTCAGGGGATGAGCCGCGACGAGGTGCTCGAGTTCGTGCAAGGCGAGGCGCTCCAGGAGGCGCAGTTCGCCAACAACATGTGGCGGCGCGCGATCACCAGCTCGCCGCAGCTCACCTCGTACTACCTCGGCTACGACCAGGTCCGCGGCCTCTTCGACGACGTGAAAACGGCCCGCGGAGATCAGTTCGAGATCAAGGAGTTCATGGACGGCATGATGGAAATGGGCCCGGTCCCCGTGCGGCACTATCGCGAACGCATGCTCGGCGGGGGAGCTGGTGGTGAGGGTTAAGAAGCTGTTGAGCTGGCTCGTCATCGCCCTGGTGCTCTTCGTGGTGGGTGGTCTCGTCGCGTTGGGCGTGTCGTCCGGTCGTGATCGGCCGGGCGGTTGGTTGACCGAACGTCTGGGCGCTTGCGCCGATTCGCCCAACTGCGTCAGCAGTCGCGACGACCGTGCCGGTCATCGCGTGGATCCGATTGCGTTCGTCGGGGACCCGGACGCCGCGTTTCGACGGGCGGCCGAGGCGGTGGCGGCGTTCGGACGCACCGAGATCGTTCTCGACGAGCCGGGCTACCTGCACGCCGAGTGTCGAACAGCGATCTTCCGATTTGTCGATGACCTGGAGTTGGAGCTCGATCGCGATCGGGCCGTCATTCACGTGCGGTCGGCGTCGCGCGTCGGCAAGTCCGATCTAGGTGCAAACCTGAGCCGCGTCGATCGCCTCAAGGCGGCGATCGACGGTTCCCCGTAGATCGCCGCGGAGCGGCAACGCCGGATGTGCGTCGTCGAGACCCGGTTCGGCAAGCTGCGCGGGAGTCGAGAGGACGGCGTCTCGATCTTTCGCGGGGTGCCGTACGCGCGCGCACCGGTAGGTGTTCGGCGCTTCGCTGAGCCTGCACCGCCGCGGCCCTGGGGCGGCGTGCGAGAGGCGCTGAGCTTCTCTTCGGTGGCGCCGCAGATGGGCACCGAGGCCGGGCCGATCGGCAAGCTGATGCGGGCCGTGCGGGGAGGGATCTCCGAAGACTGCCTCTGTCTCAACGTCTGGACCTCCGAGGTCGGCGGGAGCGACCGTCCGGTGCTCGTCTTCATCCACGGCGGCGCGTTCCTGCTCGGGGCGGGTTCGACGTTTCCCTATTCGGGCGTGCGCTTTGCGAAGTCGGGTCTGGTGGTGGTCACGCTCAACTATCGACTGGGTGCACTCGGGTTCCTCGACCTTCGAGCGGTCGCTCCAGACGGCGGCCCGCCAGCCAACCTCGGACTGCGAGATCAGCTGGCAGCGCTCGAGTGGGTGCGAGACAACATCGCGGTGTTCGGAGGCGACCCGGACAACGTCACCGTCTACGGAGAGTCGGCAGGTGCCATGAGCATCGGTGCGCTCTTGGGCTGCCGCCGCCAGGGCCCCTTCCGCCGGGCGATCCTCTCGAGCGGAGCTGCGGCCAGTGTCTCTTCCCCAGCTCAGGCCGAGGCGATGGGGCGGCGCTTCCTCGATCTCACCGGTGTCGCACCGGGCGACTGGCGCCGCCTCCGCGAGCTGCCGGTGGAGCTCATCCTGCAAGCTCAGCGTCGCGCGATGCGGTTCGACCTCGAGGCGATGGAGCATCTGCCGTGGCAGCCTTCGGTCGACGACGACCTGCTACCTCGGCCACCCCTCGACTCCATCTCTGATGGGGCGGCTCGGGACGTCGAGTTGATGATTGGAACCAACGCCGAGGAGTGGAGGCTGTTTGCGATCGGCCTGCCGGCTTTGCGTTGGATGAGTCCGAAGGGTCTGCGGACCCGCGTCGTGAAGCTACTCGGCGCGACCGGAGGGGACCCGACCCGGGCGGACGAGCTGATCGCCGTTCACGGCGGCCACGGCGCCAGCCGCGAGGCACGTTACCGGGCGTGGATATCGCTCCGAACGGAACAGATCTTCCTGCTTCCCGCGGTCCAGCTGGCCGAAGCCCAGGTTGGGCGGGGCGGCGTCGCTCGCTTCTACCGATTCGATTTCCGCGCGCCGCGTCTCCCCCGAGCCCTCGGCGCCTGCCACGGCTTGGAGCTGGGGCTCGTGTTCGGAACCTGGGGCCACCGCCTCTTCCGCCCGGTCTACGGAGGTGGCCGTGCGGTCGACCGTCTCTCGGAGCGGATGGGTGGGTTGTGGTCGGAGTTTGCTCGCTCCGGAATACCAACTCTGGGCAACGAGCGGCAATGGCCGGCCTACTCGTTGCCGGAACGGACGACGGCGGTGCTCGGTACGGTGCCGACCAACGTTCGAGGTCCGGTACTCGAACATCGCTCGATCTGGTCCTCGAGCACACCGCTCGCTCCCGTCATATAGACGGCCGTCGATCTCTCTCCTGGATTGAACCGTGCCCGTCCTCGCAGGGGACCTACGGTCCAACCACTGAACGTCTGGACCTGTTGCCAGAGAAAGGGGATCGAGATGAGAGTGCTTCGGCTGTTTCTTTGTGGGCTCGTGTTGTTCGTTGCCGGAGGCGTCGCCGTCGCGGAACCGCGGGAAGACGACATCTTCGGAGACGAAGGCGTGAACTCCTGCACCATCAACTTCGACGACTCCTGCCCCGACACCACGCCGACGTGCATGACCAGGGTGCGAGGCGGGTCGGGCTGTGTCGTGGACGGCCTACCGTTCTGCTACGACACCGGCATGTTCTCGCTTCGCGTCGACGCCGGCGACCGCGCCGAGTTCGTCATTCGTCAGCCGGTCGACCAGATCGAGGTCTTCTTCGCTCAGGCTGGGGCCGGTGCGGGTGGCCGGATGGCGTTCTTCGACGAGAGCGGTCTCCAGGTCGGGCTGTCGATCGGTACCAACGGTGTCTGCGCCGACGAGATGCCTGCGACGCAGGTGATCACCTTCGATCGCCCGGTCGTGCGCGTGAGGGTTCGCGCGCTCGACACCGACGTCTACATCGACTCGCTCACCCTGTCTCGCTTGTAGCGAGACGTCTGCCGGCCGGGTGCCCAATCGCTACCCGGTAGGTCCCCCTGCACCCGGCCGGCTCTTTCCCGTTTCGAAACGTCCGATCGCCGCCACCAGCGCAGCGTCGGTGAGGACGCCGCGCACGAGGATGCGCGTTTCGGCAGCGCCCGCCGTTTCGATCATGTACTCGAAGTCCTCGGCTCGGTCGAGGGCTCGCCAGCGGTCCAGCCATCCGCGAACCGCACCGTAGCCTCGGCTGTGCTCCATCAGCGCGAGCATCACCACTCGCTGCTGTCGAGGAGAGAGTCGATCGTCGAACCAACGGTCGCGAGTGACCAACGCCAAGCGCTCGTCGCGGCGGTTCGCGGAGTTGCACGACCGATCCAGCTCCTTGAGGAGCACGCAGTTCTGACGGTGAATGAGCTCGTCCGCAAGCCAACGGGCGCCGAGCGCTGCGTTTAGCTCGGGGTCGAGGAGATAGCGATCTCGATCCTGCACTCCGGAACGGGCGAGCAGGTCCCAACGCTCGTCCAGCGCTTCGAAGGTGTCCGGAATGAACTGAAAGAGGCCGCGAGCGGAGTAGCTCGAGATCGCGGCGGGGTCGAAGAGGCTCTCGCGACGCGAGAGCGCGTAGAGTAGCTCGGGAGGGATCTGCTCCGCTTTTGCCGCCCGGCGGAAGGTGTCGGTGAGCGCTTGTGGATAGGCCGCACCGAGGAAGCGTGGATCGGCGCTCACGCCGTGGACCAGCTCTCCTCCCTGGCGGCCGATCGCCATCGACATCGCAAGCGGTAGGTCGCCCGCGCGGGTTCCGAGGGCGGACAGAACTTCGAGAACGTTGTCGACGGCCGTCGGGCGTGCCGCCGCCGCGAGTGCGTCCTGACGGAGGGCGAGGAGCAGGGCAATGTCGTCGATCGCCCCGGCGCGATCCAGCTCCTGCAGAGACAGGTTCTGGAGTCGAGTCCCGGGGAATGAACCACGGAGCTTCCGCCGGGCTTCGAGCAGCCGTCGATAGAGACCCGAGTCGATCGCCGCCCGGAGGCGCCGGTGGTAGGGCGTCGTGCCGTTCATCTCGGGTGGCGGCACGCCGGCGTCGGCGGCGAGTCGGGACCGAGTTGCGCGATCGGGCCAGAGGCGGCGGGCGGCGTCGGGTCCGGCCTCGAGGTGCATGCGGGCGCGGAGGCCGTAGTAGTCGTAGGGCCGTTCGGAGGCCAACTGCTCGAAAGCGACTTGCGCAGCGTCTCCGTGACCAGACTCCTCGAGGATGCGGGCGCGCCAGAACTCGGCACTCCGCCGCAGCGGGCCCTCCGGCTGCCGCTCGACCAGCTGCTCGAAGAGGGCCCGGGCGCGCCGGAGGTCGCCGGGGCCGCCGCGGGAGTAGAGCGTCATCGCAGGTTGGAAGTAGGCCGAGCTCGACCAGTTGTTGTCGCCCTCGAAGGCCTGCAGCTGCGCGTACAGCTCGAGCGCGCGGTCGAGATCGGTCGCGAGCCCTCGGCCCTCGTAGAGTCGCTGGTGGTGTCCGGCGAGCCGGTAGAGAGCGTCGTCGGTCCATTCGCCGCTCGGATAGCGCTCGATCAGTGTCGTCAGGTCGCCGCGGAAGCGCTCGATGCGCTGTCCGCTGCCCTCGCGAGACCAGACCGAGGCTCTCGCGAGGAGCGCCTCCTGGATCGAGCTCGGGTCTTTGGCGTTGGTGATCACCTCGCCGAGCAGGCGTGCCCGCTCGGAACGGTCGCCACGGAAGAGGCGGGCTTCGAGTCTCGCGACCCGGAGTCTCGCAAGCGCCCGCCGGTCGGTGTCGTCGGAGTCGGTCAGCTGGCGCCAGAGTTCGATCGCCCCCTCGTAGCGTCGAAGCTGCTCCAGCCGCTGAGCTCGGTATTCGAGAATCGTCTCAGGCGACGTCGCGCCGTTTTCGATCAAGGCGGCCAGCATGGCTTCTTCCACCGGTTCGAGCTCGGCGTTCGGCGCGAGTCTCAGGAAGTCGAGGAAGAGATTTCGCGCCGGTTCGAGACGTCCAGCACGCCAGCAGATCGTCGACATCCGACGGACGATTCGGCGCTCGAGTTCGGGCAGCGCGTCGAGAAAGCTGAAGCGGAACATCCGCTGGGAGAGGTGAGAGTTGCGGAGCTCTTCGGTCGTTTCGAGCAGGGCGGTGAGCTCTTCCGGCTCGACACCCTGCGCCGTGTGTGCCGCCTCCAGCCAGCGCCAGAGCGAGACAATCGCCAGGGCAGAGCCGCCCAGCCCATCTCCGAGAGGGTCGGCGGCGGCCCACTCGGCGAGCCGCCGATCGAGTGCCGCCGCCTCTCGCGAACGACCCTCAGTGCGGAGCGACCCTGCGGCGAGGAACGTCTGCTGGGGCCAGAGCGGATCGCTCGCCGCCGGACTCACGACCGTCGGTGGAGTGCTGGCCTCCGGGGCGGCGCAGCCGACCAGCAGGAGCAGCACTGCAAACGTGCCTCCGAGGCTTCTTCTCGAGCTCTCTGGCATTCGAGCCTCTCTAGAACCTCTCCGCGAGTCGCGACAACGCTGCGGTCAGGTCGGGCTGAGTGTTCAGTACCGAAGCCATCGGATCCTCTTTCAGCCGCTTCAGTCGAGTGGCGGCGTTCTTGATGTGGAACCGAGCGGGCGTCAGCTTCGAGTTGAGCTCGGTCCAGCGCAGCGGCATCGAGACCGGAGCCCCCGGCCTCGAGCGAACGCAGAACGGCGAGACGAGCAGCTTGCCGTAGCCGTTCTGGACCGTGTCGATGTAGATCTTGCCCTTCCGAGCGCGGGGCGTGCGGGCAATGCTCGAGATGTCGCGATGCTCCTGGACGATCCATCGTGCGATCAGCTCGGCGATCTGGCGGGACTGTTGGTACGTGCAGCTGCCCCCGAGAGGAATCAGGACGTGCAACCCGCTTGCGCCACTGGTCTTGACGAAGCACTCGAGCTCGATCTCGTCACAGAGCTTGCCGATCGCCTTGGCAATCTTGACGGCGCTCGTGAACGGAGCGTCCTTGGCGTCGAGGTCGAGAATCGACCAGTCCGGAGCCTGGAGGGCGCGCACGCGGCTCGACCAGAGGTGGAGCGGGATGGTGCCGAGGTTCGCCAGGTAGAGCAGCGTCTCGGCGGTGTCGCAGATGAAGTAGCGGGTCTCCTTGCCCGAGTCTTCGGACCACACCGACTCGGTCCGGATCCAGCTCGGCGTGAAGTCGGGGATGTTCTTCTGGAAGAACGACTTGCCCTCGATACCGTCGGGGTAGCGGGTGAGTACGACCGGGCGGTCTTTGAGATACGGCAGCAACCAGGGGGCGATCGCTTTGTAGTAGCCCACCAGGTCGCCCTTCGTGTAGCCCTCCTCTGGCCAGAAGACCTTCTGCGGGCGTGTGATCTGCACGTCGGGAACCGGATCGCGCGTCTCGACCGGCGTCGTGTCGTCGAGTTCGGGCGGCAGGTCGTCGCGTAGGCACTCGGCGACCTGCTTGTCGTCGCGGAAGCGCTCGAAGACCGGGTGGCGCAGCTGTCCGGCGTTGGTCCACTCCGTATAGCGGACCTCGGCCACGAGGCGTGGTTCGACCCAGAGGTGCTCCTTGCCTGCCGGAGCCGGCCCGTCGAACGCGGGGGTTGGGCGGCGAGCGGGGAGGAGCCGCGCGTGAATCTCCTCGAGTTGCGCGTCGTTGAAGCCCGTTCCGACCCGGCCGGCGTAGAGCAGCTTGGCTCCCGACACGTAGCCGAGGTGCAGCGCGCCGAACCCGATTCTGGAACCCTTCGGCTCGGTGAACCCGACGACGGCAAAGTCACCGGCGCGGGCCGCGCGAATCTTCTGCCAGCTGGACGAGCGCCCCGCTCGGTAGAACGCTCCCGCCTTCTTGGCCACGATTCCCTCGAGGCCCGTTTGACGTACTTGCTCGTAAAGCGCCTCGCCTCGCTCCTCGACGTGGTCGGCGAAGCGCACCGGCCCGGCGCGGGGCAACACCCGTCTCAGCACCTCCTTGCGGTCGGTGAGCGGCAGGCCCCGGAGGTCGAAGCCCTCGAAGCCGAGGAGGTCGAAGACGAAGTAGACGGCGGGGAGTCGCACTGCGGCCTGCTCGATGTCGCGCCAGCGGGTGAGCTTGGCGCGCTCCTGGAGACGTTGGAAGCTCGGCCGCGCGTCCTCGTCGAGCACCACGACTTCGCCGTCGAGAACCAGCGAGCCGTAGGGGAGGGAAGCCATCGCGCGTGCGAGGTCGGGGTAGATGGCCGTCGCTTGCATGCCGCTCCGATAGCGCAGCTGCACGGTCTCCTGAGCGGTCGTTCCGGCCGAGCGATCGGTCGCTGCGAGTACCCGATAGCCGTCGTATTTCAGTTCGAACAGCCAGCCCTCGCGGCTGAAGGGCCGATCGCGTAACTGCGCGAGCATCGGCTTGGTCTTCTCCGGCTGAACCCTCCGTTTCCTCGCTCCGAGCGACTCGATTTTGTCGCGGATGTCGCTCGCGCGGTCGGCGCCTTCGCCGAGCTCTTGGACCGTCAGCCCCGAAAAGACCGACTCGGGCGGGAGCTCGTCGACGGTGTCGCCGGTAGCGCCACCGTCGGGCTTCTTGATCAGCAACCACTCCTTGGGGTCCCGTGCGGTCTTGACGAGGGTGAAGAGGCCACGCAGCTTGTAGCCGCGCAGCTCGAACAGCAGCTTGCCTTCGCCGAGCCCCTCTTCCGGGTCGAGGTGATGGATCGAGAGCCCGCGGTCCCACACAATCATGGCGCCGGCGCCGTAGTTCCCCTTCGGAATGACCCCTTCGAAATCGCCGTACTCCATCGGATGATCTTCGGTGAGGACGGCGAGCCGCTTGTCGGCGGGGTCCAGCGAAGGCCCCTTGGGCACGGCCCACGACTTCATGACGCCGCCGATCTCCAGTCGGAGGTCGTAGTGCATGCGGGTGGCGTCGTGCTGCTGGACGACGAAGAGGCCGGGGCGCTCGATTCCGTCGCCGCCGAACGGTTCCGGGGTGCCGCCCGCGGACCGCTTCTTGCGGTAGGTCTCGAGCTTCTTGCCGGGCGACTTCGGGTGCGGCATGAGCGGGAGCATCTTAGACCGCCTCTCGGTGGACTCGGAGGAGTCCACTTAGGGCGCCGATGCGAGGAGCTACAAAAGACTCTCCTAGTCTGCGCCTCGGGAATCCGCCGAGGGGACGAACTCGTTTGAGCCGGCGGTTGGAAGTTCGAGCGAAGCGCCGCCGAAGCCGCCGGTTCGGTAACGCGCGTAGCGAGCGTCCATCAGGTGAACGATCCGACGATCGTCGCGTGTCTCGACTTCGATCCAGGTGAAACGGGTCCACCGCCGAAAGCCGGGTATCGCGTCGCTGGCCATCACCTCCGGCCAGACGGGCGAGGCGCGAGCGGTCGGAAGCTGCCGCTCTTCGAGTGTCAGCGCCGGCGAACCGAACCACCGCCAGGTGCCGTAGCGATGCACCGGGCCGGCGTCGACGAGGACGTCCCACCGGTCGGGTCGGGCGGGCGAGGGACCCACCATCAGATCGTGTACCGGAATCGAGCGCTGGGCGAGCTCGGTTCGAACGCGAGCCTCGGTGGTCTGTTGCACGAGCAGGAGCGCACCGATGTAGAGCGCTCCGAGCGCCAGGCCGACGAGCGGCAGGGTCGCGAGGCGTCTCGCGTTCGCCGGCGGGCGGGTCAGCGCTGCGAGCCAGAGGATCGAGAGGACCGCGGCGGCCACCAGGAGGTAGCCCGGGGCGCGACCCGCCACCGCGGCGAGCAGGAGGAGGGTGGGAATCAGCATTCCCAGCAGCAGGGGGCGGCTCCGCGACCTGGTCAGGAGCCAGCTGACGCCCAGGATCAGCCAGAGCCAGGGGTCCATGATGAAGACCGCGTCCCCGTAGCTCCAACTCTCGCGGAGCGGCATCCACCACCGCATGCCGTAGGTGTTGAGCCAATCGAGAGCCGGATGAGTCCAGACCGCCAGGTACGACAGCGCCGCGAGCCGCGGGATCGAGAGCGGGGGAGAGCCGCAGTCGGCTGGCCGGCTGCGCGCGATCAGCCCGAGGACGAGCGCGAGGAGTAGTGGCAGCAGCAGCAGCGCCGGGACGCCGTGTGTCCAGCCACGCCGGAAGCCGAGCGCAGCGTCGCCGCCGTTGACGTAGGACAGGACGTCGAGGTCGGGGAGGTTGACTCCGATCACCAGCGCGGCCGTCGCCCGGCGGGTCGTCTGGCCGAGTCGGGTGGCGGCGAGAGAGGCGCCGACAAGGGTATGAGTGAGCGGATCCATTCGAAGTCGTTGGCGGAGTTGGGAGCGGACTCGGTGGTCAACTCAGGCGCGCGGAGGTGGCGCGGTCGAAGTCTATCTTTCGCTCCTGCAGGTTCGTCGCTTACCCAAAACTCCTTTGTCCATCGCAGTTATGTTAAGATTTGAAGACTATGCCTGCACGCTCGATCGCCTCCGGAACCATCTCGTTCGGCCTCGTGGCCATTCCGATCAAGTTGTACACGACCAGCGAGAGCAGCAAGACCGTGCGCTTCAACATGGTTCATCAGAAGTGCGGTAGCCGCGTGAAGTACCGGTTCTACTGTCCGACGGACGAGGAGTTCGTCGAGCGCGACGAATTGGTCAAGGGCTACGAGTTCTCGAAGGGTCAGTACGTTCTCTTCAGCCTCGACGAGCTCAAGGCGCTCGAGCCGGAGCCGACCAACGCGATCGAGATCACGGAGTTCGTGCCGCTCGAGCAGGTCGACCCGATCTTCTACGAGAAGACCTACTACCTCGGTCCGGACAAGGGCGGTGGCAAGCCGTACAAGCTGCTCGCCCAGACGATGCTCGATTCGAATCGAGCCGCTTTGGCGATGTATGCGGCTCGCGGCAAGAACTACCTCGTCCTCTTGCGTCCCTTCAAAGAGGGACTGGTGATGCAGCAGCTGCGCTACGCGCAGGAGATTCGGGCCTTCTCGGAGGTGCCGATCGAAGACGCGAAGGTGACCAAGCAGGAGCTGAAGCTGGCCAAGCAGCTTGTCGATCAGACCGCTTCCGAGAACTTCCAGCCGACCGACTATGAGGACAAGGAACGTCAACGGGTGTGGGATCTAATCGAGAAGAAGATCCAGGGCGAAGAGATCGTGGCCACGCCGGAGGAAGAGCCGAAAGCGCAGATTATCGATCTGATGGAGGCGCTCAAGGCGAGTCTCGGAGACGCCGACAAGAAGCCGGCCGCGGCGAAGAAGGCGACTCGCAAGCCGCCCAAGCGAGCCGCGCCGAAGCGGGCCGCACGTAAGAAGACCGCAAAGAAAGCCGCCGGCCGCAAGAAGTAGGCGCCGCCGATGACCCCCGCTTCTAAACTCCCCGGCTACTCGACGGGAGAGGTTGCCCGCATGCTCGGACTTTCGGAGGGGCGTGTGCGCGCTTGGGTCGGCGCCGGCTTCGTCGATCCGCGCCGGGGTCCACGGGGCGAGTTGAGTTTCTCGTTCCAGGATCTTGTGGTCCTCAAGGCGGCGAAGGGGCTCGATGCCGCCGAGATCTCCGGTCGAAAGGTCAAGCGCGCGCTCGAGGGCTTGCGCGAGCAGCTACCGGCCGGGCGAACGCTCGCCGGGGTGAGTATCGGCGCCGAGGGGACCGAGGTTGTCGTCCGTGCCGGTGGCGAGGCCTGGGAGCCCGCCTCCGGGCAGCGGGTGATCGATTTCGAGGTCGCCGAGCTCGTCGAGCAGGCGGCGCCGCTGGCCGCCGCGACCATCGAACGGGCCGGCTCGGTCGACGGCCTGACGGCTGATGATTGGTTCGAGCTCGGCTGCGATCTCGAGGCGACGACGCTCGACGAGGCGGTCGCCGCCTATCGCCGAGTGCTGGAGCTCGAGCCGGAGCATGCGGAAGCCCACCTGAATCTTGGCAGGCTGCTCCACGAGGCCGGGTCGGTCGACGAGGCCGAGCGCCACTATCGCGCCGCCTGCCAGGCGAATCCGGCGGATGCGACCGCGGCATTCAACCTGGGCGTCGCGCTCCAGGACCTCGGTCGAGATCTAGAAGCGGTCGAGGCGTACACCGACGCGATCGGCCGAGACGCCGACTATGCCGACGCCTACTTCAATCTCGCCGACCTCTACGAGCAGCTCGGCAAGCAGGCGATGGCGATTCAGAACCTCAAGATCTATCGGACGCTGACTCGAGGTTGAGCCGGTCGGACGGGAAGATCACCTCGACGGTGAAGTCCTCCCCATCGACAAAGCGCGCCGCCAGCCAGAGGGTGACGAACTCTTCGGTCTCCTGACGGGCGAGCTCGCGGATCAGGTCGATGTGCTCCTCGCCGCGGGCGAGCGACATCTCGCTGAGGCCCGAGCGAAGTCGTTCGAGGGCGCCTTCGGAGTCCCGCAGGAGGCTGTCCTGGGCGACCTCGAACTCCAGAGCCGAGACGTCCACCGCCGGGCGTGTGAACTCGATCTCGGGAGCGTAGACGCGAATGCGCTCGTCCTCGAGGGCAAACTCCCAGGGCGCTTCGAGGTCGACGTAGTAGCTGTACTCGACCGGCGCCCAGGCCCTCACGACGAGATCGGGGAGCTCCAGTTGACCCCACAGAACGGTGGCCTCGTCGGTCTGTTGGAAGAGCTCCTTCTGGCGAAGCTCGGCGACCTGGAGTCGATTCACACCGGTCGCCTCGGTGGCGTAGCTCACGAACGCCGTCGTCACCGAGCCCGCGGAGAACGCTTTGGCGACCTGCCGTAGGTCCCGCAACACCTTCCGCCCCTCGTCGATCGCCGCCTTCGGAGCGCGGCTCACGGTCTCGAAGACGTACAGGCCGGCGGCGATCGCCATGGCGGCGATCAGCAGGATGGTGAGTGGCCAGGCCCAGGCACTCCTCCTACGGCGCTGCGAACGACTATGCATCACGAGAGTCTAGAGTGCTTGACAGAGGTTTGCTCGCGGGAGGCGGCAGCGGATTAGGAGTTCAGCGGACTCAGATCATTTGCGAGCTTGTCGACCTCGCCTTCGAAGGCCTCCCCACCTCGGGATCTTCGGTACGCAGACAGGTCCCTGGCAATTGCAGTCTTGAGGAATTTGATGTTCTCCCAGTATTCGTCCTTCTTGTCGCCAGCTCCTATGCCGTCGCGCCGGACCGAAAAGAGATATCCGTCGATATCGACTGGAATCACCATAGAAGTCCAGTCGCTGTCGAAACGCAGTCTGGCCTGAGTCAGCTCAAACTGGCAGTTACGGCTTTTGAGGGACTCCTCGGATGCAATGAAGAGCAGGCGGTCCTTCTTCTCGATCTGATCTACCATCATGCTGTCTAGTTTGCCGCCCGGATCGTCGTGCTCGAACATGAACACCTCAGCGCCCCGCTTTCTTAAGCACGCGCCCAGCCGGACCGTAAACGCAGAGTCAGAAGTTGTATAGGAGACGAAGACGGACTGCATGCTGCCCAGAGGTCGGATTCCGAGGAGTTCTTTCAGAAACAGGACGCAGCGACTATCTTTGAAGTACTTCGATTGCCTCAAGAAGGAGAAGAACTCATCCGGTCGTGGTGAGATCTGCAGCTGAGCAAGTCTCCCGACTAGGCCTGGCGCGACGTTCCAGGGATAGCTCTTGCTAAGACTCTGCACCCGTTTGCGCACGTTCGCGGCGTAGTCTGCGAGTTCACGATGCAGGTCGCTGTCAGAGCTCGGGCCAAGAGCTACGCTGACGTCTACACGCTTCACTAGACGTTGGACTTGTATCGATACGAACACCTCGAACGCACGGTCGACGGTAGCTCTACCGGGCGAAGACTCTAGGTTTCGGACCAGCTTCTCGAAAGCGTAAACACCTTCGAAGAGCAGCCGATGCTTGAGAGCGTAGAACTTGTGCTCCGATTCGGAGCGGCTGACGCGAACACCGTTCGGACTGGACCACTTGCCCATTCGGGGTCTTCGCCGGACGACTAGTTCCATGTAGTCCTCGGTCTCAACGAGGATCTCCATTCGCCCACGTCTCAGCTTGGAGTTGACCGCAAGCGTAAAGCGGTCAAGGTAAACCGGGTCGACTTTCGCTTCTAGCCCACTTGTCCGAACAGCCTTCCGTAGTTTTGCAAGAGAAGAGGCTCGGCTCATGCGTTGGCATAGATAGATTGCCTCTGGCCCTGCCGAGGGCGAATCCGCGGTTTCAAGGAGGCTCTGAGCGAAAGAACTAAACTCGGTGAGACTCAGTGTGGCGACCGTCGTGAGAACCTCGGCCACGATCGCTTCAGTCTCGGAGAAGACGAGAAGGTTGCACTCTCCCTCGTTCCACCTGGCGAGGCGGTCTCGAGTCTCCTCGTGCGGGAGGTCGTCGTGGACGACTACGAAGTCGATCGCTCTTTCCTTGTTGATCCGCAAGGCGGCGCTATCAGCGTTCCTCAGGTCCGCCCACTCTAGGCTCGGGCTCGCCACCAGAGCCACTCTGCGGCTTTTGGCCAAACCTGGCACGCATAGAGACAGCGAGTCTCGGTCGAGCCCGATGTGCATGTGACGCTCCTGCCTCGACAGGATCGATGGCGGAGCGAAGGCTAGGTCGGGTCCGATAATGTTGTTGTGATCCCAGAACCATCGGTCGTGGTGCTCCCGCAACTCGGGGTCGACAGTCGGGTGGAGCAGGTAGTAGTCCGAATGTTCTGGTACGCGGTCCTTTTCAAGCGTGTACCGTGCTACCGGAAGGAAACGCTGAACCTTGCCTGATCTCTTCGCTCCCTTGCTCTCGACGTACCCGACGAGACCGAGTCGATAGAAGTAGGAGAGGATGTGCTCAAAGCCCAGTTGATCGCGGGCTGCGTTGTAGACACGAACTGCTGCTTCTTTTGGGAAGACGTTGTGACGGGCTTCTTTGCAGAGGAAAGCGAAGAGATCCTCACGGAAGTACGGCACGATCTCGCGCTTGTACTGTGCCAGAAGTTCCCGGCTCACTTCGTGCATCAGCTCTCGGACGGCGCCCTGGCTCCGCTTCTTGGGATTGCCAAGTCGGCTCACAACGTACTCGCCCACAACCACGATCTCGCGCGGCCTTCCCAGAGTGTGTCGATACAGGTAATCGAACACAGTCTCTTGCCTAGGGCGCCCCTTTCCGTCCTTGGCGAAGGGATGCTGCATTAGTCGAAACCCGAGGAACCTCTCGTAGGGATTGGACGATCGTGGCCGTGCAAGCGCCTCGCGCTCGGTGCTCAGGATGTTCTGTACGAAGATCTTCTCGATGTCGCTTTTCTCATACTGAAGCAGCGTTGCATAAGAGTCGGTCTGCAACTTCGTCACTGCTCGGCTCGTTTGGTAGGCCTCGCTCCGGATCGACGCGAATACCTTGACGTGACTGTTGGAGTCGCAGAGGTTCTTGGCCGCCTTTACCAAGCCAAGCTGGGCGTTGATCCAGACCTTCTGGGATACGGCGGAAGCTCCTGGCTCGGGTGCCCTCAGCGTGTCCCCAGTGTGAGCCTCGAACGCCTCGTCGATGTTGTCGACGAAGAGGGCGACCTGGTTGATCCCTGGCCTTTCGTCCAGGCTCCGCAAGGCTGGTCTAAGTCGTGACGGGACTACCGCGTGGAGTTCGTGGAGTTGAGATCGACTAAGAAGAACCGTTGCCAGGATGTCAGCTAGCGCACGCGCGTCGCCGATGACTGACTCGACCACTGGTGGGAGCTCGACGTCGAATCTCTTGAGAATGGCGACAATGAGGCAAAGCTCCCACGTTCTTGTCCAGATCTCTTTGCTAGAGAATCGGTTCAGGTCTTTCTGCGAGAACGAAGTGCCTACATCGGTGAACTTCTCGACCAGTTCGGTTCTGGGGATGAAGGAGTACCCTGATGCCTTGTCCCTATACAGTTGACTCTTCGCCTTCAGTAGCAGCGTCTTGCCCAAGCCCTTCGGCGCGATGATGAAGAGCCGGTTGTCTCGTCTGCCAACCTGCAGGAACCGTCGGATCTCCGGCGTCCAAACGACGAAGTCGTTGAGGCGACTAGTGTCGATGTCCCGCAGGGATATCTCATTTGCGTCAACACGCCATGCGCACAAATCTCGGCCTCCCGATGCCGCCCTAAACAGCAGCAGAGTTCAGATAAGCAGCTCAAGTTTGATCTTTGTTGTGCCGTAATGTAGCACGCCGCTCCTGGCAGGCCTCGTTGGGAGTTGCGACCTCTAGAGCCTCTATGGCACTACTCTGGAGGTGGTTAGAGTCGATCCCGGGAGAGTGCGCTACGCCTTGCTGGAGCGAGCAGACTTCTCAGCTCGGGACGGGGCGGGCGCTACTGGAGCAGCTGGGTCGACTCGTTGATTGCTACCCAGCTGTACCAGAAGGTGTCGAACCCGCCGATCTCTTGGCCGCTCTGACCGTCCTCCTCGGTCAGGAGCGAGAGGATCATCTCCGGATCTTCGACCCCCGAGAGGCCGGGCGGTTCGAGCAGCCAGGCGCGGCTCGAGGCAAACATCGAGGAGCCGGGCTCGCGATGCACGAAGAGCTTGCGTCCGCCGTCGAGGGGGTAGAGCTTGCCGCCCTCGAACGAGCTGTGGGGCACGGCGATCGGTTCCGCGCCGAGAAAAAAGGAGTAGATCGGCTCCTTGGGGGCGAGCCGGTCGTCTTCGATCACCAGGTCGCGAAACGTGTCGCCCGAGGCGAAGTAGTTGTCGTAGTGATTCTCGGGGGGGTGTTCGACGCCGTCGACCGAAAGCACCAGGGTGTCGGGGTAACGGTCTGACCAGTCGGCCCAGGTCGTCTTCTCGCTGATCGGCAGCTCGATCAGTTCGGAGCCGTCGAGCTCACCGCCGATCGCGTTGGACGTCATGATCGACCACCAGCTGTCGGTCTCGCGGTCGCGCATCACCAGAGACGCCTTCCATAGCGCCCCCGAGGCTTCGAAGTTGAGCTCCTGCTCGCCATATTGTCGGTCGTAGACCACGCCCGTGTTGGCGAGGGGTCACCAGACGGCGGCGAAACTCTTCTCGCCGATCCGATCGTTGACGATCTCGTGATCGTTCAAGAGATTGAGACTGTAGGCCCTGGCTTGACCGTCGACGGAGACCCCTAGAACCCAGGCGTCGTCGGAGATGTCCGCCTCGGATGCGGACACAAATTGGGGCTCGAAGACCGCCGCAATCTCGCCGCGGGGCAGTAGCTGCTCGACGCCGGGAGGTGGCGGGTCGGCTGCCTGTTCGCTACAGGCGATACCGATCGTTGCCAGAACGCCTAGGATATGGACCGAATGCCGCATCTCTTCTTGCTTTCCGGACTTTACTACGGCGCTCCAGCCGGTCCAGTTTGCCGTCGCGACCTCGTGGGGGCTCACCGATGACGGAGCGTTTCGACGTAGCGGTTGTCGGCCTCGGCGCGATGGGGAGCGCGACGGTAGCCGAATTGGCGGCGATCGGCCTCCGCGTGGTCGGGCTCGACCGCTACCGCCCGCCCCACCTCTTCGGTTCGTCACACGGTGGCACCCGCATCATCCGCGAGGCGTACTTCGAGAACCCGATGTACGTTCCGCTGATAAAACGCGCATACGAGGCGTGGGGGGAGCTCGAGCGGCGCTCCGGTGTGGAACTCTGGAGGCGTACCGGGGGGCTCATGATCGGACCCCGAGACGGGCTGCTCGTCGCGGGCGCTCTCGCCAGCACCGAGGCTCACGGGCTGCCGCACGAGTTGTTGAACGCCGAGGAGTTGCAGCGTCGTTTCCCGGTCTTCGAGCCCGAACCTCAGGTGGTCGGCGTCTGGGAGCCGCGGGCCGGCATCCTCTTTCCCGAGCGGGCGGTCGAGCTGCGGCTGCGTGAGGCGCAGGCGGCGGGTGCCGAGCTCTGGTTCGAGCAGCCGGTCCTAGGCTGGCGCGCCGACGGGGACGCATTCCAGCTGGACACCGCGGCCGGTGAGGTGATCGCCGAGCGCCTCGTCTTCACGGCGGGGCCCTGGCTCGGAGAGCTGGTCGGAGGTCTGCCGTTGGAGGTCGAACGGGTTGTTCAACACTGGTTTTCGACCCGTCCGGGCTCTCCGTTGCTGGATGCGTCGCGTCTGCCGATCTTCCTATGGGAGTTCGAGGCCGAGAAGATCTTCTACGGCTTCCCGGACGTGGGAGAAGGGGCCAAGATCTCCCTTCACTACCAAGGCGAGCCGACGACGGCGAGCGCCGTGAGACGAGAGGTCGCGGCGGCCGAGGTCGGGCGTCTGCGAGGGCTGATGGAGAAGCATCTGCCGAGCGCCAACGGTGCGCTCCTGCGGTCGGAGGTCTGCCTCTACACCAAAACTCCGGACCTGCACTTCCTGATCGACCGTCACCCCGAGCACGACCGCATCTGGCTGGTCAGTCCGTGCTCTGGTCACGGTTTCAAGTTTGCCCCGGTGCTCGGCAGAGCCATCGCCGCAGAGGTTGCAGGGGAGACCTCGGACGTGGACCTCGGCGCCTTCGCCCTGGAGCGCCGGAAGGCCGCTTCCGCGGAGGTATGATCGCCTCATCATGAGTGAGCCCAGGGTCGCCGAGCGGCCCGTTCAGGAGGGCGCGGTGCGGTTCCCGGCCGGGAAACCGATCTTCAGCGATCGCCCGTTCCACCGGGGCCTGTTCGCCGAAGTTGATGCCGCTATCGGGCGCGGCGAGTGCCCGGAGGGTCGATTCGAGGTGACGGCCGGGGACGTGCGGCTGACGGCGCTGATCCACAAGTCGTCGCCCTGGCTGGCCGGCTACCTCGACGGCAAGAGCTTCGGGCGACTGTCGCTCTACGACTTCGTGGTCGAGGCGCGACGTCTGGACGGAGCGACGGCAACTCTGACCCGGACGGACAGTCCGCTGATGATGATGGCGGCCGTCCACTTCTGCCAGAAGCCCGAGCTGCGCGCGTCGACCCATCTGGTCGACCCCCTCCACCTGTTGCAGGCGCTGGCTGAGGAGCGCCGCGATGCCGCGATGGCGCTCGAACGAGATGGGGCGCGGACGCTGGTCTTTCTCCATCGCGGTCGGCCGGCGCGCCTCTACTTCGGGGACCCAGAGGACGACACGGGTGTCGGCGAGATCGAGGATCGGACCTTGAGTTTCGCCTTCTCCGAGTCGGCGCCGCCGGCCCGGCTGGAGGTCTTCACTCTGGAGAAGATCCAGGCCGACCGCGACGCGGGCACCGCGCTCGACGCACTCGGCCGCACGGCGAAGGCGGTGCCGGTAACCGTTGTGAGCCTCGGCCTGCCCGGCGGGCGGACGCTCGAGCAGCGACTCTTCCAACCGCCCGAGCTTCTGGTCGGCCGAGAGCGGCACTGCGAGCTGCGGGTCGACAATCTAGCGGTGAGCCGACGACACTGCCGCGTCTTCTGGGGTCGCGGGCGCTTCTTCGTCGAAGACCTGGGAAGTGCCAACGGCACCTTCGTCAACGGCGAGCAGGTGAATCGCTCGGAGGTTGGTCCGGACGACGAGATTCGGGTGGGCAAGTTCGTGATCCGCTTGAGCGGCCGGCTGGATGGCGGCGCCGACTCGCAGACCATGCTCATCAGCTCGCGCGCCCAGGGACTGCCGGCCTTCCTCGCCTCCGACGATGGCTCGGTGCCGATGGAGCGCGACGTCGTAGTGGGCCGAGGGGCGGGGGTCGACGCGACCGCAAAGGGAGCGTTCGTTCGCTCGGTGCACGCGCGCATCGCGCCGCGTGGGGTCGGTATCTATCGGCTGACCTGCTTCGGCTGGTCGACGGTGCGGCTCAACGGCAAGCGCGTGCGCACCGCGCAGCTTCAAATCGGAGACGAGCTTCGGATCGGCTCGACCCGGTTTCGGGTGACCAACGAACCCGCCTAGTCTTCACCAGGGGGCGTTTCGGGAGCCCGGTAGAAGACGTAGAACAGACCGCCCACGAGTGCAAAGCTGGTGATGACCGCCAGGCCGAGCAGTGCCATCGCTCCGGCGGTAGCGCTCGGCGCGCCGAACGCGGAGAGTAGGCCGGCCATGACGCTTTCGCGGATTCCGAGGCCGTTGAGCGTGACCGGAAGCATGGCCGCGACGGCGGCGGCGGGCACAACCAGGAAGTAGACCGTGGCGGGGAGCTCGAGGCCGAGAGCCCGTCCGCACAGCACGTAGAGCAGGATCGCGATCAGCTTGAGCGCCAGAGAGCTGCCGAGGATGGCGAACTTTGGGGTTTCGGGACGGCGGAAGAGCTCGAGTCCGCGACGAAGGTCGTCGATCCAACGCTCGGGAACCGGTAGTCGTCGGGCGACGTCGACCCAGCCGTGCCACCAGAAGAGGAGCGCGGCTCCCCCGACCAGAGCGGTTCCAAGCGCTGCCACCGAGAGCAGCAGGCGGTCGGGCAGGGGGGTCGAGCCGTTCGCGTAGGCGAAGGCTGCAGCCAGCGCCGCCATCGCAGCAAACGTGGCCAGCCCGAGAACACGCTCGATGATGACCGAGAGGTAGCTCACCACCGTGCCCTCCTTGCCGCCGCGTGACGCGTAGTAGCCGCGGACCACGTCGCCACCAACCGACGAGGGGAGGAACGTGTTGAAGAAGAGGCCGATGTGGAGCACGGAGAAGAGGTCCCAGAAACGGCGTTCGAGCTGGTTGGCGCGCAGGATCGTTTGCCAGCGGTACGTCCAGATCAGGCGCGCGAGCACCTGTGTGGCGAAGGCGACGAGCAGCGGCCCTCGACGCACCGTGGCCAGCGACGCCAGGATCTCCGACGGGTCGAGCCACCATACGACTGCTGCGAGGAGCGCGAGCCCGAGTGCGGTCCGCACGAGAACCCAGAGTGTCTTGCGCTTCACGCTTCCACCTCGTCGAGGTCGAGCCATGTGCTCAGTCGCTCGACCGCCGCCCGATTGTGGCGCGGGTCGACGGCGAGATCCGTGCGCCGAAGGGTGAGATCTTCAAGGCGGACGACCGACTCCTCTGCCGCCAACGCTCGTACCCGGCCTCTTGCATCGCTGCGATCGTCGCCCGCGTCGATCTGGTCGCCGGAGGGCCAGATCGCCGCCGCAGGTCGAGGGTGCGCGCCGAGTGCGGGTAGATCCTCTCGGAAGAGGCGCGTCAAAGTGGCTTTGGCCAGAGCTCGGGCGGTCGTGTATTTGACTCCGACCGCGCTGACGAGCCCTGATGGACCGCCGTCGCGGGCGTGGTCGACGACCACGGCGGTGCCCGACGGCGTGTCGTCGGCGCCTTCGGCGGCCGGTAGCCGGCCGGCGAAGACGCGGAGCACCGAAGCGTCGCCGAGCCCGAGGCCCGGTACGGCCGCGTGCAGGTCGTGCGCGAACTCGCTCACCAGGTCGCTTCCCGGTATCGGCAGTTGGCCGCCCTGGTCGGCGGTGTAGAAGGTGCCGGCGAGCAGACGATTTCTCCAGGGGACGAGGAAGTAGCTGCGCTTCTGTTCTGGGGGCGACACGGCGAGCGCCAAATTCGAGGGGGCGGCACAGTCCAGGAGCAGGTTCAGGGCGACCACCGGTCGGAAGAGCTCGGTTCGATCTCGGTCGAAGGCGGCGGCAACCTCCCGGCTCCACGGACCGGCGCAGTTCGCGACTCGTCGCGCCCGGAACCTGCACGATCTCCCGGTTCTGCGGTCGATTGCAGTGACGCCGGTGACAGCTCCGTCGTCGAGCGCCAGCTCCTTCGCTTCGCAGTAGTTGAGCATCTGAGCGCCGGCGGAAGCGGCCCAGCGAAGCACCTCGATCAGGACTCTCGGGGAGTGGGGCATGTAGGCGTCGTTCCAGAGGGCGGCGCCCTGAAGTCCAGAGCTGTTGATGGCGGGGTAGAGCGCGACCGTCTCGGCAGCCTCGAGCACGCGGCCGCGCTCGAGGTGGCGGTCTGGAGCGACGCCCTCGTTGCGCCTTCGCGAGAGTCTCGCGTCGAGCGCCAAGGCGGCGGAGAAGACCGCTGGGCGTCGGAGCCCGTTGCCGTAGAGGGGCATCAGGCAGGCCAGCGGTTCGACCAGATCCGGGAAGTGCCGCAGGAACCAGCGCCGCTCCGCGACCGACTCGCGGTAGCGCCGGAGGTCGAGCGACTGAAGGTACCGAAGTCCGCCGTGGAGGATTCGCAAGCTGTTCCAGCTGGTCGCTCCGCCGAAGTCGTCTCGCTCGAGGAGGAGGACCTGCAGCCCGCGCCGGGCCGCTTCGAGGGTGAGCATGGCGCCGTGGATGCCGCCGCCCACGACGACCAGGTCGTAGCTCCCGTCGGCGCACGCCTGGGGATCGCGAGCGATCACCGGCCGGCCTTGCGGAGCTGCATACGCAGCTGATGGAGGAGGAAGCGAAGCGGGCCCGTCCCACGGCCGAAGGCGGGAGGTGACCCGCGCAGGGCGGTGAGGCGATCGCGGAGAGACGAGGTGGGCCGCAGCGGATCCAGCGGTTCCAGAAGGGAACCAAAGGATCCGACGCGCCCGTTCTCGGCACCCAGGGGCAGCGGATCGCTCCCCCGGAGGATTCCGAAGCCCCGCTCGACGCCGAGGGCCAGCAGTCGGGGAGCCTTCGTCCAGCGGAGGCGTCCGCCGTTGTCGCCGAGCAGGAATCTCCCGGCGGTCTCCTGGTCGAGGAGCTCGGCGACCGCTCGACCTCGGCTACCGAGCCACTTGCCGACGCCCCAGGGGAGGACCGGCACCGCCCCGGCGTTGTGCGCCGCGTCGAGTGTGTCGCGGACATTCCGCCCCTGCGGCAGGTCCTCGCAGGTGGGGACGGCCAGCACTTCGAGCCCCTCGTGGGTCACGACCTGGCGCCCCTCGACGAGGAGGATCGGCGTCGCGCCGGGGCGTTCGACCCGCGCGCTCGCCGGTTCCGCGGCAGTGGCTGACCAGCTTCCGCTGTGGGTTTCGAGCCGTTCGAGCAGGCTCGGGCTCCCGGTCTCCATGATCAGCAGCGCCCGGCCGGCAGTCGCTGGGAGGAGTAGCTCGCTCTGCGCTCGATCGAAGTTTGCGTTCGCCGCATCGAGGAAGCGGTCGAGGCGAAAGCGCTCGTGGAAATGCGCGTGGCCGTCAATGAGGGTGCCGGGGGTGACCTCAGTGCCCGGAGAACGGCCCGGCGACATCGAGAGAAAGGTACCACGTCGGTGCCGTAAGACGGTTGCGCCATCGATGCGCTGGCGTATAATGCGCCAGCTAATCGATGGCGGATCGGTCGTCTCGGCGCGCAAGGCGATCCGGCTCGTCGCAACCCTAGGAGAAAGAGCATGGAATTCACTCACTCAGCAGTCGCTCGCTCGTCTCGAACACGGTTCCAAAAGGGGGTGCTCGTGCTTCTCGCCTTCTTGTCACCTGCCGGCTCCGCGGTCTGGGCACAAGGCCCGGTGCCGAGGCTGGGCAGCCACGATGCCGTCTTCGAGAGCTCCGACGCCGGTCTCGCGGTGGTGGCGGACAACGGCTTCGAAGTCTCGGTGGTCGCCGGCGAGTGGCGGCATCGCGGTCATCGACATCTCGGCGGCTCCGGCGCGATCCTCAGCCCCTGGGGCGAGGAGATGCCGGTCCGCTACTGGTTCAATCCCGACGGCAGCTTTGCGGTCGAATACGACCGCAACGCGATCCTGCACTACGCGTTCGATGCGCGGGGCGGCCTCACCGACGTCACGGCGGCAAGCGAGACCGAGCTGGCAACGAGTTTTGCCGGGCACCGGGCCGAGGCGGCAGCCCTGGGCGGCGTCGATCCTCTCGACCTCGATCTGACTCCCTATGAGGTTCTGTTCGAGCAGCTCTCTCGCAACCATGGGAACGACTTTCTCGACGGCGCCAACCAGCTCTCCCGCGAGCTGGCGCGCACCGGCGTTGCCGCGCCCGCGAGCTGTGTCACCGACATCCTCGGCTGTACGGCATCGATCGTCGGATGGGTGGCGACGGTCCCGGGCATTGCCGCCGGTTGCACCGTGGGTGGCGTGGTGAGCTTCGGGGCGGCGTGCCTGGCGGCAATCCTCGGCCACGAAGGCGCGAGCATCGCAGCGGTTGCGACCTGTACGGCGGCGATCCAGAACTGCACGAATCATGATCACCAGCAGGGAGATCCGGGAGACGGCTGTAACGGCCCCGGCGATGGACCGGAGTAAACTCGGGCTCACCAAAAGGAGGTACAACTTGAGCGAGACGATGATCGTCCTGACACTGGCGGGCTTCGCCTATCTCAATCTGGTGCTGGTCTTCGCGCCCAGTTACTTCGATCCGATCCGGAGAAATGGGCTCGGATTGGGAACCCTCGCCGTGCCGTTCCTGGTGCCCGCACTGCTCGGTGTGAGCCTGGCAATGAGCCTCGTGGGCTCTTGGGCCGAGCTGGAAGGTTGGGTGCGGCTTCTCGGTGTGTTGGCGATCGGCGCCACCACCGCGGCGCTGGTGATCGCTGCCGCCGCGGTCCGGTCGATCGACAGACCCAGCCTCGGTTGATCTCGGACGGGCGCCTGCCGCGGCGGTGCGCCCGTCCTTTCTCTGCCACGCTTGCCCTCAGCGTCGCCGGCGATCTGAAAAGATCGCAGCTCCAGGTGAACGTGACGGCGAATGAGACGCCCCGAGAGAACTGGCTGCAGATCGGGTTGCTGGCACTCGTCCAGCTCTTGTCGATGGGGCTCTGGTTTTCAGGTTCAGCGATCGTCCCTCAGCTCATCGAAGAGCGTGGGCTCGATCGCGGGGCCGCGTCGTGGATGACCATGAGCGTTCAGATCGGCTTCGTTCTGGGGGCCGGCTTCTCTGCTTTCCTGAACATCGCAGACCGCGTCCCCGCGAGTCGTCTGGTTGCGGCGAGTTGTCTGGTGGGCGCGGTGGCCAACGGTGCCATGGCGCTCGGGAATCCGAGCACGGCTGCGATCCTCGGGCTTCGCGGGCTGACGGGTGTGGCTCTGGCGGGCATCTATCCGCCGGGGATGAAGCTGGCGGCGAGTTGGACACGCGCCCACCGCGGCCTGGGCATTGGACTTCTGATCGGTGCGCTCACTCTCGGCAAGGCGTTCCCTCACCTGCTGAACGGACTGCCGTTCTTCGGTGACGACGGACTGCCGCCGTGGCGAGCGATGATCGCGACCAGCTCGGCGACCGCCCTTCTGGCCGGTGCGGTGGCGCTCTGGTGCGTTCGCAGCGGTCCCTTCCTGGCGCCGACCGCACCGTTCCGACCGGCCTACGCCCTCCGCGTCCTCGTGGACCGGCCGACGCGGCTCATTAACTTCGGCTATCTCGGTCACATGTGGGAGCTCTATGCGATGTGGGTGTGGGTTCCGATCTGTCTGATCGCCTCGTACGAGGCGGCCGGCTGGAGCGTCGTCGCGGCGCGCTGGGCGGGCTTCGGATCGATCGGCGTGGGGGTCGTGGGCTGCGTCGTGGCCGGCCTTTGGGCGGATCGCGCCGGGCGAACGAGCGCCGCAATCTGGAGCCTGTCGATTTCGGGGTGCTGCGCCCTCTTTGCCGGCTTTCTCTTCGACTCGCCCGGGCTGCTGACGATCGTCTGTCTGATCTGGGGACTCGCCGTGGTAGCCGATAGTGGCCAGTTCAGTGCCGGCGCGAGTGAGCTCTCCGATCCGCGTTATGTGGGCACCGCGCTTACACTCCAGACGAGCCTCGGTTTCTTGCTGACGTTGGTGACCATTCGCGTGGTGCCGATCGCGGTCGAAGCGCTCGGCTGGCGCTGGAGCTTTGCGCTCCTTGCCCTCGGTCCCGTCTTTGGCATCGCCAGCCTGGTCCGCCTGCGCCGTCTGCCGGAGGCGAAGCGGATGGCAAACGGTCGCCGCTAGCTACCTTCAGGCGGGCCGATCAGCTCGCGATAAGCCGCGAGCAGCTTCCGCTCGAACGCCTCTGCGCTGTAGTTGGAGGCGGCGAGTTCCTGAGCGAGCTTCGCCTTATCCTGCGCTTCTTTCGGGGCGTCGAGTGCTTCGGCGATTGCGGCCGCAAAAGCATCGGGCTCCGGGGCGCTCAAGAAGGCGTTGGCTCTGTCGAGCACCTGGGTATGGGTGATGCGATCGGTCGCCACGATCGGTCGCCCAGCGCTCATGTAGGTGTAGATCTTGAGCGGCGTGTTCTCGCCTTCGGAACGAGGAGAGACCAGAATCTCCGCTAGAGCCATCCACTCGGGCATCTCCTCGGGCGGTCGTTGGCCGACTGCGAGCACCGACCCGCCCAGACGCTCCGCTTCGATCGTCCGGCGCAGTGCTTCGAGGCGCTCCCCACCCCCTCCGACGAGCACGACACAGGCGTCGGGGTGGATCGTTCGCAGTGTGCGAGCCGCGCCGAGCAGCAGGTCGATCCCCTGATACGGCTCGAGATTGCCGGTGTAGACGACCGGCCGGCGGCCGGCCAGTCCAAGCTCTTCGCGGATCTCGTCGACCCGTGTCGGGTCGGGCGATCGGAGCGATTCGGCGAGCGGTGCGTCTTCGATCTGGAAGATTCGAGCATCGGGGTCGAGTGTGGCCGCCGCGTCGGTGAGAGAACGACAGACCGTGACCGCGCCGATCGAGCGGCGCAGCGCGAGCCGCTCCAGGCGACGTGCCATGCCGAGTAGAGCTCGGCTGCGGACCACGCCTGCATAGGCGAGCTGGTCGCTGATCAACGAGTCGAGATCGTAGATGAGCCGAGAGCCGAGGAGCGTGAAGGGGAGCGCGAGAAAGACCGACTCCTCGACGGCGTGTATCGCCGCGTAGCGGCGCCGCAACCGCAGGCCGAGGACGGTCCAGAAGAGAAAGAAGTCGAGGATCAACTTCCGCTTCGAAAAGCCGATCGGCACTTCGCCAATGCCGGGGGGGCGCAGGCAACGATGAATCGACAGACCGTCCATGGCCACGTGCTCACCCAACGGGTAGGTGGCGAGGTCGACGCGGTAGCCGGCACCGGTGAGCACGCGACACATCTGCAGCACGTTCATCGGCGTGCCGCGTGCCTGGTAGAACGGTTGCGGAGCGATCAGCAGGACCCTGAGGCCGCTAGACAAGGGCCTGGTCCCGGTACCAGCGAATGGTCTCGGCGACGCCGTCTCGATGGTTCCAGGTCGACGAGTAGCCGAGCCGCTCTCTCGCCTTGCTGAGGTCGAACGCTCGATTGTGGGTGAAGAACCCGACGCGCCTTCGGAAGAGCGGCGGGCGCTTGCCGGTCGGCTTCCAGAGCAGCTCGCAGAGGGCACCCGCCAGCCACACCGGGGCGACGGGTATGTGGAGACGCGACAGCCGCACGCCGCCGGCTTCGGCGATCGCGGAGGCCAGTTCGTTGAGGGTGATCGGGTCGCCCGAGGCGATGTTGAACGCCTCGAGGTGGACGCGCTCGCGCTCGGCGGTGGCGCTCGCGAGGAAGGAGTCGGTCTGATCTTCGATGTACCCGAGGTGGGCCAGGACCTTGCCGGAGCCGATCATCCGGAAGCTGCCATCGAGGATTGTCTTGAAGAGTTTGAGCATCCGGAGGTCGCCGGGGCCATAGACCATAGCCGGCCGATTGACGGTGACGACCATGCCGTCGTCTCCTAGACTGCGCCCGAACTCGAGCACCGCCAGCTCGCCGGAGAGCTTGGTGCGGTGATAGAGGTCCATGGGGTTGAACGGCGTCTCCTCCGTTGCCGGAACCTGCTTCACGTCGCCGTGGACGCCGACCGTCGAGCATTGGACAAAGCGCTCGGTGCCACATCGGGCGGCCGTCTCCGCCAGCTTGAGGGCACCGAGGTGGTTGACGGCGTCGTAGTCCGCCTCGCCAAATTCGGTCTCCTGGAATCGAGCCGCGACGTTGAACACGACGTCGACCCCGGAGAGGAGCTCGTCCCATGGGCCCGGGTCGGCGAGATCGAGGAGCTCGGCTCGAAGGCCGCGGTCGCGGAGCGACCTCGCCTCGGCGGGCTCGAGGACGGTGCCGACGACATCGAGGCCGTAGCCGGCCAGACGCTCGAAGAGCGCTCCGCCGATGAAACCGGCGGCGCCGGTCACCAGGATCCGGCGGCTCGCGAGGCTCGAATACTGTTCGGGGATGCGATCGCTCATGGCCTCACGGCGGAGATCAACGCCAGGCTGGTCGAGAGCTTTCCCTTCCAGAAGAGCCTGCGGACCCGGCGGACAACTCGCGCCTCCTCGTACCCCGCGTCTCGAACCAGAGTCAGCAGCTCGGCGCTGGAGTAGAAGCGTACGGTATCTCGCAGGATCGCGCGGTGAACTAGGTCCCAGAGCAGGGTGATGGGCGAGCGGTCACGAGAGCGATCGAGGAGCAGCAGGCGGCCACCGGGTTGGGTGACCTCGGCCATCTGGCGCAGGGCGCGCGCGGGATCGCTGAAGTAGTGGAACGTACTGACGCACGAGACCAGGTCGACCGCCGGCATGTCGTGGGCTTGCACCAGCAGCAGCGGGTCGAGACTCAGCCAGTCGCCGGCGACGAAGGTCAGGTCGGAGATCGCTTCGACGCGAGTGCGCTCGCGCGCCAGCTCGATCATTCTGGGCGCTAGGTCGAGGCCAAGTCCACGAACCCCCTGATATCGACGAGCCATCCGTCGAAGCAGCCAGCCCGTACCGCAGCCGACGTCCAGCGCCGAGTCGCCCGAATGCAGCTGCGCTGCGTCGAGAACCAGCTCGCCTTGCGCCTTGTACCAGCGGCCCAGGCGGCCGCCCTCGTACCCCTTCGCTTTGGCGTCGAACTCGTTTCGCGTGTCCATGATCTGAGGCCGGCTCTAACCGGCCGACACCCGGAAGACCTCGATCGATGGACCAGAGAGCCGGCGCTTGCGGGCGTCGATCGACCAGACCCTTTCGATCCGCGGGTCGGTGCGGCACTGATCGGCGAGTGCCGCTCGGCTCTCGAGGACCTCGGCGGTGTGCTTGCGGTCGCGTGCGAGTCGCGCGGCCTCGAAGTGATGAGAGTCGAGGACGAAGTAGTCGACCCCGTCTCGTAGGTAGTCGTCGAGGGAGCGGTTGGTGTCGAAGTGCCGGACGGTCCGCAGATCGAACGGGACACCGGTGGCGCTCTCCTTTCGCCACTCGAGGATCTGCGCCTTTGCCGGCTCGTCGCCCTCGACCGAACGGATGAGCGTGTCGAGATTCTGGGCGGTATTACGCAGCGGCAAAGACAGGTTGGGCGCCGTGTCCACCAGCGGGTTGCCGATCAGGAAGACCGCCGTTCCGGGTGGGACGTTTTCTTCGAACCAGCCGCGCGCCTGGACTCGGCTGTCCGGGCGTCGGTGGGTCTCGAGCCAGCCCGCCGACTGGAGCGTGGCCGGGAGGAGGAGGAGGACCGAGAGGACAGCGACGGCCGGTCGGTTGACGCGGGCGGCGAACGGCAGTCCGCGCATCGCTCGATCGAGCAGACGTCCGGCGAGCAGAGCCAGGGGCGGTAGCAGGGGCAGCGCGTAGCGGGGGTAGAAGAGATGTGAGGTCTGCGCACCCGCGATCAGCAGGTAGAAGGCGGCTAGCGCTCCGAGCAGGATCAGGTCGGCGCGAGAACGCCGAACGATTGCCAGCACCACCCCGGCCAGGGCAAGGGTGAAGAGGGCGAAACCGAGGTCGTCCTGGAGCACCCGCAGGTAGAAGAGCCAGAGGTTTGGGCCGGCGGTGCCGCTCGAGCCCGGACTGTCCGTCTCGACGCCGACGCCAAAGAACGCCGCAAACGCCTCCCCGAAGAAGTTGCGCAGGTTGATCACGAAGCCCGGGTTGCCGACCACGAAGACGACCGCCGAGACGACGTACGCCTTCACGATCTCGGGCGCGGCCAGCCGCTGGAGCCAGCCGTCGCCACGGCGGCGAAGCCAGTGTGCGACCGCGATGGGCACGAGCGCCGCCAGCGCGATGATCTTGGTCATGACGGCGAATCCGAAGACCGCGCCGAGCGCCCACGGTCGGGCGGGCTCCTCGGAGTCCGACCAGCGGTATGCGAGCCCCAACGCGAGGACCACCAGGAGCGTCATCGGGATGTCGACCCCGATGTAGTGGGAGCGTGCGACGTGCAGCAGAGACACTCCAACGACCGCCGCGCCGAAGAGCCCCGTCCGTTCGCCGTACGCTCGCCGCCCGAGTCGGTAGGTGGCGTAGACGGTCAGCAGCCCGAGGATCGCGTGGCTGACTCTGCCGATCAGCCAGAACGGCGTCAGGTCGGCGGTGTAGTGCTGGGCGAATTCGGTCGGCGAGCTCACCTGGCCAGTCAGGAAGAGCCAGATGAAGTAGACGCCGTACTCGACGAAGAGGAGGTAGAAGAAACCGCCCTTGGCGTCGCGCTCGAAGTCGATCTCGCCGGCGCCCAATTTGAGAGCCCGATGGACCTCGAAGCCCTCGTCGACGCCCACGACGTGAGGAAGACCACTGCCGATCCCGGCCAGCCGCAACAGGCCGGAGAGGACCAGGATAGAGACCAGCACGGCCAGAGTTGTCCCGGCGCGGCGAGTGCTCATTTCGCCTCGAGTCTAGCAATGGGCGGAACGCTCACTCGCACGAGTCAGCCCCTCGAAAGCCAGAGGGAGAGGGCGGTCGCGCCGAGTCCGAGAACCGCGACCGCCCAGGCGGCGACCATCAGACGCTTCGCCTTGTGCAGAGCCCGTCGCTTCTGGGAAACAAACGGCTCGGGCGTACCGAAGTCGACCCTCTCTCGCAGTGACGGAGGGGCGGGCTCGACGTCGTTTTGGTCGAACCACGCCTGGCGCCAGCCGTTCGAAAGCAGCAGGGCGATCGGGCGGGTGAAGGTGCGCGTCTCCTCGCGCTCGAGCCGTTCGATCGAGGCGTCGAAGAAGAAGCGCGCTCGCTCGAGGAACCGCGACCGGAGCTCCCCGGTTGCATGGCGAGCGGCGACCCGGAACATCTCGCTCTTGCGCAGATCTTGAGCGGCCCAGGTTTCGGTCGGAAACTCGAGAGTCTCCGGCTTCTCGAGGTAGGGGTATTCGTGTTCCGCCGCCCAGGTTGCGTAGTGGAGAAGAGCGGCGCGAGCGTAGGCGTAGTGCTCGTCGATGCGGCCGAGCTCGGCTCGGTAGTCGAGAAAGCCGCCGAGGCTCTGCAGGAACATCGTGTAGAACCACTTGCGGTCGGCGTCGAGCAGGTCGAGCGCCTCGAGGTTGTCCTCCGGATGGATGCAGCGACGGAGGAGCTCGTCGGCCTTCTCCAGGTAGCGGTCGTCACCCGAAGCTCGGTGGGCGGTGACCAGCGTCGAGATGGCGTTGGCGCCGCTGCGCCCCGGACCGTGGTAGTCATCAAAGCCCGAGTTGCTGACATGGCCGGTCGGCCCGCGATCGAGGAATCGGAAGATCGTCTGTCGCCCGTCGTCCGCCCCGACGACATAGTCTCCCAGGCCGATCACCGCTGCGCGTGCGTCGGGGTCGCCGGTGAGCAGGTAGTAGAGCCAGAGCCCCTCCGCATAGAGGTGACCGCTCGATGGCCCGCCTCCCGGAACGCCCTCCGCGCGTGGGTAGGACCGATGAGTGCTCGGGCCGGCGTCGATGTAGTGGACCGTGTGCCAGAACATGCCGCCGTTGTAGGCCGACTTGTCCTTGTCGGTGTGGTAGACGTCGATGTCGACCACATGGCGGGCGAGCTGACACATCTGGCGGTGCCAACGCCCGTCTCCAGAGCGCAGGAACTGCACCGACATGCCGCCCACCATGTCGTATTGATTGTTGTAGTGCGAGATCAGCGGGGTCGCCCCCTCGTGGCGTGCTGCCTCGTGGTCGGCCCAGACGTCGCCGAAATGTCGCCATCCGTACTCGTCCACTCGTTCGCGCTTGCGCTCCAGGGTGTCGCCACCGTCGAGGGCGCGCCCGACGAGCGAGATGTAGCCGGCGTTGGAGTCGGCTCCGACCGGGGTGAGGTGAGGGACGGCTCCACTGGCGGCGTACCACTCGGGCGATGCGTGCGCGATCGTGGGATTTCGCGTCCACTCCAGCTCGCTCTCCGAGATGTGGTCGTGAGCAAAACTCAGATAGCAGGTGTGTGTTTTGCGCTCGCCCCCTTGAAGCTCGTGACAGCTCTCCTGTTGGTGTGGGAAGAGCCGCAGAATCACCCCGGAGGGGCCAGCTTCGAGCGCCTTGGGGAAGTTCTGCCAGAACTCTGGGGCGGACACCCCGAGGCTCGATCCTCCGCCGTGAACCTGAGCGATCGGTGTTGCCCGGTCGCCGTTCTCGACCCCCTCACCGCGACGAAGCCGGTAGCCGGAGAAGGGCATGGGGATCTCGCCGAAGCGGTCGACGTGAGCGCTGCTCTGCCAGTTCTCGCCACCGCTCGACGCCTGGTAGAGCTCGTAAGGCCCTTCGCTCGGGGTCAGCGGTACGCCCGGGCGCTCTGAGAGCCGCACCTCGGCTCGGTCGTCGCGAGCCGGCAGAGCCAGCGACAGCGAGAGGTCGCGTAGGTAGATCGAGCCGTCGTTGCCGAGACTCCACATTCCGCCCGGGTGCCCGGCGGGCCGGGGGTTGGTGATCGCGACATCGGTGCGTACGACCGCGCTCTCGTGGAAGAAGTGGAGGCGCACCTCCAGGTCGAGGAGGCGCGAGCCGCCCCGTGCGACGAGGTAGCCGTTCGCCCGGAGCGCTACCCGCACCGGTCCTGCCTCTTCCAAGCGCAACGTGTCGACCTTCGCTTGGTAGACGCAACCGGCGTCATCGCGCGCGACCAGTCCGCTTCGAGTGGCCTCGATCACCGGTGCGCCGTCCACCACGACCGAGTCGAACGGGAAGTTCCCTCCCGGGCGGAGCGCGAGTTTCGCGACGCCGGTGTCGACGACCCAGGTGCCGTCCTCCGATTCGCGAGCGGAGAGGGGCGACGACGGCTCGCGGTCGGGAACTGTGCCGACGACGAGTTGTGGCGAGTCGGCAGAACTTGCGAGCCAATCGACCAGGCACCAGCGGACACTGCCGTCGGGCCAACGGTCCAAGGCTCGCGCCTGGAGAGGCTGCTCTCGACCGTCTGCGCCGACGAGTCGGAGCGCGCGAGCGTCGAGCAGGGCACCTTCCGGCCACGGCACGCCGCAGGTGACCGGTTCGCCTGTCCGCGCTCCCTCGGGAGGCTCCAGGGTTTGGAGGATCAGTGGCGTGGAATGGGCGCTCATGCCGGAGGCGCCGCTATAATGCCACGGTCGTTCCCGACACACCGACCCTTGATGCAGATTCGATCCGCGCTCGACCGACTGGAGCGCATCCCCTCCGCACAGCGGTGGGTCGCCGTCTGTCTGGCGCTGAACTTCGCCGTTCTCGCCGGGATTGTCCTACGCAACCCGGCCTACCTCGGTGACTTCACGCTCAACGAGAGCCCCGACGCCCGTCACTACGTGCAGCTCGGGCGGAATCTGCTGCTCGAGGGGCACTACTCGCGGATGGACGCGCCGCCCTACTCGCCCGACTTCCTGCGGACGCCGGTCTACCCGGTGCTGGCCGGCGTTCTGGATCTGCTGGCGGGGCCGTGGCTGATCTATCTCGCGCAGGCGCTCGTCCAGGCGCTCGCTGTGCTCTTGATCTACCAACTCGCGCGCACCTACTTCGGCGCCCGGGTCGCCTTCTGGGCCGGGGCGTTGGCGGCCACGGACCTGATGGCGGCGACGTACAACTTCAGCGCTCTCACCGAGCCGCTCTTCAGCTCGCTGACGGTCGTCGGCCTGGCGCTGCTCTTGCCCCGGTTGGTGCCACCGGACGGGGAGGGGGAACGAAGTGCCTGGGGATTTGCGGCCGCGGGACTGGCACTTGCGCTCGCCACCCTGACCCGGCCGGCGGGCCTCTATCTGCCCGTTGTCCTCGCCGGTGCAACGCTCCTCCTGCTGGGGCGGCGCGTGAGCTGGCTTGCGGGCTTCCGTGGCGCCGCGCTGCTGCTCCTTCCGTCGATCGTTCTCGTGGGAGCGTGGATCGGTCGGAATCAGGCGCTCTTCGGTGTCGCCAAGGTCAGCAGCGTCGACGCGGTCGGCACGGTCTACATGGCCGGTGCGGGCGCCTATCAGCTGCACCACGGCGTCTCGCGGGCCGAAGCGCAGCGCCGGATCGCCGATGAGTACCACCTGCCCACGCTGCTCGAAGCGCAGAATCCCTGGCTGAGTGATGCGTCGATCCCCGAGATGGACGAGCGGCTCCGGGCCTCGGTGCCCGAACTGTTGGGGCGCTACCCGCGGTCCCTGGTCGCCTCGAGTCTCCTCGGTCTCGTCAAGGGGAGCATTTCGCACAACGTCGGCAACCTGGCCGCGTTGCACGGGCGAGAGTGGACCCCGCCGGGCCTCGAGCGACTCGTTCGCTTCGATCCGGAAGCCTTCGGGCGCCTCTTCTCGAACCAACTTGCGCTCGTCGGAGCGTTCGCCTGGCAGGTGGCTCACGCGATCGCCACGTTGCTGCTTGCGATCGCAGGACTCTGGATGTTGGTGGCGCGCGCGCAACACCGGCCGCTCGCCCTGCTCGTGCTGCTCACGATCGCCTACTTCGGAGCCGGCATGGCGCTCTTCGGTGTCGACGCCTACTACCGGAGCCGGCTGCCGATGCTGCCGTATCTCTTCCTGGTCGCGGGCGTCGCCGCCGGGCGTTGGCTTCCGACGCCCCCAGGGTCGCCCGGCGCGGACTAGAGCGGCTCGGTTGGCCACAGCGTTTCTCTCAGGAAGCGATCGATCGCCTCGGCGGCCAGTCGGTGACCGAGAGGATTCGGGTGAACGTGGTCGCCCTCAACGACCTGTAGGTCGTTGGGGTCGTGGCCTCGGTAGGTCTCGAGCAGGTCGAGCACCAGGAAACCGCGACTTGCAGCCGCTTCGGCGACCTGGGCATGGACGTCGGCCCAGGCGTAGGTCTCGAGTTCGTAGAACACCGGGAAGATCACCAGCAGCACCGGCAGCTGGCGCTCGGCGGTCAGTTGGGCGAGGCGGTCGAAGGCTTCGGTGACGCGCTGCCAGGAGTGCGGCTGGCGGTGGAGGCGGGCAAAGTAGTCGTCGGTGGCGTAGCCGGCGACCTCCGCCTGGCCGAGCGTGCGGCGCGCGAGCCAGCCGAGCTGCTGGATCGTGCGGTAGCTGAGGTGCACAATGCTGGAGCGCTCGCCGAGCCCCTTGAGTCGCGCCAGAGCGCTGCGCTCGGTCGCGCGCTGCCGGTCGCGTCCCAGACTCGCACCTTCGGCGGGGTCGTTGAGCACATACCCGACGACGATGAGATCCGGGTCGTAGTCGAGTCCCTCGACCTCGACCAGGTGGACCTCCTGCTGTGTGTTGAGCGCCCCCTGGGTGACGAGCACAACCTCGAAGTCGAGCTTGCGGGGCGGGTTCTGGCCGAGGAACGTCTCCAGCTGCTTGGTGTAGATATCTCCGACGTTGACGCCGTGGCCGTTGGTCACCGAGTCGCCGACGGAGAGGATTCGATAGGTGGTCGCCGGTTTCTCGAACGTGTGCTCGCGATCACGCCACCCACGCGAGTTGATGTCGTAGCGCAGGTTGTTTTCGATCCACGAGAGCCCCGGAACGCGCCGATAGTCGACCACCGGATCGTCCACCAGCTGGAGCTTTTCGATGTCGGCGCCGCGTACGCCGTAATAACCGAGGGCGCGCAGCGCCACCTCCGCGAGCAGGAGACTCAAAACCAACGAAACGCCAGCGAGCGCCAGCTTCTTCGTCAAAGATCCGCCCCCCGGGCGACCCTTTGGTACAGAGCGAGGTAGGCGTCGAGGGTCACTTCGAGGTCGAAGACCGCTTCGACGCGTTGTCGACCCGCCTCGCCCACCGAGCGCGCGAGCTCGGCGTCGTCACAGAGGTCGAGGATCGCGGCTGCCGCCGCTCGGTCGTCGCCGCGGGGCACGAGCCGCCCGTCGACTTCGTCTCGAACGAGCTCGGGGTTGCCGCCGACCGCAGTCACCACTACCGGGAGCCGAGACGCCATCGCCTCGAGCACCGTCAGAGAAGCCGCCTCGCTGACTGACGTCATGCAGAAGATGTCGACGCCTCGGAGGAGCTCGGGTACGTCGCGGCGGACGCCGAGCCAGTGGACGCGGTCTTCGACGCCGAGTGCCGCCGCCTGGGCTCGGAGCTCGTCGCGCAGCTCCCCGTCGCCGGCCAGAACCAGCTCGACATCCTCGCGTTCGCCAGCGACCCTCCCGAAGGCGCGCAACAGCGTCGCGTGATCTTTGACCGGATGAAAGCGCGCCACGCAGGCGACCAGAATTTTCTCTTCGGGCAGGCCGAGCCGGGCGCGCAGCCCTGCGCCCGGGGGCTCTCCGTAGCGTCCGAGTTCGACGCCGTTCGGAATCAGCTCGATCCGTTCCGCTGAAAAGCCGTCGACCTCGGCCAGGCCGCGTCGGCTGAAGTCGGAACAGCCGGTGATGGCGGACGCCTGGCGGTCGAGGAGCCATCGGTTTGCCCAACGGCGGCGCCACGAGACGACGTCGGGGAAGTGGCGGCCGTGTTCCGTGAGGATCAGTCGGAAGCTGCTGCCCGGGCGCATCCGCGCGAGCGCAGAGTAGAAGAAGGGTGTGTACTGATGAGCGTGGATCAGATCGAGCCGGCGAGCGGTGGCCAGGCGCGCGATCCGTCCGGGCAGTCGAAGGTCCAGGCCGGCTCGGCGGCCGAGGGCAAGCACCTCGACGCCTCGCTCACGCAGCGTCTCTCCCAGTTGGCCGACTTCGTCGAGGCAGAGAATTGTCGGCTCGATCTCGTCTCCGGCGCGCTTCAGGATCTCAGCGACCAGAACTTCGGCGCCCGCGACGCCCATCGAGTGGAGGGCGAAGCCGACGCGGAGGGCGTCTACGGCCATCGTGCGAAGACCTCCGCAGCGCGTCGAGCGGACGCATCCCAATCAAAGTAGCTCTCGACCCAACGGCGGGCGGCGGCTCCCATGCCGTCGAGACGGTTGCGGTCGGCCAGCTGCTCTGACAGGAGCGAGGCCAGCTCTGCCGGGCCGCCACAGTCGACCAGGAAGCCCGTCGTGCCCGGATCGAGGGTCTCTCGTGTACCGCCCGAGTCGCCGGCGACGACCGGTCTCCCACACGCCTGCGCCTCGAGCAGGACGAGCCCGAACCCCTCGATGTCGCCGTCGATCTCGCGGTTCGCAAGCACGAACAGATCGCACTGCCGGTAGCAGTCGACCAGCTCATCGTCGCCGATCTCCCCGAGGAAGGAGACGGCGTCCTCTACCCCCAGCGTTCGGGACAGCTCGCGCAACCGGTCGAGCTCCTCACCGCCGCCGACGATCGCGTAGAGGGCGTCCGGAACCGCGCGGAGCAGCTCGGGCAGGGCGGCGATGACGGTGTCGTGTCCCTTACGCCGCTGAAGCCGGCCGACGGTGAGCAGCACGGGCCGGTCGCCCCAGCCGAGGCGTTCGCGCACTGCAGAGTCTCGGTCTCTCGGCGAGAAGCGCGCCGTATCGACTCCCGGGTGAACCCGTTGCACCTGGGTCTCGGGTAGTCCCCATCGGTCGGTCAAGATCGATGCCGTGTTGTCGCTGTTGGCGATCATGTAGGACGCATTCCTGAGGACGGTGGAGACGATCCACCCCAGCTCGCGGCTGCCGTAGACGCGGCGTTCGTGCCAGGGCGGTACCGGCTCGCGATTCGAGAGATTGACCTCTTCGCCGTGTGCGTAGCAGGCGTACCGAATACCGCACCACTCGGCGACCGCAGCCGCTAGCAGTCCCTCGGGCACGCAGCGGGCGGCATGGAGCCAGCGGACTCGACGCTCTCGCACGGAGCGGGTGAGAGCTTGGGCCGCTTCCCAGTAGGGCCCGCAGCTCGACGGTCTGAGGAATCGGGTCGGGAAGGAGAGAGGGATCCGATCGACCGCGAGATCCGTCGAGTCGTCGACACATGCGGCGTCACGGTCGGAGCCCGCCGCAATGGCGTAGCGATCGCGCGGAAGGCGGGTGTAGAGCTCCCAGAACCATCGCCCGCTACCGCCGATCTTCGGGGGAAAGATCTCACTGACCAGGAGGGTGGTCATCTGCCGAAGAGCATTGTAGCGACGTGTCGCTCTGGCGCGTGCGAAAGCCTCCATTTCGGTCGGCGAGAAAAGATGAGTATCCTTCGCGCATGCCGCTCCCGGATGGTCTGGTCGTCTTCAGCGACGACTGGGGGCGTCACCCATCGAGCTGCCAGCACCTGGTTCGTCAGCTCCTCCCTCGCTATCGGGTCCACTGGTTCAACACCATCGGCACTCGGCCGCCGCGCTTCGATCTGCTCACCCTGCGGCGGGGGATCGAGAAGCTGCGTGGCTGGTCCCGCCGCTCGCCGGAGCCGGAAGAGGAGCCCAACCCCCGGGTGGTCGATCCGGTGATGTGGCCGAGCTTCGCTTCCAGCAAGACCCGCTGGGCGAACCGCATACTGCTCGGCCGTGCCATGCGGTCGAACGTCCCGCGACTCGACCAGACGATTGGTGTGACCACCGTGCCGATTGTTGCCGACCTGGTCGGTAGGTTGCCCGTCGCCCGGTGGGTGTACTACTGCGTGGACGATCTGGCCGCCTGGCCGGGGCTCGACCGCTCGACACTCGAGAGCATGGAGCGGGAGTTGGTGGAGAAAGTGGACCTGATTGCGGCCGTAAGTGACAACTTGGTGGAGCGAATTGCTGGAATGGGGCGAGAGTCGACGCTCATTACCCACGGCGTTGATCGATGGCTGTGGGCGGGCGGCAAGGGCGAGGTACCTCGGGAACTGTACGGCCACGAGCTCCCGTGGGTGGTCTTCTGGGGGGTTGTGGACCGCCGCCTGGACACTTCCTGGATCCGGACGCTCGCCGGTTCGCTCGAGCGCGGCACGGTGCTCTTGATCGGTCCGCCGAACAATCCGGATCCCGAACTCGAGCAGATCGATCGAGTGGTGCAGACCGGCGCGGTCCCGTTCGAGAGTCTGCCGGCAATCGCGGCTCGCGCTGGCGCGCTGATCATGCCGTACGCCGACATGGAGGCGACCCGGTCCATTCAGCCGCTCAAGCTCAAGGAGTACCTCGCGACCGGCAAACCGGTGGTCGTGAGTGACCTTCCGGCCTGTTACGACTGGCGAGACTGCTGTGACGTGATCGGTGACGGGGCTGAGATATTCAGCTGGACCGTACTCCGGCGGCTCGAGGAGGGGCTTCCCGACGAGCAGAGAGACCACCGGCATCGGCTCGATGTCGAGGGTTGGGATCGCAAGGCAGAACAGCTGGAGACGCTGCTGTGGAGCTCTCCCTGATGGCCGACCTCGTCCTCCACACGCGGGTGGTGAGCGGTTCTGGGGGAGGTCCCGACAAGACGATTCTCAACTCGCCGCGGTTCCTCACGTCGCAGGGATACCCCATGCTGTGTGCGTACCTGCGGCCTCCCGGCGACTCCGGGTTCGAGCGCCTCCGAGAGATGGCGCACCGCTGGTCGGCGCCGCTGTTGGCGATCGACGACCGCGGGGCCTTCGACCGGGGGCCCAAGGCGGAGCTGGCGCGCGTCTGTGCCGAGCGCCGCCCGGCGATCTGGCACGCGCACGACTACAAGAGCAACTACCTGGGCCTCCGGTTGCGCCGCCGCCATCCCATGGCACTCGTCACCACAGTCCACGGCTGGGGCGTACAGGGTGGCTGGAAGACGGCCGCCTACTACGCCCTCGACCGGTATCTGGTGCGGCGTTACGAGCACGTGATCTGCGTGTCGCGCGACCTCTACGAGACGTGTCTCGCCTTCGGCACGCCGGCCGAGCGTTGTTGGCTGGTGCCGAACGCGATCGATACCGACGAATACCAGCGGCTCGACGAGCCTCGTGCCTCGAAGCTTCGCGGGGGCATTCCGGCCGACCGTACCGTGATTGGCGCCGTCGGACGGCTGTCGCCGGAGAAGGCCTTCGACCAGCTCATGCGGGCGGTGGCCGCGTTGGTGGCGGAGGGGCTCGACCTGGAGTTGTGGATCGTCGGCGAGGGACCGGAGCGCGACGCGCTCGAGGCGCTCCGGGCCGAGCTCGCGCTCGGGGAGCGGGTCCGCCTGCTGGGCTACCGCGACGATACACTCGACCTCTACCGTGCCATGGACATCTACGCGCTCAGCAGCCGCAAGGAGGGTCTCCCGAACGTGCTCCTCGAAGCGATGGCGCTCGAGCTGCCGGTGGTGAGTACGGCGATCGCTGGCATTCCGCAACTCATCGAACACGGCGAGAACGGGCTGCTGGTGGAGCCCGAGGCGCCCGATCAGATCGCTTCGGCGCTTCGGCGGGTCGTGACGGAAGGAGGCCTGGCGGCAGCCTTGGGGCGGAGCGCCCGGCGCACGATCGAAGAGCGACACAGCATGCACACGCGGATGGAGACCATGCGAGGCATCTACGAGGTTGCACTGGGCCGCGCAGAGAGGACCACGTGAGTTACGACTCGAGAGACGAGCTCTCCGAGCAGACGACCGAGATTCATCGGGTTGTCGACGAGCCGCGCTCGGCCGCGCAGAGGGTCTCCAAGCGGCTACTGCAAGCCTTGGTCTTTGTCGGGATCTTGCCTCGACTTCTGATCTATCGAGTCGCGCGAGTCTTCCTCGACGAGCGCCGGGCCTTCGCCAATGCCAGCGAGGGGGTCGGGCGGATTCCGGGTCTACGTGGTCTCTACTCGCGCCAGGCCTTTTATAGAAGCACCCTCGAGAGCTGCGGACGAGACGTGTACTTCGGTTGGCTCTGCGCCTTCTCGACGCCGAAGGCCCGAGTTGCAGAAGGGGTCTACATCGGCCGGCGTTGTGGCCTCGGTCGTGTCAGTCTCGGAGAAGACGTGATGCTCGCCGACGACGTGCAGGTCTTGAGCGGCTCTCGCCAGCACGGCACCGCGCCGGGCGCCTCGTTCCGTGAGCAGGACCAGGAGTACCAGCACGTGGCGATCGGCGAGGGCGCCTGGGTGGGCGCCGGCGCAATCGTCATGGCGGACGTCGGCGAAGCGTCGGTGGTCGCGGCGGGGGCGGTTGTCCATCGGCCGGTCGAGCCGTCGACGGTGGTGGCCGGAGTGCCCGCCAAGTCGGTCCGGCGCCTCGGTCCCCAGAAGGCCTGAGGGCCTCCCGGGCCGATTCGAAAAGCCGGCCCGGGAAGCGACTCGCGCTACTGAATCGGAAGCTCGCGCACCGCTTCGAGCATCGAGCTCGTGGGCGCCGGCTTGACCTTGGGCGCGACCCTGCCTGAAGCGGTCGTCTCGTTGACCTCGGCTTTGCAGGTCACCACGTCGCCGGGATCGGCCGATCCCTTGATCGAGAACTGCACTGAAGAGAGGACGAAGTCGTCGTTTGCGACCGCGGCCATGTCCGGAACGTTTACGCCCAGATAGCCGCTGCTGTGGAACTTGTTCAGCTTGCGCTTCTGGTTCTTGAACTCGAGGAGGAGGTTCGAGTCGGTGCCGAGGAAGGCGATGCTCTTCATCGTGACCTTGTTCTTGCCGACGAGGCTGCCCTGGCTGTCCGTCCGTGTGCAGAGGAAGTAGAGCGAGTAGTTGATGCCGCCGGCGAAGTACTTGGGTGCCCAGATCCACTCCACGAAGCGGTTCCCGATCTTGCCGCCCTCGGAGTAGAAGGTGAAGTAGCCGCCGCCGGACTCGGAGCCGGCGAGCGCCGGGGTGGCGAGCGCGGCGAGCAGTACGACGAGGGCGAACGAGGTGACGAGTAGTTTTCTGAACATGTTTTGCCTCCCTGGGCCGGATTGAACGAGATGTGCGGGTCGGGAGCGACACCGCCGAACATGAGATGGCGTGAAACTACCATCCCTCCAGGGCACTGCGAGGTTCGTACCAGGAGTCTGGTAGCCGAAGGGGCGATCGACTTCACAGGGCGTGCGGCCGAGCCGTCGGTATACTGAATTTGTGCCTCGCGGCGGTCGCAGACTCCTCTGGCTCCTTCTTCTCCTGACCCTCGTCGCGGGCCTGGTGGCGGTCCTTTCGCGGCGACAACCGGAGTCGGAGCTCGAGGTCGCATCGCTGGCGCAGCCCGTGTCGACGGAGTACGACCTGGTCTACGTTCGCATGCCTCGGCACGGCGACGACCAGAACACGATCTGGCCCGAGGTCTTCCACCCGGCGCGCATGGAGCCGGGCGCCGACCTGATGCTCCTACACCCCGACGGCTCCGAGGAGGTCCTGGTCGAGGGGGGAGACGGCGCGGTCACCGACCCGTACATCTCCTTCGACGCCGAATGGGTCTACTACAGCTACTTTCCGGACCTGCGCCCCGAGCGCTTGAATCGCCAGCGCCAGCATCTACCCATGGACGGCGCGGATATCTTCCGCATCCACCTGTCGTCGCGAGCGATCGAGCAGCTGACCTTCGGCGAGTTCACCCCCAACACCGGCGCCGGGCGTTGGGACGAGTCGAACCCGCTCGATCCCGCGCCGGGCTACAACCGCCTCGGCTACGGCGTCATCAACTCGGGGCCGTGTCCGCTGCCCGGCGGCAAGATCGCCTTCACCAGCAATCGCAACGGCTTCGAGCCCCCCAAGGGGTACACCAGTCCGACGCTCCAGCTCTTCGTGATGGACGAGGACGGCTCGAACGTGACGCCAATCGCACCCATGTCTCTGTCGAGCGCGCTTCACCCGACGGTACTCATGGACGGCCGGCTGATGTTCGGGTCGCACGAGAACCAGGGCTTGCGCGATCGCAGGAACTGGGCCATCTGGCACATTCAGCCGGATGGGCGCTACTGGGGCCCCCTGGTGAGCGCGTTCCGCGAGGCGCAGGCGTTTCACTTCATGACGCAGCTCTCCGGCGGAGACATCGCCTTCGTCGACTACTACAACCTGAACAACAACGGCTTCGGGGCGATCTACCGGTTTCCGCTTCCGAAACCTGGCCAGATCGCCTTTCACCCGGCGGCGCTCGATCGAAATCCCGAGATCGCACGCACCAAGAGGACCGGCTTCGAGGCGCCGTTCCGTATGCCGTTCACCCCGCTGGGGCTCGTCTCGCTCACGCCGATGACGCACTCGGACGACGCCGAAGCGCCGGAGGGGCCCGACGGTCGACGGGTCGGAAAGTTCACCCATCCTTCGGCAGCTCCGGGAGGCGATCTCCTCGTTGCGTACTCGCCGGGACCGGCAAACCACCGGGGCGGCGTCCAGCTGCCCGCCTACGACAGCGGCATCTACCGGATTCCGCTCGGCGCTCCGGTCGAGAGCCCCGATCAACTGGTCGAGCTCAAGAACGACCCGCGCTACAACGAGGCCTGGCCGCGTGCGGTTGTGCCTTACGCCGGGGTCTACGGGGTCGAGGAGCCGGCTCGCCTGCCGTGGCTCCCCAACGACGGCAGCGCTCACTCGGCACTGGAGCCCGGGACGCCGTTCGGGCTGATCGGCACCTCGAGCTTTTACCGTCGGGGGACCTTCCCCGGCAACGACAAGGCGCGAACGTTCGACGGACTCGAGCCGTTCAACACCGCCGCCAACGGTCGCAACACCAACTGGCTCGTGCAGGGCGCCGACGCCGGGCTCTATCGAGACGAGGACATCTGGGCGGTGCGCATCGTGTCGATGGAGCCCAACACCCATCGCAGCTATGGGCCGGGCGAGGGTCGACACTACGCGAGCCACGCAAACGAGCGGCTTCGGGTCTTGGGTGAGGTTCCGCTACGCAAGTTCGACGCAAATGGCCGTGAGCCGCGGGACGCCGTGGGCGATCCCGACACCAGCTTCCTCGCACGGATCCCTGCGGATACACCGTTCACGTTCCAGACTCTGGATCGCCGCGGCATGGCGCTCAACATCTCGCAGACCTGGCATCAGGTACGGCCGGGCGAGGTGCGCGCCGACTGCGGCGGCTGCCACGCGCACGGCGACGAGCCGCTGGCTTTCGAAGGCACCGCGGCGTCGCGCGACGACTATCCGATTCGAGACCTCGCGCTGGAGACGCCGCTTCTCGGCGATCTCGACGAGAGCGGGAGGCCGACCATCGATCTGCGTGAGACGCCGGCTGTCGATACCGAGTTCTACCGCGACATCCGCCCGATCCTCGAGCGGAGCTGCGTTTCGTGTCACCGGCAGGGCGCGTCCCCGCCGCCCGGGAATCTCGTTCTCGACGACCGCGCCCTCTACGGCGATCGCGGCAAAGAATTGCCGGGCGACTACCTCCGGCTGGCGGACGATCGGCACGCGCGCTGGGGGCACTCGCCGATCATTCGCGGTCGCAAGTGGCGGTTGCCGAACGCTTCACGCTACATCCGAAAGTTCCAGAGCCGTCGGAGCCTCCTTACGTGGAAGGTCTTCGGGGAGCGTCTCGACGGCTGGACAAACGACGATCATCCGACGGAGCTGGTGCCCGGAGACCCCACGACGCTGCCGGCGGGAGCTGACGCCAATGCCGCCGACCTGGACTTCGACGGCCGTATCTGCCCACCCCCGGGGTCGGCCCCTGAGCTCACCGAGGCCGAGAAACGGACACTCGCGCGTTGGATCGACCTGGGGGCGCCGATCGACTCGGGGCGCGAGCGGGGCGCCGAGGCGTGGGGGTTCTACCTCGACGACCTCCGACCGACGCTCGAAGTGAGCGCACCTCGAGCGGGCGAGAACGTCGGTTCCGTCGAGACCATTCGCGTGGCCGCCTTCGACGCCTACTCGGGCCTCGATCCCGAGAGCTTCTCGGTCATCGCGAGTTTTCCGGTTGCCGGCCAGGCGCCCGGCGAGGAGCTCTCCGGACGGCTCCGACCGCTCGGCGACCACGTCTGGGAGATCGAGCTTGGGCGCCCGCTGGTTGGTCTCGAGGCGGCGAAAGTGACGGTCAGTGTGCGGGATCTCCAGGGCAACCGGACGACCGTCGAGCGCCGATTCAGTGTCCGCTAGGGATGTCCGACTACCAGCTGGCCACCGACGTCGATGGAGGTTCCGTCTCCAAGGCTCACCCGCTCGCCGGCCTTCAGCGTGACGTCGCCACCCGGGCCCACGGTCCAGTCCGGTCCGACGGTGAGGGTGCTGCAGACCTCGTACGACTCGATCGTCGTCACGTAGTCGTCGGCGAGCGTCAGCTCGAAGCCGTCGGGAGCGCTGCACGGCGCCTCGATCCACAAATCATCGATCCAGCGGTCGAGGAAGTTCTGGGAGTTCAGGTTATCGGCGTAGAACCGCACGGTGTTGACTTCCACCGCGTCGTCGAACGGAAGGTCCAGTGCAACCGCTGCGCCGTCGATGGTGAGTGAGAAGGTGCCGACGTCGAGGTCGGCGACCACCTCGAGGGCGTGCTCGCCACTCAGCGGCGCCAGCTCCGTCACCGCTCCGTCTCTGGTTACGCCGAGACGCTCGTGATCCGAAAAGCCTGCGGTCGGCCCGCCCCACAGCAGGTTGACCGCAACCCCGGCCCGGTCCGGAGAGCCGTCCGACATGAGCTCGCCGTCTCCCAGCTGCATGTGGAAGGCGTAGATCCCCTCGGAGCCGGTCCGCCGGAAGCCGAAGTCGAAGCGCCAGGTCACCACGCCGGTTCGCTGACGGGCGAAGTTGCGCCGGACGAGTGGTCGCTCCGATTCGTCGAGCGCGTCGAAGGCGAGGGCCTGGGACTCGACGAGTGCATCGCCGTCGATTTCGACCTCGGTCCAACCGTTGCCGACGTTGCCGGAGTCGGCCCGATCGAAACTGTCGGCGAACAGGGGGAGCTGAATCGAGAAGTTCACCTCGGCTGCGTCGGAGAGCGAGACGCCGTCATGTGCTTGCCACAGAGCGGTGTCGACGCCGCTGAAGCCCGGGTCGGGTGTGTAGATCCAGAGGCCGCTCTGGAGGACGAGCTCGCCGTGTGTCGGCGGCGTCGCGACGACAAACGACAGGGGATCCCCTTCGGCGTCGTTCGCGTGCTCGCTGAACGGCACGGAGAGGGGACTGTCGATCGCGCCGGTGATCGTGAAGTCGGTCGCTGTGGGCGGAGCGTTGAAGCTCACACCGATCGAGACCGTCGCGGCAGCGGAGGAGTCGATCCCGTCGTCGACGTTCCAGGTGAATTCGTCGACGCCGGTGAAGCCGGGGTTCGGTATGTAGGTCAGCTCCGGCGCCGCACCGCTCAGCGTTCCGTGGCTCGGATGGGTTTCGACCGTGTAGGTGTAGGGCCCGGGGCCGTCGGGGTCCAGGAACCCGAGAGCGAGGTCCAACGGTTGATCGGTGGCGGTGGAGACCGTCTGGTCGACGACCACCGGCCGATCGTTGGGGCCGTCTGTACGCAGAACGTAAACCGCGGTCTCGGACCCGATTCCCGCAGGACGCGTCCACGATTGGGCGCCCGCATCGAGCGGGACACCCTCTTGCACGATCTCGGAACCGGACGGGATGTCGTGCCAGCGGAGATCGTAGGTGCCGGCGAAGAAGTCCTGGAGCCCGAGCGCCGCCGACCCGGAACCGGCGTAGACGATGTACGACTTGCCTTCACGCGCGAGGACGTAGTCGGTGTCACCGGTCGCCAGATCGTCGCGTGGCTCCATGGTGTAGAAGTCGGTGCTCTCCATGAACGTTCGCAGCCGGCCGAGATCTTCCATGTCGGCGATTGCGCTCGACGCGATATCCATCTGGTAGACCATCACGTGAGAGCCGGTGGTCGCGGCGGCCCACGCCTTCTTGCGCGAAACGGCGCCCGCGCCCCAGTCCGCCGCCTCGGACATGTTTAGGTTGTAGCGCCCGAGCGCCTCGTTCCAGGCGATCTCAAGGCCGTCGTGAATCTGCTGGGCGCTGGTGACGTTGTACTGGATCGCGTACTGATCGAGAGCCGGATCGTCGGCAAACTCGTCGAAGGAGAGGCCCGACAGCTTGTGCACTGCGACCGGGTGGTCGTGATCGTCCGCGGCCTTGAACTCGGCGGCGATCGCCGAAACGCGCGTCGGTGAGAAGCGCTCCTGGTACTCCTCGGCCACCACCCAGATCAGGTGGCGGTGGTGCTCGAAACGATCGACGAGGGCGTGAATGAACTCGGCCTCCTCGGGGCCGACCGCGTCCCCCGTCTGCCAGATCGACGAGCCGTCGTCGTAGAGAAAGAGGAAGATGGTGACCCCCGCAGAGTCCATCTGTGAGAACCAGTCCTCCCACTGGTCGAGTACCGCCTCGTTCAGGCCGAGGGTTGGATCGTTGTCGATGAACGGGTTCTGCGTGGCGTCGCCGTCGCCACCGTGCGAGCGCACCGCCATCAGGTAGATCGAGTTCGCGCCGGTAGGGATCAGCTTGTCGAGCAGGGCCTGCTGGTCGCCGTCACGCGTGCCGTCCGCGTTCTGGGTGCCCCGGAACAGGAAGCCCTCGGGGTCGCCCGGGCCGGCCATGAAGAACGGGCCGCCCTGGTGGTAGAAGAGGAAGGCCGGATAGGCCGGGTGGGTGGAGATCTGTCCAGGCAGCTCCGCGTGGAGGGGCTGGACGAGAGGGGCGAGGAGGAGGGCGCAGGCGAGTGCGCAGAGCTGGTTCGAGCTGGTTGTCGCCTTGGTTCGCATGCGCTGCCCGCTTCCTCCCCCCAGAGGCGCGGGAACACGCTAAGGCGAGTGTCGGCCTGCTCGCAGTTGCGCCCTTCACAGGGGGGAGCGGCGGCTGGCGCCGACAGAGCGATCTCGCGCTCGTCGCTCAGTTCGACGCGAGGGCGGCGAGCGCAGACACGTCCGCCCCTTTCGCCTCGGCGAGCTCGAGCGCTTCGGCGAAGACCTGGTCTCGGCCGGTCGCCCGAGCCGCGATGGCGAGCGCCAAGAGCGCTTCCTGATTCGCAATACGCCGCTTCTTGCGCACGACCCGATTCAAGAGGTCGTACGCGCGTTCGAGTCGGCCGCGGCGAAGAGCGATACGGGCTTCGAGTACTTCGGCGGATGCCGGACGCCGGACGATTCTGAGGCTTGCCTTGTCCGCTCTCCGATCGAAGTCGTTGCCCAGCTCGAGAGCGTCCTCCGCCTGCTCGACCGCCCCCTGGTCGAGGTAGAGCCGGCAGAGCGAGTAGTGAATCCTCGAGTCCGTCCGCAGACCCCAGAGGAGAGCCTCCTTCTCGGAGGCGGTGTCCCCTCGCAAGTTCGGTCCTGATGCCGAGTCGATCGAGAGCGCGCGGAAAAACTCCGGCTCGGCTCGCGACGCCTCGCCCGAGGCGGCCAGCTGGAGCGCTCGGTGATACGAGGCCTCTTTGGGTTGGCTCTTGCCGTTGACAAAGGTGGCGAGCGCCTCGGAGAGCCCGTCGAGCCAGAGCTGCTTGGGTTCGTGCTCGAGGTCCAGCTCGATGGGCGTCTCCGCGCCGGTGAGTTGTAGCGTGGTGACCAGCACGACGTTTCCGGTCTCTTTCTGGGCGGAGGTGACCGCCTTCGAGGGATCCAGAACGCCGATCTGGACCGGCACCGTCAGATGGGAATTGGAGACATCCAGGAGATCGATCCGTTCGCGCGCCAATAAGTAGGCGCCGCCAGCCTCGACCGCTCGGTAGCGCATGCGGAAGGCGGCGACCTGTTCCGCCTTGCCGACGATGCTCCAGCCGCCATCGGTGCGCTCGACGGAGTAGTCGTACAACACCTCCGGCATGCCGGTACCGAGGATGTACTGCTTTGCGAACGCCTCGAGGTTGGTGCCCGTGATGCGCTCGACGGCGCTCAGGAAGTCCTCGGTGGTCAGATCGTGGCCATCGAGACCTTCGACCAGGGCGGCGAGCACACGCAGGTAGTTTTCGTCGCCAAAGCTCTTCGCCAACGTGTCCATGACGACGGCGCCCTTGTTGTAGACGATGGCCGAGTACGCTTGCGGCGAACGGCTCGAGTCCAGTCGAACCCCCATCACGATCGGCCCGATGGACTCGACCGGCCGTCCGTCTTTGGTCGTCGCCTGGAGTGAACGCTTCCAACCCAGAAGCGGTCCCGCGGCTCTCGACCCGAGGTGGTGACGAGCAAACGCGAGGGCCGACCACTGCGCCAGCGCTTCGCTCAGCCACTGGTCGCGATAGCCGCTCCATCCGATGACGTGGCCCCACCACTGGTGGGCGACCTCGTGGGCGACCACGGCTCGCCCGTCGTTGCCTCGCAGGAGGCGGAGCCAGACGTTGTCGGAGATGGCCGCGGTCGACAGGGTGATGAAGCCCGGTAGGGACTGGGAGAAAGCTCTCGGAGACGAGATCGCGACCAACTCGTCGAAGGGATACGGACCGAAGACCTCTTCGTAGTAGAGGAGCGACTCGGCCAGAGTCTCGAGAATCTGTTGGCGGGTCTCGGGCTCGATCAGGGACTTGGACAGCGGGTCGAGACCGAGGGTCACCGGGGTCCCACCGGCGTCTGTGGTGATCGTCTCCAGTCGACCGATCTCGAAGGTGAAACCGAGCACCGGACGGTCGATCAGTCGTCGCTCCCAACGCTGCTTCTTCGAAGCGCCCCGGTCGACGACCCTGCCGCAGCCGAGCAGGTCGTACCGGTCCGGCCACCGCACCGTCACGTCGAAGGTCGCTCGGTCGGTCACCTCGGCGCGTGGATACCAACCGAGCGGCTCGGTGAGAATGCGTGCCCTTTCCACCTCCTCGACCAGGACGCCGCTGTAGTCGACTTCGATCGAGATCTCGGCGCCGCGCTCGGTCGGCTCGGACAAGAAGACCGAGAGCTGATCGCCCTGTTGAAGAAACGCGAGTTCGGCGCCGCTCGCCTCTCGTGCCGCTGTGACTCGAAGGTCGCCCTGGAGTTCCAGCGGTAACCATCTGGCGCCGCCGATTCTGCTCTGAAAGGTCAGTCTGGCCGTCGCTTCGAGTTCCAGGGATCGAGGGGCGACCGAGACGTCGATGACGTAGTGCAGCATGTCCGCGGGGCTGCCTCCGTAGTGGACCCGTCCGTCCCTCCGGAGTGCCGCGGAGGACCAGGTGTCCCAACGCCCGAGATCCTCCGCCTCGAGTCCGAGGAGCCTGCCGCGGCGCTGCTGTTTGGCGATCTTGCGACCGATCTTGCGACGCTCCTTCTCCGAGCTCTCGACGGTCACGAACTGGCCGACCACCGTCTGTTCGTAGGCGGAGGGGTCGAAGACGTACAGGAACTTCCCGAGGCTCGTGCTCTCGAACCAGCCGGAGAAGTAGCCGGAGACGAGGCGGTCGCCCAACGCGTCGGCGACGAGTACCGATTCGATCTGGAGGAGACGGCGTTCACCGCTACCGCGCCATGTGCTCCAGAGTTCACTCGCCTGCTGCCGTAGCGAGGTGGACAGTGGGTCGACCGATTCGCGTTGGAGCAGGCCCTGGGCGGCGGGGTCGTCGGCAACGACCAGGACGCCGGAGATGATCTCTTCGCGCACCTCCTCGCGGCCGGTGAACAGCTCCAGCTGTTGCGCCTCGAGAGCGTCGGCAGGTGGAAGGTGGACGCTGCCTTGCCCGACGAAGACGAACTCCCTGACCGCCCCCCGGACCGGCGAGGCCGGGACCAGGACGCCGATGTGCATGTGGATTACGCCCGGCCCGGCATCGAGCCGAAGATCCGAAACGCTCACCGCGTCTCCGAAGACCAGCGTCGAAGTTCTTAGGCTGCCGACCAAAGCCTCGACGTCGGACGTCGGCGTCTGGGCGACCCCGACCGCCGGAGAGAGGCCGATGAGGACGAGCCACAAGGCCGCGACGAGCTTCCGAGGGAGGGACCTCGGAGTCCACCGCGAGCCGGTGGCCGGCGGGTCTCGGTGTGCCCTTGGTCGATCGGCCATCATTCGCGAGGACGATCGCTCTGGTCTGGATCGGGCGCCCGCACCAGGAACGGGCCGATCGCCATCACGTCGAGGTCGCCGCGCACGAAGGCGCGGATCGCGTCGCGAGGGCTGCACACGATCGGCTCCTCATGCATGTTGAAACTGGTGTTGATCAGGCAGGGGATGCCCGAGAGCTTTTGGTACTCGTGGACGATGTCGTAATAGCCGGGGTTGACCTCCCTGCGAATCAGTTGAGGTCGGGCGGTACCGTCGACGTGAACCGCCGCCGGACAGTGCTCGCGCATCCAGTTGGTGCAGTCGAAGGTGATGGTCATGAACTGAGCGGCCAACTCCGCGCCGGCGACCCCCTCGTAGCAGCGGCCGCGCTCCTCGTAGAGGGTCACCGGAGCGAAGGGCATGAACTCTGTTCGCCCGAGCCGCTGATTGAGCCACTGATTCACGTGCGGCTCGCGAGCATGGTAGAGGATCGAGCGGTTTCCGAGCGCACGCGGCCCGTACTCCATCTTGCCGTCGAAGCGTGCGACGACCTTGCCGTCGTGGATCAGACGCGCGACCTCGGCGGCGAGATTCGGCTCCTTGGTGTACTCGAGCCCTTCTCGGTCGAGCTCCTCGGCGATCTCGCGATCATCGTACTCGGGACCGTAGTAGACGTGGTCCACCGCCGAGCCGGCGTTGCCAGAAAGAGACTCCAGGAGCGCTACGCCGGTGCCACAGCCGCCGTCGCCCATGTTCGGGTAGACGAAGACCCGCGCAACGCCCTCGGCCTCGTGGATGCGCTGGTTCATCTTGACGTTGGCTACCACGCCGCCCGAGAGCACAACTGCGTCGCAGCTCGTCTCTCTGGCCCAGTGGGCGGTGATCTCGGCGACGACCACCTCGAGTGCGTACTGGTAGGCGGCCGCGACGTCGACGACCGGGAAGCGTGCTGCGAGGTGACGCGAGAAGTAGAGGTTCAGGTTCTGGCGCATGCGCAGATCGCCGGGGTCCGAGCGATCGAAGCGCGACAGCAGCACGTCGCCGAGCACCTCGGGATCGCCGTAGGCGGCCAAGCCGACAATCTTGCCGCCGTGCCGGGTCGGGTTGTAGCCGAGCGATGAGGTGACCGCTTCGTAGTAGGTGCCGAGTGAGAACGGGAAGAGGAAATCTCGAAGCCGTCGGATATCGCCGCCTTCGCCGAGGCTGACGGAGCCCGAGAGGCCGCTGCCGTACCCGTCCAGCGTCAGAATGAGTGCGCGATCGAAACCGCTCGCCAGGTAGGAGTTGGCGGCGTGAGAGAGATGGTGCTCGTAACGCTTGAGCTTCCCGCCGAGGCCGAGATCGTTGAGCGATCGGGTCAGCTCCTCGTTCCATCGGCGGTGCGCGTCGGCTGCGGCGCGTGCCCAGGCCTGCGATCCGCGTCGAGCGATCGTCTTCGAGAGCCAGGGCGAGGCGCCGGCGGCGGCGTAGGCAAACTCCTTGAGTGCGCCCTTGCGCATGCGTTGGTTCGGGTGGGCGAGGCCGAAAAGCTCGCCGTCACGGTCGGGGACTCGGGTGTCCGCGGCGCGGAGCGCCGCCCGTAGATCGCCGTTGCTGCGCGCCTCGAGCTTCGCCTCGGCCTGCATGCCGCGCTCGATCAGCGCAACCTCTCGCTGCCAGGCGAAGAACGGGTAGGCGACTCGGTCGATGTCGGAGGCCTGGCTCCCGGTCGCGTCGAGCGCCGCCGTGATCGCCTCGGCGGGGAAGCCGGCGTGCTGTTTCTTGCGACTGTAGCGTTCCTCCGCGGCGGCGAAGAGGACCTTCCCGTCCTCGACCAGTGTGGCGGTGGCGTCCTTGTCCAGGGGGGAGATGCCGAGAACCTTCACGAAGTGGCCTCCTGCTCGAGCAGAGTCCGTTGGATGTCGAGCGGCGTCGCCGGCACTCCGCCGAGTCGCCCGAAGAAATAGTCGAAGTAGCGCCGAAACCGATCGACGAACTCGTCGAGATCGGCTTCGGATCGTACGTAGGGCGTGCACCCCGGCAAGAGCGAGGGGGAGTGGTACGAAAAGGTGAAGACCCGCGTGCCGCGATCGACCAGGTCGCGGGTGAGCCGTTCCATCTCGTCGGCCTCGTAGCCTTCCGGAGAGAGGCGCAGGCGGTCGACAGCCCGGAGCCTCGAGAGGACACCCGGCAGACGGCTCCAGGTGAGCTGCGGGGCTGAGGCGGCACGGTAGACCGAATGGGAGGCGCCGCCGAGCCACCCGACGTAGCCACCAGTGCCGGGGATGCCGAGGAGTTGTCGATCGTCGATCCAGAAGGGGTCGACCGGGTAGTTCGTGTAGTCCGGTCCGCCTTCGTCTCGGTAGTCGAAGGGTGGGTTCGCCGACAGGTCGATCTCGAAGCCGAGTTCCTGGAGGATCGAGGCTGTGTGGGCTCCGAATCCGTACCGGCCGGCCTTGTAGACCGTCGGCCGAACGCCCGAGGCTCGTTCGATGGCTTCACCCAGGCGCTCGAGCTTGGCCGCCTCGAGGGGGCGGGGGAGGTTGCCCGGGAACGAGTGGAACGTGTCGACGGGCTCCTCGAAAGGGGGCGAGACCCACGGGTGGAGGTGCGCGCCGAGGGTTGCGGCGCCGTCGGCGATCCAGTCGGCGAGCGGTTTGTAGCCGGCGTCCTGGCTCGCGACCGGATAGTCGATGACGTAGGTCGGTGCGAGGCCGTAGCCTGCACAGACCTCCTGGGCTCGCCCCTGATGAGCCATCGCCTCGACGCTCGTCGCTTCGCGATCGAAGGGAGCGCTCCAGTCGAACTCCTCCTCCGTATCGACGACGACCAGGAGGCGGGGCGGCTCGCTGGCGGGCAGGCGTGCGGGCATCCGCCTCATGGAGCTTGCAAGGTAGCACAGCCCTTTGATTGTCGAAGTTAGAATGACAACACGTGTCGGAGAATCGCAGGTCGGCTACGCTCGGGCTCGCCGTCACGCTCGTGGCGATTCTGGGCGGCGCCCCGACCCCCGGTTTCATGCAGGCCGGCGGAGCCTCCAGCACAGCCTCTTCGGAGAATCGCGTGGTACGACTCCGATTCCCGGTACGCCGAGACACGGTGGTGTCCGGGGCGCGAGGCGAGCGGGAGGCGAACCTGGGCGGCTCGCGACATCTCAAGACCAAAGGCATCGTCGAGCTCACCCTCTTCGATCTCGAGCTGGAGCGCCTCCGCGGGGTGGTGCCGGTGAAGCCGGTCCTGCATGTTCGGAGCGCTTCTGAGGACCCGCAGCTGCGGGTCAGCGTCTCGACCGTCTCGAGCGAGTGGGTGGAGGGTGAGTCGTCGTCCTACCGGCAGGCCGTCGGAGCGGCGAGTTTCAACTGGGCGGCGAGTGGCGAGCGTCCCTGGGCCTGGGCGGGGAGCGACGTCACCGCGGTGGTCAACGGTCTCGGGAATACCCTCTGGGCGTTTGCCGATCCCACGCCTCGCGATGCTCAGGGCTGGCAGCGGATTGCGATCGAGCCGCGGGTTTTCGCCGCTCGCATCGCCGGGCTGTCGGGAGGCTTCGCCCTCACCGACGATGTCGGCAGTGAGTACGCACGCGTCGGCGACCAGCTCGAGTACCGCGTCTTTCCGAACCGGCTCTTCTGGTCGACCGAGGCCGGCGCGGAGCGCGCCCCGTACGTGACCGTCGGTCTGGGCCCGGTCGACCGCGAGCCGCCCGGAGCGGTGGAGCTGACGCCGAGTGACCGGACTCCTTTGGCGCCTGGCACAGCCCGACTGAGCCTGCTCACCCCGGCTGACAAAGGTGTCGCGGGCACCCTTGGTTTCGAGGCGCGATTCGCGAGGGCTGCGCCGTTCGACTGGGCGACAGCCGAGCCTCTCCCTCGCTATCTGATTCCGTTCGCGGGAGCGCCCGGAGAGCGCGTCACTCTCGAGGTGCGAGACCTCGAGATCGATCCGGGTGGCTCGGTCGAGGTCGGCGTGCGTGCGGTCGATGCCGCGGGCAATTTGGGTCCGATCTCGGTCGCACCCGTCCTCCTCGCTTCGGCCTGGCCTCGAGTGGAGTTGGTGCCGGATCGCGCCCCGGTGCCCGCGGTGGATGAGTCGCAGCCGCTCCCGGAGATCGGCGGACGCGAGGTGTTCGTGATCGACCCCCTCGACAAGGTCAGACCAGGCGACGGCGCGATGATCCCCGAGCGGCCAGCCGCCTACAAGCGTCGCAATCACTTGTGGGACGCGGCCGGCTCGACGGTTCGTCTGTCGGTGGCGCGGAACGAGTTTGTGGCCTTTCAGGTGGTCCTCGCGGAGGGCCGAGACGAGGTCGTGGCGGACGTCCGCTTCAAAGGGGGGTGCCGGCCGGAGGTCGAGTTGCTTCGCTACGTGGCCATTCCGAGCCGGGACGGCCCGCTTCCCGATCCGCTGGTACCTCTGGCTGCGTCGATCCCTTCGAACGCCGACGCCGAGGCTCGCTACCGATCGTTGCTGGTCGACCTGTGGGTCCCACACGACTGTCCGCCGGGCGAGCAGCGCGGAGTGTTGACTCTGAGCGCGGAGGGTCAGGCGCTCGAGATTGCCATCGAACTCGAGGTGTGGAACTTTGTCCTGCCCGACCACCTGTCGTTCGTGCCCCAGATGAACTCCTACGGCCTCCCGCCGCCGCCGGAAGATCGTGCCTACTATCGCCAGGCGCACCGACATCGAACGTGCCTGAACCTGGTTCCGTACAACTGGCGCGGCGAGGTGTTCAAGGGGTACAAACCGGACCGTCGTGGTTCGTGGGCCGCGTGGGACGTTCGGTTCGGTCCGCTGCTGGACGGGTCGGCCTTCGCCGACCTACCGCGGAGTGGCGTTCCGGTGGATGCCTTCTACCTCCCGTTCAACGAGAACTGGCCGGCTTCGATCGCCGAGGGCTTCCTGGGCGGTTACTGGGCGGAGAGCGCGCTCTCGGAGGAGTACCGCGAGCGCTTCACCGACGGGGTACGCAGCTACGTCGAGCACCTGAACACGAGCGGCTGGACCGACACGATGTTCGAGTTCTACCTCAACAACAAGCTCTACCACCGTCGCGAAGAGTGGAACCGCTCTTCGGCCTATTGGGTCTTCGATGAGCCGATCAACACGCAAGACTTCTGGGCGCTACGTTGGTACGCGTCGGCGTTCCATCAGGCGCTGGCGGCCGCAGGTGTCGGTGGCGGCGGCGTACAGCTCGGCTTCCGAGCCGACATCTCCCGACCGGAGTGGCAGCGTGATCTGCTCGACGGCCTGCTCGACGTGAACGTGGTCGGGCTCGGTTTCGCTCCGTACCTGAGAACGGTGCTCGATCGACGGGATCGGAACGGCGAGGTGCTCTACAACTACGGCACCTCCAATCGGGTCGAGAACGCCAACGTGCAGCCGGCGGCCTGGGTCCTCTGGGCCTGGTCGGTGGGTGCTGACGGAGTCCTGCCCTGGAAGACGGTAGGGCGTGAGAGCTCCTGGGGCAAGGCGAGCCCCCTCGCTCTCTTCTACCCGGGGGCGGCGGGCGAGGCACACCCGAGCATTCGCTTGAAGTCCTACCGCCGTGGTCAGCAGGACGTCGAGTACTTGACGATGCTCGCGGCGGCGAGCGGTGTGCCTCGTCGAGCGCTGGGTGAGATCGTGCTCGAGTTGGCGAGCCTTGACGCAGTCGCGACGCAGACGGGCACCGCCGACGCCGGACGCCTCGACTTCGACGGCGCCGATGCAGTGCGTCTCTGGCGACTCCGGGAGCGCGTCGGTTCGACTCTGGATCGGCTCGCTCCGCCGGCGAAGCGACGTTGGGTCGAGCGCCGGACGCCACTGCGCGAGCCCGCGCGGATCACCTCACCGCGGATTCTGCGGGTCGACTGAGGGGGCAGCCCTCCAGCGCATCGGGTATCTCGGCGGGTCGCGGATCAGCTCTGGCCCGGCGGTCGGCGCCGTCAGCTGGTAGAGCGCCCAGGGCTCGACGGCCGTCACCCGACGAGCGCCCTCGGGCGGTTGTGGCCCCACGCCGTCGGTTCGCGCGACCATGTGGTCGAAGGTTGAGCCGCCGACGACCATCGGCGCCGCCAGGCCGGTCGTGAGCTGGAAGGCGTGAGGGTTCGGCGTGAGCACCCCTTCGGTCTCGAGGTCCGCTCCTCGAAGCTCATGGAAGAGCGCCGCCAGCTCCGACCAGGGGCCCTCGGAGTTGTACGGCTGCCGCTCGTTGGCGCCGATGTAGCCGGCGAGGTTGGCGGCCAGCGCGAGAGCGAGCGCCACGGCCAGCACCCGGCGCCACCGTGGGTCTAGCGTCGAGAACGCCTCCGCCCGGTGGGTCGTGCCCAGGAGGAGCAGGAGGAGCGAGACCGGCACCCAGAACCGTGGCGAGCCGCCGTACCCGTAGAGCAGGTTGAGCGCACCGAGAAACGCGAGAACCAGAAACGCAGCCACGGTAGCTCGCTGGCGTCGCCACGCCGTGGCAATCAGCAGGAGGACCAGGGCCGCTGCCAACCATCCGCTCCCTTTCCAGGCGAACGTCTCGGTTGGCCAAAGGCCCGGCAGCACCTGAGAGGAGACGTGGTAGATGGCGTAGTGACGCAGGTTGGTGAACATCGAAGTGAGCGAGCTCGTGGCATCGCGCGATGCGCTCGCGGGGTCCATCGGATCGGCCATGCGAACCTGTTGGAGCTGGCTGAACCCGTCCGGGCCGGGCGCCTCGATCGTTGCGTTGCGGGCGAGCCAACCCGCGAAGGGCAGTGCGAAGCCGAGGCAAAAGATCAGCCAGAGCGAGACTCGCCGCGAGGCCTGCCCTCTGCCCAGGTAGGCGAGGGGAGCGAGCGCCAGGGCGGCGACGTGGCCCTTGATCAGCATTCCCACTCCGCAGAGAAGGCCTCCGCCAAACGCGGCGCGCGCGCTCAGACGCTCGTCGGACCAGCTACGGTCGATCCACCAAAGGCCGAAGACGAGCCAGAGGAAGAGCGGCAACTCGGCCATCGCCTGGTGACTGAAGTGCCAGTAGAACGGATTGAGCGCTAGGGTGAACGTAGCGACATCGGCGCTCTCAGCGCCTCGAAGGCGGCGAACCCAGAGCCAGACGGGGATCAGTCCGAACAGCCCGAGCGTCGCTACGGTCCTCTTGACCCGTGCCCAATCCAGGCTCGGCCCGGCGCCCATCGTCGCCGGGGCGAGCAGGAGGGGCGTTCCCGGTGGCCACATCTCATGGGCGATGTGGCGATTGGGGGCCAGGCTCCGGGTGTACCCCATGCCGTGGGTAAGCGAGTAGCTCAAGGCCAGATAGCTCTCGCTGTCGTGGCAGTTGAACCGGGTGAAATCGGGCCGGGCGTTCGGGATTGCGTAGTAGACCGCTGCGAGCGCCAGCAGTGCGGCGACGCGCCAGCGGAGTCTGCCGGTGGCCCGCCCGCCGTTCACTGGGGCAGATGCCCTCGGAGGCGCGGACCGAGGCGGTCGGCGACCGCCTGCGGTAGCCGGCGCCAAGCCGCGATCACCAGGCTGCGCGCTCGCCCCGGCGGTGAGTGTTGCTCGATTTGGGCACCGCCGCGCTCGACGTGTTCCCAGGCCAGTGGGACCGGTGTTGCGCCCCATTGCTTCTTGAATCGGAACGTTCCGGTACCGGCGCTCGAGCGTCCGAAGTCGAACCGTTCGAGCCCCTCCTCGATGGCGTCTGTGAGGACCGTCCAGTAGAGCGAGTGGTTGGGGCACTTGGGACGCTCGGAGCGACGCGCCGACGCCCAGGGGACGGTCAAGGTACCGAGGTGCCGGATGGCGATGCCGCCCGCGACCGCAGCGCCTTCCTCGTCGCGCGTCATGTAGAGCCGGGCGTCATCGCCGAACTGCTCCAGGACCGAGGCGAGAAAACGAACCGAGTGCACGGGCGAACCCAGCTCGCGCATGTTCTCGCGGAAGACGTCGTAGAAGTCGTGGAGCGCGGCCGAGCCTTCGCTTGTCGTCTCGAGGCCCGACTTCTGAGATTTTCGCACCTGGTTGCGCACCTTGGGCCCGATGGTGCTCCAGAGCTCGTCGGAGCGACCCGGTAGGTCGAGGAGAAATCGGTAGCGACCGCTTTCGAGAGTGCTGTCCGCAGCGCTCTTGCGAAGCTCCAAACCCTTCGAGCCGAGCCGTTCTCCGATTTCGAACGCCGCGCCTAGCAGTTCAGTCTCCACGGTTGCGTCGACGGCGAGCGGCCCGCCGAGGTCGAGGTAGGGGAGAGAGACCAGGCGGCGTCCACCCAGCGGCCCAGGCATCCAGACGAGCGGCAGAAGACCTGCGATGCGGCCGTCTCGCGTCGCGCTGAGGAAGTGACAGGTGCGGCCGTACGCCTCTTCCGCCACCGCGCGCCACTCGAAGCGATGGGCGTAGGTGGATTCCTTTCGACCGAAGACGAAGTCGTTCCACACGTCACCAAACTCGGGCGGCGCCTCCGCGATCGACAGATCTTCGTCCGCGAGGGGGGCGCTCGGCACGCCGGTCAGTCTACTCGCCGGCTGCGAACGGCACCGCCGGAGCGCCGCCGAGCTCGGTGCGACCCAGTGGGAACCAGTACAGCGCGAGGCTGGCGCGAACAAACGATCGATCCGAGAAGAGGTCGTCGGAGGTCTGGTCGCTGTAGAGCGTGCTGAACCGCAGTGTGAGCAGACGCTGCAGATGCCACTCGGTGTAGCCGCCCGCCGTGAGGATGTCGATGTCCGACTCGAAGTCGTTCGCGGGGTTTCTGCGACCGGCACGGGCGAAGATGCGCCAGTCAAAGCGGCCGGGAGTCATGTCGCGCAGAGCGACGCCCACCGTGGTGACGGTCGAGGTGCCGCGGAGCAGTCCCTGCGTCGTCGGCGCGTAGCCGGCGAAGAACTCAAGCTCGGTCGTCCGGAAGCGTCGGAAGGCGGCAATCCGGCCGGTTGCGCCTTCGCGACTCAAGTCGGAGCCGTCGGAGCCGACGCCGTCGCGGCTGAAGCCGCCCGCTCTCACGTCGATTCGCCAGAGCGGTCCGACCGTATGACGGAGGAAGACATAGACGGTGTGGATCTCCTCGTAGCCCTCCATGTCGAAGTTGGGGTCGAACTCGACGGGGTCGAGCGTGAAGTCCTGGAAGGAGTAGCCGATGCCAGTCGTCGTTCGGTCGGAGAGCCGCTTCTCGAGGGTCGCCTCGTAGATCCAGCCCTCACGGCTCTGCACGCTGGTCAGCAGGGCGTCGTCCTGCGTGTCGACGATCTTGTCAAAGTCGAACGACGCGTAGGTGATGCCGACCGCGCCGGCCCAAGTCTGGCTCAGTCGACGGCGGTAGCGGGCGCCAACCCGGAGAATTTCGCGGGTCAGGCGCGGCGTGAGAAAGACATCTTCGTCGAGCTGACTGCCGATCAGACCCTGATCGTCGCGCCGAATGTAGGAACCGCCGATCCGAAACTGTGACGGCTCACTCGGCTTGACCGTGTAGCCGAGGTCGAACCGCTGCCCCTCGTTGTCGAAGTCGTCGAAGGTGTTGAAGCGATCGACGAAGTACTGGTACGAGGCGAAAACGCTGCCCTGCCGACGGAGGTCGTAGGTGATCGGCAGCACAATTGCGGCGCGCGTGTAGGTGTCCGAATCGCCTGCGGAGGTGAAACGGACGTTGTCGGTATAGGTCTGCTCGAGGTACAGGTACGGGTTGAACGTCAGTCGACGCTGCCCTTCGGCAGGACTGACGAACATCACGACTCCCGCGGCAAGCCCAAGCCAGCGGAGGAGACGACACGGTCGATTCACTGGGTTCTCCACAAACTCACGACATAGACAGCACAACGCGAGAAACGAGCATACGCGTGAAGCGGACAGCACTCAGCGTGCTACTTCACACGTCGACCTCGGCTTGATCTTCTTCCCCCCTCGCCTAGGTACCGCTCGCCTCACGTCTAAATTGAGCAGGAGGCTCTGCCCGGAATTCTATAACCTTGACGGCAGGTTAGCACATATGTAGCCTGAAACGAGGCATGTACGCTTTGCAATACCGCCACATTTTCGACGCCTCGCGCCGGCTCTCTCTGGTGACCCTGGCGCTCCTCGCCCTCCTCCCGATGAGCGCGGCGCTTGCCCAGCAGAGCGCCAACAATACCTACATCATCGGCGTCGGCGACCTGCTCAAGGTCTCGGTCTGGAAGAACGAGGATCTACAAGCCGAGGTACCGGTACGCCCGGACGGGCGCATCTCCGTGCCTCTGATTGGTGAGGTGCATGTCGCCGGACTCACTCCTCTCGAGGTGCAGAGCCTGTTGACGGAGAGCTACACCAGTTTCGTGACCGCGCCGTCGGTTTCGGTGCTGGTGACGCAGATCAACTCTCGGAAGGTTTTCATCCTCGGACAGGTGAAGAAGTCGGGCGCCTTCGACATCCTGCAGCCGACCAACGTGATGCAAGCGCTCGCGATGGCCGAGGGGATGACCGAGTTCGCGCGCACCAACAAAGTGGTGGTTCTGCGCGAGATCAATGGCGTCAAGAAGCGCTGGGAGGTCAACGTCGACGCCATCGCGTCCGGCCGTCGTCCCGACGACAACCTGGTGCTCGAGCCGGGTGACACCATCATCGTGCCTTGATCGGGCCGGATCTCGCCCCCAGAATCGACTGGCGCTCGTCGTCGCACTGTGACTTAAGTCACTGATTTGGCGACGCTTAGTTGAGTGACAACGGTTGACAGTAAGGGGTCTCTCGGCTAGAATAAGGGCTAGTTTTGTTTCGATAATCCGTGGACTTGAATCGACTTCAGGAGACCCGACACCACCCTAGGTCGATCCAATAGATAACCTCTCGAGCCGTCGGCCTTCCCGGCGGCTCTTTGTGGCGGCGACGAAGCGAGGAGCTGTATCTGGTCACTTGGCCCTCGTGGAGCCAGTAGTGAAACCGGCCCATCCACCCTGCAGAGAGTGGGAGCGTCGGTCGTTGAGGGGGGACCGATGATGAAGACGGACGCAACGGAGAGGCGCAGGCCATGAAGGCTCTTTCGCCCGCTGAGCTGGGACGCCTGGTTTGGCGGCGCAAGCTATGGGTTCTCGTGCCCATGATCCTCGGCACGATCGCCGGATACATCGCGCTACGCACGATGACTCCGATCTATCGCGCCAGTACGATGATCATGATCGAGTCGCAGAAGGTCCCGCAGAACTACGTGAAGGCAACGGTAACCACCAGCCTTCAGGACCGACTGCAGACGATTCAGCAGCAGATCACGAACCGCACCAACATTGAGCGGATCATCGAGGAGGTGGGTCTCCACCCCGAGTTGGTCGCCGCCGGACAGATGGGGTCGGCGGTCAGCCGAGTTCGCCAGGACCTGACGTTCCAGGTGCAGGGGACGCGCATCTTCCGCATCTTCTTCAAGGCGCCCGACCCGGAGCAGGCGGCCGAGGCGGCGAATCTGATTGGTCAGCACTTCATCGCCGAGAACCTGCGGATGCGGGAGAGCCAGGCGATGAACACCTCTGCCTTCCTGGAAGAGGAGCTGACGCAGATCAAGGCCCGGCTCGAAGAGCAAGAGGCGAAGGTCGCCCGCTTCCGAATTCTCAATGACGGTCGGCTGCCCGATCAGCGAGACGGCAACCTCCAGGCGCTCGCGCATCAGGATCAGAAGCTCGAGATCAATCGCGACGCGATGGAGAACGCCGAGATTCGGAAGCTCCTCCTGCGTCGCGAATTGGAGGCCAATGCTGGCGGCGGACCGGCGGTCTCCGGTACTGCGGCCCGGATTCAGGAGCTACGGCTCGAACTCTCACGCCTGACGGCGCTCTACACCGACCGGCATCCGGACGTGGTCCGGCTACGTCACGAGATTGCGGCGCTCGAACGGACGATGCCCAACAGCGGTACGGCCGGAGCGGCGCCACAGTCGCTCGTCGCCCAGCAGATGGGCCAGATCGATCTCGAGGTGGCCCGGCTCCAGCAGGAGCGAAGCCGCATTCTGCGCGACGTCGCGACCTACCAGCAGCGAATCGAGGACATCCCTCGGGTCGAGCAGGAGTTGCTGCGACTGACCCGGGATTACGACAACACCCGGAAGTCCTACCAGGGGCTGCTGGCAAAGCGTACCGACGCGCGGCTGGCCGAGAACCTCGAGCTGCGCCGTCAGAGCGAGCAGTTCCGGGTTCTCGAGGACGCCCAGCCGCCGACCTCGCCCTACGCCCCGAACCCAGTGCTCGTCTTGGTGATCGGAATTGCGGCCGGCGCAGCGCTCGGAGTTGGCCTGGTCTTCCTGCGCGAGGAGTTCGACAAGAGCTACATCGAGGCGAACGGGCTCGAAGACGCCTTCCCGGCGGTGCCGGTGATTGCCGTCATTCCGATGATTCAGCGGCAGGATGAACGAGCCGACAGGCTAGCCGAGGGGAGGTCCGCGTGAGCTCCTCGATGAAACCTCCGGGCGAGAACCGCTCGTCGGCTACCCGCAAGTGGGCGCGGGTGGCGCCGGGCGCGCCCGTCGTTCTGAGTCAGGTCGAAGGCGACTCGTTTGCTGCCGAGCAGTACCGGAATCTGGCCTTCCAGGTCGAGCAGCGCAAGCGAGAGCAAGAGGACGGTTCGTTTGTCTTAGCGACGTCGAGCTCCGACCCTGGGGCCGGCAAGACGCTCACCGCTCTGAATCTGGCGCTGACACTGGCGCGAGAAGGGGAGCGGCGCGTGCTGCTGGTCGAGGGCGACCTCTGGAAGCCGACCTTCAGTCAGTACCTGGAGATCGAAGACTCGACTCCGGGGATGGCGCAGGTGTTGGCGGGAGAGTCGACCGTCGACGACGCCGTCGCCACGGTTTGGGGGACCGAGTTGGACGTCCTCTGGGCCGGCCAGTCGGGCAGAACGACCGGGCTCATGGCGCAGCGCCGGTTGGCTCGTGTGGTCGAAGAGATGAAGGCGGAGTACGAAGTCGTGGTGATCGATTCGCCGCCTGTCATGCTCGCCAGCGGCCGGTCTCTAGCCGACTGTGCCGACGCGGTTCTGGTTCTCGTGCGCGCTGGCCAGACCAAGCGCCGAGGTATCGAGGAGGCGCTGTCCGCGCTCTCGCCGGACAAGGTACTCGGGTTTGTGCTCAACGGAGCCCGGGCTTCGAACGAGAAGGGGTACGCCTATTATGCGGGCTATTCCCGGGCGACCGAACAGGCGCACCCCGGAGATGGGCGCAAGCGCCGCTGGAAGGTTCTGGGGGCGATCGCCACCGCGGCGGTGAGTGTTGCCGCGGCCTACTGGCTGCTCGGATCCGAAGGAGACTTCTCCGCGGTGCCGGAGCTCGACCAGGCGGCGGCCGTCAGTACGCCGTTGCCCGAGGAGGTGGCGCTCGAGAGCCGCGTGCCCTCGGTGCACGCGGAACTCATCGCCGGCGCGCGTGCCGCCGCGGCCGCCGTCCAGAGCTACGACATCGACTACGTGGTGCTCGACTACCCGGCCGGCGATCCCGGCGCGGAGCGAGGTACGGCGGCCGATCTCGTCGTGCGGGCGTTCCGCCAGGTGGGCGTCGACCTGCAGCAGGAGATTCACCAAGACCTGGTGAGCAACCTCTCGATCTACGGCGCCCTGGAGCCGGATCGGAGCATCGACCATCGACGGGTGCGAAACCTGATGCTCTGGTTCGAGCGTCACGCCAACCGGATCGCCGATTCGACCGACTGGCGCGCCGGAGATGTCGTCTTCTGGGCGACCGATCGACCGGGCTGGGTCAACCACGTCGGCATCATCTCCGACCGGGCCTCTACGGAGGGCGGGCCTCAGGTGATCCACCACTTCAAGGCCGACAACAGCGGCAGTGAGGACGACTCGCTCTCCCGGTGGCCGATCGTCGGCCACTTTCGCTGGACTCCGCCGCCCGGAGGGTAGGTCCTCCATGGGCTCGATGGTGACTCGCCAACGGAGGCGGTAGCTTGTTCAAGCTATTCAGCCGCCACTGGTCGATTCCGTCGACGGTCTGCCTGCTGGCCGAGCTCTCGATTCTGATCGTCTCGCTCGGCTTGGCGTTCTGGCTCCGCTTCGACGGCGAGCCGCAACGCTTCTTCACGGCCTCTGAGTTCCTGCTGCGCTCGACGACCTTCGCCAGCGTGATTCTGTTCGGGTTCTATCTCAACGGTCTTTACGACTTCTCGCACCGGGCGAGCGCACAGCAGCTGATCGTTCAGCTGAGTCGAGCCGTCGCCTCGTCTGCGATCGGCCTGCTCGCGGTCTACTACGTCTTTCCGGCCGTCTGGACGGGCCGTGGAGTTTTCGCCATCGCTCTCGGTATCGCGGCGGTGATCCTGACCGCCTGGCGGCTCCTCCTGCGCTGGATCCTGATCACGCGCTTCATGAGTGAGCGGGTCTTGCTGGTGGGCAGTGACGAGTCGGCCGTGATGTTGGCCGAAGAGATCCTCGAACGAGCCCATCTCGGCTACCACGTGGTCGGGTTCGTCGCCGACGACCCGGAGCTGCAGGGGGTCAGCCTGGTGAACCCCGAGGTCATCGGGACGACGGCGGACGCCCTCGATCTGGCCCTCAAACACCGGGTCAATCGGGTGGTCGTCGCGCAGCGAGAGAATCGCGGTCGAGTCAATCTCGACAGCCTGTTGCGTTGCAAGACGAACGGCATCCCGGTGGAGAAGGGGCCGGACTACTACGAGCAGCTGACCGGGAAGATCATGCTCGAGGACATCACCGTCAAGTCGTGGCTGATCTTCTCGAGCGGCTTTGTTGTCTCCCGATCGGTGCTGTTCCTGAAGCGCATTCTCGATCTCAGCGTGTCGGCTGTCGGTCTGGTGGTGAGTGCGCCTCTGATGTTGGTCGTCGCGCTGGCGATCCGACTCGACTCGCCGGGGAGCGTGCTCTACCGGCAGGAACGTGTCGGCCGGCGAGGGCGTCTCTTCTCTCTGTGGAAGTTCCGCTCGATGCGCGCCGACGCCGAAGCCGAGGGCGAGGCGGTCTGGGCGCAGGAGAGGGACCCGCGTGTCACCCGAGTCGGCGCCTGGATTCGGAAGTTCCGCATCGACGAGCTGCCGCAGCTCTGGAACGTGCTCGTTGGCGATATGAGTCTGGTCGGCCCGCGACCCGAGCGCGAGCCGTTCGTGCGCGAGCTCATCGAACGCTTCCCGCTCTACGAGCAGCGCCTGGTCGTCCGACCCGGCATCACCGGGTGGGCGCAGGTGCGCGCCGACTACGCGTCGACGTTCGAGGAGTCCAACGAGAAGCTGCGCTACGACCTCTACTACATCAAGAATCTCTCGGTGCTGCTCGACATCTCGATTCTGGCCAGCACTCTGCGTATCGTGTTGATCGGTAAGGGGGCGCGTTGAACCTCCTCTTCCTGTGCCATCGAGTGCCCTATCCGCCGAACAAAGGGGAGCGGATCCGTGCGTTTCATCAGATTCGATGGCTCGCCGAGCGCCACGACGTTCACGTTCTGGCGCTCGCCGAGAACGGTCAGGAGGCGACGGGCGCTCGCGAGTTGGGCCGCTTTTGCAGCTCTGTCGAGGTCTTCGAGACCGGTCGCCTGAGCCCCCGGCTGCGAGCCGGGTGGGCCTCGCTCACCGGGGGCTCGCTGACGGCCGCCTACTTCCGCTCGCCGGGGCTCGCTCGGCGGGCGCGGCAGATCGCGCTCACCGCGCCTCCCTCCGCGGTCGTGGCCTGTAGTTCGTCGATGGCGCAGTACGCGCCGCTCTTGGGCAAGGTGCCGAGACTCCTCGATCTGGTGGACGTCGACTCGGCGAAGTGGTCGCTCTATGCGGAAGACGCGCGCTTCCCGAAGAGCGCCGTCTTCGGGCTCGAGGCGAGGCGACTCCAGGCGTACGAGAAGGAACTGGTCGCCACCTACGATCGTGTCGCAGTCACCACTGGGCGTGAGCTCGAAAAGCTCGGCCAGTTCAGCCCGACCGACAACGCCTTTGTGCTGAGACAGGGGATCGATGTCGACGCGTTCGACGGCGAGGGGCGCGAAGAGGCGCCGGTACCGACGCTGGCGTTCACCGGCCAGATGGACTACCTCCCGAACGTTGCGGCCGTCACCTGGTTCGGGCACAAGGTCTTCCCGCGTCTGCGGCGTCAGCGGCCGACACTCGAGTTTCACATCGTGGGCCGCCGGCCTTCGCCCGCAGTCCAGGCGCTCGCCAGCCTGCCGGGCGTTCACGTGACCGGAGAGGTCCCAGATATCGCGCCTTACCTCGATCGCGCGTGGGTGTTTGTCGCGCCGCTGCGGGTCAGCCTCGGAGTGCCGACGAAGATTCTCGAAGCGATGGCGTCGCAAGTGCCGACTGTCGCGACCGAAGCGGCGGTACGCGGGTTGGTGGACGGCGGCATTCAACACGGTCGGGACCTGCTGGTCGCGGAAGACGAGACCGACCTGATCGAGTCGATCGAACGGCTGCTTTCCGAGCGGCACCTCCGCGAACGGATGGGGTCGTGCGCGCGCCGTTTCGTCTGCCGCTCCTACTCCTGGGAGCACACCGCCGGCCAGTTGGAAGAGGAGCTGCTCGCGATCGACTCCGGACGACCGCCGTTGCGATTGGTCGAGAAGAGGGACGCCGAGATTGCGTGATCTCGCGATACTGGCGCTCTTCTACTGCACGCTGCCGATCATCCCTTTCCGTCCGGTGCTCGGGCTGGCGATGTATGCCTGGCTCGCCTACATGCGACCGCAGGATCTCGCCTGGAGCATCAAGTCGATGCAGCTCTCGATGTGGGTGGCGATCTGCATGCTGGTTGGACTGGTTCTCGCCTTCGGGCGGGAGCGCTTCGCGACCTTCCGCTTGCAGACCTTCCTACTGATCGCGATCGGCGCCTGGTACGCGATCACCTGCCACACGGCGCAGCTACCCGACCTGTCGGAGAAGTGGCTCGACGTCTATCTCAAGATCATCTTGATCAGTGTGATCACCACCGGTCTGGTCGTTACCCGGAAGCGGTTCGATTTCATGATGATGGTGATCGCGTTCTCGCTGGGTCTTCTCGGGCTCAAGAACGGCCTCTTCGCCATCTCGGCGGGCGGCGCGCAGTTTCTCAACGGTCCAGGCGGCTTCATGATCGACCGCAACGCCTACGCGGTCGCCTTGAACATGGCGATCCCCCTCCTGGTGGGCGTCGGCCTGACGACCGAACGCAAACCGATTCGCATCGCGGCGCTGGCGCTCGTGCCGTTTTGCATGATCACTATCTTCTGCACCTTCTCGCGCGGCGGCCTGTTGACGCTCGGCGTCGTCAGCGCGGCGCTGATCTGGCGTACTCGCAAGCCGGTGTTGGCGGCGGTTGTGCTGACCGTCGGGATCGGGGCCTTCGCCTATACCGCCTCGGATCAGCTCAAGGAGAAGTACGCCGATCGTTCGAGCTCGATTTCAAACTTCGAGGAAGATGCCTCGGCGATGGGCCGCATCCGCTCCTGGGGCGTTGCGGTGCGCATGTGGGCCGATCATCCGGTCACCGGTGTCGGCCCGCGCAACTTCACCCTGCTCTACCGGCGCTACGGCAGCATCGACTCGGTTCACGTCGCTCACAATTCGTACCTCCAGATGTTGGCGGAGACCGGCACCCCAGGCTTTGTACTGTTCGTTTCGTTGATTGTCGTGGCCCTGCTGAGGCTCGAGGCGGTGCGGCGACGTCATCGAGACGATTGGGCGGGGAAGTGGGCGGGCATGATGCAGGTCTCGCTACTGGCCTTTTCCACCGGCGGGCTCCTGCTCGACATGGCCCTGTTCGACCTCTTCTATCAACTGGTCGCACTGACCGTGTCACTCGAGATGGCGGCGGCGAGACTCACCGCCGAGCAGCCGGCCGAATCGGAGCCGGCGACCGAGCAGGTGGCCGGACCGTGGTGGAAACAGCCGCGTGCCGTAGCTGCCGGAGGAGGGCGGTGAGTGCCTCGGCGACTCCCTTGAACGCCTTCACGGTCGATGTCGAGGACTTTTTCCAAGTCGCCGCGTTCGAGCCGATCATCGAGCGGTCTCGGTGGGACAGCTTCGACAGACGAGTCGAGGAGAACACACGCAGAGTCTTGGCGCTGCTCGATCGGCACGGCGTGCGCGCGACGATGTTCGTCCTCGGCTGGGTCGCCGAACGGGCTCCCGAGCTGGTGCGCGAGATGGCCCGAGCCGGCCACGAGATCGCGGTTCACAGCTACGACCACAAGCGGGTCACCGAGCTCACGCCCGAGGAGTTTCGCGAAGACGTCCGCCGGACCAAGGGTCTGCTGGAGGAGATTGCCGGCGTCGAAGTCCGTGGCTACCGGGCGCCGACCTATTCGATCGTCGAGGAGACCCTATGGGCGGTCGACGTGCTGCTCGAGGAGGGGTTCCTCTACGACTCGAGCATCTTCCCGATTCGCCACGACCGCTACGGCATCCCCGACGCCCCTCGCTTTCCGTGGGTGGTGACGCGCAACGGCGATACCGAGTTGATCGAGTTCCCGATCTCGACTCTGCGGCTGTTCGGAATGAACCTGCCATTCACGGGCGGCGGCTACCTGCGCCTCTTCCCGGCGGGCCTCGGGCGATGGGGGCTTCGTCGATTGAATCGCGTCGAGGGCCAGCCGGGCATCGTCTACGTCCACCCCTGGGAGCTCGACCCGGAGCAGCCTCGGCAGCCGGTGGGCTGGTTCACGCGCTGGCGCCACTATCGGAACCTGGAGCGGACGGAGGAGCGGCTGGAGGAGATGCTCGAGACGTTTCGCTTCGGCACCGTGCTCGACGTCCTGCAGGAGATCGGTACTCTGGCTGTCGACGAGCCTCGAAGGGCCGCCGGATGACTCAGCAGATCGACGCGCCCACAGAGCTCGGCCTGTCTGTCGTCGTGCCTCTCTACAACGAAGAAGACAATGTCGAGCCGCTCTACGACGAGCTGACCGAGGCACTGGAAGGCACCGAGGACGGTTACGAGCTGGTTCTGGTGGACGACGGCTCGAGCGACCACACGGTCGAGCGTCTGCGCGCGATCTGCGAGCGGGACGGCCGGGTGAAGGTCCTGCGGTTCCGCAGGAACTACGGGCAGACCGCAGCGCTCCAGGCCGGTTTCGACGCCGCGTGTGGTCGCGTCGTGGTGACGCTCGACGGTGACCTCCAGAACGACCCCCGCGATATTCCGGCCATGGTGCGGGAGATCGAGGAGGGCTTCGACGTCGTGACCGGCTGGCGGCGGGACCGGAAGGACGTCTTTCTCACACGGAAGGTCCCCTCGGTCGCCGCAAACTGGCTGATCGGCCGGCTCACTGGAGTCCGGATTCACGACAACGGCTGCACCCTGAAGGCGTACCGGCGAGACGTGGTCAAACGGGCGCGCCTCTATTCGGAGATGCATCGCTTTCTCGCGCCGATGCTCTCGCTTTCGGGCTGTCGGTACCGCGAGGTCGAGGTCAATCACCGGGCGCGCCGGTTCGGAGAGAGCAAGTACGGTCTGGGGAGAATCTGGAAGGTCTTTCTCGACCTGCTGACGGTGAAGATGCTCCTGCGCTTCGCCACTCACCCAGCCGCTTGGTTCGCGATCCTCGGCTTTCCCTTCGTGATGGGAGGAGCGGCGGTGACGGCTCTCTCCTTCTACCTGTATTTGAACGCTCCCCTGGGAGAGCCGTTCGAGATCGTCGTCCCGTCGATCGCGGCGCTCCTGGTGTTGGCCGCCGCCCACCTCGTACTGCTCGGGATGTTCGCCGAGTTAGTGGTGCGGGTGGGCGACTACCGAGAAACCGAACCGATACTCACCCGGGTGGAGACCGCGGGTGTAGGAGGCGGTGAGTCATGAAACCAAGACCGGATGTGTCGGTTGTCATCCCCGTGGTCGAGCGCCACGGCGACCTCGAGCTGCTCTTTGCAGAACTGTCGAGTGAGATCGAGGCCGCGGGCAGGACGGCGGAGTACATCTTCGTCGTCGACTATCGCGAGCGCGAGGTGATTCCGACCCTGCGCGAACTCCAGGCGCGGACCGAGCGCGAACTCACCCTGGTGCTGCTCGGAGGTACCTTCGGAGAGTCGAGCGCTCTGACGGTCGGCCTCGAACGGGCTCGCGGAGACGTCATCGTGACGGCGGCCGCCTACTTTCAGGTGGAGCCGTCCGGCGTGCGCGCCGCCCTCGAAGGGCTCGACGCTGGTGCCGATCTGATCGTCGGCCGGCGCCACCCGCGGCTCGACTCCTGGTTCAATCGACTGCAGAGCTCGCTATTCCACGGACTGGTGAACTGGATGACGGGCTCGAACTTCCGGGACATCAGCTCCGGCTTCCGGGCCATGAAGCGGCGCGTGGCGGAGGAGCTCAACGTGTACGGCGGACTCCACCGGTTCATCCCGATTCTGGCGCACAACCAGGGCTTCCGAGTCGAGGAGCTGCCGATTCCGCAGCGCAAGGAGGACCGGCCGACGCGCTACTACGGGGTCGCCATCTACCTCAAGCGTGTGCTCGACGTGTTGACGATCTTCTTCCTCATGAAGTTCACACGCCGGCCGCTGCGCTTCTTCGGCCTGATCGGTCTCGGGGTCTCGGCCGTTGGTGGGGCGATCACCCTCTATCTGGGGATCTACCGCCTGCTCGACTTCGGCGCGATCGCCGGCCGGCCCCTGCTGCTGCTTGGCGTGCTTCTGATTGTGCTGGGTATCCAGACGCTCTCGCTCGGGCTGCTCGGCGAGATCATCATCTTCACGCACGCTCGCTCGATTCGTGACTATCAAGTGGCCGAGGTCATCGAGCAGACTCGCGCAACCCAAGTCGACGAAGCGATCCAGTGAAGCGGCGGGTGCCCCGGCTGAGGGTCCTACCGCCGGCGCCGCTCGCCTTGACGCTCGTCTACATCGGCATGATGTCGCTGGTTGTCTACCAGCTCTGGCACTCGATCCGCGTGTGCCCGATACCGCTCTTCCTCCGTCTCGACGAACCGGAGTGGCCGTTCGGAGCCATCTACCGAGCGGCAACGCTCGTGAGCGTTCTTCTGGTCGTCTGGCTGTGGCTTTCTTGGCGTGCGAGCCGCTCGTCGCGAGGCGGGTTGGATTCAGTTCCCTACCTCGGTGCGGCTCTCCTCTTGGCGCTCTTGCAGCGCCTGGTGGCGAGTGGGCTGGAGCCGTCGCTCGTCGTGACCACCGTCGAGCGCATCGTGCCTTGAAGGCTCGCTGAGAGCATAACCGTTCTCAAGGCGGCCCCCGGCCGATAGGGTCGCGCTATGCGGAGTTGTTGTGTGTTTTGCGGCTCGAGCCCGGGGCGGCGGCCGGCTTATCGCGAGGCCGCTGAGAGACTTGGAGGAGAGCTCGCTCAGAGGCGAATTCGACTCGTCTACGGGGGCGCCCAGGTGGGGCTGATGGGAGCAGTTGCAGACGCGGTGCTGGCCGCCGGCGGCGAGGCGATTGGCGTCATCCCCCGCCTCTTGGCCGCCAAGGAGGTCATGCACGAGGGGTTGACCGAGCTACACGTTGTCGAGTCGATGCACGAGCGTAAGTCCAAGATGGCGGACCTCTCGGAGGGGTTCATTGCGCTGCCGGGGGGGATGGGGACGTTCGAAGAGATGTTCGAGACCCTCACCTGGGCACAGCTCGGCGTACATCAGCACCCGATCGGACTCCTCGATGTCGACGGCTACTACGCGCCGCTACGCCAGCAGCTCGACCGGGCGGTGGAGGAGCGGTTTCTCAAGGCCGAGCATCGCGAGCTGTTGCTGATCGACGCCGAGCCGGCTTCGCTCTTGGAACGCCTCGCGATCTATCAGCCGGTCGGCGGTCCCAAGTGGTTGGACCGCGAAACGACCTGACGGCTGGCTAGCGGCCGGTCGGCACACCGGTCGAGCGATGGGCGACCTGGGTACCATCGACTCGGCTCGAGAGCGTCACGTTGTCGAGGGCGGCGGTGGCGAAGTTCCGGCCGTTGAGCTGGTGCGCGAAGAAGCGCACCGTGTCGAGTGGAACGTCCCGATTGAACGGAATGCCCTCCACCCGCTGCCCAGCCACTTCGAGGGTGTAGCTCTTGGTTTCGAGGTTGGCCTCCACCCGCACCGTCTGGCGACCGCGCATGGTCAGAGCGTGGACGACCGCGCCGCGGGAGACATAGCCGAGGCTCTCGTGGGCTTCGAGGCCCTGATCGGGCCCGCCCCACACCAGGTTGACAGCGACGCCTCGACCGGTCGGATCTTGCAGGTTCATGTCGGCGCCCGAGCCGAGCTGCATCCAGAAGGAGTAGCTACGCTCAGGCCCCGTGCGCTGGAAATCGAAGTCGAACTCCCAGACCACCGAGCCGGCCACCTGACGCTCGAAGCGCCCGGCGATCATCGGTCGGTAGGGGTCGTCCGCAGCTTCGAAGAACACGCCCTCGTTCGCAATGCGGACCTTGGAGCGCCCCTCGACCTCGGACCAGTGGCGGCCGAGCTTGTCGGAGTTGCGCCGGTCGAACGGGTCGTGGAAGAGCCGGCCCTCGGAGGGCGACTGAGGTTGGCTCTTGCCGAGGCTGCGGTCGGACGCCAGCTTCACGACAGCCTTCCGGGCCGGCCGACTGGCGGTCCGAGTTGGGGTCGGCCGCGAAGACGAGCGTCGGTCGGCGAGGCGAACCTTGGGCGTCTTGCAGTCGCCGCCGCAGGCCCGGGGATGTTTCGCAAGCCGAACACCCACGTCGTCGCGACCGAAGGAGGTGCGGGCGAGGGTGTACTGACGTGCGACGTCGGTTCCGGTCGAGAAGATCCTGTCGACGCGACGTGTATTGCCGGCTCGATCTCGGACCTGCGCGGTCAACCGTGCGCGCTCGAGTGGTGGCAGCGGCTCGGCGAGGACGATCTCGCGCACACCCGGTGCGATTTCACGTGTCAGGTCGACAAGCTCGCTTCCGGCGGGGCGCCCTGCGACTCGGAAGTCAGCCGTCAGGGAGAGCGTCTTGCGGTCGATGCCGGAGTAGGCGTCGCTCGTGCCGATGCGCAGGCGGTCGATCGGCACGCTGTTGCGCCCCGGTCGAGGGACCGAGACGGTCAGGGTGGGTCTCTGGTCGTCGAGGAACCAGCCACGACCGCTGTTCAGGTCGATCGGCGCGCCGAGGTCGATCCAGCGAGCGAACGTACGCTTCTCTTCCTCGGTCAAGGCCTGAGGCGAGCCCGGCGGAGGACAGGGTACGCCGTCGTAGTCCAGGTCGGCGTCATTGGGATCGGTCCCCGGAGGCAGGCTCGAAGCGACCCCGGGGATCGACTCACTCGGGTGATCCGCGTTTGTCCAGCCGTCGAGCCGACGCCCGAACAGCTTCCAGATCAGCAGACTGCGACGACTCTGGAACTTGCGCACGTAGCGCGAAGCGTTCGGTGACCTCCACTTGCCGCCTCGGATGACCGGTGGGCGACCCCATCGAGCGTGGGTGTCGTCGGCCAGCCGCGCGTAGTCGCCGGGTAGGCCGTCGTAGAGGGAGTGGTCGTCGAAGACCAGCTCCGCGGGGGGGCTTGCCACGCGTGCCGTGTGGCACGAGACGCACGATCGCTCGAGAATCGGCCGAATGTCGCGCAGGAACTCGACGTTCACCACCGGTTTCGGTTCGAGAGCCAGTGACGGCCGGTCGCCGCTGTTCGAGACGAGCGGCGTCACGCGTGAGAGGTCGTAGGGCTCGTAGTCGGGTTCCGATGCGGCGGTCCCTTCGAAGGCCAGAGGCTCCTCACTGTGCGAATGGCAGCCGCCGCAGTCGACCCTCATCTCGCCGGGCCGCACCTGATGCCAGGTCTGCGACACGTTGAGCACGAGGCCGTTTCGGTCGAGCGTCTGGAAGGTGAAGGGGGTGTCTGCGGGGAGCTTGGCCAGGAAAGACGTGTCGGGGTTGCCCTCGGCGTCGAGACGCTCACCGCCCCGATCGTCCGGCTTGCGCAGGGGGATCTCGCCGAGGATGCGCAGGCGCTCGCCGGCGTGGCTGTGGAACTGGCGGCCCTGATCGGGTCCGTAGCTCCGATGGCTGTTGGGCTCCATGGCCACTACCCGCACCGCCCAGATGTCGGAGTTTGCGTAGCGGCCGGCGTCGGCTCCCTGTACGTGCCAGTTGCTGTTCTGCCCGTTGGCGGAGGTGTTGAAGGGTTCGAGACCGTCGAACGCCTTGGACTTGTCGACACCCGGGAAGCTGCCGCGTTTGTAGAAGCTCGACGTTCCGACCAGGCCGTACGGCGTGCCCGGCGGCAGCTCCACGTGGAGGTCGCCGGCGTTGGGCAGCCAAGCGATCTCCTCGGGCTCGTCGACGCCGTGTACCGCTCGATACGGGACGACGGCTCGTGGCCACGCCTCGTGGAAGAGCGGGTCGTTCTTGATCTCGATCAGCCGGTCGAGGCTCGTGATCGGAGTTCCGTCGGGCACGAGATAGATGCCGCTGTCGTAAGCGCTGCCGGAGCTCCGTCCGCGATGGTTGGCCGCTCCGGTGCTGTAGGCGACCAGGAGGTCGTTGCCGGGCGCCGCCGACGGATGAGTGTACTTACCGGCCGATCGTCCGCCGATGTTTGGAGCCGGCGCGTCGTCCGAATGGGTGAGCGGGGTGATCGAGTAGAGCCCGCGAGGTGTGAACGGCATCCGAAACGGAGCCGAGAAGCCCTTGGTCTTGGTGCGCGCGATGGGTGGGTTCTCGTCGAGGTCGGCGCCGTGGAAGCCGATGCGCCCGGGAGTCGGTAGCGGGAACCGGTAGAGGGCTCCAAATCCGTTGTTGTTCAGGTTGTAGTAGTCCTCGAACACCACGTCGCCGTTCGAGAGCTGGGTCATGAAGTGGAACGCCTGGGCCTCTCGAAAGGCGCTCACGAGAGGGCCCCAATCGCGCCCATCGGGCGAGATGTACCAGAGCCCCCAGTTGCGGCGGTCGCGCAGACCTTGGCTCTCGTGACTCGAGTACATGAGCCGCCCGTCGCGCAGCACCGTCGGATGGAGCGAGCTGGAGAGGCCCATCGGAGCGATCGGTGTTACGTTCGAACCGTCCTCGTCCATGACGAAGAGCTGCATCGTCGGACTGGTGTATCCCTTCGGCGGCTCGAAGCCGTTGCGATTGCTGGTGAAGGCGATCTTGCCGCCCGGGAGAGGGCACGGGCCCATGTTGAGGATGCCGTAGCCGAGCCGGTTGTAGCTGCTGGGTGCGTCGACGGGGTTGTCGTTGCGCCAGCGCCCGGCGCCGGTATTGGGCGTGAACTCTCCGAAGGTCAGCTGTTCCACCCGCCGGGTCGGCAGATGGATGCGAAAGATGTCCGCCCCGTCGAGCGGCAGATGCTGGCGTTGAGAGTTCAGACGCTCGGGCCGCAGATCGTAGAGATAGCTGAAGTAGACCCACTCGCCATCGAAAGAGACAAACGGGTCGGTGACCGAGCCGTTGCCGCCCTCGATCAACACCTCTTCGCCGCCGTCGGGCCGCAGCAGCACCAGGTCCGCACCCGCGTCCATGCGGGCTGGATGAAAGACCTCGGTGAAGATGCTCTTGCCGGTGACGTTGCGCGGTTGGCGCACGTAGACGATGTCGAAGTCGACAGCGGCGGCGGCGAGGCTGGGGAGAAGGAAAATTGAAAGGAGCCCGCAGAGGCTAGAACCGAACGAAGCGGTTAGGGATCGGAGTTTGGTTCGTGAATGCGACGCTCGGACGAACACTCAGCGGGCCCCCTTCGAATGCGATCCCGACCGAGGTCGGAAGCGACTCGAGGAGCGTATGGAGCATTGGGAATATGCTCAGTGGAGGACCCCACTGGAAAAATATGGATTGGGTCACTGACAGGCCGCCAAAATTGTGGCGCCCGTCGAGGCTGGGTTCAGAGACCCTGCCAGCCGCGCAGGATCTCCATGTAGTTGGCGCGCTCGAAGCCACTCGGATCCGGCTGCGGGGAGCCAGCGGGTACCGGACATGTTGCCACCCACTTGGCAAGTGCCGCCTCGGGAAGCGCCACCTGTTCGGGTAGCCGCGATGCCCGCCCGCGGTGCGGGGACGAACTGTGCAATCGACCGTGGTCACAGCGCCGCCTTTTCTCGTAAGATCGAACGGTGAGCCGACCTGGACGGAGTTCCGCGACCGCCCGCTGGGGCAGCCGACGCAGCCTTCTGCGCGTGGCTCCCGTTGCAGCCGTTGTCGCTTTGGCGCTCTTCCACCTACGGCTCTTCTGGCAGCGGCTCTCCGACCTGAGCGTCCTCGAGCCGCAGATCGCCTTCAAGTGGTTGGCGAGCGCCGCCCTGGTCGTTGCGCTGTGGCGCATGCGCAGGGCTGGCCGGCGGCTGCTCTCGGGTCGACGTGCCGGCGTCATCTGGCTGTTGGCCTTGCTGCTGCACGTTCAGCTTCCGATGGCGCTCCCCGCAGAGTCGTTGACGGGCGACCTCGAACGGGTCGGTTGGCTGCTGGTCCTGCCGGTCGGCCTCTCCGCGAGCGCCGTCGTCACCCAGATGATCGGTCTGGCGCTGACGGCTCTGCTGCTGAGCCGGGTCGTTCGGCCCTCCAGGCACCGAACGGCGACCACGACGCGCTTGAGAGCCCCCCTAGCTGGGGTCCTGCCGTCACTGTCTTGTCGGCCGCCGCCGCTCGCTCTCTGATCGACGCACGTTCCTCGATCGTGAGGCGCCGTGGGCGCCTGGCCGCGTGACCTGAAGTCACGCGGGACCTCGTTCGTCGCTGGCGTCCTCGGGCGCCGGCATCAGGGAGTTCGATTTGCCAACTTCACAGCTACACGAGGCGGTGCTGCATCTGCCGGTCTTGACGACAATCCTGTCGGTCTTCTTCTGCTACCAGTTGTTTCGGAGGTACCGGCAGAAGGGGGGAGGTCTCCATCTCCTTTGGTGGGGAATCGGAATGGCCACCTATGGCCTCGGGACCCTCACCGAATCGCTGACGACCCTGCTCGGCTGGCAGCCGCTCATCTTCCGCACCTGGTACGTCGCCGGCGCGTTCCTCGGGGGGTACCCTCTCGCGCAGGGCTCGATCTATCTCTTGATGAGTCGACGCTTTGCTCACATCTCCGCGATCGTAGTCAGCTCGATCATCGCGGCCGGTGCCGTCTTCGTCTTCCTCACGCCGCTCGACCTCTCGCTGGTCGAGGCGCATCGCCTCCACGGATCGGTGATCGAGTGGCAGTGGATCCGGGGGATGACCCCGTTCATCAATCTCTACTCCGTGGTCTTTCTGGTCGGAGGTGCGGCCGTGTCGGCCGCCCGTTTCCGGAGGGCCTCGCAGCTTCGTCACCGCTATGTGGGCAATGTCTTCATCGCTGTCGGCGCCTTGCTCCCTGGTTTTGGTGGTGCCGCTACCCGAGCCGGCTACGTCGAGGCTCTCTATGTCACCGAGTTGGTCGGCCTCGTTCTGATCTACATCGGCTATCGGTTCAACATTGCAAGTAAACCCGTCGAGTCGCACGCGTCCGCGTCGCGGTCGCCGGCTCCAAAGGAAACAGACATGACTCGAAATCTGATCTCACTCACCCTCCTCTGCGCACTGCTCCCCTTCTCCGTGTCGACTCCGCTCGCCGCGCAGGCCGAGGAGGCTGAGACCTCCACCGACGCAGAGCGAGAAGACGAAGGGGCTGAAGAACTCTCCTTCTTTGCCGTCACCACCGTCACCGCCACCGGCCAGGAGGCCGACCCCTTTGATCTCTCCACCCCGGTGACGGTCATCCCCGCCGAGGAGATTGAACGAAAGCATGCGAACAACGCCGCCGACCTGCTGCGTGAGCAGCCGGGCGTCGACGTCAATGGCGTTGGCCCCAACCAGAGTCGGCCCGTCATTCGTGGCGCCCGCGGTCTTCGAGTTCTCTTCCTCGAGAACGGCTTGCGGATGAACAACCCACGGCGACAGACCGACTTCGGCGAAATCTCCGGACTGGTCGACCTCGACGCGGTCGACGCGGTCGAGGTTGTCCGCGGCCCCGCCTCGGTGCTCTATGGCACCGACGCGATCGGCGGTGTCCTCAACCTGGTCACGCGGACCGCCGCTGTCTCCGACGGCCTGGCCGGCTCTGCCGGGCTGCGCTACGGGACCGCCGGCGAGCAGCTGCGCGGCCAGGCTTCGGTCGAGAAGCGAGCCGAAAACTGGGCGTTCCATCTCGGTGGCTCGGTGACCGATACCTCCAACTACGACTCCGCCTCCGGCAGCTTCGGCGCCGTTCGGCTCGACGACGAGCTGGAGGTGCTCGACAGCGGCGCCGAAGAGAACGCGCTCTATGGTCGCTTCGAGTGGAACCCGAGCGATCGCAGCACCTACTTCGCCCGATTCAATCGCTACCGGGCCGACGACGCCGGCTTTGGTCTGGTCGACCCCGAGGCCATCGGTGACCCGTCCGGAGCCCTGGTTCGCATCCTCTATCCGTTCCAGGACTTCGACCGATACACGCTCGGCTACCAGGGCACTGCGCTCGACTGGGGCGTCGCGGATTCGGCCGACATCCAGCTCTATCATCAGAGCAACGAGCGCGAGCTAGTCAACGACATCGATATCAACATCGGCCCCATCTTTCCGGGTGCGCCCGATTCGGTGGTCGAAGCCGACACGCTCAACTTCACCGACATCGACACCCTCGGACTCCGGGCCGAGATGCGCAAGGTGCTCGGCGACGAGAACCTCCTGACCTGGGGCGTCGAGGCGTACGAGGACGATTCCTTCAATACCGACTCCTCGGTCACTACGACGCGCCTGCGGTTCCCCGGACCGCCGTTCGAAGTGCCGGTCGTCACCACCGACAGCATCGCCAACGCACCGAACGCGACCAACCAGAGCTGGAGCGTTTTCGCCCAGGACGAGGTGCGTCTGAGCGACCGCATGAGCGTCACGGTGGGACTTCGCTACCAGGAGATCAAGACCAACGCGGAGCCGACGCCGGGCATCGACACCAGCGGACTCGATTTCGACGACAGCAACTTGGTCGGCGCCGTGAACGTGGTCTACAGCGTGACCGACAATCTGAACGTGGTCGGCTCTTTCGGCACCGCGTTCCGGTCGCCGAATCTCGTCGAGCGCCTCTTCAACGGGCCGACGCCCGAGGGGATCGGCTTCCAGCTCCTCAACGCAGACCTCGCTTCGGAGGAGAGCGAGAACATCGACATCGGTCTCAAGTACCGCCGACAGAATGCGGTGTTCGAGCTCATCTACTTCCGCAACGACATCTCAGACGGCATCGTGCAGTACTTCCTGTCGCCGGCCGAGGTGGCGCAGCTGCCGCAGGAGCTTCAGGAGCGCATCGCGATCTCGGGCGTGTCGTTTGTGGTGCAGCAGCGCAACGCCAACAACCTCCGGTTCGAGGGCGTCGAAGCGATCTTCGGCTACCGCACGCGAAGCGGACTCTCGTTGGGCGGCAACCTGACGCATCTGGATGCCGAATCGGACGACAGCTTGAACCCTCCGACGGGCGACACCTACGAAGACAAGTACGTCGTGTGGGCTCGGTACGAACCTCGCCAGGGGCGCTATTGGGCCGAGTACCGCGTGCGCCACAACGGTTCCGGATCGCTCAACCTGCAGCCCAACGAGCCGGCGCCGGTCATCGGCCGCGAGCTGCCGTCGTTCACCCTACACTCGTTGAGCGGCGGCGTCGCCCTGTTCGAGGGGCAGTCGGCCTCGCACCACATCGGAGTGACGCTCGAGAACCTCACCGACGAGCTCTACAGTGAGTTCTCGAACGCGAGCTTCTTCCGACCACAGCCGGGTCGCACCGCGCTCGTCAGCTACCGCGTCCGGATGTAGCGATCAGGAGGTTGGCACGGGCTGCGCCGCTTTCAACGGTACCGGGCAGTCCGTGCCACCGACGAGCTCGGCGAGCGCCTCGCACGCGTTGACCCCTTCGAGGCCGCTCGCCGCCCGGCCGGCCGAAGCGCCGAGCAGCCGTCGAACCGCGTCGGGGGTGAGCCGGGGCTGCTGCTCGAGAAGGAGCGCGGCCACGCCGGAGACGTGCGCGGCGGCCAAGGAGCTGCCCGACATGAAGTCGTAGGAGCCGTGCGGTCGGATGGTGAGGACGTCCTCGCCAGGGGCTGCGAGCGAGGTCGAAGCGGTGAGAGTCGACTCGCCGGACTCACCGGTCGCCCGGACACCGATCACCCGGTCGAGGGACGCCGGGAACCCTGTGCCGTCGACGGCGAGGGCGCTGACGACGACCACCCCTCGGTCGATCGCCCGCGATATGAGCTGAGCGAGGAGCGGGTCGCGCGGGCCGGTCAGGCTGAGATTCAAGATGTCGGCGCGTTTGCCAACCGCGAAGCTGATCGCCTTGGCCAGGGTGAACGTGGAGCAGACCGCGCCGGTTTCACCACCGTCACGCTCCCAGCAGGCCTTGAGCGCCAGGAGGCGGACCGACGGCGCGACGCCGACGATGCCGATCCCGTTGCCGGCGCGCGACGCGATCACGCCGGCGACCGCGGTGCCGTGCAGATCGCCCGTGAATCCGAGTGCGTCCTGGTCGACGAAGTTCTCGGCGGCGAGAATGCTGCCGGCGAGCTCGGGGTGATCCACATCCACTCCCGTGTCGACGACCGCGACCCTCACACCGTCTCCTACGCTCCATTGATGAGCCGCGGCAATCTGCATCTCGTGCAGGCCGTGCTGGAGAGGAAAATGGGGATCGTCATAGCTCGCGCGCCCGAGCACTTCGAAGAGTCGCATCGCCTGTGCGCTGGCGACACGCCGGTCGCTGGTCAGCCTTGCGAGTAGCTCCTCGAGAGGTACCGCGTCGGGAACCTGATAGACGACGCAGTGGACGTCGAGCAGCTCGATCGGCCAGCCGTCGACATGTTCCAGGCCGTACTCCCGAGCGAGCTTCCTCGCCAGCCGCGAGGAGCGCGGAGATGTTTCGTAGCTCTGTCGTCCGGAGCTGTACCCGCGAGGCGTCGACCCAGCACCGGGGAGCCGTCGGCTCGGGCGTTGGTCGAAGGTGACCAAGATCTGCCGGCTGGACACCGTCTCCGAGGCAACCGGCGTCGCAGAGCTCTCGATGCCGCCAAGCGCCGGATCCGTCCACAGGAGAGTCAACGCGACGAGCGTCTGGCATCCTGTGCGCCACCTCACGGTTTGACCTCCGCCTTGCCGCGAAGAGGCTCTGGAGCGCCGGGGATAGGTTCCGCAAAGCTCACCCTCGGGTCTTGGCGGAGCTCCTCCACGATCTCGTCGAGCCGGTCGCTCGCGGTGTGCGCCGTCAGGACGCCGTAGGCCGAGGGGCCGCCCACCAGCTCGAGATCGAGCCGGTGGAGAAGCTCCTGAAGCTCTCCGACGCTCGTGGACTCGTCGAAGACGAGCCGAATGACACTCTGCTCGGACACCGGAGGCTCGTTCGGCGCCGAGAGGGTCCGGAAGTTGGGCGCCGAGAGTCCGAGCCAGAGCCAGGCGACCAAGAAGAGGGTCGCACACGCGGCGGTCGGCAGCACCCACTCTCCGGACAGTTTCGTTCGGACGACTCGGGCGATATCGCCCCAGCCGAGCTCGGCCTCGAGAGCGTCGATTCGCTGGGCCAGAGACGAGAACGAGCGCTCGGGGTTGAGGAAGAGGGATTCCTCCGCCTCCATTCCGTCGGCGAGCCCTTTGAGGAAGGTGAGCTCGCGGGCGCACTCCGCGCACACCGCGGCGTGGGCGTTGATACGAGCCCGCTGCTCGTCGTCGAGTGTCGAGTTGGCGTACCAGGGGAGGAGTTCGGCGAGTTCGGCGTGCTCGTCGCCGACACGTGTCTGTGCAGAGCTCATGACTGGCTCTCCTCGAGTGGCGATCCGCTGATCGGAGCACCCAGGTGGGGTAGCAGGCCGCGCAACTTCTTGCGGGCGTGGAACATCCTCGTCTTCACGGTATTGACTGGGCAGTCGACAATCTCGGCGATCTCACTGCAGGAGTGGCCGAGGAAGTAGGCGAGTTCGATGACCATGCGCTGCTGGGCCGGCAGGGAGTCGAGCGCCTTGGCGACCCAGTCACGCAGCAGTCGACGGTCGTCCATCGAGCGGGGTTCTCGCAGGGTTGCCAGCTCGAGCTCGGTGAACGGCCGCTGCGCGCGTCGGCGACGCGCCTTCGAGCGCGCTTTGAGCCCCTTCCGATAGGCGATGCCGAGGATCCAGGTCGAGACGCGCGAGCGCCCCTGGAATCCCGACGCCTTCTGCCAGACCACCAACATGACGTCGTTGTAGGTCTCCTCGGCGAGTCCGGCACTGCGTGTGATTCGGTAGAGGAACTGCACGACCCGCGGGTGATAGGCGCGGTAGAGCTCCTCGAGAGCCGTTCGGTCCTTGTCCGCCACGCGCTGCAGGAGTACGAGATCTGCGCCTGGCTCAGAGCCGCGAGCAGGTCGATCGGTCGAGAGGTGACTGGTCATCCCTCCCTTATGTACCCAGCTGGAGCCAGAACGGTTCAATGGACGGGTCAGTCGAGGTAGGCCGAGAGGCTCGCGACCCAGCGCCGTCCGGTCGCCTCGCGGCCGAAGATGGCCTCCGCCTCGGTCGAACTGGCGATGTAGGCCACCTCGATCACGAACTGTCGAATGCTCAGCGAAGCGCCCAGGTTCCAGTAGTCGTAGGAGCTCCCGACCACGCTGTCGAGGTCGAAGTGCCCGTAGCCGGCGACGCCGTCGATTCGGTCCGAGAGCGGCTGTCGGCCGCTGATCTCCCAGGCGACCGCTCGCTCGCCGAGATCGAACAGGTCGTTCGACACGTTCGCAGCCAGCCCGACCCGATCGCGGAACTGGACCGCGAGCGTGAGTTCGTCGTAGTTGTACTCGAACGCCGGGTCGTCGCCGGGGTAGGTGTAGCGGGTGAGCTGCACGGTACCGGCCCACTGGGCGCCCAGGTCGAGACCGTAGCCAAGGTAGATGTCGAGCTCCAGATCGCGCGGCTCGGAGCGAATGCGATTGCTGGCAAAGTCGACGCTGCTCGCCCAGACGCCGGCAAAGAAGCCGTTGTCCGCCCGGTACTGAACCCCACCCTGAATCGCCGGGTCCTCGCGGCTCTGTGAACGACCGCGGAAGACGTAGTCGGTTGTCAGGGTGAGCTGCGCGGTGAACTGATCGGCGCGCAACTCGGCGGTGAGCGGCCGAGCGTTCGGCAGGAGCACAACCACGAGCAGCGCGAGTGCCGAACCAAAGCGACGAAGGGGCATGGGCCGGAAGTCTGCCACACCCCCCGGGCAGCGCCGCCGGGCCGGCTCGCCGTGCTACCAGCGATAGCCGAACGAGATCTCGGCGATGTCGGCGTCGTAGTCGTCGAAGTCGAAGCCGGTTTCGTCGAAGTCGATCGTCCGGTAGCCGAGGTGGACGAGATAGCTCTCGGCGACGGCGAACTCGACCCACCCCCGGTAGTCGTCGCGCTCGATGCCAAAGCTGCCGCTGTTCTCGTAGAGGCGGAAGTCGCCTCCGAAGGCGACCCGGTCGCTGGCGTCGTAGCGCAGCCGCGCATCGAGGAACTCGGAGTCCGCAGCGAAGTTGATCGGGAAGAACAGCTCGGCACCGCCCCCGAAACCGACCGTGATCGCCGTCTGGTCGATCTCCCGTTCGACGTCGATGGTGGAGAAGCCGAGTGAGGCCTGGAGCTTGTTGTGGTGGTAGCCGAGGCGCACGTTGAGCTGCTCTGAGCTCGAGTCCCAGCCCGAGTCGTTGTTCTCGAGGTCGGTCATCGTGTAGGAGCCGAGTACCGAGAAGCCGTTGGACATCTTGTATTGGCCGCGGACCTTGTAGCGCTGGCGATCGGTCGGTGCGGTGAGCGTGAACGGATCGTCGAAGGAGCTGTCTTCGAGCTCGAAATGCACACGACAGTCCTTGACCGGGACCCAGCCGACGTTGGCGTAGAACCCCGTCTGGTCGGTTTCGACTCGAGTCGTGTGGTCCTCGCCTGGAATCTCCCAGCGGCTGTCGATATCGCGGGTCTCCTGGCGGATGCCGGCGGCCGCGGTGACGGTGTTCGAGAGGTGGACCTGGGCGCCAAAGTCGAGGCTGGTCGTGTCGATGTCGAAGTCGCCCGTGCTGGGCCCGCCGTTGAAGGTCAGGTCGCCCTCTTGGTCCAGGGTCTGCTGGCGGGCGCCGAGGGTGAGCGCCCAACGACTGTTGACGCGGTAGCTGATGTCGAGGTCGAAGAGGTCCATGTCGCGGTTGACGCCGCCCGCGCCGGAGCCTTCGATGGTGAGCGGCTGGCCGTCGAAGTTCACGCCCTCGCCCTCCTCGCCCACTCTCAGATCGAGGTCCATCGACTGCAGATCAACCTGTGCCCGCACCAGGAGCTTCGAGTTCGGTCGGGCGACCAGGCGCACAATGTGGTCGTTGCTGGTGAAGTCGTAAGGTTGGTCCAGGAAGTAGAAGTCGAGGACGGTCGGGTCGAGCGGGTCTTCGCCCAGGGATCGGCCCGGGAGGAACAGATGTATGGAGTTCTCGAAGTCGCGGACGCGCTCCTCGAGGACCAGGGTCACCTTGTCCCAGGAGTAGGAGAACGAGCCGGCGTAGTCGTTGAGCGATTCGCCGATCGGTCGATCGAACTCGAATTCGTCGCGCGCGATGTCCAGCGTCGTGGTGCTCTGGCCGCGCCGCGTGTAGCGATTCATGCCGAAGTTGAAGGTGGCGTTGTCGCCCACCCAGACCTTGAAATCTGCCTTGTCGTGCACCCGATCGAAGTCCCACTGATGGAAGTCGCCGGCGCGTGCGAGAGCCGGGTCGCCGGCCAGGTCGATCGGCAGGATCGTGTCCTTGTAGAAGTAGTTCGACTTGCGCCGGTCGTAGTTGAAGTCGAACCGACCGTATTTTTCGATCGACAGGCTCATCGATTCGAACGGATCGCCGCCGAAGTTGTTGACATCGAGGGTGATCTTGTCGGCGAAGCCGCGCATCTCCTCGACCGGGATGTAGTCGATGTCGAGCCGGAAGAGCCGCGGTCCGTCATCGAGGTCGATGTCCTCGTCGTACTTGTCCTGAGAGCCGCTGACGTCGACGCTCCGGAAGCCGATCTGGAATCCGCCTTCGAAGGCGCCGTCCTCCTGCGCCCGTAGAGGGGCAGCGAGGAGGAGCAGGCCGATCAGGGGCAGGGCGTACGTTCTGGTTCCGCGCATCATGGCTCGCCTCCGCTATTTCAGGAAGTAGGGATCGAGGTGTGATCCGTGAATCGTGGAGTGGCAACTCGTGCACTGGCTCTCGAGCGTGAAGCGTGCGTGGAAGCCGGGGACTGCGGTATGGCAGCTGTAGCAGAGCTCCGCGACGTTCTGGAAGGTCAACATGTGGCGGTTCGAGGAGCCGTGCGGGGTGTGGCAGGAGGTGCAGGACTCTCCCCGTACGGAACCGTGCTCGAACATGAACGGGCCGTCCTTGTCGGCGTGACAGCTCACGCACTCCTCCTGCTTGAACCCTCCGAGCATCCAGCGCTGTGTAGGCTCGTGGGGGTTGTGGCAGCTCGTGCACTCCAGAATGCCCTCCTGAAGACGATGGCGCTCGTTGAACTCGAACTGCGCGAAGACGTCGTTGTGACAGTCGACGCAGCTGTCCGACACGGTTGCGGCCTTCAGCGTCGAGCCGATCTGGTCGGGAGCGTCGAAGAGAGCCCAGACGTCGCCGTGGATGCCGTGGCAGCTCGTGCAGTCGAGGCCCGCTCTCGAGTGCGACGTCGCGTCGAAGCGTGGGTGCTCGGCCGCGTGACAGCTCTGGCAGTTTGCGCTGCGGTCGGACGGCAGCACCTCTTCGCCGTACGAGAAGATATTGCCCAGGCCTCCGCCCTCCTCGAGGTGAGTCGTGGGGTCGCCATGGCAGGCCGTACAGCTCGACGCGGCGCCCGTCTTGGCGGCGAGGCCCGCCGTCTCCAATGCCGAGTGGGGGTTCAGGAGAAACGTCGCCGCGTGCTCGTCGTGGCAGGACGCACACTCCTCGAACTGCTCGGAACGCACAAGCTGCTCGTTCGGAGCGGACGCCTCGTCCGAAGCGGGGTCCGACGAGACGTCCGAGGCGCCGAAGGCGAGACAGATGAGCGTCGCGGCGCCGACGACTGAAGGCATCAGCGGGGTCTTCGATCTCATGAACCTTCCTCCCTCATGGTTTCCCCTCCGGAACAGATGGATGGGGCGATCAGTCGCTCTTCCAGTTCAGTCTCGACGAACAGAGCGGCGCCGTCCACGCTCTAACAGGTGGTAACCATTGACCTTCTTCACCTACCTGGGGAGGGGGTGAGGGCCGCCCCGGTCGGGTCGGGTCGTGCCGCCGTCGGGCCGCTAGGCTGGTGTCGGTAGAGGGTGAATCGTGAACTCGAGAGGAAGGAGCGCGAAGATGAAACGCAGCCTCTATACGACGGCTCTTCTGGCGGGGCTCGCTCTCGCCGGCTGGGTGGTGGTGTCCCCGGAGGGCCTGAACGCACAGGCTGACGGCGAGGCGCCGGAAGGGGAAACCCTGTTCGTCGGGACCTTCAAGTGCAACATGTGCCACGGGGTGCCCGCGGCGGGAATCGAGGCGAAGACCAAGTCCGAGAAGATGAAAGGGGCGCCGCTAGGTGGCCCGATCGACTCAGACCTCGCAACCCTCGCCGCCTACCTCCGCAAAGAGACGGACCGAGACGGGGCGGAGCACAAGAAGAAGTTCACCGGCTCGGACGAGGAACTCCAAGCCATCGTCGACTGGCTGGCAACCCTCGAGGCGCCGACCGAGACTGATTAGTCGCCGAGGACCTCGAGAATCTCGGGCGATTCCTCGTCCCACGCCAGAACCTCGTGGCACAGGTCGCAGTCCTGGGAAATCCTCGAGCCGTCGCCGCTCTCGTGCTCGTCGTCGTGACATCGATAGCAGCCCGGCGCCGACTCGTGGCCGCTGTGGTCGGCATAGGTGCCCCACGTGATGTTCATCTCTGGGAAGACGCTGCGCAGGTAGATCTCGGTGAGCAGTCGGCCGGCTCGGCGGAGTTCCCCTGGGTCGGTTTGCAGGGTCTCCGGGTAGTGCTCTTTGTAGAACGCCTGCAGCCTGGCGGGAATCTCGACCGCGGCCACTTCGCGGTCGAGCGATTCGCTCGCGAGCAGCTCGATTGCTTCTCGGCGGAAGTAGGGAAGTGACTCGAGCTCTCTGGTGGCGAGTAGGGCGTCGACCTCCGCCTCGGGCAGGCGGAAGCTGTGGGCCGGCCGATTGTGGCAATCGACGCAGTCCATCGTGCGCCACTCGAGCTCGCCCTCCTCGTCGGGCGGCTCGGCGCTCAGATAGGTCGTCGAGGTGCCGTCGGCTCGTCTCGTGACCACGTCGTAGATCGTTTCGCGCTTCGGGTCTGACCGGTACTGGATCTCGACCGCCGGGTCGGCGTGCCAGTGAATTCCTCGGGAGACGTCTCCGACTCGTCCTCCCACGTGCATGTTGAGAACCGTGGCGATTGGCGTGTTCGCCTCGTCGTCGTCGTGTCGTCGGAGGATCGTCAGTGTGTCGCCGACGAATCGCGTGGCCGAATGACACTCGCCGCACGTCTCGTTGGCGGGCCGCAGCCCGTGTACCGGCGTCGGAATGGGCCGGTCGTAGAGGTCGAAGGCCACCGAGACGACCTGCCAAGCGCCGGAGATCTTCGACCTGGCGAACCAGTCGGCGCCGGAGCCGATGTGGCACTCCACGCAATCCACCTCTGCGTGAGGCGACGCGTGGTAGGCCGCGGCCTCTGGCTGCATCACCGAGTGGCAGGCACCGCCGCAGAAGGCGTTCGACTCCATCACCTCGACACCTTTGTAGGTCACGACGGCGAAGATCATCACGTTGACGACCGAGAGGGCCAGCACCAGCAGCACAGCGCGGCGGGTGCGATCGTTGTTGAGGTCGAATACCGGGAAGGATGGCACCTCTTCCTGATTCGCAGTTTGCGATCTGTGTCTCCGGATGCCGATTGGAATCAGGAGGAGACCCACAGCCAGTAGGGCGGGGAAGATCAGGTAGGCCAGGATGCCGATGTAGGGGCCGGCGTCGAAGCCGACCAGCTCGAGCAGAAAGAGGGTGGCCACGATGGCGATGCTGAAGGTCGCCAAGGCCGCGCCGGCCAGGCTCAGGGAGTTGCGGGTGATGGCAATGAGCAGACTTCTCATCCGTTGGTTCCTCTCTCACGGTGAACCGTCGACGGGTCCATCGACTGGGTCTTGCGGCTCACCTCAGACCTGCCGGCCTTCGATGAGAAGGCCCAGGAGATCCGATGTCGTCACGATGCCGGCGAGCGTGTCGCCGTCGATCACGAGAACGCGGTGCAAATGTCCCTTGAGCATGAGCTCCGCGATCTCCGAGACGCCATCGTCGAGGGCGACCGAGAAGATCTTCGGCGTCATCACATCGCGAACGCAAACGTCGTCGTCGGACAGCCGCAGGTTCGGGAGCTCCTCCTGGGCGAAGCGATCGTCCGGACCTCGCAGGTAGAAGTCGGGGCACGCGTCGTCCCAGGCGAGGTGGCAACCCCGCTCCGAGGTGGCGGCGACCAGGTCGGTCGCCGAGACCACCCCCACGTATTCGCCGCTGTCATTGGTCACGGTGACGCCGGTGACCTGGTGATCGATCAGGAACGCTGCCAGTTCGCTGAGTGGGAGGGAGTCCGGAACGCTCAGGACGTCCGGTGTCATCAGATCCCTCGCGACGATCTCTCTCATCGTTCCTCTCCTTGCGCGTCCGCCAGAGGCGCCGGCGCGAGCCGCCTCTCTCGGGCGCTCGCTGCCGCGCCCCAGATTGCCAAGTGGGCGCCGAATCGACCACGACCGCTGGGGTAGGGCGCCACCTATCTGACGGAGAACGAGCCCGCCCATGCGGGGGGGAGCTTTGTGGCCGGCGGGTGCCCGGCTAGACTCGTGTCGTTCCGCTCAACGAACAGCGAAGGAGGAGTTCGATGCGAGAGACCCTTTCTAGGCCCGTCTGGAGTGTCCTCATTTCCGTGGCGATCGCGGTCGCCGTTCTGGCGACCGTCTCCGTGCCGGAGCGAGCAGATGCGCAGGGCGGAAACTCGTTCACGTTGTTTTCGATCCCCGCCGAGGCGTTGATGAGCGACGACGTCCAAGTCGCGATCGCCAATCCCGGGAGTCGCGGCTTCCGCGTCGTCATCGATTTTCTCGATCCGGCCGACTTCAGCGTCATCGAGAGCAGCGGCCTGCTGAACGTGCCGCCAGGCACCACGGCTTACTACATCGACGAATTCGTGTCGTTCCGGACCCAGTTCCTCACGCGGGTGCGCGTCGACGCCCAGGCGGCCGAACTGCCGCCGCTTCGTGGGTCGGTACAGATTTTCGACGAGACCGGAACGACGCTCTCGATCTTCTCGGACGGCTTCGAGTCGGGCGACGCCGCTTGAATTGCGTCGGCCTCGTCGCGAGTCGACGCTCTCGCGATCGTCCGCGCTAGCGGCGCGCCAGCCAGTCCGCGTAGAGCTCGGGGCGGCGGTCGCGCAGGAAGAGGTTGCGGGCGTGCGAGGCCTCGACCTGGGAGAGGTCGAGGTCGGCGAGCAGGAGGTGATCCTCGCCCTCTGGAGCTCGGGCGACGACTCGGCCCGTCGGGTCGCTGACGAACGACTCGCCGGCGAATTCGATCAGGTCCTCCCTGCCCACCCGGTTGCAGAGCGCGGTGAAGTAGCCGTTCTGGAAGGCGGCGACGTTCATCTCCGCTTCGAAGAGGCCGTCGGGCCACTCTCCGACGGACCCCGCCTGCGGCACGACCACCAGTTCAGCACCACCCAGCGCGAGGGCGCGCAGGTACTCGGGGTAGTGACGGTCGTAGCAGATCGCTACGCCGATCTTGCCGGCCCGGGTCTCGTAGACCGGTGCCCCCGTGTCACCGGGAGCGTAGTAGCCCTGCTCGTGGAAACAGGCGTACTCGGTGATGTGGATCATGCGCGTGCGACCCAGTAGCGAGCCGTCGGCGTCGATGACCGGCGAACAGTCGTAGGTGGCATCGCCGTCGCGCTCGAACAGGTTCAAAACGGCGACGACACCGAGCTCGCGCGCCCGCTGCGCGAACGCCTCCGTGATCGGCCCAGGCACGGTCTCCGCCAGTTCGCTGATGTCTCCTTCCGCAGGGCGCTGGGGGTGGAAGCGCTCGAAGGCGAGCTCGGCGTAGCAGACGAGCTCCGCACCCTCGGAGGCGGCCTGTTCGAATGCCTCGAGGCCGCGCTCCAGATTGACCTGTTTGTCGACTCCGGCAGCCTGCTGAACCAGTGCGATTCTCATGCGGCGGAGGATACCCGAAAGCGTGCCCGAGAGGCTTCGACGAGGCGCTGCTGCGTGCTAAATTGCGCCGATGCAACTGCGCCGTCGGGCCGTGCTCGCGCTGCTTTCGTTCCTCCTGTTGGCTGGCTGCCGAGAGCAGGCGCCGCTCCGAGAGCGACCGCTACTCGACGGCCGCCATGAGCCAGACGTGCTGGTCGAGGCGAGCTCGCTCGCGCTACCGCCGGCCTACGACGGCAATCGGCTGGTGAGTGGCTGGCGGCCGGTCCTCGGTCGGCGGGCGCTTCGGGGAGTTGTCCCCCATGAAGGCGGCGCTCGCATGGAGTTTGTGAACCTCCGACAGAGGCGCCGTTCGCTGGTGCTCAAACTCGCGTTCGCGGGCGCGCCGAGCGGCGAGGTGGCCTTGTCGTACGACGGCGAGGAGATCGCTCGTCAGCCGGCGAGCGAGCGCGTTCGACTGGGCCTGTCGGCCGATTTGCCCCTCGGGCGGGTGCCTCTCGATCTCTCGTTCGAGGGGGTCGAGGAGTTCATGATTCGCGAAGTGGCTCTGAAACCGGTGCTCGGCGGTGGCGACGTGCGATTTGTGCACGGTGCCATCGTGCAGTCGCCCTGGTCAGCGGTCGACTTCGTGCAGAAGTTCCCACCGGGCTCGGTGCTGCTCGGGAGCTTCCAGCCACCTCGCTCGAGCGGAGCAAATCAGCTGTTCGAGCTGCTCGTCGAGGTGGAGGGCTCCGAGCCACAGGCCGCGTTTCAATGGCGGGAGGGCGGGCCGCAAGACCTACGCGTCGAGCTCCCGGAGAGTGAGCTTCCGATTCGAGTGAGGCTCGCCGCGTCCGGTGAAGGAGAACCGGCCCGCTGGGACGGGCTCCGCGTCTCATGGAGTGCGCCGGAGCCTCCGACCCTGAACGTTCCCGAGGCGCCGCGAGTGGTGGTGCTCTACGTGATGGACGCGCTGCGCGCCGACTATCTCGGCCACCTGGGCGGTCCCGAGGGTGTCTCTCCGACCATCGACCGCTTGGCGAGCGAGGGGGCGACGTTCACAGACCACTCGAGCGCCGCGCCGAACACGAAGCCGTCGGTCAAGCAGCTCTTCATCGGCAAGCCGTTTCTACTGCGCGGTCACGATTCGCTGCCCCGCAGCGGCCCGCAGACTCTGGCGGGCGCGTTTACCGAGGGCGGCTACCGGACCTTCTCGCTGTCGGCGAGCCCCTGGGTGGGGAGAGCGTTCGGCACCGATCGGGGCTTTGACGTGAACTCGGCCCGAGCGCAATTCCGGACCGAACGAAACCGCCGCGTCGGCTACAACAACAGTGCCGAGCGGGTCCATGCGACGGCGCTCGAGGCCTTCGATGCACTCGAAGAGGGAGAGCGCGGGTTCTTCTACTTGCACACGATGCATCCGCACAACCCCTATCTGCCGCCCGAGCCGTATCTGAGTCAGTTCACCGGGGGCATCGACTCGACCATCGACGGCAGGACGCCGACGCTCATGTCGCTCAAGGCGGGTACCACGGAGGCTACGGCGGCGGACCAGGAGCGTCTGAGAGGGCTCTATGCGGGTGGCCTGGCGTACAACGATGCTCAGCTCACCACCCTCCTGGACGAGCTCGAGCGGCGCTTCGAGCCGGGTGAGGTGCTCCTGATCCTGACCTCCGATCACGGCGAGGAGCTCTTCGATCATGGTGGGGTACTGCACGGCTACACGCTCTACGACGAACAGCTGAGAATTCCGCTCATCGCCTGGTGGCCGGGGGTGATCGAACCCCGGCGGATCGACACCGGCACCGACCACTTCGATCTGCACGCAACCCTGCGTGTCCTCGTCGAGCCCGAGTTCGAGTTCGACCACGGACTGCCTCTCTGGGGGCTGATGGACAACCCCGAGCAGATGTGGGCCAAGCCGGTTCGCTTCGCGGCGGCCTCCAGTCTCGCCGGCGGCATCTTTTCGGCGCAGTCGCGCGATCTGAAGCTCGTCTGGGCGCCGCGTGCCAACTACGGTTGGGGAATGGGCCAAGGCACCGGTCGCTCGCTCGACTTCGAGTACGTCTTCGATCTGCGCAACGACCCCGACGAGAACGTCAACCTCGCGGCTCTCGGAGGTCTCGAGTACGACTGGCTCCGCTCCCGGCTCACGGCTTGGATCGAACGGGGCAAGTTGGACGAAGTGGGAGCCGATAGTGCTGAGGTGGTCGACGACGAGACCTTGGAACGACTTCGAGCCCTTGGGTATGTGGACTAGTCGCCTCGCCGCGTTTGCGGTCATCACGCTCCTGGCCGCGGGCTGCGAGCGGGATGGCATTGTCGAACGGCCGCTCCTCGACGGGCACCACGAGCCAGACGTGCTCGTGGAGAGGGCTCGCCTCGAGCGGCCGCCGGCGAATTCGGGGAACCGGTTTGTGCGCGGGTGGCATCCTTGGAAGGTCGGCGATGTGGACACCCTGGTGCCCGGCGTCGGCGACGCGGTGGTCGAGATTGTCCACCTCAAGCAGCGCGAGCGGCGACTGACGCTCCGGTTCGCGGTGTTCGAGCCGGCTCCCGGAACGCGGGTCGAGGTGTGCCTCAACGGCGAGCCCGCCTTCGACGTCGAGCTCACCAATCCGCTCGAGATTCCGCTGCCCGCCGATCTGCCGCCCGGGCGGGTTGCGATCGCTCTGAACTGCGGCGGCAATCCCGATCCACCTGGTGATGGGGTGGCGCCGTTGGCGGTGACCGAGGCGGTCGTCCGGCCTGCGGTTCCGGCTGGAGAGGTGGTCTTCCAGCCGGGTTGGGTCGTTCAGGCGCCGTGGTCGGCGATCGACTTCGTGCGCAAACTCGAGGCTCCGAACACGCTGCTGGGACGCTTCCGCGGGCCGGCTTCGAGCTCCGGCGACTTCTCGATAGAGGTCGAAGGGGCCGACGGGCTGGCCGAAACCGTCTATCGGTGGCCCGACGACGGTGAGGAAATCGAGGTCGATCTCGGCGTACCCGCGGGCCTGGTTCGCCTGCGGCTGGTGGCGACAGGCGATGGGCCGCCCGGCCGCTGGGAAGAGCTTCGTCTGGTGTCGCGGGAACCGGCCGCCAAGCCGGCGCCCGCTCCTCCCCCAGCTCCCCGCTTGGTGGTCCTCTACGTCCTCGACGCGCTACGGGCTGACGCGCTCGGCCACCTCGGAGGCGTCGAGGGAGTGAGCCCGACGATCGACCGGATGGCGGCTGAGGGGGTGACCTTCACCAACCACTTCAGCGTTGCTCCCAACACCATGCCGTCGACCAAGGCGCTCTTCACCGGGCGCGCGTTCCGCACCAAAGGCGGCTGGAAGCTGACCGAGGAGGGTGGCCCGACGCTCGCCGAGGCGTGGCTCGAGGCCGGCTACCGTACAGCCGCCTACTCGGCCAATGCGTTTGTCTCCTATGAGTTCGGGCTCGCTCGCGGCTTCGAACACGCGCCCCGCGCGGTCGGCGAGGTCGATCGCTCTGGACGGGTGGCGAGCGCTCAGCGCGTCCATCGGTTTGGAATCCGTTGGCTCGACGCGCTCGAGGCCGAGGACCGGGGGTTGCTCTACCTCCACACGGTGCACCCGCACAATCCCTATGAACCGCCCGAGCCGTTCCTGAGTACCTTCACCGAGGGTATCGACTCGACCATCGACGGTAGCTCACGCACGCTTCTCGACATCAAGCACAAACGCATCGAGATCGATGCTGCCGACCAAGAGCGGTTGATCGGCCTCTACCAAGGCGGCCTGGCCTACAACGACGCCGAGCTCGAGAAGCTGATGGCGGTCTTGAACGAGCGCTACGAGCCCGGCGAGGTGCTGTTTGTCATCACCTCCGATCACGGCGAGGAACTCTTCGACCACGGGGGCGTGTTGCACGGCTACACGCTCTACGACGAGCAGCTGCACATTCCGCTCATCTTCTGGTGGCCGGGTGTGCTCGAGCCGGCGAAGATTGATCTGCCGACCGACGAGCTCGACCTGCACGCGACGCTCGAAGCGCTGATTGCTCCCGATGAGACCGATCTCGGCGAGGGGGAAAGTTTATGGCCGGTACTCACCGGTGGGAATGACGACTGGCCGAAGGAGGTGCGTTTCGGAGCCGCCTCGAGCCTGCAGGGCGGCCTCTGGATGGCTCGGTCCGAGCGTGCGAAGCTCGTCTGGGCGCCGCGTCAGTCGACATCTTGGGGGATGGGCCAGGGCCTGGGCCGCAGCCAGGATCCGGAGTACTACTTCGAGCTCGACTCGGACCCCGAGGAGAACGTGAACCTCGCCGGTGGGCCGGATCTAGAGGTCGCTTGGCTGCGCTCGTTGATGCTCGGCTGGTTGGAGCGCGAGAAGCTGTTCGATCTGGCGGCCTCCGACCCGGACGAGATCGACGAGGAGACGCGTCGTCGCCTGCGAGCGCTTGGCTACCTCGATTGAGCCGGTCGGGGTTCAGCTAGGATCGTCGCTCAGGAGGTCCGATGCCCAATTCCCGCACACGCTGTTCTTGGTGGTATTTCGGAGTGCTCGCGGTCGCCGTACTGGTCGGCTGCGCGGCTCCAGTGGAGACACCGATGCCCGACGACTACGCAGACTCCATTGAAACCTGGCGTCACGATCGGGTCGCGAAGCTGACGAGCGAGACCGGTTGGGTGACGCTCGTCGGCCTCTTTTGGTTCGAGGACGGTGAGCACCGCATCGGCTCCGCGGTGGACAGCGAGATGCAACTGCCCGAGAAGGCTCCGCCTGCGGTCGGCGTGCTCCGAGCGAACGGAGATGAGCTCGTCCTCGATGTCGACGCCGGCACCGAGGTTCTGGTGGACGGCAAACGCGTCGAGACGCTCGCTCTGGCCGACGATGATCCCGGGCCGGCAACGCAGCTCGAGGTCGGCGACTTCTCCGTCCATGTGATCCGCCGCGATGAGCAACGGGCTCTGCGGGTACGCGACCGGAACCACCCGGCGCGCTTCTCACTAGGCGAGATCGAAAGCTTCCCGACGGATTGGAACTGGCGGATCGAAGGTCGCTTCGAGGTCTCCGGCGCTGGCCGGACAATTCAGGTTCCCACCGTGCTCGGGACCGTTTCGGAGCAGCCGTCGAGCGGCACGGTGGTCTTCGAGGTGGGGGGCGAAGAGATTCGCATCGATGTGGTCGCCGAGCCGGGCGCCGATCAGCTCTTCCTGATCTTCGGCGACGAGACCACCGGCCGGGAGACCTACGGCGGCGGCCGGTACCTCTACGCCGCGGCTCCCGACGAAGAGGGGGTGGTGGTGCTCGACTTCAACAAGGCCTACAACCCGCCCTGCGTCTTCACGCCCTTCGCCACCTGCCCGCTCCCGCCATCGCAGAATCGGCTGCCAGTGCGGATCGAGGCCGGCGAGAAGAGCTACGGCGCCAAGTCGTCGGCTGAGCCGACCGACTGAGGGTCCCTCAGCTCACGTGCCTGGTCGGCGAGTTCCGCAAGGAGCGTCTGCGAGGCGCTCGCCTGAAGCCGCCAGAACCGATCCACCTTGCCGTGCGGATCGACGTCGTTGCCTGCGGACTCGGCGGCGTGGGTCGCCAACCAGGTGAGTGTCGCCGAGGCGTCCTGGTCGAGGAGTGCCTCGAGGGCATAACGCCTCTCGCCGGCGCGAAGCCCGAGGCCGAGCTCTCGAGCGGCTCTCGCCAAGTCGTCGTGGAGGAGCAGGAAACCGGAGCGCACCGGACTCAGAAGCGTCTCGAGAAAGGCCACACCTCCCGACTCGCGCGGATCCTCGAGTTGTCGAGCCTCTCGAAGGTGGAGCGGCAGTGCGTCGGGCGCTTCGAGCTCGTTGGCCTGCTCGTCGAGCGTCCGGCGGGTCAAATGTGCCCAGGCAGCGTAGAACGGCGGAGCCGTCGCCTCGACCTTGTCGAGGTAGATCGGTAGCCAGCTCATCAGGTGCTCCCAGAACCAGGCGGTGCGTGCGTGACGCCACCCCGCTCGGAGGGATGTATCGGCCGTCGCTTCCGCTTCCAGCTCTGCCAGCCGGGCGTAGAGGCCGAGCATCGTCGCCAGGTGGTCGGGTTCGTCGGGTGGATCGAGTTCGAGGGCCCGCCAAAAGCCGGCGATTCGATCGCGCGCCTCTCCGCCGAGCTTGCCGCTCTCGTCGAGGTAGACGGAGGCGTACGGATAGAGCTGAAAGAGGAAGACACGCTCGTAGTCGCCTTCTTCGGCTGCGGGCAATCCCAGCAGGCTGCCGAGTTGCGCCGTCTCGGGAGTAGGCGGCTCGACCAGCGCGCCGAGGCTACGGATCAGTTCCACGAGCAGGCTACTCGACGTCCGGAAGCCGGTAGGCCTTGGCCGTCGGCTTGACCGGTCGGATCAGCCAGCCCGGGCGGCGATTGCCATCGGGTGAATTACCGATCGCCGATCGAGTCTTGGCGAGCCACTCGTCGAAGACCTGATTTGAACGGGCGGTATCGACGGCGATCTCACCGTATCGGGCCTCGGGCCCCGCCTTCGAAATTCGCACCGCCTGATGCCAGCAGTGCATTCCCGAGAGCGGATCGGGGTGAACCGGGAAGGTCATGTTCTGGTGCACTCCGGCGTCCGTCCACCAGACCCGCCGAGTGTCGGGATCATCCGAGTCGAACGGCTCGACGCCCTTCTTGTGGGTCATCTTCCACCGCGTACCGTCACGATCGAGCCCGACCGTCGCCATGAGCTGTCGTTGGCCTTCGGTCGAACCGTTGTCAAGCTTCCATCGACCCATGTGATGGCTACAGGCGACAACGCCCGGGCGAATGCCCTCGGTGACCCAGGCCTTGACGATGAAATGACCGATCTCGGTTTTGACCTGTGTCAGGTCGCCGGTCTTGAGTCCGAGCGGTGCGGCGTCACGGGGATGGATCCAGAGCGGATTCGTATGGGAGATCTCGTCGAGCCATTTTGCATTGGCCGAGCGCGTGTGAATCTGCGTCGGAATGCGAAAGGTCGAGATCAGGACCATCTGGTCGGCGTCGAGCGCCTGCGGGTGGACGTGGCTCCTGAGGTAGGTCGGTACCGCCGCGTCTCCCCAGCCCCACGCCGCGAGGGTGGGGGAGTAGAACTCGAGCTTGCCCGAAGGCGTCGGGAAGCCGCGCAACACCTCGCCGTCGACGCGCACTCCGACCGGACGGCGACCGTCGCCGTCGGGCGCCGGGGCGCCGGTGGGTGCCATGTTGACGGGCGCGGGAGCCGCGGCGCGAGTGTAGACACGTCCCCGGTCGTCTTCGGCCAGATCTTCGAGCTGATCGTCGGCGACCGGGTGCTCGTAGAGCGCTCCGAGATCGCGGGCGACCTCGAACGCCCCGTAGCGGCGCATGTACTCGAGCGGTTTCAGCCCCTCTTCGGCCGCCGCCTCGGGCAGCCCAGGAACCGAGTTCTCGAAGATCCACCGGTAGTACTCGTCGACCGTCAGGCGCTCGCCGGGCCGCTCTTCCGACTCGACGAACTCGCGAATGCCGAGTTCGCCGTCGGGGTCGATACGCCACGAAAGCTCGAGCCAGAACTCGTTCTCCTCCCAGACCTCGCCCGGATTGGTGTGCCGTGTATCGCCGACCCGTTCGCCGAGTCGCTCGCGAGCGGTGCGGGTGACCGGCTGGCGGAAGCCCAGCCACTGCGCGTCGTGGGTCTCGTAGGAGTGCAGATCGTGGCGCTCGGCACCATTGCCCATGGGCAACACGTAGTCGGCGAAGTAGGCGGTCTCGTTCCAAGTCGGCGTCAGCGCGATATGCAGTCCGACCTTCGACTCGTCGGTCAGCATTTCGATCCACGAGAAGCCGTCCGGGTTTGTCCACACCGGGTTGTAGACCCGGGTGAAGTAGACGTCGAGCTTGCCTCGTCCCTCGCGCACCATGTGGGGCAGCAGGAACGACAGCTCGTACATCGAGAGCGGGTACTCGATCGGCCAGTTGAGGTCGTTCCAGTGGTCGGGGTGGCGCGGCAGCTTGATCGGCCGCGGGACGAACTTGTTCCAGGCGTTCGGGTAGGTTCCGCCCGGTGTGGCGATCGCGCCCATGAGCGCATTCAGCAGGAAGAGGGTGCGCGCCACCTGCCAGCCGCCCTCGTTGCCCGCCGCGGCGCTGCGCCAGTTGTGAGTGGAGAGCTGGGTTCCGGCGGTCGAAACGGTCTCCGCCACCCGCTCGAGGGTCTCGGCGTCGATCCCCGACTCGGCGGCCGCGAATTCGAACGTGTAGTCCTCGTACTCGGCCTCGAGCATGCGCTCGAAGCTCTCGAAGGCGACGTCGAGGCCGGGGTGTACCTCCTCGAGGTACTCCTGCCAGTTCCACCAGCGCTCCACAAACTCACGGTTGTAGAGGCGCTTGCGGATCAGGTAGCTGGCGATGGCCAGGTGGATGGCCGCCTCCGATCCCGGTTGGGGAGCGAGCCAGAAGTCGGCGTGCGTTGCGGTGTTCGAAAGGCGCGTGTCGAGCACGATCAGCTTGGCGCCGTTCTGCTTCGCCTCCATGATCCGTTGGGCGTGCGGATTGAAGTAGTGGCCGGTCTCGAGGTGAGAGCTGACCAAGAACATCACCTTGGCGCGCCCGTGATCGGGGCTCGGCCGGTCGATGCCGCACCAGAGTTCGTAGCCGGCCCGGGCTCCCGCCGAGCAGATGTTGGTGTGCGAGTTGTGTCCGTCGACCCCCCAGGCGGCCAACACGCGTTCGGTGAATCCGTCTTCCCCCGGGCGACCGACGTGGTACATCACCTCCTTGTGGCGGTCCTCCTGCATCGCGGTCCGAATGCGATCGGCGATGTCGTCGAGCGCCTCGTCCCAGCCCACCTGAACCCATCTGCCTTCACCGCGCTCGCCGGCGCGCTTGAGCGGGTGGAGGATGCGGTCGGGGTCGGTCACCTGGTTCAGGGTCGCGGGACCCTTGGCGCAGTTGCGCCCGCGCGAACCCGGGTGCTCCGGATTGCCCTCGAACTTGCGCAACTCAAGGGTCTCCTTGTCGACGTAGGCGAGCAGCCCGCAGGCCGACTCGCAGTTGAAGCAGGTCGTCGGCACCAGCATGTAGCGCTTCTCGACGCGCTTCGGCCAGGCTTTGGAGTCGAGCTCGACCCAGTCGTCCCATCGCTCCTTGGGTGGGAAGGAGGCCAGGTGAATGCGACTCGGGCCCGGGTAGAACGTCTCGCCCCGCGCTTCGGTCGCGGAGCGGGCGGCGCTCAGCAGTTCGTTCAGTTTGCGTGTGTCGGTCATCGTCGATCGCTCAGGCGAGGGGCACAGATTGGCCGGATTGGACGTAAGCGTGCTCGAAGGCGAAGAGCCCGGCGAGGGTGGCGACGACCGCGACCTGCGAGCCGGTCCAGAGTGCAAGCGCACCAACTGCGGAGAGCACGATGCCTCCCCAGAACCAGGCGCGGAAGCGACCGTGGGTCATCTCTGCTGCCGCGAGTCGTGCGTGCGCGGTCGAGTGGGTCAGGGTCAGCTCGCCGACGATCAGCGTCAGGTGCAGCAGGTTCAGGCCGCCGACGAGGTAGAAGAACGTGTTGGCGCTCTGAGGCTCGATGTACTCGACGATCGGTAGACAGACCGCAGCGCCGGCGAGCGCCGCCTGCACCGCGAGGTGCGGTGGCAGGAGCGGGTTCTGCCAGAGGTCACGCGCTTTGGCCTGAGCGAAGAGGTAGGCGGTGTAGACCGCCGTCAGAAGCGCCAGTATCGAGCCGATCGGCGCGAGATAGGAGATCGCATGGTCTAGGCGCCAGAGCCTCCCCAGCGCCAGGTGGGCGACAAGTGCCAGCCCGTAGGCAGCGATGATGAAGGCCCCGCGAACGAGCCAGCTACGCCACTGCGGCCGGGTGAAGATCATGTAGAAGCGGGTCGGCTGCTCAAGATCCCAGATCAGAAGCGCGCCTGTGATGCCGAGGAAGACGAGGGCGACCAGCGGAGCGATCCAGGCCAGCAGCGAGATGCCTCCCGCCACGCCGAAGAGCGCCGCCAGAGCCGGCACCAGGTAGGCCCCCGCGGCAATGCCCTTGGTCAGGGTATAGAGACTCACCTTCCAGTCCCAGGGCGCCTGGTGCGGCACGTCGTACGACAGCATCGCCGCCGCAGCGCTGTTGCCGCTGCCTTCGGGGAGGCCGAGACCCGAGTGCCCCGAGACGACGTGGTGCCCACCGGTGGTCTGCTGGCTCCACATGAAGAGGTCGCCCTCGGGCCGTCGAGCGGCGAGCGGGTCGAGGGTGGCCTGGTGCGCTCCGCGATAGAAGAGCTTGGGCGCGGTCTCCTTCTCTGGGCGGCGAACCGTGACCGGTTCGCGATTCACCATCTGTGCCACCCGGGTGGTGGGGTCGTTGAGATCACCGACCATGATCGCCTCGGTTGGGCACACGACCACGCATGCCGGCTCGAGGTCGACGTCGATCCGATGTGCACAGAAGTTGCACTTCTCGGCCGAGTGATCTTCGGGGTTGATGAAGATCGCGTCGTAGGGGCACGCGGCAATGCACGCCTTACAGCCGATGCAGATCGACTTGTCGAAGTCGACGATGCCGTCGGGCCGCTGGAACATGGCCGATGTCGGGCACGCCTCGGCGCACGGCGGATCCGCACACTGGTTGCAGCGAGTGACCTGGAACGCGCGGCGTGCTTCCGGGAACTCGCCGACGTCGACGTACTTCACGTAGGTGCGGTTGACCGAGAGCGGTACTTCGTTCTCGGACTTGCACGCCGTCGAACAGGCATGGCAGCCGATGCAGACCTCATGGTCGACAACCTTCGCCCAGCGTGGCGTCTTCTCTGACTCGATCGGTTCGATCATGTCCTCAGCCGGTGGTGGTTGCGGAAGCACGGGCCTTGCTCAGGGCGCGAGCCACCAGGTCGTTGACGTAGACCACGTCGCGGCCGAGCCGCTCGAGCATGGCCGAAGCGACCGCGGCGCGGATGCCGCTGGCGCAGTGGACGAGCAGTTTCTTGCCCTCGTCGATTTCGCCCGCGCGTGCGAGCAGACGGGTGTGGGCGATGTTCTGGGCGCCGTCCAGATGTCCGGCGTCGAACTCCACCTGCCGGCGCACATCGAGAATGTGGTTGTCCCCATGGCCGGCGAGTTCGAAAACGCGACCGAAGTCGGCGACCTCAGTCGAGACGAGCGGCACCGTAGCCGCCGCTTGCTGCAGGGTCGCCGGAGTCGCGTAGCCGGCGATGTCGTCGAGTCCGATGCGCACGAGGTCGCGTACCGCTTCGTCGACACCAGCGGCCTCGACGATCAGGTAGATGGGGGTGCCGGGCTCGACGTAGCAGCCCGCGACGGTCGGGAAGGTCTTGTCGAGTGGCGCGTAGAGAGCGGCGGGCAGGTGTCCGGCCATGAACGCCAGCTTGTCGGTGCGGGTGTCGATCACGGCGACGTCCGTCCGACCGGCGAGTGCTGCAAGTGCCGCGGCGTCGATCTCCGCAGGTGCGGGGAGGCCGCCGAGGACCGCTTGTCCGTCACGGTTCTCTTGTTTCATCCGGCCGAAGTAGAGCGGTGGCTCCGGTTGGCCGTCGAGGATGGCCGCGACAAACGCGTCTTCGCCTTCGGCTGCAGCGCCGATCGAGGCGTTGAATCGGCGTTCGTAGCCGACGGTCGAGTCGGGAACCGCGCCGAGAGCCTTGCCGCAGGCGCTGCCGGCGCCGTGACCGGGCCAGACCTGGAGGTAGTCCGGCAGTTCGAGGAACTTCTGTACCGAGTGGTAGAGCGTACGAGCCGAGGGTTCCATCGCGCCGACGGTGCCGGCGGCCGACTCGAGCAGGTCGGGGCGGCCGAGGTCGGCCACGAAGACGAAGTCACCGCTTGCGACACCCATGGGTTCGTCAGCGCCGGCGCCGCGGTCGGTCACCATGAAGCTCATGTGCTCGGGGGTGTGCCCCGGAGTGTGCACCGCCTTCAGTTCGATGTTGCCGATCGAGAAGGTGTCACCGTCCTTGAGTAGCTGCAGGTCGTAGCGCGAGGTGTCCGCCCAACCGTAGAGCCAATCGGGACCGCCCTCGTCGGAGAGGTAGACGCGTACGCCGGCCTCGGCGAACTCCCGGATCCCGGAGAGGAAGTCGGCGTGAATGTGCGTCTCGGTCGCTGCGACCAGTCGCAGCCCCTCCGAGGCCGCGATGTCTCGGTAGCGGTCGATGTCTCGTTGGGGATCGATGACGAGTGCCTCGCCGGTCTTCTGGCAGCCGATCAGATAGGCGTACTGCGCGAGCTTGGGCTCGAATACCTGTCGAAAGAACATTTAGTGGAGTCTCCTTTGAGATCGCTCCGGACTAGTGGGGAAGTCGGTCTCTGAGATTGCCGTAGAGCCAGGTCCCGACGAGAGCTCCGGCGAAGGTCATCAACATAACGGTCAGGCCGGAGCCGACGAGCGCGAAGAGCGGCCCCGGACAGGCCCCGGTGAGACCCCAACCGAGCCCGAAGATGGCGCCGCCTACTGGATAGCGGACCTTCGCCATCTCCTTCGGCGCCAGCGAGACGGGGGCTCCGGTCAGCGAGCGCGCTTCGAAGCGGCGCATCAGGTAGACCGAGATCATGCCCACCGCGACCGCCGAGCCGAGGACGCCATACATGTGGAAGCTCTGAAAGCGGAACATCTCCTGGATGCGGAACCAGGAGATCACTTCGGCCTTGGTGAGCAGAATGCCGAACCCGGCGCCTACGGCGAGGTGCACGAGCCAAGTCAGTTGACGCGCTTCGTCGCGCGCCGTGGGACGGGTCGAGATCGTGTCGGCTTGCATGGACCCCTCCTAGAAGATCAGTGGCAGCAGCAGGTGGGTGGCCGTGAGGCCGCCGGCGAAGAAGCCGAGGACCGCGATGAGCGAGGGGACTTGAAGGTTCGACAGCCCCGTGATCGCGTGGCCGGACGTGCAGCCGCCGGCCCAACGGGTGCCGAAGCCGATCAGCACACCGCCGACGACGATGGAAATCAAGCTCGGGACGCTCGCCAGCTTGGACCAGCTGAAAATCTCGACGGGAGCGAGACCGGAGAAGTCGGTGATGCCGAGCGCCGCGAGATCCGCCCGCGTCGCTTCAGAGATCGCGATCGGTTCCGGGTCCTTCAAGAGGGTGGCGGCGATGAAGCCGCCAAGGAGGATGCCGAGGACAAAGGCGAGGTTCCAGCCGCCCTGCTTTCGCCAGTCGTAGTTGAAGTAGCTCGCCTTTCCCGGGGCGATCGCCGTACACATGTGCCGGAAGCTCGACGACACGCCGAACGACCGGTTGTCGAGCAACAAGAGCAGTGGAACCATCAGGCCGATCAACGGACCTGCGACGTACCAGGGCCAGGGGCCCGAGAGCGTTTCGAGCAAGGTGGGTCTCCTCCTTCCGAATCGCTCCCGAGTCTACCTTCAAGCTCGGGTGAGGTCTCCCACCCCGCGGGACCGTTGTTTCGGGACGCAGTGAGGCCAGCGGTTGTCGCCTGCTCGGCGTCGGCTCCCCTCGCTGGACGCCCCTCGGGAGGCGTTTTCGGAGATCCGATGACGCGTCTCGACGCGTCGACTTGCGACGACAGGACGAAGACTCGGGCCGCTCTCGACCACACCAGCAACGACGACGTTCTGTGGGCCGAGGGCTTCGATCCGCTCAACCGACAGGGCAGTGGAGCTCGACCGTCAGTCGAGTGGAGGGTGGTGGAGGTGGAAGTCGGTCTGGCGTTGGTACGCGTCGGCGACCGCGAGCAGCTCGCTCTCTCCCCACAGCCGCCCGGTGAAGGTGATGCTCGTCGGAGTGCCGTCCGCCGAGCGGAAGCCGTTGGGCAGGACAACCTGCGGGTGTCCCGTGAGGTTGGTCAGGAGCAGGTTGGAGCCCCCGAAACTCGGACTCACGTAGAGGTCGATGTCTTTCATGAGCCCGGCCATGTCGCGTTGCACCAGGGTGCGAACACGGTTGGCGCGGATGTACTCGACCGCGGGCACCATCTGACCGACGCGGAAGAAGTTGGGCCACGAGAACTCGACCTGACGGACCAGCGAGTCGTCGCGACCGTCGCGGGTGAGTTCGTCGAAGGCCGCCGCCGCTTCGGCCCAGAGGATCAGCCCCAACGAGTCGAGGGGGTAGCGGTCGGGGAGCTCGATCGGCACGAGGGTGAGGCCGAGCTCGCGCAGCGCTTCGAGCGTCGCTCGATCGAACTCGCTCCACTCCTTTAGGCTCGCCTGCGTCGCTTCGTCGTCGACGCCTTCCGTGCGGTCGCGCTCGAACTCGGAAGCGACGTAGCCGATCTTGAGGTGCTCCAACGGCTTGCGGGCGGGCCAGTCGAACGGCCGATCGACAGAGGTCGGGTCGCGCTCGTCGGCGCCGTGGACTGCGCGGAAGACCTCGCCACAGTCGGCAGCCGAACGGCAGATCGGACCGATCTTGTCCATGCTCCACGACAGCGCCATGGTGCCGTGTCGACTGACGCGCCCGAAGGTCGGACGCAGTCCGGTGGTGCCGCAACGGGTCGACGGCGAGACGATGCTGCCCCAGGTCTCGGTGCCGATGGAGAAGCCGACCAGGCCGGCCGCCGTCGCGGAAGCGGAGCCGGCGGAGGAGCCGCTCGAGCCCTGCTCCAAATTCCAGGGGTTCTTGGTCGTCGCGTCGAACCAGACATCGCCCCAGGCCAAGGCGCCGACGGAGGTCTTGGCGACCAGGACCGCCCCGGCGTCTTCGAGCCTCTCGACCACCGCCGATCGATCGCTACGGACCTGTTCGCGAAAGGGCGTCGCGCCCCAGGTCGTTCGGTACCCGGGGACCGCCAGGATGTCCTTGGCGCCCCATGGTATGCCGTGGAGCGATCCTCGGTCGCGCCCTGAGGCGAGCTCGCGGTCGGCGCGCTCCGCCTGTTCCAGGGCCATCTCGTCAGTTCGCGAGATCACGCACCGAAGCTGCGGGTCGAGGCGCTCGATCCGATCGAGGTAGTGGCGGGTGAGCTGAACACTCGTCGCTTCGCCGGAGCGTAGCCGCGCGCCGAGATCGGCGAGGCTCGCGTATTCGAGCCGAGCCGAACGAACCGTGGGCGGCGCGGTCGACGGTGGCGCCGGCGGCTCGTTGCGCTCGTCGTTCGAGAGGCGATCCGCAGGATCGGCGTCGAAACGGAACGCAGGCGGCACCGAGTTGTCGATCTCGACCGATCGAAGCTCTGTCAGGTCGGTCACCAGGTCGTCGAGCTGACCGAGCATCAGCTGCCGCTTCTCGTCGGTCAGCTCGAGGCCGGCGATCCACTCGGCCTGACGGATCATCGCCGGCGTGATCTTCCCGTGCCCCTCGGCCAGGGCGACGAGCGAACGGCCGAAGACGCCTCCCGCACCTGCCGCCGCGAGGGCCTGGAGGAGGCGTCGCCGGGAGCGATCGAGGGCCATGCCTAGGGTCCGTCGATCGCGGCTTCCGCGCCCGACGACGGCGCGAAGCCGGGGACCCAGACCTCGTGCAGATGGAGCCATTCGAGGCCGTTCGGCGCCTGGGCATTGGTTCCGAAGAGCACCGAGCTGAGCCGGCCGACGCGCCCGCTGGGCAGGTCGTGCCACTCGACGTAGGTGGCCAGAGCCAGACCGTCGCCGGTCTGGTGGAGCCGGTAACCGTCGATCGAAATGCGGCCGGCAGCCCCCTGCCAGCGCCCGTGGGCGCCGCGCAACGCCTCGATGATCGGCTGGCGCTCGATCAGCTCACCGTCGGGGTCGATGATCACGAAACTCGGCGCGATGACCTGGTCGAATCGCTTGAACGCCTCTGGCGTGTTCGGCAGCTCGGCGTTCGACCACTCCTCAATCCACTGATGGAGCTCGACGATTTCCGCCTCGCAGCGCTCGGTCAGGGGGCGCTCGTCTTCGGCGGCCGCCTGCGGCTCGGCGCACGAAGCCAAGATGAGCGTGGCGATGGCCACGGCCGGAGCGACTCGAATTGAACGCACGACGCGGTATCTTCTCACAAGGTGAAACAGCTTCTGCTCGTCGGCGCCGGCCACGCTCACGTCGAGGTGATCCGGCGATTCGGCAGGCGACCGCTCGATGGAGTCGAGCTCACCGTGGTCTCGCTCGGGCGGCGACATGTGTACTCGGGCATGCTCCCCGGCTTCCTGAACGGGACCTATTCCGAACCGGAGATCAGCATCGATGTCGAGAGCCTCGCGCGCCGCGCCGGCGCCACGCTTCGTCTGGCGCGGGCCGTGCGGCTCGACCGAAGTGAGCGGAGGCTCGAGCTCGCGGACGGGAGCCGCGTTCCCTACGACCTGGTGTCGTTCAATCTCGGCTCGGGCCCGGCCGGTGTCGAGCTTCCAGGTGTGCGCGAACGGGCGCTACGGCTCAAGCCACTCGGCAATGCGCCGGCGGTCCGGATGGCGCTCTCGGATTCGGCGGTCGGTAGCCGACCCGCCACCGTGGTTGGTGGAGGGGCGGCCGGCGTCGAGGTGGCCTGCTCGATCGCCGCGATCAGCCCGGAAAGGCCGGTGCGGCTCGTCGAGGCGTCTGACGTTGTTCTCAGCGGCTACGGAAATCGCTTCCGGAAGCGAGCGTTCGAGGTGCTTTCCGCCAAGGGCGTCGAGCTGCGGACCGGCGCTCGCGTCCAGTCGGTCGAGAGCGACTCGATCGACCTCGCGGGAGGCGAGCGTCTCGAGTCGTCGGCCACGGTCTGGTTGGCGGGCGCCCGTGCACCCGAGATCTTCCGTGCTTCGGGCCTCGATACCGACCGCCGCGGCTTCCTCTCGATCGACGATACGCTGCGCCACGTGGCCGATGAGCGCATCTTCGGAGTGGGTGACTGCGCGACCCTGCTGCAGTACCCCGAGACGCCGAAGGCCGGCGTCTTCTCCGTGAGGCAGGGACCTGTCTTGTGGCGCGGACTCGTCGCGGCGATTCGCGGGATGGAGCCGCCGACCTACCGCCCGCAGCGCGATTTCCTGTCGCTCTTGAACACCGCCGACGGCAAGGCGCTCGCGAGCTTTCGGGGCCTCGTGAGCTACGGTCGGCTCGCCTGGCGGCTCAAGGACGCGATCGATCGCCGGTTCATGAGGAGATATCAGCCGTGACCTGGGTGCACTACCTGGCGCTGGTCGCCGCCGGCTTCGGTGCCGGCTACATCAACACGCTCGCCGGAAGTGGCTCGCTCCTGACCCTTCCGCTGCTGATCTTCCTCGGTCTGCCGGCGCCCGTCGCAAACGGCACGAACCGAGTCGCGATCCTGCTCCAGAACGTTGTCGGCGTGACGAGCTTCCATCAACGCCGGGTCCTCGACGTGCGCGCCGGACTGTGGCTCGCAGTTCCCGCGATTCTCGGCTCGATCTTCGGTGCGCGCCTGGCGGTGGAGATCGACGAGGCGGTCCTGCGCACCACGATCGGCGTGCTCATGCTGGTGATGGCCGTGGTCATCGTCGTCCGTCCCAAACGCTGGTTGAAAGGGCGTGAAGACCACCACCAGGGGCGTCCGAGCGCTCTCCAGTTCCTGGTCTTTTTTGCTATCGGTGTCTACGGCGGCTTCATTCAGGCTGGTGTGGGGATCTTCCTTCTCGCCGGCCTCGTCCTCGGTGCCGGGTTCGACCTCGTGCGCGCCAATGCCGTCAAGGTCTTCGTCGTTCTCTGCTTTACGGTCTTCGCCCTCGCCGTGTTTGTCGCCCACGACCAGGTTCGCTGGGACCTCGGCCTGATCCTGGCCCTCGGCAACATGGCCGGCGCCCGGGTCGCTGCAACCATGGCGGTCGAGCGCGGCGCCAAGTTTGTCCGCTGGGTCCTCGTCGCGGTTGTCGTCACCTCCGGCATCGCCCTCCTCGCCGGAGTTGGGCGCTAGGTGGTAGATAGCTCACACACAAGCTGGCACGTTCGACCCTCGACATGACTCTCGTTACGAGAGTGGGTCGATAGGCGGCAGGAGACGGCACTGAGCCACAGAGGGTGGGGAGGCAGTGCGGTCTCCCGCCGGCGCGCAGAGGCCCTCGAAAGACGGTCCGAGCACCGCCGGGAGACTGCACGCCCGCCGGGGCCCCGCCCTCTTTGGCTCAGTGCCGTCTCCTGCCGCCGGCAACTAGTGGTTCCCTCTTCTCCGGGCGATGTAGAATCCCCCTCGCTATGGGATCGATCGACGCCAACCAGTGCCGCCCCGGAAGAAAACTCCTCCTCGACGGAGATCTCTACACCGTCCTCGAGCGAGCTCACCACAAGCCCGGCAAGGGTGGCGCCTTCGTGCGCTTCAAGCTCAAGGGCATCGTCACCGGCAAGGTGATCGACCACACGGTTCGCGCCGGCACCAAGATGGAGTCCGCCGACGTCTCCGTGCAGCCGATGCAGTACCTCTACAAAGAGGCTGACGCCTTCGTCTTCATGGACAACGAGACCTACGATCAGTACCACGTGGGTGCCGATCTACTTGGCGACGACGCCGGCTTCCTGTCCGAGAACGCCGAGGCCGACGTGACCATGTACGAGGGGGCGGCGATCGGCGTACAGCTGCCGCAGAAGATGATTTTCGAAGTTGTCGACACGATCGAGAATCCGGCCAAGGGCAACACGGCGACCAACCACACCAAGGACGCGACCATCGAGACCGGCCTGGTGGTGCAGGTGCCTCTGTTCATCAAGACCGGCGAGAAAATTCGCATCTCGACCGAAGACGGCAAATACGTCGAGCGCGCGTGAGCGCCTAGCCAGAGCCGGCCAGAGGCCGCCGGTCTTGCGATCAGGTACGTAGCGAGTCCGCAATCTCGAGAGATTCCTGGATCGCTCCGAGCGTCACTCGGAGTCGTTCAGAAGCTTCGCCGGAGGTCGACGCGATTCCACGGAGCGCCGCGAAGGGTGCCGGGTTGGACCGCGCAAGGCTCGACAGGACCAGCGGGTCGAGCAGTCCCTCTGTGCCCACCGAGACGCGGCAGCACCGAAAGAGATACCGGGCGAGGCCGAGGGCGACGTCGGCCAGATACTTGTCCGTGGTGATCAGCGACCCGAGATCCTCCTCCAGGAGCCAGGGTGGCCCGCTGCGGGAGGACGCGATCATCGACGAGGTTGCCTCGGATTCGGAGAACTGGGCGCCGGCGGCCTCACAGTAGCTCTTCAACATCGCCAGGGGTTCGGAGAAGAATCTCTCGTCAGTCTCCAAGGCGTCGTTCACCAGTTCGCGGGCCTCGTCGAAGTCCGGGTAGGTTCTCGGGAACTGCAGGCGAGAGCAGTTCTCTTCCAGGTAGTTGCAGCGGTCGCGTCCTGCCCCCGGGTCGTGGAATAGCCCCGCCTGGTTGTAGAGCCGCTGCACCTGAATCGGCGGCAGGTGGGCAACGGCGGCGGAGTCCGTGAGCGCCTCGAGAGTCAAGAGCTTCGCGAAGGAGGTGCTGTAGATCGCCGCCTGGTGGCGCTCATTGAGGGCCAGCGACTCGCCGGAGTCTCTGCACGTTCTGCACGCGAAGTGCAGGGCGACGAGCGGGTCGAAGGTGAGGTCGATGAAGGTCGTTGGGAAGCCATAGTGTTGGGCGACGGCGGTAGCCGCCGAGAGGCTCTCGAGGCCTCCCCAGAGCTCGAATCCGACGTCCTTCGCCCGCTGGGTCCATTGCTGGATGAACTTCTGGAAGGCACGCAGTGGAGAGGCTCCGAGGCTTCGGAGCGATGCGGATTCGACCCGCCAGAGGGAGGGGAGGATCGGCCAGGGTCTCGCCTGCCCCCGGTAGAGCGGACGGTTGCCGTAGAACGTGTCGAAGAGTTGGGGATCGTCCTTGGCGCGGCTGTCGTCGCGAGCGCCGGAGCGATGGTGTGCCACCAGAAGAAAACAGGCGGCGTGCCACACCGTCGGCGCCTGCATCACCAGGCCGCTCCGGCTCTGAGGGTCGGGTTCTTTCCGCTCGACTCTCTCTGCGTGAGCGAGAGCCTTTTGCAGCGTGGCTCGGTCGAGTTCGCCGGCTGCGAGAGTCTCGAGGAGTTCGAGCACCGTATCGCGGGACTGAGCCGCCTCGAGCGAACGCGTGCTCATCAGACCGTCCTACGGAGCTCTTGAGGCACTCAACCCCGAAGCGCTGACAGCACGATCCCAGGCACCCGCCCCAACCCCGGGTCGGCTTCGAGCCGGGTCAACTTCTCACCCACCTCGTGCCCGCGCTTGTGGGTGACGAACCAGGCCGGCTTCGGGAAGACCCGGAACGGCGTGTGGATGACGGTCTTCTCGGGTTTGTCGAAGAGCAGAGTGTTGTGGACGACCCCGATGCCGCTCTGGACGTCGTTGAGCGTGTGACCGGGGTAGGCGCCCCAGGTGGTCGAGCCGAGACCGTAGCTGAGCGCGGCCCAGTGGTTGATCGAGATCGACCCGTAGCGGAGCTCTTCGAGCGCCTGGTCCAGGGCCTTGCCGAGGGTGCGCTCGGTTTTCGGATGGACGATGATGCTGGCGTTCAGGGTGCCGTGCAAGGTCTCGTTGCAGAAGTCGACGGCCTTCCGGAGGAAGCCGGCCGCGTCCTCGCCATCGAGCGCAGTCTCGGCGGTGATGGGGCAGAACGATTCGTGCTGGAAGGCTGGGAGATCGGTGTTCGAGGCGTCGAGGTCCGGCATCAGGGCGGGCGGTAACACTCCTGCGCGCCGGCGCCCCAGCACTTCGCTCCCTGGGTGCTCGCGCAGGAAGCGTTCGTACCGCTCTTCGGCTCCCGGGTAGTAGGCGGGTCGCTCGGGCAGTTCGCGGAGGACCGCTCGCAGGGTGTCGAGAAAGGCGTCCCGTTGAGCCCAGTCCCGATGGGTGACGATGACCTTGCAGGCGTTGCAGTTGAATCCGCAGTTCTGGAACATCTGCGTCGCCAGATTCTCGGCGTGGAAACGCAGGTCTGACGCGCTCCAGGCGCCCGGCACGACGATCACGGGACTGACGTTGCCGAGCTCACTGGTGATGCGCTTGTCGAGTCGCGGCTGGTTGCGCCGCTTCCGCTCCGCACCGTCGTCGCCGGCCCCGAAGACGATGACGTCGTGGGTTCGGGCGCTACCGGTGATGTGAATCTCGTCCACGCCGGGATGGCTGACGAGGTGTGCGCCCACCTCGGCTCCGCCGTAGACCAGCCGGAAGTAGCCGTCGCGAATGAGTGCGCCAAAGGCGTCCTCGATGAACGGCCCCAGGTATTCGTTGACCGGGTTCAGCTTGAGCACGACGACCTGCCCTTCGGCGAAGAGTTTCTGCACGGCGTCGAGGGGGCCGATGCTGGAGACGTTTCCGGCTCCGAGAACGAGTGCCACCTTGCCACGCGGCGTGGCCTCTCTGTAGAACTCCGCCGTGTGATCGTGGAGCGACTCGCGGGTCACCCCCTCTTGCATCCACACCTCGGCGCGAAAGCCTCCGTAGAGGAGACGGTCGAGGAGTTCTGCCGGAAAGACGTCGACGGCTACTCGGCCGTTGTCGCGCACTCGGACGTCCTGGTCGTCGATTGGTACTTTGCCGGTGTCCCGCAACGACTCCAGAGTGCGGATCATCAGTCGCAGCAGGCGCAAGGAGATGTAGGGGCCGCTCAGCCACTCTTCGCCGCCGGCGGTGCTTGCGAACGACACTCCCTCCGCGGCGGCTGCGGCTTCGACCTGGCCGCGGGCGACGCGCAGCGTGCCCTCCGCCAGCGACTCGAGATACTCGATCTTCCGGTCCAGATCGAGCTCCGCCCAGACCTGCTTGCCCGCTTGGAGGTCTTCTATGGCGCGGTCGAGATCCCTTGCCGTCGTCGGCGGCAGGTGCCCCGCGGTACTCGGACCGTCTGTCACGACTGGCATTTGCGGTTCAGTATACGAGCAGCGATAGGATTCGGGCCACGACGATGAGACCAAGTACCAAGATCTTTCTGGTGGCATCGGTAGCAGCCTGGGTGGCCCTCTCGATGCCGATCTCGAGCGCAGCGCAGCCGAGTCCGGCTGTGGAGGCGACGTCGCTGCTCGGTGAGCCGCTGTCGCGCCCAGAACTACCCAGCGAGTTTCGGGAGAAGCAGACCGATCTTCTGGAGGAGGCTCGGCGGCAGCTCGCAGCCGCACCGGACGATCCGGATGCGGCGATCTGGGTCGGGAGGCGAACGGCCTACCTCGGTCGATACCGTGAGGCGATCCAGATCTACACCGAAGCGCTCGCGGCGCACCCCCGCTATCCGCACCTCTATCGGCATCGCGGCCATCGCTACATCACGACGCGGGCCCTCGGGGAGGCGCGCGTCGACCTCGAGCGAGCCGCGCAGCTGACCGAAGGGGCGGAGGATCAGGTCGAGCCCGATGGGCTGCCGAACGCCTTCGGAGTGCCCACCAGCACGCTCCAGACCAACATCTGGTACCACCTCGGTCTAGCGCAGTACCTGGAGGGGGACTTCGAGTTGGCGGCGGCCTCCTATCGACGGTGTCGAGGCCTGGCGGGCAATCCCGACATGGCGGTCGCCGCCTCATATTGGCTCTATCTGTCGCTGCGCCGCGCGGGCGAGGACGGTGAGGCGGCAGCGATGCTGGCCGAGATCTCTCCCGATCTGGAAATCCTCGAGAACCACGACTACCTTCGACTCCTGCTGGCCTTCGGCGGCCACGGTGAGGTCGACGCTCTCGTCGACGGCTCTCAGGAGAGCGTCGAGTCGGCGACTCGCGCCTACGGTGTTGGTGCCTGGTACCTCCTTCGAGGCGAGGCGTCGAAAGCGCGGGAGATATTCGAGCGCATTGTGGCCGGCAGCTCGTGGGCTGCGTTCGGCTACATCGCAGCGGAAGCGGAGCTCAACCGCCTGCTCGACTCTTCGTCCGAACAGGGGGGAGCCGGCCGCTGAGAGCGGCCGGCGGGGGGAAAGGTCGTATGAGGATAGTTGGTTGGAAGGGCTGTCCGAGGAATCCGGACAAGGAATGGTCGGTCTGTAGGTGAGTCGCTGTTACTGCTGAAGCGGTTCTCCCAAGACTCAGTTCTAGCTCTAGCACGATGCGTGCCAGCGGGGTCTCGGACGCCGCCGAGAGTGCACCCCCGCGCCGGAAGTCACCGTCCCCCGCCAGAATCTCGACCTGGGGAGGTAGGGGAAAGCTGGAATTCCGGTCGATTTCTGCGAGAGAGCGGCGACGGACGACCGCCGAGCTTCAGAGTGGAGGTTTAGAGGATCGCGTCCGGGAGCATCGGTTCAATGTGCCGGATCGGGACGGTGCTCGGCAGTTTTTTGGGGCCCGACGACGAAAAAGTGTCAGTTGAAGCTCAGCTCGAAGGCGGCTTCGGAGCGAGCACGAAGGCGTAGAAGAGCAGTGCGCAACCGATGAGGGCCGGGATCGCACCAACCATCCAGATGGCTTCGTCGTCGATGAACCGTAGCCCGATCATCGTGCCGATTCCCGCCGCGAAGACGACCAGGCCGCCGACCTTCATCCCTTCGAGCCGGGTGGCCCAACGAGTTGTCGAATCGGCCTGAATCAGCGCGTTGAGCTCGGCCTTGTCTGCGCCCTTGTCGACCAGCTTCTTGAGCAATTCGTGGCGATAGTGCAGCTCGCGCTCCCGCCGGCGTTGGGACGCCCAGATGGCGACCGCTACGACCGCAAACAGCGAGACGGTGCCGACGATCGGCAGAAACATGATGACGACGTTGTCGAGATTGGAAACCATAGTGAACCTCCGAGTCGATGGCGCTTTGCCGTTCTGACCTCGTAGGACGCGCGGCCTGTCGATTCGGTTGCAATCGTGCCGATCTGCAACCTCTCGGCTCGAGATCGCGTCCCACTGATAGAAAGGGTGGGAACCAGTGCAATCTCACGTGGACAGAGAGCAGGTCGACCGAGTTCTCGCCGGCGACGTCGATGCTTTCGCGGAGATCGTCGACCGCTGGCAGAAGCCGCTGGTGAATCTAGCCTACCGCTACACCCGCGACGAGGGTCTCGCGGAGGAGCTGGCGCAAGAGGCGTTCTTGAAGGTCTACCGCAGCCTGGGGAAGTGGCGCGGAGACGCCGCCTTTTCGACCTGGCTGTTTGCGGTGGCGATCAACGTCTATCGCTCTTGGTGCCGTCGCAAGAGGCTGCCGACCGTGCCGCTCGACGCCCTCGACTTTGCCCTCAGCGGACCGAGTGTCGAGGCGGAGCTCGAAGGGCGCGACCTCGGGGAGCAGGTTCGCGACGCGGTGTTGGCTCTGCCGGCCAAGTACCGCGATGCGGTCATCTTGTACTACTTCCGCGAGATGGACGTGCGCAGCGCGGCGGCGATGCTGGGCATTGCAGAAGGCACGTTGAAGTCGCATCTGCACCGAGGTCGTAAACTACTGGCGGAGCGGCTGCCTCAAGCGCCGGCGCAGCCTTCGAATGGAACGGAGCCTGGAACATGGACAGGATCGATCGAATTCTCCTCGCTGAACGGGAGCTGAACCCCGGCGCAAACTTCCGAGCGCGCGTTATGGAAGAGGTGCGCCTCGAGAGCGAAGCGCCACCTATCCCGTTCCCCTGGAGACCGTTCCTGTGGGGCTTCGTTGGCCTACCGACCGCGCTGTTGGCGGTCCTGTGGTGGTTCGAACCGGCTCTGGCGCTTCCCGAAGGCGGAACCCTCGAGCGCCTGCTCGAACTGTCGGTCCACCCGGCCCTGGCGTTGGCCTCGACCGCACTACTGGCGACCTGGCTGCTCGCCTTCTGCTCGTATCGACTGTTGGTCGAGGACTAGGCGCCCTTTGGAGCGGCGGTGTCGAGCTCTTCGTCGCTTTTGTCGTTCTCGGCGCCCTCGGGAGCGGTGGCCTCTTCGGCCAGCTGTACCTCGAGGAACTCCTTGAGACGTCGGCCCGCGTCGGTGGCGATCTGGGTGAAGCGCACGCCGATGCCGGTCACTCGTTCGGCCGGCGCGGTGTGTCGCACGACCTCGGCCTCGACCTTGATCTGACTGGAGTCGTTTGGCAACTCGAAGGAGAGCTCGACGTGAGAACCGATCGGGATGAGCGGCGCGCCGCTGAGCAGCATACCGCTCTCCGACAGGTTCGCCGTCTGGGCCATGCGCTGGAGCGCCCCGTCGTCGAGCTTTGCTTTGAGTTCCACGAGTAGCCGAGCCGATGTTCGTGCGGCGACTCCCAGTGCCTGTGAGAGTGCCCTTTGCAAGGCTTTGGGGTCGGCCGAGGCGTTGGCGACGTTGACGCCGTCTTCCGCCAGGTGTTTGCAGAGGTCGGCTGCCTCCTGGGTGCGGGCGACAACGGCGACCGACGACGCGGCGCACGGAGAGTCGAGCGTTCGAACAGCGGCGAGGAAGTCTCGTAGATCGAGATCGGGTAGCGGCTCCTCGACTACAATCAGGTCGTAGCGCAGGTTGCCGACCAGGATCAACGCGCCGGCACCAGAAGGTACGCGGTTCACCTCGAAGCAGGCGCGATCGAGAAGCTGGGCGACTTTCTGGTAGAGCGCTCGGTCATTGATGACCGCGAGGATTCTCTGGCTCTGTCTCATGGATGTCTGGTCTCACGCAAGAGTGACTCCGCCCTGTCAGCGAGAGTAGGTGGAGCCCCCCAGACGAGCTATTAAGAACGTCACTATCGAAACTCGGGAGCCCGACCCATGGGACTGCGAATTACCCAGATCGATGCCTTCAGCGACCGCCCTTTCGCGGGGAACCCTGCCGCCGTTTGTCTGCTCGAAGAGGAACGAGACGAGGCTTGGATGCAAGCCGTAGCGGGGGAGATGAATCTGTCGGAGACGGCGTTCCTCCGGGAGCTGCCGGATGGGTACGAACTCCGCTGGTTCACGCCCGCCTTCGAGGTGGATCTATGCGGTCACGCCACGCTCGCGAGCGCTCACTTTCTGTGGGACGAAGGGCACCTCGATCCATCGGCCGAAGCGCGCTTCTCGACGCGTAGCGGCCTCTTGACCGCGCGGCGTTCCGGTACATGGATCGAGCTCGATTTTCCCGCCGATTCCGTCCGCCGTGTCGAGGCGCCGATGGCCGTGGCGGCAGCCTTGGGCGCACCGGTGGCCGACTATGCGGAGACCGGGCTTTACGTGCTCGCCGAGGTTGAGAGCGAGTCGATCTTGCGCGCCCTGGCGCCCGACAGCACCGCGGTTCGGGAGCTTCACCCGGTGGGAATCATCGTGACCGCTCAGTCGGAGGAGCCCGAGATCGACTTCGTTTCGCGCTTCTTCGCTCCGAACGCCGGCATCTACGAGGACCCGGTCACCGGCTCGGCACACTGCTCGCTAGGGCCCTGGTGGAGCGAGCGCCTCGGCAAGCTCGAGATGGTCGCTTATCAGGCGTCGCCACGAGGCGGTCGGGTACGGGTTCGTTGCGCCGGCGACCGCGTTTTGCTCGGAGGCAAAGCGGTCTCGGTCTTGCGCGGCGAGCTGGTCGACTAGGGGCGCCAGCCGCTGGCGGGCACGAAGTAGACCGTCAGCCGCGCTCGCCGCTGCCGCTCGGTCGAGCGATTCTCGAACACCGAGTAGACCACCGTCACCTCGCGGCCGCGCTCGATGCCGGGGTTGTCGAGGAACCGGCTGTCGCCGATGGGGCAGTCTTTGTCGCCGACGCAGTCCGCCTGTCCGGCGTCGTCTGCCGCTTCGTAGCGGAAGCCCTGGAACTTGGCGTTGCGCGGGATCGCGACGGCGAGGATGCGACAGCTGTCGGTCGTCCACGACACCGCCTGGTGCACGCCGGAGCGCGCTTCGCCGGCCAGCAGCTCCTCGGCGGTGGGGGATACGCCTCCAATGGCCGGGCCTGCGAACCCCTTGAGACTCCCCTCGGGGGCTCGCGCAACTCGTCGCGCGGCCTCCCGGACGAGGTCGAGAGCGTTCTCCGGGCAGGCGCCGGAACCGAGCGCCTCACCGATCTCGACCGACGCGGCCGACCACTCCCCGGGCTTACACTCCGGGCAGGTGCGGTCGCGGAACGCCCGCAACGACGGACTGGGCACGCGCTCCACAGGTGCGGGGGCGGGCGCAGGATCCGCGGCCGGCTCTGGCTGTACCACGGGCTCAGGCGCCGGCTCGGCAACGGGAGGCTCGGGCTCCGGTTCGGCTGTCGGTGCCGGCAGAGGCGCGGTCTCCGCCTCGGGTTCTTCGCTTCTCACCTCGACGGGGTCGGCCGCCGGGGCTCGAGGCTCCGGCACCTCTTCGAGCGCGGGCTCGGACTCGACCGCCGCGGGCGGTGTGGGTGGCTGTACCGGCTCCGGTTCCGGAACGGCTGGAGTCGGGGTGGGTTCAATCTGCGGCTCGGGCTCGACCGCCACCGGCTGCTCGACCGGCGGTTCGCTGACCTCCGGCATCTCTACGTCCGGCTCGGGAGGGGCTGGGGGTGTGACGGGCTCCGGCTCGGGAGCTGATGCCGGCTCGGGGATCTCGACCTCCGGCTCCAGCATCTCTACGGGGGCTGGCTCCGGTACCGGCGCCTCGATCGGCATCTCCGGCTCCGGCTCGGGTACGGGCTCCGGCGCTGGAGGTGCGGGCGTCGGCTTCGGCTCTTCGATCGGCTCCGGTTCTGCCGGGGTTTCGACCGCGGGCTCTCGAGGGGTTGGAGCGGGAATGTCTGGTGCTCGCAACTCGACCGGCTCGGGCTCGGGCTCCGGTGTCGGTTCGGCGGGTGCCGGCGTGGGTGCGGGAATCGGATCGGCCGCACGCGGCGCTGGTTGCGGCGCCTCCACAGGGGTGCCGATCGCGCGCGATGCCTTGCCGTAGCGAACGCGAATCGGATTGCGGCCGGCGCCCGTCGCCTGGAGGAAAGAGGTCGTCTCGGACGCCTTCTTGCCCGGTTCGAGGGTCACCGCGGCAACGTAGGAGAGAAAATCCTCGTGACTGACCTCGATGTTCCAGGCTCCGGCCGCGAGGTTGACAACCGCAGCCTTGCCCTTCGCGTCGGTGAGGACGGCGAACGTGCCCTGAGGAGCCTCTCGGTAGCGCAGCAAGACGCGGGCACCCACCACCGGTTTGCCCTTGCTGCTGACTTCGATTTCGATACCCGCCGGCCCCGCCCAAACCTGGGCGAACAACGGTACGGAGAGGAGCGAGAGCAGGGAAAACCCTGCGAAAGCCAGGCTGATTCTTCTCATTCGGGCGCTCGTTCGGGTGCCGTATTGGCGGTCGGCAGGTCGCCTTCGGAGCGTAGCACAGAGGTGCTCCGGGGCCTGTCTTTCGAAGCCCGTGCGGCGGCTGTCAGCTGGGTTACCATGGGCTCATCGCGGACGATTCTGTACGGGAGGCTCGATGAACCGATTGAAGGCGTTGACGGAGCAGGGGCAGGCGGTCTGGCTCGACTACATCCGTCGAGACATTCTCGAGAACGGCCACCTCGCTGAGCTGGTGGAGAAGGACGGCGTCACGGGTGTGACCAGCAACCCGGCGATCTTCGAGAAGGCGATCGGCGGCAGCGACCTCTACGACGCCGATATTCGTGCCGAGCTGACGGCCGACCCAGAGATCGCTGTGCCCGAGCTTTACGAGCGGCTCGCGATTCGGGACATTCAGATGGCCGCGGACATCTTGCGATCGACGTTCGATCGATCCGAAGGGGCCGACGGTTTTGTGAGCCTGGAGGTCTCTCCTCATCTGTCGCACGACACGGCGGGGACCCTCGAAGAGGCGCGACGTCTCTGGAGACGAGTCGATCGTCCGAATCTCATGATCAAGGTTCCAGCGACGGCCGAAGGCATGCCGGCGATCGAGGAGCTGCTCTCCGAAGGCATTCACGTCAACGTGACCCTGATGTTCTCGATGGCGCACTACGAGGACGTTGCGCAGGCCTACCTGCGCGGCCTGGCGCGAAACCCGGAGCCTGCGAAGGTCTCGTCGGTGGCCTCCTTTTTCGTCAGCCGCGTGGACTCGAAGATCGACGCGCTCCTCGAGGGTATCGGCGGTGAGCGCGCCCTCGCCCTGCGCGGCAAGGTAGGCATCGCCAACTCGAAGATGGCCTACCAACGGTTCCACGAGCTCTTCCATGGTGAGCCGTTTGCAGCACTGCGAAGCCGCGGCGCCCGTCCGCAGCGAGTTCTCTGGGCGAGCACCAGTACCAAAAACCCCGACTACCGCGACGTTCTCTACGTGGAAGAGCTGATTGGCGCGGAGACGGTCAACACGGTGCCGCCGGCAACGGTCGAGGCGTTCCGCGACCACGGCGTTGCCGCACAGACCCTCGACACGGGGCTGGAGGTGGTACGGACCGATTTGGCGACCCTTGCCGAGTTGGGGATCGATCTGGCGTCGGCCACAGAGGAGCTACAGGTCGAAGGGCTCGCGAAGTTCGTCACGCCGTTCGACAAGCTGCTGGCCGCGCTCGACGAGAAGCGCGCCTCGCTCGCGCCGATGGCCGCCGCGGATCTCGGCGGATGACCTGCGCCTCGGCGCGCTGACTGGGAGGACGGACCATGGGATCGGTCGAGATGAGCCTGGCGGGCTACGAAGGCGCCGTCGAGCGGCGCCTCCAGGCGTGGCGTGACGACGACTTCGTGCAGCGTCTGTGGGATGGAGACTACCGACTGTGGGTCGATGAACCGGCGGCGGAGATCACCGACCGTCTCGGATGGCTCGGACTCCCCGAAGCGATGACGCCGCGTCTGGGCGAGTTCGCGGAGCTCGCGAGTGCGCTACGCGGGATCGACGACGTGCTGCTTTTCGGGATGGGTGGCTCGAGCCTCGCCCCCGAGGTCTTCCAGAGGGTCATGGGGAATGCCAAAGGGCGGCCGCCGTTGACCGTCCTCGACACGACGCACCCCGACGCGATCGCCTCGGTCGCGCGGTCGATCGATCCGTCACGCACCTTCTGCATCGTTTCCAGCAAGTCTGGAGGCACGATCGAAACGATTTCGCTTTTCTACTTCTTCTGGTCGCTCGTCGAGGGCAACGTCGAGGCGCCCGGCTCTCGCTTCGCGGCCATTACGGATCCCGGCTCCGGTCTCGAGGCGCTAGCGCGCGAACGGAACTTCGGCGCGGTGGTGACCGCGCCGCCTGACGTCGGTGGGCGCTTCAGCGCTCTGAGCCCGTTCGGCCTTGTGCCGGCCGCGCTCATCGGCGGCGACGTCGAGGGGCTCGTCGCGTCCGGCGTGGCGATGGCGAGCGCCTGCGCGCCGTCCGGCGATCCCGCCGCGAACCCGGGGGTGGCGCTCGGCGCAGCGCTGGGCGAACTGGCGCTCGGAGGCCGCGAAAAACTGACGTTCTTGACCTCGCCGCGTCTCGAGAGCTTCCCCGACTGGGTGGAGCAGTTGGTCGCGGAGAGTACCGGCAAGGATGGGTTGGGGATCGTGCCGGTCGTCGGCGAGCCACTCGGAGAACCCACGAGCTACGGCGCCGACCGAGTCTTCGTTGGCGTCACCCTCGAGGGAGACTCGGGCTCCGTGGTCGAGTCTTTCCTGACGGGCGCAAAAGCTGCTGGACATCCATGCCTTCGCTTCCACTTGGAGAGCCCAACGGAGTTGGGAGCCGAGATGTACCGTTGGGAGGTGGCGACGGCGGTCGCCAGCTCCGCTTTGCACGTGCACCCGTTCAACCAGGAGAACGTGCAGCTGGCCAAGACTCTGGCGAAGGCGGCGATGTCCGGCGAGTCCCAAAACTCGGGCGAGCGCGTCCGACAGCTGGCGTGCGACGCGCCCGGACTGGGTGCCGTTCTGGAAGAGTGGGCTGCCGGGGGCTCGGCGGGGGAGTACCTTTCACTCCAGGCCTATCTGCCGGCCGATCCGCCGATTGCGCGCAAGCTGCGGGAGCTCCAGGGCCGCTGGAGGCGTCGCACGGGCTTGGCCGTGACGTCCGGCTTCGGCCCGCGCTTTCTGCATTCGACGGGGCAGCTGCACAAAGGGGGCGCCAACAACGGGCTCTTCCTCCAGCTGGTGAACGAGCCCGACACCGACCTGCGCGTGCCGGAGACCGACTACACCTTCGGCAAGCTGATCGCCGGACAGGCCGACGGCGACGCCGCGGCGCTGTTGCAAACGGGTCGGCGCGTCCTCCGGCTGCGACTCGGCAAGTCGCCGCTCGAGGATCTCGATCGTCTCCTCGACACGATCGCCTGAAGGCTAGAATCCAGACATGTACTCGAACCGGCCGACGTCGCGCTTCGGAGGTGGTGGCATGGGTGGGGGGTTGACCGGACCGGTGCCCCGCGACATCTGGCTCCTGCTCGGCATCATCCTCGTCACCTTCTCGCTCCGCTTCTTCCCGACGACTGCGGCGCTCACGGCGCTTCTGCAGCTCACACCCCTGGTCTGGATGCGGGCCTTCGTGTGGCAGCTGGTGACCTATCCGTTCGCCGGCTCGGGGACGCCCGACTTCTGGTTCGTGCTCGAACTCTTGATCCTGTTCATGTTCGGGCGCGACGTGCTCTCGAGGCTCGGACGGCGCGGCTTCTGGCAGGTGCTGCTGGTCGGCGCGCTGGTGGCGTCGGTCACGGCGGTGGTGGTCCAACTGCTCTTCCGCCTGGGCGGTGTCCTGCCTGGGCCGACGGCCTTCGCGTTGATGCAGGGCCAGCATATGCTGCTGGTGATCCTGATCGCCGCCTTCGCCACCCTGGCGGGGCAGGCCACGATCTACCTCTTCTTCGTTCTGCCGGTCCAGGCGCGCTGGTTTCTCGGTCTCGAAATCCTCTTCGCCTTCCTCGGCTACCTGAAGACTCGCGATCTGGCGGGCTTCGTGGGAATCTGCGCCGCCGTGGCCTTCACCTGGGCCAGCCTCTCGCCGGGCGGCGTTCAGATCAACCCCCGCGAGGGGTGGCTCCGGCTCCAGGCCTGGTGGATCAAGACCCGCCTTGGGTACATGAAGAAGCGGCGTGGATTCACCGTCGTTCAAGGCGACAAGCGCGACGACGAGCCCTGGGTGCACTAGGGCCGGGGAATTCTGGCCCGCGCTAGCTGGTTGGAGTGGGTGTGCCGCAAGATCTTATGCGGTGCGACTAAGATCTTTGCGTTTGGATGAACCGAGCTCGTCACGCAGACGAAACAACCAGCAGGAACCCCATGTCAGAAACCCTCACAATCCCCGTCCTCCCACTTCGCGACACCGTCGTCTTTCCTGGTGTCCTGACGCCGATTCAGGCTGGTCGCCCGGCCACTCTCGGCGCCGTGCAGGCCGCCGGAGCCACCGAAGAGAAGCTCATCTTCACGGTGGCTCAGCGCCTCAACACCGACGTCGTCTCTCCCGAGGATCTCTACACGATCGGTACCATCGCTCGCATCGGCAAGCTGCAGGCGGGGCCCGGCTCTGTCCAGCTGCTGCTCGAGGGCTCGGGGCGCGGTATCGCCGTTCGCTTCAGCCAGACCGGCGACCACCTCGAAGCGATCGTCAAGCCGGCGGAAGATATGACGCCGGTCGACAGCGGCGATCCGGCGTTTCTGGCGCTCCACCGAGAGCTGCGCTCGCGCGCGGCCGAGTTGGGGCAGAAGGCCGGCTTCTCTGAGGGCGTCGTCGCGCAGGTCCTGGCGAATCTCTCGGAGCCGGGGCCGCTCACCGACCTGATCGCGAGCAATCTCGAGATCGATGCGGTCGAGCGTCAGGCGCTCCTGGAGACCCTCTCGGTCGAGGAGCGCATGCGGCGGGTGCTCGTGCACGTGCAGCGACAGATTGGAGTGTTGGACGCACAGGAAGAAATCCAGTCCAAGGTCCAGGCCGAGCTCGGCGACCGGCAGCGCGAGATGGTGCTGCGGGAGCAGCTCAAGCAGATCCAGAAAGAACTCGGCGAGACGGACGAGGACGAGGCGATCGACGAGCTGGTCGAGCGTCTCCGGACGATCGAGCTACCCGAAGACGCGCGCAAGGAGATCGACCGCGAGCTCGGTCGACTCGGGCGTATGAACCGCGAGTCGATGGAGTACCAGGTGGTGCGGACCTACCTCGAGACGGTGGCTGAACTGCCGTGGACCGAGCGGAGCGACGACCATCTGGATCTTTCGGCGGCAACGCAGATCCTCGAAGAAGACCACTACGGCCTCCAGGACGTGAAGGACCGGGTGCTCGAGTTCCTGGCGGTTCGCCAGCTGCGTGATGCGACCGAGAGCCGGAGCGACGAGGTCACCGAGGGGGGAGTCGACCCGTCAGAGTCGACCGCTTCGGAGGCCGGCGCACCCGGCAACGACGACGACAAGGCGAGCAAGGGGCCGATCCTCCTGTTCGTCGGACCGCCGGGCGTCGGCAAGACCTCGATCGCCAAGTCGATCGCCCGGGCGATGGGTCGCAAGTACGTGCGGGTCTCGCTCGGTGGCGCACGCGACGAGGCCGACATTCGAGGCCATCGTCGCACCTACGTCGGGGCGATGCCCGGGCGCATCATCGCCGGTATGAAGCAGGCGGGGACGCGGAACCCGGTCTTTCTGCTCGATGAGGTAGACAAGCTGGGTACGTCGTTCCAAGGCGATCCGGCGAGCGCCCTGCTCGAAGTGCTCGACCCGGCTCAGAACGACACCTTCGTCGACCATTACATGGGTGTCCCGTTCGACCTGTCGGAGGTGCTCTTCGTGGCAACCGCCAACTTCCTCGAGAGCATTCCGGGTCCGCTTCGCGACCGCATGGAGATGGTCGAGTTCACCGGCTACACGGAGAAGGAGAAGCTCGAGATCGGCAAGCGCTACCTGGCACCCCGCCAGATCGAAGCGAACGCGCTCTCCGCAGAGCAGCTGCAGATCACAGACGAGGCGATGGCGACGACGATCAGCCACTACACCCGGGAGGCCGGCGTTCGCCAGCTCGAGCGAGAACTCGGTCGACTGGCGCGCAAGGTCGCGCGTCGCATCGCCGGCGGGGAGGTCGAGCAGATAGAACTTGGCTCCGACGACGTGCGTGAGCTGCTCGGTCGCTCGAGAATCCACCCCGAGCGGGCGTTTGGCCAGGACCAGGTGGGGGTCGCCACTGGGATGTACTACACGCCGGCCGGCGGGGACATCATGTTCGTCGAGGTGACAACCATGCCAGGAAAGGGCGAGCTGGTGCTCACCGGCCAGCTCGGCAACGTGATGAAGGAGTCGGCGCGCGCGGCGTGGAGCTACGCTCGCTCGCACGCTTCCGAGCTTGGCATTCTGGACGCGGACGGTCAGCGGGACGTGCACATCCACGTACCGGCAGGCGCTATTCCGAAGGATGGGCCGTCGGCGGGCGTCACCATGTCGACGGCTTTGGTATCGGCGCTCGCCGGTCGCCCCGCCCGACACGACCTTGCGATGACCGGCGAGATCACTCTCTCCGGCCGGGTGCTGCCGATCGGGGGCGTCAAGGAGAAGGTACTGGGCGCCGCTCGTGCCGGCATCTCCGCCATCGTGTTGCCAAAACAGAACGAGGCCGACCTCGAAGACCTTCCCGAGGAGGTGCTCGACCGGCTCGACTTCCACTTCGTCGAAGAGCTGGGCGAAGTCCTCGACCTGTCGCTGCGCGACGCCGAGCGTGAGGCGCCGGTCTATCCGGACGCCGAGGCCGACCGGCCGCTCAGTAGCGATCTAGAGCACTGAGCGGCGGTCGGGGCGCCGGTTGCTAGCTGCCGTCGGCGAGGCTGTAGTTGACCATGACGTTGAGTGAGCCGTCCTGGCCCATGAACGTCATGTTCACCGAGTTGCCGCCGCCGCACTCGAACGTCGCGTTGCGGGTGCCCATCACGTCGGTGCGCGACAGGTTGCACTCGCCGCCGAGCGCCTCGCCCTGCCACTCGACGAGATCGTCCATCGAACCGTCGCTCGAGTAGTTCAGCATGCCCGAGTACTGACCGTTGCTGCGCGAGGCCACGGTCGGGTTGACGTTGTCGGCGTCGGGGAAGAGGAGCACGTCGGGTACGTTCGACGTGTCGCCGCCGCCGCCGAAGATGTTGAAGTTGACCTCTTCACCGTCCTCGCCGTCCGTCGTGCCGCTGACGCCGCCTGGGCCGATCGCAATGTTGCTCGTCGCGCCATCGGGGCCGGTGACCGAGAACTTCCCGTCCTGGATGTCGGCGAAGCTCAGGGTCATCCGCTCGCCGTCTTTCTCGAACGTCACGGTCTCTTCGTCGGACTCGATGAAGTCGGTGTCGGGGTTCATCTTGATCGCCATCTCGGCCATCTTCTTCGCCGGGTTGTCTTCCATCTCCTCGACGAACTCTTTGCCCTTCTTGGCGACAAAGAAGCCGCCGACGCCGACAGCGACGATGCCGAGCAGGATCACTCCGACACAACCGATCGCGATCCACGCGAGCGGTCCCATCCCCTTCTTCGCAGGCTGCGCACCTTCATTCATTGGCGATTCCCTCCAGTCTCCTGCCCGTCCCGAGGGCACCCATGGGACGAAGCGGTTCTTTGCGGATGCTCCAGGAGGATCTTAACCCGACCGGACGCCGTCGCGGCGTCCGGTGGTTTCGAGGGCCGTTTTCCGCGCCGGACTAGGGATCGAGCTTCTGGAAGGCTGCGGCGAGAGCGTTGAAGCCGGTCGCCTTGTCGACCTGCTGCGACTTCTTGTAGGCCTCGTAGTCGGAACGACTGCCTTCGCTCTGGGAACCTTCGAGCGCCAGCGAGATGCGGCGCCGGCGGGGATCAACGCTCATCACCATGACGGTGATCTGCTTGCCCGGCGAATACATGCGGTTGATCTGCGCGTCGCGCGGCAGGTTCATGACCGAGGCCGGCAGAAGGCCGGTGAGTCCAGGCTCGAGCGCCACGAAGGCGCCAAACTTGGCGGTTCGCTCCACGGTGCCCTGTACGACCGAGCCCTCGGGGAAGCGATCGCCGACGCCCTTCCAGGGATCCGGCTCGAGCGCCTTCATCGACAGCGAGATTCGCTTGCCGCCCTGTTCGACCTTGAGCACCTTGACCTTGACCCGCTGTCCAACACTCAGGACCTCGGACGGGTCTTCGACCCGGCGACGGCTGATTTCCGACACGTGGACGAGACCCTGGGCGCCGCCGACGTCGACAAAAGCGCCGAAATTGGTGAGCGAGGCGACCTTGCCCTCGATCTCGGCTCCGGCCTCGACCTTCGCGCGCGCCTGGGCGCGCTTCTTCGACCGCTCGCCCTCCAGGAGTTTGCCGCGGGAGAGCACCACGCGGCGACCCGCATCTTCGATCCGGAGAACGGAGAAGTCGAACTCCATGTCCAGGTAGTCCTTGGGGGCCTTTACCTTGCCGAGCTCCATCTCTGAGTTCGGACAGAAGCCCGTGACGCCTTCGCAGACGACATGGAAGCCACCCTTGTTCCAGCCGATGACCTTGCCGTTCACCATCTCGTTGGCGTCCATCTTTTCCTGGAGCGCCACGACGGCTGGTGAGAGAGATGAGGTGGCCGCGCCGGCTACGGGAGCCCCTTTCGCGGGCTTGGGCGTCGGCTCTGGCGTCTTCTCCGCCTCAGCCTCTGGCGTCGCCGCAGCCTCTGCTTCCGGCGCTGCCTCCGCCTCAGCCTCTGCTACCGGCGCAGCCTCAGCCTCTGGCGTTGCCGCAGCCTCCGCTTCCGGCGTCGCCGCAGCCTCTGCCTCTGGCGTTACCGCAGCCTCCGGCTCGGCGGTCCCGGCAGCCGCTTCTTCAGTCGCCTCGTCCGAGGCGGCCTCTGCCGCGGGTGCGTCGTCCGTCGGAGCCGCTTCGACGACGGTCTCGACGTCTGCGCTGGTCTCGGTCTGGGGTTCTACAGCCGTCTCGGTCTGGGTGTCGTCGGACACTTCGACGGACGGATTCTCTGCTTGAGTCTCGCTCATGTTGGTGAAGCCTTGCCTGGGGAACTCTCGGCGTTTGGAACTACAAGTTTGGGAAGGAATCAGTTCTCGCGGCGGGGCGGGCAGTATCGCATTTGTACGACCCGCACGTCAATCTCGGTCCGACGACCCGGCCAGATGCCGTGCGCGAGGGCGATCCTTGGAATCGGTGCCACCGAAGCGCGTACAATGGGCGCCCACCGCAGCCCCTTGGAAGTGCAATCGGGAGCAGAGGAATGGACATGACAAACGTCGAACAGGTGATTATGGACCGCTTCTTCGAGAAATGCCGCATGGCCGGCGGCCCACGGCCTGGATACGTGCTCCGTCGGCAGGCGGTGACTCGCCTGCAAGACGATCAGCCCGACCTCGATTTTGAGGCGGGGCTCACTGCCCTGACCGAGAAGGGACTGCTCCTCTCGAACGAGGCGGGCAACCTCTTGTACCTTTCCGAGGCGGGCTCGGAGGCGTTGGCCGCGCGCGGCGCCTGAGGCGTCGAGAGACGATGTCGCGACTCGGGCCGCTCGCCACGCTGCTCGCCTGCCTGTTGGCGAGTGGGGCCTGGGCAGAGCGCTTCCAGCCGGACGTCGCGGCTGGACGTATCGAGTCGCTCGACGCCGCGCGCGTCGAGATTCAGAAGCGACTCGCGGCGGGGGACGCCAACGAGAGTCAGGTTGCGGCCTGGCGCTACGACTGGGCCTACCTGAACTGGAGAATCGCCCAGTCACTTCGAGGCGTGGACGACAAGCGGCGCAAGTTGCTGTTGAAGCAGGCGGAGAAACAACTCGATCTGCTGCTCGACATGCGGCCGGAGAGCGCTGAGGCCTGGGCCTTGCGGGGCAGCACGATCGGCGATCGCATCGACGGTGGCTTCAGTGCGGCGATGTTGGGGCGCAAGGCGAGCGCCAACCACAAGCAGGCGGCCGAGCTCGACGCGGACAACCCGCGAGTGGCGCTACTCCGCGGCATCGGGATGTTTTTCACCCCCAGGACGTTCGGCGGAGGCAGAGAGGCGGCGGAGGCCGAACTGAGACGTGCCAACGTGCTCTTCGAAAGCCAGGCCAGCACCACGTCCTGGCCCTCGTGGGGGCGCGAGGACGCTCTCGCCTGGCTCGGAGTGGTCGTTGCGGAGCGGGGGGAGGCTGAGGTCGCGCGCGAGCTCTACGATCGGGCCCTCGAGGTTCGCCCCGAGTACCTCTGGATTCGAGAGACGCTGATTCCCGGCTTGGACGCAGACTAGCTGCCGACCTCGAAGTTGTCGTTCCCTCGTCTCTCTGGGAGCGGTTCTTCCAGACGGCAAGCTGGCGATCCCATGACGACCAGGCCGAGCCAACGACGCGCCGGCGGAGGCGCCCGGCGTTCAGGCAAGGCGGAGCCGACCTCTCGCCAGAATCTGTCCGGTCGACGTTTTCGACGATGGTCGGACCCGCCGAGGGTTGCGGCGCGGCAGGAGAATCTGCGCTCGCTGCGAAGGCGAAGCCCTCTCCAGCGAGTCAGCCGCCAGCTGCTAGCGTTTGAGGAAGGCTCGGAACGCACCGCCGAAGCGGGCGTAATAGACGCCGAAGACCAGCCCGAGCGCCACCAGCGAGATCCCGAAGCGTAGCCAGAGATGGTCGCCGCCGATCCACCACGCGGCGGCGAAGGGCGCGACCGGCACCGCGTAGAGCACCACGAGGTCGCGCAGGAGCTGGCGGAAGGGCGCAGGAGCGACCCGATAGATCGACCAGGCCATGACCACGGCACCAATCGGTAGGTAGTTGGCCCAGGCCATCCCGACCGGCCCCCACTTTGCGGTGAACAGCAGACCGAAGCCGACAAAGGAGGCGAGCGTCAGCGAGACCGACAAGATCCAGTTCCAGTCTTTGTGGAAGACCTTGAGCATCTCGCCGCCCAGCCGGCTGAACGGATCCATGAGCGGTGCAAGGGCGAGCACCCGGAGGTAGATTGGCGCGTAGACCCAGTTCTTGCCGCCCAAGATGAGGATGGACGTCTCCGGATTGACCAGCAGGAACGCCGCCACCGGAGCCTCGATCGCCAGAATGAGCAGGGTCGCCAACCGGTATGCCTCAGCTTGCTTCTTGGGCTCGTCCTTGAAAGCGACCAGCGCCGGAAAGAGCGTCCGCGTGATGGCCGGTACCAGTGTGACCGTGACCAGGAGTGCCACGGTGTACGCAAAGGAGTAGTGCCCGATCACGTCGGCGTCGAACCGGACTCCGAGAATCAGGTTGTCGGCTCGCTGAACGAAGATCGCGAGGAACCAGATGGTGCCGAGCGGCAGGCTGTGCCGAAGGAGTTGGAGGGTCGTGCCTCGCTCCCACGTGAGTGGGATCGACCCCCAGGCGCGAATCCAAAGGTAGGCGGCGTAGACCGCGGTCGAGGCCACCAACCCGAGCACCAGGCTCCAAACTCCCCAGCCCAGGTAGGCGAGGCCGAGTGTGGTCGCCGAGTAGACGACGTTGCGCGCGATCTCCGGTGCCACCGTGCGGCCGACCTGGAGCTCGGCGTCGAAATAGACGCGCGGAACCGACGCCAGACCTTCGAGCAGCAAGAAGATACTCAGGACGGCCACCACCGGAACCACGTCGGGATGCGGCTCGATCATGCCGCGCGCCACGAGTCGGGCGCCGAACAGAGTTCCGAGGGCGAGGAGAACTCCCCAGGTCAGCTGCAGGAAGAGCAGGTTGCCGTAGGGCCGGCTCGGTACCCGGATGATGTGGTAGACGAGCCCGAGGTCGCGCACCGCGCCGAGGACGAGGAAGACCGAGAGCGCCCACTCGTAGAGACCGAAGTCGCCGGGCAGGACCAGTCGCCGGAGGGCGAGTGTGATCAGGAAGGTGACGCCGACGCGCCAGATCTGCGAGAAGGTCGCGGCGCCTGTCGAGCGTGCGAACTTCGACGTGGTGTCGGAAGCGGCTGCGGAACTGTTCTCGGACATGCGCGGGTGGGGAACCGAGGATAGCCGGTTCTCCGTACATAATCGACAGATGAGCCTCGCCCGCAGACCTCTGTCGTTCCTTCTCGCCGCTCTCCTTCTGACCGCGGCCACAGCTGCTGCGCAGTCGGTCGAGCGACTCGAGATTGTCGATCGCTCGATCGCTTACCACGGTGGCGACGCCCTCGAGAACAGCGAGATCCGACTCGACCTGTGCTCGAAGTCCGGCTGTTCCCAACTCAAAGCGCGCGTCCAGGGCGGACTCTTCGATCTGGAGGCGGCCGCCACCGTACGAGAGAGCGAGCGCTGGATTCGGATCACGAACGACACCGCGGAGTGGACCGAAAACGGGGAGCGGCAGCCGATCGAGGACGAGCAGGCGCTGCGCGACTGGGTGATGGCGCGCATCTACTTCGTCTTTCTGCCGTACCGGCTGAACGATCCGAACGTCTACAAGGAAGACCTCGGGCTGGAGGATTGGGACGGTCGGCCGCTCCGGAAGGTCAAGGTGACCTTCGGTCGAGGCAGCAGCACCCACTCGCAGGACGAATACATGTACTGGTTCGACCCCGAGACCGCCCGGCTCGAGCAGTTCGCCTACACCTATGAGATCAATGGAGGCGGGCTACGGTTCCGGAAGACCACTTCCCATAGGAGCATCGGCGAGATCCGGTTCTTCGATCAGGAGAACTACGGAGAGGAGGGGCCCGACCTGTCCGTCGATCTGGTGACGCCCGAGTACGTCGACGGCCTGCGGCACGTCTCGACCATCCGCCTCGACCGGATCCAAGTCGGTCGTCTCTAGCTGGCGGCCAGGCTGCCGTCGAGGCCGAGCGACTCCGAAGCGCCCTGCATGGCGGCGAGCACGTTCTCCGCGTGTTGCCACAGCTCGAGCTGCCCGTTGAAGCAGGCCTTGCTGAACTCTTCGGTGGCTGCCGCCACCTCGTCGCGATCGACGCCGGCGGCGAAGATGCGCGACTTCCAGCGCTTCTTGACCGATTTGAGCTTCATCTGCCGGATGTCCTTGTCTGGCCGCACCAGCGTGCCGGCGATCAGGAGCCCGGTGATCTCGTCAGAGGCCATCAGGGCAAAGTCGATCGGACGCTCACGCTCGACCCCGGTGCCCGCCGTGTTGTGCGAGAGGATCGCCTGAACCACCGTCTCCGGGCAGCCGCGCTCGCGCAGGAGTGCCGCGCCCTCGGCTGGGTGCGCCTCGAGCGTCGGATGGATCTCCCAGTCGTAGTCGTGAAGGAGCCCGGCGAGACCCCAGAGTTCGACGTCTTCGCCGAGCTTTTCGGCGTAGAAGCGCATGGTGGCTTCTACAGCCCACATGTGGCGCCGGAGGCCTTCGGCCTGGACGTGCTCGTGCATCAGGTCGCGCGCTGCGTCTCGATCCATCTCGTCTCTCTCCCTAGCCCATCATGGCGAAGGTCACGGTCGCCTTCGCGACCAGCTTGTCGTTTTGGAACACCTCGCCCTCGGCGACGGTCAACGTGCGCCCACGCTTGACGATCGTGCCGCGAGCCGTCAGCTGGCCCGGCACGGCCCGTCTTAGGAGGTTCATCGAAACCGTCGTCGGCACCACGGCTGCCGCCACCGCGGACGCCGCGGAGACCTCGGCCATCGTCGTCAGGACCGCGAAGTGGATCAGCCCCGGTGCCACCTGGTGCTCGGGGCGGGTCTCGAGCTCGATCTCTCCAGGCTGCTCACCCGGGCGCATGCCCAACCAGTCGTTGAAGTTCTCTCTCTCCACTGAAGTATCGTAGCGGACTATGGCGCCCAGACTGCTCTTGATCAGCAACTCGACCATGCACGGCGAGGGCTATCTCGATCACTGCATGCCCGAGATTCAAAACTTGCTCGGCGAACGGAGGCGAGTGGCGTTTGTCCCCTTCGCCCTCTTCGATCGAGAGAGCTACGCCGCCAAGGCGGGGCAGCGATTCGAGCAGGAGGGCTACGAGGTGCGGGCGGTCGTCGCCGACGACGGCGGTCGCGAGACCCTCGAGTGGGCCGAGGCTGTCTTTGTCGGCGGCGGCAACACCTTCCGGCTACTCAAGACCCTCCAGGACACGGGGCTCCTCGAGGTCATTCGGCGACGCGTCGGCGAGGGGATGGTTTACATGGGTGCCAGCGCCGGCTCGAACGTCGCGGGCCTGACCATTCGAACGACCAACGACATGCCGATCGTTCAGCCCGACTCGTTCGAGGCGCTCGGACTCGTGCCGTTCCAGATCAACCCCCACTACATCGACGCCGACCCCGGTTCGAAACATATGGGCGAAACGCGGGAGCAGCGCCTGTTGGAGTTTCTCGAAGAGAACGAGACGCCGGTGGTGGCGATTCGGGAAGGGACTTGGATTCGTGGCGATGCGGGAGAGCTCCGGCTTGGTGGTGGTACGGCGCGCATCTTTCGATCTGGTGACGAGGTCGAAGAGATCGACCCCGGAGCCAGGCTCTCGGACGTACGGTAGCGAGCCGGCTGGGAATGGGCCCCTTCTTCGTACCGATCTATCGGTGGTGGTGGAGCGGGCAGATGCCCGCGTTTCGGCAGGCGGCCATTCGCCCTCGTGGCGTGCGACTGGGTGTCTTGCTACTCGCCGCTCTTCTTGCCTTGGGTCTGTGGGTCGCGACCGGGCACTGGCGGTCCGCCCCGCGTTTGCTCATGTCGGGGGGAGGCCTGCGAGGTGAACTCTCGGTCCTACTCGTCTTCTACGGGCTCTTCTGGAGTGCGCTGCTTGGCTCGGTCAAGCGTTTCAAGGTATTCGACACGGCCCGACTCTTCGATCTCGCGGCCACGCGCCGCGAAGAGACGTTGGCCCGTCTGCTTGTCGGCGTGCTTGTGCTCAACGTGGCACCGATCCTCTGGCTTCTGCTTCTAATCCAGATCTGCTTCCAACCGGGTACCGTCCGCCACCCGGTGGTCTCGGGCGCTGTCGCGGCACTGTCGGTACTCGGGTTCAACCGGATCTGCGGCGCGCTGCTCTGTTCGCGAGAGACCTGGCGTGCCTTCTACGGTTCGAGCGAAGATGGGAGCGAACCCGAAGACGAAACGCTTCGCGGTGACGCGAGCCACCACTTTGTCGCGCACCTGATCGGGGCACTTCTCTATCTCGTGGGCCTAGGTGGTGTGGCCTTCTGGCTTGCTCTCTAGCCTGCCCACTTGCACCCAAACCCTCGAAAATCACTCAGAGCGCTGCGACCCCTGCCTCGCCCGAGCGTGCTCGGTTAGATTCGGGGAGCAACATGCCGCTCGGGAGAGGGTCTCTAACCGTCTAGAAACAGGTCCACCGACAGCTCGGCCGACGGATCGACCGCATAGCGATCGAAGTCGGTGACCCCCTCTTCGGCCAGCACCTGGTCGTCGATGAAGAAGTTTCCCGTGCACTTCCGACTGTCGCGACAGAGGATCGCGTGAGCGGCGTCGGCCATGATCGCCGGCTTGCGGGTGGTGCGCTCGTCGATCAGGCCCGGTGGAAGCATCTTGAGCGCTGCGGTGCGGATGACCGTCTGCGGCCAGAGCGCGTTGACGCCCACGCCGGCGTGCCGGAACTCTTCGGCCATACCCAGCACCCAGCAGCTCATGCCGTACTTGGCCATGGTGTAGGCGCCGAACTGCGCGAACCAGCGCGGCGACATGTTGAGCGGTGGCGACAGCGTCAGAATGTGCGGGTTATCACCCTTCATCAGGTGGGGCAGGGCGTGTTTCGAGCAGACGAAGCTGCCGCGTGCGTTGACCGACCACATGAGGTCGAAACGCTTCGTCGGTACGTCCATGGTTCCCGCCAGGAAGATCGCGCTGGCGTTGTTGACCAAGATGTCGAGACCGCCGAAGTGCTCGACAGTCTTTGCGATGGACGCTTCGACCTGGGCCTCGTCGCGGATGTCGGTCTTGACCGCCAACGCTTGGCCACCGGCGGCTTCGATCTCCTCGGCCGTGGTGTGGATGGTGCCGGGTAGGGTCGGGTGCGGCTCGGTGGTCTTGGCTGCGATCGCGATGTTGGCGCCGTCGGCCGCCGCGCGCAGGGCGATGGCCTTGCCGATGCCGCGACTACCGCCGGTGATGAAGAGGGTCTTGCCTTGGAGTGAGGTCATGGCGATCCGTTTCGATCGGCGCTCGACTCGACTATTCCGAGGCGGCGACGCGCGCGACTCTGGCGATCCGCTCTCGCAGTTCGTTCAACTCACGCTCTTGGGCCGTCTGTCGGCGAAACATCATCGTCAGACCGACTCCCAAGCCGAGTGCGCCGACGTATTTGACGACGATGTCGAAGTTGCCGCCCACGTTCGCCGACAGGACCATCAGAAGAGGGCCGAAGGTGATCAGTACCGGGGCGAGCCTGGCGGTCCACTTGGTCATGTCGATTGCCTCCGCAGGCGCCTACTCACTCTTTCGCTCGTGCATCATCGAGTCCTCGATGACACGGAAGTAGTGGTTGGTGCCGTAGAACCCGAAGTTGCTGACCCTCGACGTGAAGAGACAGGAGTAGGCCTCGAGCTGGCTGGCGAAGAGGGTCTTGCTCGAGCCCTGCTTGAAGAAGGCGCCCCAGTAGGGGTTGTAGCGATCGGAGGTGCGCTGCGAGAGGCGGCTCACCCGCAGGCGGAGGTTTCGGTGGTGGTCCTTCATGTCACGGAAGAGACCCCGAATCGCCTCTTCGACGCTCGCGGACAGCTCCGGAGCGCCCGAGATCAACTCCTTGTAGAGCGTAACGACGTCATGGAGCCGATCCATCTGGTGGCCGACGTCGGCGAGGCGATGTCGTAGCTCCGTCAGACGACCTAATTCGTAGGCCATCTCTGAGGACTTCTGGAGCTCGTCTTCGAGCTCCGAGACGATCAGCGCTGTCCTCCAGGTCGACTCGAGTTTTGAGGAGACGATGTCTCCGTAGATATGGTCGCCTACGTAGAGTACGTTCTCGCCCCGGCAGTCGAGCAGCTGCATGAGCCCTTCGAGCGAACCGCCGCTGTAGACGCCGCCCCAATCGGGCGTCTGCGTTTCGCCGTTCGGCTTGCCCGACTCGTCGAGGCGTACGAAGGGCTTGTTCGAGCGGAAGAAGCGCGGCTTTCTCGAGTCGACGACCACCAGGTCGAACAGCTGCCGCCAACTGTCGAGGCCGGGGAGCAGGTCGTCGAAGAGGAACGAGCAGATCGCCTTCACGTAGTACCAGGGCGAATTGGTGATCAGGATAATCTTGCGTCCGCCCAGCGCCAGGCGAAGAAGTGCCAGGCCGAGCTCCTTGTCGCGGCGCAGATAGGTGCCGATGTCCGAGAGGGTCTGCTCCTTGAGCGGTCCCTCGGCGTGCAGCCAGTCGATCGCCTGACGACAGTCAGCGAACATCTTCGTGTGATCGGGCATCTGCAGCGATGGATGCCGCTCGGCGAGTTCCACCAGCTCCGAGTAGAGGTTGGTCTCCGGTAGCTCGAACAGCGAGTCGACGTGGTAGAAGCGATCGCTCGACGGGTTGATCGGTTCCTGTCGGTAGAGACGAATGGTCTCGCGTCGGCCGAGCCGGCGCCGGCCCAGATACGCCTGGCCGACGAAACGGTGACGGTTCATGCGCAGGACGACGCCGGACTGCTTGTCGATCAGGAGGCCGCGCCGGGGAAAGTCCGGCCGGAACTCCGCCTGCCGCACCGCCTCGGGGTAGCCGAGCTCGACCAGGCGATCGACGGCGCGCTCGAAGGTGAGCTGGTCCATCGGCGCGCGGTTGTAGTCGGCGAGCGTCCAGTCGAGATCGAACCCGATGTGCTGAATGGTCTCGAGTCGCAGTGTTCGATTGACGTAGACCCGTCGCTGCGGAGGTGGATGGCCGAAGCGCAGCGCGTGGTGGAGCAGGGACGACCAGTGGGTCTCGGAGAGCCCGTGCGTCAGCAGAGGGTCGAGCAGAGCGAGCGTATCGGGCATCGAGTACGCCGGATTGTATGGGATATCAGGCCCGGCTCAGCAGCGAGACCGTACGCGGGAGGAGTTCCTCGGCAGGCTCGTGGAGCTGATCGACGTCCATCCAGGAGGGGAGCGTCGGTGCGTGCGGGTCGATCGAGAAGATCGGGCGCGACCGCTGGAGCGCCGCCTGGACGATCAGGTCGGTGACCCCGACCGAGAACGACGTACCGACAAAGAGCACCAGGGCGGCCTCGGCCGCCCACCGCTGTACGTCGCCGAACCGGTAGTCGCTGTGTTCTTGGTAGTACTCGTCGAAGAAGAGCACGTGCGCGCGCAGGAGCTCGCCGCAGCGTGTGCAGCGGGGCAGCGTTTCGAGCGCGGGCGCCTCGACGAAGGGTCCGAGGTCGACGTCCTCGCGCGCGATCGAACCGCGCGGCGCGCCGTTGTCGCAGCCCCCGCGGGCGCAGCGCAGGCGATCGGACGTTCCGTGAACCTTGATCAGGTTCTGGGAGCCGGCGCGTTCGTGCAGAGTGTCGATGTTCTGAGTGATCAGGCGGAACTCACCACCCGTCGTCAGCAGGTGACGCTCCAGCTCGACGAGTGCAAGGTGCGCGTCGTTCGGGCGGGCCGAGTCGACGCTCTGAAAGCGCTCGAGATACCAGCGCCACTGACCGACCGGATCGTTCCGGAAGGTTTCGACCGTGGCCATCGACACGTCGCTCTGCTTCCAGACCGCCCCGGGGTCGGAGCCTCGAAAGGTCGAGATCCCGCTAGCTACGCTGATGCCGGCGCCCGTGACCACCAGGACCCGGTCTTTCGCGGTCCGTTCGAGCTCCTCCGCTAGTCGAGTCGCCGAGTTGTCGTTTGTCATCGAAGCGCTAGAGGAAGTAGAGCTCTTTGTCCACTCGCGGGCGTCGCCGGATCTCGCCGGCGAGCGCGCGGCGAACGCGGAACAGCTCGCCCAGGTTCTCGTGATCGTCGATGTTCGCTTCGAACTCGGCCTCGAGCGCTTCAGGGTCGGCGCCGGCCTCGAGTTGCGAGAGCATCTCCTCCATTCGTGGTCCGAGCTCCATGCCCGAACTCTCGCCGAACTTGCGCATCAACCGGGCCATCGCACGCGGGTCGTCTTCGGCCCCTGCGCTGTCGAACTCCCCGGCCATCGCCTCCATCGCCTGGTCGATCGCCCCCTCGTCCAGACCGTCAAATGGGTCCGGCTCGCCGTCGCCGGTGTGTTTCAGGGTCGCGAAGGAGGCCGGCCGTCGCTCCAAGGGCTTCGAGCAGCGTGGGCAGACCGGAGCCGCGGAGGTGTCGATCCGAGACGAAAAGAAGTTGAACAGAGTGTTGCAGTCGGAGCAGAGGAACTCGTAGATCGGCATGGTCGCCCTCCTGGCGACCGAATTGTAGGGGACGGAGGCTCGCCAGCGGCGAATTCGCCGTCCGTTCGTCGCGGCGGCCGACTCGTTCGACCCTCGTGCGAGGCGTTTCGCCTACCCGCGGCGCCAACAGTCCAGCCCGCTGCTACCTTCTGCTGGCCGAGTCCCAGACGGCGGAACGAACGCCGACCCAGGATCGGCGTTGCCTGGACTGGGGGAGGGCCGTCCTTCAGCCCTCAGCCCCGAGAGGCTGATGCTCCTCCTGGGCCTCGTCCACTTGCGCTGGAGGCACCCCGATAGATGAAGTACGCTGAGCCCCGGCTCGCTTCGATTGTGTCCTCTGAGAGGCTTGCCTCCGGCGAGAGTCTTAGGAAGGACGGCAACCCAACATGCTCTCGCCCGACCGTCGCTTCCTGATCTTCCACACGGGTTTCTGGCTGGTCGGCGGCCTCGCTCTGTTTGTTTCGGGCCTCTCCCAGATGCCGTGGGATCACGCGCTCGTGCGCAACATCTTCCTACCGATCGCGGGTTTCTTAACGGCGTTTGCCCTGCTTCCCCTGATCGAAGCGGGTCGAGCCCGGAGCCCCCTGGCTCAGCGCGTCGCCGCTCTCGTCGCGGCCTACGGAGTGGCACTCTTCTGTGTGCTGGTCATCAATGCGATCTCCTACGCGCAGAAGGGGATGGCGTTCGAAGCGGTCACCTTCGGCCAGTGGTTCTCCGGAGGGATGAACTTCTATCTCGTCCTCGCCTTCTGGGCGGAGCTGACGATCCAGCGGGTGTGGGACTCGGATCGGCCTCGTCGCCAGACTCTCGGTTCGGCGAGCGGATCGCTCGTCCTCACGGACCGCGGCAAGGTCCTTCCTGTGGCGCTCGGAGAGGTTACCCACGTGACGGCGGCCGGCGACTACGTGGAGGTGTATCTGCGCTCCAGGGACCGCCCGGTCGTCGAACGTCGCACCTTGAGCTCGCTCGTCGAACATCTGCCGGCCTCTAGCTTCTTGAGGGTGCATCGAGGTGCGATCGTGAACTGCGATCACGTGACCTCGCTCGAGCCGCTGACCAAGGGGCGGTGTCGGCTGGCTCTGGAGGGCGGAGCGACGGTCGAGTCGAGTCGCGGCTATCGCGAGGCGATCGGGGCGCGCTTCGCGCCGCCGCAGCGATAGGCATCATCGATCGTCCGCCGCGCGTTCGCCGCTCTCAGGGTCGTTTCCGTCGAGTCGAGAGGACCGTTGGTCGATAAGTTCGGTCGAGGTCGGAACGTACCGGTCCTTCCGACCGTAGCTCGCGGCATGAAGACCTACGCAGCACTCGTCGTCCTGGTACTGCTTGCTCTCACCCCTGGAACCGCCGTCGCCGAAGTCGGCACCCAACCCCTGCCGGCGGTCGAGATCCTCGACCGCTCGCTCGAGGCGCTCGGCGGCTTCGAGCTCTTCGCGCGGATGCGGGAGAGCCACATCGATCGGGCCCTTCACTTTCATCCGGCCGGAGGCTCACCGCCGCTTCGGACCGTTCAGAAGACCCGTTTTCCGCACACGATGCTGATGAAGGTCCATCGCGACGAAGGAGAAGACCAGTCCATCCGCCTCCACGGCACTACGATCGAGAGTGCCGAGGGCTCGGGCGCCTTCGAACCCGCCGACCAAGGCACCGCCGACTGGTTTCGGGGCTTCTACTGGCGCGAGTGGTGGGTTGTCTACGCTCGCTACGCTTGGCATGGGCTGGGCGAGGTCTGGCTCGAATCGCTGCCGCCTGTTCGAGTAGATGGGCGGAGCTACCACGTCATCTTGGTGGAGCCACGGGATGCCAGCGAGTATCGACTGTTCATCGATGCGGAGACCTGGCGACCCGCTCGACGCGAGTTCCGATCGGGCGACCGCCATACGGTCGACGTATATAGCGAGTACGAGCGATTCGACGGAGTGCTCTTTCCGACCCGTATCGATTCGTTTGCCGACGGCCAGCTCACCGAGGAGATCCTCTATTCCGAGGTCTCCTTCTCTTTCGACCGCAAGCCCCTGACGCTGCGCCGTCGAATGGAGGAGATCCTCGAGGCGAGTCGAGACGAGAAGGGAATCCCGGGACTCGTGGCTTGGGTTCAGCAGGGCGATGAGACGCTTCTGCACGAGGCCTACGGTTGGGAGAGCGTCGAGCTGCAGCTGCCGATGCGACGGGACAGCCGGCTGCCGCTCGCGAGCGTTTCGAAGGTGTTCGCGGGTGCGCTAGCCCTCCGTCTCGTCGAGCAGGGCAGGTTCGATCTCGATCGTCCGGTTCATCACCTCCTGGCCCGTGCGGCCGAACGACACGCCGAGCTGACGCCCCGGCATCTGCTCAATCACTCTCACGGACTCGCAGAGGTTGTCGGCGACAATCCGGGACCGGGACTCGGATCCTCCCAGACGCGGGCGGAGTCCTGGCTGATCGAGGCCCTTTCGACGGCTCCCGCCTTTGCTCCCGCGGCCGGTTGGGGCTACAGCCCGACGGGTTTCCTCGTCCTCCAGGCGGCGCTCGAGGAGGCGTCGGGCGTCGACTACGAGACCCTCGCCTCGCGTGAGCTCTTCGAACCGCTCGGTCTGACCGGTGTCGTCTTCGGAGGTAGCGAGCGAGTGGTCGAGCGACGACCGGGGATGAACTACTACCGTCTCGACGGTGAGCTCTTGTACAACTACCTCGACTACCCGCGAGTCGCTTTCGCCTCCGCCGGCCTCAACGCAACGGCTCGGGACGTGGCCACCTTCTATCGAGCGATCATCGAGGATCGGCTGCTCTCGTCCGAAAGGCGAGAGGAGATGTGGCGCGAGGTGATCCTGCCGGACGGGCAAGCCACCTCGTACGCTCTCGGCTGGGGCTCGTTCCGGACCACCCGTGACGGTCGCTGGAGCGTTGGGCACTCGGGAGGCGGATCGAGCTGGACGCGCTACTTCCCATCTCACGATCTCTTGGTCATCGTGCTGAGCAATCTCAGTGGAGCGCGAGAGGACAAGATCGTCTACGATCTCGCCGACGCGGTTTCACAGGCCAGGAGGTTTGAATGGCTCATCGAGTGACAGTTGTTCTCGAGCTCTGAGTCGCCGGCCTGGCGCAGGGTGCGCTCGGCGGCGAGCTCGAACGACACGTGATCGAGAAGATCACCCAGAGGTTGGAGTCGAAGCGAACCGCGCTGTCCCTAGCGACCAAATTGTAGGAGACTTGGCCGCGACGGTGGCGAAATCGACGATCGGCGGCTCGACCCGCGTTGCAGGGGGGACTCTCATCAGCAGAGTCCTCGGCCTGGTTCGGGAGGCGGCGATCGCCTTCGTCTTCGGCGCGGGCGGTCACGGCGATGTCTTCGGGGCCGTGATGCGGGGCCCGAACCTGATTCAGAACCTGCTCGGGGAGCAGACGCTCTCCGCGTCGTTCATCCCCGTCTACAGCCGTCTGCTGGAGGATGGGCGAGAACGCGACGCGGGAAGGCTCGCGGGGGCGATGCTCGCTCTCCTGCTGGTGGTGACCGCCATCGTCGCCCTGGTGGGAGTTGCGCTGGCTCGGCCGATCGTGACGATCATGACGCCGGGATTCCTTGCAGACGCAGCGCACGTCGCCGAGGGGACGGCCACGATCGACCGATTCCCGCTAGCGGTCGCCGGCGTGCGAATTCTCTTTCCGATGACGGGCTTCTTGGTGCTTTCCGCCTGGGCCTTGGGCGTCCTCAATAGCCATCGCCGGTTCTTCCTCCCGTACTTTGCGCCCGTCATGTGGAACGTCTCCATCATCGGCGCGCTCTTGGGAGGCGTCTGGTGGCTCTCCGATCCTGTGGCCCCGGCGGCCGGCGGCCTGGCAACACTCGATCGCCTGCTTCTGGTCGCCTGCTGGGGAGCGCTGCTCGGTGGTCTGCTTCAGTTCCTGGTCCAGGTGCCGGTGGTGTTGCGTCTCTCCAAGGGCTTCCGCCTCGCCCTGTCGATTCGTGTCGAAGGGATGAAGGAGACCCTCCGGGCGCTCGGCCCGATCCTCGGCGCGCGGGGAGCTCTTCAGATCTCTGCCTACCTGGATCAGGTGCTCGCGTCGCTCCTCGCGGCCGGCGCGATTATCGGTCTGCGATACGGATCGCTTCTCTATCTCTTGCCGTTTGCGCTCTTTGGCGCGTCGGTGGCCGCGGCCGAGCTGCCGGAGCTGTCGAGGCGGCGCACGACCGCCGATTCGACGGAGGTGGTCGAGAGAGCGCGCGCTGCCTTCCGTCAGATCGCGTTCTTCATCGTCCCGACAACAATCGGCTACTTGGCCTTCGGCTACCTGATCGTCGGCACGGTCTATCGGCGGGGGAGCTTTGGCCACGCCGCGAACTGGCTCGTCTACCTGGTTCTCGCAGCCTACTCGCTCGGGCTACTGGCCGCCGCCTGGTCGCGCCTCTTCCAGAACCTCTACTACGCCTACGGCAACACGAAAATCCCGGCGACGACCGCCTTGGTGAGAATGGCGGTGTCGCTCGGCCTGGGTCTGTGGTGGATGTTCCAGCTCGATACGCGCACGGTCGGGGCGACATTCTCTCTGGCTCCTGGGGATCAGGTGCTACACCTCGGTGGCGTCGGACTGGCGCTCGCGAGCGCGGTTGCCGCCTGGTGTGAGTTGGCGCTGCTGAAGGCGAGGGGCGGAGCTGTCCTCCCTGGCGTCGGCTTGCCCTGGGGGGCGGTCGCCCGGATGGTCGGACTGGCTCTCCTTGCACTAGTTCCCGCGCTGGCGGTCGCCTACGGCGCCTCGTCGCTGCCGGCACTCCTCGCCGGCCCGGTCGTGATCGGCAGCTTCGCGTCGGTCTACCTCGGCATCGCGCGGTGGCGCCGCTGGCCGGAGTTGAGCGCCTGGATCGGCCGCGCACGGCGTTGAGCTAAGCTGTAGGCGCGTATCTTGCTGGAAGGAATGGAGCCTATGAAGATTGCGATCGCATCCGACCACGCTGGTTACACCTACAAAGAAGCGCTCAAGACGCACCTGGCCGCGAAGGGGCACGAGGTGGTCGACTTCGGCACCGACTCGACAGAATCGGTCGACTATCCGAGCTTCTGTCGGGCCGCGGCCCAAGCGGTGGCGCGCAAGGAGTGCGAGCGCGGCATCGTTCTCGGAGGCTCCGGCAACGGAGAGGCGATGGCCGCCAACCGGGTGCGGAAGGTCCGCTGCGCACTCGTCTGGACTGCGGAGACCGCGCGGCTTGCGCGCGAGCACAACGACGCCAACATGATCTCGATCGGCGAGCGACTGGTCTCTTCCGAGCTAGCCGAAGAGATGGTGGACGTTTGGCTGGAGACGCCCTTCGAGGGTGGTCGACACGTCCGCCGGATCATGATGCTCGACGAGGTGTAGGCGGATGGGGGGCTCGATGGAGATTCTGCTGAGCGTCTGCCTGGGACTGGGGCTGAGTGCCGCCTGCGGCTTCCGGGTCTTCGTTCCATTTTTTGTCATGAGTGGGGCCGCGCACAGCGGCTATCTCCACCTCGACGGCGCCTTCGAGTGGATCGGCTCGACCCCGGCGCTGATCGCGTTTGGCGTTGCGACCCTACTCGAGGTCGGCGCCTACTACATCCCCTGGGTGGACAACCTCCTCGACGGCATCGCCTCTCCGGTCGCCGTCATCGCGGGGGTGGTGGCCACCGCTTCCGTCGTCACGGACGTCGATCCGCTGCTGAAGTGGACCTTGGCGGTGATTGCCGGCGGCGGCTTGGCGGGCGCCGTGCAGGCGGTGACCACCGGTACGCGGGGCATCTCGACCCTCACGACCGGCGGTCTCACGAATCCGATGGTCTCGACAATGGAGGCCGGCGGCTCGCTCGGACTGGCTCTCCTCGCATTGACGCTGCCGGTGTTGGCGGTTGTTGTCGTCGCCTATCTGTTCGTCTACGTCTGGCGGTTCTGGCGCCGGCGGCGGGAACGGCTGAGCGCCGCCTGACTTGAGCGCCGCCGTGCCCGGCCGGTGGTCGATCTGGATCGACACGGGCGGTACCTTCACCGACTGCGTCGCCCGCGACCCCGAAGGTCGGCTGCTTCGGGTCAAGGTCCTGAGCAGCGGGGCGGTTCGGGGTCGCGTCCGTGCGGTTCCCTCAGCCAACAAGCTGGCGCTCGATCTCGCCTGGAGCTTGCCGGGGGGCTTCCTGGAGGGTTGGACGTTGGCGCCGCTCGCGGGTGAAGCGAACGAGCTCCGGATCGAATCGTTCGATGGGAAAGTGGTGACGCTGTCGGAGCCGCTCGACGCTTCGATCGGGACCGAGCTGGAGCTGCGTAGCAACGAGGAGGCGCCTGTCCTCGCCGCGCGTTTGGTCACTCGCACTCCGATGTCGCAGCCTTTGCCGCCGACGGACCTCCGTTTGGCGACGACGCGCGGCACGAATGCGCTGCTCGAGCGACGTGGGGCGGACGTGGCGCTCTTCGTGACCCGGGGCTTTAGAGATCTGTTGCGGATCGGTAACCAGCAACGGCCCGACCTGTTCGCTCTCGAGATCGTCCGGCCCGAACCGCTCTACCGGACGGTGGTCGAGATCGACGAGCGCTTGGCGGCCGACGGGTCGGTTCTTTCACCGCTTCGTACAGACTCCCTTCGAGAGCGCGTTGGCGAGATTGTCGCCTCGGGGGTTCGCGTGGCGGCCGTTTCGCTGCTGCACAGCTACCGGAATCCCGAACACGAGCACGCGCTGGCGAACTTCCTCCGGGAGTCGGGATTCGAGCACGTCTCGACATCGGCCGAGCTGGCGCCACGAATCCGTTACGTGCCGAGAGCCGAGACCGCGGTGGTCGACGCCTACTTGAGCCGGGCGATCGGCGACTACCTCGCGCGCATCCGCTCCGCTCTCGTCGCCGGGACGCCCCCGCCGAAGATGATGACCAGCGCCGGTGGGCTGGTTGGGGCCGATCGCTTCCGGCCGAAGGACAGCCTCCTCTCGGGTCCGGCGGGTGGAGTCGTCGGAGCCGCCGGCGCCGGCCGGCAGGCGGGCTTCGAGCGAGTGATCGCCTTCGACATGGGCGGTACCTCGACCGACGTCTCGCGTTTCGACGGCGAGTTCGACTACCGCTTCGAGACTCGGGTCGGCGACGCCCACCTCTTGGCGCCCGCTCTGGCGATCGAGACCGTGGCGGCCGGTGGAGGCTCGATCTGCACCTTCGAAAACGGTCGTCTCAAGGTCGGGCCCGAGAGCGCCGGAGCCGATCCGGGCCCCGCCTGCTACGGCGCTGGCGGGCCGCTCACGGTCACCGACGTCAACCTCCTCTTGGGTCGTCTCGACGCGGGTCGGTTCGAGATTCCGATCGACCGTGCCGCCGCGGAGGCGCGACTCGAGTGCGTGGCCGAGCGACTGCTCGCTGCAGGCGAGGCCGAGATGAGTCGCGAGTCGCTCCTCGCCGGCTTCCTCCAGATTGCCAACGAGCGCATGGCCGAGGCGGTGCGGCGGATCTCCGTACGCGAGGGCTACGATCCGGCCGAGTCCGCTCTGGTCGCCTTTGGCGGAGCCGGCGCGCAGCACGGCTGCTCGCTGGCCGAGTTGCTCGGTATGAAGACGGTTCTGGTGCCGCAGGACGCCGGGCTGCTCAGCGCTGTCGGCCTCGGGCACGCGGTGATCGAACGGTTCGCGGAGCGCCAGGTGTTGTCGCCTCTGCTCGCGGTGGAGGAGGAACTCTCGAACTGGTTTGACGAGCTCGCGGTGGAGGCGCGGGATGCGGTCGTTCTCGAAGGCGTCGAGGCAGACTCGGTCGTGACACGGCTGCGGCGCCTGCACGTCCGCCTCGAAGGGCAAGACAGCGCCTTGGCGGTCGAATGGGCCGGCGGCTCGGTGCGCGAGAGCTTTGCGAGGGCGTACCGTGCGGTCTACGGATACCCGCCCGGAGATCGGTCGATCGAGGTCGAGAGTCTGCGGGTTGTAGCTTCGACGGAGGCGCCACCCTGGCAGGTCGAACCGGCAACTGCGGAGCGCGGCTCGCCACGGCTCCGTTCGGAACGCGCCTGGTTCGACGGCGGCTGGGCCGAGGTCGAGCGGTTCGATCGAGCTTCGCTGATCCCGAGTCGTCCGGTCGACGGCCCGAGCCTCATTTTCGAGCGCCACAGCGCGACCGTGGTCGAATCGGGTTGGGCCGCTCGTGTCGTCTCGAGCGGAGCGCTCGTACTCGAACGGGAGGAATCGCATGGCTGAACCGCGGGTCTCGGCGCTCGAATCGGAGATCTTCACTCACCGGTTCGCCGCGATCGCGCGACAGATGGGCGAGGCGCTTCGCCGGACGGCGCTGTCCGTCAACGTGAAGGAGCGCCTCGACTTCTCCTGTGCGCTGCTCGATGCCAGGGGGCGTCTGGTGGTGAATGCTCCCCACATTCCGGTTCACCTGGGTGCGCTGGGGCTCTGTGTCCGGCGGGTCGCCGAAGAGTTGGGTCCATTCCGCCCCGGTGACGTCGCGGTGACCAACCATCCTGGTTACGGCGGCTCCCACCTACCCGACGTCACCGTCATCACCCCGATCTTCGCCGCGGATCTGGTCGGCTATGCGGCGAGCCGTGCCCACCACGCCGAGATCGGCGGGATTCGCCCCGGCTCGATGCCGCCGGCGGCGCGGTCGCTCGTCGAGGAAGGGGTCGTGCTGGAGCCGCAGCTCTTGATGCGCGCCGGTGTGCCGCTTTGGGACGACCTCCGAGAGCGGCTGGGCGGCGGTCCGCACCCCTCTCGAGCGGTGGAGGAGAATCTCGCCGACCTGGCGGCCGCGGTCGCCGCCAACCACCGGGGAGCCCAGGAGCTCTCTGCACTGGTGGAAGCGAGCGGCGCCGCGACGGTTGCGTTGCACATGCGCGAGCTGGAACGCCGCGCAGCGGAGCGTATGGCGGCGGCGTTGAGCAAGCACCCGAGCGGGGTTCGAACTGCAGAGGAGCGTCTCGACGACGGCAGCGTCTTGCGGGTCGCGATCGAGGTTGGTGAGGGCGGCGCGCGGCTGGATTTCACTGGCACCGCGCCAACCCATATCGGCAATCTGAACGCAACGCCGGCGATTGTTCGCAGCGCGGTGATCTATGTGCTTCGGCTCCTCCTCGAGGAGGAGCTGCCGCTCAACGAGGGGCTACTCCGCGACGTCGAGGTCGTGGTCCCGGAGGGGACACTGCTCAATCCGTACTTCCCGGAAGACCCTGCCGACGCCCCGGCTGTCGTCGGAGGGAACGTCGAAACCAGTCAGCGTCTGGTCGACACGCTGCTCAAGGCGCTCGGCCTCCTCGCCTGCGGCCAGGGGACAATGAACAACGTGCTCTTCGGAGACGAGAGCTTCTCCTACTACGAGACGGTCTGCGGTGGAGCTGGCGCGGGACTCGGATTCGACGGCGCTGATGCTGTGCACACTCACATGACCAACACCGCCATCACCGATCCCGAGATCCTCGAACACCGACACCCCGTGCGCTTGGAGCGCTTCGCCGTGCGCGATGGCTCGGGCGGTCCGGGTGCCCAGCGAGGTGGCGACGGAGTGGTGCGGGAGATGACGTTCCTGGATCCGGTGGCGCTCTCGGTGCTCACCCAGCACCGCGTCGAGGCGCCGTTCGGTGTGGAGGGAGGCGGAGCGGGGCGTTGCGGCCGCCAGCGGGTCGTTCGGGCGGGTGGCGAGGAGCTGGAGCTCGGCTCTGTGGACTCCTGCGACGTCCAGCCGGGCGATCGCTTGATTCTCGAGACGCCCGGCGGTGGAGGATATGGTCTGCCCGAGGAGGACGCTTGAGCAAGATCGCTTCGATTCTCTTCTGGTCCGTGATCGCCGCCGCGTTTATCGGGCCGGGGACGGTGACCACGGCTGCTTCGGCTGGCGCGGGCTACGGCCTGTCGCTGCTCTGGGCGCTCCTGTTCTCGACCGGCGCTTGTCTGGTGCTGCAGGAGGCGAGCGGCCGCCTGACCGTGGTCTCCGGAAGGAACCTCGGTGAGGCACTACGCGATCGCTACCCGTCGGGCGTTGCTGGGGCCGTGGTCCTGCTCCTGGTCCTGGGTGCAGTCGTCTTGGGGTGTGCCGCCTACGAAGCGGGCAACATCCTCGGTGGCGTGGCGGGGGCGAGTCTCGCGCTGCCGTTTGGCCCTCGGACCCTGACGGTCGCCTCCGTAGTCGTGGCCGCGCTACTCCTGTGGTTCAATTCGCCCCGGCGGGTTGCGCTCGCGCTCAGCGCCTTGGTGGCTCTGATGGGCATCGTTTTTGTGGCCACCGCCCTTCGACTCGGTCCGGATGTCAGCGCCATCGTCCGTGGCGCCTTCGTTCCTTCGCTGCCGAGCGGTTCGTCGCTGCTCGCGATCGGCCTGGTGGGAACGACGGTTGTCCCCTACAACCTGTTCCTGGGCTCCGGCATCGCCGCCGGTCAGAAGCTCGGCGACCTGCGCCTGGGACTGGCGGTTGCGGTCGGTCTGGGAGGATTGATCTCGATGGCGGTGGTGGTCGTCGGGAGCTCGGTTTCGGGCGAGTTCAGCTTTGCTGCGCTCGCTGACCTTCTCGCCGACCGGCTCGGTCCCTGGGCTCGGACGTACTTTGCCTTCGGCCTCTTCGCCGCCGGCCTGTCGTCGGCCGTCACGGCGCCGTTGGCGGCGGCGGTGACCGCACGCAGCCTCTTCGGACGGGATGCCGCAAGCTGGTCGGATCGCTCTTGGCGCTATCGGGGAGTCTGGCTCGGAGTGTTGGCTGTCGGGCTGCTGTTCGGTGTCAGCGGTATTCAGCCCGTGCCGATCATCGTGCTGGCCCAGGCGCTCAACGGTCTGCTGCTGCCCATCGTGAGTGTGTTCCTCCTCTTGACGGTGAACGACCGGTCGGCGCTCGGAGAGTCGGGCGTCAATGGGCCGCTGTCGAATCTACTGATGACGGTCGTGACGGCGATCACCGTCATGCTGGGCACCATTAGTCTGCTACGGGCTCTCAGCCGAGCGGTCGGACTCGAGACGCCGGCTCTGACCGTGCTCGTTTCGCTCGCGGCGGCGGTGACGCTCGTCGCTGCCGTACCGGTCTACCGAGCCGCCCTGGCCCGGCGTCGTTCCTAGCTCACTTTTCCGCGCTCGTCTGGCGCAGCGACCTAGTGTCCCTTCCAGCCCTTCATGCTGGTCGAGGCACCAAAGGCGTCGAGGATCGCGTCGCTGGCTCCGGTCGGTAGGCTCGCTTTGAGGAAGGGCATGACCTTGACCATCGCCGGCTCGAGCACAAACGGGTCGCCTCGTCGGATTGCGCGGACGACCTTTCGCGCCAGCTTCTCGGGAGTCAGAAAGGGGGTCAGAAGCGGTTGCTGAGCGCCTTCGAACATCCCTGTGGATACGTAGCTCGGGCAGACCGAGGTAACGCCGACGTGGTTGTGCTCGAGCCGCTTGAGCTCGAGGCGGATCGACTCCCCGAAGCCGATAACCGCCCACTTGCTGGCGGCGTAGGTAGAACCCCACGGCAGTCCGACAAAGCCCGAGGCGCTGGCGATGTTGACCAGGTGACCCTCCTCGGCCTCGATCAGGTCCCCCAGGAAGGCGTGGGTGACGGCGACCACGGCGCGAGTGTTGACCTCGAAGGTGCGCAGGTGCTCGTCGAGAGGAACCTCCAAGAAGGCGCCGCCCTGCACGATACCGGCGTTGTTGACGAGCAGGTCGATGCCACCGAGTTCGTCGATGACCTCGTCTCGAAGATCGGCGATGCCGTCGTGGTCGGTCACGTCGAGTTGGTAGACGAGCGACTCGGGGCCGATCTCGTCGAGTTGCTCACCCGCGGCTCGGAGCCGCTCTTCGTCGATGTCGGTCAGGACGACACGAACGCCCTCGCGGGCGAGCGCCTGGGCGATCGCAAATCCGATCCCTTGAGCGCCTCCGGTGATGAGGGCGCGGCGGCCTTCGAACAACTTCATGGGTTCATCTTAGCCTTCCGGAGGGGCAGCCGACGGTAGGCCCAGTCGAGACTCGCGCTCCGAACCACCATGTATCCGAGCATCGCCGCCCAGAGGAGGGAGTTGCTCTCGAAGTGAACCGACAGCAGGGCGAGGGGCAGGAATCCGAGGAGCGTGCTGGAGATCATGGAGTTCCGGAGCGCGCGGCCGGCCGTGAGTCCGAGGAAGAGTCCGTCGTAGATGTAGGCGATCGCCCCGAAGGAGAGAATCGGCACCAACCACCAGGAGGTTCGGATCGCCGTTTCGAGGGTCGGCGGGTGGGAGGTCAGCAGTCCGAGCAGAGCGGACGGGGCGGCCAGTAGAACCATCCAAAACGGAATGGTCAGAACCAGCCCGGTGGTCAGGGCGAGCCGGCGGAGGCGCTCCAACCGGCGATGCCGGCCGGAGCCCCAGAGGAGGCCCGCGAGGCTCTCGGTGGCGAAGGCGCAGCCGTCGATCAGGAACGCCGCGAGCATCTGTACCCGCGCGAGAATGGCGTTTGCGGCGAGGGTGACGGTTCCGAGGAGCGCGCTGAAGTTGGTGAACAGAGCAAAGGTGGTGATCAGCGCGATCGTTCGCAAGAGGATGTCGCGGTTGAGCACGAAGAGTTCGCGCAGCCGACCGCGATCGGCAACCTGGCTCCATTTCCAAGGCAGGGGACGGTAGCGCTTGAAGAACAGGCCGACCGCGACGATCAGCATGGCGTACTGGCTGATCGCCGTCGCGGCTCCAGCCCCCGCGGCGGACCATCCGAGGTGGACGATGAACAGGTAGTCGAGCCCGATATTGGTGACGTTGGCGACCAGTGTCATTGCCAGCACGCTCCGACCGTCCTCGCGACCCAGGAACCAGCCCAGGAATCCGAAGTTGGCGAGCACCGCGGGCGCCCCCCAGACGCGGGTGTCGAAGTAGGCGCGGCCCGCCGCCTCGACCTCGGGCGACGGACTGACCAGGAGTGCAAAGCCGCCGTGGGCCAGCGCGCCGCGGAGAGCGAGGATCGCGAGTCCGCAGGCGACACCGATGGCCAGCGAGCGGTAGAGGACGAGATAGGTCTCCTCGCGCTCGCCTCGGCCGACGGCCTGGGCGGTGATCCCCGTGGTGCTCATGCGGAGGAACCCGAACGTCCAGTAGACGTACTCGAACAGCACGCCAGCGAGGGCAACGCCGGCGAGGAATCGAATGTCCGGTAGGTGTCCGAGCAGCGCTGTGTCGACGAGCGCCGCGAGCGGCACCGTGACGTTCGAGAGGATGTTGTAGAAGCTGAGCCGGGCGAAGCGTCGTCCGAGTCGCTCGTCGACCGCGGGTTGCTGTTCGTCGGTCGACACGGCGGCAGTCTAACCAGTGCGAGCGCCGCCCGACACGCTAGACTGTTGCCTCAGAATTTTTTGACCTGGCTTCTTGGAAAGGGGCACGAGATGGATGGCATGAGACGGGGTGTTCGCGCGATCGGCGTGTGGCTGTTGGCCGTAGCGGTTCTGGCTTCGCTGCCGGGCTGTTCTACCAATCCAGCGACCGGAAAGACGCAGCTCGCGCTGATCAGTGAGTCGCAAGAGATCGCGATGGGGCGCGACGCTGATCAGCAGATCGTGGCGCAGATGGGGCTCTACCCAGACGAGGGGGTGCAGGCCTACGTGCAGCGCCTCGGTATGGAACTCGCAGCTAAGTCGGAGCGGCCGAACCTGCCGTGGAGCTTCCGTGTGATCGACGATCCGACCGTCAACGCGTTTGCCCTGCCCGGTGGCTTCATCTATGTCACGCGCGGGATCATGACCCACCTCGACACCGAGGCGGAGTTGGTCTCGGTACTCGGACACGAAATCGGTCACGTGACCGCTCGCCACGGCGTCAACCAGATGAGCAAGCAGCAGCTGCTCGGTCTGGGGCTCGGCCTCGGGACGATTCTGAGTCCGGAGCTCGCGGCGGTCGGGGAGCTCGCTTCCGCCGGCCTCGGCCTTCTGTTTCTCAAGTATTCGCGCGACGACGAGCGCCAGGCCGACGACCTCGGCCTGCGGTACAGCCTGGCGGTCGGCTACGACCCCAGGGAGGGGCCGGAGGTCTTCACCGTGCTCAAGCGGGTGAGCGAAGCGGCCGGCGCGGGGCGGCTTCCCAACTACATGTCGACACACCCCGATCCCGACTCGCGGCGCCAGCGGCTGTTCGCGCAGATCGATTCCTTGAACGCTGATTTCAGCGGCCATTGGATACATCGCGAGGCGTATCTCGAGCAGCTCGACGGGATGGTCTTCGGCGCCAACCCGCGGGAAGGCTTCTTCGAAGAGACGCGTTTCCTGCATCCGGACATGCGCTTCGAGTTGACGTTCCCGTCCGGGTGGAAGACCGTGAACCAGAAGACTGTTGTCGCCGGCATCAGCGCTGCGGAGGATGCGATCGTACAGCTGACCTTGGCGCAACAGACGGACCCGAGCGCCGCTGCCCGTGAGTTTGCCGGGCAGGAGGGGCTGGAAGCCGGACAGGTGCGCTCGAACCGCGTCAACGGCTACCCGGCGGCGCTGGTCGAGTTTGCTGCCGACACCCAGAACGGTCGGCTCCGCGGCGTCGCAGGTTTCGTCCGTTACGGCGACAACACCTTCCGGCTGCTCGGCTACACGGCCGACGAGAAGTGGAACAACTACTCGCGGCCCATCGGTCAGTTCATCGGTAGCTTCGACAAACTGACCGACCGCAAGGCGCTCAACGTACAGCCGGCGCGCGTCAAGATCGTCAACCTTCAGCGGTCGACACCGCTGACCTCGTTCAACATTCGCTTCCCGTCGTCCGTGTCGCTCGGCACGCTGGCGTTGATCAACCACATCCCCGAGGACGGCGCCCTGCCAGCCGGGATCGGGGTGAAGCAGATCACGGGCGGCCCGCAGAACTAGGGCGAGCACCTCGCGTCGGATTGTCGCTTCGCGGCGGCTCCGAGCGGTCTAGAATCCATCCCTATGGCGATAGACCGCTCGGACCTCGAAGCCTGTGTCGAATTCCTACAGCGCCTGATCCAAACGCAGAGCCTGCCGGGGCAGGAGGGCGATCTGGCGAACCTGATGATGGCCGAGATGGATCGGCTCGGATACGTCGACATTCAGCGCGACCGTATGGGCAACGTACTCGGTCGGATCGCCGGCGGCGACCAGGCCGATCCGCTGATGTTCAACACTCACCTCGATCATGTCGACGTCGGCGACCCTGCGGCCTGGCCTCACCCTCCTTTTGGCGGCGAAGTGCACGACGATCGAGTGTGGGGACGCGGCGCGGTCGACATCAAAGGGCCCCTTGCTGCGCAGGTCTATGGTGTGGCCCGACTCGCGGGAGGCGAGCCACCCCCGGGCGACGTCTGGGTCACCGCGGTGGTGCAGGAGGAGATCGGCGGGGTCGGAGCTCGCTTTCTCGCCGAGTCGTCGCCGGCCCGTCTGGTCGTGGTCGGCGAGCCATCCCGACTCACCGTCCGTCGCGGACATCGAGGTCGAGTCGAGCTCGAACTGCGCGTGGTCGGGCGCAGCGTTCACGCCAGTGTTCCCGAGCTGGGAGTCAATCCGCTCGTCTCGCTCGGTCGCTTTCTCGCCGCACTCGAACGCGTTCAACACGACGAGGTGGAGGCGCTCGGCAAGAGCAGCGTGGCTCCCACCCTGATTGCGACCGACCAGACCAGCGCCAACGTGGTGCCGGCCGAAGTGACGCAGACCCTCGACTGGCGCAACGTTCCGGGCGAGAGCGCGGAGGTGATCATCGCCCGACTCGAGGAGCTTGTGGCCGGCTCGCTGGGCGAGGGAGCCACCGCCGAGATCACCAATCGGGTCGTCGAGCGGGTGACCTACACCGGCGAGCGCTCGGCGATTCCGGCGAACAACCCGACCTACCTCCTGTCGAGGGAGCATCCCCTGATCGAGGGCGCGCGACAGATTGCGGCGAAGGCGCTCGGCGCGTCGCCGGCCGTCGACGTCTGGCAGTTTGCCACCGACGGCGGTCACTACGCTGCGGTGGGGCTCGAGCCGGTCGGCTTCGGTCCGGGCGACGAGCGCCTGGCGCACACCGTCGACGAGCATCTCGAGATCGCTCAGCTGGAGGCGGCGATGGCGGTCAACGAGGCCTTCGCACGCACGCTCTCGCGCCGGGTCACGCAGCTCGATTCGGTGAGCCCGAACTAGCCGACGAAGCGCTCTGCGTGCTCCCGGTCGACCGTCCTGCCCATGCGCGAGACGACGATCAACACGAGGACGTGCGCGGCAAGACCGTAGAGCCCCGGGTGAATGTCGAGCCATTGAAGCTCGGGCCGCAGGTTCCAGATGGCGGTCACCAGACAGCCCGCCAGGAGGCCAGCGAGCACCGCGGTACTGCTCACGCGTCGCCAGAAGAAGGTCGCGAGGAAGACCGGGAAGATCTGGGCGACGAAGCCGTATGAGAGCAGCAGCATGAGCACCAGCGACAGATCTGAGACCACGGCAAAGTAGTAGGCGACGGCTCCGACGACGACGACCAGAATGCGGATCAGTCGCGTCTGCTGGGCGTCGGTGATGTCGGGGCGCCAGAGGACGCGGTAGAGATCTCGCACCAGCACGGAGCCCGAGGCGTGGAGGAGCGCGTCGCCGGTCGACATCGAGGCGGCGAGCGCGCCCGCGCAGAACAGGCCGATGACCACCGGCGGGAGGTCGAGCGAGGTCAGGATGGTCGGCAAGATGGTGTCGGCGGGCTCGACGCCGGGGAAGCGCAGGACGCCGCAGAAGCCGATGAAGAGGATCGGAATCAAGAAGATCCCGAAGGTCGGGTAGAAGACCACCATCTGCTTGAGCGTGCGCTCGCTGCGCGCCGTGTAGATGCGCATGAAGTAGTGCGGCCACATGCTGAAGCCGAGGGTCGAGATGGCGACCGCGCTCGAGTAGCCGCCCCAACTCCAGCGGCTGCCGTCCGCGGCCAAGCCGGGAGCGCGGAGGAGCTCCGGTACCCGGTCGGCGAGCTGGTCGAACATCGGTCCGACACCGCCGTAGAGCTTGGCCGGCAGATAGAGGCCGAGCGACCAGGCGAGGACGAGCATGAAGATGCCCTGCATGGTGTTGGTCCAGGCGACGCCCATGACGCCACTCTTGAAGACGTAGACGAGCACCACGGCGTAGGCGATGAGCGCGCCGGCCCAGACGGGAATGCGGCCTTCGCTGACGATCTCGAAGACGTAGCCCGCGCCCTTGATCTGGAGGGTCAGGTAGGGGAGAAAGCCGGCGATCGAGATGATCGCGAGGATCGCGGACAGACCGCGCGATTGGAAGCGGTCGGCGAACAGTTCCGCCTGGGTGACGTAGCCGCGCTCGCGGCCGAGGCGGGAGATCTTCGGGGCGAGGAAGTACCAAGGCGTCAGGCCGACGGCGGCGTACGCCAGAATGTAGAAGGACGCGGCGCCCCTCGAGTAGGCCCAGCCCGGGCCGCCCAGGAACGCGAAGGCACTGAAGATCGATGCGCCCATGATGAAGTAGAGCGACACGAAGCCGAGGCCGCGGTCGCCGGCGACGTAGCCCTCGGTACCGCCCGTCATCTTCCGTCCGGAGAGCAGGCCGATCACCAGCGAGGCCACCAGGTAGCTGCTGGTGACCGCGAGGACGATGATCCAGCTAGAGGAGGTCATCGTCGCCTAGCGCTCCTCGTGCAGGTAGAGGGCGAGGAGCACGACAAAACTCGCGACCAGCCAGCAGGCCACGTAGAAGAGCGACTGCGGCATGCCCAGGAGGAGCGGACGCTCGTTCCCGAACAGGCCGTAGATGGGCCAGACGAGCGCCGCGAAGGCGATCAGAATGAAGACGACCGTGAGCCGGCGGGCGAGCATCAGGGGCAACCTGCCGTCATCCGCTCTGGCCGTAGTCGGCTGCCAGCTCCACGCCGAGGTTTTCGACCAGGAAAGCCCAGCGGTCGGCGTACTCCTCGATGATTTTGCTCGTCGGTTTGCCCGCTCCGTGACCGGCGCGGGTCTCGATTCGGATCAGCACCGGCGCGTTGCCGGCCTGGGCCGCCTGCAGCGCCGCCATGTACTTGAAGCTGTGTCCCGGTACGACTCGGTCGTCGGTGTCTGCCGTCGTGGCGAGGACCGCCGGGTACTGCGTGCCGGGCTGGATGTTGTGGTAGGGCGAGTAGGCCCGTAGCGCCGCGAACTCTTCGGCGTCTTCAGCCGAACCGTAGTCGTCGACCCAGAACCGCCCAGCGGTGAACTGGTGGAAGCGCAGCATGTCCATGACGCCGACCGCCGGTAGCGCGGCTCCGAACAGGTCGGGGCGCTGGTTGGTCACCGCGCCGACCAGCAGGCCGCCGTTGCTGCCGCCGAAGATGCCCATGCGCTGGGGCCGGGTGTAACCCTCGGCCACGAGGTACTCGCCGGCGGCGATGAAGTCGTCGAAGACGTTCTGCTTCTGGAGCTTTGTCCCCGCCTTGTGCCACTCCTCACCGTACTCGCCACCCCCGCGGAGGTTGGCGACCGCGTAGACGCCGCCCATCTCCATCCACGCCAGCCGAGTGACCGAAAAGCCGGGGCGCATCGAGATGTTGAAACCGCCGTAGCCGTAGAGGAGCGCGGGTCGGTCGCCGTCGAGGTCGAGGTCGGCGCGATGGGAGATGAACATCGGTACGCGCGTGCCGTCCTTGGACGTGTAGAAGACCTGCTCGACGGTGTAGTCGGCAGGGTCGAACGCGACCTGCGACGACTTGAACTCGGTGCTCTCGCCGGTGGCTACGTCGTAGCTGTAGATCGTCGGCGGTGCGTTGAAGCTGGAGTAGCTGTAGAAGGTCTCCGGATCCTCGGCCCTGCCGTTGAACCCCGAGGCGACGCCGATGCCGGGCAGTGAGACCGAGCGCACCTCTTCACCGCCGAGTGTGGTGATGCGGATGTCCGACCGCGCGTCGGCTAGATACTCGGCGACAAAATGGTCCCCGACGCGGCCGACCTGCTCGAGCACGTGCTCGTTCTCGGCGATGATCGTGCGCCAGTTGTCGGGCTCGGGGTTGTCGAGATCGATGGCGATCAGCCGGCCCTTCGGGGCCTCGAGGTCGGTGCGGAAGTAGAGTGTCGAGCCGCCGTTGCCGGCGAGCGAGTAGTCGTTGTCGAAGCCGCTGATCAGAAACTCGGGTTCAGCGCCGGGGCGCGTGAGGTCCTGCGTCAGGATCTGGTAGCGATTGTCGGTGCCGAGCCAGACGGTGATCACGAGGTAGGCGCCGTCATCAGTGACACTCGAGGCGAAACCCCAGTCGGGCTCGTCGGGACGGCTGTAGGTGACCTCGTCCTCGTTCTGACTGGTGCCGACGCGATGGAAATAGACCGCTTGGCCCTTGTTGAGCGACTGGAACTCGGCACCCTCCTCGGGCTGCGGGTAGCGGCTGTAGTAAAAGCCCGAGCCGTCCGGCGCCCACTCGAGGCCGGTGAACTTGAGCCACTCGAGTTTGTCGTCGAGCAGCTCGCCACTCTCGAGATCGAGCACTCGAGCGGTACGCCAGTCCGAGCCGCCGTCCTGAATCATGTAGGCCACGTAGCGGCCGTCCGGGCTCGGGGCGTAGGCTGCGAGGGCGACCGTGCCGTCGTCCGACCAGGTGTTCGGATCGAGGACCATCTCCGGCTCGCCGTCGAGCGACGCCTGGGAGTAGAGAACGTACTGGTTCTGCAGGCCGTCGTTGTGGCGATAGAAGTAGCGGCCGCCCTCTTTCACGGGGTTGGTGTACTTCTCGTAGTCCCATAGCTCTTCGAGACGGGTAGCGATGACGGCACGCTCGGGAATCGACTCGAGGTAGGCGAAGGCGACCTCGTTCTGCGCGTCGACCCAGGCCGAGACGTCGTCGCTCTCGCGCACATCGTCCTCGAGCCAACGATAGGGGTCGGCGACCTCCTGGCCGTGGTACGTGTCGACGTGTTCGACGGTCATGGTGTCGGGGTATTGAACGGCCGGTCGGCTCTCGCGACAGCCGATGGCAAATGAGCAGAGGGTGATGAGGGTGAGCGACGCAAGGGCGCGCTGAAAGTACATGACGGGGGCTCCTGTCGAGTTGGTTTTCGAAGCGCGACCGTCGCTCTCGGTGCGCTCGGCGGGCCGATTCTACATTTGGCCGGCAAGGAGGCCCTCTCGAGGGGGCCAGATGGTCGTGTCTTCGGTGCCGGCGGCGTCTCTATTTGGGTGAAGGTCGCCACGTTGTAGCTATGCTGCTCACCTCCAATGCAGAGCCTTGTCGCCTCGATCGCACCTTGGGTCTGGGGTGCGTGGGGACTGTTCCTCCTCGCAGCCCCGGTACCCGTGCCGCCACCCTCGGTCGATCGAGTGCGCGACACCGCCCTCGCCATCGCTGGGTCTCAGATCGGAGAAGGGCAGGACGGCGATCGCCGCCGATCCATGTCGGCGTGGGGTGGACGGTCGGGAAGTTCGTGCGCCTTAGGGTACGTGTAGCCCCGCCTTGCGGAGACCCTCGAGTGCGTGCTCGAGGAGCTCGTCGCTCCCGAGCCACTTCGACCACTCGTCTCGGGCAGTCTCGGCCATGTCCGGTTTCTGGACCGCCAGCTCCTCGAGGGCTCGACGGGCCAGGGCGCGTTCGCCGAGCTGCCCGGCGGCCATCGCGAGGACGCCGTGGTAGTGGAAATACGAGGGCAGGGCGAGCGCATCTATGGCCGCGTCGTCGCCGTCGCGCCAGGCATGGAGGAACTCGGTGACGGCTCGATCGGCGGGCATCTCCGCTACCGAACTCGCTTCCGTCGGTTCTTGATGTAGTCCGCCAGGATGAACTCTCCGAGATCATACGGCGACGCGAAGTAGGCCCGCCCGCGGTTGACCTGGGTGAGCTTCTCGACGAAGTCGGTCAGCAACTCGTCGGTGGCGAGCATGAAGGTGGTGATGACCACCCCTTGGCGCCGGCACAGGTCGGCCTCTTCGAGCGTCGAGGTCACGATCTTCATGTCGAGGCCGAACGGGTTCTTGTAGATGTTGTCGCCTTCGGTGATCGCCGAGGGCTTGCCGTCGGTGATCAAGAAGATCTGCTTGTTCGGCTGCTTCTGGCGGGCGAGCATCGAGCGCGCCATCTGAAGGCCGTCGCGCGTGTTGGTGTGGAACGGCCCGGCCTGGACGTAGGGCAGCTCTGAAAGCTCTACACGCTCGGCGCGATCGCCGAAGAGCAGGACGCCGAGCGAGTCCTTCGGGTACTTGGTGGTGATCAGTTCGGTGAGCGCCAACGCGACCTTCTTGGCGGGGGTGATGCGATCTTCGCCGTAGAGGACCATCGAGTGGCTGATGTCGATGGCGACCACCGTGGCGCACGCTGAGAGGTGCTCGGTTTCGTAGACCTCGAAGTCCTCTTCGCGGAACTCGAGCTCTCCGACCGTGCGCCGGAGCGCGTTGTGAACCGAGGCGGTCGAGTCAATGCGGTGGAGATCGTCGCCGAACTCATAGGGTCGGCGCTCCGGCAGCTGCTCGACGCCTTCGCCCTCGGCGCGCACGCGGTGGTAGCCGATGCCACCCTTCGCGAGGTCGGTGAAGATCTCCTCAAACGCGCTCCGACGAATACGCCGCTCGCCGACGCTCGAGAGCTCTAGACTTCCGTCACCCCGGCGCTGGAGCACCCGCTGCCGCTCGAGCTCCTCGAAGAACTCGTCGAGGTCGACGTCCGCGCCGATGTGGCCCTGCTCCTGGAGGTACTTGAGCCACTCCATCGCCTCCTCGACGTCGCCGCCGGTGGCGAGCAGCAGCTGGTTGAACAGCCGTTGGAGGTCCATGCCGGCCGCTAGCGACTGGAGGAGCTCCGGATCGAGGTGGAAGTAGCGGTGGCGCGAAGCGGTCTCCTAGTTGACTTCGCGAGTGGGGCCGCGGTGCGGCTTGAGCAGCTGGAGCTTGACCAGCTCCTTATAGGTGACGGCGCTGTCGAGGTCCTCTCGACCGAGCTTCAGGCTCTGGTGCAGGCCCTCGAGAATGAGCTCGGCGAGGAAGGCGCGTTCGAACGGATTCTGACTGTGCCCTTCCGCGAGCGACATCAGGCCGTCTACGGTCTCGAGCGCGGCGACGAAGTCTTCGAACGACTGCTCGTCGGAGAGCTCGAGCTCGTTGCCGTCCGCGAACCAGGCGGCGATCGGGGAGTAGGGCCCGGTGTCGTCTTCGCTGCCGCTGCCAACCTCGCGGCCGACGGGCGGGAAGCGTTCTTCGAACAGCTTGCGCACGCCCTCGCCGATGATCTGGCGAGCCACGACCTCGACCCCTTTCTGCTCGCCCTCGTAGACCATCTCGACCTTGCCGGTGAGTGCCGGCAGGAGCATGTTGAGGTCACAGATACGGGGGTGGACCTCCTCCTCGCCGGTCGCCAGGGCCCGCCGTTCCAGGTTGGAGTGGAGCAGCTCGAGGGCCGAGATCGACACGCGGGCGCTTACGCCCGAGGTCTGATCGACCAGCTCACTGTCGCGCGCTGCGAAGGTGATCTCCTCGACGAGTCGCTCGAAGTCGGCGGACAGCCGGGCAGGGCCTCCGCGATCGACCCACGCCTCTTGGCGCGTGATCTCGGCGGCGGTCTCCACCTCCTGGGGGTAGTGGGTGAGGATCTGCGACGAGATGCGGTCCTTGAGTGGCGTGATGATGCTGCCCCGGTTCGTGTAGTCCTCGGGGTTGGCCGAAAAGACCATCAGTAGGTCGAGAGGGATGCGCACCGGGAAGCCCCGAATCTGGAGGTCGCGCTCCTCGAGCAGGTTGAGCAGTCCGACCTGAATGCGGGGCACGAGGTCGGGAATCTCGTTGATGGCGAAGATGCCGCGGTTGGTGCGCGGCACGATGCCGAAGTGGATGACCTCGGGGTCGGCGTAGGTGAGCTTGCGCGTGGCCGCCTTGATCGGGTCGATGTCTCCGAGCAGATCGGAGATGGAGACGTCGGGGGTTGCGAGCTTTTCGCTGTAGCGCGCCTCGCGCGGCATCCAGGAGATCTCGGCCTCGTCGCCGGCTTCGGCGACCATCTGCTGACCGGTGGTCGAGACCGGCGCCAGCGGGTCGTCGTTCAACTCGGTTCCCGCGAGGACCGGAATCTCGTCGTCGAGGAGGTCGACCAGGGAGCGCAAGAGCCGACTCTTGGCCTGCCCGCGGAGGCCGAGGAGGATGAAGTCGTGCCGCGCGAGAAGCGCGTTGACGACGCCCGGGATCACCGTGCGGTCGTAGCCCAGGATGCCCGGGAAGAGCTTCTCGCCGTTTGCGAGCTGACTGCGCAGGTTCTCCCGAATCTCCTGCTTGACGCTCCTTGACCGATAGCCGGAGGCGCGGAGTGCTCCGAGGGTGGTCGGGCGAGTCATCCCTCTTGCGCCTCCAACCAGCGCTCGGCATCGATGGCGGCCTTGCAGCCCATTCCGGCGGCGGTCACCGCCTGCCTGTAGGTTGGATCGACGACGTCTCCGGCGGCGAAGACCCCCTCGACGTTGGTGCGCGTGCTGGGCTCTTCGGTCTGCAGGTAGCCGACGTCGTTCATGTCCAGCTTGCCCTCGAAAATGCCCGTGTTCGGCTGGTGGCCGATGGCCACGAAAACACCCTGGCAGGGGAACTCGGTCACCTCATCGGTCTGGGTGTCGCGCAGCATCACGCCGTGGACGCCGTCTTGCTGGCTGCCGAGGATCTCCTCGACCGTCTTGTTCCAGGCGAACTCGATCTTGTCGTTCTTCATGGCGCGCTCCTGCATGATCTTCGAGGCGCGGAGCTCGTCGCGGCGGTGAACGACGGTCACCTTGCTGGCGAAGCGCGTGAGGTAGGTGGCTTCCTCCATCGCTGTGTCGCCGCCGCCGATGATCACGAGCTCCTTCTCTTTGAAGAAGAAGCCGTCGCAGGTCGCGCAGGCCGAGACGCCGTAGCCCATGAGCTGGCTCTCGGACTCGATGCCGAGCTGCTTGGCGGTGGCGCCGGTGGCGATGATGACGGTCTTCGCGAGGTAGGCGTTCTCGTCGGTGGTGATGCGGAACGGTCGGCTTTCGAGATCGATGTCGGTCGCCGCCTCGAACTTGCACGTCGTGCCGAAGCGCTGAACCTGCTTGCGCATGTCTTCCATCAGCTGCGGGCCGAGAATGCCCTCGGGGAAGCCGGGGTAGTTCTCGACGTCGGTGGTGATGGTGAGCTGCCCTCCGGGCTGATTGCCCTCGAGGAGTACCGGGTCGAGCCCAGCTCTGGAGGTGTAGAGCGCTGCGGTGAAGCCCGCCGGTCCAGAGCCGACGATGACGACGTCGTGTACCGTTTCGGGCTGAGATTCGTTACTCATTCTTGGTGGTATCTCCTGTCGGGTCGCGGGTCAGGCGGGCAATATAACAACCGTTCGCTGGAGATCCTTCCCTCCGCGCGCTCAGTGTGGTCTCATCCGCCCAGGAGGGAGCGAATGAGCCTAGGAAGCCAGAAGATCTTCGACGCGTGCAATCAGCAGGTGGGCAACGAGATGGGCGCTTCGATGCAGTACATCCAGATCGCCGCCTACTTCGACGGGGAAGGCCTCGGTGGCCTCGCCCGCTTCTTCTACCGCCAGTCCGAAGAGGAGCGCGAGCACGCCATGAAGTTCGTCAACTTCGTGGTCGACGCGGGCGGTCAGCTGCAGATTCCGGAGATCGCAGCGCCCCGCAACCAGTTCTCGTCCGCCGTGGATGCCGTCCAGGCTGCGCTCGACTGGGAGAAAGAGGTCACCGCTCAGATCTACGCGATCGTCGACATCGGCAAAGAGGAGTCGAACTACATCGCGCTCCGTTTCCTCGACTGGTTCGTGGAAGAGCAGTTCGAGGAGGTGACGACGATGGAGGAGCTTCTCCAGGTTGTGGAGCGTGCGGGCGCCGACAACCTTCTGGCGGTCGAGGAGTACTTGTCGCGCGAGGGGATGCTCCCCGAGCGGCCGGCCGAAGGCCCCGAATAGCGCGTCCGGCTAGTTTGGCTTCTGGTCGGCGAAGGCGGTCAAGATGGCGAGCGCGTTGAGCGCCCCGCCTCGAGTCAGGTGGTCGAAGACCGCCTGGAGCGAGACGCGGCTGCCGGCCGCCTCGACGCCGTAGACCTGAACATCGTCGCGGCCCGCGGCCTCGATAGGCGACGGGTCGTCGGCGCTCAACTCGCCCTCGGCGACGTCGAGATGTGCCGCGCCGCTCAGCGCCTCGCGCACGCTCGTGGCCTCGACGGAGTCTGCGAACTCCAGATGAAGCGTCAAGCTGCAGCCGTGGAAGACCGAGGCCTGGAGGTGGCGCACCGAGACGTCGGGCCGTTCGCCGAGGAGGCCCGTGAGGTCGGCCTGAACCACTCGCTCGGCACCCGGCATCGGGAGAACGTTGAACGCGAGCTGTCGCCCGAAGACGTCTTGCGGCATTTCCGACTGGAACGCCAGCAGCCGACGACTCTGTTCGAGTAGCTCGTCGAGGCCCTTCTGCCCGCGGATCGAGGAGGGCAGAAGCGCCGTACCGCTCGCGCGCTCGACGGCGAGCGCCTCGAGGGGCCCGAGGATCAGGGCCAGCGCGATGGCGACCGGGTGAGGACTGACGTAGACCCGACGCCCCGCCACATCGGCGGGGAGCTGGCCGTCGACGATGTTCAGGCCATCGACCAGAGGCATACCCTCGATCGGCTCCACCGGCGCCACGACCAGCAGGGGCGTCTCTCCCGGCACCAACGTCTCGAGGCCTCGCCCGGCGACCCGTTCGCCCGGTACAACCACAAGATCGAGCCCCGCGAGACTCTCTTCGTCGACGCTGCGCACGAACGTCGCCGCGCCGTCGAGGTCGGCCACCTTGCCGCTGCTCTCTTCGTCGAACGTCAGCAGACGGATCTCCTCCCAAAGGGCGGAGTGCCTGCCGAGCTCGGTCTTGAGCTCCTCGCCGAGGAGACTCGAACTGCCGAGGAGGCCGATTCGTTTCATGATTCGTTGTTCTCCGCGGGCACGATCTCGGCCATGGCCGTGTCTCCTTCGTGCACCGTCTGGCCCGTTTCAATCAGCAGCCGATAGCGCGCGGGCACGTAGAGATCGACGCGCGAACCGAACTTGATCACGCCGATCAGTTGGCCTCGCTCTACTCGATCTCCGGGTTCGAGGTAGCTGACCACTCGGCGAGCGAGAAGGCCTGCGATCTGGCGCATCGCGATCACATCGCCGTCCTCCGACTCGAAGACCGACAGCCAGCTCTCGTTGACCTCGCCGGCGTCGTCGCGGAAGGCCGCGACCTTCAAGCCCGGGCGGAGTCGACTGGCGAGCACGGTTCCGTTCACCGGGGCGCGCTGCACATGAATGTTGAAGACGGAGAGGAACGTCACGATGTGATGGAACTCGCCCTCACCGAACTCCGGGTCGACCACCGTGGCGATCGAGGTGATCTTGCCGTTGGCTGGGGAGAGGACCAGGTTCGGAGCTGCGGTGATCGTCCGAGCGGGGATTCTGAAGAAGAGCAGGACGGCAAGTCCCAGTACCGCAATCACCAACGCCAGCGTCGGGCGCAGCAGGACAAACGCGACCACCGCCGCGAGGACGAAGGGCAGTACGAAGGGCCAGGCTTCCTTGGCGAAGGTCATGAGAGTTCAGACGGAGGGCGCGGCCCGCAGGTGCGATCCAGCGGGCCGGTCCCTGGCGCCCTGGGACGACTGGCTACGGCGAGCGTCTAGACGCTCGCGACGCTCGTCTGGCGGTGGCTCCTCAGGATGACTTGCATCCGGTCTTTGAGCCGCAGCTTCTGAAGCTTGATTCGCTTCTCCTCCTGCTCGTCTTCCTGCGAGAAGAAGGACTTGTGGTGGAGCGACTCGAGCCGCCTCTCGTAGTTCTGGTGCTCCTCGAAGAGGCGGCGGTACTCGTCGTCCGTGTCGATCAACTCCTGTTTCAGACTGTCTTTCTGGCTCATCGGTGCGGCCTCCTATGTTCCAGTGTGCATACGTCTGCGTACACGACGGGCCCGCTTTGCGTCAGAGCGCGGGCCGTCGTCGGTGTGGGGGTTCTCATACAACGGAGATGTGACCATAACACCGGCGATTGGAGCGATCAAGAAACCTGGTTCAGAGCGCGGCCGACGAGGCTTCCGGACGCTGTCCAGCCCGCACTCGATAGGCCGCGGAGCCCTGGTTGATACGATTCGCCGAGAGAGGTTTCCAACAAGATGGCTGCTGGATCGACCGCTGCGAGAGCGAGTCGGATTCGAGGAGTGAGCTGACCAAGTCGAGGACGGCGACTGGCTGGGTGTTCTTGTCATGCTTCGCCATGACCTTGGCGCAGCCTGGCCGCCTGGTGCCCGCCCTGATCGTGGTTGACGAAGCCTGCAGCCTGGCGGACGCGATCGTCGCGGCGAACACAGACTCCGCGATCGGCGGCTGCTCAGCGGGCTCGGGCCCTGACGAGCTGCGGCTCACGAGAGACGTACTTCTCGATACGGCCCTTCCTGCGATCGCCTCGGATCTGACACTGACGGGTAGCGGCTACGAGATCTCCCGGGAACCGGGCGCGGCGGCTTTTAGAGTCTTGGAGATCGCCGACTTCGCGGTCGTGACGATCGCTGGGACCACCGTATCGAACGGCGATGCCGGTGGAGGAGATGGCGGCGGTGTGCTGATCGACTCCGGCGAGCTGGTTCTCATCAACAGCACCATTAGCGAGAACACCGCTGGACGTGGCGGCGGGCTCTACCTGAGTTGGCTGTCGGCCGATGTTGTCCTCGTGGGGTCGGCGGTTACCGCAAACTCGGCTGACTTCGGCGGTGGCATCTACAACCAGGGTTACCTGGACATCACGGCGGGCAGCTTGGTGTCTGAAAACGTCGCGACCCACTCGGGCGGTGGCGTTCACATCGAAGGGTACGCGTTGGCGGACGTGTCGGGTAGCACCATCTCGAACAACACGGCGGGTGGGTCGGGGGGAGGCATCTTCCTCTCCGATTCCGTCGGCTCGCTGGACTATCACTCGATCACCGTGGAGGGGAGCACCATCTCCGGGAACACCGCCGGTGTGGACGGCGGAGGACTCTGGCTCCACGGCGGCGCGTACGACGGCGGACGGATGGAGCTGATCAACAGCACCATCTCTGACAACACCGCTGTTCGGGGTGGTGGTATCTACCACGCTGACGGCGATCGCCTGTCGCTCATCAACAGCACGATGTCCGGAAACTCGGCCGGGGAGGGAGGAGCGATGTATTCCGTCGATGTCTTCTCGCCGGCCCAGCCGGTTTTCCAGGGAAGCGTCGTCGCCTACAGCCTGAGCGGTGGCAATTGCGGTGGCCAGGGGGTCGTGGCGGGGCCGGACAGCTTCTCTGACGACCTCACCTGCGGCGATGCACAGCCGATCACTCCCGGCGTGGACTTCGATGTCGACCTGAGCGACAACGGCGGACCGACGCTGACGCACGCCATCCGCGCGGGTAGCCCCGCGGTCGACGCTGCGGGCGATTGCGGTCTGGCCGCCGATCAGCGAGGGTTCGCTCGAGACGACGGGCCCTGCGATAGCGGCTCCGTCGAGTTTGGCAAGGACGTGCTCTTGTTGGAGGGCGCCTGCCCGGGACCGATGACGTTGCACGTGCAGGGCCTGAGCCCTCTCGCCTCTGCCGAGGTGTTCGCTGGCTCGCGATCGGGTCTGACCAAGATCCCTTCCGGGCCCTGTGCCGGCACGGAACTGCTGCTCGCCGATCTCGAGAGCCTCGGACTTGTCGATACCGATGAGACCGGCTCGGGAACGCTGGATCTGGACTTTGGTACATCGCAGTGCGGGGGCCTCGTGCAGGCGGTTGATCTCAGCAACTGCGGACCGACCAACGTCGAGTCGATCGATAGCTGCGACCGGCTGGCCCTCACGCACACCGGTGCGGGTTCGAGTCCCCTCGCAACCCCGCCCAGCTCCGTGGGTTGCGAGCACCGGGAGTTTCTTCCCGGCGAGGTGGTCGGTCTGACCGCGGTTCCCAGCGCGAGCTGGAAGGTTGGGGGCTGGAACGGCACCGACGACGACACGAGTACCGACGAGACGAACTTCGTCACGATGCCCATCGCGAGCCACCAAGCGTCTGTCGAATACGTCGAGGCCTGCGCCGAGCTCAACGTGACGAGAACGGGTACCGGTTCCGGGCCCGTCGCCTCGCCGCCGAACTCCCCCGGATGTTTCGAGGGCGAGTACCTGCCTGGCGCGATCGTGGAGTTGAGCGGCGCCCAGCCGGGGGCCGGCTGGGACATCGGCGGTTGGACCGGGACGATCGATGACACCTCGACCGAGTCGTCGAACGTGGTTCACATGCCGTCGCAGGATCACACCGCCGGTGTCAACTACGTGCGGAGGTGTTTCGATCTGGCGCTGGAGCACCTCGGACTCGGCGAACCCCTGGTGGTGGACCCCTCGGGTTCGGAAGGCTGCTCCGAGGCCACTTACGTCGAGGGCGAGCTGATCGAGTTCACGGCTTCCCCGGCGGACGGCTGGCGTGTCTCCGGGTGGTCCAACACGGACGACGACTCGAGCACACAGACCACCAACACGCTGACGATGCCAGACAACTCGGTCCTGGTCGGGGTCCGCTACGTCGCTTCCTGCTTCTCGGTCTCGCTGAGTCATACCGGGGAGGGAAGCGATCCGATCGCGGTTCCGATCGCCGACGGCTCTGCCTGGTTCGAGCGATCGATTGCCTCGGCCTTCGAAGACGCCTTCTCGGTCGCTACGGCGGACTTCGACGGCGATTCGGACGTCGATGTGGTCGCGGCCTCCGCGACATCCGACTCCATCCGCTGGTTCGAGAACCTGTCCGGAGATGGCGACTCGTGGAGCGGCGTCACGATCGCGGTCGACTTCGTCACCCCCACCGCGGTCGCGGCTGCGGACATTGACGCGGACGGAGATTTCGACGTGATCGGCGCGGCGCGCAACGGCGATCAGATCGCCTGGTGGCGCAACGATCTGGGGAGCGGGGGTTCGTGGACCTTCTTCGAGATCGGAAACGACTTCTCCGACGCCTTCACCATCTACCCGGCGGACATCGATGGCGATTTGGACCTCGATGTCGTCGTCGGCGGCAACTTCAGCGGGAAACTCGCCTGGTTTGAGAACGTCGCAGGGGACGGTTCGATCTGGGATCCGCACGCCGTGCGCCCCTCTATCGATGACCCTCGTACCGTTGCCGCTGCCGACCTGGACGGTGACGGCGACATGGACATCCTGCACGGCGGCGCCGTGGGTAGCTACGTCGCCTGGTGGGAGAACCGAGACGGAGACGGAAGCGCGTGGGTGGGGCATCGGATTTCGACGGAGTCCAACGCGATCTTCTCGTTGCGTGCCGCAGATGTCGACGGCGACTCTGACTTGGACATCGTGGGAAGCGCCAACGGAGCGACGACGGTTCGCTGGTGGGAGAATCTGACGGGCGCCGCCACGCGCTGGGTGGAGCATCCGATCGCTGAGGGGTTGAGCACTACCGATCAGATCGCCCCGTGGGATATCGACGGCGACGGCGACCTGGACGTCGTTGGCACCGGCATGAGCGGCGATCAGGTTCTCTGGTGGGAAAATGCGAGCGGAGACGGAACCGGTTGGGTCGAGCGGGTGGTGGCCTCTGGACTGTCGGACGCCGTCGCGGTGGCTGTCGCAGACCTGAACGCCGATGGCTCGCTGGATATCGTCGCGGCGGAGGCGAGCGAGCCCGCTCAGTCCGTCGGGTGGTGGGAGAGTGGGTTCGGAGGCGAGTGTCCCTCCGGAAGCTACCTCGCAGGTGATCGCCTCTCCCTCGAGGCGACTGCCGATCCGGGTTGGACGGTGGGCGGTTGGAGCGGAACCGATGACGACGCGAGTTCGGAGCCGGCAAACACGGCGACAATTCCCGCGGCGGATCACTCCATCGGCGTCAACTATGTGGAAGAACAGCCGCCCGTCGTCGTGCTGACTCTCGGAGGCAGTTGCCCGGGCGAGCTTGAAGTCGGGATCGTGACGCCAGAGCCGAGGGCGGACGTGGCGCTCTTCTCGGGCAGCGGACTCGGCACCTCGACCGTCGACGCGGGCCCCTGCTCAGGCACCCAACTCGACCTCGAGGACGGCCGCCCATGGCGACGGATCCGTACCGACCAGCATGGCGAAGCGACGCTCGTCGGGACCTTCCCGGCTGCGTGGTGTGGCCGCTCGTTGCAGGCGCTGGATCGTCTCTGTCGCTCGAGCAACGTTGTCGAGTTCGATTGAGGCCAACTTCCGGTACTCCTCTCCGAGGAGGGGAAGCCCTCCGAAGACGTTCGCCGGCAAAACTCGACGAGCGTCTCTCGACGCGAGGAGAGCCAAGCCTCCGCAGAGTTGTCGGGTAACTCTTCTCGAGAGCCTGGCGAGGCCTAGCGAGCCGGCGGCTTTCGCAGGTCGAACGCCATCACGCTGTGCTGGTCCCGAAGGTAGAGACGGCCGCCGGCCAGTGTGGGAGGGGCCCAGGCGGTGGGCTGGAGCGGGGAGAACTCGGAGATCACCTTCATCCCTTCGCGCGAGAGCTCTGCCAAGGCCACTTTGCCGTCCTCGTCGGTGAGGATGACCTTGTCCTCGACGAGGAGCAGGTTCGCCTTGTTGTATCCGCGTTGCCGCCAGAGGCTCTCGCCGGTCTCGACGTCGACCGCGGTCAAGAAGGTTGGGCTCCAGGTGCCGCTGCTGCCGTAGACGGTGTCGCCGAGTCGGAGCGATGAGGTGTGAAAGAACTTGATCTCCGGCTTGTGCCAGAGCTCTCGAACCCGAGTTTCTCCTTCGACCCGCTTGAGCTCCAACACTCGAGCGCCGCCGTCGTCATGCGAGCTCACGAAGAGCCGCTGGTCTTTGCCCCACAGCGGTTGCGCACAGTTGTTCTTGTTTCCATTCGCGTGAGGGTAGCGCCAGAGGATCTGGCCGCGAGTCGGGCTCAGGCCCACTACCTCTGTGGAAGCCACGAGCACAATCTGTTCCTGGCCGTCGACTTCGATGCGAATTGGAGACGCGTAGCTGACGTCGATCGGGTCGCTGCTCCAGATGACTTTCCCGGTCTCCCAGGCGAGCGCGACGACGCCCCGATCCCCGCCCACCGGAACCAAGACGTTGTCTCCCACCGTGATCGGGCTCATGGAGTAGCCGAACATGTGGATCTTGCCGCCGAGCTCCTCGACCAGGTCGACCTTCCAAAGGACCTTCCCGGTCTTCTTGTCGAGACAGGTCGCCTGTCCGAGGAAGCCGATGACGAGCAGTCGGTCGCCATGGATCAGCGGACTGGTGTTCGGGCCCCTGCCGAAGTTGAGCATGATCTCCTCCGGAGGATCCGGAACCCGGTACTTGTACTCCCAGAGTGTGCTGCCGTCTGTAGAGCTCAGGCTCGCGACGATCTCCTCGTTGTCGCCGCCGGAGAACATCGAATAGACGGCCGAGCCGTCGACGACCACCGAGGCGTACTGGCCCGGCCGTTCGGTCGACCAGAGTTGAGGTGGCCCCGACTCGGGCCAGACCTCGAGCACGTTCCGCTCAGGCGAACGGAAGTCACGTGTCGGCCCTCCGAACTGGGACCATTGCGCACTCGCGTTCGCCGCCAGTAGCAAGCCGGCGAGCAACACCAGAGGAAAAGCGTTCGTTCTGGAATCCGTACCACCCAACAGTGTCCGCATACTTTCAACCTCGCTCTCCTCGGCGCGGGCGTCAAGCGCGCTGCAGCCGGTACCGCTCGCGTTGCAGCGAGTGGGTGTAGGCAAGCGAGTCCGCCGCGCTCGGGGCCAGGCCTCTGAAAGTCGAATAGCATCTCCCGACAGGTGTCGAACCCCGCTTCATCTCATCGCAGGCTCGGAGGCCTCACCGCGCTGCTGACGCTTCTGGCGCTCATCGGCATGCTGGTGCTGGCGCACTTCCGCGGCTCGTGGAGCGTCGTCGCCGGGGACGAGAGCACGTTCGTCTCGATGGCAGAGAGCTTGGCGTTCGATGGCGATCTGGTCTTTGATGAGCTCGACCGAGCGCGGTTTGAGGCGGCGTCCGAACCCGGTCGCAAGAGCGTGATCCTGCAGCGCGTGGGGGAGCGGGTCGGCTACTCGAAGCCGGTGCTCTACCCATTGCTCGCCGCGCCGGCCTACCGTCTGCTCGGCGGCGCCGGCATGGTCCTGACCAACTGTGTCGCTCTGCTGGTGGCGCTGCTGCTCTTCTGGCGCTCGCTTCCCCCGGATGACGACCGAGGGCGCTGGTCCCTGACGCTGGCTTCGTTTGCCGCCTCAGCGGCGCTGCTCGCGCAGGTGGGTTGGGCGACCGCCGACAGTCTGCAGGTGGCGCTCGCGCTGGCCGGCGCGGTCTTGGCTCTTGCCGCTCGGAACCAGGAAGGTGGGGCGCGGGCCAGTGCTGTTGTAGGTGGACTCCTCCTCGGCCTTCTGGTGGCCATGCGACTGCCGAACGGCCTGCTCGCGGCGGCCGTGATCGGCGCGTTGGCGTCCGAGGCGCGCGGGCGGCGAGCCCTCCAGGCCAGCGCTGGTGTGATCGTGGGCATCGGGCTTGCGCTCGCGCTGAACACCGCCCTGATCGGCTCGGCCAACCCCTATCGGGCAGAGCGCGCAACCTTCAACGAGGTGACCGGCTACCCGGCAGGTGCGGGAGCGGAAGAGGCGGCCCGGCAGTTCGAAACCGGTCGGGCGACACAGCGGCTCGCCGCCGTTCCGAACTTCCGGCCCGGAATCAGCGCCTACGCGTCGCTCTACCTGTTCCTCGGTCGCCATACGGGGCTGCTCTGGTATTTCCCGTTGGCGGTGGTGCTGTCAGCCTGCGTTTTGCGCACTGGCGGCCGGAGAGGCTGGGCACTACTCGCCGGCTTCGTCGCGCTCGCGGGCTTTTATCTCGTCTGGATGCCGGAGAACTATTTTGGTGGAGCGGCGTTTGTCGGCAATCGATATCTCCTGCCCGCCTATGCGCTGCTCTTGCCGGCACTCTCGAGGCCTCCGAGCGTGCGATGGCAGGTGGCGGTGTGGCTCCTCAGTGCGGTCCTGTTCGGCTCGGCGCTCGCCTCGGTGATGCAGGAGCGAGGTCGACCGTTCTCGAGTCAGAGTCACGCCTTCGCCGGTGTCTTCCGCTGGCTTCCGTACGAGTCGACGGCGCTGGCAATCGAGAACCGTGAAGACCGGTACTACTCCGACGAGTTCCTGCGCTTTGTCGATCGCAATGCTCAACCGAGGGAGCACGGTTTCCATCTGACGGCTGGAGCGCCGGAGTCGGAGGTTTTGCTGGCGATGCCCCGTCCGAGCGGAATTATGCGGTTCCTGGTGCGAGCCGACCGACCCGAGGCGACTCTGGTCTACCGTGACTGGCGCGGGGAACGACGCTACGAGCTGGAGAGCGATCCCGAGGGCGCGGTCGGGTGGATCGAGTTGGTGGCGACGCCGGCCTGGCGTCGACACGGTTTCTGGTGGAGCTCCGAAACCTGGCATGCGCACTCGATCCGGTTTTCGCTCGACGCGGACGAAGGGGCGCGCGCCGATGTTCGCTACGTGGGGCCGTACCGACTGGCGGAGAAGTTCTTTGCCTACGAGGTGGGGAGCGTTGAGCTGCCGCGCCACGCGGAGCCCGGCAGCTCGGTGGCGGTGACCGTCGGCCTGGTGAATCGTGGTCTGAGGCCCTGGGCTACCGAGGCGGACCTGCCCATCCTCTTGCGCCACCGGGTGGAGCGGGACGACGGCACGCTCGCGATGCCCTCGGGCTACACGACGATCGAAGGACCGGTCGAGCGCGGTGAGTCGATCGCGCTCGAGTTCGAGATCGAGTGGCCGCTCGAGACCGGTAGCTATCGCCTGGCGCTCGATCTGGTCGCGGGTGGTGTGCGACCGTTCGAAGAATGGGTCGGCAGGCCCGTCGCGACGGCGCCCGTAGCTGTATCGCGAGGGCCGGAATAGCCGAAGGTGCGTGGTATTGTGAGATCAATGCGATCGGGCCGTTCCTGCGTCGTTTCGGTCGAGACGCTCGTCTCCTGTCCGCTCGGAGCGGCCGCTAGATGACCGAGAGAGATCAACCGGTCGACGGCCAGGCGCCGCCGGACCTCGACGATTGGCGCGAGGTCTGGGAGACCGACCGTGAACTCCGTATCGAGAGTCACCGTGGCGGTCTCGGTTGGCTCGTCGTGGCATTCAAGAAGCTCTTCCGCGGACTGGTCAAGACGCCGCAGAACGACCTGTGGGAGCGGCAGCGGCTCTACAACCTGGAGACGCAGCGTCGGTTCGAACGCCAGACCGAGCAGATGAGCGGCCTGCCGGAGCGCATCGACCGCCTGGAAGGACCGGCTCATCAGGAACTCGCCGAGCGGATCGAGGCGGTGGCGCAGGACCTCCAGAAGACTCAGACCGAGCTGCTGCGGGATCTGCGTCAATCGCACAAAGACTTCGAGAAGTTCCAGGCCGACGTGGTGCAGCTTCGTGATCAGCATCTCGAGTACCTCGAGTCGCACGCCGACCGACTGGTCGTGCTCGAGGGCTTCAAAGACGACGGCCTCGACGACATCAACCGGCACACCGATGCGCTATTTGCGCGCGTGGATCAGAAGATGACGCGCTACCGACGGCAGAGTCGCGAGCTCTGGAGTCGGATGGAGGCGCTCCTCGCGGTTGCCGACAGCGGTTCGGCGGCGCCGCTCGTGCGCGCTTCGGAGGAACAGGGCTACGTCGAGCTCGAGCGCCTCTTTCGCGGGTCTCAGGAGGAGATCAGAGATCGGCTCCGCCCGTATCTCGGCTATCTGGAAGGGCGCTCTCCGGTGCTCGATCTCGGCTGTGGTCGCGGCGAGTCGCTCGAGATCCTTCGCGACCACGGTATCGGGGGGCGCGGCGTCGACAGCAGTGCGGAGATGGTGGCTCAGTGTGCGGAGAAGGGGCTCGAGGCGACCCAGGGCGACCTCTTCGAAACGCTTGCCTCGACCGAGCCCAGCTCCCTCGGCGCGGTGGTCTCGTTTCACGTCATCGAACATCTGCCGGCGGAGTCGCTCGACCGTCTGGTGCGGCTGGCCTGGGGAGCGCTTCGCCCGGGCGGCGTGCTGGTGCTCGAAACCCCGAACCCCCTCTCTGTGGTGGTCGCAGCACGCAACTTCTGGCTCGATCCGACCCACCGACGTCCGGTTCACCCGTCGAGCCTCAAGTTGAGCTACGAGCTCGCCGGCTACGAGCCCGTGGTGCAGCTCGATCTGCAGCCGTTTGCGGACCAGGACCGACTGCCCCAGATCCAGGCGGAAGAAATGTCCGACGAGTTGGCTCCCGTGGTCGACGGCATCAACCGGCTACGCGACCGTCTCGATCAGCTCCTCTTCGGCTACCAGGACTTCGGCATGGTCGGCTTCAAACCAGGACCCGAGCCGACGGCCTAACCCGAGTTCCTCAGGCGGTTGTTCGGAGTTCGACCGAGCTGGATGATTCGACTGGAAGCCGGGCGGTCAGGCGACCGCCTGCCGTATTGCGAACGCCAGCAAGGCCGACGACCGCCCGAGCCGCAGCGGCCGCTACCGGCCGACTCGGGTAGGAGGTTGGCGGGCGAGTTACCGGACTCGGCCTGGAGGCACTGAATCGGAGTGCCCCGTGGCAAGGCCGTCTGGAGGACCGGTCCCCGGTCGAGGGGCGAGCTGTTCCTGGAAGGGTGCCAACTAGCCTTTGGGCCGGTGCTTGGGCGGTGTCGTGGCTGGGGCGCGGAGGTAGAGCGGCTCGGTCAGCACATACGGGTTCCAGTCGATCTCGGTGATCGCGGCCCATTCCAGTACCGAAGGCGCGAGCACGGAGGCTTCCACCCGGTTCTGCACTGAAGCCGCGTCCTCGAGAGCGCCGAGATCGAAGCCGATGATCGTTTGAGCTTCCGAGTCGCCGACTTCGGGGACGGTGCGCAGGCGCGGCTCTTCGAGCGGCACCGGGCGATCGCCTTCGGTAGAGAAGAGCTGGCTGAACCACTCACCGCGGAGGGCGTCGACGACCGCGAGAACCGGGCCGGGGGTAGCTCGCACCTGCCAGGCCAGGCCAACGAAGGTCGGGATCGCAGTGGCGGGCAGAGAACAGCCTCGGTGCATACCGAGGAGCGTCGCCATGCCGACACGCAGGCCTGTGAAGCTGCCTGGGCCGCGGACCCCAATCGCGCCAGCGAGGTCGCCTAGCTCGAGTCCGGTCTCGTTGAGCAGGCCGTCGATCTGTCGAAGCAGATCGGGAGAGGAACGACCCGACGGTGCCTCCGTCGACGCCAGGACCTCACCGGCACGGCCGAGCGCCACGCTGATCCTCGGCGAGGCGGTGTCGACCACCAGGAGCGGCCGTGAGGACTCGCTATACTCCGCCGGCATGCCCAAGTCCGCGCAACTGACCCCCATGCTGCGGCACTATCTGGAGACCAAAGCGGAGCATCCCGACGCGGTCTTGCTCTACCGGATGGGCGATTTCTTCGAGGCGTTCTTCGAGGACGCCGTCGAGATCGCTCCGATCCTGGAGGTTGCGCTCACCGCCCGGAACAAGGGGAAAGAGAACGAAGCACCGATGTGCGGAGTGCCGCATCATGCGGTAGAAGTCTACCTCGGCAAACTGATTCGGGCGGGGTTACGGGTTGCCATTTGCGACCAGGTCGAAGACCCCGCGGAGGCCAAGGGCTTGGTGAAGCGCGAAGTGACTCGCGTCGTGACGCCGGGCACAGTGACGGAGTCCCAGCTCCTGGAGGGTGCCGAGGAGAATCTGCTGGCGAGCCTCGTTTGGGACGGCGATAGCGGAGCGGGAGCCTTCCTCGACATCTCGACCGGACAGTTTTTCGTGCGCCGCTGGCGCGACGAGGAGCAGGCGATGCAGGATCTGGCGCTGCACCGACCGCGAGAGGTTCTGGCGAGCGGGGAGCTCTCCGAACGCATCGAGAGTTGGGTCGGTGCGAACGTCGCCTGTCGTACCGACGGTGGGGACGACCTCTGGATTGACCCCAAGCGGGCGGCCGACGAACTCGAGCGGCACTTCGGCACGGCGACGCTGCGCGGCTTCGGTCTCGAGCGCAGGGAGCCGGCGGTCCGCGCCGCCGCCGTCGCGCTGCGCTACGCGCAGCAGACGCAGCAGAGCGAGCTGCCTCACATCCGATCGTTGACCTTGCGGAGATCGGGAGATGCGCTGGTTCTGGACGCCGAGACACTTGCGAACCTGGAGATCTTTCGGAGCCTGCGCGAGGGGAGCCGTCGCGGCACGCTGATCAGCGTTCTCGATCGTACGGTCACCGCCGCCGGCGGTCGGCTCTTCAAGAACTGGCTGCGGCGACCCGAGCGTCAGCGCGACGCGATCGAGGACCGCCTCGGGGCGGTGGACGAGCTGCTCCGTGAGGCCGAGCGCCGGGAACGGCTACGCGAGAGCCTCGCTTCGATCGGCGACATCGAGCGGCTCCTCTCCCGAGCGGTCTTGGCTCGGATGAGTCCACGCGAGGCGGCGGCACTGCGCGACAGCCTCGAGGCGACGCCGTCGATTCTGGTCGAGGTCGAGCACTCGGCGAACAAGCTGCTCGCCGAGGTCGCGCGGGTCGATCCGGTCGCCGATCTGAGTGGTGAGTTGCAGCGCATTTTGGAACCCCAGCCGGCGGCCACCCTGGCGCGCGGTGGAGTGATCGCCGAGGGTGTCGACGCAGAGCTCGACCGTTGTCGCTCGCTCGATCGTGACAGCAAGCTGCACGTTCTCGAGCTCGAGAAGCGTGAGCGCGAGCGGACCGGCATCGGCTCACTCAAGATCCGCTTCAACAAGGTCTTTGGCTACTACCTCGAGGTGTCCAAGGCGAAGGTCGAATCGGTGCCCGAGGAGTACGTACGGAAGCAGACGTTGGTCAACGCAGAGCGCTACATCACCCCGGAGCTCAAGGAGCTCGAGGAGCAGATCCTCTCGGCCGAGGCGCGTCTCGTGGAGCTCGAAGTGGAGCACTTCGACCGACTGCGCGAACGCATCGTGGCGGCGGGGGAGCGGCTGGAAGCGCTCGCTTCGGCGCTGGCGTCACTCGACGCGCTGGCCAGCTCGGCGGAGGTTGCCGCGCGCCATCGCTACGTGCGCCCGTCGATTCGCGAGGCCGGCACGCCGATCACCATCCGTGACGGCCGGCATCCGGTAGTCGAGCGTCTGACCGGAGAGGAGTTTGTGCCCAACGACGTCGAGCTCGGTGGCGAGGCAGGCGAGATCGTCGTGTTGACCGGACCCAACATGGGCGGTAAGTCGACCTATCTACGTCAGGTCGCCCTCATCGTTTTGATGGCGCAGGCCGGGTGCTTCGTCCCCGCCGCTTCAGCCGAGATTGGGCTCGTCGATCGCGTCTTTACCCGCGTTGGTGCCAGCGACGACTTGAGCCGCGGGGAGTCGACCTTCATGGTCGAGATGGTCGAAACGGCGAAGATTCTCCACCAGGCGACCGGCGACAGCCTGGTCATTCTCGACGAGGTTGGGCGCGGCACGTCGACCTTCGACGGTCTCTCCCTCGCCTGGGCGATCGTCGAGTCGCTGCACCGAGATCCGAAGCCCAAGACGCTCTTCGCGACTCACTACCACGAGCTCACCGAGCTTGCGGCTCTCCTTCCCGGCGTGGTCAATCGCACCCTCTCGGTCAAGGAGTGGAAGGACCAGATCGTCTTTCTGCGTCGAGTTGTGCCCGGCAGCGCCGACAAGTCGTACGGTCTTCACGTGGCGCGGCTCGCCGGCATTCCGCAAGAGGTGATCGATCGTGCGGCGCAGGTGCTCTCGAATCTCGAGGCGCACGAGTACGACCTGACCGGCAAGCCGCGGATCGCAAAGGGAGAGGACGCGCCGGCGACAAGCACCGATCAGCTGACTCTCTTTGCGCCACCGGAAGAGGTCATCGCCTCGATCTTGCGGCAGGTCGACATGGAGCAGCTCGCGCCGCTCGCCGCTCTGAACCTGTTGCACGCGCTGAAGAAACGCCTCGAATAGACGGCGAGTGGGGCGATCGTTTCGATCGCGACGCGCGACAGCATGCGCCTCGGCCGTCTTCAGACGGGGTCCAGCGCGGTGTTCGACGGCTCTCGTCTGCGCGCCGAGCTCGCACGCGGGGCGCTGGATTGGTCGAGCCGCTGAGCGCCCGCAGCTTGTCGCTGAACCTTGCCGAGCTGCGCCCCGGTTGAGCCGAATCGGAGCTGCCGAGCGGTCGAGGGCGCCCAGGCCCTCGAGCCGCTCGACATGGCTGCGATCCGACTCGGCTCCGTCGAGAGGCTAGAACGGGATGTCGTCGTCCGAGGGCTCGGAACCGCCGCCGCCGCCGCCAGCTCCGCCACCGCCGCCTGGGGGCTCGTACGGCGGTGGAGCGCTGCCGCCGCGGCCGCCGTCCATGTCCCCACGTTGACCGAGCATCTGGAAGTTGTCGCAGATGACCTCGGTGCGGTACTTCTTCTCTCCGCTCTGCTTATCGTCCCAGGAGCGAGTCTGAAGTCGCCCCTCGACGTAGATCTGGCGACCCTTGCTCAGGTACTGGCCCGCGACCTCTGCCTGACGGCCCCAGCAGACGATGTTGTGCCACTCGGTCTGCTCTTGTTTGTTGCCGTCGCGGTCGCGCCATTTGCGATTGGTTGCCAGGCTGAAGGTCGCCACCGCCTGGCCGTTCGGGGTGCTCCGCAACTCGGGATCGCGTCCGAGATTGCCGATCAGAATTACCTTGTTCACCATGCTGACTATCTCCTCCCGATCTAGGGGCTAGGGTCGTTCGAGACCGACGACGGACCCGTGCGAAAGCGTCGAGCTCGACGTTCGCTGGTGCCTCTGGGGCTGCCGCCTTGCTCGGCTATCATAGCCGCTCCGGCGGCGATTGGAACGGCCGTCCGAAGGCCGCGATGGACTAGACGAGAAACGATGAGATTGCTCTTGCAGCGAGTGACCTCCGCGCGGGTCGAGGTCGATCGAGAGACGGTCGGTGAGATCGGCAACGGAATGTTGGTACTGGTCGGTGTGGAGACGGGGGATACGGCCGAGGCCGTCTCTCGCGCCGCCGAGAAACTTGCGGTTCTTCGGATCTTCGCCGACTCCGAAGGCCGCATGAACTTGGACGCGAGCGCCGTCGGCGGAGAGTTCCTGATCGTCTCGCAGTTCACGTTGGCCGCCTCACTCGATCGCGGACGACGCCCTTCGTTCGACAAGGCTGCGGCGCCCGAGCTGGCCGAACCGATGGTCGAAGCGCTCGCTGTCGAGCTCGAAGATCGCGGGTTTCGCGTTGGTCGGGGGAGCTTCGGTGCTTACATGCGGGTCGAGTTGGTCAACGATGGCCCCGTGACCTTTGTGCTCGACGTCTAGCTCCAACCTTCCAGGACCCGGTTCAGTTCAGACGGTCGCGACGCACCCGCAGGCCGTTTGGGCGCCTCTACCCGTTAGGGCACGACGCCGACGACGCTGATCGGTACCGGCATGAAAGAGAGCGCGAACAGCACGAGCGTCAGAAGCGCCAGGAGGAGCCGCCTCCGGTCGAGCGGCCGGGCCTCGTCGATAACCGGTGGATGACGGAGTCCCATCAGCAGAACGATCACGCACCAGAAGAGCCAACCTCGCCAGAAGAACAAGCCCGCAGTCGCCAAGCCGAGCCAGATCGGGATCGCGACCCAGCGCTGCCGGCGGCCCACCACCGAGTAGAGGATGTGCCCGCCGTCGAGCTGACCGAGCGGGATCAGGTTGAGCGAGGTTGCGAGTAGGCCGACCCACGCGGCCAGAGCGAAGGGGTGGAAGTCGAGCGCCTCGCCGGCGCCGAGGCCGCCGTGGAAGGACCGGACGACCAACTCGAGTGCTACCGACGCGCCCGGCATGTAGAGCACAGCCGGAGCAGAAAGCGTGTCTTCGGCGAGTTGCAGCGGCGCGACCGTCGAATGCGCTACGCCGTAGGTCAGGAACGGCACCAGGGCGACGAATCCGGCGATGGGACCGCCAGCGCCGATGTCGAAGAGTTGGCGCTTGTTGCGGATCGGGGCGCGGATGCGAATGAAGGCTCCGAACGTGCCGAGTCCGAGTGGCACGGGCAGGAAATATGGAGGTGTCGCCGGGACCCTGTAGTACCGACAGGCCAGATAGTGCCCGAGCTCGTGACAGAGCAAGATGAAGAGGAGCGGCAGTGAGAACGAGAGGCCGAGTTGGGTGAGCGAGGGGTCGGACCAGACCCTTCGGATCGTTTCGAAGCTCAGCACCGGAAAGAGATCGGTTGTGAGGTCGGTGCGAGTCGCGAGGTACCAAACCGCTCCGAGCGTTGTGGTGGTGAAGACGCTGGCCAGGAGGGTCGTTACCGAGATGACCCAACTCAGGGGGCCGGGCCAGCCGAGCCCTCGCGGTGGTCGCGGTGGCTCTGGGCGCGCCCCGCTGACCGATCCGAATGGGGGCGGAGGCGGAGCCTCGGCCGGCGCTGGCGGCCACTCCGAAGAACTCATGGGCTCGACGCTATCGAACCTGGGCGGCTAGATGTTGCGGAGCTCTTTGCCCGGCTTGAAGCGGACGGTCTTGCCGGGCGCGATGGCGACTTCGACCCCGGTCTTGGGGTTCCGGCCGACGCCTCGCTTACGGTCGCGAATCTGGAAGACGCCGAAGCCGCGGAGTTCGATGCGGCGTCCGTCTCGGAGCGCGTGTTTAAGCGCTTTGAAAATGGTGTCGACGGCGAGGGCCGCCTTCACTCGGGAGACGTCAGAGGTCTCCGCGACGCGGTTGACGAGATCAATTTTGATCATACGTTTTTGTCGAGAGGCGGGAGTGTAGCACGACCGATTGTCACGCTCTCTTGCGCTTCATGCGCAGAATCAACTCGCGAATTGCGGCGCCCGCCTGCTGGCTGAACTGCTGTACGGCGCCGAAGTCTAGCGTGTCCAATCCGTCTCTTCCGCGGTCGCCGTAGGCGATCGCGACGACCCGCTCGTCGACGTTGACGGTGGTCAAGAGACACTCGGTGCCGGCGGCTGCGCCAACCCGCTCGAGGAGTTCGTCGTGTGCCGTATTGCGGGCGAGCCTGCCGACGAAGAGATGCCCTCCGCCGACCAGGCTGTCGAAGACGGGAGCCTTTCCCAACTCGACCCGGTAGGCGGCAAGCCCGCGGGGGTCGAGGCCGCGGCCGGCACCCAGCCAGCCGTGGAGCCCGTCCTTCTTGATCTGGAAGAGCGCCACGCGCTCGAAATGCCGACCGAGCTTCTCGACCAACAGTTCACCAACCTGGTGAGCGCTGTCGGCGACCCACGGAGCGCTCGGGTGCTGCTCGATCGTGGCGCCGGTGGGCTCCGTCTGAGTCGGCGCCTCGTCCGGTTCGTCTTGAACCGGGATCGCCGCGGTCGGTATCTCGTCTTGACGACTGAGCACCTCTCGACGAAGTGCCTCGCGCTCCTCGGCGGTGAGTTCGATGGAACGTCGTTTCACCGGAGTCGCCGGATAGACCAGCTTCGGACCACGCAGATCGTTCTCCGGTTCGGAGTCGAGATCGGGGAACGGAATGTTCATGAGGCCCTGGTCGTCGGTGGCGAAGGAGGTCTCGGGCTCGGCGCCACGGTCGCGGTCGAGCCGTTCGATGAGCGTTCGGTAGCGAAGGGTGCACGCCTTGCCGTAGTACTGCTCCAACGCCTCGAGAATTCGGATCTCGTTGGCGATGTGGACGTGGATCCACTTACCGATGACAAACGCCAGCTCGTCGTGAAGGCCGCGGTTCTTGATCTCGAGAATGGCGACGTCGACCTGGTCGTCGCGAACGCGAAACGGCACGGCCTCACAAGAGATCGCCAGGTTCGCCGGCAGGAGACTGTGGATCTCTTCCGGGATTCCGCGAAGGTCCTCGACCTGGGCGGCAGGAAGGCCGAGCTGCCGGGCGAGAGCGGCGTCCAGCTGGCGCTCGGTGATCGCCCCCAATTCGAGCAGACAGGTGCCCAAGCGGCCTCCGAGTTGCTCCTGACGCCGCAACGCGGCCTCCACCTGACGACTGGTGACGAGGCCGCTCTTGATGAGCAATTGGCCGAGTACTGTCACTGCGCTTTGCTAACTGCTTTAGCGGCCGTAACTTAGCTTCGTGCACGGGAATTATAGGAAGGGTTTCACAGGTTGTAAAGGCGGTAGCTGGTTTAGAATCGACCCGTCATGAGCGCTCGGATCCTCATTGCAGTCCTCGTTTTCGCCGCAGCGGTCCCTGTCTGGGGGGCTTCGCCAGAGGCGGATGCCGCCTTTCAGTTTGCGGTGGCGCAGTCGCTTGCCCAGGAGGGTTCGTATCGTCAGGCGCTCAAGGCCTTCGAAGAGGTTGTAGAGCTCATCCCCGACGAACCGTACGTTCGCCTCGAGTTCGCAGAGTTCCTGGCGCGGCTGAGCCGCTGGCACGATGCTGCCGAACAGGCGCAGGCGGCCCTTGCGCTGGCGCCCAATGACGTCAACGTTTTACGCCTCGTCGGGCGCGTGGAGCTCAACCGCTCGGAGTCCGACGGCGAAGCGATGGACCGCGCACGCCAGGCGTTCGAACGTGTGCGGGAGCTGATGCCGGGAGATCGGGAGACCGCTCTTTCCCTCGGTCAGATCTATTTGAGCCTCGGCCGAGCGTCTGACGCGGCGGACCTCTTCCTCGACCTCAACGAACGCTTGGTTGCCGACCGAACCGTGATCTCGTTTCTGATCGAGTCGATCCAACGGTCGAGCCGTGACGGCGAGCTCGAGGATCTCCTGATCCGCTATCTCGACCAGGACCCCGAGTTCCTCAAGGTTCGCATGCTGCTCTCGCGTCTTCAGAGCGAGCGCGGAGACCACCAAGCGTCGGCCGATACGCTGGCGTCGGTGCCGGGCGACGATCGGAACAGCTTGGACATTCAACGCCAGCTGGCGCTGGAGCTCTACCGGAGTGGCGAGAGTCAGCAGGCCCTCGAGGCGACCAAGGCCTTCCTGGAGGCCAGCCCCGATGAGGTCCAGGTGCGCTACCTGCACGCCATGATCCTCATGGATCTCCGTCGCCTGCCCGAGGCCGAAACGGTGGTCGCCGAGCTCGCGGAGGAGCAGCCCGAGAACCTGCAGTTCCAGCTCGCCCTCTCCCAGCTTCGGGAGCGGCAGGGGCGTAGCAAGGAGGCCGCGGCAGGCCTCGCCAAGACGGCCGCACTCTTGGAGGAGCGTGGCAAGGTGCGTCCGGCGCAGACCGCTCGCCTCGAGCTCGCGGGGGTCGGCGTTCGCGCCGGCGACTGGCAGACCGTGGTCGTCGCGACGCGCCATCTGCTCGACGCCGATAGCGAGGTCGGCGCGGAAGCTCGTCTGCTGCGCGGCGAAGCGCTCCACCGACTGAGCCGCTCGAACGAGGCGCTCATGGTGCTTGCCGAGATTGAAGAGGCCTCGCCGCTGGCGGCACGATCGGCGGCCAAGCAGGCGGAGATTCTGTTCAGTCAGGATCGCGATGCCGAGGCGGAGGTCCGTATCTCGGAGCTCACAGCGGACGGCGGTCAGGAGTCGCTCCTCCTCGCGGCCGAGGTCTACCAACGTGCGGAACGGCACGACGACGCGATTCCGGTTCTCCTGCAGGCCCGCGAAGGCGTACCCGAGTCGCTGCAGGTCCTCTTCTGGTTGGGCGCCGCCTACGAGCGGACCGGACAACATCCCCAGGCAGAGGACGAGTTCGAGCGACTGCTGGCTCTCGACCCCGAGTTTGCGCCGGCGCTCAACTACCTCGGCTACATGTGGACGGAGCAGGGGCAGAACCTGGAGAAGGCGCTCGAGATGGTGAATCGCGCGGTCGAGCTCGAGCCCGACAACGGTGCCTACATCGACTCGTTGGGCTGGGCCTACTTCCAGCTCGGCCGCTACGGCGAAGCTCGCGACTATCTCGAGCGCGCCGCAGAACTGATCCCAGACGACGCGGTCATCGTGGAGCATCTCGGTGACCTCCACCAGGCGGTCGGCGAACTCGACGCCGCCCGCGAGTACTACCGCAGAGCCGTCGACCTGGACGGCGAAAACCTGGAGAAGGTACAGCGCAAGCTCCAGGAGCTGGACCGGAGCTACTGAAGACCTTCGGGGGGCTCGTGTTGGCGCTCGGCGTGGCCGGCTGCGCTTCTGTGCCCATTGCGCCCGTGCCGGGGGACGCCAACACCTCGGTCTCGGTCGCCTCGATTCCTACCGCGGAGCTCGAGACCCAGCGCCTCTACCGTGTGCGCTACCAGGGACCCCAGGGAGACGGGAGTCTCCGGCTGGTGTTGAAACTCGAGGCGCCCGACCGGTTCTCGATCGCCGCGTCGGACACGTTCGGCCGAGCGGTCTGGAGTCTGGCCTTCGCCGACAGCGAGACCCGAATTGTCGACCATCGCGCCAAAACGCACTGCGCGACGGGCGCGGACGTTCGAGTGCCCGAAGCGGCCCTGGCACCCCTGCCGATTGGCCTGCTGCCGAGCGTCCTGTTGGGCAGGCTGCCCGTGATGCCGGAGAGGCTCGGGGAGGGCGAGGTGCTCGACTTCCTGGATTCCGCGGGACGCCGGTGGACCGCCCGGATCGAGGAGGGCGAGCCTCGGGCCTGGACCCTCTGGCGTGGGGGAGAGCCGTCGCTCTGGTGGCAGCCACAGGGTACGGGCGGAGGGGTGCTCTCTCATCGCAGCGGTTCGCAGTTCCGCTGGCGAGAGACCGGGAACGAACCGTTGGCGACCTCGACCGAGCCGCCGCCACCACCGGACGGATATCCTCGGGTCTCCTGTGACGATTGGGGCGTTCCGGAGCCACGCGAAGATCAACCTGCACCTTCAGGTGTTGGGTCGCCGGTCTGACGGGTACCACGAGCTCCGGACCCTGTTTCAGACCGTCGCTGCGCACGACCTGTTGCGGCTCGAGCTGTCGGGCGAGGACGTCACGCTCGACGTTTCGGAAGGCGACGCGCCGAGCGGTCGCGACAATCTAGCCCTTCGTGCCGCGGAGCTCTACTTCGAGCGCTTCCCGCCGCGCGAGGGGCTCCGCGTCGAATTGCGCAAGCGGTTACCGATCGGTGGTGGGCTCGGAGGTGGAAGCAGCAACGCGGCGACGGTGTTGGCGGCGCTCGATGGGTACTTCGAGCGTGCACGCCCCGGAGAGCTCTGGTCGATCGCGCGGGAGCTCGGAGCGGACGTGCCGTTCTTTCTGGTCGGAGGTACAGCGCTCGGCTTCGGGCGAGGCGACGAGGTGGTGCCCCTCAACGACCTGCCGCCGAGCGATGTCTTTCTGATCATTCCGCCCGTTTCGGTCTCGACGCCCGAGGTGTTCGCGAGGCTGTCGAATTTGACAGCAGATCCGCTGCCCTCTAGCATTGTGGCGCTCGCCCAGGGGGAGGAGGTTCGAAGCGCTGCGGCCGCCGTTGGTCGCAACGACTTGGAAAGGACGGTTCTGGGCTGGGTTCCCTTGCTCAGGGAGGTATATAATGCGTTGTTCGACGCGGGCGCGAGCGAAGCCCGTCTATCGGGCAGCGGAGCGAGTTTTTTCGCCTTTTTCGACGGTACGAAGTCCATCGGGGAGTTAGAGGCTAGGTTGCCGACGGGCACCGTCGTTGTGAAGACTCGCACGCTCGACCGCGTTGGCTCCACTCAGAATCGAATTTCCTTGGGGGACTGGGCTGATGCAAGTGACCGAGATCAAGGTCTTCCCGGTTGAGGAAGAGAAGCTCAAGGCGTTCGTCTCGATCGTCATCGACAGTTGCTTCATGGTGAACGACATCAAGGTGATCAAGGGACGTGAAGGGCTCTTCATCAGTATGCCGAGCCGGCGGAAGAAGAACGGCAAGTTCAAGGACGTCGCTCATCCGCTGAACAACGAGACGCGCCAGATGCTCGAACGATTGATCCTGGCCGACTACGAGGAGGCGATTGGCGGCACTCGCAACCAGCCGGAGACGCAAGACGATCTCGACGAGGACGAGGTCGACTTCGTACAGGCGCCACCGGCCGAGCTGGCGGCCGCGCCGCCGGTCAATGAACCGATCGCCGCGCAACTCGCTCCGGAGAAGCCTGTAGAGGAGAAGAGCAAGAGCCTGGAGGAGGTGACGGAGATGCATCTCCGCGACTCCTTCTGGAACTCGTAGCCTAGGCAGCCAACCGTGCAGGGTGGAGGCGCTCACAAGCAACTGAAGACAGAACTCTGGGGCGTCGCCAAGTGGCTTAAGGCACCGGACTTTGGATCCGGCATTCGGAGGTTCGAATCCTCCCGCCCCAGCCATCACCCCTTCTACAGGAAAAATCGAGCATGCATCGTGAACTGAGAGTCTTCAGCGGCCGAGCGCACCCAAGCCTCGCCGAGGAGATCTGCGCCTACCTCGAGTCTCCGGTGGGTGAGATCGAGCTCTACAACTTCGCCGACGGTGAGATCTTCTGCCAGGTGCGCGAGAACGTGCGCGGTCGCGACGTGTTCGTCGTCCAACCGGTCTGCAACCCGGTCAACGAGAACCTGATGGAACTCTTGATCATGCTCGACACGTTCAAGCGCTCCTCGGCAAATCGGGTCACCGCGGTGATCCCGTACTACGGCTACGCCCGACAGGACAAGAAGGACGCTCCCCGGGTGCCGATCACGGCCAAGCTGGTCGCCGACCTGATCTCGGTGGCGGGCGCTGACCGCATTCTGACCATGGACCTTCACGCCGGCCAGATCCAGGGTTTCTTCAACGCCCCGGTGGATCATCTGTTCGCTGCGCCCGTCATTCTCGAGGCGATTCGCGGACTGGAGATTCCTGAGCTGACGATCGTGTCGCCCGACGCGGGCGGTGTGGAGCGGGCTCGAGCGATCGCCAAACGGCTCCAAGCGGACCTGGCGATCGTCGACAAGCGGCGCGTTGCCGCGAACGAAGCCGAAGTCATGCACGTCATCGGCGACGTGCAGGATCGCTCGGTACTCATCCTCGACGACATCATCGATACCGCCGGCACCCTGACCAAGGGCGTCGAAGCGCTCTGCCGTCACGGCGCCGCGAGGGTCTTCGCGGCTGGAGTGCACGCGATCCTCTCGGGCCCGGCGATCGATCGGATCGAGACATCGCCTCTGGAGCGCGTCTTGATCACCAACACAACCCCTCTAGAAGAGAAGCTCGCCGCGTGCGACAAGTTGCAGGCGCACAGCGTCGCCAAGCTGCTCGGAGAGGCCATCATGCGAATCCACGAAGAGAGCTCGGTGAGCTCGCTCTTCGTCTAGGGGCGCAAGGAAACGACATCATGAGTGACTTGAACATCAGAGTAGAGAAGCGCGAAAAGACCGGCAAGAACGCCAATCGCCAGCTGCGCGCGATCGGCGCGGTGCCGGCAGTGGTCTATGGCGACAAGAAGGACTCGGTCGCGATCACCATCGATCGGAAGAAACTGTTGGAGCTGCTGCGGAAGGGCGGCGGTGAAAATGCCGTCTTCAAGCTCGAGCTCGAAGGCACCAAGCAGTCGCGTCACGCGATGATTCGCGACCTGCAGGTCGATCCGATCAGTCGCAAGATCATCCACATCGACTTCCAGCGAATCGATCTCAAGCAGAAGGTCAAAGTGCAGGTCGCGATTCAGCTCAGCGGCGAGCCGCACGGCGTGAAGACGGAGGGCGGTGTCCTCGACTTCGTCAGCCGTGAGGTCGAAGTCGAATGTCTTCCGAACGACATCCCGACCTCGATCGACGTCGAGGTTTCGGAGCTCGCGATCGGCGATCACCTGGAGGCGAAGGACCTCTCGGTGCCCGACGGGGTCGATCTGCTGAGCGACGCCGATATGGTGATCGTGTCGGTCTCGCACAGCCGAGTCGAAGCAGAGGTGGAAGAGCTCGACGAGGCCGAAGGCGCTCTCGACGACGGCCTCCTCGAGGCGACGTCCGACGAGCCCGAGGTCATCGGCAAGGGCAAGGAGGCCGACGAGGACGACGGGTAGGCCCGCGCTCTGTTCGCCTGGTTTGTGTGATGACTTCCGATTCGAACGGCGCGGCCGAGGCGCCGCGCCGTCTGATTCTCGGTCTCGGAAACCCGGGCGATCGGTACCGCGACACCCGCCACAACGTGGGTTTCGAGGTGGTCGAGGAGCTCGCCCGGCGGCGATCGCTGGATCTCGGGCGCCTCGAGTGCAATGCGCTCCTGGCGACCGAAGATGGGCTGACGCTTGCCATTCCGCAGACCTACATGAACCGAAGTGGGTACGCGGCACGTTGTCTGGTCGAGCGTCACGGCTTCGAGCCGTCCGACATCCTGGTGGTCTACGACGAGGTGCATCTACCGTTGTCCACGATGCGGCTTCGCGGCCGGGGCAGCCCGGGGGGACATCGGGGAATGGAGTCGATTCTGCAGAGTTTGAGCACCGACCGGGTGCCGCGTCTGCGGTTGGGAATCGGCCCGGACGACGGGGAGACGATAGACCTCGTTCAGTTTGTTCTGGAACAGTTCGACGCGGCCGAGCGTGAACCGGTGCGCCAGATGATCGAGCGGGCGGCGGACGCCTGTGAGAGTTGGCTCACCGACGGCCCCGAGCGGACGATGAACAGGTTCAATAACTAGTAGGGAAACGAGGCGCCGGCGCACAAGAGCCGTCGGCGATTTGGAGGGAAATAAATGGAACAGTCGACAATGCTCTATCTGGTGGCCGGCAGCGGACTGCTTGGGCTGCTCTTCGCCTGGCTGCGGAGCTCGTGGATCAACAAGCAGGACACGGGCACCGACAAGATGGCCACGATCGCCGGCCATATTCGCGACGGCGCGATGGCCTTCCTGGCGCGTGAGTACAAGGTACTCGCAATCTTCGTTCTGGTGGTGGCGGTCCTGCTGGCCTGGGCGAACTCATCCAACCCGGAAAGCTCCTGGCTGATCGGCATCTCGCTGGTCGCTGGTGCGGTCTGCTCGGGCCTGGCGGGCTTCTTCGGTATGCGTGTCGCAACCGCCGCAAACGTGCGCACGACCGCCGCCGCTCGGAAGGGCCTCAACCCGGCTCTTGCCGTCGCCTTCTCCGGCGGTGCCGTCATGGGCTTCTGCGTCGTTGGCCTCGGCGTGCTCGGGCTGTCGGGGCTCTTCCTTCTGTACAGCGGCATGTTCGACACGGGTGCGCCGCAGGCAGATCTGAATCGGGTGGTCACTGTGTTGACCGGCTTCTCACTCGGTGCGAGCTCGATTGCACTCTTCGCCCGAGTCGGGGGAGGCATCTACACCAAGGCGGCCGACGTCGGGGCCGATCTGGTCGGTAAGGTCGAGGCCGGTATCCCCGAAGACGACCCGCGCAACCCGGCCACGATCGCCGACAACGTCGGCGACAACGTCGGCGACGTGGCGGGTATGGGCGCCGACCTGTTCGAGTCGTACGTCGGCTCGATCGTCGGTTCGTTGGTTCTCGGTATGAGCGCCGTGAGCGTCGCGAGCGGCGACGTCTACACCCCCGAGCTTGTGTTCCTGCCGCTGCTTCTCGCCGGCTTGGGCATCGTCATCTCGCTCGCCGGCACCTTCCTGGTGAAGACGAAGGAGGGGGGCGACCCTGGGCACGCTCTGCATCGCGGTACCTTGACTTCGGCGGTGGTGATGCTGGCGGCGATCTGGTTCACCTGCCAGTACATGTTGAAGGGCGAGTACAACATCGCTGGCGTCGTCTTCGACGCTTCGGGCGTCTTCTGGGCGACGGTGGGCGGTCTTGCCGGTGGTGTGCTGATCGGCATGATCACCGACTACTACACGGCTGCCGAGAAGAAGCCGGCGCAGACGATTGCCAACGACAGCCTCACGGGTTCGGCGACCAACATCATCTCCGGGCTCGGTGTCGGCATGCGCTCGACGGCACTTCCGACGATCGTTCTGATCGGAGCGATCACGATCGCCTACGGTTCAGCGGGCCTCTACGGCATCGCGATCGCGGCGCTCGGCATGCTTTCGACGACCGGCATCCAGTTGGCGGTCGATGCCTACGGCCCGATTGCCGACAACGCCGGTGGCATCGCTGAGATGAGCGAGCTCGAGCCCGAGGTGCGCGAGCGCACCGACAAGCTCGACGCGGTCGGCAACACCACCGCCGCGATCGGCAAGGGCTTTGCGATCGGTTCGGCCGCGCTCACCGCTCTGGCCCTGTTCGCCGCCTTCCGGACCACCGTCGGTCTGGAGAGCATCGACGTCGCGGACCCGAAGGTCATGAGCGGCCTCTTCCTCGGCGCCATGCTGCCGTTCCTCTTCTCCTCGATGGCCATGAAGGCCGTTGGTGAGGCCGCGTTCAAGATGATCGAAGAGGTGCGTCGTCAGTTCAAGGAGATTCCGGGCCTCATGGAGGGCAAGGCCGAGGCGGAGTACGCCAAGTGCGTCGACATCTCGACCCAGGCCGCCATCGAGCAGATGGTCGCTCCGGGCCTGCTCGCCGTCATCGTGCCGGTGGTTGTCGGCTTCTACGACGTGGCTGCCCTCGGCGGCGTGCTCGCCGGCGTAACCGCAAGCGGCGTCATGATGGCGATCTTCATGTCCAACGCCGGCGGCGCTTGGGACAATGCCAAGAAGTACATCGAGACCGGCGCCCATGGCGGCAAGGGCTCTGATGCCCACAAGGCCGCGGTGGTCGGCGACACGGTCGGCGATCCCTTCAAGGACACCGCTGGTCCCAGCTTGAACATCTTGATCAAGCTCATGTCAGTTGTCGCCCTGGTACTCGCGCCGCTCCTGTAGGGCGGTTCTAGCATCTGCACACGAAGGGCGGGGCTTCGCAGCCCCGCCCTTTTTCTTGTTCGATGAGGTCGATCGCTAGCTCTTGAACTCGACGATGATCACGACCGCCGTCTCGTCGGTCAGGTTCTCCGGCAGGTGCTGTCCGGCCGGAGCGACGATGTGCTCGCCCGCCTTCACTTGAATCTCCTGGGTGCTGCCGTCCGGGAGTTCGAACTCGAAGTGCTGGTCGGTCATCGAGACCGCGATGTGCTCGGGGTGATAGTGCATCGCCGAGGCCTCACCGGGGCCATAGGTCGCGCGCACCACGCGAATGCGGTCGTTCTCGAACTCCGTGACGTAGTGCTCCGAGTCGACCACCGTGGAGTCGGGGCCGGTCTCGGTCGCCTCGCTGTCGGCAGAGGAGTCCGAGGGCTTGAGCTCGATCGCCACCGCCTCGAACGGCGTGTCGCCGAGGTTCCGCGGATGGTGCGCTCCGGCGGCTACGAATAGGTGGCTCCCGGCCACGGCCTGGAGTGCCTCCACGGTGCCGTCGAGAGCGCGGAACTCGCTGTCGGCTGTGGTCAGGAAGACGGCGACGTGGTCGCCGTGCGAGTGCATGACCGACTCCTCGCCCGGGCCGTACTGAATGCGGACCACACGCGCTCGATCGGTCTCAGCGACGAGTTCGTAGCGGTCCGGATCGGCCGCGGTCGCCTCGAGCACCTCGCTCTGAGCTTCCGATTCGACGGCCTCTGGTGCGACCTCCGGGGCCGGTTCCGAACAGGCGCCCAGCAGAGGGAGGAGGAGGATGATGGCGAGAGAATTTGTGGTTCCGCTCATTTGGGAAGCTCCTGTGTGTGCGTAATGGTTTGCGTAATCTGGGGAGGGTAGCCGGTCGCACCCGGCGAGCACAAGCCCGGAGCGCTTCGCTGCAGGTTTGCAACAGGACGCTGCAATCCGTCCCGCCCGAGAGCTTCCGCTCGCTGACTACCGAACTCCCTCTGGAATTGCTGCGTCCCCTCGTCGACAACCGCCGACTCGGCTTCACGACCGGCGTTTTCTCGAGATGGAGGAGAGGAATGCGATTCTGGAGTACGTTCATCGTGGGCCTGTGGCTCACACTGTCGGTGACCGCGGAGCGGGCCGATGCGCTCGCGAAGCACCTACAGGAGTTTGTCGTGGCAGACGCGGCGTCGATCGCGATTCAAGGGATTCGAGTGATCCCGGGCGATGGCGCGCCGGCGTTGGAGTCGCAAACGGTGCTCATCCGCGACGGGCGAATCGAGGCGGTCGGCCACGACCTGCCGGTTCCTGCAGACGCCACGGTCGTCGACGGTTCGGGTCTCACCGCTCTACCCGGCCTGGTGATGCTGCACGAGCACCTCTTCTACCCAGCCGATCGGGGGCAGATGGGTCACTACGGCGATCTGCAGCCGATCGCCTTTCCACGTCTCTACCTGGCTCACGGCGTGACGCGCATGCGGACGGCGGGAGCCGTCGAGCCCATCAACGAATTGCAGATTCGTCGCGCTATCTCCGAAGGCCGGCAGCTGGGACCGGAGATCGACATCACGGCGCCCTTCCTCGAGGGGCCGGGCTCCTTCTTCCAGCAGGCCGAGCCGATCGAGACGCCCGAGGAGGCACGTCGAATTGTTCGATTCTGGGCCGCTCAGGGGGCGACGTCGTTCAAGGCCTACAACTTCATCAGCCGAGAGGTCTTGGCGGCGGCGATCGACGAGGCCCATCAGCACAACCTTCGAGTGACCGGACATCTCTGCTCCGTCACGTTCGCCGAGGCTGCAGAGATGGGGATCGACAACCTCGAGCACGGCCTGAACTCGGCGACCGACTTTGTCGAAGGGAAGACGCCGGACCAGTGCAAGTTCCATGACGCGGCCGGCTTCATGGCTGAAGTGGAGCTGAACTCGGAGCCGATTCGAGCTCTGATCCGGCAGCTGGTGGATGCCGACGTCGCCCTCACCTCGACGCTGGCGGTCTTCGCCGATCTCGGAACCGGTGCTGAGCGGCCGACGCCGGCGGCCCTGGAGTCGCTCTCCGAGGGGGCTCGGGCGCGCTACCAAGCGATGAAGGGACGAGTCTCTTCGCCGCGCAACGAGGTGGCGCTGAGGAAAGAGATGGCTTTCCAACGAGCATTTGTTGACGCCGGGGGGCTACTGGTTGCGGGGACGGATCCGACCGGCATCGGTGGGGTGATCGCCGGCTTTGGCACGCTCTGGCAGGTCGAGCTGCTGGTCGAGGCGGGTTTCACGCCGCTCGAAGCGATCCGGATTTCCACCTACAACGGGGCTCGCTATCTCGACGAGCTCGAGGAGATCGGAACTCTCGAACCGGGCAAGCGGGCCGACCTCGTGCTGGTGCGGGGGAGGCCGGACGAGAACATCACGGACCTTCGCGCTCTAGAGATCGTCTTCAAGGGAGGAGTCGGCTACGACTCGAAGGCCCTGATCAAGTCGGTGACGGGACTCGTCGGCAGGTAGTGGCGCAAGAGGAGCCGCGCGTCGGCCGGGACGCGCGTTTGGGACCGTCGCGATCTCGCCCCGCCGTGGGCGAGACGCGATATCCTCTCTCCTTCCGAAGCAGCCCGTCTCACTTCGTGACTCTGAGGAACCGGCCATGACCCTCCGTCGTGCTCTCATCGCTTTGCCCTCTCGACTCGTCGCCTCGTGCGCGATCGTTCTTCTCGCGCCCGCGCTCTTGATTGCCCAGGTGCCGATCATCCACCCCGGCGCTCCGGGTGAGCCGGTCAAGGAGCTGACCGCCGAGAAAGCGATCGAGATCGCGGACACCAGCCACACGCACGACGACGTGCGCTTCATGCAGGACATGATTCCTCACCACCACCAGGCGCTTCAGATGTCCGCCCTGGTCGCGGACCGAACGAATCGACCGGAGGTCGTCGAAGCGGCTGGAAGGATCGAGAAGTCTCAGCAGGACGAGATCGAGTTCATGCAGAAGTGGCTCTCAGAACGGAGCGAGACGGTGCCCGATCCGAGCGCTCACGGTGCGATGCACACCGATCACGAGATGGCCGGTATGGCCACTCCCGAGCAGATGGCCGAGCTTGCGGCCACGGAGGGGACGGCCTTCGATCGACTCTTCCTCGAGCTGATGATCGCTCACCACGAGGGGGCGGTGGAGATGGTCGAGGAGCTCTTGAAGCAGCCGGGCTCGGCCTACGACCCGGTGCTCTACGAGTTCACCACCGACGTGACCAACGATCAGAACTCTGAGATCGAGCGCATGAACGGACTGCTGGTCAGCCTCTCCGACGACCCCCGTGCGGGCCTCGAGGCGGGTTTTCAGGACGCCGGGCAGGCGATCCTCAATCTCGAGTTGGTCGGCTCGCTGTCGAAGCCCTCCGGTTTCTTCGACCCGGCGAACCCGGCGGGCATGCCTCCGGAGGATCCGGAGGAGAAGAAGGCGGAGGACGAGCAGCCCGACGCGCCGGCAGGCGAAGAGGCGGCCGAAGAGGGAGACAAGAAGGCGGACGGCGAGGAAGAAGAGGACGATGAGGATCAGAATCGACGCTCACCGCTTCTGAGCTTCTCGAACACCGACATGGCGTTCTCGGGCGACGTTCTGGTTGCCGGTAGCTACCACGGCTTCAACGTCTATCGGCTGGTCGACAACGGAATGCCCGAGCTGCTCAGCTCGGTCGTCTGCCCCGGCGGGCAGGGAGACGTCTCGATCGTCGGCGATCTTTTGATCATGTCGGTCGAGCAGACGCGGGGACGCCTCGATTGTGGCCTCGAAGGGGTTGGCGAGGATGTCAGCAACGATCGTTTTCGTGGCATACGGATCTTCGACATCAGCGATCTGACTCGACCGGTTCAGGTGGGCGCGGTGCAGACCTGCCGAGGCTCTCACACCCACTCGGTAGTGACCGGACCCGACGACGACGGCAAGATCGTGGTCTACAACTCGGGCACTGGCGGCGTGCGCGAAGAGGAGGAGATGGCCGGATGTATCGACGAGTCACCGGGCGACACGCGCACAGCGCTCTTCCGCATCGACGTGATCGAGATCCCGGTCGATAACCCGAGCGCCTCGCGCATCGTGTCGAGCCCGGCGGTCTTTGCTGACGAGGAGACGGGCGTTCTGGCTGGACTGTGGCGGGGTGGCGATCACGGAGACGACACCCAGGAGAGTCGACGCACCGATCAGTGCCACGACATCACGGTCTTTCCCGAGAAGAACATCGCCGCCGGCGCCTGCTCGGGCAACGGCATCCTGTTCGACATCACGGACCCTCTGAACCCGCAGCGGATGGACGAGGTTGTCGACACGGGGTTTGCCTATTGGCACTCGGCGACTTTCAACAACGATGGCACCAAGGTGATCTTTACCGACGAGTGGGGCGGGGGCGGCCGGCCTCGCTGTCGGGCGTACGACCCGCTCACCTGGGGCGCCGACGCGATCTACGACATTGTCGACGGCAAACTCGAGTTCCGGTCCTACTACAAGATTCCGGCTCCGCAACTCGAGGAGGAGAACTGCGTCGCCCACAACGGCTCGGTGATTCCGGTGCCCGGCCGGGACCTCTTTGTACAGGCCTGGTACCAGGGCGGTCTCTCGATCGTCGACTTCACCGACTCGGCCAACCCGGTCGAGATCGCCTACTTCGATCGCGGTCCGCTCAACGCCGACGAGCTGGTGCTCGCGGGCTACTGGTCGACCTATTGGTATGCCGGGCGCATCTACGGTACCGAGATCGTGCGCGGCCTCGACGTGCTCGCCTTGACCTCGAGCGATTTCCTTTCGGAGAACGAGGTGGCCGCGGCACTGCTCGCCGACCAGGACGAGATCTTCAACCCACAGCAGCAGTTCCGTGTCCGTTGGCCGGCCGAGCCGGTGGTCGCCCGCGCCTATCTGGACCAGTTCGAGCGGAGTGGTGAGCTGCCGAAGAGCCTGATGGCGGACCTTGCGAGCGCTCTCGATCGATCCGAGGCTCGGTTGGAGAGTGACGCGCACGACGCCGAACTCGCCGGCGGTCTCGAGTCTCTGGCGAACGCGGTCAACGATTCCGAAGTGGGGGAGACGGTTTCGGCCGGTCGTCGGAGGGCCTTAGGGGAGACCCTGGCCGGGATTGCCGAGCGACTCCGGTCTCGCACGCAGTAGCTTCGCGGACGTTACGGCTGCCCACAGGTTCGGGTGCGCGAGCGGTCGGCACAGCCGGGGAGGCCGGCCGACTGGCGGCCGCCGAGACCGCGCCGGACCAGCTTCGCGTTGCCGTTGTTCTTGACGCGAAGCACCCGCGTCACGCCGGCCATTTCGATCACGAGCGAGGAGCCGCCCGGCAGAGAGGTCTTGGGGCGCACGGTCATCTTGCCGCTGGCGCGACACTTGACCTTGAACTTGCGCACAGCCTCGCAGGTGACGTCGTCGTTCATCGCGTAGACGTCGATCGGCGACTGGATGGGGTCGTCGACCCCGACCTGAGCGTCGAGGAAGACGCCCGACTCGCCGTCGAAGCGCAGAACCTCGCTCGTGCCGAAGGAGGCCAGGTGCAGATCCTGGTCGGCGTCGAAGAAGCCGCCGTGTGGTCGATTGAGGCCGGCCGCTCCCGAGGCGATGAAGACGCTCACGAACTCGCCGGTCGAGCCGTCGTACCGAAGCACGTCGTTGCCATCGAAGGCGGGAACGTAGAGATCGCCGTTCGGTCCGAAGACCAGTGCGTGCGGGTCCGTGAGGCCGCCGCTTCCGGGCGCAATCCAGGTGCCGAGCGATGCACCGGTCTCGCCGTCGAACCGGAGGACGGCGCTGTTCCCGCCGGCTGCGACCAGAAGTGTGCCGTCTGGGGCAATCACCAGCTGTTCGGGCCCCTGAAGGCCACCCGAAGCGGCGGAGACGAACGCCCCTAGAAACGCCCCCGTCTCCCCGTCGTAGTGGAGGACCTCGTGGGTCCCGAAGCTTGCAACGAGCAGCCCGCCGTTCGGGTGGAACAGCGCGTCCGTAGGGGATTGAAGGCCTCCGCTGCGGGCGCTGACAAACGCGTCGACGAAGGTGCCGTCGCGCTCGAAGCGCAGCACCTGGTGGCTACCGACCGAGGTGACGTAGAGCCGCCCGTCGACGCCGGCAACGACGCTGTGTGGCTGTCGGAGGCCGCCCGCTCCGGAGGGGATCAATTCGACGACCTCTCCGCTGACCGGGTCGTATTCAGCGAGGCTGTTGCTGTCCCACCCGCAGACCAGCACACGTTCACCGGCGACCGGCGTCGCCAGAAGCCAGGCCGCGGCGATCAAGACGCCCGCCGTCCCTCTGTACGCCCGCCGTGTGACGGCCGCACCCTTCGGAACCCTTCGAACTCTGGACACCTTTCCTCGATTTCTCCCTGGACGCCAGGGGAACGCCCGGAGGGGCTCGATCGGCCGTCCTCACCTCCGGAGGTCGTCGCGTGTCGGACGGCGAGCTCGCACCCGCGCGGCCGGCTCAACTCAAGGGCTCTCGTCTGATCGGTACGGCGCTACGTCGTCGGCGGTTTGCGCCTGTTGGTGGCCTGTCGGAACGCCGGTGAGGTTGTTCTCGTCCAAGACGGGTGCCGGGCTCTTGAGGCAGGCTGTTGGGATGTCCAGAACGTCGTTCGTCTCCGCTCTCGTGATGGCCGCGGTTGGGCTCTCGGTTCTCGCCTGTTCGGGAAGGGAGTCCGGTCGCAGCGAGCCGCTCCTCGAACCGGTCGGCCCCGCCGTGACCCGTGGATCGCTGACCGTCACGCCGATTCGGTTCGGCACGAAAAACGATGCACCAGAGCTTGTCGAAGTGGACGCCGAACTCGGCCGACTGGAGGTGCCGGAACGCCACGCCCAACCCGATGGTCCCAAGATCGCGGTCCGCTACGTGCGGCTTCCGGCCAAGGAAGGGGCGAACGGAGCGCCGATCGTCTATCTATCGGGCGGTCCGGGTGGCTCTGGTGTCTGGTCGGCGTCTGGAGATCGTTTTCCACTCTTCGATCGGTTGCGCGACTTTGGTGACGTGATCGCCTACGACCAGCGGGGGACCTGGGGTACCGAGCCGTATCTCGTCTGCCCAGGATCCTGGGACTACCCGCTCGACCGACCGATGGGTGTCGAGGTGGCAAGCGACGCCGTGCGCCCCTACCTCGAGGAGTGTTACGAGCACTGGAGCGAGACGGTGGATCTCTCGGCTTTCAACACCCTCGAGTCGGCGGGCGATCTCGAGGCGCTGCGGGTCGCTCTCGGCGCAGAGCAGTTGACGCTCTGGGGCATCAGCTATGGCACGCATCTGGGACTCGCCTACCTCCGTGAGTACCCGGATCGTGTGCACCGAGCGATCCTGGCGGGGGTCGAGGGACCGGACGACACGTACAAGCTACCGGAACGAGTGGATGCGGCGTTCCTGCGCGTCGTCGAGAGAATCGAGGCGGACTCCGAGGCCCGCGCGTCCGTACCCGACTTTCTGGATCGGTACCGGGAGCTGCTGAGCCGGCTGACCGAGAGCCCGGTGTCGATCGACGTCGAGGATCCAGAGAGCGGAGAGTTGATGGCGGTTGTGGTCGGTCCCGAAGAGCTCCGGGCGGCGGCCAACAACTTCCTCGGAGAGCGGGAGGACATTCAGGAACTGCTGGCCGCGGCGGCACCCGTCCTCGGCGGCGACCTGACGGCGATCGCCGAGGGAGCGCTCGAGAGCCGGCGCGGCAATCGACGCTCCGCGATGGCGCTCTCGATGGACTGCGCCTCGGGAGTCTCAGAGGAGCGGCGCGCTCTGATTCAGGAGCAGACTCCGGGGTCGTTGCTTGGCAACCGGAGCTGGAGCCTCTGGGCGAGCTGTCCGCATTGGCCCGTAGCCGACCTTGGAGACGACTTCCGCGAGCCGGTCGTCTCCGATGTTCCGGTTCTGTTCGTCAGCGGTTCCCTCGATGGCAAGACTCCGGTCGAGAACGGCCTCGACGCGCTCGGAGGCTTCGCCAACGGCCGTCACCTGGTTGTCGATGGCGGCTCCCACGACGACGATCTGCTGGTCGTCTCGCCGGAGATCCTCGAAGCGATTGTTGCGTTCCTCGACGGGCGTGAACCACCCGGGCGGATCGATCTGGGGCCGCTCGAGTTCGACCTGCCGTAGCCCGCTAGGGCGACGCGCCCGCCTCGGGGAGCGCAAACTCCACGGGTGGCCGCTCTTCGACGCAAGAAGCGTCTAGGTTCTCGACCGAGGCGGAGTCCAACAGCTGGCGGACGATCTGGCCGATGCACGGCCCCCCGACGCCGTGTCCGGCTCCCGGCACGACGATGTGGAAGCTGTTCGACAGGTGTTCGGCGACGGCGACCGCTCCTGACGGAGGCGTCACCGGGTCGCGGTTGCCGGAGAGCAAGAGCGACGGCACGTCGCTCTTGACCGGCTCCCAGTAGGTGGGATCGAGCCGCGCATAGGGCCAAACTTCGCACGCCCGTTTGTAGCCATTGATCAGGAAGTCGCCCAGGAAGGTCCCCTCGGTCTCGCGCGCGATCAGCTCGTCGTCGACGCGGCTGATGTCCTCGGCGCAGATCACCGAGAAGTGCATTCCCGACTCGCCGCCCGGCTCGGCCACCCAGCCGGTGCGTGCGAGGTAGTAGCTGGCGAGGGGCTGCCAATCTCCGTTGGCCGCCTGGGTGACCATGGCCGGGACGTCGGCGCCCCGTCGGTAGAGAAGGCCACGCAGGGCGTAGCCGAGGGCCCCACGTCCGAACCGAACGGTCTTGCCTTCGATCTGAACCTCGGGCGGATCGGTGCGCGTCCGCCCGAGGACGCGCTCCATGGTGGCGCCGAAGTCTGGGTAGGCGTCCGCGCAGCCCGCATTGAGGGCGCACTCGGCGATCAGCTCGTCGAGTGCGGCTTGAAGCCCCCGAGCGTGCTTCAGGTAGCCGTGCTCGAAGATGGGCGAAACGCCGTTCATCACCGCCGTCCGCACGGAGTCCGGATACCGCCGCAGGTAGACCTGAATCTCGTGGGTTCCGTAGGAGCCGCCGTTCAGATTCAGAGTCGAGTAGTTGAGCCAGCCGCGTAGCTCTTCGAGGTCGTCGATGTTGTTCTCGGAGGTGTAGAAGCGGAGGTCGGTTCGCTCGGTCAGGCGATCGCGGCAGGCCTCGATGTGGTCGACCGGGAAGATGTTCTCGAACCGAGATTCGACGCCGCCCGGGTAGGGCACGTCACAGTCGATCGGCTGCGAGGCGCCGACGCCTCGAAAGTCGAGAAAGAGTAGGTCGCGCTGCTTCCGCATCTCGCTGTCCGGGATGATGAAGGGAGAGGCGTCGATCACCGAGCTGCCGGGGCCGCCGAAGAAGAAGGTGATCGCGTCGCTGTGGCGCGAGTCCGGATCCAGGGCGTCGGCGATCACGAATCCGAGGTCGATCGTCCGACCGCTCTGCGCCTCACGGTTCTCCCAGACTCGGTAGCGGCCGCAGCGGACAGAGCCCTCGAGCTCTTCCATGCAGGGTTGGATGATGCCGGTCCCGGCAGGAGCGCCCTCGGGCAGATCGGGAAAGGTGGGTGTCGCTGGCGGTTGCGCTCGAGCGCCATGGGCGATGAGGGTCAGGCTCACGGCGACCAGGCATGGGAGGAGCGAGGTGCGGTAGCGCATAGTCAGTTGTTGCGGGCGGCGCTGCAACTCAGCGCCACGTTGTTCGCCTTCTTCTTGTTGCTGAAGTCCGTTCGGGTGTACGACCAGGCCGAAGTGTTCCCCGATTCGAATCCGTCCGCGAAAATGAGGTCGGGTGGAATTTCGATCTGCCAGTCTGCGAAGCCCCCTCGACCGGTGCGGAACGTTCCCGAGTCGATGTCGTGGGTTTCGACCAGGCCGGTTTCGTTGTCACGGACAAGCAGTTGTGCGGTGTACGTGCCCTTCGCCTTCTTGACGCCCTGCTGATCGCGGGTCACCTGGAGGGTGCAAAACACCGGCAGGAAGTCGCTGAGAGGCGGTGGGAAGGAGCCGGGGATCGGTGCGATCGACTCGAACGTCGGGAACTGCTTCACCGGGCAGCTGGTGCCGGTGTTCAGGGTCGTCGTCCCGAAGTTGGCGGCGAAGACGCCGTCGCCGGCGTGGAGTGACGACGTCCAGGCCAGAGCGAGCACCAGTGCCGCCGTCACAAGGCGCCTCAAAGGGGCAGTTGGGATCATGAGTCCTCCGTGGTTGTCTGGGACGGAAGGTTGCTCCGGAAGTTTACAGCTGTTGCGCGACCGGGCTCGCAGGCGCGGCCGACAGCCCCCCACGGAGTTGTATTCCGGTTGGAGGAACAGCACCGGCCCAGGGGTTCGCTATCATCAACCCACGCCGCTTCTTGGGAGCTGCTCGCAGGAAGATGGATAGACCGCCAGACGCTCCGACTGACGCCTCCGTAGACCGACTGGGTTCCCGATCGGCGAGAGTGAGCCGCTGCCTGGTCGTGGCGGCTCTACTCGTTACGACGGCGGCGCAGGCCAGCCTCCCGTCGCTCGAGGGCAAGAGGCTGGAAGAGGCATTGGGCCTCCTGCGCGAGGCGGGGTTGCCACTCATCTACAACAGCCGCGTCGTTCGGCCCGACATGAGGGTGGTCTCCGAGCCCGCAGCCCGGTCGCTGCGAGAGGCGCTTGCCGAAATCTTGGCGCCGCACGAGTTGATACCTCGCCAAGGGCCCGGTGGGGCGATTGTCATCGCGCCGGCGCGAGGAGCCGGGCGCCAGAGCGAGACGGTCGACACGCCGGTTCGACACCCCGAGGCTTTCGATGAGATCACGGTTCGGCCGAGCCAACTGGCCGTACGAAACGAAGAGACGCTCGCTCCCACCGTTGGACTCGATCGCGAAGAAACGTTGCGTCTGCCGCGCCTCTCAGAGGATCTCTTCCGCGGCCTGACGGTTCTGCCGGGTGTCGCCGGGTTGGAGACCTCGGCTCGGAGTGGTCTACGCGGTGGGCGTCCGGACGAGACCTTGATCCTATTCGACGGCCTCGAGTTGATTGAGCCGTTTCATCTCAAGGACCTAGGGTCGACACTGGGTCTGGTTCCGCCGGAAGCGGTCGGACGACTCGACCTGATGAATGGGAGCTTCCCCGTTCGCTATGGCGATCGGATGAGCGGCGTCTTGAAGTTGACGCCGGTCGTTTCGGACGCGCGCCGTTTCCAGGTCGCTGTCAGTACGCTCGACGCGCGTGGGGTCTACCGCGATCGAATCGGCGCCTGGTCGTGGCTGACCTCGGGCAGGATCGGCGCCTCCGATCCCGTCGAGACACTTCCCGAGCGCGAGGAGAGTCCGGACTACTGGGACTTTGTCGGCCGGCTTCGTCGAGAGCTCTCTAGCGGCGGTGTGGTGCGTTTCAATCTATTGCTCGCCGATGACGTTCTGACCTTTCAGAATCAGCGGGAAGGGCTTCTGCGGGACTATAAGACTCGCTACCGGAATCACTACGCTTGGCTGTCGCACGTTCGCACTCTGGGACCAGCGCTGATTGAAACCGTTGCGGCTCTTGGCGATCTGACTGCCGATCGCAGCGCGGTCGAGGACCTCGCCGCGAGAGAACTCAACCTCTCGGACGCGCGGGAGACCGACCTGAGGAGCCTGCGCCAGGACGTCGACCTATGGCGGCCGAAGTACGATCTTCGATTCGGCTGGCACTATCGGCAGCTGGTGACGCGGACGAGCTACTCAAACGAGTTCGAGCTCGAAAGCCCCCTCGCTGGAATCCGAACCGTCCCCTCCGGCCTCCTCCAGTTCCAGGATCGTCTCGAGCGGGACGAGACGTCGGCCTACCTCTCGAGCCGGTACCGGTGGGGCGACCGGTTGACCGTAGAGGTCGGTCTCCGTTGGGACGACTACTCCCACACAGGAGACCAGCTGTGGAGCCCGCGACTGAGCGCGTCGTGGACGCTGACCTCATCGCAGGTTCTCCGCGCGTCCGTTGGCCGGTACGGCCAGGCGGAGCGTCCCCATGAACTGCAGGTGTTCGACGGCGAGACCGAGTTCTCGCGGGCCGAACGATCGACCCACTATGTGCTCGGTTATGAGCGAGAGCTGCCGGCACGAGCGTCACTGCGGGTCGAGCTCTACAGTAAGAGAATCGAGAACCCGCGGCCCCGTTTCGAAAACCTCTTCGAGCCGGTCAGCCCGTTTCCGGAGTTTCAGAACGATCGGGTGAAGATCGAGCCCGAAGTCGGGCGCGCGATCGGGCTCGAGCTGCTCCTCCGACAGCGCGCGGCGCCTGGCTTCGACTGGTGGGTCGCCTACGCTCGCTCGGACTCCGAGGACCGCATTGCCGGCGACTGGATCCCTCGATCCAATGACCAGCGTTCGGTTTTCTCGATCGGAGCTGGGTACGAGCGCGGCGCCTGGAGTCTCGCGCTGGTCGGGCAGTACCGCAGTGGTCGACCGACGACCCGAATCACCCTGAGGCCGGAGTCATCGGAAGACGAAACGGAAGGCATAGCGACTCTTGGGCCGCTGTTTGCTGATCGGCTGAGCGCTTATCACCGTCTCGATTTGCGGTTTGCGCGGCGCTGGGCGCTGCGCCGAAGCTCTCTCGAAGCGTTCGTGAACCTACAGAACGTCTACGACCGGGCCAACGTACGAGGACTCGAGTTCGCGTTCGAGGTGACCGAGGACGGCGAGACGGTGAGTTTCGACCGGCGAGCTCTCGAATGGGTCGGATTCCACCCGACGGCTGGACTTCGCTGGTCAAACTGAGGGGACGACGCTAGCTGCCCGCGAGTGCGGTAGCCCGCGACACTTGGAGTGCGCCGTTGACGACGTGGGCTGTGAGCCCGCTTCCAGCGAGCCCGAGGTCGACTGTCTCTAAAGGGGATAGCCCTCTGACGGCGTCGCCGTGGAGTGTGATCGCGGCAGCATCGGACGCCAGTTGGTCGGAGCTGTAGACGAGGCGTCGACCCGTCTCTCGAGCGGCCCAGGCGAACAAGTCGTGAAGCGACCTTCCCTCCAGAGGGAAGGGGCGGCCGAGAGTTTCCGCCCACTCCCAGGCGACGCCATAGATAGGAATGGCGCTCCTCAAGGGTGGACCGCTCGTGGCGAGAGCGAGTTGTTCGCCCGAGTCGACCCTGAGCAAGCCGCTCTTGGCTTCGATCTCCACGCGGCCCTCTCGCACTCGAACCTCGACGGTGGAGCCCTCTACGAGAGCCTCGAATTGGGTGCCGATGTCGGAAATGACACCGAGCGGAGTCTCGAGATAGAGAGCCGGGCCGTCGCCGGCGGAGGTCGGTGCGCCCGAATCAAAGTAGACGGCTCCGGCGACGAGTCGAGCCCGACCCGCTTCGAGCATCTCGACTTCGGCCTGGCGGGCGAGACGCAGGGTCGCCGAACCGTCGAGCTGCAGAAGGGCGCCGCCGCTCGAGCCGGTGGTCACCGTCGAGCCGGCGAGGACCTCGGTCCCAGCGACTGCGCTCGCCCCGTCGATGGCTGCGTTTGAAGCGGTCGCCCCGATCGTCGCGACGGTCGGAGGCGAATGGGTCTTGTCGAACCAGAGGTAGGCGGTGAGCGCCAACAAGAGTCCCGCTGCGGCCGCCCACGCCGATCGCCGCCTTCGCGACCGCGTCTCATGCACCCGACGTTGCCAGCTCGCTTCGACCGCCTGGTAGACCTCGGGCGGTAGCCCTGGGCGAGCCGCCTCGCCTTCGAGAAGAGCGCTCAACCGCTCCTCGTCTCGGGCGCTCCACCTATCCGAAGCGTTGATCTCGTTCATCGTTCTCGTTCGCGGTACTCGGAGCACCCTTGGAGAGTTTGCGGCTGGGGAGCTGTCTCCAGGAACCGTCGCCGCAGAGGCGGTCGAAATGCTCGCGGAAGGCGAGTCTGGCGCGAGTCAGACGCGACTCCGCGGCCTTCTGGCTGACGCCGAGCTCGGTCGCGATCTCTTGCGTGGTCCAACCCAGGATGTACTTCCACTCCAGGACGCTGCCGTAGTCGAACGGCAGCACGTCGAGTGTAGCGTGCACTAGGTGAGCGGCTTCTCGCCGTTCGAGAGCGTGCGCGGGGTTCAACAGTGCCCAGCTCTCCGATGTTTCGTCGTCGAGTTCGACGCTGATGGGAGCCCGTCGACGTTTGCCTGCCTGCCGCCGAACTTCGTAGACGCAGCAGGTACAGAGCCAGGTGAACAGAGACGCGTCGCCTCGATACGTCTCGATGCGCTCGATCGCCTGAACGAGCGTCTGCTGAACGACGTCTCGGGCCAACTCCTCGTTCCATCGCAGTCGACTGAGCGCGAATCGATAGAGGCCGCGCGCGTTCTCCTCGAAGAAGCGGTCGAACGCCTCGCGGTCTCCTCGAAGGAGCCGGCGTACCAATTTCAGGTCCTCGTGGCGTCCGGCGGTGCGACTTGTTTCGGTCATGCGGCGGTGGCGCCGGCGTCGGCCGGGCACCGAGGCGAACTGCTTGCAAGCCCGAGACCAAGAGGAGCGGAGTGCTAGGAGCCGACATCCAATTGGCCGCTTCTCGCCAGGTCGAGCATGTGCTCGAGCTGGGAATGACCGTTCTTCGCGAGGCCGAGCCCTGTTTCCCAGGTAGCGATCGCCGTCTCTCGCTGGCCAGAGCGGAGGTAGAGCATGCCGCGAAGCACGAACGCGTTCAGGTAGGTCGGGTCCGCCGTGAGTACCTGGTCGAGAAGGGCATGAGCGCGTCGACCTTGCCCCATCTGCGCCCGGACGGCCGCGTGAACGTAGAGGCCGTCGACGTCGTTTGGCGATTGAGCGAGTACCTCTGAAGCCGCGTCGAATGCACGAAGGTAGTCTGCGGCTTCGAGGTAGCGCTTGGCGGCGCTCCGGCGTTCCGAGAGCTCGGTTCGAGGCTTCGACCAGCCGTGGGCCTTGGCGAGTTCGTCCCAGGTCGACGTACGGGCGGCCTCGGCGGAGCTCATCTGCGAATGCGGAGGGTCCTCTCTCGGGGACGACCGGAGTGTAAATACGGTAATTGAGGCGATCGCGGCGGTTGCGACTCCAGCGACCAACCCGAGGCGACTCGGCGCGAATCGGCTGAACGGGTCCCAAGGAAATCTCATGAGGTGCTCCTTTCTGTTGGGCTGTGACAGCTCTCGCAGGAGCTGCCGAGGGGTCGGTAGCGGATCAGCAACCCGTCGTCGCGCTCTTCGGCCGGATGGCACGCTTCGCACGAAACTCCGCGGTGAGCGCCTTGTAGGGCGAACGCTGCGTCTCGGTCGTGGTCGAAGAGAGGCGCCGTCCAGTCGTCGAACGCGTGACACGAGGCACATCGATTGTTGGCCGTAGCGGTGGCGAACTGACGGTCGTGAGGGTCGTCGTGACAGGTCAAACAGGCGGCCTGCGCTTGGTTGAGGGTGACACCGGTTGTCGACTTGTCGCCGGTCGCGGCATGACATTCGGCGCAGGCGAGAACGGAGTGCCCACCGCGTAGAGGAAGTGCCGTTTGGTCGTGATCGAAGGTGACCAGACGCCAGCTTTCGAGCTGGTGGCAGCCTTCGCATCCCGTCGCCTCGATCCAGGAATTCACTTCACCCTGATGTGGGTCGAGGTGACAGTCCTTGCAAGCGGTCGACTCGAATCGGAACTGGTGCGTGAGGGCTGGCAGAGGTGCGGGCAAGGCCCAGCCGGGGCTGCCGAACTCACCTGAGGGCAGGAGGCTGTTCGACGGCGCCTCGGCGTGGCACGCGTCACACGGCGTCGCGAGATGAGCGCCAGCGAGGACGTAGCCGCTCTCCTGGTGGGCCGCGATCGAATAGGTCGTCGGCAGAAAGCCGTCGATGGTGTGGCAGTCGGAGCAGTCCTCGGCCGACTCGAATTGACGAAGGTGAGGGTCCGCATGACAGTCGGTGCAGGCCGAGAAGCGTTCGACTCGCAGTCCAGCGCCAGGTGGGTGGCAGGCCTGGCAGGTCACCGCCGCGTGTGCGCCCTCGAGCGGAAACGCGGTCAGGTTGTGATCAAACCGCCGGGCGTCGAAGTGCGACCAGCCGAGCGGCGAGTGGCATTCGTGACATGCGCTACCGAGCCGCCCTCCGTGCTCATCTTGATGGCAGGCGGTGCACTCCGCGAATTCGGCGACTGCAAAGTCCAAGAAGTCGAGCCCGCCGTCCAGAGGGCTGGGCTCGTCCGCCGAGCGAGTCTGGTGGCAGCCACGGCATTCAGCTGTGCGATGCGAGCCGCGCAGAGGGTATGCCGTCAAGTCGTGATCGAATGCCGTCGCAGGGCTCCAGGCGTCGGCGGTGTGGCAGTCGAAGCAACCGTCGGGCTCGACCTGACCGCGGTGCTCGTCGAAGTGGCAGCCCAGACAGGTGGCTGACAGCCCGAGAAACGTTCGTGCGAGATCGACCCCCTCGCTCTCGAGGACGGTCTTATCCACGATCCGCTCGGCCCGATGACAGTCGCGACAGTTCGACGCCGCGTGTGCGCCTTCGAGTGGAAAGGAGGTCAGCCCATGGTCGAAAGCTTCGACTCCCGCCTTGCCCCACCAGATCAACTCGAAGTCGCGGCCATGATGCTCGATGTGGCAAGTCTGGCAGGCGTCGTAGCCGGCCTGAGCATGTAGGCCGAGGCTCGCCTCGATCCTCGTCGCGAGGGCTTTGTGACAGTCGAGGCAGAGTTGGCGTGCGACGCCCTCGCCGGTTCGGTGGCAGCTCAGACAGTCGCCGCTACCGTCGAGTTCTTGGTGAGGCCGGCTCAACGCTCCCGGGGAGATCTGAGCCGACGCGGTCGATGCCGAGAGCAAAACGCACAGGAGAGCCGCCGGGACCAGCGCCGGTGACCGCAGTTCGCCCATCAGAAGCCCCCGTAGCCGGTGGCCACGGCGACTGCGATGTGGATCGCCATGAACACGTACATGATGATGGAGAACGGCTTGTGGAAGAGGTGCCAGTAGTAGAAGAGACGGTGTCCCTCGTCCCACAGACGGACGCGGCGCTCGAGCGTTGCCGCACGGGCGAGGTTCCGTCCGAGATCGCCGGCGACGCTGCGACCCGGGCCGTCGATGCCGCCAGCGAGTCGCCGGAGTCGCAACCTCACCAGCAGTCCATGGAATGGAAGCTGCATCAAGGTCGTGAGCAGGCTCTTTCTGCGCCGATCGCCGCCGAGACCCCAACCGGTGATGGCGGCCAGCTCGGAGAGTTCGTCGTCACTCAGATGGAAATCGCATTGCAACCGCTCTCTGAGACCTTCGATTCGATCTGTCGCCTCGGCGAGCGTCAACTCGTCGCCCGATCGAGCCCGAGGAATCAGTCCGTACAGGTAGCGCCCGACGAAACCGCTCAGGGCGACGACGACCATCGACCAGAAGCTGAGGGAGACGAGCCCTTGGACCTTGAAAGAGCTGTGCAGGACGATGAAGAGCGGGCCCACCACACCGCAGAAGATGTGGAAGTGGAGCCAGCTCTTGAGATGTGCGAAGCGTCGAAGTCCGGCGACTCGTTTGCGCACGGAATAGAGGAGCATCGCGATCATCAGCGACGCGCCGACGATTCCAAAGGCGAGTCCCAGCGTGCCGCCTGGCTTATACAACCAGTAGAGCTCGTGACGAGGCCGTTCGAGGACGGGGGTCAGGTAGTACGCCGAGCCCGCCCAAGCGAAGTAGCCCAACGCCCCGAAGGCGATCGCGTAGAGGAGTGTGAGCGCCCCTCGCAAACGACGTGAGCTCATGGAGGATCACTCCCAATCATGATTGCTTTTGTCACCCTGTTCCTCGGTCTGACCTTCGGCACTCACACGATCACCGTGGCGGTGAGTGACGCCGTCGCGAGCGTCGAACTGATGGTCGACGGTGTTTCGGTCGCCACGCTCGAAGGAGAGCCCTGGGCGACGACTTGGGACTTCGGCCCGCTCGCGCCTCACGTCGTCGAGGCGATCGCCTACGACGAGGCGGGCGACGAGTTGGGAAGGACCCGTCAGCGTGTGAATCTGCCTCGACCGCCAATTGCGGCCAGCTTGACGATCGATCCGGCGGGCGAGGAGCGTCGCACGATCGCACGGCTGCACTGGGAGAGTCTCGAAGGGCTGGAACCCTCCTCGGTACGGCTGACTTTCGACGGTGTGGCGGTCGACGTCGTCGACCCGAAATCGATCCAGCTGCCGGATCTCGATCCTGAGCAGCTGCACTTTGTGCGAGCTGAGATCGACTTCGGCGCCGGCGGAGTCGCGAGCGCCGAAGCCGCTTTTGGTGGGCAGTACCTCGATAGCGTCTCTACCGGCCTCACGGTCGTGCCGGTTCGGCTCGACGGGCGGCGGAAGCTGCCGCCGGTGGAGAAGCTCGACGGTTGGTTCACCACCTCCCGCGAGTCGGCCCCGGTGGTCGCCGTCGAGTCCGATCGAGCCGAGATCGTCGTCGTGCGCAGCCTGTCCTCGGTGGGCGACCTTCGCCAGGTTCGTCAAGCGAACCTGAGGAAGGCGCTGCCGAGCGCAACGTGGCGTCGTGCGCGTCCGTTTGCGAGCGAAGACTGGGAACTGAGAATGGTCTGGCCGGTCGCCGAGGAGGAGTCCGACGGGACGGCTGGCTACCGGCTCTTTCCCTTCTCGCGCCCGCCCGCCTCCGCGCTCGGCAACCTGGTGCGTTGGATCACTGAGACGGATCCGCCGGACGAGCTGCGAGGTGCCGAGAGGCTCGCGGAGGCGGTCGCGGTCGCTGGCGTCACGGCGAGTGGCAGCAACCGCCGCCGAGCGGTTCTGCTGATCGTCGGCGAGCCCGAAGCGGACGCGAGCGAGCTGGCGCCGGTGGCGGTCCGCGGCTTCCTGGAGAAGCTGCGGGTGCCGCTCGTTGTTTGGCGGACACGCCCAACGGAGGCGGCGTCGGTTCGCTGGGGTTCGGCAGAGGATGTCTCGACCCAGGAGGGGCTCGATCGGGCCGCCGTCCAGCTGCTCGAGCGACTCGACCGGCAGCGAACCGTCTGGCTGGCGGGTGAGCACCTGCCAGAGAACATCGAGCTCGGCCCGCAGGCCGCCGGCGTTCGCCTTCTCGACTAGGAGGAGGCCCTTGGAGCGCTGGGCGCTCAGTCGCACGTCGCCTCCGTACCGCCGAACTGAACGCCGATCTCCCGCAGCAGGCGGAAGGGGGGAACGCCACCGATGCACACGAGGACGTAGTCGTTCTCGAGTTTCAGGACGTTGTCACCGCTCTGAAGTTCGACCGTGCGCGAGTTGATCTTGCGGACCTGGGTCCCGAACAGGGGGTGGATCGCTCCGTCGGAAATCAGCCGTTCGACCAGCTCGTGGTTGCGCTGCTTGACCCGCACGAGTCGGTCCTTCCGGTAGGACAGCGCGACCCGATTGGTGCCGGAACGAGCGAGCGCGATCGCCGCCTCGACGGCGCTGTCGCCACCGCCCACCACCAAGATCGAGCAGGCGGAGTACGAGTCTGCGTCGATCAGCTTGTAGGTGACCTTCGCGTGTTCTTCCCCCGGGACGCCGAGCGTTCGTGGCCGGCCGCGACGCCCGAGGGCGAGCAGAACGCGGCGAGCCGAGTACGTCCCCTTGGAGGTTTCGATTCGGTAGAGGTCACCTTCGGCTGCGATGGTCCGCACCGAAGCGTCGAACTGGATCGAGAGTCCCGACTCTTCCACCAGGTTCTCGAACAGGCCGAGCAGCTCCTCCTTTTCGTAGGCACTGTTGGCAAGGCGGCCCCACGGGGGCAGCTCGACCGGCTGGGTGAGAACCATCTTGCGGCGCGGATAGTTCAGTACGGTTCCTCCCAGCCCCTTCGCGCGCTCAAAGACGAGATAGGAGAGGCCGGCGGCTTTTGCCGCCAGAGCGGCGCTCAGTCCGGCCGGGCCCGCGCCTACGATCGCCAAGTCGTGGATGCCGGCCGCTGCCGGCCCCTCGGTGCTGACCTCGATCGCGACGTAGTCCGCAACCTTGCGACCCTCGCGTACCGCGTTGCTGACCAGCGAGAGGCCTCCGAGCTCCCCAGCGACGAAGACGCCCGGAAGGTTGGTCTGGAGATGCTCGTCGAGCAGCGGCACGTCGTCACGCGACCTGAGGTCTCCCAGACCGACCTCGATCGCTTCGACCGGGCATGCGGTCTCGCACTCTCCGATTCCGATGCAGCGAAAGCCGTTGATGATGACCGCCGTGCCGCCGACGATGCCGAGCACGTCTCCCTCCGGACATGCCTCGATGCAGGTGGCACACCCAGCACAGCGAAACGGGTCAACGTACGGGTACTGCGCGATCGGTCTGTCGATGCGCAACGCCGTCGCTTCCTCCTTGCGGGCCGCGTCGACGGTGATGCGCCGGCGGAACCGAACGTAGTAGGGGAGCCAGATGCCTGCTGCAATGGCCAGGGCGACCGACCAGGTGAGTGCCGCTTCGCTCAATTTCGTTGCCTCAGAAGCGGTATCCGATGCCGAGTCGGACTCGAGTGCCCCGTAGCTCGTCCCCCCCCGTGGTTTCCACGCCCAGGGTGGCGAAGAGGCTCTGCGGAAGTTCGAACCAGCCGCTGAGCCGCAGCCAGTGGGTTTCGCTCTCTGGAGTTCCGTCGAAGGCCGAGATCGCGGAGTGGCGGGTGCCGAGAACTGCGCCCAGCTGATGGCCGCCAGGCAGCCGCTTCGAGGTGCGCAGGCTCAAGAGGTAGCCCTCGGTTGTGTCATTCGAGAAACCGAGGGCGTTGAGTGTCAGGCCGATGCCCAGTCGCTCACTGACTCTAGGATGCCGAACCGCGAGGCCGTAGGAGACGGTGGAGCCGGGCTCACCCTCTTGATTCCGTAAGCCCCCACTGAGCGAGAAGTTGAGGCCACGAGGCTTGCCCCACTGCAGCGTGGCGCGAAAGCCCTGCCGCTGTAAATCGTTGAAGAGTGTCTCCGGCAGGGCTCGGGTCTCCTCTGTTCGGACCTGTTCGAACAGGCTGTAAGAGAGGCCGAGTCGGACGCTCTTCGTCAATCTGCCGGTTGCGGCGAGGGAGAGGTTCGACAGCTGCACGGTGCTCTGCGTGAGTTCCTTTCGCCACCCGGTGTTGATGTCGACCTCGGCTCGCTGGAAGAGCGACCATCGCTTACCTCTGTCGTATCGCGCCTGCAGGGTCGCGTACTGCCGACTGACGTCGGCTTCGCCGTTCTCCTGGATCGCCGCTGCGACGATCTCCCAAGGGAGTGCTGAGTCGGTCGTCGGTGAGGTGAAACGAGCGAATACGCCGAGCTTGTGACGCTGCCCGGCGAGATCGAGTTCGGGTGTGCGCGCGTCCGAGCCGACAAACCCGCCGACCTCGATCGACGACGAGAGCGCCATCTGGCCGAGTAGTCCGTCCAGGTAGCCCACTCCGGTAAAGGCGTTCGACGGCAGCCGTCCCAGCCGGTAGGCGAACCGGCCCTGAGGCGGGTCGTAGCGGAGCGACAGCTCGTACAGCCGGTTGCGATCGAAGCTGGCCGTGTCGGCGCCGAAGCGGCCGGTGTCGTTCTGCTCGAGGCCGAGTCGGACTCGAAACTCGTACGGTCGGCCGCCGAGATGACGCGCTCTCAGGCTCAGACGGGCGTCGGATCGGCGATTCTCTGAACTCTCGAGCGGGCTCGGCTCCTGGAACATCTCCCAGCCCAGGTTGAGTGTGCCGGTGACCGTGGTCTCGGGGGGTGGCTCAGGGCGGCCTTGCGGCTGCCATTGGAGGGGGACGACTGGATCGACCGTCAGGGCCAGAGCACTGGGTTTGCCGGACGAGGGGGCGTGGGAAGTCTCGAGCGCCGTTGTGGGAGAGGCGGGGCGCGACAGCTCCGCTGGTGCCGGCTCGGCCAGGCGGCTCGACACGGCGCGCTCGAGTGCCGCGCCGTCGCCGATCAGGATGGACTCGGACTCCGAGACGATCGTGCCGGCAGCGGCGAAGGCCGAGACGCTGACGATCCGGAGCTTGCCGATGGGCCGCCCGCCGCGCAGAACGTCCAGAAGGTCGCCGACGCTCAAGCCGACGCTCTCACCACCGTCCACGGTGATCCGTGCACCGGTACGTTCGAGGACAACAAGCGGAGCGGAGGGTTGGGTCGGCCGCACTCGTTGCGAACCTGTTGAGGACAGCAGTGGTGTCGCGAGGTCGCCGGGGTTGATCGAGTCGAACTCGACCAAAACCCGGCACGAACTCGAGTGCTCCGCGACGAAGCTCACCTCGAGCTCCGCGATCGACAGGCCTCCCCGAGTCACTGAGAGTCGGCCGCCGACCTCCAGACCTCGTAGCTGTCCGGCGTCGAGATAGACCGTGTCCGCCGATCGATAGCGCACGCGAATCGGTTCCTCGGCGCCGGCGGCGCCCCTCAGGGAGAGAGCGACGAGGAGGGCGATCGAAAGCGTCGCGCGTCTATTCGCGCCCATCTGGGTGGCAGGAGTAGCAGGCCAGGCTCTCCCATATATAGCCCGCCACATCGTCGTGCTCGTCATTCATGTCGTTTCGGTTGTGCTCGTGACACTCGATGCACTCAAACGCCTGGAAGTTGTTTGGGACCACATGACACTCCGCACAGGCGATCCTGCTGTGAGGCCCTCTCGAGATCGGAAAGAACTTGTCGTGGTCGAAGTCGGCGTTCTCCCAGTCCGACGTGTCGTGACAGTCCTCGCAGGTGGTGGGGAAGCCCGCGGCGCGATGGTTCGGATCCGTGGTCTGCTCGTAGTCGGTTGCGTGACAGGCGAAGCAGTTGGTGGGCGTCCCGGCAAAGCCGTCGGCATGGCACGAGTCGCAGGAGACGCGCGCATGCGCGCCGTCGAGTCGGAAGAACTGGTCATGGTCGAATCTGGCGTTGTTCCAGTTCGTCGTGTCGTGACACTCCTCGCAAGCGGTAGGGAAGCCGGCGGCGCGGTGGTTGGGGTCGGTGGTGCCGTTGTAGTCGTTCGTGTGGCACGCATAGCAGTCGCGGGGAGTCCCGGCGAAGGTGTCGTTGATGTGGCAGGCCTCGCAGTCGGTCGCTCGGTGGGCGCCGGTCAGAGCGAAGACCGTGTCGTGATTGAAAACGGCGCCCTCCCAGGTCGAAGTGTCGTGACAGCTCTGGCAGTTGGTGGAGAATCCTGCCGAGGCGTGCTGAGGTTCGGTGGTTGCGTCGTACTCCTGGCGGTGGCAGGCGACGCAGTCGGTCGGGGTGCCGGCGTAGAGGCCGTCGGCGTGACACGACTCGCACGATGCCCCTCGATGGGCGCCAGTCAGCGCGAAGAACTGGTCGTGATCAAACGTGGCTCCCAGCCAGCTCTGCGTGTCATGACAGCTCTCGCAGTCGGTTGGGAAGCCAGCGGTGGCGTGATTCGGGTCGACGGTTGCGTCGTAGTCTGCCTGGTGACAACCGATACAGGTGGTCGGGGTGCCGGCGAACCCGTTGGCGTGGCAGCTCTCACAGTCGAGGCCACGATGAGCGCCGGTGATCGGGAAGAAGATGTCGTGATCGAAGTCGGGGCCGAATCCGAATTGGGCGCCCTGCCACGAGTTCGTCGAGTGGCAGCCGGCACACCGGGTCGAGAAGCCTGAGCGAGGGTGATCGGGCTGTCGGGTGGCGAGGTAATCCTCGCGGTGACAGGCGAAGCAGTCGGTAGGCGTGCTGGCGAAGCTGAGGGACGGTTCGTCCCGATGGCACGCGAAGCAGTCGGCACTCTGGTGGGCGCCAGTGAGCGGAAAGAGAGTGGCGCTGTGCAGGTCGAAGATCGTTCGCCGGTTCTCCCAGCCCTTGGGTGCATGGCATGTCTCGCAGCGCTGGCCGAGGTTGCCGGCATGAGGATCCTCGTGGCAGTCCGCACAGGCTGTACCGACTCGAGAGAAGACGAGAGAGCCGTGGCAGTCGGCGCATTGGGCGCCGGCGTGGCCGAATCGTAGGGCGAATCCGGTGACCGAGTGGTCGAACTGAAGGGGCTCGCGAAGCTCATTCCAGGTGCTCTCCGTATGGCAGCTGGCGCACGGCTCGGAAAGCGAGTCGTGCGGGCTCACTGTCTCGGCGCGGCTGGCGCCCGCCGGTGCTGCCACGCATAGAAGGCTGAGCAGGAGGCTGGAGAACCACCGCCCGCCACCCGTTCGCTCGAGAGCAAGGCAGCCACGCGGCTCTGATGCGGACCTGCTGGCCTGGTCTCCTGTCATTCGGGCGCGAACCGATCCCCCTTGTGTTCATGGGACCTCTACCGCCGTGGAATCCTTCGCGCAGCCTTGAGAGCCGCTCACTGAAGGCTTGAGTTCCCGCCCGGTTCGCGTAAAATACGCGCTTCAACGCCGGGACCTGTGCGTGCACAGTGTTCCGTTCCTACTTACCTCTCTGTTCCCGCGCTGAAGCGGGGACCGATTCCAGGCCATAGGGAGGCTCATTCGATCGCATGGCTGATTACGAACTGGTTTTCATAGTGGACCCTCGTCTGTCCGACGAGCAGACCGTCGCTGTCAGCGACGAGTACAAAGAACTCCTCACCTCGCTGGGTGCGAAGGTGACCAAGGAGGAGAGCTGGGGCAAGCGCCGGCTCGCCTACGAGATCAACAAGCTCAACGAAGGGCACTACGTCCTGTTTCAGGTCGACGTCGACGGCGACAATCCGTTCGTCGAGGTCGAGCGACGTATGCATCAGAACGAGAAGGTCCTTCGCTTTCTGACCGTCCGCATGGACGAAGGACGCCTGCGGCGGCGCGAAGCGGCCGCTCCGGCGGCCGTCGAGGCGCGCCCCGCCTCGGCAGAGTAGGAGACGATCATGGGACGCAAGAAAAAGGTATTCATGCGCCGCCGCAAGGTGTGCCGCTTCTGCGCCGACAAGATCAACACGGCCGACTACAAGGACGTGAAGTTCCTTCAGCAGTACATCGTCGAGCGGTCGAAGATTCTGCCGCGGCGGATCTCCGGCACCTGCGCCAAGCACCAGCGGATGGTGCAGCAGGCGATCAAGCGCGCTCGCCACATCGCGCTGCTGCCCTTCACTTCGGACTAGGAGACGGACGGATGCAAGTGATACTCATGCAAGACGTCCTGCACACGGGCGCCCGTGGCGAGGTCGTCAACGTCAAGCCCGGCTACGCGCGTAACTATCTCTTCCCGAATGGGTTTGCCCTTGAGGCGACACCGGGCAACCTCCAGGTCTTCGAGCAGCAGAAGAAGAAGATCGAGATCGCCCACGAGGAGGAGCGCGGGAAGGCCACCGAGCTCGCAGCGCAGATCGAAGGTACCGAGATCAAGATCGCCAAGCTGGTCGGCGAGTCCGAGACCCTCTACGGGTCGGTGACCGCTGCCGAGGTGGCCGAGGCGCTCGAGAACGCGGGTGTCCACGTCGATCGACGGCGGATCGATCTCGAAGGTGGGATCAAGACGCTCGGAGACCATTCGGTGAAGATCGAGCTGCACTCGGACGTCAGCGCCGAAGTGACCGTTCAGGTCGTCGCCGAAGAGTAGGACGGGTCGGCTGAGCGTTCCTCCGCACGAAGAGCTTCCGGGGCCCGCCAACGGGGCGGACTCCGGAGAGCCTTCGATTGAGGATTTTCGCTCGGGAAAGACGTACGACATCCGGGACTGGCAGTGGCTCTGGAAGGAAGACCGTGTCTTCCCTCAGGAGAGCCACCGGCCGGGCCTTGTCGGCAAGCTCGTCGTCGGTTTCAAGAAGCTACTGCGGCCGATCGTTCGGTCGCCACAGGCGGATCTGTGGGATCGGCAGCGGATCTTCAACCTAGTTGTCCTCTCACATCTCGAGCAGCTCCACGAGCGGTTCGACGAGCTCGGTCAGGATCTCCAGACCGTGCAGAACGAGATCGTGAGCGATCTCCACTCGGTGCAGAAGGACTACATCCGCGACGTGAGCGAGCTGCGTGAGCGGGTCGAGTTTCTCGAGTCGTTCATGCGCGAGGGGCTTCAGGAGCTCACGCACCACAACGACGCGCTCTTCACCCGGGTCGATCAGAAGCTCGACCGCTTCCGGCGCGAGACGCGAGAGCTGCGCGAAGCCGCCGAGCGCGAGTCGCGCTAGTTGCGGCGACTGCCGGGCTGCCTCTAGTTCGCAGGTTCCGAGTCGGCCGCCCAGTGGCTTGCAATCGCCCTGCTGGGGGTGGTCGGCTCGCGCCGACGTTTTGATGCAGGCGTTCGCGACCGCGACTGAGCGGCCACGAACCCGCCTTCAGTTCGCAGGTTCCGAGTCGGCCGCCCAGTTCTGGATGATGGGGTCCCAGTCGGCGACGCCGTCGGGCATCCGTTCGCCGGCTTTCGGCACGTAGAAGGCGAGCTGCTGGTACCACGGCAGCTCCATGATGCGGTTCCAGCGGGCGTTGAAGGGCAGGGCGGGCTCGGTTCCGGCGACGAAGGCTTCGTCGATGACGGTCTCGGCTCCAGGGCCGGCGAGCATGCCGGTGTGGTAGTCGATCGGCTGGAAGACGATGCCGGGAGGGGCGATGAACTCGTCGGCGGGGTTGATCCAGCCGTCCTCGAGGCCGTCTTCGACCAGCTGAATCCAGATCGGCAGAGCGGCGGTCGCGCCGGTCATGTTGCGCCCGATGGACTTTTTCACGTCGTGTCCAACCCAGACGAGAATCGAGTGGCGGGGTGTGAAGCCGGCGAACCAGGCGTCGGCGTTGTCGTCGGTTGTACCCGTCTTGCCCGCGAGCGCAGCCTCGAGGCGCTTGGCCGAGCCGCCGGTTCCACGGTCGATGACGCCTTCGAGGGTATGGCTGAGCACAAACGCCACCTCGGGGTCCATCGCCTTGTGTGCGGTGAGCGTATGTTGTTCCAAGAGGCCACCGTTCGGTTCGCGCACGCTTTCGATCAGGTACGGCTTGACGAACAGTCCCTGATTCGCAAACACGGCGTAGGCCGCCGCGATCTCCAGAGGGCTCAGGTCGACCGCGCCCAACGCCAGGCTGGGGTAGGGGTGGAGGTCCGACTCGATGCCTGAGCTCTGCGCGAAGTCGATGACCTGTTGTGCACCGACGAGGTCCATGAGCTTGACCATCGAAACGTTGTAGGAGTCCTCGATCGACTTTCGGAGGGTCGAGATGCCGTAGTACTGACGGTAGTAGTTACGAGGGCTGTACGGAGGTTCGTCGGGAAGTCCGGGGAAGGCGACGGGAGCGTCGTAGAGCGTGTCGGCCGGGGTGTAGCCCATCTTGAGCGCCGCGCCGAGCACGAACGGTTTGAACGACGAGCCCGCCTGTCGGCGCGCCTGAGTAACGCGGTTGAACTTGCTGCGCTGGAAGTCCCAGCCCCCGACCATCGCGCGGATCGCTCCGGTGGCCGCTTCGATCACCACCACAGCGCCTTCGACCTCGGGCTCCTGGTCGAGGACGAGTTGCCGCTCGGCCCCGTCTTCTTCTGAGTCGGCGAACCGGAACCAGGCGACGTCACCGCGCCCGAGGAGCTGTCGCGGGGCGCTCTTGCCTGTCCACTTGATCCCTTCGGCGCTCAGTTCGAACGTCTCGCCACCGAGCTTGACCTGCGCGGTGTTGCCCGAGGCTTCGAGCACGATGCCACGATTCCATCGCCCCGTCCGCAGATCGAGACGATTCCAGGAGGGGAGCTCCGCCGCCTCGAGGTCTTCGACCTCCAGGCGCTCGAGTGGGCCCCGGTAGCCCTTCAGGTGGTCGAGTCGGGAAAGCCCTGAGCGGAGCGCCGCCTCCGCACTCGCCTGGATCGTCGTGTCGAGGGTGGTCTCCACCTGCAAGCCCTGTTCGAGCAGCCCCCGGCTGCCGTACCGGTTCTCGAGGTACTTCCGAATCTCCTCGGCGAAGTAGGGCGCCATCTCCTCTTCGGGAAGGCGTGTCGTCACCTCGAGGGGCTCGGCGATCGCAGCCTCGAACTCCTCGGGCGTGATGAAGCCCTCTTCGCGCATCCGTCGCAGGACGTAGTTCCGGCGGTTCACCACCAGGTCGGGGCGGCGGTAGGGGCTGTAGGCGCTCGGTCGCTGGGGGATGCCGGCGAGTGTCGCCGCCTCGGGGATGCTCAGTTCCCCGACCTCTTTGCCGAAGTAGGAGCGCGCCGCGGCCGCCATGCCGTAGTTGTTGTGTCCCATGAACATCAGGTTGCAGTAGAGCGTGATGATCTGCTGCTTGCTGAAGCGCTTTTCGAGCTCGACTGCGAGAAACGCCTCTTCAACCTTCCGGCGCCACCGCTTCTCGGGCGAAAGGAACAGGTTCCTCGCCAGCTGCTGCGTGATGGTCGAGCCGCCCATGGCGTAGCGCCCTTGCATCAGGTTCTTGAACATCGCACGGGCGACGCCCTGGATGTCGATCCCGCCGTGCTGCAGGAAGTTGGCGTCCTCGGCGGCGAGAACGGCCTGTTCGAGGCGATCCGGAACCTCGCCGTCGGCGATCAGCACTCGACGCTCGCGAGCGAAGGTCGCAAACTCGGCGCTGTCGCGGTCGAACAGCCGGGTGATCTGCCCCGGCTCGAAATCCGCGACCGACTCGACCTTGGGAACTCGAATGACGGCCGCCAGACTCACGCCGGCGATGGCGCCAATCGCCACCACGACTAGCACCGGCACAACCCAGTAGAGGGTGAGTCGCTGATGCCGGCTCAATGAGAGGCGGAAGCGCTTCGGCTTCGCAGGTTTGTCTCCGGAAGACGGCTTGCGAGGTGTCGGCTTCTTGCCTGGCGGTGGCAGCGGGTCGAACTCCACAGTGGAATTATACGGGCGAGGTCAGCCGGCGGGGACGAGCCGTCGAATCTGCTCGGCGCGGAAGACGAGCTCCCCGGCGACCCTCGACGCGAAGACCACCGGCGGGCCGGGGTAGAGGTCGGCGAAGAACATTGAGGTGGTGCTGTCGCCGTCGGCCTCGACTCGGTACAGCCAGCCCTCGAGGCGTCCGAGCTCGGTCTCTGCGACGTGGCGTGCACGGCTGGCGGAAGCGGCCGGGAAGGTGGCGTGGTCGCGCAGGTCGGTCCAGCGCGCTTCGGCGAAGCTCTTTTCGCCCGTTGGAGCGCCCGCCGAGTCCACCGGTTGATCGGAAATGGTCGCCGCCTCGGCGCTCCAGCTCTCGACCGTCATTCTCGAGAGGCTCTCCTGTTCCGCGTTCCACGTACGGGTCACGATCTCCAGGCCGAGCGGGAAGGCGTCTCGGATCTGCTCCGCGGTGTAGGGAGTCGGTAGGGTCTCCTGCGAAACGCCGGGGTGTGCCCAGATACCCAGCGCCAGCAGGCAGAGGGCGGTGACTCGTCTCGGTTGCATGCAGATCACTCCTGTTCTGGTTTCGTCGGCTACTGTCCCTTGCCCGCTTCCGCCGCCGATGATAGGAAACATGCAGGAGCGAGCGGTGCAGGAACCAGACAGCGAAGTCAACGATAGCGCGACCGTCGAGCCGGGCACTCCCGCCTCGCCGTTTGATGCCGCGCCCCAGGACCCAGCTGCGCTCAAGGGGTGTAGCCGGCCGGTGCTGATTGGGTGCGGAGCGACCGTGTTGATCGGGGCTCTGTGCTTCCTGCTGCTGATCGTCAAGGCCAAAGATCTCTTCATCTGGGCCTTCGAGACCAACGCTCAACAGATTCTCGCCAATCTTCCGCCGGACATCTCCGACGAGGAGGAGGAGCGCCTCCGTCGAGCCTTCGACGGCGCGTCCAACGCGGTGATCGAAGGTCGCATCGACATGAATGGGCTTCAGGATCTGCAGTCGGCGCTTGCGCTGGCGGGCAAGGGGAGTGTCTCGCGCGAAGAGATTCTGGAGGCGACCTTGGCGCTCGAGAGGATCGCTCAGGCCCCGTCGCCGTTCGAGGAACCGGTCGACGAGCCGCAGGAGACGCTGCCGTCGCCGGTCGACGCGCGAGGTCCGGGCGAAGCGTCGCCGGCCGTCGCGTGATGGATCGGTTTCGACTGGAGTCTCCCTATTCGCCCCAGGGCGATCAGCCGGGAGCGATCCAGCAGCTCGTCGAGGGCATCGAGCGAGGTGACAAGGAGCAGGTGCTTCTGGGCGTGACCGGCTCGGGCAAGACCTTCACCGTCGCGAAGATTATCGAGGCGGTGAATCGGCCGACGCTCGTCCTTTCGCACAACAAGACCCTCGCCGCGCAGCTCTTTCAGGAGTTTCGTAGCTTTTTCCCTCACAGCGCGGTCGAGTACTTCGTCTCGTACTACGACTACTACCAGCCCGAGGCCTACGTGCCGCAGAGCGACACGTACATCGAGAAGGAGACGACGATCAACGAGCAGATCGACCGTCTCCGACTGCGCGCCACCAAGGCGCTGTTCGACCGTCGAGACGTGCTGGTCGTCGCCTCGGTGTCGTGCATCTACGGTCTCGGTTCGCCGGAGTCGTTTTACGGCATGCTCTATTTCTTCAGCAAGGGCGACGACCGGGGGATGGAGCCGGCACTGCGCGCGCTGGTCGACATGCAGTACGAGCGAACCCAGCTCGACCTGCACCCCGGAAGCTTCCGGGCGCGCGGAGACGTAATCGAAGTCCTGCCCGCCTACGAGGAGCGCGGGGTCCGGGTGGAGTACTTCGGCGACGAGATCGAACGGATCACTCGCTTCGATGTCCTGCGGGGTGACGAGTTGGAAGAGGTCGACCGGATCGGCATCTTCCCCAAGACCCACTACGTGACGCCTCGCGACAAGCTGCTCAAGGCCATCGAGACGATCGGTGCCGAACTCAAGGAGCGGCTCGCCGTCCTCGAGCAGGAGGAGAAGCTCCTCGAGCGGCAGCGACTCGAGCAGCGCACACGTTTCGATCTCGAGATGCTGCGAGAGATTGGGTTCTGCCACGGCATCGAGAACTACTCTCGTCACCTCTCGGGTCGCTCTCCTGGGGAGCCGCCGCCGACCCTGCTGGACTACCTGCCGGACGACTGGCTGCTGATCGTGGACGAGTGTCACCAGTCGATTCCGCAGGTGCGCGGCATGTTCCATGGCGATCGGTCGCGGAAGCAGACGCTGGTCGACTTCGGGTTTCGACTGCCGAGCGCGCTCGATAACCGCCCGCTCACCTTCGAAGAGTTCGACGAGCGAGTTGGCCAGCGGCTCTACGTCTCGGCAACTCCGGGCCCCTGGGAGTTGGAGCGCACCGGCGGCGTGTTCGTGGAGCAGGTGGTCCGTCCGACCGGCTTGCTCGATCCGGTGATCGAAGTGCATCCGGCACGCGGTCAGGTCGATCATCTCGTCGGCGAGATTCGAACGGTTGTCGAGCGAAACGAACGGGTCCTGGTGACCACCCTGACCAAGCGGATGGCGGAGGAGCTCACGCAGTACTTCACCGAGCTCGACATGCGTGTGCGTTATCTCCACAGCGACGTCGACACGCTGGAACGGGTAGAGATCATCACCGCCCTTCGCCGCGGCGAATTCGACGTTTTGGTCGGGATCAACCTGCTCCGAGAGGGCCTCGACCTACCGGAGGTCTCGCTGGTGGCGATTCTCGACGCCGACAAGGAGGGTTTCTTGCGTAGCGAGACGTCGTTGATCCAGACGGCGGGCCGCGCGGCGAGAAACATCGAAGGGCGAGTCATCTTCTACGCCGACAAGGTGACCGATTCGATGCGGCGGGCGCTCGACGAAACCGGCCGCCGGCGAGAGCGGCAGGACGCGTACAACAAGGAACACGGGATCGAGCCGCGGACGATTCTCAAGGACATCCACAGTCCGCTCGTGCAGATGAGCAACCTCGACTACTTCTCTCCGCCGGGCGAAGGTAGTTCGCAGCTCGAGGTCGCGGAGGACCCCGATCTACCGCTGTCGGAGCGCATCAAGCGACTCGATAAAGAGATGAAGGCGGCGGCCAAGCGGTTGGAGTTCGAGGAGGCGGCGGTCCTGCGCGACAAGTTGCGTGAGCTCAAGGAGCTCCAGATCATCTCCGGCTGACGAGACGACGGGTCGAGAATGCGCGCCGAGGTAGAGGAACGCATCCGGAGCCTCCCCGATCGGCCCGGCATTTACGTCTTTCTCGGGGTCGACGGACAGCCGCTCTATGTCGGCAAGGCCAAGTCGCTTCGCAAGCGGGTCGTCCACTACCTGGCGGCCGACCAGGAGCCGAGGTTGGCCGCCATGGTCGCCGACGCCGCCGCCCTGGACTTCGTCGTCACGGATTCAGAGGCGGAAGCGCTCCTCCTCGAGAACAACTGGATCAAGCAGAAGCGGCCGCGCTACAACGTCCTGCTACGCGACGACAAGACCTACCCCTACCTCAAGCTCACGGCGGACGAGTATCCGCGGATCGTTTTCACCCGGAGGATTCGCAACGACGGCGCGCAGTATTTTGGGCCGTTCCTTCCCGGCGGGTTGGCTCGCAAGGCGATCAAGCTCGTCCAGAAGCTCTTCCAGGTGAGAGTCTGCAGCATCGAGATCGACGGGCGGCTGCCGCGCCCGTGCCTGTACTACGACATGAAGCGGTGTCTCGGCCCCTGTGTGGACGGCCTGACGACCCTCGAGGACTACTCGGTGGCGAGCGCTTCGACGCGGCTCTTCCTCGAGGGGCGGAACGACGAACTGATGCGCAGTCTGCGCCGGGAGATGACCGCCGCGTCGGATCGCCTGGAGTACGAGGAGGCGGCGCGGCTACGCGACACCGCCGCCGAGATCGAGTCGATCGGCCAGCGAAGGAAGCTCTCGTCCGTGCGTGGAGACGACGTCGACATCTTTGGCTGCCTGGTGCGCGGTACCAAGGCGGCGGTTGTGGTGCTCGTCATGCGTGGAGGCCAGGTGCTCGACCGGCGCGAGCTCTTCTGGGAGGAGAGCCAAGAGCTCGAGTCGGCGGCGCTGCTCGACGAGCTCCTGCCGCAGCTCTACGACCGTACGAGCTTTATCCCCAAGGAGATCCATCTGCCTCTGCCGGTCGAGGGCGAGGAGGCGTTGGTCGACTGGCTGAGCGAGCGCAAGGGAGAGCGGGTCTACGTGCGGATGCCCTCGCGAGGGCCCAAGGCGGAGCGGGTTGCGCTGGCGAATCGCAACGCCGAGCTCGCCTTTCGGCGCCGGTTCCGCAGCGGCTCCAAGGCTCGGGAGGCGGTGCAGTCGCTCCGCGAAGCGCTGGAGCTGCCGGAAGAGCCGCGACGCGTCGAGGGCTTCGACATCTCGAACTTCCAGGGTGACCAGCCGGTTGCGTCGCTGGTCGTCTGGGAGGAAGGGCGAATGCGCAAGGGCGACTACAGGTCGTTCAACATCAAGGGGCTCGAGGGGCCCGACGACTTTGCTTCGATGAAGCAGGCCGTCGAACGCCGCTACCGTCGAGTGCTGGAAGAGGTCGGATCGATGCCGGACCTAATTCTTGTCGACGGAGGACGGGGTCAGCTCAACGCGGCTCTCGAGGCGCTGGCGGCGCTCGGAGTGGAGGAGACGCCGATCGCCGGGCTCGCGAAGAGAGAAGAAGAGATCTATCTACCCTCGCGTCCCGAGCCCATTCGGCTACCGCGCGCGGACGCGGGCCTCCGCCTGCTCCAAGAGGTGCGCGACGAAGCGCACCGATTTGCGGTCTCCAGACATCGTCGGCGGCGCAGCAAGCGAGCGCTGGGCTCGCGATTGGACGAGATTCCCGGGATCGGCCCGCGGCGTCGGCGGCAGCTCCTCCGTCAGTTCGGAAGCCTCGCCGGAGTCGAGGCGGCCTCCCTCGAGGAGCTTCAACAGGTCATCGGCAACGAGCTCGGCGTGCGCGTGTTCGAAAGGGCGCGCGCCTGGAGCGCCGCCGAGCCGGGTTAGGATGGACTCGTGTCCTCGTTTCTGCATGGCGACGACATCCTGACTCCCGAACTGCTCGCTCGGCTGTCGAAGCGGATTCAGGAGGGCCTCGAGTCGGAGCCGGTCGCTGTTGAAGCCGCCGAGCACCGTCGGCGGATCGCCGACCTGCTGGCTCGGGTTGGACAGCTGAACCACTACGAGCTGTTGGGGATCGACGAGAGTGCAAACGAGCGTCAGATCTATGACGCCTACGTCGAGGTCGCTCGTCTAGTGCACCCTGCGCACGTCCAGACACTGTCGCTCGAGGGGCTGGCGGTCGGACCTGAGCTGCTCTTCGAACGCGCCACGCTTGCCTACCTGACGCTGAGCGACGATGCGCGGCGCCTCGACTACCACGTCGAGGCGGGCCTGGTCTCTTCGCGGTCGGGGCCGGTTTCCGTCGGTTCGGAACGACAGGACGAGGAGCGCGATCAGGCGCGGAAAAACTACGAGACGGCAAAGTCGATGGCGGATGCCGGGGAGTACCACTACGCGATCGAGCTGCTCTACGTCGCCACGCGGGTCGACCCGAAGGCGGAGTATTTCGCGCTTCTCGGGCGGTGCGAACGAGAGAACCCCAACTGGCGCCGCAAGGCGATTCGGAGTTACTCCAAAGCGGTCGAGCTCGACCCGGCCGACGACGCATCGCGGTTCGCGGTGGCCGAGCTCTACGAGCAGGACAACAATTTGCCGATGGCGCGCCGGGAGTACGCTGCACTGCTCGAACGGGTCCCCGGGCACCCCGACGCGACCGAAGCGCTACGCCGGCTGAAATAGCCCGCTCTCGAACGGATAGAATAGACCCGCGCTGGAGAGCGCCGGGTGGTCGCTCCTTCGCCTCGCGCGGAGGGGAGGAAAGTCCGAACTCCACAGGGCAGCATGCTCGCTAACGGCGAGGCGCGGTGACGCGACGGAAAGTGCAACAGAGAAAGACCGCCGAGGAGCAATTCTCGGTAAGGGTGAAACGGTGCGGTAAGAGCGCACCGCTCCCTCGGTGACGATGGGAGGCTAGGCAAACCCCATGCGGAGCAAGACCAAATAGGGGGACACACACGGGCGGCCCGCCTGTTCGATGTCCCCGGGTAGGTTGCTCGAGGCCGGTGGCAACGCCGGTCCCAGAGGAATGACCGCCGCCCCGCTCAGCGGGGAACAGAATTCGGCTTACGTCGCTCTCCAGCGCTCTTACATTCCACCTGATGCCGAACCAACACCCACGCGAAACGCGCCTGCCGCCGCCCGTTGTTGCGGGCGACCGTGTCGGCGTGGCCGCGCTCTCGGGTCCGGTCGATGCGGCCGCGCTCGAGCTGGGCGTCGCCCGGCTGCGAGAGCTGGGTTTCGACCCGGTACTCGCCGAGAACCTCGGCTCGCGCCAGGGGCTCTTCGCCGGCGGTGACGAGGAGCGGCTCCGAGCCTTCCATCAACTTGCAAGCGAGCCCGAGGTCAAGGCGATCTTCTTCGCTCGTGGTGGCCACGGGGTCCTGCGCCTGCTGCCCGGAATCGACTGGGAACTCCTTGCCCGGCACCCTCGCGCGTATGTCGGCTATTCGGACGTCACCCTCTTTTTGAATCGGCTGGCGACCGAGCTCGGGATTGCGACCTTCCACGGGCCGATGGCGGCTGTCGAGCTCGCCCGCGAACAGACGGAGGCGGAGCGAGAGTCGCTACTTTCGGCGTTGCGTGGTGAGCCGTCGCGCCGAGTCGACGTGGAGCCCATCGGTGATCGTCCTTTCGAGGTGCGGGGTCCACTCCTGGGAGGCTGTCTGAGCCTGCTGGCCTCCGGTCTCGGTACCGAGCACCGTCTTGCGCCCGAGGGAGCCATTCTCTTCTGGGAGGACGTCAACGAGCCGCTCTACCGGATCGACAGAATGTTGACCCAATTGAGGCTCTCCGGTACGCTGAATTCGATCCGCGGCATGGTGGTGGGAAGAGTAGACGTCGCCGATGCCGCGCCTTCGGGTGCCTTCGACATCGACCTTCAGGGACTGCTGAACGAACTCGAGCGTGTGTCCGATTGGCCGATAGCTGTGGGTTGCTCCAGCGGCCACTGCGAGCCGAACTTCACGTTGACGCTGGGCGTCGAGGCGACGCTCAGTTCCAGCGGCACGCTGACGATGGGGTAAGCCGACGACGATGAGTTCTAACTCCGACAAGGCCGGCGCCGCACGCTTTCTCGCCGAGTTTCAGGCGGGAGAGGTCGTCTTTGCGCAGGGAGACGTCGGCTCCCACATGTACATCGTCCACGAGGGTGAGGTGGAGATTCGGCGCGAAGGCTCCAAGGGGGGCGACCGCGTAGCACGTCTCGAAAAGGGCGACTTCTTCGGTGAGATGTCGCTCCTCGAGGAGCTGCCGCGGTTAGCGACCGCCCGAGCCGTCACCACGACGAAGCTGGTCAAGATCGACAGCGCAGCCTTCGACAAGCTCTTGCGGCGCGATCCCGAGATCGCGATCCGGATCATGCGCAAGCTTTCGGGACGGCTACGGCAGACCGACACGCAGTTGCGCGCGATGGAGGCTCCCAAAGCGCCGATCGTCCAGCCGGCCGATCAGCCTTCGCTCGCACTGGTTCATCTGGCGAGTCAGGATCGCTTTGCCCTGGGCGCGGGCGGCGACACCATGGTCGGGCGAGGCGATCCGGTCACGGGTCTGCAGCCCGACATCGACCTCAGTCCGGTTGATGCCGACCGCTCGAGTAGCCGGCGCCACGCGAAGCTCTTCTTCAAAGACGGAGCCTACTGGGTGGTCGAGGAGATCGGCACGACCAACGGTACGTTCGTGAACGGGGTGCGACTCGAGTCGGGCCAGCCGCTGCGCATCGCGGCCGGCGACCAGCTCCGTTTCGGGCTCGTCGAGCTGGTGCTGAGCGATGAGTCGCAGCGGCGCTGAGCCGCCGGTGGAGCTGGGCACGGAGCTAGGTGCACTGCGAGGCGTCGGACCGGCGCGTTCGCAGGCCCTGGCCGAGCAGGGCTACCATACGGTGGAGGATCTGCTCTTCCACCTACCTCTCCGCTACGAAGATCGACGCACAATGTCGACGGTCTCGGAGTTGGTCGAACCGGGCTGGTTCTCGCTGCGAGCGCGGGTGCGTTCTCTTCGACGGGTGCGGGTTCGCCGGCGCGGGCTGAGCCTCGTTCGCGGCCTGGTCGAGGACGAGACCGGGAGCCTTGCGGCGCTCTGGTTCAACCGTCCTTACCTGCCGAACCAGATCGACGAAGAGGTCGAGTACTTCCTGCACGGCGAGCTCAGGCAGCGGGGCGAGGGCTGGGAACTACTCAACGCCACCCTGGAGCGGCCCGAAGAGGCTGCGGCCACGCAGGGAGTTGTGCCGATCTATCCGTCGGTTCAGGGCCTGGGTGCAACTCTCTTGCGCAAGCTCATGCGCCAGGTGGTCGAACTGGCAGAGCTACAGGCGAGCGTGCCGGAGTACCTACCGCCCGAGCTACTCCGGCAACGTCGACTGCCTCTCCTCGGGCAGGCGCTTCTGGATCTGCACCGACCGAAAGAGGAGGTCGACGTCGAAGCGCTCAACGACCGGCGAAGTCCGGCGCATCGGCGCTTGGCCTACGGAGAGCTGCTCGATCAGCAGGTCGAGCTGCGACTCTCCCGAGAGGACGCCAGGAGCCGAGGGCGAGAGCACCGCTACCCGAGCCGAGAGCGACTCGACGCGCTGCTCGATACCGTGCCGCCGTTCGAGCTGACGGCGGCGCAGCGACGCGCCGCGGGAGAGATTCTCGACGACCTCGACTCCGACCGCCCGATGCTCCGGCTCTTGCAGGGCGACGTCGGGTGTGGCAAGACAATTGTCGCCGTCATCGCCATGGTCGCGGCTGCCCGGGGCGGTCTACAGGCGGCGCTGATGGCGCCTACGGAGCTCCTGGCCGAGCAGCACGCTGCGAGCCTACGGGCGCTGCTGCCAGAGGGCATCCAGGTGGGTCTCCTCACCAGTTCCGTCGAGGACGGTGCAAGAGTGCGCAGTGAGATCGCCTCGGGGCAGGTGCGGATCGTCGTCGGTACTCATGCGCTGATTCAGGAGAGCGTCGACTTCCAACGCCTGGCGCTGGTTGTGGTCGACGAGCAACACCGCTTCGGGGTCGGCCAGCGGCGTGCGCTGCAGGGGAAGGGCGAGCATCCCGATCTGCTGGTGATGACGGCAACCCCGATCCCGCGGTCCCTGGCGTTGGCAGTTTACGGAGACCTCGATCTGTCGGTGATCGATGAGCTGCCGCCTGGACGGCGACCGGTCGACACCCGGGTGGTGGCCGAGGCGGACAGCGGGAAGGTCTACGGATGGCTGGAGCGGCGCCTGCAGCGCGGCTCGCAGGCCTTTGTCGTTCTGCCGTTCATCGAACAGAGCGATCGCGTGGCGGCTGCGTCGATCGATCGACGGGGGGAGGCGCTGGCCGCACGCTTCGCGCCGCACTCGCCGGCGGTGCTGCACGGTCGAACGCCGCCCGAGGAGCGCCGGAGGACCCTCGAGCGCTTTGCCTCCGGCGCGGTCCGCATGCTGATCGCCACCACCATCATCGAGGTCGGGCTCGACGTCGCCGATGCAGATCTGATGGTCATCGAAAGCGCCGAGCGGTTCGGCCTCTCCCAACTCCATCAACTGCGAGGTCGCGTGGGGCGCGGGGAGGCGGCCTCCTTCTGCATCGCCCTCCATGGCGAACTCACCGAACCGGCGGAGCAGCGGCTCGAAGCGTTCGTTTCGAGCACCGATGGCTTCCGCCTGGCGGAGAGAGACTTGACGATACGAGGGCAGGGCGATCTGTCCGGTACGCGCCAGGCCGGAGCACCGGCCTTCCGTGTGGCCAATCTCGTTCGTGACCGGAAACTTCTCGAGCAGGCTCGCGGCGACGCCCGCACACTTCTGCGCGATCGCGACGAGGTCACTTCCCACTGGCTGCGTCGACTCAGGGAACGGCAGGGCGATCGACACGATCGCCTGGCGGGGGGCTGATGAGAGTCCTGTTGGTCGCCAATACGCTGCCGCCGACCGATATCTCGGGCGTCGGCGAACAGGTACTGCAACTCGCCGCCGGCCTCCGTGAACGCGGTCATGAGGTCGAGGTGTTGGGGCGCGGGCGAGATGGCGCCCGGGGACCCAAACTCCTGTTCCCGCTTCTCGTGCTGCCCGCCTTTCTCCGACGCTGGCGTAGATTCCGACCGCACGTCGTGCAGGTGCACGAGTCGGATGGGGCGTTGGCGGCCTTTGCGACCGCGGTTCTTCGGGGCCTCCATGGCGGTCGAACGCTGCTCGTTGCTCTGCTGCAGGTGAGCTACGTGGAGGAGATCCGTGCGGTGCGCTCGTTGCGCGCGAACGACGAGGTCGTCGGCCGTCCGAGCGGTGTCGAACTGCGGTTCAAATGGTTCAAGGCCCCGATCCAGGTAGCGCTCGGTTGCCTGACCGCTTGGCTCGCCGACCTCGTACTCACTCCGAGCCGAGCGACGGCGCTCGAGGTCGGGCGCGACTATCAGGTCGATGACATCGAGGTGCTGCCGAACGTGACCGGCGGACTCGACGTCGCCGCGGCCGCCGCGGCCACCGAGGCGCCGGGCTATTTCCTGTTCGTGGGGCGCCTTCGAGTGAGAAAGGGGGTCGAGGTCCTGCTGCGTGCCCTCGTCGACCTGCCCGCGGGCTCGCCTCAGCTGCTGATCGTCGGCGACGGGGAGCATCTCGATTTCTTGCGCTCACTTGCAGAGCGCTTGTCTCTCGGGAAGCGGGTGCGCTTCGGCGGGCGGAAATCGGCCGCGGAGGTGCGGACTCTGCTCAACGATGCCCTGGCTCTGGTGGTGCCGTCGATCTACGAGGGCATGCCCCTGGTGGTGCTCGAGGCGATGGAGGCCGGGACTCCGGTGATCGCCAGCGCGGTGAGCGGCATTCCGGAGGTGGTGGTCGACGGCGAGACCGGTTGGCTGGTGCCCTCCGAAGACGCGCGCAGGTTGGCGACTGCCCTCGACGATGCGGCGCGGGACGCCGGAGCCGCCACACAAAGGGGGGAGGCGGGAAAGCGCCGTCTCGACGAGCTCTACCGGCCGCGGGTAGCTGCCGAAACTTGGGAGCAGATCGTCTCGCGAGTCGAGCCCGGTCTCGGTAGGATGAGCGGATGGGCAGAGCACTCCTGATCATCGGCTGGATGGCGACCGCCGGCTTCGTAGCGACGGGTGTCATCGGCTACCAAATCCGACCTGAGGAGGCGCTCGGTCTGCACATGCTGGTCGGCCTCTCCTCGTCGCTCCTCCTGCTGTTCTCGCACTGTTGGATCATGTTCTACCTGATCGGCAGTGGCAAAGCGATCAAGGTAGCCGTAGCCGAGAACAACCTCGGTGGCGACGCCGTGCAACTCACCAAAGACTTCAAGAACGAGTCGTACCCCTGGATGATGCTAGCGATGGGTCTCGCGATGGCAACCTTCATCATCGGAGGCGGCGTGCACACGAAGGCGGTGCCGGCGTTCGTGCACCAGGGGCTCTACTTCGTCGCGATCGCCGCTCAGCTGAAGACCCTCCTGATCGAGCATCGAGTGCTCACCCGCAACGAGCTCCTGATGGGTGAGGTCTCCGCGCGCATTCGAGGCTGAGGGCTCGATGGAGATCGACCAGAACCTACTCTTCGGCGGCGGCATGCAGCTGCTGCTGCTGCTGCTGGCGATCTCGATTCACGAGTCTGCGCACGCGTGGGCGGCGGCGCGGTGCGGTGACGACACAGCGGCCAAGCTCGGTCGTATCTCGCTGAACCCGATCCGGCACATCGACCCGGTCGGGACGCTGCTCCTGCCGATCATGCTCCTCCTGGCGCGGGCACCGGTCTTCGGTTGGGCCAAGCCGACGCCGGTCGACGTCCGCAAGCTCCGCAATCCCGAGCGCGATCACATGCTGGTGACCCTCGCCGGACCGCTCTCGAATCTGATGCTCGCCGGAGTTTTGATGGCGGCGCTCGGGGTGGCGGTGCAGACGCTCGGCGAAGGGGCCCGCGACGCGGCCTACGCCAGCCTGAGCGGCGATCTCGAGGCCGCCTACGAGCTGCCTCACTTTCCGCTCATGTTCACTCTGGTCTTCGGTTCGTTCCTCAATGCCTTCCTGGGTGTGTTCAACCTGATCCCCGTCCCGCCGCTCGACGGCGGCCAGATTCTGCTCCAGATGCTGCCTCCCCAGTTGGCCTATCGATACGCCGCGATTCGGCCATTCGGCTTTATGATTGTGCTCGCCCTGGCCTTCCTGGACCTGCTGAAGTACCTCGTCCTGCCGATCTACGCCCTACTCTCGCTCATCATCCATCTCTGAGGACTCTTAGGTGTCGCAGAAAGCGGTTGTGCTGTCGGGCATGCGGTCTACCGGCCCACTACATCTGGGCAACTACTTCGGAGCCGTGCGCAACTGGGTGGGGCTGCAGAATCGCTACGAGTGCCACTACTTCGCCGCCGACTGGCACGCGCTGACGACCGACTATGCGGACACTCGGCAGGTCGCGGACAACACGCTGCACGTCGTTGCGGACTGGATCGCCTCGGGCCTCGACCCCGAGCGCTCGACAATCTTCGTGCAGTCGATGGTGCCCGAGCACGCGGAGCTACATCTGCTCCTCTCGATGGTCGTGCCGCTCGGCATGCTCCAGCGGGTGCCGACCTACAAGGAACAGAGACGGGAGATGAAGAACCGAGATCTCTCGACCTACGGCTTTCTGGGCTACCCGCTGCTGCAGTCGGCGGACATCCTGCTCTACCGGTCGCACCTCGTGCCGGTGGGGGAGGACCAGGCGAGTCACTTGGAGTTGAGTCGAGAGGTGGCGCGACGGTTCAACAAATACTACGGCGACGTCTTCCCGGAACCGAAGGCGCTGTACACCCCGACCCCGAAGGTTCCTGGCCTCGACGGTCGGAAGATGTCCAAGTCCTACGAGAACGCGATCTACCTCGCCGACACCGAAGAGCAGATCCGGGAGAAGGCGACTCGAATGTTCACCGACCCCAGGCGTGTGCGGCGGAAGGACCCCGGGCATCCGGAAAGCTGCAACCTCTACGACTTCCACAAGCTGGTCTCGCCGCCCCAGCTACAGGAGAAGGTCGAACGCCAGTGCCTGCTGGCCCAGATCGGCTGCGTCGACGACAAGAAGCTGATCGCCGATCAGCTGGTCGAGTACTTGACTCCAATTCGAGAAAAGCGCGAAGCGCTGATCTCTGATCGCGATACGCTGACGGACATTGTGACCGAAGGTTCGCGAAAGGCCCGAGAGCGGGCGCAAGAGACCATGGAGGCGGTGCGCTCCTCGATGCACCTCGACTATCGAAGGCACGTCGCCGAGGTGAGCAGTTGACCGGTGTCGCCCCGACGCTGCCCGCCGCGTGGCGAGTTCAGCTTCCGGTTTTCGAAGGGCCGCTCGACCTTCTGCTTCAGCTGGTCAAGGTCAACAAGGTCGAGATCGGCGACATCCCGGTGGCCGTCGTCTGCGATCAGTTCCATGAGTACCTGAGCCTGATGGAGGAGATGAACCTCGACATCGCGGCCGAGTACATCTACGAGGCGGCGGTGTTGATTCAGCTCAAGTCGAGGATGCTCCTGCCGCGTCCGCGGACCGTCGACGGGGAGCCGGCCGAGGATCCGCGTGAAGAGCTGGTCAAGCGGTTGCTCGAATACCGAAAACTCAAGGACGCTTCCCACTCGTTGGCCGAGATCCACTCCCTGCGCGTCGGCGTCTGGACACGTCGACCGCAGCCGATGCCCGACGCCGAGGAGACCGAGGCCATCGATCTGGAAGAGGTGTCTCTCTTCGACCTCCTGAAGGCGTTCCAGCAGGTCCTGGTGCGTTACGACCAGGAGCATCCCGAGCCGTTCCACCTGTCGCGAGAGACGTTCTCGGTGCGCCAGCAGTTCGAGCGTCTGCTGGGATGTCTCGAAGGCGGGAAGCCGTTCGATCTACTCACCGACCTGCGAAGCCGGCGGAGCCGCGGAGAGATCGTCGCGGCCTTCCTCGCCGTCCTCGAGGCGGCGCGGATGCGCCTCATCCGGGTCCATCAGAGCGACGGCGGCGAGGTGGTCCTCTACCGAACGACGCGTGAAATTCAAACCCACGAGCTCGAGGCGGTTCAAGCTTGATCGAACGTTCCGAGATGGAAGCCGCGCTCGAGGCGATTCTGTTCGTCGCGTCCGAGCCGCTCAAGCGCTCGAAGCTCCTCGAGGTCTTCAGCGAGGAAGAGAAGGAGGCAGCTGAGGAGGCGCTCGACTCGGTTCTGGCGCGCTACCCGAGTGAAGCCGATCGGGGTGTCGCTCTAGAGAAAGTCGCCGGCGGTCTCAGGCTGGTCACTCGGCCGGAGATGCACGGCTACCTCCGTCGCTTCTTCGAGATCACCGGGCGGAGCAAGCTCTCGATGGCGGCGCTCGAGACGCTCGCGATCGTCGCCTACCGGCAGCCGATCACCGGTCCCGAAATTCACGAGCTACGAGGCGTGCAGCCCTCCGGCGTGCTCAAGACGCTGCTCGACAAGCGTTTGATCAAGATCTCCGGCCGGCGCCAGGTGGTCGGTAAGCCGTTCGTCTACCGGACGACGCGAGAGTTCCTGATGCACTTCGGCCTTCAAGCGCTCGACGATCTGCCGCCGCTCGAGGAGTTCGAGGAGACGTTCGGAAGCGAACCGGACCTCCAAATGTCACTCGAGACGGAAGAGAGTTGAGTACCGAGCGGCTGCAGAAGATTCTGGCGCGGGCCGGTGTCGCCTCGCGCCGGAAGGCCGAGGAGTTGATCCGAGCCGGCCGCGTCACCGTAGACGGCGAGGTGGCGCAGATTGGCGCCAAGGCGGATGCCGACCAAGACGCGATTCGCGTCGACGGTAAAGCGCTCGGCCCGCCACCGCCTCCGCGCTACCTCTTGCTGAACAAGCCCAAGGGCTACATGACGACACGCTCCGACCCGGAGGGGCGCAAGACGGTGCTCGACCTCATCGCGCCCAAGCACCGGGCGAATGTCGTTCCCGTGGGCCGCCTGGACTACCAGAGCGAGGGCCTGCTGATCCTCACCAACGACGGAGAGCTGGCCCAGCGAGTGGCCCATCCGCGGTATGGCTGCAAGAAGACCTATCTGGCGAAGGTGAAGGGCCGTCCAGGCCCCGATGCGCTGCGTCGGCTCGGGCGAGGCATGGTGCTCGACGGGCACAAGACGGGTCCGGCGACGGTTGAGCCGGCGCCCAGCAAGCGCGGTCACCGCCGGCCCCAGGGGAACACCTGGTGGACGGTTGAGATTGCCGAAGGGCGCACCCGCCAAATTCGCGAGATGTTCTTCCGCGTCGGTCACTCGGTGCAGCGACTCCAGCGGGTAGCGATCGGCCCGGTCGCGGATCCGAAGCTCCCGATCGGCAGCTACCGAGAGTTGACGCCCGACGAGGTCCGGTCCCTGAAAGGGTGAGGCCTTCTTCGTCGCCTTCGCTGGGCTCGATTGATTATGATCCCCAGCCGAGAGAGCGCTGCGAGACCACCCGCACCAGTGAGGATCTGAACCGACCATGACCAGGGTTTTTTCCGGCATCCAACCTTCCGGCGAGCTGCACCTCGGCAACTACGTGGGTGCGATCCGAGCGTGGGTGAGAGATCAGCAGGAGAAGGAGTCGTTCATCTGTGTGGTGGACCTTCACGCCATCACCGTCTACCAGGACCCGGCGGTCCTGGCCAAGAACGTTCGCCAGCTCGCAGCCCTGCTCTTCGCCTCTGGGCTCGATCCCAACCACGCGACCGTCTTTGTACAGAGCCACGTCCGCGCACACGCGGAGTGCCAGTGGATGCTCACCTGCGCGACGCCGGTCGGTTGGCTGGAGCGGATGACGCAGTACAAGACGAAGGCACGCCGGCAGGAGGCGGTGCTGACCGGCCTCTTGACCTACCCGGTGCTGCAGGCCGCCGACATCCTGCTCTACAGCGCAGACGAGGTTCCCGTGGGCGAGGATCAGAAACAGCACATCGAGCTGAGCCGAGACATCGCCCAGCGATTCAACTCTCTCTACGGCGAGACGTTCAAGGTGCCAAAGCCGATGATCCCGAAGGTCGGCGCTCGCATCATGGCGCTCGACGACCCGACCTCCAAGATGAGCAAGAGCGACTCGGGGAACGTCGGTCACGCGATTCTGCTGACCGACAGCGAGGCGAAGATCCGCAAGGCGATCAGCCGAGCGGTGACCGACTCGGGGAACGAGGTTGTTTTCAGTGACGATCCGGAGCGGGCCGGTGTCAACAATCTGCTGACGATCTACCAGGCGCTCACCGAAAAACCGCGCGCCGAGGTCGAGGCCGACTTTGCGGATGTACGCGGCTACGGAGACCTCAAGAAGGGGGTTGCCGACACGGTCGTCGAGAGGTTGGCGCCGGTCAGGACGCGCTACGAGCAGCTGATGCAAGATCCCGCGGAGTTGGATCGACTGCTGGAGATCGGAGCTGAGAAGGCGCGCGCCGTAGCCGAGCCCAAGTTGGAGCAGGTCAAGCAGCGGGTCGGGCTGAGCCCGACGGACAGCTGAGCGCGCAGCTCGGAGCCCGGCTCGGGTGGTAGCGCGCACGGTGTCGGTTCGGACCGTGGTAGCTTGCCGACCATGCGTCCTGGACACCGACGATCTCTGGGGTCGGTGCTGCCCCGGGCCCTCGCCTCACTCGGCATCCTAGGGCTTTGTGCGAGCGCCTCTCTCGGGCAGATCACGCTCCAGTTCAATACCAACACGATCCAGGTAGCGCACTCGGACTCTGTGACCTGCCAGGGTTTGCGTGACGTTCTGGCTGGAATCGACGATTCGGACAGCACAAATCGCTATCTGGTGCGCCTCGAGCCTGGAGAGTTCACCTGTGGGAGCCTGCCGCTGATCCTCCCAGAAGGGGTAACGCTCGAAGGAGCTGGGCAGGAACTGAGCCTGATTACGGGAACGAGTGATAGCGACTTCGGAGTGGTGCACCTGCTCGACTCGACGACCCTGCGTTCCCTAACGGTCGACAACACGCTCGGCGCAGGAACCATCGGCGGCCACGCGGTGAGCATCTTCAGCCTGGTCAACATGGTGACGGACGTTCTGCTCGACAAGGTCAGCGTGTCGGGAGCGACAAACGGGGACAACAACGAAGCCATCCTGGCGAGCAACGCCAGCTTCAGGGCGCAGTTCTCACTCCTCGGCCTTTTTGACCTGTCAAACGCCAACGCTAGCTGCAGCTACTCGCGCTGGGGGTCTGTCATCGGGTCGACATTCACCGAGTCGTGTCAGTTCTGTTTCGGTGCCTTGGGGCAACCGCTCGACACCGGCTGCAACTGACACCGAGCTGGGAGTTCTGCTCCGGCGCCTCGGGGCGCGAACTCGACGAGAGCGGCGTTGTCGGTAGCTGAGCGGATTAGAGCCGACAGCCCGTGTAGAGCGTGGCTTCTTTGACGAACGCGTCCGGAACGGTCTCTCGAACCAAGGCGAGACGCTCGTCTCGATCCTCTCCCCGCCGCAGCACGCCGGCGACCACGATCAGGAAGCCCGGCTCGAAGCCGAACGCCTCGGAGTGTTCGATCGTGACGCAGGGACGTCGGTCGCGTCCGTCACAGCCGTCATACCGACGGCTGAAGTAGACGCCGCCAAAGCCGTGCTCGTTCGACTCCGGAAGTCCGAGTCCGTTCTCGTCGTCGAAGACAACTCGATTGTGGTCGAAGACCAGGCTCGAGGCCCGGGCAAGTCGTTCCGCGGCCCGGCTCGCAGCTGGGAAGGACTCGAAGCTGCCGGCGACGACGATTCCGTATCGACTCAGGTGCGAGTAGTGGCCGTCCTGAACGGTGGCACTGGGCTCGATTCTGGCGGAAGGGTAGTGCCGTCTGATCTCGTCGAGATCGTCCGAGAACGCGCTCTTTGCGCCGCCTCCGGCGACCACTTCGTAGTAGCCGCTAGCCGTTTGGTGGACGCTGACCGAGTGATCCCAGGAAGAGCGGGGGCTCTCGGCACGCTCTCGCGTCGTCCTCTGAACAGGGAGCTCCAGGAGGCGTCCTGCGCGCTCGGCCTCCCGTGCCGCGCTTTCGATGTCGGGGAGGGAGGCCACGACGAGCTGGTGAGCCGGCGGAGCGACCCAGCGCTCCGGCTGAGCCCTGGCCGACCAGGGGGTGACGAGAAGACTGGCTGACAGTAGGAGAAGCGCGCGCCAGACCATGCTGAGATCTTATACCCGGCTATTCGGCTCGACTCGCCAAGCGTCGTTCCGCGCGCTCGATCTCCTGTTCCAACCTCTCGAGCTCCGAAACGAGAGTCGTCAGCTGGCCCTCTAGCGAACGCCGGTCGACCGAGAGCCGCTTGTGATGGCTCCTGAGCCACCTGAGCGCCGTCTCGAGCCTCTGCCGCTCGCCGCCCTCCACGCGCGCCCCCGACTACTGGTTGCCGTTGACGTAGCGGCCCCAATGACGCGAGCCGAGGTTCTTGATCCGGGAGATGCGCCGCTCAGCGAGCTTCTCGGCCGCAATCGCGGTCGGTACGCCGTGCTCCTTGGCGATCTTGAAGACGCCCATGATGTTGAGGTAGATGCCGCGGGTCATGCGTTGGGCGCGCTCACGCTTGTAGTCGCCGCCGAGCTCGTTGTAGACGTTGATCAGTCCGCCTGCGTTCAGCACGTAGTCGGGCGCGTAGAGGATGCCGCGCTCCTGCAGCAGAGCACCGTCCCGGTGTTCGTCTTCGAGCTGGTTGTTGGCCGCGCCCGCGACGATCTTGCAGTTGAGCTTCGGGATCGTCTTGTCGTTCAGGATTGCGCCGAGAGCGCAGGGCGCGAAGACGTCACACTCGACCTCGAGGATCTCGTCCGGCCCGACGATCTCGATGTCGACCTCGGAGCTGATCTTGTCGATGGCTTCCTGGTCGATATCGGTGCCGAAGAGCTTGGCGCCTTCTTCCGAAAGCTGCTTGGCGAGGTAGTAGCCGACGCTGCCGAGGCCTTGGATCGCGACACTCCGGTTGCGGAGCTCGGAGCTGTCGAAGTGCCATTTCACCGCAGCCTTCAAGCCCTGGAGAACGCCCCAGGCGGTGACGACCGAAGGGTCGCCGCTGCCGCCGTGGGCTGGCGATACACCGGTGACCCAGCGGGTCTCGGAGTGGATGAGCTCCATGTCCTCCATGTCGGTACCGACGTCCTCAGCCGTGATGTAAAGGCCGCCGAGCGAGTCGACGAAGCGGCCGAAGGAGCGGAACAGCTCCTCGCTCTTGTCGGTCTTGGAGTCGCCGATGATGACCGCCTTGCCGCCACCCAGGTTCAGGCCTGCCGAGGCCGCTTTGTAGGTCATTCCACGCGAAAGGCGTAGGACGTCGGTCAGAGCCTCGTCGAAACTCTTGAACGGCCACATGCGCAGACCGCCGAGGCCGGGGCCGAGCACGGTCGAGTGCACGGCGATGATCGCTTTCAGGCCGACATCTGGGTTCGAGCAGATCAGGACGCGCTCGTGACCCATCTCTGCCAACTCGTGGAAGACCTCCATCACAGCTCCTTTTTCCAGACCTGACAGGCGCGAGGCACCGTTTCGGCCTGCCGTTTCAGTGGCCAGGACCTTCCGTAGGCCCCGGCGTCGCAGTCGATTGAAGAACTACTCGATGAACTACGTGGATACCGCTGGATCCGAGACCGGCGGTCTGCCAGGTGTGCGTTACGTCCGAGGCCCTTGGGAGGGCCTGACCTTGCACGGGCAGTTTCCTCATTCTATCCGGCCGGGCTGAGCGCTTCAACGGTGCGCCGGTCCTTCGGGCCACTAGAATCGACCGCATGTCCGTTCCGCCGACTGCGTCGACCCTCGTGAAGTGGGCGGAGGAGGCGGGGTTCGATCGGGCGGGTGTCGCGTCACTCGAGCCGTCGGAGCACGCCGACGCCTATCGTCGTTGGCTCGAGCAGGGGCGGCACGCAGAGATGGCCTATCTCGAGCGTCGCTCGGAGGAGCGACTCGATCCGAGAAAACTCTTCGAGGGGGCGCGGAGCGTGCTGTGTGTGGCTCAGCAGTACTGCGGCTCCGACGACCACGAGCCGACCGGGGCTCTGGCGCACGTAGCCCGTTATGCGAGAGGGCGCGACTACCACGACACCATCAAGGTGCGTCTCCAGCGCCTCTTGGAGCGCATTCGCGCGGCTCATCCGGAGTCGAGCGCTCGGGTCTACGTCGATACCGGGCCGGTCCTCGAGCGGGAGCTCGCGGCGCGAGCGGGCGTCGGATCGTTTGGCAAGAACACCAATCTCTTGCATCCCGAGGCGGGGTCGTGGTTCTTCCTGGCTGAGATCTTCCTCGATCTCGATTTCGATCTCGGTTTCGACGACGGCCCCACGCCGATCGCGGATCTCTGCGGTAGCTGCACCCGCTGCCTCGAGGCGTGCCCGACCGGAGCCCTACCCGCGCCATATGAGCTCGACGCAACTCGTTGCATCAGCTATTGGACCATCGAGCACCGGGGCTGGCTGCCCGAAGAGATGCGCTCGCAGCTCGAGGGGTGGCTCTTCGGCTGCGACGTCTGCCAGGAGGTTTGCCCGGTGAACGAAGGCATCTCGATCCAGCCGAACTCAGACTTCGCGCTGGACGCCGAGCGCGGCCAACTCAGCCTCGAACGCCTATTGGAGCTGCCTCGAGACGAGTATGTCGAGCTCTTTCGGGGCAGTCCGATGAAGCGCGCCAAGCTCGAGGGACTCCAGAGGAACGCGGCTGTCGTCCTCGGGAACAGTGCGGATCCACGGCAGATCTCGGTTCTCGAGAGCGCTCTCGAGCATGTCGAACCGACGGTTCGCGGGCACGCGGCCTGGGCTCTGGGGGCGATCGGAGGAGCGGTTGCGGAGGGCGCCTTGCGGTCGGCCCTGGGCGGTGAAACGGACGACCGAGTTCGGTCCGAAATCGAGGAGGCGATCGGAGTCTGCTGAGTGGCCAAAAGCGGTTTGTTTCCGGCGACTTAAAGCAGTTTCTACGGTTGACACCGAGTAACCTGGTTCCTATACTCGCAAGCCTTCGAGTTCACAATCGGTAGCGTTTGGACTCGATTCCCGCTCAGCCGGGAAGACGGGCGCAAGCCCGATCTCATCGACAAGGAGGAAGTACCCAACATGGAATCGACGGAAGAGCAGCACGGAGCGCCGAGCGCAGGAGGCGATTCGGTGTCCGGCGACGAGCTCACCTACGATCAGATGGTCGCTCTCTACGACGAGAGCATGCGCAACCTGAAAGAGGGCGACATCGTTCGTGGCAATGTCATAGAAATCAGTTCGAACAGCGTCGTCGTCGACGTGGGCTACAAGTCCGAAGGACTTGTGCCGGTTGACGAATTCACGACTTACGACGGCGAGTTGACCGTCGCGGTTGGCGACGAAGTAGAGGTCCTTCTCGAGAAGACCGAGGACCGAGAGGGCCACGTGCTGCTCTCGAAGCGCAAGGCCGAGAAGATGCGCGTCTGGTCGGACGTGGAGAAGAGTTACCAGGCGGGCGAGACCATCAAGGGTCGGGTCATCGACCGCATCAAGGGCGGCCTGACGGTCGACGTCGGCATTCGTGCGTTCCTGCCCGGATCGCTGGTCGACATCAAGCCGGTCAAGAATCTCGAGTCGCTGCGCGGGCAGGAGCTCGAGTTCAAGGTCATCAGCATGGACCGTCGTCGCAACAACGTGGTGCTGTCGCGCAAGGCCGTGTTGGAGAAGGAGTTCGCCAAGAAGAAGGCCGAGACCCTGACCCTCCTACGCGAGGGCGCGGTGCTCGATGGCGTGGTCAAGAACATCACCGACTACGGTGTGTTCATCGATCTCGGCGGCATCGACGGCCTGCTGCACATCACCGACATCTCCTGGGGTCGCGTCAACCACCCGTCCGAGCATTTTGCGGTCGGCGACGAGGTTCAGGTGGTCATCCTCAAGTTCGATCCCGAGACCGAGCGCGTCTCGTTGGGCTACAAGCAGCGCAGCGAAGACCCGTGGACGCTCGTCGATAAGAAGTACCCGCTCGGCTCCCGAGTGCACGGCAAGGTCGTCAGTCTGGTCGACTACGGTGCGTTCGTCGAGCTCGAGGAGGGCGTCGAGGGGCTGATCCACGTCAGCGAGATGTCTTGGACGAAGAAGGTCGTCAACCCGACCCGCGTTGTCAACGTTGGCGACGAGGTGCAGGCGATCGTCTCCGAGCTCGACCTCGAACAGCGGCGAATCAGCCTGTCGCTCCGTCAGGCGGAGCGCAACCCTTGGGACGAGCTGGCCATTACGCACCCGGTCGGCAGCGTCATCGAGGGCCAGGTCCGCAACCTGACCGAGTTCGGCGCCTTCGTGCAGATCACGGAGGAGATCGACGGCCTCATCCACGTTTCGGACATGAGCTGGACCAAGCGCGTCAAGCACCCGAGCGAGGTCCTACAGAAGGGCGACACTCTGCGGGCGCGGATCACCAACATCGACATCGAAAACCAACGTGTCTCGCTGTCGATCAAGGAGTTCCTGCCCAACGAGTGGGAGAACTTCATCAATGACAACCAGGTGGGTGACAGCGTCACCGGCCGGGTGGTCAACGTGACCGACTTCGGCATCTTCGTGGACATTTTCGAGGGGCTCGAGGGCCTGGTGCACGTCAGCGAGATCGACGTCGAGAGCGGCAAGCTCCAGGATCACTACCAGGTTGGCCACTGGGTCTCCGCGCGCATTCTGCGCATCGAGGACGAAGAGAAGAAGGTCGGCCTGACCATGCGTGGTGTCTCGCAGCCCGCCGATGCGGAGGTCGAAGAGTTCGAGGCCGCCTACCAGGAGCGTCAGGCTGCGGTGGCGGAGGAACTCGCCGAGGCCGAGGCGGAACTCGCAGCTGGCGGTGATGACGACGACGCGGAAGCGATCGAGGTCGAAGCGGACGCCGAGGTCGAAGCGGACGCCGAAGCCGAGGTCGAGGCGGAGGCCGAAGTTGAGGTCGAGGCGGAGGCCGAAGTTGAGGTCGAGGCGGAGGCCGAAGTTGAGGTCGAGGCGGAGGCCGAAGTTGAAGCCGAAGCAGAAGCCGTCGAAGCCACCGAAGAGGTAGAGGCTGAAGAGAGCGAAGAGGCGGTCGAAGCGGCGGCGGAAGCCACCGACGAAGAGGCTGCCGAAGAAGACGCTCCAGAGGCTGAAGCCGAAGCTGCCGACGAGAGCGGCGACGACGAAGACGACTAGGCGTTTCGAGCGAGAACGGGAATCTAGCTCATACGGATGGGGGTAGACCGGTGAGAGACGGAATGACGAAGGCGCAGTTGGTGGAAGAGGTCGCGCGAACGACCCAGCTCACCAAGAAGCACGCCGAGCTCATCGTCAATACGGTGTTCGACAGCATCGTCCAGTCGCTGCGCGACGGCGAGAAGATCGAGCTCCGAGGTTTCGGCAGCTTCAGGATTCGACAGCGCGGCGCGCGTATCGGTCGGAACCCGAAGACCGGCGACCGAGTGGACGTTCCGCCGAAGCGGATTCCGTACTTCAAGCCGGGCAAGGAGCTCAAGGAGCTGCTGAACCACGATTCGTGAGAGGGTCTACCGTCGTGACGATGGAGACTCTCTACACGCCCTGGAGATACACCTACATCTCGAGCCAGAAACCCGTCTCCGGGTGCTTCCTGTGCGCCGCGGCGAACGAGCCGGAGGATTCCGATCGCTTGGTCGTCGCGGTGCGGTCGCACCATGTGATTCTGCTCAATCGTCACCCCTACACAAACGGTCATCTCATGATCGCGCCGCGCGAGCACCTCGCCTCTCCCGAGTTGGCGAGCGAGGAGAGTCGCCAGGAACTCTGGCCGCTCGTGCTCGAGGCGCAGCAGGTCCTGCGAGGCCTCTACTCACCTGACGGATTCAATATCGGAATGAACGTAGGCGCCGCTGGCGGCGCCGGCGTCCCCGATCACTTTCACCTCCATGTGGTGCCGCGCTGGAGCGGCGACACGAACTTCATGAGCGTTGTGGGTGGCGTGCGTCTCGTTCCGGAAGACCCGGTCGAGCTGCGCTCGCGCCTGGAGCCGCTCTTCCAAACGGGAGACGCCACTTGAGTGAGCCTGAGAGCGCCGCAGAATCGGCAGGGCCCGCCGAAGCCAACGAGCAGAAGCCGAATCAGTTTCTTCTTCTGCTACTCGCCTGGATCGTTCCGGGTGCCGGCCACTTTGCACTCGGGCGCCGCCGGCGAGCGCTGGTCTTCCTGTTCATTGTGGCGACTGCGTTGACCGTCGGCTTCTTGCTCGACGGCAACCTCTACCGCATCGTGCCCAACCGGCCGCTGACCGTTCTGGCCACGCTCGCGTGCATGGGGCTCGGGGCGCCCTATTTTGGTCTTCGGTTTCTGATGGGCTACGAAGGGAACATCGTCTCCGCGGGCTACGAGTACGGCACCGCCTTCATTCTCACCGCGGGGCTGATGAACCTCCTCCTGATTCTCGATACGCTCGACATCGCCGCTGGGCGGAAGAGCTAGGGGCGCTTCGCGATGAGCCACTTTCTCCTCATGATGCTCTACGCCTTCCTGGTGAGCCTGTTCTTCTCGCTCCTCTGGCGGCGGAACCAACGTCCCCGTCTGCGCCTCTTTCTGCAGCTTTTTCTCGGGATGATGCTCGGCGGGATTCTGCTCGCCTGGGTGATGTTCCCGTTCCCGTCGGGGCCGCCGGCGCCGATCCCCTGAGGAGATGACGCCGCCGGCGAGCCTGGCGGGGTCCTCATGTCGAGCGAGCTGCTGATTGTCGCCGGCGAGGAGTCGGGGGACCGCCACGCTGCGCGTCTCCTGACCTCCCTGCGCCAGCTGCGACCGGAGCTGAGTGCGTTCGGCCTGGTGGGAGACGAGCTGATCGCGGCCGGGGCCGAACGCGTTCACGACAGCGCGGAGATCTCCGTCGTGGGCCTGGTCGAGGTTTTGAAGATCGTTCAGCGGGCGCGTCGCATCAAGGCGGACCTGATGGCCGAGGTCGAGCGGCGGCGGCCGGCAGCGGCGATTCTGGTCGACTCGCCGGGCTTCAATCTGCGCATGGCGCGCTCGCTCAAAGAGGTGGGTGTGCCGGTCATTTACTACATCAGCCCGCAGGTTTGGGCCTGGTGGCGTAGCCGCATGCGCGGTATCGCCGATCGAGTGGACAAAATGCTGGTGCTCTTTCCGTTCGAGGTCGGCTTCTACGAGGAGGTTGGCGTCGACGTGACGCACGTCGGACACCCACTGGTCGACGAGGTGCCGACGCTCCCACACGTCTGGGACGAGACCGAACGCCCGGAGCGTTTTAACATCGCGCTCATGCCCGGCTCCCGAGCCAGCGAGGTCGACGCGCTCCTGCCCGTGCTTTTGGAGTCGGCCGAACGCATCGCCCGTGATCTCCCTGTCCGCTTTCGACTGTTGCGCGCCGGGGGTCGTGCAGGCCGTGCGGTAGACGCTCACCTTGCCGGCTCACCGCTCGATGTCGAGGTCGTACGGTCTGAGCGCTTCGAAGCGCTGGCCGACTCGCACCTCGCGCTGTGCGCCTCCGGTACTGCAACTCTGGAGCTCGGCTTGCTCGGGACACCGATGCTGGTGCTCTACCGGCTGGCATTTTGGACGTATCTGGCCGGTCGGGTGCTGGTCGACCTTCCCTACGTCAGCTTGGTGAACCTCGTGCTCGAAGGGCGGGTTGTTCCGGAGCTTCTGCAGTACGACGCCAATCCCGACAACATCGCGCGCGAAGCGGTTGAACTCCTCGGGCGCCCCGACGCGGTGGCGGAAACGCGCACTGCCCTCGCGGGCCTGCGCGGGCGGCTCGGGCGTCCCGGCGCCAGCGACCGGGCGGCGCAAGCGGTTCACGAGGTCCTCGGAGGCCTCAGCCCAGCATGAAGCTGCTCCGCTTCCTAGCCCGCTACGCGGTGCGCTACACGCCCTGGGTAGTGCTGGCGCTTGTCGCGGCGGCTCTATTTGCGCTCTCGACCGGCGGCATCATCGTTCTGGTCGAGCCGATCTTCGGCGAGCTGCTCCAGATCGATCCGACCGAGGCGGGTGACCTCGGTGCTCTCACCACGGCGCCGGCGGACGGCGAAGCCGACACCAGTACCCGCGGCCGCCTCATGCGGGCCTTCCGCAGCGTCTACACCGGTCTCAAGGAGGCGCTGGGCGTCACCCCTCAAGGCGTTGTCTGGTTTTTGCCGATCCTAGTGGGCATCGTCTTCTTGCTGAGGAGCTTCGCCGACTTCGCATCGGGCTACTGCTTCAACCGAATCGCCCTCGGCGTCACCACCGACATTCGGAACGACCTCTACCGGTCGGTTCTCGGGCAGTCGAATCGATTCCACGCTGACCACACCTCGGGTGAGCTGATCAGTCGCATCGTCAGCGATGTCGCGCTGGTCCAGACGGCGGTCTCGACTCGCGTCGTCGACATCGTTCAGCAGGGCATCACCATGCTCACTCTGATCGCGATGCTCTTCTCGACCCACGTTCGACTGGCGCTGATCTGCGTCATTGTCTTCCCGGTGCTCTTCTACCCGGTCGTGCGCTTCGGCCGCGGCATGCGCCGGACCAGCGACCAGAGTCAGCAACGCATGGCGGAGCTGGCGGAGCTCGTGGGTGAGGGGGTGCGGGGCCATCGGGTAGTGAAATCGTTCGGTATGGAGGGGTTCGAGCTCGACCGCTTCGAGCACGCGACACGTCGACATCTGAGCGTTAACCTCCGTGCGCAGCTGCTCGCGAACGCAGCGAGCCCGGTGGTCGAGGTGATTCTGATGCTCGGCGGCGTGACCCTGCTCATCTACGCCGGCTACCAGATTCGCGCCGGAGCCCTGTCAGCGCCGCTTTTCATCACGTTCCTGGCGAACCTGCTCTGGATGTACGAGCCGGCACGCAAGCTCAATCGAGCCAACATCGTGGTTCAGCAGTCGCTCGCCGCGGTGAAGCGAGTGGTGGATGTGATGAGCATCCCCAACGACATTGTCGAGAAGGACGACGCGGTCGAATTCGGCTCGCTCGAGCAGGGAGTTCGGTTCCGGAACGTTTCGTTCGCCTACAGCGACAAGAACGTGATCGAGAACCTCGATCTCGAAATCAAGAAGGGCGAGATCGTGGCGCTTGTCGGCCCGTCCGGTGCAGGCAAGAGCACGGTGGCCAACCTCTTGCCGAGATTCTTCGATCCGAATGAGGGGTCGGTCGAGCTGGACGGCGTCGACATCCGAGATCTGACGCTCGACAGCCTACGTGCTCTGATGGGCCTCGTGACGCAGGAGACCGTGCTCTTCAACGACACGGTGCGTGCCAACATCGCCTACGGGCGGGAGGATCTGGAGCTCGAGTCGATCCGGACCGCCGCCGTGGCCGCGTATGCCGATGAGTTCATCTCGGAGCTTGGAGAGGGATACCAGACGGTGATCGGAGAGGGGGGTCTACGACTTTCGGGCGGTCAGCGACAGCGTCTCGCGATCGCGCGCGCGTTGACCAAAAACCCGCCACTCCTGGTGCTCGACGAGGCAACCTCTCAGCTCGATACCGAGTCGGAGGCGCTGGTGCAGAAGGCGCTCTACAACCTGATGGAGGGTCGCACGACCTTGGTGATCGCTCATCGGCTGTCGACCGTTCAACGCGCCGACCGAATCGTCGTGCTGGAAGGCGGCCGAATTGTCGAGCAGGGGCCTCACGACGAGCTTCTGGCGAGCGGCGGTACCTACAAGCGTCTCTACGACCTTCAGTTCCCATGATCGAGGTGGTGTCCGAGTGAAGAGCATGACCGGCTTCGGCGAAGCGCTCGCCGAGAATCAGAGCTACCGAGTGGCGGTGACCGTTCGCTCGGTCAACCACCGGTTCCTCGACGTGGTGGTCCGCCTTGGCGAGGAGCATCGGGCGCTCGAGAGCGCCGTCACCGAACGTATCCGCACGGCGCTGGCACGCGGGCGCGTCGAGGTGCGGGTCACCATCGATTCGGTTGCGGCCCAACCGGTGGAGGTAGAGCTACGCGAAGACCTTCTGCGACAGCTGACGGCTCGGTTCGAAGAGCTCGGTGCCGAGGGTGTGGTCGAGGGGCCTTTGAAGATTTCGGACCTTGTGCGCTTGCCGCAGGTGCTGACGGTACGCGAGACACCTCCCGACTGGAGCGAGGCGGACGAGGCGCTTGTTCTCGACACCCTCTCCGAAGCGCTGCGTCAGGTAGGAGAGGCGCGAGTTCACGAGGGCAACGCGCTCGAAGAGGTTCTACTGGCGAAGCTCGAGGAGTTGGCGTCGCTCGAAGAGCTGCTCGCCGCCCGGCGGAGTGTCGTGGCGGGGGAGACGCTGGCCGCTCTCCAGGCGCGTATCGGTGAGCTCCTCGAGGGGAGCGCAGTGTCGGAGGAGCGGTTGGCGCAGGAGGCGGTGTTGCTGATCGAGCGGGGGGACGTGCAGGAGGAGCTGGACCGGCTACGCGCCCACGTCGAGCACTTCCGTACCCTCGCGGCCGCCGACGGGCCGCACGGGCGACGACTCGAGTTCGTCGTGCAGGAGGTCCAGCGGGAGCTGAACACCCTCGGTTCGAAGTGCCGCGACGCCGAGATGGGTCGTGCGGTCGTCGACGGCAAATTGGTGTGCGAGCAGCTCCGCGAACAGCTCTTGAACGTCGAGTAGCGCGACGCTAGCCGGTCTGTCGCGCATCCGCGCGCCATCGTTCGACCCGTTCGATCAGCTGTTCGACCACCTGCTCGGCATCAAACGACGTGGTGTCGAGCACGATGTCGTAGTTGGAGCGGTCACCGCAGTCCACTCCGTACGTATCGAGAAAGCGTCGCCTCTCGCTCTCCATTCTGGCGGTCATGAGTTCCTTGGCCTCCTCGGCGCTCGCGTAGCGCGGTTCGTTCTCTCGCGTGCGATCGCCCAGAACACGCTGGGAGGCGACATCGGCGTCGACTGTCAGGTAGACCTTGAGGCTGTTGGGCAGGAAGTGCCAGGCCATGCGCGAGTCGACTACGTAGTTGCCGGGGCTCTCGCCGAGTCGGACCAGGGTGCCGTCGATCTGCTCGTCGATCGCCGGGTTGCCCTCCGAGTGCAGGTTCAGCTCGAGCGAGTTCATTCCCAGGCCCTCGGCGATCTCTCGCTGAAGCTGTCCCGTCGAGACGTAGTCATAGCCGAGCGCTGCCGCGAGATCGCGACAGACCCGACTCTTTCCGCTGGCGAGCTGCCCCGCGACCGTCACTACATCACCCATGTCCCTATATTAGCGCCGACGGTGGGCTCATTGAGAGGTTCGAGGCCCGGTTTTGGTCAATCGATCGGCGGATCGGTCGCCATCCTATCGAAGGGGGCTGCGATCTGCTGCCTGCTGGCGACGACGGCCTTCGTATCTCCCTCAGGAATAGAGCGTTACGATCTCGGTCACTGTGGTATCATGCCGCTGATCTCAGGTCTGCCGGGAGCACCCGGGGACCATCATCCTGGAAAAGACAAACCGGACGAAGGCGTCGAGGAGTACACGCGACGGCTGGCGGGTCTGGTTGATTCAACGAGAGGCCCTCGACCCATGCGGGAGATTCCCAAGAAGATCGACAGCAAGTTCCGCTTCGTGCTGCTCGCGGCGAGCCGCGCGGAGGACATGATGCAGGGAGCGGTCTCCAAGATCGACGATCCCGGCCGCAAGCACAGTCGCCTCGGGCTCGACGAGATCCAGCAGGATCTGGTGGAGTGGGACTACGGTCCGCGCGCTGAGAACGAGGAAGAGCCCGCGGCCACCGAAGAGTAGCTCCGACCGACTGCTGACGGTGTCGAGTCGGTCCGAGCCGGAGTCCAACACCTCCCTCCGTGTGCTGGTCGGAGTGAGTGGCGGTATTGCTGCGTTCAAGGCCACTGAACTCGTCCGCCTTCTCATCAAGGAGGGCCACGAGGTTCGCTGTGCGGTCACCCGCGCCGCAACCTCGTTTGTCGCTCCGCTGACACTCGAAGTCCTGACCGGACATCGCGTCTACCAAGAGGAGTATCTGTCGGGCGACGGGAGCGGTGAGGAACTACACATCACAGCCGCCGACTGGGCCGATGTCGTCTGCGTGGTGCCGGCCACGGTGCACACGATTGCGCGCATCGCCCTCGGCCTGGCGGACGACTTCCTGAGCACGACCCTCACCGCCTTTGACGGGCCGCTGGTTGTCGCGCCGGCGATGCACACGGTGATGTGGCATCAGCCCAGCGTGGCGTCCAACGTCGCCCTGTTGCGAGATCGCGGTGTGAAAATGGTTGGTCCCACGGTGGGTCCGCTCGCCTCTGGTGAGGTCGGTATCGGACGAATGTCGGAGCCGGCGGAGATCCTGACGGTGATTCAGGACCTCTTCCACCCCGGGCCGCTAGCCGGCCGGCGGGTTGTCATCACGGCGGGTCCGACCCGCGAGCCGATCGACCCGGTGCGCTATCTCTCGAACCGCTCGAGCGGCAAGATGGGCTTCGCGTTGGCACGGGCTGCCGCAAGGGCGGGCGCCGCCACCACGCTCGTCGCCGGCCCGGTGGCGCTCTCGACGCCTCGCGGGGTCGAGCGAGTCGATGTGACCACGGCGGAGGAGATGGCCTCTGCCGTCGGCGTTGCGGCTGTGGAGGCCGACCTGCTCGTAATGACCGCCGCGGTGGCGGACTTTCGCCCAGTCGCCGTACACGACGGCAAGATCAAAAAGTCCGCCGGCGGACTCGATCGGATTGAATTGAAGGAGAACCCCGACATCCTCTCCGGCCTACGGGACCTGGCTCCCGAGGCGGTGATCGTCGGTTTCGCGGCCGAGACGGACGATCTGATCGAGCACGCCCGCGGCAAGCTCGAGCGCAAGCGGGCGGACTTCATCGTCGCAAACGATGTATCGAGGGCCGATATCGGCTTCCACGGCGACTTCAACGAGGTCGTGCTGCTTGGAAGTGACGTCGAGGAGCGCTTCGACCGGCAGACCAAGGAGAGCCTCGCGGCGAAGCTGATGAGCTACTTCGCTGGAGCTGTGCACAAACGTGAGTGACAGCCTGCCTGATCCGCCGGACCGATTGGTCGGTGTACTCGACTACCTCCGCGATCTCGGCTTCGAGGACCTCTACCGTCCGACCAACGGGGCGGGTTCGAGTGAGGCCGCAGTGGAGCCTGAAGTCGGAGGGGAAGAGCGAGCCACGGCGCTCGAAGCTCTGAGCGCTTCCGCCGCCGGCTGCGAGCAGTGCAAACTTCACGAGGGGCGCAACTCGGTCGTTTTCGGTGTGGGCAACCCGAATGCCGATCTGATGTTCATCGGCGAGGGGCCCGGCGCTGAAGAGGACCGCCAGGGGATCCCCTTTGTCGGACGCGCCGGCGAGCTGCTGACCAAGATCATCGGAGCGATCGAACTCGACCGTTCGCAGGTCTACATCGCGAACATCGTCAAGTGCCGGCCCCCCGGCAACCGAGATCCCCAGCCGGACGAAGTTGCCGCCTGCCGCGGCTATCTGGAGCAGCAGATCGACCTGATTCGACCGAAGGTGATCGTCGCGCTCGGCAGGGTGGCGGCGCAGACGCTCTTGGACGAGACCACCTCCCTCGGCCGGATGCGCGGCCACTGGTACCAGGTGCGTGGGGTCGAAACGCGAGTGACCTACCACCCGGCCGCGCTCCTGCGAAACGTCGGCTTCAAACGCCCCACCTGGGAGGATATGCAGGTGGTGCGAGATCGACTGCAAGAGCTGACCAGACGATAGGATAGGGGTCCATGGAGAGTCAGGCATCGCTGCTCAGCTCGGTCGACGTGTCGGAACCGACGGATCTAGAAGGCGTGGCGCTCGACGTCAGCGTGCTGGTACCGGTGCTCGACGAGGTCGACACCGTCGCCGATCTGGCTGCGCGAGTGGCTCGGGTGCTGGAGGAGTCCGGACGCAGCTTCGAGATCGTCTTTGTCGACGACGGCTCGTCGGACGGCACGCCTGAGCGCATCAAAGAGGTTCACAAAGGTGACCCCCGGGTCAAGCTCGTCCGTCTACGTCGGAACTTCGGCAAGGCGGCGGCGTTGTGCGCCGGTTTCGACGTGTGTACCGGGCGAATCGTGGTGACGATGGACGGCGATCTTCAGGACCAGCCTGAGGAGATTCCTCGCTTCTTCGAGATGATGGAGGAGAAGGACCTCGACCTCGTCTCCGGATGGAAGGAACACCGCCAGGACCCTGTGAACAAGCGACTGCCGTCGCGGCTGTTCAACTGGGCGACCCGCAAGCTGGCGCAGATCGACCTCCACGACTTCAACTGTGGCTTCAAGGCGTACCGGCGCGAAGTGCTCGACCAGATCTCTCTGTACGGCGAGCTCCATCGCTACATCCCGGTGTTGGCGTCTCGTCGCGGTTTCACCATCGGTGAACTCTCGGTGGCCCACGACCCGCGGCGCCACGGCAAGAGCAAGTACGGCTGGGATCGCTACTACAAGGGCCTGCTCGACCTGATTACGGTGCTCTTCATCACGAAGTACACCCGCCGGCCACTGCACCTGTTCGGGATGATTGGTCTGAGTTCGCTGTCTGCCGGCTTCGTCATCAACTGCTATCTGATGGTGCGGTGGTTCCTGGGTGAGCCGCTCTCTTTTCGACCGCTACTGCTTCTGGGTGTACTGCTCATGCTGCTCGGCATCCAGGTCCTGACCACGGGTCTCATCGGCGAGATGCTCACCTTCAAGAGCTTCCGACGCTCCGACACCTACTCGGTCAAGGAAAAAGTGGGCTAGGCAGCTAGCTCCGACGAGGGCTCGGCGCTGAAGATCCTCTTTCTCACCCAGACCTATCCACGCTTCCCGGACGACACCTCCGGACCCTTCATTCGCGATCTCGCGAAGGGGCTGACGCGGCGAGGTGACCATGTCACCGTGCTGACGCCTCACGCTCCGGAGGTGAAGGCGAGCTGGGACGACGACGGGGTCGACGTGCGGAGCTTCCGCTACGCGCCCGAGCGCTACGAGCTACTCGGCTACAGCCGCAGCTTGAGTGCTGACGAGACCATGCGCATCGGCGCCGCTCTGGTGACACCGCTCTATCTGATGGCGGCGCGCCGAGCGGTCAAGCGGACGCTGGCCGAGGGTGGGTACGATCTCTTGCACGCCCACTGGGTGGTCCCCAACGGCTTGGTGGCCGGGCCGCTCAGCCGGCGAGTGCCGATTGCGGTCGGCCTGCACGGGAGCGATGTCTTCATGGCCGAGCGGAAGGAGGTACGCCCGTTCGTCCGTCGCGCCTTGGCCCGAACGAGCGTTCTGACCAGCTGCTCACCGGAGTTGGCCGACCGCGTCTGCGCAATCGGCTTCCCGAACGAGCGCGCTCACGTGATCCCCTACGGCGTCAATGTGGAGGAGTTTTCGCCGGACTCGGCGCGGCGCTCGATCTGGCGCGAGAAACTCGGGATCCCGGGCGACGCTCCGGTTGTGGTCTCCGTCGGGCGGATGGTGAGCAAGAAGGGCTACGGTTATCTTCTGGAGGCGCTCCCCGGGTTGCTCGAGACGCACCCAGATGCCCATTTTGTTCTCGGTGGGGCGGGCGACCTGCTCGATGACTTCAAGAACCAGACGGCTCGCTGGGCAGACCGGGTCCATCTGCCGGGGCTGGTGCTCCGTGACGTGCTACCCGACCTCTATCGAGCGGCGGACATCTTCGTCCTGCCAGCCGTGCACGACCGCAAGGGAAACGTCGACGGTCTCCCCAACGTCATTCTCGAGGCGATGGCTTCCGGACTCCCGGTCGTCGCGTCGGGGATTTCTGGAATCCCTCAGGCGGTCGAAGATGGGGTCAACGGGCGTCTCGTCCCCGAAAAGGAGCCCGAGCCGCTGGCGGCCGCGCTCTCCGAGTTGATGGGTGATCTCGAGCGGAGTCGCCAGATGGGCGCCGTCTCCCGCCGGCGCGCGGAGACGGAGCTCACCTGGGACGCAGTTGCGGCTCGCTACCGCGCCGCGTACGAGACGGTTGTCGACGCCGGCTAGCCCTTCTTCCGGTAGGTACCGACGAAGAGGTCCTGCCAGGTCTTGCCGCCGTCGCGGGAGGCCTTCCAGTGCTGGATCACCGAGCCGTCCTTCTTCGGCGTGAAGGAGAGGTCGTGTTGCACCGTGCCGCCCTCGCGCCCGGGGGTCGTGCCCTTGAAGACCATGCGGCCCTTCTTGTCGAGACTGCCGGCGAGATCGAGCCGGGTGCCCGAATTGTCGACCCAGGTCTGACGCCAGGTGTCGTCGCCGGCGTAGTACATGTTGAAGCTCTTGCCGCTGGAGCCGGACGTACCCGTCCAATTCTCCTGCAGCACGCAGCCGCCGAGAATGCTCTCGACTCGGTTCTCCCCGGCGACAGCTCCGTTGGGGCCGGTAACGGTCCAATCCCCGACCCAGAAGTCGAACTGACGGTGCTTGGCGGTGTCGCAGGTGGGTGGCTGTTGCGCCGGAACGGCGATCGCCGCCACAACGAGGGCGAGGAGTAGGCAGGTGATTCGAATTCGCATGAGTTCTCCTTTGGTGAAAGTGCAGCGGCGTACCCGAGTCTACGCGCCCTCGGGGCGCAGGTTGCCAGGCTGACCGGAGAGGTCAGACCGAGTCAGCCGCCGTCACCTCGCGCAGCCAAAAGGACGCCGTATGTGGGGCTGGCTCTTCTTCTGGACAGGTGAACCGCGGCCCTGGTTTCGAGACCGGCCTCGCGCGACAGAGACTCGAGCGCTCGTCGACTCCGCCTCGTAGCGGGCCAGGAGCTCGACTGCCGGGCCGTTGCGTCGGCCTGCGAGTTGGGCGTCTTGACCGCCGGCAGCGTCGCGAGAACCTCCTCCACCGGCTCGACGATGTCCTTCTCGACCTGCATCGGGTTGGAGTTCGGCATCGGGATCTGCACGCCGATGACGGCGCGAGAGGGACTTCGGGGCTTCTGCAGCGAGGCTTCGGGCTCGTCCAGTGGAGACCTCAGGTCGCGTGCGGTAGAGGCCTCAGGTCTCGTGCGGTAGAACCCTCGGGTCCCGTCCGATACAGACCTGCAGTGCCAGGTAGAGCCCGGGGGGAATCTCCCGGTGCGGTTCAGCCCAGATCAGGCAGTTCGCGGAGGAGGTTGCGCAGGGATGCACGCTCCGCAGACGGTCGGAAGTGCCGGGCGAGCCGCCGGCTCCTGCGGGCGAGTCCGGCCAAGAACCGTGGATTGGACTCGCAGTGGGCGAGGAGCTCCGCCAACTCCGCGGTGGCGCCGACCGAAAAGAGTCCAGGGTGATCCTCGCCCAGGAGACCGGTCGAGCCGGCGATGCGAGACGCGAGAACAGGCAACCCACTCACGGCAGCCTCGGAGACGACGTTGGCACCGCCTTCCATACGCGACGAGAGCACCAGCGCGTGGCTGCGCGACATGACGCGACGGACCTGCCAGCGAGGCACCTCTCCGCGCCAGACGTAGCGCGGGTTTCGCGCCATCTCGCGCTCGGCTCGCGCTCGCATCGCGTCGTCCATTGCCGCTCCGAGATGGACGATTCGAACTCGGCTCTGGGGAGCGAGCCGGCGAGCGGCATGGGCGGCTCGGAACGGGTCCTTGACCGAGCGCAGATGCCCGACGACACAGACGTCGAAGGTGCGCACACTCTTGGGAACCAAACTCGGCGCCGGATGTGCGCTCTGGAGGACAACGCGAGCCTTCTCGCGGTGAGGAGGCGTCAGCGATGCGAGCGCCGCCGGTTGGAGGACGATGAGACGGTCGGCGAGGTCGAGCGACCGCTGAACGCGAGGAGATCGATCGAGATCGCCGTAGAGATCGGTGCCGGTCAGAACAACGATGAGCGGATGATGGGGGCGGTCGCGGCGGAACCTGGCAATCGCCGGGTAGCTCCGGCGGGCGTGGAGTGCGATCAGCGCGTCCGGCACGGCGCCTCGGTCCGGGAGGCTCTCGGTGATCTCGACGGAATGGCCGAGGTCGCGGAGCAGGCCCCGCCACCGGGTGGCGGTGACGCGATTCCCCTTGCGCGAGTAGGGGGGGGCGGGGGTGACGATCGACAGCTTCATCTCGAGCGTGGCAGCGGCATGGTAGCAACGGTTCAGAGGTGCGCCGGGCTAAGATCGTGTCCGATCATGGTCTCGCCACAAGAGTTGATCGCCGATCTCGAAGACGCCCGGGCGAGAACACTGGGTCTGGTCGAGGACCTCGACGATGCGCAGCTGATGGGCCCGCGGCTGGCGATCGTCAACCCGCTTCTCTGGGAGATCGGTCACATCGCCTGGTTTCAGGAGCATTGGACGCTCCGGCACCTGCGCGGTCTCGACGTCTCTTTCGATCGAGCCGACGAGCTCTACGACTCGATGGCCGTCGCGCACGATGTTCGATGGGATCTCGAGCTACCCAGCCGAGCCGAGACACTTGCCTACATGCGTGGTGTCCTGGACCGCGTGACCGAGGGGCTCGACTCCCGCGGCGAGCTTTCAGAGGAGGAGGCCTACTTTCATCTGCTGCCGCTCTTTCATGAAGATATGCACGCCGAGGCGTTCGCCTACACCCGGCAGACGCACGGCTATCCGGTGCCGGCAATCTATGGCGATGGACAGCCCCCAAGGCCGGCTGCTCTCGAGTTGAAGGACGCGGAGATCCCTGGGGGTCAGTTCCTCCTGGGCGCGACAAGAGATGCCCCGTTCGCCTTCGACAACGAGAAGTGGGCGCATCCGGTAGAAATCAGGCCCTTTCGAATGTCTCGTACGGCGGTCTCCCAAGGAGAGCTGGCCGCCTTTGTAGAGGACGATGGCTACCGACGCCCAGAGCTCTGGAGCTCACAGGGTCGGGCGTGGCTCGAGGGGCACGATCGGCGGTTGCCGCTCTACTGGGAGGCCCGAGATCGGGGTGGTTTCCGGGTCCGGAGATTCGATCGAATCGTGGATCTAGAGCCGGAGCTTCCCGTGCTCCACGTGAGTTGGTACGAGGCGGACGCCTACTGTCGCTGGGCGGGGCGACGGCTCCCGACCGAGGCCGAGTGGGAGCTCGCTGCGAGCGGCGGGCTCGACGGAGCCGCCAAGAGGAACTACCCGTGGGGAGAAACCGGCGACCCGGAGGGTCGCGCCAATCTGGATGGCCGCTACGCCGGACCGGTCGACGTGGCTGGGCTCAGCTTGGGGGACGGACCGTTCGGTTGCCGCCAGCTACTGGGCAACAGCTGGGAGTGGACCTCGGATGACTTCCTGCCGTACCCGGGCTTTGTCGCCGATCCCTACAAGGACTACTCCAAGCCGTGGTTCGGCGATCACAAGGTCCTGCGCGGGGGCTGCTGGGCGACTCGTTTCCGGCTGGTGCGCAACACGTGGCGCAACTTCTACCCGCCACACCGGGCTGATGTCTGGGCCGGCTTCAGAACCTGCGCGGTCGACGAAGAAGCGGCGTCAGCGCCGCGTTGAGAACGGCGTGGACGCCGGGTCCAGAACGGTGTGGCGCCGAGCTGGCGGTGTGCTGACTCAGCTCCCGGCGAGGAGCTTGCGCACCTGAGCGAGGTTCGTCTGGGCCGCTGGCAAGTTGGGCTCGAGCGTCAGAGCGTAGACGAACTCGCGTTCGGCCTGCGGCAGGTCGCCGACCGCTGCGTATGCTCGTCCGAGGTTGTTTCGGTACTCCGCCCGTCTGTCGTCGTGATCGCAGGCGAGCAGGAACGACTCGCGGGCAGCCGGAGCGTCCCCGGCCGCGTGCTGGGCGAGGCCGAGTAGATTCCAGAAGACCGCGTCTCGAGAGTCGTGTTCGAGGGCGGTGCGCGCAACGCTCAACGCTTCGGGGTGGCGCCCGGCCTCGAAGTGTGCGAGGCCCAGCCGGAGCGCCGCCTGCCGACCGTACTTCCACTCGAACTCATCGTCGAGCTCCATCGCCTTCTGCCAGGCGCGCACGGCTCCCTGATGGGAACCGCGACCGCTGAGTGACGAGGCCAGGAGGTTGTGGAGTTGAGCGTCTCGCGCGTGGTGCCGCACGGCGTCGGACATCCAGCTGACCGCCTCGTCCCACGACCTGGCCTGCACGAGGGCGTGCCCCAGGTTGTGGGCGTTTTCGACGCTCGCCGGATGGCGTGTGTAGGCTTCGCGGAACGCCTCGATCGCCCGGGTCGTTTCGGTGCCCTTGGAGTGCGCCAGACCCAGGTTTTTCCAGGCCGAGACGTCACTTCGGTCGAGGGCCACCGCCTCTTCGAAGGCGTGTGCGGCGTCCGACCACTGGCGGCGGTCGTAGTAGAGGAGTCCGATACGGAGCAGCGCCTTGCGCCGAAGCTCGGGCTCGCTCGCCTGAGCCTGGGTCAGAGAGGCGGCGCGCTGGAGTAGGGCGAGCGCTCGATCTTCTTCGCCGCGCTCGAGATGGGAGATCGCCTCCCGGTATGTGGATATCGCCTCGCTCTCGCGCGGAACGGAAGGTGTGGGCCGAGGGGCGGGTGCGCTGGGGATGACGCCTTCGTGTAGCGCCAGCACGCGGGCTCGCAGGTAGGTCTTCTCGAAGGTCGGGTCGAAGAGGCGGGTGTCGAATTCGAGGTCGGGGTCGACGCGCAGCGCCGAACGCATCGCTCGCAGAGCCTCTGCGGAGTCACCGGCTAGATGTTGCAGCCAGGCCGCGTTCACCAGCGCTTCGGTGCGCTCGCCGACCTCCTCGGACAGTCGGGCTACCTCGTAGTAGAGCTCGACGGCCGCTTCGAGCTCGCCGTCGAGGTAGCGACCTTCCGCTAGCTCTCGGACGTAGACCGGATCCTCCAGCGTGCCGCGGGCGTAACTGTTCTCGGCTCGAGCGGCGGTTCCGAGGGCAAGGAGGAGAAGAGCGGCGAGGGCGAACGGGCGGCGGTGGTTCACTGACGGATCCTCTTCTCACGAACGTGGGGGCGTCGTCCGCCCTCGAGGTCGAAGGTGACGATGGCCTCGTGGCCTGCGCGAATGTCGACCAGCGTGTTCAGAACGGCCTTCCCTCGATCGTCGTGACCGAAGAGAGCCAGTTGATGTCTCCCGGCGCGGATGGCGTGGGCCCGCAGTGGGGTGGGGCGTAGGAGGCGCTCCTTGCCGATGCGGACGAGTCCTTGGGGGGAGCCCAGGTGGGCCTGTACGGTGAGTCTGCCCGGCGGCGAGATCGGTACGGGGATACGTTTCGACTCGCCGGCCGTCAGACGGACGGACAGGGTCTGACTGTCCCGGAACCCACCGGCGTCGAGAGAGAAGGTGAGGCTGTGATCGCCGGGCCCGAGCTCGATTGCCTGAGAACGCCCAACCGTGACGGGCGGGGCGCCGTTGATCGAAAGTTGAATCTCCTGGCTCCAGACGCCCTCGAAAGAGACCGATGCCGTCTCGACCGGTGGGCTCTCGACGACAGGTGTCGAAGCTCCGTCGCTCGGCGCTGGCGTCTCAGGCACCGCAGGAACAGTGGTGGCCTCGGTCGGCTCGCCTACGTTCGGGGGCGACGTCTCGGGCTCGGCGGATCGACTGGGTGGAACCGCAGGGGGCGCCGGGCTGCTCGCCTCGGCGACGCCACCGAGCAGCTGCTCGAACTGCTCCGGCAGCGGCAGCCAACGCCAGGCCGCGACCGCGATGGCCAGGGCGGCCAGGACCGGAATCCACCGCGTCACTCGTCGCCGTCGGCGTCCGGCGCCGGCGATCGGCATGCCGCTCGGTCGGTCGCGGAGCGGGAGGTCGACGTGCGCAGCCGGTCCCGACGGAGGGCGCGGCATCGGCCGAGTGTGGTCGATCGAAGGCTCAGCGCGTGGCATTGCGAGCGGTAGATCGTCTGTCCTCGGCCCGAGTGGGGAGGGCAAAACCTGGGTGCGAGCCGGGTCGGCGGCCGGCGACCATTCGTCGCGCATTCGATCGCGGACCGCTTCGAGGGTGCGCAGTACCTCACCGCAAGAGCGCGGCCGCTGGTCGGCGTCCTTTCGCATGCAGCGCTCGACCAGCTGGGTCAGCTCTTCTGGGCAGTCGGCCCAGTGTGCGGCGAGAGGTGTGGGCTCGCTGTTGAGCGTTTGGTAGAAGGTTTCGGAGATCGTCTCGCGACCAAACGGCCGAACGTAGGTCAGGAGCTCGTAGGCCAGTACGCCAAAGGAGAAGATGTCGGTCGCCGGGCTCGCCTTCTCCCCGCGAATCTGCTCGGGGGCGAGGTAGGCAGCGGTTCCGACCGCCATGCCCTTCTGGGTGAGATCGCTGTTGTAGTGGACCAGCTGCGCGATACCGAAGTCGAGGATCTTGACCGTGCCGTCTTCGAGTACGCGCACGTTGGCCGGTTTGATGTCGCGGTGCACGACGCCGCGCTGGTGCGCGTAGTCGAGCCCGCGAGCGATCTGAATCAGCGAGTAGAGACGCTCGCTGAACGAGATCGCTTCGCGCCGCTCGATACGGTCGTCCAGGTCCTCGCCGGTCAACAGCTCCTGAACGAGGTATGGCGTCTTGTCCTCCAGGAAGAGGTCGTAGACGCGAACGATGTTCGGGTGGTCGAGGTTGCCGGCGATCTCCGCTTCGCGATAGAAGCGTTCGCGGATTTCGCCTTGTGAGGTGGCGCAGCTCTTGATCGCCACGTGCCGCTTGATCAGCGGGTCGAAGCCGCGGAAGACGGAGCTGTAGCCGCCCTCGCCGATCTTCTCGATGACGTCGTACTTTCCGAGCTGGCGGGAGCCGTTGGCGAGCGGGTGAGACATGCGAGGTGTCCGTCTGGAACGGCGCGTATTCGTTCGACAGCGGGGCCGCGCCGTCTGTTGAAGGACGGTCGTTACCGAGTCTAGGGGCTGATAGATTGCCGCCTTATGGAAAGCGTCACTTTGGGAGGCGACCGATGAGCGTCTCGCTGGGTGAGCGTTGGGCGAGACGGCTGGTCTGCGGCCGCACCGGAGAGGCGGCACCGCTCGACGAGCCGGCCTTCCTGTCGCCCGCTGGCGCCCCGTGGCTGGTCGAGTACGAGCTCGATCCGTCGATGGGGCACGCTTTCAAGGAGGCGCTCTCGAGTCGCCCCTGGAGTCTCTGGCGCTACCGGGAGCTGTTGCCGGTGCGTGATGTCGAGAGTCGGGTGGATCTCGGCGAAGGCGGCACACCGCTCGTTCGCTTAGATCGGAGCGCCCCCAAGGGGGTGGACGTATGGTTCAAGGAGGAGTCCGGTAACCCGACCGGCTCCTTCAAGGCTCGCGGTCTGTCGCTGGCCGTCAATCGAGCGCGGGAGTTGGGAGCGACGGGGGTTCAGCTCGCGAGCGCCGGCAACGCCGCGATCGCGATGTCGGCCTACGCTGCGGCTGCGGGCTTGCGGTGCCGAGTGGCCGTGCCGCTCGACGCGCCACAGACGGTGGTCGACCGCTGTCGTTTGCACGGTGCGGAGGTGCTCGTGGCCGGTCGCAACCTGGCTGAGTCGGGCCAGGAGCTGAGCCAGCGACCGGGCGACTTCTGGGAGCTCTCGACGCTCAAGGAGCCGTATCGAGCCGAGGGCAAGAAGACGATGGGCCTGGAGATTATCGAGCAGCTCGGCTGGTCGTTGCCGGATTGGATCTTCTACCCGACCGGGGGCGGCACCGGCATCGTCGGCATGCAGAAGGCGTTCGATGAGCTCGAGGGGCTGGGGCTGCTCAGCGGGCCGAGGCCCCGATTCGTTGCGGTCCAGATGGCCGGCTGTGCCCCGATCGTTCGGGCCTTCGAAGAGGGGCTCGATGCGGCCCCCGCTTGGGAACGTCCCGATTCACGGGTCTGGGGTTTGCGCGTGCCGAAGGCGGTCGGCGACTTCCTGATTCTGCGAGCGCTGCGCGGGACGGGAGGTACCGCGGTGGCGATCGACGAGAGCCGGGTGGAAGACGAGACGGCTCGTCTCGCCTCCCAGGACGGACAGCTCGTCGGCCCGGAGGGCGCGGCGGCGACGCTCGCGATGCGCGACCTGGTCGACAGCGGGGACATCGAACCGGGGCAGCGGGTCGTGATCTTCCAGACCGGCCATCCCGGCAACTACGCATGACCTCCCCGGCCGTCCGCAACGCGGAGGTCCAGGAGCTGCTCGACGGCCTGGTCGGCTCCGGGGCCGCGACGGCCGCGGTTGCCCTCGCCGGGACGGAGGACGAGCAGTTCTGGGGCGGCGCGGGTCGGACTCGGGCGTCCGGCGGTCGGCCCGTACGTCTCACCGATCGCTTCGACCTCGCCTCGCTGACGAAACCGGTCACGGCGACCCTCGCTCTGGCGCTCGACAACGAGGGAAAGCTGCCGCTCGGCACCCGACTCGGGGACATCTGGGGCGACGAGGTCTGCGCGGCTCTGGCTCGTGCGCCGCTCGAGTCGCTCCTGCGGCATCGAGCCGGATTGCGCGCCTGGGCGCCTCTCTACCGCTACTTCCGGAGCTCGCGACGGGTACCTGGATACCTCCTCTCGAATTCGGCGGTGGAGTCGCGACGGGAGCGCTACAGCGATCTCGACGTCATTCTGTGGGGTTTGAGTGCCGAGCGGGCACTGGGAACGGGCTACGACGCTCTGTTGAAGCGGCACGTCCTCTCGCCGCTGGGGCTTCGGGGTGTGGAGCGGGCTCCCGGCGATTGTCCGTCGGTGGTCGAGAGCCGTCTGAGCAACCGCCGAGAGTTGGAGCTGGCTGCGTCTCAGGGCGTGCGCGTGGGGCTTCGGCGTCGGGTCCCGGTCGGGTCGGTTCAGGACGGGAACTCCCGGTTCCTCGGCGCCGGAGCCGCCCACGCAGGCCTCTTCGCCTCGGCGCAGCACCTCTTCGCGTTGGCCCGCGAGTGGTTGCGGCCGGACCGGGTGCTCTCGCAGAGCGCGGTGCGGCGTGCCCTTACCGGCGGTCGCTCGTTTGTCCTCGGCTGGCGGCGCAGGACGCTGCGGGGAAGTGGCGGCCCGGGGCTCGGACCGAGCGCTTTCGGCCATGTCGGATTCACCGGCGGAAGCCTCTGGATCGATCCGGAGGCTGATCGGATCCACGTTCTCCTCGCTCATCGAGCGTCGGCCTCGGACAACCTCGGTAGCTGGCGGCGCCGCTTGCACCGCCTCGCGACTTCCAGGTCGTCGAAACGCGTGCGGTAGGGCGCAAACCGCTCTACCATTGGCTGGACAGACAACGAGAGGCCGCTCCGGCGGCCCAGCAACAGAAAGGGAATCCTCCATGTCACGAGACAACCTCGTTCTACTGGACGGCGCTCGAACGCCGATGGCGGAGTTCAGCGGCTCGTTCTCGCGGACCTCAGCGCTCGAACTCGGGGCCGCGGCGGCCAAGGCGGCGCTCGAGCGCAGCGGCGTCGAGCCCGCCGAGATCGATCATGCCGTGGTCGGTAATGCGCTTCAGACGTCTCCCGACGCAATCTACGGTGCTCGGCACGTTGCGCTCAAGGCGGGCATACCGCACACGACGCCGGCGCTCACCGTGAATCGGCTGTGCGGCTCTGGGATCCAGTCGATCATTTCGGGCGCGCACCAGATTCTCGCCGGCGAAGCGACCACCTGCCTGGTAGGCGGTATGGAGAACATGAGCCAAGCGCCGCACTGCATTTGGGGTGCGCGGGACGGCCTCAAACTCGGGCAGGGCCAACTCCAGGATCTCCTGATGGTGGCGCTGCTCGACAGCTACTGTGGCTGCTATATGGCGCAGACGTCGAACAATCTCGCGCGCGAGTTCGAGATCGATCGCCAGACGCAGGACGAATACGCGGTGATGTCCCAACAGCGGGCTGCAGCCGCTTGGGACGCCGGTCGACTCGCGGAAGAGATCGTGCCGGTCGAGGTCGGGCGCGGAAAACGGGCCAAGACGATCGAGCGGGACGAGCACCTGCGGCCGGGTACCGACGTGGCGGCCCTGGCCAAGCTGCCGACGGTCTTCGATCCTGAGGGTTTTGTCACGGCAGGTAACGCCTCGGGCATCGTCGACGGCGCCGCCATGCTGGTGCTCTCGACCGAGGAGAGGGCCCGGGCACTCGGCAAGAAGCCGCTCGGCATCATTCGCTCGTGGTCGGTTGTCGGGGTCGAGCCGTCCCGCATGGGCATCGGCCCGGCGCCCGCGATTCGCGCGGCGGCGGAGAAGGCGGGCGTCGGTCTCGACGACTTCGACCTGATCGAGATCAACGAGGCGTTCGCGGGGCAGATTCTCGCCGTCATTCGCGATCTCGATCTCGATGTCGACAAGCTGAACGTCAACGGTGGAGCGATCGCGCTGGGCCACCCGCTCGGCGCGACCGGCTCGCGGATCGTGCTCACCCTGCTCAAGGAGCTCGGCCGGCGCGGCGGCGGGCTGGGCGTGGCGTCGGCCTGCATCGGCGGCGGTCAGGGCATTGCGATGGTGGTGGAGTCGGCGGGTTGATCGACCTGGCCGGCAAGAAGGTCCTGGTGACGGGCGGCAGTCGAGGTATCGGTGCCGCCAGCTGCCGGATGTTCGCGGCCGCCGGCGCTTCGGTTCTGGTCCATTACAGGAGTGCGGAGTCGGAGGCCGAGCGGGTCTTCGACTCGCTCGCGCCCGTGAACGGTGCACCCCACCTCAAGTTTCGAGGCGACCTCTCCGACGACACGGCGATCGCGGAGATGTTTGGCGAGGTCGAGCGCAGTTGGCGGGCGCTCGACTGCCTGGTGAACAATGCGGGCATCTGGGGGAGGAACCCGCTCGGCGAGCTGGACGCGACTGAGCTCGACCGGACGATGCGGATCAACGTCCGGGCGCTCTTTCTCTGTGGACGTGCCGCGGTGCCCTTCCTCGAGCGGTCCGACGACGGCTCGATCGTCAACATCAGTTCGACGGCGGCACAGCGCGGGGAGGCGTTTCACAGTCCGTACGCGGCATCGAAGGGCGCCGTGGTCGGTATGACCAAGTCGTGGTCGACCGAGTTGGCGCCGCGGGTACGCGTCAACTCCGTCGCTCCGGGTTGGGTCGAGACCGACATGTCGGCCTCTGCCTATGCCGACGGCGGTCGCGAGAAGATCGCCAGCGCGATCCCGGTTGGCAGGATCGCCAGCGCCGAAGACATCGCCGGCCCCATTCTGTTTCTCGCCTCGTCGCTCGCGCGGCACATCACCGGCGAAGTGCTGAACGTGAACGGCGGCTCGGTGCTCGCGGGCTAGTTCCTACCGGTCGCTCCAGCGCGGTTGGTCGCTGCGAAACGCCGAGTAGCCGAGACACTTGTAGGCGAGCGCGGCGGCGGTGAACTCGGTGGCGTGCAGTCCGGCGGTCGGCCGCACCTCGACGATGTCCATGGCGACGACGTTCTTGGCAGCGAACAGCTCGCGCAGGAGCGCCAGGGTCGGGTACCACTCGCCTCCGCCGGGAACCGGGGTGCCGGTTGCGGGCAGGAAGCCGGGGTCGAAGAAGTCGACGTCGAACGTTAGGTAGACGCGTTCCGGTAGACGGTCGAGTTCGTTGCGGAACGCCTCGGGCGTGAGGCTGGGCAGTTGTCGTCCCCAGATCACGGCTAGGTCCAGGTCGCGAACGAGCTGGGCCTCGGGCGTCGAGAGCGAGCGGATACCGACGCCAAGCGTCGACACGTCCAGGTCCAGAATGCGACGCATGGCGCAACCGTGGCTGTAACGGCTGCCCTCGTAGCTGTCCCGCAGATCGCCGTGAGCGTCGAACTGTACGACGCCGAGGTCGCCGTGTACCGATTTTGCCGCCTCGACCAGCGCGGCCGACAGAGAGTGCTCGCCGCCGAGCGAGAGTACGAACTTGCCGTCCGCCATCGGCCGCTCGGCGCCTTGGCGGATCTTGTCGAGGGCGGTCGCTTGATCTTCGTCGTCGGGGTCGAGATAGGGGAGGGTCGAGATCCCCTGGGAGCTGATCTCGATTTCGAGCTCTTCGTCCCAGAGCTCGAGATGGTGCGACGCCTCGAGGATCGCCCGCGGCGCGAGCCGGGTGCCCTTCTCGTAGCAGGTCGTCCGTTCGTAGGGGATCGGCAGAATCGCGGCACGAGCGGAGTCGTAGTCTCGCTCCGCGGGCTCGAGGTTGGCGAAGGCCGGCGACTGGTTGGACGCGCTCAAGGTACCCCCTTTCGAACGCCGTGACTATGCCATAGCCCCTCGACCGGAAGAGTTGAACTGCGCCTGCCGTCGTTGGGAGAGATGGAGAGGGTAGGCCCCAGCGTCCGTGAGGTACCGACCGAAGAGCGGCCACGCGAGCGGCTGTTACGCAACGGCAGCAGTGCCGCCAGTGATACCGAGCTGGTGGCGATCCTTCTGAGGACAGGGCGTCGAGGCCTCTCGGTCGTCGATCTCGCACGACGCCTCCTAAAGGAGTGGAACGGGCTGGCCGGTCTCCCCGCGCTTACACCCGAGGTACTTCGGAGCTCGAGTGTCGGCCCTGCTCAGAGCGCAACACTCCTCGCAGCCGTCGAACTCGGCCGCCGGCTCGCCCGGGCCCGCCTGCCCGAGCGGCAGCCGCTCACCAACGCCGAGGCGGTCGCCCGCTACCTGGGCATGCGCTACGCACTGCGAGACCAGGAGGTCATGGGAGCGCTCTACCTCGACACCCGCAATCGACTGATCCGCGAGCGCGAGATCTATCGCGGCACGCTGAGCCGTGCAGCGGCCGAGCCCCGAGCTGTGCTGAAAGCGGGCCTTCTGGCTGACGCCGCGGGGTTTGTGCTCTTCCATACCCACCCGAGTGGTGATCCGTCGCCGAGCGTGGAAGATCTGAGCTTCACGCGGCGAATCCGCGACGCCGGTGAGGTGGTCGGAATTCGGCTCGTCGATCACTTGATTCTCGCGACCGGCGGGCGGTGGTTATCTCTTCGGCAGCGTGGAGGGTGGTAGGTCGATGTGCGTCCGGAGGCCGCGGTTTCCGGATAGGCTACGCCCGATGGGCAGCTTCTACATCTCCACCCCGATCTACTACGTCAACGATCTCCCGCACATCGGCCACATCTACACCACAGTGGTGGCCGACGTGGTCTCTCGCTACCGTCGGTTCCTCGGCGACGACGTCTTCTTCGTCACCGGCACCGACGAGCACGGCCAGAGCATCATGAAGGCGGCTGCGAAGCTCGGTATCGAGCCCAAGGAGCAAGCCGACAAGGTGGTCTCCCGCTATTTCGAGATCTGGAAGACTCTCGGCATCTCGAACGACGACTTCGTGCGCACCACGCAGGATCGCCACCGGGTTGCGGTCGAAGACATGGTCCGCCGGATCGAGGCTTCAGGCGACTTCTACACGGCCCTTCACGAAGGCTGGTACTGCTCGTCGTGCGAGAGCTTCTATACCGAGAAGGAGCTCCTCCAGCCCGGCAACCGCTGCCCGGTGCACGAGAGTGAGGCCGAGTGGCAGTCGGAGGAGAACGTCTTCTTCCGGTTGAGCAAGTATGAGGATCGTCTGCTCGAGCTCTATGCCGAGGACCCGCCCTTCGTGATCCCGCGGAGCCGAGCGAACGAAGTTCGGTCGTTTGTCGAGGGAGGTCTCAAGGACATCTCGGTGAGCCGGGCCGGGCTCGACTGGGGCATTCCGTTCCCGGGCAGAGAGAACGAGGTCATCTACGTCTGGCTCGACGCGCTCACCAACTACCTGACGGCGCTCGGTCTCGGTTCGGACGACAGCTCGCAACTCGATCGGTATTGGCACGAGGATGGAACTCGCATCAACCTGATCGGCAAAGACATCCTGCGCTTCCACGCCATCTGGTGGCCAGCCTTCCTGATGTCTGCCGGCCTGCCCGTTCCCAGCACGGTCGCCATCCACGGTTGGTGGCTGCGCGACAACAAGAAGGTCTCGAAGTCGGTTGGCAACATCGTTCGACCCGACGACCTCATCGAGCGTTTCGGGCCCGACGTCCTGCGCTACTTCCTGCTGCGTGACATGGTCTTCGGGCAGGATGCCAGCTTCTCCGACGAGGCGTTCGTTGATCGCTACAACAGCGACCTCGCCAACGATCTCGGCAACACGGTGAGCCGCTTGGTCAAGCTTTCGCGCTCAAACTTCGACGGCAAGACTCCGTTCGAGTCGTGTGACAACAATCCGCTGATGGCTGCGGCCGAGACCGCAGTGACCGAGTACCACACGGCGATGGCGGGTTTCGAGTTCTCGAAGGCCCTTTCGAGCCTGTGGCGGCTGCTCTCCGAGGTGAACCAGTACCTGGTGGCCCGCGAGCCGTGGAAGACGGTCAAGACCGAGGGCGCGTCCGCCGGGGTCTCTCGGGTGCTCTGGAACAGCCTCGAGGGGGTGCGCATCGTGACGACGGCGCTTTCGCCGGTGATGCCGGACCTGTCGGCCCGTATTCTCGAGGCGATTGGTGCCGGCGACGTGCCGCGCGACCAGAGCTCGCTCGAATGGGGCAGACTGCCCGTCGACCAGCCCCTGCCCGAACTCGAGCCGCTCTTCCCACGGGTCGACCGGAAGGCGTTCCTGAGCGGCGACGAGCCCGCGCCGCAGCCCAAGCCCGAACCCAAGAAAGCGGCGATCCCGCCCGTCGAGGAGTCCGACATGATCACCATCGACAAGTTTTTCGAGACCCAGCTCAGGGTCGCCACCGTCAAGGCCGCCGAGCGCATCGAGAACACCGACAAGCTGCTCAAGCTGACGATCGACATCGGCGAAGAGGAAGACCGAACGCTCGTCGCCGGCATCGCCGAGTCCTACGAGGCGGACGCACTGGTGGGTCGCCAGGTTGCGGTCGTGGCGAACCTGAAGCCGGCGAAGCTGCGAGGCGTGGTCTCGCAGGGGATGGTGCTGGCGGCAACCGTCGACGGCAAGCCGGTGATCTTGAGCCCGGACGCGGAAGTGCCGAACGGCACACCGGTGAAGTAGGCGCCCCAGACGAGAAAGGGCCGAGCGGCGACCTGCCGCTCGACCCGCTACTCGATCGACGATTGGCCGAGAATTACTGAGCGATCCGTCGCACGCTGATGCGCGCGACCGGGTTGCGCCAGTCGTCGGTGGCGACGTCCAGGTCGCCGGCGGCGCGAATGCCCGAGGAGATGTAGACAAAACCCTCGGCGCCGTCGGTCACTCGTACGAACGGGTTGTCGCACGGGGGGCCCGGGATGTGGTCGCAGTCCTGGGTGTTGGCCTCCGAGCCGGCGTCGTATGCGGGCGCGTTGAGGGTTGTGCTGGCGCCCATGATGCGGCTGGTGGCGGAGAAGAACGAGTCGTTGGTGGTCACCAGCATGCCGAGTGCGGTCAGCACGTTGAAGCCGGGCGAGAGCTCGATCTCTACGGTCTGGCTGCCGCCAGGCATGACGACGTCGCCGGCGATATCGACGTCGAAGACCTGCGGTTCGGTGCCGAGCAGAGCCAGAAGGGCGGCGCTGTCGGCGTCTTCGGCGACGGCTGCGAGCTCGGCGCTGGCCGGCTCACCGGAGCGGAAGACCCGGAAGGCGTTGCGGTGCGAAACGACGATGGGCGGCGAGAGGATCTGGCCCTGGGTCAGGTTGGTGACGGTGACTTCGTACAGCGTGCCACCCTCGGCGCGGGCGTCGGTAGCGACGCCGAGGCCGATGAGGAGCATCAGGGCGAGAGTGATGCGGACGAGACTGCTAAGACGAGACATGTGCTTTCCTCCGTTGGGTTGACGCCGGCACCACACCGGCGGCCTCAACCTCTCGTGCTCTGGTAACGGAGGTATCCGCAGAGGTTCACGAATTGGTCACGGCGCGTGACAACCGGGAGACAGAGCCTCAGCGAGGGAGAGCTTCGAGGACCCGTGCGACGGCTGCCACCGCTCGCTCGACGTCCTCTTCGCTCGTCTTCCAACTGACCACGCTGATCCGCATGGCGCGCATCCCTCGCCAGGTTGTACCGCTCACGAACAGCTCGCCGGTGGCGTTGATCGCCTGCATGACGGCCTCGGTGTGTGCGTCGTGGTCGGCTGGCGTCGCCTCCGGCCGCGGATCGGGAAAGCGCACCAGCCCCTGGTTCAGGTGCGGGCGCCAGAGGACTTCTGCGCCCGTCAGCTCGCCAATCCCGTCGACGATTTCGACCGCGTGGGCGCACCCGCGGTCGACCATCCGCTCCAGGCCGTTCTTGCCGAGCTCGCGGAGGGCGGCGTAGACCGTGAAGCCGCGCGCCCGGCGGGACCACTCGGGGTTCCAGTCCATCTGGTCTCGGGCGTCGCCGCCCTCGGAAAGGTAGGAGGCGGTCAAGCGCATGGCGGCGCGGTGCGCCTCGCGGTTTCGGACCGCGGTGAAGCCGCAGTCGTAGGGGACGTTGAGCCACTTGTGGCCGTCGCAGGCCCAGCTGTCGGCCAGCTCGATGCCCTCAGCAAGCCCCCGATGCTTGCGGCTGGCGCGGGCGAAGAGGCCAAAGGCTCCGTCGACATGCACCCACGCGCCGGCTTCACGCGCGCGCGGAATCAGAGCGGAGAACGGGTCGAACGCGGCGACGTTGAGGTCGGCGGCGTCGAGAACGAGAATCGTCGGACTCTCACTCGCGGACAGTGCCCGCTCGAAGCTCTCGACGGTGACGCGTTCCTCGCCGTCGATGTCAAGCGCGACGAGGTGGCGATCGCCGATACCGAGGTAGCGGAGCGCCCGGTCGACGGAGGCGTGGCGCGCCGCACTGGTCAGTACGCGAATCGGCGGCGCACCGAAGAGGCCGTCGGCGTTGACGTCCCAGTTCGCGCGCCGGAGCACCTCCTGACGTGCGGCCGCGAGCGCGGTGAAGTGCGCCATCTGGCATCCGGTCGTGAAGGCGAACGAAGCGTCGCGCGGTAGATCGAGGAGCTCGAGCAGCCAGGTGCCCGCGATCTCTTCGACAACTGCTGCGGCCGGGGCGCAAGCGTGAAGGGCCGAGTTTTGGTCCCATGTCGTCGTCAACCAGTCAGCGGCCATCGCCGAGGGGAGAGAGCTGCCGACGACCCAGGCAAAGAAGCGCCCGCCGGCGTTGCCGACGTGTCCGCCATCGGTTGCCGCGACGAGATCGTCGATGATCACCGTCGGGTCAACGCCCTCGTCGGTGAGCTCGACACCGAGACGCGTACGAAGATCGTGCAGGTCGAGCGTTGCGGTGACCGGTGCCGTTTGGAGCGATTCGAGGTACTCGCGAGCGTGCTCGAGAGTGCGCTCGAGGAGCGCCGTGGTCCGCGTCTCGTCCACGTGGAACGTCCGGGGAGGGGGTGCATTGTCTCGTTCAGCGACCATTTCGTAAGCGTAGCCGAGTCGAGTGGCCAACGGCGCTCGAGATCGCTGCCATGAAGGATCAGCATAGGCGCTCGCGAGCCACTCTGATCGCTTGTGTGCCAAGTGTGGAGTCTGGCGCGTCCGATGTGACCCGGATGGCCGACTCGTCGATTCGAGTCGCCGACTCGGCAGACTCGGCTCTGCAGTAGCATTCTCCTGTGCCCCGGATCGCACTCGGACTCACCTTCCTCTCGTTGCTCGGACTTTCGATTTCGGCAGGGGCGGAGAACCCCGAGGCGGCGGAGGTGCTGAGGCGGAGCGTTGCGTACCACGACCCCAATGGGCGTTGGTTTTCTTCAACGAACCGCGTGCGGTTGAAGCAGGAGCGGCCCAGCACTCCTGATCGACTGGTGCTCCTCCGACTCCCGCCCTCCTCAGACGCCTTCTCGATCGAACTGAGCGAGGGGGCGGCTCGGGTCGCCGGCGGCTGGAGCGGAGAGGGCTGCGAGATTCAAGAGCCTCTGGCGCCAGAGGAGGCTGTCGAGCGCTTTGGCGAGTTCGACTGCGACGCGATCCCCTGGTGGCGCGACTACTACAGCTACCAACTGAGTCCACCCATGAATCTGCTGGATGCCGGGGCTCAGGTCGATCCCGTGATTGTCGAGGCCGAGTTTGGCGGGAGCCGAGCGCTCGCCGTCACCCTGACCTATCCAGATGCGCCGCTCGTCTGGAGCTACTACTTCGACCCCGCGACCTACCGGCTCCTCGGCCTGACACTGGGGAGCGACGCCGGAGGCCAAGACGGAGAGTCGATCCTCTACGCCGGCGAGATCACCAGCGGGGGAGTCCGACTGCCCAGGCTTCGGACCTGGCGAAACAACACTACCGGCGCCCTGTCGGGCACCGACGAGATTCTCGAGTTCGAATCGCGCCGCGAGTGAGCGCTCAGATTGGGTTCGGCACGTCCACGAACTCGACCTCGATCTCGAACCGGTCTGCGAGGTGGGCACCGAGCGCCAAGATGCCGAGCCGCTCGGTGGCGTAGTGACCGGCGGCGAGGTAGTGGATGCCAGCCTCGCGCGCCACGTTCTGGACCCACTCCTTGATCTCGCCGGTGATGTAGGCGTCGAGGCCGAGCTCGATCGCCTCGTGGAGGACGTCTTCGCCGCCGCCGCTCACGATGCCGACCGTCTTGATCTCCGGGGGGCCGCTGCCGACCAGGAGCGGTCGCTGTTGAAAGATCTCCTCGCAGCGATCAAGAAATGCTTCGACCTCGAGCGGCTGCGGGAGGGGACCGTGGAAGCCGACCGTAGCGCCGCCGAATTCGGCGAACGGCATCAGATTCTCGTGGACGCCGAATGAGCGCATGGCGACCGCGTTGTTGCCGACCTCCGGGTGTCGGTCTAGGGGGAGATGGTAGGCCAGCAGGCTGACGTCGTTACGAATCAGCGCGGCGAGGCGACGATGGTGAAAGCCGGTGATCGGCTGCGGCCGCCGACCCCAGATCAGTCCGTGGTGCACGAGCACGGTGTCGGCGCCACGGGCGATCGCCTCTTTGAAGAGCTCATGGCAGGCGGAGACACCGGTCACCACCTTCTGAACCTCCGAGCGGCCGTCGACCTGGAGACCGTTCGGGCCGAAGTCTTCGGCACCCTTCGAGGCGAGGTAGTCGTCGAGGTAGGAGGCGAGTTCTACGAGTTGCATCGCCGGCAAGCCTACCGTGGGCGGAGTCGCCTTCGCCAAAAGAAAAGCGGCGCCCTCTCGGGCGCCGCTCGGAATGTGGATCTCGAATCGCAGCGTTAGTTGCGCGAGCGTCCGCGGTCGCCGCCACGGCCACCGCGATCACCACCGCGTCCGCCGCGTCCGCGCGGGGGACCACCTCGGCGACCTCGGTCGCGGTCTCCACGACCTCGACCGCCGCCACCGCGGCGATCACCACCCTCGGGCTCGGGAGCTCCCATGCCCTCGTACTTGGCGGGATCGAAGTCCGGAGCCTCCATGATGACCGCCTTGCGGGAGAGCCGAATCTTGTTCTGCTCGTCGATGTTGATGACCTTGACCTCGATCTCATCGCCTTCCTTGACGATGTCGGAGACCTCGGCCACCCGGTAGGGCGCCATCTCACTGATGTGCAGCAGACCGTCACGCCCCGGCAGGATCTCGACGAAGGCGCCGTAGCCCTCGACGCGGCGAACCTCGCCGGTGTAGTTCTTGCCGATCTCGGGCGACTCGGTGAGCCGCTCGATCATGTCGATGGCCATCTGCGCCGACGTCTGGTCGGGCGAGGCGATCACGACGGTGCCGTCGTTCTCGACGTCCACGTCACAACCGGTCTCGTCGATGATCGACCGGATGGTCTTGCCGCCAGGACCGATGATGTCGCGAATGCGGTCCTTGGGGACCGAGATGGTGTGCAGTCGCGGAGCGTACTGCGAGAGCTCGGAGCGGGGCTGAGCCACCGCGGCCTCCATGAGGTCCAGGATGTGGAAGCGCCCCACCTGAGCCTGATCGAGGGCCTGCTTCATGATGTCCCGCGTCACGCCCTTGATCTTGATGTCCATCTGGAGCGCGGTGATGCCGTCGCGCGTACCGGCGACCTTGAAGTCCATGTCGCCGTAGTGGTCTTCCTGTCCGGCGATGTCGGAGAGCACCACGAAGCGCTCGTCCGTCTTCACCAGACCCATCGCCACGCCGGCGACGGCGGAAAGAAGCGGCACGCCGGCATCGAAGAGCGACAGCGAGCCGCCGCAGACCGAAGCCATCGACGACGAGCCGTTTGACTCCATGATGTCGGAGACCACCCGCACGGTGTACGGGAAGTCGTCCTCGTGGGGGAGGACCGGCATGAGCGCTCGCTTGGCGAGCACGCCGTGACCGATCTCGCGGCGACTGGGGCCGCGCAGGAAGCGAACCTCGCCCACCGAGAAGGGGGGGAAGTTGTAGTGCAGCATGAACTTCTGGAGCGACTCGCCCTCGTACTCCTCGACGATCTGCGCGTCGCGGCGGGTGCCGAGCGTGGCGGAGACCAGCGCCTGCGTCTCGCCGCGGGTGAACAGCGCCGAGCCGTGGGTACGGGGCAGGAGGCCGACCTCGATCGAGATCTCTCGAATGGTGTCGTGCTTGCGGCCGTCGAAGCGGATGCCACGATCGAGCACCGCCTCACGGAGCGCGCGCTCTTCGAGTGCGGAGATGATCTTCTTGACCTGGCCGCGCCGCTCGTCGTCGTCCTCGGGGATCGCCGCGAGGAACGGCTTGGTCACCTTACCGACGGCGTCGCGCCGCTCGAACTTGCCCTGGGTGTGGAGGGCCTGGACCATCGGCTCCCAAAGAGCCTGCTCGACCTGACGGTAGAGCTCCTGCGAGTACGGCTCGGAAGCCTCCCACTCGGGCTTGTGGATTCCGAGCTCGGCCTTCATGTCGAGCTGGACGGCGATGATGTTCTGGATCTGCTGGTGCGCTCGGAAGATGCACTCGAGAATCAGGTCTTCGCTGAGCTGGTTGGCCGCGGCTTCGACCATCACGACTGCAGCCTCGGTCGCCACCACGATCAGATCGAGGTCGGAAACGTCACGCTGGCTGTTGCCGGGGTTGAAGACGATCTCGCCATCGATGAGGCCAACGCGCACGGCGCCGATCGGCTCGTAGAAGGGAATCTCCGAAAGGGTGAGCGCCATCGACGTGCCGTTGATGGCGAGGATGTCGGGATCGTTCTCGCCGTCCGCGGACAGGACGCTGGCGACGATCTGTGTCTCGTTGAAGTAACCGTCCGGGAACATCGGCCGGATCGGTCGATCGATCAGGCGGCAGGTGATGATCTCCTTCTCGGAGGGGCGACCCTCACGCTTGAAGAAGCCTCCGGGGATGCGCCCGCCGGCGTAGGTGTACTCACGGTAGTCGACGGTCAGGGGCAGGAACGGGCGCGGCGCGCCATCGCGGGCCATACATGCGGTGACCAGGACGACAGAGTCGCCCATGCGCACGAGGCAGGAACCATCAGCCTGCTTGGCGATTTGGCCGGTGTGGAAGTGGAGCTTCCCTTCACCGACGGTTACATCTCTTACTACTTTAGACATCTTCTTCTCTTCTTCTTTCTCGCCTTCTTCTGTCTGCGGGTGCTCGTGCGGGAGCTATCGGCTCCGGCCTATCGGCACCTAGGGGCCCGGTCGTCGTCGACCGGGTCGGCTCGCGTACGAGCACTTTTCGCGCCCACGTGGCGCGTCATTGATCAACTAGTCCTTCAGGGGAACGGGGCCCTACTTCCGAATGCCGAGCCGCGTGATGGTGCTGCGATAGCGCTCGAAGTCCTGTTTCTTCAGGTAGTCGAGTAGGCGGCGCCGACGCCCGACCAGCTTGAGCAGACCGCGGCGACTGTGGTGATCCTTCGCGTGAGTCTTGAAATGCTCGGTGAGCTGCTGGATTCGGTGCGTCAGAAGGGCCACCTGGACCTCAGGGGAACCCGTGTCGCTATCGTGGAGCCGGCTCTCTTCGATAATGCCGGATTTTGCTTCTGCAAATGACAAGACAGATCTCCTCTACAAACCGCTTGATAATACCACAATCACAGGCTAATTCTTGAACACGATACGGGGCTGAATGACTCCCACGCCGGCCTGTCCGATGCGTTCCGTAACGCTTCCGACCGCGACCAGCTGTCCTCGTTGATTCTCGAGCCGAATCCAGTCGCCCTCTTCGGCGTCGAGGCCTCGCGCGAGCACCGTCTGGCCGTGTGTGAGACGTCTCTCCTGCTGGGAGTCGGCGGTGACGGAGCCGAACGGGAGGGGAATGTCGTCGAACTGTACCCACGCCGACTCGGGGATGTCGTCCGCGCTCGGCTCGTCACCCAGCGAGTCGAGGTCGACGGCGTTGTCGAGCTTGAACGGTCCGACCTGCGCCCGTTCGAGCGAGGCCAGCAGGGCGCCACAGCCGAGCGCCTTGCCGAGGTCATAAGCCATGCTCCGTACGTAGGTGCCGGAGGAGCAGGACAGCCGAAAGGGGATGCAGTCATCTTCGAGCGGTCCGGTCGCTTCAAAGTCGAAGACGGTAATCTCCTTCAGGCTCTCCGGTACCTCTTCACCGCGTCGGGCGAGCTCGTAGTACTTTACGCCGCCGACCTTCTTGGCGCTGAACGGCGGCGCGGCCTGTTCGAAGGTGCCGACGGTCTCCTGCATGGCGCTCAGTACCTGTGCTTCGGTGATGCCCTCGGTCGAGCCTTCGTCGATGACGGTTCCCGAGGCGTCGTAGGTGTCCGTCGTGATGCCCAGTCGAATTGTGCCGGCGTAGACCTTCGGGGCGTTGATCAGGAATCGAGTCAGGCGAGTCGCTCGGCCGAGCGTGAGCACCAACAGGCCGGTCGCCGCCGGGTCCAGGGTGCCGCAATGACCGATCTTCTTCTGCCGAAGGAGACGGCGAGCGCGCCGCACGACGTCGTGCGACGTGCACCCGGGACGCTTGTCGACCATCAACAGTCCGTCGGTCATCCGGCCTCCACCGCCTCGGCCAACTTCTTGGCCACCGTCCGACGAACGCCTTCGCAGTCGCCGTCGATCGCGAACCCGGCCGCGTTGCGATGTCCGCCGCCACCTTCGGCGCGAGCGATTCGCTCGACATCGACGTCACCTCGACTCCGCAGCGAGACCTTGCATCGACCCTCTCCGATCTCTCGCACGACCGCCACGGCCTCGACACCGGCGATCGAACGGGGCACGTCGATCAGACCTTCGGAATCTCCCGGCTGCGCTTCCGCGCGCTCGCTCATCTCTGCGGTGAGCAGGACCGTAGCGACGCGGCCTTCGTGTGCGACCTCGAGCGTTGCCAGGGTCTCGCCGAGGAGACGCACCGCGGACTCGGGTTGGCTCTCGTAGAGCCAGCGGGCGACACGCTGTGGCTGCGCGCCCTCGGTCACCAGCGCGGCAGCGGCCTCGAAGGCCCGAGCGGTGGCGTTGGCAAATCGGAAGTTGCCGGTGTCCGTCACCAGTGTCAGGTAGAGAGCCGTCGCTGTCTCCTCGTCGAGTGTCAGGTTCAGCGTGTGCGACAGCCGATGAATCATCTCGCCGAGCGAGGGGGCAGCGGTGTCGACCCAGTTGACCCGGCCATAGTGCTCGTTCCCCAGATGGTGGTCGATGTTGAGGATCGGCAGTTTGTCGGCGAGCTGCTCTTCTAGGCCGCACCGGTCGAGCGTCGGGCACTCGAGCGTGATCAGGGCGTCGAAACCGTCGGGAAAGCCCGCCGGAGGCTCTTCGCCGTGGTGTATTCGATCCGCCCCGGGCAGCTTCTGGTAGACCCGCGGAGTGGGGTCGAGGTTCCAGATCACCGCGCCCTTGCCGAGGCTTCGAAGAATTCTCGCCATGCCGATCTCCGAGCCGATGGCGTCGCCGTCGGGATTCGCGTGACTGGTGAGCAGGAAGCGTTCGCCCGCGCGGAGTTCGCGCAACAGGTCTTCAGGAGTCTTCGTCATGCAGGTCCAGGTCCTCGAGAATGGTGCTGATGTGTTGGCTGTATTCGGGTCGCTCGTCGAGCTCGAACACCAGCTCCGGAATGTTCTTCATGTGTCGTAGGCCGCGGGCGAGCTGGGAGCGGAGGAAGCCGCTGGCGTGGCGGAGGGCCTCCAGGCACTCTTCACGCTCCTGCTCGGAGCCGAGGAGCGACAGCAGCACTCGCGCGCGCCGCAGATCGGGACTTACGTCGACACCGCTCACCGAGGCGAGCCGCACGCGAGGGTCATTCATCCGACGGAGGATGAGCGACGAGAGCTCGGCACGGATCAGATCCTCGACTCGATGAGTTCGTCGGCTCATTCAGCGGCCTCTAGGTACTCGGGGAGCCACTCGGTGACTTCGGCTTCGAGCTCCATGTCGAACAGACGGCGAATCGCGTCGAGCGTGCGCTCGAGCTCGTGCTCGCTCCGATGAACGATGGCGATGCCGATTTCTGCTCGTTGGTACACGTCGTGGAAATCCGTCTCTGCGATCGAGACTCGGTAGCGGTGATGGATGCGGTCGATCAGGCCTTTGACCACTCGTCGCTTCTGCTTGAGGCTGCGCGCTTGCGGCAGGTGGAGACGTGCGACGACCAGGCCGAAGGTCATGGGGTGAGTGGCGACGCCACGGATTGATCGCGGCGAAGATTGAGGGTCGAACTCGGCAGGCGAGTGCGGGCCTTAGAGAGTCGGTGCGACCTCTTCCCGCTCGTAGACCTCGATGATGTCGCCCGGCTTGACGTCCGTGTACCGCTCGAGGCGGATGCCGCAGTCGAAACCGGTTCGCACCTCGGCCACGTCGTCCTTGAAACGCCGAAGCGAGCCCAGAGCGCCCTCGTGAACGACCACGTTGTCGCGCAGGAGTCGGGCGCTCGCGCCGCGTGGCACAACCCCCTCGACGACGTGACAACCAGAGACCGTGCCGAACTTGGGTACGCTGAAAATCTCGCGTACCTCGGCGCGCCCCCGAACCACCTCGCGGTAGGTCGGCTCGAGCAGGCCGGTCATCGCCTTCTTGATCTCGTCGCTGAGCTCGTAGATCACGGTGTGAAGGCGAATGTCGACCTCTTCCTTGCCGGCGAGGTCGGCGGCCTTCTTCTCGGGCCGCACGTTGAACCCGACGACGATGGCGTTGGACGCCGAGGCCAGCAGGACGTCGTCGGTGGTCACCGCTCCGACGCCGGCGCGGATGAGTTGAATCTGAACCTGGTCGGTGGAGAGCTTCCGCAGAGTCTCGTTGAGCACTTCGACCGAGCCCTGGACGTCTGCCTTGAGGACCACCAGCAGCTCCTTGAGACCGCCCTCCTGGATGTTGTTGAAGAGGTGCTCCAGGGAGACACGAGAGGGCGCCGGCGCAAGTTCGCGCGCACGCGCCTCGTTCTGGCGGAACTCGACGATTCCGCGTGCCTTCGACTCGTCGCCGACGACCTGGAACAGGTCGCCCGCGGCCGGTACCTCGCTGAAGCCAGTGACCTCGACCGGGGTCGCGGGCTCGGCCTCTTGGACACGCTGTCCGAGGTCGTTGCTCATCGCACGCACGCGGCCCATGGTCGCGCCAGCTACGAAGACGTCGGAGACCTTCAACGTTCCGGTCTGTACGAGAACGGTGGCGACGATGCCGCGCCCGGCCTCCTTGCGCGCTTCGAGCACGATGCCGTGCGCGAGGAGGGAAGGATCGGCCTCCAGTTCGAGCAGGTCGGCGGTCAAGTTGACCAGCTCGAGCAGCTCGGGAACGCCCTCGCCGCTGATGGCCGAAATCGGTGCGGAGACGATGTCGCCACCCCAGTCTTCGACCTGGATGCCGTACTCCGCCAGCTCCTTCTTGACGCGATCCGGGTTGGCGTTGTTCTTGTCGATCTTGTTGATCGCCACGACCAGAGGAACCTCGGCGGCCTTGGCGTGGTCGATCGCTTCCTTGGTCTGCGGCATGACGCCGTCGTCCGCGGCGACCACCAGGATGACGATGTCGGTCGCCTTGGCGCCGCGCGCACGCATGAGTGTGAACGCCTCGTGACCTGGGGTGTCGAGGAAGACGATCTTCCCGTGCGGCGTCTCGACTTGATAGGCGCCGATGTGCTGGGTAATGCCACCGAACTCGCCCTCGGTGACCTTCGAGGAGCGGATGCTGTCGAGGAGGGTCGTCTTACCGTGGTCGACGTGACCCATGATGGTCACCACCGGGCCGCGAGGCTCGAGGACGCCATCGCCCTCGTCGTCGCGCTCGATGGTGTCCTGAATCTGGACCTCCTCCTCGAACGAGACTTCGCGTGCCTCGACACCGAGATCGGCGGCCACGGCGATTGCAGTCTGTGAGTCGAGGGCCTGATTGATCGTGGCCATCGTGCCGCGGGCGAAGAGAGCTTTCTGCAGGTCCTTGGCCTTGATGCCGAGCTTCTCGGCGTAGTCCCGAACGGTCATGCCTTCGGTCACGGTGACTACGCCGTCGGGCGCGCCTTCCTTGAACGCGAGCGTTCCCTCTCCCGTGGCCTTCTTGCGCTCGGACCGCCGCTGCTGGCGGGCCGACGGACCGGCCGGCTTGGCGGGCTGAGCCACCGGGGCCTTGCGTACGGGCTTCGCGATCGGGCGTGCCGGAGCCTTGGGTCGAGCCGGCGCCGGCGTCCTCGCGGCGGCCGGTGCACTCGCCGCCGGAGTTGCCTTCGCGGCCACCTCGGGTGCTGCCGGCTTCCGTGTCTCCACGGGCGGTGTCGGAGCAGCCGGCGCGGGTGTCGCCGTCGGTGTCGGCGTCGGAGCGGGCTTGGGCTCGCTCGTCGGGATGGTCTTGATGCGCGGCTCGACCTTCTGGATCATGCTCCGCCGTCGCAGCGGTCGCCGCGCGGAGGAGGGGAGGCGCCGGGCCGGTGGTCGACGACGCTGCGGTGCCGGTGCGGCAGCCTTCGTCTCCTTGTCGCGAAGGATGACTTCGCGCGGATTGCGCATGCTCTTGCCGTGGAGTACCGCCTCGATGACGTCGGCGTCGATCGTGGGGTTCTCCTCTTCCAAGCGGACCCCGATCGACTTCAACTTGAAGACGAGGTCCTGCTCGACGATGCCCATCATCTTGGCCAGGTCGCTGACCCGGATCTTTCCCATATGTGCCTAACGCTCCTTCTATCGGCTAGCTTTCGCTGGCCTCGCCCTCTGCGTCGGCCGGAGCGGACTCGTCGCTCGCGGTCGACTCACCAGGTGTGGTTTCTTCGTCGGAGCTCTCTGCTTCTTCGAGAGCCTTGCTGAGGGCTGCCATGAAATCGCCGTCGTCGATCGCTGGATCGGCCTCGCCGTCCTCTTCGCCGGTGGACGCGTCGCCTGCCGGCGTCTCGGCCGGAGCGGCCACCTCGGTCTCGAACTGGTTTGCCCACTCGAGGATGGCACGTGCTGTCTTCGGACCGACGCCTTCAATCGCCTCAAGCTCCGAGGGATCGGCTGCGAGCAGCTTGCTCAGCTCGTCGTAGCCGGCTTCGGCCAGGGCTGCGGAGCTCTTGGCTCCGACGCCCGGCGCTGCGTGGATGTCGAAGCGGATCGGTTCCGCAGTTGCGGTCTCTTCTTCCATCGCCGTCTGCAGCATCTTGGCGAGAGCGTCCGCGACTTCGTCCTTGACGTCGGTTTCACTCTTGATGTCGATCTTTGCGTTGAGCAGCTCCGCAGCGAGGCGAACGTTCTGACCGCGCTTGCCGATCGCGAGCGAGAGCTGTTCGTCCTCGACGATCACGTCGAGGTGGGGGACTTCCGCCTGGTGGGTGACGGAGACGCGGGTGATCCGCGCGGGCGCCAGCGCACTCTGGGCGAACGTGACGAGATCGTCGCTGTGTTCGATGATGTCGATCTTCTCGCCGCGCAGCTCGCGAATGATCGACTGCACACGCGAGCCCTTCATGCCGACGCAAGCGCCGACCGGGTCGACGTCACGCTCGCGGCTGAAGACCGCGACCTTGGCTCGCTCGCCCGGTGCACGTACGGCGGCCTTGATCTGGACCGTGCCGTCGAAGATCTCGGGCACCTCCATCTCGAACAGCTTGACCAGCAGTCGCGGGTCGGTACGGGAGAGGACAATCTGCGGGCCCTTGGGCTGCTTGTGGACCTCGATGATGACCGCGCGGATCCGCTCGCCCTGGCTATAGCGCTCGTGACGCGACTGCTCGGATCGGGGGACGACGGCTTCGGTGCGGCCGAGGTCGACGATGATCTCGCCGCGCTCGAATCGCTTCACCGTTCCGTTTACGACTTCGCCGGAGCGGTCGATGAACTCGTTGTAGACCTTCTCGCGCTCCGCCTCGCGGACGCGCTGGTAGAGGACCTGCTTGGCCGACTGCGCGGCGATGCGCCCCAGACCTTCGGTCGAGATCTCGATCAGGATCTCCTCGCCGGCGACTGCGTCGGGCTTTTCGTCCTGAGCCTCTTCGACGGTCCACTCGGCGAGCGGGTCCTCGACCTCGTCGACGACCTGCTTGACGATGAACGCCTCGAACTTGCCGGTCTCTCGGTCGAGCACCGCTCGCACGGGCGCCTTGATGCGATGCTGTTTCTTTGCCGCGGACGCCATTGCGTCCTCGAGCGCCGAGATCCACCGATCGATGTCGATGTCCTTCTCGCGCGCCGCTTGCTGGAGCAGCTCGTCCAGGTTGAATTCAGGTGCCGCTGTCTGTGCCATCTCTTAGTCCTAGTATTCTGGTTCGAGTCGCGCTGTTTGAATGCGCGCGAACGGAATTGTCATCGAGTTGGATGTCTCTTCGGCGTTGCCCATGACGAGCGCTTCGTCGCCCTCGCCCTCGACGCGCTCGATCCGCAGTAGATCGGTTCGCTTCCCGGCCTCGTCGTCCCAGGTGATCTTCGCCAGACTGCCGGCGAAGCGCTCGTAGTCCTGGAGGCCGTAGAGCCGCCGATCCAACCCCGGAGACGAAACTTCCAAGGTGTAGCGGCCGGAGCCGAAGTCCTCGACATCGAGTAGAGCCGAGAGCTCTCGAGACACCGTCGTGCAGTGCTCGAGCTTCACCCCGTCCTCGCGATCGAGCACCACGCGGAGCACGCCGCCTCCGAAGTCTACATCCAAAAGCTGACAGCCGGAACGGGCGGCGACCGCCTCGAGTTCCTGACGCAATTCGGCATTCAACTTGTGGATACCCATCCTCGATTGTCCATGGTGCGGTGCGACACGTCTTTCAGGCAACAAAAAAAGGTGGGCGCCCACCGCCCACCTTCTTAACGTCGTCAGACGTGAGCTTGCGGATTATAGGTCAGAGCTGTCCACCGTTCAACCAATCTTGGCCGCGCCTCGAGGCCGTTTTCCGCAGGCTCTCGCGACGGTTTTCTCGAGCCGTCGCGCTGCCATATTGGCAGGGTCGTCCGGCGAGTCGGGTTCCGGCGGCGCGGTTCCGTGAGAAACCTCCGGACTGCGTACCTCGTATGCTGGCAAGCGACTTGCTACGAGGCATGTTGTTGAAGGACATCCCGTCGACTGCCAACGAAGGAGCACGACCCAATCTATGAGTGACGCATCGAGCCGCCGACCCTTGACCCTGTTGCTGGTCTTTGGAGCTGTCGTCTTCGGAATGGTCTTGGCGGGTAGCCTCGACTTCACTACGCCGAGCATCGGAGCCCCCGAGCCGGCCCCACAGGCGCAACCAGCGTCGACGACGCCGGTGGTCGCAGGCCTGCCGAGTCTCGCCGATCTCGTGGATCAGGTCTCGCCCGCGGTCGTCGCGGTCGAGACGCACTCCTTCGAGAGCAGCCGGCGCGAGGGCAACGACCCCTTCGAGTTCTTCTTCGGTCCCCGTCGCCGCGACTCGCCCGACGAGGATCAGGAGTTCCGCTCCGACTCCGGTGGGAGTGGCTTCGTCATCAGTGGCGAAGGCTTGATCATCACCAACCACCACGTCGTGCGCGGCGCTGACGAGATCATCATTCATCTGGGCGACGACGAGTTCGAGGCCCAGGTGAGAGGCACCGATCCGGCGACCGACCTCGCTCTGCTCGAGATCGATCCACCCAACGGTGGCGGCATGACCTATCTTCCGCTCGGCGACAGCCAGCGGCTCCGGGTGGGCGAGTGGGTCATGGCTGTCGGAAGTCCGCTCGGCCTGGAGGACACCGTCACCGTCGGTGTGGTGAGCGCCAAGAACCGACGGATCAACATCAGCCAAGAGACACAGTCGTTCGAGAACTTCATCCAGACGGACGCTGCCATCAACTTCGGTAACTCCGGCGGGCCGCTGCTCAACATGGCCGGTGAGGTGATCGGCATCAACACGGCGATCAACTTCGGTTCCGAGAACATCGGCTTCGCGGTCCCGGTCGATATTTTGAAGCGCATCCTCCCGCAGCTGCGCGAAAGCGGGAAGGTCAGCCGCGGCTACCTCGGCATCGGCGTCAACGACTTGGACAACGCCGCGGCGGAGGCCTACGGTCTCGACTCGACCGACGGCGCTCTGGTCAGCAACGTCCAGGACGGCCTGCCGGCGGACCTCGCGGGCCTCTTGCCGGGCGACATCATCCTGACCGTTGATGGTGACTCGATTCGCAACACCCGCGACCTAATCGACTATGTGTCGGCGCAGGGGCCGGGAGCGACGGTGGTTCTGGGCGTTCTGCGCGAGGGCAAGACCGTCGACCTCGATGTCGACCTGATCGAGCGTCCGCTCGATGGCGACGAGGCCGAGGCCGAAGAGGAAGAGAACGAGGGCGGGATCGACTGGCTCGGTCTGCGCTATCAGGACCTGACGCCGAACGGCCGTAACACCCACCGGATTCCGGAAGAGGTCGACGGGGTGTGGATCACCTCGATCTCGCCGCGCAGCCCGCTCTACGACGAGGGGGTTCGGATCGGCCAGTTCATCTCGATCATCACCAAGGTCAACACGACCGACGTGGCGAGCGTCGCCGAGTTCGAAGAGGTGGTTCGCAACGCCGAACCGGGCTCGCGACTTCGCATCTACATCCAACGATTCGCGGGCGGGCGTGAAATCCCACCGCAGTTCGTTTTTCCGAGAGTTCCCGAGTAAGGCCTCCTAAGCAAGGCCGGACCTCGCTTCGGTTCATGAGTACGGGCCGACCCTTCGGCAGGGGGGTCGGCCCGAGGTTTATCTGGTGGTTTCGCGCTGGAGTTGGTTGTACCCGGCGGAGCGGGCGCGGGGGTAGCCCCAGGGGAATGGCTCGCGGCGTCCGTTATGAGGAGGTCGTCGATGGTGGCACCCGCCCGCTGCGCCTTATTTCCTCTGGGGCTACCCCCACCCTCCGGCCGCCTAGTCGAAGTCGTCAGACAAGCCGGGAGTCGGGGGTCCGCCTTGTGAGGATGCGTCCTTGGGTGGTTTCGCGCAGGAGTTGGTTGTACCCGGCGGCGGGGGCGTGGGGGTAGCCCCAGAGGAATGGCTCGCGGCGTCCGTTACGGGGAGGTCGTCGATGGTGGTACCCGCCCGCTGCGCTTTATTTCCTCTGGGGCTACCCCCACGCCCCCGCCGCCTAGCCGAAGTCGTTAGACAAGCTGTGAGTGGGGGTGATGTTGATCGTCGGTCAGGCGTCAGACCAGAAGGGCTCTTGATTCGAGAGTCGCTGAATCCGGCAACCAGCCGGACAGTTGGGCTCTTCCGCAGGTCGGATGGGTTGAGTATCCTGTCGGCCTTATGGCCGAGCCCAAGACGAGTTACCGCGCTTCCGTTCTGGTGGTCGATGACGAGGATGCGATCCGCGAGAGTCTGCGGATGATTCTCGAGTACGAAGGGTATCGAGTTCGCGAGGCGGCTAACGGCGCTGAGGGCCTCGAGGCGATTCGGAAGGCGGCGCCCGACGCGGTGCTGCTCGACATCAAGATGCCCGAGATGGATGGTCTCCAGGTGCTGAAGGCGATTCAGGATCGTGGCTACGACATGCCGGTGCTGATCATCACGGGCCACGGCGACGTTGCGACGGCGGTCGAGGCGACCCAGGGTGGCGCGTTCGACTTCTTCGAGAAGCCGCTCGAGCGCGACCGGGTGCTGGTCAGCCTGCGCAACGCGGTCGACGCCTACCGGCTCCTCCAGGACAACCGGAAGGGCGGCGGTGGGCGTGAGCCCGACGAGCTGATCGGATCGTCGCCGGTCCTCGACCGGCTTCGCGAGGTGATCGACAAGGCGGCGCCGACGATGGCGACGGTCTTGATCACCGGGGAGAGCGGGACCGGCAAGGAGCTGGTCGCGCGGGCGGTCCATCGCAAGAGTGCGCGGCGCGACAAGCCGCTCATCCAGGTCAACTGTGCCGCGATACCGGAAGAGCTGATCGAGTCGGAGCTTTTCGGCCACGAGAAGGGCAGCTTCACCGGCGCGGTGCGCAAGCAGATCGGCAAGTTCGTGGCTGCCGACGGCGGCACCATCTTCCTCGACGAGATCGGCGACATGTCGGCACGCACCCAGGCGAAGGTGCTGCGGGTGCTTCAGAACGGTGAGGTCGAGCCGGTTGGCGCCCACAAGGTGGTTCAGGTCGACGTGCGGGTCGTGGCGGCGACCAACCGCGATCTCGAAAAGGAGATCGAGGAGGGGAACTTCCGTGAGGACCTCTTCTACCGACTGAACGTCATTCCGATCAAGACGCCCCCGCTCCGAGATCACCTCGACGACCTCGAAGAGACCATCGAGTACTTCGTGCGCCGCTACTCGGTCGAGAACAACTATCGACAGCGCGAGTTTTCGGCCGAGTCGATCGAGCACCTCCAGGGGCTGCCCTGGCGAGGCAACGTCCGCGAGCTCAAGAACGTCGTCGAACGCCTGCTGATTCTGAGCGCCGGCGACACCGTCCAGAAGTCCGACGTCGTGGCCGTCCTGGGTGGCGCGCAGCCGGAGCTTGCCGCGACCGCCCTCAGTGCCGGCACGCTCAAACAGTTCCGCGAGGCGGCGGAGCGCATGTTCCTGGTTCAGAAGCTCGAAGAGAACGACTGGAATGTCACGCGGACTGCCCAAGCGATCGAGACGCCGCGCAGCAATCTCTACAAGAAGCTCGACCAGTACGACATCAAGCGGGGCGGCGACAGTGCCGACGACTGACGATCGGCTGGAAGCGCTGCTGCGTGAGAGCGGCGCCCTGCGCACGGGCCACTTCGAGCTCTCTTCCGGCCGCCACGCCCAGGAGTACGTGCAGTGCGCACTGCTGCTAGAGCTGCCGGCGAGAGCTCGTGAGGTTGCGAGTGCGCTCGCCGAGAGGCTCCGTACCTACCGTCTGGACGCGGTCGTCTCGCCGGCACTCGGCGGCATGCTGATCGGCCACGAAACCGCCGCGGCGCTTGGAGTGCCGTTCCGCTTCACCGAGCGGAAGAACGGCGAGATGACTCTGCGTAGAGGCTTCGAAATCGACCCTGGGAGCCGCATCGCGGTGGTCGAGGACGTGGTCACTACCGGAGGCTCGGCCCGCGAGGCGGTTGCGGTGGTCGAGGCCCACGGCGGTGATGTGGTTGCGACCGGCTCGATCATCGACCGCGGCACGGGCGAGAACCCGTTCTCGGTGCCGTTCGAGTCGCTGCTGCGTCTCGCGTTGGAGAGTTGGGAGTCCGAGGACTGCCCGTTGTGCGCGAACGGAGGAGCGGTTCAGAAACCCGGCAGTCGAGAGCCGGCTCCCTAGACAGCGATTCCGCCCTCCAGTCCGGGCGTCAGGGACAGGCGACCGGCACCGACAGGTCGATCACAAAGATCGCGCCGTCTTCGACGCTCAGGCCGTTGTCGACAACGACCTTTGTGAAGGCACGGAAGGTGACATCGGCGCCCGACTCGACCACCACGTTGACCCCAGAAGTGATCGAGTTGCACGCCTCAATGATGTCGGGGCCCGGCGCGGTGTACGTCGTGTCCTCGATCACCAGGTCCGTCGGAAAGGCGTAGTTCACCAAGACGGCGTGAGCCGAGTCAGGCATGGTGAGAATGTTCATCTCGGAGGTACTGGCGTCATTGTCGGTTCCTGACCAGCCGTCGACCAGGTACCCCGGATCGGGCGAGGCTGTGAGCGTGATGACCTCGCCCGCGACGTAGCTGCCGACAGCGCATCCCGCCGAGGCGGTCGGTGACCCGGTCGGGTCCAGACCCATACCGCCGTGACTCAGCCCCAGGGAGTGACAGGTGATCCCCGCCTTCACCTGGCCGGAGGACACATTGGAGGAGAACTCCAGCGTCAACGGCAGGTCGTTCGCCGCGTCCTCGCCGGTCGAGCTCGATTCCGTTAGATGGGTCACCTGGAACACGTCCGGAACCTGGGTCGAGGCGTCGGGGGTGAGCTCTACGACGACGAAGTAGGTCTGCGCCGCCTCCGCCGCCACTTGTACGTTGATGTCGCCGTCGGTGAAGGTCACGGTCTGAACACCGGCTGTGAGAAGCAGGCTGGCGACCGTCGTCACCAGCGTGTCGCCGACCTCCCACTGACCTGAGCCGTCGTCCAGATAGATGGAGAGGTTCTCGATCAGGGCGTTGGCCTCGGCGTCGCTCAGCGGGTCCCCTTCGGTCTCCTCGAAGAGAAGTTCGAACGTGGTGAGCTCAACGTCTGAATCCCCGGCACGCCCCCGATGAAAGGCTTCGATCACGAGAACGTCGTCGATACCAGCGTCCGCCAGCGCGAGGGGAGCGGTGTCCTCGGTCGGCAAGCCGAACTGGCCGCCGTGGTTCTGCCAGAGCTCGAGCAACTCGGGAGCGGTACCGGTAGTGCTCACCAGATCCGGTAGCCCGTCGCCGGTCACGTCGCCGACGGCCACGGACTGAATCGAGTCTCTGATGGCGATCGTGTGCTCGGTCCACGAGTCGATACCTGTCGGTGAGCCGTCGCTTTCGAACCATGCCAGCTCGTCGACGTCTTTCCCCGCTCCGACGACGTCCAAGTCGCCGTCGAGATCGAGGTCGATCACACGGATGAACTGAACACCGTCCAGACCATCGGGAGTGTCCTCGATCCGCTCCTGCACCCAACCACCGTCGAGCGGCGTGCCGTCGTTCACGAACCAGTAGATGTGGCCGCTGGAACTGCCGGACACGACGATGTCCTGGTCACCGTCGGAGTCCAGATCGGCTCCGATGATCGACTTGGGGAGGCCAGGTGAGATGCCGATATCGCGCTGCGTCCAGGTCGTGGCGTCGCCGGTCGTGTTCTCCCACCACTCGATGTCTGAGAGGGCGAAGTCCGCTCCCAGCACATCGAGATCTCCGTCGCCGTCGATATCGCTCGCCGAGACTCCGCGCCCGTCGAAGCCCGAGGCGATCGTGTGCTCGGTCCAGGAATTACCGTCGCCGCCGATGTCGTCCGCGGGGGAACCGTCGTTTTCCCACCACTTGACGAAGTTGTCGGTGCGCGAGGTCGCCAAGACGTCGAGATCACCGTCGCCGTCGAGATCCGCGATCGCCAAGTCGTCCGCGTCGACGGTGTCGATCTCGTGCTCTGCCCAGGCGGTGCCGTCGCCGGAAGTGTTCTCCCACCAGGTGGTGGAGTCGCTGCCCGAGATCACGACGACGTCTTGATCACCGTCCTGGTCGAGGTCCACGATGCGTGGCGTACCCGGCGCGTTGATGTCGGCGATCACGTGGAGCGTCCAGGCGGAGCCGTCGCCGGCGGTGTTCTCAAACCAGTGGAGGTCGTCGACGCCGGTCACCCAGGCGGCGACGATGTCGTCGTCGCCATCGCCGTCGATGTCGCCGATTTGCAGGTCGGTGGCGTTGGAACCGCCCGTGTCGACCTCGAGGCTCGCCGGGAAAAGCCCAGAGCGATGGATGGTCTGGTTCTGCCACCAAGCGAACACGTCGCCGTCGGAAGCGGCGCTGAGGACGTCGCCGTCGCCGTCGCCGTCGAGATCGGCCCAACGCGCCACTTGGGCTCCGTCGAAGGCGCCGTCGACGGTCCGTTCGGTCCAGGTACCGCCGCTACCGTCGTTCTCGAACCAGGTGACGTCGTCGTCGGTGCTGGCGGTGGCCAGGATGTCGAGGTCCCCGTCGCCGTCGACGTCGGCCGGGAGCGCATCCCTGGCGCCGCCGAAGCCGCTGGTCACGAGCCGCTGGGTCCACGAGTTGCCGTCGCCTCCGACGTCATCGGCCGGACTGCCGTCGCTCTCCCACCAGCCGATGACGTTGGCACCGCTGCCCGTGGCGACAACGTCGAGATCGCCGTCGCCGTCGAGATCCGCCGCGGCGACCGATGCGGCTCCGGAGAGCTCGGTCTCGATGACGTGCGTGGACCAGACGGTGCCGTCGCCGGCGGTGTTTTCCAACCACCCGACGTCGTTGGCGTCCTCGGCGACCCCCAGCAGATCGAGGTCGCCGTCATGGTCGACGTCGGCGACGGCGAGTCCGCGGGCGCCGTCGAACGAACCGAGCGGAGTGCGCTCGGTCCACGAGTTGCCATCGCCCCCCAGGTCGTCGGCGGGGCTGCCATCGTTCTCCCACCAGCGGATTTCGTCGGCATTGCTCGCTGCCGCCACCACGTCGAGATCCCCGTCGGTGTCGAGGTCGACGATCTCGAGGGCGCGCACACCGTCGAAGGTGTCCTCGATCACGTGCTCGGTCCAAGAGTTGCCGTCGCCCCCGACGTCATCAGCCGGAGTGCCGTCGTTCTCCCACCAGTTGACATCTTGGTCGAGGAACGCAGTTGCGACGACGTCGGGGTCGCCGTCGCCATCGACATCGGCAACCCGGACCGCCGAGGCGCCTAGGAAGGCGGTGTCGATGGAGTGCTCGGTCCAAGCTGAGCCGTCGCCGGCGGTGTTCTCCCACCAGCTCACCTCGCCCGCCTCACCGGCGGCCGTGACGACGTCCAGATCTCCGTCTCGATCGATGTCGGCTCCGACCAGATCACGTGGTCCGGTGACCGCGACGGCGTTGATCGCATCGGCGCTCGCGAACGGAACCTCAAGGGCGATCGCCGGCGCCCCTCCGAGGCAACAGTGGAGTCCGAAGAGGAGGCCGGAGATCCGAACAACGGGACTGAGGAATCGACGTCGCATGGGTCCACTTTCCGGCGAGATGGTGAGTCTCGCCCCGGTCGCCGTCCAGGTTGCTGCGCGGGCCACTCCCACGAGCTTCCGGGTCGACACGTTGTCGTACGAGGCTGCAGATTCTAGCTGAGACAGGGTGGCGAGATCGACAAGCCTGGCAGTCGTTAGGCGCCACTCGGCTCCCGGTTCTCGAGGGTCGGCTCGACCTCCGTCAGAAGCGTCTGGGCAAGGCGTAGGATCCTTTGGAGGCTCCGGCGCTCTACCTCGCGACGCGGCAGCCGTGCCACGAAGCGATAGCGCTCAGTTCGAGAACGGAGTTCGGGCGACTATTACAGGGCGCTGCGGGCTGCTCGCGTTTATGATCGCGCCCATGCGAGTTGCGGTTATCGGGGGTGGCGTCATCGGACTCCTCTGTGCCCACCACCTGCGCAAGCGGGGTGCGGAGGTCGTGGTTCTCGAACGCGGCCGCGTGGGGGAGGCGTGCTCCGCGGGCAACGCGGGCTGGGTGACGCCGTCGATTTCGATGCCGCTGCCGGCGCCGGGGCTGCAGTGGCAGTCGCTACGCTGGATGCTTCGCGCGGACAGCCCGCTCTACATCAAGCCGTCGGCGGCACCCCGGATGGCGGGCTGGCTGTGGAACTTCTGGAGGCACTGCAATCAGGGCGACTTCGATCGTGGCGCCCGTGCCTTCGCCGAGTTGGGTGCCGAGACGATGGAGCTCTACGACGAGCTGGCAACCGACGGTGCGAAGTTTGAAAGCCGGGCCGATGGCCTCTTGATGGTTTTCCGGAAGCGGTCGGGCGTCGAGCACGAGGTCGAGCTGTTGGAGCGCTTCGGGTACGGTCCGATTCTCCAGTTCTCGGGCGACGACCTGCGCGAGATGGAGCCGGCGCTCGATCCGGAAATTCAGCATGGGGCGCACGTCTTGTCCGAACGGGTGGTGCGTCCGGAGAGCGTCTGCCGAGGGACGGCCGATCTGCTCGTCTCTACGGGTTGTGAGGTTCGAGAAGGGTGCCGAGTGGCGTCGTTGGTACGGGAGAACGGGTCGGTTCGTGCTGCGCAGCTCGACGGTGGCGAGACGGTGGAAGCCGACGCCTTTCTGGTGGCTACCGGAGCCGAGGCCGCTGCCCTCTCGAGGGAGGTTGGCCGGCCGTTGCCGCTCCAGGCGGGCAAGGGCTACAGCGTCACGGTGGAGGAGCCGGAGGTTCAGCTGCGTTATCCGCTGTACCTGGGGGACGTGATGATTGGAGTCACACCATTTGCAGGCGCTGTGCGGGTGGCGGGCACCATGGAGCTCTCCGGTATCAATCTCCATCTTGACGAGCGGCGAGTGCGCGCGCTCGAAAGGGGGGCAGCGCGGGACGTGCCCGGAGTCCTGAGCGGCGCCAAGACCCACAGCTGGGTGGGCATGAGGCCGATCACTCCGGACGGGCTACCTATCTTGGGCGCGCTGCCAGGGGCCGAGAACGTCTATGTCGCCACCGGCCACCAGATGCTCGGCGTCACGCTCGCTCCGAGCACCGGCAAGGCGATGGCGCAGCTGATTCTCGAGGGCGCGAGCGAAGTCGATCTCGCGCCATTCTCGGCGGCACGTTTCGGGTAGGTGGGCGTCCCGCTGCGCTTGACCGGTTTCGGAGCCGATTGCTACTCTCAGAGGGCTCTCGAAGCCCTGAAACCGCGCCCGCGGCGCGGTCGAACTAGGTACCGACCGACGGTAAGGGTCGCCGACTCAGTCGCCAGGCCTGCCCACCAGGACCGCACATCAGAAAGGTCGCTCTATGCGTGTGAAGTTGAATGAGGAGCAGCGCCTGCTCCGGGACACGGTTCGGCAGTTTGCCGAGGATGTGGTGCGCCCGCGGGCCAAGGAGATCGACGAAACGGGTGAGTTCCCGCGCGCCTTCTACGACCAGGCGGGCGAGCTGGGTCTGGCCGGCGTTTCGGTTCCCGAGGAGTACGGCGGCGCGGGCATGGACTCGGTCTCCTACTGCGTCGTCATCGAGGAGATCAGCCGCGTCTGTGCGACCAGTGGTGTCATCCTCTCGGTCAACAATTCGCTGGTTTGCGACCCCCTGGTCAAGTACGGCACAGAGGAGCAGAAGAAGGAGTTCCTCACGCCGCTGGCGAGCGGGCAGAAGCTCGGCTGCTTCGGGCTCACCGAGCCGGGTGCGGGCAGCGACGCCGCCGGTCTGCTGAGCACCGCCAAGCGCGACGGCGACGACTACATCCTGAACGGCAACAAGGTGTTCATCACCAACGGCACGCATGCGGAGTTGGCCATCGTCTTTGCGAAGACCGATCCCGACGCCGGCCATCGCGGCATCTCCGCCTTCATTGTCTCGACCGACACCCCCGGCTTCAGTCACGGAACACACGAGTACAAGCTCGGAGTGAACGCCTCGGGCACGACCGAGCTCGCGTTCACCGACATGCGTGTACCGGCGAGTCAGCGACTGGGTGACGAGGGGCAGGGCTTCAAAGTGGCGATGACAACCCTCGACGGCGGCCGGATCGGCATCGCTGCGCAGGCGGTCGGAATTGCCCAGGGGGCGTTCGAGGAGGCGCTGACCTACTCGAAGGAGCGCGAACAGTTTGGCAAGCCGATCTCGAGCTTCCAGGCGATCCAGTTCTACCTGGCGGACATGGCGACAGAGATCGACGCGGGGCGCTTCATGACCTGGAAGGCCGCCTGGTCGAAGGACACCAAGAAGCGCTACACGCTCGAGTCCGCGCAGGCCAAGCTCTACACGTCGGAGATGACGCAGCGCGTGACCGACCGGGCGCTCCAGATCCACGGCGGCTACGGCTACACCCGTGAGTACAACGTCGAGCGCTACTTCCGCGACGCACGCATTACCGAAATCTACGAAGGCACGAGCGAGATCCAGAAGATGGTGATCGCGAGCCACATCTTGCAAGACTGATGGCGGGCGCGACCGAGCCGGCCGTGGGAGGTGTCAGCTTCGAGCTGAGCGAGGAGCAGACGCTCCTGCGCGACGAAGTGAGGCGATTCTCCGACGAGCGGATCGCGCCGGGTGTGGCCGAGCGTGACAAGGAGCACCGCTTTCCGGCCGATCTCGTCGCCGAGATGGCGGATCTCGGTCTGCTCAGCATGATGGTGCCCGAGCAGTACGGCGGCGCTGAGATGGACGTGCTGGCCTACCTCGTGGCGATTGAAGAGGTCGCCCGTATCTGCCCATCCCTGGCGGTCACGATGAGCGTGACGAACTCAGTCTGCTGTTGGCCGATCGTTCGCTTCGGAAGCGAGGAATTGAAGGCGAGGGTCTTGCCGGAGTTGGCCTCGGGCACAATTGGCGGCTTCGGTCTGACCGAGCCCGGCTCTGGCAGCGACGCGGGTGCGCTCACGACCACCGCACGGCGCGACGGCGATACCTGGATTCTGGACGGCGAGAAGGCGTGGATCACGAATGCCGGCGTAGGCGGCTATTTTGTCGTCCTGGCCCGCACCGACCCGGAGGCGGGCAAGCGCGGCATCAGCGCCTTTGTCGTGCCGGGCGATGCGCCGGGCTTGATCGTTCCTCCCGTCGAAGAGAAGTTGGGACTACGGGCCTCGATCACTGCCGCGTTGCGCTTCGAAGGCTGCCGGGTGGAGGGCGCAAACCTGTTGGGTGAGCTGGGCCAGGGGCTCAAGATCGCGCTTTCGACCCTCGACCACTCGCGACTCGGGATCGCCGCGCAGGCGGTCGGCGTGCACCAGCGCGCATTGGAACTGGGCGTGGCCTACGCCAAGGAGCGGGTGCAGTTCGGCGTGCCGATCGCGAAGCACCAGGCGATTCAGTTCAAGCTGGCGCAGATGGCCACCGACCTGGCCGCGGCTCGGCTGCTGACCCGATGCGCAGCGGGCTACGAGGGCACCTCAGAGGGCGGGCGCTTCGCGGCCGAGGCGAAGGTAATGGCGAGCGAGGCCGCGAACCGAGCCTGCTACGAGTCGCTCCAGATTCACGGCGGCAACGGCTTCAGCGAAGATTACGAGATCGCCCGGCTCTATCGGGATGTGCGGGTGTTGGCGATTTACGAGGGCACGAGCGAAATGCAGCGGCTCGTGATTTCTCGACATCTGCTGAAGTAGGGCTCTAGCCGCCTCGACGGCAGTTGGAGTCGGCTGGCCGGAACTTGGAGTCGCCGGAGAAACTTTCGGACCTTCTCTCGGCGCCGTACGACCGGATGCTCCGGTGCCAGGCCGGGTTGCCATTCGGCCGTCAGCACCGAGTGGGCACTCTTCGAATGCCGTGAGCTTCGTAGTCGGTGTCGACCAGCGCACGCGAGCCTCCGACTTCGATGCGTACCTACCTCCGGCCTATCGCCTCTTGATCACAGGGATTTCTCGTCGGAGCCTATCCGATGGCGTGGCTCGATCGCTTATACTGACCCCGCACGAGAAAGGTACTTGCGATGGCGATTCAGGATCCCCCGAAGCTCGAGGAAGAGCGCGCAGAAGGTGCGCGCAGCAGGTTCTATGAAGACGAGGCGCTGAGCGTCCTCTCTGTGGCGCGCGAAGGCTGGGAGAACGCGACGCAGGCGGCGTTCGACAAGCGCCCGCCGTGGAAGAGCGATTTCACCACCGTCTCCAGTATGGAGGTGCCCCATCTGGTCACCGCCGAGCAGGTGGCGGACATCGATCCGCTCGCCGAGATCGGCGTTCCCGGAGAGTTCCCATTCACCCGCGGGATTCACCCGACCGGCTATCGCGGCAAGGTCTGGACGATGCGCCAGTTTGCAGGGTTCGGAACGGCGGCGGACACCAATGAGCGCTTCAAGTACCTCCTGAGCCACGGTCAGACCGGGCTTTCAGTGGCCTTCCACCTGCCAACTCTCTACGGCTACGACTCGGACCACGAGATGTCGAAGGGCGAGGTCGGTAAGTGCGGCGTGGCGATCGACACGCTGGCGGACATGGAGGCGCTCTTCGCCGGCATTCCGCTCGGAGAGGTCACCACGTCGATGACCATCAATTCGACCGCGCCGATTCTGCTCGCGATGTACATCGCGGTCGCTGAGCAGCAGGGCGTCGACGTCTCGACTCAGGTCGCCGGCACGCTGCAGAACGACATCCTGAAGGAGTACATCGCCCAGAAGGAGTACATCTTCCCGCCGCGGCCGTCGATGCGGCTGGTGACAGACCAGTTTGCCTTTGCCGCAGAGCACGTGCCGCGCTGGAACACGATCTCGATCTCCGGCTACCACATTCGCGAGGCGGGCTCGACGGCTCTCCAGGAGCTGGCCTTCACGCTCCGCGACGGCATCGAATACGTGCAGTACGGCATTGATGCCGGGTTGGATGTCGACGAGTTTGCGCCGCGGCTGTCGTTCTTCTTCAACAGCCACAACGACTTCTTCGAAGAGGTCGCCAAGTTTCGGGCAGCTCGTCGCATTTGGGCGACCGTTATGCGCGAGCGGTTCGGCGCCAAGAACCCGCGCTCCTGGATGTGCCGCTTCCACACGCAGACGGCCGGCTGTTCGCTCACGGCGCAGCAGCCGTACAACAACGTCGTGCGGACGACGGTGCAGGCGTTGGCGGCGGTGCTCGGCGGGACGCAGTCGCTCCACACCAACGCTCTCGACGAGACCCTGGCGCTGCCGACCGAGGAGAACGCGCGGATCGCGTTGCGCACACAGCAGATCCTGGCGCACGAGTCGGGGGTGATCAACACCGTCGACCCACTCGGCGGTAGCTATCTCGTGGAGGAGATGACTCGACGAATGGTCGACGGCAGCTTCGAATACTTCCGGCGCATCGACGAGCTCGGTGGCATGGTCGAGGCGATCGAGGACGGCTATCCGCAGCGCGAGATCATGGACGCCGCCTTCCAATACCAGCGTTCGTTTGAGAGCGGCGAGAAGAAGATGGTGGGTGTCAACGACTTTGTGCTGGAGGACGAGGAGCCGTTGAAGACGCTCTACATCTCCGACGACCTCGCCGACGAGCAGATCGCGGGGCTCGACAGAGTGAAGGCCGATCGCGACAGCGCAGCGGCCGAGCGCACGCTCGACGCGCTCCGCAGGGGCGCGGCTGGCGACGCCAACACCATGCCGCTCATTCTCGACTCCGTGAAGGCGTACTGTTCGGTCGGGGAGATCAGCGATGCTCTCCGCGACGTCTTCGGTGACTACGAAGAGCCGGCGGTCTTCTAATGGCGCATCGCGTTCTGATTGCCAAGCCGGGGCTCGACGGGCACGACCGTGGAGCGAAGATCGTCGCTCGTGCCCTGCGCGACGCGGGCTTCGAGGTCATCTACTCGGGGCTGCGTCAGACGCCGGAACAGGTGGCTTCGGCTGCGATCCAGGAGGACGTGCATGCGGTCGGGCTGTCGATTCTCTCGGGAGCGCACAATGCGCTCCTTCCTGAAATCACCGAGCGTCTGCGTGCCGGGGGGGCGGACGATATTCTCGTGTTCGCCGGTGGCATCATCCCGGACCAGGACATCGTGACCCTCAAGGAGGCCGGCATCGACGCCGTCTTCCTGCCGGGCACCAATACGCACGATATCGTCGACTATCTCAACGAGCGCTTGAGCTGACGCGCCCGCTACTCATGTTGTCTGATTGCTATCCCAGGGAGCCCCGATGAGCCGCACGATTCTGCTGGCCGACGACAGCGTGACCATTCAGAAGGTCGTCGAGCTGACCTTTGTGGACCAGGGGGTCGAGGTGGTGGCGGTCGGTTCCGGTGACGACGCCCTCGAGCGGTTGGAGAGCCTCGATCCGGATCTCGTGATCGCCGACGTGCACATGCCCGGGGCGGATGGCCTCGAAGTGTGTCGTCGGGTGAAGAGCGACCGTCCGGAGACTCCCGTCCTGCTCCTGGTCGGCACGTTCGAGCCGTTCGATACCGCCAGTGTCGACGACGTCGGTGCGGAGGCCTTCTTGAAGAAGCCCTTTGACTCTCAGGAACTCCTGAGGATTTCGCTAGAACTCATGGACGGCGACGGGGGACGCCAGGAGGAGGGAGGAGGAGTCATGACCACCGAACAACCGACCCCTGAATCGGCACCCGAGACGCCCGAACCCAGGGCCGAAGCCGCCGAATCCGTCGAAGCGACTGAGCCGGTCGAAGCATCTGCCGCAACTCCGGAACCGCCCGTCGCCGAGGCGCCCGCCGTCGTCAGTTCGGGCAACGGCCTCGCCGACGAAGACGTCGAGCGCATTGCGCGGAGGGTTGTCGAGCTGATGTCCGACAAGACGGTGCGAGACGTCGCCTGGGAAGTTGTCCCGGAGCTGGCGGAGCTCTTGATTCGAGACCGTCTCCGTGAGCTCGAGAACCAGACCGAGTAGCTCCTTCGAGGCCTTCCGCAGCGAGTTCGACGGCGCCGACCCACGGCTGACGGTCTTGCGGTCGGTCGGGTCGACCAACAGCTACGCGAAGTCGGAGTTGACCCGTGATCGAAGCGCAGGGGTACAAGGGGTCGTCGCCTGGGAGCAGCCTCAGGGCCGTGGGCGGCGAGGCAACTCGTGGAGCAGCCCTCCGGGAGCGGGCGTCTATCTGTCTATCGCCCTCCCAGTCGAGAGCGCGTCGGCGCTTCAGACGTTACCGATGCTCCTGCCGGTGCGTGTTTGCCGCGAGCTGCGGGCGCTCGGAGTGAACGACGCACGCCTCAAGTGGCCGAACGACGTTCTCGTGGGGGGACGGAAGCTCGCCGGCCTGCTGGTCGAGGCGGTTTCGTGCGGCGCGGCGCCGGGCTGGGTAGTTGTCGGCATCGGCGTCAACTATCGTCTGCCGGATGGGCTCCGCGAAGGGCATGGCGCCGTCGATCTGACGGAACTGCTCGAGACGCCGCCGCCTCTAGGAACGATTGTCCGCCGCCTCCTGCAGCCGTGGCTCGACGGCGCAGCCGACGAGGCGAACGACGAGCTGCTGCGCGCCTATGGCGCCCTGTCGATCCACCGGCCGGGCGACCGCCTCGTCTGTCGGACCGCTTCAGAGACCGTGACGGGGGAGTTCGAGGGCTTCGACGCTCAGGGGTATCTGCAGCTCCGCGCTCCCGGCGGCATCCGTCGAATTGCGGCGGGCGAGATCGTGGAGCGCTGAGGTGGAGGAGCACGCCTACTTCCGCGCGATCGAGGAGCGCTTCATCACCCTCCGGGGCGCCCCGCTGCTGCTTTCGCCGGCCGACTACCAGGTCGCACGCGAATGGTGGCGAAACGGCGTCCCCCTGAACATCGTGGAAGAGGCGCTCGAGGAGCTCTTCTCACGGCAGCCCGAGCGGAAGATTCAGAGTCTGCGATATTGCGCATCGGCGGTCGAGGCCGCGTGGAAGCGGGCGGAGACGCTGGAGCAGGCCGGACGTCGCACCCCACAGCCGCCGATGGATCTCACCGGCCGCCTGCAACGCCTGGCCGAGGCCCTTCCCACTGACCTCGCGGGCGGCGATGCGATTCGACGCGAGCTACTGACGCAGGAGGGCGCGCCCGAAGAGATCGAGGCTCAACTCGCCGAGCTCGATGCTCGCCTGATCGCTCTCGCCGAAGCGACGCTCTCGGCGGACGAGCGCGAGGCGCTCGAGCAGAGGCTGCTGGGAGCGCTCGAGCCGCTGGCGGAGCGTCTTCCGGAATCAGAGGTGGCAGCGGCGCGTAGGCGCCTCTTCGAACAGGCGCTGCGCCGGGAGCGGAAACTCCCGTTCCTGTCGCTCTTCAGCGGCTAGCGAAAGCTCGATCCAGGCCTTTTCGTCACTCTGTCTGTGGCGAGGCCACCGCTGCTCGTGCCGTGCACGACCTTTGTCCTGAGTGTCGTCGTGGCTACAGCGCTGCGGCCGGCGTCGCCACTCCTACCGCTGGCGCTCTTTGCCGGTGGACTGGCGTTGCCTCGCACGGCTGCCGGAACGGTTTGCGCCGCGGCTTTGGGACTCCTTCTGGTCTGGGGAGGCGAGCCCTCGAACGGTGCCGCCTCGCCAACGGGACCGGTCTCTGCGCTCGGCGCTCGAACCGGTCCCTGGCAGAGGGACGCCTACGGCTGGAGCTGTCCGGCACGCCTTTCGACCGTCGTGTCGGGCCGCCACGCACAACGCCTGAAGAGGCCGGTGCGATTGATCTTGAGCGGCGCACAAGAGCCTCCCGCGGGCCGGGCGTTTGCCGCAAGGGGCCAGCTGGATCAGGGACCGCTCTTCTTCAACGGCGGCCCCGTTCGGTCGAGTCCCCTGCGCCTCCGGGTCAAGAGCCGCCGATTGATTCGGTTCGACGCCGGCGAAGACTGGCGTCGCCGGTTCCACGCCCTCGGCTTGGACCGGCGAGAGGACAGCGACGGAGTCGCCCTGGCCCGCGCCCTGGCGCTCGGAGACTCGAGCGGACTCGATCGCCCCATCGTGCAGGCCCTCCGGCGAGCTGGACTCGGGCATCTCCTCGCGCTGTCTGGGCTTCACGTGGGGCTGGTGGGAGTGATGGCCCTGTGGCTCGGACGATTTGCCATCGGCTGGCGCTCGGCGCCGTGGCTCTGGTGGTTGCCCGCTCTGGCTGCGCTCGGATTTGTCGCGCTCGTCGGTGCGAGGCCGGCTCTGGCGCGTTCGTCGTGCATGGCGGTCGCTTCGTGTCTCGCGATGACGGGCGGCCGCCGGCCGCAGGCCTGGAACGCGTTGGCTCTGGCACTTGCGCTCCTGGTCGCCTGGGAGCCCTCTCTGGTGGGCACGCTGGGGCTCTGGCTCTCGTCCGCTGCCACTGCCGGCTTGCTGTTCGAGGCACGCCTTGGCCGTGGTGGGGCGCTGGTCCGAACGCTACGGCTCAGTCTCGCCGCGCAGCTGGCGACGCTACCCTGGACCGCGCCTCACTTCGCGCTCCTCACGCCGGCAGCCGCTCTCCATAATCTCTGGGGAGTGCCCTGGGCAGCGGCTTTCCTGGGCCTAGCGATCATCTGGCTTGCGCTGGGTGCGCTATGGCCCGATGGAGGGGCGATGCTCGAGCCGGCGCTGAACGTCGCGGCGGAGCCGTTGCGCTGGGCGGCTCGCCTCCGTGCAGGGCCGTGGTGGTCGGTCCCGACGACGCTCTCGGTGGTCCCTGCCGCCGTCTGTAGCGGACTCGGACTGCTGGCGCTCGCTCGTCGCGGTCCGGTTCGCTGGGTGGCGGTGGCCGCCGCGGCGGCCACCGTCGCTGTTTCGTTTGCACCGGAAGGACCGTCGAGTCGGTATCCAGAGCTGGTGATGCTCGATGTCGGGCAGGGCGAGGCCATGCTGCTTCGAGACGGTCGGCGCGCGGTGTTGATCGACGGGGGTGGTTGGGCGTTCGGCGACTTCGGCGGGCGAGTGTTGCTGCCGGCACTCGCCCGTTTGGGCGTCCGTCGACTCGACGCGATCGTTCTCACGCATCCTGACGTCGATCACTGTGCTGGTCTGGTCGATGTCACCGCCTACTTCAGAGTCGAGGAACTCTGGTCCGCGTCAGGTTGGCCGGCCGCCGGCTGTGCCACTGAGCTGATCGTAGCGACCGGCCTCCGCTGGAGGCCGATGTGGGCCGGCCGGCGTCGCCAGGTCGGGCGCTGGCGTGTCGATGTCCTCCACCCAGGTCCCGGGAGCCGGGGCGGCGGGAACGATCGATCACTCGTGTTGCGGGTCGAGGCTCTCGGATTCCGCGCGCTGTTGACCGGCGATCTGGAGGCCTCGGGGGAGCAGCGTCTGGTGCGTCGCTGGACTCGGGAGGAACTCGCAGCGGACCTGCTCAAGGTTGGGCACCACGGGAGCAAGAGCTCCAGCACAGCTCTTCTGTTGGAACAGGTGTCTCCGCGGCTCGGGTGGATCTCCGCGGGCCGAGGAAACCGCTACGGCCACCCTCATCCGAGTGTCGTCCGGCGGCTCGAGACGGCGGGTGCTCGGCTCCTACGGACCGATCGGGACGGCCAGCTGCAACTGTGGATCGACCGCTCGGGGACAGCACATCTCACCACCCCGGTCGCCCCTGCGTCGAGACCGCGACCTCGGTAGACTCCGGAGATGGCAGAGGTCGTCGCAATCCTGGGAGCCACGGCCACCGGGAAATCCTCCTTGGCTCTGCGCTTGGCTGAGGAGCTGAACGGCGAGATCATCAATGCCGACGCGCTCCAGGTCTACCGTGGCTTCGACATCGGCACGGCGAAGCCGACACCAGACGAGAGAGCCTCGGTTCCGCACCATCTGATCGACATCCTCGATCCCGGGGAACAGTACTCCGCGGGCGAATTTGTGAAGCGTGCTCGGAAAGTGATCCGGGAGGTTGAGGGCCGTGGAGCGGTGCCGCTCGTCGTCGGAGGCAGTGGTCTTTACGTTAGATCCCTGCTCGAGGGGATCAGCCCCTTGCCGCCGTCGGAGCCGGCGGTTCGTGAACGGCTCAACGCTCGCCTCGAGGCGGAGGGGCTGGCTGCGCTCCGGGGCGAGCTGGTCCGCGTCGATCCGGTGACCGCGGGGCGTCTCACGCCGGGAGACACGCAGCGGATCCTGCGCGCTCTAGAGGTTGCGGAGTCGACCGGCAAGCCGCTCTCCCAATGGATTGCGGAGGCTCCGATCGATGGCCAGAATCGGCTCGATTCGGTCCGAATCGGATTGACCCTCGAGCGACCCATCTTGTACGATCGCATCGAGCACCGCGTCGCGCAAATGGTGGAAGCCGGCTGGGTAGCAGAAGTCGATTTCCTGCTGCGTCTCGGACTCGAGACCTCCGTCCCCGCGTTCACAGCGATCGGCTATCGACAGATCGCACGCCACGTACTCGGCGAGTGGTCCTTGGAGGAAGCCGTCCAAAAAACCGTAGGAGCGACCCGCCGTTTCGCCAAACGACAAGCGACCTGGTTTCGCCGTGAGCCGGATGTTCACTGGTTCCAGGCACTGTCGATCGAGCAGGACCCGACGCCCATTGTCGAGCTGCTGCGAGGTCGTCCAGGTGGAGGTTAGATGAGCAAACAGACCATCAATATCCAGGACGGATTTCTTTTCCAGAACCTCAAGGCCGGGACCCCGCTGCGCGTCGAATTGACGACCGGGCGGACGCTCGCCGGCCGGCTGAAACGGTTCGATCGATTTGCACTGCTGCTCGAGGCGGGCGGTGGTGAGGAGATACTTATCTACAAGCATGCAGTGGCTACGGTGGAATCCGCGGGAGCAACAACGTAGGCATCTGGTGAGCGCGACACGCGCACTCGTCTGGACGCTGCCGGCCCTGCTGGCGATCGGGTGTGCGAGTACAGCACCCGCGCCGGCTCCGAGCCAGCGAATCTCGGCGGACGAGTGGCGTTACGTGCTGCCGGCGATGACGGGGTATCCGCTCTCCTTGCCGCTCGAGACCGAGCGGACAGTGAGCGCTGCGGCGAGTCGGCTGGCCGACTCGAACGGCTGGCCGGCTGCCCGAACGACAGCGCAAGATCTGCTGGCGAGTGACGCCGGCGTTCATCCGGCGACCCTCGTGCTCGCCCAATTGGACTACCTGCAGCGGGACTACCGGAGCGCCGTCGATCGCCTGACGCCGGTCGTGGACGAGCTGCCGGACTACGACGCCGCGCAGCTGCTCCTCGGACGTGCCGCGGAACTCCTCGGCGAGCTGCCGAAGGCCTATCGCGCCTTCCGTGCGAGCTCGGCCCGTTCGAATCTAGCGTCGGCTCGGGCCGCACAGCTCAAGGAGCGGGCGACCGAGATCGTCTACAACCGCGTGGTCGAGTCTCTCGGGCGGGGCCGGTTGGAAGAGGCGGAGGCGAATCTGGCGGACCTGAAGGAATGGGCTCCTGGCGAGCCCTCGACGTTACGTGCGGAGCGCGGAGTGGCGGTCGCTTTGGGCGATCTGGAGAGGGAGCTTGGGGTCGTGTCGGAGCTTTCGACGCTCGAGCCGGCCGACCGCGATCTCCGCGAGCGGCGCGCGGACCTCGAGCTCGAGGTCGGAGAGCCGACGGCCGGTTTGCGCATCCTTCAGGAGCTCACCACCGAGTACCCCGAAGATCTGGAGCTCGCCGACCGCCTGTCCGAGGCGAAGTTCGTCTGGCGGCTGGTGATGCTGCCGAAAGAGGCGAAGGACCTGATCAAGAAGTCGGAGTTGACTCGAGGCGACTTCGCCTCGGTGCTCTTCTGGCTCTTCCCCGAGATTCGCTACAGCCGCGCGACGGCGGGCTTGATCGTCAACGACATCTTCGAGCACCCTGCCCGTGAGCACATCGTACGGGTGGTGAATCTCGGCCTGATGTCGGTCGATCGCGCCATGCATCGCTTTGGCCCCGACCGTCCGGTGACGCGTCAGGAGGCGATGAAGAGCTACCTGGCACTCCTCGATCGGGCCCGTCCGGTGGCTGCTTGCCTCGGCGCCTACGACTCCGAGCTGGGCCCGTCGGTCGACGCCACGTGTGAGGCGGCGGCTCGTTGTGGGCTCGTAGGTGAGGTGGCCGAGTGCCTGCCGGGAGGACCGCTCTCCGGCGCCGCCGCGTCGCAGATGAGCCGCAGGACGCTGGAGCGCCTGGGCGTGGAGTGACGAGAGTGGCCAACTCGACTCCCTTCGCTCACCTCCATCTGCACAGCCAGTACAGCCTGCTCGACGGGGCGAATCGCCTCGGTGAGGTTCTCGACGCGGCACGCGACGCCGAGATGCCGGCCGTGGCGCTGACCGACCACGGAAACATGTTCGGCGCGGTCGAGTTCTACAACCAGGCTCGGGCCCGGGACATCAAGCCGATCCTCGGTATCGAGGCGTACGTGGCGCAGGGCGATCGCCGCGAGCGCGACCGAACCCGCCCCAGCAACAACCATCTGGTGCTGCTCGCACGGAATCTCCAGGGCTACCGGAATCTGATCAAGCTGACCTCGAGCGCCTATCTCGAGGGCTTCTACTACAAGCCGCGAATCGATCACGACCTGCTACGCGAACACTCGGAAGGCATCATCGGACTCTCCGCCTGCCTCAAGGGGGAGATGAACGAGCAGATCGTCGGCGGCAAGGAGGAGGAGGCGCGGAAGACGGCGCGCACCTACCTCGACATCCTGGGCGAAGGGAATTTCTACCTGGAACTCCAGGATCACGGCATCGAGGAGCAGCGGTTGTGCAACGAGGCGTTGCGCCGGATCGCTCGACAGGACGGCATTCCCTTGGTGGCGACGAACGACTGTCACTACCTCAAGAAGTCGGACTCCTTTGCGCACGATGTCCTGCTCTGCATCGGCACCCAGCGCATGCTCGACGACCCGAACCGCATGAAGTACTCGTCGGACGAGTTCTACCTGAAGACCGGCGACGAAATCTTCAAGAAGTTCCCGAACGACGCGGTGGCGCTCGAAAACACGATCGCAATCGCCGAACGCTGCGACCTGGAGATCCCGAGCGGACAGTTCCACCTGCCCGAGTTCCCGGTGCCGGCGGGCGAGACCATCGACAGCTATTTCGAGACGGTTGTACGCGCCGGCCTCGAAGAGCGGCTTGCGGAGTTGCGCCAGCACAACGCCCAGGTGCTCGAGAAGTTCGGAGAGGACCTCTACTGGCAACGACTCCAGACAGAGATAGAAGTCATTCGCAACATGGGCTTCGGTGGCTACTTCCTGATCACCTGGGACTTCATCCGGTTTGCGAACGAACGAAAGATCCCGGTCGGTCCCGGCCGTGGATCGGCGGCGGGGTCTCTGGTGAGCTACAGCTTGCGCATCACCGACATCGATCCACTCCAGTACGACCTGCTGTTCGAGCGCTTCCTGAACCCCGAACGGGTGAGCATGCCCGATATCGACATCGATTTCTGCATGCGGCGCCGCGGCGAGGTCATTCACTACGTGAGCGACAAGTACGGTCGCGACAAGGTGGCGCAGATCATCACCTTTGGAACCCTCGCAGCGAAGGCGGTCTTACGCGACGTCGGTCGTGTCATGGGGACGCCCTACGCCAAAATCGATCGGGTCGCGAAGATGGTGCCCGACATGACGCGTTCGCTCAGCGAGGCGGCCAGAGAGGTCACCGACATCGCTCGCGAGGTCGAGCGCGATCCGGAGGTCCGCCAGATCGTCGAGGTGGGAAAGCGGCTCGAGGGGCTGACTCGACACGCCTCCTTGCACGCCGCAGGTGTGGTCATCACGCCGCAGCCGATCGAAGAGCTGGTGCCGCTGTGCAAGACCAGCAAGGGTGAAATCGTCACCCAATGGGACAAGGATGTGGTCGAGGACCTCGGGCTCCTCAAGCTGGACTTTCTCGGTCTCCGAACCCTCACGGTGATCGACGACACCCTGCAGACGCTCAAGCTCGAAGGGCTCGACCTCGACCTGGACCGAGTACCCCTCGACGACGAACGCACGTTCGAGCTGTTCTGCGCGGGCCGTACGAACGGCATCTTCCAGTTCGAGTCGAGCGGCATGAAGGACCTGCTGCTCCGCGCCCAGCCGTCCAGATTCTCGGACCTCGTCGCGTTCAACGCGCTCTACCGACCGGGCGCACTCTCGGTCGGCATGGTCGAGGAGTACATCCAGCGCAAGCAGGGCAAGCGCAAGGTCCGCTACGTCCTGCCGCAGACCAAGCCGCTCCTCGAGGAGACCTACGGCGTCATCGCGTTCCAGGAGCAGGTCATGCTGATCGCGGTGGAGGTTGCCGGCTTCAGCCTGGGTGAGGCCGACATCCTGCGCAAGGCGATGGGCAAGAAGAAGCCCGAAGTCATGGCGCAGCTCAAGGAGAAGTTTGTCGACGGCGCGGCGGGCCGGGGCGTCGACCCGAACAAGGCGGCGGAGCTCTGGGAGTACATCGAGCCGTTCGCCGGCTACGGCTTCAACAAGAGCCATTCGGTCGCCTACGCGATGTTGGCGTACAAGACGGCCTACTTGAAAGCGCATCACCCGGTGGCGTTCATGGCCGCGATGCTCACTTCGGAGATGTCGTCCAAGGACAACGTCGCGAAGTACATCCAAGAGTGCCGGGAGATGGGCATCGGTGTGCTGCCGCCCGATGTCGGCGAGAGCAACTGGGCGTTCACCGTCTCCGGTGAGGCCATTCGCTTCGGCCTTGGCGGGGTCAAAGGGGTCGGCGGCTCGGCCGTCGAGGCGATCGTCGAAGCGCGGCGCGAGTGCGGTCGATTCCGGAGCCTGGCTCACTTCGCCCGCCAGGTGGACCTCAAGGCGCTCAACGCGAAGGTCTTTGACTGCCTGATCAAGTCGGGCAGTTTCGACAGTCTCGGCTCGCACCGAGGAGCGATGTCCGAGTCTCTCGAGCGCATCTTGGACTTTGCCGCCTGCCGTCAGCGCGAGGCCGAGCAGGGGCAGAACGTGCTCTTCGCGGCCGACGCGATGCCGGAGCCCGACGTGCGCGACGACGTTCCGGAGTGGCCCGATCGCGAGCGACTGAAAGCCGAGAAGGAGGTTCTGGGCCTCTACCTCACGGGGAATCCGCTCAACGAGTTCACCAGCCACCTGGAGCGACTGACAACTCACACCACGGTGAGTGTGCGCGAAGGGGCCGAGGGGACCGTCGCCATCGGCGGCCTGGTCACCCGCCTTCGCACCAACAAGATCCGGCAGGGGCCAAACGCCGGTCGATTCATGGGGCGCTTCGTGCTCGAGGATCTCGAGGGCACCCTGCCGGTCGCCGTCTTCGCCGAGGCCTATGGCAAGTTCGGGCGGTTGCTCGACGAGGAGAGCGTCGTCGTCGTGAAGGGCGCGGTACGCGATCGCGGTTCGGGCGCCGAGATGACCGTCGAGGACGTGCGCACCCTCGAGATCGAGGAGGCGCCGTGCGAGATGCTCTCTTTGCGACTCGGGCGCGGCCTGGCGACTTCGACCATGCTCGAGCTACGCGACTTCCTGGTCGAACACCAGGGCGACGTGCCGGTGCAGTTCGAGCTCGACTACGACGGCAAGAAGATGCGAATCGTGCCGGAGGAGCGCTTCCGGGTCGCGGTGGAGCCGGAGTTCCTGGCGTCGCTCGAGAGCCTGCTCGGTGCCGGCAACGTTCAGGCGCGGTACGCCGAAGTGGCCGCCGTCTGATCGGCGTCGCCGGGAGCAGATGAGCTTCGACGGACTGGCAGACGACCAACGCGTGGCGCTCGAAGCCGTCGAGCGCCACGCCACCGCCGCCGGTATCGGCGCGTATCTGGTCGGCGGAGCCGTCCGAGACGACCTGCTCGGCCGCGCCGTCGTCGACGTGGACGTCGCTGTCGAGGGAGACGCGCCCACTCTGGCCCGACAGGCAGGAGGCGAGCTCGGAGTGGCCGTCAAGGTGCATCGGGCATTCGGCACCGCGGCCCTGCTCTGCGCGGAGGGCCGCCGGGTGGACCTCGCGGGCACCCGCGTGGAGAGCTACGCCGGTCCCGCTGCCCTTCCGGTAGTGCGGCCGGGCTCCCTCCTCGAGGACCTGCCGCGGCGCGACTTTCGAGTCAACAGCATGGCGAGGCAGCTCCAACCGGCAGGGGCTGCCCCGGGGCCGCTGATCGATCCGACCGGCGGCGCCGCCGACCTCGAGTCAGGCCGGCTACAGGTGCATCACGAGCGATCCTTTCAAGATGACCCGACGCGGATTCTGCGTGGTGTTCGATTCGAAGAGCGGCTGGGGTTTCGACTCGTCCGGGAGACCGAACGGTGGGTGCGTGCCGCCTGCGCTGAGCGGGTCTTCGACGATCTGAGCTCCGATCGACTCGTCGGTGAGCTGACGCTGCTCCTCGACCGGGAGCGGATCGATGTCGGTCGGGCCTGGACGAGACTCGGCGCTCTGGGGGTGCTCGAAGCGCTCGGCTTGGCGACGCCTGCGGAAAATGTGGGTTCGCGGATGGTCGAGGGGGTCCGCACCCTCGAACGCTGGGAGGCAGACTCGCGGCCTTCTGTTCCCATCTCGCGTTGTCGAGCGTTGCTCAACGTCGCCGTGGCCTTGGAGCCGGCCGATCGACGGGCGCGGCTCGCCAAGCGGCTGCTCCTCGAAGCCGAGTTTCTCTTGGCTCTCGAGACTCTCGTGGCGGATCTCGAGACGCCTGGGCTCGAGCCGCACGCGCTCGTCTCGCACCTCGAGCGCCTGGAGACGGAGGAGCTGTTGGCAGTGTGTGTGGTGGGTGGGCCGGTTGTGGAGAGGCGCGTTCTGGACTTCTTCGCCCTGTCCGACCTCGAGTTGGAGATCGACGGAGGGGCGCTCCTCGCACACGGATTCGGCCCGGGTCCGGAGATTGGCAGCGCTCTGCGTGCAACCCGCGCGGCGCGTCTCGACGGGCGCATCGAAGCGCACGAGGAGCTGGAGTACGCTCTAGCTGTGTTGTCGACCGGAGGACTCGAACCGTGAGCGTCGCTGCTGGACTCCTCTTGGTGGCCTCGGTGGCCCTTGCCGCGACCGAAGCCCAGGACACGCGGGACCTACGCACTGTCGAACTGCTAGACGTCGACTGCGCCAGCGAACTGGGGCGAAGTCGTCTGACTCTGTTCGGCAATGGCACCGTTCGCCTGCGCACCTGGCGAGAGGAGGACGACGACATGCGCCTTCGTGAGCTCGCGCCTGACGCTTTGAACGGGTTCGTCAACCGCCTGCGTGAGATCGACCTGAGCGAGGCGGAGGAGAGGAGCGAGAGCCCGGCGGGCGACTGGATCGAGCGCTGCACCCTCGCACTCGAGGTCGACGGGGAGATCTCTCGCTTCGGCTACGCCGGCTACGACAGTGTCTCGCTTGCCCTCTCCAGGGTGGTGTCGATCGCCGACGAGATTCGGCTGCTGGTGGAAGTAGAGTCGATCGCCGCCGACTTCCCGCCGCGATATGAGCCCCGGCCCGGTGACGTGTTGCGGCGTCGTGACGGCGTTCTCTTCGAGGTCATCGCCTTCACGAGTGATCAGAAGGGGATCGAGCTGTGGGGGGTCGACCAGCCGCTGGTGGTCTACATCCTGCGCGAGGAGTTGATCGGCGAGTTCATCGCGCTGGTCGAAGAGCCGTGAGTCGGGGTGGTAGCCGCATCGCGGGCGGCGAGCTCAGAGGTCGCCGCGTCGCGGTGCCTGACGGCGTGCGCCCCACCGGCGGTCGTCTCAAGGAAGCGCTCTTCTCCATGTGGGCCGATCGAGTTCCGGGGAGCCGCTTCCTCGATCTTTTTGCAGGAAGCGGGGCGGTAGGGCTGGAAGCGCTCAGTCGCGGCGCCGATTCGGTCATCTGGGTGGAGGGTGATGGACGAATCGCTCACATCGCCCGTCGGAACGTAGTGGAACTGGGTTCCCCTGCCGCGGCGGTCGTCGTCGCCCGGCTACCGGCGCTGACGCGCCCACTGCCTGAGGGCCCCTATTCGCTCGTCTTTGCCGATCCGCCCTACGCGTTCGAGAGATACGAAGAACTGCTCGCGACCGTCGACCCGCTGCTGGCACGGGGAGGCGCCGTGGCCGTCGAGCACGCCGCACGGGTTTCACTCCCTGAACGGGCCGGGCGGCTGCGCGCTACGGACGACCGCTCCTACGGCGACAGCCGGTTGACCCTCTTCGCCTCGGTCGAGTCCGACAGAACCGATCGCGCGACGGGCTCGTAGAGCGGGTAGATCTACGGCACTCCGAGCGACGGTGCTTGAAAGCGCAGAGGCGGCCTCGTGCCTCACTGCGCAGATTGGAGACCTTTCGATGCGCCGATCGATCCGTAGAACGCTGCGCCTGCACCTGTTGGTGGCCCTTTGCGTCGGTGCGCTGTTTGCACCGCTCGCCCTCACGGCGGAGGACGGCGGGCGGCCCCCGAAGCCGAGGAAGGGAGCGCTGGTTGTAATCTCCGGCAGCACGGGCTCGGTGCTCCGGTTCTACAGCGGAACGAACAAGGCCGACGAGTTCGGCCACGCCGTGAGCGCCGATAACGTTCCCGGTGCGGAGCCGCCGGCATTGATGATCGGAGCTCCGGGGACACCACTCTCGTCAGCCGACGCTGGCAGTGGTGCGGTCTGGGCGGTGTCTCCGTCGAGTGGTTCCCGCGAGCTCCGCTTCGACGCGGAAACGTTGGGCGCCGGGCCGCTCTTCGGCCTGGGGCGTTCCGTGCTGAACATGGGGCACATCAACAGCGACAACTTCGCCTGGTGGGCACTCGGAGCGCCGGCGAGTGTAGAGCCGACGGACGAGATTCCGGCGGTGGTCGTGCTGGCTGCTCCGGGCGCCGCACAATCTCCCGATGCTCGATTGCGCGAGGTCTATCGCTTGGAGGGGCCTGCGGCCAGCCTCTTCGGCTGGGAGACGATCGTTACCGACGACGTGACGGGCGATGGCAACCCGGAGTTGGTGGTCGGCGCACCGCTTCTGAACGACGCGGCGGGCGCCGTGTTTGTCTTCTCGTCGGCGGACGGACAGCTCCTCTACTCGGTGGCCGGTACGCAGAAGAACGGTCACTTCGGCTGGGAACTCGCCCGCACGTGCGACATCGATGCAGACGGTATGCGCGACTTCCTCGTGGGCGCTCCCGGGATCGGGACGAAGAAGTCGAAGGGTGCAGTCGTGGCGGTCTCGAGTGCCGACGGCCGGGTCCTGTGGCGGTCGAAGGGGAAGGCGAAGCAGCGACACTACGGCTTCTCCCTCTCGAAGGTCTTCACCGTATCGGGGGAGAACTGGGTCGGCGCTCCGACCACCGGCAAGGACGACGCCGGCGCCATTTTGAGACTCGCGTGCCAGACCGGCAAGACGAGTCAACAGCTGCTCGGCTCGAGCGCGAACCAGCGCTTTGGCATCGCCCTGAACGACTATTGGCAGGACGCCCAGAATCCGGCCGGCCTGCTGATCGTGGGATCGCAGGTGAACGACAAGAAGGCGAAGGGAAAGGTGAGTCTCGTCAATCCGGCCACCGGCGAGCGGCTGCACGAACGAACGGGCCGTAAGAAGCTTTCCGCTCTCGGACTCTTTGTGAGCGAGGTCTTCGACCAGGATCAGGACGGCACTCGCGACTACCTAGCCGCTGAACTGGGCGTTCGGCCGTTCTACTTCCCAGGCGAGGGCGCGGGCGACTGACGCTCGCTCGGGCTGGCGTCGCGTTCGAGGGGCTACGAGCCGCTTCCAGTCGGCAGTCGAGCCGCTCCTGGACGCCCGAGGAGCGATGGGGGTCGAGCACTCCCGCCGTGTCGCGCTGCCGGAGAGCGTCCACGGATTGGCCAAACTGGACGATCGGTCCTACGGCGACAGCCGACTGAGCGCCTTCGCGCCGCTAGCTGGAGTCTGGGTCGACGGTGGCGGGTGCGAGGCGCATCACCAGGAAGCCGGCCACGCCGCAAATGAGTGAGCCACTCAGGACACCGATGCGCACGGAAGCTGTCTGATCCACGGTGTCGAAGGCGAGGGTTCCGATGAAGAGGCTCATCGTGAAGCCGACGCCGGCGAGAAGCGCGGCGCCGTAGAGGTGGAGCCACGAGGCACCCGCTGGCCGTTGGGCGATGCCGGTCACGAGCCCGAGCCAGGTCATCACGAAGACGCCGATCTGCTTGCCGAGGAAGAGCCCTGCGGCGATGCCGAGTGGGAGCGGAGCCAGCAGGTCCCGGAAGGAGAAGCCGGCGAGCGAGACGCCGGCGTTGGCGAAGGCGAAGATCGGCATGACCAGGAAGGCGACCCAGGGGTGTAGCCAGTGTTCGAGTCGCTCGAGCGGGCGAGCCTCCCCGTCGCGGAGCGGTATCGCGAAGGCGACCACGACGCCAGCAAGGGTGGCATGAACGCCCGACTTGAGAACGCATACCCAGAGCGCGATGCCGAGCAGCATGTAGGGCGTGTAGCCCGCGATGCCTCGACGGTTCAAGAGGAGGAGGCCGAACATGAAGACGCCGGCGAATCCGAGCGAGACCACAGAGAGGTCGCTGGTGTAGAAGGCTGCGATGATCACGATCGCGCCGAGGTCGTCGATGATTGCGACCGCGGTGAGGAAGACCTTGACCGAGGTCGGTACGCGCGGCCCGGCGAGCTTGAGGATGCCGAGCGCGAACGCGATGTCGGTAGCGGCGGGGATCGCCCAGCCGCTGAAGTTCTCGGGCACTCCGCGGTTGACGCCGAGGTAGACGAGCGCCGGAAACGCCATGCCACCGATGGCGGCGAGCACGGGAAGTGAAGCGCGCGCGGGGCTGGAGAGCTCGCCGTCGAGGATTTCGCGCTTGACCTCGAGACCGACGAGCAGGAAGAAGACCGCCATCAGACCGTCGTTGATCCACAGCAGGAGCGGCTTGTCGATCTCCAGTGCTCCGACCTGGATCGCCATGGGTACGGAAAGCAGCGCGTCGTAGAACCGCGCCAGCGGGGAGTTGTCGAGCACGAGAGCTAGGGCGGCCGCTGCGATCAGCAGGACGCCGCTCGCCGACTCCAGGCGCAGGAACTTCTCGAGGGTCGTCTTCATCGGCTGTTTCGTTGGGGGACGGGGTGGATCTCTCCCCGACACTTGCTACTTCGCAAGGATCGTTGGGGCGGTTTCGCGTGGTGGCTGGGGTGGTCCAGACCGCCGACGTTGGCGCGCGAGGTTTTCTCTCATCCGGAGCTGAGTTGCGGACGAATTTTCGATAGAATCCGGGCGTGGCGATGGCGTCGTCGAGCGCCTGGGCATGATCACGATCTGACGGTACCAGTCCTCCCAGGCGAAGCGGGCCCGCGCGGCCTCCCACGCCTTGAGGCGCCCTTGAGCGGATCTGGACTCTCGATCATCCCGGGTCACCCTGTGCGCCGAGTCACGTGTTGAGAAAACGCTTTCAAACTCCTAGAGTCTGAACACGACGAAACCAGGAGATTTTCTTTGATGCCATCGCACAAGATTCGGCGTGGCCTCGACCTGCCCATTACCGGCCAACCGGAGCCGGCGGTCGAGAGCGCCCGGCAGGTTTCGCGCGTCGCTGTCATGGCCGCGGACTACGTCGGGATGAAGCCGACCATGCACGTACAAGTCGGCGACTCGGTCAGCCGAGGCCAGCTCCTCTTCGAAGACAAGAAGACACCGGGCGTCCTCTACACGTCGCCGGGCGAGGGGAAGGTCGCTGCCGTCCATCGTGGCGAGCGCCGAGCTCTCCAATCGGTTGTCATCGAGCTCTCGAGCGGCGAACTCGGTGGACGCGGTGCGGACCGTACGTTCAAGAGCTTCTCGGGCCAGCACCCGACCTCGATGTCTCGCGACCAGGTTCGCGATCTGCTGGTCGAGTCGGGACAGTGGACGGCGCTGCGGCAGCGCCCGTTCAGTCGAGTGCCCGATCCTCAGAGCGTTCCCCATTCGATCTTTGTGACCGCTGTCGATTCGAACCCGTTGGCTCCAGACCCGGCGGCGGTCCTCGCCGAGCGGCAAGGTGATCTGGAGCGTGGTCTGACTGCGCTCGGCAAGCTGACCGACGGCACGGTGCACGTTTGCACCGCACCGGGTCAGGAACTGGCTCTGCCTTCGGCGGGCGACTTCGAGCTTCAGCACTTCGTCGGCCCGCACCCGTCCGGCACCGCCGGCATCCATATCCACCGCGTTGCGCCCGTGAGTCGCGCACGGACCGCCTGGTGGGTCGGCTATCAGGACGTGCTCGCCATCGGCAAGCTCTTCGGTAGCGGCGCGATCGACATCGAGCGCGTCGTCTCGCTCGCGGGCCCCGGTGTGACCCGTCCAAGGGTGGTAAAGACCCGCCTCGGAGCACACCTGGACCAGCTGGTCGACGGCGAGCTCGTCGCCGAGGAGACGCGCGTCATCTCCGGTTCCGCCCTCCACGGGCGCAGCGCGATGGGCGACGAGCTGGGCTATCTCGGACGGCACCACAACCAAGTGACGGTCCTTCGTGAAGGCCGAGAGCGGGAGTTTCTCGGGTGGATGACGCCGGGGCTCGGGAGTCATTCGGTCTCCCGCGCCTACCTGTCGACCCTCCTGCCCGGTAGGCGCTTTGCGCTCTCGACCACAACGAACGGCTCGGATCGCGCGATCGTGCCGATCGCCTCGTACGACAAGGTCTTCGCGTTCGACATCCCCGTGACCCATCTCTTGCGGGCTCTGGCGGCGGGCGACCTCGAGACCGCGGAGGAGCTCGGCGTGCTCGAGCTGGACGAAGAGGACGTGGCGCTCTGCTCCTACGTCTGTGCCGGCAAGCACGACTACGGCCGTTACCTCCGCGACATGTTGACGACGATCGAGAAGGAAGGCTGATGAAGGCGCTTCGGAGAGTTCTCGACAAGCAGGCTCGACACTTCGAGCCGGGCGGGAAGCTGCACAAGCTCTACGCCCTCTGGGAGGCGCAGGACACCTTCCTCTACACACCGGGAGGCGTGACCAAGGGCACTACCCATGTTCGCGACAGCCTGGATCTCAAGCGCTTGATGGTGACGGTGGTCCTCTCGCTGGTCCCCGCGATCTTGATGGCGATGTACAACACTGGCCTGCAAGCGCATCGCGCCATCGCGGGTGGCGCACTCGCTCTCGACAGCTGGCAGACCCAGGCCATGGGCGCACTGGGCCTCGGTTTCGATCCTTCCGACCTGGTCGCCTGTACGGTGCACGGCGCGCTCTACTTCCTGCCGATTCTGGTGGTCACGTTTGCCGCCGGCGGTGGTGCGGAGGTTGTCTTCTCGATCGTTCGCAAGCATGAGGTCAACGAGGGTTTCCTCGTGACCGGCATGCTGATTCCCCTGACCGTGCCTGCGACCATTCCTCTCTGGCAGGTTGCGCTCGGCACGATCTTCGGCGTCGTGGTCGGCAAAGAGGTTTTCGGCGGCACGGGCATGAACGTTCTGAACCCGGCGCTGACGGCTCGCGCCTTCCTCTTCTTCGCCTACCCGGGACAGATATCCGGCGACAACGTTTGGATCGCGGCGCAGACCAGCCCCGACGGCTACAGCGGTGCGACCTGGCTCGCACGGGCGGCGGTCGACGGAACCGCTGGACTCGAGGGTGGTCTCGCCTGGCGCGACGCTCTGATCGGGGTCATCCCCGGGTCCATGGGAGAGACCTCAGCGATCGCCTGTCTGATTGGAGCGGTAATCTTGGTCGCGACCGGTATCGGCTCGTGGCGCATTCTGGCCGGCCTCGTGATCGGAACGTTTGCGGCGACATCGCTTCTCAACGCGGTGGGCTCCGACACAAACCTGCTGCTCGAGGTGCCGTTCCACTGGCAGATCGTGCTCGGCGGGTGGGCGTTCGGTGCGGTCTTCATGGCCACCGAGCCGGTGACGGCGGCGCACACGGACGCCGGAAGATGGATCTACGGCATGTTGGTCGGCGTGATGGCGATCTTCATCCGTGTACTCAACCCCGCTTACCCCGAGGGCATGATGCTGGCCATCCTGTTCTCGAACGTCTTCGCACCGACGATCGACCACTTCGTGGTTCGAGCGAACATCCGGCGGAGGAAGGCCCGTTATGCGTCATAGCGTCGGTTATACGCTTCTGTTCTCGGCAGGCTTGTGTGTGGTCTGCGCAATCCTGGTCTCGACGTCGGCCGTCTCCCTGAAGGAGGCGCAAGAGGTCAACAAGGCGCTCGACCGCAAGCTCAACGTGCTCGAGGCGGCGGCGCTCAAAGACGGCGACGTCGACATGGCGGCTGAGGAGGTCGAGAGCATCTTCGCCTCGATCGACGCGGTCTTCGTCGATCTCGAGACGGGTGACGAGGTCGACGCCGGGGACCCGGACACCTACGACCAGCAGAAGGCCAAGAAGGACCCCGCACGGAGCCGCGAGGCGCCGGACAACCTGGCGCGGGTCAAGCGCGTGCCGCATCGCGCGGTGGTCTACAAGGTGAAGAGTGACGGCGGCGATCTCGAGACGCTCATTCTGCCCATCGAGGGCTACGGGCTCTGGGGAACGCTCTACGGTTTCCTGGCCGTCGAGAGCGATCTGAGCACCGTCGTCGGCCTGACCTACTACGAGCACAAGGAGACACCTGGTCTCGGCGGGGAGGTCGACAACCCTCGCTGGAAGGCGCTCTGGCCGGGCCGGGCGATCTTCGACGGTAGCGGTGAGCGAGTCCTCGAGGTGATCAAGGGCGCCGCCGGCCCGGTGGCGCAGGACCCGAACCGGGTAGACGGACTTTCGGGTGCGACGATCACCAGCCGTGGGGTGACCAACATGATCGATTTCTGGCTGGGACCGAACGCCTTCGGTCCCTATCTGGACAACCTCCGTTCCGAAAGGGGCGCCGCCTGATGGCCGAGAAGAACTCGCGGATTGTTCTCGATCCGCTGTTCAACAACAATCCGATTGCGCTGCAGGTGCTCGGCATCTGTTCCGCATTGGCCGTGACGACCAAGCTCGAGACGTCGCTGGTCATGTGCGGCGCGGTGATCGCAGTGCTGGCGGGCTCGAACCTGTCGGTCAGCCTGCTCCGGAATCACATTCCGGCGAGCATTCGCATCATCGTGCAGCTGACGATCATCGCCTCCTTCGTCATCATCGCCGACCAGATCCTCAAGGCGTTCCTGTTCGAGATCAGCAAGCAGCTGTCGGTCTTTGTCGGCCTGATCATCACCAACTGCATCATCATGGGCCGCGCCGAAGGGTTTGCGATGCAGAATCCACCGGGTAAGAGCCTGCTCGATGGCCTCGGCAACGGCCTCGGCTACTCGGCGGTGCTCCTGATCGTCGGCTTCTTCCGGGAGCTCCTCGGTTCCGGCAAGCTTTTTGGCCACGAGGTCCTCCCGCTGGTGACCGAGGGTGGTTGGTACAACCCGAACGGACTCATGTTGTTGTCGCCGGGAGCTTTCTTCCTGATCGCATTCCTCATCTGGGCGCTCCGCACCTGGAAGCCCGAGCAGGTGGAGGAGGACTGATGGAGCACTACCTCAACCTCATGATCAAGGCCGTGTTCGTCGAGAACCTGGCCCTGGCCTTCTTCCTCGGCATGTGCACCTTCCTGGCCTGTTCGAAGAAGGTCGAGACCGCGCTCGGTCTCGGTGCCGCGGTCATCTTCGTGATGACCACGACGGTGCCGCTCAACAATTTGCTCTATACGTTCCTGCTCAAGGAGGGAGCGCTCGCCTGGTTCGACGAGTCGTTCGGCGGCTACGACCTTTCGTTCTTGGGACTCCTTTCCTATATCGGCAGCATCGCCGCGGCCGTGCAGATTGTGGAGATGGCGCTCGATCGGTACGCGCCGAAGCTCTACAACACGCTCGGGGTCTTTTTGCCGTTGATTGCGGTGAACTGCGCGATCCTCGGTGCTTCGCTCTTCATGGTCGAGCGGGAGTACACGCTCGCCGAGAGCACCGTCTTTGGTTTCGGCTCCGGCATCGGCTGGGCGCTGGCGATCCTCGCTCTCGCCTCGGTGCGTGAGCGCATGCGCTACAGCAACGTACCCGAGGGCCTGCGGGGTCTCGGGATGACCTTCCTGCTCACCGGCCTACTGGCCATCGCCTTCCTGGCGTTCTCCGGAATTCAGCTCTAGGGGTCGTAACGTGCCGACGATCGCACTCGGGGTCTTCATGTTCACCGCCGTCATCCTGTCGATGGTGGGGGTTGTTCTCATCGCCAAGCGTCAGCTCGTCCAGTCGGGTGACGCGACCATCACGATCAACGACAACTCGGATCTGACGATGCACGTGAACACCGGGGGAACCCTCCTCGGTGCGCTGGCCGACCGCGGGGTCTTCATCCCCTCGGCGTGTGGCGGCAAGGGCAGCTGCGGCGTCTGCAAAGTCGACGTGACCGACGGTGGGGGAGCCATGCTGCCCACCGAAACGAGTCACATCAGCCGAGGTGAGGCGCGAGACGGCTGCCGCCTCTCCTGTCAGGTGAAGGTCAAGGGCGACATGGCGCTACGCATGCCGGCCGAGATCTTCGAGGTCAAGCGCTGGACGTGCAAGGTGCGCTCGAACCACAACGTCGCGACCTTCATCAAGGAGCTCGTTCTCGAGCTACCTGAGGGCGAGTCGGTGCCGTTCAAGGCGGGTGGGTACATTCAGATCGAGTGCCCGCCACACGTCGCCAAGTACGAGGACTACGAGATCGAAGAGGAGTACCGCGAGGACTGGGACAAGTTCAATCTGTGGCGGTACGTTTCGACGGTCGAGGAGCCTGTTCAGCGGGCCTACTCGATGGCGAACTATCCCGAAGAGCGGGGGATGATCATGCTCAACGTGCGAATCGCCTCGCCGCCGCCTCGAGCGCCGGAAGGCATTCCGCCGGGCATCATGTCGTCGTACATCTTCAACCTGAAGCCCGGCGACGAGGTTGTCATCTCCGGCCCGTTTGGTGAGTTCTTTGCCAAGGATACGAAGAGCGAAATGATCTTCATCGGAGGCGGCGCCGGCATGGCGCCCATGCGATCGCACATCTTCGATCAGTTCAAGCGCCTCCACACCGACCGGAAGGTGACCTTCTGGTACGGCGCTCGAAGCCTGCGCGAAGGGTTCTACGACGACGAGTTCGACGAGATTGCAGCAGCCAACGACAACTTCGACTGGCATCTAGCGCTGTCGGATCCGATGCCCGAGGACAACTGGGAAGGGCTGACCGGCTTCATCCACCAGGTGTTGTACGACAACTACCTGAAGGAGCATCCGGCGCCGGAGGACTGCGAGTACTACATCTGCGGTCCACCGATGATGCTTCAGGCCTGTCGCGAGATGCTCGACGGCCTCGGAGTCGAGCCCGAGAACGTCCTCTACGACGACTTCGGCGGCTAGGGGCCGCTTCGGGGCCGACCCGATGGCGAACGATCGACGTCTCTGTTCCGCGCCGCGAAGGCTGCTAGTCGCCGTCTGTCTGCTGGCTGGGACGATCGTCGGCTGCACGCGCTCGGAAGCTCCGCCCACGGTGGTGAGCTCGGCCTTCTCTGGCCGCGCGATGGGCACAACCTACACGGTGCGTCTTGTCACCCTCGAGCCGTCGTCGGAATTGGTGCAGGAGGCCGCGTTGGCGGTCACCAAGACGGTCGCTCGTGTGGACGACCTGATGACCACCTACCGGGAGTCCGAGGTGACACGCTTCAACTCCGAGGGTTCGACGGTGCCGTTTGTCGTTTCACCGGAGACCGCTGCGGTGGCGTCACTGTCTCTCGAACTGGCGGAAATTACCGGAGGTGCGATCGATGTGACCGTGGGGCCGCTTGTCGAGGCGTTTGGCTTTGGCGCGTCGGCCTCGGCGGAGGTGCCGTCCGAAGCCCAACTCGCCGAACTGCGTTCGCAGGTGGGATACGAGCTGCTGGGGGTCGACGACCAACAGCGCCTGATCAAGCGGCACCCCGAGCTAACGGTCGACTTCTCGGCGGTCGCGAAGGGCTACGGAGTCGACCGCGCCGCGGAGGTGCTCGACGAGTTTGGGTTTGACCGTTACATGATCGAGCTCGGTGGAGAGGTGCGGGCAAGGGGGCGAAACCAGCGTGGTCTGCCCTGGCGGATTGGGGTCGAGCGTCCGGACGCGGAGCGGGGCAGGGTGGAGCGGGTCGTTCCGCTGGTCGATCTGTCGATGGCGACGAGCGGCGACTACCGCCAGTATCGCGAGGTCGACGGCCGGCGGATCAGCCATCTGCTCGATCCTCGAACCGCTCGACCGATCGACCATTCGGTAGCGTCGGCCACGGTCCTGCACTCAGACTGCGCCACCGCAGATGGTCTGGCGACCGCGATGATGGTGCTCGGCGAGGCTGGATTGGAGCTGGCTGAGAGCAGGGGGTGGGCGGTGATGCTGCTTGTGCGGGCAGACGGCGGCTTCCGCGAGGTGACGTCGACCGCTTTCGACGCGCTGATAGAATCTGTTGAGCGGCCGGCGCCGTAGAGCCTCCATACCGGTACTCCAAGCGAGGCTCGCTTCGCTTCGAGTCGGCAAACTGGAGCCCTCGACCAATGACCCTCCTCCTGCTCACGCTGACCCTCTTCGCACTGGTGATGCTTGCCATGTCGGTCGGAGTCCTTCTGAGCGGTAGATGCCTACGGGGTTCTTGCGGAGGTCCGGCGGTACTCGACGGCGACGGCGATCCGATCACCTGTGCCACGTGCCCGAACCGCGAGCGCCTCCTCGAGGAGGTTCGCCGGCAGGCCATGGACACGGTGAGCGAACAGGCTTCGCCCTAAGAGGAGACAACATGAACGACCTAACCCTGCCCACAGCTCGCGACTGGATGCATCCGCCAAAGCTGACGCTGCGGGGGGCGGACGACGTGTTCGTGGCGATCGAGCGCCTCCTGGCGGCCGCCGTTCCGACGGCGGCGGTTCTCGACGACGGCAACCTGGTCGGCATCTTCACCGAGAAGGACTCGATCCGAGCGCTCTCGAGCCTGCTCTACGACGAGACCGCCGACGCGGGGACCGTGGCGGACCACATGTCGCAGGGCTTCGGGCGGTGTACTCCCGAGATGGACTTCTTTCGCGTGGCAGAGCTGTTTCTCAGCTGCAACTTCCCCTCGCTTCCCGTCGTCGAGGGGGAACGTCTGGTTGGAGTTGTCGAACGACGAGCGCTCCTCGCCTGTGTGAACGACTATCGCGAGCGGCTCGAGTCGACGCGCACCCGCGACGCCGCGATTGCCGGCCGACAGGCGGAGCGACCGAGCAGCATCGGCGCCCGCCAGCAGGCGGCGGCCAACACGACCCGTGACCAGCTGGTGCGGCTCTTCAGCCGCATTCAGAACTGACCGCGCTAGTCAGCCCGACCCTGCACGGTCATCCGAATGTTGTCGCCGGCCGCGATCGCGAGGCCGGTGCACGTCCACGATGTTTCGCCAACTCCGGGCGTGGCGTCGACCGACCCCCCTTGGGTGATGTTCTGGCACTGGACCTGGCCGACACTCATGCCGGTCACCGAGCCGCCCAGCGCGCCGTTGACGCGCCCGGCGATCACCTGACGGACGCGGTCGCTCGGATCGGCGCTCAGGCCGGCGCCCGAGCAGCTCCAGTTGTCCTCGCCGCTCAAGGTCAACATCACGGACTGAGACGTCTCGACGTTCAGGCACTGGACATCGCGTACCTGGGCGCCGTTGTCGGAGCCGCCGATCGGAGGCGGGGCCTCGAACTCGAAGGCGCCGCTGTCGCACTGCGCGTCGCGGGTGAAGCCACGCTGGTCTTCGGTCAGCCCGCATGTGCCCGCGGCGTCGATTGCAACGCTACCTGCGAGCAGGGCGTGCGTCTCGGTCGGCCCGCCGTTGTCGGCGAGGGCGGTATCGAAGTCGACGCCCGGCACGATTGGGCTGGTGCTCGGGCAGGTACCGTCGTCGTCGAAGTTGTTGCCGCTTGTCGAGGAGACACTGAGGAAGCAGTTCTGACCGGTGAAGGCGTTCCCGCCTACGATCGAGTTGTCCATCTGCGCGTAATAGCCGTAGATCACCCAGTGGACGTTGTTATCGGTGATGGTCGAGTTCTCGATCACGAAGTCATACGTCAGGTAGGCGTCGATGACCTGACCGTAACCGCCGGTGGCCGAGTTGCCGCTCACGGTGCTGTTGACCAGCCGGGGGGTGCCGTAGTTGGTGTAGATGATGCTGCCGCCAGACGCGTCATTGAAATTGCCGGAGATCGTCGTGCCGGTGATCGTGAGGTTGTCGGCGTCGTAGGCGTCGATCGCGACGCCGCCCCCGACGGCGGTGCCGTTGCCAAGGAGCTCCGAGTCGGAGATGGACAGGTTGTCGGCATCGAAGATCTCCACACCTCGGGAGTTCCCCGAGATCGTGGTGGCGTGAATCGCGCTCGGACCGGCGACGGTCTGAAGTTGGACGCCGGTGCCCACGTTGTCGAGAATCGAGCTGTCGTCGACGAGCACTGAGCTCGCCCCGTTGCCGTCCACGAACAGACCGTCGGGGTCGTTCTCACTCAGGGTGCTGCCGCTGATCGTCGTGAGGGTGTCGGCAGCCTGAACGCGAACGCCGCTCCCATCGTTCTGTGTCACCAGGCTGTCGACGATGGTGAGAGAGGAGCCTTGACCGGTGACGTCCACTGCGCCGTTCGCAGAGGTGGAGTAGTTGGCGATCACCGTGACGTCTCGGAGTCCGAGGCTCGCCGCAACTGCGCGGATTGCGGTCCCGTCTCGGGAGTCGAGGCGCCCACCGGTGAGGGTTGTATTCCGGAGGAGAAGAGATCCCGGACTCGCCACGTCCAGCAGTCGGAAGTCGGGAGCCCCTGCGTCGCGGGAGATCGTGAAGCCAGCGCCCGAGATGGTGACGTTGCTGACGATCACCGGCAGCCCGTTGTCACCCTGATTGGGAGGGCTGTTGTCGACCGCGGTGAGGACCACATCCTCCGTCAGCACAATCTCGTCGGCGTTCGAGCCGGCCGTGCAGCTGCCAACCGCCGTGTCGGTGTTGGCCGCGGTCACGGCGTCGACGAGTGTGCAGGCGCCACCGACGGTGATGGTCGCCGGAACGACGATCTGCGGAAACAAGAGAATCCCGATGCCCAGGATGTACCCGAGGCGCGACGACAGCGACAGCTCGCTCATTCCTTCCCCCTTTTTTCGGCAGACCCGCCGGAACCTACCTTCGAATGACAAGTGATGTGAAGGCTCAGTTGTATCTGGGGGGGAGCTGCCTGGTCAAGAAGATTGATGGGCGTCTATGACCGCCTTAGCCCGAGCGACTGATACTGTCCTCTTGGCCGGCGCGCCGCTGGGAGCGAGGGGGCGCGCTATGGGGAAGAGATGAAATGGTGCGAAAGGGGGGACTCGAACCCCCACGACCTTGCGGCCACAAGGTCCTGAACCTTGCGCGTCTACCAATTCCGCCACTTTCGCAGGTGCCTCGTCACGGATGTGCGAGGCAGGTAGACGTGGAGTCTAGAGAGAGTCGGCAGACGTGTCAATTGGCCTTCCGGGCGCAGAGTCGCTAATCGAACAGACGATCCTGGCCGCGCTGGAGCGCGCCGGGCGACGGGGTCTCGAGCCGCAGGAACTCGCGCGGCGGGTTGGCGACGACGTCTCCTCCTCAGACTTCGACGCCGGCCGAGAGCGCCTGGAGCTCGGCGGCTCGGTTGTCGAGTGGAATCGGCGACTCTACGCGCTCGCTTTCACCGATTGGCGAGTGGGTCAGCTCCAACAACTCGACAGTGGAGACGCCCTCGTGCGTTCGGGCGCGCGGGGCGAAGCGGGCTACTTTGTCCGCCGGCGCGACCTCAAGGACGCTCGAGAGGGCGATACGGTGCTCGTGCGACCGAAGCGCTCCAAACGAAGGCTGTCGAGTGGCGACCTACCCGGGGCGACGGTGGTCAAGGTACTCGATCGGAAATTACGCACGGTTGTCGGTACCCTCGAGGTCGCCGATGGTCGTCGCTGGCTGGTTCCGTTCGACGCCAAGCTGAGCCTGGACCTGGTCGTCGAGGGGCCAGAAGCCGACGAGGTTGGCGAACGCGAGTTCGTCGAGGTCGAGGTTCGCGAACGCAAGGTCGGCGGACCCTGGCGTGGCCGCGTCAGAGAGGTCCTCGGAGATCCCGCCAAGCCGGGGGTCGACACGCGCGTCGTGCTTCGCCACTTCGACATCCCCGAGGCGTTCCCTCCGGCGGTGTTCGAAGTCACCGACGCACTCCCAGAAGATCCGGTCGAGGACGACTGGCAGGGTCGACACGACTTCCGAGACGAGGTCGTGGTGACCATCGACGGGAAGACGGCGCGTGACTTCGATGACGCGATCAGCGTTGAGCGGCACAAGAGCGGATTTCGTCTGGCGGTGCACATCGCCGACGTGAGTCACTACGTCCGCGAGGGCGACGTGGTCGATCTCGAGGCCTATCGACGGGGCACGAGTGTCTACTTCCCAGAGCGCGCGGTGCCGATGATCCCCGAGCGGCTCTCGAACGGCCTCTGTTCCCTCCGTCCCGACGTACCGAGGTTAACGCTCAGCGCGCTCCTCGACCTGTCGCATGAGGGTGAGATCGTCGGCCGTCGCTTTACCAAGAGCGTCATTCGCAGCCACCGTCGACTGACCTACTCTGAGGTGCGGCGACTCATCGAGGAGCCCGAAGCGGGAGACGAGTCAGAGTACGGAGCGGTCCTTCCCATGCTCCAGGTCGCTCTCGAGCTCATGAAGATTCGCTATCGCGCCCGGATCGCTCGCGGCTCGATCGACTTCGACCTGCCCGAGGGGAACGTGGTGCTCGACACCGACGGGGTGACCGTGGGTGTGCAGGGTGCAGATCGAAACGTCGCCCATCGAATGATCGAGGAGTTCATGATCGCGGCGAACGAGGCGGTCTCGGCGGAGCTCGAGGGGCACGAGATGGCGGCCCTTCATCGGGTTCACGATGCTCCGGGTCGCGACGATCTCTTCGACCTGCGCGCAATCCTCAAGGGACTCGGGATCGAGCTGTCCGGCGATCTCGACAATCTTCATCCGAGTGCGCTTCAGGGCGTGCTGCGCGAGGTGGTCGGCAAGCCGGAAGAGCCGTTCGTCTCGTCACTTGTCCTGCGCTCTCTCAAGCAGGCGCTCTACGCGCCCGAGAGCCGCGGGCACTATGCCCTCGCGGCTCGGCACTACGCGCACTTCACATCGCCGATTCGGCGCTACCCTGACCTGCTTGTCCATCGTCAACTCAAGGCGCTCTTGCGCGCCGAGACCGACGATCCCACCCTGCTGGCCGAGCGGGTGCCGGCGATCGGAGAGCGCTGCAGCTTTACGGAGCGCCGAGCCGAACGGGCGGAGCGCATCATCCTGCAGTGGAAGCTGGTGCGCCTGCTTGAAGGGCGGGCCGGCGAGACCTTCGAGGGGCGGATTACCGGCATCCAGCCGTTCGGCATCTTTGTGCAGTTGGTCGACTACTACGTCGACGGGCTGGCGCCGATTCGGTCGATGGCGGATGACTTCTACGTCTTCGACGAGACGCGACACACCCTCACCGGCCGCGACCGGGGGAGGGTCTTCCGTCTGGGCGACCCGGTTCGGGTGGTCTTGGTCGACGTCGACGCGCGCCGGCGGAGCTTGAACCTCAAGGTCGAGGGAATGCCGGAGCCCCCGCCGCGGTCTGCTCGCCGACCCCGTCGAACGCGCGACTCGCGGCCGCGCCGCCCAAGAAGAAACCGCCGGTAGGCATCCGAAGACGCGCTACCGGCGGCTGAAGTTCTGCTGGATCGAATTGCGCTAGGGCGCAGGCTCGGTGAAGTCGTAGATCTGGTTGATGTCCAGAGGGGTCGTGATGTCCTGCACCAGACCGCTCGGCCACTTGATGCGAGCGCGCTGTACGCGACTCGCCTTGCCCAGACCAAACGTTTGAATGCGCGGGAAGTCCGAGAAGAAGCCGGTGCCGGCGTTGATCTCTCGGCTCTGCCAGACCGCCGGGCCGCCCGGCTGCAGGCGCGCGAGCACCTCGATACGAGCGCCGACCGCTTCCACGTTGCTGACCGTGCCGGTCAAGCGGAACTGGATCCAATTGTTGCCGCGCTCGTTGTTGACGTAGACGAAGTTCGGGTCGCCCAGGAAGACCGGCGGCGGCGGGTCCGGCACCGGCGAGTGACTGACGATTACGAGATCGACGTCGCCGTCGTTGTCGCGATCACCCGCCACGAAGCCCATGCTCGGAAGCGTTTCGAGGAGCATGCCGAGCTCGGCGGTGACCTCGCGCCAGGTCTCGTCGCCGTTGTTGTAGAGCACCCGGTTCTCGCCATTTGTCCGGTTGGGGAGCACGATGTCGAGCCAGCCGTCGTTGTTCAGGTCGGCGAAGCCGCCGCCCCAGAACCCGAGACCGAGGACCGACTCGAAGCCGCCGACGTTCGACATGTCGGTGAAGGTCCACTCGCCGCCTTCGTTCGGACCGTCGTTGCGGTAGAGGCGGCTGTCTCCCTCACGGCTGAAGAGCAGGTCGAGGCGACGATCGTTGTTGTAGTCGCCCCAGGAGGCGCCGATGCCGCGGTTGGGCTCGCCGATGACGGAAACGCCCGCCGCGGAAGCGACGTCGGTGAAGGTCGGAAGACCGGTGCCGATGTCGATGCCGTTGTTGCGGTAGAGCCGCGTCGGAACCTCGTGCGAGTTGGTCTGGTAGAGGTCCTGGTCGCCGTCGTTGTCGTAGTCGGCCCAGGCCTGACCCATCGGGTTGTCCGGAAGGTCGAGGCCGGTCTGGGCGATTACCTCGTCGAAGCCGCCCAGGCCATCGTTGATGTAGAGCTGGGTCAGGTGATCGGTCGCCAGACGTCCGGGGTCGTACTCGACCACGTGCAGGTCGAGGAAGCCGTCGTTGGTGAGATCGATCCAGGAGGCTCCAGTACCGCGCCGCAGGCAGATGTTCGTGTCGGACTCTTCGTTCCAGTTCTCGAACATGAGCGGATCGTCGAGCGTCTGCTTGTAGAGGTTGGTCAGCACGAAGTTGTGCGAGATCACGTCACGCAGGCCGTCACGGTCGTAGTCCGCCCAGGCGTGCCGCATGGCGTTCCAGCGGTCGTCGAGGCCGGTCTCGATCGCGGTGTCCGGACCGAATGTGCCGTCGCCCTGATTCATGTGCAGGGCGTTCCGGCTGCCGGAGACGAACGGGATTTCACTGGGTAGCTCGGGGCAGATGCCGGTCGGCTCGAGGTCGATCGCGGGATCGCCCGAGCCGTTGACGTAGTAGAGGTCGATCCAACCGTCCTGATCGATGTCGACCAGGGTGGCGCCGAAGGAGCGGTGGTTCGTGTCCTCGAGCCCCTCGGCCGGTGCCACGTTGGTGAACGAGTTGATGCAAGTCGAGCTGTCGTTGTGCCAGATCTTGAGCGCCGACTGACAGGCGAGCATCGCGTTGAGCGAGCTACCGCCAAGTCGAATCTCGTCCATGGAACCGTCCAGCCGGCGCGCGATACGCATGTCACCGGTGTTCGTCGGATCGATGCCAGGCGCCGAGACCTCGTTGGCGAGTTCGCCGTGGAGGTAGAGGCGCAGGTCGTTTCCGTCGTAGTGAGCGTGGATCGACGTCCAGACGTTCGGTGCGATGCCGAAGGCGCTGGCAACGCTCGCGCGACTCGCGCCCTGCGAGATGTCGAAGCGAACACGACCGTTGTTGGTCACCGAGAGGCTGAAGCCGGTGCCGCTCTGAATCTTCTGCACCAGCCGGATCGCTCCGGGTGCGGCGTCTCCGTCGATCTTGACCCAGGCAACGAGGCTCGGCGTAGCGAGCTCGAGGCTGGCACTGTGCGGCACCGTAATCGAGTCGGTGATCGCGAAGTTGAGCGAACCGTTCACGATTCCGCTCTCGGCAACTGGGGCACCGCTCACGATGCCGTCGTTGCCGTTCAACGTCATGTCATCAGCGGTGCCGTCGTCAAACGAGTACCAAGCGGCCGCTTGGCCGAAGGAGACCGCCGGAATCAAAGTGATTACTAGGAGTACTACGGACAGTCGACACAAACGAATCCCAGAAGGCATCGCCTCTCTCCCTTCCAAACAACAGATGAGGGTGGTCGTTGTTGCTCTCTACCTACTTACACTCGCGAAGTGCGAGTCCCCGATTGGCCGACCACCCAACTTCAGCGTCAGCCGACCAGACGACATAAAAAACAGGCGCGAATTGTAGCACGCCCCGAGCGCCTGCCAAGCCTGTGTATGTATAGAGTTTTGTTCATATTTTCAGCCTTCGAAGTGTCTTTCTCGCGTGGTACTTCGTCGGCTCGGCAGGTCGGCCCAGGCGGAGTGGCTATCTCACCGCTCGGAGGCTAGAATCAGAGGGTGCGAGCCTCCCGCCAACTGCCCTCGGCTCTCGCCACGGCGGTCTTCTTGATCGGCACGCTCTCCGCGTGCGGCAGCGCCGAGGAGAAGCAGGCCGCCGACCTCGAGAGCATTCAAGCGGCGCTCGAGGCGTACCTGCCCAAGCTGGCCGAGGCCTATTCGGGCGGCAACGCACTCGTTCTGACCGACCTGGCCGCGCCCAAGGAGATCGCACGCATCTCCAAGCGGATCGAAGAGCTCGAAGCCGCAGGCCGCGTGCTGGAGCCGGAGTTCCTCGAGCTGACGGTGGAGAAGGTAGACGTCTGGGGGTATGCCAACGCCTTCGTCAACACCGTAGAGATCTGGAACATCCGTTCCTACGCGACCGGCACCCATGCGTCCGTCGGCGAGGATCTGGCGAAGAGTAATCGCGTCAAGTACCAGTTCAAGCGCGACGGCGACGCCTGGCTGATTCTCTACCGAACGATCAGCGACTAGTCTGGCGACTGGCTCTTGGGCGCCCCCGTTTCGCACACCCCGACCGTAGCGATTGTCGGCCGCCCCAATGTCGGCAAGTCGACGCTCTTCAATCGATTGGTTGGCGAGCGGAAGTCGATCGTCTACCAGGAACCGGGAGTGACGCGCGATCGGGTCACCGGCAGCGCACCGATTGGTGACGACGGCGAGGTGGTCCTGATCGACACCGGCGGTCTCGTGCCGGGCGACGATGGGCTGGGGCTCAACCAGCAGGTCTTCTTTGCCATCGAGGAGAGCGATCTGCTGATCCTCGTGGTGGACGGCAAGGAAGGCCTCGTCGCGGCCGACGAGACGGTCTGGGAGACGATTCGGCCCTTTGGCAAGCCGACCATTCTGGCGGTCAACAAGGGCGACACCCGCCACGCGATGGACGGCTGGCAGGAGTTTTACGCCCTCGGGGTGGATCCGGTGCTGCTCGTCTCAGCGGAACACGGCCGCGGCATCGAGGACCTGCGCGAGGTGGTGGCCGACCGGGTGCCGGTGCCTCGTGCGGAGGAACCGGAGGCCGGCGTACCCCGTCTGGCGATTGTCGGTCGCCCAAACGTCGGCAAGTCGTCGATCCTGAACCGGCTGGTGGGGGAGTCGAGGGCGCTGGTGTCGCCGACCGCGGGCACCACACGCGATCCGATCGACACTCGCATCGAGATCGACGGCAAGCCGTTTCTGCTGATCGACACTGCAGGCATCCGGCGCAGGAGCAAGACCAGCGGCGAGCCCGAAGAGCTGGCGGTGATGATGGCCCGCCGGCAGATCGAGCGTGCGGACCTCTCGCTCTTGGTCCTGGACGCAACCGCCGGAGTGACCACCGGCGACCTGTCGATCGCAGGGGCGGCATGGGAGCTCGGCAAGGGCACCCTGGTGCTGGTCAACAAGTGGGACCTCTTGGAGCCGCGCCTGCGCGAGCTTCTCGACGAGTCGTGGGAACGGCTGGATCAGATCCTCGCCTCGCCGGTGCGCGTCAACGTCTCCGCCCTCTCGGGCCGTGGTATTGCCAAGATCTTCGATGCGGTGGTCGAGGTTCTGGCCGGTTATGAGCGACGCCTGGAGACTTCCGAGGTCAACCGTATCTTCGAGCGGGCGACGCAACGGCATCACGCTCCAGCCGATCGCGGCAAGCCCTGGAAGCTCTATTACGCAACTCAGGTCTCCTCTCAACCGCCGACCTTCATGCTGTTCGCCAACCGCACCCTCTCGCGGAATTCGAGCTATCGGCGCTATCTCGAGAACTTCATCCAGCGCGAGCTGGACCTGCCCGGCGGCATTCCGATTCGCCTTGTCATTCGCAAGAGATGAGGTCGGAGACATGCACGTTCACGAACAGGCTTGCCCACGCTGCTTTAGCGCTCTATACTTCGCCCATCTTCTTTGAAGTGATACTTCAAAGGTCCTACTTGAGGGTCTGACGCGGGACCTCGACGCCGCTTTCGGGCGACGTCGGAATCCGGGTCTTAAAGAATGGGAAAGACCGACCGCCGGGGGTTGACAAAAGCAGCGCTGACCGATCGCGTCTACGATCGGCACGGTGGGCTGACCAAAGGTGAGGCCGCGGAGATCGTCGACACGATTTTCGATACGGTAAAGGGCAGCCTGATGGATGGGAGGCGGGTGAAGATCCAGAACTTCGGGGTCTTCGAGGTCACCCCCCGGCAGGGGCGAACCGGCGTCAATCCGACCAACGGTCAGAAGATCTTCATCCCGCCCCATAACGGCCTGAGCTTCCGGCCCTCTCCGAAGCTCAAGAAGGAAGTCGACGACAAGGACGAGCGCTAGACCGCGCTCGACCGCTCGACGCTGAGTCTCCGTGGCCAAGCGGCTCTATTACAAGATCGGCGAAGCCTGCAAGCTGCTGGACATCCAGCCGTACGTGCTCCGCTACTGGGAGACGGAGTTTCCGATGCTTCGCCCCGACAAGAGCTCTTCCGGGCAGCGGGTCTACAACGATCGAGACCTGGCGACCATCCGCAGGATCAAGGAGCTCCTCTACGACGAGGGCTACACGATCGCCGGTGCCAAGAAGAAGCTCGATGGTGAAGACCTGAGCGAACTCACGGCCGAAGCCCCCGACGAAGCTGCCAAGCCGGCCAAGGCGAAGGAAGCGAAAGAGTCGAAGGACGCGAAGGAGCCGAAGAAGGCTCCCGAAAAGAAGGCCGAGGAGCCGAAGAAGGCGGCGGTCAAGCCGGCCGCCAAGAAGGCGAAGTCGAAGGCCGCCGAAGTGTCGTCAGACGAGGCCGACAAGCTCCTCAAAGGTGTCGAAACCGCCCTCGCCGAGGCCCGCGGCATCCTCAAAATCCTCGACGCGAAGCGCTAGCCGCCCGGCTCCGCCTCGACTCGCCGCCCCTGAGACGATAGAGTCCCGCTCCGTCGGGACGTGGCGCAGCCTGGTAGCGCACCTGAATGGGGTTCAGGGGGTCGCGAGTTCAAATCTCGCCGTCCCGACCATTTACAGCCACCCCTCTGAAGCTTGTACACCCCTTGTACACCTTCTTCACGGTTTTCGCCAACGGACTTGCTCCACGGTGCTGCTTACCTTTCGGTCCAGCATATACGACCTGACGTCGGCCGGATCGTAGCGGACGACGCCTCGTTTCCGGGCACTGAGCTTGAGGAATGGGGGGCCGTGTCCCGTCTGCCTCCACTCTTGTAGCGTTCGGACGCTCACACACAGGATCCGAGCCACTTCGTGCTCCTTGAGGAGCGGCTGAAGGGGGCTGCTGTCGGGAGTACTTCTCACGGCAGATCCTGTCGTTTCGAGGTACGCGGCCACCCGGTGACGGATAACCGGTTGATTCGCACAGTGTACTACAAGCATAGGAGATGGTCAACTGGGAAGCGTCCTCGCATGGTGTGTGCGATCGGCAGCTGTAGCGATTAACAGCCGTAAGGGAGATTTACAAACCGCGCCTTGCGAAGAGCGGTCTGTGCGGCGCTATCTCGAGTGGCCCTTTTGCGGAGGCCCTAGCGCAGCAGTCTCAGCCCATTGGCCACGACCAGAAGCGAAGCCCCCATGTCGGCGGCGATCGCCATCCAGAGCGTGGCCATCCCGAGCGCCGCGAGCGCGATGAAGGCGGCCTTGATTGCGAGGGAGAAGAAGATGTTCTGGCGGATCGTCCTGAGCACTCGCCGTGAATGGCGGACGAGCCACGGAAGCTTGGCGAGGTCGTCCGACATCAGCGCGATATCTGCGGTCTCGATGGCCGCGTCGGTACCTACGGCGCCCATCGCGATTCCCGCCGTGGCGGTCGCCAGAGCTGGGGCATCGTTGACGCCGTCGCCGACCATCGCCACGTTTCCAAACCGCTCCCGCAGGTCAGCCACCGCCGCCACTTTCTCCGATGGCAGAAGCTCGGCGCGGTAGTCCTCCAGACCGATCGACCCGGCGACCGCCCGGGCTGTTCCCTGGTTGTCGCCAGTCAACATGACGAGTTGGGGGATGCCGAGCTCCCTCAGCTCGTCGAGCATCCGAGCCGCGCCCTCGCGGACTCCGTCCGCCACGCCGAGAAGGCCACAGATGTGATCGTCGTTGCCGACCGCTACCAACGAGTGCCCGGCGTCCTCCATCTCGGAAGCCATCCGATGGAATTCTGGTGTCTCGGCCCCCTTCTCCTCCATGAGGCGGTGGCTGCCGATCCAGAAACGCCTGCCGTCGACGTCGCCCTCAGCGCCCTTCCCAGGGAGAGCGGTTACAGACTCCGCGCGCCCGTAGACCACGCCCTGGCTCTGGGCCTCTTCGAGAACAGCCAAAGCCAGAGGGTGGCTCGAATCCACCTCGAGCGCTGCTGCGCGCTCGAGGACTTCTTCTTCGGTATGACCGTTCAGCCCGACGATTCTCTGTACCTGTGGACGCCCGTGGGTCAGCGTACCGGTCTTGTCGAACGCGATGGCCTCGAAGCCGGCGGGCGCCTCGAGGTGATTGCCACCCTTGATCAGGATGCCCGCCCGTGCAGCGGCGGCGAGTCCCGCGACCACGCTCACCGGCGTCGAGATCACGAGGGCGCAGGGGCAGGCGATGACGAGCAGAACAAGGGCTCGGTAGAACCAGATTGCCCAGCTACCGCCGGCGAGAAGCGGCGGCAGGACGGACACGCCGACGGCCAAGGCCATCATGATCGGGGTGTAATACCGCGCGAAGCTCTCAACCCACTGCTCGCTCGGCGAGCGCCGGGCCTGCGCCTCGGCGACGAGGCGGATGATCCCGGCGAGGGCCGTGTCTCCAGCACCCTTGGTGACTCGGACCTCGATGGTGCCCGTACCGTTCACGGTCCCGGCGTAGACCTCGTCGCCGGTTTCCTTGGGGACCGGAATCGACTCACCGGTGATCGCCGACTGATCGATCGACGTGCTGCCTTCAACCACTTTCCCGTCGAGCGGTACCTTGTCGCCGGCCCGGATTCTCACCAGTTCGCCAACAGCCACCTCTCCGACCGGCAGTTGCCGTGTCCGGTTCGTCTCGGGGTCCACGACCCTCGCCAAGTCGGGAGAAAGCTCCATCAAGGCTCCGATCGCGCGACGCGCACGTCCGACGCTCCACTTCTCGAGGAGCAGCGCGAGAGCGAACAGGAAGCTTACCGTCGCCGCCTCGAACCACTCGCCGATGCCGATCGCCCCAACAACGGCCACCAGCATCAGCAGATTCATGTCCGGACGAAGGGTCCTCGCCGCATAGATCGCCTTCGGAACGATGAACCACGCACCGGCGATCGTGGCGGCAAGGTAGAGGAAGATTGCCAATGGAGGAACGCTCTCGGCGCGCAGAGCCGGTAGGACGCCGCCAGCCTCGATAGCGTCGAACGCGAAGGCAGCAACCAGGAGGGAGCCGCTGAGTGAGCAGAGGAGGGACCGGCCTCGCCGCTGCCAGAACGTCGCGTGGTCACGCTGGAGATCAGCGTCGGCGCCGAGCCACGGCTGCGCCCTCATGCCGGTTCGAGAGACAGCATCGACGATCGCGTCGGGCGAAACCGCTGGGGCCGTGTCGAGCACAGTCATCTTGCCGTTGAGAGCCTCAAAGGCGAGGTTCTCCTCGCCGCCGACCACCGGGCCGACAGCCCGCCTGAGGACCGCGACTTCTTCGGCGCAGTCCATGCCGTCGATTCGGAAGGAAACGGTCTTCTGCCTGTGTGTGGAACTCACGCGCTTGCCTCCACCTTATGTATCCCGCTGGGCTTCTCCGCGACGAACCTCGCGAACAGAGACGCGACCGACCGCTCCCCGACGATGCGAAAGCCCTGCGCCTCCAAAGCCCCCGAGAACTGCACTGCGTCGAACCGGTTCTCGAGAGGGTGGTCGAGGATTCGCTTGACGACCGGATTCAGGATGAAGCGCTCCAGCATCTCTTCGGCGTACAGTCGGCCGCCGGGCTTCAAGACGCGGTAGATCTCAGTTAGTGCCATCGGCCAGTCCGGTACGTGATGAATGATGCCGAAATCGAAGACGGCATCGTAGGTCGCGTCTCCAGCTCCGATCCTGGTCGCATCGCCAGTCCAGAGGCGGACGCGATCGCCCCGCGAGGCGAGCCGCCTGCGCGCGAGCCTGATCATCCCCGGATCGAGATCGAAGGCGTCTACTCGTTTCGCGCGGAACGCATCGAGGATGATCTCCACACCGACGCCACGGCCGCACCCGACCTCCAGGGCAGAGGCGCCCTCGGCGAGGCCGCCGAGGTCCAGGAACCAACGCGCCTCCAGATGGCGCTGCGCCCACTCGCGGAGTGGGTTGTTCATGAGGGCTTTTTCGACTCGGTTGAGCAACATGGTCTTGCTGTCTAAGGTCAGACGCTTGCTGTCACCGCCAGCTTGTGAGCGGCGAGCTCAAGGCCGCTCTTCTGCGTGTGCTGCGAGAGGCAGCTGGAGCACAAGCTGTCGCACCGCTCGGTCGACGGCCAGCTCCACGGCGTCGAGCAGCGCCGCGTCGGGTCGGCGAACGCGGCGCGTCTTGCCCCCGGTCGTCCACCTTACTTGTGGCCAGCGTACGCTTGCCTCCACGGTCGCGAGTTGCTGTCTACGGTGGTCGAGCAGCTCCAGTCGGGCCACGGCCACGTGTCCTTCCTGAAACGCCGCACGACTGCCTCGATACTCTCGCGGCAGGGCGACCGGTACCGACACGCGTCCGCTGAGCTGCCAGTTCCCAGGCGCTGTAGCGTTGCTGTCCAGAACGCGAGCGAGTTGCCGCTCCAGTGAAGCGCGCCGCGCGGTTGCGGTGGCCTGCTCTGCCAGGAGCTCCCGGAACCAGTCGCGGCTCGAGGCATCGGCGCCTTCCAGAGCGACCGGCTCGATGACCAGGCCGGGAACGACGAGACTTTCTAACAGGGGTTCTCTTGGCGCTGGGCCTGCCGTCGCGCACGCCAACGCCGCAACGGCTGAAAGAAGGCCTACGACTGCCCACAAGCGCCCCGTACCCGGACGCCTGGGGGTCATATCGCTTCCTCTCCCCGTTGCCCCGTGCGGATCTTGACGACCTCCTGAACATCGTAGATGAACAGCTTCCCGTCGCCCACGTTGCCCGTGTGGGCAGCCTGCGCGAGCGCTTGAACCACCTGGTCGACCAAATGGGCTGGGAGCACGATCTCGATCTTCGTTTTCTTCGCGAGGGTGCAGCCGGATTCCTCAACGACCTCCCGCGCATTCACGGCCTTCGACTTCCCCCAGCCCATGACTTGCGAGACGGTCATGCCCGGCAGCCCGTCGATCTGACGGAGTGCCTCACAGACCTTCCCAAACATGAAGGGCTGGATGATCGCTTTGATCTCTTTCATGTGTCGGACCTCCTCAGATCTCCACGTCCAGACGCTTGCCCGCGAACCAGGCGTAGATAGCCGGCAGCACCAGCAGCGTAAGCAGCGTTGCCGTCACAAGCCCGCCGATGACGACGGTCGCCAGGGGCCGCTGTACCTCCGCTCCCGAGCCCGTGGCCAGAGCCATCGGCACAAAACCGAACGCGGCGACCATCGCGGTCATCAGTACCGGTCGCATTCGCACCAGCGCCGCCTCCCGCGCCGCCTCGTCGGGGTCGAGCCCCTTTTCCTGTTCGATCTTGCGGATGTAGGAGACGAGCACGACTCCGTTCATGACGGCAACCCCGAACAAGGCGATGAACCCCACGCCGGCCGAGATGCTGAAGGGAAGGCCACGCAGAAGGAGAGCGATCACCCCGCCAACCGCCGCGAACGGCACGTTGAGGAAAATCAGCACAGCCGGTCGAACGGCATTGAAGGTCCCGTACAGCAAGACGAAGATGAGCAGCAGCGCCAGGGGAACGACGACCAAGAGTCGCTGCGAGGCGCGCTCGAGGTTTTCGAACTGTCCACCCCACTCGAGGACGTAGCCCGGGGGCATATCGACCGCTGTCGCGAGCGCTTCTCGCGCGTCCGCAACGACGGAGGCGATGTCGCGGCCGCGAGCATTGAGCTCCACCGTGATGCGTCGCTGGATACGCTCGCGACTGATCTGCGCCGCTTCGCGCTCGGTATCCAGAAAGGTCAACTCTCCAAGGGGCAGCAGGCGCCCGCCGTCGGCGGCCACCGGGATCCGTTCAATCGCGGATTCGCTATTACGCACGGCTGGCGGAAACCGCACCTGGAGCGCAAACCGCTTCTCTCCTTCGAGAACGACTCCGACCTGCTTGCCCCCGAGGGCCTCGATCGCGCCCAGAACATCGTCGGCGCTGACGCCGTGGCGCGCGATCGATCGGCGGTCGACGCTCGCGGTCAAGATAGGCAGGCCCGAGACCTGCTCTACCTTCACATCGTCCGCCCCGGGGATGGTCGAGACGGCGCGCGCGATCTCGTCTCCGAGCCGGCGGAGCACATCCAGATCCTCGCCGAAGACCTGGATCGCGACATCCGAACGAACGCCGGCGATGAGCTCGCTCACTCGTAGCTCGATCGGCTGAGAAAAGCCGAAAGCCGCACCCGGAACATCGCGGTTGAGCACCTCTTCCATCGCCTCGATCAGGTCTTCCTTGGTGCCGTAGCGCCACGAGTCCCGCGGGTGCAGCATGACGAACACGTCACTCATCTCGACTCCCATCGGATCCGTCGCGATTTCCGGCCGTCCGGTCTTCGACACGATGGTGTCGACCTCATCGGGGAACTCGCGTAGCAGAACGCTTTCGAGCGTCGTTGATTGCCGCGCGGCCTCCTCGATGGACACCGACGGGAGGCGCCATACCTGTAGTGCGATCGCCCCTTCGTCGAGCCGAGGAATGAACTCGGCACCCAATCGCGTCGACAGGCCGGCGCCCGTCGCAAAGAGAATCGCGGCGAGGGCGACGACGGCGACGCGGTGCTTGAGCGCCAGGTCCAGGAGAGGCCGGTAGACGCGACGCAGGGAGCGCACCAGCCAAGTCTCGTGGTGCTTCGGTGCCCGCCGCAGGACCAGAGACGCTAGCACCGGCACCAGAGTAAGGGCGAGGATCAGGGAACCCGCCAGGGCAAAGACGACGGTCAATGCCATCGGGCGGAACATCTTTCCCTCGACGCCTGTGAGCGTCAGGATCGGCAGGTAGACGATCATGATGATGCCGACCGCGAAGGCCACCGGCCGGGCGACTTCGAGAGACGCCTCGCGCACGACCTCCAGGGGCGGCTTACCGGCGGACCGCTTCTCCGAGAACAGCCGGAACACGTTCTCGATCATGACGACCGAGCCGTCCACAATGAGGCCGAAATCGATCGCGCCGAGGCTCATCAGGTTTCCGGATACACCGAACCGCACCATGCCGATGAAGGCAAAGAACATGGACAGCGGAATGGCCGAGGCCACGATCAGGCCGCCGCGGAGGTTCCCGAGCATGAGGAGCAATACGGCCACGACGAGGAGCCCGCCCTCGAGGAGATTCGTCTCCACGGTGCGAATAGTCCGCCGGACGAGGTCGGTCCGGTCGTAGAACGTGTCGATCGTCACTCCCGGGGGGAGACTTCCCTCGAGCGATGCGAGCTTTGTCTTGATCCGATCCACGACGACGCGCGAGTTCTCGCCCATCAGCATCATGACGACGCCGACAACCGCTTCGCCTTGTCCGTCGCGGGTCACCACGCCCTGACGGACCATGGGCGCGAGCTTGACGTCGGCGATGTCTCGCACATAGAGCGGGACGCCATCTTCGCTGGTCCGCAGGACGACGCTGGCGATATCTTCGAGCCCCGTGAGCAGCCCCTCGCCGCGGATCACGACTTGCTCCCGGTTACGCACCAGGTAGGCCCCGCCTACGTTCCTGTTGTTGCGTTCGAGGGCCTCGAAGAGCTCCGCTAGCGGAAGGTTGTGGCTTCGCAGCGCGCCGGGGTCCGGTTGCACCTCAAAGGTCTTCAGCTGCCCCCCGAACGTATTGACCTCCACCACACCAGGAACGCTCTTGAGCTGGTAGGCGACAAACCAGTCCAGGAGGGTCCGAAGTTCCATCGGCGAGTAACAGTCGGGAGAGTCCTCCCCCTCGGCGCACGCGGGTTCACCGCGGACCTGAAACTGGTAGATCTCGCCGAGGCCCGTTGCGATCGGCCCCATTTCCGGCGTCCCATACCCTTGAGGGATCCCCTCGCGCGCCTCGGAGAGCCGCTCCTGGACAAGTTGACGAGCGCGGTAGATGTCCGTTCCCTCCTCGAAAACGACCGTCACCGCCGAAAGGCCGAACTTGGAAACCGAGCGGATCTCCTCGATGTCGGGCAGTCCAGCCATGGCCGACTCGACCGGGAAGGTGACCAGGCGCTCGACCTCCAGTGGAGCAAGGGCCGGGGCTTTGGTCAGCACCTGGACCTGTATGTTGGTCACATCTGGAACGGCGTCGATGGGAAGCCGCATCATGTGCTGGAGACCTGCGAAGACGAGCAGAAGACCGAGGACGACCGTCAGAAAGCGATTCCGCAGAGCCCACGCGACGATTCTTTCGGCCATTACTCGTCCTCCCCGAGGGTGGCGCGAAGAAGCTGGCCCTTGAGGAGGAAGCTCCCTTCCACCACAACCTCGTCACCGGCTGCCAGGCCGTTGAGCACTTCGATGAAATGGCCCGCCCGCTCACCGGTGTGCACCCGGCGAAGCTCGAACAGACCATCGTCGAGACGAACGAACACCGAGTAGTGGTCGTCCACTTCCTGGATGGCGGCCCCGGGAATGGCGAGCAGGCGCTGCGGTTCGTGCGCGTGCGTTCCCTCGATCCGCGCCGTGGCGAACATCCCGGGTTTCAGCCGGCGGTTCGGATTCTGGAGCACCACTCGGACCGTGACACTGCGGGTCCGCTCCTCCAAGGTCGCGCCGACATTGTCGATAGTCCCCGCGAACACCTCTCCTGGGTACGCACGTACCTCCACCTGCACGGGCTGACCACGCTCAACGAGTTGTACCTCCCGTTCATAGACCGCGGCCTCGAGCCACAGCTCGTCGAGCTGAGCAATCTCCACGAGCGTGTCCGAAGGCTCGACCCACTCGCCCAGGTTGGCGGACCGCGCGACCACGACGCCGCCGATCGGGCTCGTCAGGACCACGCGGGCGGGGCTGTCTTCGGACATGTTGTCTGCCGAGACCCCGAAGGTCTCGAGCCGCGTTCTTGCCGCCTGCAGATCGGCCTCGGCGACCTGGAGCTTGCCTTCCGCCTCCTCGACCGCCCGCTGCGAGGTGATCCGATCCTCGAGCAGACCCCGGGCCCGCTCCGCCGCCCGGCGAGCGACATCGAACCGTGCCCTCGTCGCGATGAGATCTGCGCGCGCGCGGCCGACCGCTTCGCTCTCCAGGACGACCAACGCCCCGCCGCGACGAACCTCATCACCTCTGTTGACCAGCACCGATACGACTCGGCCAGGGACGCGCGGACCGACGGTGGCGCGCCTGTCCGGCGCAGCCATGAGCTCGGCCGGCACTTCCAGAGACGGGGAGAGCTCTCGCTCTTCGGCGATCGCGTAGGTCAGGTTGAGGGCCGCGAGGGCTCCCGCGCTGAGCTCGACGCGGTCCAGGGAACTCACATCCTGAGCCTCCCTTGCCTCTTGCTCCTCCTCTTGCATCTCTTCCTGCTCACATCCGCTGAGGAGAAGGGTGAGGATTACCAGCGTGTGGAGCCCGACTCTTGTATTGGAACCTGAGATTCGTTTCACTGAGTTACTCCTGTCCACTATCGGTCTGGGGGTTCTGCAACGCGGCGAGCAGCCGGGCGTTCGCCAGGGCAAGATCAAGCTGCGCACTCAGGTAGCCATCCCTGCCATCGAGCACTTCGCGCTGAACCACGATCACCTCGGGGTAGCCGATCTGGCCCGCCTCAAAGGCCTTCTCCAGGAGGCTCAGACTCTCCTCCTGGGCCAGCAACACCTCCGTGTCGTAGAGGCGAACTGCCTGGCGCGCCTGCTCGTAGTCAGAGTAGGCGCGTCGTACGTCGGCCTCGACGGCGAGAGTGGCTGCCTCCCGCTCCGCGTGCAGCCGTCGAACGGCAGCCTCGGTTAGCTGGCGCTCGCCCTGGTTCCTGTCGAAGAAGGGGAGCGCAATGCTCACTCCGGCAAGAACGATTCTGTCTTCCTCTTCTTCTTCGTAGGAGAGGCCGAAGGAAAGATCGGGCCGGGCCTCGGCCTGGGCCAGTCGAGCACTTTCCTCCGCAGCCGCAACCCGACTGCCGAACGCGAGGAGGTCGGAGCGAGAACCCAACGCCCTAGCGACTAACGCTTCCTCGCCAGCCAGTGTGAGCGCCTTCGGGAAGTCGCCGGCAAGGGCGAGAGGACCAGCTTGGGGTAGGCCGAGGAGCTCAGCAAGCCGAAGTGCGGACGAGCGCCGTCTCGAGTGCTCCGACGCGAGCCTCCGTTCGACCTCCGCGAGCCGAATCCGCGCGGTGTTCTGCTCGAGTGGCGTGGTCTCGCCTCGCTCGAGCCGCAGGCGCGCGGTCTCGTAGAGGTCCTGGGCAAGGCGCCGGTTCTCTTGAAGCAGCACCGTGCGCCGATCCGCCGCCAGGGTCTCCCAGAACGCGGTCGCTACAGCGAGCTCCATCACCCTCTGGATGTCGGCTGCAGCAGCCTCTGTAGCCTCGAGATTGGCCTCAGCTCGCCGGATCCGGTGGCGTCTCTGCCCACCGATCTCGAAAGTCTGTTCGACTCCTACGCCGAGATCCGTAGTGTCGTCGCCACCTGCTCGGCCGGACTGGCGCGGGCCTGCTTCGACACCCACCTCCGGGTTGTCAATCAAGAGAATCGAGGCGGTGGTCAGATCTCCTCGAGCCTCCTCGATTCGAACGCGAGCTGCCTCGAGCAACTTGTTGTTGCTCTTTGCAAGGCGGACGGCCTCTTGCAGATCGAGTGTGTGGAGTTCAGTGGCGAGGGCAGTGGTTGCCATCAGGAGTGCTCCCACCAAGCCCGCGATTGGGTGGCTCCAAGATCTCTTGAGAGTGGTCATAGTTCTCTCCTGTCCCTCACGTGACGTGGGACTTCCCGGCGTCGTTGTGCCGCCCATTCGGTCCTCTGGAGCGAGTACACAACCGTGTCCCACCACTCTCGATGGATCCAGCGGCTCCTCGGAAGTACGTCTTCCACTCGCAGCCCCGCGCCCTCCAGGACTCGGGCCATCGCGACATCCGATGAGATGCAGGATGAGGAGATGCGTCGTAGTCGCAGGTCCTGGAACCCTAGACGCATCACCTCAGCAACTGCCTCCAAGCGGCACTCATGAACGGGATAGTCGGGGTCTAAGTCGAAGGAGACCTCTGCTTCGAGGCATACCGCGTCGATGTAACGAATCCGGCAAGCGCCGATCACCCTGTCGTCACTCGCCAGCAGGATCGCTAGGCGCATCTCCTGTCGCGCGTCCTCAGGCGAAATGTCACCGGCTACGCGACCGAGCCACTCGGCGTTCTGCCCGGTTGGCCCAAGCCAGGGCTGCTTGTGTCGCGATCGTTCGTGGTAACTGAGCACGGCGTTGAGATCCCCTTCGTTGAGATCGCGGAGTGTGAGTCTCTGTGTTCGTATCCACATCGAACACCCTCGTCTGAACAAGCTCGTTGAGGCGGATTCACGAGCGGACCACCGCGATGCAACGGGGCAGCGCTCCACCTCCAGAGCATTGCTCCTACAGGGCTGCGGGGAGCGAGGGGCGGAGCGTTCGCTCCGCCCCTCGCTTGAGCCGCAGCTCACCAGCAATGACCCCGCCTGCCGCCGGACGAGTTGTCGCGCCAGCGATGGCCGGCCCATCCACTCCAGGAGGAACGCTCGTGCCAAGGGCATCCCTGATTGCAGGACCAGCGGTCGTGACCTGCCAGGAGATCACCCGTATGGCCGAAGCGGTTGCGCTGCTCGGGCGAGAGCACTTGATTCATCTGAGCCTCCGCCTCGAACCGCAGGTCCTCCAAGTCTCTTTCCAGCTGCCTGACCTGCCGTCGCAGCTCCAAGACCTGGTCGGTTTCTGTACCCGTTCCAGGCATGACGCTCTCAAGCTCGGACCACTGTCGGTCCAACTGCTGTTCGAGGGGCAGCGCTTTCTCGCGGTAAGCGAGGCGCGCCTTCTCGATCTCTTCGATCTGTTCCAGGCTCAGCTGGTCAGCGGTCGTAGCCGGTGGATTCTGCGGAGCAGGGGCAGGCCGGTGCGGGTCGTGGGCGAAGGCAAGTGCAGCGAACGCGGCCACTACACCGAGGGCCGTCACGACAGTCAGGACTTTCGTTACTCCAGTACTCATGTTCAGATCTCCCTTCAAGTTTCGGTGCGGCTATGCCGCACGTGTGCAGAGCTAGAAGTGTTGGCTGCGGACGAGCCGTCCGTGCAAGAGCCAACGTCGCCGTGCAGTGCTAGGAGATCTGAGGAGGGTGGAAGATGCTGCCGGGCACGCCGGCCTGTTGCGTCGGCAGAGCCGCCACTAGACGCTCGTGCGAGCCGTCGATGGCCTTGAAGAAGTCTGGGGCCATGGCCGGGGTCGAGTGCCCTGAGGTGCAAAGGCAGACACAGTCAACTGGATCTGCTCTTTCCGTCGGTCCTGGATTCCCCGAGTCGACCAGCCGGGCCTGTACCGCGTCAGCCGCACCGGCAGGTGCTGCCGAGCCTTGCGCGGACAACTCCCAAGGCGCGGCTGAGAGCAGGACCGCCACGGTCAACAGCGAGAGCAAGACCCGGTGGATCATTCGAATGGCCTGCCCCCGGTGAGGTGCCCGAGGGCGTCGTTGAGGAGGTCCAGGACGTAGTGATCGGACATCGAGTAGTAAGCGAGCTTTCCGTCCATGCGGTACTGGACGAGCTTCATTTTCCGCATGGCCTGTAGCTGATGGGACGTGGCAGACACAGAGAGCCCCAGGACCTGGGCGAGGTCACACACACAGAGCTCCTCCTGTGCGAGAGCTCTGAGAATGCGGATCCGCGTCGGGTGTGCCAGGACCTTGAATGTCTCTGCAAGGTCCAGGAGCAGCGCGTCCGAGAGCATCCCCTGGCGAGCGCGGCGGACGCGCTCTTCGTCGAAGAGGAGGACTTCGCACGTGCCCTCCTGTCGCTGCTGGCTGGTGGCGGTTCTCGTCATGACCGATCTCTCACTTGCGCAACTATAGGAATGAACTTCTCTGATGTCAAGCTCTGCCACCCCCTCTGTAGTGGTCGTCAGCCGTGCGGCATCTTGCCGTTGAGCACCTTGAAGGCGAGTTACTCTATGCTTCCAACCAGTGAGCCGACGGCGCGCTTGAGGACCGTCACCTCATCAGCGCAGTCCATTTCGTCGATGTGGAATGAAGGCATCGGAGAGGGCTCAGTCATTCATAGAGCCTCCTTGCTACGGCCGCCGGTCCGAATCATGATCGCATCGCGAACGTCGTAGACGAAAATCTTGCCGTCTCCAGGGTTCCCAGTGCGGGCGCTTGTCGAGATCGTGTCAGCTACGACGGGCGCGAGGTCATCGGAAACGACGATCTCGAGCTTGGTCTTCTTGGCGAGGCGATGGCCGCCGTGTTGGACGGGGTCGGAAGCGCCCGCGCCACGAGCCTTGCCCCAGCCGCTGACGTGGGACACCGTCAGCCCTGGGAGCTCAGCGATCGCCGCCAGGGCATGGAGTACGTGTTCGAGCATGAAAGGCTGGATGATGGCCTTGATTTCTTTCATCGTGAGTCTCCAGGAAGGTTCAGTAGTCTGCTCACAGCTCGACCTCGATGCGCTTCTCGGCGAACCAGGAGTAGATCGTCGGTAGGACGAGCAGGGTCAAGAGGGTCGAGGTGACGAGGCCACCGATGACGACGGTCGCCAACGGGCGCTGGACCTCAGCTCCCGCGGAGGTCGCCAGCGCCATCGGTACGAAGCCGAACGAGGCGACGAGAGCGGTCATGAGCACAGGCCGGAGGCGCACGAGCGCGCCTTCGCGGGCGGCCTCCTGGGCTCCGAGACCCTCGCGTCGCTTCTCGACGACGTAGGAGATCATTACCACGCCGTTCAAGACCGCGATCCCGAAGAGCGCGATGAAGCCGACTCCCGCCGAGATGGAGAAGGGATAGCCCCGAAGCGCGAGCGCGAGAAGTCCGCCCGTGACGGCGAGCGGTACGTTGAGATAGATCAGGGTCGCCAGGCGTGCTGAGCCGAACGTCGAGTAGAGCAGCACGAAGATCAGGAGCAGTGCCATCGGAACCAGCACAGCCAGCCGCTCGGAGGCGGCCTGCAGATTCTCGAACTGGCCGCCCCAATCGACGACCCAGCCGGCCGGGAGCTCGACCTCGGCATCGACCGCCGCCTGTGCCTCGGCCACGAAGGAAGCCAGGTCGCGGCCGCGGACGTTGGCCTCGACATTGATCCGCCGGCTGATCTTGTCGCGGCTGATCTGCGCCGGACCGTCTTCGATGCGGATGTCCGCGAGCTGGGACAGCGGGATGAGGGGCGGTGAGCCACCCTCCGCCGCCGGACCCGGGACACGGAGATCTCGAATGCGATCGAGGTCACTCCGCAGCTCTCCGCCGAAACGCGCCTGCAGGACGAAGCGCTTCTCTCCCTCCAGCACCGTGCCGAGGGGCTTGCCGCCCACCGTCTCGACGACGTCGAGGACGTCGGCAGCATTGATGCCGTAGCGGGCGATCGCCGAGCGGTCGATTCGCACACGGAGCATCGGCAGTCCTTGAGTCTGCTCGGCTTTGACGTCGGCCGCGCCCGGGATCCGCTGAAGGACCCCGGCGATCTCGTCCGCCTTCTCCGCGAGGAGCGTGAGGTCGTCGCCGTAGAGGTGGACCGCGATGTCGGATCGCACTCCGGAGATGAGCTCCGAGACGCGGAGCTCGATCGGCTGCGAGTAGCTGAAGATGGCTCCGGGGACGTTCTCCTGCATCGCCTCGTCGATGGCCTCGATCAACTCCTCCTTGGTCGCGAACCGCCATGACTTCCGCGGCTTGAGGATGAGATAGGTGTCGCTGATCTCGACCCCCATCGGATCCGTCGCGATCTCCGCCCGGCCTGTCCGCGAAACCACGGTTTCGACCTCGGGGAACTCGTCGATAAGGATCTGCTCCGCGCGAGTCGAGATCTCGTTCGACTGCTCGAGCGAAACGCTCGGCAGGCGCCAGATCTGCATGGCGATCGCGCCTTCGTCGAGTCTCGGAATGAACTCGGCGCCGAGAAAGGGCACGAGTACCAGGCTCGCGAGGAAGATCCCGAGGGCGATCGCGAGCGTCGCGCGGCGGTGGCGCATGGCCTTACCGAGACTCGGCTCGTAGACGCGCTTGGCCAAGCGGAAGAGCCAGGGCTCCTTCTCGGAGACGCGCTTGATGAAGAGACTCGCGAGGACCGGCATGAGCGTCAAGGCGCAGACCAGGGATGCAGCCAGTGCAAAGACGACTGTGAGGGCCATCGGCCGGAACATCTTCCCCTCGATGCCGCGAAGGCCGAGGATGGGAAGGTAGACGATCATGATGATGCCGACCGCGAAGACTACCGGGCGCGCCACCTGTTTCGACGCCTCTCGGATCTTCTCTAGTCGTGAGACTCCCACCTCGTCGCGCCGATCGTGGAGGACGCGCACGATGTTCTCGATCATGACGACCGAACCGTCGACGATCAGACCGAAGTCGATGGCGCCGAGGCTCATCAGGTTGCCGGAAATGCCGAAGTAGCGCATCGCCGTGAAGGCGACCAGCATCGACAGGGGAATCGCCGAAGCGACGATCATCCCGCCCCGCAGGTTGCCGAGAAGGAGAAGGAGGACGATGACGACCAGGAGGCCGCCCTCGGTCAGGTTCTTGGCGACCGTGAAGATCGTCCTCCGCACGAGCTCTGTGCGGTCGTAGAAGGTGTCGATCGTGACCCCTTCGGGGAGGCTCTTCTTGACCTCGGCGATCTTCTCCTTGACGTCGTTGACGACGACGCGGGAGTTCTCGCCCATGAGCATCATCACGATGCCGACGACGGCCTCACCCCGGCCATCGCGTGTGACGGCACCCTGCCGGATCATCGGAGCGAACTCGACCGTTCCGACGTCGTGGACGTGTACCGGTGTGCCGCGCTCGTCATGGGCGAGGACAATCTGCCCGAGGTCATTCAGGTTCTCCACCAGGCCCTCACCTCGAACGAGGTACTGTTCGCCGCCCCATGCGATGTAGCCTCCGCCGACGTTTCGATTGTTCCGTTCGACGGCCTCGAAGACGTCGCCGACGGCAAGCCCGAACGAGACGAGGCGATCGGGATCGAGCGTGATCTGGTAGGTCTTGAGCTCGCCGCCGAAGGAGTTGACCTCGACGATCCCGGGGACGGAGCGAAGCTGATAGTTGACGAACCAGTCGAGCGTCGTTCGCAGCTCCATCGGCGTGTAGCACTCGTCCGTGTCGGGCTCTCCTTGCGGGCACATGGGTTCGCCCTTGACTTCGAACTGATAGATCTCGCCGAGGCCAGAGGAGATCGGGCCCATCCCGGGCTCGCCGTAGCCCTCGGCGATCTGCTCCCGGGCCTCGGTGAGCCGCTCGCCGACGAGCTGTCTGGCCCAGTAGATGTCGCTTCCTTCCTCGAAGACCACGGTGACGACGGACAAGCCGAACTTCGAGACCGATCGGATCTCTTCGACGCGGGGCAAGCCGCTCATGGCCGTTTCGACCGGGAAGGTGATGAAGCGCTCGACCTCCTCTGGGGCCAGGCCCGGGCTGGTGGTGAGCACCTGCACCTGGATGTTGGTGACGTCCGGGACCGCGTCGATCGGTAGATCGAGAAGAGAACGAAAGCCGAGTCCGACCGCGAGCAACCAGAGCACAATCACGAGGAAGCGATGATCGAGAGAGAAGTCGATGATTCTTTGGATCATGATTGCCTCCTTAGTGCCCGTGGCCTTCGCCGAGCTCGTCTTTCGCGAGCTCTGACTTCAGGAAGAAGGCTCCGCCGGAGACGATCGTCTCCCCCGGCGCGAGCCCCTCAATCACTTCCACGGAGCTGCCGGACTTTCGGCCGGTCTCTACCTCTCGCCGCTCGTAGCGGCCCTCACCGAGATCGACAAAGACGATCGTCGCGTCGCCGTCTCGCTGTAGGGCAGCTTCGGGAACCACGAGTACTGGCTCCAGGGTTCCTCCGCCGCCCTCATGAGGGTCGGTGAGCTCGACCTGAGCGAACATCCCCGGCCGAAGGCGCTCTTCCGGGTTTGCGACGTCGATACGAGCCCTCACCCGGCGCGTGTCGAGATCGACCCGATCGCTCAAGTACGAGACGGTGCCGCTGAACTCGCGTTCGGGGTAGGCGTCGACGCGCACGTCGACGTCATCGTCAATGTGGACCTGCTGCAGATCGCGCTCGTAGATGTCGATCCACACCCAGACCTCGCTGAGGTCGGCGAGGCTGAAGAGGTTGCGCTCGGGTGTCACCAGCTCCCCGACGGTGACGTGCTTCTCGACGATCTTCCCCGACAGGGGTGCCCGAATCGGATAGAGGGAGCGTCCCGGGTTCTCGTAGGTGACGGATGCGACCTCGTTCTCGCTCAGGCCATAAAGGTGGAGGGTCTCCTCGGTGCTCCGCAGCTCGGCCTCGGCTTCGATGTGGGCGGCCTTGGCCACCAGCATCTCTTTCTCCGACGAGATCCGATCGGCGTACAGGCTTTCCTCGCGCTCGAAGTTCTCACGAGTCAGCTGCTCCCGAGCCTTGGCCTGCAGGTACTCAGCCTTGGCTCGCCCCAGCTCGATCGAGTCGAGCATGGCGAGGACCTCTCCCCGGCGGACCTTCTGGCCGAGGCGAGCTCGCGCCTCGTGAACGCGTCCCGGGATTCTGGGACTGACGTGCGCCAGCCGATCCTGATTGAAGTCCACCTGCCCGGTCGTGGCAAGCTGGGCGGGGAGACCCGCGAGGGCGACGATGACGGTTTCGATCTTGGCTGCCGTCGCCTTGACGCTTGTGAGCTCGACGACGCCTTCGTCGTGGCTTTCGTTGCCACGGGCTTCATCGTCATGGGGTTCGTCGTCTTCTGCGCCGTGCGTCGCCTCCGATGCTCGGTCTTGCTGGGCGACCTCGGAGCAGCTTGCGGTAACGAGTATCGTCCCTGCCAGAAGAAGACCGGCGAGGATGTTCAGAACTTGGATTCCCTGTGTCATCGCTGTGTCTCCTGGGTGGGAGTGAGTTGAATCGGGGTGCGGCCCGTCGCCAGATCGAGGGCGATCCGGGCGCTCTGGGCCTCGAAGAGGGCCTCGACGTACTGACGCTGGCCTTCGACGAACTCGCGCCGGAACACCAGAACCTCCGAGGCGCCGATCTTCCCGGCATCGAGTGCCTTCCGAAGGAGAAGGAGGTTCTCCTCGAGAGTGCCGACCACCAGGTCGCGGAGGTACAGCGCGGCTTCTCTTGCGGACCTGTATTGCACTAGCGCGTCGGCGACCTCTCTTCGGACCGCGAGCTCGGCGGCCGAGCCTTCCGCGGAGAGCCTCTCGGCCTCCGCTTGCGCCTCGGCCACCTCGCCCTGATTGCGGTTGAAGAGCGGAATCGGCACCGAGAGACCGATGCCTTTGATCTCGTCTGTCCCCTCTTCCTCCTCGTAGAAGGCGCCGAGACGCAGATTCGGGATCCTGAGTGACCTGGAGAGCTCGATCGAGAGCTCTGCCGAGTCGGTCTCGTGGCGGAGAGACGCGAGATCAGCCCGGTTCTGGAATGCCGCGGCCAGAAGCTCCTCGAGCTGAGGCACCCGGTCATCAGGCATCGGCTGGTCCCCGACAACTGCGTTGAGTGCACCGTCGAGAGGAAGGCCGATCAGCTCAGCCACGCGGTTTCGCGCCGTCTCTTCGGCGGACTCGCTCAAACGGAGCGCCCGCTCCGCCTGGCCGGCCGTCGATCGCGCCAGATTGAGCTCGACTTGCGTCCCGGAGCCCGCCTCGAGGCGCCGCACCGAGAAGCGGAGGAGCTGCCGGGCGAGCTCGGCGTCGGCGTCAGCGATCTCGAGTAGCTCCCGGGCGCGCAGTGCTTGGGCGAAAGCCTGCTCGACGCTTGCCCCTAGCAGGCGGAGCTCGCGCTCGAAGCTGCTTCGCGCCGCCTCGAGTGCCGCCGATGCGGCTGCGACTCCTTTCCTGCGCTGGCCACCGATCTGGATCTCCTGCGAGATCCCGATGCTCCGATCGGTGCTGGTCTCGGTCGGTCCCTGCCGGTCACCGGCAGAGAGCTCGAGCTCGGGGTTGAGTGGGTAGGTTCGAGCGCCGAGAAGGCGAGCCTCGGCTCGCCGAACTTCGGCTCGACGGGCTTGCATGACTGGGCTGCTCGAGAACGCTCGTTCGAGCGCCTCGGTGAGAGTCAGCCGAAGCGGAGTCTCGGTTTCCGCTCGGGAGCCCTGCGCCGCCAGCGCGAGCGTCGCGAGGCAAGCGAAGCTGGCGAGACCACGAAGGGTACGCCGGTGTTGTTCTTGTCTTTCTTTCATTCATCCTTCCTCAGTTGACAGAGGATCGTTCGTCCAAGCGTCCGCTGACGGCGAAGTGCGCCGTCGCGGGGGTCAGCCGTTTTCGCTCGGCCAGGTCCGCTGCACGAAACGGCAGCGGACGGCGATCCGCCTCGCTCCGGGTTCGGAGCGGGGCCGGACTAAGCCAGCCGAGTCCTGGTCGCCGGCTCTAGGCTCGGGCTTGAGGAGGATGCTCGATGTTGTGGAGGTGGGGCAGGGAGACGTGCAGTGCAAGCTGCGCAAGAAGCGGGTCAGCGTACTGGAGGCCTGCCGCCGGCGCGCCCGCGACCAGCATTCCCGTGGGCGCCACGTGACAGGAGCACAAGTGGAATGTCGCGTTGCAGCCGTGCTCTGGACCGGGCTCGGAGTGCGAGTCCCCGCTCTCGGTGGCGTGCGCCAAGTGGCCGCTGTTCAGCAGGTGAGCGAGGTTCTCCGTCGCTTCCATCGCGCCGGGGAAGACGATCCACAGCAGCGCTAGTGCGATGAGACGAGTGCTCCAGCGGTTCACGGATGGCATTGTAGCGAATCCTCGCCGTCCCCAGTGTTACGGGCTGTACATGCTGGAGGTTTGTTTGCGGGGCCGGGGATTCGTCTGAGACTCGATCTCGTGACCCTGCGCCGGTCAGGGTTCGCCCCTCGTAAGCCCGCGGCGGGCTACGAGCTGGAACGGCCCGACGGCTGAGCAGGTTGTAGACTGACGCATATGGTGAATGCGGCCCGCCGGTGCCTCGTGATCGCTGTTCTGCTCCCGACGCTCGTCGTTGGAGCCTCCGGCCTGTGCGCGGTGTTGGATCTCTGCGAGCTGCCCGGCAGCGAGTCGCCGAGGCTGGCCCGCGGCGGCGAAGGGGCCTGTCACGAGGCAGCCAGGGAGGCCATGGCCGCCGATGGACCTCAGCTCTTTGCCGGCCCAGCGGCCTCCGATGGGTGTTGCTGGCAGCTAGGAGAGCGACTCGAGGCGAAGATCGAGCGGCGGCAGAGCGAGTCCCTGGCGCACGCGGCCGTCGTTCCAGCTGTGGGCGACGCCTTCAGCCGACTGGCGCTGCGGAGGTTCGAGGGACTCGGCGAGGTCCCCATTTTTCCCCTGCGACGGCCAGCGTTCACTCTGCACGCGTCGCTGCTGCTCTGACGCCCGGCGCGGGCGGCACCTGACCGATTCGTCACCCACTATCCTGACCGCTGGCGGCCGACCGGCGCGGCGGTCGATACGGTCTTCCTGTGAGGTCATACAACGAGTGAGCACCAAGAAACTTCTCCTGACCCGTCGCGACCTATTGCGCTCAGCCGGCGCGTTGAGCGCCGCAAGCGCACTCGGGCCCCTTGTCCCGGCCTGGGCGCGCGGCGCCGCCCTGCTGGGGCATTCGAACACCGGCATCCACGAGCTCCCCGGAACGCACTTCGACCTGGAAATCGATCACACGCCGGTCCTGATCGACGGTCGCCGCGACGAGGCGGTCACGATCAACGGCACGGTCCCCGGCCCGTTGCTGCGCTGGCGGGAGGGCGATGAGGTCACCCTCCGGGTGACCAACCGGCTTCATCACGACACTTCGATCCACTGGCACGGGATGCTGCTGCCACCGGGGATGGACGGCGTTCCCGGAATCAGCTTCCCCGGTATCCATCCGGGACAGACGTTCGAGTATCGCTTCCCCGTCCAGCAATCGGGCACGTACTGGTACCACAGCCATTCCGGCCTGCAGGAGCAGCTCGGGCACTACGGGCCGATCATCATCGATCCGGCCGGTCCGGACCCTGTCGCGTTCGACCGCGAGTACGTGATCGTTCTCGGCGACTGGACCTTCGAGGATCCGCACCGGCTGTTCGCCCGGCTGAAGAAGCGGGCCGATTCCCTGAACTTCCAGCAGCGCACGGTCGGTGACTTCTTCCGCGAAGCGGAGCAGGACGGTCTCGGCGCCGCAATGGAGGACCGGAGGATGTGGGGCGCGATGCGAATGACGCCCACCGACCTGACCGACGTCAGCGGAGCCAGCTACTCCTACGTGATCAACGGCCACGGACCGGAGGACAACTGGACGGCGCTCTTCGAGCCGGGGCAGCGCGTCCGGCTGCGGTTTGTCAACGCCGCGGCGATGACCCTGTTCAACGTGCGAATCCCTGGGCTCCCGATGACCGTGGTGCAGGCGGATGGGCTGAACGTCGAGCCGGTCGAGACCGACGAGTTTCAGATCGGAGTCGCCGAGACCTACGACGTGATCGTTCAACCGGAAAGGGCCGAAGCCTTCACCCTGATGTGCGAGAGCATCGAACGGCTCGGGTACGCCCGAGCGACGCTCGCTCCGGAGCCCGGGATGGAGGCGCCGGTACCCCCGCTGCGCGAGCCATTCCTGCTGACGATGAAGGACATGGGCATGGACCACGGCGGAATGGGGGAAGGCGGAATGGACCATTCCTCGATGGACCATGGCCAGACGAGCGACGATTCTCACGGAGGCCACGACATGATGGCGATGGGCGGGATGCTCGAGCACGACCATCCGCGAGGTCCCGGTGTCGCCAACGTCGCGATGCAGCCCAGCAATCGGCTCGTCGAGCGCCCAGGCGGCCTCGAGGACGTCGAGCATCGAGTCTTGACCTACTCCGACCTCCGAGCGCTGGAGGAGAACCCCGATATCCGCTCTCCGGAGCGCGAGATCGAGATCCACCTCACGAGCAACATGGAGCGCTACATCTGGGCGTTCGACGGCGTCAAGTTCTCCGAGCAGCGCGAGCCGATCTTCTTCCGTCATCGCGAGCGTCTGCGCCTGACCATGACGAACGACACGATGATGCCGCATCCGATCCACCTGCACGGCATGTTCTTCGAGCTCGTGGTCCCGGGCCGCGAGGGAGACCCCAAGAAGGTACGCAAGCACACGATCGTGGTCAAGCCGGGGGAGCGTCTGTCCGTGGACGTCACGCCGATCGAGGTCGGCGATTGGGCCTTCCACTGCCACCTGCTCTACCACATGCACGCCGGGATGATGCACACGGTGGCGGTGCGCGATACCGAGTGGGTGCCGGCGTGAGCCGCCGCATCATCACGAGCGTGGTGCTGCTGATCCTGTTCGTCATCCCGGCGGCAGCCCAGCAGTCGGCCTCGACTTTTCCTTCGCAGGAGCACGGTCACCACGAGCACGGCCATCAAGCCCAGGAGGAGGAGCCTCCGCCGGACCACTCCGAGATGGATCATTCTCAGCCGGAGCATCCGGCACACGACTCCGAGATGGATCACTCCGACATGGACCATTCGCAGATGGACCATTCGCAGATGGGGCACGGCGAGCACTCGGGGACGGCGGGTGAGGCGCGGATTCCGCGGACCCCCTCCACCGCTCCGGTCGAGCCGTACTTCCACTCGCCCGAGATGGATCGAGCCCGCGCCCAGGCGCGCCGGGAGATGGGCGGCGGCCGACTCCTGGCGCTTCAGGCCGACCGGCTCGAGTGGCGGTCCGGCGAAGGCGAGCCGGTCGCCTTGTTCGAAGGCCAGGGCTGGTACGGCGGCGACCGCCACCGCCTGTGGGTCAAGGCCGACGCCGAACTGTTGCTCGATGCACCCGCCGGCGACGAGGAGTTCGATGGAGCCGAGCTGCAGGCGCTCTACAGCCGGCCGATCAGCCCGTACTTCGATCTCCAGGTCGGCTTGCGCCGCGACTTCGAACCGTCTCCGTCACGGACCTTCGCAGTAGTTGGCGTCCAGGGCCTGGCGCCGCAGTGGTTCGAGGTCGACCTCGCCCTGTTCTTGAGCGAGGACGGCGACCTCTCGAGCCGCCTCGAGGCTGAGTACGACATGCTCTTCACGCAGAAGCTCATGCTCCAGCTGTGGGCCGAGGTCGAGCTGGAGGGGAGCGACGTCCCCGAGCTCGGACTCGGTTCGGGACTGTCGGCCGGTGAAGTAGGTGTCCGGCTGAGCTACGGTCGAGTGGTCGCTCCGTACGTCGGCTTGGAGTGGGAGCGGGTCTTCGGCGGCACGGCCGATTTCGCGCGCGTGGCCGGTGAAGAGACCAGCGACCTGTCGGCCGTCGTAGGACTCAAGATGTGGTACTGAGGGGCGCGTTGCTCGAGGCGATCCTCTCCTGGACCCAGCTGCCGAATCTCCATCCGCTCGCGGTTCACTTTCCGATCGCCCTGCTACCGCTCGCACTCGTGCTCGACGCGATCGCCTCGTTTGGCGCCGGCAGCCGGAGCTGACGCGTGCTCACTTGGACCAGCCGTCGGGGATGACGGTGCAGGAATGGGAGGTGCCCCAATCGCCGGACTAGGAATCGAGCCGCCTGAGCGCCCGGCGGAGTTCGCCCTCCACGGCGCCCACCAGAATCAGATGGTCCTGTTGATGGGCAGCGCTCGTCGCCCAGGCAGGGAGATCATCAGCAACCAGGGTCCAGCTGTCTTCATCGGCGCTCCTGGCGATCAAGCGGGTTGAGGGGCGCCCGGGAAGGAGCACGTGAGTCGAGTCTGGTCGAGCTGAAGCGACGCTCCGAGGCGAGAGTCGTGGAACCCAGTCGCCCCGCGCGTCAGCAGAGAATAGGGGTTTGGCGGGATCGGTGCTGAAGCCCGCCTCCATCAGGATCTTCTTGCCGCTCGAGCCATCCGGCCATAGGACTCGGCCTGCAACAGATACCGGTCCCGACATAGGGCAGCCTTGGAGCTCCCAAAGTGGCTGCCCAATTCGCTCCGGCGATGCGAGGCCTCCGGATTCCTGGCCGAAAACAGTGAAGATGTCGCGATACCCTTCCTCGTCAGCGTTGCGGAACAGCCCGCGCACGGAGCCGTCTTCTCCGGCCTCGAGGTGAGTCCGGCAGCAGCCACAAACCGTCGCGTCCTGATGAGCAGTCAGGTTCGACTCCGTGGCGGTGCCCTCGTTCACAATGGCGTAGAAGAGGTCCGCCGGTTCCTCTGCGAATCCTTCGGCGTGACGCGAGTCGATCCAGATCGCGTGCAGTGCTCCCGAGGCGCCGAAAGCCAGCGCCGGAAAGCCCCGGTAGGCGGCGGCGTCGGTCTGTTCGAGTTGTATCGAAGGGGCGAAGCTTCGTGCCCGGTCCGCGCTCACAGCGGCACGAACTTGCCCACGCTTGTCCGCCCAAGCCACGGCGACACGGCCGTTCTGCCCAGTCGCGACCGCAGCCCGCATCTCGTCGTGGGGGAACGACTCCACCGTGGCTTCGTCGTCGTTGATGCGAACCGGCGGCTCGAAGCTGCCGTCGTTGTCCCGACGAGCAATGAAGAGATCGGATCCGGCGTCTGAGGTCTCCCGCCAGACGAGCAGAAGGGTCCCGGCGTCGTCGAAGACTAGCTGCGGCTCGTGTACCTCGCGCTCCGCGAGCCAAGCCATGTCCAAGGCGCTCGGCGACGTCTCCGATGGAATTCCGCCGTTGTCTGTGCGGTCTGCGGCGCAGCCGAGAGATAGGGCAAGAACAGCGCAGCAGAGCAAACGAAGTTTGTGCTTCATCTAATCGGAGCATGCCACACAGATTCAAGCTGCGCGAAATCGCCGACGAGTAGGGAAGGTACTTCGGAGCGGCCGAACTAGAGCCCCTGGATCACCGACGTCAGTCTCGACTGAACTTGTCGGGCAAGGCCCTCCAGATCGGCATTGTCAACCGCCTGCATTGAGGCCATCGGGTCGACAGCAGCCACCTCGATGCCGTCCGGACCCTTGTCCTGGACGATGACGTTGCAGGGGAGCATCGTACCGATCCTCTCCTCGGCCTGAAGAGCCTGGTAGGCGAAGGGTGGGTTGCAGGCTCCCAGGATCGTGTAGGGCCGGAAGTCGACATCGAGCTTCTTCTTGAGAGTTGCCCTGACGTCGATCTCCGTGAGAATGCCGAAGCCCTCGTCCTTGAGACCCTCTGTCACCCGGGCCACGGCGTCGTCGAAAGATGTTTCCAGCGTGGTGCTGATGTAGTAGCTCATGCGTTGGTTCCTCCGCGTCAGTGGAGATCCCGACCTACCAGTCTAGATCTTCCTCCTCCGGGTAGAGACTCAAGAGGTAGGCGACCAGGTCGTCGAGCTGGGTCTCCGTGAGTCGGTCACCGAATGCCGCCATTGTGAGAGGCGGCTCGGGACCGTTCGGGTCGAGCTTGGGCACGATGGGCACGCCGTTGCGGACGCGATCCTTGAGCTCGGCGACAGTGTAGCCTTCCTTCACATACTTGAGCGGTGGCACCTGCTCGCCCGACTCGGAGTTTCGGTTCGGCACGCCCCCCTCGCCGCTCGGACCGTGGCAACCGCGGCAGCCGTAGCGCTTGTAGAGCTTCTCGCCGCGCTGCTCGGCGGTGAGCTGGACCGAGGCTCGAAACATGTCGGGGCCCTGTTCGTGGATCCTGCGCAGGAAGAGGACCAGAGAGTGGGCCTCGGCTTCGGTGAAGCCGAACTGCGGCATGACGGTACCGGGTGAGACGGCCTGTGGGTCGCGGAAGTGGTCGAGGAGCCAGCTCTCGGTTCGGCGGGTCACGACATGATCGAGCGGCGGCCCCGTGTCTCCGCCGGCTTCCGCGATGGAGTGGCAGCCGACGCAGCCCTTGGCCTGAAAGAGGCGCGCCCCGAGCTCGGCGCTTTGGAGTATCCGCCGCGAGGCGTGGTAGCCGGAGACAGGAGGCATCCGGAGGCTCATCATGTAGAGAGTCAGCGCCTTCGCCTCTTCTTCGCTGAAGCCGTACTGTGGCATCGCCGATTCCGGGACGAGCTTGGCCGGATCGAGGAAGTGCTCCAGTAGCCACGCGGGACTCTGGGGTTTTCCGTGTTGGGTGTCGTCCAGATCGGGCCCCAGCTGGTTGCCCCAGCCCTCCAGGCGATGGCATCCGCGGCAGCCGGCGTCTTCGAACAGGCGTGCTCCCTCGGCGAGTTGTGGTGCGGCCTGGTTGTCCGATGGATCGTGGCAGCGTCCGCAACTTGCCTCGATGTAGTCGAGCGGGATCATCGGCTCTTCCCAGAACGGCACATCGCCGTGGGCGGCGGCGGCACTGGTCGCGCGTCCCTGACCCGCGTGACAGACCGTACAGCCGAAGCGCTCGAAAGGATGGACATCGTGGTCGGGGTGGTAGGCGAAAGGTAGCTCAGTCCCGGAGTAGGTCGGATCGTCGACTGCTAGATGGCATGAGGTGCAGCGATCCACCGTCCGGAGCTCGTCCACCACGATCTGCCGCAGCTCCAGCGGCAGCGTCTCGGCGGCTCGCCGCTGGTCGACGGTGGTGGCGCGGGAAGCCTCGAGCGTCCGGAACTCCTGCTGGTAGGCCTTCCACTCCCGGCGCTCTTCTTTGAGGAAACCTGCCACGACCAGGACGACCAGCACGGCCCCCAGCGCCGCGAATGCGCGAAGCGGCAGCCTCGGCGGCTCAGGGTGCGACGTGCTCTCTTGACGCATCGACCTTAGCCCCCGTGCCCGGCGATCGATTGCCACGGCCAGACCCAGTCCCAGTTCGGTCCCCGGAAGTAGGTCGCGATCACGGTGAGCACCAGAAGCGCAACGAGGACGACGATGAAGACGGCGTTGAAGAGCCGGCGGTCTTTGGCGAACCACTGGCCCGGGCCGGAACGGCTGCGGTCGAGAAAGGGCACCGCCAGAAGAGCCGCGACTAGAAGGGTCGGTACGACGACGCCGCCGAGGAACGCGGAGTAAGCCACGAGCTCCTGGAGTGCCAAGAAGTACCAAGGTGCCTTCGCCGGGTTCGGGGGATGAACCGGGTTGGCGAGCTCCTCCAGCGGTGCATTGAAGAGGATCGCAAGGAGAAGGACGACGCCGAAGGTCCCGGCAAAGACGAGGATCTCTCGCATCAGCAGATGGGGCCACGAAAACACTTCCTGTTGCGGGTCGCTTCCCACGTGCGGCGTCGTGGTCGACGTCAGCGCCATCAAGCCGTAGCTCTTCTCAGGCGGCGACGTGTCGCCCTCCTGGACGATCACCTCGTTCTCCTCAGGGCGTGCAAGCCCTCCGTCCTTGCGAATCCGATAGAGGTGTACGGCGATGAGAAAAAGCGCCGCCGCCGGCAGCAGGACGACGTGGAGGACGTAGAAACGCAGGAGCGACGGCTGGCCGACGACGTTCCCGCCGAGAAGCAGGTACTTCATGGTGTCGCCGACGACTGGCGTGTAGCCCGCGATGCTGGTGCCAACGGTGATCGCCCAGAAGGCCAGTTGGTCCCACGGCAGGAGGTAGCCGGTGAAGCTGAGGAAGAGAGTCAGCAGCAAGAGCGCGACGCCGATCAGCCAGTTGAACTCCCGTGGGCGCTTGTAGGCGCCCATGAGGTAGACGCGTGCCATGTGCAGCACGACGGCCACGACCATGAGATGCGCCGCCCAGCGATGGCAGTTCCTGAGGAGCATGCCGGCGGTCACCACGAACTCCAGGTCCTTCATGCTGTCGTAGGCTCGCTCGACCGACGGGACGTAGTCGAACATCAGCAGCACGCCGGTGACGATCAGGATGATGAAGAGGTTGAGCGAGATCAGGCCCAGTCCGAAGGTCTTGGTCGGGCGCAGGGACTCACGCCGGACCTTTGCCGGGTGGAGATGAAGGACGAAGCTCGAGACCATCGCCTGGGCGCGCCCCAGGTTTGTCTTCGGAATGCCGACGCGGAAGATCGATCGGCGAAGCGAGCTCCATAACCGCCGGAAAGGAGTCATGCCGGTTCCCCTTCCGAGCTCTCTCCTTCGGGCGAGGTGTCGAGCACCAGGTAGCGGTCGGCGGATACCAGCCGGTCCCGGTCGACGACCAGTCGCCCATCACGCGAGCTCGACATCGCGTAGCAGGGTAGCGGCTTGGGTGCGGGTCCCTTGAGCACTCGGCCATCTTCGTCGAAGATGCTGCCGTGGCACGGGCAGCGGAAGCCATTGCCGGTCTGAGCGTCCGGGTTGACCGTGCAGCCCAGGTGGGTGCAGACGGCAGACATCGCTCGATAGCCGTTGCCCTTCCGCTGAATGAACACCCGGATCTCGTCGAGAAAGGTGTCCGAGCCGTCGAGGTAGTCGGTGGGCTTGCCGGCCCGATAGCGGAGGTTGGGCTCGTAGAGCAGGTTGGGTACGAGGCCGCGCAAAGCGGCCGCAGAAGCGGCAATCATGGAGCCGAGCGTCCCGATCCAGCCGACGACGAGCAGAGTGAAGTCACGGCGGTGCAGGCCGGCTTTTCGTTGGGGCTTGGTCTCCTCGCGAAGGACGGGCAGCCGTTCGTTCGTCATAGCCCGATCGCCTCGACTCGTTCCATCGTGACCGCGCCCACGGGACAGCGCTCGGCGCACAAACCGCACCGGATGCACGCCGTCTCGTCCTTGAGAATGGCGGAGAAGCGCCCCGGCCGCGGATCAGCGCCGTACCGGCCGTTGAGAACTGGCTCGAGCTCGTTGCTCCCTGCCAAGCGCGCGCTGTCGACGAGCGAGAGGCAGTATTCGGGACAGACGTCGACGCAGCCGCCACAGGCGACGCAGAGCTCGCCGTTGAAGACCGGGCTGATGTGGCACTCGAGGCAGCGTGAGGCTTGGACCTGCGCCTGCTCCTGTTCGTAGCCAAGCTCGACCTCGGTCACGCCGATGCGACGGTCGACGGGCAGAGAGGGAGGTTCGCGCTTGCCGGCGATCAGGAAGCTCTCCGCAACCCGACGCCGAGGAAGGACCGTCGTCCGGTAGGCGGTCTTCTTCTCGACGTCCAGCCCGTCGAGGTGAGCGGCAATGGACCTCGCCGCGCGGCGGCCCTCGGCCACGGCATGAATCACGTTCCGTGCCCCGAAGGCGACATCTCCGCCGGCGAAGACTCCCGGGCGCGTTGTCGCCAGTGTGTCGGCGTCACAGAGCAACGCTCCTCGGGGCGTTGTGGTCAAGCCGTCGTCGGGTTGAATCCACGAAAGATCAGGCGCCTGCCCGATGGCGAGGACGACAGTATCGGCCTCGACCACGGTCTCGGTGCCCTCGTGGAAGACGGGATTGAACCGGCCGGCTTCGTCGAAGACGGACTTCACCTGGACGAACTCGACTCCGGCCGCTCTGCCGTCCCGGCCGATGATGCGCCGAGGCCCGTAGCGGGGGTGAATCCTGATCCTCTCCTCGACGGCCTGGATGATCTCGAGTTGCGAGGCCGGCATCTCGTCGAGGCTCTCGAGGCAGTAGACATCGACCTCTCGCACTCCGGCGCGAAGCGCCTGGCGCGCGGCGTCGATCGCCACCTGCATCTCTTTCTCGGAGCCCGCTTCGGCACGTTGGGTCATGAGCCGCAGAACTTCACGGGCCTGCCCCAAGGCGTCTCTCGCTTCGCTCTCAGAGAGAGCACCGGGGTCGTCCGAATGGCGCAAGGCGGAACGAGCTGCGTCAAGCGCCACGTTGCCGCCGCCGATCACGAGCACGCGCTGGCCCAACTCGACCCGGTAGCCGAGGTGGTGGTTCAGGAGGTAGTCGATCGCCGGCATGACGCCGTCGAGGTCGGCCCCCTCGATGGCGAGTGAACGGCTCCGATGAGCGCCGATTCCGAGGAACACGCTCTCAAAGCCCTGCGCGAAGAGATCACCGAGAAGGAAGTCTCGGCCGAGCCTCTGGTTGGTGCGAAGCTCGACGCCGAGGCCGAGAATCACTCCGATCTCGGCCTCGATGATGTCACGCGGCAGGCGATATTCGGGGATGCCGAGGGTGAGCATGCCACCCGCCTTGGGCGAGGCCTCGAAGACGGTGACGCCGTACCCGAGGAGTGCCAGATCGTGGGCGCATGAAAGCCCTGCCGGGCCGGCGCCGACCACTGCAACGCGCCTGTCGCGGCTTGCCAGCGCCGCAGCCTCTTGAAGCTCTCCTGGATCAGAGTTGCCGGACTCGACGCCGAAGCGCTCGCAGACGAATCGTTTGAGGGCGCGGATCGATACTGTCTCGTCGAGGGCCGCCCGTCGACACCGCATCTGACACGGCGCGTTGCAGATACGCCCACAGATCGAAGCGAACGGGTTGGGCTCGCGGGCGATGCGGTAGGCCTCTTCGTAGCGCCCCTCGGCAATTGCGCGGACGTATCCTCCGGCGTCCGTGCGGACCGGGCAGCCCTCCCTACAGAGTACCTGGCGGCTGAAGTACTCGACGTCGGGTACCTGGATCCTAGAGGTGTCGAGCCGGATCATCGGTTGCGGAACCGCGGGAGCAGCTCTAACCGCCTTCCTGCTCGGCCTTCTTCTTCTCGACCAGCTCCTTCTTGCGGACGGACGAGTCGTAGGCCAGGAACTCGTAGATCTTCTTGCCCTCCTTGGGTGTGATGCCGCTCCCGGGCTTGCGCATCATGCGCTTGACGTATCGCGACCATTCGTCCGGGAGCGCGTAGTCCGAGTTGATGGGGCGCGAGAGGGTATGGCACTTGGAGCACCTGGCGGCAAAGAGCGTGTAGTTCTCCTGCATCTCTTCCGGGTAGGAGGAGACGTCGATCGTCTTCGGCCCCTCGTCGAATGCGGCGAGACGCTCCTCGCTTGAGGGGTCCTGGCCGTCGACTGCCGTAGCGGCCACCACGAGCAGCGCGAAAGCCAGCGACGCGCACATCCGGGCTTTCATCAGTTGTTCTCCTTGAGATAGTGGAGCACCGCTTCCGTCTGGGTGGCGGTCATGTTCGCGCGCACCCGCATGTGGGTCATGATCACTTCCCACTCGGCGTCGCTCCTCTCCTTCGGCCAGCGCTCCGAATGGCACGAGCCGCAGTTCCAGGCGTAGACCTTCGCGCCGTCGCGCTTCGCTCGTTTCGCTGGTGCCGACTGCTCCGGCTCGCCTTGTGACGCCGTCTCGGCATCCACGGCGAGAGCGAGGGAGGCACCCCCCGCGAGCGCGACGAGCAGACAGCCCGCTGCCGCTACCATGGTCCAGTTCGTTCGTTTCAGCATGGCCTGTCTCCTTCCGCCTCAGAATCCCAGGGCGAACATCAGGTTGATGGCGTCTTCCGAAGGGTGCCCGGTCTCCTCGAGCCGCTCCCAGGCGACCCGCAGGATGCTGGAGCCGGTGAAGTAGTAGTTGAGTCCGACGGAGGTCTGGTCCTGGTCGCCGGCGCCCCAGTCGAGGTTGGCCACTCGCGCGACCAGCTCGAGCTTGTTGAAGGCGTAGGCGGGGATCACGCTGAGCCGAAGAGCCGGCTGGACGTACCAGGACTCGACATCCTGATCTCGAAGCGGATCTCCATCGTCGGCGAAGCCGCGCTCGGTCTCGGTATCCAGCCACTCTGCGCGGAGATCGAAGAGGTCGTGGTGGTAGTGGAAGTCAAAGCCGGTTGCCGTAGAGTCCTGCTCACCGAGCTCGTCGTAGCTTCCGGACAGGTACGACACGCCGATCTCGAAACCGCGTGCTGGGATCACCGAGACGCGGCCCCCAACCGCCGTCTCGCCATTGCCGTTGAAGGAGGAGTTGTCCAGGAAGATCAGCTCCTCTTCTTCCTCTCCGTGCTCGTCCCCCTCGGGGTCCTCATCAAGGAGCCGCGCCGAACGCAATCCGTGGTCGTCTTCTTCCTCCTCTTCGTGGTCGTCCACGGGGGGCTCGACTGCCTCCTCGCTGTGTCCGTGCGCCGACTCCTGGAATCCGTTGGAGACGTAGACCGAGTAGGTCAACCGGCGGTAGCCGTCTCCGAGAGGAACGCCGCCGCGGACCTGGAAGCCCGTCTGGTTGAACGGAATCAGGCTCTGGCCGTGCTGATAGGGGAGGGGGAACGTTGGGAGCTTGTTGATCCACGCCGGATGGAGCTTTTCGATGAAGGTGCCGAAGGGGGTCAGGTACTTCCCCATGACGACGGTGGCGTTGTCGTGAGCTAGCCAGTCGATTTGGGCGTACTCGACCTCTGTCTCCACCTCGTCGTCTTCGAGTTCGAACTCGAGCTCGGCCTCGAAGAGGAACTTGTCCCCTACGCGGTAGAGGAAGATCGGCACGAACCCGACGTTGAAAGATTCGGGCTGACCCGGCGCGTCCGAGTCGATGTAGGTCGTAAACCCGTACCCGGTCAGCAGGAACCGGTTCTCGGGAAACTCCGAGTCCCCGTCGCTCTGGGCCAGAGCCATGAGAGGCGCCATGAAGAGCCAGGCAACGGCCGTGAGAATCAGCGGTTTCGTCTTTCGGTGCATGGTCTCCTCCTCCTTATTCGAGACAGATTCGATGACCATGCAAGAAGCTTAGGGCCGCCGCCGCAGGTGGCACAATCGGCAAAGCTCATGATTTTCCTCGTCAGGATTGACGAGAGCGCGCTTGCCGCTTGCCGTGCGGTGGGCGCCTGTGAAATGCCATTGCGGCTGGATCTTGCGGCGATTCAGAAGGGCTTTCGTCAGCGTGGTGCCACGAGGAGTTGGCCCCGCTGTGGTAACCTCGTGGAGGTGATTGGTAAAGACTCCGACCTTCGGTACTTCTCGGCACTCTTGGTGCTGGCCGTGTTCGCGATACCGGCCATTGGGGGGGCGTGCCTCTTCAGCAGTGAGTGCCCGGTCCGAGTGTCCGACTGCCACGAGGAAGATGGGCAGCAGGCCGATCCTTTCTGCTGCGACGTCGAGGCCGCCCCGGTTTCGAAGCAACAGAAGGTCGAGGCTGACTCGTCGTTGGTGGTTCTAGCCAGCTGGGTGGGACAGCCCGGAGTGCTTGGGACTGCTGTCCACGAACCGGCGCCACCGCCGCAGTTCCAGATTTCTTCCAGCGCCGCACCCCTCTTCGTAGCCCACAGCAGCTACCTGCTCTGATACCGGCCCTCGGTTGAGCGTGCTCGCCGGCCTCGGCCGTGCGGGCAAATCACGCCATCCGACAGTCTGAGTGCGCCAGGCCGACCGGCCCGGCGAGCTCGACTGGCCGGCAATCAGAAACGAGGAGCTGTAGAACGTGGACAAGAAGAGCACAGAAGCCGGTCTCGTACAGGCAGCGGCAAGGCTTCTGCCCCGGCAGGAGCGAGAGTTCTTTGCCGTCGGCGTGCGACGCCATGCTGCCTGACTGGGATCCGGCGCGGATCGCCGCCGGGACGGCTGACCCAGCGTTCGTGTCCGACGAGCTCGGACTGATCACCAGCTGGAACGAATCAGCTGAGGAACTTCTCGGCTACCCAGCGGAAGACGTCGTAGGGCGCCCGTGCTACGAAGTTCTCTGTGGCCGGGATACCTTCGGCAATCGGTTCTGTGACGAGGAGTGCGCCATCAAGAGGATGGCGCAGAAGAGCGAGCCGGCCCGGCTGTTCGTGCTGGACATGCGCGACGCCTCGAGTCAGCGAGTGTCGGTACGGGTCTCTGTGCTGCGGCTACCCGCGGCCGAGCCCTCTCGCTTTTTCCTGGTCCATACCCTCCTGCCCGTTGGTCTGTCGACTGGATTGGGTTCCGGAGACTCCTCGGCGCACGACGCCGGGGCGACCCTCGCCGCTGCGGACGAGCAGTCGATCTCCGAACAAGCGAGAATCCGGTCACTCACGCCACGCGAGACGGAGGTTCTGCGTCTATTGGCGGCAGGGAACGCCTCACAGGACGTCGCCAACGAGCTCTTCATCAGCCTGACGACGGTCAGGACTCACATTCAGAACATCCTGCGCAAGCTCGAGGTGCACAGCCAGCTCGAAGCCGTAGCGCTGGCCTTCAAGAGGGGCTTGATCTGACCAGCGTGCCGATTGCCGTCTCCTCACTTCTAACGAGAGAAAATCATGCTCATTGAGGATTGCTCGAGCGGTAGGCCCGGCATACCGTGTTCGGTAGGAGAAGAGACCAGGCAGGGAATTCGCTCTCTGATCCCGATGTTCTTCCCGGTAACGAGCCCAACGATCCACGCCACGCCATGAGAAGCCACGCACGTCTCACCGCACTCGCTGCCTGCCTGCTGCTGTTCGCAGCGCCGGCCGCCTGGGCGTGCGCCGAGCTGGGCGCAATGGCATCGCATTGCTCGATGGAACCGTCGAGCGAGATGCCGGCGTGCCACGACGCCGGCGAGGTGTCGATGGACTGTTGCGATATGAAGCCGGCCCCGGAAACCAGCCAGGCGCTGTCTTCCGAGAGCCTCAAGCTTCTGATGTCGCTCGGTGTGAACGAGCTGACGACCACGCTGGATGTGCCGAGGCAGGCCTTCGGCGCCGCTGTGGCGGAGTCGATCAGGCCTCCCGGCCTCGAGCGGTACACGCTCTTCTCCTCGTTCCTACTCTGATTCTCCTCTGAAGTGAGCCGTGCCCAGTCGCCCCGCCGTGGGGTGGCTCGGGCGACAACGAGTTCTCTTCTGGAGGAGTTTCATGGTTTCGACAAGACAGTACTTGTGGGTGGTTGCGCTGCTAGCCGCCTGGCCGGTGATGGCGCAGGAGCCGCCTCAAGTCTCTGCCGATCATCCGCCGCCTTCGAAGGCGCCATCGGGCGCCTCGGCATCTGAGCGAGTCGTGCAGGGCATCCGCGAGCCCGGCCTTCGGGCTCTGACGGAAGAGGTGCTGCAGCGCAACCCCGGGGTCGCCGCGGCTGAAGCTCGAGCCCGCGCTGCCGCGCAGAGGGCTCCGCAGGTCAAGGCCCTTCCCGATCCGGTGGCGGGTCTCACCGCTTTTCTGGAAACTCCCGAGACGCGCACCGGGCCCCAACGCTTCGCCGCAGGCATCTCGCAGGGACTGCCGTGGTTCGGCAAGCTGGCCCTGAAAGAGCAGGCGGCGCTCTACGAGGCCGCGGCGCTCGAGGCGGAGGTCGAAGCCAAGCGCCTGATGCTCGTGACCGAGACCAGGCGCCTCTACTACGAGCTCGCGTTCTTGAGTCGCTATCGTGAGATCACCGACGAGCTCCGCGTCCATTTGCTGCAGCACGAAGAGATCGCGCGAGCGCGCTACTCGACTGGAGTCGGCCTCGGCCAAGGAGTCGTCAAGCTCCAAGCCGAGATCACCCGGATTGAGAAAGATCTGCTGGACATCGATACCCGACGGGTGGAGCTGGAAGCTCAGCTGAACGCTGTGCGAGACCGTCCGTCGTCCTCGCCTCTGCCCCAGCAACTCCTCCCTGATGCGGCAGAGACCCCGCTCGACCTCGAGGCCCTTCTTGGGACGGCCCTACAGCTGCGACCTGAGATCCGGGCGGCTGACGCGCGGATCTCGCAGGCTGACAGCCGCATCCGGCTAGCCGAGAAGGGGTACCGCCCGGACTTCAAGGTCGGGCTGACCTACACGCTCGTCGATCCGCGCAAGGACACGGCCGGCCGACTGTTGCCGCCGGAAGGCAACGGCGACGACATCTTCGGTATTCAAGGTGGAATCACGATTCCGATCTGGCGCAAGAAGCTGGCGGCGGGCGTCGAGGAAGCGGTCGAGCTTCAGACTGCTGCCGAAGAGGCGAAGCGCGACCTGGTGGCGGTGATCAACGCCGCAGTAGGCGACCTCATCCAAAAGGTGCCTCTGACCTGGCGCCAACTGCGCCTGGTCCAGGACCTCCTGATCGTCCAGGCCGAGGAGGCGCTCGAATCAGCCCAGGCCGGCTACATCGCCGGCACGTTGAACGCGCTCGACCTTCTCGACGCGGAGCACGTGCTCTTTGAAGCACACACGGCTGTGGCGCGTGCCAAGGCCGACTATCTGATCGGCCTGGCGCGGCTCGAGGGAGCAGCAGGTGGGCCGTTGCAGACCACTACGACTATGGAGCGATCTGAGTCATGACCAACACCAACAAGCGCGCGAGGAGCGGAGCAAGGCGATGGTTCGGACCGCTGCTGGCGGCCGCGATCAGTTTCCTGCTGTTCTTCCTTCTGTTCTTCGATCCTCTTGGCCTTCATCCGCTCGACTCCTGGTTGCTGGCGCGCCTCGGTTACCAGGCCGAAGTATCGGTGGCCGGCAGTGGCGAGCGCGAGGTCCTCTTCTACCGCAATCCGATGGACCCGACGATCACCTCTCCGGTGCCGGCGAAAGACGAGATGGGCATGGACTACGTGCCCGTCTACGCCGACGAAGCCGGCCCACAGGCCGGCGCGGATCGGGAGATTCTGTTCTACCGCAACCCGATGGACGGGACGATCACTTCACCGGTGCCGGCAAAAGACGAGATGGGCATGGACTACGTGCCCGTCTACTCGGACGAAGCCGATCAGGCAATGGGCGCGGGTACCACGGTGTCGATCGATCCCGCGGTTGTCCAGAACATGAACGTCCAAAGTGCTTTGGCCGAGCCACGTGACCTTACCCACGAGATCCGCACAGTGGGCTATCTGGAGTACGACCAGGAGCGCATGGTCACCGTGACCACGAAGTACACCGGCTGGGTGGAGAAGGTGTACGTGAACTACGTCGGCGAGCCAGTGAAACGGGGCCAGCCGCTGTTCGAGATCTACGCACCCGAGCTCGTCCAGACGGAACAAGAGCTGCTTTCGGCGAAGGAGTACGCCGGGAGGTTCAAGGGCTCGACGGAAGGTGCTCGTCGCCGAGCCGAGGCGCTGGTCGACGCCGCGCGCACCCGCCTGTCGTACTGGGACATCTCACCAGAGCAGATCGAACGCCTGGAGGAGAGCGGCGAGATTTTCCGCACCCTGAGGGTCGTGGCGCCGGCGAGCGGCGTGGTGATGAAGCGCATGCCAGGGCTCGAGGGGATGGCAGTCCGGCCCGGGATGGAGACGTACCACATTGCGAACCTGTCGTCGCTGTGGCTTTCGGTTGAGGTCTTCGAGGACCAGGTGGCGTGGATTCGTGAGGGTACTCCAGCCGACGTCAACTTCACGTACTTCCCAGGCGAGACGTTCCGGGGGAAGGTCCGGTTCATCGAGCCGGAGTTCTCCGAGAAGACCCGGACTCTACGGGTCAAACTGGAAGTCCCCAACCCGGGTGCCAAGCTGCGATCGGGCATGTTCGCCACGGTGACGTTCCATCCGGTTGCGGCGAGGGGTGCCTTGACGGTCCCAACGCTCGCGGTCCTTCGAACAGGCCAGCGAAACGTCGTAGTGGTCGAACTCGGCGAGGGGCGCTTCGCTCCCCGTGCAGTCATCCTAGGCCACCAAGGCGAGGGGTACGTGGAGGTCCTGGAGGGTCTTCAGGAGGGCGACCGCGTCGTCACTTCCGCTCAATTCCTGATCGACTCCGAGGCGAGTCTGCAGGAGACGATCCAGAAGATGATCGCGCAACGCCAGCAGACGCCGATACCAGACGTAGCAGACCCGACCGGTCACGAGGAGGGCAGCCATGCTCAATAAGGTGATCGAGTGGTCGCTCAAGAACCAGTTGCTGGTCACGGTGGGCTTGGTCCTCGCCATCCTTGCGGGTGTATGGGCGGTCAAGGAGACGCGGATCGACGCCATCCCCGACCTCTCCGACGTTCAGGTCATCATCTTCACGGAGTTTGCCGGACAGGCGCCGCAGGTCATCGAGGATCAGGTCACGTACCCGATCACCACCAAGATGCTGGCGGTGCCATACGCCAAGGTGGTCCGCGGCTACTCGTTCTTCGGCTTCTCTTTCGTTTACGTGATTTTCGAAGATGGGACGGACCTCTACTGGGCGCGTTCCCGCGTGCTCGAGTACCTCTCTGGTTTGACACGTGAGCTGCCTCAGGGTGTGTCTCCTCAACTCGGGCCCGACGCCACAGGCGTCGGTTGGGCCTTCATGTATGTCCTCAACTCGGATCAGCGGTCGCTTGCCGACCTGAGGAGCTACCAAGACTGGTACTTGAAGTACGGACTGTCGTCAGTCGAAGGTGTCGCGGAGGTCGCCTCGATCGGAGGCTTCGTGCGCCAGTACCAGGTCGAGGTCGACCCGGTACGTCTAAGAGCCTACGGACTTTCTCTAGAGGCCGTCCGCAGGGCGATCCAGCGCTCGAACGTCGAGGTCGGTGGCCGTCTCGTCGAGATGTCGGAGCGCGAGTACATGGTTCGCGGCCGAGGCTACGTCAAAGAGATCCGCGATCTGGAAGACGCCGCTTTGGGTAGCGGCCCAGGCGGAGTACCCATCGTCCTCAAGGACGTCGCGAACGTCACGATCGGTCCTGAGATTCGGCGGGGCCTGGTGGACTGGAACGGGGAGGGCGAGACGGTCGGCGGCATAGTGCTCGTGCGTTGGGGGGCCGACACTCTCTCGACGATCGCCAACGTGAAGGAACGGTTGGCGGAGCTCAAGGTCGGTCTACCCGAAGACGTCGAGATCTCGGTGGCCTACGACCGTACCGGCCTCATCGAGCGGTCGATCGAGACGCTTACCAACACCCTGATCGAGGAATCGATCGTCGTGGCGCTCGTCTGTCTGGTCTTTCTCTTCCACTTTCGGTCGGCCTTCGTCGCCATTGTGTCGATACCGGTCTCGATACTCCTGGCGTTCGTGATCATGAAGTTCCAGGGGCTCGGCGCCAACATCATGTCGCTGGGCGGAATCGCGATCTCGATCGGGGTTCTGGTCGACGCGGCCGTGATCATGGTCGAGAACGCTCACAAGCACTACGAGGAGTGGAGCGGCAAACGTTCACACCTCGAGATCATCATGCGCTCGGCCCAGGAGGTCGGGCCGACTTTGTTCTTCACCTTGCTCGTCATCACGGTCTCCTTCATGCCGATCTTTACGCTGGAGGCGCAAGAGGGACGCCTGTTCAAGCCGCTCGCCTTCACCAAGACGTACGCCATGGGGCTGTCGTCGATCGTCGCTGTGACGGTCATCCCCGTACTGATGTTTTGGTTCGTACGCGGCAGGATCTTCAGCGAAAAACGGCATCCAGTCTCCCGATTCTTGCGCTTCCTGTACACACCCGTGCTCAACCTAGCGCTGAAATGGCGGTGGGGAGTGATCCTCCTCATGGTCGTCATTCTCGCCCTGACCCTGGTACCACTGCAGAACATAGGGTCGGAGTTCATGCCTCCTCTGTGGGAGGGGGATCTCCTCTACATGCCGACGACCTTCCCCGGCATCTCGATCACCAAGGCGCGCGAGATCGCTCAGCAGACGGACAAGATCATTGGCTCGTTCCCGGAGGTAGAGAGTGTCTTCGGGAAAGTGGGACGCGCAGAGACGGCAACCGATCCGGCTCCGCTCTCGATGTTGGAGACCACCATCATCCTGAAGGACCCAGAGGAGTGGCGGCCGGGGCTGACCAAGGACGATCTGATCGCGGAGCTTGACGCAGCGATCCAGTTTCCCGGCGTGACCAACGCTTGGACGATGCCGATCAAGACACGCATCGACATGCTGTCGACGGGGATCAAGACGCCAGTTGGCATCAAGGTCGCCGGCCCCGACCTGACGGTTTTGGAACAGATCGCGAAGGACGTCGAGGCTGTCGTCAAGCCTCTGCCGGGAACGCTCTCGGCGTATGCGGAACGCGTGATGGGCGGGAGCTATCTCGATTTTGACATCGACCGCCAAGCGGCTGCGAGGTTTGGGCTGACCGTTGGCGACATTCAGGATGTCATCCAGTCGGCGGTCGGGGGGATGAATGTCTCCTGGACCGTAGAGGGACTCGAGCGCTACCCGATCAATGTTCGTTATCCGAGGGAGCTTCGTGACAACCCGATTGCTCTGAGAGAGATCCTGGTGGCCTCGCCGACAGGCGCGCAGGTACCGCTCGGCCAGCTGGCCGACATCCAGCTTCGCCAGGGCCCACCGGGCATCAAGTCAGAGAACGCTCGCCCCAACGCGTGGGTCTACGTAGATCTGCGTGGAATCGACGTGGGCTCTTGGGTCAAGCGGGCTCAGCAAGAAGTCGCAGAGCGAGTGGAGCTACCCGCTGGCTACACGATCTTCTGGTCGGGGCAGTACGAGTACATGCAACGCGCCCGCGCCCGCTTGCTGCTGATTGTGCCTCTCACCCTGGCAGTGATCTTTCTGATCCTCTACTTCCACCTCAAGTCGATCGTCAAGACGGCGATCGTGCTGTCGGCGATTCCGTTCTCGCTCGTCGGCTCGGTTTGGTTGTTGTCGCTTCTCGACTACAACTGGTCGATCGCCGTCTGGGTGGGCGTGATCGCCCTGGCCGGCCTTGCAGCCGAGACCGGCGTGGTGATGCTGCTTTACCTCGACATCGCTTACGAGGACTGGAAGCGCAAGGGCAAGATGAACAGCTACGCCGATTTGGCCGAAGCAGTCGATCACGGGGCTGTCCAACGGATCAGGCCCAAGATGATGACCGTCATGGCGACGTTCTTCTCATTGGTGCCGATCCTCTGGGCGACGGGGACCGGCTCCGACGTCATGCGCCGGATCGCCGCTCCGATGGTCGGTGGCGTCTTTACGTCATTCGTCGCCGAGTTGCTGGTCTTCCCAGCCATCTACTTCATCTGGCGGGGGATCCAGCTCAAGAAAGGCCCGCTGTTCCCTGGCGATGAGCCAGCGGAAGACGAAACTGCACTGCAGGAGGCCTAGCGGAGGAAGTGATGAAGCTGATCAAAGCCTACGTGAGGACAACCCGAGTCGACGAAGTGGTTCGAGCTCTCGAGGCCGCTCGTGCGCCCGGAACTACGCTGTCGAGGGTGCACGGCGTCGGTTACGGCTACGAGCCGTTGCCTTTTGCCCTGGCCCCGAGCGACTGCCACAAGATGCTCGAGGTCTCGAAGATCGGAGTCGCGTGCCCAGCGGCCGACGCCGATCGTTTCATCGGAGCACTCGCCAAGTCAGCCCGAAGCGGGGTGACGGGAGACGGCATCGTTCTCGTCACCCCGGTCGAGTGCGCGACCAAGATCCGGACCGGGGAAAAGGACGCCCTGGCGCTGGAGAACCCAGGAGGTAGTTCATGAAGACCAAGATCACCAGCCTAAGCATCCTTCTGTTTCTCGTCGTTGGCTACTTTGCGACGGCGGGTGCGCAAGAGACCAATGCGTTCCGCGACCTGTCGGATCACTACGAAGCCATCCGACTTTCGCTGCTGAACGACTCGACCGACGGAGTGTCTGAGAACGCTCGGACGATGGAGGAGCGAGCGCGAGCTCTGTCGGCAAACTTCCGGGCCCAAGACGCGGGAGTGCCGGAAGAGAAGGCGGCCGTGTGCGAAGCGCTTCTCCCCGAGCTCGTTGCGGCAGCCAATCGACTGAGCGCCGCAGCCGACATCGACGAAGCCCGCGAAGCGTTGTTCGAGCTGAGTAAACCGATGGGCCGCTACCGCAAGATGGCTGGAATCGAAGGCTCCCAAGTCGTCTTCTGCCCCATGGCCAAGAAGGCCTGGATTCAGCCAGAGGGGGAGATCGGAAACCCATACCTCGGCCAGGAGATGCCCACCTGTGGCGAGGTCATCGCGGACTAGGGCGCGGCCGGGCAAGCGACCGCGCGAGATTGCTTCGAGAAGGAGAAAGACCATGACGAGAACCAAGACGCGTAAGAGATTCGCACCGCGGCAGGGGGCAATAGCTCTCCTAGGGGGACTGCTACTGGTCTTCGCCGTCGGCTGCAGCGACAGTAGCTCGAGCCCAACCGCCCCCGGCAACGCGGATCTGGTGCTGGCCAGCGCGAGCGTGCTCGTAAACGGCCAATCGGTCGGGGGGCAGACTCTGCCCAGAGGTCACGGAGATGGTGCCAGCACCCGTTTCGAGGCCCAGCTGATGGCGGACGGCGCAGCGGCGCCGGGCCAGATGATGTGGCTCGAGTTCGACCGGCCCCGGGGCATGGGAATGGGGCACCACACGGGGAGAATCCCACTCTACGACGATGGCACGCATGGGGACCGCGTTGCGGGAGATGGCCTCTACTGCTTCGAGGATTTTGTGGGTGACTACGGCTGCCACTCGGACGAGGCGGAGCCCGGTGAATACCACTATGAGTTCTATGGCGTGCACCGCGACGGGCACGAGACCAATCACATGAACGTGAGCGTGACGATCACTGGCTCGTAGGCGCTCGTCGGCGCTACGGAGGTTCCCAATGAACGACAGTTTCGACTACGGCTTCTGGCCACTGGTCGTCATCAATTCGCTGATCTTCATCATCTTCGCGTTCAGCTTCACAAAGCCGAAGACGGCACGCGACTGGAGGTCCTTGGGCGCCTTCTCGGCTTTCGTCGTGGCGCTGTTTACCGAGATGTACGGCTTTCCGCTGACGATCTACCTGTTGTCCGGCTGGCTTCAGAACCGGTACCCGGGATTGGACGTCTTCTCGCACGAGTCCGGACACCTGTGGAACACCGTTTTCGGCTTGAAAGGCAACGCTCACTTTGACCCGATGCACCTGCTCAGCAACGTGCTCATCTTCGGCGGTTTCGTTGTCCTGGCCAAGGCGTGGAGGGTGCTGCACAAAGCGCAGCGTGATGGCTCACTGGCCACGAGCGGGCCCTACGCCTACGTGAGGCACCCGCAGTACACGGGATTCATCGTCGTCATGCTTGGCTTTCTCTTCCAGTGGCCAACGATCCTGACGCTCGCCATGTTTCCGGTGCTCGTCTGGATGTACGTCGCCCTTGCGCGGCGTGAGGAAGCCGACGTTCGAGTAACCCTCGGCGAAGAGTACGAGCGCTACGCAGCAGTGACACCGGCGTTCCTGCCGCGGTTTCGGAGCCGGGTTGGAGAGGCGAATCCTGGCCCGTCGAACGGCTAGGTGTAATGCGGGGCGAAGAGAACCGTCTGCCCGTGTGAAAGGCAAGGAGCAGCACCATGGAAGCACTGATTGAGAACTGGTTTTTCGTCGCAGTCCTGCTGTTTTGCATCGGGGTGCACTTCCTCGGTCACGGCCACGGCAGGGCACACGACCACGAGGCAGGTCATGAACACCACCGGGGAGAGGACAGTCAACGGAACTCCGGGACGCCGGCATAGGTCGCAGGTCGCTGAAGTGACGAACGACGTCCGTCTCGTGAACCCACGAAGGAGAACACCATGAAGCCAAGAGTCATCGATGTGCGAGGGGTGGGTGAAAGCACTGCCTTAGAGCTGGCTGGAGCCGGCATTGGTTCTGTGAAAGGTCTGGCGCATGCGGAGATTGAACGGATTGTGGCCATCCGGGGATTCGGGAGATCAAGGGCGGAGCAAGTCCGTGCAGCCGCCTTGGAGTTGATGAGTTCTACCGTCGCGCCATCGGCTCGCGAAGACGCTCCGGCCGAGCCGACAGAGGGTGGCCGAAAGAAGAAGAAGAAGGGGAGGAAGAAGAACGACAAGGCTGCCAAGGGCAGCGAGAAGGAGAAGAAGCGCAAGAAGAAGGAGAAGAAGAAATCAAAGAAGAAGAAGAAGAAGAAGAAGCAAAGGGACAGGAAGAGGAAAGGGGAGAAGCGCCGTCGCAGCAAGTGAACGGCGTCGTCACGCAGAACCGGTCCCGGTTCACGACTCAGGACACTACTCCCTGGAACAAGCAAGCGAGGAGGTCTATCGAATGTTCAAACTGAAGGTCTGGCTCTGGTCGCTGGGACTTGCGTCCGCGCTGAGCTTCGTGCTCTGCGTGGTCTGGGGGCTAGTGACGCCGGAGTCGCTCCACATGCACGAGTTCTTGGAGGCGGTTCTGCCGGGCTTCACATGGCTCTCGGTCGGCGCCTTCTTCATCGGCCTCATCGAGAGTTTTCTCTGGGGGGCCTACGCGGCACTGGTCTTCGTGCCGCTTCACAACTACTTCTACCGGAAGTGGGCAGGAGCTACTTCCTGAGGGAGGCGCCGTGGGCGTCGCTCTCACCAACTTCAAAACGATTCAAGGAGAGATGACATGAACACACAGAAACTCAAGAGTCTGAGCGTGGCAGGAGCCATCGCTGTGGCGCTAGTCCTGATGATCGCGGCCGTCACCCAGGCCGGTGAGCCAGGCGAGACAGGAGGAATGGGGCAGATGGGCATGGACGAACCGATGATGGCGATGCACCAGAAGATGCACGCGAGGATGCAAGCGATGGACGGGCGGCTCGACGCTCTGGTGGCCGAGATGGAGGCTGCAGGTGGGGCCGAGAAGACGGACGCGGTGGCAGCCGTGGTCGCCGAGCTCGTCAGCCAGCGCAAGGCCATGCACGGAATGATGATGGAGATGCAGCCCCGGATGATGGGCCACATGGTGGAGCACATGCGCTCCGGCATGACGGCTGGAATGGAGCAGTCGATGATGGACTGCCCGATGATGAAGAAGTCGCCAGAGAGCGGCGGGGAAGACGAGCCGGAGGAGCACTCGGCTCACCACTCGGAGGGCTGACGTGCCGGGTGAGGTCATCCCGATGAATTCGTCCGAGCGCGAGGCCAGCGCTCGCAGGCGCTACTTGCGGCCCTTGTACCTCGGGATCGGTGCGGCGGCGCTCGGCGAGTTCGTCCTCTTCGCCGTGTGGAGCATGTTCTTGTTCCCGCAGGGCGATCTCCTGAAGAAGTTCGCCTGGATCGCGACCTGCTCGCTCGGGATGGGTGCAACGCTCGGGGCGCTGGTCGATCTTCTGGTCGTCGACCGGCTCGACGGGCTGAAGGCCATGTTCGCGACCATGGGAATCGCAATCCTGGTCGTCGGCGTCGGGTGCAACTACCTCTGCTGGTCGATCGACCAGCAGCTCAACTGGTGGGGAGGGGCAAGCAACCCCGGGCTTTTCCTGGGCAGCGGAGTCGTCGGCACCGTGCTGCTGGGTTGGCTGGTGTCCTACCTGCTCTTCTCGGTCAAGGGCTCGACGCTGCTGGACCGAGTGGGATTGTGATCGTGGAAAGGAGAGAGAAATGCACTGGGACTCTTGGTGGCACGCCGGAGGCATGTGGTTCTTCTGGCTTGTCGTCATCGCGGTCGTGAGCGTCGCGATCTATCTTGCGGCTCGTGCAATGAAGAAGTCCGAGCCGCCCCGGGAGTCTCCGGAGGAGATTCTCAAGAAGCGCTTCGCGCGCGGCGACATCGATCGCGAGCAGTACGAGGAGGCGATGAAAGACCTCCGTCAGTTCTGAGAGGACGCATCATGACGATTCTCCGCGTCGGCTCGCAGCCGTGTACCTGCCAGCTCGACGAGCACCACCCCAAGTTCATCGTTCTGACCGGTGGCCCCGGTGCCGGGAAGACTGCGGTCTTGGAGACGGCGGCGCGGTCCTTCTGCCAGCACGTGGCCATCCTGCCGGAGGCGGCCACCATCGTCTTCGGCGGCGGCTTTCCGCGGCACACGACCGAGGCGGGACGCAAGGCGGCACAGCGTGCGATCTACCACGTGCAGCGCGAGGTCGAGCGCTTGGTCCTCGAGGAACGCCAGGTGGCGATCGGCCTGTGTGACCGCGGAACGGTAGATGGGACCGCGTACTGGCCGGCCGGATCGCGAAGCTACTGGAAGGAAGTCGGCACCACGCTGCCCGAGGAGATCGGTCGCTATGAAGCCGTGGTTCATCTCGAGCCGCCATCTCACGAGACTGGGTATGAGCAGAACGAGCTGCGCGTCGAGTCGGCACAGGAGGCTAGAAAGATCGACGGCCGGATCGCGGCGGCGTGGAAAGGCCATCCCAAGGTCGTCACGGTGGCCAGCCGCACCGACTTCCTGTCGAAACAGATCGCGGTGCTGGAGCTGGTGCGCGCGGAGCTGCCGCGATGCTGCCAGAGCCACCCTCTGCCGGGCGAGGCAGGAGACAAGGCTACGGCGGAGGTGACGGGATGATCCCGGACGCGTACGTCTGGCTGGTCTGGTCGAGCGCGTTTCTGGTTCCCTGGGCCGTGCTTTTCGTCGCCTTCCGTCGTCACCGGAAAGCCATGTTGTGGGCGAGCCTCTTCACGACCCCCTTCGGACTCACGGAGCCTCTCTTCGTGCCGGAGTACTGGAGCCCTCCCAGCCTGTTCGACCTGGCACTCAAGACCGGTTTCGACATCGAGAGCTTGATCTTCTGCTTCGCGATCGGTGGGGTCGGAGCCGTGCTGTTCAACGTCATCTCGAAGCGGCGAACGGATTCCTTTCCCAATGAGGCAAGGCATGGGCGCAGACACCGCTTCCACCGCTGGGCGCTCTCGCTGCCGTTCATCGTCTTCGCGGTCACGTACTTCCTGCCCTGGAACCCGATCTACCCGGGCATCGTGGCCATGGTTCTCGGGTCGGTGGCTACAGTGCTCTGCCGCCCCGACCTGAAACGAGCCACGCTGATCGGCGGAGGGCTCTTTCTCGTCTACTACCTGGTGTTCCTCACCGGGCTCGAGTGGACGGCCCCAGGCTACATCGAGAGGGTGTGGAACCTGGCAGAACTGTCGGGTTGGACCGTCTTCGGCTTTCCGGTGGAGGAACTCCTGTTCGCCGGATCGTTCGGCATGTACTGGGCTGGGGTCTACGAGCACTTCACCTGGCATCGGGCCAGAGGCGCGGTGCTTGCGATCGGCGAAGGGGTGAGGCCATGATTCGCGAGCGCCGACTCGAGCCACTACTGATCGGTTGGGGCTTTCCGCTGAACCTGGCCTGGGAGCTCGGCCAGTCGCCGCTCTACGCAGACCACTCGAACGGCTGGCGGTACGTCGCTTGGACGCGCTTCCACTGCACCCTAGGTGACGTACTGATCCTGCTGGGCGCCTTCTGGGCGACGGCGGCGGTCTTTCGGTCTTGGCGCTGGCCAGTCACTCGGTCTCCGCGCGCGGCCGGAGTGTTCGTCGCATTTGGCCTCGCCTACACGGTCTGGAGTGAGTGGTTCAACACCTCGGTTCGCGAGGCGTGGACCTATGCCCCCGCCATGCCGCTCGTCTTCGGAGCGGGTCTCTCACCGCTGTCGCAGTGGCTCGTATTGCCTACCGTCTTGGCTCTCATCCTGCGCGCGAGCGCCGGTTCTTCCGACTCGATTGGAGAAATCCCATGAGCGATCCTCAGCATCACCACCATTCCCCCGAGCCTGCCGAGCAGGGCGGCCACGATCACTCATCGGGTCACCACGACCATCATGCCCACATGGTGGCGGACTTCCGCCGGCGGTTGTGGGTCTCCCTGATCCTGACGGTTCCGGTCCTCGCACTGGCGCCGATGATCCAGCGTCTTCTTGGCCTCGAAGAGGCGCTCGCTTTTCCCGGTGACAGCTATGTCCAGCTCGTGTTCGCGTCGATCGTCTTCTTCTATGGAGGGTGGCCCTTCCTAAAGGGCTTCTTCGAGGAGGTCGGAAAGAGACGGCCGGGGATGATGACGCTGATCGCGCTGGCGATCAGCGTGGCGTATTTCTACAGCGCTGCCGTGGTCTTTGGCCTGACTGGGGAGGTGTTCTTCTGGGAGTTGGCGACGCTGATCGACATCATGCTGCTCGGCCACTGGATCGAGATGCGCTCGGTCATGGGGGCATCTCGGGCACTCGAGGAGCTGGTCCGCCTGATGCCGTCCGAAGCGCACCGGCTAGGCGAGGACGGGTCCATCGAGGAGGTCTCGGTTGCCGATCTGGTGCACGGCGACCGGGTCCTGGTCAAGCCGGGGGAGAAGATCCCCACCGACGGCGTGATCGTTGAAGGCCGGACGACGGTCAACCAGGCGATGCTGACGGGTGAGAGCCAGCCGGTCGAGAAGGGTGAGGGCGAGGAAGTCATCGGCGGTGCGGTCAACGGCGAGTCTGCGTTCACCTTCGAAGTACGAAAAACGGGCGAGGAGACCTACCTCTCGCAGGTCATCGAGCTCGTGCGCCAAGCGCAGGAGTCCCGCTCGCGCTCGCAGGACCTGGCGAACCGGGCGGCCCTCTGGCTTACGGTCATCGCGATCACCGTGGGCACCCTGACGCTCGTCGTCTGGCTGCTTCTCGGTCAGAGCTTTAACTTCGCGCTCGAGCGCATGGTGACGGTGATGGTTATCGCCTGCCCGCATGCTCTCGGTCTGGCGGTGCCGCTCGTCGTGGCTGTGTCGACCGCCCTCTCGGCGACCAACGGACTCCTGATCCGCGACCGCTCCGCGTTCGAGCGGGCGAGAGAGCTCCAAGCGGTCGTGTTCGACAAGACCGGCACCCTGACCGAGGGCCGTTTCGGCGTGACGGATGTGATACCGCTCGGGGCCAAGAGCGAAGACGAGTTGCTGCGCTTGGCGGCAAGCCTCGAGAGCCGCTCCGAGCACCCGATCGCCGAAGGCGTCGTGCGGGAGGCGGAAGATCGGGCGATCTTGTTCCCCGTACCGGAAGGATTTCGTGCGATTCCGGGAAAGGGAGCGGAAGCGAAAGTCGACGGCCTCGGGGTGAAAGTAGTGAGCCCGGGCTATCTCAAAGAGAACTCCCTGAGCGCTGACGACGCTCGGGTCTCAGAAGTCGCCTCGCAGGGCAAGACCGTCGTCTTTGTGTTGCTTGACGATCGTGTGGAGGGGGCGATCGCTCTCGCCGACATCATCCGAGAGGAATCGCGCGAGGGGCTCAAGCGGCTCCGGGACCTCGGAATCCAGTCGATGATGCTCACGGGCGACGCGAAGGAAGTCGCGAGTTGGGTGGCGGACGAGCTCGCCCTCGACGACTACTTCGCCGAGGTTCTTCCGCACGAGAAGTCGGAGAAGATTCGCGAGGTCAAGGGCCGTGGATTGACTGTCGCCATGACCGGTGACGGAGTCAACGACGCGCCGGCCCTGGTCGAGGCCGACGTGGGCATCGCGATCGGCGCTGGTACCGACGTCGCCATCGAATCGGCCGACATCATCCTCGTCCGCTCCGACCCACGTGACGTCGCGTCGATCGTCACGCTCGCCCGTGCCACCTACAAGAAGATGAAGCAGAACCTCTGGTGGGCTACTGGCTACAACGTCGTGGCCATACCCCTAGCGGCCGGAGTTCTCTACAAGTTCGGCATCGTGCTGTCGCCTGCGATCGGAGCGGTCTTCATGTCGCTCTCGACGGTCATCGTCGCGATCAACGCACGGTTGCTCGGCCGGGTGGGGAAGGAGCTCGGCGGAGGTGCCGTGTGAATGAAGGCCGAGGAGGAGAGGGCTTGGCGCCGTCCCAAGACGATCTCGTCGCCCTGCGGACGCTAGAAAGGACTTGACAATGGGGAGCAAGAACCGAAAACCAACCAAAGGGAAGAAGGCCAGGAAAAGGGGACGGAAGGGGGCCGCGAGTCAACGCCGGAAGTGGATCTGGATTGTGGCGGTCGCGGCTGCCCTCGCGGTTGTCTTCGCGATGACTCCGCTGCTCGAGGAGGAAAAGAGCGCCGTCGCCTCCCCAGTCGAGTTCTCCGACGTCAGGGCTCAAACGAAGGAGTTCATGGGCTACTACAAGACCATCGAGCTCACTCCGGAGCAGGAGCTGGTCAAGCGGAAGGCACTCTCGGCGATCAGGGCTCCTTGCTGCAGTGACAACTCGGCTTACACATGCTGTTGCCCGTGCAACATGGCGAAGACTTGGTGGGGCCTGTCCCATCATCTGATCGCAAACGAGGGCTACGGACCCGACAAGGTCCAGGCCGCAGTCGAAGGATGGATCGACTTCATCAACCCGAAGGGGTTCAGCGGCAACGCCTGCTACACGGGTGGCTGCGTGCGGCCGTTCCACCGGAACGGCTGCGGCGGAATGGACGAGGACCACGTTGTCTTCTGACAACAGAGGAGCGGTCCCAGCTCGAGTGCTGAGGCCGTGACTAGTCGCAGGTACGGAGGTGCCCGAACATGAAAGACACAGAACACAAACCCGGGATCCACGAGCAGTACGTCGTCAAGCGGCGCCTGAAGCTGGCTACGGCGCCACCCGGGCCAGGAAGCGAGCTTCTCGCCGCATTGGAAGCGACGCCCGGTGTGGCCGAGGCCGAGCTAGACGGGGTGAGGCAGCGCCTATTGGTCGCCTACGACGCCTCGACTCAGAACCTGGATGGAGTCCTCGAAGTGCTGAGAGAGCACGGGATCTCCTGTGCAACGAGCTGGTTGAGTCGGTTCCGAGTCGGCTGGTATCGAAACACAGATGCCAATATTCACGACAACGCGCGCCATGAGCCTTGGTCTTGTCATCAGAATCCACGCCGCTAGGAAGAGGCAGGAAGGTGATCTGGGTTGAGAGCTGGGTTCGGAGGATCGACCGTGGATGATCGAGCGAAGCGGCTTGCACGTGATCGTGAGTCGCCGTGTAGGAGATACGCATGACCGAGTTGGTCACGCGGTTCACTTCACTCCCTAATGTGCACCCTGCGCTGGTGCACTTTCCGATCGCGCTTCTGCCCGTAGCCTTGTTGTTGGATCTCTTGTCACTTCGGCTCCACACCCAGCGGGAGTGGTTGGACCGCGCTGCGAGTCTGCTCTACATCGCTTCGGCTGTCGGAGCGATCGTCGCTTTCTGGACTGGACGATTCGCCGCGGAGGGACTGCCTCTGCTAGAGCTCCACGTCCAGCTCCACGTCAACGAGCACTCAGATGCTGCGCGTGCCGCCGCGTGGCTCGTGAGTCTCGTCGCGCTCGCGCGACTGGCGGTAACGGTGCGAGACACAAAGTTCAGACGGAAGGTCCTTCGCCTTTCTCTGGCGGCAGTCGCGCTCGCCGGCATCGCGCTCGTGTACCGCACCGCAGATCTCGGCGGCGGGCTCGTCTACCAACACGGTGTAGGAGTCGCCGAGAGCGACGATCACGGCGGGGAACGTACGGAGCTTGCGGCCGAAACAGATGCGACCGGTGACGCCGGCTCAGAGGCAGCGGACCGGCTCGTGAAGGGTCGCGATGGCAGTTTGGTCTGGTCACCACACCCGCTGGACAAGGAGGCGCTTGGCGCTGTCTTGACACCTGCACCCGGCACGGGTGCTTCAGCCGTTTCGTGGATCCAGCCGGAGTACGGAGCCGAAGGGCTGAGCCTCAGCGTCGATGGTGAAGCCCTGTTGCTTGTTCCGGGCGCTTTCGGAGACGTGAAGGTCGAAGCGGAGCTCGACGCCAGCGACTTCGAGGGAGAGCTCGGACTCGCTCATCACGTGGTGAGCGGCTCCCGGGCGGGCTTGCTGACACTATCGTTTCCCGAGGGCGAGATTGCCCTGGTAAGTCGCGACGGTGAGAAGTCGAGAAGGCTGGCCAGGGCCACGAGAGCTGCCCCGTCGAGTCCATTCCGGCTAACCGTGACGGCTGCCGGCCGACACTTCTACGGCTTCCTGGACGACGAAAGAGTCGTGCACGGTCACGAGCCGCCAGTCACGGATGGGGGCTGTGGTCTCCTTCTTCGAGGACAGGGCACGGTCCGAATCCTATCGATGAAGATCACACCGGGCCGGAGCTGAGTTTGGTGCCCGTTGACTCTACTTTGACTTGCGAGTGTGGCCGGCACGGGCATCACTCGGAGTGCGACGTCGGTCGGAGCGGAGGGTCGGCTCCGGACGCCGTTCGAGAAGCTAGCAGCAATGCCCTGCTGATGGCGGTTCTGGGGAGGTGAGATGTTGACGGCGATCTCGACGGGACATGGGCGGGCCACCTACCTGGTTCTAGGCGGTGCCGTGCTCGGAGTCTTGGTGCTCCATCCCGTGACAATGGTCATCTATTGGTTCGAGTTCCAGCGGGATCTTGCCGAAAGCTGGAGTAGCCTCTGGAGCTTCGTGGCCGAACGCATGTGGCTTTCGTTTGTTCCCAAGATGCTGCCGATGAGCGCAGTCTTTGCCCTTCTCGGCGGCGGTGCTGGCCTGGCGTTCTCGTCCTTCCAACGCGCCCTTTCGGTAAGAGATCGTGCTGCCCGGAATCTGCGGGAGGTGCTGGTCAGGGACCTCCCGTCGGTGATCGCCGGAGGGGAGACCGAGAAGATTGAATTCAAGACTTCGCTGCGCTGGGACCACAGTATGAAGAGCGTGAATCGAAAACTCGAGACCGCGGCAACGAAGACGATCGCGGGCTTCCTCAATGCGAACGGCGGGAGCCTCATTCTGGGAGTGGACGACCGAGGAGAAGTCAAGGGACTTAGCCAGGACTTCGAGACGCTCAAGCGGCCCGACGCGGACGGCTACCAGCAGTACGTGACGGGGGTCGTCAAGAAGTGGCTAGGTGGCGATCTCTGCCCGTTGATACACGTCGCATTCACGCAGGTCGGCCAGTTGGACGTCTGCCGAGTGATCGTCGAGCCCTCTCACCGAGCGGTGTACCTCGAGGAAGGGGGCTCCGCAGCGCTCTACCTCCGCATGGGGAACAGTACTAGGCGCTTGGACGTGAGAGAGGCCGTCGACTATGTGGTGCGCCGATGGCCCGGAGGGGCAAAGAGACCAGCGCGGCTTCGGCGGTCGCTGAAGTCGAGAAGGACGTGAAGAAGGAGGACGAGGAATGAAGAGAAGACACCTAGTTGTCCTGTTTACCGTAGTGGTCGCCACCGCCATGTCGGGCGCTCGGGGTCAGGAAAGTCCGAAGACGCCTATCGAGATCGCGGCTGCCTATCTGGCTGCGATGGAGGCGTCGGACTTGGACGCTGCGGAATCGTTGTTCGCGGCGAACTCAGTCATCTTCGAGACGGGCGGCGTCGAAGGGAGCTGGAAGGACTATCGTGAACGCCACATCGGGCCCGAGCTCGATTCGATCGAGTCTTTCACCATCTCACACGCCCCGCCCACCGAGCATGCGAGCGCCGATGGCACCATGGCATTCGTAGCTTGGCCGATCGAGTACACGATCAGGTTGACGGATGGCCGGACTATCGTGAGCCGGGGAACGGTGACGTTCGTTCTGGAGAATCACGGCCATCACTACATGATCCGCCATCTCCACTGGTCTTCGCGGAAGCGGCCGGAACCGGATGCCGGCTAGTTCCGATGCCAGCCGCCGACACGTCGGGAATGAGTGGACCTCGCCTGGGTGGCTCGGCCGCCCTAGTTGAGGAGAGGAGGACGGCATGACCTCGGAAGGCCACTCTTCGCAGGCGCCGCGCGCTCCGACCGGCGGTCATGGCGGTCACGACATGTCGGCGATGTTCGAGTCGAACGAACGAGCGTTGAAGATCAGCTCTTGGCTTACGGGTGTCTACTTCCTGATCGAAGTGGGCCTTGGTCTTCTGAGTGGGTCCGTCGCGGTTCTCTCCGACGCGATGCATACGCTGTCCGCCGTCGGTGGCGTTCTTCTAGCACTGGTAGCGGGACGAATCGCCAGGCGTCCGGCCGATCGCTACAGGACCTACGGCTCGATCCGTGCCGAGATCATCGGCGCTCTCATGAACGGCCTGTTCCTGTTTCTCATGGCGGTGCTGGTGATCTACACGGGCATGATTCGCCTGAAGGACCCCGTTGCGATCGAGTCACGACTGATGATCGTAGCTGCGGTTGGCGGTCTCATCACGGAGGTCATCTCTCTCAAGCTTCTCCACGGTGGACAGAAGGACAACCTCAATATGAAGGGTGCCTTCTGGCACGTGGTGCAGACCTTTGTTGGCAGTCTGATCATTATCGTTGCGGCGTTGGTTATTCACTTCACCGGCTACCTCGCGATCGATCCGATACTGGGCATCGCCTTCGGTCTGGTCCTCATCTGGGCGGCTTGGGGTATCACTCGAGACGCGCTCCGGATGCTGATGGAGACCGTGCCGCTAGATGTAGATCTTCAACGTGTGATCACAGCGCTTGGCGACATCGACGCCGTGGACGACATTCACCATGTCCATGCGTGGGCCCTGACTTCTGGCAAGAACCTCTTCTCGGCCCACGTACGCATCCACGCTGACGCGGACCACGATGGCGTGCTGCACGAAGCGCAACAGATGCTAACTAGGGACTTCGGTTTCTACTTCTCCACGCTGCAGATCGAACGGCAGTGTATGAGCGAAACCGGCGCTGCTGAGATTGACTTTGCGAGCCGCTAGCTCTTCGAGAGGGTCTCGGCTAGCCCTGTACGTCTGCCTCTTCGTAGTGATGCTCGGGTTCGGGGTCACTCTTCCCGTACTTCCGTTCTTCGTTGAGCGGCTTGCTCTAAGCGGCGATGGCGCTGAGGGCGTGGCTCTGCATGTCGGTGGTCTAGCCAGTTCCTACGCGACGGCGCAGCTTGTGCTCGCCCCGTTCTGGGGACGCTTCGCGGATGCCCACGGCCGACGGCCGGCGGTGCTGATCGGCCTGGCCGGTTTCTCGCTTTCGCAGTTGATGTTGGGGTTGGGCCAAGGTCTCCCAGTACTCTACTTGGCGCGTGTTCTAGGCGGCAGCTCGTCGGCGTGTCTTCTCCCGGCAGCTTCCGCCTATGTTGCAGACACAACTCGGTCCCGCGATCGAAGCCAGGCGATGGGCCACATGAACGCCTCGCTAAGCCTTGGTGTCGTGGTTGGACCCGCCCTGGGCAGCCTCCTCGCACGGGAAGATCTCCACTTCAGGTCCGAGTGGGGGCACCTCGCCTTGGACGGGTTCTCCGTTCCGTTTCTCACGGCGGCCGCTCTCGGGATACTGACCCTGGGTCTTGCGTACGGCTGGGTGGTGGAGCCGCTGGGGTCGGGTGAGAGCGTGGACGCGGAGAGCGCCGGACAAGCGGGAGGAAGCCTGGTGCGTCGTCTATTTCCTCTGTTGGCGATCGTGTTCGCGAGCCAGTTGGTACTGGCGCTCTTCGAATCGACGTTTGCGCTGTTTGCCGACGAGCATCTGGAGATCGGTCTGCGAGAAATCGGATTGGTTTTCGTGGCTTGCGGCCTCGTGATGGCCGTCGTTCAGGGAGGCATGACAGGCTGGTTTACCCGCCGGATCCGGGAACAGACTCTAGTAGTAGTTGGACTGGTCGTCGCTGGCGCTGGAATCCTGTCGCTGGGCTCTCTTTCAGGGTTGGGCCAGATCGTTGTAGCCGTCGGTGTCTTTGCCCTTGGTCTGGCTCTGGTGGCCCCTAGCTTGTTGGCCCTGGTCTCCAGCCAGGCTGAGGGTAGAGAGGGTGCCGCACTCGGTGTTCAGAGTGCGGCAGCGAGCCTCGGGCAGGTCATCGGCCCTGTTCTCGGAGGTTGGCTCGTCGTGTCGAGACCCGCGATTCTCTATCCGGCCGGAAGTGTGGTGCTTCTATTGGTCGCTCTGATGACTACGCTCCGTGCGCGGCGCTCTCGGGTTCGAGTAGGCATATGAGCACGACTGGCCACGCGGCCTATGTCTGGAGTGCAGCCGTCGGATGAGCGAGCGCGAGCCCTATCTGAAGGCACTTCGATTCGGTTGGCTGACGCGATTCTACGACCGAGCGGTCGCTGTCTTGCTCCGGGAAGAGGAGTTCAAGGGCCAGCTGGTACGCCAAGCGCGAATCGAAGCGGGACACCGGGTGCTCGACGTCGGTTGCGGAACGGCCACGTTGGCCCTGATGGCCCAGAAAGAGAATGGCGATGCCTCGATCGTCGGAATCGACGGCGCTCTCGAGGCGCTGGCGCTCGCGCGGCGCAAGGCACTGTCGGCCGGGCTGCCACCGCGCTTCTGTGCAGCTCTCGCCCAGGACCTGCCGTTTTCGGCTGGCACCTTCGATCGGACGGTTTCAAGTCTGTTTTTTCACCACCTCACGCGACCTGCGAAGCGCGCGGTTCTCACCGCCGTCCGAGAGACCCTGGCTACCAGTGGCGAGTTGCACATTCTCGACTGGGGCCAGGCTCAGGATCCCTTGATGCGGGTCATGTTCTTCTTGGTCCAGCTGCTCGATGGCTTCGCGACGACGACCGACAGCGTACGAGGACGCTTGCTAGCGTTGGCGTCGGAATCCGGATTCGCCGAGGTGGAGGAGACGCATCGCGCTCGCACCATCCTTGGAACGCTCGCGTTGTACAAAGCCGTCCTCGGCGGCAGCGAAAGGAGGAACGATGAACTGTCTTAGGTACCTGACATTGCTAGGTCTGCTTAGCCCCGTGAGTCTCATCGCACACGAGGGACACGTCACGCCCCAGCAGACCGTGGCCCTGTTCCACGAGGCGCTCGCCTCGGGAGACAGAGCGAGGGTTCTGGAAGTGGTGGACCCCGAAGTCGTGATCTTCGAGTCCGGCGGCGCAGAACTTTCGCGCGACGAGTACGCCTCCCATCACCTCGAGGCAGATATGGCCTTCTCTGCGGCCACGATGAGGACCGTCGTCGAACAAAAGGAGGACCATGCGGGGGATACCGCCTGGGTGCTCACTCGGTCGGAGACCCAGGGCACGTTTCGAGACAAGGAGATCGACAGCTTCGGAACGGAGACGGTTGTTCTTCGGCGCGGCGAGCACGGCTGGAGGATCGTCCACATCCATTGGTCATCGCGGCCACGACCTGAGTCGCCCTAGGACGGCCGTAGCGAGATGGGTTCCCGCTGCGCGCCGTTGGGTGCGCGAGAGCGACCGTCGGCGATAGGCTTCGTGAAGGTCACTATGCATCCTGCCGAAACCAATCCCACTGTTCCGATACAAGCGCTCGTGGAGAGCCAGGAGCAATTCCTGAACTTCCTCGAGCGCCGTGTCGACGGCCGCGACACAGCGCGAGATATCCTGCAGAGCGCCTACTTAACCGGGCTCGAACGGGAGGGCACACTAAGAGACCAGGACAAGGTCGTGCCCTGGTTCTATCGGCTGCTGCGCAATGCGGTGATCGATCACTACCGGCATGCAGGTGCTGAGAAGCGAGCCCTCGAGAGATTCGGCTTCGAGCAAGCCGCCTCGAGCCAGCTCGAACCGGAGCTCGAGAGCGAGATCTGCACTTGTATCTCGGGGCTGATTCCTGTCCTACGCCCCGAGTACCAGCAACTCATCCACGAGATCGATCTCGGCGGGGAGGAGATCGCGAAGGTCGCCGGTAGACTCGGAATCACCGCGAACAACGCCCGCGTCCGCCTGTTTCGCGCGCGGCGGGCTCTCCGGCGAGCGCTGATCGAGAGCTGCGGGGTGTGTGCGGAGCACGCCTGCCTGGACTGCGACTGCAGGGCTGCACGGCGAACCGAACCATGACCGACCGGGCGCGGGGCGAGCTGGTTCTCTGGATTCCCGTCGCCGCAGCGACGGCTAGTCTGGCTTGGATCGTACCGGAGCTCCCGCTGGTCCATCTCGACGACCCGAGCCACTGGGGAGTAATCGGTTATCTCGGTTTTGTGGGGATCCTGGCTCGTCGCGTGACGGTAGGCCGCCTCGGCCTACCCAGGAGCCTGTTGGCTCTGTTTCTTGCGGGGATGCCGCTGATCTACGTCGCGAACTGGGTGCGATTCGGCGGCACCACGGGTTGGCTCGTCGTCGAGCTCCTTGGCTTGGTCCTGTTCAGCGTCATTGCGTGGCTTGGCCGGTCCCGCGCCGCATGGTGGCTTGCCGCTGGTGTGGCGGGCCACGCCTTGTGGGACGCGGGGCACTTGGGAGGCCCGTCCTTTGTTCCGGACTGGTACGCAACTGGCTGCGCAATCGTCGACATCGCGCTCGGGGGATTAACGGCCGGCATCTTCCTTTCGAGTACCAAGTCCGGCGCCGGGCGACAGAGAGCTTCAGGCTAGGACTTGGCCTTCCGCTCGAGCTCTTTCCGAAGCAGCTCGAGATGCCTGGGCTCAGACCCCACAACCTCGTTCAGGAACCGCCGGATCTCCCCCCTGACCGCACGATCTTGCAGCACTGCGGGCGTGTAGTAGTTGGTGTTCCCCTCCTTCTCGACCTTGAGCCAACCCTTGTTCGCCATCCGGCTCATAAAGGTGAGGATCGTGCGGTAGTCGCGCTTGGGCTTGTGCCGATCCTGCTTGAGGACCTGGCGCACGGTACAGCGCTCTAAGCGCCAGCAGATCCGCATGAGTCCCCATTCTGAGTGGGAGAGTCGTTCCATTCCTGTCTTCCTCGTCGGCGAGCTTGAGGCGGCGCAGGATTCGGCAGCCTCGCGGGTTTCAAGAGGCAGAAGTGTACCACCTCTGTAGGAGAGTTGAGTTCGCACGGTACGGACCGTGGATGGGTTGGCCGCGGACCGGGACGCCCGTGTCCTCAAGTGTGATCGTGTTAGCTCCCCTTTTCCGCGATTGGAGTAGGCCCATGAAGCGGAGAGAGACGAAACCGGGTAAGCAAGGCGACCGACTCCTGATCGAGGAGCTCCCGCCGTGGGAAGGCCCCGAGGGAACGCTCTTTCTCTACAGCGAGCCGGAACGCAAGTGGTACATCTCGGCTGCGGACGGAAGCGAAGCGCTAGTTCCGGCACGGGACTTGCGGTGTTTTGTCGACAAGTGTCTTGCGGCCAGGAGGTCTCGCTGATTCGCCGGAAGGCGGATCGTGAGGCTGGCGCCGTCAGTAACGCGGTTGGAGTGCCACTGGCCGACTGTACGCCGGGCGATGCTGTCGCTCGGTTGAATGCGAGCCGATGTGATGAGACCCGCCCCCTCTCCCGATGTCACGGATCTCCTCACTGCGTGGAGAGAAGGCGATCGCTCGGCGATGGAGGAGCTTGTCGAGGCCGTCTACGGCGAGCTGCACCGGATCGCGTCGATTCAGCTGAACAACGAGCGATCCGGGCACACGCTCCAGACCACGGGCCTTGTCCACGAGGCCTACCTCCGTCTGGTGGATCAGCGGAGAGCCAGGTGGCACAGCCGGCTCCACTTCTTCGCCGTCGCCTCGAAGGTGATGCGGCGAATCCTCATCGATCATGCGCGCAAACGAAACAGCCAGAAGCGTGGCGGAGGTCTTCGTGTGGTGTCCCTGAGCTCAGGGGTCGACGCCTGGGTGGATCGACCCGCAGAACTTCTCGAGGTGGATGAGGCCGTGGACAGGCTGAAAAGCGTTGATACAGACCTTAGCCAAGTCGTCGAACTCCGCTTCTTCGGCGGTTTCAACAACCACGAGATAGCCGAGTACCTGGGGATCTCGGCCCCCACGGTCGTCCGTCGCTGGCGGGCCGCCCGGGCCTGGCTCTACCAGCACTTGAACGGAGGTACGTAGCATGGACAAGTCCCTGTGGCGAACAGCATGCGAGGAGTTTCTCCAGATCTCCGACCTTCCTGTCGATCAGCGTGGCTCGTACCTTGGCTGCTTGGAGCCGGCTCTCCGCCGCGGTGTCGAGTCGCTCCTCGCCGCTGACGCTGAGGCGGAGGGGTTTCTCGACGAGCCCGCGTGCCCGAGGCACGTGACCGAGTCGTTGAAGGCCGCGGCTCGCGTCGCGCCCGAGCTACGGCTGGGTCCATACCACCTCGAACGCGAGCTTAGCCAGAGCCGCATGAGCCGTGTGTTCCTGGCGCGCCGTGACGACGGCGAGTACGAGAAGGAGGTCGCCGTCAAGGTGATCTCCTATGAGGCGGCCTCCGAAGACCTACTGGAGCGGTTCCGTCGGGAGCGACAGATCCTGGCGACTCTGGACCACCCGAACATCGCGCGGCTCCTGGACGGGGGTACTGCTGGAGACGGCTTGCCCTATCTCGTCATGGAGTATGTCGAGGGAACGCCGATCGACGAGTACTGTGATCATGGAAGACTCTCGATCCGGCGCCGGATCGAGCTCTTCCTCGAAGTCTGCTCGACGGTTGAGTACGCACACGAGCGGAACGTAGTCCATCGTGATCTCAAGGCGTCGAACATCCTCGTTTCCGGAGACGGCTCACCGAAGCTCCTCGACTTCGGTATCGCCAAGCTTCTGCGGCCCGTAGGCAAAGCGAAGGGAGAGGTGACCTCGCCGGGTGCTCCTCCCATGACGCCCTACTACGCTAGCCCAGAACAGATCGTCGGGGAGCCCATAACGCTGGCCACCGACACCTACTCGCTTGGTGTCCTGCTTTTCAAGTTGCTGTCCGGCCGGTTCCCTTATCGGTTTCCGGAGCCCACTCCGGATGCGGTCAAGGACGCTGTCCTTCATCAAGATGCGCTAGGCCTGGCAACCGCGTTCGCAGGCTGCGGCCAGAGAGAACTGGACGGGCGGGCCGCCACTCTGTCACCTGAGGCCGTGAGCCGAGACCGCCGCACGACTCCTGCCGCGCTTCGTCGGGAGCTTGGAGGCGAACTGGAGGACATCGTGCGGATGGCGCTCTACAAAGAGCCGGATCGCCGCTACCCACGAGTCGGAGACCTGGCGGACGACCTACATCGCTACCTCGCGGATCGACCCGTGGCGGCCAGAGGAAATGGTGTCGCGTACCGATCGCGGAAGTTCCTCACGAGAAACTGGCAAAGGACCGGGATTGCGGTGCTTCTCGCGTGGGCGGTGCTCGCCCTGGGTGCGCTGTCTCACCAGTCGAAACAGTTGGCTGAAGAGCGCGACCAGCTGGCCCGCAAACAAGCGGAAGCGGAGACCGTGGTCACTTTCCTCGAAGGCATGTTCAAGCTCCCTAAGGGGCAGCGGGGGCGAGGGCGAAAGATCCAAGCTGGTCAGCTCCTCGAGATGGGAGCGCGCAGAGCTGTTCAGAATGTGGATCACGATCCTGAAGTGCAGGCGAGGCTTGTCTCATCCATCGGCGGAATGTACGCGGACCTGGGACTCATTGCTGAAGCAGATCAGTGGATGAGAGTAGCCAACCGGAGGCTCGAGAACGCTGAAGGGGATGCTCTGCTCCTCGCTTCGGGGGACGGTCGTGGTGACAGCCCCCAGCCGACCCGGTATCGAGGCTTGGAGGTGCACGCCGTACCGTTGAGCTTGCCCGACACGCCTCGAGTCAGCGCGTCCGGCGCGCCCTCTCTGAGCGTCGCCGGGACTTGCCCTGGGGAGGTGAGCCTCAGCGTTCGCGGAGCGACGCCCGGCGGGTCGGTCCTGATCGTGGGAGCGAAAACGCCTGGCTCAGAGATGGTAGGGAAGGGGCCCTGCGCGGGGACAATGATCGGTCTCTCAGACAAGCGCGTTGCCGGGATCAGAGTCGCCGGAGCCGACGGGACTTTGCTCTTGAAGCGGCGGCTACCTCAAGGAGGATGTGCGGCCTATCTTCAGCCAGTGGACTACACAACGTGCAAAGCCGGAAGCGTTGTGCGGATCGGACCAGCTGGTACCTCTGAAGGAGAACCTACGACCTGGGTAGCGCCAGAGCGGTCAAGACGATAGGTCTCAGCGCGAGGAATCCGTTGCCTCAGAGTTCCTGACGAGGTGTACTAGCGTAGGCTACCAACCGCCGCGCTGCCGGAGTGAGATCCAGCGATCTTTCGAGCCGAGGATGATGTGGTCGACCAGCCGGATCCCGACGACGTCGCCAGCCTCGGCAAGACGCCGTGTGAAGGTGAGGTCTTCGACGCTTGGGGACGGGTCGCCGGAAGGATGATTGTGTGAAAGAACGACTCCCGCGGCGTTGGTCAGGAGCGCCATCTGCAGGATTCCACGGGGCTCGCATGCGGCTCGGTTCAGCGTGCCGATGTAGGCGATCTGCCAGGCGATCAGGCGATTCCGCGTGTCGAGATAGACGGCCGCCATGACCTCCTGAGGCCGGTCGTTGAGCTGCTCTTGGAGAAAACGCGCTACGGCTTCCGGGTGGGAGAGCGACAGGTCTCCGTAGGCCGTGTCTTCCTCGCGGACTAGAGCTAGCCGGTACCGGGCCACCGAGTCGAGCTTGGTTGAGCTCGAAGCCCGCCGGGCTCTCTTCCTCGTGGGCTTTCCGGTCTTCCTCTCTCTTGCTTGGCTTGTCATCTGCGTCTCCTCGTCTCGGTCTCGTTTGCTCCTTCACCCGGAGCTGAGGAGCAACGAGGCCGAGCGGGGTGCGGCGCGAGCGCAGCCGATCTCTCGCGCGAGGAGCACCTAGCGGAGGACGTGACAGCTCCGCTGGCGGGGCCGAGGCGGCGACGACGAGCTCAGCTAGAGGTCGTCAGAGTGACTGACTGGCAGAGCAAGAAAGGATAGACGGAGGCGACGGAGGGGAGTCCTAGGGCTTCCTCTTGGGCCGGTAGTCGCGGCTGTCTAGACACGCGTCGTACGTCTCGCGGCCGATCCGGATCCAGTCGGTGCGGTCGATTCCACGCCGGTTCTCGGAGTTGGAGCTGACCGGAAACGCGGACGCCAGTTTGATGAAACGCCGCTGATCGCGTGCGATCCGGAGCACGTCATCCACGAGCTCTGTGAGGTCCTGATCCTGGCTGAAGAAGACGGCTACGTCGTACGCCCGGTCGAGAGCCAGACGAACGGCGTCGAGGGCGATTCGAAGGTCGACCCCCTTCTCACGGCCGTAACGCGTCTCGCGCTTGAAGGTGTGGACGCCGAGCCGGCCGAGATGAGCGAGCTTGTTGTCCCAGAACCCTCGCCGCGAGTCGCTCGGGTCGTCCGGAATGCCCGTGTAGAAGCGCACCTGCTCGAGCTTCCACTCCTTCAGAACGCACACGGCTTCGGCGAGCCGGACCGGATGGTAGTTCGGATAGCCGTAGCCGAACGCTTCCTTTGCCGCTCGGAAGAGGTTCTGGCCGTCGAAGAAAGCGACCGCCCGCAGGGGTTCAGTCGGCCGAGGCATGAGGAGAGGGCAAAAAATAACCCCGCCCAAGGCCTTGCGGCGTGTCGAGCGGGGAGCAGTTACAATTCAAATAATACCGCCGTTCCATAGATGTCGTCAATCCTACGCGGCCGTAGGGCTCTACGGCCGCGGGTAGGGTCCCGGAAGGACCAGGTCGGCTGTGACCTCAATGTGGAAGAGGTAGCCCGGCCGGATCTCAAGTGTAGGCTGAATGTTGATGTTGCGCCGGGTGATCGCGGAGGTGATGTAGCCGATCTCCTGGCCCAGCGCTGCTGCCGCGATCTGGCTGGCCGAAGGAGCACCGCCGTCGGCCGATTCCTGGGGCTGGCTGAGCTGGACCCCGGCGGTCACGGCAGAGAGAAGAATGGCGCTCCCGAACGTTCGCACGAAGTGGTTGTTGACCTTGTCGCGCGCGCCGGCGACGGCCGCGAGATCGGCGCCCGGCATGCCCTGGAGGTCGAGGCTTCGACCGTCAGGGAAGATGAGCCGCGTCCAGGCCATCAGCACCCGCTTCTGTCCCCAGGCGATGCGGTTGTCGTAGGAACCGATCAAGCGAGAGCCTTGTGGGATCAGCAGGTAGCGTCCGGTGGTCGAGTCGTAGACGTTCTGGCGGACGAGCGCCTGCGTCTGCCCGGGTAGATCCGAGTTGATACCGGCGATGAGGACCGCGGGGATGAGGGAGCCCTGCCGAAGCTCGTAGGGCGAGAGCGGCTCCTGAACGACGACCGGTAGATGGGTGGAACGCTGTTGATGCCGTGCCGCCAAAAGGAACTCGTCCTTGCGCGCGAGCAGGTTCGGATCCCCGTTCACGCTTGCGTTGTCGAAGCTATCGGAGAGCCTCGAAGGCGTGGCTTGGGCGGCCGCAAACGAATCGGACTCGGTTCGTTGGAGCTCCAGTGGGGCGCCGGCTGGGACCTTGGCGCCAGTCAAGTCAGCGGCCGGCCGTCGCGCCTGGAAGCCCACCACCAGGACATCTGCCTCGAGCGCTCGTTGGAGATGCATCGGTACTCGGGGCAGGTCGGGGCGCCTCGTGGTCGGTGGCGTTGTTCGGCGTTGGGGCGCGACTGCCAGCGGTGGAGTTCTCGGACGGAAGAGCGGTTCGCTCGGCGCGGTCCGTGCGCTCTGACGCAGCCGCTCGATCGTTTGTGGATCGGGCCGGAAGGCGGGTGTCGGCGCTTGGGCCTCTTTCCGACCGATCGGTGGGCGGCTGCTCAGGACGAAGTACGCGGACCAGAGAACGAGGATGGCGACGATGGCGATCAGCAGGACGGCTAGGCGGTTCAGCCGCTTGACCTTGGGCTGGGGCTCGAGCTCCAGATCGGCTGGTGGTGGCGACGCTGGCTGCTTCTCGTCGGTCATCGCCTAGTCTCCGATCGGCGGCCGGTTGTTGACGATCTCGACCTTGCGCTTCTTCTTGCCGACGCCGGCGACGAGCTCAGCCTTAGTGAACAGGCCGTCGGAGACGTACCAGTTTCCGCGCACGCGATAGTTGCTGATGCCCATGCCGCCGCCTTCGACCTCGACGAGGAGCGCGGGCAGATCCGACGAGTGAGCCGAAACGGGGAGCTGGATGTAGACGTGCTGGCCATCGTCGAAGACAGTCTGTGGTCGCCAGGCCACCCTTCGGTCGCCTTTGATCGTGTAGTCGAAGTTGAGCTGGTCGACAGAGAGGGCGGATACGTCGACGGTCATGGCCGCCTGCCGGCGGGCCTCCTCTCGCTTTCGCCCCTGCTTTTCGGTCATCCAGTACTGGACCAGCTCCTGTGGGTAGTAGAAGCGGACATGGCGGTAGTACGCGCTGTCGTCGATCGCGGCATCGCTCTTCGGCGGGCTCACGAGGCTGAGGTGGTAGGTGCGGCGGGTCGTCGCGACGACGAGATTGGTCGAGAGGTCCCACGCCTTGGGCTTCACGATCACATGTGGGGTCGGGTTGTCGAGGCTACCGCTCTCGAGCGGACTCGTGATCCAGCGCTCGGTGTCGCCGACAGCGACGCCGGTAACGATCTCGCCGGCTTGGAGTTCAACGTCGCAAGCACGTAGCGGAGAGCAGCGAACGGTGGGTTGGCTCTTGTTGAACGGATAGACGACGGCATCGCTTTGTCGGACGACGGTTGCCTCGCCGCTCTCACGGTAGCGCCTCATCGCTTCGCGGAGCTCGGCCGGCGAGAGCTGGTCAAGGCCCTCCGGCAGCTCCGCTCCGAGGGGCCAGACGATCGGCCGTTCGCGTTCGGTGGCAGCGCGAGTGCCCGCGTGCACGGCGGGCTCGTCCCCGCTTCCGTAGGCCGCCGCTGGTCCTACGTGCGTAAGAACTAGAAAGACGACGAGCAGGGTGGTCATCTGCATGATTCCGCTACCTCCTTAGAGTGTGGGTGCCCAGCTGATCTCGGTGACGTAGAGACCAAGGGGGTTGAGCAGGAGCGCTTCGGTTGTCTTGGGCGGGTCCTCCTCGACGGTGAGTACCGCCTGCCAGACCCGCGTATCCACGTCGGCTCCTGCGACGGTACGCCGGGTCTCTGCCCACTGAAGCTGCCAGGTCTTCTCGCTGAGACGGAGGATGCTCTTTGGCGCGACGCTCACTCGCCATGTTCGAGCGACCTCGAACGGGTTATTCTCGCTAAAGTGGTCCTGCAGGAAGGCCACCGAGGGACCTCGGGCGTAGGCGTAGGCGCGGGTGAGGAGTTCTTTCTGTGCTGCGGTGTCACCGACGACGCTTCGCAGATCGTTGATCAGCATGCCGAGCTGGTAGCGGATCAGGCGCTCGTCGGTCTTGCGGAGGCGCTCCGCGGGCCCGAAGGCTACTGCCTGTCCGAGACGATCGACCTCGACGACAAAGGGCGTGACGCGACTCTGCGTCGACTGCCAGGCCAGGGCGGCGGCCAGCACGGTGTTCGAGAGCAAGAGCGCCGAGGCCACGATCTGCCAGTTCCGCTTACCTCGGGCCAGGCCGTGGAATCGGTCGTTCCATTCTCCGCGCGCGCGGAGGAACGCGGGATCGACCGTCTTCCCGGCCTCGATGCGCCTCTGACTCTTCATTCGGACCCGTACGCACGGTCGAGGTTGCCGGCCCGGTGGCTGATCATCGAGGCAGCGAGGTCGGGGATCTTCCAGATGAGGGCCGCGAAGATGAAGGAGGAGCCCATGATCTCGAAGAGCGGAATCGGATTCAGAAGCAGGAACTCGTCTTTGACCGTGTCGTACCAGGTATTGGTCATGGTGGTGAAGAGGCCGACGAGCAGGTAGATGACGAAGAGCTTGAGGCCGACTCGGAAGGCATAGATCAGGTAGCCCTCGGCGAAACCGACGGTCCAGCGAGAGCCACCGAAGCCGAGAAGAAGCACACCGCCGCCAAGGACGATGTAGCTTTCGACCAACGTCATGAGCATCTTCGCGACGATCACCATGAATGCCAGGAAGACGATCATCGGTGGACCGAGGAGCCAGGGCGGGATGAGGTCGGCCAGGAAGAAGTGAGCCGTCGTCTTGAGCATGGTCCACGCCACGGTGATTCCCTGGTTGAAGACCTCGCCCGGATCCAGCGTTCCGACCCCGGTCGCGACGCTACCGGCCATCGTGAAGCTGCGGATGATCATCGGCATCCAACTCGGCGCGAAAAGAAGGACGGTGTAGAAGAAGAACAGCGTCACGACTTTGCGCAGGAGATTGACGAGAACCGTCTCGTCGGCACGCGACGCCATCGCCCACCAGATGCCCGACCAGGTGAGCTCGATCGTCGCCAGGAGTAGGAAGAGCTTCTGAGCCACGGGCATGAGGTTCAGGAGCCACTGCGCCGTGACGCTCTGGAACGCGAGATCGATGTTGTTGATGATGTCGCTGGGCATCGCTAGGGGTCGCTCTCGTCCTTCTCTTTGTCATCCGGTGGAGGCTCATCCAGGTTCTCCATGAGCGCTTCCGGAACGCCTGTCGATCCGCCGTCGTCGCCCGACTCGGGAAGCGGGCCACCGAAGGCCTTGTCCATCCCGTGGATGAAGCCGACCTTGAGGACGACGGCGCAGTTAGGAGGCGCCTGCGCGGCGTTCTCACGGCAGAACTCGACGGCCTTTTGCCAGGTCTGGCTGTCGTCTTCGGCCTCCGCCTGCCAGTACCGAGCGTCGTACTCGGAGGACGGCGATTCGGCGCTCAAAGAGTCGATCGGTCCGCCCTTCGCACCACAGCCCGAGCACGAGCCGAGAAGGACGCTGGTGCAGATAGTCAAGAGAGTGATGGTGGTTCGCATGGTTCTTCCTCCTTGCCTGGGTTGGTTCCCTAATTGGTACACCCGAAGCAAGGGAAAGGCCAGTCCGCGGGTACGCCGGTCGATCCGTTTTCACCGGTGTAGGGCGGGAAGGGTTGGTCGCCGTTCTCGAGCACCCAACGCTGTGTGGCCTCACGGTTGGCGTCGAGATTCAAGCGATACCCCCAGTAGACGTTCTGCGCGTTGACGCTCGCCGCCAGGACCTGGTTGAGCTTGGCGACCTCCTGGCCGACGTGGGCCTGGAGCATGTTGGAGACGTTCAACGCTTCGAGGTTCCCCTCGGCTCCATCGGCCAGAGCTTGCAGCTCGGCGAGCTGCTCCTGGGTCGACAGGTAGTCGGCCGCCTGGGCGCTCACGGCATCGAGGGTGGCAGCCAGCGTGTCGAGGGTTGTCGCTGTCCATTCGCCGAACACCTCCTCGTAGATCGGCTCTTCCATTGGAACGGCGCCGGCGAACACTTCGCGATAGACGGAGAACAGCTCTTCGAGCGAGTAGGCGAGGGCTTCACCTTGGCGGATCAGGTCGTCGATGTAGGCGAGCCAGTCGCGGAGGTCACGCCAGCTCGGATCGGCGATCCGCTCGAGGTTCCGGTACATCGTCTCGAGCTGCTCGATCTGATGCTGGATCTGCTCGAGCGCACGCGCGGCCTGCAGGATGTTCTCGCTGAGGTTGGCGACGTCGATCACGGCCCATTGGGCGGGAAGTGGGGAAGGGGCCACGAGCGCGAGCACGACGATTCCAGCGGCGAGGGCCTTGAGTGGTGTTCGATTCAGGAACATGCTGCGATCTCCTCTTTTTTTGCGGGTAGCCGATCGGCCCAAGGCCCGAGATCACGCTCGGCGAGCCACACACGCGGCCAGGTCGCACCTTCGGTCGTGGACAGTTCGTTGATTCGCCGCAGGCTCTCTTTATCGGTTGCTCCGACGAACGAGAGAGCGACGGGTCCGAGAGTCAGGTCGATGAGCCGCCGGCCGAGGGGAGAGGTGTAGTAGTACTCGCGTTTCGGCACGGCCGAAGCGACGATCTCGATCTCTCGCTCGTTCAGGCCGATCTCGCGGTAGAGAGCCGCGCCATGCTCGGCTGCCGCTTCGGGGTTGGGCAGCAGGATCTTCGTCGGACAGGACTCGTAGATGACGTAGCGCTTCTCGGAGCGGTGAATGTCGGCCAGACTCTGGGTGGCGAAGACGACGGCCGCGTTCTTCTTCCTCAGCTCTTTGAGCCAGGCCTGAATGCGGTCGGCGAAGAGGCCATGCATGAGGAACGTCCAGGCCTCGTCGATCACGAGAAGCGTCGGACGACCGTCCAGCCGTTGCTCGATCCGGTGGAAGAGGTAGAGGAGGACCGGCACGACCACCTTCTCGCGGAGCTCCATGAGATGGCCCATCTCGAAGACCTGGAAGCCGTCGTCTACGAGTCCATCTTCCCCAGCGTCGAGAAGGGTGCCGAGGCCTCCCTTCAAGGTGTAGGGCCGCAGAGCTTCACGGAGCTCACCGTCCTGGAGACGGATCTCGAGGTCGGTGAGCGTAGGTTCTGGCCCGTCGGCTAGGAGTTCCAGCGCCCGCTGAATGGCCGCGCGGTGCCGAGGAGTGAAGGTGACCCCTTGGAGGTCGAGCAGGACCTCCAGCCAATCGGCCGCCCACGAGCGCTCGCGTCCGTCCGAGATCCCGGCAAGTGGGCAGAAGCTCAGACTGTCGATCGCTTCCGCGGCGATCTCGTAGTGGTGGCCGCCGGCCGCTTTGACGAGCGGCATGGCCGAGCCCCCTTTGTCGAATACGTACACCTGGGCGTCCGGATAGCGAAACCACTGCGCCTGAATGAGGCCGAGCAGAGTGCTCTTGCCCGAGCCCGTTGGGCCGATCACAAGCGTGTGTCCGACGTCGCTGACGTGGAGGTTGAGCCGGAACGGCGTCGAGCCGCTGGTCGCAGCCGAAAGGAGAGCCGGGCTTCCTTCCGGGAAGGCGGGGCATGGGTTGGTTGGAAGCCCGGACCAGACGCTCGTCGCGGGGAGAAGATCGGCCAGGTTCCGGGTGCTCGCGAGCGGGCGCCGGACGTTCGGGTATCCGTGGCCCGGAAGGCTCCCCAGGTAGGTCTCGATGGCGTTGACCTCCTCGAGCCGGGCACCGAAGCCGTGGTTCCGGAGCTCCTTCAAGGCGATCCGGACGGCTTCGTCGAGATCGGAGCTCGCCTCGGCCATGAGAAGGACGGCCGGGGTGTAGTACCCGTAGCCCGCCTCGTTGGATGCGGCGTCCGCCATCGCGTGATCTGCGTCCCGGGCCATGCGCATCGCATCCTTGTTCGGGAAGACGCGACGCCGGTGACTCGAAGGGCTCAGAACCTCGGCGACGAGCCCGGCCATACCGCGACGCTTCTGCCACCACTTCATCCGGTAGCGCCGGATGTGCCGGGCGGCCGCCTCCGCGTCGAGAGGCAGCCACCGGGTCGAGAATCGGTAAGGGACGGCGAGGCGATCGAGAAAAAAGAGCATGCCCGGTGAAGAGCTGGCCGGGAATCCCGTGATCCCGACGGGCGCGATCCGCAGCCGGCCGATACGTGGTGCGAAGCCACCACAGAAGTCCTGGTCTGCGAGCACGGCGTCGAGGTAGCACGGTGGGTCGGGTGGGGCGACGCGGTGATCCAGGCCCGTCGCGCAGAAATGAAGGTGCTGCAGCAGGCCGGCCGAGCCCAACCGTTCGAGCGCCAGCCGTGTCTCCAGGAGATCCTCGAAGTCGTCGAGCCGGCGCCCGAAGAGCTCGAGCTGTGCTGGCCAGTCGACGCCGCGCCGCTCGTCGCCCTCGATGAACCACCGTGTCGCACGGGAAGTCGCCTCGCGGGGCGGCATATAGGTGAGGAGCAGCCGGTATCGAGTTTCATAATGCCGGCCTGCCGTCTCGTACTGCTGGCGGCGCTCCTGGTCGATGAGATCGGTCACCGGGTCGGGGAACGCTCCGGCCGGCGGATACTCCGCTGCGGGCGAGCGGACAGCATCGACCTGGAGCATCCAGTCACTCCCGAGAGGGAGGAGCGCGGCGTTGAGATGCCGGGTGAGGGTGACGAGCTCCGCTGGTGTTGCCGAGTCGACGTCGGGTCCGCGATAGCTCCAGCCCGCGAGGAAGCTCCCGTCCTTGTTGACGACCACGCCGGGTGCCACCAAAGCTCCCCAGGGTAGGAGATCGGCCAGTCCCTTCGGCTTCCGCCTGTGCTCACGGAGCAGCATCGCTACCGTGGGGCCGTGTTGAAGGCGTGAACCGGAGCCAGCGGCGCGTCGAACCGAGCCTGCGCCGGGTAGAACGGTTGATACACGACGTGCCGCGCGTAGACGCGCCAGATCTGCGGATCGAAGCGCGCCGCGAGGACGAGGCCAGAATGCCCGATCGTTCCGAGGGCAAGAGCGAGCACGAACGTGAGCGGGTGCGGACCCACACCCAGGACGAGCACCACGATGAGGATCACGTTGATCAGCACCAGCTCCCGCTCGGCGCCGCCCAGGAGAATCGGGCGGACGAGCGACGGATGGAGCGGGGTCGTCAAGTCGCCATGCCTCAAAACACCGCTCCGTCGAATCCCAGGGCGGCGAGGAAGGTCACCGCGGCGAGAGCGATCGCTCCGCCGAAGACAATCTGCGAGACCTTGCGGCCGCCGGTACCGTGCTCGGTGAAGGCCCAGGCGAGACCGGCGACCACGATCGCCGCGATCACGAGCAGGCGGGCCACGGTGCCGGTGAGGTTGTCGATCAGCGCTTGGAGCCCCTCGTCCCACGGCATCGCGGGCCCGGAGACGGCGGCCTCGGCGGCGGTGGCGAAGAAGGCCGTGAAAACCAGCATGCAGACAACGGAACATGTGCTTCGGAGATGGGGCGTCATCGGTCTTCCTCCTTGATGGGTGGTTCTGCGATCGTCTCGATCAGGAACTCGTCCTGGGCACCCAGCCCGTGAACGGAAACCAGCTCATGCACCCGGCGACGGCTGCCAGCGCGTTCCATATGCGCCACCAGATCGACGGTCGATGCCACGAGCCGGGCCTGGGTCGGAACACCGGCCTCCTGGGCGAGCTGGTTGAGACGATCGAGAGCGTCCTCGGCGCTGTTGGCATGGACCGTCGCGCACCCACCGGGATTGCCCGTGTTCCAAGCCTTGAGAAGATCGAGCGCTTCCGCACCGCGAACCTCACCGATCACGACTCGATCGGGGCGCAGGCGGATCGCCGCCCGCACGAGATCTCGGAGGGTGATCTCCTCGGTCGTGTGCAAGGTGACGTGGTTCGCCGACTGGCAGCGCAGTTCGTAGGTGTCCTCGATAAGCACCAGACGCTCGGTCCGCGGCGCGAGCCACTCCATCTCACGGAGGAGAGCGTTGGTGAAGGTTGTCTTGCCACTTCCGGGGCCGCCGGAGACCAGAATGTTCTGGCGGTCGACGATCGCCCCGCGAAGGATGTCCGCCTGGTCCGACGACAGGATTCGATCTGCCACGTAGTCATCGAAGGTGAAGACCTGTGCCGCTCGCTTCCGGATGGCAAAGACCGGGGAGGGAACCAGCGGCGGCAGCAGGCCTTCAATGCGGCTTCCATCGAGTGGTAGCTCGGCCTCGAGAATCGGGTGGCGATCGTTGACGATGCGATCCAGGAGTCCAGCGACGGTCGAGAGCAGACTCTCGGCTTGGGGCGCCGACATTTCGGCACCGGCACGGACGAGACCGCGGGAGCGCGAGTCAACCCACAGCTGACCGTCGGCGTTGCGCATGACCTCGGTCACGTCGTCGTCGGAAAGCGCTTGGACGACGACGTCGCCCAGTTCGCGTAGCAACGAGCGCCGGTGGCGGTCGTCGGTTTCAACCGCTCCGAGGCTGGCCGCTGTGCCCGAGTACCACATTAGTAGGAGATAGTACTACGGACGTGCGATTTGTCAAGGTGAGCTGGCCGAGGCTACTCGGCCGGGGCTTCCGGAGCCTCCGCGACCACTTCTGCTGGCGGAGGTTCGGTGTTCTCGTGGACCGCTGGAGGACTCCAAGACTCCGGTTGGCGCGGCAGCGCATCGGAGGATGGCGGTGGCGGCTCGGCGGCGCGCTCAGACAGAGCTCGGTCAGCGTAGTAGCGGATCTTGGTGGCCCGGATAGGCGGGTGCCCGGCGACGAAGATCAATGCGTCGTCGTCGGGCAGTCGCATCGCCTCGTCGGGGGTGATGAGGCGCCGCTGAATCTGCTGCTGAGCGACGTACTGCTTGTTGAGCACCAAGTCGAAGCGATCGCCGCGAAACGAACGCTGCTCCATGTGGACGGTCATGTCGCCGGCCATGCGACTCAGCAGCTCCGCGGTCTCGGGCTTGTTCGCGGCGAACGCGATCCGGACGTGGCAGTTGCCGGTGATCGACTCCTCTCGGCCGTAGACGCCGTAGTGTTGCGAGAGATCCTGAGTGATCAAGAACGCGCGGATCCCGTAGCCGGCGAGGTAGGCGAGGCTCTCCTGGAAGAAGGCGAGGCGGCCGAGCGCCGGGAACTCGTCGAGCATCAGGAGGAGTGGATGGCGGTAGTGCGGTACTGACCGGCCGCCCGCGAAGGTCATCTTCTCAGTCAAGCGCCGAAGGGCCTGGTTCAGAATCATGCGCACCAGGGGCCGGGTGCGGTTCAGGTCCGACGACGGAACCGTGAGATAGAGGCTTACGGGCCGTTCGTGATGCATCAGATCCTCGATCGTGAAGTCGCTCGTCGCCGTGTTCGCGGCCAGAATCGGGTCGCGGTAGAGGTCCAGGAACGTGAGGGCGGTCGAGAGGACACCGCTCCGTTCGTTGGGTGACTTGTCGAGGAGAGCGCGGGCGGCGCTCGCAACGACGGGGTGGGTCTTGGTGGGTTGCCCATCGCCCGGGTCACGCCAGTCCATCTCGCCGGCGGGATCGTGCTCGGCCTTGATCATCGCTTTCAAGGTGTCGTCGATCGGCTGCTTCGGTTTCGTCAAGAAGTTCGCGCAGCCGGATAGAGTCTTGTCTGGCTCGCTGTAGAGGACGTGGAGGATCACACCAACGAGGAGGGCGTGAGCCGTGCGGTCCCAGTGGTCCCGGAGCCGATCGCCGTTCGGGTCGACGAGGATGTCCGCGACATTCTGAGCATCACGGACCTCATAGGGTCCGCGGCGAATCTCGAAGAGCGGGTTGTAGCTGGCGCTCGTCCCGGCGGCGTCTGTCGGGTCGAACCGAATGCACACGCTGCCGAGGTGCTCCCGCCTCCAGCCAGCCGAGAGCGCCCAGTTCTCGCCTTTGATGTCGTGAACGAGGACGGAGTGTGGCCAGGTGAGGAGGTTGGGAACCACGAGCCCAACACCTTTGCCGGTACGAGTCGGGGCGAAGACGAAGACGTGCTCGGGTCCGTCGAACCTTAAGTAGCGAGGCCGTCGGCCTTCCGGCCAGATCCCCAAGAGCAAACCCTTGGCCGCCTCGAGGAGGCCCGCGTCACGAACCTCTTGATCATCGGCCCAGTGAGCGGAGCCGTGAGTGTCCGCCTTCTCGCGGAAGCCACCGGCCTTGTGCCCAAGGTAGACGAGGAGAGCGATCGCGCCTGCGCCGGCGCTCACCAGCAACACGGCGACCGGGGTCGCGAGCAGCGGATCCAGCTCCGGGACGTCCCGGTAGCGCCACCTCCAAAGGAGGATGTGTGCCGGCGTGTAGAGCGGTCCGAAGGCGAGCGCTCCGTTTACGAAGCTCAGAAAGAGAACCGGGACCGCTGCGCGGCGGAATGTTCGCATGAACAGGAAGGCCGTCGTTGCGAGCGCTCCACAACCGGACACGAGAAGCAAGAGGCGAGCGAGGTGCTGGGGTACTTCGATCCACGGCTTGCCGAGGTCCGGGTGGTAGGCGAACTGATGGGCGAAGTGTTGCGTGAAGAACCACGCCAGGAGACCGACGGCCAGCAGGTAGAGCCCGACGCTCTGAAAGACCATCGCCCGGTACTCCATCCGGCCGAAAGAGGGCAGGCGGTAGAGCGCCCTCTTCTTCATGGCGCGCCGGGTTGATGGGAATCAGTGTGCTCGGCACCCGTAGATGGCGCTCGTGCCCAGATCGGCCGGACGGTGCCGAGCACGGCGGAGACCGAGACCGGCCCGAAGAATCGGCTGTCCCACGAGCTCGAGTGCGGAGAGTAGAGCCACAGCTCGCCGGCGCCGAGCTCGTAGTCACCGGTAGCGACCGACGCGAGGGAACGGCCCCGAGAGTCGATCGCGGGAGCTGGGTCCTGCAGGCGCCTTCCGTTGACGAACACCCCGTCCGTCGTCACCTGAACGTGATCGCCGCTTCGTGCTCCGACGCGCTTCACGACGGGTGAGGCTCCTCCAGGACACTCGCCTCGCCGCAGGTAACCGCGCTCGCGACCCACCGCAGCCTCGGCCTTTGGCAGGCAAGCCGCGACGAGGCCCTCCTTTGTAATCGACGTCTGCCTGATCAGGTAGAGGCCGACTGGAACACTTGGGCTCGTATTAACGCGGAAGCCGAGAGCCTCGACGCACCAGCCGGCGAGAGCTGCCACGCAGACGAGCAGTAGGGGAGCGGGCGTTCGTGGCCGGAGCCTCATCGTGCCGGTCCTCTTCCGAGGTCGAGCGACAGGTCGACAGCCTTCTTCGCGAGGGAGAGGGTCAGTTGGAGCAGTTGCAGGTGCGGCACCGGAATCGCACGGGCAACGAGTTTCCAGCCGAGCCGGTTGACGAGCTTCGCCGCAGTCTTCGCCAGCTCGCGCGGCGCGCGGCCCAGGGTGGCTCGGTGGCGTCCTTTGGATACCTTGGCCATCTTCGTCAGCGTGGCGGCCGTCATTCCGAGCGGGGTGTGCTTGCCGAGAGCGGACCGGGCGAGCGCCCAGTTGCGGGCGGCGCGGGCCGCGTAGCCTACGGCGTGCGTCGCTTCCTTTCGCACCGCCGAAGGGACCAATCCTCCGCGACCTCGAAGGGCACCGAACCGTTGCGGTTGCGACGCGAGCTCTCCGATGGCTCGATCGAGACCGTGCGTGTGCGCGAACTTGTCGAAAGCTGTCCGCGCGCTACCCGGGTTGCGGTAGACCTTCTGAAGCCGATCGTTCAACGCCGACGATGCCACGTCGGCGCGATGCGCGAGTCGTTGCTGACCGCGCGTCGCACTCTGCTCTGCGAGTCGTTGGCCGGCTTCAACTCTCTCGATCTGCTCGGCATCTCGCTGCCGAACAAGACCGTCGACGGTCCGGCGAAGCTGGTGGATGTCCCGCCATCGCTCGGACCTTCCGTCGGGAGCACGGCCAAGCGTTGCCGGGCGGTAGTTGCCGAGTCTCTTCTCGAGCCGGGGGAGCGACGACTGGCGATCCACGAAAGACGCTTTCACCCGATGCTCGCCGTCGGTGAGCACGATGCCACGGCCGCGCTTCTCGAGCCGGAGACCGTAGTCGGCGAGGCTCTTGTGGAGTTCCCTCCAGGACTGCGCCTGCCGGAGATCGGCACGAGCGACCTCACGCACGTGCTCTCCAAAGGGACGCTCGCCAGTCCGACCCGGGAGCCTCCGGTCCCCGCTCGACAGCTCGACGTCGCGGTGCCGCTTCTGATCCGGCAGCGCGTAGTGCCGGCCAGGTACCTCGCGTATCCGGAGCTCGCGCTCCTGATGACGGAGCGATCGCTCGAGCCGTGTGTAGTCGTGAGAGTCGCGCCAGTACCGAGCCGTCTCCGGATGGATGCGGTTCACCATGACGTGCACGTGCTGGTGGTCGGTATCGTCGTGCGCGACGATCAGCGCCTGGTGCTCGTCGAGGCCAAGGTCCCGGAGCGTCCGGTCGACGACCTGAGACACCGCTTCCCGATCGAGCCGCTCCTCCGGCGAGAGGCTGATCGTGAGGTGGTAGACGGGCTTTTTGACCCGCGCGTTGCGTGCCGACGTCGCGGACATCTCCATCGCCGCCAGCTCCGGGTTGCGGGGGTTCAGATGCCGGTTGGCGACCCAAGCGACGCGGTCCGTCTCCTGACCGTTCTTTCCGGTCAGCAGGTACGCCTGGAGGCCGGAGAAGCTGGAGCCGCGAGTGACCTTGGCGATCATGCGAGCTTCTCGAGAACCGTAGTCAGCTTGCCGAGAACGCGGTCGAGCTCTCGGGCCATGTCGAGCCGCCCCGTCGTGTTGACGAACCGGGCGATCTGGTTGACGTTCGAGCCGATGCGGCTCAGGTGGTAGATGAGCTCCTTCTCGACGAGCTGAGGCCGTGCCCTAGGTACGCTTCCGAGGGCGGTCTCTCGCATGTACGTCGAAGCCCCCTTGCCGCAGGCGCGAGCTCGCTCTCGGATCGTGCGGATCTCAGCTGGGCTGAGACGCACAAGCAGCGCCTCGGTTCGCCGGGCGCGCTTCGGAGAGCGAGTCGTCTTCACGGACTGTGCGTTCCCCTTTTGAGCACCCGCCAGGGTTGCGAAAAAGCCCGCGCTCCAGAGGAGAGCGGCGAGTGGTCAGGGATAGACGCGGCGGAGCCGTGTATATACCTGACATTGCTCGCTCCAAGAACGAACGCACACACGGACTCGGGGCGGTGTGCGGACGAAGAGCGCGTGGGGCAGGGAGGGGAAGAGTCGGACCGGTAACCGTCGTCTGGGACGGTGCGGCGGTCACTCCGTCGTGGGCGGGCAGCGGTATCGACACGGGACGGAGTCGGACCGCGACGAGTGAACCGCCTGTGAATGAGGAGCCTAGCGCCAGTCGCTCGAGCCGGCGTCAAGGCCGAGCACGTCGTGTCGCCTTCGGCGAGCCTTGACCCCTGTCGCGCTGCCGCTCCATGAGAGGTAGGGCGACGGGGGGAGCAGGGCAGGGTTCCGGGCTCCGGGTGGGAGCTGGAGGAACTGCTCAAGAACGTTGCGCCGCGACGAACCGAAACGAGTTCCGCGCTTCGGAACGGAATCAGAAAGGTCGCCACCGGAACCATCGACGCCGCCTCCGGAAGACGTGAGACTGGAAGCGCGGGTCCAGGCGGGGTCGACCCCGGAAGGCAATCCGGAGCATCCAGACGAGCGGCCACACGAGGAGACCGAGGATCCACCTCACCCCGCGTGCTCCTGGACCTCGCGGCCTTCCGCCGGAGCGTCCTTCGGACTGAGAATCAGGAAGCTCTCGCCGACGACCTCGGTGCGGTAGTGCGTGCGGCTCTCGTCCTCACGGTCCGGCCAGCTGGTGGTGTTAAGGCGACCCTCGACCAGCACGAGCTGCCCCTTCTTGAGCAGCCGCTTGGCGAGTTCCGCCTGCCGGCCCCAGAAGACGAGCTGGTGCCACTGCGTGTCCTCCTGCCGGTTGCCGTCTCGGTCCTTCCAGCGTCGGCGCGTGGCCAGGCGAACGTTGGCGACCTTCCGGTGTTCTGTGGCGTCCCTGAGGGCAGGATTGGCTCCCAGGTTTCCGATGAGCGTGATCTTGTTGAGCATGGCTATTTCCCTTCGCACAGATGTAGGAGGACGCAATATACCACAAGTGTGGGAGATGGGCCGGATGTGTGGGAGAATCAGGGAATCGAGGTACCCTAAATGCGGTCAGCCGGGGGGCTTGAGGAGCGGAGCTATGCACACATTCGATCGGGACAAGCTGTGAGTCGGCCGATTCCGTTACTGACGCTCGAGGCCCGGATCAAGCGTCGGCTACGCAGGCACCTGCGTGCTTTGGGCTTCAAGAAGGACGCCTCAGGTGGGTTGTGCTCGGCGCCCGCGTCGAAGGACGCAGTCCGCGCAATGCACAAGCGCCAACGTCAGAGTCGGCTGCAGGCCGAGCAACGGTTCCTTTCGACCAAGGCGCCCGACCTTCTCGACTACTTCGCCTCGGGACCAGAAGTAGATCCGCGAGCCATCAAGCCAAGGCTGCAGGCGATCGCCGCTGACACCCGCGAGTCCGATCTCTTTCGGCTCGCCACCCTCACCTGGAGTATCCCCGTCTCACGTGGCTACGGTCGTCGCATGAGGTTTATCGTCTGGGACGACAACAACGACAAGATCATCGGCGTCCTGGCGCTGGGTGATCCGGTTTTCAACCTCCACGTGCGCGATCAGGCCATTGGCTGGACTAGCAAGCAGAGGGAGAAGAACCTTGTTCACATCATGGATGCCTACGTGCTCGGTTCGGTCCCTCCGTACAACCGGCTGCTGGGTGGCAAGCTCATGGCGTGTCTAGTTCGGACGAAGGAGATTCGAGGCCTCTTCGCCAGGAAGTACGGGCACACGCGGGGAATCATCTCGCGGGCTAAGAAGAGGGCGTCCCTTGCGTTGGTCACCACGAGCTCCGCCCTGGGGCGATCTTCGGTCTACAACCGTCTCAAGCTGGCTTCAACACCCTACTTCGAGCCAGTGGGCTTCACGAAAGGGTGGGGACACTTCCACGTACCTGACGACCTATTCGAGGACATGCGGCGCTACCTCGAGTCGCGGAACCACGACTACGCAAACGGGCACAAGTTCGGCCACGGCCCGAACTGGCGTCTTCGGACGATACGCACGGCCCTTCAGTTGCTCGGGGTGAATCCGAACGTGCTCCGTCATGGAATCGGGCGGCAGGTGTTCATCAGCCGTCTTGCGATGAACGCTGAGAGGTTTCTCCGCAACGATGTCACTCGCCCGGTCTACCGCGGTCTTCTATCGGTCGACGAAGTGAGCAGGCAAGCGCTCGATCGTTGGATCATCCCCCGCGCAGAACGGCGGCCGGAGTTCGAGGCGTGGAGCCGTGACGACCTGTGGGATCTCATTCAAACTGGAAGCCTGCAGTGCGGCCTGGGGCCGAACGAGAGCAGCTCGTCTGCTGGGTAGCGTGAGCCTGGACGATTGGACATCCCGCCTCGCTGATCATTTCGAGGAGCTGGCCGAGCAGCGGCTCGAAGGGCGGAGAGGTGTGTTCGCTCTGGAGCACGGTCTCTCTTCTGAGGAAATAGAGATCCTCGAGAGAGACGTGCGCACCGCCGCCGCCGCGGGTGCGATCGTCGACAGCAACTGGCTCCCGTGGCTCGTCTACGCCACGGAGCGAGGCTACGAATACTCGGGAGCTGAGTATTGGCAGTCGTTTGAGGAGAAGACACCTCACTGGCGTTCTGAGGGTGAGAGGGCGTGGATTCGGCAGTGGTTCGTGCGGTTTCGTCGGAGGTACGGAGGAGTCCGGCCTGCGGGTGCGTGGGCAGACCACTTCACGATCATCTGCTGGCCGATAACGCACGCGATTCTGCCTCGTGATCTGCAGCGGTATCTTGCGAGAGTCCTCTACGAGTTGCGACATTCGTTCAACTCGACGGTGCTACGAGATCCAACGGCGTTGGGTGAACTCATCCAAGCTCGAAGCTGGGACGCCTCTTCACGGTTCCAGCACTTGGCTCAACACAGAAGACTGGTGGGACAGATAGCCACGGCACTTCTTCTACCTGAAGATGAAGAGACGCGGACTCGCGTGTTGCCAGAGACTCTGTGGCGGATCGGCCAGGACCTCGAGCGTGAGCGACGTGCAAGGCACTGGTTGCGCCGCGCAAAGGCATCGGCGAGCCAGCGGCTCGAGCTAAGGGGGTTGGCTCGGCCGGATTCTCCTCCCGATCCGGCGATCTTGGATCGCGGGCTTCCTCGAGAGTCCGTTGAGCTACTTGGCATGGAGCCTCGACTCCTTCTCCGCCCAGACGACGATGGCCGCTGGCTGGTCTTCCTTGAGTTTCCGGATCTTTCCCACCTACGGCACCGGTTCCCCGGGATCGCCGAGGTACTTAGCAGTTCGCGCTGTAGAGTGGCTGGCGCCTTGGGGTCGCCCGTCCCCCGTAGCGGTTTCCTCTTCGGACGAAGGCGTGTGCGCCTGGCTCGATGGCCGCAGGCGCGTGAAGTTCTCGTCACCTTCGAAACCGGCTCGGGAGAAGCGTCGTGGGTGCAGAGCGCGGAGTCGATGCTGAGGCCAGGTCCGCGGTGGCTCACCAAGATCTGCGGAGATGGTCTAGCTCATGAGGTCAAGAGCGGGATAGTCCGCCCTGGCGGCTCTTACATCATCTGCTCGGACCGGCCCATTGAGCCAGCGAACTGGGCTCAGCCGATTGGGCTTGAATGCGAGGGCGCCTGGGCCGCGATGTTTGCCCTCCCGGAGGCCGTAGACGCCAACGTTGCTCGGAACCTCGCAGAACTCGGGTTGAGTGCGGTCAGGAAGCTCGAGGTATACCCAGTAGGACTGCCCGCGGCTTCCTGGGACGGCGAAGGACGTGTCGAGTGGGTGGCCTCACATCCGGCTTGCATCGGTATCAAGGCCGATCACGATGTACACCGCATTCGCTTGGAGAATCTGGACGAACTCCTCGAACCTCCACTGGAAGTTCACCCAACGTTGGGCGATCCGGTCCTCGTTCAACTATCGAGCACCTCGGCAGCTGTTCACCGAGTGCGCGTCACGTCCTATTCGGATTCGCACTCCGGCCCAGTGGTTGAATCAGGCGATCTCGAAGTCGCTATCCGCGACCCACGCGATTGGTCGGCCGGCGTTCAGAGCCATGCAGCTCTCTGGGTGGAGGTAGACCCGAGTAATCCGACCCTGGAGGAACTCTGGGAAGGGAAAGTCGCTGTGTCGCTCCGCGGGCCTAGCGACAAGAGGGTCTGGACGACGTTCAGCCTCTTGGGCAGGGAGGCGTCCGAGCCGATCTTTGAATGGACCTCACGCGGTCTCGCCTTACCTCTTGGTGTGTCCGAGTGGGACGAGCTCTTTAGCCAGTTCCGACACCAACCACATGCACAGAGGGCGTACGACTCCGCGCAGTCCATTTTGGTTGAGTTCGACACCGGGATTCTCGGCGAGATCGTCCTGGCTTGCGAACGCGAGGCCAGCCCCCTGCGCTGGGCCGTTCATAGCACTTCAAAGGGCTACAGGCTAAAGCTCTTGGATGACACAGGTTCAGGAGAGGGCCTGACGGTGCAGCGATTCGACTTTGGGAGCCCAGCCAAGGCTCGCGAGCTTGAGGTTCCCGCGATGCTTCGGGGCCAGTACGCACCGAAGGCTGGAGGGCTGTTCGTGGCCCAGGTCGCGGGACACTCTCGCGGCGTGGTTGTCTCGGCTAGTGACAAGATCAAGGGCTTTCAGGCTTTACGCCTGAACCCCACCATCGAGTGCGGTCCCCGGTCTGTGCAGGGGCTGTCGCGATTGATCGGCATTATGGACCACTGGTCTAGTGCGCGGCTGTCCGGCGACCTTACCTCCGCGATTCGGCGACAAGAGGTCTTGACGGGATTCCTCCAACGTGTGTTCGGTCTTATCGGTGGAGACCGTTGGGCCAGCCTTGAGATCGACTCTCGGAGCAGGGACGGCGAGGACGCCTTGGCCGAGCTTGCCAGCCTTGTGGGACGAAAGCCCCTGGAGAGCCGGTTCTCAGACCGTCTCCTCGCTAGCGTGCGCGAGCTCGCTGAGTTAGGCACCTCTGATCGGCTACGGGAGTTTCGGTCCATCACGAAACGAGAGCTGCCGCTCCCGGCAGTCCAGGTCGGTGACACCGGGCACTGGGCGGAGCGCTCTCGCTCACGAGCAAGTAGCGGGATCGACTGGTTGCTGGAATTCGCGCTTCGCCTAGCGAGCTTCCCGGTGGACTTCAGCGCTTGGGGAGGGAGCCGCCTCGAGACGGGCATCGCTCTGCTCCTCGAACATCCGGTGCTTGCTAGAGGCGCTCGCTTTCTAGTCTTGGCGGTCGACGCAAGCACCGTAGCGACAGCTTCGGGGCTGGGCCGGCCCCACGCAGGTTGGGATTGGTCGTGAAGCTCCTAGACCGATCGGGCCTCAGAGAGCTGACCCTACAGAGTCTTGGATTGAATCCCGCCGAGTTTGAACTCGACTCGACTGAAGCCGTTGCTGCATTGATTCGACGCGCCGCCAGCTTCTTGTGCCCGTGCCCTCCGCGAATGTTGATCACCGAAGTGAGTAGGTCTCTCCGTGACCTGGCGTCTGTCGACACCGGCGACATCGAGGAGATACTCGAGTCGCTGTTGACCTACGGCGACCTCCAGGAATTGCGAGAGAGTAGCGCGGAAGCATCACGGCGAGGCACGAGACTCATCTATCTGACACCTCCTGCCTACGTTCTCCGGAGGAGCGGTAGCGCGTTGCTCATTGGCGTGCTTCCGGACGACACCTCTCCGCTGCCCACGGAGTTCGAGCACAGAGTCGAGCGAGTGCGCTACCTGCGCCGAGTAGTCCTCGATCTGGAAGCCGAGGAGACGGCTCTGCTGGGGGACCTTGGCTTCCGGACGCTGTCTATCGACGAATGGACTCAGGCGCCGGAGCCGATGGCGGCTGAAGAGCATCTTGCGATCTATGCTGATTTGATCGAGAACGCGCCGCCATCTGGAGAAATCGTAGGGCTCCGCGTACTGAATCCATCACTCCCCTCCCGCTTCTACAGGGGCCGCTGGGTGGAGCCAGGCACCGCATCAGGCAGGTTTGTAGGCCGACGCCCCCAGGCGTATGGCGCCGATCTCTGGTGCTACGTCGAACTGAGAGATGGAAACCCTGAGAGGTTCGTGGATCTCCCCGTTGAAGGTGAAACGAATCGCGGTTGCGATGAAGCATGGCACCTTCAGTCTGCGATCGACGCCACTCTCGGCCAGCCACAGCAGATTCGCGTCAGCAGGGGCGACCGTGGTCTCGGTTCGATCGAGATGTTCTCGCCACTCCCGGCCTGGGCAAGACGCCGGTGGGACGCCGTGGGGTCACCTGGACCAGCGGCCGGCTGTCTTTTCTCTTACGAGTTTCCTCTTGCCGAGCTGGATGAAGAGCTACGCTTTGCGCGGGAGCATTTCTGGCTAGTCGAAGCGGCACAAGATGGCGCCAAAGGGACCCTTGCACCATGAGCCTTACTATCGGACAGACTGTCGATGAACTGCGCAGAGCCCTGCGCGACTACATCGAGGCCACCTACCACATCAGCAACGAGAGTCTCGTCGCGCAGCGTCGAGCGCTTCTCAACGAGCCTGGCGCGATCCACCAACGGCCCTACGTGGAAAGCACGCCCGTCTACCAGCAAGGTGAGCCCTTTGCGTCGCTCGGTCTCGACTCCGGCACTCTGGACCTGTTGGCCGCTCTGAGCAGCGCTTCGGATGGGCTCCCGTTGCGAGTTCATGATCCGCCGTATCAACATCAGGCGGATTCGCTAAGAGCCGTTCTCGGACAGGGCCGTAGTCTCATGGTGATGACCGGTACCGGCTCCGGTAAGACCGAGTGTTTCCTGCTTCCTATCCTTGGCAAGTTGGCAGCAGAGGCCCAGTCCAACGGGGAGGGATTCGGTGCTACCGCCGCGACGCGGGCGATCGTCCTGTATCCCATGAACGCACTCGTTAACGACCAGCTGTCCCGGTTGCGGTTGCTCTTCGGCGATCCACGAGTGAAAGGCAGATTCGCCGCTTGGGCAGGGCGGCCAGCGCGCTTCGCGCGGTACACGAGCAGGACGCTATACCCAGGAGTGCGCACGCCGAAGAAGGACAGCACTCGACTGGCGGTGATCGGCGATTACTACGTCCGAATCCTCGAGGATGCACGGGACCCGGACTCACCGACGCATGAGTCTTCGGCGGAGCTACTCGCGGCTCTTCGCGAACGCGGGAAGTGGCCGTCAAAGGCGGATCTCGCGAGTTGGTTCGGAGCGAAGGGCACACGCTGGAAGGACAAGACCGGCGCGTTCAAGCGGTGCGTCGCCGATCCGGATGACCCGGAGCTCTTTACTCGACACGAGGTGCACGAGTCACCGCCGGATGTCCTAGTCACGAACTACTCCATGCTGGAGTACATGTTGATGCGGCCACTCGAAAGGCCGATCTTTGACGCTAGCCGCGACTGGCTTGAGAAGAACCCTCGGGAGAATCTACTTCTCGTCTTGGACGAAGCCCACCTGTACCGTGGTGCTGCTGGCGCGGAGGTTGCCCTGTTGATCCGGCGGCTAAGGATGCGCCTTGGTATCGAGCCCGCCCGCCTCCAGGTCGTTTGTACTAGCGCTAGCTTCGATGACGCTGCGGAGGCCACACGATTTGGCGCGGCCCTTAGCGGCAAGCACGAGTCCGACTTCGCGACGATCACAGGCGAACTAGCGCTACACCATGTTGGGGGTGAGCGATCGACTCGGGACGTGGCGATCTTGTCGGGAATCGACCTGGCAGCTTTCTATGCCGCCGAGACCGAGGAAGAGAGAACTCAGGTCGTCCGAGAGTTCTTGGAGTATCGCAAGGTCACAAGTTTGGAGGATGGCCTTAGTGCGGCACTCTTCCATGCACTATGCGACTACGCACCGATGACACGACTTGTCGATCTAACGATGCAGGCTGCTGTGGCTGTCGACCAGTTGGGCGGCGAGGTATTCGGCGAAGAGTCCTCGGAAGGCACGGATGCCGCGGTCACAGCTCTTCTCTCCCTTGGGAGCCTCGCACGACGATCTCTCGATACCCCCAGCTTGATTCCCTGCCGTGTCCACGGGTTCTTCAGGGGTCTGGCAGGGCTCTGGGCATGTATGGACCCCGACTGTTCGGCGCTGTCTTCGTCGGAGCGTTCGGGAGTACTGGGACGGTTGTACAGCCAACCGCGGGACGACTGCAAGTGTGGCAGTCAGGTCCTGGAGCTATTCACATGCAGAAACTGCGGCGCAGCGTACGGCCGGGCATACACAAACGACCTAGAGTTGCCAACGTTCCTATGGGCTGAACCCGGGGGAGCGTTCCAAACGACCGACAGGCAGTTTGATGAACTAGAACCACTCGACCTCTTGCTCGAAACTCCAGTGAGACAGGATGAAGTCGAGCCAGCGGACTACGACCTCGTGACGGGTCGCCTGAATCCTCCCTCCTTAGGCTCGCGGGTTCGTCAGGTCTTTGTCCGCGAGAACCGTGACACGCAGTCGGCCGGGTCCAACTGCGGTCCCGGGCAGTTCCGGCCGTGCGCAGTGTGTGGGGAAGGTGCTTCTTTTGGACGTTCGTCGGTACAGGATCATCAGACGAAGGGAGACCAGCCTTTTCAAGCTCTTCTGGCTCGACAGGTTCAGGTACAACCCCCTCGCCCTGTCCCTGCTTCGAGTTTCGCGCCGCTGCGGGGCCGCAAGGTCCTGATCTTTTCAGACTCACGACAAACGGCCGCCCGCCTTGCGCCGAACCTCCAGACGTATTCCATGCGCGACGCAATGCGGCCGCTAATCGTGCACGGTTTCCAGAGACTCTCTGGCACGAGCCTAGCGCCGCAGCTGTCGCTAGAAGACCTCTACCTCGCGGTCCTCGTGGCGGCGAGCGAACTCGGTGTCAGGCTTCGTCCCGAACTCAGGGAGGGCGAGACCTTTGAGGAAGAGCAACTCGTTGAGGACGCGATGGGAGCCGGCGTTCTGGACAGCGACAGTGAGCTGCTGCGGCTATGGAGGAGAGTGATCCTGCGTGATCCGCCAAGTTCGTTGCTGCGCTCCATGAAGGAATGCCTACTCCATAGGTACTACGGTCTTGAGTCCCTGGCCTTGGCTTCCTTGGCTGAGACATCGGATCACGAGGATTCAATTCGCGGCTTGCCGAGCGTCCCCAACCTCGCGGAGACGCCGGAGGCGCGCGTGGCGCTCGCCCGTTTGTGGCTCGGCTGTTGGAGCAGATCGGGCTTCTGGCTTAGGGGAATGCCGCAGGCATGGTGGCAGACGGAGGTTCGTCCGCATTCTGGAAAGTTCGCGGCTTTTGAACGGTTCCTTGGAACCACTCAGGGGAAACGTGTTTTCACCCGCGAGTGGTTGCCAAGACTCCTCCGGTGGTTCACAGAGGAGGTGGCTCCGCGAAAGCACAAGCTGCGAGGGGCGGAGCTTTCTTTGTGCCTCGGAGGCGAATGGGCATACTGCCAAACGTGCCGGACGACTCAGAGGCCGTTTCCGGGAGCGTCTGACTGCTTCAAGTGCGGTCGCTCAACACTCGTAGTCATCGAGCCAATCGACGACCCGGTCTTCGTGGCACGAAAGGGCTACTACCGTTCCAGTACTCTCGCAGCACTCGCCACGCCCGCGTCTCCACCGATGGTTCTAATTGCGGCGGAGCACACCGCCCAGCTCAATGTTGCGCAGTCGGCCGATGTGTTCTCCAAAGCAGAGGAGAACGAGCTCTTGTTCCAGGACGTCGATCTCGGTCAGGGAGCGGGCAGCACAAGGCGGGCCATTGACGTCCTCTCTTGTACTACTACGATGGAGGTCGGGATCGATATCGGCAGCCTGCTGGGCGTGTCGCTGCGCAACATGCCGCCGGCGCGCGCGAACTACCAGCAGCGAGCAGGGCGAGCGGGGCGCCGCGGCGACGGAGTCGCCACGGTCGTCTCCTTCTGCAGTGCTGACAGTCACGACGAGCACTACTTCGCCAATCCTGATCAGATGATTCGAGGCGCTGTCGATGATCCGAAGCTAGTCTTGGACAACAGGCAGATTGCGCGGAGACACGTTACCGCCTACTTGTTCCAGCGCTACCACCAGCAGAAGCTGCCAGCGATCGATCCGGAGGATCAACCCCAGCTCTTCGCTGTCTTGGGCAGCGTCGCAGATTTCCTCAATCCCAAGTCGGTGTTGAACAGAGAGGACTTTGCCAGCTGGCTCCGGGATCAAGAAGACACGCTCGTTCGTGAAGTGGATTCATGGCTTCCCACCGAGATGCCACCTGCAGACCGATCCCACCTGCTCGATTCACTCGTGGAAGAGACGGTCGAGGTGGTTGACAGTGCCATTGAGTACTTGGGATCGGAGGGTGTTTCGCACGGCACAAATGGTACAGCTGGGGAGGACGACCTCACCGGGAGCGAGGTACAGGCCGAGGAGGGCGAGGAGACCTCCGACCTTCATAGACCGAGTGGAGATCTCCTGGGACGGCTCCTATATAAGGGGGTGTTGCCGAGGTACGCGTTCCCTACCGATGTAGCCACTTTCTACGTCTTCGACCAGGCTAGCTCGACGAGGTACAGGCACGTGCACCGGTTCACGCCCTCCCAAGGCTTAGCGGTTGCACTAAGTCAATACGCTCCCGGGAAGGAGATCTGGATTGCAGGAAGACTCTGGACCAGCGGGGCAGTCTACTCACCGCTGGCCGAGGAGCGTTATCAGGCGTGGAACTCACGCCAGCTGTACTACGAGTGCCAAGTGTGCGGCTATGCGCGTACCGTCGACCTGGATGACGGAACGAAAGGGGAGTCTCTGAAGTGCGATGCCTGCGGAGGCGTTGAGACTTTGGGTCCAGCCCGCCAGTGGATGCGACCGCCAGGCTTCGCCCATCCAGTGGATGTCGAGGAGGGAACGTCACCGGACGATCAGCCGGCTCGGAGTTTGGCCACCCGGGCGAAGCTGATGCTCCAGACGCCAAGCAAGGAAGCCGCCTGGCGGCAGCTAAACCCGAGACTTCGGATCAACTTCCTTCGCGAGCATCTCCTGGTCACGAACCGGGGGCCGAGGCGGAAGGGCTACTCCTATTGCACGAAGTGTGGCCGCATTGAGCCCACGGTAACAACGACAGGTTTGGTGGCGGGCGTGCATAGGAAGCCGTTTCCTGACGAGCGGGAGCCGCAGTGCTCAGGGGAACGCGCCACAAACGGCCTCGTGCTAGGAACCGATTTCATCACCGATATTCTGCTCATCTCTCTCGCTGTCGATCCTCCGGTCGTTCTGCTGCCGGGGCTCCTGTCCACAGAAATAGCGCTTCGCACGTTGAGCGAGGCGATCTCTCAAGCCGGTTGCTCGCATCTCGAACTTGAGGCGAGGGAGCTTCAGGCGGAGTTTCGGCCGGCTCTGACAGCAGCCGGGCAAGAGGGAAGAGAAGCCGAAATCTATCTATACGACACTCTTCCCGGAGGAGCCGGATTTGCGCGGAGCGTTGGCGATCTGGGCTCTACGGTCTTCGAGACTGCTCTGGAGATCCTCGAGGACTGTGCGGATGGATGCGATCGCTCGTGTTACCGATGCTTACGGAGCTACAAGAACAAGTTCGAGCACGAGCTGCTAGATCGCCACTTGGGCGCTAGCCTGATGCGGTTTCTACTCTACGGGACTACTCCCGCCCCAGAAGCCGAGGTCCTGGCGAAGGCCACGGATCGCCTCTATGAGGATCTTCAGCGGCAGGACCTGCCGGACATGAGCTTCCGCCGTGACCATGCCGTCGGACTAGATAGCGGTCAGCGAGTCGCCGTGCCGATCCTCGCCACCAACGCCGACGGGAACGTTGCAGCAGTAGCGCTGCACGGGGCTCTCACGCCGCAAGAGCCGCCCTCTCTAGAACTCAAAATGCTGCGAGCTGCTGGCGCAATGCCGTTACGGTTGATCGACGAACTGGTGGTTCGCCGGAACCTCCCGAGCGCGACGAACGATCTGATTGCCGAGCTCAGGAGGGTTTGAGCAACGTAACGGGAGGCAGTCGCCGGTCGGCCGCAGGACCGCCGGCGGCGCGGAGGAGGTCGTTCGGGCAGAGAAGCCCGAACACCTCGTGGATGGCGGTCGAGGCCAGTGGACGTCTTGTCTTGGCGGCTCCATCGCGCGGAACGCGAGCGGATGGCGCCGCGGCGGAGCCGAGTACTTCGACGAAAGTGTCGTGAGTCACGGGTTCCCTCCTTGGCGAGAGGGGGAGGCGGGGCGCCGCAGGGACGCCCCGCCGGGAGGTTTCAGTCGTCGCTTTCATCGGAGCGCTCGAGGATCTCGATGCGCTCGGCGATGACTTCGGTGATGTAGCGCTTGGCGTCGCCGTCCTGCCACTGGCGGGTCTGCTGACGCCCCTCGACGAAGAGGAGCTGGCCCTTCGTGAGGTCTGCGGTGCGCTCGGCCTGGGAGCCGAAGGCGACGACGCGGTGGAAGTCGGTGGTCTCCTTGCGCTCGCCGTCAGAGTACCACCAGCGGTCGGTGGCGAGGGTGAAAGCGGTGCGGGGATTGTCACGGTTGCCAACCTCCGGGTTGCGGGCGAGGTTTCCGATGAGGAGGATCTTGTTGAGCATGATTCGCTTTCCTTTCTGCCCATCCCTGGGCCGTTGTGGTGAGTGGGTCGGTTGTGGTGGCTCTTGGTCATCGTCGTTCCGTTCGATTGCTGCCTCTTCACCCAGGCTTGAGAGGCAGCCGGAACGGCGATGAGCTAGAGCCCACCCGCCGAGGTCAGGCTGGAGGTCGAGCGAAAGAGCCGCGGGCGTGCCAGGTCGGGAGAGGCAGGGGAGGGGCCTGGCGGGATCGTGGCGGCGGAGCGAGACTGGAGGCCGCAGCCGAGGGGAAGAGCGGCGCTTCAGCAAACGCCAGGAATGGCAGGGAGTGAACAGAGCCCTGCGCTAGGATCGGCGCAGGAACCCCGAGCCAAGAGGGAGCGCCCATGCGAAACCTCCGCCGAGACTGGCTCTCTGGCAAGAGTCCCTAGATGCTTGACGACAACCTCAAGACCAGGCTGCTCAACTCGATAGAGGCCGACAATCTGGTCGTGTTCTGCGGAGCTGGGCTGTCCATGGCCGATCCGAGCAGGCTACCGAGCGCTGCTGCGGTCGCTGCGATCTGTGCCGAGCGCTATGTTGATGAGTTCGGTGAGACGCTCCCCGACACCGCAATCGGAGACTTGGGCGCGATGGCTGAGTTCTTCTACGGGAAGAATGAGCTCCGCAAGATCTTCATACCGAGGCTAGTTCCGTGGGATCGTTTTGGTGGTAGTCCGAACAGGGGACACGAGGCCTTGGGAGACTTCCTCTCCTGCGGTGCCATCAACCTGGCGGTGACCTCGAACTTCGACGCGTTGGTAGAGGCGGCGGCTTTGCAACTCGGCGAGTCAGTCTTCGACAGCTGCATCGATGCCGCGGAACTCAATGTGCAGCGTCCACATCGGCCACTCATCAAGCTGCATGGCTGCGGGAGCCGGGATCGAAAGAACACCGTGTGGTGCGACAGCCAGCTGGGCGACGCTCCCATCAGTGACAGGGTCGGAGCAATCTCAGAATGGTTGCCCGCGCATCTGCGCGACCGAGATCTGATTCTGGTCGGCTTCTGGTCCGACTGGGGCTATCTCAATCAGGTCCTCAGCGACTGCGTTGCTGCGATCGAGCCACGTCTCGTGGTTCTAGTCGATCCGAGTAGCCCGGGCGACCTGCAGGCGAAAGCGGCGGCCCTGTGGGAGTGGGCAAACGGGCCCAAGAGCGAGTTCCACCACCTGCAGATGTCAGGCGACGACTTTCTCGATGATCTGAGACGAGCCTTCTCGGCGCGCTTCGTGGACAAACTGCTTCGTGCGTCCGAGGCAGCGTATGAGACGCTGACCGGGAAGAAGCGCCCCGTAGACATCAACCTTGATCCGGTCGACCGAGTCGAGGATCTGGTCTGGATTCGGCGCGATCTATCGGGCGTGCCGAATGGGAGTGTCTCGCGCCGGAAGCGACCGGAGACCGATATGCATGCGGCCGGCGCAGCAATCATTGCACTCGCAGAGCTGGGTGCCGAGCGAGACGGTCCCTTCCTGAAAGTAGGGGACATGACGGTGCGAGTAGTCCAGGCGCCAGGGACGCCGTTGAGCATGGTCAAAGAGGCATTCAGAAGCGAGCCGCCGGACTCGACTGGCGCAGACCTAGTGATCTGCGCCGGAGCGATCGAGGACGGCGGTGCTCCCAGCCATCTGGTTCGCGGAGGTGCCGCGGCCACCGTAGTTCGGCCGGGGCTAAAAGGGAAATGGGTTACGTTTCACGAGGCGCTCAGCCTTCTGGAGGAGGCCGATGCGGATAGCTGATGCAGTAGGCGAGACCCTTCGAATCGCCAACTTTGATCTCCTCCGTCCTAGTGACCGGCCGTCTCATCTCTATTTCGAAGATGGCACCCTGATGGGGCTGTTTGTCGAGTTCCCCAACGTCGATGCCCTCTTGACACAGTGGCGAAACGAGCAAGACGAGTTCCTGGCCGCGAATGCAGAGAAGATCCGCTCCAGTGCCAGCAAGGCATGGAACCTGTACTGCGTCTTCATGACTTCAGACGAAGCGGCTGACGCTCACGCTCTTGACATCGCGGCTGTAGAGGAGGACTTCCGCGGCACGCGGAAGATCGTCGGCGCCGGAGTTATCTCCCGGGCAGATGTCGTTCAGACGCTCTTGCCAATCCTCCCTATTCAGAATCTCTTGGAGATCGCAGAGACCGACGTTCGCAAGGATCTGAGAGATAGGCTGACCCTGTCCGAGCCGGTTAAGGCTGCTCTCTTTGACGGCGTTCCCACACGGGAGCTGGTTGAGCTCTTCTTGGAGGAGTCATGAAACTCACATACGTTGAAATGGTCGGCTTTCGCGGTGTGAGGGAGCAGGTTCGCGTGCCAGTACCAGATGGGTTCGCGGTCGTGTGCGGCCCAAATGGCAGCGGCAAGAGCACGATTTGCGATGCTCTCGAGTTCGCATTGACCGGATCAATCAGCCGCTACAGTGCCAAGACAGAGAAGGGTGAGCATCTCAAGGACTACCTCTGGTGGCGAGGAGGTGGCCGTGCGCTGGATCCGCATGTCAGCGTCGGCCTGAACGGGGACGGTCCAGAGATGCATGTGACCCGGAGCCCCACAGGAGTCGAACCTGGCGAAGGTGAAGTTCTGTCGAAGCTTTGCGAGGAGGCGATGGCGCCTAGGAACGCCTTGCAGTACCTCTGCCGGTCCTCCATCCTGCGAGATGAACTGATTGGTGAGCTGAGTCTCGACCTGTCTGAGACGGAGAGGTTTCAGATCGTCCGCTCTACGATCGGGGTCTTCGATTTCACCGATGTTGAGGGGCGTCTTGATGATGCGCGCAAAGAGCTTCACGAGCGGCTCGTGCAAGCGGAGGAGCAGTACGGAGAGGCTCGAAAGCGAAGCACCGACCTGATTGAGGAGTTGAGCGAGACAAAGGCGAGATTCGGCCAAGCTAAAGACGCTGAGAAGGCTGAAGCGCTCCTCAGAGAGCTCTTGGTGGCCCCGGAGGGGGACGTGCCGAGCTTGATTTCAGACGGTCGAGAGCTGATGGGGCAGCTGCGCCTGAAGGTTGATCGTCTAGTGGAGCTTGTCTCAGAGGTCCAAGGTCTGGAGAGGCAGGAGAGAGACTTGAGCGCGCCCGACGCTGATCGGGCTCTGGACGAGCTCAAGGCAGCTCTCGCCGCGCGGCAGGCAGATGCTGACCGAAGAGTCGAGGATCTAGCGGGCATCGAGGAAGAGCTCAAGAAGGCCGAGTCGCAATCGCCTGAAATTGCAGCGCTTGCGAATCTCCATCAGTCTGGGTCGACCCTGGGCTTACGCAGCGGGCAATGTCCTCTCTGTGGCTCCGAGATAAGTGAGGCTGACTTCGCGGAACACCTGCAGACGGTCAACAACGCCATAGAAGAGCATGGCTCGCGGGTTGCCGCGACTATCGGGGCCCGCGACGAGCGGCGAGAGCTAGTTCGGCAATCGCAAGCAGAAATCTCCCGACTTCGTCTGCAGGTCGGCGATCTCGAACGACAGGCGGCGTCGTTCGCGGAACGATGGAGCCGACTGCGGTCACAAGCCAGCGGGCTTGGGCTCGACGTAGATCAGTCATCGAGTGGTGTACTCGAGGTAGCTCGCAATGCGGTCGAACGGCACCGGTCCGATCTCCAACGGCTAGAAGAAGCGATTGCCACGCTTGAAGCATCCGCCCTCCTGGATCGCCTAGTGGAGCTGGAGCGTTTGATCGACAAGCGAAAGCGGGAGACCAAGGTCATCGAGGGCCGGATAGCGAAGCTCGGCTCGGCAGAGAGCAGAGCCCGAGAGGCGCTTGCATTTGTACGGCGCGTCTCAGGAGAACTAGTAGATGAGCGCCTTGCTGCCCTGAGTCCGCTGCTGAAGGAGCTTTACTCACGATTGCGTCCGCACATTGATTGGCCGCAAGTTGACTACCACATCAGAGGTGACGTTCGCCGCTTCCTGAGTCTTCAGGTCGGTGATGAGCTGAACCCAGCGTTCATGTTCAGCAGCGGGCAACGAAGAGCTGCAGGAATCGCGTTCCTCCTCGCGGTATTCCTGACCAGATCGTGGTCGCGCCTGAGGACCCTGGTTCTCGACGATCCCGTTCAGCACATTGATGACTTCAGAGCGCTACACCTTGTTGAGGTGCTGACCGCCATCAGACGGGCTGGCTTCCAGATACTCTGCACCGTCGAGGACGCAGCAGTCGCGGATCTTCTTTGCCGCCGGCTGGGCAGTGCGGGCCAGGGAGACGGAGTGCGGATCGACCTCGAGTACGTGGCTGGTAGGGGCGTCAGTGTGATGGAAGTGGAGCAGGTCGGCCGCCTTCCAGAGAAGGCGCTGGTCAGCGCGTAGCGAGCCTCACGAGCGCGAACGGATCGGGGAATCCGCAAGCCGCCGCCGACTGCTACGGGAACAAGAACTAAAGGATCGTACAGGGAGCTACAGGGCCTCTGCGGAAGTCGCTGTCGAGATTGGGGTTAGGCGAACGTTCGCGACTGTTTATTCGTAGGGCCGCGACCGTCTATTCGTCGCAGCGCGACCGTTTATTCGTAGGTCGGACTCGACAGCGCGATCGTTTATTCGTGGAAAAGGCAGGGCTTTTCCACAGGCGAAGTGCTGCTGTTACCCTCTCGACGCGGTCAGCGCCCCGGAGCCTTTGCGACGTGAGGCGGACTCGGTCTCAGCCGGAGACCCAACGGCCCTGCTTCTAGCCGCGCATTGGGATAGAGGGTCAGCACGCTCCGCGCGTGGCGCAGAAACGCCTGCTTGAAGTCCCGGGTCCGACCATACTCGGCGCCAAACTGGATCGCGAGCGTCTCCCAGGGGATCTGCGTTGGCCTGCGCAGGTAGCTCATCCGATAGGTGAGCCAGAGGTAGATGTCGAGTGCCAAGGGAGAGCGGAGAGCAGTGACCGCGCGGAGGTCGACGGGCACCGGGCGGTCGACAGCGCTCTCAAAGAAGCCGGTGCTGAGCTCGACCGTCGATCTCCACGAAAGTGCCTGGCCGGGATTTGAGGGATTCCACAAGAGACGAGTATGGCGAGCGAGGCGGAAGCCCGTGTCGTGCCACTCGCCGGTGGCTCGCCGGTCGTACGTGTAGGCGATCGTCGACGAGAAGAGCCGCATCATCTGGTCTCGGAGCCGTCGGATCGTTCCCCAGCGGCCGCCAGCAGGGATGAGGCCGAGCTGAGCCATGAAGCCGGTGAGGGTGGGCCCGAGCTGCAGTGTCGGGCTCTTCGTGCGAACGGCCTCGGTCGTTGCCCAGGCCAGCAGGAGACGAGGGTACCGGCCGTACGGGAGACCGGCATCGGGATGAGCAGTGATGGAAAAGGTGAGGTCTCCGTTCCTTCGGACGAAGGAACTATCGGCAGGCTCGCGATGGGGGAGACCGGCCTTGACGAGTTCGCGGGCCATGAAGCCGATGGCGCCGGCCGAGACGGCGCCTCTGTCCTCGATGTCGAGCGCGAGGCGAAACAGTTTCCGATCCCGCGAACGCGTTCCGCGCGACGTTGCACGCAAGTCGATCAGCGCGCTTCTTCCTTCACCTGCACGCGGCCGTTCGTCAGCTCGTGAAGGTGCGCGCCCATCGTTTCGGCCGCCGCTATCTGTGCGTCATCAAGGCGAGATCGGTACACGCGGTCGGTGATGTCGATGTCATCGTGCCCCGCGAGATCCGAGACGAGTTCGAGAGAGACACCGGCGGGGACGCCTTCGCTGACGAAACTGTGGCGCAGGGAGTACGGCGTTGCACCTTCGATGCTGGCCATGCGGCAGAGTGCGTCCCAGGTCTTCTTGATGCTCTTCAAGGGCTGGCCCGGGCGAGGTCCCTCCAGCACGTAGGGACTGTCATCTCTTCGCTCGACGCGATGGAGGGCGGCCAGCGCGGGCTCGTTGAGCCAGATGACCCGGCCGCGTTTGGTTCTGCCGGGGCGATCCCCCTTGGCCTTGGGCAGACGGATCCGCCGACTCTCGAGGTCGACCCAATCCCACTTCAAGCCGAAGATCTCGCCCGGACGGCAGCCGGTGTATAGGAGGAGCTCTACCGCTGTGAGGGAAGTATCCGGCAGGATGCGTTCACGCCGCGCTTGGGTGAGAGCGGCGCCCAAGCGCTTGTACTCGCGAGCGTTCAGATGCCTCTGTCGAGGAGGTTCCGGATAGCGTTGGATGCCACGGGTGGGATTGGAGCCGCGTTCGCGCCAACCCCAGAGCTCGGCGAGGTTGAAGGCCTTGGAAAGAAGGGCGAGTACTCGGTTGGCTGCGAAGGGCTTCGCTGCCATTGCGACGTGGAGCTCTTGCACGTCCTCGGAAGTGATCTCGCGGACGAAGCGCTTGCCGAGCACGGGAAGGACGTGGAGGCGCCACATGCGCTCGTCGTCCTCCGCGCTTCGTTTCGACTTGTGGGGCTTCGCGTGGCGCCGCTGATACTGGCGTGAGAGGGTCTCAACCGTGTAACGGGCAGGAGCGGGATCTTTGCCGTCGAGCAGCTGGAGGAGCAGCGCCCGAGCTTTCTCCCGAGCGCTGGAGAGCGGAAGAACATCCGTGCGACCGATGAAGTGGGGCTTGCGGCGAAAGCGCACCACGTAGTGCTTCTGCGATCGGTGGACCCGAACGCCGAAGCCACGCAGGCTCCTCGGACTCCCGCCCTCCATGATGTAGTAGGGGTTCTTCGCGGCGAAGGCAGCTCGATCGATGAGCTTCCGCGTCAACCTTGGAACGATCGCCATGATTGCCTCCTATCGGTGGAGCTTGTACACGTCTCGTACACCAGGCATCCCGGAAACGTGCGCAAACCTCCGTAGTCCTACGATAGGTAAGCAAGAAGCAAATCCTTTTATTTCAGTAGTTTACGGTAGACAACCGTAAGGTACGGTAAGGCATGCAGGAGCCCCAGATTAGAATGGGGTTCAGGGGGTCGCGAGTTCAAATCTCGCCGTCCCGACCATATTCACAACAATTCCCCACGCTTCACCGTTTCCTCTGGCACGGCCGACCCGAGAGCCGCCTACCCGGACAACTCGGTCCGCCGAGCGTCCCAAAGGTAGAGCGCAAACGGTACCCACCAGATGAAGTCGTTGGTGACGCACAGCATCAACGCCTTCGGAGGCCACGTTCCTGCCAAGACCAGGTTAGCCGCTCCGATCGGGCCGAGCACCTTTCCAGCCAGGCCAACTGCCGCGATCAGCCAGCCGCGCTCTGGAGCCCTAGCGACCTGCAGGTAGAGCACGCCGTAGAGCCCGACAACCATGCCGAGACAAGCGAAGATCTCTGGGTAGGTCGCGTCCGGTAGGTCTGAGAAGCGGAAGAACCACTGCGGCCGTAGCGCCGTGTAGAGCCCCCAGAGGATGTTGTAGATGCCTGCGGCGACAAAGGTGGTCCGGTGCAGGGAATGGCGGGCGATCATCGAGCTCTCGGCTTGTCAGTCCACGGCCAGCCGCCTCCCGGCAGTCCGAGTGCCGCGTAGAGATCGCGAAGCCCAGACAATAGAACCCCGAGAGCCATGATCAGGAGGGACCAGCGGAGAGCGGGAGGAGCATCGGCGGTTCGCGCTACGAGAGCGGTCGGTTGGCGCCACCACTCGGCGAGCGTAGGTACGAGAAAGGCGAGCATCGCTCCATAGAGGATGCCCATGATGGCGTGCGTGACCCGCTCGCCGGCGTACACGTCCCCGAGGTCCTTGCGCACAGCGATTTCCTCGACGAAATCCCACAGGGTGAGAGCGATCTCAGCAACGATCACCGCCACGAGAAGCGCCGTCCAGCGCCCGTGCCACGCGATGAAAGGGAGTGTTCCGAAGAGCACGGCGTAGAGGAAGTCGCGCCCCGCGTGCAGCTTGAGCTCTGAAGCTGCGAGCGGACCTCGGGCCGGGAGCCTCGCTCGCCACTCGTGGTAGTAAATCGTGTCGAAGGCGCCGATCAGGCCCTGGGCGAAGAGCAACCAGAGTACGGTCAGCATGGGGTCTCTCCGCGGAGCGCCAGTGAGCCTCCATAGTGGAGCAGCAAGCCCGCGAGTGGTGCCGAGACGCGAACGTCGACTTCGGTGCCGCCGCCCTGGGTCGGGGCACTCTCAACTGCGGCGACGACAGGAGCAAGCTTCGATGGCAGTGCCACGGACCAGGGGCCGAGCCAGAGGCGAGCCTCCTGCTGACGGTAGTGAATCGCACCGTTGTGGACCGTGAGGCCAAATCTGAATTCGAGGCAGCCGACCCTCTCGCCGAGCAGGCCACCGTCTACCTCCTGCTGGTGGGTGACCAGCTGGCGCTGGCCGAAGCTCCGAATCCACTTCTCGCTCTTGCCGGCTGGCGAGACCCGAAGTTCGACGGCCTCCTGGTCGGCGGCCCGAGGGAGTTGCAGCAGCCGTACGAGCGCGCGAGCGAGGACGCCCGGGCCGTGCTGGATGCGAAAGGTCCCGAAACCGTGGACCTCGCCGACTCCTGCATGTGCTCGCTGGAGCGGCTCGGCCACCTCCTGCCAGGCCGCGCCGAGCAGGCGGCTGTAGAGTGTCGCCCGCCGTTCGGTCATCTTTGAGAGTCTCTGCCGGCGTGCCGCTATCGTCAGTGATCTCGTCCACTCGGGGTGGAGGGTGTTGGCATGAGCCCGGGCGTAGAAGCGCGATTCAGGTCGAGACTCAGCGTCGCAAGTACCCGAAGAGACCCACCAATACCCCGGTCGCGACGAACAGCAAGAAGTGCGGGGCAAAGCCTCGCCCAACGTAGGCGGCAAGCCCGAAGGCCAGGTAGCCGAGGGCGATCGGTCGGGTCGGGGAGGCGGCGCTCGCCTCTCCGCCAGCGACTCGGAGGGCGGCTCTCAGAACGATGACGGCGAAGATTGCCATCGCTACCGAGCCGAACCACCAGCCGATGGCCACGGGTCCGAGTAGCTCAGGCCCGAGCCCCGCCGTCTCGAGGGCGGTTCGGAGTTGGGGCCACCCGACCGCGGCGTGAGCGACGGCACTGACCGCGAGGAGCAGGGCTGCGGCAATCCCGAACAGGACTCGAGTGGATCTCACCGGACCTCCGATCGACATACGCGAGGCCCTGCGAGGGTCCTCGCGTGTCGACCCTAGTGTAGTGCCCCGAATCACTCGGCCAGAGCGAGGCTCGCGACGCGATCCATCGCCCGTGTGGTGTTGGGGAGATGGAAGCCGTTGCTTAACACGACCACCGTCAGCTCCTCGTCGGGGTAGAGAGAGAACGCCGCCTGGAACCCGCTGGCCAAGCCGTTGTGCCAGATCACCCTGCGGCCGTTCTCTGTGCCGACGTTGAATCCGAGGCCATAGGACGAGAGCTCGCCGTTTGGAAGCTCCTGGGGCGACCAGGCGGCCTCGAGGGTGCGATGGTCGAGTAGCTCTCCGCTCATCAAGAGGTGCCCCCAACGGCTCAGGTCCTGCGCGGAGCTGAGCAGGGCCCCGGCCGCGCTGGCGTGGCTCATGTCGATGTTCTCTGACAGAAGCAGCTCGCCGAAGGGGCTGGTTTCATACCCCTGGGCGCGCTCCTCGAGGATTGCTCGTCGAGTGTCGAAATGAGAACGGGGCATGCCGAGGGGCTCGAATACCTCGGTGTCTACGTACTCGTGGAACGGTCTCCCACTGACGCCCTCGAGGAGCGCCGCGATGAGGACGTAGTTGAAGTTCGAGTAGTCGTACGCCTCGCCCGGCTCGGCGCGTGGCGGGGTCTTCGCCTGGAGATCGATGATCTGGCGGGTGGAGACCCAGTCGCGCGCAAAGGGCAGCAGGGTAGGGGTGAGAAGGATGTCGGGCAGGCCGCTCGTGTGGGTCAAGAGCTGTCGGACCGTTACGGGCCGCATGTAGGTCGGCAGCCGGTCCACGTAGGTCGAAATCGGCGCGTCGAGCCCAACCGCGCCTTCCTCGACGAGCTGGAGGACCGCAACTGAGACGAGAGGCTTCGAGATCGAGCCCAGGCGAAAGGAGGTCGTACTGCTGATCGGCTGCCGCCACTCGATGTTGGCCATCCCGGCGTTGTAGCTGTAGAGGGTCTCTCCGCGGCAGGCGACCAGGACCGAGGCGCCGGGTCCGGCGCCGTTGGGATAGGTCTCACCGAGAAACGCCGTCATCTGCCGCGTCGTCTCTTCGGTGAGTCGACTCGAGCAGGTCTCGGCGACTGCGGGCGCAGTCTGGCAGAGAAGAGCGATCGCTACGACGAGAGAGCTCCCGCGCGTCATCACTCACCGCTCTTCGGGTCCGTGGTCTCGTCGCGGCCGTCACGGAGGCCTTCCAGGCGAGCCGTGAGTGGGCGTTCTTCGAGAGCCGCCTCGATACACCGCAGTTGGGCGTGGACGTCGGAGCCGAGTTCTCTCCAGAGCGACTCGTAGACCCTCTCGAGGTCAGAGAGCATCAAAAGGGCTCGCTCGACGTCTTCCCGCCGCTGAGGATCGATCGAATAGACCCGCATTCGCTGGTCGGTGTGGTCCTTTCGCTCTTCGAGGTAGCCGTCCGAGACCAACCGCCGGAGGCGCGATTCGACCAGCTGACGTGAGAGCCCTGTGCTGGCTGAGAGCCGTGTAGAGGTCGTCGGTCCGACCTGATGGAGCAGTGTGACGATGGAGACCATTTTGGCGTCGAGCGCAATCCCCGAAGCCTTGAACGCCGCTCGACTCTGCTCGAGTACGAGGTCCGTCACGCGCTTCGTGGTCAGGCTGAAAATGTTGGAAACACTGGGGCTATCGGACATCTAGAGTGTTTACGCAAAGATTTGCGCAAAGTTTTGCCCAAGCGGTTCTGCCGTGTTCCCGGGATGTATCGCCCTCGCCGCAGTCGACCGCCATCCCGAGGCGGTTGCGAGGCGAGATCGGAAGCACTTCGGAGCTTCGGTCACGGATCGGGTGCGCTGGCGGCGCGTCCGCCGGGCCGCGCAGCTCCTGAACTCGGGCCCTCGACCGATCAGTGAGATCGCCCTCGCCTGTGGCTTCAGCGACCAGAGTCATCTCAGGCGCGTCTTCAAGCGTTCTACCGGGGTGTCTCCCGGCCAGTTTCGACGCTTGGCGAGGTAGCTCGGCATCGGTTCGTCCCCGCACGAGTTGTCGCCGGTGGCCTTCGGCTGTACTCTGCTCGCGAGCGGCGTGCCTGAGATCGGAGGTAGACCGATGACGGAGATCGTTCGTGCGCTGCAAGCCACCGCCATATTCACCGCCCTCGCCTTGGCCGCTCTCTCGCCCGCGACGGCGACACCGCCGGCAGGCAAGACCTACTTCACGCTGCTCCTCGGACTGAGGAGTGAGTACGGCTGGAAGGGCGAGTGCCTTCGCTTCACGAAGCGTAAGGTGTGTGTCGAGAATGGCCCTTGCGGTCGCTGGGAGCCGACCGACGAGCCCGGAGGATTTACGTTCGAGCTCGAGCTCGACGAGGAAGAGGGTACGTGGATCCTCGAGGGGAAGGCTCGCGTCGAGAGGTCGGGCGCCGGGAGCTCCTTCGGGGGCACGACGCTGGTCACCACGGGCACCGATAGCTTGAACGTCGGGCTCAGTGGGCGAGCCGCGAGGAAACGGGAGTGTGAACAGCTGGCGGGCGCTTTCAACAGGCGTGTCGGCATTCCGGCTCAGCCCGCGCAGGCGTCGCCTTGTCTGGAGCGCGCGAGCTTTGGTCCCAGTGCGGAGTCAGACTACGTGTTGCCCTTCCCGCCGCGTACGGCGTACCACGTGAACCAGACCTACTGCTTCTTCATGGGCGGACACAGACAGCAGCTCGCCTACGATTTTCCGATGCCGATCGGCGATCCGGTGGTCGCGGCGCGCGCAGGGATTGTTCGAGAGGTCAAAGAGAGCTCACCCGACGACGGGTTGGGGCAGGGCGATCACAACTACGTGCTCATCGAGCACGCCGACGGATCGAGCGCCTTCTACGCCCACCTCCAGCAGGACGAGGTCTTCGTCGAACCGGGCCAGTCGGTAGCTCAGGGGGAGCTACTCGCCAACAGCGGCAACTCGGGACTGACGGGGGACGGAGGGCCTCACCTGCACTTTGGGGTCTACCGGACGTATCCCCCGGTGCACGAGGACGACCTGCCGATCAATTTCCGCAACGCGGAGGGCGCCCTCGACGATCGCGGCGGACTCGTCCAGAACATGGTGTACACCGCGCATCACTAGTCCGCCGACTGCTCCGACGAGGCGCCCTAGCTAGTTGCAGCCGAGAGCGCTCGGTCCCGGTGGTCCGCCGACGCTGCGTCGCAGTATCGCTAGATCGAGCTGATTGACGATTCCGTCGCCGTTGAAGTCGGCGACCTGATCGTCGGAGAAGACGAGCGGCCGAAAGGCCATGAAGTCGGCAAAGTTCACTCGGCAGTCGTTGGTCAGGTCCGCGTCGCAGATGTTGCCGATGAGGTCGTCGTCGCCGTCGAGCTGATCCGGATTGGCGACCAGTGTGCAATTGTCGACGTTGTCGGGCACACCGTCTTCGTCGGCGTCGTCACCGCACTCGATGCGGCCCAAGAGATCGAACTGGGACACGAAGTTCCAGATGATCTCGCTGGCGTCGATGTCCATGTTGCCGAAGACGCCGGGCCAGTCGTGGCCCCCGTTCTCGACCTTGTAGTGCTCGACGGAGTAGCAGTTGACTCCGTTGCCCCAGATGTAGTGATCGACCGTGCTGCCATCGCCGGGGAAGGTGTCGGGCACGTCGATGATGGTGGGCGTCGGGTCGGCCTCGCCCTGTTCGACCCAGTACTCACTGGCTTCGATCAGGCCGACGCTGAACTCGTTGCCCTCGTAGGGGTTGAAGAAGTCGAGCGTGCCGTGGATGCTGACCACCGGTACGGGCCGGCTGGGTGAACACAAGTCCAGAGTCCAGACCCAGACGCTGCCTGCGACCGGTCCCACCGCGGCGATGCGATCGCTCAGCAGGCAGCCCAATTCCCAGGCCATGTTGGCGCCATTCGAGTAACCCGAAGCGTAGACGCGCGTCTCGTCGACGGCGAACTCGGCGGTGAGCGCGTCGATCATGTTCGAGGTGAAACCAATCTCGTCGACACCGTTCGAGAACGGCCCCTCGCTGTTCCAGATCGTGTCTCCGTCGTCGTCCTCGAGGCCCTGGGGTCCGACCAGAATGAACTGGTGCTCATCCGCGAGCGCCGGCATCTGCGTGAGCGCGAGATGGCCCTGCCCCGTACCGCCGCCCCCGTGGTAGGCGAGCATCACGGGGAGCGCTGTCGATCCGTCGTAGCCCGGCGGCAGGTAGACCACGTACTCCCGGGTCACGCCGTTGACGTCGACGGTCCGGGAGAGAAGTTGCGCCGAGGCGGACGCTGTCGGGAGGAGTAGCGTCGCCAGAGTCAGCAGGCCGGCGATGCAGCGGGCTCGGAGCACGAAGGCTGCCGCGGACAGCAAAGAAAAGTCGACTCTCAGCATGGCGCGGACTCTATCGCGCGCTCGCGCGAGTGCGGCTTCGCCGAGCGGGGCACGATTGGTCAACGGAGCGCAGCGTTGTCCCTCACGAATGCTCCCAACAAGACTGAAATGCGAACTCGCCGCACTCCCGGGGCAGTGGGCTCGATCTCATCCCAAACGACGCCTTCGCCAGCCCGTCCGAAGATGTGGCTCACCGCTCCGGCTCGGTCGTCGACCATCGCGTGGCCTTGAACAGAGGACGAGATCAGGTAGTCACCTGGCCGGATGTCGCGACCGGTGTCGACCACCCAGACCTCGGAGTTCCCGGAGGCGGTGACCAGGTGGGGGTTACTCGCGTCGAACGGCTCGCTCGGGCGAGTGAGTGCAAGGTAGCTGCCGAGAACCGCCGGGTCGTTGGCGCGCTGAGAAGGCTCAACTCCGTAGACGATTTCAGAGTCGCGGTCGTCATGTAGGCGACGGTTGTCGCCGGTCAGTGTCACCAGGTGGGCTCGGTCGATGGGTACGTTCGACCAGGCCGCATGAGAGCCGGTGAAGTTGTTGTAGGAGACGGTGCTGCCGCTGACTGTGATGGTGCCTTCTTCGGAACCGTCCTGCTGGAGAGAGATCAGAGTGCCGTCGCTGGAGAGGCGGTTGATCAGCAAGGGCGTCCCCTCCTCGATGATCTGGAGCTGGGTGGGCGTGACGTTGCCGATCTGAATCGAGCCTTGGCCGACTCGCATTCTCTCGTTGCCGGCCGTCGTGAAGCCCATCGAGTTGTTGCCGATCAGGAAGAGGCCCGTGTTGTTGTCTCCCGAGAAGCGAATCGAGGGACTGCCGGGCGAGCCATCGGCGGCGATCAGCTGGTCTAGAGTCAGCGTGCTCGCCGAACCGAGTTGCCCGTCGCTTGCCACGACGACCGGATCGCCGCTCACCGATACACCGGTGACGCCGGCCAAGAAGGCTCTCGTCTGAGTGCCGCCCGTGCCGATCCGAATGGTCGTGTCCTCCGACGTCTCACCGAGGTTGCCGATGTGGATGTTGTCGGAACCGACGAGCACGCCTGCGTTGTCACCGACGGCGATGTTGCGGCTGCCGAGCGTGTCGACGAGCGCGCCGGCGCCGAGGGCGACGTTGCGCTCTCCGGCTCCGGTTCCGCTCAGCGCATCGAAACCCAACGCCACGTTGCGGAAGCCTGTGTGGCCACGGAGGGCCTCCGCGCCGACGGCGGTATTCGCGCTACCCGTAGTGTTGCCCGAGAGCGCCAGATTGCCGATCGCCGTGTTGTCGTCGCAGGTGGTGCATCGCAGGAGCGCTTGTGCTCCGACAGCGGTGTTCGTTCCTTCTTCGCTGACCTTGAGAGCCTCGAAGCCGACGGCGGTACTGAGGAGGCCGGTGGTGAACGCCCCGAGCGCCTCCTGGCCGACCGCTGTGTTGTAGGACCCGTTGAAGTAGTTCGGGTCGCCTGGCGTCGCGTCGTTCAACGCAGCGAGGCCGAGGGCTGTGTTGCCGGCCCCGATGCCACCGTCGACGTGGAGAAGGCTGTACCCTCCGCTGAAAATCGGCCCCCCCAGCTTGAAGGGACCATCGATCGACAGGCTGTAAGAGCTCGGAGGCTCGACGGTTCGTGACCTCTCGCTTCGAACGCCGACGGTCGACCCGACCAGGGGGCCGAGAGTCGAATTCGGTCTGATCAAGGCGGCCTCGGACACGGACAGCTCCGCATTCGGGGGCGTGCTCGCCACATAGCGACGTAGAACGTCCAGGGCGTCTTCTACCTCGGCAATGGACGGCGCCTCCGCCACGCGGAAGACGCTCGGCTCCGACCAGGTGATCTCGCTCTCACTGGAAGCGCCGACCACCCACGCATACTGTTGGCCCGGGTCGAGGCAACGGTCGAGAGAGGGCGACCAGCCGCGCGCGGAGCCCGGGAGCGACACGCGCAGCTGCTCTCGCGCCGGCTCGGAACCCGCGTCGGACAGGCGGTAGACCACCAACTCGAGCTGCGATGCGCTGTCGGTTGCCCATTGGAACGTCGGACAGGTGGGGGCGAGTGCCTCGGAGCCGTCTCGGGTGGCCGGCGAGACCGCCACAGGGCTCACGGCGCCCGCCACGGCGGCTCCGGCAAGGGGAAGCGCAATACAGAGGGCGAGGCTCGAGGTTCGATAGCTGCCTAGCATGTCTGGCTCCTGTCGGAGAGGCGAACGGAGCATGCGCCGGTGAGCGCCCCGAGAGGCGCCGACGCTACGTTCGCGATTGGATGGATGGATCCTAGCCCACGTGGTCGGCTCGTCGGGTCACGCTCATCGAATTGCCGGGTCGAGTGAATCTTTTACGAACATATGTTCGTAATAGAGGAGGCAACCGAGGTTTCCTCATCCCGATCGGAGACACCTGACCATGTGGCAGAAGATTCCCATCCTCGTTCGAGCGTTCCTGCTGGGAGCGACGACGTTTTACGTCGTGCAGTTCCTGGCTCAACCGATCCTGATCCTCAACGTCGAGTTCGCTCCCCGGGTCCCGTGGGCGGTAGCCGCGTCGGGCGTGCTCCTCTGGCTGTCGTGGCGCTACCTCTCGGGGAGAGGTTGGCCGGCGTCTACCCGCGAGCCGCGGCGGCGGTTGATGCGTGTCGAGAACCAGAACCAGGAGCGCCGGCGCCTGGGGTATCTGTCGACGGCGCCGATTCTTCTCTGTCTTACCGGCCTCGCGATCGTCTCGTCTTCGATCGTGCAGTTCCCGCCGGAGAGCTTTGACGTTCCGTCGTTCCTCGGGGAACTACCAACCTACATGAGCCTTCTGATCGTTCTGGCGTACAGCTTGGCTGCCGGAGTCAGCGAGGAAATCGGGTTCCGAGGCTACATGCAGGTGCCGCTCGAGGAGCGGTACGGTCCGTTCTGGGCGATCGCTTTTACCGCAACCGTCTTCTGGCTCGCCCATGCAGACTCCGTCTCGTTCCTCCATCGGACAGTGCTCCTCCTCGGCGCGGGCGTGCTCGCGGGGACCGTCTCGTTCCTGTCGCGGTCTCTGGTGCCCGCAGTCATCATCCACACCGCTGCCGACACGATCGGGTTCACCACCGCGGCCGGACTCTTCGGCCTCGAGCCGATCTACACAGCCGATACGATCTGGGAGACCGGTCTGACGCCGACCTTTGTGGTCGCGGTTCTGCTGACACTCGTGGGCGGGTGGGTGAGCGTCGGCTTCTTCCAGCGCATGGCACGACTCGAGGACTGATGTGATCAGGGTGATCGATCCGACGCAACGGCGCGGTCGAGCGACCCAGCGTCGCATTTTGGAGGCGACCGAAGGGCTCATGGCAGGCAAGCCCTTTCATCGCCTGAGTGTGGCGGAGATCGCTAGGGCTGCCGGCATCTCGGTCGGGAACTTCTACAATCGCTTCGCTGACAAGCAGGCGCTGCTTCTCGAGCTCTACCGGGTCTACGAAGTGGAGAGGACCGAGCGCATCTTCGAGGAGCTTCGAGCCGAGAGGTGGCAGGCCGCGAGTCTGAACGAATCCGTCGAAGCGCTCGTCGATGTCGTGGTCGACTTCTTCTCGGACCGGCGCCACCTCATTCGGTCTTACGTTCTCTACTTCCGGACCCATCCAGAGAAGGCTTCGGAGCAGGCTCACGAGCGCCTTCGAGAGCTTGCGACGGCCTTCGTGGAGCGGCTTCAAGGGGCCGCGAGTCGAGAGGAACGCGAGCTCTCGACTCGACGGGCTCGGCTCGTCTACCAGTTTGTCCTGGCGCTGGCCCGAGAGATGGTGCTTTTCGCCGACGACCCCTCGAAGCGAGCGCTCGAAACGTCGCGAGCTCAGTTGAAGCGCGAGATCGCCGACGCGGCGCGAGGCTATCTGGCGGTGGCCGGTTCGGGCTCGAATCGCCGCTGAACTGACCCTCGCCGCCCGTATGAATGGCTTGGGTTTGCCGGCGCTACTGGCCTCGGATTCGGTCGATGAGCGGTGGGAGCTCCGCGAAGTCCCTGAGCGCCAGAACCTCGACTCCGAGCTCGTGGAGGACGTCGTCGCGCTTGGCCTCGCCTTCGTCGTGCACAGCGCGGATGATCTCCTCAACCTGGCGCAGCTCTCTGCCCTCGGCCTTCATTCCGGCCGATCGCGAGAAGCGGGCTAGATGGTCGCTCGCAGCGTCGCGTATGGAGTCCAGCTCGTGGTCAGTCAGCTGCGGAGCCGGGGTACGGGGCAGGAGAGCGTAGATTCTCGGAGGCAGCGGCGTCTGCCGGCAGGCGTCGAGGAGTCGCCGCATGTTTCGGTCGGTCATCGAAAGGCCGATGGCCAGACCGACGGAGTTCGTCATGCACTCGAGCTGAACGAGGTTCGACCAGGAGTACGCGTTGTTCGCAACCAGGTTGAATTCCTCCTCGGTGAAGACGACCTCGCTTGCTGTCGAGCTGTCATTTTGCCGATTCAGCGGGACGAAGCCGTGGACGTGGTACACGGGGAGGCTGCGCCGATCCCACTCCTGCGATTCGCGCCAGATGGACTGATAGCGCTCTCGGCGCGCCGGCTTCGACTGAGGTGCGGTTCGGCGGCGTAGAGAGTTCTCCAAGCGGCCCCGAGAGAGACACATCTCCAAGAGGTTGTCGTAGTTGTAGGTCACGACAGCCCGGACCCCGGGCGGATTGGCAAGGGTGCCGCTGCAGAGCTTCTTGACCGACATGAGGGTCTCGTTGCCGCGCAGGAGGTCCCGGATTTCCTCTACGGGTGCCACGCCGCCTCCCGGCCGAAGCATGGCCGTGTAGAGCGTGTCGTGCAGCGAGCGCAGGAACTCTCTGGACCCAGCTTCGGTGTAGAACGCGCGGATCTTCCGCGCGGTGATCTCGATCGGTTCGGCGTTCTGCTTCAGGTACCACTCGGAGATCGCCAGAAGATAGTTCCGGTACGCCCGCTTGATGACCTGCCCCGAGTCCTGACTGAGGGCCGCGAAATACATCGCCGAGACCAGGTGGTCCCAAGTGAGGAGCGCGCTGTCGACCGAAACGCCGGCTCCGAGGTAGAGCACGAGTCGACGCTCGTCGTACGCCTTCCTGAGTTCGCGAATCGCTTTGGCCGTACTCACGCCTGATCCTCGTTTCTCTCTCTAGTGAGACGCACCTGGAGCGGAGATTTGCCTCGAATGCCTCAAGGAGCTAACACGTGGCGCCAGCGGCCCACGCCCAGACCGATCCCAAAGACAAGCATCGAGCCAAGGAGCCACCCCTGGAGCTTGAGCTGTCGCTGCTGCTTTTGCACCTCGTTGAGCAACATGGGCGCTAGCACGTGGTAACGGACCGAGTAGGGCTCGCCGTTCTCGTCGTAGGCCACGAGATCAGGATAGACCTTGGCGACCTCTTCGGCGATCAGGCCGAACTCGCGTGCTCGAGGGCCGTCACCGGCCACCTCTTCTCGGTACCGGAATGTCACCGGCCTTAGCTGCCGGAGCCCCGCCGACGCTTCGTCCATGCCTCGGATCTCCTCTTTGTATCGCCTCGACGACATCACGGTGCCGAGCTTGTGACTGGCGTTGACGAGTACGGCGACGCCCCCAGCCGTGGTGACACCCGAGATGCCGCGGATGAACGTGGTGGTCTGGTCGACGGTGCCGATGCGAATCGTGCCGGACTCGTCGCCGGGGCTACGGCTGCCGATGTAGATGTTGTCGGAGCCGTTCGTGTTGTTCATGCCGGCTTCGAAGCCCAGGGCGATGTTGTCGTCGCCGGTTGCGAGGCGGAGCGCGTCGGCGCCTACGGCGACATTTTGGTGGCCGCTGAAGGAGGCGGCCAGGGCGCTCACTCCGATCGCCACGTTGCTGTTGCCGTCGTAGCTAGCACCAAGCGCATTGACGCCCATCGCAGTGTTGGCGGCGCCGCTAGTGTTGGCATCGAGAGCCTGGGCCCCGACTCCGGTGTTCGAGTTGCCGGTGCTGTTGGTAAGGGCTCCTTGGCCTAGGCCGGTGTTGTTGTCAGCAGAGCCGTTCGCGAAGAGCGCGCCGGAACCCAGGGCGGTGTTCGATGAGCCGGTGTTGCTGGCTAGCGCGGCGTAGCCGACCGCTGTGTTGTTGAAGCCGAGGACGTTGAAACGTAGCGAGCGAGCTCCGACAGCCGTGTTGGCGCCGGCCGTGTTGTATTCGAGGGCGCGGCTACCCACGGCGGTGGAGCCCGAGCTGGTGGTGTTGGAGAAAAGGGCGAAGGCGCCGAGCGCCGTGTTCAGATCGCCGGTGGTCAGGCGCGCAGCGAACGTGCCCGCCGCAGTGTTTTCGATTCCGGTCTGGTTCGAGTAGAGCGAGAAGCTCCCTAGGGCTGTGTTGTAGTCGCCGGTGCTACCGAAGGCCTGGGCTCCCACCCCGACTGCCGTATTCCGGTCTCCGGTGCTGCTGCTCGAGAGTCCGACCCGGCCGATTCCGATCGAGTCGGTAGTGCCAGAATTGTCCCAAGCGAAGAGTTCGTCCTCCAGAAAGATGCTCCCGCCGTCGGTGATATTGAGACTGTCATCGATAGTCAAAGCAGTCTGGGGAGCCCCGGAGGGAGTGGCTTGTTGTGGCCTCTCTCCTGGTGCCGGGACCTCGGGGCGGGACGCCTCTACCGATGGCTGACTCCTGGGCTGGCGGGTCGTCGCTGCCTCCAAGCCGGGCGCCCTCGGTCGAGCGGAGGGCGGCGCCGGCGAGTCGGACGGTGTAGCCTCACCGCTCTGCGTTCCGGAGCGCTCCAGGTACTGCCGGAGCAACTCGGCCGCGGCTTCTACGTCGGCGGCCGGATGGGCAGCCACTCGGAAGAGACGCGCTTCAGACCAATCGCCGGCCACGCTCTCGGCGATCGAGCGCAGAGACCAGGCGTAATCCTGCCCGGGCTCCAGACACTGCTCGAGCGATGGGGTCCACCCTTGGCTGGTACCGGGCAGCTGGATCGTCAAGATGCGAGTGGGTGGCGCCGCGCTGGCGTCAGAGGACACTCGGTAGATCACCAACTCGATCGAGCCGCCCTCGCCAGAGGTCCAGTGGAAGGTTGGACAGCGGCTGGCGACGTTCGCCATCCCATGCCGGCTCCCAGGAGAAACGGGCAGTGGACCCTCCGCGGCGGTGGCGAAAGGGAGTCCGAGGGAAAGAAGTACGATGACCCTCAAGCTTCGCGTCACGGGAACCTCCTCGAGGGTCGAATTGTCTAATGATGGAACGCTATCAAAGCGACTGTGCTGGCGACTGCCGATCGGCGAGCACGGGTAGAGTGAGCCACGAGAGGTGAGGCGAATGGGGTCGAGTCGATGTTTCGCAGTGAGCTACGGACTGATGTTGGCGTTGGCTGTTCTGACGGCTTCGTGTGCTCCAGTTGGTGTGGTCAAGACTGCCGCGGAGGAGGAGGTCCGAGGTTGGCGCCTCGCCTACGCCCACGACGATCAGGGCGCGGCGCTCGACGGCTCGCTCGAAGACTTGATCGCCGCTGTGCGCGCCGGCAAGCCGGTGCGGGTCTACGTGAAGGGCCGGCGTGTCGAGCATTCGGCGGGCGCACAGTTCCTCACCATCTTCGAGGGGCACGTATTCGCCCAGATCTCGGAGATCCAGGGTCAGGCTCCGTCTAGCGATCCTCCTCGCATCGCCTTCCGCGCGCCGGGCACCTACTGGCGAGCCATCTATGGGACGACCGGTGCGGTCGAGGCGCTCATGGACGGCAACGAGCCCCGTCAGAATCGGGCGGCGCTGAGCTGGTTCGTCGAGGACTGAGGGGTGCTCCTGCGCAGTCTTCAACGGTATGCAGCGATAGCCGTTCTGGGAGCGTCTGCGCTTCTCACGTCGTGCTCGTCCGTCAGCGAGTTCGTCTTCTTCAATGGGACGAGTGCGCCATTCAGCCTCACCTACACGCTGTTGTATCCGGGGGCCGTTCCCGCTCTGGCGGAGCAGGTGAAGGGACCGTGGAGAGAGTTACCGCCCACTGACTACGACGTCTCCCAGCAGGGCACCTTGCTCTCCTTCGAGGTACCGCCCGGTCTCAGTGCTCGCCTGGCCAGCGCGTACAACTACCCAGGGCACAACCTGCGGGGTCTCGAGGTCTTCCCGATCGTGAGTCTCACGGTTGCGGACGAGCTCTCTGCCGTGACGGTGGAGGGCGCCAGAGCCCTGCTCGCCTTCGAGCGGCGTAGCGACGGCCTCTATGTGTTCCCGGCTCGAGAGATCGTTGTCCGCGAACGCTAGGCCTCGCAGTCAGGCCAACGCAGGCCGTCTGGAAGGTCGGTCGCGCTGAACTCGAAATGAAGGACGCGGCGACGACGAGGGGCGACGGCCTTCGAAGAGCTGTGGAGGAGCAGCGGGCTCATCAGCATGGCCCCGCCTCTGCCCAGTTCGCAAGTGACGGCCGCCCGATCCCTTCGCAGGCGGGCAATCTCGTTGCTGCCGAGCTTGCCGGATCGATGACTCCCCGGAACAACTCTAAGGGCGCCGTTCGTGGACGGAGTGTCGTCGAGGTGGATGCGAACAGCCGCGATCGATTCGAGCACCGACGTGGGCGGCTGAACGTGGTGGATGCCCTCCTTCATTGACCACGCGCCGAAGCCTCGCACCTGTCGCCGCTCCTGAACCGCGACGAACAGGTCCTGGTGCCACGAGATGAGCCAGTTCGCCTCCGGGCTCTTGTCGAAGAGCGTAAGTTTAGTCGGCCTCGACTCGTGGCCAAGAAGGCACCGCGCCACCTGAGCCGGCAGGCCGGCGGTGCTCTCCTCGACGAAGACGTGTGAGGCGGACAGTAGGTTGCGTAGGCCCCCTCTTTTGCCAGACTCTGCGAGGAGTCGGTCCGTCTCGCGGCGAAGAACCCTGAGGAGCTGAGGTTCCACCGCTTTGGGGAGGAGGGCAAAACCGTCGTGGTGGAACTTGGCGCGAAGGTCTGCCCGCGTCGCCGAGGAGAGTCGCACTAGGGGGGGGCGAGCTCGTCGAGGGCTTCGAGGATCGCGTTTGCGGACGCCCGGTCGTGGATCTGATCGAGCCATCGGGCGGCGATGGTGCCGTCCAGGTCGATCAGGTAGGTGCTCGTCGGGCCAAAGCCGGTCGCCGACTCGAGGGCGTCGTCGTTGGCCATCGGGAAGCGGATCTCCTGCTGCTCGACCGTAACCGCGGTGCCCTCGCGGCTACACTCGAGGTGCACTGCTAGAACCTCGGTGTTCCGGTCTCGGAAGGCGTCGTACCTCTCGTTCAGCTCGACCAGCTGGCGCGTGCAGGGCGGTCACCAGTAGGCCCGCGACATGACCAGAACCAGCCGCTTCTTGCCGAGATAGCCCGCGCGCGTGTGCTCGCGGCCGTCCAGGTCGACGAAGCGGAAGTCCGGAGCTGGATCGCCGAGCTCAGGAAGGCCGCTCCAGGCGACATCCGTCTTTTGGCCGACCTCGAGCGGCGCTTCGGCCAAAAGGAACGTCGACAACGCGTCGAGCAGCTCTGCCGATCCCGGGACCATGCGGCCAGGGGCGAACTGAGCGGTCAGGTCGAGGTAGTCCTGGCTGACGTCGGGCTCGTGGTTGCTGGGGAAGCCGGAGAGGAAGTTGGCCCACTCGTCTCGCGTCTTGTGTGCCGGGCCCCAGTCGTGGCAGCCGCTACAAGAGCGCTCGAAGATGTAGCGGCCGCTGAAGAGCTGCCACTCGCGCGCGAGCTCCGCGTCGGCCTGCCAGGCCGGAACCGGGAGGCCTCGGACGTCGAGAGGTCGAGCGGGTGAGTCGGAAGCCCAGGCTCCGCCGATCGCGAGAGCGGCGCTCACGAGAGGGGCGAACAGGGCAGTCGGCCGGCTTCGAGTCATCTCGGGTCTCGAGACTACCTACGGCTCCGGCGGACGTCGAGTTCACGCCGAGGGGCGCGTGGTCAGCCCGACGGCTACTGGGCCAGATCGGTCAGGAGCGGCAGGTAGTCGTCCGCGAGGAAGGCGGTGAAGGGGACGTCGCCGCCGTAGCGAGACAGATGCGTCGCGTCACTGAAGTTCTCGGGGCCGAACTCCTCGGCCTCCTGGTAGTTCCGAATGGTGACGCCGGTCTCGCGTTGAATCCGTTCGAGCACCGCGTCCAGCCGTGCCTGAGCCTCGGGCGAATACTGGATCCACTTCGTGTTGCGCGGGTAGAGGATGACTTCGACGTGGTCCGAAAACCCTTGGAACTCCTGGACAATGCGGATGAACGCCTCGACCAGCAGCTCCTCGAAGTGGAGCTCGAGGATGTCGCAGCACTCGGCGCGCTGCAGCACGTCGTTCTCCATTCGGCGCGGCGTTCTGAGCGTGTCGTAGAACTCCTCGAAGACGGCGAGGGTCTCGGCGGAGCGCTCCTCGGGGATTGTGCCCGCGCCCTGCCAGTCGTAGTTCCAGTTCGATGGCACGTAGTCCGGGTACTCCCGCTCGAAGGCCTCGTTGAGCAGTTCGCCTAGTTCACTCCGCCGCTCTGCAGCCGCCTCGTCTTCGGGGAGATCGCTCCGCTCGGGTTCCGAAGCCAGGAACTCGCCGTAGTACCAGGTGATCATCTCGGCCGAGATGTCGTTGCGCAGGAAGTGAATGTTCAAGACGCGAAGCCCGCGGGTCGGGTCTTTGGGCACCATCGCGAAGAGCTCTTCAGGCTTGGCGAGCATGCTCACGAAGGAGTCGACCGCCGGTTGTGCTCCGTTCCAGCGCGCGCTGGTCGTCTGGAAGGGGACAAACTCGATCATGGCGAGCTTGAGGCGGCGGTCCTTGGCCTCGAACTCCTCGCGAATGCGACGCGAGAGGAAGTCCTGGAAGTAGGGGTTCAAGCCGCCGATCCCGAAGTTGAACGACCTCACCTCGACACCGCTCTCCTCGAGCTGGCGGTCGAACAGCCGGGCAGAGAAGCCGGCTCGGGTCATGGAAGAGCCAAACATCATGACCAGGTCCCGTTCCTCTTCGAGGATGCGTGGCAGGGCGGCTCGCGCCTCCGTCACGCGCGCGAGAATGGTCTCGGCACTGGCGTCGTTGAGCTCGGCGAAGCCGCGGAGGAGCGCGTAGCAGAGCGCCATCCCCAATACGAGCACCAGGAGAATCTTGCTGAAGAGCCGCCTAGAACTGGAAGTAGATGAACTCATCGCTGGGTTCTCCGATCATCAGGCAGAGCGTCTGGCCGAGCACTATGAGGAGCCAGAAGAGCCACGGCTTGGCTTCTAGTTTGGTGGCGCCGTGGATCACGCCGTAGTCCATCCAGTGGAGCAGAGCGAGGGCGGCGACGGTGAGCGCCAGAACCAACGTGGCGTTCGACAGGGCGCTCGGCAGAGCCCCCCCCATGCCGTGCATGATGCCGAGCAGGTCGACCGCTGAGGAGAGGCTGGTGGCTCGGAAGAAGACCCACGCGAGCGTCACCAGGTAGAACGTCATCGCCCATTTGAGGAGCGTGATCCAACGGCTCCGAGGCTGGTGGAAGATGGCCAGGGCCTTGACCTTGCCGAGGGCGTGGGTCGCCGTGATCAACACGCCGTGGAAGGCGCCCCACGCGACGAAGGTCCAGGCGGCGCCGTGCCAGAGGCCGCCGAGCAACATGGTGATCATCACGTTGCGGAAGCGCCGGTTGTTGCGATTGCCGCCGAGCGAAATATAGAGGTAGTCCCGGAGCCAGGTCGAAAGCGAGATGTGCCAGCGACGCCAGAAGTCGACCGGAGAGACCGCGAAGTACGGAACCCGGAAGTTGGGAGGGATCTTGAAACCGAGGAGCAAAGCGATGCCGATCGCCATGTCCGTGTATCCGGCAAAGTCGCCGTAGATCTGGCCAGCGAAGGCGAGTACGCCGGTCCACGTTTCGATCACGCTGACCGGCTCGGCCGAATTGAAGGCGCGCGCCGCAGGGAGGGCGAGCAGATCCGCCACGGTCTTCTTGAGAATGCCAGCCGTGATCAGCAACAGACCGTGCTTCGCGTCTGCCCAGGTAGGAGTTGGCAGCTCGTGCATCTGCGGCAGAATCTGGCGCGCGCGCAGAATGGGGCCGGCGACCAACTGCGGGAAGAAGGAGAGTGCCGCGAGAAACTCGATCAGGCCTCGGCGCGGCTCCATGTCGCCGCGATAGACGTCGATGGTGTAGCTGAGGCTCTGGAAGGTGTAGAACGAGATGCCGACCGGGAGCACCCAACCGAGGGTCACCGGGTCGACCTCCGAGCCGAAGAGGCGCAGGAAGTCGGCGACCGACTCCAACACGAAGTCGGCGTATTTGAACAGGCCGAGGACTCCGAGGTTGATAGCTACCGAGAGCGTGAGCCACCAGCGTTTGGCGCGCTGTGTTGCGGCGCCTGCGATCGCCTGGGCGATCAGGTAGTCGGCAACTCCGCTCCCCACCAGGAGTGGGATGAAGCGGTAGTTCCAGGTGCCGTAGAAGACCAGGCTCGCAACGACGATGAGCAGGGTCCGCGGCCGACGGCGCAGCAGAACGACGCCATAGAGGGCGAGGAAGAGAACGAAGAAGGCGTAAAAGATAGGGGTATTGAAGATCATTCGTCACTTGGGCGGAGACGGATCTCCGCGTTGCGCCCTAGATAGATCGCACTCGGTTCTTGGTGTCTCGGGGGGTTAGACACGCCCAGGCGGTCTCGCGTTGCACTGTCGAGCGAAGTCAACTCGTCCAAATTGCTTGCGCCGGGCCTGGAAGAGGCGGAAAAGCCCTGTCGGATGTGTGGCTTACAATGAATTTTCCGATTCGAACCGACGCGTCCGGAAGACGTGGTCTGGTTGAGGGAGGAGGCTCCTGATGAGAGGTGTTCACACCGTGTTTGGTCGGCTCGCGCTGGCTTTGGTTGCGCTCTCGGTCTCGATTCCGCCGCTTCAAGGCGAGGGTTTGGGTTCGCGCGACTCGGCGCAGCTGACGATCCTGCATCTGGCAGACGTCTATACGGCGTCGCCGGTGGACGCGGGGAAGGAGGGCGGCCTGGCGAGGGTTGCGGCGCTCGAAAAGCAGCTGGCGGCCGCGGGCAGGAACGTGCTCCTCACCCTGGGCGGTGATTTCCTGTCGCCGTCCGTGGCATCGAGCGTCTTCGAAGGGGAGCAGATGATCGCCGCCTTCGGCGCGATAGGACTCGACCTGGCGACACTCGGCAATCATGAATTCGACTTCGGTCCCGAGGTCCTGGAAGTGCGAATGCGCGAGGCGCCCTGGGACTGGGTGGTCTCGAACATCGTCTCGGAGCAGACCGGAGAACCGGTCGGAGGCGCCGCGCCCTTCCTGGTGCGACAGTTCGGCGATCTCGAGGTCGGCTTCCTCGGGCTGTGCCTGATCGGCGAAGAGATCAGCGCCTCGAGGCGGCAGGGGTACGTGTTTCTCGATCCCTTCGCCTCTGCCGAGGAGTACATCGAGGTCCTCGAGGAGCGGGGGGTCGACGCCATCGTGGCGCTGACTCACCTGGACTTTGCCGACGACGCCCGCCTGGCCCGCCTCTTCCCGCAGATCGACGTCATTCTCGGCGGACATGAGCACTTCCCAATTGCCAGCCACATCGAGCGCTCCCTGATCACCAAGCCCGGCTCGGACGCGAGGCGGATCGCGCGGGTCGATGTCAGTAAGCCCGGTCCCGACGCGCCCGTGGAGAAGCATTTCGAGATGATCTCGATCGTCGAAGGGATGGACGAGGACGCCGATACGCTGGCGGTCGTCGCCGAGTGGGAGTCCCAGCTGGACGTGGCCCTGGACCAGGTGGTGGGCTCCACGACCGAACCGCTCAACGCGGTCGCCGAGGAGATCCGCTCCGGAGAGAGCAACCTCGGCAACCTGATGGCCGACGCCATGCGGCTCGAGACGGGGGCGGATCTCGCGATCGTCAACTCGGGCAGTATTCGAAGCAACCGGATCTACCCTGCCGGCGAGCTGACGCGCCGGGATCTGGTGGCGATTCACCCGTTCGGAGGTACGGTCTGCGAAGTCGAGGTCACCGGGCGCGAGGTCCTCGCGGCGCTCAACAATGGCTTCGGTCGGCTGGGGGAGAGTGTCGGCCGGTTCCCGCAGCTGGCCGGTCTCCAGGTGATGGTCGATCCGAGCCGACCGATCGGGAGCCGAGTGGTCGAGGCGTCGGTGGGGGACCAGGCGTTGGATCCAGCGCAGCGCTACCGCGTTGCGATCAGCGACTACATGCTCGAAGGTGGAGACGGCTACTCGATGTTCTCCGATGCGCGCGTCCGGGTCGGCCCCGAGGAGGGAGAACTCCTCGTCAGCACTCTCGAGAAGGCGATTCGGAGAACCGGTCGGATCGCCCCGGTGGTGGAGGGGAGAATTCGCTTCCAGACCGATGTCGATCGTGCGGTGGGCCCGCGGCCGATCATCCTCGACACCGACATGGGAATCGACAGTGTGATTGGCTTGCTCTACCTCCTCGGATCCTCCCAGGTCAGCGTCGAGGCGATCACCTTGGTACACGGCGTTTCAGACCCGCGGCGTGGCGCCTCGAACGCAGTCGGCATCCTCGAGCTGACCGGCAACGCCGGGGTACCCGTGGCGATCGGCCAGCGTCGGCCGATGGAGGGGGCCAGGACGTTCCCACGCTTCTGGAAGAGCCAGGCGAATCGCCTGGGGGGAGCCACCCTGCCCGCCGAACATGACCGCATCTCGAGGCGCGGAGTCGAGCTGATGCTCGCGACGCTCGAAGGGAGTGCCGAGAAGGTGACCCTCGTCGCCATGGGTCCGTTGACGAACATCGCACGCGCTCTGGAGCGCAAGCCGGAGATTGTCGAGAAGATCGAGGAGATCGCTCTCATGGGAGGGGCTCTGGACGTCTCCGGGAACGTCGGGACGCCCTACATCGGCGTCGACAACTTCGAAGCCGAGTGGAACTTCTATCTCGATCCCCACGCGGCAGCGCAGGTACTGGCGTCGGGGGTCAAGATACGACTGATGCCGCTCGACGCCACGCAGACCCTGCCGGTCACGACCCAGTTTGTCGACCGCGTGAAGACTCGACCCCGGGATCAGAACTTGGAGTTCCTGCTCTCGATCCTCAGCGGCGTGCGGGAGAGCATCGATCGTGGCTACTACTACTTTTGGGATGTGCTGGCCGCGGTGGCCACAGCCCGGCCGGAGGTGCTGAGCTGTCGCGAGGAGCGGATTCGAGTGGTCACCGAAGAGGGCCCCGAACTGGGCCGTACGGTGAGGGACGAGGAGGGGACCCCGGTGTGTGTCGTCGAGGAGATCCGGCGCGAGATGTTCGAGGATGAACTGCTGGCCACGCTCTTCGACTAGGCGAGCCGCCCCAAGAGCTTGATCCTGGCCCTCTTCAGACCTGGCTTGCCGGCGTCGAATCTGCTCTGCTGCTTGCAGAGGCGCTCGCGGGGCAGCGGGGCCGCGGAGTGCTCGAATGCCTGTCTGGGTTTAGTTCCGTCGGCCTCTCCTGATGCCTCGACGATCGTCCGCCGCGTGGCGTTCGAGGCGGGCTGCCGAGCGCCTGACTCCCCGGCGTCCCAGCGGAGGATTCGACCGCGGGTCAGTCGGGCTGAGCTCTCTGCGAGCAGCACAGCAGGTCGGTCGAGCTAGAAGCTCCAGAACTTGGGAATGAAGATCACCGACATGATCCAGAACAAGATGCTGAGCGGGACTCCGGTACGGAGGAAGTCGGTGTACTTGTAGCCGCCCGGGTTGTAGATCATCGTGTTCGTCTGGTAGCCGACCGGGGTGGAGAAGCCGGTCGAGGCCGCGAAAGTGATCGCCATGAGCAGCGGCCGCGGATCGACGCCGATGGTCTCGGCGGTCGAGATCGCAATCGGAGCGAGGAGCACGGCGGCGGCGTTGTTGCTCATCGTGTCGGTCATCACCGAGGTCATCAGGTAGACCGCAGCCAGTACGGCCACCGGCCCCATGTCGCCGACCATGCTCACGGCACGTTCGGCGATGTACCCGGCGGCACCGGTACCCTGCATCGCGAGGCCGAGGGGCAGGATGCCCGCGAGCAGGAAGATGACCTGCCAGTTGATGGCGTGGTACGCCTCGTCGAGACGCAAGCAGCCGGTCAGCACCATGGCGACGCAGCCCAGGAGCGCCGTCACCAGGATCGGCATGACGTTGAAAGCGGCCAGGCCGATGACGGCGGCGAGGATGCCGAGCACCAGGGGCGCCTTGTGGCGCAGCGAGGCTCCGGGCACCTCGTCGAGCACGATCAGGTTCTCGTCTTCGCGCAGGGTACGGAGCTGGTTCTGGTCGACCTGAATCAGGAGGGCGTCACCCAGGCCGAGACGAACGGAGTTGAGCTTGTCGCGGACGGTCTCGCCTCGTCGCTGGATCGCGAGTACGAGAGCCTTGTAGCGGTTGCGGAAGTCGAGCTCTTTGAGGGTCCGGCCGACGAGCTCGGACTCGGGAGCGATCAGCGCCTGGACGAGACGCAGATCCTTCGACTGCAGCGAGTCGTCGCGGAGCTTGAACTCGGCGTTGAGCTCGAGTTTCGCCGAGTCGCGGAGGCGCATGAGTTCGCGAATCTTGCCGCGGACGAGGAGCACGTCGCCGCCGGTGAGCGCTTGACGCAAGGGCGCCCAGACAGTCTTGGTGACGTGGAGGAGTCGGAGGACGGTGACGTCATGATCTTGACCGAGACGGCTCTCGAGGACCGATTTTCCGACCAGAGGTGAGTTCTCGCCGACGCGGAGCTCGGTGATGTACTCGCCCAGCTGGTAGGTGACCGCCAGCTCCTGCGCTTTGCGCTCCGGGAGCAGCCAGCGACCGAAGACGAGGAAGAAGAGGACCCCAGTCACGAACAGCACGAGGCCCATCCGCGAGAACTCGAACATGCTGAAAGCGCCATAGCCCGCCTGCTCGGAGATCGAGCTGACCAGCAGGTTCGTCGAGGTGCCGATCAGGGTGCAGACGCCGCCGAACTGCGACGCGTACGACAGCGGAATCAAGAGCCTCGAGGCGTTGATCTTCCGCCGGTTGGCGACCACCATCACCAGGGGAATGAACACCGCAACGGCGGCGGTGTTGTTGATGAACGCGGACATCACGCCGATCGTGCCCATGATCACGACCAGAGCTGTGAAGTAACTCTTGCCGAAACGCACCATGAGCTGACCCACAACGGCCGTGGCTCCAGTCTTCTGGAGGCCGGCGCTCAAAATGAACATGGCGGCGACGGTCACGGTCGCTGGGTTGCTGAAGCCCGAAATTCCCTGTTCGGGTGTCACTAGACCCAGTGCGAGCAACGCGGCCAGCACCATCAGGGCCACGAAGTCGATCGGGTACTTCTCCGAGACGAAGAGGACAACCGCCCCGACCAGGATCGACAGTACGAGAATGGCTTCGCTTGGCATGAGTTCGAGACCTCCCGAGAGCCCGAGCAGGTGCCGGGCTTTTTCACCGTCGGACGGTGTGGCTCTCCGTGATGAACCGAAAACTAGGGGGATCGGGCGGCGCTGTCAACCGTCGCGGAGGCTCGATCGACCCCTCCGGGCTAGAATCGGGCGGCTTCGAGAAGATCACCAGAGACCTTGTGAGTCAGCGGATCGTCATCTATTCCTCCGCCTCTTGGCAGGCCGACGACCGGGTGGTCGCCGCGATCGAGCGTGTCGCGGGGGAGGGCAGCGCGGGTCGGCTGGCGGAGCCGGGGCCGTATGTGGCGCTCGAAGATCTCGAGGAAGCGGGCGCTCGCGAGCTCTTCGACCTACTGCTCGGCAGCGGTGCCGACGTCGAGATCGAGCCGATGCGGCTGGATGAGGGCCAGGAGCGCTTTCTGGCGGCGGAGCTGCCGAAGTGGGTGCGACGCGGTCTGTTGCACGCAGCCTCGGTACCGCTGATCCAGAAGAACTACGGTATCGAGCCGCTTCCCGAGGCGGCCACGCCGGTGGTCGCCTCGTCTGCGGCGTCCCGTCCGAGTGTTGGGAGTGGAACCCTTCTCCGCGCAATTCTGGCCCTGGGAGCGACGCTGGTCGGGCTCGGTTTGATTCTCTTCATCGCGGCCAACTGGCAGCGCATCTCGCCGCCGGTACGAATCGCGGGCACCCTGGGCATCACGCTGGCACTGCTCCACGCCGGCTACCGGTTTTGGTGCGTCAAGCGCGAGAAGAAGGCGCTCGGAGCAACGCTACTGCTGATCGCGCTCTTCGGCATCGGCGGGGTGGTGATCCTGATCGGTCAGACCTACCACGTCGAGGCCGAGAGTTACTCGCTTCCTCTAATCTGGGGCGCTTTGGCGGTGCCGGTGGCGCTCTTGCTGCGCTTCCCGCTCGCGCTCTGGCTCAGTGCGGGGCTTTGGTTCTGGGCGAACGGGCTCTTTGTGGTGGCCCGTGATGAGGCGTCGTGGTTCTACCCTGCGATTCTGTTGGGCTTTCTCGTGCCCTATGCCCTGGCGACGGGCGCGAAGCGTCTCCATGTTGTCAACCTGGCAGGACTGATGGGTGCGCTGGCCATGGGGGTGTGGAGTCAGAGCTTCTGGCAGGCGTCTCTGGTGGTCGCCGGCCTCTGTGTACTGCGGTGGCGGCTCCGCCATTCCGTCTACGACTGGCTCCTGATGGCCGGCTTTGCGCTGTGGAATCTGCAGTTCGTCGAGGCGTTCGAGGCGATTCCGAATCTCATCTATCTACTGCCGCTCGGGTACTTCGCCTACCGGTCCATCTCCTCGCGTTCTAACGCCTTGATGGCGGCGACGGTGGTCAACGCGTCGATCTGGCTGCCGGCGCAATTGGCACAGTTGGCCGAGATCTTAGACCTCGCGAGCGCCTCCTTGGCGGAGGGTGTGCTCTGGTGTGTCGCTCTGGGAGTCCTCTGGTTCGGCCTGGGTGTGCGATTGCGCGACGCCGCCAACTGGGGAGGCCTGTCGAAGTTCCTTCGCCTCGCCGGCGGTGTCGTCGGCGGAGTGGCCGCCTACTCTCTGAGCTTCGACTGGTACGCAGAGTCGGAGCCGTTCTTCGACTCGGGGCTCTTCCGAGGAGCGACCGCCTTGTGCTGGCTAGCTGGCGCCTACCTCGCCACCCCGGGCGTCAACCGCGAGCTGAGAGGGCGTCGCTGGGGCCTGCCGCTGATCTTGGCGCTGGTGTCGATCGAGTTGATTCTGGCCCTGCTCACCGCGCGCGATTTGTCGATTCACGTCGTGCTGTTCAACGTGATCCTGTTCGCCGCGGCCCTCGAGATGATGCTCCGTGGCCATCGCTCCCAGAGCCTGCTCTGGTTCAACGGTGGAATCGCTCTCTTTGTCGGTTTGATCGTCACTCGGTATCTCGATTCCTTCGCTGAGTATCTGCCGAGGTCGGTCTTCTTCGTGTTGGGCGGCCTCTTCCTGATCGCCTGGGCGGTTGTCGCCGATCGCCAGCGCCGCCTGCGAGGTACGGAGGCCGAAGATGGTTAGGCCGGCAATCGGACTGTGGCTGACGACGGCGATCTGGCTCGTGGTCACCGGAGGAATGTGGGGCTACCACGAATACCAGCTGCGCTTCGGGACGGAGATCGAGCTCAAGACCGTGCCGGTCGACCCGCGCGATCTCCTGCGTGGCGACTACGTGGTGCTCAACTACGAGGTATCTCTCGTCGCTCGACCGGACGGTGTACCGTCGGCCGCGGTCGCGCGCGGTAGGACGAGCTACGTGAGCCTCGCCCAGAACGATCAGGGCGTCTGGCAGGCTGTGGGGCTCTCGGCGAAACGGCCCTCTGACGGGCTCTATTTGCGTGGACGAGTGACGTGGAGCACCGCCAAGCAAGTTTCGCTCGAGTACGGGATCGAGAGTTTCTTTGTGCCGGAGGGAGAGGGGCGGCGCTACGAGGAGGCGCGCAATCGAAACCGGCTCTGGGCGGTGGTGAGCGTGAGTCCGAGCGGCATCGCGTACCTCAAGCGTCTCGAGATTCGCTGAGCTATCGTGGTCGCGTGCAGGTCGTTCGTCCGCTGCTGGTGAGCCTCGCCTACGCCTGGGTTCTGCCAAATAGCCTCCTGGGCCTGGCTGCGTACCTGGTCTGCCGATGGGTCGGCGCGCGGTCGATCTGGGTCGATGGAGTGCTGGAAGTCTCCGGGCCTGGTATCGGTCGGCTGCTCGACCTCTTCCCCGTCAACCATCCAATTTCAGCGATCACCCTGGGGCACGTCGTGCTCGGTCGTGACGAAGGCTGCCTCGACCGAACCCGGCTCCACGAGCGGGTTCACGTGCGCCAATACCAGCGTTGGGGGCCAGCGTTTGTACCCGCCTACCTGCTGGCGAGCCTCTTCGCCTGGGTACGGGGCAGGGACGCGTATCGCGACAACCCTTTCGAGCGCGAGGCCTATGCGGTCGATGACTGCCGCGGACGAGAGCGACCGGCGAATGGGGTACCGTAGCGAGCGGTGAATCGGAGAGTCGAATGAGTCGATGGGTGGCGTTCCTGCGGGGCATGAACCTCGGTCGGCGACGGATTCGCAACGACGAGCTGTGCAGCGCCTTCCGTGACCTCGGACTCGAGGAGGTTTCCGCGTTTCTCGCCAGTGGGAATGTCCTCTTCGCGGCCCGCGCAGCGTCGCGGGACGCGCTGGTGACGCGCATCGAGAACGGACTTCAGCGCGCGCTCGACTACTCGGTGCCGACCTTTCTGCGGTCCGCGGACGAAGTGCGAGCGATCGCGAACCGATCTCCCTTTTCGGCAGACGACGTGGCCGATCGCGGGAAGCCGCAGGTGACGCTGTTCTCGAAATCGCCGAGCCAGGTTCGCTCGCAGATCGAGGACCTGTCGACGGAGGACGATCTTCTGGTCCTCGACGAGCGGGAGCTCTACTGGCTTCCGCGAGCCGGACTGCTCGATTCCGAGCTCGACGTGAAGACGATCGAGAAGCTGCTCGGTGGCACGACGACGAGAACTCTGAGGACCCTCGAGCGCCTCGCCGCCAAACTCTGATCAGGCGATCTCGCGACAGTCGGCCGTGGGCGCCTGTTCGCGGAGCAGGCGAATCAGCTCGGCGATTGCCGGATTTTCCAGTCGTTTGCGCAGCACCGCTGCGTGCCAGTGTCGCTCGAGCCCCTGAGGACCGAGGCGCGCGCTGACCACGTCTCCCGAGTCGAGATGGTCGCCGACCATCCAACGCGTCATCGCCGAGACGCCGAGGCCGGCGCGCACCGCCTCGAGAATTGCGTCGGACACTCCCAGTTCGGAGACGCGCGCCGGGTGGACTCCGGCAGGCGACAAGAAGCGGCTCAAGAGCAGGCTCTCCTCGGCGCCGGTGTGGAGCAGAATTCTCTCTTCGGCGAAGTCCTGCGGCTCGATCCACTGCTGGCCCGCCAGACGGTGGTTCGGCGGCAGGAGGGCGACGTACTCGTCGGTGAAGAGCGGCTCCACCGCGATGTCGGTGTGTTGAGGAAATCGGTAGAGGAGCGCTAGGTCGATCCGTTCGGCGAGGAGCGCGCCGACCGCGTCGGGTGTCGCCTCGGGCACGATCTGTAGATCGACCTCGGGAAAGGCGCTCGCGAGCTCCGGCATCGCTCGGGGGATCCAGCGGTAGCAGCTGTAACACTGGGTGGCGACGCGGAGTTGCCCGCGCTTGCCCTGCCGGTAGCACTGGAGATCGTATTCCGCGCGCTCCACCTCTTCGAGGACCCGCTTGGCGGTTTCGAGAAGACGCCGCCCTTCAGCGGTTGGCTCCATGCGGCGTCGAGCGCGCCGAAACAGTTGGACTCCGAGTCGGCTCTCCAGATCTCCGAGGGCGTGGCTGACAGCGGGCTGGGTGAGGTAGAGCCGCGCGGCCGCTGCCGTCACCGTGCCCTCTTTGGCGATTGCGTCGACGAGACGGAGGTGTCGGACCTCGAGGACCGTCATGACTCGGCGACCTCGATTCTCCCGCGCACGATCGTGACTGCATCGCCGCTCACCTTGACCGTTTGGATGTCGGTGCGCGGCCCGACGACCTCGACCTCGGCGAGCCCGGGTCGGCCGATCGCGTGTCCCTGTTCGGCGCGGAAGGTCGGCGAGTCGATCAGGCCGTGATGCCAGAGGTACGCCCCCATGCCGCCGGTTGCGGAGCCGGTGAACGGGTCCTCCGGCACGTCGGGTGCGACGTCGAGGTGGCGGGCCGCGGTGTCTCCGGCCGCCGTGAACCCCTCGAGGATGAACAGGTGTGGGCTGAAGAACCCGCCCTCGTCACGTAGTGGCCGGTAGACCTCTTCGACGATGCCGGCACGGTCGAGGCTCGCTCGCGAGCTGAGCGGCAACATCAGCTGAGGAGTGCCAGTGCTGACGATCTGTACCGGGACACCCGGCAAGAGGTCAGAGCGGTCAATTCCGAATGCGCCGACCACCTCGTCGGCCCTGTACCGGCGCCCAAACTCCGGTTTGCGCTGGGCCATGGTCGAACGGGTGAGGTCGCCACGGGTCGTGATTTCGACCTCGACCTGCCCTGCCGGCAGCTCCAAAGAGAGGACGACCGCCTCGGCGGACGCCGCGAGCCGACCGCTGTCGACGAGTGCCCGGGCCACCGCGAGCGTCGGATGCCCGGCAAGAGGAATCTCGCTCGCCGGGGTGAAGTAGCGGGCGGCTGCCGAGTGGCCCTCGAACCGGGTGACAAATGCGGTCTCCGCCAGGCCTAGATCGTGCGCGATCGACTGCATCTGCTCGGTCGAAAGGTCGCCAGCGTCCGGCAGGACGGCGCACGGGTTGCCGTGTCCGAAGCCAGCTCCGAAGGCGTTGATGCGAAGGTACTCGTAGTCGCGTTTCAAGCTCACCTCCCGGCGTTAGTTGTCGTCGTGGTGATGCCCGCTCGGGTCGAGGGGCTCGAGGCCGAGCCGTCGAACCAGCCGCTCGTGAAGTCCGCTCGAGGCCGGCGCAGCGGTAGGCGCCGGCGGCCCATCGTCCGAGATGGCGGCAAGGAAGCGCTCTGCGTCGGAGGCGTCGTTGTAGACGTGCGGGGAGAGCCGAATCGAACTCTCGCGAGAGCTCACGTGCACGCGCTGCGCTCGTAGGCGCTCGAAGGCTGCGGCGGTGACCTGCGGATCGTCCGCCGTGATGCAGAGGATGTTCGACCGGCGTCTGTCGTTGCCTTCTGAGAGGAGCGGGCGGAATCGCTCGGGCAGCCCGCGAAGGACGTGCTCGTTGAACTCGCGGCAGTGTCGCTCGATCGCGTCCGAGCCAATCTCACGGAGGTAGCGAAGAGAGGCGATCGCCGGCGCCAGGTTGAACGGGTTCGCCGTTTCGTTGATGTCGAAGCGATGGGCGCCGGGTCGGTACCGCGGTGGGAGTTCTGCCAGTTGGTTGAAGTCCTCAGCCCCTTCCGCACTAAACCAGTTGGCATTGTTGGGTCGGAGTCGTTCGGCGAGCTCGCGATCGAAGTAGGTGAAGCCGAGTCCGTACGGGCCGAGGAGCCACTTGTACCCAGAGCACGCCAGGAGGTCGACACGCGTCGAGCCGAGGTCGAGAGGCAGACCGCCGACGCCCTGGCTGCCATCCACCGCGAACAGAACGCCCCGGGTCCGACAGAGCTCGGAGACGGCGTCGAGGTCGATTCTGCGGCCGCTCAGATAGCTCACCCAGGCCAGCGAGACGATCCGTGTCCGCGACGTGATGGCGGCGTCGAGTCGCTCCAGAGCGACAGAGCCGTCGAGACCGACATCGACCTGCCGCACGCTCACTCCGTGTCGCTCGAGCTCCAACCAGGGCAGTTTGTTGGCCGGGAACTCGTGACGAGGGAGGACGACCTCGTCGCCGGGATTCCAGTCGAAACCGTGCACTAGCTGCATGACGCCGTGGGTAGTCGAATCGGTCACCGCGACGTCGACCGGGTCGCAGTGAACGAGCTCGGAGACGGCTCGTCGATAGGCGTTCGGGAGCGTGAAGTGAACGTCGTTGCGCATCGATTCCGGATGCTCGCGGAGCTCCCGGGCCAGATCCAGCGCTGCCCGAGCGGTGCGGGGCAACGGGCCGTGGAAGGCGCAGTTGATGTACGCCCAGCCGTCGAAGTCGGAAAAGTCTCCCTTGTGGTCGAGCATCACGGAATCAGGAGGGTCGAGCCGACGGTGCGACGCGCCTCGAGGGTCTCATGAGCGGAACGGGCCTCGGAGAGGGGAAAGCGGGATCCGATCTCGATCTCGATCGTGCCCGACTCGAGAGCCTGGAAGAGCGCTCCGGCGCCACGTTCGAGATCGGCTCGTTCGGCGACATAAGTTGCGAGCGTCGGTCGAGTGACGAACTTGCTGCCCTCGGTGAGGCGCAGGAGGTCGAACGGCGGCACGGCGCCCGAGGCGTTCCCGAAGGCGGCCAATAGGCCTCGAGGCTTGAGGCTTGCCAGCGAGGCGTCGAAGGTCGCCTGACCGACGCCGTCGTAGACCACGTCGACGCCGCGGCCCCCGGTCGCCTGAGATATTCGATCCGCGACGTCCTCCTCGCGGTAGAGAATCACCTCGTCACATCCGTTGGCCTTTGCCTTGAGCGCCTTTTCCGGAGTGCCGGCGGTGCCGAACACGGTCGCGCCGAGCGATTTCGCCCACTGGCAGAGGATCGACCCGACGCCGCCCGCCGCCGCGTGCACGAGAACGGAGTCGCCCGTCGCGACGACGTGCGTCTCGCGGACAAGGTACCAGGCAGTGAGGCCTTTGAGCATCGAAGCGGCAGCCAGATCGTCGCCGATTGTCTCCGGCAGGCGAACGAGCTGGTCGGCGTCGATCAGCCGTTGTGCCGCGTAAGCGCCGCGTGAGAGAGCGTAGGCGACCCGATCGCCGACCTGCCACCGCTCGACTCCCGGTCCGACGGCTTCGACTCGACCGGCGCCCTCGGAACCGAGCGCTGCCGGAAGCGGATCGACGGGATAGAGGCCTGTGCGGTGGTAGGTGTCGATGAAGTTGAGGCCTACCGCCGTCTGCCGCAGTCGCACCTCCCCCGGACCGGGCTCGCCGATCGGGAGCTCCTCGACCTCGAGGACCTCGGGTCCGCCGTATCGGTGAATGCGGACCGCGGTCGAGCGCTCGGCGGTCATGAACTCTTGGTCGGAGGGATTACCGCAATCGCAGTGGCCTCCACGCGGAACTTCTCGAGCCCAGCTCCGACGACCGCTCGAGTGGGGTAGGGGGGAGAGAAGAACTCTGGGTAGATCGAGTTGAACTCTCCCCACTCGCCGATGTCCTGAAGGTAGACGGTGACCGAGACGACGTTTTCGAGCCCCGTTCCGGCCGCCTCGACGACTCGGCGTAGGTTGCCGAGCACCAGTCGAACCTGCTCCGCGAAGGGAAGGTCACTCCGAATCTCGCCACTCTCCGGGTCCTGCGGGACCTGGCCGGAGACGAAGACGAGATCGCCAACGATCGCTGCGGAGGAGAAGGCGCCGACCGGCGTGAGTCCTCCGGAGAGAGCGAGTGGCTGCCACGAACGAGAGTCGGCTTGCATACGATCTCCTTCCAGAACGGTTTAGTTCTGCGCGAGCGTAGTGTGCAGGCCTCAATAAGTCCAACGCATTCTCTGTATCTAGAGAATGCACGTGACTCATACCTGTTTGGACAGGCGGGGCCGGGCTCTTGCCCTCCAGTGGGCGCTAGGCAGAGCCGGGCTTGTAGAAAGCGAGATAGGCGGCCAGGGTTGCCAGCAGGGGCAGCAAGAAGAGTACCCATGCGAAGCGTTCCGGAACCCGCCGGATGAACGCCGTCGCCGCCCCGAAGACTGCCCAAAGGCCCAGCTTGACCCAGATCCAGAGCGGCCAGGCGCCGGTTACGCCGAGCCTCGCGAGAAGACCCATGCCGCTGACGAGGACGATGACCAGTGCGACGCCGTGCGCGATACCGATGATCTTTCGCGCCTGGTTACGGTTGTCGAGAAGTCGCTGATTCGAGGCGAGTGCGATCGCACCGAGCGCGGTGAACAACAACGCAATGCCGGTGACATGAATCACCTTGTAGGCCGTGTAGGAAATCATGAGAACGCTAGCCTACAAGGGGACGGTCGCGTCCGCTAGAGGGATCAGCGGTCGCCGGGAACGTACTCCGACGCAGCTCGGATGATCTCCCGGTGCATCCCTTCGGCCTCGACCTGGTAGCTCGAGCGGGTCGTGACGATCGCGACCCGGATATCGGTCGATTCGGCCCAGTAGGCCACCGAGTTGAAGATGCCGTTCGAGCCCGCCGGTCCCATCACGCGCTGTCGAAACCGTTGGGACTCGACCAGCCGGTCGTCGAGGTAGCGCGCTTGCATGTTGGCCCCAAGGAGCTTGCCGGTACCGAGCGCGGCGAACCACCGGCTCAGATCGTCGACCGTCGAGAGGAGCCCACCCGCGGCCTTGAGGTTCCAGGACGGCCCCTCTGCGTCCCACATCTCGTCGGCAATTGGTGAGCCCCAGTGTCGGCCACCGCGACTGCAGCCGCTCGCATACCGACGGGCGGCACGATCGTGGAAGTAGTAGCCGGTGTCACGCATGCCGGCAGGTTCGAAGATTCGGGAGGAGAGGAGCCTCTCGTAGCTCTCGCCACTTGCGATTTCGAGGAGCGCACCGAGGAGGTTGTAGCCGAGATTCGAGTACTCCTCGCGCTTGCCCGGAGCGAAGCGCGGCCGGGCGACGCCGGCCCGCCGGATCATCTCGTCGCGAGAGACCGGCAGGTAGTCGTAGGCGACGCTGTAGGGCACCTGCCGCCCCGAGGCGTCGACCAGGTCGGGGAGCCCGGAGGTGTGCGTGACCAGCTGACCGACCGTGATGGCGGCCTTCTCCCTCGGGAGCGAGGGCAGGTACCTACCGATCGGGTCGGCGAAGCTGAGTGCCTCCTCCTCGGCGAGTACGTAGGACAGAAGCTGGGTGAACTCTTTGGTGATCGACCCGATCAGCACCAGATGGTCGGCGCTCAGTGGCTCTTGGCCGGAACAATCGGCCCAACCGATCCCTCGGCGGAGCTTCACGTCGTCACCCACCGCCACCAGCACGACGCCGGAGGCACCCTCTGTCTCGATACGGTCGAGGTAGGCGTCGACTCGCTGTGCGATGGCGTCCACCTGCGCGGCGCCTTCGGCCGAGAAGAGCGTAACGGCGAGGAGAAGGGGAGCCAGTGAGGTCATCGCCGACTACGATAGCCTCTTCGCGAGCCCGAACGAAGATCGACCTGGAGGACCAACGCCATGCGAGGCACTGCGTACCTGACTCTGCTGCTCATGTTGATGGCCGTTCCTGCCGTGCTGGCGGAAGAGATGTCGGCCGAGGCGGGACCGGCCAAGGGGGCTTTTGAGCCGAAGAGTTCCGTGACCACCCATTCGATCCGAATCGGCGGTGCGACGATCGAGTACGAGGCGACGGCCGGCTATCTGATCGTGAACGACGCCAACGAGAAGCCGGCAGCGCAGTTCGGCTATACGGCCTACACCCGCAGTGGCGGTACCGACGTCTCGAAGCGACCGGTGACCTTCGCCTTCAACGGCGGTCCCGGTTCGTCATCCATCTGGCTCCATCTGGGCATTCTGGGCCCGCGCCGGGTGGTGGTGGCTGACGCCGATTTCACCCTCCCGCCGCCCTACGAGCTGGTCGACAACGAGTACAGCATTCTCGACGTCTCCGACATCGTCATGATCGATCCGGTCGGCACCGGCTACAGCCGACCGATCGGAGAGGCCAAGGGTGAGGACTTCTGGGGGGTCGATCAGGACATCGATTCGGTCTCTCGCTTCATCAAGGCGTGGGTGACCGCCAACGCACGCTGGGCCTCTCCCAAGATCCTCTTGGGGGAGAGTTATGGCGGCATGCGATCCGGGGGCGTCAGCCTCGAGCTTCTGACCGCCCACGGAATGGCTCTCAACGGCGTGGTTCTGGTGTCGCCGTTCATGTCCTGGTCGTCCGGGTTCGACGGGCTCAACGTCGATCTGCCACACGTACTGTTCCTGCCGACGCTCGCTGCGACCTCCTGGTACCACGAGGCGATCGAGAACCGGCCGGACGACCTGGTCGCGTTCATCGACGAGGTGCGGGCGTTCGCCTACGACCATTACGCTCCCGCGCTTCTCAAGGGGAGCCGGCTGGGCGCCGAGGAGCGTGCCGACGTACTGCAGCGGCTCGAACGCTATACGGGTGTCGACGCCGAATACTGGGACCGGGCGAATCTGCGGGTGAACCACCAGCAGTTCGTTAAGGAGGTCCTGCGAGATCGCAAACAGACGGCCGGCCGGATCGACTCTCGGTTCGCGGGCCGTAGCTTCAACCTGCTCGGCGAGTCGATGAGCTACGACCCGTTCAACAGCGCCGTTGGCGGGGCGTTCACGGCGACCTTCCTCGACTACTACCACCGTGAGCTCGAGTTCGGCCGCGACATGGAGTACAAGGTTTCCGGAGGGCTCTGGGCGAACTGGGACTGGAGTCATGCGACGCCAAATTCGTTCGGGTTCAAGATTCCGGTGCCCGACACCTCCGTCGACCTCGCCCGGGCGATGGGGCAGAACCCGAACATGAAGCTCCTCGTCCAGCAGGGCTACTATGACCTGGCGACGCCGCAAGCCGCCACCGAGTACGCGATCGAGCATATGGACCTCATGCCGGAGCAACGGGAGCAGATCACCATCGACTACTACGAGGCCGGTCACATGATGTACCTCCACCCGCCGTCGCTGGTGAAGTACAAGGAGGACCTGGCACGGTTCATCGTCGAGGCCTGTGCAAACGGAGCTGACTCATGATCAAGAAGATCGTTCTCGGTGTCCTCGTCCTCGCGGTGCTGGTCGCCAGTGGCGGCTACGCCTACTACCAGGCGATGATGCGCGGCTGGGTGAAGTACAACGAATACGACATCCGAACGGAGGGGCAGTTGCAGGTGGGAGATCTGGCTCCCGAGCTCACTCTTGCCCGAGTCGACGGCGAGCCTCCGGTTGCCCTCTCCGACCTCTACCGCGAGAAACCGGTCGTCCTGGCCTTCGGCAGCTATACGTGACCGCCCTTCCGGTCCCGGGTGGACCGGCTCGACGAGATCGCCCGCGAGCAGGCCGACAAGATCCAGCTCGCCTTCATCTACATCAAAGAGGCCCATCCGGCGGACGAGTGGCAGATGGACTCGAACCTCGAGGACGAGGTGGTCTTCGATCAGCCGACCACCAACGAAGAGCGCCTCGAGAGGGCGCGCTCCTTCGTGAGTGCGATGGACCTCGAGGCGCCAACGCTGGTCGACGACATTCGCAATACGGCCAACGCCTGCTACGCGGCGTGGCCGGAGAGGTTGTACGTCATCGACACGGACGGGCGCATCGCCTACAAGGGCGGTATGGGCCCGTTCAAGTTCGACACCGACGAGCTCGAAGAGTTCCTGACCACGCTCTAGGGGGCGACCGGGCGGCGTGACGTGAGCTTCACGCGTAGATTGAGGTGTCGTCGGCCCTGGGATGGGCCGGCGATCTTCGAGTTCCTGAGGCGACGAGCCATACCGGGGGTCGAGAGCGTCTCCGAGAGCGGCTACCGCCGTACGGTGGCGCTCGGGCGGCACCAGGGGGAGCTCCGGGTCGAGCTGCCCTCCGACGGCCACGGCGTCGAGATCGAGTGCACGCTCCCTGAGGACCATGCGGACGAGGTGACCGCTCGGGTGAAGAGGATCTTCGATCTCGAGGCGGACGCTGCCAGCATCTGTTCGGTGCTCGGAGAGGATCCGTTTCTGGCGGCGGTCGTCGGCGAGTCCCCAGGCGCCCGGGTTCCCGGATGCTGGGGCGGTTTCGAGCTTATGGTCCGGGCGGTGGTCGGCCAGCAGATCACCGTGGCTGGCGCAGCAACCCTTCTCGGACGCATCGCTCTGGAGCACGGAGGCGAGTCCGCAGGTGGCCGGCTCTTTCCGAGGGCCGAGAGTCTGGCAGAGAATGACCTGGACGGCCTCGGTCTGACGCGTGCTCGCGCCGACACGCTGCGTCTCGTGGCGCGGGAGGTGGCCTCCGGGACACTTGTGCCGGAGCCAGGTAGCGATCCGGAAGAGTTCTGTGCTCGATTCACCGATCTGCGGGGTATCGGCGACTGGACGGCGCAATACGTTGCCATGCGGGCTCTACGCGCCCCGGACGCCTTCCCGGCGGGCGACCTCGTTCTGCGTCAGGTAGCGGCGGAAGGTGGAGAGCTACCGACGGCGAGCAGGCTCGCGCGGCGCTCTCAAGCCTGGCGCCCCTGGAGGGCGTACGCTGCCATCTACCTGTGGCGGCTCGCCGCGTCGGCTCGGTAGGCATCGCGCTCGAGCGAGAAGTGGTACGAGTCGAGGCCATGGATCGGCTCCCGTTTGTCGAGCTTCATCCCTAGTCGCTCCAGCAATCGTCTGGACGCCACGTTGGGGACGTCGCAGCGGCCGATCACTCGGGTCAGAGCCGGCGTCCAAAACGCCTGCCGGAGGGCCACACGGGAGGCCTCGAGGCCGTAACCGCGCCGCCAACGCGAGGGGTCGATCGAGAAGAGGATCTCGATTTCGTCGATTTCCGGTACCCGCAGAAATCCGCTCGCTCCGAGGAGGTCCGACTCCGGTTCGTAGACGCCCCAGATGCCGAGGCCCTGCTCGTCGAACAGAGCGAGACTTGCTGCGACCTCCTCCTCGACCCTTTCTCGCGGCGGCACCTCACCGTCGAAGAGCCATCGTCCGACCTCGGGGAGGCTCCAATGGGCGTGCAGCGTGCCGACGTCGCGGTACGACACCGGCACGAGGCGCAGGCGTTCGGTCGTCAGCGCGGCGTGACGAGACATGGCGCGGACGAAGCTAGCATTCCTGGCGCCTGACGGTAGGCTAGCGCCCGAGATGAACGCTCGAATCGGTATCGACCTCGGAGGCACCAAAACCGAGGGAGTCGTGCTGGACGATCGCGGTGAGGTGCTGGAGCGCCGACGGCGGCCCACCCCTCAGGCCGACGGCTACCAGGCGATCGTGGCCTCGACCAGCGATCTGGTGGCGGAGCTCGAGGCCTCGGTCGAGGGAGCGGCTTCGGTCGGTATCGGCACGCCAGGCTCTATCTCGCGTTTGGACGGTTGCCTGCGGAATAGCAATACGGTGTGTATGAACGGCCGGCCGTTCCACCAGGATATTGAGGCTGCCATCGGTCGGCCCGTGGCGATCGAGAACGACGCGAACTGTTTCACCCTGGCCGAGGCCTGGCTGGGTGCCGGGCGAGGACACGAGGTCGTCTTCGGGGTGATCCTGGGAACCGGCGTAGGTGGTGGGATCGTCTGCCGGGGGGCTGTCCACACCGGTCGGTTGGCGATCGGCGGCGAGTGGGGGCACCAGACGCTCGTACGCGGCGGCGAGCTCTGCTTCTGTGGGCGCCGGGGCTGTGTCGAGACCTGCCTGAGCGGTCCGGCGCTCGAGGCGAGCTGGGAGCGGGCGACCGGCGAAGGTCTGTCTCTGGCCGAGGTGGTCGAGCGCTTCGAACAGGAGAACGTGACGCCGGCGGCCGCCGAGTGGAAGCACGAAGCGATGGAGCTTTTTGGCATTGCGATCGCCAATGTGATCAACCTGCTCGATCCGGACGCCGTGGTCCTCGGTGGCGGCGTCTCGAACGTGCCGTGGCTCTACCAGGAGGGTGCTGAGCGGGTGCGTGCGAACATCTTCAGCGACATCCGCGACACGCCGATCCTGCCTAACGTTCTCGGCGATTCTGCGGGCGTCTTCGGCGCCGCCCTCCTGCCCGCCGGAGCCGGGTGAGCGCTTCGAGAGCTCTGGAGCCGCGACGCCGGCGGTGGAGCCGCTGGCTGTGGCCACTCCTGACTCTCGGGCTGCGGCTGCTCATCGGCTCCTGGCGCATTCGTGTCGAGGGGAACACTGCGGCACTCGCACCCGATGCCGACGACGGACCGATCATCTACTCGTTCTGGCACGCCGACCTGATGCCCTGTGGTGCGGCAATCTACCGACAGCTGGTCGCCCGTGGCGTGCCGATCGCAGCGCTCGTCAGCCGTTCGGGTGACGGCGACGTGGCGGCGCGAGCCGGAGCCGACTTCGGCTTCTCGACCGTGCGGGGCTCTACGAGCCGGGGAGGCTTCGCCGCGCTGAGGGCGCTTTATGCGGCGATTCGACGAGATCGGTCGAGTGTGATGATCGTGCCCGACGGACCGCGGGGACCTGCTCGCGTCGCCCAACCCGGCACGGTTCAGCTCGCCGCCTCGACCGGCGCCGCGATTGTTCCGATGGCCGCTCGGGTGAGCCCCGCTTCCCGTGCGCGCTCGTGGGACGAGACCGTCATCCCGTGGCCCTTTGCCGCGATCACGGTGTCGGTCGGCGAGCCGCTTTTCTTCGAACGGAGCACATCGGTCGATGCCGGCGCCGAGGTGCTCGCGGGAGCGCTCGAGCGGCTCGAGGGTCAGTCGTCGAAGTAGGGCGCGAGAGCACTCGCCGGCGGCGGAGGGGTCAGCCAGCTGACGACAAAGAGCAGCAGGGCGGAACAGAGGAAGCCTGGCAAGACGGGGTCGATAGTGCTGGGGCCGAGCGCCTTCCAGAGGAAGGTGGTCGCAACACCTCCGACCATCGCGGCCGCCGCGCCCTCCCGCGTCGCTCTGCGCCAGAAGACGCCGAAGACGACCGGGGCAAAAAAGCTCGCCGCCATGAGGGCAGTGAACAAGAGGACGATGAACTGAACGAGTTCGCCCTCTCCGAGGCCGGAGAGGAGCAGGGCGAGTGGGGCGCTGCCGACCACGGCGACGGCGCCACGGCTGATCCACGATCGGCGCGCGGCGGTCGCGTGAGACGAGAAGAACGTGCCGTAGATGTCGTGCGCGAGCGCTGAGCCGGCGACGATCAGCAGCGAGTCGACGGTCGACATCATGGCCGCGGTGATCGCCGCGAGGAGGACCGCTCCGAGAATTGGGGGTACGGCAGCGCGAGCCACCAGCGGCATGGCCAGATCGCCCGTGGGGAGGACCGGGAAGAGAACCGAACTCGCGAGGGCGACGAGGAAGACGAGCAGGTTGATGCCGGTTGCGAACACGATCGCCAGCAAGACTCCGCGTCGGATGGTCGGCATATCGCGCATGGCGTAGAGGCGAATGAGCTTCTCCGGCGTCGCGACGGTACCGAGCGCGAAGGCGAGAGCGATCGTGAAGAGCAGGCTCGGGGCCATGGAGTCCCAGCTGAAGGCGAGTGGGTTGATCACCTCCGCCCAGCGCAGCGTCTCTTCGAGACCGCCGAGCGTTCGTAGGGTGAGCGGCACGGCGAGGAGGGCGCCGAGACTCATGACCACCAGTTGGACGAGGTCGGTGTAGACGACGGCGATCATGCCGCCGATCATCGTGTAGGCGATCAGGATGACGGTAAAGCCGATCATTCCCCAGCGCGTAGGCACGCCGAGGATGACGTTGGCGATCAGGCCGCCGGCAACGATCTGGGCCTGAATGTAGACCACCGTGGCAAGGAGAATGATGACCGCCGCGAGACCGCGGACGCGCTTGCTGTAGTAGCGAGTCTCGATGAAGGCGGGCAGAGTCATCTCACGCTGGCGAGTGAATCGCGGGGCGAGTACCGCGGCCAGGAACCAGTAGGAGATCGGGATAAAGAGCACGAGCCAGCCGAACGACCAGCCGACCGAATGCATGACGCCGACCGTGCCGACGAACGTGCCCGCACTGCAGTGAGTCGCAGCCAGGGTGGCGCCGCCGACCAGCCAGCCGAGCTTGCCGCCGGCGATCCAGTAGTCCGCTTCGCTACGGGTCGAGCGGAGGCTGAGCCAGCCGATCGCGAACAGGACGATGAAGTAGGCGAGAAAGACGATCAGCGGCACCGTCATCGACGGCGCTCCACCCAGAACATCCATGCGACGTAGCCCACGACGAGTACGCCGAAGATTGCGAACAGTCCCCAGAAAACGAAGCCCGGACCGGTCATGCGAGCGCCTCGCGCAGGCGTCTCCAGCCGAGCAGAGCGATGGTCAGAAGGACCACCACCGTCAAGCCGTCTACGGTTCGATCCAACGTCCAGAGCGGCGCCGCTCCCCGGGCGACCTCGAGACGCAAGAACGCGGGCATGACGGGCAGCTCGAACCGGTAGTGCGCTCGGTCGGTGGTGAGATCGATCGGATTGAAGCTCTCGAACCCGCGTGGAAAGGCTGACTGCAGGCTCCACGAGCCCGGTAGCGACACCGAGGCGGTGAAGGTGTCGGGCAGTGCCTCTCGGGGTGGCCAGCGAGCTACCCACAACGGGATGGTCAGGCTCGTGACCTCGGCTTCGCCGGCGTCGAGGACCTCATAGGTCAAGCGCAATCGATGCCGGCTACTGGGAGGCGGGAGCTCGACCGTCGCGTCACTCCGGCCGCCGCCGGTGTCGGACGTTCGGAAGGAGACTTCTCGTTCGTCGACGAAGGCACGAACGTTGACCGCCCTCGAGCCATCGAGCGCCAGGGAGGTGAGATCGACCTCCGCCCGGCCCGAGGTGGCGAGGAGGTAGCGAGCCTCCACGCTCACCGTCTGGTCGGACTCGACGTGGGCCTCGATGGAGACCGACTCCAGCGCTGGCGGCTCGGCAGACGTCGCTGAGGCGGCCAGCAGGCCGGTCAGCAGGATGCCGCCGCGCCGAGTCCGCATGCGTTCGCTACTGCCAGACCTCTCGGAGCACGCGGAGTGCGTTACCACCGATGACCTGGATGATCTCCTCGTCGGAGTAGCCGTTTTTGACCAGCCAGCGCGGAATGTTCTTCGAGCACTCGCTCGGGTTCTCGAAGCCGCTGACGTAGTCGACACGTTCGAAGTCGGGGGTCGCGCCGGCCGCCTTCGCCCTCGACTGCTGGATCGAGAGGTTGGCGGAGTAGACCTTGTGTAGACCGACGTGGTCTCCGTAGACCGTGTCCGGGCCGAACGAGACGTGATCGATGCCGACAAGATCTTTCACGTACTCGAAGTGCTCCATCACCGACTCGACCGTGTGGGTGCTGTTTCGTGGCGTGATCGTGGTGTGCGGTGCCGCCTCGATGCCGATGACGCCTCCTTTGCCGGCACAGGCGCGCAGCACGTCGTCGGGGGCGAGTCGGTTCGAGTCCCAGAGTGCGCGGGCGCCGATGTGACTCAAGAGGACCGGTTTGGCGCTCGCCTCGATGACGTCGAGCGTCGTCTGATCGCCGCAGTGTGAGCAGTCGATGAGCATGCCCACCTGGTTCATGCGTCGCACGGCCTGTGCGCCGAAGACCGTCAGGCCGCCGTCGCGAGGTTCGCGGAGACCGGAGCCGAGAGCGTTCGCTTCGGAGTAGGCGATACCCATCGCCCGGACGCCGAGACCGTAGAGGATCTCGATCCGATCGAGCTCGTTCTCGATCATCGCGGCGCCCTCGAGCGAGCAGACCATCGCGATTCGCTCTTCGGCGTGGGCCCGCTCGATATCGGCGACCTCTCGGCAGTGGATGATGAAGTCCTGGTGCGCGAGGTCGCAGAGGCGCATGCCGAGGTCGTGGATGACGTCGTTCCACTTCCAGCCGTTCTTCGACGTGATCGTGCAGATGCCGTCGAGAAGGTTGTCGAAGATGGCGTCCCAGTGGGAGTCGGCCAGGCCTCGGTAGGCGGTTGCCGTCCGTCCCTCGCGAACGTATTCGGGCGTCTGCCAGATGTCCGCTGGGAAGACGTTCAGATGCTCGTGAAGCGAGATCATCACGTTCTCGCTCACCAGTCGCTCGACGCGCTGCTCCTCCTCAGCGCTCAGCTCGACGAGCGCAGGCGGCACCCGGCCGATCTCCTGGGCCAGATCGAAGGCCGGGTAGTCCGCACCCCGATCCAGGTAGGAGAACGATTCGTAGTCGGTACCGCGCTTCTTCCAGCTCACGAGCTCTCCTCTAGTCGACCGTTCCCCGCACAACCTGTTGCACGCGGGCTCCGGTGTCGGCCAGGAAGCCGGCGCCCGTGCAGTCCCAGGCCGTACCGCCTCCGAGAGGGATGGCGACGCTCTGCTGCGTGTCGGCGTTGCGGCACTGAGCCTGAGTGCCGGTCATGCCGGTGATGGTGCCGGTGAGTGAACCGGCGAGCACTCGTCCGCGGATGATCATCTGCACAGCGTCACCGGAGCTCGTGGCGAGCCCGGCAGCGGTGCAGTCCCAGGTGAGGTCGCCGTTCAGCGAGATCGTGGTCGAGTCGCCGGTGGTCAGGTTTCGACAGATCGCGTTGCGGGTGGTGAGGCTCGTCACCGAGCCTCCGACTCCCGAGCCGCAGGTGGGCAGTACCGAACGCAGCGCGCCCCAACCAAAGGTGTTGTTCGGGATCTCGGAGCCTGGGACGCCGCCGCAAGTCTGCGTCGAGGTGCGCGGCAGAGCGGCGTCGATCATGTGCTGCTCGAGGCCGTCGACGTCACCGATGAGGCACGAACCCGCCGACATCAGTAGGGCCGCCATGCCGGCGACGTGAGGAGACGCCATGCTGGTGCCGCTCGAGAAGCCGTAGCCCGTTCCGGGAACGCAGGAGCGAACGCTCACTCCCGGGGCCGAGATGTCGGGCTTCAGGCGGTTGCTACCGTCGACGGTGACCGGTCCGCGGCTGCTGAACGAGGCGATGTTGTCGGCGTTATCGGTAGCGCCGACGCTGAACGACGCGTCGTAGATCGCTGCCGGCGTCGAAACCGTCGAGCAGCCGGAACCGGCGTTGCCGGCTGAGACGCTGACCAGTATGCCGGCCGCGCGCGTGTTCTCGACCACCGTCAGAAGCATGTTCGGATCGGTACAGCCCTCCGAGTCCGGGCAGCTCCACGAGTTGTTGATCACGTGCGGAGCCATCGCCGGATCGGGGTTCTGATCGTTGAGATCGGTTGGTGCGACGAACCACTCGAAGCACTCGCTATAGGTCACGGGCGTGCCGTTCCCCTGGTCCATGTTGCGGCAACCGATCCAACTCGCTCCGGGGGCCATGCCGATCTGATTGCTGCCACCGTCGTCGCCGACCATGGTTCCCATGGTGTGGGTGCCGTGCCCAAAGTCGTCGCACGGGAAGGCGGAGTCAGCGCCGCAGACGCCGCCACCGCTGTGAATCGAGTCGTGCCAGTGGTAGTTGTGGTCGGCGCTGAGCCCGTTCCAGCCGCGGTACTGATTGATCAGGGCAGGGTGGTCCCAGTCGTAGCCGGTGTCCTGGCCGCCGATCACAATGCCCTGGCCGGTGAAGCCGTTGGCCCAGAAGACGTCGGGAGCCCCGGTGACCGTGATGTTGGTCTCGATGGCGAACCGCGGTGCGACCCGATCGCGCTCCATGTGCACCGGGCCGGTGAACTTGACGGTCGGGTTGGCGTAGACGTGCCGGACGTCGGACCGTGCGGCCAGTCGCTGTAGAAGCGCTTCGTCGCTTCGCACGTGGATCATGTTCGCAATCCAATACGAACGGTAGGCGACGCCGGACTCCTCGAGGAGGGCGAGGATTGGCCGTTGCGTCGACTCGGCATGCGTGCGCAGCGTGTCGAACACGAACTGACCCTTCTCGAGCTTGCTGGGGAGAAGTCGCGCCGTGCCCAGGTCGGCTTGCGACTCGAGGAAGACGACGTAATCTGCGCCGCCGATACCGGCGGCTCGGTCGAGAACCCAGGGATCGACCTTGGTTTGCCACTCACTTGCCCAGGCCGCCCCCGTCGCCGCGAGAGCGCAGAGAAGCCACAACATCAGCGTTGTCTTCCGGGCGCGGTTCGTCTCTCCGCTGCTCATAAACCCTCCTTTTCGAGTGCGGCGGAGTCTATCAGGGGCGCTTCGTTTCAGTTACTCTTAGCCCGGTTCTATGAGCAAACGGCGTCGCGGGCGCGAGATGGCTGTGCAGATGCTCTATCAGAGCGATCTCGGGGAGACCCGACCCGCCGCCGTCTTCCACCATTTCAACACCCACGACTACCTTCCGAGCAAGCTCAGCGACGAGAACGCGGCACACGCGTTCGACTACGCGAAGCGCCTCGTCGACGGCGCGACGGAACATCGCGAAGAGATCGACGAGCTGATCAAGAGCCAGGCCGACAACTGGCGCCTGGAGCGAATGTCGGCGGTCGATCGGAACGTCCTGCGGCTCGCCGTCTACGAGTTTCTCTACGAGACCGACGTGCCGAAGCTGGTGGTCATGGACGAGGCGATCGAGCTGGCGAAGAAGTTCGGTTCTGAGCAGTCGGGTCGGTTTGTCAACGGCCTGCTCGACGGACTGTTGAAGACACACGAGTTCCCGGGGACCCTGAAATGAGTTTCGGCAGCTACGACCACAAACGCATCGAGTCCAAGTGGCAAGCGCACTGGAAGAGCAAGCGTGCGGGGGAGATCGATCTTCGCGACGCCAGCGACGCCTACTACATGCTGGTGATGTTCCCGTATCCGTCCGGCGATCGCCTGCATGTCGGCCACGGTCGCAACTACATCATGGGCGATGCGCTCTATCGGTACCTACGGATGCGCGGCCGGCGGCCGCTCAACCCGATCGGCTGGGATTCGTTCGGCTTGCCTGCGGAGAATGCCGCGATCGCGCGCCAGATCCACCCGCAGGACTGGACCAACAAGAACATTGCGGCGATGAAAGAGCAGTTTGCCAAGTGGGGCATCCTGTACGACTGGTCGCGAGAGATCAGCGCCTGCACGCCGGAGTACTACCGCTGGAATCAGTGGCTCTTCCTGCAGATGCTCGAGCGCGGACTCGCCTACAAGCGCGAGGCGCCGGTGAACTGGTGCCCGAAGTGTCAGACCGTGTTGGCCAATGAGCAGGTGGTCGACGGTCGCTGCGAGCGTTGCCGTACCGAGGTGGTTCAGAAGACGCTCAGCCAATGGTTCCTGCGGATCACCGACTACGCCCAGCGCCTGCTCGACAATCTCGACACTCTCGAGGGGTGGCCCGAGCGGGTGAAGGTGATGCAGCGCAACTGGATCGGGCGTTCCGAGGGCGCCGAGCTCGACTTCGAGCTGCCCGACCACGGCAAGACCCTCACCGTGTTCACCACCCGACCGGACACGATCCACGGCGCGACCTTCATGGTCCTGGCGCCCGAGCATCCGCTGGTACCCGAACTCCTCGCCGATAACTCCGAGCGCGAAGAGATCGAGGCCTGGATCGAGAAAGTCCGCAACACACCGAGGATTCAGCGGGAGGCGGAGGAGCGCACCAAGGAGGGGCGCGCCACCGGGTCGTACGCGCTCAACCCGGCGACGGGGGAGCGGATTCCGATCTGGCTCGCGGACTACGTCCTGCCCGACTATGGGACCGGCTCGATCATGGCCGTGCCGGCACACGACAGCCGCGACCTCGAGTTCGCCCGTCAAGAGGGGCTGGCGGTGAGGTTGGTCTACCACCCGGAGGGCGACGAGGTTGCAGCGGAGTCGCTCACCGAGCCGGTGCTTCACGCGGGGGTCGTTCGGAATGCGGCTCCCTTCGATGGTGAGCCGGCGGGGCCCGAGACGATCGCCAAGTTCATCCACTGGATGGAGGAGCAGGGTTGGGGTCGACGCAAGGTCACCTTCCGCCTGCGCGATTGGCTGATTTCGCGACAGCGTTATTGGGGGACGCCGATCCCGGTCATCTACTGCGACGACTGCGGCATCGTGGCCGTTCCAGAGGAGGCGCTACCGGTCAAGTTGCCCTACGACGTCGAGTTCACCGGCGAGCGAGGCAACCCGCTACAGCGTCACGAAGGTTTCCTCAACGTCGACTGTCCGAAGTGTGGCAAGAAGGCGCGCCGCGAGACCGACACGATGGACACGTTTGTCGACAGCTCCTGGTACTTCCTGCGCTACCTGTCGCCCAAAGATGGTGAGCGTATGTTCGACTCCGATCTGGCCGCCTCGTGGACGCCGGTCGACCAGTACATTGGCGGCATCGAGCACGCCATCTTGCATCTTCTGTATGCCCGCTTCGTGACGTTGGTGCTCAAGGACTTCGGCATGGTCGACTTCGAGGAGCCGTTCACGAACCTGTTCAACCAGGGAATGATCACCAGCTTCTCGGAGGAGAGTGGACGCATCGAGAAGATGTCGAAGTCGCGCGGCAATACGGTCTCGCCCGACGAGCTCATCGAGCAGATGGGGGCCGACACCGAGCGGGTCTACACCCTGTTCATCGGGCCGCCGGCCGATGAGGTCGAATGGAACCAGGACGCGGTCTCGGGTGCCTACCGTTTCCTGAAACGGATCTGGCGCGCCGGCGAGCTCATCGACTCGGCGCCGCCCACCGGGCCGGCCGACGACGAGCTGGAACGCCTGCGTCACGTCACCGTCGAGCGCGTCTCGCGGGACATGGAGAAGTTCAAGTTCAACACGGTCGTCGCGGCGCTGATGGAGCTGATGAACGGCCTCGCCAAGGCGCTGGAAGAGCAGTCGGCATCGAAGCTGGTCTGCCAGGAGACGTTCGACACGCTCCTCGCCCTACTGCATCCGTTCGCACCTCATATCACCGAAGAGCTGTGGGAACAGCGCGGCCATCCGGAAACCCTCTTCGACTCGAGCTGGCCGGAGTACGACGAGAGCAAGCTTCAGGCGGCACGGGTGACGATCGTGTTGCAGATCGACGGCAAGCTCCGGGATCGCGTGGAGGTCCCGGCGGAGGCCGGTGAGGCCGAAGTTCTGGAGACCGCGCTGGCCAGCCCGAAGGCCGAGCAGCACCTCGCCGGGCGCGAGATCGTCAAGAAGATCGTCGTACCGGGTAGACTCGTCAATCTCGTCACGAGGCCGTCCGCATGAACCTTCGTCTACTTCGATTCGCTACCCTTGCCGCCCTGCTCAGCGTGGCCGTCGGCTGCGGCTACGCCCTGGTCGGGCGCACCAGCAACCTCCCCGACGACGTCCGCTCGATCTACGTCGAGACGCTCGAGAACCGCACGACCCGAGCCCAGATCGACCAGATCCTGACGCAGGCGCTGACCACCGAGTTCGTCACGCGCCAGCGTTTCGAAGTCGTCTCCGATCGCCTGAGCGCCGACGCGGTCCTCGAGGGCGCCCTCACGAGCTTCCGGGTGCGACCCGTGACGTTCGGCAACCAGGGGCGGGCGCGGGAGTACGAGATCACCATTACCGCGCAGATGGAGTTCAAGCGCAACGAGCTCGACGGAGAGGTGCTCTGGAAGAACCCCTCCTACCTCTTCCGTGAGAGTTACGAGCTGGAGCTCGAAGCGGTCAGCTTCCTCGACAACGAGGACGAAGCGATGGTGGAGGTGGCCGAGAGTTTTGCGGAGACGATGGTGATCGATCTCCTCGAGGGTTTCTGATCTCAGTAGAGCGCGGCCGGTAGACTGCCGCGCATGAGACGAGACGAGTACCAGCGCTGGGCCGAGCGCGCGGCCCGTTGGGGGGGCGAGTACCTCGAGACGCTTCGAGAGCGCCCGGTCCGGCCTCGGATCGAGCCTGGAGAGTTCATGGGTCTGCTGCCGGCGTCACCGCCGGAACTGCCCGAGTCGGTAGAGGAGATCTTCGCCGATTTCGAGCGGTGGGTGCCCGATGCCATGACCCACTGGCAGCACCCGCGCTTCTTCGCCTACTTCAGCGCCAATGCGGCGCCCGCTTCGATGGTGGCCGAGAACCTGGCATCGGTCATGGCGGCGCAGTGCATGTTGTGGCAGACGTCCCCCGCCGCTACCGAGATGGAGATTCGGATGGTGGACTGGATGCGTCAGGCTCTGGGCCTACCCGAGGGTTGGCAGGGGGTCATTCAGGACTCGGCGACTACGGCCAACGTCTGTGCGGTGTTGACGATGCGCGAGCGGGCGCTCGAATGGCGCGGCAACCGGACCGGCCTTTCTGGTGAGCCGCCTGTGCGAATCTACGCATCGCCCGAGAATCACTCCTCGATCGACAAGGCGGTGCGCGTCGCTGGCGTCGGCCAGGAGAACCTCGTCAAGGTTCCCACCGATGACGGCTGGGCACTCGAGCCCGCACGGCTGGAAGAGGCGATTCGCGCAGATCGGGCGGCCGGCAGCCTTCCGGCCGGTCTGGTTCTTTGTGTCGGAGGAACCTCGATTGGCGCTTCCGACCGGCTCGCAGAAACGATCGCAGTCGCTCGCCGACACGACCTCTACATCCATGTGGACGCCGCCTGGGCCGGTTCCGCGATGATCTGTGCCGAACTACGATCTGTCTGGACCGGCGTCGAGCGGGCGGACAGCCTCGTCTTCAATCCTCACAAGTGGCTCGGCGCGCAGTTCGACTGCTCGATTCAGTTTCTGGCAGACCCGAAGCCTCAAGTCCAGACACTCGGCATCCGCCCGGAGTACCTACGGACCGTCGGTCAGGCGGAGGTGACGGATTTCAGCGAATGGACCATTCCGCTCGGCCGGCGCTTCCGGGCGCTCAAGCTGTGGTTCCTCTTGCGGGCTCACGGTCTCGAGGATCTGCGGACCCGGATTCGCAATCACGTCGCCTGGGCCGCCGAGGCGGCCGCTCGCATCGCCGAGCTCGACGACTTCCGGCTCACGACCGACTGCCACCTGGCGCTCTTCACGTTCCAGTATGCACCGGCGGGGGAGAGCCCCAGCGATGCGACCGAGCGTCTGCTCGCTGCGATCAACGACGACGGCCGGATCTACCTGACCCAGACGAATCTCGAGGGCGAGCTGGTGATCCGTTTCCAAGTGGGCCAGTTCGACTGCCGGCGCGAGGACGTGCTGATGGCGATCGACGTACTCGCCGAGTTGGCCCTCGCCGATCGAGCCGCTAGCAGCTGACGCACGGCACGCCAGACCGAAAACGCTCCCGTCAAGGGAGCGCTCGGTGAGTACCGCGGGACGGGGCGAGGGGAGAGCTAGGCGCTGAGCCCCGCCACCGCCCTGGTGAGCCGCGATTTGGTGCGCGCGGCGGCGTTGGCGTGGATGATCTTTTTTTGCGCCGTCGAGTCGACGAGCTTCAGTGTTGTTGGCAACAACGACTCTGCTCCCGCCTTGTCGCCTGCCTCGACTGCGGCACGCAGCTCCTTGATGGCGGTGCGCATGCGAGTGCGGTAGGCGCGGTTGCGGCCGCGGCTGAGCTCATTGGTGACGTTCCGCTTCTGGGCGGACTTGATGTTGGCCATGGGACTTCTCCTGAGAGAGCTCTCTGCCTAACGACCGAGGGTCGCCAGGCGCTGACGGGCGAGGTTCGCCTCGTCGGAGCTCGGGAACTGCTGAATGACGTTTCTGAGTTGCACCTCACCCTGTTCGACGAGTCCGAGCTCCAAGTACGCAAACCCCTTCTTGAGGATGGCGCTCGCGGTTTTGTCGCTGCGTGCGTAGTCGGTGAGGATCGTGTCGAATTGGGCGATGGCGCGTTGGTACTGAGCTTGGCTGAAGTAGCACTCGCCAATCCAGTAGATCGCGTTGTCGGTCAGTGGTGTGTCGGGGAAGTTGTTGAAATAGCGACGGAAGCCGAGAATCGCGAGATCGTAGTTGCCGCGAAGGTAGTCGTTGTAGGCGGCATCGTAAAGCTCTTGGGGATCGGTCGGCGCCTCGTCCACCGCCGCCGCGTTACGCGAAGCGGAGTTCGAGGCCAGGCCGCGTCCGAGAGAGTTGCGAACCGAAGTCAACTCCTGATTGGTGGCGGTGATCTGCTGGGAGAGCTGCGAGAGACGGTAGTTCGTGTCTCCCAGGTTCGCCTGGAGCTGTTCGATCTGCTGTCCGAGCTCTTCGAGACTGACTTGGATATCAGCCTCGGACTTGATCAGCGAGTCGGTCTGCGTTGCGATCCGTTTGCCGAGTTCGGCCACCTCGTCCTTGCTCGAAGTCTGCTCCTGGAGCTTCAAGACTTCGCGCTGGATGTCCCCGAGCTTCGAGTGGATCTCATCGAGATCGGAACTCGAGACACAGGAGACCGAAAAGGTCAGGACGGCCAAGACCGCGAGAGGTGCGATCCTCGGCGTTCGGAGCTGTTTCAACGTCGTACGACTCCCAGCCGTGCTACTTCGCGGTGATCACGAAACGAGCCCGGCGGTTCTCGGCCCAGCAAGCCTCGCTGCTCTCGCGGCAGGTCGGAGCCTCTTCGCCGTAGCTGACCGTCCGCATTCGCGAGCCGTTGATGCCGAGCGAGCCGATGTAGTCGGCCGCCGCGTTGGCGCGACGATCGCCCAGAGCAATGTTGTATTCGTTGGTGCCCCGCTCGTCGCAGTGCCCCTCGATCGCGACCTGCACGCTCGGGTAGTCACGCATGAACTTGGCGTTCTTGGCGAGTCGATCCCGGGCATCCGGCTTGAGGTCGTACTTGTCGAAGTCGAAGTAGACATCGCCGATCAGGCCCTCTTTGCGAGCCCATTCGTTGAGCTCCTGGATCTCGAGATCCATGGGGCCGCGAACGGGATCGTCTTGCGGCGGAGCCGGCTCAGGAATTTCGACAGTCTCTTCCGGCGTCGGAGCGACAGGCTCCATCGGTGCTTCCACTGGGGCGGGGGGCTTCTTGGCGCAACCCACGCCAACCACGACCACTACCGCCGCGAAAATCCAGACCGCCAACGTCCATTTGCGGTTCATCACCGTCTCCTTCATCTTCCAATCAGGTCTAAGTGGGATCGACTCAACCCAAACACGAGGGTGGCCGGTACTGTAACAGAGAGCTTATTGCTTCGACAATACCCAGATCTGGGATTAGTGCCGATGATCATTGCACAAAACTGGACCAGGTTGGGTTCTGATTGTTGCCCGTTCGGGTCAGTTGGGTCTCCTTCCCGCCGGCGAGATCTAGTACGTAGATCTGGGTCTCGCCGTTTCGGGTCGAGGCGTACGCGATCTTGCGGCCGTCGGGCGAAAAGGCCGGCGACTCGTGCGATCCTGCGGTGCGCTTGAGCGCCCTGGATTCGAGGGTGACGAGGTCGGTGATCGCCAGATCGAAGTGGTTTCCACGGCGTGAGGCGTGCACGATGCGCGCGGCGTTTGGGTCCCAGGCGGCGCCGTCGTTGTAGTCGCCTTCGAAGGTGACCCGCCGCAGATTTGTGCCGTCGCCGCTCATTACGTAGATCTGAGGCGAGCCGCCGCGGCTGGAGGTAAAGGCGATCTCACTTCCGTCCGGGCTCCAGGCGGGGTTCGTGTCGATGCCCGAGGAGCGAGTGAGCTGCTTCAGGCCGGTTCCATCACTGTTGGCGATGAAGATCTCTGCGTTGCCGCGGCCGACCGTGCGTGCGAAGGCGATGCGGCCATCGGGGCCGTAGGCCGGAGAGATGTCCAGATCGCTCGAAGTGATGAGGGGCGTCTTGTCGCCGGTTTTGAGCGCCACCTGATAGATGCCGGGCGCTCCGTCGAGATAGGAGACGTAGGCGAGAAAGCCGCCGCGCGGGTCGAAGTCGGGCGAGAAGGAGAGCGTCTGGTGGGCCGTCAGCGGGCGCTGGTTCCAGCCGTCATAGTCCATGATGTAGACCTCTTTGCGCCCGTCGCCCCCTCGATCGGAGGCGAAGGCGATCGAGGTCATAGTGAGACCCGGCCGAGCCGTGAAGTTGCGAATGATTTCGTCGGCGAAGGTGTGCGCCATCCGCCGAGCGACGGCGAAGGAGCCGCGATACCGCTTGCCCAGAATGAACAGCTGGCCGTCGAGTTGCGTGACCTTGCCTTCGACGACGATGCGATCGCCCTCGAGAGAAGCCTCGGTCTCGAGCAGGATCTCGTTGCCGAGCGACTTGAAGAGCTCGGCGTCGGACGCCTTGTCTCCCGACAGGGTGAGAACCGACAGCTGTTCGGGTCCTTGCACGAGGAACACGCCGCTCCCTTCGAGATCGGCACGGAGCGTGTTCTCGAACTCCATCGCGGCATCGCGAGCTTCTCCCGAGAGGCCGCCGAGGCCGGTGCTGGTGGGGTAGGCGAGACGGATCTGAGGTCTCTGGCTGCCATCGATCACCAGATGGACGTCGGACTGTTCGGTTTGGGGTCCTGGCGCAGCAGCGGCCGAGAGGGCCAAGAGCAGCAGGCCGACCGGCACTACCCGGGTCGGCGCAAAAAGGGTCCTGAGCTTCATGGTGAACACTCCCAAGTGGGCCAAATCATCGAACGAGCAAGGTCACGCCGAGCGAGTCCTTGTCGTAGCTTGCAGGAAGGGGCGGCAGCGGTGCGGCCTCCTGGACGGCGCGCATCGCGGCGTCGTCGAAGACGCGAAGACCGGAGGTCTCGGCGAGGGCGAGGTCGGTGACCCTGCCGTCGCGCTGAATCCGGAAGAAGAGCAACGTCTCCGGTTGGCCGTCTACTCGCGGTCGGGTCCAACGGCCGCCGATCATCGCGAGGAGTTGATCGACGTAGTAGCCGTAGGTGAAGTCGGGGCTGTCGAGGCCGACGCCCTTGGCGCCAAACGGCGACGAGGCGAGTTCGCTACCGAGCGGTGAGCCGCGTCGCTGCCGGGGACGTGGCGTCTGGGGAGCGCTCGGCTCCGGGCGCTTTTCGACGGGCTTGCGAGTCGAGTTGGGACTCGGCGCCGCCGGGCGACTCTCTTTTGGCGGCGCGGGGCGCTGCGGCTCCGGAGCGGCCGGTTGTTCGGGCTCCGGCTCCGGTTCGGGGACGCCGAGAGCCTGCACGGGAACGATGGTCGCCTTGACAAACTCGATCTGCGGCTTCTCGCTCGCGAGGATCGAAGGTATGAGAAAGGCGGAGGCCGCCAGAAGGGCGTGGGCCGCGAGGGACACTCCGAGGCCCCACCGCTTCCGTCCCGACCGGCTCCGTCGCTTCAGGATCGGGTCGGCGGGGTGGATCATCGAGAGGTGCCCTTCGGGTCGGTCACCATGCCGACCTGCTCGATTCCGCCTTGATGGAGGAGGTCGAGCACTTCCATGACATTGCCGTAAGGGAGCCTTCGATCAGCCTTGAGGAAGAGCGAGTCGTCTCCTCGGGCCTCGAGAATGGGCAGGAGCCTCTCGACCAGCTGGCTCGGGTGAATCGCCTCACTCTGCACGTAGACCAGGCCGTTCTCGTGGACCGTCAGAACAAGCGGGTTTTCCACTCGTAACGGCAGACTCTTGGCCTCGGCTTCGGGCAACTGCACTTCGATTCCAGGGTGCAACATCGGTGCCGCGATCATGAAGATGATCAGCAGCACCAGCATCACGTCGACCAACGGCGTGACGTTGATCTCGGCGAGCATCGACTCCTCGGAATCGGAGCCGCCGGGGAGCATGCTGAACGCCATCTCAGAGCCTCCCGATCAGGTGAAGTTGCGCTCGGCCAGGTTCACGAACTCCAGCACAAAATCCTGCATGTCCGCGCGGAGGGTGCGAATCCGGTTCGAGAAGTAGTTGAAGCCGATCAAGGCGGGGATCGCGGCGGCAAGGCCGGCGGCGGTATTGACGAGCGCTTCGGCGATGCCCGGCGCAACGGTGGCGAGCGAGCTCGAGCCGCTGACGCTGATCTCGTGGAACGAGACCATGATGCCGAGCACCGTGCCGAAAAGGCCGATGAACGGGCTGGCAGCGGCCGTCGTGGCGAGAAATCCGGTACCGCGACTCATCACCTGAGCCTCGACGCCGACGGCTCGCTGGAGCGTTCGCTGGAGACCGTCGAGCGACCGCAGCCGGTAGCTTGCCGAGGTGGTGGCGTTCTGGCCACTGTCAGACGAAGCCTTCACCTGGGAGTCGATCTCGACGTAGCCCGACTGGAAGATGGCTACGAGGTGAGAGGCGGGGAGCTTCTCGGCGGCCGAGTTGACCTCACTGAACCGTTGGCTCCGATGGAAGACTTCAAGGAATCGATCGGTCTGGCGTGCGGCTCGTCGAAACTCGAAGTACTTCGAGACGATGATGCCCCACGAGCCGATCGACATGATGGCGAGGATGCCAAAGACGACCTTCGCCATCCAGCCCGCCTGCATGAACTGCTGGAAGAGGCCGGTGCCCGAATCGCCCGGAATCTGCGCCACAACCATCAATAGATCGAATTGCATACGCCGCCAAAGGTAACACGGCGCCGGGCGCGAGAAAAAGCCCTTTGTTGATGGCACGTTAGGTGCCACATGAGGTCTCGGCCGCGGCGCCGTCTTGACCACTCGATTCGCCGGGCATAAGGTGGCGGCCGGTCGGGCGCAAGAATGTCGCCCGTGGAGGAGTCGCACATGAAAATTGGAGTTCTGATCAAACAGGTCGCCGACACCGAGGCGCGGCTGCGGCTGGCGGCGGACGGTCGGTGGATCGACGAAGAAGAGACGACCTTCGTGATCAACGAGGGCGACGAATATGCGATCGAGGAGGCTATTTCGATCGCCGAGGAGAGCGGCGGCGAGGTCGTTGCGGTCAGCATCGGTCCGGACCGCACGCGCGAGGCGCTCAGGAAGGCGCTCGCACTCGGCGCTCAGCGAGCCGTTCACCTCTCGGATGCCGCCTTCCAGGGCGGTGATCCCTGGGCGAATGCGAGAGCGCTGGCCGCGGTGGTGAAGCGGGAGGGCTTCGATCTGGTGCTGAGCGGCTCACAGTCGGCCGACGCCGGCTTTGGAGCCACAGGCACTCTGTTAGCGGGCATGCTCGATTGGGCACACGCCTGGCTGGTAGTCGGCCTGGAGCTCGAGGACGGTGGCGGCGCCGCCAAGGTCACTCGAGAGATGGAGGCCGGCAAGAACGAGCTGCTTCGGGTTCAGCTACCGGCGGTGATCGAGGTGCAGGCGGGGATCAATCAGCCGCGCTACGCCTCGCTCAAGGGAATCATGCAGGCGAAACGTAAGGAGCTCGCGGAGCTTGCTCCCGGTGACCTCGAACTCGGGGCCGACCAGGTGGGTGCGGCGGGCTCGAAGCTGGAGGTGCTCTCGGTCTCCGTGCCGCCCAAGGGCGAGGGGGCGCAGATTCTCGAGGGGGATCCAGAAAGCGTCGCACAGCAGCTGGTCGAGAAGCTCCGGACGGAAGCGAGGGTTCTGTAGATGGCGAACAAGGTCTGGATTCTTCTTCAACAGCGCGGTGGCGACCTTCACCCCATGGCGGCGGAGGCGATCGCCGCCGGCGCACGGCTCGGCGAGCTGGTGGGCGCCGAGTCCGAAGCGATCTTGCTCTGTGACGACCCTGGGGGTGCCGCCGACCAGGCCGCTGCCTACGGTGCGTCCGCAGTGCGGGTTGTTCGCAACGCGGCTCTCGGCAGCTACACGCCCGGAGCCTTCGCTGGGGCGGTGGCTGCCGCGGCCGCGATCGAAGCACCTGGGTGGATCGTGCTGCCGCACTCTTACCAGTCCGTCGACTACATGCCGCGGCTTGCGCAGCGGCTCGACGCCGCGCTCGTCCCGGAGGCGGTCGACTTCCGCCAAGGCGACCAGGGCATCATCTGGACCCGCCCGGTCTTCGCCGGCAAGCTGCAGGCCGAAGTGCGCACGCGCGGCGAGGGCCCGGTGATCGTCTCGGTGCAGTCGGGCGCCTTCCCGGCCGAAAGGGTCGAGTCGGCCTCGCCGATCTCCGACCTCGACGTCGACGGCGCGCAGATTCAGCCGGACCGAGAGGTGCTCGGAGTCGAGGAGGTCGCCGGAGAGCAGGTCGACCTGACCCAGGCGCCGACCATCGTGGCCGTGGGCCGCGGTATCGGCGGCACCGACAACATGGACAAGGTCGAAGCGCTCGCGGAGGCCCTCGGAGCCGAGATCGGTGCCAGCCGACCGGTGATCGACAGCGGTTGGCTACCTCGCGATCGACAGATCGGCTCGAGTGGGCAGACCGTGGCGCCAAAGCTCTACGTAGCCATCGGCATTTCGGGCGCGATTCAGCATCTGGTCGGCATGAAGGGCTCGCGTTGCGTCGTGGCGATCAACAAAGACCCGAGTGCGCCGATCTTCGCGATCTCGAGCTACGGCATCGTCGGTGACCTGCTCGAGGTCCTGCCGCCGCTGACCGAAGCGCTTCGCGAAGCCAAGAGCTGACGTCCTCGCTCCTCGTTTCGTGGTGGGTGGGTTCGGCAACCAGCCGCTCCCTCTGGGCGTCTATCGTCGCTCGGAGGGGGTGTCGAGGCCGCGTCGGCGGTTGATCTCGAAGAGGGCGATCGAGGTCGCGACCGTGGCATTCAGCGACTCCACGGTGCCGGCCATCGGAATGCTGACCTCGAGGTCACATTGCGCCACGGTCTCAGCCGAGAGTCCGGCACCCTCGCTGCCGACGGCGAGCACCACGGTCTCACCGCGTTCGAACTCGTAGACTGATCGGCCGGCGCTGGGCACGAGCGCGAGCCACTGGCTCTCGAGTCTCTCGAGGTGAGCTGCGAAGGCCGCTGCCGAATCGACTCGAGCCACCGGGAGGCGGAGGAGCGAGCCCGCGGAGGCGCGTAGGGCCCTGGGGTGGTGCGGATGTGCGGAGCCCGGGCCCAGAGCGAGCGCGGTTCCTCCGGCGGCTTCGAGCGAACGTGCGAGGGCACCGAGATTGCCCGGGTCCTGAAGCCCTTCGGCAAAGACGTAGAGCCCCCCTGCGAGCTGGGGCAGGTCGGCGACCTGCAATCGCGGTAGGTCGGCGGCGGCCAGGATCCCCTGCGGGGAGTCGACGTCCGAGAGCTCCCGCAGGAGCGCCGGCTCGACCACCAACGGAGCGGGGTCGAGGCGGCGAGCGATCTCCCGGCCCTCAGCGCCTTCCAAGAAGGCCGGCGTCGCGAGGACGATAGACAGTGGAAGTCCTTGGGCGATGGCCTCCTCGAGCAGGTGCGGGCCTTCGAGGAGGGCGCCGTCGCCTTTACACTGCCGGAGGCGGCGAATAGTCTTGAGCTTCGGGTTCTGCCGACTCACAATCATGCAAGCGGATCTTAGATCCTTCTGGAGCCGGTTTCCGACCGACATCGAGGTGGCGGTCGCCAGCTCATCTTCCGACAAGCTGCTCGGGGTGCGCGACGGCTTCCATCGTTACTTCCGAGATGCCCTCGGTGGAGAGACCTCGGTCGTCGTCGTGCCACATACGGAGACGGAATCGCTCGCCGGTCTGAGCCTCGGCGACAGCTCGACGGTCGAGACGGCGCACGGACGCGCGCGGTCGTTGGCGGAGCGACTCGGAGACGAGTACCACTTCTATGTCGGCTCCGAAGGCGGTCTGCACAGCCTCGAGCTCGAAGGTCGGATGCGCTACTTCGTGCGCAATTGGACGGTGATCGTGGGCGTCTCGGGAGAGGCCCTCGGTAGCAGCGGCTCGGTGGAGGTACCCGGGCGGTTCATCTCGGGACCCGAGGGGAGCGAGGTGCCCCTTGCGATTCCCGGCACGCGGAGACGAGGAGGGATGCTCAGCTCGCTGACCGGTGGCTTCGAGACCCGTCGGAGCGCCGTCTCTGTGGCCAGCTTTCATGCACTTTCGAGCCTGTTTTATGGCATTCTCGAGGGGCGTCGCGGCTAGCCGTGACGGCTCGCAAGCGTGCTAGGATGCCCGCGTCCGGCGGCAGGGTCTCGCGCTCCGGCGCACCCCCGCTTCGACTCCACCTCCTCCCACGGGAAAACTGAATATGACTGATAGAGAAGCGCGCCTCATTTCGTCCGAATCGGTGACCGAGGGGCATCCCGACAAGATGTGTGATCGGATCTCCGACTCCGTGCTCGACGCGGTGCTCGCAGGCGATCCGACGGGGCGAGTGGCCTGCGAGACGCTGATCACGACCGGCATGGTGGTGATCGCCGGCGAGATCTCGACCGACCAGGAGATCAAGTACGGTGAGCTCGCCCGAGAGGCGATCAAAGACATCGGCTATACCGATCCGGCCTACGGCTTCGATCACGAGAACTGTGCGGTTCTCAACGCGGTGGATCGTCAGTCGCCGGATATTGCGATGGGCGTCGACACCGGTGGTGCGGGGGACCAGGGAATGATGTTCGGTTTTGCTTGCCGCGAGACCGAGCAGCTCATGCCGCTACCGATTACGCTGGCGCACGAGGTCACCCGCCGGCTCGCGACGGTGCGCAAGAGCGGAGAGCTCTCCTTCCTGCGTCCTGACGGCAAGAGTCAGGTGACGATCGAGTATGACGAAGAGCGGCGTCCCAAGCGGGTGCACACCGTCGTCGTCTCGACACAGCACGACGACATTTTCGAGGACAGCAGCAACGATCTCGAAGAGGCGGTCATCGAGAGCGTCATTCGTCCGGCGGTGCCCGAGGGGTTGATCGACGGCGAGACGATTTTTCACGTCAACCCGACCGGGCGCTTCGTCACCGGTGGCCCCAAGGGCGACTGCGGACTGACCGGTCGCAAGATCATCGTCGACACCTACGGCGGCGTCGGCGGCCACGGTGGAGGTGCCTTCTCTGGCAAGGATCCGACCAAGGTCGACCGTTCGGCCGCCTACATGGCACGCCACATTGCGAAAAACCTGGTTGCCGCGGGACTCGCCGATCGGCTGCGGGTTCAGCTCGCCTATGCGATCGGGGTGGCCGATCCGGTCTCCGTGAATGTGGAGACCTACGGTACCGGCGTCGTTTCCGACCGCCGGGTGGAGGGTCTGATCCGCGAGCACTTCCCGCTGACCCCGAAGGGGATCATCGACTACCTGGAGCTCCGGCGCCCGATCTTTGCGGCCACGTCCGCCTACGGACACTTCGGCCGCTCGGAGTTCTCGTGGGAGGGCACCGGCAAGGCACAGGCGCTCCGCGACGCGGCGGGAGTCTCTGGCGAAGCGACCGCGACGGTAGCCGGCTAGGTCGAGAGTTCGCGCTCCAGCCAGTCGATCGCAAATCGGGTGAAGGCACGAGCGTCGAGACGTTCGGCGGTTGTCGCTCCCACCTGTCCGACAGAGATGTCTCGGCCCGCTGCGACGAAGTCGAGCAGGATTTGCGGAAAGTAGTCTCCGTGGGGCCAGTCGGCGATGCCACCGCTGTCGTCGATGCTGTCGACGAACCATTCCGTCTCGTCGGCCCGCAGGTATCTACGCCGCTTGCGGCGCTTGCCGGTGAGCCGGGCCAGATTCTCGGCGTGGTGCGTCAGAGTCACCGTGTCGATGTCGGCGCCGAGACGGAGCACCTGACCGCCGATGGCGACGAATCGCTCGAGAGGTGAGCCGCCGCCGTAGTAGTCGTCGCGCGGCTGTGGCTCCAAGAGTGTCGACGCCGCCGGACCGAGGGCGGCAAGCCGGCAGGCGGGGTGGTCGTTCACGGAGACGCCCTGGGTGGTCCGGAAGACCTCGGCCAAGACACCGTTTTCTGGATCTGCGGGAGTCGTCAGCCGATCGAACGGTCGGCGATCGTCGGCGGCGATCATCATCAAAATGGAGCCTTCGACACCCACCGCCAGACGGAGTGCCTCGATCACGCCGCCGGCTCGCCCCGCGACCGGTCCGATGGCGCGCAGGGAGGCGTGCACCATGATGACCGCGCCAGGCCGGACGCCGAGAGCGGTCAGCTGGTCCGCGAGTTCTACGGGACTCGACGTCGGCGCGGTCAGGGCTGCTTCCGGCGTTGGTCGACCCACGTCTTGCCGTATTTGACGACGTCGTGCTTGAGCAGGTCGAACTCGCCCTGTCGCCCGGTCGGTCGAGCGTCACGATAGACCGTGTCGCAGCGGTAGCAGACCGGCGCGAAGGGCAGCATGTAGTAGATGACGAGATCCACGGCCGAGAGGACGACGAGCGACAGGCCGTAGGTCCAGGGCACCAGCACGATGCCGATCAGAATGAGCAGACAGCCCAGGGTGCGGTTGAAGTCGCGCTGCTGGTAGAGGTGCTCTGACGCGCAGAGTGGACACCGTTCGACCGTACGGTCCGCAGCGCTCCAACCGTCCTCGGCCACGGGGCGCTCGACGCCGCAGTTGGGGCAGGGGAGTGCTGCGCCGGCCTCGATCGTGTCGCCGAAGCCGAGTCCACACTCGCGACACTGCGTGCGAACGCGCACGGCGGCTAGATCGGCACGCCGGTGGTGAGTGTCAGATAGAGCGCGGTGGTCTCGCCGACCAGCGCCCCGACGACCAGAACGTAGAGAATGCCAGTGGCCGACTGGTTGGAACGGTTGCGGGCGCAGTGCAGTGACATGAGCGCCAGCAGGAGCGGCATCGCAAGACCCCAGAGGAGGCGGAACCAGAGGAACATGCCCTCGCCCTCGAAACCGGTGAGGAGGCGCCAGGGGTGGGGCTCGACGAAGACGTCGACGCTCGAAGCCGCCCACAGCGCACCGCCCACGAGAACGAGACGCACCAGGACGAGGGCCAGCAGGACCTGGCAGAACACCACCAGGTGGCGAAAGGTGAGCCGCGGTGAGACGAGGTACCAGTGCCCGAGGAGCATCGTGATCAGCGACCAACCGAGGAGGAGCGCGGAGCCGGTCACGGCGAGGGCGAGGAGCGCCTCTCGATAGGGGAGCTGCACGTCGGTTCGGATCAGGCCGCGGGCACCGAGCCAGAGGACCGGAGTGGCTGTCAGGACGGCTGCGGTCGCGGCCCAACGCCCAGGTCGCCAACGTTCCTTCCAGATGGCCGCGTAATAGGCGAAGCTGGCCACCAGCGCGGCCCAGAGGAGCGCCGTTCCGAGACTCGACTGGTCGCCGAACGGCTCGAACGGGTACATCGTCAGCACGGCGACCGCCAGCGCCAGGAGGACGAGGATGATCAGCGCGTTGGTCACGAAGTAGCCACGCCCCAGGTCCTCCTCCGGAATCCAGAACAGGGTCGTGAGCGAACCGATCGCGAGTGCGATCAGAAAGAGGAAGAAGACACCCATACTCAGGTCTCGACGTCGAGGAAGAGGTAGATCCCGAGCAGTGCGAAGAGGGCATTTGGTGCCGCTACCGAGACGATCGGCGGGATCGTGCCGGTCTCTCCGAGTGTCCGGGAGAAGGCGTAGACGCTCAGGAAGACCATCCCCAGGACGACGCCGACGCCGATGCCGTAGAGCGCTCCCTTGGCGCCCAACTTGAACGAGAAGGGCAGAGCGACCAGCCCCATGACGAGGCAGACCAGTGGATAGGCGAGCTTGTTCGCGAGTTCCACTTCGAGCTCGGGTACCGCCTTTCCGCTGTTGCGGATCGCCGTGATGTAGTCGCGCAGCTCGCCGAAGGTCATCGCCAAGGGCATCTTCTCTTCTGACTGGAAGTACTCCGGCCGTTCCGGGTAGTCGACCAGAATCGGCTCGTCGTGGGCCTTGTAGCTCAGGGTGCGTCCCTCCTGGAACTCTCTCGCCCACGCCTCGCTCGCGCGCCACGAGTCGCCCACAAAATCGAGCGAGTCGGCGTAGAAGCGGCTGATGAGGCGTTGCTCGTTGTCGAACTCCAGCACCTGGAGGCGCTGGATCTCCTCGCCGACCTCGTCGTACCGGAGGTAGTTGTAGATGTACTTCCCCTGGCCGTAGAGCCAGTGGCGATCGGCGCGACGGTAGCTGCGCGTCGTGATGCGGCCTCGGATCTGATCGTCGAGTTGGGCCACCCACTGGTTGGTTACGGGCAGAACTCGCGCTTGGAGGAAGGCGCAGGCCGACATGACGATCGCGGCGCCCAGGAGCGCCGGAACCGACAGTCGATAGAGGCTCAGGCCGAGCGACTTGGCGGCGATGATCTCGTTGCTCCTCGACAGCAACCCGAAGACGATCAGCGTCGTCACCAGCACAATCGTGGGCGCCATCTCGTAGAGAACTTGAAGCGAGAGGTACTTGTAGTAGTCGACGACGATGTCGGTTGGAATGTCGTTGTTGAGGATGTCGTCGACTCGTTCGGTGAAGTCGGCGACCAGCGTCACCGTGATCACCGACAGAGAGGCGAGCGCCAGAACCTTGAAGAAGAGCCGCATGACGTAGCGGTCGAAGACGTTCGGGAAGCGCATGCGGAGGCGGGGGAGCTTCAGAACGACACTCGCTGAAGCGGTGCCCTCGGCCGCGGCTTCGCGTCGCTCCAGGCGCCGCTGGCGCTTGCGCCCTTTGCCTTCGGCTCGTCTGCGGGCACGCTCTTGTCCGACCAGGTGGAGCTTGGCGACCAGACCCCAGAAGCCCCGCCGGACCCAGTGATCGACGCTCAAGGTGACCAGACCTTTGTCGCGATTGCGGCGCGCGAGGAGGAAGACGCCCAGCGCCAGGAAGGCCAGGTTCGGCAACCACATCGCCATCCAGGGCGGCATCGTGCCGTGCCGGGCCGCCTCCTCGCCGTTGCTGAGCATCACGTAATAGACCATGATGACAATCATCGAAAGGGCGAACCCGGAGGCGCGGCCCCCACGCTGATTGTTGAAGCCCAGCGGCAGTGCGAGGACGGCGAAGACGACGCAGATTGCGGGAATCGAGAACTTCTTGTGAACCTCGACGCTGGCCACGCGCGCTCGCTCCTCACTCACGTTGGGATCGTCGGCGACGGCGAGCAGCTCCGACAGGGTGAAGGAGCGAAGGGAGCGGAACGCCTGGCGCTCGGCCTTGGCCGCCGCCCAGCGGTCGACCAGAACGCGGTCGAGGGTCTTGTGCGTGCTGAGGTGGTACTCCTCGGGTTCGTTGAAGTCGACCTTGTGAGTGACCGCGTTCTGAAGCTGGAGGACGAGACCGCCGTTCTCTGAGGCGTCGGGCCGCACCCGGCCGGTCTCGGCAACTGTCAGCTCGTTGTCCGTGCCGGGGGCACTGTTTGCCAGGAAGACGCCGCGCCAGAGATCCTCTCCGGGACGAATCTCGGAGACGTAGATGACGAGACCCTCCCAGTCCTCATAGAAGACGCGGGGCTCTACCTGTTGCGTCGCGCTGTCGCGGATGATGTCGAACTGCAGGCTCTGGAGCGCCGTGTTGCCGCGCGGCAGCGCGTACAGCATGAGGGCGGAGTTGAGCAGCGCGAGACTCATGGAGATGACGAAGATCGGCTTGAACAGGTAGAACAGGCTGATGCCGCTGGCTCGCATCGCGGTCAGCTCGCTGGTGCTCGACATCTTGCCGATGGCGACCAGCACCCCGAACAGGAGCGCCATCGGAATCGTCAGGACGACGATGTTCGGCAGGCTGGCCAGCACTAGCTTGCCCACGACCTCGGCGGGAACCCCGCGGCGGATGATCATCTCCGCCGACTTGAAGAGGAACTGCACCAACAGCAACGAGGTGTAGGTCAGGAAGCCGAGCAGCACGGGGCTGAGAATCTCGGCGATGATGTAGCGATCTAGGCGGCGCATGGCGGCGGACATCCGTCGGGCGGTCCGATTATAGGGAGCCGGCGGCAAAGCGGTAGAGTCCAATCGGTGACGGCGCGCGACCGACGAAGAATCTCGTTCAAGGTGATGGCCGCGGCGCTGGGAGTCGCCGTCGCGCTGGGGGCCGGAGAGTTCGGCCTTCGCGTCGCCTCGCGATCTGAGGAGTCGGTTCCCGAGCGGGAGCCCTGGGGTCGTTGGGGCGACGTTCCGGAACCGGTCGGCGACTGTTCGGGCGACGTCCCGCAGGCCGCGCTAGGGCAGATTCTCCGGCCCAGCACCACTCCGGACGTCGTGTTCGAGTTGGTAGCTAGTCTCGATACCTGCTTCCGTGGCGCGCGCCTGCTCACCGATGACCGGGGCTTGCGGATCGGCGAGGGGAGCCGGCGCGAGGAGAGCGAGGCCTACCGCGTCCTGCTGGTCGGAGACTCGCAGGCGTTCGGTTGGGGAGTCCCGTACGAGGCGACGGTCGGGGCTCGCCTGGAGGAAGCGATGCGCGACGAGGGCGCCGGCCCGGTAGAGGTGCTCAGCGCTGCGGTCCCCGGCTATAACGCCTATCAGGAGGCTGCGCTCCTCGAGGCGCTCGCATCGACGCATGAGCCTGACTGCGTGGTCGTTCTCTTCACCGCGAACGACCTGGCGCTGCCGTTCTTTCTGCTTCGGCCGGAGACGGTGACCGAGCCTTGGTCCTACCTCCTGGCCACCGTTCGTCGTGCGACCGGTTCGAAGCGCTGGTTCCATCATGCGGAGTCCTCGTTGATCAACTTCGTCACCGAGACGGATCTCGACCGCGTGCCAGAGGCCTATCGACACATGGTCGGCGGCAACGCCTACGTCGAAGCGCTCGAGCGGATGGCGGAGGTCGCTTCCGCCACCGGGGCTCCCTTGATCAACGTCGCCTCTTACGAAGACCTCCCGGGTGGAGGGGAGCGTTATCGGTCCCTCCAGAAGGAGCTAGGGGTCGAGCTGCTGGAGTTGTCGTGGCCGAGGGGGCGCAGGTTCCAGCTTTCGGACGAGGATCCACATCCGAACCCACGAGGCCACAAGCGATTCGCCGGCGAACTCTTCGATGCACTCAGAGTGCGCTCGGTCTGCCACCCGAGCTCCATTGGTTCGGCCCAGGCCTCGTAGGCGGGGACCCCGAGTCCTACCGAGAAGGTTGCTGCGACTCCCGAAGAGGCGGGAGAAGGGACTCCCTCCTGGCCACATCAGGGAGAGGTGAGGACGACAGGTCTCAAGGGCCGGTTTTTGATGTAGGTTTACATAATATATCTTATCGGACGTAGCGTAGGTGCTGTCAGCGGCGGCCAGGAGTGGCCAAACCGGGACACCTGTGAACGCCTCCATTCTCCCAGCCCGCAGGAATCTCAGAAAATGCCGGCTCGTTCAGATGCTGCGCGCTGACTCATCGTCGCGTAGCGCGCGACTGCGGAGATCATTCCGCAGGAGCAAGCTTTTTGGAGGAGAGACGTCTCATGTTGCGAAGCCGCTTGGACTCTCGCAAGGGTCCGAACCTTGTCGTCACATTCGCCGTTCTCGTCGCCCTGGGAGTCTTTGGGTCGCCTGTCGTGGCCCAGGACCTGCCCGCGCCGCTCGAGGACAAAGATTTCTACAAAAACGGGAACTTCGACCCGCTCATTTCCGAGCTCGGACGCCTCCTGTTCTTCGACAAGGAGCTGTCGGGCAACCGCAACATCTCCTGCGCCACCTGTCACCACCCGCTGGCTGGAACCGGTGACGGGCTTTCGCTGCCGATCGGTGAAGGCGGCAAGGCCCTGGGTGTCTCCCGGACGACGGGACGTGGCTCCGACAAGGTCCACGAGCGAGTGCCGCGTAACGCTCCCCCGATCTGGAACCTGGGAGCGCGCCACTTCAAGACGATGTTCCACGACGGGCGCGTGACCCGCGGGCCGAAGCAGCCGTCGGGCTTTGTCAGCCCGGCCGGCGACCTGCTGCCGCAGGGCCTCGACAATCCGCTCTCGGCGCAGGCGATGTTCCCGGTGACTTCGGGCGCCGAGATGGCCGGCCAGGCTGGTGAGAACGATATCGCCGACGCCGCCGCGACCAACGACTTCGAGCTCATCTGGGCGCTCCTCGCCGAGCGCCTGCAAGCCATACCCGGCTACGTTGACCTCTTCGTCGAGGCGTTCCCGGAGATCAACTCGGCTGCGGACATCGAGTACAAGCACGCCGCCAACGCGATCGGTGAGTTCGAAGCGGACGTCTGGAGGTTCGACGACAGCCCCTTCGACCGCTACCTGCGTGGTGACAAGAAGGCCATGAGCCGAGCCGCACGCAAGGGCATGAAGCTCTTCTACGGCTCCTGGGGCTGCGCAGACTGCCACTCGGGAGTGCTGCAGACCGACCTCAAGTTCCACTCGATTGGCATGCCGCAGATCGGCCCGGGCAAGGGCGATGGCGCCGATGGTCACGAAGACTTCGGTCGCATGCGTGAGACGGGGCGTGCGGGTGACAAGTACAAGTTCCGTACGCCAACCCTCCGCAACGTTGCGCTGTCGCCACCCTTTGGTCACGCCGGCGCCTACAACGATCTCGAGGCGGTCATCCTGCACCACTTGAACCCCGCGGCGGCGATGTCGGTCTACGACATGTCCCAGGCGGTTCTGCCCTCCCGTGCCGACCTCGACGCGATCGACGGTCTGGTTCAGAACTCGTCGAGAGTTGACGGGATCGTGGCCTCGTCTGAGCTCGGAGCCACGGACATCCCCCGGCTCGAGCGCAAGATGAAGTACATGATGGCATTCATGCACGCGCTCACCGATCCGGCGGCGCTGGACATGCGCGCCGACGTCCCGCAATCCGTTCCAAGCGGCCTGCGCGTCGGCGACTAGCTCTCGGTACGCACCGAGCGCTTATCTAACTCACATCGAGCCCCGTCAGGCAGCGCCTGGCGGGGCTCGTTTCTCGTGGTCAGTCCGCGAAGCCCCGAAGCCGAATGACAATCGGGTCGCCCGTCTCGGGGACCGACGAGAACCCGTCGCAGGCCCACTTTCCAAACGCGTCGACCGGCGCACGGGCGATTTCGCCGGTGGCTCCGTTCCGGCACTGGACACCCGGAACGAGGAGGTGGACCAGCTCACCCGAGATGGGCTCGCCGGTCGCGGTACCATTGATCTGAGCGCGGAGGGTGTCCCCAGGGCTCACCGACATGCCGGAGGCTTCGCAGTCCCAGCCGCTGTCCTCCGGATGGCCGGCCCGCTCCCCCGTCGTGATGTTCCGGCAGGTGACGCGAGTGACCGCAACGCCGGCGAGCGTGCCACCGGTGCCGATCGCCTCGAAGACGTAAGCTGCCCCCTGGCCGCTGAGCGAGATGCCGTTGTCGTCGAACGGTGCGCCTGCGATCAGCGTTCTGCCTGAGATCGCCACGCCGTTGCCCAAGCCCGCGAGTACGTCCGGGACCTCGGCCTCTGCGTGGCCGATCTCTTCCCAAGCGTCCGCAGCCTTGTCACGCTCGAAAAGGTAAGCGGCTCCGCCCGAGGGAACCGAGCCTTCGTAGTCCGGGTCTCCCGCGGCGACGAGGCCGGCCCCGACGGCGACCGAAGCGCCGAAGTCGTCGCCGCTCACTCCGTTCGAGGCGATGAGCCTTCCGGTCTCATTCCAACCGGTTCCTTCGGTGTCGAGCTCGAATACGTAGACGGCTCCCGAGTTGCTCGAGAGGCCATCGCTGCCGATCGCGCCGACCGCCAGGAGTGAGTCTTCGATGGCGAGTGAGACGCCAAACCAATCTCCAGTCGAGCCGTCGGAGGCGAGAAGTGTCTCGCTCTCGATCCAACTCCCGGAGCCTGCGTCTCGCTCGAAGACGTAGACGTTGCCTGACAGGAAGCCGAACTCGTCCGAGAACGGGGTGCCGACGGCGATGACCTCGCCGCTGATGCCCACCGAGGTGCCGAAGACATCGAGACTCTCCCCGTCCGAGGCGGTCAACTTGGTCGTCTCGAGCCAGGCGCCGGAGCCTGCATCTCGATCGAAGATGTAGACGGAGCCCGAGCGATCCCCCTGATCGTCGTCCTCGGGAGAGCCGATGACGATGGTCGTCTCGGCCACGGCAACCGCCGAACCGAAGCGGTCTTCCCGAGCAAAATCGCTTGCCCGAAGGGTCTCCGAGAATTCCCACACGCCGGTGATCGGGTCTCGCTCATAGACGTGGGCGGCTCCCGCCTCCTGGGCGCCGAGATTGCGAAACGGCTCACCCAGCACCAGCACCTCTCCGTCGATCGCGACGGAGTACCCCAGCTGTGCTTCCTCCCCCGCTCCAGGTGGAGCCAGTCGTGCGACCTCGGTCCAAGGGCCGCCGGGTACGCGCTCGAAAACGTAGGCCGATCCAGGAGCCGAGCTGGCGAACACATTGACCGGAGCCCCGAGGACAAGCGTGTCTCCGTCGACGGCGACGGACCAACCGACGCTACTCGAGTTCTCGGGCTCGAAGGCGACGAGCTTCTGGACTTCCAAAAGGGCTTCGCTCGAGGCCGCAGGCCCAGCTACGGCAAGCAGAGTGAGGGCGAGCCCCATCACGGAGCGTCGAATTGTCATGAGGTGGAGAGTCTACTCCACCACTTGGAAGTCTCAGCCCTCGGCGGTCTTCAGTTCTTCGAGGACGTGCTCGAGTGCGCTAATCAGGTCGACTCGCTCGACTTCGCTCTTCCGGAAACTCAGCGACAGGCTGTAGGTCTTGTCGGGGGCCCGGAACTTGAACGTGTGCGGCTTCCGGCGTGTGCGGCTCGCTCGACGTGCGGCGGCGCGACGCTTCCCCTCGTTTCGTAGGTCGGCGCGAGTGAGACTCTGATCGGAGACCTTCTCGAGCAGCGAGATCATCTCGTCCTCGTCGCTCGCCGCCTTGAGTACCTCGAGGAGGACCGAGCGCGACTGCACCTCGAGAGCCTGAGCCGCTTCGCGTGCGCGCAGCGGCATCTGCAGGAGCTGAAGACTTTCCGTCACCATCGTACGCGAACGCCCGACCGCCTCCGAGATGCGCTCGTGCGTGTAGTCGTGGCGGTCTTTGAGGGCGAGGTAACCCTGCGCCTCCTCGAACGGCGTCAGGTCCTTGCGCTGCAGGTTCTCGACGAGTGCAATCTCGAGCGCCTCGTCTTCCGAGACATCCATCTCGATCGCTGGGATCTCGTAGAGGCCCGCTTCGCTGGCCGCGGTGAATCGCCGCTCTCCCGAGATGATTCGGTAGCGCACGTCCGCGTCGGGGCCCGCTCCTGGGCGCGGCCGGATCAGGATCGGCTCCAGTACGCCGCGCTCGCGGATCGACGCCGTCAGCTCGTCCAGGTTGCCTAGAACCGAGCGAGGCTGGTGCGGATCGGGCTCGATCTCGGCGAGCGGAACCATCTGCCCCACCGGATCGCTGTGGCGGTTCGCCAACTCTTCGACGAAGTGTGTGTCGTGGCGCATCTTGACGCGCGCCGGTAGGCCTCGGCGTTCAGACACGGCTGAGAATCTCCTCGGAAAGTTTGTAGTACTCGAAGGCGCCACTCGACCGGGGAGCAAACGTGAAGATCGACTCCTGGTAGGCCGGACTCTCCTCGAGTCGGACACTCTTGCTGATGACGGTGTCGAAGAGCTTCTCTCCGAACGCCTCCTCGACCTGGGCGTGGATGTCGCGCGAGAGTCGCGTGCGCTTGTCGTAGAGCGTGAGGAGCGCGCCCAAGATCTGGAGCTCGGGGTTCGCCCGCATCTTGATCTTGTCGATGGTCTCGAGCAGGTCGTCCGTGCCCTCGAGGGCGAAGTAGCTCGACTGAATCGGGATCAAGACGTGGGTCGCCGCGACAAGCGCGTTGACGGTGATGATGCCGAGGGTCGGAGGCGTGTCGATCACGACGTAGTCGTACGACCCCTTGACCCGATCGAGCTCGTCCTTCAGGCGATAGTAACTATCAAACTCTCCGAGCAGCTTCGACTCGATCTTGGCCAGTGAGATCGACGACGGCGCCACCGAGAGTGTCGGCATGTCTTCGACCGACGCAATGACCTCTTCGAGGTGAACGTCTCGCTCCGCCAGCGCGTCGTAAACGGTCTTGGAAGCCTCGCGGATGTCGATGAAGGACATCGAGCTGTTGGCTTGTGGATCGAGATCCACCAGCAGCGTACTGAGGCCTTTCGAAGCCAGCGCCGCGGCGAGGTTGATCGCCGTGGTGGTCTTGCCGACTCCCCCTTTTTGGTTCGTGATGGCGATGATCATCGCTGTCGAGAGTGTACGCAGTTCATCGTGCGAACACAAGATCTAGCGACCTCAGCGCGGAGGCACCCCAACAGGTTGTGGCCGATATCGATGTCGGCCGGCCGACAATCGGTGTAAGCCGTTGAGAGCAAAGGGGATGTGCGCCAGGAAGGGGCGCAGACCCTACATCGTGTACTTACCGAGGTCGTCGGGGCTGACGTCCTCGAGCCACTTCTTGAGCCGCTCGTCGTCTTCGAGGTTACCGGCGAGATCGATCGCCTGCGCCTTGTCCAGGACGGTCTGTCGAACGAAGATCGGAGCTTCCGCTCGGAGCGCCAGGGCCAGGGCGTCACTCGGTCGCGAGTCGACCGTCAAGTCGCGCTGGCCGATGCTGAGATGGATCTCGGCAAAGAAGGTGTTCTCTCGAAGATCGCTGATCAAGATGCGCGTGACCTCCGCACCGAGGTCTTCAAGGAAGGAGCGCATCAAATCGTGCGTCATCGGGCGTGGCGTCTCGACACCCTCGATGCGCAGGGCGATCGCGTTCGCCTCGAAAACCCCAATCCAGATCGGCAGGAAGGAGTTAGTGGCTTCGTCGCGCAGAATGACGATGGGCAGGTTGGAGGTCGGGTCCAGCATGAGGCCCTTGACCTCCATCTGGATCGACTCCGCGGTGTGTTCCTGGTCTTTGTCGTGACTCATCTTGGAGGGCTCTCTAGACCGGGTTGGCGATCAGGCTGTGCGGGTAGGCCTGCTCTACGCGAGCCGCAACGAGCTTCCCGAGCGGAAGCCCTTCGTCGGCCGCGTCGAAGGGGAGGTGAACGACGCGATGGCAGGGGGTACGGCCGGTGACAGTACCCGGGCGGCTACCCCAGCCGGTGACGAGGACGTCGAAGACCTCCCCCACCAGGCGTCGGTTGAGATCGTGTTGAATTTCGCCTTGGGCAGCAAAGACCGCCTGGAGTCGACGATCGGCATCTTCCGGCTCGACAGGATCGGGCAGCTTCGGTGCCGCTGTTCCGGGGCGTGGCGAGTATTTGAACGCGTAGATGGACGCGAAGCGAACGCGGCGCACGAGGTCGAGGGTCTGTTGAAAGTCCGCTTCCGTCTCCCCCGGGAAGCCGACGATGAGATCGGTCGAAAGGGCGATGTCGGGACGCGCGCTCCGCAGCTGCTCGACGAGGTCCAGATAGGACTCGACCGTGTATCCGCGGGCCATACGTTGAAGAACCCGATTCGAGCCCGACTGCACCGGCAGGTGCAGGTAGGGGCAGAGGTTCTGGTGGCGCGCGAACTGCTCGACCATCCGTGGCGTGAAGTCGCGCGGGTAGGAGGTGACGAAGCGCAAGCGTTCGACCCCCTCGAGACGAGCGACGGCTTCCAGAAGGTCGGCAAAGTCGGCCTCGCCGTTCGGGTCTCGCCAGTGGTTGACGGTCTGTCCGAGAAGTTCGATCTCGACGAAGCCGTACTCGAGCAGGTGGCGCACCTCGCGCAGAATGTCTTCCATCGGCCGGCTGCGCTCCGGACCCCGTGTGAAGGGGACGATGCAGAAGGTGCACTTCTTGTCGCACCCCTCGATGATCGTCACCATGCCCTTGTACTCGCCGTGGCGAGAGATGGCGTCGATGTCGAAGTCTCGCTGTTCCGGAAAGCCGGTCGCGACGACGCGCTCGCCGCGCTGTCTGCGGGCGAGAATGTCGTGAAGCTCACCGACGCGAGCGGGGCCGAGCACAAAATCGAGATCGGGGACCCGACGCAAGGCTCGATCTCCGGCCTCCTGAGCTACGCAGCCGCAGAGGCCGATCAGAAGTTCGGGCTTGTTGCGCTTGAAGCGTCGGTAGCTGCCCAGGCGCGAATAGACCTTCTGTTCCGCCTTCTCTCGGACGCTGCAGGAGTTCAGCAGAATCAGGTCCGCCTCCTCCACCGCGCGAGTCGGAAGGATGCCCTGCTGCATCAGCTGCCCCGCCATCCGCTGGGTGTCCAGCTGATTCATCTGGCAGCCCCAGGTCTCGATGAAGTAGCGTCTCGGCTCGCTGCTCATGATCTGCCGCCGTCGTCGATATCGATCACGTCCGGCTCGGTCGCTTCATGGATGCCCGGGCCCTCTTCGGGCTCCTCGGGCGCGGGCTCGTACTCTATCCCTTCTCGAAGCCACCCCGGCAGGGCGCCGGCGATCCGTCCTCCGGCGAGAATCTCTTGCAGACGCTCCTGCGCGCGACCGACTTCGACTCGGACTTCGCCGAGCCGATCGAGGGCTCGATCCCAGGCCGGTTTGATCTGGGAGTCGCGGTAGAAGCCGTCGTCCTCGCTGTAGAAGCGCTGGCGCAACTCGGCAGCCTCCACCTCGAGATCGATCACCTCCTGGACCAGGTCTCTCCAGAGAATGCGCGCCTCGCGTACCGTCGTACGCCAGTAGTCCTCACCTCTCTCCTCTTCCTCGCTCTCGGGAGCTTCGGCCGTCTTCTCCGCGGAGTTTGCGGGTGCACTTCCGGGTGTATCCGCGGCGGTGCTGAGCTCCCCGACGGCGTACTCCGGAAGGGTCTCGTCGGTGATCACCGCGACCGGCGTGCCCTCCTGCTCCGCCCTTCGTTGACGCGCCAAGCGAGCCGTTTCGGCGAGGGTCTGAGGGCGCTCCTCCTCCTGTTCGGGCTCGTCGATCACCACCGTTTGCGGCCCGTAGCGACCGGAGACCTCGTCTTCGACCTCCGGAGGTGCGGGCCTCGGCTCCGGCGGAGTCTCCGGCTCGGGCGGCACCGGTTGCACAGCGGGTTTCGGAACTGGAGTTGATACCTCATCCGCTGGCGAAACGCTGCTCGAAGCGCAGCCCCACCCTAGGCAGGCGACCGCCAGCCATCCGATCCACCCTGCGTACCTCACGCGACCACCTCGGTTTCCTGTCGGTCCAGCTCGCGGTCGACCTCGGCCGCACTGGCCAGGTCGATGCACGAATCGGCGATCGTCGTCCAATCTGCCGCGACCATCTCTCTGATGCGTTCTTTCAGCAGCGGGATCGAGCGCGGGCTGGCGGAGAGGGTCCGCAGGCCGAGCCCCACAAGAAGCGGCACGTACCTGGGGTCGGCGGCCATCTCGCCGCAGATCGAGACGTCGATTCCGGCGCGTCCGGCGCTCTCGATCGTCATTCGAATCAGCCGAAGGATGGCCGGATGCAGAGGGCGGTACAGGTAGGAGACGTGCTCGTTATTCCGGTCGACGGCCATGGAGTATTGAATCAGGTCGTTTGTACCGATCGAGAAGAAGTCGACCTCGCGAGCCAGCGCGTCGGCGATGAGCGCCGCTGACGGCACCTCGATCATGACGCCCAGTTCGTAGCGGTTGCAGACCGCGCGCCCTTCAGAGGTCAGCTCTTCGCGAACCTCAGCGATCAACTGCTTGAAGCGGAGGACCTCTTCGAGGGTCGAGACCATGGGAATCATGATCTTGAGGGGGCCCTCGGTGCCGGCTCTCATCAGCGCTCGAATCTGGATCTTGAAAATGTCGGGCCGAGCGAGCGTCAGTCGGATCCCACGAAGACCGAGAACCGGGTTCGCCTCCTTCGTATCCAACACGTCGCGGGCCAGCTTGCGTCCGCCCAGATCGAAGGTCCGGATGGTGACGGGGTGCGGCTGAATGGTGCGCAGGAGTTCCGTGTAGATCTCGACATGGTCGTCCTCGGTCGGAAGATCCGGACTCCGCTCGATGTAGAGAAACTCGCTCCGGTAGAGGCCCACGCCGGCGGCGCCGAACTCGACCGCCTCATGGATCTCTTCTGGAAGATCGATGTTGGCAACCAGTCGAATCTCGACCCCGTCGCGGGTGATCGCCTGGAGGGTCCGAGAGCCCGCCTTCTCGAGCGCTTCGGCTTCGAGTGCCAGACGGCGCGTCTCGTAGTCGGCGACCTGCTCCGCACTGGGGCCGATGACGAGCTCGCCGGCGCCACCGTCGAGGATCACCACCTGGTCCGAGTCGACGAGGTCGGTCACGTCGTGCAGGCCGGCGACGAGCGGAATGTGTAACGACCGCGCGATGATGGTCGTGTGCGAGGTACGGCCGCCGTTCTCGAGCGCAAAGCCGGCGACCCGCTTGCGCCCGAGGCGCACTGCGTCCGACGGCGTCAGGTCGTCGGCGATCACCACCACGTCCTCGTTCAGCTCCTCGAGTGGTGAGCGATCGCCGCCCGCGAGAAACGTTTGGAGGTATTGCGCGACATCGAGTAGATCCTCGATTCTGGCTTTGTGGTCGGGGCTCTCGAGAGCTTCGAATCGGCGCTCGAGCGCCTCTGTGGTCGTATGGACCGCCCATTCGGCGTTGACCTTGTCTTCACGAATGCACTGTTCGATTCGGCCCAGGAAGGCCCGGTCGTCGAGCATCAGGGTATGGGCGTCGAAGATCTCCGCGAGCTCCTCACCAAGCTCGCGCCCGGCCTTCTCGCGCATGGTGTCGAGCTCGTGCTGAGCTCGCTCGACCGCTTCGGTCAGGCGCGCGATCTCGCCGTCGATCTCGCCGTCGTCGACCGGCAGGCGGAAGACCTCCGCGGCCCGCCCTGCGATGCACACGGCGCGCCCGATGGCGATGCCTTCGGCGACGCCGAGGCCGCGAACGACGGTGGTCTCTCGAGGTTCACCCATGAGCGCTACCCTACTGCCCCTCTCCGAATCGATCGGCGAAGAGGTCGGAGATCGCCCGTAGTGCGTCGGCTTCGTCGTCGCCGTCACAGCGGATGTTGACGCGATGCCCCTGGGCCGCGGCGAGCAAGAGGATGCCGAGGATGCTCTTCGCGTCCACCTCTTCTCCATCGCGTCCGACGCGCACGTCGCTCTGGAACCGATTGGCCGTGTGCACGAGCTTGGCGGCTGCGCGCGCGTGCAGTCCCAAGCGGTTCACGATTTCGATCTCCGCCTCAACCATCGTCCGGGGCCGATCCGACCGTCTCGGTCTTGCGACAGAGGTCGCGTGGTTTCTGGGGCATGCCACCTAAGCAGACGCTTGCCCGGCCCTTGCCCTCGATCCACTCGGCGAGCTCCGTGAGTTCACGAGTCTTGGTTCCCCGGCAGGCCAATCGAACCACGATCGGAAGGTTGACGCCCGCAAGAATCTCCACCTGCCCCGGCTGATAGTGCTGGGTCGCAAGGTTGTAGGGAGTGCCTCCAAAGACGTCGGTCAAGATGAGAAGCCCGTCGTTCGCCTCGAGTCCGGTTACCGTCTCTTCGATCCTGCGAGCGGCGGTCTCGACGTCCTGCTCCCAGTCGAGGCTCAGGGCTGTCAAGCCGTTTGCCGAACCGGAGATTCGGCCGGCGGCTTCGAGTAGTTCGTCGGCTAGGCGACCTTGCGTGATGATCAAGACTTGGACCATGCGTGCTCCTCCATCCTTCCCCGATCGATGCTACTCACGTGCCAGGAGCTTGGCAACGTGGCGAATCACCCGCGGAAGCTAGTCGTGCTCGAGGTCGCGGTGGATCAGGCGCACGGGCCACTGTCCGGACTGGTCGAGCCACCCCTGAAGCGCTTCGCCGACAGCGACCGATCGGTGGTGTCCGCCCGTGCAGCCGATCGCGATGGATAGGTAGCTGCGGTTCTCGGACGCGTATCGTGGGAGCAGGAAGTCGAGGACGTCTCGCAGCTTTCCGAGGAGCGTCTCGAAGTCGGGCTGCGCCTCGAGGAAGCTCTGTACGGGAGCGTCGCGCCCCGTCAGTTCGCGAAGGCCGTTCTCGAAGTAGGGATTCGGCAGGAAGCGGACGTCGAACACCATGTCGCTGCCCTTCGGAATACCGTGCTTGAAGCCGAAGGTCACCAGCGACACGACCATCGCAGGCTGTTCCACCCCCCGACCAGCGAACTCGCGGTAGATGAACTCTCGGCTGTCGTGGATCGAGGAGTCGCTCGTGTCGAGTACGAGGTCCGCTTGCGCACGTAGGTCCGCGAGCAGCGCACGTTCCTCGACGACACCTTCCGGTACCGACCGGTCGGCGGCGATCGGGTGCGGGCGGCGCGTCTCGGAGAACCGTCGGATCAGCACCTCGTCCGAGGCTTCCAGGAAGAGCAGCGTCGGATGGAAGGCTTCGCGATCGATGTCCGAGACGATCCGTGGGAACTCGGAGGCGAAGCCGGGCGTGCGGACGTCCGTGACGATGGCCAGAGAACGGCGATCCCCCACCAGGCCCTGTGGGTCAGAGAGCAGCCCACGTAGCAGGGGCATGGGGAGGTTATCGACCGTGTAGAAGTCGAGATCTTCGAAGCAGTTCGCAATCGAGCTCTTGCCGGAGCCCGAAAGACCCGTCACGAGGACCAGTCGGATGCGCTCTGAGCTTTCGTTTGGCGCCATCCGGTCAGTCCTTCTCGGGAGCGATCTGTGCCGTCTCCGCCTCTTGGCGTTGGCGTTCGATCTCGTTGGCGAGGCGGCGCGCGAACTCGCGAGCCGAGTGATGCCCCTTGAGTTTCAGCATGTGATTTCGGGCCGCGATTTCGACCAGAATCGACAGATTCCGGCCGAGCGCCACCGGCATCGTGATGTGCGGGCACGGCATGTCGAGAATGTCGTAAACCGTTTCGTCGAGGCCGAGTCGGTCGTAAGCCTTCGCTTGGTCCCACGGCTCGAGCTCGACCACCAGATCGATGGCCTTGCGCTCGCGAACCGAGGCGAGTCCGAACAGGTCCTGTACGTTCACGATCCCCAGGCCGCGAAGCTCCATGTGGTGACGGATCGGTCCCCTGGCCGAGCCGACGAGATCTCCGTTGGGGTATCGCTTGACGGTCACCCGGTCGTCTGCGACCAGACTGTGCCCGCGCGTGATCAGGTCGAGGGCGCACTCGCTCTTGCCGACGCCGCTCTTGCCGATCAGCAGCACGCCCAGTCCGTAGATCTCGAGCAGCACGCCGTGCAGCTGAGTCGAGGGCACCAGGTGATCCTCGAGATAGTTACTGACCCGCTTGATGACCACCGAGGAGAGCGCGTTCGACGAGACCAGGGGGAGTCGTCTCTCGCGGCAGAGCTCCAACAGAAAAGGGTCCGGCGCCAACCCTTTGGTGACGATGACGACGGGAATCTCCAGTCGAGTGATCTGATCGAAGCGTTCCTTGCGGAGCGCCTCGTCGAGAGTTGCGATGAAGTTGACCTCGCTCTCACCGATGATCTGAACGCGTCCGCGCTTGATGTAGCGGTAGTAACCGGCGAACGCGAGGCCGGGCTTTTGCACTCGCGGGTTGGTGATCTGATTGTCGAGACTTGACTCCCCGCACAAGACGGAGAACTCGAGATCCTCGAGCTCGGGGCCGAGGACCTCCTGCACCGGAACGAAATCGAGCGACTCGCTCACGCCTCTTCGCTCCGTGACGTCTGCAGGAACTCGTAGATCGCGTCGCTGTCGGTCAGCTTCAACAGACTCTCGACGTGGCTGTTGGCCTGGATCCACCGTGAGATGAGGGCGAGGGACTGCAGATGCGCGGCCGGGTTGTCTGCGGGAGAGATCAGCGTGAAGAAGAGGCGGACAGGGTCGTCGTCCTCGCCGCCAAACTCCGCCCCTTCCGGGCAGACACCTACCGAGATGACAACTTCGTCGAGACCCTCGACCTTGCAGTGCGGAATCGCCACGCCGGGCTCTACGCAGGTCGAGCCCAGCTCCTCGCGTTCTACGAGTTTGCGGTAGAGGCGCTGAGGCTCGGCGGCGAAGCCGGCTGCGGCGACCCGGTCTGCGATCGCCCGCAAGACCCCCTGGCGGTCTTCGCCCGGGAGATCCGAGAAGACCAGCTCCGGGCGTATCAACGAGACGAGGTCGTCTCCGTGTGTCTCGGACGACAGGTCTAGAGCTCCGGTGAGATCAGGCCGTAGTTCCCGTCGCGGCGGCGATAGAGAACGTTGACCTGCTCGGTGTCGAGGTCGCGAAAGACGATGAAGTCGTTCTTCGAGTCGGCCAGACGGCCGGACGCTTCCTCGAGGTTCATGAACTCGATCGGCAGGTGGCTCGACTTGATCACCCGAGCGGTGCCGCTGTCGGCGCTCTCGCGATCGATGACGGCCACCGGCCAGGCGGCGTGAAGATCGGGGCTCGGCCCTCGCCGGCGTCGAGACTGGAACTTCTTGTTCGAGCGACGAGCCTGCTTCTCGGCCTTGTCGACGGCGAGGTTGATGGCGTCGTACATGGCGTCGGTCAGTTCGGTCGCCTGGATGGCGCCGAAGCGATGCGAGAGGTGGAGGTCGGCGCGATGCTGGTGCTTGATCGCCTCCAGCGTGACTCTCGCGTCGACCGGCTCCTGCAGGTACTTGTCGAGCTTCTTGAGCTTGCTCTCCGTGAATTCGCGGACTTGATCGGTGAGCTCGTAGTGCCGGGCGACATACTCGACTCTCATGCCGGTCTACCTCCTGTCAGTCGCACTTCCCTAGAAAATCTGCTTTCGATTCGTCGACGAGGGAATCGAAAGCTCGTCTCTATATTTGGCAACCGTGCGGCGGGCGATGTTGATTCCCTCCCGCTTCAGGATTCTGGTCAGCTCGCTGTCAGAGAGGGGACGTTTCGGGTCCTCTTCTCCGATCAGCTGCTCGATCTTCCGTTTGACCGTCAGCGATGAGATGTCGCCGCCGTAGTCGCGGTCGATACCGCTATGGAAGAAGAACTTCATCGGGAACAGACCGCGCGGCGTGTGCATGTATTTGTTGGAAACCACACGACTTACGGTTGATTCGTGCATGCCGATGTCTTCCGCGACATCCCGTAGAACCATCGGTCGAAGCCGCTCGATGCCGCGTTCGAGGAAGTCTTTCTGCTGCCGGATGATCGACTCGGCGACCTTGTAGATGGTCCGCTGACGCTGGTCGAGACTCTTGATCAGCCAGAGTGCCGAGCGGAGTTTCTCTTTGATGAAGTTGCGCGCGTCGGCCTCGCTCTTTTGCGCCTTCATCGCTGCCAGCATCTGCCGGTAGGCTTTGCTGATGCGCAGTCGCGGCATGCCGTCGTCGTTGAGCTGGATAACGTACTCCTCGCCGACCTTGTTCACGTAGACGTCCGGCTCGACGTAGTGTGTTCGCTCGCTCGAGAACTTGCGCCCCGGGCGGGTCTCGAGGGCGGCGATCACGTCGACCACCGGCTCGAGGCTCTTGAGGTCGACGCCGAGATTGCGGGCGATCACAGGGAACTGCCGTTTGAGGAAGAGATGCCAATACTCCTCGATGATGTGTCGCGCGAGCGGGTCGTGCGGCCCGGCCTCCTCCCTCGCATCGAGCTGATGCAGGAGACACTCGCAGAGGTCGTGCGAGGCGATGCCCGGAGGGTCGAGGTTTTGCACGAAGGTGATCGCTTCGTCGACCTCGCTCAGCTGGTAGGGCCGCGCCAACGGGTCCACCCCGCCCATCGCGCAGATGTCTTCGGCCGACGCCTTGAGGAAACCGTCTGGATCGAGGTTGCCGACGATGAGCTCGCAGAGTTCTCGCTGTCGCTCGTCTAGATCGGCCATGTGCAACTGCCAGAGCAGGTGATCGTAGAGATCCGGCTCTCGGCTGAGGCTGTTCTCGATCGGCGGCGCCTCTTTGAACTCGTGCACCGACGGGCCGGTTGACGATCCTTCCCAGTAGTCGCTGAAGTAGGCCTCGAGGTCGATGTCCTCCATCGAGTCTTTGACCTCTTCCGCCGGCTCTTCGGGCGCGGCCTCTTCGGCCGTCGCTTCCTCGGTGGGAGACTCCTCTTCGAAGTCTCCCTCCTCTAGAACCGGGTTCTCGACCAGCTCCTGCGTGAGGGTGTTCTGCAGTTCCATCCTCGTCATCTGCAGCAGCTTGATCGCCTGCTGCAGGGACGGGGTCATGACTAGCTTCTGAGCTAGCCTGAGTTGGAGTTTCTGCTCGAGTGCCATCGCCTCAGAGGGTGAAGTCGTCGCCTAGGTAGATTTTGCGAACCTGAGGGTCTTTGGAGAGATCGGCGGGGTCACCAGAACGGAGAATCTCACCATTGTTGATGATATAGGCGGAGTCCGTTATTTTCAATGTTTCTCTGACGTTATGGTCAGTTATGAGGACGCCGATTCCCGACCTTTTCAGGTGTCGGATGATCTCCTGAATGTCGATCACCGCGATCGGGTCGATACCCGCGAACGGCTCGTCGAGGAGGATGAAAGCGGGGCTCAACACGAGCGCGCGGGCGATTTCCACACGCCGCCTTTCCCCCCCCGACAACGCATACCCGGGGCTCGTTCGAACCTTGTGGAGGCCAAACTGTCGAATGAGGTGCTCGAGTCGGCGTTCCTGTTCGGCGTGAGGCAGGTCGGTGGTCTCGAAGATCGCCCGGATGTTCTCCTCCACCGACAGTCCGCGAAAGACCGACGCCTCCTGGGGGAGGTAGCTGATGCCGCGCTTGGCACGCAGGTACATCGGCAGCTCGGTGATGTCGTCGTCGCCGAGAAACACACGTCCCGAGTCGGGGTGTGTCATGCCCACGACCATGTAGAAGGTCGTCGTCTTCCCTGCGCCGTTCGGGCCGAGCAGGCCGACGATCTCCCCGGGCCGCACCTCGATGGAGACGTCGTTGACAACGGCCCGGCCGCGGTAGACCTTGCGGACGTTGTTAGTGGCAAGAGCCTCGGGGGCACGATTCATCTCGAGCCCTCCGCGGTCTCGCTCTCGCTCTCGTCGAGTGGCCGACTGCGAATGCGCGCGGTGCCGGTGTCGAAGCGGTACAGAATGCGACCTCCGCGGAGCTCGGTACCGTCTTGATCGGTCAAGATCACCGGGTCTCCCGTGACATCGACTTCGTCCGCTTCGGGCAGGTAGATCGCCTGCTCGCCGCGCACCGTCTTTCCCTGGGTCGGATCTTCGATCAAGAGCTCTCCCGTACAGACCAGACGCTCGAACTCGTCGTCGGCGTCGAGCTCGACGTCCATCGCCTCGCAGCTGAGCGTGCGCTCCGCCTGGATCGCCTGGGCTTCGCCTGCATAGTGGACGATGCTCTCGGGCTGTTCGTAGACCAACTCCTCAGCGGTGATGGTGATCGGCTCGTCCACAGTTTCAGTGTCGTCTCCCAGAAGATCGTCGTTCGACTCCGGCGTGAAGACCGACTTCACATTGCCGGTGGCCGTCAGTCGGTCGGTCTTCGGGTCCCCCACCATCTCATCGGCCAGAAGGTAGTCCCGACCCTGCCATGCACGAACCGAGCCGGTGAAGGCGACGCTCTCCGGTTCCTCATCCCAGCGCGCGCTGTCGGCCGTGACCCGAACCGGCTCCTCGGACTCACTACCGAGGAGCTGCGTACCGCTCCCCTCGCGCATTGCCGCGCGGACTCCGTCTTCGGCCACCACGCTTCCTGAGTCCAGGTAGGTGATCCGCGGCGCCTGGAGGTCGCCCCGTGCCGTGGTCGTCACCGCGGGCCGTCCCTCGATCGAGACCTGCCCCTCGGTACCGCGGGCGACCATTCGATCGCCGGTGGCCTGCATTTCGACCGCTTGATAGTCGACGTTGCCGGCGAGCGTCAGGAGTTCGACCTCCCCGAGGGCGTCGAACTCGACCGTCGCTCGTTCCGAGCAGATGCGTCGAAGGAGATGTCCGGGTGCGAACGAGTGTCGCTCGACCACGGTGACCGGGTTCGACGCCTCTGCGTAGGAGATCTCTCCCCGCGAAAACTCGGCCTGGAGCACGGGCGAGGTCAGGATTCGGGAGAGCCCGCTCACGTCGACCAGGTCCAGGTTGGCCGCTTGCCGGGCGGAGCCGCGAAGCTCCGCCTGCTTTGCGTCCCGCGTCCCCTCTTCGAAAACCGCATAGAGGAGCCGGCCTTCGAAGTCGACTCGCGAAGCGAGCTCCCCCGCCGCCGGCTCGGGCAGGTAGCGGCCCTTCACGCCACTCTCGGCGCGTACGAAGCGAACTTCACGCTGGTCTTCGCCGAGGGAGATGCTGAGACGGCCGGCGCGGACGAACTCCAGGCCACGAGAGGCTCGCACGTTCCCCTCGAGCCGCAGGAGGCTCTCCTCTTCGTCGTAGATCAAGGTCTCGCAGCGAATCGCGCCCGCGGGGGAACCGTTGAGAGAGACCCCCTCGATGACGACGTCGCCTTCGAGAATCAGGCGGTCTCGCTTGAGACTGTAGGTGAGTTGACGGGCGGAGCCGGTGAACTCGCCCTCCTTGCCGAAAGTGACGGGAGAGTGGCTGACGAGCTGTCTGCCGTCCCGGATCACCTCGAAGCTCTCCCCGTTGAGAACCACGCCGTCGGAGTTGCGCGCCCGGACGCCACCTTCGAGAGTGGCGCTGTTCGAGTCGAGGTGGATCGTGCCGCTGTCGCCCTCGACGACAACCACTCCGCCGCCCTCTTGCGGCAGTTCGACCTCGACCTTGTCGAGCTCCATTCGATCTTCGACATCCGCAACTAGCCGGTCGGCCTTGACGCGGAAAGCGAGTGCCTCGCCATCGGTGACCTCATAGTCGAAGCCGTGGGCTACCGTCAGGAGCCCGTCACGCACCCGAACGCCACCGTCGTCGTCCTCGTGGGTGGACTCGGCTGCAGGCCCTCCGGGGGTCAACCGACCGCTCATGTAGTAGCCGGCGATCACGCCGACAAAGATGATCAACCCAAGGAGCAGAACACGCCGGATCCGGGCAATCGGCTGGTACCGGCGGCGACGTGCCATCGGTTAAGAATAGCTGTCCACGCCTCTGGCGTCGACCAAGACCAGCACAGGCGCGCCCGTATAGTCGTCGAGCTCGAAGCGGCCGAGGACCTCGAACGGCTTCGGCAGCTCCTTGGCGCGTTCGGCAAATCGCCAGCCGACAATGTCGAAGGCGGCGCCCTCCGCGTCGCGGACCCGCATCGAGACGTGGCGTTCGCCGAAGTAGCGGAACGGTTTGGCCGGCTCGACCGGGCCCAAACGGAAGAGGGGCTGGGGGTTGGCCGCACCGCAGGGTTCCAGCCGTGAGAGCACCGAGAGGAGCTGGTGATTGACCTCGCTCGCCGGGAGCCAGGCGTCGAACTTGTAGCGAGGTTCGAGGAGTGCGGGCTCCCAGCTGGTGCCGGCGCTCGCTTCCCACTGCGAGACGAGCTCTGCCAGGCGGTCTGTTCGGACGGTCATACCGATCGCCTGCGAGTGGCCGCCGAAGCGCTCGAGTTCCGCCGACCAGTTGTTCAGGAACTGGTGCAGCTCGATTCCAGGCACGCTCCGGCCCGAGCCGGTAGCGGTCTCGCCCTCTTCGGAGAGCAGAATCGTTGGACGGTGCAGTTCCCGCGCGAGCCGGCCGGCGGCGATGCCGACGACGCCGCGATGCCACTCGGAGTTGGAAGCGACGAGGATCGGTGGCAGCGGCTGCCGCTCGAGCACGGCCTCCCGGGCGCCGTCAACGACCGCCGCCTCGGCGCGGCGCCGTTCGCTGTTGAGCCGATCGAGGTGTTCGGCGAGCTCTCTGGCTCGGGCCTCATCTCGGGTGAGAAGGAGTTCCAACGCTGGGTCGGGAGAGTCCATGCGGCCGGCGGCGTTCAAGCGCGGACCAAAACGGTAGCCGATATCGGAGGCGCTGTACGGCGGCTGGGTCCTCGAGACACCCGCCAGGGCGCGGAGGCCTGGTGACCGGGTCTCTCCAAGGCCCTCGAGTCCAAGCGAGGCGATGACTCGGTTCTCCCCCACTAGCGGCACGACGTCGGCGACCGTTCCGAGGCAGGCGATTCTCAGGAGCTTTGTCGGGTGAATGTCGCGCCCGGTTGCTGTCGCGAGCGCCGTCGCTAGTTTGAACGCGATACCGGCGCCGCAGAGCTCGAGGAACGGGTACTTCGAGCCGTCGAGCTTTGGATTGACGTGCAGCGCACCTTCGGGGAGCGGCTCGCCCGGGACGTGATGGTCGGTCACGATCACCGCCAGCCCGCTCTCGAGCGCCATGCCGACCGCCTGGTGGGACGTCGAACCGCAGTCCGCGGTCACGACCGTCTTGCAGCCCGCCGCGAGTGCCCGCTCAACCTGGGGCGGCTGGAAGCCGTAGCCGTCGCGGAGCCGGTGCGGCAGGATCGCCTCGACCTTCAAGCCACAGGCGCGGAAGACCGCGCTGAGGAGCGCAGTGGCGGAGACGCCGTCGACGTCGTAGTCGCCGACGATCGCAACCTTCTCTCCGCGTTCCGCGGCGGCGGCGAGGTGCTCCACGGCCGCCTGCATGTCCGGTAGGTCAAGCGGGTCGTGCAGCTGATCGAGTGTCGGTGAGAGGAAGCGCTCGGCCTCCTCGAGGCTGCGAACACCTCGCCGGGCGAGCACTGGGGCGAGCCAGGCCGGCCAGTCGTCACGCGCCAACCGAGCCGCTTCCGATGGGGTCTCCGCCTGGACCCAGGTCGCCTTGGACATCCGTGCGGGAGCGGCTCTCTCTAGCCGTCCAGGTAGACGCCGAGGGCGCGGAACCTGTCGTAGCGTGCCGCGATCAACTCGCTGGGCGTGAGCGGGTCGAGCTCGATGAGGCTCTTCTCGATCGAGTTGCCGACGCTCTGGAAGGTGCTCTCCCTGTCCGCATGCGCTCCACCGGTCGGCTCCGGAATCACCTCGTCGACCACGCCCAACTCGAGCAGGTCCGGAGCCGTGATGCGCATGGCCTCGGCGGCCTCCTTGCGCTTGCTCTGGTCCTTCCAGAGGATCGCGGCACAGCCCTCGGGGGAGATCACCGAGTAGACCGCAAATTCGAGCATGGCGACACGATCGCCGACGCCGATCGCCAGCGCACCTCCACTGCCACCCTCGCCGGTGACGGTCACCACGATCGGACTCTTGAGTGCCGCCATCTCGATCAGATTGCGGGCGATTGCCTCGGCCTGCCCGCGCTCCTCTGCGCCGAGACCGGGATATGCGCCCGGGGTGTCGATAAAGCACAGGACCGGCCGCCCGAACTTCTCGGCTAGCTTCATCACTCGAAGTGCCTTGCGGTAACCCTCGGGGCGAGGCTGGCCGAAGTTGCGGTAGATCCGCTGCTTCGTACTCCTCCCCTTCTGATGCCCGACGATCGCGACTGTCCGGCCGCGGAAAGTTGCAAACCCGGCCACGATCGCAGGATCGTCTGCAAACGCTCGATCGCCGTGGAGTTCGACCCAGTCAGTGGTCAACGCCTCGACATAGTCACGTGTGTGCGGACGGTCGTGGTGCCGTGCGACCTGGGTCTTCTCCCATCGGTCCAACGACTTGTAGACGCTCGAGCGGGCGCTCGTGAGCTGCGCTCGGAGCTTGTCGAGCTCCTTCGCCCGTCCGCTCCCCGGAGGGTAGGCCTCGAGCTCTTCGATGCGACGCCGAAGCTCGGTGATCGGGACTTCGAAGGAGGGTTCCGAGGGGCTCATGGGGCGCCTCGAACGCTAGCAGATCGAGCGGAGCCGCTGCTAGAGCAGTTCGTAGGGATCGATGTCGACAATCAGCTCGCCGGGGCCGGCGTCGGCCGTCACGTCTCGCACCAGGCGTCGCAGCCGAGTCGCGGAGGGGGCGCGGACGAGCAGCTGGAAGCGCCACCGCCCACGGAGCTTCTCGAATGGCGCCGGTGCGGGCCCAGCCACTCGCGTCTCTGCGGCGAGCGGGTGCTCGGTGAGCCGACGGGCGAGGCGGCGAATCGTCTCCTCCGCCCTCTCGCGACGTCGGTCGCGGGCGAGGAGCTGCACCATGCGGGTGTACGGCGGGTAGTGAAAGACCCGCCGGAAGTGCATCTCTTCCTGGGCGAAGGCCTCGTCCTCGTGCGCCAGCGCAGCGCGGATCGCGTAGTGGTCGGGGCGTAGGGTCTGAATGACCATTCGCCCGGGCCGATCGCCGCGACCGGCGCGGCCGGCGAGCTGCGTCAGAAGGTTGTACGTCCGCTCGACGGCCCGGAAGTCGGGGAAGCCCAGGTAGGTGTCGGCATGCAGTACACCGGTCAACCCGACGTTCGGGAAGTGGTGCCCCTTGGAGACCATCTGTGTGCCGATGAGGACGCGGGTCTCGCCCTGGCCAAAGCGTTCCAGGACCGCCGCGGCGCTCCCGGGCCGACGAGCGGTGTCTCGGTCGAGGGTGTCGACCGACACGTCCGGAAAGAGGCGCTTGAACTCCTCTTCAACTCGTTCGGTACCGGCGCCGACCGGTTCGAGAGATTCGCTCGAGCAGCTCGGACAGCGCGTTGGAGCGGCCCGGCGGGAGCCGCAGTAGTGGCAGAGGAGCTGGCCGTCGCGCTTATGGTAAGTCCGCGACAGGCCACAGTCGTCGCAGCGCATGTCCTCACCGCAGGCGCGACAGAGTAGAACCGGAGAGTAGCCTCTGCGGTTGCGCAAGAGAATGACCTGCTCTCCCCGCCCGAGCGTTCGACTCACCTCGTCAGCGAGTCGATCGGTGATCCGAATCTCACCTGGCCGTAGGACCTTCCCTTCGTCTTTGAGGTCGACCAGGATGCCCTCGGGCAGGAGCCCCTGCCCCACCCGCTTGGTGAGTCGGAGCGGCGCGAGCTTCCCAGTTTCCAGGTTGCGTCTCGACTCGAGGCTCGGGGTCGCCGAGACGAGGACGACCGTCGCCTTCTCCTGGTTGCCCCGCAGGAGGGCGAGGTCGCGGCCGTTGTAGCGCGGTGTCGTCTCCTGCTTGTAGGCCGGGTCCTGCTCTTCGTCAACGACGATCAGGCCCAGGCGATGGACGGGAGCAAACACCGCCGAGCGGGGGCCGAGCACCACCCGCGCCTCGCCCTGGCGGACTCGTTCCCACTCCTGTTGGCGCTCGGAACCGGTGAGATTCGAGTGCAGGATCGCCAGCTGGCGGCCGTAGCGCTCGCGCAAGGTCCGCGCGAGGGCGGGAACCAGAGCAATCTCCGGCACGAGCAGAATGGCCGACCTACCCGCCGCCAACGCGGCACTCGCTCCCCGCAGGTAGACCTCGGTTTTGCCACTCCCGGTGACTCCTCCCAGCAAGAAGGCCGAGTAGTCGTGGCGCTCCACCGCGGCGACGATCTCGTCGGCCGCGATTCGCTGATCTGGGCGCAGGCGAATCGGCTCGGAGGTCGACGTCTGGAGTTCGTGTCGATCGAGCTCCAGACGTTCGATCTGACTGAAGCTGCGGACGACACCGAGCTTGCCGAGGCGTCGCACCACCGCAGCGGTACATCCGACCGTCTTGCAAACCTCCTCCACGGTCATCGGACGGCCGATCCCAGCGAGGAGCTCGATGACCTCTCTCCCCTGCTTCGATCGGCCGGCCCGCTCTTTGTGTTCCTCGATCTCGCCGGAGGTCAGCTCGACCGCGGTTGCGTAGCGAGCGCCTCGGCGACGATCTGTCGAGACGCGAAGTCGACCCTGGGCCGAGAGGCGGCCGACGATGCCTTCCAGGTCCTCGAGCCCGGTGGCGACCTGGAGCTCCGAAAGCGACGACCTTCCAGACTCTCGGAGTGCGTCGACGAGTTGCGCCTCCTCCGGGCTATCTGGAAAGGCGAGGGCACCGGCGTCCGTCAGCCAGACCCGCCGGTCACCCCATGGCGAGTCGTTCGGCGGACTGACAGCGCGCAGGACCTCACCAATGGGAGCGAGGTAGTAGTCGGAGACCCAGTTTGCGAGCTCGAGGAGCTCCGGGGTCAGGAGCGGCTCGCGATCGAGAACCGCGTCGATCGTTCGCACCTGAATCCCTTCGGGTGGACGGTCCGGCGTGCCGACGATGAAGCCGGTCAGGCGCCGCTTTCCCACTCTGACGCGCGCACGCCGACCGACCTCGGCCTGAGCGGCGAGGGCGGGGGGCACACCGTACGTGAGAGCGTTCGGTAGTGGGAGCGGAACGGCGACTTCGACGAAGCGCGGTGAGCCGGCGGGAGAAGTCATCGAGGCGGTAGAAACAGGTTTGGCCGCCCCGAAACGAGGCGGCCAAACTCTACACGGACGCTTCTGGTTGGCAACCGCGGCAGCACCGCGGAATGAGCCGGGTCAGTTGATGACTTCGTCGCCGCTCACCTTCAAGCGGCTCTCGATGCCGTGGACCAGAGCCTTCTCGACCTGCTTGTCGGCCTGCTCCTCGCTCACGCCCTTGACGTGCGCGACCTCACTGACGATGAAGTACTTGGCTCGCTCGTACATCTTCTTCTCGCGGAAGGAGAGACTCTTCTTGCTGGAGACGAGACGCAGGTTCTTGAGCACCTTGGCGACCTCGTCGAGCATGCCCGTCTTCATCTTGTCCAGGTTCTGCTTGTACCGACCTTTCCAATCTTTGTACGTCTCGACCTCATCGTTCCGCAGGGTCGCGAACAGGGCGCGAATCTCCGAGCCGGCGCACAGTGGGCGTAGGCCGACTAGGTCGAGGTTTGCCTGCGGCACCATCACCTTCGAATCGTTCGAAAGGAGTCGCAGATGATAGAAGGTCTGTTCGTCCCCGCCTATGGCTGTCGGCTCGATCTTCTCGACGATGCTGACGCCATGATTTGGGTACACTACTTTCTGACCGACCTTGAATGACAACTCGTGCTACCCCCTTTTGAGTAAGATCGGTAAGTCGTTGATAGACTTACCTTTAGAGCCATGAAGTATAGGGTAAAACGGGTTGAAAGTCAACCCTAAAATGCCGTATTGACATGTTTAGTTCGAACTGCGGCAATATGCCGCGAATCAACGGAAAACCGCCCAAATTTCGGTGCCTTTTCGACGCGCTTCGCGCTCCTGTGGGCGGTGCATGCAGAAGAGCGGCTGGGCACATCCGTAACAACAATCGCAGGTCGAGATTTGTTCCCGCGGTTGACTCGGCTTGGAGCCGACCCCTAGGATCACATTCTTCGGCAGCCGGAGTGGCGGAACGGTAGACGCGACGGACTCAAAATCCGTTATCCGTTAAGGGTGTGGGGGTTCGAATCCCCCCTCCGGCACCAAGAGGTCTCCGACGGTGTTGCCCGCCCGTTCGGCGCACTCTTGGCGCACCTCGAGCTGTCGCCCCGACCGAGAGCGTCCGGTCGGCTCGGACGATTGGTAGGTACTTGCTAGAGTCCGTGCCATGAGTTTCGACGCAAGGCTGTCAACCCCCGTCGTCTGTCTCGTCGCCCTTTCGCTCCCCGTCGCGGAAGCCGCTGCCCCGCCCAGCCGCATCGAGCTGGCTGCTATCGCCGCCGTCGAGTCGCGGTCGGCCGACCTCATCGAGCTCAGCGACACCATATGGGGCTTCGAAGAAGAAGCCTTCCAGGAGACACAGTCGGCCGCGTCGCTGGCCGGCTACGCCGAGGCCAACGGTTTTCGGGTGTCTCGCAATCTGGCTGGGATGCCGACCGCGTTTACGGCTGAGTACGGCTCTGGCATGCCTATCGTGGGCATCCTGGGCGAGTTCGATGCGCTGCCTGGTCTGTCGCAGAACCCGGTGCCGCACAAGGAGCCCCGAAACACCGAAGGTGCAGGGCACGGCTGTGGGCACAACGTCTTCGGCGCCGCCTCGATAGGCGCTGCAGTCGCGATCAAGGATTTGATCGAAGCCGGCGAACTATCGGGTACGGTGCGTTTCTACGGAACTCCGGCCGAGGAGAAGTTCTTCGGCAAGCTCTGGATGCTGCGCGAGGGCCTCTTCGACGACCTGGACGTGATCGTCGACTGGCACCCGGGAGACGAGACCGTGGCCGCCGTCCAGAGCAGCCTGGCGTTGGTCGACTTCATGGTCGAGTTCGAGGGGCAGGCGGCTCACGCGGCGGGCGATCCGTGGAACGGCCGCAGCGCCTCCGACGCGCTCGAGCTCTACACCACCGGCATCAACTACTACCGCGAGCACGTCCAGCCGACGGTGCGGATTCACTACCACATCCAGGATGCCGGCAAGGTGGTCAACGTGGTGCCAGACTACTCGCGGATCTGGGTGCGTGTGCGCGACACCGGGCGTGAGGGAATGCAGGCTGTGTGGCAGCAGGTGGAGCGGATGGCGGAGGGTGCGGCGATCATGGCGGATGTGTCGCACGAGACCAGGCTGATCTCAGGAGTGCACGAGCTCCTCCCCAACCGAGCTGCCGGCGCGAGAATTCAGGAGAATCTCGAGCACCTCGGAGCCATCGAGTACACCGAAGAGGAGCAGGCCTTCGCCCGCAAGATCCAGGAGGTGACGGGCAAGGAGCAGACCGGCATGGTGTGGGAGATCGAGCCCCTGGAGGAGACGAAGGAGCATCCAGGAGGCGGATCGACCGACGCCGGTGACGTTAGCTTCGTCGTGCCGATGGCGCGTCTGAGGGTCGCGATCGCTCCTGAGGACACACCCTGGCACTCGTGGGCCGTGGTGGCCTACGGAGGCATGTCGATCGGTCACAAGGGGCTTATCTACGCCGCCAAGGCGCTTTCGATGACCCTGGTCGACCTGTTCGAGGACGCCGAGCTACGGGACGCGATGAAGGCCGAGCACGCCGAGCGCCTGGGCGACTACGAGTACAAGCCGATGGTCCCGCCAGGGCCGCCGCCGATCGACTGGTGGAAGACGGCCGACTAGGGCCGGAGAGAGCCTCCTCGCGTCCGCGCGTGTCGCCGCGGTTTAGGTACTCCAGCGTATCGTCGGGCATGCGTGCTCCCATGCGGATGGCGAGGGACTAGCCGTCAACCAGGAAACTGGTTGAGGTCACCGCGATGATCGCCCAGCTGCTTTCCTTTGCCTTGGAGGCGCAGCTTCGAGCCCGGGTTCAAACCGCCGGGGATTTGAACCCGTAGACGCTCCCCCGTCGGCGTCTCGACCTCAACTCGACAAGCTCGGGTCGTGGCGATTTCACAGCTGGAGCGGGCGTGGGACTGTGAGGTTGCGGGTCTGGCGATCAACCCCGGGGATCGGAGTCGGCAAAACATCGAGGGGCGAGCACTGGGAGAGGACGTCGGCGCGACCGGGATCGGCGTCGGTCGCCTTCGAACGATCTGCTCGAATCAGACGACCGGCCAGGACATTCGCTTCAAGCCGTTCGGTACGAGCAGCTGGAGCTGCACCGATGAGGGACTAGATGTCGAGCGGGAGACAGGATCCTCCAGACCCTGGACGGTCTGGCCGACTGAAACCGAGCGGGCTCTCAGCCGTCTCCCGCCGGTGATTCGGGCCTCCCGCCTCTCGATCGGGCGAGGCCAGAGGAGAGGAACTCGCCTAGAGGCCGTCGGACGTCAGGCGGCGTTCTAGCGCGGACAGCCGACCCTGCAGCGAAGCCAGCTCCCGGCTCTCTCGTCGGAGTTCGTCGATCTCACGGTGCTGCTTCTGGAGTTCGTTCAGGAGCATCGACGCCAGCAGGTGGTAGTGCACCGTCTCGGGCTCGCCACGGTCGTTGAAGGCGACCAGCTCGGGAAGGACCCCGGCGACCTCTTCCGCCACCAGCCCAAACTGAGGGGTCCTCCTGTCATCAACTGCCCCCTCCGCCCGCTTGTAGAGAAACGTCACTGGACGAAGCTCGAGTAGCCGCTCGCTCATCTCGCCCATGTTCCGGATCTCCTCCTTGTATCGGCGGGAGGAGCTGATCATTCCGAGGCGGCCGGCGGCGTCGACGTGGACGGGGTGGACGCTCGTTACGGCCTGGTTCAGGATTCCCTGGACATAGGTGCTCGTCTGGACTCCGACGTTGCCGATGCGGATGGTGTTGGATTCGTTGGCCGCCGTCGTGCGGGTGCCGATGAAGACGTTGTTCGAACCGGTCTCGAGTAGCGCGCCGGCTCGTTCACCGATCGCAGTGTTGTTGCTGCCCGAGCTGAGCGCCTCGAGCGCCCGATAACCCAGAGCCGAGTTGTACAGGCCCGTGCTGTAGCGCAGAGCGTTCTTGCCGATCGCTGTGTTCCAGGTACCGGAGATGTTGTACCGCAGCGCTGCCAGTCCCACCGCGGTGTTGGAGTGGCCTGTGGTCTGAGAGTTCATGGCAAAGACTCCTGCAGCCACGTTGTCGTAGCCCGTGGTGCTTCTCAGCATCGCCCCTCCACCGACCGCAGTATTGAAGAAACCGGTGGTGTGCTTCCACATCGCAAAGTTGCCCAGCGCGGTGTTGCCGACGCCTGAGGTATTGTTGAAGAGCGCGTTGGAGCCGACCGCCGTGTTCTCGGCGCCGTTCGAGTTGGCCAACGCGTAGGCACCCACGGCGGTGCTGTTCTCTTCGTCTACGTTGCCTACCAGGGCTGCCGCTCCGACCGCGGTGTTCGAGAAGCCGATCGAGTTGAAGTAGAGCGCAGCCACTCCGACGGCTGTGTTGCCGTCTCCTTCGGTGTTCCAGGTCAATGCCTGGCGCCCGATCGCGCTGTTGTTGATGCCCTCGGTGTTCTGCTTCAGAGCTGATCTTCCGATTCCGGTGTTCGAGGCGTCGTCCCAGAGGAAGAGTTCTCCGTCCTTGAAGAGATTGCTGGTCGCGGCCAGGCTGATGGCGTCGTCGACCGAAAGGGACGGATCGGTGAGCACCGGAGGAGCTGCGTAGGGGCGCGCCGGGCCGAGTGCCAGAAGGTCGCGGCGATCTCGCTCCGCCGCCTCGGTCGGCACGGTCGAGCGCCTGGAGGCTGCTGGAGTCGAGTCCTCCGCAAGTCCAGTCGAATGGGTCGCCAAAGCAACAGCGAAGAGCAGCGTCAACAAGCGCTTCATCTCAACCTCCTGACGGATCGGGTGTTCGCGGGACGACGGCCATTCTATCGACGGCGTTTGCAGGTACCTGGATGTGACGACGGAAGGCGATGCGCAACCGGAACCGAGTTGCTCTTGGGACGAGAGCAGACTCCGGTATCGATCGGGAGGCAGGGGGCCTCCTCCCCCGTCGTCTTACCGACAGGGTGCCGGGTTGTCAGGCGGCCCCCGAGAGCCTGTGCCCGCCCCTCGGGCGAGAGGCTAGCCGTCAACCAGGAAACTGAGGTAGAGGTCGCCGCGATGATCGCCCTGCTGCTTTCCTTTGCCTTGGAGGCGCAGCTTCGAGCCCGGCTTCAAACCGCCGGGGACTTGAACCCGTAGACGCTCCCCCGTCGGCGTCTCGACCTCCACCTGATCGCCGTCCGCCGCCGCCTGTCGGGTCAGCTGCACGATCAGATGGTGATCGAGATTCTCCGGTGGTTTCCCATCAAAGAGGCCACCGAAGTTCTTACCGAAGTCTTTGAAGACGTCGCTGAAGCCCTCGGTTCCGAAGCCTTGGCTGTCGCGAGGAGACGCCGCGGGCTGTGGAATCTCCTCGTTGCGAATCTCGTCGGGGATGTCGAGCGTTGTCAGGTCGACGGCGTCGAGTACCTCTTTGCGACCGGTCTCCAGGTCTTCGGCGGTCACGGTGAGGACGAGCGAGGAGTCGACGGTGGTCACCACCTCGATCTGAGGCTCGCCCTTCGGAGCGGGCGGAATGCTGCCCAGCTGGAACTTGCCGATCGCGACGTTCTCGCTGCTGACCGAGCGCTGGCCGACGAAGAGTTGAATCTCGACCTGTGTCTGGTTGTCGTCTGCGGTGCTGAAGGTCTGGCGGGCCTCAGCGGGCAGGTCGACCCCTTTGAAGATCAGCGGCGTCGCCTCGCCGCCGAGGGTCTCGATCGAGATCGTGAACGGAAGCTGGCCCACCTGCTCGGCCTGATGGGCTCGCCTTTCGGAGTTGGCCACCTCCTCCGGACGGAGGTCGGGACCGCCGAGAACCCTCCGGAGAACTTTGAGAACGCTGTCGATATCGGCGTGGAATCGCTTGTAGCTGACGTCCCGTGCCAGGATCCGAGCGAGCGGTTTGAGCTCTCCTGGTAGCTCCGACTCGAGCGGCATCGGCGCGTCGTCGATCAAGATGGGCAGCACGCGAATCTTGCGACGCAACGCCGTGCCGATCTCGACCCGGACGAGGTCGTTGGTGTTGTCCAAGCGGCGGCGACCGGCCTGATCGTCGATCGAGATCCAGCGTGGACCGATCAGCGCGATCAGCGCGTCGCAGACACCGACCGCGCGCTGGATCGCCACGACGAAGTCGTCCCCGGTCTGGAGATCCGTGACGTCGAGGAAGACGTCATCGCCCAGAACCTCCTTGAGGCGATCGTAGAGGCGGCCCGCCGCCCATCTCGTATCGTCTCGCCGGTAGCTGATGAAGACTCGGGACATGCTCGTCCGAGTGTAGGACAAGTCTTGTGGGGAGTGGATCGAACTAGCCCGAGTGATTTCCGCGATACGAGATCAAAAAGTGCTGCCGACGGGTGCCGTAGTCGTTCTCGACCCACTGGAGGTCGAAACCGTAAGGTAGCGAGAGTCCGAACTCGAAGGTCGGAGCGACCTCCTCGATCCAGGGTTCGAGTGGCTCGAACGATGTCGAACTCGCGCGGACGCCTGCGCCGACGCGGAGCCCGATTCTTCGCGAGGCTCGGTATCGGAGCCTCGCCTGCAGGACAGCGTGATCCAGGTACCGCGGAGCCACATCCAGGCGGAAGATCGGTTCGACCACCAGTCGACGGTGGAGCCGGTAGTGTCCGGTCAGCGCCACGGATGCTCTTCCGTAGTAGTCGGAAGCCTCGAGGTACCGAAGGTGGACCTCTCGGTCGTCGATCAGTCGGTGAATCGCGTTCTGTGTTCTCTCGCCGAGGAGGCCCTCCCCTACCCGAAGCGCGCCGAGGGTGAGGGTCGGTTGCCAGTGGCCGATGGGTGGCGCGTTCCAACTGACCGCGACAGCCGACTCGTCGAACCGAAGATCGTTGTCGGAGTCGGTGAAAGCGATCTCCTTGAGGCTCAGCTCGAAGGCGCCGCGGCCGAGCACGATCTCCCCCGCTGAGGTGTAGAGATCGTCATCGATGGTGTTGAAAGTGAAGAAGTCGTTGGTGAGTTGGATCGCCCTCAAGAGTGGGCGTCTGGGCGAGGGGGCCAAGCCGCTCTCTAGCCCCGCTGTCGGCGGCGCGCCGGCGGTCGCGAGCACCGCCGACAGCGTGGCGTTGAGGAGAACTGCGAGTGCTGCCGTCACAACAGTAGATACTTCGGGCTCCGCGTAGGAGTGGTTTCATTCGGTCCAATGGATGGGAACCGACTGCCGCTCGCTCAATATTTCAACTTCGTACCACTCGCTGCACCACCGATCCGATCGCGGCACCGGGCTTGACCCAGGCCGTGCAACGCAGGAGGCTGAGCCATGGTTCGTGCTGGCCTCTGCCTGTCGACTCTGCTGACACTGCTCGCTGGTGGCTCGCTGAGGGCCGAGGGCGAAGCGTGGCCCCACTTCGCCCACCCGAGCTGGTCTCGGCAAGGCGATCGGATTGCCCTCGACTGTGGACCCGGAGGGAAACTCGATCTCTGCCTTCTCGAGGTCGCCACCGGGAAGGTGATTCGATTGACGGCGACGGAGGGCGTGCAGGAGGCGGTGCCGGTCTTCTCTCCCGACGGAGAGCAACTTTCCTTTTCGCGCGAGTCGGAGGGGGTCTGGCGTCTGGCCGTTTTAACTCTGCGTACGATGAAGGTCAGCGAACTGGCTGAGCTCGACATGCCGTACGCGAGCTCGAGCACATGGCTCCCGGACGGTAGCCGGCTCTTCTTCGACAAGAAGAACGCGCAGGGCGATCACGACATCTTCGGTGTCGATCCCGACGGCAGAAGCCTCGAGCTGTTGATCGGTGGCCCGAACTCGCAACGGTTCCCTGCACTCTCCCCTGACGGTACCCAGCTGGCGTACACCGAGTTGGGCGAGGGCGCCGGCGACATCTACCTGGCCGCGGTGGACGGGAGCGGTCGACGGCGTTTGACCACCCACCCTGCCGACGAGGGCGTTCCGGTCTGGTCGCCCGACGGACAGCGACTGAGTTTCTATCGCAACGTGGGCGACAACATCGAGGTCTTCGTCACCGACCTCGACGGCAACGAGAGGCGAATCACCGAGCACCCGTCGACCGACATCTTCGGCCCCTTCGCCCCGGACGGTAGATCTCTGGTCTTCGAGTCGAATCGCGATCGGGATCCGTCAGGCTTCGACAAGGGGGCGGATCTCTATCGAGTTGACCTCGAGACGCTCGCGGTCGAGCGGCTCACCGAGCCTGCGAGGTTCCCGCCGGCGAGCGCCGTCGTGGCGCCCGGCGACCTGAGGTAGTTGGCCCCTCAGGGGAGCTTCTTGCTCTCCTCGCTGCCGCCGGCGGTACGTTTGCCCTTTGCCGCCGTTACCGACGTTGTCGCCGCCGTGCAGCGTCTCCTTCCCCTCGGTGCCCTTCAAGTTGTCGCTGCAGGGTGGGCTGACGAAGGTCCGGTGGCTTCGGCGCGTCGGTCGGTCCTGCGAGTTCAGGGCAGTATGGTCGATGCGATCGCGATGTCCTGCGCTGCGATCCCGGTGAGATCTGCGATGGTGAGCTGGTCGTCTCTGGTGCGCCCGCTCGCTCGGGCGGCGAGGACGTCTCCGAGTTCGACGATGCCGGCCGAGTCGTCCATCGCGGAGAGCTCTCCGTGGTCGAGGCACTGGGCCCGGTTGTCGGCCACCAGGAGGTCCGCGCTCGACAAGACCGACGCCTCGACTTCGTGCTTGCCGGGCGCGTCGGCGCCGACGGCGGTGATGTGGATGCCGGGGCGGACCATCGGCTCGGTGATCAGAGGCACCCGGGCAGGCGTGGTGGTCACGATGATGTCTGCGGCGTGCGCAGCGCGGGTGAGATCGCCAGCGACGACACAGGTCTCGTAGTCGTTGGCGACGGTTGCGGCCTTGTCTTCGGACCGACCCCAGATAGCGAACTCGAGTGGGCGATCGAAGAGGCGTCGGTGAGCTTCGAGCTGTTGGCGGGCCTGGACTCCGGTACCCACAATCAACACCTGCTTGGCGTCGGCGCGTGCGAGCGCTCGGCTGGCGATCGCGCCGCCGATGCCGGTTCGCAGGTCGGTCAGGAGCATTTCGTCGTGCAGGATGGCGCGGACGGCGCCGGTCTCGGCGGAGAGCACAAGCGACAGGCCGTTGTTCGTGGGCGCGTCGCTGGGGTCGTTGTGAGGGAACCCCGTGGCCACCTTGATCACGAAGATGTCGTCGCCGCGGCGGTAGCCGTATTTGATGTGACAGTCGGCGTCCTGCGCGGGGAAGGTGATGTGGCCGACCGGTGGGAGTTCGATCGCGCCGGCGCTGGCCGCTCGATAGGCGGTCTCGATAGCCGCAGCGGCCCGGTCGAAATCGATTCGGGCGGCAATCTCGTCTCGGGTGAGAAAGATCATCTGGTCACGCAGCCCTGCTCTGCTCCATGTGTCTCGCCATCGCCTCGATACCGGCGTCGAGCCCCTTTCGGCCGTAGCCGAGGCGGAACCGGTCCGTGATGCTCGGGCCAACCGTGGAGTGATAGATCGATGATGGGAGTAGGAGCACCCCTGCCTCTTCGATCAGGCGCTTGCAGAACTCTTCGACGGCGTCTCCGCCGAGGTACCGGGGGAACCCCATGCAGGACCCATCGGGTCGGCTCCATTCGAAGAGGTCCGGGTATCGTGCGAAGAACGCATCCCACTTGGGCAGGTTTTCATCGACGATGGCGCAGTTGCGGGCGATGATCTGGTCGCGATTCTCGAGCGCGATGACGGCAAGCCGCTCGCTCGGGCCCGAGTTGCAGATCGAGAGGTAGTGCTTGAGTCGCTCCATTCGCTCGAGGACGTCGCGATCCTGGCTGACGATCCAGCCGACTCTGAGCCCGGGTAAGCCAAGCGCCTTCGACGTGACGTTCAGTGAGAGGCCGCGTTCGTAGACATCGGCGATGAACGGGAGATGCTCGGTTCCGGTCGGGCCGAGGCCATGGAATATCTCGTCGTGGAGGATGTAGATGCCGTGATGTCGGCAGAGCTCGACGAGAGCATCGTATCGATCGCGAGGGAGGATCGTTCCCGTCGGGTTGTGCGGGAAATTCATGGTGAGGAGACGTGTGTTGGGCCGGATCGCTTCGGCAACTCGATCGATATCGAGTGACCAGTTGTCTTGGGAATCTAACGCCACCCCGGTCGCCTCGCAGATCGCAAGCGGGAGGGTTTCGTGGCTCTGATAGTTCGGCGTAACGACGATTGCGTGCGCGTCGGAGTCCAGCAAGACACTGTTGGCGGCAAAGATCCCCTCGCTGGCTCCCACAAAGCACAGCACGTGGTCTGCGGAGAGGCTTGTGTGGAATTTGGCGATCGTTTCGCGGAGGTCCGGTGCGCCCCATGTCTCGGTGTACCCGAGCCACATCTCCCCGAAGTCGCGCCGCTGCGCATCGGTGCCCAGGGCGAGGAGCTCGGCGATCGACATCGCTTCCGCGTCGGACGCGGTCAGGTGGAACTTGGCCCTGAATTCCCAGGTGGCGAAGTGGGTCTCTAGACGAAAGTCCGGGAGCTGCATGGGCGAATCCTACTGTGAAGGCGGATCGAGACTCACCAGGGCCGACGGCATCGAAGCTCCCCGTTGGACGAGAACGCTCTCGAACCAACGGGCACCGACATAGCCGCCAGACGGGCGATGGGTGATCTTCGAACAACGCGCGACCGGAATCGTCCGGTTGCGACGGGGCGCCGATCTCTCCTCGGGTCGCGCTCGAGCGGTTGGTGGGAACGTCGATGGCCAGAAAGTGCCCGACTCGCTCAGCCGGGCGACCTCCTGCTACCGGCCTACAGCGTCATTGTTTTGCGAAGCCTTGCGGCCAGCAAGCCCAAGCCATCAACGTCGCCAGGCGGCGCAACGTCAGGGGATCTTCTTGGTCTTCTCGCAGCCGCCGGCGGCGTCTTTGCCCTTGCCGCCATTGCAGATGTCGTCGCCTTCGCCACCGTGCAGCGCGTCGTTCCCCTTGGCGCCCTTCAGGTTGTCGTCGCCCGGTCCGCCGGAGAGACAGTCCCGGCCGCCCTTGCCTTCGAGCCGGTCGTTCCCCTCGAGGCCGCAGATGATGTCGTCTCCGGTTGTTCCCAGGAGCACGTCGTCGTTAGCGGTGCCGAGGATTGCGGCCGGATCGGAGCAGTCACAAGCCGAGTCGAGGCCGTCGGCGGTCAGAGGTTTCTTCTTCTTCGCGCCGAGTGCCTTGCGCACCTTGGCGATCTGGAAGAACTCCTTCACCGGGCCGTAGCAGTCGAAGCCACTCGTGTTCTGGCAGGAAGCGACGCCGCCGGTCAGGACGCCGACGACCTGGCGCTTGTCCTGGTCGAGAATTGGCGAGCCTGACGATCCGGGCTCGGTAGTGCCTTCGTCCCAGACGGTGAGCCAGTGATCGGGCAGGCCGCCCTGGCCGCACTTCGTCAGCGGATCGTCGTCGAAGGAGATCGCCTTCTCGTCGCCGGACGGGTGGTGAATGCCAACCGACTGCTGCGGCGTCTCTCCGGATCGGTCCCAGCCGAGGTAGAAGGTACCGAATCGGCCGTCGGGAATCTCGTCGAGCTCGAGCAGCAGGCCGTCGAGATCGAAGTCGCCGGCAACGAAGGTCGAACCCTGTTGGTTGTCGGCGAGCGAGCCGCCGGAGAGCTGACCGCACTTGGGCGAGTGGAAGTTCCAGTAGACGACCACTGTGTGGTCGTTGGAGCTACTGACATTGCAGTGGAACGCTGAGAGGAAGAACGGCCGGTACGAGTTCCGCGCGTCATTGATCAGTGCGCCCGTGCAGAGAAACTGCCCGGCGATCGTGTAGCGGGCAACGCTCTGGATCTCGTTCCGCCAGTCCTTGCCGTCCTTGCAGTTGACGTCGATGTTGCAGCTGCCCGGGAGGGTCTTGAGGCCGCCGAAGGCGTCACGGTAGCCCACACCGATCTGGGTCAAAACAAGCTCGGGGTCGAACGGCACGCCGAACGGCAGGTAGAGCTCGATCACCGCCCGGTCGCCTGGAATCAACGGTGTCCAGAGCTCCCGATGCTGCTTGTTGTCGCGCTTGGCGAACGGGCCCTCGAAATAGCCGTCCTTCTCACTCCAGACGTGGAGCGTCGCGCCCTCCGGTAGGCGGTAGCGCGTGAAGCCAAAGTTGAGATCGGTGGCACCCGGAGCCGACACCCGCAGGCGCCAGAGTTGCGCTCCGTTCGGAAGATCGGTCCAGCTGCCATGCGTTGCCGGGCTCACCTCGACGGCGCGCGGCTCGGCGATCCGTAGGGGCTGCCCCAGCTTCATGTCGGCCTCGTCCGCCTTGCGCAGAGACACGGCATCGGCAGCTGCGAGCTCGAGCACGGCGACCTCAGAAAGCGGTAGCCCCCCGATGTCGCGGCTCCTCGGCGGCGCCTCTTGCCGCGCAAACGCGGAACCGGTCAGCACGAGGACGAGAGCAAGAGCACCGAGCCCTCGTGCGAGGCTGGGACTGCAGACGGTAAGGAACTGTCGTGGGGTCTTCATTGCGGGTCTCCTCCGCTGCACACTGTTGGCCTTCAACTGTAAGACGAGCGTATTCGAGTCAGTCCTTCGCTGCAATGAAGTACGACGCAACTGAGCGTTAGGATGCGGGGTATGCGAATCGTCGACGCCTGGATCCAGCACCCGACTGCACGGTTTCTGCGGCAGCCGATCTTCGCCTCTCTGTTGCGCTGGACACGCCAGGAGGAGTTTCCCGAGATTCCGCTCGCAGCGACCCTCGCAACACTCGATCAAGCCGGCGTCGACAAGGCGCTCACCGCTGCCTGGTGGGGCCCCTCCGGAGCGTGGATCTCCAACGACGAGGTGGCCGAGGCGGTTTCGAACAGCGGCGGCCGCCTCCTGGGGGTCGCCTCGGTCGACCTGCGCCGGCCTATGGACGCAGTGCGTGAGCTCCGCAGAGCCGTTCGAGAGCTCGACTTTCGCGCGCTACGGGTCGTCCCCTGGCTCTGGGAGCTACCCCCCGACGATCGCCGCTACTACCCGCTCTACGCCGAGTGTGTCGAGTTGGAGGTGCCGTTCTGTCTGCAGGTGGGGCACACCGGACCGCTCATGACCTCCGAGACCGGCCGGCCGATTCCGTATCTGGAGAACGTCGCCCTGGAGTTCCCCGAACTCAAGATCGTCGCCGGCCACATCGGTGCGCCGTGGACAGCCGAGATCATCTCTCTGGCGACCAAATTCGAAAATCTCTACATCGATACGTCGGCCTACAAGTGCTCTCGCTATCCGGCCGACTTCGTCGAGTTTCTCCAGGGTCGAGGGGCTCGGAAGGTGCTCTTCGGGAGTAACTATCCGATGCTCACGCCGGCCACCTGCCTCGAGGGACTCGAGGCGCTCGGACTCGACGAACGCGCGAAGTCGGCCTTCCTGTGCGGCAATGCCGCGAGCGTATTCCGCCTCGACTGAACGGAATACGTCGTTTCTTGCTCCGCAGAGGGTATTGGTGTGCGGATTCACCGGAACTAACCGGTGACCGCCGAAATTTTGGCGCGCCCTCACTTCGGACACCGATTCTGTCGGCGCACAGCGGGCTCTCGATGCGTTCCTGCTCTAGCGAAACGCTAAGAGCTACTTGGCGATCCGCAAACCGGAGACAGCCGACTAGAGCCTGCTAAAGACTTTGGCACGGTGGTTGCCATAGAAGACGGGTGCTGCGCGGCCGACCCGCCAGCACCTCCTTTTGATCTCGCCCGCGCTCCGTCGCGGGCAACTTTTTATGGGTCCGGCTCGACGTAGGGTCGCAAGCCGCGCCAGAAGCTGTCGTCACCCACCGCGCCGATCGAGTCGAAAGCGATCCCCACCTCCCACGACGCGAGCGGCGCCTTGTCGTCGTCGACCGGGGCCAACGGCTTGGCCCAGCGGACGTGCGCGCGAATGTCGACCGCCTCCTCGCGGTAGACCAGCTGAACGTCCACCAGGTCCCCCGTCGAGGCCGAGATCGCGGTCGCCAGCCGAAGGCCGGAGCGACCGAGCTCGACAACCTCGCCGGGTAACGTCTGCGAGACGAAGTGGATGTCGGCGATCGGGAAGCGCGCCGTTCTGCGGCGCTGTTGCTCTCTCAGAGAGCCGACTCTACACTCCCTCGTCGACGAGCTCGACGCCGCTCGCCTCGATCAGCTGCCCCGTCGCTTGACGGAAGAGGACCACCGCTTTGCGATAGGCGGTAACGGCGTTCACCTCGCGCTGCCGGGCCTCGGTCAGGTCCTCTTGGATCTGAAGAACCTGGAAGCTCGTCGAGAGTCCATTCTCATAGCGCTTCTGCTCCGCTTCGAGGTTCTTCTCTTCGAGGCGGCGCGAGACGCGCGCGGATTCCCGTGTCTGTCGAGCGGTGTCGACGAAGCGAGCCAGCCGTCGGACCTCGGTCCGCACGCCGAGCTCCTGCTCGGCGAGCTCGGCCTGACCGCGCTCGAGGTCGACCTCCGCCAGCGCCAGCTGCGACTTGGCGAAGGTGTTCTCGATCGGAATCACCGCGTTCACGGCCACGTTCCAACCCTCGAAATCCTGCGAACGGGCGGCCTCCAGAGCGTCGTTGTAGTCGCCAGGTGCCTGAAAGAGGATCTCGCCGGTGAAGAAATCACGCTCGGTCACGTCGCCGCCGAGGCCGTTGACACCGTAGGTGAGGCTGAGATCGACCCGCGGCAGCTTCTGGTTCCGGTAGTAGCCGACGTCCGCGTCGAGGTCGCCCTGGCTCAGCCGTTTGCTGCGCAGGTCCGGTCGCTGCCGGAGGGCCGTGGCGATCGCGGCGTTGACGTCGAGCGCGATCGGCTCCATCTCGGCCGCGGTCTCGGTGACGATCGTGGCCGACCAGATGCCGTCGCCGTCGAGGTTCAGTAGTTCGCGGAGGCGATCCTCGGCGTCTCCGATGGCGCCGCGCGCCCGAATGATGTCCTCTTCACGGGTGGCCACTCCGGCCTCGCTCTGGACCATCTCGAGCGGCGCCAGCGTGCCGACCTCGACCCGAATACGATTCTGCTCGTGCAGCTGCTTGGCGAGCACCAGGCTCTCTTCGGCCACGTCGTACTGCTCGTTCGCCTCGACCAGCGTCCAGTAGGCGTCTTCGACCAGCTGGATGATGGCGATGACCTGCGTCTCGAATGTCTCACGCGAGATCGAGGAGTTTGTCCGCGCGATGCGGATGTTGCGCTCGGTGGCCTTCTTGCCGAAGTCGCGCAGCAGCGGCTGGGTCCAGTTGAGGTCGAAGTCGACGCGATACTGCGGGTTCAGGGTCGCGAAAGTCGAGTTGGTGTCCCGACGACTGTTGTTCCAGTCGATCTGTCCCCGTCCGCCGTTTGCGACCAGGCGGTCCAACTTGATGTTGAGCTGCTTGAACTGCGACTCCTGCACGTCCGCACCGTCGAGGTTGGACGCCGCCGGCGACGTCTCGTCGTTGGCGAAGGTGTCGATGGTGGCGTTGAAGTCGTAGATCGAGAAGCTCTGCCGGAGCCGTAGGTCGGACTCCTGCTGGCGATAACGCTCGACGACGAGCGAGAGGTTTCTCGCCAACGCCAGCTCGAGGGCTTCGTCGATGGTCAGCATGATCTTGCCGTCGGCGACCCGGAGGTTACCGACCGGACCGACCTCGCTCACGCTGCGACCCACCTGGATTGCTGCCGTGGCGGTGCCGGAGGCGAAGCCGCACAGGAGCACAGCCAGGGTCGTTACAGCGATCCACTTCGGTTGTTTCGTCATCGAATCATCCCTCGCTCGAAGATGAAGTTCAGGAACATTTTTGCGGCGGCCGATCGGAACCGGCGTTCAGGGTGTGGCGGCGGTCGCCGCTCACTGAATGCTACGTTGCGACCCAGAAAAAGTTCCACTTTCGCCCGCTGTTGCATTGTCTCCCAGCTTTAGCTCCCCGGCAAAGTGACACGCAACTCTGTGACCGAGTGCGACCTCTTCCAGCGGCGGTTCCTCCTCGGCGCATCGATCGCGTGCAATGGGACAGCGCGGATGAAAGGGGCAGCCCCGGGGTGGATCGAGGGGCGAAGGCGGCTCACCGGAAAGGACGATGCGGGAGGATTTGCGATGTGGGTCCGGGACCGGAACGGCCGACAACAGACTGACGGTGTATGGATGCTGCGGCGACTCGAAGAGGCGCTCGGTCGGTCCGATCTCTGCGAAGCCGCCGAGATAGAGCACGCCACAGCGGTCGGTGATCTGCTCCACCACCGCCAGGTCGTGAGCGATCAGAATCAGGGTCAGCCCGAGCCGCTCTTGGAGCTCGGCGATGAGGTTGATGATCTGCGCCCGGACCGAGACGTCGAGGGCCGACACCGGCTCGTCAGCGATGAGCAGTTCGGGTTCTGACGCGAGAGCTCTCGCAATACCGATCCTCTGCCGCTGCCCGCCGGAGAACTCGTGCGGAAATCGACGGCCGGCGTCGGCGGGCAATCCCACCATCTCGAGCAGCTCGGCGACCCGACGAGATCGGTCCGAAGCCGGCACCATTTGGTGGACCTCGAGCGGCTCGGAGAGGATCTTCGCGACGCGCATTCTCGGATTGAGTGAACCGTACGGGTCCTGAAAGATGATCTGCAGATGCCGGCGTCGCTTGCGGAGCTCCCGCGCGGAGAGCTGGAGCAGATCCTCTCCGCGGAACTCGACCTTGCCGCTGGTCGGCTCGATGAGGCGCATGAGACAGCGGGCGAGCGTCGTCTTGCCGCTGCCCGACTCGCCGACGAGACCAAAGCTCTCGCCCGCGGGCAGGTCCAGGTCGATCCCCTGGACGGCGTGCACCTGGCCGACGACCTTGCGCAGCAGGCCGCGCCGGACCGGGTAGCTCTTCGTCACCCCTTGGGCTCGGAGGAGTTGGCTCACCGCTCGGTACCCTCCGCTCCGTAGAGGAAACAGCGTGCATGATGAGCCTCTCCCAGCTCGTAGCTTGCAGGGAGGCTACTCGAGCAGACGTCCATCACCTCGCTGCAGCGGGGATGGAACGCACAGCCGGTGGGTAGCCGGTCTGCAGAGGGGACCCGCCCCGGAATCGTCGGTAGGCCGCCCCGTTCGGCCGGCCGACCGAGTCGCGGCACTGCCGCCAACAGGCCGCGGGTGTAGGGGTGTGCAGGTGCATCGAAGAGGCGTGTGACCTCGCCCTCCTCCACCACCTCGCCCGCGTACATCACCACGGCACGGTCGCATGTCTCCGCAACCACTCCGAGATCATGGGTGATGAGTAGAACCGCCAGCCCGAGCTCCGTCCGAATTGCGTCCAGCAGCTCGAGAATCTGTGCCTGAACGGTGACGTCGAGCGCGGTCGTCGGTTCGTCGGCGATCAGCAGGTCAGGAGCGCACGCCAGCGCCATGGCGATCATGGCGCGCTGCCGCTGCCCACCCGAGAGTTGGTGCGGATAGTCGTCAACGCGCTGGTGCGGGTCCGCTATCGAGACCCGCTCTAGAAGGTCGATCGCTTCGTGACGGGCGGCTCTGCGAGACAGCTTTCGATGCAGGCGGAGCGATTCCGCAATCTGAAAGCCGATCGTGAAGACGGGATTGAGGGAGGTCATCGGCTCCTGGAACACCATGCCGATACGCGCTCCTCGGATCGAGCGCATCGCCTCGTTCGGCAGCTCCAGGAGCTCCTCCCCCTCGAGTCGCACGCTGCCCGAGGCGATCGCGCCTGGCTCGGGCACCAGCCGCAGAATGGAGAGAGCGGTGACGCTCTTGCCGCAACCCGACTCTCCGACCAGCCCGACGAACTCACCTCGGTCGACGTGGAAGGAGATGCGCCGCACGACGGGAGTCGACTCCCTTCCCACCGGAAAGGTGATGAGAAGGTCCTCGACCGAGAGGAGCGGCGCCAACTAAAGATCCTCAGGCGCGCTGCGCGGCGCGCATCAACCACTCGAGGGTCAGGCCGACGCCGTAGCCGGTGCTGCCGAAGCGTTGTTTGTTGCCTCGGCCGATGTAGGCGGGGCCGGCGATGTCGAGGTGCGCCCAACGGCCTGCGCCGGCGACGAAGTTCGAAAGGAACGCCGCGGCGCTGTTGGCTCCGCCCCAGCGGACGCCGATATTCTGAAGGTCGCCGTGTAGGCCACGCATCTCCTCTCCGAACTCGGGCCACAGCGGCAGACGCCAGAGGTACTCGTCGGCCCCACCCGCGGCGCTGAGGAGCTCTTCCGAAAGGGTGTCGTCGTGAGTGAAGAGGCCGGCTCCGTGCTGGCCGAGCGCCACCACGCAGGCACCAGTCAGCGTGGCGAAGTCGAGCAGGTCGTCGGGCTTGTCCTCCGCCGCCCACGCGAGGGCGTCGGCCAGAATCATCCGTCCTTCGGCGTCGGTATTCAGAATCTCGACAGTCTTACCGTTGTAGCAGCGAACGATGTCGCTCGGTCGGTAGGCCTTGCCGTCGGGCATGTTCTCTGCGAGGGGAACGTAGACTCGGAACTTGAAGGGCAGGTCGAGAGCGCTCGCAGCGTCGGCGATACCCAGCACGGTGCAGGCGCCGGCCTTGTCGAACTTCATCTCGTCCATGTTGGCGCCGGGCTTCAGCGAGATGCCACCGGAATCGAAGGTCACCCCCTTGCCGACCAAGGAGATCGTGCGATCTCCGCTTCCCCAGGCGAGGCGCACGAGGCGCGGAGGGTTGACGGAGCCCTGACCGACGGCGAGCAGGCCACCCATGCCACGCTCTTCGAGTTCATCAACTCCGAGGACGTCGATCTCCATCGACCGATCCTCGGCCAACCCGCGCGCCCAGTTGGCGATCCACTCGGGCGTCGCGATGTTCGGCGGCGTGTTGGCAAGGTCGCGTGTGGTCGCGATCCCAGCAGCAACCTTGGTTGCGATGCGGCGCCCCGCTTTGAAAGTCGCTTCCTCACCCTCCGGCGGTGAGATCGAAACGCTCCGGAGCCTCGGCGTCTTGTCTCTCTTGCGGTGCTCGTCGAACCGGTAGCCGAAGAGAGCAATCTCTCGGAAGAGGAACTGAGCCCCGTTGGCCCCCGCCGTCATGGGGTGATCCGGCAGGCGGAGGAGCGGCTGCTTGAAGCCGTCGTCCGCTAACCGCCGAAGACAGGCTGCGATCCATTTGCGGAGGGCTCGGCGGTCGAGCTCCGCTCGTTTGCCCAGCCCCCTGACGATGACAGTGCTCGGCTCCTTGCCTCCAACCGCAACGGTCGAGCACTCCCCCGCTCGCCCCTTCCAACCGTCCCGCGCCACCGCCCGGCGGGCCGCGTTGGCGACCGGCGCGGGCAGCCCGGTGACGCTGGGTTCCTGCCCTTCGAAGCAGCCCAGGAGGACCGCGTCATAGGTGGGTAGCTTCCGTCCGACGACGCGCGTCCTGAGTAGTTTGCTCACGAACGCTAGTGTAACGGCTTCGCCCACGGATATGCTAAGCCGACATCGATGAATGAGGCCGCCCTCGCTCGCCTTCTCCGAGGCAAATTCAGCTACCTACGCGCTGACCCTGAGGACGTGCGGGGCACGATCCCGGACTGGGAGGAGGCCTTGCCGATTCCCCAGAGGATCTTCCTTGCCCAGGAAGAGGCCACGCCGATTCAGGGATTCCCGATCCTCCTGACCGACTCTCTGACCGACCTGCGCGAAGCGTTGACGGGTTACGTCGAGGCGGAGGAAGAGTTCGAAATCGACTCGATTCGCGGCCGGGCACCAACTCGGAACCGTGCGGACGCGGGGTGGGATCGCTACTCGCGTCTGCTCGAGACGGCCACAGAGAACGCCGCCAGCTCGAGTTTCGGCCGTCTCTTCCCGAGCATCTTCTGGCTCTATCACTCGGTTGCGGTGGCGCGGGTTCTCAAGGAGTGCCCGCGACGCGTTCGCCGATCCGATCTCGAGGTGGGAAAGAGCCACGGCGATGCCATCAAGTATCTGGTCTTCAACCGCTACCTCGACAAGGTCTTGACGGTTACCTACGAGGTTGCGCAGCGGGTCGCGGAAGCGACCGAGGAGCCGGAGAAAGAGCACTTCCCGAGCCTCCTGACCCGCATGCGAGACAACGTACTGATCCTGACCGAGGATCACATCAGCCCCGACCTAGGCGAGCTCGGAGCCTTCTTCCGCGGCTGTCTGCGCATGGACGGCAAAGAATTTCGCGAGCGCATCCATCGGCTGGTCGAGTGGCACGACGAGCAGCTCGAATCGGAGGTGTTTCGGTCGGCGATCGGTCGACTCCTCGGAGTCGAGAGTCACTCCGAGTCTCGGCAATATCTCGCCCGGCCCGGCTATGTTTCGTATCTAGCCACGACCCGGTCCTATGACGAGAACGCCCTCCTCCCGACCGCCTGGATCAAGGTCTGGGAGACGCTCGTCGGTAGGGTCAAGGAGTTCGAGCTGCTGGCCGCACTCCGCCGCCTGGTTGTGCCGATCGACGAGGTCGGTGGCCGTTTGACCTGTTCGGCGGTTGCCGCCGGTCGCGCGGCGACCCACCGTGGGGCCGTCGAGCTCTCGGACAGCACGCGGCCGATGGATTTCATGACGCCCTGGGTGGTCGATCCGCTGGTACAGCGTTTTGGCCTGATCTACGACATCACGCAGTTCTCGGCGATCGTCTCGGCGCTGCGTCGCTCGGGCAATCAAACCCAGGACGACTCGATTCGACAGATCTTCCGCTTCCAGCGACGGGTCAATCGGATGACTCAGTCGCATCGGCTGAAGCTCGAGAAGTACCTCGGCGATGGCGCGCTCTACTCCGGACGCTTCCCGACCCGGCTGCTGGCCGCGGCGGTGCATCTCCAGCGCTCGTACCGCCAGGCACGGGCAGAGGGCTTCCCCTTCGATCGCGGCATGCGTATCGCTCTCAACTATGGCAAGTACCGCCTTCTACCCATCGAAGCGGGGGGCACGGAGCATCGGTACGAGTTCTTCGGGCACGGCATCGTCGAACTGAGTCGTCTGGTAACCGGAAAGACGTCCCAGGAGATCGAGGACGTGAAGACGGCCCTCCTCAGTCGTGGCTACAACGCGGCGGACGTCGAGCGATTCTTCGCGCCGGTAGCGCGCGAGTCGGTGCAGCTTGCCGACAAGGTCGAGGAGACCCGGGAGTTCTACGCCTACGTCAACTCGAGCGGCGTTCTCAGCAATGAGGGCATCGTAGCGACCGGTCGCTTCGTCGATCACCTCGCCCGGTCGGATGCCGCTCAGACGCTCTACCGGGTGGTCGAAGACCGCCGACGATACGTGGCGTTGACCTGCGATGAGGGGAGCGGACCCATCACGGTCGGCATTCGAAAGCTCGGTGCGGCCCAGCTCAAGGGGCTCGGCGCCCTCCCCGTCTACGAGGTGATCGACGGCGATGCATGGGTCGTCGGGGAGGAGCTCGAGGAACTGACTGGCACAACGCTTCTCGAAGCGGTAGAAAAGGACTTCGAAACGGCAACGGGAGCCGACTCCCGTCGATCTGAACTTGGACCAGGAGGAGACGCACTTGGACGTCGTGAACCACACTGAACTTTCGGGCCTTCCCGCTCCCCGCCGCGGCAAGGTTCGTGATCTGTACGACCTGGGCGAGCACCTGCTGATCGTCTCGTGCGATCGCATCTCGGCCTACGATCACGTCCTGAAGCCGGGCATCCCCGGCAAGGGAAAAATCTTGAACCAGCTGACCAACTTCTGGTTCGATCAGGTCTCGGACCTGATCCCGCACCACCTCGTCGCGACGGATCCCGCCGACTTCCCAGAGCCTCTGCGCGCCCACGCCGACGTCCTCCGTGGACGGTCGGTGCTGGTGAAGAAGACCGAAGTCGTGCCGTTCGAATGCGTTGCGCGTGGCTATCTAGCCGGAAGTGGCTTCCGCGAGTACACCGCGACCCGAGAGGTTTGCGGCATCGCCCTGCCCGAAGGGCTGCTGAGGGCGGACCGGCTACCCGAGCCGATCTACACCCCAGCGACCAAGGCCGAAGACGGTCACGACGAGAACATCAGTTACGAGACCCTCGTCGCCGGCGCCGGGGAGGAGCTCGCTGCGCGTCTGCGCGACCTGACCCTCGAGCTCTACCGCCGTGGCGCGGCCCGACTCGAACAGTCGGGACTGATTCTTGCCGACACCAAGTTCGAGTTCGGCCGAGTGGACGGCGAGCTCATTCTCATCGACGAGGTGCTGACACCCGACTCGTCCCGCTTCTGGGAGGCCTCGGAGTGGCGGCCGGGCGAGGAACCGGTCTCGTTCGACAAACAGTACGTCCGCAACTGGCTCGACGGCGCCGGCTGGGATCACGAGGCACCGGCACCCGAGCTGCCGGCCGACGTGGTGCAGGGGACGCTCGATCGCTATCTCGAGGCGTTCCGTCGGGTCACCGGCTCCGAGCCGGAGATGTAGCGACGGGGCAATCGAAGTCCGAACTGGCAGAGGGTTTCCCAGGCGATCGTGCCGGAACCCGAGGCGATCTCCCAGGCGTCGATCGTTTGATCGCCCTGGCTCCCGAGCAAGACGGCTGAGTCGCCGACGGAGACCGGTAGGTTCGTCACGTCGACCGAGAGCATGTCCATGCTGATGCGGCCGGCGAGTGGTGCCCTCCGGCCTCCAATCAGCACTTCGCCGTGGGTGGCGTGCCGCCAGGGGTAGCCGTCACCGTAGCCCACCGGTACGAGCGCCAGTCGCGACAGGGTGCGGGCGGTCCAGGTACCGCCGTAGCCGACCCTGGTTCCTGGCGAAACGTCGCGCAGAGCGACGACCTCGGCTTCGACTCGCATCACCGGTTCGAGTGGGATTGGACAGGTCGCGCCCGGCGCCGGTGCGACTCCGTACAGAGCAAGGCCGGCGCGCACGAGGTCCCCATCGATCGGCTCGAGATAGAGGGCGCCCGCGCTGTTCGACAGATGGATGGCGACCCGTTGGCGCTCTTCGGGTGTCAAGAGGTTCACCAACTCAACGAACCGACGCCTCTGCTGCTCATTGGCAGCACTGGAGGGCTCGTCGGCCTCGGCCAGGTGTGACATGAGGCCCGAAAGAGACAGCCAGCGTGAAGACCTCACGAGCTCGAGGGCCGCCGACAGCTCGGTCGCGTCGAGGCCGAGCCGGCTCATACCGGTATCTACCTTCAGGTGGACCTGCTGCTCCACTCGTCGACCCGCGAGCCACTCCTCCCATACGCGAAGGCGCGGCAGATCGCTGATCGTCGGCGTCAGTTGCTGTTCGAAGTAGACCGTGGGTTCGTCGGCGTGGGTCGGACCGAGAACCAGAATCGGCGAACCGACGCCGGCTCGTCTCAGAGCGACCCCTTCGGCGGCGAAGGCGACGCCCAGCGCCGCAACGCCATCCCGGTCGAGGCGGAGGGCCACCTCCGACGCGCCGTGACCGTAGGCGTCCGCCTTGACGACGGCGAGGGTACGCGCCGGCGCGACATGTTCGCTGAGCCTCTCCAGGTTCCTACTCAGAGCGTCCAGGTCGACCTGAACCCAGGCGGGGCGCCCGGTTGGCGGTGCCGACGCCACTAGAAGGGAGGCGCCGCGTCCTGGCGGGCCATGTTGCAGAACTTCGTCGTCTGCCCCAGGAAGACGAGGCGGATGGTGCCCGTCTCGCCGCTCCGGTGTTTGGCGACGATGAGCTCAGCGATTCCCTGGTCTTCGCTCTCCGGGTCGTAGACCTCGTCGCGATAGATGAACATCACCAGGTCGGCGTCCTGCTCGATCGAGCCGGACTCACGCAGATCGGCGAGCTGCGGTCGGTGATCGCTCCCCCGCCGCTCGGGAGCGCGAGAGAGCTGGGAGAGTGCGATCACCGGCAAATCGAGCTCCTTCGCGAGCTGCTTGAGACCTCGAGTGATGGCCGAAATTTCCAGGTTTCGATTCTCGTAGCGACCACCGGCCTGCATCAGCTGCAGGTAGTCGAGCACCACGACCTCGAGCTTGTGCTCGGCCTTGAGGCGTCGCGCCTTCGAGGCCACTTCGAGGAGGGTCGGGTTCGCCGAGTCGTCGATAAAGATCGGCGCCGAGGAGATCTTGCGCACCTGTTGCACGACTCGGTCCCACTGCTTCTGCGACATGTGTCCCGAACGGAGCTTTCCGAAGGTCACGTCCGCTTCGGCCGAGAGGATCCGAAGCGCGAGCTCCTGCTGACTCATCTCGAGCGAGAAGATCCCAACCGCCTTGTTCTCTCGGATCGCCACGTGTTGCGCGATGTTGAGGGCCAGACTGGTCTTGCCCATACCGGGGCGGCCGGCGACGATCAGCAGGTTCGCGGGATTGAGTCCCCGCGTCATCGCGTCGAGGTCGGTGTAGCCGGTGGGAATGCCGATGAGCCCGCTCGCCGGCCGCTCCTCGAGATCGGCGATCGTCTCCTGGAAGATGTGCGAAATCGACTGGAACCCGCGCTGGATCGCCTCTTCGCCGAGACCGAGGATGGCGGATTCTGCGTTGCCGAGCGCCTGTTGGGCTTCGACCCCGCCGTCGAGACAGTCACGGGTGATGTCCTGGCACGCCTGGATCAGACGCCGCCGGATCGACCGTTCTTTGACGATTTCGGCGTAGTTCTCCAGCCGCCCGAGGTCGGGCAGATCCACGTCGAGCCCGGCCAGATAGGCCAAGCCCCCGATCGCCTCCAGCTTGTCCTGTTGCTCGAGCCTCGCTTGGAGGGTGCGGATGTCGATCTCCGTCTCCGCGGCCTGGATTTCGAGCATCGCTTCGAAGACGATGCGGTGACGCTCCGCGAAGAAGTCGTCCGCGGCGAGCCGCCCGGAGAGCATGGCGAGCTGCGACGGATCGAGCAGAACCCCAGCGAGTACGGCTCGCTCGGACTCCTCGCTCTGCGGGAGGGACTTCTGCGGTTGAAGGGTCTCGAGCATCTAGAAAGACCGACCTGGGACGAGCGTCCGATTGTCTACCAAGTGGAGTGTCCGTTCAAGCGGGCTCATGCTACGCCAGCGGTGGTTGGCGGACAGCCGTGTCAGGTTTCCCCGGTGCGTGGGAACTCCCCGTTGTGAGCGGAATGTCTCCGCTCGGATCGCGAAGAGGCAGAGGGAAGATGAAAACCAAGACGCACATTTCGGCGGGCGAAGAAGCGCAGATTCTCACGAACGGTTGATCCCCCTGGACTGTCGGCCCCCGATGCCCCGCCGGAGTCGCCCCGGAGGGCACTGATGCCGCATCGGTAGACCCGCTTTGCGGGAGCTGCTAGCATTTTCGCAGGTTCATGAACAGCTCTGCGCACCCCACCGAGAGGGCGCTGAAGCACTTCGTCCTCGGCGATCTCGGCGCTGGCGACACGCGCGACGTCGTCCGGCACCTGCTGACCGGATGTGAGCAGTGCCGCGAAGTCACCAGCCGCCTCTGGCCCGTTCACAGGGATCGCTACGATCCTCAGCCTCTCGAGCGCCTCGATGTCCGTGTAGACGATCTACGCAAGGCGGCGAGCAGGGTCGAGCTGGAGCGACAGGCCTCGCACGCTCTCTTCGAGGAGCTCGAGGTCCATGCCGTGCATCGGCGTACGCTGCTCGCGCTCAATAGCCGGAGATTCCAGACCTACGCCGTCGTCGAACGCGTGTTGGAGAAGGTTCACGAACTGGGCTTCCAGGACCCAACGGCCGGAAGAGAGTGGGCGGAGCTCGCGCTCGCTCTCGCCGAGCGAGTTCCGCCGCAGCGTTATGGAGCGGCACTCGTGCACGATCTGCTCGGTCGCGCGTGGGGCTCGCTGGGCAACGCGCGTCGCCAGGGTTCGGACCTCCAGGGCGCCTCGGATGCTTTCGACAAGGCTGACGAAGAGCTAGCCCAAGGCACGGGTGATCCGCTCGAAGCGGCTCGCCTGTGCAGCCTGCGAGCTAGCCTCTGTAAGTTGCAGCGCGAGACGATCGCGTCGGCTCGGCTCTTTGACAAGGCGGCCAGCATCTATCGACGGGTCGGAGAGCACCATCTGATGGGATGCGCGATGGTCGACAAGGCGGCGGCGCTCAGTACAGCCGGTGACTACGCGGGCGCGGTTCGCGCTGTCGAGGCGGGGCTCGAGCACATCGATCCCGAGATCGACCCGCGGGTCGCCCTGGCGGCGAAGCACGCTCTGTCGCTGCACCTCCATCGCGAAGGAGACATCGACCGCTCGATGGCGCTGCTCCAAGAGATCCTACCGGCGTTCTCCAAACAGAACGACGCGATGGTGCTCCTCCGCCTGCGCTGGCTCGAAGGACGACTGGCGCAGGCCCAGGGGCGCAGGGATCGCGCCGAGGAGGCGTTCCGCGAGGTACAGAGAGGCTTCTCCGAGCGAGAGATTCCGTACGAGGCGGCGAGTGTCTCCTTTGACCTGGCGACGATTCTCGTCGAGGAACAGCGCTACGAGGAGCTCGCCGAGTTGGCGGCCGAGATCCTGAGCGTCTTCAGCCGGCTCGGTGTGCCTCGCGAAACCCTCGCCGCACTCGAGCTGTTCCAGGCAGCTGTGGCGGCCCAGCAGGTCAGCGCCGCTTGGATCGGCGAACTTTCGCAGTACCTCTCGTCGTCGCGAGCGACTCCTGGGATGCCCTTCGAACCGTCCTCTTGAAGGACGCCCTCTGGCTGATCCTCCGAGGCGCCCGCGGGACTCCTGCGTGTGGGGGAACCGCAACATGCAGTGTAAGCTTATTGACCCTCCCCAAGGTCTTGTGGTAGAAGCGTAGCAGGTGGATTGGTTCAGCTTCACGATCGGGTTTCTGGCGTTCCCCGCGTTCGCGCTGTCCGCCGTCGGTGTATATGCCTTCGTGCGGCGCCTCCAGGGTGGCACCTCCGCATTCTCCGACCTGACCTCGCGCGGCTCTACACTCAGCTTTTCGCCGCAGCTGATCGGTGAGATCGGCGAGACCCTCGAGTCCGAGGCGAGCGAACCCGCCGCGAAGGCGTCGTAGCTCCTCGACCGGCCGAAGAATCACGTTCCGAGGAGCGCTTCCACGGGGTCGAACGGCTCGTTCCGTGCACGGCGTCTCGCGTAGTGGTAGCCGGCCGAGGGCGGTACTCCCAGGGCCCGATAGCCCAGGGTAGCCGCGACCTCGTCGCCGTAGAGACAGGCCATCTGAATCGGGAGGTCTTGCGAGTCGAGGTGGGGCTCGATCAACGGCTCGAACTCATCGAGCACGGGCTCGTCCGCGAGCCCCGGTCCGCCCCGTGACTCGGCAAAGACGGCGGCGCGCCCCTCTTGCACGAGCATTTCGTCGAGCGAGAGAGCGGGCCGACACCGCAGTCGATGGACCGCCCGGTAGGCAGCGGAGCGCACCTCACGTTCCAACCGCTCGATCTGGGGCTCTTCGCTCGTCCACAACATGCCGGTGGCCCAGTTCTCACTGAGCTCTCCACTACGCCCGAAGCGGTGCTGCATCTCGGTCGAATACCGATTTGTCCAACCCCCGGCTGCGTCGTCGACGATCACCAGAGCGAACCGGAGGGGTGCATCGAGCGGGACAGACTCAAGGCGCTTCGAGACCCCCTCGATCGCCTTCTGAGCGACCTCCTCCGCGCCCAGTGCTATCCAGGCGTCCAGACACTCGGCGACGTGTGACTTCCCCATCGGGTTCATGAACGCCAGCGGTAGCTCGAGCGCACCGGAGGGAGAACGGATGAGCTGGATGTAGCGTTCGAAACGCTCACGACCCGTCGGGATGTCGTAGAGCTCGCGTTGGAGGCCGAGCAGAGGAACGAATTCGAGCGAGGCCATGACAGAAGCTAGAGCGAGCTCGCGGGCACCGATCCCTGTCGAATCGAGTCGACCTGCTCCTCTGTGAAGGGAGCCTCGAAGAGCCGCGTCTCGCGTTGGTAGGCCCGGAAGAAGGAGCCGATGTAGCGTAGACGTTCGTCGAGGTTCGCCCAGTCCTGGACGCCGCTTCCGCGGGCGGGTGACAGCGCACCGATTCGCGAGGCGAACAGCTCGAGCTCGCCGTCGGAGAGCGAGTCGAGAACCTCGGGAGGATCCCGCTCGAGGTCGCTCCCGAGCCGTAATGTGTTCGTGGGAAGTCGGAGTGTCATCAGAGAGTCGGTGAGCGCTGCCCGCGCAACACGCCGCAGCCGGTTCGTGAGGCGAATCCAGAGTCGATCGAGCGGCGCAGTGAGGCGCAGGTAGAGGCGACCGAACCAGGAGATTGCCGAACCGCGGCCCTCGAAGGCGACACCGAGCACCTGCCGACGAACCGCGGCGACGTCGGCCACCGCAGCGTTGAGCGCCGCGAACACCTCTGGCTGGAGACGCGCCTGCTCGTGGTACCCGATCCTCAGATTGGCGGCGAGAACGTACTCTGCGCGGCGCTTCGGGTCACTTTCGAACTTCCCGCGGTAGAGCGCCGTGAACGCCTTGCGAAGCTGGGATTGACCCCACGGCGGATCTCCTTTGCGCAACCCCTCGCAGAATCTGTCGATGCTGTCGTCGTCCCGCTCCTGATCCTGACCTGGGCCGAGGAGGTAGCGTGCGAACTCCCGACCGATCTCGGCAAAGACCTTGAGGTTCCCCTTCCCCACTGCTGCGCTCGACCGGTCCAGCTTGGCCGCGGGTGCCAGCTCCGCGATCACCTTGTCGGCGGTCAGGCCGCGCGACCACCTGCCCAAGCCGTCGAGGATCTGAGTCAGCACTTCGGCCGTGTCGGACGACTCTCCGAGGCGATCTCGAATCGCGTCGTCGAGATCTTCCTGACGGATGGTCTGCCCCGCCTGCCGAGAGGCCCAGGTCGCAAAGGCGCACCAGTTCACCTCGCCCGGCAGATCGCGACTCACCGCCTTCGACAGCTCGTGATACGCCTGCGTGATGGTGAGATTCCGCAGGACGAGGTCCCGCATTCCTACGATGCGGTCGACGTCGGATTCGGTGATCTTCGACAGCTGCGCTTTCCGTCCGAAAAACGCGGCGATGCTATCAGCCGGCTCTAGGGGCAGGTGACGACGACGTCCGCAACACAGCTCGGCGGATCGTCGAGGCTGATCGTGTGCATACCGCTCGCCGCACCCTGCATCTGGAAGTTCGCACGGGTACCGTTGACAGTGACGACGTTCGGTGCGCCGTCGACTCCGATCGTGACCGTTGTTCCATCGTGACTGGCGTCGGTCAACAGCACTCTCGCCTGGATTCGGTTGGTCCCAGACGGAGCGATACATCGAGCCTGAAAGGCCGTGATGTCGCCGCAAGGGATGCCACCGCCGGCGGTACTGGCGAGCTGATGAATCGATCCGTCGAGTGCCGCCACGTAGATCTCCCCCGCCTCGTCCTCACCGAAGCTCGAAATGAGGAGGGAGGTGTCCAACAGGGGGTCCCCAGCGCTCCAAATCCCGGGCGCGGTCTCTTCCCCGCCCCAGATCTCACCGGTGCAGAAGTCACCGTAGAAGTAGATCCCTTCGAGGTCCGGATAGCTCGAGCCTCGGTACCGGTAGCCACCCGTGATCGAGCAACGGCCGCCGGTGTGCGAGTACTCGAGCACCGGCAGGACCGAGTCGCCGTTGAGGAAATCGTCGCAGATGCCGGGGGGGTTGTTCGAGTGGCAGAAGGTTCCCTCGAGGACCTTCCAACCGTAGTTCTCGCCGCCTCCGCTGGTCGAGGGCTGGACGTTGATCTCCTCGCGCGTGTTCTGGCCGACGTCGGCGATGATGAGGTCGCCGGTCGCGCGATCGAAACCGATCCGCCAGGGGTTGCGGATCCCGTAGGCCCAGATCTCGCCTAGCGTTCCACCCTCGTTGACGAACGGGTTGTCGACCGGGATGTAGTCCGGCGGATTGTCCGGGTCGAGACGGAGGATCTTGCCGAGGAGGGTGCCGAGGTCCTGGCCACGGTCGCCGGGGTCGCTGAAGCTGCCGCCGTCGCCCGAGGAGACGTAGAGCATGCCGTCGGGGCCGAAGGCGAGGTCGCCGCCGTTGTGGTTCGAGAACGGCTGGTCGATCGTCTTGAGGACAACCTCCGAAGTCGGTAGCGCTCGGTTCGGGTTTGTCGGCGAGACGCTGAACTGCGAGACGACCGTGTCCCCGGAGTTGTCGGTGTAGTTGACGTAGAAGAAGCCGTCGACGTCGTAGTTGGGAGAAAACGCCAGACCGAGCAGGCCGAGCTCGCCGCAGCAGCTCACGTCAGCCGAGATGTCCAGAAAGGCGTTCCCGAGCACGTTGCCGTTACGGAAGATGCGGATCACACCCTGCTGTTCGACGATGAACAGTCGATTCGAGCCGTCTCCGGCATGGGTGACCTTGACCGGATCGCTCAGACCGCTGGCGATGAGCTGGGTCTCGATCGACACGCCTTCGCCGGCTGTGCTCGCGCGCTCAGGTAGTGGCAGTGCCTGCTGCCAAGCGCCGATTTCGGCCGCTTGCAGCTCCGTCGCTAGTCCGCTTCCCATCGCCGCAATGAGAAGAATGCACACCGTTCGCCGCTTCGCGCTGAACCTCATTCTCGCGCCTCCTCAGTTGTCCCAGACCCGAGGAGGGTATAGCGAGCGGCTGGAACGAAGCAACGCTATAGCCAAGGGCGAATATTGCCGCACGGCCTACCTGCGGTGCTGCCGCTCCACAGCGAGAATGTCGATTTGAACTCACCTCGTGAGATCACGTCTGCGGCCCGGTCCGCTCAAGCTCTGGTGCGAATGACTCAGCTCTTGCTCTGGGATTGACACCTGGGCAAAGCGACTCGAACACCTCTTCGAAGACCACGCGGACATCAGCTGCGAGCTCGCGGGCCGACTTCTCCTCTACCTCAAGCAGTAAGGCGTCATGCATTGGAAGGAGTAGCCTCGCCTCGGGAACCCGACTGCTGAGTTCGAGTATCAACCGCTTCAAGATCAGCGAGCCCATGCCCTGGACCACCTGGTTGACAGCCCACCTTCGTTCGCTATTCGTCAAGGGGCCGTCGCGCTCACGATAGCGGAAGTTTCCGACCGTCGTCCCCAAGCGCCCGAGCGACTCGAGGTCGGCGAAGCGCTCTGCTTTCCAGTCCTCGAAAGTCGGGAAAAGCCTGCCCAAGCTCGTTCGTGAGCGAACGTCTTCTATCTTCGACTTGCCGAGCAGCTCATCTAGCCTCTCCGCAGACATGCCGTTCGAATAGGCAAGAAAGAGGCGTTTGGCTTTCCGACGCTCCCCTGAAGACCCAAAGAGCCGACGCGCAAGCTCCTCGTAGAGATCGTCCTCAGCGCAAAGTTCCTTCATCGCTGGGTCGCCAGACAGGCTTGCCATGATGCTCGGCTCGAAGTGCGCATAGTCCAAGTAGAGGAGCTCCATGCCCTTTCGCGCTTTGACGACGCTCCGGAAGTCCTTGCGGAGGTACTGAACATGGGGATCCGAAGCTAGAATCCGTGCCGTGACCGTGCCGATGCTCTCGAACGTCACATGACAGATCTCAGATTCCGGGGTCGAGAGGCGAAGCAAGATGCTGCGATTCCTGCGATCTCTGAATAGCTTCTGAAGCGCCTCGCAGATCGGATCTACGGCGCGGTACTGATCGATCACCTCACGAGCCGAGGAGAACTTCTCACAGACAGCCTCGCCCAATCCAAGAATGCCGACTAGGTAAGGCAAGTCTAGTCGCGCCCTCTCAATGTCCACGCCTCGCGAGATGGAAAGCCCATACTGTCTTGCGGTGATCTGCTGCTGGACTCTCCTGAGCAGGCGATCTCTCTCCCTGCGGTCTATTCGAAACCCGCGGAACTGAGTAGTCAACATGGAGTTGTACACAGGAACCTCCACGCTCGCAAACCTTTCGTATTCACCCGCGACCTCCAGACGGTCTCTAGTGTCCTCCCAGGCCCGCTCCGTGCTCTTTGCTAGCACGTCCCTCAGAAGATCTCGGTCGCTCTCCTGCAAACTCAGCGGTACTCCGAGTTGGTGCCCGACTGCCTCTCGAAGGTCTTCGTCATCCAGTAGGGGTTCGCTGACGAATTGCTTCAGCAATGGTCGGAAAGCCCAGGGAAGCTCACGGTCTCCGAACTCTCTCTTGGGTCGACCGACGAGCAGCCTCCTGGCTCCTTCCAGGTCAAGCACTTGCGCTGGTAGTGGCAAGTTGGCTGCCCGGAACCACTCGACAAGAAGGCCGAAGGAATGCGCGATCAGCGGCCTATCGAGTTGAGACAGCGTCTCTAGCGAAGTCGGCTGCGGTCTAGAGCCAGGCTCAGCCACGAAGAGCAGTGGCGCGACTCCGAGTCCGGAAGGCGGAGTGAAGTGGATGAGAACCATTGGAACGCCAGCGGCGCTACTCATACGGGCTCTCCAGGTCCACTAGGCTGTCAAGCGCCACTCTCTCCGACTCCAGGTGGTAGCAGCCCGAGAAACTCTCACGAATACCCGAGTAGGTTCCGTGCAGACTACCCACGACATGAGGCTTCACTTCACCGCGAATCCCTTTCTCGAAGGGGACCTCGTGCACCGCGATGAGAGCGTGCCGTTGCGTAAGACAGGACTTCCGATGCCGGAAGTTGGTGACGACTCGCTTGCGATCGGCACTGCTACCCAGGGCACCGAGGTACAACATCGCGCCCCCTGCTTCCGCACCGCAATCCGTTCCCGTCATGCCTCGCGCCAGAGCTAGCAGGCGTGGTTCTGAGTACTTCTTTAGGACAAGTAGCTGCCAGAGCAGGTGGTTCTGCCAGTCGTAGATAGCCTTCTTCCGGTCGACCAGGAAATCAGCGACTCTCGCGAGCTGCGCCGCAGAAGTTGGTGCCGACTTAAGCAGCTCGACGAGCTGGTCGCTTGCAGCAGGCTGTGCGTCCAGTTCTTGGATGGCTGCTTCCACGAGTGGTTGAAAGAAGACGTCCGGAAGACCAAGCTCGGGGCAGCGGGCGAGCTTGCTAAAGCGCCGCACGCAGAACCTGAAGGCGCGATCACTCGTTGCTCCCTGGGCCAGTAGCGTGGTGGCCAATTCTCGTAACGGGTGCAAGGAGCGACGAATCACATTCAGTGACTTTGACTCCCACATACTCGAAAGCTGCTCCAGTCGCGAGTCCTCTGGATTCAGCTTGTCTCGATAGCCGTCGTCAGCGGGCTCGAGAATCTTTGTCTTGGCAGCGTTCACGTTCAAGTGACGTCTTCTGAGCTCAACGATGAGGTCGCGCAGTGCTGCTCTTGCCGCATACCGGTCCGAAGTCGCAATTCGGATGTCGTCCATATAGCGGTAGTACGCGTAGTCCTTCTGTAGCATGGCCTCATCTACTGCCAGCATGTAGATGTTCGCTAGGAACGATGAAGCGAACCGGTTTTGAGGTAGGCCTCGACGTTCGCTATGGCACCAAGACTTGAGACACCTCTCTAGAATGTCGAGGACCGCCTGAATCCTCGCCTTGTCTTCCCCGCTTGCCGAGATATCTGAGATCCTGCTGCGAAGCGAATCGACCAGGAGTGCGACATCTATGTTCTCGAAGTAGTTGAAGACATCCGTCACTAGGAGAACGGGCTTGGACTTTGCCTCGAAACGAATATGGTCGTTGAACAGCTTCCACTGCTTGACTGGATGCCGAAAGAAGTAGCGCCCGCGACGCTCTCCAAAGGCATAGCGGTGGCTGAGCACGTGGTTCGGCAAGAGTTCGTCGTAGTAGGGGGCGAGACAGCCAACCAAGGCCTGATAGTAGGCTCGGTCACGGAGGCTAGACTCCATGGAATACCGGAGCGTGAACTCGGGTTTGGGAAGATCAAACGCCATAGCCGGTTCAGCCTGGAACAGGCCATCACCGTCTGAGACGTGATCATCCAGAGCCTTCTGAACTGCGGCCACGCTGAGAAGGTCCTCATATCGCAACGGGTCAGGGAACCAATCCTGTCCTAGGTCCGTGCGCAGTTCCCTGACGAGACGCACAAGGTCTACAGGGAACCCTCCGAGGTCAAACGTGGCGGGCATTCCTTGCCGAGATCCTAGCACCAGGCCAGGGAGTCTTAGGGTGCTCGACCTCGAAGCCTGGGAAGGCTGGGGCTCTCCAAGAGAGCGGGGGCCGCGTCTAGCGGAATGTACTGCGCAGGTTGACGCAGGAACCGTGTCGGCTCAACTGCAGCTTACCTTCAGCTCTCAAGCTCGATGGTACTGACGTTGTTTGGAGGCGACGGTCGGAATCGAACCGACGAATGAGGGTTTTGCAGACCCTTGCCTTACCACTTGGCTACGTCGCCTTGAAACCACGAGAGGTCGCCATGGCGACCTCTGAACTGCGAGCGATCCCTCGATCGTCGCGTGGTGCCAGGGGCACCTCTTGGAGCGGGAAACGGGATTCGAACCCGCGACCCCGACCTTGGCAAGGTCGTGCTCTACCACTGAGCTATTCCCGCCCAGACGCGCAATGGTAGTGAGGGGCGTCGGGAGTGTCAAGCACGTGTCACGCCTCGAACGCATTACGCAGTAGCGTGATCTTCCAAGCTTGGTCCTCACGGTCGAGACCCACAACGTCGAACCGCACCGGCCCGTCCCAGCCGGTCTGTGCCAGAAGCCAGTTGGCGGCCCCCGCGATGCGTCGCTGCTTGCGCCGATCGACGGCTTCGATCGCCGGGCCGTATTCGGCTGTCGCGCGCGCCTTGACCTCGATCAAGCAGAGGGTGTCGCCCTCGAGCGCCACGAGATCGATCTCCCCGACCTTGCACTTCCAGTTTCTAGCGACGACGCGGAGTCCGGCTTCGACGAGGTGCCGCTCGGCGACCGATTGAGCGAGCCGTCCGCGATGGACGGAGCGCGTCTCATCGAGGTATTCCGCCAGGCGGTCGAGCCGCGTCGCGCTCACGTCCCCGGTGGCGGCTCGGCGACTACTGTCGCCTCCAGCGTGGCCCCGCCGGTGTGTCTTCGATGGACACGCCCTCGGCGGCGAGCAGGTCGCGAATCTCATCCGAGCGCGCAAAGTCCTTGTTCGCTCGGGCCTCCTGCCGCTCGGAGACCAGGCCCTCGATCTCTCCGTCGCTGAGCGTCCCTTCCGGAGCCTCGACCGCCTCCCACTCGACAGGGTCGAAGACGCCGAAGACGGCGTCCATCTCGCTCAGCAGCTCGAAGACGGCGACGCGGTCCCCCACAACCAACGCATCGCCCTCGACCGCGATGTTCACCGCCCGGACCAGCTCGAACAGCGCAGCGAGCGCCTCGGATGTGTTCAGGTCGTCGGCGAGGCCTGCGGTGAAGCGCTTGCGCGCCGCTTCCATCGGCCCGCGGAGAGTCGATTCACCCGTGGCCGCCTCACCGGCGTGCTCCAAGCGGAAACGCATCTCATCGATCCGGCGCAGCCCCTGAGAAGCGTCGGCGACCCCGTCGAAGGTGAAATTGAGCTTCTTTCGGTAGTGGGTCGTGAGGAAGAAGTAGCGCAGCGCACGCGGTTCGAGATCGCGCTCGAGAAGGTCCGAAAGCGTGTACTGGTTGCCGAGCGACTTGGACATCTTGTCGCCGTCCACCTGTAGGTGTTCGGAGTGGAGCCATGTGCCCACGAAACGCTGACCCGTCGCTGTTTCGCTCTGCGCGATCTCGTTCTCGTGATGGGGGAAGATGTTGTCCACGCCGCCGGTATGAATGTCGAACTGGGGGCCCAAGTACTTCATGCTCATCGCGGAGCACTCGAGGTGCCACCCTGGGCGCCCGGCGCCCCAAGGAGAGTCCCAACTCGGCTCGCCCGGTTTGCTCCCCTTCCAGAGGACGAAATCGCGCACGTCCTCCTTTCCGTACTCGTCGTCGGCGACCCGATCCCCCTGCTTCACTTGGCTCAGGTCGAGCTTCGAGAGCCGGCCGTAGTCGGGGTCCTCGGAGATGCGGAAGAAGACCGAGCCGTCGCTCTCATAGGCGACGCCGCGCTCGAAGAGCGTTTTGATCAACTCGACCATCTCGGCCACATGCTCGGTCGCTCGCGGGTAGCGCTCGGCGCGTTCGATGTGAAGCGTGTCCAGGTCGCGGAAGAACGAGTCGATGTATGGCGCGGTGTACTCGTCGATCGTGACGTCCGCCTCACCGGCGGCCCGGATGATCTTGTCGTCGACATCGGTGATGTTCATGACCTGGTCGACCTCGAAGCCGAGGAAGCGAAGGGACCGGCGCAGCAGATCTTCGAAGAGAAAGGTCCGGAAGTTCCCGATGTGAGCGTGGTTGTAGACCGTCGGCCCACAGGTGTACAGGCCCACCTTGCCGGCGGCTCGCGGCGCGAAGGGCGTACGCCGTCGGTCCTCCGTGTTGTAGAAACTCACCTCCGAGTCGCGTCGGTTCACCCGTGGGCTTCCTCGCGCTCGAGTCGGCGGAGTGCTCGTCGCGCCCGTTCGCGTCGTAGACCCCGAAGGTGGTCGACGAAGAGAATGCCGTCGAGGTGATCCACTTCGTGGCAGATCGCACGAGCCAGCCAATCCTCGGCCTCGAGCACAAACGGTTCACCGTCGAGGTCCTGCGCGTCGACCCGCAGCTGATAGGGGCGAGTCACCTTGTCCGTGATGCCGGGTAGCGACAGGCAACCCTCGACGTCGGCCGCACTCCCCTCTTCGTCTCGAATCTGAGGATTCACCAGGACATGAAGCGCGTCAGGGTCCTCGCCGACCGAGAGGTCGACCACGCAGACTCGCTGCTCGACGCCGATCTGGGACGCGGCGAGGCCAACTCCGGGAGCGGCGTGCATGGTCTCGATCATGTCGTCGACCAACCGACGGAGCTCCTCGTCGAACGCCTCGACCGGTGTGCACTCCTGGCGTAGCACCGGCTCCGGGTAGATCATGATCGGGCGCAGCGCCATCAGTCGGGCGCCTCGAGCTCTTCGACGGCCATCACGACCTTGTGATCGTTGCGCTGTTCGCGCAACCCATCCAGAAGGCCCTTCGGGTCCGCCTCCCCCGTGAGCGACCTCGCGAGCCCCTCTCGGGTGAGGAGCAGAGCGGTCGTCCGTTTCCCGGCTACATAACGGGCGGGCCAGGTCTTGTGCTCGAGCAACGCTCGATCGCCGATCACGTCGCCCTTCGAGAAGGAGCGGAGCGCCGTCTCGACGCCCCCTTTGAGCGCCACCCGGGCTTCGATCGAGCCCCGGGCGATCAGCAGCATGATCTCCTTCGAACCGTCACGCGGCACCCACTCGTCGTCCTCCTGAAGCCGCACGAAGGAGCAAGCCGAGAAGAGACGAATGACGCGCTCGTCCGAGAGGCTCTCGATCACCGAGCTGCTGAAGAGGTCGGTCCAGGCCTGGCGGAGTTCCAACGCCGAAGCGCCGAAGCTCTTCTCGCCCTTGGACTGCATCTCGAGCAGACTGTTGACGATGGTGTCTCGTCGCCGCTCGAGGTTCTTCGCGTACTGGAGCGCTTCGAGCTTCAACTTGATCTGCTCGTTGCTCGGCGCCAACTTCGAGATCTTGCGCAAGAGCGCGGTGGCCTTGTCGAAGAACCCGTCGCGCGCGAAGCTGTCCGCAGCCAGAAGGTACTCGTCGACAGCGTCTCGCTGCCGTTTGCGCTTCATGAGCACCTCGGCGAGCTTCACGCGCGCGTAGATATCCGAGCCGTTGGCTCGCAGTCTACGGCGTAGGCGAGCTTCAGCGCCGGTGAGATCACCCTGAGCGATCAGGGTGTCGACATCGGCCGACTGGCTCTCTTTCGGCCGAAACCAGTCCTTCATGGACACTGTTCGTCGACTCCTCTGGTTCGCCCTTACGTCGTCGTAGCACTCAGGGGACAAAGCTGGTGCCGTCAGGCTACGACCACCGCGTGAAGTATAGCTGAGAGGGGGTTGGAACAGGCGTTGCAAAGACCACAGGGTGACACGAGATCGACAACAAACTACAGGTCGATCTGAAGAGAAAGGAAGGCACCATGAGAACGACACCCACCCTGGATTGGCAGCGGAGGCTGCTCGAATCGGTGGTGCTCTGCTCCGCTCTTCTGCTTGCGGGCCCCGTTCTCGCCGAAGAGGCAGACCCATACGGCTTCTACCGCACCGTCGAAGGCGACGTTCGCCTGACGACGCTGGATCGCGCTGAACCGATTGACGTCGAGCCGGACTATCCGCTCCTCGCCGGCGATCGCCTCTGGGTCGCGCCGGGAGGCCGGGCGGAGGCGATCCTCCCCGATCGAACGATCTTGCGCGTTGGCGGAAGTACCGATATTCACTTCGAGAGCTTGCCCCTCTCTGCGGCGGAGACCGCGGGCGCGGGAACGGTGATTCGTCTGCTCGAGGGTGAGCTGCAGGTGGTCGTGCGGGAGTCGGCCTGGGAGGGAGAACCGCTCCGAGTCGACACCGCCAACGCTGTGGCCTATCTGGAGCGACCCGGCACCTACCGCATCTACTCGGACGACCGTCAGTGGACCGAGCTCGTTGTTCGTGAAGGTTTCGGTGAAGTGGTTCTCGCCGCGGGGTCGATCGTGGCCCGGCCGAACGAAGAGGTTGTGGTCGATGGCCTCGATGAGCCGCGGGTGCGGGTCTACCCCGCCGGCGGACTAGACGACCTCGAGGCGTGGGGCCAGGAGCTCGATCGCGACGCTCGAATCGCCGCCGGCGATGAGTACGTCGACGAGTCGCTTCACTACGAGGCGGCCTCACTTCGCGGCCACGGCGAATGGGTCGACGTCGACGCAGGCCACGCCTGGCGTCCCTACTCCAGCAGCGGCTGGCGGCCCTTCACTCGCGGCTATTGGACCCACACACCCGGCGGTTACTACTGGGTGAGCTCTGACCCCTGGGGCGGCTTCACGTCGCACTATGGATCGTGGAGCCTCCACCCGTACCACGGTTGGGTCTGGTATCCGGGGAACGTCTTCTCTCCAGCGCAGGTCACCTGGTACTGGGGCCCGACGCATGTCGCCTGGATTCCCAGCGGCTACTACTCCCACCACTACCGCTCGCGCGGCTACTTCGGCTTCGGACTTCGCCTCGGCCACTACGGCTGGGCGGGTGGAAGCTGGGGCTACTACAGCGACTGGACCTTCTGCCCTACCCGCTACTTCGGGTGGCGGAGCTACCGCTCGGCCTGGAGGTCGGGCTACGAAGTGGGCCGATCGGCTCGCCACGACGTGCCGCGCGGTGTGATCACGACGACGACCCGCGGTATCCCACGCGGCTTCAGCGACCGCCCCGAGAGCCTCCTCCAGCATCTCACCCGAGATCGCGACCGAGGAGCCGAGAGGAAGCTGCCCGATGTCACCTCCTTCGTCGCGCGGCGTTCCGGACTCTCCTCCGAGGTTCGCGAGGCGGTAGGTGCCAGGCCAGCATCGAGAGGTTCGCTCATGGATCGCGCAACGCGCGGCGCCACGAGTGAGCGCACGATCGTCGATCGGTCGGACCTTCGAAGTCGCACCACCGAGACGACCCGGCGGACGAGCGCGATCGAGCGGTTCAGGTCGGATCAGCCCACCGCGGCACGAGCGCTGCCCGCACGGCCGGACCTGGGGCGTCGTGAGGCAGCCGCTGGCGTTCGGGTCGAGCGCGAGCCGCAGTCACGTGTCCCACGCGGTGTCGAGCAGAGCACGAGTCGCTCGATCCTGACGCGTGAGCGTGCGCCGGCCCGGCCGAGCGCGGAGCGCGGCTCTTCGCCGAGCATCTTGCAACGCGACACGACCTCTTCTCGCTACGGAACGCGGTCCAGCGGCGGCAGCGAGCGGCCCGAGGTGCGGACGCCAGCTTCCTCCTCTTCGGCGCCCAGCGTTCGCGAACGGACGCCGATCGTCCGACGGGTGTTGGACGGCATTCGCGGCCGGACACCGTCTTCGTCGAGCCGCGAGGCGCCTCGGTCCTCCGCCTCTTCCAGTTCTTCCCGGTCGAGCGCATCCTCCAGGACCTCGTCCACCTCATCCTCTTCCAGCCGACGGCCGACTCCAGCGGCGCCCAGCGCGTCTCGATCCAGCTCGAGCTCTTCATCTCGCAGTTCGGTCAAACCACCGAGTTCGAGCCGTCGTTCGTCGTCTTCCTCTTCCAAGTCCAGTCGGTCGAAGGCGAGGCCTCGCTCGCAGTCCTCTCCTAAGTCTAAGCCTCCTCGCTGAGACCGTTCGCACTCAATTCCTCTAGGACAGTGCGATGAGCTCGGGGCCCTGCCCCGAGCTCTTTTTTCGTTATGCTGCCGTCGCATGTCGTGGCTCGGTACCTTTCGGCTCCTGTTTGTCCTCTACTGCGTCGAGGCGGGCGTCTTTCTGCTGCTGTCGCCGTGGAGCCCCCGTTGGGATGAGGGGATCGTCCGGATGTCGATGTTCGAGCTGTCGCATCTTCTCCTCCACCCCGTCGTGCGGAGCGCGATCAGTGGCTTCGGACTCGTTCACCTGGTGTGGGGAGCGCACGACCTGGACCTCTGGTTGGTCGAACGGAGGCGTCTGAGCGAGGCCCGTACCGCCGCCGAGTCGGCGTCCGCTGAATGAGGCGTGCCCCGAGTCTTACCGTGATCAGTAGCGGCTTGGTGGCACCAGGCACTGCCTACACCGCGTGGCTCAACCGGCTGCGCGAGGCACGCGTCGCGGCGGTTCAACTCCGAGAGAAGTCGCGAACCGATCGAGAGGTCGCGGCGCTGCTCGACGAGGCGGTCCGACGACTCGCGCCGACGACGGCCGTTCTGATCAACGGGAGGGCGGATCTCGCCCTCTCCTTTGGCGCGCAGGGCGTTCACCTCCCGTCGACCGGCCTGCCGGTCGGGGCGGCGCGGCGTCTCCTCGGCGACGAAGCTCTGATCGGGCGCTCGACCCACAGCTTGGTGGAGGTGTCGCGTGCGGCAGATGAGGGGGCCGACTACGCCTACTTCGGTCCGGTCTTCGAGACTCCGGGGAAGGGCCCCGCGGTTGGGCTCGAGGCACTGGAGCGAGCCGTGAGAATCGGCATTCCGGTGATCGCCCTGGGGGGCATTACAATCGAGCGTCTCGAGAGCGTCGCCGAAACGGGCGCGGCCGGGGTTGCGGGCATTCGCTTCGCCGACATCGGTAAGAATCTCGTTCGGCTCTCCGAGGCTTCGAAGCGAAGGTTCCGCCGATGATCAACTCCCTCAAGACCCAGATGGACGGCAAGGTCGGGTACACGGTTCTGACTCTACTGGTGGTGGTTGCAGATCAGTGGAGCAAGTGGTGGGTCGAACAGAACATCGTCCCCGGAGTTCCTCGCCCTGTGATCGAGGGTTTCCTGAACCTGATCCTGGTCGAGAACCGAGGCGTTGCCTTTGGCCTCTTTCCCGCCGGTCAGACGACCAAGGTCTTGCTCCTGATCGGACTCGGCCTCCTCGCGTTGGGTGTGGTCAGCGTCTACTTTCTCAAGACGCCTCGCCAGGATCGGCTCTTGCTGACTGCGCTGGCGCTGATCTTGGGCGGAGCAATTGGGAATCTCGCAGATCGCATCGCAGCGGGTGCGGTCACCGACTTCATCGACGCCTACTACGGCTCGTACCACTGGTACACATTCAACGTAGCGGACAGCGCGATCTCGGTGGGCATCGGCCTGATGCTGCTCGAGATCTTCCGCTCTCGCGAGACAGAGCCCGCAGAGGCGCCGGTTCACGAGCCGGCCTCGGGCAGCTAGCGCCATGCGCTGGCTGACGTCGTCTGCAGACTCCGGCGAGCGACTCGACAAGTACCTGGCGAGCCACTTCCACGAGGCTCGCAACCAGACCGCCCAGTGGGTACGGGCGGAGCAGGTCCGAGTGTCCGGTCGATTGGTCACCAAGCCGTCGCTGCGGCTCGAGGGCGGGGAGTGGATCGAGTGCGAGCCGCCCGAACGTGACACGGCGACGGAGATGGCCCCGGAAGAAGGCGCCCTCGCGGTTCTGTTCGAGGACGAGCACCTCGCGATCGTCGACAAGCCGGCGGGGATCGTCGTTCACCCCGGAGCCGGTCGCGAGACGGGAACTCTGGCGCACCGGCTTCTCCATCGCTACCCGGAGATCGGCTCCCTCGGTGGACCCGGCCGCCCGGGCATCGTGCATCGCCTGGATCGCGACACGACCGGCTGTCTGGCGGTGGCGCGCTCGCCAGAGGCCTATGCCGGCCTCTCCCGCGCCTTCGCCGAGCGGCGCGTGACCAAGCTCTACCTGGCAGTTCTGTACGGCACGTTCGATCCCACAAACGGAACCATCGCCGAACCGATCGGTCGGCACCCCCAACGGCGCAAGGAGATGACGGTAACGCCACGAGGCCGGCCCGCAGTGACGCACTACCGCGTCTTGGCCTCAGCAGACGGTTCGAGTGTTGCGGAGATCGGATTGGAAACCGGGAGGACTCACCAGATCCGAGTGCACTTCAAGCACGTCAGGCGCCCACTGATCGGCGATCCGGTGTACGGCGAGGCGCGTTGGAAGGAGGCTCCACGTCACCTCCGTCGGTTGCTGCGCGAGTTCGCCCGGCCCGCGCTCCACGCCTGGCGGCTCGAGGTCCCCCATCCGGTGCGCGAGAGGCCGGTGGCAGTCGAAGCGCCCGTACCCGAAGACCTCGAGACGCTCTGGAACGAACTCGCCGGACGTTCGCTCGCCGGGCTGCTCGCAGACGACGGCGGCGCGGACTAGACCAGCTCGTGGAACGGCGTCGAAGCCTTGTTCTGCGACTCGGCCACGGGTGAGCAGGTGATCTGCCCTTTGAACGTATTGACCCCTGGCAAGAAGCCCGGAATGTTCGCGACGGCGGCCTCCACGCCTCCGTTGGCCAGCGCCAGGGTGTAGGGCATGGTGGAGTTGTTGAGGGCGAAGGTCGACGTCCGGGGTACCGCTCCGGGCATGTTCGCAACGCAGTAGTGAAGCACGTCGTCGACGTGGTAGACCGGATCGGCATGGGTGGTCGCCCGGGTGGTCTCGAAACATCCGCCCTGATCGACCGCTACGTCGACGACGACCGAACGCGGCTTCATCAAGCCCAGCATCTCTCGCGTGACCAGTTTGGGAGCCGAGTACCCGGGGATCAACACGGCGCCGATGAGTACGTCGGCCCGCCCCATCGCCGCCACCAGGTTGTGGTGGTTGCTGGCCAGAGTGGTGACCCGCCCCAGGAAGAGATCGTCGAGGTACTGCATGCGGTCGGGGCTCTTCTCGAGCACTGTCACGCGGGATCCTAGACCGACCGCAACCTTGGCGGCGTTGACGCCGACGATGCCACCGCCGATGATCACGACGTCGCCCGGAGGGACGCCGGGAACACCCGACATGAGCGTTCCTCGCCCGCCGAGTCCGCGCTGCTGGTAGAAGGCTCCGACGAGCGCCGACATGCGCCCCGCGACCTCTGACATCGGGGTCAGCAGGGGCAGCGTCCGACCGTCAGCATCGGTGATCGTCTCGTAGGCGATGCCGGTCGCTTCGCGCTCGAGCAGCAGATCGGTCAGTCCCGGGATCGGAGCCAGATGGAGGTACGTGAAGAGGGTCTGGCCCTGTTGAATGAGCTCGTACTCAGACTCGATCGGTTCCTTGACCTTGACGATCAGCTCTGCCGACTCCCAGACGGCGCGTGCGTCGCTCGCCATCTGCGCTCCGGCGCCTTCGTACTCCGAGTCTTCGATCCCGCTGCCCTCTCCGGCACCGGCCTGAACCACGACCTCGTGGCCGGCGAGCACCAGTTCGTGCACGCCCGCGGGAATCAAGCCCACCCGGTACTCGTGGTTCTTGACCTCCTTCGGGAGTCCGACCCTCACCCTTTCTTCCCCGAGGGTGCGTCGCTACCGCTCATCTCGACGTTGCCCTTGTAGAAGGCGCCCTCGATGATGACGAAGCGTGGTGAGGAGACGTCGCCCTCGAGGCTGCCGCCTGCGAGCACCTCGACGCGCTCACGACCGGTGACGTTGCCGATCAGCTTGCCGCTGACCTGGACCGTATCGGCCTTCACCTCACCGGTGACCAGACCGCCCTTGGCGACCGTGACCAATCCGTCGAGAAGGACCTTTCCGTCGAGCTGACCTTCGATGCGGAGCGGTGCCTTGCCGGTGACCGACCCCTTGACCTTGGTTCCCGGTGCGATGGTGGTTGCTGCCGACTGCGAAGCGCTCATGTCGTCTTGTCTCATGGACTCCCGGTTGCGGACCTGGAGCGGGCAACGGGACTCGAACCCGCGACATCAAGCTTGGGAAGCTTGCACTCTACCAACTGAGTTATGCCCGCACGTGCCGTAAAGAGGAGGTGAATGTAGCCGACGGTCCAGGGGGCGTCAAGTGCGCTCCCGCCCGGTCGAGCGGTACACTCGTCGCGAGGGCTCGCCGGGCCGAACAGAGACGTCCTATTGGTGTTGCCCCCACCTCGCGCGCCCCGTGCTTGGTACGCCTCTGTCTGTCTCAGGCGGTTGCACTCCCCTACGCTCTGGTTATACTGACGGTGATGGGCGTATCGACTGATTCTCTCTACTTCTTTCCGGACGCTGAGGTCACACTCGCCGAGCTGGAAGGCATCCTCGCCGGCGACGACGCCGAGCGTCGATCGTGGGCGATATCACACATGCTTCGGTACGCGCAGTGGGATGACATCTGGAAGTTCGTGAGTCGCGACGAAGTCCGCGAGATCTTCCCAGAGCTCGACCTGCCCGACACCCTGGGTCAGGCGTGGGCCCGCATGCTCAAGATCGAAGCGCCCGTCGGCTAGCGCTTCTAGCGCTCGACGAAACGAACCTCGAACAGTAGAGGCCAGTTCTTCCCGGTCAGGAAGAACGTATCGGTCTCCTCGCGATAGGCGATGCCGTTGAGCACACCACCGCGGCCGCCCGCGGCTCGCAGGTTGGCAGCGTCTACCCGTGCTGTCACCTCTCCGGTTGTCGGGTCGATGCGCACGACCCAATCGGTCTGCCAGACGTTCGCCCAGATCGCACCGTGCACACACTCGAGCTCGTTCAGGAAGCCGAGCGGTTTGCCGAGGAGGGTTACGTCGATGCTGCGGAGTTCGGCGAAGCTACCCGCATCGTGGAACGTCAGCGTCGAGGTTCCAGAGCTCCGAACCAGGTCGATCTGGTCGAAGCAGAGCCCCCAGCCCTCACCGGAATAGGAGAATCGTTCCCCGGTTTCGAAGGTTGTGGGTGCGTACGTGAGCGCCACTCCTTCGCGCCAGGTGAGCTGTACCAGGCGTTCGTTCACTCGTGCCAGCCCTTCTCCGAAGAGGTTCTCGTCGAGCGTCACCTGCCGCTCGACATCTCCGGTCTCGAGCTCGACGCGGCGCAGAGACGAAGTGCCGTACCCGCCGGTGCTTTCGTAGAGGCGCTCTTCGAACCACAGCAGCCCCTGAGTGAAGGCGCCGGTGTCGTGTGGGTACGACGCGACGATCTTGGGCACCAGCTCGGTGACGTCGCTCGGCGACGCCGGTGGCGAGGCCGCACAGGCGGCGAGCAGCATCGCCAGTAGGCAGCTCTTCGAGCGCAACGGTCAGTCCTCCGTGCGGGTCGCCAACCGCCAGAAGAGCGCGGCCAGAAGTCCAAAGGCGACCAGTGTCGCCAGCTGGCCGTAGTCCCCCGCCCAGGCGGTGCCGACCCCCTCCGGCGCGCGTCCGAGTCGGGCGGCCATCAGCGCGATGCCCACGCCGAGGAGGCCCTCTCCACCGACGAGACCGGAGCCGAACAGCACACCTCGCTCACGCCGCTCGCTCGCCTCACTTTCGTTCGGAGCCGTTCGTTCAGCGTTCCACCGCAGAAGTCCGCCGAGGAAGACCGGCACCATCGTCGCCACCGGAAGGTAGACGCCGACGGCGAACGGCAGACTGGGAATTCGGAAGACCTCGCAGACCAGGGCGATACCGACGCCGATACCCACGAGTCCCCAAGGAAGAGAGCTCTCGAGCACGCCCTCGATGACAACTTTCATGAGGGTCGCCTGGGGCGCGGGAAGCTCTTCGGTACCAAAACCGTAGGTCTTGTCGAGTAGAAGAACCGCCATGCAGACGAAAGCTGCGGACGAAAGAACACCGATCAGCTCGCCGATCTGCTGTCTGCGCGGGGTGGCCCCGAGCAGAAACCCCGACTTGAGATCCTGCGACGTGTCTCCTGCGATCGAAGCGGCGATCGCCACCACACAGCCGACCGTCAGGGCGCCCGCCTTGCCCGCCTCGTCCGTCCACCCGAACGCCAGGAAGATCGCGGAGGTGGCCAGCAGCGTGGCGATGGTCATGCCGCTGGTGGGGTTGGAAGTGACGCCCACTAGACCGACGATCCTCGACGAGACCGTTACGAAGAAGAAGGCCGCGACCGCCACCAACATCGCTGCAACCAGGCGGGGGACGAAGCCCGGAAGGTTGGCGAAGACCGCGGGCACGCCAGCCATGACACCGACGAGCAGCAGGGCGCCCAGGCCGATGAAAGAGAGCGGCAGGTCCCGCTCGGTACGAGGAGCGACTTCGGCGTCGTGTTGGATGCGCCGCTTCAGCTGACGCGCGCCGACGCGGAAACTCTCGATCATGGTCGGAATGCTGCGGATCAACGTGATCAGTCCACCGGTCGCCACCGCGCCGGCACCGATGTAGCGAACGTAGCGAGTCCAGATGCGGCCCGGAGACATCTCAGAGATCGTCTGTACCGTCTCCGGATAAAACGGCGTGGCCATGCCTTCGCCCCACCAGGCGATCACCGGAATGATCACCAGCCACGACAGGAGACCCCCGCCGACCATGATGGCCGCGATCCGGGGACCCAGGATGTAGCCGACGCCGAAGAGAGCCGCCGAGGCCTCACTGCCCAGCTCGGCCTTCTTCAGGAACGGCACCTTGATGTGCATCGAGCTCGGGATGATCTTGATCCAGCTCACCAGGAGCTTGAAGAAGGCTCCTGCGGCGAGCCCCTTGAACACGTTCTGGGCCTTACTACCGCCAATTTCGCTCGCGACCAGAACCTCGGCGCAGGCCGTCCCTTCTGGGTAAGGCAGGCGGCCGTGCTCGCCGCGAATCAGGAAGGCGCGCAGGGGCACCATGAACAAGACGCCGAGAAGCCCCCCACACATGGCCAGGAGAGTCATCTGCAACAGGCCCGGATCGAGGCCCCAGAGGAAGAGCGCCGGCAGCGTGAAGATCACTCCGCTGGCGACCGAACTCGAGGCGGAGCCCACGGTCTGCGAGAGGTTGGCCTCGAGGATCGTGCTGCGAATGCCCGCCTGTGTCATCACCTTGAAGGCGGCGACGGTGAGGACGGCGACCGGGATCGAGGTCGAGATGGTCAGGCCGGCCTTCAAGCCCAGGTAGGCGTTGGCCGCGCCGAAGGTGATGCCGAAGAGAATCCCGGCTACAGCCGCTTTGATCGTGAACTCGGCGGGCGACTCCCCCGGTGGCACGAACGGGTCGTACGACTCCCCTTCGGGCACCGGTTCGTACGCTTGGCGACTCAGCCCGTCCTTCTTCTCCATCGGCTACCTCCCGAAACCCGGCGAGTCCATCGAACAGCCCCCGAGGTGGTCCGCCGGCTGCCAGCTACCAATCGGAGAGCCCGGCGGTAGTGCTTTGGCTCCCTCCCCGGCAACGGCCATCGCTCCGCCACGGTCCAGGAAGCGATGGACGGTGCCGACGATCATCGCGTCGTGGGCCGATGACGGGCCGCGGGCGGAGACTCGAGAGCCGATCGAACGCAACGCGTCCTCGGCTCGCGCTCTCACCACAGCGGCCGCCGAGGCGTCGCCGGCGAGGGCGACCAGGCGCTCGGTCGTCACCGTCTCGACCACTCGGCGGAGCTCGACCTCTCGGCCGTCTACGGTCCCCTCGGCGAAGGAGTGATCTACCAAGGTCACCAGCAGATGCCGGAAACCTGGGAGGGCGGCGTCACGATGGTGCAGGTTGACCATACGCGCGGCGCGCTCGGGTTGGAGCAGCATCGACACGGTCATGTCTGCCGCCGTGGCGGCGGCGCCGAGGGCATCGAAGGCGGGAGAGGCGGCGCCTCGGATCAGCTCCCGGTTGCCCCAGTAGCCGAACGGACGGGGATGCATGACCTCGAGTACCGACTCCGGTAGATCGAGCGCCTTGGGCGAGATCGTCTCGAGCACCGCGGCAAGAGCGCTCTGCTGCGCGCGGGCATCGATGGGCGTGGGCCTCGGTTGTCCGTCGCCACGCAGGGCGTAGCGGTAGTCGAGCCCGCCGACCATCTTGACGGTGGCCTCGAGCTGGTAGCGGTGTCGGAAGTAGACCGTCGCCAGAACCTCTTCGAGGAGTGCCAGTGGCTGCCCGTCCGAGATTCTGTCCTCCCCGAATCGGTCGAGGGCAATGCTTCGGACGGCCATCTCGGTCTTCAGCTGCTCGACCGGGTCGGAGCCGTTGTCCCAGAGGCTTCCTACCCAATGAGACGCCCCGGCCGGCCGGGCGTCTGCGTCGGTGATGAAGAGCAGGCCCTGTTCTCTCCCCTCCGCGAGTAGCGATTCGAGCCCCGCCTGTTCGTCGCCTTCGAACTCCTGGTAGGCGAACCGGACAGCGTGGATGTCCCAGTCGCCAATGCCGACGTCATACGCCTTCGAGACATCGAGCTCGCCGGAGGCGTCGACCGTCACCAGCGGAGCCGGATAGTCCATCACCGACTCGCGATCGCCGTAGGTGCTGGCCGCGAAGTTGTGGGTGATTCCCAAGGTGTGTCCGACCTCGTGCGCAGAGAGCTGGCGAATCCGCGCCAGAGCGAGTTGAACCGGGTCTTCAGCATCCCCGCTGCCGGTCTTGGCGGTGCCGAGGAGGCCTTCGAAGATTTTCCGATCCTGCCGGACGCGCAGCGAACCGAGGCTGACGTGTCCCTTGAGCATCTCACCCGTTCGAGGATCAGTGATGCCCCCTCCGTACGACCAGCCTCGCGTCGATCGATGAACCCACTGAATGACGTTGTAGCGCACGTCGAGAGGGTGAGCCCCCTCGGGCATCAGCTCGACGCGGTAGGTGCCGGGAAAACCGGCCGCTTCGAAGGCGTCAGCCCACCAACGGGCGCCGTCGAGGAGTGCACTGCGCACCGGTTCGGGAGCGCCGCGATCGACGTAGTAGACGAGCGAGTCCCCCTTCTTCAGACGGTGACGAACGATCCACCGACGCTCGATCGAGGCGTCGAGCGGCACGGCGTAGTCCTGGAACTGAATGGCGAAGTTGCCGCCACGCGGGTCGAACGCCCTCGGTTTGTACCCAGGCTCCGGCAGACGGATGAGGGAGTGATGCTGAACCAGAGTGATCGCGCTCTCTGTCGGCGCCGTAGACCGGACGTGGTTACCGATCTCCCCACCCCCACCGTAGGTCAGAATCGCCTCGAGTTCGACGTTGTCGGGAAAGGCGAGCGCGGCGTCGAAATCGACGACACTTCGATCGCGATCGAGGCTGAACTCCCCTTGCCCGGTCTCGCGGAGGCGCTGGGAGACGCCATGCGCGTCGCGAATCAGGAACGACGTGATGTCCACCAGACTGCGGCCGTCTTCGGCCGCCGGGCCGATCTTGCCGGCCCAGAGCACCGAGGTTGCAAACGACTGTCGGGTCGCGCGCGCCTCGTCGGAGTTGTCGCTGATCGCCCGGTAACCGAGATTCGGCTGCTCCACGAGTAGCCGATCCCCAACCCGTCGAAGGACCACGAGTCTCGAGTCGCCCAGCTGTCCGCGGTCGAGACCCACCGGATTCGAGCCGAGACCGGTCGCCAGACCTTCGACATAGATGTACTCGCCCACGACACCGTTCTCCCCTGGGGGGAGCTCGAGCCAGAGCTTCCCGTGGTCGCCGTCGGCATAGAAGGTCACCAGCCCAGAGTGAGCTTTCGATCGTTCGACGATGGTCGAGAAACTCGGTTCCGAAGCTCGTACGGCATCGACGGTCACTCCAAAGAGCAACCACGTGGCCAGACACACGCCAGCAACTCGCGTCATTCCGATCCTCCTGAGGTGATCATCCCCGGACTGGGAAAGCGGCGCCATGCTATCGCACGGCCTATCGCCTACTCTGCCGGGATCCAGAGCTCGACTTCGAGCCCACCCTGGGGTCGATTCTTGGCATGAATGCCTCCCCCATGCTCCTCTGCGATCCGTCTTGCGATGGGTAGACCCAGCCCGGTGCCGGTGTCGTGTGTCGAGAAGTAGGGGTCGAAGATTCGAGCGAGATCCTCGGCGTCGACGCCGGGGCCCCGATCGAGCACGCGAATCGAAGCGCGGCCGTTTTCGGTCCCGACGCGAACCTCGACCGGCGCCCCGGTCGTCGTGGCCCGCAGAGCGTTCTCGATCAGGTTACGGAGCGCTCGCCCGATGAGCTTGGCGTCGAACCGGAGTCCCGCCGAGCTCACGCCTGGCGTCACCTCGAGTTCGAGGCTCTCGGGGCTCGAGGCCCGGTAGCCGTCCACGATCTTCGCCACCGCTTCGCCGAGATCGCCTTCGATGGGCTCGATCTTCGGGAGTCGGCTATACGCCGAGAACTCGGTGGAGATCTGCCGTAGCTCGTCGACCTGCTCGAGGATGTTTGCTGTGCAACGCTCGAAAACGCGATCGAACTCGTCGGGCCGATCTCGCCTCACCTTCCGCATGTGCTCGGCAGAGAGACGAATGGGAGTCAACGGGTTCTTGATCTCGTGGGCGATGATCCGGGCCATCTCCGCCCACGCTTGGAGGCGCTGCCCACGGAGGACCTCGGTGACGTCCTCGACCACCAGGAGGGCGGTCGGCTCGCCCTCGCCGGGGAGGGGTACCCAGGCCAGGCTCCACTCGGTTCCGTCGCCCTCGGCATCGGGGAGCTCGACGGTCTCGGAGATGGGGCGGCGGTCGGTTCGGTCGAGGAACTGCGCGAGCGGCTCCAGATGTTCGCGTCTGGCCAACGCTTCCGGCAGCGGTTCTCCGATTTCCGCGCCGAGGAGGTCTCGCGCCACCTGATTGATCAGCAGAACCCGCCGATTCTGGTCGACCGAGATGACACCGGAGTTCACGTTGTCCACAACTCGCTCTACGAGCGCCTTCTCCAGAACGAGGCGCTGTCGCCCGTCCGCAATCTTCTGTGCCATCTGATCGATGGCATCCACCAGAGTGCCGAGTTCGACGTCGGCGGGCCGCACGTCGAGCGAGCGGGCGCCCGCTGCAATCCGCTGGGTACCGTCGACAATCTCCATGAGCGGCGAGGTAAAACCGCGGGCGAGGCGGACCCCCACCCCGAGGAGCAGGAAGACGAGAGCGGCGGTGGCGAGCAGGATCTTCCGCCGCAGGGAGGCGACCTCTGCGGCTGTTTCCACCTGTTGAGCCAGCATCGGAACCGACAGGAAGAGTCCGCTGGCGCTCTGGGCCTGGCCGGGAATGGTCAGAGGTGCGTAGAGCTCCAGGTACTCGATGTTGTCCGTGCTGTTCACCCGCGCCGCACGCCGCGCCTGATCGATCGCGAGACTCGCGTAGACCTCACCCGGAATCCGCTTGGGGAGGAGGCCAGCGCTGAAGAGCTCGAACTTGCTCGAGACGTAGATGCTGCTGCCCCAGTAGAGGTTGACCTCGTGGTGGATGACCCTCGACAGCCAGCTCAGAAGTTCGTTGTCGAGCACGGTCTCGAATCCGAAGCCCGGCTCCAACGCGAGGATGTACTCGCCGAGGACTCGCTGAGCAGAGTCGAGGGCAGCCTCGCCTGCGGCCCGTTGCTCCTCCTGAAGTTGGTCGGTGAGCACACGTAGCGCAAAGGTGTTGAGTAGGAGGACGGGAACGAGTAGCAGAAGTGTGCTGACGAGCAGCATCCGCTTCGAGTACGAACGCAGAAGTTTCGAGAGCGCCACGCCCGAGGGCAGCGAGGGCAGCGCACAGAGCCATCCGAGCAGGAGGAGACCTCCCAGGACGACGATGCCGGCCACCGCGTGCATGGCAACCCGTTCGAGCCCCTCGAGCGGTCCGAGAATCGACAGGAGGAGCACCTGCACTCCGTCTGGACCTCGAGCGGCGAAGCCGACGGCCCTCTCGCCGGGTCGCGAGACCTCGAGTCCGGGCTTTGCAAGAATGCGCTCGAGCGGGAGGTCGACCCCCGGCCATGCCGGTTCCATCGCCTCTCCCGCTGGGCTGTAGAGGCCGTAGACCGCAGGCGCGATCAGCTGAGGGGCGGGTCGGAACGGTCCGGGACCGCCGCGAAGGAGTCGCGCCGCGAGGCTCCGAATCGGTTGCCGCGAGAGCTCGAAGCCGGGCCGCATGAGGAGCGTGTAGGTGACCTCCGCCCACGGTCGCCCGGAGTTCAGGAAGGCGGTTGTGTCGCTCAGGACGAAGTCCGCAGGCGACGGCTCCTCCACCTTTCGCCAACGGGTTGGTGTCCAATCGACGTGGCCGTCGTTGGTCAGAGGGAGTCCGAGCGAGAAGCTTGCGGTCGGACCGTCGAACGGTTGTACCGTGACCGCGGAGAGGCCGCCCGGGACGGCCAGGGGCGACTCTCTCCAGACGGCGATCCCCAGATCTTGCGGTTCGAGGCCCGCTGGGTTTGTCAGGGCCAAAGTGTCGAGATCGAGCTCACTGAAGTGTCGGTCCAGCTCGCGCTGCAGCTGTTCGCGCTCGGCGGCCTCGGGGCGGGCGAGGCCCGGCAGCACTACAGAGCTTAAGTGCGCTTTCAGCGTCTCGCGAGAGGCAGTCTCCCAGGTCGCCGCAGAGATCAGCGCTCCGAGCAGGAGCATCACCGCCGCCGCCCCCGGGAGGCGCCCCTCAGGCTGGCGATCCACCCAGAGAGCGCCGGCGGCGGCACCCGCCGCGAGCAGCACAACCGTGAGCCAGAACCGCGACTGGTCGTGAAGGGCACCTGCCGTCAGAAGGAGCACGAATCCGGCACCCAGCCATCCGGTGGCACCTCCCCGCGATCGATCGGTCGCTCGACGCAGCGCCAACCAGGCGATCGTGAGGCCGAGCATCGCGAGTCGCCAGGCGGTCGCCTCGTGTCCCGGCAAAAGGTCGGAGCCGAGGTCCAGCTTTGGACGCACGGGTTGAGCTGCGAGTGCGATGGCGAGCAGGCCGCCGACACCCAGGAGGGCGCGTAGCCAGCCGGGGGGCGTCCATCGGCCGAGTAGGCTCGGGTTCCACCAGACAAGCGGCGCTAGGAAGGCGGCGCCGACGAGCGCAGCGAGCGTCGATGGATCGAGCCGGGCAGCGAGCCCCGCGGCGGTAGCCGCGCCAGCAATCAACATTGCGCGCTGCAGTCCGCCGCGACCTCCACGTGTACGCAGGGCGACGACGGTCAGGAGGCCAATGGCCAGGAGAACCGCGCCCCAGCGTCGGGCACGCGACTCCCAGGCGTCGATCTCCATCGCTCGATCTGTCCAGTCCTCGACGGCGACCTTCGGACCGCTGCCGAGGGACAGCTCTAGGAGGTCGGGCGGCACGACGTCGCCCGGGCGGAAGGCAGTCCAGCGAATCGGTCCGAGGAACCGATCTCTCCGAGGGAGCTCGTTGGTGAACAGGCTCCTCCCGACCAGCACGCGCTCCCCCATCGCCTCGGGGACCGCGGAGACGCTGAACAGGCTCGCCGACTGAAAGCCGAGACGGAACGACCGTCCTTCGGCCGGCAGCATCTCTCCCTCCAGGTCGTGCAGCAGCCCAGGGCCCGACCAGGCGATCGGGACCTCGTCGCTCCCGACCAGCAGATACGTTAGCTGCTGATCGGGCGCCTGCCGGGCGAACCGCTCTAGACGGGCGAACGGCTCGAGCGGATCCGGACTGTCTCTCCAGCCTTGAAGCGCCACGGCGGCGACGCTTCCGGCCTGGTCCAGCTCCTCCCAAACGTCGTGAAACTGCCCCTGGATCACGCTCTTCTTGCGCTCGGGATCGAGCGCCTGCCGAAGGTTCGCGTGTCCAAGAAGGAGGAGCGCAGTGGAGGCGACCAGCAAGGCGCCGACCAGCCATCGCTCCCGCCGACGCGCCCAGAGCGCAAGCCAGAGGCCGATCAGAGCCACCGAGAGTAGAGGGCCGCTATAGCCGGGCGCGAGCAGCGCCGCGACGAAGCCCAGCAGAGCTGAGGTCTCGGCCAGCCGATTCGTCGCTAGGGACATGAGGTCACAGGCTATGCAAGGGGCGCTCCGACCCCGATCGGTACCGGCTAGTCGTCGCCGAGCATCGGAATGTCGACCTGACGTTCGCGCGCGATCCGCTGGGCCTTCTCGTAGCCGGCGTCGGCGTGTCGCACGACGCCCATTCCCGGGTCGCCAGTCAGTACCCGCTCGAGACGCTGTTCCGCCTCGGAAGAGCCGTCGCAGACCACGACCATGCCGGCGTGCAGCGAGTAGCCGATGCCGACGCCACCGCCATGGTGGACCGAGACCCAGGTCGCACCGTTCACCGCGTTGAGCATCGCGTTCAAGATCGGCCAGTCTCCGATTGCGTCCGAACCGTCCAGCATGCCCTCCGTCTCGCGGTTCGGCGACGCCACGGAGCCGCAATCGAGGTGATCCCGCCCGATGACGATGGGCGCCTTCACGCGACCGCTTGCGACCAGATCGTTGAAGATCTTACCGGCCTTCGCCCGCTCGCCGTAGCCCAGCCAGCAGATACGGCAGGGCAGCCCCTGGAAGGCCACCCTCTCGCGCGCCAGGCGAATCCATCGATGGAGTGCCTCGTCCTCTGGAAAGGCCTCGAGGATGGCCTGATCCGTCGCGGCGAGGTCGTCGGGGTCGCCCGAGAGTACGGCCCAGCGGAACGGCCCCTTGCCCTCGCAGAAGAGCGGCCGAATAAACATCGGCACGAACCCACCAACGTCGAAGGCGTTGTCTACGCCGACCTCGAGAGCTTGACCTCTGAGGTTGTTGCCGTAGTCGAAGGTCACGGCGCCCGCGCTCTGAAGATCGAGCATCGCGCGCATGTGGCGGGCCATGGTCTCGAGCGACCGAGCGACGTAGGCCTCCGGATCGCGTTCGCGCAAATCGACCGCCTCATCGAGGCTCATGCCGACCGGGTAGTAGCCCATCAGAGCATCGTGAGCCGAGGTCTGGTCGGTGAGCGCGTCCGGCACCACTCCGCGCTCCAGCAGGTGGTCCAGAAGCTCCACGGCGTTGGCCTCGACCGCGATCGAGACGGCCTCACCGCGCTCGCGAGCAGCCAGAGCCGCGTCGACCCCTGCCTCGACACTCGGCTCGGTCCGATCGAGGTAGCGGGTTTCGAGTCGTCGTCGGATTCGGCTCGGGTCGACTTCAGCGATGAGACAGACGCCCTCGTTCATGGTCACCGCCAACGGCTGCGCGCCGCCCATTCCGCCGAGGCCGGCCGTGACCGTCAGCCGCCCTCGGAGCGTCCCGCCGAAGTGCTGACGAGCGCATTCCGCCAGCGTTTCGTACGTGCCCTGCAGAATGCCTTGCGTGCCGATGTAGATCCAGGACCCCGCCGTCATCTGGCCATACATCGTGAGACCCAGGCCCTCGAGCCGGCGGAACTCATCGGCGGTCGCCCAGTGAGGTACCAAAAGCGAGTTTGCGATCAGCACGCGGGGCGCCTCGGGGTGGGTCTGGAACACCGCCACCGGTTTGCCCGACTGCACGAGGAGCGTCTCGTCGCCCTCGAGTCGGCGCAGGGCTTCGACGATGGCCTCGTAGCACTCCCAGTTGCGAGCGGCACGGCCGGAGCCACCGTAGACGATCAGGTCCTCTGGCTGCTCTGCGACCTCGGGGTCGAGGTTGTTCATCAGCATGCGCAGGGCGGCCTCTTGCTGCCAGCCCTTGCAGGAGAGTTCGAGCCCGCGCGGAGCCCGAATCGACTTGGTCACGGTCATCGAGTCACGCTATCAAAGCGGCCGTCAAGCGAGCGCCTCGAGATGGGGGTCGATATCCGGGCCCAGGAAGCGCTCCGCGGCCTCGAGATCGGGGCTCAGCTCCCGATCGTCGTCGAGTCTCGCCACGCGGTTGCGGAAGTCGGCGTGAAGCTCCTCGAGCGCGCGGCTCGAGGTCAGCGGGCGAAGGAGGTCGATCCCCTGCGCTGCGCAGAGGAGCTCGATCGCGAGGACCTGCCGGACGAGTCCCACGACCTGCTGGAGTTTGAGGCCGGCACCCATGCTCATCGAGACGTGATCTTCTTTGTCGGCGGACGTCGGTATCGAATCGACGCTCGCGGGCGTGGCGAGCACACGCGCCTCAGCCAGGAGCGCCGCCGCCGTCACTTGGGCAATCATGAGACCCGAGTTGAGCCCTGGCGCGGCGGTCAGGAAGGCCGGAAGGCCGGAAAAGGCCTCTTGGTTCAGCTTCTCGATCCGCCGTTCGCTGATCGACGCGATCTCGCACAGAGCGATCGCCATAAAGTCGCTGGCGAAGGCGACCGGCTCGGCGTGGAAGTTTCCGCCGGCGAGGATCGCCTCGGAGCCGGCAAAGACCAGAGGGTTGTCGGTGACCGAGTTGAACTCGATCACCAGCCTCTTTTGAGCATCGGCCAGGACGTCTCTCACCGCACCGTGCACCTGAGGCATGCAGCGGAAGCTGTAGGGATCCTGCACCCGCTCGTCGTCGACGCGATGCGACTCTCGGATGCCAGAGCCCTGCAAGAGTGCATAGAGGTTTTGGGCGCTGCTCTGCTGCCCCGGGTGTGGACGCACCTCATGGAGCCGGGCGTCGAAGGGGGAGTCCGTGCCGCGCACCGCCTCCGTGGACAGGGCGCCGACGAGATCGGCGATGCGGACGAGCCGCCTGGCCTCGAGCAAGGCGATTCCGGCGAGGGCCGCTGAGGCCTGCGTACCGTTGATCAACGCCAAGCCCTCCTTGGCCTCGAGCCGGAAGGGCGCGATCCCCCGTTCTTCGAGAACCTCAGCCGCGGGCCGATCCCGGCCCTCGACGCTCAGTACGCCGAGGCCGAGAATGGGGAGAGCCAGATGAGCGAGCGGTGCGAGGTCGCCGCTGGCGCCGACGGACCCTCGACTCGGCACTCGCGGCAAGAGATCGAGTTCGAGGAGGGTCAAGAGGCGCTCGATGACCTCGAGCCGTACTCCGGAGCAACCGCGCGCGAGAGCGTTTGCCCGAAGCAGGAGCATCGCTCGCACGACGTTGGCAGGGAGCGGCTCTCCAACTCCGGCGGCGTGGCTCTTGAGCAGTCGCTCCTGGAGCTCCGCGGTCTCTTCAGGAGCGATGCGCTCGCTGGCCAAAGCACCAAACCCGGTATTCAGTCCGTAGACGACCTCGTCGCCCTCGAGGGTGCGTTCCACCACCGCGCGTGACGCGATCACCTGCTCGCGCGCCCCATCCGACAAGCGGCACGCCTCCCCCTGAGTCGTCACCCTGTGAAGTCCGTCGAGATCGAGCGACTGGCCGTCGAGAATGAGCATGAAGACAGAGTATTTATAATCAAGCGAGCTGGATGCAAATCGATCAGAGGAGATGGACCCGCTCCGAGGGTTGGTCGTCCACGGCATCCTGTCAGGATCTACGTGCGGCGGAGCTCGTTCTCGTCTTCGCGGCCTCTAGCACCCTCGAACGCCCAGACTGGCTCGCCGAGCTGCAATCCCGCTATCCCGAGGCGGCGCTCGTCGTCTGCTCGACAGCGGGCGAGATCTGCGGCACGAGGGTCGATGACGACTCGGTCGTGGCGACCGCCTTGGAGTTGGATCACAGTCGAGTTCGGACCGTCTCTCTCCCTGCGACCCGATTCGAGCACGCGCGAGTTGCAGGTCGAGAGCTCGCGGAACGCCTCTCCGCAGACGATTTGCGACACGTGCTCGTCTTCAGTGACGGCACCGACGTCAACGGCTCGTCGCTGGTCGAAGGCATGGTGCAACATCTCCCCGATGCCGTGAGTGTCACCGGCGGCATGGCCGGCGACGGAGAACGCTTCGAGCAGACGCAGGTTTTCCTCGGTCACTCTTCGCGCAAGGCGCTCGTCGTCGGCGTGGGCTTCTACGGAGACCGTCTCCGGATCGGTCACGGATCGCTCGGCGGATGGGACCCCTTCGGCCCCGAACGGCTCGTGACCCGTTCCCAGGACAACCTCCTCTACGAGCTCGATGGCAAGTCGGCGCTCGGTCTCTACAAGAAGTACCTCGGTGACTACGCGGCCGACCTTCCCGCAAGCGCTCTCCTCTTCCCGCTCGCCATCCGCCCGGCGAGCGGCAAGGAGAGTGTTGTGCGCACGGTCCTCGGGATCGATGAGGAGAACCCTTCGATGACCTTCGCCGGCGACGTACCGGAGGGCCACTATGCGCGCCTGATGCGAGCAAATTTCGAGCGCCTGATCGACGGCGCCACCGGCGCTGCGACCTCGGCGCTCCTCGACAACCATCCTCCGGAATTTGCACTCTTGATCAGCTGCGTGGGTCGCAAGATGGTGCTCCGTCAGCGAATCGAGGAAGAGGTAGAGAGCGTCCGCGAGATCTTCGGCGACACGTCGGCCATCGCTGGGTTCTACTCCTACGGCGAGCTCGCGCCGGCGACTCAGGTCGGCGGCTGCGAGCTGCACAATCAAACCATGACCATCACGACCTTCCGGGAGATCTGAGCCGTGCACAAGCTGCTCTCTCGGCAGCTCCGCAAGCTGTTCGGCCGCCGGAAGGAGCTCTCCGCCGAGGTGGAGCAGCTCGTGCAGATCGTCGACGAGACCTACGAGCAGGCCGATGCAGATCGGAAGCTGCTCGAGCGATCTCTCGATCTGACCTCACGGGAACTCCTCGACGCCAACTCGGAGTTGCGGGAAGAGCAGGCCGATCTCGAGCGCCGTGTCGAGGAGCGAACCGAGTCGATTCGGAGGACCGAGGCTCGCTATCGAGATCTCTTCGAGGGCTCGCGCGACGTCATCTACACCTCCTCACCCCAGGGCGAGCTGCTCGATATCAATCCGGCCGGAGTGACCCTCTTCGGCTTCGCGTCCAAGGACGAGATGCTGGCGGAGGTCGACCTCAATCGCGCGTACGGCCATCGAGCAGAGCTCTTGACGCGTCTCGAGCAAGAGGGCTTCGTTCGCGATGAAGAGTTGCAGCTTCAGACCCGCAAGGGGACGCCGCTCACGGTGCTGGTGTCGATCACCGCTCGGCGAGACGCCAACGGCCGGTTGGTCAACATGCTCGGCATTGTCCGCGACGTCACCCGTCAGCGCGAGCTCGAGCGTCAGCTGCTCGAGAGTCAGAAGATGGAGGCGATCGGACGGCTCGCCGGAGGCGTCGCCCACGACTTCAACAATCTATTGACTGCGATCATCGGGTACGGAGACCTGATGCGCGACTCGCTGCCGACCGAAGGCTTCGCCGCCAATCACTTGAGTGAAATCCGTAAGGCCGGTCGCCGCGGAGCCGCACTCACTCGACAGCTCCTGGCGTTCAGCCGGCGTCAGGTGCTCGAGCCGATTCCGTTGCGGCTCAACGAAGTTGTGGTCGATATCGAGAAGCTCCTCCGGAGGCTGATCACTGAGGAGATCGAGCTCCGCACCGACATGGATCCCGACCTCCCCTCCGTCTTGGCCGACCCGAGTCAGATGGAGCAGGTGCTGATGAACCTGGCCATCAACGCTCGCGACGCCATGTCCGAGGGCGGAGTCCTCAGTGTGCGTACGCGCGCCGTAGCCCTGGGCCCTGGTGAGCTCGAACCGCCGCCGGGCCTCGATCCCGGTCTTTACACCCTGCTCGAGGTTTCCGACACCGGCATCGGCATGGACGAGGCGACCCGCCGCCAGATCTTCGAGCCCTTCTTCACTACCAAGGACTCCGCCGGAACGGGCCTCGGCCTGTCGACGGTCTACGGAATCGTCCGACAGAGCGATGGACGGATCACCGTGGCCTCGAAGCCCGGTGAAGGCAGCGTCTTCCAGATCTTCCTGCCGGCCATTCAGGGGGCGACTCCGCCCACCCGCGAGATCCCACTGCCGGCAGTGCTGCCGGCGGGAGACGAGACGATCCTCGTGGTCGAGGACGAGCCGGTTGTTCGAACCTTCGTCGAACACCTCCTCTCGAACCAGGGGTACACCGTGCTCCGCGCCGAAGACGGGGAGGAGGCGCTCGAGCTGGCTGCGCAGTACGAGGGGCCGATCGATCTACTTCTCTCCGACGTCGTGATGCCCAAGCTCAACGGAATCGAGCTCTGCCAGCGCATGACGTCGCTCTATCCGGATCTGAGCGTCCTCTTGATGTCGGGCTACACCGGCGAGCGGTTCAGCGCCGACGCCGAGGCGGCCGAGCTCGACAAGTCGCGCTTTCTGCAGAAGCCGTTCAGTGCGGAAGAGCTGAGTCGGAAGGTGCGTGAGGCGCTCGAGCCGCCTTCGACCGCGCCGCTCTAGGTCTGCGAGACGTCGTAGCCGAGCATGGCGTCACCATCGAATAGGAAACGGCCCTCGAAACGTTTTCCTTCGAGCAAGAGCGGGAGCCAGAGGCGGTCGTCGGCCCACATCTCGTCGTAGGGTATCTGCTCGTAGGCGGTCCACTGCGGTATCGCCTCTTCGGTCTGGATTGCCTCTCCCGAATGGGCTGTGGCTCGAAAGACCCAGACGTGAATCGAGTAGCCGTCGACAAACTGGAACCTGAGCTCGCCGTGCTCGACCACTTCCGAGGGGATGACTCCGGTCTCCTCGTGGACCTCTCGAACCGCAGCTTCGAGAGGTGTCTCCCCCTTTTCGATCCGCCCTCCCGGGCCGTTGATCTTCCCGGCTCCAAGCCCTCTCAGCTTACGGATGAGCAGGACCCTGCTCGCTTCGGTCACGAAGAGAAGCGTTGCGCGATCGGTCGGTTCCCAAGCGCTCCAGTCGACGTCGTCCAGGCCATTCCACCGCTCTTTCACGTGGCGGATGGTACCGATTCCAATATGAACTCTCCAACAGCGCGTACCCAGCACGATGGCTACCCTGAAGAGATGAGAGCGTCCATTATCCTCGCGCCGTTGATCGTTCTCGTCGTGATCGGAGTCATCTACACGAGCGTTTCCGGTCGGAACCAACTGCCTGGATATGCCGGCGACGACCCGACCCTCGATCTGGTCAGCGACGCCAAGGCGGCTCGGACTCGGCTGGCGCAGACCTTCGAAGGGGTGACTCGTCGAGGGGCGGATCTTTCGTTCACCGACCGTGAGCTGCGCGACGTTGTTCTCGTCGGCCTCTCCCGGCACGCCGAGGGACAAAGGATCCTCGAACTCTCCACCGGCCTCTCGACAAAGCTCCAGGACGGCAAGCTCGCTGTCGGAGTCAAGATCGACTTCTCCAAGGTCCTCGGCAGTCTGAGCGAGGACGAGCGGAAGATGTTCGACAAAGCGGTCGGCCTTGCTCCCCTGCTCGAGAACAAGGAGGTGCTGATGGCCTTCGAGACGACTCCCAGCCTCGAGCGAGGGCGTCTCGCGATGGATCTCGAGGACACGGCCGCCAACGTCTCGGTGGTCAAAATGCCGCTCTCGACGTGGATCGAGCGCCTCGGCAAGAACAAGCGGAAGGCCGGAGAGCTCTTCAAGTTCAAGATTCCCGGCTATCAGCTTGGCAACATGTCGGTCGACGGGAACCAGATGAGGGTCAACGTCCGCAGGACGTAGCGCAGGCTCGAGGAATAGAGCGCGTCTGCGAGCGCACTGACGCAGAATCCGTCGTGAGGGAGCAATGCTCGCTCACGCCACCGGCGCTACCCCCTGGGGGATCGATGCGCGCGACGTACGCGTGGAAGTCGACGTACGTGCCGGGCTGCCACAGATTCAGATCGTCGGCCTCGCTGACGCAGCCATTCGGGAAAGCAAGGAGCGGGTACGGAGCGCAATCCGCAACTGTGGGTTCGATCTGCCCCCGCGGGCGGTCACCGTCAACCTGGCTCCGGCCGACCTACCCAAGGCGGGCAACCACCTCGATCTGCCGATCGCATTGGCACTGCTGGGCGCCTATGAGCATCTGCCGCTCGAAGCGCTCGACGGGGTTCTCTCCTGCGGCGAGTTGGGTCTCGACGGCACCCTTCGACCGATTCGCGGGGCGCTGGCCATCTCCGAGCTCGCCACTGGCCGTCGATCACGTCTTCTGATCGTCCCGAGCGTCAATGGCGCCGAGGCTTCGGCGCTCGACGGGGTGCCGGTTGCAGCCGCCAAGGGGCTCGCGGAGGTTGTCGAACACTTGCTCGGTCTGTCGGAGCTGCCGGCCGCCCGTCCAGAGTCTGAACTTGAAACGGCAGAGCCGTCCGAGCGAGCTCCGGATCTAGCCGATGTCCGTGGCCAGGAGGCGGCAAAACGAGCGCTAGAGATCGCTGCGGCGGGTGGCCATAACGTCCTCTTCATCGGCCCCCCCGGGTGTGGCAAGACGATGCTGGCGCGTCGGCTACCGGCGCTCCTGCCTCCCCTCACCCACCGCGAGTCGATAGAGGTGACGAAGATTCGCTCCGCGGCAGCGCCTCCCCGTCGAGGTCTCGTGAGCCAGAGACCGTTTCGATCGCCCCATGCCAGCGTGAGCGAAGCTGCCCTCGTGGGCGGGGGTTCCATCCCACGTCCCGGCGAGATCACCCTCGCCCACCTCGGAGTTCTCTTCCTCGACGAGCTACCGGAGTTCCGCCGTAACGCTCTGGAGAGCTTGCGACAGCCGTTGGAGGATGGAGTCATCACCGTCGTTCGCTCTCGGGCGAGCATTACCTATCCGGCCCGCTTTGCGCTGCTCGCCTCGATGAATCCATGTCCCTGTGGATTTGCTGGCCACCCCCGCAAAGACTGTACTTGCAGCCCGGTGCAGGTCGCACGGTACCGCGCGCGTGTCTCCGGTCCACTCCTAGACCGAATCGACCTGCACGTCGAAGTGCCCGCGCTCCAACTATCTGAGTACAAGGGTGTGGGCGGAGAGTCGAGTGACGAGGTTGCGCGGCGGGTTGTGCGTGCGCGCCAACGACAACGGGAGCGACTCGCCAGCGAGGGCGGCCCGTCGGTCAATGCCGCGATGAAGACGAGCGGGGTTCGTCGCCACGTACAGCTCGAAGCCCAAGCTCAAGAGCTCCTGGACCACGCCTTCGATCGCCTGGCACTCTCTGCCAGAGCCGCCACCCGCATTCTCAAAGTCGCCCGAACCCTCGCTGATCTGGCGGATGAAGACCGGGTCGGGTCGCAGCACGTCGGCGAAGCGATTCAGTACCGCTCGTTGCTCGAGCGATCCGCGACCCCTAAGTGAGGATGCTTCACTAGGTTGAGTAGCAGGAAGCCTACTCTCCACTCATCGGGAAAAACGTCTCCAGGATGTCGTCGTAGTAGGCGCGCCAGGTCGACCACCCCCTCGACCCCGGCTTCGCGCCGCCATGAACGTCGTAGCCTGCACTGCGGAAGGCCTCGAACAGTGTCCGGCTTCCCTCGACTGCATCGATCCCACCCTCCCCGAACTTCTGATCGTTGGGGGTCCACTGGACATAGATGGACGGGCGTGGCTCGGTTGTGGCCTCGATCGCCTCCAGCAACTCGTCGGCCACGGCCACTTGGAGATTCGCCCCCTGAGCCGCGGCCGCCCCGAACATGTCCGACTCCCGTAGCGCGCCGTAGAGTGAAAGCACACCCCCTTCGGCCGGCCCCGTCAGAGCGCGCGCCGACCGTTCGGGGATCGTGCGGTAGTTGCGGTCGATATGGGGAACCAACTCTTCGGCCAGCATGCGAGTCAGGTGTCCGGAGCGTCCGCCGCCGTACTCCTCGAGTTCCCGCGGCCAAGGCAGAAAGACGACGATCACGGGAGCCACCCGAGAGCCGACGATGTGGTTCAGGGTCGAGTCCAGCTTTCCAACCCGCAAACCGCCAGCGCCGTTGTAGGCATAGACCACCGCATGGCGATCGTCACCGCGGCCGTACCCCTCTGGCAGCCAGAGTTGAATTCGCTGGGTGGTGTCTAGAACGTCGCTTCGGAACTCGAAGCTGTCTATCCGGCCGCGTCCGCTCTCCTTCTCGATGATGTGATCGGGGCTGACCCACCCGGGCATGCGCAGCTCCGACTGCCATCCGATCTGGTGAGGGTTGCGAGGGTCTCTCGCGCGGCCCTCGTGGTTGGGATGAAAGCCGTACTCCCAGACCGCGTTCGGGTCGAGCTCCATACTGCGAAAAAAGAGATCCGTACCGGCGACGCGGTGCATCGGGATGGGGTCCCACCACTCGAGGAACGTGCCTGAGAGCAGCACCGCATCGTCGTCGCTCTGGTAGAGGAAGTGCACGATTCGATCCTCAATGACGGGGAGCGACTCCTGCTCCGCCAGGTAGGCATCGACGCGCTGCTGTGCATCTTCGGACCTCTCGACCGACTGAACCCACCTTCCAAAGTCGCCCAACAAGTCACGCTCATCGGCGATCTCCGTGGTGGCGTGGGTCGCGGCAACGATGTCAACGGCTGCGGCCTGTTCATCGTTGCGCACATAAATCCGACCGTTGGCGAAGCTTGGCGCCGCCTGGCCATAGCGATCGAACGTGGGAAGACGCGCGCGCTCCTGATACCCGTCAGCGCTCGCGGCGACAACCACCACAGCACCTGTCCGGTCGAGAATCAGCAGGTGGCCATCAACCAGGATCAATCCACGAGCTCCCGGCTCTCTGGACCTCCAACGCACTTCGCCGGTTTCGGCATCGAGGCAGACGAGGATGTTGCGTGACAACCCGAAGATCGAACCCTCGTGAAAGACCGGCACCGCGTAGGACGACCGCAGCGAGCGGTTGCGCCACAGCTCGTGTGCCGCAAACTGCTCCCCATCTCGGCGGATCTCGTAGGCCACCACCTCCTGTAGCGAGTTGATGAGCAACCGATCCTTACCGATCGGCAGCGCCTGGGCGAAGGCCTCGACGGTGTAGGTGCCGTGTTCCTGCCTCCAGAGGATGGTTCCGTCATCCGGAGCGAGCCCGAAGATCCATTGGTCGTTGACCACCACGATCTGCTCTTGTCCCTCAATGGAACGCAGAGCTGGGGTCTGGTAGCCCACGCTCCCGTCACCGGTCGACCAACTTGGTCTGCCGGTCTCGCGATCGAAGGCGGTAACTGAATGCCCTTCCTCGCCACCGGTAAGCAACACGACCCTGTCGCCGACAACCACCGGAGAGGTGGTCCAGCCGTAGTGCGGCGTCTTTGCTTGCGGGCCGTCCTCCAGCTGGTGCGACCATCGTTCTCGACCATCCTCGAGGCGGAGCGCAAACAGCCGTCCGTATCGACTAACTCCGTAGACGGTTCCCTCGTGAATCGTCGGTGTGCTGCTGGGGCCGCCACTCGAGCCGGTGTGCGCTGGATAGTAGTCAGCGGCCCGATACCGCCAACGCTCTTCCCCGGAATCGGCCTCGAGAGCGATGACCCAGTTCGCCTCTCCGTCCCCGTACATTGTGACCACCCAATCTCCCGAGACGAGCACCGACGAATAGCCGTGTCCGAGCTCGCGCTTCCAGACTTCGGCCAGAGCGAAGTTCTCTTCATTGAATACTCCGACCTGAGGGGAACTTCCCTCTTGGTCCGCTCCGCGGTACTGGGGCCAGTCGTCGGCTTCTGTCACAGAAGCGACGAGGGACAGTGTCAATAGGAGCGAAGAACATAGCCGATAGGGATTAGTCATGGGCGTAGGATAGCCGAGGGCCCCCTTGGGAATGGTCGGCAGACGCCTTCAATGCGCAGGTCGAAGCCGGTCCCTCAGATCGGTCGCCTACCGAGAACAGATCGGTTCGCAACCTGAGCAGGTCTTCCAACGAGCTACGCCGTAGCGGCGGCCACACCTGGACCGGCAGGCCTACACCTGATTCGTCCCGTGAAGGGACGACTCCCAGCATCCTCGCGACCTTGGAGATGTGGCGCTTCTTTCGCCGGCATCGAAGGCACGTCATGGGAGCTAGCGCGGAGCGCCTGCTATGTTCCGTCCGCGTGACGTCGCCCCCGGCTCCTCAATACCTCCGTTCCAGCGACGGGCTAGGGCTCGCGGTTGTGCACTACCCCGTCGAGACCCCGCGCGGGCGCGTACTCCTCGTCCACGGGTACGGCGAGCACCAGGGGCGCTACCTCGAGGTGAGCGAGCGTCTCACCGCTGAGGGAGTGTCGGTCTGGACGGTGGATCTACGCGGTCACGGGCGTTCTGAGGGTCTGCAGGGAGACCTGCGGGCGATCGGTGACTACATCGCCGACGTGGAATCGGCTCGGGCTCACGCGGAAGCGCACTCGGGACCGGGCGCTCCTCCGTTCTTCCTGTTCGGGCACAGCATGGGTGGACTGGTCTGCCTCTGCCACGTGTTGGAGCATCCCGGGTGCTTCGCCGGTCTCACGCTCACGAGTCCCTTCCTGGCGCCTGCTCAGCGGCTCCCCCCTGGCGCGGTCGTGATCGTCAGAGCGCTCGCTCGTCTCGCCCCGAGGCTCAGGTTGTGGGCCAGAATCGAACGAGACGACGTGACTCGGGACGAGCAGAAGCGAAAGGAGCACGCTGCGGATCCGTTGGTTTTCACCGGGGTTCGCGCGGCTTGGGCCGCTGCGACCGATCGAGCCCAACGAGAGATCTTCGCCCGCTCCCACGAGGTGGATCTCCCCCTACTCCTCCTTCTCGCCGGAGACGATCGAGTGGTGGACAGCGGCCGGGCCAAAGCGCTCTTCGATCGGCTCGGCAGCGCCGACAAGTCGCTGAAGGAGTATCCCGGGCTCTACCACGAACTTTTGAACGAGCCCGAGCGCGATCAGGTGCTCGACGACCTGGTCGACTGGTTCGAGCAGCGGCTCAGCGCCTAGCCGACGTAGCCGAGCGCCCGCGGTTCTTCGAGGTCCTACGGGGGGGACGTCTTCGTCTCGCCAAGTGTGGCTCCTGACCGCTTCAACGGTGCTACGATCCCGCCGTTCGATGCACCCGCGCCGGCTCATCCCGCTCTCGATCGTTCTGCTCCTCGCCGTCCTCGGCTGCCGGCGCAATGCGGTCCTCGATCTCGCCGACTTCGCGCACCATCAGCGCGATCAGGTGACCACTCGCCTGGTTCCCGCTCACGATCCGCTGGCCGCCCGCTTGGCCACCGATGGCTGGCGTCTCGAGACGGAGCGCGAGGAGGGCACCGTGCTCCGGATGACCCGCGACCGCTCCCGCGTCTGGTTCTACTCCGCAAACGGCGCGGCGACTAGCGCAACTCTTCACGGTGGGTTTCCCGGGTCCGACGCTGAAGCTCGTCCGATCTCGTATCGCGTCAACGGAGAGCATCAAGCGATCGCCCGCTGGAAGCCGCAGGCGGAGACTCTCGAGTTGCCGTTCAAGGGCCGGGCGGCCAGGGTCGGCTGGAACGCGCTCGACATCTACGTGAAACGAGGCCGGGGCGAGGAGCCTCTGGAACTCGAGGGGCTCCGATTCGGCGACAGCAGCGTCGTTGTGGACGAGGCGCCGCGCTCCATCGCGATCGAGGGCGGCGAGCTCTACATGCCCTCTGAGAGTGTTCTCGAAGCGTCGTTCGAGGTTCCGGAGGGAGCACGGCTCCAGCTCCGCGGTGTCGCGGACAGCGACGGACGGGGACCGGCGGAAGCACAAGCCCGCCTAATGGGGTCGGACGGTACGTGGATGCCGCTTTCGACGCTGCGGCTCGATCCGGGGGAGAAAGGGGCGACGCGGGCTTCTCTCGAAGAGTGGACCGGCGAAGTGGTCACTCTGCAGCTGTCGGTCCGGGGTCCGCGAAGTGCTGGCGTTCGGTGGCTCGAAGCCGCGGTCTCCGGCGGCGGGGAGCCGGTCGACGCCCGCGCTCCGGTGCGCCCGGCGGCGGCCGAGGCGAGCGGGCGGCTTGGGCGCCCTGACGTCTTCTTGGTCGTGCTCGATGCGGCGCGAGCCGATGCCTTCGGGACCTACGGTGCTCCCTACCCCACTCCAGCCGTTGATGGTCTGGCGACGGAGGGAACGCGCTACGAGCGTGCCCTCGCACCGTCTTCCTGGACCGGTCAGTCGATCCCGGCTCTGCTCGCCGGATTTCACCCGGACACCCTTGGTACGGAACGCTGGGGTGACGCGCTTCCCGACACCGTGCCGACCATGGCCGAACTGATGGCTGGAGCTGGCTACCGAACCGTGCTCTGGTCGCAGCACCCGATCTACAACCGGGCCGACTCGCTGGTTCGCGGTTTCGAACAGGTTCGCTACAGCGGTAGGCGTCGCCGCGACCGCCTGCCATCGCGGCAGCTCCTGTTCGAGCGAGAACGACCAACCTTCGCGCTGGTTCACCTCCTGCCGCCGCACAGTCCCTATGCGCCGCCTGAGCCGTTCCGAGGTTCCTACACTGCGGACTACTCGGGAACGCTCCCCGCGAAGCTCGGTGCGCTCGGACGGATCGGAAAGAAGCGAGCCCTCCGTCTCACCGAGGCCGACCACACCTACATCCGCGGTCGATATCTCGAGAACGTCGCCTTTGCGGACTACCTGGTAGGCCAGCTGGTGGGTCATCTGCGCGCGACGCGTCGCTACCGGAACTCTCTGATCATCGTGACCTCCGATCACGGTGAGGCGTTCTTCGAGCATGGGCAATTCATGCACAGTCGGGAGCTCTACCCCGAGTTCATTCAGATTCCCCTGGTCGTAAAGTGGCCGGCCACGGCCGCCGGACATCGCCCGTCGATCGAGGCGGCCGTCAGCCTGACCGATCTGCTGCCCACACTCGTCGACGGCCTGGGCTTGTCGGGAGCCGACCGCGGGTTCCAGGGGCGCAGCCTGGTGCCCGCCACCTTCGACGGTGCTCTCTTGGAGCGCGCGATCTACGCCACGACGCGTGGTCTCGGAGACGTCACCAAGACAGCAAAGCCGCGCTGGATGCTAGAGCAGGGCAACTGGCGCGTGATTCACGACCCGATCGCCGACCGAACGGAGCTCTTCGATCGCCGCCGTGACCCGCTCGATCTCGAGGACGTCTCTGCGGTGAATCCGACCCTGGCGCGCCAGCTTCTCGGGCGGCTCCTGATGCAGAGGCGCTTCAACCTCGACCTGCTCCAGCTGGGACGACGAGACGAAGTTGAGCTCGACCCGGCGATGGTCGAGGAGCTCAAAGCGCTCGGCTATCTCTAGCGGCTCGGACTCGACAGCTACGGCGGCGGAGGTAGGCGGACGCGGACGGTTGTCCACATCTTGCCTTCGATGCCGTACTTGGTCGCGGGCTCGAAGGTTGCCCCCTTGACCGTCTCGAGGGCGAGGTCTTTGAAACGACGGCGCGCCGACTCGCGCGGCGCGATCTTGGCGGTGATCACGTGGCCGTCCTCGCTGACCAAGACTTCGAGGAGGACCTGCACCTCGTCGCGCGGTACCTCGAAGCGCGGCGGATAGACCGGGGTGGGAACCTGAATGAGTGCCGGAGGCGTGACGCCGGGATCCGGGCCGAAGAGCTCACCGCGACGTGCGACGGGTGTGTCTTGCGGCGGGATGGCAGCGAGTTCCTCGGTCGGTTCTAGAGACTCCTCGTCAGCGGCCGTGAGCTCCGCCTCGGTTGGGGGTACGCCGGCAGAGCTCGATCGGGTGCGCCTCCTCGTGGGCTCAGGCGGCGGGACGGGTACATCACCAGGGGTCGAACGCGACTCGATGATCGGTGCAGCCTCCGGCTCCCACGGCTCGGCGGCGCGGACGTAGAGTCGCCGGCCGTCGTCCGCCTCCGGCGTGCTCTCCCCCTGCGTGAGCGCCCACAGAAGTCCGGCGCCGACCAGAACCACGCCGACGACCAGAAGCAGGCCGAGCGGAGAGCTGAGCCAATCGAGTGTCGGAGCCTTCTCTTTCCGCGCCGGCGGCGCGACCACCTTCCGTCGGTCGACAATCCATTCACCAGAGTCGCTCGCCGGCGTCGCGCTCAGGAGCCGCTCGAGTGAGTCGAAGTCCTCGTGTTGGCCCAGGAGCCTCACGGCCATCCGCAGATCTTGCCGAGCTCGACCAACGTCGCCGCCGGTCGCCTTCTTGCGAATCGCAGCGGCAGCAAACCGAACCGCCTCTTCCCGGTCATCGTCGAGCTCGTCGTCGGCGCCGACGACACCGGGGTATCCGAACTGGCCCATCTCGCTCGGCGTCGTTGGCGGCACCGAACCCCGTCGCTCCGAGGCGTGCTCCGCGGCTGCATCGATGGCGCGCTCCAGCTCGTCGCCGTACTGAACATCGAGATCCCGGAAGCGCCGGAGGCTGATGGTCAGCTCCTCGGCGCTTTCGGCGCGATTGTCCGGCTCCTTCTCGAGGGCGCGGAGGCAGAGACGGCGTAGACCGGAAGGAATGCGGTTCTCCGGGTCGGATTCCTCGAACGGAATGGGCGGCCGGAAGAGGTGTCCGGCGACGATCTCCGAGAACGTCTCCCCCTCGATGGGGCTCTGGCCGGTCAGCATCTCGTACAGGAGCACACCGAAAGAGTAGAGATCGCTCCGTTCGTCGAGCTCCCCCGGCCCGCGTTTCGAGCGGAAGAGCTCGGGCGGCGAGTAGCGAACCTTGCCCATGAACATTCCGGTCTGGGTCAGCCGGACCTCGTCTTCCTGCCCCTTGGCGATGCCCAGATCGATCAGCTTGACGTGAGGATTGCCTTTGAAATCCTTCGTCAGCATCAGATTGTCGGGAGCGATGTCCCGATGCACGAAGCCACGCTCGTGGAGGTAGCCGATCGCGTCCAAAGCCTGGGTGGCGATGTCGAGAGCGAGCCCAAGGCTCGGTGGGCCCGAGTCGGCGATCAGCTCCTGCAGCGTGACCCCGTCGATGAACTCCATGACGATGAACGCCGATTTGCGATCGGCGCTCACCGAGAAGTCATAGAGATGCGCGATGTGCGGGTGACGCAGCTGGATGGCGAACTTCGCCTCGTTCTGGAAGCGCTGACGGACCGAGTCGTCCATCGCCAGCTCCGAGCGCAGGACCTTGATGACGCGAACTTCGTCCAGCAGCCGGTGGCGAACCTTATAGATCGCCCCCATGCCGCCCTCCCGGACCTTCTGAAGGACTTCGTACTTCCCTCCGAGGGCTTTCTCTAGGAGCTGTGCCACGGATTCTCGTTCGTAGTCGCTGGGAGTCGGAGATCCCAATACTAATGCTGGACCCTCAAGATGCCACACCTCGGCTTCATCTCGCCGCGGCGGATTCAACAGCGAGCCGGAGCGCCGCCGAGACAATCCGGCCCCTGCAAAGCCGCCTACGGCAGGATGAAGTTGAAGAGCGGCGCACCGCCCGCGGCGTCGAAGACGCTGATCTCGGTCGGGCTGCCGAGAATCTCGAACAGCACCGAGAGCTCTGGCGCGACCCCGCCGGCGAAGCTCGAATGGGCCGCGAGGTCGAGGTCCAGTAGGGACCCCGCCACCGCGATCGAACCCACGACCGCACCGCTGCCCGCATCACGACTCTCCACCAGGAGGCCCGTGCCGCTCCGTCCGCCGACCGTCAGCTCGGATGCCACGCCGCCGCCGAAGTTGTCCAGGCGCTCGAACGCCTCCGGGAGAAGTGGCGTGCTGTACGAGACCGGCGGTAGATCGATGCCGCTCAGGGAATCGAAGATGTCCGCTGTCGCGAGACCCGTCGTCACGTCGCGCTGGAGCGCCGCGATCTCCGGGCCGCTACCTCCGATCCCAGTCAAGCCGTCGATGTCCTCGAGGGCTTCGACGGCGATCGGGAACGCATTGGATGTCAGCTCCTTGACGAGTGAGGTGGCTAGCGTCTCGGAGTCGAGAACCCACACCTCGGAGACATCCGTCGACTGATCTTCGAGCAGGGCGACCAGATCGTCAGCAGGCGACCCGGTCACATTGCCGATGACCGCCAGGTCGAGCGGGAACTCTGCGCCGAGCGGCATCGAGACGAGTTGGGTACCGGTAGTCGCGTCCAGGTAGACGATGTAGGCCTGGCCGTCGGCGAGATTCTCCAGCAGCAGAGCGAGAATCGGAGCCACTCCCCCAGCTCCGCCGATCTCGCTCGGAGCCATCGCCATGACGCCGTCGAGCGAAACGATGTCGATCGGAACCCAGCTGCCGGCGACCGGGTAGCTTCCGAGCAAGTCCGTGCTGTCGCCGTCGACCAGTTCCACGAGAACCGAGCCGTCGAAGCCGGAAGCCAGAGCCGCCACTTCGTTTGCCGAGGTGCCGCCGACGTTCGAGACGCCTGTCAGCGCCACGGTGCGGAAGCCGCTTGCTGTGACGCTGTACCGACGGTCGCCGCCACCCGCGGCCTCAGCGAAGACCAGGCCAACGGTCTCGTCGGCTTCCTTCGCGACAGCTATGAGGACCTCGGTACCGTCCGCGCGGTAGGCAGACATCATGGCTCGTGGCGGCGCTACCGCCGTCGCGACGTCCATCTCGTCGTTTGCGCTGTCCGGATCGACGGTGTCGGAGCCGGTGAGCGCCTCACTCGACAGGGTGCCGTCGAAGCGAGCGTCGACAAAAGCGCCGATGCTCAAGTTAACCGTGTCGCCTGGGCCGATGTCCCCGAGATCGCAGGCGACCTGGACTCCGGAGACGGTGCAGCCGACAGACGAAGGCTCCGCGCCCAGGAAGTAGGTGCCGACCGGCAACTGTTGATCGACGGTCGCGTTGAGCGCTGTCGACGGGCCGTTGTTGGTCACGCTGACGTCGTACACCTCGACGGTGTGTGCGACGGCTGGATCGTAGACCGCGCTGAGTGTCAGCTCGAGGTCCGCCCGCCCCTCGACCTCGAGGGTATCGGTGGCGGTACCACTGTTGCCCGCCGAGGAGGTCAAGTCGCCGGTCACGTTGACAAACGTTCCCCCCTCGTCGCTTGTCACGTCGACATCCAGAGTGCAGGTGGCACCCGCTCCGACGGTGCCGCCGGTGTAGCTGATCGTCGTGGCTCCAGCGACCGCGGTGATCGTACCGCCGGTGCAGGTGGTCGTGACGCTCGGCGGCGTGGCGACGGCCATGCTGGCCGGCAGATTGTCGGTGAAGTCGAGCGCGGTCGCGTCAAAGGTGCTTGCGGTGTTGTCGATCGTGAAGGTCAGGGTGCTCGTCCCCTCGGCGATGATGCTGTCGGGTGAGAACTCCTTGGCGAAGAGCGGCGGCGCCGTGACCAGCAGGTCGTCGGTCGCGTTGCCGCTGTTGCCCGACGACGACGTAAGGTCGCCGGAGACGTTGGTGTAGACAGCGCCGATGTCGCTCGTCGTGTCCACCGAGATCGTGCACGTCGACGAAGCCGGCACGGTTCCGCCGGTGTACGAGATCGTGCCGCTTCCCGCGGCCGCTGTGAGAGTGCCTCCGACGCAGGTCGTCGCTGCGTTAGCGGGCGTCGCGATGACGAGGTTCGCGGGAAGACTGTCGGTGAAGTCGAGCGCGGTCGCGTCGACGAGCGCCACCGTATTGTCGATGGTGAAGGTGAGCACGCTGATCTCACCCGCGAAGATCGAGTCCGGCGCGAAGGTCTTCGAGAAGAGTGGTGCCGGCGGCGGCGTCACCACCAGGGTATCGGTCGCTGTACCGCTGCTCCCGGAGGACGACGTGAGGTCACCGGTCACGTTCACGTAGGTGTTGGCCAGGACGCTCGTGACGTCCGCCTGGATTGCGCACGAGGCGCCGGCTGCGATCGTGCCGCCGCTGTAGGAGATCACCCCGGTTCCCGGGACCGCGGTCAGTGTGCCGCCGGTACAGGTAGTCGAAACGTTGGCTGGACTCGCGACGACCACCCCTGCAGGCAGGTTGTCGGTGAAGTCGAGAGCGGTCGCGTCGACCAGCGACCCGCCGTTGTCGATCGTGAAGGCGAGAGTCGAGATGTCGCCGGCCACCATCGTGTCGGGAATGAAGACCTTGCTGAAGAGAGGTGGCGGCGGTGGCGTGACCGTCAAGGTCTCGGTGGCAGTGCCGCTGTTGCCGGAAGACGACGTGAGGTCGCCGGTCAGGTTGACGTAGGCACCGGCGAGGACGCTTGTGACATCGACCTCGAGCGTGCAGCTCGCTCCCGCGGCGACAGAACCGCCGGTGTAGGAGATGACCGCTCCGCCGGTCGCGGCTGTCACGGTTCCCCCGGTACAGGTTGTGCTCGCATTCGACGGCGCCGCGACCACCAGGTTTGCCGGCAGGTTGTCGGTGAAGTCGAGGGCGGTTGCCGCGAGAGCCGATGCGCTGTTGTCGATGGTGAACGTGAGCGTCGAAATCGCACCCGCCACGATGCTGTCGGGAACGAACACCTTGGCGAAGGTCGGCGCCGGCTCGATCAGCAGGTCCGCTGTAGCTGGGTCGGCTACCGGCAGGCCCGCGATCTGAAGGTCGCTGGTCACGTTCGGGAACGTGCCCGCCGTCGCGGTACCCGGCACCAGGACGTCGACCATGAACGTGCAGGAGCCGCCCGGACCAATATTGCCGTCGGTGAATGTGAGGAATCCGGTGCCGGAAATGCTTGAGCCGGCACCACAGACGTCGCTGAGTGGCAAGCCGGTCGCCACGAGCCCGGTGACGACGCTGTCGAGATCGTCGGAGAACTGGAGTTCCGAGACCGCGGTGGATGCCTGGTTTTCGATCGTAAAGCTCAACACCGCCGTGCCGGTTGCCGTCGTCGGCCCATCGAAGGCCTTGGTGAAGACGAGGCTGTCCACTCGCAGGTCGTCCGTTGCGGCGTTGCCGCTGACCGGGAGGCCACCGAGCGTGCCGGAGATTGTGCTGGTGGTATTGGTGGCGATGGTTCCGCCCGGCGTCGTCATCGGCACGGTGACCGTCACATCGAATACGCAATTTGCGCCCGCTGCGACCGTGCCCCCTGTCAGTGTCACGGTGCTTGTCCCGCTGACCACAGAGCCGGAGCCACAGACATCGTTTACCGGTAGGCCGGTCGCCACGAGACCTGTGAGCGTCGCGTCGAGGTCGTCCGTGAAGGTGATGTCGCTGACCGTGCTCGCCAGATCGAGATTACTGATTGTGAAGCGCAGAGTCGCATTCTCGCCAGGAGCGACCGGATCGTCGATGAACTCCTTCTGGAACGACAATCGGCTGTCGTCGACGATCAGCACGTCGTCAGCGGGCTCGAAGACTACGACTCCCCCGCCGAAGGTTGCGGTCATTGCCGACGTGACGTTCTGGTAGGTATCGACCGCTGCACCCGCCGGGACGTCGAGCGTGACGGAGAACGTGCACGTTTCGAGTGGACCGAGAGTTCCGCCCACGAAGATCAGGAAGGTCGTCCCGCTGATCGAGGAGCCTGCTCCACACGGAGTCGCGGGCAAGCTGCCTGCATCCGCAGCCAGTCCTGGGAGCACGGTGCTGAGCGTGTCCGTGAAGAGAATACCGGTTCCGGTCTCAGTAGCACTCATGTTCTCGATCGTGAACTCGAGCGTGACCTGGCCGCCCGGAAGGACCGGATCGTCGGTGAACTCCTTCGACAGCTCGAGACCACCGATCAAGAGGTCGGCAGTGGCGGGAAGTCCTGTGACGGCAACACCACCGACAGTTGTCGTCACGGCGCTGGTGATGTTCGTATGGGTACCGGCTGGTGCCCCCCCCGGCACCTGCAGCGGGACCGAGAAGGAGCACGATCCGCCTGGAGCGAGCGTGCCGCCGGTGAAGGCGAGAGTGGTGGTTCCCGTGATCTGAGAGCCCACGCCGCAAACGTCGTTGAGGGGCAGCCCGATCGCAGCCAATCCCGAAAGTGCGGCGTCCAGATTATCGGTAAAGGCGATCGCCGTCGCGTCAGAAGCCGCGTTCAGGCTGTATTGGAGAGTGAACTCCAGCGTGACCGTGTCACCCGGAAGCACCGGATCGTCGGTGAAGTCCTTGGTCAGATCGGGGGCTCCAGCTACCTCGAGTGTGTCGGTCGCCGGGAGACCAACCACCGGTGCGCCGTCGATCGTGCCGGTGATTGCAGAGGTCTCATTCAGGTAGAGGCCCGGCGGGAAGCCCGCTGGGATGTCGATGAGAACGTCGAAGCTGCAGCTCGCTCCTGGATCGAGCGTGCCGGCGCTCAGCAGTAGCGCCTGTTCCTCGATGTCGAGGAAGATCACTGACATCGACGATCCCGCGCCGCATGGAGTGCTCGGAAGGGTCACGGAGAGAGGGAATGGCAGCAGCAGCGTGAGCTCGTCCGTGAAGGAGAGGTCGGTCGCGGTCGAGCTAGCACTCGTGTTCTGAATCTCGAAGTTGAGCGTGACCGAGTCTCCGGCGCCTACCGGATCGTCCGTGAAGCTCTTGGTCAGAATGGGCGCCGGCGAGACGAAGAGATCGTCTGAGGCGGCGGCCCCCGTCTCGGGCGAACCGCCAACGTCACCGGAGATCTGACTGGTGGTGTTCGTGTAGTTGCCGGTCACCGCCGTCGATGGGATATCCAGGGTGACGCTGAAGGTGCAGGTGCCTTCCGGTGGCAGGTTGCCGCCGGTGAAGCTGAGAAGGCTCGTACCGGAGAGCAGGGAACCCGTTCCGCAGACGTCCGCGGCAGGGAGGCCGCTGGCAACCAGGCCGGTCAGCGTGAGATCGAGATCGTCGGAAAAGGCCAGGTTCGTCGCAACGAAGTTGCGATCGAAGTTGTTGATGGTGAACTCGAGCGTCACCTGACCGCCCGCCGGAACCGGGTCGCTGAGGAACTCCTTGCGGAGGCTCAGGACGTCGATGCTCACGTCGAGAAGCGCACTTGCCTTTCCGGAACTTCGGGTCGTGAAAACGCCGTCAAAGGAAGTGAAGTCACTGGTTGTATTGCCGAGCATGCCGGCGCCGGTCGCCACGACGTCAACCCTGACGGTGCAGGTCGCTCCGGCCCCAACCGCCCCCGTGGCTAGCCCGGGCAACGGGGCGAGAGAGATCACCGAGGTTCCAGGGACGGCCACGAGGTTGCCCGTGGTGAAGAACCCGGAGGCGCAGTCGTTGAAGGTGTTCGCGGGCGACGCCACGACCAGACCGGCAGGCAGATTGTCCGTGAAGGTCAGATTCCTCATCAACGACGCGTTCATGGAGTTATCGACGAGAAAGGTCAACGTGCTGCGCCCTCCCAAGGGGATGGCCGCAGGGGCGAAGGACTTGGAGAAGCCCGGTCGGTTGGTCGCAACCGTCAGATCGTCTGTGGCCGGCGAGCTGATGCCCCCGTCTTCCCACGTGAGGTCGGAGGTTGTGTTCATGTAGACGCCGGTAGTAGGCGCGGTCACGTCGACCGTGATCGTGCAGTCGCTGAATGCGCCCACCATGCCGTCGACCAGCGAAATCGAGCCGCTGCCAGGCGTCGCCGTGACCGTGCCTCCGCAGTCGGAGCTGACAGCCGGTACGGCCGCCACGAGCATCGACGCAGGCGAAGTCGGCAGCGTGTCGGTGAAGGCGACCTCTGCAACCGGGACGGAATCAGGGTTGTCGATCCTGAACTGGAGCGTCGATGCGCTTCCTGGGCCGATCTCGTTTGGAACGAAGAGCTTGGTCAGAGTGGGCTGCAGCCCCTCCGCGGGTACTCGATTCGGGTCGCCCAGAGCACTGACGTTCGGCTGTGGTGCTCGCGGCTGTGCGAAGGCCACGGAACAGCTGATGACGAGTCCAATCGAGAGTACGAGACCGATTCGTGCGTTCATCTAGACGCCCTCCAGGCGCACGCGCCCCACTGCGCGTCGGCGTTTAAGCTCGGTGCCCAGCTCAAGTTCAAGAAAAACTCTTCGTTGCTGCGTACTTATCGTTGCCCGCGACTCTAGCAGGCGGACCGGAGGCCGCCAAGGGTCAGCCGGGGTGGCTCTCTTTCGACAGGCGATGGAAGCGCCAAGGCAGGAACACGGAAGCGACAGTGAGGCCGGCGATCAACCCGATCCACATTCCCTTCGCGCCTAGACCGTGCCCAAAACCGAGGAGATACCCGAGCGGAAAGCCGATGACCCAGTAGGCAAGAACAGTGATCAGCATGGGGACCTTTGTGTCTTTGAGGCCTCGAAGCGCGCCGGCTGCACTCACCTGGAGTCCGTCGGAGAACTGAAAGATCGCCGCGAGCAAGAGCAGGCCGATCGCGGCTCGAGACACCTCCGGGTCTGTTGTATAGATCGAAACGATCCGTCCGGGTATCGCAAACATCACTCCCGCCGACACGAACTGGACAAGAACCGCGACCGCCATGCCGACCACGCCGCGACGACGGACCGCCACGGGATCCGCGGCTCCACGTGCATGGCCGACCCGCACGGTGATCGCCATGGCGAGCCCCAGCGGGATCATGAAGGTGATCGCCACGAAGTTGATGGCGATCTGGTGCGCCGCGACGGCGAGAGCGCCCAGAGTGGCCATCAGAAAGGAGACGCTGCTGAATAGACTCGACTCGACGAAGATCGAACCCCCGATAGGTATTCCGACCCGAATCAGCTCCCGGAGGCGCTCTTTGTCCGGTGCGCTCACGCCCACCACACCCTGGACCGGCCGATAGGCCGGGTGGCGACTCACGTAGACGGCCAGGCCGACGAACTGAAGCCAGACGACAAAGCTCGTTGCATAGCCGCAGCCGACGACGCCGAGCTCTGGAAAGCCCCAACGGCCGAACATAAGGGCGGAGTTCGCCACGACGTTCACCCCGACGCCGAGAATCCCGAAGTACATCGCGGGCCGCGTCAAGCCGAGGCCCTCGCTCATCAGACGCAACACGAGATAGCCGTAGAGACCGGGCATACCCCACGAGAGCGCGTCGAGGTACCCCTGGATCTCGGTGGCAAGCGTGGGCTCGATGCCCAGCGCAAGCAGGAGAGGGGTCAGCGAGCGAAGCAGCCAGATCGACAACACGGCCAGCGCCGCGGCGATCCAGTAGCCCTGTCTCGTCAGTGGCGCGACCTCGTCCAAACGGTTGGCGCCTCGGAACTGAGCTACCGAAGGGGGGATCGCGCTCAACACGCCGGTCGCGGTCAAGGTCAACGTCATCCACGTGCTGGCACCGACAGCAACGGCGCCGAGCGCCTCCGGGCCGAGGCGGCCCGCCATCACGGTGTCGACAAAATTCGAGGCCGTACCGGAGAGCTGCGCTGCAATGAGCGGCCCCGCGAGTGTCAGCAACTCGCGCACCTCCCGCGCGACGCCCGACGATCGCCCCTCTTCCGGTACCTCCATCAGGCGGCGCAGCGTAGCACCGCCGATATGGGACCATGGAGCCGTGTCGAGGGTCGACGACCTCTATCGCCTCCCCCTCTCCGAGTTCACCGCTGCCCGAAATGGGCTCGCCAAAGAGCTCCGGTCGCAGGGGCGTCGCGACCGAGCCCAAGAGATCCAGAGTCTCCGCAAGCCGTCGATTCCCGCTTGGATCGTCAACCACCTCTACTTCGAGCATCGCAAGGACTTCGATGCGCTTCGCCGCGCCGCTCAGGCTCAGTTTCGCGCGCTCGAGAGCGGCACCGCGCCGTCAGCAGAGGCGTTAGGGAGACGCCGGCGCTCATTGACGGAGCTTCTCCGTCACGCGGAAGAGATCGCCGGTGAGGCGGGTAGTAGGTGGACGCCGGCGCTCCGCGTCAAGGTCACGCGGACCCTGGAGGCGATCGCCAACACGAGGGGAACGCTCTCCCTTCGGCCCGGACGTCTCGTGGAAGCGCTCGAGCCCGCCGGCTTCGACGCGCTGCTCGGAGCCAGCCTCGCACCAGGCTCCGTTGTAAAGGCCCGCAAGGCTGCTACCGCTCCCGCCAAGGACAAAGCCTTGCGGAAAAAGAAGCTCCGCGAGGCGCGCACACTACGCGACCAGGCCAAGAAGGATGTCGCCGCCGCACGGCGCAAGCGTGGCGCGACGCTCCGTCGAGTCGATCAAGCCTCGAAGCGAGCCGCGCAGGCCGAAAAGAACGCACGAGCAGCCGAGGCTCGCGCGGCGGGTCTTCGCGAGGAGGCGCACCAGCGTGATGTAGAGCGTCGCCAGGCGAAGGGCGACCTCGACGCGGCCCAACGGGTCGTCGATCGAACCGAGCGAGAGCTCGCAAACGCGCAGCGGCGACTCGAGCCCTTGGAGCGAGAGGACTAGGCTTCGTCTACGGCTCCGGTATAGGTGGCGATGAACCAGCTATTGCCGGTCGGATCCTTGATGCCTGCGCTCCGTTCGCCGTAGGGCATGTCCGCCGGCTCGTAGAGCGACTCGGCTCCACGCTCGATCGCTCGCTCGTACGTAGCGTCGGTGTCGGGTACGTAGACGTGCACGGAGGCGTTGGAGACGGGCCAGTCGGGCCGAGCCTCCGTGAACTCGACCATCGAATCACCGATCTGCACTGCGCCGTGACGCACTACCCCGCTCTCTTCGAGGGTACGGTCGTCGACCTTGCCGCCGAAGGTCTCTACCAAGAAATCGAAGAGGCGCTCCGCCCCCTCGACAATTAGATAGGGGCTGAGGGCGCCGTAGCCGGGCGGTTTGAAGATCTGTTGCTCGCTCATCGGTCCTACTCCCCTGACCGCGCCCCGAAGGCGAGACGCGAGTAGGATCGGGACCCTAGCAGAGGAGACGAGATGGAGCGTGTAGAGCTGGCTGAAGGGCTACTGATCCCCAGAATTGTCACTGGGCTCTGGCAGATTGCCGACCTGGAGCGAGATGGCCGCGACCTCGATCGAGCGCAGGCGGTCGACGCGATGGTCCCCTACTTCGAAGCTGGACTCGACGCGTTCGACATGGCGGACCACTACGGCTCCGCCGAGCTCATCGCAGGCGAGTTCCGCCAACGCGAGCCCGATGTCCGTCTGCTCACCAAGTGGGTGCCGACACCCGGCGCCACCACGCTCGAGGAGACGCGGGAGGCGGTCCAACGAGCCCAGGAGCGCCTCGGCGTCACCCAACTCGACCTCCTCCAGTTCCATGCTTGGCGATATTCGGACGCGACCTACCTCGACTCACTCCTGCAGCTCGAAACGCTCCGGGCCGAGGGGCTCTTGCGCCACCTCGGACTGACCAACGTCGACACGGCTCATCTGCGCATGTTGCTCGAGACCGGGATCGAGATCGTTTCGAACCAGGTGTGCTTCTCACTCCTCGACCGACGGCCCTGTCAGGGCATGTTGGAGCTCTGCCGCCAGCGGGGCGTCGGCCTGCTCGCCTACGGCACCCTGGCCGGCGGCTTCCTGACCGATCGTTATCTCGGCATGCCCGAACCCGACGCGGCAACCCTGGAGACCTGGTCGCAGATGAAGTATTCGCGTTTCCTCGACGTTGCCGGCGGCTGGGAACGCCTCCAGCGGCTTCTCGCCACCCTCGACCGGGTGGCTCAGCGTCGCGGGGCCTCGATTGCCAACGTCGCCGTTCGCTGGGTCCTCGACCAGCCGGGCGTCTCCGCGGTGATCGTCGGCGCACGCCTGGGAGCGAGCGAGCACATCCACGAAAACCTGCGGGTTCTCGAGCTCGAGTTGGACGCCGACGATGTGAGGGAGATCGAACGAGCTGCGGACGAGCTAGAACCGATTCCCGGCGACTGCGGCGACGAGTATCGACGACCGCCCTTCCTGACCGCTTCGGGCGATTTGAGTCACCACGTCGACAAGATGCCCGCCCCGTTTGCGACCCGCAAACTCGGAGACCGGACGCTGGCTCTCAGCGGCACGGTTTGGGAGGACCTGGCCGGCTTCAGCCGAGCTGTTCGAGTCGGGCAGCGGGTCCTCGTGTCCGGGACCACCGCAACCCACGGCCAACTCGCGATCGGTGGTTCCGATCCGGCGTCGCAGACGCACTTCGTCATCGACAAGCTCGAAGGGGCGATCCAGTCGCTCGGAGGCGAGCTTCGAGACGTCGTCCGGACGCGGATCTTCGTCCCTCCGGGCGCCGATTGGGAGCCTGTCGCCCGAGCGCACGGAGAGCGCTTTGCGTCGGTGCAGCCGGCGAATACCATGGTTCACTCGGGCGTCATCGGCGACGAGTACCTGGTGGAAATCGAAGCGGAAGCGATCGTTCCCGCAGACTAGCCGCAGAAGGCGTCGGTCGACCCAAACTCCACGTCGACCCAACGGAGGCCGCGTTCGAGCGGCGCGGTGTCGAGGACTCTTGAGCCGGTCGAGTTCTCGAGCCAGAGCTGTTCGCTCCGAGCCAGGCGGCCCGCCTCGATCACCAGCACAGCTCTTCCGCGGCGGCCCGGAAGTTCGAAGAAGATGCGGTCTTCGACCCAGATGGCGCCGTCGACGTCTTTGGCGTTCGTGTAACTAACGAGACGTACGCCGATCTTGCGAATGCCGTGTTCGAAGAGCGACTTCAGTTCCGACTCCTCGATCGAACCGTTGCCGTCGTCCTTCCAGAGGGCGAGGTAACGCCAGTTGCGGTCGGCGCCGCTGACGACCCCGTCGCCGTTGGTATCGAGAATGCCCAAGGTCCCGCACCTCGCACGAACCGGGCCGTCGGGCTCGGGGACCGACAGCTGCTCTGGCTTCGAGGGTAGCGGCTCAGAGTCGACCTCGGGCGGTTTGGGCTCGACGGGTGTGAGGGGAGTCCCCGGTGGCGGCGGTTCCACGTCCGGCGTCTGACCCAACTCCCGAAGACGCGCTTCGAGCGCGGCCTGGGCCGCCTCTGAAAGGCCGGCCTCGAGGCGCGCCAGCTCGTTCCGAAGCTCGACGATGCGCTCAATCGTCTCCTCCTCGGTGGGCTCCTCCCCACGGGCGGCTCCCGGGCCGAAGCCAAGAACGAGCGCGATCATCATCGCCTGGGCGCTGCTCTTGCAGAATTTGTTCACGAGCCTATTCCGAAGGGGCAGCTTGCGCCGGTGGACTGAGACGAGTCTCCTCGAACGGCTCACCCACCGAGGCGGCCTCTACGGTCATGCTTTCGAGGCGGTGCCCGAACTCGTATTCGACGCGGAACGGCAGCATCAACCCGCCGATCTCTCGAAAGTCGTCGAAGAACGCTCGCTGGCGCATCGGGTCCGCCGATTGGGTGAAGTCGTTGACCTGACTATCGATCGCAACTTCGAGGTAGGTGTCCGGGTCGAGGTACCAATGCTCCTCCGCCTCGCCAGGCAGGCGGACCAGGAGCTCGAGCACCGGAATCCCGTCGACCTCGGAGTGGCCGACGAACTCCACCGCCACGCCGAGAGCGTTCGAAGGGAAGAGCGGCGGAATGAAGAGAGACTCCCGTTCGACCAGCGCCTTGTAGGGCCCGTCTTCGAGTCGCGCAGTCTCCGGCTGGAGGAGCGGGTGACGCCACCAGGGGCCCTGCGCGTCTCGGGCTCGGATCGCCTCGCCGCCGAGGACCCGGAAGTCGAGCCGATAGCGATCGCCCGATGCGCGCACGAGTTCGAACGCCTCATGGTCGGAGAAGGTCGCATAGATCCCGCGCATGTGGATCGACGTCGCTTCAGACCAGCGGTCCTCGCCTCCCCGGGCTTCCACGTACCGGGCGACGATCTCGTCGGCGCTCAACTCTCCCTCTGCGAGCGCACCGCTTGGCAGAAGTACCAGCGACACAAGCGCGCAGGTCCACAGTCGACTCAAGGTTGTCTCCCCTCTTCGGTGTGAGGCGCTTCGAGCGATGGTCGGCCGACCTCCAGGCTCACCAGCTCGTCGAAGTCGCGCAGGTAGAGGCGGCCGTTGGAGAGGCTTGGCGCGGTCCAGGCGCGACCGGTGGTGGCCTGCGCTCGGCTCAGTTCGTTGTATCTCTCGGGCGTCGCCTCGACCAGAGCCACGACGCCTCCGTCGCTCAGGACAAACAGCAGATCCCCGGCGGCGATGAGCGAGCCCTTGCCAAACCCTCTCTTGGACCAGAGACGTTCTCCAGTTTCGGCATCGAGACAACGGAAGGTGCCGTTGTCGAAGCCGTACAGATGGCCGCCCACCAGGACCGCGGTGTTGAAGTGGTTCCTCATGAGGCGCTCGTTCCAAAGCTCCTCGACCCCGAACCCCTCCTCGGTGTTGGCGATCTTCAACATCGATCCGCCGAAGCCGTCGTCGGCGCTGGCGACGAAGATCCGATCCGGAGGGTAGAAGATCGGCGTAGTGATGACGGCCAAAGCCGCCGTCGAGTGCTTCCAGAGGACGTCGCCCGCGGTCGACAGCGAGACGACTTCGTTGCCCACCCTCCGGAAGAATACGTACTGTCGAACGCCTCCGATCTCGACCGCGATCGGCGAGGAGTAGCCCGACGGCCCCTGGAGCGCGCTCCAGCGCTCCTCTCCCGTACGTTTGTCGAGCGCCACGACTCCGGGCACCTCAGCAGTCGCTCCGAGCTCGAGAACGAGGAGGTCGCCGTCGACCAAGGGCGACACCGAGTAGCCGAAGCGTGGCGCGTCACCGCCGAACTCCCTCTTCCAGAGCAGCTCGCCGTCCGCGCGCGACAGGGCGACGATCGTCCCGGCCGACGAGGCTGTGTAAAGCCGATCTCCGTCGAGGGTTGGCGTCGTGCGGGGACCGGTGTCGCCCAAGTCCGAGGTTTTGCTCTCGCCGAGCGTCACCTCCCACACCGTCGCGCCTGTTGCGGCGTCGAGGCAGAGAACCTTCTCTTCCCCACCTTCGGAGGCCATCGTGTAGAGCCGGTCGCCGGCCGCGGCGACACCCGAGTAGCCGGGCCCGATCGACCGACGCCACACGTGGCGCGGCCCGTCCGCACCCCAGGTGGTCAAAAGGTCTGTTTCGCTGCTGGTCCCGTGGCGGCTGGGTCCGCGATGCTGTGGCCAGTCGCTCGCCCCCGCGCTGGCGATCGCAAGCACCGACACCGCGAGCCCGGCCGCAAGTGCGTTCTTCGGTCTCATGTCCCGATCGTACCTTCGTCGCTCGAGAGCTCGCCGCCTTTCTGCCCCGCGAGCCCGCAAAACGCCGATTTCGCTGCATGAACAGTGGCATTTTCAGTTGACATCGACGGAACAGAAAGTACAATACGCCCGTCCTGAGCAGCGCGGGCTGTTGCAATCCTCACGGAAAACCGTTCTAAAAACTAAGACCGGATGGGGCTTAAGCACCACACCGTTATCTTCGTGCCGCATGCGCGTGCACGTTTCCGAAAGTGGCGAATCACCAATCGCCAGCTCGGAATCCTGGGCGGCACCTTTGCCGTCCTCTTCATCGGCTCGCTGTTCACGACCTGGTCGTTCTTCACAAATACGATCGATCGAGCTGAGCTCGATCGTGTCCGAACGGAGAACGAGAGCCTCCGGCAGGTCAACGGCTCGTTCGAAGACAGCATTCGCGAGCTCGAGAATCAGCTGGATCAGTTCGAGAGCAAGACTCGCGAGCTGGCGATCGTTGCCGGGCTCGAGAGCGTCGAGGCCGGGCAGACTGCAGGGATCGGCGGGCCCAATCAGCCGGAGCCGGCGGGCCTCCTCGGCCTGTCTGAGCGATCCGAGTCGCTGAGTGGCGATCTCGGTCGGGTCGGCGAAGCGCTGGACGAGCGTCGCCGTTGGATTTCCGCTACCCCGGCGATTACACCGGTTCGCGGCATTCTGACGAGCGGCTTCGGCTACCGTAGCGATCCGGTCACCGGAAAGCGCTCGCTGCACCAGGGGGTCGACATCTCGACCGCACCAGGGCGCCCGGTTCGGGTGACCGCCGACGGCGTCGTCATCACCGCCGAGCGGATGGGGCAACTCGGCAAGGCGGTCTACGTCTCGCACGGCTACGGATTGGTCACTCGCTACGGGCATCTGTCGAGCATCGACGTAGAGCCGGGCCAGCGAGTTCGCCGAGGCGATCCGATCGGACGGGTCGGAAGCACAGGGAAGTCCACTGGCTACCACCTCCACTACGAGGTGCGCGAGGACGGCCGGGCGGTGAATCCCATCGCCTATCTCCTCGAGAGCCCCGCCGGCTAGGCGACCGGCTTCACCAGCGCCCAGACGCCGATCAGGAGCCGGGGAATACCCTGCTACACTCCGCCTGTTTCACTCCCGTGAGGCGTGCCTGACCTCACCAGGATGCGTGTACCCAAATGCTGAATCAAGTTCTCTCCAAGGTCTTCGGTAGCAAACACGAGCGCGACGTAAAACGAATGCAGCCCGTCGTGGCTGCGATCGACGAGTTGGAAGCCGGGCTCGAGAAGCTCTCGGACGACGAGCTCCGCGGAAAGACGGTCGAGTTCCGTGAGCAGATCGACCAGGGCGCCTCGGTCGACGACCTGCTGATTCCGGCGTTTGCCGTGGTCCGCGAAGGGGCGCGCAGAACCGTCCAACAGCGTCACTACGACGTCCAGTTAATGGGCGGCATGGTCCTGCACGAAGGCAAGATCGCCGAGATGAAAACCGGTGAGGGGAAGACCCTCATGGCGACGCTGCCGGTCTATCTGAACGCACTTGCCGGCAAGGGCGTGCACGTGGTCACGGTCAATGACTACCTCGCCCGACGTGATGCGGAGTGGATGGGCCAGATCTATCGCTTCCTCGGGCTGACGACCGGCTGTGTGCAACACGGGTTGACGGACGAGGAGCGACGCGCCGCCTATGCCGTGGACATCACCTACGGCACCAACAACGAGTTTGGCTTCGACTACCTGCGCGACAACATGAAGTTCGATCTCGGGAGCAAGGTGCAGCGCGAGCACCACTACGCGATCGTCGACGAGGTCGACTCGATTCTGGTCGACGAGGCGCGGACGCCGCTGATCATCTCCGGTCCCTCGGAAGACTCGATCGACAAGTACTACCGACTCAACGGCGTCATCCCCAAACTCACGCGGGGCGAGGAGATCGAGCACGAGGACGGCTCGAAGACGACAACCGGCGACTTCCTGGTCGACGAGAAGGCCCAAACCACGACCCTCACGGAAGAGGGCGCTGGATCAGTCGAGAAGATCCTGGGCATCGACAATCTCTACGACATCGAGAACGTCGAGCTCAACCACGGCGTCAGCCAGGCGCTGCGGGCGCACCACCTGTTCAAGCGCGACGTCGATTACCTCATCAAGGACGGACAGGTAGTCATTGTCGACGAGTTCACCGGCCGCATGATGCCGGGCAGACGCTGGTCCGACGGACTGCATCAGGCGGTCGAGGCGAAGGAGGGGGTCCGGATCGAGCGCGAGAACCAGACGCTGGCGACGATCACCTTCCAGAACTACTTCCGGATGTACGACAAGCTCGCTGGTATGACCGGTACCGCCGAGACCGAGGCGACCGAGTTCGGCGAAATCTACGACCTCGACGTGGTGGTGATCCCCACCAACCGACCGATGGTCCGCGAAGACCACGCCGATGTCGTCTATCGAACCGCCCGCGAGAAGTGGGAGGCGGTGTCGGAAGAGATCGCCGAGAAGCACGCCATCGGCCAGCCGTCTCTGGTCGGCACCGTCTCGATCGAAACCAGTGAGCTGCTCTCGAAGCTCCTCAAGCGTCGCGGTGTTCCGCACGTGGTTCTGAACGCCAAGTTCCACGAGAAGGAGGCGTCCATCGTGGCGCAGGCGGGGCGGAAGGGTGCCGTCACCGTGGCGACCAACATGGCAGGTCGCGGCACGGACATCGTGTTGGGTGGCAACCCCGAGGGACTCGCTCGGTCCGAGGCGGATCCCGAGAAAGAGCCCGAGGTCTACGACGCGGCCCTGGAGAAGTACACGGCGCTCTGTGAGCAGGAGCGCAAGGACGTACTCACGGCCGGCGGCCTCCACATTCTCGGCACCGAGCGGCACGAAGCGCGACGCGTCGACAACCAGCTGCGAGGTCGCTCGGGACGGCAGGGAGATCCCGGCTCCTCTCGCTTCTATCTCTCGCTCGAAGACGATCTCATGCGGATCTTCGGCTCCGATCGCATTCAAGGGTTGATGGGCCGGCTCGGCATGGAAGAGGGTGAAGCGATCGAGCACGGCATGGTCTCCAAAGCGATCGAGCGGGCGCAGAAGCAGGTGGAGGGCCGGAATTTCGAGATCCGGAAACAACTGCTCGAGTACGACGACGTGATGAACAAGCAGCGCACCGAGATCTACCGGCTGCGCAGCGACATTCAACAGGGACGAGAGGGCCAAGACTATGTTCTCCGAATTGCCGGCGATCTGGTCGACTTCATTCTCGACAACCACTGCCCCGAGAAGGCCGACCCTCGGGATTGGAATCTGACCGAGGTATCGACCGACTTCCTCGCCTACTTCAACATGCCGCTCGGGGAGTCGGGCATCGATCTGGACACGCTTGGCATCGACGAGCTCCGAGAGCAGCTCAGGCAGCTCGTCGAGACCAAGTACCGAAACAAGAGCGAACGTCTCGGTCCCGACCTCATGGAGATGTTCGAACGTCACGTGATGCTGCGAACGGTCGACCTGGCTTGGAAAGATCACCTCCTGGCTTTGGATCACCTCAAGGAGGGCATCGGCCTGCGCGGCTACGGCCAGCGGGACCCGAAGCAGGAGTACAAGCGGGAGAGCTACGAGCTCTTCGAGGCGATGACCGAGCGGATCGAGGACACCATCGCCAAAGACCTCTTCCGCTTCCAGCCGGTTTCCGAGGAGCAGCTCGAGGAGCAGCGACAGCGCCGGCGGCAAGAGGGCGAGGCCCAGCCGTTCCGATTTAGCGCGCCGCCCAAGGCGTCACAGCCTCCAACCGTCAAGACGGTTGTTCGCAAAGACGAGAAGGTCGGGCGCAACCAGCCCTGTCCCTGCGGCTCGGGCAAGAAGTACAAGAAATGTCACGGAGCCCAGGCATGAGCAGGACCCGACCCGGCCTCACCTTCGACGACGTACTGATCGAGCCCGCCTACTCGGCGGTACACCCGAACCACGTCGATCTCCGAACTCCACTCTGCCGCGGCATCGAAATGACGATCCCGATCGTCGCTGCAGCGATGGACACCGTCACCGAGGCGCAACTCGCCATCGCGCTTGCCCAAGAGGGTGGCGTCGGCGTCATTCACAAGAACATGTCGATCGACGAGCAGGGCGCAGAGATCGACCGCGTGAAGCGCAGCGAGGCCGGCATGATCGTCGACCCGATGACCATGCGGCCCGAGCAGAAGATCCACGAGGCGCTGGGGATGATGGCGCACTACAAGATCTCCGGGGTTCCAGTGACCGACGCCGAGGGCCGTCTCGTAGGCATCCTCACGAACCGAGATCTGCGCTTCGAGACCAACCACGATCGGACGATCGGCGAAGTGATGACGCGAGAGAAGCTCATCACGGTACCGCCGGGCACAACCTTGGAGGAGGCCAAGGCCGTCCTCCACGAGCACCGCATCGAAAAGCTCCTTGTCGTCGATGACGCCAACAACCTGACCGGTCTCATCACGGTCAAGGACATCGAGAAGACGATCAAGTTCCCCAACGCCTGCAAGGACTCTCTCGGCCGCCTTCGCGTGGGCGGGGCGATCGGCGCGGCGGGTGATTATCTCGACCGCGCTCAGACCCTCATCGACGCTCAGGTCGACGTTCTGATCATGGATTCCTCGCACGCCCACAGCACGGGTGTTCTAGACGCCGTTGCAACGCTTCGAGAGCGCTTCCCCGAGGCGCGAATCATCGCCGGCAACGTTGGCACCGAGGCCGGATCACGGGCTCTCGTGGAGCGGGGCGTCGATGCCGTCAAGGTCGGAATCGGACCGGGCTCGATCTGCACCACCCGCATCGTGACCGGTGCGGGCATGCCCCAGATCACCGCCATCGCCGACTGTGTACGCGCCGCCGCCGAGGCCGGCATCCCGGTCATCGCCGACGGTGGAATCAAGTTCTCCGGCGACATCACCAAGTCGATCGCCGCCGGCGCGCACTCAGTGATGATCGGCTCCCTCTTCGCCGGTACCGAAGAGAGTCCGGGCGAGACGATCCTCTACCAGGGGCGGACCTTCAAGGCGCACCGAGGCATGGGCTCGCTCTCCGCGATGTCCAAGGGCAGCGCGGATCGGTATTTCCAGGAGGGCGAAGGCCAGCTGAGCAAGATGGTCCCGGAGGGGATCGAGGGCATGGTGCCGTTCAAGGGCAGCCTCCATCAGATGCTGCCACAGCTCGTCGGTGGACTGCGCTCCGGGATGGGTCTCTCTGGATGCGAGACGATCGACAAGCTCCGCACGGAGTCCAGGTTCATCCAGATCAGCGCCGCCGGCCTCAAAGAGAGCCACGCTCACGACGTGGTGATCACGAAGGAAGCGCCGAACTACTGGATCGAGCGCTGAGCTTTCGCTAGCTCGGCCGCCACAAGAGCGCCACCAGGTGGACCTCGACGTCCGTCTTGCGTGGGCGGACGGCGACAATCTCGAACTCCTCGGCGAGCGCGTCGGTCCGCTCTCCGAGAGCCTCGAGCTCGGCCTGAAATTCCCCATTGAGCTCTTCCAGCTGCTCTGTAAGAGCCTCCACGGTCTCTCTTGCGCGGTCGACGTCCTGCGACTGCTCGGAGGCACCGCTCCAACCCTTGATCGCGCTGCCGGCCTTTGTGATCGTGGTGTAGCTGAGGCGCTTGCGCCCGGTAAATGCCGACAGCAGGCTCGCGCCGGCCGCGATCGCCGCTTTGAGCTTCGCCGAGCCTGCCTGCTCGCGCTGCTTCTCCACCGCCTGCTGCGCTTTGCGGATGCGCTCCTCGAGCGTGTCGACCTTGCTCGCGTGCCTCTTCCGCAGCTTCTCTACTTCGAGGTCGCGCTTCTCTCGTGCGAGCTCGGCGAGCCGGACGCGGAAGTCGCGCTCGCTTTCGCCCGGTTCCGAGACGATCTTGAACGCGGCGCTCTTGAACAGATCGAGAGACCGATTTCGGTAGAGATGGTCGGCGAGAGAGCGCGTCCAGCTCGTGTACGAGCGGGCCTTCGTCGCCTTCGTCGGCAGACCTCCGTAGCCGCCTCCCTCGAAGCTATCGCGTTCGAGGTCGCGCTCGTCGAGGCCGGCCTCCTCTGCGTCCTCCCAGTCGACCTTGATCATCTCTTCGTCGAGAGGGAGCAGCAGGCTCACCTCGTCGGAGTGGAGCTCCTGTTTCGTCCGTCGATCCATGTAGGCGACCTCGGCGAGGCCGAGCAGGCACGGTTCATAAACCACCGAGTCTTCGTCGCTCGCCAGGTAGAACTGGGGCACGTCGTTCGGCAGGACGGGCGCCGGCGCACTTTCCGCGGGAGCTGCAACCCGAGCCGAACTCTGCGCCGTCGACGCATCCGCAGGGGTCTCCTCCGCGCCAGCCTTGCGATCCTTCATCAGCGTCCGAATCTGATCCCGCGTCAACGGTCCGCGCAGATACGACATCGCCCAGCGGGTGTGGAAGATCGACGGCTCCGGCTCGTGCACGTTGTGCAGGAGGAAGACGCGCTTCCCCAAGCCAGAGATCACCCTGTCCAACGCGCCACGGTCCATTCCGCCCTCACCGGTCGAGATGCCCTCGAGCCCCTCAAGAATGCGCAGCTTGTCGCGCTCGGTCTGCAGTCGCCCGATGAACCACGTGCCGGTATTCGAGAGCCCTTTGTAGTCAAGGTCGACGGGGTTCTGCGTTGCGAGCACCACACCCAGGCCGTAGGCTCGCGCCTGCTTGAGAAGGGTCAGGAGCGGTCGCTTCGAGGGCGGCTCCGCGACCGGAGGCATGTAGCCGAAGATCTCGTCCATGTAGAGCAGAGCGCGCAGGCTTGTCGTGCCCGGTCGACTCCGCATCCAACTGAGCGTCTGGGTCAGCAGGAGTGAGACGAAGAACATTCGCTCGGCCTCCGCCAGATGGGCGATCGAGAAGATCGCCATCCGCGGTTTGCCCGAGTCGGTGTAGAGCAGGCTCTGGATGTCGAGCGGCACACCCTTGAGCCAAGCCTGGAAAGTTGGCGAAGCGAGCAGGTTGTTCAGCTGCATGGCGAAGCCGTGGCGCGCCTTCTGCGGGAAGAAAGAATCGACGTCCAGGACCCCGACGCGGTCGATCGGCGGGTTTTGTACCGCTTGGATCAGGCTGCCGAGATCGACGTCACGGCCCTCCCGCCAGAACTTGTCGAGGAGCGTCGACAGGAGGATGTGTTCTCGACTCTGAATCGGGTCGGCGTCGATGCCCACTAGACCCAGCAGGCTGCTCGCGGTACTCGAAATTCGATCGCGAAGGAGATCGCCGTCTTCGAGTACGCCTGCAGAGGGCGCGGCAAACGACGAGAGGATCGAAACCGGGATCCCCGCCTCGCTTCCGGGGGTGTAGATCGAAACCTCCGCGGAGTCCCGGAGCTTCTGAACGCGGTCTCCGTCCTGCCCCCACTTACCGAGGCCGTTCTTCCACAGATCGGCCTGCTGGGCGGCATAGTCGTCGAGGGAGAGCTCCTTTCGACGCGCGTCGTCCTCGTTCACCCAGGGGCGGAAGTCGCCGGGAGCGAGATCGGGGAAGGTGAGCATGAGGTTCCCCAAGTCGCCCTTCGGGTCGATGATCAGAGCGGGAATCCCGTCGATTGCCGCCTCCTCCAGAAGGGAGACGCAGAGGCCCGTCTTGCCGCTACCGGTCATCCCTACGCAGACCGCGTGGGTGCAGAGGTCTTTGGAGTCGTAAAGCAGCAGGGAATCCTCCGTCTCCCCCCGCTCCAGGTCGTGGTGCTTGCCTAGAAAGAACGCACCCAGCTTTTCGTAGTCGCGACTCATCCGTCTCTCCTCGAGGTCGAGCGACAAGCTACCTCGACGCGCGCCGCGTGGCAACTCGCATGGGTAGGCTCGCGCCCTCATGACCGATCTTCGCTACCCCATCGGCCCGTTCGAGCACACGGGCAGGGTCACCGACAGCCAGCTTCACGGCTGGATCGAAGAGAGCTGGCACGGTCGGCATCACCTGGCCCACATCACGATGACGGTGACTCGAGAGGGCTGGTAGCCGACGGCTAGGTGGGCCAAGCGGACGGATCGAGCTCGTACGGCAGGGGCGTCAGCACCTCGAGGCCACTCGATCCCAAGGTGCAAAGATCTTCCAGGCGAACGCCCCATCCGGCGTCTGGGTCGTAGAGACCCGGCTCCAAGGTGAAGACGTCGCCTTCGTGCAACTGCCCGGTACGGCCCGGTCGGGAGCGGAACGACGGCAGCTCGTGAAGCTCGAGTCCTACGCCGTGGCCGAGGCCGTGGACATAACCTCTTGTCGTGCCCGGATGCGAGCGCGCGGTAGCGTAACCTTCTGCTTCGAGCAGATCACACGTCCGGCTCTGTAGGTCGAAACCTCGGGTACCCGGCCGGGCGCCATCCTCCGCCTCGACCAGCGCTCGATGTACAGCCTTGTGAGCACGCGCGAGGTCTGCCGGTGGCTCTCCGACGCAGAAGGTGCGCGTACAGTCTCCAAAGAGCCGCCCTTTGGGGAAGAGGTCGACGACGAGTGCCGCGTGGGGCTCCACCACTCGTGTCGAAGCGCCCTGGGAGTGCGGAACTCCGGCGTCTGCGCCCATAGCGACGATGTTCCCCTCGGGCTGCTCGAGGCCTGCGCTGGCGAAGACCCGCTGAATCTCGCCTCGGAGGTGGCCGACAGTGAGCGGTGCGCCCTCCAGAGTCAGCCGACCCCCCTTCTCCTCAGCCGCCGCCAGAAGAGAGGCCACGCTCGAGAAGGCCTCGACGAGCGCCGCCGAAACCCGCCGAATCTCGGTCGACTCGTCGCGGGTCTTCTGTTGTCGAAGCTCGCGCAGGAGTTCGTGCGCCGGCACGAAGGAGCGAGAGCCTCCCGTGAGTTCCGAGCAGGCGTAGTGCACGGCCCCTGCTGGGAAGCGTCCGGCCAGCCCCAAGCGCCCGGTTTCGAGGCCGGCCGTGCGGAGCACGCGCCCGAGGACCTCCGGCCAGAATCCACCGGCGTCGCTACACTGCGCCCGAACCTGCTCGAGCTCCAACCGCTCCGGTGAAAGCAGGGAGAGACCTGTTCTCGCCGCCTCCTCTCGCTCCATTGCGGTCAGGTAGGCGAGCTGCGGCTGAGCGTCGCGACGAACCGCGAGTATCGACTGACCGAGGTGAACGGCACCGACAAACGGCGCCAGATCGGGGTCGGTCGCGCTCGCGGCCATCACCACGAGGCCGTCGAGCTCGTGGAGCTGCAGGAGTCGCTGAAGTCGACTCAGGCGTTCCGAGAAAGGAACTCCTGGAACGCGGCCTTCGGCATCGCACCCATGATTCGGTCGGCCGCCTCGCCGCCTTTGAAGAGAATAAAGGTCGGGATGCTCTGCACGCCGTACTGCATCGCGAGCTCCTGATGGTCATCGACGTTGAGCTTGGCGATCTGAACCTCACCGCTCTCTTCGGCGATCTCGTCGAGTACCGGTGCCACCATGCGGCAGGGGCCGCACCACTCAGCCCAGAAGTCCACCAGCACCGGCTTGTCGGACTGCAGCACCTCCGACTCGAAGTTGTCGTTTGTCAGGCTCACGATCTTTTCACTAGCCATTGAAGTTCCTCTCGTTCTCTTGGTCCGCCCCTGAACGTACTCCGGGGCCTTCTCCGTTAACAAGCACAGGCCGAAAAGTATTCTCGCGCCGCCAGCGCATCGCGCTCGATCTGTCGAACCAGCTGCTCGACCGAGGCAAAGCGACGCTCCGCCCGGAGTCTGGAGCAGAAAGAAAGCTCGATGTGACGGCCGTACAAGTCCTCGTCAAAATCCAGCAGATGGGTCTCGATGTTACGGGTCGCCGGGCCGTCGAAGGTTGGCCGAGTTCCGACATTGGTCACCGACGGCCTCGACTCGGCCTCGCCGGCGAGACGAACCTCGCTCGCGTACACGCCGTCGCCGGGGAACAGATCGTTCTCCACCGCCAGATTGGCTGTTGGCCAACCGAGCTCTCGACCGCGCTCCGCGCCGCGCTCCACCCTCCCCTCGACCCGGAAGGCGCGTCCGAGCATCGCCTTCGCGCCCTCGACGTCACCCTCGGCCACGCATCGGCGAATGCGAGTGCTCGAGATGGAACGCCCGTCGTGGACAACCTCCGCAACACCGTGCACCTCGAAACCGAGCCGTTCCCCCTCCTGCTCGAGAAAGGCGAGCGAGCCCTCGCGGCCCCGACCAAAACTGAAGGTCGCACCGACGTAGACGGACCTCGACGCCAATCGACCGACCAGGAACTCCCGGACGAAGGCTTCGGCGGTGGTCTGAGCGAACTCTGCCGAGAAGTCGACCACCGCGAGAGCGGTTGCGCCCGCCGCCTCGAGCAGCCGGCGTTTCTGGTTCGCAGTGGTGAGTCGGAGAGGTGCTCGTTCCGGCGCGAGAATTCGGAGCGGGTGCGGCTCGAACGTCACGACAACGCAGTCTGCGTCCTCACGCCCGGCGTGGTCCCGAGCCCGTCCGATCAGGGCCTGCTGCCCCAGGTGAAGGCCGTCGAAGTTCCCGATCGTGACGACGCCACGCTGTGGCAGATCCTCGCGCTGCCAGGCGTCCCGGTAGACCTTCATCGCTCAGACGACCGGCTGAGCCGGCTCGTGACGCAACTCTCGGACGACTCGACCGACGAGGTCGTCGGCGTGCGCTTCGGTGATCTCCACCTCCGCGAGCGAGGGCGTGCGGGCGTCACCGTCGTTAATCAGCAGCCGCCCGTCGATCTCGGGAGCCATGCCCCGATGCCGGCCCTCGAGTAGATGCTCCGTCTCGCCGCAGACGCCTTCGATAAGCGCTTCCAGGCGGCGTCCGACCAGGCGTTGACGACGTTCCATGGAGATCGGCCGCTGCGCCTCGAGCAGCGCCTCCTGCCGGCGAAGGGCAACCTGAGCGGGTACCCGTCCAGAGAACTGAGCGGACGGGGTCCCCTCTTGCGGGCTGAAGGTGAAGCAACCGAGATGGTCGAAGCGTGCGCGCTCGACAAAGCCGAGCAGATCGTCGAAGTGCTCCTGCGTCTCTCCCGGGAAGCCGACGATGAACGTGGAGCGGAGGAAGATGTCCGGAGCGTGGGTGCGGGCCCGATCGAGCAGCTTCAGATAGCTCTCTCCCGAGCCTCCCCGCTGCATCGAACGGAGCATGTCGCGGTGGCTGTGCTGAAGCGGAATGTCGATGTAGGAAACGAAGCGCTCCTCGCTCCCCATCAGGCGCAAGAGGTCTTCGTCGAGCGTCGTGGGATAGGCGTAGAGGAATCGAATCCAGGGGATGTTGGTGTGCTCGAGAAGAGTTTCGACCAACTTCAGCATGCCGTGGCGCCCCAGTCCGAGATCTTCTCCGAACCGAGTGGTGTCCTGCGCGATGAGGCAGAGCTCCAGAACCCCCGACGCCTCGAGCTGTTGAGCCTCCTCCACCAGACTGCCGAGCGAGCGGCTCCGGAAGCGGCCGCGCCACGAGGGGATCGCGCAGAAGGTGCACGGGTTGTCGCAACCTTCTGCCACCTTGAGATAGCCGTAGCCGCGCGTCGTCAGAACTCGTGGCGCCGTATGGTCGAAGACGGCATGCGACGGCCCCGGCTCCGGCGGATTGCTCCCGATCGAAACCAATCCGTCGCCGGCGAGCTCTCCCACTTGGCGCAGATCGTCGAGGCCCACGAACCCGTCGATCTCCGGGATCTCCCGGGCGAGATCGGCGCCGTACCGATTGACCATGCAGCCGGCGACCAGAAGGCGGTCGACACCCTCGCCCTTGCGGGCCGCCACCTCGAGGATCGCCTCGATCGACTCTTCCTTCGCTTCGTCGATGAAGCCGCACGTATTGACGATCACCGTCTCCGCGTCCTCGACGCTGTCCACGAGCTCATGACCCCGGCGCCGAAGCTCTCCGAGGAGAATCTCGCTGTCCACTTGGTTCTTGGGGCAGCCGAGGCTGATCAGCCCTACGGGGGAGCGGCTCGATTCGTCCTTCATCCAGCTACGCAGTCTAGCAAAGCGGACGCCCGGAAGGCCGTGCGGGTAAGCTTGTGGCGATGGCAGTTTCAATCGACCTGGCGGAGCGCGGACTGCTGCCCGACTCCCTCCTTCGGATGGGTATCCGAGGCCGCCTTCGCCGTCAGGTTCGCGCCATCGAGACCGAGACCGAGAGCGCTCGCGAGACGGCGATCCAACAGCTCGTGAGAGCGATGGACGAGGCACCGATCGCCCCCGAGCCCAAGCTCGCCAACCGTCAACACTACGAGGTGCCCGCCGCCTTCTTCGAGTGTGTGCTCGGCGAGCGTCTGAAGTACAGCTGTTGTCATTGGCCGGCCGGCACCCGCGATCTTCACGCGGCCGAACGCGCCATGCTGGAGCGAACGTGTGAAAACGCGCGGCTCGAGGACGGCATGGACATTCTGGAACTCGGCTGCGGCTGGGGTTCGCTCTCTCTGTGGATGGCCGAAACGTACCCACTTTCGAAGATCACGGCGGTAACCAACTCGGTGTCGCAGAAGGCGTACATCGACAGCGTTGCCCGCGAGCGGGGAATAACGAATCTCTGGGTGCTGACCGCTGACATGAACGACTTCCACGCACAGGGGACGTTCGATCGGGTCGTCTCTGTGGAGATGTTCGAGCACATGCGGAACTACCGTAAGCTACTTCGCCGTATCCGCGGCTGGCTTCGTCCTGGCGCCCGGCTGTTCGTACACGTCTTCTGCCATCGCCGCTATCCTTACCTCTTCGAGGTCGACGACAATTCCGACTGGATGGCTCGTCACTTCTTCACTGGCGGGCTCATGCCGTCGAACGACCTCCTTAACCGCTTCCCCGACGAGATGGCGGTCGAGCGCCACGTCTCTTTCAGCGGTGAGCACTATGAACGGACAGCACGAGCTTGGCTTGCACGGCTCGATCTCCGTCGCGACGACGTGCTCGGCATCTTCCGTGACACCTACGGCGACGATGCGCGTCGGTGGTTCTGCCGCTGGCGAATGTTCTTCCTCGCGTGTGAGGAGCTCTTCGGGCTGCACCGCGGACAGGAGTGGTGGGTCAGTCACTACCTCCTCCGTCCGCCGGATGAGAGCTGATCGACCTCCGATCTGGTGCGGTGGATCCGTCCAACCGCCGTTTTGGCCCATTCGCTCTCGCAGCGCGAGGCGACGACTCGCCACGATGGAGCGAACGTAAGTGGTTCATGGTGAGTCGTTTAGGGGCTCGCGCTTCGCACAGTTCGACCGCCACGCCCAGACGACTCCGGCGGGCAGCGAGTTTGCAGGAAGTTGAACCTACCCCGGCATGCCACGCTACCCGGAGATCCGCGTTCGTTCCGTGAGCAGCAACCCTCTCGCTGTGGTGGCGCAGGTGCGGCAAGCTCTCCGGCGCGCGGGGGTGGCGCCCGACGAGATTGCCACCTTCTCCCGCGAGGCGATGTCCCTCGAGGACGGGCCGGAGATGGTGCAGGTCTGTCGGCGTTGGGTGAGCGCCTCCGTTCAAGACGCTCTCAGCTGAGCTGCCCCTCAGACCAGATCGGCGTCGGTGATCACCTCGACCGTGCTCGGCCCGTCGTGTTCGAGCGCTCTTCTGAACGCATCCTCCAGCTCGCTAGCTTCCGTCACCCGAATACCGAGCGCTCCGCAGAGCTCCGCGTACTCCGCGAAGTTCGGGTTGTGGAGCGAGGTCTGCCACACGTCCCAGTCACCCGCTCGCTGCTCCTTCGAGATCTTGCCCAGCTCCGAGTTGTTCAGCAGAACGTGGGTGATGTTCATCCCGTATTTGACCGCCGTCGTCACCTCGCCCATGTACTGCCCGAAGCCGCCGTCGCCCGAGACCGCGATCACCGGGCGGCCGGCGAAGCGAGGGTCCTCTTCGAGCGTCGCTGCCCAAGCGCCCATCGCCGCCGGATAGGCGAAGCCGATCGACCCGAGATAGCCCGACATCAGTACCGCCTGCCGGGAACATTCGAAATAGCGACCAAAGGAGTAGGCGTTGTTGCCCACGTCGACCGTGATGATCGCGTCTTCGGGGGTCACCCGGTTCATCGCGGCAAAGACCGCCGATGAGCTGACGCCCCGACCGCGCTCCTCCTCCAGGCGACGCTCCTTCTCGTGTCGCCACATCGCCCACCGCTCGGCAACGTCGGGCCGCTGATCGACCGTTTGCGCTCCCTCGAGAAGGCCCTGCAGCTGCCCGACCGTGACGCCGATCTCGCCCCAGACAGGCACGTCGACCTTGTGGAACTTGCCCAGAATCATCGGGTCGAAGTCCACCTGCACGGTTGGACGTTTCGGCGTAATGCCGGTGTGGTTGCTGAAACTCGCGCCGAGCACGATCAGAGCGTCGGATTCGTTCATCAGCCAGCTCGCGATGGGTGTGCCCGAGCGGCCGAGGACTCCTCCGGCCAGGGGGTGGCGGTCGGAGATGAGCCCCTTACCCTTGAACGTGGTCAGGATCGGCGCGTTCAACTGTTCCGCAAACGCGGTCACCGCCTCCATCTCGAATCGCGCACCGTGACCCACGACGATCACCGGCCGCTTCGACTCGCGAATCAACCGTTCCGCGGCCTGCAGGGACTCCTCTGGCGGCGCGATCTCGCGCGGCGTCAGGCGCCCCGCGGGACCACCGGCCTTGGCTCCCGGCCTGGCGGGCAGCGTCTGCACCTCGTCCGGGAAGATCAAATGAGAGACGCCCCGATTCAGGATCGCGCTCTTGGTCGCCAGGTTGCCGAGCTCCGCGTGCCGACTCGTTTGCAACACCGGTTGGCTCCACTGGGCGACCTTGCCGAAGGCTGCGGCGAGGTCGACCTCCTGGAACGCTCCGGGACCGAGCACCTGGGTGTCGACCTGGCCGGTCAGAGCAATGACCGGAGATCGGTCGACATTGGCGTCCCAGAGCCCGGTGAGGAGGTTTGTCGCGCCGGGACCTGCAATGGCGAGACAGGCGGCCGGACGGCCCGTCAGCTTGCCGTAGGCGGACGCGGCGAAGGACGCCGCCCCCTCGTGTCGAATGCCGAAGTAACGCAGCTTACCGGCGGCCTCTTGACGACGCAGGGCATCTGCCAGGCCCAGGTTCGAGTGTCCGACCATCCCCCAAACGGCCTGGACGCCCCAATTGACGAGCGTTTCGGCGATGACGTCGGTCACCGTCGTCTCGTGCGCCTCCTCCTCCGGAAAGGCCACGTAGACCCCATCATCCCGAACTTCCACTGGGAAGGTCTCCACCCCGTCGTCGAAGCCCGGAGCCTTGCCGGTGAGCGGGTCGTAGTCCCAGCCGTGCCAGGGGCAGCGCAGAAGCCCGTTCTCGATCGTCCCTTCACCCAGCGGACCGCCCTGGTGCGGGCATCGGTTGTCGAGCGCTCCGAACTCGCCATCGTGCCGGGTCAGGCAGAGTGTGCGGTGTTCGCAAGTGACCGACTTCACCCTCCCCTCGGCGAGCTCCTCCGGGTCCAGGACCTTCAACCACTTCACTGCGCCTTGACCTTCGTCTGTCATCCGATCGACTCCTTTCGAGCCCGAGACCTAAAGAGGAACGACGCCGCCGTAGCTCACACCCGTGAGATAAGCGACGTCGCGCTTCCAGGTCGTGAGATCGGTCGAACGCAGCTGCTGGAGATGGGTATGCCCACACGCGCGGGCAAGGAGCTTCATCAGCTCGACGGACGAGCCGAAAAAGCGTGCCAGCCGCTCGGCAGCCGCGTCGACCGGCAGTCGCTCTCGGAGGTGGTCCTTCTGAGTGGCGATGCCGACCGGACAGTTGTTGGTATGGCAAGCTCGCATTCCCAGGCAGCCGATCGCCTGGATCGCCGAGTTCGACACCGCGATGCCATCGGCTCCGAGCGCCATCGCCTTGGCGAAGTCCGCCGGTGTGCGGAGTCCGCCGGTGATGATCAGCGTGACCCGATCGGTCAGGTCCCGACGTTCCAGATGGCGCCTCGCGCGCGCCAACGCCGGCAGCGTCGGCACCGAGATGTTGTCGCGGAAGATTCTCGGCGCGGCGCCGGTACCGCCGCCGCGCCCGTCGAGAATCACGTAGTCGACGCCGATCCGCACCGCCGCGTCGATGTCCTCTTCGATGTGCTGCGCCGAGAGCTTGAAGCCGATGGGAATACCGCCGGTCGCCTCGCGAACCTCGTCGGCGAAGTGACGGAAGCCGTCCTCGTCGTCCCACTCGGGGAACCGCGCCGGCGAGATCGCCGATTGGCCCGCTTCGAGGCCGCGAACTTCCGCAATCTTGCCCTGGACCTTCTCTCCGGGCAGGTGGCCACCCGTTCCCGTCTTGGCACCTTGCCCGCCCTTGAAGTGGAAGGCCTGGACCTGCGAGAGCTTGTCCATCGAGAAGCCGAAGCGAGCCGAGGCCAGCTCGTAGAAGTAGCGGCTGTTCGCCTCTTGCTCCTCGGGGAGCATGCCCCCCTCGCCGGAGCAGATGCCCGTTCCGGCCAGCTCCGCCCCTTTCGCCAACGCGACCTTCGACTCGAACGAGAGCGCGCCAAAGCTCATGTCGGAGACAAAGATCGGAATCTCCAGACGAAGCGGCTTGGCGGCTTGCGGTCCGATCACCAACTCGGTACCGACCTCAGTGTCGTCGAGCTGTGGCACCGTCGCGAGCTGGGCCGTGACGAACTGCAGATCCTCCCAGACCGGCAGCTCGGTTCGCGAAACACCCATCGCTTCGACCGGGCCGTGATGGCCGACCCTTTCGAGGCCGTTCGAGGCCAGCTCCCGAATGAACTTGACGTGCGGCTCGGCCGGAGTCCCTTTCGAGTGATCCTGGAAGTTGCCCTGGTAGGCGGAACGATCGTAGGGCTGTGGATTGTCCGACTCCCAGGCACGAACCTCGTCTGCGTCTACCCAGACGCCGTCTTCCTCGATCCACGAGCCGAACTTGTGGAGGCGCTCGGCTGAATTGTAGGAGCTCACCCCGGAGCGGACCTGATAGTCCCAGTTGTGGACGCCGCAGATGATGTCGTCGCCGCGGACGAAGCCGTCGGCCATGAGAGCTCCGCGATGGGCGCACCGCCCGTAGAGGACCGACGCCTCGTCATCGAGCCGCACGACCACGAGGTCGACCTTCCCGACGAGCGCGTAGGCGGGCTTCCGGTCCTCCAGCTCGCTCCAAACGGCCACCCTGACCTTCTCCATTTGCTGCACCTCCTTGGTAGATGCGGGTGTTATATCAGCGTCGGGCCGAGACGCACCGCGCTTCGCCTATCAGATGCTAGGGAGTGTCGCGAAGCTCGCCTCCATTACGCGAACGCGCGCACGCCTCCCGTCGCCGGGTGCATTCCCGACGGGCGTTCCCTGCGAAGGAAGGGCGCTTCTGCCTAGGAGACGGTGACCGGAGGTGCCGGCTCGGGAGCTATCTCGACGGCATCGGCCTCGACAGTCGGCTGTCGGAGGAACCTACCGTGCGCCTCTGGCAACGGGTAGACGCCGAGCGCGCCCTGCTCGAGCCAGGAGTGCTCGCCCTCCATGACCCGGACGCCGAGGTCGTAGTTCTCGGCGTCGTCGTTGCTCCACAGTTCGTGGAACAGCCGCTTGACCGTTCGGGTCGAGCTCCGACAGAAGCTCGCCGCGAGCTCGCGCCCCTTGGCGGCCTCCGGGTCCTGGCGTTGGCTCATCGCCTGCGCGCGCGAAATCGAAGAGGCCATCGCGAACAGCTCGTTGGCGATGTCGACGATCCGGAACAGGAAGCCCTGCTTGTGCTGGAGCTTCGGACCGTGCGCGACCATGCCGTGGAAGACCTGGCGCGCCAGTCTGCGGGTGCTGCGGTTGACAAAGCGCATGTGCTTCGCCAGGTCTCCGAACTCGCCGTAGCGAGGCCAACGGCCCCACCCGAGCCAGCGCGTCGGGTACCAGCCGATGTAGAAGGCCGCACTCCGCACAAGGGCGCTGAATTTCTGTCCGAGGCTTTTGCGTGGATCGATCAGATCTCCCGCTACCTGTAGGTGCTTGTCGACCGCTTCGCGGGCCATGAAGAGATGCATGATCTCGCTCGAGCCCTCGAAGATCTTGTTGATGCGGTAGTCGCGCATCATTCTTTCGACGCCGATCGGCACCTCCCCCCGATCTGCGAGCGACGACTCCGTCTCGTAGCCACGACCTCCACGAATCTGCATCGTGTCGTCGACGATCTCCCACATCTGGTAGGTGACCCACTCCTTGCAGGCCGCAGCCTCCAAGCGGATGTCGAAGCGATGACTGTCCGCCATCTCGATGGTCTGTTCGACAATCGCCTCCATGGCGAAGGTCGTCGCCGCCATGTTGGCGAGCAGGTGGGAGATGGCCTCGTGCTTGCCGACCGGCTTGCCCCACTGCACGCGCTCGGCGGACCAGGTGCGGCAGATCTCGATCGCCGCCTTGGCGCCTCCGACCGACATGTTGGGGATCGAGAGGCGGCCGTCGTTGAGCGTGGTCAGCGCAATCTTGAGGCCACGCCCCTCGGAGCCGATGAGGTTCTCCGCCGGCACCCTGACGTCGCTGAAGCTGATGATGCCGTTGGCCAGAGCTCGCAGACCCATGAAGTGGCAGCGCTTTTCGAGCTCCACCCCTTCCCAACCGGTCTCGACCACAAAGGCACTGATCTTGCCCGCGTCGTCTCGGGCCATCACCACCAGCAGGTCGGCGATCGTGCCGTTCGTACACCAGAGCTTCGTCCCGTTGAGAATGTAGTCGCCGTTCTCGGTCTTGATCGCTGTCGTGGCCAGACGGGCGGGGTCGGAACCCACATCCATCTCGGTGAGTGCAAAGGCGGAGATCTCCCCACGAGCGCAGCGCGGCAGGTACTTCTCCTTCAACACGTCCGATCCGAACAGCTTGAGCGGTTGCGGTACGCCGATCGACTGATGGGCCGAAAGGAGTGCGCCGATGTTGCCGTCGACGCTACCGACGAGGTGCATCACCTTCTGGTACTGCCGAATGCTGAAGCCGAGGCCGCCGTACTTCTTCGGAATCTTCATCCCGAAAGCGCCCAACTTCCGCAGGCTGTCGACCACGTCTTCCGGATATTCACCGGTGACGTCGACCTCGATCGGGTCGAGCTGGTTGCGGAGCAGGTCGTCGATCGCCTCGTAGAAGGCCTGGAACTCGGCGTCGTCCTCGGGCGATTCCGGGTACGGGTGGATCAGATCGAGGCGCAGATTTCCGAGAAACATCTCCTTCATGAAGCTCGGCTGATCCCAAGTGGTCTGCCGAGACTCCTCGGCGACCTGGCGGGCCTGTTCTTCGCTGACGTGACGACCAGTGCTCTCGCTCATAGATCTACCCTCAGTTCTTCTCTGTTTCCCGGGACGAATTCGTTATTGACCAACGGGTCAATTATCGCTCCGGAGCAGTCCCATCGTCAAGGGAGGCGCCTTTCGGCTTCACTCCCGAGGCACCGACCACACTTGCCAGGGCGACTCCGAAGACAACCAGTGACGACCCGACAAATGTCCTCGCGGTCCAGGGTTCGTCAAAGAGTACCGTACCGATTCCGAGAGCGACGATCGGAAATCCAAAGGTGATGAGGGAGAGCTTTGTCGCCGGAAGGCGTTGCAAGAGCCAGTAGTAGAGGGTGAACGTCACCACCGAGCCCATCAGGGCGAGATAGAGCAGCGCCCAGAGCGGCCGTCCTCTGAGAACAACGGTTTGGTCCCGCTCGAGTACCCAGGCGGCGACACCCATGATGAGTCCCGTCGCGAGCATGGGCGCCGTCGCAAGACGCATCGGGTCGATCCCATCCCCCCATTTCTTGATCGCGACGTGACTGATGGCCGCTGAAAAGGCAGAGACCAGGAGCACCATCGACGCGAGCGGCACACCGGGGCCCGCGAGCGCTCTGAGGTCCTCGGAATAGATCACCGCGATTCCGGCGACGCCTAGGACCAGCCCCACCAAGGCTCGGCGATGCATCGGCTCACCGTCGAGCCAGAAGTGCGCGATCACCGCGACGAAGATCGCAAAGGTCGAGAAGAGCACCGCCTCGAGGCCGGTCGGGACACCGCGCTGCGTCGCCCAGTAAACCACCGTGTACGAAATGACGATGCCGAAAATCAACTCGATCGCCCAGACTCGCAACAGCCGACGATCGACCTCGCCGGGTATTCCAGCCAGACCGCCCATGAGGGTCAGCACCACCCCCGCGAGGGCAAACCGGAGCGCCACACCCGTGAAGGGCGGAATCCCCTCGAGGCTGATCCGAATGGCCGACCAGGTACTCCCCCACACCACGATGAGGACGCCGAGCACGCCGTAGATGCCGGTCGACGGGCGCATCCGGCTGGCTAGGGGTAGATCTTGTTGAGCATCCGCGGGTAGGGGATGGTCTCGCGCAGGTGCGGTAGCCCGGTGACCCAGGCGACGAAGCGCTCCAGCCCCATCCCAAATCCGCTATGCGGGAAGGTTCCGTACTTGCGCACGTCGAGGTACCACTGAAACGCCTCGATCGGGAGATCGTGCGCTCGGATGCGCTCGAGCAGCAGGTCATGATCGTGAATCCGCTGACTCCCGCCGATGATCTCGCCGTAGCCCTCGGGGGCCAGGACGTCTACCCCGAGAATCTGGTCCGGGTTGTCCGGATCAGGTTCCATGTAGAACGCCTTGATCGCCGCGGGGAAGTGCGTCAAGAGAACCGGCTTGCCGAACTGGGTCGCCAGCGCTGTCTCCTCTTCCGCTCCGAGGTCGTCGCCCCATTTGACGTCGAAGCCGTCTTCTTGAAGCGAGGCGATCGCGTCGGTGTAGGTGACTCGCGGGAACGGTCCGGTCACCGCCTCGAGCGGCGCGCGGTCGCGTTCGAGGGTGTCGAGCTCACTGCAACAGCGATCCAAGACACGTTGTACCAGGGCGCACAGGAACTCCTCCGCCAATTCGCAAACACCGTTGAACTCGAGGAAAGCGACCTCGGGCTCGACCATCCAGAACTCCATCAGGTGGCGGCGGGTCTTCGACTTCTCGGCGCGGAAGGTCGGACCGAAGCAGTAGACCTTGCCGTGAGCGGCCGCGGCCGGCTCCAGGTAGAGCTGTCCGGACTGGCTCAGGTATGCCTGATCGCCGAAGTACTCAGTCTCGAAGAGCGTCGAGGTCCCCTCACAAGCCGCCGGCGTCAGGATCGGCGAGTCGATCAGCACGAAGTCGCGTTCGTAGAAGAAGTCTCGAATCGCCTGGCACACCTCGTTGCGAACTCGGAGCGCAGCTCGCTGGCGGCTCGAGCGCAGCCAGAGGTGGCGGTTCTCCATGAGGAACGAGACACCGTGCTCTTTCGGCGAGATCGGGAACTCGGGGCTCAGGTGCAGAAGTTCCACCGAGCTCAGGTGGAGCTCCACGCCGGAGGGAGCTCGTGCGTCCTCTTGGACGACACCCTCGACTCGGATCGTGGACTCCTGCGTCATCGCCTCGACGGCCTCCCACGACTCTTCGTCGAGTTGTTTTCGGCTCGCGACCCCCTGAACCTCCCCACTCCCATCGCGAATTTGCAGGAAGCCGATCTTGCCGCTCGAGCGCTTCTTGGACAGCCAGCCCTCCACGGTGACCGTGGAGCCGGCATGCTGAGACAGTTGACCGATCGAAGACTTCATGTTTCTCTCCCGAGGGAAGAATACTCAGACCGAGCTGCGGACTCAATCACCCGCTGCAGATCTTGCGAGGGCTTCGAGCGCCTCCGTGGCCGCTCGCTGCTCGGCGAGTTTCTTCGAGGAGCCTTCCGCGACAGCACAGAGCGCTCCGTCCACCCAACACTCGACCGAAAAGCTCTTCTGGTGGTCCGGTCCGGTCTCAGAAACGTGCCGGTACTCCGGCAGCTGCCAGCCCCGCGATTGCGTCAGCTCCTGGAGCAGCGTCTTCGCGTCCGAAACACCGATACCGGCCCGCCGCTCGAGAGCCGCCTCGACGAGCGGTATGAGGAGCTTTCGACATCGGCTGAGTCCCCGATCGAGGAACAGCGCACCGACGACCGACTCCACCGCGTCGGCTAGAAGCGAAGGCTTGGCTCGCCCGCCTGAGCGCTCCTCCCCCACTCCCAGCCGGAGCACCGAGCCGAGCTCGAGCCGCGCCGCGTGCTCCGCCAGAACCGGCCGACTGACCAGGTAGGCCCTGATCTCCGAGAGGCCGCCCTCGGGCAGTTCCGGGTGGGTCTCGAACAGCCACTCGGTGACCACTAGTCCGAGGACGGCGTCGCCCAGGAACTCCAGGCGCTCGTAGTCCGTTTCGAGCCCCTGCTCGTTGGCATACGACCGATGTGTGAGCGCTCCCTCGAGCAGCTCTCGTCGGCGAAATCGGACTCCGAGTCGGCGTTCGAAGTCTCGCACGGCTCCAGGCTCGGTCAACGGCGGCCGAACCTCTCCTCGAGATCGCGGTCGCTCATTCGGAGGACAATCGGTCGCCCGTGTGGACAGGCGTAGGGCTGCTCGGCAGCGAACAGTTCACCGATCAAGGCCTCGATGGCCTCCGGCGGCATCGGTTCGTGCATCTTGACTGCGGCTCGGCACGACATGCTGGCGGCGAGGTCGTCGAGCATCCACGCCTTGAGACCCTGGGCGTCGGGTGCCCCGGCTTCCTCTCCCGCCGCCAGCCGCCCGAGCAGCTTCTCCGACGCCTCGGTGCCCAGCTCGACGGGTACGGCGGAGACCGCTACCGAGTCCCCGGAGAGCATCGAGAGCGAGAATCCACACTCCTCGAGAGCGCCGGTCAGCTCGCCGAGTCGCATCGCCTCGGGCGACGAGAGCTCGAGGAGTAGTGGCTGCAGAAGCGCTTGGCTCGGGACGTCGTCTCGACTCAGAGTGTGCTGCAGTCGCTCGTAGAGAATTCGCTCGTGTGCAACATGCTGATCGACGAGATACAGCCCGTCCGGGCCCTCGAGCAGGATCAACGTCCCCTTGTACTGGCCGAGAAGTCGAAATGGACGCTCCCGGCCCGACCGACCGGTGAGTGGAACGGGAGCCCGCTGAGGCGGCGCGAGGACCGGCTCGGCCAACCTGTCCCCCGGTGGTTCTGCGACCCCATCCGCGGCCCGGTCCGGCCAGCTCGGCTGCCACGGGCCGGGCGAGCCGCTCTGCCGGCCTCCCAGACCCTCCCAGGCCAACGCCCCGGTCGACAGATCTCGTGCCGGCTCCGGAGAGACCTCCACATCGCCGAGCGCCGCCCGCGCCCCGTCACGCAAGGTCAGGAAGAGGCGCTGAAGGAATCGTGAGTCGCGAAATCGAATCTCCGACTTCTGTGGGTGAACGTTGACGTCCACCTCTTCCGCCGGCAGGTCGAGGAAGAGGAACAGCGCCGGGAAGTCGTCGCTTCGCCATTCGTCCCGGATCGCGCGGTAGAAACTGGCCAGAATCGAGCGATCGCGCAGCAGCCTTCGGTTGACGAAGACGAAGTAGCGCCTCCCTCGAGTGGTGGTCGGGTCTCCCATCAGGCCCCAGATCGACTCTCCACCTGGACCGCCGCCGGTAAACCCTTCCAGCCGCTCGGCCAGCTCGGCTCCGAAGAGCTGCCGTACCCGGTGACGCGCACCGTCGGTGCCGAAGCCTGCGGGAGGCGCCTCGACCAGCTCACGCCCTTCGTGCACGAGGGCGAAGTGCACGTCGGGTCGCGCCAGCGCGTACCCCTGGACGACCTCGACGACGCGCCGGAGCTCCGTCTGCGGCGTCTTCAAGAACTTCCGCCGCGCCGGCACGTTGAAGAACAGCGAAGCGACCTCGACGGTTGTTCCCTGCGCCCGCGCTGCCGGCTCTGCGCTTCGTACGCGCCCGCCCTCCACATAGACGCGGCGCCCCTCGCCCGCGACATCGGCGGTCAAGAGCTCCACACGCGCTACGGCGGCAATGGACGCCAACGCCTCGCCGCGGAACCCGAGAGTGCCGACGCGTTCGAGATCCTCCATCGACTCGATCTTGCTCGTCGCGTGTTGGTCGAAGGCCAGCAGCGCGTCGTCCCCGTCCATGCCGCAGCCGTCGTCTATGACGCGAATGCGCCCCTTCCCACCGCGCTCCAGCTCGATCGAGATCGATTCGGCGCCCGCGTCGAGGGCGTTCTCGACCAGCTCCTTGACCACTGAAGCGGGGCGTTCGACAACCTCACCCGCCGCGATCTGACTGACCAATCGATCCGGGAGCAGCCGAATCCGTGGCATCGAGGAAGCCTATCTCGAAAGCGTGCCGGCTTCGGGCGGAATCGCTTGGCCGGTCAGCCCGCTCAACACGTCTCTCAGCCCCGATCGACGAGCGGCAGATAAGCGCGCTCAACGTAGTCGCGGAGCATGCGATCTGACGAGAAGCGAGGTCCGACCGAGGCGATCGAGCGCTTCATCATCGACAGCCACCGCCGCGGTAGGCCCGACTGATCGCGTTCGTAGAACGCCGGTACCACCTCGTCTTCGAGTGTTTGGTAGAGCGCCAATGCGTCGGCTTGGTCGCGTTCCCACTCCTCGGTGGCGTCGGTCGCTTCGATCGTCCAACCGTTGTCACCGGTGAAGCCTTCCGGCCACCAACCGTCGGCAATGCTCAGGTTCAGCACTCCGTTCATGGCCGCCTTCTGACCGCTCGTCCCGCTCGCCTCCATGGGACGAACCGGGTTGTTGAGCCAGACGTCGACCCCCTGAACGAGCATCCGACCGACCAACATGTCGTAGTCCTCCAGGAAGATCACCCGGCCCCGCAGGTCCGGCTCTTGGCTCAACTTGTAGATGTGGCGGATGAGGTCCTGGCCTGGGCGGTCTGCCGGATGCGCTTTCCCCGCCATGATGATCTGGATCGGCGTCTCCTGTTGAGAGATGAGGTGCCGAATGCGATGTAGGTCGTGGAAGATCAGACCGGCGCGTTTGTAGGTCGCGAACCGCCGCGCAAAGCCGAGCGTCAGGCAGTTCGGGTCGATCACGTCGTCGACCCGCCGGAGATCCGACGGCGATCGACCGTTGCGCGCCATCTGCTCCCGCACGCGAGACCGGACGAACCGGACGAGCCGTTCCTTCTGCGCCCGGTGCGCCTCCCATAAGTCTGAGTCCGAGATCGCTCCGACGCCCTCCCAGGAGCGCTCCGCCTGCCACCAGGAGTCGCCGGACTGCTCCTCGAGGAGGTTGATGAGCTCCGTGCCCAGCCAGGTCGGGACGTGAATCCCGTTGGTGATGCCGACAATCTCTCGATCTTCACCGGGAGCCTCGGCCAGAACGTGGCGCCACATGTCGTCGACGACCTCGGCGTTCAGCTGGCTGACTCCGTTCGAGAAGACGCTCGTCCGCAAACCGACCGCGGTCATGTTGAACGGCTGCACCGGCGCTCCGTGGTCGCCGTTGCCCAGCCGACAGAGTTCCTCGGCCGGTACCCCGAGCTCCTCGGCCCACGGCGTGAGATAGCGCGAGGCGAGTTCCGCGTCGAACTGTTCGTTGCCGGCTGGCACCGGGGTGTGCGTGGTGAATGCGGTCTTCTGCGAAATGTCGTTCAACGCGGTTGCCAGGTCTCGGCCGTCACCCATCGCCTGGCGCAAGCGCTCCACCTGAGCGAGCGCGCTGTGGCCCTCGTTGATATGCCATCCGGAGGGCTCGATTCCGAGCTTCGCCAGCATGGCGGCGCCCCCCGCACCCAGCACCATCTCCTGCGCGAGCCGCATCTCGCGTCCGCGAACGTAGAGCACGCTGGTGATTGCACGATCGGCCAGATCGTTCTCGAGAACATCGGTGTCGAGAAGGAGCAGCGGTACTCGTCCGACCTGTGCGAGCCAAGCTCGTGCCACCACCTCACGGCCGGGGAACAGAACTCTTACCGAGAGCTCCGAACCGTCTGGGGCGAGCGCCGGCTTGAGTGGTAGCCGACCGAAGTCGTACTGAGGGTAGTGGTGCTGCTGGAAGCCGTCGTCGTCCAAGGTCTGACGGAAGTAACCGTACCGATACAACAACCCCATCGCGATCAGCGGCACGCCCAGATCGCTCGCGCTCTTGCAGTGATCGCCGCTCAGAACCCCGAGGCCTCCCGAATACATGGCCAACGACTGGTGCACGCCGAACTCCATCGAGAAGTAGGCGAACGGGGCTCCGTCGAAGTCGGCGTGGCGCTGCTCGAACCAGCTCTTCGGCTCCCGCTTCATGTACCGATCGAACTTCCGGACCAGGGTTGTGTACCCGGCCATGAACGACTCGTTGGCGATCAGCACCTCCCAGCGCGAGCGCTCCGCGCTGAGCAGCAGCTCGACCGGGTTCCGATAGCGCGCCCAGGCCGCCTGATCGATGGTCGAGAACAGTCGGCGGGCGTCGTGGTTCCACGCCCACCAGAGGTTGTAGGCGATCTCCCCCAGCCGATCGACCTCGGCGGGAAGCTCGAGATCGACCACCTGTCGGGCCGGCACTTGGATATACGGGGTCACAGAACTCAGGCAGGGCCTCCAGAGCGGAGTGTTCTACCACATTCCTCGGTACGACTCGGTAGACTTTGGTCGGTGACGCCGGCGCGACGCAGCGGGATCCTCCTTCACCCGACGTCACTTCCCGGCGCCTGGGGCATCGGAGACTTCGGCGACGAAGCGCTTCAGCTCTTGGATTGGCTGCACCAGGCCGGCCAGACGCTCTGGCAGGTGCTGCCTCTTGGGCCGGTCGGTCCGGGCGGCTCCCCCTACAGCTCGCCCTCCACCTTTGCGGGCAGTCCGCTGCTGATCTCGCCGACGCGACTCTCGGAAGAAGGACTTTTGCCACCGGGAGCTCTGGACGTACACCCCGACTTCGAATCCCAGCGAGTCGACTACGTCACGGTGGCCGAGTGGAAAGACGCGTTGCTCAGAGTCGCCTGGCGGCACGCTCGACGCGAGAGCCACCGCGAGCTGGTCGACGAGGCTCGTTCGCTCGCTGAGTCACCGGGGTACGAGAGCTGGCTCCCCGACTGGGCGCTCTATGCGGCGCTCAAGCGGCGGTTCGAGGGAAGGGACTGGCTCTCCTGGCCGCAGACCTATCGCATGCGAGAGCGCACGACTCTCGACGTTGCGCGCCGTGAACTCGAGGAGGAGATTCACTTTCAGTATTTCTGCCAGCTGCTCTGGTCGAGACAGTGGGACGCGGTGCGGCAGGAGGCTCACGATCGCGGGATCCGGATCGTCGGCGATCTGCCCATCTACCCGGCGCTCGACAGCGCCGATGTCTGGGCGAACCGTGATCTCTTCGAGCTCGACAACGAGGGCAGGCCTCGGAGCCTTGGCGGCGTCCCTCCCGACGCCTACAGCGAAGACGGCCAGAGCTGGGGCGTCCCGGTCTACGACTGGGATCGCTGTGCCGAAACCGGATTCACCTGGTGGATCGAACGTCTCCGCGCGACCCTCTCGCGCACCGACCTCGTGCGGCTCGACCACTTCCGGGGATACGTGGCCTACTGGCGGATTCCGGAGGGCGCTGACAGCGCGCGTGCCGGCTCCTGGCGGGCCGGCCCTGGGGCGCCGCTCTTCCGTGCCGCTCGAGCCGCCCTCGGCGAGGTCCCCCTCGTGGCAGAGGACCTAGGAGACATCAGTCCGGACGTGCACGATCTTCGCCGTGCGCTCGATCTCCCACCGACGAGAGTCCTTCAGTTCGCCTTCGAGGCGCTCGAGAGTGAACATCTCCCCCACCGTGTCGATCCCGACACCTTTTTCTATAGCGGCACGCACGACAACTCGACCACGGCGGGATGGCTCGCCACACTCGGCGAAGAGGCCCGCGATCGCGTCGTCGCCTACACCGGCACCGCTCCCGGGGACGGCGTCTGGGGCCTCCTACGTGCTGTCTCCACCTCCGTGGCAGCGGCCTCGATCTTCCCGCTTCAGGATGTTCTCGGACTCGACGACTCGGCGCGCATGAACCGGCCGGGTATCGCCGAGGGCAATTGGAACTGGCGACTCTCCGATCTCCCCGACCGCGAGACGACAAACAGACTGCAAAGGCTCACCGAAACCAGCGGTCGTCTCCCACGCACCGACGGAGACCCATGAGTCGTTCTGCGGACGCGGACGGACTCGGCGCCCGGCTCACGGACGACGGCGCCGAGTTCCGCGTCTGGTCGCGCAACGCAGAAAGCGTCGACCTTTGCCTTTGGCACGGTCCACGCGAGATCCGACTGCCGATGGAGCGCGACGGCGACGTCTGGTGCCGCGCGGTTCCAAACCTCGCAGCGGGTGATGAGTACGGCTACCGCGCCGACGGGCCTTCAGCTCCGGAACGTGGTCACCGCTTCGACGTTGCAAAGCTCTTGCTCGACCCCTGCGCCCGTCGGGTCGGCGGACCCGTGGCGTGGTCCTCCGACCTGGACGGCGATCGCTACGGCGTCGACAGCGCAGCGGTTGCGCCTCGCAGCGTACTCGTCGACGATCACTTCGAGTGGCACGGCGACACGCCCCCGAGAACCCCGTGGAACCGAACCGTGCTCTACGAGGCCCACGTCAAAGGTCTGACTCGGCTCCATCCGGCGCTTCCACGAGAGGAGCGAGGGACCTTTCGCGGGCTCGCTCACCCGGCGGTGATCGAACACCTTCATCGCCTCGGGGTCACGACACTGCAACTCCTGCCGGTGCAACAGCACTTCGTCGACCGGCATCTGGTCGAGTCCGGGTTGACCAACTACTGGGGCTACAGCCCGCTCGCCTGGTTTGCGCCGCGCGCCGATCTTTCGGCCTCCGAAGATCCGATCGCTGAGCTCAAGAGCGCCATCCGTCGTCTTCACCGCGCCGGCCTGGAGGTGGTGCTCGATGTGGTGTTCAATCACACGGCCGAAGGCGACGGACGAGGCCCGACGCTCTCTCTTCGCGGTCTCGACAACCGTGAGTACTACCGACTCGACGATCCGCGACGGTCCCGGTATGTCGACACGACCGGCTGCGGCAACAGCCTCGACTTTGGCCGACCCCATGTGGTTCGGCTGGCGCTCGATTGCCTCCGGTACTGGGTCGAGGAGTTCCACGTGGACGGCTTTCGCTTCGACCTCGCCGTGACCCTGGCCCGCGGTGCTGACGGTGAGTTCTCACCCGAGAGCCCGTTCTTGCAGGCGATCGCCGCGGATCCGCTGCTCTCCACGGTCAAGCTGATCGCGGAGCCCTGGGACCTGGGCTCCGGCGGCTACCAACTCGGCAGCTTCCCGACGCCGTGGCGGGAGTGGAACGACCGGTTTCGCGAGGAGATCCGACGCTACGCTCTCAGTCGACCGGTGGACGCCTCCGGCGTCTCGCAGCGACTGCACGGCAGCGAGGACCTCTTCGGCGCGGAGCGCGCGCGCGCTGCTGCGAGCGTCAACTTCGTTGCCTGCCACGACGGATTTACGCTCGCCGACTGCGTCGCCTACGACGAACGCCACAACCGGGCGAACGGAGAAGACAACCGAGACGGAAATTCACACGAAGAGAGCGCCAACCTGGGCGTCGAAGGCGAGACCTCTGCCCCGGACGTCAGGGCTCGCCGCAAACGCTCTATCTCACGAATGCTGAGTGCGCTCGCGCTCGCTCGCGGCGTTCCCATGCTCTCGCACGGTGACGAGTTCGGTCGCTCGCAGGGTGGGAACAACAACGCCTACTGCCAGGACAACCCTACCGCTTGGGTCGACTGGTCCGACGACGACGCCGCTTGGATCGTGACCCGCTGGCGCCGGCTCTTGCGGCGGCGCTGGAGCCGCTGTGACGAGTAGGCCCTTTCAGGCGCCCCTGTACCGGTCCGACCGCGTATCCGGCGTCGACAAAAAGGCCCAGGGCCAACTCGGTCACGTCGATCCAGGCCAGAGCCCGCTCCTCGCGATCCAGCTCTTCCTCCTCCGTCAACCAACCGCACAACGCCGCGACAGCGCGAAATCGCAAGAGCCGCTCCAGCTCTTCCTGCCGGACCCAGCTCTCCCCCTCGTGCCGGTTGAGTCCGAGGAGTTCGGGGGCGTCCTTCCGCGCCAGCCAGCCTGCGAGGAGATCTCCAAGCTCTCCCCGGCCTGGAGGTGGCGTCGCCTCGACCCACCCCTCCTCCGCCGCCAACGCGAGGGCAAGCGACGCACCTTCGTCTCCGCATCGCCGGGAGAGCTCCCGCGCCGCACGGGTCCAAAGAGCGTCATCCAGAGGCTCGCGAAGCGACTCGAGAAGCGTCGTCGCCCGCAGCAGAGTCAGGGTTGTACCCCCTTCGGCAAGTAGGGTTCCCGTGCGTCTGCGCGCGTCCTGAAGCCTCTCCGTCTTCGGCCAGGGCAACCCATCGGCCATCTTCTCGAGTCGCGCAAGCGATCTGCAGCGGGCGAGTCCACGATCCAGCCGGTCGGTCGCCACGTCCGGCCACTGCGTCACGCACGCTCCCACCAACTCTCTCTCGAGCGGTGCGCTTCCTTCCGGGGTGCGGGCGAGTTCAGCGACCACCTTCAGAACGGGAAGAGCCTCTTGCAGGCGCAGCTCCAACTCTGGGTTCCGGACACCGCGGCCGTCGAGGCGTTGGGCGAGCTCACGGTAGGCACTCACCTCGGTTCGGAGCACCGGTCGGAAGTCGACCAGAACTCGGGCCTCGTACGGATCGAGGTGCACCGGCAGGCCGTCACCTGCGAGCTCCCTCGTCTCGGCGAAGAACGTTCGCCCGGTACCCAGGTCGCGGAAGCGCTGGATCGTATCGACCTCCTCGGTCAAGAAGCCATCGAGGCCGTCAAGGACGCCCTGCGCCGGGTTCTCGGAGTTGTTGAAGACCACGACGCTCCGCTCGGTGTCGCGACCGTTCGCGAAAGTGAGAACACCACCCGGATTTGTGCCTTCGTAGTCGAGAAGCCGGAACGCTTCTGCGCCCGCGAACCAGTGTCGGCGGCGCAAGAGGGGCTGGATACGGCGACGGTGGGCCCGCACCACATTCGCATCGGGGCTTTCCGCCAGACGCGGCCGACGGAACTCCATACCGTACTTCTCCGCGAGGCCCTCGTGTTGCCCGTGCGCAAACAGCGGTAGGCCCGGGAGAGTTGCCAGTACCGTACAGGCGCCGAAGTAGCGATCCTGACGGCCGAATTGGTCGATCGCCGTCTCCTCGTCGGGGTTGCTCAGGAAGTTGACAAACCGCGCGAGGATCCGACGATCGAAGTTGACCGTCTCTTCGATCAGAGTTCGTAGCTTGCCCATGTCGCCGTCTCGCACAAGGTGCATGAAGGCGCTGTTGTACACACGGTGCATCCCGAGCGATCGAACGAAGTAGCCCTCCATGAGCCAGAACGCCTCGGCCAGCAAGAGTGTGTCCGGGCGTTCCTCGGCGACGCGAGCCACCACGTCGCGCCAGAACTCGGTCGGCATCGCTCGATCGAAGTCGGCCTGTTCGAGGGCATGATCGGAGCGGGATGGAATCGCTCCCCCTTGACCGGGCTCGGGGAACCAAAGTCTCCGCACATGACGGCGCGCCAGGGTCATGGCCGCGTCGAAACGCAGAATCGGAAAAGAGCCGGCGAGCTCCACGATCGTGTCGAGGACCGCCTCCCGCGTCTCGGGGTTCAGATAGTCGAGCTGTGCCGTGTCGTTCCACGGTGTACTGGTGCCGTCGTTGCCGTGGTAGACGAAGCGCTCCTCCCCCGTAGCGTGATCAACCCGCTTGAAGACCACCGCAGCGTCGCTGCGATCGTAGTAGTGATCCTCGAGAAAGATGCCGACCTCCGGCTCCGGGCTGAGGTCGGGGCCATCGAACGTGTAACTCGGAAAGGGGCACTCGGGAACGGAGAGAAACCGTTCGGGGTGTTCGATCAGCCAACGCGAGTCAACTCCCATGTGATTGGGAACCATGTCGGCGGCGAGTCGCACGCCGTGCTCGGTGGCTCGTTCCGCCAGGGCCTCGGCTGCCTCCCGGCCTCCGAGCTCGGACGCGACCTCGTACTCCCGCACCGAGTAGGCTGACGCCAGCGCCTCCTCGTTGCCCATGCGCCGCTTGATCTCGGCGGAGGCGCGGCTCCGCTCCCAGATGCCGATCAACCAGAGACCCGAGATGCCCGAGCGCTCCAGTCTTTCCAACTCCTCGTCCGGGATCTGGTCGAGACGTTCGACCGGTCGCTCATAGCGGTTCGACAGCTGTGCCAGCCAGACATAGGTGTTCTTGGCCTGAAGGACCAGCGGCTCCATCCAGTCTCGATCCCTGCTGTAGTGCGGAGCCTCGTCCTCGATCTCTTCCCAGTCGGGAATCTCGACCGGCCCGGGCCCGGGCGGGAAGCGCGGTCGCTCCTCCTCGGAAATCAGGTCGATGCCGCCCATCAGTCCACTACGCTCGCCCGCCTCGAGTTCCGGCCAATCGTCGAGAATCTGTCGAAGCTGGTCCGGGAGCGCCTCCCCTGTGGCTCTTCCCCCTTCGAGCGAGTCGCGGAGACTGTCGCTTTGCTCGTCCAAGGGAGGCGCCATCTCGAGTTCGGGAGCCAGCCCCTCGAGCAGACGCGCGACCGCTTCGTCCTCGATCAGCGAGCTTCCCTGAAGCGCCCTGTGAGCGCCTGCCGTTGCAGGATTCTGCGCCAGGGCGAAGATCAGCAACGATTCCGCAAGGAGAGGCAGGGGCCGAGCCTCGATCGGAGCCGAGTCCGGCTCAGCGTGCGCCTCCGAGATCTCTTCTGAAGGCGTTTCAACGAGGCTCTCCTCCAGCTTCTCGAGCGCGGCCTGCAACTGTCTCCGTCCGAGCCGATCTTCGAGTCGGCTCCAAAGACCCTCGAGGAGTACCGGATGGCGAGCGAAGTAGCTGTCCAGGCGGCGCCGCAGGACGCGAGCGAGCTCAACCGTCGCGAGCAGTTGGCCGGCGGAGATCGGCTCGGAGTCCTCCTCCAGTACCGCGGCGAGCTGCCTCGCCGCCCCGCCGTCAGCAAGGTGCAGTGGCTGGGCAGGGTCGAGCGTCGCGCCCGACTCGGCGAGCCGGGCGGCCAGACGTCTGGAAATCCTGAGACCCACGTCAGGATCAGTCGAGTTGAGCAATCAACCCGATCAAATCCACGACCCGATTCGAGTAGCCCCACTCATTGTCGTACCAGGAGATGACGTTGGCGAAGCCGTTCCCCTCCGTCGTCGTCGACGGCGCGTCGAAGATCGACGAATGTGGATTGCCGATGATGTCGGTCGAGACCAGGGGATCCTCCGAATACTGCACAACCTTCGCCATGGGCCCGTTCGCCGCCTCCCGTACCGAGGCATTGATCTCTTCGACATTGGGCCGCTTTGCGAGCCGAACCGAGAGGTCGACAATCGACCCGTCCGGTACCGGAACCCGGATCGCCATGCCGTCGAGCCGGCCGTCGAGGTGCGGCAGCACCTTGCCGACGGCGCGCGCGGCGCCGGTGGTCGTCGGGATCACGTTCACCGCCGCAGCGCGACTCCGACGAAGACTCTTGTGCGGTACGTCAGCGAGACGCTGACCGTTGGTGTACGCATGCACGGTCGTGATCACCCCGTTCTCGATCCCGAAAGTGTCGTCGAGAATTTTCGCGAGGGGCGCCAGGCAGTTGGTCGTACACGAAGCGTTCGACACGATCCGATGCTTCGGCTCGAGCTGGTCGTCGTTCACGCCGATGACGACCATCGCGTCGATCTCGTCCTTTGGCGGAACCGTCAGAACGACCCGGCTTGCACCCGCCTCGAGGTGCTTCTCGAGCGCTGCCCGGTGACGAAAGACGCCGGTCGACTCGACCACCACATCGACGTCGAGGGCCCCCCAGGGGGCTTCGGCAGGGTTCCGCTCGGACGTCATTCGAACCACGTCGTCACCGACCTTCATCGACTCGTCATCGACCTCGACGGACTGATCGAACACTCCCATCACGGTGTCGTACCGCAGCAGGTAGGCGAGCTGCTCGTTCTCGAACAGATCGTTGATCGCAACGACCTCGATGTCGTCGCGATCGCTGAGAATTCTGAAGACGCTCCGGCCGATGCGACCGAAGCCGTTGATCCCCACTCGAACCGACACTACGCGGCCTCCTGTCTGTCGAGCGCTGCCAGTTGGCGGATGAGATCGACGACGCGATGGGCATAGCCCCAGCTGTTGTCAAACCAGCAGAGCGTCTTCGAAACGCGGTCGCCGAGCACCATGGTCGCCTGCGAGTCGAACGTGCCCGAATAGCTCGTCTGCAAGATGTCGCTCGAGACGATCGGATCGTCCTCGTACGCCAGAATGCCCTGCCAGTCGGCCGCCGCCGCCGTGCGAACCACCTCGTTGATTGCGGTCTCGCTCACGTCTCGCTCGTGCCAACAGACAAGGTCGACAACCGAGCCGTTCGGCACGGGTACGTTGATCGCTCGCCCGTTCAGTCGGCCGGCGAGCTCGGGTATCAGCTCCACCAACATCTCTGCAGCGTGCGTCTGCTGCGGAATGATGTTCTCCGCCGCCGCACGCCCTCGACGAGGATCTTCCGCCGGAACATCGGCCAATCGAAGCTGGCTCGAGTAGGCGTGGACCGCGCTGAGAAACGCGCGTTCTATGCCGAACGCCCCCTGGAGAATTTTGAGGATAGGCGCCGCGCAGTGAGCCGTGCACGAACTGTTGGAGACGATGCGGTGCTCTGCGCCGAGTTCGTGGTCGTTCACACCCTGCACCACCGTCAGGTCGGGAGGGTCCTGAGGAGGAGCGCAGAGCACCACCCGCTTCGCTCCGCGTTCCAGATGTGCCTCCATGTCGGAGCGCGTCGCCTGACGCCCTGCAGCCTCCACGACCACGTCGACGCCGAGTTCGCCCCAGGGCGCATCCCTCGGCGACTCCAGAGCCAACATCGGAATCTGCTTGCCGACCACGTAGAGATTGCCGTCGCGGATGCTCAACTCGTCGGGGAACGGGCCAAGGATCGTGTCGAATCGGATCAGGTACTCGACGCCGACCGGGTCGGCGATCTCGTCGATCGCGGCGATCTCGATACTCGGCTCTCGATACAGAATCCGGAGAAGGTCGCGACCGACGCGGCCCATCCCTACGAGGGCTACTCTGATGGGTTCCATGGCTCGACTCCTTGAGGCTCGACCTAGCGAGCGCGATTGTACGCTCTCCTTCCGGTCGCCGCGAGCCGCTCCGCGCGCGAATCGCGTCTCAGCCGACTGGAACTGACCGAGCCCCACCGGTAACCTTCGCCGTCATGGCTGGAATGGTTCTCCTTGGCCCTCAGCGGCTCGAACCCACCGTCGGCGAAATCGTGCGGTCGCTCGGCCTGCCGGGCCCCGTCGCAGCGATCACTGCCGGCTGGGAAGAGCGAGAGCAGGAGGACGACGAACTCGCCGAACAGCTCCACCTCGAGACCGTCAACCTCGAACTGTATCGGCGCGGAGAGGAGCTTCTCGATCAGGATCGCGACCTCGCGGGCGCGTTCGCCGAGCTCCGAGCCGGCCGTCGAGCGGCACAGACGGTCTACCGCACGACGCTCGACCAGGCTCTCGCGACCGTCCGTTTGCTGGCAACCACCGCCCCGGCCGGAGCGGTGGCTACCGACGAGCTCGCCGCGGCGTTCAACGTCGTTCGCGCGCTCGATGCCCGACACCTGACCCGGATCACCGGTCTGGAGGCCAACTTCCGCAAGCGCTGGGCGACCGGCCGCCGCCGACATGTTCGGCGGCACCGTCAGGCGGTCGACGAGCTTCTCGGGAGCTGCTCGGCTGTCGCGGTCGCCGGCGGTCACGTCGGCATTCTCACCGACCTGCTCCGTATCTTCGGGCTCGATCGCCGGCTGGCAACGAGAACCGTCATCGCCTGGTCCGCCGGAGCCATGTCTCTCGGGAGACGCGTCGTCCTGTTTCACGACACGCCACCGCAGGGCTTCGGCAATCCTGAGGTGTGGGGCCCCGGCCTCGGCCTCTACGGGCGCCGCCTCGTCTTCCCCCACGCGACCACTCGCCTACTCACGGGCGACCCGCTCCGCGTCTCGATCCTCTCCCGGCGCTTTGCTCCCGACGTCTGCACCCCCATGAACGAGGGCGACCGACTCGCCCTCGGCTCGGTGCGGGATCGAGTCGAGTCTTCGGTCGATACGCTGGATGCGCGAGGCCGGCTCCTGGAGCGCCCCAAGTGAAACTGTCGCTACGCCGGTTCGCCGAGAGCAAACCAAGCGCTGCGGAGATCGACGCGCTCTTGTCCGACAATACCTTCCCGCATCAGGAAGGTACGACGACCACGTTCGTCTATCGAGGCGAAGCCGACGACGTGAGACTCCGCCACTTCATCTATGGACTGGCGACGTCGCAGCCGTTCGAGCGCATCACCGACACCGACCTCTGGTACCTCGTGTTCGAGCTACCGGAACGCTCGCGGGTCGAGTACAAGTTCGAGATCGTCACCGGCGAGGGATCGACATGGGTTCTCGATCCGCTCAATCCGCAGACGGCCCGCGACCCGTTCGGCGCCAACTCGGTTTGCCACGGGCCGGGCTACGAGCGACCCGACTGGACTCTGCCAGACAAATACGCGCGGACCGGGACGATCGAGAAGGTCTCCCTGTCGAGCAACGTCTTCGGCGACCAGCGAACGGTCCATCTCTACACCCCGGCGCGCCTCCGGCCGTCTCGACGCTATCCCCTACTGGTCCTCCATGATGGCCCGGACTTCGAGCGCTACACCGGCCTCTCCGCGGTACTCGACAACCTGATCTATCGACTGGAAATCTCGCCGATGGTAGTTGCGCTCACCGAGTCTCCGGAGCGCATCGTCGAGTACGCCGCTGACCCCCGCCACGGCGACCACCTCGCTCAGGAGCTCCTGCCCTGGGTACGTGACCGACTGCCGATCTCGGACGACCCGGCGGCCATCGGTCTGGGCGGCGCGAGTTTCGGCGCCGTCGCGTCCCTGGCGACCGCCTGGCGCCACCCCGGCGTCTTCGGGCGGCTCCTCCTGCTCTCCGGTTCCTTCGCGTTTACCGAGATCGGCGAGTCGCATGACCGAGGCCCGGCCTTCGATCCGATCGTACGCTTCATGAACTCGTTCCGCGAGGATCCTGGACGCCCCTCCGAGCGGCTCTTCCAGGCGTGCGGTACCTACGAATCGCTGATCTACGAGAATCGTTCGCTACTCCCCCTGCTCCAGGCCACCGAGATGGAGATTCGCTACGTCGAGGCGCGTGATGGGCACAACTGGGAGAACTGGCGCGATCGGCTGCGCGAGGGCCTCTCCTGGCTCTTCCCCGGCCCCCTGTGGATGGTCTACGAGTAGCGCTATACTCCCGCCTTCGTCACCCTCGTCAGGATTCCCGTCATGCCTGAGCTCAAGCGCCGCATCGGTCTGTCCCTTGGAGCCGATCTCTGCTGGCCGATCTGCTACGAAGAGATTCTCCGCCGTCTGAAGCTCCAGCCCTACAAAGGCCAGGAGGTCTCGGTCCAGGTCGATCGCGTCAGCATCGAGCCGTTCGATCTCCGTCAGCCCAGCCCTTACGACGTCGTTCTGGATCGCATCACCCACTGGTACCCGATGAGTCGGGAGTGGTTGAAAAAGGCGATTCTGATGAACGACCTCTACATTCTGAACAACCCGTGGTCGCTCGTGTCGATGGAGAAACACACGACCTACTGCGCCATGATGCACCTCGGGCTGCCCGTACCGGATACCTGGATGATCCCGCCCCGCGAATATCCCGATCCGCATGCGGATCTCCAGGCGACCCTCGAGCGCTATGCGCACCCATTCGACCTTGGAGCGGTTGGCGACCAGCTCGGCTACCCATCCTTCATGAAGCCGCACGACGGCGGCGCCTGGGTCGGCGTCAACAAGATCGACGGCCGCCAGGAGCTCGAGGAGGCGTACGCCGACAGCGGCGGCCGCTTGATGCACGTGCAGAAGGCGGTCTTGCCAAACGATCTCTTCGTGCGCTGTCTCGGTGTCGGACCGCAGGTTCGTCCGATCAAGTACAACCCCGACGCCGCCCTGCACAAACGCTACGAGATCGACTTCAACTTCCTCGAGGCCGAAGAAGCGCAGACCCTGCGCGACATGACCCTCACGATCAACACCTTCTTCGGCTGGGACTTCAACTCTTGCGAAGCTCTCCGCCAGGACGGTGACTTCCATCCGATCGATTTCGCTAACGCCTGCCCCGACTCGCAGGTCACCTCGCTGCATTACCACTTCCCCTGGCTGGTGACCTCCATGGTCCGCTGGTCCCTCTTCTGTGCACTGACCGACCGGAAGATGCACAAGAACCTCGACTGGGATCCGTACTACGAAGTCGCCGCAGAGGAGGACCTCTCCTACCCGGAGAAACTCCGTCGCTACGGTGAGATCGCCAGTCGGCGTCTCGACGTCGACCGCTTCGAGGAGTTCTCCGAGACCTACATTCCACACCTCGACGAGGTGGCGTGGGAGTTCTTCGGTACCGAACGCGCTCGCGAGGCGGTTCGTCTCAAGGTCGAGTCGCTCTTCCCTGCTCACGAACACGACGAGTTCACCGACCACTTCTGGGGTCTCATTCAGTTCTGGCGCGAGACCGAGGCCGACCGCCTCGAACTCACCCCCTCGACGTAATGCAGAAGGAAGTCTCTCGCTGGTACTCCCCACGCGTTCAGACCGAAGTCACGGTCGTCCGCTGGGGCCACTTCGGCACGCCGGTGCTCCTCTTCCCCACCGCTGGTGGCGACGCGGAAGAGTGCGAGCGCTTCAAGATGCTCCACGTCCTGCGCCCGCTGCTCGAGGCCGGTCAGATCAAGGTCTTCTCCTGCGACAGCGTCGCCGGCAAGGCCTGGAGCTCGAATCAGCCGCCGCTTCACTGCGCTTGGATGCAGAACCGTTTCGACGCCTTTGTCTATCGCGAGTTGGTCCCGGCGATCTACGCCGACTGCGGCGGCGAGGAGGTCGGCATCGTGACGGCCGGCGCGTCGATCGGCGCGTTCAACGCGCTCGCGTCGATCTGCAGGCATCCCGACGTCTTCGAGAAGGCGATCTGCATGAGCGGCACCTACGACATGCAGTCCTGGCTCAAGGGCCAGTGGAGCGACGACTTCTACTTCTCGTCGCCGATCCACTTCCTCCCGAACCTGGGTGACGGTGAGCACCTCTCTCTGCTCCGTCAGCGGTTCGTGCTTCTGCCGACCGGTGAGGGCAAGTGGGAGGACCCAAGCCAGTCGTGGCGAATGGCCGAGGTGCTCGGCGCCAAGGGGATTCCCAATCGCGTCGACCCGTGGGGTACCGACTGGGACCACGACTGGCCGACCTGGCGCGAGATGCTCCCGAAGTACCTCGCCGACCTGACCTGAGCTCGCCGCTAGCTCTTCGATCGCTTTCGACCCGGTCCGTCAGGCAGGCGTCTCGCCTCGCGGAGCGCAGTGCGCAGAACAAAATCGAGTTGTCCGTTGACGCTCCGCAGTTCGTCGCTGGCCCACGCGCGCAGGGCTGCGAGCACGCGCGGATCCGTCCTCAGGAGGAACGACTCACGCGTGCTCGGCTTCTTCGCCATTCGCGTCCTCTACCCGCTCGTCGCTAGTTGTAGAGGGAGCCGGTGTTGATGACCGGCTGGGTGTGACTCGACCCGCAAAGGACGACCATGAGGTTCGAGACCATCGTGGCACGACGCTCCTCGTCCAGCTCGACGACGCCGTCGGCGTGCAGTCTCTCCAGTGCCATCTCGACCATGCCGACCGCACCTTCGACGATCTCGGTGCGTGCGGCCACCACCGCCTGTGCCTGCTGTCTCTGCAGCATGGCCGCAGCGATCTCCGGCGAATAGGCCAGATGACTGATCCGCGCCTCGATCACCTCGACGCCCGCCTTGTCGAGGCGCTCCTGGATGTCGCGCTGTAGCTGTTCGCAGACTTCGGCGGGGTTCCCGCGGAGGGAGATCTGGTCCGGCTCTTTGCTGTCATACGGATGCCGGCTCGCGAGAACTCTCAAAGCGGCCTCGCTCTGCACCTCGACGAAGTCTCGATAGTCGTCGACCTCGAAGAGAGCCTCCACGGTATCGACAACGCGCCAGACGACAACCGCCGAGATGTCGATCGGGTTGCCGTCACGATCGTTGACCTTCGAAGGCCTGCCTCCCGTACGGGTTCCCCTCTCGATGACCGTCCCCACCTCGCTCTTCTTCTCCGCGGTGCGCGTCGAGCCGGTCTCGAAGTTCCGTACGCGGAGAGAGATCTTCTTCTTCGAGTAGAACGGATTCACCCAGTAGAAGCCGGAATCGCGCACGGTCCCTCGATAGGCGCCGAAGAGCAGCAGGACACGTGCCGCATTCGGTTGAATGGCCATGAAGCCGAAGAGGCTCACGACGAAGCAGATCATCAGCAGGAGGCAGGCGATGAACTGTGCGAGGTCGAACCGCCCGAGGGCCACGTAGGCGGCCGCCACAGGCAAGAGCAGTACGACGACCAGCATCAGCCAGCCGGAAACTGCCTTGAAGGGTCTTTCAGTCAGCATTGGGTTCCTTTCTTCCGTCTCTATGATGTCTAAATGATATCACTTTGACATCAGGTACGCAAAAGGACCCCGGAGGTTGCAAAGCGACCCGTCAGCCGAGCCGTCAGCCGACCATTCGCCGATACAGGTCGACGTAGCGGGCGCCCTGGCGATCCCACGAGAAGTCACGGCTCATGCCGTTCTGAACGAGTCGAGCCCAGGCTTCCTGGTGGTCGTAGGTGTCGAGGGCGCTTTCGAGTGCCCACGCAAAGCCCTGAGCGTCAAAGTTCTCGAACACAAAACCGGTGCCAGACTGCTCCTCCCAGTCCCAGGGCTCGACACTGTCCGCGAGTCCTCCGGTCTTGTGGACAATCGGCACCGTGCCATAGCGCAGGCTGTACATCTGATTCAGACCGCAGGGCTCGAAGCGGGACGGCATCAGGAAGATGTCACTTGCCGCCTCAATGCGATGTGCGAGCTCCTCGCTGAAGCCACGGTAGTAGCAGACGCGGCCCGGGAATTGGCGCTGAAGCTCGGTAAAGAAGCCTTCATAGTCCGCTGCGCCAGAGCCCAACGCGATAAAGCGCAGGTCGCGCGCGGCGAGCGCGCGAGGTAGAGCCTCGTAGAGGAGCTCGAAGCCCTTCTGCGCGGTCAGACGCGAAACAACCCCGAGCAGCGGGGCTCCCTCGACCGGCTCCAACTCGAGCTCTTCGAGGAGCGCCTCTTTGTTTCGCTCCTTGCCGCCGAGATCGTCCCGCGAGTAGTGGTCCGATAGATGGGCGTCGGTCTCCGGATTCCATTCGGCATAGTCGACACCGTTGAGGATGCCGATCAGACTGTCGGAACGCCGCGCCAGTAGGTCCTGCAGTCCCATGCCGAGTTCGCCGCCCTGGATCTCGTTCGCATAGGTCGGGCTCACCGTCGACACGACATCGGCGTAGAGCACTCCGGTCTTGAGGAAGTTGACCACTCCGCCGGCGAGGTCCTGTTGGTGGAACCTCCCCTCTTGCCCCTCCAAGCCGAGCTGCGAGAGCGTCGACCGTGGGAAGACTCCCTGATAAGCGATGTTGTGAATGGTCAACAGCGTGCGAGTGTGCCGGAACAGCTCGTCCCAGTCGTAGAGTGTGCGCAGGTACAGCGGCAGAAGCGCTGTATGCCAGTCGTTACAGTGAAAGATCTGCGGTGACCACCCCATCCGCTGACAGCATTCGATGCTGGCGCGTGTCAGAAAGCCAAATCGCAGGTGATCGTCGGCCTCGCCGTAGATCGCCTCGCGTCCGTAGAGCTCTGGGCAGTCGATCAGGTAGACATAGAGATCGCTTCCGGGCAGGCGGGTCGTGGCGACCGAGTAGCGCAGCCGTACGCGGCCCATCGCAAGCTCCGCGTCCTCCAAGAAGTCCACCGGGAAGGTCTCCTGGTCGGGGAGACTTGTCCTCGGATACCGAGGCATGAAGACCCGCACGTCGTGCCCGGCCCCGGCGAGGTAGCGCGGCAGCGCTGACGCCACGTCCGCCAGTCCACCGGTTTTGGCAAACGGAGCCACCTCCGCGGCGGCCATGCAGACTCTGAGGCTCGACAAGGGGCTAGATCACCGTCCCCGGCTCGAGTACTGCACGCCGGGGCACCACGACGATTCCCTGTCGGATGTAGTAGTTCTCGCCGTCCGCCTCCGCCACGCCCTCCTCGTTGACGAGCCGACATCCATTGCCGACTCGCGCGTCCAGGTCGATGATGGCGCGGTTCAGAACACAGTCCCGCCCGACCCCCAGGGGAACATCACTCGCCCCCTCGTCCGTCGAATGCGAAAAGCCGGTGGCCCCCATGATGATGCTCTGGTCGATGACCGAACCGGCTCGCACGATGCCTCGAACCCCCACGATCGAGCTTGCGATGCGGCTCGCCGAGATAATCGTGCCGTCCGAGAGAATCGAATGCGAGATCTCGCAGCGATCGATCTTTGAGCCAGGCAAGAATCTCGGATGGGTGTAGATCGGGAAGTCCGGGTCGTAGAGATTCACCTGCGGCACCGGAATCGTCAACTCGAGACTGGCGGAGTGGTAGGAACCGATCGTGCCGATGTCGCGCCAGTAGCCGTAGTGGGCATAGCTGAAGACTCGATACTCCTCGATCGCCGCCGGAATGACCTCCTTGCCGAAGTCGCGCGCGTGCGTCCCCTCGAGCAACTCCCCCAGGACACCCGAGCGGAAGGTGTAGATTCCCATGCTCGCCAAGAGCGACCCTGGAGTCGCGTCGAGACCGAGACGATCGATCGTCGCCTGATCCAACGTCAGCCGATCGAGAACGTCCGAATCCTGAGGCTTTTCGACGAACTCGACAATCCGTCCATCGCTGTCCACGCGCATGATTCCCAGACCTGGAGCGACCTCACGGGAGACCGGCGTGACCGCAATGGTGAGATCGGCCTCCCGCTCTCGGTGCTGCCCGACGAACTCAGCCAGGTCCATGAAGTAGAGCTGGTCGCCCGAGAGAATGACAACCTCCGTCGGGTTCTGATGCGACAAGCGAACCATGTTCTGCCGCACGGCATCCGCGGTGCCCTGATACCAATCGCGGTTCGACACGCTCTGCTCAGCGGCCAGAATGTTGACAAAACCGCTGCTGAAGACGTCGAAGCGATAGGTCTGCGCGATGTGGCGATGCAGACTGGCGCTGTTGAACTGCGTCAGTACGTAGATCTTGTCGATGTGCGCACGCAGACTATTGCTGATCGGAATGTCGATCAGCCGGAACTTGCCGGCGAGCGGAACCGCGGGTTTGGCACGGTCACGAGTCAGCGGAAACAGGCGAGAACCCTGACCACCGCCCAGAATTGCGCTGACGACTCTCTCCACGCTCGCCTCCTCTAGGAAACCGTTGCGCGACCGACGACGGCCGGCGCCCGATCCTACACCGGCGCGCTCAGCGACGGCGCCGCCCTTTCGGGCGAGAGCGCCTCGTCGTCCTCAGGAGCTGGCGAGTGTGGCGCGCGCCGCCGCAAGCCGAGCCACGGGTACTCGGTACGGCGAACACGAGACGTAGTTCAGGCCGCAGCTCTCGAAGAACGTGATTGAGCTCGGCTCGCCCCCGTGCTCCCCACAGATCCCGATCTTGAGGTCTTCGCGGGTTGCACGCCCCCGCTCGCATGCCATGCGCACCAACTGCCCGACCCCCTCGGTATCGAGGCGCTCGAACGGGTCCGACAAAAGAATCCCGGTCTCGACGTAATCCGGCAGAAACCTGCTCGCGTCGTCGCGCGAATAACCGAACGTCATCTGCGTCAGATCGTTGGTACCAAAAGAGAAGAAGTCGGCGTGCTGGGCGATCCGATCCGCCACCAGCACGGCGCGCGGCACTTCGATCATGGTCCCGATCGGAATCTCGAGCCGCGTGCCGTGCTCGCACTGCACCCGCTCCATCACCGCTACCGCTCGCTCTCGCAGCCGGACCATCTCCTGGACGGTCCCGACCAGCGGAACCATGACCTCCGGCTGAGCATCGATCTCCCGCTCGACCAGCGAGCACGCCGCGCGAGTGATCGCCTCGACCTGCATGTCGTAGATTTCGGGGGTCGTGAGACCGAGTCGGCAGCCCCGATGTCCGAGCATCGGATTGAACTCGGCCAACAGCTCGGCCTTTTCGGATACCTGAGCAGGTTCGAGGCCCATCTGCGACGCCAGAGCCTCGATCCGCTCGCTCTCGGACGTCTTGGGGAGAAACTCGTGAAGCGGCGGGTCGAGGAGCCGGATGGTCACCGGCAGACCGGCCATCGCTTCGAGGATCCCTTCGAAGTCGGCCTGCTGTTCCGGCAGGAGCTTCGCGAGCGCAGCATCGCGCACCGACGCATCATCGGTCAGGATGACCTGACGTACAAACGAGATCCGCTCGTCGTCGAAGAACATGTGCTCCGTCCGGCAGAGGCCGATGCCCTCCGCTCCCAAACGGCGGGCGACGCGCGCGTCGTGAGGCGTGTCGGCGTTGGCTCGCACACGCATGCGGCGCGCCTGATCGGCCCACCCGCCCAGGCGTCTGAACGCGTCGACAGTGGCGGACTCCACCTGCTGACCCTCCACCTCAGCCTGGAGGACCTCCGAGTCCCGCACGCGGACGTGGCCTGCGATCACCTCGCCGGTTGTACCGTCGATCGACAGCTCGTCCCCCTCGTGGAAGACGCGCTCGCCGCTTCGGAGTTCGCCGACATGGTCGTCGACGACCAGACCTCCAGCGCCGACGACACACGGCTTCCCCATGCCGCGGGCGACGATCGCGGCATGAGACGTCATGCCACCACGTGAGGTCAGGATGCCGGTCGATGCGTGCATGCCGACGATGTCCTCGGGTGAGGTCTCGTCACGGACCAGAATCACCGGCCCCGTTTTGGCCATTTCTGCGGCTCGCTCGGCGGTCAGAGCGATTCGCCCGGTGGCGGCACCGGGCCCCGCCGCGAGCCCGCGGCCCAGCAGGCCCGCGCCCTCGACGGCGCGCTCCTTGTCGGCCAGGTCGAAAACCGGAGCCAAGAGCTGCGAAAGCTGTTCGCCGCTCACTCGGGAGACCGCCTCCTCGGCCGAGATGCGCCCCTCTTCCACCATGTCGACGGCGATCCGCGCCGCGGCTAGCCCGGTTCGTTTGCCGTCCCGCGTCTGCAGCATGTAGAGCTTCTCGTCTTCGATCGTGAACTCGACGTCTTGCATCTCGCGCCGATGCTCTTCCAGCTTGCGACAGACCGCGACGAGATCGGCGTGAGCCTGCGCAAACTCGCCCCCGAGCCCGGGGTGCCCTTCCGAGGCGGTGATTGAAACCGGAGTGCGGATGCCGGCCACCACGTCCTCCCCCTGGGCGTTGGTCAGATACTCGCCGTAGACGACGTTCTCGCCGGTCGACGGATCGCGGGTGAAGGCGACACCGGTTGCGCATTTGTCGCCGCGGTTACCAAAGACCATCGCCTGAACGTTCACTCCAGTGCCCGAGTCCTCGGTCAACCCATGGAGTCGACGATACGCCCGCGCCCGCTGGTTCTCCCAGCTTTCGAAGACGGCATCCACAGCGCCCCTGAGCTGCTCCCTCGGGTCGGTCGGGAACGGCTTGCCGTGGCCGGCGATCAACTCCTGATAGTCCTCGGTCAGCCCGGCGAGCGTGGCCGCGGACAGCTCGGAGTCCAACTCGGCGCCCTCGCGAGTCCGCGCCTCGCCAAGGAGCCGCTCGAAGTCGTCGAACGGGACCCCCAAAACGACGTCAGCGTACATCTGCACCAGGCGTCGATAGCAGTCCCTGACGAAGCGCGCGTCCCAACCAGAACCGATCATCCCCTCGACGATCTGGTCGTTGAGACCAAGGTTGAGGATCGTGTCCATCATGCCGGGCATCGAGACCGGGCCGCCCGAGCGAACCGAAAGCAGCAACGGATCCGCAGGGTCGCCGAAGCGCTTGCCCTGGAGCTCTTCGACCCGAGCGAGATGACTCTCGAACTGATCGTCCATCCCGTCGGGGTAGGTCTGCCCGTGCCGGTGGTAGTACTTGCAAGCCTCGGTCGTCAGCGTGAACCCCGGCGGCACCGGGATGCCGAGGGAACTCATCTCCGCCAGACCGGCACCCTTGCCGCCCAACAGCTCCTTCTGATCTCCGCGCCCCTCCGCCGTGCCACCGCCGAAGGCGTAGATGAACTTGTCACTCATCTCGGTACTCCGTCTTGTCGACCACGATCCGGGTCAACTCAGCGGTGCGGGAGAGAACCCGCTGAATCGACTGCAGCAGGGCAATCCGATTGTTCCGAAGCTGAACGTTCTCGTCCATGACGAGGACCTCGACGAAGAACCGGTCCAACACCTCCGCAAAGCCGGCGATGCGACGGAGGCAGGTGACAAAGTCGCCCGCCGCCTCGGCCTCCTCGATCTGCTCCCGCAGCTCGCTGAAGGCGGCGTAGAGATCGCGCTCCGCACTCTCGGAGAGCAGATCCTCCCGAAACGCCTGCTCTGGGGAGTCCTTGACGATGTTCGAGATGCGCTTTGCGGCCAGCACTACCGGCAGGAAGCCAGGTTCGTCGCGAACCGAGTGCAGGGCGCTGACGCGCGCTCGCACATCCGGCAGATTCGTTCCGCCCACGGCCACCGCGGCTTCGATCTCGTCGTAGGCAAAGCCCTCGAGGCCGAGCAGATGCCGTACCCGATCAAAGAGGAAAGGACGCCAGGCTTCGAGAATCTCGCCACCGCGAATCGACAGACGATCGCCGTAGAGCTGAAACGCCTTGGCGGCGACGAGATCGAGGTCGAGCCCCAGGTCGCCATCGAGAGCGATACGCACAACTCCCTGCGCGGCACGACGCAAACCGAACGGGTCTTTGCTGCTGGTCGGCTTGTGCCCCAGACCGAAAATGCCGACGAGCGTGTCGATACGGTCCGCAAGACCGACGACCTGGCCAACAATGCCTCGGGGAATACGATCCTCAGTGGAAGCCGGCAAGTACTGGTCGTAAATCGCTTGCCAGATCGACTCCGGCAGACCGTCCTCGCGGGCGTAGACGCCGCCCATGACGCCCTGAAGCGACGTGAACTCCTTGACCATCTCCGTGACGAGATCGATCTTGAGCAGGCCCGCTGCCCTCTCGACGTCCTCGGTCAGGTCGGACCGATCCAGGTTCTCGCAGATGATCCCACTCAGCTGCGTGATGCGCTCGGTCTTGTCGGCGTAACTTCCGAGCTGAGCGTGGAAACTCAGCCGATCGAGCTCGACCAAGCGCTCCGCGAGCGGCAGTTTCCGGTCCTCCTGATAGAAAAATCTACCGTCGTCGAGCCGTGCGGCCACCACCCATTCGTTGCCGGCGCGAACGCGCTCTTCCGGGTCGGTCGCGCGATCCATCACCGTGAGAAAGACCGGCAGGAGACGGTCGTCCGCCTCGACACTGAAGGCGCTCTGGTGATCGCGCAGGCTCGTGATCAGCACCTCGCGCGGGAGATCCAGGTAGGCGCTGTCGAAGGAGCCGGCGATCACGCCGGGGACTTCACAGATACAGGCCAGCTTGTCGAGCAGCACATCGTCCTCGACGAGGCGGCCCCCCGCCTCTTCCGCCAGTTCGCTCATCCGGCTGTGGATCTTCTTGTGGCGCTTCTCGTACTTCACCACCACGCGTCGGCGTGCGAGTTTGCGCCGATAGTCGTCGAGACTCTCGACGTCGAACGACTCGGCGCCCGACCACGGGTGCGCGGTGGTCTGGTTTCCGGAGCGGACGCCGAAGAGCTCGAACTCGACGACCCGGCCGCCCAGGAGCGCGACGATGCCCTGGATCGGCCGGACCCAAGGTCCCAGGCCGGCGCCCCAACGCATCACCTTCGGCCAGCTCAGTCGGCCGAGGGTCTTGGGAACGAGCTCGGCCAGCAGTTCGGCCGTCGGTCGACCCTCGGTTCGCTGTACCGCCCCGAGATACTCGCCCTTCTCGGTCTGAACCCGTTGCAGCTCCCCGACCTCGACGCCGCAGCGCCTTGCGAAGCCGATCGCAGCGCGCGTCGGCTCGCCGTCGTCGTCGAACGCGGCCGAGGTCGGTGGACCGACGACCTCCTCCTCGCGGTCCGGTTCCCGCTCCGCCAGTCCTTCGAGGGCAACCACCAGCCGCCGCGGCGTGAAGGCGGTATCGACAGAGCTAGGCGTCAGCTGGCGCGAGACCAGCGCCTCAAAGAGCTGTGTGGCCAGCTCACGCGTCGCCGGTTGCAGCATGCGAGCCGGAATCTCCTCGCATCGGACCTCCAGCAAGAACTCAGTCATGGGCGAGTTCCTCCGCAGACTCGAGTAGGGGGAAGCCGAGCCGCTCGCGGCTCACGACGTACTCCTCCGCACAGGCGACTGCAAGCCGCCGAATGCGCTTGATCAGCGCCACGCGATCGGTCACCGAGATCGCGCCGCGAGCGTCGAGGACGTTGAAGAGTTGAGAGCATTTGAGTGCGTTCTCGTAGGCTGGCAGCACCAGAGCCGCCTCCAGACAGGCGCGAGATTCGGCCTCGCAACCGTCGAACTGAGTCCGGAGAAAATCGACGTTTGCAGTCTCGAAGTAGTACTTGGAGAACTCGACCTCGTCCTGGTGACGCACCGCGCCGTACGACACGCCGCCCGCCACCCACTCGACGTCGTAGACGCTTCGGGTGCGGCCGAGAAACATCGCCAGCCGCTCGAGGCCGTAGGTGATCTCTGCGCTGATCGGATCCAAATCGAGTCCGCCGGCCTGCTGGAAATAGGTGAACTGCGTGATCTCCATACCGTCCAACATGACCTGCCAGCCGAGTCCCCAGGCGCCGAGGGTGGGCGCCTCCCAGTTGTCCTCCTCAAAGCGCAGGTCGTGCTTACCGAGGTCGATCCCCATCGCCTCGAGGCTACGCACATAGAGCGTCTGCACGTCAGCCGGCGACGGCTTCAAGACGACCTGGAACTGGTAGTGCTTCCCGAGACGAAACGGGTTCTCGCCGTAGCGCGCGTCCGCCGGACGGCGCGAGGGCTGAACGTACCCGACGCGCCACGGCTCGGGCCCTAGAACTCGGAGGAACGTGTCGGGATGCATGGTGCCCGCCCCGACCTCGAGATCGTAGGGCTGTTGGATCACACAACCCTGATCCGCCCAAAAGTGCGACAGCTGCAGAATCAGCTGTTGAAGACTCACCCTCTCCATCAAGAAACGCCCTCGACTCGAGCCAGGGTCTCGTGCATGACCCGGTGGCTCTTTAGTTCACGCTGCAAGAACGCGCGGCGAACCCGCGCGTTGACGTCGGCGATCTCTGCCAGGGCGCCTGCACTGAACACCCCTTCACGATCGAGTCGCCGGAGACTCGTATGGCCGATCACGCGTAGGAACCCTACCGCGGTCTCGCTCACGGGCTTGGCTCCAGGTGAGCCCTGTCCGCAGTTCGCGCAGACCAACCCTTCGGCCGCCACTGGCATCCAGGCGCGGCCGAGAACCTCTTCCCCACACTCCGGACACTGCATCGGCGGCGGGAAGATGCCGCTCAGCCGAAGAACCCACGCTTCGAAGTATCGGGTGGCCAACTCGGCGTTGACCCCGTCCAGAAGCGCCTCGGTCGTCGAGTCGAGAAGGCGGAATAGGTGGTCGCTCTCCTCGTTCTCCTGAGCGAACTCGAGCATGTGTTCGGAGAGGTATCCCGCCAAGAGGATTCCCTCGAGCTCTTGTACGAGCGAGTCGGCCGATCGCACGAGCTCAATCGACGAGAGACGGACCAGCTCGCTGGTCGACTTCTCGAACCAGATCGCTCGAACCTTCGCCAGCGGTTGGAGCTGCCCGGCAAAGCGACTGTGCTTCCGTCGAGCACCCTTAGCGACACCGCGCACCTTGCCGCGCTCGCGCGTCAGTAGCGTCACGATCCGGTCGTGGTCGTGGAGATCGAACACATCGAGCAGCAGAGCCTCGGCTGTTTGCAGGGTCATGATCGGCCACCCGTCTCCACGTCCAGCTTGTCAGATCGACGCCCGAGCTGTCGATGTCCCGATGTCAGTGGATCAGGCGATCGATCAGCAGCGAAGCCAGGCCGAAGTAGATGAGGATGCCCGAGATGTCCATGGTGGTCGTCACCAGCGGCCCAGCGGCCACCGCCGGGTCGATCCCCAGGCGCTCGAAGAGCAGCGGGATGACGGCGCCGTTCATCGAAGCGAGCAGAATCGCGAGGAAGAGAGAGACGCCGACAACACCGCCGTAGTGAAGAAGGGACACGTTCATCTGCGCGCCCGACAGGTCGAACGCCGTCTCGAGCACCACCGCTCCGAGCGCGGCGAGTAGCGCGCAGGCGACGCCGAGAATGGCACCCACCTTGACCTGCTGCCAGAGGAACTGTCGCCGCTGGCCAGCGGCAATTCGACCGGTCGCCAGTCCACGGATCGCGATCGTCGAGGTCTGACTACCGAGGTTGCCGCCCATGCCCATCACCACGGGCACGAAGGTCAGGAGGAACAGCGCCTCTCGAAGATTCACCTGGAAGCGCTCGACCAGGACACCGGCGACGCCGAGACCGAAGAGGTTGATCAGCAGCCAGGGGAGACGAAAACCGGCAACCTTGAACGACCGGTCCTGATAGACCAACTCGTCGTCGCTGGTACCCACCATCTTGAAGAAGTCCTCGGTCGCCTCTTCCTTGAACACGTCGATGATGTCGTCGACGGTCACGATGCCCAACAGATGGTTGCTGCTGTCGGTCACCGGAATCGCGAGCAGATCGTAGCGAGCCGCAAGCTGCGCCACCTCCTCCTGGTCGGTGTCGGTGTGAACCTTGACCGCACCCCGAGCGGCGATCTCGGAGAGCTTGCGTGTGGGCGGTGAAAGCAGCAGCTGGCGCAACGACGCCACACCGACAAGATGCCGATCGTCGTCGATCACGTAGAGGTAGAGAAGGTTCTCCGTCTCGGCGGCCAACTCGCGGATGGTGCCGACCGCCTCCCCTACCGTCGCGTTCTCGTGCAGCGCCAGGAAGTCGGAGTCCATGATCCGACCGGCCGTCTCATCTTCATAGGCCAGATGCTCCTGGACCTCGGACAGCTCGCTCAGGTCGACGAGGCCGAGCACCTGCTCCTGAAGCTCGTCCGGCAGGTCGTCCACGACCGCAACCGCATCGTCCACCGGCATCTGACCGAGGAGACCAGCAATCGACGGAGAGTCCATCTGTTCGAGGAGGCCGAGGCGGACGTCCGGCTCGAGTTCGGTCAGGACGTCGCCCGCCGCGAGCGGGAAATCTTCGACGAGGACCCGAAAGACCCGCAACTGCTCCGATGGCGTCAACCCACGAAGCTGGATCGCGACGTCTTCGGGGCGCGTCTTCGCCAGCAGGTTGGACAGATGCCCGCGAGCTCCACGGCGGGCAAAGCGCCGCAGAGTCGCGCCGAGTAGCTCGGCACGGCGCGGAGTGTATTTCGGCTCCATCGGGCCGGTGATGCTAGCACGCAGCCCTCGCTCTCTCGGAGCGTCGGGCGGGTCTAGTGAAGCTCGACCGACAGCGTTCCGGCGGCGCTCACCCGGACCTGGAGGGCACGAATGGCGCCTGGTGGCAGGATTCCTGAAAGCCGTGCGACCTGCGTCTCTCGCCCCGGCAGCGAGAGGTAGACACGTAGGTCGGTCGGACCCGCAGGGACGCGCACCTGTTCGTCGAAGCCGCCGCTGATCTCCTTGGAGCGCATGAAGCCTTTGCGCTCGAGATAGCGGAACGAACGACGTAGGACCTGCGACTCGGCCATGTAGACCGTGACCACGCCTCGCGCAAGGTCGCTGTAGAAGTCGACTTTGAGGTCCGAGTAGGTCGGCGCGGGAGCCGCCGCCGGCGGTCGGATCGGCTGCTCGATTCGCATCGGCTCGGGCTGCCGGATCGGTGGAGCTACCGGCTGTTGCACCGGTTTGACCCTCTCCGGCTGCCGACGCCGGTTACGTCGCTCCACCGCTTGGCGCGCATGTTCGATTGCGATCTCCAGGGTGAGCGCTTCCGGATGGTCGGAATCGAGCTCCAGAGCGCGCTGAACCGCGTCGGCGGCGTCAGTGAGGGCTCCATCCTCGAGATCCGTCTCGGCAATTCCTACCAGGGTCGCCACCTCGATCTCGATCTCGCGAGCCACCTCCACTTGCGCCTGCCGCCGCGCCTGATCGCGCAGAGCGCGAATCCGCCGAGCGTCCGGCGACATGCCCTCGGCGCGAGCGAAGAGCGCTGCGGCCGCCTCGGTCTCACCGCGGTCCAGTAGGCCGCGAGCCTCTTCCAAGAGGGAGAGATACTCGAGCCGCTGACGTTGGAGCTCGGCCGCGCCGTCAGGGCTCGCTTCGGAGACGACCGGCGGCGTCGGCGGCTCCAGTGGGATCTGCGCCGCCACGCCCAGCGTCAGCAGCGCGAGGATGTTTGTCGCCACTGCGATAGCGGCCCAAAGGCCTCGACGCGAGGGCTGGCTCGCCTCCGGCGGCGGTGGTACAGAGAGGTCACTCTGCTCAGGGCTCGCAGGAAGAGCAAACTCCAGATCCGGATCTTGCAAGAGGGGGGAGACGTCGGGAATCGCCGAGGCCGGCAGGGTCGCGCTAAGACTGAGCTGACCGACCTGGATCATCTCCAGCTCTTCGACCAGCTCGGCAGCCGACAAGTACCGTTCGTCGGGCTCTTTGGCAAGCGCCTTGTCGACGATCGGCTGAAGTCCGGGGACCACCGACATTCCGTCCGCGTCCAGCGGTGGCGGCTCCTCGGCAGCAACCTTGGTGATCAGTTCGGCAACCGCCTCCCCCTGGAAGGGCAGCCGCCGCGCGACCATCTCGTAGAGCACCACTCCGAGTGCCCAGATGTCGCCACGATGATCGCTCCCTGTGCCGAGCACGCGCTCGGGAGCCATATAGCTCGGCGACCCGGCGCGCTGAAGGTCGCTGCCGAGGTCTTCGCCGCGGAGCTCGGCGAGGCCGAAGTCGGCCACCTTGATCTCGCCGCCGTCGCTCACCAGAATGTTCGCCGGTTTGATGTCACGATGAACCACGCCCTGCTCGTGAGCGTGCTCGAGCACCTCGGCTACCCGGGTGATCGTCTTGACGACAAACTCGAAAGGGATCGGCGTCGGTCGGGCCAGAATCTGGTCGAGACTGGTCCCTGCGACGTACTCCATCACCAGGTAGGTCGCCCCTTGGGGCTCTTCGATCAGGTCGAAGACACGAACGACGCCCGGGTGATCGAGTAGCGCGCTGGCGCTCGCTTCGATTGCGAACAGGCGTCGAACGTGATCCAGCCCACCAGCACTGAGAGACTCGGCGTCGGCGATCGTCTTGAGCGCAACCTCGCGGTCATTCTCGAGGTCGCGCGCAAGATAGACCGCGCCCATCGAGCCCTCGCCGATCTGCTGGAGAATCTTGTAGCGACTGCGAGACGGCTCCCGGAGTGCCTCCATGGCACCACCATGGAACCATTTTGCCGACCCGACCGCAGTGGAGTCGGCAACAAACCGGCTCGTCAGCCGCGAGCTGTCGCGTCGATTTCTTCGAGCAGGCGCCGGTCTTCGCGCCAACGAGGCTCGACTCGGACCCGTAGGTCCAGATAGACCCGGTGCTCGAGGAAGTCTTCCAGGTCGAGGCGAGACTCGGTACCGATGTGCTTGATGGTTGCGCCTCGACGACCCACGAGGATCGCCTTCTGCCCCTGTCGTTCGACAATCACCGACGCATGAATCGTCGTCAGACGGCCGTCCGCCCTGTCTTCCCACTGATCGATGACCACCGTGGTCGCAAACGGCAGTTCCTCGCGAGTGCAATGGAGGACCTTTTCCCGAATGCGCTCAGCGGCGAGGAAGCGTTCCGGATGAATGGTGAGGAGCTCGGGGTCGTACATCAAGTCGCCCGCGGGCATGCGCGCCCAGAAGAGGTCGAGCAGACGGTCGCAGTTGTTGCCGTCCTTGGCGCTGACCGGAACGATCTCCTCGAAGAGATCGGCTTCGGAGTAGCGAGCGATCGTCGGCAGAAGTCGATCCTTGCGGATCAGATCGATCTTGTTGAGCAGGCAGAACTTCGGACCCGCGGTCTTGCGCACGGCGTCCAACATGAAGGCGTCGCCGGAGCCGAACGGTTGCGAGGCGTCGACGATGAGGCAGACGAGATCGGCCTCGGTCATCGACTCCACGGCCCGATGAACCATCTGCCGATTCATCTTGTGGAGCGGTCGATGCATGCCGGGTGTGTCCAGGAAGACGATCTGCCCCCGAGACTCGCTCAGAATGCCGACCATCCGGTGGCGTGTCGTCTGTGGCTTGTCAGAGACGATCGCCACCTTCTCTTCGAGCAGTCGGTTGAGTAGCGTCGACTTCCCAGCGTTGGGTCGGCCGACAAATGCGACCGTCCCGACCTGCAGCGTGCGCTCTTCGCCTTCACTCATCTCTACCCTCCGGCCCGTCGACCCAACGTGCGCGCAGGTGAAGTTCCAGCCGGCCCATCTCGCCAGCGTCGGTCTCGTGGTCGTGGCCGAGACAGTGTAAGAGCCCGTGTAGCAGGAGACAGCGAAGCTCTCGATTCAGACTGTGTCCTCGCTCGGCCGCCTGCTTGCGGGCTACCGGCACGGAGACGGCGAGATCGCCGAGGTGGCTGCCTTCCGGCGTCACTTCGCCCGGAAAAGAGAGCACATCGGTCGTACCCTCCCGCTCGCGAAAGCCGCCGTTCAGAGCTCGCATCGCTCGATCTCCGACCAATCGAACCGCGAAGCTATCGGCCTCGGGCGACAGCGACGACACCAGTTGACGGAGCCAACCTCGCAGCCGGGCCGTTTCGACGTCCGAGTAGCGATTCGGATTCAGCACGGCAACCTCGAGCCTCACGCCAGGCGCCGCGCGGCCCGCCACGTCAGCCACGAGCATCGGGCTTGCCACCCGTCCCTTCGGCCGAGGCCTGCGCCCGATCGTCTCGCTCGTAGGCCCCGATGATCTTCTGCACGAGCGGATGGCGCACGACGTCTCGCTCGCTGAAGTGGACAAAGGCCAGGCCCTCGATGCCGTCGAGAACCCGTTCGGCTTCGCGAAGGCCGGAGACCCGACCGGACGGCAGATCGACCTGAGTGATGTCGCCGTTGACGACCGCCTTCGAGTTGTAGCCGATACGGGTCAGAAACATCTTCATCTGCTCCCGGGTCGTGTTCTGCGCCTCGTCGAGAATGACGAAACTCTCGTTGAGCGTCCGTCCGCGCATGAAGGCGATCGGCGCCACCTCGATCAGACCTCGCTCCATCATCCGGCCCACCTTCTCGAAGCCGATGATGTCGTAGAGGGCGTCGTAGAGTGGCCGAAGGTAGGGGTTGACCTTCTCCTCCAAATCGCCCGGCAGGAAGCCGAGCTTCTCGCCCGCCTCGACCGCCGGCCGAGCGAGAATGATCCGCCGCACCCGCTTCTCTTGCATCGCGGCTGCAGCCATCGCGACGGCGAGGTACGTCTTGCCGGTACCTGCGGGGCCGATCGAGATCACCATGTCGTGCTCCTCCATCGCCTGGAGGTACTGCATCTGCCGCAGGCTGCGCGGCTGCACGTGGCGCCGCACCGAGCCCAGAAGCCCCTGATCGCTGAAGAAGTCGAGTAGCGAGGCCTCCGGCGACTCCTGGAGGACCCGGATCGCGGTGTCGATGTCTCCCGGGCGAAACCGGTAGCCCGCTTCGAGCAGTGCGGAAAGCTGGCGCAGCAGCCGCTCCACGACGCCGCGACGCTCGTCGTCCCCATCGATATGCGCCTGGTTTCCCCGGGCCGTCAGGGTCACGTCGAAGGCGCGTTCGATGCGCTTGAGGTTCTCGTCCTGAGTCCCGAAAAGGGTCTCGATCCCCTGCTCGACTAGCGTTACCTGCGTCATGACCGACCCTCACTCACCTCACTTGGCGCTGTAGTCGTAGAAGCCGCGTCCGCTCTTGCGGCCGAAGCGTCCCGCGAGGACCATCTGCTTGAGGAGAGGAGGCGGTGCGAACCGCTTCTCGCGATACTCCTCGAACATGATGTTGGCGATGTAGTACGTCGTGTCCAGACCCACGAAGTCGAGCAGCGTTAGCGGACCCATGGGGTGGCCGCAGCCCAGCTGCATCGCCCGATCGATGTCCTCTTCCGAGCCCACGCCCTCCTCCAGCGCGCGAATTGCGTCGAGCAGGTACGGCACGAGGAGCCGGTTGACGATAAAGCCCGAGTTGTCTCGGCAGAGAACCGGCGCTTTGCCGACGCGCTCTGCGAACTCACGAGCGTCCGCGATGACCTCTTCGTCGGTCATCAGGGTCCGCACGATCTCGAGCAACTTCATGACCGGCACCGGGTTGAAGAAGTGGAGGCCCAGGAAGCGCTCCGTACGCTCGGTCGCCATGGCGATCTGCGTGATCGTCAGCGAGGAGGTGTTCGACGCGAAGATGCACTCGGGTTTGGCCAGCTTGTCGAGCGCCGCGAATGTCTTGCACTTCTCCTCCAAGCTCTCGACGATCGCCTCGACGACGAGATCGCAGTCGGCAAGCTCCTCGAGCTGCGTCGTTCCCGTAATCCTGCCGAGAGTCGCCTCGGCGTCCTCCTCGCTGGTCTTTCCCTTGGCGACCGCGCGGCCGAGTGAGCCCTGGATGCGCTCGAGCCCCTTGCTCAGGTAGCCCTCTTCGACCTCGCGCACCACCGTTTCCAGCCCGGCGCGAGCACAGACCTCCGCGATCCCCGCACCCATCAAGCCACAACCGATCACTCCAACCTTTTCAATCGTCATTCAGCTGCCTCCTCGGGGCGGATACTACTCCGGTTCCAGTTCCAGGATCTCCCTCTCTTCGTCGCTTTCTCCCCGGCGGATTCGCAACCGGAGGGCGCCTGCCGGAGCGGCCGGCAAGCGCTCCGCCCACTCGACGATCTTGACGCCCGCTCCCCACAGCTCCTCGTCGAGCCCGAGAGCGTAGGTCTCCTCCGGCTCCAGCCGATAGAGATCGACGTGAACAAAGGGCACCCGACCGCCGTCGTGACGCACGATCAGGGTATAGCTCGGCGACTGAATCGACCCCGGCTCCAAGCCGAGACCGGCGCCCACACCCTGCGCGAGGACGGTCTTGCCGGCACCGAGGTCTCCCGAGAGCAGCAACACGCCGTCCGGCGCCAGCTCCTCCGCGAGCCGCCTGCCGAGCGCACGCGTCTCCTCTTCGCTAGTGCAGAGCCACCGTCTCATTCGTTCGCGAGCTCCGAGATCGCCGCGGGTACGCGGTCCAGAAGGTCCGAAGCGGTCAGGGCTGGCTCCCCAAGGTCCGCTGCGGCCAGATCGCCCGCCCGACCATGCACGTAAGCCCCGAGCTGAGCCGCCTGCACGGCCGTTCTCCCCTGCGCGACGAACCCTGAGACCAGACCGGTGAGTACGTCGCCGGTGCCACCGGTCGCCATTCCAGGGTTGCCGGTGGGGTTGATGGCAATGCCGTCTTCGTCGGCGATGAGCGATCGATGCCCCTTGAGGATCACCACTCCGCCGGTCACCTCGACAGCCGCTCGTGCTGCGCTCAACCGATCGGCCTCGACGCTGGCGGCATCACTTCCCAGCAATCGCCCCAACTCTCCGGGGTGTGGTGTTGCGACCAACGGTGCACGACGCTCGCGGAGGAGCTCCGGGCGATCCGCAAAGGCGTTCAGCCCGTCGGCGTCGAGCACAATCGGGACGTCGAGGTCGGCGACGACTCGGCGTGCAACCTCGACGGTCTCGCCGACTGTGCCCAGCCCCGGACCGAGTGCGACGGCCTGCTTGCCCTCTGCCGCCTCCACGATGGAGGCGTACGCCCGACTCGAAAGGCCTCCCCCGCTCGCGACCGGCAGCCCGATCGTCATGCTCTCCAGAGACGCCGACTCGAGCACCTCGAGTAACGGTTCCGGAACCGCCACGGTCACCAGCCCCGAACCCGATCGAATCGCCGCGCGAGTCGCCAGCAGTGCCGCGCCGGACTTCCCCTCGCTGCCCGCGACCACCAGGGTGTGGCCATACGTCCCTTTGTGGCTGGTCGAGCTTCGCGGCGGTAGCAAAAGCCGCATGTCGTGCGCCTCGAGCAGGCTCAGGTCGCTCGGTGCACTTTCGAAAATCCGCGGCGGCACCCCGAGATCGGAGACCACCAGCTCACCGATCGACTCCGAGGCGGGTGGCATGACGTGCGCAACCTTTGGAGCACCAAAGGTCACCGTCAGGTCGGCAGCGAGGTGTACTCCGAGCAGCGCCCCACTGCTGCCATCGAGCCCCGACGGGATGTCGACCGCCACGATCGACCGCTCGCAGTCGCTAAGCCGGGTGACCAGGGCACCGAAGATCCCCTCGAGCGGTCGCGCTAAGCCCGTTCCGAAAAGGGCATCGACCACCAAGTGGCAGCGCAAAACCGCCTCGAGCGCCGTCGCAATGCCGCCCTCGTCCACGACCTCGCGTACTTTCAAACCAAGTCGGTCGCAGATCGCCCATTGGAGCGCCGCGTCACCGCAATACGCTCGACCGTCGGTGACGGCAAAGAGCTCAACTTCGTAACCTCTCGCGTCGAGAAGGCGCGCGATGGCCAGGCCGTCCCCACCGTTGTTTCCAGGACCACAGAAACAGGCGACCCTCCGTGCCTGCGGAAAGCCCACACCGATGGCATCGACAACGCCGATTGCGGCATGTTCCATGAGCACGGCGCCCGGCACACCGAGATCTTCGATCGCAAGCCGTTCTGCTTCGCGCATCGCTGCCGAACCGAGGACCCTCACGACAGAGCCCCACGGTCGAGGTAGCCCCAAGCGGAAAGCAGACGCACCGTTCGCTCGAGACCTCGGGTGTCCACTTCGGCCACCGACGCTGCCAGCTGCAGCAAGTCCTCTGGCGTGTCGACGTCCGAGCCGGCCTCGAGCAGTTCGACCGCAAGTCCGCACTCCTGTGCGCGGTTGAGAGTTGTCTCGAGTACGCGCTCCGTACTCCAGGGCACCTCCTCGAAGAGCCGCGCGGTGAGGGTGTCGCTTCTCGCCCCCACGAGGTAGTACCCACCATCGGTCGCCGGACCCAGGACCAGCTCGGCGCCCTCCTCGAGCCGGCTGAAGGCCTCCTCCACCCGCGCTGCGGTGAGCAACGGGTGGTCGCTGCCAACCGCGCCGACGCAGCGTGCCGTGCGAGCCGCCTCGGCCAAGGCGTGGAACAGACGCTCACCGAGATCGTCGCCGATCTGACGAAGAGCAGGCAACTCACCGGGGGGGATCGGTTCCCCTTCGGCGAGCGCCCAAGCCATTGTCAGCCGGTAGTCGCCCTTCGAGAGCCGCCCCAGAAGGTCGTCTCGAAAGGCGGCGTGCAGCTCGGCCGCTCGCTCCGGGCTGAGCTCTCCGATGAGCCGGGTCTTCACCTCGCCGGCGCGAGCCGGTTTAGTAAAGAGCAGTAGGTTTCTATGCACCGCACTCCGCAACATTTCGATCTACATTTCGGATACAATATGAACACTTGAGTGGGGGTGGGACTCCAGGCTGGGTGCCTGTCTTTTCGATCTCCATTGTTCAGCATATTGCGCTAGGTACTCGGTTGAGTCCTGCGCGTCCCGGGGATGTTGCCACGGCAGTTGCCGAAGGAGGTCTGAGCATGAAGTGGGAGTACAAGATCATCAATATTCGCAGCGAGAACTATCGATTGGACCCCAACGCGGCGACTCAGTTGAACGTTCTTGGCGAAGACGGGTGGGAGTTGATCTCCATCACCTCGGTCAATTTCAAGAGCGGCGCGACCGACAACATCGCCATGGTCTTCAAACGCCCAGCGAGCGACTAGGCGTCTCGCTTTGTCGGGGAGCTGCGGAGCCAGCGACGGGCCAGCTCTAATCCCACACCGACGCCGGCGAGTACCAGGGCCCAGTTCGCGGTGTCAGCCGTCCAACCGGTCGTCTCCCGGACCGACCGTTTGACGCCTCTCCATTCGCGCTCGACGGTCAGGCGGCTCTCCACGAGACGGTCCTCCCGCTGGGACACGGCTTCAGCGGCGCTCCGAGTCGCTGAGGAACTGCTGTTCCACCCATTCGCTGTGCCCCTCGAGGCGGCGACTCACCGTCTGAGAGGGGCTCTCCACCGCCCGGAAGCGAGCACGGGCAACCAGGAACAGGATGAGGGCGATCAGCCCAAAAGCGCCACCGACCGAGAGCGCCGCTCCCCATCGTGGCAACCACAGCGTGACCAGCTCGATTGCGGCGTAGAGCAGAGCGCCCAAGGTCCAAAAGGCGAAAAAGGCGCCCATCGCGCTCAGGATTGCACCCGAGCGCAGCTCGCGTGCCGAGCGCTGAAGGTCTTCGACCAGCGCGCCGAGCTCTGCCTGAAGCAGCTCGACGGCCGCTCGTCCGAGACCTCGCAGACCTCCGAGCCAGCCTTTCGCACGCACGATCGCTGCTCTCCCTAGGCTCCGGTCGCCCGAAGTCAGCTGCCGACGAAGACCTCGCGGGTCACGAACGACTCGGCGGCTCCGATTTCGTCTCGTACACCGACGGCGACCCGATGACCACCACCCTTCATCTGGAGCTGGGTCTGCACCAGGCGATAGGGCTGCTTGAGCACCAACTCCAGCTGATCGGCGGGAATGCGTAGCTGAAGCGGAACCTCTTGCACGTCTGCCATGTCACCCTTCTCGTCCATCGCGGAGAAGAAGAGCTTGAGTCGGCCGAAGTAGAAATCGTCCTGCTGAACGAGGACGACCTGCTCGAGCGGTACCGTGACCGAGATCGGGACCATGTAGAACTTGTTGTCCCGACGGCCACTTCCCAACGTGATCTTGACGTCCAACGGGTTCTTGCCCAGCCCGTAGAGGAGGGTCGAGGCGGTCCCATCCGCCATCCGGGTATGCGTATTCTTGTCGCGGTAGCCCTCGCGATGGGAGATCCGCACCTTCTTGCCGAACCGCTTCGGGTCTTTGAGCTTGACCTCGATCTCGTAGTAGCGCCCATCTCCAGCGTGCGCCGGCGAGTAGCCCAGCGAGTAGTAGTTCTGGAAGCTGCGCGCCACGCGACGAAGCCCGTCGCCCACGTCGTTTGTGTTCTTGATCGAGTAGCCGCCGGTCTCCTCCGCCATGAAGTCGAGCGATCCCTGGAGGTTCTGGAAGAGGATCGACTCGGAGTGCGAGCCCATCCCCGGCTGGAAGTTTGCGGTCGCCTTCTCCGCGGTGGCGCTCGAGTAGACCCGCAGGCCCGCGGCATCGATGGTGATGAATCGCACCCGATTCGAGTTCGCGGCCTGCGCGAGCGACCGGAACTTCCGATTGGCGTTGAAGTCTCGCGCCTCGGACATGAGAATCGACTCACGGAATCGATAGTGCATCGCGTAGTAGAGGTCTTCACCCGTCGTCATCTCGAGGCCATCGCTCACGTAGAGCAGCGCCTTGCGACCCGGGAGGCCCGCCAGGGTGTCGACGAACTCCTGCAACGCACTCAGGCTGAACGACAGGTCGTTGAACTCCGACTCTGCGAACTGTTTGACCCGCCACTGCACCTCGGCGATGTTCTCCGCCTCTTCGATGTCTCGGATCAGATCGCGTCGATCCGAGTCTCGATGGACCGCATGGCCGGTCAATTTCTCCAGATCGAACGTGGCATGCGCGATCAACGATGGATCTGTCGTGAACGGATGCCGCACGTGGATCGACCGGTCGTAGGAGACCAGCATCGCCCGGTCGCCCGGCTGCAACTCCTCGCGCAGGAACTCGCGCAAGCGACGGAAGACCCGATTTCGGTTGAACGGTCGGATGTTGAAATTGTCGACGTAGACCACAAGACTGAGCCGTTGATCCTCAGGAATCGACGCCAGCGGATCGTTGTCCCGAATCGACAGCTCGGTGGGCTCGATCCCGCCCGCAACCGGCTCGCCATCGGCGACGGCGTAGAAATTCGTCACCGTGACGGGGCGCTTGCTCTCGTAGATCTCGAAGTCGTCCTTGGTCAGACCGGTAATCGGATTCCCGCTCTTGTCGGTCACGTAGACGTCGACGTTGATGACGTTGACCTCGACGGCGTCATCAAATTGAAACTCGGCCGGCGCGGGTGCCGCGGCCTCCGGCTCCTCCTGGGCGACGAGCGGCGCGGCGACGTTGAAAGCCACCGCGAGGGCGAGGGTTCCTGTCAGTACCTTGTTGAAAAATCTCATAGTTGTCCTCACTCGAGAATCTCGATGCTCGACGAAAGAATCCTACCACTCGCTCCGTCGTAGACGGCGACGACGCCGTGGTGACTCTTGTTCCGTAAACGTAGCTGCGTCTGGTACCGCCCGAGGTTGCCGGCCTCCGGCTCGGTCGTCGTCTGAAGGTTCATCGGAATGACTGGAATCTCCGCCCGCTGTCCATCTTCGTCCATGACGGCAATCCGAAGCTCGACCTCGCTGACGAAGGTATCTCCCACCGGCAGGAAGGTCAGCTGGTCGAGCGGCACGATGACCGTGAGCGGTACGTCGATCCTTCGGCGGCCCGACTTCTTGGGTTCACCGAGCTCGACCCGGAGTGACCCGTTGCCGGGGTGGCTCCCGAACAGAAGCGAGCTCTCGACCGCCATCGTCACCTCGCGCTGACGGGAGGTATCCAGATAGCCGGCGCGACTCCGCACCTTGAAGTCAGGACTGCTCATCTCGAGCCGTACGTCGTGGCGGGTGTCGTCCCACTCTCTTCCCGGCGTGAAGCCGAGCCAGTAATACGAACGGGTGTCGGAAACCACCGACTCGAACGCGTTCATCCGTTTGGCGTTGAGCAGGGCTCTGCCGCCGGTGCGTTCTGCCAGGTGCTCCAGGGTGTAGTGGTTCTCCTGCTCCCGCAGGAAGGTTCTCGCTTCGATACGACGCGGATCGGGAGCCTCGAGTACGGTCACGTCGACCACGTCGCGATCCAGTCCCGGGACGTCGACCGGATAGAGCGTGTAGCCGAGGAGATTGGCCGTGTCGACGAGGCGTCCGTAGAGATCGTCTCCGTCAATCCCTTCGCGATCGAGAATCAGACGGTCGAAGCGCGAGTAGAGGAACTCGACCGGGAAGAACGGCCATCCCCCCGAGAGGAGGATCATCACCTTCCGGCCCGGCGGCTTGGCAAAGCTACGAAGGGTCGCGGTCGCCGCGGCCACCGAACGATCCAGTTGTTCGGCGAGACGCTGAACGTAGTACCGCTCCTGCGGGTCCAGGAAGGTGCGATCGATATTGGTCTGGACGCCGCTGTCCTGGAGCGAGACACCCACGAGGCTCTGCACGCTCTCGCCTTCGTCGACGCGCGCCTGGCGTCGCTCGGCCACCCGCTGGAGCCCCCAGGCGGGCCGTTCGCGGGCGCGCTTGAAGACCCGCTCGAGCTCCACGACGGAACGACTCCACGTCGACAGCATCTCCAGCTGGGAGCCGTCGTATGCGACTACCGCCATCCGATCCTCGGGGCCGAGAAAGCCCAGATCTTCTCGGAAGGCATCGAGAACGCGGTTCCGGTCCGGCCCGATCGAAAAGTAGTCGTCAACGAAGACCAGATAGCTCGTCTCGACCGGCTGCCCGGAAGCGACCTGCGGCACTCCGGGTACCGTCGGCGCCTCACCCTCCCCAATCGCGACGCCCCCGCGAACCTCGCTGAAGTAGTCGATCGGGACCGGCTCTCCGTCGATCGTCAGCGTAAAGTCAGCCGGGTTCAGTCCCGAGATCGGGATGCCGTCCTTGTCGGTGACCACAACCTCGAGGTTGACCACGCGAACGTCCAGTACCTCGCCAAAGACTCCAGGAAGCGCGCTCTGCGACTCTTGGGCGAGCGCCGGGAGCGCGAGCGTCAGGAGTCCAGCGGCCAAAAGGTGGCGAGTAGGCTTGGCAAGCGTCGTCATCTGCTGTTCCTCAGGTCGATCGATTTCCGTGAGCTCTGACTAAGCAGCAAAAGGCGTGCCCGACGCCCGATTCAGTCGCCGAGTCGCTGGCGGAGATGATCGACAATCTTCGGCGCGTGAGCGCGCGAGTTCTCGATGAAGATCTTCCCGGTGTCGCGTCCCGCCTGGAGCGTTCCGGCAAGATACAGGCCCGGCACGTTGGATTCGCAGGTCTCTGCGTCGTAGGCCGGGATCAAACTCTCTTTGGACACCTCGACTCCGCATCGCTTCAGGAGCTCGACGTCGGGCTCGTAGCCGATCAGGATGTAGGCGGCGTCTGCGGCAATCTGAAGCTCTTCTCCGCCATGTGTCACCTGGACGAAACGGTCTCCAAAACCGGTCACTGTGGCGTCGAACAGTGCAGAGATGGAACCCTCCGCGATTCGGTTCTCAACGTCGGGTTTGACCCAGTACTTCACCGTCCTTTTGAGGCCCGAGCCGCGGTGGATCAGGGTCACACGGGCTCCGTTGCGCCAGAGATCGAGCGCCGTCTCGGCCCCTGAGTTACCCCCTCCGATGACCACCACGTGCTCGGTCACGTGCGGCGACGGCTCGCGGTACCGATGATGAACCCACTCGCGGTCCTCTCCCGGTAGTCCCAACCGCGTCTGGTGATGAAAGTAGCCCGTCGCGAAGGCGACCGCTCGGGCTCGCCGGCTCCGGACCCCCGAGGCGACCTTGCACTCGACCGCGAACTCGCTGCCAGCGCGCTCGACCCGCTGGACCTCTTCATGGAGCGCCAGCGGTAGATCGTAGCGCCGCACCACCGAGCTGTAGTAGACGAGCGCGTCGCGTCGCGTCGGTTTCGGGTGGGGAATCGAGAACGGCACATCTGCGATCTCGAGCAGATCGCGGGTCGTAAAGAACTCCATGTAGACCGGAAAGTCGAGCAGATTCGCGCAGAGCGCTCCACGATCCACCAGGAGAGTCGTCAGGCCACGACGCTGCGCCTCGGCTCCAATTGCGATACCCGTCGGCCCGGCACCGATCACCAGAAGGTCGACGGTCTCGCTCACGCCCACGAGTCCCCGGCCGGCATCGAACGGTAGAGGTGGTCGACCGGACCGTGCCCAGCGCCCAGCGGGAAAGCGCTTGCAATCGCACCCTGCAGGTATTCGATCCCTCGTTCAACGGCTTCGACTACCGTCCGGCCCGCGCCCAGCTCCGCGGCAATGGCGGCAGAAAGGGTGCAGCCGGTGCCGTGAGTCGACGTCGTCTCCTGCCGTACGTGCCGGTAGAGGTACTCCTCGCCTTCGAACAGGAGCAGATCCACGAGCTCCTTGCCGGTGCCGTGACCGCCCTTGAGGAGGACCGCTCGTCCACGGTCCGCCAATGCGGCCGCAGCCTGCCGTCGCTCCTCTGGTGAGTTGATCGGAAGTCCGGTCAGGCGCGCTGCCTCGGGTAGGTTCGGCGTGACGACGGTGGCGCGAGGGAGGACAAGGTCGGCGAGCGCTTCGACCGCATCGTCTCGAAGCAGCGCGTCGCCGCTCTGCGCCACCATCACGGGGTCAAGAACCACGGGCACGCCGGCGGCCGCCTCGAGCCCATCCGCCACCGTCCGGATGAGCGGCACGCTCGCCAGCATGCCGATCTTGATCGCATCGACGCCGATGTCGCCCAACACCGCTTCGAGCTGCGCCGCGACCACATCGGGGGGAACCTCGTGAACCGAGCTCACGCCAAGAGTGTTCTGGGCTGTGACCGCGGTGACCACGGTCGCGCCGTAGACTCCGAGGGCGCTGAAGGTCTTGAGATCCGCCTGAATACCGGCGCCGCCGCCGGAGTCGGAACCGGCGATACTCAGAACTCGTGGCCGTCTCGTCATGCCTGGTCGGCGAGCGAAGTGGCGGGATCGTCGGTACGACTCCGATGCCATCGCCAGATCGCCAGCAGCAGGAGCAGGAGGCCGACGCTGATCACCTGAGCGACGGTGAACTGACCGAGGAGCCTGTCGTCCTTGGCCCGAACGAACTCGACGAAGAAGCGCTCCACCGCGAGCAGCGACAGGACAACCAGAGCCACCGTGCCCGTGCGCGCTCGACGTCGAAGGAGCCAGAGTCCAACACCCCAGATCAGAAGACCGGCGAGAGTCTCGTAGAGCTGTGTCGGATGAACCCGCATGAGCTCGTCAGCGGGCACCTCCGGTGGGATTGCGGCGCCGTACTCTCGGCGCAAGAAGCCCGCGGTTGTCGGACCGGGCAGGCCGTAGCGGAAGGCGACACCCCAGGGCAGGTTCGTCGGCACTCCGTAGTCGTCACCCACGAGAAAGCAGCCGATGCGACCAATCGCATAGCCGAGCGCCACGGTCGGCGTCGCCGCGTCCAGCACTCGCCCGAGCGGAAGCTGACGTCGGCGGGCGACCCAGAGCACCGAGGCCGCTCCCAGGATCAACCCTCCGTACCAGACGAGCCCCGAGCGCTCGATCAGCGATCCGAGATCTCCGTACAGAATGGCGTAGTAGAGCTTGGCGCCTCCGATGCCTCCCAGACCGGCCGCGAGGAGCAGCGCGCTCGCGTCCTCCTCGTCTCCGATTCCGAGTTCTCGCACGCCCCAACGAAGCTGCATCCAGCCCGCGAGAAAGGCTAGAACCATCAGGCCGCCGAACGGGCTGATGGAGACGGGTCCGATGCTGAACAGCTCTTCGATCATCTGTCGTTGAGAGACCAATCGTAGTCGAGGTAGCGCACCTTCGGCTCCCGTTGAACCAGGGTGTCCTGAAGGTCGAGCGGCAGGTTCGGTAGAACCCAGCCGAGGACCTGGCCGCGGGCGAAGAAGGCGACCATCGTGCTGCCACCGGTGAAGTCGCCGGCATACCACTTGAAAATCGAGGAGAGCCAGACGACGTTCTCCTCCTCGTCGTAGCGCATCCCTTTGGTGGGATCCGCGAGAAACCGTTGAGTGAGCCCTTGGAGCTGCGCGTCGATCCGGCTCGCCTCGAACGGCTCTTCCGGAAGGTCCGGACAGCTGGTCGACGCACAGACGACGGCAAAATGGACTCGAGGGTCGCCGATGTCTCGGCCGCGGCCCTCGATCTCGTCGAGGGTCAGAGACTCGCCCGCCACCACCCGCCGCGTGCCGTCGAAGAATCCCGACACGTCCTTGACGGAACCGATGTCGGGATAGAGCGCGAGCACAAACTCGGCAACCACCGCGTTGTACGCGTTACTCCAGAAGGCGAGCGCCTCCGCTTCGTCCCAATCGGTCGGATCGGCGTGTTCGAGCAGACCTAGATAGACATCGAGATCGGCCCGATCGGCCGCGAGGCCCGTGTAGTTGATGCCGCCGTCCCGCTGGTAGAGCTCGAGCACACGTGCCCAGCTCGAATTGTCGAACCCTGAGGTAGAACTCTCCACGGTCTCCGGGCGGCTGTTCGCGCAGCCGATCGCGAGAATCCAAACGAGTAGAGGCGCCAGGGCCGTACGTCTTGCCGTGATCACTCGCAAGGCATCTCCTTTCACGCAATATACGACAGACCAACCCGACCGGTCGTGTCTCTTCTGGGTCACGTACAATTCCCGACGGTATGGCTACCGAGGCTACCCGTCGAGGGTTCGAAGACCTCCAGCAACTGATGGCGCGACGCTCCTCGGCGGGGCGCTGGCTGGTGCTGACACATGACAATCCGGACCCGGACGCGATCTCCGCGGCCGCCGGTCTGACCCAGCTCCTTCGGCACGGGTTCAAGCGCCGCGTCACCACCGCGTATGGCGGCATCATCGGACGCGCCGAGAACCGTGAGATGGTGCGCGTTCTGGGCATCCGGTTGAGCCACGTGCGTCATCTGAACTGGAAGCACTATCGGAACTTTGCACTCGTCGACACCCAACCGACGACGGGTAACAACCAGCTGCCCGACGAGATCGTACCGACCATCGTGTTCGACCATCACCCGATCCGCAAGGTGACCCGCAAGGTCCCTTTCTTCGATGTCCGCACGGAGTACGGGGCGACGGCCACCATTCTGGCCGAGTACCTCGAGGCCAGCGGTCTCGAGGCCAGTCGCTCGGTCGCCACCGCGCTGGTCTACGCCATTCGCTCAGAGACCCAGGACTTCGGTCGGGAGTACTCGGCGGCAGACCGCGAGATGTACGAGCGCTACTACCCTCTGTGCGACTCCCGGGCCCTGTCTCGAATCCAGCTACCCCGGCTTCCTCTCACCTACTTTCGCAATCTGCACGAGGCGCTCGAGAACGTGCAAACGGTCAGCACGCTCGTGGTCAGCCATTTGAATCAGATCGAACAGCCGGACATCGTGCCGGAGATTGCCGACCTTCTACTGCGCCTCGAGGGGAAGACCTGGTCGCTCTGCACCGGAGTGCACGGCGATCGCATCTATCTTTCGATCCGGACCACAAACCCCCGCGCCGACGCCGGCCGTCTGATGCGGCGTCTCCTCGGGCGGCGCGGCAAAGGCGGCGGCCACGGCATGATGGCCGGGGGCTGGGTCGGGCTCGCCGAGCCCGGACAGGCTCGTTCCATCCAGGAGGCGCTCGCCGCGAAGCTCGCCAAAGCGCTCAAGAAGAACCCGCAGCGCCTTGCCCGTATCGACCTGGCACCAACGCGGATCGAATCGGAATGAGAAACACCTGGCTGCGATGGTCGCAGCGTCCTCGCGCCTACCGGGCTCGTGACTTCCGTCGTCGCGAGCGATTTCGCGACGACTACCTGGAGCTCGGGCAACTGTTGATCGACTCCGTCGACTTCGAATCCGTCTTCGACGTGGGCTGCGCCAACGGCTTTCTGCTCGAAACGTTCCACCAGGCTGGCAAGGAGATCGCCGGGATCGACTCTTCCCCTGCAGTGAGCGACGTACTCCCATCGGCCATCGAGGACCGCGTCCGGGTCGCCGATTTTGCCCAGGCTCGGGGCGTCTGGGACCTGGTCTGCTGCGTCGAAGTTGCCGAGCACATCGCGCCGGAGAGAAGTCAAGAGTTGGTGCAGACCGTCGCTCAACTCGCCCGCAACTGGGTCTACTTCACCGCCGCACCTCCAGGCCAGGAGGGCCGAGGGCACATCAACTGCCGGCCGCACAGCGAATGGCTCGACTGGTTCTCCGACCTCGGCTGGAGTGCCGATTCGGAGCGCACCGCGCAGCTCCGCAACGAGCTCGAAAACCTCGGACAGACCCCCTGGCTCCGCACCAACAGCTTCGTCTTGCGACCGATGTCGTGACCGAGCTGCCGCAGTTCGAACTCCTGACTCGCGCCGGCTGCCACCTCTGCGACGAGATGGCCGATGTGCTCGACACCGTATTGCCCGAGTTTGGGCTGAGCTACACGCCGATCGACGTCGACACCGTCGCCGAGCTTCGGGAGACGTTTGGAGACGTCGTACCCGTTCTTCGCAGAGACGGACGAGCGGTTGCGAAGGTCCGCCTCGCACCGCGTGATCTGCGCCGCATCGTTCGGCGCCGGCGTTGAGGGTCTACTCCCACTCGATGGTTGCGGGCGGCTTGCTAGTGACGTCGTAGACCACGCGGTTCACGCCGCTCACCTCGTTGACGATCCGGTTGGCGACCAGGCCGAGAAGATCGTGCGGTAGGTGGCTCCAGTCCGCGGTCATGAAGTCCTGCGTCTCGACCGCTCGGAGCGCCACGACATTCTCGTAGGTTCGATAGTCACCCATCACACCGACGCTGTTCACCGGCAGTAGCACCGCAAACGCCTGGCTCACCCGGTCGTAGAGACCCCGCTCGCGGAGCTCATGCAGGAAGATCGCGTCGGCCTCGCGCAGCAGCTCGGCACGCTCGTGAGTCACCTCGCCCAGAATTCGTACCGCGAGGCCGGGACCCGGGAAGGGGTGGCGGCCGATGAACTCCTCGGGCAGGCCCAACTCCCGGCCTAGCTGACGCACCTCGTCCTTGAACAACATCCGGAGCGGCTCCACCAGGTCGAAGCCGAGGCGCTCGGGCAGGCCGCCGACGTTGTGATGGGTCTTGATCACTTGGGCCGGTCCGTGACTCGAGGCCGATTCGATGACGTCGGGATAGAGCGTCCCCTGAGCGAGGAAGCGAATGTCGTCGAGTCCCGCCGCCTCCTCTTCGAAGACGTCGATAAAGACCTTGCCGATGGTCTTGCGCTTGGCCTCCGGGTCCTCGATGCCTGCCAGCTCGCCCAGGAAGCGCTCGCTGGCTCGGGCGATCTTCACCGGTAGTCCCAGTCCGTCGCGCAGGCCGTGCAAGACCTGTTGCGCCTCCCCCTTGCGCAAGAGGCCGTTGTCCACGAAGACCGCGGTCATGCGGTCCCCGAGAGCGCGCTTGAGGAGCATTGCAACAACCGAGGAGTCGACGCCTCCCGAAAGCGCACAGAGGGTGTGGGCACCGGCGGTCTGCTCGCGCACGACCTGCACGGCCTCCTCGAGGAACGAGGACATCCCCCAGTCCCCTGCGGCGCCGCAGACGCCGTACAGGAAGTTGCGAAGGACCTCTCCACCCGAAACGGTGTGTGAGACCTCCGGGTGAAACTGAATCCCATAGAGGCGGCGCTCGGAGTCATGCATCGCAACAATCGGAGCGCTGTCGCTCGAGGCGTCGATCTCGAACCCCGCCGGAGGTCGTTCGACGTGGTCGCCATGGCTCATCCAGACCGTTTCGCGCTCGGACAGGCCGTCCAAGAGGCCGTCGCGCCGATCGACTCGGATCTCGGCGCGGCCGTACTCTCGAGCCGCCGCCGGGACGACGCCGCCACCCAGCACGTGAGCCATCGCCTGGAGTCCGTAGCAGATCCCAAGCACCGGGATACCGAGGTTGAACAGCTCGGCGTCGATGGCCGGCGCCTCTTTGGCGTAGACGCTCTCCGGCCCGCCCGAGAGGATCAACCCCACCGGCGCGCGCTCTCGCGCCTCGGCGGCCGACAGGTCGTGCGGACAGATCTCGCAGTAGACACGGTTCTCGCGAACGCGTCGGGCGATCAGCTGCGTGTACTGACTCCCGAAGTCCAGCACGAGGACGGTCTGATGCCGCTTCGAAAGCGACCCCTGGTCTCGACTCATTCTCCCTATCCTCCGCTCTAGAGTTCGGCCTCGGCCTTGCGTTCGCGCATCATCAACTCCGCCACGGCGAGCTCCGGCTCTTTGTTCTCGTAGATCACCTGACGCATCTGTTCGGTGATCGGCATTTCGACCCCCTCGTGGTGCGCCAATCGACTGATCGCCTGAGAGTTGCGGACGCCCTCGGCGACCATCGACGTCTCCGCTTGGATCTGCTCCAGGCTCTTACCGGCCGCCAGCTCGAGGCCGGTGCTGCGATTCCTCGAGAGACCACCGGTACAGGTCAGTACCAGATCACCGAGCCCCGCCAGGCCGTAGAAGGTCTGTAGGTCACCGCCGCAGACGACGCCCAGACGGCTGATCTCGTGCAGCCCCCGGGTAATCAGAGCGGCGGTCGTGTTGTGCCCAAGCCCGACCCCGGTCACGACCCCACTGGCGATCGCCACGACGTTCTTCGCAGCCCCCGCGAGCTCGACCCCGACCACGTCGCGGGAGGAGTAGAGTCGCAGGTTCCAGTCCGACAGCTCCTCGCGCAGCTGCTCAGCCAGCCCCTCGTCTCGAGAGGCGATCACCGCCGCGCTCGGTGCCCCCGCGGCCAATTCCGTGGCAAACGTCGGGCCGGAAAGCACCGCGTAGCGCAGGCGGTGCCCCGCCTGCTCCGCCTCTTCGGCACAGACGCCGCTCATCCGCGCAAGGCTCTCGCTCTCCACCCCCTTGGTGGCCGAGACGATGGTGATCGCGCGATCGTTGGGCCAGACCTCCATCAGATCTCGCACCACGGCTCTGAAGCCGTGCGAGGGGATGACGACGAGAAGCGCATCGCTTCCCGTGAGGTGGTCCAGACGATCGGTGACCCGCAGGCTCTCTGGGAGCTCCACTCCGGGGAGGTAGACCTCGTTCATGCGCTGCTCACGCAGGCGCTCGGCCGTCTCCGAGCTGCGCGCCCAGAGGTCGACCCCGACACCGCTACGTGCCAGCTGTACAGCCAACGCGGTCCCCCAGGAGCCCGCGCCGAGCACTCCGAATCGGATCATTGCGCCACCTCGACTCGTTCTCCCAGGCGTCGCTCATCTCCCGAACGGAGCCTGCGAATGTTGTCCCTATGCTTCCACACCACGAAGGCCGCAACGGCCACCGCGAAACCGACCTCCGAGCTCCCGTGCCCGCGAGCGATCATGGCCAGCGGGATGACGCAGACACCGGTCATCGACCCGAGCGAAACGTAGCGCTTCCAGGCGACGAGCGCGAGGATCACGGCAACGCCGGCAACGGTCGGCCAGAGGGTGAGCGCTGCGAGGCCGCCAAGGGCCGTTGCGACCCCCTTGCCGCCCCGGAACCCGACGTAGATCGGGAACATGTGGCCGAGCACCGCCGCGAGGGCGACGGCGGCGGCGACCCAGGGCTTTGCGCCAGCGTAGAGCGCGGCGGCAACCGGCAGGGCGCCCTTGGCCACGTCGAGCACCAGGACAAACAGGGCGGGAACGGTACCGACGGTCCGCAGGACATTCGTCGCGCCGGCGTTGCCACTCCCGACCTCGCGGATGTCGACGCCCCGTAGACCACGAACGAGGCTGAACCCGAACGGCATCGAGCCGGCGAGATAGCCGATCGGCAGCCACCAGAGCGGGTTCACTTCGAGCCCCCGAGAGGCAGACGGTGGAGGGTCGTGTACTGTGGACCGGCCGGGCCGAGTCGACTCTGAACGAGCGACAGGGCGTGCACTCGAAAACGCTCGCCGAGTGGGCCCGGAACCGCTCCGGCCCAGGCTCGTGCCGCACTCGACGGCCAGGCCGGGGACAGGCGCGCAACCGTTAGGTGCGGTGTGAACTCACGGCGCTCCGGTTCGTAGGCGATCCCCGCCCGTAGGGCAGCCACGAGAGAGGTCTGGAGGGCACTGAGTTCAGAACTCGGGCGGAACCCGATCCAGGCGACGTTGGCTTTGCCACGAGGCGGAAAGCAGCCGCTGCCCTCGAGCTGTAGAGAGAAAGGAGAGGCGCTCGCAGCGGCGGAGGACATCGCCCCTCCGAGCGCTCTCAAACGCGACTCCGGCAGCTCACCGAGAAACGCGAGCGTCAGATGGAGATTCGAGGTACTCACCCAACGCGCGGGTGGGAGCCGCGTTCGGTTCTGCGCCACGACGTTCTCCACCCCGGTCAGCACACGGTCCGGGAATTCGATGGCGATGAACAGCCTCATCGATCGGTACGGCTCGCCTCGGCGGCTCTCGGTGCTAGATGGCTGGCGTCGGGATGCGCCGCTCCGACCAGGTGCCGACGCAGCAGGTCCAGAGCCCACTGCGAGGCCTGCTGGCGAATCAGATCGCGATCACCCGGAACCCGAATGCGTACGTGCTTTGTCTCATCATCGTGGGCGGCGAGCGCCAGATCGATGGTGCCGACCGGCTTCTCGTCGGTGCCGCCGCCGGGACCGGCGACGCCGCTCAGGGCGATACAGAAGTCGCCCGCGAGCAGCTGTCGCGCACCCTCCGCCATGCCAGTCACGACCTCGCGGCTCACCGCACCGTAACGCTCGATCACTTGACGATCGACGCCGAGCAATGAGGATTTGAGCTCGTACGAGTAGGCCACCGCCGCCCCGAGGAAGTACGCGCTACTACCTGGGATGCGCGTGAGGCGCTCGGCCACCAGCCCGCCGGTGCACGACTCGGCGGTCACCACGGTTGAACCCCTTTCGATCAGTAGCTCGGCGACCGTCCCCTCGAGCGTTGCACTGCGTGTGCGCGCAAAGACCGCGTCGCCGAGAATCGCAGCGAGCCGATCCCGTCGCGCGGCGAGCGCCTCGCTGGACACGTCCGCCTCAGCGGTCACTTGAAGGAGCACCTCGCCCGGGCTCGAGAGGATCGAAAGCCCCTCGGGCCCGAAGTCCTCATAGTAAGGCTGGATTAGATGTTCGAGCGTCGATTCGGAGAGACAAGCGACCTTGAGGTCCAGCTGCTCCACCGGCTCGGCGCCGCGTTCTCGAAGCCAGGGCTCTACCTCAGCAATCAGGAGGCCCTCCATCTCGCGCGGTGGTCCCGGGAGCAGGAAGACGCTTCCGCCGGGGTGGTCGACCCGCTGTCCGGGAGCGGTGCCGCGCGGGTTAGCGAGCACCTCGGCGCCTTCGATGACGTCCGCCTGCTTGCGGTTCGAGTCCGGCATCTCGCGACCGAAGCGTGCGAACTTTCGACGTAGCTCCTCGACGAGCCGCTCCTGTCGCTCGACCGAAAGCTCCAGAGCCTCCGCGACCGCTTCGCGCGTCACGTCGTCCGACGTGGGCCCTAGCCCGCCCGTGACCACGACGAGTTCGCAGCGAGCCGTGAGGTGCCGCAGCTTGGCACTCAACTCGGTCGGAGAATCTCCGACGACCCCCTTGCTGACGAGCGGAACCCCGTAGCGATGCAAGGTCTCCGTGATTCGGAGAGAGTTGGTGTCGAGCCGGTCCGTCCCCAGCAGCTCTGAGCCGACCGCCAGGATCGCCGCCCGCATGCGCGGGATGATACCGGAATTGACACTACTCGACCCCTGACCTTACGATTGCTGTGTGCTGAGGAGACGCTCGCTCCTGGCGCTGCCCTTCCTGCTCCTCTCCGCCTCAGCAGTCTTTGCCGACGAACGCGGGGATTGGAGCGTAGTGCAGCCGACTGAGGCTGTCGACGACCTGCTCTTGTTGAGTCGTCCCGGTCAGGCAGAGGTGCGTCAAGATGGCCTCACCCGAACCTACCGACTCGCTCCAGACGAGCAGTGGATGTCGATCGCCGGAACCGCCGACGGCTGGGTGGCCGCCGGACGAAAACGTCACGAGGACGGCACCACCCAACTGGTGGTCGTCAGCTCGGAGGGCGGCCAAGGCTTCCGCCGTCTGCCGAGTGCAGTCTCGGGCGCACCACGGCTCCAGGTTCGGCCCCAGGTGTTCGTGAGCGACGGCAGCTTCGAGGGCATCGCATGGCTCGAGGGCGAGGGCGTTCGCGAGCTCGCGGTGAGGGCACGCCCGTGGAGCGGCGGCAACTGGGGAGCGCCCGTCACCGTTAGCAGAGCGGGGCGAGGGAGCCAGACCGGCCTCTCCGCAACTCAGCTGTCAGACGGCAGCACACTTCTGGTGTGGGCTGCGTTCGACGGGACCGACGACGAAATCCACTACAGCACTGGCCGCGGAAGCAACTGGGACCAGCCGCGGCGGCTCGGTCCTCCGAACCGCGTGCCCGATGTCATGCCGAGCGTCATCTCCACTCGACGCGGGGCTCTCGCGGCATGGAGCCGACTCGTCGATGGCGAGTACCGACTCATGGTCTCTCGTTTGAAGCGCGGGCGCTGGCAGTCTCCGGAGGCGATCGGCACAGGCCTCTTTCCAGGGTTCGTCCGCCTCGACCATCGCACTCACCTCCTTCACCGGACGGCTGAGCCGCGCGGTTGGCAGGTGGTCGAACTCAAGGCGACTGGGCAGACGGTTCGCCGCGCTCACTTCCTCGCCACCGCTCCCGCTCGACCGCAGCTCGAGCTGCGGGACGCCAGTGGAATCGACTTGAGCTGGCCCTCACGTCGGGCGGCTCGAGGTTACTGGGACGTCCCATGACACGCCTTCCGATCTTCCTGCTCGCGCTGCTACTCGCCTCGCCGAGCCTGGCCACCGATCGCTTCTTAGCGTTCGGCGACAGCTTGACGGAGGGAGAGGGAGATCCCTCGAGCCCTGCGGGCTATCCGCCCAAGCTTCAAAAGCTGCTCAAGAAGGCCGATATCGACGCCTCTGTCGAAAACCACGGCCTCGGCGGCGAGACGACCTTCGAGGGGCTTTCTCGCCTCGACGAGGTTCTCGCTCGAGGCGGTGACTATCTCCTCCTGATGGAGGGCACCAACGATGTCACTCTGGTCTCGGAAGGCATGGTGTCGATCGAATCGACTGCCGCGAATCTCGACGCCATGGTCTCCAAGGGCAAGTCGCGCGGGTTCAAGGTCCTGCTAGGAACGCTGATCCCGCGCCCGCCCAGGGCTCGCAAGGACAGTCGCAACGAATTCACCCAGGAGATCAACTGGGCCATCTACGAGCTCACCGCGGGGCGGAACCTGCCGTTCGCCGATGGGTGGAGTCGCTTCAACCCGTTCCGATCGCCGGACGTGTTCCGCACGCTCTACTCCAGCATCTTCGACCCCGTCGGGCACCTCAATGCAGACGGCTACTCCGTTCTCGCCGGCCTGTTCGCCGATCAGATTCTCGAGCTCGATACCGTCCCTCCGACACCAGGTCGATTCTCACCCTTCACGGACACCATCTCGGGCGTAACCGAGTTCAGTGCAACCCTCTTCGAATCCGCGAACGGCACCGGTATCGCTTTTGACGACACCGTCTTCGAGATCAACGGAGAGGTGGTCGCGACCGCAAAGAAGGGGCCGAGCACCAAGAAGCGCGCTGCGCTGTCGTACAAACTGGGGCGTAAGAAGGTTGGTTGCCGGGTCGTTCTCAGCGTGTCGGCCAAAGACCGAGCGGAGCCCGCCAACGAACGCTCGGAGCTCCTCTGGGTCTACGACGTCGAAGGCGCTGAGCACCTCTCAGCGGACGTCGACGGCGACTGCACGGTCGACGAAGTGGACCTAGGTCAGCTCGGCCGAGGCTTTGGACGCGAACTCGGCGACTTCGGCTTCAACCTGCTGTTGGACTTCAACGACGACGGCATCATCGACGGCCTCGACCTCGCGATCCTGGCGTCCGTGTTGGGCGAAAGTACCAACTAGCCGCGAGCGCGAACTCGCGCGCCCACCGGAGCCGGCACGGGAGCCGGCTCAGAGCCGATCTCGAAGCAGGCCCGCGCGCGCTCGAGCCATTGCGCCTCTTCGGATCGGAGGTAGGCGCGTGCGATCTCGTCTCCGGGCTCCACTCGATCGCCCAACCGGGCGCGATAGTTCAAGGCGACGTCGGGGTCGAAATCCCGGATGCGCCCAACCCCCGACTCGACCATCAGGAAGCCGAGTTCTTTGCACGCGATGCGTTGGAGGTACCCACCTCGCTCGGCGAGCACCGGCACCTCCACGGGCGCCTGCACCTCACCCAACCTCTCTAGCGAGCCCGGGTCTCCCCCTTGCGCCTCGACCCAGGAGACGAAGCGATCCCGAGCCGCTCCGGAGTCGACCACGGACTCCAGGCGAGTCCGATCGAGCGGTTGGCCGACCAGGGCGCTCACCTCCTCGCAGAGCGCGTAGACAACGTCCATCAGCCAACTCGGACCCTCTCCACCGAGGCAGGCGAGCGACTCTCGAACCTCGACGGTGTTGCCAACCCACCGGCCGAGCGGCTGACTCATGTCGGTCAAGAGTGCCGAGACGTTCGAACCGAGTTCCGCGGCGGTGTCGACCAGGCTGCGCGCCAAAGCCTCGGCTCGATCGGTCTCTTCGAAGACGGCGCCGGACCCGGTCTTGACGTCGAAGACCAGGCCGGCAGCGCCGGTCGCCAACTTCTTCGACAGGATGCTCGCCGTGATGAGCGGAAGGCAATCCACGGTTGCGGTCGCATCACGTAGGCCGTACAGCCTGCCGTCGGCCGGAGCAATGGCCGCGGTCGCAATACCGATCGCCATGCCGACGTTCTCGAGCAGCGCGAGACAGCGATTGCGGTCGAGCTCGAGCTCGATGCCCGGGATTGTTTCGAGTTTGTCCGCCGTCCCTCCGGTGTGCGCTAGGCCTCGTCCCGTGAGCATGGCCACCGGCAGGCCACAGGCGGCGAGGATTGGGCTCAGGATGAGGGAGACCTTGTCCCCAACTCCCCCCGTCGAGTGTTTGTCGCACAGCAACGGGATCGTCTCTTCCAGGCTCCAGCTCTCCCCCGACTCGAGCATCGCCCGGGTGAGCGCACCGGTTTCCGCGGTGTCGAGCCCTTGGAGCGCCGCCGCCATGAGGAACGCGCCGAGCTGCCCCTCCGACCAACTACCGTCGACGGCACCCCGGACCATCCCCCGAATCGCGCCCTCCGTGAGGCGCTCACCGGCGCGTTTGGCCGCCAGCGTTTCGTACGGCCCCGCCACCGCCTCAGACCGCGGCGTCTTCGAGCTCGGAGATGCGTGCGGTCGCCGCTCTGCCGTGTGGCGAGAGCGGGAAGTCCTGTGCGAGGCGACGGTAGATGTCCAACGCCTCAGCGTCCCTACCCAGCTCCTCGAGCGTTAGCGCCAGCTGCTGCAGCAGCAGCTCCTCGGGCAGGTCGAGAGCGGTTCCGGAAAGCTCGGCCCGCAGCTCATCGACCAGCTGCTCACCACGCCCCGTCGCTCGGTCGAGCGACATCAGGTTGAGACGGATTTCCTGCGACAGGATGAGATTGCCCGGCTGGCTGTCGAGGAACCGCTGCCACCGGTCACGCGCCCCGTCCAGATCACCCGTAGAGGCCGCGATCGAACCGAGGTAGGCGCCGGCAATATCGCCTGCGTCGGTGCCGCCGAACTCTTCCAGAACGCCGGTGAAGAGCTCCAGGGCTCGGGCGGTCCGACTCTCCTCGTCCGCAAACACCGGTGCAGTCTCGCTCTCGGGATCGGCCGCCTCGGCGTCGACAGGCGCCTGATAGGCCGTCAGCGCCTTGCCCAGCGCGACTCCGCCGGCGTCCGCCTTGCCGCGTGCGATCGACCGATAGCCGAGGCCCGCGAGGATCAGAACGACCAGGGCGACCGCGCAGAGGGCGATCGTCTTGCCGTGGGTCTGAATAAAACCGACGAAGCCGCCGATCTTCTCGATCACTTCGTCCCGCTTGATTTCCTGTCTCGTCAGTCGCGCACTCATGTTTCCTCGCTCGATCTAGAAGCGCCTCGGGGAGTAGTGCCCGGGATGCAAATGTTCGGTCTCCGATCGGCCGTGCTGGCCGGCGGATTTGGTGCGGCTGGGAGGACTCGAACCCCCGACCTAAAGCTTAGGAAGCTCCCGCTCTATCCACCTGAGCTACAGCCGCTCGGCCAAGCTGATTATACGTGGAGTTCAGTACTGAATGAGCGACTCGACCTCGTATCCGTCGAGCGCTGCACGTCCGTCGAGGAAGTTGAGCTCGATGATGAAACCGAAGCCCACCACAGTACCCCCGACCGCCTCGACCATCTTGGCCGTGGCCTTCGCAGTACCACCTGTCGCGATCAGATCGTCGACGATCAGCACCTTCTCTCCGGGCCGCACGCCGTCGTTGTGCATCTCCAAGGAGTCGGTGCCGTACTCGAGCTCGTACGTCTCGCTGACGACATCTGCGGGTAGCTTGCCCGGCTTGCGCACGGGCACGAACCCAGCGTTCAGGTTGTACGCGAGAATGGGACCGAAGAGGAAGCCGCGCGACTCCATACCGACCACCTTGTCGATCCGCTGCTCGATGAAGCGCTCGACGAAACGATCAACGGTTGTGCGCAGCGCCCACGGATCTCCGAGAAGCGTAGTGATGTCGTAGAAGAGGATGCCCGGCTTGGGATAGTCGGGAACCTCGCGAATATGCCGCTTCAGATCATCCATGCGTTTCCCCTACGCTCTCCTCGTCCTCTTCGTTTCCGACGCGACCGAAACCCTTCCCAACAAAATAGAAACCGGCCACGAGCAGAATAACAAAGGCGATCGAAAGCCAACCCAGGTGCTCTTCGATCAGCCGCTTCGCCGGTTCACCCAGAAAATTGATCGCCGCGGCGACGATGAAGAATCGCAGACTCCGCGCGATGATCGAGGCGACCAGGAAGACCTTGAAATTGATGGCGAAGACTCCGCCCGAGATCGTGAACAGTTTGTACGGCAGCGGAGTCAAACCGGCGACACCGGTGGCCCAGGCGTTGTATCGATCGTACAGACTTTCGACCGCCGCGATCTTCTGGGTGCTGAAGAGTCGTTGCATCACCGGTCTGCCGCCGAAATAGCCGATCCCGTAGCCCAGCACACCTCCGAGCACAGACGCCACCGAACAGATCGCGGCGAACCAGTACGCCTGGCTCGGGTCGGCGAGGCAAAGAGCGATCAGAAGTACGTCCGGCGGGATCGGGAAAAAACTGCTCTCGGCAAAGGCGATCGCGAAGAGCGCCCACGCGCCGTATGGCGTCGCAGCGAAACTCTCGACCCAGTGCAGCATCTGGGTCATGAGCTGATGGAATTCCTCGTAGAGCTTTCCCATGTCGTTCTCCGTGACTCTCCCGGCCGTCTAGCCGGCCTCGGGTTCGGAGCCTCCGCCCCAACCGTGGCGACCGGTGAGCGGCACAAAGCTGACCGGCTCTCCGACCTCGCGGCGCATCCCCTGACGCAACTTTCGATAGACCACCAACCGCTGGCGCTCGCGCTCACCCTCCGGCACGATCATCCGACCGCCGACCGCCAGTTGGTCCAGTAGGGGCGACGGCGCTTTGGGGGCTGCGGCGGTGACCAGAATGCGATCGAACGGCGCCCGAGCGCTCCAGCCGATCGAGCCGTCAAAAGACTGGACCTTCACGTTCTCGACCCCGAGGTCTCGAAGCCTCCGGATCGCCCGGCTGGCCAGCTCAGGGACCCTCTCCAGGCTGTAGACCCACTGCGCCAGGCGTGCGAGAACCGCCGTCTGGTAGCCCGACCCAGTGCCGATCTCGAGCACGGAATGGCGCTGCTCGAGCCGTAGCAACTCCGTCATCCGAGCCACGATCCACGGTTGTGAGATGGTCTGTTCATTGCCGATCGGCAGTGCGAAGTCCTCATACGCTTGACGCTGAAGATGACTCTTCACGAAGTGCTCTCGCGGCACTTCGCCCATCGCTTCGAGCACTCGCGTGTCACGGATCCCCCTCTCTCCCAGCTTCCGCAACATCGCTCGCCGTTGGAAGCTCAGGTCCTCGCTCAACTCTCCTCCGCTACCCCGCTCACCGTCGACGCGAGCCAATCGTACGAGTCCAGACCGCGATAGTCCGTGAGATCGAGATGCAGCGGCGTGATCGACACCTTGCCGCGGTTGATCGCGTCGATGTCGGTGCCTTCCTCGGACTCCCAATCTGGTGTGCCGGCGATCCAGAAGTACCGGCGCCCGCGAGGATCGAGCTTCTCGACCACCGACTGGCTGTACGTCCTTCGACCGAGCCGCGTCACTGCGGAGCCGGTGATTGGCGTCGCAGGAATGTTCACGTTGAGCAGCAGGTCGGACGGTGCATCGGCCCGCAGAACGCGTTCGACCAGGGTCTGAGCAACGCCCGCCGCGGGCTCGAACGAGAAGTGTTCACTCACCTCTTGTGAGAGCGCCAGCGAAGGGATCCCGAGAATCGACGCCTCGAAGGTAGCGCTCACGGTTCCGGAGTAGGTCACATCCTCGCCCAGATTGCAGCCGAAGTTGATCCCCGACACCACGAGGTCCGGACGCGCGTCCTTCATCAGCCACGCCACTGCCAGGTTCACGCAGTCGGTAGGCGTGCCGTCCACCGAATAGGTCCGATCCTCCAGCTGTCGCATGCGCAGAGGTCGATGGAGGGTAAGTGAATGCCCAGATGCGCTCTGCTCGCGATCGGGCGCCACCACCGTCACCTCGCCGAGGTCGGCGAGCGCCTCGGCCAGGAGCTTGATCCCCTCGGAGAAGACGCCGTCGTCGTTGGTGACCAGGATTTTCGTCATCGGCCGACTCCGCTATCCAAGGTAGGGCCCGACGATCGGTGCCAGTGCCTCAAGGGTCTCGGCGGGAACCAACGAGCGGTCCGTGACCAGGGAGTGCCGGAGAATCCCCTTGTACGGACTCTCTCGCCCCTCCGGGATTCGCTGCACCGACTCGCGGATCGCGTCTTTTGCCCGTTGTACGTTCGAGTGGATGACCTCCATCACGGCGTCGCTCGAGACGTCATCCTCTTCTTCGTGCCAGCAGTCGTAGTCGGTCACCATCGCCAGCGTTCCGTAGCTGATCTCCGCCTCGCGGGACAGCTTCGCCTCCTGCAGGTTGGTCATCCCGACCACGTCGAAGCCGCGCGACCGGTACTCCTCCGACTCGGCGCGGGTCGAGAACAGTGGGCCTTCCATACACACGTAGGTACCGCCTCGGTGGACTGTCGCGCCCGCCGCTTCGGCCCCGTCGGCCATCCACTTCGACAGGACACCACAGACCGGGTCGCCGAAGCTCACGTGCCCGACCAGACCGTTACCGAAGAAGGTATCGGCGCGATGACGGGTGCGGTCGTAGAACTGGTCTGGCACCACGATGTCTCTCGGCGGGTACTCCGCCTTGAGAGAACCCACCGCGGAGACCGAGAGTAGCCACTCTACGCCCAGCACCTTCATGCCGTAGATGTTGGCTCGGTAGTTCAGCTCGGACGGCAACAGCCGGTGACCACGCCCATGCCTGGGCAGAAAGGCGACGCGCCGCCCCTCGAGTTCTCCGAGGATGAACGGATCGGATGGATCGCCAAACGGCGTCTCGATGCGCCGCTCCTCCAACACCTCGAGGCCCTCCATCTCGTACAGACCGCTTCCGCCGATCACACCGATCTCGAACTCACCCATCTTGCTCCTCCGGTTCGTTTCCGCAAATGCGCGAGCAATGGTAGCGCTGGTCAGCCATCAATGGCGCGGGCGATTCGCATCGCAGTCTCGAGCGCGCGGCGTCCCTGCGCACCGTCGACGATGCCGTCCGTCTCGCCCCGGCAGGCACGCACAAAGGCCTCGATCTCGAGTCGCAGAGGCTCCGCGCGTTCGATGGCGGGCTGGTGCGGCTCGAGCTGCCGAGAGGCGCCTCCCTCCACCAATCGCACGCCGGTCAGGCTCTGCTCGTGGTAATCCAAAGAGTAGTAACTGCTCTCCAGGAAGACCCGAAGCTTGCGTATCGTCTCGCCCGAGACACGGGAGGCGGTCACGTTCGCAACACAGCCCGACTCGAGCGCAATGCGTACGCTGGCGATATCGACGCGATCGGTCAGCACGTTGATCCCGGTCGCCCGGATCTCCTCGATCGGGCTCGGATCGAGAGCGTGCAAAATCTGCAGGTCGTGAATCATGAGGTCGAGAACGACGTCGATGTCGAGACTTCGCGGCTTGAAGGCCGACATCCGATGAATCTCGAGGAAGCCCGGTGGAATCCCCAGTCCGACCAGAGCCTGCACCGCCGGGTTGAAGTACTCGACGTGGCCGACCGCCAAAACCGACTTCTCCGCGGCTGCGAGCAGGGCATCCGCCTCCTCTAGCGACGCCGCAATCGGCTTCTCCACCAGTAGGTGGAGCCCACGCTCGAGCAGACGAACACCGAGCTCCGCATGCTCTACGGTGGGGACTGCGAGGACCACGGCGTCGACTTGACCCGCGAGGTCGTCTAGACGCTCGAAGACCCTCGTACCGTGCTCGGCAGCGATCGAAGCGGCGACCTCGGCGTCGCGATCGCAGATGCCCACGAGCTCCGCATCCGCGAGCTCCTTGAGGATGCGGACGTGATGGCGACCCATCGCTCCGGTCCCCACGACGCCGACCCGCGGCTTGGCAGCGACCTCAGTCAGTGGCGCCTCCGCGTGAGCCCCCACGCCCGGGGGGCGTCTTGAGCACCCCGCGCTGGCTCGACTCGATGAACCGGATCAGGTCGGCGATGTCTTCATTGTCGGGGCGATCGGCGCGCAGTTTGGCCACGGCGTCGGTCGTGTTCAGCCCGGACCGGACGACCGTGCGATAAGCGGACTCCAGAGCGCGCAGTCGATCGTCGTCGAACCCGCGCCGCTGCAGCCCGATCCGATTGATGCCCAGGCAGACCGCCTTGTGGCCGACGGTCTTGGCAAAGGGCAGTGCATCCATCGTCACCACCGTGTAGCCACCGATGTAAGCGTGCTGCCCCACCCGACAGAACTGGTGCACCGCGCAGAACGCGCTGAGGATGGCGTCGTCGTCGACTTCGACGTGTCCGGCGAGAGTCGAGGCGTTGCCGAAAATCGTTCGGCTCCCGACCAGGCAGTCGTGGGCAACGTGTGTGTAGGCCATGAAGAGGTTGCCGTCGCCAACTCGGGTCACGCCGCCGCCGAGCTCTGTGCCCCGATGAAGCGTGGCGAACTCTCGAATTCGGTTGTCGTCGCCGACCTCGAGGACGCTGGCCTCGCCGTCGAACTTCAGATCCTGCGGCTCGAAGCCGACACACGCCTGCGGAAAGACTCGGTTCCGCTTGCCCATACGCGTCGGCCCCATGACTTGAGCGGCCGCTCCGATCTCACAATCGTCTCCGATCACAACATCGGCCCCGACGATCGCGAAGGCATCGACCGAGACGCCACTGCCGAGTTCCGCGCTCGGATCGACGATCGCTGTTGGATGGATCGAAGTCGTCATTTGGTGTCCTAGCGATCGACCATGCTCGAGCTGCACACCGCTTCGGCGCACAACTTGCCGTCGACGAGCGCACGCCCCTCGAGCTTCGCGAAGGAGGGCCGAGCGCGAAGCACCTCGACCTCGAAAATGACCCGATCGCCTGGAACCACCGGCCGGCGGAACTTGGCTCGTTCGATGCCGGCGAAGTAGATCAGCTTCGAGTCGCGATCTTCGATGTCGTGCATCAAGAGCACGCCCGCGGCCTGAGCCATCCCTTCGACCAGGAGGACTCCCGGCATGATCGGGTGGCCTGGAAAGTGCCCGGTGAATACCGGCTCGTTGACGGTCACGTTCTTCGCCGCCACGACCCGCTTGCCCGGCTCCAGCTCGAGCACGGTGTCGATGAGTAGGAATGGATACCGGTGCGGCAGCACCGACATGATCCACTTCACATCTCGGGTCTCGTTCAATTCTCGTCTCCCCCGCTCTCGACATCCGTCCGACGCTCGAGGCTCCTCAGTCGCTTGCTCATGTCACCCAATCGGCCGAGCAGGGCCTGCAGGCGACGCCAACTCTTGATCTCGATGGCCGGTGTACCTGCCATCTTGGCTCCGGACGGCACCGACTTGAAAACCACCGACTTTGCCGCGACCTGAGCGTAGTCGCCGATCTCCAGGTGCCCAACGGTCCCAGACTGGCCACCGATCACAACTCCAGAGCCGAGCCGTGTACTGCCAGCCAGGCCGACCTGCGCCACCAACAGACATGCGCGTCCAAGGCGAACATTGTGGCCGACCTGAACCAGGTTGTCGATCTTCGTTCCATCGCCGATCCGCGTCTCGGAGAGGAGGGCACGGTCGACCGTCGAATTGGAGCCAATCTCCACGTCGCTGCCGATCACCACACGCCCGATGTGTCGGAGCTTCTGGTGCCCGGTATGGTCCGAGGCGAAGCTGTAGCCGTCCGCACCGATCTTCACCCCGGCGTGAAAGAGCGCGCGCGCTCCGACCTGGGTTCGATCGTAGAGGACGACGTTCGGGTGAAAGATCGAATCCGCTCCGATGCGGCAGTCGCGACCGACGATGACGTGCGGATAGAGCCGCACACCCGCCTCGATCACGCTCCCGGCTCCGACGACACAGTAGGCACCGATCGTCGCCGACTCGTCTACAGTCGCCTTCGGATCGATAACCGCCGTGGGGTGAACCTCGCGCCCTTCGGTCTCTGGCGGCTCCGGATGAAAGACGTCGATCAGGGTCGCCAGGGCGTGCCGCGGCCGAGACGACACCAGGAGGTCTCGATCGAGCCCTTCCATCGTCTCGTCGACGAGGAATGCGCCCGCCCGGCTCTCCCCGGCGTGGCGCTTGTAGGCGCCGGTCACAAAGGTGAGATCGGTCTCTTCCGCGTCGTCGAGGATGGTCAGGTTCTCGATGACCCGATCCGGGTTGCCCTCGACCCTACCGTCGATCAGCTCGGCCAGTTCAGCGAGTCGGTGCCCCAAAGAGCTACTCGCTGGGCTGAGAGTCGGCGGCCTCGGCGCTCGCCGCCGGATTCTCGGTGTCGAAGCGCTGAATGACGGCGTCGGTGATGTCCACCTGCTCGGAGGCGAACAGAAGCCCAGCCTCGAACTTGTTGAAGATCAGGGTGAAGCCCTGCTCCCTTCCGACGCTGTCGATCACGGGCATGATCAGCTGGTTGAAGCTGCCCATCGCCTGGCTCGAGGCCTGGTCGATTTCCCGCTTGGCGTCGGTCTCGAACCGCTGCAGGTCGATCATCCGCTCCTCGAGGTCCTTCTGGAGCTCCTCGAGCTTCTCGGGCGAAAGGGCCAGACTGCCCTGCGAGATGCGATCCTGCAGCGCCTTCGCCTCCTCCTGCTTGGTGAGACCCTCCGTCTGCTTCGTTTCGCGCAAGACCTTGAGCCTCTCGAGCAAGCTCAGGCCATACTCCGACTCTTGGAAGACACGGCCGGCGTCGACGACCGCGATGCCGGTGCCGTCCTGCGCCGTCACCGAACTCGGCGCGGCGACGAGCAGGAGCCCGAGCAGCGCCAAGGCTGCCCACCGGGCGAGGTTCCACCGGGGATCCAACGTAGAAATCTCGTGACTCATATGTGCGTCTCCTGGTCCCTAGAAGCTGGGACCGATGCTGAATTGGAAGGTCTCGAATCGATCGTCTGGGAACGCATCCAGATTCTCGGAGTAGATGAATCTTAGCGGAGCACCGAAGAGCGGCACGTTGACCTGCAGTTCGATGCCGGCCGAGTAGCGCATGGTGTCGAAACTGATCTCCTGTTCGGAGACCCAAACTCCACCGGCATCGACGTAGCCGATCAGGCGGAAGGGGCCACCCATGAGGATGATGCCCTCGAGGTTGATACGAGCGAAGCGGTCGCCACCGATCGGTACACCGAACTGGTCGACGATTGTGTTCCCTTGCTCGTCTCGAGCCCACAGAGAGCGGAACTCGAAGCCCCGGACGCTGTTCTCTCCGCCGAGGTAGAAGCGGTCGAAGAAGAAGAGGTCGTTGTCCGACAGCGGCTCGATGGCGCCCGCCTCGACGTTGATCGCCGCGACGGTCCGTAGGCCTGTCTTGGTGAGCGGCTGGTAGCGCGTGAAGTTCACTCGCTGGCGTAGGTAGTCGGTCGTTCCTCCGAGAGCTCCGCCGGCCCACTCGAAGCTGGCGCTGTAGCGCGTTCCAACCGTCGGCTGCAAACGACTGTCTCGGCGATCCCGGATCCACTGCAGCTGGATGCTCGACACGTCACGGTCGAACTCCTGGGTGACGATCTCTCCCGTCGCGAGTTGAATCGGGCGACTGTCTTCGGAAGCGAATCGACTAAAGCTCAGCGAGATGTTGCTGAAGAGGCCGAGTCGCCGCCCGTAGGTTAGCGTCGCGCCCTCGGTCTTCTGTTGCAGACGCTGTCCGGGCAGAAGTTGGAAGTTCAGGTCGCGAGCAAAGACCTGGATACCGGCCGACTGCGGCCGGTCCAAAAACCACGGAATCAGGTAGGAGATGTCGAAGACATCCTGCCGGCGCCCCGACTGGACCGAGACACCCAACGTCTCGCCGCGGCCGAGGAAGTTGCGCGTGCGGAAAGAGAACTGACCGAAGAAACCGTCGATCTCACTGAAGCCGGCGCCGAACAGCAGCTCGGTCCGGTCGCCCTCGTCTCCCTTGATCGTCAGGTCGACACTCTTGTCCTCGGTGTCGAAGTCGAAGGAGACCGGGTCGTCCTCGTTCACCTGGAAGAACTCCAGCTGACCGATTCGCAGCAGGCTGTTGCGCAGAGCACCGGAGTTGAGTAGCAGCGACTCCTGAATACCCAGCTCGCGCCGGAGCACCTTGTCGCGAGTCCTGCGGTTGCCGGTGAACTCGATGCTGCCGATCCGGAACTGGTCGCCCTCATCGACGTGGATGACCACGTCCGCCACCTGGTTCTCGCGCTCGACAACCTCGGGCTCGACCACCGAGAAGACGTGGCCGGTATTCTTGTAGAGCTCGCTGATGGTCTCGATGCCCTCTTCGATGACTTTCGAGCGCAACCACCCGCCACGCGGTCGCTCGAACTGCCGGAGAATGACCTCGTCCTCCAGCTTCTCGTTGCCGGCAACCGACATCTCGCCGAGCTTCCATCGAGCCCCCTCTTCGATGGGGATGGTCAGGAAGAGGCGCCGATTCTGCTGCTTGAGTGTCTGCGCGTCAGGATTGGCGGCGCGAATCTCAACCTGCGGCTCGCCGAGAACAATGTTCTTGTAGCCCGCACGCCGGTAGATCGTTCGAACGGAGTCGAGGTCCTCTTCGAGGGTCGGCTCCTTGTAGATGTCCTTCTTACGGAACTTGCTGACGAAGCCGCTCTCCTTCGTCTTCTTCATCGAGAAGCGCAGGCGGCGATCGGAGAAGACCGTATTGCCCTCGAAATCGATGTCTTCGATCCGGACCTTGTCGCCCTCGTCGATCGTGACGATCACTCGGCGGTCGTTGTCGATGCGCTCGAGAGTGTAGGTCGCGTCAGCAAGGCGGAAGCCCTTCTCCGCGTAGAGGTCCTCGATGATTCGCTGCAGCCGACGAAGCTCGCCGAGATTGAGCGGATCCCCCTCGCGTACCCGGAGCTGATGGCGCGATATCTCTTCGTTGATGTCGGTGCGGCTGAGTCGCTTGATCCCCTGGTACTCGATCGACCGCAGGATCGGCCGCTCCTCGATCGTCACGACGAGCGCCACACCGTCGGCGGATCGCTCCGCACTGATGTCGATGTCCTCAATCAGATCGCGGTCCCAGAGCTCATGGAGGCGGCTATTCACCGCTTCCGCGCTGTACGTGCCGCCGAGTTCGAGGCCCAGATAGAAGTTCACGGTCTCTTCGGTGAGCGAAGAGAGCCCGCGGTACTCCACCGAGCGGATCGGCAACCCGTCGAGCGACTGCGCACGCACGGCACCTGGCGCGCACAGCGCGACCAGGAGAAACAGCCAGCTGGCCAATTCGGCGGCCCGTCTCATACTGTCTTGGTTGAAACCATCCCAGAAAACAAAGTTCTCGCGACCCACCCAGCCCGAACCTCAACGTCCGTCGGCTCGACTGCAAGAACCGAGCCGCGACTCTACGCTAAATCGACCCGAATTATGTCTCGGCGACGACCGCTTCGCGAGGCCTCGGTTCAAACTCCAGCTGATCGCCCTCGAGGGTCACCTCGATCAGCGCAACCTCACCCTGTTCTCGAGAGATCAGAATCTCCGAGATCGGGTCCTGGATGTGTCGCTGAATCGTCCGCCGCAGAGGACGGGCACCGGTCGACGGGTCGATCCCCGCCTCCTTGAGGAGCCAGCCTTTAGCGTGTTCGTCGACCTGCACCTGCAGACCGCGCTCGACGAGTGTCTCGTTGACGTCCTCGAGCAGGATGTCGACGATACCGTCGAGCTCCTCGGCGCCGAGCGGGTTGAAGACGATGACCTCATCGAGGCGATTGATGAACTCGGGGCTGAACGAGCGTCGAAGCTCCGCGAGGATCTCCTCCTCGAGGCGCTTGAAACTCTGCTGCCGATCGGCTTCGCCGAACCCGACGCGCCCACCCCGCAGGACCAGTTTGCTGCCGATGTTCGACGTCATCAGAACGATCGAGTTCTTGAAATCGACGCTATTTCCGTAAGCATCCGTCAGTACGCCGTCCTCGAGAATCTGCAACAGGAGGTTGGTGACGTCGGGGTGCGCTTTCTCGATCTCGTCGAAGAGCACCACGGAATAAGGCTGTCGGCGCAGGCGCTCGGTGAGTTGACCACCCTCATCGTGCCCGACGTAGCCGGGCGGAGAGCCGATCATTTTCGAGACCGCGTGCTTCTCCATGTATTCGCTCATGTCGAAGCGAACGAGCGACTGCTGGCTACCGAATAGGAACTCGGCCAACCGCCGCGCCACTTCCGTCTTGCCGACCCCCGAGGGGCCCAGGAACATGAAAGAGCCCGCCGGCCGATCGGGATTGCTGACTCCGAGGCGCGATCGTCGGATCGCTCGACTGATCGACTCGATCGCATGATCCTGACCGATCACCCTCCGACGGAGAATCTCTTCCATTCGCATCAGCCGGTCCGCCTCGTCGCTTCGGAGGCTCGCGAGGGGGATACCGGTCCACGACGAGATCACGTCTTCGATGTCACGCTCGGTGACCTCGAGCACGCGCTCTTCGTCGTTCGACAGGCTCATCTTCTCGAGGTCCTCTCGCAGGTCGATCTCGCGCTCACGGAGATAGACCGCACGTTCGAAGTCCTTGTCCGAGATGGCCGACTTCATCTCCGTGACGACCTCACGGATCTCCTTCTCCAGTCGACGGAGGTTCTGTGTGTCCCGAACACGCCGGAGCTTTACCTTCGCCCCCGCCTCGTCGATGACGTCGATCGCCTTGTCGGGTTGCTGCCGGTCGGTGATGTAGCGAGTCGACTGATAGATCGCCGCTCGCAGCGCCGCGTCGCGATACTTCACCTTGTGGAACGCCTCGTAGCGGTCCTTGACGCCCTCGAGGATCTCGAGGGTCTCTTCGTTGGTGGGCGGCTCGACCTGAATCGACTGGAACCTCCGCAACAACGAGCGGTCCTTCTCGATGTACTTGCGGTACTCCTTCAAGGTCGTCGCACCGATGCAAGAGACCTCACCGCGGGAGAGCGCGGGTTTGAGGATGTTGGCCGCGTCGAGCGACCCCTCTGCCGAGCCGGCGCCGATCAAGGAGTGGATCTCGTCGATGAAGACGATGACCTCGTCGTTGTCTTTGAGCTCTTTGAGAATGCCCTTCAAGCGCTCTTCGAACTGCCCCCGATACTTCGTCCCGGCCACGATCAGCGACAGATCGAGGGCGACCAACTTCTTCTGCGCCAGGAAGATCGGGACCGTTCCGGCAATGATTCGCTGTGCCAGCCCCTCGACGATCGCCGTCTTGCCGACACCGGGCTCGCCGAGAAGGATCGGGTTGTTCTTCGTACGGCGCGAGAGGATCTGAATGATGCGCTCGACCTCGCTGTCACGCCCGATCAATGGATCGAAACCACCCTGTGCCGCAATCAGGGTGAGATCGCGACCGTACTCCGAGAGGAACGGTAGTTCCTTCTTCTGTTGTGACGCCTCGCGCTCCTTGACGATCGACCCGACCTCTTCACGAACGTTGAAGAGGTCGAAGCCCTGCTGGGTCAGAAGGCGCATGGCCATGCACCCCTCGACGCGCAGGATGCCGATCAGAAGGTGTTCCGACCCGACGGTCGAATGCAGCATGCTCTCCGCCTCGTGCGAGGCATAGGCGAGGATCTTCTTGGACTCCTCGGAGAGGGGCAGCTCGGCCGTCGAGGAGATCCGTTCGACGAAGACCCGCTCGCCTTCGATCTCGCGGCGGAGCTCCTCGGGTTTTACCTGGAAGCGACGCAGGAGCTCGCCGACGGTCTCTTCGCCCTCGCGCAGGATGCCGAGGAGAATGTGCTCCGACTCGATGACGCGGCTACCCAGCTTGCTCGCTTCGTAGCGCGCAAAGAAAAGCGCTCGACGTGCCTTCTCGTTGTACTTTTCAAACATGCTTGCGCGCGGGATACGGGGGTCTCCCGGATCGTCCTATTCGTCCGCCTCAGGTCCGTTTTCTCTTCTTTCGATCGCTACTTAGGCAGATTCGAAGGGCTCCAATCGCCCCCCTTCGAGACGTAAAAGTCTACCACAGCGACCTGCGAGTTCCGGGTTGTGCGTCACCACCAGGCCCGTCGTTCCGTGGCGCTCCTGGAGAGCGATCATCAGGTCGAAGACGCGCACGGCGCTCTCCGGATCGAGGTTACCGGTCGGTTCGTCCGCGAGCAGCAACGGCGGTTCGAGCAGCAGAGCACGGCACAGCGCAACCCGCTGCCGCTCGCCACCAGAGAGCTGGCTGGGATAGTGGTCGACGCGGTCCTCGAGCCCGACGTCAGACAGCAGCTCTCGCGCCCGATCACGGGTCCGTGGCGCCGGCCAGCCCGCGATGCGCCCGGGCATCATCACGTTTTCGAGCGCGTCGAAGTCCGCGAGCAGCTCCTGGAACTGGAAGACAAAACCGATGGTCCGGTTGCGGAACCGCGCCGCTTCGACAGGGCTCAACGAGCCGACTCGGGTCTCTCCGATGGTGATGACGCCGGCGTCCGGCACGTCGAGAGTCCCAAGCAGATGCAGGAGCGTCGACTTGCCAGAACCGGAGGGGCCCACCACCGCGATGAACTCTCCCGACTCCACTCGCAGGTCGGCGCTCCGCAACACCTCGACGCTGCGCTCTCCGTCCCGGTAGGACTTGTGGAGTCCCTCCGCCCTCACGCCGACCGTCATCGCCGGAGCGCCTCGACCGGCTGCAGAGCCGCCGCTCGGCGGGCCGCATAGCCGGCACCCAGCACGGCCACCAGGATGGCTGCACCCAGCACCACCGCCAGGTCGACGCTGCGCACCTGGAACGGGACGTAGTCGAGGAAGTAGACCTGCCCCGGTATGCGAATGACCTCGTAGCGATCGAGCACGGTCGCAATCGTCAGCCCGACCAGCGTGCCGACGGCGACCCCCAAGCCGGCGAGGAGCCCGCCCAAAATAGTGAAGATGCGACGCAACGCAGGCGGATCGACTCCCATGGCACCGAGGATACCGACCTCCCGCCGCTTACTCGCGATGATCAGACTCAGATCCGAGACGAGCGCGAGCGCCGCCACAGCGACAATCAGAAACACCGCGACGAAGGTGAGCGTCTTCTCCAGCCGGAGGGCGAAGAAGAGCCCTCGATTGAGGCGCTTCCACGTCCAGAGATCGCTCCCGGCCGGCAGGATCGCCTCGATGCGCTCAGCGACGAAGAGTGCGGTCTCGAGATCTCCGGTGGAAAGGTGAATTCGGTAGCGTCGGTCGCCGACCAGCGCACGAGCCTGGGACAGTGGCATGGCGATCCGCTCCGTCAGTTCCGTCCGCCCCGAGGCGAACCGGCCTGCGATGTCGAGCCGACGCACCCTCGGCTGCGGGCCAAGTGGCGTGAGCGTCGGACGACTCGACGCCACTTCCAGCGTCTGCCCGTCGGCGAGGGACCAGGCTTCGGCGAGTCGCTGTCCCACGTAGAGGCCGCTCGCTCGACCTGGAGACGCGTCGGGAAAGGAGACCGGCAGATCGCCGTCGAAACCGACAATCTCCACGGCTCGCACGCGCCCCTCCGCAAGAATCCACCCCTGCCCGTGAGCGACCAGCTGTGCTCTGGCGACATCTTCTTCGGACGCGAGTCGAGCAGTGAGACGATCCGCCTCGTCCCGCCCCGAGCCTGGGGCCAGCCGTATCTCCATCTCCGGCGTTCTCGAGAGAATCTCGTCTTTGAGCGCGCTCTGGAAGCCGGTCAACATAGCAAGCGCCAGGATCAGAGCTGCAACGCCGAGCGCGAGACCGCCGGCCGCGGTGAAGGTCAGGAAGCTGATGAAGGCGTCTCGACGTGTACTCCTCAGATAGCGACGGGCCACGAGTAAGGAGAGAGAGGAGCGAGAACCGGCGCCGAGCACCTGTCGATTCTAACTGCGTTGGACTCCCAACTCGTCGCCCGCGTTCGCTCCGCTCGCGCGCTCGACCGCCGTATACTCCGGCGCATGACCGCTAGTGAAGCTCTCCCTCGGGAATTGATCTCCGAGGAGCGACTGCAGGCTCGCATCGGCGAGTTGGCCGGCCAGATCGAAAACGACTACCAGGGAGGCGATCCGCCGCTCTGCGTCGGCGTTCTCAAGGGCTCGGTCTTCTTCTTGGTCGACCTCCTCAAGCGCCTCCAGATCCCACTTCACGTGGACTTCCTGCAGACGTCGAGCTACGGCTCGGGTACCGAGCCTGGCGAGGTTCGCATCTTGAAAGACGTCGACATCTCCATTCGCGGGCGCGACGTGCTGTTGATCGAAGACATCGTCGACACCGGCTTCACGCTGAATACGGTTTTGGCCCTCTTCCGCTTCCGCGGCGCGCGCAGCGTCAAGCTGTGCGCCCTCCTCGACAAGAAGGAGGCCCGGCAGGCCGAGGTGCCGATCGACTACTGCGGCTTCGAGATCGAAGATCAATTTGTGGTCGGCTACGGTCTCGACGTCGCCGAGCGCTACCGCAACCTCACCTATATCGGAGTCTTCGACGGAGACGCGAACGAATGAAGAGAGTTCACACGCAGGACGCCCCCGAAGCGATCGGCCCCTACTCCCAGGCGATCAGCCTCGACGGATGGCTCTACACCTCCGGCCAGGTCGGCATCGACCCCTCGACCGGCGAGCTGGTCTCGCAGGATTTCGAAGCTCAGGCACGCCAGGTCTTCAAGAACCTCGGCCGGGTGCTCGCGGCCTCGGGCTGCGGCTTCGGAGACGTCGTCCGGGCAACGGTCTACGTCAAGGATATGAGCGACTTTCCCCAACTCAACGCCGTCTACGCCGAGGCGATGGGTGACCATCGCCCTGCGCGATCGACGGTCGAGGTCGCCGGCCTGCCGAAGGCCGCCCGAGTCGAGATCGACTTCATCGCTCGGATTCCTTAGCCCCGTCGTGCTGCACCGCTCGCCTCTTCTACTTCTCGCGGTCCTCGCCGCGGGCTGCGTGAGCTCACCCTCGCCGGCCCCCGACGAACCATCTCGCTCGTTCGACGGCGTCCAGCTGTCCGTCGACGGCGAGGAACGCGACACCTCCACCGCTCAGTTGCAGCTTTGTTCTGAGAGGCTCCCGGAGACCGTCGAGCTCCTCGTCTGGACCGAGCGACCGACCTGCCCCGAGCTGCGCGCCGACGGCCCAGCAGGGCTCGAACGATCGATGGGCCACCGCTGTGAAACCCTGCAGCTCCGCCTGACCGCAACCGGAGAGGCGACCTTCGTGGCCTACAGCCGGCAGGAGCCACCGGTGCTCTTCCTGTCGAGCGACGGCTCCGGAGAGTCGAGCGCTCGCACCGAGGTCATCGTGAACCGCCTCGAACGCAACGAGGACGGCAGCTATCGGGTCGAGATCGCGGCCCATCTCGACGGCGCGAGCGAGGTCAGGGCGAGCGTGGCAATCACGCTCGCCCCGACATTCTGTACCTCCGCCTAGGTCTCGATCAGCTGCGGGGTTGGCCGCGATGCCGACCGTCAGAGTCCCCTCGACCGCTGTGTCGTTGGGCATCTCGATCGTGCCGCCCGAAGTCACCCAGAGCGAACCGTTGCCGATGGACGTGATCGTGAATTCGGCCCCGTCGTGATGATGCTGACGGCCCCGTACGACTGGGTCTCGGTGACGTAAATGCCCCCCCTTCGCGCATCAGGGGGGCCAGGTTGGTGAGTGCCGCTCGGTGGTCGCCACGGTTGGTCGACCTGTACATGAACGCGTCCGTCGCGGTGAAGCCCGACGCCAACAGGCGTGTCGGATCGCTTTCGTCGACGGCGTAGCTCCCGAAATCCCTCTGCGGTAGGAAGAGTTCTGTCCACGTGCCCGACGGGTTGGTGCCGGTGAAGCGGGAGAGTCGATCGCCGAAGCCCTCGACAGGAGTTTCTCTCCCGATCGCTATTTAGCTCGCAGCGCCGTGTACTCCCGCAGCAAGACCTCGATCACCTCGGGTGACTCACCGCCCACGACCGCCGTGACGACGCTACGGGCACGTTCGTCGAGATGCTCGACGATCGCCAGGTTCTCCTCCGCGACCAGGGCGGCGAGGTCGTAGTCCTCGCGCTCTGCCCAACGCGCACCCCGTAGGAGCCGTTGAACCGACTCCTCCGACCGACCCAGCACACGCTCGAGATGGGCCGCTAGCCGAAGCTGTCCGGCCGCCGCGTACCGGAGTGCAAGACGGGAGCTACCGCGAGGAAGCGGTCTCGGGACAAATGGACAGAGGCCCCGGCCGAGCAGCTGGGCGACAAACGAGCGGGTCGAAGGCCGGGCAGAATGGAATAGCCGATCGAAGGCCGCCTCGTCCAGCCCCTGCGCCAATCGGCGCCTAGTCGGCGCGGAGAGCTCGAGCGGCACGGCATGAACGACCTCCACCCCCTCACTCTCGAGACGCTCGAGCCCCTCCAACTGAAGCTCTGAAGCGTCCGTGAGACCCGCGATCAGCGGCCAGATCACGGACGAGCCCTCGGGGAGAGCTGCGCCTTCGGCCGCCTCGCGGCGGAGAAGCCGCGGTAGAAGGTCCCAGACCTGCACGACACCTTCCTCCTCTATCAGCGGCTCACCCGGAAGTGACTGCAACAGGATGGGCGTGCCGTCTTGCGCCCACCGGCTCGCCAGCTGCCGACGCCCCGGTTCGAGCGCCGGCTCGACGGGTGGCAAGTAGACGACGTCGTCTGTTCTCCGGACCGGTACGTCGGGCAGTTCGGCCGAGGCGGGTCCGCACCGCCCCAGATCGGCACGTGTCAGATCCGTCCACTCTCCACCGGCCGCCGGCCAGCGCCGTGGGCGGTGGCGGATCCAGACCCTCTCGGGATCGGGCCGGAAGCTCTCGAGCGCCGTCACGCGCGGCCTCAGGCGGGGACCATCGAGGGCGAGCCGAGGAGAGCTGTGGCGAACTGCCGGGGGTGGAAGTCGACGAGGTCGGTCGGTGTTTCGCCCACGCCCAGATGAAGAATCGGCAGCCGGAGATCGCGCACGATGGCGACGGCCACGCCTCCCTTCGCCGTGCCGTCGATCTTGCTCAGCACCACTCCGTCCACGTCGACCGTCCGAGTGAACTCCTTCGCCTGTGTGATCGCGTTCTGCCCGGTAGTGGCGTCGAGTACCAAAACCGTGCGCCGGCTCCAACCGTCTCCCTCTCGATCGATCACGCGCTTGATCTTTTCGAGCTCCGCCATCAGGTGTTCCTTGTTGTGCAACCGGCCAGCGGTGTCGACGATCAGATGTCGAACCTTGCGGGCTCGGGCAGCCTGAAGGGCGTCGAACACCACCGCCGCCGGGTCTCCCCCGCTCTTTTGCCGCACCACGTCGACCCCGAGTCGTTCACCCCAGAGCGTCAGCTGCTCGATCGCCGCGGCGCGGAAGGTGTCCCCTGCGGCCAGAAGAACCCGTTCCCCACGATCGAGCGAACGCTGTGCGAGCTTTGCCGCGGTTGTCGTCTTGCCGGTGCCGTTGACGCCTACGAGGAGCGTGACCAGCGGTCGATCCGTCGGTTCAGGCGGACGCGGCGCGTCCATCAGCAGGATCGCCATCTCGTCCACGAGCCGCTCGCGTAGCTTCAGCACGTCGATCGCATCGCCCGGCCGAAGATCGTCGCGCATCCGCTCGATCAGTTCGAAGGCCGTCTCCGCGCCGAGATCGGCCGCGATCAAGCTCTCCTCGAGATATTCGATCGTCTCCTCGTCGACATGTGTCTTGCTGGCCGTTGCGGAGTCGAAGCCGTCGAAAATCCCGGCCTGGGTGCGGCGCAGGCCGCGCCGCAGCTTCTTCCAGAAGCCGCCGCTCTCAGGCTCCGGGAGCTGCCCCGCGGGCGCCGGGTCGAAGGTGTCGGACGCGCTCATGATTCGATCCCGTTGAGGACTTCGCGCTCCAGATCCTCGGCCGCCCTCTCGAGGCTCCGAGCCGACCTACCGAGATTGCGCTTGGTCGATTGCACGAGCCCGAGACAGTACCCTCCCGAGAGGGCCCGCGCCAAGAGGATCATCCCCTCACGCTCCACGAACAGGACTCGCGGTTCGCCGAGGTCCAGCGACTCCACCATCTCAGCGGCCCGCTGCGCGTAGATCCCGAGATAGGCGCCCAGAAGGCGGAGGTCCACCTCCGCGTTGGGCCCGCCCGCAACGTCGACGGTTTCCCCCTCGTCGTCGACGAACACAATCCCCACGACGTCGTCGACCTCTGCGAGCAGGTTGGCCAGGATGTACTGGTAGGGCATGCGGTAATCCTGCGCCCATTCTGGCCGAAGGCGGCCGCAGGAACAAACCCGAGGTGCGCCGCGATCAGGTGGCCGCGCTCGCGGCCGGCTCGCTGAGCACGTCTTCCAGCTCGCCCGACTCCTCCGACGCGTCCGAAGCGTCCGACTCGCGTCGGAGCTGCACCTGGCGCTCCTCGACCGCGCGTAGGAACGCTGTCACCACCTTGGCGTCGAAGCGGGTCCCTGCGAGCTTGCGGATGGTCTCGAGCGCGAAGTCGACCTCGTAGGCCCGTTGGTACGGACGGCTGGTGGTGATTGCGTCGAAGGTGTCGGCGACCGCCACAATCCGCGCCATCAGCGGAATCTGCTCGCCCTTGCGCCCGTCTGGGTAGCCCATGCCGTTCCACGCCTCATGATGCCAGCGGATCGCCGGGATCATCTCTCGCAGCTGTTCGATCCGGCTGAGGATCTCGGCGCCGATCACCGGATGGAGCTTCATCTGCTCGTACTCTTCTGCTGAAAGGACTCCGCCCTTCTTCAAAATGCTGTCTTCGACACCGATCTTGCCGACGTCGTGAAGCAGCGCGCCGACCCAAACACGATGCTGCGCCTCCGGCGAGAGCCCGAGATAGCGAGCGATCGTCCGACTATGCGCCGCTACCCGTTCGGAGTGACCGCGCGTGTAGGGGTCCTTGGCGTCGACCGCTGCGACGAAGGCGCGCATTGAACCGATGAACAGCTCCCGGTTGGCCTGTGCCGCCCTCTCCAGCTGCAAGACATGCCGGTGCAGCTGCTTGCTCATGCGATTGAAGTCGCCTGCGAGTGCGCCGATCTCAGCTCCAGGCCCGGTCGCCTCGAGCTGCTTCTCGAAATTCCCAGCAGCGATCTCTCGAGTGCTCTCGGCGAGCCGCGAGATCGGCCGACTGATGCGCCGCGACGCGAGACCGGCCACGACCAACGAGAGGAGCACCACCACGGCACTCGAGATCGCGGTATTGACCACCATCTTGTCGAGTGCACGGAAGGCTGCGGCGACCGGCTTGTGGAGAACGACGCCCCAGGAGGCTTCGTCCACCGGGCTGATCCGTGCGACCAGGCGAGTGTCGATGCCGTCGACCGGCAGTTGATACTCAGCTGTCAGATTGAGCGGGAACTCGAGAAAGTCGGCAACCAACTGGGACGTGCTCACGGCGCTCGCCGTCGCCGGGTCGGCGCCCTTGTACCAGAGCACCTCCCCCGCCTGATCGACGAGAAAGAGAGCGACGTCACTCAGGGCACCACCCCCGAAGGCGCTACTCAGGGGCTCGATCTCGAGAATGCCCTGAACAAACACCTGGCCCTCGAAGGTCTCGGTTGTCACCGGGGTCGTGACCACCGCTCGCGGCAAGAGAGAGCGGAAGAGGTCGTCGGGTGCCACATCCACCGGCTCACCGACCAGGCTCCAAACGGAGTCACCGCCCTCGAGTGCGGCACGGTAGGTCTCCTCGAGCGCGGCACGAACCGTCGCGTCGAGGTCCTCCTGCCAGGAGTAGGCGCCACTTCCCGACGAATCGAGTATCCGAAGGCCATGCCAGCGGGGCCCCTCTTGAAGATAGCTCCCCAGGTACGCCTTGAGCCAGCGAGCGTCCCGAGTGTCCTCTCCGAGCGCCCCTCGCCGGAGGGTCGCCTCGGTGACGCCACTGCCCGAATCCGGGTGATCGGCCATCGAGACGACCAGACGCCCGAGCTGTTCGAGCTCCCGGCGCCCCTCGACGAGGTACTCGTCCAGATCGACCGAGAGGAACATGGCGGAGCGGGCCAGGTAGCCCTTCTCCTGTGTCTCGACAATCTCGCTGTTCTCGCGCACCAACAGGACGCTGGAAATCGCCAGCGGCACGATGCCGGTGAGCAGCAGCAGGAGGAAGAGGATGTTCCGAAGCTTCCAACCCGAGAAGACTGCGCCGAGTCTCGACATGACCTGATCGGCAATATAGCCAAAAGGTCCGCTTGTTCCTGTTGTGTATTCCGCTACGGAGAGAAGCTGCTGCCGCGGCTCAGGCCAGCCAGAAAAGTTTGCAAAGCGCGTTCGAACTCAGCCGGCTCGATGCTCTCGTCGATCGTTCCCCGCCCGAGCTCCGAGGGATAGACCCAGGCCAGACCGGTCCGCCGCGCCTTCTTGTCTCGGCCCATTCGTTGCAGGAGGTCTTCGGAATCGAGCGCGGGGAGCGCCGGCAGACCGATCCGACCGATCAGCTCCTCGACCCGCCGTGCAGCGCTACTTGCCAGACCACGCTCTTCGGCGAGTTGCAGCGCGAAGAGCATGCCGTAACCCACCGCTTCGCCATGCCGGATGCCGTACCCGAGCTGCGACTCGAGGGCGTGACCCAAGGTGTGCCCGAAGTTGAGCAGTCGTCGCTGGTCCCCCTCTTCCGGATCCGCTTCCACGATCTCGGCCTTGGCGGCCACAGCGTCCGCCACCACTGGCGCGAGCGCGGCGGCATCACCTTGGAGCAACTCGGAGAGCCGACCTTCCACGCGATCGAGGATTGTGGAAGCCCGGATCGCGCCGATCTTCACCACCTCGAAGAGGCCTGAGCGCAGTTCGTCCTCATCGAGCGTCGCGATCAACTCGGTGTCGCAGGCGACCGCCCGGGGATGATGGAAAGCTCCGACGCTGTTCTTCGCTTCGGGCAGGTTGACCGCCGTCTTGCCGCCGATAGCGGCATCCACCTGCGCGAGCAGAGTGCTCGGTAGAAGCACCAGGTCGACGCCCCGGAGGAAGCCCGCGGCCACAAAGCCCGCAAGGTCGCCCACGGAGCCACCACCAAACGCCACCACGACACTGTCGCGCTTTCCCCCTTCACGCAGCATGGCCCGCCAGAGCGAAGAGGCGACGTCCAACGTCTTGGCGGCCTCTCCGTCGGGCACGTCGAAGATCCGCCACTCGGAAGCGGCCGCGGCAAGAGCGCTCAGTCGATGACCGTGCAGATCAAAGATCGTCCGACTCGTGATCACGAAGACCGACCGATCGCGCACCGAGTCGAGCAGCGAGCCGCCCGGACTCGCAACGACGCCCGTACCGACCTCGATCGGCGTCACTCCCCTTACGTGCCGCAGCCCGATGCGCACGGCTTCGCCCGAGGCCACGGCCTAGTCCGGTTCGCCGGCGCCGTCGACAACATCGATCGCCAGCTCGGCTAGTTGGTCGGACTCGACGGCCGACGGTGCTCCCGTCATCAGACACGAAGCGGACGTCGTCTTCGGGAATGCGATCACGTCACGCAGGGAGTCGGCCCCGGCCATCAACATCACGATCCGGTCGAGGCCGAGAGCGATGCCTCCGTGCGGAGGCGCACCAAAACGCAGTGCGTCGAGTAGGTGGCCGAACCGCGACTCGGCCTCGGCCTCGTCGATTCCGAGGTGCTCGAACATCTGCTGCTGCAACGCCGGTTCGTGGATACGAATCGAACCACCCCCGAGCTCGACGCCGTCGAGAATGACGTCATAGGCCCGCGCCCGCACCGATCCCAGGTCGCTGTCCACGTTTTCGACATCTTCGGCCATCGGCGCGGTGAACGGATGGTTGACGGAGTACCACCGTCCCTCCTCTTCCACCCACTCGACGAGCGGGAACTCCGTAATCCAGAGGAACTCATGGCGGTCCCGGTCGATCAGGTTGTACTCCTCAGCCACTGCCAGTCGCAGAGCGCCGAGCGCCGCCGCGGCTACCTTGGTGTCGGCCGCAACGATGAGCGCCAGGCCGTCTGCTTGCAGATCGAGCCGGTCGGCCGCCCAAGCCAACTCCTCGTCGGTGAGCACCCCCTTCACCTGGAAAGCGAGCTCCCCCTCGCGATGCCGCAGCGTGAGAACCCCGGCCGCTCCGTACTGACGGGCGATGCCGACCCAGGCGTCGACCTGCTTGCGAGTTGCCGCCGCCGCGCCCGGGATCGAGATCGCTCGGATCGCACCGCCCGAGGCGGCCGTGGCCTCGAAGGCGCGGAAGCCGCTTTCGGCGAGACCTTCGGTCAGATCCACGATCTCGAGTCCGAACCGAAGATCTGGACGATCGGAGCCGTAGAGGCGCTCGGCCTCGGCGTAGGTCATCCGCCGGAACGGCGTCTCGGCGTCGATACCGACAATCGGGAAGATGCGCGCAAACAGCGACTCGATCAATTCGAAGATGTCCTCCTCGGTCGGGAACGACATCTCGAGGTCCACCTGAGTGAACTCAGGCTGCCGATCGGCGCGCAGGTCCTCGTCCCGGAAGCAGCGAGCGATCTGCATGTAGCGGTCGAAGCCCGAGACCATGAGGATCTGTTTAAAGATCTGCGGCGACTGCGGCAACGCATAGAAGGCGCCCCGTTGCACGCGACTCGGCACGAGATAGTCGCGAGCACCCTCGGGCGTCGAGCGAGTCAGAATCGGCGTCTCGATGTTGAGGAAGCCACGCTCGTGGAAGAACCGCCGAACCTCGAAGTCGATCTCATGTCGAAGCATGAGGTTGCGCTGGAGTTCCGGACGTCGCAGGTCGAGATAGCGATACTTGAGTCGGGTCTCCTCGGTGGCGTCGAGCGCAGTCTCCGAACTGAACGGCAGACCGCGAGTCGACGAATGCACCTGGGCGCGATCTGCGACCACCTCGATCTCACCCGTCGGCAGCTCGGGGTTCGCATGCGCCCGCTCCAGCACCTCGCCTTCCACCTCCACCACCCACTCGTTGCGGACGGCGCCCAACGCCTCCACCACCTGTGGGTGCTCGTCCTCGCGAAGCACCACCTGGGCACGACCGCTCCGGTCGCGCAAGTCGAGGAACGTCACCCCTCCGTGGTCGCGCCGACTGTGGACCCAGCCCTTCAGCAGCACGCGTGTTCCGACGTGCTCACGTCTCAGTTCCCCGGCGGGGGTTCGTGTCATCTCTACTCCTTCAGGCGGCGAATCGTCTCGTCCACCGCGAGGGTTATTTGCTCTCCGGACTCGAGATCCCGGAGCGTCAGCTGATCCTGCGTCACCTCGTCCTCGCCGATCAAGACGACGAAGCGAGAGCCACGACGATTCGCCTGTTTGAGCGCCGAACGCATCGACCGACCGGAGAGCTCCACCACCACGTCGAGGCCGGCCTGGCGGAGCCGCTCCGCCATCGCCAGCCCGTCGACGCGACACGGCTCACCAACCGGGATCAGCATCACCGGCGACCGCCCGACCACCGCGCTCCGGAAGCTCTCCGGCAGGACGTCGATCAGTCGATCCTGTCCAATCGCGAAGCCGATGCCCTCCACCTTCGGCCCCCCGAGCTCTTCGATCAGCCCGTCGTAGCGCCCTGCTCCCACCACCGCGTCGTGCGATCCCAGACCCCGGGAGACGATCTCGAAGACGGTCTTCGTGTAGTAGTCGAGCCCACGCACGAGCCGCGGCGCGACCTCGAACGGCACCTCGAAGCGTTCGAGCATCGCAAGCACCTGCTGGAAGTGCTCTCGGCTCTCCGGCGTCAAGTGGTCGGCCAACGACGGGGCGTCCTCGAGCAGCTCGCGCTCGCGCGGCGCTTTGGTGTCGAGAATTCTCAGGGGATTGGTCTGCAGCCGCCGGCGGCTGTCGTCACCCAAATCGTCCTTGTAGGGTTCGAGGTAGGCGACGAGCGCCTGCCGAAACGATGCACGGCTCTCTTCATCTCCGACCGTATTGATGAGAACGGCCAGCTCTTCGAACTGCAACGCCCGAAGGAACTGCACGAGCATCAGCACGACCTCTGCGTCCGCGTGAGGCCCCGGATCGCCGATGAGCTCTGCGCCGATTTGATGGAACTGGCGATAGCGCCCCTTCTGCGGTCGCTCGTACCGAAAATGCGGGCCGATGTAGTAGAGCCGAACCGGCTGCGGCCACTCCTGGAGGTGATGCTGGATGTAGGCCCGGCCGACCGCCGCGGTGCTCTCCGGCCGCAAGCTCACCCGGCGGCCCTTCCGGTCGTCGAAGGTGTACATCTCTTTGCCGACGATGTCCGACGACTCACCCACGCCACGCTCGAAAAGGCCCGCCCCCTCGAGAATCGGGGTTCGTATCTCACCGTAGCCGTAGCTCGCGAAAACTCGTCGCGCGATCGCTTCGACCGCGTTCCAAACGACGGTCTCGGGTGGCAGAAGATCTCGCGTCCCTTTAACGCTCTGGAACCTCTTCGACATCCCGCCAATCTTATCCGTCTAGTCGGGTAAGCTGCGCGCTCTTGAGCGTCGACGTCGTCATCCCCGCCTTCAACGAGGAGAGCTCGCTACCGCTCGTGCTCGCCGACATCCCTCGCCCGCCAGTTCGGCGAGTGGTCGTAGCGAACAACAACTCAACCGACGCAACAGAAGAGGTTGGCCGTGCCGGCGGCGCCGAGGTTGTCTTCGAGCCGCGCGCGGGCTACGGCGCCGCCTGCTTGCGTGCTCTCCGACACGTTCGGGAGACGGGGCCACCGGAGATCGTCGTCTTTCTCGACGGCGACTACTCCGACCACCCGGAAGAGCTGCCCTCGGTTATCGCGCCGATCCTCGCGGGCGAAGCCGACTTTGTCATCGGCTCGCGGACGCTCGGCCGCCGCGAGAGCGGAGCCCTACTCCCTCAGGCGCGCATGGGAAACCTCGTCGCCTGCACTCTCATTCGCCTGCTCTACCGGCACCGCTACACAGACCTCGGCCCGTTCCGCGCCGCACGCTGGGACGCTTTCGAGCGGCTCGGCATGGAGGATCGCGACTTCGGCTGGACGGCCGAGCTCCAGGTCAAGGCGCTACGTCTGGGCATGCGAGTCGCCGAAGTGCCGGTCAGCTATCGAAAGCGCGTCGGCGTCTCGAAGATCACCGGCACGCTCAAGGGCACGGTGCTCGCCGGGTACAAGATCCTCCTGACGGTGTTCCGCTACAGCGTCGGGCCGGTTCGCGCCAAGGAGCGAAGATGACCTCGACCTCCCCAGACCGATCGCCGCCAACCACCATCGACGTCGAGGTGCGCTACGCCGAAACCGACCAGATGGGTGTGGTCCACCACTCCAACTACCTCGTCTGGTTCGAGCTCGCGCGCACCGCTCTCTGCCGCCGCACCGGCTATCACTACCAGGAGATCGAGGAGATGGGCTACCAACTCCAGGTCACCGGCGCGGAGCTCCAGTACCGGAGCGGCGCACGCTACGGCGACACGGTGGCCGTGGCCTGCACGCTCGAGCGACTCGGGAGCCGCGGCCTGACCTTTGCCTATCGCGTGACCCGCGACGCGACGCTTCTGGTTCGGGGCGTTACCCATCACGTCTGGGTCGACGTCTCTCGCGGTCGCGCCTGTCGGATTCCGGAAGCGCTCGAACAGCCCTTTCGGGACCTTCGCTAGAGCGCATGAAAAAACCCGATCCGACGCTTGCCGGATCGGGCTCGAAGTGACAGTTCGAAGCGGCGACTACTCGATCACAACCAGGTCGCGAGAGCGCTGCGTCCAACCCGACATGCCCGTCAGGATCACGCTCAGCTCATAGCGGCCGGAGTCGAGGCCGGTCGACAACAGGCCACCGAAGTTCGTCCGCTGGAACTGTTCGAAGACCAGGCCGCTATAGCGCTGGCGCGCCACGACCCTGCCGGTATTGATGTTGCGCAGATGCACCGTCGCGTTGGCGGTCACGGTCCCCGGCTTGGCGTGCTCGACGGCAAAGTCGACCCACAGCTCGTCGCCGAAGCGCAGCGTCCGTCCCTCGTTGATCAGCGCCTGCACGGAGCAGCTGGGTGTGTACTCGACATCGTGGACCGGGCGCGGCATGCTGCCCGCGGCGGCACAGGCGACCTCGGTACCGGTGATCGCATCGCCCGCGTTGATGCCAACCACGCCGTCTGCGGCGAAGTCGGGGGCGACGTTCTCGACGTACTGCGTGACGATGACGTTCGAGCCCTGGAAGAAGTTGACCTGAACATCAACCGAGCCGGTGCCACCGAACTCGGGGACGCCCAGCCAGGAGACGGTCAAGATCTGGTTCGGATCCGTGCCCGAAACGTCCCACCAGACGGCGCCCGCCGACGACGGATCGAGATCGTCACCCAGCGGCGCAACCCACTGCCCGTCGATGTCCGACGGCGCATCGCCGCAGTTCACCCAGAGGGTGCGCGGACCGCCGATGTCGAAGTGGATGGAGCCGTTCGAGTTGACCTCGAGCTGATCCACGCCACCGACGTAACTGTCGTTGTAGACCGAGAAATCGAACGGCCAGGTGATCGCCTGCAGGTCGTCGTCGCCCATGAACAGCTGCGTACCGCCGGTCGCGTCGATGAAGTCGTACAGCGCGCCCGTGGCGTCGACGTTCACGGTGTAGTCGATGCCGCCCGACGGAATCGACGGCGGTCCCTCTCCGCGGTAGTTCTGGTCGAACTTCTGACCAAAGCCAGGCGCCGCTACCAGCGCCACAGCAAGCACGGCCAGACACAGTGAGAATGTCACCCTTCTCATCTCTCTCCTCCTTCTACCCTGCGGCCCCCGCGAGCGGCAGACCGCGTTACCCGGTTTGGATTGGTCGGCCAGTATATGTGTCCATCGAAACGGGAACAAATAGACCCACTAGAATGACTTCCATGCGACGCGTGCGACTGACCACCGCCGGCGAGAGCCACGGCCCCGGCCTCACCGCCCTCCTGACGGGAATGCCCGCCGGCCTCGAGCTTGATCTGGAGTTCGTGCGACGAGAGATGAAGCGCCGGATGCACGGCTACGGTCGTGGCGCTCGCATGAAGATCGAGACCGACGCCGTCGAGATCCGTGGGGGTATCCGTGGCGGCGAGACCCTCGGTACGCCGATCTCCCTTTGGATCGAGAACCGCGATTTCGACAGCTGGCGGGCGGTCATGGATCCCTCCGTGATCGACGAGGCACGCGCCGCCAAGCGACGCGTTCACGCCCCGCGGCCCGGCCACGCTGACCTCGCCGGCGGTTTCAAGTACCTGCGCGACGACCTGCGCGACGTACTCGAACGGGCCTCGGCGCGCGAGAGTGCCGCTCGCGTCGCCGCTGGAGCGATCGTCAAGCTCTTGCTACGCGAGTTGGGAATCGAGATCCGCAGCGGCGTCCGGTCGCTCGGTCCGATCGGCACCGACCGCCCGGTGCCGACTTGGGCCGACCTGGAGGCGGTGGACGACAGCTCCCCGCTGCGGGCCGTCCACCGAGACCTCGAGGACGAGATGGTCGCCCTGGTCGATCAGACCAAGTCGGACGGCGACACCCTCGGCGGCGCGGTCACCGTGATCGCGCGGGGCGTCCCTCCGGGGCTCGGCTCCCACGTCCAGTGGAACGAGAAGCTGGACGGACGACTCGCGCGGGCCGTCATGTCGGTGCCGGCGGTGAAAGCTGTCGAGATCGGCGCGGCACTAGGAGCCAGCGCGGGGCTCGGCAGCGCCGCTCACGATCCGATCGCCGCGGAAGCGGGTGAAATTGTTCGCCCGACAAACCATGCGGGCGGCCTCGAAGGCGGCGTGACCAATGGTGCGGACCTGGTCGTCACCGCCTACAAGAAGCCCATCTCGACCCTCCGTCAGGGCATGCCGTCTGTCGACCTCGACACCCTCGAGCCGCATCGTTCCCAATACGAGCGCAGCGACGTCACCGCCCTTCCGGCAGCGGGTGTGATCGCCGAGACCATGGTGGCGCTCACCCTCGCGGACGCACTGCTCGAGAAGGTTGGTGGCGACTCCCTTCCCGAGGTCAAGGCTCACCTCGAGACGACGCTCGCGCTGCAGCGCAGCTGGCTCGCGCCGCGCTGACCGGTCAGCTCAAAACGAGCGCGACGCCGATCGTCATCAAGAGGACCGCCGCGATCTGGAGTCGGCGGATGTCCTCGCGGAAGAAGAGGCGGCCGATCACCAGCGCGCTGCTCGAACCGATCGCGCGTTTCAGGCTCTCGACCAACCCGACCCAGAGCTCCTGGATCGCAAGCAGGTAGAGCCCGATCGCCGCTGCGCTACCGAGCACGGCCAAGAAACTGCCCCAGCGAGTGCCCTTTGGCAACAGGAGCTCTCCGAGCCGCCGCCGCATCGCGAGCATCACCAGGGCGCCCGCGCCGACTCCAAAGTTGAGCACCAGGCCGTGAAACGCGGGGCTCGCGTGAGTCATCGCCAGCTTGTCCAGCGGCGCCGCGATCGACCAGAGCAGGGCCACAGCGGCCATCATCAGAGAACCGGGCTCGCGCCGAAGAGCCCTCCAAGCGGCTCCCGGAGAAAGTCGATCGTCGCCACTGAGGTTGATGACAAACGCTCCGGCGACAACGAGAAGAATCCCCAGCGACTGAACGGACGTAGGCACCTCGCCGAGCAGAGGGATTCCCAGAATTGTCGTGAAGACGGGTGTGAGCGAAAGCATCGGAATGGTTACGCTCAGAGGAGACTTACGAACCGCCTCGAAGAAGAGCAGGTTCGAGAGAATGTTCAAGACGACCGAGATCGCCCCCGGCAACCAGTACCCGCCGCCAACGTCGACAGCGGCCGCGGCCTTCCACCAGACGACGAAGAACGGCACCGTGCCCAGCGAGAAGTAGCACAGCAACGGGGTCGCCCGGACCCGCTGAACCAGCACCTTGCGCGCGACGTCCACCGCCGAGTAGGCAAGGGCGCTCAGAACCGCCGCGCCGAGAACCAGAGTCGCTGTCATCATGAGTCTCGATTGTAAGACCGTTCACAGCCGCCGACCAGGGCCATTGCTAGACTCCTCTCGGCATGCATCTAACCCCGAATACGGTCGCAGAAGTACTTCATAGACAAGGACTTATCGACCGCTCACAAGCGCAGGAGATCGCCCGAGAGGCGGCCTCGCTGCCAGCCCGACAGCGGGATCCGCGTGCCTACGAGCAGCGGGCGATCGCCTACGAGGTGGTCGAGAGGCTCCGCCTGCCGAACAACGGAACCCCTAACAGCATCTTGGGCGAGGTCGAAATCGCGGAGGCGCTGGCCCGAGAGGCCAGCTTGCCCTTCGTGCGAATCGACACCCTTGCGCTCGACGCGGATCTGATCGAGTCGAAGATCTCACGGCCGTTCGCGCGCAAGCACCGCATGGTGCCGCTCACGCTCGAGAACGGCAAGCTGAGGGTCGCCTGTTCGAATCCGTTCGACATCGAGGCGATCGACTCGTTTCGGCGCATTGTCGATCGCGAAGTCAGTCTGGTGGTCGCCTCGGAGCCCGACATTCTCAAGGCGATCAATGAGGTCTACGGCCTCCGCCACTCGGTCAAACGCGCCGAGCGAGACCTTTCGGCGGGAATCGACCTCGGCAATCTCGAGCAGCTGGTCGAGCTCAAGAACGAAACCGAGATCGAGTCGAGCGACCAGCACATCGTCAACGCGGTCGAGTTCATGCTCCAACACGCCTACGACACGCGGGCAAGCGACATTCACGTCGAGCCAAAGCGGGAGCACTGCCTCATCCGATTCCGCATCGACGGCGTCCTTCACGACATCCAGACCATCCCCAAGGTGGTCCACAAAGCGGTCGTCAGCCGACTCAAGACCATGTCTCGGCTCGACATCGCCGAGAAGCGCCGGCCACAGGACGGCCGGCTCAAGACCCGACGCGGCACGACAGACATCGAGCTACGCGTCGCGACCCTGCCCACCGCCTTCGGGGAGAAGGTCGTGCTGCGCATCTTCGGACCGGACATCCTGCTCAAGGACCTCGCGCAACTCGGCTTCTACCCCGACGAGCTCGATCACTTCAACGATTTCATCTCGCGACCGCACGGCATCATCCTGGTTACCGGACCGACCGGCTCCGGTAAGACGACCACCCTCTACTCGGCGCTCAAGACGATCGCCAGCCGCGAGATCAACGTGACGACCATCGAAGACCCGATCGAGATGGTCTACGAAGACTTCAACCAGACCGCGGTCCACCCCAAGGCCGGGGTCACCTTCGCGGTCGCTCTCCGACACATCCTGCGCCAGGACCCCGACGTGATCATGGTGGGTGAGATTCGGGACAATGAGACCGCGCAGTACGCTGCCCAGGCCGCCCTCACCGGTCACCTGGTCTTCTCCACCCTTCACACCAACGACGCCGCCTCGTCGATCACTCGGCTCGCCGACCTCGGACTCGAGCGTTATCTGATCGCGTCGATCCTGATCGGTTCGGTCGCCCAGCGCCTGGCGCGCAAGGTCTGCACGCACTGCTCGGCGGACCACTACCTCACCGAGGACGAGATCAGTACGCTTCGACTCACGATCCCGGAGGGTAAGGCGGCGCGCGGGCAGAAGGGAGAGGGCTGTTTCGAGTGTCGGGGAACCGGGTACCTCGAGCGCACCGGTATCTTCGAGATCCTCCGGATGACCGAGCAGATCCAGCAGCTGACGATCGAGGGCGCCGACGCGCCGAAGATCAAACGCGAAGCGGTCGCCGGCGGCATGAAGACCTTGCGTCAGTCGGCACTGCGCAAGCTCGCGGAGGGTACGACCACCTTCGAAGAGGTGGTTCGCGTTACCGCGGTATAGGGCCCTTCTTCGAGATCGCCCCAGCGTCCGCTACGATGGGACCAAGTCCCACGGAGCAGGTGTGTGATGAAGGGTCCAAGTCAGGAGAAGCTGACTCTCTTACGCTGGCTGCGCGCTTTCAGCCGCCGTCTGGTGTCGCTGGGGTTCTACGGCGCCGGGGCGCTGACGCTGGCCGCCGTCATGGTCACCTGGCAGAACACCCGCGACCTGCTCACGGCCGAGCGTTTCCTCGCGATCGGCACAAACGCGGGGCCGATTCTCGTCGTAGCGGCTGCGCTGCTCTGGGCGAGCCGAACCGTCTACGTCTGGGCCGGGCGCCGTCTGCTCGCTTTGGACCGCCGGGCCCCGGTGCTCTATCTGAGGTCGTTCGAGGTGGACGAGGTCCCGCGACCGGAGTTCAGCCCCGGCCGCTCCACACAGGGCCATCCGATCTCGTTCGAAGAGGAGATCGCCGAGGCCCTCTGGGAGCTCGGGCCGCCGGAAGCGGTCGCTGCTCCCGGAGCTCGGGAGACGCCAGTCGGATTCGTCAGGACGCGCCTCGAAGACGGCGACTGGCAGCCACAGGTCACCGCGAAGCTCGAGCGAGCCGCCCTTGTCGTCCTCTTGATCGGCGAAACGCCCGGCCTCCTCTGGGAGGTCCGTGAAGCGCTTCGGGTGGTCGAGCCCGCACGTCTCCTCCTCGCTCTGCCGCCCGGCCTCTCGAAAGAGACCTATGGAACCTTCTGCCAGCTCGTAGCACCGGCCCTCCCCCTCCCCTCGACACCGGGCAAGGCGGTCTTCATCGGCTTCGACGCCAATCGACGACCCCAGCCCCTGCGCGCAGACCGCCGTGCCTGGCACAGTCAGGGCGATCATCGCTATCGGAGAACCTCGGTGCGGGAGACGCTACGCGGCGTCGCCGCCAACCTCGGTGTCGAGCTCGCAACCTGGCCAACTCACCTCGCGACGGCCTGGCGGGCCGTCAAGGCGGCGGGAGTCCTCCTCGGCCTGGGCACACTCGTCTATTTTGTCCTTCGGCCGACCCCAGACGGTCAAGACCTCGTCGTGCTAACCGACGCCGATCTGGAGCGCGGGTATCTGCTGGCGACCGAGCACCTCGTGGAAGCAGCCTCCGAGGTCCAGCCCTCCACGAACCGAGAACTCCTCGACCTGGCAGCCGTTGCGTGCGGCTCGCTCGACGTGGGGTCTCCACTCGAGGCCCACCCTGCCCTGTCGGCCGCCGGCGAGCCCCTTGGCCTACGCGGGGAGGCACTCGAGACGGTTCTTCAAATCGGCGTGTCGAGCTTCTGCCCCGAGTACGCTCTCTCTGTGATTCCGGAGCTCCCGGAAGAGGAACTGCTGTTCGCGCTGCCGGAGACGATGGACGCGTTGAGGAAGGTTCCCGTTCTCGGTCTCCCTTCCTCGATGGCCTTCGGTCACAGGCGGCTCCTCCGGCTGGCTCGATCGGCCTGTGACGAGCTGCGAGCCGGGGTGTCGGTGCGAAGCGTTACCAATACTCTCAGCGAAGAGCTCGCCCAGCCGGGCCACGACCGTCGATCGACTGAAGACCTAGCGACGTCGCTCCTCAGCGCGAGTGTCGAGCTCGTCTGCTTCGACCAGCTCCCCCGAGTGGTCGCGCAGATGAGCCGCTAGGAGATCGCTAAAACCGGCTCGAGTACCAGAGGGTCGCGATCACCATCGGCAGCACCAGAAAGCTCGAAGCCAACACGAGCAGTAGCTCAATGCTCTGATTCTGCGGCGGCCAGAGAAAGCAGGCGACACCGACGAGGGTGATCAAGGCGCCGCAGGCGATCCCGGCCAGCCCTCCGAACTTGTTGATCCGGTACCAGTTCTCGTCCGATTCGAAGCTCTTCGCAATTCGGAAGCCGTACCAGCCGTTCATCGGCACCTTCTCGAGCCACATCGGAATCGAGATTCCGATCAGCAGGAGGCCGACGAGGAGATTGGCCCAGGCCGCCATCATCCGCGGAAGTAGCCCTGCATCGCCCGATAGACCCGCTGGAGGTCTTTGCCGGGCTCGACGATGCGTCCGAAGAGCGTCTGATAGCTCTTGGCGAGGCCTTCGAGATCGCGGGCGCGGAGGAAGGCGATGAGCTCCTCGATCATCTTGCGCGAGGTGGGTCCGTAGCTCGGCCGAGAGAACTCACGTTCGAGAATGACCAGCGAGTAGAAGAGCGGATCCGCCAACTCGGAGCTCGCCGGCTGGCGGGGTGCAGACGACGGCGGAGGCGCGGACACGGGCTCGGGCTCGACGGTTTCGGGCTCCCCTTCAGCAAGGAGGTTCTCTGGCTCCTCGCCGCTGAGTTCGGCCGTTTCCCGGTGTCGTTCCGCAAAGACCGGCAACGATCGAAGCTCACTCGCGAAGCGCGAGAACAGGTAGAAGAGCTCTTTTTCGGACGAGAAGTTGCCGACGATCCGCGCCTCACTCCCGATCTCGAGCCGCTCTGTCTCCTGCAGCACGATGTTGGCCTTGGCCTCGTCTTCGAGGTGGATCGACTGCGCGGTGACCCGCCAGGCGGTCAAACTTCCCTCGACAAAGCAGGTCTCCGCGCACTTGACGCTCACCGCCTCGACGTCGGCGTCGGACTCGATACGGATCGAGCCGTTGAGCGACTCGAGCGTTGCGTAGTGCCCGGAGTTCTGAATCACCAGGTTGCCCGGCGTCCGGATCGATAGCTGGCCGTGTACGTCGACCTGGATGTCGGTCCCCTGAGGGATGATCATCGTCGGGCTACTCGGTCCTGATTTTGCCATCTTGTCTCCGAGGCCCATCATAGCCTCCATGTTTGTCAGCGCGCCTAACGCCCGATGATTCGCGGCAGCGGCTCGAAGTTGCGATGCTCCGGTGCTCGGCGCGCCCGAATGAGGAGCTGTTCCTCGTCGCGCCAACGGTGATCCAAGATGTAGATACGCGGATCGACCGGCTCGAAGTCCCCCTCCTCATTACGAGCGCGAACCTCATAGTGAAGGTGCGGACTGGTGCTCCAGCCGGTGTTCCCAACGGTTGCGATGAGCTCACCCTGCTTCACCGTCTGGCCGTTACGGACGGTCACCTCGTCACAGTGGCCGAAGAGGGTGATGAAGCGATCGCCGTTCCGAATGGCGACGAGGTTGCCGTACCGCCACCAGGCGACACTCTGCCGGAGTGCCATCCGGCCCGCGAAGACGACTCGCCCGTCAGCCGGGGCGTAGATCGGTGTCCCCTTCTTCGCCGCGAGGTCGATTCCCGGGTGGAAGTCGATCTGCTTGGTGAACGGACTCCGACGTGTGCCAAAAGGACTGGTCAGAACGAAGCTTTCGGGCCGGAGCGGCGAGGTCGAGGGCGTCGTCTGCACCCGGTCGCCGTGAGCCGACTCGAAGCTCTGCACCTCCTGAACGAAGGTGTCCAGAACACGCAGTTGCTCGCTGACGCGCGCCTCGATCATCCTGCCGCGCTGGATCTGCCGTGAATAGATCGATTCCGGAACATCCGTCGGTTCGAAGGGGAAACCTCCCTGCCCGATCGATTCGTCGCTGCTCAGACCGTACGCGACGAAGATCCGACTCATCCGGAGGTGGAGCTCGTCCGTCTGCTCCCGCAGCTCGCCGAGCTCGGCCACGAGCGACTGGAGTCGCTCTCCGTTCTGCTGGCGATTCTCGATGAACGAACGGTACGTGCTCCGACTCCAGAGGTCGCCGAGCACCCGGGGCGACGCGACGACGTTGACCAGCAAGAAGAGCGCGATCAGCCCGAGCGCGACCAGGCCGCCGACGACCTGGAATCGACTCAGGAAGAAATACCAGACGCCCCGTTTGATCTGGCTGGGGTGGATCTGGATCTCCAGAAACGGCGCGGCCTTGGACCGCTGTGACTTCTGGGGCGCCATGCCCGGAGTCACGCTAGCACGCGCCGGCCGGGTGCCCTGTGGCGATCGGCACAAGGGCGTCCAACCGGTCCTCCGAGACGTGGGCACGCACCAGTTCGGAGAGTTCTGCGTGCACCGCCGGCGCACCCGCGATGACGTTGCCCGAGTCGAGGTAGCGTTCGCCGCCGTCTAGATCGGTCACGCGTCCACCCGCCTCTTCGATCAAAAGGCCTCCCGCGGCGATGTCCCACGGCGAAAGGCGGAACTCGAAAAAGCCGTCATAGGTTCCCGTCGCGGTATACGCGAGATCCAGCGCGGCCGCTCCACAGCGCCGGATCCCTCTCGCCCGCAAGAAGACGTCGCGAAACACAGCCAGGTAGCTATCGAGCGCGGCGCGCGCCCGAAATGGGTAGCCCGTCGCCAGAAAGGCGCCGTCGATCCCGGCAAGCGTTGAAACCCGGAGCCGGCGGCCGTTCCAGAAAGCACCGCCCTCTCGGACGGCGGTGAACAGGTTGCCCTGAGCCGGTTCGAGCACAACGCCGACCTCGGCTTTGCCGTCGCGAACGCATGCGATGGAGACAGCGAAGACCGGCAGGCCCTGCAAGAAATTGGTCGTGCCGTCGAGCGGATCGATCACCCACTCATATTCGGCACCGTTCGAGCCGACCCGGCCCGACTCCTCCGCGAGAACGTCATGCTCCGGATATCGGTCTCGCAAGACCGCCAGAACCGCCTGTTCGCTCTCGCGGTCGGCTGCTGACACGTAGTCGAACTCCGCCTTCTGCTCGGCCTCGAGCGTGGCGTCACGGAACCAGCGCTGGAGGACCTCTCCGCCGGCCCTCGCCGCGACCTCCGCGACAGCGAGAAGCTCTCGCCGGTCGGCCGTCATCCGTCGAGCTCTACCCGCTCACCGGCCACGAAGGTCGTCACGGGCTGACCCCTCAACCGCCAGCCGGTGAACGGAGTGTTCCGCCCTCGGCTCCGGAAGCGCTTCGGGTTCACGGTTCGGAGCTTCCCGGTGTCGAAGACCGTGACGTCCGCGACGTCGCCCGGAGCCAACCTGCCTCCCGGCACACCCAAGCAGCGGGCGGGGCCGGTCGAGAGGAGTTCGATCAGGCGGAAGAGGCTGACGTGACCGGGCCGGACCAAACGGTCCAGGCTCAGCGCGAGGGTCGTCTCGAGACCCACGATGCCGAACGGGGCGGCGCTGAACTCCACGTCCTTCTCGTCGACGTGGTGAGGAGCGTGATCGCTGGCGATCGCATCGATCGTGCCGTCCGCGATGCCTACGAGCATGGCCTGGCGGTCCTCCTCGCTACGCAGAGGCGGTTTCATCTTGGTCTGGGTCGAAAAGCCGGTCTTAGCGACCTCTTCGTCGGTCAGGAGCAGATGGTGCGGCGTGACCTCGCAGGTCGCTCGGAGGTCACGACTCTTGGCTTCGCGCACCAGCTCGAGACTCCGCGCGGTCGACAGGTGAGCGACGTGGTAGCGGCCGCCGGTCTCTTCGAGCAGGATGAGATCGCGCGCGACCATTAGATCTTCTGCAGCGGCCGGTAGACCGGGCAGGCCGAGGCGCGCCGACCACTCGCCCTCGTGCATGACCCCCTCGGTGCCCAAGCCGAGGTCCTCGGCGTGCTGAATCAGCGGAACGTCATAGTGCTGCGCGTAGAGCAGGGCTCCGCGCATCAACTCCGGACTCATGACCGGAAAGCCGTCGTCGGAGATCGCCACCACTCCAGCGCGGACCATCTCGCCGATCTCTGCGAGACGCTCGCCCTTCTGCCCCTGGCTGATCGCGCCGATCGGGTACACCCGAGCATAGCCGTGAGTCGCCGCCTGCTTGAGGATCGCCTCCGTGACCGGCCGGCTGTCGTTCGCCGGTGTCGTGTTCGGCATGCAGGCAACCGCCGTGAAGCCGCCGGCCGCAGCCGCCCGCGTCCCACTCTCGACGGTCTCCTTGTACTCCTGACCCGGCTCCCGTAGGTGGACATGCATGTCGATCAAGCCGGGCGCGACCACCAGTCCGTCAGCGTCAAAGGTCTCGCCGCCCCTCCCCGGCGTCAGCCCCGTGCCCACTTTGAACACTTTGCCGTCGACGATCAGAACGTCGAGCAGATCGTCTAGACCCTGGCCCGGGTCGACCAGGCGACCGCCGCGAATCAACAACCGTCCCATCAACGAGCCTCCAGATGGACACCAGAGAGCAGGTAGAGGACCGCCATCCGAACCGCTACGCCGTTCGACACCTGCTCGAGAATCACCGAGTCGGGGCCGTCGGCGACGTCACTGGCGATCTCGATGCCACGATTCATCGGCCCGGGGTGCATGAGGATCGCGTCTCGTTTCGCCGCTTTCAGCCGCTCGCGAGTGAGCCCGAAGAGTTCGAAGTACTCCCGGGCCGAGGGGAAGGCCATCTTGCTCTGGCGTTCGAGCTGCACCCGAAGCATCATGACGACGTCGGCACCCTCGAGCGCCTCTTCGATCGAATAGACCACCCGGGCTCCGAGTCCCTCGACGCCGACCGGCATCATTGTCCGCGGCCCGGCCACGGTTACGTTGGCGCCCAGCCTCCGCAACAGCAGGATGTTCGAACGGACGACTCGACTGTGTTCGATGTCGCCGACGATCGAGATGTTCAGCCCCTCGAAGCCGCCCTTGTGCTGACGTATGGTGTACGCGTCGAGCAGCGCCTGGGTCGGATGTTCGTGAGCGCCGTCGCCGGCGTTGATAACCCCCGCGGCGACTCGCTCGGCGAGCAGATGCGGTACGCCAGGGTGTCCGTGGCGAATAATGATCAGGTCCGGCGCCATCGCCTGGAGGTTGAGGGCCGTGTCGACCAGGCTCTCGCCCTTGACGAGGCCGGAACTGGACGACGAGAAGTTCAGCGAATCGGCCGACAGCCGCTTTTCAGCGATCTCGAAACTCGACCGAGTGCGCGTCGACGGCTCGAAGAAGAGATTGATGACCGTGCGCCCACGGAGGGTCGGTACCTTCTTGATCGGCCGCGTGGCGATCTCGCTGAAAGACTCCGCGGTGTCGAGCAGGAGGCGAATCTCAGCCTCCGACAGATCTGCGATTCCGAGCAGATCCTTTCTCGTCCAGCTGACCTCGTTCATGGCCTCTTCTCGAGCAGGATCACCTGTGTGTCGCCATCGACCTCTTCAAATTGCACGTCGACGACTTCGTTCGCTTGCGTCTGCACGGTCTTGCCGACGACGTCGGCGTGAATCGGGAGCTCGCGGTGCCCCCGGTCCACCAGAACCGCCAAGCGAATCACTCGGGGACGGCCGAAGTCGACGAGAGCGTCCATCGCGGCGCGAATCGTGCGACCGGTATAGAGCACGTCGTCGCAAAGCACAAGGGCTCGATCCGAAAGGGTGGTCGGGAAGTGCGTCTCCTTGACCACCGGCTGCGGCGCGATGGTCGAAAGGTCGTCCCGGTAGAGGGTAATGTCGAGTACCCCGACCGGCACTTCGATGTTCTCCGCCGCCTGGATTTCGGCCGCCAGCGCTTCGGCTAGCGGCACACCGCGCGTCCGGATGCCGACCAGGAGCAGGTCCTTCGCGTCACCCTCCTTCTCTAGGATCTGCACGGCCATACGGCGAATGACACGCGCGACCTGCTGGCTATCGAGAATGGTTCGCTTTGGGTGCAATTCCGGCGACAAGGCGCACTCCCCCAGGGCGGTGAGATGGTACGTCGCGGGCGTCAGCCTGTCAATCCGACGAGCTACCACATCTCGCGGTCGTCCACCAAATGACCCCCAAGTCTTGTGGCCGCGCTAGCGGGTTTGCTACTCTCGCGCTCGTCCTACGCCGGACCACACCCCATGCTCAAGCTAGAACGCCTAGAACTCTCTGGTTTCAAGTCGTTTGTCGACCCGGTCGGGCTCGATTTTTCGGGCCGAATGACCTCGATCGTCGGCCCCAACGGCTGTGGCAAGAGCAATCTGGCGGACGCCGTGGTCTGGGTTCTCGGGGAGCGGAGCGCGAAGACGCTTCGAGGCGACACGATGGAGGACGTCATCTTCTCGGGCTCCTCGAATCGCAAGCCGCTCGGGATGGCCGAAGTACAGCTGACCTTCTCGGCCGACGGAGACTTCGAGGGCGCCGACGACCACCGACTGGTGATCGGACGCCGCCTCTACCGAGACGGTCAGAGTCAGTATCTGATCAACGGCAAGCGCTCGCGTCTCAAGGACGTACGCGACACCCTCATGGACACCGGGCTCGGCATTCGTGCCTACTCGGTGATCGAGCAGGGCAAGATCGGGCTGATCCTCTCCGGGAAACCGCAAGAGCGCCGACGGCTGCTCGAAGAGGCGGCTGGCATCACCCGATACAAGGAGCGCCGCCGAATCGCCGAGGTGAAGCTCGAAGAGGCCCGCGACAATCTCTCTCGCCTCGACGACATCATCTCCGAGGTCGAGCGTGCGTTGCGCTCTCTCAAGCGCCAGGCGAGCGCGGCACGGCGTCTCGAGGCTCGCCGCGAGGAGTATCGCGACCTTCTGCGGCAGGTCCTCATGGCCCGTTGGTCCGTCCTCTTCGAGCGACAGGCGAGACTCCAGGAGCAACTGGCCCAGGCGACGACGCACGAAAGCAAGCTCAACGCCGCGCTTCATTCCGAAGAGGCCGAACTGGCGGAGGGCCGCGAGACGCTCGACGAGCTCTCTCGCCACCTCGCCGAACAGCACCGCTCCGACTCGGAGCTGGCGGCGAGAATCGAGGGGAAGCAAGAGTTCCTCAAGGGTTCACGACACCGCCTGGATGAGCTCGTCGAGCGGGTTCAGGCGGGCGTAGGCCAGAAGGCGGCGCGAGAAGGTCTCGTCGTCGATCTGGGCGAGCGCCTGGTGGGCATCGGGAGTCGAATCGCCGAGCTGACCGAAGAGCGCGACGGAGCCGCCTCGGTGGTCGACGAGGATGACCAGAAGATTCAAGCCGTGCAGCAGTCGGTCACGGACGCCGAGAAGCTTCTCGAAAGCTACCGCGCTCGCTTGCTGACTTCGGTCGGCGAGGTGAGCGGCACGCGAAATCGGCTCCATCAGCAGCAACTCGAACGAGAGAAGGGCGAACTGCGCCGTCGCCACCTGGAGGAGGAGCTCTCCAAAAAGGGCACGGATCTCGACGAAGCACTCGATGAGACGCGAGCGGCCGAGGCGACAGCAAAGCGCCTGAACGATCGCGAGCAGGCGTTCGCCAAGTCGTGTGAAGCGCTCGAGGCGCGTCGCGACGAGACCATGCAGCGAGAGCGCGAGGTCACCGATCAGATCGAGGCGCTCGACTCACGGGTCGACGAGCTCGAGCGCCGGGCCGAGCTCTTGGAAGAGCTGGCGCGCGCCCAGGAGGCCCGCCGCCGGGAGGTGCGCGAGGCGCTGGGTGAAACAGGACTCGATTCGCTGACCTTCCTGGCGGAGGCGCTGTCGGTTCCCAAGGGCTGGGAACGAAGCCTCGACCTCTATCTTGGCGAGTTGGCCGACGCCGTCATTCTGCCGCAGGGTGAGAGCCGCCTCGGCGTGGCCAAGGCGCTCGCGGAGAGCCGCGGCACCTTCCGCCTCCTCGCCTCGGCCGAAGCCACCCACCGCGAAGGGTTGACCGATCCGGCGATCCGGAGCTCGCTCGCGGACGCGGTCGGGCTCGCCGATGGCCTCGCTCGCGCCCTCCCGCCCGCCTATCTCGTCGAGTCGGCCGAAGATGCGGAGCGCCTCGCCGCGTCCCATCCGGGCATCGCATTCATCTCGAAAGACCGCTTCTGGGCCCAGTCCGGCATCGTCCACGTTCAGGGGCGCGAAGCGAGCCCGGGCGAGCTGAGTCGCGAACAGGAGCTGGCCCGACTCCGAGAGCAGGTCCCTCCGCTCGAGGAAGATTTGGCCTCGACACGCGCCCTCCAGGCCAAGATCGTCGAAACGCTCGACGGCCTCCGACGCGAACTGGAGATCGAGTCGGCCCGGCTAACCGAGGTTCGCCAAGAGTTCGCCATCGCCCAGGCACGTCACGAAGACGCCGTCGCTCGCGAGAGCCGGCTGAAGGTCGAGCACGAGGCGCTCGACAGCGAACGCTCGGAGATCGTGAGCGAGATTGGCGTCCTCGCAGAGCGCGCGGACGGCCTGGCGAGCGAGCTCGGAACGGCCGAGGAAAATCACGCCACGCTCGAGCGCGCGTTCGACGAAGCGCAGAAGAGCGTCGATCGGGCACGCGAGGACCGCGAATCGGTGCGTACGTCCGGCGCCGACCGACGCGGTCGGTTGGAGCTGGTCGAAGCGCGACTGGACGCACATCGGGCGGAGTCGGCGCGTATCGAGGCCGAGATCACCGACGGCAAGAGGCAGATCGAAGAGTGGCGACTCGAGTCGGAGCGATTGACCACTCGCCAAGAGGAGCTCGGTGCGGCGATGAGCTCCGCGGAGACCGAGCTACAGACGGCCCTCGAGCAGCGGCAGAGCCTACTCGACCGGATCCTCGCGGAACAGGGCGCTGTGGACGAGAAACGGGGCGTGCTCAAGGCCGCGGAAGAAGGCATCGAGGCGGCTCGCAAGACCCGCGACGAGGTGCACGACGGCATCTCCGAACTCCGCGTCGAGCAGGCGACGCTCGATCAGGAGGTCGAGCACCTCTCCGGCTCCTACCGCGAAGAGTTCGAGGAAGAGCTACCGGAGACGCCCCCGACCGACGAGTCGGTGAAGCCCCTGCCCGAGCTCGAAACCGATCTCGAGCGCTGCCGCACCACACTCGAGCGAATCGGCCCGGTCAACCTCCTCGCCGCCCAGGAGTACGACGAGCAAGCCGAACGCCACGAGTACCTGACGACGCAGCGTACCGACGTAGCGGACTCGGTCACCAGCCTGCAGCGCACGATCCGCGAGATCAACGCGACCTCGAGCGAACGCTTCCTCGCGGCCTTCGAGGAGATCAACGAGCACTTCGGCAAGACGTTTGTCGACCTCTTCCGCGGAGGCGCCGCGGAGATGCGCCTGATGGACGAAGACGACCCGCTCGAGACCGGAATCGAGATCGTCGCCCGCCCACCGGGCAAGAGACTGCAGAACATCATGCTGATGTCTGGAGGCGAGAAGGCGCTCACCGCGATTGCGCTCCTCTTCGCTCTCTTCCACACCAAGCCGTCCCCCTTCTGCATTCTCGACGAGGTCGACGCCCCCCTCGACGACGTCAACACCATGCGCTTCGTCGAGCTCCTGAAGACGCGTTCAGCACACACCCAGTTCATCGTCGTGACCCACAACAAGATCACGATGGAAGCAGCCTCGATGCTCTACGGTGTGACCATGCAAGAGCGCGGAGTTTCGAACCTCGTCTCGGTCGAGTTGGACGAAGTCGCTCCGGCCGAACAGGCCGCTACGGCCTAGCACCGTCGCGCGGGGCGATCGGACCGCCCGAGAGAGCGGGTGTAGGCTCGGGCGAATCGAACGACTCGTCGGTGCGTATCGTTCCCAGAAGGAGGATTGAGCCATGAGGAAGACTCTGCTCGCGGCCCTGGTGGGCATTCATCTAGTCGCTTTCGCCGCTTTTGCACAGGAGGCCGGCTACGACGGCCACTGGGAGGGCGCCATCACGACGCCTGCCGGCGACCTGGAATTCAACGTCGACTTCGCCACCACCGACGGTGCGCTCGCCGGCGACATCTCCATCCCCGTTCAGGGTCTCCACGATCTCGACCTGGTCGATGTCTCTTCCGACAACGGCACGATTACCTTCCGCATCCCGAACATTCCGGGCGAACCGACCTTCCATGGTGAGCTCGGCGAAGCCGGCTCGGGCATCACGGGCCGCTTTACCCAGGGAGGAGCGGATCTCGAGTTCACGATGGCGCGCGGCGCCGACAAGGCGGCTCAGGCGACCGCTTCCCTCGCCGACATCGACGCGTTCATCGCGCAGGCGATCACCGACTGGAACGTGCCCGGCGTCGGCCTCGCGGTCGTGGCCGGAGGCGAGGTGGTGCTCGCTCAGGGGTACGGCCACCGAGACATCGAAAACGACAAGTCGATGACCGCTGACAGCCTGTTCGCGATCGGCTCGACGACCAAGGCGATGACCTCGACAGTTCTCGGCATGCTGGTCGACGAAGGCAAGCTCGCTTGGGACGAACCGCTCCGCGACTACCTGCCGACGTTTCAGCTCTCCGACCCGTCGGTGAGTGAACGACTGACACCAAGGGATCTCGTCACGCACCGGTCCGGACTCCCCCGCCACGACCTCCTTTGGTACAACAACCTCAGCGCGACCCGCGAGGAACTCGTCGGGCGCCTGCGCCACCTCGAGCTCTCGGCCGACTTGCGCGCGGAGTGGCAGTACAACAACCTGCTGTACATGACTGCCGGCTACCTCGCCGGCCAGCTCTCGGGCAGCACCTGGGAGGCGGCGGTCCGCTCGCGGCTCTTCGAGCCCCTCGGCATGGAGCGCAGCAACTTCTCGGTGGCGACGTCTCAGGAAGACGCCGATCACGCACTGCCCTACCGAGAGAACGACGACGACGAGCTGGAAGTCATTCCGTTCCGAAACATCGATGCGGTCGGGCCGGCGGGCTCGGTCAACTCCTCCGTGCGTGAGATGAGCCATTGGCTGCTCTTCAACCTGCGCGGCGGCAAGGTCGGTGATCGTCAGTTGATCCAGTCGAGTACCCTGGCGGACATCCACTCTCCACACATGACAACCGGCGCCACGCAGGAGCGCGCTGATATCTCCGCTGCGACCTACGGCCTCGGCTGGAGCATCGACACCTACCGCGGTCACCGACGGGTGGCGCACGGCGGCGGCATCGACGGATTCATCACCTCTGTCGTTCTCTTCCCGGACGACGACCTGGGACTGGTCGCATTCACCAACACCGGCTCGGGTCTGCCCGCTCTGCTCACAAGACACGTCGCGGATCGCGTGCTCGGTCTGGAGTCGATCGATTGGATCGGCGAGGCCCGCGCCGAGATCGAAGCGGCCGAGGCGGTATCGGAAGAGGCCGAGGCCAAGAAGACCGCCACGCGCATCGAGGGCACCACGCCATCCCATTCCCTTGCGGACTACGCCGGCGACTACGAGCACCCCGGATACGGAACTCTCAAGATCGAGCACGCCGACGACGCGCTCGTGATGGTCTTCAACGAGATCCGCACGCCTCTCGAGCACTGGCACTACAACGTCTGGAACGGCGGCGAAGCCGAAGAAGATCCGACCTTCGAGGACACCAAGCTGCTTTTCCATGCCGACCTCGACGGCAACATCGCAACGGTCCAGTCGACCCTGGAGGCTCGCACCGGGCCGATCGTCTTCACTCGCGCGGCCGACTCTCGTCTTTCCGACCCGGACTACCTACGGCGCTTCGTCGGCGACTACGACCTACCCGGCCAGAAGGTCACCATCGCACTCACCGGTAACGCCCTCACGGTGATCCTCCCCGGCCAGCCGGTCTACACGCTCGAGCCCGGCCTCAGTGGACGGTTTGTGCTCCAAGAGGTCCGGATGATCAGCGTCGGCTTCGAGACCGACGACGAGGGCAACGTGACCAAGGCCATCTTCTACCAGCCAAACGGGGTCTTCGAAGCGAATCGGATGGACTAGCCTCCCGCGCCAATCCGGGAGCTCCCCTAAACAGTGCACGGGGGTCCGTCAGGGCACAAAGAAGAAGCCGAGCGGCCTCCTGGCCGCCCGGCTTTTTTTTAACGCATCTGGCGGGCTGACGACTGGACCTAGGGCACCAGACTCAGGAAGAACGCGTAGGTCAACGCCGTCTCCTTGTGACGACGGAAGCGACCGGAGGCGCCACCGTGGCCGGCCTCCATGTTCGTCTTGAGCATCAGCAGGTTGTCGTCGGTCTTCATCGCGCGCAGCTTCGCCGCGTACTTGGCGGGCTCCCAGTACTGCACCTGCGAATCGGCGAGACCGGTGGTCAACAGAATGTTCGGATAGTCCTTCGCCTCGAGCTGGTCGTAGGGCGAGTAGGACAGCATGTAGTCGTAGTAGTCCTTCTCGTTGGGGTTGCCCCACTCGTCGTACTCGCTCGTGGTGAGCGGAATCGTGTCGTCGAGCATGGTGGTCACGACGTCGACAAAGGCGACGTGACTCGCGATGCCCTTCCAGAGCTCAGGAGCGATGTTGGTGACCGCACCCATCAGGAGCCCGCCGGCACTTCCACCCTGAGCGAACAGACGGTCGGAACTCGTGTACCCCTGCTCCACCAAGAAGCGTCCGCTGTCCACGAAGTCGGTGAAGGTGTTCATCTTCTTGAACAGCTTGCCGTCCTCGTACCACTGACGGCCGTTGATCTGGCTGCCGCGAATGTGCGCGATCGCAAAGGCGAAGCCGCGGTCGAGCAGGCTCAAGCGATAGGAGCGGAAACTCGGGTCGATGGTGGCGCCGTAGGAACCGTAGCCGTAAAGGAGCAACGGGGCCTTCCCGTCCTTTTCGAAGCCCTTGCGGTAGACGATCGACACCGGGATCGGCGTGCCGTCGGCAGCGGGTGCCTGGAGGCGCTCGGTGACGTAGTTGTTCTTGTCGAACTCGCCGAGGACCTCCTCTTCCTTGAGGAGGGTCTTTTCGCGCGTCGACATGTCGTAGTCGAAGACCGAGTTCGGCGTAGTGAGCGAGGTATACCGATACCGCACCACGTTTGTCCCGGTCGAGACGTTGCTGCCGAAGTAGGCGTCGTAGGCGGGCTCGCCGAAGTCGAGGTAGTGCGCTTCGCCGTCCCACGGCTGCACCCGCATGTGAACGAGACCGCCGCGGCGCTCGTTGACCACCATGAAATTGTCGAAGAGCTCGTAGCCGCCGAAGTAGGTGTCTTCGCGATGTCCGACAACCTCTTGCCAGGCGCTCTTGCCCGTCGAACCGACGGGGGCCCGCATCAGGCGGAAGTTCGGCGCCTCCCAGTTCGTGCGAATGTAGATGGAGTCGCCCAGGTGATCGACGCTGTACTCGTGATCGGCCTCGCGCGGCTGCACCACCTGGAAGTCGCCGTCGGGAGTATTCGCGTCGAGGAGTCGGTATTCGGTCGACAGCGTCTGCTGACAGCCGATGACGAGCATCTGATCCGACTTCGTCTTGTAAACGAAGCAGCTGAACTCCTCGTCGTCCTCCTGGTAGACGAGCACATCCTCACTCGGATCCGTGCCGAGCTTGTGCCGGTAGATCTGGTACCAGCGCAGCGTTCCCGGATCCTGCTTGGTGTAGAAGTACGTCTCGCCGTCGTTGGCCCAGGTTCCGTTGGAGGTCACGTCGGCGATCGCTTCGGGGTAGTCCTCTCCGGTCTCGAGATTCTTAAAACGCCGCGTGTACTTCCGCCGCCCAACCGTGTCGACCGCGTAGGCCGCCTTGTCATGGTCTGAGCTCAGGTTGACACCGGTCAGTGCGAAGTAGTCCGAGCTCTCCGCCATGAGGTTGCCGTCGAAGAGGACCTCCTCGTCGGCCTCGAGCGAGCCCTCTTTGCGGGCCCAGATGCGGTATTCACCACCCTGCGGGTATCGCCAGTAGTAGTAGTAGCCGCCCTTCTCGTAGGGCACCGAAGAGTCGTCCTGCTTGAGGCGAGCCACGATCTCGTCGTAGAGCTCCTCCTGCAGCGCCTCGGTCGGCGCCATCGCCGCCTCGAGGTAGGAGTTCTCGGCCTCGAGGTACTCGATCACCTCGGGGTTCTCACGCTCGTTCAACCAGTAGTAGTCGTCGACGCGCACGTCACCGTGCGCCTCCAGCTCCTTCGGCTTCTTCGCCGCGACGGGCGGATCAGGTAGCTCGGTCACTTGGGTTCCCTCCGGCGCGCAGCCGATCAGACTGATCAAGACCGCAATGGCCGCAAGTATGCGCATCAGCTTCCTCCGTTTCGTGTGAGAGAGCGGCTCCAGGACGGAGCCGGAAGCTGGATTGTTGCCCAGCCGGCGGAGCAAGGCAAGGCGAACGGGCCGAGGCGAGTTCGTCGACGAAGGTTAGGTTACAGCCGAGGTGTCGAAGCCGAGCTCGGCGGCGATCGCCCTCTGGCGCTCGTCGAGGGTCAAGAACTCGATCTCGGTAGCGGTCGAGACGCGCGCGTAGAGAGCGCAGGCGACGTGCCAAAGATCCGCCCCTCGAAGGAGCCCCACGCTCAGCGCCTGCCAGATCTCTTGGCTAAGCGGCCGATGCGGATGAACCCAATCGATGACGGTGCGGAAGCTCTCAGGGCCACTCCACTCGAGCCCCTCCCGCTCGAGGGCCGCGCACACCTCCGCCTCGAGGAGCCCGTGCGAGAGCAAGATCTCGAACCTCCGCAACCGAGCCTCCAGGCGTTCATGCCCGGGCTCGCCCAGAACGATCGCCGCAATGCACGAAGAGTCGACGTAGGCGACGCTCAATCGCGTTCCTTGAGGAACCGCTTCAACGCGCCAGGCCGGTGAGCGATGGGCTGCCAGTCCCACTTCCGTTCAGCTGGGCCACTCAAAATCCCCTGCTCCCGGAGCCGCTGCAGACGCTCCTGGAGGGTGCTCTCCTTCTCAATCGGTTTGATCTCGGCCACGTCTTCTCCCCGGTATGTGATCACGACGGATTCGCCGCTCCTCACCTTTCGAAGGAGCTCACTGAAGCGGGCCTTGGCGTCGTAGGTCGAATAGCGAGCCATCGGGGAGCATCCTGAAGCACTCTAGTCAGACTAGTCAAGTGAAGAAGCCCTCACAGAAGATTGCCTCCCGCACCACAATCCCCTACTATTTGCTGTCTCCGGAGGCCCGCCCAAGGCTTCCACCCGAGCCGACGTAGCTCAGCTGGTAGAGCAGCTGATTCGTAATCAGCAGGTCAGCGGTTCAAGTCCGCTCGTCGGCTCCATCCTTTCGTCGGGCAGTAGAAGCTTTCTCCGCCGACCCCACCGAATCTCCGCTGGATGAGCCAGACCCCATGGGCACTCGAATGATGGGGGCTACGGCTCTGCGAAGCCCGTAAACGCTCCCTCCGCTCTACTTGCCGACCTTCCAATCGTGCGCGATGACGATGCTGTCCGTCAGCCGCTCGAACAGCGGCATCCGGATGTCGTTCGGTCCGTTGCCGAAGAAGATGAAGCCGCGGCCACCTTCGAGCGAAGCGGCCATATCGCCGCCCGTGCCCGTGTTCGCTCCGCCGTGGCCGAACCATCCGGATTGCCAGTCGCCGTGGATGCGCGCGACGAGTGCGAAGCCAAGGCCGAAGCTACCGGCGATCTCCGTGGTCACCAGCTTGGCGACTGCCGGCGAAATCACCTTCGTCTCGTGTCCGCGCAACGCGTTCTGGACCTCGATCAGGAAGACGGCCAGGTCGCTCGGAGTGCTCCACATCCCCGACGGCGCAAGCTGCGGACAGATCGGCAAGCCAGTTTGGATGACTCGCCCGGTCTCATCGTGAGCCTTGGCCGCGTTGGTTGGGAAGCCCTCCTCACCCGGTTGGCTCATCGTCGTGTGGGTCATGCCGAGCGGCGCGAAGAGGTGCTCTGCCGCCAGGTCCGCGAGCGAGCGTCCGAGGTGATCCTCGATGGCCATCTGCGCGATCACAAAGCCACCGCCGCTGTAGCGCCACTCGGTTCCAGGGCGAAGGTCGATCTGGAGCGGTTGGGTCGTCGCAGGTGACTCGCCATCGAGGACCTGGGCCAGCGTCGGAATCTCGTCACCCAGGTAGTGATCATCGAAGCCGTGCTGGGTCGTCCCGGCAGTGTGACTCAAGAGGTGGCGCAGCGTGATGGCCACAGCCTCGGTGTGCTCGTTCTCGGGCAGTTGCCAGCGCTCGAGATAGTCGCCGACCGGAACGTCCAGCTCGATCTTCCCTTTCTCCGCCAGAATGGCGGCCAGCGTACCGGTGACAGCCTTGCTCATCGATGCCGCCGAGAACGCCGTCTCACGATCGATCGCGTCGTCGCCGCCCTTTTCCTTGACCCCGTACGTACGCGCCCAGGCGATGCGGTAGTCCTCGATAACGGCGATGCTCAAGCCGACGAGTCCGCCCTCAGCCATCGCCTCGAGAATCGACAGAGACCCGTTATCGCCAACCAGGCCGGTCTCCGCAGCGACGATGAGCTCGGGGTCGATCGGATCCCTCTGCGCGGTTCCAGCGCCCGCCGACACGATAAGGACAAGGACCAAAAGGACGGTGCCTGAGGCTGGACGGCAAAGTCGGTTCATAGCGTTTACTACTCGCGATCCGCGCCCTGGTTACAGGCGGCCGGCGGGCCTCCTTGAGAGTCTCGGCAAGAGTTCGGGGCGTTTGGGGGTTTGTCGTGGGTAGAAAATACTCTGTACCCAGTAGATGTGTAGGCTACTGATTGACAATGACACCAAGCAACATGGGAGAGCTTGTGATTCGTAATCAGCAGGTCAGCGGTTCAAGTCCGCTCGTCGGCTCCAATTAGCTCACCGAGGAAGATCGTTCCCGTCAGTCGAGGTCTGAGCCCTTCTCCCAGGACTCGGTGAGATTCCGGGCAGATGCGCCATCTGCACCGAAGACCACCAGGTCCAGCGAGCCGGCTGCTCCGCTAGCGAACGCGATCCCGCGACCGTCCGGCGACCAGGCCGGCTGGCCATCGATTCCGCGCATCCCGGGCTCCCCATTTGTTGTGAGTCGTTGGGCATCGCCGCCGCCGGGCGCCGCGGTGTAGATCTCCCAATTGCCGTCGCGGATGGAATTGAATGTCAGCCTTCCGGTGACCGGCGAGTAGTCGACGTTCGAGTTTCCTGGTTCGCCACCCAGGAGAGCCTGCAGGTCGCGCCCCTCGGTGTCGACAGACTGGATCACAATCTCCGTGTCGTGGTTGCCGCCCGGTGGCGAGTAGCTGAACGCGATGCGGTCTTCGGGGAGCCACGCCGCAGTCAGATAACTGCCGGGCCTCGGAAGAAGCGATCGCTTGCCGCGACCGTCGGCATCGACAACGAAGAGTTGCCACGTCTGCTCGTCGAGTCGCTCCTCGAAAACGAGCCGTCGGGAGTTCGGCTCCCAGGAGGCGTTCGATTCGTCGTTGGCACCGCTCGTCAGACGACGGAGCCCAGAACCGTCGGGGCGGATGGCGTACAGATTCAAGTCACCGTCGCGATCGGAGTGGAAGGCGATCCACTCTCCGTCCGGCGACCAGGCCGGCCGCGCGTCTTCGGCGCCGGACAGGGTCAGCCGTCGCGCTTCTCCGGTCGACAAGGTCATCACCCAGATGTCCGTGCTCCCGTCTCGGTCAGAATCGAAGGCGATCTCCTTGCCGTCGGGACTCCAGGTCGGGTGTAGCTCGGTGGACAACGCCGGAGCTGGGGTCAGCCAATGGGCGACGTTCAGTACAAAGCGCGCGTTCTCCTCGGCACCTTCCGCGGACATGCCGATCGACGTTCTCGTTTCTCCCCGGACCGAGAGCTGTGCGGTGAACATCGCCGCCTCTCCAAAGACGGCGACGCGGCCCGCTCCGAGGTGCCGAGTCGCTCCCTGCCAGAGTCCGTCTGCCCGCACGTACGGGGTGCGCTCGTCGAAATCGCGAGGCTTTGAAGGAAGGAGCACCTTCGAGGCCGGCGGAAGAACGAGAATCGGCCGGGCGTCGATCTCAGGGTCGGCTCGAAACGCCTGTCCCGTGAACACCTTGACGCTCGAAACACGCCCCTCGCCAGCGAAGCCGTTCGCGATCTCGTGGTCGGTCAGGGTGCCCTTGTCTCGCGAATAGACGATGTGGCCGTCGCCGGTAGCGTCCTGGGCGTAGCCGTTCGCGAAGTAGAAGCCGAAGGCCGCCGCGAGTTCCTCGGCTGCACCCGGGAAGGGCATGTGGTCGGCGATCAGAAGTAGCGAGCCGCCTCCCTGGACCCATGCGAGGAGAGACGAGATCTCGCTGGGTGAATAGGCCGGGTAAGTCGGGAGCCGCCAACGGACGGCGTTCTCTTGGGCGAGCGGATTGGCAATCACTAGAACGTCGACGTCAGCCAGCGCTGCGGCCGAGAGCGACTCCTCGAGCGGTCCCACGGAGTAGCCGTCGTCGCTCAGCAGCCGAGCAAAGGGCGCGAAGCGGCCGTCCACCGTGTGGAAGTTCCCGTGGGCGGCGTCGATGGCTATTCGTGGGCCGCTGCCGGAAGGAAAACGGGGCGCCTCGACCTCGAAGCGGTAGTCGAGATCAGGAATCTGGCTGCCAAACGAACAGGCGCCCAGGACCATGGCGACGAGGAGTAGCCCGATACCCCTGCTCTGCTCGCCCGGCCGTCTCAATGCGTCGGAGATCATCCACCCAACGTAGAAGCGTCGAGCTCCTGCGTCAACCGGAGCCGCAGTGGAAGGTCGAATGCGAGCCGCGAACGGACAGGGTGACCGCTGACGGGCCCGTTGCAGGCTCTGGCGGCGGAGCCTCCTCGGGGGCTCCTCGGGCACCTGGCTTCGCCGGCTTCACCTCGGGATCGGGGTTCACGTCGGCTAGACGCCACCCGGACTCGACCGTCGGCCTCGAGACTCGGAGATGCTGCCCTCCCCAAGCGGCCCATTCGCTCGGCTTCTCAGGGGGCTCGCCCTCACGACTGCCAGGTCCACGTCCACTTGACCACCAGCTGCCTGGCGCGGCTCGACACGTCGTCAAAGCGATCGAGATCGGGCAGATCCCAGCCGTGGTTGTAGACCACAAAGAGGTCAGAGCCTGGACGGTAGTGCCAGTTGAGCCGCAGGTTGAGACCGAGATTTTCGCTCGCGTCGCTCGCCTGGATCAGCGCCTTGATCACCAGGTCTGGGCTAAACGAGAGCTCGAGACGCTGACGGAGGACGTTGGCGTCGAAGCTGCCCCCAGGGAGATCGACCTGATTGTGGTCCCAGGTCGTCTGTGAGCGGAAGCGTTTGCCAGGCCGCCATTGTAGAAAGAGGTTGCTCCGGAACCGGTCACCGTCGAAGAACTCACCGACGTTGACGAAGAAGCTGACGTTGACCGGACGCGCCGTCGAGGTGCGAACCACAAACCCGACACGCGACCATTCGTATTCGCCGGGCGGGATGACGACGCCGTCCGAGATCTCGAACGGCTCGTCCAGCCGCTCGAACTGGTATTGGGGGAAGAGGGTGAGGAAGTCACCCGACTGGTAGCGGTAGCCGAGCACGTTGACCTCGGCGAACACCGACTCCTTGTCGCCCGCCGAGTCCTCGAAGTACTCCACTGTCGCCTGGTAGAGCTCGTTGCGTATCTTCTGCGCTCGCTCCTCCGACTTCGGCCGCGGCCGCCAGGTCGCCTCCAACTCGAGATTTCGAAAGCCGTTTCGAAAGCTGAAGCCCAGGTCGGGATCCCAGTTCTCCCCCGCCTCGGTCACCGAGGCAAAGGCGGTGAACTCGTCGACCGTGTAGCTCACGGAACCGCCCCAGACATCGGCGTCTTCGACCGCGAGGCCCTCCGCGGACTGGCCCTCGGTGCTCAGGGCATAGGCCCAGACGTCCCAGAGGTCGTTGGGTTTCCAGTTGGCGTCGAAACCGAAGACGCTCTGATCGCCGCCGTCGTCTCCGTCGCGGTGAGTCGCAATCAGGCCGACAAAAGAGCGTTCCCCGAGATTGCGCTTCACTCGAGCCACGCCCCAGGTGTTCTCGGGGACGCTATCGAGCTCGTCCTCGAGCGAACTGGGCAGCGACCCCGTCCGAGCGCCGAGCAGCCCCAAATTCCAGGGACCCGTTCGCCCGGCGAGGCGCGCACCGTAGTCGAGATCGACCCTGCGCCCGTCGCGGGCGATGCCGATGCGACGTGAGAAGAACGGAACCACCGAGGCGCCCAACTCCGAACCGAACTGGAAGATACCCGAGTTCTCGAGGAAGAAGGCCCGCTTCTCGGGGAAAAAGAGCGGGAAGCGCGTCAGGTTGGTCTGAATCTCGTCGACTTCGGTCTCGGCGAAGTCGGTGTTGGCGGTGAGGTCGAGCGTCAGCCCGTCGGTGACACCCCACTTGAGGTCGAGGCCCGCATCAAAGTCGTCGTCGGAGGTGCTGGCTCCGTCGTCGGTCTGTCGCGACGTCGAGCCGGTGACAAACGGAGTGACTCGCAGATTGCGCCCGACATCGAGGTCTCGCAGCCCACGGAGCTCACCAGCCTGCGACACCCGGAACAGGTCTGCCTGAAGGCCAATCGGCGACCAGAAGGTCACCTCCTCCTTGCGCTTGATGCCGCGCCGGACCTGAAAGCCCCAGGTGTCGAGTCGCGGATCGAAGCGCATGCTCGAGAATGGAATGGCAAATTCCGCGGTCCAGCCTCGATCGTCGATCCGGCACGCCACGTCCCAGATCGTGTCCCAATCCACGTTGAAGTCGCGCCCTTCGTCCGTAACCAGGCCGTCGGTGCGCGAGCTGTTGGCATTGGTCTCGAAGAAGTAGGCGTTGCGCTGGTCGTGGAACGTGTCGAAAAGGAGGACGATGGCGTCGTCGCGAAAGAGCCCCGCGTCGAGTCCCATTTCGCCCGCGACGATACGGTCGGGCTCGCCGTCAAACGCTCGCACCGCCACATACAGGGTGCGCGGGGTGTAGACGACTTGGATCTCGGTCGCTTCGCTAGCCGGAGCAAACTCGACCGGCTGGCGCTGCCGAAAGTCACCGCTCTTGGGAGCCAGCTGCCACGCCGGCTCGTCGAGAACGCCGTCGATCGTGATCGCGGTATCGATCGCCAGGGCCTCGATGACAGGGCGTGGCTTGGGCACTCCCCCTTCGACCTCGACCTGGGCCGCTAGCGCACCACTCAGCCAGACGAGCGCCAGGGCGGTTCGCCGGAGTCCGACTCTTTTCACCGCGAGGGGTCCTTCCGGATACGGCCGCCCCTCTCGCCAGCGAACCTCCGCCGCCTACTCGTCGCCGTTCCGGCCACCAAGCGCCTTTCCGCCATCGGTCTCTTTCAGGTATTCCTCGAACCGTTCACGCTCCTTGACGAGCGACTCGCGGGCGGTCTCCAGTTTCTTCTGCATCTTCTTCTCGAGCTTGGGAATGTCCTTCTCTCTGAGCGGCTCGACAAACTCCGCTCTGAAGGGGCGGTGACCCTTGCACTCGAACGCACCGGCGGACATCTCCAAGAAGAACTCGCCAGTCATGCGGTCGTCCGACTCGAGTTCGAGGGCGCCGTCGAAGAGCGCCTCGGCACCATCTTCCTCCCCCATCACGACTCCGAAGAAGAGGCAGTCGCGCCCGCGATCCATGAGTACGTCCTCACGCTTCTTCTCCGATGCCTCGAAGAAGATGCTGGAGCATTGGTCGTCCAGGATCCAGAGCGCCGCCTTGTTCTTCTGCTCAGCACTCATCCTCCGCTTCATACCTGGCACATTGCACTCCATCCAACCCTTCAGATTGACGAGACGCCAGACACCTGCTTTCGGGCAGCTACAGCTCGACCCCAACTCCTGGGCCACGGCACTCGGCTCGACCGCAATGGCGAGCAAGGCACCGAGAAAGAGAACAGCCATCTTCCTCATCGTTCCTCCTAGCTTTGATGCAAGGTGAGCGGCTCGAGTTCCAAGGGTACCCCGCACCGGCCCCTCGACCGGAGGCGTCAGTCCGAAGGGGCCGCGACGAGGGTCGCGGTGTCGACGACTCTGGCGATGCCGCCCTCGAGCGTGCTCGCCGTCACGCGAGCCAACTCCTCCGCCGGGATCTTCCCGCCGTCGAGTGCCTCTTGGTCGAAGGTGAAGGTCGCATCGAGAACGAACAACGTCTCGTAGCCCAGATCGCAAGCGCTCCGCGCGGTCGACTCGCAGCAGTAGTTGGTCTGTACTCCACATATCGCGACGCGCGCAATTCCCTGCGCCTGTAGCCACGCGTGCAGATCGGGCTTCCCGTGGAAGGCCGAACTCGTGCTCTTGGCCACCAGTAGATCGGGCTCGCCATCGACGACCTCCTTGAAGTCATTACCCGACTGTCCGGGTCGCAGCAAGGAGTCAGGACTGTCCGCGTCGTGGCGGACGTAAACCAAGGGCGCACCCCCTTTTCGCCAAGCTCCGATGAGCGCTGCGACGTTCGACTCGCAGAGCGGGTTGTTACGCGGCCCGTGGCTCGGGTCGTCGAGTCCCCGTTGGAGGTCGATGACCAGCAGGGCGGTCTCGGAGTGAGGGCGCGGCATGGGTGGATGGTACCCCGCCACGCAGGTGTAGACTGGCTGTAACAGTGATCTTGAGACAGGCGGGGCCCGCAAAGCGCGGTGCCTCACGAGAGGCCGGCTCCAGCCAACCGGCGACGGGCCACGGAATCGGGAGGCGGTGGGCCTGCGCCTGGCTGAGCCTCTTCCTCGTCCTTCCCAGCGACCTCTCCCCCGCCATCATCGAGGTCTCCGGTACTTGCACGCTCATCGACGCGGTTACCTCTGCGAACACAGACACGGCCGTCGGCGGCTGTGTGATGGGCTCCGGTCCCGACACCCTTGTGCTCACCGAGAGCGTCATCTTGAACGCGATCGACAACGTCGACATGGGAGCCAACGCGCTACCGGTCGTCTCTACCGCCGTGACGCTAGACGGATCGGGCTTTTCGGTAACGCGCGACCAAGGCGGCTCGGACTTCCGTTTCTTTCGGGTCTCCGACATGGGTGCTCTTACCTTGACGAACGTGACTCTCAGTCACGGCCGAGCGACCGCTGGCGGCTACTACGCACCCGGGAAGTACGGCGGAGCGATCCACAGTTCGGGACAGCTCGAGGTGCTGTCGTCCGAGCTGTCCTACAACTACGCCGAGGTCGCGGGCGGCGCGATCTTCACGCTCGGCGGCGGCACGTTGACGCAGTCGACCGTCAACCACAACACCGCCGGTGACGGCGGCGCCATTTCCAATCGCGCGGGGACCTTCGACATCTACGAGTCGACCCTGATGCACAACTTCGCGAGCAACGGATACGGCGGCGGCGGAGCCATCGTCAACTCGGAGACGATGGAGGTGGCGAAGAGCACACTCGCCTACAACATCGCGGCCCAGGACTACGGGCTCGGCGGCGCCATCCACAACGGCGGCACTCTGGTCGTGTTCAACAGCACCCTGTTCGATAACTTCTCGGCCTACGGTGGCGCCATCTCCAACAGCTCCGCTGGCGACGTTACGATCGCGCAGTCCACGCTCGTGAACAACAGTTCCCGCGGCGAGGAGGGTGGCGGCGAAGCGCTCTTCGCCTTCATCGGTGGAGGGTTCTCCATCGGCGGCTCGATTCTCAAGAACGCCGACAGCGACAATCAGGTGCACAACTGCAGCTCCATCGTGGCGGACCTCGGTAGGAACCTCGCCGACGACACCAGCTGCGGAACGATCCCCTTGTCGGTCATCGGGGTCGACAGCGCGCTCTCAGACAACGGCGGACCGACCCGGACGATGGCGCTTCTGCCGGAGAGCCCGGCCGTCGACCAGGGCGCTTGTCCAGTGTTGATGGATCAGCGAAGCGTGCCTCGCGACGACGGGTCGTGCGACAGCGGCTCCTTCGAGGTCGGTCCGTGCGGAGCACCGAACGGTCGCGACTTTGTCCTCGAATCGGGGATGACGACTTCTGAAGACACCTACGAGGCCTGCTGGAGACTGCTCGTCCGCAATCAACAAGTCCTGGGCCCTGACGGTCATCTGATCCTTCGAGCGGGCATTTCGGTCCGCTTGGACGACGGCACGTCAGTCGGACCCGGCGCGCGCGTGACCGTCGAGATCGACGACGCCCTGGCCGGCGTTCCGAAGCGCTGAGCCCTCGCCACGCTCCGCCGATATAGTCGCGAGCGCCTCTCCTTCGATCCAAGAGCATGGGAGTTCAGAGAATGTCGGTATACCTTCGAGTCACGAGCCTGACCGCGGCTTTGCTGCTCACCGCCGGAGTGGGTGCAGCACAGGAGCCCGCCGGGGTCCACCAGATCGCCGAGCACGTTTACAGCTACACCTCCGGCGGCGGGAACCACTCGCTGTTCGTCGTCGGCGACTACGGCATCGCGATCTTTGAGACCTATGACAGTCGGCACTCTGAGGCGATGCTCGCTGCGATCCGAGCGATTTCAGACAAACCGATCCGCTACGCCTTTCACAGCCACAACCACTGGGACCACAGCAGCGGCGGCCAGGTCTTCCGAGACGCCGGCGCCCAGACCGTGATGCACAAGCTCGCCGCTCAGTGGCTGACGGCGCACCCCGGACGTGACACGACAACGCCAGACATCGTCTGGGAGGGCTCACGCCGCGACTTCGTCGTCGGAGACTTCACTGTGGAGTTACGCTATCTGGGCCTCAACCACGGTCTCGGCATGACGGTCTTCACGATCCCCCGCTACCGAGCGGCGTTCCTCGCAGACCTCGTCAACCCGAACCGAGTCATGTTCTCGGTCGTACCCGACTTCAACATCGGTGAGTGGGAGCGCAGTCTCACTGAGGTCTTGGAGCTCGACTTCGAGATCGCCGTATGCAGCCACAACGAACTGCCGCCGATGGAGGCCAAGAAGGGTTGCACGAAGGGCCACGTCGAAGAGGAGCGTCAGTTCATTCGCGACCTTCGTACTGCAATCCTGGCGGAGTTCGAGAAAGGGACGTCGTTCCTCGAGGTTCCGAAGGCGGTCCGGCTACCCCAGTACGAAAGCTGGGTCGGCTACGACCAGTGGTTGGAGATGAACACGCTTCGGCTGATGACGGACCTCTGGATGGGCCCCTTCCCCTGGCACCCCCCAGGCGACTAGCCGAGCGCCGGAATCGTAGGCACGTGGTGTCGAGACCACTAAGATCGACCACCGAGGGAGGTTTGCGCGTATGGATCAGTTCATCCCCGAATCGATGACCCAACCCATTCTTTGGGGTGTTCCGATGGGCCGCTTTCTCGCGGCGGTCGGGTTGATCTTCGTCGGGCTGGTCGCTCGCCGCCTGATCAAGTGGGTCTTCTCGGCGCTCCTGCGACGGAAAGCCGCCAAGACCGCAATCGAATGGGACGACGACGCGGTCGAGCTACTGCCGGCACCGCTGGCGACGATCGTGGTGATCTTCCTCTGGTACCTCGCCGCCGTCATGATGGCCCTCCCCGAGGAGCCGTTCAACATACGGATCTACGTCTACCAGGGCCTCAAAGCGGCGATTGCGGTGGCCGGCACATGGCTCCTCTTTCGCTTCATCGACGTCACGACGCTCGGACTCGAGCGGCTCGCCGCCCGTTCGGACACCCGACTCGACGACCAGCTGATTCCGCTCGTCCGCAAGACCGCCAAGGTCGCCCTCGGAGTCACCGCCGCGGTGATGATCCTTCAGAACCTCGGCTACTCCGTCACCAGCCTCATCGCCAGTCTCGGTGTCGGCGGTCTGGCGCTCGCTCTGGCGGCGAAGGACACGGTGGCGAACTTCTTCGGCTCGGTCGTGGTCTTCGCCGACCGGCCGTTTCAGATCGGCGACTGGGTCGAGTTCGACGGCATCGAGGGGACGGTCGAAGAGATCGGCTTCCGAACGACCCGGGTCCGCCGCTTCGACAAGTCGCTCGTGACGGTACCCAACCAGGCGTTCTCGATCACGCCGATCACCAACCACTCGGCCCGACCGATGCGCCGCGTGTTGATGAACGTAGGCCTCACCTACGAGACCGGTGCCGAGCAGATGCGGAGCTTCCTCGCGGAAGCGCGAAAGCTCGTCGCGGAGCACCCCGGGATCGACCCCGGTACTCAGCTCGTTCATTTTGTCGAGTTCGGCGACTCGTCGCTCAACCTAATGCTCTACTGCTTCACCTCGACAGCGGAGTGGGCCGCCTTCTTGGAGACTCGCGAAGAGCTGATGCTGAAGCTGATGGATCTGGTCGAGCGGCACGGGCTGGAGATGGCATTTCCGACGAGAACGGTCTATCTGCGCGACGAGCAGTGGGCGCAGAAGAACGCCACTCCACAGGCCCCCTAGCTCCGGATTTCAGAAGGGAACCAGCTCGTCCGTCAAAGACGGCAGACAGCCTGTCCCTGATCCACTGATTCCTATGGTGCTCGGCCTACTGGTTCCGTCTTTCGTGCTCGTCGGCCCGCTCTCTGCGGTGACCTATGAATTGATGAGCGATGCCGCCTTGATCGAGCAGGCGAAGATGTCTCCGAGTCCTCGAACGAGGCGACGATTACGATGCCCGAGTAGTTCCGCCGCTAGCGCCGGAGGGCCTGCGCCGTCGATTCGTCGCCGTCATACGACGGATGCACCTCGCGTCGATCGAGGTAGGTCTCGAGCTCGTCGCCCCACTGCACCCAACCGTCTCGCGGTTCCCGAGCAAACAGCTCGAGATAGGGCCCGGGGCTGCACGACTCGACAATCTCGTACATCCCCGAGGGCTTGCGCGAGTGTTCTCGTTTGCGGGAGGCGTGGAGATTCACCTGCCGGCGGCCCGGCGGGAGTGTGCGCAGCTTGCCCCTGACGCCAAAGAGCACCAGCTCGGTGACGTTGCGGAAGTAAAAGCCCACCCCCCTACCGTCGGGCCCGCCGTCCTTGCGCACCTTGTACCAGACGACATTTGTTTTGTAGGTGAAGCCCCACGCCTCGAGCACCGCGAGTCCGTCGCCGAGGAGTGCGTTCGGCACCCAGAGATAGAGGTGGGAAGGCTCCTCGGCGTGCTCGGCGACCGGCAGAGCGCAGATCTCTTCGGTGGTGAGCGTTTCGTAGCGCTTCAGGCGTCCGTGCTCGGGAGCAACCTTTCCGGTCCGGTTCTGGAAGCGCCACGGAGGATCGGCGAGGATCGTCGAAAACTTCTGGCCTTGCACGAGGCCGGGCAGGCGGTCCATAGGCGGCGATTTATGCTAGCACTCCATCGTCCGCGTCGAGAGCCTGTCGCTGCCGCCCTCGAGCGTCGAAATTCTCCGGCTCGAGCCACGTTTCGAACCGCCTCTTCAACGCCGGCCACTCGCTGTCGACGACCGACAGCCAACGCGTGTCGCGATTGCGTCCCTTGTAGACGATCGCCTGTCGGAAGACGCCCTCAAAGCGGAAGCCGAGCCGCACCGCTGCGCGCTCGGACTCTTGGTTGAGACTGTCCGCCTTCCACTCGTATCGCCGGTAGCCCAACTCAAAGGCGTTGCGCATCATCAGGTACATCGCCTCCGTCGAGGCCGTCGTGCGCTGGAGGCCGGGCGAATAGCAGATGTGGCCCACCTCGATCACTCCGGCGGTCGGATTGATTCGGCAGTAGCTGGCGACGCCGAGCGCACGGCCGGAGTCCGCGGTGTCGCGAACCGCGAAGAACATCGGGTCGGTTCCCGTACAGTAGCCCTCGAGCCAGGCGCGGTACTCGGAGGACGACTCGAACGGCCCGTACGGCATGTAGGTCCAGATACCGCCCTCTCGATCCCTCGCGAACGCCTCGAAGAGCTCGTCGGCATGGACCTCGGGATCGATCGGTTCGACGCGGCACCAGCGCCCTTCCAACGGACGCCGGGGCGGGCGGGACGGCGCCACCCAGCCGTCGATCGGCTCCCCGATCAGTTGCCCGAGCTCGTTACGGCGCGGTGTCCGCCCGTCAGGCACGTGGCTCCGTCGATACGTCTTCAGTCGAGGCGTTCGCAATGATGCGAGCCCCCCGGCCTCGGGTGAAGTAGCTGTAGGCCCACTGTACGAAGACCAGCGCCCGATTGGTGTAGCCGACCAGATACATGATGTGGACGAAGAGCCACAAGAGCCAAGCCGGGTATCCCGAGAAGCGCACGAAGCCCAGATCAGCCACTGCTGCCGCCCTTCCGATCACCGCCAGACTCCCCTTGTTCACGTAGCGAAATGGGCTCACCTTCTTGTCGCCGAGGCGACGCCGGATGGCACGTGCTGCGTAGCGCCCCTGCTGCATGGCGACCGGAGCGATGCCGGGCAGAGGCTGCCCGTCTTCGTCGGTCAGCGCGACCATGTCGCCCAAGACGAAGACCTCCGGTCGCTCCGGAATGGTCAATCTCTCGGATGCGAGAATCCGTCCCGCTCGATCGGTCTCAGCTCCAGCCGCCTGCGCTAGAAGGCCCGCGAGCGGCGAGGCTTGGACACCGGCCGCCCAGAGGACCGTCGCGCTCTCGAGCCGAGTTCGCTGGTCCCCGGCGAGTAGCTCGACGCCCCCCGCGTCGACCGACTCGACGCGTGTACCGAGACGAACGTCGACGCCCAGACGCTCGAGGACTCGAAGCGCCTTCTTCGAGAGCTCGGCCGGATAGACCGGAAGCACGCGATCGGCGCCCTCGACGAGAACTACGTGGGCCTCTGCAGGTGCGAACCGACGGAATTCGTGGCGGAGGGTGTGTCGCGCGAGCTCGCCGATCGCCCCGGCGAGCTCTACTCCGGTCGGTCCTGCGCCGACCAGAACGAAGGTCAGCAGCCGCCGCCGCTCGTCGAGGTCGTCCGTCAGCTCGGCACTCTCGAACGCGGTCAGAATCCGGCTACGAATCTCAGTCGCGTCCTCGACGTCCTTGAGGCCGGGGGCGAACGGTTCCCAAGGCTGGCCGAAATAGTGATGTCGCGCGCCCACCGCCACGATCAGAGTGTCGTAGACGACAACTCCCTGGTCCGTGAAGACCTCCTGCGCCGCGAGGTCGAAGCCGGTGACTTCGCTCAACAGAACGGTGGTATTTCGCTGACGCTTCAACACCTCCCGCAGCGGCGCACAGAGGTCGGCCGGCGAGAGCCCTCCGGTCGCGACCTGGTAGAGCAATGGCTGGAAGAGGTGGAAGTTCCGCCGGTCGATCAACGTCACTTCGACCGGCGCTCTCCCCAGACCCCGAGCGGCGTTCAGTCCCGCAAAGCCGCCACCCACGATCACCACGCGATGTCGAGTCATGCCCTGGCTCATCGGCCCCCTCCACGGAGAGCCTACGACATCCTGACGCTTCTGCGTACGACTTCCGGCGACTCCCTGGTAGGCTCGCTCGATCGATTCGAATCGAAGCACGCGAGGGAACAAAAAGGAGCCGCAATGCTACGCAATGTCCTGGGAGCTGTCGGTGGATATATCGCGATTGTCGTCGTCGCCATGGCGGGAATTGGGGTCGCATGGTTGGTGCTCGGCGGGAGCGGCGCCTTCGACGGAGAGGGCCCAGCGCCTTCGACAGCCTGGCTGGCCGGCAACCTGATCACCGGCTTCATCGCGGCCATCGTGGGCGGCTGGCTGGCTCACAAGATCGGTCGCTCGTTGACCGCCGTCAAGATTCTCGTCGCCCTGCTCCTGATCCTCGGCGCCTACATGGCAATCACCGCTGACGGCTCCTACGCCCGCCGCGAGCCGGTCGACAAGCCGGTCGCCGAAATGAGCTTCTTCGAAGCGGGCCAGCACGCCAAGCAACCCTCCTGGTACAACTTCCTGATTCCGGTCGTCGGTGCTGTCGGCGCTCTCGTCGGCGGTCGAAAGAGCAGCTAGCCGCTTGCTGGCGGTACCGCCGGCTGGTCGGAGACAGCCATGATCGGTCAAACCCTCGCCCACTACAAGATTCTCGACAAGCTGGGCGAAGGCGGGATGGGCGAGGTCTACCTAGCCGAGGACGGCGAGCTGGGTCGTCGCGTGGCTCTCAAGGTGCTTCGTAGCGACACCGCGGAGGACGAAGAGCATCTGGAACGCTTTCGTCGCGAGGCGCGGGCGGTCGCGGCTCTCAATCACCCGAGCATTGTGACGATCCACTCGGTTGAAGCCGCCAGACTCGACCAGCAGAGCGATCAGCCGGCGATTCACTTCCTCACGATGGAGCTGGTCGACGGCGTCGGTCTCGACCACAAGATCCCCACCGAGGGACTCCCGCAGGACAAGATTTTCGAGCTCGCGATTCCACTCTCGGACGCCCTCAGCGCGGCGCACAAGCAGGGCATTACCCACCGCGACTTGAAGCCGGCGAACATTATGCTCACGCAGGATGGGCGCCTGAAGATCCTGGACTTCGGGCTCGCCAAACTCGCTCACGACGGTGCGGACGACTTCGAGGCGACGCAGGCGTTGACCCAACCCGGCCTGGTCGTGGGGACCGTCCCCTACATGTCTCCCGAGCAGGTCGCCGGCGAGCCCGTCGACCATCGCACCGACATCTTCGCCCTCGGGGTGATCCTCTTTGAAATGGCCACAGGCCGGCGACCGTTTGCGGCCCAGAATTCGAGCCACCTGATCTCCGCGATCTTGCGCGACGAGCCGCCCTCGGTAACGGAGATTCGGGGCGAGCTCCCCTTCCACTTTGGACGGATCGTGCGGCGCTGCCTCGAAAAGGATCCCGATCGCCGCTACCAGTCGGCGCTCGACGTGCGGAACGAGCTCGAGGCGTTACGCGACGAAGTCCACTCGGGAATGGTCACGGCGGTCAGCGAAGCGACACCCCGACCAGCACCGGAGCCGCGCTCTGACTCGAAAGCAAAGCTTGGCCTACTCAGCCTCGGGCTCGTCGCAGCGGCGGTGGCCGGCTGGTTCTTCCTGCGCAGCGCGAGCTCTCCAGCACCCAGCGACCAGGCCACCGCGCCGGGCCCCAGCGCGGTCGTCGTCCTGCCCTTCGAAAACCTAGGGCCACCCGAGGACGAGTACTTCGCCGCTGGCATCACGGAGGAGATCACTAGCCGACTCGCGACGATGTCCGGAGTTCGCGTGATCTCGCGCAACAGTGCGATCCGCTACTCCGGCACCGACAAGACGCTCCAGCAGATCGGCGAAGAGCTCGCCGTAGATCACGTTCTCGAGGGCAGCATCCGGTGGGCGAAGTCCGACGAGGCGAGCCGGGTCCGCATCACGCCGAGACTGACCCGCGTGCGAGACGACTCTCAGATCTGGTCGCAGGCCTACGACAAGGTCTTCGAGGACGTCTTCGAAGTTCAGTCGGACATCGCCGACCGCGTCACTGAGCAGCTCGGCGCCACCCTCCTCTCGCCGCCCGAGGAGGAGCGCCCGACCCAAAATGCCGAGGCCTACCAGGCCTACCTCCGAGCGCTCGATCTTCGCCGAGCCGCCACTCTCGACCAACTGGAGCTTGCGGTCGACATGTTCGAGCGAGCGGTCGAGCTCGACCCTGACTTCGCGCAGGCTTGGGGCCAGCTCGCTTGGATGAGCTCGCAGCGCCACTTCAACGGCGACTTCCGCCGCGACTGGCGGGGCCGCGCGGACGAAGCGATCGAGCGTGCCCTCGCGCTCGCTCCAGACGACCCGTTGGTTCGACTCGCTGAGGGCTTCTACCACTACTACGGCTATCGGAGATTCGAGCGCGCGCTTGAGATCTTCGAGAGTGTCGTCGAGGAGCGGCCGAACAACGCCGAGGCGCAATCTGCCGTAGGCTACATCTACCGCCGTCAGGGCGAGTTCCATCGTGCCCTCCAGCAGCTCCTGCTCGCCTCGACTCTCGACCCGCAGAACGCCGACCTCCTGAACGCGCTCTCCGAGACCTACGGCGCTGTGCGTAACCTCGAGGCGGCCCTCGATGCAAGCGAGCGGGCGATCGTGATCGCTCCCGATCAACCCCAGCACTACCTTCGCAAGGCCGCCCTCCAGGTGCTCCTCTCAGGCAACACCACCGAGGCTCGCCAAACACTGGAAAGCGCTCCGAGCGTCAGCTGGCTCTACACGCAGTGGGTGCAACTCGACTGGCTCGATCGCGACTTCGACTCGGCGCTCGCGCGCATCCGCCAGCACACACCGACAAACCCCTTCGACGAGTTCAACGTGCCGATGAACCTCGCCTTGACCCACCACATGAGCGGTGACAAAGAGGCGGCACGGCCTCGTTTGGTGGAATCGCTGGATCGCGTCGAGGCCGCCCTCCAGACCTCTCCCGATCAACCCGATCTGCTGCGCGCACGTGCCGTGCTGGCGGCGCTCCTCGGCCGGCGCGAACCAGCGCTCCGCGACATCGATCGGGTGATCGAGATGACGGAATCAGATCGTTATGCCGGTCCTAGCGCAGTGGAGGCGAAGGCGATGCTTCTCGCAGCCCTGGGACAGACCGACGCGGCGGTCGACCTGCTCGAGGAGCTCCTCCAGGTGCACTACAGCGATGCCCTGACCCAGAGAATGCTGGCTCTCCATCCTCTCTGGGATCCGTTGCGCTCGAACTCACGGTTCGAGGCGCTGCTCTCGCAGAACTAAGCGCTCAGGCCTGCCCGTAGAGTCTAGACAGAAGGAGCTGGAGCGGGAAACGTTGGAGCCCGCCGGCACTTGCGGACGTCTCGTCGAAGCCTTCGACCTCGTCCCTTTCGACACCCTCGCCCCAGATCAACACCGGTAGCGGATCGGCGGCATGCATTCCGCTCTCCGAGAGGGTTGCGTGGTCGGACCCCACCGCGACCCGGAGAGCGCCATCATGTTTTTCGAGCAGAGTCGCCAGCTCGACGTCGAGCCTCTCGACAAAGTCCATCTTCAGGTCCGGACGCTGGTCGTGAGCCGCGATGTCCGCACCCTTCACGTGGAGGATCACGAGGTCGAAGTCGCGCAGCGCCTTGCGCGCCTCCTCGAACTTCGCACCCAGGTCGGTATCGAGACTGGCGGTCATCGCCTCGGTCCGGATGAGCTCGGCTCCCAGCCAGCTGGCCAGACCCAGGACCGTCGAATCGCCCGCGACACACGCAACGCGCAAGGGAAAGCCGGCCTCTTCGAGCGGAATGAGTTGGTGGAGCCTGCCAGGCCCGCGAGTGATCACCGCGTTCGCCAGCGGCAGCCCCCGCTTGCGTCGCTTCTTGTTGACCCTGTGCTGGGTCAGCACGCGCCGAGCCTCCTGCTCGAAGAGGGCCAGAATTCGCGCCGTCTGGGCGGCCGCCTCGTTCGACGGATCGAGCGGCTGGGGAGGGATGGGTGCTCCCGGAGCGGCGCCGTCCCCTGGGTCGCTGCCTTGAATCGCCGAAGAGAGGTGATCGCCACGGAGCACGATGGCCAGGCGGTGCTCGGTAGCGCTCTTGACTCGCACTTGTACGCCGCCGGCACCGGGTAGATCGATGCGGTCGAGCGCCTCCGCCAGCTCCGCGGCGCCCTGACGAATCCTTCCTGCTCGACGGTCCACCACATGACCGTGCTCGTCGAGGGTCGCCAGGTTGCCCCGTAGGGCGATATCTCCGGGACGCAGCTTGAAGCCGGCGCCGAGCGCTTCGATCGCTCCGCGCTTCATCGCGACGGGCGATTGGCCGAAGAGCGCCAGGGTTCCAGCTGCCGTGTCGGGAACGACGCCTGGCGAAACCGGATCTGCGAGACCGGTTCGTCCCTCGCTAGCGAGTCGATCGAGGGTCGGCGTCCGGGCGGCAGCGAGAGGCGTTCGGCCCCCGAGCGCCCGCACCGGCCGGTCGGCGAGTCCGTCGACAACCAACAGCAGGGTTGGCACCGTCTGCTCATCTTCCGCACCGACCATCCGTCCAAATTCGGGCAGCTTGCTCCCCAGCAGCTCGGTCACCAATCGAATGGTCTCGACCACGGGCGGTTCCCCGTCGGACGTGTCGATCGTCTGCACGTCGTGGGCCTCGGCCTGGCCGAGCTGATAGTCGTGAATTGTGCGGATGGCGCGATAGCTCTCGATGTAACGGTCCGCGTGTCGTCCGGTTGCGCCTGCGCGGGCGAGAAACCGCGCGCGATGCACCTCCGGATCGAGCGTTCCGAGCATCAGAGGTACCTGATAGGCAGCTCCCTCCAGGTCGTTGAACGGCACCAGCGGCGGGCAGAGGTGAACCCCTTCCACGATCAGGCTCGTCTTCTCCGCAATCGCTCGTTCGACGATCGCGCGAACGCCGACGACAACTCGAGCCGCCTGCTCCTCGAAGCTCTTGATCAGCTGCTCGTCAGAGCCGGCCACCTCTGCCACTCGCAGATCGAGGTCCGGAGTCACGACCGACGCACGCTCGAAGCTGGAGCTATGCAGTTCGGGTAAAACCTTCTCTGAGAAGACGATGCGCATCACCTGCCGGATGGTGTCGGTCGCACCAATTCGGTAGATACGCAACAGCGGCGCGAGTTCGAGGGAGAGCGTCGACTTACCGGTGCCGGTCGCGCCTCCCACGTAGAGAATCAGCGGGCGCGGCAGGGCGTTGATACGTCGGACCAGAAGATATCGACGGGCCGCGTTCGGTTCGTCCGTCGCTGCAAGCATCTCGCTGACCAGGCGCACGAGCTCTTCGCTCCGGATCTCCGATACGCCCTCGCGCTGAAGCTGTTGCGCAACCGCCGAAACCAGTCGATACGCGTCGTCCAGTTCGAGGCCGGCAGCGTGGATGCTGCGAGCGAGGAGTCCGCGAGAGAAGGGATGCCGCTCTCCTCGGTAGAGCACGGAGAAGGCCGGAACCGGTCGGGCCGTACGCCGGATCTGCTCCGGAAGATCGGGGCCGAAGTAGCGCTCCAGTTCGCTCCGAATCAGCTCGAGGAGCTCCGCGGTGGTGACCCGTTCGCGGCCGGAGACCTGCTGGCGAACCGCGCCTGCGACCGCGTAGGCCCGTTCGAAGTCCAATCCGCGCTGGATCAGGTCGTGGGTGACCATTCCGCGCAGGAAGTGGCTCTCCTGGCCCCTCGAGTTGACGACCCTGACCTGTCCCGGCTTGCCGGTCTCGCTGCCCTGTTTTGAACTCATACCCCTCAACCGCCGAAGCGTTGCAGAAGCTTCGGTGTCACGACCCATTTGATCGTGCCGACCCCGAAACGAATCTCATTCCAACTGACGATGGGCAGGTCGATGCAGGCCACGGCGGCCGTCACCATGCGGATGCTCGCCGCGCCGACCAAGCGACCCGCCGTCTCCGACCATGCCGGTTCGTGCCCGGCCAACAGCAGGCGCTCGACAGCATCGTCCGCGGTGCGAGAGACCCCCAAGAGCGCCTCGGGCGAGCAGCCGTAGAGAGCGTCCGTCACCTCCACACCGCACTCCCAGCCACCCGCCTTCGCCGCGATTTCGACGGTCGTCCGCGCACGGACCGCACTCGAGGTGACCACCGCCTGAGGTGCACCGACCGACGACAGGAATCTGCCGACGGTCTGGGCCGCCCTTCGTCCTCGTGGAGCGAGCCGACGCTCATGGTCGCTCGAGAAGGCGCCGTCCCAGTCGGATTTGGCGTGGCGCATGAGATAGAGACGTTTCAAGCGTGTTTCTCCGAGCGACCGGCTGTGACGCCTGGCGCCGCCGCTGCCGATTCCCGCGGCTATACTATGCGCCCCGCTCGGGGAGGTGAATCTGACAACTCTCGAAGACCGACCGATCGAGACCTCCGAGCCCCAGCTCGACCTCGACGACAAGAAGTACTACTTCAACCGCGAGCTGAGCTGGCTCGACTTCAACGCCCGCGTACTCGAGGAGGCGCTCGATCAGAGCACCCCTCTGCTCGAACGCGTCAAGTTCCTCTCGATCTTCAGTAGCAACCTCGACGAGTTCTTCATGATCCGAGTCTCCGGACTCCGACGGCAGCTCGAGGTGGGCGCCTTGGAGGCGCCGGCCGACGGCATGAGTCCGGCGGAGCAGCTCGCGAGTATCCGCGAGAAACTCGAGGAGCTGCTCGAGCAGCGAACCTCGTGTTGGCGCGACGACATCAAGCCCAAACTCGAAGAGGCGGAGGTTCACGTTGCGAGCTATCCCGAGCTCAAGCGCAAGCAGCGCAAACTCCTGCGACGACACTTCAAGCGGGAGATCTTCCCTGTCCTGACGCCGTTGGCGTTCGACCCGGGGCACCCCTTCCCGCACATCTCCAACCTGAGTCTGAACCTCGCCGTCGAAGTGCACGACCCAGGACACGGCGAGCGATTTGCGCGCCTCAAGGTGCCGAACGCTCTCGACCGCCTACTGCGCATTCCCAGCGAAGAGGCCGCCGGTGGCTACGACCACCTCGGCCTGGTTGACGCAAAGGGCTGCCAGTTCGTCTGGCTAGACGAAGTGATCACGGCCAACCTCGACCTTCTGTTCCCGGGCCTCGAGATCGTCGCCGCGCACCCGTTTCGGGTGATCCGTGACGCCGACCTCGCGATCGAGGAGGACGAAGCGGACGACCTCATGACCACCATGCAGGACGTCGTGGCGCAGCGGCATTTTGGCTCTGCGATCCGCCTCGAAGTCGACGCCCGCATGCCCGAACGCATTCGGTCGATCCTCAGTCGCAACCTGAGAATCTCGCCCTACCAGGTCTATGAGCAGGAGGGGCACCTCGGCCTCGCCGACCTGATGGAATTGACCAAGCTCGATCGCCCCGAGCTGAAGTTTGCACCGTTCCTGCCGATCAAGCCGCCCGGCTTCGAAGGCGAAGAGAGCGTCTTTTCTATTCTCAGAGACAGGGACGTTGCGCTCTATCACCCCTACGAAAGCTTCGGGCCGGTCGTCGACATGATTCGCACGGCAGCCAAGGACCCGAACGTCATCGCCATCAAGCAGACGCTCTACCGAACCGGCCCCAACTCGCCCATCGTCGAGGCGCTGCGCGAGGCTCGAGAACGCGGCAAACAGGTCTCGGCGCTGGTCGAGCTCAAGGCGCGCTTCGACGAAGAGACCAACATCGTTTGGGCCCGCGCTCTCGAAGAGGCCGGCGTTCACGTGGTCTACGGGCTCGTCGGCCTCAAGGTCCACTGCAAGATGTGCCTGATCGTGCGCCGCGAGCCCCACGGCATTCAGCGTTACGTGCACCTGAGCACCGGCAACTACAACCCGGTGACCGCCCGCATCTACACCGACATCGGCTACATGACGTCCGACCCAGATCTGGCGTCGGACGTCTCTGATCTCTTCAACTCACTCACCGGATATTCGAAGAAGAACAGCTACCGAAAGCTGCTGGTCTCGCCTCACTCCGCCCGCGACGAGCTGCTCGACCGCATCGACCGAGAGATCGCCGCACACGCCAGCGGTGGCGACGGCTACCTCGCCTTCAAGATGAATTCGTTGGTCGACAAACGGTGCATCCACAAGCTCTACGAGGCGTCTCAGCAGGGCGTCAAGATCGAGCTCGTCGTGCGCGGAATCTGCTGCCTGCGGCCGGGCGTCCCCGGCGTTAGCGAGAACATTCGCGTGATCTCGATCGTGGGACGCTTCCTCGAGCACGCTCGGCTCTACTACTTCCGCAACGGTGGGGACGACGAGCTGCTGCTCGGTAGCGCGGATCTAATGCCCAGGAACCTCGACGGTCGCGTCGAGCTCCTCTTCCCCATCCAGGACCGGGCCATGCTGCGCGCGCTTCGGGACGACGTTCTCCTCCTGCACGTCAGAGACAGTGTCAAGGCGCGTGAGCTTCAATCCGACGGAACCTACCGAAGGCTGTCGCCCGCGCCTGATGAAGCTCCGGTAGATTCGCAGGCGATCCTGCTCGAGCACCCGGGCTCCTGGCACGCCGAAGACTAGTCGACCCAGCCGTCGCGCAGCTGAGCAAACACCTGCGCGAACTCCCGTCGTTCCCTCTTCTCGGCTCGCGCGAGCCCCGCGAGAAGGTGTTCGGCAAGGCGAGATTCTTCGCCGAGCTCTCGCACCAGCCGACGTTGAAAACTCCAATCGTTGAGGCGGCCGAGGTTGTCCTGCAGGCGCTTGAGCGCCGTGACCCTGGCCTCGACGACCTCTGGCCTCTCGAGGTCGGCGTAGAATTCGAGTAGATAGCGCAGCTTCTTGCCCGCGATCCTGACCCGGTGAAAGTCCGTCGCAGGGCTGTCCGCGTCGACGGTGGATCCCCGATCGAGTACTCGACCGCGTGCCTTCGAAACCCAGCGGCGAGCGTGCGGACCGATCGGCTCGAGTGCCTTGCGTCCGCCGTCCGCCGATGGGGCTCCGAGGAAGCCGGTCCACGCGCGCTTGAGTTCCACATAGCGCTCACCTCGCAGCGCGTCCACGACGCGGCGTTGCAACTGGGCCCGCCGTTCCCGCACCCGTCGAACGAGCTCGCGAGACTCCTCTCGAAGTTCCATGGCGAGCTCGAGGTGCTGCTCTCCGAGCTCCCTTTCGAAGACATCGAGATCGCGAGCCAAGCCCGTAGTTCTCCCGACCCATTTGAACTCAGCGCCAAAGCGCAACCGATCAGATCGCGGGATCACCGCCCTCGCCTGCCCGAGTGCAACCCGTGTGCGCCGAACCCCGACTCGGAAGTCGTGCAGAGACTTCGGTTCGGAACTCTTGATGACCACCGACTCGTGCCTCTGAATGATCTCGAAGAGATCGGCCAGGATTGCCCGGACAGCTCCGCCGGCAGGCCGCTGGGAGGCGTCTTCGAGCATCACGCAAAGTATAGCCACCGCTAGGGTGGCCACCTCTCCCGCCAGTCGGTCCTGATCGCGCAGACCTGAACAGGAATCGCGCAGGCCGCCTGCGTCCCGGGGTCGACACCGGCGACTGCCGTCTCGAGGCCTGTCGGTCGACACTCGGGAGGGTTGAGCTCCGCCAACAGCTCGCTCGCGATCCGGTTGATCACGATCTCGTTCAGACATCGGCCGTCGCGACTCGATGCGCGTGTCGTCGGCGGTGGCCAGGGCTGAAGCGTCACGATCGCCTCGAGCTCGACCCGTGAGTGCATTCGCTCGTCACCTGGAGAGGCTTTGGAATCGATCACTTGACGCTCGCCAACGGCGGCAAGGCGATACCGCGACTTGAGAGGTGTGTCGGCCGCGCAGGCGTAGCATCGATCCGCTCCGAGGAGGAGGGGCGCCTCCCAGCTCGCGAGGCCCACCTGCGAAACCCGACTGCGGACCGTCCGAGAAAGCTCCACTGCCGACGCGACCGGCGGCCTGCCGGCGACGAGACTCGCCTCACTCATGGCCAACGCCGATTCCGCCGCGCGCAGTGCCTGATGCCGACTCTCGTAGCCCCAGCCCAACCGGCGTTCCGTCGAGGCGATTCTCGACAGTGAGATACCAAGACCGGTCAGGGCAAGGAGCGAAAGCAGCGCAAGCAGGTAGGCCGCTCCGCGTTCGCGGGAGGCGGTCCGAGACCTCATCGCCGCTCCACCGAGAACGTGGTTCTGGCCATGCGCAGGCGACGGTCTACCACCGGTAGCGCGTCCCACTCGGCGTACCTCCGGTTCTCTATCTCACCCGGGCTCGGTGCCAGATAGCCCGATTCCGCTCGCGCCGCTTGGAGGAGCAAAGTGATTCGCGCCCTTCGAGGCGCCAACGCATCCGTGTCCGGTACATCGTCTGGCTCTTCGAACCACCACTCGTCGTCTACGCCCGGCGCTTCGTCTGCGATCAGGCCGTCGCCATCGAGATCGGCCCCGAGGGCAACCTGAAGGTCGCGTGCGTAGTCCAGAAGGTCCTGACCGTCCCTCGGCGAACCGACACTTGGAACATCTGACCCCGGGCGGTACCACGCCCGTGTGAGGCGAGACGGTCCGGTCGGGTCGACTCGAATGTAGTAGCGAACCTCCTGCAGGATTCCGAGTCCGTCCAGACGCTCGATGGGCACTTCGGGAGGACAGAGCTCGCTGTAGATCGACACCGCCGGCGAGCCGCTCGTTCGAAACCTGAGCCGCAGTCCGCCCGAGGGTTCGATCTCCTCTGCCGACACCAGTTCGACAACGCGGCAGACGTCCGAACCGCTGAGATCAGTGAGCAGAAGTGCACCTCCTGGCTCACGCCGCGCGTCGGCCGCCAGCACCTCGAGAGCCTGCTCCTCCCCCGCGCCGTTGGTGCGCGCAATCGACACCTCTCCGCTCGGGCCGTCGATCGTGGGCGCGCCGGCGAGTTCGTAGATCTCTCCCTCGAAGACACCGCGGAGGATCAGCAGGTCGGAGCCGGGAGCCACCTTCGCCGAGTACGCCGAGCCAATCCGGGTGCCCGTCGGCACGTCGTCCCACACCTCGATCGCTGAAGAGCCCGGTAGCCCCCCTCGACCCGCCATCCGAGTTCGCAGCGCCAGCTCATGCTCCGCGAGCCTCATCGCCTGCTGTAGATCGGCCCGCAGTGCTTGTGTGCCCACCACTCGAGCCTGGCTTCGATAGAGCCCCAGCCACCCCGCCGCGAGTGTCACTGCCAGGGCAAGGGCCACGAGCAACTCGACCAAGGCGAACCCGCTTCGACTCACTCGACCCCCCAAGCGAACCTCGACGCCACAACGACCGGCTCATCTCCCTCGCCTCTCGAAATCGAAACCGTCGACCGGTACAAAAGCAGCGCGTTCTCCCCGTCGAGACCGCCTCCGTCGTTCGCCTCGGAAGGCTCGATTCTGCCGTCCTCGATGGCTGCCAGTGGGAAGACCTCCAAAGCCAGGACGGCGACCCAGAGGGCCACCGTTGGCGCTACCGGCGGCTCGGGGCTCCAACGCCGCGAAGCTGCGGAGTAATAGAGAGGGCCCTCCCTCGGCCCGTCCTCGACGAGGCTCTGTGCGAGCGTCGCGGCCTGTGCCCTTTCGCCGCCCGAGCGCACGTCGCGGGCAGCTCGGATGAAGAGGGGGGCGATCGCGAGGAGTGCTACCTCGAAGAGGAGCGACGCGACTAGAAGTTCGATCAGGCTCCAGCCGCGGCAAGAATGCCGGCGGCGTGGCTCGATCGTACTGGTCCGGGAAGTGAACGGCGGGCGGGGTCGCGCGGTAGTCGGCATCCACCTCAAGAGACGGAAGCCGCTGCTCGAGGCTGCCGCTCGTCGGCTAGATCAGACCGCCAAGGCTACCGGCGATGATCGTCCTGCAACTCGAGCACGCCATCACCTGGCCTCTCCGCGGCAACGACGAGGTGAAGTTGACCCGCGTGCGAAGGAGTCGAACAACCAAGACACTTTCGATGTCCTTCTTGCAGTTCGGGCAGGAGGCCGAAGCTTCCAACGTGTACTCGGCCTCGATCGTCTGATCCATCATCGGCTGTTCCATGTGGCTCCTCCGTGCACGAAATGATGTTAGCAACCGGACGCCGAAATCTCTGTGGAGCCGGTTGCACTCGAAATTTTGAGATACCGCCCCGATTTTCGGCGTGCGAGCCGCTTGGCGGTGCCCGTTGGACGACTCTGCACCGTTCCGCTAGAATGCATCCAACGGTTCAGTCTTTTTGGATGAATCTTTGTGGTGAAGGGGGAGAGATCCGCTCGCCGTACTTATCCCATCCCTCTCTTAGGAGAGATCTGAGCATCACCCGCTTTTCTCTATCCGTACTCCGCTTTCACGGCGGTCAACCGATGATGCCCCCCGCGTTCGGTCCCCCCCTTCACCTCCATTACTCGCGCTCCGCTCCCCTAGTTAAGTTGCCGCAGCGCGCCGATCTCTGACACCCCCGTCCGAACCGGGCGGGGCTATACTGACCCCATGCACACGCGCGAAGAGACCGTACTCTCCCGTGACGTTGAGGTGATCCAGATCCCGGACGGCTTGCCGGCAGTCTTGGCGCTGGGCACGCGCGTCCTGATCACACAGCAGTTGGGCGGCTCGTTCACCGTCATGACCGACTACGGAGCGATGTTCCGCGTCGACGAGAAGAACGCCGACGCGCTCGGCAAGGAAGACGCCGTCGCCGAAGAGGCCGTCGACGACGAGACGCCACTCGAAGAGCGCGTCTGGGCGCAGCTTCGGAAGTGTTACGACCCTGAGATCCCGGTGAACATCGTCGACCTGGGCCTCGTCTACGACTGCACCATTGACGACAGTCCCGCGGAGGGCTCGAAGGTGCAGGTCAAGATGACCCTCACCGCGCCGGGCTGTGGCATGGGCCCGGTATTGGCGGATGACGTCAAACGCCGGGTCGAGTCCCTCACCGGTGTCGCGGACACCGACATCGAGATCGTCTTCGACCCGCCTTGGGGCCCCAACATGATGACCGAGGCCGCCCGACTTCAGCTCGGGATGATGTAGACCGGCTAGAAGATCGGCGGGAAGCGCACCGGATCGCGTTCACGCGCGAGATCGTAGACGGCTTCGAAGATCGACTCCCGATTCGGCTTCGAAGAGTAGTCGCCATCCGAACCGTAGGCCGGGCGATGCTCGCGCGCGCTCAGCGTTCGCGGCGCCGCGTCGAGCCAGTCGAAGGCCCCCTGAGTCTCCAGAACCTCACGGGCCATGTAGGCCGTGGCGCCACCGGGAACGTCTTCGTCGACAAACAGTACGGCGTTGGTCTTCCGAATCGAGTTGGCGATCGAGCCGTGGCGGTCGAACGGCAGGAGCGTCTGCACGTCGATCACCTCGACGTCGATTCCGACCTCAGCCAGAAGTTCCGCCGCCTCGAGAGTGATCTTGCACAGCGCCCCGTAGGTCACCAGGGTGACGTCACTCCCCTCGCGCAACGTTTCAGTCACTCCCAACGGCAGGCGGAAGTCGCCCACGTTGTCCGGCAGGGTCTCCTTCGAACGGTAGCCGTTCAGAACCTCGACCACGAGACCGGCGTCGTCCGAGGCCAGGAGCGTGTTGTAGAACCCAGCCGCCTGGGTCATGTTGCGCGGCACGCAGATGTAGATGCCGCGTAGCAGGTGGATCAACGGCGCCATGGGCGAGCCGGAGTGCCAGACGCCCTCGAGCCGGTGCCCGCGAGTTCGAATGATGACCGGCGCTTTTTGCCCACCGACAGTCCGCCACCGCAGGGTCGCGAGATCGTCCGACATGATCTGTAGGCAGTAGAGGACGTAGTCCAGATACTGCACCTCCGCGATCGGCCGGAGCCCTCGGAGCGCCATGCCGATGGCCTGGCCGAGAATGGTCGTCTCGCGAATCCCGGTGTCGGCAACTCGGAGAGCTCCGTACTTCTCCTGCAGCCCTGAGAAGCCCTGATTGACGTCTCCCAACCGGCCCAGATCCTCGCCGAAAGCGACGAGGTTCGGTGTCCTCGCAAATGCCCGGTCGAAGCAGGCGTTCAGCACCTCGAATCCGCGCACCTCCGCGGAGTTCTCTGAGTAGGCGGCAGCCACCGGCTCGACGGCCAAGGCCGAATCCGGGCCATCACTGAAGACGTGCGTGCTGTAGCGCCGCCGTTGTTGCTCGGCCTGCCCAGTGCGCCAGGCTTGGAGGCGCTCGCGAGCCGGCTGGCTCTCGCTCCGTGTGACGACGAGCGCCTCCGCAGCAACCGCTTGGAGATCTCGTCGCAGCGGGTTTGGCACCTTGCCGAGCCGCTCGCGCAACCCGGCGAGTCGCTCTCCGGCGGGAGAGGCGCTCTCCACTTCGCCGAGCAGAGACACCAAGGCGTCCCGCTCGCCGGCGAGTTCGGTTCGGGAGGCGTCCCAGGCGGCCCGCTGCATCTCGCGCACGTGCAACCGCTCCTCGTCCTGGACCGCATCCAGCTCTTCTGCGGAGGCGATCCCCTCGCGCACCATCCAACCGCGCATCCGGGTCAGGCAGTCGCGCTCCTCTTCCCAGGCGAGTCGCTCGGCGCTCTTGTAGCGCTCGTGGCTCCCCGAGGTCGAATGCCCCTGCGGCTGCGTAACCTCCTGGACGTGGATGATCGCCGGAACGTGCTCGAGTCGCACAATCTCGGACGCGGTCAGGTAGGTCTCGCACAGGCCCGGGTAGTCCCAGCCCTTGGCGGTGTAGATGTCGTAGCCGCTCGTCTCCCCCGGCCCGCGCTGAAAGCCTCGCACGAGTTGTGAGATGTCGCCTTTGGTGACCTGCATCGAGGTCGGCACTGAGATGCCGAAGCCGTCGTCCCAGACCGAGAGCAGCATCGGCGCTCCCAGCACTCCAGCGGCGTTTACGGACTCCCAAAACAGTCCCTCCGCACACGAGGCGTCGCCGATCGTTCCGAACGCAATCTCGTCGCCGCGTCGGGAGAAGTTCTCGCCGTCGGCGAGGCCTTCGATCTCCCGATACAGTCGCGACGCGTAGGCCAGTCCAACCAGCTTCGGCATCTGTGAGCCGGTCGGAGATAGATCGGCGGCGACGTTGTAGCTCTCGAGCTGGCTCTTCCAGCCTCCGTCCTCGTTCAGCAGCCGGGTCGCGAAGTGCGCAGTCATCTGACGTCCCCCCGAGCAGGGCTCCCGATCGAGGTCGGCGTCGGCATAGAGCTGCGCGAAGAACTCGCGTACGGTCAACAGCTCGAGCGCAAACATCAGCGTCTGGTCGCGGTAGTAGCCGGAGCGGAAGTCGCCCTGACGGAAGGACCGCGCCATCGCCACCTGCGCGACCTCCTTGCCGTCACCGAAGATGCCGAACTTCGCTTTGCCGGTGAGAACCTCTCGACGGCCGAGAAGGCTCACCTCCCGGCTTCGGTAGGCGACGCGATAGTCGCGGAGGATGCTCTCTCGCGTGAACTGCAGCGGGCTCTTTTCGGTACCTGTGCTTTCCAGAACCATCTAGCCCGCCTTGCCGCTGACGGTCAACTTCAGGGAGTCGCCATCGACGATCTCCAAACCGGCTTCGCGGCAATCCCAACTCTCCCCCTCCCCGGGCCGGAGCGTCTTCTTGCCGCCGGAGGTTCGATTCCGACAGACCACCTTGAGCTTCGGGATCCCCAGTACCGTCCCGCCGACGGCTCCGTCGCCATCGGCATCGGCGGTCAACTGGATCTTCAAGCGATCGCCGTCGCCAGCAACGAGCCCTTCGGCCGAGCAACTCCAGTCGGAATCTCCACCCAGCTTCGTCTTCACCTTCTGACTCGGCTTCGCGCTGCGATTCCTACAGGTCAGCTTCTTGGTGCTCATGCCGGTCATCGCGCCCGAGACGCCACCGCCGCAGGTCGGGAGCACCGCGCGGATCGCACCGTAGCCGTAGGTATTGTTCGGAATCTCGTCGCCAGGAACGCCACAGAACTCGGTCCCCGTGACCGGCTGCGCACTCGAGATGATGTGCTGTTCGAGCGCATCTACATCGCCGCGGAGGCAACCCGCCGAGGAGATCAAGAGCGCTGCAAGCCCGGCCACGTGCGGCGCGGCCATGCTGGTTCCGCTAAGGCTCCCGTAACGGTCCAGTCGAAGGCTCGAACGAATCTGCTGGCCGGGCGCGGAGATATCCGGCTTGATCCGACCGCTGCCATCGACGCTCACCGGGCCACGGCTCGAGAACGACGTCGCGAAGTCCTGAAGGGTGGTCGCCCCGACGGTGAAGGAGGCGTCGTAGATGCCCGCAGGGTTGTTGATGGTCTCGCACGCCGGTCCCGCGTTACCTGCCGAAACGACGATCAGAATGCCGGCTGCGCGCGTGTTCTCCACCACTGTTCGGAGGGCGTTCGGGTCCTGGCACCCCTCACCAGGCGGGCAGCTCCACGAGTTGTTGATGATGTCGGGAGCCTTGCCCGGATCGGCGTTCTCTCCCGCGAGGTCGGTCGGCGCGATGAACCACTCGAAACACTCGCTGTAGCTCGCCGGTGTGCCGACCCCTTGATTCATGTTGCGGCAGCCGATCCAACGCGCGCCCGGAGCCATGCCGATCTGGTTCGCGGCGCCGTCGTCTCCAACCATCGTGCCCATCGTGTGCGTCCCGTGATCGTCATCGTCACACGGCTCCGCCGAGTCGGGCCCGCAACTGCCCCCACCGCTGTGGATGGAGTCGTGCCAGTTGTAGTTGTGGTCTACCGAGCCGCCCGCGGTCCCACGGTAGCTCGATCGCAGCGCTGGGTGGTCCCACTGATAGCCCGTATCCTGCCCGCCGATCACCACACCAGAGCCGTCGTGGCCGGCCGCCCAAAAGACCTCCGGCACGAGCGTGTGCTGCAGGCTCGGTTCGGTCGCGAGCGCCGACTTCTGCTGAACAATCGCCTCTTTCATCGGACGATCCAGCTCGACTTGCGGATTTGCGTAGATGTGGGCAACTTCCGCTCGCTTCGCCAGGTCTCTAACCAGGTCAGTCCCGCCACGAGTCCAGATCATGTTGGCGACCCAAAAGGAGCGGTGCTGCACTCCGGCCTGGGTGAGATCGCGGAGTAGCGGCGCTTGGGATCGGGCTGCCGTGGCCCGCAGCGTCTCGTAGACGAAGCGCCCCTTCTCTTCCTTGCTGGACAGACGGGCTGCAGCGCTGAGATCGGCCTGCTCTCCGAGGAAGACCAGGAATTCGACCTCTCCATCAACCTGCGCACGCTCGACGACCCAACCGTCGACCTTCGTGCGCCAGTCCGAAGCCTCTTGGGCGGACGACGGGGCGACCGGAAGGCAAGCAGCCAAGGCCGCAGCGAGGACAATTCGCAGCAACGACATGCGCTCTAGGATACCAGCGTCCGCTAGCGAATCACGACTTCGCGCGCGATCAACCAGCGGTTGTTCTCGCGCCGGAGGTTCATCTCTTTGCGCACCTGATCTTCGTAGCTGTTCGATCGGTACGTCTGCACGAAGCGAGCGCGCGCCGCTCCGTCTGTCCCGAGGGTGACCTCGACCTCGTCGATGCCAATCTCAATGAACTCAGGACGACCGAGCCGCTCGACTCGCTGCGATCGCCACGTGGCGCCCGACACTCCCGACTCGGGAGTGAACTCCGCCGTGTAGTGCTCGAGATAGGACTCGACACTCTGAGACGACCACCCAGCCGCCCACGAGTCCAGAGTCGCGACCACCTCCTCGCGCGCAACCAGTTCGGGACTTGGGAGGGCGACCTCGATTGGCGGTTCGACCGAAGCCTCTGCCGGCGAGGTCGAGACCGCTTTCGGCGCCAGGCCGACCGGTTCGGGAACCTCGGCGACGACAACCTCCAGTGGCGTCGGCGTCGCGATCACCTCCTGTCGCGACTCGAGCGTTTGAGCGCCGGAGTCGACACCGGCCAACAGGTAGACGCCCAACCCCACCACTGCACCCACGGCACACGCCAGGCCATAAGAGGCGACCCGCCGCAGCCGGCCAACGTCCGTCGGCGGGGGCTCAGCGGCCACAATCTCAGGCTCTGCGGGAGCTTCACCGAGAGTCGCCAGTCGATCTCGCTCGGACTCGGAACGTTCCAGCGACCTCTCGACCTCTGCGAGCCGGCTTCGAGCCCGCTCCCTTCCGGTCTCGGCCTTACCTAGCGCCTTCTTGAGGCGAACGACCTCGCCTCGGTGCTTTCGCAGGCTCTTCTCGAGCGCAGCGCTCAGGTTCTCCATCTCTTCGATGTGCCGCTCCTCGGCCTCGGCGTCCCCTTCGGAACGAGCCCGACGGGTCGCCGCGCCGACCTGCGCAACCCGGCCGCTCGAGAGCAGGTCGGTTGCCGGCCAGCTCACCTCGGGCGGCGAGCTCTTCGGCCGCCCCAGATAGAAGCCCTGGCAGAGTTCGATGCCCGCCGAGATGACCGCGTCGAGCTCCTCGGCGTTCTCGACACCCTCGGCCACCACCTTCGCGTCGACTTCACGACAGAGCTGGGCAATCGAGCAGAGCAATTTGTACTGAGCCGTGCCGCGCGAACAGCCCGCGACCAGATCCCGATCGAGCTTCACCACGTCCGGTGCAAGGTCGGCGATGTACTTGAGGTTCGAGTAGCCCGCACCGAGGTCGTCGATCGCCAGACGTGCACCCTTGCGGCGCAGCTCCCCCAGCACGCTATGGCACTGATCGAAGAAGACCAGCGGCACCGACTCCGTGATCTCGATGTAGACCGGCTTGCGATGCCGGAAGATCGCGTCGTCTGGCCGCACGAGGAAGACGTCGTCGAACTCGTGCGGTGAGATGTTGAGGAAGATCCGATGATCCGGGCAGTTGCGAGAGGCGAGACGCCGTTGGAGGCGCCCCAGCTCTCCGATCCGCCCGGCCGCCGTTGCGGCCTCGATGAGCGCCGGCGGACTGTCGAACTGCGGAACCCGGCTCCTACAGAGCGCCTCGTAGGCGAAGACCTTGCCGGTCGCCAGCTCCACGATCGGCTGGTAGACCATGGTGATCATGCACTGATCGATCGCCTGATGGACCGCGTCGGTCGGATCGGCCGCCACCTCCGGCTGCTGCACCAGATCGTAGACCTTTGCCAGGTTCCCGTCGGTCGCCGCGTCTCTTTTCTCAGCCATTCGGAGTTTCCCTCTGCCCCGCATAAGGGCAAGCCTCGGGCCACAGACATATCGCCATATAGCGATGTGCAGCGTCAGGAAACAAGGGCATCCGGCAGTCGGCCCCTCGCTTTTCGGCGCGCTGTCGAAAAGAAATGGCGGCCGAACCCGCCGAAAAAGTGGCGCTTCGGAGCCCTAGGCCGACGAGTAGGCTGAGTTCTGCGTCAGCACTTCGCGCAGAATCGCGATGTTGTCGCGGTGACCAGTGAGCCGCGCGGTCACCCGGCCTCGAATCGGATAGCCGAGTAGATAGAGGTCACCGATGATGTCGAGGATTTTGTGGCGAACAAACTCGTCCGGAAACCGAAGCGCTGTGTTGATCACGTTGTCCTCGCCGACGAGGATGAAGTTGTCCAGGCGCCCGCCGGAACCCAGGCCGAGCTCGGACATCATCTTGAGGTCTCGAACGAAACCGAAGGTACGCGCCGGCGCGATCTGCTCCTGGTAGGCGCGGAAGCTCGACAGGCGAAACTCGTACTGCTGTTCCCCGATCGGCGGCGGGTATCTCAGGAGGTAGGAGACCGAGAAACCGTCGTCCGGCTCCAAGGTGAGCAGCTTCTCGCCGTCACCGCCCACTTCGTAGCGCCGATCGATCACGATCTCGCGGCGGCGTTCGGGCTGCACCTCGACCCCGACCTCCTCGAGCGTCTTGCAGAACTCGAGCGAGGAGCCGTCGAGGACCGGGATCTCGCCATGCACCTTGATGAGCAGGTTCGTCACGCCCAAGGCGTGTACCGCCGACAGGAAGTGCTCGACCGTCTTGATGCTCTCGCCGTTGTTCGACAGGGTCGTCGCGTAGTCGGTCTCGGCCACCGACCCGACGTGCCCCGGCACGTGGGTGTTGGTCGGAAGGATCATGAAGTGGATGCCCGAATCGGCAGGTAACGGCTGAATCGACATCCCGGTTCGGCTCCCGGAGTGGAGACCGAGGCCGTAGATGACGGTCGAGCGGGCAATCGTCTTCTGCGGCAGACTTGTGCGCTGTACCAGGTCGAAGACCGGCGGGCCGTTCAGGTCCGGCGGCGTCTCGAGCCGATCCTTCGTCTTTTCGAGCGTCGTCAACAGCTCACGGTCGGTGGCCACCGATCTGCGGTACTCGAGCGCACCGACGACCGCCTCGACCGTTCGGTTGTACGACAGCGGCTTCTCGACGTAGTCGTAGGCCCCCATCTTGATCGCCTTGACCGCGGTGGACGCGGTGCCGTGCCCCGACATCATGATGACGGCCGCGGTGGGGTCCGCCTCACGCAGCGCTTGCAACGTCTCGAGCCCGTCGTGGTCGGGCAGCCAGACGTCGAGCATGACGACATCGGGGCGCTCGCGACCATACAGGTCGAGCGCCTCGGCACCGCTGCCGGTGCACACCGTCTTGTACCCCTCGTCCGACAGCACCCCGGCGAGCGTGCTCAGAATGCCGGGTTCGTCGTCGACGATCAGAACCAGTTTGTCGTCTGCCATGGCGCTCCCAGAACGAAGCTAGCCTACCTCAAGAAGCCGCCTCGACGCTCCCGATCCTGCGCGGAGCGCGTGCTACAGTTTTGAGGCCGTGCCGGCCATCATTCTGCCCTCACCCCTTCTCCGCCACACGGACGGTGTGAGCCGCATCGCCGTCTCGGGCGCAACGGCACGTGAGGCGATCCGAGACCTCGAAACCACACGCCCGACACTCCGCGGTTGGGTGCTCGACGAGCGCGGCGCTCTGCGCGAGCACGTGAGCCTGTTCGTCAACGACGAGAGCGCCGATCTGGAGCGCCCTCTCCTCGAAGGAGACGAGCTCTACATCGTGCACGCCATCTCTGGAGGTACCGAGATGACCGACATTCTGGTTTCCACCAAGAAGGGACTCTTCGTGCTGCGCGGCAGTACGGAGAGCGGGTTCGAGCTCGCCGGGCGGCATTTCCCCGGCGAGGTCGCGGAGTTCGCGGTCCGCGACCACCGCAGCGGTCGCTACCTCGCGTCCGTGACCCATGGCCAGTTCGGCCCGCGGCTCTGCTGGACCGACGATCTCGACGGCGAATGGCACCAGGCCCGGGGCCCTGTCTTCCCGGACGGAGCCGACGCGGCCGTCACCCGAATCTGGGTGATTCAGCCCGGCGAGGCCGACGGCGAACTTTGGGCGGGAGTAGCACCGGCGGCGCTCTTCCGGAGCACCGACGGCGGCGCAAGCTGGGACCTCAACCGAGGGCTTTGGGATCAGCCGAGCCGACCTCAGTGGGAAGGCGGATTGGGCGGACTCTGCCTCCACTCGATCTGTCCCTGGCCGGGAGAGCCTGCGCGCCTGGCGATCGGCATCTCCGCGGCCGGTGTGTGGCACACAGCGGACGGCGGCGCCACCTGGTCGCGTCAGGTCGAGGGGCTCGTACCCCGCTACCTGCCGGAAGAGGTCCGCGCAGAGACGATTCAACACTGCGTGCACCACCTCGAGCAGTCGCCGGTCGAACCGCAGACCTTCTACATGCAATTCCACGGCGGCGTCTATCGCTCGGACGACGCGGGAGGTAGCTGGGTCGACATCGGTGCCGGGCTGCCATCGGACTTCGGGTTCCCGCTGGTCGCCGACCCTCGCGATCCGAATCGCGCGTTTGTCATCCCGCTCGTCGCCGATGTCGACCGGGTGACGCCCGACGGACGGATCGCGGTCTACGAGACCAGAGATCGAGGCGCTTCGTGGCACGCCCTCACCAGCGGACTGCCGGCCGAGGCGTGGGCGACCATTCTTCGGCAAGCCTTCTGCCATGACGGACGGGAGCCGCTGGGGCTCTTCTTTGGGACCCGGCAGGGCTCCGTCTACGCCTCATCCGACGGCGGCGAGAGCTGGGTCACAGCAGCCGAGAACCTACCCCCCGTCCTGGCTGTCCGAACGGCCTGACACAGGTGCTCGACCCGCTCGACCTTCTGCACCCCCAGCCCCGGCGGGTACGACAGCTTTCCGGCGAGACAGCGCTCGATAAAGGTTGCCGGATCGTCACCTCGACCGGCGCCGATAGTGCGGCGGAGGCGTTGGAGCGCTCTCTCCGCGCCCTAGAACTCGCGCCCTGCCTCGGCGGCCCCGGCACGGGCCCCAGCCGTCCGCAGCTACGCCTGGCTCTCGACGACGAAGAACCGCTCGGACCTCAGGGCTATCGGATGACCTGCGAGGCGGACGGGGTCGACATCATTGCAGCCAGTCCGACCGGCCTCTTCTACGGTGGTCAGACCCTCGAGCAGTGGCTCCGGGTCGCGGGACGCAGAGAGGGCGACCGGTGGCTCGTTCCGCGCCTCGAGGTTGCCGACGCGCCCGATCTGGAGCAGCGTGGCTTCCTACTCGACGTCAGTCGGAACCGTGTGCCGAGGCTCGACTCGCTGTTCGAGCTCGTCGAGCTCTTGGCCTCGTTCAAGCTCAATCAGCTGCAGCTCTACACCGAGCACACGTTTGCGTATCGGGGACACGAGACGGTCTGGCGGAACGCCAGCCCGTTCACCGACAGCGACATCCGAGAGCTCGACGCGCACTGCCGACGTCATTTTGTCGAGCTGGTGCCGAACCAAAACTGCTTCGGGCACCTCCACCGCTGGCTCTCCCACGACGCCTACCGACAGCTGGCGGAGCGGCCCGACGGCGTCGAGCACCCCTTCGGGCGCGAGCGCGAGCCGTTCAGCCTGAACCCGGTCGACCCTCGGAGCGTCGAGTTCGTCGAAGACCTGCTCGACCAGCTCCTACCCCACTTCTCCAGCCGGCAGGTCAACGTCGGTCTCGACGAGACCTTCGATCTTGGAACCGGCGGCTCCGCCGACGCATGCAGGGAGCGCGGGAAGGAGGAGGTCTACCTCGAGTTCCTCCTGAAGATTCACGAACTCGTCGGGCGTTGGGGTCACCGCATGCAGTTCTGGGGCGACATCCTTCTCACCCGGCCCGACCTGGTTCGCCGGCTTCCGAGGGACGTGGTCGCGCTGAACTGGGGATACGAGGCGGACCACCCGTTCGAGGAGGAGGCGCGAACCTTCTCCACCGCCGGACTCGAGTACTACCTGTGCCCCGGCACCAGCAGCTGGAACAGCCTTGGTGGTCGAATCAAGAACGCGGTGGGCAACCTGGGCACCGCGGCCATCGCGGCGAGTCGGCACGGCGCGACCGGCTACCTGATCACCGACTGGGGCGACAACGGGCATCTCCAACCGCTGCCGATCAGCTACCCCGCTCTGCTGGCGGGCGCAGGCTTCTCCTGGCGTACCGAGGAAGCCGAACGTGCAGCCGAGCTGCCGCTCCACGACCTCCTGGCGGCACACGTGCGAGAGCTCCAGAATCCGGCCACCGTGGCAGCGCTGATGATTCTGGGCACCGCTCACGAGGAGACCGGCGTCACACTCAAGAACTCCACCGTTCTCTTCCATCTCCTGACAAGCACCGACGAGACCCTCGAGAACGAGCGCTACGAGCGGCTGAGCGTCGCGGGCCTGGCAGACGCCCAGCAGCGTCTTGAGAGCATCGATCTGCCCAGCTCCCGGGGCCCGGCCGATCGAGAGCTGGCCTGGGTGACCGATGCGCTCACTCTCGCCTGTCGCATCGGCCGAGCACGGCTTTCGATCGAACGAAATCAGCCGGCTCGGGCACTCCCGAAGGTGGAGCGGGAACCGCTCGTCTCGGCAGCGTCACGCCTGATCGCCGACCTCCCCGAGCTGTGGCTCTCGCGAAGTCGCCCGGGCGGACTCGACGAGTCGCTCGCCGTCCTCGAACGGACTCGCGCAGCCCTCACCTAGCTGTAGTCCGCTACCGCTAGAGCTCTCGAAGCGCGGTCGCAATCGGAAGTCGAGCCGCCCGAAGCGCTGGGAAGAGGCCTCCCACGAGCCCGAGTAGGCACGCATAGATCACTCCCTGCAGCATCAAGCCTGGCGTCACGTCGAACGCAAACGCGATCTGACTGAAGCTACTCCAGTTGATCGTCGCGGCGCGGAAGCCGTCGAAGGCGAAGTAGGCGAGGCTGCCCCCAACCAAGCCTCCGATCAGAGCCAGCACCAGCGATTCCAGAAGTACCGAGATCACCACCGGGCCGCTCTTGAAGCCGAGGGCTCGCAGCGTCGCGATCTCACGCGTCCGCGTGGAAACGGCGTTGTACATCGTGTTGAGCGCACCGAAGACCGCACCGAGGCCCATGAGAATTGCGATCACCGTACCGACGCCGGTGATCAGAGTGGTGAGCATGGCGGCCTGCGACTCGTAGAACTCAGCCTCACGTACGACGCGAACGTTGAGACGCGGATCGGTCGTGAGCGTGTCCTTGAAGTCGCTGAACGAGCCCGCAGTCTCCAGCTTGGCCGTGACCGACTGATAGCTGTTGCCTCGCCGATAGGCCGCCTGTAGAAGAGCTGCGTCGGCCCAGATCTCCGACTCGGCGATCCCGCCACCGGCTTCGAAAACTCCGACGATCGGCCACTGTTGGCCGGCGACCTCGATCGAAGCGCCAATCTCCAACCCAGCGAACTCGCTCGCAGCCCCGCGCCCGACCACCAGCTCGTTGAGGCCCCACTCGAATGCGCGGCCCTCGACAATCTGCAGGCGATCGCGAACCGCAAAGGCCTCGGGCTTCACCCCTCGTAGCGGCACGTTGGCATCGGTGCCGGTCGTCCGCTTGGGCAGGTTGATGATCAGGAAAAGCTCGGGCGAGGCGGCCGGACGGCCCTCCCAGTCCCGAACTCCCGACGCCTCCGCGATGACCTCGGCGTCGGTCCCGGAGAGCCCGCTGACCAGCTCGCTACTCGAGCCGCTGCGCAGGACCAAGGCGTTTTCGGGCGTCGACGACTGCTTGACCATATGCAAGATGCCCTGCGAGATCGACAGAACGCCGACCATGACCGCCACAACTCCCGCGATACCAAAGGCCGCCGAGGCGGAGGATCCCAGGCGTTGCGGAATGGTCTGGACGCTGAACCGAGCGACGGAGACCACCTGCATGAACCAGTTTGTGATTCCCGTCATCGTTATCTCCTCATCGCTTCGGCGATACGCAGGCGCTGCGCCTGTGCAGCCGGCCAGAGTCCCGCGACCACCCCGAGCGCTACCGCCAGCACGATTCCAATCGTCACATCACGCGGACTGAAGTAGAAGAAGGGCAGCATGCCCCCCGACGGATCTCCTCCTCGGGTGATGAAGAGCCACGAGAGACCGAGCCCCAGAAGGCCGCCCAAGAGGGCGATGGTCAGCGACTCCGCCAGCACCAAGCTGGAGACTCCGCGATGCGTGAAGCCCAGCGCTTTGAGCGTGCCGAGTTCCTGAGTGCGCTCGCGGACCGCTTGCGCCATGGTGTTCGCCGCGACCAGCAAGATGGTGAAAAACACAGCTCCGAGAATGGCGCTGATGATGAATCCGATATTGCCCGCCTGGTTGGCGAAACCCTGAGCGAACGCCCCTTCGGGCTCGGTCTTCGTCTCCGCAGGTGAGTTGGCAAACTCGGCGTCGATCAGCTCGGCGATCTCCGCCGCCCGTTCGGGCTCACTGATCTTCACCCAGTACCAACCGACCTGTCCTTCCCCGAAGCGGCGACTCTCGTGAAAGTAGTCGTGCCGGAAGAAGAACTGCGACGTATCGGTGCCGGTCTCCGCCCCTTCGTAGATGCCGACGAGGTCGAACTCCCAGGCGCCTTCACTCGTCTTCAGGCGCCAGATATCGGGCTCGATCGGAATTCGATCCCCGATCTGCCAACCGAAACGGTCCGCCAGGGAGCGGCCGACGATCGCCCCAGTGCGATTCTCCCGCCAGGCGGCGCGGTGCTCGTCGCTCAAGACGTACTCTGGGAACATCTCGAGAAACTCGTCGGGCCTGACCGGAATCTTGGCGAAGAAGTTGCGCGGGTCTTGGTACTGGCCTCCGAACCAGGTGGCGAAGGTTGCGTCCTCCACCCCGGCGACGCGCTCCATCTTGGTCTCGTAGCTCTCCGGAAGAAGCTGAATGATCGACACCTTGTGGCGCACGACCAACCGGTCGAGACCGGCCACCTCGACGCCCTGATTGAACGCAGAGCGAAGGGCCGCCAAGTAGCCGAACAGCAGGAACGCGACCATGATGGACAGGACCGTCAGGAGCGTCCTGAGCTTCTTGCGTTTTAGGTTGCTCCAGATCAGGCCCAGGTACTTCATACGTTGGGCTCCGTCCCCAGGCGTCCCTTGTCGAGATAGAGCGTGCGACTCGCGATCGCAGCCGCGTTCGGGTCGTGCGTCACCATCACGATCGTCTTCCCTTGCACCCGGTTGAGCGTTGTCAGGAGCTCGAGAATGCCGTCGCTCGACTTGCGGTCCAGATCGCCGGTCGGCTCGTCGCAGAGGAGCAGCGTCGGGTCGGTGACGATCGCTCGTGCAATGCCGACACGTTGCTGCTCACCGCCCGAGAGCTGGCGAGGGAAGTGTCGGCTGCGCTGATCGAGGCCCACTACCGAAAGAGCCGTGGCCACTCGGCGCCGACGCTCCTTCTTCGACAGCTTGGTCAGCAGCAGCGGCAGCTCGACGTTGCGCTCTGCGCTCAGCACCGGCAAGAGGTTGTAGAACTGGAAGACCAGCCCCACGTGACGCGCCCGCCACGCGGCGAGGTTTCGGTCCGACAGGTTGTCGATGCGCTCTCCGCCTACCTCGACCGTGCCTTGGGTCGGCCGGTCGAGGCCTCCGATCAGATTGAGCAACGTGCTCTTACCCGATCCTGACGGCCCCATGAGGGCAAGGAACTCGCCCTCCGGCACCGTCAAGTCCAGGCCACCGAGCACGTGGACCTCTTCCGAGCCTCGGGTGAAGACCTTGTCGACACCCCGTGCGGCCACCAAGCCGTTGTTCGATCCACTCATGACTGCTCCTCCACTTCGTCCCCTTCCTGCAAGGTTTCCGGTGCTTCGAGCACAATTCGCTCACCCGAACCGACGCCCGCGGACAGCAGCACCTCCTGGTCCCGAACGCGCTCGACCGTGACGGCACGCCGTTCGACCGTACCGGCCGAGACCACCCAAACCACGTCACGCTCGCCATCTCGCGCGAGCGCCGAGGTCGGGATCGAAACCAGCTGTCTCGACACCACGTCGGCATCGGCCTCGGTCTCCTGGAAAGCCACCTTGACCCCCATGTCGGGCAGAATGCGCTCCTCGAGCTCGTCGAAGCCGACCCTTACGCGCACGGTCGCCCGCTGGCGATCCGCAGTCGGGATGATCGCAATCACCGTCGCGGGAATCTGCCAGTCGGTGTACGCGTCGAGGGTCGCTTCGACCTTCTGTCCGGGTCGCACGCGATTGATGTAGGCCTCGTTGACGTCGACCTCGATCTCCAGCGAACTCATGTCGACGACCGTGCAGATGCCGGTGCGAGTGAAGCCACCGCCCGCCGAGACCGGAGAGATCATCTCGCCGGGCTGCGCGTTCTTGGACACGACGACGCCATCAAAGGGCGCGCGAATGATGCGGTCTTCGACCTCCTGGTTCCAAAACCCGACCTGACGATCGGCGACCGACACCTCTTCCCCCTGGCGCTCGAGCCTCGCGACGATCGAGTCGCGCTGCGCGAGCGACCGATCCAGTTCGGCCTGGCTCGCGACGCGCTCTTCGACCAGGTCTCGAGTCCGCTCGAGGTCGAGTTCCGCCTCGCGCAGGAGGACGCGCGTCTCCGACAGCGCCGCTCGGGCCGCCTCGCGCTGTGCGACGACCAGGTCGCGGCTGACGCGGGTGTTGGTGAGGTCGAGTCGTGCCAGGATCTGATCACGCTCGACCCGCATCCCCTCCTCGATCAGCACCTCGGTGACCTTGCCGGTCACCTTCGATGAGACCGTCGCCTGACGTCGAGCCGTCACATAACCGGAGGCATTCAGAATCGTCTGGCGCCCACCGGTCTCGACCGCCCGCGCGGTCGCCGTTCGCACTTCCGGTACGCCCGGCCGCGAGAACCACCAGGCCGCAACCGCAGCGAGCAGCACGACGACAACCAGAGCCGGTATCCACCTCGGCATCGGCCGCTTCGGCGGTCCACTCTCCCGGTCGATCTTCAGTCCATCCAGTTTGCGCTCGAGGTCGTTCATCGCTCTCCTGGGTCGTTTTCAGCCCGTCACTCCAAGAACTCTACGGAAACTCGGGGCCCGGGTCACCCCACGATCGGTGAACGGCGGTTCGCGGGCGGCGAATGACGCCGAGCTCCGAGGTAACATCTTGCCGTCTCGATGGCGCTCCCCTCCTCCACTTCGCCAGGCCGACGGGCTCGGATTCGCTTCGGAGCGGGCGCCCAGGCGACCGAGGAGCTCTTCCTCGCGGACGTCGAGGCTGCCATCGAGCGTCTCGGAGACCGGATCCTGGAGCGACCCGTACGGCTGGTCGTCCCCTCCCGTTCACTCCGCGCTCACGTGCTCGCGCGCCTCGTGGAACGTCGTGGGCGGGCGGTGGCAGGCGTCTCCTGCACGACACTCTTTGGTCTGGCCGCCGGCCTGGTCGATCAGGTCGACGGCCCACCGAACCTCCACGACGGTCTCGCGCTCCTCTTCGCAAGACGCCACGCGGAGGACGAGGACTGGCTGCGCCGTTCCCTCGCTCCGCTGCGAGAGGGCTTTCACGCCGTCGACGCCAGCGTCCGAGATCTGATCGAGGCCGGACTCGACCCCTCCCACGTCGAAGCGCTCGAGGAGACTCTCGCGGCGGAAGGGCCAGACAGCGAGGCGTCGAACGCCGAGATCCAGCGAGCGCGCGCTCTCGTACGCACGGCCGGCCGCGCGCTCGAAGAGCTCGACGAGCTAGGCGCGCGCTCGACCGCCACCCTGCTCCAGCGGGCGCGCGAGATTGTCACGGCGCAAGAGGCGATGCCGACCGAGTTCCTGGCCATCTACGGCTTCAGCGATGCGATCGGTGTCGCGACCGATCTCTTGACCGTGCTGCTGGATCGCTTCGCCGGCACGATCTATCTGGATCAGCCGCCGGATCCGGCGGCCCCGGAAGAGCCTGATGCCGGGAATCGATTCGCTCGACGCTTCACGGAGAGAATCTCCGACGTCGCCCGCCCAGAAGGACCTGTCGCTGACCGGAAACCGAGTCGACTGCAACTCTTCCAGGCTGTCGGCGCCGACGCCGAGGCTCGAGAGGTCGCCGCTCGCTGCCGGACGCTTTTGCATCAAGGGCAGCGGGCGGAACGAGTCGGCATCGTCGCGCGCCGGGTGGAGATGCATCGCACGGCCCTGCGCACCCACCTGACGCGGCTCGGTGTGCCGTTCTCCGCCGACGGAGCGGCAGGTCCGCCCGGCCCCCTCGGTCGACGCGCGCGAGCGCTGCTCCACCTGCTGGAGCGCCGAGGAGCCGCGCCGGTGGAACGATGGCTCGACGCCCGGGGCACACCCTTTCCTCGGATTCAGAACTTCGATCTTCATCTCGCCCTCGCGACCATCGGCGCGGGCCGCCTCGAGGAGGTTCCGTCACGCCCGTACGCCGCAGTCTCGCGCGGCGGGAGTTACGCGCTTCCCGTGCGCCGAGGCTTCTCCACCCGTGACGACGAGGTGTTTGCTCATCGACGCAAGGTCCCCCTGAGTGCCCTCGAAGCGACCGCCGCCTCCGCTCGCCGCCTGGGCGAACACTTCGACGGTTGGCAGCGAGCGCGGACCCTGGCGGAGCACGCGACTCGATTTCGCAACCTCCTCCACACACATCTCGAATGGACGCCAGCGTCGGACCTCAGCCGTGAGGTGCTGGCGATCGTCGACGAGCTCACCCGCGGTGTCTCGGCATCACTCGAGCTAGCTTACGAAGAGTTCGTGGACCTGGTGGCTCCGGCGCTCGAGCGAATCGGCGAGACACCGCTCGGCGGACGTGGCGGAGGCGTACGGATCCTCGACGTCATCGAGGCGCGGGGCCTCACATTCGAGCACCTCTTCGTCGTCGGTCTGAATCGCGGCGTCTTCCCGCGGGTGGTCAACGAAGATCCACTTCTGCCCGACAGCCTACGGAACGTACTGTCCCGGCGGGGCTTCGGCGTGCTCCAGGACCTGCCGCAAAAGCTCACGGGTTACGACGAGGAGCGCTACCTCTTCAGTCAGCTACTCGCCTGCGCGCCGGCCGTCACGCTCTCCTGGCAAGACGTCGACGACGACAACCGGCAGCAGACGGCGTCGCCCCTCGTCGAGAGGCTCCGCTGGTCACCCGCAGAAGGGCAGGACGATCGCAGAGAGCCGTACACGGCCCGGCCCCTCTACTCGGCCTCGTCGGCCGAGGCGAGCGCAACCGGAGCACTCGATCGGCCCGCCTTCGAGGCGGCCACCCTGGCTGGGATTCACGGCGGCCGGGCGCTCTTCGGTCGCACCCTCGCCGTTGCTACGGATCCGACTCTGGCGGCACGCGGCGCACCTGCCGTAACCCGCGGGCTGCACGCCGTCCGCCTGCGCCTGCTCGACGAGATCGATCCGGAGCGCGGCACCAGTGCCGGTGAGCGCACCCGCGCTCGGCTCGGACCCTACTTCGGCTTCATCGGCCCGATTGCTCCGGCCGGCGATCCGCGCAGTCGTGATCAAATCTTCGTCACGACCCTGGAGAGTCTGAGCGCTTGTTCCTGGCGGGCGTTCCTGGAGAGACTGCTCCGCCTGCGCCCGATCCCCGATCCGCTGGAGGCGCTCCCGGCAGTCGAACCGCTTTACATCGGCAACCTCGTCCATCGAGTTCTCGAGCGGATCGTCGAAGCCCAACTCCGCGGACCGGTCGAGTCGCTGGAGCAGGCTCGCGACCTCGGTGCAAACGTCCTGTGGCCCGCGGCGGACGAGGTCGCGGCTATCCTGCAAGACGAATCGGAGCGACTGGTTCGTGAGGAAGGCTTCGCCTTCCCCGGGTTTGCGCGACTGCTGGCCGAAGTGGTCGGCCCGTATCTCGAGACCGCTCGCCAGGTCGAGTGGTTGGACGCCGTAGCACTGCCCTCGGCAGCAACGGAGCTCTACGGCAGCCTTGCGCTGCCGCTGGCAGACGGCTCTCGACGTGAAATCGCCTTCAAGGCGGATCGCGTCGACGCCGGAGATCACCTCGCGCTCTCCGACTACAAGACCGGTCGCCCGATGAGTGACAAGAAGACCGAAGACGCGCGGCGGCGCCGATTCCTCGACAACGTCCGGGCCGGCCAGAATCTGCAGGCGGTCGCCTACGCAATGGCCGCCGGTCGCGACGACGATGCGGGTCGATACGTCTACCTCCGGCCCGACGCCGACACCGAGCCCTCGCATCGCATCGCCGAGGTCCGCGCCCGCGACGGCGAGTTTGTCGAAGCGTTCCGGCACGCAGCCACTGCGGCCCTCGCCGCCTGGGATCAAGGGGTCTTCCTCCCTCGCCTGATCGAGCCGGGTGGCGACAAGGAGTTTCGCTTCTGTAAGAGCTGTCGTGTCGCGGAGGCGTGCCTCCGAGGAGACTCGGCGGCCCGTGCTCGCCTACGCGAGCGCGTCGAAACTCTCGCGGCTCAGCAGCCACTCCCGCCACTCGAAGAGGCGCTCCTCGAGGTCTGGAGGCTACGCGACGAGAGCCTCGACGATGAACCGTGGAGGGGCCCAAAGTGAGCGACCCGGCTCGCGACGCACTCGCCGGAGATCGCGCTGCCCGCGCGATCGCTCAGCGGGAGTTCGTCTCACCGATTGTGCTCGAAGCCGGTGCCGGCACCGGCAAGACGACAACGCTCGTCGCGCGCGTTCTCGCCTGGGCGCTCGCCGACGGCTGGCACCTCGCCAGCGAGGCCTCGCAGGAGGACAATGCGGAGATCGACGTCGACAAGACCGCCGCCACGGTCCTCGAGGGCATCGTCTCGATCACCTTCACCGAGGCCGCCGCGGCGGAGATGGAGGCCCGGATCGCCGCCGCGCTCTCACGCGTCGCTTCTGGACCGGCGTCCGACATCGTCGGCTTCCACCCTCCCGAGGTGGAGGGCGGCGAGCCGACGCTTGCACTCCGGGCTCAAGCGCTCCTCGCGGCGCTCGACCATCTCACGGTACGGACCATCCACGCCTACTGCCTACACCTCCTCAAGCGCTACCCGCTCGAAGCCCGGCTTCACCCCGACCTCGCAGTCGACGCCGACGGCCAGGTGCTCGAGGAGCTCGTCTCGGAGGTGGTCGAGAGCGGCCTGCGCGAGGCGTACACGTCAACGGCCGAAGGGCCCCTGGTCCACCTCGCTCGGGTCGGCATCGGACCGCGACGGATTGCCGAGGCGCTCAAGGCGCTCGCCGAGCGTGGCGTCAGCGCCGAGCACCTGAGAGCGGATCCTTTCGGCCCCGAGCGGGCGACACAACTCCTCACACGTCTCCGCCAGCCCCTCGAGGCGCTCGACCGGCTCCTCGCCGGCCGCTTCGACGGACTGCCAGCGAAGCAGAACGCTCCCAAGATCGCCGAAGCGACCCGGCTCTCTCTCCGCGCGCTCGAGCGCGCCGACGAGGAGGTCGATGCCGGCATCGAGGCGGTGGTAGCCGTCTGCTCGACGATGCGCAGTCTCTGGACGTCGAAGCTCGTCGACGCTCACCTCGGCAAATGGAAACGAGGCGCCTTCACGAAGGCCGAGTCGAAAGCGCTCGATGACGACTCCGATCGCCTATCGGAGGCCGGCGCAGAACTTCGAGGCGTGCTCCGCCAGTTCCGCCGCCTCGACCCACGGCTGGTGGATCAGGCCCGGCGCGCCCTGACCGGACTTCTCGGCCGCATTGAGGAAGAGATGCGCTCTCGCGGGATCATCACCTTCAGTGGCCTGCTGAGCGCGGCACGCGACCTGTTGGCGAACGAAGCCCCGGTCAGACGACGTGAACGGAGACGTCTCCGCCAGCTCCTGGTCGACGAGTTCCAGGACACCGACAGACTCCAGTGCGATCTGGTCCGCCTCCTCGCTCTCTCCGGACGCTCCGATCGGCGGCCCGGCCTGTTCGTCGTCGGAGACCCGAAACAGTCGATCTACGGCTGGCGAAACGCCGACCTCGAGGCGTACGAAGCGTTCGTCCGTGCGGCGACGGCGGCCGGCGGTGAGCGCTTTTCGCTGGTGGTCAACTTCCGCTCGGTCGCTCCCGTCCTCTCCGAGGTAGACCGCGTCATCACGCCGGTCATGCGCCGGGAGGACGGCCTCCAGCCCGAGTACGAGCGCCTCCTGCCGAGTGACCAGCTTGCGGAAGCGTCCGGTTTCGAGCGCGCCGGGCGCGCCGCCGTCGAGTACTGGGCCTCGTGGTCGCCGGACGAAGACGGTGGAGAGAGCACCTCGTCGGACGTCGCCGCCCAGCTCGAGGCGGAAGGGGTGGCCCGCGACATCCTGGAGCTCTGTCGAGCTGGAGAAGCCGAATGGAGCGATTTTGCCGTCCTCCTCCGAAGCGGCTACCAGCTCGATAACTTCCTCAACGCGTTCCGTGACGCCGGCGTGCCCTTCGCGGTCGCCCGCGACAAGAGCTACTTCCGCCGTCGAGAGATCATCGAAGCGTCAGCGCTGATCCGCACGATCGTCAATCCGGTCGACCACCTCGCCCTGCTCACCTTCCTGCGCTCCCCGATCGCGGGCGTTCCGGACGCTGCCATCCTGCCCCTCTGGCGAGAAGAGCTTCCCGATCTGCTGAGCTCCCAGGATCGCCCCTCCAAGGAGCTCCTCTCCAAGCTGAGACGGCTCGTCCGACAGGTCGCCTCCGAGCTTCCCGAGGACATCCCCGGCATCACGGCGATCAAAGGTTGGGAGCGCAGCCTGCTCCACGCGCTCGACGCGTTGCTCCGCCTGCGGGCGTCCTTCGCCACCGATCCGGCGGATCGATTCATCGAAAACATCCGATCGTGGCTCCTGCTCGAGGCCTCGGAATCAGCGCGCTACCTTGGCTCCTTCCGCGTCGCCAACCTCGAGCGCTTCCTCCGGCAGCTCGAGAGTGCGCTCGAACGGAGCGGCGGCGACATTCAGGTTGTGCTGCGCGCACTCCGACGTGGGGTCGCCGAGGCACAAGAGGCAGAGGAGGCCGTCCCCAAGGAGGCGGCTCTCGATGCCGTCCAGATCTTGACGATTCACGCTGCCAAGGGACTCGAGTTTCGTCACGTCTACCTCGCCCAGCTGCACGCCGGCTCGCGCGACAGCGACAACCAGCTGGTCGACCACGACGAACGGTGGGCGCCGGGCGACCCGCTGGAGTACCGGCTCTTCGGTTCTCCGACTCCCGACTTTGACCAAGTCCTCGAACGACGCGCCGAGGTCGAACGTGCGGAGCGTGTTCGCCTCCTCTACGTCGCGATGACCCGCGCGCGAGAGCGACTCGTCCTGCTCGGGCGCTGGGCGGACCGACCTCGCCCCAAGGAACTCGACCGCTGCGGCACCTTCCTCGACCTGCTCGCCTCGCGGGAGCTGCTGCCCGAATCGATCGCCGATCTGATCGACGAGAGTGATGGCCAGCCGACTCGGCTGGGTGGCGCGCTCTGGCGCTTCCCCGCCCTCGAGAGCCGCTCCACGACGCCTCGAGAAACGGAAGAGGCGCCCACTTGGCTGCCTCGACCTGAAGCGGTACGCGCCGCCGCTGAGCGGCTGAAGGTGCTCTCCCGGCAGGCCCTTGCCCACATGGAGCGCCCCTACCACCAGGCGGCGAGCCGGGAGGCGGCTGAGCGCCTCGAGGCGCAAGCGCTCGAATCGGCCACGCGATCGGCGAGCGCGAGCCGCTCCCGCGAGACGGCGATGCAGGTCGGTACCGCCGTTCACCGGCTGTTCGAGACCTGGGAATTCGACAACGACGAAGCGACGGAGTTCCAGCGCCAGACGACACGTGCTCGCCACTACTTGCGCCAAGCCCTCGGGGACGCCTCGGTCGCAGAGGCCCTCGAACGATTGTCCGACATGCTGAAGCGCATCGAGCGGGGCTCGCTGTTCCGGCGTTTCCTCGAACTCGAAGGCCGGGTGGTCGCTCGAGAGCTGCCGGTCGTGCTGCCGCCGGCCTCCGGCGACGAGGGGCCGGTGGGCTTCCGGTCGGGCGCCGTCGACCTGCTCTACCGAACCGAAGACGGAGAGCTGGTCATCGTCGACTTCAAGACCGATGCTCTCGAGCTCGAGATCGAGATCGAAGCGCGTGCGGCCGACTACACGCCTCAGGAAGACGCCTACGCCGAGGCGGTGCGCTCCGCCCTGGCTCTCGACCAGGCGCCGTCGACGGAGCTCTGGTTCCTCTGGCCCGACCGGCTGCATCGAAGGCGAGCCGCTCCCTCCGGCTAGCATGGCACGCATGTCACGCCTCGCCGACCTACCGACCCCCGCGCTCGTCCTCGACCTCGACCGAGCCGAAGCAAACATCGCCGACATGGCGCGGCGGGCGACGAACTGGAGCGTCGACCTGCGTCCGCACGTCAAGACGCACAAGTGCCTGGAGCTCGCTCGGCTCCAGCGCTCGGCCGGCGCCCGGGGAATCACCGTCTCCACACTCGACGAGGCCCGCGCCTTCGCCGAGGGCGGCTGGGACGACATCACCTGGGCCTTCCCGGTGATCCTGTCGCGCATACCCGAGTGTGCGGCGCTCGCGGAGAGGGTTCGGCTCCACCTGCTCGTCGACTCGACCGAAGCGGTCGACGCGCTCGAACGCCACGGCGGTGCCTTCTCGGTTCTACTCAAGGTCGACTGCGGCTATCACCGCGCCGGCGTCGACCCCGAGCACCCGTCGTCGATGGCGTTGGCGCAGCGCATCGCGGAGTCCCAGAGACTCCGGTTCGAGGGAGTTCTCACCCATTCGGGGCACGCCTACAAGTGCTCCTCCCTCGAGGAGATCCGCGGGGTGGCTCACGAGGAGTGTCGAGTCGTTGCCAACTTCGCCGAGCGCCTGCGGGCGACCGGCGTTCCGGTCGCCACCGTGTCGGTCGGTTCGACTCCGGCCTGTCGCACCGCGGACAGCGTCTCCGGCGCCACGGAGATCCGCCCCGGGAACTACGTGTTCTTCGACGGCATGCAAGTGGACTTCGGCGTCTGCTCCGCCAGGGAGGTGGCGGTCAGTGTTCTCGCGACGGTGGTCTCCAGTCGGAGGGATCTCCGTCAGTGCGTGGTCGATGCGGGTGCACTGGCGCTCTCGCGCGATGCCGGCAGCTCCGTTTCTAGGCCGCCGAGTCTCGGCCTGGTCTACGAGGACTACGACGCCGGCACCGTCCACTCGGAGCACCGGCTGACCGCGCTCTCTCAAGAGCACGGCATTCTCAGCGGCGCCCTGCCAGTGGGGCGGCGCGTGCGGCTTCTCCCGAACCACTCCTGCCTGACGGCCGCCTGCTTCGACGAATACATCGTCGCGCGAGGCGACCGGGTGATCGACCGCTGGCCGATTCATCGGCTCCGCACCTAGCCGTCAGTGAATCTGATCGGCGGCAAACGTGACGTGCGTCTCGAGGCCCTTGTGCCCGGGCACCTCTACACGAACCTGCGGAGGCTCGCCGGGTGACGGCGGCGCCTCGGTGTAGTAGGTCAACACGTACTGATTTCTGAGCTCGCTGTGGATCTGCGCGAAGGCGCGGTGCATATGCTCAACCGACGGTATGCGGAACAGTCGCCCACCGGTCGGGTCGGTGAGCAGTCGTAGCTGATGGACGTTGCCGCCCCCCGCCAGTCCCAGTCCGCTACTTCCGCGGCGCCCGCCGCCCAACGCTCCCCGGCCGGAGACGCTCCCTTCCACCGCCAAAATGTAGACCGGGACTCCGAGCTTCCGTCCGACCTCGATCACGCGCTTGGGGTCGGAAGTGCTGTTGGCGTCATAGCCATCGGTGAGAACCACGAGGCCACGTCGGCCCTGCTGGCGTTCGAACTGGACCAGCGAATAGAGGATCGAGTCGTAGAGCGAAGTGCCGCCTTCGGGATCGAGCTCCTCCAGGCCCGCGAGCAGGTCGGGAACGCTCGAGGTCCGAGAGCGCACGAGACGCAGCTGCGTGTCGAAGTCGACCAGAAAGCCCTGGTCGATGTCGGTCACGGTTTGACGCAGAAAACTGGAGGCAGCGTTCTGCGTCGCCGGCCAGAGCGGCTTCATGCTGCCCGAGGAGTCCAGAGCCAAGCCGAGCAGGAGCGCGACGTCACGGGCGAGAAAGAGGCCCGCCGGCTCCCGCAGCTCACCTCCGTCGCGCACGCGGAAGTGTTCACGGCGGAGGTCGACCACCGGAGCGCCTCGCTTGTCGGTGACCCGCACCTGGAGCTGAACCAGTCGGACCTCGACCTCGTCGCGGAAACCCGCCGCCTCGACCAGCTCGACATCCTCGATCGAACGGCCGTCCACAAGCCGGGCCTCTACGCGGACAAAGTCGTCAGGGCGTGGATCGGGTCGCTCGACGCCCATCGCGAGTACTCCGTCCTCGAGAGCTTCGGGCGTATGACTGCCCTTCAGCTCGTCGTTCAGGTAGACGGCGATCGACTCGAGTTCGACAGGCTCCGGCAGGGAGACACGAGCGCGCACCGCAAGAGACGAATCGCCGAGCCCGTCGAGGCCCTCGATCGTCACCCGAAGAGGTGTGCGCTCCCGGTTGACGAGCATCTCGTCACTCCCCACGGTGCGCCCGTCCCGTGCCCTCAACTCGACCCGAACCGTCTGCTCCCGCGGCGGCGAGTCGAGTCGCAGCTTCGCCTCCCAGGGCGGCAGCTTTCGACTCTCGGCCTCGACACCGTCGACGAGAAAGACCACCTGCCACGGCTCCGGGTCGATCACCAGTACCTCGAACAACACTCGCCCGCTCAAGGGCCCGGACGGAGCGGGGAGGAGTCGCACGAGCGCGCCCCGCTCTTCGGCGACGGCAAACACCGCCAGACTCATCAACAGACCGACGGCGGGTGCTCTCCACAGTCTCGTCACGGCGAGTGTCTCCTCACTTCGCGGGCTCCGTAGCCCTGTCTCAAGATCTCGACCTCTACCTGCGGCGTCAACGGGTCCTCGACATCGGGCTCGTAGACCACGAGGTACTGAGCGCGCAGCTCCTGCTCGATCTGGCGGTATGCACGCGGCAGGTCGCGCGCCGAGCCGACCCTGAACGACCTTCCACCGGAAGCCTCCGCCAGGCGTTCCAGTCCGTCGGCGCCCGACGAGCCGACCCGACCGAGCGAAACTGGGTAGACCGCCACTCCGGCCCGTACCGCGAGGCCGAGGACCTGCTCCAACGGAAAGTCGCTTCCGACGTCGCTGCCGTCCGATAGGACGATCAACGCCCTTCGATTCGAGCGGCCGGCAAACTGAAAGAGCGCGTGCACCATCGCATCGTGGAGTCGCGTCGCGCCCCAGGCCCTCAGACCCACCGCTCCGAACCGGAGCGCTTCAAAGTCGGACGTGAACGGCACCAGAGCGTGCAGATCGTGGTTGAACGCCAAGAGGCTGGCCCGATCGCCCTCGGTCAAGACGCGCTCGAAGAAGTCGCGAGCACTCGCCGCGGCGGTCTGCAGGCTCCTTCCCATCGAACTGGAGATGTCCATCAGCACGGCGACGCTCAGCGGGAGGTTCTGCAGCGACTCGACGCGAACGACCGGGCGCGAGCCGCCATCCGACCAGACCCGGACATCTTCCTGCGCGATGCCGAGCGCCGGTCGACCGCCGCCATCAAAGACGGTGAGATAGAGCTCGGCCAGCTGCACGTCGACACGTTCCGGCACCCGGGGGCCAAGGAACAGGACGTCCTCCTGGGCGTCTCCACCGGAGAGAGTGACCCGCGCCGTCAGGTAGTCCGCCGTCGAAGGCTCTGGCAGCGGGCAGACGTAGGGCGGACCGGTGCTCTCGTGTAGCGTCCGACGGGCCGCTCGGCACTCGAGGCGAGTCACTCGCTCTCCGATCGGCAGCGAGATGTCCACCGCAACTCCCTGCGCCGCTGCGAGGATCTCGCCGAACCGCACTTGGAAGGGGCGGTCGGGCGGCGAGACGACCCGTCGATCCTCGGCCAGTGACCGCCCGTCTGGGTCCAGCGCAACCGCCAAGAGGGTCGCGTCTTCTTCGAGGTCCGGTACCCGCACGGTATAGGGAGGCTCGGCGTCGACCGCGAGACGCTCGCCGGCAAAGCGGAACTCCACCTCGGCGATGGGTCCACCGTGGGTGATGGCGCGCGCTTCGCGGCGTCCTGCGGCATCGGACAGAGGCGGCAGCAACTCGACGCTCGGCAGCGTATTGAGCTGAACCAGTTCGTTACGGGTCAGCCACGCATAGCCCTCGGCGTAGCCGGCCGGCTCGGGAGCCTCCTCGGTCATCAGGGGAACCTCGATCTGCCGATCTACGGCGACCAACCCCAGGCCGTAACGATCGGCTACGCGGAGGTGAAGTCGGTATCCGCCCGGAGGGAGTCGACGGAAGAACTCGAGCTCGACACGGTCGCTCGGGGCGGTGCCCGCGATGTGGTGCACGATCTCGAAGGAATCGACCAGTCGACTGCCCTGAAAGAGGTCTCCCACCACCGTGATCCGATCGAACACCTCGCCGGCACGGATCTGTGCCAGTCGGGCGATCGGCAGGTCGAGGGCGCCGCGCAGGATGGTGTAGCGGGTGAAGGAGCCCGGAAAGCTCAACTCGAGGCGGCCGTCGAATGGGCGTTCCGAATCGGCGAGCAGCTCCAGCCAAGCGGTGTCCGGTCGCGGCCAGGGGACCCGTTCGGTGAGTTCCTGGGCAGAGCTAGCGCCTGCCAAGGCCTCTCCGAGTCGGGCGAGCGCTCCGGCTTCGATGCACTGAGCATCGTTGAGAGCCTCGATCAGGCCCTCCGCTGTGCTGTACGACGCCAGGCCACGCGTCAGCCCCTCGATGTCTCCCGGCGTCCACGGCTCGAAAGAGCCGCGGGCCAACGTCGTGCCCTCGACGAAGAGCAGCCATTGCGTCGCGGCCCCCGAAAGCCCCTGGTAAATGAGCTGCGGCGGCTCCCACGTCCAGACCTCCAACCGACGCAGCGCACCACATCGCGGGAAGGTCTCGATTGATCCCGGCTTGCCCACCAGCAGAACCGCTCGCTCCCGAGCGGGCGAGGCGGAACGGAGTCTTCGGGCGTCCTCACGATTCCGACGCCAACGCTCTAGCGCCTCCACTCCACGGCTCTCCCAGAACCCGGCGGCGAAGCGTTCGCGTGCAGCGTCGTCTTCGAGGATCTCGAAGTAGAGGCGCTCCTCCTCGCCCAGGAGCGAGCCGACATCCTGGAGCCAGTCGTCCCAGAAGCCATCCAGTCGGCTCCCAGGCGGCATCGGTTGCCCGCTCGCGAGCTCCGGACCCAGAGCCAAGGCGAACAGGATTGCTGCGGCGGCCTCCCAGCGAGGGCTTCGGCGAGTCACTCGGATCACCTGCTAAGCAGTTCCGGTGCCACGGCTGAGGGTCCCTTCCCAAGGGCGTCGGCGGTCGCCCCGCGTCGTGCGGACCAGATCTCGTCCCCCACAGGGGACGTTCGAGATCAGTCGATGTAGCCGAGCGCCCGGAGCGCGTCGAGATCGTCGTCGGTCAGGTTGGGTGGCGGTAGGTCGTCGGCGACCACGAGTCCACTGCGCACCGCCTGCAGCCACTCGCGCAGCTCCGGCGACGGCTTGGCGCCCTTGGGCGAGAGATCGTTCTTCTCGAACTCGTCCGACGCCAGGTCGAAGAGCCGGCGACGGTTGTCGTTCACCCGGAAGTGTTCCTTCTGCCCCGCTGCAAACCGGCTGACCTGCAGCAGGCCCCGCGCGCGTAGCTCGGTCTGATCCTCCTGCGGTTCGACCGAGCTCCGATGCGCCTGATGCCAGGTCACCCGCGCCTCGGGGCCCGCCTCGTCGCGGAGCAGCACTCCGGACCAGTCGTAGCCGCCGAGAAAGTCGGGGGTCTCGAGACCCAGCAGACCGAGTGTCGTCTTGGCCACGTCGATGATCGACGCCGGCTCGGTCACGACCCGCGGCTCGATCTTCCCGGGCCAGCTGAAGCCCAGCGGAATCTTCAAGGAGTACTCGTAGAGGTTCCTCCCGTGTCCCAGGTAGCCGTGTTCCCCCAGGCTCTCTCCGTGATCCGAGAAGAAGACCACGAGGACATCCTCCGGAGCCACTCGTTCGTAGACCGCGTCGAGAAGCCACTGGGTGCGGTCGTCGGCATAGGCAATCTCGGAGTCGTAGTTCTTCGTCGACAGCAGTGAGCCACCGCGCTTGACGCCGATCTGTTCGAAGTACTCGGGCCAGGCCCGATAGGGCGCATGGGGTTCGATCATGTGGACCCACAGGAGGAACGGCCGATCGCTCGACTCGAGATGGGTGTCGAGCCAGGCGACCGAACGTGCAACCAGATCGTCAGCGGTCGCCTCGCTCTTGAGTAGTCCAAACCAACGCTTCCGGTTCAGGATCGTTTCGTAGGTATCAAAATGCTCGTCCAGCCCCGAGAGCTCCGGCTTGAGTGTCCAGTTCCCGAGGAACGCGGCCGTCTTGTACCCCCTCCGACCGAGGCTCTTGCTGAACGAGAAGAGATTCTCCCGGATCCGCAGGCCGTTGCGTGTGGAGCCGTGCTCGTGCGGCTGAAGTGACGTGACCATCGACGCTAGTGCGGGCGCAGTGAGCGGCTCGACGGTACGCGCGTTGTCGAAGCGCGCTCCGCTTTCGAGCAGCCGATCGAGGTTGGGACTCGTGTTGCGCTCGTAGCCGTAGCTCCCCATATTCATCGCCCGCAGCGTGTCGATCGACACGAGCAGAACGTGCGGCTGCGAGGCGGCAGGAGCGGTCGCCGCGCCGGCAACCGAAGCCAGCCCGCAGAGGAACGCTGCTCTTCCCCACCGTCTCATGGCGGCGAGAATCTACCAGAGGCGGCTACAATCTCGCCGGCTGATGACCACGGAATCCAAAACAGCCTCCCGCCAATCTCTCAAGGGCTGGCTCAAGCTCGGCTTCGGGCTGCTCATTCTGGCGCTGATCGTCCGGTTTGCCGCTGGAGTCGACTGGCGCCTGCTCGGTTCCCGAATGCGCACCGCCGACGCACCGCTGGTTGCACTGACGTCAGCACTGCTCTTCGGGCGATTGGTGAGCTGGCACCTCCGCTGGGCTCAGGCACTGAACGCGGCCGGTGACCCGACGTCGACAGTTCGCCGGCTCGCCATCCTGTTCGCGTCGGTCATGACCAATCATGTGGTGCCGTCCATGCGGCTTGCCGGCGGCCTCCTGCGCGCGCGCTACATCGCTCGCGGTGATCTCGGGTTCGGAGAGGCCTACGCCACGGTGCTCTTCGACACCACCATGCACCACGCCACCAGCGGCATCTTCACCTGGCTAACGGTGGTCGGTGCGAGCTGGGCCCTCGGCTACCGCCTGCCGGCGACGCTCATCGGCCTCGCCGGCCTCGGAATCCTCTACTACGTCTACCGGCGGCTGCAGCGCGAGGATCCGATGGACGGCGTGATCAAACGCTACCTGCGGGGCCTGAGCGAACCGGGCGGTCGACTCGCTCCACTTCTCCACCGCGGCCGCGGCCTGACCGAAATGGCCCGTCGCCTGGTCGCCTGCCGCGCCCTCCTGTGGCGGGTCCCACTGCTCAGCGTGGTCTGGATGACCAGCTCGGTTCTCGCTCAATGGACCCTGTTCGTCGCTCTCGGCGTCGAGGTGGGGTTCTGGACCGCCGCCGTCTCCATTGGTCTGGGCGTCATCGCGACGGTTCTGACACAGACTCCCGGCGGTATCGGCTCCACCGAAGCCGCGATGGTCGCCGCCTACGCCGCCTTCGGCGTCGATCAGGTAGACGCTCTGGCAGGAACGCTCCTCTACCGAGGCATCCACTACGCGCTCGTCCTCGGGCTCGGGCTTCCAAGTCTCCTGATCTGCGAGCTCACCAAGCCGCCCCGGCCAGACGCCGAGTAGCGAGAGCGCGTACAATCGCGCCGATGGCATTGTTCCGCAAGAAGTTCAGGCTGACCGCCTGCGCTACCACCGGTGGTTGAGCGGCGAAGGTAGGTCCAGGGGACCTCTCCGAGCTGTTGGAACCGTTGAGCCGTCTGGCTGCCGCCGACGGCAGGGTGCTCGTGGGCCCAGAAACCGGCGACGACGCCGGCGTGTTCCAGGTGGACGGCATGGCGCTGGTCGCCACCGCCGACTTCATCACCCCGGTGTGCGACGACCCGCGCCGCTACGGCAGAGTGGCCGCTGCCAACTCGATCTCGGACGTCTACGCCATGGGCGGCACAGCCCTCTTCGCGTTGAACCTCTGCTGTTTCCCCGAGAAGGACGTTCCCGACGGCGTCCTGGCAGACGTGCTCCTCGGCGCCAGTGACGCCGTCACCGACGCCGGCGCGGTGACCCTGGGCGGGCACTCCGTACGAGACGACGAGATGAAGTTTGGTCTCGCCGTCATCGGGCGAGTCGACCCTGCGCAGATGCTCACCAACGCCGGCGCTCAGGCGGGCGACGACCTCGTGCTCACCCAACCGCTCGGCACCGGCGTCCTGATCAACGCCTACAAGATCGACAAGTTGGACGCCGACGGTCTCGAGCCGGCTCTGGTGCAGATGGAGCGCCTCAACGATGTCTCGAGCCGCCTGGCCGTCGAGCACGGCGCCCACGGCGGAACCGACGTGACCGGCTTTGGCCTGGTCGGGCACGCATTGGGTGTCGCCAAGGCGTCGGGCGTGACCCTGGAGATCGACTTCGACCGGCTCCCCGTGCTCGAAGGCTTCTATGAGTTGGTGAAGCGCGGCGTCTCGACCGGCAGCACAGAGTGCAACCGAGACAACGTTCAGGGCTTCTTGGACGACCGAGCCGATCTCGAGCGGCGGGAGCTAGAGCTCATCTGCGACCCGCAGACCTCGGGCGGCCTGCTGCTCTCGGTTCCCCCGGATCGCAGCTCCTCACTCGTCGAGGCGCTGGTCGAAACCGGACACACCGCCGCCAGGGTCGGACGGGTTGTCGAGGGAGCACCTCGAGTCCTCGTCCGGAGAGCCGGCTGACGTGAGCTGGGTCCTCTACGGCGCCAACGGCTACACCGGCGAGCTCTGCGCTCGCGAGGCGGTCCGCCGGGGCGAGCGCCCAATACTCGCCGGGCGAAATCCCGCCGCGGTCTCGGAACTGGCCAACGAACTGGGGTTGGAGCACCGCGTGTTCGGCCTCGACGATCCTGCCGGCCTCGACCGCGGTCTGCAGGGAGCGACGGCAGTGCTCCACTGCGCCGGACCGTTTGTGCTGACGAGCGCCCCGATGATCGAGGCCTGCCTACGAAACGGCGTGCACTACCTCGACATCACCGGCGAGATCGCCGTCTTCGAGGGCGCCTTCCGGCTCGACCAACAGGCCCGGGAAGCCGGCGTGACCCTGCTGCCAGGGGTCGGCTTCGACGTCGTGCCGACAGACTGCCTGGCCGCGTCGCTCGGCCAGAACGTGGAGGGCGCCACGCACCTCGAGCTCGCGTTCTACTCGCACGGCGGCTCGATCAGCCGCGGCACGATGAAGACCATGATCGAGGGGCTCCCCTACGCCGGAGCAGTTCGCGCCCAGGGCAAGATCCGCCCGGTACCCGCAGCCTTCGACGCGAAGAAGATACCGTTCTCCTGCGGCGAGCGCTGGGCGATGACGATTGCATGGGGCGATGTCTCGACCGCCTTCCGCAGCACCCACATCCCCAACATCAGGGTCTACACCGGCACACCACCCCGCTCGATCCGTCGCATGAAGCGAATGAGGCCGCTGCTGCCGATCGCCGGCCTCAAGCCGATCAAGCGCCTCCTGCAGTGGTGGGTTGGTCGCACCGTCACCGGACCGAACCAAGAGGCGCGAGACCGCGGACGTGTCTATCTCTGGGGAGAGGCCCGCAGAGAGGACGGTAGCGGCGTGATCGGACACCTCGACACGCCCGAAGGGTACGCGTTCACCGCGCTGGCATCGATCGAGGCGACAAAGCGTGTGGTCCATGGGGGCGTACCGAGCGGCGCGATCACGCCGTCCTTGGCCTTCGGCGCCGGCTTCGTCCGCGAGCTCGAAGGCGTGGGAGACCTGGCGATCGCCCCCATCGACGCCCCCGCCTGAGGATCTCTTGGCACCTCCCCTCGATCTGGTCGCCACCTGCGCCCTCGGGCTCGAAGAGCTGCTCGAGCGAGAGTTGGCAGCGCTCGGTTTCCGCGAGACGCGCCGGCATCGCGGGGCGATCGGTTTCACCGGCGTCTGGGACGACGTACCCCGAGCGAATCTCTGGCTTCGAACCGCCAACCGTATTCTGGTGACGCTGGCCAGCTGGGCAGCTGAGGACGGCGACCAGCTGGCAGCCGGCGCAGAGCGGCTGATCGCCGAACGGCGGCGTTCCTGGGGCGGGCTGGACTGCGAGACGCTCTTTCAGCCTCATCGCACGATGGCCCTTCGCGCGACATCCAGCGGCTCCAAGGTTCGCGACGTGCGATGGGTGACGCTCAAGGTCAAGGACGGCCTCGTCGACGCTCAGCGTCGCCACTACGGTCGCCGCTCCTCGATCGATCGCCAGCAGCCGGAGCTTCCGCTCCGCGTCTGGCTGCATCGCGACCGAGCGACGCTGCTCCTCGACACCTCCGGGGAGCCGCTCGACCGCCGCGGCTACCGGGTACAGACGACGGAAGCACCCGTGCGCGAAAACATCGCCGCGGCTTGTGTGCTCGCCAGCGGCTGGGACGGGCGGGGACCGATCGTCGATCCGATGTGCGGCTCGGGCACTCTGCTCGCCGAAGCCGCCCTCTTTCAGTTGGGTCGAGCGCCGGGCGCGCTCCGCCAACGGTGGGCCTTCCAACAGTTGCCCCCTTTCGAGGGTCGATCTCAACCGCCCCTGCGCGACGCCCCTCCCACACCCGACCCGCGCCTGGAGCTCCACGGCGTCGACCTCTCCGAGGTGGCGCTCGACGCCACGCGGCGGAACTTGCAGGCGGCGCGTCTCCTGTCGCACACGAAGGTCACCCGCGGCGACGCCTACGACTACGCCCCCCCCGCGGGGCCCGGGCTTCTTTTGGTCAACCCTCCCTACGGCGAGCGCATCGACGAGGGCCGTGCACAGTGGCGGCGCCTGGGCGATCTGATGAAGCAGCGTTACAAGGGCTGGCGAGCCGTGGTCCTGGCCGGCGATGCGGATCGCGGCAAGCACGTGGGACTGCGCCCTTCGCTGCGGCTGCCCGTCCGCAACGGACCGCTCGACGCGCGAATCCTGGTCTTCGATCTCTACTGAGCGCCCTTGAGCTCAGTCGGTTTCGAAGGAGATCCCCATCTCCTCGATCGGCGCCTCCCGCCCGGCCCGACGGAAGGCGAGCGCCGCTTCGACCACTAGCCACAGCGCCATCACCAGCAGGATCGAGCCGACCACGAAGAGCGGGCCGGTCCCCTGCCCCAGGTTTGCCCAGAAGCCGCGCAGATTCGAGAGCATAGCCACGACGGTCGACGTCAGCATGAAGACCATCGGTACGCCGGTGAGCCAGGGGTTCCGCCCCCGCTGCTTCAGATAGAGGGTGACGGTGAGCAGAGCCAAGCCGGCGAGCAGTTGGTTGATGGTTCCGAAGAGCGTCCAGAGCGCAAGTCCGGCGGGCTTGCCGTCGATCTCATAGAAGGCGAAGAAGCCGATCACCAGGACCGCCAGAATCGAAGCGACGAAGCGGTTGCCGAGCACTCGGAGGCCCAGCGTCTCGCCGATCTCCGAGATGTTGAAGCGCAATAGCCGGGTGGCGCTGTCGAGCGTCGTGAGCGCGAACGAAACGACCACCACGGCGACAAACGCGGTGGCGAGCTTCTGGTCGACGATACCCAGCCCGGCGATGAAGTGACCCGCGCCGGTGATGAACACGCCGAGCTTGTTTCCGAGCGCCGCCATCGAGCTCCAGTCGGCGTAGGTTGCGAGCCAGACCTCCCGGGCCGGAACCCCGTCCGCCCCGAGAACGCCAGCCGTACAGGCCAGGACCGCGAGCAGACCGAGCAGGGACTCCCCAACCATGCCGCCGTAGCCGATGAATCGCGCGTCCTTCTCGTTGGCGATCTGCTTGGCGGTGGTGCCCGAGGAGACCAACGAGTGGAAGCCGCTGGCCGCACCGCAGGCGATGACGATGAAGACAAACGGATAGAAGCTGGGCGCCCCCGCCGGCTCCGGTCGGAACGCTGGAGCGCCGAACTCGGGCTGCGCCACGAAGATGCCCAGATAGGCCAGGAAGAGCCCCAAATACAGGAGCAGCGAGTTGAGGAAGTCGCGTGCCTGAAGGAGGCTCCAAACGGGTAGCACCGACGCAACGAACGAGTAGCCGAGGAGGATCAACGTCCATCCCGAGCCATCGGGCCAGGCGGCCCGCTCGAGGCCGAGCAGTGGCAGCTCGACGCCCGCCCAGACGGCGGCCAGCATCAGAACAAACCCCACCGCGGTCGTCTTCCCGAGTGGGAAGTTCCGTCGGTACAACAGATAGCCCATGACCATGGCCATCAGCACCAGGGCGCCGGACGGGAGTACCGCCGTTGGGAACGAGGCGGTGTCGGCCAGCGGTTGCTCCGGGTCCCAGCTCGCCGAGATGCTGAAGAGATCCGAGATGACAAACACGAAGACGCCCATCGCCAACGCCACCCCGAAGAAGATGACCAGATGGAAGAGCGTCTTGGCCCGGTGACCGATGATGCCCTCGGCGACCTTGCCGATCGACATGCCGCGGGCGCGCATGCTGACAACCAGCGCGCTGAAGTCGTGTACGCAGCCCACCAGTAGGGCGCCCAACACCACCCAGAGCATCGCCGGCGCCCACCCCCAGATGACCGCAACCGCGGGCCCGAGCATCGGCGAGAGGCCGGTGATCGACGCCCAGTGGTGGCCGAAGAGGACGTACCGATTTGTCGGTACGTAGTCGATGCCGTCTTCGAGCTCGTGTGCCGGCGTCCTAACCGTCGGGTCTAGAGAGAAAACCTTTTCCGCCAGGTGCTTCGAGTAGAAGCGATACCCGAGGAAGTAGACCAGCAGGCAGACAGCGGTAGCGAGAGCAACCATGGTGTGGGAGAGCGAAGGATATCCCAGGAACGAGGCGGCTCACCAAACGGAGTCTCGCGGCTCTGCGATCGCCATCGGTAGCCCAACGCGGATCGAAACCGAACGTCGCGGCACCTCCCGGCGACGCCTCTCCGGCTACAGCTCACTAGACCCCTCGACGTGTGCAGGCCTCTCGAAGTGGCCGGTTCTCTCAGCGTAAACCGAGGCGCCCGGGTCGTACTACCCGGAAGCCGAGAGCCCCGAGCGGCCATCCAGGAGGGCACCTGAGAGACGGCGATCGCTCAGTCGAAAGATCGCTGGAACTACTTGATCAAGAGCAGCCGCTCGTTGGCCGGATAGAGCCACTCGACGCCCCTCTCGGTGACGACAGCGTCGTCTTCCAGCGGAATGCGGACCTTCTTCCCACCCCATTGTGGGTTCGACGTATAGGCGAACAGCTCGATCGAGAGCAGATTTGTAGGATGGAGGGTGTAGCCGAGACGGGTCGGGTTGAAGAACGCAATCGACGGCCCGATTCCGTGCCCCGAGTTGCCCACCGAGTGGCACCCGATGACGACGTCCGTCACGTCGAGATCGTCGCTCGGTTGATTGAACTCGATCCTCCGAAAGCCCGCAGCCTCGAGGGCGGCATAGACCTCCTCGGCAGCCTCTTCGGCGGTCACACCGGGGCGGATGGCCCCCTTGATGACCGAACGCGCCTCTTTGCCGCGATCGAAGGCTCGCTGGATCCCCGGCGGCGCCTCGCTCTCGCCCTCGCGCAATACGTAGGCGATCCGCTTCATGTCGGTGTAATAGTTCAGAAATCCGACACCCCAGTCGATCATCAAGAGATCGCCCCGTTGGATGATGCGGTCGTTCGAGAGCGCTTCGATGCCCTGCGGCCCGGTAACGTAAATCGAGGGCAGCCCGAACGAACTGCCGAGCCCCTGCTCGAGCAGTCGATCCATCAGCCACCAGGCGACGTCCTCGAGAGTGGTGACACCGGGCGTGATCACACGGTTCGAAAACGCCTCTTCGGCCAGGCGCCGCGAAATCTCGCCGGCGTCGGCAAACGCAGCGATTTCACCGGCGACCCGTCTGGACCGGAAGTCGGAGACGAGCTTCTCGGCCGGTACGAGACGCGACGCCCACGGTTCGCCGAGGGTCTCGACGATCTGCTCGTAACCGGAGTAGGAGAGCAGATCGGCCGGTCCGATCGCGCGCGAGATGTTGAGACCAATCCGCTTTGGCGCGCGCTCCTCGACGAAACTCTTGAAATCGGCCACCGGCAGAAAGTGGTCCCAAGCACCGCTTCCTTCCAGGCGAGGGCCGCCGATACCGAGCGCCACTCGTTCGATGCGCTCTCCGCCTCGGTCCGTGAACACGTAGTAGCCGTGATCCATGGTGTAGCCGTGGCCGAAGTCAGGATGGAGAGTGCCGTAGTTGGCCTCGCGGATCATCGTGATCCACATGTCGATCTCGTTCTCACGCATGACTTCGGGCAGCACGAGATCGAACTTGTCTCGTCGAATCTCGTTCATGCGTTCCCAGCGCAGGCGGGCCTCCTGGGCGGACAGGGTTCCGGCGATCAGCAGCGCGGCGAGCCACCAGCCGATGAGTCTCTGGATCATTCAGTTCTCTCCTGGTTCAGACGGTGAGGGAGCCGCCGTTGTCACTCGGGCCAAGCTCCAACAGGTAGGGCACCGCGGACTCCGCCCAGGCGTCTGGGCTCGGAGAGCTGGCGGCACCGTCTCCCCACGCAGTTCGGAGCATGTCGGTGTCGACCGTGCCCGGGCTGAGCGCCACGGCGGCCATCCCGGCGGGGAGTTCGGAAGCGAGCGCCCGGGTCATACCTTCGATGGCGAACTTGGTCGCGCAGTAGGGCGCCACTCCCGGCGAAGTGGAGCGGCCCCAGCCGGAGCTGAAGTTGACGACCACTCCGCGCTGGCGCTCGATCATCGAAGGCAGGAAGGCGCGAATCACCCGATAGGTCCCGGCCACGTTCACGTCCAGAATCCGGACGAACTCCTCCGCAGGCACCTCCCAGAGCGGCTGTCGCTCGTTGATCAGCGCCGCGTTGTTGATCACCAGATCCGGAGCGCCGAACCGATCGACGAGACCCGCCGCCCAGTCGTCGACAGCGGGATCGGTGATGTCGACAGCCTGGAAGTCGTGCGGTGCGCCGAGCTCGCTCGCCAGGCTCTGCTGCGGCGCCTCGCTGCGGCTGCAGCCGAGCACCGTATGGCCGAGCCTCGCCACGCCGAGCGCCATGGCTCTTCCGATCCCCCGGCTCACGCCGGTGATGACGACAATTCGGTTCTCCACGGACTCGCGGAGTCTATCTGGCCAGAAGCGGTGGCAGGCTCAGGAGGCGCGAGTCAAGCTGGTCGAGGCCGCCAACACCTTCTCGGTCCGCGCCGCTCGGTACGCCTGCATCGCCGCTCGAACCTCAGGGTCCGCGACACCGAGGATCTGTGCCGCCAGCAGCGCCGCGTTGATCGCTCCCGGCTTGCCGATCGCCAACGTCCCGACCGGCACGCCCGCGGGCATCTGCACCATCGAGAGCAACGAGTCCATGCCCTTGAGCGACTTCGACTCGATCGGGATGCCCAAGACCGGACGATCGGTGTGCGCCGCCACAACGCCGGCCAGGTGTGCCGCACCGCCGGCCGCGGCGATGAACACCTCGACTCCGCTCGCGTCCGCCTCTTCGACGAACTGCTGCAGGGCTGCAGGCGTTCGGTGGGCGGAAAGTGCTCTCACCTCGCTGTCGATTCCCAGCTGGTCGAGGGTGGCGACACAGTGCTCCATCGTCTCCCAATCGGAGGTCGATCCCATCAGTACGGCAACTCTCGCGGTTCCATTCACGGCGCGCAATCTAGCACAGACTAGCGCGCCGGCGCCGCAGGAGGAGCCAACCGTAGACGACGACGTTGATCAGCACGACCGCGACGCCCAGAAGCACTTGAATCTCTCGCGTGAGCCCTCCGGGATAGAGAATTGGAAGCAGGTAATGTTCGACAAAGCCGCCTTCGTAGCCGTTCTGCCCCGCCGCCGCCCGCAGCCGATTTTCGAGCGGCGTCAACGGGCAGACTCCGCCGACTAACTCGATCCCCGCGCCCCAGATGGCGCACGGCAGGTGGATCCACGCGACGCGCGGCCAGCGCAGGGCCGGGAGCGCACCTGCGACCACAAAGAACACAAACCCGAGGTGACCGACGACCAGGGCGTCGGCGAGCAGGCGATAGATCATCCGAAACGCCCGGACTCGGTCTAGAAGTCGAACAGATCGTCGAAGGCCGCCTTCGCGTCGCTGGGCGCCACGCCGCTGGAGTCGGACTCGAACTCCTGAACGGTCTTGGGTGCGAAGAGATCGCACGTGTTGCGCTTCGACTTGATGGCGATGCGTTCTTCGATCGGCTGGCGGCACTCGTTGGGAGCCGAGCTGTCGAAGTAGGTGCAGTTCGTACAGCTGTGGAGATCAGACCCGCAGGAGGCGCAGGTCGCATCGAGCGCCACCTCCTGGAGATCGAGCACCTTCTCGCCGCAGCGCGAGCACTTGAACCGCGTTGCCGTCGGCTTCCCGAGCCCCCGACCCCGGGGGCCCTCCCGAGGGGTCCGCGGGGCCGATCTCGAGCTGCGCTCGTTGCGGCGATCGTCCTGGTAGCCCTGCTGTCGGTACTTGGGCGACATCCCACACGGTTATACCACCGGCTCACATAGGGGGCGGCGCCGGGTCGACGAGACGCTCGTCCTGCTGCAACCCTCTGGCGCGAGGCGGCGAAGATCCGCTTGTACCCGTAGCTCCTCGGACAGCTCGGAGACCGAGCGGCCACCCGCAAGACGTGTGGTAGGAAGACAGCCCCTTCGAACCGAACGCATGCCCCCTACCCAAACCAAGCGCCCCCTGATCGAGCTCCGCTCGCTCTCGAAGTCCTATCTCGAGGCGGGGACCGAGCACTCAGTGTTGGAGTCGGCCGACGCCACCGTGCAAGAGGGCCAGGTCATCGTTCTGCTAGGACGTAGCGGCAGTGGCAAGTCGACGGTGCTCAACCTGCTGAGCGGCATCGACCTTCCGACGTCGGGCCAGGTGTTGATCGATGGGGTCGACCTGGGGGCCCTCTCCGAACGCGAACGAACCCTCTTCCGACGGCGGCGTGTCGGATTTGTATTCCAGTCCTTCAATCTGATCCCAACGCTCACCGTCGAAGAGAACCTGCTCCTGCCGGTCGAGCTCAAGCGCCGCCCAGGACCGGAAGACCTCGATCGCATCGCCGAGCTCCTCGAGGGCGTGGGTCTCGCCAACCGAAGTCGCAGCTTCCCGGATCGTCTGTCGGGTGGGGAGCGTCAGCGCGTGGCCATCGCTCGAGCTCTCGTCCACGATCCCGACCTGCTCCTCGCCGATGAGCCGACCGGCAACCTCGATCTCGAGACCGGTCTCGAAGTTCTCGACCTGCTCGATCGGCTCACCCGCCGTGCCGGCAAGACCATGGTGATGGCGACCCACAGCGCGCAGGTGGTCGGAGTCGCCGACCGCATTTTGGCGATCGAGGAGCGTCGTCTGGTCGAGCGAGCGCGGTCGGAGGAGGCGTGAGCCCACTCCTCCGCCGCCTGAGCCGCCGCCACTTCCTGCATCACCCCTGGCAGGCACTCCTGGCGATTGTCGGCGTCAGCCTCGGCGTCGCGGTCGTCGTATCGATCGATCTCGCCAACGGCAGTGCTCTCCGAGCCTTCGAGCTCTCCTCGGAAGCGGTCACGGGGAAAGCCACCCACCGAATCGTCGGAGGCCCTGCCGGGCTCCCCGAAGAGATCTTCACAACTCTGCGCGCCGACCTCCACATCCGGCCATCAGCACCGGTCGTCGCCGGCTACGTCTCCCTGCAAGCGGACCCGACGAGGACACTTCAACTGCTCGGGCTCGACCCGTTCAGTGAAGCCGGCTTCCGAAGCTACCTCGAGCGTGGCAGCTCGGACCTCGACGTTGCGCACCTCTTGACCGTCCCGGGGGCGGTGTGGGCAACCCCGCGAACCGCTCGTCAGCTCGGCCTGTCTCCGGGGGACAGCTTCTCTCTCGACTTTGCGGGCCGAGGCCGCGAGGTCGAGCTGGCCGGGCTGCTCACTCCGCACGACCTCCGGGAGGAGTCGCTGGCTGACGTCCTGGTCACGGACATTTCCACCGCCCAGGAGATCCTCGAGACCGAAGGGCGCCTGACCCGAATCGAGCTGATCCTGCCGCCGGGCGACCCTCGAGTGAGCACCGTGGCCGAAGCCCTGCCCACCGGCGCACGCTTGGAGGCGGTCGGCGGCGCCGCATCGACCGCTCGAGACATGACCGGCGCCTTTCGAATAAATCTGCAGGCACTCAGTCTGCTGGCGCTCCTGTGCGGCACCTTCCTGATCTACAACACGGTGACCTTCGCAGTAGTTCAGCGGCGTTCGCTATTCGGGCGACTCCGGGCTCTCGGTGTCACGCGTCGGGAGATTGTCTCTCTGGTACTCGGCGAGGCGCTGGCCATCGGCCTCGTCGGCGCGGCACTCGGACTCGCAGGCGGGGTGCTCCTCGGCAGAAGTCTGGTGGTTCAGGTCACTCGGACGATCAACGACCTCTATTTCTCGGTCGCCGTGCTCGATCTGGCGCTCGACCCGTGGCTGCTAGCGAAGGGCGCCGCGCTGGGTGTCGGGGCCTCGGTGGTCGGCGCCCTCGCCCCAGCTGTAGAGGCGATGTCGAGTTCGGCCCGCTCGGCCCTCGACCGCGCCGAACTGGAAGGGCGAGCGCGTCGAGCGGTCGCCCGCGCCAGCGGCGTCGGCCTGACGCTGCTCATCGCCGGAGTCGCCCTACTCGCCTGGCCCGCAAGAAGCCTCGCTTGGAGCTTCCTCGGCCTGTTTGCCCTCATGGTCGGCTTTGCGTTGATGACACCCGCCGCCACCCGCCTGCTCGTCGGGCTTCTGACTCCGCTGGCCGGGAAACTCTTCGGACAGCTGGGGCGCATCAGCGGTCGAGGAGTCGTCGCGGCACTGAGTCGAACCGCGGTCGCGGTCAGCGCCCTGATGATCGCCGTCTCGGTGATCATCGGCATCGACGTAATGGTCCGGAGCTTCCGGGACACGGTCACCAGCTGGCTCGAATATTCGCTGCCGGCGGATCTGTACATCGCCGCCGGTGCCGCCCCCACCAGCGGCCTCGCAGGGGTGCGTCCGCGCTTCGACCAGGCGTTTGTAGACGACCTGGCGAGCCTCCCGGAGATCGACGGTATGAGCACGCTACGTCAGACGACAGCGGTGGCAAACGGTGTCGAGACCCGGCTGATCGCGGTGGACCTCGATACTCGATCGTTCGACTCCTTCGCCTTCAAATTCGGGAATCCGAGTGAAATCTGGCCCTCGTACACTGCGGGTGAGAGCGCCATCGTCTCGGAGCCGTACGCAACTCGGACCGGAGCGACCGTAGGCTCGACCCTGCATTTCGACACGCCCCAAGGCCCCCGGAGTTGGCCGATCATCGGCGTCTACTTCGACTATGCCTCGGAGCTCGGCGCCGTCACCATCTCGCGAGGCGCCTACATCCGGGCCTGGGGCGACACGTCGGTCACGGCGATCTCCGTTCGCGCGGCTCCGGGAATCGACGTCGAGGACCTCACGCGAGTGATTCGTACCTCCCACCCGAGCCGGAACCTGCTCCTCCGCTCGAACATTGCCATCCGAGCGGAGTCGCTCGAGGTCTTCGATCGGACGTTCATGATTACGGCGACGTTGCGTTGGCTGGCGACGTTGGTTGCCTTTGTCGGCGTGCTGAGCGCGTTGATGGCGCTGCAGCTCGAAAGGTCTCGCGAGATCGGCGTGCTGCGGGCCCAGGGCCTGACCCCTGCGCAGGTCTGGGGCCTGGTCTGTAGTCAGACTGGGCTCATGGGTCTGATCGCAGGCCTGCTCGCGATGCCGGTCGGAATCGCCACGGCGGCGGTGATGATCTACGTCATCAATCGACGCGCCTTCGGTTGGACACTCCAGATGCAACTCGATCCAGAGCCGTTCTGGCTCGCCCTGGCGATCGCCATCGGCGCCTCTCTGCTTGCGGGGGCCTACCCTGCCTATCGGATGGCTCGAACCTCTCCCGCCGAGGCGCTCCGTTCCGAATGATGCTTCGAATTCTGTTTGTCTCGCTCCTGGCACTGCTCCTGGGCGGTTGCGGCGATGCGCCACCTCAGAAGGCACCCCAACCTCTACGTGTCAGCGACATGCTCGGTGGCGCGGTTACGGAGGGCTTCGCGCAGGCTGTCGAGCCGCGCGACTTCCGCTTTCCGCTCGATCACGGGCCACACGAGCCCTTCCGAACGGAATGGTGGTACTACACCGGCAATCTGAGCGGCGGTGACGGCCGCCGCTACGGATACCAGCTCACATTCTTCAAAACAGCGCTGACCCCCGATCGCCTCGAGAGATCCTCGCGCTGGGGCGCGGACCGAGTCTTCATGGCTCACTTCGCCGTCACCGACGTGAGTGCAGATCAATTCGTCGCGCACGAGCGCTTCGCGCGCGGCGCCGCCGGCTTGGCGGGCGCCCAGGCCAAACCCTTTCGCGTCTGGCTCGAGGGCTGGTCCGCCGAAGCCAGCGACACGGGCATGCGGCTTCGAGCCGCCGACCAGGGAGCGGCGATCGATCTCGAGCTCGCCCTTGGCAAGCCGGCGGTCCTCCAAGGAGACGAGGGCTTGAGCCGCAAAGGCTCTACGCCGGGAAACGCCTCGTACTACTACTCGCACACCCGTATGCCGACCCGAGGCCGCCTCAGCGTCGATGGACGGACGATCGAGGTCGAAGGTGCGAGCTGGATGGACCGCGAATGGAGTACGAGCGTGCTCGAGGAGGGCCAGATCGGTTGGGACTGGTTCTCGCTTCAGCTCGACGACGGTCGCGACCTCATGATCTACCAGATTCGACGCGACGGAGGGACAGCAGACGTGCACAGCGCGGGTCGCCTGGTTGCCGCCGACGGCACCTCGACCCCTCTACCGCCGTCCACCTGGACGCTCCGCACGACCGCCACGTGGACGAGCCCGACCACCGGCACGACCTATCCAGCGGCCTGGACGTTGAAGCTGCCCGAAGCGGCACTGGAGCTCGAGATCGTGCCGCTGGTTGCTGACCAGGAGATGGCTCACACCTTCCGCTACTGGGAGGGCGCGGTCGAATTTCGAGATCTGCACGACCCCGACCTCAGAGGCTTCGGCTACGCTGAGCTCACCGGCTACGACGACTAGCCCGGCGACGGCACGACCGACACCTCGGGCACCAGGGCGACGATTCGCACGGGGCCGCCGGAACCGCCGCCGATCTTCATCGGGAGCGCGATCACCCAGGCGCCGACTGCCGGGAGCTCCTCGAGCCCCGTCAGGTTTTCGAGCCCAGGTACGTTTGCCTCGTTGGCGATCCGGTGCACAATGAAGTCGCGCGACGGTCCGTGGTCGATGCTTGCCGTGTCGACTCCCAACACGCTGACCCGCCGGGTCTCGACCAGGTGGCGCGTCGCCTCCCCACCGAAGGACGGGAAGTGCAGATTCGAGGCGTCGCCGGGAGTGTCGTCGCCGAGATAGGCAGCCGCGTCGGGCCAGCGTGCGCTCCAACCGGTCCGGAGGAGCACGATCGCACCCGCCGGCACGTCGCCGTGCCGCTCCTCCCACGCCGTCACGTCCTCGAGTGACAGCCGATAGTCGGCGTCGGCCACCGCTCGCTCGGTGACGTCGAGCACAACCGCAGGACCGATGAGCCGTTCCAGCGGCACCTGGTCGGTCGTCCAACGATCTGCGGCAAAGTGGATCGGAGCGTCGAGGTGGGTCCCGCCGTGCTCGGGCGTCGACAGGGCGTTGGCCGCGTAGAAGAAGCCCGCATCGGTCTCTCCGTAAGCAAGCTGCTCGAGCTCGAACTCAGAGGGCGACGTCGGCCAGTAGACGGTGTCCTCATCGTAGGTGTGGGTGAGATCCACGAGCCGATAGTTGGTGAGGTCGATCGGCCCTGGCGGGGCGACGTTTGTCCTCTCGCCGCCCGGCTCGGGTGCCGAGCAGGCCAGGGCGATCGAAACGATGGCCAACACCACGAGGTCGCTACTCCTCATCGATCGCCTCCGAGGTCCACTGGTCGAGCCAGTCGAGCACGGTCTCGTGCCAAAAGATGCTGTTGTTGGGCCGCAGAACCCAGTGGTTCTCGTTCGGGAAGTAGAGGAAACGGCTCGGAATGCCGCTGCGCTGAAGGGCGGTAAACGCGGCGAAGCCCTGCGTCTCCGGAACCCGGAAGTCCAGAGCGCCGTGGATCACGAGCATCGGTGTCTTCCACTTGTCGACATGGAGCGCCGGGTTGTGCTTCTCGTGGCCCTCCGGATTCTCCCAGTACGGCCCACCGTGCTCCCACTCCGGGAACCAGAGCTCCTCCGTCGAGTAGTACATCATCCGGTGCTCGAAGACCCCATCGTGGTTGACCAGGCATCGGAAGGTATCGGGCCAGTTGCCGGCGATCCAGTTGATCATGTAGCCGCCGTACGAAGCGCCCAAGGCGCAGGCGCGATCACCGTCGATCCATGGATAGCGCTCCAACACGGCCGCCATGCCCTTCTGCAGATCTTCGAGCGGTTTGCCACCCCAGTCGCCCGTTATCGAGTCGGTGAACGCCTGGCCGTAGCCGGTCGAGCCATGGAAGTCGATCATGACCGCCGCATAGCCGGCGCCGGCGTAAACCTGGGGATTCCACCGGTAGTGAAAGTCGTTGTCGAAGGAGCCCTGAGGTCCGCCGTGAATGAGAAACGCGAGCGGGTACCGACGCGACGGATCAAAATCGGCAGGGCGGATCAGGTAGCCGTAGACGGTCTCGTCGTTCCAACCGGCAAACGAGAACTGCTCGTACTCGCCCATGGCGATCTCCGCCAAGCGGTTCGCGTTGATCTGAGTGATCTGCTTCCGATCGGAGCCGTCGATCGCTGCGCTGTAAAGCTCGACCGGCGACTGCAGATGATCGAGACCGTAGATAAAACGATCCCCGGCAATCCCCGGCGAGCGCACATGTCCGCCATCGAGCACCTTCTCGACCGCACCGCTCTCGGTATCGATCGCGAACAGTCCCACCTCGCCCACATCGCCGGCGGTCGCGTAGATGGTCCCGCCATCTTTCGAAAACAGGATCGAACCCGGCGAACGATCCCACCCTTCTGTCAGGGTGCGCATTTCGCCCGTCGCCCAATCCATCAGGCGAATTCTCAACCGGTCCGACTCGAAACCGGCTCGGGTCATCGCGAGGTACGCGAGCGTTTTGCCGTCCGGCGAGAAGACCGGCTGGGTGTCCCAGGCCTCGTTGTCGGTGGTCAAGCCTCGCGCTTCCCTCGAACCGTCCACCGGCACCCGGTAGAGGTCGAAGTCGGTCGACCAGGCCTCGGCCGAGCCGGAGACGCGCGCCGTGTAGACGATCTCCTCACCGTCGGGTGAGAACGCGAGCTCCTCGGCGCCACCGAAGGGGCTCGACGGCACGTCGGCGTCGAGCCCCGAGGTGACGTCTCGAGCCCCGCCTCCTGCACTGCTCATGACGAAGAGGTGGGATCGCAGCCCGTCCTCGACGGTGTCCCAGTGCCGCACGAACATCGAGTCGTAGAGGCGACCGCTGACCGGGCTCGCAGCGCGAGCCTCCAACCGCTCGGTGGTGCAGGCGAGACTCGAACAGTCGGGGAAGACCTCGGCCGAGAACGCCAGGCGCTTGCCTCGGGGACCCACCACCAGGTTGGCTATGCCGACCGGCAGGTCGGAGACCTGCACGATCTTGTCGTTGGACAGTCGCAGCTTCCAGATCTGACTCGAGCCGGATCGACCCGACAAGAAGTAGAGAAACTTCCCGTCCGGCGACCAACGCGGGCTCGTGTCCGAGAGCGGATTCCGCGTGAGACGGCGAAGGCCCGTGCCGTCGGTCTGGATCAGCCAGAGGTCCGTTCGCCCCTTGTCCGCTTCCATGTCGGTCTGGCGCCGCACGAAGGCGATCGACCCCCCGTCCGGCGAAACCTGGGGATCGAAGATCCTGTCGAAGGTAACGAGTTGTCTGGCGGTGAGACCCGCCTCCTCCGCTCCCATCGGAGCGACCAGCGCGACAAAGAGCGCGATCAGCAAAGTCCACTTGGACATCGAATTGCCTCCCAAGAACGAGCGTGGTCACTCACATCGAAATCGAGCCCTTGCGGAAGTCGGTGCTTCCGATCCAGGCGTTGACGAGCACCGGAGTGCCGGCCGCGGCGATCTCCTGTGCCTCCTGCAGTACCTCTTTCACCCGCTCAGGCCGGTCGAGCAGGAGTCCCCTGCCGCCGTAGCCCTCAGCAACGACGTGGTAGTCGGTCCTGCGCAGAACGGTGCCGACGTCGTCGCCCAACATCTCGACCTGCTCCCGTGCGATCTGTGCCCAGCTGGCGTCGGTGCCGACGACCGCGATGACCGGCAGGCCATGTCGCACATAGGTATCGAACTCCGCCAAGCTATAGGCGGCCGAGCCGTCTCCGTAGAGCAGCCATACCTCCGCCTCGGGTCGACAGAGCTTCGCGCCCATGGCGAACCCTCCCCCGACACCGAGCGTTCCGAAGGCGCCCGGATCGAGCCATGAGAGGGGCGCCCGAGGCGAAACGACGTACGAGGCGGTCGCCACGAAGTCGCCGCCATCCACCACTAGAACGCTGTCGGCAGGCAGCAGGGTTTCCACCTCGCGGCAGAGGTGAATCGGATTGACGTACTCCGTTTCGGCCTCAGCCTGTTCGGCAATCTGTCGGTTGCGCTGCTCGTCTCGTTCGCGCAGGCTGGCTAGCCATTCGGAACGAGTCGCCGAGGGGCTGGCCGCCCGGGCGAGCTCGCGCACGAAGCGGCTCGGATCGGCGAGCAGCCCGATCGTCGGGCGTCGATTCAAGTTGAGATCCTCGGCGCTTCTGTTCGCCGAGATCATCACAGCGCGACGCCGCACCTGCCGGCCGTAGCCGAGGCGAAAGTCGTTGGGAACGCCGGCGAGAATAACCAGGTCCGCCTCGCCCAGCGCGCGCGTCCTCTGGTGCCGCAGCTGGAGCGGATGGCCAGCACCCAGGAGCCCCCTCGCGGTACCCGAAAGATAGGTCGGCAACCCGAGACGCTCGATCGCAGCGACCAGTTCGTCGACCGACTCCGTTTCCAGCAGCGCCTGGCTGCCGACCAGGAGCACCGGCCGCTCGGCGCGAGCGAGTCGCCGGGCCGCCCGCCGCACTTCGCGGCGCGCGGGTTCCATCGGCTCGGGTCGACGCGCCGAGGGCGTCTCGACTCCGGCGGCTCCGCGGAACAGACCGTCGACATGCCGCTTCAGATACCAGGAGACCGCCCTGCCCGCGATGCCCTTGCCGCCCCCGCTCATTGACGCGTAGAGGTCGCGAACCGTCGACTCCGCGTAGAGGAGATCGACCGGACATTCGACAAAAACCGGCCCGGGAACGCCGGTGCGACAGCGATAGAGCGCCTCGTCGATCACCGATGTCAGATCACGAACCCGGCGGACCTGTGCCGCCCACTTGACGTGCGGCTCGATCAGCGCCATCTGATCGATGTCCTGGAGAGAGCCGCGCCCTTCCAAGATGGTGCCCGTGGCACCTCCGAGCACAACCACCGGCGACTGCGCTAGCTGTGCGTTCTTGACCGCGGTGATGGTGTTCGTGACACCGGGTCCAGCGGTCACCGCCGCGACCCCGGGAACGCCACTCAGCCGTGCGACGGCATCGGCTGCAAAGACCGCGTCCACCTCGTGTCGAACGTCGACGACCCGAATACCGCGCGACTTCGCCCCGACCAGAATCGGCGAGATGTGGCCACCGCAAAGGGTGAACACGAAGCCGACGCCGTGTGCCCGCAGCACCTCACCGATGTGGTCGCCACCGTGCATCAATCGGCACGCGCGGCACGATCCGGCACATGCCTCTCAGGTGTGTAGCAGACGAACTCACCGGCGAACACGGAGACGCCTTCCGCGCTTTCGACCTCGACGTCCACCCGTCGGCGGTTGCCCTCCTCGGCCGCCAGCCGCGCGACCGCCACCACCCGCTCGCCGACCGTCACCGGCCTGAGGAACCGGCTCTCCGCGCGGCCGAGGACAACGTTGGGGTGGTTCACCGCCAACATCGCCGCGTGGTCCGCGAGCGAGAAAATGAAGCCACCGTGCACGAGGCCGCGCTCGTCGGCCGCCATCCTCTCGGTGGTCGCCAGCTCGACGCGCGCGAAGCCGTCCCCGACCTCTATCGGTGTGCCGGAGAGTTCGGGATCGATCTCCGCATGCGTCCGGACGTCCAAAATCGCGCCGCCCTACTCCTCTCCCATGTGGGGATACTCGTACGAGGTCGGCGGCACGAACGTCTCTTTGATCGTCCGCATCGACGTCCAGCGCGTCAGGTTCGCCGCCGAGCCCGCTTTGTCGTTGGTTCCCGAGGCTCGGCCACCGCCGAACGGCTGCTGGCCGACCACCGCTCCGGTCGGCTTGTCGTTGATGTAGAAGTTGCCCGCGCTGTGGCGAAGGGCGGCGCTCATCGCTTCGATGTCGCCGCGATCGCGCGCGAAGATCGCACCGGTCAGCGCATACGGGCTCGCGGTGTCACACAACTCGAGCGTGGCCTCGAAGTCGTCGTCGTCGTAGACGTAGAGCGTCAGGACCGGACCAAAGATCTCCTCGCAGATCAGTTTGGCATGCGGGTCCGTGGTGACGACGACGGTGGGTTCGATGAAGTAGCCCGTCGACTTGTCGCCGTTACCGCCGACCAGAATCTCCATCGAGTCCGAGGCCTTCGCGTGATCGATGTACCCCATGATGCTGTCGAACGCGCTCTCGTCGATCACCGCCGCCATGAAGTTGCGGAAATCGGTCGGCGTTCCCATGGCGATCGAGCCCACCTGCTCGACCATACCGGCGCGCACGCCCTCCCAGAGCGAAGCTGGAATGTAGCCGCGTGAGGCGGCGGAGCACTTCTGCCCCTGGTACTCGAAGGCGCCGCGAACGAGCGCGGTCACCACTGCGTCCACGTCGGCGCTCGGGTGGGCGAAGACGAAGTCCTTGCCGCCGGTCTCGCCGACAATGCGCGGATAGCTGCGATAGACCGAAATGTTCTCGGCCACCTGCTTCCACATGCTCTGGAAGGTCCCGGTTGAACCGGTGAAGTGAATGCCGGCCAGGTGCTCGCTCGCGAGTACCGGATTGCCGATCTGGCTCCCCCGCCCGGGTACGAAGTTGATGACCCCCGGCGGCAGGCCCGCCTCCTCGAGCAGGCGCATGAGGTAGTAGCCCACGAGCACCGCGGTCGAGGCCGGCTTCCAGAGCACCGTGTTGCCCATCAGCGCCGGCGCGGTCGCCAGGTTCCCGCCAATGGACGAGAAATTGAATGGCGAGACTGCGAAGACGAATCCTTCGAGAGCCCGATATTCCATGCGGTTCCACAGACCCGCCATCGACCCCGGCTGGCCCTCATAGATCTCGCGCATGTAGTGGGCGTTGAACTTCCAGAAGTCCACCAGCTCTGCCGCGGCGTCGATCTCGGCCTGATAGACCGTCTTCGACTGGTTCAACATAGTCGCCGCGTTGATCGTGTCGCGCCACGGCCCGGCCAGCAGGTCCGCCGCCTTGAGCAGAACGCCCGCACGCGCCTCCCAGGCCATGTCCGACCAGGCGGGCCAGGCGCTCTGCGAAGCCTGAATAGCCCGTTCTACCTCGGCCTCACCACCTTGATGGAAGCTCGCGAGCACGTGCCCGTGATCGTGCGGGCAAACGGCTTCGCCGAGGTTCCCCGTCGTGACGTCTTCGCCGCCGATAATGAGCGGAATCTCCACGCGCTCGCCCAGCATCTGGTCGAGGCGGCGCTTGAGTGATGCTTTTTCAGAACTTCCCGGTGCGTACGAGCGGACGGGCTCGTTGACCGGCTCAGGAATCCGGACGATTCCGTTGGCCATAGACGTAGTCCTCCCTTTCGAGCGGATGGTATCGGCTCGTCCGCTATGGCCGCAAACGGGTAGCTTCAGCCGGCCAGTCGGCTGCCGAGAGTTCTCAAATCGCCTCTCGAGGCCTAGCCCTTGAAGGCGCCAAACGCCAGCAAGACGAAGCCCGCAATCATCAGCAGGCCGCCGATCGGAGTGATCGCCCCGAGCCACCTCGGTCCGCCGAGCGCAAGGATGGCAACCGTGCCAGAGAAGATTGCCGCTCCGACGAGAAGTGACCATCCCGCGCCGTCGACCGGGCGCTCCATCACGCGGCCGACGAGTCCGACCGCAACCAGGCCAAAACCGGAGTACATCAAGTACTTCGCGGCGGTCTCCCAGAGTGCGAGCGACCGCTGGTCCAGGCGAGCCTCGAGCCCGTGAGCGCCGAACGCCCCGGCAGCGATTGCCAGAGCGCAGACCAGCGCTCCGATCGCCACCCACATCACAGCTCTCCCAAGCGCCGAATCGAGGTCACCTGGCCGCGCGGCACCTCGACACGATCAAACTTCTTGAACACACCGAATTGCGCCGCCCGCTCGACATAGTCGTTCTTCGACCGGCCGTCGTCTCCGTCGGAGTGCACGTCCGCGTCGAGCAGGATCACCCGCTGATCGTCCATGTCGTCGCAACGCCCGACAAAGATCTCGGGCCCCTGCGTGTCGACCACAACCGTGATCCCGTGCAGCTCGTGATGACCGGGATGAAAGACCGGTGTCATGGTCGACCTCAGGCGGGAGCGGTCGCCGCGATGTAGCGATCGAATGCCGACGTCAGGTCCGTCGCGACATCCTCCGCCGAACGACTCTCAATCCGATGGCGCGGCACGAAGTAGATCACTTCACCGTCTTTGAAGAGCACGACACTCGGACTGCTCGGCGGGATATCGCCAAAGTAGGCACGTGCGCGCTGGGTGGCCTCGACATCTTGCCCGGCGAAGACGGTCGCCAGACGATCGGGCCGGACGCCGTGTTCGACCGCTTTGCGAACGCCCGGGCGCGCTTGACCCGCGGCACAACCGCAAACCGAGTTCAGCACCAGCAGGGCTGAGCCTTCCTTGTCCGCCATGAATCGGTCGACGTCTTCGGCGGTCCTGAGCTCTTCGAAACCGGCGCTCGAGAGCTCGGCGCGCATCGGTCCAACCATCAACTCACTGTAAGGCACTCTCGCAACCTCCATCGCGCACTGAGGCGCGGGTTATTCGCGGGCATTCTACCCCGCCGGCGAAGCCTCGAACCGCCCGATCTACGGGTCGACAGCGCCCGACGCCACGCGCACCCGAAGTCGCGCTCCGTCGATCTGCGCGTCGTCCGCCTGCGCCGTGGGGTCTGCAAGATCCACAACCACGTGCAGCGCCGAGCTGGGCGGCGTACCGTGCAGACCTGTCCGCACACCGACAATCTCGGAGGTACCGACCGCGAGGTTGGCTCGAGCCAGCGGAGCGGTGACGCCGGTCACCTTGATCACCAGCCGCGGCGGATCCGACAGCCTTTCGACGGAGTGCCCCTCCGGAGAGAAAGCTCCGTCCGCGACCAATTCGAGCACGCTCGCTCCAGCGGTGCTCGTCCACCGAATCTCGTCGATGCGAGTGAGGGGCTCGAGCGGCGCAGGTTCTGGTTCCGCCTCGGTCGGCGCCTCGGGCTCCACGACGGCCTCCTCTTCGGCCGACGTCGCGGGCTCGGCGGTCACCGGCTCTTCGGCGAGGGCGACCGTCTCGGCACTCGACGCGGACGAACCGGCCACCAGGCCGCGCAGGGCGTCCCGCTGCCAGTAGCCACCCGCGGCCAGCAACGCGAGGAGCACCAGGAGGAGCCAGAAGAGTCTGCCACCGCTCTTCTTCTGCGTCGTCTCGGGATCCATCTCCCACGGGTGAACTGGCGTGATCTCCGCAGGCGTCTCGATAGGAGTCGACACTGGACCCGGGTCGGCCTCCAGTTCGGTCGGCAGCTCGTCGGGCTCCGACGTCGCGCTCTCTACCGGCTCCTCGGGCAGATCGTCGCCCGGCTCGCCGGCGGCGACGATCAGCTGGTCGACGGCGGTGGTCGGCGTCGGCGTCGGCATGGCCGAGGCCTCGGAGCCATCCTCTGGCGACGCGGGCGCCACCGAGTCGTCGGCGAGCTTCGGCAGGTCGAGCGTGCCGATCGGCACCGCCTCGTCCCCTTCCAGGTCGTAGACGGCTCGTGACCGACGCTGCTGGCGCGACACGATCTGTCGCGCGAGGGTCGTGGTCGCGCTGTCCGGGTCGACAAAACGTACCGCGAGACCTGGACCTCCGCGCTGCTTGTCGACCACGCGCACCACCTCGCCGCTGCCGCGCAGAATCGGGAACTCGTCGTCGATCCCGAGATCGAATCGCACCGTCTCGCCGACCGTGACCTCTTGGTCGGTACTCAAGAAAACGCCATCTTCCGATACGCGCTCTTCGCACGCATTCAGGAACGCTTCGAAGCTCTCGAAGCGGAGGCTGACCGTTTGCCCGTTCATCGATTCGGCGTCGTCCCCGATGATAGCCGACCGCCTACCAGTTCGAGGGTCGCGGATTCCACTCGGGCTCCGGATCGATGCCCATGCCGTCCGCGAGGCGATCGTAGTAGTTGAACAGAGCCGCCGCCTGAACGATGTCGTGAATCGCTCCATCTTCGAAACCGAGGGACCGGAGTCGCTCGACGTCCGAGCGGCTCATCTCCTGCGGCATCAGCGTGAGCTTCTCAGCAAACTCGAGCATTCCTCGATCGGCCTCGGACAGATCAGCCTGCCGGTAGTCCCAAGCGATCGCTTCGACCAGAGCGTCGCTCCCTTCCTGCCCTTCGACCTCAACCCGGAGGTCTTCCGCGTGCGCGGTTGTTCAGTAAAAGCACTTGTTACAGCGGGAGACAACCGTCGCGATCATCTCGCGTTGTGCTCTGCTGAGTCCGTTCTCCTCCGAGTGCATGACTTCGATGTAGAGCTGCGTCGAGGCCCGCAGGACCTTCGGCCGCGGACTCTGGATGCGAAGGACGTTGAACACCTTGCCGGCACGCTTGATCGCCGCCGCGTAGAGGCGTTCGAGTAACCCTTCGGCACGGTCGGGTGGAACGGTCTCTATCCAGGCCACACCGCATCGGACTACAGGAGACCCGGAGATGTCAACCGCTGCAGGGGGCTTGCCGTTTCGAGCCGAGGCCAGGAACGCCGTCACGCAGCCGATTCGCCGCGCCGGTCGACACCTCTCGAAGCGGGTACCCGGCGGCGCCTGGGGGCGCTCTCCTCCTCAAAGCGCGCTCATCGTCCGCGACGCTGCACAAGAGGGCGATCTGGCGACGTGGACTCACGCAACTCTCCTCTCTAGATCGATCGACAGGTAGGTGCGGAACCCGTCATCGGAAGGCAACCAAAACGACGCTCACGCCCAGCGAACTCGGCCAGGGCATCGACCAGATGGGTCGGCCCGAAATCGGGCCACAGGGCCGACGAGAAATAGAGCTCGGCGTACGCCGACTCCCAGAGTAGGAAGTCGCTGAGCCGCTGCTCGCCCGAGGTTCGAATCAAGAGATCGACGGGCGGCACTGCCGAAACCGAGTGCATGCAAACCTCCAACGCCTCGTTGAGGCGCTCGGCGTCGGCTTCGCAACCCTCGAGCTCCGGTTCATCGAGGCTCAAGGCACGTGCCGCTTGCGCCAGCATCTGGCGCGCCGAGTAGTCGACCGCAATCCGCAGGAGCATGTGCGAACCGGCGGCGGTGGCCTTCTCAGCGTCCTCGATGGCATCAACCAACGCCCTCGGCAGCCGATCACGGCGTCCGATGACATTGAGACGCAGGCCGTGTCGGCACGCTCGATCGACCTCGGTCGAGAGATACCTCTCGAACAGAGCCATGAGCGCCTCCACCTCCAAGCGGGGCCGTTGCCAGTTGTCGGAAGAGAAGGCAAAGAGCGTCAGCGCCGCAACACCCTGCCGGCCTGCCTCCTCGACGATCCGCCGCACCGCTCGCACCCCCGCGCGATGTCCGGCGGGACGCGGCAGGCCTCGCCTCATCGCCCATCGACCGTTGCCATCCAGAATGATGGCGACATGAGGCCCGTGGTCAAACGAGCCATCACTTTGCATTACAAAGCTCTGAGACATACACAATCACCTTCGCTTCCTGACAACCTCGCCTCTACTCCGATCGGGTCGCCCGGATCAGCGCTTCCATGTGATCCAGGTAGCGCTCCAACGCGGCGCGGCCGCACCGCGTCAACTGGTATTCAGTCTTCGGGAGGCGCCCCTCGAAACTCTTACTGCAGTCGACGTACCCCGCGTCCTCGAGTTTCCGAGCGTGCACGCTGAGGTTCCCGTCGCTCGTCTCGAGAAGCTGCCTCAGTTCGCTGAAGGAGAGCCGCTCATTGACCGCCAGCGCGCTCAGGATCCCCAGCCTCACCCGCTCGTAGACCAGGCGATCGAAGTCGCGAGCTTTCGGATCGGCGAGATACCCAGCTACACCTCGCAGCTTGCTCTTCCCTTCGGGCGTTGCCGGATCTGTGTGGTCCGATGTCGCGGGTCTCTTAGCCACCGTGCCACCTCGCGATGATTGCTCCGAAGACGACATGAAGGCCACCAAATCCCGCCCCGAGGAGCGGGTTCGCCCAGCCTTCGGGACCGACGAGCGCAGCGACCCCGAGCCCCATGAAGAGCCCACCCATGATCGGGATCGGTCGAACCGAAAAGGTGCCCCCCGTGACGACGCCGACGCCATAGAGCAGCAGCCACGTCCCGGGAATCGCTTCCCCTGCGCCGGCATCGAACAGCACCCAGGTCAGAACAAGCGCGGCGGCAATCGGCGGCAGGAGTCCAAGGAGGAACCGACGACCAACGCCCCGCGAGAGGCGCTCGCCTCGTCCATGCGCCTTGAGCACCATCGCTCCGCCACCGATCAACGAGGCGGCAAGCGCCGCTGCGATCCAAATGACAAACCAGGACGAACTGAACGACGGGCGCGAGGCGACGGTGGCCGCGATGAGAGCGATCGCGCCCATCCCCATCCCGCCCCACCCTGGAACCGACGTGAACGAGGCCGACGACTCCATCGTCTCCCGAATGAACCGAAGGTTGTCCATGGCCCGCGAATGCAGAGCATCCGGCTGCGCCATCTCGGGCCGGTCGGCCGGCTGTGGATTCGGCATGGTCGCCTAGACTAGAGGTCTATTTCGCTGCCGTCAAGTACTTTGCACTACAGAGTACCGTCACGGTACCTGATAGTCTGCGACTGTGAATCTCGACGAAATCCTGCGCTACGCCCGCGGCGACGAGCCCGCGGAGCTACTGCTCAAAAACGGCCGCGTCGTGAATGTCGACAGCGGCGAGATCCTCGAAACCGACGTCGCCGTTGTGCGCTCACGCATCGTGGGTCTCGGCGACTACGACGCACACGAGGTCATCGATCTCGACGGCGCCTACGTGAGCCCCGGATTCATCGACGCTCACGTCCACATCGAGAGCAGTCTCGTACCGCCTGCGGAGTTTGCTCGAGCGGTCGTGCCTCGCGGTACGACGACGGTCGTTACCGATCCGCATGAGATCGCCAACGTTCTGGGGCTGGATGGCATCCGTTTCATGTTCGAAAACGCCAAACGCGGCCCGCTGAGCATGTACGTGATGGCATCGTCCTGCGTGCCGGCCACCCACATGGAGACCAGCGGCGCGGTTCTGAAGAGCTACGACCTCGCCCCGTTCCAGACCGATCCCTGGGTGCTCGGCCTGGCCGAAGTGATGAACTTCCCCGGCGTCGTCCACGGCGACCCCGAGGTGCTCGAGAAGCTACGCGTGTTCGACGGAAAGGTGATCGACGGGCACTGTCCAGGGCTGACCGGCAAGGAGTTGATGGCGTACGCCGCGGCCGGTATCCAGTCCGACCACGAGTGCACCACCGTCGAGGAGGCGCGCGAGAAGCTGCGCCTCGGCATGACGATCTTCATTCGCGAGGCGACCAACGCCAGGAACCTGAGAACCCTGCTGCCCCTTGTCACCCCCGAAAACCACCACCGGATTTGTCTCTGCACCGACGATCGTCAACCCGCCGATCTTCTCGACGAAGGACACATCGACTTCATGGTTCGAACCGCCATCGAAGAGGGCGTCGACCCGATCCTCGCCATTCGCATGGCGACCTGCAACACCGCGGCCTACTTCCGCCTTCACGATCGCGGCGTTATCGCACCGGGCCGTCGCGCCGACATCATCGCCTTCGAGGATCTCCAGGCGCCAGCCCCGCATCTCGTACTCCGAGGCGGCCGCGTGGTCGCACGCGACGGCTCGATGGTTGATGCCGCCGGCGAGCGGCACGTGCACCCGTTGCGCAGCACGATGAATATCTCTTGGGAGAAGGTCGACCTGCAAATCCCGGCCGAGAGGGGGTCGATTCGAGTCATCGGCGCGATCCCTGACCAGCTGGTCACGGAGCAGCTTCTCGAACAGCCGAAGGTCGAAGACGGACAGGCCGTCGCCGACCCGGAGCGCGACCTCCTGAAGATGGTGGTGATCGAGCGCCACCGCGCTTCCGGAGCGATCGGCAAGGGCTTCGTGCGGGGCCTCGGCCTCGAGCGAGGCGCGCTCGCCTCCTCCGTCGCCCACGACCACCACAACCTGGTCGTCATCGGCGCCGACGACGAGTCGATGCTCGCCGCCGGCCGGCGCGCGCAAGAGCTCGGCGGCGGCATGGTGGTCGCCGAGGGCTCGGCGATCCTCTCGGAAGTCGCGCTGCCGCTGGCGGGCCTGATGAGCGACCTGCCGATCGAAGAGGTGCGCAATCAACTCGACGCCGCACTCGAGGCGGCTCGAGGACTCGGTTCCAGACTGCACGACCCGTTCATGGCGATGAGTTTCCTGGCGCTCGAGGTGATTCCGAGCCTCAAGCTCACCGACCGCGGGTTGGTGGACGTGGACCGGTTCGAGCTCGTGCCGCTCTGGGCGGAGGCGGGTTAGACTTCTTCGCCATGGGCGATCACACCATCGGCATCCTCGGTTTCGGTAGCTATACACCCGAGCGGGTGATGACCAACGAAGACTGGGCAGAGCACGTCGACACCTCGGACGAGTGGATCACCACCCGGACAGGGATCAAACGCCGCCGGGTCGCCGCCAGCTCCGAAACGACCGTCGATATGGCCGCGGAGGCGGCCAAGGCCGCACTCGAAGATGCTGGGCTCGAGCCGGCGGATATCGACGAGATCGTCATCGCGACGGACACTCCCGAGGTCTACACCCCGGACACCGCGGCGTTCCTGCAGCACAGGCTCGGAGCCCGAGAGGTTCCGACCTACGACCTCGGCGGTAGCGGCTGTGCTGGTTTTGTACTCGCTCTGGACATCGGCGTCGCACGTGCAGCGCAGCGTCTCGGGCGGCGCATCTTGATCGTCGGCGTCGAGCTTCTGACGCGCCTGATGGACTGGACCGACCGCTCCACCTGTGTGCTGTTCGGCGATGCCGCCGGTGCGGTGGTCGTCGGTCAGTCGAACGAGGCGGTCCGGGTACTGGCCACGAGCGCAGGCACCGACGGGAGTCGTGCCGAAATTCTCGCCCGCATTTCGGGTGGCACCCGACTCCCCTTCTCGCTCGAGGGCGCCCAACGAGGCGAGCACATGGCGATCGAGTTTCACGGCCGAGAGGTGTTTCGCGAGGCCGTCAAGCGCATGGGACAGGCGTCGCGAGAGGTGCTCGACCAGGTGGGCAAGTCGGTCGAAGACCTGGCGCTCGTCATTCCACACCAGGCCAACCGCCGCATCATCGACGCGGTCGGCAAGTCGCTGGGTCTGGGCGAGGAACAGCTCTTCGTCAACATCGAGGACTATGGCAACACAGGCTCGGCCTCGGTCCCCCTGGGGCTCTCCCAGGCACGGGCCCAGGGTCGAATCGAGCGCGGCGACCTCGTCCTGCTGACGGCCTTCGGCGCCGGGTTCCACTGGGCGTCGGCTCTGCTGCGCTTCTGAGGCGGAGATGACCAGCCTCCTGTTGTTCCTCTCGGTGCTGATTGCGGCGAGCGACGCTCCCGAGGTCGCGAGACACGAGGGCATCGATCCCGCTGTGACTCGACTGCTCGCCGAACTTCAGCAAGCGGTCGAGGATCACCCCCAATCGGCCGAGGCGCACGGCGACCTCGCGATCGGGCACGAGGCCAACGGCCTCTGGGAGGGCGCACGGGCCGCCTACGCCGAGGCGCACCGTCTCGACCCTCAGAATCCGCACTGGCGACTCCACCTGGCGGTCGCCCTGCGTCAGAGCGGCGACTTCACGGCCGCGCTCACGGAGTTGGAAGAGCTGGCTGCTCGCTTCCCCGACCACGCCCCCGCGCTCGAGCGTCTCGGCCACGCGCAACTCGAGAGCGGGGACACACGCAGCGCACGGGCGACTTTCCTGAGCCTCATTCAAGTCGACCATAGGCTCGCAGCGGGACACATCGGTCTCGGCGACGCTCTCTTGCGGGACGGCGACGTCGAGCTGGCGATTCGCCAGCTCGAGGCCGCTCTGCGATTGGAGCCTGACCAGCGCAGCGCTCACTATCTGCTCGGGCAGGCCTACCGTGCGGCAGGGCGCGCCGACGAAGCGCGCACCCACCTCGCCCGCGGCCAGGGCACGACGGCTCGCCGTCTGCCCGACGACCTCACGGAGCGCCTCGAGGCGTACGCCGTCAACATGACCGCACGCCTCGACCGAGCCAGCGAGCTCCTCGCCCGAGGCAGGGTCGACCTGGCCATTGCAAATCTGCAGGCGGTCGAGCGAGATCACCCGCAGAACATCACGGCGCTGAACAACTTGGCGATCGCCTACATGCGAGGTCGAGATTTCGATCGGGCTCGAGCCGCACTCGAGCGTGCTCTCGCGGTCGACCCCGACAAGTTCTCGACGTACCTGAACTTGACCGCACTGAGCCATCGGCTGGGGCACCGCGACGAGGCCCTCGCCTGGACCGAGCGCGCGGTCGAACGCGCGCCGGGGGTCTCCAAGGTCCACATCGCTCGTGCCAACGCACTGCTTCGGGTCGGGCGCATGCCGGACGCGATCTCCAGTTTCGAGGCCGCGTTGGCGGCCGACTATCGAGAGCAGGAGCCCTACCTCGCGCTCGCCAACCTCGAGCTCCGACGCGGCGACGCCGAGAGCTCGTTGAACTACAGTCGCCGTGCCCTGGGCGTCTGGCCCGACCTGCTGGCGGCTCACCTCCTCACGTTCCACGCGAACCTCGCGCTCGATGACCTAGAGGGCGCCCAAGGTGCTCTCGACGCGGCCCGAGCGCTCGCTCCGGAAAACCCGAGCCTGGCCGAGCTCGAGCGGCTTCTCGAGGAAGCGACGGAGTGAAGCTGCCGGCGACGCGTCAGGCCGCTCAGGCGGCCGCTCTCGCCCTGCTGCTCTCAGCGCCGGCAGCCAGCCAGCCCCTGACCTTCACCGACGCGGCGTCTGACCTCGGCCTCGACTTCCGGCATCATCGAGCCGTCTCCACCAATCTCTGGTTCCCGGAGATCATGTCGGGAGGCGGGGGCTGGCTCGACTATGACGGCGACGGCGACCTCGACGCCTACCTCGTGCAAGGCGGCGAACTCGCCGCGGGCAACTCAGAGAGCGACGTGCGACGGCCGGTCGACCGGCTGTACCGGAACGACGGAACGCGCTTCGTAGACGTGACCGAGAGCGCCTTCGCACCCCAGGCCAGCTACGGCATGGGGCTCGCGATCGGTGATATCGACGGCGACGGCGACCCCGATGTCTACGTGACCAACGTCGGCCCGAACACCCTCCTGCGCAACAATGGCGACGGCACGTTCGCGGACGTCACCGACTCTGCAGGAGTCGGTGAGCCCGGCTGGGGCTCCAGCGCAACCTTCGTGGACTACGACCTCGACGGGCACCTCGACCTCTTCGTCGTCAACTACGTTCGCTGGTCTCCGGGCAACGAGATCGAGTGCTTCAGCGGCGGACGTCAGCGCGACTACTGCCACCCGAGCAACTACAACGCACCGGCGGCCGACGTGCTCTATCGGAATCGAGGCGACGGCACCTTCGAGGACGTCACCGTCGAAACCGGAGTCCACGCATTCTTCGGCAACGGGCTCGGCGTGGCGGTCGCCGACTTCGACCGCGACGGACGTCCAGACATCTTCGTCGCCAACGACGGCATGCCCAACCAGCTCTGGCTCCAGCGCGAGGGCCGCTTTGTCAACGAGGCGCTCATCACGGGCACTGCGGTCAATCGCGCCGGCGCCGCCGAAGCGGGCATGGGAGTTGTCGCCGCCGATCTGGACGGCGACGGCGCGACCGACCTGTTCATGACGCACCTCCGCGACGAGACCAACACCCTCTATCTGAACCGCGGCGGCTGGTTCGACGACGTGACCGCCGCTCGGGGCCTCGGAGCGCCCAGTATCGGCCGCACCGGTTTCGGGGCCGGCGCTGCCGACTTCGACCACGACGGCCGCCTCGACCTGGTCGTCGTCAACGGGCGGGTGGGCCGGGCCGAAGGGGTCGCGGCTGGAGACGATCCTTTCGCGGAGCCGGACCAGTACTTCCGAGGCCTACCCGGAGGGCGCTTCGAGGAACGGCCAGCGATCGGTCTCAGTGATGTGGCGGCCACCTCGCGCGCGGCCGCCTTCGGCGACTTCGACGGCGACGGCGACATGGACGTACTCGCCGTCGACAACAACACGCCGGCCCGCCTGCTGCGCAACGAGGCGTCGGACGGGGCCTGGAGCCGGCTACTGAGTGTTGGCCCGCACTTGGCCCCGGTAGCCGGAGTCGAGTTCGAGATCGAGAGCGGCGGACACACCTGGCGGCGGCGCGCTGAACGCGGATCGAGCTACTGTGCCAGCCACGACCCCGCCGTGCACTTCGGTCTGGCCGAGGCGTCGGAACTCGACGCCCTCTCTGCGCGCTGGCCGTCAGGCGACCGGCAACGCTGGCACTCACTACCGACCGATCGGGTGCTGCTCCTCTACGAGCGCTACTCGACCGCGTTGTAGCGATCGATCACCAGCTGAGTGATGTCGACCCGATCGCTCACCATGAGCGTGAGCCCCGGGGTCCGCGCAAGAATCAGATCGTAGCCTTCGGACGCCTGAACGGCTTCGAAAATGGGCGCGATCTCCTTCTCGATCGCCCGCAAGCCCTCTTCCTGCATCTTCTGCCCCTCGCGCTGCTTGTCGTCGCGCAAGCGCTGAGCGGCCAGCGTCTCGTCCTCGTACTGCTTTCGGAGGCGAGCCGCCTCAGCCTGATCGGTCGCTGACGCCACCTGCTGACCCAGCGCCTGCATGGCTTCCGCCTGTTGCCGGAGCTCTTGCTGGGCGGCCTGCTGGAACTGTGAGAGACGCTGCTGGAGTTCCTGGCCGGCTGTCGATTGGCCGACAACAACCTGAATATCGACGACGGCAATCTTGATCGAGCCGTCCTGTGCTTGTGCCGTAGCGACTCCCAACACCGCCAGGATCGGCAGTGCGATAGCGACGAAATGACGTGCTTGGCGACGAATCATGCTCATAGCTCCTAAGTTTTCTTGGCAGTCCTGTCCTGTCCTGGCCGACCTGCTTGCGTGTCTCGTGCCAGGCCGTGGTGCAACGGCTCAGATCAGCCCGATCAGCCGACCTGATCGTCGCCCTCGGACATCTCCTCTTCAGTGAAACCGACACAGAAGAGGCCATCCAGCGGGCCGACGTAGAAGGTGATCGGCTGCTCGGACTGTGAGTACTTGTTGTGACAGTTCACGGTGACCTCGGTCGGGCCAGCCTTGAGCTGCAGGACGAGCTTTTGCGCCTTCTTCGGCTGGTTGTACTCCCCGGTACGGGTCAGCCAACCGTCGGCATATTGCTCGTCTTCGCTTGGTGTGAACTTCTCTTTGCCAATCTTGAAGAAGATGACCTCGCCCCCCTCGAGCGCCTCGGCGGTGTAGGCGCCCTCCGGCAGGAAGGTCAGCTTCACGACCGCGTTTTGGATGAAGGCGTCGACCTTCTCCTTGCCCACCTTCTCTTGCAGCGACTCGGCGGTCGGCGGGCCTTGGTCCGCGTTGAACAGGTCGTCCATCGCGGATTCCATGGCGCGCTGGGTCTGCTGACCGAGCCCGCCGTCGTCGAACTGCGCGAACGCGGCGGTCGGCAGCGCGACAATCGTGAGAGCGACGAGGAGGGAGCGGAAAGTCTGTGGGATCGGGCGTTTCATGGGGTGGGTCTCCTGGGCGTTCGAGTGCCCCGATGAAGGTCTGGGTCGCGATCGCAGGATATCAAGAAGAAGCGCCGCGCCGTGCGGTAGATTGACCCGAGTGAACGCCATCGAGCTCATCGAGCGAAAGCGAGACGGGGTCGCGCTGTCTGACGAGGAGATCGCCTGGTTCGTGGCCGCGTACGTTGCCGGCGACATACCCGACTACCAGGCGGCCGCCTGGCTGATGGCCGTCTATCTGCGCGGAATGACCCCCGACGAGACGCTCGCGCTGACCCTGGCGCTCGTCCGAAGCGGCGAAACTGTCGACCTGCCGGACGCCGGTCTGCCGCGGATCGACAAACACTCGTCCGGCGGCATCGGTGACAAGACAACCCTGATTGTTCTGCCACTGGTCGCGTCCTGCGGAGTTCCAGTCGCCAAGATGTCGGGTCGCGGCCTCTCGACTTTCGGCGGCACGATCGACAAGCTGGAGAGCATCCCCGGGTTCCGCACCAACCTCAGCAGCGACGAGTTCGAGTCTCAGCTCCAGAGGCACGGCATCGTGCTCTCGGGACAGTCGCTCGACCTGGCGCCGGCCGACGGCCGCTTCTACGCGTTGCGCGACGTCACCGCGACCGTCCCGAGCAAGCCGCTCATCGCCAGCTCGATCATGAGCAAGAAGATCGCTGCGGGAGCGCGCGGAATTGTCCTCGACGTCAAGTACGGACTCGGCGCCTTCATGCCCAACGTCGACGAGGCGCGCGAGCTCGCCGAGATCATGATCGGTATCGGCCGCGGCGCCGGACGTAGAGTGACCGCCCTTCTTTCCGACACCAATCAACCGCTCGGTCGCACGGTCGGCAATGCGCTCGAGGTCCGAGAGGCGGTCGAAACCCTTCAGGGCGAAGGGCCGAGCGACCTGGCCGAGCACTGCGTGCAGGTGGCCGGCCACATGCTCCGCCTTTCCGGGCTCACCGAGAGGGATGATCTCGCCGATGCAAGACCACTCCTCGAAGAGCGCCTTCACAATGGCGAAGCTCTCGGAACGCTCCGCCGGTTGGTCGAGCTCCAGGGCGGAGATGCACGCTTGATCGACGACCCCGACCTGCTGCCGAAGGCGCCGGTGGTGCGCCGAGCCACCGCCGCCGAAGACGGTGGCGTCGCCTCGATCGATGCTCTCGAGGTGGGGCGCGCCTGTCTCGAGCTCGGCGCCGGTCGACTGCGAAAAGGCCAGGAGATCGACCATGCGGTCGGGGCCGTCTTCGCCTGCCAGGTCGGAGACCGGGTCGCAAAAGGTGACCCGCTGTTCTCCGTGCACGCCCGCACCGAGGCCGCCGCCGAGGCTGCGGTGGCAGCGATCCGAGGAGCCTTTTCCTGGTCGGATGACTCCGCCCCGCCACCGGCTCCGGAAGTGCTCGCCGGCTAGTCGGGCAGACGACCGTCGAGGATGGTGGCGAGTCGGTCGGAGTCGAGGTTGCCCCCGGAGACGACAGCGACGACCGGTGTCGGCAGCGCCGGTGAGGCCAGAGCCGCCGCCACCGAGGCCGCTCCAGCCCCCTCGGCCACCACCCGGGCCCGCTCCGCCAGCAATCGAACCGCGCCTGCTACCTGCCCGAGGCTGACCACCACGACTTCGTCGACCAGCTCCCGGACCAGCGGCCACATCTCGGGCAGCACACTCTTGCCTCCAATGCCGTCGACGAAACTCGGCTGGTAGTCGATCGTTCGCGGTTCACCTGCCGCGAGCGCCGCGGCCAGCGGCGCCGCGGTCTCCACCTCGGCAGCGACCACTCGCACACTCGGCCGAAGCGCCTTCACCGCGGCAGCGATGCCGCAGCTGAGGCCACCGCCACCGAACGGCACCACAATCGTCGCCACCTCGGGCAGTTGCTCGATCAACTCGAGCCCCACCGTGCCGTTGCCGGCGATGACCTCCGGCTCCGAAACCGGGTGTACGAAGCGACCGGTCAACCCGGGAAAGGCATGCTCCTCCATCACACGCCACCAGCGATCGAAGGGCACCAACACCGTTCGAGCACCGAGCCGTTCGATGGCGGCCAGCTTGGTCGCGGGGGCGTGATCGGGAACGATGACCGTCGATTCGATGCCCAGCCGGCGTGCGCACCAGGCGACCCCCTGGGCCATGTTGCCCGCACTCGCGGTGAAGACCCCGGCGTCCGCCGCTTCGCCCATCGCGGTGATCGCATTGCCGGCGCCGCGTACCTTGAAGGAGCCAATCGGCTGGAGATTTTCGAGCTTGAGGTGGAGCGCCTCGACCCCTTCCGCCGGCTCCTCGAGACAGATCACCGGTGTCCGGGCGGCAAGGCCATCGAGCCTCCGCGACGCGACGCGAACCTCTTCCAGGGACGGTCTAGCGAGCGTTCTCGTCATCCACCGGGCCGTCAAAGTCGATCTCGGTCCCGACGCCGAGTCGCACCGCTTCGCGGTAGACGTACTCTGCCGCCGCAAGGTCCTCCACACCGAGCCCGAGCGACTTGAAGAGGGTGATCTCCTCGGCAGAGCTCCTCCCGGCGAGCTCTCCAGACAACACTTCGCCGAGCTCTCCGACCACGTGGTCGTCGCCGACTTTGCCCTCCTTCCGCGCGAGGAGGAAGTCGCCCGCCTCGTTGAAGGTCGACTCGCGGCGATCGACAAAGAGTCGGCACCGGGCGACCGCATCGCCGTCGAGCTCGCGCGCCACCGGAACGCTCGACCCCACCGCGTTGAGGTGCATGCCCGGCTCGAGCCACTCCCCCTCGAGAATCGGCTCCCGCGCTGCGGTCGTCGTACACACAACGTCGGCGGCAGCAACCGCCTCGCGCGCCGAATCGGCAACTTCGACCGCCAGCCCGGTCCGCACGCAGGCATCGCGTGCGAAGTGCTCGGCGTGTTCCAGGGTTCGACTCCAGACCCGCACCCGTTCGATGTCGCGCACCTCGCAGATCGCCTCGAGATGGCTCCGAGCCTGCACACCGCTACCGAGAATCGCCAAGCGGGTCGCATCGGGTCGAGCCAGGAGGCGGGTTGCAACGCCAGAGACGGCTGCCGTGCGAATCGCCGTCACGGCGCTCGCCTCGACCACCGCCCGCAGACGACCCCGCTCGGTCTCGAAGAGGAGTACGACCCCCTGGTGCGAGTCGAGCTCCGTGCCGTGATTACCTGGGTAGACGGTGACCGTCTTCATGCCGATCGCGCCGGGGTCGCCGAGGTAGGCGGGCATCATCCCGAGCAGCCCACGGCGATCGGGTGCCCAGAGCAGGGTCCGGAGCGGATTCTCCGCCTCTCCCCTGCCGAGACCTTCGAGCGCCTGCGCCATGACGTCGATGCACGCTCCCATGCGGAGGAGGCTCCGCACCTCGTCGCGACCGATCACGAGCATGGGCATGGCGCCCACACTCTACCCCTCGTTCAGCCTCCGCACGCCCCACAGGAAGAGCGCGACGCCGATCAGGGTCGGCGTAACCCCCATCAAGGCAACGGTCGCCAACGCCTGCGCGGCCGACCGCGCCTCTCCCTGGCCCGCGATCGCGAGCCAGACGGTACCCAGAAGGAAGAGACCACCCAGGGTGGCGACCCCGATTCCGGTCAGAGTCAGCGCAATCGAACTCCACTTCTCCCCGGCGCTGAGTCGGTGCTGGTAGGACTCGCCATCGAGCTGCTGGAGCTGCTGGCGGCGCTGCCTTCGGGTAAGTCGAATCGCGGCGATCCACTCGGAGACGACGAGAATGGGAGCCAGCGAGAGGAGCGCCAGAGCGAGAGGCTCGCTGGAAGGATCGGCTGAACCGAGCTTGGCAGCGGCAAGCAGAGGCCAATCATAGAGCCCGTGCAGGAAGGTAGGAAGCAATAGTCCGGTGGCCAGGAGCCGTACCCGTGCCTCGGGTTCGAACTTCGCCCGGCCGACGCAATAGCCCATGATCACGCCCAGAAACGCGTGGCTCGGCACCGCCGTGAGGGCTCGCGTCAACGCCACCGCGAAACCGCCGTTTGCCACGTAGACCACATTCTCGAAGGTCGCGAACCCGAGCGAGGCCGCGACACCGTAGACGATGCCGTCCATCGGCTCGTCGAAGGCGGCCCTCGAGGCGGCGAACCAGAGCACGATGAACTTGAAGAACTCCTCCGGAATCGCTGCCTGTGCGAAGGCAGAGACCAGACCGTGGACAAGCGGCTCGGAGATCGCGTCGATCCAGGGGTCGATCGGACGGGCGACGGCCAACACCGGCGCGACGATCAACACCCCACCACCGAAGACCATCCAGAGATCGCGGGCCGGCTCCCGGAAGACGTCGCGCCGGTGGAAGTACCACATCAGGAGCAGCGACGGCACGACGGCGGACACAGCCATGTAGGCGGGAGCCATGGGCGCCTACGCTATCCGCAATCAAGGCCCTCGCGGGGACCCCGACCCAAGTTGCTCGTTTTCTGTGAGTTCCCGATACTGATCGTGGGTAGAATCGACCGCCAATTGATGCCCAAGACTCCAGTCGAGCCGCCACCTCACCTGACCGAAGCGCTCCGCTGGTCGGCCGCCGCCTACCCGACGCGCTCGGTCTCGGTACTCGATCGGCGCGGTCGTCTGGCGGCCCGCTACTCCACCTCTGAGCTGATCGAGGTCGGAACGGCGGTGGCTAGTCGCCTCGCTTCTGTCGGAATCTCCAACGGCGCACCGGTCGTCGTCGCGCTCCCCACCTCGAGCAGCTGGCTCGAAGCCTGGCTTGGAACCCTCTTCGCCGGCGGCCGCCCGGTGGCCATCTCCCCTTCCGGCGCTCTGACGCCAACCGAAGAGACGGTCCGTCGCCTCGCCGTCCTCCTGCGTCGACTCGAAGGGCGGCACGTCCTCTGTTCTCCTTCGATGCGTAAGCGGCTGGAGGGCGGAGAGGACCTGCCTGAGAATCTCGTGCTCCTGACGCCCGAAGAGATCGCCGCACTGTCACCGGCCGCGGTCGACCTCACTACGAGCGATCCGGAGGAGACGGCCTTCATGCAGCTCACGAGTGGCACCACCGAGGAGTCACGCGTCGTCTGTATCCCGCACCGAGCCGCGGTCCACAACGCACGAGCGATCGGAGACTCTGTGGCCGAATCGGTTGGTGGAGGGTTGGAGGACCTGGCCGCCTGGGAGATCGCGTCGTGGTTGCCGCTCTACCACGACATGGGGCTGGTCGGCGGCCTCCTTTCGGGCATGATCCTCGGGCTGGAGGTTCAGCTGATGCCGCCCGAGGCGTTCCTCGGGCGACCGCGCAGCTGGCTGGCCGCGCTCGGCTCGAAGCGTCGGACCGTTTCGACGGCACCCAACTTCGGCTACCAGTTCTGCGTCGAGCAGATCGATCGTGACCTCGCCGCTGGGCTCGACCTCTCCAGTTGGAAGGCCGCCCTGGTCGGAGCCGAGATGGTGCGACCGGAAACGCTTCAGGGTTTTGCTGAACATTTTGCGTGCGCCGGTTTCGACATCGGTGCGTTCCGGCCCTGCTACGGCCTCGCGGAGGCGGCACTCGCCGTCACGCTCGACCGGGTCGGCGGCTACCGAACCGCCCCGATCCCCGGGGGCAGCGCGGGCGCGGAGACCGTCTGTCTGGGCGCTCCTCTGATGGACACGGAGGTCTGGGCCGCTACGCCGGCGGGCGAGCGTCTGCCCGATGGGGCCGTCGGCGAGATTCGAGTTCGCGGTCCCGGCGTCTTCTCCGGTTACCTGAACGACGCCGACTCGACCCGCGCTGCGCTGGACGGCGACTGTCTCCTCACCGGCGATCTGGGCTTCCTCCAGAACGGTGAGCTCTACCTCACGGGCCGGCTGAAGGAGATCCTCGTGGTTCGCGGCCAGAACCTGATGCCTCACGAACTCGAGCAGATCGCGGAGCGCGAGGTCGGCGGCGGCCGCTGTCGTGCAGCCTGCTTCACCATCGACCACGCCACTCAGGGCGAGCAGATCGTTCTCCTCGCCGAGGCCCCTACCAAAGACACCCGCGAGCTCGAGCGAATGGAGAGCGAGATTCGCCGCGAGATCGGAGCCACGCTGGGCCTGCCACTCGCAGAGTTCGGCTTCGTCGCACCGGGCAAGCTACCGCGTACGACCAGTGGTAAGGTTCCGCGCAATCGTTTGAGAGACGAGTACCTCGCGGGCCGAATCGCCCGCCTCGACTCCTGACCAGAAGAGCCAAGCCATGGACGCGAAGCAGAAGACCCTCCAGCTGATTTCAGAAGTGAGCGGAATCGCGACCGACGAACTGAAGCTCGAATCGCAGCTCGTCGCCGACCTCGGCATCGATTCCGCGCGAGCGCTTCATCTGCTGGTCAAGCTGGAAGACGAGCTGGAGATCGAGGTGGACGACGACGAGGTCGCCGACCTCCAGACCGTCGGACACGTGCTCGACTTCATCTCCCGCCATCAGCCCGCGACCGACGGATGATCCCGCGGGGCGACGCCGCTCCGCGCGAACCGCAGCTGAGTCGTGCCGACCGGCGGAAGGTCGGCTTGGCTCTGCTCGTCCTGCCGTGGCTGGTCCGGCTGCTGAAGTGGACCTATCGCATCGAGGTCGTCGAGGGCGCTGAACGCGCCGAGTCGATGGTGCGCGACCGGCAACCGGTCGTTCTCGCCGGCTGGCACGAGAGCCTGCTGCTGAGCGGCAGCTTCCTTCTCGATCGTTTTGTCGCCAGGCGCTTCCCTCTGGTCATGCTCGTCAGCCACTCGCGTGACGGCGAGATTCTGGCGCGGGTGGTGCACGGCCTCGGCATCGGTACCGTTCGCGGCTCGACCTCACGCGGGGGACTCAGCGGACTGCGCCGACTGTACAAGACACTCACCAAGGAGCGGCGGTCGGTCGGGCTGGCGCCGGACGGGCCCCGCGGCCCCGCCAAACGCTGCCAACCGGGAGCCCTGCTCCTCGCCCAGGTGGCCGGCGTCGAGCTCGTGCCGCTCGCCGGCGCGGCCGATCGCGCCTGGCGCCTCGGTTCCTGGGACCGGATGTTCGTCCCCAAGCCGTTCGCACGGCTCGCGATTGCCGTCGGCGAGCCGGTTCGCGTCGCTCCGGGGCTCGGTTCGGAGGAACTCGAGGCCGAGGGCGAGCGCCTAGCGGAGACCCTCGACAAGCTCAGCGACCGGGCCGCAAGGGCCCTCCAACGTTGAAGAGATCCCGCCTCGGCGCGTGGTAACATCCGCCGCAATCCGGGGGAGACGTTCACCTACCCATTGGGGGGCTCATGGCGAAATCGCTGTACCTGATCAACCCGCGCTCGGACGGTCCGAGCTACTTCGGCGCTGAAGTCTTCGAGCACATGGACTTCCGCCCTGCCCAGGGCATCGCCGATCTGGCGTGCGTAACCGTCGCCGCCATGGCGCCCGACGACTGGGACGTGACGGTCTGCGACGAGTTCGTCTCCGCAGCGGATCTCGACGCCGACGTCGACTTCGTCGGCCTCACCGGCAAGTTCAACCAGGGCAGGCGCATGATCGAGATCGCCAACGCCTTCCGGGCACGCGGTGTCGTCGTGCTCATCGGCGGCCCGTTCGCCTCGCTCTCCCCCGAGGTTGTGCGCGATCACTGCGACATCCTGATTCAGGGCGAGATGGAAGAGATCATGGACACCTTCTTCCAGGAGCTCGAGGACGGCACCTACAAAGATCACTACGAGACGGGAAAGCCCGACCTGTCGAACTCACCGGTCCCGCGCTGGGATCTCTACCCCAACGACCGCAGCCTCGGCGGCTGTGTACAGACCTCGCGAGGCTGCCCGTTCACCTGCGAGTTCTGTGACGTCATTCAGTACGTCGGACGCAAGCAACGTCACAAAGACACGAGTCAGATCATCGCCGAGCTGGACGTCCTCTACTCCCACGGCTACCGCCAGACCTTCCTGGCCGACGACAACTTCACGGTCTACCGCAAGCGCGCCAAGGAGGTTCTGGTCGCGCTGCGGGACTGGAACGCGAAGCAGGCTGACGGGCCAATGGCGCTCGACACTCAGGTCTCGATCGACGCCGCCCGGGACCCGGAGATCATGCAGCTGTGCGCCGAAGCGGGTCTCGTCTCCGTCTTCATCGGTATCGAGACACCCAACGTCGAGAGCCTCGCCGAAACCAAGAAACGCCAGAACGTCGGCGTCGATCTGATCCAGGAGATCAACGTCTTCCTCGAGCACGGAATCGCGGTCATGGGCGGCATGATCGTCGGCTTCGACAATGACGGCCCGGACATCTTCGAGGTGCAGCGAGACTTCGCGATGGGGAGCTCGGTGCCGATCTGGAGCCTCGGCGCTCTCGAGGCACCGGCCCAGACTCCGCTGTTCGCCCGCCTCCAGGCGGAAGGTCGGCTCAATGCCGACCCGGTCGCCGCGGGCGGCGCGCTCGCGGCCGGTGTCGACGGCGACACCCCGTGGCATTCGAACATCGTCCCAGCCCAGATGACCCGCGAGGAGCTGGTCGATGGGCTCCACTGGCTCTGCAACACCCTCTACACGCCAGAGAACTTTGGCCAGCGAATGCTCCAAATGATCGACGCGCTCGGACCGCAACGTGGGCCGTTCGCCACCGACACTCGAGTTGCCAACGTGAATCGTCGCGAACTCGACTCGGAGGTTCTCAACCTCATGAGGAAGTTCGTGCGCCAGGGACCCGCAGAGCGGAAGATGTACCTCAAGATCGCGGACGCCATGGCTCAGAAGCCGGGCTCCGAGGCCGCCTTCGCCAAGATGCTGTTCCGCTATGCCCAGGTCAGGTGCCTCTACGACATCGGCGCCTTCTGGGAACCGCACGTCGCCGACAGCTCACCGCTCACGATGAGCGGCGTCAGCGAAGCGAGCGCGCCTCCGAGCGGCCTGGTCACGATCGGCACCTGACGATCCACACGTGCGCCACACCGGGACCTCGAGGCCCAAGGAGTCGAACGGCTCCGCTCTAGTAGGATTCGCGCGGTCATGAGGCCGCGACTCCAGCTGCTCGAACAGAGCCTGATCGAGCGAATCCTCGACGAGACGTTCGAGGTTCTCGGCTCGACCGGAATTCTGATCGACTCCGACGAGGGCTTCTCGCGCGTCTGCGAGCTCGGCCTCCCGGGCGACGCGGCGACGCAGCGAGTTCGTTTTCCCAGAGATGTCGTCGAGCGCGCCATCGAGAGCGCTCCGTCGTCACTGACCCTCCACGACCGCACCGGTAACCCGTTCACCGAGCTGGCTGGGAACAGAGTGCACTTCGTGCCGGCCTCGTCGGCGCTGCGCATTCTCGATCGCCATACCGCCGAAGTCCGCGACGCAACCAGCGCCGACTTCGTCGAGTACGTACACATCGCCGACGGGCTCGAGAACATTGCCTACCTGTCGACGGCGTTCGTCCCGAAGGACGTACCAGAGGACATTGCAGACGGCTGGCGCCTCTACCTGGCACTCGCCAGCTCCGAGCGACCGGTCGTCTCGGGGGCGTTCACCGCCTACGGCGTCGAGCGGATGGCGCGCATGATGAGTCTCTTCCGCGACGGGCGGGAGGATCTCGCCGCACGCCCGAATTCGATCTTCACCTGCTGCCCCAGTACGCCACTCCGCTGGTCCGAGGACGCGATTCAGAATCTGCTCGACTGCGCAGACTGGGGGATCCCGGTTGAGGTGGTGCCGGTCCTACTCCTCGGAATGATTTCGCCATCGACGACGGTGGGCGCGCTGGTCCTCCACTGCGCGGAGGTCCTCAGCGGCCTCACGGTGGCGCAGCTCGCTCGCCCTGGCACGCCCGTCCTGTTCGGCGGCGCCCCGGCGAGCTTCCACATGCAGCTGATGACCAACCCGATGACCGCGGTCGAGGCGTTGCAGATCTACTGCTCCTACGCCGAGATCGCCAAACATCTCGAGCTCCCCTGCCAGGCTTACATGGGGCTGAGCGACGCAAAGTTCAACGACCCGCAGGCGGGCGCTGAGAGCGCGGTGGGGATGACCCTCGCCGCCCTCGCCGGCTTCAACTCAGTCTCCGGGCCCGGAATGCTCGACTACGTGAACTGCTTCAGCGTCGAGAAGCTCGTCTTCGACGACGAGCTCGCCGCGCACGCCCACCGCTTCGCGCAGCCGGTCGAGATCAAAGACGACCTACCGACTCGAGCCCTCCTCGAGCAGCTGGTCGAAGAGAATCACCTGCTGACCGCCGAGCACACCCTCGAGCACTGGCCGCAGGAGCTCTACCTCCCGGGACCGATGGTCGACCGAACGAACTGGGACCAGTGGCAGATGCAGGGAGAGAAAGACTACCGAGCGCGCGCTGCCGAGGTGATCGAATACGTGCTCGAGGAGCGCGACCCCTCGCCGATCGACCCGCACCTCGATACGGAGATTCGCGAGCTCTTCTCCAGCACCTGCAGCGACCCCGACGTCACCCTGCCCGAGTTGCGCACCCCCTGAGCCGTTTCGAAGGACATCGCAAATGGTCGACTACCCACTCATGAACCACCTGCTCTTCGAGGGCGACCGAGAGAGCGTGCCTCGCATGACCGAAGAAGCACTCGCCGAGGGACGACCGGTACTCGAGGTGCTCGAGGACGGCCTGATCGCCGGCATGCGCGTCGTCGGCGAGGATTTCAAGCACAACCGCATCTTCGTTCCGGAGGTGCTGCTGGCGGCACGAGCGATGAAGGCGGGCATGGCGATCCTGCAGCCCCTCCTGTCAGCGACCGACGGCGACTCGTCGGCGGGCACGATTGTCATGGGGACGGTCAAAGGCGATCTGCACGACATCGGCAAGAATCTGGTCGGCATGATGGCCGAGGGCGCAGGCTTCAAGATTGTCGACCTCGGTACCAACACCAGCGCCGAGGAGTTCATCGCCGCGGTTCAGGAGCACGATGCCGCGCTGCTCGGCATGAGCGCCCTGCTGACGACGACCATGGTCTACATGAAGACGGTCGTCGACGAGATGCGGGCCGCCGGACTTGGAGCAGTGCCGATCTGTATCGGTGGAGCGCCGATCAGTCAGTCCTATGCTGACGAGATCGGAGCCGACGGATACGCCGCCGACGCCGGCAGTGCGGTGGAGCTCTTCAAGCGCCTGACCGCTGCACCGAACGAGAGCGTCTCGGCGAGCGGGGGCTGAGCCGGGCGCGTGGACGGCCGCCTACGCATCCACGAGCACGAGCTCAGTGTGCCGCTGGGCACGTCTCTATTCGACGCCGCCGAGTCGGCCGGCGTGCGAGTGCCGACCAGCTGCCGCAAGCAGGGCAAGTGCCGCGAGTGCCTGATGGAAATCGAGGCGGGTCGAGAGCTCCTCTCGCCGCGTGCACCCGAAGAGGCACACCTGGCGGAGAGCTTTCGGCTCTCCTGCAGAGCTCGTCTCGTCACCGAGGGCACGGTCAGAGCACACACGATGCGCCGGGGAGCGCTGCGGATCGAGGAGAGCTCTCACGGCCTCGAGCGAAAGCTCCCCTCCGCCCCCCGATTCCGGCGTAACGGTCCGCAGCTCCTGCTCGACCACGAGGTTGTCGGGTCGATCGAGGGCGCACCGCTCGGCCTCGCCGTCGACCTGGGGACCACCACAGTGGTGCTTCGCCTCGAGGATCTCGAGCGCGGCTCTCGACTGGCGACACTCTCGTTCGAGAACCCTCAACGGTTCGGTGGCTCCGACGTGATGTCGCGCATTCACTACGACGGGGAGCACCGAGGCCGGCTGCTGCAACGGGTCCTCCTCGGCTATCTGACCCGCGCGATCGACGAGCTGCCGTGCGACCGGGTAGACATCGTCGAGGTCGTCATCGCGGCCAACACGACGATGCGCGACCTGCTGTTTGGTCTCGACGTCTCCTCGATCGGCCAACTCCCCTACCGCTCTTCGACGGAGCACGAGCTACGTGCGGGAGAGCGGACCACCACCAGTCTCGACGTCGAGGCCACACGTCTCCGATTGCAGCTCCATCCCGCCGCTCGGGTCTATGGGCTGCCGCTCATCGGGAGTCATGTCGGCGCCGACGCCGCCGCCTGTCTGGTGGCTGCCGATCTCGGCCGCAGCGAGTCGATCGTGGCCTGTATGGACATCGGCACGAACACGGAGGTCTTCGTCGGCAACCGCGACCGCCTACTCGCCGCCTCTTGTCCGGCAGGGCCGGCGTTCGAGGGTGGCGGCGTCCGTTGCGGGGTGCCGGGCCTCGAGGGCGCCATCGAACGCATCGAACTCACCGCGGACGGCGCGGTACGGAGCGGCGTCATCGGCGACGGAGCGCCCATCGGGATTTGCGGCTCGGGCCTGGTCGACCTGCTGAGTGAGCTCCGACGGACCGGTCGACTGAACGGCCGTGGGCGCTACCGGGACGGCAGTTCGGAGTTTGTCCTCGACCCCGAGCGCCAGATCGGACTCAGCGAGAGCGACATCAACGAACTGGCTCAGGCGAAAGGTGCCAACGCGGCCGGCGTGCGTATCGTCGCGCGTCGACTCGGGGTCGAGCTAAACGAGGTCGAGCGCTTCTACCTGGCGGGCGGCTTCGGGCGCCACCTCGACGTCGAGGCCGCACGGCGGATCGGACTGATCCCCGACCTGCCGACCGACCGCATCATCCAGGTCGGCAACGCGGCGCTCGAGGGCGCATCGCGAGTGCTCCACTCCACCGTCGAGCGTCAGCGGCTCGAAGAGCTCGCGCTCCACGTCGAACACGTCTCCCTCGAGACGCAACCCGAATTTTTCGACGACTTCGTCGACGGCTGTCAGTTCCAACCGTTCGGCGGTGAGGCGCCGTGATCGGAAACGCCCCTCGGACGCTCGCCATGCCGAGCGACGCCGGCTCACTTGTCTCCGAGGAGTCGTACGCACGGCTTCTCGGCTATCCCCCGCGCCGCCTGATCGAAGGGCGCGCCGAGCGGCTAGCCACCGAGTGCCGCCGATGGTTCGCACGGGAAGGCCGACCGCTCGCCATGGTCTCCAGGCGAGAAGATCTCTCGATCGAGGGAGAGACGGTGCGAGTCGCAGATCGGACCTTCCACAGCCAGGTGCTCGCCGAGCGACTCTTGGAAGCCGAGGCCAGCAGCTGGCACGTCGCCCTCGTGAGCGCAGGTGTCGAGATCGATCGCGAGTCCAGCCTCCGTTGGAGCCAGGAGCGTCCAGACGAGGCCTACTTCCTGGATCGTTTCGGCGCCGCGGTGGCGATCCAGCTGGCCGCCTGGGCGGCCGACCGGTTGCGCCAAGAACACGCAGACGACGGCTCCGCGCTCCTCCCCGGCTACAGCCCGGGCTACGAAGGCTGGCCACTCGAGCAGCAGCTCCAGCTCGCACAGAGTCTCGGTGCGACCGACCTCTCCGGCGTCGCGGTCCTGGACCCCGAGGTCCGCGTGCATCCCTCGGGGATGATCGAGCCACGCAACTCGCTGCTCGGAGCCTTCGGGGTGGCGACGCGCAGCGAAGTCGCCGAACGGCTCTGGCGGGTCCACCCTTGCAGCTGGTGCTCCCGCGCGGGATGCTCGCTACGCGGAAACTCGCCAGCACCGGCTCCGGGTGAGAGAATCGCCCGGTGAATCGTCACGGTCTGATCGAGGCCCTTGCAGAGCGCCCCCTCCTGAGCGACGGAGCCATGGGCACTCAGCTGCAGCAGTCCGGTCTCGAGCCCGGCGGCTGCGGCGAAGCCTGGAACCTCGACCGCCCCGAAGAGGTACTTCGAATCCAGCGCACCTATGTCGCCGCCGGCTCCGACTGCCTCACCACGAACACGTTTGGTGCCAGTCGCATCATGCTCGAGCGTCACGGCGAAGGGCGTGTGAGAGAGATCAATCGCGCTGCCGTCGAGATCGCACGCCAGGCCTTCGACAACTCGCCGGGCTTCGTCATTGGCGACATCGGGCCCTTCGGCGGCCTTCTCGAGCCGTACGGCGAGGTGCCGGCGCAACGGGTCGCCGACGCCTTCGACGAGCAGGCGGAAGCGCTGGTCTCGGCTGGCGCTGACGCGATCATCATCGAAACGCAGACCGCCCTCGAAGAGTTGGAGCTCGGCATCTCGGCCGCACGGGCCGCCGGCGCCCCTTGTGTCATCGCATCCATCGCCTTCGATTTGAATCGAGACGGGAACGCCCTTCGGACGATGATGGGCGTCGCTCCCGAGACCGCAGCGGAGTTCATGGCGTCGCAGGGCGTCGACGTCGCAGCCCTCAACTGCGGCACGGGGATCGGGCTCAGGCAGGCGGCTGACGCAGTGCGCCGCTATCGCTCCGTCTGCGATCTTCCAGCGATGGCCCAACCGAACGCCGGGCAGCCGGTTCTCGAGAACCTGCAGGTCGTCTACAAGCAGACCCCCGACGAGATGGCTGCTGGGCTCGACGAGCTGCTGGAGGCCGGGGCGCGCATCGTCGGAGGCTGCTGCGGGAGCACGCCCGAACACATCCGGCGACTCCGCCAGGGCCTCGACAGCCGCATCACGCAAGAGGTAGGCGTCTCATGAAGGTCGAACTCGGAGCGATCGCAGAAGGCGCCTCGCGCTGGCTACCGGAGAACGAGCCCGACGCCTCAGGCGTCGGCGTCAACTATGCCAGCGCCGTCGTCCAGAAGATCAAGGCCACCCTGCCCGACGGCCGGAAGGTGCGCTGCAAGCGCCGAGGATTGAAGATCACCTTTCAGATCGGCGACCGCGCGGGGGAGGCCTTCCTGAGGCGGGTCGACCACGGTCCCGATGTACGACGGATCCTCGAAGTCGCCCTCACCGAGGCCGCTCAGGCAGCGGGCGCGAGCTTCGCACTGGACGGCGGCGTCATGACTCTCGACGTCCACGACTCCGACGACGGCTGACGCCTACCAACGATAGGCGACGCCGGCCGACACGAAGTGGTCGGGATCTTCGCGGTTCAGCCCGCGCCCAACGCCGAGATCAACCTGCATCCGGTTCGACGTCAGGTAGGTCAGAGCCGCAAAGAGGAAGTGCGCCTCGTCCCGCCCGCTCTCGAGCGGGAAGAAGCCGGCGTACTCGAAGTAGAGCCCGAGATCCCCGGCGACCGTGACCGCCAAGCCGTAGCTCGTCAAGAACTCGGTCCAGCGATCCACTCCGTCGTCCAGGTAGCTCACGCCGTGATTGGTATCGAGGTGAAGCCTCGGCCCGAGGTTCCACGAGAGGACGACGATGCCGGCCGGCTGCGGCTCCGGGACACCGATCTCGTCGCCGCCGATCGGTACGGTCGACTGCAAGATGAAGGCGGCCTGGGGACGCGTTCCGTCGTCGCCTTCGAGCACGCGGACCTTGATTCCCAGCGTCGGGTCTTCGAAACCTGAGATCGCCCCGCCGGGACCATCGACGTCGACGTACGAGTTCAGGCCGGCACGAAACTCGAGACGCTCGCTGAGGCCAAAGCGCACCAGCACCTGCCCGAGGGCGAGCGCCTCCTCCTCGTCGACCCGCACATAGCCGACGCCCGCATTGAGCTCGACACGACCCGATTGAACGATCTCCCAGGTATTGCTGAAGCCGGGTCGATTCGAGACCAGCGGCTCCTCCGCGACGACAGGCGGCGACAGGCAGGCGAGAAGGAGGCAGCCGACGACAGCGAGCGACGTAGCGTACATGGACCGGCCGATTCTACGCCCCGACTTGAACCCGCAGAGCCTCCTGAGGAACTGACTCTGCCGAGAGATCATGAAAGCCCTCCGCACCTCCGCCCTCTCCGGCGCGTTCTTCGCGTGCTGGATGTCACCACTAATCGCCCAGACGACCCACCAGGTCGACGTCAATCCCGACCTCACCTTCTCGCCTGCAGTGCTGACCATCGACGCGGGCGACACCGTCACGTGGACAAACCGCGGGGGCCTGCACAACGTCCGGGCCGACGACGGTTCCTTCCGCTGCGCCAACGGCTGTGACGGCTCCGGAGGAGACGGCAGTCCGTCAGACGCCGGCTGGAGTTTCAGCTTGACCTTCCCCGTAGGCGGTGACAACCCCTACTACTGCGAGGTTCATGGAGCCGCTGGCGCCATCGGCATGGCCGGCATCGTGACGGTGGTCGAAGCCGATGACGATGACGGCGGGGACGACGGCGGCGGCGATGGTGACGGTGACGGTGACGGTGACGACAGCGACGATGACGGAGGGGGTGGCGGCCCCGACCCCGACGGCGAGCCGGACGACGAGGACGAGACCGGCGCCGACGAAGAAACCACGCCCCCAGCCATCCCGAGCGAGCCCGCACCTCCGGCGCTCCCGAAGAGTTTCGACTCCGGCTTCGAGATCTCCGCCTTCGCCGACTGGGATCTCCGCTCCTGCAGCGCATGCCAACTCGAAGTGGGACGCCTCGAAACCGGGCAGCAGCTCGCGATCGGCCCGACAATGAGCTCGGAGGGGGCGACGGAATTTCGCGGCTGGCTCGCCGGGTCTTCGGAGCTCGAACTGACGCTCAGCCGCGAGACCGAGCGCGGCTGGTCCGCGATCGCAGTCAGCGCCACGGACCGCGAGGTCGAGTCGATTCGACACCTCGCCGCGCCGGGTCGCTACCGGTGGACGGTGCGAGCCGGCGCTCGGGGCTCGGGTTCCTTCCAGCTGCTTCACGAGAGCCGAGGAGAAAGTGAGAACCGGCTCGTCCAGACATCCGAAGCCAGACTACGTGGCGGACTCGGAGCCGAGGCGGTCTACGTCGCGGGCTCCTCCGCCACGGATTACCTGGTCGACCTCCTGCCTGCTCCAGTCCGCAACTACGCCGTGAGCTTCAACATCCGTTTCGGGCCGGAGCTCGACCTCCGCGGTCGGCGTCCTCACGTACTGCGACTTCGCCACGAGGGTCGGCTGATCGTACGCCTCAAGTTGTTGCGAGCTGCGCGCGGTGACGGCGTCCGGCTCGCGGCCTCGACGCGAGTCGGCGACACCTGGAGCGAGCGCGGCACAGTCCATCTGCGCAGCGACGACTGGAGGCGAGTGACGTTGGTCTGGAGTGCGGCGAGCGATCCAGACGTGAACGATGGCTCGCTGGAGCTACGAAGGGGGGGAGGAGCGCTCTGGCGACTCGACGGTCTCGCCAACCACGGCCAGAGAGTGTCCGAGGTGTGGTTCGGGCAGGTTGACGGCGGCGGTCGCAGCGAGGGGGCTCTCTACCTCGACGACTTCGTCTCCGACTGGGTCTTCTGAGGCGAGTTTGGTCGCGGGTGGACACCGCGGTCATAATCGCCCGACTCATGGCGATTCAGCGCAAGGCCGCGATCGGGTTCATCCTGGTCACGGTGTTCATCGACATTCTCGGGATCGGAATTATCATTCCGATCCTGCCGGAACTCGTGCGCGACTTCAGCGGCGGTGACTCCGCGTCCGCAGCGCGCTTCTACGGGGTCATCGCCGCGGCCTACGCGCTCATGCAGTTCATCTTCGCGCCTGTCCTCGGCGCGCTCTCGGACCGGTTCGGACGCCGACCCGTCATCCTCGGCTCGCTCTTCGGGCTCGGCATCGACTACGTGATCATGGGGCTCGCTCCGACACTCGCGTGGCTCTTCGTCGGTCGGCTGATCGCCGGTGTGATGGGTGCAAGCCACACCACCGCCAACGCCTACATCGCCGACATCTCGAAACCGGAGGACCGAGCCCGCAACTTCGGCTTCATCGGTGTCGCCTTCGGCCTCGGGTTCATCTTCGGTCCGGCGATCGGAGGGCTACTCGGCGGCATCCATCTTCGGCTCCCCTTCTTCGTCGCCGCCGGACTGGCGCTCGTCAACTGGCTCTACGGCTTCTTCGTATTGCCGGAGTCGCTGGCCCCCGAGAAGCGGGACTCGTTCCGCTGGCGTCGTGCCAACCCGATCGGCAGCCTCAAGGTGCTGCGAGCCTACCCGCTGGTCGCGGGTCTGACCGTCGCCTGGGTGCTCGTTTCGATGGCTCAGCGCGGACTCGAGACGGTCTGGGTCCTCTACACCGGCTACCGATTCGCTTGGGACGAACAGACCAACGGCCTCGCCCTGGGGTTGGTCGGCCTGACCGCGGTGATCGTTCACGGAGCGCTGGTCAAACCGATCATCGGCAGGTTCGGAGAGCGCCGCGCCGTTCTTGGCGGACTCGCCCTCTCCACGGTCACCTTCGCCCTCTACGGCCTCGCGAGCGAAGGCTGGATGATGCTCGCCATCATCGTCTTCGGCGCGATCGGCGGCGTCGCCGGTCCGGCGATTCAGGGACTCGTGGCCGGTTCTGTGAACGAATCGGATCAGGGCAAGGTCCAGGGCGGCCTCACCTCGTTGACCAGTCTCACGTCGATCGTCGCCCCGCTGATCTTCACCGCGGGCCTGTTCAGCTACTTCACCTCGGACGAAGCTCCATTCCGCCTGCCCGGGGCGCCCTTCTTCCTCGGTTCGCTCCTGCTCGTGGCGGCACTCGTCTCGCTGACGCGACTCTTCCGACGGCTCCCGGAGTCGAACGAGGAGTCGACTGTCACCTACGCTCGAGAGTGAGCGACAGCGTCGAGCACGCCTTGCTAGACTGCCCTCCCGAACCGAGCGACATGCGAGCCTCTCAGGGCTCTCCATCCATACACACAGGAGCTTCCAAGGCATGGGACTGAGAATCGGCGACGAGGTACCGAACTTCACCGCGCAGACCACCGAGGGCGAGATCAACTTCCACGAATGGATCGGCGACGGCTGGGCGGTCCTCTTTTCTCACCCGAAGGACTTCACCCCCGTCTGCACGACGGAGCTCGGCTACATGGCCGGTCTCGGGGCGGAGTTCGCAAAGCGCAACACCAAGATCATCGGCCTCTCAGTCGACTCGGTGAGCGACCATCAGGCCTGGAAAAAGGACATCCAGTCCAGCCAGGGACACGCGGTGACCTACCCGATGATTGGTGACACGAATCTCGAGGTGGCCAAGCAGTTCGATATGTTGCCCGCAGCCGAAGAGGGCGAGGCCGGCGGTCGCACGGCGATGGACAACGCGACCGTCCGATCGGTGTTTGTCATCGGACCCGACAAGAAGGTCAAGATGATGATGACCTATCCGATGACCACCGGTCGCAACTTCGACGAGGTCTTACGAGTGATCGACTCGATGCAGCTGACGGCGAAGCACCAGGTTGCGACTCCGGTGAACTGGAAGAACGGCGACAAGGTCATCATCGTGCCGTCGGTCTCGGACGAGGCCGCCCAGGAGAAGTATCCAGAGGGTTGGGAGAAGCCGCTCGACTACATTCGGGTGGTCCCGCAGCCAGACTGACGGTAGGTCTCCGATGCGTCGTCTCTTGGTTGCGGCCGGCGTAGCGCTCTGCCTGGCGCTCAGCCCAGGGGCGCGCGCGCAAGACCTTCTCGACTGGACCTTCGACAAGTTCACGTGGTCAGGGTCGGTGGCGGAGGCGGGACGGCTCGTACTCGAGAACGCCTACGGGGACATCCGCACGCGGGACGCCAAGGGCGATCTTCTCGACGTTCTGGCCAACATTCAGATCCACGGCGACGACCCGGTCGGAGCCCGAGTCTTGGTCGAAACCGTCGGTGACACCGTCCACGTGAAGGTGCTCTACGAAGCCAAGGCGGCGGAGGCGAGCGAGTGGGTCGAGGGGCAGGTCCCCCGTGGCAGGGTGGATGTCGCAGTTCTCGTCCCGCGTGGACTCGACGTCGAGGCGCGGACGACAAAAGGTCTGCTCGAGCTCAAGGGCATCGACGGTTCGATCGAGGCCGAGACGGATGGCGGAGAGCTTCGCGTGGTGACTGGCGGGCCGCTCAAGACCTCCAGCGCTCACGGCGCACAGTCGATCCTCTTCCGCGGCACCAACTGGTCCGAAGCGTCCATCTTGAAGAGCACCAGCGGCGACATCTCGGTCTGGCTCCCTCCCGCGGTGGGTTTCAGCTTCGACGGGCGAACCCGGGGAACGATCACAACCGACTACTCGATCGAGATCACCCGCCTCCGAGACGGCCTGACCAAGGTAGCTCGCACCCGCGTCGGACACGGCCACACGCACCTCGAGATGGCGAGCGAGCGGGGCAAACTCAGCCTGCTCGAATCGCATCCAGACTAGACCAGCGGCGAAGAGGGCGCGCGGCCTCGGGCACGCCCTCTCCGATCGCCGGGAACGACCTAGAACGTCTCGACGACGACGTTGCTCACCGCGCAGCTGTCTTGATCGACCGCCTGCACCTGCAGCGTGGCACCGGAGGCGCCGCCGGGAATGAACCGATCAAAGCTGGAGGAGCCCGCGCCGTCGGCCAGACTCGCACCGAGGCGTCGAATCACCCCGCCAACGTCGAGCGTGACGGTGCCACACCCCGGGATCGTCATGTCGGTCGTCCCCGCGGCGGAGCCTGCGATCACGAAGACGCGCCCGTTGGCCGAGGCTCCGCTGGTGGCGAACGTATTGTCGGTGCCGGCGCTCCCCGGGACGATCTGCTGGAGCGTAAAGCCACCGCCGCCGGAGCAGGAGTCGAACGAGAACGCACCGATTCGGGTCGACCACTGGCTCGATGGGTTGTACTCCCCGGTGAACCAGAAGGTGCATCCGTCCACCGGATCGGTGCTCATCGAGCTGTAGTCGCCGTAGCGGTTGCTCGTATTCGAGCCGCCGCCCTCGACCAGCGAGTGTTCACCCTGGGGCATGGTCCCGAGGGGATCGCTCTCCAGTCGGCCCGAGTACCGGATACTCGGAAACTGCGACGACGAACCGACGTTGTAGCCGATCGCGATGTTGCCGGCCACGTCGGTCGAGATGGCGCCCATCCAACGGTTGTCGCCGTCGGGCGCGATCGTCCCTTCCTGGAAGAGACCCCAGCCGCCGACACCCGTGTTGCGCAGTTCAAACCAACGCACCCCGCCGTGGTCCACGCTGGCGTCCGTGACGAGGTTGCCCACCATCTTCTGGTGTGTTGGCGTGTTTCGGTACGCCAATCGGAACATCACCGGCTCGCGCAGCGGGTCGAGCTCCGTGTTGGTTCCCGGCTGCTCGAAGCAGCTGAACGCGAACAGCCCGCACATGTTCGAGTCGATCTCCGCGATCTCGATCGCGATGGGCCCGGTCACACTCGAATTTGCCGGTGTGTCGAAGTCGACGCGGTACTCGAAGATCTCGAGCTTGTCGGTCGTCGGGTCGCTCGGCCCGCCGTGCACCTCGTCGTCGTTGTGCCGCATGAAGTAGTTCGGGGAGCCGGCCGGAGGCGGCGTGGGGCCGTCCACGTCGCTCGGGTTGAGCATCTGGAAGCCGAAGCCCCCGAGGTCCGGAATCGTAAACCGCTGGGCCGTCGCGGGGAGACCGGCCAACATCTGGTCGCGATCGAGGGCGTAGACCGCCGGGCTCGACTCGTTGGTCCCAACGTAATAGGCGTCGTGCCAGACACCGTACTTCGGGTAGTCGGGGAAGTTCGGCACCGAGAAGTCGTAGGCAAACCAACCGCTGGTGATCGGGTCGGCGCCCTGCGAGACATAGACGCAAAGATGGTTTCCGAAAGCCGCGAACTCACTCATCAACCAGCGCCCCGCGAGCTCGTCCCAGAGCACGATCGGATCGCCGAGGCCGCTGGCGCAGCTACCCGAGCCGAGGCTATCGAGAGCGGTCGGTCCCGAGACCAGGGCGCCGCTCTTGTCGTAGATCCGAAACAGCGCACCGCCGCCCGCGTTGATCATCTGAATGACGTGGCTCGCGCCGACCTCGAGAACCGGGTCCGGAGGCTGGACGCCTGAGAAGCTGGCGCCGTCGATGTTGACCGCTGGTACATCGAACGCCAGGTCCGTCGGAGCGACGGTGTCTCGGTAGAAACCGACGAGTGGATCCTCCCCGACTCCGGGCCCCGCCATCGGCGGCGCTGGAAGGAGGGCCGACTTGCCGTTGTGGCGACGCGGGATCTCCTTGATCGACTGTCCGGGCTGCCATTCGGGAACTGTCGGCAGGTTTCGAACATCCCCCTCGAACACGTACGGGCCGATCGCTTCGATGATCTCTGGACCCGTGATGCGCTGGATCTCGTCGGCCGTCGCTCCGGCCGCCATCAGACTCAGGAATAAAGTGAACGCCGCTGCACTTCTCATAGTCTCTCCCTCTCTGCAGGCTCCGGTCTCCCAGAGTCTTTTGCGATCAACTCGAACTCTCGCGTGTGGCCGACTCTACCGATTCGATCTCATGACAATCAAACCCTCTTGGAAGGAGTGCAAACATTGACATATGGACATTTTTTGATCACCGGCGGCACCCAGGGAATTGGTCGCGCGATGGTCGAAGCGGCTCGCAACGCGGGCCACGACGTCGCCTTCACCGGACGCAACACGGATCTCCTCGAGGAGGTCGCCGCGGCAACCGGTGCCGTCGGAATTCAGGCAGACGTCGCCTCGGCTGAGGACAACCAGCGAACCGTGGACAAATGCCTCGAAAAGATGGGAGGCATCGACGTCTTGGTAAACAACGCCGGCTGGGGTTTCGGCGCCCCGATCGGTGAGCTCGACGTCGACCGTATGCGCGCCCTGTTCGACACCAACGTTTTCGGCATGGTCGACCTGACAAACCGGATCGTGCCGCTCATGAAGAAGAGCGGCGCCGGTGACATCGTCAACATCGCCTCTACGTCCGGAATCAAGGGGCACCGCAACGGTACCGCCTATTCGGCGAGCAAGTGGGCGGTGCGCGGCATCAGCCAGTGCTGGCAAGCCGAGCTCCGGCCGCACGACATTCGTGTGATCTCGATCTGCCCGTCCGAAGTGCAGACGAACTGGGGCGGTCAGACCGGGCGCGACGACCCGAACAAACTCTTCGCCCCCGACATCGCCGAGGTGATCATGGCCGCTCTCGGTACCAACCGACGCGCGCTCTGGACGGAGATTCCGGTCTTCGCCACCAACCCCTGGCAGAGCGAGTAGCGCCGCCCGGCAAACTCAGTCGCCCGTCATCAGAGACTCGATCGCGTCGACGCTCTTGGGAATCGGCCTGCCCAAGACGCGTCGCCCTTCGGCCGTCACCAAGACGTCGTCCTCGATCCGGATGCCCCCGAAGTTCCGATACGCCGCCACCGCCTCCCAGTTCACGAAGTCGGCGAACTTGCCCTCGGCGGACCAACGATCGATGAGCTCGGGGATGAAGTAGATCCCCGGCTCGACCGCTACGACCCAGTCGCGTTCGAGCGCCCGACCGAGTCGCACATACGCCACGCCGAAGAGTTCGCTCCGACGGATCGTCTCGTCGTAGCCGACCAGGTCTTCGCCGAGACCCTCCATGTCGTGGACGTCCAACCCGATCATGTGGCCGGTACCGCACTGCAAGAAGGCTGCATGCGCGCCCAGCTCCACCGCCTCATGCGTGTCGCCCTGCACCAACCCGAGCGCTTTGAGCCCCTCCATCTGACTGCGAGCGGCGGTCTTGTACACGTCGATGAAGGGCGTTCCCGGAGCGACCGCCTCGGTCGCGTCCTCGAGCGCCTTCAGCACGATCTCGTAGATCTCTCGCTGTCTCGAATCGAAGGTACCGCTGACCGGGAAGCTGCGCGTGATGTCGCTGGCGTAGCCCTCGGGTGAGGTCGCGCCCGAGTCGTGCACGACCAGCTGCCCCGCCTCCATGCGATTTCCATGGGCATGGTTGTGCAGCACCTCGCCGCGCACAGACAAGATGATCGGAAACGACACCGGTGAGCCGTGGCGCGCGTGACACGCTTCGACCTCGCGTACGACCTCCCACTCGAAGCGACCTGGACGAGTCGCCCGCATCGCGGTGGTATGGGTGTCGTATGACACCTCGAGGGCGGACTCGATTTCGGCGACCTCACGCGCCTCCTTGGGCGCTCGGAGATCGATGACGGCGCGCACGAACGGCTCCGAAACGAGCCTTTCGACCTCGGCCGGCGAACAGTCGAAGAGACGTGCCAGCGCGAGCTGATTGTCCCCCCGGTACGCCGGGAGAAGGTGCACCTGGCGACCGGCGGCGGTCGCCGCTCGGAGGTCCTCGGCGAGGCGACTCATGTCGCGGCAGTCGCCGACGCCGATCGATTCACCCCGTTGGGCAAGCGTTGGGAGGGGACCCGTCCAGACGATGTCGTCGAGCGAGGGTTCGTGACCGTAGAGAACCTCTCCCCCCTCGTCGAAGTCCACGACGGCTGCCAGTCCCGCCTCGTTCAGACCCCAGAAGTAGCGGAACGACGCGTCCTGCCAGAAGGGATAGTGGTTGTCGCGATAGTTCAACGGGGCTTCCGAGTTGCCAAAAAACAGAGCCACCCCCGACCGGATCTTCGACGCCAGCTTCTGGCGCCTCTCGACGTAGACCTCTCGTTCGAACATCTTCTGCGTGCGGCTCCTTTCGGTTCCGAGTCGGCCGTAACGGGCCAATTGACGGTTCGCCAAGCGAGTATAAGACCGACATGTGGAGCGGCTAACAGCCGCCCCCCGGGGGCCGGACTAGTTTGCTGGTGAGAGGCAAGCATCCAAGACGGATTCCAGCGGCCGGCGGCCGCCCGAGAGGAGTTCACTGAACATGCCAAAAACCAGGAACCTACTGCTCAGTCTCAGCGCTCTCTTCCTGCTCGCCAGCGCAGCCAACGCGAGCTGGCTCTTCTTCACCACTTCAGTCTTCAAGGCCGAAGATCACAAGCAGAAGCATCCGACAAAGCTGGTGCAGACGTTGGCGCTGCCAGAGGACACGATCACCTCGAACCTCTGTGTCTCGTACTCGAACAACTTCAAAAAGAAGAACAAGGGCTCGGTAGAGACCATCGTCCGCCTGAACCGAGGGGAAGACTCGGTCGAGTCGCTCGAGGAGATCGCGACCTTCGAGTTCGACGGCAACGTCAAGAGCAACAGCTACTTCAAGTGCAAAGCGGTGCCCGACATGCTCCGCGGCGACATTCTCTTCTTCGAAACGAGCTTCAAGAAGCTACCGAAGCTCAAGATCAAGAAGAAGAAGACCGACTACTTCGTGGTGCACGGATCGGTCTCGCTCGGAGAGAACCCGAGCGACGAACACCTCTATCAGGCACCGCCCGAGGAGGGCGGCTGGCTCCATTTTGCCAGCACCATTCTCAAGGCCGATATCGACGATCACCCTCATCCGGCCGACTGGGAGCAGGCGATCATCGTGCCTCAGGACACCCTCGCACCGGAGATCTGCTCGAGCTACCTGAACTCGGCCTCCAACAAGAACCAGGGCTCGGTCACGGCGCGAGTGTCGATCGCCCGTGACATTTTCGACCTCGACCTCGAGCAGTTCAACCTCGACGGCAACGTCAGCAAGAACTCCTACGTCGACTGCAAGCGGGTCGACGACCTTCCGAAAGATTCGGTGGTCTTCTTCGAGTACGACTTCCACGGCGTACCCGATCTCAAGAAGGCGCAGGTCGACTGGGCAAACATTCGCGGCATCGTGACAACCGCGGGGGAACCTTCGACCGACACCGAGCCGCCCGCGGATGACGACCCACCGCCGCCCGACGACGACCCACCGCCGCCGGACGACGACCCGCCGCCGCCACCACCACCACCTTCGGACGGCCAGCTCTCCGAGGCCGACCAGCGCGCCGTCTCCCAGCTGCTCATCAAGACCAAGAAGTCGCAGCTCTGGCGGACCAAGGGCGACAACCCAAAGTGGACGGTCGTCGGCCCCAAGACCGAAGCTGTTCCCGGAACCAACAACCTGATTCCGAGCACTGCGGGCTACGGTCACACCATCGCGGCCGCGGTCAAGGACTACGAAAACAAGAAGGGCAAGCTCGCCAAAGGTGACCTGCTGACCAAGAACCAGCGTGAGGCGATCGAGTGGTACTGCGATATGGCCTCCAACGGGCCGACGTCGGTTCGTCACGACTCGAGTGGCAACTACCACGGCGAGTACTACCGGCAGGGCAAGGGTGCGAGGCATCACGGCCCGGTGGGAACGATCAAGGCCGCGGTCGACTGGCTCAAGTCGCAAGGGCTCTAGACTGACGGTGCCCCGGCTGCCTGTCCTCCTCTCGCGCCCGCGCGCGCTCGGGGTGCGTGAGGAGAACAGGCTAGAGTCGCGGCGATGGCCGCGAAGCTCTCCGCGCTGGGCGCAATTGCACTGTGGGCGACGCTCGCACCCCTCGGGGTCGAGCTCGACCACATTCCGCCGTTCCAACTAACCGGCATCGGCCTCCTGATCGGTAGCCTGGTCGCCCTTCCGTGGTCAGGGTTCGACCCGCGACGCTGGCGGGTGCCGGCTTCGACCCTCGCCCTCGGCGTCTACGGCCTCTTCGGATTCCACTTCCTCCTCTTTCTGGCACTGCGCCTCGCGCCGCCGGTCGAGGCCAACCTGGTCAACTATCTCTGGCCGCTGTTCATCGTCGTTCTGGCACCGGTGATCCTGCCGAACGTCCGCCTACGACCGGTTCACGTCCTGGCTGCGCTGGCGGGTTTTGCCGGCGCCGCCATGGCGATTGCCGGCGGCCGGGGTATCGGCGGCCTCGCCTGGGGCTACCTTCCGGCACTCGGATCGGCCCTCGTCTGGTCCACCTACTCCCTGCTCACGAAGCGGGCTGCCGCCTTCCCCACCGCGGCGGTCGGCGGCTTCTGCGTCGCCGCGGGCTCGCTGTCGCTCGCCTGCTCCTGGCTCTTCGAGCCCTCGGTCGAACTCGGCGCTCGCGACTGGCGACTCCTCCTCCTGCTCGGCCTCGGACCGCTCGGTGCAGCGTTTTTCCTCTGGGACCGAGCACTCAAGCTGGGCGATCCGCGCTCGATCGGGGTGCTCGCCTTCCTGACGCCACTCGCGTCGACGCTCCTTCTACTCACGGTCCGCGGCGAGCGGCCGACGATCTGGATCGTCGCCGCCGCCGTGCTGATCATCGGCGCCGCCCTGGTCGCGGTACGCAGCGAGTAGCGAACCTACCGGGTCTCACTCGCCATCAGGGCGCGAATCTCATCGTCCTCGCCCGTCAGCTGCCACCGAATCAGCGACACCGGGATCACCCCCTGGGCGTCGACCTCTTCGTAGAAATCAGAGAGGCGGAAGGCGTTGTCGCCCACCTGTCGCGCGCGCTCCGCCAAGAGGCGCTCGACCAGGTACTTACCGGTGATGTAGCTGGTGCCGTAGCCGGGTTGACGCAGATAGAGCTGCTGCTCGAAGCCCAGGAGATCGAGGTCCTCTCTCATCCAGCCGCGCGGTGTCCAGGCGACGTGGAAGTCGCGAGCCTCTTTCATCGTCGAGTCGTTCGAGTGCACGTAGAGCGAACCCAGTCCACGGGCGGCTCGCTGCGCGAGCATGATCCACACGATCTCGCGCACGCGTGGGTTGCCGTCGTAGAGACCGGTGTGCATCATCATCTCTTCGACGCCGGTCGACATGCCCTCGGCGCGACTGTCGAAGATGTTGTAGAGCAGCGGTCCTCTACGGATTGGGCTCTCGTGCGGGTTGGCCTCCATGCGCGCCAGGTCCCACCAGTGGTAGAAGTGGGTGTAGAGGGTTGTCGGTTCGAAATGAACCGCAGTCCAGAAGAAGTTGCGGTCCTCCCGCGGCACGAAGCGACCGAGCCGAGCCCGAAGCGCCGGGTCCATGTAGTCGCGCACCTCCAGGACATCCTCGCGTTCGAGAAACTCGAGGTACCTCGTGACCGAAGCGTTGGCGCGCCGATCGAAGTCCTCGGGATCGGTGATCTCGAGCAGCGGCGGCAGGTTCCGATTCCGATGCTCCTCGAGGCGCAACGAGGCGTGCGCACGATCGAGCTCGCGCTTGAGTAGTGCAACCTCCTCTTCCCACGAGAGCGGTACCAGGTGAACGTTGCGGAGATACCAGGTGTAGTTCTCTTTGCCGATACCCGAAGGCTCGGTCTTCTTCGGCGCCTCCGCTTCGAGCCAGATCACCAACTCCTCTGTGGCGGCCAGAGCTGCGCCGAGTGCGCCCTTCAGAGCATCTCCCGCATTCCCGACCTCCGCCTCGAGACCGCGCAGAGCCTCCGCCTGGTCACGGATGTTGCCGATCCCCGACTCCCAAAGCTCCCGCGCGTTGCCGACCAGGTTACGTCGCGCCTGCTCGAGGAGAGGCGGAATCGTTCGGAGCTCGCCGGCCAGCTTGTCTTCGGCCTCGGCAGAGAGCGGGAAGTCGTAGGTCCAGAGTTCAACCAACGCGTGATGCGTCGGCCCCTCGTGCGCCGGCGTGTCGCTCTGATAGGTCCAAACCGAAGCGTAATAGGCAGGGTCGCGAGCCCAGGGCTTGAGCACACGCACGTTGAAGTCCATACCATTCATCTCGGCGCGAACCAGGTGCCAATCGACCTGATGCGCAACCGGCCAACCGCTCACGTCGAGAGCGCGCAGTCGCGCCTGCAGCTCTCCCAGCTCACGGTGGCGCCGGGCGGTCGTCTTCGCCGTGTAGTCGGGCGCTCCGTCGAGGAGCGGCGGCGACTCGAAGTCGCGCCACTCGTGAAAAAGCTGCACCAGCGCTTCGTAGCCTGCCTCGCTCTCTCCGGATGCGCCGGATGCGCCGCCCAGAACGAGACCGGCGAGTAGGACCAGCGAAGCGACGAGACCGTAGCTCGCGGAACGGTGATACCTCTTCATGACTTCCTCCTTCCGCGACGCCGCTCGGCGCCGACCTCAACGCGGGGCATTCGCTCCGCGCGCTCGATTCGCTTCAGCAGCCACCCGCCCACCCTTGCGTACTCCGCGGGCAGCCGAGCGCCAGGGACCAGGTGGGGTGCTCGCTCTCTCTGTACGAGAGCCGCCGACGTTGTCAGGACAACCCCTGCCGCCGTGGCGACCGCAGTGTCGTAGGGATCGGCAAGCCCTCGTCGAGGATGCGCGATCACCCTTCGAATCGCGCCGGGTTCTCCCTCGAGCGTCACGGCACCGCTCCGCCGAGCCCAGAACGTCATCCGAACCGTCGAGACAGTGAGCTCGGCGACCATCCGACCCCGCCGCGGGAGCCCGAACACCCAGCGGCCGCGGGCCGAGCGGGAGACGCGCTTCACCGTGCGAGCGCCGCCAATCACGCGCTCCACGTCGTCACCCAGAAGTGCCGCCATCAGCTGTCGGCCTCCCGGCGCATCAACCTCGGTACCGGCGGATGCGGGCCTCCCCAGCCCGGCGAAGGCTCCACTCGCCATCCACAGGCCGACAAGACGAGCGAGCTCACGTCGATCGAGGCCACTCACGAGAGCGCGAGCTCCGTCGTCCGACCATCCAAGTTACGAAACACCAGCGTCAACCGCCGGTCTTCCGCTCGCCGCCGCCACCGTGGCGTCCAAGCTCGGCGGTGCCCCGAGAGCTCCTCGAGATTGCGTCCCGTCTCCCAGTTCGGGGGGTTGCGTAGGCGCTGGAGCTCGGGTCCGGAGGTCTCGAGTTTGCCCAACAGATCGCAGTCGTTGAAGACGACGCGACCTCGTCGTTCCAAGAGGCGCGGCCCGCTGTACTCCGGCACCTGGGGAAAGAGGACTCGCCTGACCGCCTCGAGGTGCTCGAAGCCGTAGTAGCCGATGCGGCGTGTGCCGCCCCGCTGATCGTAGAAGGCGGGTTCGCGCAGCTCGCTCGGCAACAACGTCGTGCCTTCGGCCCAGTTCTCGAGAGTGCCGGCGTAGATGTAGCGTTCGTCGCCAACCGGTTCCGCGTAGCGCAGGGCGAGGGCGAGAAAGTCCTCTACGTCGGAGCGATCGCGCGCCAGGACTCGGATCGCGCTCTCAGGCTCTCCCAGCGCGATCCGGAACTCGGTGTCGTCGTACTGACAAGAGAGGGCGGGGATGACGTCCAGTCCGTCACCGGCCGGCTGGAAGTAATCCTCAAAAAACGGGAAGACGTCCCGCAGCTCCCACTCGCGGCGGATGCCGATGATCTCTGGGGTGACAGCGACGAAGCCCGTACGGCCATCCATCGGCGGAACCGGCCCTTCGCGGCCGAAGGTGTCGCCGAGCACGTAGATCCCGCGTCGCCGGGCCTCGTTGAACGCGGCATCGGCGTTCTTCACGCCGTCGGGAACGGCCCAGAAGTTCAAAACCGGCTTGCCGTCGATGCGCCAGTACCGAGGGTGGTCGAAGTACTCCTGCAGGTAGTCGAGATCCGAGACGAACATCCGAAACACATCTGAGCGCGAATAGTCGATCGGGATCGAGACATCGAGCAACCGCTGTAGCGGCGCCAGAATCGGGTCGTAGAAGATGTTCCAGCGAGACCGCGTGAGTGCAAGCTCCGGGAGGAAGGCGTGACGGATGTTGCCGTCGATAACGGCCTCGAAGACCTCGTTGCCTTCGAACTGCGGCTTGATCCACTCGAGCGAGTAGATGAAGTTCGCGCCCTCCCTGCCGGTGTAGCGCCCCACCCACTGCATCTGCTGCCGCAGGACGGTGCGGTCGGAGCTGTCGGTGAAGCCCAAGAGGGGCTCGTAGGGCACCATCCGGCGGCCATTGAGCAGGTAGTTGGCAAACTCCGGCCAACCCTGGAACCACAGATTCGCCTGACTGACGAGGCACAGCGGAGCTTCGGGCAAGGTTCGAGACTAGTGCGGCCGAGAGCGCCTTGGCAAGCGCACCACCGTCAGGCGATAGAATCGCCCTCGAACAGACTGACAGGAGGTAGATGATGGTTGAGCTTTCCGCGCTCTTGGTGCCGATTCTCGTGTCCGCGGTGCTGGTCTTCTTCACCAGCTCCATTGTCCACATGGTGCTCCCGTATCATCGGAGCGACTACGACAAGCTCCCCGACGAAGACGCCGTGCTCGATCTGCTCCGCGACCAGAAGGCCGGCGCCGGCAACTACGTCGCGCCGCACTGCGTGACGCCTCAGGACCGCAAGGACCCCGAGATGATCGCCAAGCTGGAGCGCGGTCCACTCGCCTTCCTCACCGTCATCCCGAAGATGGCGATGGGCAAGCAGCTCGGCTCGTGGTTCGTCTTCTGCATCGTGATGAACCTGGTTGTCGCCTACGTCGCAACCTTCACGCTGACGGCAGGTGCCGAGTACATGACGGTCTTTCGTCTGGTCAGCACGGTCGCCTTCCTCGGCTACGCCGGTTCGTGCGCCACCGAGTCGATCTGGATGGGGCGTCGCTGGACGACCGCCTTCAAGCATATGTTCGACGGACTCCTGTTCGCGCTGGTGACTGCCGGCACCTTCAGCTGGCTCTGGCCCTCCTGAGGCCTCAGCAGCCCCCGGGATAGACCCCGGCGACAAGTCGTCCGTCGGTCGTGTACGCCGGCACCCAGCCGGCGTGCACGACGCTCGGTGTCGGATCTGAGCACGGGCTGTTCGAATAGATCTCGAGGTGCAGCCAGGTGCCCGCCGCCGTCTCCCGGACCTCTAGAATTTCGACGGCGTACTCCTCTCGCCCGGGGCGATTCCGGACCTCCGAGCGAGTGAATACGGTACCAGCGGCTTCGGAGAAGACCCGACCGTCCCAGGCGCCGTTCAGGAAGGCGAGACTCCGCGGCCAACCCGAGAGATCGACCGCCGCCGCGCCGGTCGCCGGCGACGAGTTCGGCGCACGAGGGAGATCGCCTCGAGAGCCGGGCACCGCGAGGCAGGGGCACTGCCCAGCGCACTCTCCCTGGTACTGCTGAAACGCGATCTGCCCGTACCGCACGGCCTCCTCGTGGACCAGCACGCCGTGTTCGACGTCCAGAATCAGATCGCTGAACGCAACTCGCCCCCAGGGGACTCGGACGTACAAGAGCTTCTCGTTCACCCATTCAGCGACCACCTCGTAGCCCGCGACGTCCTCGAGGCCCAGGACCAGCGAGCGGTCACGTTCGACGTCGACAATGACCTCGGCGGTCCAGGGTCCGGGTTGTGAGGTATCCGGCGCTCTCTTCCAGAGTCGATAGGCCCCGTTGGGTGAGAGCTGCGCCTCGCTCTCGGGCATCGAAACGGACCGCCAGGTCACCGCGACCCGCCGGCGATACTCCTCGGCGGGCCGGCCCTCGTGGAAGAAGCGAGCCTCTTCCCAACAGGCCGGAGAGGTGTGAAAGGGCGTGTCGCCGACAGGCGCTACACCGACTGCGTCCTCCAAGAGCTCGAATAGGCGAGGCACAATCCTGCGATTGTCGAGCCCCGTGAAGGCTGGTGACTCGTCCCCTCTTGCACCGCCGGCATAGAGCCGGCTACCGCTACAGCTGTCGAAGTAGAGCGGCCCATCCCCGCCGCTCGAGGAAGCGAACACCAGATAGTTCTCCCCTACCTGAACCGGAACACCGCAGCTCGCCGAGCTGTCAGACGTCAGCAGGTCGCGGCCGACCAACTCGCCCTTGAAGACACGTCCCTGGCGAAACAGGGGCCGCAGTTCGACCTCAACGAGGGCCTCTCCGTTGGCTCCGAACACCTCGGAGACGCGGGTCGCGTGCCCGATCAGGACCACCTCCGCGCGCTGGTAGTAGGTGTCGAAAGTCAGCTCGGGACAGCGGCAGGCGGCCGCCGGGCTGGTCGCCAGCGCTCCTAGGAAGAGGACAGACAGAGGCTTCATGAGGGCAACAATAGCGCCCTTGGGCAGGGTCCGACTGGTACAGTCTCGGGTCGTCCGCGGGCACCGCTCAGGCCATGAAGCGCGCGATCTTCTACTGCAACTTCCCGCCGCCGGTGACCGGGCAGACGATCGGAACCGAGGTGGTCCGCGAACTGCTCCAAGACGAAGTGGATATCGTTCGCCTCGACACTTCCAACGCGGAGATGAGTGTCGGCCGCGGACTCGGCGGGCTCTGGCGGCGCGCGACGACCATCCTGCGACATGCGCGCGCTCTGCGAAGGGAGCTCCGGCGAGCGCCGACCGATGTCGTCTACTTCGTGGTGTCGAGCTCTGCGATCGGGCAGCTTCGAGACGCTCTGACGGTCTGGCTGTCAAAGGGGCGTACGCGACGCATCGTCGCGCACGTGCGCAGTGGCAACTACCACGAGAACTTCGGCCGCTTCGGGCTGCGGGCCCTCTCCCGATACGTCGTCCAGAGCCTCGATCAGATGATCTTCCTGAGCCGCCACCTCGCCGAGCGCTCGGCCCAATTTGTGCCCGACGAGAAACGCGCCGTGGTGTTCAACACGATCGACCCCGCCGTGCACGTCTCGGATGAGGAGGTGACGACCAAAGTGGCTCGGCGCAGCGCGCGCGAGCGGCTCCAGGTCGTCTACATCTCCAACATGATCGCCACCAAGGGCTACTGGGATCTGGCGAAGGCCGTCGCTGCAGTGCGCGATGAAGTGCCGCTGGCGGTCGACTTCGTCGGTAGCTTCCCCACACCCCGCGAGCGCGAAGAGTTCGAGCGCTTCGTGCACAACCACGATCTGGGCGCAACCGTCCACATTCACGGTGGCATCGCCGATCGTGCGGTGATCCGCAGGCTCCTGCTAGGCGCCGACGTCTTCGTGCTACCGACCTACTTCCCAGTCGAGGCACAGCCGCGCTCGATCATCGAGGCCTTGAACGCCGGCGTTCCGGTCGTCGCGACGCGGCACGCCTCCATTCCGGAGTACGTCGTCGACGGCGACAACGGCTACCTCGTCGATCTGCGCTCACCGGACCAGATCGGCCGGGCACTGACGCAGCTCGCCGACCTCGGCACGTGGCGCGAGCGGGCCGAGGCGGCCCGCCGCTCCTACCGTGAGCTCTTCGACCCCGCCGTCCTGAGGCGAGGGCTCCTCGACGCCCTTCTCGGCTAGGCCGAAAGGATGCCCTTGAACGCCCCCTTGTGGGCGTTGAAGACCACGAACCAGAGCACCGTGAAGACCAGTCCCATACCGATCGTCGCCGGGTCGAAGGCGATGTGGAAGACCAGGATGTTGAAGAGAACCGGAGCCAACAGGGTCAGGCCGAGCGGCACCCAGCGTCCCAAGATCAGCATGGCACCGCCGAGTAGCTTCACGATGGCGATGTAGTTGAAGTAGCCGGAGCCGAACAGAAGCCCCATGAACTGCAGGCCCTCCTCCGACAGCTCTGGCGGTGGCATGAAGTTGAGAAACGCGTTCAACCCGAAGACGACAAATCCGATTCCGAGGAGATAACGCGCGACTGTCGCGACGTGCTTCATCTCGACCTCCCTTCAGTAGTGATTGCGAAGCATGCTAGCAGCCGTCGACTGCTAAGCTGCCGCGCGATGCCCGACAGGCCGCCGGAGCGAGAGCGGGTCGAGGTCGACGACCCGAGAGTCGCCGCGTCGATTCGTCGCTACTGGCGCAGCAACCTCCGCGTCATGGCGGTTCTGCTGTCGATCTGGGCCCTCGCGGGGCTCGGCTGTGGAGTTCTTTTTGTCGAGCAGCTGAATCACTTTCGGCTCGGTGGCTTCCCGCTCGGCTTCTGGTTTGCGCAGCAGGGGTCGATCCTCGTCTTTGTCCTGCTGGTGCTGGCCTACGGCTGGATACTCAACCGCTTGGACACGGTTCATCATCGCGAGCTCGAAGAGCTGCGCGCTGCCAAGGACGCAGAGTGACCATCCAGGCGTGGACCTTCACCTTTGTCGGGGTGACCTTCGCCCTCTACCTGGCGATCGCCTGGTGGAGTCGCGTTCGCGACACCACCGGCTTCTACGTCGCCGGCCGAGGGGTGCCCGCGGCCGCCAACGGCATGGCCACCGCCGCCGACTGGATGAGTGCGGCCTCGTTCATCTCGATGGCGGGCCTGGTCTCCACGATGGGCTACTCCGGGGGCGTCTATCTCATGGGCTGGACCGGCGGCTACGTTCTCCTGGCCCTGCTGCTGGCGCCCTATCTCCGGAAGTTTGGTCACTACACCGTGCCCGACTTCGTCGGCGATCGCTACGAGTCGACCGCGGCGCGACTGGTCGCGGTGGTGTGCGCGATCTTCGTGAGCTTCACCTATGTCGCGGGCCAGATGCGGGGGGTCGGCATCGTCTTCTCCCGCTTCCTCGAAGTCGACATCACCGTCGGCGTGACCATCGGCATGGCGATCGTCTTCATCTACGCGACGCTCGGGGGCATGAAGGGCATCACCTGGACGCAGGTGGCGCAGTACTGGATTCTGATCACCGCGTTCCTGATTCCGGCGATCGCCATCAGCTTCAAGCTGACCGGGCACGCCTTGCCCCAGATCGGCATGGGCAGCCGCCTCCTCGAGGACGGCGCTCCCCTGCTCGCCAAACTCGATCAACTCCATCAAGAGCTGGGCTTCGCCAGCTACACCCAGCCCTTCACGGGCAACTGGAACCAGCTCAACGTCTTCGCGGTGACCCTCGCTCTCATGGCCGGCACCGCCGGTCTACCGCACGTGATCGTGCGCTTCTACACCGTGAAGTCGGTGCGAGCGGCGCGCTGGAGCGCATTCTGGGCGCTGTCGTTCATTGCGCTCCTCTACCTGACGGCACCGGCCACCGCCGCTTTCGCGCGCTACTACATGATCCAGAGTCTGCACGGGCAGGAGCGAACCGAGCTCCCGGAGTGGTTCGAGAGCTGGGAGCGGACAGGGCTCATCCTCTGGCTCGACGACGGAGACGAGCGGGTCGAGTACCACGGGCCCAACGCTCCGGAGGGCAGCAACGAGATCTTTCGCAGCGGCTCCCTGACCTCGGCGGAGCTGACCTCGATCCGTCTCGAGCACCAACGCTGGGCCGACTCCGGGGGTGCGGTCGGAGTGGATGGCCGGGTCGAGATGCGGGCTCGTGGTCTCTCCGGTCCGGATCGAGACATCATTGTCCTCGCGACTCCCGAGATGGCCTCGCTCGCCGACTGGATCATCGCCTTCGTCGCCGCGGGCGGCCTCGCTGCGGCGCTCTCGACGGCGAGTGGCCTCCTCCTGGTCATCTCCTCCAGCGTCGCGCACGACCTCTACTACCGGATCCTCGACCAGAACGCCTCGGAATCGCGCCGCCTCGTCGTCGGGCGCCTGGTGATCGGCCTCGCAGTGGTTGTTGCCGGGCTCCTCGGCATCTTTCCACCGGGTTTTGTCGGTCAGGTCGTCGCCTTCGCCTTTGGACTCGCCGCTGCAAGCTTCTTTCCGGCAATCGTGCTCGGTATCTTCTCGAAGCGCGTCGGCACCGTGCCCGCGGTCTCGGGCATGTTGGCCGGCATCGTCTTCACCGGCGGCTACATCGTCGGCAGCGTCTATCTGGGAATGCCGAACTGGTGCTTCGGGATCGGGCCGCAGGGTATTGGCAGCGTCGGCATGCTCCTCAACTTCGCGGTCACCTTGGGACTGACTCCGTTGACCCGCGAGCCTTCGGCTACGGTTCGGCGGATGGTCGACTCGATTCACGAGCCCGAGGGCGCCGGCCCCGCGGTTGTCATCGAGTCGGCGCCGGAGCACTGAGCCCGTACGGAAGCTGCGCCTCGGGCTCCGCTCCTCCGCGGCTAGACTGAGGCGCGCAACCGCAGTCCGTGCCTCGACGAACTCTCCGCCAGAACCGGCTCCCAGCCGACCGGAGGAAGAGAACCGATGCCGACCCGCACCTTTGAAACCGATCTACCGACCGCTCCGGCGGAGCTCTTCGCCTGGCACAGCCGCCCCGGAGCCTTCGAACGGCTTCGTCCCCCGTGGCAGCAGATGGCCGTCGAGCGAGCGGCTCCTGTCGAAAACGGCACACGCTCGATCCTGCGCCTCAAGAAGGGTCCATTCTGGCTGCGCTGGGTTGCGGAGCACCGTCACGTCGTCGAAGGCAACGGTTTTACCGACGTCCAGGTCTCCGGCCCCTTTTCGGAATGGATCCACGAGCATCGTTTTGTTCCGACTACCGAGGGCGGATCGAAGCTCGTGGATCACATCGACTACACGCTCCCAGGCGGACTCCTCGGACGCTGGGTTGCGGGCCGCTCGGTGGCGCGCGATCTCGAGGCGACGTTCGCCTACCGCCATGCGACGACCGCTCGTGACCTGGTGCGGCACAGCGGGTTCGATTCACCGACCGGCCTGCGCGTCGCTCTGACCGGAGCGAACGGGCTCGTGGGAAGCCAGCTGCGATCGTTCCTGTCGACCGGGGGCCATACGCCGATCCCTCTGAAGCGCTCGCTCGAAGCTCTGCCCCCGGGCGAGCCCGCCTGGAACGTAACGGACGGCCTCTTGCACCCCGCAGAGATGGAGCCCGTCGACGCGGTGGTGCACCTCGCAGGCGAGAACATCGCCGGCGGTCGCTGGACCACGGATCGCAAGGCGGCCATCCGAGACAGTCGAGTCGACGGCACGCGCAACCTCGTTCGGTCGTTCGAACAAATGTCGAGCAGGCCCCGTACACTCGTCTGCGCGTCGGCGGTCGGGTTCTACGGCTCGCGAGGGGAGGAGCTGCTCCACGAGGATTCGACTTCGGGCTCGGGCTTTCTCGCCGACACCTGCCGCGAATGGGAGACGGCGGCCCTCGAGGCCGAGAATCTCGGCATTCGCGTCGTCCTCGTCCGCTTCGGCATCGTCCTGTCGCCCAGCGGGGGCGCGCTGGCGAAGATGCTTCCCCCGTTCCGGCTCGGCGGCGGCGGCGTCCTCGGCAACGGCCGCCAGTACATGAGCTGGGTCTCGATCGACGACGCCGTCGGAGCGATTCACCATGCGCTGCTCGACGATCAACTCCGGGGGCCGGTCAACGTCACCGCTCCTCGCCCGGCAACCAACCGAGAGTTCACCCAGGCCCTCGGTCGCGTGCTCCGCCGACCGACGATCTTCCCCCTGCCCGCCTTCGGCGCCCGGGCGATCTTCGGTGAGATGGCGGACGAGATGCTGCTGTCGAGCGCTCGAGTCTCGCCGGCAGAGCTCGAGAGGCGCGGTTTCCGCTTCGACGACACCGACCTCGAGCAGACGCTCGCCCGCCTACTCGGGAAGGTCGCCTTCGTTTGAAGCCGTCCGTCTATCGCTGCGCACTCGAGCTGGCCACGGAACCCGCGACCGCGTTCGACCTCTTCTCTTCCCCCCGGCGGCTCGACTCGATGACTCCCCCCTGGTTCACATTGAGACCCAAAGCTGAGGTGCCGCGCCAGCCGGTCGCGGGTGCAGAGATCGAGTACAACTTCCGGTGGCGCGGCGTTCCACTGCCTTGGAAGAGTCGCATCGTCGAGTGGGAGCGGCCGAGCAGGCTGACGTACGAGCAGATTCGCGGTCCGTACCGATCCTTTCGCCACGAGCACCTCTTCGAGTCGTGCGACGCGGGCTGCCGTGTCACGGACGTGATCACGTACCGTGTCGTGGGTGGCCGCTGGATCGCGCGCACCCTGGTGCAGCCCGACCTCGAACGGATCTTTCGCTATCGTGCGGCAGCGGCACGTCGATGGCTCCAGGCCCGCCCGAACATCGATGTTTCGACAGAGGAGGTGCCATGCTCGGCTGGCTCAAGTTGATCTTTCTGGGCGTCCTCGGCGCGATGATCGCAGTCACCACGGTCGCCAGTCTCGAACGAGGGGTATTCGAAGCAGCCGGTGAGCTCTGGAGCGACCCGTGGTTCCGCGCCACCCTGGCCGACGCTTACTTCGGCTTCCTGGTCATCTACCTCTGGATCGCCTACAGGGAGCCGACCCGGACGGCCAAAGTTCTTTGGTTTGGACTCCTCATGCTGCTGGGCAATATCGCGATTGCGGTCTACGTCCTGATCCAACTCGTCCGGCTGCCGCGAGGTGCCACGATGGAAGACCTCCTCTTGCGCCGGAGCGCGTGAAGTGACGGTAGAGATCGTCCAACTCGCACTCCAAGGGCTCGTCACGGCCCTTGTCCTGACAAGCCTGGTCTGGCTCATCAGCCTGGTGCGCCGTGACGCCTCGATCGTCGACGTGTTCTGGAGCCTCGGCTTCGTGCTGCTGGCCTGGTTCTATCGGAGTCAGGCGCCGCTCGAGTCCTTCCGTCAGACGCTCGTGCCCGTCCTCGTGACCCTGTGGGGCCTTCGACTGTCGGGCTACATCCTCTGGCGCAACTGGGGTCAGGGAGAGGACTACCGGTACGCGGCGATGCGCGAGAAATACGGTTCCCGCTTTCCGCTCCTTTCGTTGGCGATCGTCTTCTGGCTCCAGGGTGCGCTCTTCTGGCTCATCGGCATGCCGCTACTCCAGATTCAGGCGTCTCGGCAACCGAGCGGCTGGACCTGGCTCGACATACTGGGCCTGACACTCTTCGGCGTCGGCCTCTTCTTCGAAGCGGTCGCCGACTGGCAACTCGCCCGCTTCAAAGCCGACCCGAACAACCGCGGCAGGGTCATGGACCGGGGGCTCTGGCGCTACACCCGCCACCCGAACTACTTCGGCGACGCAACCCTCTGGTGGGGCCTCGCCTGCTTCGGATGGGCCACGCGAGAGTCGCTCTGGACGATCTTTGCACCGGCCCTGATGACCTTCCTGATCGTGAAGGTCTCGGGCGTCGCACTCCTCGAAAGGGGCCTCGAGGGCACCAAACCGAAGTACCGGGACTACGTGCGCAGGACGAGTGCCTTCCTCCCCCGGCCACCGAAGGCATGAGCCCATCGGTCCCAACCATCCGCATCTCGCGGGCGAACGACCACACGCTTCGTCCCGACGGCGACTACATCCTCTACTGGATGATCGCGGCGCGCAGAACCCGCTCGAACTACGCCCTCGACCGGTCTCTCGAGTGGTCCGCAGAGTTGGGCAAACCGGTCTTGGTGTTCGAAGCTCTTCGGTGCGACTACCCCTGGGCCAGCGATCGATTCCACCGCTACGTGATCGACGGCATGCGGGACAACGCCCGGGCGCTCGAGGGCACCGGAATCGGCTACTACCCCTACTTGGAGCCCGAGCGAGGCGCGGGCAGTGGGCTCCTCGAGGCTCTCGCCAACCGGGCATCGGTGGTGATCACCGACGACTACCCGACCTTCTTCCTGCGCCGCATGGTCGCGGCGGCTGCCGAGCGGCTCGACCTTCGAGTCGAGAGCGTGGACGGGAACGGCCTCCTGCCCATGCGCGCGGCCGAACGAGCCTACCCTCGCGCCTACGACTTTCGTCGATACCTCCAGCGCGAGCTGGCCCCGCACCTCGACGCCCCTCCCCGGCCCGTTCTCCCGTCGTTCGAGATGCCGCGCTTCGGCAACGTGCCGGCTCTGGTTCGCAACCGCTGGCCGGCGCTAGCGCTCGACACCCCCGTCGATCTCGCCGAGCTACCGATCGATCATCGGGTCGCACCGGTCGACGAGACGGGCGGCGCGACGGCTGGCGGCCGCGCGCTCGAGAACTTCCTGGCGAACCGGCTCCCTCGATACGCGGAGCGCAACCAGCCAGAGGTCGAGGCGTCGAGCGAGCTCTCGGCGTATCTGCACTTCGGGCACCTGAGCGCCTGGGAGGTCTTCGAGGGTGTGACGCGACAGCACGATTGGTCGCTCGATCGGATCTCGGAGGTCACCCGTGGCCATCGCCGTGGCTGGTGGGGGCTCCCGGAGGCCGGTGAGTCCTTGCTCGACCAACTGGTCACCTGGAGGGAGCTCGGCTACGGCTTCTGCCACCATCGGCCGGATCACGATCGGTTCGAGTCGCTCCCGGAGTGGGCCCTCGCGACGCTCGCTCGACACGCCGGCGACGAGCGGCCGTACCTCTACGATCTCGCAGACTTCGAACACGCGCGAACTCACGATGTGATCTGGAACGCGGCGCAGACCGAGTTGCGTGAGCGCGGCCGGATTCACAACTACCTGCGCATGCTCTGGGGAAAGAAGATCCTGCACTGGTCACATACTCCGGTGGAGGCGCTCGACACGATGATCGAGCTCAACAACAAATACGCTGTCGACGGCCGCGACCCGAACTCCTACAGCGGCATCTTCTGGGTGCTCGGACGATTCGACCGCGCCTGGGGGCCGGAGCGACCGGTCTTCGGCAAGGTGCGTTTCATGAGCTCGCGCAACACCCGACGGAAGCTGCGACTCGACGCCTACCTTCGGCGTTGGAGTCGCGAAGCGCTCTAGCCACCAGAGAGGCGCGATCCACTGCGCGCCCCGCCTCGGAGGTCTAGCCTCGGAGGCATGATGTCCGTCCGGCGGCAGCGCACTCCGGCTCGGCAAGGATTCTCGCTGATCGAGGCAACGGTCGGACTCGCTCTGATTACAGCGATCCTCCTGTCCGGGATGACCCTCCTCGTCATCCAGCCGAGGCTGACGGACCGCGCCCGCGCTAGCGAGGAGGCGATGCGAGCCATCGAAGCAGCGCTCGAGACGGTTCGAGCCCAGCAGCTACCGCTCGAGTCGGGCCAGCTCCTGCCAGGCGTCACCTACCCGACGACCAATCCCAATCGCGACATGCGACTGACCCTCGATGTGCAGCCGACAGCGACACCACAGCTCCTGCAGCTCGAGATTGTCGCCACCTATCTGACGTCGGGGCGCCCAGGCACCCGACGCCTCACGACCCTCGCATGGCGACCCTGAGGAGACACCGCCAGCGCGGCTTCACCGTCATCGAAGCGGTGGTGAGTACGACGATCACCCTCGTCGTTCTCCTGATCACGGCGCAACTCGTACGCGACGCGCAGCTGGCAGCACTCTCTGGCCGTCGGCAGGCGCTCGACCCCACGCCCCAACATATTGCTCAGAGTCTGCGCAACGACGTCCACGGCGCTCGACGGATCGGCGCGGAGGTCTATCGGAGTCCGGGTTGGACCTACGGCGAGCTCGACCTCGCGCTTCCCGACGGTGGCGTGGTTCGCTACGAGAAGTCCGGCGAAGAGATTCGACGCACCCTGTTCGCGTCGAGCGGCACAACCGTCTCGCGGCGTCCACTCCTCCGGGACGTGGTCAGTTGGCGTTGGATTCAGCTCGATGGTGGGCTGGTCGAACTCGAGATCATCTACCGACGCCGGCCGGCCAATGATGCCGTCAGACCCACCTGGGTCAACGAGCAACCGTCGACGGAGACGATGAACCTACGCCTCGCGAGCCGCGCAATTCCGGGGAGGCGAAGCTGGTGAGCCGGGCCCGAGAGCGAGGACACGTCATCGTGATGGCGCTCACGATCTTGGTGCTGGTCGGAGCGGCGGCCTCTTCCATCGCGATCGGACTGCGACTGGAGACGCGCTCCTCGCTTCAGGAGACGCGTCGCATTCAACTGGTCGCTCTGAGCGACGCCGCCATGGCGGAGACCCTCGCGGAACTCGCGCGCAATCGGCGCTTCGCCGGCGTTACGGAGCGGCTCTTCGACAAGGGAACCCTGGCCAGCACCGTGCGCCCGCTCGGACTCGACCGCTACGAGATTGTGACAACCGCAAGGGTGACGGGTCGCGAACGACGAGTCCGCGCAGAGATCCTCATCACCAGCTCCGGTCCCTCACTGCTGACCTGGAACCTTGTCGGCTAGCACGATCGACTCATACCGGCCGAAACCGACGGCGGCCCGCCGACGAATCGGTCTGCATGAGAGTCACGACCCTCCTCATGGCGGGGCTCCTCTTGATGGGCTGCTCGACTCCTACGACGCCCGCTCGAGACCCGATCGGCCAGAAGTTCCCGAGCGTCCTCGGCGAGTCCCTCGACGGCACCGAGTGGCGTATCCCTGAGGACCTAGCAGGTGGGCCGGCCGTCCTCTTGGTCGGCTACGTTCAACAGGCTCAGTTCGACATCGATCGTTGGCTCCTGGGCATCTCACAGGCCGAAACCCCCGTGCCGTTCCTCGAGCTACCGACCATTCAGGGCCTCGCCCCGCGGATGTTCAAAGGGCGCATCGACGACGGCATGCGGAGCGGCATCCCGCAGGAGGACTGGCGAGGTGTGGTGACGCTCTGGTCCGGTGACTCGCGCCGAGTTGCCGAAGCGATCGGCAACGAGACGCCGGCCAATGGGCGCGTCGTTCTCCTCGACGCCGGAGGCAGGATCGCCTGGTTCCAGGATCGGGGCTATTCGGCGAACCTCATGCTCGAGCTCGACGCGGCCGCCCGAACCCTGCTCCAGAGCGCCGCCCATCACGTTGACACGAGAGCGGTCGCCAACGGCGCATCCACCTCACGACCCACCGCGAACTAAGCGGTGTCCGCACGAACCGCGGTACTGCGACCCAAGGAGCCCCAAAAATGCCATCCCTGACCCTCTCCACCGCACTCCAGCTCATCGTCGGCCTGGGCCTTCTCAACGTCTGGCTGCGACTCTCCTCACACACCACCCCATTTCGTGGCGGCACCGCAAGCTCGCTCAGAGAAGAGTTCGCTGTCTATGGACTGCCCGGCGGGTTCTTCTACCTGATCGGCTCCCTCAAAATCGCCTCCGCGTGCCTGCTGCTCGCCGGCATCTGGGTGCCATCTCTAGTACTGCCGGCAGCCACCCTCGTCGCGGCTCTCATGGTCGGCGCGATCGCGATGCACATCCGCGTACGCGACGCCGGACTCAAGTCGGTACCGGCTCTCCTGATGCTCGCGATGAGCGTCAGCCTGTGCGTCCTCGCGGCCTCCTAGTCGATGGCCTCTTCTCGGTCGCGGCGCCTACGGCGTCGCGATCGCGTAGAGGTAGCGATCACCGCGCAACACGAGCATGTCGCCAGCGACCGCTGGCGTCGCGTTGAAGACGTCGTCGAGCTCGTTTCGTGCCAGAACCTCGAACTCTCTCCCCGCGCGGAAGACAACAGCTGAACCGTCGCGCGAGACGCTGTAGATGCGATCTCCGGCCGCCACCGGCGAGGCGTAGATGTTCTCGAAGCCTTCGATTCGACGCCGTTCGTAGCACGGCTCCCCGGTGGTGAGATCGAAGCACGAGAGGATGCCGCTGAAGCGCTGGAAGAAGTGGAGCGCACCGTCGACGAGGACCGCCGACGGGACATAGGAAAGCCCTTCGTCGAGCTCCCAGAGCACCCGGTCGCTGCCCGTCAGGTCGCCACGCGCACCTGGATAGCGAATCGCCATGCCGTGAGCCTCACGCCACCCGCTCATCACCCAGACCGTCTCCCCGTCCGCCACCGGCGTCGGCACCACATTGAGCCCCAGGCCGCCAACCGCCCAGAGCTCTTCGCCCGTCGCCAGATCGTAGCCTCGAACCCGATTCGCCGCGCTGACGACCACCACGTCGATCTCGCCATCGCGCACCACGGTCGGGGTCGACCAGGAGGTCGGCTCGTCGCGCTGGCGACGCCAGAGTTCCCGACCGGTCTTGGCATCGAGTCCGACAATGAACGACTCACCCTCGTGATCCCAATTCACGACCACCTTGCCGCCGTGCACCAGTGGCGTCGCCCCCTCGCCAAATTCGTTGCGGGTGTTCTGGGTGCCGAAGTGTGCCTCCCAGACGACGCGACCGTTCGAATCCAGGCAGAAGAGCCCTCGCGAGCCAAAAAACGCCCACACATGCTCACCGTCCGTGACTGTCGAGGCGGACGCCTGACTCGCCGTGGAGTGAAGCGACTCGTGCGGCACCTCCTCGCGAACCGCCGTGCTCCAGACCCGGCGCCCATCGGTCAGGTCGTAGGCGCTGACCAGAAACCGATGGACGGCGTTCGGTCCCTCGGTGCGATCCCCCGGGTCGGCGGACGCGTCGGTGACCTCCGGCGCGTCACCCTCGGCGGCAACTTCGACCGCCGACATGACGTAGACGCGATCGCCCCAGACAGCCGGCGAAGCGTGTCCCGTCCCTTCGATCTCGACCTTCCATCGAACGTTCTTCTCTTCGCTCCATTCGACCGGAGGATTTGCGCCCGGGGCGAAGCCGGTGCGATCCGGGCCACGCAGCGACGGCCAGTTGCCGGCCTCGGCGCCGGCAACGAGACAGAAGAAGAGAGAGCAGGTGACGGAGGACCGAAGGGAGTGAGTCACAGTTCCACGCATGCCTCAATGCTACCCGCCTACCGGGCGTAGATTACCGCTCGGGTTACAATCGCAGCGTTCCTGTCGACAAGTGGCGCCGGTATCTCGGCCGCCGCAACCAGCGCCCGCCTCCTTTGAACCTGCAGGTGGGACCTGGAATGGGAGAAGCAAATGAAGCTGTCCGCGCCCCTGCAAATCACGTGGCTCGTCGCCGTCATCCTCGGCGTCGTAGGAATCGCCGCTCGAGTGCTGCCGATCGCAGCACTCGCTCCCAACGCGATCTGGCTGGTCGGAGCCGGCTTTGCGTTGCTCGCTCTCGGGACCCTCTTCAAAGGACTCTAAGCTGCGGTAGGCAGGCCCCACGGACCTCATCGAGATCGGAACACAAATGACATTTCAGAAGAAACCCGCCTTCGTACTGATCTGGTTGGCAAGCCTCTTTGCAGCTCTACCTCTCTTCCCGGCCACCCTGGACGTCGACGGCGCGTGTACTCTGGCGGACGCCATCACCGCAGCCAACGACGACACGGCCACCGGGGGGTGTGCCGCAGGATCGGGTGCCGACGACATTCGGCTCTTCCAAGACGTACGGATCTTCTCGCCCCTGCCTGCCATCGCCAACACGAGCGAACTCACCATCCACGGCAACGGACATCGTATTCGCCGCCAACAGGCGGCCGCGGACTTTCGCATCTTCGAGATCCCGGGGAACGGTCAGCTCACGCTGAGCAACGTCACAGTGAGCGGCGGCTCCGGACCGATCGGCGCCGGGATCTACACTCGCGGAACGCTCTTCGTGCTCAACAGCACGCTCTCCGACAATCACTCCGTCCTGTCGGTGGGCGGAGGCGCCATCGAAGACCGCGGCACCGACGCCACGACCATCCGCGACAGCATCCTGAAGAACAACAGCGGCGTCCACGGCGGCGCAATCAACGCCGGCGCGAATCTGGTCGTCGAGCGCAGCCACCTCTACGGGAACCTCGCCGACGCGCGCGGTGGAGCCATCCACATGTACACAGGCCAGCTGGCGATCACCGACTCGACGATCTCCGGGAACACCGTCACCGGCGGCCCGGGAGCGCCGGGACACAACGCCGGTGGTGGCGTGTTCGTGGGCTACGGCAACGCAACTCTGACGAATACGACCCTGTCCGACAACACGGTCGGCGAGGGCAACGGCGGCGGCCTCTTCAACTACTACGGGCGTGTGACGCTGCTGCACAGCACGCTCTCCGGCAACGACGCCACCTCCGGTACTTCGCTTTCCGCCTACATCGCCGACACGACCTTGACCAATAGTGTGTTCTCCGGAACCTGTAGCGGCTACTACCCACCGATCGATGGCGGCAACAATTTTGGCTGCGGTTTCAATACGCTGGCCGGCCTCGACCCCCTTCTGGCAGCGAACGGCGGTCAGACACCCACACATGCTCTTGAAGCCGGCAGCACCGCCATCGACGGCGCCGGAGCCTGCTCCACTCTCACCGATCAACGACGCTACGAACGCACTGGCGACTGTGACAGCGGCTCGTTCGAGTTCGAGGGCTCCGCGCCAGCCACCGGGGGCGTGGTCGCCGGCCTCGACGCCACGCAAGCTATCTGTCGGAATCGTACAAGTGGCGATCTCGAGACCTTGGCACTCGTCGGCGCTACCGATTGGGACTGCGAGGCCGCAGGGGTCGCAGTCGAACCTGGCGACGCGATCGACCAGGTGGTCCGGGGCGTGGCGCCAACAGACGGCTCGGAGATTTCGGGTTCTGTGACAGCCATGAGACTTCGGACCTTCGTCTGTCGAAACCTGACCTCTGGCTTCTCTACAACGATCCTCCAAGCCGGCCTCGGCAAGTCGTGGAACTGCGCCGTCGCTGGCATGACCGTCTCCGCTGACGACCGCATCGAGGTGCGCTTCCGAGGCCTCGGCGAGTAGCGAAGTCCTGACTCTGCGGACCGGCTCACAGCTGAACCGGGGGGTACCCGCGCTACAATTGAGCGTCAGCGTGCAATCTCGGTGGAGCGTCGAGCGCCGCCCGAGACGGCCGCCCAGCAGACCCTAGGTCATGGAGGGGGAGACGATGAGGCTGTCTGTTTTCTTGGTTTTCTTGTTCGGTTCGATGTGGCTCGCCGGCCCGGCGCAGGCCGACTACGAGGTCATCGACTTTGCCGACCTACCGGCGGGCACCGTCGTGAGCGAGCTCTACGGTAGCGCGGGTACCGGCCCGATTCTCGTGCACGGACTGAACCCGCGCTTCGGTCCCGACACCAATACCGCGGTGGTGTTCGACAGCGCGAATCCAACCGGCCAGGACCCAGACCTCGGCGCACCCAACGAGACCTTCCAGGTGGACGGCGAACCCGGACCCGGGCGCGGTGACGCCGGCGTCAAGGGTGCCGAGTACGAGAACTCGTCCGGCCAGGGCAAGCTCCTGATCATCGCAGAGGACATGGTCGACGCGGACGGCGACGGGCTCATCGACGATCCCGACGACATGGATCACAGGGGCAATCTCTACAGCTTCGACTTCACCAGCGTCGGCCCGATTACGATCGACAGCCTGACCCTCATCGACGTCGAGCGGAACGAGGGCCCGGCCATGGCAAAGTTGTTCGACGCCGACGGTGCGGAGATCCGCGTCTTCGACCTTCCGGCGACCGGCGACAACGGACTGGCGAAGATCGACTTTGAAGGCGTCTCGGGCGTTGCCAAGATGACAGTGGCGCTCGGCGGCTCCGGGGCAATTTCCGGCTTCCGCTTCGAGCCCGAGTCGCCGCCACCGCCGCCACCGATCGTGATCACCGAGCTGCCGCAGACCGCGGGAAGCCAGCCGACAGTCGTCCTGATCGCGCTCCTGCTGATCGCCGTCGGCGTCGTGCTGCGCGCCGTCCGCGCTTAGCGAGAGGAGCCGGTGCTGCGCTCGTCGCCCTTGCCGACGTAGTCGGCGTGGACGATGTAGCGTCGCGGGGCGGGCCCGACCCAGTCGAACGGATGGCAGGTCACGAGGGTCAGCTCGTTGCGCCCTCGGTAGCCCACCACGTCGACCTGTGACGGCTCGACCACGCGCATCTCGGAGACCCGGTAGACGTGCGTCGAGCCCTTGGTCTCGACGTAAATCGGATGCCCCACCTCGATCCGCCGGAGGCCGTGAAAATCGGTATTCCGATGCCCGGCAAAACTGACGTTGCCTCGTTTCCCCGGTAGCGGCGTGCCCGGAAAATGGCCGGCGCCGAGATCGAGCGTCGGCATGTCGATGCCCGAGAACGCCATCGTGTCGACCCCCACGTCGGGAATCCGGATACGGCCGACGAGCGGAGCCGTGTGCTTTCGCTCCTCCTGCCCGGCCGCCTCCACGGGGAGTGTCGGCGGCTCGTCCGGCAGCTCCAGTCCGACCGAGAAGGCCTGCGCCTCGGACCAGGCGGGAGCTCGCTCGACGGTCATCGCCCGAGCACTCGCGAGCTCGGCGCGGGCCTCCTGCTGCGCCTCTTCGCGACCGAGAAGACCGAGGCCAACCCAGCCCAGAAGCGCCACACCGAGGAGGATCAGAAAGGTACCGAGTGTGCGCGGAGACGGACCGTTGGACGGGCTCGACGACATGGTCCGTCATTCTAAGACCAGGCACCTCACAGAGTCCATGAAGCGAGCAACAGGCCCCGAGGTCCGCTCCACCCATTGACGTAGACTCGTTCGAACCGACGCCAGCGCCCTTCGGGGCCTCAACTCGACTCAGGAGGGTCCATGAGAGTTTGCTATCGAATTGCCCTCGTGCTCGTGACGCTCGTCTGCGCGTCGCCGGCGGTCGGTGACACGTACCCTCGGCAGCCCGGTGTAGACGTCGAGAACTACCGCTTCGAGCTGGAGCTGTCCGACCAGCACGACGAGATCCAGGGTCGAACCACCGTCACGATTCGCTTCACCGAGGACGGCGTCGAATCGCTGCACCTCGACCTCGTCGGCGAGTCGAATACCGATGCCGCGACCGGGATGACGGTCGACGCTGTCGAGTGGCTCGGGGCGAGCGGCCCGGCAGCCTATTCGTTCGTCGAGAATCGGCTGGCGATCGAGCTCCTCCAGCCCTCCGTAGAGGGCTCTTCAGCCGCGGTCCGCATCAGCTACCACGGGCAGCCGGCGACGGGTCTTCAAATCGGCGAGACCCGCAACGGACATCGCGCCTTCTTCAGCGATAACTGGCCCATCAAAGCACGTCACTGGTTGCCCACCATCGACCATCCCTACGACAAGGCGACGGCAGAGATGATGGTGACGGCGCCCGCCCATTACCAGGTGATCTCGAACGGGCTTCTGGTCGAAGAGACGGATCTCGCCGACGGGCGACGGTTCACGCACTGGCGTCAGTCGGTGCCGATTCCGGTCTGGTTGAACGCTCTCGGGGTAACCCACTTTGCCGTTCAACGCTTGGGAGAAGTTCGCGGTATTCCGGTCGAAACGTGGGTCTTCGCCGCCGATCGGGACGCCGGCTTCTTCGACTTCGCGGTGCCGACACCGCACGCACTCGAGTTTTATATCGACCGCATTGGGCCCTACAGCTACGAGAAGCTCGCCAACGTCCAGTCGACGAGCGTCGGCGGCGGCATGGAATCGGCCACCGCGGTGTTCTACGGCCAGGCCTCGGTCACCGGCGAGCGGACCGAACGCTGGCGCAACGTCATCATCCACGAGGTTGCACACCACTGGTGGGGCAACTCGGTGACCGAGGAAGACTGGGACGATGTCTGGCTCAGCGAGGGTTTTGCCACCTACTTCACGACGCTGTTCGTCGAGCACGCCTACGGTCGCGACGAGATGGTCGAGCTGCTCGAGGCGGCCCGCGACTACATCTTCGAGTTCTCGCTCGAGCACCCCGACTACACCATCGTCCACGACAACCTGAACGACATGAGCCAGGTGCTCACCCGGAACATCTACCAGAAGGGCGGCTGGACGCTGCACATGCTGCGAGAGCTGGTCGGCGACGAGATCTTCTGGGCGGGGATCCGCGACTACTACCGTAGGTTCCGCAACGCCAGCGCGACCACCGCTGACTTCCAGGCCTCCATGGAGCGCGCTGCCGACGCGGAGCTCGACCACTTCTTCGATCAGTGGCTCCACCGCGGCGGTGGCCTCGAGTTGGCCGTCGCCTGGTCGTGGAGCGACGGCGTGCTCCGCTTGAAGTTCGACCAGATCCAGCCCAACGGCCTCGCCTATCGAACACCGTTCGAGGTTGCCGTAACCGGTGCCGACGGCTCGAGTGAGCTCGTCGAGCTCGAACTCTCCGCCCTCTCCCAGGAGTTCGAGCTCCCCACCGAAGCCGAACCTGCCGAGCTCGAACTCGACCCGAGCGTGAAGGTGCTCGCAAGGGGAACGCTCACCCGAGAGGAGCCTTCGAGCAGGCGGTAGTTGGCCGCTTCCATCCAAGGAACTCGTATGCCTGAGGACACTCCGACGCAGACGCCAGAAGACCGTCCGGCGGAACAGAACACTTCGACGACTTCTTCGCGGGTCTTCGTGATCGCCGCGTGGGCGACCCTCGTGGCGGCGCTGATCACCGCCGCGCAGTTTGGCCTCGGCTTCTGGAACCCGGGTCCAGTCGACAAGCGACTGGTCGGCACCTGGGAGCTCGAGGTGCATCTCAATCCGGCCGTCCCGAATGACGAAACCGCCTACCTCTGGGTGCAGGACATCTCGAAGGACGGGCGCTATGTGTTCACAGCCACCGGCCCGCCGGCGCCCTTCTCCTGGTCTTCCGACTTCAGTGCCGGCGACGGCCAGTGGACCCTCAGCGGCGACTACGACGATCGAGGCACCTACGAGGTGCTCTCGCGGAACCAGATTCGAATGGTGGGGCGCCTGGGGCCCGCGATCTGGAACCGCAGCGACTAGGGAGCCCCCTCGTCAGCAGCGCCACCGTAGCGGCTCGCCAAGATCGATCGAATCATCGGCAAAATGTCGATTTGCGTCCCGTCGTCCGCGTAGTAGCCGGTCCACACCGCGACCCAGTCTCGCTCGGGGTTGACCAGGAGCCCCTGACCGGCCCAGCCTCCCTTGTAGACGTCGTTGTTGGTGAAGACCTGGTCCCACTGATAGACGTTGTGCTTGACCTCCGGCGAGCTCATGTCGCCCCAGGCCGAGTTCTTCAACAGGCCCGGGTTGCCACCATCTGTCAACAGCCCGAGGTAGCGCTTCGAGAAGATAGGTCGGTCGCTGACAGCCGTGTAGCTCGGCGTGAGCAAGAGGCCGAAGCGCGCGACGTCACGAAGCCGGGCCAGGAGCCCACCGCTGGTCAGAGGAACGCCGAATCGAGGGGCCAGGATCGATGCGTCCGCTTCGGCTCCCATCCGGGTCCAAACCTCGCGCGACAGAACGTCCTGAAACGGCATCCCAGTGAGCCGTTCGACCAGCCAGCCGAGGACGAAGGTGTTCGGGCCGGAGTACATGAACGAGGTCCCCTGATCGGCGACTCGGCCGGCCTGCAAACCCGCGAGGTACTCGTAGGGATTGTCCGGTGACGCTTCGTCCCAGTGCGCCTCGCCGATCGACGCGGAATAGAGCATGTAACAAGAATCGAGGGGCTCGTAGGCCTCCGGGCAGTCGACACCCGCAGCCATGTCGAGGAGGTTGCGAACGGTAACCGGGCCGAACGGCGACTCGGTCAACTCCGGAAGGTAGTCCAAGATCGGCCGCGAAACATCTACTTGGCCCCGGTCCTCCAGAATGGCGAGAACCGAGGAGACCAGCGCCTTGGTTACCGACCAGAAGATCGGCTTTTCGTAGTGCTGCTGGCGTGGGTAGTGCTCGAAGACAATCTTGCCTCGATGCAACAGGATGACACCCATCGTGGTCGACTCGGGACTGTCGAGAAAGTCGCGAAACGGTAGTCGCCCCCGGGGTGTCTCGACCTCGAAGGCCCCGACCGCAGCATCCAAGGCGTAGCCGAGCTCTCGCACCGCCCCCTCCCGATAGACGTTGACCGTGGGATAGAGACGGTGGAGATTCTTGTTGTTCCAGGCCATCGCCTCGCCGTTCACCGACCACCAATGGTTGTCCTTCGGCACCGCGGCGATGCGGCGTCGGGTCTCTTCGACACCGGAGGCCGAGACGAACTCGACCGGCTCCGGCGCCTGGGCCGAGGCGAGTAGAAAGCTCAGTAAGACGACGTGCAGCGGCATCGCGACTCCCTTCGAGCCACGACGATACGTCAGGAGGGCCGTGCGGCCGCTACGGTCGGAAGGCGCACCAGAACCTCGGTCCCTCCCGAGTCCCTGCCTGCCAACTCGATTCGGCCTCCGTGGAGCTGCACGATCCTCTGGCACAGATTCAGCCCGAGCCCGTGCCCAGCGTGGTGCCCGCGCGCACGATCCAGCTTGGTGAACGGCTCGAAGAGGCGCTGCTCCTCTCCTGCTGGAACTCCGATTCCATCGTCTTGCACACTCAGACGTACCCCCGCCCCGTCGCGAGCCAGAGTGATCACCACCGGTCGGCTCCCCTCCTTCGAGAACTTCACAGCGTTGTCGATCAGGTTCTGCAGAAGCACGCGGACGAGCATCGGATCGGCCTCGATCGCGAGCTCCTCATCGGCGTGAACCTCGACGCCCGGCTCCCGGTCCGCAAAGGTTGCTGCCACGGCACGGGCAACGCGCGTGAGTTCCACCGATTCTGCCTGGAGCCTCCCGGTTCGCGCTGCCAGCGCCTCGCGATCGAGGAGGGCGCGAATCAGCGCCTCCATCTCGCGCAGATCCCTGGCCACCGCATCCCGCTTGTCGCCCTCCGGCATGAGCTCGAGAGCCACCTTGATACGTGAGATCGGTGACCGCAGTTCGTGGCTGACGTCCGCGAGCAACCGCTCGCGCCCTTCCATCATCTCGCCGACGCGCGCGGCCATGTCGTTGAAGGAGACGGCGACTCGACCGATCTCGTCGTTCCGGACGATCGGCACCCTCGTGTCGAAGTTGCCGCCTGCAACCGCATCGACGCCGAGCTGGAGTCTCGCGAGCGGGCGAAGCTGCCGGTCCATGTACCAGAACGCCCCCCCGACAACCGCGATCGTCAGGAGCCCGAGAGCGCCGAGTGCCCTGAGGTGGGCCGGAAGCAGATTCGAGTTCCAATACAGCGTGACTCGCCTGCCGTCGGCGGCGGTCCGCAGTGCTCGCACCGCATTCCTGCGCTCCACCAGGTCGCGCGGCGTGATCGACGCCCCGGTCTCGTCCCAGGCGACCGCTTCGCCGGGCCGGGCTTCGAAGAGGATGGCAACTCCGTGGCGCTGCGCTATCTGGCGCCACAGGTCGGGGTCCTCGCTCTCAAAGCCAGCGCGCGCCAAGGTGTCGGAGTAGGGGCCGAGGGTACGCCCGAGGATGAGACCCAGGTAGTGACTGTTGATCAACCCGAAGGAGATCGCGCCGACCAGACCGATACCGATCATGACGGCTGCGCCGACCAGGCGAAAGCGAGAGAAGACGCTGGGGCGACCGCTAGCCATGTGAACTGGCGACGAACTGGTACCCAACGCCGCGAATCGTCTTGATGAAACGAGGCGAACGGGAGTCGTCGCCGAGTTTCGCGCGCAGGCGGCTCACGGCCATGTCGACGGAGCGGTCGAACCCGCTCTCGTCCAGTCCGTGCAGCGTCTCGAGCAGGGTGTCTCGCGGCATCACCCGCCCGCGACGCTCCATCAGCACCCGGAGGAGTTCGAACTCGGTGGTCGTGAGATCGAGCTCGTGACCGTCGAGGACCACGCGGCGACGGCCCGGCTCGAGCGTCAGCTCCCCCGCCGAGAGACGTTCGGCGGGCGTCTCCCGGGCCCGACGCATCAAGGTCTCGACACGCGCGACCAGCTCCCTCGGTTCGAACGGCTTCGGGAGGTAGTCGTCGGCGCCGTACTCGAGTCCGAGAACCCGATCGGCCACATCTCCGCGCGCCGTGAGCATGAGAATCGGCACGTCACTCTCTTTCCGAATCGCTCGACACAGCTCCATGCCGTCGGCGTCGGGAAGCATGACGTCGAGAATGAGCACGTCGGGGTCCCGCTTGCGTAGCGCGTGACGACCCCGTGTCGCCGTCGGCGCAAAAGCCAGTTCATGGCCAAAGCCGGCGAAGTACTCCCGCAGGAGCTCTCCGAGCTCCTCGTCGTCGTCGACCAACAGGAGTCGAATGGGCTGTTTGGAGGTCATGTCGCGCCGCGTCGAGCGTACCCCAGCGTGGTCGGCTACCCGAGGTCGACAGCGAGGATCGACCTTCGATCTCGAGCGTAGAGCTTGCTGCCCAGGACCGTCGGAACGGTCCACGCCACGTGCTCGAGCAGCTGCGTCTCGGCGTGCACTACCAACTCTTCGGAGGTCGCCGTTGCCAGGTAGAGGATCCCGTCCTCGTCGAGAATCAGAAGGCGATCACCGACAGCGAGGCAGTTGGCCTTGGCGAAGCCCCGGAGCCGCCAGCCGATCTCGCCGGTCCGGGCGTTGACCGCCGTCAGAAAGGCCGGCGAGGTGGTGCCCGTCGAACCGTAAAACCAGTCGCCCTGACTCACCGCTGCCGCATGGTACAGCTGCACACGTCGCGCCGACCAGAGCTCCTCGACCTCGAGCAGGTCGCCCTTCGGGCGGAAACGCAGGCCCCGGGCACCCGTCTGAATCGACGTGATCACGAGGGTGTCGCCGTCGATCTGCGTGGGCAGCGAGATGTTCGTACCGAACTGGTTCCGGAACGGGTAGTGAAAGAGGAGCCTGCCCGTGCTCGGAGCCACTCCGATCAGCCCTTCTGACATGAAGGCGATCAGCGTGGTCTTGCCGGCGAGCTGGAGCACCATCGGCGACGAATAGCTGTTCCTGAAGTCGTGCGCCTGCCAGCGAATCTCGCCGCTGGCCTGATCGAAAGCCACGAGACTCGCTCCCGGAGCTCCGACCGGCAGGATCACGAGGTCACCAAACGCTACGGGGCTCGACGAGTAGCCGTGGCTCACCACGTTGCCGCCCAGATCGTCCCAGAGATCTCGAACCCAGAGCGCCGTGCCGCTCTCTCGATCGAGGGCCGTCAGACGACCCCGAACGCCGACCGCGAACACTCGGTCGCCCGCGAGCAGGGGCGTCGAGCGGGGGCCGGTTCCGTAGCCTGTCATCCCGAGGTAGGGCGCCTCGTACCGGTGCTCCCAGATCGTCTCGCCACTCGACGCTTCGAGGCTGACAACCACCTCTTCGTCGGCCTCTCGATACATCGTGTAGAGGCGCCCCCCCTCCGCCACAATCGACGAGTAGCCGTCTCCGAGGGGGCGCTGCCAGAGGATCGGCGGCCCCTCGTCCGACCAGCTCACGGCCAACTCTCCGGACTGCACTTGGAAGTCATGATCGGGACCACCCAGCTGAGGCCACGACGAGACCTCCGGCACGGACTGCGCCGTTGCCTGCGACACCAGCGAGGAGACGCCCAAGAAGAGAGCGGCAAGAGCAGCCCGTCTCATCATCTAGGCCCCCGCTTTCGGCTCGAACCCACAGTCGGCGAGGGTCTGGCGGCAGGCGGCGGCATCACTCGACTCTCCGTTCGTCGAGAATCTGTCGAATACGCGATCCGCAGCGCAGCGGGTCCACGCCGGCGTCTTCGCGGCGTCGATGCCGAACTCGGTCGCGAGGGTCGACTCACACCACTCCACCTGTGCCTCCCCCAGCGACGTCAGAAGATCGAGACCCGAGCAGTGAACCTTGAAGGCGTTGTCGCACCAGCGAACCGGCATTTTCGCGGGCATGCCCTCGAGGTCCTTCTCCAAGCAGACGCGCAGCTCCCGTGCACGCGAGCCGAGGTCGAAATCGAACGAAGCCGCAGTTGCTTCCAACGGATACTGCTCGTCGACCCAGTCGAGGCAGCCAGGCCCGTCGAGGCCGCTGCTTTGCGCCTCGAGGTACTCGGCGGCGCCACGGGCGGTCATCACCGCCAACTGAACGCCCAGCGAAGCTCGCCCTTCGAGATCTCCAAAGGTTAGCGAAAACGGGTCGAGGGCTGCACCGCCTCTCTCGACGCGCACTGGCACGGTCGCACCCGGCTCGTAGCTGCGTGTCACGGCAGCGAGTTCGTCGACAGACTCGACCGCTACGCCGCCGATCTCCAGCAGTCGGTCGCCCGGCTGCACGCCGGCGGTTGCGGCCGGCCCATCGGCCGTCGTGGCGAGGATGACGAGACCGCCCCCTTCGACGTCACCTTCGTCGTGGGTCCAGCCGGCCGAGGAGAGAAAGAAGAGGAGGGACAGTGCGATCCAACAGATGAGGCTTCCGTTCTTCATGAGCCCAAACTAGAACGGGAGCGTCACCGGTCGATTTCCGTCGTGTCACGGAACGTAACGAGCTACCCCACGTTGCGACTCACCCGGAAGTAGTGCCCGTCCGGGTGTCGAATGAGCAGCTCTCGAGCTCCCCACGGCTCGTCTTGAGGGGGCCGCACAACCTCTACGCCGCGCTCGAGGCAGGCCGCATAGTAGGTGTCGACATCGTCGACCCACCAAGACATCCAGACGCCGCCATAGTCGTTGCGCTCCGGATCGGCAGGCGTGTCCGGGTCCCGGCCCCCCTGGCCATCCTCACAGAGGAAGATCGCGGGCCCCTCACACCCTTCCGGCGCCTCGGCACAAACACTCGCAAAGACAGCCGGTCCGTGCTCGTTTTCGAGCTCCGCCTCGTCGATCACACCTTCCGGATTCCAGGTGAAACCGCGAAACCAGCCGAGCGCTTCGAACCAGAGAATCGAGGCGGGAACGTCGCTGACGTTGAGGATCGGGTGGACGAGGTGAACGCGCATCGACCGAGTATAGACACGCTCACCGACGGCGCCACCGAGCGGCTAGGACCTCTGTTTCTTCCGCTTACCCCGCGCCACCTCGAGCGCCAGCGCCTCGAAGCGAGGCTCCCAGAACCGGCGGAACCGCGAGAGCCACTCGTCGACCTCGACCATCGGCGTCGTGTCCAACTCATAAATTCGCCGGGGGCCCTCGACCTCTACCGAGGCGAAGCCGTGATCTCGAAGGACCTTGAGATGCTGCGAGACGGCAGGTTGTGAAATCCCGAACTCTCGACCGACGACGGCGACGATCTCCCCTGACGAGTGGCGTCCGCCCGCGAGCATCTCGAGGATCCGGCGACGCACCGGATCGCCGAGTACGTCGAAGGCGTGCATCACTCGGGGGCGTAGAATGCGGACGTCCGCGCGGCCATCTCTTCGGCTACCTCGCTCGCTTCCCCGGCCTCGACATGAGCGGCTCCCCAAGCCTTCGCGCAACCGCGAATGAGCACCTTGCCCGGCTCGGTTGCGAGCCACCTCTCGATCGCCTCGGCGTCGAGCGCGGCACCTTCGCCGCCGAGGTACAGCCCTAGCCCGAAGAACGAGAGGTCCCAGCCCACACCCGTCGCGCCCGGACCGTAGGTACTCCAGTGCTGTTCGCCCGCCTCGTCTTTGAGGATGGTGTGAGTCAACGTCAACCGGGTCCCTTCGCCATCCGGCTCCAGACTCAGGCGTACCCAGCTCACGTTCTCTCCGAACTCCCAGGTGAGTTCAACTGCGCTAGGGGGCTCGCAGTGCTCGATCGCACCGCCGGCATTTCCCTGGAACTGGTAGCGCCCACCCGGTCGCAAGTCGCCCTCGATCGGCAGGAACCAGCGCGGAATTCGCTCGGCATTGGTGAGCGCATCCCAGAGCTCCTCGATCTCCGCTGCATAGGTTCGGGCACCGACCACGGTGTGAGCGGGCTCCCCTCCGCGTTCGACCTCCCTGACCTCCCGAAACTCCGTACCGATTGCCCAGTTGTCGTCCATTTTGATCTCCGTTCTGTTCACTGCATTTAAGTCTCCACTTATATTAGCACTGACTAACATCTCCGGGAACCCCACACCGAGCAAGACCAGACGTTTCGATATCGTCCGCCTCATGCCCATCGAGAGCACGAACCCATCCACCGGCGAGGTCTTCCGAGTGCACGAGGCCTCCTCCCCATCCGCCGTCGAGGCAGCGCTTGCCCGCGCGGTCGACGCCTTCGGTGCCTGGCGCAAGCTACCGCTCGCCGAGCGCACTGGGCCCTTACGCTCCGCAGCCGCCCGGCTCGAGGAGCGCCGGAATCAACTGGCCGAACTCATGGCTCTCGAAATGGGAAAGCCGATTCGCGAAGGTCGCGCCGAAATCGAAAAATGTGCTCTCGTGTGCCGCTACTACGCCGAACAGGCCGGCGAGCTGCTCGCGCCACGAGAGATCGAGAGTGACGCCTCGCGCAGCTTCGTGACCTTCGAACCCCTCGGGCCGATCCTCGCGGTCATGCCCTGGAACTTCCCTTTCTGGCAGGTCTTTCGGATCGTTGCTCCTCATCTCACCGCGGGCAACGTGGCGCTCCTCAAGCACGCTTCGAACGTACCCGGCTGTGCCCTGGCGATCGAAGAGCTCCTGCACGAAGCCGGTTTCCCAGCGGGTGTCTTCCAGACGCTCTTGATCGGCAGCGGCGAGGTCGCCGGGCTGATCGAAGACCGTCGAGTTCGCGCCGTGACCCTTACCGGAAGCACACCCGCGGGGCGCGCGGTCGCCGCCCAGGCCGGTGCCCATCTCAAGAAGACGGTTCTCGAGCTCGGCGGCAGCGACCCCTACGTACTCCTCGGCGACGCCGACCTCGACGAAGCGGTGAGCGAATGTGTCACCGGTCGCATGATCAACGGCGGCCAGAGCTGTATCGCCGCGAAACGATTCATCGTGACTCCAGAACATCTCGAGCGGTTCGAAGAGGGGCTCGTGGGAGCGATGTCGGAGATCCGTATGGGCGATCCGCTCGACGAAGCCACACCGCTCGGGCCGATGGCGCGCGCCGACCTGCGCGACGAGTTGCACGATCAGGTCGCCCGCTCGGTCGGCGCCGGGGCGCGCCTCCTCCTCGGCGGCGAGAAGCCCGACAGACCCGGCGCCTACTACCCGCCCACGGTTCTCGCCGGCGTACAGCCGGGCATGGCCGCCTATGAAGAGGAGCTGTTCGGACCCGTGGCCGCCATCATTGCGGCCGAAGACGACGCCGACGCCCTACGCATCGCCAACGACTCGCCTTTTGGACTCGGCGCGGCCATCTTCTCGACCGACGTCGAGCGCGCCACCGCCATCGCCGCCCAGGAGCTCGAGGCCGGCAGCTGTTTTGTCAACGCCTTCGTCCGAAGCGACCCGCGCCTCCCCTTCGGCGGCGTCGGTGACTCCGGCTACGGCCGCGAGCTCGGCAGCTTCGGAATCTACGAATTCGTCAATATCAAAACCGTCTGGGTTCGCTAGCCGAGAGGCGCAACTTCGAGTGTCGCTCGAATCCGGTCGAGATGAGCGCGCTCGATCTCGGGCCACCGATCGGTGGAGCCCCCTTCGAGCAGCTCCTCCGCCGCCAGTCCGTATCGTTCGAGATCGTCGACGAAGATGATCATCAGCTCCTTCTTGCGCGTCTCGTCCGTCAGATAGACCAGACGCGCGTAGGCCCAGTCAGGCGGCAGCTGGTAGCCCTTCGTCGCGAGGAATTCCCGCGCCCTCGCGCCGTCGGTCCCCTGCTTCCGCTTGCGATCTGGATCAAAAGAGACCGCCTCCGCATCCGTAAAGAATTCCAGCTCCCCGAGCGTCACCCGCAGGCGCGAGTCGTCGTAGTCGTAGCTGTAGAACTTTCCTGGCAGATAGGCCTCGTACTGAACCCAGTAGAGGCTCTTCAGTACGTCGTCCTCCGTGGTCTCCGCGAAGAAGTGCTGCTCCGTGTCGGCGACGCCGTAGAGGATGAACTTCTGACCCCCTAGATAGCGATAGCTCGGGTCAAAGCGGAGAATCGCCGGAGGGTCGTGGTCGGAGATCAACGTGTTGCCCTGAACCGTGCGGCTGAGGTCCGTATACACCGCTTCCGTAGTGAACCGCCCTCGGTCGGCGAAGTACCAGTGGGCGAACGCAATGCCGGCGATGAGCACGGCGAGTACCGCGAGTAGGAGCTTCTTCATTCTGGTGTCTCTCGCTGGGTAGGACACGAGATCGCCCAGAACGTTTCAAACGGGAACTTTCGAACCCGTCGGTCGAGGCCTAAGGTTCTATCGCCAGATGCCGGCCCGCATCCAGGTCTTCCTTCAAGAGCTCCTGAAACGCCTGGGCCAGACGCGAGGGGCTCCTCGCCGCGTGCCGTGCGATCGCAATCTCTCGCTCCGGGCCGTCATCTCGAATCGGCACGTACTTGCGTGCCGACGAGCGGTCCGCGCGAGCACACATCTCCGGGATGAACGAGATCCCGAGATCCAGGCCGACCAGCTGCTGGACCGTGGCGAGCTGAGTCGACCGACAGACGATGCGGCGATGGACGTTACGAGTCGCGCAGAACGCCTCCAGCTGCTCGCCGAGGCAGTGGAGATCGTCGAGAACCACGGTCGGCTGGCCATCGATGTCGGAGGGCGTCAGCGAGTCGACGTCCGCCACCAGTTCGTGACGGCTGTGCGCGACAATCAGAAGTCGTTCCTTGCCGAGCACCGAGAGTGCGATCGCTTCGTTGTCGATCGGCGTGCTGAGAATGGCCAGGTCGATTTCGTGAGTCAGCAGCTTCTCCACCAGCCGGTCGGTGAGGTCCTCGACCAGTGTCAGCTCGCACTCCGGGAAGCGACGGAGGAATCGGGGCACCATCGCAGGGAGCAGATAGGGAGCCATCGTCGGGATCGCTCCCGCGACCAGCCGACCTCGCCCCTCCCACAGATCGCCGGCAATCGAGGTCGCGGCGTCGTCGATCTCACCGAGAATCCGCCGCGCGCGAGGCAACAAGGAGCGGCCCGCGTCGGTCAGCACTGCACCCCGAGGCAACCTGTCGAACAGGCGATGACTGAGCTGTCGCTCGAGCCGGCGGACCTGCTGACTGAGAGACGGTTGCGTGACGTTGCAACGACGCGCGGCGGCAGTAAAGCTGCCGCTCTCCGCAACCGCCAGGAAGTATCTGAGCTGATGAATCTCCATAGTCTATGACTATCGATTGTATAGCCAATAGATATTGGATACCTATAGCCCAACCGACATACAGTCGCAGTCGCAAGAGCGCCCTTCGGCGCCGACTCGAACACCTACTCGACAGCCCAAGGGAGAGACAATGAACGGCGAAGGCAAGTGCCCGGTAATTCACGGACCGCAGCGACAGTCGGCTGGCGGCTCCTTCACGAACAAGGTCTGGTGGCCAAAGCTCCTCAACCTGAAGATGCTCCACCAGAACCCGCCCGCGGGCGATCCAATGGGCGACGGTTTCGACTACGCAAAGGAATTCGAGAGCCTCGATCTCGCGGCGGTCAAGGCCGATCTCGTGCAGTTGATGACCGACTCTCAGGACTGGTGGCCCGCCGACTACGGCCACTACGGCGCCCTCTTCATTCGAATGGCCTGGCACAGCGCCGGTACCTATCGCATCACGGACGGGCGCGGCGGCGGCGCCTCCGGCACACAGCGCTTCGCCCCCCTCAACAGTTGGCCCGACAACGCCAACCTCGACAAAGCGCGACGCCTCCTTTGGCCGATCAAGCAGAAGTACGGTCGCAAGCTCTCGTGGGCCGATCTCATGATCCTCGCCGGCAACTGCGCGCTCGAGTCGATGGGCTTCGAGACCTTCGGCTTCGCCGGCGGACGCGAGGACGTCTGGGAGCCCGAAGACGACATCGACTGGGGCCCGGAGAGCGAGTGGCTGGGCGATGAGCGTTACAGCGGCGACCGGGAGCTCTCCAACCCGCTCGGTGCTGTCCAGATGGGCCTGATCTACGTCAATCCGGAAGGCCCCAACGGAAACCCCGATCCGCTCGCCTCGGCGCGAGACATTCGGGAGACCTTCGGTCGCATGGCCATGGACGACTACGAGACCGTCGCGCTCGTGGCCGGCGGCCACACCTTCGGCAAGTGCCACGGCGCCGCGCCCGCAGACGACCACGTGGGCGCTGAGCCCGAGGGTGCCAGCCTCGAGGAGCAGGGTCTCGGCTGGACCAGCAACTTCGGTAGCGGCAAGGCGAGTGACTCGATCACCAGCGGCATCGAGGGCGCCTGGACAGCCAACCCGGCGCAGTGGGACCACAACTATCTCGAGAACCTGCTGGGCTATGAGTGGAAGCTGGTCAAGAGCCCGGCCGGCGCGCACCAGTGGATTCCGGAAGACGAGACGGCTCACGATCTGGTGCCCGACGCGCACGACGACTCCAAGCGCCACGCACCGATCATGACCACCGCCGACATGGCGCTCAAGGTCGACCCGATCTACGCACCGATCACCAAGCGCTTTCACGAGAACCCCGCTGAGTTTGCCGACGCGTTCGCACGCGCCTGGTACAAACTCACCCACCGCGACATGGGCCCGATTTCGCGCTACCTCGGCTCGGAAGTTCCGGAGGAGCAGCTCATCTGGCAGGACCCGATTCCGTCCATCGACCATGAGCTGATCGGCGACCCGGACATCGCGGCGCTCAAGGCGAAGGTGCTCGAAAGCGGTCTCACGGTCTCTCAGCTCGTCTCGACGGCGTGGGCTTCGGCCTCGACCTTCCGCGGTTCGGACAAGCGCGGCGGCGCCAACGGCGGCCGCATTCGCCTCTCCCCGCAGAAGCACTGGGAGGTGAATCAGCCCGCTGAACTCGCGGGCGTGCTCTCCGCTCTCGAGACCGTTCAGTCGGACTTCAACGGCTCACAGGCGAACGGTAAGCGCATCTCGATGGCCGACCTGATCGTCCTGGCCGGCTGTGCCGGCGTCGAACAGGCGGCGCGCAACGGTGGACACGAGGTGACCGTGCCCTTCACTCCAGGTCGCGCCGATGCAACCGACGAGCAGACGGACGCCGAGTCGTTCGCGGTGCTCGAGCCCAAGGCCGACGGCTTCCGTAACTACCGGCAGGCCGGTCAGCGCCGACCCGCCGAGGAGCTCTTGCTCGACCGCGCCCAGCTGCTGACCCTGACGGCTCCGGAGATGACGGTACTGATCGGCGGGCTACGCGTCCTCGGCACCAACACCGGCGACAACGCACACGGCGTCTTCACCGACCGTCCCGGCGCACTCTCGAACGACTTCTTCGTCCACCTTCTCGACATGGGCACCGCCTGGCAGCCGGTCGAGGGAGCCGAAGGCGTCTACGAGGGGCGCGATCGAGCGAGTGGTGAGATGAAGTGGACCGGTACCGCAGCCGACCTCATCTTCGGCTCCAACTCCCAGCTTCGGGCGCTCGCCGAGGCCTACGCCTGCGACGACTCTCAACAGAGCTTCGTCGCCGACTTCGTGGCGGCCTGGGAGAAGGTCATGAACCTCGATCGGTTCGACCTCCGCTGACCCTCGGGAGGCGAGGGCCTGGTGCGCCAGGTCCTCGTCGGCCCGTTCAGCGGCGAATGGCGTACGACACAGACGCAGCGCCGAAGCCTCACTAGGATGCTCCCTGGGTGCATGCAGGGGCTCGAGCTCATCTTCGTAGCGCAGCTGTTGATCAGCGTCATGCTGAGCCTGGTGTTCCTGGTGGTCTGGCAAACCGTCGACACCAAGCCGCACGCACTGAGCTGGTCGCTGACCTTCTTCGTCCTCACGATCAACGCGATCCTGAATGCGACCAAGAGCGCGTTCCCCACACCCGAGCTCTACTGGGTGATCGTCAACGCCGCCTCTCTCCTCGCTCAGGGTCTCGCGCTCACCGGCTTCTGCCAGCGGAGCGACGTTCGAGTCCCGACGAGAGCGCTGATCAGCCTCCTGATTGCAGTCGAGGCGTTCGTCGTCTACTTCACCTACATCCGCTTCCACGAAGGCCTGCGGATGGTCGCCATCCCCTGGTCGGGTGCATTTGTGATGTTCACCTGCGCCTGGGTGGTGTGTAGCGCGGAGAGGAGAACACGAGCCGCAGAATGGGGTGCGGCAACGCTGCTCGTCGTCTACGGACTGGCTCAGTTCACAGCCGGCACGGTCGCTTTGATGCAAGGCGCAACCCGCGTGGAGGGCCTCCTCAGTCTCTACTCGACGATCAATTTCCTGTCGATTCCCGCCGCACTCGCCGGGCTCGGGATCTTCGGCGTTCTGCTAATCGCGGACGACCTCTCCGACGAGATGCGCACCCTGGCGCTCACCGACCGCCTGACCTCGGTCATGAACCGCAGGGGCTTCGAATCGGCGGCCAAGGCGGCACTTGCCCGCGCGCGCCGATCGCGCCACTCAACCTCGATCGCCATCGCTGACCTCGACTTCTTCAAGAGGGTCAACGACAACCACGGTCACGCGACCGGGGACAAAGCGCTTGTCGCCGTCGCGCGGGCGCTCGAAGCCGAGGTCCGAACTGGCGACATCATCGGAAGAATCGGTGGCGAAGAGTTCGCGCTCCTGCTCCCTCGAACCGCTCCTGGGGACGCTCGACGCATTGCCGAGCGCCTTCGGAGACGAATCGAATCGAGGGACATCGACACACCGACCGGCGCAATGCGTGTGACCGCCAGCATCGGCGTCGCGCTCGCCGTGCCCACCGATTCGGTAGCCGACGCACTCGACCGCGCCGACGCCGCGCTCTACGTGGCCAAGGCGGCCGGCCGGAATCGAGTGGAGCTGATCTCGGCCGCGGAGCCAGAGTCCGATACCGACGGCGGACGGACGGGGGACGAGCGGTCCCTCACAGCACCGACCGAGCCCCAGCCCCTGGCCTCGGCCAGGTAGGTGCGCGCCGGAAGACTAATCCCGAACTCCTTCGGGCTCCAAGAAGTTCGCCGGCAGCCAGGTCGCGTTGAGTACCTTCTGCCGCTCCTCCTCGACGAGGAGTGCGAGTCGCTCGATGCGGCCGACAAAGCCGGGGTGCTCTCTGAGCGCAGAGAACATCGGGTCGAGCATCAACCAGTCGGACTCTCGATAGCCAAGCTCGATCGCCCGGTCGAGCGCCGCCAATGCCGCGTCGAGGTCTCCGAGCCCAACGTGCAGCGCCGCTTCGTCGATGGCCGCTGGCGGCCACTCGGCGCCTTCAGCGTAGTCCTTGTGAAGCCCGTTGACGCGGGCCCGCAAGGCGCTCTCGGGAGCCGATTCGAGCACCAGCAGCCTCTGCGCCGCTGGATGCATTCGGGCACTGATCGCCGTCGCCTCTCGGTACCGCTCGAGAGCAGCCTCTCGCTCGCCGCGCAGGAGCGCGACATGACCGAGAATGGTCGGCGGCTCGGGACGCACGACACCGCGATCGACGACGTCTGCGGCCGCCCGTTCGGCCTCCTTCAGACGACCGGCGTGCAACCGAAAACGAGCCAGCGTCGACCCGGCGAAAATGTTGTCTGGCCAACGGTCGACGGCACGCTGTAGCCAGACCTCGGCGGCACTCTGGAAATCCAAGAGCGCCAACGTCCATCCGATCTCGAGCTCCAAGTAGTGAAGTCGCTGGCCCGTCGCGAGAACCTCGAGGTTCGCTTGAAGCGCCCCGGCGAGCTCGCCGCGCACCATTCGGAGGTAGGCGGCATCCGCGACGGCAGCCAGATTCTCTGGGTCGAGAGCTGCCGACCTGAGGTAGGCGTCGATCGCCGGTCCGATCCGACCCAGGCAGTCCAGAGCAAACGCTCGTGCATAGTGAGCGGCCGCATCCCGAGGCTCGGCTCCGAGTCGCTGCTCGGCCAGCTCTAGGGCGTGAGCAGCCTCCTGTGCTGAGTAGTTGAACTTCGAGGCACGTTGGCTGAGCGCAAAACTCAGGCCGACCAGGCCGCGCGGATGTTCTGGTGCCAACTCCAAACCACGCTCGTAGAGCTCGATGGCCGTCTCATTGTCGGAGCGTCGATGCCTCGCGCGATACTCATCCGCTTGGCGAATCAAGTCGTCTGCGCCGAGTGGTTTGGTCGAGACCTCCGCGACCGTTCCACCTCCCTCGTCTCGTCGTCCGAACGTCCAGACAGAGAGAGCTACGAGTACCGCCGCGAGCACAACCCACCGCCATCGAGTTGATGACCTCGGGGCCGCCGCTCGCACGTCAGGCACAAGCCCGTACCCCTTACCCCGGACCGAACGGACATAGCGGGGTTTGCCGGCGTCGTCCTCCAGAGCCCGGCGCAGGAGCGTCACCCGCTGCATGATCGTCTCGTCCGAGACGACCTGGAGCTTCCAGACCTCCTCCGCCAGACTCTCATGGCTCACCACGTCGGGTGCACGGCGAGCGAGTACCACGAGTAGGTCGAACGAGAGCCCGGTGACGTGAAGCGGCTCGCCGCGCCGCTCGACGCGAGCCGCCGCGACGTCGAGCTCGAGATCGGCGATTTGGTAGCGCTCGCGACTCATCGACAGTCCGCCAACTCCTGAGAAGACCTAGCCTTCAGGCAGCCTTCAGGTGAGATTTCGTTCGCTTTCAGCAACTCCGCGGTCCACGCTGACATACCTCTCTCACGCCGCCCGAGCTGCCGACGACCGGAGAGCGGGCATACGGGAGAATACGTCGCTTGGAGACAAAGGGTATGAAACCGATCTCGACACTGCTAGCCGCCGCCGCTCTCTTCGCCTGCTCACTGCCCTCGGGAGGTACCCCGACCTCGAAGAGCGCGGGCGAACTCACCGGACTCTGGGAGGCGCGCAGGAACTTCGGGCCCGAAGTCCAGGGCACTCTTGAGCTCACTCGAACCGGTAGCCACTGGACCGGCGAGATCGGGCCCTATCGAGTACCGGTTGAGGTTGATGGCTGCTGGCTCTCGCTCGAAATCCCGGGCGATCGCGGCTCTTTCCGGGGCTGCCTCGAAACGGGCGGCCCCATCGTCGGCCACTGGATTCAGCCGCCGACGCAGCACAGCGGCCTGCGCGCGGCGACGCCGGTCGAGCTCGAAATCGTCGACCGGCAGCGGTGGCAGGGCGTGGTCGCGCCGCTCGAGGACCGCTTCACCCACTATCTGGTCGTCGAGGAACGGGAAGACGGCACGGTCGGCGCGTTCCTTCGCAACCCGGAGCGCAACGTCGGCATCTTCGTCAACGCCGACCGCCTCGAACGCGAAGGCGACGACGTCCGGCTGGTCGGGCACTGGTTCCGCTCCAAAGAGGAATCGGTGGTCGCCTCTGGCCACTACGTACCGGACATGGACGTGATCACCCTTCGACTGCGCGGCGCCTCGTTCGACTTCCGACGGGTCGACCACGACACCGCCAGCGGCTTCTACGCCCGCGGCCGCAACCCCGAACCGTGGACGTATCGCGCGCCGCCCGCTCTCGACGACGGATGGCCGGTGGGGACTCTCGAGGAGGCTGGCATCTCGCCCGCGCCGATTCGGGAGCTGATCTCGAGGGAGATCGCCCCCCCGGCTCGCGACGTGCACGCGCCCTACGTCCACGCCATGCTCGTCGCACGGCGCGGCAAGCTCGTCCTCGAGGAATACTTCCACGGGTTTCATCGCGACCGACCGCACGACAGCCGCTCCGCCTCGAAGAGCGCGGCCGCAGTACTGGTCGGCGCGGCGATCCATGCCGGCGAACCGGTGAGCGTCGACAGCCCGGTCTACGAGACCATTCTCGGCAAGGAGGCCGTCAGCCGACTCGACGCGCGCACCCGTTCTCTCAGGCTCGAGCATCTGCTCACCATGAGCTCCGGCCTCGACTGCGACGACCGCGATCCGAACTCCCCCGGGAACGAAGACCACGTTCAGTCTCAGCGTGAGAACCCCGACTGGTACCAACTCACGTTGGCGCTCGATCGCATCCGGGAGCCGGGCGAGCGTGCGGTCTACTGCTCAGTGAACACCAACCTGATCGGGAACGTGTTGACTGCAGGCACCGGCGAACGCCTGGAGACGCTCTTCCACCGCCTGGTGGCCCGCCCCCTCGACGTGGGCAGGTACCACATGTACCTCCAACCGACGGGCGAGCCCTATCTCGGCGGTGGCACGTTCTGGCGGGCACGCGACTTCATGAAGCTCGGACAGCTCATGCTGAACGGAGGCACCTGGAGCGGGCGACGTATCCTCAGCGAGGAGTTCACCCAGAGCGCCGTCACCCCCCTCTACGAGCTGCGCGAGCGCGGCTACGGCTACCAATGGTGGGTCAAGGACTACCCCTACCGCGGCGAGACCGTTCGAGCGTTCTTTGCCGGCGGCAACGGCGGGCAGGTGATCGTCGGACTGCCGGAGCTCGACCTGTTGGTCACGTTCTTCGCCGGCAACTACAGCGACCCGGTTCTCTATCGGATTCAAGAGGAGTTCCTCCCGGAGTTTCTGCTGCGCGCCCTCGAATGATCTGTGCGCCGACGCATCGAGAACGGTCGAACTCTTCTGGCAGCGGCGTCTGGCCGGCGCGCAGCTGATTGAGCAAGCCCAGGTAGACTGAAGCGTCGAATGAAACCCGACCTCGACGTGGCGGCAACGCTCGAGTGCGACCCGCAACTCCTCCCCCACCTGCCGGAGCTGCTCCAGGACTTCGAGGAGCTCGGTACCGAGGCGGAGCGGGTCATCGGCTGCCTACTCGAGGCCGAAGTCGCCGGCGAGATTTCGCGCGCGCTGGACCTCTGCTGCGGCAAGGGCGGCACGTCGATCGCGCTGGCGCACCGATTCGGCTGGCGCGTCGACGGCATCGATGCTCTGAACGGCTTCATCGCGGCCGCGACCCAGAGAGCCGCCGATGTCGGCGTCGACCAGCTCTGCGGGTTCTCCGCTGGCGATCTGTGCGAAGCAGTGATCGACAGATCGGACTACGACCTCGTCGTCTTCGGGGCCGTCGGCCCCATACTCGGTGGCATCACCCGAACCGTCGAGGCGCTCATGCGCCCCCTGCGTCCGGGCGGCTGGCTGGTGATGGACGACTCGATCCTTCTGCCCGGCGCCCCTGCTCGCCCTGGCTTCGAGTCACACGCTGACCTGAGCGAGACGTCTCGGCGCATCGAGGCCTCCGGCGCGGAGATCGTCGCGTCGCACCTTCGCGACTTCGAGCCCGGCGAGTGCGACGACGACATCGAGTCGATCGCGCACCGCGCCAAGGGCCTGCTCGAGCGCCGACCGGATCTGGGCGAGTTGGTCGAGACCTACCTCCACGGTCAGCGTGAGGAGTGTGCCTACCTCGCGAGCTGGACCCGCGACGTGACCTGGCTGTTGCGGCGCCCGCTCTAGAACGAGCACCCTCGAGAATCGCTCGACGAGGTCCTCGTGGAGCGCCCCGGGCGCCCTTCGGGGCGGCCTGTCGAGGCGGGCGCACCGTGACGCTGTACACTTCGGCATCTTTTTGGTGAGAGCCGCTCCTTCGCGCGCAACGTTCTGAACCCATCGGGGGGATCCGAAATGACCGAAGACAAGACACCGGCAGGCAAGAAACGCTGGCTCGATCGAGCACTCGACTGGATCGAAGTCGTCGGCAACAAGCTCCCCGATCCGGCGGTGCTGTTTCTGATCATGATGGTCGCGACCTGGATCCTCTCCGCGATCCTCGCACCCATCGCCTTTTCCGAGGTCAACCCACGCGACGGCGAACCGATTCGGGTGGTGAACCAACTCACCGGCCCGGCGATCGCCTCGTTCCTGTCGAACATGGTGCGCACCTTCACCGGCTTCCATCCGCTGGGTGTCGTGCTGGTCGCGCTCCTGGGTGTCGGCGTCGCCGAACACACCGGTTTCATCAACGCCGGTCTCAAGTGGATGCTCGGCTTCACACCCAAGTCGCTGCTGACGCCGATGTTGATTCTGGTCGCAATCGTCAGCCACACGGCGGCGGACGCCGGATACGTACTCGTCATCCCGCTGGGGGGTGTCATCTACTACGCTGCTGGCCGGCACCCACTTGCCGGCATTGCAGCCGCCTTTGCTGGGGTCTCCGGCGGATTCTCGGCGAACTTCATCCCGTCGGGTATCGACCCGCTTCTGCAGGGCCTGACCCAGGCCGGCGGCCAGCTGATCGATCCGAACCTTCAGGTCAACCCGCTCTGCAACTGGCTCTTCACCTCGGTCTCGTCGTTGCTGGTGATTATTGTCGGCTGGTACCTCACCGACCGGGTGGTCGAGCCACGGCTCAACGCCGGCGAAAAGATCGATGGCGACCCCGACGAGATGCCGAAGATGGAAGAGCTCTCCGCGGCCGACCGCAAGGGCTTCTTCGCCGGCCTCGCAGCGATGATGATCAGCGTCGTCGTGCTGATCCTCGTCGTCCTGCCGAGCGACTCGGCCTTCCGCTCCCCCGACGGAGAGATCACCGCGTTTGCGGCACCATTGATGCAGTCGATCGTGCCTCTGATCTTCCTCTTCTTCATCATCCCCGGCATGGTGCACGGCTACGTTTCGGGCTCGATCAAGAGCCACCGCGACATCGTCGAGGGCATGTCGAAGACGATGAGCACCATGGGCTACTACATGGTGATGGCGTTCTTCGCGGCGCTCTTCATCTACGCATTCGGGCAGTCGAACGTCGGTGTCCTGCTGGCGATCAAGGGTGCAAACTTCCTGCGCGACCTCGGCCTGCCGGGCCAGGCGACCATCGTCGGCATCATCGGGCTCTCAGCGGTCGTGAACCTACTGATCGGCTCAGCCTCGGCGAAGTGGGCGCTCCTCGCGCCAATCTTCGTACCGATGCTGATGCAGCTTGGGCTTTCGCCGGAACTGACGCAGGCGGCCTACCGCGTCGGCGACTCGACGACCAACATCATCACACCGCTGATGCCCTACTTCCCGCTGGTGGTTGTCTTCGCCAAGCGGTATGTAAAGGGCACCGGCATCGGCACGGTGGTCTCGATGATGCTGCCCTATTCGGTCTGCCTGCTGATCACCTGGACAATCTTCCTGGTGGTCTACTGGATGCTCGGCATTCCACTCGGGCTCCAGGCCGACTACGTCTACCCGCCGGGCGGTTGATTCAGCCGTCCGCCGCGCTGAGCTCGACGGTCATGATCTCGTCGTCGCTCTGATCGATCTGCGAGATCAGAAGTGACCGGCCGTCGGGCGAGAGCGCTAGGCCTCGCGCCATATAGGGGACCGGTGAGGGAAGCGGCAGAGCCGTCGTGACCTCACCCGTGTCGAGGTCCCAGCGTTCCAGCCGGGTCGGCCCACGGGCCACGAAGTGGATCGCCTCGGCACCGACGACCCAGTTTCCCCAGTCCGCTGGGTCGAGTCTCTCGACAACTCGGGTCGACAGACCGCCATTCGGAGCCGTCTCCCAGATCCCAGGTGCGTCGAGGCGTGTGTAGAACAGGCGGGTTCCATCGAGCGACTCCTGACCCAGAAAACCTCCACCAACGGTCACGCGCGTCGCGGGGCCGCCCGCTGCCGGCATGCGCCAGAGGTCGTGTCCGCCGTCGCGATCGGAGGTGAAATACATCCATTGACCGTCGCGCGAAAAGGTCGCGTTCCTCTCGCTGGAGCCCGACTCGATCAGGCGCTCTGCCCCTCGGCTCTCACGCTCGACGGCCCACAGAGCCGAAGGCCCCGCAACGGCCGCGTCGAAGACGATCCGGCGGCCGTCCGGCGACCAGACAGGAGAGCGCAGCTGGGGCCCGCCAAAGTCCGTGTGCCGCATCAGCGGCCCGCCTTCACGTCCTCCGGACCAGAGTTCCAACGAACCCGCTCGATCGGAGAGGAAGGCGACACCCACGCCGTCAGGTGCCCATGCAGGCTGGCGCTCACTTCGAGACGACGCGAAGAGTCGCCGCGGCTCCAACGTGCTCGGCTCGGCCGGCAGCCGGAGCTCCCACAGGTTCACCGAGTCGCGAAAGGTGCGGTAGATCAGACGGTGACCACTCCGCGCCACACTCGGCTGCGTCACCCAGGTGTCGGCGATCGACAGCCGGCTCGCTTCCCCGCCAACGGCCGCGACGCTCCAGAGGGCAAACTGACCCGACCGATTCGATGAGAAGAGCACGCTCTCCCCATCTGCGGACCAGTCGAGGCCACGCACGCGACCGCCTTCGTCCGTCAACAGACGAAGGTCAGCGCCGTCGACCGACACCACACCGATCTCCTCGCGCTCTGCGCCCAGCTCGCGCTCGAACGCAATCCAATCGCCGTCGGGAGAAAAGCGCGGCCCCACGTCCCCTCGCGCGCCAGCGGGCGCCGAGGTCAGGGCACGACGCTTTCCGGTCTCGAGGTCGACCAGAAACAGTCCCGACGCTCCCTCCTCCTCCGCGCCGTTGTGTACGAGGGCATCGCCTCGAGGCGACCAGTCGAGCGAGCGAAGCCCACGAACGCAGTCGGCGACTCGCTCGGCCCGTCCGCCGATGATTCCAGTCACGAAGATGCCGCACTGCCCGGTCTCGGATGAGAAGCGAGCGAACGCCACTCGTTCTCCGTCTGGAGACCAACTGGGCGCCCGATCGTGCCGCTCGTCATCAGTGAGCCGAACCGGGTAGTCGGCACCGATCGCCTGGAGCCAAAGGTCCGAGCTCGCGTCCGCGTTGCCGCCGTCCCACGCAAAGACCACATAGTCGCCGTCCGGAGAGAGCCGCGGCTCGAACTGATTGCCGGCCACCGTCACCTCGGGGCGTGCCGAAAGAGGCGCCGGAGTCGGCTTCGGACGACCGGCCAGCAGATAGAGCGCGATCATCAGCGACACGATCGCCGCGAAACCGCCGATCCACCTCTTCGAGGCCAACCTCCGATCAGAACCCAGCTCAGGGGTCGTTGGGTTCGGCATCGCGCCGCCGTCGGCGACCCGGGGAGCGGCCTCGACCGCTGCGACCAGTCGGTAGCCGGAACCGCTGATCGTCTCGACATAGCGAGGATCGCGCGGATCGTCGTCGAGAGCTCGACGCAGCCGGGAAACGGCCTGCGAGAGCGAGTTTTCGCTCACGTAGGTCTCCTTCCAAACGGCGTCGAGCAGCTCGTCTCGGGTGACAACCTCTCCGCCGGCAACGGCCAGAACGACCAGAACGTCCATCAAACGCGGGTCGAGGCTCCGGGAAACGTCCGCTTGGACGATGCGCTGTCGCCGCGGCTCGACGCGCCACGATCCCAGCACAAAACCCTCCCGCCGGAGCCGCTCTTCGCGGTCTCGCGCCGTCGGGGCCGCGCGTGGAAAGCGCGCCGCATCGCCGTGGAGTGAGCTGGTCACCTCTTCGTCACCCGGACTTCAGCTGTCCGTCAGGACTCTTCTCGTGTTTCTCAACAGACTGACGCCGAATTGTAGCGACAGGTTCCATTCGAGATACGGAAAGGAGACCCAAATGTCCCAAAGAACTACACAGCGACTCTGGTCGACGGCCCTTTCGGCCGTCCTCCTGGCCGCCTGCGCCACCCCGCCGGCGCCGGCCTCCGAGCCTCACCCCGAGAAGGCAGTCTATGCCGATCAGCAGTCCTGGCCCGCCACAGCGCCGGGGAGCGTATCCCTCACCGGCTTCCACCCCTTCCACGCGGTCTACGACCGCGAATACACCCAATCTTCAGGGCCCGGCAAGGGTGAGAAGCGTCGTGACCGGGTGATCGTGTACGCCGACGAGGTCGCTTGGGAGGGAGATCGCGCCGTCGCGATCACCCTGCTCGACTCCGGAGTGGCCGAACACGCCGATACCAACGCGCGCACGATGACCATGATCGCAGCACTCGACGACCTCACGTTGAGGTTCGAGCTCGGCCCCGTACCCGGCCGCGCCAAGGACTACTACCTCGGCCTGGTCTCGGGCGACGAAATCCTGCTGAACAACATCGAGACCGAAGCGCAGACGCTCCAAGCGCAACGTATGCCGACTCCCCAACCCGGTTTTGGCCCCGGCGCCTGGGTGATGGCCTCGATGGATCTCGCGGTTGGCAAGAAGATCCGGCTAGCGCCCTACTACAGCCCGCGTGCAAGTCCGATCTCTCGATCCGACTATGGACGCGTCATCGAGCAGCGAACCATCACCGACGGCTCGGGTGACCAACACGAGGCCTGGGTCGTCGAGACACCGGGCTGGTATCGCCTGGACCATCCGAAGGTACTGCGTTTCCTGCTCAAGGACACACCTCCCTACTATCTCGGTACCGAGACCTACAGCCACGAAACCGGAGAGACGAGCCGGTTCCTCTGGCTCCGTCAGAGCACCTCCACCGCTCCATAGATGACGCCGATGCGGGAGAAGACAAGATGAAGCGCTGGGTGCTGGGCGCTGTCCTGCTGCTGGTTCTCGTCGCCGCGGCGCGACTGATCAGCTCCCAAATCCTCCCGCCCGACCCCGGCAAGGGGTACTCGCCGCCCGACCTCGGTCCTCTCGAGGTCGGGCAGGTGCACTGGGGGGCTCATCACTTTGTCGAGTATCGCGTGGGGGACCTACCCCTCATTCTGAGCGCCCCACACGGCGGGCGCCTCGAACCGCCGACGGTCTCGGACCGCAGCCGCGGCTATCCGATCGGAGACTCCGACACCCTCGACCTGACCCTTCGCATGGCCGAAGCGGTCGCTCAGAGACTGGGTAGACCTCCTCACGTGATCCTGAGCCATCTCCAGCGCGCGAAGCTCGACCCGAACCGTGAGATCGGCCTGGCTGCCGACGGTGACCCGTTGGCCGAGCGTGCCTGGCTCGACTACCACGGCTTCATCGATGCCGCGAAGGCCAACGTCGCTTCCGACTGGCAGACCGGCCTCTACCTGGACATCCACGGTCACGGGCATCGGAACCAATGGATCGAACTCGGCTACCTCGTCCCAGAGCGGGGGCTTGCCCTGTCCGACAAGGCGCTCGACAGCCACCCCAAGAGTTGGCGCAACTCCATCCGATCGCTCGCGGCTTCGTCCAAGTGGCCCCTCTCCTCACTCCTCCGCGGCCCCACGAGCCTTGGTTCTCTGCTCGAAGAACAGGGCTATCGCACCGTCCCCAGTCCCGGCGACCCGGGCCCTGACGGCGCCTCCTACTTCAGCGGCGGCTATAGCACGCTCCGCCACGGCTCGTTTCACGGCAACCTCATCAGCGGCATTCAGGTCGAACACCCGGTACGTGGCGTCCGCGAGGGGGTAGAGAATCGGAAGCGCTACGCGACGGCCTTCGCCTCAGCGATCGCTCAGTACCTCGAGACCCACTTCGATGTCGTCGCCACGGAGAGCGAGACCGGCTCCTGATACGCGGCGCGAAGATCTCTGAGCGGCAGTCCGAGCGCGAGCAGCAGATCTCGCTGGTGGTCGTGGTCGGCGCTGCCGGTGGGTCAGGCGCCGACGATCGTCGCGCCGATCGCGCTCCTAGGGCTGCAAAAGCGAGAAATCCGCGCCGGCCAGACGGGACTGCTGACGCAACCATTCGAGCTGCGTCTCGAAGTAGCCCGGCGCATAGCCAAGGTAGACGCGCTCGTCGCCACGATCTTCGAACAGCACGATCCCGTGCTCGGCGCCCGGAAAGACCTCGATCTCGATCGGTCGACCTTCGGCGCGCAAGCTCCCGAGCGCATCGATCGACCACTCGGTCGGCATACTCGAGTCGAGTTCGCCGAAGATCCAAAGGCTCGGGATGTCCAGCGACTTGGCCGTGGGAACCGGATCGTAGAGCCGATCCACAAACGGCTCGTCGCCGCGGAACTGCCACCACGAGTAGAGACGTACCACCCACATCGGCATGCGGGTACCGGCAATAAAGCCGACGATCGAGTCGCTCCCGCGAACAGTGTCGAACCACTCGGCCTCACGCGCCGCTTCGAGCGCCGAGTCGAGCTCCGCCCATCGGTTCTCGCGGTGGTCGACGATACGCCCGGCGATCTCGGCGATTGTGTCCACCTCGCGGATCGCGTCGGCGCCAAAGCCGGCGTTCTGTAGCGCATCGACATACCCCCAGCGATCTTCGTCGATCACCGGCACCATCGGCCCGTAGTTGATCAGCAGGCTCGCCACCTCGACCTGGGTTGCGGCGAGCGGCGCGACCCAGCCGCCCTGGCTGTAGCCGACGAGATGGATGTTCCCCGGCTCGATCTCCGAACGGGTCTTCAGCCACTCGACGGCTGCACGAACGTCGGCCGCCAGCAGGTGGAAGTTCTGCGTGTAGCTGCCGTCTGAGCCGCCGGTGCCGCGCTTGTCGAAGACGAGCGTGGCAAAGCCGTGCGGAGCCATTCGATAGGGATCGGCATAGGTATCGATCGCGCTCTCGCTGCCGGAGCCGTGCACGATCACGGCGGCCGGGAAGGGTCCCTCGCCCTCAGGCAGGACCAACCTCGCCCGCAGCTCGATCTCGCCACTCTGGAAGTGGGCGTCGATCTCGGGCAGCGCAACGCGCTGTCCGGCGAGTTGATCTCCCTTCGACCGCCAAGTCAGCTGCTCCCCGTCACCCTCGAAGGCCACCGAGACCTCGACCGGCTCGGAGCCGCTCCAACCCGGTCCAGCCTCGTAGACGCCCTCTCCCACCGGACGAAGCGCTCCGCTTCGCCCGTCGAGAAGTCTGTAGCGGAGGCTGCTGCCGCTCCGCGCGGCGATCGTCACCAGACGCCCATCGGAGAGCCGATAGGCACCCGAGAACCGAGTGTCGAGCGGCTCTTCACGCAGGCTGAACCATGTGCCGAACAGCACCAACAACACGACGAGAAGCGCGATTCGACGCCATGACCTACCCTTGCGAGAACGCTTAGACATTCGGGAACCAACCGCCACTACGCAGTGACGGCGCGCAAAGTTCCACCGACGTGGTCGAAGACCGCCCGCTAGTCGATCGTCAGCGCTTCGTCGTAGGCTTTTGCCATCGCCCGATAGACCTCTGGATCATCGGTCGTGAGGATCGTGCGCAGCGCCTCGTCCCTGTCCTCCGACCCTTCGTAGTAGGCGCGGCACATCCGCATTCCGAGCCAGTAGCCGATCTGCCATGGCGCGTCGGGGAAGGCCTCGTTGCGCCCACTGAACCATCCCGGATGGTCGTCCGAGAGCTCCTCCATCTGTGCCCTGAAGGCGCGCCAGAGCTCGGTCTCGTGCTGTTCCCCATACTCGCGCTGCGCCTTCTGCACCTTGCCGGTCGCGAGCGAGGCGACAAAATCCGCGCCTCCCTCCCTGACCGCGCGTGCGAGTAGCGTATCGGCGCCCGGCTCGAGATAGAGGGCAACGTAGCCGAGTTCTCCCTGGAGGAGGGATTGATACCAGTGCACCATCTCGTGAGCCGCAATCGCCTCCATGGCATCGAGGTTCTGGATCGAGAGCTTGCCATCGGGCCAGAAGCCGAGCTCTTCGAGCTCCTCGAGCGGCGCATTCGAGTTCCGACCGTAGTAGTCGACGGCGATCATGTTGGCGATCGGCTCGGCACTTCCCCCTCCGCCCATCGGCGTCACGAAGTAGTAGGTCGGCAAGATCGACAGGGTGTGCCAATCGTAGAGACCCGACACCACCTCGCGAAGCCTCACCAGTCCGGCCGCGATCCCTTCCTCTCGCGCCTCGAGCTCCGACCTCAGGCTCCCCAGGTACTCGAAGTACTTCGGAAAGCGGGCGTAGAGCTCCGCATAGCGGGCGCCGGTCAGACCACTGTACCGCTGGGTCCACCCGTAGAGGCCCGGCCCAGCGCCCTCCAGATAGCGCCGAAAGGCCTCCTCCGGAGCCGCGCCGGCGTGAATCCTCCGAATGGCCTCACCGAAGCGGTCGACGTCGCGATAGTCGAATGCAGGCGAGCGGAGGTCGGCCGCCTGCGCAGCGAGCGCTTCGGGGAGCGACGCTCCCAATCCCACGAGACAGATCAACGCAACGAGTGTGCAACGCATCCGAGCTCTCCTTTCCGAGGCGGCAGCACCCCTCGGCACCGCATGCCAGATCCAAACCTCGGCGATTAGACGGTCCCGTCTGCGCCGCGGTTTAGTCGGGAGCCCTACCCGTGGGAAGCGAAGAGCTTCGCCACGATCTTCCAACCGCCCTCGAACCGATAGAGCAAGAGCTGGTCGGTGTAGATCAACTCGCCGTCCCGATCGACCTCGACCCGCGCCTGAGCCATGTGCCCTGTTACGTCCAGTTGGGTCAGGCGCCAGGTCGTCTCGTAGTCGAGCTCGGGCTCTTCAGCTTTCCAGCCCTCGATGCGCCGAATCCAGTCGTCACGGCTCCTCAAAACGAGCTCTCCTTCGCGCATCATGTACATCGTGAAGGAAGCGTGGAAGCCGGAGCGAATCAGCTCGCCGTCGCGCTGGCGATGCACACCCTCGATGTAGGCGCGCTCGATGGTCGCTTCGATCTCTTCTCGCTCCGCAGCGACGAGGGGGACGGCGGCGCTCAAGAGAGCGGCGCCGACCAGGGCAAGTCGTAGTGGTTTCATCAAATCTCCTCCGGGCCGATCGTTGGTCTCCTAACGCGTAGTCAGACGGCGAACCGTCCAATTCGGTTCCCGTTCTCAGGCACCCGGCAGCACAAGCGGTATCCTGAGCCTACCCTCGTGGGAACCCCATTCAAGACGATCCTTCTCGCGCTCCTCGTTTGGGGGCTCGCGACGACCCATACCCCGCAGGCTGCCGCGATGGAGGCCTCCGCCCTCGAGACTCTTCTCATCGAGGAACAGACCCGTCACATGCCCGGGCTCCGCGCGGCCGTTCGGTTCGAAGATGGGCGTCTCGTGCGGGCCGCCGTCGGCCTTGCCGACAGGGAGGCGAACGTGCCGCTCGACGACAAGATCGGAATGCCCGGCGGGAGCACCGGGAAGACGTTCGCCGCGGCCCTCGCCATGCTCCTGGTCGAAGATGGCACCCTCTCGCTCGACGATCCCGCGTCGACGTACCTCGGAGACCGAGTCTGGTTCTCCGAACTACCAAATGCGTCCGAGATCCGAGTGCGCCACCTGTTGTCTCACTCCGCGGGGATCGGCGACTACCCCACCCGGCCGACGTTCCTTCTGTCCATGATCGGTCGAGTAATGCGCCGCGGCAGCGCCCACTTCGAGCCCGAGGAGCTGATCGGGTTCGCTCTCGGTCGGCGCCCGCTCTTCGCCGCCGGCGAGGGCTATCACTACACGGACATCGGCTACCTCGTATTGGGACGACTCTTGGAAGCGGCCGCCGGACGGGACTACTACGAGCTCCTCGAGGAGCGAATCCTGCATCCTCTGGAGCTCGAGCAGGTCGAACCGGCGGTCGAGCCGGCCCTTAGAAACATCGCCATCGGCTACAGCGGCAGCGCCCGCAGCCTCAAGGACGACGGACGCATGAAGCTCGACCCCCGCTCCGAGTGGACGGGCGGCGGGCTAACGACCAATCCGACAATGCTCGCCGAGTTCTACGCTGCGCTCGCCGAGGGTCGCGTCGTCTCCCGGGAGACCGTCGCACTGATGCTCGATGCCGGCTATCGCGACCCCGACAAGCCGTGGCACTACGGTTTCGGGCTTTTCGTGCACCACCCAACGCGCTCGTTCGGGCATGCGGGGCTCTGGTCCGGCTACCGCTCGCACGTGGCGCACTATCGAGACACCGGAATCACGATCGCCGTGCAAACCAACCAGGAACGCGGGGTCGATCTCGAATCGATCGTCGTCCGGATCGCCAGAGCGGCGGAAGGGAGTTCAGGTCAACGATGAGAAGACACTTCTACCACTGGATGAGCCTCTTGTTCTGGCTGCTCATGGTCGTCGGGTTCTCCGACAACTGGTGGTTCGCGCGCGACCAACCCTCGAACTCCGATACGAAGTACCTGATTCACGCCTTCTTCGGCTCTTGTTGGTTCACGCTCTTGCTCGTGCAGACGACCCTCATCCGGGGAGGACGGCAAGCGGCGCACATGAAGGTGGGCCTCGCCGGCCTCGCCGCGTTCGCCAGCTTCTTCCTCTCGACCGGCTACATCTACTACTGGCGGCTGACCTACGAAGGCAGTCCCTCTCCCCTCTCGCTGCTCAACATGGCGCTCTTCGGTTTCGCCACGGTCTTGATCGTTCGGGGGCTCTCCCAACGCAAGAGCGCGCCGGAGGAGCACAAGAAGAACGTCCTCATCGGCTCATTCCTTCTGATGGAGCCCGGCATCAGTCGCAGCATCGGACACCTGTTCGGCGAGGGTTCGGAGGGATTGTGGCTCCTGGCCTACCTGATGCTTTTCGGCACCTTCGTCTGGTACTACAAACGTGTCAACTGGCAGATCGCCACGGGGTTCGGAATCTGGGTCATCGGCACCGCGAACATTATCGTTCGGATGATGTGAGCCGCGTCTGTCGTCCAGCGGACGGCTGAGGTATCGTCACGCCTTCACGCGAGCTATGGAGTGGTGATGGTGGGGCGAGCTTCTTTCGGCATCCTGGTTGTTCTGGCGGTAGGTCTAGCTGCGGCCGGCCTCGCCGTGACGCTCGGCCAAGTGGATGATTTCGAAGACGGCACCGTGATGGGCTGGACGGAGTCGGGTGGTAGTTCGAACCCACCAGTGAACGTCGCCGATGGCGGACCCGAAGGCACCGGCGACAACTATCTCGAAAACGAGTCCTCGGGCGGCGCGGGCGCGAGCGGTCGGATGGAGATGTTCAACTCCACTCAGTGGGCCGGCGACTACATCGGCGCCGGCATCAACTCGATCGCCGCTCGCGTTGCCAACTTTGGCAGCGGCGACAACGCTCCGAACGGCACCGACCCCGACCTCCACATCCGCCTCGCGGTGACCCGAAACGACCTCACGACGCGGTACGGCTCGACTCGAGCCGCGGTGATTCCGCCTGACGGTGAGTGGCGCTTCGTCGTCTGGGACCTCGCCGACATGGGCCTCATCTCCGGCACCGCGACGCTCGACGACGTGCTGTTGAACGTCAGCACCCTGCGCGTCGTCTCTGCCGAAGCCGGCCCAGCCTGGAACGGCGACCAGGTGGACGCTACCCTCGGGCTAGACCTCTTCGGCGCCTACGATCTGAGCGTCTCCGACCAGGGAACACAACCCGGACTGACCCACGCCATGCGGGCGTCGACGGCCCGCTGCGCCGCCTGCCACGGATTCGACTACAACGACACTCTCGACGTCGAGCCCTGGGACGCCTGGGCGGGAACCATGATGGCGCAGGCGACGCGCGATCCTCTGTTCTGGGCGGCGCTCGACGTGGCGAACAACGACGTGCCGGGAGTCGGCGACTTCTGCCTGCGCTGCCACACGCCGGCCGCCTGGCTCGAAGGTCGGTCGGAGCCGAACGTCGACGGCTGCGCGCTCGAGGGCACGATCGACAGCCTCGACCAGGACTTCGACGGCGTCACCTGCCACACCTGCCATCGCATGATGGTCAACGAGAGCCCACCGGCCGGCGAGGACTCGGTCTACTTCGAGAACGCACAGTTCTGGATCGACGACACCGACTGCGACGGACTCGGTGAACCCTGTCGACGTGGGCCGTACGACTACGACAACGGCGACGGCACCGCTCCGCCGCACACCTGGGCCTACTCCGCCTACCACGAGACCTCGGGCATCTGCGGCAACTGCCACAACGTCACGAGCCCGGTCGAGACGCTGATCGACGGCGGCGTCGACACCGGCATCCCCTTCCCGATCGAGCGCACCTACACCGAGTGGCAGCAGAGCGACTTCAATGACGGCGGTCCGGCAGAAGCCACCTGCCAGAACTGCCACATGCCCGACGAGACATCCGACCCCGCGTCGCCTTGTCTCTTCGGTAACAACCAGTCGGGGCACCTGCCCAAGCACTTCATGGCGGGCGGCAACACCTGGATCCCTGACGTCATCGCTGGCGAATATCCCGATCTCGGTCTCGGCGACCAGCTGGCGGCTACCAAGGCGCGAGCGCTCGACATGCTCCAGAACCAGTCGGCAACGATCGAGGTGATGGCGCCCTCTGCGCCGAGCGGCGGCGTACTGGACGCGGACGTGAAGGTCACCAACCTGAGTGGTCACAAGCTCCCCACGGGCTACCCTGAGGGCCGTCGCATGTGGCTTCACGTCGAAGCTCGCGACGCGTTCGACACCGTCTTCTGGGAGAGCGGCGCCTACGACGCGGCGACCGGCGTCTTGACCTACGACGGGCAGATCAAGGTCTACGAGAAGAAACCCGGCATTTGGGACTACAACGGCGCGAGCGAGTGCGACGCAGCAGACGACCTGGGCAGCCCGATCTTCCACTTCGTCAAGAACAACTGCATCGCGCTCGACAACCGCATTCCGCCGCTCGGTTTCACCGGCGGTGACGACCCGGAGACCCAGCCGGTCGGCTACGTCTACCCCGAGACCATGCCCGGTTCGGGAGTCCTGGTGAACTACGACGTGACACCGTACGCGATCCCGGTGCCGCTCGGCACCGCCGAGCCGATCACGGTCACCGCAACACTCCGCTACCAGACGGCCAGCAAGGAGTATGTCGAGTTTCTGCTCGCCGAATCGAACGAGCACAACTTCCCCAACGACTGCATCGGCCGGAACGCCGCTCCGGGAACCCAGACGCAGACACGCGCCGAGTACCTCTTCGACGTCTGGAACAACTACGGCAAGTCGCCTCCAGTCGACATGGTCGTGGCGAGTGCCACCACCACCTGCTTCAGCTTGAGCGCCGCGCACACCGGCCCGGGCGCCGATCCGCTCGCCTCACCACCCAACTCCACCGGGTGCCTAGCCGGCAGCTATCTACCGGGCGAATCGATCGAACTCACCGCCACCCCCGACGACGGCTGGGTAGTCGATGGCTGGACCGGCACCGACAACGACGCCAGCACTGGAGAGCAGAACGCTCTGACGATGCCGGCGGCCGCCGCCGTCGTCTCGGTCGCCTACGGCATTCCGAGCGACCTGACGCTCACGGCCGAGACCGTCGACAGCACCCGCCTGTTCCAGGCGTGCAACTCGATTACCGCCGGACAGGACTTCGAGATCGAAGGGCCCGCCGGCTCCGTCCTCTTTCGAGCCGGCGCTTCGATCACCCTCGCGAACAACTTCCGAGTTCTGGGCGACGCTGCCTGGGCGGCCGAGATCGACCCGGCGCTGTGCGACTAGAGCCCTCCGGCAGCGCCTCAGGCGAGCTCGTCGACTGCCCGAAAGGCCATGCGGATGGCGTGCTGCGCATCGCTACCCGGAGCGGAGTCACAGTTGGCGATGGTGATCCGCCCGAACGGCTGGCGTCCCTCGCGCACCGAGTCGCCCGGACCCGCACTAGTGTAACCGTGCGCCCATCGATTGACGGTGATGCTCTCGACATCCCGATCGAAGTCGAAGCTTGCCGCCGGGAGCATGCCGCCTAGGTGGGCGCGAATCTCCGCTTCGTAGTCCTCAAACCGACGACCGAGCATTCGGTATCGCGCCTCCTTGAACTGCTCGAGGCGCGGAGCGCCCATCCTCTCGCCGTAGGGACAGCTGATCATCTGAAGCACGCACGGGTCGTCGGGCCCCTTCGTGTACTCGTAGCCGCCCAGGGTGACCGGAAAGTCCATCAGCACCGCCTGGTGCATGTTCCCGGGCGACATGGCAAAGGCCATCCCGATCTCCTGGACCGCGCGCCAATGCCGCAACCCGACCGAGGTGTACTGAAGCGGACTCTTCGACTGTAGACGGAGGGCAGCGGCCTGCGACTCGGGCAGATCCGAGACGATGTGCGGGATGATCATGTTGTAACAGGCCATGACAACAGCACCGGCACGCACTCGAGAAGCCTTCCCGTTCTGGATGTACTGAACGAGCACTGCATCGGCGCCTTCGTCCTCGTGCTTCACATCGACCACGGTGCTGCCGAGCCGAATGCGGACGTCGTTCGCGGGTCGATCGAGCTGCGTGTAGTCGAAGCGCGCGAGCACCAGCTCCTCGGCGTTGTCGCCCGGCGCCACCGCCGGCACCAGCGCTTTGACCAGGGCGCGGGCGACGCCCGCATTGCCGTCCGGAAAGTGATGGATGTACGGGTGGTCCCGGTCGAAGACCTGAACCGGGGCGAAACCCAACGCACCACACGACTTCGCGGTCGAGATGCTCATGAGATCGGTGCCGGTGCCGGCCCAGTCGAGCGCGGAGTTCCTCGCCATGCGGAGCACGAGTGGATCGTCGACGCCGAGCGTGTTCTTCAGATAGTCGAAGTACCGGGTCTTGCGGACATACGCGGAGAACTCGGCCCCGGGCACGTCGAGGAGATGGAGCCCACCGTTGAGAACACGCAGCAGCTGCTCCCGGCCGCGCTCGCTGAGAGGCGCCTGCCGAGCCGCCTCCTCGTGCGAAAGTCTCCGGGAGGGCAGGCCCTCTAAGTAGTTCGGATGGTTGCAGTAGGGGTGTTCGACGACACGGTCTTCGCCGAAGACGGCCTCGTTGAAGTAGGTGATCGCTCGCAGCCCGTGCCGCTCAAAGAACTCGAGGTCGTAGGCGCTGTCGAAGCGCTGAACATCGACGCCGATGTCGGCGAACAGACCCCGAACGACACCGCCGGCGCTTTCCGGCCTCACGAGCGTCTGCGAACCGCCGTAGGTGATTCGCAGGGTGCCGTCGATCGTGTGCTCGTTGCGTTTCGCGTGACCGCCGAAGTCGTCGTGGTTGTCGAGAATCAAGATCTTCGACTCCGCACCTTGGCGTTGTCTGAAGAAGTGGGCCGCCGACAGGCCGCTGATCCCGCCGCCCACCACCACAAGGTCGTACGCCTCGCGCAGGTGCGCGGTTGGACCCCAATCGGCCGGCCCGCCCCAGGCCATCCGATGGGCGTCCTCGTTCGACCCCGGGTGGCTTCCGCGGAGACCGGTCAGCGCGGGCGGATAGTAGGAGGGTTCCAGAGTCGCGAGAACGTTGTCACTCGGTGCACACGAGAGAAGCGAGCTACCCGCCGCCATCAACGTGCCGTTGATGAAATCGCGTCTGGTGATCTCGTCCATCGAGGTTCGGCCCCACGCTCGAAGAGCGCAGAGAGGCTACCACCGCCTCGAACTCACCGACGCCTGAGTGCGCACGCTCCTGGCAGCTCTCTACATTCGATCGAACGCTCTCCCAAGCTCCTGCGCGAGTGCTTCGATCGAGTCGAAAACGAACAGCTCTCGGTTGTGGCTCCAGATCGCCTTGTCGCGCGAGGCGACGTTTTCGATCGTGAAATCGAGAATCGGCACGCGCCCCATCATGACGCTCTCGAGCTCACCGATCGAGCTGATCAGCCCGGCCCCAAACGCCTTGAGCTCCCCATCCTCGCGGATCAACCCAAACTCAGTACTGAACCAGGCAAGACGCTTGATCAGGTCGCGCGCCTCCGAGTCGCCGCGTAGGAACGGCTCGGCAAACATCTCCAGGAGTGCCGTGTACCTCGGTAGGGTCAGGAACGGCAGATGGCCAAAGATGTCGTGGAACATGTCCGGCTCGGGAGTGAACTCGAGCTCCGCCAGAGATCGCATGTAGCGCGTCACCAGGAACCGTCGTCGAGCAAAGTGCCGGTACCAGGGCTCTGCATCCGAGTAGCGCACCGAGGTCTCGACCACCCTCCATCCGGTCCTCGGCACGACCCGCCGCGTGATCTCCTCGGCGGAGGGCACGTGCGAGTCAGGCAGACGCAACCGCTCGAAGCCGGTCAGATACTCGCGACAGGCCCAACGCTGGACGTTGGGTAGCTGACGTCGGTACGCAGCCGACCAAACCGCGTCGGGCCGATCAGTGTCGGAACAGTCTGCAGTTCGCGGAGGCGACGTGGGTCGCTCCAGCGTTTCCGGCATCTCCCAGTCGAGGGGCTGCGGGCGTTCGAAGTCGGGCATCTCGGGTCTCCTTGTCCAAAAAAAAGAGCCACGGGGTACATCCCGTGGCTCTTCGAGGTTCGTGGGCTTGGATCGCTCGCTCTAGTCGGTCGGATCCCTCCTCGCAGGCCACTGAGGCAGCGAGTAGTAATAGAAGCGGTGATGGTTGCGGAGCGTGTGCATCGTCTCGACTCTACGGTATCTACGCGTTGCAGCAAATGGCGGTTTCAACAACCTTGCGAGTCTCTCGAGCGACTCGTCACAGCCTGGCTTCTCTGTTGAACCGGTCCGCACCGGGCCGGGACTCAGCGGGTAGGCCCCGCGAGGGATTCACCGTCAGAGTTGCGCCATGACCGGAGGAGACGCCATGTTCAAGTACCTGAGAGTTGTGCCGATCGTTCTGCTTGCCACCGCACTGGAAGCGCAGCCCGACCGAATTGAGCGCGTAGGAGGAGATGGCTTCGTGCGTGCAAGCGCCGGCAATACGGTCGAGTTTGCCGTGAACATCCAGCAGCGCGATCCGGCCGACCCGAGCGGTTTGCTGGTGGCCGTCTTCTACTCGTTTCCACAGCATCTCTTCATGACCTTCGAGTCGACCGTCATCGAGTCGGTCGCTGTCGACCGCCGCACCGCCCTCGTCACTGGAACGGCGACGGTTCACGACACCCGATCCGACTTCGAGGGCGAAATCGAGTTCGAGGCGGTGTTCGAGGACCAGCAGTCGGAGAGCGACCAGATGACCATCACGTTGCATCTTCCGACCGGAGCCGAGAGCTTCTCCGGCGGCCTTTTGCCCGGCGATATCCGCGTCGGTCGGCGTCGCCAGTAGATGGTCGCGCGGGCCGCAAGTCGGTCCAAGAAAGTCCGGGCGACCTCCGAACTCTCCAGTAGAGTTCAGCCTCGATGCTGTCCCGAGAGCAACAGCGCTCGCTTCGATCGAGGATCTTCCGTCACCTCGACGGCCTGGTCACCGCGCCGACCGCTCATGCACTCGCAGAGCGCGGAGTCCTTCGGAGCCTCCACTCCGAGAGGGCGACCCGGGTCACGGAGCTCGCCCGCGAGTTCGACGCCAACGACGGGTATCTGAACGTCGCGCTCAGGGTCCTCGCTTCGCAAGGGTGGCTCGAGCACGCGATCACGTCGGCGGACGACGTGGAATACCGGCTGACCGAGACTGGACGCCTCGCGTTCGAGCAACTGGCCCCGTACGGCGAAGTGGTCGATTTCATGCGCTTCACCGCCCAGTTCCACACCCGCCGCTTCGAAGTCGAACCGTTCCGGCACATGGAGAGGCTCTACTCGAGGCTCCGAGGCCGATTCGACCTGCCCACCGCCCGGAGCGAGGAGGAGTTGCGGGTCTTCGAGCAGATCCTCGCGCACGTCGAGGGAGCGCTGTTCGGGCCGACCATCGTTCGGCTCGGCATGACCGGCATGTTCCACAAGTACTTCATGGAAGCGTCCTTCCGTCCAGACGAGTTCCACCAGGACGGCGACAGCTTTGGTCGACTGTTGGGGATGCTCGCCGAACTGGGCTGGTTCGCCGAGGGCAACGGGACCTATCGCTTCACGGACGAAGGCCTCTTCTTCGCACGGCGCGCGAGCGCCTACGGCGTCACAGTCTCTTACCTTCCGACCCTGCGTCGTCTCGACGAACTGATCTTCGGCGATGTCGATTCGGTTCGCAGCAGCGCCGTCGGCGAAGCCGAGACTCACGTCGACCGAGAGACGAACGTCTGGGGAAGCGGCGGCGCTCACGCGGCCTACTTCCGGTCGCTCGACGCGGTGGTGATCGAGCTGTTCAACCGCCCGATCGAGGACCAACCGCGTGGTGTGCTCGACATGGGCTGTGGCAATGGAGCTCTGCTCGAGCATCTCTTCGACGTGATCGAGAACCAGACGCGCCGTGGCGAGATGCTCGAGGACCATCCACTGTTTCTCGTCGGTATCGACTACAACAAGACAGCGCTTCGTGTGACACGAGAGAACCTAACTCGGGCCGACATCTGGGCCAAGGTGGCCTGGGGCGATATCGGGCGGCCGGAACGCCTCGCTGAAGACCTCGACAGCGACTACGGGATCGACCTGAGAGACCTCCTGAACGTTCGCACGTTTCTCGATCACAATCGTCCATGGCAACGACCCGAATCCGCGGGCGACGGGTCCGGCGACTCGACCGGCGCATTCGCCTCGCGCGGTGAGCGTCTCTGCAATCGAGACGTCGAAGACTCGCTCCGCGAGCACCTCCGAGGCTGGGCACCGTACCTCGGCCGCTTCGGGCTGGTGGTGATCGAGCTGCACACGTTGCCACCGGCACTCTCCGCTGCCAATCTGGGCAGGACCCCCGTCACCGCCTACGACGCCACTCACGGCTACTCGGATCAGTACATCGTCGAGATGGGCGTCTTTGAGAAGGTCGCGGCCGAGGCGGGCCTCGAGAGGACCGAGTCGTGTGCACGCCGCTTCCCCGACTCGGATCTCGCCACCGTGAGCGTCAACCTGTTGCGTGCGGCCTCGCCGAAACCGACCTAGATCTCACCGAACTCCGGCCGGTATCGAACCGTGCCGCCCGGCACCTCCGCTCGGGGGCCGAACGCCTGCACCATGAACGCCTCCAGCGGCACGGACATCTCGTAGGAGAGGCCGAACGCGTTCGCCCGACGGAAACCGAAGCGCGGGTAGTAGTCCGGATGGCCCAGCACGACAACAAGCCGAGCGCCGGCCGCCCGACACGCCCGGAGGCCAGCTTCGATCAACGTCGAGCCGATCCCGCCACGCTGTGCTCCCGGACGTACCGCCATCGGAGCGAGCCCGAGCGCCAGGCCGGGGCACTCCGGTTCGATGCGCACCTCCGTAAAGAGGATGTGCCCTTCGAGGCGACCAGCCTGCTCGGCCACCAGGGAGAGGAACGGCCCCGTGCCGTCTCGCAGTCGCTCGACGAGGTCGGCCTCGTCCTCGCGCTCGAACGCGGCGACGAGGATCTCCCGAATCTCTTCGACGTCGGCGGGTCGCTCTGGGCGCACCGTCGCGGAGTCCGGGCTGGTTGAAGGCGTTCGGGGCATCGCTTCGCGAGTCTACCCGCGCGCTCCTGGCGTGGATCAACGAGTTGCACTCCCCTCTTGGACCGGTCCGTCTCCGGCCTCTACTCCGAGCGCTCTTCCCGTCCGTAGCGCTGCTCGGCTCGTGGCGACCGATCAGGTGGAACGCGGAGGGCGCCTATCGAGAGTCCCGTTGCGGCCGCTGTCGTTCCCGTAGCGGCCCCTCGCGGCGCCCCTTCCGTTTTCCTGCCCGGCCTTCCCGAACGGCAGCGCCCCCTGCAACCTCGAAGATGAAGTCGTTGCTGAACAGACCACCGGGGTTTTGGACTTGAAGGAAGTGAAGCCCTGCCTTGGCCGGCGGTACCTCCAGTTCGACAACAATGGCCTCGGCAGCACAGTCCGGTAGCGAGCCGTCCACGCAGGTGACCGAACCTTCGACCCGGCGCCCGTCGACCACGACATGCGCGCCCGGCTGAACGTGACGACCGCTGATCGAAAGGACGTTCTCCCCCTCCGACAGAACCGGGAAGTTAACCGGACCGCTCTGCACCTGCATAGCTCCACCCGTCCAGATGCCAGGTTGCGGATGATCCGGCGCCAGGTTGGCCCCGGAGCGACCCGTGAACGTGCCCACGAACAGGCCGTTCGCCGCCATCTCGACGAGTTCGGCTCGACGGAACGAAGCGTCGCCGTCACCGCGGTCGGCATAGGCGTCGCCGATCCACTGCAGCGCCACCGCCGTCGGCTCCGCGCCACCGAGGAGGAGCCCCTCCGCCTCGAGCACGACGCCTCCCTCAGTGGCGGAGCGCTCGAGAGCCGCAAGCAGCTTGCGTATGCGCCGCTTCCGGGCCGTCTGCCCACTCACCGTGACCTGCCGAGCGAACGAACCGGAGAACCCGGTGCTCCCCTCGAGCACCATGTCCCAAACCGGCGCCGCCCCACTCCCCGCCACCCCCCAGCGGATCTGTTCGACCAGCCCCAGGTCCAACTCCGCCTGTGAGATCAGGTCGACGACGTTCGCTCGGCCCTGCGGCAGAATCAGCCAGCGATCGTAGGCGCCGCGCCAGGTTGGCGCCTCCATGCCGGTACCCGGCGTGTTGGTGCTCACCCAGTACGGCATTCGATGACAGGCGCCGCAGACGGAAATGGCGCCTCGTCCCGGAATGCCATCTATATGGAACACCTCGAAGCCGCGCTCCGCGGTGCGCGACATCACGTTGTCGTAGCGGCGTCGTTGCGCCGGCGGGTAGGGCACGTCGAGTAGGAACGTCGACATGTCGCGACGCTCGGCGCCGCCCAACTCGCCACCGGCACAGGTCTCGACCTTGCACATCGTCGACGCCAGGCCCGCGTCGACGAGGAATCGAGTACAGCTCTCGGGTTCGCTCAGCGAGCAGTTCGGCGGATCGCCGCCGTTGATGTTGGCGGTGTTGCGGCCGCCGAACGGATCACCCGGGATGCCGTCCCAGTGGAACGGCGCCGTGTCCCGGAGACCACGCACCGGCATCGTCGTTCGAGGCGGAATCTGCGTGCACCCCCCTGCAGAGCAGGCGGGGGTATCCAGAACCCAGAGCAGCTGGTCGGTGTGTCCGTCGGGGTGGCAGCTCTCGCACGAAAACGTACCGGTCGTCGACGCTCCGGCGTCGTGAAACGCCATCCGACCACGTCGGATCACCCGAGGCGTCGGGTCTTCCAGCCGAATGGTCTTGGAGACGGACGGTCGCCGCGGGCTCGACACGTCCACGACCGAGACCGAGTTCGAGACCACGTTGAGCACCCACGCCAACTCCGGAGCGCCGCGGGCGTTCGATTCGAGCGCAATTCCGCGCGGTACGGCATCAACCGCAACCTGCCCCAGGACGGCTCCGGTGGCGGTGTCGATCGTAAAGAGCTTGTTCGAACCGGCAGCCGAGGCGACCAGAGTCGAGTCGTCAGCACTGATGGCGATTCCAAACGGCGTCGCAAGCGCCTCTCCCGGTTCGGGGTCGACCGGCGGCAACGGCTCGAGGTCCAAGAAGCGCGGAGCGGCGCAACGACCGCTGTCGCAATCAATCCGAGTGATCTGATTCAGGAAGGCCCGGTTCCCCATCTCGGCCAGACCGTGCTTGAGCGTACCGGCGCGACCGTTGACGTCGTTGCGCGCGTCGGTCTGGGCAACGTACACGTGGCCCGCCGAATCGACCGCGAGCCCGTAGAGGAGTGTGCCCACCGTGTCGACCACGTCGACAAGCGTGTCGCTCGCGGTGTCGAAGACGTAGAGGTCTCGATCGGGCACCTTCGGGTTCTTGACGATGTCGACATCGATGCCCGTCGACAGGACATTGTTGTTGGAGACCACATGTTGAATCGCATCGAACGTGCAGAGATCGCCGTCGAGCGGCCCGACACATCCCGAGATCTGGGTCTGATTGTTCGACTCGAACGGCAGAACGTAGAGGCGGTTGCCGCGTACGGCGATTGCACGCGGGTCCTGCGCACTGATCGAGAGCCGCCGCGTGACCTTGCGCGACCCGACATTCACCACCGCGATCTCGTTCTCCGACGAGAGCGACACATAGGCCTTCGAATCGCTCGCAAAGGCGACGCCCACCGGCTCATCGAATGCGGTCGCCTTGCCGCGCTTGCCGAGGCGCTTGCGTTTGCTTCCCGCCGCGGCGAACTCCTGAACCGTAGCGACCACCTGAAGGTAGGTTGGACTGGTGGGATCGCTGTCGATCACACTCACCGAGTCGGAAACATGGTTCGCGACCCAGACCTCTTTGCCATCGGGGCGCACCGCGAGCCCCACCGGGTCGACGCCGACCCGGACTCGACCGATCACCCGCCGACTCGCTCGATCGATCACGTCTACCGTATCGGCGGGTGTATTGGTCACGAACACCCGATCTCCCGCGATCGCGACCGGCGAGGCATGAGGGCTCATGAAGGTCGGATAGCCAACTTCTTGAAGCTCCCCGACGGCGGCCTCTTTGATCGGCTGCGCGGCGAGGCGCGCCAGCAGCGAAGGCGGAGTCCGCATCTGGGGAGTCCGTCGTTCTACCGGCGTCGTCTCGTCGGCAGCCGAGACGGTTCCGGCGAATAGAAGGGCGAGGGCGACCACCCACCGGGCGTTGCCGATCCTCGTTAGAACAGCGCTGCGCAAGGCTTCTTTGGGTCGCATGGAGTTCCCACCCTCACGTTGGAGAGGCCCGGATCGCTCGACAAAAGGTCGCTTGCGGAAAGTCTACACGCCGATTCGTAGCCTCGTTCGCGCTTGGGGCCAGCCGCGAGGCCCGTTCTAGAACGGCTCGCCTCGAGCCTGAGGGCGACGGAGCTAGTGGTCACGGAGCCGCTCGACGGCTCTCCGCGCCGTCTGAACCGAAGGGTGGCCGTCTCGCACTCGGCCGGCCCAGACCTTCAAGGCTCGTTCGTAGAGCTCTACGGCCAACTCCCGATCGCCAACCCGCGCCTCGGCCGCGGCCAGGAGCACGAGGCTTTCGGCGACCCGTGGATGGTCTGGCCCGTGCGCCGTCTCGCGAAGCCGCACACTCCGCTCGAGAAGTTCTCGCGCTCGCGCCGAACTCCCTTCTGCCATCTCGACGACGGCAAGACCGTTGAGCGTCCAGGCGAAGCGACGATCGTCGGAAGCGAGCTGGCGCTCCTTGATGTCCATCGAGCTCTGGTGGAAGCCGCGAGCCCTCGCGTAACGCCCCAAACTCGAATGAAGCTCGCCGAGTCGATCCAGATGAACCGTCGCGTAGATGTGCTCGTCACCGTGCGCAGCCACCGTAATCTCGTAGGCCCGCTCGGTCATGGCGATCGCCTGACTAGTATCGCCGAGACGGTGTCTCACCCTCGCGAGATCGCTCAGCGTCGACGCGTAGAAGCTGTGCTGCGGTCCGAGAGCGGCCTCCCGAATCGCGAGGGCCCGACTGAAGTAGCGCTCAGCGTCAGCGTCGTCGGCGGTCTCCAAAGCGAGGTTGCCGAGGATGTCGAGCACATTGCCGACCTGTGGGTGCTCCGGCCCGAGCGCCGCCTCCCGAATCCGCAGCGCTCGTTCCAGGGGCTCGCGCGCCTCAGCGTAGCGAGCGGTCGCCCGCAGGAGGCTGCCGTAGGTGAGCAGCGGAGCACCGAGGTCCGGGTGGGTGGGCCCTAGGTTGGCCTCTTCGACGGCGAGCGCGCTTTGCACAAGTCCGATTGCGTCCTCGAACTCGCCTCGCCGTCGTTGCACCGCTGCCAACATTCGGGCGGTTCGAGCCACCATCGAGTGTTGAGCTCCGAGCTCCCGCTCGCGGATCTCGAGGGCGCGACTCAGGGAGCGGTGCGCAGAGGCCAGCTCACCGTCCTCTTGATGGAGGGCTCCCTGGGCGACCAAGACCGTCGCCACGTCGACGGGCTCCGGCGTGTCATCGCGCTCATGTTCGGCTAGAGACCGCTCGTAGAACCGCCCGGCAGCCGGGTAGTCGCCGAGCGCAAAGTGCGCCTGACCCAGCGCCTGAAGAGCCCGTCCGAGATCCCCCGGGTCGGCCCCTGACGCCGCCTCGAGCACCGACAACGCCTCGCCGAAGTGCTCCTTGGCCCGCTCGAAGTTCCCGCCGGCAAAATCCGACCAGCCGAGTTCCTCCAAGGTGTCCGCCAGCCGAGGATCCCGTTCACCCAGTTCGGAACGCTGCAGGGTCAGGGCTCGCTCGATGAGCGGGCGCGCCTCCTCGAGAAGACCGAGGCGACGATAGGCCCGAGAGATCGTCGCCAGCAACCGCGCCTGAACGAGAGGCTGACCACCCAGCTCGCCGTCGACCCGCCGGACGCCCTGATCCAGGATGTCTCGCGCGGTCACCGTCACGTCCCGCGGATCCCTCGGGTTGACCCCCTCGAAGATCTCGGTCAGAAGCTCCGAGACCTGGCGCGCGGCCTCCGCCTCCTGTCTGGCGCGCAGAAGCCCGACAGCGGTGCCGAAGACTCCAAGGAGCAGCGCCATCGCCACGGCGACCGCAGCCACGACCGCAGCCCGGTTACGCCGGACAAACTTCGAGAAGCGATACGACCAGCTCGGTGGACCGGCGACCACCGGCTCGTCGTTGAGATGCCGAAGGACGTCGGCCGCGAGCTCGCTCGGAGAGCCATAGCGCCGGGTGCGCTCCTTGGCCAGCGCCTTCATGGTGATCCAGTCGAGATCGCCGCGAATCTGGCGAGTCAGCGCCGGCACCGGGGTCCGGCGTGAGGCAGCAGTCACCTCTGAGTCGCCCCCAGACCGTGTGAGGTGGGTACTCGGTCGTCGCGGCTCCGTTTCGCGAATACGACGCCTCATCTCATCGAAACCGACGCTTCGCAACTCGGACGAGTCGAACGGCAGCGTACCCACCAGCAGCTCGTAGAGCAGAACGCCCAACGAATAGACATCGGTTCGCGTGTCGACGTCGAGCGACGTGAGGTCGGCCTGCTCCGGGCTCATGTACTCCGGAGTTCCGATCCACTGGCCGACAGCCGTGTACATCGTCCGCTCGGTGAGCCGTTGCGAGGTCGCCTTCGAGACTCCGAAATCGATGATCTTCGGCACCGCCTTCCCCTCGACCAGCGTCACGAGTACGTTCGAGGGCTTGATATCGCGATGGATGACGCCCTTCTGATGCGCGTGCTGAATGCCGTCGCAGACGAGAATGAAGAGCTCCAGTCGCTCCCCGACGGTCAGACGGTGCTCGTCGCAGTACTCGGTGATCGGCACCCCGGGCACGAGCTCCATCACGAAGAAGAGACGGCCGTCAGGGGTCGCACCGGCATCGAAGACGCTGGCGATGTTCGAATGGCTCATGAGCGCCAGCGCTTGTCGCTCGGCCTCGAACCGGGCCACAACCTCTCGGGTGTCCATCCCCCACTTGACGAGCTTCAAGGCGACCCGACGCCGGACGGGCGCAGACTGTTCCGCCTCGTAGACCTCGCCCATGCCGCCCTCGCCCAGGCGACGCAGAATTCGGTAGGGGCCGATCTGCTCGGGAACCGCCCGATCGACCTCCGGCAGCAGCTCGGTCGCATCGTCCTCATCTGCCGAGAGGAGCGAACGGACCTCAGCGCGCATCTCCCCATCGGCGCACTCAGCGGTCAGGAAGGCCTCCCGTGCCTCCCCCTCGAGCTCGCGAGCCTGGAGAAAGACCTCTCGCACCTTGGCGTGGCGCGACTCGCTCATCGCTCACCCCCCAGCTCGCGCCGCAGCCAAGCGCGTGCATGGGTCCAATAGCCCTCGACCGTACGTTTCGACACGCCGAGCGCGGTCGCGACCTCGTCGACCTTCAGACCTCCGAAGTAGCGCAACTCGACAACCTGTGCCTGGCGCTCATCGAGGGCGGCGAGCTTCTCGAGCGCCTCATCGAGGGCGAGGAGCTGCTCGACGTCCCGTCCGCCGCGGTCCGCGGCTTCGTCGCCGAGGAGGGTGACCCGGCGCCAGTCGCCACCGCGCTTTTCTCGACCTCGCGCACGCGCATGGTCGACTAGAATCCGTCGCATCGCCTGCGCGCCGGCAGCGAAGAAGTGGGTGCGGCCGTTGAAACCGGCGCGTGTCCGGTCGGCAAGCTTCACGAACGCCTCGTGCACGAGGACGGTCGGAGCGAGCGTGTGACCGGCGCGCTCCCCCTTCATGTAGTGACCGGCGAGACGCCGCAGTTCGTCATAAACGAGCGGCAGGAGCTGGGCCATCGCCTCGGGCGGAGGCTGCCCCTCCGAGCGATCCAGATCGGCAAGGATCGCCGTCGTACGACTTCGCGCTTCGTGCTCCACGGCAGGTTCGAGACATTATCTCAGCCGAGCGTTGCGGGTTTTTCTACGGATGTCGCTGTTCTGAGTGAAGGGGCAAGAAAAGCCACCCACTTTCGAGTCGAACCAGGAGATCGAACATGAGCGTCCGAAACCACCTCAACCGCTGGACTCACACCCTCCCGCTACTGCTCTGCCTGATCGTCGGGCTCGGTGCTGCTGCCCTCGCCGAGGCCCGGCAGACCGGTGGCACCACCGCGTTTGTGAACGTCCGCGTGATCAGCATGAACCCGGACGAGCGCAGCAAGATCAAGAAGAAACAGACGGTCATCGTCGAGGACGGTCGGATCGTCGAGATCGGCCCCGTGCGAGACGTCACGGTCCCGGACGGCGCCGAGGTCATCGAAGGGCGCAACAAGCTCTACCTCCTGCCGGGGCTCGTCGACATGCACGTCCACAACCACGACGTCCCGCTGCTACCTGAGGAGATCGCACCGGAAGACGTCTATTCCCTTTACCTGGCGAACGGCATCACGACGATGTTCGATCTCGGGGGCTTCGACCAGATTTTCCGGTGGAAACGCGACATCGAGCGCGGCCGGGTCGTGGGGCCCTCGCTCTACTTCACGAGCCCGCTCATCGGCGAAGAGAACTACACCTCCACCGCGCAACTCGAGAGCGACGTGCGCGGCTGGGTCGCTCAGGGCTTCGAGTACATCAAGTCGCACGCGGTAAGGACACCTGAGTTCTTCGATGCCATCTACGATCTAGCCGACGAGCTCAACGTGCCCGTCGTCACACACGCTCTACGTCCAGGCTACCCGCTCGCCGACACCCTCGAGCGCCAGCCGAGGATGATCGCGCACATCGAAGAGATCCTCTCCACCAGCGTCACCGAGGTGGCCGACTTCGAGGGCCAACTCGAGGGGCCGATTCAGGAGGTCGCCAACAGCCGCATCTGGGTCAACACGACCGTCAACACCTACGAAGTTGTCGCCAACACCGTGAACGACGACACCTTCGCCGCTCTGCTGTCTCGCCCCGAGATGGCCTACCTTCCACCGACCGTTCGCGCTCTCTGGGAGTCTCAGAACAACTACCGTCGTCCAGAGTTTGGCGGAGACCGTGACTTCTGGCTGAGCGCCCTCGACGTCAAGCTCTACATCGCCCGCCGCCTGGCCGAGCTCGGAGCTCTGGATCGCATGCTCCTCGGCAGCGACGCCACCACCGACGGCGTGATTCCTGGCTTCTCCATCCACGACGAACTGAGGCTGCTCAAGAAGGCCGGCCTGTCTTCCTGGGAGGCGATCCTGACCGGTACCTACAACCCGGCGGTCTTCTTCGACCAGATCGACGAGGTCGGCACGGTAGAGACCGGCAAGCGCGCCGATCTACTGGTCGTCAAGAAGAACCCGCTCAAGAAGCTCAAGCGGCTCGAAACGCCCGTCGGCGTGATGCTCAACGGCGTCTGGCTCCCCGCCGACGAGCTTCAGAGCCGCCTCGACGAGCTGGCCGAGCGCTGGGCCGACTGAGCCTCGACTCTCACCCTCACTCGGGCGACTCTCCTCGCAAACGTCGGAGGGAGTCGCCCGAATGCCATCTGCCGCGCGACATCGTGCCGTGGATCCGGAGCGTATTGCTGATGTCCTCGAGTGGGTTCGCGTCCAAGACGACCAGATCGGCCGACGCACCCACCTCAATCAGGCCCATGCCCTCGCTGCGAGGGGCGTACTGGGCAAGAAAACGCGCCGGAACCACGGTCGTAGCGCGGAGAGCCGCCATCGGTGCGAGCCCAGCGTCGACTAACTCCCGCAGCTCCAGGTGCAGAGCTCGCCCCGGGAAGAGCCCCTCGACGCCGGCGTCCGTTCCCGCCAGAATCGGTACCCCCCGCGAGTGCAAGCGCACGATCAACTCACGCACGAAGTCGACCTGATTGTCGATGTCTCGCCTCCGTTCGGCCCGCAGCTCTCTGTGCGACGGGTTGTCGCTGTGCCAACGCTCGCGCATCGCGGGATCTAGAAGAGAGAATTCCGGGTCGTCGACAACCGCCTTCCAGTCGTCGTCGTTCGAGCGCTCCGCAGCCAGGAGCGAAAGATTGGCGGTGACCGCGGCTTTGGAGGCAGCGATGCGATCCACCAGTTCATCGAGGCCCGAGAGGTTGGGTTCGACATTGGCCATGCACTGCCAGAAGCCCTCGCGGCAGGTGGGATCAAAGAAGCGCTGGTAGTAGAACAGCGAGGCATGGGCGAACATCACCTGGCCCGAACCGAGCGCCTCGTCCAAACCCACGCGCATCGGGATGTGTCCGACGATCGGCAGTCGCCCCGACTCGACCAGAGTCGAGTAGACATCTCTTGGGGTCAAGTTGTGCACTTTCAAGAAGTCGTAGCCAGCCTCGGCGTGCGAGTCGAGAAGGTCGCGCACCTCTTCGCTGCTCTCGAAGGAGTAGGCGCTCGACGGGGGCTCGACTCCGGAACGGTCGAACATCGGACCGGTCAAGAAGAGGCGCGGACCGAGCGTCTCACCGCGCTCGATCTCCTCGCGCAGGGCCGGAAAGTCCGCAATCCGGCCGCGCTGGCCGCTCATCTGCAGCGCCGTGGTCACGCCGTAGCGCAGGTTGGCCAAGAGGTCGGCTCGGCCCGACAGGTGGACGTGCATGTCGATGAAGCCGGGCAGCACGTACTTCCCGCGCGCGTCGACACGCTCGAAGTCGACGGGAAGCGTTGTCTTCGCCGTCGGTCCCACGGCCACGACCACACCGTCGGCGATCAAGACTGTGTGATCGGGCAGCACTTCGTCGCCCGTCATCGGAAGCACTGTCCCGCCGACGATCGCAACACCATCAACCGGTCCGGCGTAAACCGGCGCCGCCAGCAAAATCGTCGCCACCAAGAGGGCTTCGAAGATCATGGCTTGACTCCGCGTCATGGTTTCGTACTCTTCCTTACTGCCTTCAATGACCCCCGAAGCGTTCGGCGGTTACAGGTCGACAGAGACCTACCGAAGCTCTGGCGCGAGCCGAGATGGTTTAGCATGACCTTCGAGATCAGGTCACAACGGAGGCAACAATGAGCTCGGATTCCCCCACGCCGCTCGCTTCGCCCCTGCGCCTTTGGCCAGCGGTTCTACTCCTCGCCCTGCTCTGGGGACTTGCGCTCCTGCCGCGCCTCTTCGAGGACCCACCGATGGTGGCGTTCATGGCCTCTTTCTTCGGACCGTTGGCGTGTGCGTTGGGCATCGGCGTCTGGTGGTTGGCGGGTAGCCGCGCGGAAAGGCGCGAGAAGATCGTCGGCGCGATCGCTGTCGTCTTCTTCCTCGCTCTGACACTAGCCCTGTTGCACCCGACGATGCGCGGCTTCCCCATCATCTCCACGGTGCTGCCGTGGGGAGCCACAGCCTTCGTCTTTGGCCTCACAGCGACGCGTTGGATCCCGCTTCCGCGCCTGACCGCAGCGCTGGTCGCGACCGCCATCGCACTCGGCTTCTGGACCCTGGTGCGCATGGAAGGCGTCTGGGGAGACTTCCAGACCGACCGCTCCTGGCGCTGGGAGCAGACGACCGAGGAGCGCTACCTCGCCGAGCGAGGCTCCGGCACCGGCGGTGCAGTCGTCGGCGCCGTTGGAGAGGCCGATTGGCCCGGATTCCGCGGCCCCGAGCGTGACGCGGTCATTACCGGCCTAACCCTCTCCGAAGATTGGGAGACTCGTCCGCCTCGAGTACTCTGGCGAGTACCGGTTGGGCCCGGATGGTCCTCATTTGCAGTCGCCGGGCGCCACCTCTTCACCCAGGAGCAGCGCGGCGAGCTCGAGGCGGTGGTCGCCTACGACGCCGACAGCGGCGAACAGATCTGGGCCCACGAGTATCCGTCGCGCTTCTTCGAAGCGATGGCGGGAGCCGGGCCGCGTGCCACGCCGACCCTCGTCGACGGCATGATGTTCACCCTCGGCGGCGAGGGCATCCTGCTCCGACTCGACCCGACGACGGGCGACGTCGTCTGGCAGGCCGACCTGCGCGAAGACGCCGGCCGCGAGCCGCCCACCTGGGGATTCTCGTCTTCGCCGCTCGTGGTCGGTGGTGTCGTGATCGTTCACGCGGGCGGCGAAGGCGACACAGGCCTTCTGGCGTACGGGATCGACGACGGTCGAGTTCGCTGGGGCGCCCCGGCCGGCGGGCACAGCTACAGTTCGCCGCAACTTTCGCGGATCGCAGGCGAGGAGAGGGTCGCACTGGTAAGCGATTCCGGTCTGAGCCTGATCGACCCCGCGGACGGCTCCGTCGCCTGGCACCACGACTGGCAGCACAGCAGCTACCGGGTCTTGCAGCCGCTCGTCGTCGGCGACTCGACGCTCCTGATGAGCAGCGACTTCAGCGGCACGCGCAGGCTCGACATCCGTCTTGCCGGCGGATCCCTGGCCGCCGAGGAGCGCTGGACGTCGCAGGCGATGAAGTCCGGCTTCAACGACTACGTTGCGCACGACGGTTTCCTCTACGGCTTCGACCCGAACATTCTCGCGTGCGTCAACCTCGAGACCGGCGAGCGCGCCTGGAAGGGCGGCCGCTACGGCAACGGCCAGGTTCTGCTACTCCCCGATGCCGACCAACTGCTGCTCCTGGCCGAGAACGGCGACGTGGTCCTGCTCCGGACCAACCCGCAGAAACTCGAGGAGCTCACTCGCGTTGAAGCGCTCAACGGCAAGACCTGGAACCACCCGGTACTGGTCAAAGACCGGCTTTATCTCCGCAACGGCGAGGAGATGATGGCGCTCGAGATGCCGCTCGAGTAGACCCTCAGTCGCTGCTCTGAAGCAGCTCGAGGAGTACCGCGGTCATCGCCCGGGCACCGACGAAGATGGCCTCGTCGTCAGCGACGAAGTCCGGCGCATGCGGCAGGCCCCTGCTGCCGGTCTCGGTGTTTGCCACGCCGAGCCAGTACATCGCTCCCGGAGCGAGCCGCTGGAAGTGTCCGAAGTCCTCGCTGAAGAACGGTACGGCTCCAGCCATCTGGATGACGTTCTCCGCGCCGAGAGCTCGGTGCAGAATGACGTCCACGGCTCGCACGAGCTCGGGGTCGTTGTCGGCGCCGGCCGTCGATTCGGGATGGAACTCGACCGCCGCCTTGGCCTCCACTGTGGAGAGCTCGTCGAACGCCTCCTCGAGCTTGGCCTTGCCCTCGGCAAGCCGGTTGTCACCCGAGGCTCTGAGCATGATGTGAAGGGTGTACTCCGCCGGTCCTGGCCCCGCCGCAGCCCGGAACGGCTGAACCACGAGAAAGTCTCGACTCAACGGTATGCCACCCAGGCCACCGGAGGTGTCTTCCAGCGGCACCACGACATTCAGCGCTTGAAGTCGCGGCACAAGAGCCTGGGCAAACGCCTCCAGGTCGCCTTCCCCCTCGAGGGTCGCAACCGCGATTGTCGTCGGGGGTAGTAGGAGCCCCGGAGTACTACCGACCGTGCCGACCGGGAGGGGGGCGGTGTGGAAGGCCAGCACGGCATCGAGCGCCAGGCCTTCGAGCGCACCGCCCTCGAGCATCGCCTTGGCCCCCGAGGCGGTCTCCTCGGCGGGCTGGAAGATCAGCACCGCCGTCCCCGGCAGTTCCGTGCGGATCGCAGCCAATACCTCGGCGATGGCCAGGCCGACCGTCGTATGGAGGTCGTGACCACAGATATGGCGAACACCCGGAACCTCGGAGCGATACTCGACCGGGTCGGGAGCGGTCGAGGCGATGGCGTCCATGTCCGCTCGAAAGCCCACGATTCGGCCGGGCTTGCCGCCCCGAAGCACGCCGACAACGCCATGTCCACCAACTCCGGCGCGGACGTCGAACCCGAGACTGCGGAGGCGCTCTGCAACAATGCCGGCGGTTCTGACCTCCTGGCCCGAGAGCTCCGGGTGTCGGTGCAGGTCCCGGAACACCTCGATCATCTCGCCGCGCAGCTTACCCAGGCGCTCGTCGATCCGATCCTGCAGCGTCGTCGCCCCGGCTGCATTCGCGACGCCAAGCGCGATCCATAGGGTTGTGAACGCATTCCTCAGCTTCGGAAGTTCCATTCCGTACACGGGAGCCCCCTCTCGAGTCGTTCGATCCTACGGTGTGACCAGCACTACGCCCCAGCGTGACGACGAGTTTCGTCGGAGTCTGCCGGAGCGCACCGCTAGAATCGGCCACCATGAACGGCGATCTACCCGGCGGACCCATCAGGTGGCGAATGCACTTCGGGGTGCCTCCGACGCGAGTCTACGAAGCGCTCGACACGGACAGCGGCCGAGCCGCCTTCTGGGCGGAGTCGGCGGCGGAGACTGAAGGCATCATCGAATACCACTTCATCGAAGGCACCGTCTGGGCGGGCCGGATTCTCGAGCGGCGGGCGCCAGAGCTCTGGGCTGTCGACTACTTCGGCGGCGAGGCGAGGTTCGAACTCCATGCAGACGGCGCCGGTGGAACCGACCTGCTGCTCACGCATCGAGACGTGCCCGAAGACGAATGGAACGCCGTGCACGCCGGCTGGCTCAACGTCCTGTTCGCGCTCAAGGGATGGCTCGAGCACGGTATCGATCTCCGCAACCACGACCCGGAGCGGTCCTGGGTGCAGGGGTACGCGGATCAGTAGAGGGCGCGCCTAGCGCGCCAACGATCGAGCGAGGCCGGTGCCCCCCACGCCAACCTCTTGGGCAAGCCGCTGGAACCTCGGCTCGTCTCGCAGTGAATCGAGCCGTGGCTCCACCCCGATCTCGATCAGTCGAGCCAGCCGTTGTGCGTAGGCGAGTTCGAGCGCCTGGAGGGCAGGCTCCGGTTGCCGAGCCGCCGCAAACGCCAGGGCGCGTCGATAGGGATCATCTCCACCCTGGGAGAAAACGAGCGCGTCGTCTTCGGCGGCCCAGTTGTAATAGGACCTGAGACGCTCGACCGGCGAGGCCCCCGCCAAAGCACGAGCTACCGTCTCGGAGGAGACCCGCGACGCCTCGATCACCACCCTCGCTCGCGACAGGGCACCGTCCAGGTCTCCGGCGGCCGCAAGACTGTGAAGGAGGCAGCGCTCCACCATTAGGCGGTAGCGATCCAGCACAAAACGTTGAGCAGATCGGCACTGGTCGATCGCAGCCCTCGGGTCCCCGGCCCAGTAGGCATAGAGTCCGGCGTCGCCAAGAACACCACCCGACGCCGGGTCGAGTGCATGCGCTCGCGCGACCGATCGGCGCGCTTGTTCGTGTTGACCGGTCACCGCCAGGTAGTAGCTCCAGGCGCGCTGAGCCCGAGCCGATTGGGGCCTCGATGCGGCGGCGAGTTCGAGATCCGGGCGGGCTTCTGCCAGGCGCCAGCCGCGCAATGCCAGCCGTCCGCGCTCGAGCGCCAGCTCCGGTCGCAATCCGAAGGAGTCGACCGCCCGGGCGATCGATCGCTTGGCCTCGACTTCGGCTCCGAGATCGACCTGCACCCGGGCGAGAGCAGCCCTCGCCGCACTAAATCCGGGAGCCTCCTCGACAACCTGCTCGAGGATCTCGGCTGCGCGGAGGCGACTCGTCTCGTCGCCTTCTTCGATCAGTCGCAGAGCGATCGGCCACTCAACCGCGTGTCGAGAGGCTGGCGCACCTGGCGACGGGGGCAGCTGCCCGATGCGATAGTGCTCCTCGAAGGCTCTGGAGACTCGAACCGCCAACGCCTCCTGAGAAGCGACCGACGACACGAGCAGCGGCTGCCGGTAGTCCAACGCCCACTCATTGACGGCCGTCTCAGCGCGCACGATCTGCAAACTCACCTTGTAGCCACCGGGCTCGGGGCGTACTCGCCCCTGAAGAACGAGGTCGATGTCAAAGCGATGCCGGAGATCGCCGAGCGGCAGGTCTCGAACGCGGTAAGACGACGAGCGGGCAAGCACCCGCAATCGAGCCGGCTCGGCGCGACCGAGGGTCGCTATCAGCTCCTCGGTCAGCCCCTCGGCGAAGAGGGCGTCGTCCTCCACACCGCCAATCGTCTCGAGCGGCAGCACGGCGAGAAGGAGACCGGGGCGCTGGCGAACTGAGAGCCAAGTCAACCCGGCGAGAAGGGTCAGAACGGCGACCCACGGACCAACCCGGGCTCGGAGCCGCGGCGGAGCGGTAGAAGGGCTCCGAATTTTGGCCACAAAGCGGTACCCCCGTCGCGGGACCGTCTCGACGAAGCGTGGCGCCTCGGCGTCGTCCGCGAGCACCGTCCGAAGCTGTCGGACACAACTATTCAATCCCTGATCGAACTCGACCACGGTGTCCGGCCAGAGCTCAGACTGCAGCTCAGATCGGCCTACCAACGCCCCGTCGTGCTCCAGGAGCAGAGCGAGGACACGTGAGGGCTTGGGCGGCAAGGGAACAGGTCGCCCCTCACGAAAGAGCTCCAGCGTCGTCAGATCAAACTCGAAGTCTGCGAAACGAACGCGGCGCAGACGGCCGCTTCGAAGATCGCGACCACTCTCGCTCGCCGGTGCACTCCGTTCCATCCCTCGAGAGTCTAGCCGTTGGAGAGGGAGCTTCATGGATTCCTCACAGCTTCGTCAGATGATCTCCATTGCTCATTAGGCGGCCCGTCGACTCATATGGGCTCGATGCCGATCGTGCCTGCGCCTGGGGGACCGAGAGAAAACTCGAGAACGGGCCGCCGCGCGACCCGGCTTCGCAGCACCTTGGCCGGCACTCTCCTGATCGCGTTCTCGCACGCCGCCGAACCGGCCTGGTCTCCGAGCCGACAGATCGACACCGCCACCGTGCGTGACACCGCCCTCAGCGCAGTAGGCGAACGCGTCGCCTTCACCGTACGCCGGGCTGTCTGGAAAGCGGGCGCGGCCGAGTGGAGGCATCGCGTGTGGGTTGGCGGATCGAACGAACCGAGCGCTGCGCCATTCTCGTCCATCACCGACGATTGTTTCGCGCCCTCCTTCTCGAACGACGGCGTATCGATCGCCTATCTGTGCCGCAACGGGACGGGTGCTCAGATTCGCGTCCGCCAACTCCACGGAGGGCCTGCGCGCCGGGTCACCAGAGCCGCCCTCGGAGTCGAGCAGTTTCTCTGGAGCCCCGTGACGGGGCGCCTTGCCTATCTCGCCGCAGATCCCGCAGAGCAGTTTCCACTGCACCCTTCGCTCAAGGCGGCCAACCGGCCTCCGAGGCATCTCTTCCATCTGGATCTCGACCTTCCGCCGACCGGTTTTCCGGGGGCGATCCAGATCTCCTGGGGTCCGTTCGACGTAAGCGACTTCACGTGGTCGCCCGACGGCACACGCATCGCCTACGCGCGGCGGCCCGACACATATCCAGACACCGGCCTCGTGGCGTCCGATCTGGGCGTCCTGCAGCTTGCCGGCCGCGGCCTTCGCCGCGGTTCCGGTCTACGCAAGAGCAGCGGCACCGATGTGGCACCGCTCTGGTCCTCAGACAGCCGCTGGATCGCCTTCGCCTCCTCGGGCGATCGCCCCGAGCCGATCGGCCTGGGCGACCTTCACATCATCTCTGCCGACGGCACTGAACTGAGACAGCTCGCCGCCACTCAGGAACGAGGCCTCTCCCCGCCTATCGGCTGGAACGCCGCGTCGGACCAGATCTATATCGCCGAGGCCGCCGGCACCGCAACGCACCTGCTCGGAATCCCAATCGACGGCGACCCTCCAGTGGTCCATCTCGGTGGTACTGAGCATCGCAGCGCCTTCTCCATCTCAGCCGACGGCTCGACGGTCGCGTTCGTCCAGGAGGCTCCCGACAGCCCTCAGGAGGTGTTCGTCTGGCGCCCGGGAGCACAACCGCTGCGCGTCAGCGCACTCCACAGGCGATCGGCCACCCCGACCGCAAGTCGAACGGAACTCTTCACCTGGACCTCGTTCGATGGCCTTCCAATCGAGGGACTGCTCACACGCCCGACTGATCCTGCGGGGCCTAGCCCGTTGGCCGTATGGATTCACGGTGGACCGGCGGCGCGGTCTGTCGCAAGCTTCACAGGATCTCCCGAGACCTTCATGGTCGAGAGCCTGGTCGCGGAGGGATGGTCCATTCTCCGGCCAAACTACCGCGGCAGCCTCGGTTACGGCCCTGCGTTTCGCTCCCCGCCAATCGGCGCCTGGGGCGAGCCGGCGGCGATTGACATCCGCTACGGAATCGAAGCCCTGGTCGCCGGTGGGGTCGCTCGACGCGATGAGATCTTCATCGCTGGTTGGGGCTATGGAGCTCATCTCGCCCTGCTCTTGGCTAGTGACACCGCCCCCCCACGAGCGCTCTCGATCGGCGCACCGCTCACTGACATCTACGCGCTCGCCACGGCGACAGATATCCCGTCCTACCTGACGGAGTACTTCCCGGCGCCCGCGGTGTTCGACCCCGGGCCGTACCGCAGAGCTTCGCTGCTGGAGCGCGCACCTCGTATCGCCGCCCCGGTGCAGATTTTTCACGGCGAGCTCGATCGGCGGATTCCCGTCGGACAGAGCCGGGCGCTCTTTAATGCTCTACGACTGGCTGGCAGCCCAGCCGAGCTCGTACTACTGCCCAGCGCGACCGGCCAACCTACCAACCCGAATGAACTCCTGGCACTTCAAGAGGAACTCCACAAGTGGTGGCGCCAACACCTCCGGCCGCGTCCTCGGATCGAAGCAGATCGCCCGCAGCCACAACCCCGCCGAGCACCGTTCATCCCCTCGGAGTACGAGCCCTACGGCCAGGCGGGTGACGGTGTCATTGAGGGGGCGGCCTACCTCGAAACGCCCGGAGGCGGCCGCCATCCCTGCGCACTCGCCCTCGTCTTCATGAACCCGGTGACCACCTTCTCGACCGAATGGTACGTGCGAAATGTTCTTCGGCGGGAGGAGCTCGAACCGGTCGAGGCGCCAAGCGCCCTGCGATTTCACTGGATCACCCGATCCGACACACTCGGTCGCTTTCGCTTCGTCGACCTCCCCCGGGGCGACTACTACCTCGGGTGCCGCGCGATCCCGACAGAGGGTTTCGCTCATGGTCGAGCGACTGTCCGTCCGGGCGAGGTGACCTACGTGAACCTGACGCGACAGATCGGAGTCGAGCCATGAGTCGAGCGGCCGCCATTGCTCTACTGCCCCTGCTCATCTGGTCCTCCGCCTCTTCCGCGGCGAAGGAAGATGTCAAGCCCACGCTCGAGCCGTGGGACAGGCTCGTCGGCAACTGGAACTGTCTCGTCCGGTCGCCCATCGAGAGCGGCGGCTATCGAGAGACGCGTTCCACCTGGCACTGGCGGCGCGCCCTCGGCGGCCGAGCCCTGCAGGACGAGTACATCGGCCAGATGCCTCCTAAGGGTGAGCCATTCCGAGGAACTGCTCTGCGCTTGCTCGATCCCGAAACAAATCGGTGGGACATTGCCTGGATCGACAGTCGTTCTCCAACCATCAAGCGGTTCACTGCCGTCTCGGGTCCTGACTCAGTCACGATGCACAAGGCCGGGGGAGTCGACCCCACATGGCAAACTCGGTTCTACGAAATCTCGTCGGATCGTTTCCGCTGGTCGACGGAGCCGGCAGGCGGTGAGATGACTTGCCAGCGTGCCACGAGGAGTCCAACCGACTAGTGACGCTCCCGCCAAGACGCTCGATCGAGTGCCCCAGCCTTGGTGAACGCCCTCGAGACTCGCGCCGCTACTTGATCTTGCCGACCTTGTACTCGCCCGAGAGGGTCGGCTTGCCGCGCTTCATCACCAGCCGGAACGAGCCCTCGCGGACGCCCTTGTCCGCAATCTGCCCGGCGTGGAACTCATCAGACGTCTCACCAGAGTCGAGGGCCACGTCGCCTTCGTAGACCGGCTGGAAGTAGAGCCGGCCGATCGGGAACCCGACCTCAAAAGCGTAGGTCGTCTTGCCGACGCCGATGACCAAGGGCTGATCGGTGAGGTTGGTCAGCGTCACGCCGAACGCACGTCCACCGGTGTTGGCGCGCACACGGAAGTTCAGCGCGATGGAACCGCGTTGGTAGGCCAGGGCAATGTTGAGGCGTTGGGCGGTCGCCGTCGCTGTCGACGCAACCTTCGGCTTCGGGTAGTTCCGTACCGCGCCCGAGCCCGAGTCAACGAGCCGAGTCTCGAACGACGATTCGCCGCTCCGCTCGTTGCGCGACGTTGTCTCCTGGTAGACGAGCCCGAAGGGCACCGAGCGGCTCAGGCAGACCTTGCCGGTCATCGTGCCCGGATTCGGGCCGCCCAAAACGGCCTGGAATTCGTACAGATCACAGGTCACTCCGTCGTCAGTGGCGCTCCCGGCCGACTCGAAACTGCTGAACTCGGCCATCGCGTCACGCATCGCCTGCACCATTTGCTCCGGCTGGGCCAGTGGCGGGCGGCCCTCCATCACAAACGTCGCACCGGTGAGCGCCTTGCCGAAGCTGAGGAACCGACGCTGCCAGTCGAAATGCGGATCGAGTTTGAAGATGCTCTTCGACTCGTTCCCCGAATTGGGGCCGGAAACGAACTCGGTGAGGATCTCGACCGCCAGGCCGCCGCTCTCGTCCGCTAGCCGGGTATAGGTCGCAGCGGTCTTGCTGCCGTCGGCTGTTGTCGTCTCGTACTTGGCCCAGCTCCCCGGCGCCGTCGGTTCGAAGTAGGCCTGCGGAAGTTCGCCGGCGAGGAGCGTTCCGGTCGTCAGGCACGCCGAGAGCGCGAGGAGGGGCATTCGTCGTCCCGTTGGATTTGTTCGCACGGCGCCGACCCTAGCCGCGCTCAGCGCGGTTGTCCATTCGCCCGCCGACACCGGCAACCGCTGCTAGCATCGTCGCCATGAGAACACTGGCGATCATCCTGCTCCTGAGCCTGGTCTTCACCCTCCCCACCTCCGCTGCCGATGAGGACCTCGGCGCCGCTCTCGTCGAGGCGGCTCAACAGAGCGACACCGCCCTCGCTCTGAAGCTGATCGAGCAGGGAGCCGATATCGAGAGCGCCAATCGGTACGGCGCTACCGTGATCTTCTTCGCGGCGGACAAGGGCAATCTCGAGCTTGTGAAGGCTCTGATCGCAAAGGGTGCCGACGTCAACGTGACCGACACCTTCTACGGAGCAAACCCACTGCTCTGGACGCTCTTCGCAGCCGCTGAATCTGCGGACCACCGGGCGATCGCGCTCGAGCTCCTGAAGGCCGGAGCCACGAGCGTCAGTCGGGCGCTCTCCTTCGCCGCTCGCCAAGGCGACCTGGAGATGGCTCGCCTGGCCATGGCTAGCGGAAGCGCGAGTTTCGAAGACGTGCAGTCGGCGATCGAGACGGCACAGGAGGCCGAAAACGCGGAGGTTGCCGCTTTCCTCAAAACAAACGCGCCTCCGAAGCCGGCGCCCTCCGAGGAGCCGATCGACGTCTCCTCCGAGGTTCTCCAGACGCTCGTTGGCGAGTTCAAGAATGAAGAGAGCGGGTTCACGGCGCAGGTATTCCTCGACGGCGAGACCCTCAAGTTCCGCCGAGGCAGCACCGACCCAGTCACTCTGATTCCTTTGGGAGATCTCCGCTTCCAGCCCCAGGGACTGGAGGGCACCACCCTGAGCTTTGGTGGAAGGGGCGGGCTCATCGAGAACTTCACCGCCGAGAACAGCTCGGACCGCATGCTCTTCCAGCGCCAGCTGCCGACCGAGGAGATCGCGGAGGCCGTCGAGGCCGCACCGCTCCCCGAAGCCAGGCGACGCGCGGCAGCGCCCTGGCCGAGCTTCCGAGGACCTGCGCTCTCCGGGATCGCCGACGGCCAGGGAGCACCGACCACTTGGAACGGGGAGAGCGGCGCGAACGTCCGGTGGAGGACGCCCATCCCGGGCATCGCGCTCTCGAGCCCAATCGTCTGGGGAGATCGTGTGTTTGTGACGACATCGATCTCGTCCGCCGGTGACGAAACGTTCCGCACGGGCCTCTACGGCGACGTCGACTCGGTCGACGACGAATCGGAGCACAGCTGGAAGGTCTACGCACTCGACCGCAAGAGCGGCGATGTGGTCTGGGAGCGCACCTCCACGACCGGTGTTCCCGCGGTCAAGCGGCACTTGAAGTCGAGTCATGCGAACCCCACCCCGGTCACCGACGGCCGCCATGTGGTCGCCTTCTTCGGTTCAGAGGGGCTCTTCTGCTACACGGTCGACGGCGAGCTCCTCTGGCGACAGGAGCTCGGCGTCCTGTCGAGCGGCTGGTTCTACGACCCCACCTACGAGTGGGGCTTCTCGAGCTCGCCGATCATCCACGACGATCTCGTCATCACCCAGGTTGATATCCAGAAGGGCTCGTTCATCGCGGCGTTCGACCTTCGAAGCGGCGAAGAACGCTGGCGCACACCGCGTGAAGAGATTCCGACCTGGGGAACCCCGAACGTCCTCGAGGGCAAAGGCGGCGCCGAGATCGTGACCAACGGCACCACCATCCGGGGCTACGACGCCAAGACCGGCAAGGAGCTGTGGACACTCGGCCCGAACTCCGAGGTCACCGTCGGCTCGCCGATCATCGGCGATGGCGTCGCCTACGTGACCGGCGGCTATCCACCCGTGCGACCGATCTACGCGGTGCGCCCCGGCGGTCGCGGCGACATCTCCCTCGCAGAGGGCGTGGAATCGAGCGAGGTCGTCGCCTGGAGCACCAAGACCGGCGGCACCTACATTCCGACGCCGCTGCTCTACGAGGGACATCTCTACATGCTCCACAACAACGGCCGTCTGAGCGTCCACGACGCAACCACCGGCGAAATGCTCTACCGAGAGCGCGTAGGACAGGCGGAGTCGTTCAGCGGCTCGCCCATCGCCGCCGACGGCCGGCTCTACTTCACCACCGAAGAGGGCAAGACCTACGTCGTGCGGTCGGGGCCGGTCTACGAGGTGCTCGAAGAGAACGAGCTCGGCGAAGTTGTCATGACAACGCCGGCGGTGTCGGACGGGATGATGATCGTGCGCGGCATGCGCAACGTGATCGCACTCGGCGGCTCCTAGAGGCTTCGCCATGGATGACGTACTGGTCTTCGGGCCCACGCCCGAAGAGGGGGTGATCGACCAGATCGCAAACTGCCGAGGCGAGAAGGCGGCGCTCATGGCCGACAACCACCTCGGCTACTCACAGCCGATCGGCGGAGTCGTCGCCTATCAGGAGCAGGTGAGCCCGAGCGGAGTCGGCTACGACATCGCTTGCGGGAACCTGGCCGTCCGTCTCGACGTCGACTCGGATGAGTTCGGAAGCCTCTGGGAGCGCTCGCGTTCCCTCCTGATGGACGAAATCGCCAGTACGATTCAGTTCGGGGTCGGCAAGAGCAACCCCGAGGCACCCGACCACCCGCTCTTCGAGAGCGATCCGGCCTGGGACATCGACTTCGTCGCCAAGCTGAAGCCCAAGGCGCGCGCCCAGCTGGGCACCGTCGGCTCGGGCAATCATTATGTGGATCTCTTTCGCGATGAGCTCGACCGACCGTGGGTGGGCGTTCACTTTGGCAGCCGCGGGCTCGGCCACTCGATCGCCTCGGAGTACATGCGTCGCGGCGGCGGTGGCAAGGGCATGATGTCGGCCCCTGCCCTCCTCACTGCCGACTCGCAGGACGGCCAGGAGTACATCGCCGCGATGAAACTCGCCGGCCGCTACGCCTACGCCGGCCGAGAGTGGGTCTGCCGGCGGGTGGCCGAGATCGTCGGCGCCCCGATCGCCGAGTCGGTCCACAACCACCACAACTTCGCCTGGTTCGAAGAACACGACGGAGACGAGTTCTGGGTGGTGCGCAAAGGCGCAACACCGGCCTTCCCCGGTCAACTCGGCTTCGTCGGGGCCACCATGGCCGAACCCTCAGTCATCCTCCGAGGGGTAGATTCGTGGCGGAGCCGTGCAGCTCTCTTCTCCACCGTCCATGGCGCTGGACGGGTCATGTCGAGAACGAAGGCCGCCGGCAAGTTCCGATGGGTGCCCAACCCCGACTGGTTCAAGGGCTCGGCGGTGCCGCGCAAGGTCCGCAAGCGGGTGCGCTCAGGCGAAATCAGCCGCCAAGAAATCCGCGAGCAGACGGCAAGCGCTAGCGTCGAGCTACGCGGTGGAGGTTGCGACGAAGGGATGCGCGCCTACAAGCGTCTCGACCACGTCCTTGCAGCGCACGGAGAGACGGTCGAGATCGTGCACACGTTGACGCCGATCGGCGTCGCGATGGCGGGCGACGGCGAATAGTCCAGACTCGAGTTGGTGCCCGTATCTTTGCACCCGCAGGCGCCGGCGTTCGCCAACACGCTCGGAGCGCGCAGCCTCTTCCGCCTTCGAGGCGTAATCATCGACCTCGAACGCCGTAGAGTCATTGTGGAGGCAATTTTCGACGGAAGGTGCGGGACCGATTGATCAAGAGGCTGCTCGGCTGCGCGGTCGTCGTGATTCTGCTCGCGGTCGCGGTCGCGGTTCTCGGCGGCGTGAACTGGGGTGCCATCTCCGGCGGCGGCGACAGCCCACCTGAAGGCGAGAAGACACAACTCGCCAAGGCTCTTCACTCCGAGCTCGGTCAACTTCCCAGGGTGGAGTTCACCTGCCGCCTACCCGTCGTCGGTGAGGCTCCCTGCCCACCGGGCGGAAGCGCCGGGACGCGCGAAGTCGTGATCACCTTCGAGGACTACCCACTTCCCGCTCGCGTGGACATCCAGGTTCACGCCGCAGAGATCGCCGAGACCGCCTGTCGAGCCTCGGCGTTCGTGAAGGAGGCCGACCAAACCAAGGTCGTCTTCTTCGAAGGAGATGACGTGGCGAGCGTCTTGAGGCGGTACTCGTTCGCTTCAGACAGCGCAGGCGACTGTGGGTCGACCCGGCCCGCGCGCGCCACGAACTGGTAAGATTCGACCCTCAGGAGAGGCGAGTCGAGGTTCTTTGGCGGGTGCCGCCAGCTGGCAGAGCCGTATGTGGAATCCATTCCGAACGGGATCGAATCACCCCACCGAGCGTCGTCGGTACGGCCGCCTACCGTCGAGGTCGAGTCGGGCCGTCTGCTCGGCGGTCGAGATCGAGTTGTGCGACGTCACGGCGATCGGCATCGGCGTGTCGGCGCCGCGGAACGACGGCCTGGAACCAGGAAAGCGTCATCTCGTGATCGTCGAAGACGACCGCGGCGCGACGTTCGAAACGCTCGCCGAAGTACGCTGGGTCGCCGGCCCTTCGAAGGGTGGGCGGTTCCGTGCCGGCCTCGCCTTCGTCGACATCCTGCGAGACGACCCCGGTGGGCACTGGACCGGCATCGCCGCCGACCCCGAGATCGAGGCCGGCGAGTCGCACCAGTGGAATCCGTAGGCCGCCTACCCCGTCTCGACGTATAGCGGAGTACGGGCGACGCGTTCATCCCCCGTGCCCGTTTTGCTCTCGACCCGCAGTTCCAGCGAGTAGCTGCCGGTCTCGAGGGAGGAAGTGTCGAGGCGTAAGAGAACAACGTCGGGGCGACCCTCGGTCCCGGCGCTGCCCTCGAGCCGCTCGATCGGCACCGGCAGGGCAACCCCGCTATCCGTACTCACGAGACGGCCCTCGATCGTTCCACCCTCGAGATCGAACCCGAGCAGCGCCAGACGAGCTTCGACAGAGGACGAAACCGTCGTGCGAGCGGAGGGTGTCAGTCGGAATCCACCCGCATTGAAGGGGTACTGGCGCTCGCCCGTGTCGGGTTCGTCGCTCGCAGGCGACCAGACCAGGAGGCCCCTCTGTTTCGGGCTCGGCAAGAAGATCGGCGGATAGAGCTCGCGACCTCCCTCGCCGTCGAAGACCTCGACTTCTCTCGTCTTGACCGCGAACCGATCGTCGAGGAGATTTCGAACACCAAATCGCAGCGTGTAGTGACCGGCTTCGAGCTGTAGCTCTCCGACCAGCTGGAGTCCCCCGGCCTCCAGCGCCTCTCGATGCTTTGCCAGCTGGAGCTCGACACGGGACGCGACAAAGTCGCTGACTCGCCCCTCCGCATCGAATGCGTAGGCAAACAGCTCGGCGCCCGCTTTGCGAGCATCGGCGCCCAGCAAGCCGCGCCCCGAGACATCGACCAGAAACGCGACACGGGAGCGATCCCCCTCGCGGCCGAGCGGTAGCGCCAGCACCTCGACACCCAATTGGTCGACTTGGTTTCCACTGGCGATCCAGGTCCCGGTGGTCCACTGCGCCTCGACTGCACCTGCAGCCCCTGCTTTCGGCGCGTAGTAGCCGTCGCGATGACGGAGTTTGGCCCCTTTTGGAGGGTCGCGGAGCTTCACCCGCAGGCGGCGGTACGAGCCGTCCGCCCGCAAGTTCTGAGGCTGAAAGGTCAACAGGTAGACCAACGAGGTCTCTCGATCGAGTCGTCCAATCGCCTTTGAAAGGTCGTTGAAGCCCTCGAAGAGCGTGCCTCCAGTCTCGGCGGCGAGGTGGAAGAGCCCGCCAGCGCTCTTCGAGGGATTCAACGCCTGCCCCGGCACGACCGGGTGAATCGCCCATCCGGTCCGGCGCAGCTCCCGAAGCTGCTCGTCAACGTGCGCTAGAAGCCAGGTAGTGCTTCCGGTGCTGATCTCTCGTGTGAAACGAGTTCCGGCCAGCAGTCCCTCGTCGAAGCCGGAGCTGAACAGCACCAGGTGCTTCTCTCCTGGAACGCCGGCCGTGGCGCGGGAGAGGTCGCTGAGAGAATCCGAGAACCTCGCGACCAGCGTACTCTGTTGCGCCTGCACCTCGCCGATACCGATCGAAGCCATGTTCGCGAGTACGTTGCGCTGGAGGAAGGCGCCGAGCGAGTCTTCCCTCGACACCGTCGCCAGCATCTCCTCGGCGAGTGAAGTGTCGCCGACGAGCGTCCGCCCGACGTCGACCAGGGTGGCGTTCCAGCCGGGTGTCGACAGGTTGAGCGGATCGGCCCGCCCTCCGCTGCCCGCAACGTCGGGCGCTTCGACGTCCGCTCCGAGCAGGTACGCCAGTCCGTCGAGGACCTCCAGCACCTTCCGCCGATCGGAGGTGAAGTTCACCAAGACCTCTAGCCCACGGCGACTGCCGTAGCACCCGACCGCCACCAAGTCGCTCGGGTGCAGCAGTTGTTCGACGAACTCTCGAGCCGCCGCCTCCGCTTCCCGCACGGCGTGCGCGCGGGTGAAGCCGAGGTCGATCAGCAGAAGGAACTTTCGACGGGCCGCCAACGGCGCCGGATCGGCAGGTATCGCTTCGCGACTTTCTGACGACACAGAGAGATCGAGCACCTCGAAGCCCACCAGCTCTTGCTCCTTGCCGCCGTCGTACAGCACAAACTGGTCGGCGGTCAGGTCGCGCAGCGGCTGACCCTTCACCAGTACGCGAACCGGCACCTCCACTGCGGTGACGACAGCCTCCTCGTCAAATCGTGGAGCCTCTGAGCGGGTTTGAGCGATCGATTCCGGACCGAAGGTCAGCAGGAACAACGACGCGGCGACGCATCGAGTGCTGCAACTGCTTGTCACCGTTTCACCTCCAACGGGGTCCGGATCGCTGAGCGAAATGCTAGCACCTGGCGACCCAGACGATGAGCGGCGGGCCCCAGAGAGCCTGCAACCAACCCCTGCCCGAGCCACGCTCAGCCCTCGGACGTGTGGTACCCGTCTTTGAAGTCCCGGCGAATCGACTCGACGTCCCAGCCCGCGTCGCGCGTCTCGTCCACCGTTTCGATCTCACTGATCAACAGTCGCTCGAGGTCGAAGACCTTCTGCTTTGCGGTACTCATGTAGAGCTTCTCGTCGTGGCGAAGCTCGTAGAGCTCCTTCATCCCTTCGACCTCGTAGCAGCGGAACTTCCGGGCCGAGCGCATCGCCTGGTGGGAACGGAAGCCGAGCGCTCGCAGCGCGTCGACGCCCAGATTGAGAGCCGAGTCGAGGGCTTCGCGGTAGACGTCCTCCACACCGGTGTCGAGGATTTCGTAGGCGTCGTGGCGCGTCGCAACGGTAGCCATGATCCGCAGGTCCGGGAAGTGCTTGCGCGCGGTTTCGGCGATCGTGTGGGTCTTCTCGGCACTATCGATCGCCAGAATCAGAAGCCGCGCCTGGTGTGCGCCCGCGGCGTGCAGCAGATCGAGGCGACTGGCGTCGCCGTAGTAGGCCTTGATCCCCACCTTGCGGAGGACCTCGATCTTTTCGGAGTCAAAGTCGAGGATTGTCGGTCGCACTCCATTGGCTCGCAGGAAACGGCCGACCACCGCTCCCGTTCGACCGAAGCCCGCAATGATCACCGGGTTCTCCTCGTCGATCGCGTCCGCCTCCCTCTCGTCTTTCTCGAGCGTTCCGAAACGCGGCAGCAACACCTTTTCGGCAAACAGCAGGAGGAGCGGCGTCAGTGCCATCGAAACGGCGACGGCAGCGATCAGCGGTGCAGAAACCTCGGCTCCGAAGACGTGGTACTGGGTGGCATACGAGACGAGCACGAAGGCGAACTCACCGCCCTGGGCCAGGGCGAAGCTGAACAGGACCCCCTGGTCGAGACTCATCTTGAAGCCCTTCGCCAGCCCGACGAGGACGGCCAGTTTGACGGCGACGAGGCCCACAACGAGTAGAGCGATTCGGGCCGGTGCATCTCCGATCAGCTGGAAGTCGATCGACGCACCCACGGCGATGAAAAAGAGGCCGAGCAGGAGCCCCTTGAACGGCTCGATGTCGCCCTCGAGTTCATGTCGATACTCGCTGTTCGCCAGCACCACACCGGCCAGGAAGGTGCCGAGCGCCGGCGACAGGCCTACTTTGGTCATCAGGAGGGCGATGCCGATCACCAGCAGGAGCGCTGCAGCGGTGAAAACCTCTCGCAGACGGGCCGACGCAATGAAGCGAAACAGGGGCGACGTCAGAAAGCGACCCCCGACGATCACCACAGCCACCGCGCCGAGCACAGCGAGCGCCTGGCCCCAGGGTGGAAGGGTCTCCACCCAGGGCGTATGGCCGCCGCCGTGTCCCGCTGCCGCCTCGGAACCCTCGGTCCCTCCCAGGGCCAACAGCGGCATCACCGCGATGATGGGGATCACCGCCAGATCCTGGAAGAGGAGGACGGCGAACCCGTTCTGGCCCGCCTCGGTCTTCATCAAGCCCTTCTCCGCCATTGTTTGCAGCACGATGGCGGTCGACGAAAGCGCGAGGATCAGCCCGACAGCCAGCGCCTGGTTCCACGCCAGCCCGGCGACACCCAGTGCAATGCCCGTTACGAGCAGGGTGGTCAGACCGACCTGCAGGCCGCCGAGGCCGAGAATCGGCCCGCGCAAACGCCAGAGCAGGCTCGGCTCGAGCTCGAGTCCGATCAAGAAAAGCATCATCACCACACCGAACTCGGCGAAGTGCATGACGTCCTGTCCCTCCTCACCGATCAGTGAGAGCCCGAACGGCCCGATGATCACGCCGGCCAGCAGATAGCCGAGCACCGATCCCAAGCCCAGGCGCTTGGCGATCGGTACCGAGATCACCGCAGCCGAGAGGTAGACGAACGCCTGGAAGAAGACACCTTCACCGTGCATGGCCGTCTCCTCCCCCGCCGCCGTTCAGAAGCGATTCGACGGTCTCGTTCAACCGCGTCAGCTCGGCCACCCCAGGGTCGCCGGTATCGATTCGGCCATCTCGGATCGCCTCGAGTACGCGCCGGTAGTCGGCACCGTGCCCATCAATTTCCTCCGGCGGCATGTTCAGGGTCCCGTGAACCACAAACGGCGGGAACGTCTCGATTCCGCAAAGACGACAGGTCTGGAAGAGCGGAGCCAGAAACTCGCGCATGGTGTATTGGTTGTAGCCGTCTGCGCAGTAGGCGTCCTCGCCGCCCCCGGTGCTCATCGCGAAGAGAGCCTTCTTCCCGCGCAGAGCGTCACCTTCGGAGCCGTACGCCCAGCCGTGCTGGAGGACGATGTCCTGCCACTCCTTGAGCATCGCCGGCGTCGAATACCAGAAGAAAGGGAACTGGAAGACGATGACGTCGTGTTCGACGAGCAGCGCCTGCTCGCGATCGACGCGGATGTGCAGATCGGGATAGGCCTCGTAGAGGTCGTGGAAGGTCACCCCCGAGAGGTCGCGAACGGCGCCTCCCAGGCGATGATTCACCCGGGACTTCTCGAGAGCGGGATGGGCGAAGAGCACCAGCAGGCGCCGGGCGTGGCTATCGGGCATTCTGATTCATCGTCCTGTAGAGGAGGTCAGAGGTGCGACTGGCATCGAGGCCCTACCCGGAGTTCGGCAGCTTGGGGGGCTCGAGGTCCATGACGGTGGAGTGGAAGTGCCGCATCTTCCAGCCCGCAGCCTCCTTCTCCCAGATCTTGGTCACTACTTCCACGCGCGTCGTGCCCGGGAAGGTCATCGTCTTGACCACGTAGCCGACACCGGGAGCCATCGCGTGAATCCGAGTCACCTCTTCTCCGACCTTCTCGAAAGGTCGGGGGATCCGCTGGCAGAACATCCCGACGCCGGCCTTGGGCACCTTGCGACCGTTCATGAAGAAGGTGATGTCATCAGCCAGTAGATCGAGCACCTCGTCACAATGGCCGTCTACGAAGGCTTGCTGCTCACGCAGGTTCAGTTCCTCGAGCTCACGCTGGGTCTCTTCGAGAGTCGAGCCAGCCGCCGAGGCGAGTGTTCCTGGTAGCAGCAGGCAAATCGGCAAAAACATCCATGGCTTCATGACATCTCCGTATCGTTCGTGCTCCGATCCTAGACTCCGCCCAGCGGGGCCACCTCGCGACGATCCATGGTGGTCTCATCCCGCGCGGCTCCGTTGATCGCGGAGCAGAGTCCACATCGGCTGACCCGCACAGCCGACAGTGTAATGAGCGGCTGCGGACGGGTGAGCCGCCTCGGGGAGCGCTTCTCCGATTCACTCCCCATGCATGGGGCGCATCTTACCGGGCTCCAAGCCCGTCCCGCGATCGCCCGGCTCCCAAACGAAAAGCTCGTCCGCTCCGCAAGTCGAGTGAAGGCGAAGTCTCCGGCTGCCTAACGCACATCTCGCGGCACTCGGCTTGGATGCGCTCGCTGGATGCGACGCGGAGCACGATCTTCTCGCCGAGAGAACGGGCTCGAACATCGCGGACTACCGTCGCAGCCGGAGACGCTCGTACCTACCGAACTCGATCTCGTAGCTCCAGCGCCTGGTCCCTCGAGCGCGCGAAACGACGATCCAGCTCGAACGCGCGGTCGAAGCTGCGTATTGCATCCTCGATCCGACCGCCGCTGGAGTACGCCTCTCCCAAGCTGTCGAACGCGTTCGCCGACCATGGGAACTCCCGTGTGTAGAGCTCGAAGATGGCGATGGCCTCCTCCGCCCGGTCGGCTTGGAGCAGCCTGTATCCGAGCCCATTGAGCTCACGCTCTCCAAAGCGGTAGGCGTTGCGAACCCGGCCCTCGAGACTTCGGTAGCGCTCGACCGCGGCTTCGAGCCCGTCGACGTCGATCCACTCGCCGAGCACCTCGCCGATGTCGCGACGGCTGCTCGCGTCACGCAGCGCCTCGAGCGCCGGGTCGGCGCCGACCGCGTAGTCTCGAGCCGAGAAGGTGGTCATCAGATCTGGAGCGACGTACGGGCGATGATCGACGTCTGTCGCCGGCGACTTGTAGACAGCCGAGTAGGCGACCACAGCACCGCTGTTCGGTAGACGTAGCCGGCGCATCGTGCCCGAATGGTTCGGCTGGCCACCGGTCGGCTGACCGACGAACGTGACTTCCGTGTACTCCTCGAGCCGCAGAGCGTGCATGACGGCGGCCGAGAACGTGTACGGGCTGAGCAGCGCGAACAGGCGGCCCGGCTGGTTGATCCGGTCCGCCCGGAGTACGGCACTGAGCAGGTGCCGCGTCCGCCAGTAGCTGCCGCCGTCGTTCCATCGAAGGTCGATAATGAGACGCTCCGCCTCATTCTCTTCGATTGCCGCGACGAGCCGATCGCAGAACGCCTCGAAGTCACGTTCTCCCCGACCTCGGCCGACGTCCGCACTGTTGAACTGCAGGTAGACCTCCTTGTGATTCGGGCGTACCTCGAACCAGTAGGGTTCGTCGCGCCGAACAAGCCAAAGAGGATGGCCGCTGCTGGGCTCACGGAGATGCAAGGCGACGCTATCGTCCTCGACCGGCACGAGCGTCGAGGTCACTCTTCGGCCGTCGGGGTGGCGCACCACCACCTCCAGCGCATCGGCATCCTCCACCAAGCCGAGAACCGAGAGGAGTTGCGGAAGGACAACGTAATCGAGCAACTCCTCGAGGACTCCGAAACGGTTGTCGCTCGGCACCAAGGGTGCAAGCGCGGCAGCTAGCTCAACAGGTGTTCGGCCTCCGAAGCTCTCGACGACTCCCCCCGTCAACTCCCGATACGGAGTGGAAGCCGACAGGACCAACCAGCCCTCGGCTACCGGGTAAAGCTCGATCGGATAGATCTCCTCGAAGCCGTCTTGGTGGTCGATGAAGAGTGCGGTGTGGGCGTCGCCGATCCGAGCGACGAGTCGCCCGATCTCGACCAGAGTCTCGGCGTTCGAGAGGCCTTCGAGGCGACGATCCAGACCTAATCGAGCCGCCTGCCACTCCGACTTGGCTACGTTGCGGTAGATGTCCGCGTGACGGATCTCGAGCTCTTCCGCCAGGAAGCGCAAATCAGCTCTCCAGGCATCTACCTCGTCCCGAGATTCGCCCGCGGCGGAGGAGACCTGAAGAAGGACAAGAAACAAGATGGCTGCGCAACGCAAATCCGCACCTCGCGATCCAATGCAAGTCGTGCACGTTGAAAGTCGGCTTCACCGACTACGACACCGAGGACGCGACCAGGGTTTAGAGGCCCAAGAGCTGAATCGCCGAAGTGCCGCTCGCCACGTCCTGTACGCGAGGTCGGAGGGCCGAACTACCGCGGGCTATGGCAGCTCTCCGCGGGCCGTTCGCCAGCGCTACGCCCGGTGCGACCCTCACCGGCTTGCCGAAGCGAACTTCTCGCCGAAGAAGTCGCCATCGTTCCAGCGTGGCCGTTCCTGGTCGTCCGCCACGAAGAGAGCGGTCAAGAGTGCGGTTGCGGCGAATCTACGCGCCCCCTCGGCGCTGTAGGGCAGTTGAGAGTCGTCGCTCGGACGGTGGTAGTGGCTGTTCAGAAAGTCGAGCAGCATCGACTGCCCGTCGATCGTGTCGTTCGACGATCGCCCACCGGGCTTGAGCGCTAGCGCCGGGATTCCCTGCTGAACAAAGGAGAACTGGTCCGACCGAACGAAACGAACGCGGTCCGGCATCGAGTCTGGCGTCAGATCGATGCCCACGGTGTGCGCGGCAAACTCGACCGCTTCCCCCAGGCTCGAATGCTCGGCGCCAAACGCCTCGACCTCGGCAATCGGAAAACCGAGGAACGGCATATCCATGTTGAGGTTGGCAACAATCTGCTCCACTGGAACCGGTGGGTTGTGAGCAAAGAAGCTCGAACCGAGAAGGCCCTGTTCCTCTGCTGTCAACGCGACGAACAGAACGGAACGGCGTGGTGGCCATTTCAACCGTCTCATCGCGTGAGCCACCTCGAGCAAGGTCGCAACACCCACAGCGTTGTCGTAGAAGCCGTTGTAGAGGGCGCTGTCTGAGTCGGCATCTCCTACGCCCAGATGATCCAGGTGGGCCGTCAACACCACGTATTCGTCCTTCAGCTTCGCGTCGCTCCCTTCGATCATCCCCAACACGTTCGGAGAAGAGACGCGGCGTTGTAGTGAGCGCCTCTTGAACCTCGCCCGGACGTCGAGATCGAAGCTGCCGGTGGCGCCCTCTCCGTGACGCTCGAAGAGTCCGCTCAGGTCGTGTCCAGCCAACTCGAAGAGTTGGAGCGCCGCGTCGTCGCTCAAAGATGCATTGCCGGTCAGCTCGGGAAAGCCCTGATGAGGTACGCCCTCCGAGTCGACCCACCCCATCCATGGCTCTCCGAGGCTGGAGCTACGGCGATCCCACGAGACGCGCGCCTGGTCTGCCGGCGTTCGCACCGTCATCAGGCCAAGCGCACCACGAGCCGAGGCCGTCGCTTGCTTCACGGTAGAGGCTGAGTAGTACGCCCGCAGGTCGGTCTCGAAGTCGGGTGGCGCACCCCGGAACACCACTGCCACCTTCCCCTTCAGATCGATCTCGGCGTAGTCGTCATGCTCATACTCCGGTGCGACAACTCCGTAGCCCGCAAAGGCCAGCCCGGCAGCTGTCGCCTCCTCGGGCGCTCCGAACCCGCCTCCGCGAACGTAGTCGTCTCGAATCGCAAGCTCGAGAACCGTCGCCGCTCGCTCGAGAGTAAGCATCGAATCCGTCGGCACGATCCGCGTCTCGAATAGATCGACCTCCTGGAAGTAGGTCCCGCCACCTCCCACGGGCGCGAGCCCCAACGCCTCGAAGCGGCTCGCCACCCAGCCGGCCGCCCTCTCATAGCCGGCGGTCGCTGTCTCGCGCCCCCGCATCTCGTCGGCTGCGAGAGCCTCGGCGGAGCGGCGCACCGCCACACCGTCGGCCAGCGCAGCGATCTCATCCCATTGGCGGTGAGCCGATGCGGTTGCGTGGCGCTCTGACCGAGACTGACGGGAGCCATCTTCGCCGGGGCCGGTGCAGGCGGAAAGCACTACCGTCAGGGAGATGAGAGTTCGGATGTAGGGACGGACGCGAGGATGGCTGTGTTTCATGCATGCAAGGTAGTCGAGTGAAACAGAAAAAGCAACAGTCGTTACATTACTTTGGTAACGCTCAATCACACGCATGCGACGCCGACGTCTAGAGCAGCGGCTGGCAAGTCCGACCAAAAGGGATCGATCAGGCGCGGTAGACCACCGACCCAGCAGTCTCTGGCGAGCAGGGAGCGGCGTACCCCGCTCGGGGTCAACTGTTCACAGAGAGGCGGCTCAACGAGCACCAAAGCAGCGACAGACGACGCGGCTCCGGGTTAGTCGGTCGGCCTACCTCTCTTGGGTGGTACCGCTTCGGCGACTCGAACCGAGGTCACACCCTGACATCGAGGGTACGGTTCAGGCAGACTCGCGAGGCGACATCGTCTGCAGAAAGTCGATCGTCGCCTGCGGCTCAGGCCGGCGCGTGTAGTCAGGGTTCCAGTCCGCAGCCAGTATTCGCGCGCCCGGCCCGACGACGAAGCGTCCTGGAATTGGCAGGGTCCAGGAATCTTCTCCGTTGATCCGGGGCAGGTCCAGGCTAAGCCCCTTCAGGTAGGTCTCCCGCAACGCCCCTTCCACCGTGTGGACGAGACCCCACTGCCGGCTGGCGGCGTTCCCTCGGTCCGACAGAACCTCGAACTCCAGGTGGTGACGTCGAGTCACCTTGGCGTTGTACTCGGCTCGCTGCGGCGAGATCGCCACCAGGTCGGCGCCCGCCTCTCGAATCTGCCCCAATGCGCCTTGCAGAGCCTCCAGCTCTGCGTTGCAGTACGGTCACCAGAAGCCGCGGTAGAAGATCACGACCAGTGGGCCCTTCTGAAGGAGGTCAGCCGACCGCACAAGCTGACCGGCAGCGTTCGGGAGCTCGAAGGCCGGAGCAGCTTCGCCGACGCGCAGGATTGCGTCCTGGATCCCCGACGCCGCCAGTGCCGCGACGGCGTCGTGCATGATCTTCAGGTGCTCCGCCGGTATGCGGTCCACCGCACCGGCGCGGAGTTGGGAGAGCTTGCCCTCTAGAGACATCGCGTCCGCTGCTCCCTACTCCTCGGCGCCGCCAACCGTCGCCAGCAGCACCTCCACCGCCTTCTCCAGCTGCTGATCGCGCCCCGCCGCCTCGAGCTGCGGATCGTTGTCGACTTCGTAGTCGGGGTCGAAGTGATTGTTCTCCATCACCTCACCGTCAATATCGAGGTAGGTGACCTCCGGGATGCCAAAGAAGATGCTTCGGTCCTGGAGGGTCTCCCACCAGACTGCCGTGCAGGTACCCGGCACCTGCGTGCCGACGATCTCACCCAGCCCGAGCATGCGGTAGCCCGCCGGAACGCAGTGCCCATCCGAGTAGTTGCCCTCGTTCTGAACGATGATCGACGGTTTTGTCAGCCGACCGCCAGGCTCGGTGGCCACGAACTGCCCCCGAGGCACGGCGGTCATGAAGACCTCGCCGGAGAGGAAGACGGTCAGCGGCTCGTCGAGGTTGCCCCCGCCGTTGAACCGGGTATCGAGGATGATCGCCTCTTTCTCGAGTGCGTCGCCGAAGATGTCTTCGATGATGTCGCGGTAGGAGCTGTCGTTCATCGCGCGGATGTGCGTGTAGCCGAGCCGCCCACCCGAAAGGCGATCGACCTCGGCTCGCCGGCTCTTCTCCCAACGGTCGTAGAGGAGCTGCCGCTCCTCGCGAGCGCTCACCGGCTTGACCTTTTCGTCCCAGCTATCTCCCGTCCCCGGATCCTGAAGCGACAGACGGGTCGGTTCTCCGGCCTTGCGATTGACGAGCGGGTACCAGTTCGCCCCCGGGGCGATCTCGTGCCCGTCGATCGCGGTGATCACCGTTCCGGCTTCGATCTTCGAGCCCGCCTGCCGAAGGGGGCTCTTGTCGAGGATCTCCAGAATCCGAATCCCGGCCTCACTCCAGTCGGGGTCGGCGAAGAAGCCGAGCGACGCGGTGGCGTCTGCGTTGTTCCGGTCCGGCCGGTGGTACGCGCCAGTGTGCGATGCGTTGAGCTCACCCAACATCTCGCCCATCAACTCGGCGAAGTCCCAGTTCGTGTCGACGTGCGGCAAGAACCTCTCGTAGGCCTCCTTGTAGGCGTGCCAGTCGACGCCGTGCATGTCGACGTCGTGGAACTTCTTGAGCGTCTGCCGCCAGACGTGCTCGAACATGTACTCGCGCTCGGACGCAGCATCGAGCTCGAACGAGGCCGACATCGCGACCGACTTGACGTCGCCACCCTCGACGTCGACCGTCTTGAGCGATCGATCGACGAGTAGGAAGGCCTTCTTACCCTTGGCGTCGAGTTTGAGGTCCCCGACTCGCCGGCCGTTGAGCTTCGCCAGGAGCTTCACCTCCTGTTCGCGGTGCGCGTAGCTCCACAGGTCGAAGCCCTTCTCGAAGCGCGCCAGGTAGAGCACCTTCTCGCCATCAGGTGTGAGCGCCGCGTCGCCCATGTTCGAGGAGTGCGTGGTCAGACGCACGATCCGATCCTCGAATCGCTCGAGGTCGAGATCGACCGGATCCGGCAGTTTCGGATCGTCGTCGTCCTTCTCGTTGTCCTCCGCCGCCTCGGACTTCTTCCCCTTCTTGCCCTTCTTCCCCTTCTCTTCGGCCTCCTCCTCGTCCTCGCCCTTCTTGTCGTCCTCCTCTTCCTTCTCCTTCTCTTTCGCCTGCTCGAGCTCAACCTTGCTAAGTCGGAATCGATCCCAAGCCTTCTCGGTAAAAAAGCCCAACCGCACATCCCACTCCGACGACCACCCTGCCTGCCGCTTGTTGCCGTAGCGATCGGTCTGCCAGAACATCGCCTCGCCGCCGAGAGCCCAGCGCGGCTGCCAGTCTTCATACCCGCTCCGCGACAGGTTGACGAGCTCGCCTTCACCCGACGCAGGCAGCAGGCCCGCCTCACTCGACCAGCGGCCCGGACTCAGGTACGAGACCAGGAAATACTGACCATCCGGCGACCAGTCGTACCACTGATCTCCGTCGAGGTATGAGTAGTTGACGTCGCCTGGCAGGATCGTGCGGGTCTCGCCGCTCGCGAGGTTCACGACCTTGAGCTCGGTGCGCTCCTCGAGATAGGCGACCTCCTTGCCGTCAGGCGACCAGCTCGGCTGGAATGTCTCGGCGGCGACTTCGAGGATGGGCTCCTCGTCGAAGGCTGTGGCGTTGAAGAAGTTCGGCTCGTCGTCGTCCGCCAGCGTGGTGCGGTAGAGGTTCCAGCTACCGTTGCGCTCGCCCGCGTACAGAATCGACCGCCCGTCCGGACTGAACGAGATCGACCGCTCCTGCTCCGGCGAGTCGGTGACCCGCCGGGTCGCCGCGTGGTCGGTCGAGGTGACGAACACCTCGCCGCGCGCGACGAAGGCGATCTCCTTGCCGTCGGGGGAGACGTCGAACTCCGTGATCTCGCTCGCGACGTCGATGTGCTGAAGCGCGTTGACCCGGCGATCCGCCGCTACCGTCACCTCGAGCTTGCGACTCGCGTTCGCTCCGACAGAGCGGACGTAGAGACCGCCATCGTAGGCATAGGCCAGGTCGCCCGCCGACGAGATCGACAGGAAACGCACAGGGTGTTTGTCGTGATCGGTCACCTGCTCCGCTTCAAGAATGTTCGCCGGCGTTCCCTGCGGCAGAGCCTCCTCCGCGGCGCCGCTCTCGGCAGCCGCGGGCAGCCCGGAGACGTCCATCTTCCAAATGTTGAAGTCTCCGGACCGCTCCGACAGGAAGTAGACCGCCTCATCGCCTGGCGCCCAGACCGGCTGGCGGTCGTCATACCCGAAAGCGGTCAGACGGGTGTGCGTTTCGGTCGCCACGTCGTGCATCCAGACATCGCGCGCGAACGACGAGTCGTCGTGCTTCCGGAAGACGTCCTCGTACCCCTTTTCGTCCGAGTAGGCGATCCGCGCAGCGGCGGTGTCGTGAACGGCATACATCGCCGGAGTCGAGAGGACCTGTCTCGGCATGCCCCCCTCGAGCGAGACCGAATAGAGCTCCGGCTGCGCCCCGGTCGGGAACTGGACGTTGGTCACCGAGTCCATGCGTGCCGAGGAGAACAGAACGGAAGCGTCGTCCGGCGTGAAGGCTGTCGGGTAGTCGTTGGCGGAGTGGTACGTGAGCCGCGTCGCCTGCCCACCCGCGGCCGAGATCACCCAGACGTCGAAATTTCCGTATCGATCCGAGGCGAAAGCGATCTTCGACCCGTCGCGTGACCATACCGGTTGCGTGTCGTAGGCCGCATGGAGCGTCAACGGCGTCGCCGAGCCTCCGGCTGACGGCACCGACCAGAGGTCACCCCGGTAGGTGAACGCGATCGTCGACCCGTCGGGCGAAATCGCCGGATATCTGAGCCACTCGGCTTGCTCCGCGTTGAGGATACTCGCCAGACCGATCCCCAGCATCAGACAGACGACCGCCATCGACGTTTTCCGCAGCATCTCCAACCTCCCTATGAAATCGCGGCCAAGCGTAGCGCAGGCTCACCGGTCACGCCGCCGCGTATCCTCGATGCAACTCGAGTGACTCCACCTTGACCGGTACACGATCACATACGGAAAAGGGACCGCCTTGGTTGTTTACCTCCCGTCAACCCACTTGGGGCTCCGCGCAGAAGAGGCACCCCTCGGCCTGCAACATGGGACGCACCGAACGTTCTCGTGATTCCACGCGTCTAACCATCGTCATGATGAGATCGACCCTTGTCCTTGCCGTTCTGACGGCCACCTCCGCCGGTCTCATGGCCGAGGACGGCGCCAGAAAGACAGCCGCCACCGAGAACGCCCAGGTCTTGTTCTTCGGCACCTTCCACTTCTCGAACCCGGGTCGCGACGTGGTCAAGACCGAGCAGGTCGACGTCACCAGCGAAGAGAACCAGGCCTACCTGGTTGAGCTCTCTCGCCGTCTAGCGCTGGAGTTCCGGCCGACCGTGGTGCTGCTCGAGTACAACCCCGAGGCCGAGGAGGAGATGACGGAGCGCTATCGGGCCTACCTGGCGGGAGACTTCGAACTACCGGTGAACGAGGTCTACCAACTCGGTTTTCGCGTCGCGAAGCTCGCCGGGCTCGAGACCATCCACAGCTACGACGAGCGGAACGTTCACTGGCAGGCGCAGCCTCTCTTCGACGAAATGAAGAGCGGCGACCCGGCAGCGCAAGCTCGCTTCGACGGCATCATCGAGCGCATCACCCGCGAGACCCAGGAGGCGCACGCGACCCTCTCGCTACCCGAACTCCTGGCACTCCACAACAACCCCGAAAAAGACGACCTCAACAAGTCCATCTACATCCAGACCAACCATGTCGGCGCCGGAGAGAGTTTCTCCGGAGCCGACGCGACCGCCAGCTGGTGGCGCCGCAACTTCCGCATGTACGCCCACGTGCAGAGGCACGGCCAGCCTGGCGAACGCGTCCTGGCGATCGGTGGTCAGGGGCACACCGCAATCCTCAAAGAGCTCCTGAGGTTGGATCCGGAGCGTGAGGCGATCGACGTGCGCGACTTCTTGTAGCACGAGTCTCATCTTCACCTCGTTCTTCCTCCGAGCAGTACCCTGCTCCGACTACAGATCCCTGCTCCCATCTGTTGGGGAGCTCCAGTCGAAGAGGAGGAGCAATGCAGATCAGGACTGCAGTACGAGAGTTCTGCCACGGCTACTTTGCGACCAGCACTCGCAGCGAACTGACGAGGAGAGCCTATGCGTCCGATCTCGCCCAGTTCACCAGCTTTGTTAGGCCGCGGACGCGGCTCCGTTCTCTTTCAGCAGCCTCGATCGAGCGCTGGGGCACGCACCTTCAAGGCTCCAGCTACTCACCTGCGTCCATTCGGAGGAAGCTCGCGACCCTGCGCGTCTTCTTCTCGTATTGGGTGCGAAAAGGAGTTCTCGCTGCATCTCCGACCTGGCAGCTGAGAATGCGCTTCGGCCCGACGCTCAGGCTCCCACGATGCTTGACTGAGTCGGAGATTTCGTCTCTGCTTCGCACGGCGAGGGGCTCCGAACCGCTCATCAAGCACTCCGCTCGGGTCGACCGCTCGTTCCTCTCTCTTCGGAACCGAGCCATCGTCGACCTTCTGTTCGCTACCGGGATCCGGGTAGGCGAAGCGTCTTCGCTGGACATCGTTGACTACTGCGACGAGACGAACAGCTTGAGAATCAAGGGCAAAGGCGGGCGGTCTCGCCTCGCCTTCCTCGTCGACACGGCAGCGATCCACTCGCACACCACCTACCTCGAAGCCCGCAGCCAGATTCGGAGCGCGAGCCCAGCACTGTTCCTCAACGCCTCGGGCACACGCCTCTCGACACAGGGCTTTGCGTATGGGATCCGGAGTCTCGCTGTAGACGCTGCGATCTCTCGGCGAGTGACTCCACACATGCTGCGACACACGGCTGCCACTTGCATGCTCAAGAACGGCGCAGACCTTCGGACAGTGCAGGAGTTCCTCGGTCACGCATCGATACTGACAACCCAGCGGTACACACATGTGGCGAAAGAACACCTGATATCTACACTGCACCGATGTCACCCAGCTCGAGCCTTGCGGGCCTAGAGTCGCTCCTCGAGGCGCCTTGAGGACAGCCTAAACGACTTAACGAAAGGGGCTTAGGGGACCACTATCGATAAGTAGAGATTATCGGGCGTGCAAGCAGACGTTGTCGTTGCAGGTGGAGGAATCTCTGGCCTACTCCTGGCTAGCGAACTTTCGAGAAGCCTCGATGTCGTTCTGCTAGAGCAGCGCGACGAGCTCCCGACGAACAAATACTGGCTGACGGACGAGGAGAGCGCGCAACAGAACCCGACCCTCGAGGACTGCATTGCTACGCGCTACGACACGCTCGACTTCATCGCCTACGATGAAACGTCCGCCACATTGCGAGGTGCCTATGTCTTGTGGGACACCGAACGGCTCGTCAAGACGCTCGCGGACATCGCGATAAGGGGCGGAACCAGAGTTCTCCTGGGCCGGTGCTTCAAGTCCTACCGGCAGACCGCGGGCTACGCGGTTGTAACCACCGGCTCGGAGTCCATTCGAACTCGGCTCATCGTGGACTGCATGGGCTATGAGTCTCCAATCGTCAGCGCAAAGCGCACCGTGAGCATTCTTGGTTTCTTTGCAATCCAGGGTCGACGCTTCGAGCTGACCGGTGAGCTGGCTCCTGTCGGCCTGCACAACGCCTTGATCCAGGGCCGCCCGACGTACTTCGAGCTCTTCCCAGATGGTCTCGGGATGGCATACGGAGCGATGATTCAACCGACGCTACAGCTCTCGGACAAGACGACCCTTGCCGCCGACTTCCGGTCGGTGCTCGAAATGCCTCCGTACGGCGCCTGCCTACGACCCGCTCCGGATGCCTTGGACAAGAGAGTCTTTGGAATCGTGCCGGTCGGTGTTCCTCGCGTCTCAGCGCTTGATCGCGTCGCCTTCTTCGGAGAGGCCGCCCAGGCGAACCCGCCGACGAGCGCTACGGGCCTTACGCGAATGCTCTACAACTACCGAAGTTTTTCTGCGCACCTCGAGCAGTGTGTTCGCTCGAACCAACTCGACAAGCGATCCATCTCGAGCGGTGCGGTGTCGATGATGTCTTCTACCCACCGTCGGTTCCAGCTTGCCCTCTTCAGGCGCCTTCTCAACTTCACAAGCGACGACTTTCGAAGACTCGTCATCGAGATCGAACGGAATCCGGACAGCCTCATCAACGATCTGATCTTCGCGAAGGGCTCTCTGTCCGAACACGCGAAACCGCTGGCGCAGGCCCTTCTGAGGCCGAACGGCCTGCTTGGAGGGAGCCTCCTGAGGAGCCTTCTGGGAACCCCCCGGCCCTACTCGAGGCCGAGCAGGTAGTTGAAGAACTGCTTGACCGTCGGGTCGTTGTGGTAGGCGAGCGAGATCACGAAGAGGATCGAGATCATGTAGGACGGCAGGCTTTTGTAGTCGATAAAGGGCAGGATTTGAGCATTCGTAAGGCCGAGTTCCTTGATCTCTAACGCTAGGCTGCGGGCATCCTCGAGCTTCGAGTCTCCGAGACGGCTCATCGCCGCGAAAACCCTATGCTGCACGAGCCGGCGAAGCACGTATCTCGGGTAGAAGTTGTAGAAGAGAGTTGCGGGCAGGAACAGGATCAGGGGCGTCAAGAGGAGCGGTCTTAGGAGTTCGTTCTCGAACTCGAATCCCCCCGTCAAGGTGCCGCGGAACCCGGCGTAGATAGAAAGAACACCAATCGTGGTCGTGAGCGAAAGGTAGGTCAGCGCGCTCTCGAGGAACAACGGGCTTGCAAGGCGCCTGAACTCCACTCTGTCCATGACTCGATAGAGGCCGTTGAAAGCCTGAATGACGCTCCAGAAGTGATAGAGCAAGAAGGAGGCGACGTAATAGATAGAGGTCACCCCGAAAACGACCAGCCAGCCTCTCAGTCCTCCCAACGGCACTCCGTAGAGCAGAGTGAAGATGAGGCCCAGAGTCGATATCGCTGCAGTGAGTGGAAGTGCCGCTCTGTGTGACGTGCCCGTCTCCAATCGCCCCACGAATGCGGCGACCTCCGGACCCGGTTCCAGGACGTTCCTCAGGTCGTTGGCGAACTGCCCGCCTTCCCATCGAACGAACGTCGCGAGGCCCCAGCCCAACCCCCACACCCAGATGCCCCAGAGGCGAACCACGGCCAGGTGGAGCAACTGAAGTGCCGCCTCCTGGCTCTCGAGCAGCCAGACAAGACCTGCCAGAAAGGCAAGCAGCAACACAATGACTCCCACCTGTAGCAGGAGGCTCCGGAGAGCACTAAGAAGCACCGATAATCTCTACTTATCGATAGTTGTGGCTCAAGTTTACCAGAGCAGGCGGCGCCTTCTTGCGTTGCTTGTCAGGCTCCCTCGCAGCTGGTTTCAGCCAGAGGTCATTCGGCGCCAGCACTACAGACTAGACGGACACGGCCGCTCGTTTTGCTCGTTCGCATCATCGATTCCCATTCAGCTGTCACAGCCTCTCTTCGTGAAACGCCGTCGAGAACCTGAGTCTTCGAGCCGCCGTCTATTCCGCAGGCTAGTGAGCTCCGACCGGCACGATCACATACCCGGAAGGCAGCCCCTGGTTGATCATGAAGACGGGACTCGCCTCCCCCGTCGGATCGCCACCGATCTTCGAGTCGTCGAGGTTCGGGGCGTAGAACATCAGGTGTGGGCCGTAGGGGATGACTCGGTCGGGCCCCACCGGCACCTTGTTCTTCTGCGAGAGCATGTAGTTGATGCCTGGACTCTGGGGCGCTTTCAGGAGTCCGGAGGCCCACGCCTCGGCAAGCCTCTCTTTGATGTCGCTCGTGCTGTGTCCCTGCATCTGCAGTTTGCCTCGGAGTAGTGTCTGCTCGAGCAGGGTCGCGGAACCGACCGCATCGAAGCATTGCGGCTCGTAGGAGTCGCGCTGGCTGCGGCTCACGATGCAGTGGAAGCCGTTGGCGCTCTCACGCGCCAACTCGTAGCCCTTGGCGGTGAGAACATAGACACCGGCGGCGTCTTGGATCGTGGCTGGACCGGCTGCCAGGGCTTCCCGGATTTCGGTGTCGCGCTCCATCAGTTCGGGCGACCACTTCTCGGCGCCGGCGCTCAGACCGACGGGCAGGCAGAACAGGACGGCACAACCTAGCGATGCGACTCTCATTAGACTCTCCTCTTGGGGGTGAACGTCTCGCTTCTACCCAATGAGTGATCCGAGTCGGCCCGAGGGTTCGGCCGAACCTTTTGGCAGCTCCATGCCACTCAGGGGTATGCGACCGTCGACTGTGGCGTCAACTCGCGACCGTGAGTTGGTGCAGCGCTACCTCAGAACTCGAGGGGAAGAGGCCTTCCGGGAGCTCTATCGCACCCACTCCCCCTATCTGTTTGGGCTAGCCATGCGAGTTTCTGGCGGCCAGCGAAGCGAGGCCGAGGAGGCTTTGCAGGAGGCCTGGCTCCGGGCCGCACAGAAGCTGCCGAACTTCCGCTGGCAGTCGGCGCTCAAGACTTGGCTCGGCGGCTTCGTCGTCAACTGCTGCCGGGAGCTGATGAGAAAACGTAGGCCCAACGCCCCCCAGCCATCGGAGATCGAGGAGCCCACGGTCGCCCCCTCGGCCGACGGTCATCTCGATCTGGGTCGACTGCTCGCGTCGCTACCCGAACACCAGCGAATCGTCTTGGTCCTCTACGTCATCGAGGGGTATACCCACGACGAGATCGGCGACCTTCTGGGGATAGCACCCGGAACTTCCAAGAGTCGCCTGTTCGAAGCACGCCGCAGCTTGCGGCGCCACCGGACCTCGCACCACAACCATGGGACTCCAAAATGACCTCATACGACGACGCCGATCTCAGAGACCTCCGAGACCTGGGTCGCCCTCACGAGCCGCCGCCAGAGCTCGAAGAGCGTGTGGTCGCCACTCTTCGAGAAGAAGGCCTGATCCAACAACCCGTGTTCAGCCGCCGTAGCGAGGGCTGGCGATGGGCTGCAGCGGCGGCAGCGCTCCTGGTGTCGGCCCTCGCCGGCTGGATAGCCCACGAGCTATTCGACGAGCGGCCCGGCGCGGGCGTGGCTGACAAGCAATACCTGCTCCTCCTGAGCGAGCCGAACGGGCTCCGCACCACGAAGAGTGTCCCAGAGCTTGTCGGCGAATACCGAACCTGGGCGAGAAGGCTCGAAACGAAGGGCCGCTTCGTCGCGGCCCAGAGACTCCAGGGCGAAGCGCGCCGCCTCTACCTCGACGAGACCGGCTCGCCGGCCGTCTCGTCAGGCCTCCGGCGCCAGGCCCCTACAGGATTCTTCGTGGTTCGTGCCGAGAGTTGGGACGACGCGGTCGCACTGGCCGAGACCAGCCCTCATCTCCTGTACGGAGGCGAGATCCACCTCCGCGAGATCGCGCGCGACAACTAGCCGGGGGGCGGGTCGCCACCCCCCGGGTTCTTGTCGTCTAGCGCCGACGAGGTCGCCGGCGTCGACGCCTGGACGGCGGTCGGTCGCTCGGAGTCCGACGCTTGGGCGAACTGTCTCCCGCCACCGACTTCGGGAACGAAATGCTCTCGATTCCTTGCACCTCACGACGCGGGATCGGCATCTTGAGTCGCCGCTCGACCTCCCGCACCATGGAGCGATCTTCCGCGGTGACAAACGTGTAGGCCTTCCCGTGGCGGTCAGCGCGACCCGTGCGTCCGATGCGATGGGTGTAGGCGTCCGGCGTGTTCGGCATATCGAAGTTCACGACGTGCGAGACCTGCTGCACGTCGATGCCTCGAGCGGCGATGTCGGTCGCTACCAGGACATCGAACTTCCCCTTTCGGAAGCCGTTCATCGCCCGTTCGCGCTGGCCCTGGGACATGTTCCCCTGGAGCGCGACCGCCCGATAGCCGGCCCGCTCGAGCTGCTGCGCCAGCCGACGAGCTCGGTGCTTGGTGCGAGTGAAGACGATCGCCGAGCTCAACTCTCCCTCCGCGAGGATGGCCTTGAGGAGCGGTAGCTTCTGCGAGCCATCGACTGGATAGAGAGCGTGCTCGATGGTTGCGAGCCGCGTGTTGTGAGCCACGTCGACGACCACCGGATCTGCCAGGACCTGATCGGCAAGCCGACGGATCTCCTTGGGCATGGTGGCCGAGAACAAGAGCGTCTGGCGGTCCTGCGGCAGCATGGAGAGGATCTGCCGAATGTCGGGCAAGAAGCCCATGTCGAACATGTGGTCCGCCTCGTCCAACACGAGCATCTCGATTCGCTCGAGATGGACGATCCCCTGACCGACCAGATCGAGCAGCCTGCCAGGGCAGGCGACCAGAATCTGCGGTCTCTTCGAAAGCGCCTTCCGCTGGGCGAACACCGATACGCCGCCGAAGACAGTGGCCACGCGAAGGTTGGTAAAGCGAGCCAGGCTTTCGATCTCGCTACCGATCTGGGCCGCCAGCTCTCGCGTCGGCGCCACGATCAACACGCGCGGGCCGCTTCCAGGCCGGGCCAGAAGGCGCTCGATCGCCGGCAGTGCAAACGCAGCCGTCTTGCCCGTTCCGGTCTGGGCGAGGCCGAGAACGTCACGACCTTCCAGCGCGGCGGGAACCGCTTCCGTCTGAATGGGTCTGGGTTGTTCGAAACCGGCCGCGTGAATCCCGCGACCGAGCCTCGTGTCTAGGTCAAACTGAGCGAACCCGTTCTGTGGCTCGCGAATTCGAGTCTGCATACTCATCTCTCACTCCGGGGCGCAGCACCGATACGACGGCGCACGTCCACCGAGGTCCTTCCCACACAACAGCGATAGGTAAGGGGGGTGTTGGGGGGGCGGCGCGACCCGAGGTAGAGATCCTGTTGAGCGCCGGGCTCCGAGGAGTCTCGGAGAGCTTCCAGTATAGGGGATCGGGGGGAGCGCGTCTACGGAGCCAATCTATTCGGAAACGACCGATTGCGAGGAAGATACCGGTTCACCGCTCCGACCCACCTACCTCCGGTACTCGATCTCCAGCGACAAAGATCGCCTCCAGAGACCGCGTGTTGCGGATGTCGCGACTCGGATCTTCTCGGAGCACCACGAGATCGGCCCGCTTCCCCACAGCGATGGTCCCGACCTCGTCGAGAATGCCCAAGGCCTCGGCGCCGTTGCGGGTCGCCATCGTGAGGATCTCCAGCGGGGAGATGCCCGCCTCTTGGTAGAGGCCAAGTTCGTGGTGATAGACGACGCCGGGCGTCATCCAGGAGTTCCCGACATCTGTACCGACTGCGAGCGTCACACCACGCTCGGCATACGCGCGGAGAATGGCGAGGGCACCGGGAACGTAGACGGTCGCCATCATCTCGGCTTCTTCCTCGCTGTCGGGGCCGTACTGGGGATGACGCTCGCGCCAGCCCTCGCTCCACCAATCGGCGACGTCGGCGTCGGGAGCAAGTTCGACCTGGAACAGAGGCAGGAGCGAGGCGTCCGCCCCGAGGCCCGAGGCTTGGGTGATCGAGACCGTGGGCACGACCACGACACCGGTTGAGACCAAGACTTCGACGAGCGCCGCAAAGCGCTCGCCATTTGGTGCATCGGCGTAGGCCTGGTACCACTCCGTGTCCGTGGCACTGTCGGGATCTTCCAGGTTGACGACCTCGTCCATGTTGGTGCCCCACCCGGAGTGGACCAACATGTCGACTCCTGCGCGCGCCGCCTCTGCCCAGGTCGTCGTCGTCATGTGCCCGATCACGGGCAGCTCACGCTGGTGCGCCTCCTCGACAGCTTTCGCGACAAGGGCTGGCGGTAGCCGGTGATAGAGCTTGATGAAGTCGACACCCGCTGCAGCCTGCTCCCGCACCGCTTGGCGTATCTCCACCTCCGTCGTCACCTCTGTCGCCCAGCCCGCAAGACCCTCTTCCGTCGGCTTCAAGTCGACGATGGGGCCGGCAGTGAACATGTGCGGACCTCGGTGCTCTCCCTCCCGAATGCGCCGTCGCAAGGCGACGCCGGCGCCGGGACGGGCGCCCGGATTGAGTATGGTCGTCACCCCGTACTCCAACAGTCGATCGAGCATCGCCTGGTGAACCGAGCGATCCTCGGGAAAGTGGACGTGAAGGTCCACGAATCCAGGGATCACATAGCGTCCGGAGAGATCGAGGACCTCGGCGTCGCCGTCAAAATCCACCTCCCCCACCGGACCGAGGTCCGCGATCCGGTCGCCGCGCAAAACGAGGGTCTGGCGAGGCAACGGAGGCGCCCCCGAACCGTCGATCACGGTGACGTCCGCGAGCACAATCATCGACGCTTGGGGCTGCGGGTCAGCTTGCCCACAGCCAACCAGAACCGAAAGCAGCACCGCCGCGCAGCCCATCGAGCGCACGAACGGTTTGCTGATCTCTCGCCCAGGCTGCACTGACGTTACTGTAGCAACCAGCGGAAGGAGAACGATGCAGACACCAGATGGTGGGACTAGCGGCCGAGGCCAGCCCAGCGACATGACTCCCGAACGGGCCACGATTCCAGTCGGCCGATCCAGTGGGAAGCCCTGGAAACGGGTCCTCCTCATCGCGTTCGGTCTCCTGAGCGTCGTCACGATCGGAGCGGTGTGGCTATTCAGCGGCTCTGTCGTCACCTGCGTTGAGACCTCGGCGGACGATGCTCGCTCCTTGCACTGCGAGTTCGTCGCCGCCGCTCCGCAAAGCACCCTCTGGCGTGCCTTTACCAACACGGACGTGCCCATCCCCTACTACTTCGACGCAATCCTCGAGGCCGAGATGCACCCAGGAGGTCGCTGGCGATTTGTGACCGACAACCGAGAGCGGCTGCTCGCTAGCGGTGAGATTCTCACCATCGAGCACCCCGATCGATTCGCGCAGACCTTCGAGGCGGCTGACCTCACCGATCCTCCGAGCCGAATCACCGTCGAGCTGGAAGCCGTCGCTGCCGGCACCCGCGTGCTCCTGGTCCACGACCAGTTTCAAGGCGAGACCACGACCTATCGCCGGTTCCGGAAGGCGCACCCAATCGCATTGAGCGCTCTGAAGTCATATGTCGAGACCGGCGAGCTGCCGGTGCGAGCTCGGATCTACACAGCGATCTTCAAACCGGGGATGAAGTTCGCGACGGTTCGGGCGGAGCCGTGGGGGGAATGAGGGACGCCGGGCAAACGTCGAGTGCAGGCACCGGAGGCTGCAACACCCTTCTGGTCCCTGACCGACGAGCCGAAGGCCTGGTCACTCGAAGCTCTCCCCATAGCGGCTCTGCTCCAAGAGAAGCTCGTAGTCCGTCACACCGAGGATCTCCTGGATCGCCTCGGTCTTGTCGTGAGCGTTCTCGTAGTAACTCTGCGTGATTCTCATGCCGATCCAATATCCGAGGTCGACCGGCCACTCCGTGCGCACCTGCGGCTTGTAGAACATCCAATCTCCGGTACCGGGCTCCGCGATATCGACCTGGAAGGCGTTCCAGAGCTCGCGCTCGTGAACCGTCCCGTACGCCTCGGCCTCCGGGTTGATGTGTGCTCCGGAGCTCAGCAGTGCCATCAACTCAGCTGAGCCTTCTCGAATCGACAGCTCCAGCAGCGACTCCGGGTCCCGGTAGATCGAGCCGTAGACCTCCTCACCCTGGATCGCCACCTGGACATAGTGGGTCAGCTCGTGGGCCACCAGATGGGGAACCTTCGCCGTTGGATAGAGCCGCCTCGAGTTCTCGAACTCTGAGAGATCGACCTCTTGATCGGCCGCGTAGATCTCCGCGCCAATCAGCATTCCAGCTCGGCCTCCCGTCCCCCCCGCCCGGAGGGCCCCGATGACGTAGTAGGTCGGGGGGATATTCGCCTGGGGAACCAACTCCGAGAAGCGCTCGAGGGCCGCCCGCGTGACCGGCTCCAACGCGCGGAGCCTGTCCTCCAGGTCGACCAACGATCCGTAGTAGCGCGGATATTCCTCGATCTTTGCACTCAGCGTTCGAGCATCCAGACTGAACTCTTCGGCGAACTCCCGGAGCCCTGCGGACGCCTGGTCGAAGTAGTGCTGTTGGAGAGCGACGATCGGGTCCTGCCCCTCGAGGATGGCTTGGTGGGCGGTCTGAAAGTTGTCGAGATCCGAGTAGACGAAGAGGCCGTCGTCCACCTCGGAAGGGACAGGTACATTTTCCTGGCACCCACCGAGGAGCGAAACGATCGGGAGCGAGAGCGACACGACGATCCACTTCAACTGGCAACTCCTTTTGATGAGAGACCCACTCGAGGCCGATTCCTGTCCCGTAGGGATTCCGGTAAACGCTGCCATTCCCGACGCCGACGCAATCGGCGCCCTCGGCGCACAAACGGTACCGATTCCTGACGGTACGACGCCCATCCCTCGGCAAGGGTTTAGAGCGACGGGACGAGACTTCCAACCGCGGAAGCGGTCTGGAGACCCAGGCCGCCTCCACCGGAGGGACGCTCCCTATAATGGTCGAGCAACCCAAACACGCCAGGAAACGGGGCGGAGATCAACCCATGCCGACAACAACACCCGAGCACGATGAGCGAGTCGCGAAACTGAAGTTCTTTTCGGTCTATCCGCACTACGTGACGAAGGTCGAGAAGAAGGGCCGGACCAAGGAAGAGCTGCACCAGGTCATCCACTGGCTGACCGGCTTCGATGACAAGCAGCTACAGCAGCTCATCGACGACGAGGTGACCTTCGAAGAGTTCTTTCAGCACGCGACAATCCACCCGAACGCGCACCTCATCACGGGCGTCATCTGCGGCTACCGGGTCGAAGAGATCGAGAACCCGCTCACGCGGAAGGGCCGGTACCTGGACAAACTGGTGGATGAACTCGCCCGGGGGAAGAAGATGGAGAGCATCCTCCGCACCGGGTAGAGGCTCCGACGAGCGCACCGGGTCCGGCCGCCCATCGATGGAGGCGAGTCCGTTCCCCCACCCGGAGCAGTCCAACCGCATTCGATCTTCGCTCCTCGCAACGGTGCGGCGCCCACCGAACTCACAACGCCCTTTGATCAGGGTCCATCAGCAACACCCACTGGCGCCTCCTGATCTGCCCCCCCGTAACTCTCACCCGCCACGAGTGGGTCGTCCGCGACGCCACTGAACCGAAAGTGGATCGTTTGACACCCCCACTCGTAACACCCCTCGGTGACGTCGAAGTGCAGGTGCGGACCAAAACTGGCGCCTGAGTTCCCGGACCGACCCAACGCGGCGCCGACCTCGACCTCCACTCCGAGGTCGACGTCTACCCCTAACTCGTCGAGGTGGTAATAGCGCCCGAAGGTACCGTCCCCATGGTCGATGACCACGTAGTTCTCCTTGCCCGGCTCTGGCTTGCGCGGCTCGGCGTTGCCGTGAGCCTCGACAACCGCTACGACCGTCCCACCGCGCGCCGCCACGATGGGGGTGCCGATCGGCATCTGGAAATCTACGGCGAACTCGGTGGCCTCGGAATGACCGTAGGGACCGTCGAAGCTCTGCAAGACCGAGTAGCGACTGTCGGCCGCGAACGGAAGTCGAAGGGCCGACTCCTGAGCTCCTGCTGAAGAACTCAGAGCCGGCAGGATCAGGATCAGAAGCGCCGGCCACAGCCGATACGAACAGTAAGCAGACATCTCCATCTCTCAGATCCCCTTTCGGTAGGTTCTCTGAGTTGGACGCCTGGCGGCGCACTTGGTTGCCCTTTCAATTTGTGTTCGCCGCTTCCTGGCGGAGCTCGTCGCTCACGCACTGCTACCGCGCAATCGCTCCCCCCTCCCGGCGGGCTACGAGGCGCGCGGATCCAGCGAGCGAATCGCTCGCTTGAGCTGATCCTCGGTCAACAGGTCAAGTTGGGGCAGGAGGGGAAGTTCGGGGTCGAGCCTCTCGATCGACGTGCGGTTCTTTTCCATCCACTTCACGAGCCCCTTCAAGAGACGGCGATTGGCATCTCCATGTGACGTACCGTCACCGACGTTCGGGGCGAGAATTCCATCGGTAATCGCTCGGAAGGGAGAGGAGGAAAACGCAACCTCGGAGAGCTTGGCGAGGTACTCCTTCTGGGAGCCGCGCCGGCTGAAGTTCAGCGGGTGACGCTCTTCGATGGCGTGCCGCCCTTCATGCGCCACGATGCTCGACTCGACACTCAGACGCTCGACCTCGGCGATGAAGCCGAGGCGAAGCTCTGCGCCCTCGAGGCCACCATCTTCGAGTCGATCGAGCAGGCGTTGGCCGGATCGAGCCAGGATGCGAGCCGCGAGCCCCGGCAGGTAGGCATAGGGGTCGTCTCGAGCGAGCTCGACGTCCTTCACCGCCAACTCGGCGATCTTCTCCTCCACCTCACGCCGCTTCTTGGCGTCGCTCAACTCCTCCCAGGCCCGAATGCCGCCTCCCGCGTAGGCGCTGCGAACCTGCGTGATGGTGGGATTGTCCGCCCAGCCGCCGACCTGAGCCTGGCCATCCCAGAACCAGCTCGAGTAGCCGTTCGAGACCATGAAATCGAGCGCGATGAACCGCAGCGCCGCCTCTTTTCCGTACTGCTCGACTCGGTACTCCTCGTCGACGACGCGGTGCCCCATGTGCAAACCGAAGTGACCGTTGGCCGTCTTGAGATGTACCTCCGCGCCAAATCGTTGTTCGATCTCGGATTGGAATCGCTCGGTCGAGAATTCCGGGGGGCCGTTGGGCCAACTCAGCCGTGGCCAGAGCGATCGCGCCTCGCGCTCGAGGTTCGAAAGGAAGGCCGCCTGCTCCCCGTTTCCGGCAGCAGCGCCACGGTAGAAGGCGGTCGTTCGGTCGCCAACCGCCAAGAGAAATTGGTAGTAGGCGAGCATCTCCTGCGCCTGAGGTTCGGACTCCGTTGTGCCGTCAGGATCCAGCTTCGCAACGAGCGCTGCCGCCCGGTACATGCGCGAGCCGGCAAGAGCGAGAGCGACTTCCATTCGCACCGCGTCGTCGAGCGGCTGCCCTCGCCAATTCGGCAAGAGCCGCTCGAGGTCTCGGGCGGGAGCGGCCAGAACGCCCGTAGGCGAAGTCCCTGGCGGAATGTGGAAGTAGGAAGTCCACGCGTCGAGAGCCCGCGGCCCGTCGCCGAGCACGAGCGCCAACTCGAGTTGAATGAGAGATGGGGCCAGGAGTCCACGGCGCTCGTCCAAGACCGGCTCGATGCGAGCGAGGGCATCGACGAGGAGGTCGAGCTCGAGGCGGCTCAACTGGTCGTCGAAGACCATGTCGACCGCCTCGGTCGCTGCGGCCCATGCAAACTCGGTAGCAGCGTCATATCGCTCGGGCGCTGTTTCGGCCTGGACTGCTGCGCGGTCCGCAGCGTCTCTCGCAGCTCGGTAGTCGCCGGCGTCCCGCTCGAGCTGAGCTAGCCCGAGGAGGAGGGGCACCTGATCGGTCTCAAGCGCTGCCGCTTCGGCTAACAGCGTCCTCGCGCGAGCGATGTCCTGGTCGAAGAGTGCAGTGATGCGAGACAGCCTCCGGCCGGCAGCCACTCTGTCCGCAGGCGCCGCGGCTTCGTTCTGACGGATTCGTGCGAGGATCGCCGCCGCGCTCTCCTTATCGAACTGGAAGTAGGCACGCTTGGCGGCTTCGAGGGAATCAACTTCGACAGCACGCGCGCTCGTTTCGGCTCGCGAGCATCCAACGCTGAGAATCAGGGCGACGCCGATCAGGGCCACAGCTTGACAAGCGATCATCGTCGTCAGGAAGGATCGACGCTTCGGAACAGACATCGGCAGGCTCCCTCTAGCTAGTCGGCGGGCGCCCAACGGAGCCGGGCCGCCGTTTCTTGGAGTACGGTGCGGTCATAGAGATAGCGCACTTCGATCAGGCGGTCGCTCGCTCGCTGTCGAGCGGTCAGCGCACCCCAGATGCGGGGCGGCAGAAGCAGGAGATCTCCTTCCACGCTTTCGAACGGGCTAGCGACATCGTGCTGTGAGCCGGCGTCTAGCTCGACCAACTCGGTTCGGAGCGGGAACTCGTGCGGAGGCAATGCAACCGAGAGATCGGCGGCCACGGCAGCTGCCGTCGGCTCGTCGCGCTCACAGAGCGTCAAGGTCGAGTCTTCTCGGGCGCCGGTCCGGCGCTCGATCTCAGCTCTGAGCGCCGGGTCGGGCGAGATCGGAACAAAGAAGACCTCCGACAGGCGCTCCGGCCAACGAAGGCGAATCTCGTTGTAGTGGAAATGGGTGGCTATGAGGTCCCGACTCGGAGGCTCCTCTTCCCGTTCGAGGCACCACGGCTCAGCTTCGACAGCCCATAGAGATTCGATCTGCCGACTGAGGTCCCGGCACTGGTGTTCACTGCATTCGAGGACGTAGACCTGTGACTTGGGGGCATCAACTGCGGCCCCAACGAGCCGGTCAGCGAGTTCCGCGGGAGACAGGTCGAAGTCGGCGCTCGCCCGGCGCAGCGTCTCGGAGAGAAACCTCTCGACGCCGCGACCGGCTTCGGGTTCCGGTTCCTTGCGCAGGCGGGTCGAAGTCGCAGCTCCGATGACGTGCGTTCCCCTCGGCCCGCGCATCTCGACAAGCCCCTCGCGAGCGAGTTCAGCATAGGCGTGGCGGACGGTATGGAAGTTGACTTGCCACTCCGCTGCCGCCTCTCTCAACGGCTCGAGAATGTCGCCCGGAGCGAGCTGGCCGCCGAGGATTCGAGCTCGAATGAGCTGTGCGATCTGGTGGTACAACGGGACCGGGCTCGAGGGGTCGATGCCGTTCACGTTCTAATGATATAGATCATGCAATCTTGAATCAACAGAAAACAACGCTCAGGTCAGATCCGCAGGCCTTCTCCTCCGCGACGATGGCTCCGCAAAAAGTCCTCAGAGAGAGGCAAGCGCTGCTCACCCCTCCGGTCCCGGACTCGAGCGCGCTTGCGGTGCGGCGCCAACCCGCAAGGGACTTTCCCTCCAAGGCCGGCCTCGGTCCGGCGAGCCGTGCGCCGCTACATCGACTCGACCTGGAGTTGCGCCTACCCCTCGTTGTCGAGCGTCCGCGCCCAGAAACTCGCCCACTCGTCGAGGTACGCGTCTCGTGCGAGCGCCTCCAGCTCGATCCCCTGCTGGAGCTTCCCTAGGTAAAAGAGCCACGAGCCGAAGACGGTGACGGCCAGGCCGGCGAGCTGATCCGCCGCTCTGCCGCGAGCCATCGGCTTTGTGCCGAGCCAGGAGACGAGAGCCTCGAGCATCCGTTCGTTGACAGCCTCCTCCATCTCCCTCGCCCCTTCGAGAAGGCGATACTCCTCGATCAACCTGGCGTACGGCGCCTGACGCTCGGCCGCCCTGTTGTAGGTCTGGGCGATCGCGACCAGCTCGCTCCTGGTGTCGCCGTAGAGGCGCAAGGAGTCGAAGTCGAACTCCTCGGGCGACTCCACGATCGAGGACTCCGCAATCTCTTCCAGCAGCGCACGCTTGCTCTCGAAATACCGGTAGAACGTACCGGCTCGGGGCGCCAGTCCGGCCGCAGACTCGATCGCCCCGATCGAGGTTCGGGCAAAGCCTTCCTCACGGAAGAGCTCCAGCGCGACCTCCTTGATGCGATCTCGTGTCGAGAGTGAAACCATATAACGGCGTTATCGTAGGGCAACTACGTCGTTATCTCAACTGTGTGGCGAGCTTGCCCCTCGACTACACGATACAAGGAGGATCAAACATGACGAACGTAGCTACAGGGCCCTCGAACGAAGCCTCTTCTCGCCCGCTGTCCGCGCGACAGGCGATCTCCGACATCCTCCTTGTGATCGCAAGCTCCGCGCTCCTCTTCGCGATCGAGAGCTGGATGCGAAGCCGAGGATTGGTGAACTGGGGCGAGGACTCTCGAGGGGTGACTGCAGTTCTCGCGGGAATGGCCACGGCAGTGGCTCTCGTCTACTTTCGAGGCGGCAGCCTCCGCGGCTTGGGGCTTGTTCGTCCCAGAAGTTGGCTCACGGTCCCGCTCTGGGTCGTCGGCATCCTGGCTGCCTACTTTGCGATGCAGGTCCTCGTGCCCCGGCTCGTCGGCTTCTTCATCGAGCTCCCGGCGCCGGATCTGTCCCGACACGCTGGAGTGACCGGGAACCTCCGCGCAGCGCTGACGTTGGCTCTGGTCCTGCCGTTCAGCGCCTCGATCCCGGAAGAGATCATCTACCGAGGCTTCCTGATGGGCCGCCTCGATGCCGTCTTCGGGCGCCATCGAACCGGTACCGTCGCCACGGTCCTGGTTCAGTCATTGATCTTCGGCTCCGTCCACTTCGGGTGGGGCGTTGGGGGCATGATCGTGACAACCGTGATGGGCGCCGTCTGGGGCACCGCCTACGTACTCTGCGGGCGCAATCTCTGGATCATGATCCTCGCGCACTCGACCGGGCACCTGCTCCTCGTGGCTCAGCTCTACGCGGGCGGCCTCACCTAGACGGGGGCCCAGTGAACAACCACGCCCCCTTGCGGGCACCTGACCTCAATCGCTTGCGGACTTGGGAACCGGCGTAACGTCCTCCCTAGGCCCCGTTCGGGCCTTCTCAGCTGCCCTCGCGGAGCAATCCTGAGCCAGAATTACGGAGGTCGTACGAAGATCCCGGGGCGACCACGGCCCGGGCGCGCGAGGTACCAAGGTGCTCTGGTCGGCGCCACCCGCGCACGAGCGCGGCTATCATGAAGAGGCGAGCGATCCAGCTCGAGCGACCGAATAGTAGGAGGAACGATCATGCTCCAAGAACGTCTGATCCGGAAACGAGCCTCCGAACGTCGGCCCGGGAACGGGAGTTCCTCGAGAGGACGAACCTCCCTGGCGGCGCTGCTTCTTCTGAGCGCGAGTGCGAGCGCAGCCTTCGGAGCCGGGTCCGCGCTGCCGGTCTCACCCGGGACACTCGAGCGAGTGACCTCAGTGCCCGGCCGGTGCCCGACCTTCTCCTGGACCGCTGTCGAGGGCGCGAGCGGCTACCAGCTCAAAGCCTTTCTGATCGACGAGTCCGGATTGGCATCACAGAAGCCGGCGCTCGAACAGACGCTCCCGCGCGCTGCCAGCTCCTGGACGCCCGACGCAGACCGTTGCCTCGAGACGAACCGAACTTATGGCTGGACCGTGCGAGGGCTCACCGGCGGAGCGGACGAAGGCTGGTCCGAGCCCGCTGTCTTTCGAGTACCTGAGCACCCTCTGGAGCTCGAAGAGGCGCTCTCAGTGGTTCAGGAGTACCTCAGACAAGAGGGGCTCGAGGAAACCGGACCGGAAGAGAACCGCGAACGAGCCGCCGAAGGAAATCAGCTGGCCGCGCCCACCGGAGTCTCGAGCCACCAGGATGCCGGCTCGCCGGCACCATCTGCGGCCAACGCTGCCGGGGTCGGAGGCTTCTCGGTCGACGCCTTGGGCAACGCGACCGCAGCCACATTCACCGGCGACGGCGGCGGCTTGACCAACGTCGGAATACGGTCCGTGGTGTTCTCGAGCGGGCTCGGTGCCAGCCCGACAGGCACCACCCGCATGTTCGTAGCAGAGCCGGTCCCAGTCACGGTCGAACCCGGCGAGGAGGTCCTCATCCATTCTTACAAGGGCCTGGGCAGCACTGCCGTCGGCGGAGCGGCCAGTCTGAACCTCTGGGTCTGCTACCGCTTGGCCGACATGCCCGGCGACATTCCCACCAACATCGGAGCCGGGATCTTCGGCCTGAGGGTTACGGAGGACTCACGATACCCCTTCGGACTATCGGCCAAGATTGCCGGACTCGACGGGTCCTACGTAGTCGGGCTCTGCGCGGACGCCAACAACGATACCGGTTGGAACTCGAACGAGCGCTCCTATACAACCGCGGTGGTTTACCGACCGACGGAGCCGTAGACGGGTCAGCACTCCACCGGCGTACTGACCTCCATGATCGGCTCCGACTCGTCGCTAGGCGAGCGCGCGAATCTGCGAATGCGCCGACACAAGGACCAGGACCAAGGTTGCCAAACAGACGCCCCCTTCTTACGACTCCAGGCAATTGCAAACCGCCTGGTTTCATCGGCTCGAGACAGATTCGGACGTCTTGCCGCCTCTTCGTGGTGCTGAGCCTCCTGTCGCTCGGCGCCTGCAATCGCGACCAGCCGAGCGAAGCACTCGGGACGGACCGCGACCTCCTGATCGAGAACGTCACGGTCATCACCGCAACAGACGCGCCGCCGGTCGAGAACGCCGCCATTCTCGTCAGAGATGGACGCATCGAGTGGGTCGGAGGCTCGAACGACAAGCCGCCAGCGTCCGGCGCGGCCACCTATGACGGTCGCAATGCTTACGTGATTCCCGGACTGTGGGACATGCATACGCACGTCCTGTGGCAGCCGTTCGTCCGGGACGGCTACCTCCAGCTCTTCCTCGCAAACGGAGTCACCGGAATACGCGACATGGGGGGAACGCTCGACGTGCTGCAGAGTGTTCGATCGGGTGGACAGTACGACTCACCGCTCCACCCGAGAATTGTCGCGTCGGGCCCGTGGCTCAACCCGTTCGAGATCGACCCCCGGGCTGGCACAGTTGTCGATTCTCCAGACCACGCCCGACGAGTGGTGGCCGATCTCGCGAAGGGAGGCGTAGACTTCATCAAGGTCTATCTCCACCTCCCGCGCGAGGTCTTCGTCGCCATCCTCGAGGAGGCGAAGACGCACGAGCTGCCGGTCGCCGGGCATGTACCGCCCGAGGTCGGAACCTTGGAGGCCGCGGCTCTCGGCATGCGCAGCATCGAGCACATGAGGGTCGAGATCGGCGGCCTCTGCGCGGAACTCGAACCGGCCGAGTGCGAGAGCCTTCTCGCAGCACTCCAGGCCGAGCAGACCTGGCACACGCCGACCCTGCTCGTCAGACGGAACAGGTCGTGGTTCGACCGCCTCGAGCTCATCGGAGACACCCCGCGCTATGCGCCGGACTATCTACTCGCCGAATGGGAGGAGATCCGATTGGGCCGACTCGAAAAGGACAACTTCGATGAGGTCAGGAAGCGATACGCAGAGGAACAGGAACTTGCCGGCAGGCTCCACAGAGCACAGCTCCCGATCCTCGCCGGTACCGACTCCGGCGACGTCTACTGTGTTCCGGGGTTCTCCATCCACGACGAGCTTGCCCTTCTGGTCGATGCGGGGCTGACTCCGAGAGACGCTCTGCGCGCCGCAACGACTGCGCCGGCCGAGTATCTCGGGATGGCGGACTCCCTTGGCACCGTCTCGGTGGGCAAAATCGCAGACTTCGTCTTGCTCGAGGCCAACCCCCTCCAGGACATTCGCAACACGAAGGGCATCCGAGCGGTGGTCAAAGGTGGCTACCTCTACGACCGCGACGCACTCGACCAGATTCTCGAGCGCCTCCCTGACGCGGAAGAAGCCCCACGACCGAGACACTGATCTCGAGAATCGGGCAGCACCACCCGAAACCCTCGGACGCTGGCCTCAAGGTCGCGCGCTGTGCTCACCGGCCCAGAGCGGCCGGTAGAGAGGCAGGAGTCTCTGCACCGAGGACTCCAGCTCGCCCCTCTCGATACTGTCGTCGCAGCAGAGGGCGAGAGCGGCTTCTCTTCGGCGCTCGAGAACGACGCTATCGCCGATCGCGATCGACATCGCGAGAGTCCTCGCAGCCGTTCTCTGTTCTTCGGTGCGGAGGTGGTGGCCGTAGCCAAGATAGACCAGTGCTTCGAGGCGCAGCAGGGGCGAGTCGGAGCCTTCGGCGATTGGCCAGAGCTCTCTTGGGTCGTGCCGCAGGTGCCAAAGCGCCAACCGTCGCATCTCAATCTCGCCATCCCTCACAGCAACGGTCCGCAAGAAGGCGACAGCGTCCGAAAAGCCGACCAGAAGGCGTTTCAGAATGTGATGGCGCTCCCAGGTCGGCGATTCCCAGTAGGCTTGCCGAAGTCGGCTCTTCTCGGCGTCGGTAAGGTCCTTCCAGGTGCGCGAGAGGCGGGCTGGGAGGATCGGGATGAGAGCGCTTTCGTCGACGACAACCGTACGAACTCGGCCCGTTCCGTCCAGAATGTTGAGCGTCGCGCTGGACCGAATCGGCAAGCTGATTTCGTACGTTCCCGTGCTGTCGATGGCGTCGACCCATTTGGAGGACCAGCCTCGAGGAGAGATTGCGAAGACAGGCTCGCCCGCCGGTGCTCGAAGAAGCAGGCTGCGGCCCATGCGAGGAGCGCTCTGGGCGCCCGATCGGTTGTGTTCGGGGACGATGCCCAGAACATCGATCTGCGAGGCGGGCACCTCTTCCGAGAGCGTTGTCGCAGCGTCGACCGCGGGAGGCAGCGTCTGCTGCAGCCAGAGCAGGTCGGCCGGCAGCTGAGTCTCCGCAAAACCAAGCGAGACGAATAGGTTTCGACTGCGGTAGTTCGCCTGACGTTCTCCGAACAACCCGACGTAGCTCCGGCGACCCGACTCAGTGGCCTCGAGGATCTGAGGCCGGCCGTCAGACACCGCAGGGCCCGGTCCCATATCCCGCTGCGCGCCGGCAATCGTTGGATACAGGCGGAACAGAATCGTGAGGCGCTCGGTGCCCTCAGAGTCGCGATAAGCGTGCCGGGTGCCGTAGGGGAAGTACTCCACCCGTGACTCTGTCGGCACATCGAGAAGGTAGTCAGCAAGCACGTCGGGGGCGAAGGCCACCGCGATCAAGCCGTCTGTCGGCGCAGGTCGACAGACCGGCTCCTCGCAGGGCCAGGTCGGCCGCCCGTCAGACGCGGCCGAGAGGCTCCCTGCCGCCAGCGTGAGAGTCAGGACGGCGTGCGCCAGGCGCCAGCGGAGCCTCGGGATATCGGCACTGTAGCTCGACATGTCCATCCGAAAAGCGCTGCGCCCCCGTTCGAGGCCCGGGATCATCTAGCGTGAACCAACCGCCGCGACAAGGGCCGGCGCGACCAAACCTGCGCCAACCAGAATAGGCGACGGGCAGCTAGCCGGCTGTGGTCTGGCTCGCAGCCTTCACAAGAGTCGGAGGATGCCCTTTTTTGGGTGAGACTGCGGCAGGCGAGTGACCCACTGACGAGTGGTCTCGATCGCCACAGCGTGCACGCCGGGCACAACGCTGACAACATGGCGGCGACAAACCGCAGCCCACCACGGCGGTGGTGCCTCAAGAATCCAATCTGCTCGATCGACCGAACCAACAGACATGAAAGCAACTTCCCAAACGACCTCGCGCGCCTTATTGCCCCTGATCGTCCTTCTTGCCGCAATCAGCCTCGGAGCGTCGGGTTCTGAGCCCGACTCGGAAACCTTCGCGGGGCACTACGACTGGAGCGACGGTGGCAAGGACGACCTTCGCGTCGAGTTCACACCGCAGGGAGACGACAAATGGGATGTCACCTTCCGCTTCGGCTTCGACGGCCGTGCCTATGCCTGGCAAGGGACCGCCGAAGGGCGTCTCGAGGACGCGTCCGAGCTGACCGGTACGGCCTCCTGGAAGTCGAGGAGGTGGACTTGGCGCGCGACAATCGAGGACGGAGTCATGCTGGGCGAGCACACCGAACTTCGGAGCCGCGGTAGGACGCGCGACACCGGCACCTTCGAGCTTCGCGCCAGCTCGGACTGATCGTCAGTGGCTCGTAAGTGAGGACTGCGCTCGCTCAAACTGAGTGGGCCGGAAGCCTCTCTCCACTCGAACGTTGCACGGGCGTCGTCCAGGACATGCTCAGCGCGGCCCCATCGTCCGCCTTGCTGAACCAGAGCCACGCTCCCCGCGCGGGAACGAAGAAGACTGCGGGGTCGGCTCTGAAGGCACGGACCTTCAAACCCTCGCTGAACTCGACGAAGAGCCCCTCGCTCGAGTAGGACACCTCACAGTCACCCAGGCCGGACATTCGGTAGGTCCCGGCGACCGACTCGAGTTCGTCATCCGTCAACGCGGTGAGATCCGGAACGCTGGGCTTGACGCGCCCACCATCGAGAAGCTGGACGATCTCGAGTTCCAGGTTCGCCCGCAACCACATCGGCATGGACGTGTTCGTGACGTGGACAATGGACCGCCTCTGTTCGAGGTCTCGGTAGACCATCGTGTAGAAGCCCTTCCAGTGGCCTGTGAACCAGAATCGATTCGAATCGGCCGACGCGTAGTGACTCAGCAGATTCAGAGTGGATTCGATTCCGCTCTCGAGCCGGTAGGGCGACAAGGCTCGAGTCAGAGTCTCCGGCGACAGCGGTGGATCCTCGAGGAACGCTTGGTTCCATTGATGAAGATCCGCGGCCGAAAAGAAGAGATTTGCGCTGCCGTAGATCGCTTCGTCATCGTCGCTGTCGTTCAACTCGATCGAGTCGCCAACGTACTCGTAACCGATCGTGCGGTGGGTCTTCCAATCGGCCAAGTAACGCGGCCGGAGGAAGACATCGGCCATGCCCAGCGGATCAAAGAACCGGTCTCTGAGATGCCCCTCGAACAACTGACCACTGACCTGCTCGATCACCAGGCCCAGCAGGTCATACCCAAGGCCGTTGTACTCGATCCGCGAACCGGTTGGGAATCTCAGCTCGGGCCGGTAACGCTCCAATAGGTTCAGGAAGTACTCGTTGGTCCACTCGATCTGGAGGTCTGGAATTCCCTCGAACACGTCGTGGTCGGGCATGCCGGAGCTGTGGCTCAGCAGGTCGACAATGCGGATGCCCTCATAGGGGAACGCGGGCAGGTATCGCTCGACGGAGTCCTCGATATCGAGTCGCCCCTCCTCTTGGAGTGCGAAGATCGCCGTGGCGACGATCGCCTTCGTATAGGAACCGGTGTCCGCGGTGGTCCTCGTCGTGAAGGGAATGTCCTTCTCGAAATCCGCGGATCCGAGGCCCTTCGAGTACACCAGTTCACCGGCGTCCGAAACGATCAGAGCACCGTTGAAAAGGCGGCACTCGTACAGCGAGGACATCCAGGTGTCGATCTGATCCGCGGCGACTGGCTGCGGCTCGACAGCCCCGCAACTCGACAACAAGACGATCAGCGGCAGGAGGACTCCGAGACGGGCGGAGCGGTTGGCGGGTGCACAGAGGGGCTGCATGATCGAACTGGAGTATAGGACTGCCCTTTACCGACCGGTAGAGGCTCCTACGACCAGGCTATGCTCATGTCCCCTCTTATGGGTACTGCGCTCCACTGGTACCGCTCGAACCAAGTTCGCCGCGCGGAGGTCCACCTCAAACTGATGTCCCTTCTGAAGAAGCAGTGGGCAAGTCGATTCAGGTACGACTGGCTTCGCGAATACCGCAAGAGGTTCGGCGTCAACGGCCAGCTACAAGTAGAGCGGCTGCTGCTTTCGGCTGAGGCTTTCTACTTCCCCAGCGCAGCTCAAAGGGACAATCCTTTTCGTCACACTTTCGAAGGTTACCGTCAACTCTTGTACGAGATCCGCAAGGGCACGAAGTTCAGCCGACTCGATCTATCGAGGTTGCAGAAACCGACCCCAGCGAGGTAGATGGGCAACCAGACCGGCCGACGCTGCGGGGCCACGATCTTGCTGCCCCTCTCAGGCCCACAGCGGGACGTACCACACGAATGTCTCGAGCCAACTCACCACGTTCCCCGTCGGTGACCTCCCGAGTTGCGGCCTAGGCGCCAGTCCTCCGGCGCAGGACAAAGCCACTTTGAGAGGGACCTAGACTCGAGCCGCTTGTGCGACGAATCAGGCGCAAATCAAACGCCTGGAGCGACTGAGGTGTCCCGCACGTCGCGCCCGAAAACCAGGCCTTGAAGGGTTGCCGCTACGCCAGAGAGCTCGGCTCGTTCACAACTCTCCCAGCTTCCGAGCCCACTCCAACGCGAACTGTTCAGCGAATTGTTCGCGGCGAGAATTCGAATGGAGGTCGGGCTGATGGAAATGACCGAGTTCGTGAAGGAACAGATGATAGAGAAAGTAACGACGGACTTCGTCCTTCGTCCAACGCAAGACCCACCGTCCGTTGCTCCTTCTCTGCCAATCGCTGCACCACGGATCGAAGTGGCTCCGATCGCCTTGGGTGGGTGCGTCGGGCCATACGTACTCCCGCGATCGAGGGAAGGAGTTCATGACAATGCAGAAGTACCTCTTGCGCGCCTCGACTCCGAGCTCTTCATCGAGCTTCGGCGTTCGCCGGAGTACGACCGCTTTGACAGGCGAAGCTAGGTCTTTCGGCAGCGAACCCAACAGGGCGACGTACTCCTGTCCGCTACAGGGGTGGTAGTACTCGCGCGACGGGTTCTCCCTGAGTATCTGGCACTCGCCTGATGCTTCGGAAAGACGTGTCCATAGGTCCTCTCCGAATGCTCGGCTCCACTTCTCCGCTGCCCTTCCGTCTTGGACGCGACCGCCCTGAGTCCGTCCGATCTTCTTGCTCCGCCGTTCAGGTCGATACATGCATCCGATTCCTCTCGACTCGACAGAAGGCTAGATCACGCCTCCTGCGACCGAAATGAAGGGCGCTACAGAATGACTTCTCCGGGCGAGAGGTCTCTCTCGAACTCCGACTGCGGTGCCCCGTGCCCCTCGGGCGAGAGTACGGTCACCACGAGCCGCCCCGTGTCCTAGCGGGGGGACCCGAGGCTCCTCGCAGAACCCTCGCTGCGTCAGATGCCCGCTATCGCCCTCCTGCCGCCGTCGCCGGCTCGCTCTCTGATTGGAGGTACCTGATTGGAGGTACCACACGAATGTAGGAGTGGGTAGGAGTCGGGGTACCTAGGTCGACGGAAGAGACTGCCCTCAGGACGTCCAGAAGCCGTACGCGAGGTTCCTTCGCAGAACCCTCGCTGCGTCGCGTACCCGCTACCGCACTCCCGCCGCCGTCGCGGACAGGTCAAGCCTGGCCGGGGATTCTCGACGCGAAGAGGCACGCGGAAGCCTAGCCGCCGGTCTCCCATGGGGCGCTAGTGAGCGACCGCGGCACCACTTCCGAGTTGTACCTTGGATCAGCGAGAAGTGATCTGACGCCGGCTCGAAGCGTTTTCTGCACCGAGACGCCGCCAGGCCTGCCACCGGGTTGAATCGAGAGCGCGCTCCGAACCTGGTGTTTCGAATCACCCGTTTCGCCTGAAGGCGTCCGCGATCGCCGCTGGCATTTCCGCCAACCAGGGCTTGATGTCGAATCCACGCGCGCTCGCCGCATTGAGCTTCGTCGCGTAGACATGTTCGTCCCAACGATCACCGAGGATGTCGGCCATCTTCGACACGAGGCCCACGTTCCGCCGAAGTCGGTACTTTTGGTGGTAGGCCTCAGCTGGCCAGAACGTCACCTCGGCACTTCCAGGCTCGGCGATAGGCACCTTCGAGCCGTTCGCCAGACCTCGGATCGCCTCCGCTTGTTCACCGGAGACCGGAAAGACCTGAGCTCGATATTGACCGACCGTCGAACTCGAGCCTCCCACCATCGAATAGTACTGCCGCAGTACGTCTTCGAGGGCAAGAACGCTCGGATCAAAGATCACTCGAACAGACTCAGCGTGATCTCCGATGTGACGGTAGTCCGGAGACTGTTGAGCTCCGCCCGCATACCCAACTCGGGTCTGAACTACGCCTTCTATGCTCCCAAACTGGGAGTCGGGTCCCCAGAATCACCCAAGAGCAAGGCTTACCTGCTCGAGTCTCTTGTCTCTCAGGCCGTCTTCGATTGATTCAGCTGAACGAAACACTCTGCTGCCGCCTCGGAGTGTCATGAAGTTGCCTCCTGTTGCGAGAAGAGACGACTGTATTGGCCGTAGCCCTCGTCCTCGAGATCGTCGGCATGGACGAAGCGAAGGGCTGCTGAGTTGATGCAGTAGCGTAGCCCGCCGCCTTCACTCGGACCGTCGGGAAACACATGCCCGAGGTGGCAGTCACCGCTGGCTGACCGCACTTCCGTCCGCGCCATGCCGTGGCTCTGATCATGGTTCTCGACCACGAAGTCCTCCGAGATCGGCTCGGTGAAGCTTGGCCAGCCCGAACCGCTGTCGAACTTGGTTGTCGAAGCAAAGAGCGGCTCGCCGGAGACCAAATCGACGTAGATGCCCGGCTCCTTGTTGTCCAGGTATTCCCCTGAGAAGGCAAGCTCAGTGCCATCTTCCTGGGTCACTCGATACTGGTCCGGTGTGAGGCTCGACACGGCCGTTGGGTTCTTGTTGTATTTCATGGTGTTTCCCTCCAAGGGTTCACGGGAGCGCTGGTGCTCGTCACGGAATTCAGGAACCAGCTCTCCACGCGATGGAGTCGATCAAGAGCGAACAGCTAGGTTCCGCAGAAGGTCCGATAGCGTCCGAAGCTCACGGGCGGCGGAGCTGCGTAGGCCTCCAGCCCTTGCTTCTCCTCATAGGGGTTCTCGAGGACCTCGAGCAGAGTCTCGAAGGGTCCGAGTGTCTGACCGTCAAGGGCAGCCGTCAGGGCCTCCTCAACCTTGTGATTCCGCGGGATGTAGATCGGGTTCACCCGGTTCATGGCGCCAAAGCGCACTTCGGCGCTCGCGCTCTCGCGGGACAGACGTGCCCGCCAGCGCTCCGCCCAAAGGTCGTATGCGGAAGCGTCGTCCAGGACTGCGCGCAGCGGTGCGTCGTCGCCTCGAACCGCCTCCGACAAACGGCGAAAGGCGAGCGTGTAGTCGGCGTTCTGCCCCTCGAGCGCGGCAAGAAAACCGTTGGCGAGCTCGAGATCGCCGTCCTCCGACTCGGCGAGACCGAGCTTCGCCCGCATTCCGTCGAGCCAGTACGCCACATACCGATCGACGAAACCGTTGACGGCGTCTCCGGCGAGCCCGAGGGCGCGCTCCTCGTCGGTATCGATCAACGGCAGCAGCGTCTCGGCAAGCCGGCCGAGGTTCCAGTGCGCGATCACTGGCTGCTGGCCGTACGCATAGCGCCCAAGAGTGTCGATGGAACTGAAAACCGCATTCGGCTCGTACGCATCAAGGAACGCGCAGGGCCCGTAGTCGATCGTCTCCCCCGAAATGGCCATGTTGTCGGTGTTCATCACGCCGTGGACGAATCCAACGTGCATCCAGCGGGCGATCAGTTGCGCCTGTGTGTCGAGCACTGCCGTGAGGAAACCGAGGTAGGGGTTATCTGCATCGCGAACTTCCGGATAGTGGCGCGCGATGCTGTAGTCGGCGAGTTGCTTTACCTTCTCCACGTCACCGCGCGCGGCGAAGAACTGGAAGGTCCCGATGCGGATATGGCTGGCAGCGACTCGGGTCAGAACAGCTCCCGGAAGCTCCTCTTCCCGAATGACCCACTCCCCTGTTGCAACGCTGGCGAGTGCCCGTGTCGTTGGGATCCCGAGTGCATGCATCGCTTCACTGATCAAGTGCTCTCGCAAAACCGGGCCGATCGGGGCTTTGCCGTCGCCTCCACGAGAGAAGGGTGTACGACCGGAGCCCTTGAGTTGGATATCGCGACGCCTGCCGTTGCGGTCGATCACTTCGCCCAACAGCAGCGCTCTTCCGTCGCCGAGCCGGGGCACAAAACCGCCGAACTGGTGTCCAGCGTAGGCCTGTGCGAGCGGGCTGGCGCCCTCCGGCGTTTCGTTGCCCGCAAGGATCGCCGCGCCATGACCGGAGGTCAGGAAACCGGGATCGAGCCCCAGCTCCGAGGCGAGAGCGAGGTTGAGTTTCAAGAGCCTCGGCTTTGGCACCTCGGCGGCCTGCGACGGCACGTAGAAGCCCCGGAGTTCACGCGCGTAGGAGTTGTCGAACTCGAATTCAGTGTTCATCTGCAGATGTTCTTCGAAGGGTGCTCTTGTTCAGGCCCGGTGGTCGGTGCCTCGCTCTTGAAAAGACAACGTGCGCCGTTGTGTCTTGATTCCAAACCTAGCCGAATCTCGAGGGACACGAAGGGTCGTGCTCTCCCAGCGGCGGGGCGCTAGTTCAGCGGATACCCGGTCAGAACGTAGTCGCTGCCGCCATTCCCGTGGCAGCCGAAACAGAGGGGTACTCCGTTGCCGGACGCGACCGGCTCCGAACCAAGAACCGTGTTCGTCACCTCGTACCAATACCACCCTTGACCCCCGGCGCTGTCGCTCTGGGTCTTGACCATCACCGCCCAGCCTTCGAGCTCGCCCTCCGCCGTGTACATCTCCTTCACCGCCGCGGAGCCCGCGGGGTGCTGACTCTGGCCGCTCTCGAGGGACGCTCCAAGCGTCGCATCCATAAAAACCCTCACCGGCCGGCCGTATTTCGAGTGGGGACCTCTGCTTGGATGTGGACCCGACTCGCGCACCGCAAAGCTCTTGTACTCGCCTCCGATGAGGTACTCGAGTAAGGCGTCATCGCCGACCGGCACCTCGCTTCGGACTGACCCTGTCGGCACGGTAGGCTCCATCGCTCCTTTAAGAGCCCCCGCCATCGCCGCACTGATCGCGTCAAAGCTCTCAGCACCGGGCTCCATCGTCTTGCCGCTCATCTTGCGCTCACCCTTGGCAGCTCGGAGCACTGGGTAGTACTGGGTAAACACAAAATCGTCTGCGGCGCTCGCCTCGTGGCAGGAGTTGCACGCCGCGGTCGGAAAGGCTGCGGCCGTATCCGCCAGTGGGTAGGAGTGACCGAAACTGAAGTACGCCCAGTTCCCAGGCTCGTCTTCGAACCGCTTCGAGTCCTTGATCGTCGCCTCGAGCCCGACGAAGTCACCCATGAAGTAGCCGTTGCCGCTAACCGCCTGCTTGGAACCCACCAGGACGAGCTCCTTGATGATCACCGTGCCGTCGGGGAACGTGCCGTTCTTCTTCCAGTGAGCGAAGTCCGCCGGGTGAATGTAGACATTATGGAACTCCGGGAACGCCGCCTCCGGCGGATTCAGGTCATTCGGAGTCAGAGGTGTGCCGATGTAGACCCACTCGCGATAGCCCACTGGACGATTGAGGTGACCGTTCTCGTCGAAGGTGGGCTTCGGCTGGTCTGCGGCGCTCGCTCCGAAAGCGACCAGACTGGCCACCGCCGTCGCGACAAGGGCGCCAACGAGTCTTCTCGGCCTCACGACCGATGCTTGGTTTCGGTTGAAGTACATTGGTAGCCTCCCTCAGCAGTGTCAAAGACAGAATGCGGCTCGGAACGAGAAGAGAGTGCCGCAGCGGTGCTCTGACCGCCACGACCGAGCGAATCAGATTCATGACCGAGCGGATCAAACCACCCGACGCCGCCGCGATTCTCAGCGACATTCTCGAAACGCTGCGGTTCCGCAGCACGCTGTTCTTCCGCTCCGAGCTCTCGGCGCCTTGGGGCTTCTCCCTCGACCGAGAGCCCGCGCCCCGCTTCCATATCTCCGTCTCCGGTCGCTTCTTCCTAGGGGAAGAGGAGAAAGAGCGAGGTTCGGTCGAGGTCGGCGAAATGGAGGTCGTCATGCTGCCGGGCGGCCAGGGCCACTGGATTGCTGATCGGCCCGGTCGGCAGCTTGTACCCAGCGCGAGAATGGGCGAGGCCTGTGAACTGAGCTCCCCTCTCCTACAGGGGGCCGTCACCAACTTGGTCATGTGCGGCGTCAGCCGGTTCGACACCGAACTGAGTCATCCTCTGGTCGACGCTCTCCCGTCGCTCATTCACTTCCCCAAGCTCGACACAGAGAGCACCATTTGGCGGCTGGTGGAACTGATCAGCGGCGAGGCGGAAAGAACGCCGACCTTGCGGTCCTCAATTCTCGACCGTCTGACCGAGGCGCTCTTCCTGCGGTTGGTCCAGGAGTTCATCGAACAGGGTGACGAGCCCATCGGCTTTGTCGCCGCGCTGCAGGACCGCTCTCTGCGCCTAGCCTTGGAGTTGCTCCACAAGGAGCCCGAAACTCCCTGGACGATCGACGAATTGGCCCACCAGGTAGCGCTCTCCAGAGCCACTCTGGTTCGCCGTTTCCGCGAGTCGGTGGGCATGGCGCCAATCGAGTACCTCAACCGCTGGCGGCTACTGAAAGCCCACCAGCTGGCCCGCTACTCCGCCGATTCGATCGAGCAGATCGCCGGCCGGGTGGGCTTCTCGTCCGCCCAGACCTTGACCCGAGCGTTCAAACGCGCCTTCGGGTATACGCCCAGCGGTCTGCGTCACTCCGGCTGAAGGGAGTACGGACGCGGGCCGGCGAAGGTCGCGCCATCTAGCGTCGGAAGCGGAAGCTCTGCGCATCCCCTGGCCCCGACACCCGAGCGCGACGAGCAACCCCCCAGCTGAGGTTCTTTTCGATCTATCCGCACTACGTGGCGACGGTCGAGAAGATGGGCCGCACCAAGGAAGAGCTGCACCAGGTCATCCACCGGCTGATCGGCTTCGACGACGCGAGGCTACAGCAGCTCAACGACGACAAGGTGACCTTCGAGGAGTTCCTTCAGCAGACAACGCTCAACCCGAACGCGCACCTAATCACGGGCGTCATCTGCGGCTAGCTGATCGAAGAGCTCGAGACCCGCTCACACAGAAGGGCCGGTACCTCGACAAACTCGCGGATGAACTCGCCAGGGGGAAGAAGACGGAGAGCATCCCGCGCTCCGGGTAGCGGTATCGTGAACGGCCAAGTGAGGGCCTTGGAGCAGAGTTCTACAGCTCGGTTACCGACTCACCTGCACGAGCTCCGATCCGTCTCGGCGAACGACGAAGATCCTCCGCACGCCGACCCGAGTCGACTCAAAAGCGATCCACTCGCCGTCCGGAGAGAAGCTCGGCAGGGCGTCGTTGCTGTTCGGCGACTGCGAGAGGTTCCATTCTCTACCTGTGTCGAGATCGTGCAGATAGATCTCGAAGTCGCCCGACTTGTCTGACTGATAGACAAACGTGCGGCCATCGGGTGAGTGGCGAGGAGCATTGCTCACGCTGTTCGCCGGAGACTCGGTGACACGCCTCGGAGCGGACCCGTCCCCGTTCACCTCGAAGACTTCCCAATGACCGAGTCGATCGCTGGAGATCAGGATCTTGTCCGCCTGAGGAGACCAACTCGCCCATTCGTCGTGTGCGGGGCCATCCACCAAGATCTTCAGAATGCCGCGGCCCAGGTCGTAGACCGCGATCGTGCGGTTCTCGCTGCCGACGCCGTGGTTGAAACTGAGAACCGTTTCGGCGACGAACTGCGGGCGGCTCTGCCCGCCGGGAAGTGCGAGGACTCGACGCGCTGGACCGCCGTCGACGCTCACCGAGTAGATGTCGCGATCGGCCCCGAGATCAGAGGCGAAGACGATCTCACTGCCGTCGGGCGTGAAGCTCGGAGTGGAGTCGAGAACCTGGTTCCGCGTCAGCTGGAGAGCCTCGCCGGTACGCCAGCGCAGCAGATACAGCTCGAAGTCCCCATCGTCATCTCCGCTGTAGACGATGGCCTCGCCGTCAGGGCTCCATGCCGGATGGAAGTGCCCACGCTCGAGTGCCGAGGCGACTCCTGAGAGAGCGAGAAAAGCAGAGAGGACGAAAACCGTGAGGATTGAGCGCAAGCCAGCCGTAGGGCCTCTGATTTCGGTCGCGGGAGGCACGTTCCAGAGGCGCATAGGGGACGGCCAGCGTATGCGCAGGCAGCACAGCGGCGGAACGCACTTGCAGCCGGCGGCACCTCCGAGCAGCCAGCTGCCCCGGTCGAGAGGTGCCACACGCATGTAGTCGGCCTGTGCCCAGAAACCAGACCCGCGCCACTGGACGCTGAAGGCGCATTGGTGTCCCAAAGCATTCCAAGTTGGAACCAGATTCAGGCATGGCTCAGTGAGCTGAGCCAGATCCAGCGTGTCGTGACCTGACAGCGGGCTTCTTAGCCACACTCGCGGCGGCATCAACGACACATCGCCCGGCCAGTGCCCTCCGCTCCGCGCCTCCAAAGCTGCCGTTCACCTGCGGCGCGCGAAGAGCGCTGTCCGGTGCAAAGCCTGGTTAGGCCGCTGCTGGCTGCGGCACGTGCCGACTATCGCACCCCAGCCGCCGTCGCCGGTTCGCTCTCCACCCAGTACTTCTCAGGGAAGGGCACCTGGTCGGGATAGACCTGATCGAGGCTGTCCGCGTCATAGAGACGCCCATTGATCATCACCATATGGACGTCGGCGGTCGAGCGTAGGTCGTCCAGCGGATCGCCGTTGAGCACCACGAGATCGGCCAGCTTGCCGGCCTCGATCGAGCCGAGGTCCTTGTCCAGGCCAATCGCCTCGGCGCCCAGGATGGTCGCCGTGCGCAGCGCATCGTGGTTCGAGATACCGCCCGAGGCCATGGCCCAGAGCTCCCAGTGGTAGCCGAGGCCGTCGAGCTGACCGTGGCTACCGACTCCGGCTCGCCCACCGGCCTCGACGATGTCCTTCACCGCAACGGCCAGCTTGGGGAACGGATACTCCTCCTCACGGAACCAGCCGCCCGGACCCGGGCCCTGCCCCAGGCCCTGCCGGCGGGTTCTCCGATCCATCTCGCTGTGCGGCATGAAGCGACGCATCTTCGGGTCGTCGTGCGGGTTCTCGCGAGTGTAGAAGTAGTTCTCGGCCCAGGGTCCGCCGTAGGTGACCAGTAGCGTCGGCGTGTAGGTCATCTTGGTGAAGGCGGCCAACTCGACGGTGTCCCGGTAGACCGGGTAGATCGGGAAATTGTGCTCCTGACCGGCGTAGCCGTCCTGCAGCATCGTCATGTTCAGCATGAAGTCGAGCGCGCCCTCGGTCGTGGGCATCAGCCCCTGCTCCTTCGCAGCCATGATGATCCACTGCCGCTGCTGGCGGTTGCCGGCGAGGTACATCTTGATCGTCTTGGTGTCGTAGTACTCGCTGTACCGCTTGAGTGCGTCCTTGACGTGGTCGAAGTCGCGCCACATCTCGAACCAGAAAACGCCCGGGCCCGTGGAGTAGACGCGTGGACCGATCATGTTGCCTGCACGCACCTGGTCGGCGTACGTCAGGACGTCCGTTGTCGCGGTCTGTGGATCGCGCGAGGTCGTCACCCCGTAGGCCAGGTTGATCGCGTACATCCACGACTGTTTTTTGTGGACTCCCCACGTGGGCCACATATGGGCGTGGGTGTCGACAAAACCGGGCACGATCGTCTTGCCGGCCAGGTCGACGGTCTCCGCGCCGGCCGGGATCGACACCTCGCCGCTCGATCCGACCGCCTGAATGCGATGGTTCTCGATGACGACGTCACCGTTTTCGATGACCTCGTCGCCGGACATCGTGACGATGCGGGCGCCGCGCAGGACCACCGTGCCCTGGGGCATGTCGCGTGTCACCGCAACTTCGATCCGGTGCTCGGCCGGCTTGTACTTCTTGTCTTCCTCGTCTTCCTCGTCTTCTTCCGCACTCTCGTCGTCACCCTCGCCGTCCGCTTCCTCGGACGCCTCCGCGTCCTCTTCGTCCGGCTCGCCTTCCTTGTCGCTCTCGCCCTCGCTCTCCTCCGCGTCTTCCTTGGCCTTCTTCTCCTCTTCCTCCTTCTTCTTCTTCTTGCGTTCCTCGCGCTCCTTCCGCTTCTTCTCGGCAGCAATCTCCTCGTCGACGCGCTCCGCCTCGTCCAGGTCGTAGACGAAGTGGGCGTTGCCGATGGACCAGTGGACCTTGCCGTCGCTGCCCCAGGCCGGGAACTGGCCGCCGATGTCGGTCAGCTTGCGCGTGGGCACGGAGGCACTTCCGGCCAGGGACACCGTCGGCGTCTCACCGCCGACCATCGGCACCGTCAGGACGAACAGGTCGGCCCCCAACTGGGCCAGCGCGCGGTCTCCGGTGGGCGCCTTTCGGATCCAGCCCGCCCGCATCGGCTCCTTGGCACCCGGCAACGTGGCTCCGGTCACCTTGACGTGCTCTTTCTCGTCGCTGCCGTCCCAACGAATCGAGATCAGGCCCTTCTCGCGATGGTCGAGATAGATGCGCTCAGGGCCGCCCGAGAAGTGAGGGTTGTCGCGCCCGTCCGTGGGGGCGATCAGGGTCGCGTCGCCGCCCTCGGCCGGAATCCAGACAATGTCGTCGGCGGCGCCGCTCGCAAATGGGCCGGTCGCCTCGTGGTAGACGCGGGCCGGACCGCGAATGGCGACGATCTGCTCGCCGTCGGGTGACCACGCGGGCGAAGTGTAGATCCCCGACATCGTCGTCAGGCGCCGCGGGCCGCCGCTACCGGTGTCGAGCCGGTAGATGTGTCCACCCTCGTCGTCCGACCAGGTGACGTAGGCGATCGAGCCGCCGTCGGGCGACCAGACCGGCATCGCCGCCACATTCTCGTCGCCGGTCAGAGCCCGCGGCGTCCCGTCGGGGTACGCCATGACGTAGAGACGGTTCAGCACCGTGAAGGCGATCTGCGTACCGTCCGGGGACGGCACCGCATCGCGGATCTGCCGAGCCGTGAACTCGGCCGAGTCGCTCACCGGGTAGTCAAACTCGACTTCCGGACCCACGGGCAGCTCGACGTCGACCTCGAACGGAACCTCGATCGCAGCGCTTCCGTCCACCGGAACCCGCCAGATCTTGCCGCCGTAGGTCGCCACGAGTTCCTTCGAGTCGGGTGTGAACGACATGCCCGGCAGCACGTCGCGGCTCGCAACCGACTCCTGATCATCGCGTTGCACCGGATAGGCGAGCCAGCGCTCGTCGCCCGTCCCGAGGTCGCGCACGACCAGGCCGGTATCGGTCTCGTGCCTCGTGCCGTAGACCAGCCACTTTCCATCCGGCGACAGCGTCGGGCGGAAGGCGGAGCCGTAGCGGGAGGTGCGGGTGTAACGCTCCCCCGTCTCACGGTCGTAGTAGCCCAGCTGGTACTGAGGAAACATCGCGTTGTACTGCCACAGGCCGTTGCGCTGTGCGTACCAGATCCGTTGGCCATCGGGCGTCGGCGCCGCACCGACGGTTCGCAGGTTTTCGGGCTCCTTCACCAGCTGAATGCCGTCGCCGCCGTCGACGTGGAACATCCAGAGCTGCTCGAGCCCGAAACCGGACTTCGAGCGGCTGGCCACGACGTAGTCGCCTCCGGGCAAGTACTCCGGCGACACGTAGCCGTGATTGCTGCCCTTCGTGATCTGGCTGTAGGCGTCGTCGATCGCGTCGTAGCGATCGTCCTCGTCTTCGATCTCCTTGGCGGCGGCCAGCGTCTCGAGCTCGACCTCCCAGATGTTCTCGGAGCCACTGCGATCGGACATCATGACGATCTTCTGACCGTCGGGCGAATAGCGAGCCATGGCGTCGAACTGCAAGCCCTCGGTGATCTGACTCGCCTTGCCACCGCCGATCGGCACGGTGTAGATGTCGCCCAGGAAGTCGAACAGCACCGTCGAGCCATCGGGGCTGACGTCGACCGAGATCCAGGTCCCCTCGTTGGCGGTGAACGAGAAGGTCCGCTCAGGAAAGAGTGGTAGCTCTTTTGTTGCCGGGCGCTTGATCTCGTCGTCTTCCTCGTCCTCGACGCCCTCGCCCGCCTCCGCGTCCTCGGTGTCTTCGCCGTCGTCCTCGGGCTCGTCTTCCGTCAGGAAGATCAGATTCGGCTGCGTGCCACCATCGAGCCCCATCGGCAAGCCATGCGGAAAAAGACTCGTGAGCCGGACGCTCGAAGCGGGGTTGTCGTGCCCGAGGTCATCGAGGCAGGGACCGTGACCGAGTGCTCCGCCCAGGGGGGCGAGAGCGTTGCACGGACCGGTAGGGAGAACACTCGGCTCGACGCTGCCGGTGGGTTCATCGCCGGCAACGCCCGATGTCGCTGCCGTCATCAGCAGGGCGAGTGCGAGCATCGAGAGATTTCTCGTCGAGAGACGAATCCTGACCTTCATCTGGCCTCCTCGGGAAGCGGATGGGAGAGCGGAGTATACCGGCGCTCGAGACGTGAGTCGGACATCGCAAAGCAAGGTCGCCCGCAGAGTTCCGAGGCGTTCGGTCGACCTCGGGCCAGGTCCGGCAGTGCGCGAGACGTGCTGCGAGGAGTGTCAGGCGGAGTTATGGAAGGGCTCGTTCCTCCAGTGGAGCCTGCCACGTACCGTGAGAACGGGCGATTCATCCCATCTGGAACCTCCTGGGCAGCCTTCTAGGCTCCGCTGAGATGCCAAGTCTCCCAGGGCACGTTTCCTGGGCACCTTCCCCTCGGCGTGCCTTGGCCTCTGAGCTACACTGATTTCAGATATCCGATCTGACCCCGCAATCAGGGGAGAGGAGGTCCGATGACATGGCGCGCCGGTGTCGCAGCCGTCTTCTTGTCTCTCGTCAGCGAAGCACTAGTGGCGGAGCAGTTCCGCCGAGCGAAACCCCACAGCTCAGACTCGATCGGGGTCTCACCCTCGCCACACCAAGGAAGCGCGACGCCGTCGGGGAGCAACTCATTGTCAATCGATGGCGATTTTGACCTTGGTGGCTTCGTCTTCAAGGAAGGGTACGTTCTCCTGCACGACACCGGCGGGCCCGAGGCACTCAACACCGCGCTGGGCTTCGGGGCTCTGGCGGACGTGACCCCTGGCTTGCCCGACTCGCGCCTCGGCATCGGAAACACCGCTCACGGCGCTATTGCGCTCAGACAGAACACGACCGGCTCCTTTAACACCGCCAGCGGCACCTCAGCCCTCGCGTCGACCACTACGGGCAGTCGGAATACCGCTACAGGGGCCTACGCCCTGCTCTTCAACCGCACTGGCTATGGCAATACCGCGAGCGGCGCCTTTGCGCTGTACGGAAACACGACCGGTGCACTCAACGCCGGGAGCGGTACTTTCGCTCTCTACCGCAACACCGAAGGCGTCTGGAACACCGCCGCTGGAGCCTCCGCTCTGTTCTACAACACGACCGGAGCGAGAAACACCGCAAGCGGCGCCTACGCTCTCTACACGAACACGACAGGCTCTCTCAACATCGCCGTGGGCTATGCAGCCGGCGCCTACAGTCGGACGGGGAGCAACAACATCTTCGTCGGCAACCGCGGCGCAGCAGGCGATTCAGGCGTCATCAGGATCGGCGCCAGCGAGCATACTTCCACCTTCATCGACGGCATCTTTGGCGCCACCTCCTTTGGAGGTAGTCAAGTTGTTGTCAACTCGAACAATCAGCTCTCCACGTTGCGTTCAGCTAGTCGCTTCAAGGAGTCGATCGAGGACATGGGCGAGGCCTCAGCCAGGCTCGAAGAGCTTCGCCCTGTGACCTTTCGCTACACGGAAAGGGCTGTCGGCGACGGACCGCGGCCGGTCGAATTCGGGTTGATCGCCGAGGAGGTGGCTGATGTCTTTCCCCATCTGGTGATCTATGACGAGGACGGTGAGGCCTACTCCGTGCGTTACCACGTGCTTACACCGATGCTGCTCAACGAGCTCCAGAAGCAGCACGCAAGGATCGGCGTGCTGACTTGGCTGGTCGGCGTAATGCTCGTCTCCGGCGTGACCGTCACCGTAAGCCGGTGGCGGCCCGAGTAGCGACCGCACGAATAGGTTGGCACCTCCACCTGAGACGCGACCGGCAACGAGCCCAACTGCGACGCCACGGGTGAGGACGGCGAGCACCGGGTCCGGCTCTCGTACGCCACGTCGCGCTTCACCGACAGCGTTGACGGCACGGTGACCGACCACTAGACCGGCCTGATGTGGATCAACGACACCGACCGCGGTTGGGGCACCCGCGTCCGGCAGGCTCTACGGCACTTTGACCGGTGGGTCGGGTCGGGTCGGCAGCCTTCTGGGGTCGGCCTCGATGGCTTTCAGCACCTCTTCGACCGCCCGCTCGAGCTGAGGATCGCGGCCCGCGAGTACCGATTTGGCGTCATTCTCGACCTCGATGTCGGGCACCACACCAATCCCCTCCAGGATCCAGTTGCCGTCCATGTCGTTGAGGCCAAACTCGGGGACGTTGACGCTGCCACCATCGATCAGAGTGCCTCGGTTGGTGATGCCGACAACCCCACCCCACGACCGCTTGCCGATCAGCGGCCCGAGACCGGCTTCCCGGAAGAAGTGCGGGAACATGTCGCCGTCGGAGGCCGAGTCCTCGTTGAGGAGACAGGCCATGTGCCCGAGGAACGACCGGCCCGGATAGGTGCCCGGCGAGTCGCTGTTGCGCATGAAGCGAGTGCCGATCGGGCTACGACGGAGCCGTTCGATCACCATCTCGGACACGTTGCCGCCACCGTTGCCGCGGGCATCGATGATCAGGCCCTCCTTGCGCAGCTGCGGGTAGTACCACTTGATGAACTCCCGGATGCCGTTCGATCCCATGTCGGGAAGGTGCAGGTAGCCGATCCGGCCGTCGCTCAGCTCCTCCACTCGCTTCTGATTCTCGAGCTGCATCGCCAGATAGCGCAGGCTGCGCTCCTGGGTGATGGGCTGATAGGCCACCCGGCGGGCGCCGGACATCGTCGGCGTGCCGTTGACCGTCAGCTCCACCGGGCGATTTGCCTTGTGCATCAGCAACTCGTAGGGCGAAGTGTCTGGGGAGAGCTCTCGGCCGTCGATCGCCAGCACGAAGTCCCCGACCGCGATGTCCATCCCCACCTCGGTGAGCGGTGAGCGATACCGCTCCTCCTCGTTGTGCCCAGGCAGGATGGTGGCGATTCGGTAACGGTTCGACGCCTCGTCGAGCTCGAACACGGCACCGGGCAGCGCCACCCGCGGGCGATCCGGAAGCGCGAAGTCGCCACCGGAGATGTAGGCGTGTCCAACCGACAGCTCGGAGATCATCTCGTGGATGAGGTAGTTGAGATCCGAGCGGTGCGCGACATGGCTCAGCCACGGCTCGTACTGCGCCCGCAGCGCCTCCCAGTCGTAGCCGTGCATGTTGTCGACATAGAAGAAGTCGCGGAAACGCCGCCAGACCTCGTGGAAGATCTGGCGCCACTCCTCGGTCGGCACGCGATCGACCGCGAGCGCGGCGGTCGACACCGCCTTGGCCGACCCCGTCCCACCGGTGCCGACGTCGTAGAGCTTGTAGCTGCCGCCGTGACGCACGAGCACCTTCTTGCCGTCGTGAGACAGGTTGTAGCCGGAGATGTCCTCGGCGAGAGTGGCGGCCTTCCGATCCTCGAGCGCAAACACCTGGAGCGACTGATCGACGTCCGACTGGCGACCGTAGTACCCCGGGCCAAAGCGTACGTAGAGGAGGTGCCCCTCGGCGGCACTCAGACCGTAGAAGTTGTCGGCCTCGACCGGCACACGGACGACGCGGTCGGCCAACCCGTCAAAATCGATGGTGAGGAAACCCTCCTCCGGCTCCTCCTCGCCGTTCTCGTCGCCCTCCTCCACCTCGTCGTCGTCCACGGTCACCTCGTCGCTCTGCGGCGCGAAGGGATGTTCCACCTCTTCGCGTAGGGCCAGAGCGAAAATCGATCTCGACCGATCGGTTGCGAAGTTCCACTCAACCGTCGAGATCTGCGGTGCGTAGGTGCGATCGGCCAGATAGTAGAGGTACTCGCCACCCGTACCCCAGGCCGGACCCACCTCATTGAACATGTCGCTCGTGATCTTGCGCGTCTGGCCGTCGGCGACACTCCAGATGTAGATCGAGCTGAAGCCGTTGCCGACGTTCCAGTCGTTGACGACAGCCATCGAGAACGCGAGATGGCCGCCGTTGGGCGACCAGGTGTGATCGAAAATCAGGCCTTCGGGGGCGTCGGCCACCTCGACGAGCTCTCGGCTCGAGACGTCGAGGACAAACAGTTTGCCGTGCTTGTCGCTGAAGGCGATCCGCTCGCCATCCGGCGACCAGGTCAGCGCATACCGCATCTCGCCACCATTGTCGGTCAGCTGGACGGGCTCGCCGTGGCCGTCCTGAGCGACCAGGAAGATCTCCTCCTCGCCGGTTCGATCCGAGAGGAACGCGATCTGGCTGCCGTCAGGCGACCAGCGGGCCCATTTGTCATGCGCCCCCGAGCTTCCGGTCAGATTGCGAGTCGGGCCCTTCTCGATCGGCGCCGTGAAGATGTCGCCCCGAGCAACGAAGAGCGCCCGCTCGGCCTTCGGGCTCAGGCTGAAGTCGCTGATGCGATTCGCCACCTCGATGCGCGCCGAGCGCTTCCACAGCCCGTCGTCCGGGACGTCGATGGCCAGCGCTTGCGAGGTGCCCGTGGTGATGTCGAAGAGCTGGAGCTCGCCGTTGAGCTCGTAGACGATGCGACTCTCGCCGTCGTCTCCCGGCCAGCGCACGTCCCAGGGGTCGTGCTCGGTGAGCTGTTCGGTGATTCGAGTTTGCGTGTCGTGGGCGTACAGGTTGTTGCGGCCGTCCCGATCGGAGGTGTAGTAGATCTTGTCGCCGATCCACATCGGGTCACGGTCGGCGCGTGGGTGATCGGTCACTCGAACAACTTCGTGCGACGCGATGTCGAAGGTGTAGAGCTCCTGAGCCCAGCCGCCTTCGTAACGCTTCCAGGACCGGAAGTCCCGCACCAGCGGCGAGTAGACGACCTGGGTGCCATCGGGCGACAGGTCTCCGGCGCCGGATTCGGGCATCGGCAACGGCCTGGCCAGGCCCCCCGCCACCGGCTGCAGGAAGAGCCGGGTATTCGTCAGGCCGTAGCCATAGCGGCCGGAGCGAAAGAGCACCGCAGTGCCGTCGGGAGACCAGTCGTAGACCTGGTTGTCGTACCCCCAGCGCTGAGGCAGGGGCCCGTTGGCGGGATAGAACGTCAGTTGCCTGGGGGTTCCCCCTGCCGTCGGCACCACATAGACCTGCTCGTCTCCGTCGTACTGACCGGTGAAGGCGATCCAGTCACCGTCCGGCGAAAACCTGGCGAAGAGTTCCTGCCCAGGGTGCGCCGTCAGACGCCAAGCGGTGCCACCGGAGGTGTGGCTCAGCCAGAGGTCGCCACCGTAGGTGAAAACGATCCTCTCGCCATGAATGTCAGGGAAACGAAGCAGCTTGGTTTGGGCCGACGCGAGGGTCGCGCCGGTCACGACCAGACAGACGAGAATCGAGCAAGCCTGGAGCATCCTGTGGTGCATGGGTCTCCCGTGAGGAGTAATGTGTCAGGGCCGGCGCGGCTCTTCCGCAGCCAACGGGCGGACCCTAGCAGAGCAAAAGACCGCGAGGCCGAGGGGGCCACCTTTGTATGAACTAGACCCGAGAGGAGAGCGACGTCCCATGACGATTCCTGACGCCAAGACTGAGTTTCTACGCCACACCCTGGCGACCCTGGCGTACCGCGGCGGCAAAGCGATCCGCGCGGCACCGAATGGCTTTTCGGAGTTCCGCATCGGGGAGAGCACTCGAACCCCGGGGGAGATCTTGGCGCACGTCGGCGATGTTCTGGACTGGGCACTCTCCCAGGCCGAAGGTCGCCAGGTGTGGCGCGACTCCGAGACACGCTCGTGGGACGACGAGGTCGCCCGCTTCTTCGCCGCGCTCGAAGCCCTCGACCGGCGCCTCGCGAGCGGCGAGCCGAGCGGCTTCCCAGAGGAGAGGATGTTCCAGGGCCCCATCGCGGACGCCCTCACCCACATCGGCCAGATCGCTTTGCTCCGGCGGCTGGCGGACGCACCCGTTCGGGGGGAGAACTACTTCAAGGCCAAGATCGAAACCGGCCGGGTGGGCGACGACCAGGCGGAGCCCGTCAGAGAATTCGACTGATCCCCACTTCAAGGTACCACTCGATCGTTGCTCGATGCCCGACTACTTCGACGCCATCCTCGAGGCTGCAAGCGCCCGGGAGGCCGCTGGCGGTTTGTCACCAACAACCGGGAACGCCTCCTGGCCGGCCGTGAGGTGTTGGCCATCGAGCACTCTTCCCGATTCGCGCAGATCTCCGAGGCGCGGATCTCGACGAACCACCGAGCCGGATTACGGTCGAGTTCCAGCCATCGCACACGCCACCTGAGTGCCCGTCGTGCAGGACCAGTCCTTTGGCGAGACGAGCACCTATCGCCAGTTCCGCAAGGCCCACCCGATCGCACTGAGCGCCCTCAAGTCGTACGTCGAGACCGGTGAATTGCCGCTGCGGGTGCGGATCCATATGGCCTTCTTCAAGCCTGGGATGAAGCTGGCAACGCCGCGGGCGGAGGCATGGTGCTAGGTTTGCGGTTACAGCCTCAAGGTTGTTTGGAAGGACAGGCGGCGAGACTTCGTCAAAGCAGCCCCGGCTCACTTACCACCCCGCTCGGTCAGCCATTCGGAGGAACTCCCTCCAAAGCTTGTCGAACTTGCGACCGACATCTCCGCTACAAACGCCGTAGTGGTCACTGAACCCGTGAGGCTCTGATCGAATCCCGTGCATGTCGCACGATTCGGCGATCATCACCTCTGGCTTCAAGGGGTTGATAAAAACCTCGTCATCGGCGGTGGCACCTGCAGGGCCCCCGAGGATGACCCAATCAGCCGCCGGGTCGTCGATGCTTCCCCGCACGACATGACCTTGGCGGCGGCCCACAAGCGGGAACGCAGCGTCGACAGAGGCCTGCATGACCTGCACCTGACTCTCGGAGAAAACCGTCTCATCAGCCACGATTCTCCAAGTGTTCGTCCCCCCGTCCCACGGCGAGCGGTTGGTAGCGTCTACCCCGATATCGTGCACGAGCCCCCACCGCGGAAACGCGAACCGGCTTGAGCTTGATCCAGGGGCAAGCCCGCCGAAGGAAAGATCACCGCCTTCAAGAGCCGCTCCCCAGTTGCCACTGCGAATCGTTGCGCTGGCAGCGCCCGTGACTCCGTAGGCCGTGAAGCACCCGCCGACAAGAGCCCCCGTCGCGCTCCCGGAGGCCCAGGACACCTCAGCCGCACCTGGGATGCCAACGTTGCCGCGCTTGTTGATCTTGTGTCCACAGACTGTAACCGCGCCGTTGCCATCTGTCCCAGGCGGTACCTCGCTCGGCTCCGCGTCAACAAAGCCTTCAAGGGCTGCCAGGTGGGCAGCATCGTCTGGGGTTCTAACGGAAGGCGGCCTGCTGTAGACGTAAGCCCAATGGCGTAGGTCCACCCCCGTGAATTCCGTTGCGCCGCCCATGATCGAGGCCTTGTTGTTAGCTCGCTTCGGGACGCCGGCTCCCAGACTCGCGCCTATCGCCTTTAGGAGCTGGGGCGAGCGGAGTTCGGCCGAAGCGGTCGCCACAGACCTGCGAACTTCGCCATCGTTCTCCGCACACTTGCCTCCTCCGAAGCCGCTGTAGAGGACCATACTGAGGTCCGAGACGCCCCGAAGATCACATGCGACCGTGGCTGGATTGAAGGAAGTCGGGAAGTCTATCGATACCTGGCGCGTCACAAACTCGCTGGTCGAGAACAGACCCAGCGTCATCTCCGTAACGAGCGTCTTCAGCGAGTCCAGCTCGGCGGCGACGCTCGAGCCGGAACCCGGTTGGTAGTCGTCGTCTAACACCACCTTCTTCGGAGCCTCGAGCCATCTGATCTGGCTGTAGTTGCCGCGCCAGATCTGATTGAAGAGCTTCAGCTTGAAGCCCTTCTTCCTCACCAGCGTGATGTCTTCGAAGCGATTCGGACCGCCCGCCTGCACCACCAAGCGTACCTTACGCGTCAGGTGCTTCCTGCCCTTGAAGGTCGCGACATAGAGACCGTAGGGCACGTCTTCCAAGACGAATTGGTTGTCGGCTCCGACAACGGCCACGAAGGTTCGACCCTGCTCGTCGTCCAGGGTGATCTTGGTTCCGGAGAAGTCGTCTACGAGCCCGATCACTTCGACGACGTTCGCGCTGACCTGCTCGGCCGCGCCGGGCGAGACACCCAGGCACAGCATGAAGGCAATAACAGCAGTCGATCTTCGGGCTGACATTTTCCCAGAGCTAGTGCTCCATATTCTACAGCCGTCTAGGCCTAGCTCGGCGAGCAAGCAGCTTCCCCGAGCCACGAGGTCTACCCCTTGCCCAAGAAGCACACCTGGAGCGCCCGTGTGGGCTGCAAGAGCGGCTCGCTGAGCCATCCGCTGATAGGTAGGCAACCCAGCATTCGCTCGCCGGTCGTTGAGCCATTCGACGGTAAGGGCTAGCGGGGCCATGCCACAACCGCAATAGTCGCGCGGTCGCGGCACCAGGCGTGCGAGTGGCACGCTCGGCTGGCGCCCACAGGAGCAGTCCCAACACCTCGCCTCCCCAGAAGCTGATGAGTGGGTGGTGGTAGTTCGTCATGGAAGCCCAGACATAGAGGAAGCCGGGGCCTCATTGCACGCCTTGGGGGTCCGAGGAGGAGTCGTTCCAGCAGAGATCGCAGCCGATCTCGTCGATGCCGGCGCGCGCCGGTTGACCGCCCGTCGAGTGCCGCCTGCACCGCATAGAAAGTGTCTCGATCGGCCGCTGACCGGCTCCTGGATCACAGGGAACGGTGGTCGCTTTGCGTACTATTACTGCCCCGGCCGCTGTGGTGGCTACCTACCGAAGGCTACGCGCTCGAGGAGAAGGTCACGACGCTCCTAGAGCTCCTAATGCCGTCTCCCGAAGCGCTCGCGCTGTTCGAAGCGCACGTGTTGGACGAGTGGCAGACCCTCCACAAAGAGACGGAGACGGAACGCTCTCAATGCCGCAAGGCTTTGGCTGGAGGCTCCACTCGAGCAGCGGCGCAAGGTCCAACGTCTGCTCTTCTCCGAGGGCATCGTCTACCTCGACGGGCGAATTCTAACCCCGCTAACCTGCCCGGTCTTCAGTCAGTTGGGAGAGATTCGGACACCAAAAGCAAGAATGGTGTCCCCAAGGGGAACGGAACGCATGAAACCGGGAGAGCCGCCGTGGATCGTGCTGGTCGAGGGGTGGGCGGCGGCGTAGCTGGCCAGGTCGGCTCGTGCCACCCTCGCGGAGCCCTCCAGGTCAGCTCGTGACGCCTGAAGGTGAGATACCTCGGCTACTCACCCACGGGTAGCTGCCACTCCGCCGATCGCTGGTGAAGCGGTGCGAGCGCGACACTCATGAACTCTTCCAAGACGTCGGAGTGATTCAGCTGAACGAACATCCGAGCGCCGGGATCGATGGCCCACCCCTTGTGGACCAGGAAGCGTGCGAAGTCGCTGTCCTCTTCGAGTTGGGAAGCGCAGTCAAACATCAGACGCGCTTCCGCCGCCCAGCCTGGTTCGGCCTCTCCGTAAAGGCGCCGAGGATCGGCGATGTCTGTTGAAGTGACAAAGCAACAGATCACTTTCACCCCGAGGTCCGAGATCTGCGCAAGAGTGCCGGTCGGATCGCCGTCGGTCGGCGCACCATCCGAGAGGATGAACAGCGTAGCTTGCGTGTCGCCGCTCCGCGCACTGAGCTCCCGTTCGAAGCGAGTCCGCACCGCCCCAAGTGCAGCCTTCATTGGGGTGGCGCCGTAAATGAGGGCCTCCGCATCGGAAAACCTGCCCTCGCTTTCCCCCCAGAGGGACCCGAGATCGTTCAGCGTCACGGTCTGATCGCCGATTCGCTCCATCTCGGCCCTAATGTGCTGGGCGATCTCATTCATTACACGCTCACGGACCTCGGCTTCTACTGCGCGGCGGGCAACCCCCGCTGCCTGCTCCACGAAGCCGCCAAACCCCGCACTCCGCGCCAGATCCCCGAGTCCACTGTAGCCACTCGCCCGGTGACGGTACTCGGCTTCGACCGTTCTCGCATGGCGTCTTTTCATGTCCTCGATGGCTTCTCTGGAAACCGCGGATTTCGCAGCACGCAGCAGGGTGAGCAGATCGGCATACTCGAGTGAGCGGTGCCGGAGTCCGAAGCCGTAAATGAAGGCCTCGACCTTCGACGCCTGCCGGCGCGTCTCCAAGTCACCGGCGGCCCTCTTTGCCCTTTCCACAAAGCTGTCCATGGACTGCCTGAAGCCCTCGAGTCGCGTCATCGCCTGATCCGTGTTGTTGCGAATGCTGGTCTTCATCGAGCCTGATAGATCTACTGCCACTCCAATGAGCACCCGGATGTCGGCCCGTGGGGCGTCGTCCCCTTGGGCGCGTGCGAACAGCGGCGCCACTGGCGCCACCTCGAGATGCGCCGGCAGCTCCCCCAGTGGAGGAGCGATGGCTGTCGTACCAGTGATTCGACGCAGGAGATTCGCGTAGTTCTCCTCGAACATCTCTGGATCCGAGAGATCGAGGTAGTCGAGGCCCTGCATCCACGAGGGGGCGGCCTCGCTCCACACACCCCGTGCAAGAGCGGGGACCATCTTCGCCCGCGACTCCCCGCCAAAAAGCTCGCTCGTCACCAACATGGCTTCCCAGCCGGAACCGGCCATCTCCCGGCCGTCTTCAACGGCATGCACCTTGTCCCGATATGTTGGCGTGCACAGCGTCAACACCTTGTCGGCGTTGCGCACCTCGCTGTTCATAAACTCCGGAATGGTCTGTCCGTCACGCAAGTGCCAATAGTCGAGGCGCGCATCGACGCCGTCTCGCCGCAGTCGTGTCGCGAGCCTCAGAACCCACAGTCTGTAGGCGTCGTCGTCCCAGCTATAGGACACGAACACACGCGCCCGTTCGGCAAGATCCATACCCCCGATCTTACTGTGAACCTCCGGCCTCTTCGAGAAGCTGCTGCTCAGAGTGATTGCCTGGCACCTTAGAGCAGGCATTGGAGCCCCTCGCTTACCCCGCGGGCAATCCGAGGGCCACCGTTCCGGCAAATCACTGAAACCAAATGGTGTCCCTAGAGGTGCTGAGTTCTAACCCCACAAGGCTCTTCACTTGGCTCCTTCAAGTTCACCGGCTTTGTGCGACCAGAGGATTTTCGAAAGGCCCTACGCTAGGATTTAGGTCCGTCTAACCTAGTTGGACCCGGCCGCAAAACACTCCGTTGTGCCTGTTCTGGAGGACACAGATGCGTCTAGCACACCCACAAGCACGTCACCGACTAGCAATCGCTTTCACACTCACCGTACTAGTGCAGCTCTCAACGACCGCGCAGGCGCAGCAGGTCTCGGCTGTGGTTGACAACTACAAGACCATCACCGAGCTGCGCAAGCTCCAGCTAGACCAGCCATCTACACAGATCCTCGCGGAGGGCGACCCGCTACTCAAGGGCACCGGAGAGTTCGGTGTCCTAAGAGCAATCTGCCAGGGAGGAGCGCAGATGCAGTGTGTATCGCACTACTTGCACTTGCCGAAAAAGCCCGACCGTGGCGTAGTCGTACCGGTCTACGCTTCTTGGAAGGTCGACGAGAAGATCGATGCGAGCACTCGACAGCTCACGAGCCAACTCAACCTGCAAAAGGAGACGACGGCGGTCTTGTCCGCAACGGTCGAGGCTCTGCTGAACAAGCTCAAGGAGTTGTCAGACAGAGTGGAGGCTCTCGAGGGAGCCCCTCAGATGCCCGAAGCCACCCAGGAAGGACGGCAATAGTGCACGTCAAGATCTTGGCGCTTCTACTCGCGACACTGGCCTGTCTGGCTGCGCCAAAGGAGTCGGCCGGCCTCGCGGCGCAAGAACCAGCCGCTTACTATCCCTATCCAGTCGACGGAGCACTCCTCGGACAGGGCTGGGACAGCTATCTTGAACGGCCGACGACGGGCGGATGCGTGGTCGTTGAAGAACGAAGGCTGGAGAGATCTCGCTTCACGTCCAACCTGGTCGAGACGAAGTCGACCTCCAGCCTAGTCGAAAGCAAGAGTCTCGCGGTAAGTGCTGCCTATAGCGGATTCCTGTTTAGCGCCAGCGGCTCTCTCGACAAGAGCTCCAGTCGCAAAATTAACGCGGACGCCCTCCACTTTCTGTTCACCTTTGAGGCCGAGACTGGCAGCACCTTCGCCGTTGGCAGAGACACTACGCCGATCATGTCGTTCGACGACACCCCATTCAAGGAACTGGTAGACGCCACTGACAGCGACACTGCGGAGGACATCCTTGTTGCCTGGCGTCTAGACCGGCCAGATGTCTACGCTGGCAGTAGCGTCACCCTCACCACCGAGGCGCAAAAACTTCTTGATCAAGGCGGTCTGGATTTTCGAAGGCGCTGCGGGGACGGATTCGTCTCTGCGATCCACCGAGGTACCAAAATCGACTTCCTAGTCACCTACAACAGCTCGTCGCGCGCCGAGCAGGAGGCCTTTCGAGCGGAGTTAGCATCAAAAGGATTCGGTGTGAGGCTTTCGGCAACAGGGACTGGCTCTACCGAAGCCAAGGTAGTCGACAAAAAGATCCTCATCTCGATCGACCAAGAAGGAGGCGTGCCAATAGCTCCTCCTGCGGACGCTGGTCAGCCTCTCGATCGAATCTCCTCGATTTACAACGACCCATCGCTTCTGATCTCGTCGCCCACGGCATATCGAGTCACGGTAACCCCCTACTCAGCGATCAGCTCCCACAAGAAGGACCTACCAGCTGGTCTAGAAAGACTCGCGAGGCACTACTTTCAACTTCGAGACGTATATGCCCTAGCGCTCGGAGCACTTGAGGCTGTCGAGGCCGATCCGGCGACAGGGGCTGGCAAGATTGCCAAGGCGATGGGTGGGCAAGCTCACCTCCGAGTGCTGCTCAGTCACGTCCTCTTCGACCAGCGCATCGTTGAACAGGTCGTGACCGACTGCTACCGGGCGGGAGCTGAAGAGGCTGCTCAAGTCGAGCACGGAATCTGCACTGAAGAGCTCCTCTCCGACGCACTTGAGAAAATCTACGATCAGTACCCAGGGCGAGAGGAGGCTGAGCACTACAACGAACTGCCCGAAGAACAGATCGTCCTCGACTCCAACGAAGTCGCGTGGAGGGCCTATTGGAACAGCATCACAACGTTGGAGGACGCCGAGAGCAAGCCAAGCCTCCTGAGAGACTTTTACCGGAGAACCTACGCCTACCTGGCAGCGACACCCTTGCCAGCTGACGCTGATGCCAAGATCGAGACGACCACGGCCGAGGGCAGGAACGCACTTCGCAAACGGATATACGAGCTCAGACTCAACCCCTGGAAGGAGTACTCGTGCGCGCTTTCTGTGAGGGATCCGCTCTGCGTTTCGGAGCCATACCTTCAGAGGCTACTTTTTGGCCTGACCTTCGACTACCTAGAGTTCATGGGAACTCCCACGCCCAACGAAAGCCTTGTCGGCGACCTCAGAGCCAATAATCAAGACGGGCAAGCGTCACCCTCACAACTGTGGCTCTCCAAACAGGTCTTGCGAGAACTGAGCCCAGAGTGAGACAGCCATCGACTCTTGCCTTCGCGGCTGCGCTTCTGGCGGCGCTCAACCTAGTCACTCCGACACTAGCGGAAGAACCCGTCACCTCGCCTCAGCGGCCAGCTGCGCGCTCGGCACCTGTGCTCAAGCACCCTGAAGCGAACATCACGCCAGGCCTCAGGTCCAGGCTATTGGCTGTGGACAACCTCCAAGGCCTGCCCACGCCAGACCGACTCAGACCATGGGGCAGCAAGGCCTACCAACACACCGAGCAGGCCTGTCGCGGCCCATACGACCTGGATGGCTTCGGCTACCTGGACTACAGTTTTCCCAGGAGGTACTCAAACAGGCTCAGCACTGGAAAGTACCTCCTCAAAGTGCCGACCGACCTACCCCACAGTGTGGTTGACCGCCTGTACCTCACAGATCACCAAGCCCTGCGAATCAGGAGGCAGCTCAAGGTAAGGGCAGCATACCTTAAAGCCCAGAACGACTCCGGTGAGATGCTGCTCGCTCTGATAGGAGCGGACGCCGTCATCTCGCAGGCACCGAACAAGGCAGCCGAGTTGCTCGCCTACAAGAGGTACTGGAGCACCCCCGACAACTTTGGCAAGAAGGCGCCTCGCCGCTTGGTGGACGCCCACCGGAAGAAAGTCGGCCAAGCGCTCAAAAGGGTCCCAGGCGCACCTGGAGCTGCCTTGAGAGCCTATCTCGCACGCAGCTTCATCGGCGTGGCCGTTTTCATCGCGGCTGTCGTTCCCGTGACCACGCACAACATCGTCTATCGGAGCGAGGAACTCAGGCACATTGAAGATTTCGACACCCTAGTCAAGGAGGGGCGTGCAGTTACTAGAAGCCTCACAATAATCCCCACTCCGGAGGTCAACTTCGTTCGTCAGTCGATCCACCTCATACAACAGGACGGCGATGAAGAGATCCCTATCGAGATGATCAGTTGTATCTCAGCACTCGCGACCGATCTGTAGCACTGCCCCTTGTCGAGCTCATGGAATACGGCGCGGTTTGACATACGACTCGGGTGCCACCAGACCGTGGAAGCGAGCGCCCTTACAGCGGATCAACTATGCCGCCTCCGGCAACTCGCCCCTCCTGGATCAAGTGTTTCCACCGGCGGGCTCACGGCAGTACACCTTCGGAGACGCCGGCCACTTGGAGTTTTTCGACGCCGGTGCAAACGAAGTGGACTTCGAGGTCGACGACGAGGGCCGCGTTGAGTCGATCACGCGAGAACCGGGGGGCCAAGAGCAAGAGGACGCCGCGGCTTTCACCTATGACGGACGGAGTTTTCTGTATCGTACAGACCGTTCGCACAGCGGAGGCAGTAGCCTGGCCTACGTGGCGCCCACGTATGGCTCCGAAGGAAGGCTCTACGGGTTGGTGCGACAAGACAGTCCAACGGGACCCGTTGAGGAACTCTCGGTCTTCTACTTCGCCGGACGCCCTGTGGCACAGCTCAAGACGGTCGACCTCGAAGAAGAGCTTATCTACCTCACCACTGACCACCTCGGAACGCCGCTCTTGGCCACGGACGACGGCGGGTTCGACATCTGGGCAGGACCACTGGAGCCCTTCGGGGAGGACACCTTCCAGAACGCTCTCGGTAGTGACGTATTCCTCAGACTGCCCGGCCAGTGGGTCGATAGCATCTGGCAAGGAGCTTCCCTAGGAGTCGATGTGTACTACAACGTGCACAGATGGTACGAGTTTGGAGCCGGAAGATATTCGCGCCCCGACCCACTCGGGATCAACGGCGGCGGACCGAATGTCTACATCTACGCGGTGCAAAGACCGCTCTTCAACACAGACCCTCTTGGCCAAGCCGTCGTCACTCAGGGATGCAGGAGCAGTGACGCGGCGAGACTGCAAGCAGCTGCTGGCGACGCAGATGCGGCTTCCCAGACTTGCTTGCCATGCGAGAACCGCGACGACTTCCGTCGCGCTATTCGAGATGACCTCGTTGTCATCTGCGATTACTTCCCGATGCCAGAAACCTGCGCTGGTACCACCCCAGCAGGCGAGGTGGTCATATTCCCAGGCGGACTCAACCGGCCCGGTCGATGCGGGTGCCTGAAATCCGTCGTGCTTCATGAGGTCTTGCACCTCATTGACTTCGGCGACGAGAACAACATCCTTGACCAGGCACGCAAATGTTTCAGCTGTGCCCAGGGCGTAGGTGGACAGTGATCAAGGTAACGCCAGCACTCCACTGGAGAAGCAAAGCACTCATTGCCCTTTTCTGCAGTTGCGCCGCGATCAGTACTGGACTCAACGGTTGCCAGCGCGCATCTGCTGCCGACGCTCCGGTAGCAGGGTTGGTACTCGAGCTCCACGCTAGCCGGGGCGTCTATCGCGTGGGCGATCCGATCGAGATCGCCTATCGCATCGAGAACACAAGCAGAACCAGGTACTACACGGTCTTCCCGCAGCTAAGGCCCGAGGGACTGACCTCCGCGAATTCTCCCGAATCAGAACTTGTCCTTGTAGTCACGGACGGTGACGGACGGAGGGTTCCCTACGTCGGGTTTCGTGATCTGTTCACGGTCCCGCCATCCGCGGGCTCTGGGCTAGTCCTTGTTCCAGGCGCCTTTTTCGGTCAGCGGGTCCGGATCGAGGACGGACTCTTTGCGTATGACATCAAGCAGCCCGGTGTCTACACCATCGCGGCTGAGTTTCGGCACCGCGCGAAATCATGGGTCCGCGATTGGCTGCAGGCGGAAGCCCGCTCCGAGTCCAGTCTGCCCTACGAAGTGGATCGCGTCTTTGACGGAGTGATTAGGTCGTCGCCGATCGAAATTGAGCTGAAGTCCCGCGACTGTGACTAGGCCCGCGCCGGTTGAAGCTAGCCGGGCAGCACTCCTGGATCGACAGACTGATGCCTCGATTTTCGCTAGTCTTACTGATGCTGCTGACAGCTGGCTGCAGCCACCTTCACGGCCCATTCGGGCCTGTTGACGGTGTGAACTTCGCAGCCGAGAGCCGGGGCGATATTAAGCCCGGTACCTCAGTCGAGGAGTTGTTGCAGCTGCTGGGTGAACCCTACGAGCGGAGGGATACCGAGGATGGTGAGAGGTGGCACTACTACGTACGCGAAGAACGCATCATCGAGCAGAGGCTCTTCGGAATAGCGCCGGTCCAAAAGTCAAGAACCGAACGTCGCGTCTGGAACAAAGGAAACAGCGCCTCACCGAGGTGTACGTCTACGAGCAGGGGATCGACCAGGAGACGTACCAAGCCGAGCTAGAGCGCACCAGAGAGCAGATCACCCTCGCGGAGATCGACTCTCGGTCAGCACGCCTTGAAGAACTCGACATCGAAGGGGCGCTGGGGTTCGCGCGGATGGTAGCTCTGGACGCAGCTAGGCTTTGGTTGGAGGCTCCGCTCGAGCAGCGTCGCAAGCTGCAGCGGCTACTCTTCCCTGAGGGGATCGTCTACCGAGACGGGCGAATTCTAACCCCGCTAACCTGCCCGGTCTTCAGTCAGTTGGGAGAGATTCGGACACCCGAAACAAGAATGGTGTCCCCAACGGGATTCGAACCCGTGTTGCCAGCTTGAAAGGCTGGAGTCCTGACCTGGCTAGACGATAGGGACGGAAGTGGGGCCGACCGGGGGGTCTCACGGGGTACTCGCGTGAGAGCCCCCGGGACGGCTGGCGAAAGGATAGCCGCTTTCGATAGCGGATCGCAACGTGGTCTTTGGTGGCTGGCGATGATCCGGATCTTGCAGCGTCTACTGGAGTCTCTTCGCGTCGCACCTCCCCCGAGAGTCGGCCGAGGCGACCGTTCCCGAGGGGCCGAGGCTGCCAGCAGCGAAGCCACCACGATCTCCCGAAAACACGGCGTTCACGCGGAATGCGAGTCCATCAGGGCGCGCGGTGCGCGGGGTACACGAGAAAGAGCTACTGACCGTGTAACCTGCGGCTCGAAGATCACGTCATACCGAAGAGCCATGAAGAGACTGACCGCAAGCATCGCTCTGCTCGTCACGACGCTCGCCCTACCCGCTGCCGCTCAGGATTTGTACCTGACCGGCGCCAACGTCGTCGACCCCGCCAAGCGGGAGATTCGGCGAGCGAACCTCCTCGTCCTCGATGGGAAGATCGCCGGTGAGCCAGCGGGTGCTCCGTCTGATTTCAAGGGCGAAACTCTAGATGCCACCGGCAAGTGGGTCATTCCGGGTCTCGTCGACCTCCACACCCACTCCTACGGCAACATGGCCCCAGGCAACACGTTCGACTCGACCGGCACCGCCGTCACCGCGCAGCGAATGCTGCGGGCCGGGGTGACCGCGTTTCTCGACCTGTTCGGTCTCGAAGACGCTCTCCAGACGCTCCGTGAACGCCAGCGGGCGGGCGAGGTTCCGGGAGCCGACATCTTCGCGAGTCTCTCGTGCCTCACCGCGACGGAAGGGCACTGCACCGAGTACGGCATTCCGACTCGGACCATGAACAGCCCGGAGGAGGCTCGGAGTGTCGTGGCGGATCTCGCTCTGAAGCGGCCTGACGTGGTCAAGGTCGTCTACGCGCCCACCGGCAGGATGCCGTCGGTCGACAAGGCGACGCTCGCCGCGGCGATTGCGACCGCATCGGAAAGCGGCATCAAGACGGTGATTCACGTCAACACCTGGCAGGACGTGCGCGACGCGGTCGAGTCGGGCGCCAGCGCCGTGACGCACATCCCGTTCGACCCGATGCCGGCCGAAATCCCGCGCCTGATGGTGGAGCGCGGGGTGCGGCACATTCCCACACTCGCGGTCGAGACCGACTTCTGGCACTTCGTGTCCGATTCGAGTCCACTCGAGCGCCCGCTCGCGCGTGCTCTCGCCCCTGAGAACGTCCTGGCCGCCTACCGTAACTACGAGCTGTCGGAGGGCGACAGCGCACGCAGAACCGCCGCCCCGGAACGCGAAAAGGCAGTTCTGGCCTCGGTCAAGACGCTCTCCGACGCCGGCGTCGTCATGCTGACCGGTACCGACGCGGGCAACTTCGCCACGATCCAGGGCTACTCGATGCACCGGGAGCTGTACAAACTGGTGCAGGCTGGGCTGTCGCCCTGGCAGGCGCTGGCCGCTGCCACTGTGGACGCCGGCGAATTCCTCGGTCGGAGCTACGGCGTGTCGGTTGGGGACGAGGCAAACCTGGTCGTGCTCGAGGCCTCACCGATCGAGGACATCACGAACACCGAGTCGATCGCGCACGTCATTCATCACGGAAAACGGGTCGAGCTCGGCGGCGACAGCTGAGAGCCCCTCTCCTCTGCTCGAGTCGCATATGCGGCCAAGAAAACCACCTCTCCCATTCGTGAGGTAGAGGCCTGCGATCTGTTCCCGGGCACCTTTGGCCTAAAGCGCCGGCGACGGCTGGCAAGGGGATAGCCACTTTTGGAGGGCTGATCGCGACGGGGTCTTGCGCCGTGGCGGTCTGATGACAGCAAGCGGTCGCGTGTTCCTTAGACGACAGCTCGGGTGTTCCGCTCGGGGCATAATGCCGCCGTGCCCAGGGAACAAACCGAAGAGCCACGGCGGAAGCGTGTGGGACTCACCGCCATCGGGGGCGCCTTGGTATTGGCGCTGGTGGTGGCGTGGGCCGTCTGGTCACGGGGAGTGGTACCGGGGCCGGCGGGCGCAGCGGTAGCTCCCGAGCCCGAGCCGGTACCAGAGGCGGGGAGCTCCTCGGCTCCGTTGACAGACGATCCAGCGGCCGACGGTTGGGAGAGCGAGGTCGTGAGCGGCCGAATCGAGGAGAGCCTCAAGCAGATCGCCAAATGGCTCGCTGACCCGACGGCGGTCTCGGCGCCTCAGCTTCACGCACTCGCCAGCGACAGATTTCGGTCCGGCACGTTGCGCCCGACGTCTCTGGCCCCGGTGTTCGAGGGCGCGCCGTTCCGCGTCGAGCGGGCCGCCACAACCGAGCCCGACGGGTCTGACCACCAAGGGCCGGAGGGCTTCGAGGAGGCGCTGCGCGCGCTGCGTTCGCCGTTTGCCGAAGCGCGCGCGGTGCGTGCGGAAGTCAAGCTGTTCCGCGTCGACTTGAGCGGCGACTCGATCGTCACCAGCAACTACCTGTCGCTCAGCGGCATCGACAGCGAAGGTCCGGTGGAAGAGCACTCCACCTGGTCGGCCAGCTGGACGCGTGAGGATCGGCCCCGGCTGCAGAGCCTCGAGATCGAAGACTATGAACGCTCGCGAGCGAAGGCCGAAGGGCCGCTCTTCCGCGACAGCACCGAGAGCGTCTTGGGGTACCCCATCACCGCGGACCAGCTGCTGGGGCGTGGGTTACCGCACTGGTACCAGCGCATCGAGATGCGCTTGGGGCAGAGTCCACTGGGCTACCACGGCCTATCGCTCGCGGACGTGGACGGCGATGGACTCGAGGACCTCTACCTGGCCAACCCCGGGGGCCTTCCGAACCGCCTTTACGTTCAGAACGCCGACGGCACGGTCACCGAGCGCTCGGCCGCGGCCGGCGTCGACTGGATGGAGCGGACAGCGAGTTCGCTCTTCGTGGATCTCGACAATGACGGTGACCAGGACTTGGTGGTCGGCACCACACCGCAGATCGTGATGGAGAACGACGGCGAGGGCCACTTCGTCCCGCGGCAAACGCTCCGAGGGGTTGCGGTCGCCACGTCGATGGTCGCCGCGGACCCCGACGGCGACGGCGATCTCGATCTCTACGTGTGCAACTACTCCAGCAGTGGACCGGTCCCGATTCACGACGCAAACAACGGCCCACCCAACACGCTCTGGCGCAACGACGGCGACTGGTCCTTTACCGACGCAACCCAAGAGAGCGGACTCGGCGAGAACAACTCACGCTTCAGCTTCGCCGCCGCCTGGGAAGACCACGACAACGACGGCGACTTGGATCTCTACGTGGCCAACGACTACGGCCGAAACAACCTGTACGAGAACGACGGTACCGGCAAGTTCCGCGACGTCGCCGCCCAGGCCGGAGTTGAGGACATCTCAGCTGGCATGTCGGTCACTTTCGGGGACTACGACCTCGACGGGTGGATGGACCTCTACGTCAGCAACATGTTCTCGTCGGCCGGCAACCGAATCACCTACCAGCGCCAGTTCAACCCGGCCGCGCGGGGCACCGAGCGAACCAACTTCCAGCGGCACGCGCGCGGCAACTCGCTCTTCCGCGGCGGACCCGGCGGCGGCTTCACCGACGTGAGCGTCGAGGCGGGAGTGACGATGGGCCGCTGGGCTTGGACCAGCCTCTTCGTCGACCTCGACAACGACGGCTTCCCCGACCTGATCACCGCCAACGGCAACCTGACCAACGAAAGCCCAAAAGACTTGTGAAGCTTCTTCTGGCGGCAGGTCGTGTCGCGTTCTCCGGTGAGCATGGAACAGGCAAGGAGAGACGAGAACGTGCTCGGGCGCTACACCGACGCCGTGTTGGAGATGGGCAAGAAGATTCTGACTGGTGACTCGTTCAGCGGACGCGAGCGCCACTGCGTCTACTTGAACACCGGCGGCACCCGCTTCGCGAACATCTCGGCCATCAGCGGGCTGGATTTCCCCGAGGACGGGCGCGGCATGGTCGTGAGCGACTGGGACTTCGACGGCGACCCGGACCTCTGGTTGAGCAATCGCACGGCGCCACGGCTGCGCTTTCTGAAGAACGACACGCCAACCGGCAATCGGTTCTTCGCGATCCGACTGACCGGCAACGGCACCACCTCCAACCGTGACGCGATCGGCACGCGTTTGACCCTGCGCTCCGGCGGCACCACACAGCTCCGCACGCTCAAGGCCGGCGAGGGGTTCCTCTCCCAGTCGAGCCGCTGGTTGCATTTCGGACTGGGCGACGCGAGCACGATCGAGTCGCTGGTCGTGCGCTGGCCGGATGGCTCCGAGCAGACGTTCCGCGGCATCGAGCCGAGTCGGTTCTACGAGGCGACCCAGGGCGACCGCGCGCTCACCGTATTCGAGCCACCGACCCGGAGGGTCGAGCTCACCCCGAGCAAAATCGACACGCTGCCCCAGACGCAGCAGATGCGCCTGCGGCCGGTGGGCAGGGTGCCCCTACCCCGCCTGGCCTATCGAGACCTCGACAACCGCGACCGCCGAGTACGCGAGCATCTCGACAGGCCTCTGCTGCTCAACCTCTGGGCGAGCTGGTGCGCCCCCTGCAGAGTTGAGCTCGACGAGCTCGACGACGCCGACGCGCACGTACTGGCACTCAGCTTGGACGGTCTGAACGAACAGAGCCCCACCACGCACCAAGACGCGCGCGACTTCTTGCAAGAGAGCGGCTATCGCTTCGCCGCCGGCTTCGCCGACCTGAGTCTGGTCGAGCTGTTGCAGACCTACCATCAGGCGCTGTTCCTCGATCGCAGACCGTTCCCCGTTCCCACGAGCTTCCTGATCGACACCGACGGCAGCGTCGGCGCAATCTACCGGGGGCCGGTCACCGCGGCTCAGCTCCGAGAGGACATCGCCAATCTCGACAACACTCCCGACGAACGTCTCGCTCGAGCGGTTCCGTTCGCCGGTCGCTGGGCGGGCGAGCCGCCGGAAGGCACGCCGATCGAGCTCGCCCGAGCTCTCATCGCCGACGACCTGCTGAGTGAAGCGATGGCGTACCTCGAAGAGTTCGCCACCGACCACGACAACCCGCGATGGCCGCAGGTATTCATGGAGCTCGCAGTCAAGCTGAAACGGCAAGGACACACGGAACAGGCGGAGACGATCGCGCGAGTGGCGAGACAGCTCAGGGCGCGCGCGTCGGTCGGTAACAACCAGGGAGAGGGAGAAGAAAGATGACGGCCAAATCCACAGTTTTGTTTCTATTGGGTGCGGTGCTGGTCGCCATGCCGCTCCTCGCGGACGACGACAGCGACGAGCGACCCTCCCAAACGGTCGACGTCGCCTGCGACGCCACCTCGTTCGTCTTCCAGGGCCCCGAGATCAAGGGCGTCGGGCCCGACTACGGCGCCTCGTTCGTCGTGCAAGGTGTGATCTACCCGGAAGGCACGTTCGAGGAGCACGGAGTGGGCAGCGGCCTCAATGAAGATGGCACCCCCGAGTTCCCGGATCTGGTGATCGGCACCTGGACCTGCCGCGGGTGGTTCATCGGCGAGGGGTTCGCCACCCAGTCCGGACCGTTTGTCGCGACCACCCAGATCTACGACTTCGACCTCGAGTCGCCCGGCTCCAACACCATTGTGAGCAACGGCCTCGAGCTCATCGACCTCGACGTGCCGTTCCAACGGGCGGTCGTGGGCGGCACCGGTCCCAACCGCAGGATTCACGCCGGCGAGGTGACCCAGACCGCCGTCGGGACCAACTCGACCGGGCTGTTCAATTTCACGTTCGACTTCGACACCCGGCCACGAGTGGTAATCGAGGAGTAGGCGTCACTTCGTCACCCGTCGGGCAGCTGCAGTTCCTGGCGCTCGTAACCCGCAGGCACTTCGAAGGTGCTGGGCCCCAGCTCGAGTCGCTCGCTCCGGACGAGTCGTGTCACGCTCGCCACCTCGCCGTCGCCCAGGAACACCAGAGTCATCACCGGGAAGCCGGCAAGCTGATCGAATCGAAGGATGGACGAGATCGGGAAGTCGCCCTGCTGCCCCATCGTCTCCTGGATCCTCTCTGCAAACCTGGCCAGAGCTTCGAGCCCGGCGAGCACGCCAGGACTTCCGTCGACCTGCTTCCAATCTGAAATCCAGACCTCGCGCAACTTCCGGTCTCCGTCGTAGACCTCGTAGCGCTCGGCCGGGTAGCCATTGATCGCACGACGATCACCACTCGCCCGATACTCGTACTCGCTCTGACGGTCCTGACTGACGGTTCCGGTTGTCCTAGCGATCTGTTCTCGCAGTTCCGCCTCGACCTCGGCTCGCTGTTCCTCGGGTACACCCTCGAGCGCGTCCCCAATCTTTGCCTCCAGAGCGCGAGCAAGTCCGTCGAGCGTCTCCTGATCCAAGACGATGTAGGCCTTGCGGCGCGGCATGGCAACGCTCAACTCCGGCTTGGAAGCGTCGAAGAGGGCAAGCGCCTCGACATCGCCGTCATCAGTCGGCACCTCCATCCGCAGAAGATCTCCTTGAACCGAGACGAGCACGGTTCTCTTTCTCGGAGCCGCGCCAGGGTTCTCGATTTCGAACTCGAAGAGGACACCAGCAGTGGCCGGAGGCGCGACGGCGAGCAGCATTGCTGCAAGCACGAGTCGCGCTGGGGAGAAGGAGTTCTGAACTGTCCGTGTCCTCCGCAATGTGTTCCTCCGGCGTCTAGCCGCTCATCTGTCTTCGTGAACGCCTCATCCCAGAGCATGGTAGAGCGAGGCCCTCTGGGAGCATTCACGGCGGAGCCGTGAGGGCGACTGGCGAGACACAGCCGCACGGCTCCGGCCACCCAAACGCAACGAAGACCTCGCTCGCACACCAGGGGTCTGACCGCTTGCCTCGAGAGCCCAACGGCAGGCTTTACGAGCCCAATGGCTCTGCTCATAGAGATGTGTCGATATATCGAGACACGCTTGACAACGTTCGGGTCCCTCGGCTACTTTGCCGACAGGTTCATTTGCTGTATTTCTAGTCGTCTTAAGAGAGCGTCTTGGCATCCTGGGAGGGTGCGCGACGAGGAGGGATTGTGTATGAGACGTGTAGGTAATCGATTCGCTGTGCTGGCGATCGGCACGATGCTCGTTTGCGTCGGCCCGGTCATGGCACAGAACACTATCGGCGGTGACGAGTTCGCACCGGGCGAGGCTGACTTCGTTCAGAGTGGCTCGGAGGTCGGGCGAGGCGCAGGCTTCCAGTTCTCCGACGACTTCTACGCCCAGTTTGGCGTGGACGCGGAAGAGATCCGGGCGCAAGAAGCGCTCAGTAACCCCGACCCGACCACACCCGATCGCTTCGGCGCGTTCTATCGCGGCGTGGGCGACGCGGGAACCGGTACCGGCGTTGCTTCGGATGATCGCTTCGTCGACGACACCCGCATTACGGTTCACAACATGGGCTTCAACGCGGCGGGCGAGATGCTCTTCTACCCCGATCCGCCGTCGTTCTTCTTCGAGAGCGCGTTCCTGAACGAGGAGACCAAGGAACTCACCAACCGTTCCTTCGTCTTCATCTTCCCGCGCACCAAGAATGTGCCCAACCCTGTGGCCGGTTGCGATGGCAACCTGCCGCCGCTCGATCTGTTGGCTCCTGGGGCGTGCAACCGCCGCCAGGACAACATCTTCGACACCGGCAACGGTTACCTGACCGCCAACCCGCTGCAGCTCTGGCGGATCATGTTCGTGACCTGGGACGGTCCGGACGTCCACACCGACGCTTGCCGGACAGAGATGAGACGGCTCGCTCGGAAGAACGGTCGCGACACGGAAGGGTTCCCGATCTTGGCGACCACTCGCGAAGTTCTGGACGTCGCCGGCGCGGATGTCTTCGCCGGCCAGGGAGCGGACGCGGTTCTGCTCAAGGACGTTCTGCCCGCCAAGGGCCTGAAGAACCCGGACCCGCGCGACGACATTCCTGGTGTCGACTCGCGAGAAGGTGGCGAGATTTGCGTCACCGTTCATACCCGACGTCAAGAGGACAAATTCGGAGTACCGGCCAGCGCGACAAATACGCTGGACGGGCCTCCGTTTGTTACGTGACCAGTTCTGATTGACCCCCGGGCGGGGTCTGTGACAGCGGATGCCACAGCGGTTCCGACCGTTGACGAGGACATCCTTCAGAACTTTGTTTGCCTCCAGGAGACTGGAGAGCTGTGCGAGGTGCCTCAGCTCGAGCTCGAGCCCTTCGTGCAGGCGATGCGTCTGCCGCCAGACGCGGACGACGTAGCGCTCGTAGATGAGCTGATTCCAGCCATCGACCCGTTTGACAACTGCAAGGCGGCGAACCCGCCGGCCGACGACCCGACCGACGGTTGTGACCTCTACCCGGGTGAGAAGGGCGCCAACCGGCCCCCGGACCGCCCCCTCCAGAGGTTCGACGAGTTCGAGCCGGTTCGCTTCTACGAGATGTTCGCCCGACCGAAGCTTCATCTGTTCCATCCGGACCTGATGCAGCGGTCGCTCATCTGGGGCTACGGCGTCGCATCGCCGGACGGTCAGAAGCGAGGCCCGACGTTCAGTCCGGGTCCGACCTTCCGCCAACGGTATGGCGAGCCGATCGTCGTTCGAGTCCACAACAACCTGCCGGACCGAAACCCTGGTAACGACGGTTTCGGTATCCCGCAGATCAGCACCCATCTCCACAACTTCCACACCGCTTCCGAGAGCGACGGTGGCCCGATCATGTTCTACGACACGGGCAACTACCTCGATCACCACTACGCCATGTTCCCGGCGGGTAACGATCCGCGGGAGGCTCTCGGTCACCTGTGGTACCACGACCATCGCGCCGACTTCACGTCGCAAAACGTCTACAAGGGCCTCGCGGGTTCGTTCTTCCTTTACGACGACCGCGACTCCAATGACGAGCGCGACGAGAACCCGGATGCGTTCCGACTGCCCTCGGGCAGATTCGACGTGCCGCTGCTGGTCGCGGACAAGCAGTTCGATCCGATCACACACAAGCTGGTCTTCGATCCGTTCAACCTGGACGGCTTCCTGGGCGAGCACGTAACGGTCAACGGTCTGGTCACGCCCTACATGGACGTTCGGCCCCGGAAGTACCGTTTCCGCGTCGTCAATAGCGGACCTTCGCGTATCTACACGTTCCAGACGTGCGAGGTGGGCGGGGACGGTGTGGAGTGCGACAACGACCTCCCGGGTGAGCTCGTCATCGTCGGCAACGACGGCAACCTGCTCAACACGCCTGTCTTCACCGACAACGCCACGATCAGCTCGGCCGAGCGACTCGACATCGTCATCGACTTCAGTCAGTTCAGCGACGGTGACCGCGTCAATCTGATGAACATCGCCGATCAGACCAGTGGTAAAGGGCGCACCGGCGTCTTCCTGCCGCTCACGTCGCCGCTAGCACAGAAGGTGATGCAGTTCCGGGTTCGTGGCGACAAGATCACCGATCCCAGCGTGGTGCCGGCGGTCATGCGCGACAAGCCTGTGATCACCGACGGTGAGATCGCCTGCGAGCGGATGTTCGTGTTCGACAACGTCGAAGGCGGCTGGACGATCAACGGCGATCTGTTCGACTTCCTCCCCCGCTTCCAGGTCCAAGAGGGCACTGCGGAACGGTGGACGATCGTCAACGCCTCGCGCGATTGGGAGCATCCAATTCACATCCACCTCGAGGAGCACCAGTTCGAGGAGAAGGATGGCGCGCTTCCACCCGACTTCGAGTCGATGCGGAAAGACGTTGCTCTGCTGAGACCCAACGACTCGATCACGCTCACCATCAGGAACCGAGACTGGCTGAACGAGTACCCCATGCACTGCCACAACACGGTTCATGAGGATCACGCCATGCTCCTCCTGTGGGAGGTGGTCGATCACGAGGTGGAATGTGTTGCGATGCCGTAATCATCACGGCGCTCTTGCTGTCATCGGCCTAACGGCCGTTCTTTTCGCCTCTCTGGGCGCGGGCATTGCCCGCGCCCAGACGGCACCCTCCGAGGAACTCGGGGGGGATGACACGCTGGCGCCCGAGACGTACGCGATTGCAAAGCCCTACGCGGATCGCTTCCCCAACGTGGTGCTCAAGACCCACGAGGGCAAGAACGTCCGTTTCTACGACGACCTGCTCAAAGACAAGGTCGTCCTGATCAACTTCTTCTACGTCACCTGCTCAGAACGCTGACCAGGCATCACTGCGAACCTCGTGAAGGTTCAACGTTTGCTGGGTGAGCGGATGGGTAAGGACGTGTGGTTCTACTCGTTTACGCTCGAGCCGGAGAGGGACTCGCCGCAGATCATGGCTGAGTATGCTGAGCGCTACGGCGTCGGCCCCGGATGGCTCTTTCTGACCGGCACTCCCGAAGACATGGAGACGCTGCGTCAGAACTTGGGGTTTGCATGGAGCGACCCTGTTTTGGACTCCGACCTGACCAACCACATCGGAACCGTCAAGATGGCCAACGAGCCCCGCGATTGGTGGGGTGCCGCTCCGTCTTATTCGGATCCGCTGCAGATCGCCCGGCTTCTCGCCTGGATGGCCCCCGAAGAGGGACAACGGGGCACCATCGGCAGCCTGCCAGGCGACGACACCGGAGGCGATTGATGACAGCTCATCGGATTCGAAGCCAGGCCTGGCTCCTGGCGATTCTCCTACTCTTGCCTTCGGGTGCGACCGCTACGACCACCTCGGAGCGCGTGCCCATCACCGAGGGCGAGCTGCCGGCGCCGGTGCTCGAAGCTATCGAGGTGGCGCTCGAGCAGTATGAGCTCATCCGCGCCGGGCTCGCGGCGGACAACCTCGCCGAAGTTCCGGCCGGTGCCGAGCGCCTGGCGAACGCGCTGCGCCCCACACTCGCCGGCAGGGCCGCGCTGGTCGAAGTGGTACCGAGTCTGATCGAGGATGCCACCTTCATGGCCGAGACGCTGATGCGCGTCACGGACTTGACCGCTGCACGAGAGACGTTCGCGGAGCTCAGCCGAAGCTTCCTGCTCCTCTCGACGCACGACCCGCGGATGACCGAGGGCCTGCACGTCTTCAGCTGTCCGATGGTCGACACCTTCGAGAAGTGGATTCAGCCGACGGAAGCGATCGACAATCCCTACATGGGCAAGTCGATGCCCACCTGCGGCAGCTCCTCGGACTGGGCCGCCTCCGAGGCGGAGAGCTGGCTTACCGATCCCGAGCTCACCGCGACCGCCCCTGGCGAACCCACCTTCGAGCCGGGTACTCCGGGCGTCAAGATGTTCGACGTTCGCGACTACAAGTTCCTGTGGCGTGAGATAGAAGAGCTTCAGCGCTGGGAGCGCCGCGGGATGGTCACGACGGTCGAGTTTCGCGACAAGGTGACCGAGAAGACCGCTCAGTTCTTGAAGCTCGAGGATGTCGCGTTCGACAACTTCGTCGCCGGCGCCACCACGGCGGTCGAGACGGTCCGCGAGTCCTTCAGCCGGCGGCAACAGCCAGGGCCGACTCACGTCGGCGGCGCCGACCGCGGCTTCTCCTCGGACCTGAGCCGAGCGACCGAGCAGGTGGCCGCGCTGCTTGGCGACGAGGCGCGACACCAGCTGTTCGAGCCCGAGATCAAGAAGTGGTTGCTCAAGCTCTCCTTCAGTCCGCGCGAAGCGAAGGAAGAGCAAGAGGCTCGAGAGCCGACGCAGCTCTAGGTCGGACTGTCGTCTAGTCGCTCGGACCCGAAGGCGCGGGCAAACGCCCGCTCGAGCAGCGGGTCGTCGGCACGGATCGGCTCGTCGCGCCGCAGGAGAATGCGGCCGTCGCGACCGACCAGGAACGTCGCCGGGAGCGCACGTACGCGAAGCGCTTCGGCTAGCTTCCCCAGCGGGTCGAGCCAGATGTGAAACGGGAGCTCGTACTCCTCGACAAAAGCCTGGACCCGCCCGAGAGCGCCGGCGTCATCGACACTCAAGCCCACGACCTCCAGTCCCTGCTCCGCATAGCGCTCGGAGAGCTCCGCGAGCTCCGGCATCTCGGCACGGCAAGGCAGGCACCACGTCGCCCAGATGTTCAGGAGCACGACCCGACCGCCTAGCGCCTCGAGAGAGACCACCTCGCCCGCAAGGGACGTGAGCTCCTGGTGAGGCAGTGGATCGCCGACGTTGCCCCGCCCCGTATAGCGTCGTGTCGCCGCTGCCGGTAGCTCGACCAAAGGCTCGCTGCGGCCCGAGGCCGCGGGAATCTCGGGCACTGGGACCGTCACCGCCCGCACGCGCCCCGGGTCTCCTTCGATCCAGGTGATCGCGGCGCGGTCGTCGGCGAGGACAATCTGTGGGGAACGCCCGATCTCACCGGGCGCACCCTGCGCCAGGACAACCTCAGGGCCGCGGCTGCCGTCGGCCGACACCCGAGCCAGGTTCAGCACGGTGTGATCGGCGCCCTCTGTGGCTGTCCAGACCACCAGCGCGGCGTCGCCGTCTCCCATGGCGACGTCGACCGACCCCAGGGGGAGATGCTCTCCTCGCCGGGCATCAACCTCGACCGCCGGCTCGAACGTACGGCCCGCGTCGGTCGAAAACGCGACCAGAACGCGCGGCCGGGGCGGCGCTTCGGTGTACCAGGCCACCGCGACGCGGCGCTCCAGGGCAGCAACCGTAGGAGGAGTTTGCGCCTCCTCCGCGGGGTGCCAGCGCTCGGTATGCACCGCGCGCGGCTCGGTCCAGGCCACATCCTGGCGCCGCACGAGCGCAATCTGCTCGCCACCTTCCGCACTCCGATCTCGATAGACCACCACCGGACCGTCCCAGGTCATCGCAGCGTCGGTTCCCGAGCCGCCCACGACCCGGTCGTCGAGAATCGCACGGCCCGCCATCACCCGGCTTCCGAGCAGCTGCGTCGAGCCGCCGCTCTCAGCCTCGAGCCAGAATCCGTAGCCCCCTTTGTCGCCGCCCGCAAACGAAGCGTGGCGGAGAATCGGCGAGGGCAGGCGCGACCAGGTGCGCCCGGCGTTTCCCGAGCGGGCGAGTACGTCACCGCTGCGCGCGATGAGGGTCCGACGCACCGCCTGGGTGTCAAACACAGTTAGCGTCGGGCGGTCGTCGGCTCCGAGGGAAGCCACCGGTTCGGCGATCGTGACCGGCGCGCTCCATCTCCCCTCCGAGAGCCGGGCGAACATCAGTTTCGGACCGTCGTCACCCGGCTCGAGCCAGGTCATGAGTACTTCGTGGCTCTGCGTGACGGACGTCGCATCCTCGGCCGCTACGGCTGGAGACATTGCCCCGGCTCGAGCGGGAGGGTCGACCGGGAGGATCGGTGGGGACCCTGGCGCCGTCTCGGAGGCGGCCGCGAGGCCGACGAGCGCCAAGAGCAGCAGCAGCCCCGCAACGCTCCTCGTGTCGGTCAATGTGTCTTGCTCCCGCTGGCGGCGACCACTGATCGAGTAAGCCCTCTAGAAGAGCGGACGACCTCAGGTTATCACGCCGCATGCTGCCGATCGGCGCCGTTCCGACTGCCAAAGTAGAGCTCGCGACCTGGAGTCTTTCGAAGGCGCCTCTCAAAGAACCGCCGCGCCGGCTCCGTGGAGGTACGGACAAGAATCGTCCGGTGCACCTTCGCAGCGCGTTCTCGATCGCTGGTGTGCTGTCGGGTCTCGGCACGGGTCGCCGGCTTCGAACTCGAGTTGGCCACACACGACAAGAGGCTTCTGAGCCCAAAGACGCTGTGCAAACGCCTTCAACTAGAACCGGCTAGCCCGACAGCGCTCTGAGCTTCGCTTCGAGGAACCGCCGCTCCGGCTCGCTACACGGGCGGGAGAGCGCTTCGCGGTAGGCCTCAGCGGCCGCCTCCCGCCTTCCCTGCCGGAGGCGCAGGTCGGCTTTCGTCGCGGGCAGCAGGTAGTAGCGCTCGAGCGCCTTCTCGCGGTCGAGCGCGTCGAGGGCTTCCAGCGCGGCATCGGGACCCTGGACCTTGGAGAGCGCAACGGCTCGGTTGAGGGCGACGATCGGTGAGGGGTTGAGAGCCAGGAGCTCGTCGTAGAGACCGAGGATGATGGACCAGTCGGTCTCTTCGGCAGTGTCGAGGGCGTGTTGGGCGGCGATGCCGGCCTCGAGATGGAACCGGGTGGCGCGAACCCCCTCGGCGGCACGTTCGAGATGCCGAAACGCGGACCGCAGGAGCGCGTCGTCCCAGCGCGTTCGGTCCTGCTCGTCAAGGAGGACCAGATTCCCCGAGCCGTCGACACGCGCCGGCAGTCGAGACGCTTGAAAGCTCAGGAGAGCCGCTAGGGCGTGCGCCTCGGGACGGTCGCCCAGGGGCAGGCGACAGAGCTCCTCCACCAACTGAAGCGACTCTCGGCAGAGATCGGTGCGCACGAGGTCGCCGCCGGCGTGGGCGCCGTAGCCCTCGTTGAAGATTAGATAGACCACCTCGAGCACGGCGTCGAGTCGCTCAGCGAGTTCGTCGGCGACGGGCATCTCGAACGGTAGCCTCTCTTCGCGAATGCGTTTCTGCGCACGCACCAGCCGCTGGGCCACGGTCGCCTCTTTGACGAGGAAGGCGCGGGCGATCTCGCGGGCGCTGAAGCCAGCTGCCGCCTTCAGGGTAAGCGCTACCCGGCTGTCGCGCGGCAGGCACGGGTGACAACAGAGGAAGACCAGCCGGAGCTGGTCGTCGGAGACCTCGCCGCGGAAGCCGCCGCGCTCGTTCTCGGCCGGAGGGGGCGTCAGCGCGCTCCGGACGGCGGGCTCCTTCTCGCGAAAGCTCGTGTCGCGGCGGAGCCGGTCGAGTGCCTGATTGCGGGCGACCCGGTAGAGCCAGGCGACCGGGCGGTCGGGCACCCCTTGGAAGGGCCAGAGCCGCAGAGCCTGGACGAGCGATTCCTGAACCACCTCCTCCACCAGGGCGAGGTGGACCGGGCCGAAGGCCCGGGTCAGGCTCGCGACCATCTTTCCCGACTCGCGGCGGAAGAGATGGTCGACGAGCCCATGTACTCGGTCCGAAGAGCTCAAGCGACTCCCCTACTCCCGGGTCGGCTCGATCTCGCGCAGCTCGATGTTGCCGCCGAAGGCCAGGTGCGGGCACTCCTTGGAGATTTCGATCGCCTCGTCGTAGTCGGTGGCCTCGATGGCGAAGTAGCCACCGATGACCTCCTTGGTCTCGCTGTACGGCCCGTCGAGAACGCGTACGCTCTCTCCGCTCCGGATCACCTTGCCGCCGTCGTCACGCAGCTTCTCGCCGCCGACGAGTCGGCCGGACTGGGCCAGGTCGTCGCGCCAGGCGGAGTACTTGGCGATGATCGCCTGCATCTCCTCGGGACTCATCTCGGCGGCGTCCATCGGGTTCTCGTGCAGAAACAGCATGTACGTGGGCATCGTTCGTCTCTCCTTCGTGTCTGATCGATAGCGGCCAGACCCATCGTCCGGCCTTCGATGCTATGACGATCGAGCCGTACCAGATTCGACACAGGCTTCCAGAAAAGGGAAAACGGCCGCTCCGGAGAGCGGCCGTTCGGGAAGGAAAGAAAAAGAGGAGGAGCGTGAGAGCGACCCTGAGACCTCGTTCTGAACTCAGTTCAGCGCCCCCCCTCGGACAGTTAGAGGGGGGGTCGGGGTGAAATCCTTCGCGAGCGGGATAAAAGTTCTCTAGGGCTGCACGATCAAGGTCGGGTCACCCAGCAGAGTCCAGCCCCACAGCACGTCGAGGAGCTCCGGTTCGGACCCTCCCAGCGCCTGCTTCGCCTCGAGTACCGCCAGGCCGATCGGCTTGCCGGCGACGCCGATTCTGCCGAAGACCTCGCGACCGAGCTTGCGCTCGGAGGTCGCCTCGGTCAGGGTCGCCGCACCGAGCACCGCGGCGGCGCCACGATCGTCGCTCAGCATCAGCACGTGACCGAGCGTGTCGAAGCCCGGAGTCACGTGGTAGGTGTTCCAGCAACCCCACTGCGCCACCACCGTTGGACGACCGAAGTTCGCCAGACCATCGGCGTGCCCGGTGTTGAACAAGCTCTCGAAGCTCCAGACCGTCGGCCCGGAGTGCCCGAAGTAGCTGGTGAGCGCAACCCCTGCGTCGACCTCGTCGATCAGTAGGTCACGCGCCCCCTCGACACCGAGGTCGTCGATGTAGGCGAGCTCCGTCTGCCAACCGGCCGGGAGCTGCGATCGCATCTCCTCACTGGCGTCGGTGAACGAATAGGCGGTCGTCAGATCGACCGAGTCGGCCGCGAGGACAGCGGTCGCCCGATAGGTGTTGTCGTCGTAGGCGAGCGTCTTGTCGATGACGACGTCGAGCTCGGCAACGGTTCGTACCGGTAGGCGACCGAGGGCCATCTCGACGATGCCGTCGCGATCGAAGTCCACGTAGAGCGAATCGACCGGCGCGAAGTAGACGATGTCGTCGGTCTGCGCGTAGGGAGTCGGGATGAAGCTGATCGATCCCGTGCCCTGGTAGTCGAAGTAGTCGTAGCTGTCGCCACCGACCAGGAGCGCATACTCGCTGCCCAGCTCCGCATGGGCGTAGGCCAGGAAGTCCTGGATCGCCTGCGGATCGACCACGCCGTAGCTGAACTGGCGGTAGACGTCGGCTACGTCGATGACGCTCACGCTCAAACCCTGATCGCGACGCGCCTGAGCCAGCGGCTCGACCGCATCCACAAAGTCTCCGTGGGCCACGATCATGAAGTCCGCCGCTGTCGCCGTCACGTCGACCGCTGCCGGAGCGAGTGCAATCTGAGGCGTCGCCAGGCCCTCGGCCGAAGCTACGTAGAACGTCGCTTCGCCCGGCCGCGCCGCGAAGCTGGCGCTGTAGTCGCCCGGCACACCTTCGATAAGCACTTCTTGCGCGAAGCGGATCGTCTCTTCGTTCGCCTGATACACGACGACGTCTGTCGACGGGAGTCCGTCTACGCGGTAGGCGCGCCAGCGGTTCCCCGAGAAGTCGAGTACGCCCTCACGAGCACGGAAGTGCCGCGGATAGGTCACCTCGAGCGCGTCGTAGTGCACGAGGTCGTATTCGGCGCCGGTGTCGTGCGGTAGCACCAGACGGAGTGAATTGCCCGCCGCCGACAGCGCCGAGTCCGGCACGGTCACCTCGACCGGCTGGTCGACCAGGCCATCGAACCACTCGTCGGCGAGCTCGACGGTGTTGACGTCGATCACCACGTGGTGGTCCGGGGCGGTCGGGAAGTTGGTGACGCCCCACATCTCGACACGGAGCGAGACCGGACGCGCCCCCGCAACCCAGCCTTCGAGGTCAAACGGGAAGCTCGCCTCAACCGAGCCCGAGGTAGCCAGCAGACCGGCGTCGTACCAGGGGTCGCCGCCCGGAGCGGCGAAGTGGTAGGAGTTCTGGTTCTCGACCCGAGTCGTTTCCATGTAGAAGGACGGGCTGCGGCCCCCCGCAGGCGCCGGGTAGTCGTCCTCCCAGATGCGCTCGCCGCGAGCTCTCGACTCGAGCGTGTAGACGGCCGTCCGCGTGTAGAGCGAATCGACACTCTTGCCGAGGAAGTCGAAGTACGCCCCCTCGCCAAAGACTCCGGCATTGAAGGTCGAGCCGACCACGCGGATCGGCGTCACACTGCCCCGTCCGCTCACGTAGAGCTCGCTCACCGGCACGTTTGCGTAGTCGGCGCCGGCAGCCAGGAGCTGCTCGTACGTCACGCGGTGGATGCCATCGTGGTCGACGCGAAGCTCGACTATCGGGGCGATGCCACTTCCGAGCGACGCGGTCATCGAGGCCACAGCAGCCCGCGCGATGGCACGGCGCTCGCGATCGAGTCGTACCGCACGCCAGTCGATCGGCCGCCGGTCCGGCGTCGTGGTACCGCGCCGCACCCCGAGCTCGAACGGCCCGTGGTAGCGCGAGTTCCCGAAGAGGTCGCGGTCTTCGAGAACAAAACGATCGCCCTCCACACCACTCGCCTCGAAGGTATACGTCTGCGGTTCGAGCGCATGCCCGAGGCGAGTTCGCACCAGGTCGCGGTTGATCCGCACCATGCCGTGCTCGCCCATGGCCCACAGGTTGAAGCCGACGTTGCCGACCTCGGTGGCAGTCGTCCAGGTGAACGACACGCTGCCGCCACCCCCGGTCGCCTCGAACCCGGCCAAGGTGACCGGCGTCGTCGTGACGCCGCCGCTCCAGAAGCCGAAGTCCTGATCGGCAACGTTGGCAGCCACGATGGGTACCGGCTGAACACCGCCGGTACCGGTCTGAGTCGTCTGCACATAGTCGTCGACGATCGTGCCCGTGGTGTCAGTTTCGACCTCGTAGTCGCCAGGTGGCAAATCGGTGAAGATGTAGTCACCCAGCCCGTCAGTGGTTGTCGTCCCGATCAGGAAGCGGGAGCCACCCACTACGCGGTAGAGCCGCACTGTGGCTGTCGGTACCACCGGCTCGCCCGGCTCGTCATGGTCGGCGTCGACGTTTTGGTCTTCGAAGACCGTGCCGCTGATCGAGAAGCCCAGCCCCACCGGCGCTTCGAAGCCGAAGTCGGCGCTGAAGTCGCTCTGGAGAACCGCTGTCAGATCGATCTGGCAGGCATCCTCCTTGCTCGTGTCGTCGGCTCCCGGACAGGAGAACGGCCCGCCGGACGGGGTGCGCGTGAAGCCGGTGGTGACACCGTGACGATCGGTCACAGTCACCCAATAGGTGCTCGCCGGCAGGCCGAGGAACTCGTACTCACCGATTTCGTCGGTGGTCGCTTCGCGCAGCAGGTTGTCGTCGCCGGAGAACGGCTCGTAGACGTCGTCGCCGTCGTCGAGCCAGAGCTGAACCGTCACGCCCTCGATGCCCGGCTCGCCGAGATCGACAAAACCGTCGCCGTCGAGGTCGTGCCAGACAAAGCTCCCGATGGTCCCCGAACCGTCGGACGGCGCGTAGCCAAAGTCGGCAGTATCGATGTCTTCACCACCGACGATGACGATCGGCGAGGCCGCGGTCTGGGTGTTGTTCAACGTCGCCAAGACGAGCGCCACGTCGGTGACCACCACGTCGTAGCTCCCCGGCTGCAGGCCGGTGAAGTCGTAGTTGCCGTTGTCGTCGGTCGTTGTCGTCGCCAGGATGTTGCCGGTGGCGGTGTCGACCAGGTTGACCGTCACTCCCTCGAGACCCGGCTCGCCCACGTCCTGCCCCCCGTCACCGTCTTCGTCGAGATAGACGGTGTCTCCGATGGAAGCGGCTGTCGGATCGTCGAAGCCGAAGTCGAGGTGGGTAAAGGTATCGCCGTCGGCGACGGAGATGGTGTAGGTGTCGTCACCGCCGTTGTTGGTCGGCACCGTGTTGTAGGTGCCAGGCAGCGTGGCGACGTCGACGTAGACGAAGTAGTCGCCCGGCGCCAGGCCGGTCGCGAGCCACGTGCCATCGGGGCCAGTGGTCACTGTGCAGGTCGGCGTGCACGACGGGCCATCGATCTCGATGGTAACGCCGGCGATCCCGACCTCTCCAGGATCCTGCAAGCCGTCGCCGTTGTCGTCGGACCAGACACGATCGCCCAGTACGCCCGTCCCAGCGTTCGGCACGTAGCCGAAGTCGGCGTCTTCGAAGAACTCGCCCTCGCTGGCCGCAATCACCGCCGACGGATTGACGCCGGCCGGATAGGTCGTCTCGACCAGATCGCCCGCGGTGGTGACCGGTAGGGTCGTCTCGTCGACGTCGACGAAGTAGCTGCCGACGACAAGATCGCCAAAGAGGTACTTTCCGTTTGCGTCGGTGACGGTTGTGGCCGTTGGCGCGACACCGTCGTCGCCGCCCGGCTCGAAGACACCGTCGCCGTCGAGGTCGGGCCAGAGGTTGACCGTCACTCCGGTCAATCCCGCCTCGGCCGGACCCTGTTGGCCGTCGCCGTCACCATCGAGCCAGACCGAGTCGCCGATCGAAGCCGACGTGATGTCACGCACGTAGCCGAAGTCGATGTCGGTCAGATCGGCGCCCGCCACCGTGATCGGGTACTCATCGAGCCCGCTCGTCAGACGATAGCCGTCGAGCACGAGGTCGACGTCGGTGACCACCACCTGGTAGTCGCCGTCGAGGAGCCCGTTGAAGCTGTAGTCGCCATTCGCGTCCGTCGTCGTTGTCGCCATGACGACGTCGTCAGAGGTACCAAAGATCAGGTCCGGCCCAGCGATCACGAGGTCGAGCGTCACACCCGAGAAGCCGGCCTCACCGACATCTTCGATGCCGTCCTTGTCGTCGTCGAGATAGACCGTTCCGGAGACGTTAGAGAGTGAACCGTTTTGGTAGCCGAAGTCCTGTGTCAGATCCGAAGTTCCAAGCGCGATCGAGGTTGTACCCAGGTCGTCACAGACCACACCGCACGGCGTGTCTGGAACGCTCGGGTCACCGGTCTGCGTGTAGCCGGTCAGAACGTTGCCGGTATCGGTGACGTCGACCTGGTACGAGCCCGGAGCCCGATTGACGAACTCGTAGGAGCCGTCGGTCCCTGTCGTCGTTGTCGATACGACCACATCGTCGCCGGTCCCAAAGACGGCGTCCGGGCCCGGAGCGATCAGATCGACGGTCACCCCTGAGATACCGGGCTCGCCCGGATCCTGAACGCCGTCCCCGTCCGCGTCACTCCAGACGCGGTCGCCGATCAGCCCGGCTGCGTTGTAGCCAAAGTCGACGCCGGTGAAGTCACCGCCCGAGATGGCGACCGCGAGAAGGTCCGCCGTGGCGGGTGCGGTGGTGCCACTCAGTCCAGAGAGCTCGCTCGCCGTGTCGGTGATCGAGATCGTGTAGTTGCCGTCCGGGAGGTTGGTGAAGGCAAAGTTGCCATTCGCGTCGGTGATCGCCGTCGCGACGACCGAGCCGCCCGAATCGAGCAGAGTCACCGTCACGCCGGGGATTCCGAGCTCGTCGATGTCCTGCACCCCGTCGCCGTCCAGGTCGAGCCAGACGCGGTCTCGAATGGTGTAGAGAGCGCCAACGCCCGTGCAAAAGTTGATCGCGTCGATCGCACCTTCGCCAGCGAGATTCACCACGAACTCACGCACACCCACCTGGTTGGTCGTGAGTCGATCGAAGCTGTTGTCGCCGAGCGGCGTCACGATCGGCACATTGGCGATCGGAGCACCGAGCGCGTCGAAGAAGTCGACCGAGTTACCGGCCGCTTCGATGTCGAGGAAGTCGATGCTCTCGACCTCCACGTCGTGCGTGAAGGTAAAGGTGATCGTCCCGCCGTCGCTCGAGTCGTCCGGACCTAGCGCGTCGCCATCCTCGGAGATGATGAGCACGTTGCCGAGCGCCGTGCAATTCTCGCCCGTCTGGCCCAGCTCTCCCCCGGCACCGTCACCCGGTCCTGGAGGAGCGCAGGTCAGGTTGGGCGAGCCGAGGTCGTAGTCGACGCCGGTCGGCGTTCCACTGTCAAAGATCATCGCCGGCCCGGTCGAAGGTGCGTTGGGCGCTACCGTGATCTGAAGGCCCCAATCGGCGAACTCATCGTCGATCGTCTGACCGAGCGCGAATGCGTTACCGAGCGCGTCGACCTCGAAGCCGATACTCGAGAGGCAGACGGCGGCGTAACCAAAGTCGATGTCGGCAATCATCTCGCCCGCGATCACGGTGATCGGATCGGTCGGGTCGGGCAGACTCTGCGGACCCGAGGTCAGGTTGAAACCGGTCAGCACCGAGCCGGTGTCGGTGACGTCGACGCTGTACTCGCCCGGTGTCACACCGGTGAAGAGATAGGTGCCATCTGCGCCCGTGGTAACCGTATCGAGGACCGCGTCGTCGGCCGTTCCAAGGATGCCGTCCGCGCCTGGACCGATCAGGTTCAGGGTCACTCCGGAGATGCCGATCTCCCCCGGATCCTGCACACCGTCGGCATCGATATCGCCCCAGACCCGATCACCGATGATTGCGGTCAACGGGTCGACGTTGGTGTACGGGAAGTCGACGTCGAAGAAGGTCTCGGTCGAGGTGATCGTGATCGTGGTCACCGGGTTGACCGATCCCGGCGAGATGGTCAGGCCAGAAGGCAGCGTCGTCTCGTCCACGAAGACGTCGTACGTCCCCGGACCGAGCTCCGAGAAGAGATAGCGGCCATCGGCATCTGTGATCAAGGTCGGGCAGTCGACAGCCGGCGTACACGTGCCGTCGCGAAGCTCCACCGTCACGTTCGGGATGCCCGGCTCGCCGATGTCGTGAACACCGTCCCCATCGAGGTCCATCCAGACCAGGTCACCGATCGCGCCGCCGGCTGGATCGACCGGGTCGGTCACGGTAGCCATCGCCGGCTCGATGTCTTCGAACGCATCGGCGGTCGCCACGTTGGTGATCTCGCTGACGCCGAGTGGCGAGTCGGCCAGCACGTCAAAGGTGGCGGTGATGGTCTCGCCCGCGGCGAGCGCGAACTCGTCGGCAGTGAGGACGACCGACGGGAGCTCGCCGTCGACGAGCTGGATGGCGCTCACGCCAAAGTTGTCCCGTACGACCGTACTGTGAATGCCGGCGGTGATGACGACGTCGTCGATGTCGTATGACTCCCCTGCCTCCAGCGTGTCGTCGATCCGGAACCGGATCGTGGTCGTGTCGGAGATGAACGGTGTGAGGTCGTAGCTCTTCGTGCCCGTGGCGTCGTTCTGCAGATCGCCGAGCGCCGAGAAAATCACACCGTCACGGGAGGCCTCGAAGAAGACTCGATCACCGTCGGAGAGGCTTCCCGTGTCTGAATGGTCGAAGCTGAGAATCGCTACGACCGAGCCGGACAGGTCGACCGTCCGAGTGAGCGAGTTGTCGATGGCGCCGCCGATCACCAGCTCTCCGGTATCGACCGTGACGTCGCCCGTCGACGGGCCGGCGCCTCCAGCGTCGACCTCTACCCACGGACCGCTCCAGTTGGTCCCACCCGCGAAGCTCCCTGACGAGAAATCGTCGCTCGCGGAAATGCTGCTGTCCATAGCGTGGACTTCGAGTCGGCTCGACTCGAAGAACTCGTCAGTGCCCCCGAAATCGCTCCCATTCAGGCGCAGCCTGACCACCGTGTCCGCCGCAATGAAAGCTGAGATGTCGTAACCCGCCGTACCCGAGGTATTGGGGTTCTGATCTCCGTCGATGTCGTTCAGCTCCGGCAGCGCGGTGAAGGAACCCCCGCCATTGCTCGAGAGCTCGACCTGTACGCCGTCGCCCTCATCAACCCCCGTGTCCATGGCGAACTCGAAGATGAGAGCCGCAAAGCCTCCGGCGTACGCCGACAGATCAACCTGTCGCTCGATCGCCGATCCCGCATCGGTCATGCTGACTGTACCGGTTGGAGCCGCCGTGATGACCACGTCTCCGGCGCCAGGATCCTGGGCACCGCCATCGGCATCGGTCTCCGTCCACGAGCCATCCCAGAAGTGCGGGCCGTTGTTGTTCGAGAAAGACGAGACATCGAACAGATCCCGAACGAACCGCTGTCTCGGACCGGTCACCTGGGTGGTGTTGGTCACCGCTGTGGTCCCCGCCGGCACCGGATCCGTCAGGGTGACTCCCGTGAGCGGCCCATCGCCGCTGTTGGTGATCGTGACGGTGTAGGTGATCGGCTGCCCCGGCTGGACGTACTGCCCTGTCGCACTCGACGTCTTCGTCACGCTCAGGTCGCCCTGAACAATCGGATTCGCCTGAGAGTCGACAAAGGTCTCCGAGTCGGAGGTAACGGTAACCGTGTTGATGATCTCGACCACGTCGTCGGTCAACGGCGTGTACGAGACGACAAAGGTGATCAGGATCTCCGCGCCCGGCAGCAGCGTTTGCGGCGAGACCACCAGGCCATAGCCGGTGGGATGTCCAGCGTCTGTATCGAGGGGGAAGGCCGTATCCGGTAGTACATCGTCGGCGATCGGCGCTCCATCGACCTCGGTCGTGTCGGGAACATAGGTGGTATTCGGATCGAGCGTGTCGATCAGGTCAACGTCGGTGATCGGGATGATGCCGCTGTTGACCACCCGAATCGTGTAGAGAATCGTGTCGCCCGGATCTAGCCCGCCGTTGCCATTGTTGTCGCCGTACAGTGCTCCGTCCTTGAACGCGGTCAGGCTTGCAAACGGCAGCACGGTTGTCCCCATGTCGAGCTGCTGTGGCTGGCCGGAGCTGGAGAACTCGGGATCCTGTCCCCAGGCCGCGGTGATGCGCGTGCCGTCGCAGGTGAAAATCCTCGTACCGGTCTGGTCGTTGTCGGGCTCGAACAGACGCAACGAGTCCAGATTCCCCGCGCCGGCGAACTCCTGGTCGTACTGTAGCCCCTCGCAGAGGGTTCCAGCGCCGACGGTGAGCGGCCCCAGGCCGTCGCCGTCGTAGTCGACGTAGATCGTCGTGGTCGCACCGCCGGTCAGGCCAACCGGTGTGATCCAGACCGGGCTCGCGTTTTCGGTCAGGTTGGTGCTACCTGGCGCCCAGCCGACCACGGCCGAGGGGGTCAGGGACTCCTCGGGAATCAGCGTATAGCCCCAGTCGTGAATCGTCTCGTTGCGATCGACGGTGGCGATCGAGAAGAAGTCACCGGCCGGAGCCGCTCCGCCGCCGCAGTCTGTGCCGTCACTGGTCAGCTCGGCGGCAGAGAGCGGTGCGTTCACCGCCAGAGCTACCTCGACGAAGCTGCCGGCACCGACCGAAACGTCTGTACAACCGCCGAGTTCGTCGACCGCGACTTCGATCGGGTCTGTCGGCCCAGGGTTGTAGATGTAGAGATGGACCAAGTCGCCGCCGGTAGTCGAGGCAACCGGACTGAAGTATCGAGCGCTCCAGTCCTCGGTTGGGAACTGGCTGTACCAGCGCCCTTCGTAGGTTGTCCCCTCGTTTGCCGTCAGCAGGTCGAGCTGAACCTCGCTGGTCGCCGAAACCGTCGCCCCGACGAGAACGTCCGTAGAGCCGACGGCGCCGACAAGCGTGCTCTCCCCCTCATCGAGCAAGAAGCTGGTGTCATCGGTGCCGTCCGCGTCGAGGTCGACGCTGACGGTGGTGCCGTCCTCCTGCGCCATGATCGACATGGCGACAAGCTCGAAGGCGGCGACCGTGCCCTCGCCAACCGGAAGCTCGTAGTCGGAGCCCCACTGCGAGGTATCGAGCACCTCCACGGCGCCACCGAGCTGGGCCTCGACGCCGCTCGAAGGCCACGCCGCTCGGGTCACCGCCAGAAGCTGCGTCGTCGCAAACTTGTCGCCACCGTCGAAGAAGATGTTGTTCGCGTCGCGCACGCCACCGGGAACCGGGACGTCGCTCTCGAGCACCAAGACGTCCCCCGAGAAGATCTGATCGTCGGTAGCCGAAACGCAGCTGCCGATCAGCGGCGTGAAGCCGTTCGAACAATCCTGATCTCCCCACACCTCGGTGGTGGCGCCGACCGGCTCGGTGATCTCGGCTTCGAAGCCGTCCTCCCAGTGGTCGTAGTAGATGATCGTCTCGTCGGCCGTTGCCGTGATCGAGATGACGGAGTGAATCTCGTCGTTCTCCGAGAGGCTCTGAATCGCCTCTGCCCAGGTTCGAACCTGCGTCTCCGGATTGGGCACGAAGAACGTTTGAACCTCCGTCTGGGCGAAGCTCGCGCTCACGGTCAACAGACCGAGCGCTAGACCCGCCAGCAACTCCTTCGACACACGATACATGCTGCCTCCTGGCCGGCGCGGCTTCCGGCGGAGAGTGACGTTCAGCGTTCTTGCCGAGCGCTCGCTCTCCGACAAACTCCAGCTAAACCAGCGGATTCTCAACCAGCGCTCCGCCACCGCTATCACCGGTTCCCGGGCTGCCGCCCAGGGCGATCTCGACCAGCTGACCGCGATCGACGATCTCGGGCTTCTGGTAGGGACGACGCTCGGAGTCGCTTCGATTTCGGCGACCGTCACCGGGTCTTTCGGAAGTGGCGCACTTCATGGCTTAGGTTTTTCGCCGATTTCGCCCAAAATTCATATGAAGGGCTCCATAGACGCCGCCGCCACTTTTCCGGCGCGCAAGGGGGACGTCAGCCTGAATTCCGGCGACTGGGACGAACGACCCTCAAGCTCCGCTCGAAGCCAGACCGCCTCAGGTTTGCCCAAGAGAACAGGCCACACCGGGGCCTCGGCGAAGCTCTCGAGGGAAAGAAACGGCTGGCAGGGGGCTTGCTCACTAGAGGGGCGTCCGACCCGAGGCGACCGCCGTCTCACGGTCGAACGGATTGACGAGGAACCAAATGAGCAACTGCAGATCACTCGCCGGCCAAGCCTTCTCCCTGAGTCTCGCCCTCACGCTCTACGCAACGGGCGCCGAGGCACAGAACCTCCACTGGAACGCAGCCGGAACTCCCTCTGACAGCTTCGAACTGACGGACGGTCCTGTCCCCGGCGCACAGCCCGGCGACCAGGTCTTCACCGCGACCAATACCTGCGACTCGTCCACCGTCCGAGCGACGTTCGGGAACCCAACCGGAGTCGCCGATCCGGGCGAACCTTTCGTCGGTCTGCGGACCGCCGACACGATCGACTGGTGGATCGAAGGTTCCGCGTTCGACGACCCGCTTACCGCAGAAAACGACGCGCGCCACACCCTCACTCTCGAGTTCCTCGGTGATCCGGTCGAGGATCTGCAGTTCACGATTTTCGACATCGACCGCGGCGGCTGGGAGGATCAGTACCTGATCAGCGGAACCTTCGTCAGCGCCGTCAACGTGACCGCGACGACCTGTGGCTCTTCCATCTCGTGCGGCGGCTCCGGCACATCGTTGGTCACCGCGACAGGGACGGGCGGCGCTCCGTTCGGCGGAGCGGCAGGCAACCTCGTCGTCACCATCCCGGGGCCGGTCCAGGAGGTCAACATCGTCTACCAGGTCGGCCCTGCTGACAACGACTCGACCGGTTTCAACGGCGACCAGCTGACCGGCATCAGTGACATGTCCTTCGCCTGCTCGACGGTGCCCATCACACTCTCGTCCTTCCTCGCGAGTCCCGCCCGCGGAGGCGAGGCCCGCTTCGACTGGACCACCGCCACCGAGACCGCAAACGTCGGCTTCCACATCTACGGGGAGGTCGACGGCGAGTGGAAACGATTGAATCGCCGACTCCTCCCGAGCCACAGCCTCGACTCACTCGCACCACGTTCCTATGAAACCCGGTTGCGCACTTTCGGCGCTCGCCAATTCATGGTTGCCGACGTCGACACACGGGGTCGGCAGACGATGCACGGTCCGTTCGAGCTCGGCACGGCTTCCGGAGTTCCAGCAACCGCCGAGCCCTTCGACTGGGGTCCGATTCGGGAACGCCATGAGGCTCGCACAGCCGAGCGGCGGCAGGCTCGGCGAGTCGGCGCGTCCGCGCCCTTGGCTCGCAAGTCGACAACCAACGCACTCGAATCGAGCCCGGCGGGCTACGAGCTCCGCGTTTCGACCGCCGGCCTCTATCGAGTGCCGTTCGAGTCGGTGCCGGGCCTGGCAGGCGTGGCCGTCGAGACGCTAGCGGTCACCCAGAAAGGGAAGCCGCTTCAGATTCACGTGGGTGGCAATGAAGAGACCGGGCTCTTCGGGCCGGGCGGCTACGTCGACTTCTACGGCAGGTCGCTCTCGACGCTTTACACCGACACGAACGTCTACCAGCTCCGATCGGACGCCGCTTCGGCTCTTCGAGGGCGGGTCGCCGAGCAGAGGCTCCGCGGCCGACCGGTGACCTCCTACGTCGCCGAGAGGCGCATCGAGAAGCAGGTGGCCTACAGCTTCGCATCGCCTAACGGCGACCCGTGGTACGAGGCGTCGATCCTCGCCTACGATGAGCCCGCGTCGAAGAGCTTCGAGTTCGAGGTCGACCGCCTCAGTAGCGGAGACCAGACCCTCATGGTCGACCTGTGGGGGGTCACCGACTGGCCCGACCTGCGGCCCGACCACCATGTGACGATTGCGCTCAACGGGCAGACGGTGGCGGACGAGTGGTTCGACGGCCTCTCGGAGCAGGCGCTCGAAATCCCACTGGCGCCGGGGCAACTCGTGAGCGGCACCAATGAGCTGACGATCACCTCGCTCGGCGACACCGGCGCTCGTTACGACCTGATCCACGTCGACGGCTACGGCGCCCGCTTCGGCCGGCGACCCGTGGCAGTGGACGATCGATTCTCCGCCGTCGTACAAGGGCCGGTGCTTAGCATTGCCGGCTTCTCCTCGAGTGACGTCATCGCCTACCGACAGCTCAACAACGGCTTCGTGCGTATCGCCAACGCAACCCCGGTCGCGGATCGACGCGGGACCTATCGAGTGCGCGTACCCGGCTCTCGTCATCGTGAGTGGAACTATCTCGTTTCGACGCTCGACGCGCTCCTCGAGCCCGAAATCGCACCACTGCCCGAGGCCGTGCCGATCGACACCCGCCACGCCGAGTACGTCGTCATCTCGCACCCTGATTTCCTCGGCGGCCTCGACCGTCTCGTCGCTGCACGCGAGGCCGACGGTCTGAGCGTCAAGGTCGTCGACGTGGAGCAGATCTACCTGCAGTACAGCAGTGGTGTCTTCGACCCGGAGGCGATCCGGCTCTTTATCGCCGACTCGATCCGGAGTCTCGGCGGCCGCTACTTCCTCCTTGTCGGTGGCGACACGTACGACTACTTCGACCACCTCGGCATCGGCTCGATCAGCTTCATCCCCAGCATCTACGCGGCCACCCACTCGGTCGTGAACTTCGCACCGTCCGATGCCAGCTTCACAGACGTCTCACTCGACGGTAAACCGAACGCCGCCATTGGCAGGTTCCCGGTGCGTACGCCCGACGAGCTCGAGTTGATGATCGACAAGACGCTCGCCTACTCCGCCGCCTCGGGTCGCGCCGTCTTCGCCGCCGACGAGAGCGATGGGGCCTACTCGTTCGCCGATTTGAGCGACGAACTGGGTGGCGTTCTCAGCCGCATGGCGGTCGAAACCGCTTATCTCGACGAGCTCACCGTCAACGACGCGCGCGCGACGCTCATGGACGCAATCGACCAGGGCGCTGCGCTCACCCACTACTTCGGGCACTCAGGTCCCGCAGCCTGGACATTCCGCGGGCTCTTCGGTTCTACCGATGCGGACCGCCTGACCAACCACCACAGTCCAACCGTCGCGCTGCAGTGGGGCTGCTGGGGCGGCTACCACTCGGTGCCGCAGTTCGACACCCTCAGCCATCGCCTCCTTCTCGGCGGAGCGCATGGCGCGGCGGCGGTGCTCGGCGCATCCTCTCTCACGGAAGTCGCCTCCGACCGCGAGCTCGCCAGACGCGTTTATCAGCATCTGTCGATTCCCGGCACCCGACTCGGCGACGCCATTCAGCTCGCCAAGTCCGACCTTGGCGCGAGCTACCGCGACGTGCTGCTGAGCATGACGCTCCTCGGCGACCCGGCGCTGGTCATCGACTGAAGCGACGACGCCACAGCTCGAACGCCACGCAGTTCCAGAGGGTGACGTCTCCGGCGGGCCCGGCGGGTCGTTCGAGCGCGGCCTCCACCCAGTCGCGCCGCACGAAGCGGGGCCAGACCGCGTCATCCGCGTGGAGCAGTCGGCGCCAGCCCTCACGGACTGCGCCGCGCATCGAGTCTTCGAAGATCGGCGTCAGGCGGGTCGGATCGGTACGCGCCAACACCTCTTCGGGTAGACGTCCCGCCATCGCACGGCGAGCAATCTCCTTGAACCGACTATGGCGGTAAAGCTCGTAGGCCGGTAGCGAGAGCATGAACTCGATCAACCGGCGATCGCGGTACGGATGGCGTAGATCGACTCCCGCCGAAGCCGCATGGAACGTCTCGAGCGACAGGCTCCTCGCCGGCCGCGTCCCGGCGACCGCGGACACGCGCGGATCGGCTAGGAACCCCGAGTCGGTCGACGGGTCGCGCCAAGCGGCAGCGGCTTCGTCGGTGAGCCAGGCGGGAGGGCCCGACCGCCGCGGACGTCCCAGGCCGGCGCGCCGGAGGCTGGTGCGAGCTCCGGACTTCGTCAGGTCGCCGAGCAACTCGGAGACGGCACCAGCCCACGACTCCGCCGTCGCGAGGTCGCGCACCCAGCGCTCGAAGCCGGTGTAGAGCGCGTCGGCGGAGCCACCCGACAGAAGGACCGTTCGCCCCCACGTAGTGGCCGCACCGTAGGCGCTCGCCTTGAGTCGCCGATATGGATTCTCTTCGGGGCTGCTCGGGTTGAGACAGAGCCCGCCGCTGTTGGGCGACGGACCGAGGTCGTCGCCGACGAACTGGCGCGACTCGAGCCCGAGAGACTCGACCACCGAATCAATGTAAGCGCGTTCGTCGCTCGACGGGAAGCGCTCGAAGACCCAAGAAACGACCCCAACCCGACCGCCGGAGACCGCAGCGAGAGAGGTCGAGTCGAGGCCGCCACTCATCAGCACGGCGGCCCCTGCCACCCCGCGGAGCCGACTTTCGACCGCCAGACCGAGAAGGTGACGGTACTCCTCGGCGAGCTCCCGCTCGGGGCCCGAGGCGCTCCCCCCCGGTTCCGGCGGATTCCAGTACCGAACTGTCTCCGCAGGCGAGGCGTCGGCGCGCATGTAGCAGGCCGGGCGGAGTTCATGCACGCCCTCGAAGAACGTCGATCCGTCCCACGGCACCTGCCCGGCGAAATACTCGACCAGACGAGGCTCGTGTAGCTGCCGAGAGAGGCGCGGATGCGCAAGCAGACTCGCTTCCTCCGAGGCGACCACCACTTCGTCGCCGAGGTCGGTGTAGAAGAGGGTGCGATCGCCGAGAGGATCACGTACCAGCAGACAGGCATCTCTCGCGAAGTCGGCAAGCACAAAAGCGAACGGCCCGATGAAACGACCGCAACACTCCTCCCCCCACTCCGCGAACGCTCTCAACACGAGCTGCGCATCGGAGAGGCCGCCGAGCTCGGCACGAGCGCCCAGGCCGGAGATCAACTCGTCTCGATTGTCGAGACGGCCGTCGAAGAGCAGCGCACGGTCACCCTCCCGAACCGGCTGAGTCTCGTCCGCCTCCTCTGGCGTGACCCACCGACCGACGTGTCCTAGCGCGAATCGCCCCTCGACCAGCGTTCCAGCCGTCTGCCCGCCGCGATGCGCCAGCCGATCGGTCATCGATCGCAGAGCGGACATCCGCTCCCCGTCGGCGAGGTTCGGCTCCTGCGTTCGACGGAAAATGGCGGCGAAGGCACTCATGCGGCCGCTCGCACTCTATCGTCCTCACGTAGACTGAAGGAGTGAGCGAGAGAGTGCCCCTGGCGTTCCCGCCCCTCGAGAGCGTCGTGATCCTGGACGGAGCCCCCGAGCGGGTCCACCAACTCCTCACGCGGCGTTGGATGGCGGAACCACTCTCCGCCGAGCCCGCCTCCGCGTTCCAGATTCTCTGGGGCGTCAAGGAGGGCGTCGGCGAGGCGGCGGGCTCGCCCTCCTGGGCCGTTCGATGGGAGCCCACCGAGGAGCTCGGGCAGCTGGTCAACGACACCGGGCGCGTCCTGCTGGTCCCCGGCGGCTCGAGCTCTCGGGTCGAGCTCGAGCCGGACTTCGTCGATCGCCCCGCCGGGCTCGAGGCGCTGGTCGAGGCGACCCTCGCGCACGCTCTGGCCGCTCAGGGCGAGTGTTTCCTCCACGCCGCCGCATTCGAGCTCAGCGGCCGCAGGCCGCTCGTCGTCGGCGAGACCGGCGCCGGAAAGTCGACGCTGACCGCCGCCGCCGTTGCGGCGGGCGGGCGTGCTGTCTCCGACGACAGCCTCCTTCTCGGCGTGCACGACAACCGCCCCCTGGTCAGGAGCGCGCGCCGCGACCTTTGGTTGCGTCCCGGCTCGCGCGGACTTCTTCCGGCCCTCAACGCACGTGGTCTCGGGCACGAGCTCGGGCCGGACGGGCGTTTCCGAGTCGGCAGGGACAACCGAGGCTTTGTCGACGCGATCCAGCCGGACTGCCTCGTCGTCGTCGCAGGACGAGGTGCCCTCGCAGCCCGGCCGCTCACTCAGGCCGACGCTCTGGCGACGCTCCTACGCAGCACCTCGAGCCTGTACATGACGGACGAGCGCTTCTCCGAGCGCCAGGTCAAACTACTATCGCTCCTCACCCGATACGCCGAGCATCTGCCGGCGATCGGCCTTCGGATCGACCGATCGCCCCTCGAAGGGAAGGCGGAATCTCTCGCAGCGCTCATCGATCTGCTTCCCTAAACTCAGCGTATGACGCGTCTCGTCCGACGCACACGCCTCCTGCTCCGCGCCTGGCGACTGGTGTCGCTCGCGCAGGCGCTCCGATCAGGCGCCCGCTTGGAGGAGGTTCGGAATCGGATGACCGAAGCGGTGCCGCCAACCGCCACCGTGTCGACGTCCGACGCACTCTGGGCCTCGGCCTGGGCTGCACGCATCGGACGGCGGCTCCTCGGGCGTCTCGACACCTGCCTCGTCCGCGCTCTGGTGGCCGGCTCTCTGATCGGGGATCACGAGGTGACACTCTGCATCGGCGTCCACCGGCCCTGGGCCACTGGCGACCTTCTGGACGCACACGCCTGGGTTACCGTCGGCGAATCGGTGCCCGAGCCACAGCCGGCAGCCTCGCTCTACGAGAGGGTTTTCACGCTACCCTTCCGGGGATGACCTCTCTGCCCGCGCTCGCCGACGCCCTCGCGTCCGATCGTTTCAGCCGTAAGACCCTTGCCGACGGTAGCGGTGTACTCCTCGACGTTCAGTCGATGCGGGTTCTCAGCCTCAACACCACCGGGATGTTTGTCCTGGAGGAGATCGCCGGCGGCGCAGCAACCGAGAAGTTGGTCGAGGATCGACTCACGGAGGCCTTCGAGGTCGACACGGAGACTGCGGGTCGGGATTTGCGGGAGCTCCTCGTGCGGCTCGAACGCCATCTTCTCGGACCCCTCACATCTTGAGACGAGCCCTGGCGATTGCAATCGGTGCGGTCGGTGTGCTTCTCGCGGGCGCCGACTACCAGAGCTATGCCGACGTTCAGACCTGGGCACGCACCGAGATGGTTCATCAGGGCCTCGACACTCGCCACGCGGAGCTCGCAGGAGAGGTGCGACGGCGCTACGACCCGGTTCACGCTCGCTTGCGAATCGCCCAAGCGCTCCTGAACGACGAGCTCGACCGCCGGTGGCTCGCAGGTCTCACGGAAGAAGAGATTGCCACCGAATTGGAACGCGGACCGGCACGGCTTCGCGCCGCGTCGGAGATTGCGCGCGAAGCGTGGCCAGCCCGCGCCGCCTCCTGGCAGGCCGCCATGATCCTCGGCGGCTCCACCTATCTCGACCGCTTCCGCTCCAACGATCCCCGCTTCCTCGCAGAACGAGACGCCTGGGAGAAGCCGCTCCGAGCCGCCCTCGAGTTGGCGCCGGCCGAGCGTGGGCCGCTACGCTTCCTCGCCTCGGCCTACATCGGCAACTGGGCCTCACTCGATCGGGAGGAGCGGCAGGCCACCACGGAACTGGTCGCCCGCGCCTTCGAAGAACGCCGCACGTACGAACTGCTGGTTCGCGACTGGCTCCGGGTCGCCTCCTCACGAAGTCAGGCATTGGCAACGGTGCCGGCGAGGCCCTGGGCCTGGCGAGTCCTCGAACAGCACTTCACCGAACTTGGCGATTGGGAGCTCTTCGTCGAGGCGCGGCGCCGCTGGTACGAGACTCTCGCGGTAGACATCGTGCGAGAGCTCGACGAAGTCGAGCTACTGCTCACTGGCGGCGAAGTACGAGACGCGCGCAGCCGACTCCTCCATCTGCTCGAGCGCATCCCCCACTCGGGCGACTACGCGCCGCAGGTGGAGCGCCTTCTAAACCTGCTGCCGGCGGGTCCAGTCGGAGCCGGGACGGCAGCAACCTTCGAGGCCTGGCTGGCCTGGGCGTTCGAACACTGCGTACGAGAAGCGTGCCCGCTCTCACCGGAGAGCATCAGTCGCCTGGCGCGCCTCACGACCGACCTCGCTCCGGAGTCCCGCGCACTGGCCGCGTTGGCTGCGGGGGACTTCCCACGCGCCGAGTTGATCGAACGACGCTACTCTACGCACGCCAACGAAACCTGGGCCGGCTACCACCTGCTCAAAGCCGAGCTTTTGCTGAGACTAGATCGGCTCGCCGACGCTGACGCCAGCCTCGCGCAGCTCTCCTCGGCCTTTCGGACCGAGCCCCGGTACTGGCTGGCCGAGCGGGATCTGGCCACTGCACTCGACGAAGAGGGCCGCCATGACCTCGCCGACCTGCGCCTCGGAGAACTAGCCGACAGCCGCTGGAGCGAAGCCGCCTGGGAGCGAACCGAAGGGCGCTACCGACTCGAACTCTTGCCGACTCGGGCGGCCGATGGCATTTCGATCGAGGTCGTGGGTGCTGCGGCGGGCGGCAGCGTGGTCGAGGTCTACCTCGACGGTCGTCTGCTCGATATCCGACGCAGCTCACGCTCACGTGCGATCTACCGATTCGACCAACCGCTCTCGCCGGAGCTGCATCAGCTTTCGCTCCGCTTCCACACCGGCGGCTCAGTGCGGCCGGGCGACGTCGAGCTACTCTGACTCTGGTTCCGATTCAGACCCGGTCTCGTCGGCGGCTGCAACTCCCAAGAGAACCGCCAGCGTCCAGGAGTTGGCCGGTAGCGTCAGACCGAAGTCGAGCAGTTCGTGCAATCCGACGGCGACGAAGGCTCCGAGCCCCGCAAGGGCGACCGCCGCCGCCTCCGGGTCGCCCGCGCGAAGCAGGCGGCGCCCGAGCCGGACACCGATCGCCACCGCTCCGACCATCAGGGCGAGGCTGGCAAACAGGCCGCCGGTCGCCAGCAGCTCGACCCAGTCGTTGTGGGCGTGCACCCAGCCGACACTGGCCACCGCCTCGCTCTCGACCATCGGAAAGGCGGCCTCGAACGTACCGAGGCCGGTGCCGAAGAACGGGAACCGTTGCCAAAGTTCGAGAGTGCCGCTCCAGACCTCGACCCGCGCGCTCGCGGTCACGCTATGGACCGAGGTTCCGAGTAGGCGTCCCAGACCCCGCTCGAGGCCGGTCCAGGCGACCAAGCCGAGCCCCACAACGAGCATGACCAGGCCAACCGGCACCAGACGCCAGCGCCGGTGATAGGCGGCGAGTGCCAGCCCTTGGACGAAGGTCGCCAGAGCTGCAGCCGCGAGCGCGGCGCGGGAGCCAGTGAGGGCCAGACCGGCAAAGAGGAGCAGCCAACCGAGGACCGGCCCGATCCCGGCGGCCAGACGGACCTCGGGCCGTAGCCGCTCCCATCTCACACGGCTCAGCCCCCACCAAGCGGCACCAAAGGCCAGCGCCAGCGCCATCTCGAGGTACGGGCCGAGGTGGGCTGGGTTGACGAAGGTGCCGCGCAGGCGGGTCGGGTCGCGGCCGACGTCGAGTCCCCAAACGGCAATGGATCCAGCCGCCAGGTGGCGCAAACCGTAGAGGAGTTGAAAGAGGGCCGCTGCGCCGATCGTGCCGAGAATCCACCGTCGATCGACCCGCGACCGCCCGAGTCGATTTGCGGCGACGAGGAGCAGCGCCAGTACCGCGATCGTGAGGGCAGTCGAGAGCGTGCGCTCGGGAGCCAGCGAGAGCGGTATCGACTCGAGCGGGGTACCACTCAGTGTCGACGCCTCGGTCGCCAATCGAAGGCGCTCGGGTGAGAGGCGTTCGAGCCACTCCGACGGCAGCGGCAGCGCCTGAACCAGCCCGATCGCGGCCACCGCGAAGAGCGCGGCCACCGGAATCGAAAGACCGCTCGGCCGGCTGCGCTGCCGATCGCTCCACATCGCCATCGCAAAGACGACGAGCGCGCCGGCTCGCGCGGCGAGCAGCGCAAGCGGCGTCACGCTCGCAAAGGGCAAGGGTACCCACAAGAGAAGCGCGACGAGGACTGCCGTAGCCCAGCTCGGTCGGCCGATTGCCATGCGCGCGGTGAGCCTACCCCACCTCGAGGCGAGCAGCGCCCGCGTCGGCCGAAATCGCCCCGAGTGAACTGGCTCACAGAGACACGCCGAAATTTCGGCTACCTTTGTTCGCGAAGTGAAAGTGAAGCACGCTGCCAGTGCTGCTGCTCTAGGTCTCCTCGTACTTTTCGGGTCGACCGCGAGCGGACAGCCGTCCACCGGCTCCAACGCATATCGCATCGGGCCGAAGGATCTCCTCGAGATTCGCGTCTTCGAGGAGCCGACACTCAATGTCGACCGTCGCGTCGACGACGATGGGACCATCGATCTGCCGCTGATCGGGCGCTTCTCGGTCCGCGGTCTGACCGAAGAACGAGCCGCCGGAATGATTCAGGAAGAGCTCGAGCGCGCGTACCTTCAGCGCGCATCGGTGAGCGTTCGCATCCGCGAATTCCGCTCCCAACCGATCTCGGTCATCGGAGCCGTCAAGTCTCCCGGCAACCTCGAGCTTTCGGGCCGCTGGACCCTCCTCGAAGCGCTATCGGCTGCGGGAGGCCTGTCCGACAACCACGGCAACGAGGTGCACGTCCTTCGCCGGGCCGACAACGGTCTTTCCGACCAGCTGACCGTCGACCTGAATGCACTGCTGGTGCGGGGCGATGCCCGCTACAACATCCCCATCTTCGCCGCCGACCTCATCAACGTGCCGACGGCGGCGAGCCTGAACATCTTCTGCCTCGGCGAGGTGGAGGCCCCCGGCGCGGTGGTCTTCCGCAGTACCGAGCGCCCGACACTCCTCGGCGTCATCGCCAAGGCGGGCGGTCTGACCGAGCGCGGCTCCTCGAAGATCCGCATTCGTCGTCAGGGGCCCGACGACGTCATCAGTGAGGTCGAGGTCAACTTCAAGCGAATTCTGAGCGGTAAGGACCCGGACGTCGTCATGCAAGACGGAGACGTTGTGGTCGTCAAGGAGACCTTCTTTTGATCGACCCGTACGCGAGCACCGGCCCTTCCGGCTTCCAGAACGAGGCCGTCGACTGGCACCACTACGCCGGCGTGATCCGCCAGCGCTGGCGGCTGATCGGCGTCATCTGCCTGCTCACCCTCATCGCCGCCGGCGTCCTCTTCCTGATCACGCCGGAGAGCTATCGGGCGACGACCACGCTCCAGATCGAGCAGCGCAGCGGCATGGCCGCCACCGCCGACCCGAATCCGTGGCTCGAAGCATGGATCGGCATGAAGTACTACCCCACCCAGTACCGGCTTCTCGAGAGCCGTGGGCTGGCCGAGCGTGTCGTCCTCGATCTGGGCTTGATGGACGACTCGCGATTCAACGCGAACCCGCGCCAGCTGCTCGGCAGTAGCGGGGCCGACGCAGATCGTAGCGCCGCCGCCGATGAAGCGGTCCTCGCTCGACTCGCAAATCGCGTGACCGGGGGCCTCAGCATTCAGCCGATCAAGGACACGGAGCTGGTCGAGCTCTCGTTCGTGGCCTCGAACGCCGAGATGGCCTCGAGGGTCGCCAACGGCATCGCCGACGCCTTCATCGACTGGGGTATTGAAACGCGATCGGCCTCCGTCGGCCGCGCATCGGACTTTCTGACCAAGCAGATCGACACGTTGAAGGCGGAGATCAACGAGAAAGAACAGCAGCTCCAGAGCTACGGCCGCTCGACCGACATCCTGAACCTGGATCCCAAGTCGAACACGACCCTGCAGCAGCTCGACCGCCTCAACGAGGACTACGTCGCCGCCCTCGGCGACCGCCTCGAGAAGGAGGCACGTCGCAACGAGATTCGACAGTCACCCGCCGACTCGCTCGCCAACCGCGCCTCCGACGGCCTGATCAGCGAACTGCAGCGCGAGCAGCTGCGCCTCGAGTCCGACTACGAGACTCGCCTGCGTACCTACAAGCCGGAGTGGCCGGACATGGTCGACCTGAAGGCGCGCATCGACGAAGGCCGAACGCACCTCGACGGCTTGATCGCAGAGCAGGCGCGCGAGGTACTCGATGTGGCGGACGCCCAGTACCAGACGGCCCGTCGCCGCGAGCAGAAACTCGCCGACGAAATCGCGCGCGTCAAGTCGCGGGTGATGGACCGCAACGCTTCGGCGGTCGAATTCCGGAACTTGGAGATGGAGATCCAGAACCGGCGCCAGCTGCTCGACGAGATGCTGCGCCGCCTTTCCGAGGCCGGAGTTCGTGCGCGTTTGCAGACCGAGCGAGAAACGAACGTCCGCGTGATCGATCGTGCGCTCACGCCGCGAAGTCCGTTCCGGCCGTCATTGGCCCGCAACCTGATCGCCGGCCTGCTCGGCGGGCTGGCTCTTGGCGTGGGGCTCGTACTGGCACTCCAACTGATGGACCGCACCGTCAAGGCACCCAGCGAGATTCAACAGCGCCTCGGACTCCCCGTGCTCTCGGCGGTGCCGGACCTGGACCACCAGCCGAGCGCATCGCGCTACGGCTACTACCAGCCCCGCCAGCGATCCGAGGTGGGAGCCGACGGCAAACGTGTCGCGCGTCTGGCTCCGGCCGAGGCGCCGACTCAGGTAGAGCTCCTGCCGGAGAAGAGCCCGAGCTCGGCCGTCTCCGAGGCCTACCGAGCTCTCCGAACGGCGCTCCTCCTTTCGAGCGCAGAGGAGCTCAACGTCATCTCGGTGACGTCGCCCGAATCCGGTGACGGCAAGACCGCAACCGCCGTCAATCTAGCTGTGGTGATGGCTCAACTCGGCCGTCGCACTCTCCTGGTCGACGGCGACCTGCGCCGTCCTCGCCTGCACAAGATCTTCGAGCGCGAGAACTCGACCGGGCTCGTGCACGCCCTCGCGGGCGGCGCCGACCCGACATCGCTCTACCTCACCACGGGGCTCGAGAACCTCTCCCTGTGCCCATCTGGGCCGCACCCGCCGAACCCTTCCGAGCTTCTGGCCTCGGAGCGCATGGCAGAGTTCCTGACCCGTGCCGCGCGCGAGTTCGACACCGTCGTCGTCGACACACCGCCGGCCTTGGTGGTGACGGACGCCGTGGTGATCGGTTCTCTCTGTGACGGCATGGTGTTGTGCGTGCGCGCGAACAAGACGCGCCGCGAAGATGCCGAAGACTGTGTCGAGCGCCTTCGCCAGGGTGACATCCGACTCCTGGGCGCGGTACTCAATCGCTACCGCCCGATGGCGGGAGACGCCTACAGCCGACGCTACTACTCCTACGAGGCGTACAACGAGACGCCCTCGGCAGCCGGAGGATCCGCAGCGTGACGATGAAATCGAGGACATTCACGATCGCCGGAGCGATGGTTCTGGCCCTGTGCCTGGCGATGCCCCTGACGGCAACCGGACAGCAGGTCGACCCGTTCTATCAACAGCGTCTCGACGACGGTCTGCGCGCCCAGCGTCAAGGCGATCCTGCGCGGGCGGCTCAGGAGATCCAACTCGCGGCGTTCGGGCTGCTCGACCATCCGGACCGGCTTGCGAAAGCTCTGTCGCATCTCGCCGTCCTCCAGAATGAGCTCAACGACCTGCAGGACCTCGAGAGCACCTACCGTCGTCTGCTCGACCTCGAGGCGCGCTTCGGCGCGTACTCGAAGGCGCGGCTGTCCGACGAGGTTCGAGTGGTTCTCGACACCATTGGCGACACCCTCCCTGCCCAGCAGGGAGCTGAGCGACTCCCGTCGGTGGCGATCGCCATCGCCACCGGGGGCAGCGCGCCGACTCCTGCGCCAAGCGCCTCGACACCAGCGCCCGGGGAGACCGTGTCGCCGCCGAGCGCCGAGGAGCTGGACACCTTCTACCGACTCGACAGTCTGACCCGGGCGGACGCTTCGACGCGCAGCCTGCGCGAGGGATTCTCCATGGCGGAGACGCTGGCCGATCGACATCCCGACTGGGCCGAGCTTCAGCGGGTCGCGGGGCTGCTCGCCTCGCGGAGCGGCTCCTACGCCGAGGCGGTGCGGTTCTACGACCGAGCGGGAGACGCCGGCGAGCAACGCCCCGAGGACCTCTTCTACCAGTCGATCGCTCTCTACGAGACCGACCGCACAGAACAGGCGGCGACACTGCTGCGCCGCGCCCTACCGGCCCTTCAGCCGAACCCCGAAGTTCAGCGCTACGTGCGCCGCATCCTCCGCCAGGAGGAGGCGGGATGACGTACACGCGACTGCGGACTATTCAATTGACCATGGAAACGCACCGTGCGTAACGTGAACGCCGGAGCCACCATGGAGGAAACACGTCTCATGAAGCCGTCCACTCTACTGATGTTGTCGTTGCTGGTTGGTCCCCTCGCGGCGTCCGCCCAGACGCCCAGGATCGACGTCGAGGAACTCGCCTGTCTGCCGAACGAGGGGAACGCCGTCGTCGCGACGACGGTTTCGCCGGAAGCACGGGGCGGCAGCGTCCGCCTCTACTTCCGTCGGTTGAACCCCGAAGGCGACTTCTACTACAACGAGTTCCACGCCGCCGGCAGCGGCGAGTACTGGACGGTCTTCCCAAAACCCGAAGATCGCGAGCAGACCGAGCTCGACGACGAGTGGTGGGAAGAGCTCCGCGAGCGCGATTGGATGCAAGACAACGATCGCGAATGGCTCGAGGACCTGCTCGATGAGCAGGAACACGAGTTCGCGGAGTACTACATCGCGGTACACGACAGCGCCGGTGAGCGCGTCACCCGGTCGAAGATGCGACTGGTCGAGGTGCGCGACGCCGACAATTGCGATGACGAAGAGCTCGACGAGTTCGAGCAAGGCTGGTCCGAGAACCTGACCGTCGGGGAAACCCGTGAGGAGCAGTATGGCGAGCGTGTCTACCACTGGCTCTGCGACGGCATCGTCACGCGCATCGACAACCGGGATGTCATCCGGGCCGACGAGTTCTGCAGGGCGTGCGTGGTGGCACTCCTACCACGTTGGTTGGCGCCGGCGGCCGGTATCGCCGCTGGCACGACCATCGTCAGCGAGATCGTCGACTCTGAGGACGATCCCCCAGCCAGTCCCACCCGGCCCTGACCCACTCGCCGCAGTCGCTGCTCTCCAGGTCGGCCGCCGGAGTGCTGTGGCTCGGTGGCGGCCAGGTGACCAGCCTGGTTCTACAGATCGCCCTGCGCTTGGCGCTGGCGCGTCTGCTGGCGCCCAGCCATTTTGGCCTGGTGGCGATGGCGGTGGTCTTCACGACCTTCTGTTCCCAGCTCGCCGACCTCGGCCTCGGACCGGCGCTGGTGCAGCGCAAGGACCTCACCGAGCTGCACAAGTCGACCGCCTTCTGGGCGGCCGGCGCCATCGCACTCGTGCTGACCGCACTCTTTCTCGCCGGTGCGCCGTGGATCGGCAGGTTCTACGGAACCTCCGATCTGGTTCCGATCGTTCGAGCGCTCTCGCTGAGCCTCCTCTTGGGGTTCCCGGAGAGCATCTACCGCTACCTCTACGAACGCCGGCTGTCGTTTCGAATCATCGGACTGCGTCGTCTGATCGGAGTCTCGATCGGCGGCGCCGTCGGCATCTCGCTCGCCTTGGCGGGAGCGGGCGTCTGGGCCCTCGTGGCCGAGCAGCTGGTGCGCAGCGCCGCGGGTTCGTTGCTCTACGCGGCGCGCGCCGATTGGCGCCCGAGCCTGACGGCCTCCTGGGCCGCGCTGGCCGAGATGTGGAGCTACAGCCGCTCGATCGTCGGTCAACGACTGGTCAACTTCCTGAATCGCAACCTCGACAACCTCTTGATCGGTCGATTCCTGGGGCCGGCGGCACTCGGCTTCTACGGCATCGCCTACCAGGGCGTCCTGCTGCCACTTCAGCAGGTCGCGCGACCGATCGCCAGCGTCGGCTTTCCCGCCTTCGCCTCGATCCAAAACGATCGGGCGCGCTGCCGGCGGGTCTATCTGTCGGCTCTGCGAGTCTCGTTGCTGGTGGCAACGCCGCTACCGTTGCTCGCCATCTTCCTGAGCCCCACCGCCATCCCGCTCCTGCTCGGCGACAAATGGCTGCCGGCAGTGGTGCCGTTCCAGATCCTCTCGGCCGTGGCGCTCATCCAGGTGGGCATGAGCCTCTCACCACCGCTTTTCAACGCTCTGGGGCGGGCCGATCTGAGCTTCAAGTGGACCCTCATCGCGCTGGTCGCGAACTCACTCGGTATCGTCATCGGGCTCCGGTGGGGCATCGCGGGTGTCGCCTGGGGTTACCTCGCCGCGGTCGCCACAACCTGTCCCATTCAGTTCGCCATGGCCGGCCGTCTGATCGGGCTGCCCATCGGAGAGCTCCTCGGGGTCTTCGCCCGCATGGCTGCGTCGATCCTCGCGGCGTCGATCGCGCCGACCGTCCTCCTCCGCCTCACCGACCTGGCACCGCTCCCACACCTGGCACTGGGAGCGGCTCTGGTCCTTCTCGGCTTCGCTCTGTTCACGCGGCTACTCGCCGCAGGCTCGTGGGCGCTCCTACGTCGGTCGACGGAGTCAGTCGTCTGAACGCTTCAGGACCAGGAGACGGATGTGACCACTAAACCGACGCAGCACGAAATCGAGCGCCGCTCGAACCAGCCGGACCGGCCGGGCCTTGGCGGAGAGTCGACGGTTCAACCAGCGTCCGACCGCACCCAACTCCTCGCACATGCCGCTGACACCCAGAGCCGGAGCCGCGTGCACCAGCTCGAAGCCGACCCCTTCGAAGTCTCTCGTGACGTCACCGCTCGAAAGTGCAAACTGGTAGAAGCGAGCGAGCAGTTCGTCGGAGCTCTGCCAGCGCGGATAGAGGCCAAGGGCCGCTTTGAGCCGTCGCAAACCGCTGAAGACCGGGAAGGTCAGGAACAGGAAGCCACCCGGGCGGATGACACGGACCATCTCGTCTCGAATCCCCTGGTAGCCGTCGAAGAAGTGCTCGATCACACCGAGCGACCAGTAGCCGTCAACCGAAGCTGTCGGCAGGGGCAACCGGGTGACGTCGCCGGCGAGCGGACCGACCTGCGGCACCTCCGCAACGACCCGCGCCAAGGTGCGCTGCGCGTAATCGAGGGCCAGGGTTCGGTAGCCGAGCAGGTGGAGGTGCCAGCTATCGACGGCCAGACCGCAGCCGCCCTCGAGCACGACGCTCCCCGAATCGAGCCAACGAGTCGTCTCTCGCACGACCAGGCTGCGCCGGTTCGGAGTCTCGCCGTAGACGACGGCGCCGAGATCGCTCCAGCGGTCGTCCCAGAACTCAGCGTCCGCCGAGGCGCCAACGTAGACGAGACGCTTTCCTCGCCGGTCGAAGTACTTTCGGAAACCGGCGCGGCGTTCAGCGTAGCTCATCGTCGCCATTCTCTCGTTCTCAGACTCGATGTCCAGCCTCGCCGGAGGATCGCGTGAGCCGGGTCCGCGTCGCCTACCTCATCGACAGCCTGGGAGCCGGCGGTTCGGAGCGCTCTCTGGTCGAGACGCTCCCCCACCTCGTGAGCGCTGGCATCGAGACCCGCATCTACGTTCTGTCGCAGGCCGATCAGCGCTTCTCTCAAGTCGCCGAGCGAGCCGGGGTGGAGATCGAAGCACTCCCACCCGGCAGCTGGCCGGCGCGCTTCTCGGCGTTCCGAAAGCGCCTGCGCGCCTGGCGTCCCGACGTCCTCCACACCACTCTCTTCTACTCCGACATCCTCGGGCGCGTCGCCGCCTGGGGAACGGGTGTGCCCGTCGTCAGCAGCCTGGTCAGCCTTCGGTACGAACCGGCCCGGTTTGCCGACCCGCGTGTCGATCGATGGCGGTTCCGCGTGCTTCAGGCGCTCGAGAGCTGGACCGGGCGCCGCTTGACCACACACTTCCAAGCGGTCTCCCAAGCCGCGAAGAGTTCAGCCGTTCGTACCTTGCGGCTCCGCGAGGAGGCCATCACGGTCGTGCGGCGAGGGCGCGACGTCGAACGATTCGAAGCACCGAGCGCGTCTCGTCGCACCCGAGCTCGCGCGAACTGGTCGGTGCCCGCCGACGATCTGCTGGTCGTAAACGTCGGCAGACAGACCTACCACAAGGCCCAGCTCGTCCTGCTCGAAGCAATGCGCGAGCTCAGGGACCGCACCGATCTACCCCTCCGCCTGGTGATCGCCGGTAGCGAGGGCCCCTGCTCGGCCGAACTCCAGGAGTTCACCTCCCGCCACGGCCTCGGGGACTGCGTGCAGATCGCCGGTCACGTCGACAACGTACCGGAGCTCCTCGCGGCCGCCGACGTGTTCGCCTTCCCCTCGAGACTCGAGGGCTTCCCCGGAGCCGTTCTCGAGGCGATGGCGGCAGGACTGCCGGTCGCCGCCTCGGACATCGCTCCGGTGCAAGAGATCTTCCCCGCTGACGCGCCGGGGGCGCTGCACTTCCCCTGCGACCGGGCCGCCGGCCTCGCCGACGTACTCGAGCAGCTGGCCCGCGACCCTCATCTGCGCCGGGAGCTCGGGGCCCGCAACCGCCAGACGTTCCTGGAACGCTACGACATTCGCGAGACCGTGCCGCAGCTGCTCGACCTCTACCGACGCGTGGCGGAGGCCGCATGAGAATCGCCCTCGTCAACCCTCGACGGCAACGTCGAGGCGGCGAGCTCTTTTCCCGCCGACTCGCTCGCGAACTACGCCGGCGAGGACACGAGCTCGTCGAGGTCTACCTCTACCCACCCCACGACGCCTCCGAGCTCGAGCCGGCCGACTCCGAGATCTGCCTCGGCGGCAGGGAGCGAGGCGGACTCGAGCGGTTCACCCGCTTCGACCCTCAAACAGCCGCTCGTCTGCGTTCCGCGACGCGCGGCTGTGACGTGGTCCAGGTGAGTGGCGGTCGATGTCTCGCCTACGCGGCTCTCGCCCTCCCCAAGACGCACGGCGAGCCCGCGCTCGTCTATCGCAACATCGGCGACCCCAACTGCTGGTTCCGCGGCCCCGCGCACCGCTGGCTCTACGACCGCTGGGTCTTCCCGCGCGTCGACGCCGTGACCACCGTCGCCGAGAGCTACGTCTCGCCCCTCGAGCGGCGTTGCCCGAACGCCCTCGTCCGCTCGATTCGTTCCGGGCTCGCGGAGAGCCAACTCCGTTGGAGTGTCGCTCCCGCGACGGTTCGTGACTCGCTCGGCACTCGCGCGACAGATCCGGTTGTGCTCTTTGCCGGCCGACTCAGTCCCGAGAAGCGGGTCGACCGCCTCCTACGCGCCTTCGCGGCAGGAGGTGAGCGCGTGCCCGAAGCCGTGCTGTGGATCGCAGGTGACGGGCCTCTCCGGACGCGTCTCGAACAGCAGGCCGAGTCGCTCGGCATCGGTCGGCGGGTGCGTTTCCTCGGCGTTCGTGATGACGTTCCCGACCTCTTACACGCGAGCGACGTAGTGACGCTGACCAGCGACACCGAGGGTGTCCCCGGCGTCCTCACCGAGGCCGCCGGCCTCGGCCGCCCCGCGGTCGCGACCCGGGCTGGAGCCACGGCGGAGGTTGTCGAGCACGGGGAGACCGGCCTCCTCGTCGACCTCGAAGATGAGGTCGGCCTGGCGCGCGGCCTCTTCGACCTGCTGAGCAACGGCCCACGTCGCCGCCTGCTCGGCTCTGCCGCCCGCACCGCCCAGGCGGGCGCAACGCTCGAGGCGGCTGCCGGCGAACACGAGCGGCTGTACCGGGACGCCCAATTCGAAGCCGGCCGGACTACCCTGAGAGGTGCCGCGTGAACGCCACCGAGCCGATTCGGGTACTCCACGTCATCAAGGGCCTCGGCCGTGGCGGCGCCGAGCGGCTGCTCGAGCACGCCCAGCGGCAGGTGGACCGGGAGCGCTTCCGGCTCGACTTCGTCTACTTCCTCGAAGGCAAGAGCGCTCTCGCTGAGAGCCTTCGGGGCCTCGGCGGTGAGGTCCGCCTGCTGCGCGCCGAGGGCCCAGGAGCGATGGCACTGGCGTCGACTCGTCTCGCGCGCCTCGCACGCGAGCGGAACATCGACCTGATTCACGCCCACCTGCCTCTGAGCGCGACCGTGGCGCGCGTCGCCGCCCGCCGAGTGGGCATTCCGCTCGTCTACACCGAGCACAACCTGCACGAGCGCCATCACCCGCTGAGTCGATGGGTAAATCGCGCCACCTGGGGCTGGCAACGGGAGGTCATCGCGGTCTCGAACGCGGTCGCCCAATCGATCGAGCGCCATCTGGGCGACCGAGTCCCGATCCGGGTGGTGCCCAACGGCGTCCCGGTCGAGGAGCTAGAGTCCGACGCCTCCGTCGGGGCCGAGTTCCGCGAGCGCCACGGAATCGAACCGGACGCGCCGCTGGTCGGGCAGATCGCAGTCTTCCGCCCGGAGAAGCGACTCGATCTCTGGCTCGAGACCGCCGCCGCTCTGCACGCCCGCAACCCGAACTTCCGCTTCGTCCTGATCGGTGACGGTCCCGAGCGGTCGCGCCTCGTCCGCCTCGCAGGAGAGCTTGGACTCGGAGAGGTTCTGCACTTCACGGGGCTCCTCGACGACGTCCGACCCGCCCTGTGGGCACTGGACACCCTCCTCGTCTCGTCCAGGTTCGAGGGGCTTCCGCTGGTCGTCCTCGAGGCGATGGCGGCATCGGTTCCGGTCGTTTCGACGCCGGTCGGTGGCATTCCGGAGGCGATCGATCACGACCGATCCGGCCTTCTGGTCGACGACGGCAACGTCGACTCGTTGAGCCGGGCGGTCGAGCGCGTCGTCCTCGAGCCGGGGCTCGGAGAGCGACTCGCCACAGCCGCACGAGAGCGCGTGGTCGAGCTCTACTCCTCCCGGGCGATGCAGCGACGCCTCGAGTCGATCTACCGCGAGGTACTCGACCGATGAGACCCGAGGTCACCTATCGCACCATGAAGCGCGCAGACGAGGCGCAGGTACTGGAGCTCCAGCAGACCGCGCTAGGTGCCGGCAGCACCCCGCGCACTCCGGAGTTCTGGAGATGGAAGCACACCGCTAGCCCGTTCGGCGTCTCTCCCGCCTGGGTGGCGGAGGCCGGCGACCAGATCGTCGGTCTGCGAACGTTCCTCCGCTGGCGCTGGCGCCTGGGAGACCGGAACCTGAGCGCGGTGCGGGCGGTCGACACCGCAACACATCCCGAGTGGCAGCGGCGCGGCATCTTCTGGCAGCTGACCCGCCAGGCGCTCGATCGGCTGGGCGAAGAGGGCTGTGAGTTCGTCTTCAACACGCCGAACAAACGGAGCGGTGCCGGCTACCGCAAGCTCGGCTGGCGCCAGGCGCTGAAGCCTTCCATCCTCGTGCGTGCCATCAAGCCGCTCAGGATGGCGGGAGCGGCGCTGCGCGCCGATGGCGACCGAGCGCCCGCCGACCTCGGGAACCTGCCGTCCGTGAGCGACCTACTCGAATGGTCGGAGTTGGACTCGTTGCTTGCCCGCTACGACCGGCGCTGGCGCGAGCGGCTCTATACACCCCGAGACGCCGACTACCTCGGCTGGCGCTATCGCGATGTTCCCGGCATCGACTACCGCAGCCTCTGGATGAGTACCGACGACGCCCATCTGGCGATCGTCTTTCGCACGCGCCTCCGGCGCTCGATGAGAGAGCTCCTTCTGAGCGAGATTCTGGGCGCCGGCGAACCCGACGTACTGGCAGCCCTCTTCGAGCAGCTGCTCGAACGCCTGGGCGCAGCAGCCGACATCGACTACCTCGTCGCTGCGGCGCCTCCGGGCTCTCGCGAAGCCAAGACCCTTGGACGCGCTCGCTTTCGGCGGGTCCCGTCGGGCCCGTCGTTCATGATTCGACCGCTCGAGACGAGCAAGCTCGGCGACGCGGAGCTCGCCGGCGACCGCTGGCAGCTCTCGATCGGCGATCTGGAGATTTTCTGAGCCGATGGATTACAACCTCTTCGGCTTCCTGCTCCTCGGCGCCGCCGCCCTGATCGCGGCGGCCGCCATCTCGGCGCGCCCGAGCTTTCCCTTCCCCCAGAAGCTCTTCGTGGGTGCGGTCGCCCTGCGTCTCGTCGGTAGCACGGCGCGCTACGAGGTCCTCCACCAGCTCTATGACGGGATCGGCGACGCCAGCGGCTACTACGCCTCCGGCTGGATTCTCGCTCAGAAGGTCTGGCAGCTCGACTTCACGCTGTTCACGGCCGAGCAGTGGCTCGGCGGACCGCGCAGCTGGTGGGGTACGTCAGCCGTCAGCAACCTCTCGGGCGTTGTGCTCTCGGCGATCGGCCCGACCATGCGTGGTGAGTTCCTCTTCTTTTCCCTGCTCTCGTTTACCGGCCTCTTCCTGATCGCGCTGGCGGTCCGCAGGCTCGCCGGCACGCGGGCCGGCATCGCCGTCGCGACCTTCATCTGGCTCTGGCCATCGCTCTGGTTCTGGCCGGCAAGCGTCGGCAAAGAGTCGATCATCGTTCTTGCCATCGGACTGGTCGTCTACGGCTTCTCAGGGAGCGGAACGCGCGTAGGGTGGCTCTCCTTCCTCGCCGGCTTGGCGATCGCGTTTTCCATCCGGCCTCACGTAGCGCTCGCTCTGGTCGCCGCGGCGGGCCTCGGACACTGGTTCGGCACACACCGACGGCTCACCCCGAGTAGCCTGGTACAGGCGGCAGCCATCGCCGGCGTACTCTTGCTGACCTTCAACGGCCTCAGCGCCGAGTTCGGCCTGGGCGACGCCGACCTCGAAGGGGTGCAGGAGTTCGTCTCCTACCGGGCGCAACAGACGCTGTTTGGTGGCAGCAGCCTCGGCTATGTACCGAGCGGAGTGTTTGCCGCCCCAATGGCCCTGATCAACATCTGGCTACGACCGCTCCCCTGGGACATCCACAACGCGATGGCAGCGCTCTCGGCGCTCGAAATCGGCGTGCTCTGGATCCTCGTTTGGCGCCGGCGGCGGGACCTCGCGATCGCGTTGCGCTTCTGGCGCCACCATCGCCTGCTCCAGTTCGCCGTTCCATTTCTCGCCGGCTACACCCTGATGATCGGCCTGACGTTCGGCAACCTCGGAATCATCGCCCGCCAGCGGAGTCCCCTGTTCGCCTTCGTCTTCCTGCTTCTGAGCGCCAGCGTCCTCTTCGCACGTCGGCCGCAACCGACGCCGGAAAGCACCCCGGAACGACCGCATTGGCAGCCGCGGATGGCACCCGCCACCGCCCTCCGAGAGGCGCGCCGTTGACGAGGATGATCGAGCGGATCGGGCGGCGCGCTCTGCGGGCAATTGGAGACGTCCTTCCGACCTCGGACGGCGGAGTCACCGTGCTCGCCTACCATCTGATCGGCGGCGGTACCGGTTCTCCGGTCGACCTCGACGCCGAGCTCTTCCAGTCCCAGCTCGATCAACTCGCCGCGCACGGCACGGTCGTCTCGCTCGACGAAGCGATCGAGCGACTGACGTCGGGCTCGGTGGCCGACGAGCACCTGCTCGTCTTGACCTTCGATGACGCCTTTCGCAACTTCTACGACCGAGCGCTGCCATCCCTCCGCGAGCGGCGGCTACCGTTCACTCTGTATGTGCCCACCGACTTTGTCGACGGGCGCGACGCCGCACCGCTCGCGGGTGCCGAAAATTTGCCGGCCATGACCTGGGACCAGGTTCGCGAGGTGGCGAACTCACGCCTCGGCACCATCGGCTCGCACACCCTCAGTCACGCGGACCTACGATCGCTCCCCGCCGTCTCGCGTCTCATCGAGCTCCGCGAGTCGCGTCGCCGGTTGGAAGAGATGACGGAGCGAGAGGTCGACTCCTTCTGCTATCCGCGAGCGCTCTGGTCTCCCCGCGCGGAGCGACAGGTCGCTTCGGTCTATGCCTCGGCTGTCGTCGCCGGTGGAACCCGCAATCGCAGCGAGCGCTTCCGCCCGCATCGCATCTCGCGCCTGCCGATTCGCAACGACATGCCAACCTCCCTCGGCAAACTGCTCGACCGATCGGTATGGCTCGAAGAGTGGGCTGCGTCGCAAGCGAGGAGGCTCGCCTCCTGATGCCGCGCCCGCGCCTTCTGTACGTCGTCACCCATCCGATGACCGCGCGGCTGCTGCTTCGCGGCCAGATCGAGTGGATGCAGGAGCGCGGCTTCGACGTCACCGTGGTGACCTCGGACGACAACGAGCCGGCGGCCGTAGACGGTGCCAGCCATCACGTGCGCCGACTGACGATGGCGCGCGAGATCTCGCCCCTACGGGACCTCGTCACGCTCGTGCGGCTGGTTCGCCTCATCCGCGAGATCCGGCCGGAGGTTGTCAATGCCAGTACCCCCAAGGCCGGGCTGCTCGGCTCCCTCGCGGCGCGCATTGCGGGTGTTCCGGTGCGGATCTACACGCTTCGCGGCCTCCGGGCCGAGACCGAGACCGGTTGGAGGCGGCGACTGCTCCTGCTCACCGAGCGACTCGCCTGCGCCGCCGCGCAGCGCGTGTTGTGTGTCAGTGAGAGTCTCCGCCAGCGAGCTCTCGACCTGAGCCTCGCTGCGGGCGACAAGCTGCTCGTGGCAGGCGCCGGCTCGTCGAACGGTATCGACGTCGCACGTTTCGATCGCGTACCGAACGCAACGGTCGACGACGCACGAGCCGGCCTCGGCCTCAACGGAGGACCGGTGATCGGCTTCGTCGGCCGGCTCACGCGAGACAAGGGGATCGACGACCTGCGCGCGCTCTACGAGCGCATCGAACACCAGATTCCGGAGGCTCGCCTACTGCTCGTCGGTGGACACGAGCCTGGAGACCCGGTGGCTCCGGCGACACGCCGCTGGCTCGCGGAGCACCCCGGCGTCCTCGACGTCGGCGCCGTAGAGGACCCGTCGCCCTACTACCCACTGATGCACGTACTCGCCTTCCCGTCGAAGCGCGAGGGCCTGCCAAACGTTCCGCTCGAGGCGGCGGCGGCGGGGGTGCCGGCGGTCGGCTACCGCGTCACCGGGACGGTAGATGCGATCGAAGACGGCGTCTCGGGAGCTCTCGTCGAGCCTGGAGATCTCGATGGCCTGACCGACGCGGTCCTCGGCTATCTCCACGACCGGGACAAGCAGCATCGGCACGGGCAAGCCGCCCACGAGCGCGTCGCAACCCGATTCCGCCCGGAGATCGTCTGGGAGGCACTGCGCTCCGAGTACCTGGCACTCATGCGAAAGGCGGGACGAGCGGTCCCGATGAACGGATGACGGGTCTCTACCGGAACGGCGGTAAGCGGGCTCTCGACATCGCCCTGGCATCGATTGCGTTGATCGCCCTCTTGCCGGTGCTACTCGTCGTCGCGGCGCTCGTGCGCCTGCGACTCGGATCGGCTGTCCTCTTCTGTCAGCGTCGGCCAGGCCGGGGCGGTCGAAGCTTCGAGCTCCTGAAGTTCCGCACCATGACGGACGAGCGATCGGCTTCGGGCGAGCTACTCGCCGACGCCGAGCGCCTGACGCCGTTCGGCCAGACGCTTCGACGATGGTCTCTCGACGAGCTTCCGGAGCTGCTGAACGTGCTCCGAGGCGACATGAGCCTGGTCGGACCCCGTCCGCTCCTCGAGGAGTATCTCGAGCGTTACGACGAGGCACAGGCTCGACGACACGAAGTCCGGCCCGGTATTACCGGTTGGGCGCAAGTCCACGGACGCAATGCGGTCGCCTGGGAGCGTCGCTTCGAGCTCGACGTCTGGTACGTCGACCACGTGAGCCTCGCGGTCGATCTCCGTATTCTGCTCGCAACGGTGCGCGAGGTCGTGAGCGGCGGTGGCGTGACCGCGACAGGGCATGCGACCATGCCGCGCTTCCGCGGGGCTTCAGAGGGTGAGCGATGACCGACGCGCGCGCCATCGCTGTGGTCGGAGCCGGCGGCCACGGAAAGGTGGTCGTCTCGACGATCCAAGCCGCCGGTCTGCCGGTCTCGGGCGTCTTCGATCACGACCAGAGTCGATGGGGAGACAGACTGCTCGGCGCCCCGGTCGTCGGCTCGCCTGACGAGCTGGCCGGTTCGGGAGCTACCAGCGCCGTTCTCGGCATCGGCGACAACCGCGGGCGAGGCGAACTCGCCCGAGCTCTCGGCGATCTCGCCTGGGCAACGGTGGTCCACCCCAGCGCGGTCGTACACCCGAGCGCCTCGCTCGCGGCCGGCACGGTGGTGTTCGCGGGAGCGGTTGTCCAACCCGATACGCAGATCGGCCGGCACTCGATCGTCAACACGACCGCCTCGGTCGATCACGATTGCGTGGTGGGCAACCTCGTGCACGTGGCGCCCGGAGTCCGGCTCGCCGGTGGCGTCACCGTCGGCGACGGCGCGTTCCTCGGCATCGGCTGTGTCGTCATTCCAGGCATCGAAATCGGACCCGGAGCGATCATCGGAGCGGGTGCAGTCGTCATCCGCGACGTCCCCGCCAAAGCGACAGTCAAAGGAGTCCCTGCGTCATGACGGATCGACAGCGGATCTACCTCTCTCCCCCGCACCTCGGCGGCGATGAGATGACACTCCTCGAAGAGGCGGTCGCCTCGAACTGGATCGCCCCGATGGGCTCCCACGTCGACGCCTTCGAACGCGAGCTCGGCTCGGCGATCGACGTACCGCACGTCGCCGCGCTCTCCTCCGGTACGGCAGGCTTGCACCTGGCGCTGCGCCTCCTGAACGTCGGCCCCGGCGACGAGGTGCTCTGCGCCGACCTCACCTTTGCCGCGACCGCCAACGCCATCGTCTATCAGGGCGCCCGCCCGGTCTTCATTGATGCGGACCCGAACACCTGGGCGTTGGACCCGCAGCTCGTGCGCGAGGAGCTCGAGACGGCCGCGCGCGAGGGACGCGCACCAGCGGCCGTCATTGCCGTCGACCTCTACGGTCAGTGCGCCGACTACGACGCCCTCGGCGAGGTCTGCAGCGAATTCAACGTACCGCTGATCGAGGACGCCGCCGAGGCGCTCGGGTCGACCTATCGCGGACGGCCCGCCGGCGGCTTCGGACGTTTCGGCGTCTTCTCGTTCAACGGCAACAAGATCATCACGACCTCCGGCGGCGGCGCACTCGTCTCGAACGACGGCACCGCCATCGAACGCGCGCGCTTTCTGGCGTCGCAGGCGCGCGACGAGGCGCCTCACTACCAGCACTCGACCGTCGGCTACAACTACCGCCTCTCGAACCTGCTCGCCGCAGTCGGGCGGGGGCAGCTTCGGGTGCTCCAGGACCGGGTGGCGGCGCGACGGCGAAACGCGCACCGCTACCGGCAGCTCCTGGCAGACCTGCCCGGCATCGAGCTCATGCCCGAAGCTCGGTACGGCCGTTCGAATCGTTGGCTCACGTGCATTACGGTCGACCCCCACCGGTTCGGGGCCGATCGCGAGACGGTCCGTCTGGCCCTCGAGGTGGAGGAGATCGAGGCGCGACCGGTCTGGAAGCCGATGCACCTACAGCCGGTCTTCACCGGCTGCAGGGTCCGCGGAGGGCGGGTGGCGGAGCGGCTGTTCGAGACCGGACTCTGTCTGCCCAGCGGTTCGGCACTCACCGACACCGACCTCGAGCGCGTCGCCGGCATCGTCCGCGCCACCGCGAAGGAGAGGGCCGCCCATGCGTCCTGACTCCTTCCGCTTCTCTCCGCCCGCCTTCCCGATGCCGTACGAGCTCCTTTGGACGCTGCGCGCAGCGTTCTCGCCGGCACCGAGCACGGTTGGAGTCGTCGTCCCCGACCGCACACTCGCCTGGGCGGGCGCACTCGGTCTCCGAGAACGAATCGCCGCCAGGATCTCGGCGGAAGATCGATCGCTCCCCACCACAGTGCTCGACCAGTTCAAGAACTCACGTGAGCAACTCGCAGCCCGCACGCTGCTTCTCGAGAGGCTCCTCGAGCGGGTTGTGGGCGAGGCGAACGAGCTCGGCATCTCGGTCATCGCGCTCAAGGGCATCGCCCTGCTCGAGGCGGGGTTTGCGCAACCTGGCGAGCGGCCGCTGCTCGACCTCGACCTCCTGGTCGAAGCGTCGCGAGCTGACGAGCTCGCGGCGGCTCTCACGGCGCGCGGGATCGCCACCACAGGCGAGGCCGAAAGCCATCACCTCCGCCCCATGGCCGACCCCGAACTGGGTGAGCTCGAGATCCACACCGCCGTGCCGGGGCTTTCGATCGGAGGCACCGAGCCGGCAACGGCAGAGGCGATCCGCGCGGCGGGCCTCACTCGGCCATCCGAGCGACTGACCGGACTCGAACTACCGAGCCGCGAGTTTCTCGCTGCGCACGCCGTCGCCCACGCCATCGACCAACACGGCTACTGCCCCACCGCCTGCCCGGTGACCCGACTGATCTCCGACCTCGTCGATCTCGATGCGACAACCCTGTCGCCCGAGGTACGGGAGTGGGTCGCGACATCGGTCTCCGAGCGTGAGCTGTGCGCGGCCGAAGAGCTGTGCTCAGCGCTCGAAGGCGCGCGGGCCGAGATCATGGGCGATCCGGGTGACCTTCTCTACCACACGCTCTGCGCGGTCTCGTCGCCGACCTATCGTAGGGCACTACGGCGTCGTGGCGCGTTCCGCGCGCTCCGCAAGCGGCAGTGGTCGAAGTTCGGGAGTGAGCTGCTTCGCAGAACTGTCGGCCGCACCGCGCTAGGCTAATCGAGAGACGACATGGTGAGACGGCCCTTCTGGATCCGGCATCTACGGCGTGAGCTCCACCTGGTGCTCGATCTCACCGTATTGACCGCTGCGTTCGCCGCGGCCTACCTACTGCGCTTCGACTTCGAGGTCCCCGGCGAGTTCCGACAGCGGGCACTGGTCCAGGCGCCGGTCGTCGTCCTGTTGCAGTTCCTCACGCTTGTCCTGACGGGTGTCTACCAGTTCGTCTGGCGCTACGTCGGCCTGCGCGAGGTTCGCACCTTCGCGCGCGGCGCCCTCTACTCTGCGACCCCTCTCCTGCTACTGCGGCTCGGTCTCACCGAGACCTACCGCCAGTGGCAGATCCCGCTCTCGATCATTCTGGTCGACACCTTCTTCGCCTTCGGCGGCGTGCTCGCCCTGCGCGTGCTCCGACGCTCCCTCTTCGAGCGCTTTGAGCGCCGGCGCAACGTCAGCGAGCGCGAACGAAGGCTTCAACGAGCGCTGCTAGTAGGTGCGGGCAGTGCGGGGGTCGTCGCCGCGCGCGAGCTCATCGCCCGCGGTACCGGTGGCGTCGAGCCCGTCGGGTTTGTAGATGACGACCCCGAAAAGCGCGGCACGGTGGTGCACGGACTCAAGGTGCTCGGAGCGACCGGGGAGATTCCACGACTGGCCACCGAACTCGAGGTCGATCAGGTCATCATCACAATCGCCGCGACCAACTCCGGCGTCATCCGTGACGTGGTTGCGCTCTGCGAACGAGGCGGACTCACCGTCAAGATCATTCCAGGGCTGCAGGAGATCCTCGCCGGCAGCGTGTCGATCGGCCGCATCCGCGACATTCAGATCGAGGATTTGCTCGGCCGCGACGAGGTTCGTCTCGACCAGGACGATCTCGAGCGCTTTCTGACCGGCAAGTCGGTGTTGGTCACCGGCGCGGGCGGCTCCATCGGTTCAGAGCTCTGCCGCCAGGTGGCGCGCTTCAACCCGCGCAGTCTGCTCCTCGTCGAGCGCTGCGAGGCGGCACTCTTCGACAGCGATCGGCGCCTGCGAGAGCTGTGGCCGCACCTGCCAATCGAGCCACTGGTCGCCGACATCGGCGACACGCCGCGCATGCGACGCCTGCTCGAGGGCTACCGTCCGGAGGTTGTGATCAACGCGGCTGCGCACAAACACGTGCCGATGATGGAACTCCACCCGGACGAGGCGATCAAGAACAACGTGCTCGCCGTCGAGCGCCTCGGCGAGGTCGCGGGCGAAGTTGGCGTCGAGGCGTTTGTCCAGATCTCGACCGACAAGGCGGTGCGCCCCTCCTCGATCATGGGCGCCTCGAAGCGGCTCGCGGAGCTCGTCTGTCAGGAGCTCGACGCGCGCTACCCCACTCGATTCCTCGCCGTTCGCTTCGGCAACGTCATGGGCTCGGCCGGCTCGGTCATCCCGATCTTCCAAGAACAGATCGAACGAGGCGGCCCGGTCACCGTCACGCATCCGGAGATTCGCCGCTACTTCATGACCATCCCCGAGGCCGCCCAGCTCGTTCTGCAGGCAGGCGCCATCGGAAACGGCGGCGACATCTTGATTCTCGACATGGGAGAGCCGGTCAAGATCGTCGACCTCGCCCGCGACATGATCTCGCTCTCGGGGAAAGAGGAGGTGCAGGTCGTCTTTTCCGGCCTACGCCCGGGCGAGAAGCTGTTCGAAGAGCTCGAGCTCCAGGGCGAAGACTGCGTGCGCACCCGTCATCCGAAGATCTTCTCCGGACGCTTGCAACCGGCCGGGGCCGGCGAACTGGAGAACGCACTCCGTCTTCTCGAAGTGCAGGCGACCGAGGGCGCCAACGGCCAGATCCGGATGACGCTCAACGGCCTCCTCCCCGAGGCGCTACTCGAACGCCGGTCCGAAAGCCGCCCCGAGCACACGCCCACGTTCGACGACCCGCCCGTGGTCCAGATCGGCCGCGACGAACCGCCGGCAAACTGACCGAGCGACCACGCGCGACGCCGGCCGCTACGGGTCGGTCAGCTCAAGCGCGATGCTCTGGATCGCAGGGCGAAGGAAGAAACGCTCGAAGGCGGCCGCAAGCTGCGGGTCGCCTCCCGTAAAGGCCTCCCCGACCTCACCCAGTTCGAGGCCTTCCAGGAGCACCTCTTCATCGAGCCCCTGGCGAACGCCACGTGCAACTTGTTCTCGAACCGTTGCCAAGAGGGTGGTGAAGCGCTCCAAATAGGCGCCTCCTCGCAGCACCGGTCCGTGCCCTGGGATTAGCGTATCGACGTCGAAGGAGGCCAGTTCGGTAAGAACACCAATCCAGCTGCCGATGGAGGCCTCGGCCGCCGCTGGAAAGGGCGAGGTCAGAAGGTCGCCAGTGACCAGCACTCGCCGCTCCGGCAGGTGCACAACCAGGTCGCCCGGAGTGTGTCCCGCACCAAGCCAGAGCAGACGAACCTCCTCGTCTCCTCGACGCAGTACCAGACGACCCTCGACGGTCGCGGTCGCCGGCGTCGGCCGGATAGCCGACATCTCGGTATGCAGCCGCTCGAAGTCTCGAAGGCGCGCCGCCAATGCACTTCGTTGATCGGCGCTCAGCGGCGTGCCGTTCGGCGCAAGGCCGGCTTCCAGGAGTTGGCGACGATCGGTCAACGTCTGTGCGATGCGCTCGAGTTGGCGGCTCAGCTCGGGTACGGCCCGCTCCAGCATCTGGCGCCGGGTCCCGGGGTGAGAGAGGATCTCCGCATCGCCGAAGACCTGATTGCCCCAGATGTGATCGTCGTGCCAGTGGGTGTTGACGACGTAGCGGATCGGTAACTCAGTGCGGCTCTCGAGGTGGGTTCGGATCTCGGAAGCGCCCGCCGGGGTCAGCCCAGAGTCGATCACGACCACATCACGGTCGGTGACGATGGCGGTGGTATTGCCGATACCGCGCTCCTTCGGCTCGAAGACGACAACTCCCGGAGCCGGCTCGGAGACCGTGTATCGACCGGCCTCCTCAGCGATCGTCGTCAGACCGACCCACGCGAGCAGCAGCGCAACCATCACAACATCACCCTCCGCTTGCCAGTCGCTGCAACCACCAGCCCACATCCGACCGCCAGGGCCCAGCCGAGCCAGACCGCCACGGCCTCTTTCTCGGGCGAGATTGCAAAGAGAGCCGCAACCGTCGCGAGGCAGAACGACCCGTAGACCAACGCCACCGCACCCGGCCGACCCGTCGAGCGTCTGCGGAGATCCACTCCGCCGAGGGCGACAGCTGCGATCGCCGCCACCAGATAGGAGGATAGAGCGACAGCAGTGGACGCCGATAACGTCCGAAGCCACAGCATCGCGGCTCCCTCGAACACGATGAAGGAACTCGCGAAGATCAGCCAGCCACGGAGAGACGTGCGAAGGGTGCCGCCGAGCCATGCGGAGACGACGGACGGCAGCGATCGAGCTACCTGACTCCAGTACCAGCGGCGCGCCTTGCGTCGCCCCCTCTCGGGCAGCGTGTAGGTCAGGTACTCCTCGTCGAGGTCGTCGGCGATTTCGAGCCCCTCATCTCGCGTCACCGCCGCCCGGATGAGCAGTTCCCGCGGAAGAACGGGAGGTCGACTGCTCAAACTCCGCCCCCGGAACCCTCGTACGCAAGCATGAGGCGCTGCATCGTCCTCAACGACTCGGCGAGGGCTTTGGAGCCGGCCGCGGTCAGCTCGAAGAGTCGCTTCGAGCGACCTCCGCGAGTCGGGCTGGACGGCCCCTGGCGCGAGGCGACGAGACCCTTTGTCTCTAGGCGGGAGAGCGTCGTGTGCAGAGCACCGATCGAGACACTCCGGCCGGATAGCTGTTCGGCTTCCCGACGTATCGGCACACCGTACGCCTCCGCACCACTGCTTTGGAGCCGCTTCAAGGCGACCAGAGCGATGGTCTCGAACTCTCCAAGATGTGTAGGTCGACTCATTACATTCACAATGTAGATGAAATGACTGCGAAGAGTCAAGCCCAAACTCGCCCCGCCATCGGCTAGGCCGGCTCGCCGACCGGCTGCTCGGCGTCCGTGTGCTTGCCGCGAAGCCGCCGCACTGCGCTGCCGACCACGTTCCGCGCGTCGTCGAAGAAGGTGTAGAAGACCGGAATGACGAGCAGCGTCAGGAGGGTCGAGGTCGTCAGGCCGCCGATCAGGGTGAGACCGAAGCTCTTGTAGGAAAGCCCAATGCTCGAGGAGCCCTGGATGGTGAGCGGGATCATGCCGCCGATCGTCGTCAGGGCGGTCATCATGATCGGGCGGAAGCGCCGTTCCGCAGCGCGCAGGAGCGCCTCCGTTCGTTCGAGGCCCTCTCGTCTCAGGCGCGTCACGTAGTCGACCAGCACGATGCCGTTGTTGACCACGACACCCACCAGCAGGATCAAGCCGACCACGCCCAGGAAGTCGATGTTCAGACCGGTCGCGAAGTGCGCCCAGTAGACCCCGAGGCTAGCGAGTGGGATCGTCAGGATGATCGAGAGCGGCAGGATGAAGCTCTCGAACAGGAAACCCATCAGCAGATAGATGAAGACGACCGAGACGAGGCCCGCGAATTTCATCGCTGCCAGGTCTTCGTTCAGGCTCTGCATGCTGTCGGAAGCACCGAACGTCACACCTTCGGGTAGATCGATGCCGGCGGTGAGGACGGCGAGCCGGCGCTTGGTCTCCTCCGCCTCCTCGTCGTCGAGTTCCAGGGTGATCGAACGTGCCGTTCGCTTGTTCTGCCGGAAGATACGGGTCGAGGAGGAGAGGACGCGCGGCTCCGTCACCGACGAGAGGGGCACGAAGTTGTCCTCACCCGCAGGAACCGCAAAGTCGGCCAACTCGCCGAGCGAGTCGCGGTCCTCTTCCTGGAAGCGAACGGTGACCGGGATCTCCTTGCCGGCGGCCCGGAAGCGCGGCAGGCTCTGGCCTCGCAGCGCGTAGCCCACCACGGCGGACACCACCGTCGGGTTGATGTTCTGAGCCTGCATGCGCTCTCGATCGAGTACCAGCGCCATCTCGCTTGGCGAGTCGTCGCCGGCCTTCTTGACGCCGACAACCCCAGGCACGGCCAGGAAGAGCTCCTCGAGGTCTTCCGCGACGGTCTCCAGGATCTCCGAATCGTCACCCTCGAGGCGAATGGCGTGAATCTGCTGGCTCCGGTTGTCTTCGGCCTGGCTCTCCTGGCCGGTGTAGACCTTGACGCCGGCCTTCTCCGGCAGCATGTCGACCACCTGCTTCACCGCGTCCTGCGGCGACACCTCGTTGGTGCGCGGACTCTTGAACCATGCCTGCAGCTCACCGAAGGTTGAGCGATGGAAGACAAACCAACCTTCTAGGTCGAGCTCCTCCGCCATCTCCTCGATCACCTTCTCACCAGCGAGGAAATACTCCTCCGCCTCTTCGAGCGTGGTGTTTTGCGCCAGCGAGACGCGCAGTTCGAAGCCGCCGCGTTCCTCCTCCTGCGCATCCACGAACTTGACCGTCTGGAAGACCACGCCGCTGAGCGTAAACACCGCTACAAGCGCCAGTACCAGATCGAGTCGACGACGCAGGAACATCCCCAGCAGAGCCGTGTAGCCACGGTTGAGCAAGCCAAAGCTCGCCTCGTAGGCCTTCTTCAGCCAGTCGAAAACCGGATGGGACGACTCGTCGTTGCCGTTCTTCGGCAGCGTCACGTAGACAGACAGCGGAATGAAGATCAGGGCGACGAATAGCGACCCCAGAAGTGCGACCGAGATCGGAATCGACAGACGCAGGAGAAAGAACTGCCCCATCCCCTCGACCAGTGACACCGGCAGGAAGACGATGATCGTCGTGAGCGTGGCCATGACAATCGCCAACGCGATCTCGCCGGCTCCGCGGATACACGCGTCGCGCCGTGAGGCCCCCTCGCGATGGAGCCGGAAGATGTTCTCCGCCACCACCACCGAGTTGTCGACCAACAGCCCGACGGAGATCATCAGGGCGAGGAGCGTCAGGATGTTGAGCGACTCGCCCACAAAATACATAACGGTCAGCGCGACCACAATGCTGATCGGAATCGACAGGGTCACGATGAGCGTCATCCGGAGTCGACGAAGGAAGAAGAACAGCACACAGAGGGCAACGATTCCGCCGATCCGTCCAGCGCTGAGAAGAGTCGTTAGCGACTCCATGATGACCGCGCCCTGATCGAACAGGGTGTTGATGCCGATCACCTGCAGACGCGGGTTGTCACGGAGCTCGTCGAGCACCGCGGTCACCCGGTTAGCGACCTCTAGCGCGTTGGCGTCACCCTCCTTCATGACCGCCAGCGCCACCGCCGGCCGACTCATCGCTCGAACGCGGTACTTCTTGTCCGGCAGGTCGTAGCTGACCGTCGCGATGTCGCGAAGCCGGACGTTCTCACCCACCATCCGGTCCTCGAGCTCCTCGATGCCGCCGTAGCGGGCCACCGAACGCAGGAGCAGCTTCCTGCCGCCGTGAAGGACGTTGCCGCTCGACATCGTGAAGTTGTCCGAGCCGAGCTCTTCGGCGAGCTGGTAGATGTTGAGGCCCGAGGCGTTGGTCCGCTCACGGTCCAACTCGATGAGGACCTCTTTCTCCTCGAGGCCGTGCGCCTCGACGTTGGCGACGCCCTCGATGCGCGAGATCGGCAGAATGACTTCGTCCTGCACCAGGTTGTAGACGTCGATCACCCCCGGATCGATCGCCAGCCCGACGAAGTAGATCGGGATGCCCGAGGTGTCCTCCTTGAAGATGAACACCTGCTCGACGTCGTCGGGCATTACCACCCGGGCGCGTTCGACACGGTCACGTACCTCCCGGTACGCGACGTCCATGTCAGTGCCTTGCTTGAAGTTGAGCGACGCCATCCCGAACCCGGTTCGGGCATAGGAATTCACCTTGCTGATACCAGGAACCGTGGAGAGTTCCTCTTCGAGCGGCAAAACGATCTTCTCGAGCACCTCCTGCGCGGGCGCGTCGCGCCAGGGCACCTGCACTGACAGGTGGAGCCCGGTGAAGCCCGACGGGAAGAGCTCGAGCGGAATGCTGTAGGTCGCGACCGATCCCAGGACCACGATGGTCACCAGAATCATGAGCACCGTAATCCGGCGATCGAGTGAGAAGCGCGGCAGGCTGCGCTTGCGTTTCCGTTCGTTGGCAGTCATCGCGATCTCCTCATTCCCTTCGTACACCCGAACCTTCAGCTCGCCTCAGACGGCAGTGCGCCGCCGCTCATCTCACTCGGTTCCGCTTCCGACGTGTCCCCGACCAGGCCGCTTCGCAGGCGATCCACCAGAGAGTAGATCACCGGAATCACGAACAGCGTCAAGAACGTCGACACCACCAGACCGCAGATCACCGTAATCGCCATCGGAGTGCGCAGTTCGGCACCGTCGCCCAGCCCCAGCGCCATCGGTAGGAGGCCGAGCGTCGTCGTCGCGGTTGTCATCAAGATCGGCCGCAGGCGAACCGAGCCGGCGTTGACCACCGCCTCGGCGGTGTCACTCCCCCGCCGACGCAGAATGTTGATGTAGTCGACCAGCACGATGGCGTTGTTCACCACGATACCCGCCAGCATGATCATCCCCAGGAAGACCACGATCGAAAGGCTGATCCCCAGCAGGTGGAGTCCCACGACCGTGCCGAAGAAGGCGAGCGGAATCGTAAAGAGAATGATCAGCGGATGGAGAAGCGATTCGAACTGCGCCGCCATGATCACGTAGACGAGAAAAATCGACAGCGCCATCGCCAGGTAGAGACTCCCCTTGCTGCGCTCCCACTCTTCGTTCTGTCCGGAGATAAAGAAGGTGGTGCCGGAGGGCCAATCGAGCGCGTTCAGCTCGGCCTTGATCGCCTCGACCGCACTGCCGAGCGAACCGCTGCCGATGTTGGCGTTGACCAACGCGACCCGGCGACCGTCGACGCGACGGACCTCGCTCGGCCCCTCCGCGAGTTCGACGCTCGCCACCGCGGAGAGCGGAATCGGACGATCGCCCCCCGGGTTGACGATCAGATTACGGACGTTGTCGACCGTCTCACGGTCCTGCATCTCGAGCCGCACGACGATCGGGATCCGACGATCCTTCATGTTGAAGCGGGTCGCTTCGAAGCCCAGGACCTTGTCGCGAACGAGCCGCGCGACACCGCCTGGGTTGAGACCGTAGCGAGCCAGGAGATCACGGTCGTAGACAACCTGTACCTCCGGCGCACCCCGTTGGAGCGTGGTCTCGACGTCGGCCAGTTGCGGCATCGACGCCATCATCGCCTTGGCCACCTCCGCCTGACGGCGCAGTAGCACCAGATCGTCACCGTGGACCTCGACTTCGATCGGCGACTTGAAGCTGAAGAGCACCGGTCTCGTGACGCGTGCATCGAGGTCGGGAATCTCGGCAAAACGTTCCCGCAAGCGTCCGACCACGATGTCTTCGACCCGCGGATCGGCCGCGTCCAGCAGTACTTTGAACTTGGCCGTGTGTTCGCCCTCGTCGGAACGGTTCGAGTTGGCCGCGTCGTAGCCGACGGTGAGCAACAGGGAGCGGATGTGTTCCTTCTCCGCGAGGATCGCGGCTTCGACGGGCGCCACGATCGACTCGGTCGCCTCGATCGGCGTGCCGACCGGCAGAGCCACCTCGACGGTGAACTCGCCCTGGCGAACCTCCGGAAGGAGCTCGCTATCGAGTTTGAGCGCGGTCCACCCGGTCACGAAGAAACAGGCTCCGACCAGCAGCAGGACGACGACCGGATTGCGCATTGCCCAGCGCAGGCCCCGTGGGTAGCTCGCACTCAGCCGCTCGAGGGCCCAGCGCGTCGCCAGAATCGGGAGGGCGACGATCCAGCCGAAGATTCGACCGATCAGAGGACGGAGAACCTTGCCGCCCAGGAAGAAGAGTCCGAGAAAGGCGCCCAGGAGCAGTTTGCCGACCAGCTCGAAGATCGAGCCGACGACCATGCGCAGCAAGAGATAGAGGATGAGCAGCGGATAGGCGATCCACCGGAAGAGCCGCAGGAGCCCCATCGGCTTCTCGCCGGCCGCTCGGAAAGAACTCCAGTCCGAGCGCACGGCGTGCCAGGTGGCGTAGCGCCGCCAGTCCAACTTGCGCGGCGCCCCGGCGCCCTTCAGTCCGCCGCGGCTGGCGAGCATCGGAATCAGGAAGAGCGCGACGATGAGAGATGCGATCAGCGAAATCACGACTGCCAGGCCCAGGTCGCCAAACGCCTGGCCCGCAACGCCCTCGACAAAAACCATCGGGAAGAAGACCGCGATGGTCGTCAGGGTCGAAGCGACCACCGCTCCACGCACCTCGGCGGTGCCGCGATCGGCCGCGGTACGGACGTCGTCCCCCTCCTCCCGGCAACGGAAGATCGACTCGAGCACCACGATCGACGAATCGACCAGCATGCCGATTCCCAGGGCCAAGCCTCCCAGAGACATCACGTTGAGGCTCACTCCCAGGAGGTTGAGCGGTGCGAAGGTCACCAGCAGGGAGATCGGTATGCTGATGGCGATAATTGCGGTCGTCCTCAGGTCTCGCAAGAAGAGAAAGAGCACGATCACCGCCAACAGGCCGCCGAGCACCGCGGTATTGCGCACCTCGTTGATGCTCGACTCGATGAAGAGCGATCGATCGGCGACCAGCGAGAGCTCGGCCGCTTCGTTCTTCCACATCTGCTCGACGAGGCCCGGCGGCTCCTCGGGCATCGGCCGACCGCCAGGGCCCGCCTTCCCGCCGGGGCCGCGCTTGGGCGCCTCGGCGACCACCGTCTCTCCGGCGGCGCGCTTGGCGTCGTCCTCGCGGGCCTTGGCGACATCGAATTCGCCCAGCGCACCCTTGACCCGCTTGGCGAGTGCGACGATGTTGGCGTCGGCCTCCTTGAAGATGTCAATCTGAACGCTGTCCAGAGAGTTGGTCCGCGTCAGAATCTCGCGTTCCTTGTTGCTGCGCAGCACGCGACCGATCGCGCCGACCCGGACCTCACGCCCCTCGAAGCTCGACACGACCGTCTCCTCGATCTGCGAGAGGTCTTCGTACTCATTCAGCGTTCGCACCATGTACTCGGTGCGTCCCTCGGTGAGCGTTCCGCCCGCGAGATTGACATTCTCCTGGGCCAAGCGGTTGATGACCGTCTGAATGTCGAGACCGGTCCGGCGTAGCTCCTCTTCCTCGAGGAGGACGTGAATCTCCTCCTCGAGTCCACCGCGAATCCGGACCGCGGCGACGCCCTTGATCGGCTCGAGAGCCCGCTTGATCTGCAGGTCTGAAATCCGACGGAGTCGACGCATGCCCTCTTCGCCCTCGAACCGATCGCCGGAGCCCGACAGGCTCAGCTCCATGACCGGATCCAGAGACGGGTCGAACCGCAGGATCAACGGCCTCTCGGCCTCCTCCGGCAGGAGAATCAGGTCGAGCTTCTCGAGCGAGTCTTGAATCGCCTGTGACATCGGAGTGTCCCAGGTGAACTCCAGAACGACGTCGCTCACCCCTGCACGGCTAATGCTGCTCGCGCGACGGAGGCCGCCAACCACGCCCAGCGCCTCTTCGATCGGACGACTGACGTCGTTCTCGACCTCCTCCGGCGCCGCACCCGGATACTCCGTCCGGACGGTGATCGTCGGATACGACAGCTCGGGCATGAGCGTCACCGGCAGCCGCCCGTAGGAGAAGAAGCCGAAGACCACCGCGGCCACGAACACCATCGTGATCGCCACCGGACGGGTGGTCACGAAGCTCGAAAGCACCGTGCCGTCGGTCGGCGACTCGCGGGGCTGCTCTTTGACGTGCTCGTCCATGGCCACCGCCCTACTGCGCCGCCGCGGTGGCTGAGCCGCTGGCGGAATCATCACCGACGTACCGAATCAGTGAGCCCTCCTTCAAGCCGGCTTGCCCCGCGATGACAACCTCGTCACCGGGCTCGACGCCGCCGTCGGGCTCGATGTTGTCTCGGTCTTCCAGGGCCGCACGCAGCAGCAGGCGCTCGACCCGCAATTCGTCCTCACCCTCGTCGTTGGTGACGGTCTTCGGACGGAAGATGAAGATTTGGTCGGCGTCGTAGACCAGCGCCTTCTTCGGCACGAGCAGGGCGTCATCCTTGACCGCCGTGATCAGCTCGACCGAGACGTACATCCCCGGCAGCAGGCGCTGATTCCGCGGAATCGCAACCGTCACCTTGACGGTGCCGCTACGCGGATCGACGCTCGGAGCGACCCGGTCCACGGTGCCGATACGCGGCTCGTCTTCGGCTGCCGCCTCCGCTCGAATGCGCGCCTCGAGTCCAGAACTGACCCGGTAGAGCTCCTTCTCCGGGACGTAGACCCGCGCCACGATCGAATCGAAGTCGACAATGTTGAAGAGGTGCTGGCCGAGCGTCACCTGGTCGCCGACGTTGACCATGCGACTGGTGATCGTTCCGGAGATCGGCGCCTTGACCTCGGTATAGCCGAGCTCCCGCTGCGCGTCGCGCAACGCCAGCTCGAGCTGTTCGAGGTTGTAGGTCGCTTCGTTGAAGTTCTCTTCCGCGATCAACTGCTGCTCGAACAGACTGGTCTGGCGCTCGTATTCACGCTGAGCCTTGCGAAGCTGACTCTCGGCGCGCTCGAGTGCGGTTCGCTGCTCATCGTCCTGTAGACGCACGAGCACCTGGCCTCGACGAACGTCGTCGCCCTCCTCGACCAGCAGCTGCCGGACTCGGCGCGCCGCCTCTGAGAAGACCTGCACGTCACTCTCGGCTTCGAGGTTCGCCGAGAACTTGAGAACGGATTCGATCCGTCCGCGATCGAGCGCCACAACTTCGACCGGCACGGCCTCTTCACCGTCCTCCTCGTCCTCGCCCTCCTCGTCGCCGTTCTTGGCGTCCTTCTGATCCTCTTCCGCAGCTGAGCCCGCATCGGCGGACTCGGAGCCCTCGCCTCGACTGCAGGCGACACCCGCAAGCAAGACAACCAGCAGCGCCAACAGCGCTGTAGACAGACGAATACGCAGTACATCCCTCATGTAAAGCAAAGACCTCCTCCGTCGCCCCGGTGAAGCGCTCTCCCTCTATGCCGAAAGTCGCTTCGGGGTCATCTGGAGATACGTGTCAGGCAGCGGTTTGTTCCGGATCCACCGACGGATGCGGTACTCCAGAATTCTACTGAACCGGAGGCCTCGACGCCGTGGCGTCGATCACGATACCCGCGACCGCTCCAGCCGAGATCGACCGGGGCCTAAGCCCCAGGTGGTCAGGAAGATACGAAGTGACGGCTCGGCGAGCCGCGAGACTCAGCCGAGCCCGGTGGCCATCGCGGCGACCACCGCCGCCAGACCCAGGTAGTGCACCGCTAGCGGAGCCAGCAGGCTGCCGGATCTCTCACGGCACAGTCCGAGCGCCAATCCGAACAGCAGCGCGCCCGCAACGGTAACCGAGAACGGCAACGCGAACCAAACCAGATCGGTCGACGCCAGAGGCGGATGGAAGAGAGGCAGCGTCCAGAAGGCGTAGGCGAGCGCCGACAGGGTCACGGGCCAGGAGGGCAGCCAGCGGCGGCGCCGACTCGTGGCGCTCACGCTGCCGAGCAGCAGACCCTGAGCGATCCCTCGGAAGGTCAGCTCGGCGACCATCGGAAAGACGAGCATCGCCGCGAGGTCGAGGTTTGTCGGTGCAATTCCCTCTCGCCACTGAATGGGCGGTGCCCAGGCGCCGCCCATCAGAGCGCCAGCGAGCGCTAACGGCACCATCCAAAGCCAGCCGATCCCCACCGGCATCTGGAAACCGAAGAGCCGCCGCTTCTGCCCACGTGCGAGCAGCGCCATCACCACCAGCGCAGCTACTAGACCTCCGACCGCAAACGCCAGCGGCGAGCCCTGCCAGTGGGTTCGAGACCAGGCGGGGAACGCGGCGCCGAGACTCTCGAGCAGCCAGCCGATCGCCATGATCGCAGCGCTCGCCAAGAACGCCATGCCCACCGCGCCGAGCCTGCTGGACAACGGCGGTCGGCGGTAGGCGTGTTGGCAGGCGGACGCGATCTCCTCGGGTTCGAGGTCGGTACCGGTCGATCTCGGCGATCCGCCGATCTCTCCGGAGCCGCCCCATCGGTTCGCAGACTTGGCCCCCTTGACGGAGGGGTCGACGAGATTCAGGCGCCGGTAGGCCGCGTCGAGGGTCATCGGGAGGAAGGAGTCGACCTGACGCAAGGTGTAGGTGCGAGGCTCCTTCTCGAGGGCGATGACTCCCAGTCGCTTGCCGTAGAGACGCTTGAGGGCCTTCTCGACCTCGTAGATGCCGTCGTCGCTGGCACAGACGACGACGATTCGGTCGTCGGTCAGCTCTTCGCGCGCCAGCTCTTCGATACCCGGCAGCTCCTCGATGAAGCCGCGCGGATAGACCAGCTGATCGATCACGCGCAGTTGCGCCATCGTGCCGGCGAGGACGTCGACATGATCGTCTTCGGCCTGCATGACGGCTCCGGTCGAGCGCAGCCATTCGAGCTGGCGGTGTGTCTCTTCGATGTGCTCTTTGGGGAAGCCGGAGAACTCGAGGTACTCCAGGCCCTGTACGTCGATCAGCCCCTCCAGCCGCACCAGCGGTAGGACCCGCTCGGTGATCTCGTCGTCCTTGTTCTGCAGGTGGACCGAGTTGAGCAGCACCCAGATTGCCAGCACCGTGTCCAGATCGGGCTCGTTGGCATAGACCGTCCACGGCCGCTCGCGCAGATCGAGTCCGCGCAGCACCAACACCATCGCCTGCTCGCAGGCCGCGAGGGTAAAGCGGCGCTCGCAGCCCTCATGGTGATCGAGGTTGTAGATCTTGCGTTCCAGATCGAGGAACGGCTCGGCCTGCGCCGCACCGTCGAGGAAGATGGTGCCGGGTGGGTACTTCCGAGCGGCGCTCCCCGTCACGGAGAAGTCACGGCGAATGCGCACCTTGACCTCCGGCATCTCGACGCAGGCCAGGTAGCGACCGTCCTCGTCCTCCTTGATCACATAGCGATCGGGGAGCTGACCGATGACGGCTCGGTAGTCGTCGAGACGAACCGGGGACTTGTCGTCGTCGGAACGCACGACAGAAACAGGGTACCTACGCGAGTCCATTTCCATGATCGAACGCGGTGCCGTTTTCGAGAGAGCGCGTAGTCTAGCAGGCCTCCCGACCCGCCGACCTTCGGGTAAACTCCTGACCGGTCTCGTGGGCGCTACGACGGAAACACACTATCGCACGTGCAACCTGTGCGAGGCGATCTGCGGCATCGAGGTCGACGTCCGCGACAACCAGGTCGTGAACATCCGCGGCGACGCTCGAGACCCGTTTAGTCGGGGCTACATCTGCCCGAAAGCGACCGCCCTCCAGGACATTCAGGAGGACCCGGATCGCCTGCGGCGCCCGCTCAAGAAGTCCACCCGTGGCGACTGGGTCGAGATCTCGTGGCGCCAAGCCCTGGACGAGACCGCCGAGCGGATCGCGGCGACGCGATCGAACCACGGACCGGACGCGCTCGCGGTGTATGTCGGGAACCCGAACGTCCACAGCCTCGGGGCGCTGCTCTACGCCCCGCCACTTCTCAGGTCGATCCGCACCCGAAACCGCTTCTCGGCGACCTCGGTCGACCAGCTCCCCCATCATGTCGCGGCCCGATTCATGTTCGGCCATCAGCTCCTGCTGCCGATTCCCGACGTCGACCGAACGGATCTCTTCTTGATGTTGGGCGCCAACCCACTGGCCTCGAACGGCAGCCTGATGAGCGCTCCCGGCATCAAGCGACGGCTCCGAGCACTTTCAGAGCGGGGTGGTCGCCTGGTGGTGGTCGATCCGCGCCGAACCGAGACCGCCGACATCGCCGACGACTTTCTCGCGATTCGACCGGGGACCGACGCCTACCTGTTGGCCTCGCTCCTCCACGTGCTGTTCGACGAGGGCCTGACGAGCCCGGGTCGACTTGCTGAGCTGACCACGCCCATCGACGAGTTGGGTGCTCTGGTCGCACCGTACTCTCCGGCGCGCGTCTCCCCCGTCACTGGCATCGAAGCGGCGCGCATCGAGCAGCTCGCGCGGCGCTTCGCAAACGCGGACGCGGCGGTTTGTTACGGACGACTCGGTGTCTCGACGCAGGAGTTCGGCGGCATCTGCCAGTGGCTTGTCAGCGCGCTCAACATCGTCACCGGCAACCTCGATCGCCCGGGAGGAGCGATGTTCACGCGTCCGGCCGTCGACCCGGTCCCGCGATTCGGCCGCGGTCAGCTCGGACGTTGGCACTCCCGGGTGCGCGGACTCCCCGAGTTCGGCGGGGAGCTGCCCGCCTCGGCGCTCGCAGAGGAGATCCTGCAACCGGGCGGAGGCAGGGTGCGTGCCCTCCTGACCATGGCCGGCAATCCGGTCTTGTCGACGCCCAACGGCGGTCGGCTCGAGACCGCGCTCCCCGAGCTCGACTTCATGGTGTCGATCGACTTCTACCTGAACGAGACCACGCGACACGCTGATCTGATCTTGCCGCCAACCGCGCCGCTCGAGCGCGAGCACTACGACATCATTTTCCACCTGCTAGCGGTCGAGAATACGGCACGTTTTTCGCCGGCGACGTTGGAGCCCGAGCCGGGCAGTCTTCACGACTGGGAGATCCTCTCCGAGCTCCACCGCCGACTTGGGAGCGGCGGACCGGGAGAGAAGCTCGCCCGCGCCTTCGCGCGCTGGGCCGGTCCGCGTCGCCTACTCGACCTCGGGCTCCGAACCGGTCCGCACGGCGCCGGTTGGAATCCGTTCGGCAAGGGGCTCACGCAGCGCCGGCTCGCGCGCGAGCGCCATGGAGTTCACTTGGGAGCGCTCACACCCTGCCTTCCAGCGCGTCTGCGGACGCGAGATCGTCGCATTCACTTGACGCCACCGGAGTTGACGGGCGACCTCGAGCGCCTGGGCGAGCAACTCGACGAGCGCAGCGTCTCTCCTGCTGACCAGCTGTTGCTGATCGGACGACGCGACCTACGGAGCAACAACTCCTGGATGCACAATGCCCCGCGTCTGATGACCGGCCGACCGCGGTGCACCGTGCAGATGCATCCAAACGACGCCGCGGAGCGCTCGCTCGACCACGGTCAGCGTGTCGCGCTGATCTCGCGGGTCGGCCGGGTCGTCGCTCCACTCGAGATCACCGATCGCGTCCGGCCCGGCGTCGTCAGCCTGCCCCATGGATGGGGACACCATCGAGCCGGCACCCGACTTTCGACCGCCTCGGCGACGGCAGGGGTCAGCGCAAACGACCTGACGGACGACCAGCTGGTCGACAAACTCTGCGGAACCGCGGTGCTCAATGGAGTGCCGGTGCACATCGAGGCGGCCTGAGACCGACATGAACTATCGCTGGTTACTCTTCGACATCGACGGCACGCTGTTCGACTACGACCGCGCCGAGGTGGAAGCCCTCGGCGCACTGTGGAACGAGCTCGGCCTCGCCGACCCGCAAGCGACAGGCGAGGCCTACCGCGAGATCAACGCCGCTCTCTGGCGTCGATTCGAAGCGGGCGACATCAGCTCGGCTGAGATCAAGGTCGAGCGCTTTCGTCAGCTCATCGCTTCGTGTGACCTCCGAGCCAAGCCGGAGCAGTTGAGCAACGCCTACATTCGACATCTCGGCCGACAGCCTCACCTCCTCGCCGACGCGGATCGACTCATCGAATCGGCTGCAAAGCGCTACGAGCTCGGCTTGATCACCAACGGTCTCGCCGCGGTGCAGCGTGACCGGCTCGCTCGCTCGCCCATCGGCAAGCACTTCGACGTCGTCGTGATCTCGGAAGAGGTCGGGTTCGCCAAGCCGGACCCGCGCATTTTCGAGCACGCCTGGGCCGAGATGGGCAACCCCTCCAAAGACTCCGTCTTGATGGTCGGCGACAACTTGGTCGCCGACATCCAGGGTGGCAACAACTTCGGCCTCGCGACCTGCTGGTTCAACCAGGACGGCCGCCAGACCAACGGACACGTGCGGACGACCCACGAAGTACAGCGACTCGACCAGCTGCTCGAGTTGCTCACCTAAAACCGCCGACGCTCCAACCCAACGAGGACTCCGACCTTGAATCAACTGATCACTTCTCTCGGACGCGCTGCAGTCCCCTTCACCAGCACGGCCCTACTCCTGGCGCTCGCCGCCTGCGGCGATGCAACAGTGCAAACCGTCGATTGGCCGCAGTTCCGCGGCCCCGGCGGGGTCGGCCTGATCGCCAGCACCGGCCTGCCCGAGAGTTGGGCTACCGATTCGGAGAACATCCGGTGGCGAGCAGAGATCCCGGGCTCCGGGAACTCCTCTCCCATCGTCAGCGGAGATCGAGTTTTCCTCACCACGGCGGATCACAATGGCGCCGAGGTCACCCGTTCGGTAGTGGCGATCGACGCCCGCACCGGCGAGCTGGCTTGGCGGACCGACGTCATCTCCGAGCCGATCGAAGACACGCACCGACTCAACACCTATGCCGCGCCGACCCCGGCGACCGACGGCGAGAAGGTCTACGCGTTCTTCGGCGGCACGCTCGCCGCGCTCGACACCACGGGCAACATCGTCTGGAGCGGTGAGGTCGATCCGGAGTACCGCTCGCTCTCACACTACGGCGCCTCCAGCTCCCCGGTCCTGACCCGAGACGCCGTCGTCGTCGCGCGCGACCGAGAGGACGCGATCCACGGATCGGGCTGGCTCGGCGCCTTCTCGCGAGAGACCGGTGAGGAGCTCTGGCGGCGGACGTGGGTAGACACCTGCTGCTCGTACGCCACGCCGCTGGTGCTTCAACGCGGCGGAGGCAACGAGGAGATCCTCTTCACCCACGCGGCGCGAATGACCAGTTACGACGCAGCCACGGGGGAGACGCTGTGGAACCAGGAGTTGAGACAGAACCAACCGGTGACCAGTCCCACCATCGAAGGCGACCTACTCGCCGTCTTCACCGGCGCCGACCACGTTCGCAACGGTGCGATGCTCCGCCTCACCGGCACCGGCGCCGCCACCGAGGTCGAGGTGCTCTGGCAGACACGCAAGTTGATCCCCCAGGTCTCCTCGCCCGTGCTCTACGACGGGCTCCTCTACACGATCGCCGACAACGGCGTCCTGGTCTGCTACGAGCCGCTCTCAGGAGAGATCCTCTGGAAGGCCCGCCTCAAAGGGGCCGGCTTCCGACCCTCGCTCCTCGCAGGCGAGGGCAAGCTCTACGCGACCGACTCGTACGGACAGACTTCGGTCGTCGCAGCGGGTCGGGAGTTTCAGCTGCTCTCGGAGAACGCGCTCGACGGTCCGAGCAACGCGACCTCGGCCTACGGTGCCGGTTGTCTGCTCCAACGGGCCGGTAGGTACCTCTTTTGCATCGAAGGTATTTCGCAGGGCGCAATGTGACACCTGTGTGAAGACTCAGCCGAGCGCTTGTGGCACGCTGCTCGCGCTTGGTAACCAAGGTCTACCAAGGAGAGGAGAGGACGGGATGACGATAGATCTTGCTCGGAGAACCCAGTACATCAGACGCTCCAACACGGTCGCCGGGACCGAGAGCGCCAGCGCTCCCCCACTGACGACTGCAGCGCTCGACGACGCCCGCGCACGCCTGGATCTGGTCTTCAAAGCCCTCGCCGACTCCACACGGCGAGAGATTCTCTGCCTGCTCCAAGAGAAGGAGCTGGCCGTGAACCAGATCGTGGGTCGGTTCCATCTCACCCAGCCGAGCATCTCCCGCCACCTGGCGATCCTCAAGAGCGCCGGGCTCGTCCTGCATCAGCGGCACGGCCAACGCGTCATGTATCGCCTCGGTGAACCTGAGCTCATCAGCGTCGCGACCCACTTCCTGGGCGCCCTGACGCCGGCCCGCAAGCGGGGCGACTGAGCCGCCCCGCCGCGCCCGCTTGAGAGGCGACCGGCCACGGTCTAAGCTGACGGCGAACCCTGATTGACGCCCCTGCGTCTATCGGGGGAGAGGAGCGTCAGCTGACGATCGATGTAGATACCCTCGTAGCCAGATGTCGCCAGGGAGATGACCTCGCCTGGGAGGCACTGGTGCGAGCAACTCAGGGGCGCGTCTTCGCGATCGCGATCAACTACCTGCGAGATCGTGAGGAGGCGCGAGACGCCGCCCAGGAGGCCTTTGTCAAGGTCTATCGGGGGCTCGACAAGCTGAACCCGGACGCCCCCTTCCTCCCGTGGCTCATGCGTCTGACTCGCAACTGCTGCATCGACCGGCAGCGACGGCTCAAGGTCCGCACACCGGAGCGACCGGTACCGATCAACGAAGCCCTCGACACGCAGACGGACGAACCCACACCCGAAGACGACTGGCTGAGCGGCGCAACCCGCCGGCTCGTCCATCGCGCCATGGCGGCGCTCTCCGAGAAGAACCGCGAGGTACTCCTGCTCCACGACATTCAGCAGCTCAAGCTCGAAGAGATTGCGGAACTTCTCCAGGTGCCGATCGGCACGGTCAAGTCGCGGAGCAATCGGGCGCGCATCGAACTTGCCAAAGCGGTCCGGAGAATCGACCCCTCCTATGGAGTGACGACATGAACTGCGCACTGTTCGAGAGACAGCTCTCTCAGTGGCTCGCCGACGAGTCCGACTCCGCCCCGAGCACGGCGCTCGAGCTCCATGCCAGCGGCTGTGCAGACTGCAACGAGCTCTGGGAGCTAGCGCAACTCTCCGCGCCGGCCGCGGAGCTGCCGAACGATCCACCGCCCGGAGATCTGTTCGAGCGGGTGATGATTGAGACGGCTGGCGGCGGCTGCGCAGCAGCTGAGGCCTCCCTCTGCGCCTTCCTGGACAGCGAACTCGGTCGAGAGGATCGAGAACTCGTGCGAGGTCATTTGGATCACTGTAAGGCCTGCTCCGGCCTGGCAGAAACGCTGGAATCACTCCGGCTCGACCTGCCGCTGCTGGCGAACATCACGCCCGGGGCCCGCTTCGTATCGGCGGTACTTCGCGCCACGCTCCCCGCCCATGTTCTCCTGCGGCGGTGGTGGGAGCGCGCCTGGCCTCGCTGGGTCCATCGACCGCGCTTCGCACTGGAGGCGGCGTACGTTGCGACGCTGGTGCTCGTAGTCATCTTCGCCACGCCGGTCTCGCCGCTCCAGGCGATGCCGAGTCGTGCGGCGCAATTGGTACAGAGCGTGCCGAAGCCGGCTCTCGGTGGGCGAGTGGCCGAGTTCGGCGAAGCCGTAGACGCCCAACTCGACGAAGCGCAGACGAAGAGCATGAACGCCCTATCTGAGCACTACCGCGCCGCGCATAAGGCCGGCCGGAGTGCCTTCGACCGCTCTCGCGAGTCCGTACAGATCGCAACTACGTGGACGATCGAACAAATTCGAACCTTCTGGGACGAGGCTGCGTCCCTGCTGGAAAGTGCCGACGGAGACGATGCCGCGGCCGACCCTGACACCGAAGAGGAGACACCATGAGCCAACCCGAACAGATTCCCAACCCGACTCCGCAACCGGCGGCCCCACAGGCGCCGCCCGTCGCCGCCTCGGTGGCCGATCCTCGGCTCAAGTCGCCGATCATCGCTGCAGGACTGTCGATGATGCCCGGCCTCGGTCAGGTCTACGTGGGCTACTACCAGCGTGGCTTCGTTCACGCGGCGACGGTCTTCGTGATCATCACGCTGCTGGCAACCGGCGAACTCGGCCCCTTGATTCCGCTCGCCGGACTCTCGCTGGCATTCTTCTGGCTGTACAACATGATCGATGCCGCTCGTCGCGCAACCTTCTACAACCAAGCGCTCACCGGCACGACCGACATCGAGCTGCCCAAGGATTTCGCAGCGCCCGGCTTTCGCGGTTCGATCGGTGGCGGTCTAGCACTCGTGGCGCTCGGCGCCATCCTCCTGATGGACACCCGCTTCGACATGTCGATGGTGTGGCTCGAGGAGTGGTGGCCCGCGGCAATCATCGGCTTCGGCGCCTACCTGGTCCTGAGGGCGGCTCAGGAGCGATCCAAGCAGAGCGGCGACAGCTACGACGACTAGTCACCCAACTCTCGGGCGAGAGAGCATTTCGCCCACAAAGTTCCGAACACCGGCCGCGAGGCCGGTGTTCTTTTTTGTTAAGGATGTGCGTCACCTACCAGGGAACTCGGGCGAACTGCCCTACCTGAAGGTACCCCGAACCCCCTGCCCGCAAGCGATCCCGAGGTGGTCAGCCGTGGCACTGGGCTTGCTCCTTTGGCCACCAGATGCGATGCCGCAATAGTGGTCGACTCGAAGTGACGCATACCGCTGCGGAGCCTGGCGCGCGAGGACGAAGCTAACTCGCGAGCCGACATGAAGACGAAGCAGCCCAAAGCGAGACGGCACCCTCTCCGGAGGAAGACGATCGAACGACCTCAGCGACCCCAGTCGGTCGTCGAGGCGAGTCGACGGGCCAACACGCACGGCTTTCCGCGAGCGCGCGCGATGCGCACTCCCGACGCGAGGAGGGACCACTCGGCACCGAACCCGAGCGCCCCGTTGATGCCGCCTCTCGGCGTCATCGCGATGAACCGGATGGCTTTTGGACCGCGCCCGGGAGATCTCGCAGACTTCGAAGCGCTGGGTGGCAATGACGACGCGCGGCTCACGGCCTTCGTCGATCAGCAACTAGACCCCGCCTCGATCGACGACACGGAAGCGGACAGCAGGATCAGCGCCTCCGGCTACTCGACCCTCGGCAAGTCGCTGCCGCAACTCTGGAACGACCATGCGGTCGCCGATGGCGAGTGGTCCGACCGGATTCGACCGATCGTCGAGACGATCTTCTCGACCCTGCTGCGCGCGGTTCACAGCCGCCGCCAGCTCTTCGAAGTCATGACCGACTTCTGGCACAACCACTTCAGCGTCTACGGCTGGGGTTTCTATGAGGCTCCGACCTGGGTCGCCTACGACCGAGACGTCGTTCGAGCCAATGCGCTGGGCAACTTCCGCACCCTGCTGGAGGCGGTCGCCAAGAGTACGCCGATGCTCGTCTACCTCGACAACTACCTGAGCTCGGAGGAGGGGCCGAACGAGAACTACGCACGGGAGCTGATGGAGCTCCATACTCTCGGCGACGAGAACTACTACGGCACGCTCCCTCGCAACCAGGTGCCGGTCGACGGCGACGGCATTCAGGTCGGGTTCGTCGAAGAGGATGTCTTCGCCGTGTCCCGAGCATTGACCGGCTGGTCGCTCGACGCGGATCCCTGGTGGGATCTCGAGAGCGGCAACGGCTCGTACTACTACCGCGGCGACTGGCACGACACGGCCGAAAAGAACGTCCTCGGAGTGATCCTCCCCGCGGGCCAAGCCGCGGAGAAGGACGGCCACGACGTCCTCGATCTGCTGGCCTTCCACCCCGGTACCGCCAAGTTCGTCTGTCGCAAGCTCTGCCGGCGACTGATCGGCGATTTCCCACCGCAGACCGTGGTCGACGCCGCCGCGCAAACATTCCTCGCTCACACGGCGGCCCCCGACCAACTCGCGCGCGTCATACGCACGATTCTGCTGTCGGACGAGTTCAAGACCACCTGGGGCCAGAAGATCAAGCGTCCGTTCGACGCACTGGTGAGCTCGTTGCGCGCCGCGGGCCGCGACTTCCCCTTCATCGAAGACGACCCCGAGACCGAGAGTCTCGATTGGCAGTTCTACCTGACCGGACACTACAGCTTCTCGTGGCACCCTCCGAACGGCTATCCCGACTTCGCGGAGGCGTGGGTCAGTTCAGGCCCGCGTGTCATGACCTGGCGCCTGACCAACTGGCTGATGGACTACAACTGGTCGATCGACGAGTTTCGGCTCGATATGACCGCCGAGACTCCCGCCGGCGTCCGCACGGCCAATGCGCTCGCGGACTACTGGATCGATCGCGTGCTCGGCCGACCGATCTCGGACAGCGATCGTCAGGAGATCGTCGACTTCATGGCCCAAGGGCACAACCCCGATCTCGATCTACCGCTCGACAACGACGAGGACACTCAATCGCGACTCCAGTCGCTGGTTGGGCTGCTCTTCATGTCGCCGGAGTTCCAGTGGAGGTGATACGCGATGTGTGATTTCACCCGACGCGGATTCATGGTCGGCTGCTCGGCCGCCATCGCGAGCCTCGCCGGCTCCCGATTCAACAGCCTGGCCTTCGCCGAACCCGGCGATCAGGACGCCCTCCTGGTGATCTTCCTGCGCGGCGGCCTCGACGGCTTGACACTGATGCCTCCTATCGACGGCGCCGACCGCGGCTACTACGAGGCGGCGCGTCCAGACCTGCAGGTGCCCTTGAGCGGTAGCAGCGCCGCTCTACCGCTCAACTCGCAGTTCGGCTGGCACCCCGCCGCGGCTCCGTTGCTCGACCTCTACCAGAACAACAGCCTTTCTCTCGTGATGGCGACCGGCCTGACGGAGGCGACGCGGAGTCACTTCGACTCGATGGAGTTCATGGAGACCGGCACTCCCGGGGTGATCAACACGCCGACAGGCTGGTTGACCCGTCACCTTTCATCTTCGATCGAGATCCCCGACGAGGTGATCATGCCATCGCTCTCCATGGGCGACCTGCAACCGACCTCGCTCCGCGGCGACCGCGAGACGGTGAACATGAACGATCCGAGTACGTTCAGCCTCAGCACCGGTCCGTGGCTCTGGCGCAGCCCCCAGCGTGCGGCGGTTCGCAGCCTCTACCAGGCCGAGAGCTCACTGGTTCACATCACCGGCAATCAGGCACTCGACGCGGTCGACATCATCGAGCTCTACGCCTCCGACGACTACGTCCCCGCCAACGGCGCGGTCTACCCGGACAGCGACTTCGGAGACCATCTCAAGGTGATCGCCCAGATGATCAAGCTCGACCTGGGACTTCAGGTCGGCACGCTCGACATCGGCGGCTGGGACACCCACGAAGGACAGGAGTTCGTCCTCTCCTCGCTCATGACGGACCTGGCCTCCGGCTTGATGGCGCTCTACACCGACCTCGACGGCTCTGGAGGTCAGAACTACACCCAGAAGCTGACCGTCGTCGTTCAGAGCGAGTTCGGCCGCCGCTTCGTAGAGAACGCGGACGCCGGGACGGATCACGGTCACGGCAATCTCATGATGGTGCTCGGCGGCGCGGCGACCGGCGGCCTGCACGGCACCTGGCCGGGCCTCGCGAATCATCAGCTGTTCGAAGGTCAAGATCTCGCGGTCACCACCGACTACCGCCGGATCCTGAGCGAGATCCTCATTCGGCGCCTCGGCAACAACAAGCTGGGCGTCATCTTCCCGGACTATGGCGACTACCAGCCTCTCGGTGTCGTGTCCGGACCCGATCTCCCTCCGGACTACAAAGGAGGCCCGGGTTCACCCATCTTCTCCGACGGGTTCGAATCGGGAGACATCACGGCATGGGGATGAGGGCGCGGGTACTCGCCGTGGTGGTGACGGCCTGGTTCTGCTCCGACGCAACCGGGTGGGCCGCCGGTGTTCAGGTGCGGAGTGACGCCGCTTCCGAGGGCACCTTCGGCCTGCGCCTGACACTCGGCCCAGACTGCGCATCGGAACACGATCTGACACTCGACGGCGACGACGGTCCGCTCCAGGGCAGCTACCAGGCGTGTCGCACGATCAGGGTCGAGTCGGTCGTCGTCGAGGGTCCTTCGACAACCCTCACCGCAGGCGACAAGCTGAGCTTCGACGACGGCTTCTCGGTTGCCGCGGGAGGAGGCCTCGTGGCAGTGCTCGACGCGAGCCTCAACGGCGGCCCGACCTACGTCGAAGACCGGACTCCGATCGACGAGACCATCTACACGGCACGCTTCTCCGCCCGCTTCGACGACCTGGCGCTCGCCGGCGGCGAAGAGCTCGGCAACCTCGTCGCCTACTCGGGTACCGGTCAGACGGTCTTTAGAGTTGTGGTCGAGCCCGCCAGCGGCGGCGGCTACCAACTCGCCCTCGAGGCCCGCCTCGACGGCGGCGGGCTCCTCCAGACGCCTCCCGGAGACGAGCTCGCGATACCTGCCGGCTGGAGCACCGTCGAGCTCGAATGGCATGCAAGCGACGGCGACGGGGCTCTCCTGGTCGGCATCAACGGCGGATCGCTCGCAGGTCTCGCCGACCTGGCGAACGGCGCCACCCGCATCGAGACGATCCGCTGGGGCGGCGTCGACGGCGCCCTCTTCACCGGCAGCGGCCATCTCGAGCTCGACTCGTTCTCGTCGACTCGCTGAGGGAGCGGACTAGCCGGCGGGCAGGCGAAAGGCCGCCATCTCCTGGCTGTTGCGCACCAGCACGATGTCGCCGACCAGCGCCGGGCGATTCCAACTCTTGCCCTCGATGGCCGGCATCCGCCCGAGTTCGACAAACCCCTCGGGCCGCGCCTTCACCAACGCCAGGTCGCCCATCTCGGTCAGAACCAGAAGCAGGTCCTGATCGGGCAGGAGAAGCACTTGGCCTTCGCCATAGCGCCCTCCCTTCCAAGAGCGGGAGCCGTCTTCGAGCGCGATGCTGGCGAGGATATGGCCGTCGAAGCCATAGGCATGTCCCTCGTGAACGACCACGTCGTTGAACGAAGGCTTGAGGCGATTCGTGGTCCAGAGCTCCTCCACCGTCCAGCTCTCGCCTGTGCGAGTGGGCGAGATGCGACGCGTACCGATCGGCATGGCGCCGTCGTTCACCATGCTCACAAGGACATCGCCGTCCGCAGTGATCGCGGGCTGCATGATGCCGATACCCGGCCACGCGTGCTGCCAGAGGAGTGTCCCGTCGGCGGGTGCGACGCTGGCGATGGCCTCGTGCCCGAGGAGTAGGATCTGCGGTACCCCTTCGAGAGTCACGAGCTGCGGCGAGCTGTAGCTACCGCCGTGAGCGGCGGCGGCCCAGCGCAGCTCACCGCCTTCAAGCTCGTAGGCGAGCAGCTCTCCGCTCAGCGCAACCACGACCGTGTCGCCCACCACGAGCGGCGAGCTGACATGTCCCCAACCCGGCTGCCGCGCGCCGGCGTCCACAGCCGCATCCCGCGACCAGACGAGTGCTCCGTCGCGCGCGTCGAGTGCGTTCAGTCGTCCGGTTGCGCCCAACGTGAGGACGAGATCGCCGACTACCGCCGGAGTGGCCCGAGGTCCCGCGCCCACATGCGCGTCCCAAAAGCGCCCTTCGTCCGCATAGCGCCAGACCGGCTCCCCGGTCTCGAGGTCGTAGCAGAAGGTCACCTCTTCTTCGCCCCGCTGTTCCTGGGTATAGGCCTGGTCGCCTCGCACTGCGAACGAGGAGACACCCGGACCCACCGCGCGACGCCAGAGCTCGGTCGGCGGCAGAGCCGCCCAGTCGGTTCCGACCTCGACGCCGTACACCACGCCGTCGCGCGCGGCCCCGCGAAGCCCGGGCCAACGGACTCCGGCCGAGTCGGCTCCGCGCGCACCGGCGGCGAGGGTGTCCTCGCCCGACTCAAGCAGACGCTCCTCAGCGGTCTTGGACCAGCGCCAGGAGAACTCCGCCATGCCGTCGCCGGTGACACCGGCGCTCCGCACGAGGGCCCACCCCCCGCAGGCCACGACAATCGCCGCCACCATGGCCCACCGGCGGGTCGGGTCCGCGGCCTTGCGGGTTGCGACCGCCCAGAGGACCCACGCGAGGCCCAGAACTGGGACGCCGTGGAGGAAGAACTGGAATCCCATGTTGCCCCGGGCCACCGACTCGTGCAAAAGCGGCTTCGCGGCCGCCATGCCCAGGACGCTCAAGACGATGAGGGCAAACCGATCGAACCAGGCCGCGCGGCTGAAGAAGAGCCACCAGACGGCGAGCAGGACGGTCCCACCCATCGCTCCGAGCGCGGAGACGAGACCGGCACCCGGCGCGACCCGCGGCAGGATCGACCAGAGGAACCACTGCACCACTACGATCGCGACCCCGGGCCAGACGCGCAGGACACGGGGCTGTTCTGATGAAACTTGCGGCTTGGTCATGACTCGGCTCCTTCCACTGTCGAACTTCTGTCCCTACGAGTGGTAGACACGCGGAGGTTTCAGTCGTTTCCTTCCCCGACCCAGCGAAAGTGGCGTAAATCGTCGCCCGTGAGACCGAGGAAGGACTTGGACCGGTGTGCAATCTCGAAACGCCCGATTACAATGAGCGTTTCAAGGAGAAGACAAATGAGACGGAGTCGCCTTCAGGTGTTTAGCTTCCTCACGCTCCTCCTGAGCTCATCAAACGCTGGCGCGGACTGGCCGCAGAGCTCTTTCGACGCCCACCACAGCCGATACAACGCCGTGGAGGTAGCACTGGATGAGTCGAGCATCGGAGGGCTCGAGGTGGCCTGGATGACCTCCATCATCGGCGGCTACTTTGCGAGTCCGATCGTCGTCGACGGGCTGGTCTACATTGGTGGCCTCGACGACCGCCTGCACGCCTACGACGAGTTCACCGGCGCCGAGATCTGGACGGGCCCTTCCCAGGGGTCCATCTTCCTCGGCTCCGCCGCCTACGGCCAAGGGCTCGTCTTCGCCTCGGCCAGCTCGGGGCCGATGAGAGCGTACGATGCGCTGAATGGCGACATCGTCTGGTCGACCGCCGAGGAGACCCGCTACCGAGCAGCGCCGGCCGTCTCTGACGGAATCGTCTACGCCATTCGCGTCGATGGCACGTTGACCGCAATCGACGCCGAGACGGGCACACTCATATGGTCGACAGCGGCCGACTGCTGCGCGTTCGATCAGTCTCCGGCAATCGACCGAGGGCGGGTCTTCCAGAACCGTACCAACGGAACGTTGATCGCCTACGACGCCTTGACCGGCGCCGAGCTCTGGACGGCGCCCGACTCCTCGGTTGGCACCGTCGCGGCAACCGGCGGCAAGGTGATCTACACCAACAATCCCGATGTTGTCGCGCTAGACCAGGCGAGCGGTACCGAACTCTGGCGAAGCCCAGTCTTCGCCAACGCGGTCGTTGGCTCGCCAGCGGTTGCGGACGGAGTTGTCGTCGTCCAGTCGGCGGAGCTGACAGCTCTCGATGAGGCGACCGGAGCCGTCCTCTGGAGCGCTCCGACACCCGGAGGCTGGGGGCCTACCATCGCGAACGGCCTGGTCTATGCCTCCGAACCGAACGGCATCTGGAACGCGTTCCGACTCGCGGACGGGGCTCACATCTGGTCGGTCTCGCTCGGCGGGTGTTCGGGCACTTGCTCGGATGCGATGCCGGTCGTGACAAACGGGACCCTCTTCCTCAGTGGACCTCAGCCCAATCTGCGTGCGTACCGGCTGCCGCTGGAGCTGGCGATCTCCGGGGCCTGTCCCGGCGAGATCACCGTCGACGTGTCGGGTGCAGCTCCCTCCGGCGGGATCGCCCTGGCGATCTCCAACTCGAGCGGACAGTTCACTCTACCCGGAGGTTCCTGCGCGGGCACGGAGCTCGGACTGGAAAGCCCCCGGCTCCTCGGTCGAGCTCGGGCCGACAACGCCGGCCGCGCGTCGACGAGCCACAGTCTGCCGGCTGGTGTCTGCTCGTTCTCGATCCAAGCACTGGACTTGGTGCGATGTTCGACGAGCGAGGTGAGCCCGGCGCCCTAGCCGCCCGCGACGGGCGGGCCGATCAGCTCCGGGCGTCTCCGCACGCGGTGAGGACGAGCGTCCGCTTGCTGATAGCGTAAATGTGATGCGAACCGCGAGTTCCGTCCTGATCGGACTGATGATGGCGGCGCTCGGCGGGGCCGAAACTCCGCTGCCGACAAGCTGGCAGACCCTCGACGATCCGCTCGAGACCTTCTCGATCAGTCATCCCCCCAACTGGCGTGCAACGCGCTATTCGGAAGGCGATTGGTCCGAGGTCGGCCTTTTCGGCGAGACCCCGCACGACATCTCGATCGTCGTCACCTCGCGCCCACTCCCCGAGGGCGAGGTGAAGCTGGATCGAACCGCGCTGAAGGATCAGCTGATCGAGCGAACCCTGACCAACCTCGGCGCCCTCGGGCACGAGGTGGTCCATATCGGTCTGGTGGACGAACTCGTCGAAGGCTGGCCGGCGTTTGCGGCCGTCGCCACCGATCGGGACCGATCCAAGATGATGACCCTCCTGCGCTCGGCCGTCGACGGTCGGGTCTATGCGGTCGCCACACTGACCGACAACCTGCAGGGGAGTCCAGAGCTCGGAGCGTTGGTGAGTCGTGTCGTGGCAACGCTCCAGATCGGTCGCCCATGAGGCTTCAAGGCAAGCGTGTACTGATCACCGGCGGAAGCTCCGGCATCGGCCGAGCGATCGCACTCGGCTTTGCCCGCGAGGGTGCCGACGTAGCTTTCACCTACCGACACCGCGCCGAAGCGGCCGACCGGGTTGTGGAGGCCGTGCGTGCAGACGGCCGGGTGGCCTTCGCTGGCGCCGTCGATCTCGCCGACACCTCGGCCCTCCCAGCTATCTTCGACGAAGCACGAAGCGCTCTGGGAGGTCTCGACGTGCTTGTCAACAACGCGGCGGAGATCACTCGTACTGCGTTTGTCGATCTGACCGAGGAAGAACTCGACCGGGTGATGCGCACAAATTTCAAAGCACCCTTCGTCCTGACCCAGCTCTTCTGTCGCGACCGGCTCAATGCGGGGAGCGCGGGCGCCGTGGTCAACGTCTCGTCGGTCAGCGCGAGCAGCGCCATCAGCCGCATGGCTCACTACCAGTCGAGCAAAGCCGCGCTTTCGATGCTGACGCGTAGCGTCGCCTACGAGATGGCGCCCCACGGCGTGCGGGTCAACACCATCTCGCCGGGCCTCACGGCGACAGGAGCGAACCAGAGCCAGTGGCGCGACGACCCCAACTTCTGGGCGTCTCGCGCGGAGCCCATCCCGATCGGCCGGGCCGGCGTGCCGGAGGATCACGTCGGCGCGGCGATCTTCCTCGCTTCCGACGAGTCCTCCTGGATGACCGGCGCCGACCTGGTCATCGACGGCGGCCAGTCGACGATCTAGTCCGTGCCTCGCCTTAGAGCAGCGCCTTCGCCCAGGCCTCTTCGTTGAAACCGACGAGCGTCGTGTCGCCCGCACGCACGGTCGGCGCGCGCAGGTTGCCGGTACTTCCGAGAAAGTGATCCAGCACCTCGTCGTCGACGGTCCCGCCGGTCTCGAACTCGTCGAGACGGCGCCCCTTGGAGACGATCACGCGCTTCGAACCCCCGAGGATCTCTCGCGCGTCATCCCGTTGCAGCTTACGCGACGCGGGAACACGTTCCTCGACCTCCAGTCCGTGTACGTCCATGAACCTGGACGCCCTCACACAACCCGTTCAGCCGGGGCGATGGTAGTACCACTCGATCGATCTAGCCATGGGCCGCACCAAGATACCGGCCAGGGCACGGGAGTGTAAAGAGCCGTTCGATAGCATCCGCCTCGGAGGCACGCGAGATGAGCCTGTCGAACTTCGAACGCTATCCACTTCTGTTCGGTCCGTCCCCGATTCAACCGCTGCGAAGACTGAGCGCCCACCTTGGCGGCCAAGTCGAGATCTGGGCCAAGCGCGAGGACTGCAACTCGGGGATCGCCTTCGGCGGCAACAAGGTCCGCAAGCTCGAGTATCTGATCCCCGACGCCCTCGCACAGGGTGCCGACACGCTGGTCTCGATCGGCGGCGTCCAATCGAATCACACGCGAGCTGTCGCCGGCGTCGCAGCGCACGTCGGCCTGAAGGCGGTCACCGTGCAGGAATCGTGGGTCGAGTGGGACGACCCGCTCTACGACAAGGTCGGTAACCTCCAACTCTCGCGCATCCTCGGCAGCGACATCCGCATGGACACCGCGGGATTCGACATCGGCATCCGCGACAGTTGGCAGCGGGCGCTCGAGTCGGTGCACGCCGCCGGCGGCACGCCCTACGCGATCCCTGCGGGGGCCTCAGACCACCCGCTCGGCGGTCTCGGTTTCGTGGGCTGGGCGGATGAGGTGTGCGCTCAAGAGAACGAGCACGACCTCTTCTTCGACACAGTGATCGTCTGCTCGGTGACCGGTTCCACCCAGGCCGGGATGGTCGCCGGGTTTGCCGGGCAGGGCCGACCGCGCCGCGTCTTGGGCATCGACGGCTCGGCGACCCCGGACAAGACCCGGGAGCAGATCGCCCGCATCGCAGACTTCACCGCCGATGCCATCCAGCTGGGACGAGACCTGAGCGATGACGAGATCGTCCTCGTCGACGGCTATAGCGCCGGCACGTACGGAATCCCCGACGACGGCACGCTCGACGCGATCCGCACCTGCGCCCGTCTCGAAGGCATGCTCACCGACCCGGTCTACGAGGGCAAGTCGATGGCCGGCCTCATGGGGCTGATTCGCTCTGGAGAGATCGCCCCCGGCTCGAGAGTGCTCTACGCCCACCTGGGCGGCCAGCCCGCCCTGGGAGCCTACGCGGGTGTCCTCTGAGAGCTCGGAGCCCACGAAAAAGGGCTGCCCGGTCTCGCGACCGAGCAGCCCGAATAGCCGAAGCTAGCTAGAAGCTAGTTCCAGTCGAAGTCGTACCGAAGGCGGGCGTAGTAGTACGCACCGTTGAAACCGAACGGCGAGAACTGACTGTAGCGGTTGCCGACGCCGGAGCGGGCACCCACGTTCTCGTCGGGGGTCGTGTCGAAGATGTTCTGGGCTCCGATGGAGACCGTCACATCCTGTGCCGCGAAGGAATAGGAACCCTCGAGATCGACAAGGTGCTTGCCGCCGTAGGTCGCAACGTCCTCAGAATCGAACCAATCGTCGTAGTAGCTGATCCGACCGAGGAAGCGCCAGTTGTCGCCGAGGGCGTGATTGGCGGTAAACGTGTATCGCGTCTCCGGAAGGGCCTCTTGCAGCTCGCGAATTCGCGTCTGGTCGAGGGTCGCCGGGTTGAAACGCGTGACCTCCGTGTCGGTCTGGTTGAACAGCAACGAGAAGTTGGTGTTGCCACCCAGGCCGGACGGCGTCCAGGTCGCCACGATGTCGACACCCTGCGTCTCGGTATCGAAGTCGTTGGTGAAGAACCGGAAGTTCTGAAGGTTCCCGGCGCTGGTGATGCCCTCTGCGATCAGCGCGTCCACCTCATCCTGCTCCAGCGAGAAGAGCTGGGTCTGGGTGATCCGGTCGTCGAGTTCGATCTGGAAGAAGTCGACGGTGAGCAGGAAGTCGCCGTTCTCGTACACACCACCGATGGCGATGTTGGTCGACTCTTCCGGCTCGAGCGGCTGGCCGCCACGAAGCTCGGCGACACGGGACGTCGGCGGAATCGTGCCGTTGTTGACCAGGTCCATCAGGACGAGGTCGAACTCGGTCGACACGTTGAACGCGTTCGACTGACCCGGAGTGGGAGCGCGGAAGCCGGTGCTGAATGCGCCGCGAAGCTGGAACTTCTCGCTCAGGCGAACGCGACCGGAGATCTTTCCGTTGGTGGTGGTACCGAAGTCCTCGAAGTCCTCGAAGCGAACGGCCACACCCACGGTCCACTTGTCGTCGGCGCTCGAGCGCTCGACGTCACCGTAGAGAGCCCAGTTGCTGCGGCTCCAGCTGCCGGCCGCGATCGGGCCGAAGCCCGGGAAGCCGTTGGAGGCCGCCGAGAAGCCCTGGTCGACGAGCGGGCCGAGCTCGTAAGACTCGAGCTGACCGATGCCGATCGTGAACTGCTCCTCACGCCACTCGAGACCACCAGCGACGTTGGTCTGGTCGTTGAGCGGGTAGGTGACGTCGAAGTTGACGTTCAGGTCTTCCTGCTCGTACAGCCCCGGGTCGAACGACGTCGGGGTGTCGGGACCAAGCGATGCGTTGACCGTGTTGAAGATGAAGAAGTCCACCTCGTTGGTGCCCTGACTAACGCTCACGTCCCAGCCGAGGCCGTTGTTGAGCGAGCCGCGCACACCAGCGGTGATCGCGATATCGGTGACGTCACCGCCGAAGTTCGGGGTGAAGCCGCCCGGGAACAGCTCCTGGAAGGAGAAACAGTTCGGGTCGTCGAACACCTGCTGTAGCGGACCCGGATCGGGAACGTCGTTGATCACCGCAACCGTCGGGCAGCCGTTGCCGTCGTTGGGAGTGAGATCACCAATCAGAAGCGTGTCCCCGCCGTCGCCGCTGAACACCGAGCCGCGGGTGTTCGGGTTTCGGAAGAAGAAGCCACCGGTAACCTTTTTGGTGACGTAATTGGTGTGAGCGTAGAGCTGTTTGCCACCCTGGGTGACATAGCCGAAGTTGCCCCAGAACTTGAGGTCGTCTTCGATCTCGGGCGAGCCCCAGATCTGCGCGGGGTTCGCCACGGCGGTGTTGCCGGATGCGATCAACGCTGCGGCGTCATCGCGCTGCAGGCTTCGCGAGGTCGGGTCGCTAGCGCCAAACTCGACACTCAGGTTGGCGAAACCGCTATCACCGAGGGGCAGGCCGACATTGCCTGCGATCGAGTACGCGCTACCGTCACCCTCCGAGTACTCACCCGTTCGGATCTCGATCGAGCCGCCGTCGCTGGCGTCCTTGAGCATGAAGTTCATCACGCCCGCGATCGCGTCGGAGCCGTACTGCGCCGAAGCGCCGTCCCGCAGGACTTCGACCTGACGCAGTGCAATGGCCGGAATGGCGGAGATGTCAGCACCCTGAGCTCCGTCTGCGACGCCGTTGCCGAGCCAGTAGATCACTGCGGCGCGATGGCGACGCTTGCCGTTGATCAGGACCAGCGTGTGGTCAGGCGCCAGGTTCCGCAAATTTGCGGGACGCACGACCGTAGCCGCATCACTGATGGGCTGCGTGTTGACGTTGTAGGAAGGGGCGAGCGTCCGCAAGAGCGTGCTGACGTCGGAATCTCCCTGCTTCACAAAATCGTCTGCCGAGATCACGTCGACCGGCACCATGGACTCGGTGGCCGACCGGCCCTCGGTCCGCGTTCCGGTGACGACGATGACGTCAGAGAACTCTTCTTCAGCCTCGCCGTCGGCGTCGGCGGCGTCGTCCTGCGCCAGGATCGGCTGCGGGGCGAGCGCCAACAGCGCCAACATCACGAGGACGAAGGCTACGAATGCATTACTCCGCTTCACGTTTTGGCCTCCCTGAATGAGGTACTGATGCCCGAACAAGTTCTGCCACAAACGCAACCTCTCTCGCACAGCGCGAAAGAGCGAATAGGGCCGCACTCGTTCTTAACTGTTTAACTTACCAATTGGGCGTTCCAAGGGTCAATTCGGGCCGTTGAGCCACAACTCCCTCGCCGCCCCCCGCAGCGTCCGCGAGCGGCGAGTCGGACGGCCCGGCCTGGCCTCGTCGCCCGGCTCCAGCTCTCGTCTGCGGAAACGCGCTACGAAGGTGTGCAGCGACCTGTGCAGCTCCTCGGCGTCCAGACCGTAGTAGACACACTGACCGGCTCGCTGGCGACGGACGAGTGCAGCGTTCTTCAGAATCGCCAGATGACGCGAGATCGACGGCTGCGCCAGATCGAACTCTGCGGTCAGTTCGCTGACCGTCAGTTCGCCCTCGCTCAGGAGCTCGAGAATCCTGATGCGCGTCTCGTGAGACAACGCTTTGAATACTTTGAGTTCCTCGGAGCTTCCGAGGCCTCCCCGCAGCTCTCCCCCACTGGAGACGGAAACGGGCTTCGACATGTTGTACCCCCTGCTCGGTGCCGGCGCTCCGAGAGAGACGACCAACGATCACGCCATCGAACGACGCGTCCGATCGGCCGAGCTCCCTCGACCCGCCGAGTCCTCAATATTTAATCCGAGTCGCCGTTGCCGGCCCCCGGTTCTTCACCGTGCAGACGGTCTGAGCCGTCGGCCTCCCCAGCGAGGCCCTGAATACTTCCTCTCGAGCCGAATGCCGGGGGAGCCTTTCAGGACGTTACCACGCAGGGCACGCTGGACCGCTCCGCCTAGCTCTCCTCGAGCTGATCCATGGCCGCCTGGCAATCGAGAGCCGGGTAGCTCCGGTTGTTCTCCGGATCGGGAACGGACGTCGGAGAGGCCAGCAGCGCCTGCTCAATCTCCTTTGGCGTCGCGTCTGGGAAGAGCTTCTGCAGGAGAGCCCCGCAGCCCGCAGCCATCGGCGAGGCGAACGACGTTCCCACCACGCTCGAAGCACCGCCCCCTACCGCTGGCAGCGTAATCAGATAGCCGGGAGCGACGAGATCGGTCTTCTTGCTCCGACTGGTCCAACAGACGAGCGAGTTGGGCTCGGCCGCCGGATCGGTGCAGCTGTTGAACAGGTTGACTCCGAAGTCCTGGTCGTAGACCGCCCCCACAGAGATGACGTCCTTGATGCAGGCCGGAGAGCTCATCTTTCCCGGCGTGCCGTCGTTGCCGCTTGCGGCAAACAGGAGCGTCCCGTTCTCTCGCAGCCCTTCGACCAATGCCGAGTAGGCCTTGTTCGTGGCCCCCTTGGAATCGCAATTGCCGCCGTAGCCGACGAGGCTACCGAAGCTCATGTTGATGACCTCGACCTCCGGCATGTCGGTCAGGATGTAGTCGAGCGCCGCGATTGCATCGGAGCTGTCGGGGCCCGTCTGACCGCCCATCTTGACCATCAGTAGCTTCGCCTTGTGGGCGACACCGCGCGGAGCCACCTTGCCCCGCGAGACGATCGTGCCCGACACGAGCGTGCCGTGACCGACATCGTCCTCGGCACTCCCCCTGCCGGACTGACGGCTGCTCCCGTCGGGGCAGCAACCGATGCAGAAGCACTCCTGTTTCTTGAGCGGCTTCTTGATGTCCTTGTGATTCGTGTCGGTGCCGGAGTCGAGCACCGCCACCCAGACTCCCTTGCCGTTCTTGGCCGGCTTGCGAACGCTCGGGATGTTCGCCAGCGGCAGCGACTCGACGAGACTCCATCGATTCTCGGCGGCGAGTCCCACCTGTGCCACGGTTGCGTCAGCGGCGAGAGCGCGCAACCCAGCTGCGGAGGTTTCGACCGCCATCGCCGCAATACTGCGGTAGCGACGCACCTCGCCCAACTCTCCCTCCGGCATGCGAGCCAGAAGCCGATCGCCCAGAGCTCGGAGCTCGTCGCGGGCGCCCGGAGACTCGAACCGCTTCGCCACCAACCCGTTCGACGATCCATCGCGCATCAGGACGATCGCTCGAACGCGGGGCTCTAGATCGAGAGCCTCGATCACCTCGGCGTCGACCTTGTTGGTGACCGCCAGCTCGAAGCGCTCGGTCTCGTTTAGAAGTCCAGATGCGTCGAGCGGCAACGCACCGAGGAGGGCGGGAATCAGCACGGCGAGAAATCTCATTTGGCCTCCTTGTTGTTGGCGAGAGCCTACAGGACGCCCAGCTCAGCGCACGGCGACATCGGTCACTCCCGCAGAGCGATCGCCAGCGAGGCGCGAACTCGCGCGACGGCGTCGTCGAGGGCCTTCTGCGCCATGTCGGCCACCGCACCGACATCGCCCGCCGCGCCGCCGGCGGTCGCATGGACAACTTCGGACCAGAGAACCTCTCCGCTTTTGTTCCGCAACGTCAAATCCAGGCCGAGGCGAACCTGCTCGCCCGCAGCGCTGTCGATCTCTTCGAGAAAGAGGACGCGCCCGTCGAGCCGCGCGGTGTAGTCGATCGCCGGACGCGCCGGCTCGATCGAGCCAACCCCCGGAGTCCCTTGCAAACCGTCCGCGAACGCCAGCGCGATCTGCCGCCCGAGCGGCGACGCCCAGCGATGATACGCATAGAAGCCCACTTCGACCGCGTCGGTTCCGCGCCGGTAGACCAGTCGATCCTGATCGTACGGAGGATCGACGGCGAACGACCGAACGCCGACGGCGAGTCCGACGCTTGCACTCGCTCTCTCGATGCCGGCCTTCCCGCGCAGCACGTAGTAGTGCGTCTCGGGCAACGCTCCGCCCGCACACGCGCCGTGGAGGAGCAGGGCCGTCGCCAGCAGAAACAGTCGTCGAGTCAACGGTTCTCCTCCCCGGGCTCGCGTTCCGGGGCAGCCGGTCGTCGAAGCAACAGGCTCGGACGCTCTTTGATGCTCTGTGTCATCGAGCGGAGGTTGGCGGCCGCTTCCCGGAGATCGCGGAACGTCGCATCGATCTCCTCGGCGTTGAGCTCGAGGGTCGCTAGCGCGCCGTCGGCGGTGCCGATGGTCTGATCGGCTGCATCCAGGACCCCGGCCAGCCGCGAGCCGTCCTCGCCGACGGCAGCTCTCAAATCGCCGACCAGCCCTCGCAGCTCTGTCGAAAGCTCGGGAACCCCTCCGAGCCCTTCGCCAAGTTCGGTCGCGAGCTCGTCGAGATGCTCCGCTAGCGCCGTCAGCCGCTCTCCGACCTCTTCGATCGTCGGCTCCAACTTGGTGATCACTCGCGACATCGTGTCGACATTCTCGTCGGAGAGCAGCCGCTGCAGAGACGCCAAGAGCGGCTCGACCTCGGCCTCGACGCGCGCCAGAGTCCCCGACGCCTGGTCGAGGAGCTCCGGCATCCGGTCGCCGACGACGGCCACCGCGTCGAGCGCCTGATTGATGTCACTGGACTCGGCGCCGACGATCCGGCTCCCCGCGCTCAGCACGGGCGCCTCCGGCGGCCCGGCGACGAGTTCCAGATAGGGCGCTCCGAGGAGTCCATCGGTGGTCAGGCGAGCGGTGCTCCCGTCGGTCAGCTCGACCTCCCGGTCGATTGCGACACGAAACAAGACCGGCCGTTCGTCTCCCGGGAGGAGCTCGAGCTCGCGCACCCGTCCGACCTCGATTCCCGAAAGCCGCACGCGGTCGCCGCGTCGAACACCCCCCGAGCTCTTCATCTGGATCTCGAAGTCGCGTTGGTCGCCGCCCAGCGGCGAGCCGAGAATCCAGAGCGTGCCGAGAGCGAGAATCGCCAGCGCGCTCACCACGAAGATTCCCGCTCGCACCTCGCTGCGGTCAGCCATCGGCCTCCTCCTCCGCGCCGAGGATCAGCTCGCGGAAGCGATCGTCGTCTTCGTCCTCGGCGTCGGGCTGACGATCGATGAATCTACGCACCCGAGGATTCTGGCATGCCCGAATCTCATCGGGTGTGCCGGAGACGAGGACCTTCCCCGCGTGAATCAGCGCCATTCGGTCGGCGATGGCAAAGGCGCTGTCGAGTTCATGAGTCACAACCACGAGCGTCACGCCAAAAACTTCGCGCAGTCGGATGAGGAGTCGATCGAGCCCTGCGGCGGTGACCGGGTCGAGGCCGGCCGACGGCTCATCGCAGAAGAGGATCTCCGGATCGAGTGCCATCGCACGCGCAAACGCGACTCGCTTGCGCATGCCGCCACTCAGCTGCGACGGCCGGAGTTTTTCGATGCCGCTCAGGCCGACCAGAGCGAGCTTGATCTGAACGATGATTCCCAGCGTCGATGGCGGTAGGTGACTGAACTCGATGAGCGGTAGGGCGAGGTTCTCTTCGACCGTCATCGAGCCGAAGAGGGCGCCCGACTGAAACGCCATCCCGACCCTCTGACGAAGCTCGGCCAGACGGCCGGGCGGCGCCGCGAAGACATCGGTCCCCAGGACCGAGACGGTCCCATCGTCGGGTTGTTCGAGGCCCACCAGACAGCGTAGGAGGGTGCTCTTGCCGCTACCGCTGCCGCCCAGAATGACGAGCGACTCTCCCGCCGCAACCGAGAGGTCAACGCCATCGAGGATCGTCCGCGAGCCGAAGGACTTGCGCAGCCCGTGGACCTCCACCGCTGGGGTCGCCGCACTCATCGCTACTTCACGAACAGGACCGCGGTGACAAAGAGGTCGACCGCGATGATCAGAACGATCGACCGCACCACCGTCGTCGTCGTCGAACGACCCACCTCGTCGGCCCCACCCCGTGTCCCGAGGCCGCGTTGGCAGGCGACGAGACCGATCACTCCACCGAAGGCGACCGCCTTGAGTACGCCGCCAAAGACATCCTCGAGCGACAGCGCCGTCAAACTGGCCTCGAGGTAGGCGCCCCCGCCGAGCCCCAGCGCTCCGACACCGGCGGCGCAACCCCCCAAGATGCCGATGAGGTCGGCGAACAGGGTCAAGCACGGTACGGCGACGAGGAGTGCAACGATCCGTGGAACGACCAGAAAGTCGATCGGGTCGAGGCCGATCACCTCGAGAGCGTCGATCTCTTCCGAGACCTTCATCGTCCCGAGCTCAGCGGCGATCGCCGAGCCGGCTCGCCCGGCGACGAGGATGGCGGTCATCAGAGGAGCCAACTCCCGCGTCACCGAAACCGCCACCAGATCGGCTACCAGATGAGTCGCGCTGAGCTGTCGCAGCTGGTAGGCCGACTGCAAGGCCAAAATGATGCCGATGAGAGCTGCGATCAAGGCAACCAGGCCGAGCGATTCATTGCCGACTCGGATCGTCTGCTCGAGGGTCGCGCGGAACCGGAAGGGCTGGCCGCGAAGCGGACCGAGCAGCACCTGTCTCGCCGAGGCGACCGCAACCCGCCACATACGCCCGGCCTCCGCGAGCTGCTCGAGCAGCAGGTCTCCAGCGCGCACCGAGGTGTCGCCGGCCATCAGGCGGTCATGGCCTGCTCGAGATCACCCCAGCAGTTGTAGCAGCGCAGGAGCGCGTCCTCGAGACCGGCGAGTTCGAAGACGCGCCGCACCGACTCGTTCGGACTGACCAGGAAGACCGTCGGACCGTGATCGTGCGTGGCGACAAGTCCCTCGACGAGCACCGCCATGGCGGCCGTGTCCACTCGGCAGACCTCGTCGAGCTCGACCACTAGATTCTTGTCGCCACTGTCTCGGATCGCGTCGAAGAGCACGTCCCGCAAGTCCGCGGCTTCGCGGAACCCGATGACACCCTTGAGGTGCAGGGTTGCGGTAGCGCTCAGGGTCTCCGACTCGTACTCGGCGTCGAACGTCGCGTGCACGATGGAAGTCTAGCAGCGAGAGGCCCACGCACGGCGAGGTAGTATCGGCCCACCGCACAATGTGACGGGCTTCTACTGGAGCGCTCTCGGACGGCTCTGGTGGAAGATCCGAACTCTCGATCGCCGAACGCATCGGCAACCGGGGCGGTCAGACCTGAATCCAACCCCTAGAGGAGAGCAAACATGCCGCAAAGCCTGAAAGCCCTACTGTTCGTTCTGATCGGCGCCCTCTGTCTGGTCGGCTGCCAAGCCGCCGCCGACGGCGACGCAGCTCCGGCGGAAGAGCCGATGGCGGAGGTCGAGGCCGAGAACACTCCCGAGGAGCCGGCCGAGCCGACCCTCTACGACCGGCTGGGAGGCGTCTACAACATCGCGGCTGTGGCCGACGACCTGATCAACCGCCTGGCGGACAACGAGGCGCTCAACGCCAACCCACACATCGCCGCCGCGCGCGTGCCGGCGCGCTTCCCCGGCTTGAAGTACCACCTGACGGCGATGGTCTGCCAAGCGACCGGCGGACCGTGCACGTACACCGGCCTGTCGATGGCCGAGTCGCATGCGACGCTCGCCATCTCGGAAGAGGACTGGGCCCTCTTCGAGGCGGACTGCGTCGCAACGCTGAACAAGTTCGGCGTGCCCGAGGCCGAGCAGCAGGAGCTGTTCGCGATCATCGGGTCGACCAAGGGCGACATCGTCGTCGCCGAATAGGCTGGCAGCGGAGCTGACCCGCGCCCGAGCCCCCTGCGCCTCGCGCCAAGGGGCTCGGGCGTTTGTGCGTTGAGGTAGAGTCCTCTCAGCATTCCAGAGAGTCTGCGTCACGATCGGTAGCGGCCCGCGAGGGCTGCGAGGAGCACCGTGGCGCTCAAAACGGGGAGGAGCCGAGAGATGCAGGAGTTCACCACCGGCGAATGGACGAAGATCCGCAAGGAGCTCAAGCGCGACCCGGCCCACTACGGACTCCCCGAGCGCATCGACGGCTCGGCGGTCGTCGCCTCCTTCAATATCCGCAAGCTCGGCTCCCTTCGGGAACCGGGTGGCGACAGGGGCCGAGACGAGGCGACGATGAAGTTCCTCCGGGACGTCTGCCGCAGCTTCGATCTGCTCGCGATTCAGGAGGTGATGCCGGACACCACCGCTCTTCGCAAGCTTCGTGAGCTGATGGGCAAGAAGTACGGCCTGGTCGCCTCCGACACGACCGGCACCTTCCCCGGCGATCCCGGCAACCCAGAGCGCCACGCCTTCATCTACAACACCGACCTCGTCACACGCGCCGAGCTGGTGACCGACCTCACGTACGACCGTACGGAAGTGCTGCGCCGGCTCTTCGAGCGCCGCAAGTCGATTCATACCGCCCTCGAAAAGTACGCAGTCGACCTCAAGCGCTTCAAGGCGGGCGAGAAGAAGACCCGGCCGCAGATCAAGATGCCCGAGTTCCTCGCCTTTATTCGAACCCCCTTCGCCGCAGAATTCCGCATCGGCGAGTACGACTTCGTCGCCATCGACGCCCACCTGCACTACGGGCACTACAAGTCCGACCGCCAGCTCGAGGGGCGCGCGATCGCGGAGTGGATCGTCGGCAAGGTCCGCGCCACCGAGTCGCTCAACGCGGTCCTCTTCGGCGACCTCAACCTCGACTACGACAACCCCAAGACCGATCTGAAGCGGATCATCGGCGTCGCCAAGGAGCTACGCGACCAGGGCAGGCGGGGCGAGAAGCAGGTGCGAGTGAGCTTCCCATTTCTCTTCCCCCACCCCGACCCGAAGCAGCCGGTGCCTCCCGGAGCGAAGATCTTCCGCACCAACGCCAAGCTGACCGAGACATTCGATCAGATCGCGATCTTCACGCAGGACGATCGGCTGGCGAAGCGTCTCGAAACCCGGCACACCGGACACGCCAACAAGGCGGCGTGGGGCGCGGAGCCCGAAGGCCCTGACTACGGCGTCTTCAACTTCACGGAGCTCTTCGCCAAGGCGCTGACCGGCAAGGCATTCCACGAGCTCGAAAAGGCCGAGCAGAACGCCCTGGTCAAGAAGTTCGACTTCAGCGTCAGCGACCACCTTCCCATCTGGTTCCGGATGCCGCTCGAGGCGCTCTAGGAGTCGCCTCTCGGTTCGCTGTCGACTCCTGAAGCGAAACCGAACCGAGGAGGGCGACCCGAGGCAGGCCTAGTCGGCGTCGGGATCGAGTGGCGGGAGTTCCAACTCGCGCCAGTTGGCAGAGGAGACGTCCAGGTCGTCGGCAGGTGCCCCCGTATCGGACGAGGTCCCCTCGCGCTCTTCGAGCGTCGCCTGGGCTTCGGCCAAGTCCTCTTGCAGCTTGGCGTGCTCGCCGCGCACCCTCTCAGCGACCCTCTCCGCCTTGCGTGCCGCTTTGCGTAGCTCGTCCGCCGCCCTCTCGGCTTCGTCGCGTGCCTCGACCGCCGCGTCGCGCTCCTGGCGAATCGTGTCGAGATCGCGCGTCGCGGAGGCAGCCCCCTCTCGCAGCACCTCGAGCTCGCGCACCGCCGCGTCCCGCTCGCCTTCGAGCTCCGCGACTCGCTCTCCGCTGGCGGTGTCTTGCGAGCTTTGGAGGTTCAACTGCTGGGCCAGCTCGAGGTTCTTCTCGGTCGCGCGCTCAAACCGCGTGCGCATCTCGTCGGCTTCCTCGCGTGCCGCACTCGAGGCGGACCGCTCCTCGTCCAAGAGCCGTCGCAGTTCGTTGGCCTCGCGAGAAGAGCGCCCAGCCGTCTCCCCTTCCTCGCGCAGGCGCTCGATCTCGGACTGAGCGGTCCCAAGCTCCACGGTCAGTTCGTTCGCCTTCGTCTCGAGCCGGTCGCGTTCCGCCATCGCGTGCTGGCCCTGTTCGGTGAAACGGGTCAGGTCGGCCGCCTGCGCGCCCACCTTCTCCTGCAGCTGCTCGAGCTCGCGACGGGCCGCCTCGGCCTCGGCTCGCAACGATTGATGGTCGGCCTCGAGCGCCTCGTAGTCCTTCCCTGCCGCTGACTCCTGGGCGGCCGAGAGCTCTGTTGCGAGCTGATCACGTTCCAGTCGCATCGCGTCCAGATCGGCGCTCTGGCGCCCCTGTTCCTCGAGGTGCGCCTGCTTGAGCGATTCGATCTCCGCGCGGAGCAGATCGTGGGTCGCGTCCTCACGCGCCCGACTCGCCTGGTTGGGAGGCGCGCCGCGCTCGATGTCGAAGAGCTCCCGACCGCTCTGGATGCGAATCTCTTCGATGCGCTCGATGAGATGCTGGCCCTCGGCCTCGATCTCGAGGAAGCGGAGACCCATCCCGGGAGTCAGGTCCTCTCCGGCGGCGACCCAGGCGACCTCCGCGCGTCCCTGTAGCAGCGGGTCGCCGCCCGCGAGAGCGATCCGGAACTCGACGTGAGTTCCGGGCTCCTCCGGCTCGACGGAACCGACATACATCCCACCTCGGCCGATGTTGGCCGAGAAGCTGTTCAGGAAGGTTCGGAAGTCTTTGAACTCGAACGCAACGAGTCGAGCGCTGTTCTCCGCCGGCAGTGCCATGACCGCCCAAGGCTAGCGCCGAGGGTCGGTGCGCGATGTGACGCACTTCTCATCCCGGGCGACTTGTCGCGATCAACTCAGACGATCGACCGTCTCGGAAAAATCGATCAGCTGCCCGGCGGAGGTCCGCTGAACGTCTTTCTCGTAGAGCACCGTGTAGAGGAGGCGATCGCCTCGCAGGCTGGGGTCCCGAGCGAACACGGTCGACGCGTCGAGGAGTACGTTGTAGGCGCCTCGCGTACGCGCTCCGCTCAGATCGCTGTATCCCACCGAGCTGCGCTCACTCAGATCCACCACCTCGTTGCGGTAGTCGATGTACTTGCGTCCGGCCACCACCTGGCAGCCCGCCGACCAGTTCTTGGTTCCCGAGCCACTCCAGTGGATGTTGATCGAGTTGTTGGCGCTTGCCGACTCGAAGCTCGCTTCGGTAAGGAGGTTCTCCCGAGTGCGGACGACGAGCGGTCCGGAACCCACCGGCTTGAACGCCCGGTAGACACGAGTCGATCCGGGATCGCTCAGTGTCGACAGCTTGTGCCAAGCGAAGTAGAACTCGTGCTGACCGCGCAGAATGAACGGCTGATCCGGCCGACCCGAGACGCGCGGATTCGGATTGGTCGAGCCTCGGAACACCAGTCGCTTGCCGTTTGCGAGCAAGATGAAGAGATCTTCGTTGCGCCGCTCCGGCCGACCGCCATCCGCCGCAGTGAAGACCCGGTTCTCGTTGCGCCGAATGCCGATTAGGTGCAGATCGCGCTCGTCGAAGGTCCAATCGGCCACCGCCCGACTCGCGCTGGCGGCAGCGCCGTCATTCAGCAACCGGACCCCGCGCTGGGAGGAGGCGCCGAAGATCTCCCGCAGTTCCCGCAGCGCGGCCAGCGCTTCGAGGTACTCCGCACTGGCTTCCCCCCAACCAGCGGTCCGCCCCTCCGAGAGCCAGTCGTCGATCACCGCGGCGGTCCGCGGCCCGACCATCCCGTCGACCCCCCCGATGTCCATCCCGTCGGCGACGGTTACGAACTCCTGGAACAGCCTCACCGACGATTGTGTACGGTAGCCGAACACGCCGTCGAGGCCACCGAACGGGTAGAAGCCCATCGCTCGGAGACTGTCCTGGAGCTGGAGCACCGGCGCGTCAGGCTGCTCGGAAAAGCCATACCACCTGCCGTTCCGCTCGCCTCGAAACCCTCTGCGGGTGAGATCCCAAAGGTGGTATCTCCTCAAGAAGGTCCGTCGGTCTTCCAAGGAACCGTGGTCGAAACAACCGATTCTCAGTACGGTCATCGTGCCCCTCTCTCTCTTTCGGTTCGTACCTGGCTCACACTCGGTCCCACAAGACTAGACGGACGAGCTTCCGATCCCGCCAAAACGAGAACTCGCCGGCCCCGAGCGGAGCCGGCGAGCGAAGGAAGCCTCCTTTGGGCTTCCGGGGTCTCGATCTGACTGACTAGCGCAGGGTGATCGGCGCGGAGGCCTTCACCTTGCCCTGGGCCATGCCGTTGATCGACACGTTGACCGTGTAGCTACCTGGGGCCAGACCGTCCGGCAGGTCGAGGCCGTAGGAACGCGCCACGGTTTCGTTCGGACGCAGGCGTACCGACGGGGTCGACATGCGAGCGACCACCCGACCGCGCGCGTCGACCAGGGTCACCTTGAAGGACCGCTCGACCGCCCGCGGGCGCACGTGCGTCAGGTGGAGGTCGATGTTGAGAACACGGCTGTTGCCCAGACCGGTAGCGCCGGCGGTCATGTGCATGACGCAGCCACCACCGTCGTCCTCGGCCATGATGCCGGGGCCGGTCCACTCCTGCAGGCCGCCCGGGCTGGAGCTACCGATGACGCCGACAAAACTCGCGGCACCGCTGCCCGTGTCACAGGTGTACAGCTCGGCCTGGAAGCTCGTGTTGTTGAACGCAAACAGGTAGCAGGTGTTGTCCGACGCGTCGAAATCCATGCCCTGCGCAAAGTTCGCGTCGAAGCCGACCGCGCCGATCAGTGAGCTCGCGCCCGTATTCTTGTCGATCGAGTGCAGGCTGTCCGTCGTGATGTCGTGACCGAACATGTTGCCGCTATTGTCGATGCCGATCGAGATGTTGCCCGGCGAGTCGGTCATCGTGCCGACCGAGGTGCTGGCGCCGGTGTTGAGGTCGACCGTGACGAGCTCAGACGTCGCGATATCCGTCGTCGAGCCGTACATGGTGCTCGTCGTCGGGTCCCACGCCATTCCCGAGAACGACTGAGCGCCGCCATTGTTCGCGGTACCGATGGCCGAAGCGCTGCAAGAGGTCACGTCGACCGCAAAGAGGGTCGCGGGAACGTTGAAGTCGTAGCAGTAGAGCGTCGAGAAATCGTTGCCGGCAAAATCACACGCCGGCATGAAGTCCACAAAGCCCACCGTCGAGACGTTGGCTGGATCGTTGAGGGTCATCGTGGCACAGCTAGTCAGAACACCATCCGGGCTCACCGCCATGTCGGTCGGATCAAACGACGGCCGATCGCCGAAGCTCGGCGCCGCCTGACAGCCAGCCGCAGACTCCGGAACCCGACCAGCGCTCGGACCGAAGTCACAGTCGCCAGCCTGACCCGGCACCGCGATGAGGCTCATGGCCATGAATGCAAATGCCACACAGAGCAGACTTCTCTTCATCCTCTCTCCTCCCTGCTTCGGGGGAAGTTACGTGCCTCCCACTCCCCGTCGCCAGCTCCCCCTGGGCCGAACGACTTCGTCCGGTGGGCACGGCACTTTGACTGTTAGAACGCGCCGACTGTACCAGAAGACCAGCGCCTCAGCCCTGCGTGCCCAAGAGATCGAGAAAGAGCAATGTCTCAATGAATCCGAGGCCCGACCGGTCTCCGCGGAGCGTCTACGGGCGATCGGTCGAGCCTCGCTTTCAGCGTCGAATAGGCTCTAGTCCTCGCAGCCTTCAACCTCGTTGACGCAAAAATCCGACTCCTCGGTGAAGGTGGCGTTGTCATCCACTCCGATGGCTCCGACCTCGACCTTGACCGGCGTGTCGTCAGGCAACGAAGCGAGGTAGTCCGCCGGCACGGTCACCTGCATCGGGTCGATATCTCCCGCGACCCGGATCGCGTATTTGAGAGCGCCGGTGGGGTCCTCGTCCTCGACGTCGGGCTCGAGAACCACCTCCCACAGGGCAACGGCGACGTCTTCCGGATGCTCGGGTAGATCACCACTCCCCACCAGGTCGACGAGGTCGCTGAAGCTGGCACAGTTGCCCAGGTCGTCTCCGGCGCTCCAGCTGATCACGCTGCCGTCGAAATCGACGTCGGCGGGCGCCGCGGGAAGCGAGAAGGTGAGGTCGGTCTCGCCGTCCGACTTCTCCAGATCGGCATTGAGCCCGGTGAATGCATAGGTGCCGGGTGTCCACCGCTCGAGGAACTCTTCGAGCGTGACGATCTCCTCGTCGGGATCGGCATCCGGGTCCGCCCAGCAGAGCGGCTCGGAGCTCTCGGCAAAGGTCTCGGTCAGGGTCTGCTCCAAAAGGGCTCCGTTGGCCCGGTCTCGGAAGATCACCTCGCCATTCGGATCGACGATACGAGCGGCGTTCAGCTCGTCCCCATCCATCAGGAAGTGAAAGCCGATATCGCCATCGGAGGCGTTGATCTCGACCAACACCTTGCACTCACCAAAATCGTCGCAGGGTTTGGTCGCGAGTACGGGACCGGCGGCTACGGATACCAACAGGGCGAGGGCGAACGGACGTCGAATCCATCTCATGACTCTTCTCCTTCTTGGGTCGTTGCGGCCGGCCGTGCAAACGGGGCCGCGAAAGTGAATCTGTATCCGCTTGGATGTCGCGCCGTCTCGCTTCCTTCGGGCGACCTAAGAAAAGCGGCTATCATGGGCGCGTCTCCGATGACCAAAACCGTTCGTTCTGGGATCGCTCTCGTGGCTCTCGTCGCCCCGCTCCTGTTGCTGGGTTGCCGGACGACGCACGGAGCCCGAACGATCCGGCCGGCTCGCGTCCACTACAGCGAGGCGCTCAGTCGTTCCTGGAACGAACACCTGCTCCTGAACCTCGTGCGGCTCCGCTATCGCGACACGGTTCAGTTCGTCACCGTCGGTGAGATCGTCACGCAGTATTCGTTCAGCGGCAATTCGTCGCTGGGGCTCTCCCTCGACCTCGACGGAGACAACGACGCCGCCACCGGCGCGGGCGTCTCCTACAGCGAGAGTCCGACGATCAGCTACACGCCGCTGCACGGCGAAGAGTTCGTGCGCCGCATGCTGGCGCCGATGCCGCCGGAGAGCATCATGCTGCTCGCCAACTCGGGTTGGAGCATCGAGCGGCTGTTGATGTGTTGCGTCTACCGCGTCAACTCGCTGGAGAACTCGCGCGCCGCGGCCGGGCCGACCCCCGACTACCCACCGGTCTTCGGCGACTTCCGGCTCCTGAGTCGGGTCTTGCGCGAGCTACAGAAGTCGGAGCTCCTCCGCCTCAGCCTGGAGGAGAGCCGGCTCAAGCTCTTCCTCCTCGACTCCGACAACCCGGCGTCCGCACGCCGACTGGAAGAGGCACGACGGCTCCTGGGCGTTCAAGACGTCGAGGGGGGCCTGAACATCGTCTCCAGCTATGTCGCCGGGGCCGAGGATCAGGTGGCCGTCGTCGGACGCTCGCTGCTCGCCGTCCTCTTCTATCTGTCGCAAGGGGTGAAACCACCTGCCGAGCACGAGCAGGAGCGGCTGGTCACCGTCACCCCGGATGCCGACGGCCAGCCGCTCGACTGGTGGAACGCGATGACCAACATCCTGCGGATCCAGTCTGCGAGCGAGCGACCGGAGAGCGCCTTCGTCAGCATCCCCTACCGCGGCTACTGGTTCTACGTCGACGACCGCGACCTCCATTCGAAGAGCACCTTCCAGCTCTTGACCTTCCTGTTCAACATGCAGGCCGCCTCGGGTCCAGGAGCCGGGCCGCTGTTGACCTTGAACGCCGGCGGCTGAGCCACGCTCAGCAACGCCTGCAGCCGTCGCGGTATTGGCGACGCAACTCGCGCACGTCGGAGTTTCGGCCGGAGCGCAGCTCGCGTCGCAGTTCGCGGATCTCTGCTCGCAGTTCAGCTCTCTCCTCGCTGCCCCGGGCCAGGGTGCGAGCCCGCTCCTTGAGCTCGCGGATCTCGGCGCGCTCGGCAGAGGAGGCATCGCGGTGCGTTTGAAGCTCGGCGCGAAGGGCATCACACTCGGAGTCCGAGAGGCACTGCGCCCGAACCACCCCCGGCGAGAGCAACGGAAGGGCGACTCCAAAAGCGAGGGCCACCGACAACAACGACATGCGGCGAATCATGGCGCGACTCCTGTTCCAATCTGCGAAGGATCTTTCTGGGCTCAACGGGCTAGATGCGCCAGGTGCGAGAGCGGTTACATCAGCCTGGGAACGAACCCGTGGGCATCGCGTCTAACCTCCACGTGCCGCATCTCGGAACGCGCCGCCGAACTACCGCCACCTTCCCACCGGTCCTCGCTACGAGCACCCTCGTCCTCGGACTCGCCATCTGCGGAACGGTTCAAGGCTCCGACACCAACATCGAGCGCAGCCTTCGGGTCGGCCGCGTCACCCTCGAGAACTCCGGCAACGAGGCGGCACAGGACGACTTCGCCGAAGGGCTCGCCGCGCTTCACAGCTTCTGGTACGACGCCGCCCGCGAAGCGTTCCAGCGGGCCCAGGAGAAGGACCCCGAGTTCGCCCTCGCCTACTGGGGAGAGGCGATGAGTCACTACCGCGCTCTGTGGAGTGGCGTGAACACGGCGTCGGGACGCAGCCATATCAATCGTCTGGACGAGCACGCCGCCGAACGTCTCGAACGCGAAGGGACCGAGGTGGAGAAGGCTCTCGTCGAAGCTGCTCGCCGGCTCTTCGGCAGCGGAACGGACTCTGGAGAAGAGGCGTTCTCGAAGAGCCTCGGCGCCGCCTATGAGCGTCTGCCCAAGAGTCTCGAAATCGGCGCGTTTTATGCGCTATCGCTCCAGGGGCGAACCAGCAACTACAGCCGACGGAGCGAAGAGGACTGGCGCCTGATTGGCGAGTCGGCCGCGGTGCTCGAGGAGCTCGTCCAGCGAGCGCCCGAACATCCGGGCGTTCTCCATTACCTGATCCACGCCTACGACGATCCCGAGCACGCTGAACTCGGGCTGCCGGCAGCCCGGCGCTACGCAAGCGTTGCTCCCGACGCCTCGCACGCTCAGCACATGCCGTCTCACATCTTCATTCAGCTCGGTGACTGGCGGCGATCTGTCGCTTCGAATCGGAAGGCGTGGGAGGTCTCCGAGATCTGGGTGCGCCAGAAGGACCTTCCCAACGGCGAAAAGGACTTCCACGCGCTCGGTTGGCTGCACTACTCGCTCCTCCAGCTCGGAGACTTCGAAGGGGCCGACGAAACGTTTGCAACACTCCGCGAGAACGGCGGCCGCGCGACGACGATCGCACGCTACGAGGCCCGACGACTGATCGAGAGCCAAGAGTGGGGTCGCGACATCTCCGGATCCGGGGACGAAAGTCTCTTCGCACGCGGTTACGCGGCGGCGCACCGAGGCGAGCTGCGCCGAGCCCGAAAGGAACTCGGCAAGCTTCAGGAGCTCGGCGGCGAGGACGCTGAGATCCTGGCGCTCTCCCTCGAGGGGCTGCTCGCCCACCTGGACGGGAACTCCCGGGCAGCGCTGGACCTCCTGCGACGAGCGGCGGACCGAGAAGACTCCACGCGCATCCCCTCCGGCCCGCCAGACCTGATCAAGCCGGCGCTGGAGCTCTACGGCGAGGTGCTCGTCGAGCTCGGTCGGTGCGACGAGGCGCTTTCACCACTCGAGCGCTCGCTCGCGCGCATGCCCGGGCGCCGGCTAAGCGTCCGCGCGGCGCAGTCCGCCGCCGGCTGTGCCGGCGTCTCGTAGCGAGTCTCCAACCTCCGCTCCCTCGGCAGACGCAGAGACTCTGCCGAACTGAGAGCCGGGGCCGAAGGGCTTCCAGCTGGCGAGCTGCTCCACCAGATCGTCGAACGAGAGCGGCATCGAGAAGAGGAAGCCCTGCAAGATGTCGCACCCCTCACGAATGAGGAAATCCCTCTGCTCTGAGGTCTCGACACCCTCTGCGACAGTTGTCAGATCCAGAGACTTGGCCATCGCGATGGCCGCGCGAACGATCGCGGCCCCGGAGTCGTCGGCGGCGAGGTCGCGCAGCATGGAGCGATCCAGCTTGAGGGTGTCAACCGGAAGCCGCTTCAAGAGCGACAGGGAGGAGTAGCCCGAGCCGAAGTCGTCGAGGTCGACGCGCACACCCAGGGCCCGCAGGTCCTCGAGCACGCTTCGGCCCCGCTGCAGATCCCGAACGAGGGAGCTTTCGGTCAGCTCCAGACGCAACCGTTCGGGGCTCACCCCGTGTTTGACGATCGCCGCTTCGACCTTACTCGCCAGATCGGCGTCGGAGAACTGGCGCGCACTGACGTTGACCGAGCAGCTGAAGTCGGCCGGGAGCCGATGCTCCTCTAGCCGGCGAACGTCGCGACAGGCGGCGTCGAGCACCCACTCGCCGAGCGGCAGTATGAGATCGGTCTCCTCGGCGACCGGAATGAACCGGCTGGGTGGAATCGGCTCTCGACCCGGGGGCAGCCAACGGAGCAACGACTCCGCGCCAACCAACTCTCCGGTCGCGGAGACCATCGGCTGGTAGCGCAGCGACAGCTCCTCGTGCGAAAGGGCGTGGCGCAGGTCGTCGATGAGCGCCTTGCGCGCGTTGATCGAGACCTGACGCTCCTCGCGATAGAAGCAGACGCAGTTCCGACCGGAGTCTTTGGCTTCGAACATCGCGACGTCCGCCTGCTGGAGCAACTCCTCCAGACCGTCTTCCTCGCCCCGGAAGAGCGCAATACCGATGCTGACGCTGGTGTGCACGCGATGCCCCTCCTGGGTCACCTCGAACGCCCCCTCGAGCGAGTCGCGCATGGCGTCGGCAACAAGCTCGACGTTGGCGCGTGCCTTCCGATCGTTCTCTCCTAGAGCACCGAGCACCACGACAAACTCGTCTCCTCCGACCCGGGCGATGGTGTCCGAGTCGCGCACGTTGACTCCGAGGCGCTTGGCCACCTCGACCAGCAGGCAGTCGCCGACCTGATGCCCCAGCGTGTCGTTGACCGTCTTGAAGTTGTCGAGGTCCAACATCAGGAAAGCGCCGTACGACCGGGAGCGCCGCGCCGAGGCGAGCGCCGTTCGGACGCGATCGGCCAGGAGTCGACGGTTCGCAAGCCCCGTCAGAGGATCGAAGAGGGCCAGTTCACGAATCCGTTCGTCGCTCTCACGGCGCTCGGTGATGTCTTGGATCGTGCCGGCGATCACGGTCGGTTCGCCGCCGTCGCGACGTCGCACAACCGCCTGCTGATAGACGAGTCGCATCTCGCCGTCGAGTCGCTGAACACGATATTCGACGCACGCGGTGTCCTGGGTGCGGAGCACCAGAGCCAGCGACTCCCGCAGCAATCTCCGGTCGTCGGGATGAACGAAGGTGAGCGTCTTGGCCGGGTCGGGCACGAACTTGCCCATCTCGACGCCGACGATGCGAAAGGTCTCCTGGGACCAGGACAGAGTGTTGTCACGCAGGTCCCATTGCCAGTCGCCCACCCCAGCGAGCCGCTGCGCCGCCAGCAGACGCTCGCGCGTCCCCTGAAGCTCACCGACGGCGCGCTGCAACGTGTCGATCGCGTTGCGAACACTCGCCTCCAATGGGCGGAAGATGAAGGCGACCTCGAGCATCAGGATCAGAAGGGTCGCGAGCCAGATGAAGCCCTCGAGTCTCTCGATGCGAACAATGCCCGATCGCCCGATCGCCTGGTACTCCTCCACGGCCGCATCGAGCATCGGCTCCAGCACGTGGGGGCCGGTCGTGCTGAGGTAGATGTAGGCTGTCGTGCCGACATCGAGACTCTCCATGTCGAGCTCGTAAACCTCACGAGCACGATCGAGGAACCGATGGATTGCGAGATCCAGCCCGAGGCTCGGATCCTCGTAGAGAGCTCTTAGGTGCTCGTTGGTGAGCTGAGGAATGCCGTCCTCGGGCGCCCCGTGTCGGATCAACTCGTGCGCTTCGGACATCCGGTGAATCGTCCGACCGACTTGCGACTGCGCCGCCGCAAACTCGCTCGGCTCCTCCGTCGTCGCCATCACCGTCGCGAAGAAGGCGATTCGATTCGCCAGCCCCGACTGGTGGGCCGCCAGGTTCACGAGCTTGGCGAAGTCTCGCTGCTCCGAGACCACCCGACTCATCGTGACGAAGGAGGCCGTGATCAGCAGCGCGATCACGCTCAGACCCAGCAGGTAGCGGAATCGAACGCCTCGAGCAGAACTGGCGGCATTCACAGTTCCGTGAGTCTGGTCTGGATCGCCGCCCGGGGCTGTCGAGCGGGTAACAGCGAACGGCCCCTTCTGTCGTTGTAGACACGCGCATCGCTGAATGCTTTGGCCCTGGAGGGCGACGCTCGACAACACGCAAGCCCTTCGTAGTCAGCCGTTTGAGACGCGTTTGAGCCGCAGTTGAGAGCTCTTGCAGGTCATCACGGCCCCTAGCGCCCTACCTTGGGGCCATGCACAGCCGAACGACCCCCCGATGTCTACTGATCACCACCCTGCTCGCGGCGCTCGTACCCCCGACGGCCACGGCTCACGAGTTTTGGATCCAACCGGCGACCTTCTCGGTCTCCCCTGGCGAGCGCCTCGACGTCGCCCTCCGCGTGGGTGACGGCTTCGACCAGGGCGTCGCGTATCCCCGCAATCCCGCTCACATGACCAGCTTCTCTCTGATCGGAGAGAAGACGCGAAGCATCTCCGGCAAACCGGGAGCCGATCCGGCCGGCCGGATCACGATCGACGAGGATGGGACGCTCGCGCTCGCCTACACGAGCTCCGAATCGACGATCACACTCGAGGCCGAGCGCTTCGAGTCCTACCTGCGCACGGAGGGCCTCGAGGAGATCATTCGGCTTCGCGAGCGTCGAGGCGAGTCACAGGCTCCCGGTCGAGAGGCGTTCTCCCGCTGCGCCAAGTCGCTCGTGCGCTCCGGAGAGCCGAGGAGCACTCAGGACGGGCCCGTCGGCCTCGAGCTCGAGATCGTCACGGAGCTCGACCCGTACCAACTCGAGCCTGGCGACCGGCTGCCGGTGCGAGTGCTCTGGCGCGGCGAGCCACTCGCTGCCGCGCAGATTCGCACATTCGTTCAGGGCAACCCAGAGCCGCGCGTCGTGCGCACCGGACCCGACGGACGAGCTCCGATCGAGCTCACAGACTCGGGCGTCTGGCTCCTGTCGGTCGTCCACATGGAATCGGCACAACCTCGAACTGACGTCGACTGGCTCAGTACCTGGTCGTCGCTGACCTTCGAAATTCGCTAGCAACCCTCACCTAAGGAGAGAGACATGAGACTGAATCACCGCCTTGTACAGATCACCGTTCTCGCCATTGCCTGCCTCGTTCTAGTCGTCAGCCCCGGTTCCGCGGCAGACCACCTCGACGCACCGTTCGTGAGCCTCGACGGCCGCATCGACATCAACGACGTCTACGTCTTCCCCGGTGCGGATCCCACCAAACAGGTCTTCGTCATGACCGTCAATCCTGGCGCCGGCTCGATCAGCGGCGAGACCTTCCGTCCCGACGCGCGCTACGAGTTCCTGCTCGACACCGACGGCAACGCCGTTCCGAACATCACGATTCGGACGTCCTTCGGCGCCGTCCAGTCCGACGGCACACAGTCGGTGCGGGTCCAGAAAATGGAGACCGGGCAGCCCGCCGAGACCCTCGGCGGCGGCATCACCGGTACCGAGTTCAACGGTACCGGCATGCGGGCAATCGTCGACACATTCGACGACCCCTTCTTCTTCGACCTCGACGCCTTCAACGGTACCGACGGCCGCGCGTTCTGCGACGGCAATGAGGTCGACTTCTTCGCCGGCCTGAATGTCAGCGCGATCATCCTCGAAGTCGATAGCACCGTCATCGACGCACCCGCCTACTCCACCCACGCCGTCACGCGTCTGCGCGGCCTCCAGGCCGACCGAATGGGCATCCCCGCCATCAACACCGTCTTTATCCCCTCGAATCCGTTCGAGCCGACAGAGGCCGGCCTCAAAGACGCTTTCAACCACACGCTCCTCGTGGGTGATGACGGCATCTGGGCCGGTGAGTTGCGCGACACCTTCGAGCAGTTCTACTCGGACTCCGCGACCATCGACTTCCTCGTCGACGTGCTCCTACCTGACGCCCTGCCGTTCGACGAGAACGTGCCGCCGGGCTTCGAGTTCCTCAACGGTCGAGGGCTCGCGGACGACGTCATCGACTTAGAGCTCGGCTTGGTGACCAACGGCGCGGTTCTGAGCGACTGCGTCGACGCCAACGACGTCCCGTTCCTGAACGACTTCCCGTACCTGGCGCAGGCGAACTAGCGCCATCAACTGACCATGCTCGAGCTCTGCGAGCGGCGCTTCGGCGTCGCTCGCTCTCTATTCAGGCGGGTCCAACCAGCCCGGGAAGGGGCCGACCTCTAGCCGGAAGCCATCCTCCGAGGCCGGGTCCTGGACTACCTGGTAGTTCGTGAGTCCATCGAGACGTTCCAGCAACTCTGCTCGTGGCAAGGTGTGCAACGGCGGGCCGTCAGGGATCGGCCAAAGCCGGATGATCGCGTCGTCACCGCCAGAAGCGAGCCAACGCCCGCGCGGATCGAACGCCACCTGATGCACGACGCCCTCGTGGCCGAGCAGAAGGTGGGGCTCCTCGCCACTGGCCGGCCCGACCCGCACCACACCATCGACGTCACCGGTAGCGACCAGAGTACCGGTCGGGTCGATCGCAGCGTGGACCACACGCTCCCCGTGGGTCGTGAGCTCGCGACGAACGCCCGTGGCCACCTCGTAGATCACGGCGATTCCGCCCTGCGCCGCCCAGGTGCCCGAGCCGGTGACCGCAGTCACCCAGGTCCCGTCAGGTGTCGCTGAAAGGTAGGCGTGCGGACCCTCTGCGAGGAGCGTGTGCGACCGCTCCCTCAAATCCCAAACTACCAACCGATCGGCTCCAGATGCGACGACCTCGTGGTCGCTCACGAAGACGGCATCGATGACCATTCGGCCGTCTCCGAAGTTGAGGGCGAACGTCTCCTCGGTCTCGAGGTCCCAGACCGTCAACTGAGCGACATCGGCCTCGAACTGTCCCCCGGCTGCGACGAGGTAGCGCCCCTTGGGACCGTATTCGACAGACCAGACGTCACGCCCTCCCGCGTTTGTCGTTTCCATCGTTTCTAAATCCAGCAGCGCGACTCCCGTCTGTTCCAAAGCGAGCGCCACGTGCGGGACATCCGGACGGACGGAGAAGTCTCTGAATCCGTAGGGCAGCAACAACTCTCCCGTCGCGCCTCCGTTCAGCGGAGAGTTCCAGAGGTGAGTCGCCGAGCTCGACACCAGCTGCTCACCGGCTGGGTCGAAAACCAAATCAAGCACCCTCTCGGGGTGAACTTTGATCTCGAGCGGTCGCGGCTCGACCGGCCAGATCGCGGCTCCGCCATTGTCGCCCGTCGCTAGCCAACGCCCCGTCGGGTCGAAGTTCAGTCCGATGATGTGCTGCTGATCGGCGCGAGCCAGGTTGAAGGGCTCCGCGTCCCATGGAGCTTCCAGGTCCCATAGCCACGCGTTTCTGGGGCCGGCTGCGGCGAAGTACCGACCCGTGGGGTCGAAGCGCGGCTTCGCCTGGTGGAGTGGCCCGGGCGAGAGTGTGCGACGCAGGCCCCATCCGTCTTCGGTCTCGTCCCAGATCCGAATCTCCTCCTCGACGAGTGCGGCCGTGGCCAACGTCCTTTCGTTTGGATGGAACACGGTCTGGACACAGCAGTCGCCGTGCTGTCCAACGAAGCGCGAGGTTTGAAGGTCCTGGACTGCGGCGATCTGAACTCGCCCCTCGTCCACGAAAGTGAGTCGCCTGCCCGAGCCGCTCAGGCTCTCGCTGGTGAAGGGAACCTCAACACCGTCCGCACGGATGCGGCCGCCGCCCTCGGACGTCCCCTCGAGCGGGGTCCAGGGGCGCACCACGGTGGTGCCGTCTGCACTCCGGAGCAACATGAATCGATTTCTCCCGTCGGGAGTACTGACAACGCTCGATCCCGGCGGAAGATCCCGGGCCGCGAGAACCTCTCCCGTCTCGACCGACCAGGAGGTCAGGCGACCGTCGCCACGCACGCCGTGAATGACCGAGGAGTCGGCGTCAAAGCCCACGAAGGTTGCGAAGTTCGGCATCGCCCTCTCGAGCTCGAGCGGCTCACCTCCCTCGGAGTCATAGAGAAGGAGCAGACTCTTTACCGCGACCATATCCGCCCCGTGCACGGCGAGGTGGCGACCGTCCGGACTGAAGGTTGGATGGAGGCCGGGCGACTCGGTGACGACCCGCGCCGGCGGCCCTCGGAGAAGCGCCTCGACCGCAAACCGGCGACCTGCCGGGCTGTCCGCCCGCTCGAGGGAGGCCTTCGCGTAGGCGAGTGCGGACGGTGGACTCGTGTCGATCTCTGTTCGACCGAGCGCCAGGAGTGCGCTCGCCTCGGCCCGGGCCCGTGCGACTTCGCTCTGACGCCAGAGGACGTTCATCCAGATCCCAAAACCGACTAGCAGCACCAACAGGATGGCAGCAAAACCCGTCGCCAGCCGGTTGCGCGCGACCAGCTTCTTGAGCTGATACATCGCGCTCGGTGGTCGAGCGAGAATCGGCAGCTGCGCCTGGAGGCGGGCGACGTCCTCGGAGAGCGCCGCGGCACTCGCGTACCGCCGGTCCGCCTCCTTCTCGAGCGCTTTGCCGACGATGGTCTCGAGGTCGGGATCGAGACGCTGCTGACCTCGCCAGACTGCACCGAGTGAGCGCGGCGGCGTCTCGCAGATGACGCGCACGGCTTGAACGAGCGATCCCTGCTCCAGCGGGAGAGGACGGTCGCCGGTCAACATCTCGTAGAGGATGACGCCGAGGGCGTAGACGTCGGTCCTCAGATCGAGCTCGTCGGGATTGCCTCGCGCCTGCTCGGGGCTCATGTAGGGCAGCGTTCCCTTGATGATTCCCACCTCGGTCGCCAGAGTGCCGGCGCCGCCCTCAGCCTCCGTAATGCGGGCGAGCCCGAAGTCCAGCACCTTGACCTGTGGCAGACCGGAGCCCGAGGCGCTGCCGTCCGCATCTGGGTCGACCTCGGTAACAATCACGTTCCCCGGCTTGAGATCGCGATGAATCACACCCCGCTGATGGGCGTAGTGCACCGCGTCGGCGATCGCGCGGAAGAGTCGGAGCCGACGATCGATCTCGTCTTTCGACAGCAGCTCGGCGTCCTGTTCGGCAAGATGACGGTCGAGGGTCTGCCCACGGACCAACTCCATGGCGAAAAAGTGCTGCCCCTCGTCCGTTCGACCGGACTCGTAGATGGCGCCGATGTTCGGATGCTTGAGGCGAGCCAGCGTGTCCGCCTCGCGCTGGAACATGCGGACCGCACTCTCGGAGACGAACTGGCCTCCTCGAACCACCTTGAGCGCCACCCGCCGCCTCGGACGGTCCTGCCGGGCTTCAAACACGACGCCCATACCGCCCTCGCCGAGCTTGCCGAGGATCTCGTAGCGGCCGATCGCAGCCGGAACCCCATCGGGCCGCGCCGGCACCACGGGGGCGGCCAGGACCTCCGTGTCCTCCTGGTCGGCGACCGCAGCGATCTCACCGACCAAATCCGGCGCGGCCTCCCCCACCGGTTGGTCGAGAAAACCGGTCGCCTCGACGTCCGCTGCGAGGAGCGCTTCGACCTCCTGGCGCAGCGCGCGGTCGGTGCCGCACTCCCGGTCGAGGATCTCAGATCGCTCGGCCGGTGCTAGGTCGACCACTCGATCGAAGAGCGCCTCGACCCGCTGCCAACCCTTGGTGTCGTCGGTCACGCCTAGGCACCGCCCAGTTCGCTGTAGAGGAAGGCCCGTGCCTTGCGCCAGTCGCGATGCGCCGTGCGTCGAGAGAGCCCGAGGATGTCGGCTGACTCTTCAAAGGTGAAGCCGCCGAAGAAGCGCAGTTCGACGAGCTTGCCGAGACGCTCACTCCGTGCTGCCAGCGCCTCGAGCGCTCGGTTCAGTGCCAGGACATCCACCGCACGCCCATCCGAGCCCAGCCGCGACTCGTGCAGGCTGAGCGGCTTCTCGTCGCCTCCGCGCTTCTTAGCGCGCCGGTTGCGCACGTGGTCGACCACGATCTGACGCATGGCCCTTGCCGAAAGAGCGAAGAAGTGGTTCCGATCGTTGACCTCTAGCTTCGAGCGCCCGATCAGCTTGATGTACGCCTCGTGCACCAGAGCCGTCGTGTTGAGAGTCAGCCCAGGGTGCCAGCGCCGGAGCTCACGGCTAGCCGTATACCGCAGCTGCGCGTAGACGACCGGAAACAAGCGCTCCACAGCGCTCTCGTCCCCCCGACGAGCTGCAGCGAGAACCTCCAGGATCTCTTCCGGCTCCACGACGCTCCTTCTCCGGTGTTGACGAGCCAGGCTACCGCTGGTCGTACAGCGGCGCAACCAGATGGCGCAATCCTCGGTCCTTCTGCGTTCAACAGGACGAAAGGGAGGGATAGCGAGACATGAAGCAGCTATTCGAGGACGACCCGCGGCCCTGGACAACCGACGTGAGAAACTACGCGGGTCAATTCCTACAACTACGCCGAAGGATTCGGCCCAGAGGAGCGTCTGTGAGGAGGAGCCTACGTAACTCATTCGCTACGCACTTGGTCAGCGGCACGATCGCCGTTCTCACCCTGCTGGCGCCTGCGATCTGGGCGCAGGGAGTGCAGACCGGCTCGGTGATCGGGCAGGTCGACGGCCCGTCCGGAGACTCCCTTCCCGGAGTCACCATCACCGCGACATCCGAGGCGCTCCTCGGTACGCGCTCGGCTCAGAGTGGACCAAACGGAGACTTTGTACTCAAAGGGCTGCCCATCGGGGACTATCGCCTGACCTTCTCGCTCGAGAGCATGACTCCGGTCGAGCGCGCGGTGGTTGTCGACCTCGGCAGAACGGCCCGCGCCGACGCCACCCTCCAGACCGTCGCGGCGGCTGACCGAATCGACGTCACAGACGAGGGCTTCAATGCAGTGGCCACCGAGCAGGTCACCAGCAACTACACCTACGAAGCCATCGATCTCCTACCGATTGATCGAGAGCCCATCTCCATCGCGGAACTCTCTGCCGGTGTCAGTTCGAGGGGCGCCGTCGACGGCCAAGTTTCGATCAGCGGAGGCATCGGCTACGACAACCTGGTGATGCTCGACGGCGTCGACAACAGCTTCTTCATCTGGGGCAACGCCAGCGGCCCGCCAACCTTCGGCTCGGAGGTCGGTCTGTTCATCGAAGACGCCATCGAAGAGACGCAAATCCTGACAGCCGGCGTTTCGGCCGAATACGGTCGGTTCACCGGTGGCGTGATCAACGCCATCACCAAGCGCGGTGGCAATCGCTTTCGCGGCTCCTTCCGAATCGACATGACCAACCCCTCGTGGCGCGAGGAGTCACCGCTAGAAGACGACCTCGGTATCTCGAACGAGAGCAATCGCAACGAGCTCTACTCCGCTACCCTCGGCGGCTACGTGGTCAAGGATCGGCTCTGGTTCTTCCTGGCCGGCTCCAACACCTCGCGCTCCGACCCGGGGATCTTCCCGTTCTCGGGCGCTCCCCAGCCGAACGACTTCGACAATCAACGGTACCAACTGAAGCTCAACGCGAGCCTGACACCGAGGCACAGCTTCGAGGCGATCACGCTCCAGAACAGCTCCGACCTGGTGCAGTCGATCTTCGGCTTCGAGCCGAACACGATCGACTCGGCGACCGTCGATCACGACTATCTGACCTTGGGGTACACCGGTGTCCTCGGGAGTAACTCGCTGCTCGAGGCGCGCTACTCCGAGCGCGAAGTACTGCCGACCGGTTTCGGCGGTTCAGGCTCGGAGCTTCGCGACTCGCCCTTCATCCCGATCTCACAGGGCTTCGGCTTCTACAACGCTCCAGTCTTCGACGAGAGCGACCCGTCGCTCAACTTCGACGACGAGAACCTCTCCGCAACCTACTCGCGACTCCTCTCGACCGAGCAGCGCGGTAGCCACGACTTGAAGATCGGATTCGAGCGCTTCACCACCACGCAGCGGGGCGGCAACTCGCAGGCGTCCTCCGAGTTCCTGATGATCGCCGACTTCCTGACCGACATCGAGGGCGCTCCGGTGCTCGACGGCCAGGGGCGCTTTCAACCGATCTTCGCCCCGTTCGGAGCGCTCGCGATCAACCTGATTCCCGACCGCGACGCAGTGCTCGAGTCGACGACTCAGGCGCTCTTCGTCAACGACACCTGGCGCTTGAACGACAGTTGGAGCTTCAACCTGGGCGTTCGCTACGAGCAGATCGATGGCGACGCCACGCCCGCTGTCGAGGTCGCCGACTTCGACGAGCTAGTGCCCCGGCTCTCTGCCACCTACCACCTCGGTGACTCCGGGAAGATGCGCGTGACGGCCAGCTACGGTGAGTACCTCGGCCGGGCCAACTCGGAGCTGTTCAAGAAGATCACGACCTCGCGGAACAGCTCTGAGATCGATTACCTCTACGTCGGGCCGCCCGGTGTCGGCATCGACTTCGACCCCGGCTTCGATCTGTCGAACTACGTTCCGGTCTTCGTACTCTTCCCGACGGCCAACGCGTTCTTCGAGCCGGGTCTGAGCACACCACGGACCGCGGAGATCGCACTCTCCTTCGCGGCCCAAATCGGCAACCGTGGCTACGTCCGCGCGGCGCTCGTCAACCGCTCCTTCGAGGACGGTTTCGAAGACTTCATCGAGCTGGCCAACGGTACTACCGTGGTCGACACACCGGTCGGGCCGCTCCTCGCCGACAACGTGGTCTACCGGAACACCGATCTCACCCAGCGAGACTACCTAGCGCTTCAGCTCCAGGGGCGCTATCGCCTACGGCCCAATTGGACGATCGACGGCCACTGGACCTGGGAGATCGAGAACGACGGTAACTTCGTCGGCGAGGAGTTCGGTAACCCGGCAGTACAGTCGGTGATCGGCAACTACCCAGAGATTCTCGTGGAGGAGCGGCACGCACCCAGCGGGCCGTTACCGAGCCATCAGGAGCACAAGCTCCGCGCCTGGAGTCACTACGCGATCGACCTCGACCGCGGAGGCGCCCTCGACCTACTCGCTTTGTTGCGCTTCGACTCCCCACTCACGTACAGCCACGAAGCGTTTGAAGTCCCGGTGCCCGAGGTGCTGCTGGCTCGCGATCCGGGCTACGCCACGCCGCCGGCGACGGCGAACCTCTTCTTCGGCGGCCGCGGCGGCCAGGAGTTCGAATCCTGGACGGCGCTCGACCTCTCATTGCGCTACGCCGCATCGGTCTGGAACACGGTCGAGCCTTGGCTCAAGCTCGAGGTTCGGAACATCTTCGACTCGACGCCGAAGCGCACCTTCAACACCAGCATCATCCCCGACTTCTCGGGCCCGGTCGACGCCAACGGACTGCCGACCCAGTTTCTACGCGCCCCTACCTACGGCGAGGCTCTGTCGCCGGACGACTTCTACCCAGGGCGCGAGATTCTGATCTCGCTCGGCGTCCGCTTCTAGACCGTTCGTTCCAGCCACTCCCCTCCGCGCCGCCGTGCTTTCCGGCGGCGCGGTCCTGTATGCACGTCGGCGGCGAGCACTCCGCTCGGAGCTCTTTGCCGAAGCCTCATGGCACAACCCACTCCCGAACGTCGATGTAGAGGGTAGGCAAAGGTCATGGCGCCCGGCTCTCACGACCCGACGCGCCGCAATCCAGAAAGGGAATTGGGATGAAACCAAAGGGTGCCCTCATCAAACTCGGCGGCCATCGCGGCTCACCCGGGACCACTCAACGCATCACCCACCTCGTACTGGCAGCGCTCGTACTGCTCCCGAACATGGCGGTGCCAGCCACACTCGTCGTCGACGGCACCGACAGCACAGTTGCCGCCGACGGCATCTGTAGCCTGCGCGAAGCCATCGACAACGCCAACGACGACGCCATGACGCACGCCGACTGCGCGGCCGGCGCGGGCGCCGACACACTCGAGCTCACCGCCGACGTCTCGCTCACCGAGCTCGACAACGGCGACCGGGGTCTACCCGTCGTGACGTCCGAGATCGCGATCGATGGTGGCGGCTTCGGCGTCTCGCGAGACGACGCAGCGCCCGACTTCGGCATCTTCCAGGTCGACGCGGGCGGCGACCTCGCCATCCACTCCACGACGATTTCGAACGGCGTGACCGCCGGCGTCGGGGGAGGCGTGTGGAACAACGGCGGCGACCTGACTCTGAGCGAGACGACGCTCACCGGCAACTCCGCCTACTACGGCGGCGGTGTCTGCACCACGAGCGGCGGCACCACCTCGATGGTCGACTGCGACGTGGTAGAGAACGAGGCTGTGTTCGGCGGCGGCGTGGTGAGTCTCCTGTACTCCGAGGCGGGTCCCAGCTCCTCCTATCTCTCGCAAACACGAGTCATAGGCAACAGCAGCACGATCGCTGGCGGTGGTGTCTTCATCGAGTTCGCGGCCGAGGCCACTCTGGTCGGCAGCACGGTGTCGGGCAACGTCGCGGCGGGCAACGGCGGCGGCCTCGTCTCCGTCTTCGATAGCGACATGACGGTGAGCGACTCGACCGTCGCCGAGAACACCGCCGGCTACTCGGGGGGCGGCATTCTCGTCGCATTCGCCAATTCGACCATCACCAACAGCACCTTCTCGGGGAACTACGCCACGTGGGGAGGCGGGATCTACTCGGTATACGACGGGACCACTCTCACGCTCGAAAACTCCACAGTCATCGGTAACTCCGGTCCGGACGGCTACCCGGGTGGAGGCATCTACACGTACCTCACCACGATCGACATGGCCAACAACATCGTTGCCGCCAACCTTCCGGCCGACTGTCCCGGTGTGCCGCAGACCGATCTGGGCAACAACTTCAGCAGTGACCTCAGTTGCGCCGGCAGCGCGATGATCGTTCCGGACATCGAGGTCGACACCACGCTCGCAGACAACGGTGGACCGACGGCAACCCACGCGCTCCTGGCGGGGAGCGCGGCAATCGACGCTGCGGCCTCCTGTGGCCTGCGCGCCGATCAACGCGGCTACGGCCGGGACGCCAACTGCGACAGCGGCTCGTTCGAGTACGCCGGCAGCTGCGAGCTTGTGATCGAGGGCGCAGCGAGTGCCACAGCCGGAGAGTCGACGCCGGTCGATATCCACTGCGCAACTCCGGGGGGACGCATTGCGGTCGTCGGCGGCAGCAACCTGGGCAAGAAGTCCAGAGCCGTCCCCGGCTGCGGCCTGGTCGAGTTCGACGTGAGACCGCCGCGCCTGTTCGGATTCGCCGAGGCCGACGCGGAGGGAGACGCCTTCGCAGACCCCAGCTCGCCGGGAGATGCGTCCGGCAACGCGATCTATTACCAGGGGATCGACTTCGAGAGCTGTGAGCTCACGGACGTGATCGCGGTCGAGCTCGAGTAGACGGGCGGCTCGAGACGCTCTATCCGTTCGCCCCGTCGCCATCCGGCGGCGGGGCCGTTTCACCTCTGCCCCGCTCGCCTCGAGCCACCCAATCAACGAGCCGAACCCGAAGCAGCGAGTACTTGGCCCGCAGCTCTTCGATCTGCTTCTCGTAGTCGGAGAGCGGCTGCGGACCGAAGAAGCGTTCCAGCTCGCGCCGTCGCGCCTTACGGTCACGGATCTCGAAGGTATAGACCGCCCGCAGATGGCTGTAGACAAGGCGAGGCTGGGTAGTGGACAGCGGCGCGACTCCCAGCTCCAGCAGTCGCCACATCACCTCGGGGCGGTAGGTAACCGGAAGGTGAAACTCGGGCAGATCGTGCACGGCTCGAGCCTACCCGGTTCGCTCGGCCGGCGTCCGAGGTCGCTCCCTAGTTCGGGAGATCGAGAATCCACCGCGCGATCCGACTCGCGACTGCGGTCGAAAACGCCTCCTCGAGCGTCGCGTACTCGAGCGGACTGCCGGTAAGTGCTGTCTGGAAGAGGTGGTTCACGTCGGGTAGGACCGCGAGCGTCGCGTCCCGCCGCTCGGCGAGCAGCCGTCGGAGCGACTCGAGATGCGGCATCTCCGGGAGCACGGCGTCCTTGTCACCAACCAGCGCCAGAACCGGCACTCGAACCTCTCGAAATACGGGGGCCGGATCGTAGGCGAGTTGCGAGCGATACCAGGGACTCAACAGAAAGTCCGCGAGCGGCTCGACCTCCCGAGGGACAAAGGCGTACGGAGGGAAAAGGCCCTGCCCACCGCCGGCGAGGAACTCGACCATCGCGGCGCGTACGGCGGCGTCGGGCGTCGGAACGCTCTGAATCTCGAGGAAACGAGCGTACAGCTCACGAAGTTGTCTAGCCGTCTCCTTCGGAATTCGCTGGAGCTGAATCGCGCGTTCGAGTTGACCGCGGATCGTCTCGTGTCCTTCGATACCCGGACCCGCCAGCAAGACGACAAACGCAACTCGGTCGGACCGCGAGGCGGCCAGTGGCCCGATCGCTCCCCCCTCGCTGTTGCCGATGACGCCGATTCTCCCCGATGCGACCTCCGGCCGTTCACTCAGATAGTCGATCGCCGCCAGAGCATCCGCCGCCAGATCGTCGTAGGTCGCCTGGAAGTACTCTCCGGTGGACTCCCCCACACCCCGGTCGTCCCAGCGCAGCGAGGCGATACCGGCCTCGGCGAGTCGGTCGGCCAGTTCGGCGAAGCCACGATGAGGACCCACGGACTGATCCCGGTCGTTGGGTCCCGCCACCGTCAGCAGCACGGCGGCCGGGAAGGGCCCTTCGCCCGGGGGCACACGCAACTCGCCGGCAAGCTCGACGCCGGGGCTCGAGGCCAAAAAGCGAACCGGCTCCGCCGCAAGAGTGCCGCCGACCAACAAGGCGGCAGCGACGAGTCGGCAGACTCGAAGTGCCGCACGGCCATCCCGCTCGACGCTGCGGGACTTGGCTACTGAACGGATCATCGCAGTGACGGGTCGGCAAGATAGCGCCGCGCATTCCGTCGGTTCCGCCACCAGCCGAGAAAGCGCATCGCGCCCCGGTGCGTGGCGACCAGCGTGAGGAGTCCCAAGGTGAGGGCGACCGGAATCACCCAGTAGCCACCCCAGACCTCGGCCCCCTCCCCCAAATTCGAAAAGATGCCGATCGCGCGGGGCACGCCGTCGCGGATCAGGACGCCGGTGTTGTTTGGCAGAATCGGTTTCGCGGCCGCGATCGCCACGAGCGCAAGGCCAAAGAGGTAACCGACCAGTAGACCGAGAGCGAGAAAGAAGCCCTGGACGGTCGTCGTCGAGAGGTGCCAGAGAGCCCGCGCTGTCGCCGTCACGCGACCGGTGGCGAGCGCCTCCTCGATCGCCACCTCGCCCGCGTAGGCCTGCGCGACCTTCTCAGGGCGTCCGAACTCCTCGAGCAGGCGTTCGAGCGCAATCGCTTCGTCGGGCTGCGCCTCGGACTCTGCGATTCGCTCGCGCAGATGGCTTTGGATCTCGGTCAGAGCGTCCTGTGCGACCGCCTTGGGCAGAAACGCCTGCAGCGCCCGTCCGAGCACAAAGAGATAGCCCCGCAACCGCGCTTCGCCAGCTTCTCCGAGATTCATCAACTCGCTCCTTTCGCCTGTTGAATCAGACGGTCGATCTTGTTTCGAAAGTCGTCCCAATGCTCGAGCATCTCCGCCAAGGCCTCTTCACCCAGAGGGCTCAGGCGGTAGTACTTCCGAGGATGGGGAGCCTCGTCGGCAACCCACTCCGACTCGATCAACCCCGCCTTGGTCAGGCGCGTGAGGATCGGGTAGATCGTCCCCTCGGTCACGACCAGGTCGGTGGTCTCCTGGAGGTGACGGATGATCTCGAGGCCGTAGCGGGGCCGCGCGGCCACCGAGAGGAGAATCGCCAGGTCGAGGCCACCGCGACGCAGCTGTTCCCGCCATCTCTCTAGTGAGGCGCTTTCAGATATCTTTGATCGCATCATGCCTTGTGTCACAAGGTATCTACGTAGCACCTCGCTGCGAAGTTGCACTCGATGCAAAAAAAGGCTGCAGTCGTGGCCACCTGGCGTAACAACCCTACCGGGGCTTACGTTCTCTAGAGCATGACAGTGAACCCGATTCGCACGCGCCTCGTGCTGATCTTGGTAGCGAGCCTGCTCGCCTCCACCGTCTGGGCAAAGCGCGACCGCGCTCCAGGCTTCGCGGAGCAGAGCCTGGAGCTGCCTGGCATGCCCGCCGCCATCATCCCAGCCGACATGAACGGCGACGGCGTCGACGATCTCCTCGTCCTGGTCGCCTATACGGCCTGGAACGAGGTTGCCGAGACCGAGCGAGTGGAGTTCACCGGCATCGAAGGCCTCGTCGAAGTGATGAACGTGGTCTCGTCTCTGGTCGATCGGCGCGAGCTCCGCGTCTACCCGGGCCGAGCAGACGGCTACGGATTTGATCCACACCTGTCGCCTCTCGAGCTCGACACCTCTGTCCACGCCCTCGACACCGGCGGTCCGACCGAGCCGCTCCTGGCGATCACCGACCACGGGGTAGCTGCGGTCCGCCTCCGGGGAGCCGGCGACGAGTCTCGTCTAGAGTTGGTTCCCATTCTCGAAGCCGAGTCGAGCTTTACCGGAACCGGAACCTTCTTCTCCGACTTCGACTTCCTCCACGATCTGGATGGCGACGGCCGAAGCGACGTCTTGCTCCCGAGCGTGGATGGTTGGAGGGTCTTCCAAGGCACTCCCAGCGGTCTCGCTCAGGTTCCGAGTTCCCTCCTCGTCGTGCCACCTTCGGCATCGGACGACGGCGACGACGATTCCGACAGCGACTCCGAGGATTCCGAGAGCGATTCCGACGATTCCGACGATTCCGACGACGAACGGAAACGACCACGGCGTCCCCGTCAACCCCAGGTAAAGGACGTCAACGGCGACGGCCTACCCGACCTCGTGGTCTTCAAGGCCGATCGCGGCCGCGCCCCGCTCGTCTACCTGAACGAGACCAAAGAGGGTCGACTAGCGTTCGCCCCAGGGGCCGAGGTCAATCTGCCGGATTCGAACACCGACGAGGAGATCGTCTACATCGGCGACCTGGACACCGACGGTCGAGCGGTTGTCGTAGCGGCCGAGGAGCTCGAGCCCGGTAACGACGCAGGTATCCGGGCAGAGATCCGGCACGCCAAGAAGCCCGACTTCCAGTACCGCATCTACCCTCTCCGCCCCTCGCTCGCTCCTGCAACCGAGCCGCAACTCGACTTCAAGGCGGAGGGCTATACCTTCGGGGGTGACGACGGGGACGACGACGACGAGGACGTCGACATCCGGCTGCCGGGAGGATTCCAAGACCTCGACGGCGACGGCCGGCAAGACCTGGTCGCCATCACCCTGGACTTCTCCGTCCTGCCGATGCTCCTGCGCGTGTTGGTTCTCCGAAGCATCTCGCTTCGAATGGACTTCCACCCCTATTGCCAACTCGAGGATGGCACCCTTCGACGGGTTCCGAACCTCGATCTCTCGGGCAAGTTCAAACTCAACCTGCGCAACGTGCAGGTCAAGCACCTCTCTCAGTTCCAGGGCGACTTCAACGGCGACGGCCGCGCCGACTTCGTTCAGTTGGGGCGCGGCAAGCGAGTGACCATCCATCAGGGTGGCCCCGGCTGCACCTACCCGGTCCGGCCGGACCGGCAGATCCTTCTCGATCGTGAGCCCCAGCACCTCGGTCTGACGCGGATCGTCGACCTCGACAGCAACGGTCGGTCGGACCTCTACGTCGTCCACCCGCTCAAGAGCAAGGAGACCGGCGAGTCCGTGCCCGCGCGGGTAGACATCTATCTAGCCGAGGAGTAACGCGGCAGGAGCCCGCTCGAGCGGGCGGCGACACGGCCCAGGCTACGTTCCAGGTAATTGCGCTCCTTCCTCGCCGAACCTACTTTTGGCGAGGAGGTAGCCATGCTCTCGTGGGAACTCAGCAAATTGTCCAAGCTCTCGATGCAGATCGGCACAGCCGTCCTGCTCTTTTCGGCGCCGCTCTCCGCGCAGAGCGCGCCGTCTTTCCCGCATCGCGTCACCGCCGGGCTCGCTGATCTTCGACCCGAAGGCTTCGACGCCCTCGACCCCGTAGCGCAGAGACGTGGCCGCGAGCTCCTCCAAAACGCGCTCGAGCGTCTCGGCGTCAAAGCCTGGAACGGAAGGACCACGCTCACCGTGATGGGCCTCGACCGCTGGAGCGAGCCGGGCCCTTGGTGGCCCCATCAGAACCAACGGGGTCGATTTGTGCAGCTGCTGGGAACGTTCACCTCGCGCGTCGAACTGCTCGACGGCCCAGCGTCTGGCGAGGTCTGGGGCATCCAGTCGTGGCGGCCCTACAAGATGTCGAGCACCGAGAGTGAACCGGAGTTCCTCGAGAACAACCTGCCGATCGAGTTCTATCTCCCAACACTCCAGTACTTCAACGAGTTGCCGTTCCGCCTGGGCAGCGCGCCGATCGTCGCCTCGGCGGGCCGAGCGACCCTCCACGGCAAACCCTATGAGCGAGTCTTCGTGACCTGGAACTCACCGGAACCGACAGACGAAGTCGACCAGTACGTACTCTGGATCGATCCGGAGGACGGTCTGATCGTCAAGGCGCACTACACCCTGCGCGACAGCGCCAAGATGCCGATGATCCCCGAGGAGCAACGACCGGTGATGCGAGCGGGCGCCGCCGGCACGGTTCACTTCAGCGACTTCCGTACCGTCTCGGGCATTCGATTCCCCTTCCGACACGCCGTCACACTGTTCGGCCCGAACGAAGCCCCACCCAACCCGGGCGACCAACCCGGCTGGCTGCATCTCTTCGAAGTCGAGAGCCTCGAGTTCGACACCGAACAGGCCGAATTTCTCCTGCTCGACCCGACCCTTCCCCAGCCCGCGGATCGAAAGCCCTGACCGGGCTGAGAGCGCGGCGAGCGCTCAAGTTCGTGCTGACAGGCATCAGTGGGCTGGTACTCGGAGTCGCCTTGATCGCCGGTCTACTCTGGCAGCTCTCCGTTCGCCAGCTCGCCCGGGAAAGCAACCTCGTCGAAACGGCGGCCGGACCCGTCGAGTACGCAGCGTCGGGCGACCCGCGAGACGCCAGCGTTCTTTTCGTCCACGGCTCACCCGGCGGCTACGATCAACTGCTGCCTCTTGCTCGACGCGTGAGCCGCCGCGGCTACCGCGCGGTCACCGTCTCCCGCCCGGGCTATCTCCGAACCCCTCAGTCGGCCGGCAGGACACCGGAAGAGCATGCCGACGTCCTGGCCGCCACCGTCGAAGTTCTCGACCTCGGGCCCGTTGTTGTCGCCGGAGTCTCTGGCGGCGGCCCCTCGACGCTCCAGCTCGCGCTCCGGCATCCAGAGCTCGTGCACGGCGTCGTGCTCATCTGCGCCGTCACCCTCCGCGACCCTGAAGGCCAGCCCCGTCCTGAAGATGTCCGCACCTTTGGGCTCGACTGGGACCTCGGTGCCCTCGCGGCGCGGTGGTCGCCCTCGATCGCACTCGGGCTCTTGGGAATCGACGACCCAGACGAACGACGACGGCTGCTAGCCGACGAAGAGACTACCGAGTCGGTCCGCTACCTCTTCCAGTCGATGGGCTTCAGTTCCCGCCGGACGGGCTACCGAACCGACATGCTCTCACTGGCGACCGACAACAGGTCCCCGCCGCTCTCGTCTCTCGAGACTCCAGTTCTCCTGCTTCACGGGTCGGACGACCCGAACGTGCCGCTCGAGCACAGCCAGTACGTCGCTTCACAGGCGCCACACGCGGACCTTCGTGTTCTCGACGGCGCCGGGCACACCTTCTTCGTGCTGCGCCGGGCGTGGCTCGACGAGCAGCTCTTCGATTTCCTCGAAGCCGTCACCAACTGATCGGTGTGCCGAGCGAGTCGGAGCCACGTCCCCGAGCCCGGCACTGCTAGCATCCCCTGGTGCGCCGTTCGGCACTAGGTTGTGGATTTGCGCTCCTACTTTCGGCGAGCGGAGAGGGGGCACTCGCACAACGCTTGGATCCCGAGCTGCGGCTCCTCGAGCCGGTCGCCATGGCTCTGTCGGAGAAGAGCGAAGCCAGCGCCCGCTGCGGGCGGAAGATCAAGTGCTGGCGAGAGGTCATCGACGAGACCTGGGGGCCGGGTGCCAACACCGAGGCGAAACTCGCCGTCTTCGACGCCGCCTGGGAGGAGCTCGACAGCGGGTACGGAGCGTTTGTCAACCTGAGCGTCGACATGGACGCGTTGCGTGATCGGTATCGCTCCGAGATCGAGGGCGGCGTCAGCCGTGGACGTTTTGTCGCCATCCTGAACCACCTCGCGTTCAAGATGAAGGACCTGCACACGGTTCTCTTTCACCTCGACGTGAACCGCACGCAGATCGAGCCCGGCGTGCCGCTCATGATCGTGCGCGGCTGGCTACAGAACTCCTACTTCGGCGCCTCGCTGACACCGCTGCCCAACCGCTCCCTCGTCGTCCTGCGCGCCTGCCCCGACCATCCTCTGGGGCTCGAACGCGGAGACGTCATCCGGGGGTACGACGGCGTCAAGTGGCACAAGCTCTACCGACGCCTTTTGCGACAGGAGCTGCCGATCGAACTGGGCGCCGCCTGGGGCTCGACCGACGCCGCGATGAAACACGCTCTGCTCATCACCGCCGGTCAGAACTGGCACCTCTTCGACACCATCGACGTCATCAAACACGACACCGGTGAGCGGGTGCAGATGGACACGGCCCCCATGCGCTTCCGGCCGTTCTTCCCGTGGCGATGCAGCATCTGGGGGAACGAGCAGCTGCCGGTTCCGGGCGTACCGATGCCCGCCTTCGACCGCAACGAGTTCGTCTCCTGGGGCGTCGTCGAGGGCACACGAATCGGCTACATCTACGTCGCGTCGTGGTCACCGTCACCGGCGCTCGCAATCGGCGAGCAGTTCCGACAGGCGATCGAGGCGCTGATGGACGACACTGAAGGGCTGATCATCGACTACCGCTCGAACACCGGCGGCTACATGCCGGTCGCTCACGACGGCTACTCGCTGCTCTTCGACGGTCCGGTCGAAGAGGTCGCGTTCGACGTACGCGGCAACGCCGACGACCACCTCTCGATGATCCCCCACCCCACCTTCAATTCGCGACTGTTCACCATCCCCGGCGACCCCGACACCTACTACGATCACCCGATCGCCGTCCTGACCGGCCCCGGAGCCTTCAGCAACGGCGACTGGGAGTCGCTCCGGACCGGCTTCCATCCCCGAGCCCGCGTCTTCGGCAAGCCGACCAACGGCGCGTTCACGCCTTCGGACAACCCGTTCATCAGCTCGGACTGGTTCTTCTCTCGGGGCACCGGAAGCGGCTACCTCTTGGAAGGCCACGAATACCTGGCCCACAAGAGCGCGCCGATCGACGAGAGGGTCTGGTTCACCCTCGAGGACGTCATCGCGGGGCGAGACACGGTGGTCGACGCGGCGCTCGCTTGGATCGAGGGCGAAAACCAGACTCCTCAGAGCACGGCGGCCTCGGAACGGTAAGACAGACGTCGCACCGAGCCTCGGAAGCGATCGGTCAGAGGCTCGGCGCCTCTGACGAATCAGGGCGCGCCGGTCTGCCAGATCTCGAGATCGCTCTTTGCACCCTCGACTGGGAACAGCGCGTTCAGCATCACGCCCGTCCGGTTCGACCAGCTCGAGTGATCGGTGCTGTCCCAGACCTCGCCGCCGATCGGGGCGTAGCCCTTGTCGGTCAGAAGCTCGAAGACCCATTTGGACGCATCGCGGAAGTCGTAGCCCTCGTGCGGGCTGCGGAGGTCCCAGCGGCCCCACTCGAGGTAGATGCGCATCGGCGTCTCCGCGGCGGTCTTCTCACCCACGGCCCCCAGAATGCCCTGCCTCATTCCGCCCTCGAGGAAGAAGAAACTCTGCATTCCGAGAGCACCAAACGTATCGGGCGAACCGAACCCGGTGAGCAGGGTGTTGAAGGCCGGGAAGCCCATGCCCACAATTCCGCGGGCGTCGCGCTCGGGCCGCGTGCGCAGCACCTCGTCGATCTGCGGCACCACCTGGCCCGCGAGCGCACCCTGGAGACCAGGAGCGCGGGGCAACTCGAGGAAGACGACGATGAGCGGCTCAACGGTCCGGCCCACCGAGCTGTCGAGCGTCGCCTGCCAGTTGCCAACCTCGCGCGCTTCGCCATTGATCACGTAGACGACCGGGTACCGATCGTCGCCAGCGTCGTAGCCCGGTGGCAACCAGACCTGCGTCGGAGCCTGGATCGCCTCGGGCGTCTCCTCCCCTTCATTGGCAGACGGCTGAAGCGTCAGCTCGACTTCGTGGAGACGGCCGACCGACTCCGGTGCCGCCGCGGCCACCGAGTTGCCCGGCCACTCGGGCATGGCGACCCAGGACAACTCGAGCTCTTCGCCGCGATTGAAGTTCATGTCAGGGCCCAGCAGCGTCGAGCGAACGACGCGATCGTGACTGGGATCGAGCGCCGGCTCGTAGTCCGGGTAGAAGAGATAGTTGAAACGTGCGCGAGGGTCTGTCTCTGTCGACCACCACCAGAGGTCGGTGCCCTCGAGGCGATGCATCTTCTCCTCGCGGCGCATTCCGATCATGTCGCCGGCCACCGCAACGTCGTCGGCTTCGCCACGCCAGAGGAAGGTCACTTCGTTGCCGTCGACAATCGGCAGCTCGCGGTCGGCCAAGAAGAAATCGACCACCCTGCTCGCGTGATCGGAGCCAACCACGGTCTTGGCCAGTCCGGCGAGCGCCTTCGGCAGCTCGACGTCGGCCATCACCGAGGTCGGTCGACGCACCACGTCCACGCGAGCGATTTCTCCGTGGCTCCGCACGTAGATCGAACCGTCGAGGTAGCTCGGCGGCGCCCAGGCGTGCTCGTCGAAGAGCTCGAGGCTCGCCGCCTCGTTCCAACCGTCGGGGCTCGCCGCGCCGAGATGCAGGCTGCCCGTCTTCTGAATGATCGCCAGATGGTCGCCCACTGAGATCACAAAGCCGTCGCCCACCGCACGGGTTCGCCAGAGCATCTCGCCGCTCTCCGGATCGACCGCGCTCAGAAAGCGGGCGGTGTAACCGTAGACGTGGTCGCCGTTGGCGACGACGGGGCTGTAGCTCCGCACCATCGCCTTGGCGCTCGCTCCCTTCTTCGCCTCGAACTTGCCATCGGTCTCGATGACCTCGATCACCCTCGCGTCGGGATCGTCGATCTTGACGAAAATGCGGTCGTCACCGAGCGGCACTGGCCCGGAGGTCAGCGCGCCCATCGCGCCGCCGCCGCCCTCGTGCACGAGCTCCCACAGCACCTCTCCACTCGCCGGGTCGAGCCCGGAGAACTTCTTGTTGGTGAGCACCAGCAGCTGCTGGCGACCGCCCACCTCGGCCAGCACCGGCGACTGCGAGAAGATTTTGTCCTCCACCGCGCGCCAACGCAGCTCGCCGCTCGCGACGTCGAACGCCGCCGTCGAACCGCCCTCTCCACCGATCTGAAGTACGACCAGATCGCCCACCACGAGCGGCGATCCGCCGAAGCCGTAGGTCGGCTTCTCACTGCCGTGATCGGCCACCAGATCGGTTGTCCACAGCTCGCTCCCGTCCGAGAGCTTGTAGGCGCCGAAACTGCCTGCTGGGTCGAGCATGAAGACCCGGCCGTCTGCGATGGCTGGCGTCGCCACCGGCCCCGCATGCGCGCCGTCGTTCCCCGGGTAGTGTGCTCCGATCTCTCGTCGCCAGATCTCGTCGCCCGTAGCGGCCTCGAATGCGACCAGAAGGTCCTTCTCTCCGTCGGTGAACGCGGTGACCGCCCGCCCCTCGGCCAGCGAAATGCCCGAATAGCCGCTACCGAGCGGCTTCTTCCAGCCGATCCAGAGACCGAGCGGACCGTCGCCTGGAGGCAGGCCCTCGGCGGCGACGCCGCTGTTCGCTGGGCCGCGATACGTGGCCCAGCTGGCGTCGGCGCTCGCTGCCACGGAAGGGACGAGCAGGGCGCAGATCGTGAGGAGAAGGAACAGTCTCGGGGTCTTGGACATGGGGGCTCCTTGGAGGGAAAGGGAAGGGCGCTGACCGCGCGGATCCTACACGCCGACGGGCTGAAGTGAGCGAAGTTCGTGCGTCGTTCTCAGAAGTCTGACCAGCGCTCGTGGGCGAACGACAGGAAGACCGAGTCCTCAATGGTCATCGCCTGGCCCTCGTAACGATAGATCACGATCGAGTGGCGACCCCACCGATTGCCTTCGTCTTCCAGAACTGTTCTCACAGAGACGTCGTCGAACGTCAGGTAGCCGGTGCCTCGGGAGGAGTGAAACAGGCGGACGCCGTCTCGGCCTGCGTTGGGCGAACTCGGTAGCTCCGCGCGCTGCACCGCGCCGTTGCCGGCCAAGCCCTCCTTCAGATCGAGGGCTGAAAGCAGTCGGACCGACGAACACGCGAGCTGCTGATCTCGATTCTCGAAGGTGCCCGTCCGTCGATCGAGCCTACCCAGGAGTCGAGCCGTTCCTTTCGCGGCACCGCATTCAGACGGCGATTTTGTGGTCACCGCCATCACCCCTGGAGTCGCTTGATCCTCCGCAAACAACTCTCCCTCCACGAGAAGGATGTGGGCCTGGTCCGATCCGACCTCCGCTCCGGTGTAGTACGGAACGAAGGTCCAAACGAGCACTAGGGCAAGGAGTCCTAGCGCGCCAACGACAGTAACCAGAGAACGCACCGGCAGGCCTCGAGTCTCGGACATCAGGCACACCCGGGTAGGAGGAGTGGTTGGAGGTTCCACAACGGCCGCAGCGTACACGGCAGGCAGTGGGAGACGAGACAAGCCGCGCTGGTTACACACCCGCGGTCGCACGTCGTTACCGCGCCTCAAGGGATGTCGGCGACCTCGCCGGGCGAGCAGCTGGAGTCGATTGCCTGCACGGCCCGGGCACACCAGGCGCTCCCAGCCTCGAAATCAAAGGACGCCTGTCCTTTCGAGTCGGCCGAGAGCGTCTTCCACTTGCGAGCACCGGCCAGTCCGATCTCGGTCCCCACGCAGGGTCCCCCACCAATCTCCGTCGAGCCTCCGGGTCGCCCGGCGTAAAGCACCACGGGGCCGTTCGGTCGAGCGTTGACGACGGCCACATCTATCGGGCCTGGGCAGGTGCCGGAGAACAGAACCTCAGGCCCAGAAGGCGGACCCTTGACATAGTGGACCTGAACAACGTGCTCATCCGCAGGCATGAGCGCAAGGTTGGCGAGCTCGGTGCTGGAATCGTCGATCGTGCCCGTCCAACCGCCCACCGTCCACCCTGGCTCAGGCGCCGCCAGGAGCTCGAGGCGATCCTGGGCGCGGAAGCTCCCGGGCGAACAGGTGCCACCGTAACGGTTGCTCCACCAGGCGATCGAGTCGCCGCCCCCGATGAGGTCGTTGGAACCATCGCCATCCAGGTCCGCGCTGGCCAGGGCAACTGCGTTCTCGAGCCCACCGACCTCGTGCTCGAGCCAGGAAGAGGCGTCTCCTTCGAGGTTCTCCCACCAGGAGAAGCTATCGGTGCCAAAGTGCACCACTGGCGAGTCGAGATCAGCATCGCCGTCAAAGTCGACCGCGATCGGCGGGCGCTCCGCAGCGAAGGCTCCGATGTCGTGTTCGAGCCAGGCGGTGCCATTGCCGAGGTTCTCCCACCAGCCCTCGGTCGAGAGCACGTCTGGATCCGAATCGCCATCGAGGTCGGCTGGCGAGGCGGCATCCGAGAAGGAGTTCGTGTCGAATACCTGGTGCTCCACCCAGTCCACAGCGTCGCCGCTGACGTTCTCGAACCAGGAGATCCTTCCCGACGCGCCTCCGACGAGGACGTCGAGATCCAGGTCTCCATCGAAGTCTTCGGCCTGAATCGTTCCGGGCCCGATCATCGAGTCCGACACCAGGTGTCCGCTCCAGGAGGAACCATCTCCTCCCAGATTCTCGTACCACCAAACTTCACGGTCGAACTCAGCCGTTCCGAGAATGTCCTGATCGCCATCAGCATCCATGTCGGCGGCAGAGACGGAACGGGAGTCCGCGAGGAGGTCTGCGACTCGATGCTCCTGCCAGGCCGTGCCGTCTCCTAGCAGGTTCTCCCACCAGGAGAGATTGTCTTCGGAGCGGTCCGCGGCGACCAGATCGAGGTCGAGGTCGCCATCGATGTCGGCGGCGTACAGCGGCCCCAGAAACAAGGGGGTCACCACCACGTGCTTCTGCCAACTCTGACCATCCCCCAACAGGTTTTCCCACCACGCCAGGCCCAAGCCCGTCGAAGATGCGACGACGTCGAAGTCCAGGTCGCCATCCATGTCCGCGGCGTGCAAGGCCCAGACATCTTCAAACGACGCATCGACCATCCCCACGGCCCAGTCCGTGCCATCCGGAGACGGTGTGGCCTCCGGATCCAGCCCGGAACCGGTGTGACCGAGAGACAGCCCGTAGCAGGTCGGCACGTAGTGGACGCCCACCTCACGATCGGTGGCCGGCATCGTGACGAAATTCGAGGTCGCCGTGCTGCCATCGTCGTCCGTGTTGCTCCAGCTACCCACCTCCCAGGCGGTGGCCGGAGCGGCGGTCAGTCCAACGACCTCGTTCTCCAGGTAGGTGGCCAGCGGACAGCCGTCGGAGTTCGCGAGCTTCGCCACCGGATCTGCGCCCACCCCTGTGTGGAAGAAGGAAAGGTCGAAGCAGATCTTCTCGTAGACCACCCGAACTGTATGCCCCCCCATCGGCATGGTCAGGATGTTCGTCGAGTCGGTCGAGCTGTCGTCGTCGGTACCTGTCCAGCCTCCGATCACCCAGCCGAGAGAAGGTTCGGCGCCGCTGAGCTGAACTACCTCGCCCGCCATGTACTTCCCGTTCGGGCACCCCAGGGCACTCGGAGTCGCTGCCGGCCGACTCCCCTCCCCAGACCTGGAAAGCGTGAGCGGCCAGCAGACCACCTCGTAGTTCACCTTGGCGGAGTGTTCCGTCCCCGGCATGGTGAGAATGTTGATCTCGTCGGTGGAAGCGTCATCGTCGGTCCCAACCCAGCTCTCGACCGCCGAAGCCGGGTCTGGGATCGCGGTCAGCGTGATGACGTCACCGCTCAAGTACTTCGACGCCACACACCCAGCCGACCGATCCGGGAGGGGAACGGGGTTGGAGCCGTTGCCCGAGTGGCCCAGCGAAAGTTCGTTACACCCGAGCAGCTGCACGACGTTGGAGGGCTTGCAATCGAGCTGTGTCACACCCTGGAGCCATTGCCCGCAGTCGGGGTCTGTGAGCTCCAGAACGATCGAGCCGTTGCCGTCGGCGTTGACACCAATCGACGCGATCCGGTCCGGGTCGGTGATCTGAAGCACGGTCGCCTCACACGGACCCACCGGAACCTCCGACGAGCCCAGCGCCAGTCCTTGGAAGAGGTCCAGGGCGGTGCTCGGAGTCGCCCCCTCAATCGAGACGGTCATCTGCCCGGGGCAGGTTCCCTCCAGTGCGAGCGGCCCCGCGTTGAGCTCGAAAGCCCCCGCGTCGCAGAGACCGTCACTGCGGGTCAGACCACGTTGGTCGGAGAGGCCGGAACACTGGCCGTCGGCACCATCGATGGCGTTGCTGCCCACCAGGAGAGCATGCGTTTCGGTTGGCCCCCCGTTGTCGCGCAGCTCGGGGTCGAGTCCGGTGAGGAACGCCCACTCTGCGCCGCAGGATCCATCGTCGTCGAAGTTCTGGCCCTCGAGGATAAGAGGTTCATCGATCACAGTGCAGTTGTCGCCCGTGTTGTTGGCGATGACGCTGCTCTCGACGGTGGGCTCGCCGTCGTGATAGCTGTCCGAGAAGAGCCCCGCTCCGCTGCCGGTCGCGGCCGTGTTGTTCGTCAGCGTGCTGTAGTGAATCCTGTTGGGGTGGTAGTAACCCGAGAAGGCAGCGATACCGCCTCCTGTTTCGGCCAGATTCCCGGACACGGTCGAGTTTCTGAGGAAGAGGCCGCCGGTGGCGCCGATACCGCCGCCCCAATCTGCGGTGTTGTCCTTGATCGTCGAGCCGACAACACTCGTCCAAACCTCAGCACCAAAAAACGCCAGGTAGCCATCAATGGCGAGCCCGCCGCCCCAGCCTGCCGCCGTGTTCTCGGAGAAGGTCGAGTCCTCGATGGTCAGCTCGCTGAAGAAGCCCAGCGGCGACTGGGCAAGTCCACCCCCGTGATCGGCGCTATTGCCCACGATGAGGGAGTTGTCGATACTGCCGTACCCGTCCTCGAAGAAGATCCCACCACCCGACGCTGCGTGGTTGGAAGAGACCGTGACGTTCGTGAGCGTCAACTCGGCGAACCACGAGTCGAAGAAGATCGCTCCCCCCTTGCCCGAGGGCAACGAACCGCCGCTCAGGGTCAGGTCCTCGATCACGATGGAGCCGAAGAAGTCTTGATCGTCGGTGGCGAGAAGGCGGAAGTCAGGAGCAGCCGGGTCTCGTCGGATCTCAAACCCGTTGCCGCGAAGCGTGATGTCGCTCAAGAGCTGCGGTAGACCGGTGTCCCCGTCCGCCGGGCTGGTGAGGAGAACGTCGCCCGTCAAGACGATCTCGTCCGCGCCGGAACCGGCCGTGCAGCCGCCCGTCTCCGTGTCCGTGTTCGCGGCGACGATCGCGTCCGCCAAACTACAGGCACCGCCCACGACGATCTCGGCCGACCCCAGATAGGTGGGGATGATCGCTATCGCGGCGAACCCCACAATTCGCTTCAGGACATTGCTCATACGAGTGCTCCGACTACGAACTCGACCGCGAGCGAGCGGATCCGGCCCGTGGCTCGGATCGGCCTCCCTAACGTCCCTCTCGCCGTCGATCGCTGAAAATATTCTTGATCAGCCTAGCAGGCGTCCCAAAGCGCCGACAGATGCGTCTGCGCGAAAGCCGCCGGTCACAACCCTTCGCCGAGCGGGCCCCAGGCTTCGACTCTCAGAGACGGCTGAGCTCGGCTGCCAGATATCCTGCTCTAGAAACCTCTACGACCAGTAGCGACTCGCTTGAACCCGGCGATCAGCGCATCGCAGGATGAAGAAGACGGTCAATCAGACGGTCCCCATTCAAGACCGCACCCGCGGTCGATTGCTTACCGTGTCCGGCACCCTTCTCTTCCTCGGCTCTCTCTTTCCGAGCTGGAAGTCCTCGACGGGGCCGGAGGACGAGGGCGGCTGGTGGATTCTCCTGGGCCTCGCCATGTTCGTCGCCGGCGGAACGATGATCATTCGCGGCAAGCAGCACCTGACAGAGATCCGAGATTGGAAATGGGTGATCGCACAGCCGTCTCCGATCATCTACCTCCGCTCGTTCGACTCGGAGAGCAGCGACTACGGGTTCGTTCGCTACTTCAAAGAGGCGTTCGGAGCTCTCTCCGGCAAGGTGACCGCCTACGGCGTCAGCAGATGGATGCCCACCTTCCAGGGTCAGCTCGCGATGCTCATGAACCGCGTGGGCACCTACGTTGCGGTCGGCCGACCGGACGCGGAGTTGCCGGGGCTGGGCGCGGTGCGCTGCTATCTCGACGACGACTGGGAGCATCGCGTTCGAGAGGTCCTCACTGCCTGCACTCTGACGGTACTGCGAGCCGGGACGACGCAAGGTCTCGGCGTCGAGATTGCTCTCTGTCGACAGGTGCTGCGCCCCCAGCAGCTACTGATGATCCTGCCTCCCGGCAAGCGAGAGCATGAGGCGGTTCGGAGCCTCTTGGCCGATCAGTACGACATCGAGTTGCCGAAGCGAGGCCGTGCCCTGATGCTCCGATTCGAGGAGGAGTGGAAGGCAGTTCCGTTGACACCGCGTTTCGGTCTCTCGCGCACGCTCAAGCCGTTCTACCTGGCAAACGGTATCGAGCCGCCGAAGGGGAGGTTGCTAGACAGCTTTCGTCTGCTGTTGAGCTAGCGGAGTTGACTGTATCGAGGCGAAGCGCACCGCCCGAAGATCATCGCAAACGGCTAGCGACGTCTTCGCCCCCCTCAAAGCAGAACCATTAGTTTCGCGTAGGATGCTCCCCAATGAGGCACCGCCGCCGCTGCCGACCCAAGGGGGCTCTCTCGTCCCTGCGGCTTCTGCTGGCACTATGGGCGACTGTCGGCTGTGCTGGCTCGACCGCACAACCCGAGAGCGTTCCAGCTCGTCTCGAGATCGTTCAGCTCGAGAGCGCTGTCTTCGGCAACTCGAGATCGCTGCGAATCTGGCTGCCGCCACTCTACGACGCGTCACGCGCCTCGGCCTACCCGGTGATCTACCTCAACGACGGCCAGGGGGTCTTTGACGAGTCGACGGCACAGTTCGGCGAATACGAATGGGAGCTCGACGAGACGCTTGAACGCCTCGTGACCGAGCGGCGGGTAGCGCCTGTCGTCGCGGTGGGAATCGACAATGCGGGTCGCCGCGGACGAGCCCGTGAGTACCTGCCATATCCCGACATCCACCTCTCGCCACCCGAGCCGCACCCCCTCGGATCGTTGTACGGGAAGTTCCTCCTCGAGGAGGTGTTCCCACTCGTCGAAGCGCGCTACAACGTAGCGACGAGCCCAGAGTCCCGCACCCTCGGCGGATCGTCCTACGGGGCTCTGATCTCGCTCTATGCCGCCGCGAAGAGCCCGGCGATCGCCTCGAAACTGCTTCTCGAGAGCCCCTCGCTCTACGTCGACGACCGGCGGGTGCTCAGCGACGTAAGCTCCAGCGCTGTGCCGTTCGAGCGGGTCTATCTCGGCATCGGCACCAACGAGCTGAGCACAGATCCATGCGCCCCGGAGCATCCCGGCAACGTCGAGGCCGTGCGCGACGTCCACGAGCTCGGCCAGCTTCTTACGACGAGAGGGCTCCCACCGAGGTCCCTCGAAGTCGTTGTCGAAGACTGCGCAACCCACAGCGAGCAGAGCTGGGCGCGACGCCTACCGGCGGCCCTCGAGTTCTTGCTGGGTGCGCCCAGATCGGCCGACTAGCGGGCTCGACACCCAAGCCCGCTGAGAGGAGGCTGGTCGTCACCGATCCGCACAGGCGGGTCCTCGAGAAGAAGATGAGCGTCCCGTCGCCAACCCCGTTGGCGGGGCCGGAACTCGAAACGACGATTGGTCGGCCGTGTGGGGAGCGAACCTACGACTGATCGGATTACAGGAGACCGGCCGCCCCTCCACGAGCGACTCCGAGGAGTGGCCTGGGCAACGAGGAGGCTGCCGAGCCGACCTCCTTGATCCTAGGAACTAGGCCGGCCGCAATCGGCTATGCTCGCTCGGCATGAAGATGGCGCCTAGACCCGCAGGGGTCTAGCTGATCGTCGACTTGGGGAGACCAGTGATAGTCGAGATAAAGAAGCAGCCGGGCGACGCTGAGGTTTTCTTGACGTCGGTCAATGGGCTCTTGGCTCGGTTGGTGAGGGACTACGAGCCCGATCGCGTCTTCGCGGTCCGACTCAACAAGTGGTTTGACCACAAGTGGCTAGGCTACTCGGGAAAAGGCAGGGTCAACTTCGATGGCTATCCGTACATTGACACTGCGCTTGACACGCATTGGCAATCGAAGCTCACACTCCCCCCGTTCAACCCGAAACAGGTCGTAGATGAACTGCATTGGCACCGACTAGCAGATCAGAGCTACCAGCGATCCACGGACGCGGACTGGGTTCACCGCCGCGTCCTCGAGAGCAGCTCTGCGAACCTTCACCGAAGGGTTGCCGACCGATGGCCGTCCGCAGTCCTGCTCTGGATGTCCTCCAACACCGCTGTCAACAAACGAGGAAGCGTCATGGTCTACGTTGTCGGTCCCGCGCAGTCAATCTGGTATTCGTCTTTCACCGAGTCTTCAGGATGGCGGGTCGATCAGGTCAAGGGAATCGCGAGAGAAGCCGTTCAAGAGTGGTTTCCTCTCGGGTGAGAGGGCGACCTACAGGTCGCTCCCGAGAACGACACTCGTCGTCCCAAGGTTACTCAGACGAAGCTCGTCTTCGCCGAAGTGGGGCCCGAGCACCCGAGAGCGTCGAGAGTGCGTCGTAGCGCCGAACACACTGCGCTCCGCCTGAACGCTAGCTCCGAAACCGCCTTGTTTTTTTCAGTGGGAAGCAAAGTGGGCCGTGTAGGGATCGAACCTACGACCTTCGGATTAAAAGTCCGCGGCTCTACCAACTGAGCTAACGGCCCATGCGCGGCGAAGTATACCCACGCTACACTCCCGTCGACACTGTGTTGAGACCGACTTCACTGCGCATAGAGCGTCTCTCGCCGATCCTTGAGGAGTCATGACCGATCTGCACCACAAGATGCCTGAACCGAACTGCCCTCGTTGCCAGAGTCAGTGGGTGGACGACGGAGAGTGCCTGACGTGCGGAGTGGTGGTCTCGAAGTACCTCGCCATGCCGGTGATCGCCCGCCCGAAGGAGCCGACGCCGCGCCCAAGGAGCGGCTCACGATCGACGCTGGTCACGGCTCTCCTCGTGGCACTTGCGATCTCGGGTTCGATCTTTGTGGCCGACGCGATTCGACGGCAAGCGGAACCGGTCGATCGGCTCGGCGAGGCTCGACAGGCGCCGCGGTCGCTGGAGGCCCGTACCGATCTGCGAGTGGCTACGGCGGACGCGTCCCACCCGGTTGTCACGCGCGTGCTGCCGGCCGGCTACTCGACGGACGATTCGCCACCACCGACGGAGGCGGAAGCGGAGGCCCTCACACCCGACTTCAGCTGGTACGAGGGCGCTGAGGGCATGAATCGGGCGGTCCAGGAAGCGCGCGAAGACGGGCGCCCGATCGCGGTCTACTTCTACACCGACTGGTGCGGGTACTGCCGGCAGTTGGAGCGCGACCTGCTGGAGCGGGCAAAGGTCGAAGACTTCATGAAGTACATGACCAAGGTCCGCATCAACCCGGAGAAGAGTCCGAACAACCGCTTCATCGCTCAACGCTACGGCGTGAGCGGCTTCCCGACCTTCTTCGTGCACACCGATGGCGAAACCGGGCCGACGAAGGTCAGTCGCATGATTCGCGACGGCGGCGAGTACCGGCTCAAGACGCAAGACGAGTTCATCGACTCGCTGCAATCACTGCTCGACGGATAGTCGGCTAGACGCCGCGATTGGCGAGCACCGCTTCGAGCCGACCGCCGGTGAGCTGCTCGAGACGGCCGCCACGCAGAATCGTCTCCTCGCGCCTCGGCCCCGACGAGACCAGGCCGACGGGTGCGCCAACCTCGTCCTCGATCACGGAGACGTAGTCGCGAGCGGCCTGCGGGAGATCGTCGTACTCGAGCACTCCAACGGTCTCCGACTGCCAGCCGGGCACGGTGCGGTAGATCGGCTCGGCACGGGCGAGCTCGTCGAGGGTCGAGGGCAGCTCTCGCCTCTCTTCGCCGTCGATCCGATAGGCCGTACAGATCTGAATCTCTTCCAGGCTGTCGAGCACGTCGAGCTTGGTGAGGGCGATCGAGTCGACGCCGTTCACCATCTGCGAGTAGCGGGCGACCACCGTGTCGAGCCAGCCACAGCGGCGCGGCCGGCCGGTGGTGGTGCCAACCTCGTTGCCTCGGTCTTGGAGGTACTCACCCACCCCACCGACAACTTCCGTGGTGAACGGCCCGGCGCCCACTCGAGTCGTGTACGCCTTGAGCACGCCGATCACGCCGTCGATCGCTCCCGGCGCCGCTCCGCTCCCGGCAGCGACACCTCCAGCCGTCGTATTGGAGCTCGTGACGTAGGGATAGGTGCCGTGGTCGATATCGAGGAGCGCTCCCTGCGCGCCCTCGAACAGCATCGACTCACCGGCCTCGATCCAGCCGTTGACCAGATAGGCACTGTTGCGAAGGTGCGGCGCCAGTCGCTCGGCCCACGCTCGGCAGCGCTCGACCTCGGCGGTCGCGTCGATCTGGGGCTGCCCGAGTGCCGCGAGCTCGGCGTTGAGTCGCGACGCGAGGCGTTCGACCCGTGCCTCGAGGTCGCTCGCGGCAAGATCGCACATGCGCAGTCCCACGCGAGACGCCTTGTTTTCGTAGGCCGGCCCGATGCCCTTGGCGGTTGTACCGATCATCGCTCCGCCACGCGCGGCTTCTCGAGCCCGGTCGAGCGCACGGTGAGCGGGCAGGATGACGTGGGCCCGATCTGAGACGAACAGCCGGTCGGCGGCGTCGACGTCCTCCTTCAGGAGACCCTCGATCTCCCCGAAGAAGGCGTCGGGATCGATCACCATGCCGTTGCCGAGCAGGCACTTCTTGCCCGGATGGACAACGCCCGAGGGGATCAGGTGCAGTGCAAAGTGACGATCGCCAAACTTGACGGTGTGGCCGGCGTTGTTGCCACCCTGAAAACGCACGACGGCGTCGAAGGCCGAGCAGAGCAGATCGACAATCTTCCCCTTCCCCTCGTCCCCCCACTGCATACCCAATACAACGCTGTTCGCCATGGTGCTCTCTGGTGGCCTCCCATGTTCAAGGCTATCCCGGATAGAGCGGCGCCGGAGAAACAAAACGAGCCGATCTCCCGTAGTGACGGGTGATTCGGAGGCCTCTATGAAGCAATTGATCGCGATTTCACTCCTCGCACTGACGGCCGCGGCCCCTCTCGTTGCCGACGACTACCGCGAGATCCGAGGCAGCCACGAGCTCGCCTCGGGCCAAGATCTGCACGTCGACTTCCACTCGGGCGAAGTCCAGTTCGAAGCCGGCAGCGGCAACAAGGTCAGCATCGAGGTGGAGCTCGACTGCAAGTGGCGCGATCGCCGCTGCGAAGACCTCCTCGACGAGGTAGAACTCCGTTGGCGCTCGAACGACCGCCGTCTCTACCTGGAGGTCGAGGGTCTGGCCTCCTGGGAGCGCGCTCGGGTCGAGGTCGACGCGACCATCACCTACCCTCGATCGGCCGCGCTCTTCGTCGACATGGCCGCCGGCAGCCTCGAGATTGAAGGCGCCACCAAGGACATTCGGGTCGACATGGGAGCCGGTGAAGTCCGCGTGTGGATGGATGAAGCGTCCGTCGAGATGGTCTCGGTCGACGTGGGCATCGGTGAAGCCAAATTCCGGGGCCAGAACGACTTCGTGGCCGGCCGGCGCTCCAATCTGATCGGGAGTGAGGTCTACTGGGACGACGGCCCGGGCGACGCCCGCGTCGACGTGGAGTTGGGCGTCGGAGACGCCAGCGTCTATCTCGACTGACCGAAGAAACGGGGGACACAAACCCCATTTCCGAGGCAGCCGGGGCCGCGCCACCGACTCGTGGGAATAGGGTTCGTGTCCCCCGTTTCTTGCGCGGCTACAAAAGAGGGCCCCGATCGCCGTGCTATACTCCCTGAGTTCGCAGCAATTTAGGGGGGTGATTGGCGGGCCGATTCGGCTCGATCCGGGGGAAGGTCTTTATCTGGGAGCGCCCCTGCAGGACACCCGAAGCCCTCACCGCCCCGAACGCATAGAATCGACTCGTGGCCGACGTGCGGAGCGCCTCGATCGAAGAGCCGGCGAGCGCCGACGTCGGTGAGCCCGACTTCGAAGTCTTCGTAGAGCGCAGGCCGCCCGGGCTGGTTCGGCGATACTTCGTCACCCAGCGCCATCTGATCGGCCTGCTCTTCGGCGGGCTCCTCGCCTTCGTCCGCACCCGCCCGCGCGGCCGACGCGGCTTCTGGTTCCAGTGCCTCCGCGTCCTCTCCTGGCTCCTACGGCCGCTGACGTCGAAACGCTACGTCGACCTCCCCTTCCCCGAGCAGCTCCGGCGCCGCCTCGAAGCCCTCGGTCCGACCTACATCAAGCTCGGTCAGATCCTCAGTCTGCGCGAGGACATTCTGCCGCCGAGCGTCACCGACGAGCTCAAGCGGCTCTTGAACCGGCTCCCCGCTCTCCCCTTCCAACGCTTTGCCGAGCTGATCGAGGCCGAAATCGGAAAGCCGATCGACGACGCGTTCTCGTGGATCGGCGAGACCCCGCTCGGAAGCGCTTCGATCGGGCAGACGCACCGCGCTCGAACGCTCGAAGGCGACGAGCTCGTGCTCAAGCTGGTCAAGCCCGGCATCCGCCGAACCATCGAGCGCGACGTCATCCTGCTCAAGCTCCTCGGTCGCGTGCTGCAGATCTTTCTGAGCCGCTTCCAGCCGAAGCGAGTCTTCGACGAATTCTGCGACTACACGCTCCGGGAGGTCGACCTGCTTCGCGAGGCGGACAACGCCGAGACGTTTGCCGCCAATTTCTCGAGCGAGAGCGACATCGTCTTTCCCAAAATCGACCGTTCTCTCTCGACGCGCAATCTCCTGGCGATGGAGTTCCTCGACGGCATCAAGCCCGATGATCCCGAGGCGCTCGAGCTAAGCGCCGAAGATCGAGACACGCTGACCGATCTGGGCGCCCTCGGAATCATTCAGATGCTCTACCAGGACGGCTTCTTCCACGCCGACCTGCACCCGGGCAACCTCCTCGTCCTGCCCGGTCCCAAGGTCGGGTTCATCGATCTCGGCATGGTGGGTCGCTTCGACGACGAGCTCCGCAGGAACCTCCTCTACTACTACTACTGCCTGGTGATGGGGGACGGCGAGAACGCGGCGCGCTACCTCGCGTCGCTCGCCGAACCCGCTGCCGGCAGCGACCCGAAGGGTTTCCGGCGCGAGGTCGAAGAGATCTCGAGCCGCTGGCACCGCAGCCCCACCTTTCACGGCTACTCGCTAGGACAACTGATTCTCGAATCGGTCAGCCACGGCGCACGCTACCGGATGTACTTTCCGGTCGAGCTCGTGCTGATGGTCAAGGCGCTCGTGACCTTCGAAGGGGTCGGTCAGATCTTGAACCCGGGGTTCGACGTGGTGGAGGTCTCGAAGGTCCACATCGGCCGCATCTTCGCCCACCAGTTCAGCCCGCTGCGCCTCGCTCGCGAGAGCCTCCGTGGTGCTCCTGAGCTGGTCGACGCACTCGTGAAGGCGCCGATGTTGATCACCGAGGGGCTGCGGGTGCTCGAACAGACCACGCGTGCGCCCCGCGAAAATCCGTTCTCGGGCATCCGCGCGACGGTCTTCGCCGGTTTTCTGTTTGTCGCCGGCGCAATCGTCGCGGCCCTCGGAGGACCGATCTGGCTCTGGATCGTTCTGTTCGGAGCCGGCGTTCTCCTGGCGACGCGCAAGGGCGGCTGATGAGCGAGCCGACCGAGGGAACGAAGCGACCGGTCGACGAAGCACAAGAGGCCTACGAGCCGCTCGACGCGGACTACATGCACGACATGGTCGAGCAGTTCTTCGGCCCGATCACCGAGCACTTCTTCCGAGCGCGCGTTCTGGGCCTCCAGAACCTGCCGAAGTCGGGCCCGGCAATTCTCGCCGCCAATCACAGCGGCAGCGCCTATCCATACGACGCGATGGTGCTCGACAGCGAGATCTACCGGCGCCAGGGCCTACCGCCCGAACGGAAGTGCCGCTCGGTGTTCGAAAAGGCGCTCTCGGCCACCTGGTGGATGCGGCCGTTCGGTATCGACAACTTCTGGCGGCGCGGCGGCGGCGTCGACATGACGTTCGACAACTTCGACAAGCTGCTCGCCCGCGGCGACCGGGTTCTCTACTACCCCGAGGGGGTCCCGGGAATTGGCAAGGGCTTCGCCAAGCGCTACCAACTCCAGCGCTTCAGCTCGAGCTTCGTCATTCACGCCGCGCGTCACAACGCGCCGGTGGTGCCGATCTACATCTTGAACGCCGAGTGGGTGATCCCGTTTGCGTTCACCCTCAAGCCGATCGACCGCCTCCTCAGCCGTCTCTTCAAGATCCCGTTCCTCCCGCTCCCCTGGGGGCTGCTCGCGATCGTCTTTCCCTTCCTCTGGTACCTGGCTCTCCCGGTCCGAATGGTCTTCAAGATTGGCAAACCGGTAGACATCGCCGCCTGGGTGCGCGAGACCGGTGTCACCGACCTGGAAGAGCCCGACCGCGAAGCCATGCGCGCCGTCGCTGAGCGCATTCGCCTCGCGATGCAAAAACGTCTCGACAAGCACGTCGAGCGTTACGCCCGCTGGCCGTACAACTGGCGGCTCCTGCGGAAGCATTTCAAGAAAACGAAGGGCAAGCGCTCGCTGTTTGTACCCTTCACTTGGGTCTGGCACTTCCTCGGCCACGAGCGCGACCAGTATCGACCGCCGGCTCGAAACGCGATCCATCGAGTACTGCGTGACTGGGACCTGTTCCTCTACTACCTGCCGGGTGGGTGGCTGTTCCTGAGCCTGGCGCGCCGACTCCGCAAGCCACCCTGCGGCTATCGCGGAGTGCCCCCCGACGAGCGGCGCGCCAAGGAAGGCGCCTTCCACTGGCACCTCAAGGACCGACCGCTGCCGTAGGAAATAGGGGGACACAAACCTCATTTCCGCTGAAGGGCTGCGGGAATGAGGTTTGTGTCCCCCTATTGTTCGATGACGGTCTCGAGTCGATCGAGCAGGTCGTCGAGCCGTTGGGTGGTCTTGGGCTCTTTGGGTAACACCAACTGGCGCCCGTCGTGAGCGAGGCCAACGTGGGTCCAGAGGTCGCGGTCGGAGTCGTCGAGCACATCGTCGCGCAGACCGATGCCGTAGCGCTCAAGCGCCGGTCGCAGCTCCTCGCGGCGAGCGCGCAGGTCTCGACGGGTGGCACGGTAGGCGTATTCACACACGTCACGCCGTGACGACCAGCTGAAGATGTTGTTGAAGAACATCCGGTAGTCGTCGCGCCGCGGCTCGATCAAGACGACGTCGGCGCCGTCGAAGCGGCCCTCGTACGAAGCCAGGCCAACCGAGAGTCGCGAGTGAATCATCGTGCGGAAGGTCTGCGACAGCACCGAGGGCAGACCGCGACCCATCAGTTGCCCGCGCTTCATCGCACCGCGCTCGACAGCGCGAGCGGTGTCGACCGGCACGATCGGATTGACGCAGAGGAGTAGATCGATCCCGTCGTCCAGTGCAACGGAAGCGTGGAGCGTCTTGCTCAGTACCCCGTCGACATAGTGGCGGCCTTCGATCTCGACCGGCGGGTAGATTCCCGGCAGCGCGGTCGACGCCTGAACGGCACTCGAGATCGGGACGTGGTCGTCGCCGGGCTCGCCGAAGCGGCGCGGCTCCCCGGAGTCGAGGTCGACGGCGACCACCACGAGGCGGCTCGCCAGCTGACGGAAGTCGTTCGACCGCCCCTTGATCGAGTAGATCTTCTCGAGATAGGCACGAATCGGCCCGTTGTCGAACACGCCAACCGGTAGCGCCCGGCCGAGTCGCGTCATGGCGTCGAGCAGGGAGCGGTCGCCAGGGTTCTGGGCGTACTTGCGGAGCGCCTCGAGAAAGAGGCGTGGCAGGGCGGCTCCCGAGCGCAGAAACTCGCCCGAGGCCGGGGTCAAGAAGATGCCGCTATGAAACGGGTGCTCGCCAGGCTCCTGCTTGACAATGGCTCGGCACATCTGGGCCGTACTCAACCCGTTGACGAGGTTGGCGGCCAGGAAGGCGCCGGCACTCACGCCGACGTAGGTGTCGAGTGAGTTGAGATCGAGACCCTCCAAGCACTCATCGAGTGCTCGGAGAGCGCCGATCTCGTAGACCGCACCTTCTAGGCCGCCGCCGGCGAGGGCGAGACCGATCCGGGGCTCAGGCATCTCCGCGCGGGTCACGAGTCCTCGCCGGAAGAGGTCTACTTGCTCGCAGTCTTGCGAGGGGTCGTCTTCCGAGCGCGCGACTTGGGTCCGAGCTCCTCGACCTTGGCGGTCAGCTCCTCGACCCGCTTGGTGAGACGCTGAATCTCGTGCCGGCTCGGCACGCCCAGGCGGTTGATCGCCGAGGCGACCCGCTCGTCGAACGAGCTGCCGATCTTCTCCCATGTGGTCTCGGCGCGATCGCGGACGTCCTCGACGGTCTCCTCGACCTTGCCCTGGACCTCTTCCATGCGCTCGCGGCCGCGCTTTTCGAACCCTTCGCCCTCCTTGACCAGGCGCTGGAAGAGCTTCGTGCCCTCCTCTTCGGCGACGGACAGGGCACCCAGGCCGGCGAACCAGATCTTCTGAGCGGACTCGCGGACTTCGGCAGTGCGACCGGTGGACTTCTTCTTCTTGGTAGCCATAACTTCCTCCTACTTCTTGCTCGTGCGCGTGGTGACCTTCTTGGCTCTACCCTTGCGCGGACGGGGTACGGCCGCCGACTTCTTCGCGGCGGTCTTCTTTCGGGGTTTGGCCTTCCGGACCACCTTCTTGGCGGCCGCGGTCGGCGACTTCGAGGTCTTCTTCTTGGCGGTCGAGCTCGTCTTGGTCTTGCTCTTCGCCTTCTTGGGTTTCGCCGTGGCGGGCTCGGTCTCCAGGTTCCGGAGAGAATCCTCCAAACCTTCGAGCCGCGACCGCAACACCCCCATCTCTTCGCGAGCGCGGCGCAGCGGACCGACACGGTCGATCGATGCCTGAAGCAATCGATCGACACCGCTCTGGACCTGCTCCACGCCGGTCGAGAGCGCTCGTTCCCCGGCTCGCACGAGGTCGTGCATCAGCTCGACCGGCAGGTTCGAGCGGCCGGCCTTACCCTCTTCGAGGATGATCTGCGCCAGCGTCTGAGCGGTGACGTCTTCCGACGTGGCGTTGTCCACCACGCGAACCTGCTGGTCGCCCCGCACAAAAGCGGCGATCTCTTCCAACGAGACGTAGCGACTCTCTTCGGTGTCGTAGAGCTTCCGGCTCTCGTATCGCTTGATCAGTCGAATCATCTATCTCTTCCCTTTTCTCTTGCTGCCGCCGCGCGTCGAGCGCTTCGCCGCACCGCGGCAAAAACAGTTATACCGCGACGCGGCATCATTGTCAACGCACCGCGGCATACAAGCATTCCGCAGCGCGGCAAGAGCCGGCAGGCTCGCCCGCTACGCCAGACGTTCGACGAGCAGATCCGCAACTCTCGACAGACCGACCAGGTCGGTCGGCGCTCTGTCGAGTAGGGGAAGCGCTGCCAGCGGCCGCTCGCCACCCACGAGGTCGCGCAGGGCTTCGAGCCCGGCCCGGTCTCGCTTGCCCAGCCACGAGAGAAGTCGGAGCCCCTCTTCGAGACCCGGGTCGACCCCGGCCAGGGCGACCTCGGACACGGTGGGGTGAACTCGGTTCACCAGAATCGGCCCGAGCCGATGCCCCCGCTCGGCAAGCCGGCGGGCGAAGAACATGAGATCCGGAATCTCCTCTTCGCCGGGCCCCGTGACCATCACGAAGCAGGCCTCTCGCGACCGAAGCAGCTCCCGCACGCTCTCCGCACGCTCCCGAAAGCCCTCGAAGAGGGGCGCAAAGGCCTGGAAGAACTCCGCCATGTCGCGCAGCAGACCGAGGCCCACCAGTTCGTCGAGATACGCCTCGAGCCGTCTGCCGAGCCCGCCAAAGCGGCGCGCCGGACGCAGCCGCCCGTCGGCGTCGAACCAGTCCTTGAGCGCCACCTTCAGGGCACCGCTGTCGAGAAAGCTCATGATCCGATCGGGCGCCTCGAGAAAGTCGAGCGCCTGCCGGGTGGGCGGCGTGTCGAGAATGATCCGGCCGTAGCGGTCTCCGGCGGCGGTCTCGTGCAGGCGTTCGACCGCCATGTACTCCAGAATCCCGGAGAGTCCCCCGGAGAGGTGTCGGTAGTAGCGGTTGGAGAGAATGCGATCGCGCGCGCTCGCGTCGGGCGCATAGCGTTCGATGAGTCGATCGAAGGTGGCACCGGCGTCGAGGAGGCTCGCCGCCAGACGACCCGGCGCCCCCGACGCGACCTCGACCTCGGCTTCACGGGCAGCATCGCCCACCCCGAGAGCGTCCTTCAGTCGGAGCGAGGGGTCAAACGTCATGACCAGTGTGTCGGTCCCCTCTTCGGCCGAGCGCACCCCGAGAGCCGCCGCCACCGTCGTCTTCCCCACCCCGCCGCCGCCGACAACGATCACCAACGGCGGTAGATGCCGATCCAGGCTCATCCGCTCCCCTCTCGTGCCAGCGCCTCCGCTAGCGGGCCTGCGAGCGCCTCGACGAGCTGCGGCCCTTTCGGGGTCGGCAGCCACGGCAGGTCGATCCGAGGGCCGGACCACCGCAGTTCGAGGCGGTGCATCTCCTCTTCGTTCACCCGACGCCGATCGCGCCAGAGACGCAGGGGATCATCCGCTCCGGCAAGATCTGGGCAGGGCGGGTAGAGCCGGTTGACGACCATCAGATCGGCCCCTCGACCGACACGATCCTCGAGCGTCTCGGAGAGTTCGAGCGCTTCGTTGACCGGCATCTCTTCCGCCAACGTGACCACCACGACGCCGCTCCGCTCCGGATCGGCCACCATCGCGGCCACCTGACGACTCATCTCCCCGATCGGCCCTTGCGTGATGACCTCGCCCACCAAGAGTGGCGCGGCCAGCATTGCCACACCGTGGCCGGTCGCCGGCGCATCGAGGACAACCACGTCGGCGAGCGGAGCCTCGGGAGCGACCCCTTCCAGCACCCGAAGCGCGTGCCCGAGCACCGCCATCTCCTCGAGACCCGGAGCACCGGCCGTGAAGTGCCGGTAGATCGGACTCGCCAGCACCCTGCGCACGATCGGCTTGATGCGAACCCGTTCGGCGACCAACTGATCGACGACGCTCCCCGGTCGCAGGTTCTGTAGATGGAGATTGGCTCCCAGCGGCACGTATCCCCCGTCGGAGGGGGGCGCCGAAAAGAGCTGGTGGACGTTCTCGCGCGGATCGACCTCGAGCAGCAGGACGCGCCGGCTCTCGGCGAGCGACTGCGCGATCGCCGCGGCGACCGCCGACTTGCCGACCCCGCCCTTGCCCGTGACGACGAGCAACTGTCGCTGACCGAGGGTCTCCATACCGGCGCGACACTGTATCCGACGCCGGTCCGAGTCGGCCCGAAACGCCCTTCAGAGCCGCCGCGGGAACCGATATCCTCTGAGCGTCAAGGGAGGTCTTCAGATGCCCAGTACGACTCGTCTCCTCACCCTTTTCGCGTGCGCCGCGCTGGCTGCGTGCGGTGCGAGCAACGATCCCGCGCCCGCGGCTGCTCCCGCCGAGCCCGCACCCGTCGAAGAGCCCTCGATCGCCTGGAGCGATCTCTTACCCAACGCCCGCAAGCCGCTTAAAGGCGTCGTCAGCGGCGGACAGCCGTCGGACGATCAGCTGCAGCTGGCGGCGACCGCCGGGTACAAGACGGTCATCAACCTGCGCATGCCCTCCGAGGATGGTCTTCCGAACGAGGCGGAGCGGGTCGCCGAGCTCGGTATGAACTACGTCTCGTTCCCCATCTCCGGCGCTGAGGGCATTACGGAAGACAACGCACGCGGGCTGACGACGCTGCTCGACGAGGCGGAAAGCCCGATCCTCCTGCACTGCGGCAGCGGCAACCGGATCGGCGCGCTGCTGGCGCTCTCAGCCTTCCACGTCAGGGATTGGGGCATCGAGGACGCCCTCGCCTACGGTCTCGAGTCGGGCCTCACGCGCCTCGAACCCGTCGTCGTCGAGCATCTCGAGAGCTTCAACGACTAGTCGGACTCTCGACGGTTCAGCCCTTTCGCCGTAGGGCAGACGGCTTGGAGTCTGCGCTGCCAGGCCACCGACGGCCGGCTTCTGGCGCTCTCTCGGGTCAAAGGCCCGACCAGAGCCACTCCGCCCAGGTCGCGGCGGCGCTACGTTCCAGCCGCCCGCCAGGAAGCGCTATTGACGAGGTCACCCTGCAAGGTGACCGAGTCGATAACAGCGAGCCCCGGCCACGCCGTCAACGGGTCGGGATCGGAGAGAGAGATCGGGAGGCCACCTGAAGCCTGGCTCCTGACGGAGGCCGGTCGTTGTTCTCTTCCCAGGTCTCGGGGTTCGGGAATGATCGGCGGTACAATCATGTTTCAAAATATGAGGGTCAGGCACTAAGATTTCAAAAAGCGCCGCCTGAACCCTCAGCGAGCGCACGTCAAACGGCGTCGCTCACTCTGCCCGGATGCACCACCGCAGCCGGCTCGAGGAGGATCTCTTGGACTACAGGGACTACTACGGAACCTTGGGCGTCTCGAAGGGCGCGTCGAAAGACGACATCCAGCGGGCTTATCGCAAGCTCGCGCGGAAATACCATCCCGACGTCAACCAGAGCTCCGAGGCCGAAAAGAAGTTCAAGGAGATCAACGAGGCCTACGAGGTGCTTAAGGACGCCGACAAACGTGGCAAGTACGACCAGTTCGGTTCGGCCTGGAAACAGGCGCAGCGAACGGGCGCTCCGCCCCACGGGTTCGAAGACCTCTTCTCCCAGTTCGGATTCGGCGGCTCGGGACGGCCAGGGGGTTTCGGCGGACGCGGGGTCAAGGTCGAGTTCGATTCGAGCGGCGGTAGCCCGTTCAGCTCGTTTTTCGAAACCCTGTTCGGCGCCGGCGGTATGGGAGGCGGCCCGGGCTGGGGCCCCGAGACCTCCGCGCGAGCGGTTGGTCTCGACCACGAGGCCAAGATCGCACTGTCACTCGAGGAGGCGGGACGCGGCGGCAAGCGTGAAATTCAGCTGACCGACCCCGCGACCGGCAAGGCGAGGAAGCTGCGGGTGTCGATCCCCAATGGCATACGACCTGGGCAGAAGATCCGGCTCGCCGGGCAGGGTGGCAGCTCCGGCAAGCGACGGGGCGACCTCTACCTGACCGTCGACCTGCTCCCCCATCCGAGCTTCCAGCTGGAAGGGGCGAACTTGGTGACCATCCTTCCCATCACACCCTGGGAAGCCGCCCTCGGTGGCCAGGCCCAACTCGACACGCTCGACGGCCCCGTCACGGTGAAGGTGCCGGCCGGCTCTTCATCAGGACGGAAGATCCGACTTCGGGGCAAGGGCTTCCCGGCCGGCAACGGCAACTTCGGCGATCTGCTGGCCGAACTCCGCGTGATGGTGCCCGACGAGATCGACGAGCGTCAGCGAGAGCTCTTCGAACAACTACGAGACGCCTCGGACTTCGACCCGAGGCGCTGAACGATCAGGGGGACGACCATGAACGAGAACAAACTGACCCAGAAGTCCCAAGAGGCGATTCAGGCCGCGCAGGCGATCGCCGTGGAGCACGGCCATCAGGAGATTGACGGCGAACACCTGGCGTTGGCTCTGCTGCGGGAGTCGGAAGGGCTGGTCCCGCGACTCCTCCGCAAGATGGATATCTCAGTGGAGACCGTCGCCGGCGAGTTGGTGGCAGATCTCGAACGACGCCCGCAGGTCTCTTCGAGCACCGAGGCGGGGAAGATCTACGTCACCGCCGACCTTCAGCAGGCGCTCGTGCGCGCCGAGAAGGAGGCTCAGCGCCTCAAGGACGAGTACGTCTCTGTAGAGCACCTACTCCTCTCGCTCCTCGGCCAGGAGGGCGGCGCCGGGCGGATTCTGACCCAAGCCGGCGTCGATCGAGACGCTTTCCTCGCTGCACTCCAGGCGGTGCGCGGCAATCAGCGAGTCACGAGCGCGACCCCCGAGGCGGCCTACGAGGCGCTCGAGAAGTACGGCGTCGACCTGGTCGAGCAGGCGCGGCGGGACAAGCTGGACCCGGTGATCGGACGTGACTCGGAGATTCGCCGGGCGGTGCGCATTCTCTCGAGAAAGACCAAGAACAACCCGGTGTTGATCGGCGAGCCCGGCGTCGGCAAGACCGCGATCGTCGAAGGGCTCGCCCAGCGCATCGTGCGCGGGGATGTACCCGAATGGTTGAAGGACCGCTCGATCTTTTCGCTCGACATGGGGGCGCTCCTGGCCGGGGCCAAGTATCGAGGCGAGTTCGAAGAGCGCTTGAAGGCGGTCCTCAACGAGATCAAGGAGAGCGAGGGGCGAGTCCTCCTCTTCATCGACGAGATTCACAACATCGTCGGGGCGGGCAAGACCGAAGGTTCGACCGACGCCGGCAATCTGCTCAAACCGATGCTGGCGCGAGGCGAGCTGCACTGCCTCGGCGCGACCACTCTCGACGAGTACCGCAAGTACATCGAGAAGGACGCCGCCCTCGAGCGGCGCTTCCAGCCGGTGCTCGTCGACCCGTCAACCGTCGAGGACACGATTTCGATCCTCCGCGGCTTGCGCGAGCGTTTCGAGGTCCACCACGGTGTCAAGATTCAGGACAACGCCCTGGTCGCCGCCGCGACCCTCTCCAACCGCTACGTGACCGACCGCTTCCTCCCCGACAAGGCGATCGACCTCGTCGACGAGGCCGGCGCGATGATCCGCACCGAGATCGACTCGATGCCGACCGAGCTCGACGAGGCCACCCGCCGGGTGATGCAGCTCGAGATCGAAGAGGCGGCGCTCAAGAAGGAGAAGGACAAGTCGAGTCAGGACCGCCTCGCGTCGCTTCGCAGAGAGCTCACCGACCTCAAGGCGCAATCCGACGGCATGAGAGCCCAGTGGGACGCGGAGAAGGAGGCGATCGGCACGGTGCGCGAGCTGCGCGAGCAGATCGAGCGACTCCGTTTGGACATCGAGAAGGCGGAACGCGACTACGACCTGAACCGTGCAGCCCAGCTGCGCCACGGCCAGCTTCCGGAGCTCCAGGAGAAGCTCCGCGAGGAGGAAGAGCGCCTGGGACGGCGACAGGGCGGTGAACGCCTGCTGCGAGAAGAGGTCACCGACGAGGAGATCGCCGAGATCGTCTCGAAGTGGACCGGCATTCCGGTCACCCGCCTCGTGGAGGGAGAGCGAGAGAAGTTGCTGCGGCTCGACGAGATTCTTCACCGTCGCGTGATCGGCCAAGACGAGGCGGTGCAGCTGGTCGCCGACGCGATCATTCGCGCACGCTCTGGCATCAAGGACCCCAAGCGCCCGATCGGCTCTTTCATCTTCCTCGGCCCGACCGGCGTCGGCAAGACCGAGCTGGCGAAGGCGCTGGCGGAGTCGCTCTTCGACAGCGAGGACAACATCGTTCGCATCGATATGAGCGAGTACATGGAGCGCCATGCAGTCTCTCGACTGATCGGCGCTCCGCCGGGGTACGTCGGCTACGAAGAGGGCGGCCAGCTGACCGAAGCGGTGCGACGCAAGCCCTACTCGGTCATCCTCTTCGACGAGATCGAGAAGGCCCATCACGATGTCTTCAACGTGCTGCTCCAGATTCTCGACGACGGCCGCGCGACCGACGCCCAGGGTCACACGGTGGACTTCAAGAACACGGTGATCATCATGACCTCGAACGTCGGCTCCGAGCACCTTCTCGAAGGCGTGTCGGCCGATGGCGAGGTCAGCGAAGCGGCTCGAGAGGCGGTCACCCGCGAGCTCCGCGGCCACTTCCGGCCGGAGTTCTTGAACCGGGTCGACGACATCCTCCTCTTCAAGGGCCTGACCCTCGGGGAGATCCAGCAGATCGTCGATCTTCAGACCGAGGCGCTCCGCCGGAGACTCGCCGAGCACGGCGCCAAGCTCGAGCTGACCGACGCGGCGCGCGAGCTGGTGGCGCGGTCTGGGTACGACCCGGTCTACGGCGCGCGGCCGCTCAAGCGGTTCCTCCAGCGGGAGCTCGAGACGAAGATCGGACGCGCGATCGTCGCTGGCGAGCTGTTCGATGGCTCAACCGTTCGCGTGGACGTTAGCGAGGGCAAACTCGCAGTCGAAATCGTATCGGCCGTCGAGAACCTGGCCGGCGTCGGCTGAGAGCCGGCCGGGGTGAGCCAGCCGAACGCCGAGACGCGCCTTCGGGCGCTTCCGGCGGCTCAGCTCCGGCGGTAGCGATGCCGCAGAGCGATCGCGCTTGCCTCTCCATCAAACGCTGAACGAGGCGATGACGCAGCCTCCGGAGAGGAGTCTCCGGGGCGCTGTAGCATCAGTTCATCCTTGCCAACGCATACATCTTAGTCTATCGCACTACGATATATGAAAAAATTTCGACTTCCCGGAAATATCACTCAACTTCTTAGTGTTATCGACTCATGACTGCAAGAGACGACGCTTGCCGAGTCTGTCTGTCACTGAGGAGAAACGACCTATGAAACGCAACAGCCTTTCCCGCATTTCCCGCAACCCCTCGAACGACCCTCTCTTTCGCACCCTCGACCACTTCTTCGGCGATGACTCGTTCCGCCCGTTTGGTGCGCTCTCGCGCGAGGGTCTGAAGTCGAACGGCTGGATGCCGCCGGTGGACATTCGCGAGACCGAAGACGGTTTCGAGTTCACCGCCGAGCTCCCCGGTCTGACCAAGGACGACGTGAGCATCACGATCGAAGAGAAGGTGCTCACCCTCACCGGCGAGCGCAAGTGGGACGACGAGGAGTCCAAGAACGAGTTCCATCGTGTGGAGCGCGCCTACGGCAGCTTCTCGCGCGCCTTCACCCTGCCGAGTGTCGTCGACGCCAGCAAGGTGGAAGCGAAGTTCGATCACGGCGTGCTCACCATCTCGGTTCCGAAGGCCGAGGAGGTCAAGCCGCGCCAGATCAAGATCAACTGATCGCGCCACAGCGCGCGTGTTTTCGGCCCCGCCGGCCCGGCGGGGCCTTTTCTTTGCCTACCAGCGCGGCCGACGGGCGACCAGCGCCCTCGCTTCGTCAGCCGGGAGCGGCCTCGCGAAGTAGAAGCCCTGCCCCCAATCGCAACCCAGCTCGCGCAGGGTCTCGAGCTGCTCCGCCGTCTCGATGCCCTCGGCGCTCACCCCCATGCGCAGACCGCGCGCCATGTTGAGCAGGGTCTCCACTGCACTCAGGCCCGACTCCGAGTTCACCAGCTCGCCTACAAACTGGCGGCCGATCTCGACCGTACCGGAGGGCAGACTCAGAAGGCGCCGAATGGAGGAGGTGCCGGTGCCGAAGTCGTCGAGATGAAGTCTCACACCAACATCGTCGAGGCGATGTAGCTTCTCGAGCACCGCGTCGGGCTCTTCGAGCAGCACCTGCTCCCGAATCTCGAGCCGGAGCTTGGGCGCGTGGAGTCCGGTGCGATCCAGAATGCTCTCGACGCGCTCGACAAAGCCGGCCTCCATCAACTGCCGATGAGAGACATTGACGCTCAACGTCAGGAGTTCGGTGAATGGCAGCTCCTGATGCCAGGAGGCCATCTGCGCGCACGCCTTGCGCAGCATCGACCAGCCGATCGTGGCAATGGCACCGGTCTCCTCGGCGACATCCAAGAAACCGTCTGGCGTGATCAGCCCGCGGGTCGGATGGCGCCACCGAGCGAGCGCTTCGACACCCTCGAGCTCACCCGAGCGCAGCGACACGAACGGCTGGTAGAAGACCTCGAACTGGTCGAGCTCCGCGGCGCGTCGGAGATCGGCTTCGAGCTGCCGGAGCTCCTGCGTGCTGCGCTGCATCTCCTCGTCGAAGAGCGCGTAACAGGCGCGACCGAGCGACTTGGCGCGGTACATCGCCGTATCGGCATCGCGCAGCATGTCCTGCGACCGCTGATAGCCGCGTGAACTGATGGTGATGCCGATACTGGCGCTGGTCGTGACCTCGCGCCCTTCGAGCTCGAGGGGGCGCCCGAACACTTGATGAATGCGATCGGCGATGCGCGTCGCGTCGCTCGGCTCCGCGATGCCGTGCGCGAGGATGGCAAACTCGTCGCCACCCAACCGTGCGACCGTATCGCCCGGGCGCAAGAGCTCCTGCAACCGGTGAGCGACCGCGGTCAGCAGCTGATCTCCGACCGCGTGGCCAAGCGAGTCGTTGACGCTCTTGAAACGGTCGAGGTCGAGGTAGAGCAGCGCAAACCGCTGCTCGGGGCGGCGGCGGACCTGGGCCAGCGCGACACCGAGTCGGTCGAGGAGTACGGCCGCGTTCGGCAGCCGAGTGAGCAGGTCGTGCATCGCGTCGTGCTGAAGCTGCTGCTCGAGCGTCTTGCGCTCGTGCACGTCGGTCATCGAGCCAGCGATGCGACGGTTGCCTTCGGCGCCGCTCGCAACCCCTCGCGTCAGAACCCAACGGAAGGTGCCGTCGCGCGCGAGGATCCGGTGTTCGCTCGCGAAGTGCTCGACCTCGTCCGCGAGGTGCGCAGCGAGCGCCTGGCGCAGGCCGTCGACGTCGGCCGGGTGGACCTTGCCGAGCCAGTCCTCCGGATGAGAACCGATCTCCTCCGGCGTGTAGCCGAGCATTTCGACCCAGCGCGAGGAGAGATAGATCCGATCGGTCTCGAGGTTCCAGTCCCAGATGCCGTCCTGCGTGCCGCGGGCGGCGAGCTCGTAGCGATCGTCGGCCACCTGTTCGACACTCTCGGGCCCAGAGCGCTCCAACGCGTAGCGGATCGCCCGCACCAGCAGATCGGTGTCGACGCGCCCCTTGACCAGGTAGTCCTGCGCGCCGAGGCGCACCGCTTCGATCGCCTGCTCGCGATCGTCCTGACCGCTCATGACGATCTTGGGAACGTCGGGGAATCCCGCGTGAACGCGTTCGAACGTCTCGAGCCCCCGACTGTCCGGCAGGTTGAGATCGAGCAACACGAGGTCGACCGGGTCCGCACTCAGGCGGTCCAACCCGAGCGCCACCCGATTGGCGTGCTCGAGATCGATCTCTCCGCCCAGCTCCTTCCTCAGGTAGCGGCGAACGAGGTGCGCATCACCAGGGTTGTCCTCGATGAGCAGCACTTTGATGGGCCGTGTCGTCACGAGGACGCCTCCCGGACCCGTTCTGTGACGCCGGCACTGCCCCGCTCACTCGCCTTACCACTGCGAATCGGGACCGTGAACGAGAAGGTCGACCCTTTGCCGGCGGTCGACTCGACCCAGATCCGCCCTCCGTGCCGTTCCACCACCCGGCGACAGATCGCGAGTCCGATGCCGGTACCGGTGTACTCCGGGTGCAGCCGGCGGAAGATCGTAAATACGGCATCGAGATCGTCGGTCTCGATACCGACGCCGTTGTCTCGTACCGAAAAGACCCACTCGTTCTCTCCGCGGAGCACCGAGATCCGGATCTTCGGCGACTGCTTGCTACGGAACTTCAACGCGTTACCAATCAGGTTCTGGAAGACCTGCGCGATCTGCGTCGGGTCGGCCAGAATTGTCGGCAAACGCTCCCGCTGGATCTCCGCCTGGCTGGACGTGATCTCGTCCTCGAACTGGCGGAGCGTGTCGTCCACGATCGAGTTGCAGTCGCAGGCGCTGTAGGTCTGCCAACCGCTGGTGATGCGGGTGAACGAGAGCAGATCCTCGAGCAGCGCGCTCAACCGGCGAGCGCCGTCGCGCACGAAGCCGAGCGACTTCACCCCCTCGACGCTCAACTTGCCCTCGGTGTCCTCCTTGAGCAGGTCGGCGTACTTCTCCACCATCCGCAGGGGCTCGCGCAGCTCGTGCGCCGCCACCGATGCGAAGTCCGTCAGATCGCTATTGGTGCGTTCCAGCTCCTCGAGGCGCGCCGCAGCCTGCTCCTCGCTCAGCTTCAGGTGACTGATGTCCTGCACCAAGGCGTCGACCACGATGTCGCCGTCGACATCGAGCAGCAGAACCTCGGTCAGGTTGAGCCACACCTTGGCGCCGTCGGGGCGTTCCAGCTCTACCGCCCTCGCCTGCAGCTCGCCGCGTGCGCTCACACGGGTCGGGCGCTCGGCGGGGCTGTCGGTACGGAACGACTGCAGCGGCAACTCGACTTCGAGCGCCTCGGCGACCGAGTTCACGCCGAGCAGGCGGAGCAGCGCGGGACTCGCCTCGATCAGGCGCTGGTCGGGCGTCGACCGAAAGACGCCGACACCGGCTCGGTCGAGCAGCGTCTGCAACCAGGGTTCGCTCTTTGCCACCAGGCGCTCGGTCGCCGACCGCTCGAGGGCATCGGCCACCGCGGCACCCAGTCCGACGTAGGCCTTCGACGACTTGAAGACACAGTCCACCAGGCCCGCCTTCATACCTTCGACCGCCAGCTCTTCGTCCCGCGTGCCGGTCAGGAACATCACCGGCAGCTCGGGATGACTCTCCCGCACGCTCTCGAGTACCCGCAGGCCGTCCGACCAGCCGAGTTCGTGCTCGGTCAGCACGAGATCGAGCTGCTCGCGCGCCAGCGCCTTCGCAAAACCGACAGCATCGTCGACCTCCCGGATCCGCGCGTCCGGGAAGTCTCTCGAGATCGCCAGGGCCGCCAATGCCCGGTCGTGCTCGTCGATGTCAATCAGAAGAATTCTGGGACTTTTCGACAGTGAGACCGTCCTCCTTCCCCCGGGGCCGGTGTTGGCCCGGAGGTCCGGTCGCCTGAGCACACGTGTCTAGGGCGATACACCGAATGACCTAACAGCAAAAAAATATAAGAGAAGCCTTCTTTCCACCCTCCATCTTAGCTCAGCGCAGCCTCTTCCAAAAGCTCGATGAGGCTTATCGATCTCGGTAAATGCAAATAGATCAATCACTTACGCCGTTCGCCTAGAATGTGGCATGCCCAAGGTCTCGGCCGAGCATCTCGCTGCACGCCGATTTGGAATCCTCAAGGCGGCGCTACGCTGCTTCAGTCGCAACGGTCTTCACGCCACCTCGATGAAGGACATTTGCCGGGCGGCCAACCTCAGCCCGGGGGCGGTCTACCGCTACTTCGACAGCAAAGACCAGATCGTCGAGGCGTTGGCGGAGATGGCAGTCGAGCGCATTCACACCTTCCTCGAGGCGAGCGCCGACCAAGAGATCACCGAGAACACCCTGGCCGACCGGCTGACCCGGCTCTGCCAAGCGCTGGACCGGCCCGAGAATCTCGAGACCATGAGACTCGACATCGTGCTCTGGGGCGAGGCGTTGCGGCAGCCGGCGGTGCGCGAGATCTACGTGCGTGGGGCGGCTCGACTTCGGCGATCGATCGCCGAGCTGGCCGCAGCGGCCCAGGCGCAGGGAGACCTCGATCGAGGGCTGAACCCCCGCGCGGTGGCCCGGATCTTCATGGCCCTCTTCGAAGGGCTGGCGCTCCAGAAGGCGACCCAGCCGGAGCTCGACTTGTCGCCCGCGCTTGGTGCTGCCGGCGACCTGCTCCGCGGCCTGCGCGCCTGAGCGGAAAAAAGGCGGTGGGGGCCGCCGAAGCTTCGGGTGCCGGAAGCCCCAGCTTTCCCCACCGCCCGAGCGGCCCCGCGAAGAGCCGTCAGAGAGCTAGGTGACGCACGGCTCCGGGGCGGAGCTGTGGGTGTGCGTCACTAGCTATGTGCCGCCCGACGCGGCTTTCTGACAACGATCTTCAGACGCGGAGGTCGAAGTGGCCTTCGAAGAGGCGCACCGCCTCTTCCACCGTCTCTTCGAGCTCTTCGTTGACGAGCACGTGGTCGAAGACGGGGAGATCACCGTCGACCGTCTCGACCGAGGGGTTCGTGAGCACGTACTGCAGCGGTTCGATCTGGTGCCGAATCCGTGCTTCGATCGCCTCGGCGTCGTCTCGGCTGCGATTCAGCAGCCGCTCGCGAAGCACCGAGAGCTGAGCGTCGACCTCACCGTGCGCCGCGAGCAGACCGATCGAGACCAGGCGTCCACCCATCAGGCGACGCAGCTTGCCGGCGCCGTCAGGGCCGGCGTAGATGCTGTGGACGCAGACGAGGCCCCGCCCAGCGGCCTCCTCGATCTCGTCGATGCTGGTGCCGTAGCCGGTGGTGCCGCCCAGCTGGAAGTTCGCGATCCAGCCGCCTTCCGCCACCCGTCGCTCGAGCTCTTCAGCCGTGACCTGCTCGTAGGTCGGGTCGGAGTCGTGTGAGACCGAGCGCGTCGTGGCGGTAGAGACTCGATGAACGCGATCTCCGTAGCGGGAGATAAAGGCGTTCAGAATCGTGTCCTTGCCCACGGCGTAGGGACCGCTGATGTTGATGAGAATGGGCCGCGCGGTGGGCATCGCGGCGGGAGCATATCTTGAGGGGCGGCCAGAGCGCGCCTCCCACGGTCGTCTTTCTGGGCCGCGCCTACGGGAGGCGGCGTCACACTGCGCGCGGTGCAGTCGCTCCGTGCTCGGATACTCCGCCCTGACAGCGCTCCGAATGGGGCCTGCAGTCAACTTTCATCTCTCCGCCGCCTCTTCGGGCGTGAACATGGCGGGTGACTCGGCTCCGGAGGCCACTAAAGGAGCGCCCGTCAAGGCCGGAATGACCGAGCACAGAGCGACTGCAGCGCGCGCAGCGTCTATTCCGGCCCCAGGGCGCGTGTGAGCAATGATGCCGAGCGCAGGCGCGCAGCTCCGAGCCGCGGGCACCAAGCTCCCGACTCGGCAGAAGAGGGAATTCGACGGCAACCGAGAAAGCCGTCGCAGACCAGCGCCCTCCTGTTGACAGGGAATCAGGACTCCGACACAATTTGAACGATGGTTCAAACCATGGCAGCTGTCGGTCCCCACGAGACCGATCGCGCCGTCGAGCGCAAACGCCAGATCCTCGAGGGTGCCGCCCGCGTGTTCCGACGATCGGGGCTCCACGCCGCCGGCATGCGCGAGATCGCCGCTGAGCTCGACATGCACGTCGGCAATCTCTACTACTACTTCGAGAACAAGCAGGCCCTCCTCGCCTTCTGTCAGGAAGACGCGCTCGGCAGCCTGCTGGAGCTCGCGGACCGCGTGACCGAGGGCGCTGGGAGTGCGAGCGACAAACTCGAGCGACTGATCGTCGGCCACATCGAGCTCCTCAACGAGACCTCGCCGGGTTCGCTCGCTCACTTGGAGGTCGAAGCGCTCGACGACTCATGGCGAAGCCGCATCCAGCCGGCACGAGACCGCTACGAGCGCGTCTACCGTCGTTTGATCCGCCAGGGCATCGAAGACGGTTCGCTGCGCGCGACGGATCCGCACGTTGCAGCCATGGCGTTGCTCGGCGCGCTCAACTGGACGGTGAAGTGGTTCCGGAGCGAGGGACGCAGAAGCGCCGCAGAGATCGGCTCCGAGTTCGCCCAACTGCTGATTCGCGGGCTCGCAGCCCGACCGGAGGAAGACGCTTGATGTCGGACGAGACGACCACGATGACCCTGGCGATCAACGGCGAGGAACGCCGTGTCGCCTTCCCGACTCACCACACCCTGCTCGAGGTGCTCCGCGAGGAGTGTGGGCTGACCGGGACCAAACACGGCTGTGAGCTCGGCGAGTGCGGTACCTGTACGGTGCTCATCGACGGCAAGCCGATCCTCTCCTGCCTTGTCCTCGCGGCCGAGATGGAGGGCCGCTCGATCGACACCGTCGAGGGGATGCAGGAGGCCAACGAGCTCAGTCCGCTGCAAAGGACCTTCGCCGACCTCGGGGCGGCGCAGTGCGGCTACTGCACCCCAGCTATTCTGTTGACTGCGCAAGCGCTCCTCGAGTCGAACCCGAAGCCCACCGAGGAGGAGACCCGCGAGGCCCTTGCTGGAGTCCTCTGCCGCTGTACCGGGTACATGAAGATACTCGAGGCGGTCGAGGGCGCCGCAGCGATCAAGCGCGGCGAGGACTGGGAGCCGTCGACCGAGACGCTCTACGGAGACGCCCCAGGAGCCGTTACCGGCCCGGCAGCCGAGGAGGCACACGATGGCTGAGCCGGTACGCACACCCGAAGAGCGCAAGGAGCGCGACACCCAACTGATCGGCAAGCCGTTCCGACGCGTCGACGGTCGGGCCAAGGTCACCGGGGCGACCCGGTTCGCCGACGACCTCAGCTTTCCTCGCATGTGCCACATGCGACTGGTCCGCTCGACCGTCCCGCACGCCCGCATCGTCTCGATCGACTTCTCCGAGGCGGCCGAGGTGCCGGGCTACCTCGGCTCGCTGACCGGCGAGTCGATGCCGAACACCTTTGGCATCCTGCCAGTCTCCGAAGACGAACACGCACTCTGCCCCGACAAGGTGCGCATGGTCGGCGACCCGGTCGCGGCGGTCGCGGCGGTAACCGAAGACGCCGCTTACGAGGCGGCACTCAAGGTCAAGGTCGAGTACGAGCCGTTGGCAACCATCGCCTCCGTCGAAGAGGCGATCGCGACCGCTGAGCCCCGCATTCACGACTACAGCCGGGCCGGTGGCAACATCCACAAGCTCGCATCGCTCGAATTCGGCGACGTCGAGGCGGCCTTCGAAGACGCCGACCTCCTGCTCGAAGACGACTGCTACTACGAGGGCAACACTCACCTGGCGATGGAGCAACACGCCGCCGTCGCCCTCGCGGAAGACGTCGATCGGGTGACGGTCTACTCGTCGACTCAGACGCCCCACTACGTCCACCGTGCGCTCTCCAAGGTGCTCGACATCCCGGCCTCTCGGATTCGAGTTGTCGCCTGCCCCAACGGCGGCGGTTTCGGCGGCAAGAGCGATCCGTTCAATCACGAGATCGTCGCCGCCAAGATGGCGCTCGAGCTCGGCCGCCCGGTCAAGGTTGTGCTCACGCGGGAGGAGGTCTTCTACTGCCACCGGGGTCGTCATCCTGTGCAGATGTGGCTCAAGACCGGCTTCAAGAAGGACGGCACGATCACCGGCCAGCACCTGAAGACCGCCCTCGACGGCGGCGCATACGGCAGTTACGGCGTGGCCTCGACGTACTACACCGGCGCGCTTCAAACGGTGACCTACAAGCTGCCCAACTATCGCTTCGACGGCGTGCGCGCCTACACGAACAAGCCCCCGTGCGGCCCAAAACGCGGTCATGGAACACCCCAGCCGCGTTTCGGCTGGGAGATCCACCTCGACAAGGCCGCCCACTCCCTGGGGATCGACCCGGCGGACCTGCGCCTCAAGAACCTCGAAGAGCCGGAGACGGTAACCGCCAACTGGCTCAAGGTGGGCACGATCGGTCTAGGACGCTGCATCGAGGCGGTGGTCGAGGGGAGCGGCTGGCGAGAGCGCTACGGCAAGCTACCCGAAGGGCGAGGCCTGGGGCTGGCCTGCGGAGCGTACCTCTGCGGCGCCGGCCTCCCGATCTACTGGAATCACATGCCGCAGACCGGCGTGCAGCTCCTGCTCGACCGCTCGGGGCGCGTGGCGGTCTACTGCGGCGAAACCGAGATCGGCCAGGGCTCCGACTCGGTACTGGCGGCTGTGGTTGCCGAGGTGCTCGGGGTCGAGCTCAACGACATCCGGCTTTGCGTCGGCGACACCGACCTGACCCCGGTCGATCTCGGGAGCTACTCCTCGCGCGTGACACTGATGATGGGCAACGCCGCCATCGAAGCGGCTGAGCGAGCCAAGGAGATGCTCGCAAGCGCGGCCGCCGAGCGGCTCGAAGTGCCCAAGGACCGACTGGTATTCGCCGATCGTCGGGTGTTCGACGCCGAAGACCCCGAGCGAGGGCTCGACTTCGCCGACGCCTGCATCGCCGCCGAGGCGCAGTTCGGCACGCTCGGCACCGTCGGCTCCTACACTCCCCCGCGCTCGCCCGGCCGTTTCAAGGGCGCCGGAGTCGGCCCGTCCCCCACCTACTCCTACTCCGCCTGCGTGCTCGAGGTCGAAGTCGATCCGGAGACCGGCCTTTACCGTCCGGTCCACGTCTGGATCGCGCACGACATCGGCCGGTCGATCAACCCAGCCCTCGTCATGGGGCAGATCGAAGGCTCGATCTACATGGGCCTCGGCGAGGCGATGATGGAAGAGCAGGTGTTTCGCCGTCTGCCGAAGCGCCTCTCGAACGCCCTGGTCCACAAGGCACCGTCGCTCCTCGAGTACAAGAGTCCGACATTCCACGAGATGCCGCCGGTGACCAGCTACATCATCGAAGATCCGGACTCGCGCGGCCCGTTCGGGGCCAAAGAGGTCGGCCAGGGACCACTCCTACCGGTTCCACCGGCGCTCGCAAACGCGGTCTTCGACGCCGTCGGCGTACGCATCGACCAGGTGCCGATTCAGCCGCACATGATCCTCAAGGCTCTCGAGGCCAAGCGCCAGGGCGCCGAGCCTCGATTTGGTCCGGCCGCGTTTCCCGACATCGACTTCGGCGAGACAACCCACGTGGCGACACCGGCCGAGGGAGGCGACGGTCGCGCAAGTGACGAGCTCGAGCGCAAACGGCACGACAGTCAGCGAGCCACGAGCGGCACCATGGCCGAGCGCGAAGAGGCGCTCAAGGGCAAGAAGGATCTGACCACCCGATGACGGACTCGAACCGAGCTCCCGGAGAACGACGATCATGCTGAGACTCCCGCCGTTCCAATTCCGCATGCCGAAGACGCTCGACGACGCGGCCGCGATCGTCGCCGGCGAGGGCAGGTCCGCCCGGCTCGTGGCCGGCGGCACCGACCTCTGGCCGAACATGAAGCGGCGACACCAGGAGGCCGAGACCGTGGTCTCGCTCATGCGCATCCCCGAGATTGCGGGCGTCCGCAACGGCGGCGTTCTCCGCATCGGCGGCACGACCACACTCGACACCATCGAGGCCGACCCCATCGTCGTCGAGCGCTATCCGGCCGTCGCCCGCGCTGTCGAGTCGATCTCTTCGCCGCCACTGCGCAATATGGGCACAATCGGCGGCAACCTCTGCGTCGACACGCGGTGCACCTACTACAACCAGACCGAAGAGTGGCGGCGGTCGATCGACTACTGCATGAAGGAAGACGGCACCGTCTGTTGGGTCGCGCCCAACTCGCCCAAGTGCTGGGCACACTCGGCCTCCGACTCAGCTCCGATCCTCTCCGCACTCAAGTCGCAGGTCCGGCTCGTCTCGACAGAGGGCGAGAGGACGATCCCGCTCGAGTCGCTCTACCAGAACGACGGCATCGAATACATGACAAAACGTCGCGACGAGATCCTGACCGAGGTCCTGGTGCCAGCGGAGAGCGCGGCCGGTAAATGCCGCTCGAGCTTCTGGAAACTCAGGCGCCGCGGCTCCATCGATTTTGGAGTGCTGTCGGTGGGCGCGGCCGTCTGGATGGACGGAGACGAGGTCGCCGAAGCGCGCATCTGGCTCGGATCGGTCGGCTCTCAACCGCTCTTCGCCGAGAAGGCGTCGACACTCCTCGCCGGCACCCGGCTCGAGCCAGAGACGCTGGAAGAAGCCGGCCGTCTGGCCCGCAAGGTCGCGACACCGATGGACAACACCGACTTTCTCACCCACTGGCGGGGCGTGATGGTCGAGCGATACGTCGAAGCGGCGCTGCGAGAGATCGCCGGGCTGCCGCAGGAGCGGCTCATGTCGCCGCTGGCCCGCTAGCGACTCGGACGAGCCGCAACTCATGGGACTACGGTTCGCTCGTGACCTCGTCGAGGGCCTTGAGCGCCCGGGCAGCGCGTCCGTTTTCCGGATCGATCTCGAGCGCGCGCTCGTAGTACGTCCGCGCCTCGGGGTGGGAGCCCTGTCGGCGGTAGAACTCGGCCAAGTGGAACACCGCCATCGAGTTCTCCGGATGCTCGCGGACGTTGAGCCAGAAGAGGCTCGAAGCCAGGCGGTTCTCCCCCTCTCCCAAGTAGTAGTAGGCGTACTCCCTCATCGTCATCAGATCGAAGAGGGGGCGATCGCGCTCACCCTCGATCTCGAGACGGTAGTAGTGAGCCAGCGCGTTTTCGACCTCTCCAGCCTGAAGTAGCCGCATGAAGTCCGAGGGCACCGGCGGTCGACCCGGCCTCCCCGCCTTCAAGATCGGAAGATAGTCCCGTGGCTCGAAACCGTGCTCTTCGGGCGAACACGACATCCGAGCGAGCGCTTCGGGATCTCCCTTCAGGTAGCCGTCGCTCATCCAGAGAGTCTGAAGGAGCACCGCGCGATACCCGGCCTCGATTCGAGCCCCGACCCGGCCGTAGTAAGCCGAATTCTCCTCCGAGCCGGTCAGATCGAGTCCCATCATGCCGTCGGAACCGAAGTTGCGGTGGCCGATGATGTTGAACTTGACCACCCGTGTGTCGCCGTACTCTTTGCGCCGCAGGAACTCGTAGTCGTGGTGGTCGCTCCAGGCGATCATCGCCAGGAGTGGCACCTGGAGTTGGGAGCCGTCGGTCCCGTGGATGCCGTCGGTGCCGAAGTGCTCGAGCGGTGCGTCGAGGGCGATCACGGAGTCCACGGCGTCGTGACGGGTTCCGGCCAGAATTGCGGCCAGCCCGCCCCAGCTGAAGCCGACGGTGGCCATGCGCTCGGGGTCGACACTTGGAAGAGCGCTCGACCAGCCGAGGAGCCATTCCACGTCGCGCACCTGCGCTTCGAGGTCCGCGGCCTCGAACGACATGCCGGCTGAACGCGCACCGACCGAGGGCGAAGCGACAACCACGTAGCCGTGGCTGGCCAGGAACTCGCACAGAACCGAGTTCTCGTAGCCGGGGCCGTCGTAGCCGGCGGCGTAGACGAGGGTCGGGAACGGCCCGGACGCCGGTTCCGCGTTCTCGACGGCAAGGGTCGGCATGGCGAGAAGAGCGTCGATCAACTCCTGATTGCCACCCTGGCGAAGGCTCCGCCGCACGAAACGACGCTCCGCCCCCTGCCGGCCGGACTCACCTTCCATCCGACTTGTCCGACTCGCCCCGAGGTGAACGTAGCGTCGATACCGCAAGGGCGCCTCGGCCGCGTCGGTGGCCGGATACCAGATCCACGTCTGGATCGGTCGGAACTCGGTCTCCCCGCCGAAGGTACGAGAGCGATCGAGGTTCTCGACCTGTCGGAAGCCGACCGGAAACGCCCCCGGCGAGAGCTCCAGCCAAGCCGGTAGACCCGGAGCCTCCTCCGCAGCAGAAGGCGAGCCGAGAAGGAGAGAAAGACCGACGCCGAGCCCAACGACTCGGGCGACTCGATGCCAGAGATGTCGCCTCATATGGGCTGAGACCCCTGAACGTCGCCAACGTTGCATCGGCTGTGCCCTCCGCAACGGCATCAGCTGACTGGCACGTCGGAAGGCATCCGAGACCGAGTCGGTTGCGAGCTACAATGGCGCCGCTTCATGGCCGACACCGAGCGCCCGACGGACGCCCACCTGGACGATGAGACGCTCGTCCACGATGGCGGAGCTTCGCCAACTTCTGGCGCCATCGACGGGGGTCGGTTCACGCCCGGTGAGATCGTCGACGCGCGCTATCGCATCGTCTCGCTTCTCGGTCGAGGCGGGATGGGCGAGGTCTACCGAGCAGACGATCTGAGACTGGGAGAACCGGTCGCGCTCAAGTTCCTACCTCCGGCCCTCACCAACGACGGCGCTGCACTCGCCCGCTTCCATCAAGAGGTGAAGACCGCCCGGCAGATCACACATCGCAACGTCGTGCGCGTTCACGACCTGGGAGAGGCGAACGGCGCGCCCTTTCTCACCATGGAGTACGTCGACGGCGAAGATCTCGCATCGTTGATCAAGCGCATCGGACGACTCCCTCAAGACAAGGCCTTGGAGCTCGCACGGCAACTCTGCGCGGGTCTCGCCGCGGCCCACGAGCGAGGCGTGCTGCACCGCGACATCAAACCTGCCAACGTGATGATCGACGGCGAAGGGCGCGCAAAGCTGAGCGACTTCGGCCTCGCGGAGGTCGCAGCGGACCTGGGCCCAGAGATCGTCGGCACACCCGCCTACATGGCGCCAGAGCAGCTGAGCGATGGAGAGACCTCCTTCGCAAGCGACATCTACTCGCTCGGACTCGTGCTTTTTGAAACCTTCAGCGGTCGCTCTCCCTTCCGAGCCAAGACCGCCGCCGAGCTCAGGTCGCTTCACGACTCGACCGACCCAGAAACGCTGTCCACCGACGTGAGTGGCATCGACCCGTTGGTCGACGGAGTCCTGCGCAAATGCCTGCAGCGCGTTCCGGACGCGCGGCCGCAATCGGCTCTGAGCGTCTCGGCGGCACTTCCAGGCGGGGACCCCATCGCTGCGGCCCTCGCAGCGGGAGAGACGCCCTCACCCGAGATGGTGGCGCGAGCTGCAGGTCAGGAGAGTCTCTCGAGACCCAAAGCCGTGGGTCTTCTCCTCGCCGGCCTTGCCCTCCTCGTAGGAGCCGTCTACACCCGCTCGCTGGGTCTCGCCCCGACGATCGCTCCTCCGCTCGAGCCCGAGGTACTCGCCCACCGAGCGAGCGAGCTGCTCGCCGAAGTCGGCTGGGAGCGAAGATTCGCGAGCCGTGGTTGGGCGCACACTGGATGGACTCTGACCGAGCTCACCGAGAGGCGATCGCTCGAGGAGTGGCGCGAGCTCTCTCGCGGACGGCCCACCTTCATCACCTTTTGGTATCGCTCTTCCGACCGGCCGATTCGCACGGTCGGGCGATGGTCCTGGAAGGTCCGACGGCGCGACCCTCCCCTCAACACTCCCGGTGTCGCAACGGTCGAGCTCGACGGCCAAGGCCGGCTGCGCTCCCTTCTGGTGCCGCGGGAGCTTGCCGCACCACAGGACTCGGCGTTCGACATGAGCTCGTACTTCGAGGCCGCGGAGCTCGAGATCGAGGAGTTCGAGTCGGTCACTCCCAGTCGAGCGCCTCCCCACTATGCCGACGAGCTGCGAGCCTGGTCCGGAAGGTATCCAGGTGCCGCCGGCCGACCCGTCACTGTCCACGCAGCGTCACAAGCCGGACAGCTCGTCTGGTGGTCGCTCGACGACGGTGAACCACGTTTCGACGTCGCCGGTGCGATGGGTCCGCGCTACACCCTGGCACTCCTCCTGTTGGCCTCGGTCTGGGTCGTCGGCGGAGTGCTCGCCTATCGGCACTACCGGTCCGGCAAGGGAGACCGCAACGGCGCCCTCCGACTGGCAACGTACATCGCGTGCACAGGGCTCCTGGCGGGCCTGGTCACCATCGACCTCCGAGCCGCTCCGCCTTCGATGGGCCAGCTCTTCTCGCTGCTCGCCTCTTCGCTGATGTTCGCAGTGCTCTTCTGGCTGCTGTACATGACGATCGAGCCGTTCGCCCGCCGGCACTGGCCACGAGCGCTTACCTCGTGGACCCGACTCCTTCAGGGGCAGTTCGCAGATGCTCTGGTGGGTCGTGACGTTCTGATCGGAGTCGCGGTCGGCAACGCCGCAATTTTCCTCACGTCCATCTGGAATCTCACGCACTCAGGTGGCCCGCGTCTGATCTGGGTCCCTCCCCACGGCTGGGGGCCGATCGACGGGGTCCCCACCGTCATCGCCAACGCCGTCGGGGTCATCCCACCTGTGCTCGTGTTCGTTTTGATCCTCTGGCTCGTCACCTTCCGCGCTCTGCTCAAGAATCCGTGGCTAGCCGTGGCGGCTGCGGCTGTTCTGGTCGTCGGGTTCAACGTGCTCTTTCAGCCTGATGGCGTCGACCTCCCAAACGTTCTCCAGCCGATCCTTCTGCTTTCGATCGGGGCTGGCGTCGGCATGCTCGCTCTGGCCGCTACCGCGTTCACGCTCAACAGCGTGATGCTGATCCCGGTCGCCATCGACCCATCGATCTGGTGGAGCGGGCCCTCGATCGTCGCTTGGGGACTCGTCGCCGTCCTGGCGTTCTACGGCTTCTGGGCGACGACGCGACCTTCGAGTTGAGTCACGCCGAGTCGCGACGCCAGAATCGGTAGATCAGCGCACCCGCCCCAAGCGCGATCGCGGCTGCGACCAGACTCTCGGGCTTGGCACTCGCCGCAAACACCAACGCCAGCAGACAGGCGGCGATCGGAATGGCCGCTCCGCCCGGCAGACGAAACCGTCCTTCCGGAGAGCCGAGCTTCCGGCGCAGAACCGGTACCGCCGCAGCGGTACCCAAATAGGTCGCCAGTCGAGCGACAACCGACAGCGCCGCCAGGCCGACAAAGTTACCGGTGAGGGCGAGCGGGATGGCGATCGCCGACTGCAGCAGGATGGCGTTGGCCGGGGTTCTGAATCGCGGATGGACCTGCGCCAACGCACTCGGACCGTAGCCGTCTTGGGCCAACGCGTAGAGATATCGCGGTCCCGCCAGGATCGTGTTGTGGTTGGTGCCGAGGATCGAGATCGCACCGCCGACGGTCAGCATCCAGCCACCCCAGGAACCGAGGAAACGACCCGCGGCGTCAGCGAGCGGCGTCTGCGAGGCTCCCGCCTGCGGCAGAGTGCCGAGTACAACCCATTGCACCGCGACGTAGAGCACGGTCACGAGTCCGATCTGGGCGAGCAACGCGAACGGGATGTCACGCCGTGGCCGGCGGAACTCCCCCGCCGGCGCCGACGTGTTCTCGAACCCCGCATAGGCGTAGAGGAGGAGGAGAGCCGCGCCGGTGAGACCACCGGGCTTTGTCGCCTCCTGAGCCCTCACCTCCGGGGCCGACGCCAGGGTGAGGCCCACGAAGACAAAGACGAGAAGTGGCAAGACCTTGATGACCACCATGCCGACCGCGGTGCGAATGCTCGCTTTGACGCCGAGGACGTTGATTGCGGTCAATACGAGTAGCGGTACGAGGACGGTGACGGCTCGAGGGGCCCCCGACTCCGCAGCCGGCCACCAGTAGGAGACGGCCTGAGCGAACCCGGCGGAGAGCGACGCAACCGACGCCACGCGCGCCAGCCAGGTCATCCAGCCGACTTCGAAACCCACAAAATCGCCGAAGGCCGTTCGCGCGTAGAGGTAGCCGCTCCCGGCCTCGCGAAAGTGAGTCGACGCCTCGGCAAAACAGAGAACAATCAGCAGAACCGCCAGCCCAGCCAGCGCGACGGCCCAGAGGCTCGACGGGCCGAGTAGCGCCGCAGCCGCCGCCGGCAGGAGGTAGACCCCGCTGCCGATGACGTCGTTCAGCGAGTAGCTGACGATCTCCCAACGTGAGACCGCACGCCGTAGCTCAGGCAGTGCGCACCACCAACTCGATTTCGCCCTCTTCGACGATCACGTCGAGGACCTCGTACCCCGGCCACTCCAGCTCGAGCGACTCTTCCAACTCGTCGCGCGTCATGCCGAGTCGGTCGCTGACGGTGTCGATCGACAGCTTGATGATCGACACTTCGACGCGCGGTTGTCCCCCCAGCCGAATGCGCCCTTCGTTGGCCTCCGGTCGACCGTAGACGCCAATCGGCAGCTCGCTACCCAAGAACATCATCCAGTCCTCGAGCTCCTTCATCCGCTCCCGCTCTTTGTCCGTGAGGAGCTGGTTCGGCACCTCTTCGAGACTCACCAGCAGCTCGATGCCGACCTCGCCGTCGCCGATCTCGACGTCGAGCGCGCGGCTCACGTGCAGCAGACGCTCTCCGTCTGGATCGCGCGCCAACCCGGCCAGCGCGAGGTCGCGCAGATCGTGGGCGCGTAGGCGAACCGTCAGTTCGTCCGTCCCGGGCTCGCGTCGACGCGGGCGAAGCTGGGGATAGCGCGCCAGAAGGCGGCGCTCTGCTACCGACGCCTCCTCGATCAGCGAGATCCGCTCCTCGGACTTGCCGAACGGCGACGTCGGAAGCCCTGGAACCCCCCCCTGAAGGAAGAAGAAGAGGAACGCTCCGACAGCAAAGCCGAGCAGGAGCATGAGCAGGATGGATCGGATGGACACCGCGGCGAACGATAGCAGGCGACAGGCTTCACAGACGCGGCGGCGCCGCCTGCGTAGGCTGTGTAGATCATGGCGCAGCCGCTCCGCCAGATTGTCGCCTGTCCGGCCTGCTCGATGCAGTTCGACGCCACCTCGTCGAAGTCCGGTGACCACGTGCACTGCGGCTGCGGAGAGGTGGTCACCGTGCCGGAACCCAAACCTCACGAGGCCGCGGTCGTCCGCTGTTCAGCCTGCGGAGCGCCGCGCGACGGTTCCAGGAGTAGCTGCGCGTTTTGCGACTCCTCCTTCACCCTCCACGAGCGCGACCTTCACACGATCTGCCCTGGCTGCATGGCTCGGGTGAGCGACCGAGGCCGCTACTGCCACTCCTGCGGCACGTCGATCTCCCCCCAGGCGACGGTGGGAGAGCGAACCGAGTTCGAGTGCCCCGCCTGTGAGGGCGCCCAGCTGATCTCGCGCCGTCTCGACGAGCGCCAGCTCGCGGTGCTCGAGTGTGGCGCCTGCGCCGGCATGTGGGTCGGCGCCGACCTCTTTGCGCAGCTGGCCTCCGACGCCGAGCAGGTGAAGACCGCCGTCGAAGCACTCGGCGCCGGCGTCGCCGGCAGCGCCGACGTGCCGCTTCGACCGATCGAGGCAGGCACCCGCCTCTACCGGCCCTGCCCCGAGTGCTGCACGCTGATGCATCGCCGCAACTACGGACGCAAGAGCGGCGTGATCGTCGACACCTGTCGCGACCACGGGGTCTGGTTCGACCACGGCGAGCTGGCCCAGATACTCCGCTGGCTGCGCTCCGGCGGCGCGCGTAGGGCAAACGTCGAAGTCGGATTGGAGCAGCGCTCCACCGCTCGACACGAGACGCTCTACGGACCCAAGGCGGAGCCGAGCGACTTCGCCCGCGAGCAGCGCCCGCTGGGCGGTCTCGTGCGGCCGCTGATCGACTTTCTCGGCTACTTCGTCTAGTCGAGCGTCGCCTGCATCCAAGGTGAACCTACCGCCGAACTAGGCGGTGAGGAAGTCGTCCGGTGCGCACCCGTCGTCGCCTCTCGGTAATCACACTCACTTGGAATTCACACCCTGGAGAACACGACCATGCGCTTTCATATGACCCTTCTGACCGGCTTCGCCCTGCTCCTGGTTGCGAGCCTCGGCTTCGCCGGCAGTACCACCAGCCCCTCGAACACCTCCGACATCGTCGACACCGCGGTCGCCGCGGGCTCGTTCGACACGCTCGCCGCGGCCTTGCAAGCTGCCGATCTCGTCGACGCCTTGAAGGGCGACGGACCGTTCACCGTCTTCGCCCCCACGGACGAGGCGTTCCGCAAGCTCCCCGCCGGCACGGTCGAGTCGCTGCTACTGCCCGAGAACAAGGACCAGCTGACTGCGATCCTCACCTACCACGTCGTCCCGGGGAACTTGCCCAGCGGCTCGGTCGTTTCCACCTCCGGCGCCGCCACACTCCAGGGCGGCAACCTGACGTTCGAATCGGTTGATTCCGGCGTCAAGATCAACGACGCGAAGGTCCTGCAGGCAGACGTCCAAGCCTCCAACGGCGTCATTCACGTCATCGACAGCGTCCTTCTGCCCCAATGACCCACCCCTCGACGGCCGCGGGGCTTCCTCGTCCCGCGGCCTTCGTCTTAGACTCCACCCACATGCGATCAGACCAGGCTGAGACAGACACCTCGATTCTCGGGCGCATCGCGGCGAACGATGCGACGGCGGTCCAGGACTGCATCGACGAGTACGGGGGCCTGGTCTGGAGCCTGGCGCGCGACTTCCTGCGCACACCGGCCGACGCAGAGGACGCCGTGCAGGAGATCTTCCTCTCACTCTGGAAGAACGCCGCGCGCTTCGACTCTTCCAAGGCGTCAGAGAAGACGTTCATCGCCATGGTCGCCAGACGGCGCCTGATCGACGGACTGAGAAAGACAACTCGACGGCCCAGGCTGGTGGCGTTCCCGGAAGATCGGCCGGATCCTGCCGACAACAGCCACATCGCTACCGAGCGCGGGGCCGAGGCAGAGGTCGCTAAACGGCTCCTTGGCGAGCTGCGCCCGGACCAACGCAAAGTGATCGAGCTCTCGATCTACCAGGGGATGTCTCACAGCGAGATCTCGAGCGAAACCGACATCCCGATTGGAACGGTCAAGTCTCACATCTTCCGAGGCCTGAACCTGGTTCGCTCTCGCGTCGCCGAGCTCGACCAGAAGTCCGACGCGGAGACGGCATGAATCGCCGCAGAGACGATCTACTGCGGATGCTCGCGATCGGCTCGGTCGAGCGACTGTCCGCGGATCAGTCGAGCCGCCTCACCCGTCTCTTGGCCGACTTCCCGGAGGTCGACCCGAACGGCTTCGAGCAGGCGGCCGCGGCGTTCCATCTAGCGCTACTCGGTCCTCTACGACCGATGCCCTCGAGACTCCGGAACCGACTCGTCGCCGCGGCAGCGGAGTGGCAACTCGAGGAGACAGAAGCACCGATAGCGGCGCAGGCGAACCGCCAGTCGTTCGCCGGGTGGGCAGCGGCGGCAGCTCTACTGCTCGCCTTGATTGGATGGTGGCCACGTCTGAGCGGCCCGCCGGCCACCCCGGCAGAGACCGCCGTTCAAGCGGCCACCTCCGGTTCTCTCCTCGAGCGGCCCGGCACCGTAGAACTCGCCTGGACGGCGACCGAAGACGCGACGGCGACCCTCGCCTCGGGCTCGGTGATCTGGGACAACACGCGCCAGGAAGGCTTCATGCGCTTCTCCGGCCTCGCGGTCAACGAGCCGACCGAGTATCAGTACCAGCTCTGGATCTTCGACAAGGCGAGGGACGAGCGCTACCCAGTCGACGGCGGCGTCTTCGACGTTCTCGGTGACGAGGTGGTGGTCGCGATCGACGCCAGAGTCTCGGTCGAGGAGCCGTACCTCTTCGCGGTCACCGTCGAGCGTCCTGGCGGCGTGGTGGTCTCGACCCGAGAGCGAATCGCTCTCGTCGCTCAGCCGAGCTAGCCACGCCTACCAATCGACCGCAAGCCTGACTCGCCGCCCCTCGGCGTCTCGGTAGACGAGATAGCCCATTCGCCGGCCGAATAGATAGAGATCGCGTAGCAGCTCGACGTCGGCCCGACAGTACTCCTCGACCAGGTCGAGGCGTCCATCACGGACCCAGGCCAGGCTCTGGAGGCCGTCGGCCGTCTTGCCGTGGCCGAGCGTCTCTTGGCCAAGATGAGCCAGACCTACTCGGAAACCGATTCGCCGATGGATTTCGTCGAGGAGGTCCAGGGTCGGTAGGCGGCGTACGTAGTCGATGCCGGTGTAGCCGTTCAGCACCGAGTAGTCGAATCGGTTGATGTTGAACCCGATCACGAGGTCGGCCTTCTCGAGCCGTGCGATCAGCTCCGGAACCCCCTCTTCATCGAAGACCTCGAACCGGCCCTCCTCGAGATGAAGGACAACACCGATCGCCACTCGCATGCGGTAGGCGCGGCCCCAGCCACCCACCTCGGCTGCCGACCGCCGGGTCTCGAGGTCGAACAGAACGGTGTCGTGCACGTCCGTGAGCCGGACGGGCAGTCGAATCGGACCGAAGTCGCTGGGCGCGCCCACGGGACGCCGCTCCGTGTCGGCAGGAGTCGTCTCGGCAGATGCCGGGGGTGTGGGCGGCACCTGCTCAGCCTCGGGCTCGTCGAGATACGCCCAGAAGGCTCGTTCACTCTCGCGCCGACTCGAAGACTGTGGCACAGACCTGCGCGGAGCCTCGGGCTCGGCTGGCGGTTCCACCTCGGGCATTGCCACCCGGCCCGACTCGTCGAACCGCTGGGGCGCCTCGGACTCGAGCGCCGGCGCGTCCGACGCCTCCAATTCCGCAAGCTTGGGCGGGACAACCTCCGCTACCGGCTCCTCTCGACCGAGCAGCACCTTGAGCAGATGCGCCGCGCCCGCCTTGTCGAGCGGCCGGTTGCCGTTCCCACACTTCGGCGACTGAACGCACGAGGGGCAGCCGTCATCACACTCGCACTCCTCCAGGAGGGCGAGCACTCGATCCAAGAGCCGCGGAAGCTCTTGGTAGCCACGCGCCGCGATGCCGACGCCGCCGGGGTGTCCGTCGTAGATGAAGACCGTTCCGCACCGAGTCTGCGCGTGCCGCGGCAGGGAGATACCGCCGATGTCGCCGCGGTCGCAGAGCGCGTGCAGCGGAAAGAGGGAGATCGCAGCGTGCTCGGAGGCGTGAAGCGATCCCATGAAGTGTCGCTCCTCCTGTTCGAGCGTCTCCTCCACCGCGCGCGGCGCCAACCACCAGAGCCCAACCGTCTCGTAGCGAACCGGAGGCAGGTCGAGAGAGTGCTGATCGAGAACCGTCTGCCCCTGGATCTTCTTCCGTTGGTACCCGACGACCCGTTCTGAAACCTGCAGTCGCCCGAGCCGCATCGACAACGGGCCTTCAGTGCGCTCGTCGAGCACCTCGCGAATCTGCGTCTCCTTCTCGGTCAGCGGCGTCGTGAAGTAGTCGACCTGCACCGGCTCGGCATGCACCTTGGAAGCGTCGAGGTCCAGCTCTCGCACCAGGTACTGCCTGCCCTGATGCAGATAGATCGCCCCCGGATGGCACTCGTGCAGAACGCGAACCCCGTCTACCGTACCGATCACTCGGTGCGTCGAGGTGTCGAGGATGGTTGCGCTCGAACCCGCTCCGCGCAGGCTGACGCCCCGCTGGGGCCTCGACTCACGCGCGTAGATCTCTGAGCCGTCGGCGGCCTCGACCAGCCGCGTTTCGCGCAAGAGCTCCCCGACGACCGGCGCGTGCTCGCCCAGGTAGTCGCCATCCGCATCGCGCCGCAGCGGATCTTCGGCCGCCGCACACACCAGGTGGCGGCGGCTTATCGGTTCGTTGCGCGGATCGACCACCAGCTGCTCGCACGGCTTGCCGAGGAACTCGTCGGGGTGGTCCAGGAGATACTGATCGAGCGCATCGGGCAGGGCCACCAGGGCGGTCAGCGACTCCCGTCCCTCCCGGCCGACGCGCCCGGAGCGCTGCCAGGTGGCCATGATGCTCCCCGGGTAGCCGACCAGCACGCAGGCATCGAGCCCTCCAACGTCGATTCCCATCTCGAGTGCCGAGGTCGAGATAACCCCGTCGAGCTGCCCTTCGAACAGTCGCGTCTCGATCTCGCGACGCTCCTCGGCCAGAAAGCCGGACCGGTAGCAACCGACCCGCTTCGCGAGCGCCGGGTCTTGCTGGCGAAGCCACTGGTAAAGGAGCTCGGTGATCCGGCGCGCCTTGGTGAAGACGATGGTCTTGAGACCCGCTGCGAGAAGCCTCTGCAGGAGGTCGAGAGCCAGAGTGTAGGGACTCGCCGCGGGCTGCAAGAGCAGGAAGTGACGGCCCTCTCTCGGAGCTCCCGACTCCGAGATCCACTGGAAGGGTTGTCCGGTGAGCTCACGAGCAAAATCACCCGCGTTGGCGGCGGTCGCCGAGGAGGCGATCAGGGTCGGGTTTGCACCTTGCGAGCGGCAGAGGCGAAAGAGCCGCTCGAGCACGTGGTGGAAATGGCTTCCGAAAATTCCTCGATAGGTGTGGAGCTCGTCGAGTACCAGCCAGCGCAAGTCGCGCAGGAACGGCGTCCAGCTCTGCCAGTACCCGAGTAGTCCGAGGTGCAGCATGTCGGGGTTCGAGATGAGCACCCGCGGCGGCGACTTGCGAATCTGCTCGCGCCGCTCGCGCGGGGTATCGCCGTCGTAGATCTCGCAGTCGAAGCCTGTGCCCTCGAAGCCGCAGGCGCCGGCCAGCGCCTCGAACTTCGCCCGCTGATCCTGGCCGAGCGCCTTGAGCGGGTAGAGGAAGAGGCCGTGCCCAGGCTCACCGCCGAGCGCGTGTTCGAGGACCGGCAGCTGAAAGACGAGCGACTTGCCCGAGGCGGTCGGCGTCGTGACCAGAACGTTGCGCCCGTCACGCACCGCCTGGAGCCCTTCCACCTGGTGGGTCCAGAGCTGATCGATGCCGCGGCGAGCGAGCCCCCCCGCCAAGGGCTCGGGGAGGCTCGGGTCGAGCGCGCCGTAGCTCGGCTCGATCGCCGGCAGGTAGAGCGAGTGCCGCAGCTGAGGCCCGATCTCCGCGTCCGCCTGCAGCGACTCCACAATCGTCGCCGCGCGCCGTGTCCCGACCTTCGACATCTTCGCCGAGTATCTAGCGACAGACGGCGATTCGTCCACCAGGCCTGTGATAAACAACGCCCCGATGGTCACCCGGACCCTCCGTCTACTCACCTGCTGCGCTCTGATCGGAGCCGCCTGTGGCGGCCCCGCCGAGGAGAGCGCGCCCGTCGCCTCCACTGCATCGGGTGGTGTTGCGCTCGTCATCCACGGCGGAGCGGGCGGCATGCAGCGCTCGTCGATGAGCGCCGAGCGGCAGGCCGCGTACCGTCGGTCGCTCGAGTCGACGCTCGCGCTCGGCTACGAGATGCTCGAATCCGGCGCCAGCAGCCTCGACGTCGTCGAGCGCGTCATCCAGAAGATGGAAGACGACCCGCTCTTCAACGCCGGCCGTGGCGCCGTCTTCACCGCTGCCGGCACGAACGAGCTCGACGCCTCGATCATGGACGGCTCGACAACCGAAGCGGGAGCGGTCGCCGGCGTCACGACGATCCGCCACCCGATCAGCGCCGCCCGCGCGGTGATGGAACAAACGCGCCACGTCCTGCTCGCAGGCCAGGGGGCCGAGGCGTTTGCAGAAACCGAAGGGCTCGAGATCGTCGATCCCGAGTACTTCTGGACCGAGGCTCGTTGGCAGTCGCTCGAGCGCGCGCGCGAGCGTGAGCGGCAAGCCGAACCGGCTTCGGCCTACGGCACGGTCGGCGCGGTCGCCCTCGACGTCGAGGGCAGACTCGCCGCCGGCACCTCAACCGGCGGGATGACCAACAAGCGCCACGGACGCATCGGAGACTCGCCGATCATCGGCGCCGGCACCTACGCCAACGCCCAGTGCGGCGTTTCGGGAACCGGCCACGGCGAGTACTTCATCCGTTTTGCGGTCGCCTTCGACATCTGCGCCCGTCTGGCGCGCGACGACACGAGCCTTCGAGAGGCCGCCGATCAGGTGGTTCACGGTGTGCTGGTCCGGGCGGGCGGCGACGGCGGCATTATCGCGCTCGATGCGGCCGGCAACCCCGCTCTGATCTTCAATACTGACGCGATGTACCGCGGCTACGTGCTCGCCGACGGCGAGCTCCACGTCGCGATCTTCAACGACGAATAGGCCCCGGCGCGACCCAGCGCGGGGGCCAGCTTCCACGTAGCAACTCAACTCAGAGGAGAGACACCATGCCCGTTCGCAATGCATCCGCCCGTTGGCAGGGCGACCTCAAGGGGGGCTCCGGCACCATGAAGATGGGAAGCGGCGCCTACGAGGGGAACTACTCGTTCGGTACCCGTTTCCAGGAAGATCCCGGCACGAACCCCGAAGAGCTGATCGCCGCCGCCCACGCCGGCTGCTTCTCGATGGCTCTCACCGCCGGCCTCGGCCGTTCCGGCTTCTCGCCCGAGAGCGTCTCCACCGAAGCACGCGCGCACCTCGAAAAGGTGGGCGAGGGCTTCCAGATCACCCGGATCGAACTTTCGACGGTCGCCACCGTCCCGGAGATCGACGAGGCGACCTTCCTCGAGCACGCCAACGGCGCCAAGGAGAACTGTCCGGTGTCGAAGGCGCTGGCTGGAGTCGAGATTTCGCTCGACGCAAAGCTGGCCTAACCAGAAGATCGCAGCGAGAGTTCCGGGGAGCGTGGTGAGAGCCGCGCTCCCCTTCTTCATGGCGCCCGGCCCGCCCGGGCGTAGGTCTCTCGAGCGACCGCCTGCCCTGCAGCGAGCTCGGCAAACCGACGAACGCCAGGGTCTCGGTAGGCGCAGCCGGACGGTTCCGAGGTACCGCGGCGGCAGGGTTCGCCCTAGCGGGCGCCCCTACGGAGAGGAGCGATAGTCGTCGATCAGGAACGAGCCGCTGACAGTCCCCTCCGCGCCGCTCGGTAGCCCAATCGACACGGACTCGACGAACAGGCCATGATTGTCGAGGCCGCTGGTGGTCAACTTCGCCCGCCCGTTCTTGCGCAGCCGGACCTCCCCGTCGTTACCGTTCCCGCGCTCGACCAGCAGCTCCACCGCAATCCGTTTGGCCCGCCGCCGCGGCACCTTCGTTCGGCCGACGAGTGTCAGCTCGCCGCCGTCGACCGCCCAGAGGCGGACGAAATACTTCCGCCCATCCTGCTGAAGCGTCAGGACCACCGGGTCCGAGCTCCCCTCGAGTCGCAGAATCTCGACCTCTCCACCGCCAAGGTCGACCCGGTTCGCGTTGATCCGGAACTCAGCGTAGAAGCTGCTCTCCGCCGTCGGCTCCCGCGAGCGCAGGAAGCGCGCGGTCGAGCTGCCGTCTACCGGCACCTCGAGCGCGTTCTCACTCTTGGCGAGTCCGGGCTGCACCACTTCGAGCCCCCCACGCCGCTGCGACCAGTCGCGAGTGCCACCGCTCTCGAAGTCAGACGCAAAGGTGGGGCGGCCGACCAGCCGGTAGATCGTTCCGCTGTAGTCGACGACGTAGACCTCGCCGGCTTCGTCTTCGCCGAACGAGCTGATCGAGAAGCTGGTGTTCACCAGCTCGCGAGCCCGCCAGTTGCCGAGTTGGTCGGACAGGCCTCCCCAGATCCTTCCCGAGCAGAAGTCGCCGTAGAAGAAAAAGCGCGGCAACGTGTGCTCCGCCGGGCCGCGGTAGCGATAGCCGGCCGTCACGGAGCACCCTTCGGAGTGGTCGTATTCGAGGATCGGCGGCGTGAGGCTTCCGTCGTCACAGTTCGAGGCCGGGTTGAAACACGCCGACCCCTCGGTCAGTCGCCAACCGTAGTTCTCACCGCCAGCGCTCGCGGAGGGCTGGAAGTCGATCTCTTCGATCGCGTTCTGCCCGACATCGCCGAGGTAGAGGTCGCCGGTTCGCCGATCGAAGCTGAAACGCCACGGATTGCGCAGCCCGTACGCCCAGATCTCTTCGCGACCCGAGCCGTCGGCGAAGGGGTTGTCACCCGGCCCGTCGCCCGTGTCAGGGTCGATCCGCAGGAGCTTTCCGAGCAGGCTGTCGAGATCCTGGCCGTTGTTCTGAGGATCTCCTCCATCACCACCGTCCCCACTCGCAATGTAGAGATAGCCGTCGGGTCCGAAGGCCAGATGTCCGCCGTTGTGATTCGAGAACGGCTGATCGAAGGTGAGGAGCTCTCGTTCACTGGACCCGTCCGCGACATTGGGGTCCGAGGACACCGTAAATTCGGAGATCACGGTGTCTCCACCGCCGTCGGTGTAGTTGACGAAGAACCGCCCGTTGCTGGCAAAGCGCGGATGAAACGCCAAGCCGAGCAGGCCGCGCTCGGCACAGCACGAAACGTCGGACGAGAGATCCAAAAACGGTGTCGCCAGCACAGCACCGGCGTCCCACACCCGGATCACACCTCCCTGCTCCACCAGGAACAGTCGACCGCTGCCGTCGCCGGCATGGGTCGCCAAGATCGGCATGCTGAGGCCGCTCGCGACCGGCTCGAACTCGAGAGGCTGGGCGCCGGCCGCTGCGGCCGACAGCGAGCACAGCACGAGGAGCCCGATTCCACCCTTCACAAAGAGTAAGAGCGTCGTCCGTCCGCAAACCCTGCGTCTCTCTCCCACTGTCCCTCCCTACGGCGCTCGCCCTTCGGTCAGATGTTCAGATGTCTGGCTGCGCGCACGAGCGCACAGATCGTCTTGGCGTCGACGATCTCTCCGGAGTGCACCCCCTCCAACGCCCGCTCGAGCGGCAGCTCTTCGATCTGGAGCACCTCGTCCTCTTCGAGTTGCTGCTCGGCAGCGCTCAGCTCGGTCGCCAGGTAGAGCCAAATCTTCTCGTCGGTGAACCCCGGAGTTGTCCAGATCCATCCGAGCGCGGTGAGCTTGCCGGCGCGGACCCCTGCCTCCTCCTCTAACTCGCGGTGAGCGCACGCCTCTGGATCTTCGGTTCCCCCTTCGAGGGTGCCAGCCGGCGCCTCGAGAAGCCACCCACCCGAGGCGTGGCGATACTGGCGCACCAGCAGAACCGTCCTCCGATCGGTCACCGGCACGACAACGGAAGCGCCGGTGTGCCGTACCACCTCGAGCTCGGTCTCCACGCCGTTCGGAAGCCGGACGCGCTCGACCCACAGATCGACAACGCGCCCACGGTGAACATGCGTGCGCTCGAGCAGTCCGTTCTCGGTCTCGGCGTCGTCGCGGCTCATCGCGTTCGACTCTACCTCGCGCCTCGGGCGCGACTCCGCACTTCGGTGGCCCATGCTAGTTTCCGTCCCGATGGTCGAACGCATCCTCTCCGGTCAGCAGGAGGTCGTGCTGGCCGAGGAGCGCCAGTGCCTACGGGACCTGCTCGCAGCCCTCTCGCGCCATCAGGCGGGGCGGGAAGACCTCGGCGCCCTCGAGCGCTCGATCGCGCAGCTCGACGAGCTCTTCCTTCTGGTGATCGTCGGCGAGTTCAACTCCGGAAAAAGCACTTTCATCAACGCTCTTCTCGGCGAGCGCCTCCTCGAAGAGGGCGTGACACCGACCACCTCGCGCATCCATCGGCTTCGCTTCGGCGACGAGATCACCTCGGAGCCTGGTCACGACGGCGTCCTCGAGGTGACCGCCCCGAACGAGCTGCTGCGCAACCTCCAGATCGTCGACACGCCCGGCACCAACGCCCTCGACCGAGAGCACGAGTCGATCACGCGCGAGTTTGTACCGCGAAGCGATCTGGTGCTGTTCGTCACGTCCGCCGATCGTCCGTTCACCGAGAGCGAGCGGGGCTTCATCGAGAGCGTCCGCGAGTGGGGCAAGAAGCTGGTGGTGATCGTCAACAAGGTCGACTTCCTGGCCGGCGAGTCGGAGCGCGAGCAGATCGAGGCGTTCATTCGCGACAATGCTCAACAGCTACTCGGCTTCAGCCCGGAGATCTTCTCGGTTTCGGCAAAGGGCGCCCTCGCCGCCAAGTCCAAGCGAGCCGCGCCACCGCCGAAGAGCGGCTTCGCGGCGCTCGAGAGCTACCTGGTCGAGACCCTGGACGAGGGCGAGCGGGTCCGGCTAAAACTGCTTAACCCACTGGGCGTTGGCGAGAAACTCGCCCGAAAGTACGCGGAGCTCGCCTCGACTCGCATCGAGCTCCTCGAAGACGACTTCAAAGCGCTCGACCGGATCGACTCGCAGCTTTCGATCTACCGCGAAGACCTGCGCTCTCAGTTCAAATTCCGGCTGACCGACGTCGACAACATCCTGCACGAATTCGAGCGAAGGGGGCTCGAGTTCTTCGACGACAACCTGCGGCTCGCGCGGGCTTTCGATCTGATCAACAAGCAGCGAATGAAGGCCGACTTCGAGCGCAAGGTCATCGCCGAGGCACCGCAAGAGATCGAGACACGAGTCGACCAGATCATCGACTGGATGGTCGAGTCGGAGCTCAGCCAGTGGCAGTCGGTCAACGACAGTCTCGCCGAGCGCCGAGAGGTGCACGCCCAGGCCGGCGAGATCGGCAAGTTCGACTACAACCGGCGGGAGCTGCTCGAGACCGTCGGTCGTGCGGCGCGCAAGGCGGTCGCCGACTACGACCACGGCGCCGAAGCCAGTCGCATGGCCGATTCCGTACGCACCGCCGTCGCCGGCACCGCCGCCGTGGAGGTAGGGGCGATCGGGCTCGGGACGGTCGTCACCGCCATGGCCACGACTCAGCTCGCCGACTTCACCGGCCTGCTCGCCGCCGGCACCCTCGCCGCGCTCGGATTCTTCATCCTTCCGGCCCGCCGCAGACGCGCCAAGACCGAACTCGCCCAGAAAATTCTCGAGCTCCGCGAACAGCTGATGACCGGCCTCACCGACCAGTTCGAGCGCGAGACCGACCGGAGCGTGCAACGCATCCAGGAGGCGGTCACCCCCTACACCCGCTTCGTCCGGGCCGAGCGTCAGCGCCTGACCGAGATGGACGGCGAGCTGCGCGAGATCCTGGGCAATCTGGCGCGGCTGCAAGAGTTGGTCGAAGGGATCTAGCTCGCCTCGCCGCAGTTGGTCAACGACGCGTGAGGACTCCTTACTGCGGCGCGCGGACCACCCAGGTGGTCATGCTCCGCAAGCTCTGGACGACGGTCGTTTTGATCGGCTCGACCAGCACGCCCCCCAGGCGCTCGGTGAGCTCGAGCAGCATCGCCTCGTCGACCAGATAGCGCGTGCTGCCGTCGAGCAGGCGATAGCGCCGGCCTTCGATCCGCTCGTGGCGACCCTCCATGCCGATCGAGGAGGCCAGGCGGCAGAAAAGGAGACCTCCCGGTCGAAGCACTCGCCACGAGCCTTCGAGCATCGCCTCGAACTCTCCGTCACTCTGTGCGAAGTGCAGGACGGCGTTGCTGATCACCACGTCCATTGAACCCTCGTCGAACGAGAGGGCCGTCGCGGACTCGACTCGGAACCGGCTCTGATCAATCGTCGGCTCGATCGAAGCCGCCAGCTCCCGTACGGCGTCGATCGCCCGCGCGTCCTCGTCGACACCGAAGACGTCGTAGCCCTCCCTCAGGAGGTGGACGAGGTTGCGCCCTCCGCCGCACCCAACATCGAGGACTCGGTCGCCCGGGGAGATGTTCCCCTTGTGGAGCTGGTCGAAGAGGTAGATGTCGATCGGGCCGAACTCACGTCGCAGGTCCATCGTCCCGATAGTATGCAGACTCCACCGGAGAGGTGCTCGCTAGGAAGCGTCACCCGCGCTGCGGATCGCGGTCGGTCGGATCGCTTGACACCCACCGGTCGCGGACGAACCGTTTCCGATAAGGTTGCACACCGCACGCGCCGGTAGCTCAACGGATAGAGCACCAGACTTCGGATCTGGCGGTTCGGGGTTCGAATCCCTGCCGGCGCGCCAAGCAAACTGACGATCCAGATGTACTTGCCCCCTTGCCGGAAGGTAGCCGCACGCTGAGAGACAGACGGGTGGCTATCTAGCGGCCGCCAACCAGGCGCTCTGCGTTTCGGAAGCCGGTCACGAGACCCATCGCATCGGCTGAGCCAAGAACGTCGTTGATCGACGCTCTAGACTAAGAGGCACATGCCGCCGATCTCCGAGTTCTACGCCAGTACCGTGGTCAAGGTGAAGGTCGACTTCTCTCTCGCAGGATTCTCCGGCGCTCCTGCCTCTGTCACCAGTGCGCTTGGAGTCGAGCCCGACTGGCACCTCGAGAAGGGCGACACCTGGATCACGTCCTGGGGTCAGACGAGAACGGCAGCCGAGAATAGCTGGGGCCTCGAGAGTCGGACGGACTCGAAGGACGCGAACGATCACCTCCGCGAGCTCCTCAATCGCCTGGCGTCCCGCCGCGGCGCCTTTCGCCCGGAATGGGGGGAGCCTTCGTTCGGTATTCTCTGGAAGGGGAACTATCTCTACGCAGGCAGCGGTCCGTTCTACGAAGCCGATGTGCTGGAGGGAGTAGCTGAACTCGGCGCGGCAATCTGGCAGGACATCTACCAGGTGGATCAAGAAGGCGGCGCTGAGGTAGACGAGCTCAGTCGGATACCGAAGCGGTTCTTCTCTGGAGGTGCTTAGTCGACTGGGACTAGGCCCGAGCAGAACCACAACCGTGGAGACGGCTCGTCTCACTCACGCCGCCATCGGGTCTAGTAAGCCGGCCCTGGCGTCCCTGGGTCCTCCTCGAGCGAGGCTTCGAAGTCCTCCAACACCTGGTAGAGCGGATAGTCCACCCAGGTATCCGGAAGATAGTTGAGCTCAGGAACCTCTTCCTTGGGATCGACGATCAGGTTGTAAAAGCTCGGGTAGGCCAGGGCCCGAACCGCGTAGCTGTCTTCATCGATCTCCTTGAGGAGCATCTTCCAGTTGCGCCACTTGACCCCGAAGAGCTCGTTGCCGATGTAGATGGGGAGTGTCTCCCGTGCAGACGCCTCGGCCTTCCCCATCAGGAAGCCCGTCTGATCGGCGCTATCCAGAATTCGATCGGTCGGCAGTTCGGCGCCCGCCCAGTTCGCCAAGGTGGCGAACACGTCGACCGCGTGAACAATCTCGTTGGACGACCGGTTCGCCGGGATCTTGCCCCGGCCAGCGAATCAGAAACGGTACTCGTAGCGAACCCTCCCAGGGCGAGAACATGCTCCCGCGCCACGGACCGGTGAAGCCGGAAGGGCCGGGAACCCCCTCTCGTCAGAGCAGGAGCGGGAGGATCCAGGCGAAGGGCCACTCGTCCCTCGATTCCCTAAACGCGTGAACCCCGACCGCGTACGCCCGTACAGAGTAGAGGGAGCGCCTTCCGCTTTCCAAACCTGATCGATGGTTCTGCGCCCCCTACTCATTTTCCCGCTCACAAAACTCGCCCTCCATCTCCTGACCTTTCGCGGCTACGGCCTCTTCCGCGACGAGTTCTACTACGTCGCGTGTAGCAAGGAGCTCGCGCTCGGCTACGTCGACCATCCGCCCCTGGCCATGGCGGTGCTGGCGGTCGCTCGAACTCTGTTCGGCGAATCGATCCTGGCGTTGCGCCTGGTGCCTGCGCTGATCGGCGCGACGACCGTCCTGATCGCCGGTCTGATCGCGCGACGACTCGGCGGAGGCACGTTCGCCCAGAGCGTGGCGATGCTGGCGGTCGGTCTCAGCTTTGTCGGGGTCTTCCACGTCTACTCGATGAACTGCATCGACGTACTCGTCTGGGCTCTGGCGGCCTACCTGCTTGTCCGTATCGTTCAAGACGAGCAGCCCGGGCTCTGGATCGCACTCGGCGCTGTCCTCGGGCTGGGCCTTCAGAACAAGATCAGCGTGCTGTGGCTCGGTCTCGGAATCGGGGTCGGCCTGGTCGTGAGTGAGCAACGACGCTGGCTCTCCACTCGCTGGCCCTGGCTCTCAGCAGGACTCGCAGGTTTGATCTTCCTGCCCCATCTGCTCTGGCAGGTTCGCAACGACTGGCCCACCCTCGAGTTCATCCGCAACGCGACCGGCCAGAAGATGATCGACGTGGCGCCCTTCGACTTCGTGAGCGGTCAATTGGGTCTGTTCAGTCCCGCGGTCACGGCCTTGTGGCTCTCGGGCCTCCTGGCTCTGCTCCTCTCGGCTCGGATGAGACGACTACAGCTCCTCTCGTGGGTCTACCTGACCGTCTTTCTCCTGCTCATGGTGAGCGGCTCGAGTCGCGCCGGCTACCTGGGGCCGGCCTACGTATGGCTGATCGCGGTCGGGGGCGTTGCCTGGGAGCGCTGGACGGCGGGACGCAGGGGCTGGCTGCGAGTCGCCGGGCTCGTAGCGGTCGTCGGCTTCGGCCTGATGCGGCTCCCCTTCTCCCTTCCCGTCCTACCGGTCGAGACCTTCATCAAGTACTCCCAGGCTTTGGGTGTTGCGCCGTCGACAGAGGAACGCAAAGAGCTCGCCGAGCTGCCTCAACACTACGCTGATCGCTTCGGTTGGCTCGAGCTCGTGGACACCGTAGAGGCGGCCTACACGTCGCTCTCTCCCGAAGAGCGCAAGCGGGCGACAATTTTCACGTCGAACTACGGCAACTCGGGAGCGCTCGACTACTACGGAGCGGAGCGCGGCCTCCCCCCGTCGATCAGTGGACACAACAACTACTGGCTCTGGGGTCCGCGAGGATTCTCAGGAGAGGTCGTGATCGTCGTCGGCTCGAGCGCCGAGAGCCTCGGCCGCCGTTACGAGCGGGTCGAGCGAGCGGGCACGGTCGAGTGCCGCTACTGCATGCCTTACGAGAACGACAAGCCGGTGTGGATCGCCCGGTCCTCGCGCCAACCGTTCTCAGCGAGCTGGAACGAGTTCAAACACTTCGACTAGGCGCGCAGCCGACCGCGCGTCGCCACCGCTCACGCCGACGGCGGGTAGACGTCGATGCCACCGGTGTAGCCCTGGAGGAGCAGCCTCGCACCGGCGCCGCCCTGAGAGTCCATCAGGCCGCGAAGTACCTCGCCCTCTCCCGGCCACGGGTAGGCGTAGACCCAGTCGAAGTCGGCGAGTTTGAACCCGAGCTCCGGATAGGCTGAGTCTCCGATCCCGATGGCTCCCAGACGAGAGTCGCCCGCATCTGAGACCCACTTGAAGTCTGCGGGCAGGAAGCTGCCGTTGACAAAGCGCGCCTCGGACTCGAATCGACCCGCGAGCCGACGCGATTCCGCGACCAGCTCCTCGACGATCTCGATGCCGTACGCCTCGAAGCCGAGAAGATCGGCCATGATGGCGATCACGCCGAGCCCCGATCCCATCTCGAGGAATCGTCCCCCCGTGGAGCGCGCTTCGAGCAGCGCCCGAAGGACCTCGTCGTACTCCGCCGGCACGAAGGAGTGCCACTCGCCCTTGCGCCCCTCCACCAGACGGTTCGCGGTGTCGAGCCCCTCTTCGCAGAGCCGCCGGAGCCGATCGAAGAGCACACCCTCCCCGGAGGGGGTCGCGGGCCAGTCGTCCAGGCGACCGTCGGCTCGCGGAGGGAAACTGGGCGGGTGTTCGTCTTGGTTCATGGGTACCCGCTAGCGTCGCGGGCCGTCAGTCCTTTGCAAAGAGCGTCGGTCGATAGAACTCACTCACTTCACGCATGCGGTCGTTCTGGCCGGCGGTGAAGTTCGTGAAACAGGCGTCGTCAGAGTAGTCCATGTAGTTCTCGACCGGGTCGACGCCCTCTTGAGGACAGCTGTCTTTGCCGATCGGACATCGTCGCGCCGGCTCCGCTTCGAACGGCGTGTCGTCCACGAAGTCTCCCGGCGCCTCGCACCCGCCGCTAAACGGGTGCAGCAGCCCAAAGTAGTGCCCCAACTCGTGCACCAGAGTCATCCCGAGGTCGTAGGGGAAGATGCCGAACGGCATCGAAAGATGGTGCACCACCACCTGGTTGAAGACGCTGTCCTCCTCGTACGCCCAGGGGAGGATGGCAAATCCGAGCAGCTTCTTCGGTTCACACGTATAGACGTTGACCGTCCTCGCCGGGTCGACCGCGAGCCGCTTCGCCATCTTGGTCGCGACCTTGGCCTTCGCACACCTCTTGAACCAATTCGGTTTGGTGAGGTAGCGGACCTCCTGGATGAAGAAGCGGAGCTTCGACTTCTTGAAGGCCTTGTTGACGACGCTCATCTGTTCGTCGAGCTGAGCCTGATCGATGACACCGTCGCCGTCCTTGTCCTGCAATACGTGAAACACCAGCGGAATATCGACCCGCTTGCGCAGGCGCTTGGCTTGATCGAAGACCTCCGCCATTTCCCTGGGGCCACGGAGTGCTGCCGCCACCTCGTCACGACTCACGGCCGGCGTGCCGCAGCGATGAAGTTCCCGTTGGCGCCCGTCGATCTCGAGGCGCACGAGAGGCGCCTCGTCCGGAGCCCCCGAGAGGTGCTCGATCGCACGCTGCAACTCGAGGCGGTCGGACTCTTCCGGGGCGCCAAAAGCAGGCAGGCCGGTGCACCACCAGAGTATTACCGCAACGGCGACCAGCTTGGAGTTTGCGAAGTACCTGTTCATCTCACCACCACCCTCTCCTGAGGCACTCTTCTCTACGTTCGCTGTCGACGATCGGCTCTTCACTTCTTGCTCTCACCTAGGCGATCCCCACCAAGCGTTCGTCCTGCGGGCCTTCGACGGTGTCGACCTCTACCCCATGCTCACGCAGATAGTCGACGCCGTTCTCTCCCGCGTAGCCGCCACCGACCACAATCACCTTGGTGATACCCGCGTGGTGAATGAGCTTGGCACAAAGGGCGCACGGCTCGCCGGTGACGAGAATCCAACCCCCCTTGGTCGGTACGCCCGACGCGGCGCAGTTGCAGATGACGTTCATCTCGGCGTGATGGCAGCCGATCTCCATCCGCGTGCCGGACTGGACCTCTTGCTGATCCCGAAGGCATGCCTCTCCGCCGCAGAGCTCGCCTCCGCCACGCGGGCCTCCGTTGTAGCCGTCCATCAACGTCACGTTGCGCTCCGGGTCGAGGAGAAGCGCCCCGAACTTGCGGCGCGGGCAGTTCGATGCCTTCGCAAGTGCCAGGCACTGCTCGATCCGAATCCGGATGTGTTTCTCTTTCACGGACCGCAGACTACACGCATCTGCCCACCGACTGCAGAGCGACCGGATTCGCTTCACTCAGGTTGCTCTCGGCCGCCGCGGGCTCTATCGTCGAGACTCACCAACGCACGCGAGGAGAGAGCCGATGAAGACCCCCGATCGAGTCGCCGTGAACCCGAGTCGCCGCACCGCCGGGCTCACCCGCAGAAGCGTGCTCGCCGGCGCCGCCGGCTGGTCCGTCGCCGCCGCCACGCTCTCCTCGCGAGCGCTCTGGGCGGGCGAACTGCCCGGTGGCAACTGGGGATCGATCGTCGAGCTCGGCAAGGGCGTCTGGGCGGTGGCGTCGACGCCGCTCGAGCATCGCGACTTCAAGACGGTCTGCAACGGCGGCATCATCGCCGGCAGCGAGCGTGTGCTGGTCGTCGAGGCGTTCGCCGGGCGCCCGGGCGCTCAATGGGTCGCAGAGGCCGCAGCCGAGCTCACCGGCAGGCGGCCGACCGACGTCGTCGTGAGCCACTACCACGGCGACCATTGCGGCGGTTTGACCGGTTTTCGCGACGAGAACGCGCCCCCCACCCTGCACGGCACCCGAACCACCTTCGACCGACTGGTTCAGCCCCCGGCGGACGACGAGAACCAGGAAAACCGCGAGCGTCGAGAGATGATCGAGTCCGCGCACCTTCTCTCAGAAGACGAACCGTACGAGCTCGACCTCGGTGGCCGGACCGCAATCCTGCGACCCTACGGCGGCCATACCGCCAGCGACGTCGTGGTGGATCTCCCAGAAGCGAAACTCCTCTTCGGCGGCGATCTGATCTGGAATCAGATGATTCCCAACTACGTGGACGCCGCGCCCCTACGGCTGAGCGAGACGCTGGAAGCCATCCGCTCGTTGGGCGACCGCACGGTCGTACCGGGTCACGGGCCCCTCGGCGAAGCCCGGATGGTGGAGCTCAACGTCGAGCTCAACGCCTTCCTCGGCGAGGTCGCTCGCAGCTCACAAGAGACCGGAACGAGCGCCGCCGACGCCGCCGCTGCCAGTCCGCTGCCAGCGCCATTTGCCGACTGGGTACCCTTCAGTCCCTCCTACGTCGAGCGGGCAATCGGCGCTTGGCAGCGGGACCTCGCAGCAGCCGGCTGAGGCGCCTCTTCCGTGGCCGGCGGGCAACGCCCTCAGATCCCTCCAACTTGTCGCCGCCGGGACAAGCCACTAGACTGAGTGGGATTGGTACCGCTCGGAGCTGCTGCAGTTCACCAAGGATGAAACAACCATGAAACGACGCGGAATCACCACACTACTGGCTCTCGCTCTCCTCGCCGCACCCGTCGCCGCCGGCGAGAATCTGTTCATCATGGGCTGGGACGGCGCCGGGCTGATCAACGTCAACCGGCTACTCGACGAGGGCAAGCTGCCCAACCTCCAGTCGCTGCTCGACAACGGGTCGGTGATCGTGCCGCTCGAGTCGATCGGTCGAACGGAGACCGGGACCTCGTGGACGCATGCCTTCACCGGACTGACCTACGATCAGACCGGCGTTCTCGGGCTGCGCAACTACGACGACTTCTTCGGCGGCGAGTTGGACCGGTCGTACAACCCGACGACGGGGCTCTTCGTCGGCATGCAGTACTGGTACGAACGACTGCCGTTCGAGCACACGATCTTCAGCTACCTGAAAGACAGGCCGTCTCGACTCGGCTGGATGGTCTCGAAGCGGCTCCTCTACGAAGACGAGCCGGGCAGCCCACGCCCTGTCGCTCTCTTCCATGAGGTCGCGGCAGAGGCGCAGACCAAGCGCCTGGCAAAGCCCAACGACGTCGCCGATGCCTACCTCGATCTCCTCGGCGATCGAGCGCTCGAGTTTCTCGAGAACTTTGGTCGTCGGACCTACGTCTTGTTCTTTCACGCAGACCCCGACTTCTACGGCCACGCCAACGGCGAGAACAGCATCGAATACGAGAACGAGTTCATTCGCTCCGACACCTGGCTAGGAACTATCCTGGCGAAAATCGGCAACGACGACACCCGGATCATCGTGATGGCCGATCACGGGTTCGACGAAGACGCCACTGGACATCCGAACGCTCCGGACGCCTGGATGATCACCGACATACCGATTGATCCCGCCTACGTCCAACAGTCCGACCAGAAGGCGTTCGGGACGCTCCGCGACGTGGCGCCGACCATCCTCGAGCACTTCGGCTTCAACTGGCGCAGCTTCATGCCCAGGCTACGAGGCAAGAGTCTGGTGCTCGACGCCGTCGGCAACGAAGAGCCCGACCCGAGTCTCAATAGGCGGACAGGTCGAACTCGTCCTTGAGGCGTGCGTAGTAGGCAAGGTCCTCTTCGCCGAAGAGTTCCTTCCAACCGCCCCGCTTGCCGCTGCGGGTGAAGCGATAGCCCTTCTTGTACTTCTCGGGTTTGTGTCGCTTCTTGTCTTCCAACCCGCGGACGGTTTCGAAGCTGGCGCGCTTTGCCGCCTCGGCGATCTGCTCTTGTGAGACGTCGATCTCGAGGTAGTCGGTCAGCTTGCGGAACGCGGTGGCGTCGTCCTCTTTGAGCTCTTCGTAGGTGACCCAAACGCTCTCCGAATCGAGCCAGGATCTGGTGTGCTCGAACCAGGCCGGCAGGCCAAACCGAGGATGTCGGAGGAACTCGGAGAAGCTCCCTTCGGTGCGCGGACGGCGCTTGGCGTTCTCGAAGTAGAAGAACGACGTCATCACATCGCGAGGATCGCGGGTCAGGAGGATCGACCGTCGGCCGCCGAAGATCGACCAGCGTCGCTTGTGAGTCTTCACAACCCGCGGAATCGGCTCGAGAGGCCACGCGACCAGCAGGTTGCTCACCCCCAACTCGGGCATCACCCGATCGAGCTCGCCGAACCCGACCGGCTTCTCCCGTCCGTGCAGCACGCCGGCCAAGTTGCAGAAGAAAAACCGAATCCAGGTGTTGCCAGACTTCGGGAACGAGGCGAGCAGCACGTCGGACTCACGGAGCCCGGCGATGCCGAGGCCGTAGTAGACGAGCAGTCGGGCGCGATCGAGCATGTCAGGCGTCGACCGGGGCGACGGACGATTCCGTCGCGTACCCGAGTCGCTCGACGAGGTCGCCGGTCGTCTCTCGGAAGACCGCCATCACCTCGTCGTCGAAGTGGTTCTGCCAGTCGCCCGCCTGTGCCTTGCGCAGATGCGACACATTCGACTCCTCCCCCTTGCTTCGTTTGGTGACGTTCTCGAAGCTGTACGTACCGAGAAGCGCCGCGAAGGCCTCGTCGTCGATCCGAATATCGAGATGATCGAAGAGGCTCCGGAACACCGCCGGATGGTCCGGCCCGATCAGCTCTTCGTAGCGAACGAGCTTCACACGCGGGTCCGCAGCGGGCACGTCGACCCAGGAAGCGAGTGCATCGAAGAGGCCGTAGTCCTGCAGATGTCGGATGGTGAACGCCAGTCCCTCGGCGAGAGAAGCCTTTTCGAGCATCGGGCGAATCGTGACCAGATCGCCCTGGAGCAGGTGCAGGCGCTTCGCCGAGTGGTACCAGGAGACGACGATGTCTCGCGGGTCTCGAGCCACGAAGAAGACGCGGTAGCTGCCGGCCTTCGGGATCGACTCGAAGTTGTCGTACGTCATGTACATCGGGCTGACGATCGACCCCTTCGGGAAGGGCTTCTCGAAGGTGCGCTCGGTGATCGGCCGCGGATCTCGGCCCTTCATCATCCGGCTCTGGTAGTGGTAGTGACTCAAGCCGGCGTAGCGATAGGTCATAAGGTCGGTCAGCACCGACTTCACCCAAACGCTGCCGGTCTTCTGAACGCAACAGTGGAAGAGGTTGTCGTGCGAGCAGCGCTCTCGCACCGGCATGTAGAGCCCTCGCATGCCACTCCAGTGCGAACGGAACTTGTTCAGGTAGCGGATCGTCCACGGCGGCACGTGCGGGCGTAACTTCACACTTCGCCGCCGGGCCAGAATCGCCGCTCGACTCAGGTTCACCATCGTCCGGCGCACGAGGCCCGGTTTTGCGTCACTCACCGTCGCGACTCCTCTCTTCCATCGACCACTACCACTGCACCAGCGAGTTGAGTCCCAGGCGGCGACGCACCTTGACCACCAGGATCACGTTCCAGGCGATCTTCGACACCGTGGTCGCGACCGCCGCACCGATGATCCCCAGAACGGGAATCAAGGCCAAGTTGAGCACGATGTTCATCACGGCGCTGCCGCCGATCACACGCGCCGCCTCTCGCTGGTGGCCTGTCATTGTCATCAGCAGACCAACCGGCCCAGCGAGTGCATTGACCATCTGGCTGAGCATCAGAATCCGTAGAGCAGTCGCTCCGCCAACAAACTCCGCACCAAAGATCGACAGGATGGGCACCGCGCCGAAGAAGACCGCAGCCCCACCCACCAAGGTGAACAGAAAGATCAAACGCGCTCCGAGGGCGACGACACGCTGGAGCTCGTCGGAGCGCTCCTGAGAGTGGAGTTGAGAGATGAGAGGCGCCAGCCCGGCGTTGACCGCAGTGAGGCCGAACTGCACCAGAGTGGCGATCCGAGCGGCGGCACCGTAGACCCCGGCGTCCGCACGACTCATCAGCGAGCCGACCATGATGATGTCGGTTTGCCGCAAAACGATGTTGAACCCGGTGATCAGCAGAAGCGGTAGCGAGACAGCGAGCCACTCGCGAGTCCGGTAGTCGGCGGTGACGCCGCTCCATTCCGCGGGCGTCGCAGAGCGCAGCGCGCCGGTCGTGAAGACGAGCGTCAACGCCAGCGCGGCCACTTGAAGCGCGACCGCGAGGTCGGCCGACAGACCGGGGCCGACGAAGACGACAGCCCCGACCAGCGCCAGCATAAGGAGCGGCTTGAGGACCTTCTGAGACCCGAGCGCCGCCGTGATCTTCTTGAACCCGCGTAGCGAGGCGGCGTGAAGGCCGCCGAACGAGACCAGCGGTAGCGCGACCGCGGCCCATACGAAGGCGTCCTGAAGTTCCGGCTCGAAGCGATCGGCCAGCAACCGGGTCACCGCATAGAAGGCGAGCGCGATCAGTACCGACGCGCCGAGGACGAGCTGATGAGCGCGCGTCATGAAGCCGCGCAGCTGCGCGAACTCGCCGTTGGCCTCGAACGCGGAGATGAAGCGCAGCGAGGCCCTCTCCATCCCGAGCTTGGACGGCAACGCCAAGAGGCGCACCCAGCTCAAACAGAAGAGATAGATACCCACGCCGCTCGCGCCGAGCAGCTGAGCCAGGGCCCAGTGCACTAGGAAGGCGGCAAGCGCTCCAGCGACCTCTAAGAGGAACGCGCCGCCGGACAGACGAGCCAGAAGCCGCTCGAAGCCGTGCGACGACGAGAGCCCGAGCAGCGCGCGGATCCGGGCGGGAAGCAATCTCAAAGGGTGACGTCTCCTGGTTCACCGGGAAGAGTCTGCGTGGGAGCGCCTGTCCGCCAGCCACGGCGAGCTCGAACACGAAACGGGATGATACTTCGAGTACAGGAGAGGTGGCTATTGTCCAGCACACACCTCCGATGAACCTCCTCTCGACCTGACGAAGAATGTCAGTGGGCAAGCGGCTGTTGTCAGCTCAGGACCCCCGAAACCAGCTCGGAGAGCAGGGAATCGCTACGTTTCGAACTGGCACGCGGCGTGCTCCCCTTCTCGGTGCAGCGCGACTTGACGAGGTGTCTGATGCTCATGAACCGGAGACGAAATGGTGCCCGCGGCTTTACGCTGATCGAAGTCCTTCTGGTGATCGTCATCATCGGAATCATCGCGTCGATCATCATCCCGAATCTGATGGACGCACTGCAGAAGGCCAAGCAGCGCCGAACCGTCAACGACGTTCGCGCGGTTGGCAGCGCCTGGTTCTCCTGGGTCACAGATCAGCTGTCGGCGGCTGCGGCGGGTTCATCGTCTCAGCAGTTCGACATCGACCAGCTGGCCGTGGAGATCGGGTCGAACGATCTCTTCGAGATGTTGCGGCGTGGCGACATGAACTACATTGCCACGATCCCGTCGAAGGACGGCTGGGGTGGTGACTACACCTACCTCTGGACCGGCGACGCCGCCGATTCGCCGACTTTCGGGCTGGTCAGCACCGGTCGAGACCGGACGACCGGGCCGACCACGAACCCCTATCCCCTGGGCGCGTTTCCGACGACCGCCTACGACGAGGACATCGTCTGGGTAGACGGAAACTTCATCCGCTTCCCCGCCGGCGCCCAGAGCAACTAGCTGGGCGCTAGCCGGTCGCGGCTTCGCGAACACAGCGGAACCCAACCGCTGCATCTCGGTCGCCGGGCGCCATGTATCGCCGATCCCGTCGGCTTCCGTTCGAGGAGCGGATCACACGGTACCTTTCGCCGTAGTCCGCCTCGGGGCGATCGTTCCCCGGATAGGGCAGATACCAGGAGGAGGTCCACTCCAAGAGCGGCCCCTGGGCCTCGAGCTCCAGCGTGGTGAACGCCGCCTCCCACTCGACCTCGGACGGCAGTCGTTTGCCCTGCTGTTCGCAGTAGGAGGTCGCCTCGGCGAATGTCAGTCCGGTCTGGGCACCGGCGGGGCCGGCGGTACCTCGGCTCTCGGACGCCTTGGCAAACTCCTCCGCTCTCACCGGCTTCGAATCGACCCAGAGTCCCGCGAGCTGACGGGTGAATCTCGGCGTGTGGTTGTAGAAGCTCGCCTCGGCGACGGGCAGACCGATGGCGTATCGCCCCTCCTCGAGTCGCAACATCTCGCCTCCAGGAGCCGGCTCGGGATCGTGAGACGCCTCGAGCGGTTCGGAGGCGACCTCCGGCTCAGGTGCTTCCGTCATGGACTCCACAGGGGCCGGCTCGGCAAGTGTCGCCTGGGCCGTCTTCAGCTCACTCTGGAGTAGCGCCGAGCGCGCCTTCTCCTGGTCGAGACTCGCCCGCAGCTCCGACATCGCCTCGCCGGCCGACCGTCGTGCCGTCGACAGCCGCTCTTCCAGCTCCTCGACACGCGTCTCCGCAGCCGTTCGAGCCGCCTCCGCCGATTGCAGGCGTTGGCTTTCGCCGTCGGTGTTGCTACGCGCGGCGGCGAGCGATCGCTCGAGTTCGACCCGTGCGGCTCGAGACGACTCGAGATCCCGCTCCGCTTCGCGCAGCTGCTCCCGAGAGGCCTCCACCTCACGTTCGACATCCCTGAGCTTCGCTCGCGCCGACTCGAGTTCTCGGCGCAGCTCCCCCTCGGCCGGAGAGGGCCTCGACACCGGAGCTCTGCGATCGAGCCGATCGAGAGGCAGAGAGAACTCGACCCGGAAACCGCTGCGGATGGGCTCTCCGGCGGGCGCCCGCAGGGTTGCGGAGTTGTCCGCGACCGCGACGACCTCGGCTTCGGCCACGTCGACGCGTCTGACGTCATCGCGCACCTTGAGCTCGTAGAACACCGCGCCCCGGTCTCCGACACGCAGACCCGCGAGGCGGCCCGCGTCGACCTGCAGCGTACCCGCATCGTTTGAGAGGACTCCGACAACGAGAAGTAGAACTGCCGAACTGTTCACAGCCCCCTAGTCTAATCGCTTCGCCGCCGAGGGGACGTGAGGCTCGGAAGCCCCTTGGCAGCGGAACGCTGGCAGTCGCATCGAACCGCATCTATAGGCTTCCGGAACGCCCCGATTTCGTCTAGAATCCTCGGTTCCAGCTCTATTCTGACTCTTGGATGGAGTGTATTTGTTGTGTCCTTGATCGTCGTCGGAGGAAGTCCGAGCTAGGGAGGAGAAGCATGAGAGGACGGAAGGAAGCTTTGTACTGGCTCCTCGGGTTGGTTCTGGCCTTTGGTGGAGTGACGTCTGTCACCGCCCAGGTCACCTTCACCGAGGTTGCGTCGAGCGTTGGTCTCGGGACCGAGACCTTCAGAGGCAACACCGGCCATGCGCTCGGTGCGTGCTGGATCGACTACAACAATGACAACTGGGCCGACCTCTTCGTCACCAACGGTCACGACGAAGGCACGGCTCACCTATATCGAAACGACATCAGTGGGTCGAGCACCTTCACTCAGGTCTCCGACCTACTGCCGACACTGCCGGCCGCTGAGCAAATGGGCTGCGTCTTCGCCGACTACGACAACGACGGCGACGACGATATCTACATCTTCGTCGACAACGAGGAGCTACTTCTTCACGACGAGAACAACAAGCCGGACGGTCCGGCCAACGTCTTGCTGAAGAACCTCTGGATCGAGAACGGTGAAGCCACTGTTCCCGGCGAGCCCCTCTTTGTCGATGTCGCAGCGGCGGCCGGAGTGGCCGACCTGGCCGACCCGTCATTCGGTGACTACTCGGGATACCGCGCGAGCACCGGCGGCTTCTTCGACTACGACCGCGACGGCTTCGTCGATCTCTACGTAGCCCACTGGCAGGTCGAGCATGGCGGCGACATCCCCAACAAGGATCGTCTCTTCCGGAACAACGGCGACGGCACGTTCAGCGACGTGACGGACTCGGCGGCCATGAACGACGGTGTGACGGACACGACCATGAACCGCCCGGCTCTCGCAGCCATCGCGGCTCATCTGGACCAGGACCTCTGGCCGGATGTCTACGTCGTCAACGTGCACGACGACGACCCGTACCACAACGATTTCTTCTACCAGAACAACACGGACGGCACCTTCACCGAGGCGGCTCAACAAGGTACCGGCGCCTCGCCGGGCCTCGGCCTCCACGACGGAGCCGGCATGGGTATCGACGTTTCGGATGTCGAGAACGATGGCGACTGGGACTTCTACATCTCCGACATCGTCACCAACATCATCGACTCGTCCAACGGCAACGCCTTCCACACCGGAAACGGTGACGGCACGTTCGCCGACAACTCGGCGGTCGCGGCTGGTGTCTACGGTGTGAACTCGTGGGGCGTCCAATTCTTCGACGCCGACCTCGACGGATTCGAGGATCTGTTCGTCGGCGGCGCCGCCCCCGAGCACGGCAACCTGCTCTACCACAACCTCGGCACCGACCCGCCGACCTTCGGTGACATCACGGCCACCGCGGGCGTCTCTCTCGACCCCAACGGTGTTCGCGGTGCGACGACTGCCGACTACGACAACGACGGTGACATCGACCTTCTGCTGGTCAACCAGGCGGCTCCCAACACACTGCAGCTCTACCGCAACGATTACATCAGCACGGAGAGCTCGGGCGTCAACAACTGGATCAAGGTGCGGCTCAACTCTTCGGTCAGCAACGGCACCTCCATCGGTGCGCTGGTCAAGGTCCGCACCGCGGTAGGTGAGCCGGTCATGCGCCGCCAGTTCATCGGCGGCAACAGCACCCACAGTCAGGAAGAGATGGTCGCCCACTTTGGTGTCGGCGCAGCCACCGAACTCCTGCGCGTGCAGGTGATCTGGCCCAACGGCGGCTTCTCGGAGGTCTTCGACGTCGCCACGAACCAGACGATCGAGTTTGACGAGGCCAACGCCGCCACGGCGATGTTCACCGACGTGACGGCAGCCGCAGGCGTCGAGTACGAACACGGCTACACCGGGGGTATCGACGGTCCGAAGAAGCGGATCGGCGCCGGCGTCGCCGCGGGCGATTTCAACAACGACGGACTCCCCGATCTCTACGTGGAGCTCGGTGACATCAACGCGAACGTGCTCCTCCGCAACGACGGTGACGGCACCTTCTCCGAGGTCACGCCAACCGGCGGGATCGACCTCGGCACCCACAAGGGCAGCGGCCCGACCTTCGGTGACATCGACGGCGACGGTCTGCTCGACCTCTTCGTCGGCGGTATCGACGGCGACGATCCGAAGTTCTTCAAGAACCTCGGCGGTGAGACGTTCGAGGAGATTCCGGCCGGTGCCGGCATCACCTCCGACCGCAACACCTACTCGGCCGCCTTTGCCGACTACAACGAAGACGGCCTGCTAGACCTCGCTCTGGCGCACTGGGACACCGGCGACAACCCGTGTGATGTTCCGTGCACCGGTCACCTCTGGGCGAACAACGGCAACCTGACGTTCAGCGACGACGACGTCGCGGCGGGCATCACCGGCTACGAGACGACCGACCGGTCGTTCTCGCCGAACTTCACCGACTGGACCGGAGACGGCAAGCTCGATCTCCTCATGGTCGGTGACTTCGGCACCAGCCAGGTGTTCGCCAACGACGGTGACGGCACCTTCACCAACGTCACCGACGCCATCGTCATCACGGATCAGAACGGTATGGGCACCGCGGTCGGTGACTACGACAACGATCTCGACATGGACTGGTTCGTAAGCAGCATCTACGACCCGAATGACGTGATCGCCAAGAGCGGCAACCGCATGTACCGCAACCTCGGCTCCGGCTCCTTCGGCCTCTTCGACTTCGAGGACGCGACCGACGAAGCCGGCGTACGGGACGGCTCGTGGGGTTGGGGCGGCTGTTTTGCCGACTTCAACAACGACCGGAGTCTCGACCTCTTCCACACCAACGGCTTCGCCGATCCCTGGGATACCGACGCGTCGCGTCTGTTCCTGAACGACGGCCTCGGTTCGTTCTCCGAGATGGCCGGCCCGAGCCTGCTCAACGACACCGGCGAAGGTCGCGGCATCGTCTGCTTCGACTACGATCGCGATGGCGACATCGACATCTTCGTCTCGCAGAACTCGGACTTCACGAAGCTCTACCGGAACGACGGCGCCAACGGCAACTTCCTCAACATCTCGTTGCGCTCGCGGACCAGGAACGTCTACGGCATCGGTGCCAAGATCTACGTCACGGCGGCTGGCGAAACCCAGCTCCGCGAGATGCGCGCCGGCAGCAACTTCGCTTCGCAGAACCCGGCCGAGGAGCACTTCGGCCTGGGTAGCGCAGCGACCGCCAGCGACATTCAGGTCCACTGGGCAGACGGCATCGTCAACCACTACTCGTCGGCGAACGCCAACCAGTACCTGGAGCTCAAGCAGTTCTACGACTCGATTGGCCTCTACGCACCCGAGCGCGCCGTCTTCTTCATGAAGAACACCAACTCCAGCGGTCCTGGCGACATGCGGGTCCGCTACGGTTCGCGCAATCTGATTCCGATCACGGGTGACTGGGACGGCAACGGTATCGACACCATGGGTATCTACGACCCGCTCACCGGCGAGGTCAACCTGCGCGACACCAACGATCGCACCGGGACCACCGCCTTCTCGTACGTCTTCGAGGGCGGCAGCACCGAGTTCCTCCCGATCGCTGGCGACTGGGACGGTGACGGTGTCGACACCATCGGCGTCTACCACACGACGCTCAAGGAGTTCCGCCTCCGCAACGACCACTCCACCGGCGCTCCGGACATCACGTTTGTGGTGACCCCGGCCGGTACCGGCTGGACGCCGCTCGCGGGCGACTGGGACAACGACGGTGTCGACACCACAGGCGTCTACCTGGCCGACACCGGCAACTTCAGGCTGAAGAACACCAACGCCGCCGGCGCTCCGGATGCGGACTTCACGTTCGGTCCCGCAGCCGCCGGCCTCCAGGCCTTCGCGGGTAGCTGGAACGGCAACAGTGGTGATGGCGTCGCGGTCTACGACTCGACGACAGCAGCGTTCTTGCTTAAGAACGTCGGCGCCGCGGGCGCTGCGGACTTCAGCTTCCAGCTTGGCCCCACCAACCCCTGGATCCCGATCGCGGGCGTCTGGAACTAGGCAAGCCGGGCAAATCTCAGCAGTTCCGAGCCCCACGGCAGACGCCGTGGGGCTTTTTCTTTGGCCTTTTCTGCCTCGAGCCGCCGGTATACTCCTTGCTTAGCCGTCACTGTGAAGCACACGACTGACGGTCGGCCGGTAGCCAACTGTAGAATCGTCGCGCGACGCCAACAGACGAACGAGTGAGGTGTGAGAATGGCCCGGACACTCCCTAGGAAGAACTTTGCAGCGACCGTGCTTGCCCTGAGCACCGTCGCCCTCGCCACGACCCTGATCGCGACTCCGAGCTTCGGAGACTGCTCTCTGACCTCGACCGGTCTCGTGCCGCTGACCGACCTCGGCACCGGCCTCTATCTCGGCCAGTACCAAGGCGGCCTCTACCCGGACGGTGCAAGTATCCGCCCCAAGGCGCTTCGCAAAGCGTCGACGAAGCGTCGGAAGCAGGTTGAGCCGCTCGACGTGAACGGCAATCCGGATCCCGACGACGGAGCGATCCTGTTCCTCTCCATCGGCATCTCGAATACCAAGCTCGAGTTCGACAACTTCCAGGTCCGCGCGGAGGCCGACCCGGCGGTCAATCCGCAGGTGGTCATGTTCAACGCCGCTCAGGGGGGTACCCCAGCGAACGAGTGGGTCGATCCGAACGGCGAGCCTTGGACGAAGATTCTACGAGTGCTCAATCGTGAGGGCTTCACTCCCGAGCAGGTCCAGGTGATCTGGCTCAAACATGCACACTCCCGTGCGGCGGAGAACGGCCCCTTCCCGACGCACGCTCAGCTCCTTCAGCAAGACCTCGAAGCGGTCGCTCGAGGCATCAAACACAACTACCCGAACATCAAGCTCGTCTTCGTGTCGAGCCGCACCCGCGCCTACACAGACGACCCGAGCAAGCAGAGTCCCGAGCCGTACGCCTACGAGAACGGCTTTGCCGTCAAGTGGATGATCGAGAAGCAGATCAACGGCGATCCCGACCTGTCGCACGAGGACGACGAGGCGGTCGCGCCGCTCCTGCTCTGGGGCCCGTACATCTGGGCCGACGGCACCTCCGGTCGCTCCGACGGCTTCGTCTGGTCGTGCAACGACACGCGCACCAATGAGTTCATCCACCCGTCCGACGACGGCATGCGGAAGATCGGCAGTCAGCTACTGGCGTTCTTCAAGACTCACCCGACGTCGCGCAAGTGGTTCCTACGAACCGGCACCGGCAACAAGCCGAAGCTCACCCTCTCGTTCAGCGACAAGAAGGGCCCGGCCCCGCACCGGGTGGAGTTTAATGCCGACGCGAGCGTTGTCGGCAACGCCAAAGACATCCACGACTACAGCTGGACGTTCGACGACGGCACGTTCTCGCGGGCCAAGAGCCCGTCCAAGGTCTTCCTGACTCCCGGCAAGTACAAAATCTGGGTGACGGTCACCGACGACCAGGGCAACTTCCGGTCGAAGAAGAAGAAGATCGTCGTCCAGTAGGCGCGCCGCTACTGCGCGCGACACTCGGTTTTGAACAGCTCGACGATCTTGGACGAGCCGAGTTCGGTGTCGTCCACCCGGTGTACGTCGCCCGGCACGTCGTACCAGCTCTTCTCGCTCGTCACCGCTTCGTAGAAGAAGCGCCCCTGGGCGGCAGCGCGATCCCCGACCGACTCGACGAAGTTGATCTTCGTCTTCGGATAGTCGAAGTCACGCGCGATCTCCGCGAGAGGCGGCACCAGGCTGTCCCGCTGCGTCAACTGGCGCGCTTCCGCCGGCGGCACCTCGTCAACCCGCTTGCAGTGGTCTTCGACACCCTCCCAGCCCATCGCCTGATCGACCAGAGTCCGGCCGGTCGAGGGCAGCTTTCGCGGCGCTCCCTCGCGCTGCCGGCGCTTCTTGGTCGGATCGCCAAAGCAGTAGTGATCTAGCCGAGTCACCGGCGGACCGCCCGACATGATCACCATGTCCAGCAGCTCTTCGAGTCCGTGCTTCGCCAGGCCGTAGCTACTCTGGATCGAACCACCGCTATTGCCCTGCGCACAGACGACCTCGGGGTTGCGAGCCCGCTCAGCGGCGATCCACCGGACAACCTCGGCGTAGGCGCAAGTCGCGCGCGCGAAACCGGCGCCCCAGGCGCCCGTCAGAAACCCCGTGTCGCCGAGCCACTCGAGCTGAAAGACCTCGAAGCCGGAGGCGACGAGCTCTTTCTGCGTCCGCTGGCGCAGCGGGAGCTTGTTGTAGCGTCCGCGCCCGTTGCCACCCGTGGTGAAGACGATCGTTCCTCGCTCGCCCTTGCTCCGGAAGTGGCGCACGTTTGCGTGTCGCTCCGGGAGCCCCTCGCAACTCACCGCTACCTCGTAGCAGGTGGCGCCGTCGCAGGCCTCCTTGCCGACCTGCTGCACCTCGGCTCCGGCCGGGCTCGAAAGTCCGACTGCGAGCAGCGCAACCAAGCCGGCGCCGCCGAGGCGGCCCCTAGAAGAAGTGCTCACCGACATCGACCGTATCGTTGTTCTGCAGGACGAGGTCGTCTTCCTTGCCGCTACGAATCTTCTTGACGTTGACCTGAATTCGCTCCTGCGAACCGCTCGGCTGGCGCCGGAGCACGAAGACCTTCTTCAGGTTCGCCCTCTCCGTCGGCCCGCCGGCGGCGGTGATCGCCTGGAGTACGGTAATCCCATCCGTACTGGAAAACTCGACCTGCCCCGGGTCTTCGACGGCACCACTCACGTAGACCCGATGGGTCTCTTCATGGGGAACCATCACGATGTCGCCCGCTTCCATACGGAGGTTGAGCGACAGGTCACCGGCCTCGATCAGCGCGCGGGTGTCGATCTCGATCCGGTCTTCGGTGCCCTCACTGTTCGTGCGGACCACGTAGATCGTGTTGCCCGCACGTTCGTTGGCATTACCCGAGAGGCCGCCAGCGAGGCCGATCATGTCCAGCAGACGGCCTCCACCCGGCATCTGATAAATGCCGGGGGTCTCCACCGCGCCCTGTACGTAGACGCCACGGCTCTTGAGCTCTTCGACGAAAATCGTCACTTGGGGGTTCCGAACGAGCCCCTTGTCCGAGAGCATTTGGGCGATCTTGTCCTGAGCCTCTACCGGCGACAGGCCTCCGATGGTGAGCCGGCCGAGGAGCGGCAACGAGATGGCGCCGTCTTGAAGAACGCGCACCTTGCGGTTGAGCTCGGTGTTGCCGAAGAACTCCACAGAAAGGACGTCCTCGGCGCCAATGCGGTAGTCGGACGGGGTCTCGTTCTCCTGAGCACGCGTCGTCGCCACTCCAAAGAGCAGGGCCAGAGCCATCACCGACAGGATTCTCTTCATCGTCTCCATCTCCATCAAAGCAACTCCCGGCATCGATCGAACTCGATCAACCCCAAGGAGAAAGTGTGCGCGTACCAAAGACCAGGCCGGTTCGGATGACGGTCACGTCTCGATCGAACTCGTCCAGGTTGGCGTCGTAGTCCGTCTCGGAGAAGGCCACGTGAAGCGTGGCGCGTCCGGCCGCGAACTGCAGCTCGACCCCGTAGCCGTCGAAGTCTTCCTTGCGGATGTCGATGCCGACGTCTACCGGCGCAAAATCCGACGTACCGGTCTCACTGAAGACCCGGACCGAGAACCAGGTGGCCGGCGTGAAACGCACCGCGGCGCCGCTGGTCGTCTCTTCGAAGTAGGCCCAGCGCTCGGTGAACGAGTACACCAGGTTGCGCCGCCCATAGAACTGAAAGGCCAGGCGTTCGCTGCTCGAGATCTCGCCCCTCGCCTCTCCGGTCACCTCGTCATAGTCGAGGAGCTCCGGCGCCAGCGGGAACTCGAGGTCACGGTCGACCGCCTCGATCGAGAAGAAGAGCACCGGCCCGACGTACTGCAGCTGAACCAGCGGTGAGGTTCCCGAGTTCGAACGCAGGCTGTTGGTGATCTCGAACTCCGTCTCGCTGTCCTCCGCTCCGACACCGATGGTCAGTCCTCGGGGCGATTTGTATCGGACTCCGACACGCTGAATGGTCTCCTCGCGATCGAGCAGCTTCACCGCATCGATGTCTTCGTCCTCGTCTCGGAATGCGAGCCTCCGCAACCGGGTGGTACCGAAGACCGAGAAGCCCTGATTGAGGTCCAGCTCGAGCGAGAGGAGGCCCACCTCATCCTGGGTGTTGACCTGGTCCTCGAACTCACGGCTGAAGAACCGCGCTTCGTCGACTCGCGCGACCGACGCCTCGACCGAGGTCCGGCCAAACGTGCCGAAGATGCCCAGGCCCGCTCGGCCGTTGACCCGGCGGCGATTCTCGAGGTCACGCCACCAGACGTACTCGGGTAGCACGTGCGTCGCCAAGATCATGTCGCTTCCGAACGGCAGGTAGCCGCGGAAACCGGCGCCCACGGTCGCGGTGAGATCAGACTGCACGTCGTCGGCTCGCGAGCCGACGTTGTCGTCGTAAGTCAGCTCGCGGAGCGCAAACCATGGGTCGACTCGGAACCGACCCAGATCCCACTTGGCGTTTTCGACCGCTTCGTCGAGGTCGTCCTTGACCGAGGAGGGGCTGCGTTCAAAGTCGCCAGCTCGCGTGTATTGACTGAACTGTGCCGTCGCGATCGACGCGACGCAGAGCATGGCCAGCGCCAGGCCGCAGGTTCTCAGGGCTCGCATGATGGTCTCCCGAAGAGCGGGCGGCCGCCGTTCAGCGACCGAATACCCGCCGATAAAGGTCGATGAAGTATAGCCTTTTCGTCCTGCGACTTCGGTGGAGTTCTTCATCCTCAGCGAGACCACGAATAGCCCAGTTCCGCCATCGCGGGGGCAAGCAGCGGCTCGACCGAGGTCAGTTCCTGCGCATCGATCTGACGCCAACGACCGACGGAGTCCTTGCGAACCGCCTGGTTGGCGTGGCTCATCAGATCGTCGTCGAGCCTCAGATCGAGGAAGTGCAGGATCTGCGCCAGCACCTCGGCCGGCTGCGCCGCGAGATCCTCATAACGAATCGTGAGCTGCCTTTCGGCAGGCACCTGCGCGAGGCTCAACCGCACCGCGCGCACGCACTCGCGCCACTGGATCGCACAGGTCTCGAGCACGCTGTGCTCTCGCCGAATCGCGCGGAGATCGGGAATGTGCGGCCCCCAGATGAACCCCTGACGCGGGCGAAACTGGCGTCCCAACACATCGCGCAGGAAGTCCACCGCGTAGGAGGGGGCGTCCCGGAGTGGGATCTCGAAGCTGCTGGCTCGACGCCACAGGGCGTTGCGACTGGGTGGACGCGTCCACTTGCGCACCGCCGAGAGCGCCGCGTCGCGACCGTCCCTCTCGATGTTCAGGAAGAGGCCTTCGGGAAAGACCTTGTCGATGAAGGGGATGCGGAGGCAGTTGCTCGGCGTCTTCTCCGCGAACCGGCTCCCCCCAGTCTTCGCGCGAAAGGCGTCGAAGCGCCGTCGAATGTAGCGAGCCACCGCAGGCGTCGCCTCGTCGGCTGCGCGGCTATCGGTGGCTGCAGACGCGCCCCGGTAGCGCCAGATGTACTTCGGCTCGATCCAGTAGGCCACCTCAGGGTGGCGCGCTAGCAGGTCCCCCGTGAGGGTCGTACCGGACCTCGCGGCACCGATCACGAAGATCGGCCGATCCAGGCTCACTCCCGACGTCGCTCCGCCATCGCGCCGCGTCGCGCGTCGTCAGGCAGTTGTCGAGGCCCGGCGCGACCGGTCTGACGGAGGGTCGCTCGGCGGATGAGACGGGCTCGAGAACTCCTGCACATTTGATGGCGACTCCTGCTCCAAGGAGACGCGCTGACTCCTCGAGTGGAGCGCCACCAGGCTCCGGACTCCGACGACGACCAGCAGCTGCAGCACGAGGAGCCAGACCCCTAGATGCTGATTGGTACCGACCGCAACCAGACCAAAGACGCAGAAGACAAAGACGAGACTGTAGATACCCAGCACGATCCGCTTGCGAGAGATTCCTACGCGCTCGAGGATGTGGTGGAAGTGCTCTCGATCGGGCCGGAACATACCGACCACCCGATCGCCGAGATGGTTGTGTCCCTTGCGGGAGAAGCGCACAAGCATGACCACCAGGGTGTCGACGACCGGCAGACCGAGCGCCAGAATCGGCACCAGAATGGAGATCGTGGTGATGGTCTTCGAAGCCGACTGGATGCTGAGGGCAGCCATCAGGAAGCCGAGCGTCAGAGAGCCGCTGTCTCCCATGAAGACGCGTGCGGGAGCCCAGTTGTGCCGTAGGAAACCGAGACAGGAGCCCACGATCGCGGCGCTGAAAATCACCGTCAACTCTCGGTTCGGCTGCAGAACGGCGACCGCGAGGAAGCTGCCCGCGATGATCGCCACCACGCCGCTCGCTAGGCCATCGAGGCCGTCGAGCAGGTTGATCGCGTTGGTGACGCCGACGACCCAGAAGATCGACAGGAGCGGGCCCCAGACGCCGAGCTCGACACCACCAATCGTCTCGATCACGATGCCGGCACGAACGAGCAGCACCGCGGCCGCGATCTGGACGGCGAGCTTCTGAACCACCGAGGCACCCGCGATGTCGTCGACGATACCGAGCAGGAAGATCAGTCCGGTGGCCAGCATCACCGATAACAGGGAGTCCTGAGAACCGCCCGCGCCGACCGGATTGTAGCCGTAAGCCAGAGCGACGCCGGCACCTCCGATGGCGATACCCAGGAAGATCGCAATGCCACCCAGACGTGGGATGGAAGTCGCCTGGTGACGCCGCTCCCCAGGGTGGTCGATGGCGTCGAAAACCTCGGCGAACTTGATCGCCAGAGGGATCAACAAACTAGCAATCACAGCGGCGATGACCGCGGACGTGACGGAGGCTAGCGCGAGGTTCAAATCCATCGACACATCTCTATATAAATATAGAATTCACAAGTACTTACGAAGAGATGATGCCAGAGCGCGGAGCGAAAAACAAGGACGAAAACTCGCTACTCGACCTCTTTCCAAGCGACGTCCACGACATCGGCGTCCGACGGCTCATCGAAGACCTCTCCACCCTGCACCTCGACCAGGTCATCCATCGCGCGCTCTCGCTGTCGCAGGTCGTTCAGGAAGGTTCCACCCGCCTCCTGCCGAGGTTCCGCTGTGCGTCGGACTCGTTCCGGTCGCCGGGGCTCCGAAGGAGGCTCCTCGACCGGCGCCCGGCGGCGTCCTCGGAGGACCGCGAAGACGACCAGGCAGAGCCCGGCGATCACCGCCAACCAGCCGAGGGGAGACACTCGGAAGCCGGGCACCGAAGCGGGCGCGTCGGCCGCGGACGGCGACGGAGGCTCCGCTTCGGTCGACTCCGTTTCGATTGGTTCTAACTCGGAGCTCGCGAGCGGCATCAGCTGTCGGCTCCACTGCGTGACGCCGCCGCCGATGACCACCTCCGTGACCAGAGTTTCGTGTCCGCTCTTGCGGAGCTCGAGCTCGAAGGGCCCCTCGGGCACGTCCTCCACGACCAAGAGTCCTTGCGTGTCGGTCGTCGCGAGCAGGATGCCCTCCCAATAGACGTCCACGCCGGGCTGCGTGCGCACCTCGAGGGTCGCCGCGAAAGAGACTCCTGTCGATCCGACGAGCAGCAGGACCGCCAGGATGAGCCTCATCTGCTCTTTGCCGGTGATCGAGGCCCGAACCGCTCGCTCGAGACGGCCGGCGAGCCCAGACGTCGGCCCTCCTCGGCTCTCCTGAGGTCGCTCAAGAGCTGCTTCGACGCGCGACCGTCGGTCGGCTCCATGAAGCGAGCCACCGCCTCGACAGAGCGCCCCGGGCGATCGCGCTCGATCGCGGTCAAACCGCTCAGTCGGAATCCGCAGGTTCCACACTCGAGCTTGCGGCGATGAAGCCATCGCTGCATCAGCTGTTCGTACGGACCCCGTACGACAGACAGATGCGCTGGAACCGTGGAGGCACATCTCGGGCAGTAGCGGTGCCAAACCAATCTATTCAGCCCACTGGGCTGAGCTCGATCGAGTCGATCCATACGCGTCCCTCGACCTCCCTGTTGAACGAATCGACCAATCTTACGACAATCGGAATCGTTCTGTCTGGAAGCTCGAATTGAACGCGGTGGTTCTGCCAGGCCCCATCGGGCGATGGCGGTTCAAGGGTTGCGATCGGTCGCCGGGCGCCCGAGAGGAAGACGGCGAGACGAGGAACCTCTCCCAGCTCGAAACCTTCGGCTCGGCTTCGTGCGGCGAACTCGTAGACCGGGCCTCCATCAGCAACGAGCTCCTGCTGGAGTCGCTTGAGACCCGATGGCACGCTGCCCGCGACCTCCACCCGCAACGCACTCGAACCGTCGACACCCTCCCCCTGCACCTGAGAGGCGATGTAGGACTCGACCGATGGCAGCACCCAATCCAGATCGCCACCGATCACGGGCCGCTCGAAGTCGCCGTTCCACACCAGGTTCTCCTGCCGCTCGTAGGCCGAGTCGGCCTGGCCCACACTGGCGTTGAGCGCGGCCCATTCGCGACGTGCCACATCACCCAGCCCGGCGCGGAAGAGCCGGTTGATCACAAAGGCCCCCTGCTCCGCCGTAAGAACGTCGGCCTCCAGAAGACCTCTCCACACCTGGATCGTCGTGATCAGAATCGGCTCCGGTGAGGGGCCCCCAAGGCGGGCCGAAAGGACATCGAGGAGACGACGGCGCGAGGCGGCGTCATCGGGCACCAGACGTTCCACCTCTGCGGGTGCGACTCCGACGTTGAGTAGAAGATCCGCCCCGGTCTTGACTAGGCCGGGGTCGTTCTCCATGGCTCGCTCGAGCTGCGGCAAAGCCTTGGCCAACTCTCCAGAGCGGAGGTAGAAGTTGCCCACCCGCCAGAGCAGATCGCCGTTGGTCGGACGCAGCTCCACGGCGCTCAGGTGCGCCTGTTCAGCGAGTTCGCGTTCGCCTGAGACCTCGTAGATGGTCGCCAGCTCCTGGCGAGCCCGCGGCTCGTATGGATTCAGCTCGGCCGCCTGCTCGAAGTGCGTTCGAGCCCGGGACGCCAGCTCGGGGTCGAGCTGTGCCTGGTAGTGCAGCGCCAGCTCGAGGTGATAGTCGGCGCCGTCCTCATCCCACCGAATCGCCTCCTGGTAGGCGCTCTCGCCGCTGAGGAAGCGAGAGGCCTGGCGAGCGACCAGCTGCTGAAAAACCTGCCAACCGGACGCGAGTAGCGTCACCGCGAGCACGATGCGGGTCGCCCACCCGATCATCCGGCCCGCCTCTCGCGCGAGCGCTGCTCGCCCGCCACGGCCCACCCCGCGAGCGCCAGTAGGATCGCGAAGACCATCAGGTTCGATGCGATGTGTAGGTTGAAGTCGACCAGGCTGTGAACCAGGATGGAGAAGATTCCGGTCGACGCCGCCAGAGCCACCGTCGCCCGCCACGGATTGCGGGACTGTAGGAAGACGCGCCCCGAGGCGTAACAGCGCCAGGCCACGAACAGCCAGAAGAGGATCGCCACCGGCAATCCCCACTCGACGGCAATCTCGAGATAGTCGTTGTGCACGTGGACAAAACGCTTTTTGATCAGCTCGGCGGGTCGATAGGCTGGAAAGCGCCACTCGAACATGCCTGGACCGATCCCCGTGACAGGGTGGTCGGCGATCATCTCGACCGTCGTTTTGTAGATCGTCGGCCGGCCGCCCACCTCGTCAGGATCGAAGCGCTCGAGGAGTGCGTCGAGGCCGACTGCCGTTCCGAGCGCCAACACCACGAGCAGCAGCACCACCGGAGCGGCCCCCGCAAGACCCGAGCTCTTGATTCGGCGGCGCCGAATCCGACTCAGTCCGGCCATGAAGAGCAGAGTGAGGACCAGCGAAATAACGCCACCGCGAGACAGCGAAAGGACCACCGCAAGCCCCACGAACGAGCCGGCGAGCACGAAGAACCAGAGCCGCGCTCGCGCCTCCCCCCGCCCCGAGCGACCGCCGGCGCCAACGACGACATAACTCAGATAGAGCGGCAGCAGCATGTTCAGGAGGCCGGCGTAGTGAGCGCGAGCGATCAGCGTACCGGTCGCAATGCGCCCCCGATCGCGGAAGTAGCTGCCGATGTAGTCGATTCCGCCGAGAGACTGAACCAGTCCGAAGAGCGCCTCGAAGGCGCCGATCAGGATTAGAGAGACGATCAGCCATCGCGAGACGCGATCGTCCACCTCGGTCAGCCAACTCGCGAGGAAGAAGACCAGCCAACCGAGGGCCGCCAAGACGTAGCCTCGTCCGAGGAGGGTCGGTTGCAGCCAGGTCTGGAGGAGCAGGGCGACGCCAACCGCGAGGATCGCAACCGAGGTCGGTCGCAGGCGCGGCAACGGACGCAGGAAGACGATCGCAAAGAGAGTGATCGTGCCGACGGTCAGAAAGATCGCATAGCGCGTCCAGAGCTCGGTCGCCCCGTAGCGCAACAGGGCGACGGCGAGCGACGCGACGAGCAGCGTCGTCAGCAGGAACGCGAGCCTCGACCGTCTCGGCAGGTCCGAGCTGTCGGCCACCGGGGCAGTCTCAGCCATCGTGTGAAGCGAGCGAGACACCCCGCCTCGGCTAGGCGGCGTTGGAGCGGCCGTCGGAACCGTAGTAGTTCTTGTAGTAGTCCCGGCCGTAGTAGCCGTACTCCGACGACGTCATGTCTACGTCGTTGAGCAAGACGCCCAACAGCTTGGCCCCGACCGCCTGCAGTCGCTGTGTCGCTCGACGCACCGCGTCGCGCGGCGTGTAGCCCGAGCGTGTCACCATGATGACGCCGTCGACGCACGGCGATAGCGCCACGGCATCGGTGATTTCGAGCGCCGGCGGAGTGTCGATGATGATGTAGGAGAAGTACTCCTCGAGCAGCTTGAGGCCGTGTCCCATGCGCTCTGAGCTGATCAGCTCAGCAGGGTTCGGCGCCGCCGGACCCGCAGGGACGACGAACAGGTTCGGGTAGGCGGTCTGAATCACCTGCGAGGACAGATCGGAGTTGCCCGACAGGAAGGTGCTCATACCGCTCTCCTCGGACACGCCGAACAGTCCGCCCATGGTGGGCCGACGGAGATCGAGGTCGATCACGAGGGTGCGCGCCCCGGTCTGCGCGAGCGTCAACGCGACGTTGGCGACGGTTGTGCTCTTGCCCTCGGCGGGCAGCGCAGAAGTGATCTGAATGGTCTGCGGCGGCTTGCCCGAGTGGGAAAGCAGAATGGAGGTTCGCAGGGAACGGTAGGCCTCGAGCGACCACTCGGGGTGCGCCAGAGGATCTTCGAGCGCCAAGATCGGCGAGCGAGGCGTCGTCGCGCGCTTCCAACCGAAACGTCGCTTGCGCTGCTGGTCGATCGAGTCGAGCGACGGGATCATCCCGAGCGTCGGGAGGCGGAGGTGCTGCAATACGTCCTCCGCTGTCTTGAGCGAGTTGTCGAGACCCTCGACCGCGAATGCGGTCCCGACTCCGAGGAAGAGCCCGAGGAGCAGCGCGAGCACCGCGTCTCGACTCTTCTTCGGTGACGTCACGCCGCGCGGCGGATCGGCCTGCTCGACCATCTTGATGCTGTTCGACTCGAGCGCCGAGCTGACGCCGGTCTCCTTGAGCCGCTGCAACAGACCGTCGTAGATCGCCCGATTTGTCTCCACTTCGCGCTTGAGAATGTTGAGCTCGATCGAGTCTTCGTTGAGCCGATCGACAATCTCTCGCTGCCCGTCGACCGAGCGCGACAGCTTGCGGTAGCGCTCCTGCGCGACTTGATAATCGGAGCGCGCCGCCCGAATGGCACGCAACTTCTCCGCTGTCAGCTGCTTGCGCAGCTCCTCGACCTCTCGCTGGTTCGAGATCACCGCCGGCCAGTTGGGGCCGTGATCAGCGCTCAAGGCGGCGAGTTGCTCTTCCTGGTGCGACAGTCGTCGGGAGAGGTCGTCGATCAGCAGGTTCTGAAGCTGGGTCGGGAAGTTCTCCGGTGTGGCGCTCCGCAGCGACTCCCAGAGGGCGGTCTTCTCGTGGAGATCGTTCTCCACTCGGGTCATCTCGTCGGTCAGATCGGCGAGCTTCTCCAGGTTGACCGTCTCGCGGTCGCCCACGTTCACGATGTCGTTCGCGCGGGCGTAGTCGATCAGCGCCTTCTCTGACGCCTCGATCTTCTCCTTGAGGGTCTTGAGCTGGTCCTGCAGGAACTCGGTCGCCTTGTCGGAAGCGGCGCGGCTACTGTCGTAGTTCGCCTGAATGAACTCCTCGACGATCGTGTTGGCGACATCGGCCGACAGTCGCCGGTTCGGGGCCGAGTAGCTGACCTCGATCAGGCGCGTGTCGCGCAAGAGGGTCGCGTCGACGTTCTCGACGAAGCGGTCGAGTTCGGTCGCGTCCGACGCCTCCGGAAGCGGTTGAGTGAGCAGCGACTTGACGCGCGAACGAAGCCACCCCACGGTCTCCAGCAGCACGCCCTGGCTAACGGGCTCCGTGAAGTCTGGATTCTCGAGCAGCTCCATCCGATCGACGACGCGCTTGGCGAGGGCGCGCGTGCGGAGCTTGCGGGTTTGCGTCCAGAGGTAGGCTTCGGCTCCCCGTGGTGTCACCTGCGCCTCGGCCACCGACTCGTAGGGCAGCACCTGCGGCCCCTCCGGATCGATCTGCACGATGGCGGACGCCCGGTAGATCGGGGTCGCCGTGAACGTCTGGAGCAGCCCGATCGCGAGCACCGAGGCCGCAACGGCAAGAATCAGCCACTTGCGGCGCTCGAGCACCCGGAAGAGCTTTCGGAAGGAGATGGCGTCGTCGTCCGACTCCGGACCGATCCTCTCCGGCTGCTGCACAGGAGCGAGCGCTCCAGGCTGTTGGTACAGCTGCGGCAGTAGCTGGCCTTCTCCTCCAGCGCCCGCGCCACCCCCACTCGCTTGCGAGTTCTTCGCCTCTTCAGACATCTAACGGGTACTCCTCACCTGCGCGCACTCCGATCCCGAGAACCCCGAAGTGTAGCACATCCGACACTCCTTTTTGAGCCGAAATCTGTATAATCGGCGGCCGTTTAGCGCCCTCGACATCCACCTGCCACCGAAGTTCCCGGACCGAAAAACTGACTATGAGCACCTCCGCAACAGCCTCGTCTTTCAACCGAGAATCGCTGCTCAAGACATTCGCAGTCGCCCTGCAGATCGGGCTGGTGGTCGTCGCGATCTTCGAGTTCAATCTGATCAGCAGGAGCTTCCTGGACCTCACGATCCTCGCCTTCGGCGGCTTCCTGGTTCACGCTCTCCTGCCCCGCGGTCTGCGCCTTCAGTTCTTCCTGCTGCTCTCCATCGCGGCCATCTTCCTGGTTCTCGGAACCGAAGCCTCGCTCTGGATTCTCGGCATTGGCGCGGGTCTGCTGGCGATCACGCTGGCGCCCATTCCCTGGTCGGTTCGCATCGGCCTCCTTCTGATCGCTGCGGCGGCGCTGCACTGGTTCCGGCGCCCCAGTTGGGACGGACCGATCCCCGGCGCGGTCTGGCCGATCCTCGGATCGATCTTCATGTTCCGACTGATCATCCTGGTGTACGACCTCCGTCACGCCAAAGAACGGCCGGAGCTGAAGTGGATCCTCTCCTACATCTTCATGCTGCCGAACCCGGCGTTCCCGCTCTTCCCGGTGGTCGACTTCAAGAAGATGCAGGGCAGCTACTACACCGAGGACGAGTTCACGATCTACCAACGCGGCGCGAAGTGGTTCTACCGCGGCGCGTGGCAGCTGATCGCCTATCGGCTGGTCTACACCCGCTTCACCATCGACCCGGTGGACGTCGACTCCGCGGTCGACTTCATTCAGTTCGCGCTCAGCTCGTTCCTGCTCTACCTGCGAGTGTCCGGGCAGTTCCACATCATCATCGGCATGCTGCTGCTCTTCGGCTTCAATCTGCCGGAGACGCACCACCGTTACTACCTTGCGTCGAGCTTCAACGACTTCTGGCGGCGGATCAACATCTACTGGAAGGACTTCATGATGAAGCTCTTCTACTACCCCGCCTACTTCAAACTGCGAAAGTTCGGCGACACGACGGCCCTGGTCGGTGCGACGCTCTTCGTCTTCATCTCCACCTGGGCGCTCCACCTCTACCAGTGGTACTGGCTCCGGGGCTCGCTCCTGCTCGAGGTCCACGACATCATGTTCTGGGCGGTGCTCGGCCTGCTTGTGGTCTGGAACTCGCTTCACGAGATCAAGTACGGCCGCGAGCGCGCCAGCACCTGGGCGACGCGCTCGGCGTTCGGCAACGCTGCGCTCGTCTGCCGAACCCTGGCCACCTTCATCTGCATCTGCCTGCTCTGGTCGATGTGGACGGCCGACTCGATGACTCAGTGGATCGAGCTGGTGAACGCTACCGGCTCGGCCGCCCTCCCGATCCTGCTCACCGGCCCCTTCCTCTACGTCGTCGGCTGGGCGCTCGGCCGGGCCGATAAGGCATCGGGTCAGGAGAAGAAACGCGCGGGCCTACGACTCAAGCAGACTCCGTTCTGGAAAGCGGCGGCGGCCAACATCGTGTTCTGCCTGGGCCTCGCCGCCCTCGGCACACCCGCTGTCTACTCCTATCTGGGCAACCGGCCGGCCACCGAGCTCGCCGCGCTGACCCAAGACCAGCTCAGTCAGCGCGATCTCAACAAGCTCGAGCGCGGCTACTACGAGCAGTTGATGGGCGCCAATCGAGGCTCCGAGGAGCTCTGGGAGCTCTACAACCGTCGGCCGCTCGACTGGCCGCGAATTCAGCAGACCGAGCTGTGGCGCGACCACACCGAGAACATCCTGCTCGGTGAGCTCCTCCCAAGTCGGACGCTCGACTTCAAGAACGCGGTGCTGTCGACCAATCAGTGGGGCATGCGCGACCGCGAGTACGAGCTCGAGGCGCCGGAGAGCACCTACAGGATCGCGATTCTCGGCTCCTCGCACGTGATGGGGTCGGGGGTGAACGACGGCGAGACGTTCGAAGCCCTGATCGAAGACCGCCTCAACACGGGCGACCTCGAACGCCCCTACGACCACTACGAACTCTTGAACTTCGCGGTCGCGGCCCGCGCCTCGATCCAACACGTCTATCTGCTGGAAGAGCGCATCTTGCCCTTCAAGCCCCAGGCGCTTATTCAGGTCGCCCACGGACAGGACAAGGGCATCGCGAGCCGCTTCATCTCTCGCATGATTCGCAGCGGGCTCGAGGTCCCCTACCCCTACCTGGCAAATCTGTTCGAGGAGCTCGACCTCGACAAGGACACGCCCGACTTCATTATTCAGCGGCGCATCCGGCCTCACTCCGGAGAGATCCTGAAGTGGTCCTACCAACGCATCGGGGAGACCTGCCGACGACTGGGTATCGTGCCGATCTGGGTCTACCAGCCCATGATCTACGACCCGGCGGGCGGCATTGCCCTCGAGCAGCGCGCGGCGGAGGCGAAAGCTGCCGGATACGAGATCGTCAGCCTCGCCGACGTCTATGCCGGCCAGAACGAGGACGACCTCCAGATCGCCCCCTGGGACAACCACCCCAACGAGCTTGCTCACCGTCTGGTGGCAGCCGCGCTGTACGATCGATTGGCCGCAGGTCCGATCGCGTCTGAACTGGCGGGGGGAGCGCCTGCGGAGGCGCCGGAAGTCGCCTCCACGTCGCCGGCTACGGAGCAATAGCCACATGGCTATAAGTCTCGTATTGGCTTGACGATAGAAACAGGCCTGTGCTAAAACGAGGGTCCTGATTTTGTGTTTTTCTACTAGGGGTGAACGGGAGACTCTGATGTTCCAGACGAGCGGTAGCAAGAGAGGTTGGTCAGGAGTCGTGCAGTTTGGCGTCCTGGCGCTGGTCGTGACGGCCCTGGTGGCCGCACCCGCAGGCGCCGAGGGCATCCTTGGACAGGTGAACGCGCGCCAGGCCCAGATCAACGGCACGGCGACGCCTTCCCACACAACGCTGCTCAGCAGCTCGACCCTCGAGACCGCAGATCACGCGGCCATCGTGCACCTGTCGAGCGGCCAGACGCTGTCGTTGGCGCCGCACTCGCAGGCGCACTTCGGCGGCAGCCTCGAGACCGGCGTGGAGGTCTCCCTCCAGTACGGCTCGATCGCCTATCGCGACAGCTCCGGTGAGGTGATCCAGATCGCCGATGCCGGCACGTTCACTCTTCAGCAGAGCGGTGTCCAGTCGGGCGAGCCGATCAACAGTGGCAGCGGCTACCCGCTGTGCGCCCTCAAGTCGGGCGACATGGCCACCTGCCTCGACAACCCCGACAGCGCTTCCTGCAACTGGGAGTACATGGAAGCCGTACCGAGCGGCGACGTTGAGGCCTTCCTCTCGCAGGGCGGCACGTTCCTCTCGGCGGCTGATCTCGACGGCTACTTCTCGCAGCCGGGCAAGTCGAGTGAGGGCAAGAGCCTGGTGGTCTACGACTGCCGCGACCGGAAGAGCGCTGCAGCCGTGGCCGCTCCGGTGGTCGCCGGCGGCCTGAGCACCGCGGCCATCGCGGGCATCGCAGTGGGCGGCGCCCTGGGCGTGGTCATCATCGATGACGCGACCAGCGACGACAGCTCGGCGGCTCCGGTCGGCACGCAGATCACGCCGTAAGAGCACCACGAAGCATCGACTCAACGAACACAGAAGAGATTGGAAGCTCGGCGTCTCGCCGGGCTTTTTTTTCTGCCGCAGTAGTCATCCATCGAGGGGAGATTCGAACCATGGGTCAGGTAGCCGATGCCGTCAAGGCGTATGTTCTCGAAGAGTTTCTGCCGGGAGAGGATCCGAGCGAGCTGACGGAAGCGACGCCGCTCAACTCGACGGGCATCCTCGACTCCATCGCCACACTCAGCCTGGTCTCGTTTATCGAAGAGCGTTTCAAGATTCAGATCGAGCCGCACGAGCTCGACGGCGACAGCTTCGCCAACATCGCCAACATCGAGCAGCTGGTCGACTCCAAGCTGTAGCGGAGGTCCGAGATGGGCTCTTCGCTGCTCGAGTGTCTGGACAGACCGACCCATCCTGGGCAGGGTCGGAACGCGGTCGAGGATCCGGCTACCGGACGCTCGATCACCTACGAAGAGCTGCGCGCACTCACCGATCGGCTGCGTGACCGGCTACTCCAGCTCGGCGTCGGCCACGGAGATCGTGTCGGCTTCTGTCTGGAGAAGTCGATCGACTCGATCGCCAGCATTTTCGGCATCATGAAGTGCGGTGCGGCCTACGTGCCGACCGACGCGACCGCGCCGATGTCTCGGAGCGCAATGATCTTCGAGGACTGTCGGGTGAGCGCACTCATCACCGACGCCAAGCGCGCTCCCGAGCTGACCGCGGAGCTCGCAGAGCTCGGCCATCAGCCGCCCGTACTCGTGCTCGAGCCGGGCGAGGGCGACCTGCCGTTGAAGCGCTGCCTCGACGCGCTCGACAAGAGCGACCCCAGCGCACCGGGTGAAACGGCGAGCTGTTCGGCCGAGGACCTCGCCTACATCCTCTACACCTCCGGGTCGACCGGCCGTCCCAAAGGCGTCATCCTGACCCACGAGAACGGCAAGAGCTACGTCGACTGGTGCACCGAGACGTTCGAACCCACGGTCGAGGACCGGTTCTCGTCCCACGCACCGTTGCACTTCGACCTCTCGATCCTCGACGTCTACGTGCCGCTCCAGAATGGCGGCACTCTGGTCCTGGTCTCCGAAGCGCTGGGCAAGGATCCGATTCGACTGGCGCCTTTCATCGAAGAGCAGCGGCTCACCTGCTGGTACTCGACCCCCTCGATCCTCAGCTTGCTGCCCCAGTACGGCAAGCTAGAGGAACGCGACCTGAGCGCCCTGCGGATCGTCAACTTCGCCGGTGAGGTCTTCCCGGTCAAGCACCTCCGCGCCCTGCATGCACTGGTGCCCCACCCGCGCTACTTCAACCTCTACGGGCCCACCGAGACCAACGTCTGCACGTTCTTCGAGCTCCCTCGCGAGATCCCCGAGGATCGAACGGAGCCGTTCCCGATCGGCGAGACGTGCTCACACTGCGAGTGCATCGTCATCGACCAGGACGGACAGATCGTAGAGACCGGCGAGGAGGGCGAGCTGTGCTGCGCCGGCGCTCCCGTCACCCAGGGCTACTGGAACCTCGCCGAGCGTACCGAGCAGGCGTTCCACGTCGACACCGACGGTCGCTCCTGGTATCGCACCGGAGATCTGGTCATCGAAGACGAGGCCGGCGACTACATCTTCCAGGGTCGCCGGGACCGGATGATCAAGAAGCGCGGCTACCGCATCGAGCTGGGCGAGATCGAGTCGTGCCTCTACCGGCACGACGAGATCGACGAGGCCGCCGTGGTCGCCTCTTCCGGGGACGGCGACGTCAAGGTGACGGCCTTCCTGACGCTCGAAGGCGAGACGAAGCCGTCGATCATCGCGCTCAAGGGGTTCTGCTCGCAGCACATCCCCGCGTACATGATCCCGGACCGCTTTGTCGTCCGCGACCGGCTGCCACGCACGTCGACCGACAAGGTCGACTATCAGAGTCTGCTCGCGTCGCTCGACTGAACGTCGCGAGACAGGTCCTCCTCAGAAGATCTCGATCTTCGAGTGGTCGCCCGGCCACCCTGGCTAGCGTGTAGCTAGCGGTCGCAAGTGGCGCCCCGAGCCGCCCGCTCGGGGCGACGTAGGTCGCGCCGTGGGCCGAGAAGGTGCTGCGCAGGCCCAGAATGCGACCGAGAGGCAGGCGTGACCAAGACGCTCGAGAGGGCGCTCCAGATAATCGTCGAACGCATCGTCAGCGCGGTCGGTGTCGCGGCTCCCGCGCAGAACCGCCCTCCTCCTCTCCGACGAGACCTCGACATCGGATAGTGCGGTCACATGCGATTCGACGACGCGGTCCGCTAGAAGCGCTCGAGGAAGCGTCCCCTGTGACCCAAGAGACGGGACCCGCACTGAGCCCCTCGCTCGAGGGCTCGAGGAAGGCCGCACCCGTCCGAAGGATCTCGCCTCGCCCAGCATCTCTTGGGGTGAAGAGACGCGGCACTCAGCTGGCCGCCCACACCAACGACTGGAGGTCCTCATGCCCCGAACCGCTCAACTACTCACCATCGCGCTGATCTCGAGCGCCCTCTGCGCCCCGGTCGCCGCAGCCGTCGGGTATACGGAGGAATTCCCGCTCGAACGATGCTCGTGGTCGACAAAGGGTACGGCCAACCCCTATTTCAGCCTCAAGCCCGGCTACCGGATCGTCATCGAAGGCGAAGAGGACGGGGAACTCATCGCACATCGCATCACGGTCCTCAAGGAGTTCCGCCGTGTCAGTTTCGTCACCCCCAACGGCACACCGATGACCGTGCGAACCCGCGTGGTCGAGGAGTACGAGACCGAAGACGGAGAGCTGGTGGAGATCTCACGCAACTTCTTCGCGCGCTGCAAGCAGACCGGCGACATCTACTACTTCGGTGAAGACGTCGAGGACTACGAGGATGGAGAGCTGGTCGGGCACGGAGGCGCCTGGCTCGCAGGGGTCGACGATGCGCAGCCCGGCATCTACATGCCCGGGACTTTCCTACTCGGATCGCGCTACTACCAGGAGATCGCACCGGCAAACGACGCTCTCGACCGCGCGCAGCACGTCGACATGGGCCTGACCGTGCCGACCAAGATCGGGACGTTCAGCGGCTGCGTGATGATCCGTGAGACGAGTCCGCTCGACCCAGGCGACGAGGCTTTCAAGATCTATTGCCCTGGGGTCGGCATCGTCTTGGACGAGACGCTGGAGATCATCGAAGCCGGCATCGCTGACTAGCCTCCCAGCTCCAGCCACGAGTCCCTCGAGGCCCGTCGACCGATCGGTCGGCGGGCCTCGTCAGTCCGGCCCGACGGCCGGACCCCTGTTCACGTCCCAGCCTCAGTCGCTAGAGTCGGCTCGTCCCGGCGTAGACGCCTCCGCGCCGACGTCGAGAGTCGGCCGCTGGGCCGCCCGCTCGAGCACCACAATCGCGCCGACAAACGCTGGCGCCGTCAGGTACAACCAGGCGCCGCCGAGAGCCGGTTCCGTCGATGTCGGATCGGTGTCCCCGAAGACCAGGAGCGACTGCAACACCGCGTTGATGAAGATGTGGCAGGCGATACTGGGCCAGGTGGAGTCCGCTCGCCAGGCGACGTAGCCGAGCCAGAAAGCGCCCGGGAGGACACTCACGATGTGCTGCGGATCGAGGTGCATCGCGGCGAAGACCGTGCTGGTGAGCCCCACAGCGATGGCAGGCGGCCACCGCTCCAGCAGACGGCGCTGCACGTAGCCGCGGCAGAGAGACTCTTCGAAGAGTCCCGGGAGCAGGCTCCCGACAACGATCAGGGCGATCCCCAACCCGAGCGGGGCGTCGGCGTACGCCTCGGCCATCGTGACCAGGTTTTCGCTCGGCTCGTCGAAGAAGAGGGTCCACTGGAGCTCTCCGAGATACGAGACAAAGAGGCTCGCGACCACCGGGAAGACGTAGAGGACGACCGGGAGTCGCCCCCGCACGAACCCGAGTCGACGCGCAAACGGCACCGGCGAGAGCGCAGCCGGTATGTAGGACGCGATCGCGTAGGCCGATTGGGCCGTCAGCAGGGCGACCAGAAGGCCCAGCGGCGAGGTGATCAGCGCTCCGACCTCCTGCATCGTGTTCCCCGCGTCGCCGCCGGCGAGGGCCACCTGGACCAGAGCAAAGATCAGGAGCGCCGGGATCTGGATCCCGAGCGCCAGCAGCACGACCCCGAAGAGCACCGTGAGCGCCGGCCAGATGCGCGGCGGCGCAGGGGTATCGGCCGCGGCCGCGGTATCGCCCTCCATCGCGCCCGACAGTATCAACCGGCGAGCGGCCGCTAGCGGCCGACGTGCTCTGCGGTCGTGACGCGGCTGTCGACCCGAGCGAGCGGCTTCACAGACCCAGCGCCCGCGAGATGATGTTGCGCTGGATGTCTGACGTTCCAGAGTAGAAGACGCCGCCCATCGCGTCGCGGAGCTCGCGCTCGATCTCCTGCTCGACCATGTAGCCGTAGCCGCCGAAGATGCGCATGGCATCCATCGAGGAGGTCACGAAGCTCTCGGAGACGTGGAGCTTCGCGATCGCCGACTCGGTGCGGGCGTTCTTGCCCGCGTCCTTCAGCCGGCCGATGCGGTAGACCAGCGGCCGACAGGTGTCGAGGCGCACCTTCATGTCAGTGATGCGATGGGCGACCGCCTGGAACTTGCCGATCGCCTGCCCAAACTGTTTGCGCTGCTGGGCATGGGCGATGGAGCGTTCGAGCTGCCGCTGCATCGCGCCCAGACAACCGGCGAGAATGCAGCCTCGCTCCCACTCCATGGAGCATTCGAAGGCGTGTACGCCGCGGCCCTCGCGCCCCAGGCGCTGAGACTCGGGCAGCACACAGCCGTCGAAGATCACCTCCCCCATCGGCGACGTTCGGAGGCCCATCTTCTCGATCTTCTTCGATACCGAGAGGCCCGGCGTGTCGCGCTCGACGATGAACGCGGTGATGCCGAGCGGCCCAAGGTCGGGGTTGACGGTCGCATAGGCGACGAAGACGTCCGCCACCTGGGCGTTCGAGACATAGGTCTTGGCGCCGTTGAGTACGTACTCATCACCGCGCTTCTCAGCTCGGGTGCGCAGTCCGTAGACGTCCGAGCCGGCGTCGGGCTCCGACGCCGCATTGGCCCCGATCCAGTCGCCGCCACAGAGCTTGGGCAGATAGCGCGCCTTCTGCTCGTCGGTCCCGAACTCGAGGATCGGGATGACGTTGGTCCACATGTGGGCGTGCATGGAGAAGAGCAGGCCGAGGTCGGCGGTGCCGTAGCCCAGCCCCTCCATCACGGCGATCAGGTCGGTCAGCCCAAGACCGAGACCGCCGTGTTCGGACGGCACCGGCATCCCGAGTACACCGAACTCGGCACACTCGTTCCAACCGTTGCGATCGAAGGTCTCGTCGTGATCCCGCTCGAGCATGTCGTGCCCGAGCTTCGCCTGAGCGAATTCGATCGCGCCCTTCTGCAGGCGAACCTGCTCGGTGTTCAGCTCGTCCGTCCCCGGACCCTTCTTCAGCGGCATCTCGAAAGTCTCCCTCGCAGCCAGACGGCCGCCAATTCTAGCCCGGCCTTGCTGCGCCCGCGACCGCTATTCGGAGACGCGCTCGAGATAGAGCGCTACCTCGGACCCGATCGACTTCGGTCGTTCGAACGTCTGGGTACCGGCCTCGAGGCTGACTCGTTGGGTCACCTCTTTGCCCGAAGCGGTGTCGAGCCAACGAAGCTCGTAGGTGCCGGCATGCACATCGGCCAGCCCGAGGCTGTCCCTCCCCTCCTCCGCGTAGGCGATGTAACTCGTACCGACCTCGGCCAGAACGTAGAGCGTGTCGTCGCGAGCCAGATCGTCGCGCGGCTCCATCTGCTGGAAGCGCGTCGCCTCCATGAACCGACGGAGTCGGCCCAGATCGTTCAGGTCTTTGGACGCCGTCGTCTCGATGTCCATCTCGAAGACCATGACGTAGGCGCCACCCATCGCGACCGCCCAGGCCTTCTTTCTGGCCACCTCGCCGGTACCCCAGTTCGGGGCTTCGGACATGTTCAGGTTGTAGCGACCGGCCGCGTCTTCGAAGGCGTTGACCATACCCGCGTGCTGGTCGTCGGCGTCAGGGCCGTGGAACTGGATGGCAAACTGGTCGAGGTTCGGGTCGTCCGCAAACTCATCGAACTTCAGACCGTTCAGCTTGTGCACCGCGATCGGATGATCTCTCCGATCGGCCTTCCGGATTTCGGCGGCAATCGCCGACACCCGCGCTGGAGTGAAGCGCTCCTGATACTCCTCGGCCACGACCCAGATCAGGTGCTTGTACTTGTCGAACTCCTTGACCAGCGCCCGGATGAAGGTTCGCTCCTGCTCGCCCACCACGTCGCCCGTCACCCACGGCTCCGTCCCGTCGTCGTACAGGAAGAAGAAGATGACGATCTCTTTGCGGTCCATGCGACGGAACCACTTGTGCCACTTCTTGAAGATCTTCTGGTTGATGCCGGCGTTCTTGTCGTGGTTGTTGAACGGATTCTCCGTCGAGTCGCCGTCGCCTCCGTGCGAGCGCACCGCCATCAGGTAGATCGAGTTCGCGCCGGACTTCGCCAGCTTGCGAATCAGCTTCCGCTGATCGCCCTTCCGCGTACCGTCCGCCTGGAGCTTGCCTCGGTAGAGGAAGCCCTCTGGATCGCCAGGACCGGCCATGAAGAAGGGCCCGCCCTCTTCGTACTTGAGCCAACGAGGATTGTCGACGTCCACGACAACCTGGCCTCGCGTCGGCTCTGCAATGGCGCAGGCAGCGAGGGAGATGAATGCGAGCGAAAAGGCGAGGAGAAAACCGGCGATTCGATGCATGGCGAGAAAGCTATGTGTAGCCGGCAGAGGGTGCAGTGTACTGCGTCACTCAGAACCTGAAAAGCCCCCAAAAGAGAGCTAGAATCGGTCTGTGGAAGGTTTTTGTCATCTCGACGGCCGAGTGCAGGCGCTTGCCGACGCTCGGATCGATCCTCTCGACCGGGGATTCCTCTTCGGAGACGCGCTCTATGAGGTGATCAAGGTCCGCTCGGGCGTCGTTTTCGAACTCGACGCGCACCTCGACCGGATGTCGCGAACATTCGAGCGCACGGGCATTGCAGAACCCTCAGGACTCTCTGACGCCTGCCATGAGCTGGTCGCGGCCACGGGCATGGACACCGGCTTCCTCTACGTGCAGGTGACGCGCGGGGTCGCGCCGAGGTCGCACCTCCCCCCGCCCGGCATGGAGCCCACCGTCTTCATCCTGCCCTCGGACTTCGCCTACGACGAACCGGCGGCCCGCCAGATTCGAGCGATGACGGAGATCGACTACCGCTGGGGCAAGTGCCATCTCAAGACCACCAGCCTGATCGCAACCGTCCTCGGCAAGATCACCGCCGAAGAGCGCGGCACCGACGAAATCCTGTTCGTGACCGACGATGGTGTGGTGCGCGAAGGCGGGCAGACGAACTTCTTCGTGGTGCGAGGCGACACGCTCGAAACGCACCCGGCAGACCAACACATTCTGCCCGGCGTCACTCGGCAGCTCCTGCTCCGCTTCGCCCATGAGCGTGGACTCGAGGCGGTCGAACGAGCGCCTCGATTGGCCGAAATGGACAGCTGGAGCGAGGCGCTGATCTGCGGAACGCTCACCGGCGTACAGCCGGTGGTCGAGATTGACGGCCGTCCGCTCGCTGAGGGCGTCGCCGGACCGTGGACGCGCCGACTCGCAGAAGCGAACGAAGCGTACGAGCTCGCCGCTCTGAGCGCCGCACAGCCGATCGCCGCCGCTGCGCGCGACCGCTAGACCGCCGTTTTGTCTTCCAGAATCGCCATCGTCGCGGTGCTCCTACTGCTCGCGGCCCTCTACGTCGCCACTCTCTATCCCGGGGTCGGCGGCCGCGGCAACACCGGCGACTCGGCCAAGTTTCAATACATCGGAGAGGTCCTCGGCGTCCCCCACCAGCCCGGCTACCCCCAGTACGTCATGGTGAACCACCTCTGGACGCGAGTGCCTCTCCCGATGGAGCTCGCGACCCGAGTCAACCTGCTCTCGACGGTCTTTGCTCTCGGGGCAGCAGCGTTTCTCTTCCTCCTCTTCCGCGAGCTCTCCGGAGCGACCATCCCAGCCGCGCTCGCGACCTGGACGGTGCTCCTGGCACGGACCGTTTGGAGCTTCTCTACCGAGGCCGAGGTCTACTCACTCCACCTACTCTGGGTGGCGGTCGTCTCCTGGGCCGCTGGGCGTGCGAGCCGTGAGGGCACGGAACGGTGGGTTCTGGTCACTCTCGTCCTCTACGCCTTCAGCTTCGGCAACCATCCGATGATGATCACACTCCTGCCCGGCCTGACGGTGCTGCTATTCGCGGTGCACGGCCGCAAGATGCTCGGCAGACGGGTCGTCGGCGTCACCCTCATCGCCCTGGCGCTGAGCCTCTCCCAGTACGGCTACGTGCTGTGGCGTTCGCACAGCGATGCACCCTTCGTCGAAGGCATCGGACGCGAGGCGAATCTCGAGCGCCTGGCCGACAGCATGAGCGGCGACCGCTTCACCAGCAAGAATCTGCTGCGCAAGGGTGAAGCTGAGCTCGTCGGGCGACTCGTGGGTGTCCCGCTAGAGACCGCGCGCCAGCTCGGGCCGATCGCCCTCATCCTCGCCCTCGTCGGCGCAGTCTCGGCCTTCCGTCGCGCCGAGTCGATGCGGTGGTACCTGGTGCTCGGCGTACTTGCACCGACCGCCTTCATCGCCGCCTACCACATCGGCGACTGGCAGGCGTATCTGACTCCGGCCTGGGTGATGGTCGGAGGCCTGGCGGCGTTGGGCGCCGGCCGAGCGTTCCGGCGGCCGCTCGTGCAGCGGGCGACGCTCGTCGCCTGGGCGGCACTGCTCCTACTGATGGCGACCTGGAGCTTCCGCGCGCTCTACGTCGACGAGAACGAGCACGATCGAGCCCTCCTGGTCGCCGCTGCCGACGACGGCGGACAGGTGATCGCGTATCGCGGTCCCGGATACAAGGCGAAGCAGCTCAACAACTACCATCGATTTGGCCTGCGGCTCGAGGAGGAACGCGACCTGCGCTTCCTGACCGCAAAGGAGGCGTTCGAGATCGAATACGCCTTCCTCGACGAGCGGCCGATGTTCTTCATCGACAAGCGAGTCAAGCGCTACTTCGATCGACACCAGGTCGACTACCTGCAACGCTGGCACACAGAAGATCCCCTGTCCGGCTACTACGTTACCGGCACTAGCTGGCCGGTCGATCGCCTGGAGATCGCCCCCACCGAGTCGGGCCGGCTCGGCATTCGGATCCCCGACGGGCACGAGCTCACGACGGGCGACTCTACGATCGAGATCGCCGTCGTCGACGGCACCACCCGGAGAATTCGTGGCGTCTCCCCCTTTACTTTCGGCGACGCTTGGATCGAAGATCCAAAGGTGCCCGGACTTCTCGGCTTCCTCGACCGCATCCGTCCCGGCGACTGGTTCTTCGCCGTCGCCCAGGGCTCGATGGTAAGTGTCAACCCGGCGACACTGACCGAAATGCGACGTCGGCTCGGGGTGACGTCCGATGCCGCCGAAAGAGCGCGCGGGGCGGTCGTTCTGGCAGGACGCAAGGGACATCCAGAGGGGCACGTCGTGTTCGCCGACCCAGACCGTCCGATCGCTCTCGACCTACGCCCCGGAGACGACTCATGAGAAGACCGCTTCGGCTCGTGCCGATCGCTGCGTTGGCCACCCTGCTCGGCTGCGGCTCGCCAGAGGAGACTCCTGCACCGGAGCCCGTCATCCGCAGCCAGACGACCGGCGTCAAGGTGCTGTTGGTGGGCATCGATGGCGCGACCTTCGACGTCATCGACCCCCTCCTCGAGCAGGGCGATCTCCCGACTCTGGGCGGGCTGATCGACCGAGGCTCGCGGGCGATTCTGCTGTCGGACACGCCGATGAAATCGCCGGCTCTATGGACGACGGTCTCGACCGGTCGAGCCCGGGAGGAGCACGGCATCAAGGGCTTTACCGAAGAGGCCGAGGGCAAGGGCCAGCCGGTGCTCGTTCACTCGGGCATGCGAGACACACTGACCGTGTGGGACATGCTCAGTGCTGCCGGCCGCTCCGTCGGCGTTGTCGGCTGGTGGGCGACCTGGCCCGCCGAGCCGGTGCGCGGCTGGCTGGTCTCGGACCGTATGACCCGTAGCCGTTGGAGCGAGTGGACCGACGGAGTCAAACAGGAAGGCCTGACCTATCCGACCGAGCTGGCCGACGAGCTGCTGCCACTGGTCGTCGACCCGCTCGACCCGCCGATGGACGAGGTGCGGAAGATCATCGATCTCGATCCCGGCGACGAGGCGGAGTTCCGTGCCTCCCGCCGGCCGGTCAGAGCCCACGGCATGAGCGTGCTCAAGTTCGCTCTGTCCACGCAGTTGACCTACGAACGCATCGCCGATCGACTGCTCGACCGCGGACAGCCCGACTTCACGACCGTCTTCTTGATCGCCAACGACGCGGTCTCTCACACCTTCTGGCACTACCACCAGCCGGAGGCGTTCGAGGGTGTCGACCCCGATCGGCTGGAGCGCCTGAAGCCGGTGGTGGCCAACGTGTACCGGCGCAACGACGACTACCTCGCCAGCCTGCTCGAGCGGGTCGACGATTCGACAGTGACGATCGTCGTCTCCGACCACGGTTTCCGACCCTCCGGCAAGCTCCCTTCGGCAACGGCTCGGAAGCGTCTGCGAGGAGCCTTCACAGAGGACTTCACCGACGACCTGCAAGAGGTCACCGTCGGTCAAAGCGGTATTCACCACCCGCACGGCGTGTTGATCGCAAGCGGCGGTCCCATCGTGTCGGCGTCGCTGGAAGAAGCGGCGCTGGTCGATATCGCCCCGACGGTACTGGCGCTCATGGGACTTCCGATTCCGGTCGATCTGCCCGGCCGGGTGCTGACGGAGATCATCTCTCCGGACTTCCTCGAACGCTTCCCGGTGCGTGAAGCGCGCTCCTACGAGAGCGTTCTCGACCGCGAGGCGTTGCGGGCGGCCGCTGCCGCCGACGAGAACGACGAAGCGACCATCGAGATGCTCCGCTCGCTCGGGTATATCCAGTGACATCAAGGTTCACGCGCCTGCTGCTGGTCGTTGTACTGTCGAGCACCCTCGCCTGCAGCGAAACGGCGCCGCGCTCGGTCGTTCTGGTGGTCGTCGACACGCTTCGGGCCGACCACCTCGGGCTCTACGGCTACGAACGGGAGACCAGCCCCGAGATCGACCAACTCGCCGAGCGGGGGGCCGTGTTCGAAAACGCCTTCGCTCCCTCACCCTGGACGCTCCCGTCGTTCGGCTCACTGTTCAGCGGTCTTCTGCCGGCCGAACATCGAGCCGGTTGGCCTTCGGGTGGCGGGACTCCGGGCGAAGGACGCGACTTCCTGCCCCTTCGCGCCGGAGTACCGACGCTGGCCGAGGCGCTGGGAGGCCATGGACTCGAGACCGCGGCGGTCATGAACAATGCGTTTCTGCACGCCGACTTCGGTGTCGCCAGGGGTTTCACGACTTACGATCACGTCGGCGGCAACCGCAAGCGGATCCGCAGGGCCGACGCGGTCGTCGACCGAGCACTCGACTGGCTCGGGCGAGACGCGCGCGGCGACTTCTTCCTCGTAATCCACTTCTTCGACCCGCACCTCAACTACGACGCTCCCGCGCCCTACCGGGGCCGCTACAGCTCTGAGATATCGGACGAGGAGCGGCACCAGATGATGGATCTACGGCCACTCCGGCAGCGCATTCGGAAAGGCGAGGAGGTCGACTGGGACTTCCTGGTCGGGGCCTACGACGAAGAGATCGCCTTCGTGGACGAGCAGTTCCGTCGACTGTGGGACGGCCTCGAGGCGGCGGGCCGCATGGACGACACGCTCATCGTGCTGACCGCCGACCACGGAGAGGAGTTCGACGACCACGGCGGGTTCGAGCACGGCCACACGCTCTACAACGAACTCATTCGCGTGCCGTTGGTCGTCTGGGGCCCGGGCATCGAGGCCGGACGACACGAGTCGCCGGTCTCCCTGATCGACCTCTTCCCCACCAGCCTCGATCTTCTCGGCCTACCGAGCGTCGAAGGCCTCAGGGGACGAAGCCTCGCGACGCTCCTGGGTGGCGACGCCGAGCCCCTCGAACGGACGTTGATCTCCGAGCGCCCCCTCTACGGCGCGCACCGCGAGAGCGCGCTCGCCTGGCCGTACAAGATCATCTTCGATCCGAAGCGGCAGGAGACACGGCTCTACAACCTCGTCGACGACGGCGCCGAGCTCCAAGACATCGCCCACCTGCGAAGCGCCGTGACCGCCGACCTGCGGGCGAAACTCGCGGCCCATCGGCAGCACGCCGCCAGCCTGGCCGCAGACGACGCGGTCGCGCCCGACAAAGACACCCTCGAGAACCTCCGTTCTCTCGGGTACATCCAGTAGCAGCTAGCCGTCGACGACGTCGGCGAACTCGGCCTCGATCCAGCCCTGCTGGTCGTCCGGCAGAGAAATCCGTAGCCAGCCGTCGCGGCGGTCGCGCACGATGACCTCGCTGCCGGCGTGGAGCTTGAAGCGAACCACCTCGCTGTCGCTCGGTCCCGAATGCGCGTTCACCTCCTGCGGGATCACCACAGCAACCTTCGCGGGGTCGAAGAGGCGCAGCCCAAGGGAGGCGACAACCGCCAGCAGCGGCACGAGTACCAGGACCGTGAGCCAGCGCAGCACCTCCGAGTTGCGCTTGAGCAGGCGCAGCGCCACCAGCAGCCAGAAGACCAGATTCAGACCCAACGCTGTCCATTTGAGCTCGGCGACGCTGAGCCCGTAGTGCCAGAAGAAGAGCGTTCGAGTGACCGCGGATGGGCCTGGCGCTCGCAGAGCGTCCTGGGTCGTCTGGCGCGCGAAGTCGAGGTTCGCGCGAACGTCTTCGTCACGCGGCAACAGGAGCCAGCTCCGACGGTAGGAGGCGATCGAGCGGCCGAGCTCGCCGTTGCGGAGGTAGGCGTTACCCAGGTTGTAGCGCAGGTGCCCCGACTCGTATCCGGCGGCGATCAGCTGACCATAGAGCCGCACCGCACGCCCGTAGTCGCTGGCTTCGTAGGCGGCGTTCGCCTCGAGGAAGGCCTCCGGACCGACCGGAGATCCGAGCGCGCCGGCATCGATATCCGCAGGCGGAGTTTGCGCCGGCGCTGCGGCCGCAAACGCCCAGATCAGAAGCGCCGCCCAGCGTGAAGTGCTCACCGACGAATCTCCCTGTCGAGCCTCTTGATCAGCGTGCCGAGATCCGCCAGGTCGTCGCCGAGAGCACCACTCGAGGCCCCATACTGGGCCGCCTCGAAGCGCTGTAGCCGCTCCTCCACCGCCGTCGCAAGCTCCTCGGCTACCCCATGGCTTCGCAGGCGATCGGCCGCCTCGAGTGGCGTCAGTGCGCTCCCCTCGGCTCCGAGCTTGTCTCCGACGTACTGCCGCAGACACCGTGAGGCCTGCTCGGCCTCGTTCCCACTCCCCCGCTCCGGGAGTTGATCCAGGGCGCGACGGAGCGCGCGGTGTCGCCGGCGCAGGCTGCCGTCCAGGGCAAAGCGCTCTCGCCGGCGATGCCCGGCGATCGCCAGGGCGTAGAACAGCGGCGGCGCCAGCAACCCCGGCACCAGCGTCCAGCTACTGGCCAGCCAGCCAGGCTTGCTGGCCGCTTCAAGCCCCTTGTGCAACGGCAGGATGTCGTCGGCGACGATTCGCACCGAGACCTTCCCTGCCGTCGGCGCCAGCGACTCGGTCAGGCCGAGATCCTCCTCGCCGTCGGCCGGAGCGACCTGCAGCACGATCGCGTCTGTGCTGGCGGTTCGGAAGAGCTCCTCGTCGGGGTCGAAATAGACCAGGTCGATCGCGGGCACGACGAGCTCACCCGGAGCGAGGGGCACCAGCGCCTTGCTGAAGCTCCGACGTCCGCGAAGCTGGTTGCCACTCCGATCGAGGGAGCTACTGGGCTTGTCGGCGTAGATCTTGAACCGCGGCAACGGCGGGAGCTCCGGCTCGACGATCAGCTGGCTGTTGCCTTCGCCGGACACCGTCACCTTGAGGGTCGCCGACTCGCCAACCTTGAGGTCGCTGCGCGTCATCTCCGCCGAGATACCGAAGTCTCCGACCAGTCCGCTGAAACCGGCGGGCTGGACGGGGAGCGGTCGCACGTCGAGGGCCAGCGTGGGCCCTCGCAGTACCCGGCGCTCCGTGTTGCGCCCCGAGAAGAAGTCGTCCAGCACGCTGCGCCGACGGCCGCTCTGCACCATCACCTGGAGCGTGAGCTGGGACGGCGTGATCTCGACCGGGCCCACCTCCTGCGGAAAGAGGGCCCGCCTGATCTCGCTCACCACATACTGCTGCCCACGCACGGTCGCCTGGTACTCGCGCACCTCACCGAGGTCCTCGACCAGAAAGCCGTCGAAGACCGGCGGCTCCAATACCGGATCGGCGACGCGCACTCTCCGGTAGAAGCGCCACGTATGGACCACTTGCTCCCCCACATACGGCGTCGTCGTGGAGACCCGCGCGGTCACGAACAGCTCGCGCTCCTCGCGGGGCCGTTCGGAGGCTTCGAGCACTCGAATGCTGAACGGCTGACTCCGGTAGGTCTCCCCGCCCACGGTGAGCGTCGCCACTCCGATCTCGAACGAGCCGGTCGCTCGCGGCGTCAGCAGGAACCGATAGTCGACACTCGAGCTCGACCGGCCGTTGACGAAGCTGACGCGGCTCTCCTGCCCGGCCGGCGCGATCGAGAACCCCTCGATCTGTGGTAGCTCCGGGTCGGCTCCCGAAGCGCCCGAGACGCGAACGCGCAGAAGCACCTGCTCCTCGACGGTGATCTCCGTCTTGCTCGCCGTCACCTCGATCGACTGCGCTACCGACAGCGCCGGGGCGACCACCGCAACAGCGGTGGCGAGTAGAAGTCCGCGGGTACCTCGTCGTCGCCGCATCGATTACCAGTCCTTGAGCGGCCGCGTCCGACGCCCCGGCTGTCCGCGGCGCTGGTCGGGTCGACCCTCCTGGAGGGCCTGCAGGTAACGCTCCGCCTCCTCCGGGGTCAGGTTCTCGCCCGGTGGCAGCTCTCCCGCTTCGGCCGCCGCCTCGTTCTGCGCCTGCGCCTCGGCCTCTTGAGCGTCGGGAGTGCCGTCGCCGTCGGTGTCCTGATTGTTCGGGTCGGTCTCTCCAGGATCGACGGTGCCGTTGCGGTTGAGATCCTCCTGGCCGTCTGCCAGGCCGTCGCCGTCGGTGTCTGGATTTTGCGGGTCGGTCGGGTTCTCCGCGTTCCGCTCGGTTTCGTCGGGCAGGCCGTCTCCGTCGGCGTCCTGCCCGCCAGACTGCGGCTCGGACTGATTCTGCTCTCCAGATTCCGGCTGCTGATCGTCAGGCTGCTGCTGTTGTTGGCCTTCGTCCTGCTCCTGATCCTGCTCGCCCTCTTGCTGGTCCTGTTGCTGTTGCTCCTGCTGACGCTGCTCCTGCTCCTCGATGCGTCTGCGGATCTCGTCGCGGACAAACTCCAGATTGAACTTGGCGTCGGCGTCGTCCGGATCGATCTCGAGCACCGCCTTATAGAGCTCGACCGCGTCCTGCAGCTTCCCCTGGCGAAAGGCGGTGTTCCCGAGGTTGTAGAGCGCCTGCTGGCGCAGCGTCTCGTCAGCCGACAGCGCGGCGGCAGAGAACGCCTTCTCGGCCTCGGGATAGTTGCGCATCTGGTAGTGGACGCTCCCCAGGTTGAAGAGAACGTCGGCGTCGTCGGGCCGTTCGACCTGAACGTCGGTGAAGCCCTCGAGAGCTTGGGAGAAGGCGCCCGAGTCGTAGGCCGTGTAGGGGTCGTCGTAACGCTCCACCGCCGCTTTAGGTGGCTCTGGCGCGGTCGGAGCGCCCTGGGCGCTGCCCGTCGCGGGCACGAGCGCCAATGCTGCGAGCAGAGGCGCCACGCGTGTCGCTCGGCGACGGACGCGGTCGCTGATCAACGTCTCGAGCATCAGCGCGGTGAGCGCGATCGCCAGGAGCCACTGGAAGCGCTCCTCCCAGCGCTGCCGCCGCTTCGAGCCCAGCTCCTGATCCTCGAGGGTCGCCTTGATCCCTTGCGAGTAGATCTGCTCGAGGTCGACGTCGCCGGTGACCGACCGCACGTACTTGCCACCCGTGTCGAGTGCGATCTTCTGCAGAGTCGGCTCGTCGAGCCGGCTCAGTATGATCTCGCCACTCCGGTCGCGCCGAAATCCGCCGCCGGGAGCGGGGATCGGTGCCCCCTCGTCGCGGCCGATGCCGATCGTGAAGATACGCACCTCGGCGAGCTTCGCCTCCGCAGCCGCACGCAGTGCATCGCCGGTGTGATCTTCCCCGTCGGTGATCAGAATCACCGCGCGGGAGGGGTGTGAGCCGCCTTCGAAGGCATCGAGCGAGGTGCGAATGGCATCGCCCAGCGATGTCCCTTTCACCGGGATCAGGTCGGTGTCGATCGTGTCCAGGAAGATCTCGGCGGCTCCGTAGTCGAGCGTCAGCGGACACTCGACAAACGCCGTGCCGGCAAACGCCACCAGCCCGATCCGGTCGCCCTCCATGAGCCGCAAGAGATCGGTGATCTCTCGTTTCGCACGCTCCAAGCGGCTCAACCGGCCGCCGGATTCAGCATCTTCCACCAGCATGCTGTCCGAGACGTCGAGCGCCACCACGATGTCGACACCGCGACGCTGCACCTCTTCCCAGGTAAAGCCCCAACGGATCTCGGCGAGTGCCAGCAACGCAGCGGCTAGACCGACCAGCACCAGGGTCGCCTTGAGGTACTGCCGTGGGCGGCTGACACCCGAAGTCAGGCGCTCGAGCATCTCGGGCGCAGCGAACCTTCGCAGCAGCACGGTCTTCTTGCGGAAGGCGAAGATGTAGAAGGCGATCAACGCCGGTACCAGCCAAAGGAGCCAGAGCGAGTCCGGACTGCCGATCTGTACGTCGCCACAGCCCACCGCCAGGAGGGCGGGCAGGAAGACGAAGGAGAGTCGCATTGCGCGGTTCATGGCAGCTTGCGAAAGCGGGTTCCGAGGAGCACAACCTCGAGCATCAACAGCGCCACGGCCGGTAGCACGAAGAGGCGGAAGCGCTCGTGATATTCCATGTAGGTGTCGGTGGTGATCTCGGTCGTCTCGAGCTCGTCGATCTGCTGGTAGATCTCGGCCAGGGCCTGCTCGTCCTCGGCGCGGAAGTAGGCGCCCGAAGTGCGCCGGGCGATCCCCCGCAACGTCGACTCGTCCATCTCGACGTCTTGATAGACGACCTGTTTGCCGAACAGGGAGTCGACGATGAACGGCGCCTTCTCCCGGGTGCCGGCGCCGATCGTGTAAATCTTGATGCCGAAGGTCTCCGCGATCTCCGCCGCCTTGGCCGGACTTAGAGAGCCGGTGTTGTTGCGACCGTCGGTCAGCAGCACGATGACCTTCGACTCCGCAGCCGAGTCCTTCAAGCGCTTGACCGCCGTCCCGATCGCCGAACCGATGGCGGTGCCGTCTCCCGCCATACCGATCTCGATCCGCTCGAGGAAGGTCGCGAGCACCCCGTGGTCCAGCGTCAGCGGGCACTGCGTGAACGCCTCACTGCCGAACACCACGAGCCCGATCTGATCGTTGACGCGCTTGTGCACAAACTCGTCGACCACCGCCCGGGCCACCTCGAGGCGGTTCCGTCGCTTTGCGATCGTCCGATGCGAGTCGAGGTCGAGCGCCCGCATACTGCCGGAGGTGTCGAGCACCAGAACGATGTCGATCCCCTCGGTCTGTACCTGCGTGTGCTTACGGCCGGTCTGCGGACGAGCCATTCCCAAAACGAGAAGCGCCACCACCAGCACCCGAACAGCCATCACCAGTCTCCGGAGAAGGAGGGTGCGAGACGGCTTGAGCTGCTGAAGTGGATGGAGGTTCGAAAACCGCACCGCCGACCGCCGACGCATGAGTCGAGGCAGGAGCCACCAGAGCCCCAGCCAAGCGACGAACAGTGGCCCGAGCACCCACAGCAGAGGCGCGTCGGCGAAGAAGAGCTCGCTCACGCTGCCAACTCCTGGGGCTCGTCGTCTTCGGGTCGCTCCTGCGTCGTCTCGACAAAATCGAGTGCAGCCTCATAGGTCTGCTCGATCTCGGCCTCGGACGGTTGGTGCTCGGCGAACTTGACCTGGTCCGTGTGCGCCAGGAAGCGCCGCAATGCATCGCGTTCCGTCTCCCCGAGATCGGAGAGAACCGGCAGCTGCGCGAGGATCTCTTCAGTGGTCAGATCGGTCGCGTTGAGGCCGAAGCGCCCCTCGACGTAGGTCCGCAGCGTTTCGGAGATGGCGAAGTAGAAGCGACGAACCGCCACCACATCCGCAAAATCCGTTTCGCGAAGCAGGTCGAGCGCACGGAAAGCCACCACGTGCGGCGCCTCGGGCGGTGCGGCGGTAATTTCGCGCGAGCGCCGGAGATAACGCCAGAGAAGTACCGCAATCACGAGAGCGCCGGCGGCCAGACCGGCGAAAAACCACCAAGGCCGCTGGCGCTCGATCTGCCGAAGTGGCTTGAGCTCGACGATGTCCTCCGCCGAACCGTCTTCCGGCAGAACCGACTCCACCTCGACGAAGATCTGGGAGGTCTCGACCACGCCGTCGGCCTCTCCCTCGGGGCCATCGGCAGCCCGATAGGAGACCGCAACCGAGGGCAGGACATACGAGCCGACAAGATCGGCGCGCAATCGGTAGACGAGCTCCCGAGTGACTCGACCGGCGGCTTCCACCGGCTCCTCACGGGAGGTGTCCACAATGCGGAAGCCCTGGATCTCGGCGCCGGCTTCCGGGATCTCGACAACCAGCGACGGGTCGTGATCGACGGAGATTCGGAAGGTCAGCACGTCTCCCGTGGTCGCCACCGCATGGTCGACCGAAGCGCTCGCCTCCACCGGCGCGAGCTGTTCGGTGCTCTCGATCGGCGCCGCCTGCTCCGCGCAGCCGGTCGTCAGAGCGAGCCAGCTCACGAGGAGGCCCGCACTCGAAACGAGCCCGATCCGATTCACGAGCCGTCTCCCATCGCCTCGGCGAAGATCTGCACCTCAGCGGCCGCCAGCTCACTCTCGATGAGCTCCTGGTAGCCCGACTGCATCTTGCTCATCCGGTAGTCGCGTTCGACGACCTGACGCGCCTGCTCAAACGTCGGCGTCTGAGGCTGGCCCCCTTCGCCGCCGGGGCGTTGGTAGCGCGCTGCGTTGGCCGCGAAGAAGTTACGCAAGTCGGCCTCGTCGACCTGAATCTTGGCAGCGACCTCGTCCTCCACCAGTCGAGACACCGCCAACTGCTTGAGCGCCGACTCGTGGCGACGCAGAACCTCTTCGTCGCGGTCGTACTCGAGTTTGCGCGCCTTACGCCAGAGCAGCTCCTCGGCCACGAATTGGCGCGCGAACTCCTGGCGATCGGCCGGCGTCCGCACCGTTCGAGCGAGCTCGGGTGGCAGGCGGTCGAGCGCCCGCTCCACGTCGGAGCGGTGGATCGTCTCGTCGCCAATTCTCGCCACCACCGGATCGCCAACCGGCCTTTGGATCGGATCGAGGGACGCGTCCTCGAGGCGCACTCGCGACTCGAGAGCGCTCTGCGCGGCGTGGAACCGACCCAGCCGCTCGAGCGTATGCACGATCTTCCGGCCCAGCTCCTCGGAGAGCTCCCCCGACCCGGTCAGATCCGCCTCGTAGAACCAGCGCAGCGCCCCCTCGTAGTCGCCCTCTTCGAGCAGGGTCGAGCCGAGGCTATAGGCGACCCGCGCGCGCTCCGCCGGAGCGAGGTCGGCGTCTTCCAAATAGCGCTCGAAATGTTCCGCCGCCTCATCGATCGCACCCGCCGCCTTGAGGCGCGTCGCCAGCTCCCGACTCCGTTCCGGGGCGCTATCGGGCGCACTGGATGGCCGTAGGACCGTCCAGGCCACGAGCCCAAGCAAGACGAGCAGAATCGCCGCCAGCATCGATCGCACGACGTTGTCGGGGCGCTGCACGATCGGCGGCCGGGGTGGCTCGCGGAGCTCCACTAGCGCCGCCTCTCGCGCGCGTGGAAGTAGCGCACCAGCGCGTCGACGTAGGACTGGTCGTCGGCCCGCAGGCGAACCTCGCCCGCACCGGCGGCTCGGAACATCTCACTCAGCCGCAACCGCTCGTCGCCGGTGAGTAGTTCGAAGCCTTGAGTGACGTTGCGATCGTAGGTGTCGATCACGATCGACTCGCCGGTCTCGGCGTCCTCGAGCTCGATCAGACCGATCCGAGGCAGCTTCTCTTCTCGCCGATCGCCCACAGCAATCGCGGTGACGTCGTGACGGCGCGACGTGACTCTGAACTGGTCGACGAAGTCGGTATCGAGAAAGTCAGAGATCACAAAGGTCACCGTGCGCCGGCGGATCACCTTGTTGAGGTACTCCAACGCGCCGACCAGGTCTGTAGTCCTGAGCATCGGGCGGAAGGTCAAGATGTCGCGGATCACTCGCCAGACGTGCGACCGCCCCTTCTTCGGCGGAATGAAGTGTTCGATCCGGTCCGAAAAGATGATCAACCCGACACGATCGTTGCTCTTGATCGCGGTGTAGGCAAGCAGGGCGGCGATCTCCGCCGCGACCTCGTTCTTGAGCTTCTCGACACTGCCAAAGGCGCCCGAGGAGCTGACGTCCACCACCAGCATGACGGTGAGCTCGCGCTCTTCGCGATGCTCCTTGACAAACGGCGCACTCATGCGCGCGGTCACGTTCCACTCGATGTGACGCACGTCGTCGCCCGGGTGGTATTCGCGAACCTGCTCGAACTCCATGCCGCGTCCCTTGAAGGCGCTCTCGTACTCCCCGGCGAAGACGTCGTTGACCGTCCGCTGTGTCCGGATCTGAATCGCCTTGATCTTCTGAAAGAGCTCCGGAGAGAGCGTCTCCGCGAACCCTCCCTGTCCCTCGCTGGATGTCGCTGCTTCGACCATGGATCAGGGCACGTCGACGGTGCTGAAGATCTCTTGAATGAGATCGTCCGAAGAGAGCTCCTGAGCCTCGGCCTCGTACGAGATCAGGATTCGATGGCGAAGGACGTCGGGGCCGATGGTCTTGACGTCTTGCGGAGTTACGTACCCTCGGCCGCTCAGGAACGCCTGCACCTTGGCCGCCTGTGCCAAGTAGATACTGGCTCGCGGCGAGGCGCCGTATTCGATCAGCGTCTCCAGCTTCTCGAGCCGATAGGCGGCCGGCTCGCGGCTGGCGAAGACGACGTCGACGATGTAGTCCTCAACCTTCGAGTCGAGGTAAATCTGGTCGGCGACCTCCCTCATCTTCCGGATGTCGCCGGGCGACAGAACGGGCTCGATCTGCGGACGAACCCGGCTGGCCATGCGGCGCATGATCTCCTTCTCCTCCGCTTTGTCGGGGTAAGAGACCTTGAGCTTCAACATGAACCGGTCGACTTGAGCCTCGGGCAGCGGGTAGGTACCCTCCTGCTCAATCGGATTCTGGGTCGCGAGGACGAGGAACGGATCGGGGAGCGGGTGGCTCTCGTCGCCAATCGTGACCTGCCGCTCCTGCATCGCCTCGAGGAGTGCGCTCTGCACCTTTGCCGGCGCCCGATTGATCTCGTCGGCGAGCAGCAGATTGGTGAACACCGGCCCCTTCTTGACCAGGAATTCGTGATTCTGCGGCCGATAGACCTCGGTTCCGAGCAGATCGGCGGGCAGAAGATCCGGCGTGAACTGAATGCGCGAGAAGCCGGTCTGAATGGCCTCGGCGAGACTCTTCACCGCGGTCGTCTTGGCCAGACCGGGGATGCCCTCGAGCAGGATGTGCCCATCGGCGATCAGCCCCATGAGGAGCCGATCGATCATGTAGGTCTGGCCGACAATCACCTTGCCGACCTCGTCACGCAACTTCTGTAGCGAAGCCGACTGGGCCTCGATCTCCGGAAGCAGCTCCTCCGCGGTAACGCTCATCTTCCCTCCTGACGACTCTCGGCGCTCAGGCGCCGTTAGCTCTCCTGATTCCGCAGGCGCAACGCCTCGCGCGCGGCCTGCCTCGGGTCCTCTTCCAACTCTCTAACGCTTCGAGCGACCTTTCGTTCGATCGCATCGAGCTCTTCTCGGCTCGGCGTGTAGCCGCCGTAGCGAGCGTCCTCGATCAACCGCTCATTGGCGGCGAGATCGAAGCTCTCGTCCGAGCCGTTCAGGTCCATGTCCAAGCGGGCGAGCTCCAGAATCGCTCCCCGCAGCTCCCCTTCCATTCTCCGCTTGCGCGCGGCGTCGAGCCGAGCGCGCGCTCGGGCGTACTCGTCGCCCTCAGACTCCGTCGCGAGAGTACGGCGCTTGCGACCCCGGGCGAGCAGGGCGCCACCGCCGACTGCAAGGGCGAGCGCGCCTCCTCCGGCCAGCAGCCAGATCGACGCGGGCAGGCCGAGTACCGTGGCCTCCGAGACCGACACCGTCGGACCGGGAACCCGACTCGACACCGGCTCACCCTCACCCCGAGGGGTGTAGATCAGCTCGATCGGATCGAGTGCGTAGCTGCCCGCCTCGGCGGCGAGCAGGCCGATCTCGTAGGTGACCACGTTGCGTCCGTCCGAGCTACGGGTCGAAGCCGTGACCCCAGCCTGTTCCACCGTCTCGGGCAGCAGGACGCGCGGCGGATGCAGCAGGTAGTCCTCGATGTGCCCAGCCCAGTGAACCCGCACTTCGAGTGCAAACGGCTCGCCCGCCTCGAGTCTCGGACTGACGACCGAGGCTTCTGCGGTGGGCGGCTCGAAGTTCCGTGGCAGTTCCAGAGGTGTAGACGCCGTCTGGTAGGCCGCCTCTCCCCCCTCCGAAGGCGGAATCAGCTCGATCAGCTCGTCGATCATCGGCTGCAGGGCCAACCAGTCGCGGGCGCCGACCGACATCGCCACGACGTACCCACCGGGCTCGATGAGATAGGTCAGCGGAATGCTCCGCGCCCGATAGGCGTCGGCGGCCCTCCCCCGGTGATCCCAAAGGTTTGTGAAAGTGAGGGAGTATTCGTCGACGAAGCGCTCCGCCATCGAGGCGGTTCGGTCGACCGAAATCCCCAGCACGGAGACTCCGGCACCGTCACGATTCAGGTGGAGGCGCTCGAGGCTCGGCATCTCGGAGCGGCACGGCCCGCACCAGGTCGCCCAGAAGGTCAGAACCACCCAACGGCCCGCGAGCTCCGACAGAGCCAGCTTGCCGCCACCGAGGCGCGGCAGGTCGAGCTCCAGAGCCGGCACGGCCGGTTCGACCGGTCGCAAACCGTAACGAGAGACCACTTCCGCCGTACCGGCGGGGGCCGGCGCCACCTGGGCACTCGCGCCGGGCGGCACGAGCACGGTCAAAAGTGCAAGCGTCAGCAAGCAAAAACGGCTCGACGAGCGTCGAATTGACGCACGTAGCCTGACCGCCGTGTACTCTAGAGAGCGACTTTGCATCGGCACCGCCCTGACTAGGCAAGTGGCGTGCCAGTTGCAGGGAGATCCGGCTCCTTCGAGAACGTACCCGAAACCTCCCGGTCCCGGCGCGGACCCTCTCGCGAGCCAGAATGATCCAGACCCTGCCTCTTCTTCGTTCAGCCGTTCTTTGCGCGACGCTCTGCCTGTTGCTGACGGGCTGCACCGAGCGCGAGACCTCCTCTACGCCACCTCCGGATCCGGTGCACAACGTAATCCTCATCTCGATCGACACGCTGCGCGCCGATCACGTGGGCGCCTACGGCTACGAGCGGCCCACCACGCCCGCGGTCGACGCCTTTGCCGCCGAGTCGGTTCTCTTCTCCCAGGCCATCGCCCAAGCACCCTCGACGCTTCACTCACACGCCTCGATCTTCTCCTCGCTCGTGCCCCAGCAGCACCGCGCCTCGTGGGGAGCGAAGACAGTGCTCGACGAAAGTGTCGTCACCGTCACCGAGGTGCTCGCCAAATACGGCTACCGTTCCGCCGCCTTCGCCGGCGGTGGGCAGATGGCCGCGGAGTTTGGTCTCGCCCAAGGCTTCGACCACTACTTCAAGCCCGAAGACGCCCCCTACTTCTCCGACACGGTGCGGCACGGAGTCCGCTGGATGGAAGAGAACGGGGATCAACCGTTCTTCCTCTTCCTGCACAACTACGAAGTGCACCACCCCTACGAACCGCGAATCGAGCACCAGGAGCTCCTGGGCATCGAGTACGACGGCGAGTTGTCCGACGTCATCGACAAGGAGCTGTTGGACGAAATCAACAAGGGTGGCCGCGAAATCGAAGAGGAGGACCTCGCCCACATCGTCTCGATGTACGACGCCGAGATCCGCTCGATGGACCAGGGCTTCGAGGCACTCGTCGCCTACCTGAGGGAGCGGGGGATCTACGACAACACGCTGATCGTATTCACCTCCGATCACGGCGAGGAGTTCGGCGAGCACGGCGTCATCGGCTGGCATTCCCACACCCTCTACGATGAGCTTCTCAGGGTGCCCTTGATCATCAAGTACCCGGCGGGCGATTACGGCGGCACAGTCGTCGACCAGCAGGTGCGGAGTATCGACATCGCACCCACCGTTTTGGGCTACCTGCAGCTCCCCGCCCCGGCCGACTTCTGTGGCTCGGACCTGGCAGCACTCGTCGAGGGTGGAAGCATGGAAGAGCTTCCGGCGGTCAGTCGGATGGATCGCGCCGCTCACATCGATCGCTCGTCGATTCGAACCGAGGAGTGGAAGCTCGCAGGCCTCGCGCGCAGACGCTCACTGTACGACCTCTCCAGCGATCCTGAGGAGCTCTGGGACCGGAGCCTCAAAGATGGCGAGCGCGCCGAGCAGCTGGAGGCGCAGCTCCAGTCGATCGTGGCTTCCTGCCCGAGCTTCGATCCCCCAGCGGCCATGCCGACGGACAAGACCTTCGAAGAGCTGAAGGCGCTCGGCTACATCAACTAGCCCGAGGGCGATCTCTCGTCCCGGATGTGACGGCCTCCACAGCGCGGAAGGGCGCTGAAAGCTACTCTTTTCTTGCTTCAACACCCTTCTTTCCATCCCCGAAAAGGCGAGGGGTAACCTCCTTCCCCCTCGCCGCCCTTTTTTCTTCCGCTTCAGAGCTCGGCTCGTGCCGAAACTCGTGCCCTTCGGTATCGTAGGATTGGGTATGACGGAGACCACGATGCCCGGCAAGCCACTCCACCGCTCGACCTCGGACCGCGTGCTCGCAGGCGTCTGCGGCGGCCTCGCCGCCTGGCTCGGCTGGGACGCGACCCTGGTCCGCATCCTCTACGTCCTGATTTCGGTCTTTTCGGCCGCCTTCCCAGGGATCATCGTCTACTTGATCCTCTGGCTGGTCATGCCGAAAGTCCGCTGAGGCCAAGGTCGGCGTGATCAACAGGTTCGGCGCCGCACTAGTCGCACTCTCGTTGTTCTCGCTGCCGCTCAGCGCGGTCCAGCCGGCGCTCGAGGCGGACGACCCGGCGCCTGCGTTCACCGGAATTGGCCTCGACGGCGCGGCCTTCGATTCTGAGGTGCTGGCGGGAGAGTTCTACCTGCTCGACTTCTGGGGCGTCTGGTGCCCACCCTGCATTCGGGCGTTCCCGAAGCTGACACGCCTCCACCACGACTATGCGACGCGTGGTTTTCAGGTGGTCGGACTGGCCGTCCTCTCCGGCACCACCGAAGAGGTCGCCGCGTTCCTCGACGACCACGAGGTGAGCTACCCGATCGTTCTCGTCGAGACCGAAGTCCCGGATAGCTACGGTGTTCTCGCCTATCCGGCCTACTACCTCGTCGACGCCGACGGCGACATCGTCCGTCGCTATCAGGCGGTTCCCCAAGACCTTTACGAGGTGGTCGCCGAGGACCTGGAAGCACTGCTCGGGCCAGTGCCGCAAGACTCGCATCCAGCAACGGCCACGGCTCCGACGCCTTGACCGCTACGGCCGACCGCGGATCAGGCCCTGGAAGCCCCACGGGAAGAGGCTAGATCAGGCGCAGCCCACGTTGCAGCTTGACAGGTACGGCCGCCTAGTTAACACTGTTAACCGTGCCGACCACGAAGGAGCAAATCTCGCAGACTGCCCGCAGCCTCTTTCTGGAGGATGGCGTCGACGGCATTTCGATGCGCAAGATCGCGGACGAGGTCGGCGTTTCGGCGACTGCGATCTACCGCCACTACCGAAACAAAGATGAGCTCCTCGATGCGATCACCGATGCCGGTTTCGCGATCTTCAACACGTACTTGGAGCGCGCCTCGACTGAGCTCGACCCGGCCGCCCGCTTGCGGGCGATGATCGTGCACTACCTGGACTTCGCGCTCGAGCACCCCAAGGACTACGACTTCATGTTCATCATCCGGCGCCGCAACGTTCGCCAGTACTCGGACGACCTGGCGCGACGCACCAGCTCCAGCTTCAATCTCCTCGCCGATGTGGTCGAGGAGCTCATGCACCAGGGCCGCCTGGTGCTGACCAACCCAGCCGACCTGGCCCTGACGATTTGGGCCCATATCCATGGCCTCGTCTCACTCTACCGAGCGGGCCGCTTCGAGCGTGAGTCGGCGGAGTTCAGACGCTTGTACGAAGCGTCGTTCCGTCATCTGCTCGCTGGAATCGAGACATGATCCTGGGAGACCCCATGTGTAGATACCCTACCCCTCACTTCGGCATTTGCCTCGCCCTCGCCGTTCTCTTCTTTTCCGTTCAACTCGTCTCCGCGGCACATCCCGCCCAAACCGGCCGCATCGACGTCCGCACAGTCGATGGGGCGTCGCTGACCGGCAACAGCCTGGGCATCGCCACCGAACGCCGCGTTTCGATCTACCTGCCGCCGAGCTACGAACAAGATTCGGAGCGGTCCTACCCGGTGCTCTACGTCCTGCACGGCATCATGGACTCGGACACGCACTGGACCGAGCCGTGGGCGCCCGATGCCGAGGGGTACGCGACGATCCAGGACCTCATGGACCGCGGCGTCGCCGACGGCCGGATGGCCGAGATGATCGTGGTCATTCCGGACTCCGAGAAGACCTGCCACTACACGAACTCTCCTCTCAAAGGGAACTGGGAGGACTTCCTCCGGACCGACCTTGTGCGATTCGTCGACCGCGAGTACCGCACGCTCACGAGCGCAGCATCTCGCGGCATCGCCGGGCATTCGATGGGCGGGCACGGCGCGATCAAGCTGGGCATGAAGTACCCGGAGACCTTCAGCACCGTCTACGGGCTCAACCCCTCGCTGCTCGGTTGGGGTGGTGACGTGTCGAAAGACAACCCGACCTTCGCTGGTCTTGCGCAGATCAAGACTGCCGCGGACCTCCAAACCGCCCACTTCTATATCCAGGCGCTCGCCGGCGTCGGCCAGTGCTTTTCGCCGAATCCAGACAGCCCTTTCCAAACCGACTTCCCCTTCGCAGTACGGGAGGGCCAACTCGTCCACTCGAGCCTGGGCTACGAGGCTTGGCAGTCCCAGATGCCGCTCTACATGATCGACAGCTACATCGAGAACCTCGAGGCCCTCCGCGGCCTGCGCTTCGACACCGCCTTCGAGGACGAGTTCACCCACATCCCGATCACCTCCCGCGCCTTCTCCCAGGCACTCGCCCGCCACGACATCGAGCATCACTTCGAGATGTACAACGGCGATCACCGCAATCGCATCTGGGGGCGTGGCGGTCGGATGGACAGCGAAGTGCTTCCCTACTTCTCCAGGCTCCTAGCCGATGGCATCGGCGCCGGGGGAACGCAGGCCTTGCCGGACGACGCACCCCCCAGCTCTCCCTCCCCCAAGGTCCAGGCGAAGCTCTGGAAAGCAGCGATCAATGGCGATCTCGAGCTCGCTCGCAAGGCGCTCGATGCGGGCGCGGAGGTCGATGCGCTCGACACCCGGACCAGCCAGAGCGGTCGAAGGGCACTCAACTGGGCGGCGCTCGGCAATCACGTCGCCGTGATTCGACTGCTCGCCGAGCGGGGCGCCAAGATCAACCTGGCCAACAACACCGGCTTCACTCCGCTTCACCACGCCGCCGAGGCGGGCGCCTCCGAGGCGGCCCGACTGCTGATCGAGTTCGGAGCGGACCCCACCGCCGAGAACCGCTTCGGACACACGCCGGCCGCCACCGCCGAGCACCACGGCCACGGTTCGATCACATCGCTGCTTGCTGACCGTTGAGAACGACCGCGCTCCTTGTGCGCGACGATGGCCGAGATGCGGGACGCGGCTTCCAGCTAGTCGAACTGGCCGTCCGCTCGGGCCGAGTCTCTGTGGACGATTTTTGACGCAACTACGGGAGCTCGTCTATTCGATTCCCTCGAACGGGAGTTCCTCGAATGCCCGGACGACACCACGGTGAGCCTCATCAGCATCTGGAGGCTCCTTTCTAGACTAAGCAAACGAGGGCACTTGGGTTGCCAGCTCGTACCAGAGCGCACCCATGAATGTAGACGGAACACCGAGGCAGGAGTCGAGCTGCGCCGCCCTCGAAGCTAGGGTGTACACGCATTTCCGGCACGCTATTCGGAAGTCGCCGACAATACAGCTCTACTCGGCATCCCGGGCGCCTAGACTACACCTTGACAGTCGTGCCTTCAGGGCGCTAGAAAGCGCTCCGGTCGTCGCTACGGTGCGACGCTCTCTCGAATTGCCGACGGAGCTTCTGATGCCTAGATTCCGTTCTCTTGCCGTTCTGATTCTTCTGACCTTCGGCTGCCCTCCCACCGCGCGAGCGCAAGAGGCGACCGAGCCCACCGCGGAGGCTGTCGCCGAGCCTGAACCGTTCTGGTCCGGAGAGGCCGAGTTTTCGCTCCTGCTCAGCCGCGGCAACACCGAGGTCGAGACGCTGGCGCTCGGCGGCAAGGCGACCCGCAAGTTCGAACGCGCAAGTCTCACATTCTCGACCGGTGCGGTTCGTGCCGAAACCACGACGACAACTCGCTCGGCGGCCGGCACGCCCGACGATTTTGTTGTGAGCGAGATCAGCGAATCTACTCGTACCGCCGAGAACTACACGCTCCAGGGCCGCTACCAGCGACAGATCTCGAACGCTTCGTTCTGGTTCACGGGCGCCACCTGGGAGCAGGATGAGTTTGCCGGCGTCGACAGCCGCCTCACCGGGGTGGCCGGCGTGGGGCGTACCTGGCGCGACGACGAAAGGCTCCGCCTCCTGACCGACGTCGGCCTGACCTTTACCGACGAGGAGGAACTTTCCGGCCGCTCGGAGAGCTTCGCCGGAGTCCGGCTGGGATACCAGCTCTGGAAGCAGGTCACGCCCACGACCACCTTCCAAAGCGATCTCGTGCTCGACGGCAACCTCGACGAGAGCTCGGACTACCGCGCCGACCTCAAGAACTCGCTTACGGTCACCATCAGTACCCGCCTCGCCCTCCGCCTCTCGCTGAGTATGGCCTTCGACAATCAGCCGGCGCGTGTCGAGGTACCACTCTTCGGCCTAGGCTCGGCCGAAGCGCAGACCGTGGCGGTGCCGCTCGACGACCTCGATTCGACACTCACAGCGGCTCTCGTCGTGGGCTTCTAGGGCCCCCACTTCCTTGACACCCCTAGGGCCTCCCGGTAGCCTGCCGCGGTCATACCGGAGTTATCCACCAGCAAAAAGGGGGCGTACGCGATGAGCCCGAGGCGCGCATGAGCGGCGACTATTCCAAGGAGCGCTGGGCGACCAGAATCGGTCTGGTCCTGGCGATGGCCGGCAACGCCGTCGGCCTCGGCAACTTCCTGAGATTCCCGGTGCAGGCCGCGCAGAACGGCGGCGGCACCTTCATGATCCCCTACTTCATCTCGTTCCTCCTGCTCGGCATTCCGCTGATGTGGATCGAGTGGGGCATCGGCCGCTACGGCGGTACCAAGGGCCACTCCTCCTCGCCTGGCATGTTCCAGGCGCTGGCCGGCAAGCGGCGCAAGTGGGCCAAGTACCTCGGCGCGATCGGCCTGGTGATTCCGCTGGTCGTCTTCACCTACTACACCTATGTGGTGTCGTGGATGTTGGCGATGAGCTTCTTCAGCCTGACGGGTAGCTTCTTCGGGCTGGGCGAGGTCGACGCCATGCGCGACTACCTCGGTTCGTACCAGAACATCGCCGACTCGAGCTACGTCTCAGGCGGGGTCACGCTTGGCTTCTTCCTGATCACCTTCGCGCTCATCGCCTGGATCCTGTCGCGGGGAATCAGCGGCGGCATCGAGAAACTGGCGCTCTACGGCATGCCGATTCTGTTCGTCTTCGCCTTCGTCTTGATGGCGCGCGTCTTGACCCTGCCGGCGGCAGAGGCCTCGCCCGCCGACGGCCTGAACTTCATCTGGAATCCCGACTGGGCGGCGCTCGGCAATGCGCGTGTCTGGCTGGCGGCCGCCGGCCAGATGTTCTTCACCCTCTCGGTCGGTATGGGCACGATCCACTGCTACGCCTCGTACCTCCGGAAGAAGGACGACGTTGCCCTCACCGGCCTCTCGACTGCGGCAACTAACGAGTTTGCCGAAGTTGTGCTCGGCGGCACGATCGCCATCCCGGCGGCCGTCGTCTTCTTCGGAGTAACGGGCGCCACGGCGATCGCCCAGGGCGGCTCCTACGACCTCGGCATCGTGGCCATGGGGGTCGTCTTCCAAAAGCTGCCCGGCCCCGTAGTCCTCGGCAAGCTGGCCGCCTTCCTCTGGTTCTTCCTGCTGTTCATCGCCGGCGCGACCTCGAGCGTCGCCCAGGCGAGTCCAACCATCGCGTTCCTTCAGGACGAGTTCGGCTGGAAGCGCAAGAAGGCCGCGATGGCCACGGCGAGCGTCGGCTTCGGCCTGGCGCTCTTCCACGTGCTCTTCTACCGCATGGGCGTGCTCGACGAATGGGACTACTGGGCCGGCACCTTCGGCCTGGTGATCTTCGCAGCCGTGGAGATTGTCCTCTTCTCGTACATCTTCGGAATCAACAAGGGGTGGGACCAGCTTCACGAGGGCGCCGACATCAAGATTCCCGGCATCTTCAAGCCCATCATGAAGTGGGTGACACCGGCCTTCCTGTTTGTGCTGCTCGGCTGGTGGGCCGTCACGGAAGCCTGGCCGGCACTCCTGATGGAGAACGTCACCGATCCCGAGACGGTGCCCTACCGCTGGGTCAGTCGCCTGCTGATGGTCGGGCTGACCGTCGGCTTCCTACTGATGATTCGAGCCGCCTGGAGAGGGCGCGACGACGAGGGGGACACCGCATGAGTGGAGGCCTGACACCGTTTGCCACGGCGTTCATGGGAATCAGCATGACCGCAGTCACCTGCCTCGCCGGCTGGTGCATGTACCGCATCCTCAGCGGGCCGAAAAGCCCGCAAAGCGAAGACGACTAAACGCGTCTGGCCGGCTCGCGGCCGACTAGGCGCGACGGTCGCTGGGGGCGGTGAAATGCCACCAGAGGGACCAGGCGACCTGGCTGACGTAGGCTCGGAAGCCCCCGATTTCGCTCAGTGGCCGGCGGTCGGTAAACAGACTCATGGGAAGACCTCTACCATCTCCTAGGGTAGATACGGATTACGGACCCGAAAGGCCCGATCGAACTGCTACCCTCGCAGTCTGAGCCCTTTGCGGAGGAGGCCACAATGACGCGTTTCACTACATCCACATGTGTGCATAAGTCGGCAACGATTGCCCTGGCGGCCGTTTTGAGCCTGGCTCTCTCGCTGTCTGCCGCCGAAGTCGGCAACCTCGGACGACTCGATTTTCCGAACTCGGGAGCCCCCGAAGCTCAGGACGCGTTCGTGCGTGGCGTCCTCCTCCTCCACAACTTCGAGTACCAGGACGCGCGCGAGGCGTTCCAGGAGGCGCAGGAGATCGACTCCGACTTCTCTCTCGCCTACTGGGGCGAGGCGATGACCCACAACGCCCCTCTCTGGCGCCGGGTCGACCAGGAAGAAGCGCGGGCGGCACTCGACAGGCTCGCTCCGACCGTCGAGGAGCGTCTCGCCAAGACTCCGACCGAGCGCGAGCGGCGCTATCTGCGCGCCTTTGAGCAGCTGCTCGGCGACGGTGAGAAGTCGGATCGTGACGCGGCCTACTCCGAGGCGATGGGCCGGCTCTCGGCGGCTCATCCCGAAGATCAAGAGGCCAAGGCCTTCTACGCCCTGTCGATCCTGGGCACCCAGAACGGCAGTCGCGACTTTGCCACCTACATGCGGGCGGGAGCGGTGGCCGAAGAGGTCTTCGCGGCCAACCCGCGCCACCCCGGCGCCGTCCACTACATGATCCACTCGTACGACGACCCGGTGCACGCCCCACTCGGACTCCGGGCCGCGCGCGTCTACGCGGACATCTCACCCGCCGCCTCCCACGCGCAGCACATGATCTCGCACATCTTCGTGGCTCTCGGGCAGTGGGAAGAGTCCGTCGACTCGAACTGGAAGTCGTTCGAGGTGTCGCGCGAGCGCGCCGAGCGCAAAGAACTCGGCGCCGACAGTCTCAACTACCACGCGTTGCAGTGGCTCCAGTACTCGTACCTTCAGCTCGGGCGCAACGACGACGCCCGCGGACTCCTCGATCAGATGCAGGGCTACGTCACCGAGAGCGGCTCCGACCGCGCCCGCTGGTACCACGCCTACATGCGCGCCGCCTGGGTCGTCGAGACCGGCCGCGACGCTCCGGGCGGCTTCGGCGCGGAGAGCCCGGAGTTCCCCGCTCAGGCGCTCGACCACTTCGCCTCCGGCTACGCCGCCCTCGAAGCGGGCGACCTCGAGACGGCGGCAGCCGCCTACCAGTTGCTCTCCGCCACGGCGGACGAGATCCAACTGGACGACGAGGAGTCCTCGAGGTCAAAGACCGAGGCGCGGGTGATGGAAAAGAGCCTCCGCGCTCGGATCGAGCTCGCCGAGGGGAACGCCGAAGTGGCTCTGGCGCTCCTCTCCGAAGCCTCCGAGGCGGAGGCGGCGCTGCCACTCGACTTTGGGCCACCAGGCATCGTCAAACCGTCTCATGAGCTCTACGGTGAGGCGCTACTGGCCCAGCAGCGGCCCGAGGAGGCGCGTGCTCAGTTCGAGACCGCGCTCGCTCGCGCTCCACGCCGTTCTCAGTCGCTGTCCGGCCGCGCCGCAGCAGCAAGTGCACTCGGCGACGACCAGACGGTCGAACGGGCCTGCAGCGAACTCGCTTCGATCCGAGCCGGCACGGGCGATGGCCCCCCGAGCGCCTGTGACGGCGTCGGCGACGACCAGAGCATCGGCACACCGTAGCGATCGAAAGCGGCTCTCGGCAGCTACATCGCGCCTCACGGGTGGAGGCGTTTCGACGACTCGTCCTTGAGACTTGGGGAGGTCCCGTGGGCAGCGGAGACGTCGGCGAGGGCCTACCGGAGCGACCGGCCCGGGTCGAGCGATGCGGTACGATCGCTGGAAATCCAAAGTTCAACACCTGCAAGGGAGGTCCGCGATGCCGCTCTACGCCTTTGACGGGACCTGGAATCGGGACAAACCGGGCACCGATCGAGACACCAACGTAGTCTGGTTCTGCCGCGCCTACCAGGGGCGTAGCTACTACAAGACGGGCGTCGGCACCCGCTTCGGCAAACTGGGACGGATCGTCGGCGGGCTCACCGGCAAGGGTGGACGCAGTCGCGTCAAAGCGGCCCGCAAGAACCTCGCGTCGTGCTTCAAGCGGGGCGAGACGACGATCGACATCGTCGGCTTCAGCCGCGGCGCCGCACTGGCCCTCCACTTCGCGAACAAAATCGAAGCGAAGGGGGTCGAAACTCCCGACGGCACCGTCTTCCCCAGAATCCGGTTCCTCGGCCTCTGGGACGTCGTCCCCTCCTTCGGCGCACCGAGTATTCCGCTCAACATCGGCTGGGACCTCGACCTGCCCGACAACGTCGACCGCTGCTGTCACGCCATGTCCCTCGACGAGCGGCGACACATGTTCAAGCTGCGCCGACTCGAGTCCCGCATCGAAAGTGTGAACGTGAACGACCCGCTCGATGAGGTCTGGTTCCGCGGCGTCCACTCGGACATCGGCGGCGGCAACCGGAACCCCGGCCTCTCGAGCCTGACCCTCGATTGGATGTTCGCCAATGCCAAGGCCGCCGGATTGCCGATCGACAGCCGGGTGGTGACCGAGAATCGGCAGCGCCGCAAGCCGACCAGCGGCATTTCGATCCACTCGCACGACCCGGTCAAACAGAAGTTCCGGCGCCTACGATCGACGGACTTCTGTCACGAATCCGTCGACTTTCGGAAGGACACCAAGAAACGCCAGCACAACAATCCTCCCGAGGGCCTCGCGGTGGTCAGCAACACGGGTCGCCGCCTGCGGGGCTTTCGGCGAGCCTGAGCTCACGACTCCGGCGGTCGCGCTGACCGGCGCGCGCGTCAATCCCGAGAGGGGGGACGGGTCCACCCCGACCTGGGAGTAGCTCCCCGACCTAGAGGCCGTTCAGGAAGCGCCCGGCGGCCCGATTGAATTCGCCGGTGAACTCGTGCCCGCCTTGGAAGAGGCAGCTCTGCGGCTCGACTCCGGCAGCCTCCAGAAGGTCCAGGTCGCGCTGGAGTTTGTTGGCGTCGTACCAAGTGTCCTCGTCGCCGCGACCGATCAGGACTCGGGGAAACCCGTCGAGACCTCCCGCGAGAATCTCGCTCGGCACGTCGCCACCAAGCGCGACCAGACCCGCGAAGTCGTGCCCGGAGCTGGCGGCGGCTCGGTAGGCCATCGCCGTCCCCTGGGAGAACCCGAAGAGCGCAACGGTCTCGTTGACGTCCAGGTTTCGCTTGGCATCGGCGATCGCAGCGCTGACGTAGCGGATGTTGTCGGCGATCGCCAGATCGCGGTCCTGTCGAGTCATCCAACTCGCGCCCAACTCTGCTCCCCGTGCGCGGTAGAACGGGTGGAGCCCCTGAATGGCGACCAGGTGCCAGTGGACTAGGCCTGGCAGCTCGAGCAGCGCGTCGAGGTGCTCTTCCGCGGTCTGCGCGTAGCCGTGGAAGCCGACCAGGAGCGGCGCCGAGCCCTCCGAGTCGGCAGCTCGAATCAGATAGCGACCGTGAACCTGCGCTTCGAGGTGATGTACTTCGAATGATCCGGCCATCGTCCTCCTCCTCAGCGGAGCGCGGCTGCCAGGCGCCGCACCTCGGTCGCCATCTTCTCCGGAAGCGAGGGGTCGTCCGGGTGCTCTTCCACGAGACGCACCAGGGCGCTGCCGACCACCACGCCGTCGGCGACCCGAGCGACCTGGGCGACCTGTTCAGGGGTAGAGATCCCGAAGCCGACAGCGAGCGGCAACGAGAGCCTTCGCCGCAACCGCTTCGCCTCCTTGAGCAACTGCTTGGGAAGTTCCTGTCGCGCACCGGTCACACCGGTCCGCGAAACGTAGTACACGAACCCGCTCGAGGCGCCGGCCACGCTGCGGACCCGCCGTCGATCGCTGGTTGGCGCGAGCAGGAAGACGGTGTCGATCCCCTTCTCACGCATCGTGGGGAGGAGCTCTCCCGCCTCTTCGGGCGGTAGGTCGACGCAGAGGATCCCATCAACCCCCGACGCTGCAGCGCGCTCCGCGAAACGGTCGATGCCCGCGGCGAGAATCGGGTTGAAGTAGGTGAACAGGATCATCGGCACTCCGAGCCGGTCCCGATGGCGTGCGACCAGGTCCAACACGCTCGAAAGGCTCGCTCCGGCGGCCAGGGCTCGCGTCGCCGCGCGCTGATTCACCGGGCCGTCGGCGATCGGATCGCTGAAGGGCACTCCGATCTCGATCAGATCCGCCCCGCCGGCAGCGAGCGCTTCGAGCAGCTGGCCGCTGACCTCGGCGTTCGGATCCCCACCGGTCAGGTACGGGATGAAGGCGGCTCGCTTCTCCTTCCGGCAACGTTCGAAGACCTTTGCGATCGAGCTCACTTGAACTCCCGTCCGAGACGTTGAACGGACGGTTTCTCCTCCGGCCGTTCTCGCTCGGCGTCAAACGCCAGCACCGACTCGACGTCCTTGTCCCCGCGCCCGGACAGATTGACCAGCACGATCGACTTGGGCGCCAGCCCGGGCGCGCGCTCGATCACCTCGGCGATGGCGTGTGCGCTCTCGAGCGCCGGCAGAATGCCCTCGGTCGAGGCCAGTCGATGGAAGGCGTCGATCGCGCGTTGGTCCGAAGCCGAGGTGTACTCGATCCGCCCGCGCTCGAACAGGTCGACGTGCTCCGGCCCGACCGCGGGATAGTCGAGCCCCGCCGAAACCGAATGGGTCGGCGCGATCTGCCCGTTGTCGTCCTGGAGTACGAGAGTGCGGGTGCCGTGGAGCACTCCTACCGACCCTCCCGAGAAACGCGCCGCGTGATCTCCGAGCGCGCCGCCCGTGCCCCCAGCTTCGACCCCGATCATGCGCACCCGGGGTTCGTCCAGAAAGGCCGAGAAGAGGCCGATCGAATTGCTACCGCCACCGACACAGGCGATCGCGAGGTCGGGCCACGACCGCCGCGCCTGCCGGCGCAGCTGCCGGCGGGCTTCGTCACCGATCACGCGGTGGAAGTCGCGCACCATCCTCGGATAGGGGTCCGGACCGAGGACTGACCCGAGCACGTAGTGGGTGTCTCTGACGTGGGTCACCCAGTCGCGGAGCGCCTCGTTGATGGCGTCTTTGAGGGTCCGGCTGCCGGCGTCGACCGCCACGACCTCGGCACCGAGCAGGCGCATGCGTTCGACGTTCAGGCGCTGCCGTCGCATGTCCTCCTCGCCCATGTAGACCGTGCACGAGAGCCCTAGCAGTGCAGCGGCCGTAGCCGTCGCCACGCCGTGCTGACCCGCGCCGGTCTCGGCGATGACCCGCTCCTTCCCCATCTCACTCGCCAAAAGCGCTTGGCCGATCGCGTTGTTGATCTTGTGCGCCCCGGTGTGAAGCAGATCTTCACGCTTGAGATAGATGCGCGCTCCGCCGAGCTCGCGGGTCAGCCGCTCGGCGAAATAGAGCGGCGTCGGGCGACCAGCGTAGTCACGGAGCAGCGCCTCCAGACGCCTTCGAAAGGCACGGCGACGAGAGAGTCGATCGTAGGCGCGCGCCAGCTCCGAGACCGGCGCCATGAGCGTCTCTGGGATGTACCGGCCACCAAAGTTGCCGAAGTAGCCGACCGGTTCTGTTCGTCGATCCGTCATCGCCGCGCTCGCACCCTAAACCCATCCCCCCGCGCTAGGCAATCGGGAATTCCTCAAAGAGCTGCCGTAGCAGCTCGGGGTCTTTGATCCCGGGCGCCGACTCGACGCCCGAGCAGACGTCGAGCCCGGTGGCCCCAGACTGCTCGAGCGCGGCGCGTGCGGTCGCCGGCCGGATGCCGCCGGCGACGAAGAGCGGGCGCTCGGTCCGAAGCGCGGCGAGCCGCTCGTAGCTCCACTCCTCGCCGGTTCCTCCATAGAGAGTCGGGTGGTGTCCCTCGACCAGGAACCCCCAGACGTCCCGATAGCTCTCGACGTCGGTCGGCGAACCGTCGGCACTGAGGCGAAACACCTTGATCGCCCTTTCGGCAAACGGGGCGATCGCCTCCGCCGACTCGTTACCGTGGAACTGAAAGAGGTCGAGGCCGACCCGGCGGCCGATCTCCTCGACCTCGGCGGGGGCTCGATCGACGAACACGCCGACGAGTCGAGCCCGGCCTCGCACCTCGTCCGCGATACGAGCGGCGGTGTTGATCTCGAGTGCCCGAGGGCTCGGCGGATAGAAGTTGAGACCGAGGTATTCGGCACCGAGCTCGATCGCCAAGCGCGCGTCCTCAGGCCGCGTCACACCGCAGATCTTGATCTCGGGGCGGCTCATTCCGAGTCCTCCAGCAAGCGACCGAGCTCGCCGCCCGGCTCCTCGGCCAAGAGGAGCGCCTCACCAATCAGGAACGCGTCGAAGCCCGCATCAGCGAGCCGGCGGCGGTCTTCGCCAGAGGCGATCCCGCTTTCGGCGATCGCCAAAGCGCCCTCCGGAAGGCTGGGGCGTAGTTCAATCGAATGAGCGAGGTCGACTTCGAACGTCCGCAGATCACGGTTGTTGATTCCGACCAGCTCCCACTCAGCGCCGTCCAGGCGCGCAACGTCGGCCGCGTCATGCGTCTCGACGAGCGGTACGAGGCCGCGAGCTCGTGCGGCGTCGGCCCAACCCCGGAGCTCCTCGGAGCTGAACAGCGCCGCGATCAGCAGCACGGCGTCGGCGCCGGCTTCAACGGCCCAATCGAGTTGTCGCGCACTCACGAGAAAGTCTTTCGCCAGCGCCGGCAGGCCGGACGCGGCCTTGCACGCGGCGAGCAACTCATAACTACCGTGGAAGAAGTCCGGTTCGACCACCACCGACAACGCCGCCGCACCCGACTCGGCATAGCTCCGGGCCTGGCGCTCGGGCTCGACCTTGCCAACCAACGATCCGAGACGCGGCGAGCCCATCTTCACCTCGGCGATGATCGCCCGCCCCCGTACCGCCTCGAGGGTGCTCAGAAAGGCGTTGGCCGGCGCAGCCGACGAGGACTCGGGCGCCGGCGGCGAGACCTCGCGCGATGAGATACCGAGCCTCGCTCGGCGTTGTTCCACGATCCGCGCCAGAATGTCGGGGACTCCCCTCGTCATCTCAGCCCCCGCGGCGAAGCGCAGTCAGTTGCTCGGCGGCGCCGCCCGACTCGACGGCCTCGCGAGCAAGTCCGACGCCGTGCCGGATCGACTCCGCTCGCCCCCCGACGTAGACGGCCGCGCCGGCGTTGAGCAGGCTGATGTCGAGCAGTGGCCCCGCCTCACCGGCGAGCACCCGTTCCATGGCTCGAGCGTTGTCCTCCGGCTCCCCACCGGCGAGCTGCTCCGGCGCGACTCGCTCCAGCCCGCATTCTTCCGGTGTCAGCGTACCGATTCGCACCTCGCCGTCAAGCACCTCCGCGACCCGCGTTGCCCCCGTGGTGGTGATCTCGTCGAGCCCGTCCTCTCCGTGCACTACCAAGGCGTGCGTACTGCCGAGCTCGAGAAGCACCTCCGCGAGCAGCTCCACCAGGTGGTCCGAGTAGACCCCGAGGAGCTGCCGGGGCGCGCCCGCCGGATTGGTGAGCGGCCCGAGCACGTTGAAAAGCGTACGCACACCGAGGGCCCGCCGCACGGGCATGACCGCCTTGACCGCTGGGTGGAGGCGAGGCGCAAACAGGAACGCGATGCCGATCTCACCGAGCGCTCGGCCCGCCGCGACCGGATCGGTCTCGATCGGCACCCCGAGCGCTTCGAGAACGTCCGCACTTCCAGAGCGACTAGAAACCGAGCGGTTGCCGTGCTTCGCGACCGGCACCCCAGCGGCGGCCGCGATCAGGGCGGCTGCCGTGGAGACGTTGAAGGTCCCCTTGCCGTCGCCGCCAGTGCCGCAGGTATCGACCACGTCTTCGACCGCATGCGGAATCTCGACTACACGACCACGCATGGCGGCAGCGGCTCCCGCAATCTCGCCGACGCTCTCACCCTTGACCGCCAGACCGATCAACAGGCCGGCCTGGATCGGCGCCTCGACGTCGCCGTCCATCAGCCGACCGATCAGCGACTCCATCTCGCCGCGTTCTAGATGGCGGCCGGCGATGACGCGTTGGAGCGCTTCGACCGGCTCGATCATCCGCACAACTCCAGGAAGTTCTCAATCAACCGACCCCCCTCGGCGGTCAGGATCGACTCGGGATGGAACTGGACGCCCCAGTACGGCAACTCACGATGGCGCATCGCCTGAAGCGTATCGTCGTCAGCCCAGGCGATCGGCTCGAATTCCGCAGGAAGGGACGCCTCGTCGACCGTCAGACTGTGGTAGCGAGTGGCCTCGAGCGGATTGGCCACCCCGGCGAAAAGACCCTGCGAGCGGTGACGTACCGCCGAGGTCTTGCCGTGCATCAGCACCGGTGCGGAGTCCACCCGCCCGCCAAACGCCACCGCCATCGCCTGATGCCCGAGGCAGACGCCCAAGAGCGGTACCGGCCTCCGAGCGGCGACGAGGTCGACGCAGACCCCGGCTCCCTCTGGCCGGCCTGGACCTGGGGACAGCACGACGCCCCGTGGAGTGAGCGCCCAGAGTTCGTCGAGGGTCAGGGCGTCATTGCGCTCGACCCGCACGTCGGCACCGGCCTCACCGAGTAGCTGCACCAGGTTGTAGGTGAACGAGTCATAGTTGTCGACGACCAGAATCATCGCAGTCGCCTCGCCAGCTCAACGGCCGCCAGAAGCGCCGCCGCCTTGTTCTCGGTCTCCCGCGCTTCCGCCCTCGGATTCGAGTCCGCCACAATGCCAGCACCGGCCGTGACCGAGACCTCACCATCACGTACCACCAGCGTCCGGATCGTGATGCAGGTGTCGAGGTCACCGGAGTACGAGAGGTAGCCGACAGCGCCGGCGTACGGCCCCCGCCGCTCGGGCTCGAGCTCGTCGATGATCTCCATCGCCCGGATCTTGGGCGCTCCCGAAACGGTGCCGGCGGGAAAGCAGGAGAGCAGAGCGTCCAGTCCGCTCATATCGGACGCGAGGCGCCCGGTCACCTCCGAGACGATGTGCATGACGTGGCTGTAGTGCTCGATGTCCATGAACGTCGAGACTTCGACCGAGCCGGCCGCGCTCACGCGCCCGACGTCGTTGCGCCCGAGGTCCACGAGCATGACGTGCTCGGCCCGCTCCTTCGGATCCGCAAGCAGCTCCTCGGCCAGGCGCCGATCCTCTTCCACCGTCGCTCCGCGCGGCCGGGTACCCGCGATCGGTCGCGTCTCCACCCGCTGTCCGTTCTTGCGGACCAGCATCTCGGGCGAAGCGCCCACCAGGGAGACGTCATCGTTCTCGAGCAAAACCATGTACGGACTCGGGTTCACCATGCGCAACGCTCGGTAGAGCGCCAACGGCTCGATCTGCTCTTCGAGCTTCCAGCGTCGAGCGAGCACCGTCTGGAATACGTCGCCCGCCTTGATGTAGCTCTGAATCTGCTCCACACCGGCCGCGTACTCGGCATCACTGAGGCTCGGCTGGGGCTCGGGGCCGCCGGCCGCCGGAGCCGGCAGCTCGGCGCCACCACCCTCACCGCGCGCCGTCAGGAGCTCCGACAGCTCGTCGAGATCGCGTTCGGCATCCGCGGCGCTCACCTCCCCCTCGATCTCGTTCGCCACAGCGATGACTCGCTGACGCGCGTGGTCGAAGACGAGCAGTCGGTCGAATCGAGAGAGATGGGCGATCGGCAGCTCGAACGGGTCCGGCGGCGACGAAGGTAGCCGCTCGATGAGCCGGGCCAGGTCGAACCCGAAGTAGCCGACGACACCACCGAGAAACGGCAGCTCCCCCGGCGCGGCCTCGATCTCGCCGAGCCGCGCCCGCAGCGCTTCGAGCGGCGAGCGACGGTCGACTTCGACTTGGCCCTCGCGCCCCACCTCGAGCCGATCGAGCCAGAGCCGATAGACCTCCCGCGGCCCGGCACCGAGAAAGCTGTAGCGCGAGACCCGCTCACCGCCGGTCACGCTCTCGAACAGGAAGCGAGTCGAGGAGACCGCGGCCAGACGGCGGTAGACGCCGACGGGGGTGAGACTGTCGCCGACGAACTCGCGTAGATGCGGGATCGCCCTTCGCGCCGCGTTCAGGAGTCGTTCTCCGGCTCCTGCAGATCCCGGACCTGCTCGGGCAGGAGCTCCAACCCCGTCATCGTACGAGCCTGCGGGATCGCCTGCGCGAACAGCACTTCGCGACCGTCGATCGCCTGCGCGCCGACCCTCTCGACAGCCCTCACCAAGCGCGTGGGAGCTCCGGGGACGTAGGCGAGATCGACCACCGCAGCCGTCGGCGCGAGCCGGGCCGGGTCGAAGGGGAGTGCGTCGTCGTCGCCACGCCCCAGAGGGGTCGCGTTGACCAGCACGTCGAACTCGCTCGGATCGAAGTCGTCATAGGGGGCGAACTCCACGTCGAGTTCGGCGGCTACGCGACGACCGCGCTCGGCGCTGCGATTGACGAGCGTCACCCGAGCCCGTCCGTGGGCGAGAGCAAACACCGCAGCGCGACCGGCACCGCCGGCACCCACGACCACCGCCCTCCGATCGGCGAGATCGACGTTACGGGTCCGAAGCGGTCCGAGAACGCCTTCGGGATCGGTCGATTCGGCCTCCCACACGCCTCGGCGCAGGGTCAACGTGTTCGCCGACCCCACGTGCTCGGCCAGCGGACTCGTCGCTCCAGAGACGGCGAGCGCGATCTCCTTGAAGGGCGACGTCACACTCAGCCCCTTGAGCGAGAACCCGAGTACCTCGAGACTGCCGCTTTCGACCACGTCGAGCCAGAAGTCGCCAAAGGCTTGTACGCAGAACGGGAGGTAGGCCGCAGCGACCCCTCGTTCGCGGAACATGCGGTTGTAGAGACGTGGCGACAGGCTGTGGCGCACCGGATTGCCGGCGATGCCGTAGAGGTCCCGCACCTGCGGAAGCTGCGGTAGACCGTAGTCCCGGCGCAGCCGCTCGATCGACAGCTGACCCGGCGCGGCCGGTTCCGCCCCGGCCGATCCATAGATCACAGGAGCCCCGAGGCGAGGAGCGAGGAGCCGAGTCCAGCCACCAGCAGCGCCCGAGGCAAAGGCGATCAGATCGTCCCTGGCGGCTCCCCTGGCGAAGGCGAGCGGCAACAGACCATCACCCGTGCGCTGGGCCTCGGTCACCAGCTTGTAGTAGCGCCCTCCCACGGACTCCATGGCCTCGAGACGCTGGCGCAACTCGTCGAGCTCGGCGGCACGCCCGTGCCAAGAGAGGATTCGACGCTCCGCCGGAATCGCGCGGATCAGCTCTTCGACCTGATCGCGCTCGATCTCCAGGTCGACGAAGTCGAACCCTCGCGACGCCTTGGCGATGCGGGTCGCCCGATGATCACCGCGCTCCTGCCCTCTCCCAGACTCCGAGGAGCTGCGCAAGGTATAGATCAGGTCGCCACCGAAGTGTCGTCGAAGCGTCTCGGGGTCGAGATCGCCGATCAGGTCGGCGCGTACTTCGAGCGCACTCACGCGCGACGAAAGAGCCTCGAGCTCCTCGCTCGACGGCGAAGTGGTGAGGGTGGCGATCAGGTAGGCCGACTGGGTGCTCACGGGAGGTCTCCGTCCTGGCGAGCAAGAGCGACCGACGCCCCGATCCCGCGCTGGACCACCCCAGTTTACCGTCCCGGGCGTGGTAGCATCCGCCCGGTTTTGGACCGGATAGCCGCTTGAATTTCGCGAACTGGGAGAAGGTAGTCCTCGTCGGCCTCACGGCCGTGTCGGCTGGAGTCTTCGGCCGCGACCTGCTGCATCAGATCCGCCACGTCACCGCCGGCAAACCCGATCGCCCGCGCACCGACCGGCTCGGCAGGAGGCTCTGGGTCACTTTCAAAGAGGTGATCTTTCAGACCCGCGTCATCGGCGGCCGCAAGGTCGTGGGAACGCTGCACGCGCTGGTCTTCCTCGGCTTCCTGACCTTTGCGTTCGAGACCATCGACCACTTTCTCGAACCGTTCCACATCCCGTTCCTGACGCCGCTCTTCGGCAGTTTCCTGCCAGCCTTCCGCGTTGTCCTCATGGTCAGCGCGATTGCGGTCGCGGTGAGCATTCTCGCCCTGGCATACCGACGGTTCTTCATGAAGAAGAGCTCGCCCGATCCGAAGTCATACAGCTCCGGTGTCGTTGCGATCCTCATCTTCCTGTTGATGATCACCTATATCAACGGGGTGGCCGAGGAGCCGCTGCTCGAGAGTGCAAACTGGTGGGTGCACACCCTCATCATCCTCGTCTTCCCGCACCTCATCCTGCGCTCGAAGCACTTCCATATCCTGATGTCGCCGGCCGACATCTTCTTCCGCACACACCGCCTCGGCGATCTCCTGCCGCTCAACCTCGACCTCGAAGCGCTCGAGGAGTCCGAGGAAGAGGTGACACTCGGCCTCGAAACGCTCGCGGATGCGCCGTGGAAGATGCGGATGGACTTCCTGACCTGTGTCGAGTGCCGACGGTGTACCGAACAGTGCCCGGCTGCCAGCACCGGCCAGGAGCTCAACCCGCGTGGCTTCATCCTCGCCGGGCGCGGCGCGCTCGGCAACGAAGAAGCGCCCGTTGTCGGCGACATCATCAGTGAGACCGCGCTCGGTCAGTGCACCAGCTGCGGAGCCTGCGAGAGCATCTGCCCCGTCGGCATCGAGCACCTTCAGCTCCTGACCGGGGCGAAGCGGGCGCAGGCGTTGGCCACCGGCAAGGGAATGGTCGCCACGGAGTTCCTGGAGACCACCGAGCGCTACGGCAATCCCTTCTCGAAGCCCAAGTCGGCACGCAAGGAGCTCATCCGCGACCTCGCCCTCCCGATCTACCAACCGGGCGAGACCGAGTACCTCGTCTGGCTCGGCTGCGTGTGGACCTACAACGAAGATGCCCGGTCCAGTCTCGAGGCGATGGCCAAGATTCTCGAGTCGGCCGGTGTCAGCTGGGGCGTCCTCGAAGACGAGAGCTGCAGCGGACACCACTCTCGCCGTCAGGGTGAGGAGCTCCAGTTCCAGACGCTCGCCGGCGAGAACATCGAGCGCTTCCGTGAGAACAAGGTCCAGAAGGCGATCTCTCCCTGTCCGCACTGCCTGCACACCATGCGCTGGGAGTACCCGACCCTCGAGGACGACTTCGAGATCGAAGTGCTCCATCACTCCGAGGTGATCTCGAAACTGCTCGCCGACGGCAAGATCGCGCTGAACGGAAACGGACAGACCGACCGCAAGCTCACGTACCACGACCCCTGCTACCTGGGCCGTTTCGAGGGCATCTACGACGATCCGCGCGAGGTCATCCGGCAGACGGGCGGCGAGTTGGTCGAGCTCGGGCGCCGGCGTGAGAAGTCGTTCTGCTGCGGTGGTGGGAGCGCCGGCTTTGTCCGTGAGCAGGAGGTCGCACGCCGCGTCGACGTCGAACGCAAAGAGGAGATCGCAAGCTCGGGCGCCCAGACGCTCGTCACTTCGTGTCCGGAGTGCAAGATGATGCTGAATGCAGCGGTTGAAGAGACCAAGGATTTGGCCGAACTGGTGGCGGACTCGCTGGCGCCCGGCGGTCCGGCCTCATGAGGCGACTCGGGACCCCCCTCACGATCGGCCTGCTCCTCGCGGCGACACATGCCGCGGCCGGCGACCTCACCTTCCACCAGATCTTCGGACACGAGACGCAGACCGCGCCTCGGAGTGTTCGTTGGTCGCCAGACGGCGAACGCGTCGCCTATCGGTGGAAAGACATCGACGGAGTCGACGACCTGTGGGTCGTCAACGCGCAGACCGGTCTCCGCACACGGCTCTTCTCGGCCGGTTCCGACGGCGGCGACGTGCCCTCGCTGGAGTCGCTCGACGATTATCAGTGGGCTCCGGACAGCCGAGGCGTGCTGCTCGAGTCGGCGGGCGGGCTTTACCTTCTCGACGGTCTCGGCAACATGCGCCGCCTCGACAACTCGGACGCCGAGGAGCGCATCCCTCGCTTCTCGCCCGACGGCAAGCAGATCGCCTTCGTGCGCGACTGGAACCTTCACGTCCTCGACGTCGAGAGCGGCGAGGTTCGTCAGCTCACACAAGACGGCGAGGAAAACACGATCCTCAACGGAATCACCGACTGGGTCTACTGGGAGGAGATCTGGGGTCGAACGACGACCGGCTTCTGGTGGAGTCCGGACGGCCGCAAGATCGCCTACTACCGGTTCGACGAGCGCGAAGTGCCGACCTATCCGATGGTCGACTTCACGCCGCTCTACCCCGAGGTCGTCTGGCAGAAGTACCCCAAAGCGGGCGAGACCAACCCGGTCGTTCAGGTCGGCGTGCTCGACCTGGAGAGTGGACAGACGACATGGCTCGAAACGGGAGACGAGACCGACGTCTACCTGGCGAGAGTCGACTGGCTTCCCGACAACGACCGGGTCGCCGTCCAACGGCTCAATCGTGACCAGGACCAGCTGGACCTTCTGAGCTGTAGCGCCGAACACGGCGACTGCTCCGCGCTCCACCGCGAGACGGCCGAGACCTGGATCAACCTGACCCAGGATCTGACCTTCTTCGCCGACGGCCGGTTCCTCTGGACCTCGGAGAAGAGCGGCTGGCGACGACTCGCCCTTCACGACGCCAACGGCCGGGAGTTGCGCCTGATCTCCCCGGAAGGCTGGAACGTTACCGGCGTCGACCGCCTTGCGGGCGAGACGGTCATCTACACCGCGCACTCGACAGAGCCCCTCGGAGCGTTGCATCGCACGGTCTTCGCTCAAGGCATCAGCGAGGGCGCTCCACGTCGACTGAGCCCCGAGAAGACCTGGAGCAGCGCACGAGTGTCGCCGGACGGCGCCCACTTCGTCGCAACCTCGAGCGCGGCAACCACCCCGACCACTCTCAGCATTCAGTCGATCGCGGGTGGCAAGTCGGTACAACTGCCGACCGAGGCTCCGCCCAGGGTGGACCTCGACTCGCTGCCGCTCCGGAAGTTCCTCACCATTCCGGGGCCGCAAGGCTCCGAGCTGCCCGCGATGTTGGTGACACCCAGCGACCTCGACCCCGAAGTCAGCTATCCAGCGATCATGTACCACTACGGCGGACCGGCCTCCCAGGTGGTCGCCGACCGCTGGAGCTGGCGCGAGCGAGCGCTCTGGCACTCGCTGATGGTGCAACGAGGGTACGTGGTGCTGATGGTCGACAATCGGGCGTCGAACTACTTCGGCAAGCACGGCCACGACCGCGCCCACCGTCGATTCGGCCCGGAGAACCTGGCCGCGCAGCGAGCGGGCGTCGACTTCCTCGGCTCGCTCGGCTACGTCAACACGGAGCGGGTCGGCCTCTGGGGCGGATCGGGAGGCGGCTACCACACGCTCTACGCGCTCACCAACAGCCCGGGCACCTGGGCTGCGGGGGTGGCGTTCGCGCCGGTGTCGGACTTCCGTCTCTACGACACCATCTGGACCGAGCGCTACTTCGACCATCCGGAAGACAACCCCGACGGCTACCGCGACTCCGCTCCCACGACCTATGCGGATCAGCTCGCCGACCCGCTCCTGATGGTGCACGGTACGGCCGATGACAACGTCCACCCGCAGAACACGCTGGTGATGGCGCAGAAGCTGATCGAGGCCGGCAAGAAGTTCGAGATGTCGATTCACCCGCGCCAGAAGCACGGCTTCCGTGGCAGCGACTCCCGGCACTTCTACGAGCGGATGACCGAGTTCTTCGATCGTCACCTTCGCCCCGCCGATTCCGGCGGCGAGTGAACCGAACCCGCGGCGGCGGGCACGTACGAGATAGCGTCGACGAAGCGAGGGCTTCGCAGGCGTTCCCAGCGAGCGGCGTCATACACGCGCCGCCGACGAGACACTCATCTAGAGAGACACCGCACACGAAGCGACGGAAAGCGAGGGGAGACTCATGCGAAAGAAGATCCGAGGTCTTGGGTTCACGGCAGGTTCTCTGGCCGGTCTTCTGTTCATGGCGTGCGTGCCGCTCTTCACGGCGGGTCTTTTCCAGACCCTCAGCCTCAGCTTCAAGTTCGACCTGGCGATCGCCGAGGGAGAAGAGAGGATCGTCCACCAGGCCACCTTCCCAGAGGCCGTGAAGCTCAAGAAGAACTTCGTTCAGGTCTCGGGACGCCTGAGCGGCGACGGGCTCCCAACGAGCGCCACGCTCAAGGGCGAGGTCGCGAACCCCGACACTGGCAAGGTCGGTCAGCGGATCTCGCTCAAGTTGAACATCGGCGACGACGGTCGTTTCAGCACCAACGCGAAGATCAAGAAGAACGTCAAAGCCGGCGAGGTGCTCACGGTAACGCTCGAGCCCAAGGGCTCTGCGCTGGCGAAGAACACCGAAATCACCCTCTGCGTCGATCTGGTCAAGAAGAAGGGCGACCTCTCGGCCGTGCCCGCCTGTGTTGCCGACGATGGCGACGATGGCGACGACGGCGGTGGGGCCGTGACCTTCTCTGCCCTGCAGGACGACTTCTTCACGCCCACCTGCGCGCGGGCAGGCTGCCATTCGAGCGGCGCGAGCTCTGGCGGCCTGATTCTCTCGGCTGACGTCGCCTACGGCAATCTCGTTGATTCTCCGTCGCAGCAGCAACCGCAGTTCAACCGGGTGACGCCGAACGAGCCCGACAACAGCTACTTGATCAAGAAGCTCCGCGGCGACCTCGACATCACCGGCAGCCGCATGCCCGCCGGCGGACCGTTCCTGACCGACGAGCAGATCGAGCGCTTCGTGAGTTGGATCGACGCCGGGGCGCCGAACAACTAGGCCGGGACCACCCGGCGGCGCAAATCGAGCCTCCGGCAGTTCCCGGCCAGCGTCTGGTCAGAGACTCCAGCAACGCTGGCCACGCCGTCGCCGGTTAATCGGAGCCTCTCCTGTGGGCTCCCTCACAGCCGACATGTGGCCTCGCAGCTAGGTTGTTCGCAGTGAAGAAGTCTAAGAAACGCCACCTGTTCCTCGCGGTCGCGCTCGTCTGGACCGCAGGCTCTCTTCCTGCGTCGGCGCAACAAGAGATCGAGGGCTACCTGTCAGTAGCGTGGGGCGACCCTCAGGCAGAGGGGCCAACCGAGCTCGACCTCACGATCACCGACGATCTCGGGGAGGTCTTCGCTCTGGCCATCAGCGACGAACTCCTCAGGACGGTCGGGGGTCCCGCCCATCTCTTCGGGCAGCGCGCCAGGGTCGTGGTGGCTGAGCCTTCTCCGGGCGCTCCCGAGTCGGCCGGCGACCCGTTGCCGATCGCCGCCCTCGAGCTCCTGCCCGAGCCCGGCGCTCCGCAGAGCGCCGACGTCTCCGGTCCGCAGCCCTGGATCTCGATCCTCTGCAGGTTCGCTGGCGACGCCAGCGAGCCGGAGAATCTCTCGTTCTTCCAGAATATGTACGGCTCGTCCGCCGGACAGCTCGACCACTACTGGCGCGAGCAGTCCTACGACACCATCAACGTCGTCGGGAGCCTGGCGGTCGACTGGGTCTCGCTTCCCCAGGCCCGTTCCTTTTACATCCCAGGCTCCTCCGCCGATCTGACCGCGCTCTTCAACGACTGCACTGCAGCGGCCAACGCGGCGGGCGTCGACTTCTCGAACGGAGGCACCGGCGGCTACGAGGGGATCAACATGATGTTCAACGACGTACTCGACTGCTGCGCCTGGGGAGGTGGCCGGTGGGCGACGTTGGACGGGGTGACCAAGCTCTGGCGCACCACCTGGGAACCGCCGTGGGGCTACGCCGACGAGGGTGTCATCGCGCATGAGATGGGACACGGCTTCGGCCTACCGCACTCGACCAACTGGGACGACGACGGCTGGCCGTACGACAGCCCTTGGGACGTGATGAGTGCGGCTACCGGCTATGCCGTGAGCGACCCCGTCTACGGGCGCCTGGGCAAGCACACCATCGCCTACCACAAGGACGACCTGGGTTGGTTCTCGGCCGCCGAACGGCTGGAAGTCACCTCGGAGGGCATCTACGCGGTGACACTCGACCACCTCGCGGCGGCCGCGACGTCCAACCTGCGGATGATCAAGATCCCGCTCGACGGCTCGCGCTCCTACTACGTCGAGGCGCGCGAGCGGGTCGGTGACTACGACGGCAATCTTCCGGACAGCGCGGTCCTGATCTTCGAGACGCTCCCCTCGCGAACCGAAGAGGCCTGGCTCGTCGACGACGACGTGCCACCGGCTGGCTACGCCGACAACGAGGGGTCGATGTGGAAGGTGGGCGAGACGTTCGAAGACATTGCCAACGAGATCCAGATTTCGGTGGTCGGCGCAGCGCCTGACGGCTTCGACCTGGTCGTCTCTCTCGGCATTCCGCCCGTCGTGACGACCGCGCCGGCCGACCTCGACTTCGGTCTGCTCAGCGTCGGCGAGCGCTCGTCTTTGAACCTCCAAGTCGTCAACAACTCACCGGGGCCCCAGACCGCGATCCTGACCGACATGGGCCTGAGCGACGCAGCCAACTTCGATCTCGACGTGAGTGGCGGTGTGTCGCCCTGCGGCAGCACCAGCCCTCAGATTCCGTCAGGCGGCTTTTGTACCGTCGCGATCGACTTCACGCCGACGGTCGAGGCGACGTTCTCCGAAGAGCTGGCGATCTCGTCGAACGCCTCCGTCGATCCCCGGCTGGTTCCGCTCTCCGGCTCGAGCGTCCCCTGCCTGTTCGGCGACGACGTCACGCTGCCCGACGGCACGGTCCACGACACGCGGACCGAAGGGGCGTGTGTCACCCTGCGCGCCAACGCCTACGTGGTCGGCGGCAGTGCGGACGTCACTCTCCGCGCCGGCACACGTGTTGTCCTCGGCAACGGCTTCACGGTCGAGAGCGGCGGCGAGCTCACGCTCGAGCTCTTCTAGAGCAGCCCGCTGTCGTAACGCCTCTGGCGAGCCCGGACATCTGCCGGCCCGGGGATCGCTCAGTCGAGCTTCTTGAAGACCAGCGCCCCGTTCGTGCCGCCGAAGCCGAACGAGTTGTTCACCGCGACGTCGATCTTCGACTCGCGAGGCGTCAGCGGAACAAAATCGAGGTCGCAGTCGTCGCCCGGGTTTTCGAGGTTGATCGTCGCCGGCAGCACCTGGTCGCGCATTGCCAAGCAGACGAATCCGGTCTCGAGACCGCCGGCGGCGCCCAGCAGGTGGCCGGTAGCCGACTTGGTCGACGACACGGCCAGCTTGTAGGCGTGATCCCCGAAGAGCTGCTTGATCGCATTGACTTCCGCAAGGTCTCCCAGCGGCGTCGATGTGCCGTGAGCGTTGACGTAGTCGACGCTGTCGATCGGCAGCTCCGCGTCCTGGAGCGCGAGGCGCATGACCTGCTCCGCTCCGGCCCCCTCGGGGTGGGGAGCCGAGATGTGGTACGCGTCGCCGCTCATGCCGTAGCCGACGATCTCGCCGTAGATCTCGGCACCGCGATTCCGCGCCTGCTCGAACTCTTCGAGAATCATGATGCCGGAGCCCTCGCCCAGCACAAACCCGTCGCGGTCGCGATCCCAGGGGCGTGAGGCGCGCTCGGGCTCGTCGTTGCGCGTCGAGAGCGCCTTCATCGCGCAGAAGCCGCCGATACCCAACGGGGTCACGACGCCTTCGGACCCACCCGCGATCATCGCGTCGGCATAGCCATGCTGGATCAACCGGAAGGCGTCGCCGACGGCGTGAAGCCCGGTCGTGCAGGCCGTGCAGGGCGCTGTATTCGGACCGCGCGCGCCGTAGCGAATCGAGACGTTACCGGCCGCCAGGTTGACCGCGAGGCTCGGAATGAAGAACGGCGAGATCCGCCCCGGTCCGCGCGCCAACAGTTTCGCGTGCGTCGTCTCGATGGTGGTCAGACCGCCGATGCCGGAGCCGATGTTGACCCCCACGCGATCGGCGTTCGAGTCTTCGATCTCGAAGCCCGAGTCGGCGAGTGCGAAGCTCGTCGCCGCCATCGCGTACTGCGTGTGCAGATCGGTCTTCTTCAGCTCCTTCCGATCGAAGTACTCGTTCGGATCGAAGTCGTCGATCTGCCCGGCGATCTTGCTCGGATAGTCCGTCGCGTCAAAGCGGGTGAGCGGACCAATCCCGCTCTTCCCCGCCAGAAGCGCATTCCAGCTCTCACCGGTGCCCACTCCCAACGGGGAGACGAGCCCGACTCCTGTCACGACGACACGGCGGCGCTGCATGGGACCTTCCGAGTTTTGAAAGAGGGTGAAAGATCAGTCCGAGGACTGTGCGTTCTGCTCGATGTAGGCGACCGCGTCCTGAACCTTGCCGATCTTCTCAGCGTCCTCATCCGGAATCTCGATTCCGAACTCCTCTTCGAACGCCATTACGAGCTCGACGATGTCCAGGGAATCGGCGCCGAGATCGTCCGTGAAGCTGGCTTCAGGCTTTACCTGGTCGCCATCGACACCCAGCTGATCGACGATAATGCTAACTACCTTCTCGGCCACTGCCATGGTCCGTCCTCCTCAATGAGATAAAGCCCGGCAGATGCTCGTCCGAGGACACTTCCTCGGCCCCCTCATCCCAGCCGGGCTTCGGATTTTTAGCACAGATCGGAGCGAAACGCACCCTCTCGGGGACCGGTTTGCGGCGCAGCGTGCGTCGCCGATCAGCGCTCGAGAGACGGTCCACCGGGTCGTGTCACCCTTCAGCGGCCGCCGTCGGACAGAGCCCGCACCTGCTCCACTCGGGCGACGATCACCTCGACGACCTCGGGCCAATAGCGGTCGTCTCTGACCATCGTGAGATGGTTGGCGCCTTCCAGCACAATCGGAGTGCCGCCGTCTTCGGAGAGGCTCGCGAGCCACTCCCAGTGGGCGACCATCGCGCGCTTGAACTCCGTGCGCTCCGCCTCGTTCTCGAAGCTCGTGCCGACTTCGTCGAACTTCGTGGAGTAGACCACCGAGACCGGGAGGTCACCGAGGCTCGTACTGGCTCGCGTCTGCTCCGCCGTCACCGCTAGATGCCGCACCGTCGAGGCGAGAGCTCGCGTCGCGCTCGGCCGAGCCATCCGCGCCCGAGCCGCAGCGACCTCAGCCTCGGGATAGCCCTTGCCTTCGAAGAGATCGCGGTAGAACCAGCGCACTACCCCCAACCTCGTGAGCGCCGCGGCCAGCGTCTCGACCCAGGCTCCAAACGCAGGCTCGCCGTTCGCCTCCGGGAACATCTCCGCCAGCTGATCCGGCGCGCCCGGCTCGAGCAGAACGAGCGCCGCGACGTCGTTTGGATAGCGATCGGAGTAGATGCGGTTCAGCATGCCGCCCAGCGAATGACCGACCAGCACCAGCGGTCGATCGACCTCGGCGGCCACGACCAAACGGCGGAGATCCTCGACCATGTGATGCCCATCTTTGGGGTCGTCACTCGGCTCACTCCAACCGAGTCCTGCTCGATCGTAGGAACAGACGCGCGTGTGCCGAGCGATTGCGACCTGGGGTCGCTGCCAGCCGGTCGACCAGTCCTGTGCGCCCGCCTCGATCAGAACCGTCGGCGTGCCCTCACCCGTGCATACGAGGTGAAGAGTCCGGCCGCCGACATCGACCAGTTCGCCGGGGGCGGGGTGGAGGCGGGCGTCGCGCGCCGAGGCCACCGCCTGCCAGAGGAGTCCGGCGACGACGGCGAGCATCACCAGCGCCAAGAGGAGGAGAAGCGCCTTGCCGATCCAAACGAAGACTCGCCGCAGCGGCCCGCGTTTCGAGCTGGGCGGAGATGGGTTCCGAGCCTGAGTCACCCCTCCTCCTTCGCGTTCGGACCAAATCCGGCCACGATCGTCTTGACCAGGCCGCGGACCAGCTTCGGACCGAGTGGCAACCCGCTGTAGAGCCGCCGGAACATGAGAGGCCCGACGAGCAGGTCGTGAATCAAACCCAGGTCGGCCTCGGGCGCGATCTCCCCTCTCACCTGCGCTCGCTCGAACAACTCGGCGACCGCGCGTCTCCGCGGCTCGAAAAACGTGCGCCGGATCACCTTCGCCAGATCGGGCTGTCGGTCCATGACGCTCGCCAGTACCGGCAGAAGCGCGCCGCGGGGCGATCGGTAGGCGCGCACGGCATCCTGCAACAGCGCTTCGAGATCGCCCGACAGCGAGCCCGTGTCATGAAGACGAATGTCGTCCACGAAGCGCTCCATCGCCGCTGTCACGATCGCCTCCTTGGACGGCCATCGCCGGTAGATGGTCGCCTTGCCGACCGCGGCGCAAGCGGCGAGCGCCTCCATCGTCAACCCTTCCCACCCGCGCTCGCCCAGTAGATGAACGGCCGCGTCCAGAATCCTGTCGCTCGCGTCGCTGCTCATCGGTCTCCCCGCACCGCGACTCTCGACCTCGGCTGTGCTCATCCGTCCCTCTCCCAATGGCGCTAGTTATTTACAATACGAGACCGTCTCGTTTCGTAACTATACACAACCGCGTGAACCGGAAGGTTCCATCGGCCCGACCAGCCCGGGTTTGCGTCGCTAGATGTAGAGGCCGCCGGAGACGTTCAGGACGTGTCCGGTGACGTAGCCCGCTTCGTCGCTCGCCAGGTAGCCCACCGCCCAGGCGATGTCGTCGCCACCTCCGAGCCGCTTGAGCGGAATCGCACCCGAGAGCTCGGCGCGCGTCGCCTCGGGGAGGTTCTCGGTCATCGCCGTCTCCACGAAGCCGGGCGCCACCACGTTGACCGTAATGTTGCGTCCCGCCAGCTCCTTGGCCAGGCTCTTCGAGAAGCCGATCAGCCCCGCCTTGGCGGCGGCGTAGTTTGCCTGCCCAGCATTACCCATGAGACCGACCACAGACGAGACCGAGATGATGCGGCCGTACTTGCGGCGCATCATGCCGCGCGTCAACGCCTTGGTGATGGCGAACGAACCGGTCAGGTTGGTGCGCAAGACGCGGTCCCAGTCTTCGAGGCTCATGCGAACCAACAGATTGTCGGCGGTGATGCCGGCGTTGTTCACCAGGATGTCGATGTCGCCGAAGCCGTCGGGCAGCTCCTTAAGCCGCTCGGCGATGCCCTCGGTGTCCGCCAGGTCGAGTGCGAGAACCGCTGCGTCTGAACCCGCGTCTCGCAGCGAGTCCGCGAGCGCTTGGAGCTTGTCGACACTCCGCGCGGCGAGCACCACCTTCGCCCCCTGCTCGGCCAGTCGCCTGGCGACCGCCTCTCCGATCCCTTGCGAGGCGCCCGTCACCAATGCCGTTTTGCCGTCCAGTCGAAACGCGCTCATCGCCTCAGTCTCCTTCTTCCGGGTTGGTCCACTCCGCGAGCTTCTCGGGCTCGCTCAGGTTGTGTGTGCTGGTCGACCGGTCGATCCTCCGCACGAGGCCGGTCAGGACGGCTCCCGGGCCGACCTCGACAAAGCTCGTCGCACCACCCGAGCCGATCATCCACTCGACCGACTCCACCCAGCGCACCGGTCCGTCGACCTGCCGAACCAGCGCTTCACGCGCCTCGGCACCGGTCGATACCGGTCGTGCATCGACGTTGGTCACGACCGGCACCACCGGATCGCGAAAGGTCGTCTCCTCGAGCAACGGTGCCAGACCGAGCCGCGCCGGCTCCATCAGGCTCGAGTGGAACGGCGCGGAGACCGGCAGGATCAGGGCCCGCTTGGCGCCCCGCTCCTTGGCGAGCGCTGCGGCCCGCTCGACCGCGCCGCGGTGCCCGGCGACCACCGTCTGTTTCGGCTCGTTGTAATTAGCGACCGCGCAGATCTCCGTGTCGCTAGAGGCTTCGGAGGCGACCTCTTCGACCGCTGCGGCCTCCAGTCCGAGAACCGCCGCCATGCCTCCCTCCCCCACCGGCACCGCCTCCTGCATCAGCTCTCCCCGCCGCCGGACGAGACGTAGGGCATCGCCGAAGTCGAGCGCACCAGCCGCAACCAACGCCGAGTACTCACCCAGGCTGTGGCCGGCTACGAGATCAGGCGCCTTGCCCGCAGCCGTCACCGCCCGGTGAATCGCGATCGATGTCGCGAGGATGGCGGGCTGCGTGTTGGCCGTCAGCTGAAGCTCCTCCGCCGGCCCCTCCCAACACAGGTGTGTCAGGCCCGGCAACGCCTCGTCGGCCTCCTCAAAGGCCTGCCGGCTCATCTCGTGGGCGTCGGCCCAGTTCTTTCCCATCCCGACCTTCTGTGACCCTTGGCCGGGAAAGACGAACGCTATCGATCCACTCATGAGATCTCCTCGACGGGCGCCTGCCCCAGGAGACGATCCTCCTGCTCATGGAGCTCAGCGACCTCCGCCTCGATATGGGTATGTAGCTCGGCCCGGGCAAACTCTACGGCGCGGCGGATTGCACTCATGATCGCCTTCGGGCTCGAGCGCCCATGCCCGATAAAGCAGCCGCCCTGGAGCCCGAGGAGCGGCACTGCGCCGTGCTCCCGGTAGTCGGTGCGCTGGCGCAGGTTGTCGAACGCCGACTTGGCGAACAGATACCCCACGCGCGTCCGCCAGGTGCGCCCCATCTCCTCCCGGAGCATCGACGACATGAGCGATGCCATCGACTCGGCACTTTTGAGCAGGACGTTGCCGACGAAGCCGTCGCAGACGATCACGTCGACCGAGCCACGGAAGACGTCCCGCCCCTCGACGTTACCGACGAAGTTGAGACCACTCCCCTTCATCTCCTCAAAGACGGCTCGAGTGATGTCGCTGCCCTTGCCCTGCTCTTCGCCGATCGACATCAGCCCCACCCGTGGTGCGGCAGTGCCCAGAAGCCGCTGCGCGTAGGCGTGCCCCATGACCGCAAACTGTCGCAGGTGCGCCGCTCGGGAACCGACGTTGGCGCCGACGTCGAGCACAACCGTCCGGCCGGTGCGGGTAGGGAAGACCGCGGCCAGCGCGGGCCGATCGACGCCGGGGATGGCGCCGATGATCAGCTTGGCCGCCACCATCGCAGCGCCGGTGTTGCCGGCCGTAACCCACGCCGTGGCGCGCCCATCGCGCACCAGTTCTGCGCAGATTCGAATCGAGGAGCGCCGTTTCTTGCGAATCGGCGTGATCGGTGCCTCGTCCATACCGATCGCCTCGTCCGCGTGGACGATCTCGATTCGGTCCCTGGAGCCGCCGAGTCGAGTCAACTCACTCTCCAGCGCAGACTGCTGCCCGACCAGCAGAATCTCGGTGCCGTCCTCCTGGGACGCGCGCCACGCACCTTCCACCGCTGAGCGCGGCGCAAAATCACCGCCCATGGCGTCGACAGCTATCTTCATCTTCGGGTGAGCCCGATCTTAGCGCCCGGCGGCGCAAGGGCCCGCAGCGAGAGGCATGGAGGTACCGGCGATCGCCGGCGAACTCGGCTCAGTCCTTCGCTTCCACCACTTCGCGGCCGCGATAGTGACCGCAGTGGGGGCAGGCGCGATGCGGGAGCTTCACCTCGCCGCAGTTGTCGCAGGTCGAGCTCGACTGCTGCGGTAGGGCGTCGTGGGCGCGGCGCCGGTCGCGGCGTGCCTTCGAATGTCGTCGTTTCGGGTTGGCCATCTTTAGTCCTCCAGTCCGCGCAGCTCGCGCAGTGCCGACCATCGCGGATCGGTCGCCGGGTCGAGACAGTCACACGTCTCGCGGTTCCGGTCGACTCCACACTCCGGGCAGAGCCCGGCGCAAGCGTCTCGGCAGAGTGGTCTCATGGGTACGTTCAGTTGTAGCTGCTCGAAGAGGATGGGTTCGGTGTCCAGGGTGCCATCGGTGACGTAGTGAACGTCCAGGTCTTCCGCTTCGAGTTCGTATTCGCCTTCTATGGGTTCGTCGCTTTCGGGGACCAGAAGCAAGCCCACCTCGACCGCCACGTGCTCCGAGGAGTCCACCAGACAGCGCTGACAGGTCAACGTCTGTTGGTATTCGAGCTTGCCTTGGAGAAGATGTCCCGTTCCGGTCTTGGTGATCGTGCCTTCCCAGGTCACGTCGCCGAGTCGTGCAACCTCTCGACGTTCCAGGATCGCCGGCGAGATCTGCCGTTTCTCCTGCCACCGGTAGGGCTCGTCGCCGATTCGATCCAACTGGACTCGCATACAGCCCCCCTCTGCGACTCGAAAAGGCTAAGGGACGGCAGGAGTCGAGTCAAGTCGAGATCCCTCCTTGCCTGCTAATCTCCCCCCGCATGGAGCCCGAGGATCAAGCCGGCCCCGGCGAAGCCCTGGACGCGCAGCGGCTTCGCCGCGCAATTGCCCGACGATTCCCGCGAACCCGCAGACTCTACAACTGGCTGCGAATTCAGGGCTTTCACTACCTCAAGCTCGGCCTCGGCATGTTCAGACCGCGGCGTGCCATCGCCACCGCGCGCTGGCTCGCCGCAGTGGTCGGCACGATACGCGAGCGACAGAACAACCGCCGGCTGACGGTCGGTGTCGACGTGACCGCCTTGTGGGAACCGCTCACCGGCGTCGGCTGGTACCTCTACCGGCTTCTCGAAGTGCTGGCAGACGAGCCGCGAATCCACCTGAGGCTCTACGGCCCGACGGTCGTCGACAGCCCTGATCGTGTCGACCCCTACATGCCGCTCCCGATCGGCTCGTCACTCGAGTGGATTCTGCATGACATCCCCGACGGGCTGCTGCTCCCGCGCGGCCTGATCATTCGCCTTCTGCGTCGATTCGAGCCGTTGCTCATCGCCGCCGACGGCAACGAGGTGATGTTCGGCCCGAACTACTTCCTCCCTCGTCGGTTCCTGTTCGCTGGCGACGCGCGGGTGGTCACCGTGCACGATCTCGGGTTCCGCACGGTTCCCTGGACCTTGCAGGAGGAGACGCTGAGGGAGTTGACGAAAAAGCTCGAGCGGTCCATCACCGAAGCGAACCGCGTCATTACGGTCAGCCAGGCGATCAAGGACGAACTGGTGGAGTATGGCTACGCGACAGCCGACCGAGTCCAGGTCGTACACCACGGGCCGGGACATCTCAGCGACGTCGATCCGGGGGCGCTCCCAAGCGAAGTTCCCGAGCGGTTCGCCCTTCACATCGGCACCCTCGAACCGAGAAAGAACATCCCGATGTTGCTCGCCGCCTGGCGGCACCTCCGGCAGGCCGGGCGAGTTCCCGACCTGGTCTTCTGCGGGCGCTACGGTTGGAAGACCGACGCGCTCAAGGCCGACATGGAAAGCGCCGCCGCCGAGGGCTGGGTCCACCACCTCGGCTACGTGAGTGAGGAGGAGCTGGCGGCCCTCTACAAGCGAGCGGCCCTGGTCGTCTTCCCGTCGCTCTACGAGGGCTTTGGACTGCCCGCCGTCGAGGCGTTCTGGGCGGGTACTCCTCTCGTCTGTAGCGACATCGCAGCACTGCGCGAGGTCGCAGGCGGTGCGGCCCTCTATGCGCCACCCGATCGACCCGACCTGTTCGCAGAGCGGGTCGCCGAAGTGCTCGCTTCTACCGAGACGCGAAACCGGATGGCCCAGGCGGGCGCCGAGCGAGCCTCGAGCCTGAGTTGGCGGCGCTCCGGCGAGATCACGGTCGACGTCTGGCGTCGGGCGGCGGGTCGCAAGGGGGACGCCTGAGCGGCCCCCCACCGACGGTGGCAGTGGATCTGCGAGCCCTCGCCGGACCGACGGACGGAATCGGCTCCTACACCCTGGAGATGATGCGCGCACTCGCCAAGCGCGGCGGCGCTCGCTACCTCGGACTCGCGCATCGGGAGCTCGGCCGCGCCGATGAACTGCGCGCCGCGGGCGTCGAGGTGGAAACACAGCCCTCACGACTGGGCCTCTGGTGGCAGCAGTGGAAGCTCCCCCGGAGACTCGCGCAGCCCGACGTCGACCTCTTTTGGTCGCCACTCAACACGCTCCCCACTCAGCTACCCAAGCCGGCGGTGGTCACCGTCCACGATCTGACTCCAGTGCTCTTTCCGGAGTCGCACACGCTCAAGCTCAAGGCCTCGGTGCTGCCGTTCCTGCGACGCAGCCTCGATACCGCGAGAGTTGTCGTCGCCGACTCGGAGTCCACCGCAAACGACCTGCGTCGCTATCGCCCGGCCTGCGCCGATCGACTGCGCGTGGTCTACCCCGGAGTCAGTTCGGTCTACGCCCCAGCCTCCGAATCCGAGATCGAGGCCACGCGAGAGGAGCTCGGCTGTTCGAACGGCTACATCCTTTTCGTCGGCACCCTCGAGCCCAGAAAGAACGTCGAGCTGGTCATCGAGGCATGGGAGGACATGCGCAACTCATCGACTGGCGCGCCGCCGTTGGTTCTGGCGGGCGGCCCGGGGTGGCGTTCCGAGCAACTCCTACGCCGCATCGAGGAACTTTCAGGGGCCGGCCTCCACTATCTCGGTCACGTGGAGTCACAGCGCCTCGTGCGCGTCTACCAGGCTGCGAGCGTATTCGCCTACCCGTCCTTCTACGAGGGCTTCGGATTGCCGCCGCTCGAAGCAATGGCGTGCGGCGTGCCGACGGTGGTGTCGAACCGATCGAGCCTGCCCGAGGTCGCTGGCGAAGCGGCGCTGCAGGTCGACCCGACCGACAGCGAGGAACTCGCCGTCGTCATCCAGAGAATCCTCGCCGACGCCGCGCTCGCCCGCGACCTGGGGGTTCGGGGGGTGGAGCGAGCCGCCGAGCTGACTTGGGAGCGTGCGGCCACAGCGATGGAAAGCCTGTTCCTCGACTCTCTACAATAGGCGCGGAGATCGGTCTTGGGCCACCACATCGGCATCGACGCTCGCAAGCTGACCGACTTCGGCATCGGCACGTACATCCAGAACCTGATCCGGGCTCTGGCCGCGCGCGACGACGACAACCGCTACGTCCTGTTCGTGGGCGATTCTCACGAAGGCCTCCTCACCGACCTGCCCGAGAAGTTCGAGCTCGTCGTCGAGCGCTCGCCGGTCTATTCGGTGCGTGAGCTGGTAGCCCTCTCGTGGCGCCTCTTCCGCATGCGCCTCGACCTCTACCATGCGACCCACTACGTGCTGCCGGCCTATGTGCCGTGCAAGGCGGTCGTCACCATCCACGACATCATCCACCTCCTCTACCCGCAGTTCCTGCCCGGTCGCCTGGCCCATCTCTACGCCCGACGGATGATCCGCAGGAGCCTCCTGCGAGGGGATCGCATCATCGCCGGCTCACAGAACACCAAGACCGACCTGATGGACTACTTCCAGGTCAGCGGCGACAAGATCCACGTCGTCTACTATGGGGTCTCGAAGAGGTTCTCGGAGCGGTTCGACGAGCACGAGCTGACGGAGCGGCTCTCGGCCTTTTCGCTCGAACCCGGCTACGCCCTGTTCGTCGGCAACCCGAAACCGCACAAGAATCGCGAGAACGTCGTCAAGGCGTTCGCACGTGCAAGCGAGCTCGGGCCGGCCGACACGCAGCTGGTCTGCGTCGGCGACCGGAAGAAGCGCGACTTCACGATCCAGGCGCGAGCGGATCAGTTAGGAATCGGCGACCGGCTTCACCTCGTGGGCCACGTCTCCAGCGCCGACCTCCGCGCGCTCTACCAGGGCGCCTCACTCTTCCTCTACCCGACCCTCTACGAGGGTTTCGGCCTGCCGGTGATCGAAGCGATGGCCAGCGGCGTACCGGTCATCACCTCGAACAGCTCAGCGCTCAAAGAGGTCGCCGAGGGTTACGCGCAGCTGGTCGACCCCCTCGACATCGAACAGATGGCGCGAGCGATCGCGCAGTGTCTGAGCGACCCGAACCACTCGGCCGCTCTCGCCAAGCTCGGCCTACGGCGTGCCGAAGACTTCCGCTGGGAACGAACGGCTCAGCGCACCCTCGAGATCTACGACAAGGCGCTGGCGACCGACGTCGCCTAGGCCGAGGCCCCCGAACCGTGAAAGTCGCCCTCGTTCACGATTGGCTAACCGGCATGCGCGGTGGCGAGTTCGTTCTCGAGGAGATCGCCGCCCTCTTCCCCACGGCGCCGATCTACACGCTCTTCCACTTCCCGGGAACGGTCAGCAAGACGCTCGAGAGTCACCCGATCGTGACCAGCGGGCTGCAGCACGCTCCCGGTATCGAAAGCCGCTACCGCCACTACCTGCCGTTCTTCCCGACCGCCATCGAGGAGTTCGACCTGACCGACTACGACCTCGTCGTGAGTGTGAGCCACGCGGTCGCCAAGTCGGTGATCTCAGGTCAGAAGACGTTCCACCTCTGCTACTGCAATACGCCCATGCGCTGGGCCTGGGACATGGAGCACGTCTACTTCCCGAAACGCACCGGCCCGGTGGCGCGCCTGCGAGCGATGATCCTCTCGCACCTACGGCAGTGGGACGTCCGCACGGCCGAGCGCGTCAGCCACTTTGTCGGCAACTCGAGTTTCGTGGCCGAGCGCATCGAACGCTACTACCAAAGACCGGCCGACGTGCTGCACCCGCCGGTCGATACCGACTACTACACCCCCACCGAGAAGCCCAAGGGCGACTACTGCCTGATGGTCGCCGCCCTCGCGCCCTACAAGCGAGCGGATCTGGCGATCGCCGCCTGCGCGCGCCTGGGAATCGAGCTCCGGGTTGTCGGCACCGGCCCGGAGCAGGCACGCCTCGAACAGCTGAGCGACGGCACGACAAAGCTCCTCGGTCGCGTGTCGCGCGAGGAGCTGCGCGAGCTCTACCGCGGTGCACGCTGCGTCATTCAACCTGGCGTCGAGGACTTCGGCATCTCGAGCGTCGAGGCGCTCGCCTGCGGTACGCCGATGGTCGCCGCCGGCCGCGGTGGAATCTTGGACATCGTAAATGACGGCATTCACGGTACTCTCTACCCGCAGGAGGAGAGCGTCGAAGCGCTCGCTCAGGCGATTGACAAAACGCTCAACCTGCGTTTCAATTCTCTGGATCTCAGGAAACGCGCGGAGGCCTTCTCCACCCGTCGCTTTGTGGAAGGCCTGCGTGGTCTGGTCGACGAGAGGATAGAAAACTGATCCACCGCCGCAATCGTCTGACCCAGGCGACCTACTTCGGTAGCGATCTCGTCTGGACATTGGTCGCCTTCTTCGCCGCCTGGTATCTGCGGTTCGAAGTGGCGGTGTTGCCGATGTCGCTCGTCAATCCGCATCTGCCGGAGTTCGGGCGGTACCTGGCACTCCTACCCTTCGTGGTGCTTTTGTGGCCAGTGGTCTTCTACTTCCACGGCCTCTACCAGGTGCGCCGCGGGCGCTCTCGCGTGGACGAAGCGCTGAGCGTTCTGGTCGCAATCCTGCTCGCCACCGTGCTGCTCTCGGTAGTCATCACCTGGTGGCGGCCCGAGTACCTGCGGGCTGACGGAACCACCGGGCCGTTCACCTACAGTCGATCGTTCCTGGCACTCTTCGCCGGGCTCGACCTGGTGGTCGTCGTCACCGGCCGCGCCCTCATCCGACGAGCGCTGGCACGACTCCGTCGCAGCGGCCACAACCTCCGCCGCATTCTGGTCGTCGGCGCCGGCGCCCTCGGCAAAGAGGTGACGCGCAAGATTCGGCACCACGAGGAGCTGGGCTTCGAAGTGGTCGGATTTGTGGACGACGATCCCGGTAAGGCGCGCGCGTCGTTTGTCGACGTACCCGTACTCGGCACGCTCGCCGACCTCGCTGGCATCCTCTCCGAACAGCGCATAGACCAGGTGTTGATCACGCTGCCGCTCGACGCCTACAAGAAGACGCTCCGTGTCCTCGAGACCGTCGCGCGCGAGTGCGTCGAGGTGAAACTGGTCCCGGACATTCTCCAGTTCGCCACCCTCCGCGCGACCATGGAGGATCTCGACGGCACACCGGTCATCAATCTGTCGCAGGTGCCGCTTCAGGGTTGGCACAGCATGGTCAAGCGCGGCATGGACATGTGCATCGCGCTCGCTGCGCTGCTGCTCCTCTTGCCCTTCCTGCCGTTCGTCGCCCTGCTGATCTGGCTCGAAGACCGCGGACCCATCTTTTACCAGCAGGAGCGCATGGGCCTCGACGGCCGGCCGTTCATGATCTGGAAGCTCCGCTCGATGCGTGTCAACGCGGAGGCCAGTAGCGGGCCGGTGTGGGCGGTCGAGGACGACCCGCGCCGCACCGCCTTTGGCAGCTTCCTCCGCCGTTGGTCGCTCGACGAGTTGCCCCAGCTCTGGAACGTGCTCAAGGGCGAGATGTCGATCGTCGGCCCACGCCCCGAGCGCCCGGCCTTTGTCGACGAGTTCAAGAACCGCATGCCGCAGTACATGCACCGCCACCGCGTCAAGGCCGGCATCACCGGCTGGGCCCAGGTCCACGGCTGGCGGGGCAACACGTCGATCAAGAAGCGCCTTCAGTATGACCTCTACTACATCGAGAACTGGTCGCTGAAGCTCGACGTCAAGATCCTCTTCATGACCCTGCGGCACGGTCTGAAGTACAACGCCTACTAGGTACCCCGATTCGGCAGGAAGCGCACCCGGCCAACGAGACGGTCGATCCGTCGTAACTTGTGAGGGCCGGGCGGCGTAACTTGCCGCGGAATCATGCGACATCGCCACTCCATCGCCCCACTTCTCGCCACGATCGTCCTGGGCTGCGCCCAGGCGCCACAGGCCAGCAATTCCCAACACCCCCGCGAGGCTCGCTACCAGGCGGTCCTCGACGCAGCCGGCGAGCTCGGCTTCCCCGGCTTCGCCCTCGTCGTCGACCGGGCCGACGAACCGCTCTGGGCGAGGGCACTCGGACACGCCGACCTCCTCGGCAACCGACCACTCGAGCTCGACGACCCGTTCCATCTCGCGAGCGTCACGAAGGCGGTCACCGCGATGACAACGCTCCGGCTCGTCGACCGTGGCGTCATCGGACTCGACGATCTCGCCTTCGAGAGTCTCGACCGTGAAGCGGTTCGTGGCGTGCCGGCGATCGAGTCCATCACGGTTCGCCAGCTGCTCGAGCACACGAGTGGACTCGGCTCGTTCAACAACAACCTCGACTACTGGCAGCTGCTGCTCGGCTCGGACGCCTACTCCGGACGCGACTGGTCGACGGCGGAGCTGATCGACTTCATTCGCGCGACCGAACCCGCAGGCGTTCCAGGAGAGGCCTACCACTACGCCGACTCGAACTACGTACTTCTGGGTGAGCTGATCGCCGCACGAACCGACACCACCTTTCGTGATGTCGTCCGCCGCGAGGTCTTCGAGCCACTCGCCATGCAGTCGGCCGGCTTCTACTCCGAGCTCCGCTCCGGAGTCGTGCCCTCTGCGCGACCGATGGTGGAGGGCTATCTGCTGATGTCCGACGTCATCCGGACGTTCTCGCCCCATCCCGACCTCCCGGTTGTGAGGGAAGACCTCGTCCAGGCGACCATCGCCTACGAGCGCAGCGACACTGCCGCCGGCGTCGTCGCCAGCCCACTCGACATGCGCACGTTCGGCCGAGCGCTCTTTGCCGGAGACTTCTTGTCGGCAGAGGCTCATACTCTGCTGCGAGAGCCGATCGCTATCGCCCTCGCCGGCGGCGAGGAGGGCGCCGAAGCGGCCACGATTCTGCGCGCCTATGCCAAGCCCTACGGCGTCGTCGCCACCGCCGAGGGTGATGGCCCAGGCGGCGTCCACACACTCCTCGCCTACCACCCCGACTCGGACACGGTGGTGGTGGCGTTCGGCAATCTCTTCGGACGCTTCGACGAGTGGGAGTTCCTGCTGGAACGGGTCCTGGACGGCGTTCTCGGGTAGCGGCTCCACCGCCAGCGTGGTGTTACCCTTACTCCTAAGTTCTCCCTACGGACGACCGAGGAGGGGTAGGCATGACGACGCTTCGAGCGCCGGGCAGGCGTGACGAGTCGCTGAAGGTTCTGCGATCCGAGGTGGCAGAGGCGCTCGGCGGCGCCAAAGTACATGACGCAGTGCGTGTCGAGTCGACCCGAGCGGACGAGCCTCCGCACGAGGTTCGGAACGTCAGCGACGCACAGATTGTCGAGATCGAACTCGAGGGTGGGCTCCGTCAGTTCCTGCGCCTCGACCAGTTCCGTGAGGACTACGGTATCGACGCGTCCCGGGACGACAGCGGTGCCCTCGAGATCCCGCCCCGGATCGGGCGGCAAGAGCGCAGTCGAGGCATCGCCTCCGACATCGCTCTCAAGGCATTCCGGCTGATCGACGTCCCGCTCGAAGAGGGCGCGGCCAGAGCGGTCGCCGCACATTTCGAGAGCAAGCTCTCACAGGGCCTCCGCCGCTGGCACGCGGACGGCGCCCTCGACGAGGAGCCGATCACGTCTCCCGGCGACCTACCTGCTGACGAGCCGCTCCTGATCTTCCTCCACGGCACCGCCTCGACGACACTAGGCAGCTTTGACGCCCTCCGGAGTGAGAGCACCGACATCTGGAGGCAACTACGTGACGAGTACGACGATCGGATACTCGGCTTCGAACACCCGACCCTGACCTCGAGCCCGATCGACAACGTCATCAAACTACTCGAGGCACTCCCCTCCCAGGCGAGACTGCACCTGGTCTCTCACTCACGTGGCGGACTCGTGGGAGAACTGCTCTGCCGGTCGAGAGTCTTGCGTTCGGGTTCGTCTTCGAACCGGCCGTTCGACAAGGCGGACTTCGCACAGTTCGGGGAACCGAAGTACCAAGAGCAGGAGAAGGCGCTCAAGCGCCTCGACGCACTCCTGCGCGAGAAACAGCCTCGTGTGGAGCGATTCGTCCGTGTCGCCTGCCCCACGCAAGGAACCGTCCTCCTCGCGAAGCGATTGGACCGTGCGTTCTCGCTCCTGGTGAATGCGCTCACCAAGACGACGGGCCTCGACAAGGTCTTCCTGGTGGACTTCGCGACGTCTCTCGCCATGGCGACAGCCAAGGAGCGCACCAATCCCGAGACTCTGCCGGGGATCGAGGCGATGGTGCCGGACTCCGCTCTGGTCAAGGTCCTGAATCGCGCCGACATCGAGGTCGAAGCCGACCTGTCGGTGATCGCCGGCGACATCGAGGGCGAAGGCGTCTGGCAGCGATTGAAGGTGTTCGCGACGGACCTCTTCTACTGGCAGGATCACGACCTCGTCGTCCACACGCAGTCGATGTACGGCGGCGGCCCGCGGAGCTCAGGCGCCAGGAAAGCCTTCGAGCAGGGCAGTCATGTCGATCACTTCAGCTACTTCCGCAACAAGTCAAGCGCCGACAAGATCCATTGGGGTCTCCGCCACGACCAGGGGGACGACGGCGATTTCAGTCCGTTGGTAGGTCCGGCTCCGGAGCCGATCCACCTCTCCGCCCTGCGGTCGGGAGAGGCACGTCAAACCGTCTTTCTCGTCCCCGGCATCATGGGTTCTCACCTATCGGTCGGCGACGAGCGGATCTGGATCGACATCAAGGAGATCGCCAAGGGGCGCCTCTCCCGGCTGAAGGCGAGCGCGCTCGGCGTCAAGCCCGACGGCCTCGTCGAGCGTTCGTACAAAGCCCTGGCGGAGCATCTGGCGAAGCGCTACGACGTCGTCCTCTTTCCCTACGACTGGCGACGTTCGCTCCTCGAGGAGGGGCGACGCCTCGCCACAGAGGTCGACGACCGTCTGCGCGGGAGCGCTCTACCGGTCTCGATCGTCGCGCACTCGATGGGCGGTCTGCTGAGTCGCGCGATGATCGCCGAAAGAGAGGACGTCTGGGGACATCTTGTCGAGCGCGGAGGTCGCCTCGTCATGCTCGGCACCCCGAACGGCGGCTCGCACACCATCAGCAGCGTCCTCCTCGGACGAGACCGCATGGTGCGCAACCTAGCGCGGCTCGACTTCAAGAACGATCGCATGGAGGTGCTCGACATCGTTCGGAGGTTCAGGGGCCTGCTCGAACTGCTCCCCTCGGAGACCGAGCCGCACGACTACCTCTCCATCGACAGATGGCGCGAGCTCCACCAGACCTGGGACCAAAAGTGGCTCCCGCCCGATGCTCCCGACCTGGAGAGCGCCGCCCGATTGCGGGAGGCCCTGAGCAACCCGGCTACGATCGCCCCGGAGAACATGTCCTACATCGCCGGCAAGGCGCCCGCGACGCCGATCTCGGTCGAGATCGATGCCGAGGCCAAGGGCAAGAAGCGCATCCGGCTCATGGCCACCGAGGAGGGCGACGGCCGAGTCCCCTGGTCGACCGGCCGGCTTCCCGGAGTGGGCACCTGGTACATGGACGTGAAGCATGGCGCCCTCGCCAGCGACAGTGAAGGTTTCGACGCGATTGTCGACCTGGTCGAGACCGGCAACACCGACAGGCTCTCGACGACGCCGGCCGTCGTCCGGGGATCGACAGAACCGTTCGAGATGCTCGAGGAGGAGGCACCGGCCTACCCGGACGAGGCCGAACTCGAGGGCTCTGCGCTCGGCTTCGACCCGAGAGCCGCCAGCAAGCGGACGGTCCATCGCATCAAAGTCACCGTCACCCACGGCGACGTTCGCTTCTCGAAACACCCGGTGCTCGTCGGCCACTACGAGGACGACTCGATCGTCGGGGCCGAGTGGGCCTTGAACGGAGCCCTCGACGGCCGACTTCAACGACGCCGAGACTTCGGCCTCTACCCGGGCCGAATCGGCTCGACCGAGCTGTTCTTGAAGCCTGGCGGAGAACCGCCCGGCGCAATCGTCGTTGGCCTCGGCCCGGTAGGCGAGCTGTCCCCGGGCGAGCTTCGCGGAACTCTGGCGAGCGGCCTGACGCACTTTGCGATCGAGTCCGCGGAACTGCGACCGGACATCAGCTTCCACGCACTCACCGCGACCTCGATCCTGGTGGGCTCCGGCCAAGGCGGTATCCCACCGGTGGCGGCGCTTCGAGCGCTCCTGGAGGCAGCGGCCGATGCCAACGACGCCCTCCGCGGCAGCGACCTCGCCGACCGGGTGAGGTTCGACAGGATCGAACTGATCGAGATCCACCAGGATCGCGCCGTACGCACCGCGAAGCAGCTGCACGACCTGGCACGGCAGAAGAGTCTCAGAGAACGCTTCGACCTCTCGACCTGGCACGTTCAGCCGGGTCGCGGCGGCTTCCACCGCATCGCGCCCCGCGACGATGCGGCCTGGTGGGACCGCCTCCAGATCAGCGAGCGCGAACGGGACGGCGTTCTGGAGTTCGTCTCGCTCACCGGAGGCACCGCCGGCGCACGGGCCTACGATCTGCCCACCCAGCGAACGAGCATCGATGCCTTCCTGAGCCGCGCCGTCCGCACGATCCACTCCGACGAGCGACTCGCGAAGACCCTGTTCCAACTCCTCGTCCCCAATCAGATCAAGGTTGCCGCGCCCGAGGAGCGCGACCTCGTGCTCGTCGTCGACGAAGCTGCAGCTCGCTATCCGTGGGAACTCCTTCAGGACGCCTCAGACAAGGCCAAGCCCTTGAGCGTTCAGGCCGGCATGATCCGCCAGATGAAGAAGTCGAGCTTCCGCGAGAACCCGCGCTTCTCGGCCGACCTCAGCGCCTTCGTCGTTGGCGACCCGCCGACAGACGACTTCGCCAAGCTTCCCGGAGCCGCGGCCGAAGCCGAAGCCGCTGCGGCCGCACTCGAGGGCTCCGGATTTCAAGTCGAAAAGCACGTCCAGCAAGGCTTCCAGAACGTCTTGACCGGGCTGTTTGCGCATCCCTACCGAGTGCTGCACCTCGCCGGACACGGCGTCTTCGAACACGTGAGGAAGGACCCCGCACCCGGTTCCGCCGAACAGAAGGTCACCGGCATGGTGCTGAGCGACGACGTGTTTCTCACCCCGGCGGAGATCAACCAGATGCTGATCGTCCCGGAGCTGGTCTTCATCAACTGTTGCTACCTTGGGCAGGCCGGTTCACCAGGCCGTCATGGAGATCGTGATCGGTACCACCACCTGGCCGCCAACCTCGGTACGCAGCTCATCCAGATGGGCGCTCGCGCGGTGATCGCCGCCGGCTGGGCGGTCGAGGACAACGCCGCCTCGGACTTCGCCGGCACCTTCTATCGAGAGATGCTCGCCGGAGCCCGTTTCGGCCAGGCCGTGAAGACCGCACGCGAGGAGACCTACGACGCACATCGCGCCACCAACACCTGGGGCGCCTACCAATGTTACGGCGACCCGGACTACGCCCTTCTTCCCAATCGCCGCTCGGGCAGAGCGCGAGATCCCAACCTTCGTGCGGTCGTCGAGGAAGCGGTGCTCGAACTCGGCAACCTGGCGACGAAAGCTAGCAAGAGCACGGACGAGGAGCTGGACCATCTCAAGCGACGCATCGACGAACTGTCTGACAGCCTGCCGGCAAGCTGGCTAAAGGACGCTCGACTCTTGGAGGCGCTCGGAAAGGCGTACGGCGAGGTCAGGATGTTCAAGCGAGCGGTGGACTACTACGAGCAAGCTCGCACTCGGGAAACGGCGACACTCTCGGTCAAGTCGCTCGAGCAGCTAGCAAACCTCCGCGGCAGATGGTCAGTCGACATTTGGAAGCAAGCGTCGCGAGGCGTCGAGTCCCGCGATGCGAGCCCACGCAGGGTGATCCAGCAGGCGCACCAGGAGATCGAGACCCTGCTCAGTTTCGGAGAGACTCGAGAGCGCTACTCACTCCTGGGTTCCGCCAGGAAGCGTCTGGCCTGGATCGAGACTGGAGCAGCTCGAGACCGGGCTCTCGAAGGGATGCGCGAAGCCTACGAAAAGGCCGAGAGCCTGGGCCGAGACAAAGAGGGCTTTCTCTACCTCTACCCGGCACTGAACGCCCTCGCAGCGCGAGTCCTGATCCATGCTCGGGGAACGGGCAGGCGCCTGCCCGACCTCGACCAGAAGCTCGACGAGATCGAGAAGTCGATCGGAGTCACTCCGAGCGAGGCGCCGTTCTTCGACGAGATTGGGCGCGTCGACGTCCAGTTGATGCGGGCGATCGGTCACAACAACCTGGGCCCGGACGAACGGGAGCGCCTCGCGCTCGCGTACCAGGAAGCCCAGCAGAAAGGTAAGGGCACGCCGAAGCAGTGCAGCTCGGTCCGGGAGCACCTCGAGTTCCTCTACGAGGTGCTCGGTGAGGAAACCGGACGCATGCGCAAGACGCGTCGGCGTGAGCTGCAGCGAGGTCTGTCGGTGCTCTTGCGAGCGCTCCAGGCGAGTCCAGCCGGCTCATGAGGCTGCGCTAGGCACGGCCGGGCGCGCTGGTTCAGCTGCCTACGCCGCCTTGCGTAGCGCGTCTCGCACGACGTCGAGAACGTCTCTGAGTTCAGCGAGTTCTGCGTCGGAGAGCCGGCGCTCGGCGAAGCTCTCCTCGATGTAGAGGCGGACGACGCGGCGAGTCTCCTCGGCGGCGTCGGGGCACGAGGCGAGTACCCGGCGCTCGACGTCGACCGGGCCGAGTGTTTCGGGCTGTCGCTCGAGTTCGGTGCTCCGCCGTACCAGTTCGCTGCGCAGCATGCGATAGGCGGCGGTTGCCGTCCAAGGGGTACGGGCCCGCCAGAGCCACCAGAGACCAAGGAGAGCAACCAATGCCGTCACCAACCACCGCCACGTCTCCGGCGGGGCGTTCTCGAGCGCGCCAGTCTCGGCCGCATCGGCGGCGACGGCGGCGTCCGCCTCAGACACCAACTCGTCCTCCCCGTCGAACCACCCACGAATGCCCGAGAGGAAATCGCGCGCCCGCACGAGGAAATCGAGCTGATCGAAGAAGCCGAAGGTCAGCACATATCGATCCCAGCGGAAGAGCACGTAGTCGTACGCCTGACTGAAGAACTGGAGCATGCCGCCGTCACCCACCTGGGGACGACCGACCGGAGGCGTCGGGTCGAAGACGCTCCACTCCTGACCGTCGACCATCGCTTCGACCCAGGCGTGAGCGTTGGTCTGGCGCACGATGTAGTAGCCCTCGAGCGGGTTGAACTCGGCTCCCAGATAGCCGCTCACCATCCTTGCGGGAATCCCCTGAGACCGGAGGAGCAGCACCATCGCGGTGGCGAAGTACTCGCAATGGCCCGACTTCTCTTCGAAGAGGAACTCCTCGATCGGGTTCTGCTGATCGCGCACTCCGAGCTCGAGCGTGTAGCTGTGCTCGCTCATCAGGTACCGCTCGAGACGCTCGGCGCGCACCCGAATCTCACCATCGCCCATGACGTTGCCGGCCAGGGTGCGCATGCGTTCCGAGACCGCGGAGTCGTCGAGGTCCAGCTGCGAGGCGGGCGTCTCGAGCCGGACGGTCGGCCGATCGTCCCGCGCCAGGCCCACCTTGAAGTCGAAGGTTGTCGTCGGCGGCACCGGCAGGAAGACAACGCCGCTGTCGTCGAGCTGAACCGACGGGACCCAGAGGTCGAACGCCAGGGCATTGGTGGGCAGCAGAAGCTCCCGCCCACCCTTGCTCTGCCAGACCTCGAGCCAACTTCCCGCCGAGCCCTCCCCCAGCCGGAAGAAGCCGTCCGGGCCCCGATCGAGTGGGGTCGAACTCCGTTGGCCGCGCAGCCACGCATTGCGCTGGAAGCGCCCGTAGGTCGCCGCCTTGAAGCGCATCTCGTCGGCCGCGATCTCGGGGCCCTGCTGAGAGAACCGAAGGACAACCGATCGCCCCGTCCGTACCGAGCCGATGGTGTCGAGGGTCAGCCCTCCCGCAAAGCCGCCTCCGGCACCACCCGAGGCGCTGCCCACTCCGGGGCCAAACAGGTATGGCTGCCGCAGTCGGGGCAAGAACGCGAACAGTGGGATCGAAGAGAGCAGAACCAGCAGACCCACGGCACCGATGAAGCGCTTGAGCTTCAGCTCCTGTCGCGACCTCACCATGCCGTGTTCCGCGAGCACCGCGAAACCGGTGAAGCGGATGAGAACCGTCAAGGCGCCAAAAAGGAAGACCAGCAGATAGATCGCCACCGCCGGGTTGACACTGGTGCCCATGGCGGCCAGGAACAGGAAGAAGATGGCCAGGAGCGACTGCCAGTAGTCCCGCTCCTGCTTGAGCGAAAAGAGTTTGACCACCAAGGCGAAAAGGATCAGGTGGGTCAACGAGCGCATCAACTGCTGGTGCATCCACCAGGTCGACATCTCGTACGCCAGAACCGGTAGGTAGAGGAGACCGAGAACGTTCATGACCCAGGGCCGCAGCGGGCTGTAGGTCGCGCTCAAGACACGCACCAGGAAGAGCGCCGTCACCAGCGTGAACGCACTTACCGAAAGCCAGCCGATGACCCCGTTGAAGGGCAACGGTAGCGGCGCCAGAAGCGCCAACACGCCCAGCATCAGACGCTTCTCGCTCGTGAAGGCGACCGACGACGTCGATGCGCTCATCGCTGCCCCCCGGTCATCGCAGCGCGGAACTCGAGCGGCGAGGGTTCGGGGCTCTCGAGCGGCCGGCGCTCCGACGGGCGCGCCTGGATCAGGGCCAGCTCCTCCAGGATTCGGAGTCGCTGCGCTTGTCCGCGCCCGAACGGAACGATGCCCTCTCGAGTCACCAGCTGTACCTCGTGCCCGCGCTCCAGATGCTGTTCCGCTGCGCTCGCCGCCTCGCTCACCAACCGCTCGAACCGCAGTTCGGCGGAACGCTCGGAGAGCTCACCGACGGCATTGTCGAACACGATCGAGAGGCGCTCACCATGCTCCGCCTCGCGCTCCATGTAGACCATGCGCCCGGTGCGCGCGCTCTGCTTCCAGTGAATCCCGCGCGGATCGTCGCCGGGGCGGAACTCTCGCAGAGTCAAGAGCTCATGACCCCACCCCGCCTTCTGTGACGGCTGTTCTCCGGCGCGTCCGGTCGAGGTCGGGCGCGCGTCGGCCGGTTGAATCTCGGGGAAGACCAACACCTCGAGGTCGACCGGCAGCCGCATCGACTTGAAGATCAAGCCGAGCGGAAAGATCGAGGCCAGACGCACGCTCGAAACGGTGTGCCGGCCGCGCTCCTTGAAGAGCGTCGCCATTTGCAGCTGCCGGGTGCCACGCCGTTCGAGGCGTGGTACCAGGCGCTCCTCGCCTTCGCCGGCGGTGCTCAGGACGAGCAGACGCTTCGCCCACCAGCGGTCGGTGCTCGTCAACTCGACCGAGAGGGAAAACGGCTGGCGGGCGTAGATCTCGTCCGGTCCGCGCACCTCGGCGCTCACATACTGCAGATTCCGGCGCGAGATCACCCCCGAGACCGCCAACAGGCCCAGCAGCATGGCCTCGACTAGATAGAGAGCATTGTTACCGGTGTTGGCGGCCGCCAGCCCCACTACGAGAGTGAGAAAGGCGTACCAGAACCCCACCTTGGTGATGCGGATCCGGTCGAAGGCAGCGCGTCGGGAAGCCATGATTCGAGCAGGGTCGCGCCCGGCGGGCGCGTTCTAGAGGGGAACCGGGATCGAACGCACGACGCGCTCGATCGCCTCACGGCCGCTGTCGAGGCCGGCGTTGCCGCCCTTGAGCGTTACGCGATGCGCGAGCACCGCGGGGGCGAGTTGCTGCACGTCGTCCGGGATCACGTAGTCCCGACCCTCGGCGAGCGCCATCGCCTGGGTCGCCGCATACAGGCTTTGCACACCGCGAGTCGAGACACCGAGGAGGAACTCCGCCGACTGGCGGGTTTGGGTGGCAATGGTGAGCAGGTAGTCGGCGACCTTCTCGGTCACTCGCACTCGCGTCACCATCTCCTGGAGCTCACTGAGTTCTTCTTCCGAGAGCGCCGGTTCCAGGTCGCTGAGCAGCGTCCGTACGCCGCCCGAGAGCAGCAGATCTCGCTCCTCTCTGCGGGGCGGATAGCCGACCCGCAGCGACATCATGAAGCGATCGAGCTGCGACTCGGGTAGCGGGAAGGTCCCCACGTACTCGAGTGGATTCTGCGTCGCCAACACGATGAACGAGTCGGGGAGCTTGTAACGCTTGCGCTCGATCGTCACCCGGCGCTCACTCATGGCCTCGAGCAGCGCCGACTGGGTCTTCGGGCTCGCCCGATTGATCTCGTCGGCGAGCACCACGTTCGAAAACACCGGGCCGGGCACAAACTCGAACTCCTGCCGGTTCTGGTTGAACACCGAGACACCGAGGATGTCCGACGGCAGGAGGTCGCTGGTGAACTGAATGCGCTGAAAGGCGAGGCCCAACGACCGGGCGAGAGCGTGCGCGAGCGTCGTCTTGCCGACACCCGGCACGTCCTCGATGAGCACATGGCCGCGCGCCAGCAGACAGACGACAGCGAGGCGAATGACCTCAGACTTGCCCTTGACGACCGTCCCCAGTTGCGATTCGAGCCGTTCGATGCGATCGGCCACCAGATCCATCGTGGCGGCCGGTTCGTCGACGCTCGGATTCGATGCGGTCAGCGGTGTGCTCATCATCCACCTTTCTATACGCAGCTCAGCTCTTGAGCGTCACCCGTCGAGCCCGTCGAACTCGCGGTAGTCGCCCCGGTCCGCCTCCGCGATCGGCTGCCGGACCTCGACGAAGAAGCCGTCACCGTCCACGTAGTCGACGTCCTCGATCACGTGGCTGTACTGCGTCGGATTGGCCCGCGGCACGTTTGCCGTGTCCACCCAGAGGCGCCAGTGCCCCTTCTCGTTTTCGTTGCTGTCCACCTGGACGATGTCGACCGTCACACCTGCCAGCTGTTCGAAGCTGTCGTGCTTGACGATCAGGTCCAGGTGCACGTTCTGCACAACCTCGACCGCCGGCGGTTCGGCGTCCATCTCGTCCGTCCCGTCTCCAGCCTCTTCCTCCGCCTCCGTGGCCTCACCGTCGCCTTCAGCCATCGGATCGACCTCAGCGACCACCGGAGTCTCCTGTACGAAGAAGCCGTTCACCTCGGCGCTGTAACGGGACCGATTCTCCTCGAGCTGCTCGAGCGGGCTCTTCGACGCGCACCCGCCGAGAATGATCAGCGCTACCGCCACCAGGGCCACAACCCTCCCAATCGTCTGCATTCGCTGCACTGCCACCTCCTTGTTGGGTTTCTGGTGACGCGGATCGGATTCGTGGGTGTGGGTCAACCTGCGGTTTCCACGGGTGAATCGGTCACTGTCACCTTTCGCAGAATGATAACGAAAGGCCCGATGGAACCTAGCAAAGGCCCCCTCAGCCGGCAGCGGCCTATCTCACAGGCAGAGCCGGCTAGCGAGATCCAGCTCGCCAGCGAGCGCGGAGGTCGCCCGTCAGTACCACCTCGGGCTCGAGCCGGACGCCAAAGCGCCCCTCGACCTCCGCCCGCGCCCGCATCATCAGCTCGAGGACGTCAGCCGCCGAGGCGCCGTCGAAGTTGACGATCACGTTGCCGTGCTTTTCGCTGATCCGGGCGCCCCCGACCTCGAGCCCCTTGAGACCGCACTCGTCGATCAGACGGCCGGCGTAGTCCCCCTCGGGGTTCCTGAAGATCGAGCCGACGTTGGGATAGCCGGAGGGCAGGGTGCTCTTGCGCTTGCTGTTGAGCTCTCGAATTCGCCCGAGCGCCGTCTCCGAGTCGCCGCGTCGCGTGCGGAAGAGCGCGTCGGCGACGATCTCGTCACGACCCTGGAGGCGGGTGCTCCGGTAGCCCGGCTGAAGGTCCTCGATCGTCCAGGTAGACAGCTCACCGCTTGCGCCGACGACCGTTGTTTCGACCAGCAGATCCTTGATCTCAGTGCCGTAGCAGCCGGCGTTCATCACCACGGCGCCACCCACCGTCGAGGGGAAGCCCGAGAGCGCCTCGAGACCGGTGAGCCCCTGAGCGGCGGTGGACCGCGCCAGCTGGCCCAATGAGACCGCGGCACCGGCCCACACCAGCTCCTCGCGAAACTCGACCCGATCGAAGTCGCCCTCGAACTTGAGCACCACCCCGGAGAGACCGTGGTCGGGGATCAGGACGTTCGACCCCAGGCCCAGGACCTGTGTCGCCACGGCATCGGCCGCTTCGGCGATCACCGCTCGCGCCTTCCTCAGCCCGTCGACCGTCGAAACACGAAGCAGCAGCTCCGCCGGCCCGCCGATGCGAAAGGTGTTGTGTCGAGAGAGAGCCTCGCCTGCGCTCGCCTCGACTCCGTCGATCGACTCGAGCGCAGCCAGCAGGTCGTGGGCGACTGTCGGGGAGGCTTGCAAGGAGGACGATTCCGATCCCGTCATGGGAGGCAACGGCGGGGGAGCGTTCGCCACGGTTCGATCGCTTCCCGCTTCGCACGACACCCACTCCCTGCCCCGCTCACCATCCCAGCGGCGGCATTCAGGGCGACCCTCAGGTGCCGCTTCCCCGCCGTTTCTCAAATCGACGGCGAGCGATTAGTATACCGCCGAGGTCTGCGCCGCCCGGCCTCGATTCCCTACAGGAGCAAGGCCCATGACAGCAAAGAAAGACGACCGACTGAAGGCGATCGACGGAGCCCTGACGCAGATCGAGCGCCAGTTCGGCAAAGGTTCGATCATGCGCCTTGGCCAGGACCACACGCTGGGTATCGAGACCATCTCGACCGGCTCCATCGCGGTCGACGCCGCGATCGGCGCCGGCGGATTCCCGCGCGGGCGAGTGGTCGAAATCTACGGCCCCGAGTCGTCGGGTAAGACCACCCTCGCGCTGTCGGCCGTCGGCCAGGCGCAGAAGGCTGGCGGCGTCGCAGCGTTCATCGACGCCGAGCACGCGCTCGACCCCGAATACTCCCAGAAGCTCGGCGTAAACCTCGACGACCTTCTGGTCTCGCAACCTGACTTCGGCGAGCAGGCGCTCGAGATCGCCGAGATGCTCGTGCGGAGCAACTCGATCGACATCGTGGTGATCGACTCGGTGGCCGCGCTCGTGCCCCGCGCCGAGATCGAGGGCGAGATGGGCGACTCCCATGTCGGCCTGCAGGCACGGCTCATGTCGCAGGCGCTCAGAAAGCTGACCGCGATCATCGCGAAGTCCAAGACGTCGCTCGTCTTCATCAACCAGATTCGCGAGAAGATCGGTGTGATGTTCGGTAGCCCCGAGACCACCACCGGTGGCCGGGCCCTCAAATTCTACTCCTCGGTGCGCATCGACATCCGGCGAATCGCAGCCCTCAAGGAGGGCGACCAGGTCATCGGCTCGCGGGCCAGGACGAAGATCGTCAAGAACAAGATCGCCGCGCCGTTCCGGCTCGCCGAGTTCGACATCGACTACCGGGAAGGCATCTCCCGGGTCGGCGAGCTGATCGACCTCGGAGTCGACCAGAACATCGTGGGCAAGAGTGGCGCCTGGTATAACTACGGCGATGTTCGTCTGGGACAGGGTCGAGAGAACGCCAAGCAGTTCCTGCGCGACCACGAGGATCTCGCTACCGAGATCGAGGTCGCGATCCGTCAGAACCTGGGCCTCCCGGTCGTCGGCGCAGCCGACGTCGACGAGAAGGCCAAGGCCGAACCGGTCGAGGCGTAGCCGCCTCGGCACGCTGATCTGGTGCGCGGCGATCCTCGTCGCCGCGGCCGGCATCTCGCCGGTCACGGCGGAGGGCCTCGAGATCAGCGGTCAGACCGAGGGCGCTCAACTCGGGGGCGATCCTCTTCGGATTTCGATCGCACTCTCGGGTGTTGCGCCGACGGAAGAGGTGCCGGTCACGGTCCGCGTCGACGGGTCGGTGTCGGACGAGCTCTCGCTCGCTCCCGGGAGCCATTCGGTCGAACTGGCTGCAACGGCCCGAGGAGAGCAACGCATTCGGATCGAGGCGACCGAAGCGTCCGCTGAGTTCTCGAGCAAGGCGATCCCCGGTTGGCTGTCGGTTCTGCCGCCCCTGGTGGCGATCGGGCTGGCTCTGATCTTCAAAGACGTCATCCTTTCGCTCTTGCTGGGCGTCTTCTCTGGAGCCCTTTTCATTTACCACTGGCAGCCCGCGACGGCTCTGGCCCGCACGGTCGACACGTTTGTCGTGCCGTCGATCACGGACCCGAGTCAGGCGAGCATCCTGGTCTTCACCACCATGCTCGGCGGCATGGTCGGACTGATCTCGAAGAGCGGCGGAACGCAGGGCATCGTCAACCGGCTGACGCCCTACGCCACCAGCCGCCTGCGAGGCCAGGCCGCCACCTGGGCACTGGGCGTGGTCATCTTCTTCGACGACTACGCCAACACTCTGATTGTCGGCCCGACGATGCGGCCGATCACCGATCGGCTCAAGATCAGTCGCGAGAAGCTCGCCTACATCGTCGACTCGACGGCGGCACCTGTCGTGAGCCTCTTCCCGATCTCCACCTGGGTCGGCTTCGAGGTCGGCTTGATCGGCGCCGCGCTCACCTCGATCGGCCTCACCACCAACGCCTACGCTGCGTTTGTGAGCTCAATCCCCTACCGCTTCTACCCCATCCTGGCACTGGTGATGGTGCTCACGATCGCGCTCAGTCGCCGCGACGCCGGGCCGATGCTCAAGGCCGAGCGCCGCGCCGTCGAGACCGGGAAGGTCCTGGGCGACGCCGACGTGCCGCTCGCCGACTACTCCGAGGGCGCGCTCGCGCCGCCCGAGGACAAGCCGCACCGAGCCTTCAACGCTCTCTTGCCCATTCTGACGGTCGCCTCCATGACCGTCGTCGGCCTCTACGTCACCGGCTCGGTCGGCGTCGAGCGAGGCGACTACTCTTCGACTTTCACCTGGATCCGCGACGTGTTCGGCAATGCCGACAGCTACCGAGCCCTCCTCTGGGCGAGCCTCTCCGGCATGCTCGTCGCGATGATCCTGCCACTGGCTCAGCGCATTCTGACCGTTCGCGAGGCAACCGGAGCCATGGTCGAAGGCTTCCGTTCCATGCTGATGGCGTTCGTCACCCTGATCCTCGCCTGGTCGATCGGGAGCGTCTGCTCGGAGCTTCACACCGCCGACTACTTGGTCGGCCTCACCTCGGGGCTGCTGTCCCCTTATTGGGTGCCGGTCCTGACGTTTGTCCTCGCCGCCGGCATCTCGTTCGCGACGGGAACCGCCTGGGGAACCATGGCGATCCTGACCCCGCTGGTCATTCCAATTGTCCACGGACTCAGCCTCGAAGCCGGTTTCGGCCTCGAAAGCGCCGAGTTCTCGCGCCTCCTGCCAGCCACCATCGCGTCGGTTCTATCGGGCGCCGTCTGGGGTGACCACTGCTCCCCCATCTCGGACACGACCATCCTCTCGAGCATGGCTTCCGGCTGTGACCACATCGCCCACGTCCGTACCCAGGCGCCCTACGCCCTGGCGATCGGCGCTCTCGGCATCGGCATCGGCAGCATCCCGAGCGCCTACGGCCTGAGCCCGCTCCTGTCGCTCCTGCTCGGCATTGGAGTGATTGTCGGTGGCGTTCTCTGGCTCGGCAAGACGGCCGAACCGGCGCCCAGCGACTGACGGGGCCGGGCGCCTCGAGTGATACCGTAGGCGGACGTACCTCAGTTCTTCAATCGGGTTCGCGCAGGAAGCGCGTTTCTAGTTCGATACCGCGGCCATTTCGGGCGGCGGGAGTCTGATGCGTCGGAAAGGGAGGGTGTCGTGGTTCGAACTCTGAGAGCGATTCTGGTGTTGGCTGTGGCGATGGGGTTGCTGGCTTGTCCTTCTTCTGAGCGCGTGGATGAGCGCCCGAATGAGCTCGCTCTCGAAGAGCTCCAGATCAGCGAGGCGTTGCGAGCGCACATCAAGCGACGCGAGCCCCTCACCTACGTGCTCTACACATTCAGTGGCGAGGAGCCCTACAAAGAGCCCCATCGGCAATATTGGCAGGGGATTCTCGTCCTGGACGAGATGGATCGTGAGAAATCCGAACGAGACACCGCCGACGCCCATGGCAGCGTCGACTACGGCTGGCAGCCCATGCCGCCCCGGAAGAGCACCTTCGCGGACACGGTGAGCAAGGCCGGCCTCGTGGTCAAGCGACAGAGTATGAATCCCGACGGTTCGTCTCAGATCGCGGTAGACCTGACGCAGGATGGCGTCGTCGACTACCTCGACGTACTCCTACCGGACGGTCAGAACTCGATTCTCGCCAGCGACCCTCACGGCCTGGCGTTTCTGGACGAGCTCTTGGGCGGCAAGAACCCCTACTGCCAGTTCAGTGAGATTTTCCAAGCTACGCCCGAGGCGCTATACGGGTGCGAAGAGGAATCAGGCGAGGACGACAGCGACGGTCAAGGTTCCGACTCGGACGGCACCGCGTCGGAGAATCCCCTGGATGACCTGATGGAGGATCTCTGCGCCGGCTTCGGTTCGAACAACACGTCCGGCCCCCGGGTGGGAACGCACACCTATGAGGGGTTCCGCGACCTGCCCAATGGCGATTGGCAGATCATTTCCGCCCGGCAGTACGATCGGGATGGCCAAAACGTCAAAGTCATCCGAACCACGACGTTCACTTCGGACAATGAGCTCCTCGGAACCGAGATCGAAACCATCGTGACGGACGCGGAAGGCAACGTCACCGAAACGCATGTCCAGCAGCTTGGACCGGACGGCGCCGTCGTCCTCAATACCCACACGACCTACAACGACGACGGCACGATTACCCGGACGACACAGTTCGACGACGGTTCCTCCACCTGGTCTACCGAAGACGCGGAGGGGAACGTCATCAACGAGGGGTTCTCGCCTGCCGACACCCACCCCGGCTGGGACCCGATGTTCGATGGCGGAATGGCAGAGTTTTGCGCCATCTGGGACGCTTCTCAGAACGATCGTCCGAACGACGTCGATCAGCTCAACGAGCGAGCCAACGAAGAGCGTTGCAGCGTCGCCCCCAACGAGTCGGACGACGACGGCGAAGACGACGACAGCTCGCTGGCGAAGACCTGTTTCCTCGACGTCGACGGCAGGATCGAAGTCGACCGCATCCTCGCCGCCGGAGTCTGCGTGTCGAGGGTCGGTGGGACGCACTTTGACTACCAGACTGCCGAGCAGTGTGAGTCGAACTACGCGCGGGTCCTGGACGAGGGCATCCTCAACTTCGGCGGCGCCGGTGTCACCGGGTTCGAGTGCGACCAACTGGTCTGCAGGGGCCCGGAGGACTGAGTGTCTCTCGGGAGGCGATGACGGTGACGGAAGAGACGGATCGGGAAGAGCCGGCGGCACCCGGCGGCGACGACACCGAAGTTCTCGACAGCGAACTCCAGTCAACCGAGCTCGAAATCACCGACGTCTTCGACCTCCACAGCTTCCCGCCGCGCGAGGTGGCGGACGTCGTCCGCTCGTACCTCGACGCGGCACACGAGAAGGGCCTGCGAGAGGTCCGCATCATCCACGGACGCGGTGTCGGCGTGCAGCGGCAGACGGTTCGCAAGCTTCTGGAGCGCGATCCACGGGTGATCGAGTTTGGTGATGCGCCGATGGAGGCGGGCGGGTGGGGGGCGACTCTGGTTCGACTCGAGTAGCGTCTCCGCCTCGCGTGCTATCATTTGCTAGCATCCAGGAGGCTAGAGATGGCAACCGTACAGATCAACGCCAGAGTCGACCCGGCCCTGAAGAAGGCCGTCGACGAGTACTGCCGCTCCCGCGGCATCGTTCTGAACCACTTCGTGCAGGAGGCGCTCATCGATCGCCTCGAGGAGCTCGAGGACGTAGAGGATCTGAAGGCGATAAGGCACGAGCCGACGCGCCCGCTTTCCGAGCTGCTCGCCGAGCTCGAGCTCGATGCCTAGCACGAGTGACCGCAAGTACGAGATCGAGATCTCCAGAAGCGCTGAGAAGCAGCTAGGCAAGCTGCCCAGGGGCGACCTGGAGCGCATCGTCCGGGCCATCCGGGCTCTCGCTCACGAACCGCGACCAAAGGGCTCGCGCAAACTGTCCGGCTACGACGACGTTTTTCGGATTCGGGTCGGGCGTTTTCGGGTTCTGTACAGCGTCGAGAGCGGCAGGCTCATCATCATTGTCCTCAAGGTCGGCCATCGCCGCGAGGTCTATCGTTGACTACTCCTGCACGCCCATGACCGTGCAGATCAAACGGCGGGCGCGGGCTCTCTGCGCGCTTGCGCTGTCGACCGTAATGGGCTGCGGCTACAGCCAAAGCGGTACCTGGGAAGACGATCCGAACAACTATCGACGAGCCTGGGGCACCGATCCACCAGAGAGTCTGACGGTTGTCCACTCCTGGTATCAGCGAATGCCGCACTTCACGCGGGAGGAGATCTACTTCTTCCACATCGCCAACTCACCAGGATTCGCCGAGACGTTTGCCCAAACGAACGAGATGCAGCGGGCAAAGGCCGAGCTTCTGGAGGACTTCTGGTTCTGCGCGGCGCGGCCCGGTTGGTTCGCGCCCGGAGATCCGAGGCAATACCGAGCCTGGGTCGAGCGCAGTGGATCAGTCCTAGCCATGGAGGACAAACTCGCGGGCGACAGCTTTGTCTACGTTTGTTGGCTCTAGAAGACCGGCCTACCGACCAAGCATCTCGAGCAGCCCGATCGTGAACCAGGGCACGTAGGTGATCAGCAGTACACCGATACCCAGAATGATCAGCATCGGCACCGCCGCCCGCCAGATCGCCAGCAACGGACGTTCGAACCGGTAGGCCGCGAGGAACAGATTCAACCCGACCGGCGGCGTCAAATACCCGAGCTCGAGGTTGGCGACGAAGATGATCCCGAGGTGCACCGGGTGGATGTCGAAGGCCATGCCGAGCGGCACGATCAGCGGCACGACCACTACGATTGCCGAGAAGACATCCATCATGCAGCCGACGAGGAGCAGGAGGATGTTGAGCGCCAGCAGGAAGACCCACTTCGACTCGACGTTCTCCTGGGCCCACTCGACCAGCTTCGCCGGGACCTGGGCGTCGACCAGGTAGCTCGTGAGCCCCTGGGCGACCCCGAGGATGATCAGAACGCCGCCGACGAGAACGACGCACTCGGTGAAGACCTTCCGCAGCTCTCCCTTGAAAGGAATGTCGCGGTGGATCAGGACCTGGCTCACGAGGGCGTAGAGCGCGGTCAGCGCGGCGGCCTCGACCAGGGTGGCGAGGCCGCTGAAGATCGCGCCGAGCGCCAGAAACGGCAGGAAGAGCTCGAACTTGGCGGTCCAAACAGCACGAAGCGCCTCGCGCACGGCGAAGGTCTGGCGCTCCACGTCCCCACGCATCGCCTCGCGCACTCCCCACCCGGCAACGAGTGCGATCATCAGAATGCCGGGCACCAGACCGCCGATGAACAGGTCTTCGATCGGGATCGAGGCGACGATGCCGTACAAAATCAGCGGCAGCGCCGGCGGGAAGAGTAGTCCGAGCGAACCCGAAGCCGTGAGCAGGCCCAGCGAGAAGCGGTCCGAGTAGCGGTCAGCTCGGAGCGCCTGGTAGAGCAGGCCACCAAGCGCCAGGATGGTGACGCCTGAGCCGCCGGTGAAGACGGTGAAGAACGCGCACAGCACCGCGGTAACGACCGCGGTGCCGCCGGGCATCCAACCGAACCAGGCCCGGAACACCCGCAGCAGGCGGTTCGACGCCTCTCCCTGGGCGAGAGCGAAGCCGGCCAGGGTGAAGAGCGGGATGGCGGCCAGGAACGGCGAGACCGCCAGCCGGTAGGTCTCGGCCGGCACGGCGGCGGCGGGAACACCATCGGACAAGAAGAGAAAGAGGGCGAAGCCGCCAAGGGCCACGAAGATCGGCCCTCCGAGGAGCGTCGCAATCACGATCAGCACGAGCCAGGGCCAGGCCGACTTGAACTCGAGCCAGGTCTGGTACTGGCCCAGCACAACGCCAACAACGAGGCCGAGCCCCGCGACGGCGCGGCCGAGCCAACCCTCCGAGGCGCGCCAGACCAGGCGGAGTGCGATCAGAGCAAAGGCCACAGGAATCGCCAACTGCCCCACCCAGACCGGGATGCCGCCGGCGATCACCGTCTCCGCCTGCCGCTCGATGACAATCAGATCGATCGCCGCCCGACAGAGAAGCATCGAGACGCCGGCGCCGACCGCCGCCGAGACCACCTTCGAGCGATCACGCAACTTGCCTTCCGGCATCAGCTCACCGGTAGCGAGTACGAGGAGCTTGCCCTCGCGCGCAGCCAGCGCGGCGCCGAGGAAACCGACCCAGAGGGTCAGATGCTGAACGTAGGCCAGCGAACCGGGGATACCGATTCCGAAGAACTTCCGAGCGACCACCTCGCCGAGGGGAAGGATGATCATCGCGGCCAGAACGGCGGCCGCAAACCCCTCTTCGAAGCGGCGCAGCAAACTCAGCGAGCGTCTCCGGCGGCGCTCTCTCGCCGATAGGCTTCGCGCGCGGCGAGCACCAGGTCGAACGCTTCAGCTGGAATGCGAACACCGCGCAGCGAGGTCTCGAACTCCTTCGCCAACTCCTCCCAATTCGCCACGTTGGCCGCGGTGTGCACCGTGAGCCCACGCTTGGACATCTCGGCAATGGCCGTCGCGTCCTGCTTGGGAATCTCACGCTCGAGCTGACGCTCCATCTCGACGGCCGCGGCCAGCATCGCCTTCTTGTCGGTGTCGGAGATCCGGTTCCAGATGCGGCTCGAGACCACCGTGGCACCGACCAAAGGCGCGAGGCCGAGCTCCATCATGTGCGGCGTCTGACGAAACCACTGCAGCGAGAGCGCTGCGAGGGGCGTTGTCGGGATGACGTCGATCATGCCGGTCTGGAGCCCGGTCATGATGTCGGTCATCGAAAGCGCCACCGGCTGGAAGCCTTCGCGCTTCCACCACTGAAGCATCTGGCCGTCGCCGGCCGAGACGAAGAGCTTGAGCCGGCGTAGGTCTTCGACCGTCTCGATCGCCTCGGTCGAAAACACCTGAGCCCATCCTGCGTGGCCCCACTGAATCAGCTCGTAGCCCTTGGCGCGCGCCCGACGTTTCATCTCGGGCTCGACCGCTCGCAGAACGTGGAAGAATTCCTCGTAGGAGTCGTAGAAGAAGGGAATCGCGAGCGCCTCGAAGGCCGGGTCGATGTCGATGAGACCGCTGACGGTGATCGTGCCGGCATGCAGCTGACCGATCCGCATCTTCCGCAGCACGTCCGGTTCGTCGCCGGCGACGCCTCCCGGGTAGATCCGCAGCTCGACGCGTCCCTGGCTCTCGCGCTTCCAGGTGGAGCCCATGCTCTTGAGCGCCTTGTCCCAAACAGAGCCGTCAGGAACGAGCGTGGCGAGTTTGATGGTGACGTCTGCTGCAGCGACGGGAGCGGCGGTGCTCACGCAGAGCACCCCTACGAGACAGGTACTAATCAGGAATCGCATCTACCGCTTCCAACAAGCACGCCCGGCCCTCGAATTCCGATAGGTCATTCGATGAACAGGTCGTCGACCCGGTCGAGCAGCCGCTGCGCGCGGCGCTGCGTGATCAGGTTGGCGAGCCGCGACGACGGTTCGTCGTCGGGATCGATCGCCAGAGCTCGCTCCAACATGTTTTGAAACTCGGCACGGTCCTGCTGCGCGACGGCGACCCCTTCGGCCCAGCTCACGAACGGGCCTGCCTTCTTTCCGTCCGACAGCTCGACCGCACGGTCGAAGTGCTCCCGGGCCCGCTCCACTGAGCCACCCATCGCCGCCGGCAGCGATTCGAGCGCCATCATCACCTCGTGCACGCTCCCCTTGTCGTAGCTCTCGTCGAGCTCGAGTGTGCGGCGAACGAGGAAGCGCACCGCCTCGAGGTCGATGGTGATCTCGGGCCGATCCGAGCCGACCGAGATGGCGCTCCCCCACGCCGCCCCGGTCCAGAAGAGGAGCGGCACGTCTTCGACCTCGAAATCAGCAAGCGCCGCCTGCGGCTCGACCTCCAGGCGTCGCCGAACGCCGGGTGAGCGGAGCTCGAGGGCGCGGAGACAGTAGTCGCGGGCACGAAGGAACATCTTGAGCGCCCGGTCGTAGCCGGCCAGCGCCGCCTCATAGTCCTCGTCTTCGAGCGCCTCGGCCTCGACCCGAACAAACGCCGCCGCGTATTGCGTGAATCCCTGGCAGGTACTCAACAGGAGACCGGCGTGTTCTGGCTGATCGGCCAAGAGTGTCTCCATCGTCTTGAGCGCAAACGGCAGAGCGTCGCGCACCAACTCGGGATCTTCGTCTGAGGCGAAGACGTCGCCGCTCGACGCGAGCGAGTTGGCGAGCGCGTTGACCGCGAGACTCCGAATCGAGCAGGCACTCGACCAAACGGCAAGCACGCCTACCAGGAGCAGGCGGACCAGGGTCGTTCGCGAGCGGCTTGTCATGGGTCGACGGAGGTCAATGTAGCGACCGGAGGTGAGCCGGTCAAGTTCTCGACCGTTCTTCCTCGCCATCCGAGTCGCGAGTCGCCCTCGTCTGCGATACCGTCACGCCAGGTCTTCAAAGCATGTCCAAGAAAAAGGGTACGCAGTCGTGTCTGCTGATCGGCGTTGGGTGCCTGATCGCCGTGGCGATCTTGGCAATCGTGGTCGGGAGCCTGATGTTCTACGGCTTCAGAAAGGCTCGTCAGCTCGAAGAGACCATGAAAGACCCCGAAACCCGCACCAGCGAGGCGCTCGAGCTGCTCCCGACCGAGTCGCTTCCCGAGGGCTATTACGCCGTGGCGGCGTTCTCCGTGCCGTTCCTGATGGACACGATTGTCCTCGCGGATCAGGAGCCGACGGACGACATCGAGTCGTCTCTTCATGCCGGCACGCACCGGTTTGTCTTCACGCGCACTCGCCTCTTCGGCGACCAGGAGGAACAGCTGAAGCTCCTGCTCGAGGGTGAGATCCACCGCGGAGAGTGGGAGAACCGGGCCCCGGTGCGCTTCGAGAACGATCGCTTCCTGGTCGCCGGGTCGGCCGTCGAGGAAGGACGCACCCTACGCTGGGCAGCACACCTGGGCCGCTCCAGCGGCCCGGTCGACGAAGCGATCGGCCTCCGATCGACGATCGTCGTCGACTGTCCCGAGCCCCGCGGCCGAACGCGTATCGGCTTCTGGATGGGCCCTGCGCCGGACGGCGTCGAGTCCGAAACCGACATCGATCTGACCGGCACCGTCGGCGACGGTGAGCGCATCCAGGAGTTCATGCGCTACCTCGACGTCTGCGCCCGCTGACACCTCCTAGGCTACAATTCCTTCAGATATCCACCGTGGCCAGAATCTACCTGTCGTCGACGTACCGGGACTTGAGGGAGCACCGCGAGGCGGTCTATCGCGCGCTCCGTCAGATGCGTCATGACGTCATCTCGATGGAGGACTACACCGCCGCCAGCCGGCCACCGCTCGAGAAGTGTCTCGAGGACGTGGCCGAATGCGATGTCTACGTCGGCATCTTCGCCTGGCGCTCCGGGTACAAACCGCCGGGCGAGGAGAGGTCGATCACCGAGCTCGAATTCCGTCAGGCGGTGTCGACCGGCAAAGAGTGTCTGATCTTCCTGCTCGAATCGGACGCCCCCTGGCCACCCAAGATGATGGACGAGGATCGCTCCGAGATCGAGGCGCTTCGCAACGAGCTCTCGCGCGACTACCTGATCGACTTCTTCACTTCGCCTGAGGAGCTGGCGACCAATGTCAGCGTCGCCGTCGCAAACACCGCCGGCACTGGCGCGATCCCGGTCCAGGAGGAAGAAGCCGACCCGGAAACCCTGCGCTTCTTCGTCCGAAGCCTCAAACGCATGACTGACGAGCTCGGCTCTCAGATCAAGCTCTATTCGGCCTCGAGTGTCGCTCTCGTGGCCGTCGGAGGCGGCATCCTCGCCGTCGGCCTGGCGATGCAGGCGACAACCTTCGGCGTCGGCGGCGCCTTGATCGGCAGCGCGACGATCTTCCCCATCAACACCATGCTGCACGCCCGCAGAAAGAAGGCCGTTCTCGACGGCTACCACCACGAGCTGCAGCAGGAGCCACCCGCTGACGAGGCGGTGAGCGCGATCCGGCGCTTCCTGGGCACGCAACTGAAGGGAGGGGCGTTCGCGTGAGCGAAGACGAACGGCTGGACAAGATCTCCGCGATGTTCGCCGACGAGTCGGCGGCGATGCGACGCCGAACGCTCTGGCTGTCGCTCATTCCGATCGCGATCGGAGCGATCGTCGTCGTCACCGCGTACCTCGGGGTACAAGACGCACGCGAGCGACGCGACGCTCTCCTCACCGAGCTCGACGAGCTCTTCGCGCGCCGGGATCAACTCCAAGAAGAGCTCCAGCAGCAGAAGGCGGTCGTCGAGCACGTTCGAGAGAAGCTCCCCGAGACCGAACGCAAGGCGGTCGAACTCGTGCAGACGGGGCTCGACGCCTACAACAGCAAGGACTACGACACCGCGGTGACCCGGCTCGAGAGCGCGGTCGCCGAGAATCCGAATATGGCAGAAGCGCACTTCCGACTCGGGCTTTCGCTCTGGCGCACCGGTCAACAGAAGGAGGCGCTCAAAGAGGTACAGGCCGCGTTCAAGATCGATCCGAGCTACGAGGAGCGGGCGCGGAAGGACCGGCGGTTCAAAGAACTTTGGGACTACAGCTACGTGGTCGAGGGCGAGAAGAGCGCCGCGACCGCACCCGAGGCGACCGCGATCAAGGAGGCGCTCGGCAACGCCCGGACGGGAGACTTCGGGAAGGCCGTCGAGTCCTACGACAAGGCGCTCGAGACCAACCCCGAGAACGCTCGCGTCCACGGTTGGAAGGGCTATTCGCTCTACCGGAAGGGCGACTACAAAGCGGCGATCTCCAGCTACGAAGAGTGCCTCGCCGCCGACCCCTCCCTCGCCGAGTGCCACTACAACATGGGGCTCGCGCTCTGGGCGGTCGGCGACAAGCGCGGCGCACAAGCGTCCTTCGAGAAGACCTGGAGTCTCGACCCGTCGTTCCTCGGCAAGGCGCGACAGGACCCCGCCTTCCGCAAGATCGCCATCGAGCTCGACCCGCGGACACTCCTACGCAAGGAAGGCGGCCGGTCCGGCGGCGGCTAGCGTGCCGCCTGCAGCAGGTCGGTTGCGATCGCGCCGGTATCGATCGACGTCGACGCGGTCCCGAACTGGGGGCCGACAAACAGATCCAGCGAGTTTCGGCAGACCACCGCCGTCACACCGTTTCCGCCGTTGCTGCCCTCGAGCGAGTGCAGCGTGTTGCAGTTGGTCCCGACCGTCGTTCCGCCCTTGGAGAGAAGGGTGCCGAGGGTTCCTGAAACACGGAACAGAGCAAACCCGTGCTCGAAGAGCGTGCCCTGCACCGGCAAGAACCCGGCCTCGAGGAGCGCCTGGGCCTCAGCGCTCAGCAGGCTGCCCGTCACCAGCGAATGGAAGAACCGAGCGTAGCTCTCCGGCGTAGCGGTCAACGCGCCGGCGGCACCACCACCGTTGGAGAACAGAATCGGACCGGCGTCGAAGGTGTCGAGCGCCGGATGACCGTTGATGTCGACCAGTGGGTAGGCCCCGAGGAGGTTCTCGTCAATGCCGTCGGTGGCCCCGGTCGCGATGGCGTACTGACTGGCGAGCTTGCCGAGTCGCCGCGGCACCGACAGAGCCAGCTCCATGGGCGCCAACCCCAGCGGCTCGACAATGCGCTCCTCTACCAGCTCATCAAATGACTTCCCAGAAGCACGCTCGAGAATCAGTCCGACCAACTGGTAGCCGGAGTTCCCGAAGCTCGCCTCGAAGTCTCGCTGTCTCGTCCCGCCGCGCCGGGCGCCGTTCGCCTTGAGCAGGCCGAGTGCGCTCAAGACCTCGAACGGCTCGTCGACATCGGGCACCGGTAGCCGCTCGAGTCCCAGCGCGTCGAGAAGATCGCCGAGCAGGTAGTCCACAACGTCCGTGAAGCCGTTGCCGTTCCGATCGACCTCGTTGACGAAGTCCCACAGGCCGTGGTTGCCGTTGAGCAGCTGGCGAATGGTGATCTTCTTGAGTTTGGGGCACTTGGCGCGCACCTGGACAAACTCGTCGAGCTCGCGGTCGAGTACCAGCACCGTCGCGGGACACAGAGCCTCGCTGCCGGTCCCCTTCGTGAGCGCCTGACGTTCCGCCTTGGTGAAGAAGCCCGCCACCTTGGCGTCGATGCCCCTTCGCCCGAGCAGCCCCTCTTCGGCGAGCATGAGCGTCAGCGCGGTAGCCACTGGCTTCGTCATGCTGCCGATGTGCTGCCTTGTCGAGACCTGGTTGGGCTTTGCCCCTTGAAGACGGCGCAACCCGTTCGCGTAAGCGAAGACGCCACAGCCATCGTGCTCAACGGCGACCGAGTAACCGGGGGCTCCAGAGCCGCGTCCGCCGCCAGCGGGAGCCGCTACCAATGCGTTATCCACGATCCCGCGCAAGGCGGCTTCGTCGCCACAGCCTTCGCCGCCCCACTCCGCGTGCGTAGGCCAGGCATAGAGCACGAGGGCCAGGAAGACTGTCGAGCTGAACTGTCGTCGGTACTGCATAGGCGGAATTCTAGCGGCTCGAGTCGGATCGTCGAGCTGGGTGGGCCGACACGCTCGAGGTCGCAAAACCCTCCCTTGGCCCACGCGTAAGTAGAATCGACTCCTGCGCATGAAGCCTCATCGCTACATCGATCAGACGAGATCGTTCTTCCGTGAGTACACGGCGGGCCTGAACGTACGCGATCTCCGGCGGCTCTTCGATCAGGAGGCGTCGCAGGCCTACAAGGTGCTGGCGCGCGACCGGGAGGGCGAAGAGCCCGAGGGCGGCTTCGGGCAGTTCTGGCATCGGGTCAAGGTCGTCTTCCTCGGCGTCTCCTCCAAACTCTCCCCAGCGCGTCGATTGATCTTCGCCGCCTCGATCCTCTGTGCGTTCTTCGGCATCCTCGATATCGACGTCGTCAACATCGGGGGCGGCGGCCTTCGCTTGGGCGTCACGGTCTTTTGGTTCCTCTTGAGCGTCTCGGGGCTCACCTTCCTGCTGATCATGGAACTCGTCGACCGTGTCCGGGTACGCGACGAACTCGAAGTCGCTCGGCAGCTTCAGAGTGAACTCCTCCCACAGAGATCGCCGGCGATCGAAGGACTCGACTTCGCCCACTCCTACCAGACCGCCAACGAGGTCGGCGGGGACTACTACGACTTCCCCGAGCTCCCTGACGGCCGGCTGGCCATTCTCATGGCCGACGCGAGCGGCCACGGCATCGCTGCGGGTCTTCTGATGGCGATCGCAAACGCGACGCTCAAGACCGCTCTCGAGATCGACCCGGAGCCGACCCAGGTGGCGGCGCTGCTCAACTCGGCGCTCTTCCGAACCGGCGACCGCCGCGCCTTCATGACGCTCTTCTACGGCCTCCTCGACCCCGAAACAGGGGAAATGGACTACGTGTGCGCCGGGCACCCGTTCCCCATGCTCCGGCGCGCCGGTGGCGAGGTCGTCGAGCTCGGCACCGGCAACCTGCCTCTCGGTCTGCGCGCTTCGCTGGACCTCCACTCCGAGTCGGTCTCGATGGACGAGGGCGACCTCCTCGTTCTGTTCACGGACGGTCTTCCCGAGGCGATCAGCGGACCCGACGGCGAGAGCTTCGGCTTCGAGCGTCTCCGAAGCCTCCTCACTGAGGTCGGATCGGCACGTCGCGTGCACGATCGCATTCTCATGAGCTTCGACAAACACGTCGTCAACGAGCCGCTCCACGACGATGTGACCCTGCTCGTCGTCGGCAGGGATGTCCAGACCATCCCGCCGCCTCCCCCTCCCCTGCCAGTCGACGCTTCCTGATTCGGGCGCAGACTGCGCTTGGTTAGGTGAAAGGCCCCCGCGAGCTACGGGAGGCGAAGTTCGGGCTGACAACGAGGTTCTGACATTGAGAAGGAGATCCCCTATGGCCAAAGGCAATCGCGCGCTCGCTTCCGGCCTTTGTACGCTGCTCTGTCTCACGCTGGCGAGCTTCAGCGAGGCGGGAACCGAGCCGCAGCCCCTTGCAACGACGCAATGGTCCGCAGATCAGATCACCTGGATCGCCGGCGACGGTTCAGAGCTCCTGCTGACCGTAACCGGACCCGACTTCAGACTCCGCAGACGCGGCTCTGGGACGCTGGCGTTCCGGCCGGACGCCCAAGCGGAAGCGCTTTCCGACGGAAGCTACCGCTTCGAGCTCCGAGAGGTATCGCCCACGACCGCGGCAGACGAGACTCATCGGCGACCGCGCAAGCTGACCGCTCGGTTCCGCGTCGTCGGCGGCACGATCCTCGTCTCGGCGAAGATCAGCTCGGACGTCGATTCACCGAAGGGAGGGCAGCGATGACACGGCAACTCACAATCCTGGCAACGGCAACCGTCTTCGCCCTCGTCGCTCCCGTGCATGCAGAGCTCTTCAACGAGGACGTCACCGTGCAAGAGGACGATCCAGATTTCATCCTCTTCGAGTTCGACGAAACGGCCTTCTGGTTCCTCGAGTCCGAGGACTCGACGTTTCAAATCTCGGACAACGTGACGACGAGCGTGCTGCAGATCGAGGAGAACGCTCCCGACGACATGCTCTACATCGCCAACGACGGGAGCGTCGGCATCGGTACGGCGGCACCGTTCTTCGATTTCGAGATCTTCGATCCGGACTCCTCGAACTTTGCGTCGCTCGGCCTCACCACGAGCGAAGGAGCTACCTGGGTGCTGTCCGCCTGCCTGTTCACGTGCTCGGGACTCGAGGGCTTCCGCCTCGTCCAGGGAGATAGTCCAACGGATCCAAGTCCGCTCTGGATCGAGAACGGCTCTCAGAACCGCTCGATCTTCATCGACTCGAGCGGCATTTCGTTCAACGGCGCGGTGATTCAGATGTCGAGTCGCGACGCGAAGACAGACTTCGAGGCAGTCGACACGAGTGTCATTCTCGCGAGGGTCCTGGAACTCCCGCTCCAGACTTGGTCGTACAAGAGCCACGCCGACTCGACTCACCTGGGACCGATCGCCGAGGACTTCTACGAGGCGTTCGGGCTCGGCTCGACCGACCGCGGCATCGCCACAGTCGACAGCGCCGGCGTAGCCCTGGCTGCCATCCAGGGGCTCGAGGCGCGGCACAGGGTAGAGATGGCGGAGCTCAGCGCGGGCTACGAAGAGAGACTCGCGTCACTCGAGGCGAGACTGAATCACCTCGCAACGCTCGTTCAGCAAGCGAACGACGCGCCCGGCACAGAGTGAGGGCAGTACCGTCGAGTCCAAGTAGCAACCAGGCTACGTCTCCGAATCGGCTTCGAGCGCCTCGCGGATCTTCTTGCCGATGGCCCGAATGTGCGCTTCCAAGACTTCTTCGCCCGCGTCTTCCGCAGCACAGAGAGATAGCTCGGGATTAGGACCGTGGAAGCGCAAGATCTCTTCGGGCACCTCGCAGCCCTCGACGAGCACCCAGAAGACCGTCGTTTGGCCCTCCTCGGCCTGTGAAAGGAGGGCTGGAAGTTCCACCTCCTGAATGAAGACCGAATTCAGAAACGCAGGACTCACCAAGAGGATCGCGGCCCGAGCCGACTCCAGGTTCTGCTTGATGACGCGCCTCCACTCTTGCCCGACCCGGATCTCGCCGTCGTCCCAGATCCCAATTCGCCCAGCCTCCTCATACTCTTTGAGCTCGGCCTTGATCGAGCGGAGCCAGCGACGCTCGCGTCTCGTGTAGCAACAGAAGACGGTCCCTGGTAGGGAAAACTGCTGCTCCCAGTAGCTCTCGACCTCGATCACGCGGCCGTTGACGGCGTACAGGACATCGAGCTGCGGACTCGGATGTCGGTAAAGGTAGCCTCCGGACTTGAGCTTGAGCACTTCGCCTATCTTCGAGACGAGGGGCTCCAAGACAAGCGCAGGCTCGATCTGAATCAAGGCTTCGAGGGCACGGGAGCTAAGCTTCGTCCTTGAATCTCGTGCCAGATCGGTCCAGCGAATCGAGTACGCCGAGTCTACCGGCTGGGTCACGAGCTACCACCCCCGACGACATCCAAGACCCTAAGCGATCGGAGCGAAGGGTTCAGCTCGTATTGCACGGTCAGTTCATGGCCCGGCAACGCGAGCGCGAGTACAGCCCCCCCCTCATCCCCCTCTTCGCCGCTGGCTTCGAAGGCCAGCTGAATGATTGCCCCCTCTACCGCGACCCGTGCGTCGGACTCGAGGAGTTCCAACGCCGAGAGTGCCTCAGCGCTCTTCGTAACCGAGTACGAGCCACGGCCTGTACGCTCCCTGACCCTCTGGCGCATACTCAAAGCACGTTCCTGCTCTAGGGCTGCCAGCGCGTAGTACAGACTGGCTGGAACCTCGATCAGCTCACTGTCCTTCTTCGAGTGCAGTAGCAACTCCGAGCGCAAGTGATCGATGGCACGAAGCTGTCGGGTGCCCCTGCGCATCCAGGAGAGAAGGCCCATGCTGGCTGCGAAGAGTAGAAGGCAACCTAGGAAGATCCAGCTAACCGGGGACTGAGAGTCACTGGTCACTGCGAAGACCGCGACAGCGGCAGCGATGACCAGCGTCGCGACGAATCCATGAAGGATCCATCGATCGTCTGCCTTTTCCCGTTCGCTCTTCGAATCTATCGAGAGAGCACCGACGACATACTGGTCGAGGCCATGCTTCCGGCTGAGCCGGGTAGCGCTTCGCAGCTTTCGGAGCACACCTAAGCTGAACAGCCCGGTGAGTAGACACACCGCAAAGCAAACAAGCACGGCGAGAACGAAGTACGCGCCCCAGTCTGGGAGCTCCTCTCGAAAGCTGCTGACAACCAAGGCAGCGATCGATCCGAAGACGCCCAGGAGCACACCACCGACAGAGGCCTTGAGACCGAACATCCAGGTGCGATCCCAGAACGTCGGGAGAAACTTCTCATACCGTTCGCGCACCAAGTCGATCCCAGCTCGTAGCTGGGCGCGTGTCAGGTACCTGGTGTCTTGCTCTTTCAAGCGCCTCCGGGCGATCGCGCATCCGCGCAGCGTCTACTTAGACGAGCAAAGACTCGCCTTTTGATGTGTTCCTACTCACCCACGCTCGACGACCATCGCGAACCCGACTCCACCAGCCGCACAAACGGTCATCAGCCCAAGGTTCTCGCCGCGGCGCTTGAGCTCGAAGAGGAGCTGCATGGTCACCCGGCCGCCGGTGGCGCCAAACGGGTGGCCGATCGAGATCGAGCCGCCGTTGACGTTGTAGCGGTCGAAGTCGATCTCGCCGAGAGGCGCCGAGCGGCCGAGTTCGTCGCGCGCAAACTTCGCCGAAGAGAACGCCTTCATGTTCGAGACGACCTGGGCGGCAAACGCTTCGTGCATCTCGATCAGGTCGAGATCGCCGAGGGTGACGCCGGCGGCGTCGAGCGCCTGAGGCGCCGCGTACGCCGGGCCCTGGAGGAGCTGGCTGCCAGGATCGAGCGAGGCATACGAGAACGACCGGATGTAGCCGAGCGGTTCGACACCGAGCGCTTTGGCCTTCTCCTCGCTCATCAGGAGCACGGCGGAGGCGCCGTCGGTGATCGGGCTCGAATTGCCAGCCGTTAGCGAGCCGTAACGCTTGTCGAAGACCGGTCGGAGCCCGGCCAGGGCCTCCATTGAGCTGTCGGCGCGCACACCGTTGTCCGACGCAATTGCCTCGTCGAAGCCTGGGCGCGGATAGGTGGTGACGATCTGCTCCCGGAAGCGCCCCTCCTCCTCCGCCTGCGCGGCGCGCTGGTGCGACATGAGCGCAATCTCGTCTTGGGCCCGCCGAGAGATGTCGTTCTCTTTGGCCATCTTCTCGGCCGACTGCCCCATCGTCTGGCCGGTGGTGTACTCGGCGATCGCCGGCGGCACCGGCACGAGGTCCTTGGGCCGCACCTTCGAGACCACGGAGAGTCGCTGACCAACACTCTTTGCCTTGCTGAAGGCCATCAGCTTGCTCGCCGCGCTCTTCGAGTACTGAATCGGCACGTTGCTGAGCGACTCGGCGCCGCCCGCGAGGACGACGTCCGTCTGGCCGGTCAGGATCGCCTCAGCGCCCGAAGTGATCGCACGATTCGAGGAGGCGCACGCCAGGTTGACCGTCGTCCCGGGAATGGTCATTGGCAACGACGCACGGAAGACCACCTCACGACCGAGGTTCGGAGCGTGGAGTGCAGGCACGACGACGCCGAAGATCGACATGCCGATCTCTTCGGGATCGATACCGGATCGGGTCACCAGCTCGCCCGCAGCGACCCCGGAGAGGTCGACAACGTCCATGTCAGAGAGCACCGTCCCCGACTTGGCAAAGGGCGTTCGACAGCCGTCGACAATTGCGACCCGCCCGCCGGCTCCCCGCAGACTCCGCCCGGCGACCTTGGCGATCGCTGGCGCTGCACCTTCGCCTCGCGTCCAGACGGTGTCAGCCCGATCGCCGATTTCCTCGGCCACCGAGGCATCGTTCGGCGGCGGGAGCACCGTACTCTGTTCAGAAGATGACTGCGACTCGGACATGGTTCGCCTCCAGGCAACGCATCATAAGGGAAGCCCGTGGCATACATCCTGCTACAGTTTTGGGCATGCTCTGGGTGAGGGAAACGGGGCATCGCGCTCTGGTCGCGGTCGTTCTGCTGGCGCTGCTCTCCGTGCCGGCAGGAGCTCAAGAGATCTCCAGCCGAGAGACCTTCTCCAAGAGCCTCGAGGCGGCCCGGCAGGCCCTCGGCTACTACGGCATCTACGACAACCCCGACGAGCTCCGACGGGTCAATCAGATCGGCTACGAGGTCGCCCAGCAGTCGGGCTTCACCGACTATCCGTTCAGCTTCTACCTGGTCGACATGCCGGTTCCGAACGCGTTTGCGCTCCCCGGCGGGCACGTCTTCATGACCCGCGGCATGCTCGACTTGGGGCTCGACGACGACATGCTGGCCGGCCTCCTGGGCCACGAAATAGCCCACGTCGTCTATTCGCACGGCCTCAAACTCCAGAAGCGGGCGCAGCTCTTCAACATCCTGAGTCAGGTGCTCACTGTGGGTGTCATGGTCGCCGCCGACGACAGCGGCCGGCGCGGCCCGCCGAGCAGCGTCTACGGCGATCCTCGCTACGGCGGCGGCAGCGGCGGCGACCGCGTCATGGGTACGGTGGCCGCCGGCATGGTGGTGAGCGAACTGCTCCTCCGAAGTTACAGCCGTGAATTCGAAGACGAGGCGGACGACGAGGGACAGCGCATGGCCGCTGCGGCGGGGTACGACCCCGACGGCACGCGACGCCTCATGGCGCTCATGGAGGTGCGGCTTCCGCAGACTCAGGAATACGGCTACTGGCAGACGCATCCGTTTTTCGAGGACCGCGTGCGCTCCGCCTCGGTACGCGAGGAGCTGCTCAAGGTTCAAGAGCCCGAGAGCGCCGACACCTTCCGGCGGCAGACTCAGTCGACCCTGCTCGACTTCTCCGAGGACCCCAAGACGCGTAAGCCGCTCGAGGACTACGCGATCGATCTCCTCAAGTACAGCGCCGTCAACGCCTGGCCGAGCGGTCCCCGGTCGGCCGAGATTCGGCTCGAGTTCTTACATCGACACCGCGACAAGGTGTTCGAGCGCCCCGAGTTGGCGCGCGACTTCGGAGATCTGATCGAGGAGTACGACAAGGAGGCCGAGGAGGTTCGACTCGTCGACCCCGACGCGCCCCTCCTCACGACCCTCTCCGACGAGATCGACGGCTTCCGCTCTCAGCGCGACGAAATCTATCCGCGCGCCGTCGAGATCTATGAAGCCGGCATTTTCGAAACCGATTTCCTCGAGACCTTCGCCAGCAACTACCCAGACGCGCCGGAGTTTCCGGCCGTCGCGCTCAGCCTGGGCGACGCCTACAGCAGGCTCCAGCGGCCCGCAGACGCCGTCGAGCAGTACCTGGCCGTCAAGGCGGGATCGCCCCTGTCGGATTCCGGCAAACGAGCCGCGAGTGGCTTGAGGGTTCTGGCGAGTCGACTCGACCGCCTCGACGCCCTCCAACAGTTGATCGACCAGGAGGAAGACGACGAGCTCCGCAAGCTGGCCGAGACCCGCATCCTGGCCGTCGCCGGCAGCTTCGAAGAGCTCGAAAACGGCGCCGAGTTCTTGAAGGCCTACCCGAACGCAATGCTCGCCGACGACGTGAGCGAGCGTGTCAATCGCCTGGCCGAGAACCTCTATGGAGAGGTGATCCTCTACCAGACCGTCGGCGATCACGCGAAGGCGCTAGACGGGATCACCAAGATCCTGACCCAGGCACCGCTGTCACCCGCGGCTGAACGGCTGCGCGAGCGAGCGGTGCTGGACAGCTGACCGATCAGAGGAGTTCGCGATACTGGGCGAAAGCGCCGTCGGCGGTGCCTCGCAAGAGCGAGTCCACATCAGACCTTCGCGCACACTCGCCATCGCGATCGTCGCGGTCTCCGACCATCAAGCACTGCTCGGGCGGCAGATCGAGGAGTTCCAACACCCGCAATAACCCAGCCGGATGCGGCTTGAGCCGATCGACTTCAGGGTCCACCCCGGAGACGACGATCTCCGCTTCGAGTCCGAGCGCTTCGAGTTTGGCGGCGGCTGGGTAGTCGGAGAGCACCGCGATGCGGACGCCTCGAGTTCGCAGGCGCTCGAAGAACCCGCGCACCCCGGGCACTCGGCAGCCCGCGAGGTGTTGGAGCGGTCGGTCGTGGATCCACTCCTCCACCTCTCGTTCGAGGGTCTCCTCCGGAACATTCAACACCTCAGCCGGCACGGCGAACTGCGCCCGACGCGCTCCGGCGACCTCGTCCTCGGAGAGGCGCTCGCGCTCCTTGCGGAACGTCTGCAGGCGACGCAAGAGCCCCAGACGCCACGGGCGGAGCATGCAATGCGTCAGCAGCTCCACCGCCATCTTGCGACGCAGCGGCGCCTGCTCGTACAGGGTGCCGTCGACGTCGAACACCACCGCCGACCACCGGTCGAAGTCAAAACGGGGCACGCTAGTCGCCGGGGAGTTCGATGAAGTGCGGATCGGTGAGCCGCTCGAGTTGCGGAACGTCGACCACCGTGAGCACAACGAAGGCGATGGCGAGCAGCACCACAATCGCGACGAGCCGGCGCTCCTTGAAGAGGCGCTCGGGCGCCTGGGCGGACGACTCTGGTTTCAGGCCGATATCGAGGTAGACCGCAAACAGCGCCGCCAGCAGCGGCATGGTCAGGAGGTACTCGATGCGGTACTTGATCAGGAAGACCGCGATGAAAAACGCAGCCATCAGGGCGTAGATAAACGCCGAGAGCAGCAATGTGCGCTCGGTGTAGTGGCGAAACGAACGGCGGTAGAGGCCCAGGTTCTCGACGCCGGCCGTGGCCGAGACGTTCCGGTACTCGGCGTAACGTTTGATCGCCATGAGGAACGCACCGCCCATCCAGTAGCCGAGGACGAGACTGCTGGGTGGCAGGGTCGTCGAGTCGACCATCGCCCAGCCGAGGGTCAGGCGAATCGGGTTGTTGACCGCCTCGGAGATGACGTCGAGGTAGATCCGGTCCTTGGAGCGGAGCGGCTCGACGTTGTAGACGATGCCGCTGAGCAGAAACAGCCACGCCACGACGAAGAAGAGCTTCGAAACCAGGAGGCCGAGCGCCAACCCTCCGATCGCCAGCAGGGCGTACTCGAGGTAGACGATCGCTCCTGAAAGCTCTCGCGCCACCGCAGGGCGCTTCGACTTGATCGGATGGAACCGATCGTAGCGGGAGTCGAGCCATTCGTTGATGACGTAGTTCGCCGAGGCGAGGAGCGCCGCACTCGCGAGTCCGATCGCGACCGGCAGCAGCAGTTCGGCGAGGGACCGGCGGTGCAGTAGCTCCGCCAGGACGATTCCGGGGAGGATGAAGACGTGCTTGACCCAGTGGTCCGGGCGGGCGATCGAGACGTAGTCGACCAGTCGCCCCGGCGAGCGCTCAGCCAGGCCTTCGGTGGTCGCGCCGTGCACGATTCCAGTTTACCCGCCGGCCGTCCTCAGGCTTATGAAGTGGCCCACTGACGAGCCAGCATCAACACACCCACCGCGACCAGAAGCCAGGCCGCGTAGAGCCGCATGGTGGCCCCATCGAGCCGTCGAGCGAGGCGCGGCCCGAGCTGACCACCCAAAATCACCGCCGGCGCAACGAACAGCATGGTGCCCAGGATCTCCGGCATCGCCTCACCGAGCTCCGCCACGAGGGCACCTCGGAGTCTGGCGAGTGTTGCGACGAGACTCGTTCCGAAGACCACGACGAGGCAGGTGCCGACCGCCTCCGCGTGGTGCGCAAACCGCCGACCGCCGAGGAGACGCGGCAGGAGAACCGCGCCGATACCCACCGAAATCAGTCCGGTGAGCGCACCCCCCAGAAGAGTCCACCCGGCCGACGTCCCCTCGGCCCCGGCTTGAAGTCGCCCCGAGACGAGCAGCAGGCCCAACACGAGCGCGAAAACGCCGAATCCCCCAGCCAGAACGCGTCCGGGGACGTACGGCGCGGCGAGCGCTCCTACGATCGCCGCTGGAGCCGCCAGGGCGAGTAGGCGCCCCGCCTCGCGCAGGTCGATCGTCCCCTGCCGTGCGTGCCGCGACAGTCCACTCGCCGAACCGCAGAGCATGGTCAAGAGAGCCAGCCAGAAGGCCACCGGTGGTTCGAAACCGAGCACTGCCAGGTAGACCGGCACCCAGAAGTTGGCGCCCGAGATGCCGGTGGAGGTGTACGCAACGGCGATCAGAACGCCGATCGGCACCAGCAGCCAGTTCAGGAGTTCGATCGTCACGCGCTGCGCGCTCGGTTCGCTACGGGTAGAGCTGCGTCTCGTTCCAGCCGTTCTCGTCGCGCACGTAGGCGACTCGATCGTGCATCCGGTACTTCCGATCGCTCCAGAACTCGATCCGCTCCGGTCGCAGCAGGTAGCCGCCCCAGAAGTCCGGCCGCTCGATCTCGCTGCCGGTGTGCTCCAGCTGCAGCTTGAGGTACCGACTCATCAGCGCGGCGTGGGAGGAGAGCGGCTCGCTCTGCCGCGAAGCGAGCGCCGCCAGCTGGCTTCCCCGGGGACGCGTCGCAAAGTAGCCATCCGACTCCTCCGCCGAAAGCCGTTCGACCTCCCCCTCGACCCGAGCCTGCTGCTTGGCGGCCGGCCAGTAGGCGGTAAAGGCCGCCCGCGGGTTCGCCTCGAGCTCACGCGCCTTGCGACTTCCGTAGTTGGTGAAGAAGCAGAAGCCGCGCTCGTCGATCTTCTTGAGGAGCACGATGCGCACCGACGGATGACCGGAAGAGGTGGAGGTCGCGAGCGCAATAGAGGTCGCATCGAACGGCTCGTCACGCTTCGCGCGCTCGAAGAGTTCGACAAAGCGAGCGATGGGATCGGTCGAGGACTCGGCCATGCGTAAAGAATACCGGAGCGCCGGCGATCGAGTACCATAGCCGCCGTCCCGGAGTGCTATCGACCTATGCCGAAGATCCTCGTCACCGGTGCCTTGGGCCAGATTGGGAGCGAGCTCGTCGCCGAGCTGCGCACTCGATACGGCCGCGACCAGGTGGTCGCGTCCGACATCAAGATGCTGCCCCGCCGGCACACCGACGGCCCGTTCGAGTTTGTCGACTGCACGCAGCGCGACCAGATTCGTGAAGCGGTCGACCGTCACGAGATCGATGCGATCTTCCACCTGGCGGCGCTGCTCTCGGCGGTCGGCGAAGAGAAGCCGCAGGTCGCGTGGGACATCAACATGAGCGGAATCTATGGCGTGCTCGAGGTCGCGCGACGCTGCGACTGCCAGGTCTTCTTCCCCAGCTCGATCGCGGCCTTCGGCCCCGACACGCCGAAGTCCTCGACGCCACAGCGCACCCTCCAACGCCCGACCACCATCTACGGCGTCACCAAGGTCGCCGGTGAGCTGCTCTGCGACTACTACTGGCAGCGTTTTGGCGTCGACACTCGCGGCGTCCGCTTCCCCGGGTTGATCTCTCACGTCGCCAAGCCGGGCGGCGGGACCACCGACTACGCGGTCGAGATCTTCTACGAGGCGATTCAGAACCGTCGCTACCGCTGCTTCCTCGGGCCGGAGACGCGGCTCGACATGATGTACATGCCGGACGCCCTGCGGGCGGTCATCGAGGTGATGGAGGCCGACCCCTCCAAACTGGTCGACCGCAACTCCTTCAACGTGACGGCGATGAACTTCACCCCCGAGGAGCTCGCGGCAGAGATTCGCAAGCACATTCCGGACTTCAGCATCGAGTACGAGCTCAACCCCACGCTGCAACGAATTGCCGACAGCTGGCCCGACGCGATCGACGACGGTGAGGCCCGCTCGCAGTGGGGATGGGAGCCGGAGTTCGACCTCGCGTCGATGACCGCCGACATGCTCGAGCGACTCGAGCGGAAGCTCTCGAAGAACTAGCGCGGAGGATTCCATGCCTGTCGATCGCATTCACGACACCCTGAACGCCGAGCTCGATGCCCTCCGCTCCAGCGGATCGGCAAAAGGCGCGGAGAGCGTGGTGACCGCCGTCGTACCGGCGATCGGTGACCGCGGACCGCGGTTCCGGCTCGAAGGCGCCGGCGACCGAGAGTTCCTGCGCATGAACTCCAACAACTACCTCGGGATGTCGCTCCGGCACGAAGTGATCGAGGCCGAAGAGGCGGCCTCGCGGGAGTTCGGCGCCGGACCGGGCGCAGTGCGGTTCATCAGCGGCACCTACGCGCCGCACGTGGCACTCGAGCGCCGACTCGCCGAGTTCCACGGTCGCGAGGCGTGCATGATCTTCAGCTCCGCCTACGCCACGACTCTGGGAGTTCTGGCACCACTCCTGTCGAAGGAGTCGGCGGTAGTCAGCGACGACCTGAACCACAACTGCATCATCAACGCCATTCGACTGGCGCGCCCCAAGGCCAAGCGGATCTACAAGCACCTGCAGCTCGACGAGCTCGATCGAGCGCTCGAAGAGGTGTCTGGCGAGTGCCGGCGCGCGGTGGTCGTCACCGACGGCATCTTCAGCATGCGCGGCGACCATGCTCCGCTGCCCGAGATTCTCGAGATCGTGCGCAAGTACGACGGCGCCTTCGAGGAAAACGCCCTCCTGATGGTCGACGACTCTCACGGTGTGGGCGCCTTCGGCGCAACCGGTCGCGGCACCGAGGAGCTCACCGGAGCCGACCCGTGCGACGTACTGGTGGCTACCCTCGGCAAGGCGCTCGGAGTCAACGGCGGCTACGTGGCGGCGAGCGCACCGATCATCGAATACCTCCGAGAGAAGGCGCCGCTCTATATCTACTCCAATCCGATCACGCCCGCGGAGGCCGCCGCCGCGTTGAAGTCGCTGGAGATTCTCGACAGCGAGACCGGACGCGGCCTGCTCGACCACCTCCGCGCCATGACCCTACGTTTCGAAGAGGGTCTCGAACGGCTCGGCCTGGAGACGATCCCCGGCGAGCACCCGGTGGTGCCCCTGATGGTGCGTGACACCGAGCGGACCTCGGCCCTGGTCACCCACCTCTTCGAACGCGGCATCCTCGCCACGGGCCTCAACTTCCCCGTGGTGCCAAAGGGCGACGAGGAGATTCGTTTCCAGGTGTCGGCCGATCACACCGCAGACGACATCGACGAAGTCCTCGCGGCCCTCGCGGGGTTCGACAGCTAGAAGCCTACTCGGAGAGCGCGAAGTCCATCGCTGCGCGGGCGTGGAGCTCGGCGCTGTCGAAGACGGGTAGATCGACGTCCTCGGGTCCGATCAACAGGCCCACCTCGGTGCAGCCGAGGACCACCCCGTCGGCTCCTTGCGCCTGCTCCTCGCGGATCAGCTCGAGATAGCGCTCCTTCGAAGCCGGCGAGATGATGCCTCGGCAGAGCTCCTCGTAGATGACGTCGTGGACGAGGGTGCGTCCCTCGTCTGAGGGGATCCGTGCCTCGATGCCGTGGCGCTCGGCGAGCCGGCCCCGGTAGAAGTCTTGCTCCATCGTGTAGCGGGTCGCGAGCAGCAGCGGACTCTTCGAAGCGGTCTCACGGATGCCGCCCGCGGTCGCGTCGGCGATGTGAATCAACGGAACGTCGACGGCCGCCTCCACCTCGTTCGCCATCTTGTGCATCGTGTTCGCGCAGATCACGATGCCCTCCGCACCGCCACGCTCGAGCCGCCGAGCGACGTCGACCATCCGTGCAGTCGCCGCATCCCAATCTCCGCTCGCCTGGAGCGCCGCGATGTCTGCAAAATCGAACGACCAGAGCAGAAGCTCTGCAGAGTGGAGCCCGCCCAACGCCTCGCGGGCCATCCGGTTGAGCAGCTGGTAGTAGATGACGGTGCTCTCCCAGCTGGTCCCTCCGATGAGGCCGAGGGTCTTCACGACGTGAACTCCAACATGGGAGCGAGTGTAACGAGACCGGCGCGACGCTACCGAGCGCCGGCAGCGACCAACGTCTCATCGGGCGCCGGCTCGAGGCGCTGGACGTAGACCGCCGCCTCTTTCCCAATCCCGGAGGGTCGCGACCAACTCGCGGAGCTGCCCGCCACTTCGACGGTGGTCACCGCCTCGCGACCACTCGCCGTGTCGAGCCAACGCAGACGATACGAGCCCGGTTCGAGGCCGTTCAAGCCGAGCCGCCCCCGACCGTCGTCGGCGTAGGCGATGTAGCTGACGCCCGGCTGCGCGAGCACGTAGCGCGTATCGCCGGCGGCCAGATCGTCGCGCGGCTCCATCCGGTGAAAGTCGGTCGACTCCATGAAGTCCACCAGTCGGCCGCAGTCTTCGAGGTCGCCCTTGGATGTAGTGGCGATGTCCATCTGGTACGCCATCACGTAGGCACCGCCCATCGCTGCCGCCCACGCCTTCTGCCGAGCCCGCTTGCCGGTTCCCCAGGCGTCGGCTTCGGCGAGATTCAGGTTGTAGCGAGCCTTCGCTTTGCGCCAAGCGGTGACGTTGCCACGATGCAGCTCGCCGGGGTCGCCAACGTTGAACTGAATGGCGTACTGGTCGAGGTTCGGATCGTCGGCAAACTCTTCGAAGTCGAGACCGTGCCACTTGTGGACCGCGATCGGGTGATCGTGATCGTCGGCCGCGCGGATCTCGGCGGCGATTTTCGAGACTCGCTTCCAGGTGTAGCGCTCCTGGTACTCCTCAGCAACGACCCAGATCAGGTGCTTGTGATGCTCGAAGCGATCCACCAGGGCGTTGATGAAGGTTTTCTCCTCGCCCTCCATCTCGTGGTGGGTGTGCCAAACCCGGGCGCTGTCGTCGTAAAAGATGAAGAAGATGACGATCCCGTTCCGATCCATCTCCTGGAACCAACCCTCCCACTGATCGAGGACCGCTTCGTTGAGACCGCGGGCAGCGTCGTGGCCGACGAACGGGTTGTGAGTCGCTTCGCCGTCACCGCCGTGCGACCGGACGGCCATCAGGTAGATCGAGTTCGCGCCGGTCTTTGAGAGCTTCTGGATCAGCTTCAGCTGATCGCCGTCGCGGGTACCGTCTTTGCGGAGCTTGCCTCGATAGAGGAAACCCTCCGGATCGCCCGGACCCGCCATGAAGAAGGGACCCCCCTCGTGGTAGCGGAACCAGCGTGGATTCGCCTCGTCGACGACGATCTGGCCTGGCAGGGGTTGCGCGAACGTTGCGGGGCCGACGAGTAGACAACCCGTCACAGCCACCAGTAGGAACGTCAGGAGCGAATTCTGGATCCTCTTCATGATTCGGCAAACCTATGGCCATACACGCATACGTGCAGTGACCTAGGTCACCGCACGGACAGTGGAATCACACACATTCCGCTGATAATCTCTGCCTTCTTTCGGCCTAGGCCGACCTTTCCGAGGAGCCCCGATGTCCCCAAGTGCCCTACTTCGAGGTTTGGCCGCTGGCCTGTCACTCGCCCTTCTGGTCGGAGCCTGCTCCAAGGAGCCCGCTACCGATTCCGCGCCGATCGCCGCCGGGGAGTGGCGCCAGTGGCGGGGCGAAAACACGCAGGGCGTTTCGAGCGTCACCGGCCTCCCCCGCCGCTGGTCGGGCGACAGCGCAAACGTGCGTTGGTCGACGAGAGTCCCCGGCATGAGCAATTCGTCGCCGATCGTCAGCGACGGCAAGGTCTTCGTGACCACCGCCTGGGGAAAGCGGAAGCTCAAGAAGTTTGGCCGCACCGAGCGGCTCAACCGTGCGCTCCTCGCCTACGACCTGGCCTCGGGAGAACTACTCTGGGAGACCGTCGTCTTCGAGAAAACCGGGCAGGAGAGACGCCATCACCTGAACACACCGGCGGCAGTCACCCCAACCGCCGACGGCGAGCGCATCTACGCCTACTTCGGCATGGGTCTCGCGGCGGTCGACTACGACGGCAACATCGTGTGGCAGACCGAGGTCGACCCGCACTACATCGAGCGCGCCCGCTACGGAGTGGTCAGTGCTCCGGTCGTGATCGGCGACGCAGTGGTCGTGGTTCGCGACGACGAGTGGGGTGGCGACGAAGTCCAGGACATCAGCTGGCTCGCGGCCTATCACCGCAAGACCGGCGAGGAGCTCTGGCGGACAGAGAACGACGAGACCTGCTGTTCGTACACGACGCCGGTCGTGCGCCAAACCGCGAACGGACCCGAGCTGATCTTCCAGTCGACACCCTTCATCGCCGCCTACGACCCGACCTCGGGCGAGCGAATCTGGACCGCCGAGCACGAGTCTCGACAGGTCGTCCCCGGGCTGATCCTCTCCGGCGATCTGATGATCCAGCCCGGATCGGTACACCACCGAAGGATGGACGCTTGGCGTCTTTCGGGCTCCGGCACCGCGACCACCGCCGAACTCCTCTGGAGCAGCAATCGCACCTCGCCGAAGATCCCGTCGCCGGTCCTCGATGCCGGCAATATCGTGGTGCTGACCGACAACGGCATCATGGTCGCCTACGATCCGGAGACCGGTCAGCGCAAGTGGCAGCAGCGGATCGGCGGTAACTACCGGGCCTCCCTGGTCGCCGGAGACGGCAAGATCTATGCGACCAGCGACAACTGTCAGACGTCGGTCGTGAGCTCGGAAGGCAAGACCCTGGCTCGCAACGAAATCGAAGGCAACTGCGAGGCGACGCCGGCGATCACCGACGGCGCGATCGTGATCCGCACCGCCGACACGCTCTACTGCATCGAAGCGTTCGAGCGCCGTGATGGAGCCGGCGAGCGCAAAGGCAAGAAGAAGGGCAAGAAACGCCAGAAGAAGGCCGGCGAGCCTACGACCTAGAGCCCAACGCGAGCGCGACGGCGTCGGCGATGGCCCGGTACCCGACCGCGTTCGGATGCTCGTCGTCCCACTCCGGATAGGGCGCTTCGCCGCGATCGAAGGCCGCTCGAAGCGCCTCGGTGGTGTCGACCCACTCGAAGCCCTCGTTCGAAAGGAAGCCTCGGAGCTCCGCGGCAAGCACCTGCTCGCGGTAGATCGCTTCCCAGAAGGTGTCGCCCATCACCGCCTGTGTCTGGCGGACGACGCTGGCGTAGGCGACCTGCTTGCTGGGGATCAGCACGAGCGTCAACCCGACTCCTCGGGCGGTCAGCTCGTCTCGAATCTCGATCAAGATGCGCTCGACGATGCGCTTCCCCTCCCGAATCCGCGGGTCCTCGAAGTCGACGCGCATCGCCAGCGCTTCCGGACGAAGGAAGACCGTCCGCTGGTTCGGCAGTTCGTCGAACGCCAGCCGGTGAGGCCGCGCGGCGGCAGCCTCGAAGGAGTCGCGGCGCTGGTTGTCCCAACGGTCCCCCGAGACGAGCGCCCTCAACTCGCGGGCCAGGCCGTAGAGCGCCGAGGACTCAGAGATGCGGGTGCGTAGCGAGCGCCGGTCGTGACTCTCCTCGCCGGCTACCTCTCCAGCGATCAAACGCGCCGCCCGCTCGGCGAGCGGCTCGTCGGCGTCTGCGGCGGCGATCGCAGCAGCCACCTCCGGCCCGGTCGATCGAAAGCGCTCGGCTCGCCCGCGCAACCAGACGTCTCGGTAGGTCTCGGAGAATTCGTTGCCGACGAAGAGGGCGATCACCACTTCCTCGGGCTCGAGCTCGAGTCCCCGCTCGACCAGGAGCTGGTACTGCCACGGGCAGTAGCCGCCAAACGACATGTTGTAGACCGAACGACCGAGAGAGGCTTCCAGACGGCGCGGCCACGAGTCGCTCGGCGCGGCGGCATAGCCGTAGGTCATCGAGTCACCCACGGCGAGAATGTCGACCCGAGCCGGCACGGACGGGTTGCGGAAGCCGTTGGCGTCGTGGCCCGGAGCGTAGGCGGAGCCCCGGACCCGGAGCTCCGGGTCGTCGATCGCGATCCGATTCCACGGCGGCGACAGCAGATAGTCGATGCGCGGCGACAGCCGCGCGGCCACGAGCAGAGTCGCCTCGCAGAAGACCAACGCGAGGAGGGTCCCCAACGCCCGGAAGAGCCACCGCCGCATGACCCGCCGATAGTGCCACGGTGCGACGGACTCCACAGCGAAGGGTTGCACCGAGCCTTACGCTGTGTGCTCCGATGGGGGCCGTAGCAAACACCGCGACCTTGAAGCAGGTCGCCAATCGTGGGGTGACTCTCTGTCGCAACGGCGAGTGGGACGAGGGACTGCAGGTCTTGGGGTGGGTGGCCGAGCGCTCCTCCTCCAAAGACGATCTGCCCAGCCTGTTCTATTCGTACCTCGGCTACGGCATCGCCTGGCGCCAACGCAAGCCGCATGAAGGCCTGCTCCTCTGTGAGCACGCTGTGCAGACCGAGTTCTTCCAACCGGAGAACTACATCAACCTCGCCCGCACCCACCTCCTCGCGGGTCGCAGGATGAGTGCTCTGCGCGCGATCGAGCAAGGGCTGCGAGTCGACCCCGAGGACAAGCGTCTGCACGACCTGATCGAGCGGATCGAGCTACGGCGCCATCCGGTGCTGTCGTTTCTGCCGCGCTCCAATCCGGTCAACTACGCCCTCGGCTACGTCCGGCACCACACCATCAAGATGCTCGCAAAGTAGCCTCGCGTCTGGCCGCCACGGTCGGCTTCAGGTGAGCGGCTCTTCCCACGACTCGCGTTCCCGGCGCTCCTTCTCGAGCCCGTCCGCATAGTGACGTTCGAACTCGGCGGCCTTGTCCCGCCCGCCGAGAGCACGGATCGGCGCACTGAGACAGCCGGGCGGCCCTTCGTCAGCCTGCCGACCGCCACCGAGCATCGCCGTGAAGTCGGTCAGCGTCTTGAACACGGCGAAGACCACGAAGAGTGCCATCGGACCGCGGAAGACGGCCATAGCCCACATGCCGAAGATGATCGTCACGTGCACGACAATCACGCGACCGAGCAGCCGATCGGCAAGCCGTTTGACCCAATAGAAGCGCCGCTCGCCGATCCCGATCAGGTCGTAGGCGAAGCCGATGCCCAGGAAGAGGGCCACCACCGCCAGCCCGCCCAGGAGGGACGCGGTATCGATCCCACCCGCGCCCGGGTGCATCTCCGGAATCGCCAGGAAGAGGATCAGCGAGAGGAACAGCCCGTGCGCACCACCGAAGACCAGAGCGACGGCCAAAAACGAGCCCAGAAAGGTCGACGTCCCTCGCATCGGCTTGCGGCCCTTCTGCAGGCTCGCCTCCCAATGCCCCTTCTTGCGCGTCGCTCGCCGATGCAGCCAGATGCGCATCGCTACGAGCAGGGTCAGCAGCACGTTCTCGCACCAGTAGAGCGCCAGGGCCGTGGAGGCGCTCCAGTCGTTGACAAAGACGCCAAACGCCGGCACCGAGTTGACGCCGAGAACCTGCAGTAGACGAAGAGCGCGGCCCACGACAACTCCCCGAAATCAGCGCGAAACGGAGCGGACCGGCAGTGGGACGTTGCAGAGTCCGATGCGGCCGGTCGAGTGTGCAAACCAGCTCTCGGTCCGGGTTCGACGCGCTGCGATCAAGTCACGAAACGTCTGCGTATCGGTGCGAAGGGTCTCCAATTGGGCGCGCTCGCTTTTGGGTAGCTCGCTCCCCAACCGAATCGACTCGATCGCTACATGCTCCCCCGGGTCTTCGTAGAATCCCAGCCCGCCGGTGCCGCGCGGCAGCGTCGAGAGGTGTTCCATCCCCTGAACAACCCGGCCGACCAGAGTGACGTTGCGATCGAGATGTCGCGGCGAGTGGCCGATGACGACGTAGAGCTCTGCACCGCTTCCAGAGCTCGGGGAGACGTCGCGGCCGACGCCCAGCATGCCGTAGCAGTGGGCCGGCCACATCCGCTGGGTCGCGTTGTCGACTCCGACGGGAAGTCCGTGCGCGAAGCCGACGTCGGACGCGTACGCGTCGGGATCGTCGAGCCGGGTCAACAGGCCGGATCCGGCCAGTGCTAGGTCGAACTCCGGCTCGAGCGCCGACTCGGCAGTGCGAATCGGCCGACGCGCCTCCCCCTCCGCCGCCGGGTCGCCCCACTGGACGACGTAGTTCTCCTGCGAGCGTGTGATCGCAAGCCCGTCGAAGAAGCGCTCACGCACCAACTTCTGGATGTTCTCGACGTGCCGCGGCGCAAAGTCCGGCGCGAGCTCCATGACGATGCGACCGCCCGCAATCTGAAGGTAGAGCGTCAGGCTTGGATCGATCGCGCGCCAGTCGGAGGCCTCGGACGCCTCGAGTACCGAGCCCATCGTCAGAGGCGGCTGCGCCTCTTCAGACTTCGCCACGACCGCCGCGAGCAGTCCTACGATCAGCATGCCACCGGCCAGCCTACGACTCCGCGTCACCACCGTCTCCTTTCAGGAAGGTCCCCTCGTCGAGCTCCGCAAACGCCTGCCGCAGCTCCTCCTGCGTGTTCATCACGATCGGACCGTGCCAGGCGACGGGCTCCTCGAGCGGCTTGCCCGACACCAACAGGAATCGGATGCCTTCCTCCCCCGCCTGAACGGTGACCTCGTCGCCGCTGTCGAACAGGATCAGCGACCGGTTGTCGGCCTCGTCGGTGAGTGCCGTATCCCTCCCGCCGACCCCCTCGGTCGGAACCGCGAGCGGCTCCGACGCGTTGCTGAACCGGCCCGAGCCGGCGAAGACGTAGGCGAAGGCGTGCCGAGTCATCTCGATCGTGAGCGTCCGCCGCCGCCCCGGCGGCACGAAGACGTCCAGATACTGCGGATCGCCAGCAATGCCGTCGACCGGCCCCGAGGCGCCGAATGCGTCGCCACAGATCACGCGCACCTGGGTGCCGTCGTCATCGGTCACCTCGGGAATGTCGAGCGAACCGATCTCCTGGTACCTTGGCGCGGTCATCTTGAGCGACTGCGGCAGGTTCGCCCACAGCTGAAAGCCGTGCATGCGTCCGGCGCCGTCGCCCCGCGGCATCTCCTGGTGAATGATGCCGCTGCCCGCGGTCATCCACTGGACGTCTCCGGCGCCGAGGCTCCCCTCGTTGCCGAGGCTGTCGGCGTGATCGACGTTGCCGGCGAGTACGTAGGTGATCGTCTCGATGCCCCGATGCGGATGCCACGGGAAGCCCGCCTCGAAGTCCTCCGGGTTTTCGTTCCGGAAATCGTCGAGCAGCAGGAACGGATCGAAGTCGGACGTGTTGCCGAAGCCGAAGGCTCGCTGGAGGCGGACCCCGGCCCCTTCGATCGTGGGTTTGGCCTTGATCAGGCGCTTGATCGGACGAATCGACACCGGAGACCTCCTCTTCGTATGCGGAACGATACACCCGCCGAGCCACCACCGATTGCATAGACTCCCGGCCATGGAGCTCAACCCTGCGGATCTGACCATCGCCGAGCGCTACAAACTCCTGATCGGCACCGTAGTCCCTCGTCCGATCGCCTTCGTCTCCACCGTATCCCCGACCGGCGAGCACAACCTCGCACCGTTTTCCTTCTTCAACGGCGTCGGCTCGAATCCGATGACCCTGATGTTCTGCCCGGCCAACGACGCCGAGGGCGCTGAAAAGGACACGCTACGCAACTGCAAGCCGGTCGAGGAGGGTGGAACAGGTGAGTTCGTAGTGAACGCGTCGGTCGAGAGCTACCGGCGCGAGGTTTCGGCGGCTGCCGAAGCCCTGCCGCATGGCGAGAGTGAGTTCGAACTGGTCGGGCTGACGCCGGCGGCGAGCCAGGTGGTCGCCCCGCCCCGGGTCGCCGAGGCACCGGTCGCCTTCGAGTGCCGCACGCTGCAGGTGATCCGCACCAATCCAGGGGCCCCCGCTGGCGGCAATCTCGTCCTCGGCGAGGTGGTCTACGTACACCTGGCGGACGGCCTGGTGAACGAGCGCATGCACGTCGACGCGGAGACGCTCCAAGCGATCGGCCGCATGGGCGGCCTCGGCTACTGCTCGACCCGCGATCGCTTCGACATGCCGAGAGGGCGAGCGGCCCTCGAAGTCGAGAGGTAGCGCACCGGCTCCGAGGGGCGACGCTCGGCGTCTTGCCGAGTGCGATCCGGCGAATCGATCCGTGGCGGCTTCGCCAACCGAAAAAAGGCAGCTCTTGTCCTAGTGTCTCTTCGCCCTTCTCCGGCCCGCGAGCCAGGCGAAGCCGGTAAGCAACATGGCACCGATCACGTAGCTCTGCACCTGGAGTCTGCGATGCTGCTTTTGTAGCTCGTTGAGTAGCAGAGGCGCCAAGAGATCGTACCGAACAGACAGCGGCCGACCCTTTTCGTCTGAGGTCACGAGCGTCGGGTAGACCCGCGCCACCTCCTCAGCGATCAATCCGAACTGCTCGAGCGTTCCGGACTTCACCTCGGGCCGGTATCGGAACAGCACTGGCCGCAGGTCGAGGACGCCCGAGCTCGCGTCTTCCATGGATCGGACGTTCTCCTTGAAACGACCCGACGAGAGCGAGCACGGTCCAAGCTGGTCGTTGTCGTCGACGCACACGTCCTGCTCGTTGCCCGAGAGAACCGCGTTCCGGATCCCCGAGACGAACGCGCGGCTCAACTCGAAGTCGCCCGTCCCGGTGTCTCGTCCGATGCGAAGCGTGTTGCTCTCTCCTCCTCCCCGGGAACCGATCAGAATGTTGTCCGTACCCGCCTTGATGGAGGAGCCCGCGGCATAGCCGAGGGCTGTGTTCCGGCTCCCTGTCCTGTTTTGGACGAGCGAAAGGACTCCGTGAGCGGTATTCCAGTAGCCGGTGACGTTGTACATGAGCGCAAATGCGCCGAAGGCGGTGTTGCGGTCGCCCGTAGTGTTGCCTTCGAGCGCGTATGAGCCAAACGCGGTGTTCTCGGCTCCCGTCGTGTTCTCGTGCAGCGAGTTGAAGCCGGTTGCTGTGTTCGTGTAGCCCGTCGTGTTGAATGCGAGGGAAGAAGCACCGACAGCGGCGTTGCGATCTCCCGTCGTGTTGGACCTGAGCGCGGAGTGCCCGATCGCGGTGTTGCGTATGCCGAGAAACGGCTCGGGACTCCCCGGTGTCGTGCTGACCAGAGCCTCGATACCGAGGGCGGTGTTCGCAGCACTCGCCCCGCCATCGTTGTGCATGAAGGCGCGGCCCTCTTTGAACACGAATCCGTCCAGCTGTAGGTCCCCATCTAGAGAGAGGGCGTAGTAGCCAGGCGCGGTCACGGTCCGGGGGCCAGGATCAGCGATCCCCACGGACTCCGCCCGAAGTACACGAGACTCACGTGTCATCACTTCATCAGACGGCTGCGCGAAGAGAACAGAACTCACGAGACCTGCGAGCAGGACGCTTACGCCTACGTAGTACCTCATTCGACTCTCCTCCCCCGAGAACAGGGGCAAATGGATTGTTTTGAAGAGAGTTTAGCGTAGCCGCTGCGTCAACCGGCGCCGCCGAAGCGGTAGCCCTGGCCGCGTTCCGTCAGCAGGTACCGCGGCGACTCGAGATCGGGCTCGAGCTTGCTGCGCAAGCGGTAGACGTGCACTCGGAGGGTGTCCTCGAAGACCTCTTCCATCGGCCAGAGGCGCTGCAGAAGGAAGCCGGTCGTCACCGTTCGGCCGCCGGCTCGCGTCAGGATGTCGAGGATCTTGGCTTCCGTCGGCGTGAGCATCGTTTCGACGCCGTCGAGGAAGATTCGCCGCGCGCCGATCTCGACCGTCAGCCGATCGTCGATCTCCAAACGCGGCTTGCCCGCGTACGACGTATCTCCGAGCCGACGCAGCACCCGTTCGATTCTCGCGATCAGCTCCTGCGTGCGGAACGGCTTGGTGACGTAGTCCTCCGAGACGTCGCGAATCACCTCGACGGTGGTCTGCTCTTCGTCGATCGCCGTCAGCATGATGACCGGCAGATCCGAGAACTCGTGAATTCGGTGGCAGAGCTCGATGCCGTCCATCTCCGGCATCATGATGTCGACTACCGCCAAATGCGGCAGACCGTGCGTCTCGATGTACGCAAGCGCCGCGCGTCCGCTCGCGACCGAGGCGACCTCGAAGTGGCTTTCCGCCAAGGCGACCTCGAGCAGCCGCAGAATATCGGGGTCGTCGTCGACCACGAGCACCCGCCATGGGGCACCCTGGTCGGTCCGTAGCTGTCCGGTCGGCGACACTGCTGCTTGGAGGTTTCTTGTCGATCAGTATAGACCACCACCTCGGCGGCTATGATGGCCGGAGGGAGAGAGCTTGGATTCGCCACTGACCATCGGTCTCGTTCTCGGAGGTTCCGCGCTCGCCATTCTCGCGGCGATGGTCCTGCGCGAGCGGCGCTGGCAGAAAGCGCTTCGTCAGGCTCTCGAAGAGGGCCGCGTGCGTGTCGAGGCCGAGCGGCAACAGTTCGGCGAAACCCTCGAGCGCGAGCGCGAAGAGCGCTCGCAACTCGAGCGCTCGCAGCGCGCTCTCCAGGCGGCGGTCGAAACGCTTCGCCTGGGGGTCACGGTCACCGATCTCGAGAACAAGATTCAGTACGTGAACCCCGCAGACGCCGACATGCACGGCTACTCGCGCGAGGAGCTCCGAGGACGCGATGCGCGAATCTACGGCTACGGCGATCGCGCCGACCTCGACGCCGAGGCGCCGCCGGCCCGTTTCTGGGACCGCGAGAGCGTCAACGCCAGGCGCGACGGCTCTCGCTTCCCGGTCCGGTTGATCTCAGACGTGGTGCGCAACTCCGAGGACGAACCGATCGGCATGCTCACCATCTGCGAGGACTTGAGCGAGCGTCGGGCCGCCCAGCGCATCAAGGAAGACTTCCTCGCCAGTGTCAGCCACGAACTCCGGACACCGTTGACCTCGATCGTCGGTGCACTCGATCTGCTCGAAGGGCGCGCGCCCGATGTCGACCCGCAGCGGAACTCCGAGATGATCGAGATCGCCTCACGAAACAGTCGCCGGCTCCTGCGGCTGGTGGACGACCTGCTGGTCTTGCAGAAGCTCCGCACGGGCAGGGTCGACTTCGAGGTCCAGCCCGTGCCTTTGCGGCCGCTTCTGGAGTCTGCCATCTCCGACTTCCGACCGCAGGCGGGGGCTCGATCGATCCGGCTCGAGCTCGAACCGGACATGCCCGAAACTCGCGTGCTCGCCGACCGCGACCGGCTCCTCCAGATCGTCTCGAATCTGCTCTCGAATGCGATCAAGTACTCCCCTGCCGGCAAGGAGTCCCGCGTCTCGCTCTCGGTCAAACCGAGCGGCGCCCGCGTGACCCTGTCGATCTCCGACGAAGGGCCTGGCATTCCCGAAGAGAGCCTGGACCTTCTGTTCGAGCCGTTCCATCGCGTGGAGGACCATACCCACGAAGAGGGCACCGGCCTCGGGCTGTCAATCGTCAAACGGCTCGTGCAGGGTATGAACGGCGCGGTCACCGTCGATAGCGAGGTCGGCCGGGGCACGACGCTGCGCGTCATTCTCCCGACAGCGCCCGACAGCTAGTCGACCGTCATCTGGATCGTCAGGTCGGGAGTTCAGACTGTCTCTGGACTCCGGCGGAGCCGTGCGTCAACGGCTTCGCCCACGAACCTGGAGAGCTACCGATGGACAAGAAGAAGATCCTCCTGGTCGACGACTCGAGCACCACCCTGATGATGGAGAAGATGATCCTCAGTCAGGGGGCGTACGACCTGATCACCGCCTCGGACGGGGAGGAGGCGCTCGAAAGGGCCGAGCAGGAGCGACCCGATCTGATCCTCCTCGACGTGGTGATGCCGAAGATGGACGGCTTCGAGGCCTGCCGCCGACTGCGCGAACACGCCGAGACCAAGGCGATTCCCGTGATCATGGTCACCACCCGCGGCGAGGCACAGAACGTCGAGCAGGGCTACGCGCTCGGCTGCAACGACTACGTCACCAAGCCGATCAATGGGCTCGAGCTCATGACCAAGGTCAAGAGCCTGCTCGCCGCATAGCGGAAGGACGCCGATGACCAAGCACGGAAGCGGCCCAGGCGACTACATTCGCAAGGTTCGCGACGACACGCAGAGCTACATCAGGGAGCTCCTCGAAGACAACGAGAACCTCCGACGGCAGGTGGCCGGGCTCCAGACCGAGCGAGAGCGACTCGAGGAAGAGCGGATCGACCTGCGCGAGCAGATGCTCACGCTCAAGATGGATCTCGACAAGGCTCGGCAAGACGAGAGTCGACTCCGCCGTCGCATCACCGAGGCCGAGCAGGAGAGCCATCAGTTCTCGGCTCGCTACGTCGAGGTCGAAGAGCAGAACAACAAGCTGGCGAACCTCTACGTCGCTAGCTATCGACTGCACGAAACGTCCGATCGCGACGACGTCCTGGTGGCACTGCAGGAGATCGTCATCAATCTGATCGGCAGCGAAGACTTCGTGATCCTCGAGAGGAAGCGCGACTCGGAACGTCTAACGGTTGCCGCCTCGTTCGGCGTCGAGCCGGAGCGGATCGCTGACCTCGACCTCACGCGGGGCCCGATCGCCGACGCCGCTCGCTCCGGCGAGCTCTACCTGGTCGACCCGGAGAGTGGCGCCGGCGGCGACGTTCTGGCCTGCATCCCGCTCAAACTGAGCGGTCAGGTCCACGGCGTGATCGCAATCTTCCGACTGCTCGACCACAAGGGCATGCTCGAAGAGCTCGACTACGAGCTGTTCGACCTGCTGGCCAGCCACGCAGCCACCGCACTCTGCGTCAGCGGCGCCCCGCACGGCGCCCCCATCGTCGCCGGAGACGCCGGCATCCCGACGTAGATGAGCCAAGAGCCCCTCCCCGCCGTCGGCGCCTACCGCCGCCTCCCCGAATCTGACCGCGAGCTCGCGCTCCTCGCCGGCAGCCGGCAGCGCGCCTACCTGCACGCCGGTCAGTTCCTGGCGACCCCGGCGCCGACCTCGGTGAATACCATTCTCGGCTCGTGCGTCTCGGTCTGCTTGTGGGATCCGCAGTCGGGCATCGGAGGGCTGAATCACTTCGTCCTGCCCCACTTCGCGGGCTCCGGCCGGCTCTCGCCGCGTTTCGGCAACGTGGCGATCGCGAGCCTGATCGAAAGTCTCTGCTCGCTCGGCACCGACACACAGCACCTGATGGCCAAAATCTTCGGCGGCGCCGGGGTTCTCGGCACGTCGACTCGCGGTGACCTCGGCGCTCGCAACATCGCGGTCGCTCGAGAGCTGCTCGAGCAAGAAGGCGTCCCGATTGTCGGCGAAGACGTCGGCGGCACCTACGGTCGACGCCTGATCTTCCACACCGACGCCGGCACCGCCTGGGTGAAGAGGCTCTAGCGATGGACATCGACTACGACGCCCTGCGCAGACTCTTCCTGACCGAAGCCGAGGAGGCCCTCGAGCAGATGGAAGCCTCCGTACTCCGGCTCGAGGAGCTGCCGCACGACCGCGACGCGCTCGCGTCGGTCTTCCGAATCGTGCACACCATCAAGGGCGACGCCGGCACCGTCGGCTACGACGCGCCGGCGGCCTTCGCCCACCGATTCGAGGACCTCCTGGACGTCCTGCGCGAAGAGCAGGCGCCCGTGACCGGTGAGATCGCCACACTCCTCCTGCGCGGTGCCGACTCACTACGTGAGCTCCTCCGCCTCGAGGCGGCCGGCAGAGCACCCGCCCGACCGGCGCAGAGCCCCATCCTCGACGAGCTGGCTGCTGCGCTCGACAGATCTTCCCTCGACGAGACCACCAGGGCCACCGAAGAGGTGCGCCCCTACGAGTCGGCCCCGATCGAGGAGCGGCGCGCGACCACCCTGCGCGTCGACCTCGAGCGGCTCGACCAGCTGCTGACGCTCGTCGGTGAGATCGCCGTCGATCGCGGGCGCCATGCACGGCGGCTCGACAACCCTGGCGTGGCGAGAGCGGCCTTGATCGACGAGCACCACGAAGCGTCGCGACTCCATCGCGAGCTCCAGGAGCTGGTCATGAAGCTGCGCATGGTGCCGGTCGGGCCGACGTTCCATCAGTACGCACGTCTGATCCGCGACCAGGCAGGCCGGCTGGGGAAGCGGGCACACCTGATCGTCGAGGGCGGCAACGTCGAGGTCGATAACTCCGTCCTCCAGGCGCTGCGCGACCCACTGACCCACATGCTCCGCAACGCCATCGACCACGGCATCGAGGACCCGGAGACTCGCGAGCGGCGGGGCAAGCCCGCGAGCGGCTCGATCACACTGCGTGCCCGACACGTCGCCGGCTCGATCGTCATCGATGTCGAAGACGACGGCGCCGGCATCGACCGCGACCTGCTCCTCAACAGCGCTCGAGCCCGAGGCCGTTTTGCGTCGGACGAGAAACCGAGCGACCGCGAGGTGTACGACCTCATCTTCGAGCCCGGCTTCTCCACCGTCTCGCGCGTCAGCGACCTATCCGGACGCGGCGTCGGAATGGACGTCGTACGCCGCAACATCGACTCCCTGCGCGGCTCCATCGACATCTCGAGCGAGCTCGGAGAGGGCACCCGCATCAGCATCCGGCTGCCCCTCACGCTGGCGATCATCGACGGCCTGGTGGTTCGGATCGTCGACCAGACCTACGTCGTACCCCTCGACTCGGTGGTCGAGTCGCTCGACCTACCCGCCGCAGCCCGCGACGAACCGGGCCAGGGCCTGGTCGAGTTGCGCGGCCGCACCGTTCCCTACGTTCGGCTGCGCGAGCTGTTCGACGTCAAGGCTGCGCCAGCGGAGCGCGAGAACGTGGTCGTCGTGCGCATGGAAGAACGCGAAGCGGGGCTGGTGGTCGACGAGGTCTCCGGCAAGTCGCAAATCGTCATCAAACCTCTCGCCAAGCTCCTCCAGCGGCTGCCCGGCATCTCGGGCTCCGCAATTCTCGGCGGCGGTGAGGTCGCCATGATCCTGGACGTCCCCCAGCTACTCGAGCGACACGCGGCCTCCGCGACGCTCCCATCCCAAAGTCGAGGTCTCTCATGATGAAGAACTGGAAGATCGCCTACAAGGTTCTTCTGATGCCCGCGCTGGCTGCGGTCGCCTTCCTGGTGATCGTGCTCTTGACCCCGCGCGCCATCACCACCAACGAAGAGCTGCTGCACGACATCGAAAACGGCTACTTCCCCGCCGCAGAGCGGACCCGCGATCTCGTCGAGACGCTGGGTGGCATTCAGCGCAGCCTGCAGGGGGCGATTGGCGCCTCGGAGGCGGAGTACCTCGACGTTGCCGACCAGCTCCACGACGTGTTCCTCGCGCAGCTGAGTGAGGCGAACACCATCTCGACCCTGAGCTCGGCCGGCCTGGTCGACCTCGAGAGCCGTTTCGAACGCTACTACGGGCTCGCCCGCGAGGTCGCGGCCAACTCGCTCGACGGCCGGCCGCAGGATGCGTCGGCTCTCCAGACGATGCAACGCGAGTACGAGGGGATTCGTCAAACCGTCGAGGAGGCGCGTAGTTCGGGACGCTCGGGGATGAGCCGTGCCTTCACACAGGTACGCCAGGGGCAGTCGGACGCCAAGCGGGTCCTGTCGTGGATCACCGTGTTCGCGGCCGGCTGCATCCTCGGACTTGTCGTCTTCTCGCTCCTCCTGGTACGTAGCCTGACCGGCCCCCTTCGAGAGGCTGTCAAGGCCGCGAACTCGCTGGCTACGGGCAACCTCGAGACGCGGATCGAAGCCCGATCGAGCGACGAGATCGGCCAGGTGGTCCAGGCCGTCGGCACCCTCGTCGACTACCTGCGAGAGATGGCACACGTCGCCGAGTCGATCACCGACGGCGATCTCACCGTAACCGTCGAGCCTCGTGGCGATGACGACACTCTCGGCACGACGTTCGCGACCATGCTGCGACGGCTCGGCGGAATCATCTCCGAGCTGCGCTCGGGAATGGACAACCTCTCAGCCGGCTCGTCCGAGGTCTCAGCGACGGCGATGACACTCTCGCAAGGCACCAGTGAGCAGGCCGCATCGGTCCAGCAGGCGTCGGCCAGCCTCGAGCAGATGACGGCGTCGATTACCCAGAACGCATCGAACAGCCGCTCCATGGAGCAGATGGCGCTTGCCGGCAGTGGCACCGCGGAGCAGAGCGGCTCCGCCGTCGGCGAAACCCTCGAGGCGATGCGGTCGATCGCCGAGAAGATCTCGATCGTCGAGGAGATCTCCTATCAAACGAACCTGCTGGCTCTGAACGCCGCGATCGAGGCTGCCCGCGCCGGCGACCACGGTCGAGGCTTCGCCGTCGTGGCCACCGAGGTCCGCAAACTGGCCGAGCGCAGCCAGGCGGCAGCTCAGGAGATCAGTGCGCTGGCAGCTTCGAGTGTCGGCGTCGCCGAACGCTCGGGTGAGCTCCTCGCGGAGCTCGTGCCGTCGATCCGCAAGACCTCCGATCTCGTGCAGGAGGTTGCCGCAGCGTCGGACGAGCAGTCGGCAGGGGTCGGTCAGATCACCGGCGCCATGAGTCGTGTCGACGTCGTCGCCCAGCGCAACGCCTCGGCCGCCGAGGAGCTCTCGAGCACCTCACAACAGATGTCGGCCCAGGCCGAAGACCTGCGGGCCCAGGTGGCGATCTTCCAGCTCAACGGCGCCACTCGGCCGAGCAACGGCAACGGCGCACACACTGCTGAAGAGGCCGCCGTCGATATCCACCCAACCGAGATCCCCCCGTCGCCTGCGAGCGGCGACAACGAGTTCGAGAGGTTCTGATCGGTGAGAGAGCCTTCGCAAGAACTGAGCCCGGGCACGGCCTCGCAGGAGAGCGAGCCGAGCGGACCGCGCGCCGCGGACGGGAGCCAGGAGGCGCCTCAGTCCTTCCCGGCGACCGCTCAGCCCGGGCAGTATCTGACCTTTCGAGTCGGCCACGACGAGTACGCGGTCGGTGTGCTCCAGGTCCGCGAGATTCTCGAGTTCACTCCGCTGACGCCGATCCCGTTGACGCCTCCGTGGATCCGTGGCGTGCTGAACCTCCGCGGCAACGTCGTGCCGGTGGTCGAGTTGGCCCTCAAGTTTGGTCTGGAAGCGACCGAGACCACCGATCGCACCTGCATCGTCATCGTCGAAGTGGAGCTCGACGGCGACCTGAGCCCGATGGGGGTGATCGTCGACTCGGTCAGTGAAGTGGTCGACTTCGGCGACGAGGAGATCGAACCCACCCCTCACTTCGGCACTCGCGTGCGCGTCGACTATCTGGCCGGCATGGGCAAATTCGACGGCCGCCTGATCCCGCTCCTCGACACCGATCGAGTGCTCTCTACCGAGGAGCTCATGCTCACCTTCGACGCGCTCCCAGCGGATCGCGTCGAACAGGAATCTGGAGAAGCCGGATGAGTCGATCCGCCCAAGCGGTGAAGGTCGACATGGCGCGTCAGTCCGGTAAAGCGGCACCGCCGGCGCTGTCGACAAGCGACTTCGAGCGCTTCCAGCGGCTCATCTACCGCGAAGCCGGCATCCACCTGCCACCCAGCAAACGGCAGCTCCTCCAACGCCGACTGGTGCCGCGCCTCAAGGCGCTCCAGCTCGCAGACTACGGCAGCTACTACCGCCTCGTGAACGACGCGGGAGCGGACGCTGAGCGTGTCGAAATGTTGAACTGCGTGACCACCAACGAGACGCGTTTCTTTCGCGAGTCTCGACAGTTCGAACTGCTCGAGCAGGAGATCGTCCCCGGTTGGCGCCACGCCGCCGAGGACGGTCGCCGACCGCGCACGATCCGAGCCTGGAGTGCGGCCTGTTCCAGCGGTCAGGAGGCCTATTCGATCGCCATGGTGTTGCTCCAAGCGCTGCCGCCGAGCGCGGGGTGGAAGATCGAGGTCCTCGCGACCGACATCTCGACCGCAGCGCTCGAGGTCGCACGCGACGCGGTCTGGCCGATCGAACAGCTGCGCGACATTCCGGAGCGCTATCTGAAGTCGTACATGCTGCGCGGCAAGGGAGCGCGCGCCGGTTCGATCAAAGCGATGCCCGAGCTTCGGTCGGCGGTCGACTGCCGTCGACTCAACCTCCATCGCGACGGCTTTCCGTCGATCGGCCACTTCGACCTGATCCTCTGCCGCAACGTGCTCATCTACTTCGACCAGGAGTCGAGCGCCGCCGTGATCGAACGGCTCCTACGTCATCTCGCCCCTGACGGCTACCTGTTCGGCGGTCACGCCGAGAGCCTATCCAGCATCACGCCGCGGGTTCGCGCTGTGGTGCCGACGGTCTACCGACACGCCGAACCGCGAGGGACACGATGAGCCGGAGCGAGCAAGGACTCCACGTCCTCGTGGTCGACGACTCCGCGGTCGTCCGCCGCTTCATGTCGTCGGTTCTCAGTCAGGAGCGCGACACAACCGTAGCAACCGCAGCCGACCCGATCTTCGCGATGCAGCGAATCGCCGATCGGCGACCCGACGTCATCCTGCTCGACATCGAGATGCCACGCATGAACGGACTGACCTTCCTGCGCAAGATCATGGCGGAAGACCCAATCCCCGTCGTCATCTGCTCGGGCTTCGCCGGTCGAGGCAGCCGGGTCGCACTCGACGCGCTCAGCCACGGCGCCGTCGAGATCGTCAGCAAGCCCGATCACGGAGTGCAAGAGTTTCTCCAGGAGTCGGCCGTCATGCTCTTCGACGTCGTCCGCGCCGCAGCACAGGCGCGGGTCTCTCGCCGGCCGCAACGCGCAGCGAAACTGACGTCTCAGGCTCGATCGCGGGCCAGCGAGCGCCCGAACGCGCCACTCGAACTGATCGCCCTCGGCGCTTCGACCGGGGGTCCCGAAGCGCTCCAGACCGTGCTGACCGCGCTGCCCAGGGAGATGCCCCCCATCGTCGTGGTCCAGCACATGCCGAAGAGCTTCACGTCCGCTTTTGCCGAGCGACTCGACCGGCTGGCAGCGCTCGAGATTCGCGAGGCCAGCGAGGGCGACCGGCTCGTACCGGGGCGAGTTCTCATCGCGCCCGGCAACCGGCATCTCGTCGTCGTGCGACGCGGCTCCGGCCGCATTGTCCGACTGGTCGACGGACCGCTCGTCTCGAGGCATCGTCCGAGCGTCGACGTTCTCTTCCGCTCCGTCGCCCGATCCACCGGCGCCGCAGCGCTGGGTGCAATTCTGACCGGGATGGGAGACGACGGCGTGCAGGGCCTGCTCGAGATGAAGGCCGCCGGAGCCGCCACGATGGCCCAAGACGAGGCGTCGTCGGTGGTCTTCGGCATGCCGAAGCAGGCCCTCGAACGAGGCGCCGCGACCCACACGGTCGCCTTGGCGGAGCTCGCTCCGCTGCTCTCGGAGCTCGCCGCTCCGAGCGATTCGTTGGCGGCGGGAGGAGCCCACTGATGTCGGAACACAACGAGTCTCGGGAGCGACGAGTGGTTGGCGACGAACTCCAGCAGACGCTGCGCAACGCTGCGCGGCTGGCCGAGGAGTTCGCGAGCATGGAGCCCGCCGAGAAGCCGCCCTCGCCTGACGCACGGGTCGAGCTCGAGCAGGCACGCTCGGACCTCGAAGCGGTGCGGGCGGACCGCGATCTCCTGACCGAAGAGATGATCGCCGTCGAGCGGCAGGCGAGCCGAGTGATGAGCCTCTACGTCGCCACCCATCAGCTGCACGCCACCCTCAAGGTCGACGACGTCTACGCCGCGATTGGCGAGATCGCGCGCGAGCTTCTCGGCGCGGAGAGTTTCGCCGTGCTGGTTCGCGACGATCAGACCAGCGGTTGGAAGGTTGGCTTGTCGAGCGGCGTCTCGCCCGAGGACGCTCCTCTCCACCAGGGAGCGACCTATCCCGGAGGACTCGACGCCGTAGACCAGACACTCGAAGATGGCGTCCTGCGGATCATCGAAGCCGAAGACGCTCCGGTGATCGCCACCGTCCCACTGCGGGTCGAGAGCGGCATTCTCGGTGTGCTGGCGGTGCTCAAGGTCTTCGGTCACAAGGCCGAGTCGCTCCAGCAGGACCGTGACCTGCTGGAACTCCTCTCCGTCCACGTCGGTTCGGCGCTGCTCGCCGCCGACAGCTACTCCACCGCCGACCGCCGGCTACGAACCTTGAAGGAACTCGTCGGGCTACTGCCGAGCTCGTAAGCGGAGACCTTTCGATCGTGGGAATCTCGGGCCGGCTCGACGACGTCAGCATCGCGGAGGTGATGCAGTTCATCCACCTCGGCAAACGCTCCGGCGTGCTCTACGTCGAGGGCGACGGCAACGCCGAGGTGCACTTCCACGAGGGCCGCCTCGTAGCGGCCCACGGCGACCGCGTCCAGCGACTCGGTGAGCTCCTCGTTCGTCACGGTGCGATCGCACCGCAGGTCCTCCTGGAGGCGGTCGAGCGCCAGCGCAAGGAGGAGACCGACCAGGTCCTGGGTGAGGTCCTGCTCTCGATGGGCGCCGTCACGCAAGACGAGCTGAGCCGTGTTGTCCAACTCCACATTCAGGACACGATTCAGGACATCCTCGGCTGGCGTCGGGGCACCTTCCGTTTCGAGCTCGGCCAGGTGAAACCGATCCGCGGCTTCCAGCGCAGCCTGGGCCAGATCTTGCCGGCGATCAACCTCAATACCCAGCGCATTCTGCTCGAAGCGGCACGCCTCATGGACGAGGCCGGCCGCGAGGGCGAGCTCGACGGCGACGAGGCGGCACCCGAGACATCCGAGGCGAGCGAGACCAAGGACTACGACACCGGCGTTCACAAGACGATCTCCGCCTCCGACGAGCCCCCGGAGTCGACGACGGCCTCCGAAACGCTCGTCGAGGCAGATGCGAGCTCTACGGAGTCGCCGGTGGCGGTCGACTCCGACGCCGGCGCCTCGTTCGAGCAGATCTACATCGTCTCGAGCGACGACAACTTCGTCGAGCGGCTGAGCGGACGGTTGGGCCGAGAGTCGATCTGGCTCGAGCGACTCCATCCTGAGTCGACGGAGCCGATCGAAGCCGAGAGCGACCGGCTCTTCATCCTCATCGACTCCACCGTCGAAGCCACCGAGAAGACGATCGAGAAGCTCCTTGGCCGAAACCCGGGCGCCGTTCCGATCGCGGTCGTCGACCCCTCGACCCCCGAGGACTACGTCGCAACGCTCGGCGCATTCTCGATCGTCGACCGCGATGTCGACGCCATCGCCTCGCGCTGCCTGGAGCTCGGCCGCGAGCCCACGGAGCGTCCCTCCAACGGGAGACCAGGCAAGGGGCTCCTCCACCGTCTCCGCCGCCTGTCGGCCGAGATTCGTACGGGAGCCCTCGCAGCAAACGCCACTTTGGCGCTGCTCAACACGCTGGCCGAGTGCTCAGAGCGGACGGTCCTCTTCGCCGTACGCGACGACGTGCTCAAAGCGATCGGCGGCTTCGGCTTCAGCACCCACAACGGGCGTCCGATCGTCGAGGTGATTCGCGGCCTGACCCTTTCGGTCGACGAAGCCGACTCGCTCGCCGCGCCGGTGACGGGCCAGGAGGCGTGTGAGCTTCGATTCGACACCGACCCGCTGCCGGCAGACTTCCTGCGACTCGTGGGAGCTCCGGAGAGCGGGCAGGGTGCGGTCTTCCCGGTCTCCGGGACCGAAAAGGTGATCCTCCTGGTGTACGCCGACAACGGCAACCGGGAGGTCGAAGAGTTGGATCTAATGACCCTCGCCGCCGATCAGGTCGGTGTGGCGATCGAGAACGAGTTTCTGAGATACCGGTTGGCGCGCAGCTGACGGTAGGAGGTGCCTCGATGCAGAATCCACATTCCCTGGGAAGCGAGTCGGCCAACTACATGGTGAAGGGCTCGACCATTCGGTCGAAGTTCGACTTCGTTCGCGAGCTCGCCGGCGACGACGCTGAGCGCCAGTTCCGCGCCGAGTTCGAGCGCGAGAGCACCATCCTCGACTCGGCCTGGTACAGCTTCCAGCTCTACGACGACGTGAACGGCAAGCTCGCCCGCGTCTACCTGGGCGGCAACGAGTCGCGCCTCGACGAAGTCGGACGCTACTCCGCAGACCGAGCGCTCTCGGGCGTCTACAAAACGTTCCTCTCGTCGCGCTCCTTCGAGCGCTTTCTCGAGCGCATCGCAAGCCTGCACGACCTCATGTACAGCGAAGGCAAGGTGACGGTCGAGTTCGACCTCGAGCACCGCAGCTGCCGCATTGTGCACGGCGGAGCGCCGGTCTACTCGCCCCGCGACCTCTACATCGCACAGGGGTTCTACGCACGAGCCGGAGAGCTCTTCCAGGTGCAGGGCGTTCGGTGCCGCTTCCGGCAGATGCCGGACGGCCCGGTCTTCGAGCTGACCTGGAACTAGGTCGCCACCAACTTCAGACCCGCACGATCCGGAAGATCGGGCCAGTCCAGCTCACCGGCGGCCCCAGGCGACACAGTGAACGAAGGAACCAACCAAGTCCCGGGGGTCATCTGGGAGTGCTTCGACGGATCGTCGACGCGACCGGTGGTCGTCCGAACATCAGCCACAGGCCGAAGCTAATCTCGCCAAAGCCGGCAACCGACAGGATGGACAGGTTCCACCTTGCAGCGCCGGGAAAGAGGAAGACCGTTGAAACGGTCACCAGATAGGCGACACAGGCGAGCAACAGCAGATAGGCGAACGGGCGCGGGAAAACTCCCGTTCTGAGAACGAGGACGCCGAGCGGCGCCAGCCAGAGCCCGGTGAACACGCTCGCAATGGTCCACCCTCGACTGAAGAGCCTGCGGAACAGCTCGACGTGGTCTTCGCGGAAGCCAAGCTCGAACGCCTTGAGCGACCCCTCCGCGACGGCCAGATCGAGCACGGCGACCTGAAGGACGAGATGGCTGCAAACGGTCGCAACGCCGATCCCAGCCAGGAGCAGGAACAGCTTGGCGAGCGGACCCTCCGGTTCGAAAAGGAGGTAGAGCAGAAACGCGACCGCAGTCCAGGCCAACGCCATCACCAGTTCGCTCACCACGGCCAGTCGAAGCAGCATCGCACCCTCGGCCAACCGCTCGATCGTCGTTTCGACACCACGACCCGGGACGAGTCGAGCTTGAACGAATAGCGGAAACGAGCCGCTCACGAAGAGGGCTGCATAGGCGAGGCCGGCGAGTCGCCCGAGGCGACGGGTCCGGGCAGATCGGGAACCACCGCCGTCGCTTGCCATCCACCGATCACGCTAGCTCCCCCTTCTGCCGGCGCAAATGACCAACGGCGTCAATGCTTGACCATCTGGGTCAACTCACCCGATCGCGCCGCCACTCGGCCGGTGCCACTCCAGTCCACGTCTTGAACCCTCGCGAGAATGCGCTGGCGTCCGAGAAGCCGAGCCGCAGCGCCACCTGCGCAATCGTCAACTCATCCCGCAGGAGGAGGCGCTCCGCGACCTCGCGACGAACCTCCCGCGCGAGCTCGCGGAAGTTCGTGCCCTCCTGACGGAGTCGACGATAGAGCGTCGCGCGACTCCATCCAAGCTGCGAGGAGACGCGTGTCGCACTCGCCTCAATCGCCGGCTGCTCGCGCAAGAGCTGCTCCACACGCCCGCACGCTGTTCGACGCCTCTCCCCTTCCGCGATGTCGATGGCGGCTCGATCCTCGACCAGATCCACGAGATACTCGTTGCCGCCGTCGGGGGTGCTCCACGACAGAATCTCAGGATCGACCGCGATCGCATTCCGAGATCCGCCGAACTCAACCGGCGCGTCGAACACCCGCTCGTAGACGCCTCCGTAGCCTGGGTCGGGGAAAGAGACCGCGACTCGCCGCGCCAGCTTGCACGGTGCGAAGGCCCGAGCGAAGCCGCCCGCCATCCGCGCGAGGCTCGTCTCGATCAGGGTGCAATGAGTCAGAGCGGGCGAATCCGTCAGCTCAACCCAGAGGTCGTTGTCCGCGCGACGAACACAGATCCGATCCTTCGGGCCGGCGCCTCGATCGTCAATGTCGAGCCGCCAGTAGCGGTTCAGTCGGGAGATCGACTCCTCGACGGTTGCCGACGCTCGCGCCGCAAGCCCCGCCGGAGACATCTGATCGAGACTGACCTCGTAGCCAAAATGCAGAGCAATGGCCGGCTCCCGGCAAAGAGCGCGAGCGGCGTCGACAAGTCTCAGGTACCACTCCAACGAGACCCAGCTGTCGCCCGGGCAGAGCTCCGAGACCGCGACTCGCAGCGACCTTGCCAGCTGCTCGCGGCTCGTGCCTCGGCGGCATGCGAAGTCCACAAACTCGGCGACGATTCGTGTCGAGACCCTGGGTCCCTCGGCGCTGGCAGTTGATCTCTTCATGTTTGCTCCTGATGCGGGGCGGCTCTCCAACACGATAGTCAGGGCTGTGAGGACAATTCAACTCGCCCACCCGCCATGCGACGTTGGGGCTTCGCTCGTTCATTGGTTGACTGCAAGTTAACTGACTAGTCAGTAAACTCACTTCATGTTCACGCGCGACTGCCTTCTGCAAGCCGCCGCCGACCTCTTCTACGAGGAGGGCATCCATCGCTCGACAATCGACGCCGTTGTCGAGCGATCGGGCTATTCGAAGCCGACGCTCTATAAATACTTCCCTTCTAAGCGCGATCTCGTCGCTGCGGTTCTCGAGTTTCGAGCCCTGAACCGACAGACCGCTCTCGAGAAGCTGGCCGCAAGCCAGCCGGACCCGACGGCAGCTTTGGGCACCGTCGTCGGCTACTTCGTCGACTGGTACGCCGAGGACGACTATCGGGGCTGCGCCCTGGTCAACGGCGCGGTCGAGCTACCGGACCCGAGCCATCCAGCGCGCAACGTCATCCGCGACCACAAGCGATGGATGTTCGAGTTCATCGCCGAGCTCGCCGAGTTCGCCGGCTTCGAACGGCCGCGGCAGTTCGCCGAGTCGTTCGTGATGATGGAAGAGGGCGCCACCGTCATGGCCTACCTCGACGCCAAGCTACCGGTCGGCTCGCAGTTCCGTCGCGCCGTCGAGCAACTCACTGCAGCGCACCGACCGGCAGCAAGCCGGAGCTGAAAGGAGAATCGGAATGAAGCAAACCTCGAGCCTCGTCTCGCCTCTTCCCCGCCTGCTCACCCTGCTGACGATCACCGTAGCGGCTCTGACTCCGGCCGCCCAGGCCGGCGACTACTCGAATCTTGTCGAGCTGCGGATCTACCCGATCCACGATGGCAAGCAGAGCCGATTTCTCGAGTTCTTCGAGGAGCACTACCTCGAATCGCAAGAGGTGGTCGGCATGCGCATCTGGGGGCAGTTCCGCGATCTCGAAAGCGAGAACCAGGTCGTCTGGCTGCGCGGCTATCGCAACATGGGCGAGCGGCTGGCGGGTCTTCGACAGTTCTACACCAGCCCGGTCTGGGGCGAAACCGGTCAGGAGGCGGTCTCGATGCTCTCGGCGCGCGCCACCCACGTGCACTTTCTCGAGCCCATTTCGAAGGAAGAGGGGTTCGCGCCGAGTCATCACCGCGCGCTGCTCGCCTCGGAAGCCGACACCGCCTCTGGTGTCGTCGTGGCCGAGGTCTTCGCCACCGACGGCGACCTCAGGGAGCTGGCCGAACGAGTGCGCACCTCGGTCGCAACACCGTTCGAGGCGGTCGGAGGGACAACCCTCGGCCTGTTCGCGAGCAGCGATCAGGAGAACAACTTCCCCATCCTCCCGTACATCCAAGACGAACGAGTGGTCGTCCTGTTCACGAGCTTTGAGGATCGCGCGCGCTACGAGAGCGCGAGGGCGGCAGCCTCGTCAGCCCCCGAGCGTCTAGAGACGCTGGTCCTCAAACCGGGCCGCAGGTCGAGGCTCGCCCATCGCGCGAGCGAATGAAACCCAACCAGGAGAACCGACATGACGACACGACGCCTTGCCCCGATACTGCTCTCGCTCCTCACCCTCTCGGCGGCCGCCCATTCCGGACAGGTCTCGACCGTGGGCGACATCGACGCGGGTACGGGGGGCCTCAGTATCGACAGCGCCGGGACCCTCTACCACTCGGACTTCGGAGCCGTCCTCGGCGATCCGGCAACGGCGGGAACTCGCGTCTGGAAGATAGACGCTGAGGGCGAGGCGAGTGTTCTCGCGGAAGGCCTCAACGGCGCCTCCGGCAGCGCCTTCGGGCCAGACGGCGCCCTCCACCAGGCCAACATCCGCGGCAACTCGATCTCGCGCATCTCACCCGACGGCAACGTCTCCGAATTCACCGCTGAGGGCCTCGGCTCGCCCGTGGGCGTGGTCTTCGGAGCCGACGGCGAGCTGTTCGTCGCAAACTGCGGCAGCAGCTCGATTCAGAAGATCCTCCCCGACGGAACGTCGACGCGCTTTGCCGAAAGCCCTCTGCTGGTCTGTCCCAACGGACTCACTCGCGACGACGCCGGCAACCTCTACACCTCGAACTTCTTTGACGGCAACGTGGTGCGTGTTTCTGAAGAAGGCGAGGTCTCGGTGCTCGCGACGCTGCCAGGAAACAACAACGGACATCTCGTCTTCGCGCAGAACAGGTTGGTCGTCGTCGCACGTAGCGCGCACCAGATCTACGAGGTCTCCCTCTCGGGCGAGGTCACTCTGCTGGCCGGTTCCGGGGAAAAAGGGAACGCCGACGGCGCGCTCCTTGAAGCGAGCTTCTGCTACCCGAACGACATCGTTCTCGGCAACGAGCCGGGGGTGTTCTACCTCAACGAAGTCGCGGACCCGACCAGCGTCGGCAGAAAGCTCGCCCCGACGCGCATCCGCCGCGTCGAGCTCGGGTCCGCACCTTGAGTGCGACGGCCAGAATCGTCGGCAAGCCGTCCCGGCGCTTGAACCACACCAACGCTCAGGCCGTACTCACTGGCCATGAGAGCCGTCTCAGCAGAACATCCGGTCCCGCACTGGTTCCAGCTTCGGCGCACCGCGTCGGTTCTTCTCGCCCTCAGCCTCTTCGCGGGCGCGGCCGTCAGCCAGTCGCCGTCGTTCTCGATCCGGCTTCTCGAGCGCCCAGTCGGGTTCCAGACCGTACCGTTCGACCTCAACTCCGGCGGCGAAGCGGTCGGGTATTACCTCGACGAGTCACTCAACTACCGCGCCATCTTGTGGACCGCGGCCGGTGTTCCGGTCGATCTCGCCGACCCGGGCTCCTGGAGTCAGGCTCATGCCCTCGCCGACGACGGCACCGTCGCGGGCTACTACGGAATGTCGCTGGCTTCGGTCCAACCGGCCGTCTGGAACGAGGACGGCGTGAGCCTCCTCTCAGTCCCCGCCGACGTCATCGGAGGCTCGGTGGAAGCGGTGACCTCCAGCGGTTCCGCGGTCGGCTCGATCACCCAGAGCTCCTCCCGCTCGGCCGCGTTATGGATGTCCGGCAACTTTCGCTCGCTGGGCATCAGTTCAACGGTCACCGACCTTTCCGAGCGCGGCATTGCAGTCGGACACACACTGGTCGACGGCTTTCCGCGCGCCGCTCTCTGGCGACGTGCCCGCGGCCCGCGCATCCTGCCGTCGAGCGGCGACTCGATCGCCCGTGCCGTCAGCTCGAATCACCGCATCACCGGCGCGATCTCGAACGACGAGGCCGGCGCCTCGAGTCCGGTCGTCTGGGACTCCCCCTCTGCCTCTCCGAGATTCCTGCCCGCCTTTGCCGGTCAGACCGGCACGGCTTCGGATATCAACGCAGCAGGCTGGGCTGTGGGTACGAGCTCACTCGACCCCTACAACCTCGACGGCCAGGCGCTCCTATGGCTCGACGATGGCAGCGTTCACGACCTCAACTCTTTGATTCCGGCCGAGACTGGCTGGGACCTGATCTCAGCCGTCGCAGTGAACGACGCCGGACAGATCCTGGGTTTCGGCACCTTGACCGGGTCGACCGGCCAGGTCGCTTTCCTCCTGTCACCCAACTAGAGCTAGGCCACGCCGCCAGGCTGCCCGGCTCCAAGCGCCGTAGGCTCTCAGGTGGCTGCCCAGACCAATTCGGCACCCCGGCGCAGGTAGCTATTTCACCAGAGGTCCAACGGTGGGGCACGAACGATCCAACGACAATCGGAATCGGCAAACGGAAGGCTTCTCAATGCGCCGCACTCTGTTCTGGCTAGCGCTCTTCCTCCTGGTGTACGGCTCTCTCGAAGCGGTCGCACGACTCGCCTACAAGCCAATTACCGGAACGAGCTTCTCCGAGCCGGCACTGGCGGCGGTCGACGCCGTAGTAGCCGAAGACGAGGGAGCCGGCCGTACCGCGCGGGAGCAAGCGGGACTGGGCTTCCAGGATCCTCTCCTCAGCCTGCACCCGTTCCTCGGCTACGTGTACACCCCAAAGAGCCCGGACCAAGAGGGTCTCGGGCTCCCGATCTCGGCCGACGGCTTCCTCGACGATCAACCCCTCATTCGAAAGCGCAGCGACGACAAGCTGCTCGTCGGAATTGTCGGAGGCTCGGTTGCCGGCCAGCTCGGGATCCGCTTCCCTGGCCCCCTGGTCGAGGCGCTCTCGGCGCTACCAGGCGTCGGCGACCGCCGGATCGAGCTCGTTCGCATGGGCATGCCCGGCTACCACCAGCCCCAGCAGCTCATCCAGCTCGCCTGGCTGCTCGCGCAAGGGGGCGAGCTCGACCTCCTCCTGAACATCGACGGCTTCAACGAAATCGCCGTACCGCTGGTGCTCAACGTCCCGAAGGGCGCCCACCCACTCTTTCCGATGAACTGGAGCATGGTGGCGCTCGACACCCCCGATCAGGAACGACGCAGATACATCGGGGCGGTGCACCATCTGAAACGAGAACGGCGAGAAGCCGCCGAGCGATTCGTCTCAGGTCCGTGGTCGTGGTCGCCTCTGGCACGCCTCCGGTGGAAAATGCACGATGCAGCTCTCGAACGCGAGGCGGCGGCCTATGCGTGGGAGCTCCAAGAGGCGGCGACCGACGAACTCCCCTACTTCGTGAGCGGCCCGGACTGGTCTCACGACCCTCCAGGCGGCCTCACCCCGTGGCTGGTGGAGGTCTGGAAGTCGTCGTCGCTCCAGATCGACGCAATCAGTCGCCTCCACGGTATCCGCTACTTGCACTTGCTCCAGCCGAATCAGTACGTCGAAGGCTCGAAACCACTTTCGGCCGAAGAGAGGAAGACAGGCTACTCCCTCGAGAGCCCCTATCGAGCCCCTGTCGTCGAGGGCTATCCGAAGCTCCTCGCGGCGGGTAAAGAGCTCGAAGCGGCTGGGGTCGACTTTCACGATCTAACCCAGATCTTCGAAGCCGACCGGCGAACCTTCTACGTCGACATCTGCTGCCACTACAACGCCGACGGCAATCGAGTGCTCGCCGAGGCCATCGCATCGGCGATCGGGCAAATCGAGAGCTAGCTCTCGACCGCTGTTCGCCAGCAGCGGGCTCGATCTCTGTTCGCCAGCGGCTCTGCCGCACCGCAGGTCCGCGTGGTGAGCAGCGGGCCGAGCGAGTTCACCAACGCAAAACGGGCCGTCACCCAATCAGGGTAACGGCCCGTGGAAACGAAGCGGTTCCGAGCTTAGAGCCCGGCGCCTTGGAGTAGCTTGAGCACCGCGTTCGGCGAGTTGCCGTTGAAGATGATGACGCCCTTGGCGGCTCGCCAGCAGTCACCGTGGAAGCCACCGCGCGGATCGCGGCGCACCGCGGTCGGACCATTCGCGGAGTTCATGTTCGAGTACCAGACCCAGAGGCCGATGTCGGCGGCGGGGAGGGACGGCCCGGCGGGAAGGCTCCCGCGCTTGCGCTCGTAGTCGGCACAGGCGGCGGCGTAGGTCGAACCGAAGCCCAGAGTCGAGACCACCGGGTGACCGGTCGAGTCGACCGTGCTGTTCGGGCCAAAGACCTCGAACTTGCCGCCCTTGTTCCCTCGCGGACGAACAATCTGTCGCGAGCCGCCGCCCGATGCGTAGAGGACCCGCGAGATGCAGGCCTGGTCCGCGGCGCTCAGGGCACCGGTGCTTCCTGGCGGCGGGGCGCCGCCGCCACCACCGGTGTCGGCCGGTACGTCGGCCACTGCGGGCACCGGCGGCGGCCGGAAGTCGACGTCGCCGGCCGTCGAGAGCGACGTGTTGACGATGAAGTTCTCCTGCGCCTCTTCCGTGCCCTTGACCTTCGGCATGTTGATGAACGAAATCTCGTTCTGGATGATCGTGCCAACCGGGGCGTCCTGCGACAGCTCGCGGCAGCTGACCGCCTCGAACTGGTTGACGCCCGAGCTGAAGTTGAGCGTCTCGGTCTCGCCGTCCGGGTACATGACGGTCGCCGTCGCGGTCACGCGGCCCTGGCTGCGCTTGCTCTCGGCGTTCCTGCGATAGGCGATGCAGGCCATCGGAGCCACCATGTCGCGGTTCGTGACGAGGGTGTGATCGAGCGACTTGGGGTGCTTCTGACCGTCGGTGTCAGTGACGTACAGGGAGCTCGTACCGACGATTCGTCCGGAGCTCTCTTCGTCGGCGGAGGTGAGTGCGAGGCTGCCTTCGTCAAAAGCGATGGCCTCGTCCAGCATGGACTCGCCCACCACACCGCTGACGTCGACAAACTGACCCTTCTTGCCGAGAACCCGCGGCATGCCCAGGAACTCGTGCTCGAACTCGACAACCGTTCCGACCGTGACCTCCGGGCCTTCCTTGCAGTTGAGAACTCGGTCTTGCGTGACGCCAGTCGTGAAAGAAAGGCTCGCGATCTCCTCTCCGTCGAGCATGTAGCGCGCGGTCGTCTTCACCTTGCCCTTCTTGGCCTTGGTGGACTCCCGGAAGTAGCGAACGCAGGCGTACGTGCTGGCGGCCTCGGTGGCGGCTACCGACATCTGGAGCATGTCGGCGTCGTGGACGAGGTTTCCACTGGGGAGACGGACGTTGTTGGCAAAGTGGAACCAGTCGGCCTGTCCCGCCGTCGACAGCCCGAGCACGAGCATCAGGGTCGACAGCATCGACTTCTTCATTCTCGACATGGAGGCCTCCTTCTGAAATGGGTTCGATCGATTTACGACGCCGGTAGTTGTCGTCTTGTCTTGTTGGTCCGGCGCCGAGCCTATGTATGGATGTCTATGGAGCGGCTACAACTCTCGCCGGTGGGGCCTTGGAGACCGCCACTGGCGCAGGTTTTCGATTCTGTACGTTTCGGTTTTTCCTACCGAGGATTGCCGGTTCTCCCGCCCGTCGGCCCCACCCGAATACGCGGGGAACTATAACATTCAGCGTGCTAGGGGCTAGTCGCATCGGTCGAACGACAGGCCCCACGGGCCCAGGCGGAGGTGACCGGCTCCTCACCCACCGCTACGTAGCCGAGTTTGTGATGGATGACGAGCTAGACCGACAGGGGGCCGTGATCCCGGTAGGGCGGCTCTCCGAGGCCCGCACCAAGCACCCGAAGGGGGCTAGATCGCCTTCAGATCACTCGGCGGGAAGACTCATCGCCTGATTGCAGTTTCGGCGGCGAGCAACTTACTCGCTCCCTGCGGCTTCGACAACCGCTGGTTCCAGTCGGACGGCAGACAGTCCGTGAGCTCTCAGGGCACGCAGAAGACCCGCACTGTCGAAGACGTCTTCACCCCCGAGCGCCCGATTCAGGAATTCGAGTACGACGAATGCCGCCTGGGAGTGCGTCGCTCGGTACTCGGCCGTCGCCTTCCCGAGAAAGAACATCTGATTGGCATCGTCAGAGAAGCTCCCATGGTTGGCACCCGGAATCTCGACCACAAAGCGTTCCGCCGACTCGAGACGATCCAAGATGTCGTCTACCCCGTCTCGCCCCTCGGTAGGCCGGCGGGCGGCCAGGATGGGCACCCGGCAGTTCTCGGGCGCGAGAGAGGGCCAGGACGCGAGGTTGTTCTCAGGCCCCAACGTCCACGAGGCGTCCAGGCCGACGACCGCGTCGATCAGCGAGTTGCGACTCTGCAGCATCATCGCAACGTCGCCTCCGGTGCTGTACCCGATCGCCGCGACTCGGCGTCGATCGACACTGGGCTCTGACACCAGCACGCCGAGGGCGACCTCGACGTCCCGAACCTGGTTCTCGACGCTCCCGGCGTCCGAACGGAAGTCGTACGTCCACAGGCCCGGGTTCAACTGAGGCACCGCGGCGACCACGAAACCGTGACTCGCCAGGTACTCGGCTAGAACGCTGTTGTCCGGTGTTCGGTTGTACCAGCCCGCCGAGTAGACCGCTAGCGGGAAGCGCCCCGGCGCAGCCGGAGCGTTCGCGCACGCCGCCGTCGGCGTCGACATCAGCCGCTCGAGCGCCTCGTCTCCGTCCGCCAAGCCCTTGTAGGAGTAGTTGTCCCACCGCCGGGTCAGGAACACGAGATCCTCGAAGGGCGGGCTCGGCGCCTCCATCGAAACGTAGGCGCTGTGAGGCATCGGTTCTCGTGGCTCACACTTCGCCGGATACCAGATGTCGACTCGAATGGGCCGTGCGACCTGCCCCTCCAGCGAATCCAGATGTGGACTTCGAGGCCACACGCGCGTCCCATCGAGTTCCCAGAGTCTGCGAAAGCCGACGTCGTGGTCGCCGGCCTCGAGGCCGTTCCAAAGCGGCGGCTCCTCCGCCGTGGCACCAGGGCCCGAGAGCAAGATGAGCAGAACGGCGGTCAGTCTGAGCATGTAGATCCCCTTGGCGGACATGGCACGACACGATCGACTCAGGACGTCAGAACGTCGATTGAGCGGGAAGGCCCTCTCGCAACGAGCGCAGGGCTCTCTTTAACGACTGCGTGGGCAGAGCACGGTTACCGCGTCGCGATCAAGCGCCGCTCGTATCCGTTGCCGAGACGTCACGGGCAGCTCTCGGAGGAGCGCCCGTCCTCCGTGCGTCCGCCGCTCCGAATCCTACGATTCGCCCCGCGATTCTTCACCCGCAACGAGCGCGTCGAGCGCCTGCTGCGCACTCCGATTCTCCGGGTTGAGCTCGAGGGTCCTACGGTAGTTGGCGATCGCCTGCTCACTCTTGCCGAGCACCGCTTGGGACTCCGCCAGGCTGTCCCAGGTGTTGTACGCCTCGGGGAAGAGCCGGGTGTTGAAGAGGAAGACCTCCTCGGCAAGCTCGGCTTTGCCTGCGCGCAGGAACGTATAACCGTAGAAATTGATATTGCGCTCGAGCTGCCGATGATCGGCGGTTTCGAGGAGGGCTCGACCTGAGCGTTCGGCCGCCGCTGGCTTCTCCATCAGCTCAAGAATCAACTCCCCCGCAGCGACGTCGACTCCCCCCTGAGAGGAGACCAGAGCCATCCGCTTCCTGGCGGCTGGGGCATCCCCCTCGGCGACGGCATGAAGCGCGGAGCGAATCACCGTCGAGGTATCGGCGAGGCCGGCGAAGGTACCGGCGTCATCTCGGATCGGCAGGTACCGTTCGTGGCTGTCTTCCTCGACCAACCATCCGTCGGGCTGGAGGTACTCCTTGAAGGTGCCCGAGACCTCGGAGAACGTCACCAGATGCCCATCGGCCAGCCGTATCTCGACCTCAGTGAAGGGCTCCAGGCCCAGCGGCGGTGGCGGATAGGGCCACTCGCCAACCATCTCCTCGAGCGCTTCGTCGGGAGCGCGGGTCACGAACGACTCGCTCGAGGTGCCGCCGAGCGGCTCGAGGCGAGGGCTCTCGGCCGGTTCTCCCGTCCGCGCGGCGAGAATCTGCTCGATCAAGCCGAGCAGATCGTCCATCGGTGTGCGCTCCCCGTCGTAGGTGTCTGCCCGATTGACGATCACCAGGTCGATGTCGGGGAGAACGGCGATCATCTGGTTCCCGACGCCGAGGGCGGCGTACATGCCGTAGCGCTCCAAGCGAGGCTCGCGGGCGACCCACCACATGAAGCCGTAGCCGAACCGCTCGTCGTCGATCGAGTAGAGAGCACTCGAACGGCGCACCCAGTGTCGCGACAGAACCCGCTCGCCCCCCCACTGGCCTTCGCGGGCGAAGAGCAGCCCGAAGCGGGCGGCGTCTCGCGCTGAGAGACGGAACGGATAGGCGGGGTACCGCGATTTGTCTCGCTCGTAGTGGTAGTAGCCGTCGGTCACCCGCCAGTCTTCCATCGCCAGGGGCTGGGCAAAGTGTTCGTCGAAGGCCCCGAACACGTCATCGCCTGTCTCTTCGATCAGGATTGTCGCCAGGGTGTTGAAGTCCCAGTTGTTGTAGGCGAAGTAGCGGCCGGGCCCCTGACTGCCCCGCGCCTGCGAGTCGGTTCGGCCGGCGTAGGCCGCAGGATGGAACACCCCCGAGCGGGCCTTCAACAGGTCGAGAATTCGCGCCTGCCGTTCCGTCTCGAGCAGTCCCCCACCCGGCTCGTCGATCCCCAGGTCGGCCATCGTCTTGTTGAGGTCGACCTCCCCCCGATCCCAGTAGATGCCGTAGAGCGCCGAGAGGAAACTCTTGCGCACCGAGTGACACATGAACCGCCGCTCGACGTCGCCCCACGCAGCGACCACGGCGCCGTTCGAGACCACCATGAAGGCCGACGACGGCAGCTCACTCCAGAGCTCCTCGGCCAGCGCGAGCTTCGCTGGGTCGAAACCGGCCTCGGCCGGATCGACGTAGCGGTTCCACCGTTCAGACGGCACCTGCTCCGCCGTCGCCCCGTGAGCGGGAACCAGCAGGAGAGCAAAGATCGCAACGGTCCATCGGACGGGCATTCGCATCGTCGTCTCCAATCCCTTCGTCTTTCGTGGGGTACGACCAGGTCAGGACGGCCTCGTGCTCGAGGCGCTGGGACCCAACCGAAGTCCAGCTCATCTGGCGGAAGGTGAGTCTAGCAAGGGGGAGAGAGGGTACACCTCAGTCGGAGCTCGTCCCGGCGCTCGATTCAGTAGGGCACGACGTTCGCCGAGTCTCTGCCAACCGTACCCCTGAGCTCCAGGTTGTCGGGGGCCGGCTGAGCGCGCCGGGCAGACCCGTCCCGGAGGAGTGGCGCCGCCCGCACCTGGCAACGCCACGACGCCCTGGTGCAACCAGAGGGAAGGTAGACGCGTCCCACGGTTTCGAGAGGGAGGATCCCCATGCAAGGTTCGGTCTTCTGTAGACACAGCACTCGGCTCCTGATCCTGAGTTGGATCTTCACGTCACCCCTCGTCGTTCGAGCGACACCCCGCGGGGCCGAGCATCGCGTGACGCAGGGACTGCAGCATGCGGTGCAGCTCAGCGGACGAGCTGAAGTCCCCATGTCGCTCGAAGAGAGGATGGACCACTACCGCGTGCCGGGCGTGAGTATCGCGGTGATCGACCAGGGGACGATTGCCTGGGCTAGAGGTTATGGCGTCCGTGAAGAAGGCGGCCGACTCCCGGTGACGGAGACGACCCTCTTCATGGTCAAGTCACTGAGCAAGCCCGTCACCGCGTTGGCGGCTCTGCGGCTCGTCGAGAGGGGCGAGCTGGCTCACGACCGGCCGGTGAACGAACAGCTGCTCTCCTGGAAGGTGCCGACGAACGAACTGACCCGTCAAGCGCCGGTCACGCTGCGAACCATCCTCAGCCACACCTCGGGACTCACCCAGTGGGGCGTCCCTTCCTATCTCCGCGGCGCTCCGCTGCCGACACTCCTGCAAGCGTTGAACGGCGAGCCTCCAGCGCTCGAGCGATTCGGCTCCGTGCGTGTCGACACCGTTCCGGGGACCCGCTGGCGCTACTCCGGAGGCGCCTTCACCGTTCTCCAGCAGCTCTTGATGGACGTGACGGGAACGGGTTTCCCGGAGCTCATGCGGGAGCTGGTCTTCGACCCTCTCGGAATGCCTCAGAGCTTCTTTCTCCAGCCGGTGCCGCCGATTCTCGAATCGTTCACAGCCGTGGGTCACGGAGCGGACGGCGCACCGATCGAAGGACGTTGGGAGACACTCGTGCAGTTGGCGGCCGGGGGCATGCTTTCGACATCGATCGACCTTGCCCACTTTGTGATGGGAGTCGACCGCGCTTGGCAGGGCAAGTCAGAGCTCCTGACCGCGGAGACGGCCCAGGAGATGCTCTCGCCTCACCCGCCCAGCTCCACCGAGGACAACACGCCGCCGTGGGGACTCGGATTCGAACTCCCGCCCCACGACGGCTCACCCATCTTCTCTCACACCGGCTCTGGCGACGGTTTCAAGACGATCTTCGTAGGCCTTCCGGGAAGAGGGCAGGGAGCCGTGGTTCTGACCAACGGCAACGGAGGCGGCGAGCTTCGCTACGAGCTTCTGAGAAGCATCGCGCGAGAGTACAAATGGCCGGCTTTCGCCCGCGAGGAGCGCACGGTGACAACTGTGCCAGCCTCCGAGCTGGAAGCCCTGGTCGGAGTGTACGAGTACCCAGAGAGCGGCGCCCAGGTCTCCGTCACAAAGGACGACGGAGAACTGTTCTTCGAGCACAGGTCGAACCGAGAGCTCCTGTACACCGCTTCGAAAGAGACTCTCTTCACGCTCCGGAACCTGGAACTTCAGTTTCGAAGAGATTCGCTGGGCCGCATGGTGCTGAGGGTTCCTCGCTGGGGAGGGAACCCGGCATACCGCTCTACCTCATCGCCCTGACGAAGAGCCCGTCGCCGTGGAGTCCCCCGGGCCTCTGGAGCAGACGGCTTCGAGTTCTTCCATTTCGACAAAGCTGAGGAGGCGTCAAGAGACGCCGGACACTACCGAAGCAATGCGGAACGATGACTCGAGTTCGCACGACTCGCCGAAGGCCCTCGCGGCTCCCCTCAGAGGGCCCGGCTTGAGCAACCTGTCCTGCCACCCTAGACTCTACCCATGCAATCTTGCGCTCTGGCCCTCGGAATTCTGCTCGCCTCCACCGCCCATGCCGAGAGTCTCGACTCCGAAAGACTGGCCCGACTCTCCGAAGCGCAGGCCGCCGAGTCGTGGCCCTTGCTGCGCGAGATGCTCTCCATCCCAAACGATGCTCACTTCCCCGGGCACGTGGCCGCCAATGTCGCTTGGATGCGAGAGGCGTTCGCCGACCGGGGCTTCAAGATAGAGCGACTCGAGACCGAGTCGGCTCCCCTTCTGCTGGCGCACCGTACCGTCTCCGATCCACAGCGGACCGTTCTCGTCTACCTCCAGATCGACGGGCAGCCGGTCGACCCGAGCCATTGGGATCAGGAAGACCCGTGGACACCCGTGCTCAAGGAGCGCGTCGACGGCGGCTGGCAACAGATCCCGTGGGACCGCTTGAGGTCGACGGTCGACCCCGACTGGCGCGTCTTCGCTCGCGCGGCGGCCGACGCCAAAGGCCCGGTCGCAATGTTCCTCGCAGCGCTCGACGTGATGGCCGCCCAAGGTCTCGAGCCGACCTACAACCTGAAGGTCATCATGGACTTCGAAGAGGAGCTCGGCTCGCCCTCCCTGCCCGCGGCTGTCGAAACGTACCGCGACGAGCTAGCGGCGGACATGCTGATCATCTTCGACGGCCCCCGCCATGCGGTGAACAGACCGACGCTCTACTTCGGAGCTCGCGGCATCGCCAACATCACCCTGACCGTGTTCGGCCCGCGGGTGCCGCAGCACAGTGGGCACTACGGTAACTACTCACCAAACCCCGCCTTCCTGCTCTCGCGTCTCCTGGCATCGATGAAAGACGACCAGGGCCGTGTGACCATCCCCGGCTACTACGACGGCGTGGAACTCGACGACGCGACACGGAAGATTCTGGCAGGCACCCCGGATGACGAGGAGGAGATCCGGTCGCGCCTCGGAATCTCTCTTCCAGACGCGGTGGGTCCGAACTATCAGGAAGCCATCCAGTACCCGTCGCTCAACATCATGGGCTTCGCCTCCGGATGGGTCGGCGACGCCGCACGGACCATCATCCCTTCGAGCGCAACCGCTGAGCTCGATGTGCGCCTCGTGCCCGAGGTCGACGCCGAGCGACTGGTGGAGTTGATTCGAGATCACATCGAAGACGCTGGCTACCACCTCCTCCCCGGCCGCGAGCCGACCGACCAGGAGCGCGCCACCCACCCCCGCCTCGCCTCGTTCGAGCACGTCGTCTCGTACCAGGCCTTCCGCACACCCTACGACTCCGATGTCGGCCTCTGGCTCACCGCCGCACTGACCCGCGCCTTTGGCGAGGAGCCTGTGCGCATCCGCATGGGCGGCGGCTCGATCCCGATCGCACCGTTCATCACGACGCTGGGGATTCCAGCGGTGGGCGTACCGACCGTCCAGCTCGACAACAACCAGCACAGCCCGAACGAGAACCTGCGGGTGGGGAACTTTGTGGAGGGCGTTCGGACGTACCTGGCGGTGCTGACGCAGGCGTTCCCCGACTGACCAATCGGGGGACACAAGACTCATTTCCGCCGCCGTTCCTGACTCCTACTCGTCCACCACCGGCAACACGATCCGCGACGGATACTCCACCGAATGATGCACCACGTTGCGAGCCACCACCCCCTCCGTCTCATCCCAGTTGTTGCCCCCGGTGTTCAGGTTCCGGTCGTAGCGAGGAAAGTTGCTGCTCGAGACTTCGATCCGGACTCGGTGCCCCTTGGCAAACACGTTGGCGGTCGACATCGGGCCGAGCTCGAGCTCGTAGACCTCGTCGTCCTCCATCCAGACGTGTCGGTCGAAACCGTCGCGGTAACGAGCTCTCAAGATCGCGTCGTCGAGATTGAACGCGGTGCCGTCCGGCGCGACGTCAATCAGCTTGACGGTGAAGTCGGTGTCTTTCGCATCGGAGCTCACGTGGAGCACCACCTCGACGAAGCCGGCGATCTCGGTGTCCTCTTCGAACGGCTCTGAGGTGTACACCAGAACGTCTTGCCGCGCCTCGACCGAACGCTGGTCGAAGGCGCCCTCGGGCTCGCCGCCCAGGCAGCAGAAGTTGCCGCCTCGAGTCGGCACCGGAACCATCGGGTCGTAGGTGAACCGATCGACGTCCGAACCGTCCCCTCCCGGTTCGGCGCGAAGCTCGCCGTCGCCAAACAGACTGTTGGCCGACTCACCACTTCCGAGATAGAGCGTGAGCGGCTGGCTCGCGGGCGGCCAGTCCGGCGCCGTCTTCCAGCCGCGATCGGGTGCGTCGCCCATGGCGAAGTAGCGCACGCGCGGCGTCTCGCGGTCGTAGCGTCCGGCTTCCTCGGCGGTCTGCTCCTTCATGTGGCGGTCGAGAAAGTCGATCACGATGTCGTCGAAGCCGAAGTCGACCGTTCCCATGTTCCGGTCACCAACAACAACCGGGTCGGTCAGCCGATACATGGCGCAGTGCAAAGTCGGCGCGACGATCATGTATTGATCATCGCGAACGTCGGCGTCGGCCTTGGCGCGCACGTGGCGGAACAGCTCGAGATTTGGTGAGACGCCAAGGTCGTACCAGGAGTTGACCCAGAGGGCGGGCACGCCGAAGCCCTCGCTGTCGTGGTAGAGGCCACCCTCGTACCAGACCGGGTCGTCCGGCATCCTTTGGGCAGCGGCAGCAAAGAGCCCCGGATCACCTCCGTTGCGCTCCATCATCTCGACCACCGGCAGCTCGTGGAGCTTCGTCGCCCAGTCGACTCGGGGAGGCCGGGCCGCCAGATCGAACCAACCCGCGATGCGCTCCAGCTCCTCGCGAGAGGCTCCCTCCGGGAAGGTCGGGCGAGGCGAGACCTGTTCTCCGAAGAGCCACACCACCATCGGCAGCTGAATCGCTCCGCCACGGTAGAAATTTCCCATCTCGAAGTACGGCCCCACGCGACCGATGCCGGCTCCCTGCCCCATCGGCACCGCCGCGGCATGCGCCGGATGGTTCATGGCGGCGAGGCCCATCTGCCACTCGGCGGTCGACGAACAGCCCAGCGTCGCCACCTTGCCGGTCGACCAGGGCTGCTCGGCGAGCCAGGTGAGTGCGTCGTAGCCGTCGGTGCGCGGGTGCCCGAGGATCTCCCACTCCCCCTCCGAGAAGAACTTGCCGCGCTCGTTCTGCGTCACGAAGGCGTAGCCGTTTCGAATCGCGTCGAGCGCGTACTTGAGCCGCGCGTTCGGCCGATTGGGATTTGAACCTGCCAGCTCGGAGAAGTTGTACGGCGTGCGCCAGAAGATCACCGGCACCGGGCCGGAACGATCCTTGGGCAGGTAGATCTCCGTGGCGAGGCGAACGCCATCCCGCATCGGCACGCGCACCATGCGAAGAACCTCGGCCTCGCGATACAGATCGGCTTGACGGACGGTGTCCGAGACGCGGTGGATCTGCGCGAGGGAGGGGGTGGCGAGGGTCAGCAGCACCGCGGCTGCAATGGCCGAAAGAACGCGCTTCGCGCCGAAACGCGCCGGGCTCAAGTGGGGAGATGTCAGGAATCGCATGCCGGCCATTGTGCACCGACGCCGCAGAACGATCCACCGCAGCGAGGACCCCGGAGACCTCTATGGCACGATACTCACCACCATGCTTGCCACCCTGGTCCTCTCGCTTCTCCTCTCCGGCTCAGCCGCTTCGACCGAATTTCAGGGCGCCACAGTCGAGATCACCGACCTCGGTGGCTGCACCGGCTGTGTGGGCGGCATCACCCGGGCGATGCAGCGCATCGAGGGTGTCGTCGACGCGGTCTTCGAGGAGGGAGGAACCATTCGGGTCACGGCAGAGGACGGGGTCTGGATCGACCCTGCTGAGCTGCGCGCCATCATTCGGGACCGCGGCTACACCGCCGGCGTCGTTGTGTCGGTGTGCCGAGGTACTTTGGCGAAGAGTGAGGGGCAGCTCTCCTTCACCCCAGCGTCGGCGATCGAGGGAGCAAGCTTGGAGGTAGAGGATCCGGGGCGGCTGATCTCGGAGACCGTCTCCGCGGAGGCCCAGTTTGAGTCCACTCCGTCATCGCCGACGCCCATTCTTCGGGCGATCGAGAACTAGAATCCGGCGCAGCGCCGTCCCGAACGTTCGTGTGGTACGTCGCACTCGGGGAAACCAGGGTGGGCGACGGCTTCGCCCGAGCCGAGGACTCCCTCCTGAGCCCTCCTTGCGCGCAAGTCCTTCCAACTTCTCAATCGCGACCCTTGGCTCTCATCTCGTAGCGAAACCGCTTCTCCTCGTCTCCCTCGAGGACAAAGAAGGTAACGCCCTCTCCGGATGGGTAGAACCGTTCGAGCCGAGCTCCAGCGGATTCCCAGATGGTCGCGGGTTTCAGATCCTCGGTGATCCAGCGCAAGGCGTTCCACTCGATGCGGCCCTCTCTATCCAGAGAAAAGGCCCGGTAGTACGCGCGCGAGGGCTGGCCCTTGAGCATGTCTACCTCGGCGCTCTCCACTTCGCGAAGCTGACCAGAGTTCCACGAATACAGTCGGCCGTCCGAAAGAACGAATAGGAACGTGGTTTCGTCAAAGGCCTTAAACATCAGAATGTCGCGGCCCGAGTACGGGGTTTCCAACTGGAAGCGCACAGATTCCCACTGATCGATCTGCACGCCTCCATCTGTCAGCTCGGGAATGCCCACCCAGACGAGCGCCTCGGTGCGATCCAGACAGACGGCCTTGGAAGTCGAGGGAACTAGAGTCTGTGTTGTGTCTCGACAGTTCGGTGCAGACGTCTCCCGCGGTGCTCCTGAATCCTCAAGACCGGAGGGGAGCAACGGCCCTCTGTAGTCCAGACAGTATTCCTTCTGGGCACCACCCGTGGTCCTGACCGCGGAGAGTTCGCTGACGCTCCCAGCATAGAGGGGCTTCCCTCGTTTCGAGAATAGCCCCTCGACCTCGACAAACTTCCCAGCCCATTGCGCCAGCACTCGCCTCACGTCGCGTTCTCGTTGCCCCAGTGCTTTCCAATCGATCGTGAGATCGAGGCACATGCCCGCACTCTCGAAGCTCGTTGACTCCCTCGAGAGGCAGAGGGCATCAGCCTCAAACCCCGTCCTCAGTACGCCATTCGTCGTGACGCGGCGACCGTCGTAGTAAGGCGCACGAGTTAGGAGGGTGAGGAGGGAGACCGTTTCTACCGTGTCGGATCTCGAACCCAGCGAGTAGCAACCGGTTGCTTCCGAGGCGCGACACAGCCCGAGTGTCAGCAAGAGAATCCAGCAGAACGACTTTCGCAGTTTCATGTAGTCGCTACGAAGACCAGTCAAAGGCCGGACCGGCACACGCAGTTTCTGTCCCCGGGCAGCGAGGAGACTTCCAAAACTCTACCGCGAGCCGACGTCGATCCGTCGAGATCTCGTGACGTCCGGGGAGAGACCGTCGACGCGGTGGCTGTTGGGTGCGCGTCAGCTAGAACGGTCCGTCGACGGTGAGTTAGGGAAGTCCACACTCGCCATTTCAGCGAACGCTCGTGTAGTACCTCTCCGCCGGGGCCTCAGAGGCCATCGCCGGGCGGGCTCGTTTTGTCTCCAGCGAGTCGTCGCCGACTCCGGTGCTCCAGGCGATCTACGACTAGCGCCGCCTGCGCGACTCGATCGTCGCGGAGGTACCCAACTCGCAAGCACGACCCGACAAGGGTGTGCGCCGACTCCGCAACACTCCCAGTGTCTCGAGCGCCCGCCGCTCGCCCTCGTAGAGTTGCTCGTCGACGGGAACGCACTTCTCGAATCCAAACTCCGCTTTCGCTCTCCGCAACTCCGGCGCACCGGCCAGCCCCAACAGTGCAGCAGCAATCCCATCGCGAAGGGGCGCGTCGCCGGAGCGGACAACAATCGGCTGGATCGGGAAGGGGCCGAGCGATTCCACTACCCGCAGCTCTTCGCGCAGGCTAGGCCGCACGGCGTAGTAGTTCTGGAGCGCGTTCGAGTCGATCGCCGCGCCGTCGATGCCGCCGTCGAGAACCGACTCGATCGAGCTCCAATGCGAGCCCGTGCAGACCATGCGCGCAAAAAACTCACCGGACGGCTCGCAGTGTTCGACCTGCTGAAGTGCAGAGAAGTAGCCCGACAAGGAGCAGCGGTCGTTGAACCCCCACACCCGCCCGCGCAGATCCGCCAAAGACGAGGCCTCGTCCGAGCGGCGCACGATCACCTCCGAGAAGTAGACCGGCCGGCCAGCAGTCCGAGGATCGCTGAACACGAGTCCGGCCGGCACCAGTTCGACCGATGGGCGCTCGAGCGAGCTCAAGTAGAGATACGACGGCGAGCAGAGAAAGCCCACGTCGGCCTGGCCGCCGGCGAACGGATCGTCATCGCCTTCCATCGGTCCCGAGTGCCGTATTTCGGAAACGAGACGAACCTCCCTGCCGAGTTCGCGGGCAAGGTGCTCCGTCACGAAGCCGAAGAGCTCGAGTGGAATACCGGGCGAGAGAAAGGTGACGGCGCGTAGCAAGCCTCACTATCTTGGCAAGCTGAGCCGCACTTGCCAGCGACAGGTTTCACCAAAACGGGTCGGGACGGCGACTTGCCGAGCATCCTTCTCGGCAAAGTAGAGGCCGCTCGGGCGCACCGCCTGGCCGAGCAACTCGACGTATCGATCGATACCCACGATCGTCGAACTCTCGGACTGGCTAGGAGAGGCTCAGAACTGGTACGGAAGTCTAGTCCTGAACGCACCACACGCGCCTGAGGACGTCACAACGGCTCGAGGAGGGGTACCAGACTCCGAACCGATCCTCGTCCTGAACTCCCGGGAATCCCTGCCAGTACGCCACTTCTGAGCCGTAGTGAGCATTGTCGATCGAGGCCCAGAGCTCGCAGTTGCCGGAGCCAGGCGAGCTGTTCGTACCGCTATCTCGCCCGGTGCGGATCCACCCTCGCTCCGCAGGGGGGCCCTCTCCGCTGTCTTCTTTCGAATGGGCGTCATCCAACTCGGAGGCGTACCGGAGGTTGGTGACCTCCGCGATCTCTCCCAAGGAGGCGAAGTGGTAGCCCTCCTGGCAGGCAAGGAGACTGATGAAGGAAGGCAGGTACTCGATGTCCGTCAGGTAGAACGCCCGTCGAGTATCGGCCGTGGTCAGCACCGTTCCATCAGGGAACATGATGCCTTCGTCGCCGATACCGAGGCCGGGAGCCCCAGCGGGGCTCACTTGATTGGTGACCGCACCGACACTGATGACCGCCAGCACCCCCAGGGCAAAGTAGAGGAATCGCCGCTCCTTCATCGTAGGTCTCCCTTCAGCTGTGTGCTGGAAGTCTACATTCTGGCCCGTTCGAGGAAGTACCACACGAATGTTCGCCGGCCTGAGCGCCGGAGGCGCAGCTTCGACCTGTGGAGTGGACGGACTCCTACTTCGGCTGTAGAACTACCAGTACGACAAAGAGAACCAGCCCCACGAGAAGCAGGCATTTCACCGCCACTCCTAGCCTCGACAGCGATTCGTCTTCCAGCGCGCGATATCGGCTGAGCAGAATGAACTTTCCTGTCGCCCACCCGTTCGCAATGCCGTTGTTCAGCACGAGCGTCGGTTTGCCCAACTCGTTCCAGACTTCGGGATGGTGGGACTCGAGTCGCTTGAGGAACGCTCGATAGACGCCCAAGTAGATAAGGTACACGACGAGAGTCACCGCGAAGAAGGCGAGGTAGGAGTTGGCGTCGCCCGTCATTGAGGCTCCCTACGACACTTCTCGCCCTAGCGCCAGGAGAAGAAGTCGTCGGTCTCGAGGAAGCCGCTGCTGGTCACCACCATCGGCCCCAGAACGAGGCCGAGTCGCACAGAGTCGATGCGGTTCGAGGCGTTCTCGAGACCCGTCAAGCCGTCGAACGCCGAACCGTTGATCGACGCGGTGAACTCACCCGTACCGGCTCCCATCTGCCAGAAGATCTGGATTCGATTGCTCCCCGAGGGCAGCGGTAACGCCGTCGGGTGCTCGACGAGATCACCGACGACGTCGTCGCGCGCTTGCAAGATCAGTCGGTTCTCGGCCGGCGCGGCGTTTCGGCGAACCAGAAGCCTGAAGATCGAGGTGCCGTTCGAAAGGAGGCCTTCGAAGACTGCGATGGACTCGCCGAGTTCCAAGGTCATCGCGTCGAGGTCCAGGTCGAAGCGCGCGTTGTAGACCGTCTCCGACGTCGGGCTGCCGTTGGTGAGGAAGGCGTACGGAGAATCGACCGAGCTGTCGATCTCGACGACAAACGGCGCGTTCGCGGCGACGGAGAAGCCGTTCATGAGGACTACCCTTTCACCGGCGGTGAAAGTCGAGCCCGGAGCCACCACCTCGACATTGGCGGCCGTGATCGAGTCGCAGGCGAGTTGGTCGCTGCTTACCGTACCCGGCGGAACGATGATGTCGTCCGTACTGCAGATGGCCCCGAGGGTCGCACGCAAACCGAAGGCGCCAACGGTGGCCGAGTTGCCGAGCACCTCGAGCGTACCCGCGCTCGCGGGAACCGTCAGGAGCAGCAGGGCGAGAACGACATGAAGAGCTCGCTGGGCCCGAGTCTGGCCTGACGGCCATGCTGAGCTGGGCGGATACTCGCGCCGGCTGCTCATCTTGACGCTCGCCGAGCCCACGTCATTCCGTCCAGGCCGAGGTGTTCCCCGACTCGAAGCCGTCGGCGAAGATCACCGAATTGAGCACGGTGTCGCCCATGATGATCCCGGAGCCCGAGTCGCGGTCGAAGCCTGGAGCCTCGATGTCGAGAGCGGTGCTGCGCAAGAGCCCGTCGAAGCCGCGGACACTGGCCGAGGGCCAGAGCTCTTTGAGCAGAGCGGCGATCCCGGCGGCATGCGGCGCCGAGGCTGAGGTGCCGAAGAACGGTTCGAAGCCCGGCGTAGCGGTCGAGACGCCGTCAGCGGCGCAGATGTCCGGCTTCTGGCGGACGATGCTCGCGACTCCCTCCGGCGCTCCGGCGGCCGGCGCCACCGGCGAGCCGTCAGCCTCGAAGAAGATTCGCCGCGGGCCGTCCGAGCTGAAGGTCTCGACGACTTCGGTGCCGTTGAAGACTCCCCCGGCGCCACCGGCATCGTCGACAAAGGTCGCCGCCAGCGCGACGGCGGACTCGGCACCGGGATGACCGAAGATCTGCCCGTCGGTGCCGAACGCGAGGAGACCTCGGTGGACGTTCAGGTGCATGAACCGGTCGTCTCCCGAGAACTTCGTGACGACCAAGCGGTTGCCGGAGTCGTCTACGCCGACCGAGGCGATGATCTCGAATGGATCGTCGTCACCGTCCTGCACCGACGTGGACGCACCGATGACGGAGGTAAGAGTCGAGTCGAGGAGAAACAGATCGAAGTCGTTGCCCGATCCGAGGAGTGGATCGGCCCATTGCAAAGTGAAGAACGGAGCGTCGTTGAGCGCCTGCTCGGTCATCTCGTTCGAGTTGTTGCCGCCGCCGAAATCGAGAGCCGACGTCGCAAATCCAACAAGAGGCGGTGGCAGCGAGATGCCGACGTAGTCGCCTTCCCACACCCCTGCGGTGCCGTCGTTGAGGTTCCCGGAGTTGCCAGCCGACGAGAAGTAGAGGGTCCCCGCCGCCGACACGGTCTCCACCGCCTGAGCCACCACGCCGTCCTGGAAGACGCCCTCCGCAAAGTAGAGCGCGTCGTCGACGATCACGTCGCAACCTGCCGCGTGAAGGTCGAGGATGTTCTGGGCAAACTGCGCCTCGCCACCGTTGGCGGTGGCGAAGAAGAGGTCGGCGCCGGGCGCCAGGTCAAAGACGATCTCCAGAAGCGCCGTGCCTTCGCTGGTGCCCGGATTGCCACTCTGTCCGGCCAAGACCGTCACGCCGGGAGGCAGGTCGCCACTGGCTTGGAGATTGGAGAGTTCGTCGACGCTGTCCGAGAGCACGCCGACCTTGACCCCGCTGCCGTCGACGCCAAACAAGTTGCGGGCTACGTCAGCGCGGTGTGCCCCATCACCCTCCGAGGTGTTGATCTTCGAGAGCATCATCCGCCCAGCCTGGCGGATTCCGGCGAGGTCGCCGCGCGCGGCGAGTCCTTCGATCTCAAGGACAGGCAACCTCGCGCGAATCGCGTCGAAGCGCTCGTGGCGGTTGATCACCGTACCCCCCAGCTCCTCGATCGCCTTCAGCAACTCGGGTGAGACGGTGGCTCGGATGTCCACCAGCACCCGACCGTCGGTTTCGACCGGTGCGCCGGTGCGCAGCTTCGAAAGACCGGTCGGAAAGGTGCCGTTGCGACGCTTGATCTCATAGATCAAGCCGGTATCGAGCTTCTTCTGGGCGGGCGTCCAGGAGCGCTTGTCCTGGAGCAGGATCGTCATCTGCTGCACCGCCGACGGCTTGATCGGGCGTGAGGCCGCTGCGACGGGTGAGAATGCCGCCGCGGCGAGCGAGCCGAAGAGGCACAGAGCGGCGCAACGCCAGAGCCTCCTCCACCCGGCCGATAACCGGGGAGCTCTCAAATACCGACGGGCCGTCTCGGGACCGACGGCCGATCGGCGACGCTTGAAGAGGGAGATCAGCATCGATTTCACCATTCAGAAACGCCCTCGAGCTCGACGAAGGATGTAGCTGGGTATGTGGTAGAGCGACTGTAGCACGCGGGTCTTGAGGGCAATGATGGACGACATTCAGCCCTCCTCAGCGCGGCAGCCGTCCGCTCCGCTGTGCTCGCAGACTTCGAATCGTGCCTCGCCAATCTTCTTGAAGCTCGGCACGCCTCCCCATGGCGCCCGAACAAAAACGAAGAACGAAGTGGTGCTCACGGATGCGAGGCGGACCGATCCTCGATTCGCATTGGGAACGAACCGTGCCCGTGCCCGCGGGCTCGTGAGCAAACGGGCGAGTCGTGGCTACCGGGTGATTACCGGCCTCCGAATCGCCCGGACTCTAGATCGCCGAAACCACTGATTCTCAATGGTGCCCAGAGGCGGACTTGAACCACCGACACCCTGATTTTCAGTCAGGTGCTCTACCAGCTGAGCTATCTGGGCACTCTTGGGCAAGAGCCTGGTGGCCGGTTGCCCAAGGGCGTTTTATAGCGGCCTTCTAGGCCAAGAGTCAAGGTGGTGTCACACGCAACAGCCTGGCGGCAGGTAGGCTAGGCGGACGGAGGTGGCAATGAAGGTACAGCTTGGGATGGTTCTCCTCGGGTCGTTGCTCCTCGGAGTGCCCCACGCGCTCGCCCAGGAGGCACCGGCGGAAGAGCCGGCGGCTCGCTTCGGAGGGCAGATGGATGTCGTCGAGATTCTGGTCGACGTATTGGCAACCGATCGCCGCGGCCGGGTGGTCAAGGGGCTGACCGCAGACGATTTTGTGGTCGAGGAAGGCGGCGAGCCGCGCGAGATCACTGGCGTCACCTTCTACTCATCTCGGTACGAAGATCTGCCGCCACGGCCCGAGAACCCGACGCCGGCTCCCGAGGGGTTCCCACCTCCGGACCTCCCGGCCAGTCGGTACTTCGTTCTCTTCTTCCACGACCAGACGACCAACGCGGCGGACCGTGCGGCACTGACATCGAACCGACTGCGCTCCGCTCGCGAAGCAAAGCTCTGGGTCGATCAGGAGATGGCGCCATCGGACTGGATCGCGGTCGTTCACTTCGACCACGAGCTGTCTGTACAGCTCGACTTCAGCCAGGAGCGTCTCGCGATCAAAGACGCCATCGAGGCGGCGACGCTCAACAAGCAGACGAGCGCCATGCGCCCCTCGACTCGTGCGCGGCGCGAGCACCCTGGGCGCGGACCGTCGCTGACGGCGAACCTCCCCCACGTCGCCGACATCGGCCGCTCCGCCCGCCGGATGGAGCATGCGGTGCAGCTGGTGGCCGACGCCTCACGACCGATCATCGGCCGCAAGAACATGGTGATCTTCACGCTCGGTTTCGCGAGCCCCGACTCTGCTCTCGGCGGCGCCGATGTGCGCTACTACCCGGGGATGAAGGCGGCGCTCAACACGAGCAACATGGCGGTCTACCCGATCGATCTCTCGGGCTCGAGCAACCAGTCGCCATCGAACAACTTCCTGAGTCAGCTGGCCGACGACACGGGCGGCATCTACTTCGCCACGTTCAACCGCTTCCTCGATCCGCTGCGCGACATCTCGCGGTACAACACCGGCTACTACCTCTTGAGCTTCAAGTCCGAGGCGCCGGCGGGCGAGATGGGCTATCGCGAGTTCCGAGTGAAGTCGAAGACCCGGAAGGTGCGAGTCAAGGCGCGGCGCGGCTACAGCTACGGCCGGTAGTGGTCGCGCGTTCTGGACAGATACCCGCATCGCCAATTGACTGTTGACGCTCCTGCTATCCTTTTGGGGTCGTAAGATCTGAGGGTTCTGGGGGCTTCCGAGAGTCTGCTCCGCCTACTGGTGAGCGCTCGGCTGAGCCTGTCACCGGGGATTTCGCGCTAGGTAAGGTGGAGGGTACGAGTTGAACGGTACGCAGGCGCTAGCTATCGGCGCGGGTCTGGTCGTCGTCGTCGTGTTGCTCTCGGCGCTCGGCTTCCTTCGGAGGCGGCTGCGTCTGATCAAGCAGCTCGCCTTCCCGATCACGATCGGCGCCATCGCGGCGGGGCTGAAGGTTGTCACCCTCTTCAACGTCCCCGAGTTCGCGCGCCTCGAACCGCCCCTCTACCTGGTCTTCATCTTCGCTGCGGTGGTCTTCGCCATTCGCGTGGCGGCGATCTACTACTTCGACTTCCACCTCTTCCATTCGCGGGGCGTGCGGCTGCCGCCGCTCCTGCCGCCGGTCTTCGTCTCGGTCGCCTACCTGATCGCGGGTTTCGTCGTTCTGAGCTCTGCCGGCGTCGAGCTCACCGGCATTCTGGCCACGAGCGCGATCACCTCCCTCGTGCTGGGTCTCGCTCTCCAGCCGATTCTGGGGAACTTCTTCAGCGGCCTGGTGATCTCACTGGAAAGACCGTACCGGATCAACGACTGGATCCGTGTGGGCGACGTCGAGGCGCGAGTGGTCGACATCACCTGGCGCACGACGCAGCTGCGCACGCGTGACAACGACAACTTGATCTACCCGAACTCCGAGATCGCGAACCGCGAGATCATCAACTACTACTACCCTCACCCCCTCCACCTGGAGCGGGTCTACGTCGGCGTTCACTACCGAACGCCCCCCTACCGGGCCAAGGCGGCGATCCTCGCCGCGGCCCGCAGAGTCGACGGCATTCTCGAGAAGCCATCGCCCGAGTGTTTTGTCACCGAATTCGGCGACAGCTCGATCACCTACGAGCTGCGTGCCTGGATCGAGGACATCGCCGCTCGGCCCCGGGTCGAGAGCGACGCGCGCACCGAGATCTGGGAGGAGTTCCACCGGCGAGGGATCACCATCCCGTTCCCGATTCGCACGCTCGAGATCGAACCGCGAGTCAACACCCTCGGCATCCGGCGCGCGGCCGAGGCGAGTGCCGCCGGAGCGGCCGCGAGACTCTACGTTTCGGCGGGCGCCGATCACGGACAGACCCTCGAGCTCACTCAGGAAGGCGTGCTCATCGGTCGCTCGAGCAAATGCGACATGGAGCTGCGGGTGCCGCAGGCCTCCAAGGAGCACTGCCGGATCGAGTGGCGCGAGGACGCCTACTGGATAGTCGACTTGGGAAGCCAATTCGGTACCATAGTTAACGGAAGAAAGGTCGAAGAGCGGCGGCTGAGGGATCTCGACGAGATCACCATCGGGGACGACGCGCTTCGGTTCGAGACCCATGGCTAGCAGCGACGAGCATCCGCGCAGAATCGGCCAGTACGAGATTCTCGGCGCCATCGGGAAGGGCGCGATGGGCCAGGTCTACAAGGCCGTCCAACCGTCTCTCAATCGCATCGTCGCGGTAAAGGTCTTGCCGCAGGAGTTCGCGCAAGACGAGATGCGGGTCGAGCGCTTCAACCGTGAAGCCAAGGCCGTGGCGCTCTTGAGCCACCCGAACATCGTTCAGATCATCGACAAAGACCAGGACGAAGAGACGCTCTACTTCGTCATGGAGTACGTGCCGGGCTCGTCGCTCGACGATGTACTCCGACAGCGACGGCTCTCCCTCCAGGAGGCCTTCTCCGTCTTCCGCGGAGTCACCCGTGGCCTCGAGGCGGCGCATCGCGAAAACGTCATCCACCGCGACCTGAACCCGCGGAACATCCTGGTCTCAGACGACTTCTCGGTCGTAAAGCTGGCCGACTTCGGGATCTCCAAGGTCGAGTCGATTTCTCGTGAGATGGGCACCCTGTCAACCGCCGAGGCGAGCATGGGGACGCTCCACTACATGTCGCCCGAGCAGGCGCAGAACGCCGCCCAGGTCGACCACCGCACCGACATCTACTCTGCCGGCGTGGTGCTCTACGAAATGCTCACCGGCCGCGTCCCGGTCGGGCGCTTCAACCTGCCCAGCCAGATCAACAGCGAGGTGCCGTCGGAGCTCGACCCGATCTGCCTCAAGTGCCTCGCTACGGAGCCCGAGGATCGTTACGCCTCGGTCAACCAGCTGATCCAGGCGGTCAGTCTGCTCGAAGATCAGCTCCGCCTCGGACTCGTCAACGAGCTCAAGGGCATCGGACGCGGCACGTCGCGCATATTCAGGAGCTCGACCCAGACCTTCACCAAGAACCGGAAGGTGCTCATCGGCGCCGTCGCGGCCCTCGCACTCGTCGGGGTCGTCGGCGCGTTCATGCTGCTCCGACCCTCTGCACCCGAGGTCGACAGTCGGCAGGCCGCCGCCACCTCCGAGGAGCCGGCGGGCGAGCGAGTCGAGGTCACAGCAGCCCCCCGGTTCGATCCGGACGCCGTCGCCGAATCGCCGATCGCCGATCTCGAACCGCCCGATCTCCCGGAAGGCGACTCGCCGCCGGCGGAGACGTCGGCCCCGGCACCGCCACCCCAGACCGCGGAGCCCACACCAGCCGAACCGGAGCCCAAGGCGGCGCAACCGTCCAAGCCCGCTCCCACGTCGAACTCGGGAGACAACGAGTACAAGGTCGCCCTCGACAAACTGAAGGCCGGCCTCTTCGACGCGTCCATCTCCGACTTCGAAGAGTTCTTGCAGCGCTTCCCGAGGAGCAGTCGCGTTGCCGGCGCCTACCTCGGGATTGCGGAGTCGCACGTCGGCGCCGGGCGCATCGACGAAGCCTTGGCCGGCTTCGTCGAGGTACAGAGTCGCTTCCCGACGGCACGCGAGTCGGCGCAGGCGAGCTATCGCCAGGGCGAGCTGATGATGATGACCAGCCGCTCGAATCGAGAGACGCAGGCGCGAGAGATCTTCGACCGCACCGCGACCAGCTTCCCCAACTCCTCGTGGGCTCCCCTCGCGCTGATGGCAAAGGCGTCTCTCGAACTGTCTGGGAAGATCGAAGCCAATGACCCGGTCGTGGGTCGACGGGTGCCGGCGGCGCTCATGACCTATCGCATGGTCAGTGAGCTCTACGGCCGAACGCCGCACGCCGAGAAGGCGCTCCAGCGACTCACGCAGCTCTACGACGACGAGAAGCGGTTCGATCTCGCGGCGTCGGCCTTCGAGAAGCTCGCCTCCGGTTTCCCGAGCGGCAACTCCGACGCCTGGTGGGAGGCCGGCCAGCTCTACGACCGCAAGCTCGACAACAACGAGCGGGCGATCGCGGCGTACCGGAACGTGCCGCAGACGTCGCGGCACTACGACGCGGCGCAGAAGCGCATCGCGAAGCTGTCGCGTTGATCGGAGCCAAGGGAGGGCCCTCCCTTGACAAGCCCTCCTATTGGGCGGCGTGGGGGCCAAGGCTGGCACCGGGGGCGCGGCATCGGTGGGGCTCTCGTCGAATCACAAGGCTTCGCCCTGAAGGTTGCCTTTCGAGCGCTTCCTGTCCCCCTTCTCGATCAGACAGCGAGCCGCGTTGCCGGCCCGTTCGGCATGGACAAGACGGTGTCCCGCCTCGGTGCACCAGCGGCGGACGTCGAGTTCGAGTTCTGGGTCATCGCCGGTAACCAAGAGCCGTTCGCCGGGCTCAAGAGCGTCGACACAGCGGGCTGTCATCAGGAGCGGAACCGGGCAGCGCAGACCCGAAACATCGAGCCGATGATCCGGGTTCAATCGAGGCTCGGTAGGCATACAATACGACCGCCATGGGGCGGCGTGCGACAGCAGCTTACACCTCGATTCTGACCCTCGCCGCAGCGTTCTGCGTCGGGGTCGGGCTGGCGCCCAGCGCCGCCCACGCTTGGACGGAGAAGACCCAGAAGCTCATCGCCGAGCACGCCATGAGCATCGCTCCACCCGACTTGCGACGGCAGATCGATCGCAATCTTGCCGCCTACCGAGACGGCGCAGAGGCACCGGGCGGTATTAGCCGCACATGTGGACAGGAGAGCCGCCCGGAGGCGGAACTCGAGCAGCGAGTTCAGGCGGAGACGCAGCGAGCTATCGAGGCGATCCGGGCACACCGTCCGTTCCGGGACATCGTCTACCGTCTCGGCGTTCTCTCTCACTACGTCGCCGACGTGAACAACCCACTCTGCGCCGCGGACACCGATCCGCGCGAAGGCCAATATTTCAACGACTACCTCCGCTACGTCGAGCGCGCCCAGGAACGCTACTCGCTGGTCTTCTACGGCGAGGGGCGCGAGCTCTCGGGGGCCGAAGGCGTGACGCCGCTTCTCGATCGAACGCTGGCCCGAGGCCGCCGGCTCTATCCGACCATCGGGCGTGAGTACCGCCGGGTCGGAGGCCCCCCAGGGACCGAGAAGTTCGACGATCGGTCGGTGGCGTTCGCAGTCGGGTCGCTGGCGCTGAGTCACGCGGTCAGCGACGTCGGCGCGGTCCTGCGCTACGTCTGGCTCGAGGCCGGCGGCGGCGACACGCGGCAACTTCCGCTGAGCGGCGGCTCGGAACAATAAAACATGCTGAAAGCACAACGAGCCCTCCTTTCGGTCTACGACAAACGCGGACTTGTCGAGTTTGCGCAAGGCCTGACCAACCTCGGCATCGAACTCCTTTCGACCGGCGGCACGGCGCACGCCCTGTCCGAGGCCGGCCTTTCGGTGGTGCGAGTCTCGGAGGTCACCGGACATCCAGAGATTCTCGGCGGCCGGGTGAAGACCCTCCACCCCAGGATCCACGGCGGCATCTTGGCCGATCGCGGGCAGGGCTCACACCTCGCCGAACTTCGCGAGCACGGCATCAAACCGATCGACCTGGTCGCGGTGAATCTCTACCCCTTCCGGGAGACGGCGGCGCGGGCCGACGCCTCGTTCGAAGAGGTGGTCGAGTCGATCGACATCGGCGGACCGGCGATGCTCCGAGCCGCGGCCAAGAATCACCGCGGTGTTGCGGTCGTGGTCGACCCAGAGGACTACACGCAGATTCTCGCGGCGCTCGAAGCGAGCGAAGGCGTCGTCCCCGAGGGGCTTCGCCGGCGCTTGGCGGTCAAGGCGTTCCGACACACCGAAGCCTACGACTCGGCAATCTCGGAGTGGCTCGAGCAGAAGAGCGAGGAGGGACGCGAGGCGTTCCCGACCCACCTCCTGATGGATCTCAAGCGCGAACTGCGGCCTCGCTACGGCGAGAACCCTCACCAGAAGGCGGCCGTCTATCGGACCCTTGGCGGCCAGGGCGTCCTCGGCGGCTTCGAACAGCTCCAGGGGAAGGAACTCTCGTTCAACAACCTGCTCGACGCCGATGCGGCACGCCGCCTGGTGGCTCTCTTCAGACAGCCTGCCGTCGCCATTGTCAAACACGGCAACCCGTGTGGCCTCGGCGTCGGTGAGTCGGTGTCCGAAGCCTACGAGCGCGCGCTGGCTTGCGATCCGACTTCCGCGTTCGGCTCGATCGTCGCCCTGAACCGGCCCGCGGGCGGCGAGTTCGCTCAGACGGTCGGCAAGCTGTTCGTAGAGGTGATCGTCGGCCCAGCCTTCTCAGAGGGCGCCTCGGATCACTTCTCGCGCAAGAAGAGCCTTCGACTTCTCAAGTGCCCGCCGTTCGACGGGTCGGCAACACCGCTCGAGATTCGGCCGGTGGACGGCGGCTTCCTCGTCCAGAGCCAAGACACCGAGCCCGACGACCCGGCCGAGTGGACCTGTCCGACCCAACGGCAGCCGACCGACGACGAGCGGCGTGCCCTGTCGCTCGCCTGGCGGGTCTGCCGCCACGTGCGGTCGAACGCGATCGTGATCGCCAACGCACATCAGACGGTCGGCATCGGCGCCGGGCAGATGAGTCGGGTCGATTCGTGCAAGATCGCGGTCGACAAGGCCGAGCTCAAGATCGCCGGCTGCGCGGCGGCCTCCGACGCCTTCTTCCCCTTCCGCGACGGTCTCGACGCTCTGGCGCTCTCCGGTGTGAAGGCGATCGTGCAGCCCGGCGGAAGCAAGCGGGACGACGAGGTGATCGCCGCCGCCGACGAGCACGACATTGCGATGCTCTTGACCGGCCGCCGCCACTTCAAGCACTAGGGCGGCGAATAAACCGCCCCCTTCGAGCGTTGACGTGAGTGTGAGGAGTCTAGGTACCGTCTTGCTCGCGCTCGCCCTCGCGAGCTCCGCTGCGTTCGCGGAGGAGGCCGCCTGGAGTCACGTCTCCGCTGCGCGGGAGGGACTGACCGCGGCCTCGCCGCTCCGAGTCGACTTCGTTCAGAGTTTCACGCCCAACGGCTTCTCGACCCCCGACGAGGAGAGCGGCGTGATGGCGATGCGGCTGCTCGACGGCGACCAAGCCGGCGAGTGCCTCCGCTGGGACTACACGGAGCCGCTGCCGAAGAGCTTCCTCCTCTGCGATCGCATCGCGTGGACCTGGAACGCGGACGACGGCACCGGCCGTCGCGACGTACTCGGCCAGGCGGACCAGGTAGGCCTCGATCTCCTGAGACTCAGCCTCGATCAACTCCGTCACAGCTACTCGGCGGCGGTGCTCTCAGAAGGCTCCGACCGGGTCGAAGTTCGCTTGGAGTCGACCGCAGATGCGGCGCAGGCGGAGATTCGGGATGCCGTGTTCGAGCTCGACCGGGCGAGCGGCCGGCTCGTCGCCCTGAGCTACCACGACGTGGAGGGGAACCTCACGCGCTTCGCACTCGGCGTCTATCGCCCGCTCGAAGACCCGCAACGCACCTTCAGCCCGCCGGAAGGTCTCGCCTGGTTGGAGGACTAGCGGCGCCGCCGAGCGTCCCGGACAACCCTCGGGCGCTGCCGTATAATGCACGAGCGGGCGGGTCGAGGGATTTACGACCTCCCAGGGGGCCACTGCAACTGCGCTTTTTTGTTGTTTGCGTCGCACTCGTGGCGCCGTCGATGCAACCGACGGCGGCCGAGGAGACGAAGGCGGTAGCAGACGCGGTTCGAGTCACGGGCAAGGTGACGGATTCGACCGGTCAGGCTCTCGACGACTTAGAGGTCGTACTCGAGGCTTCGCACCGCACGTTCGACATCAAGAAGCTCCAGAGGGTTCGTCGAGATCTGGTCCGGCGAGTCACCAAGACTGACCAGAACGGGAACTTCCGCATCGAATGGCACGCCAACGAACACTTCAATCAATTCGACCTGGTCGTCGGCCTGAGCGTGCGGGTTCCGACGGGAGAGCGCTTCTACACCCTGGAGCGCATGCCACTCCCTCAGGCGACGGGAGGAGACGGCCAGCCTAGACTCGAGGTTGTCGTCGCAGACACCTCGTTCCTCGAGCGCTTCCGTGGCTTCGTCGCGGCGCTCGACACCGAGGACGAGCGTGCGACCTACGAAGAGATGGGCATTCCCGCCAAGATCGACCGAATGAAACTCGCGACCCATGAAGAGATCACCTGGTGGTATTTCGAGGCCGGAAAGGCCTACCGATTCAGGGACGGCCGGTTGGCGGAGGTTTCGGAGTTTGAACCGGTGGAGCCGTTCGACGCGGAAGACGAGGGCACCTTTTGACGGTTGATCATCAGCCCTCGGTACAACTCCACTCGGCGAAGCGGTACCTGAGTCTGGTCTCGGACAAGCTCGAGAAGACTGAAGAGGTCTTCCGGCGCAACCTGGAATGTGACGTTCCGTTTGTCGACCAGGCGGGCGAGTACATCTTCTCGGGCGGCGGCAAGCGGATTCGCCCGGCGATGCTGCTGCTGTGCGCTCGCCTCCTCGGTCGCGACAGCGACGAAGAGGTCACCTACGGCGCGGTCGTCGAGCTGATTCACAACGCGACGCTGATTCACGACGACATCATCGACCATTCGAACCTCCGGCGCGGTCGCAAGACGGTGAACCATCTCTGGGGCAACGCACGGACCGTGCTCCTCGGCGACTGGCTCTACACCACCTCCATGCGGATGGCCATCGAACACGGCAACATCGAGGTGATTCGGGTGCTCTGTGACGGCACCCTGCGGATGACCGAGGGCGAGCTGCTCGCGCTCGATCGTCTGGCGAAGATCGACCTGACCCTCGAGGAGTATCTGGAGATCACCGAACGCAAGACGGCGCAGCTGTTCGCGGCCGCCTGCTCCATCCCGGCGGTCATGTATCCCCAGCGACTCGAGTTCGTGGAGCCTCTGGCCCGCTACGGTCGTTGCCTCGGCCTGTCGTTCCAGCTGGTCGACGACCTGCTCGACTTCACCGGCCGGGAGGCCGAGATGGGCAAGCCGGTGCTCTCCGACCTCAAGGAGGGACGACTGACGCTACCGCTGATCCTGCTCCTCCCTCGGATCGACGCGGAGCGCCGGGCGCTGATCGAGCACGTACTCGAGGACGGCGACTTCCAGCGCGTCTCCCCCCAGGAGATTCTCGACCTGGTGGAGGCCGAAGGGACCGTCGATGAGGCGTTCGAGCTAGCGGCCGGCTACGCGGAGGAGGCGCGCAACGCGCTAAACGCCCTCCCCAGCGGCGACGCTCGCGAGGCGCTCGAGTTCGCTCCGAATTTCGTTCTCAACCGGCGGGCGTAGCCCGAGCGACTCGAGCCCGAAGACGCCCTCGGCTGGAGCGGCCGTCGTGAGTGCGCTCTGTGCGAGCCTCGGCACCACCGGCAGGACGCGCGCGCCGACCATCTCGGCGGTCGCCACCACGGTCAGGTAGCGGAAGCTCCGCGGCCTCGCATCGCTCCACGACTTCCGGCCGATCGGGTTCATCAGGAATGCCGCCGGTCGATCGGCCTCGGGATCGGGCGGCTCCTGGCCGACAAACACCAGCGCGCGAGCGCCCTCTTTACGACCAAAGACGACGTTGGCGTAGCCGGTCATCTCGCGCCCGAAGTCGAAGGTGACCGTCCGGCCAAGCGGCGGAGAGCTCACCGTTGGCACGCCGAGGGGGCGCCACCCATCAGCGGTGCGCTCGGACTGCGCCCAGCGAGCATGTCGCGCTTCCTCAGCGGTGACGAGGTCGCCGAAGATTCTCCGCGCACCACCCGCTCGCGGCCGCTCACCCCGCCCGGAGTCCGGCCGCGACCGAACCTCGACCGGCTCGGCGCCGGGAACCGGCTCGCCCGCGACGAGCAGGCCATCGACGTACGTTCGGCTGACCCACCAGTCGAGGTCGGTTCCCACTCGAGTCGGGTGCGGCCCCTCCACCACCAGGTCGAGTAGGAAGCCGCCCGCCCCTCGACCGCTCCGAAGTTCGGCGGCGATCCGATTGGCGCCGGGCTCTAGCAGGAACCCGACCTCGTAGGTCGAAAGCTCGCCGTGGTCGCGAAGGGTCTCTGCAGCGAGCAGTGTGCCGTTCAGGTAGACAAACGCTTCTTCATCGCCGCGAAAGGAGAGCTGGGCGCGCCCGGCATACCCTTCGAGGTCGAAGTCCCGATAGACGAAGAAGGCGGTGCCGGCCGGCGCCTCCTCCGGTGTGACCGCCCAGATCCACCGAGCCGAGCCGGTCGGAGACCAGGGACCGGCGGAGAGCGCCCGCACGCCGCGCTCCGCCCCGGCGAGCAGGACCACGCCCAGCACCAGTAGGGCCCAGACGACAGACGGGTTTTGTCGAGATCGCTCGGACGGAACGGCCATCGACGGATTCTATGGTGCGCGGCGATCCGGCGCACCGGGCAAGCGGGCCGTCCCCGCCGGTTTGTCAGTCTGGGCTCTTTCGGCCAGAATCGTCGACGGTGCACGAACAGAGTCCAGCGAGGCCGAAGCGGCCAACCCACCCGATCGCAGCAGCGCTCCTGCTGCTCGTCGTGGGCGCAACGCTGACCACCGTCGTCCGCACTCGGCCCTCCGCCGAGCGCCTCGAACCGAAGGTGACCGCCCAGGTCGCCTCCGTCGAGCCGGTCGTCGAGCCGACCGGCACCGCTCTCGTCGACGCCATCCCCTGGGGTCGAGTCGAGCGTGTCGAAGCGGCCGACGGACGCGTCCTGCCGCTGGGCGCCCCACGCGAAACACCCCTCGTCCTGGAGCTGCCCGAGGGGGTCTGGACGATCGCCCTCTCTCATCCGGAGTCTGAAGAAGAGCGGTCGTGTGAGCTGATCGTGCTCGAGAACGCTCAGCGGGAGTGCCTGCTCGAGTTCGAGCGGCTCAGCGTCGACCAGTACTTCCGGGAAGCCGGCTGGTGGCGCTGAGCGGTGAGCGGCAGCGGGCCGCAGCGACGGCCCTGACCCTCGTCCTCGCCTCCGTCGGTTCGGCGTACGCCGCAGGCGGCCTTCGAGAGACCTACAACTTCGCCCTCAGCGCCGTCGAGGCGGAGCGCTGGTCCGAGGCGGAGAGACATCTACGAGCCGCCATCGCGCTGCGGACGACCGAGGCCCGGCGCCTCACGTTCAAAGGCATCTTGCGCCCGTACATGCCGCACTTCTACCTCGGCGTCGCTCTCGGACGCCAGGGTGATTGCCGTGGCGCGCTCCGAGAGCTGCGCACCTCCGAGGAGCAGGGCGCAATCGTCGGCCATGAGCTTCACGACTATCTGAAGAACAGCCGCACGACGTGTGAAGAGCGCCTTCGGCAGCTGGAGCAAGCGGTCGGACGCACGGCCGCCGCTCTCGATGCCGCCACCGCCACCGCCGACCAGCTCGCGGCGCCCGAACGCGCTGCGGTGCTCGGCCTCGGTGTCGAAGGTGCGAGCGGTTCTCTCGGTCAGCGGCTGGCCCGAGCTCGGCAGACGATCTCCGAAACGCGCGCGGAGCTCGAGAAGGCCGACGCCGAGGAACGGACCGAGGACGCCAGCCGCTTGACTGAAAGCGCCCAGGCCGTAGGCACAGACCTGGACGCAGCCCTGGCGCGCGCCGACGAAATCCGCGTCGAGCTCGAGGAGCAGCGAGCCGAAAAGCGCGACCGAGTGGCGAGTGTTCGAGACCTGGCCCGCGAGGTCGGTTCGTTGCTGCGGTCACGAAGTCCGCTGCCGCCCTCGCTTCGAGGCCGGCGCCAGCAGCTCGAGTCGCTGCTCGCCGGCGCCTCGGCGCTGCCGGAAGCCGCGACCCTCACGCAGATCGACGGGCTCGAACGACGACTCCTGGTCTTCCAGCGGCAGCTTCAGAGCTCGACGCCCCCTCCGCCCGGCGCGCTTCGTTCCGGTGCGATCGCGTTTCTTCGCGCCGACTATCCCGCAGTCCTCGAGCGGCTCGAGCAGATCCCCTACCGCGACGCCAAGTCGCGTGCTCACAGCCACCTGTTGCGGGCCGCCGCCTCCTACGCCCTTTGGGTCGCCGGTGGCGAGAGCGATCCCGCGCTGCTCGAGAACGCCCGCACGGATGTGCTCGGCGCCTACGAAAGCCAGCCCGACCTCGCCCCGACCGAAGCGGCCTTCTCACCCCGCTTCGTGCGCTTCTTCGAAGACTCGGCGTCCGAGACTCCGGAAGCCGAGTCAGGCGAAGAGTCGGCGGGCTGAGAACTCAGCGCGCGTCGTGGACAATCCGCCCGCCGACGGATCGTCAGAACGACGGAGGCCTCGTCGATCGCCTCCGGCGCCATATCTCGCAGATCGCGGGTGCCCGGCTATCGGGTACGCGCGGTCCAGACGTCGGGTCCGTTCACCCCGGTGCCCGGCTGAGCCCGACGCGTACTGATCCACAACGCGTGGAAGTGCTTCTTGTTCCCTGTCAGCCCAACGTAGTCGCCGAGGAACCGGCCCCGGCTGGAGTCGGCCGCCCGATCGAGGTCGAAGCTCTTCCGCGTCATGCGGAAGGTCTTGTCGAAGGTCGTACCGCCGTCCTCGGAAACGGAGACGAGATAGTCCGCCTGGCGCCCATCCGCGACGTAATAGCCCACCGCCACGCGGCCGCGCCCATCGACGGCGACCCCCGGGGTGAACGCGGGCTGGCCGGGATCGACACTTGCAACCATGCGCGGCTCCGACCAGTTCTTGCCGCGATCCTCCGACGAGATGAAGGCGATCTGCTCGACGCCCTCGAAGCGCGCGTCCTGCCAGGCGACGTAGAGGGCACCGCTCTCACCATCAACCTCGAAGGAGGCGAGGCTGAAGCCGTCGCGCAGGTCGGCCACACCCTCACCGAGGATGTCGGCGACAACTCGGGGCTTCGACCACCGACGACCGCCGTTCTTGCTCTGAGAGAAGTAGATCGCGTAGCGGGAGATCGAACCCTCGCCGGTGAAGATCAGATAGACCCGGCCCCCCGGCCCGACCCGAAAGATGCCGCCGCCACCGATCAGGCCGGCCCGCACGCGCTGCGGGGCCTCGAAGCTCGCTCCCCCATCGGTCGATCGAGCCATGTAGATGTCTTGCGCCGAGAAGGAGTTCCCCGCCGCAGACAGCACATTGACGTCCCAGGTGACGTAGACGTTCCCTCGATACTTGCTGTTGTCGCGGGTGTCGACAGTCAGCGCCGGTTTGTCGGCGAAGTTGGGCGGTGCGTCCCGGGTGACCAGGACCGGAGCGCCCCAGGAGACGCCTCCGTCAGGTGATGTACTGACGGTGATCGCGGTGTCGATCGACTCACTGCCGACCAGCGCTGCGTAGTGGGCTCGACCGTCGACGCCGTACTCGACCCACGGGTCGGCGGCAAACGGCCAGGGACCGCCATCCACCTCGGTCAGGCCCGGCAACAACTCCTCGCGCCAGCTCTTGCCGCCGTTTGTCGAGCGCGCGACGATCAACGCCTGCGCCGACCCCTCGACGAAGCGGTTCTCCTGCCATCCGGCGAGAAGCTCCTTCTTCTTCTCGGGGTTCGCGTCGATGTACGGCTCCGCTTGCGTTCCCGCCTGGGCGCCGGCGAGGTCGGCCAGTAGGTCGTTGCTGACGAGCCTGGGCACCGTGCCTCGACGCTCTCGAGACGCAGCCAGGTTGATCGCGGCCGGCAGCAGCACGAGCAGGCACAGCACAGCGGCGGACAGAAACCTCCCTGGCGACTTCGGGGGCACAATCTTCTCCCTTCGTAGGTCTGAGCCTCCCACGGTCGACAATCCTTCGTGGAACCGCCAGCGGCGCTTCCTTGGAGCGCCACGCGTTGACTCGAATGGAGCCCCAGAGTAGATTCAGTCGTGCACCCCTCCGAGCCCCGAGAAACTCGAGTTGTCGGCGCCATCCCGGCTCGGTACGGCTCTACCCGCATGGTGGGCAAGCCGCTCAGCGTGCTTGCCGGGCGTCCGCTGATCGAGCACGTCTACCGGCGGGCGAGCGAAGCGCGCGCACTTGCCCGAGTGGTGGTGCTGACCGACGACGAGCGGATCGCGCGAGCCGTCGAGGCGTTCGGAGGCGAGTTCGAGATGACGCCGGTCGACTGTGCTTCGGGTACCGACCGGATCGCCTGGGCGGCCCGCCAGTGGGAGCAGACCGCAATCGTCAACGTGCAGGGCGACGAACCGCTGATCGATCCCGATGCGATCGACCGCTTGGCCCGTCACCTGGTCGACCGTCCCGACGACGAGATGGTCACGCTGGCGTCGCCCGCCGACGACGACGCGGTCGACGACCCGAACGTCGTCAAGGTGGTGACCGACGCCGCCGGCCGGGCGCTTTACTTCAGCCGCGCGTCGATCCCCCATCCTCGCAACCCCGACACGGTCCGACCGCTCCAGCACATCGGAATCTACGGCTACCAGCGCGAGACGCTCCTGCGTCTCGCTTCGCTGGAGCCGTCACCGCTCGAACGCGCGGAGTCGCTAGAACAGCTCCGCGCCCTCGAGAACGGCATCGGAATACGCGTACTGACCACCGACCGCTCGTGGGTTGGCGTCGATACAATGGACGACCTGGCGAAGGTCGAAGCGATCCTCAAAAAACAAGTCGAAGAGAGCGGCGAGCGAGGGAGAGCCACGCCCGCCGCGGGAAGCGAGAGTTAAATGGCAACCAAGTACATCTTCATCACCGGCGGAGTCATCTCGGCTCTCGGCAAGGGCGTAGCAGCCGCGTCGGTCGGAGCGATCCTCGAGTCGCGCGGCTTCTCGGTGACGCTGATGAAGCTCGACCCCTACGTCAACGTCGACCCCGGCACCATGTCGCCCTATCAGCACGGCGAGGTGTTCGTGACCGACGACGGCGCCGAGACCGATCTCGACCTGGGCCACTACGAGCGCTTCACCAACACGGTGACCGGCAAGCGCAACAACACCACCACCGGCAAGATTTACGAGACGGTGATCAACAAGGAGCGCCGGGGCGAGTATCTGGGCAATACCGTGCAGGTGATCCCGCACATCACCGACGAGATCAAGGAGACGATGAAGCGTCTCGGCGAGGGCGTCGACGTGGTGATCGTCGAGATCGGTGGCACCGTCGGCGACATCGAGTCGCTGCCGTTCCTCGAGGCGATTCGTCAGTTCCGTATCGAGCTCGGCCGCAGCAACGCCGCCAACCTTCACCTCACACTGGTGCCGTTCATTCCGACCTCCAACGAGGTCAAGACGAAACCGACGCAGCACTCGGTGCGTGAGCTCCGGGCGATCGGCATTCAGCCGGACATTCTGCTTTGCCGCTGCGATCGTCCCCTGGCCGACGAGGTCAAGAAGAAGATCGCCCTCTTCTGCAACGTACCGCCGAGCCACGTCATCTCCGCGCAGGACGTCAAGACGATCTACGAGGTGCCGCTTACGTTCTGCCGTGAGGGCCTCGACGAGTCGCTGCTCGAAATTCTGAACCTGCCGTCGTACGAGCGCGACATGTCTCAGTGGGAGGCGCTCGTCAGCAAGACCAAGAGCCCGCAGCACCACGTTCGCATCGGCATCGTCGGCAAGTACGTCGACTTCCCCGACTCGTACAAGAGTCTCAACGAAGCGCTCACCCACGGCGGCATCGCCAACGGCGCCCAGGTCGAGCTCGTCTACATCGATGCCGAGGCGATCGAGACCGGTAACTGGCCGCAGCAGGTCTTCGACGTGGACGGACTCCTGGTGCCGATCGGCTTCGGGCCGCGCGGTACCGAGGGCAAGATCCACGCGATCCGCTACGCCCGGGAGCATCGCGTGCCGTTCTTTGGCATCTGTCTGGGCATGCAGTGCATGGTCATCGAGTACGCCCGAAACGTCTGCAACATCCCGGGAGCGACCTCCTCCGAGTTCGACCCCGACGCCCAGGACCGTGTGATCTACATGCTGCGCGACCTGCTCGGCGTCGAAGACTTGGGCGGCACCATGCGACTCGGCGCCTATCCGTGCGAGCTGACCGAGGGCAGTCTGGCGCACCGGATCTACGGCACCGCCGAGATCAGTGAGCGTCATCGCCACCGCTACGAGGTGAACCAGCAGTACCTAGAGGCGCTCACCTCCGCCGGCCTCAAGGTGGCGGGCATGAGCCCCGACGGCAAGTTCGTGGAGATGGTCGAGCTCGAGGATCACCCGTGGTTCCTAGGCTGCCAGTTCCACCCCGAGTACAAATCGAAGCCGACCGCCCCACACCCGCTCTTCGTCTCCTACATCAAGGCCGCACTCGACGAGCAGGCCCGGCGCAAGGATCCCGAGAGGGCGAAGGAGCGCGAGCAGATCACGCTGGCCGAGGAGACCGCGTGATCTCGAGCTTCGAGCTCGCTCCGGGAGTGCATCTGGGAGGCGACCGCTTCCCCGCTGTCGTCGGCCCCTGTGTCATCGAGAGCGAGGAGCAGACGGTCGCGACCGCCGAGCGCGTCGCCGGCATTGCACAAGACGGGAATCAGTCGCTGATCTTCAAGGCGTCGTTCGACAAGGCGAACCGCACATCGATCGACAGCTTCCGGGGTCCGGGACTCGAGGAGGGGCTTCGGATCTTGAAGGCGGCATCCGACGCCACTGGACTTCCCCTGCTCACCGACGTCCACCGCCCCGAGCAGTGCGCCCCGGCCGCCGAGGTCTGCGACGTCCTCCAGATCCCGGCCTTTCTCTGTCGCCAGACCGACCTGGTGGTGGCCGCGGCCAGCACCGGACGCCCGGTGAACATCAAGAAGGGCCAGTTCCTCGCTCCCGAGGACGTGCTCCACTCGGTCGAAAAGGCGCGTTCGACCGGCAACGACCGGGTGAGCGTCACGGAGCGCGGTTCCAGCTTCGGCTACCGGAATCTGGTCGTCGACATGCGGAGCTTCCACATCCTGCACGAGGCCGGAGTGCCCGTGCTCTACGACGTCACCCACTCTCTGCAGCTCCCGGGGGCGGATGGCAAATCGACCGGCGGACGGCGGGAATTCGCCGAGCCGCTCGCTCGGGCGGCGGTTGCCGCAGGTGCCGACGGCGTCTACCTCGAGGTTCACCTCGATCCCCCCTCGGCGCTCTCGGACAGCACCACCCAACTCGACCCCGACCGCGCGCAGGCTTTGCTGGCATCTCTGCACGCCATCCGCGGAGCGGTCGGTTCGCCGACCGTCGGCGCTGAGAAATGACCGACTCCCCCAAGCGCATCGCACGCGAGACCGCTCGCCGCGTACTCGAGACCGAGTCGGCCGCGGTCGCAGGGCTGATCGATCAACTCGACGAGAGCTTCGACCAGGCAGTCGAGATTCTGACCGCGTGTCAGGGGCGAGTCGTCACCAGCGGCATGGGCAAGAGCGGCATCGTCATGAAGAAGGTCGCCGCGACCTTCTCGTCGACAGGTACGCCCTCGCTCTTCCTGCACCCGGCCGAGGCGGTGCACGGCGACCTCGGCGTCCTCGCAGAGGGCGACGTGGTACTCGCAGCTTCCTTCTCGGGCGCAACCTCCGAGCTCGTCCGCCTCGTCGAGACGGTGCGGCGGCTGGGTATCCAGCTGATCGTGATGACCGGTAATTCGGAGAGCCAGCTCGCTCGGCTGGCCGACCTCCACCTCCCCGTCGCCATCGACAAGGAGGCGTGTCCCCTCAACCTGGCTCCGACCGCCTCGACCACCGCTACCCTTGCGATGGGTGATGCACTGGCCATGGCGCTGCTCGAAAGCAAAGACTTCACCAACGAGGACTTCGCACGTCTCCACCCCGGTGGCGATCTCGGCAAGCGGCTCGCCCGCGTGCGCGAGCTCATGCACTCCGGCGAGCAGCTCCCGAGTGTGCCGGCGACGGCGTCGATGGCGGACGTCAGCCGCGAGATCTCCGCTCAGGGGATGGGCATCACGGCGGTCGTAGACGACGCGGGACGCCTGGCCGGTTGTGTCAGCGATGGCGACATCCGCCGCCATCTCGCACAAGGCGACGACCTGCTCCGCGCGACCGCCGCAGACTGCATGACCGAAGCCCCCCGGACGATCTCGGCCGACGAGGTGGCGGCGGCAGCGCTCAATCAGATGGAAGAGCACCGCATCACCTCACTCTTCGTCGAAGACGAGAGCGGCAAGCTCGCGGGAATCGTCCACATTCACGACCTCTGGCGCCTGGAGATGTTCTGATGCTCACTGACGAAGAGCTGGAGCGCAGAGCCGGCGAGCTCGAGTGGCTCCTCCTCGACGTGGACGGAGTCCTGACCGACGGCAGCCTCTTCTACGATCGCTGGGGCCACGCCCTCATGCGCTTCCACGTCCGTGACGGACTCGGCGTACGACTCGCGCAACGGGCGGGCCTCAAGGTCGGCGCGCTCACCGGTCGCTCGTCCCCAGCGCTCGATCGCCGCGCGACAGAGCTGGACTTCGACGTGGTGATCAAGGGGTCGACTGACAAGAGCACCGACTTCGACGCGTTCCTCGAAAAGCACGAGACGACCGCTCGTCGGGTGGCGTTCATCGGCGACGACCTCCCGGATCTACGCGTGCTCGGGCGAGCCGGCCTGAGCTTTGCGCCGGCTGACGCCGCTCCCGAGGTCCGCGCGGTTGTCCATCGAGTGCTCGAGACGCCTGGTGGTAGCGGCGCGGTGCGCGAGGCGATCGAGCGGCTCCTCAAGGCTCGAGGCGACTGGGACGCCGCCATCGCCGCCTTCACGTTCGACGACGGATGAACCGCCGCCGGTTCCGCCGCGTCCGAGCGTGGCTACTCGGCCCGATCGTCGCTTGCGTTCGACTTGTCGGACGGCTCTGCACGTGGCGCGGAGCGCAGCGACTCGGAAGCTGGTGCGGCAGCTTCGCCTGGCGGATCAGCGGCGTCAATCGCCGACGGGCGCTCGCTCACCTGAAGGTCGCCTTCCCGGAGCTCTCGAAGAGCGAGTGCGAGCGGCTCGCTCGCGATTCGTTCCGTCACCAGGTGATGAACGCCTCCGAGCTGCTGCATCTGATCAGTCGCGGAGCGGAGCCGCTCTACGACCTGGTCGACGTCGAGGGCTGGGAGCACGTCGAGGCCGCGCTCGAGAGCGGGCGACCGCTACTCCTGGTGACCGGGCACTGCGGTAATTGGGAGCTCCTCCCGACCGCCTTCCATCGGCGAGGCATTCCGATGGCGGCGGTCGTCCGGGCGGCGAAAGACGCGGCTCTCGAGGAGCTCCTGACCTCGTTGCGAGCGACCTTCGGGACTCGACTCATCCATCGAGGTGAGAAGGAGTCCGTGCGGCACCTCCTCGGAGTGCTCCGTGGAGGGACGGCGCTCATTCTGCTCGTCGACCAAGACTTCCAGACCGAAGGGGTCTGGGTGCCGTTCTTCGGCCGGCTGGCCCACACCCCGGTGGGGGCAGCGAGATTGGCGATCCGACGCAAGGCCGTCGCCGTGCCCGCCTTCATGGAGCGGCTCGAGGACGGACGTCACCTCAGCCGATTCGGCCCGCCGCTCGAGCTACCCGACGACCCGGCCGAGGCCACCGCTGTCATGACCCGCGCGGTCGAGGATCAAATTCGACGCGTTCCGGCACAGTGGGTCTGGTCTCACCGCCGCTGGCGTCGCCGCCCGCCGGAAGAAATAGGGGGACACAATACTCATTGAGGCAGGGCAAGACGCTTCCTTCTTCGCACCGCGTCGCCCTGCCTCAATGAGTATTGTGTCCCCCTATTTCTTCTTGTTGCGCCCGACGAGTGCTGCCGCGCCGACCCCGAGAAGGTAGAGCAGGATCGTTGGCAGCGCAAAGATGAGCAGGTTCACCACGTCGGGGGTCGGCGTGATGATCGCCGCCATGACGAAGATGATCAGCACCGCCCAGCGGAAGTGGCGCATCAGGAAGCGCGGTGTCACAACCCCGACCCGAGCGAGGAAGAAGATCACGATCGGCAGCTCGAACATCACCCCGAGTCCGAGGATGATGTAGAGGAGGAACCGGTAGTAGCGATCGACGGTGATCTGCGGCTCGAACGCCGAGCCCATACCGATCAAGAACTCGATCGCGAACGGGAACGCGACGAAGTAGGCAAACGTCCCGCCGCCCAGAAAAAAGAGCGTGCCAAAGAAGATGAACGGCAGCGCGTAGCCACGCTCGCTCTGGTAGAGACCGGGTGCGACAAATCGCCAGATTTGGAACAGCACAAAGGGAGCGGAGAGGAAGAGTCCGGCCAGGAGGGCAACCTTGACGTAGAGGATGAAGGCGTCGGTTGGTCCCAAGAAGACCAGGCGCTCCCCTTCCGGCAGGATGGCGTAGATCGGGCGCGCCAGAAACTCTGCAATCGGCCTCGCAAACGCCCAACAGGCGAGGAAGCCGACCACGAGGGCCAGGAGCGATCTAAGGATGCGCTTGCGGAGCTCCTCGAGGTGCTCCATCAAGCTCATCCGCGGCAGCTCTTCGAGCGGCTCCTCGGCGGCCGGTTCAGCCTCTCCCATTGGGCCCAGCGACTCGCTCACGGCGCGATCGTCCCCGACCGTCAGGCCGGAGTCGTGTCCTCGTCGTCGGTGTCGTCGGCGGTCGACTCGGCTTCCGACTCGCCCGCCTCAGAGGACGTGTCGTCCCCCCTGGGCACCGCAGGCGCAGGGGGCGCGGTCGGCGGAGGGCGGCGCGGCGGCTCCGGCGCGTTGACCTCCACGTCGATTGAACGCTTGAGGTCGTGCGTCGCTCGACGGAATTCACCCAGCGCCTTGCCGATCGTGCGCCCGAACTCCGGCAAGCGTTTCGGCCCGAAGATCAGGAGCGCCACGACCAGGATGAACAACATCTCTGGAACGCCGATGGGACCCATGTCGCCTCAGCGTCGATGATCGAGCGCCCCGAGGCGATTGTCAAGCGAACCGGCACGAGACCTGCAGCTGCCCCCATGAACGCGACTCGCGTCATCGACGCAACTGATCCCGCCGCGCGACCGTAGACAAGCTAGCTATGCCCACCACGTCACAGTCTCCCCGGAAACGCTCTGCTATTCTCGTCGGCATGCGTAGCGCCTGGCGAACCGCCGCGATCGTCGTCTTCACCCTGACCCTTCTGCTCGGAGGCCTCTTCGGAGATCGCGTTCTGGCGCTCAGCGACGAAGCCCGAGACCAGCTGCGCCTCTACACCGAATTGATCACCGTGGCGCACCAGCAGTACGGTACCGAGGTCGAGTACGACGACCTCGTGACCGCGTCGATCAACGGCCTGGTCTCGACGCTCGACCCGCACACCAGCTTCCTCAGCCGGCAGGCGTACTCGAGCATGCGCGAACGCCAGCGCTCGAGCTTCCACGGCCTCGGCATTTTGGTGGGCCTCAGAAACGGTCAGCTCACCGTGATCACTCCGATCGAAGGCACTCCGGCTTCTCGGATGGGCCTGCGCGCAGGCGACGTGATCAACAAGATCGAGGGTGAGTCGACGGAGAGTATGAACATCGACGACGCCGTCAGCCGCCTGAAGGGGCCGAAGGGCACCAGCGTTCTCGTCGAGATCGTTCGACAGGGGCTCGACGAACCGCTCGAGCTCTCGATCACCCGCGCCGAGATCCCGCAGGAGACGGTGCGCTACGTCTACATGATCACTCCGGAGACGGGCTACATCTCGGTCTCCGACTTCAACCGTGGCACCGGCAAAGAGGTCGCCGAGGCGATCGCGAACCTCAAAGAGCAGGGCATGGAGCGGCTGCTCCTCGACCTGCGCAACAACGGCGGCGGTCTCCTCGACCAGGCGATCGAGGTCGCCGATCAGTTCCTCCCGGACGGGGCCAAGATCGTCGAGACCCGCGGCCGCACTCGCGAGTCGTTCCAGGAGTACTACGCGAGCACCCGCCACACCGAGCTGGACCTACCAGTTGTTGTGCTGGTCAATCACGGCACCGCCTCGGCGGCGGAGATTCTGGCCGGCGCGATCCAGGACCACGACATCGGCCTGATCGTCGGCACGCCGACCTGGGGTAAAGGCCTCGTGCAGACGGTCTACTCGCTGTCGTACGAATCGGGCATCGCGCTCACCACCGCCAAGTACTACACGCCCTCCGGCCGCTTGATCCAACGCGATTACACCTCCTGGTTCGACTACGCCACTCACAGCAACGGCCGGGACGAAGACGACAGCGAACCGGCCGGAGAGGCATTCCGCACCGACCTCGGACGCGAGGTCTTCGGGGGTGGCGGCATTACCCCGGACATCGAGATCGAGGGCCGCGAGATTTCGACCCTGCTGCAGTACCTCCTGAGTCGCAGCGCCTTCTTCGACTTCGCCAACCAGTACACGACGGACCACGTGATCGAGAGTCCGGACTGGAAGCCGTCGGCCGAGCTGATGGCGGACTTCCGCTCCTGGCTTCTCGACGAAGGGCTGGCCAACGAAGAAGAGGTCGAAGGCCTGGCCGTCGAGGAGAACGGGTCGATCGCCGAGCGCTATCTGCACGCCGAGATCTTCAACTCGGCCTTCGGCATCGAAGCGCGCTACCAGATCTTGGCCGCGGGCGATCAGCAGGTGATCCGCGGGCTCGAGGCGTTCGACGAGGCGATCCGCCTGCTCGCACTCCGGCGTCAACTCGACTCCGGCGAGCAACGGACCGCGGCTGCCGGGCTCTAGTCTGGCCTTCCACCGCGGGTCGACTGCGCGACGACGTCTGTCGGTCGTGCGGCCTCTTGGCTAGCTCTACGACTCGGCCGGCGCCGATGTCAGTCCGCTGAGAAAACTCGTCGAGAGCTCACCCAGCGCCTCGAGATCGTAGCCGCCCTCGAGCGCGGCGACGATCCGACCGTCGCACATCTCGTCGGCGAGCGCGCCGAGAAGCTCCCCCCAGCGCCCGAACTCTTCGACCGAGACCTCCATCCCGCCGAGCGGGTCACCCCGCCACGCATCAAACCCGGCCGACAGAAGCAGCACCTCGGGCTCGAAGGCTCGGAGCGCGGGCAACACGCTCTTTTCGATGGCCACTCGGTAGCCGGCGTCACCGGTTCCGGCGGGGAGTGGCACGTTGAGCGTCGCTCCGAGCCCGTCACCGATTCCGCGCTCTCCGGCCGCCCCCGTCCCCGGGTAGAACGGGAACTGGTGGGTCGACGTGAAGAAGACGTCGGCGCGGTCTTCGAACAGATGCTGGGTGCCGTTGCCGTGGTGCACGTCGAAATCGAAGATGGCGACCCGGGCGGCGCCGGCCTGGCGGAGGTACTCGGCGGCCACCGCGATCGTATTGAAGTAGCAAAAGCCCATCGCCATCGCCCGCTCTGCATGATGTCCTGGCGGCCGTACCGCGACGAAGGCCTGTCGCCGCTCGCCCGCGACGACCCAGTCCGCCGCCTCGAGCGCGCATTCGACCGCTGCAACAGAGGCGTCCCAGGTGCCGGGTGAGAGCGGGTTGTCGCTCGAGTCGATGAGCCCGTCACCACGCTCGATCGCCCGCCGCAGCCGCTCGACGTAGCGCTCGTCGTGCACCGCAGCGATCGCCGCCTCGGTCCGCACGTCTTCGGCGGTGGACGTGACCTCCCAGCGATCTGCCAGTGCGTCGCGAACCCGACGCAGGCGCTCGGGTACCTCCGGGAAGCCGAACGGCATCGCGTGCTCGAGACAACGGTCGTCGCTCCAGATTCGAAGCACGTCGGCATCATAGCTCCCGCCCGTCGGTCGAAACGAGCGGCTGTCCCCGCACCGGCAGCGGTACCCCTCGCTCCTCCAGCCGACGCCGAGCACGGTGTACGACGGAATCGATACTGTTCGGCGTCAAGCCCTTGCCCAAAGCCCGCGCGATGTCTCGACTCGGCCACCCCTTGACGCATGCCAGGTAGAGCACCCGCAGGTCGCGCGCCGGTTGTCGCGGACCCACGACCTCGCGGCAGCGCTGCATGAAGACGACTCTGGTTTCGATCGCGAGGAGCCGCTGCTCGGGACTCATCGAAGGATCGATCGCGTCGAGCTCCTCACCCGTCGGCCGAATCGGCATGGCCACCACCCGCCCTCGGCCGCGCTTCGCCGCAATCTCAGACCGGACGCGGTCGATGGCGACCGTCTCGGCGATTCGCCCCAGGTAGGCGGAGATCGCCTCCTCCGAACGGCCCCGACAGTTCAGCAGATACCTGCCACCCCGGTCGAGGAGCTTGCAATAGACCTCCTGTACGAGGTCCTCCGGCTCCACGGCGAGCCGCCAGGCGCCCGAGCGACGCAATCCCCGTCGTACCCCCGACTCCAACCGCTTCTCGTAGCGCTTCCGGAACTCTCGCCATGCCTCCGGATCACGTTCCGCGCACCCGCGCAGGAGTTCCTGCGCCTCGCTCTCTTCCATCGTCCGCTCCTTTCGAAGAGGGAGCGGAGGTGCCGAGTCCACGGCGCATCGACACCGGCCGATCGGCCGGTGCGCAGGCAGAGCCGCGGATGGTAGCACAGCGGCAATACGCTGGCGCGATCTCGGCCGGATCGCGACGAGGGCACTCCGATGAAGCAAGCTCGTGGGAAAGCACGAAGAGTGCCCCCGTCGCGCAACGGCAATCTACGCGCCGGTCTTCACACGAAGATCACGGTCGCTTCGCGCTTTTGTCGCGGCTCAGCCGGCGTGAACGCGGACCGTTCGCCCGATCTCTTCGCAGATGCCCCGCAACGCGTCGTAGTCGGGGTGACGCAGACGGATCCAGGCGTTGGCCATGTAGCCGGCTTCGATCGGCAGGGTGTGCGAGCCCGGAGCGGGCAGGTGAGCATCGATGATCTCGTTGCCAAATCGCGCCTGGATCTCGTCGATCCCCTCGTAGGCGCGGACCTGGCCGTCCGCTGTCGGGCGCAGAGAGACCATCGCGGCCGAGTAGTTTCGCGACGGCGGCGACTCGCACCGACCGTTCGCGACCGCCATGCCCCACTCCGTGTAGAGATCGATGTCGTTGGCGGCGCAGTAGAGATCCCACACCGAGACGCCCGGCGGACGACAACCGATCTCCGAGAACTTGAGCCCCTTCGGCCCGTAGAACCACTCCATGTGGGTCGCCGAGGTGCCGATGCCCAGCGCTCGGTTGACCCGCAGGCCCATCTCCTTGATCTCGTCGTAGCCGGGCGCGCCCACACGATTGGTCGTGATCACGAAGGGTGTGATCCAACGCTCGCGCATCGCCTCGAGGACGCCCGGGTAGTAGTGCGAGACAAACTCGTGCGCCACCTCGCCGTTGATGCTGAGCGTGTCGTAGAAGCCCTCGTGCCCTTCGATGAACTCTTCTGCCGCTACCGAGTGGCCGCGGTCGATGCCGTGCGTCTTGATCGCGCTCTCGAGCTGCTCGGCGTTGTCGACGCGCTCGGTATCCGCGGCGCCTGCGCCACTGCGCGGCTTGAGGATGATCGGAAAACCGACACGACGACCGAACTCTCGCGCCTCCTCGGCCGAAGCGACGCCGGCGGACGCCGCACAGGGAACACCGGCCTCTCTCAGGATCTGCTTCATGGCGGGTTTGTCGCGGCAGAGAAACGCCGTCTCGACCGAGGTCCCCGGAATGGTCGCCGCCTCGCGCACCTTCGCCACAGGCAAGATGTGCGCCTCGACCGTCGCCTCCATACGATCCACCCACTCTCGCGACTGGATGCGTCGTACGGTCGCCAAGAGCGCCCCCTCGTCACACACCGAGCTGATCTGTTCGTAGCCGTAGAGCCAGCTCTTCAGATCGGGATCGAGGGCTTCGGCCGGCGCTTCGCCGATGCCCGTGACACGCGCGCCGGCGGCATGCAGGCCGCGCACGAACTCGCGTTGATTGGTCGGGAACCTCGGCTCGATGAAGAGTACGTGCACGACTCGACTCCTTCGGTTGGGCGTGGGAAGCGCGAGTATATGGCCCCGGTCGCGCCAAAGGGCATAGTATCGACGCCTCTACGATGCCGAACGTTCTCTTCGTCGCGCCCTACTCGGCACGCGCCACCATGCGGTTCACCCGCTGCGCCGCAACCGAGCCAGATGTCCGCCTCGGACTGATCAGCCATCAGCCGCTGGAAGCGGTCCCGAGCTCGCTCCGCGGCCACCTCGCGGGGCACTGGCAGGTCGACAACGCGCTCGATCCGGACCAACTGGAACGGGCCACGCGCGGCCTCGCTGAGCAGCTCGGCGGTGCGGATCGTCTGATCGGCGTCCTCGAACATCTGCAGGTGCAGCTCGCGCAGGTCCGCGAGCGCACGGGCATCGCGGGGATGAGTGTCGAGACCGCCAAGAACTTCCGCGACAAGGCGCGCATGAAGACGGTATTGCGCAACGCCGGCGTGCCGTGCGCGCGGCATCAACTCGCGAGATCGGCTGACGAAGCGATCACCTTCGCAAAAAGCGTCGAGGGTGCGCTGGTGGTCAAACCGCCCGCAGGCGCCGGCGCCAAGGCGACGTTTCGGGTCAATCGAATGGCCCAGCTCGAGGAGCTCCTCGCAGCATCCCCGCCCTCCTCGGGCAATCCCGTTCTGCTCGAGGAGTTTTTGACCGGCAAGGAACGTACGTTCGACGGTGTGGTGCTCAATGGGCGGCTTGTCTGGCACTCCATCTCGCACTACCACCCCACGCCGCTCGAGGTCCTCGAGAACCCGTGGATCCAGTGGTGCATCCTCTTCCCGCGCGAGGTCGATGGCCCCGAGTACGAAGCCATCCGAAAGATCGGCGAACGCTCGCTCTCCGCCCTCGGGCTCGAGACCGGCGTCTTCCACCTCGAGTGGTTTGAGCTCGCCGACGGCCGACTCGCCGTCTCGGAGGTCGCCGCACGCCCGCCGGGCGCACAGATCACTTCACTGCTCGGCTTCTCGCACGAGTTCGACTTCTACCGCGCCTGGGCCCGCCTGATGATCCACCATCAGTTCGAGCCGCCGACCCGGCGATACGCCAGCGGCGCAGTTTTTCTGCGAGCGCAGGGGCATGGCCAGCGCATCACCCGAGTACGCGGTCTCGAGGAGGCACAGCGGCGCATGGGCGACCTGGTCGTGGAAGCCAACGTCCCAGAGCCTGGACAGCCGCGCGGCGAAGGGTACGAGGGAGATGGCTACGTGCTCATCCGGCACCCCGAGACCGCCGTCGTCCGCGAAGCTCTGGGCCTCCTCACGCGCACGCTACGCGTGGAGACCGACGGATGAACGTCCTCTTCTTCTCCCCCGGCTTCCCCGGCGAGATGCCCCACTTCGTGCGCGGCCTGGCCGAAGTGGGCGCGCGGGTGATCGGCGTCGGCGATCAGCCGGCTGGGGCCCTGCCCGACGTCGCCCGGCACGCTCTGACGAACTACATCCAGGTCGGCTCGCTCTTTGACGAAGAGGCGGTCGTATCGGAGGTTCGCAGCGAGCTGAACGGCCTGCGCATCGATCGGGTCGAGTCGCTCTGGGAGCCCGGCATGCTGCTGGCGGCTCGCCTCCGGGAAGCTCTCGGCGTACCGGGCATGACCGTGGAGCAGACCGTGCCGTTCCGCGACAAGGTCGTCATGAAGAACGTCCTCCAGGCCGCCGGCCTACGCACGCCCCATCACGCAAGAGCGACGACCGAGTCTGAGGTGCGCGCAGCGGCGGAACGGATCGGCTATCCGCTGATCGTCAAGCCGGTGGCGGGCGCAGGCTCGGCCGACACCTACCGTCTCGACGGACCAGACGATCTCGAGCGCGCTCTGCCGGCAGTTCGGCACGTCGCCGAGCTCTCCGTCGAGGAGTTCATCGAAGGCGAGGAGTTCACCTTCGACACGATCTGCCACGGCGGCGAGATCGCGTACCACAACGTCTCTTGGTATCGACCGCGGCCACTCCTCCAGCGGCAACTCGAATGGGTCAGCCCGCAGACCGTCGCCCTCAGAGACGTCGACGCACCTCATCTTCAGTCCGGAGTCGAGCTCGGCGTCAAGACCTTGAAGGCGCTCGGCTTCCGTGACGGCTTCACGCACATGGAGTGGTTCCTGAAAGAGGATGGCGAGGCGGTCTTCGGCGAGATCGGAGCCCGGCCTCCCGGAGCACGCTCGGTCGACATCATGAACTACGCCTGCGACCTCGACGTCTTCCGCGGCTGGGCCGAGGCCGTCTGCCACGGCCGGTTCTCACAACCGGTCGCACGCCGCTACAACGCGGCGATCATCTTCAAGCGCGCTCAGGGCGAGGGCCGAATCCAGCGCATCGAGGGCATCCCGAGCCTCCACTACCGCTACGGGCGGCACATCGTCGGAGCCGAGCTCCTGCCCGTCGGTGCGCACCGCCGGAACTGGAAGCAGACGCTGCTCTCAGACGGTTGGGTGTTCGTGCGACACCGCGATCTCCAGACGACGCTCGAGATCGCCGACGCCGTGGGCAGCGAGCTGCAGATGTACGCCGAGTAGCGTCGCCCGCTCGAAGTTGCTCCGGCTCTCCCCGCTCGACCAGGGACGGGAGCTAGTCCTGGCGGATCAGAAGCGCGCCGGAGGGAACCCAGCCGGTCGTGCCGGAGCTCTGGATCAACAAGAACTCACCGTCTCCACTCTTGTCGACCACCGAAACGAGATCGCCGCCGATGAGGGTCGTCACCGCAGGACTCGTCGCCGTCGGCTCTGACCGAACCGTCGCTCTTTCCGTACCCACGAGCGCCGAGGGCGGAGCCAGGAAGGGGAATTCGTCCCGAAACTCGACGTCGTTCTTGTTCACGCAGTCACGCCTCTCGACCGCCTTGGTGAGGAGTGTGAGAATCGTATCGGTGACGTCGTCATCCGGTCGACGACCGTTGGGCCAGGTCGTACGCTGCGTGCGCTGCATGTTCAGTACGTCGGGCGCCAGGTCGCTGAGGATCGCCTGAGCCTCCGCCTCCGTATTGAAAACCCGCAGCGTGTCCAGGATGTCGTCGCCGAAGATTTGAAGCTGCTGCGAGGGCGCGGTTTGATTGAACTCGTTCTTGCGTGAACCGTCGCCGACGGGGTTGAGCTTGGCCGGCGGGATGGTCATGGTGTTGAGCAGCGGCTGCCCCGCCTGATCCTGCTTCGTCCTGGCCCAAAAGCCTACTGTCTGAAGCGGCGGAGTGTTCCCGCGCAGCGCCGACGCCGGGATGGAGAGCGCGATCGACAGGACGTTGAAGCCCGCGAAGCTGTCCCTTCGTGGCGGACACGTCGCCGGTTGGAAGAGAAACTCGGCGTTCGCGAAGAAGGGATCGTCGACGTAGCCTCCGAACAGCTGGGAGCCGTCGTCCCCCTCGATGATCGAGGGGGCGCATCCGAACGGAGTGGTCCTTCCGACCGCGAACCGCCCTCGCATCGTCGGGTCAGGGTGTTTCTTGTACTTGCCGACCAGGCGCTGCGCGCCGTCGCTTTTCTGGCCGCCGAACTTGAAGTTGATCTGGACGTCCTCGACGAGATCGCCGTCGAGGTCGTACAAGAACTTGAGGCCCTTCTTCGGGAAGACACTGTCGGCGTCGGCCTGGGGGAACAGATTGGCAATGGTGATGATCCGGCTTCCGTCGTCACTCATGAACATGAAGACGTCGGTGAGGTCCGCCTTCGGGTTGGACACCAGTGCGGGAGCCTCGCGGTGGTCAGCGGCACGGGCAACGATGGCCAAACCGAGGAGCTGAACGGCGATGAATAGGAGCGCTACTGCGGCGAGCCTCGGCATGAAGACCTCCCGAATCCGATCGATTCCTGGAGGCAGTCTAGCAGCGGAACCCATGCCCCCATGGAGCCGACAACAGCCGCACAGGGGCGAGGCCCGGGAGCGCCGAGCGCCCGCGTAGCTACATCTTCGCCAGGTAGGCCGCGTCCGTCACGCTGTCGGCGCCACTGACCCAGAGATTCGAGCCGTCGAAGCTGATGCCCGTTGGAACGCTCGGCACGGGAAAGGCCCCGAGTTGAGCGCCATCGGAAGCTCGGAGCCGGTAGACCACCAGATCGACGAGGTCGAGGACCCAGATCGACTCGCCGTCGAAGACCAGGTCGCGCGGCTGCTGACCGACGGGGAAGATATCGATGACGCTCGCGTCCGACGCGCGGATCTTGCGAACGTCGTTCTCGACGAAGTCCGACACCCAGACATGCTCCCCATCAAACGTGAGATCGAGAGGGAAGTCCCCTACCGGAACCGTGGCCAGGACACTGCCATCCGACGGATCGACCTTGACGACCATGTGATCCACCGGATCCGAGATCCAAAGAGACTCGCCATCCGACAGAAGGCCAGAGGCCACGGACGTCGGGGCGTAGAGGTCGAGAAGGCTGCCATCCGAGACGTCGACTCTAGCGATCTGACCCGTCGAGCCGTCGTTGGCCCACAGATGTGTGCCGTCGAAGGCCAGATTGATCGGATCGGTCACCACGGCAAACGACCCCACAATGACTCCGTCGCTCGCTCGAATCTTCACGAGCGTGTCCGAGGAGAACTCGGCGACCCAAACGTGCAAGCCATCGAAAGCGAGGCCCATCGGCTCCCCACCTGTCGAGACGACCTCCAAGATCGCGCCGTCGGAGGCTCGAATTTTCGTCACCTCGCCCGCACCACGCGAAGAGACCCAGATGTGATCGCCATCGAAGAGCGACGTGGTGCCGCAGAAGAGCGCGGTGCAGTCGCTCAGAGGAATGGAGGAAAAACCAGCTGCGTACCAGCGGTTTAGAGCGACGTTCATCGGGTTGAGCCCGACCCCGGGAGGGCCGGTCGGGCCCTCTGGCCCAATCGCACCGTCTGGGCCCACGGGACCGACCGGGCCTTGGGGCCCTACCGGGCCCTGGGGCCCCTCGAGCCCGACTGGACCCTCGGGACCCTGCCCCCCCTGGGGACCTTCCGGACCGACAGGTCCCTGATCGCCAACCGGGCCATCAAGACCTTGCACCCCGACCGGCCCCTCCGGACCAACCGGACCAGGATCTCCGGGCAGGCCCACCGCACCTGTTGGCCCCTGGGCACCCACCGGACCCTGGGCACCTTGTGGACCTTCCGGACCTTGCGGACCTTCCGGACCGGCAGGGCCCTCCGGGCCGGAGGCCCCGTCGATGCCTTGCACGCCCTGCGGACCCTCTGGACCCACCGGGCCTTCCGACCCCATTGGACCCTGCGGACCTCCCGGACCCACCGGGCCTTCGACACCCTGGGGACCTACCGGACCCTCGGGTCCGACAGCACCTACGGGACCCTCCGGACCGATGGGTCCCTGATCACCTGGCGCACCGTCCGGACCGACCGGGCCCTGGGGTCCCTCCAGGCCGATCGCACCCTGCGAACCTTGCGGACCTTGCGCTCCCTGCGGTCCCTCCGCACCGATCGGACCTTCCGCACCCTGAGGACCCTGGGGGCCCATCTGGCCATCTGCGCCACCCGGACCTGCTGGACCGTCCGGGCCAACCGGACCGACCGGGCCCTCGGGTCCTGCGGCACCATCTGCACCTACCGGACCTTCGGCACCGGTAGCGCCCGCAGGACCCACCGGCCCCTCAGGACCGGCCGGCCCGTCCGGACCGGCAACGCCCTCGGGACCGATCGGCCCCTGCGGACCGAGCGGCCCCAGATCACCGGCCGGGCCTTCCGGACCGACCTGCGCGTAGCCGCGCACGAAGAGCTGCACCGAGGCACCCGCCCCGACCGACTCGACGAGGAAGTCCGGCGTGCAGGCTGCATTCGAACAGAGCTCGACGAGGACTTCACCGCTGATCATCGGGCCGGTATTGCGCAACTCGAAGAGCTGGTCTTCCGGTTCGCGAACGCCCTCAGGCCACGAGGCGAGCTCGCCGTCACCGCTCGGGTCGACGACGAAGTTCACGAGAATCGCCTCGGCCGAATCGGGCACGCCGCAGCCGGAGGCCGAACCGCCCTGGCCGGAGAGGTCCGTTGTCTCGCCACGAGCAGAGAGCCCGACCTCGACGTCGAGGGCCAAATTGAGATCAGCCAGGGTGCAGGGGGCCAACGGATACGAGATACGCCCGGCACTCTGAGCGCGCACGCCCGCAGCTCCGACCGCTACGCACGCTACGAGGAGAGCCAACGTCGGGAAGAGACGAATCGTCCTGTTCATTTCGGTTCGTTGCATGTCGTGTTCTCCTGCGGGCTTAGAGCTTGTTCAGGGAGCCTTCGAAGATGTTCGAGACCCAGATATTGGCGCCGTCAAAGGCGAGCGCGCGCGGCGAGGTGCCGACCGTGAAGGTGTCGAGGACGGACCCATCGAGGTTCAGCTTCGTGACCGACGTCCCGCTCTGATCCGATACCCAGATGTGTTCACCATCAAACGCGACATCCGACAGGTTGCCGCCCACTGCCGAGACCCCCACGATGTTTCCGTCGAGGTCGATCTTCCCAACGTCACCACCCGAATTGAGGACCCAAAGGTACTCGCCATCAAACGCCAAGTGGCCTGGGCTGGCCCCGCCGACGAAGGTGCCGACCAAACCGCCGTCCACAGCGCGCAACTTCGTCAGCGTCGAGTCGTTCCCGTTGCTGACCCAAACGTGTTCACCGTCGAAAGCGATGCCATCGGCGAATGCACCTACGGGGAAGGCACCCACTACAGCACCGTCCAACGGACGGACCTTGACCACCGACTCGTCGATCTGATCCACAGCCCACAGGTGCTCGCCGTCGAACGAGAGCTGAACCGGGCCGGTAGAGACGGCGAAGGTGCCAAGGACAGCACCATCGGAGCTCCTCAGCTTCGTCAAGGAGCCGGCGAACCGATTCGACGTCCAGATGTGTAGGCCGTCGAACGCGAGGTGAGACGGCTGCTCCGGAGTGGTGAACGTCCCGAGGATCTCGCCATCGGAGGCCCGGATCTTCGTGACCGAGAAGTCCGCATTGTTCGCGGTCCAGACGTGCTTCCCGTCGAACAGAATGTCGGTGGTCGTGCACGAAAAGGTACATTCGCCACTGAAATCGAAACTGGTGGCGATGTTGGCCTCGTACCACCGAAGCAGCGCAACGCGGCGACGATTCACCCCCCCGTCACCCGCAGGCCCCGGTGGACCCTGCGGGCCGTCTGGACCCGCTTGGCCGATCGAGCCCTCGATCCCAGGCGGGCCCTCCGGGCCTTCTGGACCTTGGTTGCCCTGTGGACCCTGATCCCCATCCGGACCCACAGGACCGGCGGGGCCCTCGAGACCCGCCGGACCCTGGGGACCTTGCGGACCGTCGATGCCGGCCGAGCCCTGCAGTCCTGGCGGTCCGGGTACTCCCTGAGGACCTTGCGGACCCTCTGCACCAACAGGACCTTGCGGACCGTCGGCGCCGACAGGACCCACCGGGCCCTCATCGCCGACCGGCCCCTCGGGACCCTGTGGCCCCTGGTCGCCTGCGGCGCCCTGCGGACCTTGTGGACCGGCTGGGCCATCCGGCCCCGCCGGACCCTGAACACCCACAGGGCCCTCCGGACCGACAACTCCTGGTTCCCCCTGCGGGCCTTCTGGGCCAGCTGGTCCTTGGAGGCCGGTATCACCCAGTAGACCCTGAGGGCCAGCCGGGCCCGGTAGACCGGCGGCGCCTTCGGGGCCGACCGGACCGTCAGAGCCCTGCGGCCCTTCCGGACCGACGGGACCGTCGAGACCCACCGGGCCGATAGGACCGGCATCACCCACCGGACCGACCGGACCCTCCGGACCGGCCGGACCGTCGTCTCCAGCCGGACCTTGAGGACCGGCGGCACCCTGTGGGCCGACCGGACCTTGCGCGCCCTGCGGACCCTCGATCCCCGCCGAACCCTGGGGGCCGTCCGGACCCTGAGTTCCTTCGAGACCGATCAGCCCCTCGGAACCGACTACACCCTCGGGACCTTGCGGACCCTGCGGGCCGGCGGGGCCTTGCGGACCCTGGGGTCCCTGCGGCGCTTCCGGACCCGCCATCTCGTAGCCGCGCACGAAGATCCGAATCCGTGCCGACGCCCCGAGCGTAGCAACGCGAAAGTCTCGCGAGCAGGTACCGGAGCAGAGCTCGAGCACGAGTTCGTTGCTCAACGAGGGAGCGCTGCCGTCGTAGTCGAAGACGACGCTCTCCGCGCTGCTCGGGCCCTGCGGCCAGGAACGAACCTCTCCCGCTCCAGACGGGCGCACGATCATGTTGACGACGATCGCCTCAGCGTCCTCGGGGATGCCGCAGCCATTCGGCGAACCGCCCTGGTTCGACAGGTCCTGCGTTTCACCGCGAACGAGCAGACTCCGGATCCGGTTGGCCGGCCACGTCGAGTCGGCGACTCGGCAGGGCTCGACCGGATGGTGTACGCGGCCGACGGTGGTGCCGGCAGCATGGGATGGAGCCGGGGCGCTCAGCGCCGCTGCGAGGACTCCAGCAGTCAAGGGGAGAACGAGACTCTTGATTGTCATGGCCTGGTCATCTCCTGATTAGTACTTGTAGAGGGTTCGAAGGTCCCAGGAAGCCACCCAGACGTTCGCGCCGTCGAAGGCCACGTCCTCGGGGGTTCCCAGCGGGAAGCTGGTCTCGAGGATGGTCAGGTCGCTCGGTCGTATCCGATAGACCCGTCGCTGATCCGACGTCACCCAGATGTTCTCGCCATCGAAGGCGACCTCCACTGGATTGCTGAGGGGGAGTGATCCGACCACGGCGCCGTCGGACTCGCGCACCTTGGTCACCACGTCGTCCGAGATGTTGACTACCCAGAAGTGCTCACCATCGAAGGCGAGGGCGACGGGCAGCGAGCCACCGGTGGGATATGTCGCGACCACACTGCCATCGGCAATCAGCACCTTGGAAAGGGTGGAGTCGCTGAAGTTCGCCGACCAGATGTGGTCTCCGACCGCCACCAGGGAGTAGGGCGTGGTACCGACCGGGAACGTCCCTTCGATGGTGTCGGTCGCGACTCGGATCTTCGTCAGAGTGCTATCGCCCCGGTTCGCGACCCAGACATGCTCTCCGTCGAACGCCATCGCCTCCGGCAAGAAGCCGGTCGGAAAGGTGCCCTGGATCGAACCGTCCGAAGCGCGCACCTTCGATACCGAGTCGACCAGCTGCCGAGTGACCCAGATGTACTGACCGTCGAAGACCAGGTGAGACGGCTGGTCGGGTAGAAGCACCTCGAAGAGAACCGCGCCATCCGACGCACGGATCTTGAAGATAGAGGCGTCGTTGCGACTGGTCGCCCAGATGTGATCGCCGTCGAACGTCAACTCCATTGGGCAGTTCCCCGAACAGGCCAGTTCGAGCGAGGCCGCCTCGTTGGAGCCGTACCAGCGCCCCTGGGCGATCGTTTCGGGATTCAGGTCGATGCCCTCCTCGCCCGGCGGGCCGACCGTCCCCTGTGGGCCCTCGGGCCCATCTGGGCCAGCCGGACCGTCCACGCCGTCCGGACCTTGGGGACCGTCCGGACCTGCTGGTCCTTCCAAGCCCTGAAGTCCCACCGGACCCTCCAGACCCACCGGACCCTGAGGGCCGGCATTCCCCTCCGGACCCTGCGGACCCTGGGAACCCTCCGGACCCATGGGGCCTTGATCTCCCTGGGCACCCTCGGCGCCTACCAGACCCGCATCGCCCTCCGGGCCGCTCGGCCCGACGGGGCCCTCTAGACCTGGGACGCCTTGTGGACCGACCGGACCAGCGGGGCCATCCACTCCAGGGTCTCCGACCGGGCCGTCTGGACCGACGGGACCGACCGGGCCCTCGGGGCCTTGAGCCCCCTCGGGACCAACCGAGCCCTGGGGGCCGTCCGGACCCTGGGCACCTGCGGGGCCCTCGGCGCCCTGCGCACCTGTCGGGCCCTGCGGACCGACGGGACCCTCGGGACCGGTCGCACCTTGCGGGCCCTGGAGGCCTGTGGGACCCACCGGGCCCTCCTGCCCGGCCTCCCCCTGCAGACCGGCGGGGCCCTGTGGACCCTCCGCACCGGCAGCTCCCTGGGGACCCTCCAGGCCAACTGGACCTTGAGCCCCGGTCGCCCCCTGTGGGCCCTCGAGGCCTTGTGGGCCGGCCGGGCCGGTGGGGCCCTCCGGCCCTTCGGCGCCCTGCGGACCCGCAGGTCCCTCGGCACCGACCGGCCCCTCAGCCCCTTGTGGCCCCTGCGGACCCTGAGCGCCCACCGGGCCCTGCGGTCCTTCGAAGCCGACAGGACCCGTCGGGCCTGCGGGACCCTCGGGACCAACCGGACCGGTCAACCCAGGCGCCACATAGCCACGCACATACAGCGTGAGATCGGCCGGCGTCCCGGTGCTCTTGACCAGGAGGTCCGCCGCGCAACCTTCCGCGGTACACAGCTCTACCGTGAGCTCGTTCGCAACCGCTCGGCCGCCAGGTAACTCGAGGATCAGGTCATCCGGCGTCTCAGAACCTTCGCGCCAGAGGAAGAGCCGCCCGTTGGAACCGGTCGACTCGACGAGCACCGCCAGCCGCACGAGCTGAGCCGTCGCCGGAATGCCGCAACCGGTCGCCGAGCCTCCCTGCCCCGAGAGATCTGTGGTCTCGCCGCGCGCCAGCAGCGGCTCGTCCTGACCCGACGTCAGGCTGAGTTCGGCGAGTCGACAGGGGGCAACTTCGAACCCGACGAGCGGGTCGAGCCCCGCTTCGGCGGATCGCCCCTGCGCGACCGCGGGTGAAAGGCTGAGGAGAAGAGGAACAAGACAGACGGCCAATCGGCCAAGACACAGATACGCCTTCGCTACCACCGTGGCACCCTCCTTCGGAAGCTCGATACGACTCGCTGGTTTTCTAGAGGCGAGGCCACAGGCCTCACATCCAGCGGACGACTCTCTGTCTTGGACGGACGGACCGTGGCCTTTTCAAACGCCGGGATCGGGGCCTCACGGCCTCTTCACCGAGCGCGCGGTCACTTCTCCGCCCCCCTCTAGTCCAAAAATCAGATTACAAACACATTACCACGCGGGCAACCTCCACACGAGCGACCCCCTGGGGGCGACGGCGGTTGTCAGGTCGTCAAGACGCAAGCAGGCCGCTCGTACGCCTCGAGCGGCAGACGCGAACGGGCCTGCGGCGCTCTCGCACGGCAGGGAGGGGCGGGCCGCCAGCGGCCCAATCATCCACCTTTGAAGTCGTCGACGACGCGCTTAGCGCATCTTCTCTTCGACGAACTCGACGTGCTTCCGAATCTTCGGGTCGTACTTCTTGAGCGTCAGCTTGCCCGTGGATTGGCGCTTGTTCTTGGTGGTGACGTAGAAGTAGCCGGTTCCAGCACTGGAAACGAGCTTGATCTTTTCGCGCATCAGGACTGTCCTTCGGAAGCGTTGCCGCGAGAATGTCTAGGTTATTGGCGGGATCGACGGGATTTGAACCCGCGACCTCCGGCTTGACAGGCCGGCGTTCTAACCAGCTGAACTACGACCCCGCACGAACCTATAGTTTAACCCGGCTTCGAGACTCTCCGCGAGTGGTGGGAGGTGAGGGACTCGAACCCCCGACCCCCTGCGTGTAAAGCAGATGCTCTAACCAACTGAGCTAACCTCCCTTGCGATTCCCTCTCGGGAACCGCGGACGCGCAGAGGGCCCGCCGGAGCCGATAGATACTACGGATTGGGATGGGTGAAGTCAATGGAGCCGAGACGTGTCGGCGATCGCTCCTTTGGCGAGCATCTCGACCGGGGCCGCGCCTGGGGGACGGAGCAACACTGCGCGCGGTGCAGTGGCTCCGTGCTCGGATACTCCGCCCTGACGGCGCTCCCTCCGAGGCCTACGCTCGACCAGCCCTCCGAGGCCACGGGCGCCTCTCCATGGGCACCAGGGTTCCGCCAACCTGACGGAGGTCTGGCTAGGAGCGCCCGTCCAGGCCGGAATGACCGAGCACGGAGCGACTGCACCGCGCGCAGTGTCTATTGCGACCCGGGGCGCGTGTCAGCTGGCCAACCGTCAGAGACCGCTGCCCGTAGTGGGCAGAACTCCAGGCAGCCAAGGACGGAGTTTCCGACCACCGAGCGACTGGGCCGCTCGCAGCGACGGAACTCCGGGTTCCGAGACGAGGGCCGGCAAGGAAGCCTCCGCGGGCCTCAGCGCCTCCCAGGATTCATGAGAGAATCCCGCCTGCACCAAAACGCACTCACCATCGAAAACTCAGGAAAGACAGGAGCTTTCATTCGATGCATCAACTACCTGACCTCCCCTACGACTTCAACGCGCTCGAGCCCCATATCGATGCGCAGACGATGGAGATCCACCACGATCGCCATCACGCCGCCTACGTCGCCAACCTCAACAAGGCGCTCGAAGGCCACGACGATCTCGCCGCCATGAGCATCGAGCAGCTGCTCGGATCGATCGGGCAGGTTCCCGACGCGATCCGCGGCGCGGTGCGCAACAACGGTGGCGGCCACGCCAACCACACGCTCTTCTGGGAGCTCATGGGCCCGGGCGGCGGAGCGCCGAGCAGCGAGCTGGCGGCGGCCATCAACGGCGCCTTTGGAGACATGGAGACGTTCAAGTCCACCTTCTCCACCAACGGCGTCACGCGTTTCGGCTCCGGCTGGTCGTGGCTCGTCGTAGGCGCCGACGGCCTCGAGGCCTACAGCACGGCCAACCAGGACAGTCCCCTGATGGACGGCAAGACGCCGATCCTCGGACTCGACGTCTGGGAACACGCCTACTACCTGCACTACCAGAATCGCCGGCCCGACTACATCCAGGCCTGGTGGAGCGTCGTCAATTGGGACGCGGTCTCGGCTCGGTTCGCCGCAGCTTCCTGATCGCTCCTCACAGTTCGTTTGGGAACTCGAGCCCCCGTGCTTCGGCGCGGGGGCTCTTCGTTTTTGGCCGAGACCCGTCAAAAGCCGGTTTTCGACCGAAATTCGAGCGCTCGCCACCGTTTTTTCAGCCCGGCGAGCACCGCATTTTTCTCGGCGGCGGATCGACCCCGAGACCGCCGATTATTTCTCTTATCGCTTGTAACTCTTTGCATATCCGGCACATGCGGATTCATCTATGGTCCCTTTCGTGATCGCACGCGGCCTCTCTCACCGGATGGCACGCCCGTTGCCCTAACGGGAGTCCAGAAGGAGACACCGCACCTTAGGAGCCGACCATGAATCCGATGACCGAACCCACCCCCATCAACGGCCACAACGGCCGCCACCTCAACAAGTTCTTCAAAGCGCTCTCCGACGAGACCCGCCGCCGCATCCTGCGCCTGCTCAATGAGAGCGATCGCACCGTCGGCGAGATCGTCGGGAACTTCCACCTCTCGCAGCCGACCATCTCCCGGCACCTGTCGGTGCTCAAGGAGGCGAACCTGGTCGTCGATCAGAGACAGGGTCAGCACGTGATCTATCGCCTCAGCGCAGCGTCGCTCGCGCGGTCGGCCGAGGATTTCTTCGGCGACTTTCGACCGCAGAAGGCCAGCGAGGCGACCCGGATCGCGCAGAACTGAAGAAGCGGCTCAACGCCACCGGAGGTTCGGGAGACCGCCGCGGATCGAGCGCAGCTGCCGTGAGAAAGCCCACGCCGCTGCCGAGTTGTACGCCTCGATCCAGCTCCCGAGCCTCCGGGCCGCTTCCCCCGGGTTGTGTTTCCCTCGGTTTTGCTCAAGAATCCACCTCAGGCGGTGTAGCTCAGTGGTTAGAGCGAGCGGCTCATAACCGCTAGGTCGGGGGTTCAAATCCCTTCACCGCCACCAAATTGAACCGCGCCATGGCTGTGGCCGACTCTCGCGGGAAGCTGCTTTCCGCGCTCGACCGCTTCTTCACAGACTCGGTGGCGCTCGCTCCCGGAGCAAAGCTCCTGGTCGCCTTCTCCGGCGGACCGGACTCGACAGCGCTCCTCTGGGGCCTCGAGCAGCTGAGTCGAGAACGCGACGTCCAACTCGAAGCGGTCCATGTCGACCACCGACTCGACAATCGCTCCGAGCGACGGGCCGATCTCGCGGAACAGATCTGCCGCGGGTGGCACGTGCCGCTCACCCGGGTCGAGCGCATAGTCTCGCCGGAACGACTCCGCCGGCGTGGCCGCGAGGCGGCGGCCCGAGAGGTCCGATACGAGGCGCTCGAAGCGACTCGCTCCGCGTGCGGCGCCGAACACATCGCAACGGCGCATCAACTCGACGACCAGATCGAAACCGTCTGCATGCGGCTCCTCCAGGGCAGCGGCTGGGAGGGGCTCGCGGGCATCCCGCCGGTGAACGGCCGCATCGTCCGTCCGGTCCTGACGCTCCGACGTGCGGCGTTGCGGGAGGTCGTCGCGGGTTCGCCAACCGCTTCCGATCCGGCGAACCGCGACCTGCGTCTGGTCAGAAACAGAGTCCGCGATGAGCTCCGGCCCTATGTCGAGGGACGGTTGCCGGACTTCCCGGCCGCCTGCCTCCGACTCGCCCGAGCGGCGGGCGGGGCCCGCACCGCGGTCGAAGCGCGTCTGGTCGATTGGCTCTCCCCACAGGTCGAAGCCGGCGGCGCCAGCATCGATCGCGCGGCGCTCGAAGATCTCCCCCTCTCCCTCCTGGCATCGGCGATGGCGCTTCTCCACCGCACTGCTGGAGTCGGGTATCCGCCCTCACGGCGTGCCACGGCAGAGCTCGCTCGCCAGATGCGCCTCGGCCTTCGCGTCGACAGCGACTGCGGCGAGGGGTGGTGCTGGCAGGCGTCGCGAGAGCGGCTCCACCTCCTACGTAGACCCGAATCGACACCCGATTTCACCTATACTCTCGAGGTGCCCGGAGCCGTAGAGGTAGCGGAAGTGGCCCTGCGCGTGCGCATCGGCGAGGCCACGGTCGAGTCGTGGATGTTCCGCGGCGCCCCGAATCGAGTTGGACTCGGAGGCGATCTGACCGACGCCGGCAAAGTTGTCGTCCGAAACCGCCGCCCCGGAGACCGTCTCCAACCCCTTGGCTGCGACTACTCGCGCCGCCTCAAGGAGGTACTGATCGATCGCCAGGTGCCGAGGGCCGAGCGCGACCGTATCCCCCTCCTCTGTGTCGGTGAGCGCATCGCCTGGGTCCCCGGAGTGACCATCGACGAGGCGTTCCGCGTGCGCGAGGGGGAACCTGCCTGGGTCGCGGAGCTGCAACCGGTATGAGCGAACCCGAGATTCAACTTCTCTTCGACGCGCAGACCATTCAGCAGAAGGTCAACGATGCCGGTCGGCGCGTCGAAGCCGACCTGGGCGAGAGCGACCCGCTGCTGATCTCGGTGGTCGGCGGTTCGGTGGTCTTCCTGGCCGACCTCGTCCGGGCCATCCAGAAACCGATTCGCTACGAATTTATTCAGGTGCAGTACTCCTTCTCTTCCGATGAAGAACAGGTCATGGAGATCCACTACCCGATCTCGATGGACGTCTCGGGCCAGACCCTGGTACTGGTCAAAGACGTCGTCACGACGGGAGTGATCGAGACCTACCTCCGCCAGCAGTTTCTCCAGCGAGGCGCCGAGCGCGTGGTGGTGGCGGCCCTCCTCGACCTGCCCGAAGAGCGCCGCACCGACATCCAGGTCGACTATCGGCTCTTTACTCCAAAAAAGAGCGGACTTTTCGTCGGTTACGGCCTCAAAACCACAGGCCGATACGGTAATCTCCCCTACGTTGGACGTCTTTCCGAGCACCGCTCGGGAATCGGCGGCAGTGCGCACGCGTTGGAGTAAACAACGGGAGGCGCACTCGCACCCCAGATCAAGGAACTCACTTGAATCCCACAGTTCGGACTCTCATTCTCTGGATCGCCATCTTTGTCGTGGTGATCGTCCTATGGAACACCTTCCAGTCGGGTCGCGGCCGGGAGACTCAGCTCAGCTTCTCCGAGTTCATCGAAGAGGTGAACGACGGCCGCATCGCCGAGATCACGATCCGCGGACAGCGGGTCAACGGCACCTTCAAGGAGGGCGGCCAGTACGCGAAGGATCAAGAGTTCACGACCTTCGTCCCCGACTACCCGGAGCTGGTCACCGAGCTGCGCTCGAACGGCGTGCGCATCAACGTCGAGGAACCCAAGGAGAACCCACTCCTTCAGTTCCTGTTCGCCTGGGCGCCGCTCCTGTTGATCATTGGCCTCTGGATCTTCTTCATGCGCCAGATGCAGACCGGCGGCAACAAGGCGTTGTCGTTTGGCAAGAGTCGCGCGAAGCTGTTGTCGGCGTCCGGTAAGAAGGTCACCTTCGCCGACGTCGCGGGCATCGAGGAGGCCAAGGAAGAGCTCTCCGAGATTGTCGACTTCCTCAGAGAGCCGCAGAAGTTCCAGAAACTCGGTGGCAAGATCCCGAAGGGCGTCCTACTGATGGGCCCCCCGGGCACCGGTAAGACGCTCCTCGCTCGGGCGATCGCCGGCGAGGCGAACGTTCCGTTCTTCTCCATCTCCGGCTCCGACTTCGTCGAGATGTTCGTCGGTGTCGGCGCGAGCCGCGTGCGCGACCTCTTCGATCAAGGCAAGAAGAACGCTCCTTGCCTGATCTTCATCGACGAGATCGACGCGGTCGGCCGACATCGTGGTGCCGGCCTGGGCGGCGGTCACGACGAGCGAGAGCAGACGCTCAACCAGCTGCTCGTCGAGATGGATGGCTTCGAGTCGAACGAAGGCGTCATCCTCATCGCCGCGACCAACCGACCCGACGTGCTCGACCCGGCGCTCCTGCGCCCCGGACGCTTCGATCGTCGCGTGGTGGTCGATCGACCCGACATCAACGGTCGCTTCGGCATTCTCAAGGTGCACACCCGTGAGATTCCGCTCGCCAGCGATGTCGAACTGGAAGTGATCGCGCGCGGCACCCCCGGGTTCGCCGGCGCCGACCTCGCCAACCTCGTCAACGAGGCGGCTCTGATCGCCGCCCGGCGCAACAAGAAGAAGGTCGGCATGGACGACTTCGAGTACGCCAAGGACAAGGTCCTGATGGGCGTCGAACGCAAGACGATGATGCTCACCGACGAGGAGAAAACGGTGACGGCGTTCCACGAGGCGGGGCACGCGCTCGTAGCGGCCTTCTCGGAACACTCCGACCCGCTGCACAAGGTCACGATCATCCCGCGCGGCCGAGCGCTGGGCGTGACCATGCAGCTGCCCCAGGAAGACAAGCACAGCTACAGGAAGAACTACGTCGAAACGCAGATTCGCGTGCTGATGGGCGGCCGCGTCGCCGAGGAGCTGACGCAAGACGACATCACCACGGGCGCCGGCAACGACATCGAGCGCGCCACCGACATGGCGCGCCGGATGATCTGCGAGTGGGGCATGTCCGAGCTCGGACCCCTCTCCTTCGGCAGCAAGGACGAGCCGGTCTTCCTCGGCAAAGACTACGCGCAGCGCTCCGACTACAGCGAGGACACCGCGATCCGCATCGACCGCCAGGTCGAGAAGATCGTGAACGCCGCCTACGAAGAGGCGCGGACAATCCTCTCCGAACATCGCGCCGTGCTCGACCGCGTGGCGGAGGAGCTACTCGAGATCGAGTCGGTCGATGGCCGCGAGGTCTACGACATCATTCGCGAGATGACCGGTCACGACCTGGCACCAAAGCCGCTCAAGCCCCCCGAAGTCTCCGAGCCGGAGGCGGATGCCGACCCTCCGACCGCTCCCGAGCCGGTCGAAGAGACGCCGCGCATTCCGATGGGTTCCGACCCCCTGCCGTCCACGGAGTAGGTCGAGTCCGATTCGCAGATGCCCGCCGGTCCGACAGTCGCCGAGTCCAGCCGCCGGGCTCTGCGTCTGTCAGAAGACCGTGAGCTAGTCCTGCCCGCAGCCGCCGGCCGCGAGCGGCCACTGGTCATGGGCGTGCTCAACATCACGCCCGACTCGTTCAGCGACGGCGGCCGCTGGCTGGAGCGTGACCGCGCTCTCGAGCATGCCCTCCGGATGGCCGAGGAGGGCGCAGAGCTGCTCGATCTGGGGGCGGAGTCGACAAGACCGGGCGGAGGTGTCTACGGCAAGGGCGCCGAGGATCTGACCGACCAGGCCGAGATCGATCGCCTGCTGCCGGTTCTCGAGGCGCTGCGACCGCTCACGAGCCTGCCGCTCTCGGTCGACACGCGGAAGGGCGCGGTCGCCTCGGCCGCGCTCGACGCCGGCGCCGACCTGATCAACGACGTCAGCGCTCTGGGCGACTCTGCGCTCGGCCGAGCGGCGGCACGGTCGGGCTGCCCGCTGGTCTTGATGCACAGCCGCGGCAGCCTGCCCACCATGCAGCGCGGTATCTCCTACGTGGACGTCGTCGACGAGGTCGCGCGCGAGCTCGAAGAGGCGATCGGCCGTGCGAGAGCCGCCGGGGTCTCGCCGGAGCAGCTGATCCTCGACCCCGGGATCGGCTTCGGCAAGAAGGTCGCCCATAACGTCGAGTTGATCGCCGGCCTCGAGCGACTCGGAGCCCTCGGCTATCCGCTGCTCTTGGGCGCCAGCCGCAAGAGTTTCATCGCCGACCTCACCGGCGCTTCGGTTGGCGAGCGACTCCCGGGAAGCCTCGCAGCCATCGCGGCGGGCGCGCTCGGCGGCGCGGCGATCGTGCGGGTGCACGACGTGGCGGAGAGCGTGCAGTTCCTCGATGTCTTTGCTGCAGTCACGAGAGAGCGGCAGGCCCAATGAGCTTCGCCGACCTCAGCTGGCGAGACGCCGCCGACATCCTTCTGGTCGCGATCTTCATCTACAACCTGCTGCTCCTGATCCGCGGCACGCGCGGTGTCCAGATCCTCGTCGGCATTCTGATGCTGGGTGGGGTCTACTGGGCCGCCGGCTACATCGGCCTGCCGACGCTCAAGGCGCTGCTCGGCAACTTCATCTTCATCCTGCCGATCGTCGTCATCATCCTGTTCCAGACCGAGATCCGTCGGGCGCTCTCGAGCATCGCGCGGAACCCGTTGCTGAGCTTCAACGCACCCGATCAGATCGACCACACGATCAACGAGGTAGTGGTCGCCGCGACCACCCTCGCCTCTCGCCGCATCGGCGCCTTGATCGTCATTCAGCGACTCGAAGGGCTGCGCAACTACGTCGAGAACGGCATCGAACTCGACGCGCGCATCTCCTACGACCTGCTCATGAACATCTTCTCCCCCGACACGCCGCTCCACGACGGTGCGGCGATCGTTCAGGGCGAACGGATTGCGGCGGCGGCGTGCTTCCTGCCGCTGACCTTGCGCCACGAGGTCTCGAAGGAGTTCGGCACTCGCCATCGAGCCGCGATCGGCATCACCGAGGAGACCGATGCGTTGGCAGTTGTCGCCTCCGAGGAGACCGGCATGGTCTCGGTGGCGCTCAACGGCCAGCTGCACACCGACCTCGACGCCAAGTCGCTGCGCAACACCCTCTACCAACACCTGGTGACCGATCAGACCTCGCCGATCGGAGGGCGCGCTTGAGCCAGCTCTGGTCGGCCTGGGGACTGCGCGTGCTGGCCCTCGCGCTTGCAGTCCTCTCGTGGTTCATCCTCAGCGTCGGTCAGCGCGAGCAGATCGAAGAGACCACGGTGGAGGTCTTCGTGACCTACCGGCCGCCCGAGGACTTCGTCATTCTCGAGCCGCCCGATCGCGTGCGGGTGCGGCTCCAAGGGCCGGCGAGTCAGATCGGAGCGCTCAACCCATTCCAGGTCAGCGTGGTGGTCGAGCTACGCGACGCCGAGCTCGGCCGCCAGGAGATCCCGCTCACCGACAACAACGTCTTCGCGCCGGCTCAGCTCACGTTGGTGTCGATCGAGCCCAACGTTTTGGCACTGCAGCTCGATCGCGAGGTCAGCATTCTCAAACCGATCGACGTTCAGCTCGTCGGCGAGCCGGCAGCTGGCGCCATCGCGGAAGCGCCCACCGTCTTCCCACTTCAGGCGCTGGTTACCGGTCCGGAGTCGAAGGTGAACGAGCTCGGCGCTCTAATGACCACTCCGGTCAGTCTCGACGGTCACGCTCTCGACTTCCAGGAGCCGGCGGCGGTAGTCTCTCCCGACCCGCTGGTGCGGGTAATCGAGCCGTCGGTCGTGCAGGTCAACGTGCGACTCAATCTTCCGGGCTCGCCGATCGACCCTGACGACGCTGGCCCTAGATGACGACATCGCTTTTCGGAACTGACGGGATTCGAGCCCCGTTCGGCACCCATCCGCTCGATCGAACCACCGTCACCGCCCTCGGCGCCGCTCTCGGAGCAACGCTCGAAGGTGACCGCCCTCTCGTGGTCCTCGGAGGCGACACCCGAAAGAGCACCCCGACGCTCTGCGGCTGGCTGGCGACCGGCCTCACCGCGGCGGGTGCCGAGATTCACTACCTGGGCACGGTGCCGACGCCTGCCGTCGCCTCCTCCACTCGAAGCCTCGGCGCAGCCTGCGGCATCGCAATCTCCGCGAGCCACAACAAGATGCCCGACAACGGCATCAAGTTGATCGACGGCGACGGCTTCAAGTGGACGCCTGAGGCCGAGCGCGAGCTCGAGGCCCGTTTGACGACAACCGACCCGCCGAAGACCGACGCTCCCCCACTCGAAGTCGACAGCGAGCAGGTCGAGCGCTACCTCGAGCACCTCACCGCGAGTCTGCCCGGTGGCGAGCCCCTCGCTGGGCTCTCGGTGGCCTTGGACTGCGCCCACGGAGCGGCGTCCGCCTTCGCCCCGCAGCTCTTCGAACGGCTCGGAGCCAAAGTCACGACCCGCTGTGCGGAGCCGAACGGGATCAACATCAACGAGAACTGCGGCTCGACCCACCCCGAAGGGCTTTCGGAGCTCGTCGCGTCGAGCGACGCCACGCTTGGGGTCGCCTTCGACGGCGACGCCGACCGAGCGCTCTTCACCGACGAGTCCGGCCGCGTGCGCGACGGCGACGCGACCCTCTACGTCTGGTCGCGAGCGCTCGACGCGGCTGGCGAGCTGCCGAACCGCGCGATCGTCGCGACCTCGATGAGCAATCTTGGCCTCGAAGTCTCGCTGCGTGAAGGGGGCATCGGCGTCGTCCGCTGTGACGTCGGAGATCGTGTGGTCGTCGACACCATGCGCCGGCGCGGGCTGACGCTCGGCGGCGAGCAGTCGGGGCACATCGTGCACCTGGGCCTCTCGACTACCGGCGACGGACTCCTGACGGCAATCCAGGTCGCCCACCTCGCCCACACCACCGGGAGTTCCTTTTCGGACCTACTCGCCGGACTCCCAAGGTTCCCGCAGACCCTCCAGAACGTCCGGGTTCGCGAGAAGCCCGATCTCTCCACGGTCGATCCGATCGCGCGAGTGGCCCGCTCGGTCGAGGAGCGCCTCGGCGACGCCGGTCGGCTCGTCCTACGCTACAGTGGCACCGAACCGCTGGCGCGCGTGATGATCGAAGGACCCGACCAGGAGGCGATCGAAGGCCTCGCGCAGGAGCTCCTCGAGGTCATCGACGCCGAGATCGGAATGCGATGACGCAGCTCTCCGTCAACGTCGACCACGTCGCCACCCTGCGCCAGGCGCGTGGCGTCGACTACCCGAGCCCGCTCGAGGCCGCGCGCCTCGCCGAGCGGGCCGGCGCCTCGGGCATCACCGTGCACCTGCGAGGCGACCGACGCCATATCCAGGACGCAGACGTCACCGCGCTCACCACCGTCGTCGAAGGCAAGCTCAACCTCGAGATCTCCACCGACGAAGAGATGGTCGCCTTCGCCTGTGACCTCGGTCCGGACCAGGTGACCCTGGTTCCCGAGCGCCCCGACGAGGTCACCACCGAGGGCGGCCTCGACCTGATCGCCGCCGGCTCGAAGGTCCTCGCCGCCACGCGCCGCCTGACCGCGGTCGGCATCCAGGTCTCGCTCTTCGTCGACCCCGACCCACCACAGGTTCGCCGCCTGACCGACTTCTCGAATCAGCAGGCGAGCGGCTTCGAGATCAACACCGATCACTACACCCGCCCTGGAGCCGACGCCGACCGTGAGTTCGAGCGCATCGTCGACGCCGCTGCCCTGGGAGCCGAATGTGGCCTGCGGGTCTACGCCGGCCACGGCTTGACCGTCGACAACGTCCGGCGGGTGGCCCAGATCCCGGTGATCGAAGAGCTCAACATCGGCCACGCCATCGTCTCGCGTGCGGTCCTCATTGGCATGGAGGCCGCGGTGCGCGAGATGTCGGACGCGATGAGCTAGCCCTCCGGCTACCGCGAACGGCCGCCGTGATCTGCGGAGGCCTGGTACTCTGACGACAGAGTACCTAGAACAATGCGGACCACCGCGCTCTTCGTTGAGCTCCTCGTGATCGGAGTTGGCGCCTACGCCTGGGTAGGCTTGGTCGTGGCTCTGATCTTCGGCCTGTCCACCGGGGCCTTGTGGCAGGTTGCCGGCTCGCTCCCCTGGGCGGTCCCCGCTCTGGGCGTCATCTACCTCCTCGGCATCTTGACCGACCGGCTCGCGGACAAGGTCTTTGCACTGTTCTGGGCGGATCGAGAACGTAGGAAGGAGTTCGAATCGGCCGAGGACTACTATCGGGCTAGAGACTCCGTCACGGCAGCCTCCGAGCGCTTTTCCGAGCTCTTCGAGTACAGCAGAAGCCGGCAGCGAATCTGCCGTGGCTGGGCGCTCAACAGCCTCTTGCTATGGATCGCCGCCCTGGCCCTCCTCCTCGCAAGGTCGCCATTGAGCGGAGATGGGCTCACTCGAGTCCTGGTCGGCGGGACCACGCTGGCCTGGATACTCTCGATCGCCTGCTGGTCGACTTGGCGATCCATGTACCGAACCGAGCTGGTGCGGTTAAAGGCTCAGAGCGAACTCGTCGGCTCTCGCACGGCCGACGTCGACGCTTGATCGATCGTCCTCTGCGCACCATCGCCGCTCTGGGCGACCCGGCGAACCCGCTACCGCTCGACGTCGACCGTCTCCGCCCCCGGCTCCTCCGCCTGCTGAACGATCAGCACGGTGCCAGAGACCGGAAGCAGCGCCCGGTGCTGGTTCTCGCCGAGGGCGATGATGACTTCGTAGTAGCCCTCGTCGCAGATCCGCAGGAGCCGACCGTGGCCTCCCTTCATGCCGAGCTGCGTGTTGTGGATGACAACTTCCGCGGGTAGCTCCATCGCTCTACTCCTCCACGAATCCCTGCTCGCGATACTCCTTCAGCTTCCTCTGCAGCGTACGCAGGCCGATACCGAGTGTCTTGGCCGCGTCGGCGCGGCGGCCCTTGGTGAGCTCGAGGGTCTCGAGGATCGCGCGGCGTTCGATCTCAGCCATGGTGCGGGGTGCGCCCGAAAGGTTCTGCACCGGACCGCCGGCGATCGGGCCGCGCGTGCCCTCGCGCAGTTCGCTCGGCAGATCGCTCGGCTCGATGACGTCGCCGCGGTGGAACACCACCACCGACTCGAGTACGTTCTTGAGCTCGCGTACGTTGCCCGGCCAGGTGTGACGGGCGAGTAGCTCCGCGGCCTCCGGCGACACCTGTTTGGACGGAGCGCCGTGCTCCTGGCAGAAGATGTCGAGGAAGTACTCGGTGAGAATCGGGAGATCGCCGATGCGCTCGCGCAGGGGTGGCACCTCGAGCCGAACGACCTTGAGCCGATAGTAGAGATCCTCACGGAAGCGGCCCTCGGCGACCTCCTTGGGCAAGTCGCGGTTGGTGGCGGCCAGCAGTCGGAAATCGACGTCAATCATCTCGCTGCCGCCGACACGCATCACCTGCCGCTCCTCGAGAACCCGTAATAGCTTGACCTGGAGCTCCGGGTAGAGCTCGCTGATCTCGTCGAGGAAGAGCGTGCCACCGTGGGCGAGCTGGAACTTACCGATCTTGCGACCGACGGCGCCGGTGAAGGCGCCACGCTCGTGTCCGAAGAGCTCGCTCTCGAGGATGTCGCTGGGGATCGCGCCGCAGTTGAGCGCCAAGAAACGCTCGTCTCGACGCGGGCTCGAATGGTGAAGTGCGTGCGCCACAAGCTCCTTGCCGGTGCCGCTCTCGCCCACGACGAGGACGCTCGACCGGGTTGGAGCGACCAGTCGCATCTGCTCGAACAGCTTCTCCATCGCCGGCGACTTGCCGATGATGCTCTCGAAGCCCCACTTCTTGTCGAGCATCTGCCGAAGGGTGCTCACCTCTTCGCGGAGCTGCTTGTTCTCGAGCAGGTTGGCCACGCGCTGCCGCAGCTCGTAGAGATCGACCGGTTTCGTCAGGTAGTCGTCGGCACCGACACGCATCGCCTCGACCGCCGACTCGATCGAACCGAAGCCGGTCACCAAAATGACGGCCAGGTCGAGACCGCGTTCGCGCACCTGCGACAGGAACTCGAGTCCGTCGGTGCCAGGCATCTTGAGATCGCAGATCGCCAGGCGCGTCTCCTCGTGATCCTGCAGGAAACGAAGCGCCTTGTCGGCGTCGTCGAAGGTCTGAACCCGGAGGCCGGCCTTGTCGAGCGCCATGGCCATCGATTCTCGCGAGCCCGCTTCGTCGTCGATGACGAGGATACGGGGTCGAATCGGGTCGGCCATGATCCGGCCATTCTGGCACAGAATAGGGACCTCGCGATGAGTCGGAACGGAGCCAAAGCACCAACCCCCAAGGGCGACCTGGAAACCCTCGACGCGGCGGTCGAGCGGGTGGTCTTTCAGTCGGAGGAGAGCGGCTGGGCGGTGCTGCGGGTGAGCCGGAAGGACGGTCCACTCAGCACGGCCATCGGCCGGCTGCACGGCCTCCAGCCAGGCGAGAGGGTTCGCCTGAGCGGCGTCTGGGAGGAAGACCGGAAGTACGGCCAGCAGTTCCGCGTCGAGTCCTACCTGAGTCTTCTGCCGGAGACCCTGGAAGGGATCCGGCGATACCTGGGCTCGGGGCTCGTCCCGGGGATCGGACCCGTCATGGCCGAACGGCTGGTCGAGACGTTTGGCCTCGACACCCTCGAGGTGATCGAGAACGAGCCGGACAAGCTCGGCCGCGTACGCGGCATCGGGCCGAAGCGCAGCGAACAGATCCGCGACTCCTGGCGAGAGCAGCGAGCGGTGCGCGACGCGATGGTCTTCCTTCAGGGGCACGGACTCGCCGCCTCGCAGGCGTTGCGAGTCTGCCGAACCTACGGCGAGTCTGCGGTTCAGGTCGTGCGGCGAAACCCGTTCCGGCTCGCGGAGGATGTCTTCGGCATCGGTTTCGCCACGGCCGACGGCATCGCGCAGAGCCTCGGGGTTCCGCACGACGCGCCCGAGCGCGCCGAAGCCGGCCTCCTCTTCGTGCTCGGTCAGGCGTCGGACCAGGGGCACGTCTTCCTGCCTCGTCATCTACTGCTGGAGCGAGCGAGTGAGTTGCTCTCGGTCGACCTCGAACTGGTCTCGCGCGCCACGAGCGGGCTCCTCGAGCGGGCGCTCCTCGAAGGCGACGGCTCCACCACCGACGGGCCGCTCTACCTCCCCGCGCTCCACACGGCAGAGGTCGGTGTGGCCGCCAAGCTGCGCGAGCTGGCGGACGCCGAGATCGAGGGGCCGTCCATCGACGTGGAACGCGCGCTCGAGTGGGTCGAGGGTCAGCAGAGCCTCCAGCTAGCCGAGTTCCAACGCGAGGCGGTACGCAGCGCCCTCCGGAACAAGGTGCAGATCATCACCGGCGGTCCAGGCACCGGCAAAACCACCCTGGTGCGGTCGCTCGTGCGCATCTTCGAGCGCAAGCGGATGCGGCTGTCGCTGTGCGCACCGACCGGTCGGGCGGCCAAGCGGCTCGGAGAGACCACCGGCATGGAGGCGAAGACCCTCCACCGGCTGCTCGAGTTCGACCCGCGGCGAGGCGGGTTCCAGCGCCACGCCGACGCGCCACTCGACACCGACGCGGTGATCGTCGACGAGAGCTCCATGGTCGATACGGTTCTCGCTCATCAGCTGCTCCTGGCGATGCCGCTCGGCGCTCGGCTGATCCTGGTTGGCGACGTCGACCAGCTCGCCTCTGTCGGCCCGGGGAAGGTGCTCGAACAGCTGATCTCTTCGGACCGGATTCCGGTGACTCGACTGACCGAGATCTTCCGCCAGGCTCGCGAGAGCCGCATCGTCTGGAACGCGCATCGCATCCATCAGGGCGACATGCCCGAGCTCTCGCGCGAGCCCGACTCCGACTTCTTCTTCTTCCATCGTGAAGAGCCCGACGACCTGGTCGCGACACTCCTCCACCTCGTCACCGAGCGCATTCCGCGCGGCTTCGGCCTCGACCCGTTCGACGAGCTTCAGGTGTTGACACCCATGAGACGCGGAGGGCTCGGAGCCGACAACCTGAACACCGAGCTCCAGCGACTGCTCAATCCGGTCGGTCGTGGCGCGGAGGGGCTGCGGCGACTGCGCAGCGGCGACCGGGTGATGCAGGTTCGCAACAACTACGACCTCGAGGTCTTCAACGGTGACATCGGCCGCGTGGCTCGCGTGATCGAGGCCGACCGCGAGCTCGAGGTCTCGTTCGACGGCCGCACCGTCACCTACGACTTCTCCGACCAGGACGAACTCACCCTCGCCTACGCCACCTCGGTGCACAAATCGCAGGGGTCGGAGTACCCGTGCGTGATTCTGCCGATCCACACCCAGCACTACGTCATGCTGCAGCGAAACCTTCTCTACACCGCAGTGACCCGCGCCAAGCGACTGCTGATCCTGGTCGGAGACCGTCGGGCGCTCGGAGTTGCGGTCCGGAACGACCGGCAGCAGCAGCGCCACACGCGGCTCGCCGAGTTGCTGCGCTCCTGGCCCTGACGAGTCGGCGCTCTACTTCGGCTCCGACTTGCCGTCCCCGTCGGCAGGGTCCGCCGCAGGTTCGGCCGCTGGTTCTGACGCGGGCTCAGCTTCCGGCTCGACCTCAGGCTCCCAAGGCTCGTCGTCCGTATCGACGGATTCCGGCTCGCCTTCGCCATCGCTCGACGGTTCCCAGTCGAGATCGGGAAGGGCGCCGGGCTCGGCTGGGTCTTCCCAGTCGCCGTCCGGCGAATCCGGCGGTGGCAGTGGCGGCAGGGCGCCTGCCACGACCGCCGTGCCGTCGTCGAGCGTTCCGAAGCGAGTCAACAGCGCCGCGCCGAGGCCGGTCGTCCAGGCGACGTACTTGATGATCGCGCCGAAGGCTCCAAACATGATCGCAAAGAACCAGAGCGGGCCGGGCAGCAGGTCCAGAATGTCGCCGACAAACGAGATCACCTGGACCAGGCCGACGCCCACGACGATGGCGACGTAGGGGTTGACCATGTTCCAGCCGAAGCGCTCCTCGCTCCATCTGCCCACATTTAGCGCGACCGACGTGTAGCCCAGGAAGGAGACCAAGACCACACCGAGGATCGCGAACGGTACCAGCGCGAGCAACGGGATGCCGATGATGGAGATCAAGAGGATGAGGCTCACCAGCGCGAGGAGTGGCAGGAACAGCAGCTGCGCGACGAGTCCCACCAGTCCGGCCTTCCACGGTTCGGTCCGTACCTTGGCCCGCATCCGCTCGACCGGCCCCTTCGCCAGCAGATAGGCCAGGCAGGCGAGCAGCGCCAGGAACAGGAGTCCGAAGAAGCTCCAGAAGAGGTTGAAGACCCGGCCGAAGCCCCACCAGCCGCGCCGACTCGAGTCCCACCAGTCGTCGTCCCAGTCCCAGTCCCAGTTGTCGGAATCGGGCCAGCCGAAGGAGACCTGCGGGCCGAACGGAACCTCGACCACGCGTCCAGCCAACGAGGCGGTGTCGTCGATCTCGACCTCATTGCCGACGCTGATGGCATCGCCACCGATGGTGGTGCCCCCACGGACGGTCGTCGGCCCGCCGATCGAGGCGACGTCGCCAGTGACCTCGGCCCCCGGCTCGATCACCACCGAGCCGCCGATTGCGACCGCGTCGCCGATCACCGTACCGAGCACCGTCAGTCGTCCACCGAAGACCACCACGTCGCGAGACTCTTCGTCGGCCTCGATGGTGACCGAGCTGCCGACGACGACCTGCGAGTCGTTGCGCATGCGTGCCGGCCGCCGGGGTGCTCGCGGCGCGGGCGGGGCGGGTGCTTCGACCGCCGTCGGCGGCGCGGGCCGCGAGCGCGGCGGGCGCCCGCCTCCGAACGTGTCGGGCCGGCCCCTCGACTCCAGCTCCCCGAGGCGCCGCACAACCTGAGCGGCGGCTCCGAGGCGGGCGTCGAGGCCGCTCGGCGAGATCGGCTGTCCATCGATCACAAACGTTCCGTCGGAGATCTCGATCGCCGCGACGCCGTCCATATCTTCGCGCGGCTCGAGGAGGACCCCGTTCCGAAGGCGGAGCACCCGGAACAGACGATCGACTTCCGCGCGAACACTCTCTTCTTCGCTGGTGACAACCGTTTCGGCGACGACCTCGGCCTCCTGGGCAGCGACGGGCAGTGCGGCGCACCAGGCCGCCACGGCCAACAGCAGCAGGCCGATCCAACGGCGGGGTTTAACTGGACTGGACATAACGCGAGTTCCCTTCGGTGATCAGAAGTCCGTGCAACCAACGGGTCGCCAGCGCGCAGACGAGTGCCGCGACCGCGATGACGGTCATGACAGTAGGAGATGCGAGGCTGGCCGAGACAGCGGTCGAGACGCTCACGAGCGCCTCCCAGATGATGATGCTCGCAGCGAGACGGCCACTGAGCGCGACCACGAAGCCGGCCGTGAGCTCGACGATCTTGCTGGCTCCCAGGCCGGTCCAGAGCTCCGCCAAGAACGGCAGCATGACCGTCGAAGCCAACGCCACCAGGGCGAAGCAGAGGGAGACCGCCACCTTCCAACGGAGCGAGAAACTTGCTGGCGTGAGCAACAGGCCCAGTCGGGCCAACACGTGCTGAGTAAAGTTGGGCCGAGGAGTGGGCAGCGGCAGACGCAGGAAGACGCGACGGAGCGCCATCTCCGCGCGACGCGCATCGCCACCGCGCTCTTGCTCGAGCCAGGTGACGACTGCTTTTCTGAGTCTTCGTTCCACGGGTTCAACCTCTCTATGGGGCCCTACGAGCCCGATTCTGGCAAAGTTTCGCACTTCGGGTACAGATCATGAGCGATCTCCACCCGGCCCCCAGCCTTCTTTTGCCAACTCCCGGGCCACCGCCTTGCGCGCTCGGTGGATGTGGGTCTTCACCGTCCCGAGCGCGAGGCCGGTGACGTCGGCGATCTCGTCGTAGGCCATCCCCTGCTGGAAACGAAGCAGCAGCACCTCTCGGTAGGCCGGGCGCAACCTGCTGAGAGCGGCTTCGAACGCCTCCGCGAGCTCGCCGCGTTCGGTGGCGGCGGAGGGTGACTCGACGCGTGTATCCGAGAGCACCGCGAGAGGATCCGGCTCCCCCGGTGGCGTCTCGAGCGGTACGGTGGCGATCCGTTTGCGCCGCAGGCGGTCGATCGCAGTGTTGTGCGCGATCTTGAAGAGCCAGCTCGAGAACTTGCGCGAGCGATCGAACCGGTCGAGGGCGCCGTAGGCTTTGATGAAGACGTCTTGCGCCAGCTCCTCGGCCTCCGCGGGGTCGCGCACCATGCGCAGCACGAGCGCGAAGATCGGGCGCTGATAGCGGGTGACGAGATCTCGAAACGCCTCTTCCGAGCCCTCGAGCGCCTGCTTGACGAGCTGTTCGTCGGGACGGGCCATGCTGATACCGCGGCCCGGTAAGTGTAGAGGGACCGCGGGTCAGGGGGCCATCAGAAGAGCGACACCGGGCCGCCCACCGTGAGAGAGGTACGTTTTGGCGCGGTTGAAGTTGCCACGCGAGAGGTGGCACTGCCACGCGAGAGGTGGCACACGATTGTCTTGGAAGCGCACGCGAGAGGTGCTGCTGCCACGCGAGAGGTGGCCCACGCGAGAGGTGGCACACGATTGTCTTGGAAGCGCACGCGAGAAGTGCCCCGCGAGAGGCGCCACGCGAGAGGTGCCACGCGAGAGGTGCCTCGCGATTGTCCTAGAGCGACTCGCCGGGGCGGCGTCCTAGACTGAGGAGGGGAGACTTCTTCAGAGAGATGAGTCCGGCGGTCGTGGCCTCCCGCGCGTTACGCTGGAACGGCGACGGCGAGAGAGTCCTCGGACGCCTCCGCACGCCTTCGGATCAACTGAGAACGCACGTTGCCCACGACCGCTCCTACTCGAAGAAGTTCGACGGCACCACGGCTACACGGCCTCGTCTCTACGAAGCCCTACCGTCTCAAGGGCACAAAGGCGCCCGGCGCTGGAAACGAACCGGCAGGATAGCCCAACGTAGAGCGCCCGGCCCGGAGATCCTCGGTGACTTGGCGGTGGATGAGTCGGAAGAGGCGATATCCCTCCTCGAGAGCGGCACGAACACGCGGTGCAACGGCGTGGAATCGGGGTGCCGGGGATTGGCGCTTCCATTTCGGCCGATCGTGTGGGTGTTGAGCAAGGATCTTCTGTCGTCCCAGGACGGAAGCCCCCTGCCTCTCGACCTCGTAGTGCGCGCAGACGCTGCGTATGAGTCTGCGCACAAGCGCCTGACGCTTCGCCTCGGGAAGTTCCTCCCAGCAAGGTAGAGGAGCTAGCTCCAATCGTTCCGGCGTACTGAAGCGAGAGTCCTCGGTCGGCTCACCATGTAGACGAGCTCGGTACTGCCCCGTTCGGTCGGTCCAGATTCCCTCGAGCAGTGCGCCGTGAGCCAACGCATCTGAGGAATGAGCGCCCGGCCAGTGCCGGGGTGACGCAACGAGTCCCTCCTTGACTCCCTGCTCCAGGATGTAGCGGAGACGCGCTACCTGAGCTTCAGGTTCGTGGCTGACGACCACATCCGTATAGGGCCGGCCCCAAACCCTCTCTCGCCACGAGTAGAGCCGACCGACTTCGCGAGCGATGTTCGAGTTCACGTAGCGCATGAACCGCGCCATCTGCGCCGCGTCGCTCACTCGCAGCAGTAGATGGCAGTGGTTCGACAGGTAGACGAACGCACAGACCCGCGCGCCTGTCAGCCGCTGCGCGCGAGCGAGGACACCTACGATCATCTCGTTGAGCGGACGGGAGGGCCTCAGCAAGAACCGACGCTGGATGGCACGGCAGGTGATCTCGACGAGAGCCTCTTCAGGGATATAGCGCAGCTTTCGGGGCATTGCCCCTCTAGACGGAGATTCGATCCAGAGCCTTGCGCCATGTTCCGAACATTCGTGTGATACCCCCCAAGGATCGGCGCCATGTCCCGAACATTCGTGTGATACCCCCCAAGGATCAGTGATACCCCCCAAGGATCACTCTCGCCAGGTACACCTAGTGCGCCGTCAGATACCGATCGCGCTCCCACTCGTGGACCGACGAGATGTAGTCCTGCCACTCCAAGTCCTTGGCGTGATGGAAGTTCTCCATGATGTGGTCGCCCATCGCCTCGGTCAGAACCTTGTCCTTCGCGAGATGCTTGAGCGCCTCGTTCAGGGTGCCCGGCAGTTCGTCGATCTTCAAACGCCGCTTCTCGCGGTGACTCATCGTGAAGATATTCTTGTTGACCGGCGGTCCCGGGTTGAGCTCGCGGTCGATGCCGTCGAGCCCCGCAGCCAGCATGGCGCCGACCGCAAGGTAGGGGTTGCAGCCCGGGTCGGGCATCCGGACCTCACAGCGAGTCGACATGCCCCGCTTGGCCGGAACGCGTACGAGAGGCGAGCGATTCTTCTCGGACCACGCGATATTGGTCGGTGCCTCGTAACCAGGTACCAGACGCTTGTACGAGTTCACGAGCGGATTGGTGATCGCGACGAGGGCTTTGGCGTGATTGAGCACGCCGCCGATGTAGGCGAGGGCAGTCGAAGAGAGCTGCCACTCGGCTGACTCGTCGTAGAAGGCGTTCTCGCCGTCGCTAGTGATGAGGCTCTGGTGACAGTGCATCCCCGAGCCGTTGACGCCGGCAATCGGCTTGGGCATGAAGGTCGCGTGCAGACCATGGTCGAGCGCCACCTTCTTGACCACAAACTTGAACGTGGCCACATAGTCGGCGCACTTGATGGCATCGGCATACTTGAAATCGATCTCGTGCTGGCCCGGCGCCACCTCGTGGTGAGCCGCTTCGACTTCGAAGCCCATCGCCTCGAGAACGACGACGATGTCTCGGCGGCACTCCTCGCCGCGATCGACCGGCGTGAGATCGAAGTAGCCACCGACGTCGTGAGTCTCGGTGACCAGAGGATTGCCGGCGGCGTCACGCTGGAAAAGAAAGAACTCCGGCTCGGGACCGAACACCGCTGTGTAGCCGAGCTTCTCCGCCTTCTCCACTTGGCGGCGCAGACAGAGCCGCGGGCAGCCCTCGAAGCCGTTGCCGTCCGGTCGATAGACGTCGCAGATGAGGCGCGCCACGCGGGTGCCGTCGGCACTCGTCCAGGGGTTTACGCTGAAGGTGTCGAGGTCGGGAACGAGCAGCATGTCCGACTCCTCGATCCGCACGAAGCCCTCGATCGACGAGCCGTCGAACATGATCTGGCCGTCGAGCGCCTTTTCGAACTGACTCCGGGGCACTTCGACGTTCTTGAGCGCACCCATCAGATCGGTGAACTGCAGCCTCAAGAAGCGCACCTTCTCGGCATCAACTGTCTTCAAAATCTCCGCTCGCGTCATCTCTCCGCCTCCTCGAATTCGTCGTGATTGCGGGAAGATAGCTCACAATCACTCTACCGAGCAAGTGATTCTTGCAACTTGACATTCCCCATGTGCATATTCTGCACAATTTGACGAACACTCCGGCTCGATCGACGTCGGTATTTCTTGTGCTACGATCCGCGCCATGCTGGATTTTCCAAAGCCTCGCGCCTGGGACTTGATCGCCATCGCGGCCGCCGGTATCGGATGTGCCGTTGCCGTCGCGAACGCCATCATGGCGATGGGCGGAGCCGCTGGAAGTGGCCCGTCGACCGGAATGACGCTGGCGATGATCGGCGTCCAGGTGGTGATCGCATCGGTCAGCCTGTTCATCCTGGGCAAGACCGCCGCGCATGGGACCCTCTGGGGCAACCTCGCCGCCGTCACCGGCATGCTCGTCGGCGTCAGCGGCGTGCTCCTCGCCGGGGCCATGTGGGTCGCCGCGTAAGAGATACTGTCGCTCCCCCACCCACCTCGTGGTCGCAGGAGGCGCACATCCAGCCTCCCGGCGGACCCGTAGCAACGGAACGAGAGCGCCGGTAGGAATGGCGTGCGACGAGGAGCCAGCAGTATGTCGAGCAGCGTCGAAGCGACTCAAGAAGCCACACCCAAGGGCAAGCCAGGGGGACGCCCTGCGGCCCTCGTTAAGCTCCTGGTCGCGTTAGGCGCCCTGGTTGCGCTGATCTTCCTCGGCAAGGAGCTGGGCGCCTACGTTCCCCGCTTCGCCGAGTGGGTCGACGGCCTCGGTGTTTGGGGACCGCTCGTCTTCATCGGCGGCTACGCTCTGGCAACCGTCGCCTTTGTACCCGGGTCCCTCCTCACTCTGGCAGCGGGCGCGATCTTCGGACTGGCACGCGGTACCCTGTTCGTCTTTTTCGGGTCGACCTTGGGAGCCTCCGTCGCCTTCCTCATCGCCCGCTACGGCGCGCGCAAAGCGATCGAGCGGCGACTCGAAGACCGACCCCGCTTTCGGAGCATCGACAGCGCGGTCGGCAAGCAGGGGCGAAAGATCGTCTTCCTGATGCGCCTCTCGCCGGTCTTCCCGTTCAGTCTGCTCAACTACGCCCTCGGGCTGACCAAGGTGCGCTTCGTCGACTACGTCGTCGCCTGCTTCGGCATGATCCCGGGGACCTTTCTCTACGTCTACTACGGCAAGGCCCTCGGCAGTTTGGCGGCGGTCGCAGGCGGAACCCAGGCGGAGAAAGGCACCGCCGACTGGGTGCTGCTCGGCATCGGCCTAGTCGCCACGGTGGTCGTCACCACCGTCATCACACGCATCGCCAAGCGAGCACTACAGGAGGCCGAGGATGACTGAGCACACACCGCCTACCGGCCTCGACGAAGAGCTGGCCGCTCTGGTCGAGCCCTACGATCGCCACAACCAGGAGCTGATCGAGAACGTCCATCCGATCGAGTGGCAGAACCCGGAGCCCCAGTCTCGCTATCACCTGGTAGTGATCGGCGGCGGCACGGCTGGACTGGTGAGCGCCGCCGGAGCCGCGGGCCTCGGCGCGAAGGTCGCGATGATCGAGCGTCGCATGCTCGGTGGCGACTGTCTCAACTACGGTTGTGTCCCGTCGAAGGCGATCATTCGCGCCGCTCGGGCCTGGCGTGACGCACGCACCGCGGCTGCCCGCTTTGGCGGCCCACCGGTGTCGGGCAGCGGCGACTTCGGCCGTGTCATGGAGAGAATGCGCGACCTCCGCGCTTCGATCAGCCATCACGACAGCGCCGAGCGCTTCGCCAATCTCGGCGTCGACGTCTTCATTGGCGACGGCCGATTCGTCGACCCACGCACCGTCGAGGTCGCCGGCCAGCAACTGAAGTTCCGCCGCGCCGTCGTCGCTACGGGCGCCCGCCCGTTCGTGCCCCCGATTCCGGGCGCTGAACCGGGCACCTACCTCACCAACGAAACCCTCTTCACGCTCACCGAGCTCCCGGAGCGGTTCGGTGTCATCGGCGCCGGACCGATCGGCTGTGAGATCGCCCAGTCGTTCGCCCGCTTCGGCAGCCACGTCTCACTCTTCGACATGGCGCCGCACGTTCTGCCGCGCGAAGACCGGGACGCCGCCGGGGTCGTCGAGCACGCGCTCATCCGCGACGGCGTCGACCTGCAGTGCGGGGTCGCGGTGAAGGAGATTCGAGAGGCCGGAGGCGTCAAGACGGTTCACTACGAGCGGGACGGCGAGAGCTCTCAGATCGAGGTCGACGAGTTGCTGATCGCGATCGGACGCGCGCCGAACGTCGACGGCGTCGGCCTCGAAGCGGCGGGCGTCGAGTTCACCAAGCACGGCGTGACCGTCGACGACCGGCTGCGCACGTCGAACAGAAAAATCTTCGCCGTCGGCGACGTCGCCAGCAAGTACAAGTTCACGCACACGGCCGATGCCCTGGCTCGAATCGCCATCCAGAACGCGCTCTTCTTCGGGCGCGCCAAGGCGAGCGACCTGGTCATCCCCTGGTGTACCTATACAAGTCCCGAGATTGCGCACGTCGGGCTGTACGAGCAGGAGGCAATCGAACAGGGACTCGAGGTCGACACGCTCACCCTGCCACTGTCAGACGTCGACCGAGCGGTGCTGGACGACGAGGACGAGGGCTTCCTACGTGTCCACTTGAAGAAGGGCAGCGACAAGATCCTCGGCGCCACCGTGGTCGCCGAGCACGCCGGCGACCTCCTCGGAGAGCTTTCGCTGGCGACCACCACCGGCATCGGTCTCGGGCGCATTGCGGGCGTCATCCACCCCTACCCGACGCAGGCCGAGGTCATCAAGAAGGCCGGCGACACCTGGCGTCGCGGGAAGCTGACACCGTTCGTAAAGAAGGTGTTCGACATCTTCCTGCGCGTCTTTCGCTGAGCCGTCGCCGCCCCCCTCCGACGAGAGGGCGTAGGGTTGGCTACCTCGTCATGGCGGTGGTAGATTGACTCATCGAACCATGGCGACGGCAGATCATTCCGACAGCTCGCAAGAGCTCGAGCAGATCGTCGAGCGTTTGAAGCCGAAGGCTCGAAGCATCTTCGCTCGCTATCGCATTCCGCCGGCCGACGCCGACGACCTGCTGCAGGAGACCTTCGTCGTCTTCCTGCACAAGCAGGACTCGATTCACAGCCCCGAGGCGTGGCTGGTCGGCACGCTGCGCAAGCGTTGCCTGGTCTACTGGCGGTCGCGACGGCGGCGCCTGTACAACGCGGTCGACACGGCCATACTCGAGTCGGTCGCCCAGGCCGAAGGACCGGCCCAGGAGGACGCGGACCTCAGCGCCGATCTCGGCTGCGCCATCGGCACCCTCTCCTCGAAGTGCCGGTCACTCCTCCAGCTTCGCTATGGCCTCGGCTGTACGCCACTCGAAACCGCGGCACGCATGGGCTACCGGCGCTCGAGCATCTACAAGGTGATGGAGCGCTGCCTGGCGGCGCTCACCTCGCGCCTCGTGGCGAGCGGCCTCGTCGACGAGCGCAAACCCGCCTAGCCGGCCCTCTGGCCCGGTCTGTGCCGAGCGGACGCCCAGGCGCAGGACGACGACGGACCGCGATACGGCCAGGACGCATGACCAGGGAGGTCGCGCAGAGTTGGCGAGCGCACCGCTGCGCAGCAGAGCCGGGCTGAGACAGGCCGCCCTAGTCGACGGCGAACCGAGCGACGAGCTCGCGCTCCTCCGACAGCGCGACCTGCACCTCGACCGTAGCCGCCGCCTGCACCCAGAACACGAACCCTCCGCCACTGTCGGTCGAACCCAGGTCGATCACGCTGCTCTCCGAGAGCAGCCGCACCCTGAGAGCGTCGACGTCGGCCGCGGTACGCGGCACGAGCCGACCGAGCAGCCGTGCGCCGCCGCCTGGAGGACGCTCCACGAGCATCTCGAGTTTGTACTCTCGATCGGCGAAGTGAAGCTCCCGCCGGGTCTCGCGCAGGTCTCCGCGGGCAAAGCTCGGAGCCCGAGCGCTGTCCCAGACCAGCTCCAGCACCCGGCTCTCGAACCCGAATAGCCCGCGAATCGGACCGAGGACCTCCTCGGCCGACAAGCGCTCCGGCTCCCCGTCTCCGACCAGCGATACCCGTCTCAGGGAGCGCTCCACCCGCTGACAGCTCTCGCAGCCGGTGTCGAGATGTTCACGCATCTCCCCTTCGTCCGTCCCTGCTACGCCACGGACGAAGTCCGTCCACTGACCGATCCCGTAGTGCCTCACACACCCTCCCCTCCCGACCTCAGTTACCGCGCAGTTTGGCCCTCACGTAGTCGCGATTCATCCGAGCGATGAACTCGATCGAGATCTCTTTGGGACAGGCTACCTCGCACTCACCGTAGTTGGTACACGAGCCGAAGTAGCTCTCCATCTCTTCCACCATGCGCACGACTCGCTGGTCGCGCTCGGGCTGCCCCTGGGGCAGGAGCGCGAGATGCGAGATCTTGGCCGCAGTGAACAGCTGAGCCGCGCCGTTGGGACACTGGGCGACGCACGCGCCGCAACCGATGCACTCCGCAGCGTCCATCGCACGCTCGGCCGCGGTTCTCGGCACCGGCGTCAGATTCGCCTCGGGGGCGCTGCCGGTGTTCACCGAGATGAAGCCGCCCGCCTGGATGATCTGGTCGAACGGACTCCGATCGACCACCAGGTCCTTGAGGATTGGAAAGGCGGCTGAGCGCCACGGCTCGATCCGGATGCTGTCGCCGTCGCGGAACTTCCGCATGTGCAGCTGACAGGTCGCGGTCCCCGGCTCAGGGCCGTGCGCACGACCGTTGATCATCAGGTTGCACGAGCCGCAGATACCCTCTCGGCAGTCGTGCTCGAAGGCCACCGGTTCCTTGCCGGCCTCGGTCAGCTCTTCGTTCAGCACGTCGAGCATTTCGAGGAAGGACATGTCTGGGCTCGCCTCGACCTCGTAGGTCTCGAAGCTACCCGCGGCGTCGCTGTTCGGCTGGCGCCAGATCTGAAGCTCGAGGCGCATCACTTGTAGCTCCTCTGAGTCAGCGGAACATTCGGGAAGTCTAGCTCCTCACGATGCAGGATCGGCTCCTTGTCGGGAGCCGACTGCCACGCAGCGACGTAGGTGTACTCCTCGTCGTTGCGCAGCGCCTCGCCCTCTTCCGTCCGGTACTCCTCGCGGAAGTGCGTACCGCACGACTCCTCGCGCAGGAGAGCGTCGTAACACATGAGCTCCGCCAGCTCGAAATAGTCGGCGACGCGGCCGGCCTTCTCGAGCGTCTGATTGAGCTCACCGCTCGCGCCCACCACGTTGACGTTGCTCCAGAACTCCTCGCGCAGTTCGCGGATGCTCTCGATCGCGCCCTTGAGCCCGCCGGCGTTGCGCGACATGCCGCAGTGCTCCCAACAGACCTGGCCGAGCTCGCGATGCATCGAGTCGACAGTGCGCTTGCCGTCGATCGACAGTAGCCGTTCGATGCGTCCGTCGACCTCGGCCTTCACCTGGCGGAACGGCTCGCTGTCGGTCGACATCGGCTCTTCGCCCATGTGCCGCGAAAGGTAGTCGCCGATCGTATAGGGCAGGACGAAGTAGCCGTCAGCGAGCCCCTGCATGAGCGCGCTCGCCCCGAGCCGATTGGCTCCATGATCGGAGAAGTTCGCCTCACCGGTCGCGTAGAGCCCTTCGACCGTGGTCATCAGGTTGTAGTCCACCCAGAGACCGCCCATCGTGTAGTGAGGCGCCGGGTAGATGCGCATCGGCACCTCGTAGGGGTTCTCACCGGTGATGCGCTCGTACATCTCGAAGAGGTTGCCGTACTTACCCGCGATCGCCGACTTGCCCAGCCGCTGAATGGCGTCGGCGAAGTCGAGGAAGACCCCTCGCCCACCATGCCCCACGCCCAGCCCTTCGTCGCAGACCGCCTTGGCGGCGCGCGAAGCGATGTCGCGAGGCACGAGGTTGCCGAAGGCCGGATAGCGCCGCTCGAGGTAGTAGTCGCGCTCGCCCGACGGAATCTCCATCGCCGAGCGCGCCTCGGACGGGTCCTTGGGCACCCAGATGCGGCCGTCGTTGCGCAACGACTCGCTCATCAGGGTCAGTTTCGACTGATAGTCGCCGTGCTGTGGGATGCAGGTCGGATGAATCTGCGTAAAACAGGGGTTGGCGAACAGGGCGCCACGCCGATGTGCGCGCCAGATCGCGGTCGCGTTGCACCCCTTGGCGTTGGTCGACAGGAAGAAGACGTTGCTATAGCCGCCGGTCGCCAGGACCACCGCATCGGCGCTCCAGGCCTTGACCTCTCCGGTGACCATGTCGCGCGTGACGATGCCGCGCGCACGGCCGTCGGCGACGACCACGTCGAGCATCTCTGTGCGCGGGAACATCTCCACCATCCCGGTCGCGATCTGTCTCGAAAGCGCCTGGTAGGTGCCCAGCAGAAGCTGCTGACCGGTCTGCCCGCGGGCGTAGAAGGTCCGGGACACCTGCGCTCCACCGAAGGAGCGATTGGCGAGCAGTCCGCCGTACTCGCGCGCGAACGGAACACCCTGCGCGACACACTGGTCGATGATGTTGACGCTCACCTGAGCGAGACGGTAGACGTTGGCTTCACGCGACCGATAGTCGCCGCCCTTGACGGTGTCGTAGAAGAGCCGCCAGATGCTGTCGCCGTCGTTCTGGTAGTTCTTCGCTGAGTTGATGCCGCCCTGGGCGGCGATCGAGTGGGCACGACGCGGGCTGTCCTGATAGCAGAAGCACTTGACGTGGTAGCCCAGTTCGGCGAGCGAAGCCGCGGCCGCGCCGCCGGCGAGGCCCGAGCCGATCACCAGCACCTCGAAGCGCCGCTTGTTGGCCGGGTTGACCAGCTTCATCTCGAAGCGGTGCCGGTCCCACTTCTCCTGAACAGGACCGTCGGGGATCTTGGCGTCGAGCTGCATTCGAGGTCGCCTCGTCTATCCGACTAAGCCGCTCAACACGGCGATCGGGAATGAGAGATTGCCGAGCGTGATCACCCAGGCGAACACGGCCGAGACCTTGCGTCGCCAATCGTTGGCACGGTTCGCAGGGAGGCCGAGTGTCTGAAACAGGCTCCAGAGCCCGTGGTACAGGTGGAGCCCGAGGGCCAACTGAGCAACCAGGTAGATCGCGCTCACCCACCAGACGCTGAAGCCACTGACGATGTTCGAGTAGACATCGCCGTGGACAAAGTCCCCATGCACGGTACCGAACGTCAGGTGCGCGAGGTGATACAGGATGAAGAACAGGAGGATCACCCCACCCCAGCGCATTGTCCTCGAGGCGTAGGTCGCGTCGATCGTCGAGCGCTGACCGTAGCCGATCGGACGCGCCTTCTGGTTCATCCGCGTGAGCTGATAGGCGCTGACGATGTGAATGAGAACCGCCGCCAGCAGACCGGCCCGCAGGATCCAGAGCGCCCCTTCGTGCGGCAGGAGCGGCGTGCCCATCTCCCGCAGGAACTCAGCGTATGCGTTGATCTTCTCGGCACCCTGGTAGAGCTTGAGATTCCCCAACATGTGGGTGAGCACGAAGCCGAAGAGGGCGATCCCGGAGACCGCCATCATGAACTTCTTGCCGAGTGCGCTGCGAAGGAAAGCCGTCATCTTGGTTCTGTTCGCACGAGCAAAATCATTGTCTCACAAGTATCACTCACTCGATCCGCCTTTTCGGCGAGGACGGCGTCGCCGCCGGCGTCTTCGCGGCTTGGACCCTGGATTCGAAGACGGACGTCTTCCCTTCGGCGGCTTGCGAGCCTGGGCCAGAGCTTGCCAGGCCTCGAGCTCCTCTCTCGACGCCCAGCCGAGCTGGTGCATCAGCTCGAGCAGGGCCAGCGAGTCTCCGAAGACGGCACGCTGAGACAGCCTGAGCCGCTCCGAGGTCTGCCACGGCCCCTCCGACATCTTGCGAGCCGTCAGGAGAGTGTCCGCCACTCGCTCCGCGCGGACTTTGGAGATACGGAATCTCGTCGCGAACCGTTCGGAGTGAGCGAGCGCCAAGTTGCGCCGCGCTCCGTCACGCAGGCGCTTGGCGCCGGCTTGCTCTCGCTCGTGGAGCTCAGCGTCGAAAGCCGGGAAGATCAAGATCGCCAACAAAGCTGGATCCGACGGAACGCGCCCGGCGGCCACGGTTCGATCGAGGGCACCGAAGATCGAGTGTCCCGACCGCTCTCCGCCACTCATCACGACGGCGTGCAGCTCGGGTAAGACATACTCGAGCAGGCCGAGCTCGACCATCCACTGAAGCGTCACCGCCGAATGCCGCGAACGCAGCAGTTGGGTGAGCTCCTCCAACATCCGAGCGGGAGACGCCTTCTCGATCTCGCGCCGCTGCTCGACGAGCCCCTCCTGCGTTCGGCTCTCGATCGTGAAGCCCAACCGGCCGGCATACTCACAAGCCCGCATCATGCGGACCGGGTCTTCTTGGAAGCGGACGTGCGGGTCTCCGATGGCACGAATACGCCCGGCCCGGAGATCGTCGATGCCTCCCACATAGTCGACAACCGAATAGTCGGCGATGTTGTAGAAGAGCGCGTTGACCGTGAAGTCCCGCCGGAAGGCGTCTTCTCTCGGCGTACCGAAGACGTTGTCGTCGGTGATGAGCAGCTCGCCAGGCGCGGAACGTTGCGAGTTGGGGTCGGGGCCGCGCCGAAACGTCGAGACCTCCACGACCTCGTCACGGAAATAGACGTGTACGAGCCGGAAGCGCCGGCCGATGATCCGTGAGTTCCGGAACAGACGTCGGATCCGGGTCGGTCGTGCCTCGGTGGCGACGTCGTAGTCCTTCGGCCGCAGATCGAGCAGATGGTCGCGCACCGCCCCGCCCACCAGATAGGCGACCTGCTTCGACCGGTTGAGCCGATACAGCACCTTGAGCGCGTTCGGCGCGATCGCCTTGCGCGAAATCGTGTGGTCGGCGCGGCGGAGGATTCTCGGAGGGGCGCTATCTCGTGCCGTCACCGCTCGCGATTATAAGGGCGCTCGCCGGCGTGTCGCGCATTTCGAGCGACGCCGGCGAGCGGAGCTGTGATCAGCGGTACGGGCAGTAGCGCGGATCGTGACTCCGGTGGGAGTCGTAGTAGGACCCGCGGCGCCCGTAGTCGCGGTGTCCGCGGCCCGGGTAGCCGTAGTCCTTGTGGCCATACTCTCGATAGCCGTACCCACGATGACCGTAGTAGCCGCGCTCACCGTAGTGAACGACGGGCCGCGGATCGTAGTGGTGCCGCCGGAAGTGATGACTCACGAGACCGCAGCTCGAGTGATGGTAGTAGTCGCGCGACTTCTTGAAGCAGGCCGAGCCACACCGGTAGCCGTCATAGCGCAGGCGGTGCGACGTCCGGTAGTAGTGAGTCGGTCGGTGATAGCGGGCGTGTCGATCGAAGGCGAGCGAGAAATGCACGCCGCCGACCTTGAAGCCGGCGCCTAGATACCAGCGCCCCGCTTCCGCAGGTTGCGCTGCCGGTCCCAGGCTCATCAACAGGGCGAGTACGAGGGCTGATCCGAGGATTGGTCGCTTCATGTTGTTTGCACCTCCTGCCCACCGAGAGATTTCAGGATCTATGCCACGCCCGGAGAGGCGCAGAGTTCGGACTGTTCTAGGCTTCCACGCCTCGAATCGTCCTCTCGAGAGGACGCCTCCAGCCTATCGCGCCAGGTACCGGCTCGCCCAGGCGGCGAGAATCTCGGCGGCGAAGTGCGCGTCGCGCTCGTCTCGAAGCAGCAGATGATCGGCCCCATCGAGCGAGACGAAGCTCTTCGGGTGGCGGGCCGCTTGGTAGATGCGTCGAGCGTGGTCGATACCGACGACCTCGTCGACCGGCGAGTGCAGGATCATCAACGGTCGCCCGAGCGTCGCGATCGCCTCCTGCAGACGGTGGTCGTCCAGATCTTCGAGGAGCTGCTTACGAATCCGGAAGGGTCTGCCGCCGAGCAGGACCTCGGCTTCGTCCTCGCCGGTCTCGAGCTCAGGCGCCTGGGAGAGCAGGGTCTCGCGCACGTGCTGGGTCTGCGACGGCGCGCCCAGGGTAGCCACCGCTCTTGCGCCCTCGATGCGCGACGCGGTCGCCAGGACCGCTGCGCCACCGAGGCTGTGACCGATCAGGAGCTCCGGTCCGCCGAACTGCTGCCGCGCAAACTCGGCAGCCGCCAGGAGGTCTTCGAGGTTCGACGAGAAGTTCGTGTCCGCAAAATCTCCCTCACTCTCCCCCAGCCCGGTGAAGTCGAACCGCAGCACCGCAAAGCCTCGATCGGCCAGCGCCCGACTGATCCGTACGACCGCCTTCAGGTCCTTCGAGCAGGTGAAACAGTGCGCGAACAGCGCGCAGCCGCGCCGCTCCCCGGCGGGCAGCTCCACCCTGGCCGCCAGCCGGTCGCCCAGCGCTCCGACGATCTCGATCCTTTCGGTCACTCCCATGGCCATCGCTCCTCGCGCGGACACTACACTAGGGCGCCGTGAACGCACCCTCGCCCGGAACGTCTCGTACCCGCATCGACGTGCACTCGAGTGCCGACCGTCACGACCGAGAGGTCGAAGAGCTCCGCACGGCTCTCGCGACGCGGCCGCGCAGGATCCCTTCGCAGTACTTCTACGACGCAACCGGCTCCCGGCTCTTCGACGAGATCACCCGTCTCCCCGAGTACTACCTCACCCGTGCCGAGGCCGCGATCCTGGAACGGTACGCAGCCTCGATTATCGAGCGCACCGGAGTTCGAGAGGTGGTCGAACTCGGATCGGGCACTTCGACCAAGACCCGAATCCTCCTCGACGCGATGGATGCGGCCGGCAGCCTCGAAACATACATCCCGTTCGACGTCAGCGAACCCGTCGTGCGGGAGGCGGTCGCCGACCTCGCCTCGACCTACCCCGACCTCCGGGTCCACGGAGTCGTGGGTGAGTTCGACCGTCACCTGGGCGAACTGCCCTCCGGAGAGCGGCGTCTGGTGCTCCTGATCGGCAGCACCATCGGCAACTTCGCGCTCCCGGAGGCGCGCGCACTCCTCGGCGAGATCGGACGCCCGATGCGGCCCGACGACTACTTCTTGCTCGGCGTCGACCTGGTCAAAGACGTCGGCGTGCTCGAGCGTGCCTACAACGACAGTCTCGGCGTGACCGACCGCTTCAACAGGAACATCTTGGCGGTCCTCAACGACCGGTTCGACGGCAACTTCCGCCTCGACCTCTACGAGCACCGTGCGTTCTTCGACACCGAGCACGAGCGCATCGAGATGCATCTACGGTCCCGCTCCACTCACGCGGTCCGCCTAGACGCCCTCGACCTGGAGCTCAGGATCGAAGCGGGCGAAGAGCTCCTCACCGAGATCAGCTGCAAATACCGGCGCGAGGTGGTCGAGGACCTCCTCGCGGCCGGCGGATTCGGGCTCACCGACTGGATGACCGACGACGACGAACTGTTTGCTCTCGCGCTCGCCCGTCGTCGGAGGTCGACTCGCGAGCTACCCGAGTAGATCGGCCCGAGCGAAGAAGAACGCGGTCTCGATCGCGGCGTTCTCCGGCGAGTCGCTGCCGTGGATCGCGTTGCGCTCGATGTTGGTGGCGTAAAGCTTGCGAACCGTGCCTTCCGCCGCCTCTTCCGGATTGGTCGCGCCCATCACTTCGCGCAGATAGGTCACCGCGTTGTCGCGACGAAGCGAGATGGGGATGCAGGGGCCGCTGGTCATGAAACTGACCAGGTCGCCGTAGAACGGGCGCTCCTTGTGCACTTCGTAGAAGGCACCGGCCTGCGCTTCGCTCATGTGCAGTCGGCGCAAGGCGAGTACTTCGAAGCCTTCCGCCTCGAGGTGAGCGATGATCTTGCCGGCGTTGCCCGCCGCGACGCTATCGGGCTTGATGATGGTGAGTGTCGTTTCCATGTTTCGAATTCTCCAAGAGAGCTAGGCCGCGCTGAGCGGCTCGATATCTGCTTCCGCCCCGTCGATCTGGAAGACGGTTCCGACGATTTCGGTCTCACCCTCGGGTCCAAGCAGGAGAGCCGAACCCGCAGGCAGGCCGAGGCCCAGCTGCAAGCCGGGCGCGGCCAGGAGTTCCCGAAGTCGGCGATCGTGGGCGGGACTGAAGTTGGTTTCGATGACTGTGGAAGGGAGCCAGCCAAAGCCGGCCAACGAGCCACCTCGGAGGGCGCGCGCCGAAGTCCCCAGCGCTTGTGCGGCCGCGGCGATCGCGGCCACCGGGCCGCCCTCGCGCAGACGCGCCGCCAGAGCCTCGCGTGCGGGAGTCTCTTCCAAGGTCTCGAGGAATGTGTCCGTGACACCCCCGCCGAGATAGAGCGCAGCGACACCTTCGATGCGCTCCAGATTCTTGCGCCGACGCGCGTCTCGCGGCCGGTAGATCGGAATGACCTCCAACTCGCGATCGAACTCTTCGTCGAGATAGTCGGCGAAGTGTTGAGCGTAGTCGACCGAGCCGCTCGCCGTCGGCAGAAAACCGACCGGGCCGTCGGGCGCCTTGGCCAACCACGCGCGATCGGCTTCGAGTGTCTCACCGAAACTGAACTCACCCCCACCGAGGAGGGCGAGCCAGCCGGCACCGCGGATCCGGCGAAAAGACATCTGCAGGACTCCGCTCAGCCGAGCGCTTCGGCGACCTTGGCGCCGATCTCGGCCGGCGACTCCGCCACCGTGATGCCGGCCGCGGCGAGCGCCTCCATCTTCTCCTGCGCCGTCCCCTTGCCACCGGCGACGATCGCTCCGGCGTGGCCCATCCGACGTCCTGGAGGAGCGGTCCGTCCGGCGATGAAGCCGACGACCGGCTTGTCGAAGTTCTCGCGAATCCAAGCCGCGGCCTCTTCCTCGGCACTGCCGCCGATCTCACCGATGAGAACCACCGCGTCGGTCTGATCGTCGCCGGCGAACGCTTCGAGTGCGTCGATGAAGTTCGTGCCGTTGATCGGATCGCCCCCAATGCCGACGCCGGTCGATTGACCCAGGCCGAGGTTCGAGAGCTGCCAAACCGCCTCGTAGGTGAGGGTTCCGGAGCGGCTGATGACGCCCACCCGCCCCTGCTGATGGATGTGGCCCGGCATGATGCCGATCTTCGCCAGGCCGGGCGAGATGACACCCGGGCAGTTCGGACCGATCAGGCGACTCGGGTGATCGCGCAAGAACGCCTTCACCGTCATCATGTCGTTCACCGGTATGCCCTCGGTGATGCAGACGATCAGCTCGACGCCGGCGCCGGCGGCTTCCATCACCGCATCGGCCGCAAACGGCGGCGGCACGAAGATCATCGTGGCGTTGCAGCCGGTCTGCTCGCGCGCCTCGGCGACCGAGTCGAAGACCGGAATGCCCTCGACGCTCTGTCCGCCCTTGCCTGGGGTTACCCCAGCCACCACCTGAGTGCCGTAGTCGCGGCAGCCGAGGGCGTGGAAGGTCCCCTCCTTACCAGTGATGCCCTGCACCACCAGTCGCGTGTCGTTGTTCACCCAGATCGCCATCAGCTCACTCCTTCGGCGGCCGCGACCGCCTTCTCGGCCGCGTCGGCCATCGTCGAGGCGACGATGAAGTCGAAGTCGGCCTCCTGCAGAATCTCGCGGCCACGCTCGACGTTGGTGCCCTCGAGGCGCACCACCACCGGAATCTTCACGTCGCCCAGCTCTTCGAGCGCCGCCACCACGCCGGCCGCGATGCGGTCGGTGCGAGCGATGCCGCCGAAGATGTTGATCAGCACGGTGTTGACGCTCGGGTCGGAGACCAGAATCTGGAAGGCGTTCTGGACCGCCTCCTGGCTCGCGGAACCGCCGACGTCGAGGAAGTTGGCCGGCTCTCCGCCGTAGAGCTTGATGATGTCCATGGTCGCCATCGCCAGGCCGGCACCGTTGACCATGCAACCGATCGAGCCGTCGAGCTTGATGTAGTTGAGGTCGAACTTCGAGGCCTCGACCTCGAGCGGCTCCTCTTCGTCCAGGTCGCGCATCTCGAGAATGTCCGCGTGGCGGAAGAGCGCGTTCGAGTCGAAGTTCATCTTGGCGTCGAGCGCCAGAACGTCGCCGTCGCCGGTCACCAGGAGCGGGTTGATCTCGGAGAGGGTCGCGTCGGTCTCTTGGTGCGCTTTGACCAAGAGGGTGACAAAGCGGGTCGCCTGCTTGGCGGTCTTGCCGGTCAGCCCGAGGCGCCGTACGACCGAGCGCGCCTCGAACGGCTGAATGCCCAGATGCGGGTCGTAGGGCTGCCGCACGATCGCGTCGGGGTCCTCCTCCGCAACCTCTTCGATCGACATACCGCCGGCTCTCGAGGCCATGACCACCGGCTTGCCAAGCTGCCGGTCGAGCGTGATGCCCAGGTAGAGCTCCGAGGCGATGTCGACCGCCTCTTCGACCAGGATCTGGCGGACCAGCTGGCCGTCTTCACCTGTCTGCGGCGTCACCAACTGCATGCCGAGGATGCCCTTGGCCACCTCGACCGCCTCTTCGGGAGAACCGGCGAGTTTGACACCGCCGCCCTTGCCGCGGCCGCCAGCGTGGATCTGCGCTTTGACGACACATCGGCCGCCCAGTTCTTCACATACGCGGGCCGCGTCTCCGGCCTGATCAATGACTTCTCCGCGCGGAGTCGGGACCCCGAATCGGCGCAGGAGGCCCTTCGCTTGGTACTCGTGAATCTTCACTTGAATCGCTCCAGGGGTTGACTGTGTGGAACCCGCTCCAGACCTGCTCGCGGGACGTTCACTCTAGCAGAGATTCGTTGAATTTTCGGCCGTTTCGAGCGCTGCGCAACCGTCGTTGTCGCGGCGCGATGTTGGCGCTCCCGCTCCGCACTCTCCGATCGCACGTAGGTGCCCCAAAGCTGCCGCGATAGCATCCGGTTCCGCTCAACAATGACCCTTGGGAGCTCCGTGCCGATGCGAACGCGACTGCTTGTCTACCTTCTCCTCCTTCCCGCACTTGCCACTAGCGGCGCAGCGACCTGGTCGGTCGCGATCACCGATTCTGCAACCGGCGAAATCGCCATCGGCTCGGCGACCTGTGTGACCGGCATCGACCTCAAGCAGCTCGCTTCGGTGGTTGCGGTCGACAAGGGAGCGGGCGCCGCACAGAGTTTCGTCGACTCGAGTGGCCAGAACCGGTCGCTGATCTACCAAGAGTTGATGGCGGGGACCGACCCCGTAGACATTCTGGAGGCTCTCGACCAGCAGGACGGCAGCCACCAGACCCGGCAGTACGGGATCGTCGACACGCAGGGTCGAGCGATCGGTTTCACCGGCTCGATCGCGGGCGACTTCGCCGACCACCTAACCGGCCAGCAGGGCACCATGAGCTACGCGATCCAGGGCAACGTACTAACCGGCGCACCGGTGCTGACCGAAGCCGAGACCGCGCTCCTGACCCAGGGCCGCGATCTGCCGAGCAAGCTGATGGCCGCCATGCAGGCGGCGCGGGCTCAAGGAGGCGACGGACGTTGCTCTTGCTCGCCCGGCGACCCCGACGGCTGTGGTGCTCCTCCTCCGGATTTCACCAAGTCGGCGGACGTGGGATACATGGTTGTCAGCCGGCTCGGCGATGCCGACGGCGTTTGCAACACCTCCGACGGCTGCGCGAGCGGCAGCTACTACCTCGACCTCAACATCGCGTTCCAAGGCAGCAACGACGAGGACGCGGTCCTGCAACTACAAACAGCCTTCGACGCCGCACGCCAAGCCCTGATCGAACGACCCGACCATCACCTGACAAGAGCGGTGCTCCGCGATGTGGCCCTGCCGGCAGACGGCACCAGCCGCACTCGCATGCTCATCCTCCCCCGCGACTGGCGCGGACGGCGGATCGAGCAGGGCGGCGCTACGGTGACCGTCGAGGTCGACCCGTCGAGTAGCGCCAGCGCAACCGTCGGCGGGATTCTCGACCGCGGCAACGGCACCTACGTTGTGTTGCTCATCGCCGGTTCCACACCCGGCGTTGTCCGACTCAACGTGGTGATCGACGACGGCCAAGGCCCGGTGCAGGTCTCACCACGGCCCGAGCTCGAACTACTTCCCTGACCCGTCAGGGGAGCTCGAGGACGAGCACGGTCAGATCGTCCTCTCGCGGCGCGCCGCTCGTGAAGCGGGCGATGTCGCCCAGAACGCCGTCGCGGATCCCTTCGACACCCCGCCGCGCATGGGCCTTGAGGCTCTGCTCGAGGCGCTCGAAGCCGAACAGCTCGTCGCTCTGGTCGCCATGGGCCTCGACTACACCGTCGCTGAACATGAACAGCTGATCGCCGGCCTCGAGACGTGCGCTCCGCACCGAAACGTCGAGTTGATCTCGCACACCGAGCGGGTAGGAGACCGACTCCAGGGCATGCACGCTGCCGTCGGTGGTGATCCGGTACGGGAAGAGGTGCCCCGCGCTCGCGTACAGAATTTCGCGCTGCTTCGGGTCGATGAGCGCATAGCAGAGCGTCGTCAGCAGGCGCTTGCGTGCGCTCTGGTAGATCATGCGATTCAGGGTCGTGAAGACCTCTTCGACCTCGGGGCGGAAGGTCACCTGGACTGCGAGCGCCGACTTCGCCATGGACATGACGAGGCCGCTCGAGACTCCGTGACCGGCGACATCCCCCACGGCGACCGCGAGCCGGCCGTCCTCGAGTGCGAGAACGTCGTAGAAATCTCCGCCGACCTCGCTGGCGGGCAGGTAGGCGTGCGAGATCTGTACGCCGTTCACCGCCGGAGGCAGGTCGGGGAGGATCGAACTCTGGATGTTACGGGCCGTCTCGAGCTCCACCTTCTGCCGTTCGCGCTCGGCGATTCTGCGCACGTGGGGGGGGACGTCGTCCCACCGATAGCGGAACTCGCGACTCGAGGTCAGGTTCCGAAGGCCGACGAGTGCAGGAATGGCCACGAACAGGATCGGCAGTCCGCCCTGGAGCTGGAGCCAGGGATCGGAGGCCTGGAGGAGCGGGAGGCTGAACGCGAGGAAGGCCGAGGAGAGCCCCGCCGTCAACGACGTCAGCAGATCGAAGCGGACGAAGATCAGCGCCAACAGACCGTGGCCGATAGCGGCCGCGACCAGATACCAGAAGACGGAGACCAACGGCAGACCCGGGCCGTGCAGCAGGAAGACCGAAGCGGGTATCGAGAGCACCATCGCAGCGGCCACGCCGACCCACTTGGAGGCAAAGGAGATCAGGAAGAGGCGGCCGAAGAGCTCGGCGTGAAGCATCCAGAGACCGAAGAAGATGATGATCACCACTCCCGGCCAGTTCGAGCTGTACCACCAGGCACCGAACAAGAAGGAGATCACTCCACGGACCCCCATCTCCTTGAGCACCAGCCCCACGAGCGCCAGCACGCAAGAGATCACCGCGCCCAGGGCGAGTCCTCGCAGACTCGACCTCGCCACCGTCGCGTTCGACCACTGCCCCTGGAAGAGCGCATCGAATGCGGCCAGCTTCCCGGGGTAGCGCTCGCGCGCCAGGGACTCACCCACCGACCAGGTCAACACGCTCATCAACGCGATCGGCAGGAAGACGAAGCCGAACATGAAGCTACTCGTGAGCCAGGTCATCTGCGGACGAGTCGCGATACCCGTCGAGCTGCCCTGCGCGACGTCCACGCCTGTCAAGGCCATCAGGGCCAAACCCAACACGAGCAGCAGGCCTCCGATCTGGACGCCTCGCTGAACGCCGATCTCCCCCGCGTGGTAGCGGCGGACGAACGGAATCGCCACGAGGGGTAGGAGCAGGACGATCGCAACCGTCTTGCCCAGCTCGAGGAACGAGAAGGGCTGCAGCTCTGCACGGAGGGCGTCCTCGTCCGGGTCTTCCAACCAGAAGCGGTAGCCGGTCAGCTCCTCGCCGGCGAAGCCGACCGCAATGCCGTACGGGAAGCGTTCGCCGAGCTGAAGCTCTCGGTATCGATAGCGCAACTCGAGGTCGGTCCGGGTCGCGAGCTGCTGCTTCCGCTCCTCGGGCTCGAGGAAGGAGCTCATCTCGAATCCCTGCTCCCGGAGGAACGCCTCCGCCTCGGTGCGCGCCTGCGAGCCGTCTTTGACTCCGCTGCCCTCGTCGTCCTGCAGACGCATCACCAGTGCCAGAATCTGCCCTTGCAGGCCGATCTCGGCTCGATAGGTCCAGTGGTGGGCATGGCGTTCGCGATCGTAGACCCAGACCTCCCAGTAGAGAATCTGCTCGCCCACGGGGCCGTCGCGCAGCGCCTCCTCGCCGAGACGCTTCGCCTCGAGGTTGAGCCGTCGCTCGAGCCGCTGGCTCGCACCCAGGACGGTCACCACGTACGGGTTGTCGACCGGTTCGCCGAGATCGTTGAACCTTTCGAGCGCGATCGCCCGGGCCTCGGCCTCGGTAATCTGCCAATCGCGCGGTCCGAACGGACTCGCCCCGGGGCCCAGCATGACGTAGCCGGTCACGGCGGCAACCGCGAGCGCGATCCAAAGGAGTGCGTCGCGGCCCTTCATGGCTGGAGTCCCCCCGCGAAAGAGCGGCCGAAAAGGTTCATACCTTGGAGATTACGGTACCCCAGGCGGCGAGTTTCACTCCGGGGGCCACCGGGTCGGCTGGCAGCTCTACAGATTCCCGATGATCGCCTCACCAAACTCGGAGGTCTTCACTTCGGTGGCACCCTTCATCTGGCGCGCCAGATCGTAGGTGACCTTCTTGTCGCTGATGGCCGCGGCGATCGCCTTCTCTACCGCCAGGGCGGCATCCGTCCAGCCCAGCCAGCGCAGCATCATGGCACCCGAGAGGATGAGCGATCCGGGGTTCACCTTGTCCTGCCCGGCGTACTTGGGCGCCGTACCGTGTGTCGCTTCGAAGAGCGCCAGTCCGTCGCCCTCGTTGCTCCCCGGTGCCATCCCGAGTCCGCCGACCTGCGCGGCGAGCGCGTCCGAGAGGTAGTCGCCGTTCAAGTTGGTGGTTGCGATCACCTGGTACTCGGCCGGGCGCAGCAAGACCTGCTGGAACATCGCGTCCGCGATGCGGTCCTTCACCTGAATCTTGCCGTCGGGCACCTGACCCTCGTGCTCGTCCCAGACGGCGCTCTCGGTGATCGTCTGCTCGCCGAACTCCTCGGCAGCGACCTGATAGCCCCACTCTTTGAAGGCACCTTCGGTGTACTTCATGATGTTGCCCTTGTGCACGAAGGTGACGTCGGTGCGCCCCTCGCGCACGGCGTACTCGAGCGCCTTGCGCACGAGGCGCTTGCTGCCGGTGATCGAGATCGGCTTGACGCCGATGCCGCTGTCTTCCCGCACCCGTTTGCCAAGCTTGTCGCGAAGGAACTGAATGAACTCCTCGGCGCCCTTCGACCCTTGCTCCCACTCGATGCCGGCGTAGACGTCTTCGGTGTTCTCACGGAAGACAACCATGTCCACCTTCGACGCCGCCTTGACCGGCGACGGTACCCCGGCGAAGTGACGCACGGGGCGGACGCAGGCGTAGAGGTCGAGCAGCTGACGCAGAGACACGTTGAGGCTGCGGATGCCGCCGCCCACGGGCGTAGTGAGCGGGCCCTTGATGGCGCCCCGGAACTGGCGAATGGCATCAACCGTCTCTTGCGGCAGCCACTCGTCGTAGCGCTCCTTCGCCTTCTCACCCGCGTAGATTTCGAGCCACGCGATCGACTTCGAGCTCGCATGTTTGTCGACCGCGGCCTCGAGCACGCTTCTCGTCGCGGCCCAGATGTCGGGACCGATGCCATCGCCTTCGATGAACGGCACGATCGGCCGATCGGGAACCTCGAGGACCCCGTCGTTCCACTGGATTTCGGCACCGTCGGCCGGTGGAGTCAGTCTTCCTGGAGCGTCACTCACGGGTCTATCCCTCTCTCTGCCGCCGGAGCGGTCTCATCTGGTGGGTTCGTTGGGCAGTCGGCCGTAGGTGACGCGTGAGCGCCGGGCGCGACTCGGCGCCAAGGTATCACAGGCTCATGGTAGATTTCGTCGGTGGATTGGGAGCCTCTGATCGAAGCGGCAACCGCCGTTCGAGAGCGCGCGCACGCGCCGTTCAGCTCGTTCAAAGTGGGCTCGGCTCTGCTCATGTCAGACGGTTCGGTGCACGTCGGCTGCAACGTCGAGAACCGGAGCTTTGGAGCCACCATCTGCGCTGAGCGCAACGCGATGACCACCGCCGTCGCAGAGGGCGCGACAAAGCTCGCCGCCGTGGTGGTGGTGACCGACACCGATCCACCGGCACCTCCCTGCGGACTCTGCCGCGAGGTGTTGACCGAGTTCGGCGACGAGGACGTACCCGTCCTGGCGGTCAGCACGCAGGGTCCCAGGCGAGAGACCCGCCTCGGCGACCTCCATCCGCAGCGCTTCGATTTCACCCACGTCCCCTAAATCAGGGACGCAAGACTCACTCCCGCCGCGCGGGCCGTTCTAGCTACCGGGGGAAATGAGGATGGTGTCCCCCGATTTCGGCTAAGCGGGCAGGAACTCGGCCTCGATTCGCTCTGGAAGGATGCCGGAGGCGTGGCCCTTGTCCAGCAGTTCCTGAACGGCCCGCCGGCCTGCCTCGCCGTAGTCGCGAGTCCAGTCGTTGACGTACATCGACACGAAACGGTCCGAACGGACCTCGTCCTGCTCCAGATCGCGGGCGTAGCGAATCGCAAACTCGAGGGCCTCTTCACGGTTGTCGAGCGCGTACTGGATGCTCTGCGTCAACAGGGTGCAGAGACGCGTCTTGACCGACTCCTCGATGTCGCGGCGAATGCCGTTGCAGCCGAGCGGCAGTGGCCCGCCGGTCTCCCCCTGCCACCATTCGCCCAGGTCGACCACGCGATGGAGGCCCCGATCGCCGAAGGTCAGCTGCCCCTCGTGGATCACCACGCCCGCCGTCACCTCACCGGCCTCGACCACGTCGAGGATCTTGTCGAACGGAACGAGCTTGGTCTGCGCTTCGGGGAACCAGAGCTTGAGCGCCAAATGGGCGGTCGTCAGCTCTCCGGGGATGGCGATCACCGAGCCGGCCAGCTCTTCGCGCGTGGTCGGCTTGGCGGCCACGACAACCGGGCCGTAGCCGTCGCCGAAGCTCGCACCCGACGGCATCAGCTGGTAGCGATCCGCGAGGAAGGCGTAGCCGTGGAACGACAGGGCCGTGATCTCGTAGGTCCCCTCGAAGGCCGCCTGGTTGAGTGTCTCGATGTCCTCGAGCACGTGGGAGATCTGCAGCCCCCCGGTATCGAGAATGCCCTGCGTAAGGGCGTAGAACATGAATGCATCGTCCGAGTCCGGACTGTGGGCGATTCGCACCTGAATGGGCTCCGTCATGACGCGCGGGACCCTATCAGACAGAGTGCAGCTCGACCTCGGGCAGAATCTCCCCGACGACGTCGCCCCGCACACTCTTGACCGGCACACGGCGGAACGAGTCGAGCTCCGCGTGCTCCTCGGCGCTCAGCGAGCCGAGCTGGCGCAGAAGATCGAGCACGACCCCGTCTCGGCACCGCAGGTCCCCGTCGGCAACCTTGACGGCGATGCCGAGAGGCTCGGGCTCCTTGACGGCCACCGAGTAGTAGCCCTGCGCGCCCTCCTTGCACAAGAGGCGACCGCCGGTCACTTCCATCAGCCGGGTCGTGAACTGGCCGGGCCCGGCAACCATCTCCGGGACCGTCGTCATCGCCGCTGTGATCGAGCGCACTGCGGCGCCACGTTCGGCGTCGAGGCCCGCTGCGTCCGGATCGACCAGCGCGGCGTACGCCCGGGCCGCCGCCCGCAGCGGGATCGAGAAGGTCGGAGCCGAACACCCGTCGACGCCGAAACCAACCTCTCCCCGATCGACGCCGGCGCAGAGCGCCAGTTCGTCGAGGATCCTCTGCTGCAGAGGATGCTTCGGATCGAGGTAGTCGTCGATCGGCCAGTCGAGGAGGCGGCAGGCGCAGAACATGCCGGCGTGTTTGCCCGAGCAGTTGTTCTGCAGCAGTCGTGGCGCCTCTCCGTTGGCGCGCATCTCCTGGCGCACTGCGCGGTCGAAGGGCGGATGGGTCCCGCACTGCAGATCCTCGACCGAGTATCCGGCGCGCTCGAGAATGGAGGCGGCTCGTTTCTCGTGCGCCGGCGTTCCGAAGTGCGAAGCGCAGATCAGAGCGAGGTCGGCCGGCGAGAGGTCAAATTTCTCCAGGCCGCCGGCGAGTACCAGCGGAATCGCCTGGAAGGGTTTGGCGACCGATCGCAGGAAGACCGCCAGCTCCGGGTCGCCGATCCGTCCGACCAGTTCTCCCGTCGGGGTCACCACCGCGGCAGCGCCGAAGTGCCACTCTTCGGTGCGCCCGTTGCGCAGGGCGCGCGCCACCAACTCGAACTTGGAGTCCATGCGGCTAGACGGCCTTCCGCTCGGTCGCGAAGGCTTTGCTGCCGGGATCAAACATCCCGGGCTCGTAGGCAGTGATATAGCCGGTGAACGCCGAAGCGGCAACGGAGAGGGGTGAGGCCAGATAGAGCCGTCCAGGTCCCGAGCGGCCCTTGTAGTTGCGGTTGATTGCCGAAACCGTCACCTGCTCTTCATCGGTCGAGACGCCCGGACCGCAACCGATACAGGCTCCGCAGCCGGGTTGGATCAAACGCACGCCGGCCTGTTCGAAGGTCTCCACAAACCCCGCCTCGCGACAGTAGCGCTCGACCTCCTGCGATCCGAACTGAATGAGGAAGTCGACGCCATCGGCGACCCGACGGCCGCCTTCGACGGCCTCCTTGACGACCTGATGGTAGAAGCGTAGATCGTCGACCTTGCCGGCCGTGCAGCTGCCGCCGTAGGCAATTTGAACCTGCACCCGCCCAAGCTCGTCGATGTATGCCCCGTTGGTCGGGTCCGAGGGAATTCCGCGGTCCGGATCGCCAGGGTGAGCGACCATCGGCCGAATCTGCGACAGATCGATGGTGTACACGCCGCCGTCGTAGTGGGCCCCCTCGTCGGGGTGCACCGCCGCCGCGCGCAGCGTCTCGACGTCCACTCCCTCTCGGTTGGCCGAGATCCACCGATAGGTCTCGTCGTCCGCCTCGACGATCGCGGTTCTCGCCGAGCACTCGGTCGCCATGTTGGTGAGCGTGGCGCGCTCGTCCATCGACAGCGACGAGATGCCCGGGCCGGTAAACTCCATCACCCGCTTGAGGGTCTTCTGCGGCTTGGCGTACTCGAGCAGAATGTGGAGCATCAGGTCCTTGGCCGTGACGCCGCCCGGCAGCTCTCCTGTGAGCTCGAACCGAATCGACTCCGGTACCTCGACCGACGTGAAGCCCGAGTAGACGAGGTTTGCGTACTCGGTCGTGCCGACACCCCAGGTGAGCGCGTTGTTGCAACCACCCATACAGGTATGGCTGTCGGTCGCCTGCACAAACTGTCCCGGCGAGACCAGCTTCTGGCGAGCCACCTCGTGGCAGATCCCGGGTGAGACGCCGTCCCGAGCCGAGAAGTCGCGCACTCCGGTGTGTCGCTGATAATCACGCTGGAGCTCTCGGAGAACTTCGATCTTGTCGATGAAAGCCGCGAGCTTCGGAACCTCTTCGGCGTAGATCAGATGGTCCTCGAAGACGGCGAAGCGCTCCGGGTCCTGAATGCTGTAGTCGTCGCCGTACTCCTCAGCGAGAAAGTGATGAACCTGCGCCGTGGTGAACTCATGGGAGTAGCCTCCATCCACCTTGACCACTAGCGCGTCGCCCGGTCGCACGGGCGCCCCCGGGGCGTCGACGCGATGCTGAGACAAGATCTTCTCGGCCATCGTCTGCGGGCCGGGGGCGGAGCTCGATTCGGGCAGCTCGACCTCACCGGCGGCGACAGCCTTGGAGAAGGCGAATAGCCCGCCCGACGTCACCTTGAGCTGAGTGATCGGATCGTACTTCTCGTAGAACTCGGCCAGCGGGATGCCTTCGCCGGCCTGGAGCCGTTCGAGCAGCGCGTGATCGCCCATCAGCACACCCTGGTTGATGTTGTTGGCGGCGTGGATCGGCGCGAACGAGGCGGCGATCGCAATGCGGATGCCGCTCCACTTCTCCGCCTGTACCGCGGTCTCACGCGAACTCCCCACCCCCTTGCGAAGGCCGGAGACGATCACCTCGAAGTTGCCGTTGATCAGGGCATCACGCTCGAACAGGCGCTCGCCGTCCACGATCAGACCGGCGTAGGCGTCCCGTGCGAGGTCCTCGGGACGGTGTGAGAAACAGACCCAAGCCGGCGTCATGGCGTCGGTGTTGATGTCGTCGAGGAGCTCGTCGACCGTCAGGTCGCCCATCTGGAGGTCGAGCTCGCCGCGCAGCTGACGACGGATCAGCTCCGGATCTTTGGTCAGGAACAGCACCCGCTTGTCGGGCGCTAGACGTACAGTCTCGGGTGGTCTCATGAATACTCTTCGGGGAGAGATCGGAGCCTCGCGTACACCGCAAATGCGGGCTGGTCCGGTCTGGATTCGTTCGATTTCGGCAGGCGGTCGGAACGACCGGGCCGAGTCGAGATTCTATCGCAGGCGGGGTGGCGAATCCTACCTGGAGCCCCGAGCACACCGCCCTTGATAGGTTGGCCCCATGTGCGGTCGCTACAGCCTTTCGACCCCCGGCGAGTTGGTCGCCGAGATGACCGGACTCGAAGACGAACTCGAACTCGAACCCCGTTTCAACATCGCGCCCACGGACGAAGTGCCGATCGTCGATGCCGACGCCGCGGGGAAGCGCACGCTCCACGTCGCACGCTGGGGACTGGTGCCATCGTGGGCGCGAGACCTGTCGATCGGCGCCCGTACGATCAACGCGAGATCCGAGACAGTCGCCGAGACGAGGGCGTTCCGGGACGCTTTCCGCGCGCGGCGTTGCCTGGTGCCGGCCGACGGGTTCTACGAGTGGCAGAAGCGGGTCGGTGGCAAGCAGACCTTCCACCTGACCCTCGAAGACGGAGCTCCGTTCGTTTTCGCCGGCCTCTACGAGCTCTGGAGACAAGCCGAGGAGAGCTGGCTACGATCGTTCACCATTCTGACGACCGAACCCAACTCGCTCGTCTCCCCGATTCACGACCGAATGCCGGTCATTCTGCCGCCCGAAGCGCAGGCTCTATGGCTCGACGGCTCGATCGAGGACGCGGAGCTGCTGCGACCGCTGATGACCCCCCTTCCGGCCGAGCAGATGAAGTGGACCGCAGTCGGCTCCTTCGTGAACCGCGCCGGCAACGAAGGGCCAAAGTGTGTCGAACCGGTCGAAATTCGAGCCGAGCTGCAGAATTTGAGCCTTTGGGACTGATTCTGCCGTACGGCCGTAACGCCGGACTTCTTGACCGTCTGGTCAAGCCGACGGTAGGATGCGCCGACGGCCGTTGGCCATTTCTACTTTAGTTTGCAACCTGGGGGGCTCTGACCGGGAGCTCTGTATGACTGCCCTACCTGTATCTGAACAAGGCCTGAGCTTTCCGCCCGGGGAGGTCGAGGCTCGGCAGACCCGAATTCTGACGGTCGACGACGACCCTGAGGTGCGCGAAGTCGCCATCGCGGCGTTGGAGAACGCCGGCTATGTCGCTTGGCCCGCCGCTTCCGCAGAAGAAGCGCTCGAGCTTCTGAGCGAGCGGGGCCTGCCCCATCTGGCCATCGTAGACATCCGGCTGCCGGGGCTCGACGGCCTGGCGCTGTGCGAAAAGATCCATGACGTCAGCGACGTGCCGATTGTCGTGCTGACCGCGATCGACAAGTCGGAGACGGTTGTCAGCACGATCGAGCGGTTCGCTGAGGACTACGTGATCAAGCCGTTCAATCCGGCGGAGTTGACCGCGAGGATCGGGCGCATTCTGCGACGGATCGGCGACTTCAGCTACACGCTCCAGCCGCAGGTCGAGGTCGACCAGCATCTCGCCGTCGACTTCGTGCAGCAGCGAGCAATTGTCGGCGGCCGACCGCTCGCGCTAACACCGACCGAGACTAAACTGCTCTACATCCTGATGCGCAACGCCGGCAAGACGGTTCTGACGAGCCTCATTCTGCGTCGCGTCTGGTCGGAGCACGAGGCGGACGAGAACACCCTCCGGGTGCACATCCACCGCCTGCGCCAGAAGATCGAGATTTCGCCCAGTCGGCCGCGCTACGTGGTCACCGAGCGCGGCGTCGGCTACAGCTTCATTCCGCCGAACTAGGCGTCGTCGAGCTCGCCATCCAGTCGGTCGACGGTCTCGTCGAGCCGCGAGTGAAGCTCGGGCAAGGCCGCAATCACCTGGTCGATCCGGCCGGCGTCGGCAAGCTCTTCCAGCCGACCGGCGAGATTCGAGAGCTCGCTAGCACCGAGCATCGCGGAGGACGACCGCAGAGAGTGAACTGCCCGAGTGAGCGCCTCCGGGTCTCGACTCTCGGCCGCCTCATGGAGCCGCTCCCGCCGCTCGGGAGCGTGCTCCAAGAATGTGCGAAAGAGCTTGTGGACCAGCGCGTCTCCACCCAGCTCGCGCAGCTGTCCCACGACCAGCGGATCGAGGCTCACGGCATTAGAGGCCGGCGAGCATCTCGCGCGCGAACGCCGCCTCGGGGTCCTCGGGAGCGAGTTCGAGGAAGCGCGCCAGGTACTCCTTGGCCTTGTCGATCTCGCCGTTGCTCGCGCTGGTCAAGCCGAGCTGATAGTGCGCCCGTGGGTGATCCGGCTGCGCGCGGAGCACCTTCTCAAACGCGTCATGGGCTGCTGTGGTGCGCCCGGCGTTGAAGTGGTTGACCCCCTCCTCGAAAAAGGTCTGCGCCACCATCTGCGGATCCGCCGCCGCCATCTGGTCGAAGGCGGCTTGCGCGGCCTCTTCGTTGCCCGCCGCCAGCTGAGTCTGGTAGAGCATCGAGAGTCCACGCGCGTCTCCCGGCTTCGCCGCTAGGTACGCCTCGGCGTGTTGAGCCGCACCCGCGTAGTCCCCCTGATTGTGGATGATCTGCGAAAGTGTCAGGTGCGCTGGCGCCAGGCTCGCGTCGAGCGCCAGGACCTGCTCGAACCGAGTGCGCGCAATGTCCCACTCCTGCGACTTCACCCGTCGCACGCCCGCGTTATACGCCCGAACAGCGACCTTGTCGGGCACCTTCCCCGACACGACCATCTCGTCGAGCAGCTCGAGCGCCCGCGCGTTCTGTTCGACGCCCCAGAGCGCGTCGAACAGAATCACCTGACTCATCTCCTCTTCGGGGACGAGCTCGTGGGTCTTCTCGGCGTACGGCAGAGCGCCGACGAAGTCGTCCTTCGCCAGGTGGATGCGGGCCAGCGCCAGGTGAGCGAGGCCGAGATTCGCATCCTCTGCGAGCGAGTCACGGAAAAACGCAGCCGCGGCATCGATCTCGCCTTCGGCGAACTTCTTCACGCCTTGGTTGTAGAGCTTGGCGCCTTTGTCCTTGCGCTGTAGCTCGGCGAGCTTCTCGGGCTCGATCGTCTGCCCCACGACGAGGGTGTAGGAGGGCTTGAGCGTGCCGCCGACCACCGGATCGATCGGCTCCTCGATGATCTGGTAGCCCTCCTTCTCGAGCCGGATGATCCAGTCTCGTGAAGCGTTGAGAAGCGTGATCATGAACTTGCCCTTCTTGTTCGTGGCGCCGGCTCGTTTTATGTCCAGGCCCACTGCGCTGATGACCACCTCGACGTCAGCAACCGGCTGGCCGGCCTGATCCACAACCTGTCCGTTCACCCGACCTTCGGTTCCGGCCCAGACCGGTCCCGCGCCGAGCCAAAGGGCGGCGGCGATCGCCACCGCGGTTCCGATTCCAACCGTCCTCGTCTGCTTCTCCATCGTCCCGATCTCCTCTACGGCCCTCGTGGGCGCGAATTATCCTTGTTTCTCGCTCTCCGAAAGCCTCGCCCGGAGGCGCTCCACCCGCTCCGCGGTGGCGTCGAGTCGCTCCGCCCGCTGCAACCAGACTCGTGCCCGATCCGGGTGCTCGGAAGCGAGCTCCCAGAGGCCCATGGCCGCCTTCAGGTCGGCATTGTCACGGTTCAATTGCAGCGCCCTTCGGTAGAAACGCCCCGCCTCGTCCAACCGTTTTTCACGCAGGGCGGTATCGCCCAAGCTCAGGTAGATGAACGGATTCCGGTTGTCCCGACGGTCGAGTAATCGTAACAGTTCGTCAGCCGGCTCGAGCTCGCCCTGCAGGCGTAGCAGCGTCGCCAGATTGCTGTACAGCTGCAGGTGGTTCTGATTGGCTTCGATGCCTCGCCGGTAGGCCACCTCGGCCTCTCTAAAGTCACCCATTCGCCGGCGCGCGACCCCGAGGTTGAGCCACGAGTGCGACCAGTCGGGATCGAGCAGCACCGCCATCTCGAGCCAGTCGACCGCCTCGTCCAGATCGCCCTGGAGGATCGCCTCGGCGCCTCGGTTCGAATAGAACATCGCAATTGCCGTCAGGTCGCCGAGACGGCGAGAGGCCATGTACCGCTCGTCGCCCGGGATAAAGCCGAACTCCAGCACGGTCTTGTCGGTACCGCTCCCCCAACCGGCGGTGACGTGCTCCCATCGAACGACCAGGTCGCCCTCGAGCTCATACCGCGGGTCGTTCCGCACATTGAGAAAGTAGGCCTCGACGTCGACCTCGCGAGCGAGCGCGATAAAGAGGTTCGTGAAGGAGAGACAGTTCGCCTCCCCCGACTCGAAGACCTCCCGAGCGGTCCCGGTCACGTCTCGCTGGTAGCGGACCGCGAGCCCCCGCCGAGTGGTGAGCGCCTCCATCAACCGAAAGAGCCGATCCTTCTCGGCCAGGCTCGAAGGCACATGGTCCCGCACCCACCGCTTCATCTCTTCGGAGAGCGCCATCGGGTGGACAAAGGCCTCCGGGTCGATTCCCCGCGAGACCAGATCGTCCTCGAGGGTGGCCAACGAAGGGCCACTCGCCGAGGATGCACAGCCGACCGTCAGCACGCAGACCACCCCCACCCAGAGGAGGCCACGCCCGACGACAACTCGCATCAACTGCCCGGTGACGTCCAGCCGCAGGTGCGGCCTTCGTTCTGCTCGTCCAGCCACACCTGGAGCGGCGCGAAGTAGTCGAGGATGGCGGTGGCGTCCATCTGACGCTCGCCCGCGATGCTCTCCAGGGCGTCCGGCCACGGCCGGCTGAGCCCCATTTCGAGCATGTCGTTCAGGCGTTTTCCCGCCTCCTGGCTGCCGTAGATCGAACAACGGTGGAGCGATCCCTCAAATCCCGCGGCTTCACAGAGCGCGCGGTGGAACTGAAACTGCAGAATGTGTGCCAGAAAGTACCGAGTGTAGGGAGTGTTCGCCGGAACGTGGTACTTGGCTCCGGCATCGAAGTGCTCCTCGCTCCTGGCCACCGGCGCGTCGACCCCCTGGTAGGCACGACGCAGGCGCCACCAACCCTCGTTGTACTCCCCGGAAGCAATCTCGCCCGAGAAGACCTGCCAACGCCACTGGTCGACGAGAAGGCCAAACGGGAGGAAGGCGATCTTGTCGAGAGCCATGCGCAGAAGCACCCCAATGTCCGCCGACTCGGGCGGCGCCTCGTCCAGCAGGCCCAGGTCGACGAGATAGCCGGGCGTCACCGACAGCGCGAGGGTGTCCCCGACCCCCTCGTGGAAGCCGTCGTTCGCGCTCCCGCGGAAGAGCGGCGACTGCTGGTTGTAGGCCCGCTGGTAGAAGTTGTGGCCGAGCTCGTGGTGGATGGTCGAGAAGTCTTCGGCGTTCACTTCGATGCACATCTTGATGCGCAGATCGTCGACCTGGTCGATGTTCCAGGCGCTCGCGTGACAGACCACGTCGCGGTCGGCCGGTTTAGTGAACTGTGAGCGCTCCCAGAAGGTATCGGGCAGCGGCTCGAAGCCGAGCGAGGTGAAGAAGCGCTCGCCGTAGCGCACCATCTCGCGCGCGTCGAGCCCCGCCTCGACCAACTCCTCCGTCAGGTCGAAGCCGGGATCGCCGTCTTCGGGGGCGACGAGCGGATAGATGTTGGCCCAGGTCTGCGCCCACATGTTGCCGAGGAGGTGCGCCGGAATGGCGCCATCAGCGGGTACGACATCGGCACCGTAGTGATCGTGGAGGCGATCGCGCACATAGCAGTGAAGCGACTCGTAGAGGGGGCTGACCTGTCCCCACAACCGATCGAGTTCGGCGCTGAAGTCGTCCGGATCCATGTCGTAGGAGGAACGCCACATCGCGCCCAGGTCGGCGAAGCCGAGCTCCTGCGCGCCCAGATTGCCGAGTTCCGCGAATCTCTGGTAGTCCTCGCGAATCGGCGGCGACACGGTCCGCCAGCCGATCCACGCCTCGAGCAGCTCCTCCGGATCTCGACTCGAGCCCAGAATTCGGCTGAGGTCCCCAAGCGCCAGGCATTCACCACCCTCCGGGCAGTAGGTACCTCGGCCGTAGGTGCTCTCCATGCCGGCCGCGATCTGAGTCAGCTCCTGGAGCATGGCCGGGTCGGCGGGCGCCGGCAGAACGAGCCCCGTGCGCAGGAGGTCGAGCTTGCGCTGCACCTCGGCGGGCAGCTCGAGGCCCTCGAAGCGGGTCGCCGCCTGAGCCAGCTCGACGTTGGCTGCGATCACCTTCTCGTAGCTCTCGGCAAAGAGAATCTCGGTGTCGTGGATGATGTAGGTCGACTGCACCCAGCTCGCGCGCTCGGAGTCGATCCACAGTTCGAGGAGCCGCGCTTCGGCGGCATCGACAAACTCGACCGCCTCTTCGACGGTCGGGCCGTGATGGTCTGCCGAACCCAAAGAGACCGTCCCGAGAGCGACAAGGGTGAAGGCGGCAACGGAGAGGATCGAGGTTCTCATCGCCTCGATCTTAGCGCGCCGTCCAAGGCCGCCGATCTCAGTCCGCGAAGTCGACCGCCGCCCGTTCGACGCCCGATTCGAGCCCTTCGCGTGAACACGCGGAGCTCGTGACGATCAAGGCTCGCGAACCCATGTCAACGACTGCTGCTCGATCCACTCGCCCTGAGCATCGAGTGCAAAGGCCGTCGTCCGGTGCTCATCTTCGGCAAAGAGAACGTTGAGGCCCCGATTTGGCGTCGATTCCCCATCCGGACCCACGGAGTCCGTGAGCGTCACAAAGGTCTCCGCATCTGTGAAATGCGATGTCCCCATCCGAACCCTCCCGTTCGGAACGACCTCGTAGTAGACGATCTCGCCGCGCCCGGCATGCCAGAACCAGTTGCCTCGCAAGCCGGTACGAACCTCGTCGCCGAAGTAGATCGCCACCGTCAGTTCCAGAAGCCGACCGCCTGCGGTGCGCTCGAACCAGAGACCGAGGCCGTCGGGTCCGCCCTCTCGGGGCGGGATGGGTGCCCGCCATCGCCCGCTGCCCCGAGAAAGGTACTCGGCCATCTCCTCGAACGCGTCGCTACCGGTCGGCGGATCGGTTGGCTGCGCCGGCGACGCCGACGGAACTAGCCCCGCAAACGCACAGACCGTCAGAGTGAACAGCCAACTTCGGAGCTGAGAACCGAGGCCTCGAGGCGCGAGTCGGCGGTGGGCTGGAGAGGCTCTCAACGGCGGCTCCCCGAGCAGCTTCCTTGTGTGTTCATCGGTGGCCAGCCTACCTCGCCCACCTTCTATGGCCCCGCCTAGGCGAGTGCTGCGGCCATTCGTTCGAGGCCGGACTCGAGCTCTTCGCGAGAACAGGCGAACGAAAGTCGAATGTGGTCGTCCGCACCAAAGGCCAGGCCCGGCACCACCGCAACTCGCGCTTCGTCCAGAAGGTACTCGGCCATCTCGATCGAGCCCTGGCGCCCCTCACGATAGTGCTCCGCGACGCGAGGGAAGGCGTAGAAGGCACCCGCCGGCGGTAGGCATGTGACTCCGGGCATCTCTTCGAGACGCGCTCCGATCAACTCGCGTCGTACCGCGTACTCGGCAAGCATGTCCCTGACGTCGGGCTCCGCCTCCCGGATGGCCGCCAGGGCGCCCAGCATCGCAAACGAGGTTGTGTTCGACGTCGCGTGACTCTGTACGTTGGCGACCGCCTTGATCAGCTCGGCTGGGCCGAGCAGGTAGCCCACCCGCCAACCGGTCATGGCGTACGTCTTCGAAAAGGAGCCGACCAGAACGACCGTCTCCGGGTAGCGCGCGGCGATTGCGGCGGCGCTGGCATGCTCACGGCCGTCGTAGATGAACCGCTCGTAGGTCTCGTCAGCGATCAAGAGCACGTCGCGCTCGGCACACGCGACCACAATCCTCTCGAGGTCGTCCTGCTCGATCACGCCGCCGGTGGGATTGCACGGCGAGTTGAGGATGACGGCCCGGGTTCGGTCGGTGATCGCGTCGATGATTGGATCGGCGTGAATCCGGAAGCCGTCGTTCACAGACTGCGCAACCTCGACCGGCTGGGCACCGACCAGGCGAATCTGCTCGGGAAACGTCACCCAGTAGGGCGTCGGCAGGATCACCTCCTGCCCCTCCTCGAACAGTGTCCAGGCCAACTCCATCAGAGCCGCCTTGCCGCCCACCGACACAATCACCGAGGCGGCGTCCCAAGGACCGCCCTGGGCCGCGTAGCGCTCGGCCAACGCCTCGCGGAGCTCGAGGATGCCGGAGCTGTTCGTGTACCGCGTGAACCCGCTGCGAAGCCCCTCGATTGCCGCCTCCACTCCCGCGGAGGGGGTTGCGAAGTCAGGCTCTCCGGCACTCAGGTCGGCGACTTCCACGCCCTGACGGCGCAGCTCACCGGCCTTGCGGGCCACTCTCAGGGTGGCCGACTCGCCGATGCGAGCCATGCGTGAAGCGAGCCTCATGCGAATCGTGACCTTATCGCAAGAAACGCATAAACGCGCAGGCCACGGCGTGCCCTCCGAGGCCCATCCGACGGGCTCGGGGCTCCGTATCCTGGGACGGGCGACGACCGCCGCCGATGCTAGACTTTTCCGCCATGACCGCCGCCCGCACTCTCCTCCTCGGTACCGTGACAGCAGTGCTTCTGGCGCTACCGGGAGCGGCTCAGTTCCAGGCGCCGAGCAAAGCTCGCATCGCACTCGAACCGGACCGAACCGCCTACGCCCCCGGCACCGACGCTGGGGTTGCCGTCCTCATGACGATCGACTCGGGCTGGCACACCAACAGCAACCAGCCGACCTTCGAGTGGCTCATCCCCACCGAGCTCGAGCTCACCGTTCCCTCGGGTTGGGACGAGCCGGCGATCGACTACCCGACTGGCGAGATGAAGGCGTTCGCCTTTGCCGATCAGCCGCTCTCGGTCTACGAAGACACGGTAGCGATTCGAACGCGTCTGACGGTGCCGAGCAGCGCCGAGTTCGGCGACGTGCCGCTCACCGCGCGCCTCACCTACCAAGCTTGTGACGACAAGAGCTGCCTGCCGCCCACCGTGGCCGAGGCCAGCCTCGACCTGACAATCGGCGAGGGCGGTGTCGGCACCGGAGCCGTCGCCGCGGCTCCGGCCGAGACGACCACCACCAGCCGGCCGGCGCCGAATCTCGGCGCCATCCTGCTGCTCGGTCTGCTCGGCGGTCTCATCCTGAACGCCATGCCGTGCGTGCTACCGGTCCTTTCGCTCAAGATCTTCGGACTGGTCAAGAGCGCAGGAGCCGGCCGCAGCGCCGTGGTCGCGGGCGCGCTGGCGACCTCCGCCGGGATCCTGATCTCCTTCTGGGCGCTCGCCGTCACCGCGATCGTCGCTCGCTCGGCGGGGGCGGCCGTCGGCTGGGGTGTCCAGTTCCAGGAGCCGATGTTCGTCACCTTCCTGGCCGTCGTCGTGCTGCTTTTCACCCTGAATCTGTGGGGTGTGTTCGAGGTACCACTCCCCAGCTTCGCTCAGGGGCTCGGCGGTTCCGGCCAGAGCGAGGGCGTCGCCGGGCATTTTGCCTCCGGACTCTTTGCCACCTTGATGGCGACCCCCTGCTCGGCCCCGTTCCTCGGCACGGCCCTCGGCTTTGCACTCGGCCAACCGTCGACAACGGTCTTCCTGACCTTCACCGCCGTCGGCATCGGCATGGCCTTGCCCTACCTCGCCGTCGCCGCAACCCCCAAGGCGCTCGCCATCTTCCCCAAGCCGGGCGCCTGGATGGCCCAGCTCAAGGTGATCATGGGCTTCCTGCTCGCCGGCGCGGCCATCTGGCTGCTCTACGTGCTCGCCGGTCAGATGCCCGCCGAGCGGGTCGCCTTCCTGCAGGGGGCGCTCTTGTTGCTCGCCCTCTTCGTCTGGCTGCGCAGCACGTCGAGGGGCTTTGGCAAGGCGATCGCGACCCTCGGCTTCGTGTTCGCGCTCGGCGCGGCCTTCTGGATTTCCGGCACCGCCCGGGCTCAGACCCGGGCGCTCGCCGACGCCGGCGAGACGCGCCTCATCGAATGGGCCACCTTCGATCGAACCGAGGCCGAGCGCCTCGCCGCGGAGGGCCGTCTGGTGTTCGTGGATGTCACCGCCGACTGGTGCTTCACCTGCAAAGTCAACGAACGCCTCGTCCTCGAGACCCAGGAAATCAAGGAGCTCTTCGAGCGTCACGAGGTCGTCCCGATGAAGGCCGACTGGACAAACCGCAACGACGCGATCGCCGACTACCTGGCAGACCACGGGCGGTATGGAATTCCGTTCTATCTGCTGTACCGGCCAGGCGAGGAGCCGCATCTGTTCAGCGAGTTGCTGAGTAAGGACGCGGTGATCGAGGCGGTGCAGGTCGCCTCGGGGCGCGAGTCGTTGCAGGCGGCGGTCGCTCCGTAGCGTCGCCCTACCCGGCGCGCAGCCCGCGGAGGGCCTCGATCACTTCCTCGAAGCTCTGGTACCGCTGGTCGGGTTCCTTCGCGAGACAGCGGAGAACCAACATCGAGAGCGCTTCGGGACATTCCGCCCAGACCTCGGTAACCGGAGCCGGCTGGGCCTCGACAATGCGGTGGAGCACCTCGATGCCGCTCTCGGCTTGGAACGGCCGCTCGAGCGTAAGGAGCTCGTAGGCCAGGATGCCGTAGGAGAAGACGTCGGAGCGGGTGTCGAGACCGCGGCCCAGGATCTGCTCCGGCGATATGTAACCGGCGGTGCCCAGCGTCATACCTGTCCGGGTGAGGACCGATTCCTCATAGATCAGCTTGGCAATCCCGAAGTCGAGGATCTTCACGGTGCCGTCGGTCAGGAGCCGGATGTTGCCCGGCTTGACGTCGCGATGGACAACGCCCTTCGAGTGCGCGTAGGCGAGGCCGCGGGCAATCTGCATCAGCCAATCGAGGGCGTCGTGGGAGGCGACCGACTCACCACGAGCGACGCGTTCGTCGAGGTCCTCGCCTTTGAGGAACTCCTGTACCAGATAGGCCGTCTCGCCCTCGAAGCCGAAGTCGAAGAGGGTCACGATGTTCGCGTGCTGGAGGTTGCCGCAAATCTCCGCCTCCCGCGAGAAGCGAAGGCGGGCCTCCTCGCCGGCCGTGGTGCACGTCTTGATCGCCACGTTGCGCTTGATCGTGGGGTCGTACGCCTTGAACACGTCGCCGAACGACCCGGCTCCGATCTGCTTGCGCACCTCGTACTTGCCGAACTTGCGCATGGCCCGTTCGATCGTACTGGATGCAGACTCGTCTATGCGCTCTGATACCATCGCGTCAACAAAGTTTCGCGAACGAGTGGAGGATCGGCATGGGTATGCCACGCGTCAAGGAGCCTGCTTCAGGTGCCGCTCGCCTCGCCAGCCTGCTTCTCGCAGTGCTCGTCACGCTCGCGGCCCTCGTCTCGGCCCAAGAGGAGAGCGAGGGAGAGCTGACTGCCGATGAGGAACACGAACGGCTCTTCCTAGAGGACCGCTTCCCGTCGGCCGCGACCTGCGCGACCTGCCACCCTGCGCACTACCGGCAATGGTCGGTCTCGCCGCACGCCTATGCCCAGATGAGCCCGATATTCAACGCCATGCACGGGACCATCCTGCGCCTCACCAACGGCACCAACGGCGACTTCTGCATTCGATGCCACACACCGGTGGGCATGAACCTGGAAGAGCCGGAGTTCATGAGCAACATGGACCGGCACCCCACGTCGCGAGAGGGCATCACCTGCATCGTCTGCCATCGGCAGAACCGCGCTTACGGCAAACTGAGCGGGCGGCTGGCATTGGTCGAGGGCAGCCTCTTCGATCCCGTCTTCGGTCCGAGCGGCAACGACGAGGTCGCACGAGTGATCGAGAGCCCCGAGTATCGGGTCAATGCGGATCCGAGTCGACCCGGTCGCTCGATCCACGGCAGCGCCGAGAAGTTCTTCCAGCTGACCACCTCGGGCTTCTGCGGCACCTGTCACGACGTCAACCTGGTGAACGGATTCCGACTGGAGGAGGCGTTCAGCGAGTTCAAGACGTCTCCTGCGGCGAAGGAGGGTATCTCTTGCCAAGACTGCCACATGGGCACCGACCCCGGCGTGCCATCCGGCTACGCTCACGGCCCAGCGGCGGTCGTGGGACGCAGGGAGACCCAGGCTCGCAAGCTGACCGATCACATGTTCGTAGGTCCCGACTACTCCATCGTCCATCCGGGAATCTTCCCGCACAATACGGCGGCCTCGGAGCTCGCCACTATTCGCCAGTGGCTGACGTTCGATCACGAAGCCGGCTGGGGCGCCGACGAGTTCGAGGCAGACCTACCGGAGGGGTACGACTTCCCTGATCACTGGAGCTCTGCCGACGACCGCTACGACGCGCGAGACATCCTTGACGACAACCAGGCTCTGCTTGCCGAAGCTGACGCGGCGCGGCTCAAGGTCCTGCGCGCCGGCTACAAGTTGAATGAACTCGAGGTCCTCGAGCAGAGTGACAAACAGCTGTCGTTCCGCGTTCGTGTGAGCAACGGCACCAACGGACACGGCGTCCCCACCGGTTTCGACGCCGAACGGCTCGTCTTCCTGCAGGTCACCGTGCGCGACCGCAACGGCGAGACTGTCTTCGAATCGGGCGACCTCGACCCCAACGGAGACGTCCGCGACAGCCATTCCCTCTACGTTCACAACGGCGAGCTACCGCTCGACAAGTTCCTCTTCAGCCTGCAGTCGCGTTTTGTGACCCGGATGGTCCGCGGTGGCGAGCGGGAGCAGGTTCTAGCAGTCAACTATTCGCCCGATCCGCTTCCCTTCCTGCGACCGTCGACCTCCTCGACGATTCTGACCGGCCGCCCGGCGGGCGCGCGCAAACACAAGCAGAACATCGAGCCGCTCGGACACCGTTGGGCCAAGTACAAACTCAGAGGGCCCGGCCTGAACGCCGGAGCGCCCTACTCGGTCGAACTGCGCCTCATCGCCGGGATGATCCCGGTCAACCTGATCTACGAGATCAAGGACGTCGGCTTCGACTACACGATGAGCGCCCGCGAGGTGGCGGAGCGGGTTGTCGCCGGGCACCAGGTGCTCTGGGAGCGCACCGAGAAGATCGAGGCACCGTGAGTCTGTCGATCGCGAGCCTGCTACTGACCCTCTCGGTGCTGAGCGCCGACTCGGAGACGGGCGGCGACGACTCGCACGCCAAGCACTCGAGTCGCCTGCCCGACGAGGCGATCGAGCTGCAACTCGAAGGCTTCCCGGAACGCCCTGGATTCCTACTCGAGCTCGGCAACCCCTACCTCGGCACCGGCCGCATCGAGAAGGGCGTCCGGCTGCCGACCGGCGCGATCTGGCAGCCGACTCTGATCGCGTTCGGAACCTTCCGGATCGCCGGCCAGACCTTCGAAACGACGGACCTCACGGGCGCCGGTGACGATCGGACGTCGGAGCTGACAGCGCGACTCGACCTCTTCTTCAACTTGCAGCTCTCCGGCACCGAGCGCCTCGTCATCGGCTTCCGTCCATTCGACACGAACGGTCGATTCACAAGCTACCTGTTCGAGCCGAGCCAACCGAGCGGGGATCGCACGCGAGAGGAGTTCGACGGCGACATCGAGACCTTCTACTTCGAGGGGGACTTCGGCGAGATCTTCCCCAACCTCGACAAGGAGGACTTCGGCCGCACCGACCTCGGCTTCGCTCTCGGGCGCCAGCCGTTGACGTTTCAAGAGGGAATGCTGATCGGCGACTCGATCGACGGCGCAGGCTTCACTCGCAACACGTTGCTCCCCCGAGGGACCTCGAACTACCGCATGACCTTCTTCGCCGGTGTCGACAACATCCATCGTCATGCCGGCACTGGCGGCCCCAACCTCGAGGATCCCGACGCCGAACTGTTCGCGGTGCTCACGTCCACCGACTTCCGTCGCTCGACGGTCGACGTCGATCTCGCCTACGTCACGGGCAGCGATGTCACCGGGGACCTGATCGCCGTCGGCGTCAGCGCGGTGCAGCGTATCGGCAAATTCAACACCTCCTTCCGACTGCTCGCTTCCTCCGCGGTCGACGAGACGACGGCCTTCAGCACCGACGGCGCTCTGCTCTTCTCCGAGGTGTCGTGGACACCCCACTACAGCCACGATCTCATCTACTTCACAACCTTCCTCGGCGTCGACGAGTTCTCGCCGGCGGCCCGCGGCCCGTCTGCGGGAGGTCCACTCGGAAGGGCTGGCATCACCTTTGCCGCCGTCGGCATCGGTAGCTATGGGGCGCCGCTCAGCAATCGCTCGCGCGACGTGGCCGGCGGAGCCTTCGGCTACCAGAAGTTCTTCGGATCGCTCAAGAGGCGACAACTGCTCACCGAGGTCGGCGTGCGAGTCGGAACCCAGAGCTCGGAAGCCTCGGCGGCGGCCCTTTCCGCCCGCTACCAAGCGGCGATGGGCCGACGTTTTGTCCTGGTGCTCGACGGCTTCGCGGCCCGCAACGAGGGACTCGGCGACCTGCCGAATGAGACACGCGTCGGCGGCCGCCTGGAGCTGCTACTCAAGTTTTGACCGCTCCGCGCTCGCTGCTGCTTCTGGCGCTCACCGCCCTACCCGCATGGGGCCAGGAGCTGCCATTCCTGGAGTACGCCCGCATCGACCCGCACAAGGTGATGACAGCGGAGTCTTGTGGAGAGTGCCACGCCGCCGAGTTCGAGGTCTGGAAACGAACGCCCCACGCAACGGGCTTCAAGGCGCTCCACCGCAAACCCCGCGCGGAGCAGATCGCATCGAAACTAGGCTTCCGCCTCATCAAGAGGGAGAGCTTCTGTTTTACCTGTCACTACACGCCGGAGGTCGACGACGACGCGATCCGGGTCGTCTCCGGGGTCTCGTGCGAGTCGTGCCACGGCGCCGGCCTGGACTGGATCGACCTGCACAACGACTACGGCGGCGCAGCCGATCATCATGGGGAGAGTGACGAACATCGCCGGGCGCGCATCGAGCGCAGTCGCGCCGCGGGTATGCGCCGTCCGTCGGATCTCTACCCGGTGGTCGCCAACTGTTTCAGCTGCCACACGGTTCCCAACGAGGAGTTGGTGAACGTCGGCGGCCACAGCACCGGGAGCGCCTCCTTCGAGTTCGTCGAATGGTCGCAAGAGCGCATTCGGCACAACTTCCTCGACTCGTTCAAGAGCGGCGCGGCGCCCGTGAACGCGGAACGCCCGATGTCGCGCAAGCGGCAGATGTACGTCGTCGGACGGGCGCTCGACCTCGAGTACAGCCTGCGCGGCATGGCCGAAGCGCAGAAGAGCGGCATCTACTCGAAGTCGATGGCGCGACGCATCCGCAGCGCGCTAGCAGAGATCCAAGCGATCGCCCGCAGCACAGACCTGCCGACGGTCGACGAGATGGTGGCGACCGTGCGCTCTGTCAAGGCGGTGCCGAACAATCGGCAGGCGCTGCTCCAGGCGGCCGAGCGCGTCGGCGCGGCGACGCAGCGGTTTCTGGGAGGAGACGGAACGAACCTGGCGGCGCTCGATCCGCTGGTGCTCGGCACGGCGCCGGCGGCAGAGCCCGCGTACTCGGCTCCGGTCGCGGTCGCAGTCACGGACGCCGGCAGCCCGAGCGCGCCCAGCGAACCGACCGCGACGCCTGCCGTCTCTACGCCCTCCTCCACTGCCTCGTCGCCGGCACCGCCGGCGACGTCCAAGAGCGCCCGAGCCACGCCCACCGTAGAAGGGGCCTTCAAGACCCGCGTGCACGCCCCCTCGGATCACGGCACTCTCGGACCCGCATCGTGCGGGGGCTGCCATACCGAGCAGAACGAGTGGTGGTTTGATCACCCTCACTCCCTGTCCGTAGACCCGTTCTTCGCCGGCGAGACGCGGAACCTGCAGATCGCCCGGCTCTACGGCCTCTCACCCGCACAGATGACCCGCGGCAACCAGATCTGCATGGACTGCCACGGCACGGTCGTTTCGGGCAAAGAGACCCGCGACGTGCTGGACGGTGTGGGCTGCGAGTCATGTCACGGGCCCGCAAACGATTGGCTCGAGCCCCACAAGGTCGAAGGCGGCGGTACCGGTGCAAATCGCCCCGGCTACCTCGAAGCTCTCCGCCTCGGCAAGACGGACCTCAAACGCCTCGACGTGCGAGCCCGGGTCTGTACCGACTGTCACTACATCACCGAGCCGCGACTGCTGTCCGCCGGACATCCGTCGGGCGCGGACTTCGACTACGCCGCGGGGATGGGCAGTGTGCGCCACTGGCAAGAGCCGCTCGCCCCGGAACGAACGATTACCACCGCGGTCGAGGCGGCGCTCGCAGCCCGCGGGCCGGTACCGCGGGTGCGGATTGCAACTCCGGAGCCGGTGCAAGCGACCGCCGTCGCCTCGGCGCCATCGAGCCCCGTCCTCAGGCGGTCTTCATCGGCTCGGACGACACCCCGCAGAACGGTCCCCGAGTTGGCTCAGTCGCGAGTGCTTCGCGCCCGCCCGCACGTCAACGTGGCGGCCGCCGGCTCCGTAGCGGTCACGACCCCCCTCTTGGAGCCCTTCCCCGAGATCGACGACACGACGTCGATCGAAGACGTGTTGCTGCTCCTCAAAGAACGGCTCGCCCGTCTCTACCAGGGAACCACCGGAGGTACAGCCGATGAGTGAGTCGATCCCGGCACCAGAGCTCGACAAGACCGACATCAAACGCTCCGAGTTACACCGCGACCGCTGGAGTTCGTTCGAGAGCCAGGGCGGGATCGTCGAGATCGCGGATCGTCTCGACGCGGCGGCGCTCAAGGAGTTCGAGATCTTCGAGGGCTACGACGACCGCTTCCTCGAGAAGGTCAGTCATGACGTGTCGCTGGTCACCTGGGAGGAGGGCTCGGTCCTCTTCGAGCAGGGGACGTACATCGATCTGGCGTTCTTCGTCGTGAGCGGGGAGGTCGAGGTCTGGATCGAAGGGGGTGAGGACGAATACGGCGGCACTCGCCCGATCTTCGACCACACGCGCACCGTGATCCAGCAAGCGGAGGAACAGTCGGCGGCACCGATCGACGCCACCACCTACTTGAGAACGGGAACTCGCGTCAGCGATCACGAGATCACCCTCCTCGCGACGATGGACTTCGACCTTCCCCGCCATTCGGCCGCCCGCCTCGGAGCCGGCGAGGTCTTCGGAGAAATTGGTGCCCTCAGCGGCTGGCCACAATCGGTCACCGCTCGCACGAAGGCGGTCACCCAGTTGATCCAGATCCGAATGCCGGCGCTGCGACTGATGAAGCGCAAGTCGAAGGAGCTCAAGGAGCGCCTCGACCGGCTCTACCGCGACCGCTCGCTGACCGTTCAGCTCAAGAACACGCCGGTCTTCCGACTGTGCACGCAGATGTTCCTCGACGCCCTGGCGGAATCGGTCGAGCTCGTCTCTCTCGAGCCGTCCGAAGTGCTCGTTCGAGAGGGCGAACCGGCCAACGACCTGTACGTCGTGCGATCCGGCTTTGTCAAGCTCGTGCAGAGCTTCGAGGATGGCGAGCTGGCCGTCTCGTACCTATCGAAAGGGATGACCCTGGGCGACGTCGAGCTCCTGGTTCCGGAAGTCGACAACTGGCAGGTGACGGCCGAGTCCGTCGAGTACTCCGAGCTCGTCCGCGTACCCGGCAAGATCTTCGACCAGATGCTGAAGTCGAACCCGGCTCTGGCGGAGGTCTTGTGGGGCGCGGCGACGGAGCGGATTCGCGAGACCGGAGCCGCCCGGCGTCATGTTCCGCACTCCGAGTTCATCGAGGTGGCCCTCGAGAACGGCCTCGTGCAGGGCAACAGCATTCTGGCCATCGACCTGAACCAGTGCACCCGCTGCGACGACTGCGTCAAGGCGTGCGCCGACACCCACGGCGGTCGGCCTCGTTTCGTCCGGGAGGGCAACCGCTATCAGAACCTCCTGATCGCCAAGTCCTGCTATCACTGCCGCGACCCGGTCTGCCTCGTCGGGTGCCCAACCGGCGCCATCCACCGCGCCGGAGCGAGCGATGTCGTGACGATCGAAGAGGAGATCTGCATCGGCTGCTCGACCTGCTACCGCAACTGTCCGTACGACGCCATCGTCATGTGGGACACCGAGGAGACGTGGCCCGACGACATGGTTCCAAGCGGCCTGCGCGGCAAGGATCGACGCGCTGCCAGCAAGTGTGATCTGTGCTTCGACACTGGTCATGAGCCGGCCTGCGTCGAAAACTGTCCCCAGGGATGTGCCTTCCGCATCGGCTCGGTGAACCAGTTCCGCCAACTTCTCCAACAGTCTTGATCGCCGACATGACGACACCCCATCACCGCTCTGCCTCGAGAAGGAACCGCTGGCTCGTCGCCACGGCGCTCGGGGTTCTCGTCTGCCTCGGGGTCTTCGCTGCCAACGTGCTGACCGCCGACGTTCATTCGAGCAACGTCTGGGGGGTCTCCTACGGCATCGCTGCCACCGTCTTCCTGCTGGCGGCCGCGATCTACGGAGTGAGGCGACGCGCGATGAAGCTCGCCACCCGGCGCGGCCTCGGCTCGGCGCGGGCCTGGCTCGGCTTCCACACCTTCACGGGAACGCTCTTCCTCCTCTCGATGCTGATGCACAGCGGCTTCGGGCTGCCCGAGGGCTGGGTCACCTGGGGTCTCTGGCTGCTCGGCGTGTGGACCGTGCTCTCCGGCTTCGTCGGCCTCGGCCTGCAGCGCTGGATTCCGCGCCGGCTGACCTCGAGCCTGTCGATCGAAGTTCACTATCAACGCATTCCAGAGCTGGTCGACGACGCACGCGCTCGGGCCGACAAGCTCACCACCGACAGCGGCGAAACCGTACGCGGGTTCTACGAGCGGCGCGTCGCGCGCGCCTTCGAACCGGCTCGATGGAGCTGGTCCCACCTGCTGAGCAGTGCGGGCGAGGGCGGCAAGCTCCTCCGAGAGTTCGACTTCCTCTCAGCCAGACTGACCGGCGACGAGCGTCAGCGGCTCGAAGAGCTGCGGCGGCTGTTCCAGGCGAAGTCCGAAATGGACGCCCACTACACGCTCCAGCGCGCTCTACGGCTCTGGCTCTACCTACATGTCCCTCCGACCCTGGCCTTGCTGGCACTGGTCGGTGTCCATGTGTTCACCGTCTTGTACTACTAAACAGTGAAGAAACGTTCAGGTCAGAAAGGTACCTTTACGCCGGTCGAGCTGCCGGTCAGTCGCAAGTACGTCTTCCCCGCCTCTCGGCGGCGCCTCTTCTGGATCGGCGGAATCGCCGCGGTTGCGATCCTCGCCTTCGTCGGCCTAGATCAACTCCTGGGACGCGGCATGCTGGTCTCGAAGGGGCCGCTCTCCTCCAACCATGCGGGCTTCGGCAACGACTGCGGCAACTGCCACTTCGCGGAGGGTCGCACCGTGGCGGACGAGAAGTGCTCGACCTGTCACGAGAAATTCGGCGACGAGATCGGCGTCTTCACTTTCGCGTCCCACTATCTCTACCGCTCGGACGACTTCCGGCGCCTCGTGCCTTCAGAGCACGAGCGACCCTGTTTCACCTGCCACACAGAGCACGAGGGACGGCAGGCCGAAATCACTCGGGTCTCGGACTCGCACTGCATCCAGTGTCACGACTTCGGCTCGTTCAACGAGCGGCACCCTCAGTTCGACGTATTCACCGAAGGTGCGCCGCACGAGGCGTCGCTCGAGTTCGCACACGTCCATCACGTCCGAGAGGTAGCGAAGCGCGAGGGACTCGAGGACGTCGAGCGCGCCTGCCTCTACTGTCACAACGCCCGCCCGGACGGGCGTTCCTTCGAGCCCCTCGACTTCGACCGCCACTGCGATTCATGCCATCTCACGGCCGGTATCGCCACGCCGGCGCTGCCGCTTCGCGACGGCGACGCACCGGGCATCGAGACGGTCGACACGATTCTGGCTCGCGGCACTCCCGGCAGCCGCTGGGCGCTCTTCTCCAACCCCAACGAGTTCCGCACACGGGGAGACACGATCGTCAAACGACCCGTGCACCACCGCGACCCGTGGATCGAAGAGAACCTTCGCTCGCTGCGGCGCCTCCTCTTTGACGACGCTGGCCTCGCGGACCTCCTGGCGACCTCTCCCGACGCGCCACCGAACGAGCTCCGAGCGATGTACGCCGAGGCGGTCGCGACACTGGAAGGTCAGGCGTTGGAGCTCCGCTCCAGCCCCGACGCCGCGGTGCAGGCCGAGCTCGGGAAAATCGACACAGCCCTACGGGATCTCCGGCGGCGCCTCGACGACCCGTATGCACCCCTCGACGAGAGTCGGTTCCTCCTCGCCCTCGGGAATCCGCGAACCGACCTCGCCCCTGCGGAGAAGACCGCCATCGACGAGCTCGTCGCCGAGTTGACCACCCCCTGCCGGCAGTGCCACGTCGTCGAGAATGCCACCATCACGCGTGTGCAGTCCGACCAGCGGGTCCTCCGCCGCGCCGAGTTCGATCATCGAGCCCACATCGTGCAGCGCCGCTGCCTCGACTGCCACACGGAGATCCCGATGTCGGCGGCGCTGTCGAGCGCGGACGAGATTCCGCCCGACCTCGACCACGCCGGCATTCAGAACCTGCCGGGCATCGACACTTGCCGCGAGTGTCACACCGAGGCTCTCGCCGCGCAGGCCTGCACCACCTGTCACCTCTTCCACCCCGACGAGTCGCGGCGCTCTGAGCTGCTCCTCTACCTGAACTGAGGCGTCGATGAAAGCACGCGTATTTCGCGCCGGAGCCAACCCCACCATGCGGTGGGACTTTGCCGAATCGGCCACGATCGGACGCTCCGGAGAGAACACGATCCGGCTCGAGTCGGCCTCGGTGTCGAGCCGCCACGCTCGCATCTGGTTCGACGACGAGGCCGGCGTCTATCGCCTCGAAGACCTCGGCAGCCGGAACGGCTCCAAGCTCGACGGGGTCCTCTTGACGAGAGCGGAACCGCTCGACTCTCTCCACGTCGTCGAGTTCGGCGGCGAAGGGCCGGAGCTCATCTTCCAAGCGCTCGACCTGGCCGCCGGCACAGACGAAGTGCCGTCAGAAGCGGCCGGCGAGACGGAACCGAAAGCGGCCCCTCCGGACGAGACGCCGAGCCCGGACGAAACGAGCGACGCGGAGGAGACGATCGAGGCGTCGGACGAGACGGCCGAGGTAGCCCCGGCGCAGCAGGATGCGGGCGACGAGCCTGCACCGGCCGCAGAGGCCCAGCCGCAGGCGACGGAAGCTCCCGAGCCGCAGCCGGTCCCGACGTCACCAGCCGAGGGAGAGGTGCGCTTCTACCTCCACTTCGACGAGCCGGGGAGCTCCGAACCGATACCGCTCCCGGAGGGACATCGCGTAGTGGGAAGGGCCCGCAGTGCCGACGTGACCGTGGAGAGCCCGTCAGTGTCGAGGCGTCACGCCCTCCTGGCGGTGGACGCCGAGCGCGTGACCGTGCAGGACCTCGGCAGCAGAAACCACACGTTCGTCAACGGCGAGCGGATTGAAGACTCGACCGAGGTCAGGGCGGGCGACAGCCTCGAGTTTGGCGAACTCTCGGCGACTCTGGTCGCCGGAGCCGGAGCAGGAGCCGACGGCGACGGCGACGGCGACGGCGGCAGTTAGCCCGGGGGCAAGCGCACCCGAATCGTCGTCCACATCTTCCCCTGCACGCCATACTTCTCGGCGGGCCGGAAGACCGCTCCCTTGGCGGTCTCGACGGCGAGCTCCCGGAAGCGCCGCTTGGCCGAGCCGCGATCGGACGCCTTGGCGGTGATCACGTGACCGTCCTCGCTGACGAGAACGTCCACCATCACCTCGATCACCCGGTCGGGTCGATCGAACCGCCGCGGATAGACGGGATCAGGCATGCTGACGAGCGAGGGCGGCATCACCCCAGGGTCCGGACCGAAGAGCTCGCCGCGCCGGACCTGCGGGTCGGGCGACGCCACCGGCTCGGTCTGCCCGGCCCCGGGCGACGGAGCGGGAACGGGCGCCGAGGCGGCCGGCTCTGAGCGCACCGGAGACGACGGCTCGCGCGTCGAAACTGCGGGGGCGCCCGTGGGCTCCGACTCCTCGGCGGACGGGATCTCGACGTCGGCAAATGGATCGGTCGGTTCTTCGGACTCGGACTCCCAGCGCGGCGCGCTCTCGACAGTGAGCGGCGTGCCGGCGTCCTCACCGGTGGCGGAGGTCGAAGACGTCTTCGAGACCCCGCCCAGCCAGACGAGTCCCGCAACCACCAACGCGAGTCCCAACGCCAGGAGGAGCCCGAGCGGCGACAGCGCGCGAGCGAGCCACGCCGCCCGCCGCCCCCCCGCTGGAGCCACCGGCACCGCGGCAGGCTGATCCTCACCCTTCAACTGCTCCCGAAGACCATCAAACTCCGTGTGCTCTCCGTAGAGAGTCTCGGCGAGATCGAGAGCCCGATCGGCGTCCTCGACGGTGCCGCTCCGGGTCGTCTCCCGAATCGCCGACGCCGCGTGCTGTACCGCGTCGTCTCGATCGACGGCCAACTCGGCCGCGCCACCCGAGCGCTCGTCGGCCCCGAACTGACGGTCGAGGCTTCGCTGGGTCGAGTCGCCGGCAGACGACTTCCTCTTGAGCGTCGCGAGCTGCGTAGTCGCCTCGATCGCGTGCTTGAGCTCGTCGACATGGGATTCACCGTCGCCGGCGAATTTGCCGAGCTCACGCACGAAGTCCTCCGCCGTCTCGACCCGCTTCGAGGAGTCCTTCTCGAGCGCCCGCAGACACAGCGCGCGTAGACCCTCCGGTACCTGCCCGTCGGGATCGCTCTCGTCGAAAGGGGTCGGAGGCTTGAACAGGTGCCCCGCGACGATCTCCGAGAAGCTCTCTCCGGGGAACGGGTTCTTCCCGGTCAAGAGCTCGTAGAGGAGCACGCCGAACGAATAGAGATCGCTCCGCTCGTCGAGCGCACTGGCACCCTCTTTCGACTTGAACAGCTCGGGCGGCGAGTAGCGCACTTTGCCCATGAACATGCCGGTTGCGGTCAGGTTCAGCGTCTCGTCCTGGCCCTTCGCAATTCCGAGATCGATCAGCTTCACCAGGGGGTTGCCGCGGAAGTCTCGCGAGAGCATCAGGTTGTCAGCGGCGATGTCGCGATGAATGAACCCCTTTCCGTGGAGATAGCTGATCGCGTGGAGCCCTTGACTTGCGATCTCCACCGCCAGTTCGAGAGTGGGCGCACCGCTCTCTCGAATCAGCTCCTGCAGCGTCACACCGTCGATGAACTCCATGACGATGAAGGAGGACTTCCCCTCGGCGCTGACGGAAAAGTCGTAGAGCTGAGCTATGTTGGGATGGCGCAGCTGAATCGCAATCCGCGCCTCGTTTTGGAAACGCTGGCGCAGACTCTCGTCCATCGCAAACTCGGACTTGAGCACCTTGATGATCCGTATCTCGTCGAGCAGGCGGTGCTGCACCTTATAGATCGCACCCATCCCGCCTTCGCGGATCTTCTGGAGGATCTCGTACTTCCCTCCAAGAGCCTTCTCTTCCGGCCTTGCCAAGTCGCACCTCTACTCGAGATCGGATCGCCGTATCGCCATACTAACCGGACTCTGCGGGATCGGCACACTCGACACAGCGAGTCACGCCACATCCACGGCCGAACTCTGTCTCAAAGTGGGAAGCGGCTAGGGCGGAGTGGCTGCTCGTCTTCTCGGAGGGGATCGGTCGCCCCCCTGCAGTGACCACGCGGCTCCAGACGCTACACCATCGAGCCGAACACTCCTTGCGGCGCTCACCACCGAAGTACGAGCAGCAACAGATGCGCCGCCGTCCAACTAAAGTGGCGCACATTCCGCCCTTCGCCGGTCAGAGGGTGGTAGTTCTCGTACAACGGTTCGCCCAACGAGAGCGCTCCGTCGAGGTTCTCGACGAGCTGTCGCGTCAGCGCGTCGGCGTCTTCGCCGTAGCCGTAGCGGCGCAGACCTGACACCGCGAAGTAGGCCTGGTCGAGCCAGACCAGCCCGCGCCAGTAGCCGTCGGAGAATCCGGGCTCGTCGCGGGCGACCGTCGGAAAGGGAACGTGGGTTCGGAAGACTTTCGGGTCGAGCATGGTGGCCCGGACCCGGGCCGCCTGTTCCGCTGTAGCAACCCCGGTCCAGAGAGGCGTCCAGCCCTCGGGGCCACGAACAGAGACGAACTCGCTTCCATCCAGAGACACGTCGTAGAACCAGCCACTCTCGGGATCGAACATGACCTCTCGGATGCGCTTCCCTAGCTCCAGGGCCGCAGCCCGAAAGGTCGCCGCCTCCTCCGCCTTCCCCAGCGCTTCCGCAAGTTCGCTCAGCGCCAGCTTCTCGCGATAGAGGTAGCTGTTGAGATCGACCGACTCCTGGTTCATCGACCAGGCGCCGGGGCCGTTCTCGAGCATCTCGCTGTCGTCGAAACGCACGGCGTTGTCCATACCGCTCTCCCACCGCGCCGCGACAAGCGTCCCGTCGGTCGAGCCGTACTCGCACAGCCCATCGCCGTCGTGGTCGCGTTCCGTGTACCAGAAGCGGTGGTAGGCGACGAGCTTCGGGTAGAGCTCGGCGACGAACTCCAGGTCACGTGTGGCGCGGTAGATCTGCTCGATCGCCCAACCGGCGAGCGGCGGCTTGGTATCTCGCCAGTTGTCTTCACCCGCGTCGAGGTAGACGACGTCGGCCACCATCCCCTGTTCGTTTTGGTGATCGAACATCGCCCGCACCTGATCCTTGGCGATCTCGGGAGCGAAGCGCACGAGGGCCACCGCATGCTTCCACGAGTCCCACGCCCAAAAGCCGTTGAAGTAGCCCACATTGCTCGAGGGAAAGAGACTGCTGTAGCGCATGCGGCCCGCCGGACCGCGCCAGTTGTTGATGAGGGTCTGGACCGCCTTGACGGCGACGATCCGCCACGGGTGGTTCGGCGGCGTCCTCTGAAGGGAGGACTCCAGATATCGATTCCACCGCTCGGCGTTGGCCACAGCCGAGATTTCCGGCTCGTCCAGAGTCCGCTCGATCGCCGCCCAGTTGGACTCGGGATCGTCTTCGAGCGTCAGGGTGAGAGCGAGCGCTCCGACCATTTCGCTCGCGGGCTGTACCCACCGCGCTCGACTTCGCCGCAGAGACCAGACCTGGTCGACAACCTCCGTGGTGACCTCGCCATCAGCGGAAACCTGGAAGATCCATCCCGACTCCGTTCGCCCCACGATGCGACCGGCTTCGAGCTCTGGTGCGGCAACCTCGTCGAAGAACGACCCGGTCCAGGAGAGTCGCAACTCCCTCGGCTCCGTCCCGCGGTTCACCACTCTCGTCTCGACGAGGGCCGTGGTCGTCGAATCGAACCAGAGCCGGTGCTCGACCTCCAAGTCGTCGGCGAGCGCACGCTGGACGAGACCTCCCGGCAACGAGGTCGCGTGAAAGTTCTGTGCCACGCCGAGATCGATCCACTCGCCGGTCGTCGCGTCCTCGATCTCGAGCCGGGCCTGCGCCGACCCGAGCCAACGACCTTCCGCCATGAGGAACGGCCCCGCGAAGCTTCCGCGGTGCCGAAGGTCGTCAGCGGAGGGAAGCGCATACCCCTGCCAAGAGCCCTGGTCCGAGGCGGGCGCAAACGACCAGTCTTCGCTCGCGCTCGGGACGCCGACGTGCGCGAGCACGTTCTGGTAGCGCGAGCGTAGGTCCTCTCCGACGGCCCGAGGAGCCACGCTCAACAGCACAGCGGCGACGAGGAGTCCCGCGCGATCCCGTCTGGCCATCCCTAGGACGCGATGCGCTCTCGCGCCATCCGCGCCACCTCTCCACCCAGCACCAACACCGCGATCAGGTTTGGAATCGCCATGATGCCGTTCAGTAGATCCCCCCACGCCCAGATCGCCTGGGCCCCCGCGAGCGAGCCGCCGAGGATCGCGAGGCAGTAGAGCATTCGGTAGGGCTTTCGGGCCTTGGCGCCCCAGAGGTAGGCCGCGCACTGTTCGCCGTAGAAGGCCCACGAGATCAACGTCGAGAGGCCGAAGAGGAGCGAGGCGGCGAGCACGATCAGGCCGCCGGTGGGGCCGAGGCCCTGGGTGAAGGCTCCGGCGGTGAGGGCGCTCGATTCGACGCCGGAGGTCCAGAGACCGCTCGAGATCAGCACGATGCCCGTCGCACTCGAGACGACCAGGGTGTCGAGGAAGACGCCGAGCATGGCGACCTTGCCCTGTGCCACCGGGTCTCCGGTCTTGGCGGAGGCGTGGGCAATCGGAACGGAGCCGGTTCCGGCCTCGTTCGAGTAGACGCCGCGAGCGACACCAAACCGGAACGCCTCGCGCACGCCGGCCCCGATGAAGCCGCCGCTCGCGGCAACAGGGTTGAATGCGTGGTGAACGACGAGCTGGAACGCCGCGCCGATCTGGTCCCGGAAGGCCCAGAGCACCGCACCCGCTCCGGCGAGATAGAGGACACCCATGATCGGCGCCAGAAACTCCGAGACCCGCGCCACGCTGCGCACCCCGCCGAGTACCGACACACCGGTGAGCGCCGCGACCAGGGCGCAGGTGACAAGCGGCTTCCAGCCGAGCTCGGACTCGACGACGTAGGCGATCGAGTTGCTCTGGATCGTCGTCGTGGCGAACATCGTCTTGACCGCCAACCCGAAGGCGAAAAATGCAGCAACCTTCGGCCAACCCAGGCGATCGCGCAGGTAGTACATCGGACCGCCGACGTAGAGCCCGTCCGCACCCTTCTTCCGATAGCGCACGCCGAGCACCGACTCGGCGTACATGGTGCCCATGCCGATGACGCCCGACACCCACATCCAGAAGAGCGCTCCCGGGCCACCCGCGGTGATCGCGGTGGCGACGCCGGCGATGTTGCCGTTGCCGACGATGCCGCCGACGGCGGTCATCAACGCCGCAAACGGACTGATGTCCCCCTCGCCTGCCGACCCCTTCCGCCTACCGAGCGCGCGCAGCGCCGGCCAGAACTCGGTGACCTGCACCACGCGCAGCCGGATCGCGAGGTACGCGCCGGTGCCGAGAAACAGCACCAGCAGGGGCGGCCCCCACAGCCAGTCGCTGATCGCTTGAACCGCCTGGCCCACGCTCAGGTCAGCGGCGGAGGCGGCGTGTCGAGCTCACAGCCGATCCGCGTCTCCTCGACCAGCTGATCGACGACCGCCTTCAAATTGCCCGTCTCTTCGTACTTCGCGAGCTGCCGGTCGGCGCTCGTCCCTTCCGAGAGGATGGTGTGCACGTATTCGACGTCTTTGCGGCTGCCGAGGTCGTCCACCACGTCGTCGATCAGCTCGAGCAGTTCGGAAATGAGGTCCTTGGTCGGGACCTCCTTCTGTCGGCCGAAGTCGAGCAGTTTGCCCTCGGTACCCCGTCGAACGGCGCGCCACTTGTTCTCGGTGATGAGCGCGTGCCGGTAGCGCCTCCACGACTGGTTGTCGTGACGCAGCTTGATGAGCTTGGCGACGATCGCCTGGATGAGCGCCGCCAGACAGATCGTCTCGTCGATCTTGGTGCAGATATCCGTCACCCGGAACTCGATCGTCGGGAACTTCGGGTGGGGGCGAATGTCCCACCAGATGCGCGTTCCATCTTCGATGCAACCGGTGTTGACCAGGATGTCGACGAAGCGTTGGTACTCGCCCCACGAGCGGAACTCCGGCGGCGGGCCGCTGCGAGGCAGGTTCTCGAAGACGATCGAGCGGTAGGACTTGAGTCCGGTGTTCCGGCCGTGCCAGAACGGAGAACTCGTCGACAGCGCCAGGAGGTGCGGCAGGAAGTAGCGCGCCTGGTCCATGACGTCGATCCGCAGATCGCGGTCTTCGATGCCGACGTGAACATGCATGCCGAAGATGAGCATGCGCTTCGCGAGGTCGGCCATCTCCTGGAGCTGCTTGACGTAGCGCTCCTTGGCGGTGATGTCCTGCTCACTCCACATCGAAAACGGATGGGTGCTCGCCGCCGCGACCACGAGTCCGTTCGCGTGGGCCAGATTACAAATCGTCGAGCGCAGTCGCACGACCTCATTGCGGGCCGCGGCCATGTCGGCGCAGATCTCCGAGCCGACCTCGACCTGCGACTGCATGAGCTCCGACTTGATCTGGTCTTTGAGCACCAGCTCGCCCTGCTCGAGAAACTCCTGGACATACGAGGTCAGTTCCCGGGACTCCGGGTCGATGATCTGGTACTCCTCCTCGATGCCAACGGTGAACTTGGCGGTCATGCTCTACCCTCCCGAGGATACGCGTGCAAACTGTTGCGGTACTGAGATCAGTTTAGCAAAGGCGCTTCTAGTCGCGGCGGGCGCCGGCCGCGCCGGCGGCGGCTCGCAACTCGCGGAACCGCTTCAGGCGATCGTCGAGCTCCGCTTCGAACCCTCGATTCCCTGGCCGGTAGAACCGCTCCCCCTGGAGCGCCTCGGGCAGGCAGTCGACACCCCCGACGCCCTCTTCGGTGTCGTGCGCATAGACGTACCCTCGGCCGTAGCCCAGGTCCTTCATCAATCGGGTCGGCGCGTTCCGGATCGCCATGGGCGGCGGCTCGGCGGGGCGCTCCTCCACCGTCTTGCGAGCGCCCTTGTAAGCGACGTAGGCGGCGTTGCTCTTCGGTGCAAGCGCCAGATAGAGCGCCGCTTGGGCGAGCGCCAGCTCACCCTCCGGGCTGCCGAGGCGTTGATAGGTGTCCCAGGCGGCGAGCGCCTGTGGCAGCGCCTGCGGGTCGGCGAGCCCCACGTCCTCGCTGGCGAACCGCACCATTCGGCGAGCCAAGTACAACGGTTCCTCGCCCGCCGCGAGCATGCGAGCCAGCCAGTAGATCGCCGCGTCGGGGTCGCTCTCTCGCAGCGACTTGTGGAGCGCTGAGATCAGATTAAAGTGCTCCTCACCCGACTTGTCATAGCGGAGCACCTTGGTCTGGACGATCCGGGTGACTTCGGCGGCGTCTACCTCGGCGTGGCCCGCGGCAGCGGCATCGGCGGCTGCGAGATCGAGGAGGTTGAGTACCCGTCGCGCGTCGCCACCCGCAAACTGCGCCAACGCTTCGAGCGCCGAGTCGTCGAAGCTCACGTCCGTTTCGCCGAGCCCGCGCTCGGTGTCGTCGAGTGCCCGTCGCATCAGCTCGATCAGCGCCTCGGGCGCCAACTCTTCGAGCACGACCACTCGGCAGCGCGAAAGCAGCGCGGCGTTGAGCTCGAACGAGGGGTTCTCGGTGGTGGCCCCAACCAGCACGATGTCGCCTCGCTCGACATACGGCAGAAAGGCGTCCTGCTGCGCTCGATTGAAGCGGTGGATCTCGTCGATGAACAGGAGGGTCCGCCGCCCCTGGGCACGTCGCAGACGAGCGGCGTCGTCCATCACCCGCTTGACCTCCTTGATGCCGGAGACCACCGCACTGAACGGCTGGAACTGGGAGCGAGTGCAGCTCGCTACGATGTGAGCGAGCGTCGTCTTCCCCGAGCCGGGGGGGCCCCAGAAGATCAGCGACGGAACGCGATCGCCCTCGATCGCACGGCGCAAGAAGCCGTCGGCCCCAATGACCTCGCGCTGGCCGACGACCTCGTCGAGCGTCTGCGGCCGCATACGATCCGCCAGCGGCGAATCGGCGTCCGGCGCGCGCTGCTCAGCTGACCGAGCTCCTTGTGGAGCAGAGGGTTCGTCGAAAAGAGATCCCGACACCGGAGCGGCCGATCCTCAGCCCTGCTCGATCCGCCGGATGACCGCGTCGGCGAACTCGGTGGTGTTCGCCTCGCCGCCCACGTCGCGCGTGCGCTCGCTGGGATCGGCGAGCGAGTCCTGCAACGCCTCGTGCACGCGAGACGCCTCGTCTTGAAGGCCGAGGTGTTGGAGCATGAGCACGCCGCTACGGATGAGCGCGGTCGGGTTGGCGATGTTCTGGCCGGCGATGTCCGGCGCCGAGCCGTGCACCGCTTCGAAGACCGCCAGCTCTTCGCCGATGTTGGCGCCCGGCACGATGCCGAGCCCACCCACCAGGCCGGCACAAAGGTCCGAAACGATGTCGCCGTACAGGTTGGGCAGAACGAGGACGTCGAACCGGTCGGGGTGGACGACGAGCTGCATTGCCAGAGCGTCGACGATGCGATCATCGCACTCGATCTCTGGGTACTCCTCCCCGACCTTCCGCACGCACTCCAGGAACAGGCCGTCCGAGAGCTTCATGATGTTCGCCTTGTGGACAACGGTCACCCGCTTGCGAGCCTGACGGCGTGCATACTCGAAAGCAAACCGCGCAATCCGCGTCGACGCCCTCTCGGTGATGATCTTGAGGCTCTCCGCGACACCCGGGATCACCTCGTGCTCGATGCCGCTGTAGAGGCCCTCGGTGTTCTCTCGCACGACCACCAGATCGACGTCTTCGAATCGAGCCGGGAGCTTCGGCACGGTGACCACCGGGCGCAGATTCGCGAACAGATCGAGCGCCTTGCGCAACTGCACGTTGACCGAGCGGAAGCCCTTGCCTACGGGCGTGGTCACCGGCCCCTTGAGAGCGACCTTGTGGGTCCGGATCGACTCGAGGAGCTCCTCCGGCAGCGGTGTACCGGTCGCCTCGAAAGCCTCGAGCCCGGCGATGTGACGTTCCCACTCGAACTCGGCGCCGGAGGCCTCGAGCACCCGCACCGTCGCCTCGGTCACCTCAGGGCCGATCCCGTCTCCCGGAATCAGGGTTATCGTCCTCGCCATCCTCGTCTCCTCTTAGAGCCGCGCCCGGTCGACCAGGCCGTCACCGACGAAGATATCGCCGAGCCGGCGCACCGCCGCGCCCTTGTCGAAATCGAAACAGAGATCCTCGTAGTCCAGTCGACCCTCGAGGCCCCGATCCAGATAGGTCAGTACCCACCGATCGCCGACGCGCAGCAGCGCCCCGGGCGCCCCCCACTCGGTGTCACCGGTGAGCTCGATGCTATGCCAATCGAGGTTCTCGGGGTCCATTCCGGCCGCATCGAGAGCACCCTTGATCACCCCGAGTCGCGAGAACGCGAGCTTCCGCTTGCGCCGCTCCGCGAGTGCTTCCTTCACATCGACGCCGGCTCCCTTGATCTTCTCGAGCTGCGGGAGCCCAAAAGCGTACGACGGCGGACCGAGGGTCCCGCCGAGCCGTGAGACGACGGTCGGGAAATGCTCGACCTCGGCGATCAACTCGGCGCCGGTCCACGAGGTAAAACTCTCGCGTGGACGGATCTCGCTCTCCGGACCGAAGAGCTCGATGCGAACGTTGAAGCGCCGGGTCCCGAACGGCAGATACTCGAGGTCCCGAGGCAACGTGACTCCAGCGCTGGGGCCGGTCCACTTCCCGGAAACCGACCAGGTGCGAGGCCAGTCGGCAAGGAAGAAGTCCTTGTACTCGAGCGCCTCGAGCGTCGCGAGGTCGGGCACCTCGAGAAAGGGCTTGGCCGCTTCGACACTGAACCAGAGGACCCGCGTCTCCAAGCTACTGTTCCATTTGCGAATCCGCTCGGGGTCGACCTCGCCATCGGGCAGCTCGAGCCGCGATGCCTCCGTGAAGTAGACCGTCTTGCCCTGCCAGTTCTCGGCCTCGAGAACGGCATGGAGGAGAAACTCACCCCCGGCGTCGACCTCCACCTTGCCCACACGAGCGACATCCGAGCCCGCCGGCTGAATCGCCACCCAGGCACGTCGTGGGCTGGGTTGGAGCTCCTGCTCTGCACGCCCAAAGAGCATCAAGGCGAGGACAGCGAGGATCAGTCCGAAAGCGATCCACCAGAACCTGCGAGTCTCCGGCTCCATCAGCCCTTCCGGAGCTCTTCCAGTTTGGCAACCACGTCGCGGAAGTTCGAATTCACACCGTAGATCTCGGTGAACGACTCCCGCGCTGCATCGAGCTCACCCGCGGCCAGCTGCAGATTGCCGACCTCGTAGAGCAACCCGAGGTGCTCCTCTTCGGTGATTCGCGGGGACTGCAGTCCCTTGCGGTACCACTTGAGCGCCAAATCCGAGAAGTCCTTCTCCTGGAAGCAACGCCCGAGCAGCGAGCAGCACTCGACCAGATATCGAGGGTCCTTGGCGGCGAGCTGGAACTCGCCGATCGCCTCGTCGATCAGCCCCATCTCGCGATACGCGACACCGAGGTTGTAGTGGGTGTCGAACGCCTCGGGCGAGAGCACCTCGGCCATGCCCTTCTTGAAGCCCTCGACGATCTCTTCGACCGTCTGGCCTTCGATGGCCGACTCGTCGGTGTCCGCGGGGTCTGACCCGAGCTCCATCTCGAGTTCGGCACCGAGGTCGAAGAAATCCGCGCCGACCTCGTCTTCGGAGCTCGGCTCTGAGTCGGACGCACTCGGTACCTCGGGGGTCGGTTCCGCCGGCTCCTCGACCGCCGTCGATGCCGCCGTACCGGTCGGTTCGGACTGCGTGTCGGGGGCCGCCTCGCGAGTCGTCTCGGGCGCGGGCTCCGGCTCTTGACTCTGCTGCGCCACGAGGGACGGCGGCACGATCTTCCCGCCGCTCGTCTGATAGCCGTTGCGCTCGAGGTCGCCCGCAATCTCACGCCACGCAGCGCGATCCCCCAACTCCTGGGCGGAGCGGGCAGCTTCGGCGGCGATCCGCACAACCTCGCTTTCGTTCCCGGCGGTCACTTCTACATGGATCAGACGCCGATAAGCCCTCAGATGTCCCGGAGAGATCTCCAACACTCGCGCGAGCCGCTGCGCCGCCTTCGTTCCCAAGCCGTATCCGGCGAGTGCGTCGGCTTCGGCGAGCAGCTCGTCGACAGACTCCGGTTCGGGCTCCGGCTCGGGTGCCAGTTCCATCTCGGGCTCGGGCTCCGGCTCCGGTTCGGACTCCGGTTCGGGCTCGGCGACGGGTTCGGGTTCGGGTTTGGCGACGGGTTGGGCCTCGGGTTCGGCAGCGGGCTCCGGTTCGTCGGCCGGCGCCGGCTCCGCAGCCTCGGGCGTGCTCTCATCGGCCGAAGCACCGAGCGCCGACTCCGCGATCGCTTCAGCCACGAGCGATTCGAGCGCCGACTCGTCGAGGGCTTCGGGATCCGTGGCGGCCGGCGCCTTCTCTTCGGCTGTCGGGGCGGCAGTGCTCTCGAAAGCATCCAGCTCGATCTCGAACTCCGGCTCGGCCTCGTCCGGCGGCGGAGTCGTGGCGGTGGACGCGGGGTCCGCTTCGGCTGCAACCGGCTCCTCGACGGGCGGCGCCTCCGGCTCCTGTTTGTCCTGCACAGCCTCCGGCGGCGCGGGCTCGGCGGCCGCCGTCGGCTTCTCGTCCTCTGCCGTCGTGGACGACTCCTGGAACATCGAGCGGGCCGCCGCCGCTTGATCGGCGTCGACCTGTTCGACAGCATCGAGGAAGCGCTCGACCAGTTCGGGCCGATCCGTCACCTGCAGTTGAACGACACACTGCATGACGTACTTGACGTCGACCGGCGCGAGCTGCAGCGACCGCTCGAGCACCGCCACCGCCTCGTCCCCTTTGCCGGCATCGAGCATGTCGTTGACCAGCGCGCCGTAGGAGGCGAGCGCCTCGTCGGAGCGACCGGCCTCCGCCTGCAGCTCCGCCAGACGCTGCATGGCCTCGGGGTCCCGTGGCTCGATGCGAATGAGCTTCTCGTAGACGCCAATGACCGCTTCGGAGTCGCTGACCTTGTCGTAATAGTCGGCCAGGATTTGGTACTGCCCGCGGGCCTCGTTCGCCAGGCCCTGCTGCTGGTAGAGCCCGGCCAGCTTCTCGTAGATCGGAATGCGGGTCGGATCGAGTCGCAGGATCTTCTTGTAGATCGCGATCGCCTTGACGAAGAACCCTTCGCTCGAGAAGCGCTCGGCGGCCTTGCTGAAGAGCTCGGCCGCTTCGTCGACCCGATTGAGCCGTGCGTAGAGATCGCCGACCCGGTTCAGCGTGCGCGTGTCGTCGGGCGTCTCCTTGAGGACGAGGTGAAGCTCGTCGATCGCCGCCTCGAGTCGGCCGCGCTGGACCAGCTTCTCCGCCTTCTGGAGCCGTTTCTCGATCCGTGTCGCCATCAGTTGTCTACCCGCGGAAGAACCGAACGGAAGGTGAGGCGGTGCGACGGGCACGGTCCGTGGTCGCGCAGCGCCTCGAGATGTTCGGGCGCCGCGTAGCCCTTGTGACGCGCGAACCCGTAGTGGGGGTAGCTGCCGTCGAGCTCCTCCATCATCCGATCGCGCTCGACCTTGGCGAGAATCGATGCGCAGGCGATGGCGTAGCTGAAGGAGTCCCCGCGGATGATCGGCAGACAGGGGAACGGTAGATCGAGCTTCACCGCGTCGACCAGCGCGACGTCAGGCGCCGGTGCGAGGTCACACAGAGCGCGAACCATGGCGCGCTTCGAGGCCTGCAGAATGTTGATGCGATCGATGGTCGCGGGCGACACCGCGGCGACGCTCCAGTCGAGAGCGCTCTCGCGGATCCATTTGGCCAGGTCGCTGCGCGCCTCGGCGGAGAGCCGCTTGCTGTCGTCCACCCCGGGCACCGTCCGGTGCGGATCGACCACGACCGCGGCCGCTACCACCGGTCCTGCAAGGCAACCGCGCCCCACCTCGTCCACGCCTGCCTGGTTGGAGTACCCGAGTTGATACAACCTCTCCTCTACTCCCCGCAGCAGGCACAGGCGGTAAGCCTCAGCCAGCAGCGGTTCCACAGCCACCCAATCGGGTTACTTCGCTTTTCGAGCGGACTTGGCCTTCAGACGATCCTCGCGGCGCTCCTCGATACGAGCCGCTTTGCCGCGCAGGCTCCGGAGGTAGTAGAGCTTGGCTCGACGAACGCGACCACGCCGCACGACCTCGATCTTGTCGATCACCGGGCCGTGGAGTGGAAAGACGCGCTCGACGCCGATACCGCCCGACATCTTACGAACGGTGAAACTCTCCCGCGTGCCGCTGCCGCGACGGGCGATCACCACACCCTGGAAGATCTGGATGCGCTGCTTGTCGCCCTCGACCACGCGAACGTGCACCTTGATGGTGTCGCCGGCGCGGAACTCGGGTACATCCGAGCGAAGGTATTCCTGCTCAAGTTCCGAAAGCTGATTCATGAAGTGTTCCTATGCCTCCACGAGCGCGACCCGCTCGCGTTATTCAGGGGACCGTATGGTAGCACGATCGAGGTCTCACGCGCCGCCTCCAGGATCGCTCTTCTTGTCTCGAGCCAGAAGGTCCGGGCGACGGCGTTTTGTCCGCTCGAGCGCGCGTTCCCGACGCCAGGCCCCGATTGCCCCGTGATCCCCCGAGAGCAGTACCTCGGGCACGGACAGCCCCTCGACCTCTCGCGGGCGTGTGTAGTGGGGAAAGTCGAGCATTCCGTCGCGAAAGCTGTCTTGCACGACGGACTCGGGCAGACCGACCACGCCCGGTACCTGGCGCGAAAGCGCCTCGATCAGGACCATCGCGGCGAGCTCTCCCCCGGAGAGGACGTAGTCGCCGATCGAGACCTCCTCGTCCACCACCAGTTCGCGAACCCGCTCGTCGATCCCCTCGTAGCGGCCGCACATCAGCAGAAGGTCGCCGGCAGTCGCCAACCTCTGGACACCGGCGTCGTCGAGGCGGCGGCCCTGAGGCGAGAGGAGAACGCGCCGTACCGAACGCCCCTCGGTGAGCTCGCCGACCGCGGCGAGCCACGGAGGCGCGCTCATCACCATGCCTCCGCCGCCTCCATACGGCTCGTCGTCGACCGTCCGGTGGCGATCGGAGGTCCAGCGTCGTAGGTCGTGGACGTCGAGACGAAGCAGGCCCGCGGCGATCGCCTTGCCGATCAGACTCGTGCTGGCGAACGGCTCGAACAGCTCGGGGAAGATGGTGACTACGTCGACTCGCATGTTTCGATCAGCCCTTCCGGGAGTGCGAGCTCGATCCGCCGCGCTTTGACGTCGATCGAATGAATGAAGTCTTGGACAAACGGCACCAGGAGCGTCCGTTCCCCTTCGATCACCTCGAGCAGCAGGCCGCCGCCGTCCTCGATGACCTCCTCGACGGTCCCGAGAACGCCGCTCTCGCGGTCGACGCAGAGGCAGCCGGTCAGCTCGAAGTAGTAGAACTCGCCCTCCGGAGCCGCCGGAGTGGAATCGCGCGCGACCTCCAGGATGGCACCGCGGAAGCCCTCCACGTCGCTCCGGTCGTCGAGGCCGGCGAAGCTCACGCGCAGAACGTCGCCGTGGGGCGCCGCACTCGCGATCTCGACCCGTCGACGCGCGCCGTCATCCAGGACCAGCGTGAGGACGCTGCCGGCGTCGAAGCGGCCGGGGACATCGGTGAGAGCCTCGACGAGAACCGTTCCACGAACACCGTGGGGACGCCGGACCTTGCCGACCTCCACAAACTCGGGCAGCTGCGTGCCCGGCGCTTCTTCTGTGGGTTTCAGTCGAGGATCTCGAGCTCGTACTCGGTGTCGCGCTGTGTCTCGCGCGACCCGAGCACGCAGCGGAGCGCGCGAGCGGTCCGCCCCTGGCGGCCGATGACCTTGCCCAGATCGTCTTCCGCAACCGTCAGATCGAGCTTCACACCCATCTCGTCACGCAGCTCTTCGACGAAAACCTCTTCCGGTCGATCGACCATCAGCTTGATGATCTCGAGGAGCTGCTCGCGAGCGGCGGCCATCGTCAGGCGGACTTCCGCTGGTGACCGATCAGCTTCATGACCGCCGGGGAGGCCTTGGCCCCTTTGGCGATCCAGTGGTCCGCGCGCTCGACGTCGATCGTCGCGTCGCTAGGCGCACCGTTCGGATCGTAGTGGCCAATCTCCTCCACCGCATTGGCGGTCGGGACTTTGCGCGAGTCTGACACCACGACACGGAAGAAGGGTCTGTTTCGGTTCCCCATTCGGCGCAGCCGAATTCTCAGCATTTGTGTATCTCCAAAGTGTTGCTTGCCCCCGACGAGGCTTCAGGGCCGGCCGGCGCTCGAACGGACGCGAGGCGGTCCGACTTGAGCCGCCGATTGTAGCAGGTTGTTCCTAGCCTTTCATCCCCATGACCTTCTGCATCCAGCCACCCCGCATCTGCTTCATCATCTTCTTCATCGCGCGGTACTGCTTGAGCAGTTGGTTGACCTTTTGCACCGAGGTACCCGAGCCGCGCGCGATACGCTTGCGACGGCTGCCGGTGAGGATCTTCGGGTTGCGCCGTTCCTTCCGCGTCATCGAATCGATGATCGCCTCGGTCACCTTCAGCTGCCCCTCGTCCACCGACGAAGGATCGAGCCCCTTGAGCGGGCCGGCCTTGGGCAGCATCGAGAGCACCTGAGAGAGCGGCCCGAGTTTCTTCATCTGGCGCAACTGATCGCGGAGGTCCTCGAGATTGAAGTCGCGGCTCGCAATCCGCTTGGCCAGCCGCTCGCTCTCGTCGCGGTCGAGCCCCTGCTCCGCCTTCTCGATCAGGGTCAAGACGTCGCCCATACCGAGAATGCGCGAGGCCATCCGCTCGGGATGGAAGAGCTCGATCTCGTCGAGTTTCTCGCCGGTACCGACAAATCGAATCGGCACCTTTGCGACGCTGCGAATCGAAAGCGCCGCACCGCCGCGTGCGTCGCCATCGAGCTTGGTCAGAACCACTCCGGTCAGGTCGAGCGCGCCGCCGAACTCGGTGGCGCTCTTCACCGCGTCCTGGCCGGTCATCGCGTCGGCGACGAAGAGCGTCTCCGTCGGCGAGACGACCGAAGCCAGCTCGCGAATCTCCGCCATCAGCTCCTGGTCGACGTGAAGTCGACCCGCGGTGTCGACCACGACGACGTCGTGGCCCCGATCGCGGGCCACCTCGAGCGCTCGCTTCGCAACCTCGATCGGACTCGTCTCACTCGATTCGGGTCCGACCACCGGCACCTTGACCTGCTCTCCGACCTGACGAAGCTGCTCGACCGCAGCCGCTCTCTGGAGATCGCAAGCGACCAGGAGCGGGTGGCGACCGCGCTCGCTCAAGCGCCGGGCCAGCTTGCCCGAGGTGGTCGTCTTACCCGAACCCTGGAGACCGCACATCAAGACGACGGCCGGCTTGCCATCGAGCGACAGCTCGCCGCCCTCGTCTCCGAGCAACGTCACCAACTCGTCCTTGACGATCTTGATGACCTGCTGCGCCGGGGTCAGACTGCTTAGTACCTCTTGACCGATCGCGCGATCGGAAACTCGCTGGACAAACGACTTGACGACGCGGAAGTTGACGTCGGCTTCAAGCAGCGCCATGCGAATCTCTCGCATCGCACCACGCAGTGCGTCCTCGGAGACGCGGCCCTCGCCCTTGAGCTGGCGGAAGACACCTTGGAGCCGTTCCTGTAGGCCGTCAAACATAGCGTCGAGAGGATATCCTCTGGCGATGCCGAGCGGAGCCCGTCGGGCCAAGATCGTCGCAACCTTTGGGCCGGCCAGTTCGGACCCAGACACCGTCTCTCGTCTGCTCAGCGCCGGCGTTGACGTCGTACGTCTCAACCTCTCCCACGGATCGCACGAGGCACATCGTGCGCTGGTCGAGACGGTGCGCGCGGAAGCCCTCAAGCTCCGCCGCGCGGTGCCAATCCTCATGGATCTCATGGGGCCACGGTTCCGACTGGGACGCCTCCCGGACGAAGGACGCTTCCTCGAACAGGGTGCGCGCGTCGTCATCGCAGAGGACGAAGACGCCGATCTACCGATCGACGAGCCGGAGTTTCTCGACCACGTCGAGGCCGGCGAACGAGTGCTGATCGACAACGGGCTGGTCGAGCTCGAAATCGTCGAGTCCGACGGCAGGCGCCTCGTCGGCAAGGTACTCGAACCCGGGAAGGTCTCCACTCGCAAAGGGATCAACCTGCCCGACTCCGAGATCCCTTTCTCTATCTCCGAGAAGGACCGCGCCGATGTCGCACTCGCCGTGGAGCTCGGCATCGAGTACCTCGGAGCGAGCTACGTGGGCTCCGCCGTCGACGTGCAGGCGGTTCGCGAGGTCGCCGAGAAGGCCGGCGGCAGTATCCCCGTCGTGGCCAAGATGGAGCGTCAGCGAGCGGTGGGCAACCTCGAAGAGATCGTCGCAGCGGCGGACGCCGTCATGGTCGCCCGCGGCGACCTCGGCGTCGAAGTGCCGCTGCACCAGGTGCCCGTGCTCCAGAAGCGCATCGTCGAGATCGGTCTCAGTCTCGGGACTCCGGTGATCGTCGCGACGCAGATGCTCGAGTCGATGATGGAACATCCCCGACCGACGCGCGCCGAGTCGTCCGACGTCGCCAACGCCGTCTTCGACGGCGCCGACGCCCTGATGCTCTCGGGCGAGACCGCAGCCGGCAGCTATCCGGTCGAGGCCGTCGGCACCATGGAGCGCATCATCTGCGAGGCGGAGGGGCACGAGCGTCGAGGGCGCGAGGAGGGCGCCGTGCAACCGCCGGTCCGCCCGTCTTGGACGAGTGGTCAGTTCGCCACCGCCGACACCGTCGCCGGAGCGGCAACCTTCGCGACGCGCCGCCTACCGGTCGAGAAGATCGTCGCCTTCAGCCAGAGCGGCTTCACCGCTCGGCTGATCTCTCGCTATCGTCCGGCGGTCGAGATCCTGATGATGACCTTCGACCCGGTCGTCGCTCGGCGTGCGCAGCTCGTCTGGGGCGTCTCGCCGATCCTCCTCGATGCCGAACCGCAGGAGCACGACGAGGTGATCGAGATCGTCGACCGTAGCCTGCTCGACCGCGAGCTCGCCGCGCCCGGGGACTGCGTTGTCGTCCTCATGGGCGCACCGATCCGGAGCCGGCCGCTGACCAACCTCCTGCGCGTGCACCACGTGCAGGCGAATTAGCCGCCGCGACGCTTCTTGAGCGACAGCCAGGCCGGCAGCACGGTGATCGCGACCAGGCAGGTCGAGACGGCGCCGAGAATCGCGACCACACCCATCGAGCTCAATCCCGGGTAGGACGAACGCGAGAGGGAGCCGAACCCGACGGTGGTCGAGAGCGCGGCCAAGACGATCGCCTTGCCGGTCTCCACCATGCCGTCGTGAAGCGACTCGGCCGGCTTGTCGAGACACTCCCGGTAGCGGTGGATCATGTGGATGCCGTAGTCGACCCCGATGCCGATGATCATCGTCGTGACGAAGATGTTCATGAAGTTCATCGGGATGTCGAGCAGCGCCATCCCCCCGAGCATCCAGAGAATGCCCATGATCAGCGGCACCAGGGAAACCAGCGCAGCCCAGAGCCTCTGGAAGTCGATCCACAGAAGGATCGTCACCAGCAGGAAGCCGAGCGCGGTCGCCACCAGAGCGTCGATCAGAACCTGGGAACGGAGCACTTCGCTCACGACGTTGGCGCCGGTCAGGGTGACGTTTGGGCCGAGCTCGTCCGCCAATTCCACAGCACTCGGGGGCGGCTCACGCCGCCAGATGCGCGGCGGCGGGTGCAGGTAGACCGCGCTCTTCCACCCATCCTCGCCCTGCTGGATGTAGCGACCGAGCAGACCTGCCGCCTGCGACGAGCCCTCGAGCTCGCCCACGTCGATTGGCCCCTGGCGCGACAGCGCCTGCGTCGCCAGCTCGAGGCCCTCGGCGAACGGCTCCAGACGCAGCCCCTCGGCAGCCAGAGCCTCGGCAAAGACGGTTCGCATGCGATCTGCATCGAGTCCCGACGCACGACGTTGCTCGAGCCAAGCGAGGGAGGCCTTCTGACGGCTGAGCGGCGGCAGCAGCGAGCCGATCGAGTCGACACCCGTCAACACTCCGTCCGCGACCAGCTGGCGCCCGCCTGCTGCCGCTCGATCGACGGAGTCGAGGGTCTCGGCGAAGCTCTCGCCATCGATCACGAACATCATCTGATCGAAGCCGAACCCGAAGCGATTCGCCACCTCTTCGCGTAGCGCCACCGCCGGATTCCCCTCCGGCCGCATCGAGCTGACGCTGTCCTCGAAACGGACTCCGAGCGCCGCCACCCCTGCCGCGAGCGTGATCGCAAAGCCGGCACCAAGCATCATCTTCGGGTGCGCGATCGCGTATCGAATGAGACGGCTGCTGCCAAAGCCGTGGAGGTAGAGCTTCGGCCGGCGCTTCCGCTTCGTGTGGTGATCTTCGTTCCACGCCAGCATCGCGGGCAGCAGCAAGAGCACCGCAACCATGCAAAAGAGGATGCCCGTTCCGGTCAGGAACCCCATCTGGTAGAGCCCGGTGAAGTCGGTGACGCCAAAAGCGTAGAAGGTCGCCGCACTGGTGACCGCTCCGACGACGACCGCTCTGCCGCTCGAGCCGCTCATACTGGCGAGCCCCTGCTCCAGGGTGCCGCCCCGCTCTCGCTCTTCCACGAAACGCCCATACGAGACGATCACGAAGTCGATACCGAGGCCGATCAGCAGAGCCGCCGTGCCGCTGGTAGCCGAGTTCAGCCCGCCGAAAGCCACCGCCGAGAAGCCGAAGGTCAGGAGCAGGCCGAAGAAGAGAGGAACGAACGCATAGCCGAGCGCTCCGAGTCTCCGGAACGCAAACAGGAAGAGGACCAGCACGCCGATGCCCGAGGTCGCAACGTTGGCGATCACGTCCTTCTTGATCAACTCGGCGTCGCCGAGACCGATCACGTAGCGTCCGCCAACCTCCACCTGTGGGGCGGGCTCGCCGGTGCCTGCAAACTCGGGCCATTCGGCGGAGAGGGCGGCGACCTCGGCCTCGAGCGAGGCGACCATCTCACGCGAAAAGTCCACGTCCTGTGGCGGCCTGACCGGTTTGGCCAGCATCAGGAGCATCTGGTGATCCCGCGAGAGGAGGTAGCCACTCGACCAGTCGACCGCCAGACCGCTCCGCGCCTCGGTCAGTCGATCGAGAAACAGGTGAGAGAAGCCGAGCGGGTCGAGTTTGATCAGATTCTTGGTGGCCAACGACTGCGGCGTAGAGATGAGCCGCCTGAGCTCCTTGGCGCGCAGGCGTAGAGCGTCGTCGTCGAGCCGCTCGCCGAGGCGTTCGAGCTGGGCCTCGTCCAAGAAGAGGGGCGCCGTCGGCAGGAGCGTGCGCACCATCTCGTCGAGATCGCCAAGCTTGTACTCCACCTCCAGGAAGTGCTCGAGATCCACCAGGCGGTCGCCGAGTTCGCCGACGAAGGCCTCGTACGGCTCGAGCATCGCCCCCTCGGGGACGCGCACCACCACCAGCAGGTAGTCGACGCTGCCGAACGCCTCGAGCGCCTCCCGAAACGACTCGACCGTCGGGTCGTTCTTCGGCAGCAGCGCGAGGACGTCGGTGTCGAACTTGAGTTGCGAGACGAACACGCCCGCAACGATCAGCAGAATCGCCGCGACCACGAAGATCGCGTTGTAGCGACGACGCGCAAAGAGGGCGATCCGCCCTAGAAGGCGATGAGAGAGGGACCCGGGAACTGCCAAAGCGGGGTCATTCTATGTCGGCCGCAGCAGTTCTGGAGTCCTGAGAGCCTCCACGGCGTGGGCCCAGCGGTCGGGCTCGGCATCGCCGTCCCCTGGGGCGCGCTGCAGCCGCCTCCGCGCGCCTCCTAGGCCCCTCTAGCGAACCGCCGCCCCCCGCCGGGGCGCGCCCGACCAGAAGAGTCGGCACCTCAGGAACTGCTGGCCGCAGCCTTGAGGCTGCCGAAGACCTTGGGTGCGAAGCGGACGAAGTACTCGACGCCCGAGTAGAGGCTCACTAGCATTGCGGCCCAGAGCGAGATCGGCGCCAGATGCTCGAAGCTCCCGAGCTGGTTGTAGATGATCAGGAGCGCGATCGAGATCACCTGGAGCACCGTCTTGATCTTGGCGGTGTAGATCGCCCCGAGCACCAGCCCCTCGGCCGCTGCGATGCTGCGCAGCGCCGACACCGCAAACTCACGGGCGATAATGACCACCACCATCCAGGCCGGCGCCAGGCCGAGCTCGACGAGCGAGATGAACGCCGCCGAGGTCAGGAGCTTGTCGGCGGCCGGGTCGAGCAACTTGCCGAGCTGGGTCACCTGCCCTTTGCGCCGGGCGATGTAGCCGTCCAGGAAGTCGGTCGCCGAGGCGACCAGGAAGACCGCCAGCCCGATGAACTCCTTGTTCTCGAGTTTGGTCAGCAGGACGACGACCAGGAGCGGAACGAGGAGGATCCGGAGGATCGACAGCCGGTTCGGTGTATTCAGCATCTCGGGCTCGGACACACCGTAGCGAGCTCTCTATCCGGGTGGCTCGGTGGTCATGACGAGGCTACCACTCGGGTCGCGGTAGAGGTAGGTGCGGCGCTTTGAGCTCGAGCGGGGTCTCACCGTCTCGTTCGGCAGGCTGAACGCCGGGTCGTGGCGGTGAATCCGCAGCACCTTCTCGACGTACCGCCTCGTCTCGGCGTACGGCGGAATGCCACCGTAGCGATCGACGGCTCCGGGCCCGGCGTTGTAGGCCGCCAGCGCCAATTCAGTGCGACCGAAGCGGCTCAGCATCTTGCGCAGATAGGCTGCGCCGCCCCGAATGTTCTGGCGCGGATCGTACGGATCACTGACCGCAAGGCTCGCCGCCGTCTGCGGCATGAGCTGCATCAGTCCCATCGCGCCCTTGTGGGACTTCGCGCTCGGATCAAACGACGATTCGACCTGGATAATGGCGCGGATCAGGTTCGGATCGAGCGCCCAGCGATCGGCCTCTTCGTGGATCCACCCTTCGAGTTCGGCCGGCGCCTTTCGAGCGCGCGGAGAGCGACGCGGGCTCCAGCTTTTATCTGCGACCTTGGGAGAGACCGACCCCGAGCCGACCATCCGCTTCGTACCGTCGGGAAGCACCTCGAGCCGCACCTCCGCGCTGAGCGGAGGCGCCGCGATGCAGAAGATCGCGAAAAGCGTCGGAGTGAGTCTTGCGAAGGGCACGGTTTCGAATCGTCATGCGGCTCCCAACTCCTCTCGGACCATCTCGGGAACCGCGGTCAAGGCTTCGGGTAGCCGCTCTGGCTGCCGTCCGCCGGCCTGGGCGAAATCGGGTCGCCCACCCCCCTTGCCGTCGACCATCGCCGCAATCCGTCGAGCCAGGGCCCCGGCATTGAGCCGATCCGTCAGGTCCTTGCTCACGGTGGCGACCAGGCTGACCTTCTCGTCGTCTCGACTCGCGAGTACCACAACTCCCGAGCCCAGCCGATCGCGAAGGACATCGGCCATCCGGCGAATTTCGTTCACCGGCGCCGCCGGCACCTCCCGGACGACCAGTCGAATTCCGGAGACCTCGGTCTCCTCGCTCTCCTCGGCCGCCCCCGACACCAGCTGCATGCGCAACTGGGCCAGCTCGCGTTCCAGCTCGCGGTTCCGCATCCTGAGCTTTCCGACCTCGACGACCACCGTCTCCGGCGGAACGCCCAGCTCGTCGGCCGTGTCCTCCAACCACCTCAGCCTCTCCGCGAGATGGGCTCTCGCCCGCTCCCCCGTCAAAGCCTCGATGCGGCGAACACCGGACGCGACTCCGCGCTCAGAGATGATGACGAAAGGTCCGATCTCTCCGCTGTTAACCACGTGACAGCCGCCACAGAGTTCGAGGCTGTCGAGCTCGGCCCCCGGGTCGGTCTCGCCGAGCTCGAGGCCGGCGATCTCGACCGTTCGCACCCGATCGCCGTACTTCTCGCCGAAGAGCGCCATGGCACCGGCAGCGACCGCCTCTTCGTAGGGCCGGTCGGCGGTGATCGCCGTCGGTCGGGCCAGGAGAATCCAGTCGTTGACCAGACCTTCGATCCGGGCGAGATCCGGCAATTCGATCGGTCGGCCGTAGGTGAAGTCGAAGCGTAACCGGTCGGGTGCAACCAACGATCCCGCCTGCCGCACGCCCTCCCCGAGCACGTGCCGCAGGGCTGCGTGCAGTAGGTGCGTCGCCGTGTGGTTCCGCTGAGTGGGCCGGCGCAGCGAGCCGTCGACTGCGGCGCCGAGCTTGGAACCGACCCGTAGGGTCCCCTCCGAGACCTCGACAAAGTGGAAGTGGGTACCCGCCTTGTCCTTCTGCGTATCGGTCACCACGGCGACCCCCTCCGCGGCGGAGAGTCGCCCCTGATCTCCGACCTGGCCGCCCGACTCGGCGTAAAACGGGGTGCGGTCGAGCACCACCACCCCGCTCGCGCCGGCGGAGAGCTCCTCGGCGCGCTCGGCACCCTCCCCGGAAAGCGTGGCTAGCGCGACGACTTCGACCTCGGCGAGCTCGAGGTCGCTGTAGCCAAGGAACTCGGTCGCCTCGAGGCGCCCCCCCTCACGCAACGCTTCACGCGCAGCGGTGAGTCGGCCACCCGCTTCATCCACCGCCGCTCGGGAGCGCGAGCGCTGCTCCTCCAGCGCACGCTGGAAGCCGCGCTCGTCGACACCCATCCGCTCCTCCTCGGCGATCTCGCGGATGAGCTCGATCGGCAGACCGAAGGTGTCGTAGAGCCGGAAGGCGGTCTCACCGGAAAGCGACGAGCCGCCGTCGGCGGCGACGCTCTCGATCTCGACCTGCACCTGGGCGGAACCCGCTGCTACGGTCGAGAGGAACTTCTCTTCCTCGGTCTCGACGGTGACCGCCGAGGCGCTCTCGACCTCGGTCAGCTCCGAGTAGTGCCCCGACATGACTTCACCCACCACCGGCAGGAGTCGATGCAGGAACGGCTCCTCGAAGCCGAGTCGAATGCCGTGGCGAACCGCGCGGCGGAGCAGACGGCGCAGCACGTAGCCCCTGCCCTCGTTGTGCGGGATCACTCCGTCGGCGAGCAAAAAGGCGGTCGCGCGCAGGTGGTCGGCAATCACGCGCATCTCGGTGTCGGAGCGGTCGCTGGCGCCGTACTCAACGCCGGCGAGCGCCGCAGTCGCCCGCAGAATCGGCTGGAAGAGGTCGGTGTCGTAGTTCGAGTCGACGCCCTGAAGCACCGAGGCGACGCGCTCGAGCCCCGAGCCCGTGTCGATCGACGGGTTCGGTAGATCGTTCAGCTCGCCGCCGGCGTGGCGGTCGTACTGCATGAAGACCAGGTTCCAGATCTCGAGATAGCGACCGTTCTCTGAGCCCTCCTCCCAGTCGACGTGCGGTCGGTCGGGGTGGCGGTCGACAAAAATCTCACTACACGGACCGCACGGGCCGGTGTCACCCATCGCCCAGAAGTTGTCCGCCGCGCCACAGCGCAGGACGCGCTCGGGGGGAAGCGAGGTCAACTTCGCCCACAGCCCGGCCGCCTGATCGTCTTCCTCGAAGACGGTCGCAAATAGATGTTCCGGGTTGAGTCCCCAGACGTCGGTGACCAGGTCCCAGGCGAAGCGGATCGCCTCCTCCTTGAAGTAGTCGCCGAAGGAGAAGTTGCCCAACATCTCGAAGAAGGTGTGATGGCGGGCGCTCGGACCGACGTTCTCCAAGTCGTTGTGCTTGCCCGAGACGCGCATGCACTTCTGGACGGTCACCACTCGACTCGCCGGCGGTGAGGCGGCGCCGAGGAAGGCGTCCTTGAACTGCACCATGCCGGCGTTGGTGAACAGGAGGGTCGGATCGCCGTGGGGAACCAGCGGCGAGCTGGCATAGGGCAGATGCCCCTGCCCCTGGAAGTAGTCGACGAAGCTCTGTCGGATATCACTGCTCTTCATGTCTCGCTCCGGGGCTCCAAGGCCGGTCTAGCCCTGCTCGAGCTCCGCTTCGAGGCGCGTCAGCACCTCGTAAATTGTCTGTCCCGAGTAGCCCTTGCGTCCCAGGTGGCGTGCGAGGGCGTCTCGGCTCCTCTTCGACCTCGAGCGCAGCCAGCGATGTGCCACCTCCTGAGCTCGCTCGGTGTCGTCGCCGCCGATCTCGCTGAGAACCGTATCGATGATCTCTCCGGCGACGCCGCGCTCCTGAAGCTCGGCTCTGACCCGGAGCGGACCGAAGCCCTTCCGACGCCAGGAGCCCCTCAGCAGCCCACGCGCGCTTTCGAGATCGTCGAGCAGACCGCTCGCCGCGAGCCGATCGCAGGCGCTTTCGATCTCTTCCGAGTCGAAGTCGCGCGCCGCGAGCTTCCGCTCCAGCACCCACCGAAAGTGAGGGCGCCGAGCGAGCAGATCTACAGCTTTATCGTAGCAGTCGTCCGAGCTCACCGACCGTGCATTTCGAGGGTCATGTCGTCCGCCCCCGAATCACCGGCGAGCGAGGACTCCATCTCCTCGCGTGCGGCGTCGGCGGTAAATTGGACTCCCTCGACCTTGAGTCGCAGCTCGTCGGGGTTGGATGCCCGGCGCAGGGCCTCGTCCAGAGTGATCAGATCGCTCTTGTAGAGGCTGTAGAGCGATTGATCGAAGGTCTGCATTCCGTACTGGCTGGTTCCGAGAGCTATCTGCTCTCGAATGTACTTCGTTTTCTCTTTGTTCTCAATGCACTCGCGGATGTACGGCGTCACGCGCATGATCTCGGCCGCCGGCACTCGCCCGGTGTTGTCGGAGCGAACGATCAAGCGGAGCGAGATGACAGCTCGTAGTACCTGCGCGAGCTGAATGCGGATCTGCTTCTGTTGATGCGGCGGGAAGACGGAGATGATGCGGTTGACCGTTTCGGTCGCATCCACCGTATGCAGAGTCGAGAAGACCAGGTGGCCGGTCTCGGCAGCGAGCAGCGCCGTCTCGATGGTCTCGAAATCACGCATCTCACCAACGAGCACGACATCGGGGTCCTGACGCATGGCCGAACGAAGCGCGTTGGCAAAGCTGCGCGTGTCGACGTCGACCTCGCGCTGGTTGACCAGAGCCTTCTTGTCGCGATGCAGGAACTCGATCGGGTCCTCGATGGTGATGATGTGCTCGGTCCGGCCGCCGTTGATGTAGTCGATCATCGAGGCGAGCGTGGTCGACTTACCCGAACCGGTGGTACCGGTACAGAGCACCAGGCCGCGACGCTCACAGCAGATGGTCTCGAGAACCGGCGGCAACGTGAGCTCTTTGAAGTCGAGGATCGAGGCCGGAATTACACGCAGAACCAGGCCGACCGAGCCGCGCTGCTGGAAGACGTTGCAACGAAAACGTCCAAGTCCCGGCACCGAATACGCGATGTCGATCTCGAGGTCTTCCTTGAAGCGCTGCTTCTGCCGCGCATTCATGATCGAGTAGGCCATGCCGACGGTGTCTTCCTGCATGAGCCGCTTCACCTCGACCAGCGACTGCAACTCGCCGTCGACGCGGATCACCGGGTGACCGCCCACCTTGATGTGCAGATCGGACGCGCCGCGCTCGACTGCAAGCTTCAGCAGATCATTGATGTTCATGTGAGCTCTCCGGCAAGCATGGAAGTCAGACCTGTCTGGCAGGCTAGCCAGAGCGCCCGGTTCGGCCAATGGAATGCTCCACTCGCGCACCACTCTCGACGACCCGAGCAGGATCGATCGATCGATCGAAATCTCTGATACGAGAAGACTTAGCGTCTAGCGGCAGAGAGCGAGCGCCGCGCCTGTGACCGCAGCCGTCTCGACACGAAGAATCGTGGGACCCAAAGAGACGGATCGACACGGCAGAGCTTCGAGCCGGCGGGTCTCCTTCTCCGTCCAGCCGCCCTCCGGGCCGATCAAGAGCGCGATCGCCTCGTCCCCTGTCGACCTCGCCGGCACCGCACCGCCCTCGGGCCGAAGCAACCAGCGCTCCCCCACCGACCCTAGGCGCGAGAGCCCGTCTTCCCAGTCGAGGTTCTCGATGACGGGGACACAACTCCTGTCGCACTGCTCGACCGCCGCCGCGGCGACCCTCCGGAGCCGCTCCAGGTTGCCCTCTCCGTAGCGACGGGGGGCCCGCGCCGTCGCCCAGAGAAAGATCGAACCGGCCCCCACTTCCGTCAGCTTCTCGACCATCCAGGACGCCCGACTGACCTTGGGCGCAGCGACGAAGACCGTCAGGCGCCGCTTCGGTTCGTTGGACGGCGCTTCCGCCCCGAGAGCCAGCGTCGCCTTTCTCCTTCCGACCTCGGAGACCGTCGTCCAGCGCGCCCGCCCTTCCCCATCGACAACGCGGACGGTGTCCCCCACGGCGTGGCGCCGAGCCCGAAAGAGGTGTCGGTAGGCATCGCCATCCACCGTCCAGGCGTCGAGGCGCAGAGCTTCGGGAGGAAGGAGAACGGTGGTCATCGGACGGCCTGCGCGAGCGTACCCCAGTGGACGTCGAGCGCATGCGCCCCGCTTGCTAGCATGCGGGCAATCCATCCAGAAACGCGGAGGTTCCACATGACTTCGAAGCGAGGCCTTCTCCTGCTACTAGCCGTCAGCGTTCTAGCGACGGGTCTCATCGGCACCCCCTCCCAGGCGGCACAGATGGGCCAGAGCACGAGCGCGTGCCTGATCGACAAGGACAAGCGGATCAAGCGATTCGATATGTCTCTGCTCGGGTTGCTGCAGCCACGGTCCAACTCGCAGGGTGCCCTTCACCTGGAAATCGTCGGGGGCATGCCTCGTCGACAGATCGAGTTCGATACGGAAATCGAGGTCGAGTGCTTCCCCCTGGACAACTCTGGAGGTGGCGGGATCTTTAACAGCTCAGGCACCTTGACTCTCTCTCAGGCGACAGCCCGAGACGTTCAGCTGTTCGACTTCCCAGGCTCGGGCCCTAGAGACTGCTTCGTCAACAGCGTCGTAGAGAGTCCGACAAAGGGTAAGTGGAAGAAGCGGGTGGACTGTCCCGCCGAAGGAGACCTGGTGATCGAGTATGGCGTCTCGATCGTCGATCGGGCCAACTGTTCACCGACGGGCACGACCTGCTTCATCAATGAGCAATGTTGCTCCGCGAGCTGCCTCCCGGCAGCTGGGCTTACAGGCGTTTGCGAGTAGGGCTCACGCGGGGCCTTGTCGTCTAGCCTCCTCGACCCCCGATCAAGCTAGCGACGCTTCGGCGGCGAGGTCAATAGATCCGGGAAGAGCCCACAGCGCGGACGACGAGCGCTGTCCAGCCCTGGTGATGCCGGCGCGACGCCGGCTGAAAACCGGCCCGTTCGAGTCGATCTGCAACCTCCACCACCCGATCCGTCGGGACACCCGAAAAGACCGCGACACCGCCGAGCTCGAGGAGTTCTCGAATCGCGAGAAGATCGTCCGCCACTCGCTCCGGCAGCACATTGACCAGGGCGACGTCGAAGCGAGCAGACGGGCTCAGCGAGCGGACCGTGCCCGCAACCCACCGTGGGAAAAAGCCGTTGAGCGAACGATTCTGCGCGGCGACCAGCGCAGCCTCGGGGTCGATCTCCACCCCTGCGACCGATACGGCGCCAAACTCCAACGCAGCGAAGGACAGGACTCCGCTTCCAAATCCGACGTCCAGCACCCGCTGGTCCACCAGATGGAGCCACTCCATCAACTCGAGCACCAGACGAGTCGAGGCGTGGCTGCCGGTACCGAACGCAGTGCGAGCCGGAAGCCGCAAGAGACGCCGATCGGGCCACGCAGCCGCCTCGTGTTGCGAAAGCTCCGGTTCACGAGGGTCGATCACCAGCCGCTCTCCGATCGGCAGCGGCCGACTCGCCTCGCGATAGGCCGACATCCAATCTTCGCTCCTCCGTACCTCGTCCGACTCGAGGTCAGCGGAGTAGGCGGTCCAGTCCACTCCCCGGTAGCTCTCCGCGGACTCGAAGTAGGCGGTCACTCGACCGTCCGGCATCAGCTCGGTACCGAGGGTTCCCAGTTCCCAGAGCGCCGCGACCAGTACCTCATCCTCGCCGTCGACCCGGAAGACGAGTCGGCGGTACGAAGCGGACGTCGTCACGGGGGATCAGCCGAAGAGGTCGCGCACGCGGTCGAGGACCTTCTTATCTTCGCGTACGTTGCTCCCCTCGAGCTCGGCGAGCTTGCGGAGATGCTCGACCTGCTCGGGGTCCAGATCGTCGGGGTGCGGAACGTTCAACCGAACCTCGACGACGTGGTCGCCCTTGCCACGACCGTTGAGGCGCTCGAGCCCCTTTTGGCGCAGTTCGAAACGGCTGCCCGCCTCGGTTCCCGCCGGAATGTCGAGCGACTCGGTACCGTAGAGCGTCTCGACCTCGACGGTGGTGCCGAGCACCGCTTGCGAATACGAGATCGGTTGCGAGCTCATCACGTGCGGCCCCTCGCGGAACAGGCGCTCATGGGGCTCGATCACCACATCGACGTAGAGGTCGCCGGTTCGGCCGCCGCGGCGACCGTGCTCCCCCTCACCCGAAAGTCGGAGTCGAGTACCGGTGTCGACGCCGGGCGGCACCTTCACTTCGATGGAGCGGCGCTGCTCGACCCGTCCGTCGCCTCGGCACTCCTTACAGGCGTCCGAGACGACCTGCCCCTCGCCGCCGCACTCCGGGCACGCCCGAGCCACGGTGAAGAAGCCCTGAGTGAAGCGCACCTGACCGCGACCGCTACAGGCCTGGCAGGCGGTGGGCTTCGCTCCGTCCGCTCCACCGCTGCCCGAGCAGGCGTCGCACGACTCCAGACGCGGAATCTCCAGCGTCTTGTCGATGCCGAACGCGGCGTCTTCGAGCATCAGATGCAGCTCGTAGCGCAGATCTGCGCCACGCTGACCGCTCGAGTGGGCGCGTTTTGCTCCGAAGAGGTCGCCAAAGCCGGAGCCGAAGAATTCGCCGAGGATGTCCGAGAAGTCGCCGAACACCTCAGGGTCGAAACCGCCAACGCCCCCGCTGCCACCCATGCCCTGGTGTCCGAAGCGGTCGTACCGCGCCCGTTTGTCGGGGTCGGAGAGGATCGCGTAGGCCTCGGCCGCCTGCTTGAACTTGGCCTCGGCTTCTTTGTCACCCGAGTTTCGGTCGGGGTGGTACTTGACGGCCAGCTTGCGGTAAGCCGACTTCACTTCGCGGGCCGTCGCCTGACGGTCGACGCCCAGTACCTGGTAGTAGTCCTTCTTGCCAGCCATCTGTAGATCAGTCCTCGATGCTCTCGAGCATCAGATCCGAGAGCTGACGCGAAAGCGCGTTGAGATCGAACAGAAAGGTCTCCATCTCCGCACGGTTGCCGCTCGTTAGAGAGGCACGCGCCTTGATGAGGGTCTCGCGAACTCGCCGCCGTTCGGTTTCGGCGAGCATCTCCCCGAACTGCTCGAAGACGCGCTCGGTGGTGAGCAGCATGCCTTCGAGTCGGTTGCTGACCCGGCGCCCCTCGCGGCGCTCCTGATCGGCCTGTGAGTGCTCCTCGGCCTCCTCGACCAGTCGATCGATTTCGGCCTTGTCGAGGCCGCCAGCCGGGTTGATCTGCACACTTTGCGACTTGTTGGTCGCGAGGTCGCGAGCAGCCACGTTGACGATGCCGTTCGAGTCGATGGCGAACGTCACCTCGATCTGCGGCACGCCACGTGGAGCGGGCGGCACGCCGACCAGCTCGAAACGCCCGAGCGACTTGTTCTCCATGGCGATCTCGCGTTCGCCCTGAAGTACGTTGATCTCGACCGTCGACTGGTTGTCGACGACCGTCGTGAAAATCTGAACCGCCTTGGTCGGAATCGTCGAGTTGCGATCGATCAACTTGGTGAAGAGCCCGCCGTGGGTCTCGACCCCGAGCGACAACGGCGTCACGTCGAGCAGCACGATGTCCTTGATGTCGCCGCGCAGGATGCCGCCCTGAATGGCGGCGCCGACGGCAACCACCTCGTCGGGATTGATGTCCTGATTCGGCTTCCGGCCGAAGATTCGCTCAACCGTCTCGACGACGAGCGGCGTGCGCGTCTGGCCGCCGATCAAGAGCACCTCGTCGATCTCCTCGGGCTTGAGCTCCGCGGCTTCCAGCGCCTGCACGCAGGGGCCTTCGGTGCGACGCACCAGGTCTTCGACCAGGGTCTCGAGCTCTTCGCGGCTGAGCTCTCGGGACAGATGCTTCGGGCCGTTCTCGTCAGCCGAGATGAACGGCAGGTTGACGGTGGTCGACTCGAGCTCCGAGAGCTCGCACTTGGCCCGCTCGGCGGCCTCCTTGAGGCGCTGCAGCGCCATCCGATCGCCCCGCAGGTCGGAACCGGTCTCCGCCTGGAACTCGGAGATCAGCCAATCCATGATGCGAAGATCGAAGTCCTCGCCGCCCAGGAACGTCTCACCGGCGGTCGCCCGGACCTCGAAGATGCCGTCGGAGAGTTCGAGAATGGAGACGTCGAAGGTGCCGCCGCCGAGGTCGTAGACCGCAAGTCGCTTCGCCGCTCCTGCCCCGCCGACGCCGTAGGCGAGCGCCGCTGCGGTGGGCTCGTTGATGATCCGGAGAACCTCCAAACCGGCGATGCGGCCCGCGTCTCGGGTGGCCTGTCGTTGTGAGTCGTTGAAGTAGGCGGGCACCGTGATGATCGCCTCTTCGACGTCCTCGCCCAACAGCTCCTCGGAGAACTCCTTGATCTCGCGCAAGATCATCGCGGAGATCTCTTCCGGGCTGAACTGGCGATCGCGAATCTGCACCTTGATGTCGCCGTTGGGCGCCTCGATCAGCGGGTACGGCAGGAACTCCCGTGCTCGCTGTACGTCTTCGTCGTCGAACTTGCGCCCGATCAGACGCTTGACCGCGAAGACCGTGTGCTCGGGCGTCGCAATCGCCTGACGCTTGGCGATTTGGCCAACCAGTCGATCCCCCTCCTCGGTGAACGCGACGATCGAAGCGGTCGTGCGGCTGCCCTCGCGGTTTGCGAGCACGCGCGGCGCCGCGACGTCCACCACTGCAACGCAGCTGTTCGTCGTCCCGAGGTCGATTCCGAGGACCTTGCTCACGTCAGTTCAGTGTTTCGGGCGAAGCCGGCTCCGCCTCGTCGGCGGGGCCATCCGGCGGCGTCGTCACCCGCACGCTCGCCGGCCGCAGCAACCGCTCGCCCATCCGGTAGCCGGCGCGAAACTCTTCGGAGACGGTCGGCGCCTCGACGTCGGGATCCTCGTCTCGCGAGACCGCGTCGTGCACCGTCGGATCGAACGCCTCGCCGACCGAGCTGATCCGATCGACACCGTGCCTCCGCAAGAGGTCGCGGAACTGCTTGGCGATCAGATCGACCCCCGTCTTGAGATCTTCGACGCTGCCGCCCGCCTCGAGCGCCAGGTCGAGGTTGTCGAGCACCGGCAGCATTTCGGCCAAGAGCTCGAAGCCCTCGTAGCGACGCATCTCGGAACGCTCGCGCTCGACGCGCTTGCGGAAGTTCTCGAAGTCGGCGAGCGTCCGAACGTTGCGATCGCGAAGCTCCGCGATGCGCCCTTCGAGCTCTTCCAGGATCGCCTTGGGTGCACCCTCGGGTTCGACCGCCGAGGGCTCCGCCTCGCCACGCTCCACCGCATCCAAAGCGTCTTGCATCGCTGCGTCGAGATCGTCCGTGCTCACGTCGATTTCCTCTTCCATGGGGAGGTCGCCCTCTCCTTCCAACTTACGTTCGGTCATCCTAGATTCCCGCGCCGGCTATTCCTGCTCCACATAGGCGTCTTCGAGCGCCTGCCCGAGTCGCTTACCGAAGTAGGTCACCAGCGGTATGAGCCTTTGGTAGGGCATTCTCGACGGTCCAAAGACGCCGAGGGTGCCGAGCGGCTTGCCGCCGACTTCGTAGGTGGTCGCCACCAAGCTGAAGTCGAGAGCACCGGTAATGTCGCTGTCTTGGCCGATCAGGACGCGCACGCCCTGCCCGGTCATCAGCTGGTTCAGCAGCTGCACCAGCCCCGCCCGATCGGCAAAGGTGTTGAGCAGCCGTTGCACGCGCTCGAGGCTGGCGAGCTCGGGCTGATGAAGGAGCGAGTTGGTGCCCTGGACGATCACGTCCTGGCCGTCGTCCAGCTCGAGCGCGGTGCGAGCGAGCTCGATGGCGCTCGCCAACAGCTGATCCACCCGCGCGCGTTCCTCTGCCATCAGGGTGATCAACCGGTCGCGAATCTGCCGGACCGAGAGGCCACAGAAGTGCTCGGTCACGTAGTTCGAGATCCGGTTCAGATCGTCGGCCGAGAGATCGCCAGGCGCGTCGATGAGCTTGTTGTCGACGAAGCCGTTGGCCGAGACCACGACGCAGAGGATCTTCGTCCCCGAGAGCCTCACGAAGCTGATCGACTTAAGCTCGGTCTCGGCGATCGACGGCGTCTGCACGATGCCGATCTGCTGCGAGAGGTCGGAGAGCAGCTGGCTCGCAGAGCTCATCAGCCGCTCGCCGTCGACCCCACCCCCGCTGCCGAGTTCGGCGTCGATGTGCGCCCGGTCACGTTCGCTGAGACCGCGACTGCGCATGAGCGCATCGATGTAGAAGTGGTAGCCGCCTTCGGTCGGCACTCGACCCGCGGAGGTGTGCGGCTGGCTGAGAAATCCCAGGTCCTCGAGGTCGGCCATCACGTTGCGGATCGTCGCCGACGAGACCCCGTGCCGGTCGTGCTTGGCGACCGAGCGAGAACTCACCGGCTCTCCGGTGGTGATGAACGTCCGAATGACGTCGCGCAGAATTTCTCGGTCTCGCGGACCGAGAATCTGCTCAGGATCGTGGGGCGCGGCCATGGTCAGTCAGGGGAGCTCGAGGCCGGACACCGTCGCAGGACGGACGGCTAGCCGCGGGCAAGGTCGATTCCGCTCCACATTGTAGCGCGACTGGGGGTTGTCGAGTGTCACCTATTCAGCACTCGCCGAGGTGCCCGAGTGCTAGACTCTGCACCGGTCAAACTGCTCGGCGAGGCAACTTCTACATGGCTTTTTTCAACTACAGCACGATGCAGATGACGGCCAAGATCGTCTATTACGGTCCCGGCCTCTGTGGCAAGACCACCAACCTGCAGTTCATCTACGACCACACGACCAACGACTCGCGCGGGGAAATGGTCTCGCTCGAGACGCAGACCGATCGAACCCTGTTCTTCGATCTGCTGCCCATGGAGGTCGGCGAAGTCGCCGGCTTCAAGACGAGAATTCAGCTCTATACCGTCCCGGGACAGGTCTTCTACAACACCACCCGCAAGCTGGTGCTGAAAGGGGTCGACGGTGTCGTCTTCGTCGCCGACTCGCAGCGCCCCATGATGGCCGCCAACTCCGAGGCGATGGAGAATCTCGCCGAGAACCTGGAGTCGCTGGGCCTCTCGATCGACACGATCCCGCTCGTCCTGCAGTTCAACAAGCGCGACCTGCCGGACATCGCCTCGGTCGAGGAGTTGAAGGAGTCCCTGCACCGAGGCTCGTGGCCGACCTTCGAGTCGTCGGCGATCACCGGCTCCGGTGTGGTGGAGACCCTCCGCGGCATTTCCAAGCTCACTCTGCTCGCGCTGCGCAAGCAACTCGAGTCGTCGGCGGCCAAGGCCGAGGCCTCGGCGCGAGCCAGCGCCGCGACGGCCACCTCGGCGGGTCCCTCGCCCGCTCCCAGCGCCGGAGGACCTCCGGCGGCACCGCCGTTGACCGAGAGTCGCCCGGTAGCGGCGCCCACGCCGGCGCCGCCCACACCGCCGCCACCGCCCGCACCGCCGGAGCCGGTCACCGTACGGCGAGACCTTCGCCTCGACCTGCGGCAGGCGTCGGGCGACGCGCTGGCGAAGAAGATTCAGGTCGGCCTGCGCTTGGAAGACGCCTCCAATCGTCTCCTCGCCGAGGTCGAGGACATCGACCTCCAGCTCGACTCCCCCGCCGCCGCCGACTCGTTGAGACTCCGGCTGAACGTCACGCTCGAGCCGGAGAGCTGACGTGAGGTGCCCCTTCTGCGGCGAATCGAACGACCGCGTGGTCGATTCGCGAGAAAGCCGGGAAGGGCTGACCATCCGTCGCCGTCGCGAGTGCACCTCGTGTGAGCGTCGCTTCACGACCTACGAGCAGATCGAAGACATCCCGTACATGGTGGTCAAGAGCGACGGGGCTCGAGAGGAGTTCGACCGCAAGAAGCTGCTCGCGGGGCTCTACAAAGCCTGCGAGAAGCGGCCGGTACCCGCGAAGAGTCTCGACGAAGTGGTCGAAGACATCGAGCAGCGCCTGCACGATCGCGAGGAGCGCGAGATGACCACCGGCGAGATCGGTGCAATCGTCACCGAGCACCTCCGCCAGCTCGATCAGGTCGCCTACGTCCGCTTCGCCTCGGTCTATCGAAACTTCGAGGACCTCGAGACGTTCATGAACGAGCTCAAGCACCTGCTCAAGCAGCGCGGCTAGCACGCGAGTCCCGGCGCCCGAGGGCAGCTCCAGACAGCCCGCCGACGTGATAGAAGTGGTCGGCCGATGAACGACCTGCAGCCCGACGAACCGATCCGGCTGCCCGAGGTCCTGCCCGTCCTCGGGCTCAAGGACGTCGTCATCTTTCCCTACATCATCTTCCCGCTCTCGATCCGCAAGGAGAAGAGTGCCCTGGCGGTCGACCGGGCGCTGTCGGACAACCGCATGATCATGCTGGTGACCCAGCGCGACGGCAACCAGTCGGAGCCGACCGAGGCGGACTTCCACGAGTTCGGTACGGCGGCGCTGATCATGCGCATGCTGAAGCTGCCCGACGGCCGGGTTCGCATCCTGGTTCAGGGTCTCGCCCGGGCAAGGGTCGAGCACTTCAGCCGCACCGAGCCGTTCCTCCAGGCTCGCGTTCAGCAGATCGAGGATCCGGAGGTCGACAGCGACCCGCTCGAGCTGCAGGCGCTGGTGCGGAGCGTGAAAGAGAGCCTCGACCGCGTCGTCGGGATGGGCAAGAACGTCTCGGCCGAGGTGCAGGTGATCGCGGCAAATCTGGACGAGCCGGGCAGGTTGGCTGATCTGGTCGCCAGCAACCTGGAACTTCCGGCGCCCGACGCACAAGAGGTGCTCCAGACGCTGCCGCCCGCCGATCGCCTGGCCCGAGTGCAGAAGGCGCTCGCACGGGAGGAGGAACTCCTCTCGATGCAGCAGCGCATCTCGACCCAGGCGCGCGACGAGATGGACCGCAGCCAGCGCGAGTATTTCCTCCGCCAGCAGCTCAAGGGCATCCGTGCGGAGCTCGGCGAAGAGGGCGACGATGTCGCCGCCGAGGTCGAGGCGTTCCGGCAGAAGGCTCGCGAGCGGGGACTCAACGAGGAGGCGAACGAGGAACTCGAGCGGCAGTTGCGACGCCTCGAGCGGGGTCACCCCGACAGCGCGGAGACGATGCTCACGCGCACCTATCTCGACTGGCTCACCGGGCTCCCCTGGTCGAACACCAGCGAAGACCGCCTCGACATCGACCACGCCCGCGAGATTCTCGACCGCGATCACTTCGACCTCGAAAAGGTGAAGGAGCGCATCCTCGAGTACCTGGCGGTGCGCAAGCTCAATCCCGACACGAAGGGCCCGATCCTCTGCTTCGTCGGCCCGCCCGGAGTGGGCAAGACCTCGCTCGGGCGCTCGATCGCCGGTGCGCTCGGTCGGCAGTTCCTTCGCATCTCGCTCGGCGGCGTGCGGGACGAAGCCGAAATCCGTGGACACCGTCGCACCTACGTCGGCGCACTCCCGGGTCGCATTCTGCAGAGCCTCCACCAGGCCGGCACGAGCAACCCCGTCTTCATGCTCGACGAGATCGACAAGATCGGCGCCGACTATCGGGGCGATCCGAGCTCGGCACTTCTCGAGGTGCTCGATCCCGAGCAGAACTCGACCTTCCGAGACCACTTCCTGAGCGTCGCCTACGACCTGTCGTCGGTGATGTTCATCACTACCGCCAATCTGCTCCAGCCGATCCAGCCGGCCTTCCTCGATCGGATGGAGATCATCCGCATTCCTGGCTACACCACCGAAGAGAAGATCCACATCGCCCGGCGGCACCTGATCCCCAAGCAGGTCGAGAGTCACGGGCTGCGTCCGAAGTACATCCACTTCACCCCCGCCGGTGTTCGCCGGATCATCCAGGAGCACACCAAGGAGGCCGGTGTGCGCGGCCTCGAACGCGAGATCGCCAACATCTGCCGCAAGAGTGCGGTGCGCGTCGCCGGCGGCGACGCCAAGCAGACGCGCGTAACGCGGGCGACGGTCGAAGAGCTCCTCGGCCCCGCTCAGCACTTCAGCGAAGAGCTTCTGAACCGCGACCGCACCGGCGTCGCCACCGGTCTCGCGTGGACCGCGGTCGGCGGCGATCTCCTCTTCATCGAGGTGGTGGCGGTGCCCGGCAAGGGCCGTCTTCGGCTGACCGGCCAGCTCGGCGAAGTGATGAAGGAGTCGGCGCAGGCGGCACTCAGTCACGCCCGCAGTTGGTGCGCCGCCCATGATCTACCCGGCGAGTTTTTCAGCGAGCACGATCTTCATATCCACGCGCCGGCCGGCTCGGTGCCCAAAGACGGCACCTCGGCCGGAATCACGATCGCCACCGCGATCATCTCGGTGCTCACCGACATCCCGGTCAACCGGCGGCTCGCGATGACCGGCGAGATCACCCTCCGTGGCGACATCCTGCCGATCGGTGGTCTCAAGGAGAAGGTGCTGGCCGCCAAGGGGGCCGGTATCCGCACCGTACTCCTGCCAAAGCTGAATCAACGCGACCTGGGTGAGATCGCCGACGACCTCAAGGCGGGCGTCGAGTTTCGTTTTGTCGAACACCTCGACGAGGTGCTCGACGTCGCGCTGACTCGCGACTGGCGACGCCGTCGGCGAGCGAAGTGAGCGGCGAGGATCGCCTGATCGCCTGGCTCCGGGGGCGACTCCGCCGCCTGGGAGAAGACCACCTCGGCGACGACGCCGCACTTCTCGATCGCCCCGAGCGGTTCGCCATCTCTACCGATCAGCAGATCGAGGGGGTGCACTTCCTCTCCGGTCTCGACCCGCGACGGATCGGCGCCCGCCTGGTTGCGGTCTGCCTGTCGGACCTCGCCGCCTCGGGAGCCGTGCCCGCTTACGGCTTTCTGACCGTTGCGGTGCCCGAGTCCTACGATGTGCGACGTCTCCTCTCCGGAGTGCTCTCGGCCTGCTCGCGCCACGGACTGACCCTGGCGGGCGGCGACACGGCGACCACCACCGGCCCGGTCAGTCTGAGTCTGACGGTCCTCGGACGGCGAGCGCCACGCGGGCGGTGGCTTACCCGAGACTGCGCCCGTGCCGGAGACTCGATCTGGGTCGGCGGTGCACTCGGTGCCTCGGCGGTCGGCCGCCACCTACTGGCTGCCGGAGCGCACCTTCAGGGTCGATCCGTTCACCTACCGGCCCGCTTCCACCTCCCGAAGGCGCTACAGGCAGATGGCCGCCGGGCCGTCCGAACCCACCTGGAGCCGACACCACAACTCGAGCTCGGCGCAACCCTCGCTCGCCGACAACGCGTCGCCGCCCTCGACCTTTCGGACGGCCTGGCGATCGATCTTCACCGACTCTGCGCGGCCAGCGGTGTCGGAGCTGAACTCGTTGCTCACGATCTGCCGGTCGCGCCCGGCGTCGACCGATGGTCGAGCGCCCTTGGACTCCGCAGCGACCGCCTGGTTCTGGCAGGAGGAGAGGACTACGTCCTTCTCTTCACCCTGCCACGTGGCTCCCGCGCTCCAGCCGGCTGCCACCGAATCGGCGGCATCACCGCGAAGAGAACCGTTCGCATGCGCGACGGCTCACGCTCTCGGACGCTGCCGCCTTCGGGCTGGGATCACCTCCGCGCTAGCGCGGACGGAAGGTGACCTGCACCGGTCGCTTGAGTAATTCGAGCACGGACGTGAGCTGACGCGCCACCTCCTTTTGGGCTCGCTCGAGATCCCGAATGCGGCGTGCGAGGCTGACGTCGGAACCGCTCGTCGCCGGCGAACTGCCGTCGACGGGGCGCTTTCGAGGCCGCCCGCGCTTCGAGTTTCTGCGCAGATCCTGGAACACGGCCACCGCCTCCTCGGGGAAACGGCGCTTCCGTCCTTCGCCGGCGTGAGGGATCCGGTCGAGGTAGAGCTTCACGTACCGCACCAGGGTCGGGTAGGAGATACCCGTCCGTCGACAGATTTCCGACAGGGTGAGCAGCTCGGCCGTGTCGACGCCGGACATCCCGGCGCTCGACGACACCACCTTGCGCGGCCGTCCACGCTTTTTCAGATTCTCGGTCTTGATGCCCCGGATCGCCGCAATCGCCTCGTGCGGATAGCGCTGGCGGCGACCTTCACCGACCGACGGAATTCGATCCTGATAATGCTTTTTGTAGCGCTGAAGTGTCGGCATCGAGACCCCAGCGCGCTTCGACAGCTCGGTCAGCGTATAGAGCTTCTCTTTCCTCGGCACACCATTCCCCCTAGCTCTCTGATCAAACAAAAGAAAAACCTCAGAAGCGCAGAGTATCCGTTTCGATAAACCCATGTGTCAAGAAGCACCGAACGCAACACGAAACTTAACTTTCGCGCCTAATCCTTACCAAGAGGGGAACGAATCAGTCGCGAGAGGTGAGGCGGCGTTCGTGCGGATCGAGGGCATCGACCAGGGCGTCGCCCAGGAAGTTGAGTCCCATCACCGTAAACAGGATCGCGAGCCCAGGGAAGAGACCCAGGTGGGGCGCGTCGAGGAGATGACCTCTGCCGGCGTTGATCATGGCGCCCCACGAGGGCGTCGGCGGCTGGATGCCGAGGCCGAGAAAGGAGAGGCTGGCCTCCGCGAGGATAGCGCCCGCCATGCCGAGGCTGACCTGCACCGTCAGGGCTGGAATCACATTCGGCAGGATGTGCCGGAGCACGATCCAACGGTCGCGAAGCCCCGTGGCGCGGGCAGCGGAGATGAACTCCATCTCACGGATCTGGAGCACCTGTCCGCGCACCAACCGGGCGTAGCCGACCCATCCGATCACCACCAGCGCGAGGATCACGTGGCGCAACGCCGGTCCGAGCACCGCCACCAGCGCGATCGCCAGGAGAATCCCGGGAAAGGCGAGAAAGACGTCGCTGATCCTCATGATCACCGCGTCGAGGCGGCCACCGATATAGCCCGACAGCGCGCCGATCAGGCTGCCCACGCTACCCGCCAGCAGCACCACCGCGAGCCCGACACCGAGCGAGACTCGAGCGCCATGGATGAGCCTCGAGAGAATGTCGCGCCCCAACTCGTCGAGGCCGAGGAGATGTTCGGCCGACGGTGCTTCGAGGCGTCGCTCGAGGTCCTGGAGCGCCGGATCGTGCGGGGCCAGCAGCGGGGCGAAAAGTGCCACCCCAACCGCGAGGCCAACCAGCGTCACGCCGAAGACGATCGGTAGTCGTCGGCTCAACTCGCTCCCTCCCGAAGCTTCGGACCACCGGCTAGAATCGCTTTTCCATGGATCGCTCCACCCTCTACCAGGACGCCCACCGCGAGATCGCCGCGCTGCTCGACGGACTCGACGACCCGATCGCCGCGATGGCGAGCTGTGCATCGGTTCTGCACGAACGACTCGAGGCCGCCAGCTGGACCGGCTTCTATCGCGTCGTCGCCCCCGACCTTCTTCGTGTCGGCCCGTACCAGGGGCCGCCGGCGTGCCTCGAGATCTCCTTCAATCGAGGGGTCTGCGGCGCGGTCGCGTCGAGTCGTCGCTCGCTCGTCGTGCCAGATGTCCACGCCTTCCCAGGGCACGTCGCGTGTGACGCGAAGTCGCTCTCGGAGGTGGTCGTCCCGGTCTTCGATCCGAACGGTTCTCTCGTCGGCGTACTCGACATCGACTCGCACTCCCCTGCCGCCTTCGACGACGAGGATCGAGCGGGACTCGAGAGCATCGTGCCGCTCCTTTCGCCCAGTTTCGGCTGCTGATCCGTGCCTCCTCATGTGACGCGAATTCTCGGATCGAGCAGAGCGTAGACCAGGTCCGTCAGAACGTTCAGCACGACGTAGGTGAGCGCGATCGCCAAGACGCCCCCCTGCACCAACGGATAGTCGCGGAGTTGGATGGCCTGGATGACCATCCGCCCGATTCCCGGCCAGGCGAAGATCGTCTCGGTGATGATCGCGCCAGTCAGGAGCGCGCCGAACTGGAGTCCGACCACGGTGGTGACAGGAATCGAAGCGTTGCGGAGTGCGTGCTTCAAAACCACCGAGAGCCGGGTCAGCCCCTTCGCCTCGGCCGTGACCAGGTATGGGCGATGGAGCTCCTCGGCTAGTGAGGTGCGAACCATTCGTGTGAGGAGCCCGGCCAACGCCGTCCCCAGCGTGATCGACGGCAGCACCAGACTCGCCAGGCCCGATCTGCCCGACACTGGAAAGAGATCGAACTGAATCGCAAACAGCAAGATCAGCATCGGACCGAGCCAGAAGTTGGGAAGCGAGACGCCGAGAAGCGCAAAGAAACGCGACAGGTGGTCGACCAGGCTGTTTCGGTAGTAGGCCGCGAGAATCCCGAGCGGGAGCGCAACCGCCAAGGCGACGATCATGCTGGCGATCGCCAAGACGATGGTGGCCGGATAGCGCTCCCACAGGAGTGACGCGACCGGCTCGCGGTAGTGCAGCGACCGCCCCAGATCTCCTCGCACCAGACCGCCCATGTAGGAGAGGTACTGAACCCCTAGCGGACGGTCGAGACCCAGCTCGCTCCTCAGCCGCTCGACCTCGCTCCGCTCGGCGCCTTCGCCCAACATCATCTCCACCGGATCCCCGGGGATCAGATGGATCAGCGAGAAGACCAGGGTTGCGACCAGAAGTGCGATGGGAATCGCCTGGCCGAGTCGTCGAAGCAGGTAGGCGGTCATGACAGGCCGGAAGAGCCAGAGACGCCGACAGGATACTCGTTTCCCTCCCCCGCCGCAGGTTCGGATCTACTCGAGCCCGAGCGAGCGCACCAGGTAGCTGAGCGCCTGGCGGCTGACGCCGAGTCGCCGGGCGGCCGCAGCGCGGTTGCCGCCGGCCTCCTCGACGGCCTCGGCGACCAGTCGGCGGCGGAGATCGAACACCTGCTGGTGATACCCACCCGGCGGTCGCCGCTCGCCGTTCGCGAAGCTCAGATGGTGCTCACGCACCACGCTCTCTTCCGCGATCGCAGCGGCCGCGGCGAGCAGATTCTCGAGCTCGCGCACGTTCCCTGGGAACGAGTGTTCCCGGAGTCGCCTGCCGGCCGCGGTCGAAAGTCGCAATTGCCGCCCGCCGTCGACTCGATCGAGGAAGTAGCGGATCAGAAGCTCGAGGTCGTCGCCGCGATCCCGCAACGGCGGAAGCTCGACGGTGCCGACCGCCAGTCGATAGTAGAGATCGGCGCGAAAGCGACCGTCGGCGATCCGCCGCTCGAGTCGACGGTGGGTGGCTGCAACCACCCGAGCGTCGACGTGCCGCGTCTTGTTCTCGCCGAGTCGCCTCACCTCCCCTTCCTGCAGCACCCGCAAAAGCATCGCCTGCGCCGGGAGTGGCAGATCTCCGATCTCGTCGAGGAAGACCGTGCCCCGGCCGGCAGCCTCGAAGATGCCCGGCCGGTCTCGCTCGGCACCCGTGAACGCTCCGCGCGCGTGCCCAAAAAGGTCCGACAGGATCAGTTGCTCCGAGAAGGCGCCCGAGTTGACCGGAAGCCAAGGCGCCTCGCAGCGGGAGCTCTGACGGTGAACGTGGCGGGCCACGAGTTCCTTGCCGGTGCCCGTCTCACCCACAATCAACACGGGCAGGGAGCCTCGCGCCAGCCGCTCCGCTCGGCGGAGCGCCCGGCGGAGCGCGACACTCCGACCGACCAGCCCCGAGCCTCGGTGCCGCGACGGGGGCTCCGGCACCGGCATGTCGCGGACGACCAGCGCCAGGAACGCCCGTAACGGCGCGTCGATACGGTTCGCTCGGAGGACCCACTCTCCACCCGCGACCGGCGCACGGAGCTCCTCCGCCCCCCCAGGTCCCCCGACCGTCTCGTTCGCGACACCCCGTCCCTCGAACGAGAGTTGCACGTCTAGGTAGCCCGCCTTCTCGAACAGCTCTTCGACGCTGCGAGACGAGCTGCCGGCCAGGTAGCTCTCGACGGCCTTCCAAGCCCGTCCCGAGGCTCGCTCCAGACGGTCCGCGAGCCAGCTGGCCCCCGACACTCGCAGGACGCGCTCGGCGCGGCGAAGCCGCGCGCTGGGCACGAGACTCGGAGAGACCATCTCGAGATCGACACAGAGACGAGCCGATCGGAACTCTCCGAGCGCATCGGCCCCTTCCCACGCGTGTGTCGAAATTCGCTCACCACGCAAGACCGACCGCCAGATCTCAGCAGCCGCACCTTCGACGACGCGCGTCGCCCGCTCGTGCTCGCCCGCGAGCGCCCAGAGCGCCGGCAGCTCCTCACTTTCGAAGACCGCTACCGGGCGCTCTCTCGATCTCTGGAGCTCGGCGGCGGCCGCCTGGGGTCGACCCAGCCAGCCGAGGGCCCGCGCCGCGAGCCAAGCGAGCGCCTCCGGCCGCCCGCCGAAGTCCTCGCATTCCATCTCCTCCAGCGCCCGCCGACTCGTCTCGAGTGCGGCCTCCGGCCCCTCGCAGAGCAGCTGGTAGCGCACCAGAAGCTCGCGATCGTAGACCGCAGCGCGACGGTTCCCACCGGCACGATTGGATCGTGCCGACCGCTCGAGCACCTCGCGCACGCCGGCCGGCCGGCCCCTTCGCAGACGCACCTCGGCAAGGTTCGACAGGGCAAGAGTAATGCCGCGGTCGCCGTCGGCCGACTGGTGCAACCGCACGCAATGTTCGAGCGCACGCTCCGCCCCGGCGAGGTCTCCGAGTGCGACGCGCGACAGAGCCAGGTCGTTCCAAAGCGACGCAGCGTCGAACGGAGCCAACCCACGACGCGACCCGGCGAGCGCCCTAGCGAACTGCCGTCTCGCGGACACCGCATCCCCCTCGGTGAGCGCTCGCAATCCCGAGAGATGCCGCCAGCGCCAGTGGGCTCTGCCCGACTCTGCGGGTCGGTCGCGATCCAGAAGACGGTCGACCTCGTGCAGATCGCCGCGGTCCCAGGCCGCACCCGCCGCCGTCAACCGCGCGTCCCGACGCAACCGAGCCGACCTGCAGTGCAGGGCACGGCGCAGCCAGGGCTCGGCAGCGCGAGGTCGGCCGAGTGCGCCGTGAACCCAGACCGCCGTGTCGGTGAGCTCGACCAGACTCTCTTCGTCCAGCTGCTCGCGGTCGATGTTGGCGAGCTGCCGCGCCGCCTCCTGGACCCTACCGAGTCGCGCCGCGCAGGTCACCGCAAACGCCACGGAGCGAGGACTCGAGTTCCCGGCCAGAAGCCTCTCCGCGCTCCCGAGTCGCCCCTGTTGCGCGAGCCGACGCGCCCGAGGAAGACGGCCCTCTCGCCCTTCGGCGCCTCGCCAAGCACTGCGCGCACGGACCGAGCAGAGGCGAGCGCAGAGCTGTTCGAGATCGTCGTCAGCCCGCGTCACCCGGCGACGAAAGTGCCCAGGGCCGGCGACCCAGAGTCGACGGCGGCCGCCCGTGACGTACTCAGCCGCGAGGCTGGCGCGGGCCGACGCAAACGCCGACTCCCAAAGGAAGGGCGCGCGCTCGAAGAGCTGCCGAACCGCCTCGTCCGGAGAGAGCGGCACGAGATCGAGGCGCCAGTCGGCAACTATCCGCCGCGCGAGAGATCGCGCGAGCCCTCGACCGGCGATCTCACCCCCCTCCGCCCGGAAGAGCTGCAGAGCGAGGTCGACCAAGGCCGCCTGTGGGCGTGGCACTCGGCCGGGCACCGGCCTGATGTCGCTCAGCAGTCCGTGCTCATCGACACGGGCGCCCGGCCAGCCGGGCTCGACCCGCCAGCCGACGAGTCGCAGATGGGAGAGCAGCCCGGCGGCCTGAAGCAGGAGGGCCAGCCGGGCACGATCGGTGAGCGGCAGATCGTCGAGCGGGTAGCGCCCCCTGAGCTCGAGGGCGGTGTGGACGAGCGGAGGGCGCGGCTCGCGATCTACCGAGCCAGACAGCCCTCGAGGTCCTTCCAGTAGTCGGGGTACGACTTCGCCACGACGCCCGGGCTGTCGATCGAGGTCGCCGGCCGGCGAAGGGCGGTGAGCGCAAAGCTCATCGCAATCCGGTGATCGTCCCAGGTAGCGACGACGACCGGTTCGGCCGGCGGCGCCGAATCCGCCCAAACTCCTGGAATCGACAAGCCATCCGCTCGCTGCTCGACGGTCGCCCCGAGGCGCCCGAGCTCCGTCGCACACGCCTCCAACCGATCGCTCTCCTTGATCCGGAGGTGGGCGACGTTCCGGACATGGGTCACTCCACGTGCAAACGGCGCGATCGCCGCCAGGGTCGGTACCTGGTCCGGCATGTCCGCCATGTCGACGTCGACCGCCGTCAACCCGCCGGTGCCTCGAACGCAAATGCCATCATTTCGCTGGCATTCTATCTCAGCACCCATCCGCGCAAGAAGTTCGAGAAAGCCTCGGTCTCCCTGGACGGACTCGGCCAGCAGTCCGGAAAGCTCGACCTCACCGCCGGTGAGCGCCGCCCCAGCTGCGAAGTAGCAAGCCGAAGAGGCGTCCGCCTCCACCGCAAAACGCTCCGGTGGCGCGAGCCCCGGAGAGACCGTCCACTGGTTGGAGTGGTCGCGCTGCACACGAGCTCCGAACCCCTCGAGAGCGACTCGAGTGAGCTCCAGGTAGGGCGCCGAAACCAGCCCCTCGAGCCTCACGGTCACCGGAGAGTCGGCCCTGGCACCCGCCATGAGCAGTGCCGAGGCGTACTGGCTCGACGCGGAGGCGTCGAGGGTGACCCGGCCGCCAGACATCGACGCGCCTTCGATCGCGAGTGGCAGGAAGCCCTCGTCGGCCTCGCTCCTCACGCGGGCCCCCAGCTTGCGTAGGGCGCCGAGAAGTGGCGTGAGCGGCCGCTCGCGAAGTCGCTCGACGCCGTCGAGCCGCCACGAGCCGGGGAGAACCGCCAGCGAGCCGGTCAGGAACCGAGCCATGGTGCCGGAGGCGCCACAGTGAATCTCGCCTGACGTCGGGCGGCGTCGCGGCTCGAGGCGGAGCTCCTCTCCGGCCCACTCGCTCTCGAACCCGGCCGTCTCGAGCGCTGCGACAAACGCCTCGATGTCCTCGGAGCGAAGTGGCCGCTCGAGTGTGATCGGCCGTCTCGCCAGCAGCGCGAGGTTCAACGCGCGGTTAGTGACGCTCTTCGACGACGGAACGCGCACCCTCCCCACCAAGCGCTGACCGCTCGGCAGAGAGACGGCGGTCACGGCAGCCACTCGATGGCGCGACGGTTGAACCAGGCGTCGACAACTCGCAACACCCCGCCGTCGACCTCGATGCGAATCGGGCGGTGGAAGTGGCCGAGCAGGATCTCGTCGTACCCCTCTGCGAGTCGCGCGCGGGCGTAGCGGCGAAGCGGCGCCTCGGGCACCTGCATCTTGTGCTTGAAGTTCGTCTTCGACAGCCGTCGCTCCATCCGGTCGACCAGGTAGCGGGCAACCCGCGCGGGGAGCCCCAGCCAGAGCAACCGACTCAGAGCGCTCTTCGACAGCTTGTTCCAGAAGAGGTACTGACGGTCGGTCGGATCGAGCCCGTCACCGTGCGAGACAAAGTAACTCCGCCCACCGCTCTCGAAGGAGACGTCGTCCCCGAGGCGTTCAAAGAGCGGCGCATAGACGCTGTCGACCAGAAAGAAGTCCCGGTTGCCCTCGACGTAGTCGAGTCGAACGCCCGCGTCTCGGAGCCGCGCCAGCGCCGCCTCGACCTCGCGGTGATCGGCGGTCTCGAACTTCCGGCTCCCCACCCAGACGTGGAAGAGGTCGCCCAAGAGCACCAGGCGTTCGCAGCCTTCGGCCGGCAGCGCATCGAGCTGCTCGACGAGCGGCCCCGCGGAGCCGCCGGGACCACCGATGTGAGCATCGGCCAGAAGGGCGACTCTCCCGGCGGTGGCGGTCAAAAGATCGAGAGCTTCGGCCGCTGCTGTTGGCTGACCCCAGCCACCACCGCTTCGGCCAGCTGTTTGAAGGAGTCGGCGTGCGGACCGTCCGGCTGCCCCGCCACCACCGGCACGCCTGCATCTCCACCCTGCATGATCGCCGGGTCGAGCGGCACGGCGCCCAGGAACGAGCATCCCAGAACCTCGGCGGTCTTCTCACCGCCGCCGGCCTTGAAGATCTCGGTCGTTTCTCCACAGTGCGGGCAGGCGAAGCCCGACATGTTCTCGATGATGCCGATCACCGGCACGCTCACCTTCTGGAACATCGCGAGCCCCTTGCGAGCGTCGATCAGGGCGATGTCCTGTGGCGTCGTCACGATCACCGAGCCCGACAGCGGCACCCGCTGACTGATGGTCAGCTGCGCGTCGCCGGTCCCCGGCGGGAGATCGACGATCATGTAGTCGAGCGGCCCCCATTCGACGTCGCCGAGCATCTGCTCGATCGCCTTCATCACCATCGGGCCCCGCCAGATCACCGGCTGATCGACATCCAGAATGAAGCCCAGCGACATCACTTTGATGCCGTGCTTCTCGAACGGAATCAGTCGATTACCCTCCACCTGCGGCTGGCCTTCGACGCCGATCATCATCGGCAGCGAGGGGCCGTAGATGTCGGCATCGAGGAGGCCGACGCGGTGGCCGAGCTGACCGAGGCGTACGGCCAGGTTGGTCGCCACAGTCGACTTGCCGACACCCCCCTTACCGCTCGCCACGGCGACCACGTGCTGAACCTCCGGAATCAGATCGGGCGCCTGCGAAACCTGCTGCGCGGCCGAGGGCGGTGCCGCAACCTTGAGCTCCACTTCGACCTGCACCGGCCCGAGGGCCGACAGCGCCTGTTCTACGTCGGCTCGCACCTTGGCCGCAGCCTCGGGGTTACCAGTACTGATCGCCAAATCGACATGTACCCGCTCCGCGGTCGCGTCCACGCGATCCACGAAGCCGAACGAAACGATGTCCCGGCTCATGCCCGGGAACTTGATCCCCTTGAGGACCTCCCACACCCGCTCTTCGCTTACCGTCGTCATCTAGTCAGTCGCCTCCGAGCGACCAAGTGTAGCCGCACGGTTCCGGGGCCGCTACCCCGCCGGCACTCGTTAGCCGAGGCCCGCGAGCTCCGCGATCCGAGCCCGCAACTCGTCGCTCAACCGATCGACGTCGCGAACGCCGTAGCCCTTGAGATCGATCGGGCGCCCGTAGCGTACTTCGGCCTCGCCGGGGTTGATGGCAAACGACTTGCGGACCCGCAGCTCGCGCGTACCGCGGATCCCGACCGGAACAATCGGTAGGCCGCAGCGCAAGGCCAAGAGCAGCCCGCCGCGCTTGAACGGCAGCAGCCCCCCTTCGAGAGATCGAGTGCCCTCGGGGAAGACCACCAGCGAGGCGCCCGTGCGGAGCTCCTCGAGAGCCCGATTGAAGCTCGCCCGCGGCCCCTCTCGACTGTTGCGATCGACACTCACGTAGCCACCGACCCTCAGTACCCAGCCGAAGATCGGAATCTTGAAAAGGCTCCTCTTAGCCATGAAGCGACACTGCACCGGCGTGCTGGCCAGGAGGGTGGGAATGTCGAACAGGCTCAGGTGATTGACCATGAAGACGTACGTTTCGCTCCGATCGAGCTCCGCTTCGCTCGAGACGTGCAGGCGAATCCGGCAGATCTTGAGCAGGCCGTGGCTCCAGAGCCGGCTCAATCGAAAGATCAGCGTCCTACGGAAGGGCAACCAGCTAAGTAGCAGGGCCAGCGTCGACAGAACCAGGGTGGCGACCACCAGGTAGGTGTTGCCGATCAGAGTGACCAGCGCGCCTCCCTTGGAGGTCGGCTTGTGATCGGGAGTCTCCGCGGGTGCGCTCATCTCAACTACAATTTCAACTCAATGGTCCCGCGAGCTCGAACGGCATTTTACCCGGCGACCGGCTCGTGAACGCGCTCCGAGATGCGGCGCTCGGTACCGGGCGTCTCGCGCTGCTCACGGCGAACGCGTTCCTCGCCATGCTGCGCCGGCCCTTCGAGGTGAGGCTGTGGATTCGCGAGGCGGAGCAGATCGGCGTGCGTTCGCTGGGCGTCGCCGCGATCACCACAATCTTCACCGGCATGGTGCTGGCGCTTCAAACCGCCTACAGCTTGCCGGGGCTCGGGGTGAAGTACTACATCGGAACGGTGGTCTCGAAGTCGATCGTCCGCGAGCTCGGCCCGGTCTTGACCGCGCTGATCGTCGGCGGCCGCATCGGGTCTGGCATGACCGCCGAACTCGGCACGATGAAGGTGACCGAGCAGATCGACGCCCTGCGCTCGATGGGGACCGACCCGGTCAAGAAGCTGGTCGCGCCCAAACTGATCGCATCGCTGGTCATGCTGCCGGCACTGACCATCATCGGCAACGCCCTCGGAGTCCTGGGTGGGCTGATCGTGGCAGCGACTCAACTACACCTGACACCCGGCTTCTACATCAACGATGTGCTCGACGCACTGACCCTGCAGGACCTCGCCTCTGGCATCGGCAAGTCCTTCTTTTTCGCATATTTCATCGCAATTATCGGGTGTTACAATGGGCTCAGGGCCAGCGGTGGCGCCGACGGTGTCGGGCGAGCGACCACCGACACGGTCGTGATGGCCTCGATCATGGTTCTGGTCTCGGACTTCTTCCTGACCAAGCTCTTCTACGTGTTGCTGTAGACGCCATGACGACCGCTCGAGCGCTGTTCGAGGTTCGCGACCTCACCAAGGCCTACCGAGACCGAAAGGTGCTCGACGGCCTCGATTTCGACATCTTCGCGGGTGAGTGTCTGGTGATCCTGGGCCGCTCGGGCACCGGCAAGAGCGTGACCCTGCGGCAGCTCAATGGACTCGAGAAGCCCGACCGAGGCACGGTGATGTTCGACGGCATCGAAATCACCGCCCTCGGCGAGCGGCAGCTCCAACCGGTGCGCAAACGCATCGCCATGCTCTTCCAAGGCGGAGCGCTCTTCGACTCGATGACCGTCTTCGAGAACATCGCATTCCCCCTGCGTGAACACGAGGACCTCAAAGAGGAAGAGATCGCCGCCGTGGTCCGCGAGAAGCTTTCGACCGTGCGCCTCGAAGGGATCGAGGACAAGCTGCCGTCGGCGCTCTCGGGCGGCATGAGGAAGCGCGTCGCGTTGGCTCGGTCGCTGGCAATGGATCCGGAGGTGGTTCTCTTCGACGAGCCGACGACCGGACTCGATCCGATGACTTCGGCCACCATCGGCCATCTGATTCGGGGCACCCGCGACGACCTCGGCGTCACCTCGGTCGTCGTCACCCACGATCTGGAACTGGCGAGAAGAGTGGCGACGCGCCTGGGCTTCCTCGACCAGGGGAAGTTCCGATTCCTGGGCACCTGGAGCGAAGCCGAGTCGGCCGGCGACCGGCTCTTGTCTGATTTTCTCGCCGGCCGTGAGGGAGAGCGTGATGTCGCGTGAGCTGAGAGTCGGACTGCTCACGCTGGTGGCCCTGGTGGTGCTCGCCATCAGCGCCTTCCTGCTCGGCGAGCGGCGGAATCTGTTCGCGCGTACCAACAGCTACTCGGTGCGATTCGAAAACGTCGCCGGCCTTTCGCCCGGGAATCCGGTGCAGCTGAACGGCGTCACCGTCGGCCGGGTGGAGGACGTGGTCCTTCCGGAGACGGTGGGCGGCGGCCAGCTGACCGTCTGGATCTCGGTCGATCGGCGTTACGCCGCCCGCGTTCGCACCGACTCGGAGGCCCGCATCAAGACGCTCGGGCTGCTCGGCGACAAATACGTCGAAATCGCCTCCGGCACCGTGGAGTCCCTAGAAGTCCCGTCCGGAGGCGAGATACCGACCGCCCCGGCAACCGATGTCGACCGCCTGATCGCCTCCGGCGAGGACCTGGTCGACAACGTCGTCGCGATCGCGGTCTCGCTGCGCACCATTCTCGCCAATATGGAGCAAGGCAAGGGAATTCTGGGCGAGCTCCTGACCGACAACGAGGACGTGAGCGACGCGAAGGATTCGGTGGTCGCCTCGATCCACTCTTTGGGGCGCCTGCTGGAACGGGTCGAGAGCGGCGAGGGGACGCTGGGCGCACTGCTCGCCGACGACAGTCTGGTCGGGAGTCTGACCAGCTCGCTGGGTCGCCTCGACGCGGTCCTGGCCAAGATCGACACCGGCGAAGGCGCTCTGCCCGCCCTGCTCAACGACCCGACGACCCGCGACCGCATGGAGACGCTGCTCGACAAGGTCGATCTCACCGCCGACAACCTGAACTCCTTCGCCAGCGACCTGGTAGAGGGAGACGGCCTGCTCGCCCGCCTGACCCAGGACGAGGCGTACGGGCGCGAGATCACCGAGGACCTGAAACAGCTGATCGACAACCTCAACCGCCTGAGCGAGAAGCTCGAGAGCGGCGAGGGGACCCTCGGCAAGATCATCAACGACCCGAGCCTCTACGAGGCGGTCGACGACGTGGTGATCGGCATCAACGAGTCGAAGCTCCTCCGCTGGGCGATTCGCAACCGGCAGAAGAAGGGGATCGAGAAGCGAACCCGCGACGAAATTGAGGCGGAACAACCAAAATCGGGGGACACAGACCCCATTCCGCCCTAAATGGAGGCGAGCACGGGAGGTCGACAGACTCCCCTCCCCACGTTCGCTTCTGCTGAGGGCGAAATGGGGTCTGTGTCCCCCGATTTTGGTCTACTGAGGGACGGCGACTTAGAGAGCGTCTTCGATGAGCTAGCACCTTTCGGGCGCGTCGACTAAACTACCGCCGCCTCGGGAAGGGGTGGAGACCAGGGAAATGAGCGGCCATATTCTCGTTACCGGCGGAGCCGGGTTCATCGGATCTCATCTGACGCGACAGCTCCTCGACCGAGGAGACCGCGTCACGATCCTCGACGATTTCAACGATTTCTACGATCCGGAGCGCAAACGCGCGAACATGCGCGGCCTCGGAACACCCGACGGCTTGCGCCTGGTCGAAGGCGACATCCGCGACGGAGAGCTGGTCGACGGTCTCTTCGCGGAGAGCAAATTCGACGGCGTCATCCACCTCGCGGCTCGCGCTGGGGTGCGGCCGAGCCTCCAGGAGCCGATCCTCTACGAGGACGTCAACTGCATCGGCACGCTCCAGCTGCTCGAAGCGGCGCGCAGGCACGGTCCGGAGGTCTTCACCTTCGGCTCGTCGTCATCGGTCTACGGCATCAACGAGAAGGTTCCGTTCTCGGAAGAGGACGAGATCATCGCACCCATTAGCCCGTACGCGACCACCAAGCGCACCGGCGAGCTGCTCTGCTTCAACTACCACCATCTCTACGGCATGAAGACCTCATGTCTGCGCTTCTTCACGGTCTACGGACCGGCCCAGCGGCCCGAGATGGCGATTCACAAGTTCACCGATCTGATCGCGCGCGGCGAGACCGTGACGCTCTACGGTGAGGGCGATACCCGGCGTGACTACACCTACGTCGCCGACATCGTCGACGGCATCGTCGCCGCCTACGATCACGCCCCAGGCTTCGAGATCTACAACCTCGGTGGCGCCGAGACCACCCGACTGATCGATCTAGTGAACACGATCGCCGGGGAGCTCGGCGAAGAGCCCAAGATCGAGCATCTCCCGGAACAGCCGGGCGACGTTCCGATCACCTACGCCGACGTCACGAAGGCGAATCGCGAGCTCGGCTACTCACCCAAAGTGCCGATTCGCGAGGGCATCCAGCGCTTCGTGCGCTGGTACCGCGAGAACGACTGAGGCCCGAGCACCCGCGACGGCCCAAAGAGGAACCCATGAAAATCTGCGTCGTAGGAACTGGCTACGTCGGTTTGGTGACCGGCGCCTGTCTCGCCGACTTCGGCATGGAGGTCGTCGGTGTCGACAAGGACGAGTCGAAGATCGAAGCGCTGAAGCGGGGAGAAATCCCGATCTACGAGCCGGGGCTCGAGACCCTGGTGAGCAAGAACACCAAGGAGGGACGGCTCTCCTTCACCACCGACCTCGGACCGGCGATCCGCCAGGCGCGCGCCGTCTTCATCGCGGTGGGAACTCCGTCGCGCCCCGACGGCTCGGCAAACCTCACGTTCGTGCGCGAGGTAGCGAGGTCGATCGGCGATCATCTGAACAGTTACAAGATCATCGTGACCAAGAGTACGGTTCCGACCGGCACCGGCCAGATGATCGAGGGCATCGTGCGCGAGCAGGCCGGCGAAGATGCCAGCTTTGCGGTCGTGAGCAACCCCGAGTTCCTGCGTGAAGGCTCGGCGATTGAAGACTTCATGCAGCCGGACCGGGTGGTCGTCGGAAGCGACGATCCCCGTGCGATCGAGCTCATGCTGGACATCTACTCGCCCCTACGGGTCGCCGACGTGCCGTTCGTCATTTCGGGGGTCGAGACGGCTGAGCTCATCAAATACGCTTCGAACGCCTTCCTGGCGGTCAAGATCTCCTTCATCAACGAGGTTGCCCGACTCAGCGAGAGCCTCGGCGCCGACGTCGAGATGGTGGCGCGCGGTATGGGACTCGACGACCGCATCGGCCCCAAGTTCCTCCACCCCGGACCGGGGTTTGGCGGCTCCTGCTTCCCCAAGGACTCCCGTGCGATCACCCAGATCGCCCAGGAGAACGGCATGACCTTCCAGATCATGGACGCCGTCTTGGCGGTCAACAAGTCGACCAAGAAACGCATGAGCGAGAAGATCGAGGAAGCGACCGGCGGCACCGCCGGCAAGACCATCGCCGTGCTCGGCCTCTCCTTCAAGCCGCAAACCGACGACATGCGCGAGTCTCCGGCGATCGACATCGTCGACGCTCTGCGGGCAAACGGCGCTCGAGTGCGCGCCCACGACCCGGCGGCGATGGACGAGTGCCGCGAGCTCTGGGACGACGTCACCTTCGCCGAAGACCCCTATCAGGCGGCCGAGGGCGCAGACGCCCTGGTCATCGTCACCGAGTGGAATGAGTTCCGGGCGCTCGACCTCAAACGACTGCGCGAACTCCTCACCCACCCTCTGATCATCGACCTTCGCAACATCTACGAACCTTCCAAAGTGCAGGCCGCCGGCTTCGACTACGTCTCCGTGGGACGGCCGACTGCTGAACGGAGCGAATGATGACGACTTCCGTGGTCGCAGGCGGCGCCGGATTCCTCGGCTCGCACCTGTGTGAGCGCCTCCTCAACGAAGGACATCGAGTGATCTGCGTCGACAGCATGATCACCGGCAATCCGCGCAACATCGAACATCTCGCAGACAATGCGAGCTTCCGCCTCATCGAGCACGACGTCACCGTGCCGTTCCAGATCGAGGAGCCGGTCGACAACGTGCTCAACTTCGCCTCGCCGGCGAGTCCGATCGACTACCTGGAGCTGCCGATTCAGACCCTCAAGGTCGGATCTCTCGGCACCCACAACACGCTCGGACTCGCCAAGCACAAGGGGGCTCGCTACTTCCTGGCCTCGACCTCCGAGGTCTACGGCGATCCGCTCGTCCACCCGCAGCCCGAGTCCTACTGGGGGAACGTCAATCCGGTCGGGCCGCGCGGTGTCTACGACGAGGCCAAACGATTCGGCGAGGCGATGGTGATGGCTTATCACCGGGTGCACGGTGTGGACACGCGGATCATCCGCATCTTCAACACCTACGGACCCCGAATGCGCCCCCGAGACGGTCGGGTCGTGCCCGCCTTCATCCATCAGGCGCTCGCAGGCGAACCCTTGACGGTCTTTGGCGACGGCTCGCAGACACGCTCGTTCTGCTACGTCGACGACCTCATCGAGGGCATCTACCGGCTGCTCAACAGTGAGATCAACGATCCGATGAACATCGGCAACCCGACCGAGATGACCATTCTCGAGTTCGCCCAGGCGGTGGTCGAGCTGACCGGCAGTCGGAGCGAAATCCTGTACAAAGACCTGCCGACCGACGACCCCAAGATCCGGCAGCCAGACATCACTTTCGCGCGCGCCGAGTTGGACTGGGAGCCCACCGTGCTCCTGACCGACGGGCTCGCGCGCACCATCGAGTACTTCCGCGACCGGCTCGAGTCGTCCGACTAGCGCCGGCGCCACGCGCCTGAGAGGAGGCGTCATGGACCGACCGATAGAGCAGCTCGTCTACGCCCTCGACAAGTATCGGGAGCGCGTGGAGGTCGCTCCGATCTCTTCGCTCCTGCTCGACAGCGCCCGACAGAACTCGAAGCGCTCGGCCTATGTAAAACTGGCCGTGCCCGACGAGATGGTCAAGGCGCTCCGTGGCTCCCGCACCCAGGACGATCTGGTCCTGCTCGTCCGCGTCCCGAAAGAGATTCAGGAGCGCGCCGACAGCCCGATCGTCCTTCCGGGCGAGGTCTAGGCCCTCCTCGCGAAAGGAAAGCTCGCATGTCCAACGTGAAGTGCATTCGATGTCACAACGAGGCACCGGCGATCGCCGGGCCGACCTACCCCGGAGAGCTCGGCGAGGAGCTCGCGGCCAGGATCTGCGCCAACTGCTGGGCCGAATGGCAGCATGCTGAGGTTATGGTGATCAACGAGCTGCGACTCAACTTCATGGATCCCCGATCCCAGGAGGTACTCGTCAAGCACATGCGTGAGTTCCTCTTCCTCGACGGACCGCCGTCGGGTCCACCTCCCGGACCGCCTCCCGGAACTCCCAGCGAGTGAGCCCTCGAGCGGACTCGGACGAGGCCGACGCGAGCCGGAGCGGTCGTCGGGCGGTCTTCCGGTTTGCACTTCTGATCGGTCTCCTGCTGACCGGAGCCGCCCTCGTCCGCTGGACGCCGCTCGGCGAGTACCTCGATCTTCAGAAGGCGACCGCAGCGCTCGAGACACTCGGGCGCAACCCACTCGCGCCCGCTCTCGTCCTGGGCTATTGGCTTATCGCCTCGCCACTCGGCATTCCGGTGAGTCCGATGATCTTCGCGAGCGGCGCGGTGTTCGGCCTTCTGTGGGGTTGGATCTACACGTTTCTCGGCGCCCTCCTCGCTTCGGCGATCGGCTTCGGCGTCGGCCGAGTACTCGGTCACGAGTTGGTGGCGCGCTGGCTGGGCGAGGAACGGCTCTCACGGGTGGAAGAGCTGGTCGCCCGTCACGGCTTCTGGACCGTCTTTCGGCTGCGCTTCGCCCCGCTTCCCTTTGCGCTCATCAATGCGGCACCCGCCCTCGCAGGCATGAGGTTTTCGAAGTACATCCTCGCCTCGGCGCTGGGCCTGGCGCCCTCGCTCTGGGTCTACAACTACTTCTCGCACGCTCTCGTCGCCGCGACCGGCGCCGACCGCTCCGGGGTCTGGCGAAGCCTCTTTCTGGCGCTCGCGGCGTTCCTGGCGATCACCGTGGTGCCGCAGCTCTTGATGCGACGGCGACGCAAGGGCCGAGACTCGGAATAGGCGGGCTAGCCAGCTGCCCGTTGCTCGTCGGAGTCACCGAGAGCAGCTTCTACTTCGGCCAGGTCGATCATGACCGTTCCGTCACGACTCGACACCGCCGGGTCGAACTCGTAGGCCCGGATAACACGGCGGAAGACCTCTTTGAGCGCTCGGGCACCCATGCGAGAGCGCAAGGCCGCCTCCTCGGCGATGCGTCGCGCCGCGGCGGGCGAAACCGCCAGCTCGACACCGCAATGCTCGAAAAAAGCGAGCGAATGTCGATACCCGGACTCGGGGCTCTCGAGGAAGATGTGCAACAGCTGATCGACCCCCAGATCCCGCAGCAGAACGACCGAGTCGAAGCGCGACAGGAACTGCGGCGACATGCCGTACTCGAAGAGGTCCTCGCTGCGCAGCCAGTCGCTGAGCTCGAACCGAACCTCCTGTCGCACAGTGCCGCCCGAGACGACGGTCGTGGGCTGGAGGGCCCCGCGATCGCGACCCAGAGTCACGCGATCGTGAACCGAGTCGTAGAGTCCTTCGAAGGCTCCGGCGCCGACGAACCAGAGACGCTCGGCGTCGAAAACGTGCGCGCCTCCTCCGGCCCAGTCGGGTAGCGTCACCGGTACGGCACCGTTCTCCATGAGGGTCAGGAGCGCCTCCTGGGCTCGGATTCCCGTCAGATTCGGCTCTCCGCCGACGACAGTGCGAATCTTGTCGATCTCGTCGACGAAGACGATGCCGTTTCTCGCGCGCTCGAGCACCTCTTCGGCCGGAGCGTCGAAACCGAGCTCTTCCCGCGCACGCTCCAAGAGCCGACGAATGACCGCCTCGCCCGGCCGGCCCCCTTCGGCCTCGTTCGCGAGCACGTTCGCGTGCACCCGAATCTGCGTCGACTGGTGGGACAGATCCGGCCGACCGGCGAGGAACTCCTCGACCGCACGCATGAGCGTCGTCTTGCCGGTTCCCGACGAACCGATCAACAGCACATTGCCGGTCGGAAGGCCCGCGAGCTTCTTGGCCAGGGCGATGGCCATCTCCTCGATGCCACGGTCCTGACCGACGACACGACAAGAGAGCGCGTCCGCGAGCGCGACGGGTGTCAGCGACGCATCTTGCACAGACAGATTGTAGGAGCCACCGCGGCCGCCGGGCTGCGTCATCCTCCACTGCCCGATCGTCCGCCGAAGGCCTAGAATCTCTTCCCGAGATGAAACGGTGGTTCCGGCTCCGGCGAGCACCAATCTGGGCGCTCCTCGTCACCCTCGCTGCACCGGCCGGCGCGGCGGGTGTCGACCTCGATGGCGCGCAGGAGATGCTCGACGCCGGCCGCCCAGACGCAGCGCTTCAAATTCTGAGTCGGGGCAACCCTGGAAAGGGGCCGGCGGCCGCCCAGGCGTATCTCCTGCGGAGTACGGCCCGCTTCATGCTCGGGCAGATGGAGTCGGGGCGCCGGGACCTCGATCACTCGCTGCGGCTCGACCCGAGCTTGCGGCAGGCGTGGCTCAACCGCGCGGCACTGGATATCGCCGAGGAGCGGCTCGACGCCGCGCTCGAGGCGCTCCACAAGGCCAGGGAGCTCGACCCCGAGGCGAGCGACACCGATCTCAACATCGGCGCCGTCCTGGCGATGCAGGGTCGAGCGAGCGAGGCACGGCCACACTTCGACCGCTACCTGGCGTCGAACCCCGACTCCGCCGAGGCCTGGATGCTGGTCTCGTCGAACTACGCCTTGAGCGGCGACGCGAGAGCTGCGGTCGAGCACCTCGCCCGGTCGATCTCGCTCGACGAACGGATCCGGAGGCGGGCGCGAACCGACGCGAATCTCGCGCGGATCGCCGACGACGCGTCGTTCCAACAGCTCTTGAGCACCGACAACTACCGCATTCCTGCGGGCAGCCACGCGATCTTCCGCCGCTACGAGGAGCGCTATCTGGCCGGCGAGGGCAAGCTACTGCCCGCAGTGCTGGACGCCCTGCAGCTCTCGGGAGAGCCGTTTGACCGCCAGATCGAGGTGACCGCCGACTGGACCTTGATCTGGGGCGAACTGCGTATCAAGGTGCGCAACGACCCGCGCGAAGGGGGCCGGGTCGAACTGACGGCGCCACGCACGAGCTTCAGCGACGAGGCGTGGCAGGAGCGCACCAAGCGGCTCTTCGCAGAGATCTCTGTCCAGATCGCAAAGCGCTGAGGCGCAAGCGACGGCGCTCAGACTCGCAGCAGCACCGAGCCCCAGTGGAGGCCGGCGCCCAGCGCAGTGAAGGCGACCAACGATCCGGGCGGCGCCTTGCCGGCTGCTCGAGCTTCGTGAAAGGCGAGCGGCAGGGTCGCCGATGTGGTGTTGCCGTACTGCTGAATGTTGTTGTGGACCTTCTCGTCCGGCAGCCCGAGCATGCGCTGGGCAGCTTCGTTGATGCGCAGGTTCGCCTGGTGCATGACCAGCAGATCGACGTCCTCGAGGCCGAAGTCGTGCGCCTCGAGTAGCTGACGTGTCACTCCCGGCATGCGGCTGACCGCGAGCTTGAAAACCTTGCGACCGTCCATGACGGGCACCTGAACCGAGGCCTCGATCATCGCCGCATCGACCCAGGGACGATGAGCCGAGCCGACGCCGGGCACATAGAGGATGTCCTTCTTGGCGCCATCGCCAAAGAGCGTCGCGCCGAGAATCCCCGAGTCGGTGTCCTCTTCCGCACGGAAGACCATCGCCCCCGCCGCATCGCCGAAAAGGACGACCAGGTTTCGGAACTGAGAGTTGAACTCGAACTGAGCTTCGTCCAGAGGGCCGTCGGACTCACCCAGGAGGACCTGCCAGGTCTCCGGCTCGAAGGGCATGAGCGCACTGTGGACGTCCGCACCGACGAGCAGCACCCGGCGCGCCTGTCCCGAGCCGATCAACGCATCGACGAGCTGGAGTCCGTAGGCGTAGCCGGCGCACTGTTGCCGAATGTCGAGCGCCGGTAGCGGCTCGACGCCGAGCTTCTGTTGAATCGAGGTTCCCGAGCCGGGAAAGTAGTGATCGGGTGTCATCGTCGCGCAGACGATGTAGTCAAGCTCGCCGGCCTCCATCTGGGCATCGGCGAGCGCCGCCGCGGCGGCCTCCGCACCGAGGTCACTCGACGCGACGCCGGGCTCGACGTAGTGGCGCGTCACGATGCCGCTGCGCTCCCGGATCCACTCGTCGCCGGTCTCCATGACCCGCGAGAGCATGTGGTTGTCGATCTGCCGCGGCGGCACACTCACGCCGGTCCCGGCGAGGACCGCTCGGGGTCGGCCGTTCCCGCTCACCGTCCGTCCGCTCTCGGTCGAAGCCGCTGGCGTGGCGGCGGCGGGCTCTCGACGGTGTACTCACCCCGCTTCACGAAGTAGTACGTCCGCTTGGGGCGCTCCCCGTCCAGCCCCTCCTCAGCGCCCTTTGGATAGCTCCAGACCTCGATGTTCCCGCTGCCCGGTCGACTCGACACCTCGTAGTCCACCTTCTCTGGCGTTCCGTAGAGGATATGAATCGTGCCCCGGTCGGAACGGCGGCCGGCGCGCGCTCCTTCGGCGTAGCGAGTATCGGCCTCGCGCGCCCGCGTCTCATAGATTCCCTGCGGCTGTGGGTTCGGCCAGGCGATCTTGTCGGAGCGGCGCTTGCTCCAGAACTCCTCGATGAAGCCGGCAGCCTCGTCGTCCGACGTCAAACGCAGGTATCGGCCGATCTCGGCGTCTGTTGCAATCCGGCTGATGGCGCCAACCAGCCACGTCGCTCGATCGGGGCCGAGCAGAAAGTTCGTCAACTCCTCCGGAGAGCGAGGCTTCTTCTTCTTCGCCTCGAGCGCTCCCGGGAGTGCGACGAGCAGCAGGCTAAGCGCGACGCAGTAGATCCAAGAACTCTTCGCGGACAGGTCGCTCATGAAAGGTCCCTCGTAGCGCCGAGGTCACCGTGAGGGCGCCCGGCTTCTTGACACCCCGCATTTCGACACAGAGATGGCGCGCCTCGATCACCACCATTGCCCCTCGCGGTGCGAGGCGCTTGACCAGACAGTCGGCGACCTGCTCGGTCAGGCGTTCCTGCAGCTGCGGGCGCTTGGCGTAGAACTCGAGAATTCGACCGAACTTGGACAGGCCGATAATCGTGTCCCCCGGGATGTAGGCGATGTGCGCGTGGCCGTAGAACGGCACCAAGTGATGGGAGCACATCGAGTAGAAGGGGATGTCCTTCTCCATCACCATGTGGCTGTACTTCTCGTCGTTGGGGAAGGTCGTGACGCTCGGCTCCGCGCCTTCGCGCAGCCCGTGGAACATCTCGAGGTACATCTCCGCCACGCGCTCGTCCGTGCGACTCAGATTCGGATCCGCGAGATCCAGCCCCAACTCCGTCAGGATTCCGCGAACGTGGACCGCAATTCGGGAGCGGATCTCGTCGATGTTCTCGCCGACTGCGGGAGCGCCTCTCGGCGCCTCCGGGTCGACGGCGGAGAGCTCGCTGGTTGCACATCCAGTGGGTCGTTGGGTCATGAATTCTCCATGTTATCTCACCATTCCGAGCTACTCGGAGGCACTCGGCGATCTAGTACGCCGGCCACGGCGAGTCGGTTTCGTCGCCATGTGACGAACTCGCTGCTCGCATATACTTCGCCCGAGAGAGGGAGCAGATGCCTGAGATTACGATCCAATACTGCGTAGTTTGAAACTACAAGCCCCGTGCCGCCGGTCTGGCGGCCGAGCTCGAAGATAGATTCGGAGTCACCCCGCGCCTGATCAAAGGGCGCGACGGCGTCTTCGAGGTGACGGTCGGCGACCAACTGGTCTACTCGAAGCGCTCGACCGGCCGTTTCCCTGAAGCTGGCGAGGTCGAAGCGGCGGTCGAGCCGCTCCTCGCCTCCTGAAGGCGGCTTACGGCTTACCCCGCCTGCTCCACCCGCTCGAGGTGGACGACGGCCTCCATGTGCCCGGTCTGTGGGAAGAGGTCGAACAGCGCCGCGCGGGTCAGGCGATAGCTGTCGCCGAGCCGGCGTAGATCCCGCGCCAGCGCCGCCGCGTGACACGAGACGTAGGTCAGCCGCTGCGGCCGCCGGGCGAGGAGGGTCTCCACCACGGTCGGCGTAAGGCCCGAGCGCGGCGGGTCGACGACCACTCGGTCGACCGCCTCCGGAAGATCCACGATGCGCGAGTCGAGGGCGCCGGAGACGACCTCGAGGTTGCGGGCGCGGTTGCGACGTGCGTTGATGCGCGCATACCGCGCTGCAGCGTTGTCGCCCTCGATCGCCACCACCGATTCGTAGCGCTCGGCCAGCGGCACACTGAACAGACCGACGCCAGCGTAGAGGTCCCAGGCTACGCTCCCCGTCTCCTCTCCGACCGTGAACTCCGCGAGCTTCTCGGCCATCTCCGCGTGGCCCTGGAAGAAACATCGCGCGTCGAAGGCGAAGGTATGCCCGCCGACCGTGCGCGTCACTTCACCGTGTCCGAGGCCTTCGACCACCGGTGCCGAGGTCACGCGACCGTCGTCTCCCACGGCCAGATCCAATCGCTCCGGCGTGCCTTCGACCGGAAGCGCTTCCGAGAGCCCCTGGACGAACGTCTCGAGCTCCGGCACGAGGACGGGGCAGCTCTCGATCGGCACCAACTTCCAACTGCCGGGCTTGCGGTAGCCGACCGCGTATCCACCCGACTCCTGGGGCTCGATCCGGATCCCGTTGCGAATCCGATAGCCAAACGCACCGGCTGCGTGCACCTCGAGGTTCTCGGGGAGTTCGAACTTGCCGATGCGCAATAGCGTTTCGCGCACGGCATCGGCCTTCAGAGTGACTTGCAACGCATCGTCCAGGTGCTGGAGATCGCACCCTCCACAATCTGCGAAGTGCGGGCAGGGGGGCTGTCGCCGTCCCGGACCCGGTTCCAGCACTTCGAGGACCTCCGCTCGAAGGTAGTCGCGCCGACGATTCACGACGCCCACACGGACCCGATCTCCAGGTGCCGAGCGCCTCACGAAGACCGGCTTGCCTTCGTGGCGCGCCAGGCCGTCCCCGCCGGCCACCAACTTCTCCACCGTGACCTCGATCTCCATGCTGTACTCGACGACGTCGCTCATCAATCCGCCCCCCAAACGTGAATGCGCTCGCGCAGGCGCGGCAGGCGCTCGTCGACCCGACGCCGAAGGTCCGAAGGTCTGTGCCGTCGGCTGAGGTGGTGGAGAACGATCAGCTCGTTCTCGAACCTCTCCTCGTGAACCACCAGGTCGTCGAGCAGTAGATGGCCGAACCGCCGCGCGCGCGACTCGAACTCGGCGTCGATGTAGGTCGTCTCCAAGAGCAGCGCGCCCGCCGTGAAGAGCCGCGGCTCGACCTCGAGCAACTCGACACCGGTATCGCCGCAGTAGGAGAGGGTGTGATCCTCGGTCGTGACGCTCACCTCGACGCCCTGCCTCCGGAGCTCCGCAATCTCCTCCTCGGCCCGCCCCTCGAACTCTGGAGCCAGGTGTCGACGGCTACGAAACAGGTGGTATCCCAGGCTCGGCACCGGGTGACGGGTCGAGAACGCTTCGGCAGTGAACCCCAGCGGCAGGTCGACGCGATCGCCCGAGGCGAGCGCGATCAACTCGTAGTCGAACGGTTTGGCCTCGAGCTCCTCGCCCGCCTGAATCCAACGCTCTAAGGCCGAGGCCGTCTCCTGCGGACAGTAGACCCGCGTCGTCTCGGACGACCGCTGCATCGCATGGTGCGAGAGCAGAAACGGCAGTCCGGTGGCGTGGTCGAGATGCCCGTGACTGAGAAAGAGGTCGCGGGTCCCGCTCAGACGCAGCGAACCGCGCCCGACATCGAGGGCAAGTCCCGGCGGGTTGACCCGAAACCAGGTCGCGTCGCCGGCTCGGGATCGGCCTTCGATCGCCAGGTCCCTGAAGCGCAGCGTCGTGGGTCTATCCTCAGATTTCTGTGTAGAGCCAACGCCGGATGGGCGTCAGGCGATCGCGCACCGACTCCCAGTCGGAGTCGATCATCCAGAGCGCGCCCGCAACCGACGACAGCAGCGAGTTTCCATCCTGCGGCGTGAAACAGAAGCCGTAGAGTTCGCGCTCGCGCACCTGAAGCGTCGGCACCACGACAACCGTCTGCGAGAGGATGCGGCCATAGTAGCCGTGGTCCCGGCCGAAACTGAACACGACGTTTGCGTGCTGCTTATCGGTGACCGCGACGCGGGCGTTGGCGCGCAGGCGCTCGAGCACCTGGTCCTGGCTGATGTCGTGCGTGAAGCCGATCTGGAACCAGATCGAGTGCATGTACTGCGTATTGAGTTTGACTGCGCTCGAGAAGAGGTCGAAGTCTTTGCCCATCGTCTGGAAAAGCGAGTGAGCGTCGCGCGCATGATGGGTGCCGAAGCGAGCGTCGTCGTGGCGGCCGACGGACGGCGCAGGAATGAAGCTCCCCTCCTGCGTGATGTCGTTCGCGCGCCGCATGCAGACGAAGACACCTTTGTCGAGGGCGTACTCGCCGCCCTCTTCGCACAGCGTGCGGATCAGCGTCGTGATGTTGTGCGTGTTGCACGAGACGATCTGCATGAACCGGTCTTCGCCAGCGATGAGCGACTCGTCGTTGACGCCACGCGCGTAGGGCTTGCCGAAGCCGAACTCACTCCCCTGGGCGAGGAATCCTCTGGGGCCTTCGAGGCTCTCGTAGAGCTCCTTGTGCCGATTGCCGGCCGGCGTGCAGTCGATGACCACCGTCGCCCGGGCAAGCGCCTCCTCATGGGTCATGGAGACCTTGTGTCCGAGCCGCTCGAAGTCCTCGACGCGCTCGGCGTCGGTTGCCAGCAGTGCGCCGCGCGACATCAGGTGCTCGAGACGCGACTTGTCCGACGCCAACGGCGTCCGCTTGTGGAACGTGACCTCGTCGATACCCATCCGGTCACGGAAATCGGTAAAGAGACCGATCAACGGCTCGCCGATCGTGCCCGTTCCTACAATGTGAACAATGGTCTTCATGGCTCCCTCTCGCCTCGAGTGGAGCGGCTCGCCAGCCGGGCGAAACCGCAATTTTTCGGGCGCCAGACTAGCACAGCGGCGCTCGCCTCAGGACTCGTCGGAAGACACGCCCAGATCCTCTCCGTGCCGGCCGCCACCCCGCCATTCCGGGTCTCGGCGAGCGAAGGCGTCGAACTCGCCGGGCACCTCCAGAAGGGTCTTGGTCACCGCCGGATCGCAGACGTCGTTCTCACACTCGTAGGTATAGACGTTCCAGTCGCCAGACTGCGAGAAGCCCGACAGCGTCTGATAGGTCTCGCAGTTACCGCACTTGATCGATAGGTTGCGGATATTGATCGGCTCCATCTCTCCAGGATACTCAATCCCTCCCGACCGTGTAACCTATACACGAAGGTGCCGAGCGGAGGCGACAGACCGTTCTCTCGAGCCCGAGGCGCCTCGGCTCTCCTCGTCGCAGCGACGCTGTCGGTGGCTCTGGCACCTTCCGACAACCTGACGCAGGAACCGTCGTCTTTCAGCGAGAGTGTCTCGGTCGAGCAGGTCCTGGTGCCGGTCGTCGTGCGCTCCGGTGCTCGGTTTGTCGACAGCCTGGAGGTCGACGACTTCTCGCTCTATGTCGACGGCCACCGAACCCGCATCTCGAGCTTCGAGCACTCGACGGGCGCGCCCGTCCACACGCTGGTCCTCCAGGACCTGTCGGGGAGCATGGGCGGACGACCCAAGCTGGAGCTCAGCCGCGAGCTACTCGGGCGGCTGCTCGATCGGAGCGAGCCCGGCGATCTCTATACGCTCGCAACCTTCGCGGCCTCCGGCGTCGTCGTCGAACCGGAGCCCGTCGCCGAGCGCACCATCATCGAGAGCTGGGCCTCACTTTGGAAGCCGTTCGGTCGAACCGGGATCCACGACGCGGTCGGTCGCATTCCCACGTTGATCGACGCCGACTCGGCCTGGCGGGGTGCGGTTCTCTTGATCACGGACGGCATCGACAACGCGAGCGAGATCAGCCCGCGTGACGCTCGCACGATCGCGCGGCGGGCCGAGGTCCCGGTGCATGTCGTGGCGCTCGTCGGCCGTCGACCCGAGGGCAAGACGGAGGAACCTTGGAGCTCCGATCCCCTCCGACTCCTCTCCTGGGTCACCGGCGGTCGGTTTCATTCGATCGTCGATCCTGCTAACGTTTCCCACGCTTCCGAGGCGTTCATCAACGAAGTGCGCTCCCAGTACATCCTCGGATTTCCTACCAGCGGAATCGGGCAGACTCGCCCAAGAAACATTCGTGTCGAGGTGCGCGGAAGGAACCGGAAGGTAGACCATCGCCGAGAGTACGTCGGGACCCTCCCAGGGTCTCCCAAGTGACGTAGGCACTCGACACATCGACACCATTTCTCGTATCTCCGGGGAGACGGAACCCATGAGCAAACGGACGACAGCCCTGACGGCCGCCTTGGCCATCTTGATCCTCCTGCCTGGATGCGCGACCAAGAAGTACGCGCGCACCCAGGTATCCGATTCGGAACAGCGGGTCGGCGAGCGACTCGACGGAGCGGAGTCGATGATCGAAGAGAGCCAGGACATGATCCTCGATCACGAAGCGCGACTCGAGCAGCAGGAGTCCGAGATCGGCGAACTCTCTGAGACCGCTCGCGAGGCGCTGGAGCGGGCGATCGCCGCCGGCAAGCTCGCGCAGGGCAAGCTCGTCTACGAGAGAGTCTTCAGCGACGAGCAGGTTCGCTTCGCCGTCAACGGAGCGGAGCTCGCCGACGAGGCCAAGGCGGCCCTCGATGAGTTCGCACAGGAACTCGCCGAGCGGAACGCCGGCGTCTACATCGAGATTCAAGGGCACACGGACTCGAGCGGCAGCGACGGCCACAACCTCGAGCTCGGCCGGGAAAGGGCGGAGGCGGTACGGCTCTACTTGAACCGTGCACACGGCTTCCCGCTCCACCGTACGTCGGTGATCTCCTACGGCGAATCGCAGCCACTCGAAGACAACGCGACGAGCGAGGGTCGATCCCGGAATCGCCGAGTCAACCTGGTGGTACTCGAGTAGCTCAGCCGGAGACGGCTTCTTCCAGCACGCGGCGGAGCACCTCGCCGCTCGATAGACCCGGCTGCCGATAGGCGACCTCGCCCGACTGGTCGACGATCATTACCGTCGGCAGAGCGTAGATGCCGAGGCGGCCGCTCAGCTCGTCGTTCGGATCGAGAAGCACCGGATAGGGAAACGGTGTCTTGTCGACGTACGCCTGGACCGTCGCCTGGTCCTCTCCCAGGCTGATCGCCAGGAACTCGACGCCTCGGGCGGCAAACTCCTCGTGCAACGGCTCGAGAATTCTCGCCTGCGCAACACACGGCGTGCACCAGGTCGCCCAGAACTCGAGCAGCGTCACCTTGCCCTCGAGCTGGGACGACTGAACGCGTTCACCTCCGAGCGACGCGAGGTCGAAGCTCGGAGCGGCTTCGCTGTCCGCCGCGTCGGTCGCGGGGCCCGCTGCGCAGGAGGTCGTCAGGACCAGCGCCAACCCGAGTAGGACTCGTTGAAGGGGGCGTCCGAGTCTCTTCATAGCGTCTGAGTCTACGCGACGGCGCTGCGCTTGGATTTTGGTTCAGAAAGAAAATCGCCCCGCGTGGAGCCCGAGCGACGGCTCGGGCTCCAGGGGGGCGCGCTGTCGCGAGTTCGAACTCGCCCTACTTCTTCTTGCGACGGGCCGGCTTGCGAGCGGCCTTCTTCTTGGTGGCTTTCTTCTTCGTAGCCTTCTTCTTGGTCGCCTTCTTCTTCGGGGCGGCCTTCTTCTTCGTCGCCTTCTTCTTTACGGCCTTCTTTTTCGTGGCCTTCTTCTTGGTCGCCTTCTTCTTCGGCGCGGCCTTCTTCTTCGTCGCCTTCTTCTTTACGGCCTTCTTTTTCGTGGCCTTCTTCTTGGTCGCCTTCTTCTTCTTCGGGGCGGCCTTCTTCTTCGTCGCCTTCTTCTTCACGGCCTTCTTTTTCGTGGCCTTCTTCTTGGTCGCCTTCTTCTTCTTCGGGGCGGCCTTCTTCTTCGTCGCCTTCTTCTTCACGGCCTTCTTTTTCGTGGCCTTCTTCTTGGTCGCTTTCTTCTTCGGCGCGGCCTTCTTCTTGGTCGCCTTCTTCTTCACGGCCTTTTTCTTTGTGGCCTTTTTCTTCGTCGCCTTCTTCTTCACGGCCTTCTTCTTGGTCGCCTTCTTCTTCGGCGCGGCCTTCTTCTTGGTGGCCTTCTTCTTCACAGCCTTCTTTTTGGTGGCCTTCCGTTTCGGTGCGGCCTTTTTCCTCGCTACCATTTTTTTCTGCCTCCCGCCCCGGTCAGGGGCTACCTGGACCTTGAGGTCCGAGTCCTTGCGGCTCGACGGACTCGCCTGCCACAGTTTCGGGCCACGAGGACCCGGCTAGAAAAATCACGCGAGCGAAGCGCCCGCGATAAACAACCGTTGTAAAGGGGATTGGGCATCAACCACAGCCGCTCGTCGAGCCGCAGTTCAAGCACTTGTAGCAGGTTCCGTTCCGAACCATGATCGAGCCGCAATCGGCGCAGGGGGGAGCATCTTGTTGTTGCAAGAAGGTTACATTAGAGCCCGTTTCCGCTTCGGCTTCAGTGGGCTCCTCCACAGGCTCATCGCGGCGCACGAGTCCGACCGACTCCCGCTGCTCGGCGTCGAGGAACTTCGAAGCCAACCATCGGAAGACATAGTCGACGATCGACTTGGCGATCGGGATCTCGGAGTTCTTCGTAAAGCCCGAAGGCTCGAAGCGCATATGCGTGAACTTGTCGACCAGAATTTCGAGCGGCACTCCGTACTGCAACGCGATTGACACCGAGGTGGCGATCGTGTCCATCAAGCCCGAGATGGTCGACCCCTCCTTGGCCATGACCAGGAACATCTCGCCTGGCAGACCGTCCTCGTACATGCCGACCGTGATGTAGCCCTCGTGGCCACCGACGGAGAACTTGTGAGTCACCGCCCGGCGCTCCGCCGGCAGGCGGCGACGCGCGGGGTGCCCCTCCTCGTCGGCCGGTGGCGTGGAGCTCTTGGTCGTCGAAAGAGGCTGACTGCGTTTGCAGCCGTCGCGGTAGATCGCCACCGCCTTGAGACCGAGGCGCCAGCTCTCCAGATAGGCGTCGAAGATCTCTTCAGAGGTCGACGCCTCCGGCATGTTGATCGTCTTGCTGACCGCGCCGGAGACAAAGGGCTGCACCGCCGCCACCATCTTCAGGTGGCCGAGGTGATGGATCGAGCGCATGCCGTTGGCCGGTCGGAAGGCGCAGTCGAACACCGCAAGGTGCTCGTCCGCGAGCCAGGGGGCGCCCTCGATCGTTTCATTTGCTTCGATGTACTCGACGATCTCCTGAATCTGCGCGGTCTCGTAGCCGAGGCGACGGAGGGCGGTCGGCACCGTTCCATTGACCAGCTTGATCATGCCGCCACCGTGGAGCTTCTTGTACTTCACGAGAGCGATGTCGGGTTCGATGCCGGTCGTGTCGCAGTCCATCATGAACGCGATCGTGCCGGTCGGAGCGATCACCGAAATCTGGCTATTGCGGTAGCCGTGCGACTCACCGAGGTCGACCACCTCGTCCCACGTCTGGCGGCACGCCTTGGCCAGCGGTAGCGGCACGTGCGCAGTGTCGACGCCTTGGAGAGCCGCGCGGTGCTTCCTCATCACCTGCAGCATCGGCTCGCGGTTCGCGGCGTAGCCGTCGAAGGCGCCCCGAGCACGCGCGATGCGCGCCGACTGCCGATAGCCCGCACCCGTGAGCAGAGCGGTCAACGCTGCGGCAAAGTCGCGGCCAGCATCGGAGTCGTAGGCGAGGCCTCTCGCCATCAGCAGCGCGCCGAGGTTGGCGTAGCCGAGACCGAGCGGCCGGTAGGCCATCGAGTTCTGTTCGATCGCTTCGGTCGGATAGGACGAGCGATCGACGACGATCTCCTGCGCAGTGATCAGAAGCTCACAGCCGTGCACGAAACCGTCGACGTCGAAGCTCTCGTTCTCTTCGTCGTAGAAGGAGAGGAGATTCAGCGACGCCAGGTTGCAGGCGCTGTCGTCGAGGAACATGTACTCACTGCACGGGTTGCTGGCGTGAATGCGCCCGCTCTCCGGGCAGGTGTGCCACTCGTTGATCGGCGTATCGAACTGGATTCCCGGATCGCCGCAGAGCCAGGTCGCGTCGGCGATGTCCTGCAGCAGCTCGCGGGCGCCCAACGTCTCGAACGGCTCCCCCTCGCGAACGGTGCGGGTCGACCACTCGCCGTTCTCTTCGACCGCGCGCATGAACTCGTCGGTCACACGCACCGAGTGGTTCGCATTCTGGTGAAGAACCGAGTCGTAGGCTCCGCCGGTGACGTTGAAGCTCGCGTCGTAGCCGGCGGCGATGAGCGTGTGCGCCTTCTTCTCCTCCTTCGCCTTGCACCAGACGAACTCCTTGATGTCCGGATGGTCGGCATTGAGGATGACCATCTTCGCGGCGCGCCGCGTCGACCCACCGCTCTTGATCACTCCGGCGAAGGCGTCGAAGCCACGCATGAACGACACCGGGCCGGACGCGATGCCGCCACCCGACAGTTCCTCACGAGCGCCGCGCAGAACCGAGAGGTTGGTGCCCGTTCCGGAGCCGCGCTTGAACAGCATGCCCTCGGTCTTGGCGAGGTCGAGGATCGACGGCATCGAGTCCTCGACGGAATTGATGAAGCAGGCCGAGCACTGCGGCCTCTCGTGCACGCCGACGTTGAACCAGACCGGCGAGTTGAACGCGGCGGCCTGATGGAGGAGCAGGTGCTGCAACTCGGCGGCGAAGGTGTCGGCGCTGCGATCGTCTTCGAAGTAGCCGTCGGCACGCCCCCAGTCGGCAATCGTGTCGACGACTCGACCGATCAACTGTCGAACACTCCGCTCTCGCGTGTCGCTATTCGCGCGACCGCGAAAGTACTTGCTCACCACGACATTGGTCGCCGACGCCGACCACGCCTTCGGCACCTCGACGTCGTGCTGCTCGAACACCGTCGACCCGTCGGGTGCAGCGATGCGAGCCGTACGCCTCTCCCACTCGACTTCGGAGAACGGATCGACGCCCTCGCGGCTACGAACGCGCTCGAATCGAAGGCGCTCTCTTGCCGTCGAGTCGGCCGCCGTTCGACCGGTCTCGAGACGTGTCTCAGTCGACATGATGAAGGGTGCGGAGGACGCGGGAGTGGAGAGACAAAAGTACCGCGCAAATCTAACCGTCGGTCCGCTGCAAGTCAAGAACAGGACCCTATATCTTGCGGTCTGAAAATCGGCTACGTCTACATGTTGCGGGACATCGATCGAGGTCGATACTCTGCTCACCATGAGTCGTGGTGAAGACGAGCGCAACACACCTCAGACGTCGTCGGGCATCGAGCTCGAGTCGAGCTACGGGCCGCCCTCCGGAGAGACCGAGGAGCCGGGCCGGTTCCCCTTCACACGTGGCCTCTACGCGGAGATGTACCGCAAGCGCCTCTGGACGATGCGCCAGTACGCCGGCTACGCCGACGCCACCGAGTCCAACCGTCGCTACCGGTTTCTCTTGGAGCAGGGCACCAGCGGACTCTCGGTCGCTTTCGATCTCCCGACCCAGATCGGCTATGACTCGGACCACTCGATGTCGCGCGGAGAGGTGGGACGGGTCGGCGTCGCGATCGACTCGATCGACGACATGCGCAGACTATTCGACGGCATACCGCTCGATCGGGTCACCACGTCGATGACCATCAACTCGACAGCGCCGATCCTGCTCGCCTTCTACCTAGTCGTCGCAGAAGAGCAGGGCGTCGCCTGGGAGAAGGTCGGCGGCACAGTGCAGAACGACATCCTCAAGGAGTACGCCGCGCGCGGTACGCACATCTATCCGCCACGCCCCTCGTTGAAGTTGGTCACCGACATCATGGAGTTCTGCGCCGAGCGTGTGCCGCGATGGAACACCATTTCGGTCTCCGGCTACCACATGCGCGAAGCGGGCTGCACGGCGGTACAGGAGGTCGCGTTCACCCTGGCCAACGGCCTCTGCTACGTCCAGGCCGCGGTCGACCGAGGTCTCGACGTCGACTCCTTCGCGCCGCGCGTCTCCTTCTTTTTCAATGCCCACAACCACTTCCTCGAAGAGGTCGCAAAGTTCCGCGCCGCGCGACGGCTCTGGGCCGAGCTGATGACCGAGCGCTTCGCGCCGAAGAACGAGCGCTCCTCGTGGCTGCGGTTCCACACGCAGACGGCCGGTTCGACGCTCACCGCCCAGCAGCCGGACAACAACGTCGTGCGCGTGGCGATCCAGGCGCTCGCCGCGGTCTGCGGCGGCACGCAGTCGCTGCACACCAACTCGCGTGACGAAGCGCTCGGGCTACCGACCGAAGAGTCGGCGCGCATCGCTCTGCGAACCCAACAACTCCTCGCCCACGAGTCGGGCATCGCCGACGTCGCCGACCCGCTCGGGGGCGCGCACGCGATCGAGGCCCTCACCGATGAGATCGTCGACCGTGCCCGCCGCTACATCGAGCGCATCGACGAAATGGGGGGAGCTCTCCCGGCGATCGAGCGTGGCTTCCAGCAGGAAGAGATCGGCGACGCCGCCTACTCGACCCAGAGGGCGGTCGAGTCGGGCGAGGAGATCGTGGTCGGCGTCAACGCCTTCGAGCTCGACGCCGAACCGCCGACCGATCTCCTTCGCATCGACGAGGCGTCGGAGCGGAACCAGGTCGAGCGACTGCGCGCGTTCCGCGAGCGGCGGAACGCGGAGCGTGCAAAGAGCGCCCGCGAACGCCTCGTCGCCGACGCCCGCGAGGGACGCAATCTGATGCCCTCGATCCTCGACTGCGTTCGTGCCGAGGTCACACTCGGCGAGATCTCGGACGAGCTGCGGTCGGTCTTCGGTGAGTACCAGGACGGTGGCTAGGACGACCTAGCCGGCTCGTCTCACGCCGGCCACAGCACGCGGAGAAGCTACCCCTCGTCCTCTTCGACCGATTCTTCGCCGAGCACCGGCTCGTCGCGAATCGCCTGCAGCTTGAGTCGCAGATCCTCGACGGTCCCCTCGGACAGCTCGAGCACGAAGTCGCGGCCCTCGCGCGTCGCAATCGCCGACACCATCGTGTCGTGGAGCGCCAAGACCTCTTCGCCCGGACCGCCCTCGAGCGTGAGCTCGAGGGAGGGTTCTGAGAGCAAAACCCCCGCGTCGTCTCTCGAGACGACGCGTTCGCCCGCAGCGCCGGTCAGCGCGTAGAGGAAGTCGCTCACCGGCTGATACGAGATCCGAACTCCGTCACGCGCCCAGTCGGCGCCCGATCTCTCGAGGAGCACCTCGCCCTGGCCGTCGACGGCCCGGAACGAGTCGATTTCAAAGACCTCGAGCGCCGTCCACGACGACGCCTGCCACTCCGAGGGCGCCCTCGCGAGAGCGCTGTCGAGTCCAGTTCCAAGCGTCACCAACTGACCGTCGATCCGCGCATAGCGTTGGTCCGTCTCGGAGATGCTGGCGGCGCCGACCTCGAGAACCGAAGGAGCGTCGAGACTCGTGAAGGCCACCTCGAGACGCGCCTCGGGCTCGGCGAGCCCCATCTCTTCGAGACTGAGCGACGGTTCGTCCAGGAACTCCTCGACCTCGACGGTGAACATCGCGTCGAGCAGCTCGTCGACGAGCTCCTTCTCGGCGGCGTCGGCCATCGGCAACTCGAGCCAGAAGTCGTCCTCCCGCCGTGTCAAGACAACGCCCCCCTCGGCGTTGGTGAGCTCGGCGCGCTCGACGGCGTTCCGGTGGAGCGGGAAAGGATCTCGGCTGCGCCAGTCGCCCGGGTCGATCTCGAGCTGAGTCCAAACGGCATTCGCGACCGCGAAGGTCTCCCCTCCCCGTCCGAGAATCATGTTGGTGGTCGCCGGGATCTCGGTTCCGATCGCGAGCTCGACCTCGTCGTCCGGTGTCCGCAGCGTGACGACCGCTCGGGGTGCGTCGAGACCCACGGCCGACGGCTCGACCTCGTCGAGCGTGCGCGCCTTCTCGATCAGCGCCAGCGTGTCGGCTAGCCGGTCGGCCTTGGCCCGATCGGCGCGCGCATCGAGCGGCTCAAGAAGACGCCACTCGCGCTTCATCGGCTCGGCGTCCTCGACCTCGACTTCGGGCTTCACCGCCTCCGCCGAGCGCGTCAGGTGCACGCGCTGACCATCGCGCTCGATGATCAGTTCAGAGATGTCTTGCGAGTCGATCGAGACGACGCGCTTCTCCAACTGAACCCGCTCGTCGGAACCGGGCAGGTCCCGTTCGACGAACCAGATAAACGCCGCGAGCGCGGCAACGACGAGAGAGAGAACGAGCAGCGTACGGGGTTGCACGGTTACCTCCGGCGACGCAGGTGCATCGCGAGCCCAGCGGCGATCGCCAGACCCGGCAGGACGGCCAGAACGAGCCAGTTCAAGAACCGAAGCTGCCCCTCGGTCAGGCTCATCTTGGACTGCTCCGGCTCCTTGGGAGGAATGCCGAGCAGCGTCTCACGTTCGACCAACCAGTTCATCGTGTTGGCGAGCAGCTCGGGGTTGCCAACGTTGGCCAGGTGGCTGTTGGTGGCGAAGTCGGAGTCTCCGAAGACGACGAGGCGCAGCGGCATCTCCTCCTGAACCGCTTCGGCTCCCGCTTCGAGGCTCTCCTCCGAGACGGCATCGGCGGCAGGCGCAGTCGCACCCCCCATCTCGACCGCCACGCCGAGCGCGACCGGGCCGGCGAGGTCATCGTCTCCCTCCTCGACCGCACCCAGATTCACGAGGTCGGTCTCACCCCAGCCTTCGGGCCCGGTCTGCAAGAGCTCTGCGCCGTCGGCACCGTCGGCCGCTCGAATCGAGCGAGCGAGCGGGAAGATCACCGGCAGCTGCGTCTCGTCGAGCGTCCGCGTGATCGGGTGAGGTCCGTAGGAGTTCACAAAGAAGGTCTCCGCACCGTAGAACGGCAGCGGATTGCCCGGATCGACCACCACATCGGCTCCTACCTCGATGCCGTAGCCGGCCAGCAGTTCTTCGAGGCCGGTAGTCGATAGCGCGCTCTCGCCGAGAATCGGATCGAGCATCGCCAGCAACCGACCGCCGCCGTCGAGGTACTGACGGAGCACGGCGACTTCCGGCTCGAGGAAGGCGCTGGTAGGACCCGCGATCACCAGAAGGTCGGTGCCCTCGGGAACGCTCGGTTGGCCGAGCGAGGCCCACGCCTCGATCTGGAAGTTGTCGCGCCCGAGAAGATCCTGCGCGGTACTCAGACCCCGCCCCGACATGTCATCGAGCGGCGCCTCTCCGTGACCAGAGGTGAAGAGGATCTTCGGCTTGCGCTGCTCGACCAGCTCGAGAATCGCACCGGTGAACATCTGCTCACCCTTGAACGCCACGAGCTTTGCCGGCTGGCCGGACTGCATGCCCGAGTAGTCGAACTCCGCGAGATCGTTGCTCTCGACCAGACGACGATCGTCGCCGGCCTCGAAGACCACGGTGTTGAGCTGGCTGATCTGGTACTTGTCGATCAGACTCTGCGCCTCGGCTGGGTTCTTGTCCGGATCGAGTGTGCGCACCGTAAAACGCTGGGACTCCGCCTCGTAGCGGGCCAAGAGCTCGACCGCCGGGCCGTAGATCTCCACGTCACCGGGGCTCAAGAAGACGATCGCTTCGACGTCTCGATCGAGCGAGCCGATCACGTTGAGGCTCTTCTCGGAGAGGCTGAAGACCTGCGAACTGGTCCAGTCCCAGCGGCTGTGGTACTTCCAGCCGAAGTAGTTGACGATGATCAGGAGTGCTACGGCCAGGAGGACGCCGGCTCCTAGCGTCGAGGCCGCGACCGCTTTCTTTCGGGTGTTGTTGCCGTCACTCATCGCGCTACCTCCACTTCCGGGTTTCCAGCGAGCGAGCCGCCAGGAAGAGAAAGAAGACAGTTGCCGCCAGGTAGTAGACGAGATGCCGAGTGTCGACGATCCCCTGGGAGAACTCGTCCATGTGCTGCCACAGATTCAGATAGCTGAACGCCTGCTTGAGCATTTCGTTGTTGAACAGCCCCGCGAGGAGGCCGGCGATGAAGAGCGGCATCAAGAGCGCGAAGGTCGCAATCGCCGCCACCAGCTGACTTCGGGAGAGCGTCGACGCGAAGGTGCCGACCGCCAGGAAGAGCGCGCCGATACCGAAAATGCCCAGGTAGCCGGAGGCGACCGGCCCCCAGTCGAGATCTCCGTGGTAGTCGATGATCAGCGCGTAGACCAACGTCGGCAGCCAGAGGACGACGTAGAAGGTGAGCGCGGCGAGGTACTTGCCGACCACGATCTGCGTCTCGGTGACCGGTGCGGTCATCAGCACCTCGATCGTGCCGCTCCGGCGCTCTTCGCTCAGCAGCCGCATGGTCAGAATCGGCGTCACGAACAGCAGCACCAACCAAAAGAAGAGCGTCTGGCCGAAGAAGAGCTGTAGCGGCGCCGCAGCGGCTCCGGCGCGCGGATCGTTCAGGAAGGCGACGATCAGCGTGAAGACGACGCCGTTGATGACCATGATCATGGTCAGCACGACGTAAGCCAGCGGTGAAAAGAAGTAGGCGCGAAGCTCTCGCACCAGGTTCGCCCAGATGCCGGTCATGACGGCAGCTCCTCGTCGGTCGAGGTCGGCTCGGACGCGCCGGCCGCCTCGCTCTCGAGACGAGCCTCCTCGGTGGTCGTCAGGCGAACGAAGACGTCTTCGAGCGAGGCTTTGACCTCGGTCAGCTCGACCAGCGTCAGCGAGCCAGCCACCGCAGCCTTGAAGATCTCCGCGCGCAGGTCACGTCCGGTTTCGCACTCGATCTCGAGCGCAGCCGGGCGCTCGGCGACAGCTCGTACGTCGACCACCCCGTCGATCTGCGCGAAGCGATCCGCCGCCCCGGAGTCGGGCGAGTCGAGCTCGGCCTTCACCACCGGATTGCCGAGCCAGCGCTCCTGGAGCGCTCCCGGCGTCCCCTCCGCGATGATCTGACCGCGATCGATGATCATCACGCGGTCGCAAAGCAGCTCGACTTCGGGAAGGATGTGGGTCGAGAGCAGGAGCGTGCTCTCCTTGGCGAGTCCACGAATCAGATCGCGGATGGCCACGATCTGCTTCGGATCGAGGCCAATCGTCGGCTCGTCGAGCACCAGCACCTTGGGCCGGTGCAGGATGGCCGCCGCCAGGCCGACCCGCTGTCGGTAACCCTTCGACAGGGTGCCGATGATCTGGTTCTTCACGTCGGTGAGCAGACAGCGGTCGAGCGCCTCGCCGATCCGCGCCTTCGCCTCGGCCCCCGAGATGCCGAACAGACGCGCTCGGTAGACCAAGTACTCGTTGACGCGCATCTCCGTGTAGAGCGCGACGTTCTCGGGCAGGTAGCCGAGTTCACGACGCGCCACCAGAGAGTTCTCGACGATGTCTCGGCCGGCGACCGTTACCCGACCCGAGGTCGGCGGCAGAAAGCCGGTGATCATGCGAATGGTGGTCGTCTTGCCCGCGCCGTTGGGCCCGAGAATGCCGACGATCTCGCCCTCGTCGACCGAGAACGAGATGCGATCCACCGCCAGGAAGTCTCCATATCTCCTGGTCAGACTCTGGGCTTCGATCATCTAAGCAAAGTCCTCCCCACTACGTTTCCAAAAAGACCCACAAAGGACCCAAAACGAAAGCAAGACCGATGCCTCTTCGGACGGGTCCGTCGAGTCGGCATGGACGCCGCAAGCGCACACGACCGCCACGTCAAGATGGGGAGCCCGTCTCCCTTCCGCCGCGTCAGGTTGGCACGTCTCGCCCGAGCTGTTCGACCAGCCGCGGCGTGATGTCCACAATCGAGCGGACGTCCGCGAACTCCTGAGCCAAAGGCCCCACGACCAGGAGGGGCACCGGATGGAGGGTGTGACGCCGCGACGTGGAGTCCTCCACGTTGCCGTGATCGGAGGACAAGAGCACGGTGACCTCGTCTGGAATCGCCTCGAGGACGCCGCCCAGGAGCCCGTCGATACGGCGCAGCGCCTCCTCGGCGGTGACTCCCCACCGTTCGTGCCCGGCGAGGTCGGTCAGGAACGTCTCGTAGAGCGTCAGGTCGTGATCCCCCGCGATCGCGGCGAGATGTCGTCCCGCCTCGTCCGCCGGGATGCGCTCGAGGTCGAGTTCTCCCCGTTCGGAAAAGAGGTCGCGCTCGATGTCCCAGGAGACACCTGCACCGCGCCGAAGGTCCTCGAGAGTGCGCAAAGGGACACCGGCGGCGGAAACCGTCAACGAGGTCGCCGACGGGCGGGCTCGCCCGGCGGCCAGGAGGTCCAGATACTTCGGCGAGTAGACGTTGGCGAAGGTCGGCGAAAGCCCACGGAGCTTGAGCTTCGAGAAGAGGCTCTCCTCCTCGATCACCGCTCGCAGGGTCGGCCCCGGAAGCGCGGTCAGATGGCGCCCCATCACCTCGGCGCCGTTGACGCCCGTAAAGAGGCTCGTCTGTCCGCTCGCGCTCTGCGGCAGGCCCTCGACTCCCAGGCAGGCATCAATCCCCTCAAGTAGCAGACGCGGCCGCCGCACCACCCGCTCGATCGTGAGCGGACCGCCGAGCAACCTCGTGAAGGTCGGCAGCTCGGTGGTCGACAGCGGATTCGTCTCGGACGCGGGCGCCAAGCCGACGCCGTCGACAAAAAGGAAGAGAACTCGGTGGTAATCTCGCTGCATGAAATCGGCCTACGAACTGGCTCTCGAGCGCCTCGAGAAACAGGGTATCGAACGACCCAGCGAAGACGCCCTCAGCGACGAAACCCGGGCGAAGATGGCCGAAGTGCGGAGCAAGGCGCAGGCCGAGATCGCCGAACTCGAGATTCTCCACCGCGACCAGGCGAAGCAGCAAGCCGACCCGGCGGCGGCCGCTCAGGCCGAAGAGGAGTACCTCCTCGAGCGCAAGCGCATCGAAGAGCGGCGCGAGGCCAAGCTCGACAAGCTCCGCTCAGGCGTCTGACGCTGCACCCCGCTCTTGCGGGAACTCGCGCAGGAACTCTTGCGTCGCGTCGACGCTGCCGCAGAGGTAGACCTCGTCGCCCGACTGAAAGCGGAAGTCGCCCGAGAGGTCGAGGAGGACCTCCTCGTCGCGCCCCACCGCCACCACCGAACAGCCCGTCGACTCGCGGACACCGAGGTCCGCAGGGCGCCGGCCCTCCAGCCCCTTGGCGGAGACCTTGAGCACCTTGAGCTGCTGATTGACCGAGATCGACTCCTGACCGAGGAGTCGCCCGGCCAGAATCTGGCCGGACACCTGACTGATCGAGAGCGCAAAGTCGGCGCCGGCCCGATGGATTCGCTCGACATTCTGCGCTTGGTTGACGCGCGCGATGACCGGCACCCCCGGCGCGAAGTCTTTGAGGATCACGGTCGAGAAGAGCGTCGCGCTGTCGTTGTCGACCGCCACGATGACCGCTTGGGCATCCGCGACGCCGGCCCGCTCGAGCGCCTCGAGATCCATCACGTCGCCGACCACGTCGACACCGTCGGCCGCATCGCGATCGAGGACCAGGGTGCGCTCGCCGGCGTCGTCGAGCAGCTGAACCACCTTCCGACCGACTTCGCCGTAGCCCGCAATGACGAAGGCGCCCGCCTTACTCAACTCGGTACTGCCCGTCTTCTCGCTGAAGCGCTGGATGTTCTCGTCACTTCCGACGACCACCAGAATGCCACCGGGCTCGACCCGCATGTCGGCACTGGGCTGTGCCTGGAGTTGACCCTGGACCCACTGGCCGATCACCGTGACCCGGCCTTGCTTGCCAACCGCCGCTTCCGCGAGCGTCTGTCCGGCGATCTCGCTGTCGGGAGCCACCCGCACCTCGCTCACCACGAGCTTGCGGCCGAGGGCTTGGACACCAAGCACTCGCGGGTTGAGCTTCTCGCTCGCCTGCCCGGCGAGTGCTGCGCCGAGGACATGTCGCGGCGTGAAGACCGAGTCGGCGCCGGCGAGCATCATCGGCTTGCGATGGAACGGCTCCTCCACCACGGCCAGGATCTCGCCCGAGAAGCCCGACTGGCGAGCGCTCAGGATCACCGCCGCATTCTCGTCGTCGGGGCCGTTCGCAACCAGCGCGCGAACGCCCTCGAAGTTGATCCGACTCAGAACACCGTCGTCGAGCGTGCCGACGATCACCGAACGGCCACGGTCGATCTGCCGGCGCGCCTCGTCGGGTTCGTCCTCGATCATCAGCGTCGGCACTTCCGAGAGCTCGAGTTCGTCGAGCAGTGATGCGACCGCCGGCCCCGCCTGGTAGACCAGGATCGTGCCGTCCTCCACCTCGGGAGCGCTCTTCGGCAGCCGCTTCTCGAAGCGCTCTTCGAGAACCGGAATCAGATAGAGCGGGAAGACTAGGAAGACCAGGAAGACACCGATGAACTGGAGCAGGATGACAAACACCACCAGGATCGGGTGATCCCAGCCGGCATCCTTGCCGTAGCCGGTGGTCGATAACGTCTCGGCGGCAAACTCGAGGCTCTCGAGGAACGTCCGCGGATCTCCCTCCAGCCGATTCATCAGCTGCATGTAGAGGAAGGCGCCAACGACAATCAGAGCCGGCAGCGTCGCGACCAACAGGAGCAGTCGCTTCTGGGAACGGAGCACGGGCCGATTCTACCGAGGCGACGGCCGCCACACGTCGACTAAACTCCCGACATGCCGGTGCGGCTCGACAAGTGGCTCCAGGTGGCGCGCGTCTACAAGACCCGTAGCCAGGGGACACGCGCCTGCACCGCGGGTCGGGTACGGGTGAACGGCCAAGTCGCCAAGTCGCACAAGGCGCTCTCGCTCGACGACCGGGTGGAGGTCGACATGGGTCGCGGTCGCACGCGCATCCTCGTCGTCAAAGAGCTCCGCAGCAAGCCCCTCCCGAAGGCCGAGGCGGCCCGGGTCTTCGAGGACCACAGTCCGCCGCCACCCAAGTTGGAGCCGCTCGAGCTGCTGATGACTCGTCGACCGCTCTCCCGCGAGCGCGGTACCGGCCGACCCACGAAGCGCGATCGGCGCCGGCTCGACAAAATCAAGCGCTAGCGAACGAGCCCCTCGAAGGCCGCGACCGACTCTCGGAAGACCAGCTCCGAGAGCTCGTCGAAGGCGACCGTCGGTGCTCCTCCGTCGGGGAACTCTTCCAGAGACCGTCCGAGCTCGGCGAGCGGAACCAGGTAGAAGAGGATCAGCTCGTTGCGGGCATCGTCACCAATCTCGGTCACGAAGCGCGACATGATCAGCTCGTCGGGAAGCCGCCAGTCACGCTCCTCGAGAAATCGCACGGTGTGGTCGCCCTCGGCCTCGGGGTTCTCCCTCACATTGGCGCCATGGTCGAACGCCCAGGTGTTGTGGACGAAGTCGAACGGCCCGAGCCGAACGCGTTGGGGACTGAACCGATAGTTGCTTCCAGCGAGGCCTTCATCTCCCGGGATGCCGAAGCTGTAGGAACCGTCGACGCCGTCCATATAGCCCTCGAACTGCAACATCATCAGTCGCTCGATCCGGCCGTTGTCCATGCGCGCAAACAGCTGCCGCTCCACCCACGCCACCTCCTTGAGCGGGAATCGAATCGAGCCCAGGTGGCGGAAGTCCTCGGGCAGCCGCCAAGTGATCTTGGGCGTCGCCGACGAGGCGAAGATCCGCCCGTCGGAGTCGAACGTTCTGACCGGCCAGCCCCCCGCAGGCTGAGCGCGTCCGGCGATCGGAGTCAGAAGCGCAACGAGGGCGAGTGCGCGGCATACGAGTTGATGGCTCATCGCCCTAAGAGACCGTCAGCCGCCGCAGAGGTTACGAACCTGTCGGGTATTCTCGCGACCATGAGCGAGTGGCCGCAGCACCGCGTCGAGAACTGGCTCCACCTGCAGACCGTCCTCGACGGCCTGGGTCCCAGCTACGCCTTCCGGGGACAGGCGAGCGCCGAGTGGGGCCTCGTCTCGTCGTTCCGCAGGCTCCTCGGTGACGTCGACGAGAGTCATGCTCTGGGACTCGAGCTGCAGGCGATCCTCCAATTCCGCAGCCGCGCGCACCTCCATCTCAAGCCGTCGGTCCTCCCCCCCAACCCCTTCAGTCTCGAGACCCTCGACACCTACCTCGAATGGCTGATGCTAATGCAGCACCACGGCGCACCGACGCGGCTCCTCGACTGGACTCCCTCCCCCTACGTCGCACTCTACTTCGCCTGCATCGAGCGCTGGCAGTCGGACGCGGCGGTCTGGTTCTTCGATCACATCCACGCTTCCGAGGCCGGCACTCGAGCGCTCGGCGCCAACACGGAGGCCCTCCTCGATTTTGTCGACTATCCGGCGACTCAGATTCAGGCGACCGAGGGCGAGGTCATCCTCTTCACCGCAACCAAGAAGATGCTGACCCGGCGCGAGGTTGCGCAGCGGGGCGCGTTCACCTTCACGAACCGTATTCAGGCCGAGCAGCAGACGGCGATCGCCAGAGCCTCCGGAGCGGGCGGCTTCGGCAGCCTCGTGATCCCCAAGGAGCTCAAACCCGAGGTGGTGCAGCGGCTCGACCAGATGAACGTGACCGCCGCCGCACTCTTCCCGGGTACCGACGGCATCGGGCAGTCGATCCGCGACTACCTACGGCTCGCTGAACTCGGCTACCGACCGGTCACCGGCGAGGTCTAGCGACGCCTGACTGTCGACTCTGTCGACCGCCTAACGAAGCGACGCTGCGAAAAGTTGTAGCTGCTCGACTCGACCCGAAACGAGGTTCGAGCAGCCCACACCGAGCAGGCGGACCCGCCGCTTACCCGCCTCGCTCTTGCGCAGAAGGTCTCGGGCGGCCTCGTGCAGGAGCTCGGCCGAGCAGGTCGGAGCACGAAAGGTATGCGAGCGGGTCAACGTCGTGAAGTCGGCGTAGCGAATCTTGACCGTCAGCGTCTTGCCCGAGAAGTTTCGTTTACGCATCGCGGCCGCCACGCCGTCGGCGAGCTTCGCTAGCTCGGCGTCCATCTCCTCGATCTCCGAGAGATCGGTGCCGTACGTCCTCTCCTTGCTGATGCTCTTGCGTTCACGGGTGACACGCACCGGGCGTTCGTCGTCGCCCCGCGCGTAGTTGTAGAGGACCGTCCCCCAACGACCGAAGCGAGCCTCGAGCACTTTCGCCTCGAAGCCCAATAGATCCTCGATCCGGTGGACGCCGATCTCCTCGAGACGCTTGCCGGTTGCTGGACCGACGCCGGGGAGCCGCCGCACGGGTAGCGGGTTCAGGAACTGCTGCACCCGATGCGGCGGCACCACGGTCAAGCCATCGGGTTTGTCGAAGTCCGACGCAATCTTGGCGATCAGCCGGTTCGGTCCCACGCCGATGCTCACCGTCAGTTTCCGTTCTTCAAGCACTCGCCGGCGGATCTCCTTGGCCACTTCGGTGGCGCTCCCCCACTCGTCCATGTGCTCGGTCATGTCGAGGTAGCCCTCGTCGATCGACACCGGCTGCACCGTGGGCGTGAACTCGCGCAGAATCTCGAAGACCCGCTCCGACTCCTCGCGATAGCGCGGGAAGTCCGGCTTGATAAAGACCAGGTGTCGACAGCGACGGATCGCTTGGGCGGACGGCATCGCCGAGCGCACACCAAACTGTCGCGCCTCGTAACTCGCCGCCGCGATCACGCCACGCCCCTCCGGGCTACCGCCGATGACTACCGGCTTGCCCTGGAGCGACGGGTCGTCCCGCATATGGACCGCCGCGTAGAAGCAGTCCATGTCGCAGTGGAGAATCCGCCGGGTCACGCCGGCGGCGAGGGGTGTTTCAGGGGAGCGCTTCGCACACCCTATTTATGCCACATTTTCGCCCCTTCGGGTAGCCCCTGCCAAGAGGCGGCTGGGCCACCGGGCCGCCAGTTCGCGGGGAACGCGATCGACGTGTGGCCCTTACCGACCGAGGCTCTCGGCCCTTGGAGCGGCGAGAGGAACCCGTTCGGCGCGGCCGTATCTCGGATCACAGAGAGAACCACCACCGCGCGCCCGGTCCCCTAGGAGGGGTTGTCAGGGGAGAACCCTCCCCTGACTCCACTACCCGCCGATGTACCCGAGGGCCTCGAGTCGATCCCGAAGGTCCGGATCGAGCGACTCGAGGTCCTCTTCGAGCTCGCTCGGATCGGCGAGCAGCTCCAGCAGCGTTCTGAGCCGCGCGTCGAGCTGGTCGACAACCTCCGGCCGCTCCTCCGCCAGGTTGTCGAGCTCGCCGGGGTCACGGGTCAGATCGTAGAGCTCGCGCGCCTCGGTGACGCCGCGTCGCACGCCGGCCTCCTTCGGGAAGGAGAAGACGTACTTGTATTTTTCGGAGCGGAGCGCCTTGGCCTCTTTGAACTTCACATTGAGACGCTCGGCAAAGGCGTCGGCGGGCGGCAGGCTCTCGCCCGCCAGAAGAGGCACCAGCGATCGACCGTCCATGCGCCCTCCGGGCGCCACCTCGAGGAGCTCGAGGAGGGTCGGCAACAGGTCGACGAGTCGGACCTGCTGTTCGATCACCCGACCCGAGACGTTCTCCCGCCCCACCCGCTCGACCAACTTCGGAGGCAACGAGACGATCAGCGGCACGCGCAGTTGGTGATCGTAGAGGTTCATGCCGTGCCGCCAGCTGCCGTGTTCCCAGAACTGCTCACCGTGATCGCTGGTGATGACGACGATCGCCCGATCGAAGACGCCGGTTTTCTCGAGGCGGTCGAAGAGCTGGGCCAGCTGCCGGTCGGTGTAGGCGATGCCGCTGTCGTAGAGGTCGCTGACGTAGCGCTTCTGCTCGGCGGTGAGCGTCTCGCGGATGCGCTGATGGAGCTTCTTGTCGTAATGGGCGGGGGCACCCGGCTCGAGTTCGGTGGTTGCGAACTCGGTGTGGGTATAGGGATCGTGAATCTCGTAGGTGTGAAGGAAGAGGAAGCGTTGCCGACCGGTCGACCGGTCGAGCCAACGTCCGACTTCACCAGGGTCGTTCACCCAGTCGAAGACGCGGTAGGTGTCGAAACCTCTGGCAAACCCGAGTCGAAAGTCCATCTGGCCACCACCCGTCAACGCCTCGGTGCGGTAGCCGCGATCGTGCAGCAGCTCGGCCAGTACCGGCGCGCCATCGAGGTCACGGCTCGAGGGGTAGAGACCGCTGAACATCGAATCGTGCGACGGCCGCGTCCACGGCGCTTGCGCGATCGCCGTCTCGAAACGGATGGAGCGCTCGGCCAAGGCGTCGAGGTTCGGACTTGTCGGCCGGTCGTAGCCGTAGCTACCGAGCCGGTCGGCCCGGAGGGTGTCGAGACTCAGGAGCACCACATCGACGCCCGCCTCCGGGCGCTCCGGTGCGACGACCTCGGGGGCCGCCCAGGCCGCCCAGACCTGCGGCGCCCGTTCCTCGGTCCGCGTCTGCAGGGTCAGCGTGATCTCACGGCCGCCCCATTCGGAGAGGTCGAGCGACACCGGCTCCCAGTCGCCATCGAAGCGCGTCACCACTTCGCGGTCGAGCAACACCTCACCATCGCCCTCGTCGGCAACGAGAAAGATGGAGTACCAGAGCTTGGAGGTGTCACCTTCGGCCGGCGGAAGGTAGCCCAAGCTCGTCTCGAGATGAGCACCCTCCGGCAGCGTCAGTTGGTAGTCGTAGCGAGTGCCCGTCGGCGCCATCAGGGAGAGGCGGGAGTCACCGTCTCGCGGTGCGGGGAACATCGCCACGCGGGCGACGCGTTCCTTGCGCATTGCCCGCACACCCCGAGGCCCGTCGATCTCCTTGGGCACCCGCCGCGCTCCTAGCCGTGGCCATCCGACCTCGGCCTCGGTCGCCAGCTCGGTCAGGCGGATCGCCCGCTGCGGCTCGGGGGCCGGCGCGCAGGAAACCACCGCGAGAGCGAGCCCAACCGTCGAGCCAGCGAACGCCCATCGTCGCCAGATTGCGAGCGTCACGAATCAGTCCTCGACCGCGCGTGGCCCCGGAAGCGGTGCCAGCGGCGGCAGCTCTCGACCAAGGCGCCGTTCCAGCTGGGCGCGATGCAGCTCGCTCGGTTGCAACCGGGGAACCGGCTCGACCCAGGCGCCGTTGGTCTCGGACGGGGTCTGGGTGGTTTTGATCCGACCGATGAGGTTGACCCCCGGCCAGTGCGGAAGACGTCGATCGACCAGCTTTGGCGCCAGGTTCCAGTAGGTCTCGCGGGCGGCAGTGTCGTGACCGGTTCGGGTTCCGCTGCACTCCCACACGCGGCGGCTCTTCCAGGCGCCGCCGACGTCGATGTCGGAGTAGAGGTTCTGGTACGCCGCCCCGCGATGGTGGTCGAAGTTGATGTTGGGGCCGCGACCCCGCGAGAAGACGCTGCCATTGCCGAGGTTCGACGTCGAGAGATCGTGAACCGACGTGTTCTCGAGCACGAAGCGAGTCATCAGACAGTCCTGGCAGCCGCCCTGATTGAGGCCGTAGTGGCCGGCGCGGCCGGTGAGCAAGACGCCGTCTGCCGTGGTGTAGCGCGAGTACCAGAAGTGGATGCCGGCGTCGAAGTTGACCACCGCGACGTTGCGCACCCAGCCGTTGTGTACGCCGTGGAACAAGATGCCGTTGTACCCCGGCTCTTTGTGGTGACCGTTGTACTCGATCTCTGGGAACTCGAGGGTCAACCCTTCGACGCCGACCTCCTCGAGCGTCGGGCTGTAGGTGCGGACCTCGGCGTTCCACTCAGGCGAGACGTCGAGACGCAGCGGCCGATCGAAGTAGAGCCTCTTGCCCTCGACCCTCTCCACTTCGAGCGCCCAGTCGACGATTTTGAAATCGGGGCGGTCGACCAGACACGGCCCGTCGAGCGGGTAGCCGTCGTGCAGATGGAGCGTCAGGGAGCCGTCGCTCTCGTACTGCACAACCCGCACCCACGACCCGGGCTCGATTCCGTCGGCGCTCTCGACCTCGACCCAATCGTCGCCCTGTCTCGAAGGCCGACTCACCGGCGTCAGGAGTTCGTCTTCGCCCGGCTCGGCCTCGACCCAGATGAAGCCACCCGTCCACGACCAACCGTAGGGCCCGTACGGGCTCAACTGCGGCCCGACCCCCTCGACCTCGTAAAGCGGCTTCGGGAGGTGGAGAATCGTCTTGTCCCGCCCTGCGCCCCGGAGCGCCACTCCGCTCCGCGTGAGTCGCAACACCTTCGACACGACATAGCGCCCCTCCGGCACGAAGATCGCTCCCGCCTTCACCGCGGCGATCGCATCGAGAAACGCTTGACTGTCGTCGGTCTCCCCGTCCCCTACCGCACCAAAGTCCCGAACGTTGGCCGCCACGGGGAGATCGGGGATCTGCCGCTCGCCCTGGTGGTAGCCGGCGTGCGAGAAGTCGGGCAGGCGGTCGTACGGTGACCAGCGCTCGCCGTTCGAACCCCACAGCTCCGAGGTGTGTGGCGGCTTCTCGCCCAAGGCCGCTCGATCGACCACTCGGGATGAGTCGTCGCGCTGCGCGCCGCACCCGAGAAGCGCGAGCGGCAGACAGCAGGCGAACACGGCGGCCGGCAGTCTCAAGGCGTCGTCAGTCCGACTGGACGCCGCCCTCGGTCTGCGCCCGCGCGTCGAGCGCGCGCTCCAGCTCGTCCTCGGGCAAGACACCCCGCTCGCGAGCCAGCTCACGAACCGTGCGGCCGGTCTTGAAGGCTTCCTTCGCAATCTCCGCAGCTTGATCGTAGCCAATCACCGGCGCCAGCGAGGTCACCATGGCGAGAGACTTTTCGATCATCTCCTGCGCGTGCTCGCGATTCGCCGTGAGACCCGAGACGCACCGATCGGCGAGCATTCTCGAGGCGTTGGCCAGGACCTCAGCCGACTGCAGCACATTGTAGGCGATCACCGGCATCATCACGTTGAGCTCGAAGACGCCCGACATGCCTCCGACGGCAATCGTCGTGTCGTTGCCAACCACCTGCGCCGCCACCATCAACACCGACTCCGGGATCACAGGGTTGACCTTGCCCGGCATGATCGAGCTGCCCGGCTGGAGGCTCGGCAGCGTGATCTCACCGATACCGCAGCGCGGCCCCGAGCCGAGCCAGCGAATGTCGTTGGCGATCTTGGTAAGCGAAACGGCGATGGTCTTCATCGCACCCGAGGTCTCCACCGCGGCGTCCTTTGCGGCGAGCGCCTCGAACTTGTTGGGTGCGGGGCTGAAGGGATGGCCGGTGCGCTCGGCGAGGCGCGCGATGACCTGGTCGGCGAACCCCGGCGGTGCGTTGAGTCCGGTGCCCACGGCGGTCCCCCCGAGGGCGAGCTCGGCGAGACGCGGCTGTGACGACTCGAGACGCGCGATGCCGTTGCGAATCTGCTGAGCGTAGCCCGAGAACTCCTGACCGAGTCGCACCGGAACCGCATCCTGGAGATGGGTGCGACCGATCTTGACGACGTCGTCGAACTCCTCGGCCTTGGCCTCGAGCGACGCCGCGAGATGGTCGAGCGCCGGCAGCAGGTCTTCGGCAACCGCGCTGTAGCCCGAGACGTAGGTTGCGGTCGGAATGACGTCGTTGGAGGACTGACCGTAGTTAACGTGATCGTTGGGATGAACCGGCGACTTGGAGCCCATCTCGCCGCCCAGAATCTCGATCGCGCGGTTGGCGAGGACCTCGTTCGAGTTCATGTTGCTCGAGGTGCCGGAGCCGGTCTGAAAGATGTCGAGGGGGAAATGCGCGTCGTGCTCACCTGACACGACTTCGTCGGCCGCCTGTCGAATCGCGCGCGCCAACTCCTCGTCGAGCCGACCCTCGGCGGCGTTTACGGCCGCGGCTTCGCCCTTGATCATCCCGAGTGCGGCGATGAACCGGCGCGGGAACGTCAGCCCGCTCACCGGGAAGTTCTGCCGTGCGCGTTCGGTCTGCGCTCCGTAGTAGGCGCTCGCCGGAACCTCGACACCACCCAAACTGTCCTTCTCTATGCGTGTTTCGGACATCGCGTCCCCTCCGCTGTTCTGTCGGCGATGCTTTCAAGGAATGCTGTCCGTGTCGACACCCGACATGCGTTCGCCGCTCTCCAGAACCCTTTTCCAACTACCTTCGTAGAAGTAGCCGTGCACCCTCACCAGCCCCTGACCACCTGGGCCTTGGTTCTGTTCGCTTCCGTCGCGAGCTCGAACCCGGCCTGGAGCGAGTCGCCGACCTCTGAGATTCACCGCGCCAGCTCCTCGATCAAGATCGACGGCGCTCTCGACGAACCGGCGTGGAGCGACGCCCTTCGGGTGACCCTCGACTACGAGTGGCTCCCGGCCGAGAACGTGCCCGCCCCGGTAGAGACCGAGGTCTTTCTCGCCTATGACGACGACAACCTCTACGTCGGCTTCCGGGCACACGATCCCGATCCGTCGAGTATCCGGGCGCATCTAATGGATCGCGACGAGGTCAGCACCCTGGTGCAGGACGATCACGTCGTCCTGATGATCGATACCTTCAACGACGAGCGGCGCGCCTTTCAGTTCCGCGTTAATCCGCTCGGAGTCCAGGCCGACGCGGTCTTCTCCGAGCTCGACGGCATCGAGGACTTCTCCTGGGACATCCTGTGGGAGTCGAGCGGGCGCATCACCAGCGAGGGGTGGGAGGTCGAGATCGCCCTGCCGATGAATCAACTCCGCTTCGCGGCCGGCGAGGGCGTGCAGACCTGGGGCTTCGACCTGGGGCGCTCCTACCCCCGGAGTGTCCGACACAGGATCGCCAACACGCCGCGCGATCGCGGCAACTCGTGCGTCCTCTGCCAGGCCGACAAGATCACCGGCTTCGAAGGGATCCGGCCGGGTCGGAACCTGGTCGTGACGCCCACATTGACAACCGACCGGACCGATAGCCGCGCCGACTTCCCGAACGGTGACCTCGACGCCGGCGACGAAGACTTCGACCCGGGGCTCTCCCTGCGTTGGGGTGTGACCCCCAACTTCACTCTCAACGCCACGGTAAATCCAGACTTCTCCCAGGTCGAAGCCGACGTCGCGCAGCTCAATGTCAATGAGCGCTTCGCCCTGTTCTTTCCCGAAAAGCGCCCGTTCTTTCTCGAGGGCGTGGACTTCTTCTCCACCCTCATCGACACGGTATTCACTCGCACCGTCGTCGACCCGGACTGGGGCGCCAAGCTCACCGGCAAGCAGGGCAAGAATGCGTTCGGAGTCTTCGCAACCCGCGATACTGCGAACAGCTTTCTGATCCCGTCGAACCAGGGTTCCGCATTCGAGAGCCTCGATCAGGAGGTGGACGGCGCCGTCCTCCGCTATCGCCGCGACGTCGGCAAGGGGTCGAGCCTCGGCCTCATCTACGCCGGTCGCGAGGCCGACGGCTACCACAACCGAGTCGGAGGACTCGACGGCTTCCTGCGCTTCACCGACGCCGACACGATTTCGTTTCAGTACGTGCGCTCCGACACGCTCTATCCGGAACAGACGGCCCTCAACTTCGGTCAGTCCGTCGACTCCTTCACGGGAGACGGGTTGGAGATTCTCTACAGCCACCAAGACCGAAACTGGGACGTCTTCGCGCGCTGGCGAGACTACGACCCCGATCTGCGCACCGACTTCGGATTCGAGCCGCGAGTCGACATGAAGCGCGGCGCACTCGTGGTGAATCGCAACTTCTGGCCCGACGAAGGGAAGGACTCGTGGTGGAAGCAACAGCAGATCTCGTTCCACGGCATTCGGATCGAAGATCACGACGGCGTCCTGACAGATCAGAACCTGCAGCTCTCCTACGAGATCTCGGGGCCTCGGCAGTCCTTCCTGTTTGCCAGGGCGGGCCGGAACGAGGAGTTCCTCGACGGCATCCTGTACGACGACCTCGACAGCTTCGGCCTCTTCTTCGAGATGCAGCCGACCGGCAAGGTCGCCTTCGACCTCTGGGCCAGCTCCGAAGAGACGGTCGACCGCGCCAACAACCAGCCGGCCGATCAGATCTTCCTCGAGCCCAGTGTCGAGGTGAAGGTCGGGCAGCACGTCAACCTCCAACTCGGCCACACGCTGCAGCGACTGGACGTCGATGGCGGCCGCCTGCTCGAGGCAAATCTGACCGAGGCGCGGTTCGTCTACCAATTCAACGTCAGAACTTTCGCCCGCGCGATCTTCCAGTACCGCGACATCGAGCGCGACCCCGATCTCTTCGTCGCTGCAGTCGAGCCCGAGTTCGAGCAGCTCTTCACTCAACTGCTCTTCTCCTACAAGCTCAACGCCCAGACGGTGCTCTTCGCCGGCTACTCCGAGAACCGACAAGGCGCGATCGACTTCGATCTGACCCAGTCGGACCGGACCTTCTTCGTCAAGCTCAGCTACGCCTGGGTGGTCTAGTTCGCCGGCTCCGCTGGGCTGAAGGCCATCCACTCACCTGGCAGGGGAAGCGTCCAGGTCTCGGTCGAAGGACCGCAGGTGTCACCGAGCGGCGGCCCGGTGGCGACCGGGGCGAACGCTTCGACGGCGGTCAGGAACGACTCCGCTCGCCCTTCCGAGAGCCCTTTCACCAAATGTAACGGCCGGTCGCGCGAGCGGGTAAACGTCTCGTAGTGCGCGAGCAGCACGTGTCTCGGCTCGAGCCGCTCGAGCAGATCCGCGGGCTGGCCCTCGACCCGATGATACGAAGCCATCGCGAGCACCGCCAGGTCGACTGGAGCTTCGGCGAGCTCATCGAACCGACACGGTTCACCCTCGACGCAGAGCGGCGAAGCGGTGTCCTGGTAGTAGATGCGGAATCGGACGGTCTCGAGATCTTCGGCCAAGAGGTCGATCACATAGGCGTGAGCGACGCCTGCATGGAACTGCCGGAGACGCGGCTTCGTGTCGGTCCATCGACGGCCGCTCTCACCGCACCCGAAGCAGCGCTCCCCGAGGTGTGGCGCGTGGGTGGCCGGGAGCGGGTGGATGCGAATCGGAAGCTCCTCCCCCGCCTCGTTCACCGGGCGGTACCCGGCTGCCGCCACGTCCTCGACCACCTCGACGTCGATCTCCCAGGCGGCCAGGAGTCTTGCAGCCTCGCGATTCGCGAGTACGCGCTCGGCCCTCAGGTGCGGCGCCAACTCGGCGACCCGCGGCACATCGGCCAGGTGGTCGTAGTGCGAATGACCGACGAGCACCGCGTCGAGAGCGTCGAGGTCGATCCCCTGGAGACCCGCCGCGACCTCTTCCAGCGCCTCTTGGCCCGACGGCACCGAGCCGAACAGGACCCGCCCAATACCGGGGTTGGTGAAGAACGGACCGGCCAGCAGTGACACCTCGCCCCACTCCAGGTAGAGGCCCGAGACGCCGAGGAAGCGAACGATGACGTTCCTTTGGGCGCGCGCCGCCACCAGATCCAGCTCGGCCGGCGCACAGGGCGGCTTGGCGAGATCGAAGCCGCGCACCGTGTGGCCACAGCCGACCGCCTGGAGCGCGATCGCCAGGACAACCGCGAGCGCCAAGACGCCGAGCCAACGCTTCATCCGGCTCAGTGCTGGTCCAAGAGCACCGGGTTGCCGTCGGGGTCGGTCAGAAACGCCGCCGCGGGTCCCTCGCCCGCCTCGTCGCACTCCATCTGGAACGCGACGCCCTGTTCTTTGAGAGAGCGTTGGATGGAGCGCACGTCGGTCGGATTGAAGGTGAGGGTGTTCTTCTCGAACATTCCGTGGAAGAGCCCGATCATCGCATCTCCGGACTTGAGGATTGCCCAGTCGCGACCGTAGACGTGTGTCTGCTCTCCCTGTTGGAAGTCGTCTCCGGGCACCAGTTCGAAGCCGAGCTTTTCGTAGAACGCACGCGATGCCGCCAGATCCTGCACCGCCAGGCTGATCGAGAACTGACCGAGGCTCATCTCACCACCCCCTCATCATGCTTGAACGGAGGCGATTCTAGCGCCCCTGCTCACTCCGATTCGAACGACGCGTGGTATTCCTGGAGCGGCGTCACGCTCAGTTCGCGCCGCAGGAGCGAGGCGATCCCCTCGACCGCTGCGGTTGCGCCGGAGAGGGTTGTCACACACGGGATGTCGTACTTGAGAGCCGTCTGACGGATCATCTCGTCGTCTTCGTGCGACTCGCGTCCGAGCGGCGTGTTGATCACTAGATCGATCTCGCGACTGATCAGTCGATCGACGACGCTCGGCCGCCCCTCGTGCACCTTGAGCACCCGATCGACAGTCAGCCCCCCAGCGGCGAGCGCGTCGGCGGTCCCGCCGGTCGCGACGAGCCGGAAACCGAGCTCGGAGAGCCGTCGCGCGATCGGCTCGACACCTCCCTTGTCGCGATTGTTGACCGAGACGAAGGCGGTCCCCGAAAGCGGCAGCTGGTGGCCCGCGCCGAGCCAGGCCTTGGCAAACGCCTCGCCGAAATGAGCCGAGGACCCCATTACCTCGCCGGTCGATTTCATCTCCGGACCGAGGACTGGATCGACTCCAGAGAAACGACGGAACGGGAAGACCGGAGCCTTGACGAACACGCCCGGCACCTTCGGCTCCTCGGTCAGACCGAGCTCTTTCAGGGTACGGCCGGACATCAGTCGCGCCGCGATAGCGACCAGCGGCAGGCCGACCGCCTTGGCGATGAACGGCACGGTCCTCGAGGCGCGCGGATTCACTTCGATCACATAGACCTCATCCTGGTGAACCGCAAACTGAACGTTCATCAGACCGACCACGCCCAGTCGCCTCGCGAGCCGCCGGGAGATGTCGCGCATCTCCTCCAGATGCCGCTCCGCGACTCCCTGGGGCGGCAGCACAGCGGCGGAGTCTCCCGAGTGGATGCCGGCCTCTTCGATGTGCTGCATGATGCCGGCGACCACGGCGTCTTCGCCGTCGGCCAGTAGATCGAGGTCGATCTCCACCGCGTCGTCCAGGAACCGGTCGAGCAGAATCGGATGGCGCGGCGAGGCCTCGGCGGCCTCGCGCAGATAGCGCGAGATCGTCGCTTGGTCGTAGCAGACCGCCATCGCACGCCCCCCGAGCACGTAGCTCGGGCGCACCAACACCGGATAGCCGATGCGCCCAGCCACCTCGACGCCCTCCTCGATGGACGTCGCCGTGCCGTTGCGTGGCTGACGGATGTTCTCTTCGGCGAGCAGCGCTCCGAAGCGGCGTCGATCCTCGGCCAGATCGATCGCATCTGGTGGCGTGCCCCAGATCGGCACACCGGCCGCCTCCAGGCCGCGCGCCAGCTTGAGCGGCGTCTGGCCGCCGAGCTGCACGACGATGCCCTCGGGCTTCTCGCGTTCGCAGACTTCGAGCACGTACTCGAGCGTCAACGGCTCGAAGTAGAGCCGGTCGGAGGTGTCGTAGTCGGTCGAAACCGTCTCGGGATTGCAGTTGACCATCACGGTCTCGAACCCGTCCTCGCCAAGCGCAAAGGCGGCGTGTACGCAGCAGTAGTCGAACTCGATCCCCTGGCCGATTCGATTCGGGCCCGAGCCCAGAATCATCACCTTGCGAGCTCCCGCTGCCGTCGACTCCTCGGCGCCGCTCTCGTCCTCGGCCCCGTAGGTCGAATAGAGATAGGGGGTCTGAGCCGGGAACTCCGCCGCGCACGTGTCTACCCTCTTGTAGACGCGCCGCACGCCGATCTTGCGCAGATGGGAGCGAACGGCCGTCGGGCCGGCATCGATCAACGATGCGATGCGCGTCTCGGAGATCCCCGACGCGCACGCCTCGCGCAACAGTTCGTCGGGTAGCGAATCGAGGTTCCAACAGGCGAGCTCCGCCTCGACCTCCACCAGCGCGCGAACCTCCCTCAGGAACCACGGGTCGATACGCGACGCCTCATGCACCTCGGCTACCGCCCAGCCCTGGCGCAAGGCGGCGAAGACCGCGAACAGACGCTCCCAATTCGGCGTCGTCAGCCGGCGCTTCAGTCGCACCGGATCGGACATTCGCCGCTCTCTGTCGGCCAGGCTGCCGTCGAGCTCGAGCGAAGCCAGACCCTTCATCAGCGCCTGACGAAACGTCGTGCCGATGGCCATCACCTCGCCGACCGACTTCATCGAGGTGCCGAGGGTCGAGGTGGTGCGCGGGAACTTCTCGAACGCCCACCTCGGGATCTTCACCACCGTGTAGTCGAGGCTCGGCTCGAAGGCGGCGTAGGTCTCGCCGGTGATGTCGTTCGGAATCTCGTCGAGGGTGTAGCCGACGGCGAGGAGGGCTGCAATCTTGGCGATCGGGAAGCCGGTCGCCTTCGAGGCCAGCGCCGAGCTCCGAGAGACGCGGGGGTTCATCTCGATCACTACCCGGTCTCCGGTCTCCGGATCGACGGCGAACTGGATGTTGGACCCTCCGGTGGCGACGCCAACGCGACGGATGACCTGGAACGCCTCGTTCCGCATCTCCTGGTACTCGCGATCGGAGAGCGTCTGCTGCGGAGCGACGGTGATCGAATCGCCGGTGTGCACGCCCATGGCATCGAAGTTCTCGACCGAGCAGACGACAATTGCGTTGTCGACGCGGTCGCGCATCACTTCGAGCTCGAACTCCTTCCAGCCCAGCACCGACTGCTCGAGAAGCACCCGTCGCGCCGGGCTCGCGTCGAGCGCCGTCTCGACCATCGAATCGAGTTCGTCGCGGTTGTAGACCGTGCCTCCCCCCTCGCCACCCAAGGTGAAGCTGGGGCGGATGATCAGCGGATAGCCGATCCGGGCGGCGATCTCGCGCGCGTCGGCCAGGTCGCCCGCGTAGCCGCTTGCCGGTACCTGGAGTCCAATCTCCTCCATCGCCTCCTTGAACAGCGCGCGGTCCTCACCCAGGCGAAGGGCGTCGGTCCCGGCGCCGAGTAGCTCGACGCCGAGGCGCTCGAGCGCACCGCGTTCTTCCAGCTCGAGGGTGAGATTGATGCCGGTCTGGCCGCCCACCGTCGGCAAAATCGCGTCGGGCCGCTCCCGCTCGAGGATCTTCTCGATCGCCTCGGGTATGAGCGGCTCGACGTAGGTCACGTCGGACAGTTCCGGGTCCGTCATGATCGTCGCCGGATTCGAGTTCACCAGGATCACCCGGTAGCCTTCCCGGCGCAGAGCGCGGCAGGCTTGCGTACCGGAGTAGTCGAACTCGCACGCCTGGCCGATGACGATGGGCCCCGAGCCGACGATCAGGATGCTTTCGATATCGGTGCGGCGCGGCATTTGGGAGCCCATTGCCTATCGGCGGCGGGAGTCTAGCACCGCCTCCTACCCCATAGGGTGTGGCCACGTCGCCCGCCCCTTCGCTACCTTGGGGAAAGTAGAATGGTAGGGGTCCAACCATCGTCCACCATGCCCGAGCGGCCCCAGCAACCTCCGGAGAAGCCGGACAACCGCGCAGAGCGGGAGAATCGAGAGCTGAGAGCTCTCCTCGACGCGACGCTCCATCTCCAGGGCGAGTTGAGCCTGGACATCGTGCTCCACAACGTCGTCGCGAGCGCAACCCAGCTATTGGACGCCCAGTACGGCGCCGCCTCCGTGATCGACCATCAGGGGCGAATCGAGCAGTTCGTCACGCACGGGATCGACGCCCACCTCCGCGAGCGCATTGGCAAGCCCCCTCAGGGAGTCGGACTGCTCGGCGTGCCGCTCCGCGAGGGCGAGGCGCTCCGGATGGACGATCTGGGGGCCGACCCTCGCTCCGCCGGGTTCCCGAGCGATCACCCGCCGATGCGCTCGCTACTCGCGGTACCGATCCTCTGTCGCAGCCCGCATCGAGGCAATCTCTATCTCGCTGAAAAGAAGCCCAGGAGCTTTACCGAGGAGGACGAGAGGACCCTCCGCCGGTTCGCTCTCGGCGCCGCCGCGGCGATCGACACCACCTACCTTCACCTTCGCTCAGAGGCGCTCGCCATCGCCGAGGAGAGGCTGCGACTCAGTCGCGAGATTCACGACGGCGTCGCCCAGGTGCTCGCCTACGTGAACACCAAAGCCCAGGCGGCTCGGGAGCTGCTCGATCGCGACCAGAAGGAGCGGGCAGGGGCACAGCTCGACCAACTCGCTCAGGCCGCCCGCGGGGTCTACTCGGATGTTCGCGAAGGCATCCTCGCGCTACGCCTCCAGCCTTCGCCCAAGCGCTCGCTCGAGGAGTCGATCCGCGACTACGTGGAGCACTGGCAACGACGCGACGCGACCGTCGTCGACTTGACGATCGAGGGCGAGCTCAGCGCTGGCCCCGAGGTTCAGATTCAGCTGATCCGGATCGTCCAGGAGGCACTCACCAACGTGAGGAAGCACGCTGGCGCTCAACGCGTCTCGCTCGCCTTCGCTCGCCGCGACGGAGAGCTGGAGATCGGAGTCGTCGACGACGGCTGTGGCTTCAGCACAGAGGAGGCTGCTTCGAGCGACCGCAGGCGCAGCTTCGGCCTGGACGTGATGAAGGAGCGCGCCGAGGCGATCGGCGGAACTTTCGAAATCGAGTCGGCCCCCGGACGCGGAACCACGATTCGGGTACGGCTGCCGCTGGCAGGAGCAACCGCCGACTCCGAGGGAGGCTAGACCCATGCGTATCTTGATCGCCGACGACCACGCGCTCTTCCGCGACGCTCTCAGGAGTCTGTTGTCGGCTCGCGACTTCGAAGTTGTGGGAGAGGCGTCCAACGGACAAGAAGCGATCGACCTGGCCTGGGAGCTCAAACCTGAGGTGGTCCTGATGGATCTCGCCATGCCTGAGGTTGATGGGCTCGAAGCGACAAAGCGGCTCGCAGCCGAGCTACCCGAAGTGAAGGTCGTCGTGCTGACCGCGTCGGATGACGAAGCGTCTCTGTTCGACGCGATCAAGTCCGGCGCCAAGGGCTATCTGGTCAAAGACCTCCAGTCGGACGACTTCTTCGGCCTCCTCGAGGGGGTTGCCCGCGGCGAACCCGCTCTGACACCTGCGCTCGCCCGCAAAGTGCTCGACGAGTTCGCGCGACCGCGCAGGGAGGCGACCCGGGCGCAGGATCCGGACGCTCTCACCCAGCGGGAGACCGACGTCCTCGAGCTGATGGTCCAGGGGGTCACTTCGAACCGCAAGCTCGCCCAAGAGCTCGAGGTCAGCGAAAACACGGTCAAATTCCACGTCCGCAACATCCTCGACAAGCTCCATCTCCACAACCGGGCTCAGGTCGTGGCCTACGCGCTGCGAAACCGACTCGTCGAGACGTCGCCGGACAGCGACGAAAGCTGAGACCAACCGACTCGGCACCTCCCGGGCCCAACTCGATCATCGAGACCCGGCTCTCCGACCGGGAGCACACCGAAGCATCGCTCCCGGTCGATCAGGTAGTGACCCCGGGCCTCCCAAAGCGCTAGAATTCCGCGTTCGCCAAAGACCGTCCGCATGAGTCAAGTCCTCACCAGTCCCCCCGCCCAGACAGACGATCTCGATCTCGGCTCCCAGCCTTATGGGGCCGACGGTCCGCCGCGTCTCATCGGCCGCTATGGCCCCGACACCGGGCCGATCCTGATCGTCGTCGCGAGCCTCCACGGCAACGAGCCGATGGGGCTCATCGGCCTCGAACGGGCGCTGGCAAACCTCGAGACGTCGGGTACCGAGCTGCGCGGCACGGTCGTCGGACTCGTCGGCAACCGGTCCGCTCTGCGCACCGATCAACGATTCGTGGATCACGATCTCAACCGCGCGTGGTTCGCCGATCGGATCGAGACGCTCCGCCAGCACGAAGGAGCGCTGGAGCACGAAGACCGCGAGCTGATCGAGTTGGACGCGGAGATCGAGCCGCTGGTGGCCAGCGGACGACCGGCCTTCCTGCTCGACCTTCACACCACCTCGGGCCCCGGCCCGGCGTTCTCGGTGCTCGAGGACACCCTCGCCAACCGAAAGTTCGGTCTGCACTTCCCCGTGCCCATGGTCCTCGGCTTCGAAGAGGAGGTCGGGGGAACGCTCGCGAACTACCTGTGCGAGCGCGGGGTGATCGGCATCGGCTTCGAAGCCGGACAGCACCGCGAAGCCGTCTCGGCCGACCGAGCCGAGGCCGCGGTCTGGATCGCACTCGCCGCCTCGGGCGTTCTCGAAGGCCCTTCGGGCCTCCTACGTGAAGCGCAGCAGCGGCTCGAGAGTCAGTCGGCGGATCTGCCGGCGATCGTCGAAGTCCGCTATCGACATGCGATCTCGCCCGCCGACAGCTTCCGCATGAAACCGAGCCAGCGGACCTTTCAATGGGTCAAAGAAGGCGAGGCGCTCGGGCACGACCGTAACGGTGTCGTGAATAGCCCAACCGAGGGCCTGCTGCTCATGCCGCTCTATCAGCCCCAGGGCGACGACGGCTTCTTCGTCGTGCGTCCGGTGCGGCGCGGCTGGCTGCGACTCTCGGCACTCGTACGGAGCTATCGGCTGGAGCGGTTCATCCATTGGCTGCCGGGCGTTCGCAAGCACCCGGAGCGGCCTGGCGCATTCATCGTCAACCGGAAGATCGCCCGCTTCCTGACGCTCGAGCTCTTTCACCTACTCGGCTTCCGGCGTGTCGGCCCGGTCGGGCGCTACGTGGTCCTCACCCGACGCTCGCACGACGAGCCGGCCTGAGGCCGTCTCTCCCACCCAGCGGCATTGGTCGCCCACCCCGCCCGTGCGCGGAGCGCCTACCACTAGGGGTATGGCAGGGCACCAGCCTCAGCGGTAAAAAGGGGTGGAAAGGAGGCAGAGATGCTCGACATCCGGACGATCCTCTTCCCGACGGACTTCTCGCCCTGCTCTCGCCAGGCGTTGGGCCACGCACTGCTCCTCGCGGAGCAGCATCAGGCAACGCTCCATCTGTTCCACGCGGTGGTTCTGCACGAGGACGACCCCGGCAACCCGGACCACAGCTTCCCCGGCGCGCCCGATCTACTGGCATCGATGTTCGAAGTCGCCGACTCGGGTCTGGCCGCCATGACCGAGCTCCACAAGGACCACCCGGTCGAGATTCGCGAGTTTCGCGAACGGGGGGTCTCCGCCGCCGACCTGATCAACGAGCACGCTCAGGAGCACGATGTCGACCTCATCGTCATGGGAACCCACGGCAGGCGCGGACCCGCCCGGCTCTTCCTGGGCAGTGTGGCGGCGGAGGTCGTGCGCTCAGCACGCGCGCCCGTGCTCTCCCTTCGCGAGCTGCCCGACGGCCGCCCGCTCGAGGCGATCCAGACCATCCTCTGCCCGGTCGACTTCTCCGACCATTCGCGGCTGGCGCTCGCTCACGCCACCGAACTCGCTCGGGCCTTCCACGCCGAAGTGCAAGTTCTGCACGTGTTCGAGCAGCCGAGCTACCCGTACGTCTACGCTCCGGTGCCTATGGTCGCAACGGTCGAGCAGATCGAGGGCATGCGTGAGCGGGCCACTCGCGGGCTCCAGGCGATGATCCAGGAGGTCGGAGACCCCGATCTCCGATACCGAGTCGAGATGGTCGACGGTCATCCGGCGACGGAAATCGTCGGCTTCGCCGAGCGGTCCGGCGCCGACCTGATCGTGGCCTCCAGTCATGGCCTCCGCGGTATCGAGCGGCTGATGCTCGGTAGCACCTGCGAAGAGATCGTACGCCGCTCGTCGAAACCGGTATTCCTGGTCAAGCCGTTCGGCAAGTCGCTGGTCGAGAGTCCAGCCCCTCGGCAGGCGGCAGCAACCTAGGATTGGTCTCCGCGCGGCTCGTACCCGCGGCACTGAAGCACCGGTAGCGGCGGATAGCGAGGCATCGACTCGTCCTGTCGAGACAGCTCACAGCGCACGAAGACGCTTCGTGAAGAGCGCTGGAAGCGGAGGTGGCGACAGGTGGCGCAGAGGCCGGGAGCGGTCCCGAGGCGGGCGACGAGCCGCTCGCGCTCGCCGTCGTCACCCACTAGACAAACCCATTCGACGCTCGGGCCGTATAAGGAGTGGAAGCACCGGCCGGCCCTGCCGGCCGTCTCACCGGGAACCGATCGACGGCGTTCGTCGTCGAGCCTTGGGTCCCACCGCCGGAGTCCTCGATTCCGGCCCGCCAACCATCCCCCCTGGCTGCCGAACGACAGCTAATCCAACCACCACGACGGGGCCGGTTTCGACCGGTCCCGTTCTCGCCTCTATTCATAGCGAAGCGCGACAGCCGGGCGGACTCGCCCAGCCCTCCTCGACGGTAGCCAGCAGGCGAGCAGCATGACCGCCAGGGTGAAGCCGACCACCGCAGCGACGTCGAGCAGCTCGACCCGGAACGGCACGGAGCTCAGGAAGTAGATCTCGGCAACCTCCGGCCCAAAGCGGATCAGCTCGTAGCGGGTCAGGACGACCGACACCAGGGTTCCGATGGCGACCCCGAGCGCCGTTCCGGCCAGCCCGAGAGTGGCGCCGAAGATCAGGAAGACGCTCTGGAGCTGGCGCGGCCGTAGACCGAGCGCGCTCATCACGCCGACGTCCCGCATGCGTTCGCGCACCAGCACGACCAGACTCGACGCCACGTTGAAAGCCGACACCAGCACGATCAACCCCAAAGCGACAAAAAGAGCCAGCTGCTGTAACCGCAGCGCGGTGAACAGTTCGGCGTTGAGCTCACTCCATTCGCGGACGAGGAAATCGGGGCCCAGGACGTCGCGGATTGCCGTCGCCGCCGCCGCCGGACGCCGGTCCTCCGGCACCTCGAACTCGAAAAAGGCACCCCCGATCCCCCCTCCCATGAGGCGCTCGAGGAGGGCGCGATCGAGCACGACCAGGCGCTGATCGAACTCGGAGAACCCACTCTGGAACGTGCCGGCGATGCGTACGCTCTGGAATCGGAAGCGGGGCCGGCCAGCGCGGGCTCCGAGGACCATCAGCCGCACGACTTCGTCGGGCTCGGCCGCGAGTTCAGCGGCCAGATCGACTCCGATCACCACTCCCGGCACATCGTCTCGGGGAGCCGCCGCGATCGAGAGCTCGACCTCGCCCAGGCCACGGAGCTCGTCTTCAGCCTCCTCCCCGCGCAGAGTCACCTCGATCGACTCCGACGCGGCCACCGAGCTGAGCGAGCCCTGGCCGTAGGCGACTCGGCGCACCTGATCGATCGTGGGTTGATCGATGAGTCGCTGATAGACCTGAGGTGCCAGATCGAGCCACTCGTTGCTCAACGGGTAGGCGATCACCGCGGCGTTGCCACGCAGGAGCTTGCGATGGAGGTCGGTTCGGTAGCCGCTCATGAGCGCCATGGCGATGACCATCGCCGCCACACCGATCGTCGCGGCGGCGAGCGCCGAGCGGGCGGTGCCGTCGAGCAGCTGGCTGCGGCGCCCGCGCAGGAACCGCCAGGCGACCGAGGCGACCAGCCCCCAGCTGCGCAACCGCTTCAGGTGGTGGCCTCGAGAAAACGATCGAACAACGGCGAGGCGTCGTGTGGCCCGGGCGCCGCTTCGGGGTGGTACTGCGCCGAAAAGACCGGTCGATCGCGGACGGCGAACGCCTCGACCGTCCCGTCGTTGAGATTGATCTCCGTGACCTCGCAGTTCGCAGGCAACGAGTCGCGGTCGATGGCGAAGCCGTGGTTCTGGCTGGTGATCACGACCCTGCCGGTATCGAGATCCTTGACCGGCTGGTTCCCGCCGTGGTGTCCGAACTTCAGCTTGAAGGTCCGGCCTCCCATCGCGAGACCGAGCAGCTGGTGGCCGAGGCAGATTCCGAAGATCGGCCGCCCCGCGTCGACCAGCTGGCGAACCTGCTCGACGATTTCGACCAGCGGCTCTGGGTCGCCCGGGCCGTTCGACAGCACGACACCGTCGACGCCGAGCGCCAGGCAGGCCTCCGCAGAGGTGCGCGCCGGCAGCACCGTCACCCGCGCTCCGCGGGCGGCCAACGAGCGCAAGATGTTCGCCTTGACGCCAAAGTCGTAGACCGCGAGGTGACAGGCGGTGGCGACACCGTCGGGCGGCGTGACCTCGAACGGCTCGCGACAGGTCACCTCGTCGACCAGCGCGCGCCCCGCCATGGTCGGCTGCTCGCGCACCTCTGCCACGAGAGCCTCCACGTCGCTCCTCTCTGTGGTCAGCACGCCGCGAAGTGCGCCCTTCTCCCGTACCCGTCGCACTACGGCGCGGGTGTCGATCCCGTCCATCGCCGGAACCGAGTGACGGGCGAGATAGCTGAGCAGGTCCTCCTCGCTGCCGTGACTGGAAGGCAGGGACGTGAACTGGCGAGCGATGAAGCCCTCGACCCAAGGTTGAGCCGACTCGGCAACCGCGGAGCTCACGCCGTAGTTACCGATGTGAGGCAGTGTCATGATGACGATCTGACCGCGATACGAAGGGTCGGTCAGAATCTCCTGATACCCGGTCATCGAGGTGTTGAAGACGACTTCGCCAAAGCGCGTCCCCACCGACGCGGCGCGGCCCTCGAAGACCGAGCCGTCTTCGAGCACCAGTAGTGCTGGAGAGCTGGCCCTAACCACCGCGCACCGTCCATTCGCTCGCGCGACGGCCTTCGAAAACCGCGCCTCTGAGCGGCTTCAGCGACGAGGTGAGAGCGAAGGCGATCAACTCAGGAGCCGACGTAGGAGGGAAACGCGCGATCGACCACCGGCGCCAGAGCGCGGAGCTCGGACATCATGTCGTGGAACGCCTCGGGACTCAGTGCCTGGTTGCCGTCGGACAGCGCCTGCTCGGGCGCGTCGTGGACCTCCACCATAAGACCGTCGGCGCCCACCGCGACCGAGGAGCGAGAGAGCGCGGGCACCTTGTCTCGTTTGCCTGCGGCATGACTCGGGTCGGCGATGATCGGTAGGTGGCTGATGCGACGGACCGCTGGAATGGCCGCCACGTCGAGCGTGTTGCGGGTGTGATCCGCGAAGGTCCGAATACCTCGCTCGCAGAGGACAACCTGGCCGTTGCCCTGGTCGAGGATGTACTCGGCGGCGAGTAGCAGCTCCGTGACGGTCGCGTTCATGCCCCGCTTGAGCAGTACCGGCTTGCCACACCGGCCGGCGCGTTTGAGCAGGGTGTAGTTCTGCATGTTGCGCGCGCCGATCTGCACCATGTCGGCCGACTCGGCTACCCGATCGAGCACATCGATGTCGAGCGCCTCCGTCACCACCGGGAGGCCCACCTCATCGCGCACCCGCGAGAGAATCTCGAGCCCTTCAACTCCCAGCCCCTGGAAGCTGTAGGGGCTGGTTCGCGGCTTGTAGGCGCCGCCACGCAAGAGATGCGCGCCGCCCGCCTTGACCGCTTTCGCCAGACGCAGCGTCTGTTCGTAGCTTTCCACCGAGCAGGGGCCCGCAATCACGACGAGATCGCGGCCACCGATCTTCACACCACCCACGTCAACGATGGTGTTCTCGGACTTGAACTCCCTGGAGACCAACTTGTAGGGATGGCTGACCTGGATGACTTCCAGGACGCCCGGCAGCGTCTCGAACAGCGCCGGCTCGACGACACCGATGTTGCCCGTGATGCCGATCGCCGTACGTTGCGCACCGGGAATGGGATGGGCCTTCAGGCCGTGCGATTCGATCTTCTGGACGGCGCCCCGGACATCCTTCTCTCCGGCGTCCATCCGCATTACCACCAACATGGCTCGTCCGCCTCCTGTGACGCCCGTCGCTATCGGGAGCGGACGGGCGGGGTATGATTATAGAGTCTTCTGAAGCCGGGAAACGGCACCTCTCGGACCCATCTCTTTCACCCGGCAGAACAGGGTTTCTCATCATGCGCGCCTTCCGATCGCTCTTCCTGATCAGTTTCGTCTCTCTCGCGGCCGCGCCGCTCTTCGGATACACCATCTATCTGAAGGACGGCTCCCGCCTCATCGCCAAAGACGCGTACGAGATCCGCGGCGAAACCGCCTACATCACGCTCCAAAACGGCACGATGACCTCGATCGCCGCGAGCGAGATCGACGAGGAGCGGACGCGCGGCTCGAACGACGGCCGCTACGGCTCCGCCGTCGTCATGGAGGAGCGCGGCTTCCGCGACATCACGCCCGAGTCGGACGAGTACCGAGGCCAGCAGCAGAGCCTTTCGGAGATGATCGGCAGTCGCCGCACGAGCGCCGCGAGTCGGCCGCCCGCAAAACGGCCGGTTGCTGAGGCACAGACGGTCGAGCGCCTGACCGGCGGAGGCGTCGACCTGCGAGGCCTGCCGCGCAAGCCGCTCTCCGACATGGAGACTGCCGCCGAAATTCAGCAGGTCTTCCGCAAGCAGGGGGTCGAGCAGGTGCTCATCTCCCAGGGTACGTCGGAGGGTCGCTTGCTGGTCGACGTGACCGCCAACTCGGAAGCCGCCGTCTTCCGCGGCCTGGAGGCCGCGGCGCTCGCCCTGCTCCACGCTCGCGAGCTCGCTCCAGGGTCGTCCCCCGTTTTCGAGCTACTGCTCGCAACCGGCGAGCGGGATCCTGCGGGTCAGTTCGTCCTGACGAGCAACCTGGCCCGAGAGCTCGCCGACGGCGCCGTCGAGACCTCGACGTTTTTCATCGAGAACGTCCGCTACTAGCGGCGCGGCTCAGGAAGGCACTTCCTCGACGCCATCGTCGAGGCCGAGGTAGCTCAGAACGCTCATGCCGACCCGCCGCTCGAAACGCTGGCAGTAGCTCTCCACCTCGCCCACCTGCTCGTCGAGATAGATGCGCTCGACCCGCAGGAGCGGCACGAACATGGTCGACAGCGCCAGCGAGCTCGACCCGCCTTGGGCGATCTGCGTCACCCAGTCGTCGAAACTCGACAGGCTGATGCAGCGCACGACGACGCCCGTCTCGTCGAGCGACTCGAGAATGCCCCACACTTTTTCGGTCGGATTGCCGAGGTGGACCTGCACCGGGGCACCGCTTCCCAGTCTCACGAACGTCGCTCCCTAGCCATCTTCGCCGGGCTCCTCAGAGAGCTCGAGGAGGACACCCCCCGCGCTTCTTGGGTGAACAAACTGAACCCAACAGCCGCCGGCGCCGCGAGTCGGTTCGGGCCGAAGCAGCTGTGCTCCGGCCGCGCGCAGTCGCGCGTCGTCTTCGCGAACGTCGTTGCTGCCCAGGCAGAGGTGGTGGATTCCGGGACCGCGCTTCTCCAGGTGCTTGGCGATGGGTGAGTCGGGTCCGGTCGGTTCGAGAAGCTCGATCCAGCTTTCGCCACAGCGAATCATCGCCACGCGAACCCCCTCCTGAGGGACCTCCTCGATTCGCTCGACGACCAGACCGAGCCCCTCCCAAAAGGCACGCGACTGGTCGATCGACTCGACCGCGATACCGATGTGATCGATCGATTCGATCAATGCTCCTCCTCGTGGGCTTCGATCGCGCCGAACAGGCGCTCGGCCACCGTGTACGGGTCGACACGATCGTTGAACGCGGCGTCGAGCGCCGCCTGTAGTCCGACGACCTCGTCGACCGCCACCAAGACCTGCTGCTTCAGAAGGTTCTCGACCCGAAGTCGCAGCCGTGAGCGGCGGCGGCGCTCAAGTTCGGCGCCGCCGTGCAGCCACACCTGGTGGCGGTGAATGTCCTCCAACAGCTCGGGGACGCCCTTGCCGCGACTCGCGACCGTCTTGCGGATCGGCGGCTCCCAGTCGCGCTGCTCGACCAGGCTCAGCACCATCTCGAGATCGCGCACCGCGCGCTCTGAGCCGGAACGATCGGCCTTGTTCACGACGAACAGATCGGCGATCTCCATGATCCCGGCTTTGATCGCCTGGATGTCGTCTCCGAGGCCTGGCAGGGTCACGACCGCAACGGTATCGACACACCGAACGACGTCCACCTCGTCCTGTCCGACGCCGACCGTCTCGACGAGAATCCAGTCGAAGCCCGCAGCGTCGAGCAGGTCGACCGCATCCAACGTCGCCCGCGCCAAGCCGCCCATCGCACCCCGCGTCGCCATCGACCGAATGTAGACGCCCGGATCGGTGTAGAGGCCCTGCATGCGAATGCGATCGCCGAGGATCGCACCGCCGGTGAACGGACTGGTCGGATCGACCGCCAGAATGCCCACCTGCTGATCGCTCTCGCGCAGCAGCTGCGCCAGCCGGTCGACGAGCGTGCTCTTGCCGGCGCCCGGAGGACCGGTGACACCGACCACCCGAGCTCGACCGGTCTTCTCATAGAGACGACCGATGAGCTCCTCGCGCAGGGGATCGCCATCCTCGATCAGCGAGATAGCGCGCGCCAGCACCCGTGGCCGCCGCTCTTCGATACCCGAGAGGAGCTCGTCGATGCCGAGGTCGCGGCGACGGCCCATCAGCTGTCTTTGAGCAGACGCCTGGCGATCACCAGCTTCTGGATCTCGCTGGTGCCCTCGCCGATCGTGCAGAGCTTGCAGTCGCGATAGAACTTCTCCGCCCGATAGTCCTTCACCAGTCCGTAGCCACCGTGGATCTGGACACCGCGCTCGGCGCAGAAGACCGAGGTCTCCCCCGCCAGCAGTTTTGCCTCCGCTGCGAGTCGACTGACGTTGCCGCCCTCGTCCATCGTCTGGGCGGCGGCGAGCGTGAGCAACTCGGCGGCCTCGATGCGAGTCGCCATCTCGGCCAGATAGAACTGAATCGCCTGGAACTTCGCGATCGGCTTGTCGAACTGCTCGCGCTGTTGGGCGTAGACGAGGGCTGTCTCGTAGGCACCGCGGGCGGTTCCGACACCCATCGCGGCGATGGAAATCCGGCCGCCGTCGAGAATCTTCAGCGCCTGAATGAAGCCGTCGCCGGGCTCACCGAGCAGGTGATCCTCGGGAATCAGGCAGTTCTCCATGATCACCTCGGCGGTGTCCGAGGCCCGGGTCCCGAGCTTGTTCTCCTTCTTGCCGGCACGGAACCCCTCCATCCCTCGCTCCACCACAAACGCGGAGATGTTGTGGTGGCGAGGACCGTCCGGGTCGGTGACCGCGAAGACGACGCAGGTGTCGCCGACGCTGCCGTGGGTGGTGAAGGTCTTCGAGCCGTTCAGAAGCCAGCCGCCGTCGACCTTCTGGGCGCGCGTTCGCGTGCCCGCCGCGTCCGAGCCGGCCCCCGGCTCGGTCAAGCTCCAAGCCCCGATCCGCTCCCCCTTCGCCAACGGCACCATCCAACGGCGGCGCTGTTCCTCGGTGCCGAACTTGTAGATGTGGTTCGTGCACAGAGAGTTGTGTGCGGCGACGCTCAGACCGATCGACGGATCGACCCGCGAGAGCTCCATGATGATCAGGTAGTACTCGAGGTAGCCGAGACCCGCCCCGCCGTACTCCTCAGGAAAGAGGATGCCCAGGAAGCCGAGCTCTCCTGCCTTGCGGAAAAGCTCGAGCGGGAAACGCTGGGCCTCGTCGATCTCCTCGACGATCGGATCGATCTCCTTGAGAGCAAACTCGCGAGCCGCCTCGCGGATCGCTTTCTGCTCACTGGAGAGCTCGAAGTTGATGTGACTCTCGGTGATCTCCGGGACTTCGCTCGCAACTGTCATCGGCGCCGGCTCAGGTAGTCGTAAGTGGTCGAGAACGCATCGCTCCGACGCGGCCTCACGAGGGGCTGATGGTAGCACGCGAAGCCGCTCCTCCCGGGGCGCCGAAGCCGCCTCGGCGACTACGAATCGAGCAACTGATGGGCCACCGCGATCGCCTCTTTGGCGCTCCCGGCGGTGGCGTCGGCTCCGAGTTTCCGCCACAGGTCGGAGACCGACGCGATCACGCGGCCACCGAGGAGAATTCGGCACTCCGGCCGCGCCTCCCGGGCCGCGCGAACCGCCGACCGGGCCGCTGGAATCTGAACGCTCAGGGCAATCGAGAGGGCGAAGAGATCCGCCTCGAAGACCTCGAGTGCAGCCGCCGCCTCGGTCGCCGGCAGCTCTGAGCCCAGGTAGATGGCGTTCCACCCGTCCATCTCGAACCAGTGCGCGAGCGCGCGAGCGCCGAGCTGATGCGCGTTGCCGGGCACCACTGCGACGACCACGGTCCGCTCAGCCGGCGCGGGCGGTTCCGCTCGATGCGCTAGGAGGGTCATGACCGCCTCCGTGGTGGCGGTGACGAAGTGTTCCTGGGCAACGCTCAGCTCCTGGGCGTGCCACATCTCTCCGACGAGGCGCTGAGCGACCTCGAGGACGTCTCGGTAGGCCTCTTCGATCTGTAGCCCGTTGTCGACCGCGTCGACGACTAGGCCGATCGCCCGTCGCTGGCGACCGCTGATCGCGGCCTCCAAGTACTCGAGAACCAAGCGGTTCTCCACGCCATGGATGGCATCGGGCCCGCCCTCCGGCGCCTGCGCCAGACGCTCGACGGCGAGCTCGAAGTAGGTGGCGAGCGGTTCGACCGAGTCTTCAGGCAGCTCGTTGCTGAGGGTCTCGGCCAGGCACTCCAGGCTGGCGCTCAGATCGTCGACGGGAACTTCGCGTCGCTCGAATCCGGTTCTCGACCAGGCAAGCTCTGCGGCGAAGAGCTCGGGTTCGTCCACCAGCAGGGCCGCTGAGAGCTCCCGACAGCGTTGAACGAGGTGTCGACTCCAGTGACGAAAGGCTGTACGCCCGAATCGCTCCGCAAGTTCGGGCCGCCTCTCGAGCAGCAGTCGTGCGGACGACATCGCAAAGCCGGAAGCGCCCGCTGAGACCAACTCGGCGGTGAATTCTGCCCGTTCCGTCACCGCCGGTGAGCCTACCCCAACAGAAAGCACTGCGGTCGGCTCGAATGGCAACCAGATGGCTGACACACGGGGCACTCCATTTCCGTACTAGCCTAGGAGGCACCTCCCGGCCGGCGCGGCGGGAGCGGAGAGTGGAGGCAGACGTGAAGAAGACAACCCGCAAGACCCTCGGCGCCGCGGCGCTTGCGATCGCCTGGAGCGCCGCCGCATCGGCCGAGTCGCTCGGCCCCTGCAATCGCCCGGGGTATGGCGAACGCATGCGGTGCGGCACGATCGAGGTCCTCGAGAACCGCAATCGGCCCGAGGGCCGCCGTATCGCCCTCAACGTGCTGGTACTCGAGGCGGCCGAGGCCGCCGATCGAGAGCCGCTCTTCCTCCTCGCCGGCGGACCGGGCCAGGGCGCAACCGATCTCATGCAGCTCGCGATCGGCCCGCTCGCGCCGATCAACCGCAGTCGGGACATCGTGCTCGTCGACCAGCGAGGTACCGGCGACTCCAACCCCCTTCTCTGCTCGAACGGCGCCAGGGAGGACCCCCGAGCGACGTTCGGCGGTCTCTTCAAGCCGGCCAACCTCGCCCGTTGCGTGAAGGAGTTCGAGGAGATCGCCGACGTCTCGCTCTACGGCAGCGACCAGGTGGTGGCCGATCTCGAAGAGGTGCGGTCTCAGCTGGGGTACGAACGCGTCCTCTTGTGGGGTGGCTCGGGGGGTACCCGGACGGCGTTGGTCTGGATGCGCCACCACCCACACCGCGTGGTCGGCGCGGTGCTCGACGGCGTCACCCCGATGGACTTCCGCGGGCCGTCGGGAATGGCTCGCGCCGCCCACACGGCCCTCGAGCGGGTCTTCGAAGACTGCGAGGCTCAACCGAGCTGCAGGGCCGCCTTCCCGCAACTCGAACACGACTTCCGCAAGGTTCTCTGGCTCTTCGAGGGCGGATCGGTGAAGACGACGATCCAGCGTGAGGACGGCGGTGACGTCGCCGTGTCGATGAGCCGAGGCGACCTGGGCTACGCCCTGCGCGCGATGCTCTATCGAGCCGGCCTCGTCGCCGGCCTACCCAAGGCGATCCACGAGACGGCCGCCAGCGGTGACGTGAGCCGTTACGCCCAGTCCCTCTGGCGGCGCGACGTGTTCCTCCGGCCGGCCGTCGCGATGGGCGTGCACTTCGCGGTCTACTGCACCGAGGACGTACCGTTCATCGACAAGCAGAAGTGGGACGAATTGACCGAGGGGACCTTCCTCGGCACCTACCTATTGGAACAGTACACCGGCGTATGCGAAGGGTGGCCGACTCCCGCAACCTCGAAGAGTTTTCTGGAACCGGTGACGGTCGACGTGCCGACGCTCATCCTCTCCGGCTACTACGACCCGTCGACCCCTCCCGAGATGGGAGAACGGGTCGCACGTCGACTCCCGAACAGCCGCCACGTAGTCGTGAGAAACGAAGGCCACGGCGCCGGCTTCGGCTGTGCGCGGCCGGCGGTGCTGTCGTTTCTCGACTCGGCTTCTCTCGACGGCCTGGGCCCGATCTGCGAAGACGCGGGACCGGTCGAGTTCGAGACGCGCTGAGCTCAGCCGAGGTCGACGCTGTCGACGATTCCGACGATGACCGAGCGCACAGCGCCGTCTTTGTAATCCAGCACCTGGCGTGCGCCGTTGCCCTCGTCGAGGATCAGCACCGTCTCTCCCGGGCCGGCACCGACCTGATCGATGGCGATCAGATAGTCGCCCGACTCGCGGCCGAGCTCGTCGATCAGATCGCACAGAAGCAGCGTGCGCCGATCGAAGACCGGGTTGCTGACCGTCGAGACAACCGTCGCCGCGACCCGCGCGAGCTTCACGACCCCGAGTCCTCGTGCACTTCGTCGACCAACCCGACAATCGCGTCGTCGACCGGCACGAAGGTGTTCGGCATGGCCAGCGCCGCCTCTCGACTCGAAACGTAGTAGACGAGCTCCCCGGAGCCGGCCATCTGCACTCCATCTCCGGCGACGACGGGGTCGCCCTTCGGCCGGAGCTTCTTGTCGAGCGGCTGCACCAGGAGCAGCTTGACACCCTCGAGGCCGTCGACGTGTGTCGACGCGACGACCGTACCGATCACGCGACCGAGCTTCACTGCAGCACCGGCTCCTGACGAATGCGATCGCCAAAACGCTGTCGGCCGTGGAGGTTCTCGTACATCTCTTCGTGCATCTGAGGGATGACGACGGAAGCGACGAGCTCGCCGCCACGCGTGATGCCGCTGACCCCCAGGTCGATCCCCGCCTCGACGTCCGAGAGCTCGCCCCCGAGCAGCAGGTAACCCTTGCCACCGAGTCCGTCCGCGAGTCGAATGTCGAGAAGACTGACGAGAGCGCCCTTGACGGCTCGGTCCGCGGCCGAGATGACCGCCGCGACGTTTCGGGTCTCGATCACCCCGACGGCAGCGCCCGCAGCTCGACGGCGCTCACCGCCGAGTGAAGCGACCACGTCAGGGTGAATGTCCGGCAGGAAGATCCGATCGATGAGCGCCTCGTGCGCCGACTCGAGACCCGCCGCCTCCGCCTCCTGCACGTCGGCTACCTCTCCACCGGCCAGTACCAGGTACTTGCCGGGCTGCACCGTTCCCGCGTGGAGTGAGCGAAGCGGCGAGCGCTTCGCCATCGCATCTCCCGCCAGAATGCCGGCGGCGATCGACTCGAACTCGAGTAGGACGATCGCTGGAACCGTCAAGAGCTCTCCACCGTCAGGTGATCCGCAGCGAGCCGGCGACGGTCAGCCGCCGGATGCGCGAGAAGGTGCGAGGCCGCGTGAGGCCCTCCCCGGTGGGTGTGGCGATCGAGTACGAGGTGAAGTCTTCCCCGCCGGCGCCGAGGCCGGCGATGTTGGCGGCGTTGGCGACAAAGATCGAGACGTTCATCGCCCGCGCCATGCGTGTAATCGTCTCGACGTTGTTGGAGTGGATCGACGCCGTGTGGCGGAAGCGGTGCTCGGCCCGCACCGCCAGATCGATCCCTTCGTCCACATTGCGAACCCGCGTCACGGGCATCACCGGCATCATCTGCTCGGTCCACACCAGACTGTGCTCGTTGGGAACCTCGGCCACGATCAGTCGGACGCTGTCGCTCGCCGAGACACCGATCTCGCGCAGGATCCGGCCCGCGTGCTGCCCGACCCATCGGCGGTCGATGCGCCCCGGCTCGTTCGGTCGCCCGAGCTCCTTGAAGATCACCTTCTCGAGCTGACGCAACTGGTACTCCTTGAGCACCACCGCCCCGTGTGCCGCGAAGGCGCGCACCAGTTCGTCCGCCTTCGAGTCGACGACCAGCGTCTCCTTCTCGTCGGTGCAGACCATGTTGTTGTCGAACGAGGCGCCACGGATGATCTCGCGTGCAGCCCGATCGATGTCGGCGGTCTCGTCGACCAGCGCCGGTGGGTTGCCGGGACCGGCGGTGATGGCCCGTTTGCTGGTCTTGAGCGCCTCCTGCACAACTCCGGGACCACCGGTCACCAGGAGGACACGAACCCCGCGATGGTGCATCAACTCCTGCGCCGTTTCAATCGTCGGCTCGGCGACTGAGGTGACGAGGTTGGCGGGGCCACCGGAGGCGACGATCGACCGGTTGATGCGGCGCACGTTGTCGGCCGACACGTGTTTTGCCGCCGGATGGACGTTGAAGACGAGCCCGTTGCCAGCCGAGATGATGGCGATGGAGTTGTTGATGATGGTCGAGGTCGGGTTGGTCGTCGGCGTGATCGCAGCGATCAGCCCGAAGGGCGCGTACTCGGTGACCGTCATCCCGTGATCGCCGGTGACCGCGGTCGGCTCCAGGTCCTCGGGTCCCGGCGTCTTCTCGGTCACAAGGAGATTCTTGATCGTCTTGTCTTCGGCGCGCCCGAGACCCGTCTCGTCATGTGCCGCCTGCGCCAGCTCCCGAGCGGCCTCACGCATGTCGGCGCGAATTCGATCGACGATCTCTCGGCGCGTCTCGAGGCTCACCCCGCGGAACGCCTCGAACGCCCGCCCCGCAGCCTCGACCGCCTCGCCGATCGTGGCGAAAACCCCCTCGCCCGTCTCGAGGCCGGACGGCGACGGAGCAGCGATCGAGGGCGCGGGCGCCTCGGCCTCGGGTCGTCCGTAGCGCTGACGCACGCGCCGGACGATGCTCTCCACGTCTCGCGGTGAGATCGTCATGCGCTCTTGCTGTAGACCTCCTCGCCGTCGACCTCCCAGGTGTCGACGATGGCCATGATGACCGCATCACACGGTCGATCCTGCGTCGCGACGGTCTGGCGGGCCGCACTGCCACTCGCGTAGAGCACCACCTCGCCGACCCCGGCGCCCACCGCGTCAACGGCCACCACGGAGCCCGAGCCCCGCTTGCCGTCGACGCCGAGCGCCTGAACCACCAAGAACTTGAAACCGTCCATGGTCGCCTCCTTGCGGGTGGCGACCACGGTTCCGATCACTTCCCCGAGGACCATTACGTCCTCAGCGCGAGCGCTTCTTGGTGCCGGTCGCCTGCCGACCGAGCGGCAACGTCTCGTCGATGTTGGCGTGCGGTCGCGCGATCACGTGCGTCGCCACCACTTCACCGACCTTCTCGGCGCCGCGGACACCCGCCTCGACCGCGGCCTTGACCGCGGCGACGTCGCCCCGCACCACGGCGGTGACGTAGCCGCCGCCCGTCTTCTCGTAGCCGACCAACTCGACCTTGGCCGCCTTCACCATGGCATCCGAGGCCTCGACCATCGATGTGAACCCTCGGCACTCGATCATGCCCAATGCTTCTGCCATTTGCCGGCTCCTTCCTATCGCTTCGATTGAAGTTTCAGTTTGGGACCTCGACTACTTCTCTTCACGGCCCTCGAGGCCTTCCATGGCGGCGACCGCAGCCTGCCAGCCGACGTCGATATCGCGCTCCTCACCACCCAGGTAGACGCGGCCCATCGAACCGAAGGCGCGTACCTCCAGCACGTTGATCTCGGCCGCCTTCTCGGCCTCGTTGGCCGCCAGCGCCGCGTAGGCGGCGGGCTCGACCTCGAGGACGTAGAGCGTCTGGCCCGGAAGGATCATCTGTCCGTGCCGGGTGCGATTGATGAGCTGTGCCTGGTGATCGTCAATTCGACGGATGACCTGGCTCGAGAGCACCTTCGGCTTCCGCCGATCGGTCTCCTTGCTGCCGATTTCGTCGAGGATCGCTTGGCCTGCAGCCCGCGTCTCGGCCTGTTCGTTCGAGTGAATCTCGAGCAGCCCGTAGTAACGCTCGACGATCTGCATACCCGGTCGCACCTTGGTGCTCTTGAGCGCCATGTCGGTGAGTCGGTTGATCTCGATGCCGGGCGCAACCTCCACGAACAGGCACGCGTCGCCGGCGAGCGGTAGGAATCCCTGCGCGATCGTGCCCAGGAAGGCTGCGTATTGAGGCTGCAGACTGTCCAGGAAGACGTAGGACCTCAGATCAATATCCGCCACGCTTGCCTCCTTCTCCGGTAACGATGGCGATGCCGGCGGACGCGCCGATGCGGGTCGCACCGGCCTCGATCATGCCCCTCGCCTCTTCTGCGGTGTGGATGCCTCCCGAAGCCTTGATCCCCATCGTCGGCCCCACCGCCTCGCGCATGAGCGCCACGTCGAAGAGCGTGGCGCCTCCGTGCCCGAAACCGGTGGAGGTCTTGATGAAGTCCGCGCGCGCTTCGTGCGCCAGTCGCGAGGCGATCACCTTCTCTTCGTCGGTCAAGATCCCGGTCTCCAGGATCACTTTGGAGATCGCTCCCACCTCACGACAGGCGTCGACCACGCCGGAGATGTCGCGACCGACCAGGTCGTGGTCTCGTGCCTTCATCGCACCGATGTTGAGCACCATGTCGATCTCCCGCGCGCCGTCGCGCAGCGCTCGCCGGGTCTCGAGAACCTTGGTCTCGGGTGCGTTGGCACCTAGCGGAAAGCCGACGACCGACGTCACCTTGACGCCCGAACCGCGCAGATGAGACGCACAGCGCTTGACCCACACCGGGTTCACGCAGACCGAGGCGAACGCGTACTCGCGCGCCTCGGTACAGATGCGGTCGATGTCTTCGGGTCCGACGTCCGGCTTCAACAGGGTGTGGTCGATGTAGCGGGCCAGATCGGTTGGTACGTCGGCCCCGTTGCCGTTGTAGCTGATCCGGCACGCGCCTTCGTCGACCATGCAGCGGACCTTGTCCGAGCAGCTGGCCGCACAACCGCCGCTGCAGTCGGCACAACAATCGGCGGGGCCGCGCTCCAGCTCCTCCAGAACCCTTCGGGCAACGACCTCGATCAGCTCTTCACGATCCATTCGTCGAGCTCCTCGAATAGCGACGTTCCACTTCGGTGATCAGCTCGACCCGCCGAGCGTGACGACCGGACCCCCACTCCGTAGCGAGCCAGGTATCGACAATCTGTCTCGCCAGGCCGTCTCCAATCAAACCGGCGCCGAGAGTCAGGACGTTCGCGTGATTGTGCTCGCGGCTATTACGCGCCGACGAAACGTCGTAGCAGAGCGCCGCGCGGACTCCCGGGACCTTGTTGGCGGCCATACTGGAGCCGATTCCAGCGCCATCGACAATGACTCCCCAGCGACTCGATCCCGTGGCGACCCGCTCGGCCACCGCGTGAGCGATGTCCGGGTAGTCCACCGAGTCCGTGCTGTTGGTGCCGCAGTCGTCTACGGTGACGCCCTGGTCGCGCAGGTGTGCTGCCAGCTTCTCTTTGAGCGCATAACCGCCGTGGTCGGCGCCGATCGCGACGCTCTGGCCACCCGAACTCGACGGCCGCGCCGCCGCCTCGGCAGACGACGCGGTGCCGCTCCGCTCGAGTTCTTCTACGACGCGGCGGACGACGGCGCGAATGTCACTCTCGGATGCCATACAAATACCAGGACCCGCCCTGTTTACCACAATACGGAGCGTTGCGCACGCGCTAGCCTCACACCGGTAACCCATCGGTTACGCTTTAGAGCTGGAACAGCTCCCGGCACACCGAGGTGCGGTTAAATCCACGTACCCTGGGGCGCTCAGGGCGCTGGAGTCGCCGCCGACGTACCAACGGCGCGCCAGCGATAAGCGACGATCGCTTCCAACTCGCGCACAAAGAGCTCATCGCCTGCTACCGCCAGGTGGCCCCAGGTGGGACTGCGCCCGACTTCCGACGAACCGAGCACCTCCACCTGCTCCGGATTGGCCCGCAACAGCCGCAGCTCCCCCGACTCGTCCAGGGCGAGGAGCTTGTCGGACTGAACGGCCAAGCTCCAGTACTTGCCGAACGGCTTCGAGGTCCACGTCTCGGCGCCCGACTGGAGAGAGATACAGGTCAGGCGACCGTTGCCCAGGTGCACGTAGGCGTGCCCGTCGACGACGACCGGACTCGACATGTACGCCTGGGCTTTGTGACTCCACACCTCTTCGATCGACCACTCGCCGTCGGTCTCGGAAACCTCGAACAGGAAGGTGTTGTTCTTGTGGGTACTCGTCAAAACGCGGTCGCCCACGACAACGGGCGTCAGGATGTTCATGCCGCGGAAGCTCGGCACGTCACGTCGCCAGAGCACCTCTCCCGACTCGTGATCGACGCCGTGCAGACGGGTCCGCGTCTGCACTACCAGCTGCGCCCGGCCCCCGATCGTCGCCATCACCGGAGACGAGAAGGCACCGCTCACCATGATGTCGCCGTCGTTTGCGAGCGCGCGCCAGACCGTCGCGCCGGTTGCTCGATCGAGCTTGACGAGCGAGTTCGCCGCCTGCACGAAGACGTGCTCGCCGATCACCATCGGCGAGCTGACGAACCCGAAGTCGGGCACGTTGGTATCGAAGCGCTCGGGGAAGTCGACGCGCCACAGCTCCCGTCCGGTCGAGGCGTCGAGCTTCACCAGCACCTCCTCCATACCTCCGACGTAGAGCGCCTCGCCGTCGTGCGCCGGCGTCGAGCGGATCCAGTCACCGTTGGCTCGGGCAAAGAACGGCACTCGGCCCTTGCCGCTCCACGACACTCGCCAGATCTCTTCGCCGTTCGCGCGAGAGAGCGAACGCACGACTTCGCGGCCGTCCGCGCTCCCCGTGACGTAGACGCGATCGCCGACCACGATCGGCCCCGAGTAACCTTTGCCGAGTTCGACTCGCCAGCCGACCTCGAGACCGGCCAGGTCGTTCGGCCAGCTCGGGCCCTCCGCGCGACCGTCACGCGACGGCCCACGCCACTGGTTCCAGGAGGCGGCGTCGCCCGCCGACGCCACGGCAGCGCCCAGGGGAAGAACCGCAAGAATCCACAGAACGACAATGACGAGCTTCGAGCGCATATCGACCTCCGATCGCAGACGAGTTCGCCCGGCGTGAGCGGCCGGTTGCGCGCTAGCCGACGGCGGGCCGGTCAGCTGGAGAGTCGAACGAGTTCGAGGCCCGAGTAGTAGTGACCGAGGATCTCGCCGTAGGTGTGGCCCCGAAGCCCCATCCCGTAGGCACCGACCTGGCACATGCCGACCCCGTGCCCCCAACCGCGGCCGGAGAAGAGCCACCCAGCGGCGCCATCTTCGGGCTCGAGTCGACGCGCGGTAAACAGGTTGTCGGGTATGTTGAGCGTCCAGCGGATGGGAAGGCCACGCACAGTTTCGGTCTTGCCGCCTCTTCCGAGCAGCCGCATCTCTCCGACCCGGCCCGAAACACCCCGCGAGAGCAGCTCGAACCCGGTGAAGTCGAGGTCCGGGTAGCGGCTATGGACCAGTTCGGCGAGCTCCGCGTCGCTTCGGAAGCGAGTCCAGGCGCTCCGATTGCTCGTCCGGTCGTAGCCCACCCCGTCGGGGTCGACGTCCTGGAGGATGGCGAGCAGTGACCCGTCGCGTTCGTACAGCGTCAGGCGATCTCCCGGCACGAGTCGTAGCGTAGCCGCTGAGGTCGTCTCTCCCAGACGTCGATAGGTGGCGACACCGGCGGGAATCGAGACGCCAACCGGTTGGCCGCCCTCTCTCACTTCGAGCTCGGCGCCGTCCAGAGCGAGGAACCGTACCGATCGGCTGTCGACCAGCTGAAGGAAGGACGCGAGCTGAAAGATCGTCTCCTCGATCTCCCCGCTGTCGAGGGGCTGATCCAGCGGGCCGCCGAGCAGACCGCTGCGCCGAAAGTACGCCGCGAGACGGAGTTCGTCGGCCGTCCAGTGGGCCGGCGGATTGTCGATCAGATAGTCGACGTCTTCGTTCGCCAGGAACATGCGCGCGTCGAGCGCAAGGTCGAACTGCGATCCGAGAAATCGCTGCAGCTCACGGCGGTCGAGCGACGCCAACCGGTCGTCGGGGGTCGCGAGTCCGGCGAGGGCCGCAAGTCGGCGCAGGCGTGCACTCAGCACCTCCGGCCCCGCACCGCCTCCAGCAGGCACCAGCGTCGAGACGATACGCGCTGCAAGTGAGACGCCCTCGACATCCTCGCCTTCCAGCAGGTCGACACCGGCTTCCAGGCAGGGCACGCCGCGAAGGTAGGGCTCGCTCTTGAGCGGGAAGACAACCTCGACGTCTTCGGTGTGGCCACCACATGTCGAGCTGTAGAGGGTGTCCGCAAGCTCCCCCTGGTAGACCAGGACCTCGCCCGCTGTTTCGGCGACCGCCTGGTCGGTCAGCTCCTGCTCCCAGTCCATTCCTCCGTAGGCCTGGCAGCGCGGTGTCGCACAGATGTCGTAGCCCTCGCGATCGAACTCGCCCATGTTCTTGAGCGCATAGGTGCGGGCAGCCACAGTCTGCGCTTTCAAGGCGTCGAGGTCGTCGTAGATCTTCGGGCCCATCTCGCGCGGCACCACTCCCCGCAGATAGTTGGCGAGCGACACGCGATTGATGACGTTCAGGGTTCCACGGTCGTTGAGATAGAGGAGCAGCTCACCGCGGAACCGGCGATCGAGCGCCCTCACGCCGGCGCCCGAACCTCGCACGGTCAGCCAACGGCCCTCGACGACGCGCTCCTCTCCGCCGCGACTGATGCGGAACGCGGGGTTCTCGAGCTCTCCCTCTTCGCTCACGACGAAGCTGTCGTGCACGTTCAGTTGAGAGAGTCGCCGCTGCTCCGCCTCCGCCTCCTCGCGCGTCCCGAAGCGGCCGACGCGGACTCGGTAGAGGTCGCTGCCCGCGTCGAAGACGACGGCGGCGGGCTCCCCGGTGCGCTCAGATAGCGTGTCCGCGAGCCCTTTCGCCTGCCCCTCGTCTTTGAGCGCCGCAACTTGGAGCCGGAAGGAGCCCGCAGCCGACGAGCCGGGCGCCGGCACGATGCGCAGAGCCGTCGCCCGTGCCACCTGCCGATCCGCGGCGAGGATCTCGACGTCGCCGTCTCCCGACGGAAACGAGATCTCCGCCAGATCGGTGGCCAGACCGACACGCACGGTCTCCGGCAGAGCGAGCAGACTCGGCCGCGACGCCCTCGGCGCGGGACGGGTTTCGGCAACCGCAACGGCTGGCTGCGCGGGTCGCCTCGGCGGCTCGGCGGTGGGTGGCGCCGTCTCGGCGACGGCGGACACCGGTCGCGGCACGGGCTCCGGTGCCGAGGCGCACGCTTGAATCGTCAGCGCGACGATCGGCAACGCCATGAGACAAGACAGCCGCAGGGCAAGCCGTGTCGAGAGCTCGGCGCGGCTCGGTCTCATCGGCGAACTAGTGACTCTTGATCTCTTGCCGGAAGTCCCCGGCTTCGATCTCGATCATACGCGTCATCTGGTGGAGCCGGCTGACCAGGCTCGCCGGAAGGCGCCCCGCCATCGTCGCGCGTTCCCGTTTTGGAGCCGGGGGACCGTCGTGAGCTTGTGGCCGCTCCTCCCGGTCCGCCGTCAGGCGGAGGTTCGTCGTCACCAGGGTCGGCGACCGCGACGAGTAGCGCTCGTTCAGAATGAGGTAGAGCGTCTCGTTCACCCAGTCTGTCGACTTCTGGGCGCCGAGATCGTCGAGCACTAGCACCTCTGCCTCCAGAATCGGATCGAGCACGTCGCGCTTGGCGCGCGGCGAACCGGGCTCGAAGGTGCTCTGGAGACGATGAATGAGAGCCGTGCAGTCGGCAAACATGGCACGCACGCGATAGCGCTCGATCAGATGGGAGACGACCGCAACCGCCAAGTGGGTCTTGCCGACACCGGTCGGGCCGCTCAAGAGCAATCCGAGTTCGGTGAAGCGCCCGTCTTCGGTGACGAACTCTTCGACATAACGTTCCGCTCGGGCCTTCGCGGCCAGGAGCTGGTGACCCTGTCCCTGGTCGGGGTTGCTGGTGACGAAGGAGCGGAAAGAGCAGCCCCGGTAGCGCTCCGGAATACCCGCCATCGCCAGAAGCCGGGGAACGACGCTCTCCGCCTGGCAGGGACATGCGACGGCTGTGCCGGGGCCACCGTCTTCCTGGAGAAGCCAACCGCGCCCTTCGCAGCGCTCACAAACGGCTTCGGCAACGAGCTGCTGCGTCACACCGAGATCGTAGCACGCGCCCCGGCCGCGCCAGCGGCCGTCAGGGCACTATTCGGAGCGAGCCAGCGGCCCGCTTTGCAGAGGCACCAGAGCGTGTCGGCGCTTGATTCCCGCTCGTCGATCGAGGGTCTCGCGACGAACGTGGTCGAGCAGGCGATCCACCTCGAGCTGCATCGTCTCCATCTGCTCGCGCATGTTGAGAATCACCTCGACACCGGCGAGGTTCACGCCCAGGTCGCGGGTGAGCGTCAGGATGGTCTCCAGCCTCCGGAGCGTCTCCTCGTCGTACAGGCGTGTGTTGCCGGCGCTGCGCACTGGAGAGATCAGCCCTTCGCGCTCATACATGCGCAGCGTCTGTGGGTGGATCTCGAAACGCTCGGCCACCACGCTGATCATCACGTACCGCCGCTTCGAATCGCGGAGTCCCTTGCGTCGCGCTGCCATGGTTCGAATCCCCTTTGGATGCTACCGCGGGAGGGGCGGCTCTCCGCCCACTCCCGCGGCCTCACCGTCGTCAGCTTGCCTTGTCTTCGACGTCGACGTACTCGGCGTCGATGACCTCACCGTCCTCGCTGTCGCCATCGGACGGTGCGGACTCACCCGCCGCGGCGTCGGCCGGGTCGGCCTGCTGATACATCGCCTCCGCCAGCTTGTGAGACGCCTGCGTGAGCGTCTGGACCGCCGCCTCGAGCTCGGAGAGCTCCTCGGACTCGAGCGCCTTGCGCGACTCTTCGAGCACGCTCTCGAGCGTGCCGACCTCTTCGGCACCGAGCTTCTCCTTGTGCTCCTCGAGGGTCTTCTCGGTGGTGTAGATCAGCTGGTCGAGCTGGTTCTTCGCCTCGACCTTCTTGCGACGCTCCTTGTCATCGTCCGAGTTCGCCTCGGCGTCGGTGACCATTCGCTCGATCTCGGACTCGTTGAGTCCGCCGGAGCCGCTGATCGTGATCTTCTGCTCCTTGCCGGTCCCGAGGTCCTTCGCCGACACGTTGAGAATGCCGTTGGCGTCGATGTCGAAGGCGACCTCGATCTGAGGCACTCCGCGCGGCGCCGGCGGGATGCCGACCAGATGGAAACGACCCAGCGTCCGGTTGTCCTTGGCCATCTCGCGCTCGCCTTGGAGCGCGTGGACCTCGACCGACGTCTGGCTGTCGGCCGCAGTCGAGAAGATCTCACTCTTGCGGCTCGGGATGGTGGTGTTCCGCTCGATCAGCGTCGTGTAGACGCCGCCGAGAGTCTCGATACCGAGCGACAGCGGGGTCACGTCGAGGAGCAGAACGTCCTTGACGTCGCCACCCAGGACACCGCCCTGAACCGCCGCGCCGATGGCGACCACCTCATCGGGGTTGACGCCCCGGTGAGGCTCCTTGCCGAAGAGCTCCTTGACCAGAGCCTGAATGGCCGGCATTCGAGTCTGGCCACCCACTAGGACAACCTCGTCGATCTCGCTGGCCTGGACGCTCGCGTCCTGGAGCGCCTGTTTGCAGGGCGCAATCGCCTTGCGGATGATCGCATCGACCATCTGCTCGAGCTTCGAGCGCGAGAGCTTGACGTTCAGGTGCTTGGGACCGCTCGAGTCGGCGGTGATGAACGGCAGGTTGATCTCGGTCTCCTGTGCCGAGGAGAGCTCGATCTTCGCCTTCTCGGCCGCCTCACGTAGCCGCTGAACGGCCATCGGGTCGGCACCGAGGTCGATGCCCTGGTCCTTCTTGAACTCCTCGAGCAGCCAGTCGATGATCCGCTGATCGATATTGTCGCCACCGAGGTGGGTGTCGCCGTTGGTCGCCTTGACTTCGACGACGCCGTCGCCAACCTCGAGAATCGAGATGTCGAAGGTACCGCCTCCGAAGTCGAACACGGCGATCAGCTCATCGGCCTTCTTGTCGAGACCGTAGGCGAGCGCGGCTGCCGTCGGCTCGTTGACGAGTCGCTCCACCTCGAGGCCGGCAATCTTGCCCGCGTCCTTGGTGGCCTGACGCTGCGCGTCGTTGAAGTAGGCCGGCACGGTGATGACCGCCTTCTCGACCTTGGTGCCGAGGTAGTCCTCGGCGGCCTGGCGAAGCTTCTGGAGCACCATCGCCGAGATCTCTTCGGGCGAATACTTCTTGCCCTCGACGACCACCCGTACGCCCCCTTCGTCGCTCGTGCCGACCTCGTAGGGGACCATCTTCATCTCCTCGTTCACTTCGTCGAAGCGACGCCCCATGAAGCGCTTGATCGAGTAGACGGTATTTGCGGGATTGGTCACCGCCTGACGCTTGGCCACCTGGCCGACGAGACGCTCGCCGCTCTTGGCAAACGCAACGACGGATGGGGTCGTCCGATTGCCTTCGGCATTCGGGATGACCTTGGCCTCGCTGCCCTCCATGACCGAGACGACGCTGTTCGTCGTGCCCAAGTCGATTCCTATGATTTTGCTCACTGTTGAGTCCTCCTGTGTGTCTAGCTATCCAGCCGCGATCGTACAAACCTAAGCGTGTCACTGTCAATGATCTGTAACACCTGATCTAACACTGAGACGCTCACATATATTCCGGCAAGGCTCCCCCCTCCAGGCAGCACGCCAGCTGCTGCGCTCAGTCGAGCAGAACGAGGAGTGGGCCGCGACTCGATTGCGGAGGTTCGAGCTCGGGATCGAGAAGGAAGTTGCCGCGGATCGCGGCCTGCAGAAGCGCGCCCCGCTCCACGTCCTCGATCGCCGAAGAGCGCACCAGGTAGCTCGAGTCGCTCGCCGAGTAGTCGAGAAAGGCGCCGGCACCATCGGTCAGAACCGACTCCTCGACCAGGCCGGTGGCCTGTAACTCGGAGAGCTTCTCGGCGAACCTGCCGTGCAGCAGGAAGTGAACCTCGTTGGCACGCCGTAGCACCGCGAGATCCGCACTGGTGCGCTCGCGCTCGAGGTTCTCGAGCAGCCCCTCCTGCCAAGGGAACGGAAGGAGAGTCCGGCTCGGCGAAGCGAAGAAGCCGCTCAGTACGGCGCCCAGAAAGGCGAGAGCCAGGAGGCGAGCCGGCCACGTCTGAGGTTCGCCCTGCACGAGAGGGAGCGGCTTCAACAGGCGCCGCCAGAGCGACTCGCGCTTCGGCTGCGGCGCCTCCTCCACCTCGTCCAGCACCGCCTTCTTGGGCTTCTTGGGCTTCTTCCGGGCACGGCGACCGGCCGTCTCGACCAAGCCGGCCTGTTCCCAGCGGTGCAGGAGATAAGCCACTCGATATTCGGGCAGCCCGCTCGTTTCGGCGAGTTCCGCGAGCGACAGCTTGCCTGTGATCGCCTTGTAGGCATCGAAGGCGCTCTCGTCGAGCTCGTCGAAGCCGCCGGCGGCCCCGGCCTCCGCCGACCCGGAACCTCCCTGGCTCCTGCGGTAGACCGTGTCGTCGGTCGGCGCCCCACCGGGCAGGAGATCCCGATCGAATTCACGCCCTACACGAATGAGTAGCTCGGCCGGCGCGATCGGCTCGACGCCGTCCTCGTACGAGACCTCCTCCCCGCGGTAGAACTTGAACTCCCCTTCGGTCCACTCGAGCGCGCGTCGACAGAGGGTGTAGGTGTGAGTGCGCACGGCGGCCAGCAGCTGCGAGCGATCCACGAAGCCCCGCTCGACCAGGAGCTCGACCACCTGGCCACCACCGCTCTGGTACTCCGAGGCGAGCTGGGCGAACTCCTCTGGAGAGCAGTAGCCCTCCTCCGCCAGCACCTGCCCGAGGCCGTCTTCCATCGTCTGGTTGAGGGCGTCCGCGGAGACGACGCCCCCCTCGAGAAAGGCGAAGGCGATGATGTCGTTCTTGCCTTGAATCGTGAGGATTCCGGTGCCTCGCTCCTCAGCGAGGTCGAGCAGCGCCTGCGGAAGCTCCTCCCGATCGATGCCCCCCTCAAACTTCACGACCGATCCTGCCCATCTCGCCAGAAGCGAAGGAGGAAGACCAGCGTCAGTCCGACCCCGGCAATGCCCAGCGGGAGCCCCGCCGCCGGGCCGGCGAGCCAGGGCACGCTGTAGCCGAGCCTTTCCAGTCCGACGAGCGTTCCGAACACCATCAGCAGCACAAGAGCGCCCAGGGCGCGCGCCACCTGCCCCACCTCCGCCTCGGGCGCCCCGACGAGAAGCGCCCTCCGCACACGGTCGAGCCGCGACTTGCTCCAGACGCCGGTCGACTTGGCCAGAGGTCCTCGCCGCGCCAAGAAGCGCACGGCGATCGCAATCGCGATGAAGACGCCGACCAGCGGTAGCGAGAGGCTCCGGCGCCAGAGCGCAAACCAGCTGAGGCGCTCCTCCTCGACTCGCCACTGGGAGAGGAGCTGCGCGCGCACCTCCTCCACCCGATCGAGGCCGCCGTCGAGCGGTACGACGCGCTCCACCTGCCCGAGTTGCAACCAGGCGCTCACCGACTCGCTGTCGATCTCGCGCGCTTGCCGCAGGCTCTCCTCCGAATCGCCGAACTTGTACAACTCCGAGGAGGTTTGCGACAGATTGAAGTGCACCTCGGCCTTCCCCGAATCGCTGGCAGCCGCCTGGCGGAAGTAGTCGCCCGCCTGATCGAAATCCGAGACCTCGAAGTAGTAGATGCCCAGATCGTTGAGCGCGGCGGCGTTGTCGGCCTCACGACTGAGGACCTCGCGATAGAGAGCGCGCGCCGGCGCCATCTGACCGAGCTTCCGATGGATGTCGGCCCGGAAGTGGTCGAGTGCCGTGCTGTCGGGGAGAAGCGCGTCGAGCAGCACCAGGTGATGGAACAGGTCTCCCTCGAGCTCGCCCCGACTCGCACCCTCGATCGACTGCACCGGCGCGAAGAGTCCGAGGCCGAGACGGCGATTCTGCTCTATGAGGAGAACCGGCAGCGTGCCCAGGAAGAGCCAAACAACGATCAGCGACACTCGCTCCAGCCTGCCGCCGTACGGCCAGAAGAGCACCGACCAGTAGATCGCGATCCAGAGGAAGCCGGCGGGCAAGAGAATCGGCCACGCCAGGAGTACGAACGTCAGCAGGTGACAGGCCCAGCGCGGTACGAAGCGCGCAAAGTAGCGGAACACGTCCAGGTAGACCTGAGCTCCACGAGAGAACATCAGCATGCCGACCAGGAGCAGGCCGCTGAGCGCCAGAGCGCTGATCAGCCAGAGGCCCGCGTTGTGCATCAGCACCGCTCGCGTCGCGGGTTCGCCCAGGCCTCGTGCGAAGCCCGCAAGGTAGCGTTCGAGCGCTCCAAGATAGCGACCTTCGAGACGAGCGACCCGTGCCGCGGCGAAGGCCGATTCCGGCCGGTGCGGATCGAGCCGCTCGGCGGCGGCCAACCCACAGTGTGCTCGCTGCATGTCGCCGGCTTCGGCAAAGTCGGCAGCGCGACGAGCGGCGGCGATCGCGAGAGACGGCACGTGGTCCATGCCGAGGAGTCGCGTGTGCGCGAGAAGGTCGTCGATGACGGCGTCGGCCGCCAAGTCCTGCGCTTCGTTGCAGGCGACAACCCAATCCAGCCAGTCGTTCTGAATGCGTGCGAGGGCGCGGCGAGCCTCGGTCCCGAGTGGGAACGGTTCGTTGGTCGGCTCGATGAGCGCCGTCTGGGCGCCCGCCGATGGCGCCAGCAGAACGGCCAGGATCAGAAAGAGAAGCGGGCCGACCCCCGCGATCTGCTTTCGACTACCCCCGTTTCCGGACATAGCGCAGTCGGAGCTGGTAGAGCAGGTCATCGAGCACCGCGGCCTCCTGGGTCGTCAGGTTGCCCGCTGTTTTGGAGTGCAGGACCTCCAACAGATCGATGTAGAGCCTGGCGGCGTCCAAGTTCTCCGCCGAACTTCCATCCGGGAGTTGCGCATCACCCATGTAGAGGGCGATGGGCTCGGCGAGCACAGCGACCAGATCCATGAAGCCTGGCGTCCCCAGGGCTCCCTCGGTCTCCGGCATTTCGGGTCGCTCGGCTGCCGGCGGCTCCGGCGGCTCCGGCTCCGGTTCGACCGGAGGGGGCGGAGCGGGCTCTGCCTGGGCGGGTGGCGGCGCCGGAGGCGCCTCGTCTACCGGGGCGACCGCTTCCGACGCCTCGGATTCCAAGTGACGGAAATCCTCACGAAGCTCACCTTCGGCGGTGAACATTCGCTTGTCCACGACCTTCATCCGCCCGGACTCCCCGTTGTCCTCGCTCACACCGCATTCCATCGTAGCAAGGCGCCTGAGGAAAAAGAAGGGAACGGGGTAGGATCGCCGCGCCCATGCCCCCCGAGAACGATCGGCTACAGCGGCTCGTCGACCTGGTCGCGCACCTACGTGGCCCCGACGGCTGTCCGTGGGATCGCGAGCAGACGCTCATCGACCTGCGCGCCTATCTGCTCGAGGAGGCCCACGAGGCGGCCGCTGCAATCGATGCCGGCGACCCCTCAGAACTCGCTTCTGAGCTCGGCGATCTCCTATTCGAGGTCGCTTTCGTCGGACGAATCGCCGAGGAGAAAGGTTGGTTCTCCCTCGACGAGTCGGTCGACCGGGTCGAGACCAAAATGATCGAGCGCCATCCGCACGTGTTCGGAGACGATCGACTCGACAGCGCCGAGGAGGTCCATCGCTCCTGGGAGGAGCAGAAGGCGCGCGACCCGAAGCGCGCGGGCTCGCTGCTCTCCGGCGTCGCGACGTCACTTCCCTCTCTGGTCGCTGCGCTGAGAATGACGCAGAAGGCGGCGGGCGTCGGCTTCGACTGGCCCGACGCACGCGCCGTCCTCGGCAAGGTCGAGGAAGAGCTCGACGAGCTTCGCCGCGAACTCGACGCCGAGGCGAAGCCGGTCGACAAGGAGGCGGCGCAGGAAGAGCTCGGCGACCTGCTGTTCAGTGTCGCCAACCTGGCTCGTCACCTGGGCGTCGACCCCGAAGCGGCGCTCGCGGGCACAAATCTCAAGTTCCGTCGCCGCTTCGAGCATGTCGAGTCGGCGATCGGCGAGAGCGGCCGCACGCTCGACCAGTCGAATCTGGAAGAGATGGAGCGGCTCTGGAACGAGGCAAAGAGCTGACCTCAGCCGAGCGACGCGATCGCTTCGGCAATGGCCGGTAGAACGGTCGCCGCGATCTTCTCGTGGCCGGCGGCGTTTGGATGGATGCCGTCCGCGAGGTTGAGCCCGCGCCGCCCGGCGACCCCCTCGAGCAAAAACGGGATCCACACCACCTCGAGCTCGTCGGCGAGCCGTGGGAAGAGCGCCTCGAAGCTCTCCACGTAGGCGGGCCCATAGTTCGGGGGCAGGCGCATGCCCGCCAGCACCACCACCGCCCCGACGCCCTGTGCGCGCAAGACGATCTGCCGGAGGTTGTCTTCGGTGACCGCCGGACTGAGTCCGCGCAACCCATCGTTGGCGCCCAGCGAAACGAAGAGTATGTCCGGGGTCTGCCGCAGCAACCAATCGACACGGCTGAGTCCGCCGGCGCTCGTATCGCCGCTGACGCCTGCGTTGACGACTCGTAGCGCGACACCGTCCTCGGCAAGTTGGCGCTCGATCAACGCCGGGAAGGCGGCCTCTTCGGGTAGCCCGAGACCCGCCGTCAGGCTGTCTCCGAGGAAGACGACGCGAATCGCCGCCTCCGCCGCCTCGGTGACGGTCGGCGCCCCCGCTGCGGAGGCCGGCTGCCGGCGGTTTGCCGTGTCGTCACCGCCGGTACAGCCAACCGACATCCAGACCACCAGTCCGACGATCGAGACTCTTCTCATCTCAGCGATTCTACCGACGGAACAACCGAAGCGGCCGTCGGTAACAAGCATCCTGAGCTAGCGTAGGGTCTGTATGGAGACCACACCCCGACTCGAGCTACGTGCGCTCACCCGAGAGTTCCGATCCGGCGACTCGGTCTTGCGGGTCCTCGACAACGTCGACCTGCAGCTCGCCGCCGGCGAGTCGCTCGCGGTGCTCGGGCCCTCCGGTAGCGGAAAGTCGACCCTGCTGGCGCTCGCCGCGGGCCTGGATCGCCCGACTTCGGGCAGCGTCCGACTCGATGGCCGCGAGATTCAGTCGCTCTCGGAAGACCAGCTGGCCCTGGTCCGTCGGCACCAGATCGGCTTCGTCTTCCAGAGCTTTCAGCTGCTCACCAATCTCACCGCGCTCGAGAACGTCCTGCTCCCGCTGGAACTCGTCGGACAGCCGGGAGCCGAAGGACGAGCGATCGAACTCCTCGAAGCCGTCGGTCTGGGAGAGCGGACACACCACTACCCGGGTCAACTGTCGGGCGGCGAACAGCAGCGAGTGGCGCTCGCGCGCGCATTCGCCACCTCCCCACCGGTGCTCCTGGCCGACGAGCCGACCGGCAATCTCGACCGCAAGACCGGGCAGATGGTGCTCGAACTCCTCGCCGATCTGCGCCGGCGATCTGGAACGACGATGATCCTGGTCACGCACGACCCAGCGGTCGCAGCGATCGCCGACCGCAGCGTGCGCCTCGAGAGCGGGCGCCTGGAACCAGCGGCGTCGTAGGCGATGCGCGCGCGACACTTCCTGCGTCAGCTGGTTCGCGAGTCGCGCGGCTCGCGCGGTCGACTCGTCTTCTTTGTCGGCTGTCTGGCGGTCGGGGTCGCCGCCGTCGTCGCCGTGGCCGGCCTCACGACCAGCCTCGAACTGGGTATCCGACGCGAGGCGAGACAGCTCCTCGCAGCCGACCTCGCCATCCAGAGTCGATCTCCCCTGCCGCCGGAGGTCGACGCCCTCCTCGAGGGACGGGCGGACGTCGAGCAGGTCTCGATCAAAGAGATGGTCACCGTCGTCGCCCTGCCGCCACGCGAAGACGGCTCACCCGGCCGGAGTCAGGTCGTCGAGCTCAAAGCCGTCGAGGGCGACTACCCGTTCTATGGCGAGCTAGAGCTCGACCCACCCGGACGACTCGAAGCGCTCCTCGACGAGAACCGCACCCTCGTCGCAGCCGACCTGCCGGCCCGTCTCGGCACTCCCACAGGCGGAGTGCTCCTGATCGGAGGCGTCGAGTTCGAGGTGGCCGGAGCGGTGATTCGAGAGCCCGATCGCGGCGCCGACGCGTTCGCCCTCGGGCCGCGTGTCTTCGTCTCCGGAGAAGGGCTCGCGCGAGCGGGTCTCGAGCGCTTCGGCAGCCGAGTGACCCACCGTCGGCTGCTCCGCCTTCGGGACGCGACAGCTATCGAGCTCGACCTTCTGGCCGAAGAGGTCCGGGCCCTGTCGCCCGAAGGCGCCGGCGCCTTCCGCGTCGAGACCTTCTCCGAGGCGCAGCCCGCCTTGCGCGACGGACTGCGCCAGGTCGACCGCTATCTGAGCCTGCTGGCACTGCTCTCTCTGCTCCTCGGCGGTGTCGGCGTAGCGCAGACGACACGTTCCTGGCTCGACAGCCGGACCGACGCGATGGCTGTCCTCCGCTCCCTCGGCTATCGCCCGAACGAGGTGGTGACGCTCTACCTCGGCCAGACCCTCGCCCTCGGAGTTCTCGGGAGCGCAGTCGGTGTTGCGCTCGGGCTCGCGGTCCAGAACGTCGCGCCGCTCCTGCTCGGCGACCTCCTCCCGGCGACGCTCGAGCTGCGCGCCTGGCAGCCGGGACCGATTCTGCGAGGCCTCGCTCTCGGAACATCGATCGCCGTCCTCTTCAGCCTCGGCCCACTCGCGGCCGTGCGGCGGGTGTCCCCGATGCGTGTGCTCCGCAAAGACGCAGAACCGCTACCCGCCAGTCGCTGGGCGCAGAGCCTGACGGGACTGGTCCTGTTTGCGGGCGTCTGGACAGCGGCGGCTCTCCAGTCTCGCTCTCTGTGGACCGGGCTGCTGTTCACCGCGGGCATCGCCGGGGTCACCGGACTCCTCGCCCTTGGCGCGCTCGCGGTGGTGCGCGGGCTTGCGAGGCTGCCTCGGCGGCTCCCGGGCACTCGCGGTCGGGTCTGGATTCGACAGGGTTTGGCCGCGATCTCCCGCCCCGGTTCGGGCGCGGTCGCCGCGGTCGTCGCCCTCGGCCTGGGGGTCGTTCTGATTCTGGCGGTTGCGCTGGTCGAGCGAACGTTGACACGGGAGCTGACGCCCGAGCTCGAAGAGCGGGCGCCGACCGCGTTCCTGATCGACATCCAGCCCGATCAGTGGCGCGGGGTGGACGCCCTGCTCGAGCGACGGGGCGCGATGCGGGTTCAATCGGTACCGGTCGTCACCGCTCGACTGCTGCGAATCGACGGACGCGACGTCCAGTCGATGACCGAAGAAGAGGGCTTCGATCGAGAGCGTCGCTGGGCGTTGACCCGAGAACAGCGCCTCACCTACGGTGACCGCCTACCGGAGGACAACCGCGTCGTCGCGGGTGAACTCTGGTCCGATCCGGAGCGCTTCGAGCTGAGCGTCGAGGAGGAGTTCGCCGGCGACCTCGGGGTCGGAATCGGCTCGGAGCTGGTGTTCGACGTCCAGGGCGTCGAGATCCCGATGGCGGTCACCAGCCTGCGGTCGGTCGACTGGCGGACGTTCGACATCAACTTCTTTCTCGTCGGCGAGACCGAAGCGCTGGCCGAGGCGCCCCACTCTCGGATCGCGACCGCCAAGCTACCTGACGGAGCGGAGCAGCAGATCCAGGATCGCTTGGCGGCCGACTTCCCGAACGTCACCCTGATCGAGATCGGCGAGCTCCTCGCCAAGGTGCGCACCGTGCTCGCCCGCCTCGCCACCGGCGTTCAGTTCATCGGCCTCTTCACGGTACTCGCCGGCATCGCGATCCTCGCGGGCGCGATCAGCGCAAGTGCGCTGCGGCGCTCCCGAGAGGTCGCGCTACTCAAGACACTGGGTATGACACGCCTGGGCGTCGCGGGCATGTTGGCTCTGGAGTTCTCGCTGCTCGGCATCGTTGCCGGAGCGCTCGGTGCCTTGGGCGGCACCCTTCTCGCGCGCACGGTTGTGGTCGAGGGCATGGAGCTGGGCTGGCGCTTCGAACCCTCGACGATCGTGGCAGCCATCGGCGCGAGCGTCGTACTGGCCGCGCTGACCGGCATCGCGGCCAGCGGCCGTGCGCTTCAGTCGAGACCGGTCGAGGTCTTGCGCTCGGACTGATCGCCCTCGGCACGCACGGCGGTGCGCCGGTGAGTGAGGGCGCTGACCGGCACAAACTCGAAGCCCGCCTCGAGCGCGCGCGGAACCTCCTCGCGCAGGACGGCGAGAGTCTCGCGATACGGATGTCCGATGGCGATCGCCGAACCGCGCTCCGCAGCCACCTCGAGCAGCCTTCGAAACTGTCCTCGAATCGCCTCCGACCGCGAGTCGGAGTCGAGGAAGACCTGTCTCTCGGCGGCGGCGAGTCCCATCTCGAGCGCCAGGCTGTAGCCAACGCTTTTGGGGCTCGTCCGGGAGTCGAGGAAGAACAGTCCGTGCTCACCGACGACGCCCAGGATCGCCCGCATCTTCGTGGAGTCGGCACTCAGCTCGGAACCCATGTGGTTGTTGACGCCTCTCGCGCCACCGACGGCACCCAGCGCCCAACGGGTGGCAGCGTCGAGCTCCGCGGCGTCCATGCCGCGGGTGAGGGCGCCCGGCCCCGGGTCGGCCTCGGTCAGCGGCTGCATCGGCAGGTGCAAGAGCACCTCTCCGCGGAGACGCTCGATCTCGCGAAGCACCTCGGCGGTACGCGACTCGAAGGGCAAGACGCTATAGGTGATCGGAACGCCCAGCTCGTCGAGCTGGACGACGTCGTCGACGCGTCGACCCAGGTCGTCGATGACGACGGCGACGCGCGCCCCGTCTCCCCGCGGCACCGGCGCCACGACGACGTGCGGCTCCTTCACCACCGGCTCGGCCTCGACCGGCTGGGGCGGTGGCGTCGCGGCTGGCGTCGGCGGCACCGACTCGCGGACAGTCCTCGGCGCCGCGGGCGTCTCGGCCCGTTTCACCACCTGCTCGACAGGCGCCTCGGCGCGATCCCTCCCGGAGACGCCAATCAGATAGCCGACGATCAGGGAGACAACGCCAACCCCGATCACCAGCGACCAGCTCCTCGTGTCGCCCGCCCGTTTCGCCATGTCGACGTCTCGGCTGCTAAGCGGCCCGCTTCAGAGTGTGCACTTCCCGCAAGCGATCGAGGCCGCGCAGCAGGATGAGCTCGCGCAACGGCACGCCCGCTTCGGAGAGGTTGCGACTCGCCTCCGAAACCAGCGTTCCGGGCTCGAGACCGCTCTGGATCGGCAACTCGTCCGGGCCCGTATAGAAGGCATCGGTCAGGAAGAGCTGGCCGCCGGTCGAAAGCTCGAACGAAGACTGCCGCCCGGCGTGACCAAACGTGCGCTCACCTACGAGCTCCGCGCCGGCCGCCTGCTCGAGCACGGTGGCGAGGATCTCGGCCGGCCCCTGAGACGAACGGTCGATGAGAACAACCAGCGATCCGTTCCAGACCGGAGCGCGCTCACCGGAGAACGTCTCGAGGAGCTCTTCGCGCCGTTTGAGGCCACCGAGCTTCCCTTCCACGAACAGCTCGGCGACGGCATAGGCGCTCGCGTTCTCGCCACCCGCGACGCCTCGCAGATCCAGGACCAAGGCCTCGGACCCCTCGCCGACCAGGCCGGAGAGGAGCGACTCGACCTCGGTAGCCGTCTGCTCGCGCAACTCGGACACCGCGAGCACCGGAATCTCCTCCGACAACTCGATCGAAGCCGCCTTGGGCTCGTAGAGGGCCAAGGTCAGCGTCTCGTCGCGGTTCTGGCCGCGACGGACCACTTCGAGCTGGAGCTGGGTGCCCGCCTCGCCGGCGAGCAGGGTCTGGATCTCCCAAAGCGGCATACGACGCGTACGCCGGCCGTCGATCAAATTGAGCGCATCACCGCGTGCGAGCCCGATCGCGTCGCCGGGGCTCCCGGGCGCCACCGCAAGTACGTAGACAAAGCCCCGCTCCTTGACCACCGAGATGCCGCTGTGGGCAATCCCGATCTCGCGCGCCCGCTCATAACTCTCGACCGACTCGCTCGGCACGTAGGTCGACATTGAATCGAGTGCATCGGTTGCACCGCCGAGTGCACCCGAGAAGAGATGCTCGACCGACGTCTCGTCGACGTAGGTCCGGCGGATCAGGTTCAGAACCTCGGTGAAGATCGAGAGGCTCTTGTAGAGCGAGTCTTCCTCTCCCTGCTCTCGCGCAAGCGCACTGGAGAAGGTGCCCGAGGCGATGATCACCACGAGCAGAATCGAAGTCAGGGCAAAAAGGGCGCGGCCGCGGGTCATGTTCGTGATCTCGTTTCGGTGTCGGTCGTGACCGCCCATCGGGCGATCGGGATGGAGGGTCCCGGGCGAGTGGTGGAGGGCGATCTCAGGAGAGAAGCCTCCGGTACGAACTCATCGTATTGTACAACGTCGAGACCGCCCCGATCCTTCCCAAAGCCCCGCAAACCCGGTGGTAGAGTCCTCCTCTCCACGGCCTCCCACACCCGAACCAGCCATGTCGACGCCCGCCCGCTGCCTCTCGATCGTCCTCGGCACGATCCTCTTGGCCGGCTGCGGCGGCGGTTCGGACAGTGAGCCTCGCGTGAACGAGCTGGTGTTCGCGCTGCGAAGCTCGGCGATCCAGCTCGACCCACGCCTGGCGACCGACCACTCCTCCAGCCTGGTGCTGCAGCTCGTCGTGAGCGGTCTCGTGACCCGTAGCCCAAATGGCGAGTTCCTGCCGGACCTGGCCGAGTCGTGGGAGATTCTCGACGACGATCGACGCTACCGCTTTCACCTGAGATCGGGCGTTACCTTCCACGACGGGCGGCCGTTCTCGTCACGCGACGTCGTCTACACGTTCCGATCGATCCTGGACGGCGAGGTCACCACGGCAAAACGCGGCGCCTTTCCGCTGCTCGAGAGCGTTGAGGCGGTCGACGATCTGACGGTCGACTTCGTCATGTCGCAGCCCTACGGCGCGATGCTCGGGAACCTGACGCCCTACGTCGGCATCGTCCCCGACGGCTCGGACCCGGAGGAGTACAACCGAGCCCCCATCGGCACCGGTCCGTTCCGAGTGGTCGAACGTCAACCCGACCGAGTGGTGGTCGAAGCGTTCGACGACTACTGGGACGGTCGGCCGCGACTCGATCGGGTCATCTATCGCGACATCCCCGACGCCACCGTACGAGCCCTCGAACTGCGCAAAGGCTCGGTACATCTGGTCGTCAACGAGCTGTCACCGGACGTGGTTGGCGACTTCCGGGACGACCCGCGTTTCCGAGTGGTCGAGAGTCCGGGCTCCAATTACGCCTACGTCGGCATCCACATGGAAGACCCCATCCTCTCGCAGCAGCCGGTGCGCCAGGCGATCGCCCACGCGCTGAACCGCGAACAGATTCTGAGATCCATCTGGCGTGGCCTCGGAGTCGTGACCGAGACGATGATGCGCCCTGGACACTGGGCACACCACCCAGATCTGGAGCGGGTCGAGTTCGATCCGGAACGTGCGAAGCAGCTACTCGACGAGGCCGGCTACCCCGACCCGGAGGGCCCCGAGCCCCGATTCCGGTTGACCTTCAAAACGTCGACCGACGAGACGTTCCTCCTCCAGGCTCAGATCATCCAGGCGATGCTCGGCGACGTCGGCATCGAGGTGGAGATCCGCTCACACGAGTTCGCGACCTTCTACAACGACATCAAGCAGGGCAACTTCCAGCTCTTCAGCCTGGTCTGGACCGGCGCCGTGGATCCCGACATCTACAGCCTGACCCTCCATTCGGAGCGCATTCCGCCGGCCGGCGCGAACCGGGGCCGCTATCGGAACGCCGAGTTCGACCGCATGGTCGACGAGGGCGCGCGACGAGCCCTACCCGAGGATCGACTGCCGTTCTATCTGAGGGCGCAGGAGATTCTCGCCGACGAGCTGCCGTACATCAGCCTGCACGTGCGCGCCAACGTGGCGGTGATGCCGGCAGAACTCGAGGGCTACGAGAACTACCCCAACGCCCAGCTGTTCAGCCTCGCGCGCGCCTACTGGCGCGACGACGGCTGAGCGCTCACCTCAAGCGTACGAGGCGATCGCCTCGTCTTCGTCATCGTAGATGTCGAAGACGGTCACCAACTGCGTGATCTGCAGGATGTCCTGGACCTTCGGCGGCAGGTGCAGCAGGCGGAGGCGGCCGTCACGGTTGGTCACCGTGGTGTAGGCCGAAACCAGCTCACCGATGCCTGAGGAGTCGATGGTCGTGACCTCTTGGAGGTTGATCAGCACGTTCTTGCTGCCGGCCTCCAACGTCGCATGCACCGCCTCACGCAGCGCGATGTCGCCGACGCCGATGGTGATCTTGCCCTTGGGCTCGAGAATCGTTACACCGTCTCTGCTGCGACTGGGGATGTTCATTCGTCGTTCTCCTCTTGCGACCCGGAGGTCGTCGGGGAGGGAGCGAGACGCTTGCGCAGCGTCACCACGGTTCCCCCCTCGGGTTTGAAGCTATAGCCGATATCGTCCATGAAGCTGTTCATGAACAGGAGCCCACGTCCGTTCGGACGCAGGAGGTTATCCGGCTCGAGCGGGTTCCGCACCTCACCCGGGTCGAAGCCGTCACCCTGGTCGCTGACCTCGATGACCACCTCGCCCTCATCGACTCCAAAGTCGATCTCGACGCTCTTGTCCGGATTCTCCTGGTTCCCATGCTTGATCGCGTTCGCCACCGCCTCGCGCACAGCCAGGCTGATGGAATGTGCCGTCTCCTCATCGAGATCGAGTTTTCGCAGCGATTCTTCCACCACGATCTGCACGAGCTCGATGTTTTCGAACTGACTGCCGATCACCAAATGAACGTGTGGCTGGTCGGCTACCATCGAAGTTCCTGCGCGCGCGAGTCTAGCAGACGGTCGGGGACGCTCCCCTACAGAATTGGAGCCGCTTCGAGCGTTCCAGGCTGAAGAAAATCCAGCAAGTTGGGGATGACGAAGAGCAATTGTACAACGTCGAAAACGGCGTGCGCGGCGATCGCCGCCCAGATGCTCTGCCGCCATTTGACCAGGAGCGCAAAGATCACCGAAAGCAGGGTCAGCCCAACCAACATGAGCGGCTGACCGTAGCTCGCATGGGCCAGCACGAAGGCGGCCGAGGAGAGACCGATCCCGACCCGCGGTTGGAGAAAACCGCGAAAGAAGAGCTCTTCGACCACCCCGGCCGAGAGGCTGAGGGCGAAGCGAACGACAATCGGCAGGCCGGCGATCAAGCCCACCATCTCCGGGGGGCTCTCGGGCAACGAACCCTCTCCGGCGAGGAAGTAGACCAGCGAGCCGACCAGCATCAGGGTGACCAACACGCAGAGCCACGCGCAGACACCGAAGGCCGAGCCCAGCGCCAGCTCCCGGAGGGCTCCCTTCCAACGCATACCGAGTTGCCGTTGCCACGTCTCGAGAATCGGCGAACCGGTGACGTAGCCGAGTCCGAACCAGAGCACGACCGCCGCGACGAGGAAGACGTGGATCTGGAAGAGCTGGGGCAACGGCAATCGGTCGGGGGTCTCGAACTCGAGACCGATCGCGCCCAGGGGAGCGAAGACCGATAGCCAGAGCACGAGGCCGAGCACGGTCATGGCGAGGATCCGACGCACCCACGAGCTACCGGGGAAGCGACCGGCGTCCGAGGCGAATCGGGGCGGATCGAGTCCGCGCAGTCGCGTCGAACGGTCGATCCACCAGGCGGCCGCCGCCCCCAGGAGGAGGGGTCCTAGAAGTCTCAGAAGGCCCAGTTCCATCACGTGGGGGATGATATCCTCGACGGCTCCAGGAGGTACTTCGAGTGCACAAGTTTCAGGGAGTGGACTATCTAGATCTCGACGCTCACCTCAGCGACGAGGAGCGTCTCATCCGCGACACGGTTCGCCAGTTCGTCGACGACAAAATCCTGCCGATCATCGAGGAATGTCATCGCGACGGCACCTTCCCGATGCAGGTGGTGCCGGAGATGGCGAAGCTCGACCTGTTCGGCGCCAGCATCGACGACTACGGCCTGCCCGGTCTGAAGGGAACCGCCTACGGCATCATCATGCAGGAGCTCGAGCGTGGCGACTCGGGCCTGCGCAGCATGTGCTCGGTGCAGAGCAGCTTGGTGATGTATCCAATCTATGCCTTCGGTTCTCAGGAGCAGAAGGACCGCTGGATTCCGGCGCTCGCTTCGGGCGAGGCGATCGGATGTTTCGGCTTGACCGAGCCCGACTTCGGCTCGAACCCGGGCGGCATGCGGACCACCGCGCGTCGCGACGGCAACGAGTGGGTGCTCAACGGAGCCAAACAGTGGATCACCAACGGCACCTTGGCGGCGGTCGCGGTGGTCTGGGCCAAGACAGAGGACGGCATTCGTGGCTTCCTGGTCGAGAAGGACACGCCGGGCTTCACCTCCACGAATCAGCACGGCAAGTTCTCGTTGCGGGCCTCGGTCACCTCCGAACTCGGCTTCCAGGACTGCCGCATTCCGGCTGACAACGTCCTGCCGAAGTCGGTCGGCCTCAAAAACGCCCTCATGTGCCTCAACCAGGCTCGCTACGGCATCGCCTGGGGCGCTTTGGGCGCCGCGATGGACTGCTACGACTGCGCCCTCAACTACTCCAAGGAGCGCATTCAGTTCGGCGGTCAGCCGATCGGCAGCCACCAGCTGGTGCAGGACAAGCTGGTCTGGATGGTCAGCGAGATCTCCAAGGGCCAGCTGCTCAACCTGCAGCTCTCACGCCTCAAGGACGAGGGCCGGCTGAAGCACTTCCACGTCTCGATGGGCAAGCGAAACAACGTCTGGGTCGCACGCGAGAGCGCCAAGCTGGCGCGCGACATCCTGGGCGCCAACGGCATCGTCGACGACTATCCGGTGATCCGGCACATGCTCAACATCGAGTCGGTCTACACCTACGAGGGTACGCACGATATCCACGGCCTGGTGATCGGCGAGCGAGTCACCGGCATTCCGGCCTACAACCCACCCGCGCAGAAGCCTGCGCCCAAGGCCGCAGCCGTCTCAGAGACGGCGGGAGACTGACATGGCCCTCGACTGGGATTTTGAGCAGCACTTCATCCGCGTGACCGAGCGGGCCGCCGTAGAGGCCGCCAAGACGATGGGCTACGGCGACGGCAAGCACGCCGATCACCTGGCGGTCGAGGCGATGCGCGAAGAGCTCGATCGGATCGACATGGCGGGTCGCGTCGTGATCGGCGAAGGCGAGCGGGACGAGGCGCCGATGCTCTACGTGGGCGAAGAGGTAGGGGCGCGCAAAGGGGACGACTCGGCGCAAGGTGTCGACATCGCGGTCGACCCGCTCGAAGGGACAAACCTGTGCGCCACCGGTGCCGCCGGCGCTATCGCGGTGCTCGCCGCCGCGGAGAGCGGCGGGCTCCTCCACGCGCCCGACATCTACATGGACAAGATCGTGGTTGGGCCGACGGTTCGAGGCGCCAACGTGCACCTCGACGCACCGGTCGCCGAGAATCTGCGCAACATCGCCGACGCCTACGGACGCGATATCGACGAACTCACCATCGTCGTCTTGGAGCGCGACCGACACGAGCAGCTGATTCAGGACATTCGCGACGCGGGCGCCCGCATTCGCCTGATCGGCGACGGCGACCTGTCGGCGGGAATCGAGGCGGCCATCCGCGGCTCGGGCGTCCACGCCGCCATGGGCGTCGGAGGCGCCCCCGAGGGGGTCATCACGGCGGCGGCGATGCGCTGCCTGGGAGGCGAAATCTACGCCCGCCTGGCACCGCTGACCGAGCAGCACCGCAAGCGCGTAGCCGAGGTCGGTATCGAAGATCCCGACCGCCTCTACACGGCCAAAGATCTGGCACCCGGAGAGCAGATCCTCTTCTCTGCAACGGGCGTCACAGGCAGCCGCATGTTGGGTGGCGTACGCTTCTTCGGCGGGGGGCACCGCACCTCCACCCTCTTCATGTCGTTGACGCAGCAGACGATTCGATTCGTCGACACCATCCACCGCGAAGATCTCGGCACTCCGGTCCTCTTCAGGTAGTGATCAAACCCGACCGGTGGATCCGCGCGTGGGGGCGGGACGGAGGCGCTGCGCCGTTCACCCCCGAACAGGTGAACTCCGCCAGCTACGACGTTCGGGTGAGCGACCACTGGATCTGTCCGACCCGCGATCCCGAGGAGTTTCGCGCGCCGCACATCAAACTGTTCCCGAACGAGGTGGTGCTCGCGTCGACCGTCGAGCGGGTGGTGATTCCGCGTGACGTCGCCTGTGACCTGAAACTCAAGTCGACGCTTGGCAGACTGTGGGTGAATCACTCCATGGCCGGCTGGTGCGACCCGGGCTTCGAGGGCACGATCACGCTCGAACTCCAGAACCTCGGGCCCGAGCCGTTCATCCTCGAAGCCGACCGACGGATCGCCCAACTCATCTTCATGTCGATGGACTCGGAGCCCGACGTCGCGTACGGCGAACCCGGCTCCGGCTCTCACTACCAGGGCCAAGAGGGAACAACCCGGGCGCGCGGGTAGCCCCGAGGCGGCGCATGAGCATCACTGGCAATCTGAAGACGCTGGGCTTTACCGAGCTCCTCCAGTGGCTGTCGCAAGGCGTCAAGACGGGCGCCCTCGTGGTCACCAACGAGGGCATCGAGAAGCGCATCTTCTTCAAGGACGGCGCCATCACCTCGACCGCGTCGAGCAATCCGAAGGAGTACCTCGGTCATTTCCTGCTCAGTCACGGTCTGATCGACGAGGTGGTGCTCGCCAAAGCGATGGAGATGCAGTCTGAGAACCAGACCCTCCTGGGCAAGATTCTCGTCACCATCGGCGCCATCACCGAAGAGGACTTGAACCACATGCTGCGCCTGAAGGCCGAGGAGGGGCTGTACGAGATCTTCCGCTGGCGTGAGGGCGAGTTCCGTTTCATCGATGGCGAGGAGCCCGAGTTCGCCATGATCCCGTTGGCGATCGACGTCACGCACCTGGTGCTCGAGGGGGTCCAACGGTTGGACGACTGGGAACGGATGCGCGGCCGCATCCCCTCGAATCAGGCGGTCCCCGTCACGGTCGGACCGATGGCTCCCGCGGAACCCGGCGACCGGATGGCCAAACGTATTCTCGAGTTGATCGACGACGATCGATCGATCGAGGAGATCGCCCTGCACGCGCACACCAGCGAGTACCAGGTCTGCCGCGCGCTCTTCCGTCAGCTCGAGCAGGGCACGCTCAAGGTCGTCCGACCGCGAGCGCTCGAGACGGGAGAGATTCAGACGGTCTCGGGCCAGGGCCAGGGTAAGGGCGAGGAGGTTGAGGTCGACAGCCTCGTCGCCGCCGGCAAGCGTCTGCTGGGAGCCGAGTCGTTCGAGCAGGCGCTGCGCAGGCTGCGCGCCGCGTTGAGCCTCGACCCAGACAACAAGGCGACCCAGTCGACCATACGTGACGCCGAAAAGGTGATCGAAGCGCGGCTGGCGACCGACGGCGTCCACATGACAGCGGTGCCGCACCTCGAGCGGTCCTTCGAAGATCTAGCGGACCTCCAGATCTCGCCACAGGAAGGCTTCATTCTGACCCGCATCAACGAGGCCTACGACATCAGGACGATCTTGAAGATCAGTCCGATGCCACAGCTCGACGCCCTGCTGACCTTCTGGCGCCTGCAGCAGGCTGGACACATCCGGCTCGACGTCGCCGGCTAGCCCCTTTCTCCTCCCAACTCGAGACCGCTAGAGCCGCGGCTTCGAGACGTGCGGGTCGCCGCGAACCGCGAACCGTAGCGGCCACGCCGCCGCCTCGCCTGCATAGTCGACTCCGACACGCTGTGCCGCCGCGATTCGCCCAGACGCCACCGGCTCGCCCTCGACGAGGTACAGCTCCCGGCTTCGGAGCGAGCCGCCGTCGTGACGGCGATCGATCTCGAGAGCACCACAGAGCTTGCCCGGACCGCCCGCCACGTCACCAGCGCGCGGAGAGCGCGTCAGTCCACGGCGACGAACCATCGACTCCTCCCCGGCGACCGGACTCGCCGCGCGAATCAGTACAGCCGTGCCCTCCCCCGCGTCTCCCGTCACGGTGTTGAAGCAGTGGTACATGCCGTAGATCAGAAAGACGTAGGCGATGCCGCCGGCTTCGAACAGCGGCGCGTTCCGCTTTGTCAGCCGGCCGTGCCAGGCATGACTCGCGCGGTCCCCCTCGCCCAGATACGCCTCGGTCTCGACGACGCGAGCCACCAGCCGCTCCCCGTCGACCCGCCGCACGAGGTAGCGGCCGAGGAGGTCACGAGCAACCTCTTCGCAAGGCCGCCGGTAGAAGGCAAGTGGAAGCGTCGTGAAGCGAGACAACGTCCCGGGGACGAAGGACAGGCTAGTCGCCGGAGATGAGTTCCTGGGCCTCGACCCAGTCGAACGCACGCAGCGTCGTCGTGCGCACGTTGCCGCTCGCCCCCAGGTGCAGGAGGATCGATGCCGCCACCTCGTCGTTGGGAGCTTCCAGGATCAGCAGACCGTCGTGAGAGCCGATCGTCCAGTACTGAGAGACCACCCGCGCGCCCTGCTTCTCGGCAAATTCGTTGAAGCTGTCGGCGCGCTGTGGGGAGTCGCGGATGTTGCGGATGCCTTCGTCGGTGTAGTCGAGCAGGATGATGAAGGTCGCCATGGGGCGATCCTAGCCGATCATTCGGGTCGAACGACGTTTTGTCGCAGCCAATCGAGCATGAGGTCGTGGTAGCCCGAGGCGAACGGGGGCCGACGACCGTCGCCGTGGTGGCCGCTCCCCCACAGGCGGATGCCGTGTCCGGCGTCCGGAAAGAGCTCGACTCGCCCCTGTCGATTGCCCGCGTTCTCGAACGACTCCCGCCAGGCGGCGACCGACTCATCGGGAGGGGCCTGCCGGTCTTGACCACCGAAGAGCACGAGTACCGGCACGTCGATTCGCTCGGCGAGGGGCCTCGGATCCCAGCCCGCCACCCACTCCCAGTTCTGTCGCCCCGCCTCGGTCGACGGGAAGATACGGTCGAGGCGAACGTGTTCGAACCAGGCGCGCGAGCGGCTCGCTTCGATCGCCGCCTCCGCGCCGGACCGACCCTCTCCGCTGCCCAGGTAGCCCATGTAGACGTCGACAAGCTCCAGCGCCTCGGCTACGTCCGTCTCGCTGAAGCCGGCATGCTCCAGCGCCACCCGGTAGGAGTAGACCTCCGACTCGTAGGGCGAGACTCCGCCCCCGGAGATGATCAGCATGAAGGCGATGTGCTCGCTGAGCTCGGTAGCGCGCACCGCCACCCAGCCCGCCTGGCTGACACCCCAGAAACCGATCCGCGACGGATCGATCTCCGGTCGAGATCGCAGATAGTCGAGCGCGGTGACAGCGTCACGCGCCAGATCCTCGAGGGAAGCACTCAACCACGAGCCGCCCGAGCCGCCCGTGCCCCGCTTGTCGAAACGCAAACTCGCCAGCCCGATCTCGGCGAACTGCTCGGCGTAGGGTGCAGCCCCTTCGCGCGTCGTCGGCCCCGAGCCGTGCAAGAAGACCACCGCCGGATGCGGTCCCTCCCCCGCCGGCAGCCGAACCGTGCCTTCCAACGTGACGTCTCCATTGGTGAGCTGAACCTCTTCCTCAGCCACGGCGAGCGCGCTCACCAGAGACAGGGCGAAGCAGACGAGGATCACCCGTGCAGGAATATCCATGCCTTCAAGACTACCCATCGACTGAGAGGTTACAGACTCTCCAGCCAGCCCCCGCTCTCCTTCGTTGAAGATCCGCTTGCGAGCGGCCTCGCGACCGGGGCAACCGATGCCAGTGCTTCCGAGCCGAACTCGACCATCCGCCGCCGATCGTTCTCGGCTTCCAGGTAGGGCCAAACCTGCCGGGGCGCCATTTTGAGCCCCGGGCGGAGGCATCGCAAAAGGCTGTGCTCTCGCGGTCGCCCAGAGCCAGTCGTGCTCGATCACTGCCTGCAGACACGGTCCTTGGGCGCTCGTGCCGTACGTGGATCCGCCCGGTAGCGGCGGCAGCGGCCTGCCGGTCGCCGGCTCTCCGAATCGGTCACAGGAACGTAAGCGGTGGCCAGGCCGCCCGAAAGCCTTGCCTCTCGCATCAAAGAGGAGAACCAACGGCCAAATGACGACCGTTAGCCGTGATCGATGAGCGCCTGGATGATCCGATCCTGAGTTCGGCGCGCCTCCCAGGCGCTGCGGGACCGGTTCTGGAGGATCGAGAAGGCGTACATCTTCCCGGAGAGCGCCCGTGCATAGCCGGAAAGGGCCGAAACCGCGCGCAGGGTACCGGTCTTCGCCCGGACCGCGCCGGCGTAGGGCGGGTCGGCGAGACGCTCGTCCCAGCGCCCGTTGTCGCTCCCGCTCGGCGGCAGCGAGTCGATGAACTCTTCGGAAAGGGGGTGGTGGTACATGTGGACGAGTAGCCGCGTCAGCTGCCGCGGACTGAACCGATTGTTACGGCTCATCCCCGAGCCGTCCTCCATCCGGTAGCTGGCCGAGGGGATACCGACCCGTTCGAGAAAGTCGGCGACCACCTCGCGGCCACCCTCCCAGCTGCCCTCGGTGCAGACCTCCGCCCCCAGGAGTTTGAGCAGCGCCTCGGCGTAGAAGTTCTGGCTCCGGTGGTTGATGACCTCGATGGTCGACAGCAGATCGCTCCGGTGCACGGTGAGCGGCCGCCAGCGCCCGGCCGGCAGGTTCGCAACCGGCAGAATTCGGCCGTCGAGGGCTACCCCCTCATCTGCCAGCGCCTTGCGCAGCGCGGCACCGAAGTAGCGCTGCGGATCGGGAACCGTGATCCACGCCTCCACCGGCCGTGCGTTGCGATAGACCTGACCGGAGACCAGCACCTCCTCGCTGTCGGGCGCCCGGAAGACATTCACTTGATGGCGACGCACCGACGAGGTAGTTCGAGCCTGGTTGAGGACTCGGACGACCGGTACATCGGGCACGACCTCGACCCGAGCGGGGCGCCCCGAGGCGGTCCCGGGCAGCACCCGAACGAGCAGGCAGTTGTCGCTGAAGGAGAGTGCATCGACGGGCGCCTCGTACCAGCGATGCAGCTGATCGCGAGGCCAGTCGGGGTGCACTCGTTCTTCGTCGAAAAGGCCGTTGGCCAGATAGAGGTCGCCGCTGATCGCCTCCGCTCCCTGCTCCCGAATCTGCCGGGCCCACTTGCGGAAGACCGCCAGCGGGTCCCCGCCGTGATGACGCCCTGAGATGTTCGGATCGCCTCCGGCGATCACTCCGAGATCTCCGATCAGGGCGTCGCCCACTCGGAAGCCGCGCACCATGACGTGCGTCTCGTACAGATAGTCGGGGCCGAGCGTGTCGAGCGCCGCGGCGGTCGTAAACAGCTTGGTGTTCGAGGCGGCGATGCGCGGCCGATCCGGCTCGACCTCGATGACCGTCTCGCCGGTCACCACGTCGACGACGTGCAGACCGAACTCGGGCGCGACTCGTGTCGCGACACGAATCGGGTCCGCGAGAACCTGAGTGAGGGAGTTGGCGCCGGCGGGAAGGGTGGCGGTCGCCGCCGCCAGAAGCAGCGGGGCGATACCGCGGAAAACGGCCTTACTGGCCGCTACCCTCGAGGAACCGGAAGAAGTCGCCATCAGTGGAGAGGAGCAGCCGCGTTTCGGCGTCGACCGTCCGCTCAAAGGTCTCCATGGTCTTCAGGAACTCGTAGAACCGGCGCGAGTCCGCCGACTGATTGTAGGCACGTGCGTAGACCTCGGTCGCCTCGGCGTCCGCTCGACCGCGGATCTCCTCGGCAAGCCGGTAGGCCTCCGACTGAATGCGCTGGAAGTCGCGCTCCATGTTGCCGCGAATCTCGGCGCTCTCACCCTGACCCTGGGAACGGAAGCGGTCCGAGATACGGGTCCGCTCGGAGATCATCCGGTTGAAGACGTCGTCCAGAACCTGGCGACCGTAGTTGATGCGCTTGAACTGGACGTCGAGGATCTCGATCCCCAGATCGGTGGTACGCGGCTTGGCCGCGGAGAGGATCTCGTTGCGAATCTGCTCCCGGCCGATCTCGATCGACTCGAGTTGAATGTCGGGGTCGGAGGCCGCGTCGCTCTCTTGCGCCTGTCGATTGGTCGAGCGAATCACCTCGAGCAACTCATGTTTGGCGATCGCGTTGCGGGTCTCGCCGTCCAAGATGTCGTCGAGTCGCGACTGGGCGCCCTGTTCGTTGCGAAGGCGCTGGAAGAAGAGCAACGGATCGGTAATGCGCCAGCGTGCGTAGGTGTCGACCAGAATGAAAACCTTGTCCTTGGTCGGCAGCTCCGCGACGTCGCCCTCCCACTCGAGGAACCGGCGGTCGAAGCGGTGCTCGACCTGAACCATCGGGAGCTTGAAATGCAGCCCCGGCTTGGTAATCGGGTCCCCGACGGGCTCACCGAACTGGGTCAGAATCACCTGCTCGTATTCGTTGACTACGAAGACCGCACCGCTCATCAGGAAGAGCACCAGAAGAGCGACACCGATAAAGAGAGCGCGCATTAGTTGCTCCCCCCGCCGGACGCCTGGGGTACAGGTGAGACTCCGCCGAGATTCAGCAGCGGAACGATGCCCTCGAGATCGTCGTCCACGACGATCTTCTGCCCAGCCTGCGGCAGAACCTTCGCCATCGTCTCGAGGTAGATGCGCTTGCGCGTCACCTCCGGCGCCTTCCGATACTCAGCGTAGAGGGCGTTGAAACGGGCCACGTCGCCCTCCGCGCGATTGACTCGATTCAGTGCGTACCCCTCGGCCTGTTGTACCGCCTGGCGCGCCTCGCCTTCGGCGCGCGGGATGAGCTTGTTGTACTCGGACTGCGCCTCGTTGATCAGTCGCTCCTTCTCCTGCTCGGCCTGGTTGACCTGATTGAACGAAGGCCTCACCGGGTCGGGAGGGTTGACGTCCTGGAGCACCACCTGATCGACGCGGATGCCGGTCTCGTACTGGTCGGCCAGGTCCTGCAGCCCCAGCTTGACGAGGTCCTCGATCTCCTGCCGGCCGACGGTCAGCACTTCGTTCACCGTGCGGTCGCCGACAACCTGGCGCATGACCGCCTCGCTCAGGTCGCGGAAGGTCTCCTCGACTGCACGCACGCGGAACAGGAACTTGTACTCGTCGATGATCCGATACTGAACCACCCACTCGACCACCGCCGCGTTGAGATCGCCCGTGAGCATGTTCGACTCGCTCTCGTAGCCGTCGTTCGTGAACTGACTGCGCACACTGGCGCGCACCGTTCGGAAACCGAACTCCTGCTTCAGCTGGCGCTGGACGGCAACCTTGAACAGGCGGTCGATGCCGAACGGGATTTTGAAGTTGAGCCCCGGCTGGGTGCTCTTGACGTAGCGACCGAGTCGCGTGATGACGCCGATCTCTTCGGGGTCGACCGTGTAGATCGAGCCCGACACTCCGACAATCAGGAGCAAGACCGGAATCAGCCACTTCAAGCCGCCGGTTGGCAGCTTGGGCATCTTCGGCATCTTGGGTAGGTCAACAACTGTGCGCGGTGGTTCCATGAGGCCTCCACACACTATCGCAATTCTCGGGCCGCAACGGGCTCGGAATCAGTATCCTGTGCGGGCAATGGCGCCGCGTTTCGACGAGGACAACCTGGTTCTGGAGCTCTCGGTCGCCGACCTGATCGACGCCCAACTGCGCCGCAACCTGGGCTTCGCGAATCGGGGCGGCTACGAGCGTCTCTGGATGGGCCAGGCGATTCACAGCCGGTACCAGGAGGAGGCGCTTCACCAGGACGCGACCTACCAGCGCGAGGTACCGATCTCACTCGAGATCGAGCATCGCGGCTGGCAGGTGCGAATCCAAGGGCGCGCCGATGGACTCCGCCGCGAAGACGAGACCCTCGTCGTAGAAGAGATCAAGTCGGTGCGCCGGGGTGGGCAGCTGGCGCCTCAGACGCGAGAGATCTACGAGCGACAGGCGCTGCTCTACGCCTGGATGCTCGCCCGGAATGGTGAGGAGCGCGTCCGCGCCGAGCTGATCCTGATCGAGATCGGCAGCGACTTCGCCGAACGCCAAGCGCTCGAGCTCGACGAGGCCACGATCGACGTGATCGTCCGCAAGCGCCTCAGTTCGCTGCTGCGCCGCTGGGAGAGCGACCGCCAGGCGGCCGCCGATCGCAAGGCCGCCGCACAGGCGCTCGAGTTTCCCTACCCGGCCCTCCGCCCGGGACAGGAGAGCATCCTCGAGGCGGTCGAGCGCGCACTCGTACAGCGCGAGCATCTCCTCCTCGAAGCACCCACCGGCATCGGCAAGACCGTGGCCACCGTGCTGCCAGCCCTCCGCTACGCGCTCGAACACGAGAAGCGGGTGTTCATCCTGACGGCCAAGACGCTCCAACAGAAGATGGCGACGCAGGTCCTCGAGCTGCTCAACACCGATCGCGCCTTCCGCTCGGTGCAGCTGCGCGCCAAGGCCAAGATGTGCGCCAACGGTGAGGTGCTCTGCCACGAGGAGTTCTGCTCCTTCGCCCGCGACTATTACGCCAAGGTCCAACAGTCCGGGGTGCTTCACGAGCTCATGGCCGACCAGCCAACGCTCCTACCGGATGCGATCTTCGAGCGCGCGCGTGAACGCGAGGTCTGCCCCTTCGAGGTCAGTCTCGAGCTCACCGGGCGGGCTCAGGTGGTGGTCTGCGACTACAACTACGCTTTCGACCCGTACGTCTCGCTCACCGACTTCGCCGGCGACGCAGACCTGGGCGACACGATTCTGGTGATCGACGAGATCCACAACCTGGTGGACCGGGGGCGCGGCTACTACAGCCCCGAGCTCAGCGCGCTGGCGGCCGCGGGCGCCGCCGAGAGCCTCAAGCGGGGCCGAGCCTCGATCCACCAGCGGGCGGCGGGCATCTGCGCGAGCCTCGCTCGCCTGATCACGAGTACGGTCGCCGGTGCGCTGGACGACTCCCCCGCCGGCGCCCGCGCGATCGAAGCGGTTTTGCCCGAGGACAACCTCTGGGCTCTTCGCTCGGCCTTCGACGAAGCGTTTGTCGACTACCTCGAGCATCAGCGGGAGACTTCGACCTTCCAGCCCGACGACCGGTTCGTTCGCCTCTACTTCGACTTCCTCCGCTTCCTCAATGGCCTGGTCATCTCCGACTCCTCGGCCTTCAACCACTGTGTCGAGGTGGCCGGGCGAGACGACAAGATCCGCGTCTTGTGCAAAGACCCGGGCCGTTTCCTGGGCAAGGTACTGAATCGGACCCACTCGGCGGTCGGCTTCTCCGCAACCCTCTCGCCGCCCGAGTTCTACCGCGACCTGCTGGGCTTCGACGGGCAGCGGACCGGAACCGTAGAGCTGCCGAGCCCGTTCCCGCGGGAGAACCGCCGGGTGGTCATCGACGACTCGGTGTCGACCCTCTATCGGGAGCGCGACGAGAACTACGCGCCGATCGCCCGCCAGTTGGGCGCGCTCGCCACCGCAGTGCCCGGCAACTGTCTAGCGCTCTTCCCGAGCTACTACTTCTTGGATCAGGTCCACCAGCGGATGGATGTCCCCGGCCGGCGTGTGCTGGCCCAGTCTCGCGGCCACAACGATCGGGAACGCGACGAGATCCTCGACGCGCTGCGGTCGCCGCTTCAGGGCGACTGCCTGCTCCTGGCGGTCGCCGGCGGCGTCTTCGCCGAAGGGGTCGATTACCCGGGCGACATGCTGAGCGCCGTCGCGATCGTCGGCCCGTGCTTGCCCGCGCTGACCCTCGACCAGGAGCTCCTCCGCGGCTACTACGAGGAGCGCTTCGAGCGCGGCTTCGAGTACGCCTTTGTGGTGCCGGGGATGACCCGCGTGGTGCAGGCGGCGGGACGACTGATCCGTTCGGCACAAGACGTCGGGGTGATCGCGCTCCTCGACCGCCGCTTTCTCCGTCCTCCGTACCGCGACCACCTGCCCGGTGACTGGCTCGAGGAGGGTCGCCCCGAGGCACTGGTCTCGGACCCGTCAGCGGCGGCTCGAGACTTCTTCGCCGACGCCTAGCCGCGCCCGCATGAAAAGAGCCCCGCGAACACGTTCGCGGGGCTTGGAGGAGGAGGGAGGAGGGATCGAGTCCCTGACTCCACACGTTCCTACGGCCGAGCCGCCCGAGTCGTTCACTCGGTCTTGTGTCGATTCGTCCCAGCGGCGTGCAGCCGCCGGCGCACTACCGGCTGTCTTCGCGACGGCGGTACTTGCTGAGGTGCTCTTCGACGAGGCGATGGACGCCGATTCGCTGCAGCTCGGAGGAGAGACTCAGGATCTGATTGGCGCCCAGCGGGTGCTCTTTGTAGACGACCTCCAAGACGCGCTTGAGCGCCGCCTCGAGCTCCGGGTCGGTCGAGCTGGGGGCGTCAGCCACGGCTCTCCGCCGCTTCGTGCATCTCCTCGGGATCGTAGTCGTAGAGGAGCGAACGGACGGTCATCTTCGGCGCCGCCTCGACACCCTCCTCCCAGCTCCACATGTCGATGGTCTCCCACGGACAGTAGCGGGCGCAGAGCTGGCAACCGATGCACCGCATCAGGTCGACCTCCACGAGCTTCATGAAGTCCGGGTGTTCCGGCCCCGGCACGATCTCGATGCAATCCACCGGACAAAAGGCGATACACGCCTCACAGCCGGTACAGCCGGTCTGATCGATCACGGCGGTCTGCTTCGGCGGCTTTGGCCGCGGCGCCTTGTCGATCTCGATCTTTACCCGGTACGGAAAGTCATCACTCATGTGGAGGTCTCCTGAAATCGCGCGCACCATACCACGTGAGACAATCCCGCGATGCGATCAGACGCCCTCGCGAAGCGCGTCGCCAAGTTCGTCGAGGATCCGAATGCGGACGACTTCGGTGCCCTCGCGCTGGCCCTCTTCTCCGAGGTCTACGCCGACGACGAGAGCTACCGCGCGGCCTGCGACCGGCAGGGCGCGAGCCCGGGCCGAGTCAACAGCTGGCGCGAGATTCCCGCGTCGCCGGCCGCACCGCTCGGGCCAGGCACCGAGCTTCAAGAGAGCGCAGCTCGCCGCGTCCTCGCAGGAGCGATGATCGGAGACCTCACCCGTCCACCGGTGCTCCTGACGGTTCCGGAGGGCGCAGACGGAGACCTGCGCGAGCCCTGCGCCTCGATCTCGGCCGATGTGAGCGGCGAGGGCTCTGCCGACTGCGCCCCCGACGGGCGGGTCGACGTCGGAGCGGCTCGCTCCTGGCTCGCGGCACGGCAACGCGACGGCCGCCCCGCGGTCCTGGTCGCCACCGCCGCGGCCGCCGACCGCATCCTGAGCACGCTCGAACGCCAAGACCTCCTGTTCCAGCTCGCCTACGGAAGTCGTGCGATCGTGACGACTGCGGCGCCAGACGATCCGTCGGAAGCCGAGCTCGCGAAGCGCTTCGCCGCGCGGCTCTCCCTGGCACCGGACCGCGTCCTGCTGAGGCAAGGCTGGCCGGGCGTTCCCACCCCCGTCTTCCCGCCCGCGGCCGGAGCTTCCGACACATCCCCGGCATGGCTCCGCACGGTAGACCTGGAAGGAGCCCAGACCGTCTTCGATTTGACGATCCTCGACCGTCCCTTCCGGATCACCGCCAGCTAGCCTGCCGCATTCCGGATCGCCACTCGGACCTCCCGGCGACTGCTCGCGGGCTCCGGGGAGGGCGAATCGATTCTCTACGCCGAGCCGAAGCTCACCACTTGCGACTCGGTAGAAAAGCGCCAGGTCGCCTGAAATCGGCGGTTCGAGAGGCTAGACCTCGCTGCGCTCGTTCGTGAACAGCGTCCCGAGCGATCCGAACTAGCCGTCGATCAGATCGCTGATCGCCTTCTCGGGGCTACGCCAGTCGTTACCGACCAGGCGTCCGGCCTCCTCGCCGTCGACCCAGATGACACCGGTCGGCACCGAGCGGATGCCGAGCCGGCTCGCCTCGGCGTCACCGCTGAACTCCCGCTCGAGTCCGTAGAAGGCGAACTGGAGCTTCGAGCCGCGCGTCTGCTCGGCAACCTTCAGAATGCGCGGAACCATCTGCCCACAGGCCGGGCACCAGGTGCCGAAGAAGATCTGGACTCGCACCTCTTTGCCCTGAGCGCGCAGCTCCTCGACAACCGAGGCGTCCGGTGTGTAGAAACCGGCCCGCTGTTCGTATTCGGGACTGTCGTCGAAAATCGCCGCCGGGGTCTGGAAGCCCGAGATCGCCGGCTTCAGCTTGAGCCGCGCCGCGCGACCCTCGACGCTGAACACCACGTCGGAGCCGTCGACCGAGAAGCTCTCCTCCGACGCATAGGTCGGATTCGGCAGCAGATCGATCGAGCCGTCCTGCTTCTCGTTCATCTTGAGCAGGCTGACCTTCTCGACCGTGCGGAACCGCGGGCGAATCAAGACCGGCGCCGGCAGGTCGGAGGCGACGATCAACACGGCCTGGGCCGAGGACGACCGATAGACGCGAGCGTCATCGATCATCGAGCCGTCGAGCTCGAGTAGATAGTCGCCGGTACGCGCGAACCCGTTCATCGGGCCGCCGGCCTGCGCGAAAAGCACGGGGGACGCGACCAGGGTCAGCGCCAGGAGGAGGATGGACGCACCGAGCGTCCGCTTGGATGGTGTCGCATGCATGGCTGTTTCCCGAAGTGACATCAACTCGAATTTTAACGACTGCAGCGCGCGCGCGCGCCCTCGGCTCGATTTCATCAGTTCAATACGCTCAATCTGCGAGATCCGTGCCCGACAACCGCCCAGCCTCCGTCGGCGGCAACCCGGGCCACGTTCCGACCACGGTGCCGCTCTCGACCAGGAAGGAGCGCGGCTGCTTGCGGTAGAGGGGACGGATCATGGCCAGTGGGACCTCGCGAATCTCGAACGGCGGCGCCCACTGCCAGTAGAACGCCTGTCGTTCCTCTTCGAGCGAGTCGGTCGCTAACCAGATCGTCGGCCCGTCGCCCAGAGCGGCCTCGGTGAGCCCTTCCATCCCGGCCAGAAGGTCCTCGTTGGCCAGGTTCGCGAGCACGACAACGTGGCGCCCCACCTGCAGCTGTGGCATCAAGATGTCGAGACAGACCCGCACGGTCTCCTCGGTGTCACGGCCGGCGCAGATGTCGGTGATCTCGACTCCGGGCTTGAGTCGGGTCGCCAGATCGTCGAGTGGCAACTCGGGCGCCTTCCACACAAAAACGACCGCAGCGACAGAGAGGGCCGCGACGACGGCGACCCGGAGTCGCTCCGCCGAAATGTGTCCCGGCCGCGCCAGAAAGGCCAGCAGCAGCGGCGGCACCAGCATCAGGAGGTCTTGCCAGAACGCCTCTGCCGGGGTCCTCGAGAGGAGGTTGCCGAAGCAGCCGCAGGTCGCCTCTTCGTCGACGATGCCGTTGGCAAATCGCCAATAGGCGCGGGCGTTCAGGAAGACGAACAGCCCCACCATCGCGGCGCTCGGCAGGAGCACCCAGAGGCGTCGGAGCCCAAGAACGAGCGCCACTCCGAGCGCAACCTCCGCAACGATCATGATCACGCTCCAGACCGACGCCGGGAAGACGACGTCGAGCGCTTCGGTTTCGATCAGCTCGGCAAACGAGACCGGATCGAGCGCCTTCGCCCAGGCGGCGATGAGCAGCACGACTCCCAGGAGCACCCCTCCCAGGGTGCCCAACCAGAAGCGCCAGTCGGACCGGGTCTCGTGTGTCATCGATATGTCCTGACGAAGCTCTCGCCTGCAGCGATCATGCCGTCACCGCGATCGCGCTCTCCCAGCGTAAATGAGCCCGCAGCTCCTCCGCTGTGGGACTGTCCACGCGCTCAGCAAAGTGACCGAGGGGTCCGGAGTAGAGGAGCTGCCCGCCGTGGACTCCCCCACCCGGCCCGAGATCGATCACCCAATCGGAACGCGAGATCAGATCGAGGCTGTGCTCGACCACCACGATGCCGTGTCCGCGGCCGACCAGCTCGCGCAGCGTGCGATAGAGAAGATCGATGTCCGACATGTGGAGACCGGTCGTCGGCTCGTCGAACAGGAAGAGCCTCGGATCGGTCTTGCCGCGCTCGTCGAGGAAGCTCGCCAGTTTGAGCCGCTGGGCTTCGCCGCCCGAGAGTGTCGAGGTCGCCTGGCCGAGCCGGAGGTAGCCGAGCCCCACGTCGGCCAACGTCTGGAGCTTGCGACAGAGCCGCCGCTGCTCGGCAAAATGGTCGAGCGCGCTGTCGACCGTCATCTGGAGTGTCTCGGAGATGTCGAGCCCCTGGTAGCGCACCGAGAGGATGCTGCGCTGAAAGCGCTTGCCCTGGCAGCTGTCGCAGGTCACCGAAACCGTCGCCATGAACTGCATGTCGACCTCGACAACCCCGGTGCCCTCGCACTCTGGGCAGCGCCCCCGGTCGAGGTTGAACGAGAAGTGCCCCGGCCCGATGCGGCGGCGCTTCGCCTCCGGAGTCGAGGCGTAGAGCTTGCGAATTTCGTCGTACGCCTTGGTGTAGGTGACGGCGTTCGAACGGGTGGAGCGGCCGAGCGGTCGCTGATCCACGAGCACCACGTCGGCCACCTCGCCGAGCCCCTCGATGCCGTCACACTCCCCCAGCTCCACGTCGACGACACCTCGACTCCGCTGATGGTGAGCAAAAAGCACGTTCTCGACCAGCGTCGACTTGCCCGAGCCCGAGACTCCGGTGACGGTCACCAGACTTCCGAGCGGCAGATCGACATCGAAGCCGGTCAGATTGTGAGCGCGCGCTCCACGGATCGTCACGCGCGGTTTGGCTTCCATCTCCTCTTCGAGTGTCTCTCGACCGTGCTCGCGCCGGAAGCGGGCCACATGCTGACGCGCAGCGGTTGGCGGACGCTCGTGTAGATAGGGACCGGTCACCGAGGACGAAGAGTTGATGATCGCCTGGAGATCGCCCTCCGCAACCACCCGACCGCCGTGCTCGCCCGCGGCCGGTCCGAGATCAATGACGTGGTCGGCGCCCTTGATGAGCGTACGGTCGTGCTCGACGACGAGCACGGTGTTGCCTCGCGCGGCCAGATCGCTGAGCAGATCGACGAGGCGATCGCTGTCCTTCGGGTGGAGTCCGATGGTGGGCTCGTCGAGGACATAGAGCGTGCTGGTCAGACCCGAGCCGAGCGCGGCGGCCAGGTGGATACGCTGGGCCTCACCACCGGAAAGAGTCCGCGCTTGGCGATCGAGCGTCAGATAGTCGAGGCCGACGCGATAGAGCACCTCGATGCGCTCGGTCAGTTCTTCGACCAGATGACCCGCGACCTCGCGCTGGCGCTCGCTCCAGTCCCGCTCGGCCAGCCAGCGCCGGAACAGCTCGATACTGCGGCCCGTCAGATCTGGAAGCGATTCACCCTCGACGCGCACCGCCAGGGCCGCTCGGCTCAGCCGTTTCCCTTCGCAGGACGGGCAGGGATCATACGCACGGTACCGAGCCAGGAGGGTCCGCACGTGAACCTTGTAGGAGCGACGCTCCAGCCACTTGAAGAAGCGGCCGACGCTCTCGAAGTCGCCCTCGCCCTCCCACACCCAGAGACGGTGCTCGTCGGACAGCTCACGCCAGGGAACGTCGATCGGCACCCCGGCCTCGATGGCGGCGGGCAGCAGCTCCTCGTAGCGATCCTCGTAGGCCGGCGAGTTCCAGGGCGCGATCGGGCGCTCAGACAGCGAACGACTCGGGTCGGGCACCACTCGCAGACGATCGATCCCGATCACGCGCCCGAACCCCTGGCACTCATCGCAGGCGCCGAGCGGTGAGTTGAACGAGAAGAGCGCCGGCACCGGTCGGTGGAACCGCTCCCCGCAGGTGGTGCAGGCGAGTCGCTCTCCAAAGTAGACCGTTCCGGCGTCTCCGCGCGCCTCCACCATGCCCCGGCCGAGTCGATAGCCCTCTTCGATCGCCGGCGCCAGGCGCAGGGTCGAGCTGTCCGAACCGAATCGACCGAGAGCCAGCACCAGCGGGTTCATCTCGGCGCGCCAGACCTCCTTCGACCCCATACGGACAACCTCGTCGCCGTCGAGCCGGCGGGCGTAGCCCTGGCGAATGAGCTCGCGCAGCGCCACGCTCGCCCCCTTCTTGGGGCGCTTCAACCGAACGGTGAGCGTGAACTTCTCTCCGGCCACTCCCCCGGCGAGCGCCTCCGCCGCCTGATCGGGATTGAAGCTCCGCGCCGGCCCGTGGCCGTTGGGGCAGAGCACCTCACCCAGATGGGCGAACAGAAGCCGCAAGACGTCGTAGACCTCGGTGATCGTCCCCACCGTCGACCGCGCGTTCTTGATCGAGTTGTGGGCCTCGATCGCCACCGCCGGCAGCACGTTCTCGATGTCGTCCACCGGAGGACGCTCCATCTGGTCGAGAAACTGCCGAGCGTAGGTCGACATCGACTCGACGAAGCGCCGCTGCCCCTCGGCGTAGATGGTGTCGAACGCAAGCGACGACTTGCCCGCTCCGGAGGGTCCGGTGACCACCGTCACCTGGCCGTGCGGAATGCGGCAGTCGATGCCCTTCAGGTTGTGGGTCCGAGCCCGCCGGACGTTGAGGGAGACCTTGCTCATCGAAGCGTTCGAGGGGTTCGAAAGGCGCCGAAACGCAGAAAACGCAGGGCTGTCGAGCCCTACATCTTAACGCGAGTCTCCGCTTCCGGAGCGCTCAACCGGCCCGAGGCGACGGATTTGCGCCAGCCAACCGGCGGCCGGCGCCGCTAGCCGCCGCCGCGCTTCTTGCGGAAGACCTTGCGCAACCACTCCCACCGCTTCCGACGCCGGTCGGAGCGCTCGTCGTCGTACCACCGGTCGCCGTGCAGATGGCAGACGCGCGTCGGGACGTTCCCCTCGCGAAAGACTTCGGTGAGGTAGCTCGAACAGCCGCCGGTGGCGAGCTCCCCAGACAAGGGATCGATCAGTGCGGTGACCACGCCCCGCGGCGTGTCGAAGCGCGAGAATCCGTCCTCGGGCCGTACCTTGTAGGTGTAACGGGTCCAGATGGGCAACGCCGCCCGGGAGCCAGAGAGGCGAGTCGTGGCGTTGTCGTCGTAGCCGACCCAAACCAGCGAGACGCGCTCTGGCGAGTAGCCGACGAACCAGCTGTCGCGGCGGTCGTTGGTCGTGCCGGTCTTGCCCGCCAACGGGTCCTCGAGGCCCTGGTGTCTCGCGCCACTTCCCGTGCCTCGGTCGAGTACCCCTTGAAGCACCGAGGTCACGAGGTAAGCCGTCTCCGGGCTGAGCGCCGGCACCACGTCCGGCAGCGGCTGCCCTTTGAGCAGGGTACCGTCGGGCGTCACGATCGCCTCGAGGCTGTGAACCGGCGGCCGACGGCCGCCCGCGGCGAGCGTCGCGTAGACGGTCGCCAGTTCGAGCGGCGTCACCTCGAAGGCACCGAGTGCGAGCGACGGCATCGCGTCGAGCCGCCCCTTCACCCCCATCACTCGAGCGAGCCGTACGATCTCTTCGAGGCCGACGTCCATGGCAACGCGCACCGTGGGAACGTTCAGGCTCTGCTCGACCGCCGTCCGCACCGTCACCCAGCCGCGGAACTCGCCGCTCGAGTTCTGGGGAGCCCAGTCGCGACCAGCGAGGGCGACCGTGAGCGGTGCGTCTTCGACAAAACTCGACGGCGCCTGCAGTCCGTTCTCGAAGGCGGCGGCGTAGACCACGGGCTTGAAGGCGCTGCCGGCCTGCCGCGCCGCCTGGCTCACGCGATCGAACTGGCTCCGCTGGTAGTCGCGGCCTCCGACCCAGCTGCGGACGGCGCCGGTCCGCGGCTCGATCGAAACCAGCGCAGCCTGCAGCGGACCGGCGGTCTTCCGTCCCTTCTCCCATCCCTTCTCGAGCGACGAGAGCCCCCAGGCGACCGCCGCCTCGGCTTCGCGCTGCGCATCGGGCTCGACCGTCGAGAAGAGCTCGTAGCCGCCGGCGGTGAGGTCGTGAACTCCGAAGCGACGGCGTGCCTCGGCGGCGGCTGCGTCCGCAAAGTAGCGCGCCTCGCGGGAGGCGACCGAGCGAGGCGAGTAGCAGAGTCGCTCCTCGCGTGCTGCCTGAGCGCGTCCCTCCTCGAGCCAGCCGAGCTCCTCCATGCGACCGATCACCCAGTTCCGACGATCGCGTGCACGCTCGGGATGTTTGCGTGGCGAGTACGAGCCGGGAGACTGAATCATCCCGGCGAGGAGCGCCGCCTGGCAGAGATTGAGCTCCTCCGGTCGGCGGCCGAAGTAGGCCCACGAGGCCGAACCGACCCCGATCAGATTCACCGAGTTCGACACCCCCCAGTAGATCTCGTTGAGGTAGGCCTGAAGAATCTGCTTCTTGCCGTAGCGCAGATCAATCAACACAGCCAGGGCCGCCTCGCGAATCTTGCGGCCGATTGTCCGCTTGTGACTCAGGAAGAGGTTCTTGACCAGCTGCTGGGTAACGGTCGAGCCGCCCTGGCGGATCTCCCCGCCGCGTAGGTTCACCCAGGCGGCCCGAGCGATGCCTCGGATCGAAAGCCCCTGGTGGCGGAAGAAGGTCGCGTCCTCCGCCGCGAGGACGGCGTGCACCAGCTCCTCGGGCAGACCCCCGAGAAGCGCCGGGCGCCGCTCGGCGCGGTCGGGCCCGTAGTAGGACGACAGGATCGGCGGCTCGAGTGCTGCACGTCGAACCCCCTGGCCGCGGAAGGAGAGCGTGCGCACGCGCCCGTTCTCGATGCCGACCTCGAGCCTGCCGCCGGCGCGTGGTCCGTCGGCGGTCGCGTGGGGACGCATCTCGGCGACGACGCCGCTGTGGAGCCACCGGTACTCGCCTGGGCGGTCGGGCGATCGGCCCGTGACCTGTACATAGCCGAGGTCGTCGAGCGCACCACTCAGTTCGCGCGGCGTCGTTGCGGAACCGAGCCAGAGCTCGACCGGCCGGCCGAAGAGGCGCGTCGGATGACGTGCCGAAACCTGCGAGAAGCTGTCCCCGGCCTGCAGAAATGGCCAGATCAGCCAGAAAATGAGCGTGAGCGCGCCCAAGATGCCGAGCGTCCAGAGAAGCCGGCCGCGGGAACTGGCACGCTCGTCACGCCGAGCCCGCGCCCTCTTCTTGGGCACCTTCTTGGTTACTTTGCGCACCAGGGGCCGCGACATCAGCCCAACGCTCGTCTCAGTCCGCCCACGGTATGCCCCGTTTCTTGTGCAAACTCCAGGCCACGGTTCCGCCGGGACTGGTATCCTTCGCGGCCGCATGATCTCCGTCTCAGGCCTGGCCAAGGCCTTCGGCTCCCAGAGTCTGTTCGAGGACGTCGCGTTCCAACTCAATTCGGGTGAGCGCTACGGATTGGTGGGCGCGAACGGCTCCGGCAAGTCGACCCTCCTGCGCGTTCTCACCGGCGACGAACTACCCAGCGACGGGGTCGTCAATATCCCCAAGAAGCTCCGTCTCGGGGTCCTGCGCCAAGACCACTTCACCTACGAAAACGAGCCGATCCTCGACGTGGTGATGATGGGCAACGAAGAGCTCTGGCAGGCGATGACCGAGAAGGAGGAGCTCCTCGCCGTCGCCGATCAGTCGTTCGACGGCGATCGCTACGCCGAGCTCGAGGAGATCGTACTCAAGCACGACGGCTACACCGCGGAAGCCCACGCGGCGGAAATTCTCGAAGGTCTGGGAATCCCGACCGAAGCGCACCGGCGCCCCCTCTCCACCCTCTCCGGCGGCTTCAAGCTACGCGTTCTGCTCGCGCAGGTGTTGGCCGCGAGCCCCGACGCGCTGCTGCTCGACGAGCCCACGAACCACCTCGACATTCTGTCGATCCGCTGGCTCGAGAAGTTCCTCCAGGAGTACACCGGCGTGGTGGTGGTCATCTCGCACGACCATCGCTTCCTCGACAACGTCTGCTCCTACATCCTCGACGTCGACTACGAAACGGTGATGCTCTACACGGGCAACTACACCGAGTTCGCGGCGCTCAAAAAGGCCGAACGCGAGCGCAAAGAGAAAGAGATCGCAAAGCGCGAAAAAGAGATCGCGCACCACAAGCAGTTCGTCGAACGCTTCAAGGCCAAAGCGACCAAGGCGAGGCAGGCGAAGAGCAAGGTCAAGCAGATGGAGCGGATCGTCATCGACCGGCTCCCGCAGACGTCCCGGCGCTACCCGAGCTTCAAGTTCAAGCAGCGTCGAGCGAGCGGCAAGGACGCACTCACAATCGAGAACGTCTCCAAGGCCTACGGCGACAACCAGGTGCTCGAGGACGTGTCGCTCACCGTGCGCCGTGAAGACAAGGTCGCCATCATCGGACCGAACGGCATCGGCAAGTCGACGCTCTTGAAGATCGCCATGGGCGAGATCGGCGCCGACGAAGGCAGCAGCGAGTGGGGCTATGAAGCCCACCCAGGCTACTTCGCGCAGGACCATCGCAGCTCCCTGACGAGCGACAAACAGACCGTCGAGGCCTGGCTCTGGGAGAGCTGCCCAGGGGAACCCATCGGTTTCGTCCGCGGCCACCTGGGGCAGGTCCTCTTCACCGGAGACGACGTCGAGAAACGCCTGGGGAGCCTCTCCGGGGGCGAGGCCGCACGGCTCATCTTCGCGCAACTCGCAATCGCTCGGCCGAACGTGTTGGTGCTCGACGAGCCGACCAACCATCTCGATCTCGAGTCGATCGAAGCGCTGGTCGACGGGCTCTCCGCCTACGACGGCACACTCCTGCTGGTCAGCCACGACCGCTGGTTCGTCTCGCGCCTGGCCAATCGCATCATCGAGATCTCGGCCAACGGCATCAACGACTACCAGGGCACCTACGAGGAGTACGTCGCCGACTGCGGCGACGATCATCTCGACCTCGAAGCGGTCGCACTCAAAGCGCGCCGCGAGAAGCGCAAGGCCAAGACTCGCCAGCGGGGCGGCGAGTCCGCCGTTGCAATCGACCGCAAGCTCCAGAAGCGGCTTTCGACCGAGCGCGACCGACTCACCACCAAGATCGAGACCGCCGAGAAGCGGGTCAACGAGATCAACGAGATCTTCTGCGACCCGGCCTACTTCGAGAAGACGGCGCGTAAAGAGGTCGCGAAGCTCGAGCGCGAACAGAAGAAGCTCACCGCCGAGATCGAAGAGGCGATGTCGGAGTGGGAGCGGGTCGAGAAGGAGCTCGCCGAGCTCCAGCCGGACTAGGGCGAGCCGGCTTCACTCACCGGCGTCGCGTGCCCGTCGGCAGCGTGCCGTCGCTGCTCGAAGATGAGCGCGGCGAGGACAATCATCAGAACACCACCGGCGATCAGTGCGCGCACGGTCGCGCGCCTCGCTTTCTCCTTCTCCCACCAGGTAGCCGGCCGGATGCCACGTACGAGAAAGACGGTAATCGCGGCCAGAACGAGGCAGACGAGATTGGTCGCGACCAGCTCCAGGGCGAGGACCGCTCGAGACATCTCGCCCGAACCGACCAGGAGGCCGGTGACGACGGCCGGCGGGAGCAGAGCGACCGCAACCATTACCCCGATCAGCGCCGAGCTCGCGCCCGAGGTCATGCTCAGCGCCCCCGCCGCCCCCGCGGCCAGGGCGAGCACAAAGTCGCCGGGGCCCACCTGCGTTCGGGAGTCGATCTCGGTCAGTCCGGTGTCGACAGCCAACCCGAGCCCCAACAGGCACGACAGGCCGAGCGCTAGCAGCAGCCCGACGCTGCCGGACTTGAGCGCCGTTCGCGCCAACCGCCGGTCGCCGAGAGTTGTGGCCAGGGAGAGCGCCGTCGCCGGACCCAAGAGCGGCGCGATCACCATGGCGCTGAGCACGATGACCGCGCTGTCGCGCACCAGTCCCACCGCCGCGACGACCGTCGACAGAACAACCATGGCAATGAACACCGGGTTAAGACGCGCCATGCCGAGCGCGGTGGCATAGAGCTCTTCCCGATTCAGTCCGGTCGGCCCGCTCGGAGTCTCGGCCCCGTCCTCTTCCTCCGGCCGCGGCAGGGTCGCTTCGGCGGAGAGGAGCACCACCCGGAAGTCCTCGAGCCAATGGAATCGCTCCTCGAGCTCGTCGACGATCGCCTGGGTGCGCCCCGCCGAGACGAGAACGCGGAGCAGCTTACGGTCGCCGTCGAGCGGCTCCGTCCACAGATCGTGGATGTCGAAGTCGCTCTCTCTGAGCGAGCGCGACGCTTGGTCGGCCTGCTGTGCCGGTAGGAAGACCTCGATCATCCGCATCGCCATGCAGCGATTGTACGGTGGCTCCGTACAGCGCGGAGTGGGCGCTCGATCGAATCAGACCAGGTCGAGGTCGAGCACGCTCTGCTCTTTGACCTCAACGAAACCGAGGCTCTCGTAGAAACGCGGCGCCGCCTCGCGCAACACATTCGTGCGCACTCGCAGCCGGTGAATCCCTCGTCGACGTGCCCACCTCCGCGCTTCACCGACGAGCGCGCGACCGATGCCACCTCGGCGCGCCCGCTCGGACACGACGAGCGCTCCGAGCTCTGCGTAGAAGCTCGACTCCAGCCGCTTGACGGTACCGACGTGAACGAGGCCCAGCAGACAGCCGTCGCCGCGTGCCACGAAGACAGCGTGGAGTTCGTCTTCGAGGAGCGACTCGAGTCGTTGCCGGACCTCAGACGGACTCGCGTCGTAGCCGAGCTCCCCGGTCAGCGCTGCGACACCCTCGACGTCACCGAGCCCGGCCCGCGAGATCGTCGGTGCGCTCAACCGTCGTCCCCCGCCTCGCGCAGCGCCGCCACCAACTCCTTGGCCGCTGCGCCCAGGTCTGGTTGGCGGTACAAGCTGGTGCCGATCAAGAACAGCGTGTCGGGTCCGTAGCGACTCACCCACTCCGCCACTCTGCTCGTGTCGATGCCGCCGCCGGGCGTCGGGAGTGCCGGCCTAGAGTCGACCAGCGGTCGACGCAGCCGATCGTTGATCCGAACGCAGTCCGACTCGTCGAACACGAATCGCCCGCCCACGTTCGGATAGATCACCCCATCACAGCCGATCAGGCGGAAGAGCTCGCCGAGCAGCACTTCGGGAGCGATTCCATGCTCAGCACCGAAGAAGGTCCCCGTGAGGGCAGGATGACCCAGTACGGCCAGATCGGTCGAAGCGATGAGCTCGCGCGCGACGTCGAGTCCGAGCACCATCGGGCTCATCATGACCCCGCGACAACCGGCGTTCTGCGCCGTATCGAGGCGGGACCGCAGCTCGTCGAAACGTCCGGTGAGGTTCGGAAAGTAGAGCGTCGAGCCACCGCTCTCCCCGTTGGCCTCGACCACCGCCCGCTGGCAGAGATCAACTCGACGATCGAACCGCGCCCAGGGCTGATCGGCCAAGGAGTGGTCGTCCTTGATGACATCGACACCAGCGAGGGCCAGCGTTCGGCAGATCTCTGCGAGCTCCTCGGGCGAGAGGCCCAGCGGCTTGAGGGCGGCGCACAGGAGTGGTCTTCGACTCTCGACACCACAGAGTTCGCGCACGCCCTCGACACCAAATCGAGGCCCAGGCAGGAAGTCGACCTTCGGCCACTCGACCGCCTCGATCAGGATGCCGCTCTTCATGGAGATGTTGCCGAAGAGCAGGTTGAGGAGCTGCGGGAGTTCCTCGCCGACCGCGTCGAGCGGATACACAATGCGAGCGACCGAAGCTCCGTCGCTCGACTCCAAGCTCTCGACTCGACCGACGACACGCTCGAGCACGTCGTCCGCAACGCACTCCGGCGGCAACTCGACCGTCTGCTCGAAGGCGATGCCGCGAGCCTTCTCCTCGGGCGTCTCTCCCGCTGCGCAGGTGAGGCGGTAGTGGACCGTGAGCTGGTTGGACACGAGGGGTCAGGATAACGAAGGAGAGTGTCGGTCGCGAGAGGCGACCGGCGACGAGACCGGCGTGACGGTCTTCTTACTCATCCCCGCCCGGCGGCCGAAAGGTCCGAACAGCGAGCAGCTCCGCCGCACGCGGTCGCGACTCCGGCCTCAGGAGCGTCCAGCGCGGCGCGAGCCGCCTGAAGCCTCAGACGCCGAAGTACCGCGCGTCCGGATGATGGAAGACCAGCGCCGAGACACTCGCTTCCGGACTCATCATGTCGCCCTCGGTCAGCTCGACGCCGATGTCCACCGGGTCGAGAAGCTCGAACAGCTGCCGCTGGCCTGCGAGGTCCGGACAGGCCGGGTAGCCGAAGCTGTAGCGCTTGCCGCGATAGCGTGCGGCCAACCGGTCTTTGAGCGTCGTCTCCGGCGGATCGGCGATCTGCCACGACTCCCGAATTCGGCGATGTACCCACTCGGCCGCCGCTTCGGCGGTCTCGAGAGCCAGCGCCGCGTAGGCGTGGCTTTTCAGATACTCGCCCTCCTCCTTCCAGCGCTCGACCAGCTCTCGCACCCCGCCACCGGCGGTGGTCACGAAGAGCGCGACATGATCGCCCTCGCCGACATAGTCGCTGAGACAGAGTCCGTCGGGCTCCGCCTGACGCGGGAAGTCCCACCCGAGCTTGCCCTTGCCGTTGACCAGGTGAATTGAGTTGGCAACCGCGTGCGCTGGGTAGAAGCGCCAGACCGCCTGGGCGGTCATCGCCCCCGAACGCGCGATCTCCTTGAGCTCGTCGACGACCCGCTCCAGCTTCGCCAGCTTCTCGTCGTTCTCCGCCGCCAAACGGGCCACGGAGCCCTTGAGACCGAGGTGTTTGCCGTAGAGCATCTGGGGATTGATCTCCGCCCAGACCTGCTCGAGATCGAGTGTTTCGGCGTGCCGATCGAGATCCGGCGGCGGCGGTGCCACGATGTCGGATCGCACGCGCGTACTGCGCGTCGTCCCGGCAACTCGGGGAGCGCTCGATGCCTTCTCCGCCACCAGGGCGTCCTCTTCGGACTGGCGCGCGACCTCCTCCTCGAGCCCGGAACGCTTTGCGGCGTCCGTCAGCCGCTCCATCAACTCGAGGCCGTGCATCGCGTCCTTGGCGTAGGTGCAGAACGAGCCGTAGGCGGCCGCGATCTTCCGATGGGTGAAGCGTCGGCTGAGCGCCGCGCCGCCGACCAGAATCGGCACGTCGATCCCCACCGAGGCGAGGTCACCGGCACTCAGCACCATCTGCTGGGCGCTCTTGACCAGCAGACCCGAGAGTCCGAGAACGTCGGGCTCGTGCTCGCGAACCGCTTGGATCAGCTGCTCGCTCGGCACACGAATGCCGAGGTTCACGACGTCGAAGCCGTTGTTTCCGAGGACAATCTCGACCAGGTTCTTGCCGATGTCGTGGACGTCACCTTTGACGGTGGCCAGAACGATCCGGCCGCGACTCGAGCCTCCTGCGCTCTCCATGTGCGGTTCGAGTTGCGAAACGGCGGCCTTCATGACCTCCGCAGATTGCAGCACCTCCGCGACGATCAGCTCGTTGGCATTGAAAAGCCGGCCAACCTCGGCCATGCCGGTCATGAGGGGACCGTTGATGATGTCGAGCGGCTCGGGCCAGCGCTCGTCCGAGAGCGCATCGTCGAGGTCTTCTGCAAGCCCTTCTTTGGTGCCCTCGACCACCGCCCGCGCGATCCGCTCCTCGAGCGGCAGCTCCTCTCGTGGGGGCCCGGTGATTGCGGACTTCCGGCCACGGAAGTGCTCGGTGAACGTCTCGATCGCGGCCTGCGACGCCTCGACGTCGTTCGGGTCGAGATAGATCAACGACTCGGCGAGTCGGCGCTCCTCTTCGGGGATCTCGGCATAGCGCGCCAACCGTTGCGTGTTGACGATCGCCGCATCGAGGCCGGCCTGAGTGGCGTGGTAGAGGAAGACCGAGTTGAGCACCTCACGACCGGTCTTCGGCAGCCCGAAGCTGACGTTCGAAACGCCGAGGATGGTGCGCGTCAGCGGGAACTCGGCCTTGATCGCGCGGACCCCCTCGATGGTTCGGTCGGCGGAGCCGATGTAGGTCTCGTCACCGGTCGCGCAAGGGAAGACCAGCGGATCCCACCAGATGTCCTCTGGCGCGAGACCGTACTCCTCGACCAGGAGCTCGTAGCTGCGTCGAGCGACGTCGAGTTTGCGCTCGACGGTGACCGCCATGCCCTCCTCGTCGATCGTCCCGACGACCACCGCTGCGCCGAAGCGCCGCGCAAGCGGCACCACCTTGTCGAAACGGTCGACCCCGTCTTCGAGGTTGATCGAGTTGAGCACCGCTTTGCCCTGGCAGAAGGTCAACGCCCTCTCCATGACCTCGTGATCGGTCGAGTCGATCATCAGCGGCGCCTTGACCATGCGCACCAGCTGATCCAGGAACGACTCGACGTCGGCGATTTCGTCGCGGTCGGGGTCCTGCATGCAGACGTCGAGAATCTGACCGCCGCTCTTGACCTGAGCCCGTCCAACCTCGGCCGCGCGCTCCCACTCCCCCTGGGCCACCAACTTGCGGAACCGGCGACTTCCGAGCACGTTGGTGCGCTCACCGACCAGGAGCGGCCGGTTGTCAGCGGTCAGCTCGACCGCCTCGATGCCCGAGATCAGACTCCGCTGGTGGCGCGACACCGGCGGCGGCCGCCTGCCGGCCACGAGTTTGGCAAGCGCCGTCACGTGGCCGGGGCCGGTGCCGCAGCAGCCTCCGACGAGGCTGAGCCAGCCGTTGTCCAAGAATCGGCCGAGCACATCGACGAAGTGGTCCGGACCCTGGTGGTAGATGCCGTCTTCGTCGGGTAGACCCGCATTCGGCACGCAGGCGATGCGGGTGTGCGCGAGCTCGGACAGGGTGCGCACGTGCTCGGTCATCAGCTCCGGCCCGGTCGCGCAGTTGAGCCCTAAGTAGAGGAGATCGGTGTGCAGCAGAGAGACGGCGAGCGCCTCGGCATCCTGACCGGCGAGCATGGTGCCGGTGGTCTCGATGGTCACTGAAACCGCAACTGGAATCCGCCATTCAGCGTCGTCAAACGCTCGTTCGATGCCGATCAAGCCCGCTTTGATGTTGCGGGTGTCCTGACACGTCTCGAGCAGGAGGTAGTCGGAGCCGCCGGCGAGCAGGCCGGCTGCCTGCACCCTGTAGTGCTCGATCAGCTCTTCGAAGGTGACGCCTCCGGTCACCGAGATCGCCTTCGTCGTCGGCCCCATCGAGCCGCAGACGAAGCGCGGCCGGCCGGGTTCGTCGAAGCGAGCGCAAGCCCTCCGCGCCTGCTCGGCGGACAGTCGATTCAACTCGAAGGCGTGGTCTGCCAGGTCGTATTCCGCCAGCACCAACGGCGTGCCACCAAAACTGTTGGTCTCGACGATGTCCGCACCCGCCTCGAGATAGGTGGCGTGGAGGCGCTCGACGACGTCGGGGCGGGTTCGACAGAGGTTCTCGTTGCAGCCTTCCAGATCGGGCCCGCCAAAGTCCTCGGCGGTCAGATTCTCGTCTTGCAGTCCTGTCCCGGTGGCTCCATCGAGCACCAGAACACGCTCTTCGAGCGCCTCCAGGAGCGCCTGGCTCCGGGCTTCGGCATCTGGGCGTGGAGCACTCATAGGCTCAGCTGCTCCATGACTCGCTGCACCGCCTTGGCGTTGAGCATCACGTAGAAGTGGATCGACGGCGCGCCGCGATCCAGCAGCTCTTCGACCTGCTTTGCCGCCCAGCGGGCGCCAATCTCGATCACGTGTTCCTTCTTGGTCGCGGCCTCGACCTCGTCGGCCAGCTCCACGGGGATCTCGCAGTGGAACATCTCCGGCAGGGTTCGCAGCTGCTTCTTGCCGACCAGTACCTTCAGGCCCGGGATGATCGGAACGTCGATCCCACGCGCTCGACACTTCTCGACGTAGTCGAAGTAGTGCTGATTGTCGAAGAACATCTGCGTGACGATGTAGTCGCCGCCCGCAGCAATCTTCGCCTCCGTGTTGCGGAGGTCGGCCTCGAGGTTGGGCGCGGCGAAGTGCTTCTCTGGGTAGCCCGAGATGCCGATGCCGAAGTCGGTCGGCTGGGCGTCGAGCAAGCCCTCTTCGATGTACTTGCCTCGGTTCAGGTCCGAGATCTGGCTGACCAGATCGCTCGCGTGCATGTTGACACTCTTGCCGTCCTTCGGCGTCTTTCGGTAGCCGCTGTCGTCGCCCTTGACGGCCAGGACGTTGTCGATACCCAGGTAGTTCAACTCAATCAGGAAGTCTTCTGTCTCCTCTCTCGTGAAGCCGGTGCAGATGGCGTGTGGCACGGCGTCGATTTGGTACTTGTTCTGGATCAGCGCGCAGATGCCGATAGTCCCCGGCCGCTTGCGTTTGACCCGCCTCTGAATGCCCTCTTTCGTCTCCTCGTACACCACCTGAGCCGCGTGGCTGGTGATGTCGATGAACGGGGGCTCGAACCGCACGAGATCCTCGATCAGCTCCATCAGACTGGTCACGTTCCCGCCGCGCAGCGGAGGAATGATCTCGAACGTGATGATCGGGCGGTTGGCCTTGGCCAGGTGTTCTGTGACTTTCATTGCGTCCGCTCCAAAGAGAATAAGCCCGCTTCCTGCAATCGGAAGCGGGCTCGGAATTCGCGAGACGCCGGACAGTTGGTTGCCGAGAAACTCGACCGCATTTCCCGCTCCGTTCCGGGCTCCTCGAGCCCCGAGGGAGCAGATTGGCACCTTGGGTGTCCGCCCCAGGTTGCCGTGCCCGACTCGCGCCGGACCGCTCCGAATGCGAGAAAAGCCTAGCTCGGACGACTGCGCCGAGTCAAATACCCAGCCAGCGCCGCACCGATCAGCGCCCCGAGGTTGTTCATCAGGATGTCGGCCCACTCAAAGCCGCGTCCCGGGATGGGGATCTGAACGAACTCGAGCAGCGCGCCGTAGATCGAGGACACCGCGAACGCCACGAACCCGGATCGTGACGCGCCCGCACCGGTCAGCGACCTCGCCAGTAGGAAGCCGAGGACGAGGAAAAGCAGAAGATGAACCACCCCGGCGACCCAGTCAAAGTTCTCGCCGAAGGTCTTGTTGCCGGGCCCGGGGGTCAGTAGACCGATGGCGATCAGAAGCGACCAGACGATCGCCGGCGCGTGAAATCTCATAGTCGAGGACATGACCGACGGCTAGGATAGGCGGCGGATTATGGCAGACCCCAGGATGACCACCGCGTCCGAGCTGCTCTCGGCGATCGAGGAGCGCCGCGCCCGCATCGGCATCATCGGGCTCGGCTACGTCGGACTACCGCTCGCGCTGACCTTCAACCGAGGCGGCTTTTCCGTTCTGGGGTTCGATACCGACGACCGGAAGATCGAGCGACTCAACGGCGGCGAAAGCTACATCGCCCATATCGAGTCCGAGTCTCTGCGCGAGCAGATCGAGGCCGGCCGCTTCGAAGCCACTTCCGACAACTCCCGGATGAGCGAAGTCGACGCCCTCATCATCTGCGTTCCGACGCCGCTCGACGACAACCACGAGCCCGACCTCGGCTACGTCGAGCAGACCGCGGCGGCGATCGCCCGCAGCCTGCGGCCCGGTCAACTCGTGGTTCTCGAGTCGACCACCTACCCCGGCACGACCGACGAACTGCTGCAGCCGACGCTCGAAGCCGGCGGCCTGCTGTGCGGTCGAGACTTCTTTCTCGCCTACTCGCCAGAGCGAGAGGATCCGGGGAACCCGGCGTTCGCGACCCACTCCATTCCGAAGGTTGTCGGCGGCGTCGACTCGGCGTCCAAGGAGATCGCGACCGCGCTCTACGACGCGGTCGTCGTGAGCACTGTCGCCGTCTCGAGCACGCGCGTCGCCGAGGCGTCGAAGCTGACTGAGAACATCTTCCGTGCGGTCAACATAGCGCTCGTCAACGAGCTCAAGATCGTCTACGACCGCATGGGCATCGACGTGTGGGAGGTGCTCGACGCGGCGGGCACCAAGCCGTTCGGATTCATGCGCTTCAACCCCGGGCCGGGATGGGGTGGTCACTGCATTCCGATCGACCCGTTCTATCTGACCTGGCGAGCGGCGCAGCTCGGACAGACCTCGAAGTTCATCGAGCTGGCTGGAGAGGTCAACGTGCAGATGCCCGGTTGGGTCGTCGACCGACTCGAGGCCGCCCTCACCGAGAAGAACCGCCCGCTCCAAGGCGCCCGCGTGTTGCTGCTCGGCTTGGCCTACAAGAAAAACGTCGCCGATCCTCGCGAGAGCCCGGCATTCGAACTACTGGCCGAACTGCAACGTCGCGGCGCGGAGAGCTCCTACCACGACCCTCACATCGCCGAAGCGCCGCGGATGCGTTCCTGGCCGGACCTCCCGCAGTTGAGCTCCCTGCCACTCACCGCCGAACTGCTCGAGGGGGTGGACGCGGTCGTGGTCGTCACCGACCACACCGAGGTCGACTACGAACTGGTGGGTCGACACGCCTCCTTGATCGTCGACACCCGCGGGGTCTACCCTTCGGGTACCGACCGCGTGGTCCGAGCCTGACGTCGAAATGTCGATTTCCCAGCTGAACGGTGAACGCGCCCTGGTCACGGGCGGAGCGGGCTTCATCGGCTCGCATCTCGTCGACGCACTCCTCGAACTGGGCGCGAGCGTGCGAGTGCTCGACAACCTGGCCACCGGATCGCGGGAGAATCTAGACCACTGTCGCGACGACATCGAGTTCGTCGACGACGACCTCCGCGACCTCGACGCCTGCCAGAGAGCGTGCGAGGGCACGTCGTGGGTCTTCCACCAGGGAGCGCTCGGCTCGGTGCCGCGCTCGATGACCGATCCGGCAACCTCGCTGGACGTGAACCTCGGCGGAACCGCCAACCTCTTCACCGCGGCCCGCGATGCAGGAGTGCGGCGGGTGGTCTACGCCTCGTCCTCGAGCGTCTACGGCGACAGCGCGGAGCTCCCCAAGCGCGAGGGGCACGAGGGCCGAGTGCTATCACCCTACGCGGCCTCGAAGCTCTTCTGCGAAGAGCTCGCCGAGCTCTTCGATCGCAGCTTCGATCTCGAGCTGGTCGGCCTGCGCTACTTCAACGTCTACGGGCCGCGCCAGACGCCCGACGGCCCCTACGCTGCAGTCGTTCCGCGCTTCTTCAAGGCGGGCCTGGCTGGCGAGCCGGTGCACATCTTCGGCGACGGCGAACAGAGCCGAGACTTCACGGCGGTGGCCGACGCCGTTCAGGCGAACCTCCTGGGCGCAGTGGCTCCGTCATCGGTCTCTGGGCAGACCTACAACGTGGCCGGTGGGCGGCGCGTGACGATCAACGAGCTGGCGTCTGCGGTCGGTCTGGCGATCGACAGAGAGCTCTCGCCGACCCACGGCGACGAGCGGGCGGGCGACGTTCGACATTCTCTCGCGGACATGACCCGCGCCTCGAGCGAGCTCGGCTATCGGGCCGAGGTGGAGCTGGTCGAAGGACTCTCGCGATGCCGCAACTATTATGAGAGCATCTTTGCCCAGCAAGGGTAAGGGCGCCCTCCTCCCAGCCCCGCAAACCATGTCCCCCTCAGACTCGAATACTGTCCTCGTCACCGGCGGAGCTGGGTTTATCGGCTCACACGTCGCTGACGCACTTCTCGCTGCTGGTCGGCGAGTTCTGCTCGTCGACGACATGTCCGGCGGACGACGAGAGAACGTGCCCGCAGCCGCGGAACTCCACGAGCTCGACATTCGCGCCCCGGAGACCGCCGCACTGATCGAGCGCGAGCGTCCAGAGACGATCATTCACCACGCTGCGCAGATGGATGTCCGTCGATCCACGGAGGATCCGGCCTTCGACGCCGACGTCAACGTACTCGGCTCGCTGAATCTGGCGGCCGCAGCGGTACGTGCCGGAACGCGTCGCCTGGTCTTCGCCTCCACCGGCGGCGCCATCTATGGCGAGCAGGACACCTTCCCCGCCGACGAGAGTCACGCCACTCGGCCGCTGTCGCCCTACGGCGTCAGCAAGCTCGCGTTCGAGCGCTACCTGTACTACTTCCACATCCAGAGCGGGCTCGACGCGATCTGCCTGCGCTACGCCAACGTCTATGGCGAACGACAGAACCCACACGGTGAGGCGGGCGTCGTGGCGATCTTCCTCAAGCGGCTCCTGGCCGGCGACGGCTGTCGCATCAACGGCGACGGTCTTCAGACCCGCGACTACGTCCACGTCTCAGACGTCGTGCGCGCCAACATGGCGGCGGTCGAGATGAGCGGTTTCGACGTCTTGAACGTCGGCACCGGCGAGGAGACGTCGGTGGTCGAGCTCTACACGGAGCTCGCGCGCGCGGTCGGCACCGACGCCGAGGCCACCCACGGCCCGGCGGCACCCGGAGAGCAGCGACGCTCGGTCATCGACGCCGCGCGGCTCCGGCAGGTCGCCGGGGTACCCGAGCCGCTGCCGCTGAGCGAGGGCATCGCCCGCACCGCGGCCTGGTTCCGCGACCACGGCGCTTCATGACCGCGATCCTCGGACTGTCGGCCTTCTACCACGACAGCGCCGCGGCTCTGGTCGTCGACGGCGAACTCGTGGCGGCCGCTCAGGAAGAGCGCTTCAGCCGCAAGAAGCACGACTTCCGCTTCCCGAAGCTGGCGATCGACTACTGCCTGTCGGAGGCTGGGCTAGAGGCTTCCGACCTCGATCACGTCGCCTTCTACGACAAGCCGCTGACCAAGTTCGAGCGCCTGCTCGAGACCTACGTCGCCTACTCGCCGATCGGCTTCCGATCGTTCCGCAAGGCGATGCCGCTGTGGCTCAAAGAGAAGCTCTGGATGCCGCGGCAGATGGACAAGGGGCTCGACAAGCAGTTCAAGGGCCGCTACATCTTCACCGAGCACCACGAATCGCACGCGGCGAGCGCCTTCTTCCCCTCGCCCTACGAAGAGGCCGCCATCCTGACCATGGACGGCGTCGGCGAGTGGGCGACCGCAAGTTTTGGCGTCGGCCGCGGCAACAAGATGGAGCTCACCCACGAGTTGCGCTTCCCGCACTCGCTCGGACTGCTCTACTCCGCCTTTACCTATTACACCGGCTTCCGGGTCAACAGCGGCGAGTACAAGCTGATGGGGCTCGCGCCATACGGCGAACCGCGATTCCAGGACGAGATTCTCGAGCACCTGATCGATCTGAAGGACGACGGCTCGTTCCGTATGGACATGTCGTACTTCAACTACTGCCAGGGGCTCACGATGACCAACGCGAAGTTCGCGCGGGTCTTCGGCCAGCCGGCTCGGAAGCCCGAGTCACCGCTTACACAGCACGAAATGGACGTCGCCGCGTCCATCCAGAAGGTCACCGAGGAGATCGTGTTGCGGATTTGCCGCCACGTGCATCGCGAGACCAACCAGCGACACCTGGTGCTCGCCGGCGGTGTGGCGCTCAACTGCGTGGCCAACGGCCGCATCCAGCGCGAGGGACCGTTCGAGTCGATCTGGATCCAGCCCGCCGCGGGCGACGCGGGCGGCGCACTCGGCGCGGCCCAGTTCGTCTGGCACCAGCTGCTCGACAAGCCGAGAACGGTGGGGGCGAGCGACTCCCAGCGCGGCTCACTACTCGGCCCCCGCTACGAAACCGACGACATCGTCGAGCACCTCGACGCGAGCGGCGCGACCTATCATCGAATCGACGACGACAGTGAGCTGTTCGAGCGCGTCGCCGAGCTGATGGCGACCGAGAACGTGGTCGGCTGGTTCGCCGGACGCATGGAGTTCGGCCCGCGCGCTCTTGGCTGCCGCTCGATCATCGGCGACGCCCGCAGCCGCGACATGCAGCGGGTGATGAACGTCAAGATCAAGTTCCGCGAGTCGTTCCGGCCGTTTGCGCCGGTGGTGCTCGCCGAGCATGCACCGGACTACTTCGAAGTGGAGTCGGACCAGGAGAGCCCGTACATGCTGATCGTCTCCGACGTACGTGGCGACAAACGGCTGGGTATCGACGGCGAGTCGGCCAACGCCGACGGGCTCGACAAGCTCAAGGTCATCCGCTCGCAGGTTCCGGCGATCACGCACGTCGACTACTCGGCCCGCGTCCAGACCGTCGACGCCGAGCGCCACGGGCGCTTCCAGAAGCTCCTGAGCCGTTTCCACGAGAAGACCGGCTGCCCGGTGGCGATCAACACCAGCTTCAACATCCGCGGCGAACCGATCGTCTGCACCCCGCAAGACGCCTACCGCTGCTTCCTCTCGACCAACATGGATGTACTGGTGCTCGAGAACTGCCTGCTGCTCAAAGAGGAACAGCCCGAGATCTCGAAGCGCGAGGTCGAGAAGTACATCGCCAGCTTCGATCTGGACTAGGGGACGGACGTCATGGCCATGATCGATTTGAACTGGAAACCCACGAACAAGGACCTCCGAGTCTTCGGCACGGCGGCGCTCGTCGTCGCCGGCGGCTTCGGACTGTCGATCTTCCTCAAGGTCGGACTCGTCGGTCTGGTCAAGATTCTCTGGGGCGTAGGCGCCACTGTGTTCTTCATCGGCCTGATCTGGCCGCAGGGGCTCAAGTACGTCTACATCGGACTGTCGCTAATCGCCTTCCCCATCGGACTGGTGATCGGCAACGTTCTGATGGCGCTCGTGTACTACCTGCTCGTGACGCCGATCGGGCTGGCCTTCAAGCTACTCGGCAAAGATCCGATGCACCGCAAGCTCGACCCAAACGCCGAGAGCTACTGGATTCGCCGACCGCCGCCACCGGAGCCGGGGCGGTACTTCCGGCAGTTCTGAGGCCAGTGAAGAGCCCTCCCCAATCGAGGGACACAATACTCATTACTTGCAAGGCTCGCTTCGCGAGCGCGCCCCGGGGCAGAGGGAGCCCTACGCTCTCGACGACGCTCGAGAGATGGCTCTCGTGGTCCCTTTGCGCTTCCTGCCTGCCCGACGCGGACGCAGGCGACGCCCGGTCAGGGCTTCCAAGCGCCTAACGAAAGGCTCGTCTCCCAGCGGCCGGCCGGTTCGCTCGCGACTCCTGATGAGGTCGCAGTCTTCGTTCGCACCGTCCGTGTCGAGTAGCGCCTTCCAGTCCAAGACGCGATCAGCCAAAGGAGAAGGGGCGACGATCCCGTCTGTTCCGCCTGTCACGTGAGCGCGTGCGCTCGAGTGAGGCCATTCCGTAGCCGCCCGAGTCAGGCCCGCTCGCACAGGATTCAGGAGGACGTAGCGAGCCGCCGCGCGCACGTGTGGCTCGTCCATCGGAAACGAGTGGAACCGTCCCTGCCAGAGATAGCCGCTCCATTGGTTGCGACGATTGATCGTCAACGTGTACCGGCGATGCGTCTCACCAACGGCCCGACTCAGACCCTTGCGATCGCTCGGAGTCAGAATCAGGTGCGTATGATTCGGCATCAGGCAGTAGCACCAAATCGCCACCCCGTGCCGGCGGCACCAGTAAGACAGGAGCCCCTTGTAGAGCACGTAATCCCGCTCGGTAAAGAAGGTCTTCTGCCGCCGGTTGCCACGTTGTGTGACGTGATGCGGAACATCGGGTACTACTACGCGTGCGATCCGAGGCATCTCCACCGAAGAGACGCGATCGACACCGCGAATCTGACGGGGGACACGACACCTATTTCTGGGGCCGACCCGCGGTCTGGTCGAGCAAGACCATTGGCGGGCCGACCCATGACGAAATAGGGTTTGTGTCCCCCGAGAGAGAACGTTTAGTTCGAGCCGTCCGGAATCTGCAGCAGGTTGCTCTTCACGCACATCCGATTGATGCCCTGGAGGAACGTCCCGCACCTCTGCGAAGCAAAGGTCGGTGAAATCTGGAAGACGCCGCTGCCGTCGGTGGTGACGGTCGACAGGATTCGAATCGGTTCCATGTCCATCTCGACGCCCGCGCAGCCACCACTCGGGATCGGCGTAGAACCCTCGGTCCTTCCGAAGACCATGAGTACGTCGGTGTTCGGCTCGGCGGTCTCGACGGTGATCGTCATGGTGCCGGGACAGGTTCCCGCGATCGAAAGTTGGACCGCTGGCGCGCCGCCACCGTAGACGTAGACCGCGCCCGACTCGTCGAACGGGCCCTCGTCATCTTCCGGTGCTCCGACAAACACCTCGCCACCACCCACGGCGACCGCCTCGCCGAAGTCGTCGTTGTCCATCCCGTCCGACGCGACGAGCATGGCGGTCTCGCTCCAGCTGGCGCCGTCGCGCTCGAAGGTATAGGCGATGCCGAGGTTGCCGTCCTGGGCGCCGACCGCGATCTGATCGCCGAGAACATCGACGGCCACACCGAAGCGGAAGTTGGCTCCGGAGGGGATCAGCTCGGTGCCGACCCAACTCCCGGCATCCAACTCGTAGACGAAGGCCTCGGCATCACCAATTGCCGCCAGCTCGCCGACGACAATGGTTTCGCCGGCGATCGCCACCGCGGTACCGAAGCCCTCGAAGGCGATCGGCGACGGCAGCCGATCTTCGAAAGTGCCACCGCCGGCCGCACTGAAGATCAAGACCGAGCCCGGGCCGAAGTCCGCGCTGTTGATGTGCGGCGCGCCAGCGACGATCCGATCGGCGGTCATGGCGACCGAGTAGCCCAGTAGATCTTCCGTCGAGAGCGCGATGTCACCGTCCCACTCCGGGTCGGTGAGCTGGGCGACCTCGCCCCACGCGCCGAGGCCGTCCTGCGCAAAGACGTAGACCGCTCCGGCGTTGGTGCCCGGCGTCACGCCGCCAAAATCACTGGGAGCGGCGCCACCCGAGAAGGGTGTGCCCGGCGCCCCGGCGGCGATCACATTCCCGGCGACGGCGACCGAGAAGCCGAGATCATCGCTCTCGCCGCTCAGATCGAACAGCTGTGCGGTCTCTTGCCAGATTCCGCCCATGTCGCGCTCGAACACCCACACCTCGCCGTCGGCGTTTGGGTTGCCAACGGCGAGAACGTCTCCGTCGATCGCGACCGAGAATCCGAAGTCGTCCAGGCTGCTGACATCCGACGGAGTCAGTAGCTGAGTCTCGGCCCAGCTGTCGTCTAGTTGGCGTTCGAAGATGTAAACTCGGCCGCCACTCCCGGCGCCAGGCGCGCCCACTGCCAACGTGTCGCCGTCGACAGCCATGGCGCCGCCGAACAGGTCGTCGTTGCCGGGATTCGAGGCAACGAGCTTGTCAATCTCGGGAATGCCGCCGGCCACAGCCAGGTCGGCGGTAACGAAGAAACAAAGAATGGCCCATACAAACAGCGGAACACAGCGCACAGCACCCTGCATCGTCATGACAACTCTCCCAGAGGAAGGTCCAACTGATTAAACTGGCTAGCGAAAAAGTTGACGCAGGCTACCGCACGCCGAGCGAGCAACGCAAATCGCGAGGGACGAACTGCGGCGTAGTTAGACCGAACAGCCGTTGAGAGGAACCCAATGAGCACTGATTTCGAAAAAGAGGCCGGCCGCGAGCGCGAGTCGTTCGTGAGCGAGTTCACCCACTTCCTGATGGACAACAAGAAGTGGTGGATGATTCCGATCATCACGGTCCTGCTCCTCATCGGCGTCCTCTTGATCGCCGGTGGCAGCGGCGTCGCGCCGTTCATCTACACGCTGTTCTAGGCCTCGGCGAACCTCCGAATCCGACGGACCGTCGACGAACGGTCACCCGACCGGCGTGTCCAAGTGGACTCTTCCCTTGGCACGCTGTGCGGCGTGCAGTAGATTCTCCGACCGGCTACCCCGTCCCTCTCCGCTAACCGTTCGATCACGTCGTGCGCCTCACCATCCTCAATCAGTTCTACGTGCCCGACCTGGCGCCGACCGGGCACCTGGCAGCGTCGCTGGCGGAGGACCGAGCCGCCCGAGGGGACGAGGTCACGGTGATCACCAGCCTCGGCGGGTACGTGGCCGAGGGCGAGAGTGAGCGGCGCACCCAAAGTGAGAACCCGCGAGTTCATCGGGTCTGGACACCCCGCTTGGGGAAGGGCAGTGCGCTCCGACGGATTCTCGACTACGCCGCCTTCTACTGGGTCACGGCGTTCAGGATGCTGTTCATGCGGCGACAGGACGTCGTCATCTCGATGACGACGCCCCCTTACATCGCCCTGACGGCCGCGATGCACACGCTCTTGCGTCGTCGGAGCAAGCTCGTGCTCTGGGTGATGGACGTCTACCCCGACGTCATGGAGCGATTCGAGCTGATCCGCGAGGGCGGGTTGATGAGCCGCCTCCTCCGATGGCTGGCTCGTCGAGTACTGGCTCGCACCGACTACCTGATCTGCCTCGACGGCGCGATGCTCGAACTCATCGAGGGGCAGTACGTGAAGCGGGGGCGCTCCCTGCCGTCCACCGTCATCCCCAACTGGGAGCGGCTCGACCTCTTCCCCGCCGACCTCGCGCCCGAGCCTTGGCCGGGTACCGAGCAGCACGATCTCGAGGGCCGCTTCGTGGTGCTCTACCTCGGCAACACCGGCTACGGTCACCGGTTCGAAACGGTGGTCGAGGCCGCCCAGAGGATGCGCGACGAGCCGGTGACCTTCCTCTTCATCGGCGGCGGCAAGCGGTGGAACGACATCACCGAGATGCGCGAGCGTCACGGGCTCGACAACGTCGTCCAGCACGGCTACATCCCGAAGGAGGAGACTCCTGCCGCGATGGGCGCGGTCGACTGCGCCCTGATCACGCTGAACGACCAGTCGCTCGGGGTGATGAGCCCGAGCAAACTGCACTCGAACCTCGGCATGCACCTGCCGGTGATCTACCTCGGCCCCGAAGGCAGCAACGTCGACGAGGCGATCTCTCGATTCGACTGTGGCGTCAGCCTACGCGAGGAGGACGCCGACGGCGTCGTCAACTTTGTGCGCCGCCTGCGCGAAGATCCCGAGGTCGCGGCCGGCTACCGCAAGCGTGCGCGCCACGCCTTCGACGAGGCGTACTGCGATCGGCAGACGCTCGAACAGTTCGACCTGGTGATCCGTCAGGTCACCGAACGCTAGCCGACCGACATCAGCTGGCCTCGGCCTTCCAGGTCTCGAGGTTCGCTTCGTGGATCTCGCGCAGGATCGCCGGCACGTCGTAGTTGAGCTTCCAGTCCGGATAGTCGGTCTGGAAAGCGGTCAGGTCGCTCACCCACCAGATGTGGTCGCCGATCCGGTTGGTCTCGGAGTAGGTGTGGTCGAGCTCTCGACCGGCGATCTCCTGGCAGCTCTCGATCGCCTCGATCATCGAACAGTTACTGTGTCGCCCGCCACCGATGTTGTACACCGCGGCTACGCGGGGTGCATTCACGACCGCCTCGAACGCCGCTACGAGATCGGCGCTGTGAATGTTGTCGCGGACCTGCTTCCCCTTGTAGCCGAACACCGTGTAGGGCCGGCCGATGACAGTGCACTTCATGAGGTACGCAAGGAAGCCGTGGAGCTCCGCGCCGGAGTGGCCGGGCCCGGTGAGACAGCCGCCGCGGAAACACGCGGTTTTGATGCCGAAGTAGCGACCGTACTCCTGGACCATGAGGTCAGCGGCCGCCTTGGAGACGCCGAAAAGCGAGTGTTTCGAGGCGTCGATCGACATCGACTCGGGGATGCCGTGTTCGTAGTACTCGTGGTCGGGTGAGATCTCCCAACGCTTCTCGAGCTCTTCGAGAGGCAGCCGGTTGGGCGCGTCGCCATAAACCTTGTTGGTCGAGGTGAAGATGAACGTCGCCGCGGGACAGTGCTCACGTGTCGCCTGCAACAGCACCAGGGTGCCGTCGGCGTTGACGGTGAAGTCGGTGTGCGGATCGGTCGCCGCCCAGTCGTGCGACGGCTGGGCCGCCGTGTGAATGATGACCTCGATCGCGTCACCGGCGCCCTCGAAGAGGGCTTCGATGCCCGCCCGATCGCGGATGTCGACATCGTGGTGGGTGTACCGCGGCAGCTCGGCCTTGAGCCGCTCGGCCATCCAGTTCGTGGAGGCCTCGTCTCCAAAGAAGACGCTGCGCATGTCGTTGTCGATTCCCCAGACGTCGTACCCCAACTCGTGGAACCGACGAGAGGCCTGCGCGCCGATCAAACCGGCGGATCCCGTAATGACTGCTATGCCCATGGCGCGGCGCAGTGTAGCAGGGCTAAACACCCATAAGTATGAAGACTTAGACATACTCCGATGGCTTCGATCCAGCCATCGGGAGGCGCCGGGAGAGGACGGCGAACTCGCCGAAGTCGCCGCTGCTCGAGAGCCGAGTCGGCCACCGAGTGCGCACAAGAAAAAGGGCCCGGGAGGATTTCCCCCGGGCCCTGAACTCTTCGAGTGAAGAGGGACGGTCTAATACATCCCGCCCATGCCGCCACCCGGCATGCCGGCAGGCATCTCGGGGGCTTTGTCGTCATCGCTCTTGACCTCGGAGACCAGCGCTTCAGTGGTCAGCATGAGGCCGGAGATGGAGGCAGCGTTGAGGAGCGCCGTCTTGGTGACCTTCGCCGGGTCGATGACGCCGGCCTTGATCAGGTCCTCGAAGACGCCCGTCGCGGCGTTGTAGCCCTCGTTGCCTTCCTTCGCGATCAGATCGCGAACGATGACCGAGCCCTCGCCACCAGCGTTGTTGACGATCTGGCGGGTCGGCTCCTCGAGCGCGCGGCGCACGATCTGCACACCGACGTTGACGTCACCCTCAGCGGAGACACCCTCGACCGCGTCGATCGAGCGCAGAAGCGCCAGACCACCACCCGGGACGATGCCCTCCTCGACGGCGGCCTTGGTCGCGTGCATCGCATCCTCGACGCGAGCCTTCTTCTCCTTCATCTCGCTCTCGGTCGCGGCACCGACGCGAATCACGGCGACTCCACCGACGAGCTTGGCCAGGCGCTCCTGGAGCTTCTCGCGGTCGTAGTCCGACGTGGTCTCGTCGATCTGGTTGCGAATCTGCTTGACGCGGCCGGCGATCGCTTCCTTGCGGACGTCGTCGTCCGAGTCGGTCACGATCGTGGTCTCGTCCTTGGTGATGACGACCTTCTTGGCATCACCCAGATCGTCCCACTGCACGTTCTCGAGCTTGATGCCGAGATCCTCGGTGATGACACGGCCACCGGTGAGGGTTGCAATGTCCTCGAGCATCGCCTTGCGGCGGTCGCCAAAACCAGGCGCCTTGACCGCGGCGATCTGCAGCGTACCGCGCAGCTTGTTCACGACCAGGGTCGCCAGGGCCTCGCCCTCGACGTCCTCGGCAATGATGAGGAGCGGCTTCGACTGCTTGGCGGTCTGCTCGAGAATCGGCAGGAGGTCCTTCATCGAGCTGATCTTCTTCTCGTGGAGGAGGATCTTGGCGTTCTCGATGATCGACTCCATGCGCTCGGGGTCGCTGACGAAGTACGGCGAGAGGTAGCCGCGATCGAACTGCATGCCCTCGACCACCTCGAGGTTGGTCTCCATGCCGCGAGCCTCCTCGACCGTGATCACGCCATCCTTACCGACCTTCTCCATCGCCTCGGCGATGATCGTGCCGATCTCCTGATCGTTGTTCGCCGAGATGGTGCCGACGTGAGCAATCTCCTCACCGGAGACGCTTCGCGACATGCCGTCGATCGAACCGACCGCAGCCTGAACGGCCGCCTCGATACCGCGCTTGAGCTCCATCGGGTTGGCGCCGGCGGTGACGTTCTTCGAACCCTCGCGGAAGATCGCCTGGGCCAGAACGGTCGCCGTGGTGGTGCCGTCACCGGCCACGTCAGAGGTCTTCGAAGCGACCTCGCGCACCATCTGGGCGCCCATGTTCTCGATCGGGTCGGCGAGCTCGATCTCCTTGGCGACGGTCACACCGTCCTTGGTGCTGGTCGGCGAGCCGAACTTCTTCTCGATGACCACGTTGCGGCCCTTGGGACCGAGGGTCACCTTCACTGCATCAGCGAGCTTGTTGACGCCGCGCTGAATGGCGCCACGCGCCTCCTCGGCGTAAGTAATCTGCTTTGCCATGGTTCTGTTCTCCTAGTTCCTGAATCTGCGGCGTCAGTTGACGACCGCGAGAATGTCGTCTTCCTTCAAGATCACGAACTCCTCGTCGTCGATCTTGATCTCGCTGCCGGCGTACTTGCTGATGAGAATGCGCTCGCCCTCGCTGACGTCCATCGGCTGGCGGCTGCCGTCATCCTGGAGCCGGCCCGGACCGACGGCCACGATCTCAGCTTCCTGCGGCTTCTCTTTGGCGGTATCGGGGATGATGATTCCCCCGCGCACCTGCTCCTCACGCTCGAGGCGGCGGCAGACGACGCGGTCGTGGAGCGGACGAATCTTCGTTGTCACGTGCTCAGACCTCCGTAAATCTCTTGGTTGGAGTGATTAGATGTTTCTGGCGAGGCGTTGTTAGCACTCACCGGTAGAGGCTGCTAAGAGTAGACTGCATCGACCGGCGTGTCAAGAGCAGACCTGAGTGGCAGCTCATAAGATCTTGAGAGAGGTGAGAGAAACGACTTTCAGCTTCCCCGAGGGCTTCGCCGAGACCGGCCTCGAAGGCCCCTCGAGGCTCGCGGTCAAAGACCTCGTGCCACCCCCAAAATCTCCCCCCTCTCCATGAGCCGAACTCGGGCGCGCCCGCGCCGTTGCCAGTCCCACCGCCGCGAGGGGGCACGCCGAGCTCGCCCGCCGAAATCACTCCGGCCCCGGCGCTTCCCAGGAGCCTTCGCCCCGCGGGCACTGCGGTAGGCTAGCGTCGACGCCTCGCGGCGATGATCGCCTCCAGCCGGACGGCTGACGCCCTCGCGGAGGGGGCCGCTCTCTTTTGACCAGACGCAAGATCGCCATCGCCTCGTTTCGCTACGAGCAGGGAGGCGGCGCCGCCGGTGTCGCGCGTGAGCTGAGCGCCGCGCTCCGCGACCGCGGACATCACGTGGTTTTCATCACCACCCAGCGAAAGCGAGGCGTCCTCCGGGAGCGAGTCGACGGCATCGACATCATTCGCATGCGTCCCGCGAACCTCTATTGGATCGGGGACCGCGGTGACCAGCCCGCCTGGAAGCGAGCCGTCTGGCAGTTGCTCGACCTCTGGAACCCACACGCCTATTCCCTCTTGTCGCGCGTCCTCCGGTCCGAGCGGCCGGAGCTGCTACACGTTCACAAGCTTCGTGGTTTTTCTCCCGCCATCTGGTCGGCCGCTCGAAAGGCCGGCACGAAAGCGATCCTTCAAACCGCTCACGACTACGAACTCATCAGTCCCGAGGGCACGCTCACCGGGCGGATCGGGCGCTCGGTAGAGCGCAAGAGTCTGTGGTCGAGGGCCTATCAGGCGCCCCGTCGAGCTGCCTCCTCCGCCGTCGGGGTGGCGACCGCGCCCAGCCAACACACGCTCGACAGAATTGTCTCTCACGGGTTCTTCCCCCACGCGAAGCAGAGGGTGATCCCGAATAGTCACGGCTTCTCGCGCGACCAACTGACGCGCATCCGTCTCGACTGCGAGTCGACTCCGACACCGGGGGACTCCGCGCCATTGCGACTGCTCTACCTGGGCAGACTCGAAGCGGTCAAAGGCGTCGACCTGCTCTGCGAAACGGTCTCTGAGCTCGCGCGCGAGCTGCCGGGCCTCCGCCTCGACGTCGCCGGCTGGGGAGCCTCCGAAGCTCGCCTACGAGAGAGGTTCGACACTCATCCGGCGATCCAACTCCACGGCACCGTCTCGGGCGATGCCAAGCACAAACTGCTCGCCAACTCCGACGCGCTGGTCGTGCCCTCCCTCTGGCCCGAGGTATTCGGCCTGGTGATCGCCGAGGCCTTTGCTTTCGGTCTACCGGTGGTCGCGTTCGCAGCCGGAGCGATTCCCGAGCTGGTCCGCGAAGGCGAGAACGGCTACCTGGTTCCACCGGCTGACACCCAGGCCCTCGCCAGCCGCCTGCGCGCTCTGGCCGAGAACCCGCAAAGCGTGAGGCGGCTGGCCCCGGCGTGTTTTGAAGCCGCGTCACGCCTCTCACGTGAGCAGTTTGTCGCGGACTACCTCGACCTCTACAGCGAGGTCTCCGGCACATGGTGAGCCCATTCGCCAGGGACCTGCGGGCGCTGCTCGCTCTCTGGCCGGCGCTTTGGCTGCTGGGCATCGAACAGTTTGCGGTCCCGCTCTTCGCCGGCGTGCAGCTACTGCTGACGCTCTACCGCCGACGGGGCCGGCTGACGATCAACCTGCCGAGCCTCCTGGCGATCCTTTTGGCAGCCTGGTGGCTGGTCGCGATCCGGTGGGTCGAACAGGCAGACTACGACCTCTTCCTCAAGCAGTTTTCCACCGCCGGCTCGCTCGCCATCCTGCTGCTCCTGTTCGACAACGAGATCCGCACCGACCGCGACCAGCGCTGCGTGGTGCGTGGCCTCTACCTGCTCGGCATGGGACTGGCCGGAGGTCTACTGCTCGGCCTCATACCGGCATTCCGACGCCCGTTCCCTTCGCTTCTGGGCCTCGTCCTGCCCGACCACCTGGCCTCGAGCTCGGCCTTCTTCGAATCGATCGTGACGCGGCACCTGGTCAGCCTCCCGCCGGGCGAGCCCTGGCGACTCAGCAGCCTTGCGCTTCGCAGCTCGAGTCTCAGCCTGACGCTTCTCCTGCTGGTACCGCTGACGGTGTGGGTCGCCCAGAGGAGTCGTGGCACCGCCCGGATCACGGCCGGTCTGTTGCTGATCGCAAATCTGGTCGCCCTCCATCTGGCGGCTTCGCGAGTCGCGATCGCAGCGCTGGCAGTCGGAGCCGCGGTCTATCTCGCCCTGGCGTCGCGCCGCTTGCGTTGGCTCGCCGCCGTGGTACCGCTGGCAGCGATCACGGTCTGTGCGTTCGAGTTCGTCTCGATCCAGGCAGCGATCTCCTGGAACCTGCCGGCCCAGCTCGAGGATCTGCTGATCCTCAAGAGGTCGAGCAGCTGGGACGTGCGGTCTCGCGTATACACCGAGACACTCGCGCTCCTGCCGGAGCACTGGGTCACGGGATGGGGCCTGCCGGTCGAGATCCCCGGCATGCTCACCGTCTACTCAGCGGGCACCCACGCCTCACACCTGGGGCTGGCGTTCCAGCATGGGGTGGTCGGCCTCGGCCTCTACCTGGCCCTGTGGACCACGCTGTTGGCGCGGCTGGCTAGAGCGCTCGTGTACGGCGACCGGCACGGCCTGGATCGACTCTTCTGGGTCGCGATGGCTGCAGGGTTGTGCGCCTTCCTCGCCCGCTCCATCGCCGACACCTGGTGGTGGGATCAGTTGACGGTGCTGACCGTCGCATGTTGTTGGGGGCTGGTGTCGCTCCTACCGTCACGCGCGACGTCGACTGGCGCCTAGCTCTTGACGGCGACGAACGACTTCGGGAGCAGGAGCATGCGCTCGGTCTGAATCTCCGCATCGTCGAACAGCTCCTGGAACATCTTCCGGTTGAGTAGGCGCGCCCTTTCGACGACCCGAACGGCCTCGTCAACCGTCGTGGCCCTCGGCCAGTGCCCCAGACGGAAGCGGCTCACCAGCCAGACGCGCAGCGGCATGGGAAGCCAATGGAAGAAGGGCGTCATGCAGTGCGGCTCGACCGGGAACCAGTAGTTCGGAGTCTGGACGAAGTACCTCGGCGCCACCCGGGCGAGCTCGCGCGCGAACGCCACCATCCGGTTCCAATCGCCGACGTGCTCGATTACGGAGTTGGAATGAGCGATATCGAACGAGGCGTCGGCAAAGCCCTCCAGGTCGCAGGCGTCGGCTTCGACGAAGCTGAAGGGAGGCTCGACCTCGGGGGACTCGTTGCCCGGAAGGTTGACCAGAGTCACGCGGACATCGTGGGCTTCCAGGAAGCCTCGCGGGAGGAGGCCCCAGTACGCTTCTCGCCCACCGATATCGACGATGTTCACCCTGCCCTGGTCTCGGTGAACGGCCTCGATCATCTGCAGGAGGGGCGCAATGCGCTTGGCGCGCAGCTTCGAGCCGACCGAGGCGGAGCGCTCGTAGTCAGAAATCGATTTGGCCAACTTACCGGTGATCGACATGTTCAGCGCCTCTGCCCTACCAGTCTCGAGTCTCCTGGCGAACCCGACGCCGAGCTCCCAGATCGCGCAGAAGTCTAGGTACCAGCGCCCAGGGCTCGACCAGATAACGACGCACCAACCGCCCCGGTTCGTGCACCATCCGATAGAGCCATTCGAGCCCAACCTGCCCCATCCAGCGGGGCGGAGTCGGCACGGCGCCGACCAGATAGTCGAGGCAGGCCCCGGCCATAAGTATGGCGTTGGCCTGGATCTCGGGCAAGTGGCGAGCGGTCCAGATCTCCTGGCGCGGCATCCCCATGCCGACCAGCAGAACGTGGGGAGCGAACTCGGCAATCAGATCCAGCCTCTGGCGACTACCGGCCGATCCCGGATTGGCATCGAAGTAGCCGTCACAGGCGTCGAACTCGAGCCCCGGGTAGCGCTCTCGGAGCAGCTTCACACCTGCGGCAGCCACTTCGGGCGTGCCGCCCAGCGAGAAGACGCGCAGACCTTCGCGGTGAGCCATCGAAAAGAGCGAATCGGACCAGTCGACGTAGGTCACTCGGTGCCGGCGCCCCACCGGATAGCCGGCCAGACGCGCAGCGAAGGCCAGGATCATACTGTCGATGTGGACCACGTCGGCCAGCTCGTACAGACGGCGCATGGCCTCCTCACGATGGTACAGGTAGACGCTGTTCGAGTTGTGGTTGGCCACCACGGCCTTCTCACCTCTCGCCGCCGCCTCGAGGACCCGCCCGTTGAGCTCCTCCATCGTGAGGGCCTGCATCGTGACGCCCAGAATTTCCACCTGCCGGCGTCTGCTCTTCTCTGGCATCGCGGAACCGTGTTGGAAGTCTAGCAGGCTCGCCGGCAGAGTAGACTCGAACGCCAAAAGATGAGCCGGATCCTCTACATCGGCGGCGCCGGGCGAAGCGGCTCGACCCTCCTCGAGCTGCTGCTGGGCAACGAGGCGAACCTCTTCTCGGTCGGCGAGGTTCGCTTCTTCTGGCAGTACTCACAGTCGGCCGATCATCGTTGCGGCTGCGGCGCGGAACTCCACACCTGCGAGTTCTGGTCGCGCGTCGTCAAGCGCCTGGCCGACTCCGAGTCCGACCTGGAGAGCCTCGGCCAGCTCGCGAGCCGCTGGGATCGGACCCGACGGGTGCCCAAGCTGGCGCGGCGGCTGGCCCGACCCAGCGGCGGACTGGAGACCCTCCTCGACGGCACCGGCCAGCTCTACCGAGCGGTCGAGCGAGAGGCTCGAGACGCAACCCTGGTCGACTCGTCCAAAGTTCCATCGCATCTCCACCTGCTGACTCGGCTCGAGGGCATGGACGTGCGGCTGCTCCACCTGGTGCGCGACCCACGGGCTGTCGCCTATGCCTGGCGGCGGCGCCGCAAGACCGAGCGGGGCATCATCGCAAGCGACGGCGTGCGCATGCCGGCGCGGAGCTACCTCCTCGCCACACTGGTTTGGGCCGTCGAGAACTTCTTTGTCGGCCGACTCGCCCGGAGGCAGAGCGCCGCTTGCCTGGTGCGCTACGAGGACCTGGTGGCCGACCCGGCCGGCACGCTCACCCGGGTCGCGCGCGAGCTCGACCTCGACCCCTTTGAGCTACGAGCTCTCGAGGGCAAACAGGCCCGGCTGGAGCCGACCCATAGCGTCGGCGGCAACCCGTTGCGATTCGGCCCGACGAAGTCGACGGTGATCCGCTCAGACCAGGAATGGCGGCAGAAGATGTCCCCCGGCTTGAGGATCGTCCTGGGTCTACTGGTCCTGCCACTCCTCAAGCGCTACGGCTATCGACTATGAGCTGCAACACTGAAACCGCCCCCCGCGCCGTGGGACAATCGGCTGGTGAGCCGTACCCTGGGGTTGGCAGCTCTCGCGATATTCGTGCAGTCGGTCGCTTTCGCGCAGACCACCATCCCGACGACCGTCCCGATTCACGGCGACGACTTCGAGAGCGGATCGCTCGAAGACTGGTTCATCTCGGGCACCGGCACGCTGGGCCTGGCGCCTGGAGATGGTGTCGGCGGCAGCGCCGCCATGGCGGTGACACTCAGTGCGGACGAGGCGCACCTGCTGCGCGGTAATCGTCGAGACGTCGCACGTGCCGACGAGGCCTACCTGACCTTCTCCTTCGACCCCAACAGCGCCAACTTCAACGACCCCGGATCCGGCTTCATTCCCAACCGTGCCATTCAGATCGGCGTCATTCGGGGCCCCGACGACGGCGTACTGGTGGCGCTACGGGTGCGGGAGGTGGCACCGGGCAGCTATGAAGGCTTCCTGCACTGGCTCGACGACGGCGGGTCTCAGCAGTACGACTTCAGCAGCGGATCGTTCTCGCTCGACGACAGTTGGCAGGAGATCACCCTCGGCTTCCGGGTGGACGACTGGGTTTCGTGCTGGGTCGACGGCACCAACGTCCGGTCGGTCACCGGGGTCACCCATCTCGAGCCGTACGCGAGCCAGATCGAGGCGGGCAAGGCCAACTCGCCACCGCTGATTCCAACACCGGTCGGCGAGCTTCGGTTCGACGACGTCAGCCTGGGCATCCCGACGATCTCCGACCTCTGGGTCGACGCCGCGACCGGCGACGACGCCCACGACGGGCTGACGCCCGGGACCGCTTTCGCGACCGTTTCGCGGGCGGCCGATCTGGCCACCGCAGGAACGACCGTGCACATCCAACCCGGCATCTACCGAGAAGAGGTCGTACCCGCTCAGGGTGGCCTGCCCGCCGACCCGGTCGTCTTCCGTGCCGAAGGCGGTCTCGGCACCGTGAGAATCCGCGGCTCCGAACCCACCTCTAGCCTGAGCTGGACGCAACTCGTTTCCGACACGATCGGACTGCCGGCGGGCGTCGACCCCGCCAGCGTCTGGTGGGCCGATCTCTCGTCCTGGGCACTCGACGAGCGGCCCGACTTCATCGTCAGCACCGACGCCGCCAGCCTGATCACCGACCGACTACCGCCGGCTCGCGAGCCCGACTGGCAGGTGACCACGCCCTACCGTTACAGCGACTTCTGGTGGATCGCCAACGGTGGTTCGTCCATCGCCGGCTGCGACCCGTCGGCAGGCGACGACGAATGTGACCTGGGCTCGCGCTCGACGCTGCAGCTGACCGACACCGTAGATGAGACGAGCCCCTCGGGCATCGAGGCCGGCAACCTCACCAGCCTCGGCTCCCTGATTGGAGCGACGGCCGTGGCCCGCGACGCCTACTGGGGCCATCGTCTCTTCACTCGCTCGGTCGTCGGCCACAACGTCGCCCAGGGTCGGATCACCCTCGACCTCGAGAGCCTCGAGTCCGATGGAGACCCAGGGCTCGGCTGGGGAACCCAGTACTACGTGGAGAACCACCCCGCCCTGATCGACTCGCCCGGAGAGTGGTGGTTCGACGCAGCGACCGATCGCCTCTACCTGTGGCCGGCGACGGCTGGCGACCCCGCCGGACAGAACCTCGAAATCTCACGCCGCGACCACGCGTTCGATCTCGCTAACCGCTCCTACGTCCATCTCGAGGATCTCGATCTCGAGGCGGTCAACGAGGCTCTGATCTCGATCCAGAACCTCCACTGGTTGAGCTCCCGAGACCTCCTGGTCTCCGGCTGCAAGCTGCACTACGGAGAGCAGGGCGTGCTGGCCAGCCAGACCGTCGTCGCGGGCGAGCACGAGGACAAGGTGATCGACGGTCTCACGTTCGAGGGCAACACCTTTTCCGCCATCGACCACGATGCCATCCGGGTCACCTCGAACTGGGACGACAGCAACGATCCTGAAGCGTGGGTACGGCTCGCAACCACCAACGTCCAGATCCTGTCCAACACCTTTAGCGACATCGGTTTCCGCCCGCCGCAGGGTACCGCTGGGATCAACGGCGCGATCTGGATTTGGTGGGGTGACAACGTGACCATCGAAGACAATCAGATTTCCAACACCGCTCAGGATGGGATGAAGATCTTCCGCAGCGTGATTCAGTCGGCCAATGAATGGGGCTTCTCTCCGAGCGAGATCAAGACCGGGTCGATTCTGATCAAGGACAACCTCGTCGAGCAGGCCTGCCTGCTCAAGAACGACTGCGGCGCCATCCTCTTCGAGGGTTCTCACCCGGACCAACACGTCTTCCGCGAGGTCCTGGTGGTGGGCAACACCCTGCGCGAGGTGCTCGGCTGGAGTTGGGCGGCCGAGCAGCGAGGGTTGTGGACAGCCGGCCAAATCAAGGGCGGCGGCGGCATCGGCGTCTACATGGGCAACACGTCCAACATCCACATCTACCGCAACATCCTCTACAGCAATAGTTTCGCCGGAGTCCATCTCGCCGAGCGCTGGCGTGACGGCGAGATCTACATCTACAACAACACGTCGACCGACAATGCGTTCGGTGTCCACTTCGGTGGCACGGACCAGGACACCCACGACGACGTCGACACGCAGGTACAGGGCAATCTGTTCGTCAACAACGAGGCGTACGGGGTCAAGCTCAGCAACCTCGAGACGACCTACCCGGCCACCGTGGTCGACCACAACCTCTACTTCAACAACGGCTGGGGAGGCACGGTCTTCAAGCCCGGCGTCTTCAAGATCTCTCATGGCGCGAGCAGCGAGTACTTCCAGACGATCTCCGAGCTTCGGGCCGGAACCCCGTTCGAGGACTCGGGTCAGGAGGCCGACCCGACGTTTCTCGACTACGACATCAGCGACCACTCGTTGCTGGACGGCTCGCGGCCCGACTTCCGCCTCGTAACGGGCAGCCCCGCCATCGACGCAGGACCGGCCGCCCTACCCACGGCGCTGGCCTCTCTCCTGACGCAGTTCGGGATCGTCGATCCTCCGCAGGGCTCCGCCTACGACCAGGGAGCCATCGAAGGGGCCATCGACTGCGACGACCTCACCGTCAGCGGGGTTGCCGTCGACTCGCCGACAACCTTCCAAGCCTGCGACGTCCTCACGCTCGGCCCGGACCTCGTTGTAGAATCCACTGGGGAACTCACCGCAATCGCCGGCAACACGGTCCTCCTGACCAACGGGGTCACTCTCAACACGGGAGCGACCCTCGAGGCTCAGACCGGAGTCTTCCCATAGCTCCTGCTGGCTGACGGCTCGTTCGAGGCAGGATGGGACGACTAGGGGTAATTCGCAACGTCGCGCGACTCGGGCTGCTCGCTCTCCTGGGCGGCGGGTCGGGCGCAGCGTTGGTGGCCCAGCCCTCCTCTCCACCGCCCACGTACCCCGTCTTCGAGGACAACTTCGAGGCAGATAGCCTCGAGAACTGGGTGATCGCCGAGGGCAGCCCGTTGGGAGGAGGAGGTGGCGGCGGCGTGGACGGTGGCGTCCTCACCGTCGTGTTGGACGCGAACGAGAACCACCTGGTGCGAGGTTCCCGGCGCAACCTCGCTCGCGCCGACGAGGCCTACCTGACCTTTTCGCTCGACCTCGCACAGGCGGCGTTCCCAGACCCAGGGTCCGGGCATATCAGGAGTCGCTCGATCCGGGTCGCTGCGATTCAGGGGCCCGACCGCAAGCTCTTGGTGGCGCTCTTCGTCCGCGAGACCGCTCTCGGCTACGAGGCGTTCCTGGGGTGGCAGGACGCGAACGGCGACCCACAAAACGACTTCGCCACAGGCTCGTTCTCGCTGCCTGTCGCCGGGGAAGTCACGATTGGTTACAGGACAAACGACTGGGTCGGCAGCTGGCTCGCCGGGAGCTCTGCGCGAGTCGTCGAGGGTGTCACCCACGATGAGCCCTACGCATCGGTGATCGAGATTGGCAAGACCAACGAGTCTGAACTGCTGACGCCAACCGGCTCGCTTACGTTCGACGACGTCGAGTTCCACCTGCCGCGATTCACCGATCTGTGGGTCGACAGAGAATCCGGCGATGACGCTCTCGACGGCACGACCGCTGGCACCGCCTTCGCCACGATCTCCCGTGCTTCCGATCTCGCCGGCGCTGGAACGGTCGTGCACATTCTGCCGGGCACCTACCGTGAGGCGGTCGTTCCGGCGCAGGGCGGCCTGCCCGGAGAGCCGGCCGTCTACTTGGCCGAGGACGGCTTCGGCACGGTCAGGGTGCGGGGCTCGGAGCCCGCTTCCAGCCTCGTTTGGACCCAGCTGCAGTCGAACCCCATCGGCCTCCCCGACGGCGTGGCGCCGCAGAGCATCTGGTGGGCCGATCTGTCCTCCTGGGAGCTCGAACAGGGCCCCCGATTTGTCGTCGAGACCGAAGGAGACGGCACCATCTCCAGTCGACTTCCACGTGCCCGCGAGCCCGACTGGAGCGTCAGCGATCCGTTCAGGTACAGCCAGTCGTGGTGGCTGGCGAACGGCGGCGCCTACATTCCGTTCTGTAACCCAGCGACCGATCCCGACAACGAGTGCGACCTACCTGCGCGATCAACCCTCCAGCTCAACGACGACGAAGACGACCCGAACGTCGAGCCCGGCAACCTCTCCACTCTCGGTACGCTGGTCGGCGCCGATCTGGTCGCTCGCGACGCCTTCTGGGGCCACCGGCTCTACCGCCGGCAGATCGTCGCCCACGACATCTTCAAAGGACGCGTCACCGTCGACGAGGAGTGCTTCGAGACCGATGGCGACCCGGGCCTCGGCTGGGGCAGCGCGTACTACGTCGAAGGCCATCCCGGACTTCTGGACTCGCCCGGCGAGTGGTGGTTCGATCCCGAGTCCGAGCTGCTCTATCTGTGGCCGCCCAGCCCTGGCGACCCGGCCGGCCTCGAACTCGAGATCTCACGTCTGGAGGTCGGCGTTGACCTCCAAGGGCTTTCGCACGTCTCGCTGAACCAACTCGACCTCGGCCTCTTCAACGCCACCGTGGTCAGCAACCAGAACGAAGCCTGGCAGATGTCGATGGGCAATTCGGTCACCGCGTCCAGCGTGACCTACGGCGAGCGAGGAGTGCGGGTCAGCCAGGAGGTCGCACCGGAGGGACACCTCGACAAACGGATCGAGTCCTTTGTCCTCGAAGAGAGCGAGCTCGCGCACCTCGACTTCGAGGCGCTCCGGGTCGCCTACTTCTGGGGTAACGGTAGTTCTCCTGTGGACTGGACACGGCCCGGCACATTCGACTCGACGATTCGCAACAACCGGATCTACGACGTCGGCTTCCGTCCCTCGTACGACACCGAGTGCCACGCCGCCGTCATCCTCGGAGCCGCCGACCGCGTGACCTTCGAGGGCAACACGATTTCCGACGTCGCCCACAATGGGCTCCAGGTGCTCAGAAGCATCATCCACTCAGAGTCCACTCGTGACTTCGCGCCCGAGGAGATCAAGACCGGCGAGCTGCTGATCAAAGACAACACCTTCGAGCGAGCCTGCCTGCTGAAGAACGACTGCGGCGGCGCCCGAGTGCTCGGCATCATTCCCGACAGCCATGTCTTCCGTGACCTCCTGTTCATCGGCAATACCTTCCGCGACAACTTCGGCTGGAGCTGGTCGGCCGAGCAGCGGGGGCTCTGGCCGACCGCTCAACTCGTGGGGGCGGGGGGCATGGGCCTCTACCTCGACAACGTCTCGAACATTCACGTCTACCGCAACATCTTCTACAACAACGGCTTCGCCGGTTTACATCTGGCCGCCAACTGGCGCGACGGCAAGATCTACATCCACAACAACGTCAGCGCGGACAACGCCTGGGGCGTCCATATGGGGGGGCTCTTCCAAGACCTCTACACCAACATCGACACCAACATCGGCGGAAACATCTTCGTCAACAACAAGTCCTACGGAGTGAAGGTCAGCGACTTAGACCTCGACTACACGAACACCGTCATCGACAACAACCTCTACTACAACAACGGCTGGGGAGGTGTGGTGCGCGATCCGGGCGCGATGAAGATTGCTCACCAGGGCTGGGGCGAGTTCTTTCAGACAGTGGCGGAGATTGCGACCAACACACCCTTCGAGTCGTCTGGCCAGGAGGTTGCCCCGAAGTTCGTCGGCTACGACATCAACGACCACGACCTCTTCGACGGTTCCTGGGCCGACTTCCGACTTTGGGCGACCAGCCCCGCTGTCGATGCGGCCGGCCCGACGCTGCCCCCCTCGCTGTCGGACCTTCTGGTGCGCTACGGGCTCTTCGATCCGCCGATCGGACCGGCCTACGATCAGGGAGCCTTCGAAGAGACCCAACGCTGCCTCAAAACGACCGTCGCCGACCGCACCATCACCGACACCGAAACGATCCAAGCGTGCCAGAGCCTGACACTCGGGCCCGATCTGCTCGTCGAGAGCGGCGCTCATCTCAGCGCTCGGGCCGGCCATTCGGTCATCCTGACCAACGGAGTGGGGATCGTCGACGGGGCGCGCCTCGAAGTCGAGTCCAACGTCGTAGCAGGACCGCAGACCCAACCCTAGAACGACCTCTCGAACCAACCCTCGATCGGCCGTCCGAGCAGGCTTTCGAGTGCGCTCTGTTCAGCGCGGTAGGTCGCCAGCAAGGAGTCTCGATCCGCGCGACCGATCGACGGCTTCCCAGGCCGCGTGTTCCATCGGTTGACCTCGGCCCAGATCGCGTTCCGCACCGGACGCGGCACGAGCGCGCGCGCCAGGCGTCGCACCGTCGGAGATCCCTTGAGCAAGCCCTGCAAGCGTTGCGACCGAGGCAGGCCGGAGACGTTGTAGCGCCGATCGGTCTCCACCTCGAATTCACTCGCCACGCCGAGGAAATCGAAGACCGATGCCAGCGTCCGCGCCGGATCGGCGATGTACTCCTCGAACAGGTAGACCCGCATCTGCCGACGGTCAAAGAGACGGTAGTAGCGCTCGAGCTGCCGAGCGTACCGCCCGACCTCGCGGTAGTGCCAGAGGTGCTCCCAGCCGGCGCGCCGCCTATCAGGCTCGGCCGCCAGCGCCTCGGCAAACGTGGCCGCCGTCTCGCGGCCGTCACGGATCAGGTGGAGGTAGCTGGAGAACGCCCGCTCGACCGGGTCTCTCAACATGACGATCAACTTGGCGTCCGGCAAGGCGTTTCGAATGGCCTGCGGTGCGCTCTCGTCGTAGAGATAGAGCGTCGACGCCTCGCCGCTCGCCTTCGCCTTGCGTCCCGGCTTGAAGAGCCTCCGGTAGCTTTCCGGATCGTGGATCGAATACTGGTTGATGGTCACGTCGTCGCCCGGGCCTCGGAAGTTGGCCGGCCGGCCACCCAGCGCGAAGAAGTTGGGCTCCTTGGGCGTCGGAACGAAGAGCTCGGGGTGCTGCTGAAGGTAGCGATAGAGGCTCGAAGTGCCGGCTTTGGCCGCTCCGAGCAGCAGGAAGGTCGGTCGCCTCATCTTTCGCTCACTCTGCTGCCTACCACGTGCCGCGCTGCCGATTCGAGGCGCCGATGGACAGCTTCAACTCACAGTCGATACAGTGCTCAGATGCGGAATGCGGGCGCGCTTTGACGGGTCGCTCGGAGGCGCTCGAGATCCTCTATATCGCCGGCTCCGGCAGAAGCGGAAGCACGCTTCTCACCAACCTTCTCGGACAGCTCGATTCGTGCCTCGCTGCGGGAGAAGTCTACTATCTGTGGGAGCGGGGCATTCAAGAGGACAGGCTCTGCGGCTGCGGCGACCGAATCGCGCGCTGCGATCTGTGGAGCGGCGTGCTCGAGCGCGCAGTCGGCGAGCTCAGCCCTGACCGTGTCGCATGGATGGGCGAATGGACCCAGCGCCTCAACCGGACTCGTCGCCTCCCATTCCGCCACCTGAGGAGAGGGCGAGAGCTGTCGCCCGAGGGCGCCGAGTACCTGAAGCGGATGGAGCGCCTCTACCTCGAGCTGGGCGAAGCCACCGGCGCACGGGTCATCGTCGACGCCTCCAAGAATCCGCTCTACGGAGAACTCCTGGCACGTAGTGAGCGCCTGCGGACCCGCACCCTACATCTGGTGCGCGATCCTCGAGCGGTGGCGTTCTCGTGGCGTCGCCGCAAGTGGAATCCGGACTCGGGTCGCCCCTTCGGGCGCATCTCGACGACCCGCAGCGCTCTCATCTGGCGGGTGTGGAATCGCGCTACCGAGACTCTCCTCGGCAGCGACCGGAACCGCTATATGCGGCTGCGCTACGAAGACCTCTGCGCCGATGGCGGAAGCGCTCTCCGATCGATCATCGACTTCGCCGGCCTACCCGACTCGAAGCTGCCGTTCGACGCCAGCGGCACATTCCAGTTCGCGCCCAACCACGCCATCGCGGGCAACCCGGTTCGCTTTAGCCGCAAGCCGACACAGCTGCGGCTAGATCAGGAGTGGCAGTCGAGTCTCGGTGCGCTCGACCGGCTGTGGGTGACTCTACTCACCCGCCCACTGCTGCGCCGCTACGGCTACGCCGTCAGCTGAACCTGGCCCTCGCCGCGCTCAGTCGCCGCTGAGCCGCTTCCTGAGCGTCGAGGCCGCCACTCGCAGCACCTCGCGGTCCTCGTCTGCGAGTCCGAGAACTGCGGCCAGGCCAAGAAAGCCCAGGGCACTCAGGGCGATCACGCCCAACAGCCCTGGTACGCCGGGGAGCAGGTCGGAGCGCTCGAGCCAGAGCGTCGCCGCCAGAGTCGCCGCTGCGGCGAGAGCCGGCTTGAGCAGCCGCCGGTCGTAAGGCCAGATTCCCAGACGCCGGCGAACGGTGACGACTGCCGCGCCGAACATGGCTGCCAGTGAGAGCGCCGTACCCAGCGCCGCACCGACGACCCCGAGGGGCGGAATGAGCATCCAGTTGAGAACACAACTCAGGAGGAGCCCGGCTCCCCCGATCGCCAGCCAGCGCCGCTCGTGGCCCGACATGATCAGCATCATTGCCACCGGACCGGTCCCCAGGTTGACGATCTGGCCGCCGGCGAGGATCCGAAGCGCTTCGGACGCCCCACCGTACTCGGAGCCGAAGACCAGACTCAGAAGAGTCGCGGGCGCCGCCCACAGCACAATCGCAAACGGCAAGCCCACCATCAGCCCCCAACGTGTCGCGGCTTTGAAGAGGCGATCCAGCCCAGCGTCGTCGTCTCTCCCCCGCTCCACCTTGGCCAAGTGGCTCACGATCAGCGGCGAAACGATGCCGTTGATGCCCGCGAGGATCAGCGAGAAGATCACCCCGACCTGCGCCGCGGCCTGGTACAGCCCGACTTCCGGCGCAGCCCGGAAGTAGCCCAGAAAGAGCCGATCCGACCAGAGCACGGCAGCGCCAAAGGAGCCGGCAAGAGCGGCCGGTAGAGAGAACCGAAGCAACTCGGTCCAGCCCGGCGCCGCCTCGGCGACCGACTCGGTGGCCGCCTCTCCGTCGCCGGCCATCAGCCGACCGAGAAACCAGCCGGCCAGCGCCAGGGCCGCGAGAGAGGAGAAGACGACCGCGACGATGGCCGCCCCCAGCCTGAGGCCGGCTGCGTACAGGGCCAGGAACAGAACCAGGAAGACGAGCGGCTTTGTCAGGTCCTCGGCCCAGACGGTGTACTTCATCTGCTGGGAAACCCGCGTCGCAGCGCTGGCCACCAGTAGACCGGTCGCGATGGGTAGCGCGATGCCGAAGCCGCGCAGCACCGGGAGCAGCCCCGGCATCTGGAAGAACTCGAGGGCGAGCCAGGGTGAAGCCAGCACCAGCACCGCGCCGGCGGCGAGGCCGCTGAGGCTCGAGCCGATCAGCGCCCGACGGACCGTGGACCGCTGCCGCGGGTCGTCGAGCGACCAACCGCCACCAAAGCGGATGACCGCGTTGTGCAGACCGAGGGGAGAGAACAGGAGGGCGAAGCGAAAGAGCGACCAACCAACCGCATACAGGCCGAAGAGCTCGCTGCCGAGGAGCCGCGCAAGAGCGACCTGACCGGCCAGCTGGATCGACTTGCCTCCGAACTTACCGCCCAGCGCGATCGAGGCCTCACCGCCCACCCGGGCCAACGGCGTCGCGGGTGCCTCGGACTCCCCCTGCTGCTCCGGCCCTACGCCGCTCAGTTGCGGTCCTCGACCGCCTTCTCTCGACCCTGATCAGAGCCGACGAGCTCGACCGCGAAGTTGGCTCCCGACCCAACCGAGAAGCCGTCCGCCAGGGCGACGGTCTCGCCCGCGCGGAAGCGCACCGTTGCGCCGGGTTCGACGTGTACCGTGCTGGCGGAGAGTGACGCGACGGCTTCGACGTCCTGAACGCCACTCAACGAGAGATCAGAGATCTGACGCTCCGCCTGGAAGCCGGCCACCTCGGGTCCCCGATCGGCGACGAAGCCGATACCGAGGGCGACCAGCAGCACGGCGGCTGCGGCCCAGATGGCTGCGCGCTGATAGGAGTGGCTGCTACGCAGCGAGCCGATGTCAGCCTCAGCCAGCGCAGCCCGCGTGAGCTCCACCTGCTCCCTGCACGATCCGCATGAGTCCAGGTGATCCTGCAGCTCGCGATCTTCGATCGGCGCCGAGTTCGACGCAGCCGCCTCGGCGAGCCGCTCGCTCTCGGGATGGCCTTGGCCGGTGTCTTCAGCCGCCATGGAGGCGGCCACGAGCCGGTAGGTATCGAGCCATCCGCGACACTCCTCGCAGCTGTCGACGTGCCTCTCGACGCTCGACCTGGTACTGCCTTCGAGCTCGCCGAGCGCGTAGCTTTCCAGTTCTGCGCGGATCAGTTCATGTGCGTCCGTCATTTTTCACGTCCTTCCGTCGGCTGCCCTCGTCCTCAGCAGCCGTCTCGATGAAGCGTCGCGCGCTCTCCACGCAACGACAGAACTGCGTCCTGAGCGCTCCTTCCGAGCGGCCAGTCATAGTGGCGATCTGGCGGTAGCTCTTGACCAGACCGATGCGCAGGAAGACCAGCTCGCGGCAGGGGCGTCCGAGCCCCTTGAGCGCCGAGACCGCCAGCCTCGCCTCTTCGCCGCTGAGCGCCGCGGCCAGCGGTCCGTCCGGCCGAGAGCCGAGCGAGTTCGCAGCCACGTCGTCGAGCGACAGCGTCGGCTTCTGCTTGCGTAGCCAGTCGATTGCGCGGCGGCTCGCAACGACGGAGACGAATCCCCAGAAGCCCTCGTCGGCGCGAAACTGCCCTCGGTTCACTCCCTGCCAAACCTGCGTCATGATCTCTTGTTCCAAGTCCTCACGATCCTGCCGCTGCATCCCAAAACCTCGGTAGCGAAGGATCTGCTGGACCCTCTGGCGGACCGTCTCGACAGCTCCGGGCTCGCCGCGCCGGAGCTTCTGAGTCAGGGCTCGCTCGTCGGCTCGGCTAGGACTGTCGTTCGTCTCGTTCACTCCCTGGTTCCAAATTCGCCCGCCGTCCGTTTGCCAACGCGTCGCGCGCCACCGCCGCTCCGAGGCCCAGCAGGCCGCCGATCAGTGCGGCAACAGCCGCCACCGGCAACGTGCCGCGCGACTCTCCCTTGGCCAGCGGCACCGCCGGTGCCGCCAGATAGACCGTTTTGATGTCCTCCTGCGCCCGCGCCAAGACCGCCTGGTTGAGGTTCTTCACCAGCTCTTGGTGGAGGGCACCGAGTTGATGGATCGAACGCTGCACCGGAGCCAAGGCGGCCGCCAGCTCCTCGTCGATCTGCTCCAGCTCCTGCGCCCGCCTGCGGCGCAGCAGTACCAGTTCCAGACTGCGCTCCTCCTGCAACTGAGCCAGGCCGGTCGAGCGCTCGTTTTGACGGCTTGCGAGTGCCGCCGCCAGCTGGGCTAGCTCCCTGCCGCCTCGCCCCCTGACTTCAGCCTCCAGCGCAGCCGCCTCGAGGGTCAGCTCGTCGTGGACCGGATCGATCTCCTGGGTGACCAGCGTATGCTCGCCGGCCGCTCCGACATCGGTTCCGCCAGCGTTGGGCAGGAGCAGCGACTGCCAGACGGATTCGTCGCTCATCGCCTTCTCGAGCACCCTCACAGGTGATCGCTGCGCCAACTGGGTTCGTATCGATAGCAACCGCTGAAGGTCGCCGGCGAGGGCATCGTCGCTGGTGGACACACCGCCCAGCTCACTCTCCATGAGCTGCCGGGTCTCCGCCTGATACTCGGATATCCGTGCAGCTGTATTGTTTTTCTGGCGAGCGATGCGCGCGTCCCAGCTGGCCCCCGCCTTGTCCACGCGCTCGCGAGACGACGCCAGCACCTCCAGTCGCACGGCCTCCTGAGCCTCGAGCTCCTGATTGGTCACGGGGTGCTGCTCTTCGACGACCTCGATCATGGAGTCGGTGGCGCCAGAAACCAGCTGGCGGGTCAGCTCGAGGAAGACGGTCGCCCAGGTATTGGCCACCTGCGCCGCCACCTCTGGCGAGCGAGCGCTGGCGATCAGCTCAACCAACGGCGCCAGCGAGTTGGTGTCCTGCCGCCGCGAGACGAAGATCCGCGTGCGCAGCTGGCTACCCACCTTCAGCTCGTCTTGCGGCTCGAGAACTCCGGCGTCGACCAACCGCCGGCGAGCGGTATCTACTGCCGCGTCGCTCTCCAGCAGCCGCTGATAGCCGTGCACGCTCAAGGCCTCGGGCTTGAGCTCGGAGGCGACGCGAGGCGGAACCACAACCAGGGTCGCAGTCGCCTGATACGTCGCCGGCCGAGACAGCACCACTGCGAGCGCAATCGCCGCGCAAACTACAGCCCCGATCAATATCAGCGGAGCATTGCGGCTCGCGAAAGACAGAGCGGCCAGGAGATCGACCTCGCGACCGCCGCGCCGCTCCGGGGCTAGGGCCGGTGCCGGCCCCCAAGGTCCACGCTCGCTATGGCTGGGTTCAGTCATCAGTGGTTGTCTGGAGCCTCGTGTGCACGATTTGCTTCCTTGAAACGGTCTCCGACCGCTACCCCCGGGTAGAGACAGCGGGCCGAGCGCCGATGGACGCCGGCCCGCCGTTGGTTACCCGAGGTCGCGAAGACCGAGATTGGGAGCGCGCAAGAGCGCGTCCGCAACTACTGCTGCGCGATCGCGGTTTCCAGCGCCGCCAGCCGCTCCCGGAGGAGGGCGTTCTCGGTCTGGAGCTGCTCGATGCTGCTGTGCTGCTCGATCGTGTAGAGAGTCAGCTCCTCTACCTTCTCGAGGATGTGCAGCGGCATCTTGGTGAGGTTCAAGCCGGTCTTCTTGACCTCCTCGGCGTTCGGCACGTTCGGCAGGTGACCGTTGTCGGCGATGAACTGCTCGAGCTCGTTGATCGACATCAACTCGTAGTCGTCGGCGAACACGTAGTCAGGAACGTTCAGCGGACCGCCGCCGTTCACAAATACCTGGCCATCGGTGGTGACACGCATCTCGGCGAGGCCAAGATCCGCAACCTCGTTGAAGACAAAGTCGCCGCTCGGGTTCGGGCCGAGTCGCCAGGTCACACCGTTGGCGGTGTTGATGTAGCGGAACTGCGGCGAGCCGTTGTTGATCAGCTTCACCATGTCGACCAGGCTACCGCCACCGTCGGCTTCGACGACCAGCGGCGCATCCGGGTTCTCCTGGCCAATGCCGACGTTTCCGTTGTTGACGAACAACACGCCCTGCGCGGCGGCGGGACCGGCGGCCACGAGGCCCAGAACGGCGAACACGGCACACGCAACAATCATCTTTCTCAGCATTTTTCTCGCTCCTCTCGGTTCTTGTTGATTCTTTTGGTTCTTTTGGTTCTCTGATTCGAGATTCCGTATCCTTCTACAGTACTAATCGGGCCTGGCGACGACTTGTTACACGGAGTCGCCACAAAGACCTCGAAGCCCTCTTCCTGCCTGGTATTTCCGCCAAACCCCCAGCGGCCCCCAGGCCTGCCTCAAGCCTCTTACCTACAGTACAATACAGTCTTTCGCGGGGCTTCTGCTTGCACCTTCTCACACGCAGCCATCGCCGAGTGCTGGCGCCTGCTCTCCTGCTCGCCGCCCTGGGAAGCTCCTGCAGCGAACCCGAGAAGGCCTTGTTGCCGGGCTGTGAGGGCTGCAACGTGATCTTGATCTCCCTCGACACGCTGCGGGCCGACCACCTTCAGCCCTACGGCTACGATCGGCCGACCAGCCCGGTGCTCGATCGCCTCGCCCAAGATGGCGTGCTCTTCGAGAATTGCATCGCGCAGGCGCCGACCACCCTGCCATCGCACATGTCGATTTTCACCTCGCTCTACCCCTCTCATCACGGCGTCATCGATCGCTGGCGGCGCCTGTCCGACGAGACCCCAACCTTTGTCGACGTGCTCCATCAGGCCGGCTACACCACCGCGGCCTTCACCGGCGCCGGCTTCGTTCGCGAGAAGTTCAATTACCACACGTTCGATTCGTTCTCGAACAGCGCCTACTACGACCTGCACAACTCGAGCGACGATCAGCAGTTCGAGGAGATGCTGGAGTGGCTCGACGCTCACAGCTCGATCGAACAGGGCTTCTTCCTCTTCTGGCACACCTACCGAGTGCACTCGCCCTACTCGCCGGCGCAGTCACATGATCCTTTCTCGGATCCCTCTTACGACGGCCCGGTGGACGTCGAGCCCGATTCGGACAGTCCGGTCTGCGTCGATGATCCCACGGACTACGGCTGCACTTGGAAGGGCCGGCCCTACTACGACAGGCTACTGCCGATGCTGTCGGCCGAGGACATCCAGCACGTCGTGGACAAATACGACGGCGAGATACTCGAGATCGACGCCATGCTCGAGCGACTCTGGCAGCGCCTCGAAGCAAGCGGGCTGCTCGAGAACACGGTCGTGGTCCTGACATCGGACCATGGCGAGTCCTTCGGCGACCGAGAGCGCAACCGTCGGATCGGCCACGGCCTGCTCTACAACGAGGTCCTCGAGGTGCCGCTGATCTTCTGGGTGCCCGGCGTCGAGGGGGCACGGGTCGGACGCATGGTCGAGAGTATCGATCTCGCGCCTACCGTGCTGGAGATCGTTGGACTCCAGGCGCTCGCGGGGGTCGACGGCCGCAGCCTCCGTACGGTGGCTGACAACGCCGAAGACGTTCCGGAGAGCGCCTACAGCGAGTACCTCTTCAAATCGATGCGGACGGTCATCTGGGAAGGGTTCAAACTGATCGAAAACGACAGCGTCTTCGAGCTCTACGATCTGCGCAGCGATCCGGATGAACTCGACGACCTCTGGGGCACGGGGCATCCCTCCGAGCAGAAGCTAGTCGAGATCCTGGCCACCATCGTCACCGGGGAGGTCAACCTCGGGAGCGAACAGCCGCTCGACGACGAGACGCTCGAAGAGCTCAAAGCACTCGGTTACCTCTAACCCGCTCTAGAAACAAAAAGCGCCCGGCCGCAAAGCCGGGCGCTCGATCATCATCTCTGTAGAGCTGGGTCGAACTACTGAGCCTGCTCTCGAGCCACTTCCATCGCCGCCAGCCTCAAGAGCAGAGCGTCAATGGTTCGCTGCTGCTGCAGGGTGTAGAGCGTCAGCTCCTCGACCTTTTCGAGCAGCTGTAGCGGCATCGCGGCGATGTTGAGGCCGGTCTCGTTCACCTCTTCGGCACTCGGCACGTTCGGCAGGTGACCGTTCTCGTTGATGAAACTCTCGAGTTCGGCCAGAGACCTGAGCTCGTAGTCGTCCTCGAAGACATAGTCGGGCACCGTGAGCTGCATGCCGCCAACGAAGAGGCCACCGGCCTGGCTGACCCTCACCTCCGCCGTCGCATCACCCAGGTAGTTGATGATGAAGTCCTCGTTGTTGTTGAGACCAAAGCGCCAGAAGTCGGTGGACGCGTCGGAGTTTTCGAGCCGCACGCGGGCCGCATTCGAGCCGCCACCCTCGACCAGAAGGCCGTCGTCGACACTCGCGTTGTCGTAGAGGACGTGGACTTCCGCGCGGGGGCTAGCCGTACCGATACCCACCGAGCCCGAGCCCTGAATGTCCACGGCCGAACTCGGCGCACTCGGCCGAATCCGGAATGGCAGTGTCGAGCCGTTTGTCACGTCACGGATGAAGAAGTTCGTCTCGTTGCCGGCGACGTCCCAGGTCTGCGGCGTGAAGCCGGAGGACCCGTCCTGCTCGAGGCGCAGGGTGGGCGTATCACCATCCACGACGTGGAGCTCTACGACTGGCGTCGAGGTACCCAGACCGAGCCGACCACCATCGTCGACGTACAACGAATGGCTTGGAGCCGAAGCTTCGATCGTGAAGGGCGTCCTGCCCCCGTCGATGTCGTCGATCGAGAACTTGTTTGCTCCGCCGTTGGTCGAATCGTTCGCGGTGAGCTGCCAGTCGTTCGACGGGAAGCTCGCACTAGCACTCGTATCGAAGAACCTGATCCGGAGGTTGTTCTCCTTGAGGCGCAGCGTGTCGAAACCGAAGCTCTCGCCGTTGACACAGTCGAGGCCGATGCACGCACTGCCGTCGACGATCAGGTCGTCCAGGAAGACTTGATCCGCCGACGCCGGCGCACTCGACAGAGCGACGCAGGCCGCCAACCCAGCCAGAATCCAGATGTTTCTATTGAGTCTTTTCATTGCCCTCTCCTCTACCGAAGCTCGTCGCGCGAGCGAGGTCTACCGTTCTTGCCGTCGGGTGATATCGATCGCGGGGCGGCTTCAGCCGCTCCGGGAACAACAGGTTGCGTCAGGGGCGCCAGGGGCTGCTCGAGCGACGCTCCCAGAGCGAGCGCTCCAGCGTCCGAGCGTTCGAGCAGCTGACGCCCAGTGGGTACTAGGTCTTGCGGGCCTGCCGCCCGCATCGCGTCTTCGACGCCGACGCGGAAGCCGACCGCGGAATCGTCGTCCACCGCCGCCTCACTGCGCGCGAAGCCGGACTGGAGCCCGCTCTGGAGCGGAGCGCTCGAGGGTAGACCGGTGGTCTCTCTCGAACTCGACAGCTCGGCAAAGTCGGGACTCGCGACCACTCCCCCTGAGATGGTGAAGGTGCCGGTCTCGGGCTGCCAGGCGTTCGGAGCGACGCCCTCGTTCTGCGTCGCTTCGATGCGCAGCTGACGGGCGATGTCGTCGCTCGGCACGAGCTCGACACGCCAGGTGTACCGGCCGTCGGGAAGCAACTCCCCTTCGAGATCGAAGACGCTGATCGAAATGTCAGCTCCCGCCTCGAGGGTTCGCTGGATCAGCACTCCGTTGCCCGACACGCTGACGAAGGCCTGCTTGAAATTCTGCGTTGGCTGGATGTCGACTCCGCCGGAGAAGACGGTGGCTCGCGCCAACTCCGGCTCCGCCGACGCCGCCGGTGCAGCGATCAGCATCAGCGCCGCGACCGTAAACACCGCCGACCCGAGCCACGCGACTCGAGATTCGGTTCCGATCACATTGGGCTCCTTTCTGTACACATCTGACACAATTTTCGCACGAAGTGGCACTTATCCCCTAATTTCCCTAGTTGAATATGACCGTACAGGTCATGTCCGCCGTCATGGTGACGGTGGCCTTGTTCGGGAACGAAGCGTCCGGAGCACAGTCTCCGCCCCACGTCACGTCCGTCGCCGAGCCGGTGTCCGGCCGACCACTCAGTGTGACCGTGACGCCGGCCTCGAAGCCCGAAGAGCAGTCGCTCGTGCAGCTGATGCCGGTCGGAGTGCTGGTCACCGTGCCGCTACCCCCGAGGAACTGCACTGTGAGAGTGCGCGGGATGGCGTTGAAGGTCGCCTGACAGGTGGTGTCGACCACCGCGTCTAGCTGACCATCGGCACAGTCGCCCGACGGGCCGCCGCTGAATCCGGCGAAGACCGAACCGCTGTCGGCTGTTGCGCTCAGCGTAACCCGAGGATCGCCCGTGATCGTCGCCGTGCAGATCGGCCCGCAGTCGATGCCGGCCGGATCGCTACTCACCGTACCGCTGCCGGTGCCGTCCTTGAGCACCGTCACCTGGATCGGGTCTCCAGTCGGAGGCTGGGTCGTGTCGATCGCGAAGTTTGCTACACAGCTCCTGTCGGCGATCGGCGAGATTTCGCCGTCGATGCAGTCTGCATCGCCGCTCCAGAAGTTGAAGATGAAGCCGTCGGCCGGAATGCCCTCGAGCCGGATCGGCTGGGTGGTCATGAAGACCGCCGAGCAGACCGCACCGCAATCGATGCCGGCCGGCGAGCTGACGACCGTGCTCTGCGCGGCACCGTCACCAGCCTTCGAAATGCTGACGGTGATGTCCGCGGCGACGATGCTGATCGAAACCGTCGCGGTATCGCTCAGCGTGCCGTCGCTGGCGGAGTAGGTGAAGGTGTCGGTGAAGACGCCCAGGCCGTTGTGCGTGTAGGTGAAGTCGCCGTTGGCGTTGAGCGTGAAGTTGCTCGCCTGCGCCGGAGCGCTGACCACCGTCGCCGAGAGAGAGTCGAGATTGGCGTCGGTGTCGTTGCCCAGCACGTTGCCGTTGATGACTCCGCCGAGACTGCCGGCGAAGGCGTCGTCGTTGGCTACCGGCGCAATGTTGACCGGGTTGACCTCGACTCCGACCGTGGTCGAGTCCGAACCGCCGGAGCTGGTCGCCGAGTATTCGAAGGAGGTGCTGGTCGCGAGCGTCTCGTTGTGCGTGATCACCACGTTGGCCGAGCTGAAGCCAGGCCGATTGTCGGCGATCGCAACCGGAGCGCTGATCGCGCAGGTGGCGCAGTTTGCAAAGCTCCCGGCCGAGTCCGGATCGGTGGCGAAGCTCAACGCCTCGTTGTTCGGATCACAACCCGACAGCGTCAGCGTGAGCGGGTCGTTTTCGTCTGTCGCTACGGAAGCGAGGGCCGTCACTTCGACGCTCTCGCAAGGCGGCTCGTTGATCTCGACCGTTGCCGGCACCGTGGAGACGCCGTTGGTGATCGAGAAGACGAAGCTGTCGCGCTCGTTCGGCACCGCGTCGTTCGGCGTGTAGGTCACGTCGAACTCGTAGGGCGGGCTCACCGGGCCGCTGGGCAGTCCAGTGACGGAGCCCTCGGTGCCGTCGCTGACCAGCTCGAAGGTGACCGGTTCGTCGGTCGCCTCACAGCCTGCCAGGGTGACTTGGATGGAGGCCGCGCCGTCGGTGTTCGCAGAGTTGTCGAACGCTGCGATCGCAACGATGTTGCCCCCGTCGTCGCGGCAGGCGCCGTCCGCGTTGATCGTGACGATCGCCGGCTCACTGGTGAGTCCGATCTGATCGGTGACTTCGAAGGCAAACTGGTCGGGGACCTCGGAGAAGGCGCTGTCCAGAGCCACCTCCACCTTGGACTCCAGTACGACGTCCTGCGCCAGCAGTGCGCCTGTCACCGCCGAGTCCTGACCGACGGTGATCGTGCCGTTCGGAGCGTAGAGGTTTGCGAAGAAGTTGGCGTTGTTGAAGCCGAGCTCGACGGCGCTTCCCGACCCACCGTCCGTTCCGGCCACGTAGAAGACGACCTGATCTGCCAAACCGGCAGCGCCAACATCGACGTTCGACCCCGTCTCGAACCGATCGGCGATCATGAGAACCGTAGAGCCGCTGAAGACGAGTTCGGCCTTCTTGCCGGCCGTCAGAGTTCGCAGGCTGTACTTGCCGGGAGCGAAGACCGCCACCCCGTTGTCGTCGATGTCGACGTCGCCGTACAGACCCGGAGTCAGGTTCACTGTCCCGGAGACCGTAACGTCGTTCGCGTCATCTGGATCGCCAACTAGGAACGGAGGCAGGATGTCGAAGACGGGCAGCGTCAGCGGATCGCACTCGCTCGAGAAGTCTCCGCCGTTGCAGAACGCGTCACTATCGACCGAGGCCGTTCCGTGGGCGTCGATGTTGTCCGCCTTGACGGCGAACCCAGCGGGTGAACTAGTGCTTCTTTCGAACGTAATCGTTCCGCCGCTCGAATTCACGACGGTATCGCCACTCATGACGTCTGCGAACTTGTCCGCGAGGACACTGTTCGTCGCGATGATGACCGCGTTCGAGAGGAACGGACCGTCCGGCGTGTAGACCACGTCGGCACTCACGCCGTCCGGGTTGGTTGCCGGAGTGAAGGTGTCGAGCGTGCCGCGGAACGGACCGGTGTCCGAGATGATCTCGCCGGTGTCCTGATCGGTGACCGGCTCGAGCACCTGGAAGTCGAGAGGTGTCTGACCGTCCGGATCGCTACCGGTGAGCGTGATCGTCAGCGGGTCGAATCCGTCGGTCGTGACGCTCGCGGCGTCGGCGATCGGCTCGGTGGCCACCACCAGCTCGAGCGTAAACGTGACCTCGCCGGTTTCGTCGAGGCCGCCGTCGGCGGTGCCGCCGTCATCGGTCAGCTTCGTAGTAATCGTGCAGGTGCCGGTGGTGTTGTCCACCGGCGTAAAGCGCAGTGAGCCGTCGGCATCGATCGCCGGACCCACCGTTACCAGACTGCCGCAGTCGTCGCTGACGATCACGAAGGTCACGACCTGCGTGGACTCGTTCGGCGGGCCGGCCGCGACGTTGGTCGCCCACGGGACGGACTGCTCGCCGGTGCCGGTCTCGGTGACGATGTCGCCGCCCGCGGTGAAGCTCGGCGCGTCGTTGACCGCGCCGACCGAGACGTTGAAGGTCGCGGACGGGGAGGTGTCGTCGCCGCCGTTGTCGGTACCGCCGTCGTCCATCAGCTCGATCGTGATGTCGGCCGAGCCGTTGGCGTTCGCCGCCGGCGTGTAGGTCAGGGTGCCGGCCGCATCAACTGCAGGCTGAGCTGCGAAGAGACCCGGATTCGTATTGCCCGTGACGTTGAAGGTCAGCGCCTGGCCGGCCTCGTCGGCTGGGCCCGCAGAGATCGCGGTCGCCCACGCGGCGACCGTCTGGGCACCGGCGTCCTCGAGCACGCTCTGGTCGGGGCCGGCAACAAACGAAGGCTCGTCGTTGACCAGGACGACCGTGATGCTGAAGGTCGAGGCTGGCGAGGTGTCGTCGCCGCCGTCGGCGGTCCCGCCATCGTCCATGAGCTCGACCGTGATGTCGGCGGAGCCGTTGACGTTTGCGGCCGCGGTGTAGGTCAGCGTGCCGGCGGCGTCCACGGCCGGTGCGGCGGCGAAGAGGCCCGGGTTGGTGTTGCCCGTGACGTTGAAGGTCAACGCCTGCCCGGCTTCGTCAGCGGGGCCGGCGGAGATGTCCGTGGCCCAGGCCACCGACTGCGCTCCGGCGTCTTCGAGAACCGTCTGGTCGGGACCGGCCGTGAACGACGGCTCGTCGTTGACCGCGGTCACCGAGATCGTGAAGGTCGCCGACGGCGAGGTGTCGTCGCCACCGTTCGCCGTACCCCCGTCGTCCATCAGCTCGAGCGTGATGTCGGCTGAGCCGTTGGCGTCGGCGGCGGGTGTGTAGGTCAGCGTGCCCGAAGCGTCCACCGCCGGAGCGACGGCAAACAGGCCCGCGTTCGTGTTTCCAGTGATGTTGAAGGTCAGCGCCTGACCGGCCTCGTCAGCAGGACCGGCGGAGATGCCGGTGGCCCACGCCACCGACTGAGCTCCTGAGTCCTCGAGAACCGTCTGGTCGGGACCGGCCGTGAACGACGGCTCGTCGTTGACCAGTGTCACGGTGATGCTGAACGTCGAGGCTGGCGAGGTGTCGTCGCCGCCGTCGGCGGTCCCGCCATCGTCCATGAGCTCGACCGTAATGTCGGCCGAACCGCTGGCGTTCGCGGCCGCGGTGTAGGTCAGGGTGCCGGCGGCGTCCACCGCCGGAGCGGCGGCGAAGAGAGCCGGGTTGGTGTTCCCCGTGACGTTGAAGGTCAGCGCCTGACCTGCTTCGTCGGCAGGACCGGCGGAGATACCGGTGGCCCAGGCCACCGACTGCGCGCCGGCGTCCTCGAGGACCGTCTCGTCGGAACCGGCCGTGAACGACGGCTCGTCGTTGACGGCGGTCACCGAGATCGTAAAGGTCTCCGACGGAGAGGTGTCGTCGCCGCCATTCGCCGTACCCCCGTCATCCATCAGCTCGAGCGTGATGTCGGCCGAGCCGTTGGCGTCGTCGGCGGGCGTGTAGGTCAGCGTGCCCGAGGCGTCCACCGCCGGAGCGACGGCAAAGAGGCCCGCGTTCGTGTTTCCAGTGATGTTGAAGGTCAGCGCCTGGCCCGACTCGTTCGCCGGTCCGGCGAGCACGTCCGTGGCCCACGCCACCGACTGCGCGCCGGCGTCTTCGAGAACCGTCTGGTCCGCGCCCGCAGTAAAGGAAGGTTCGTCGTTGACGCAGTTGACCGTCACGGCGACCGTGGCCACCGAGCCACCCTCGGTCAACGTGTAGGTGAAGTCGTCCGTCGGCGATCCGCCGTTGCAAGCATCGGCATCCGGTTCGTAGGTCAAGCTCAGGCCGTCACCGGCCACCACCACCGTGCCCTCGGCTGGATCCGAGGCGGAGGCGATCGTCTTCGGGCCGCCGTCGATGTCGGTGTCGTTTGCGAGAACGTCGACGGTTGTTGCCGCGTCGCCCTCCGTCACGGTTGCGGCGTCGTCCACCGCCACCGGATCGTCGTCCACGCAGGTGACCGTCACGGCCACCGTTGCGGTCGAGCCGCCAGGACTCAGGGAGTAGGTAAAGTCGTCCGTCGGCGAGCCGTCGTTGCACGTGTCGGCGTCCGGCTGGTAGGTCAGGCTCAAGCCGTCCCCCGCCACGACGACGGTGCCGGCGGCGGGATCGGAGGCCGAGGCGATGGTCTTCGGACCACCATCGGCGTCGGTGTCGTTCGCGAGAACGTCGACAGTTGTCGCCGGATCATCTTCAGCGACCGTCGCGACGTCATCGACAGCCACAGGGTCGTCGTCGACCGCGGTCACCGCGACCGTGAAGGTCTCGACCGCGGATCCGTCGGCATCGGTGACCGTCACCGTAATGACGGCGCTGCCGCTCGCATCGGGCACCGGCGTGTAGTCGAGCGAGCCGATCGCGTCGGGCGACGTGTAGTTCACCGTCGGATCCGGAATCAGCCCGGTGTTGTCGCTGGTCGCGGTGACGGTGAGGGTCTGCCCTCCGTCGCCGCCGTCGTCGATCCCGGACAGGTTGACCGTCTGGAGGCCCGAGTCTTCGAGAATAGCCGCGGGATCCGCGATCGAGTCGAGAGTGGGGGCCGTCTGCGCGGCCACCACGGACGAGAACGCGACCAGGACTGCGAACAGGGCGAAAGGTGTTCGTCGGCTCATGCGTCGATTCCTCCAGCAACAGTGCGGATCTCTCTGGCGAACCGTCCGCAACACAGCGGTGTCGGCGCCAGACAAGTCATGATCGAGAAAGACCACATCATCTAAAAGGGGGAAGCGTTCCGCTCAACGCGCAACTCCCGAATCGGTCCACTACCCCGGCTGTCAATCGTGAAACTTTCCCGAGTGTCCACCACCGGACCGCGGTTTGTCAATTTCGATCTAGCTTAAGATCTAGATATCGACATACTTCGATACTCCCGGCCTGCCGATAGCCACTACCCTGGAGTGTCTCCAACCGCTACCGGCGGGCGACAAGGCGGTCCGGCCAGATAGGCAGCCCGCAGGGTCTCTAGATCTCGCGCCGATTGTGTGTCGCCAACACGCTGCTGGGCCTCGACCGCCTGCGCCTGCCACGCAGCCGCCTCCTCGCACCGCCCGGTCTCCGCGAACGCCATCGCCACGGTCTGTGCGTGTCTCGAACTGGGAGCCGCTCGGACAACTGCGAGCGCGAGCTCGAGTGCCCGCGGGCCGTCTCGAAGCGAGCCGTCGGGGCAGGCCGCCAGCAAGCGCGCCAGGCCGTGCCCGATGAGCCCGCTCGTCGGCATCAGGCCGTAGGCCGCCTCCAGCCGGTTGCGCGCCTCCTCATACCTTGCGAGCCGCGCCAGTACGTCGGCCTCGCCCAGGTACGCGGCCTCGAGCCGTGGATTCAACGCGATCGCGCGGCCGTAGTTTGCAAGTGCCGGGTCCAGATCGCCGAGCCGGCGTTGCGCGCTCGCCAGGCGAAGCCGAGTCTCGGCGTCGTCGGGCTCATAGCTCACCGCCGCCGCGAATCGCTCGGCCGCAAGCTCCCACTCCCCGCGCTGCTCGTGCAGCGCCCCCAAATTGAAAAGCGCCGTGGCGTTGCCCGGAGCGAGGCGAATGGCGACCTCGAGCTCGCGCATCGCGAGGTCGGCTTGCCCCAGCTGCGCGAGCGCCGTCGCGAGGTTCACCCGTGCGCGAGCGCTCTCGGGCTCGAGCTCCGACGCGCGACGGAACTCCTCCGCCGCCGCCGCGAAGTCGCCCGCGGCAAACGCTGTCCGACCCCGAATCAGATGGACGCGCTCTCCGGTGGTCAGATCGGCCAGCCCGTCGATCAGCGGATCACTCGGGGCCACGCCCAACTTGCCCCGCCGCTCGAGCGCCGCCGCAGCCCGTTCGAGATCTCCGAGCGCCCGGTAGGCAAGTCCCAACGGGTAGTAGAGGAGGTTCGCGCCCGGCTCGAGCTCGAGCGCGCGAGTCAGGCTAGCGACCGCCTCGGCATTGCGCCCACTCTCCTGGTAGAGCTGCCCGAGCGTCGCGTAGGCCGCGGCTTGGACAGGGTCGAGTTCGAGAGCCGCGCGCAGGGCCGACTCCGCCTCCTCGACTCGATGCAGCCCTCGATAGGCCTGCCCGAGTCGAACGAGAGCCGGCGGGACCCCCGCGAAGATCGACAGCGCTCGCTCGTAGGAGCGCACGGCCTCGCTCAGACGACCGGCACTCTGATGGAGGTAGCCCTCGAGGTACGGCCATCGGAAGTCCTCGGGAGCAAGTCGCTGCGCGATGACATAGCAGTCCAAGGCGCCATGCAGCAGGTTGTAGGCGTGATAGTGCCGTCCCAGCTCGCCGAGCGCGTCCCCCAGCTTTGGCGCCGACACGCTCGAGTCAGAGGCCTGCCCGACGACGTGCTCACGAAGCCGACCCAACTGCTGGGCTACGGCCGGTTCGAGCTCTTCGAGGCTCACCTCGGGCACGTCGATCCAACTCTCCGTTGCCATCACGGGGAGCGGCGAACCGAGCGAGATCCACAGCAGTACCAGCCACCGACTCATTGCAGTCCCCTCGAATCGTAGACGTTCAGGTAGGCCCCGACCGGCGGCTCGTGCCAGACGGTTCGGCGACCGGCCGCCCAGGAGACCTCCAGTCGCTGAAGGCTCATTTCGCCAGCCGTGCCAACGAGGACACGCGCATCACGCGCAGAACAGTAGCTACCGTAGCGCCTCGAACGGCGCACAATGCGCCGACCGGATTCGAGCACAACCACGACTTCGGCCCGATCGACCACCGATCCGGTACCGCCATGGAGCGCCCGCACCCCCAGCCAGCCGCTGGGATCGCCCGCTCCGTTGACGAGAAGCCGAGCCGGACCGCTGTTGTTGCACTGCACGGCGTCTGGATCGCCATCGTTGTCCAGGTCGCCGATCGCCAAACCACGACTCACCTCCGGAAGCCGGAAGATCTCTCCGGCGCGGTCGCTCACGTCGACGAACGCCCCGGCGCCGTCTCCCCGGAACAGTTGGTTCGGCTGGCGCAACGGATACCCGTCGCCCACCGCGGCCTGCACCTCCTGGATTCTGACGGCGCCGTTCAACACCAGTAGGTCGAGCCAGCCGTCGCTGTCGAAGTCGAGCCACCCCGTGCCGAACGCCGTGTAGCTCAAGCTCGGGGCTCCGAGCCCGCTCGACAGCGTTCGGTCATCGAATAGTCCCGAACCGTCGTTGACGTAGAGGGTGTTGGTCTCCCCGGCGAGGTGAGCAAGAAAGAGGTCTTCGTCGCCATCGCCATCGAAGTCCGCAACATCGACGCCCATGCTCGCCTCGGAGCGGCCCTCGCCGTTGACGGCCACCCCGGCCAGCAAGCCCCCTTCGACAAAGGCTCCACCCCCGCGGTTCATCCAAAGCTGGTTCGGCTCACCGTCGTTGGCAACATAGAGGTCGAGACGACCGTCCCCATCGAAGTCGGCCGCCGTCACTCCCAAACCGGGACCCGGGGTATAGCCGCTCAGGGCGCGCAGGGTCACGTCTTCGAAGCGCCCGTCCCCCAGATTGCGCAAGAGCTTGTCCCCCTGCGGCGCGAAGCCGCTCGGACCGCAGTAGTCCCGCCGGCTGCTGGAGGCGTAGCAGGCGGGGTTGCGTTCTAGGTCGAAGTCGACGTAGTTCACCACGTAGAGATCGAGTCTGCCGTCGTCGTCGTAGTCGACGAAGGCGGCACTCGTGCTCCAGCGGGTGTCGTCGGCGCCGGAGTTGGCGGTCGCGTCCTCGAAACTCCCATCCCCCCGGTTCCGGAGCAGCTGGTTGGAGCCGTGATTGGTGAGGTACAGATCGACGTGCCCATCGCCGTCGTAGTCACCGGCCGTAACCCCCATGCCGTAGCCATCGGCCGAGACTCCGAGCGTTTCGGTGACGTCGACAAAACGCGCAGCGACTGAAGTCCCGACTCGATCGTTCCGGAAGAGTCGGTCGACGGGGCGCTCACCCGCGGCCTCTTCGCCGAGGGGCCCGCCCTGGACCAGATACACGTCGAGATCCCCGTCGCCGTCGTAGTCGAAGACCGCGCTCCCCTGGCCGGTCATCTCGGGAAAGTAGAACCGACCCGACATGCCGTTGCGATGCTCGAACTGGAGACCCGACGACTCCGCACGATCTTCGAAGACGGGCGCCTGCTGCGCCGCCGCCGAGAGTGAGAGCAGGGTTGCGACCAGAGCGCAGAGTGCACGTCGCGCCACGATCTCGCTGGATGCCTCGCTAGCCGCTTCCGTCATCGCTGCCGACGGACGCTACCAGGTCTCTGGCGCGGCACCGGGGCCGGGCTCACGGCGATCCCGAGACGGCGAACGTCCACCGACGGCCCGAGTCCCTCGAGGCGACGAAACTCCTGGAAGGGCCGGAAGGTAGAGCTCGTCTGGAGCTCGACCAGAACAGGCCTCCCCGTTGGCGGACCGAGGCGCAACCGCACTGGGGTCCAGCGCGCTCCGACCTCCTGGCGCGAGATCTCGGCTCCGGCAACGCGAACGGTGACCTCGACACGATGCAGGTCCGGTCGCGGATGACCGTTGAACAGCTCGAGCACCAACTCCTCGCCAGTGTTCGGCGCGAGCCAAGCTGCATAGCCGGTCGTCCATTGGAACTCCCGGTCTCCACTCTGCTCCGGCAGATGGAATCCGAACGCCCGGCTACCGGACACCTCGAGCGGCTCGTGCGAGACCAGACGCCACGGGAGGAGCAACAGCGCAACGACGAGAACGGCCTGCCCCCCACGCTCCAGCCAACGCGCCGACCGTGTCGGGGCGAGCAGCGTAGCGGCTCCGGCGAGCAACCAGAACAGCCACTCGATCGCTCGCAGGAAGAACATGTATTGGACCACCCCATAGGCAAGCAGGCCGGCGAGACTCACCCACAGCGCCTGTGCCAGATGTCGATCAGCCAACGACCTCGAGCGGAGGCCGGCCAACAGGCACGACGCCAACGCCACACAAAGAGCGGCAAACGATGCCAGACCGACGAGACCTCGCTCGACTGTGATCATCAGGTACTGGCTGTGAGCCGTGAGCCAGTCGAAGCCGCGGCTGCGGGAGGCAACGATCCGCTCCTGGAACAGCGGCGAGAACGAGCCCGTACCCCAGCCGAGGATCGGCCGCTCCTCCATCGCCTCACGGGTGAACTGCCAGATGAATAGGCGGCCGCTGGATCGAAAACTCACCTGGGTCCGCTCGAGCGCTGCTGAAAACGCGTCGGGCGCAACGGCGACGATCGCCAGGAGAAGCAGTGTGAGAACGAGGGCACCTACCGCCACCCATCGCGCAATCCGTCCAAACGCAACCTGGCGCCAGCCGAGGACTGCGGCCAGCCCCCCCTGACCGAGCGCTGTGAGCCAGGCGCCGCGCTGCGCAGTGAGAAAGAGGCTCGGGAGAGACAGGGCGAGCAGGCCGACCGCCGAGGCCGCGCCCCAGCGGCCAAAACCGACGAGCGCGACGAGCGCCGGCGGCAGCGCGAGCACCAGGTACTCAGCGTACCAACCCGAGTGGAAGAAGAGAGAGTGCAGCCGGTCCTCCCAGGCCGGACCGCCCTTGACCCGGAAGGCCTCCAGGGAGATCAGCTCGACGTGGGCCGCGAGCCCGAGCGCAACCGAGAGGACCACACCGAGAGCGAGGGCGCGGATCAGGGGCACCAGCGAGCGTCCGGCAAAGGCGCGTCGCACCGAGTGATAGAGGCCAACTCCGAGGCAGAGGCTCAAAAGAGCCCTCGACCCGTACGCCGGCATCCAGGGCTCGATGTCGTGTAGCGATGTCGCAAATCCCCAAAGCACTCGGAGGTCCCAGGACGGCGGATGGAACGCTAGCGGCGTGAGGGAGACCACACTCACGGCCACCCAGCCCCAGACGTACCAGTCGACCGGCGAGCGCTCCGGCCTGGAGGCACGCCAGGAGGTGACGATCGCCGCTACAGCTGCCACGTCGAATGCCGCCAGGTAGGGGCCTCCGGGAGGCGACCCGAACAGCGGCAGGGTCGCAGCGAAAACCACCAGGCCGCCGTGCGGGCGAAAGACGCCGGCCAGCAGTACGGCGATCGGGACGAGCCAGACTAGCTGTTCCACGATCTGCCGTCGCAGGGTGATGGTCGTGGACCCGGAGCGGCGGGCCGGGGCCTACATATCAATGCGCGACGTATCAATGCGCGCCGCGGCCACCCAGCACGGCGAGAATCGTCCGCGCAAGGATGTAGAGATCGAGCCACAGGGACCAGTTGCGGATGTAGTAACTGTCGAAGTACTCCTGCTCTCGCATGCCACCGGCGCTTCGCACCATGACCTGCCAGAGACCGGTCACTCCCGGTCGCGCGCGGCAACGCAGGCGCCGGAACCGGTCGGAGAAGCCCGCGAGATGATACTCGGGGAAGGGACGTGGCCCGACCAGGCTCATCTCCCCCTTGACGACGCTCCAGAGTTGCGGGAGCTCGTCGATGCTGTAGCGGCGTAGGAGAGGGCCGAGCACCGGTACGAGTCGTGGGTCTTTCCTCAGCTTGTAGCCCTCGGCCCATTCCCTGCGAGCCTCGATGTCGTTCGCAAGATGCTGGCTCAGGAGCTCCTCGGCGCCGACGACCATCGTCCGCAGCTTCGTCACCCCCACGGGCCGACCGTGGTACCCGACCCGCTCCTGGCGGAAGAAGCTCGGCCCCGGACTCACGAGCTTGATCGCCAGCGCAGCGACCGCGATCGCCGGTAGGGACAAGATCACCGCAGGCACCGCGATCGCGAGGTCCAGACACCTCTTGATGAGTCGATTGCGACGCAGCAGGAGGCGGTTTGTCAGCTCGAGTCCGAGCACGGCGCCCAGATTGCGAGGCACGACGCCTTCGATCTGCGCGCCCCGAGAATGACGGATCAGGATCACGTGGCGGAAATCTCTCTGCAGGTGCTCCACCAACTCGCTGCTCTCGTCGACCCCCTCGCGGGCGACCAACGCGACTCGGGCCTTGCCACTGAGCAACTCGGCGTCGTCCTCGTGCCCGACCACGGGAACTCCCGCGACCGACGTAGGCGCCGGCCCGTCGTCAGCACCCGCCAGGACCCACCGCGGACGGTAGCCGAGCGACAGGGCTCGTTGCAGCGTTCGGATCGAGCGCGCCGCCAGGCGCCCAGTGCCGATCACGACCACCGGCTCGGTCCACCAATTGACTCCGCTCATGGCTCGAAGCAGCAGCATGCGGAAGATCGGCAGGAGCCCCAGACTCAAGAGGAGAGCCAGAACGAACGAGACGCGCGAGTAGAGCGGCGGGAGCTTGAACGCGAAGCTGGCGGTCGCCAGGATGAGAAAGACGAAGCCGGTCCACAACACCAATCGACGCAGCGTCTCGACGGCGCCCAGGCCGAAACCGGGATAGAGCCCCGCCTTTGCGTAGGCGAGCGTGAAGAGCCCCAGTAGGGGGAGGAGCTCGGCATAGGTGGCCGGCGACTGGTTGCGGACGCCGATCGCCCAGAAGACGACCACGAGCATGCCGGCGACGCTCAGGGCGCTGGCATCGACCAGCGCGAGCAGCCCGATCCGGGCCGCGCGAGCCCAGCGTGGCAACGCGTCGGTCGAAACGGCTCTCGCCCGGTCGACCGAACCCGCGCCGACAACCGCACGCAGTTCACCGGATTCGGTGCCGACCTCGCGCACCAACGGATCGACAGCGGTCGACGGGTACCGGCCCTCTTCGTGGTTCATGGCTGAATTTTTGTCAGGCTAGCACGCACCCTACTCGCTAGCAAACAACGCGCCATCGCTCACCCCAGGCTGCCATCTTGCGGTCGCATCGCACAAGGGCATCCTGTCGAGTGGCTCGCGTCGGGGACCGGGGCAAACTGCCCGAGAGGGCGACCCCGCCCATGGAGCGCCGACCAGGTTTCCTTGGCCGTTTGTGTCATCCCCTGGCCGGCTGAACCCGGACCCTGAGCGAGCGCTAGAATCGGTCGAAAGCCATCCTCGGAACCCGGAGACACACGATGCTCACGCGCAGTCCAGTCCTCCTCTCGTCCTTCCTCGCACTGTCCCTGTGCCTCGCACCCGTCGGCGTCTCGGCGGAATCCCCGGGGAGCGTCCTGGTCACGAGCAGTGAACTGACACTCCTGCCGAGCGCCCCCTACGAGGCGGCGGTGTTGACGGTCGCCGGCGCGGGCGGGCGAACGCGCACCGACTTCTCTGCAGGGGCGGCCATTACCTGGGCACCGACGGCAGACGACGGGACGCCGCTCCCGGACGGTGCCTACCGATGGGAGCTCCGGCTGCTCGCGGATGGTGGCCACGCGGCCGTCCGCCGGAGCGGACGTTTCATCGTGCGCGGCGGCGCAATCGAACTCTCGGAAGGCGCGGGCACCGCGCCCGAGCTGACGCTCGCCTCTGGTAGCCCGCGCCTCGATCTCATCGACACCTCGGCTTCCGAAGAGGACTTCTCCCTCGAAGCCGACGGCAACGCCCTGACCATTCGCGACGGTGCCTCCACCGACATCGTGACCCTCGAGTCGGGCGTCCTCGGGCTCTTCACCACCACCCCCGATCCGGACGTCGAGCTTCATCTCGTCGACACGGCTCCCGAGATTCGACTCGAAGGCTCGGCAGGGGTGTGGGACATCGAGGCGGTGACCAACGACCTCCAGTTCGTCGACGACGACGAGCTGTTCCCGGTCGTCGTCCTGGAGATCGAAAAGACCGGCATGGCGTACGAGCTGGTTTTCGACGGCGGCGTCATCGCCTCGGGAGACATCAGCGAGGGTTCGAGTCGTACGATCAAGCGGGACCTGCGGCGGCCGCCCAGCGAGGAGCTTCTCGAAGCCCTTCAGGAGCTGCCGATCTACTCCTGGAGCTACAAGACCGACACCGCCGGCGCGCGACACCTCGGTCCGATGGCGGAGGACTTTCACGCCGCCTTCGGCTTCGGACGCGACGACCGCCACATCTCGCCGGGTGACACCTCGGGCCTGGCCCTCCTGGCCGTTCAGGCGCTCTCCGAGCGGCTCGAGCAGCGGGAGGCGGAGATCGCCGAGCTCCGGCTCCGACTCGAAGCGCTCGAGGGTTCGCGCTGAGTCGGCCTAGAACGGGTTACCGAAGCTGAGGAAGACGACCGTCTCGCTCTCACCCGGCTCACGATCGAGTTTCCAGCCGACCTCCAGTCGGATGGGACCGATCGGCGACTCGTAGCGCACTCCGAGCCCGGCGCCGGCCTTGAGCTCGCTGGCGTCAATCTCGCGCCAGTCGCTCCACACGTTGCCGGCGTCCGCAAACACCACCCCACCCACCGGGCCGGCGATCGGGAAACGCCAGTCGAGATTCAGGAGCACAAGACCGCTGCCGCCGACCGAGACGAATTCTCCGTCGCTCTCGATCAACGTCTCTCCACGAACACCGAGTCGATCTCGCCTGTAGGCCCGGTGGGTCGTCCGACCACCGGCGAAGAAGCGCTCCGAGATCGGAATGCGCCGCGCCGCGAGTGCTCCCTCTTCTTCGAGTTCACCGATGGGCTCGATGGCGCCCAGCCGCAGGCTCGCCGCTGCGACGCCGACGGAACCGAGGTCCAGATAGGCCGTCTGCTGAGCGAAGCCCTTGACGAACTCGGCATCGGTACCGAGGAACGGAAACGCGTACTCCGCCGACATTGTCGAGCTCCAGCCGCTGCGCGGTTGCACCGGATCGTCGCGGCGATCGACCAGCCAGGCGGGTCGAAGGCTCGACAGCGTCACCTCCTGTAGGTCGCGGTCGATGTCGAGAACCCTGGCCAGCTCCTGCGGGCTGAGCGCCGCAAACGCCGCATCCGGCTCGGCCTCGACCAGTTTGTAGGTGTAGAGCAAGTTCAACCGCGAGGCGCTCCAGTCGCGGGTACTCGCGATCTGAAAACCTTGACGCGTCGAGGTGAACGACTCGAGCGTCTCTTCGACCGCAAACAGCGAATAGGTCGTCTGCAACCCGAACCTGCCGGGGACCGGTCGATAGAAGAGCAGCCGCGCCTGCTGCTCGCGTTCGCTGTACCGCAGATCGAGGCGACCGTTGAAGGCGCGATCGAACAGGTTGCCGTGGGAGACACCCACCAACGTGCGGAAACCGTCTTCGGAGTCCCAGCCGATGCCGTAGCTGACCCTGCGGCTGCTCCCCTCTTGCACCCGCACGACGACGTCGCGGTGGCCGGTGAGCGGCGCGCCGGGCGCCAGGTCCACGTCGACACTCGAGAAGATTCCGAGCGCATAGAGGCGCCGTTGGACTTCGAGCAGGTCGCTTCGACTGACGATGTCACCCGGCGTCAGACCGACGGCTCGCAGAATCGGCTCCGACCGACTGGTTCGATTGCCTCGTAGGATGACGCGTTCGACAACGGTCCGCGGCCCTTCGAGCACTCGGAACTCGACCTCGGCCAGCGAACGGTCCGAGCTCCAGGAGATGTTCGCCGCCGCCTGTACGCGGGCGAAGCCGAGCTCCTCGTAGCGGGCCCGAAGCGCGTCGAGGCTCTCGTCGAGCAGCAGTGGGTGGAAGGGCTCGCCCTCGCTGAGGCGCAGCAGAGCGCGCGCCTCCTCCTCACCCACCGCCTGCAGGCCGCGGAACGAGATCCTGACGACGCTCCGCCGTGGTCCCTCTTCGACGGGCACCGTGACCCAAAGGTCGGTGCCGTCGTCGCGCACCACCGGCGGCCCCACACGCGCCTGGTCGAACCCACGCAACGCCAGGTAGGAGCGGACGGCGTAGACGTCCTCCGCGAGCGACTCGTCGATCAATCGCCCCGTCCCTCGGAATCGCCGCTTCGGAAGGGTCTCCACGAGGGTCTCGAGTCGCGCATCGGTCAGCGCGGTCGTCTCCCAGGCGATCCCTCGCAGCTCGTACACAGGGCCGGGTTCGATGAGCACCCAGAAGCGCCGTGTCCCCTCGAGCTCCTCGGAGCGCGTCTCGATGTTCACTCGATAGTGACCCGCCTCCTGGAAGTGTCGCCGCAGGCGCTCGACGTCGCGCAGGAGGAGCGCCTCATCGAAGCGCTCGAGGCCCTGGAGCGGCATCAAGCCTCTGCGCTCGAGCTTCTTCGGGTCGGCACCCGAGAGCCGCACCTCGAACAGCGGCCCGACCTCGATCGCGTAGACCATCTCGACCTGCCGCGAGCCGGGCTCGTAGCCGATGTGTGGATCGGCGACGCGCGCCAGCCGGTACCCCTCGGCGATCAGCCAGTCCTCGAGGTCTCGACCGTCCCGGCGAGCGGCGGTTTCGTCGTAGCGCCGGCCCGGGCCGAGCCGCAGCTGCTCGACCAGACGCGCCGAGTCGAAGGGGCCACGGTCGCCCTGGAAGGCGACGCCGCCCACCAGGGCCGGCTCCCCGCACTCGAACTCGTAGGCGACTCGCGCCTCCCCGGTATCGGTCGACTCGACGTCGAGACGTACCCGAGCGTCGAGGTAGCCCTCGCTTTGGTGGAGCTCCTGAAGCCCGTAGAGCCCGCGCAGCAGCCGGCTCTCGGACAGGGGAGCTGCAGGTAGCTGCTCGATCTGCGCAAAGAGTCGTGCGGGCTCGAGGCAGGGAGTACCGCTCAACCGTACATCGCGTACGCGCACGCCGGTCCAAAGTGCAAACACCACCTCGACGCCCTCGGCGGCGGGCCGCAAGTGTGCCTCGACCTCGGTGGCTTCGAGCGCGGCGCGCAGGCTGCGCAACGACTGACGAAGACGCTCGGCGTCGAGCGGTTCACCGACCGACACCGACACCAACGAAGCGAGTCCTTCGGGAGGCCGCAGCCCCGGGTCGGCGCGGATCTCGACGGCCGTAACCGAGTCCCCGGTCGTTCCGCCGGCGACTCCTATCGACGCCGCGAGCAGGAGCAGCCATGCCCCCAGCCCTCGCCTCGTCAAAACGCCTTCTCCCAACGCAGATCGAGCGAATAGCTGGAATCGCCGTTCTGAGTGAACACCACTTGGAGACTGGGGCTGACACTCCACTCGAGCTCGAGAATCTGCTCCTCGCTGGTGCTCGGATCGTAGGAATAGGTGGCGAAGAGGTCCCGGGAGATTCGCTCACCGAGTGTCACCCGTGCCGACGAGAGGTCGCCACTCGACCCGGTCAGGGGGCTGACGCGAAGCTGGTCCAACCCGAACAGCCGATTCACCCGATCGGTCACGACGGCGGCCGCTTCGCCCGCCAAGAAACCTTCGACACCGAGCGCCTCACCACCGCTCCGGTCGGGGTCGAGGCCGAACCGGGTCGGGGCTCGACCGCCGGTCAACAGGGCCAGCACCTCGAGCTCCGGCAACGGCGGATCGGAGGTGACTCCGACCTCGAGCCGCTCGGGCGACCCCGAGAGGTTGAGGCGCACGTCGTAGTCGCGCAGATCCGTAGTCGCCACAAGGTCGATGATCGGATCGATCCGATAGGGGTTGGCAAAGTTGAGCTCGCCGCGGTCGATCTCGTACTCGTTTCCGGCGTAGACCAGCGTGCCGCCCGGTGTCAGGCGAACAGAACCGAACAGGACCGGGTCGGCAAGACTGCCGCGCAGATCAAAATCGACGCTCCCTCCCAGGTTGCCGATGTTGTTGCGCACCCGGAGCGCATCCTCTCCGCGGATGGTCAGGTTGAGCGCCGTCGTCGCGAGGACCTCGCTCGTCTCTTCGACAAACGCCCGCCGTCGTTGAAAGAGGGCCTGGAGTGCCGACTCAAAGCCGAGCTTGATCGGCTCGAAGTAGTAGGCGCGATCGAGATCGGCCTCACCGCGGAGCGTTCGCCCGGCTTGGGTCGAAACGAGAGAGACACGGGCGTCGCCCCGAATTAACCAACCTTCGGGGACCGGCAGACTCAGCCCGGTGCCGACGGCGTTGAATTCGTAGCCCGAGGGCTCGTCGGCTCCCTGAAGGACGATCGAACCGCCGGCTTGGACGTCGCCGCCCCCCGCACGCGCCCGCACACTGTCGAAGACGATCCGCTCCGGGTAGAACAGCGCGAGCCCTTCGAGCGACTCGACCGACATCGACAGCGCACCGACGAGTAGCCGTGCATCGGAGAGTCGTCCGACGCCATTGAATCGAGGCTGTTTCAGGCTTCCGCCGATCGAGGCCAAGACGTCGAAACGCCCGGCGAGCATGTCGACGTCGGACAGGAGCAGCTCGAGCCACTCGCTCTCGAGTGAGCTCTGGGCAGTCAGCTCGAGTAGCCCCTCGCCCCGGAACTCGACCGTGCCTGCAACGAAGAGCTCGTTCGCCTGATCCGGCGTCTCCAGGAAGAGAGATTCGATGTCGAGCCTGCCGTCCGCATAACGCATCGACACCGGCTCGACCTCTTCGAGTCGGACGCCGTCGCGAGAGAGCTCCAATCGATCGAGCGCGAGCTCGAGGACCGGCGCGAAACCACCCCCGAACTCGCCGCGCAATGTCGCCACCCCTTCGAGAGCGCCACCAACCGCCTGCGGAGGATTGCCCAGCGCCGCGGCCAGAGCGCGCGACAGATCTTCGACCTGCACAGAGAGCGCGACGTCGTAACCCTGATCGTCCAAACGGCCGCCACCAGAGATCGCCGGCAGCCCCGGCAGCGAGCCGTCGAGCTCGAGTCGATCATCTCGCCAGACGATCTGGGTCCGCGACGGCGTCGAAAGGTGAAGCCCTTCGAACTCGAGCCCCGACCAGGTCACCTCGCCGTCGACAGATGGCGTCTCGAGCGTGCCGCCGATCCGGCCGAGTACCGCGAAGGAGCCGGTCAGGCCCGACAGGCGTTCGACAAACGGCGCTTGAGCAAGGTCGAGGTCGCCGCTCTCGAGCTCGAGGTCGAGCCGACCCGACACGACGCCAAAATCGCCCGCGACTCGAACACTCCCGGCTCCGGAGTGGACCTCGACTCGGTCGAAGCGCACCCGTTCGGAATCGAACTCCAACTCGACCTCGATCGAGTCGACGTCGACCTCGCCGAGCCGAGCCGCCTGAACGAAACCAGACACCGAGCCGCTGAGCGACTCCGGGTCTCCCCAGAGGCGAATCGATCCATGAACCGGCCCATCCGCTGGCAGCTCGAACGGGAGCCAGGCCCGGCCGTCGTCGAGCGGCCAGCCGGCCGCCTGAATACCGAGATCGAACGGCGGATCGAGGTCGCTCACGGCGCCCCCGTCGAAGGGAATCGAGCCACTGACCACCAGCGCGCCGGACGGACGGGAGAGCTCGAGTCTGAGATCTCGGAGGCCGCTCTCGACAACGGTGAAGTTGCCCCGCAGTCGATCGGCGTCCCCGCCCGGCGATCGAAAGTCGACGAGATCGAGTCGCACCTCGCTGCGCGTTCCGTTCGGCGCCACGAGGAGAGTTGCGCCGAGCTCTCCCACGCCTGCCGTTGGGACCCATATCTGGGTCTCGAGGGTCTCCGGGGCCAATGGCAGCAGCGGCATCAGTTCGGCCACCTGGCGGCTGGTCCCCTGAAGCTCGAAGGTCCCCTCCTGGGTGGTCAGGTCGAAGACGCCATCGACGAGAATCTGCTGAAGCTCCGAACGTGCCTGAATCGCCTCACACCGGAGGACTCCCCGGGCCAGGGTGATGGGTGCGACACCCGTCACTTGGAGATCTCCGCCCACAGCCTCCGCGGCGACAATCTCGAGGCGGCCGCCGCCGCTTCCACGAGTGGGGTCCCGAATCGGAAAGGTGTAGGAGAAGGGCCCGCTGACCCTGCCCTCGATCCCCGAGAGCGGGATCGACTGGTCCTCCAGAACTCGGGAGAGCGCGACGTCGGAGAGCACCAGGTCGAGATCGAAGGGCCGCTCCTCCTCTCCGTGACGAAAAGCGACCCTGCCGTTGACCCGGCCGCCTCCATAGTTAGCTCGCGAGACATCGACGTGAACGCCGTTCCGATCGCCGGCGATCGCTCCGCGCAGATCGCTCAGATCTCGTCCGAAGACTTGCAGCCGATCGGACTCGAGAGAGCCGCGGTAGCCCCATAGCTGCGGACGCCAGGAGAGCTCTCCGTCAAAGCGGAACGGACCCGCCAACTGACCACTCAGGTAGCCGAGCTGCTCGAACAGAGCGGCGTCGCCCTGGGCATCGATTTCGAGATCCAGACCGCGCTCCGGCCGCCAGGTCCAGCCGCCGCCGACGCGCGCCTCGAGCTGCGGCCCAGTCAAGCGGCCGTGAACAATCTGAAGCCCCTCGGCGCCGAGCTCGAGACGCAGCGCGAGGGTGCCGAGGTACGGACGTCCGCCGGGCAGCAGCAGCTCGACGTCGTCGGCGTCGACTCGACCGGCGAGCTCGAGCCCCGCGCCACCCAGGAAGTTCGCTCGGAGTCCGCGGCCCGCCACGCTCAGAGGCAGTCGCTCCTGATCGACCTCGACGGCGCCATCGCGGATGGTGAACTCTCCGACCGAAAGGTCAAAGCCCGACCGGCCCGCCTGGCCCGTCTTCTGGCGACCTTGCAGTGGCAGACTTCGCGTTCCGTCGTCGTAGAAGCCGATCCGCACTACCGGTCCCTCGGCCAGAACACGACCGAGGTTCAACTCGCGCCGCCCCCAGCTGAACGAGCGCCCCTCGACCAGGAGACGCTCCACCTCGACAAACGGAGGACGGCCGGCCAGACCGGCCACCTCGACGTCTCGCAGTTCGAGCGAGAGCGGCAGGGCCTCGAAGCCGAGTCCTCCGATCTGGACGTTCCGTTCGAGTGCCGCGGACAGCCGCTCCTCGAGCAGCCGTCGCCCACGCTCCTCGACGAAGGAGCTCTCCAACAGCAGCGCGCCACCGAACGCAACCAGCGCTACCGCCGCCAGCGCCCAAAACACCGGACGAACCACCCAGCGCCGAAACCGTCCGTGTCTCCGACGCCGCTTCGGGTTCGTCTCGTTCTGGCTACGCGTCACACCCCCTACCTTCGCAAACCGGGTGCCACGAGGCGGGGTTCGAGTACGTCAGATCGACTCACCGCAGAGAGGAGGGGCCGAGGCGTACATATGTACGCCGCAGGCGCCGACGAACGAGGACGAGCCGAGATCGACAGACCGGCAGATCCCGGGAATCTTCGGGGTTGGCGGGGTTGGAGTACGTCAGATCGGCTCACCGCAGAGAGGAGGGGCCGAGGCGTACGTGTGTACGCCGCAGGCACCGACGAGCGAGGACGAGCCGAGATCGACAGACCGGCAGATCCCGGGAATCTTCGGGGTTGGAGGGGTTGGAGTACGTCAGATCGGCTCACCGCAGAGAGGAGGGGCCGAGGCGTACATATGTACGCCGCAGGCGCCGACGAACGAGGACGAGCCGAGATCGACAGACCGGCAGATCCCGGGAATCTTCGGGGTTGGCGGGGTTGGAGTACGTCAGATCGGCTCACCGCAGAGAGGAGGGGCCGAGGCGTACGTGTGTACGCCGCAGGCACCGACGAACGAGGACGAGCCGAGATCGACAGACCGGCAGATCCCGGGAATCTTCGGGGTTGGCGGGGTTGGAGTACGTCAGATCGGCTCACCGCAGAGAGGAGGGGCCGAGGCGTACATATGTACGCCGCAGGCGCCGACGAACGAGGACGAGCCGAGATCGACAGACCGGCAGATCCCGGGAATCTTCGGGGTTGGCGGGGTTGGAGTACGTCAGATCGGCTCACCGCAGAGAGGAGGGGCCGAGGCGTACATATGTACGCCGCAGGCGCCGACGAACGAGGACGAGCCGAGATCGACAGACCGGCAGATCCCGGGAATCTTCGGGGTTGGCGGGGTTGGAGTACGTCAGATCGGCTCACCGCAGAGAGGAGGGGCCGAGGCGTACATATGTACGCCGCAGGCGCCGACGAACGAGGACGGGCCGAGATGGCGTACTCCAACCCCGCCAACCCCGAAGATTCAGCCCCAGTGGAGTTTGCCGCGTAGCGAATGGTAAAACGTGTGCTCGCTCACCTTGACCAGGTGCGCCTTCTCGGGAGAGCGGGTCACTCGCACGACGTCGCGGAAGCCGAGCTGGGCACCCTCCTGACCGTCGAGCGTCAAATACACCTCTTCGTCCTCGGTGTCGAGGATGACCTCGACGACACTTTCGTCCGGCACCACAATCGGCCGGAGCGAGAAGGTGTGCGGACAGATCGGTGTCAGCATGATGACCGGGAGGAGCGGATTGACGATCGGACCTCCCGCCGACAGGTTGTAGGCGGTCGACCCGGTCGGCGTGGAGATGATGAGCCCGTCGGAGCGATACGAGGTCACCAGACGGTCGTCCACGTGCAGGGTCAGCTGGATGATCCGGGCGAGCGCACTCTTGGCGATGACCGCATCGTTCAGCGTCCGATAGGAGCTCACCTCACCGCCGTTCGCCCTTCTGAGCTCGACGTCGAGGAGAGTCCGCTTCTCCAGGCTGAATCGGCCGGCCAGGATCTCGACCAGGCTTGGATACAGCTCCGAGCGACCAACTTCGGTCAGAAAGCCCAACGTGCCCAGGTTGACGCCGAGAATCGGAATGCCGCTCGGGACGGTCCGCGCCACCGACAGCAGCGTTCCGTCGCCCCCCAGCACAACCACCAGATCGTACGAGCTGCCGTGGTCGAACGTCTCGGTCTGGCCGCCCTCGTGTCCACTGGCGACCTCGGGTTCGAGCGCAACCGCGACGCCGCGCCGATGCAGCCAGTCGGTCAACTCGTGCGCGGTCTCGATCGCCTCGAGGCTGCCCGACTTGGCGACGACACCCACGTTCGCCACGCGGTGGGTCATTCGAGTCGCCCCTCACTGAGCAGAACAAAGGTCTCGCAGTTTCCGCGGGGGCCCAGAACCGGTGAGTCGAGCGTGCCGTGCGCCTGCAGTCCGAGCGCAACGAGCGACTCGGCACACTCGGCGACGACACGCTTTCGCACCTCCGGATCTCGCACGACGCCTCCTTTGCCGACCAGTTCCCGCCCGGCTTCGAACTGTGGTTTCACCATGGGCAGCAGCCGCCCGCGCGGCGCCAGGAACGGGAGCAGCGCGGGAACGACCTTGGTGAGTGAAATGAAGGAGACATCCACCGTGATCAGATCGCAGGGCTCGGGAATCGCATCGGGCTCGAGATAGCGCGCGTTGACCCGTTCCATGACCACAACTCGAGGGTCCTGCCGAAGCGAGTAGTCGAGCTGGCCATAGCCGACGTCGACGGCGTAGACGCGACGGACTCCCGCCTCGAGCAGACAGTGGGTGAACCCTCCGGTCGAGGCTCCGACGTCAAGGCAGCACCAGCCGCTCGCGTCGATCTCGAAGTGTTTCAGCGCCGCCTCGAGCTTGCGGCCCGCGCGCGACACGAACGGCTCCGCCGGCCCCTTCACCTCGAGAGCGACGCCTTCGGGCACCGCACTGCCGGGCTTGTCGATCCGGCGACCGTCAACCTCGACCAAACCGGCCATGACAGCGCGTCGCGCCTTCTCGCGCGAATCGAAGAGCTTGCGGCGAAACAGCAATTGGTCGAGTCGCTCCATGAACCTAGAACTCCGCGCGATCGGCAGTGTCTCCGATTGTCGCACGCTCGGCCGTCTCGGACTCCTCATCGAGCGAGCGCAGGCAGTACGGCAACACCATCACGAACAGCGCGACACGCTGGACCTCGGTGTCGCGCCAGTTGTCCTCGAAGAGTCCGGCGAAGCAGAAGGCCGCCAGCGCAGTGAACGCTCCGAGCCAGAGCTCCGCCCGCCACCCGCCTCGCGGAAGCTCCCGTCGCAAGCCCAGATAGCCCACCCATAAGCTGCTGCCGAGCAACCAGAGGTAGGCCAGCAGCGACAGCACACCTCGCTCCGCCGCCAGCTGGATGTAGGAGTTGTGCAGGTGCTCGACCGTCTGCCGCGGCGCGGTGGGGTGCCGGTAGAGCGGGTAGCGAGCCTCCACCATATGCGGACCGTGGCCGAAAAGGGGCCTCTCCTCCACCATGTGCAGCCCCGCTTCGATCATGCAGAGACGGTCGTAGTTGGTGACATTGCGGAGGCTGAAGATCGACAGGGCGCGCTCCTGAACGGTCGCCGGCGAGATCACGAGGACCGCAAGCGCCGCCGGCGCCAGCGCGAGTAGAACGCGCGGCGCCCGCAGGACAAAAAGCAGCACCACCGCCAGCACCAGGGCGACCCAGGCCGAACGCGTCAGACTGCCGACCAGGGCCGCGTTGATCACCACCAGTGCCACCCACCGCCAGCCCCACTTGCCGTGGCGCAGCGAGGCCAGCTGCGAGATCAAGATCAGGTCGGCCATCAACAAGACGCCGGCGAAGGTCATGTAGTGCGAAAACGGACCGCGAATCCGCCACTCGAGGCCGCCGACGCCCTCGCCCAGAAACTGCGAAAGCCCCCAAACGGCGAGCAGCGCCGAAACCAGCACCAGGCCATCCACCGCCTGACGAAGCCGTTCGGAGTCGCGCAGGGCGATCAGGCCGAGGATCAGCGCGCTGAGTGAGAAGATCTCGCCGCTCGCCATCCAGCTCGCGCGGATGTCGGCGGAGACCGCGATCGACGCGATCAGAAAGAGGACGTAGAGCGCGAGCGGGATCAGGAGCGACCGGTGGCGATGCCAGGGCACGCCGCGCCAGCCGCGGGTGAACGCGCTCGCGAGAACCGCGAACCCGAGGAACGTGTTCGACAGGGCGAGCCCGAAGATCGTCCAGAGGTGTAGGACGTAGGGCCAGAAGCGCACACGGCCACGATCGAGGGGCGGGGTCACGGTGGCGGACGACGCCGGTCGGCGCGGGCGCGTACTATCGGCCGACGCTCGAGGCGGGAAGCGCCTCGTCGATCAGCATGATCGGTATGTCGGAGACGATCGGATAGACGAGGGCCGACTCCTGACAGTAGAGCCCCTCCTCCACCACCGGCTCCTCGTCACGGAAGTGCTCGCGGTACTTCTCCACCAGCGCCTCCCGCGCCTCGGCGGGAAGCTCGATCAGTTCGAGGGAGGCCCGAGTCTTGGGACAGACCAGGATCTCCAGAAGCTCTGCATCGACGGCCACGGCAGCCCTCCTAGAAGTCGCCAGACTAGCACAGCGGGATGCTAGGATCGCGCGGTTCGGAAGCCCCCTCCGGACCGACGTTCTCCCGACAATGAATCGCTCATTCTGGCAAGGCAAACGGGTCTTCCTCACGGGGCACACCGGCTTCAAAGGAAGTTGGTTGAGTCTCTGGCTGCAAGACGCCGGCGCCGAGGTGACCGGCTACTCGCTGGCCCCCCCCTCGGAGCCGAGCCTCTTCGAGGAGGCGAAGGTCGCCGAGGGCATGCGGTCGCTCGAGAGCGACGTCCGGGACCCAACCAAGCTCGCCGAGGCGCTCTCCGAGGCACAACCGGAGGTGGTGCTTCACCTGGCAGCGCAGTCTCTCGTCCGCTACGGCTACGCCGAGCCGCTCGAGACCTACGAAACCAACGTAGTGGGCACGGCCAACCTGCTCGAAGCCGTGCGCGCCGTCGAGGGTGTCCGTGCGGTGGTCGTCTGCACCAGCGACAAGTGTTACGAGAACCGCGAGTGGGATCGCGGTTATCGCGAAGATGACCGCCTCGGCGGCAAGGACCCCTATTCCAACAGCAAGGCGTGCGCCGAACTGGTGACCGACGCCTTCCGACGCTCATACTTTTCCGACAGCGCGACGGCGCTGGCGACCGTCAGGTCGGGCAACGTCATCGGCGGCGGCGACTGGGCCGCCGATCGGCTGCTGCCAGACCTGGTCCGCGGTTTCCTCGCCGACGAGACGGTCGCCATCCGATCCCCCGACGCCGTTCGACCGTGGCAGCACGTGCTCGATCCTCTGCACGGCTATCTGGTGCTCGCCGAGAGGTTGGTCGAGGCCGGGCCGGCTCACGCCGAAGCGTGGAACTTTGGCCCCGACGAAGCCGACGCCCAGCCGGTCCGCTGGATCGCCGAGCGAATGACCTCGCTCTTCGGCGAGGGCGCCGTCTGGCGACTCGACGATCAGGTCCACCCACCGGAGGCGACCTACCTGCGGCTCGACTGCACAAAGGCCAAGGAGCGCCTCGGCTGGCGGCCCTGCCTGTCGCTCGAGCGGTCGCTGGAGTGGCTGGTGGGCTGGTACCGCGCCCACCACTCCGGAGCCGACGTGCGGCGCCTGAGTCTCGAACGCATCGCCGAGTACGAGGGCATGCTCCGATCATGAGTCAGCCGACCTGCCGCTTCTGCGAACGACCTCTCGAGCACGTCTTCGTCGACCTCGGCCTCTCGCCGCTCGCCAACTCGTTCCTGTCAGCAGAACGACTGACAGAGGACGAGCCCAAGTTCCCACTCACGGTCTACGTCTGCGACGGCTGCCTGCTCGTGCAGCTGCCGGAGTTCGAATCTCCCGAGAACATCTTCAGCGACTACGCCTACTTCTCGTCGTTTGCCGACACCTGGCTCGAGCACGTCGCGCGCTACGCCGACGACATGATCGAGCGCTTCGATCTCGGCCCGGACAGCTTCGTGGCCGAAGTCGCCAGCAACGACGGTCACCTCCTTCGGAACTTCGCGGAGCGCGACATTCCCGTCCTGGGTATCGAGCCGGCGGCAAATGTCGCGCGCGCGGCCGAGGAGGTCGGGGTCCCGACACTGGTGCGCTTCTTCGGCACGCAGGTGGCGACGGAGCTCGCGGAGTCGGGCCGGCGCGCGGACCTACTGGCCGGCAACAACGTACTCGCCCACGTGCCCGACCTGAACGATTTTGTCGAGGGAATGCGCATTCTGCTCGCGCCGGATGGCGTGCTGACGATGGAGTTCCCGCACCTCGCACGGCTGATGGCCGAGAACCAGTTCGACACGATTTACCACGAGCACTTCTCGTACTTCTCGTTCCGGACCGTGCGCGAGGTTTTCGCCGCCCACGACCTCGAACTCTTCGACGTCGACGAGCTGCCCACGCACGGCGGCTCGTTGCGCATCTACGGCCGACACCGAGCCGACACGTCCAAGCCCGTGACCGAACGCGTCAGCGGCCTCCTCGAGCGTGAGCGCGAGCTCGGCTTCGACAACCTGGAGCACTACCTGTCTTTCGACGGCAAGGTGCGAGCCGTCAAAGCCTCGCTCCTCGACTTCCTCGAGCGAGCCAAGGAGCGCGGCAAGTCGGTCGTCGGCTACGGGGCGCCGGCCAAGGGCAATACACTCCTGAACTACTGCGGGGTCGGCACCGATCTCCTCTCGTACACGGTCGACCGCAGCCCCCACAAGCAGGGCCTCTATCTACCCGGGACTCACTTGCCGATCCACCCGCCATCCCAGGTGTTCGAAACGCGGCCCGACTATCTGCTGATCCTCGCCTGGAACTTCAGAGACGAGATCATGGAGCAGATGGCGGGCATCGAGGCTTGGGGCGGCCGATTCCTCGTCGCCATCCCGCGAACCGAGCAGCTCCCGCGCTAGAACGCGGTCTCGCAGTCCTGGCCACCGGCCATGTTGCGCCAGCTGTAGGTCGCTGTGTCGAGTTCGTCGGCCGCGCACAAGCACGGCGCGTGATCTCGACCGCCGATCGCCTCATTGATGTCACGCTGCAGATAGACCACCCCTACGTTGGTCGCGTTACAGGTGAACGGAGAGGCGTCGAGAACGTTGAGGATCAACGCGTCCGCCCGCACACTGTTGAGCACCATTCCAGCGACCTCTTGCTCTTCGGCGTCGTCGAACCTGACGGGGAAGACCTGCGCGGAGAGCGAGCCGACAACCGCCGCCAGCAAGACGCTCGTCACTAACCACGTGTTCTTCTTCATGGGCACCCTCTAGCTACTGCACGGCGGGTACGGTTCCCGACCACGCGGTTCAAGTTGCCGGGACACTAGCACCAACAACGGACGGTCAACTAGCTAGATACTGCGGCTCAGACGCCAACGGCCGTGGAGAGAGGACGAGTTGCGCTAGTCGACGGCCGGTTGACTCGCGCCTTCCTGCGGCAGGATCTCGATCTGCGCCGTCGACACCACCCGACTGTCCGAGGGTACGTCCTGGGTCACGACCGTGTTGGCCCCAACGAACACGTTGTCGCCGATCTCGATGTCGCCGATCAGGCGGGCTCCGGCGGCCACGAAGACGCCGTCTCCGAGCCTCGGCATCTGGCTACGACGCTCGTACTTCGACGCACCGAGGGTGACCTGCTGAAGCAGCATCGCGTCCGCTCCGATCTGCGTGCTGGCACCGATCACAAGACCGACACCGTGAACGATCATCAAGCCGGGGCCGATCTGAGCGGCGGGAGAGACGTCGACGCCGGTCAAGAAGAGGGACAGCCGCGCCAGCAGGGGCCCAAAGAACGGAATGCCGTTTCGCTTGAACCAGCTCGACAGTCGATAGAGGACCACCGCCTGGTATCCGTTCTCGAACAGAAGGGACTCGAGCACGTACCAGGGGAACGGCTTGCTCTTGATCAGCTTCAGCTTGCGGGTGTCTGCCCGCAGGTTATCGAACATCGGGCTAAAGGATACGAGGTTCTCTGCCAAATCTCACGTATCCTCTGCACTCGATGCGGGCGACGACGTTCGGCTCACTCTGGGTGCCGCTGGTAGCGGTGGTCGCACTGACCGGCGCCTTGGCGTCTTTACGCCCTCCGCTCCAGAGCCTCTGGGGAGACGAGGGAACCTACCTGGCGATGACGGTCAGCCTCGTTCGCGACGGCGATCTCGCCTTCGAGGAAGCCGATCGAACCTGGGCCGAGGAGCGCGAACCGGGGGTTGGCGCGACCGTCATCGTTCAGCAGACGGAGCGCGGCCTGAGCTACTCCAAGCCGGTCGTCTATCCGATCTTGGCGGCGCCGTTCTATTGGCTCTTCGGCGAGCGAGGCCTCGTCGCCCTGAACGCAATCGCACTGACAATTGCCCTGCTGCTTGCGTGGAACCTCCTCGGACGGCGCGGCCCGAGCGAGCTCTCTACCCTCACGGTCTTGAGCTATGCCGGCTGCGGAGCCCTCCTGCCCTATCTACTCTGGCGAGTCTCCGATCTCCTCCAGTTCAGCCTCGTCCTGGCGGGTCTGGTTCTCGTCTGTCAGGGCCTCCGACACCCGGGCGGCCGCGTCTGGCCGCTGTGGGCGGCGGCGCTCGGCGCCACGGGACTCGGGCTGGCGGCCCACATGCGGCTGACAAACGCCGCCTTGGCGGCAGCTGCCGCCGTCGCGTGCGCGCTGGTCGGTCGGTGGCGCCGCTCGGGCACGGTCGCCGGCGCGGCCGCCGGAGCCTTCCTGGCGGCGACCCTCTGCGGCGTCCTGCTCACCGGCACGGCCAACCCCTACAAGGCCGTTCGCACCAGCTTCAACGGTGAGATCGGCTACCCGGCGGGCCCTGGAGCGGAGCAGGCGCTCGAACGCTTCTCGATCGTGCCGGCGACGCAAAGCGCCACCTGGACACCGGGTGGCGACTCGAGCCGGTCGCTCTACGCCTCGCTCTACTTCGTGCTCGGTCGTCACAGCGGCCTGCTGCTCTACTTCCCGATCGCCCTGCTGCTGGTCTACCGGCTTCTCCGCCACCCAGACCGAGTCGGGTTGGCTCTGCTCGGTGGCGTTGCGGCCATGGTCTGCTTCTACCTGCTCTGGCTGCCGTGGAACTACTTCGGCGGCGCGACCTTCGTCGGCAACCGCTATTTCCTGACCTCCTATGCCGCCCTGTTGGTCGCCGCCCCCGGGTTACCCTCGGGACGCCAGCTGGTTCCGGCCTGGTTGATTGCGGCAGCCGTCGGCCTGTCGGCGCTCTACTCGGTTGAGAGCGCCCGCGCTCTCGACCCGATGAGCCAGAATCACGCCTACACCGGCATCTTCCGCTTCTTCCCGTACGAGAGCACCGCCATCGAGATCGACGGTCAGCGCGATCGTTACTGGGCGGGCGACTTCCTCCGCTTCGTCGACCCGAACGCCGAGGTCGGAGACTTCAGCTTCGAGCTCGACTCCGAGATGCCCGCTGCCGAGATCCTGCTCGCAACCACCTGGCCCGGATCGCGCCCACGCTTCCTGGTCACGTCCGACAGCGAGCCGCTCGAGCTGCGCGTTTCGGATTGGGGCCGTCGGCGCTGGCTCCCCCTCGACTCGAACGGCGATCGAACGCGCAGCGTCGTCGAGCTCGATCTGTCTCGCTCCTGGCGCCGCCACCTCTTCTGGTGGAGCCCAGAGGCGCTTTACAACGTCCACTCGTTCAGCCTGACCCTCCTGCCCCGCAACAGTGTCGCCGCCCGCGCCAAGCTCCGCTACCTGGGCGACGGAGGGCTCCTCGACCGGGCGCCGGAGCGTGAGGTGCTGTCCGTCGCCGTCACCGAAGCGGCGCTCGCCGACGAGGTGTCGGAGGCCCAGGTGCGAGTTCGGAACACCTCCGGATGGAGCTGGTCCAGCGACGACGTGTTGCCGGTCTTCCTCAGCTACCGCCTCCGGGCGCCGGACGGCGTCACCATCGAGGGTCCACGTCTCCGCGTCGAGCCGGCGGTCGAGCCCGGAGACGTCCTCGAGCAGAGGCTACCGCTCGCCTGGCCAGATACCCCCGGCACCTACCATCTGCGCATCGACCTGGTGATCGAATCGGTGAGCTGGTTCGAGGATCGACTCGGCGAACCGATCTTCGCCACCACGCTCGAGGTCGAATCGCCCCCGCCGGGATAGACTCGTCTCCGATGGTCGGCGCGAAACGGCGGGCACACCGCGTCCGCGACGTGGAGCTCCATGGGAACTGACAAAACTCGCCTCGCCTTCCTCTCGCTGAGCCTCTTTCTGGTGCTGATGCCGCTCGGCGTCGTGCGGCCCGGCTGGCCGCCGACCCTCAAGGCGGACGAACCCGCCTATTTCGGTATGGCGCAGAGTCTCGCCTTCGACTTCGACGTTCGTTGCGACCTCGGCGACACCCAGCGCCTCACCAGCTCCTACCCCTACCTGCCGGTCAACAACCTGATCCTGATGTCGGACGACGGTTGGCAGACCGTCTATTACGGCAAGCCCTACACCTACTCCTTGCTAGCGGCGCCCGCCGTTCGCTTCTTCGGCCAGAGCGGCATGGTCTCGGTCAATGTCGCCCTGCTGCTCGGAATGATCTGGATGGGGGCGACCTACCTTCGGCGCTTCAACGGCGCCGCCGTCTCGCTCCTCTTCTCGGTCGGATTCTTCGTCCTGAGCACCTCGTTCACCTACGTCTTCTGGCTGCAGCCCGAGATCTTCAACATGTTCTCGATCTGCGCCTGTCTGTTTCTCGCCTTCCATCGCCCCGAATCGACGCCGCAGAACGACACGCCACGGCGCCGCTGGCTCCGCATTCTCGGCTCGGGAGCCGTCCTGGCGCTGGCGGTCTACAACAAACCCGTCTTCGCGCTGATGGGAGTCCCAGCCCTCTGGCAGGTCTTCCGCCGACGCGGTTTCAAAGCGGCGGTCGGCTGGGTGACGGCGGCGGTGATCGCCATGGGTGTGCTGGCAGGACTCGGGCAGGCGCTCTCCGGCCACCCGACGGCCTACCTGGGCGCGGCGCGTGGCGGCGTCCGCCTAGAGGACCCTCAGCACGAGGAGGACTACCTCGAGGACCTCCGGCGCTTCGTCCGACTGCGGGGCGACGAAAAGGCGAACAGCTGGACATGGATCTTCCGCATCCCGGACATGGGGCGGCACGAGCTGCAGGAGAACCTCGGCTACTTCTTCTGGGGCCGCCACACCGGAGCGCTCCTCTACACCCCGCTCGCGGTCGTCGCCATCCTGCTCTTCCTGCTGCATTCACCTCGATCGGGAGGCCGGTGGCTGGTGGTGGCTTCCGCCGCAGGCGTGGCGATGTTCTTCATCCTGTTCATCCCGTTCAACTGGCACGGTGGCGGTGGCTTCGTCGGCAACCGGTACTTCATCAACCTCTACCCGGCCTTCCTGTTCCTGGTCACCCGTATCCGACCCAACGCGGTACTGCCGGCCGCCTTCGCGCTCGGGGGACTGCTGATCGGCCCGATCGTCTTCACGCCATACGGCGCCGCGGTGCCCAACCCGACACTGCAGGCGCACACGCGGAACTTCCCCTTCCGCGACCTACCCCTCGAGCTGTCGATCAAGAAGAACGTCCCCGGCTACAACGGCACCAACCTCGGCGGCGTACGCCTTCTCGCCCGCACCGACCTCTCCCGCACCTGGAAGCAGCATCCGGGGCGACTCTGGCTGCAGGGCGGCATCGGCCCCACCGAGGTCGTCATGCTGAGTGGCAAACAGCTCGAAAGCGTCCTCTTCGAGGTAACGACACTGGCGCCCGAGAACACGGTGCGGCTCGAACTCGGAGACGAATCGAGAGAGCTCGAGTTCGAGAGCGACGGCGACCGCTCGACCGTCCTCGAGCTGCGACCGGGCGACTTCGATCGAATTACGACGACACTCGGCAAGCACGCCTTCGTCTACGAGCTCTCTATCGACATCGATCGCGGCCAGTTGGCACGAAACGAAGACGGCCGCGTGACCCAGCCGCCCTTCTATCTCGGTACGTCGTTGAGCTACCTCGGCCGACGTGCGCAGCTCCAGCGACAGGAGCACCACCAGGTGACGTGGCTCTCGGTCTCGGCCGAGGAGAGCGCCGCCGCGGGCGATGACCTCCTCCTACTGGCGACCGTTCGTAACGACGGCGAGACGCCCTGGAGCTCCCAGGGGCCGGTGCCGGTGAACCTCGCCTACCACTGGCTCACCCCGTCCGGCGACACGGTCGAATACGAGGGCAAACGGACGCCGTTCCCAGAACCGGTCGAGCCGGGAACCTCCATCGAGTTACCGCTCCGCATCCGCACTCCGCCGACGCCCGGTGACTACCTGCTCGAACTCGACCTCGTGCGCGAACGGGTCGCCTGGTTCTCGACCCGGGGCGCCGACACGCATCGCCTGGAGGTCGAGGTCTTGCCGAGCGGTTCCGCAGCGGCCGCTCCGGACGAAGGCCGGTGAGGCGCCTCCGACACGGGCCACTCTGGCTGGTCCTCGCCGCCCTCGCAGCCTGTTCACCGAACGACTCGCTCTCCGGGGCGGCGGCCGGCTGGAACGTGGTGCTGATCTCGGTCGACACGCTTCGCGCAGACCGGCTCGGCGCCTACGGCTACGAGTCTCGGGAGACCTCGCCTCGGACCGACACTCTGCTACTCGACGCCGGCGTGACCTTCGAGCGGGCAATCGCCCCCCGGGGCGCCACCTGGCCCTCGATGGCCTCGGTCCTCACGGGTCTCTATCCGAGCGGCCACGGCGTCATCCGCAACGGCTACGGCTTCCCCAATGACGTACAGACGCTGCCCCTCATCCTCCGCGAGGCCGGCTACCAGACCGGCGCCTTTCTCAACAACATGCACAAGGCCAACCATCGCGGTTGGGACGAGTTCACCTTTGAGAGCGGCAACGAGGGCAGGCTCGTCGCCAAGGCGCGCGAGTGGCTCGGCGAGCTGGAACCGGATCGTCCCTTCTTCCTCTGGGCCCACTTCTTCGGACCTCACTCGCCCTACCATGTAGCAAAGCTCCTCGGTGAGGAGATCCCCGGCGCCGATCCGGCGTACGACGGCCCGGTCAAGATGGGCAAGGTCGCTCTCGACCGCATTCTGCGCGACGAGGTCGATCTTGATGCGAGCGACCTCGCACAGCTGGACGCCTTCTATGATGCCGCCGTACTCGCGACCGACCTCAACGTCGGACGCCTCGTCGACGCGCTCCGGACGGCGCCGAGAGCGGAGCGCACGCTATTCGTCTTCCTGTCCGACCACGGCGAGGAGCTCTACGAGCACCACCGCTACCTCTATCACGCCTGCTCGATCTACGAGACGGTACTCCACGTACCGCTGGCGATCACCGCTGAAGGCCTGCTCGACGCGGGAGGTCGAGTCGAAGGCCCAGTAGAGCTGATCGACGTCCTGCCGACCCTGCTCGACCTGCTCGACATCGAGCAGCCGACGGAGCAGCACGGAGTTTCACTCGTCCCTCAGCTCGCCCGACCGACGTCGGGAGCCTCCCGGCCGGCCTACTCCCAGTACGATGACACCGCGATCCGCACGATTCTCGACGGCCACTGGAAGCTGGTCCTCAACCCGGAGCAGGTCGAGGTCGAATGTGTACCGGGGGCTCCGAACTTCGAGTTCCCGATCGGCGAGGTCGAGCTCTACGATCTCGCCTCGGACCCCGGCGAGACGCGCAATCTCGCGTTCGAGCGACCGGAGAAGGTTCGTGAACTCCGGCGGATGATCCGTGAGCGCTTCGCCGGGCTCAGCGAACGCACGGAAGAGCAGGCCATCCCGGAAGAACTACGGCGCGAACTCGAAGCTCTCGGCTACGTCGCCAACTGACGGAACGGCTAGAGATAGCCGAGCGCCTTGAGCTGCTCGCGAGTCTTCTCGTCCATCTCGCGCTCCTCGCCCTCTCCCGAGATGTCGACCAGGACGTCGAACTCTTCGCGGTACCAGGCGTTGCTGATGCGGAAGAGACGTTCGGCGACGTCGGGCAGCTCGTCGACCAGATTCTTGGTCTCCCCAGGATCGGTCGAGAGATCGAAGAGCGCAAACGCATTGCCCAGCTCGCCCGTGATCCAGCGATTCGCGCCGCCCTCGCGCGCGTAGATGAACTTGTAGTCGCCCTCGCGCACGATGCGCTGCCAGAAGTCGCGGCGCCCGTAGCCCGCTTCTGAAAAGGCATAGTTCGGATCGTCTCGGGCGATCGGCTCGCCCTGAAGGCGTGGCAGGAGCGAGCGTCCCTGCATCCACTCACCGTCGGGCAGCTCCACTCCGGCGAACTCGAGAACGGTCGGCGTCAGGTTGATCAACATGACCGGCTCGGTATCGACGCGTGGCTCGAGCACACCCGGGTAGTGGAAAAAGAGCGGCACGTTCACACAGGTCTGGAATCCGAATCGACCGTGATCGAAGTAGTAGTAGTGCTCTCCGAGCGACTCGCCGTGATCGGAGGTGAAGACGGTCAGCGTCTGCTCGAGCATTCCTCGCCCGCGCAGAGTGTCGAGCAGCTCTCCCAGCATGGCGTCGTTGTAGGCGATCTCGGCGTCGTAGCGCGCCACGTAGAAGCCCAGGTCGTCGCGGTCGTCGAGGATCTGGTCACGACCGAGCCTCACCATGTCGTACTTGGACTTGGTCGGGTCGAGGGGAATGCGCACCGAGTCGTCGAAGTGCTCGTCGTTTTGGAACTTGTCGGACCACTCGCCAGGCGGGGTGTACGGGAAATGCGGGTCGAGGTAGTGGACCCACAAGAAGTACGGTTTATCGTCCTCGAACTTGTCCAGGATCGACCGCACCAGCTCGTTCACCACGCCGGCTCCGTTCGGGTCGGCGCCATCGTCGCGCGGCGGCTGCTGCCACGACTCGACGTAGGTGTCGAAGCCCTGGTCGAAGTGGAAGTCGCTCGCGACCGCACCGTTGGCGACCACCGCGTGCGTCTGGTAGCCCTGCTTCTTGAGCGTCTCCGCCAGCATGAGGAATTTCTGCGGCAGAGGGATGCCGATCTTGCGCACGATGCCGTTGTTCTTGGGGAACGTCGCGGTGAACATCGAGGCGAACGACGGGCCGGTCTTCGGCCACTGCACGGCCGCCTTGTCGAAGCGCACCCCTTCCGCGGCGAGCGCGTCGAGGACCGGAGAGGTCTCGCGGGCGTAGCCGTACATCGAGAGGTGATCCGCGCGTAGGGTGTCCATGGTGATGAGGAGGATGTTGGACTTCTCCGGAACGTTGGAGCCGCAGCCGACAAACGAGCCGATGGCGACCGCCGCTCCGACGATCAGAGCGCCGGCGGAGAGCCGCCCCTTCTTCGAGTAGCTGAGCACTGTGGGAACCCTTCGTTTTTCGTCTGAAGCCACCGCCGAAGAACCCGGCGTGGACCGCGTCATTCTATGGCAGGTCACGCTCGGGGTCTCCGAAGAAAAGGTCGCCGTTGAGGTAGCGCAAACCGCTGTCGATGATGACCGTGACGACGGTCCTGCCCGGGCCGAGCTCGCGCGCCCGCTCGAGCGCCGCCCAGACGTTCGCCCCCGAGGTGACGCCGCCCAGGATGCCCTCGCGCTGTGCCAGCTCGCGCGCTGTCCGGTAGGCGTCCTCGTCGCGCACCGGCACGACCCGGTCGATCAGATCACGGCGCAGAATCTTCGGCACGAACGAGAGGCCGATGCCCTCCAGCCGGTGAGTACCGCTCGTATCACCGCCCGAGACGTTGCGCACGTTGTACGGCTCGACCCCCACGACCTGCACCGCCGGTGTCGACTCCTTGAGAACCTCTGCATTGCCCGAAATGCAACCTCCGCCCCCGACGGCGACCACAAACTCGTCGACTCGGCCGTCGAGCGCCTCGACGATCTCGCGCCCCATGCCGTGGTAGCCGCGCTTGTTGTCGAGGTTGTTCACCTGGTCGGGCCAGAAGGTGCCGGGTTCGCCGATCAGCTCCTTGGCCCGCGCGATCATCCGATCGATGACATCCGCGGTCAGAACGCCCCCCTCGGCGTGGATGACTTCCAGCGTCGCACCGAAGGCCCGCATCGTCTGCAGCTTCTCTTCGGAGAAGCCGTCGGACGAAACGAAGTGAGCGTCGTAGCCGCGCATCGCACAGACCATGGCGAGCGAGCTACCGGTGCTGCCGCCGGTGTACTCGACAACTCGTCCACCGGGCCCCAGCTCTCCGCGCCGCTCGGCGCCCTCGATCATCGAAAGGGCCATTCGATCCTTCATGCTGCCGGTGGGGTTCGCCCCTTCCAGCTTCACGTAGACCGCGGCGCTATCGGCTCCGGGGAGCTGGCGCAGCTTCATCAGGGGGGTCTTTCCGATCATCTCTCCTCCTCGACTCGACCCGAAGGCGGCAGAGGGACGTGTCGCCAGTCTCCGAAGCTCAACTCGCGGGTGGCGAACTGGTAGAGGACGACCAACTTGCCTTCCAGCCGATCGTCGTCCGATTCGAGCTCTCGGGCCAGCGCCTCGCGCGAAGCGTAGGCGCCACCGGCGTTGAGTGCAATGCGATCCACCGGGCGGCTCAAGTGGTACGAGAGGCGCTCCGCAAAGCCACCGCCGCTCCCCCAGCCGAGCCGGGCGTCGGAGAAGACGTTGGTGAAGCTGTCACCGAGAATCAGAATGGCAGCGTCAGCTCGGGGGCGCCACGAGCTCCCGAAGGCGTCCGTAACCACCCGAATCTCGGTGCGCTCCGGCACCGGGGACCCGTTCTCGGGCAGCGCCAGCATGGCGACCAGATCGCCTTGTCCGTCGACCGTCGCCGGCCGCTCGATGTAGGAACTCTCTCGTGGGCCGAGTTCGAACGTCCGTTCGAGCTCGTTCGACAGGGTGCGAGCGACGGCCTCGAGTCCCGCGGGCGTCCAGTGCGTATCGGTGCGCAGATAGGCCCCTTCTGGGACCGACGCCAGGGCGGCCGACGGGTCGAACACGCGGAGCCCCGCCGCCTCGAGTTCATCGACAAAACGATCGTAGGAGCGATTGCGAGCCGGGCTCGCGCCACCACGGCGCCCGAACCGCTCGGGCAGGAGGGTCGGTTTGACCGGCGTCGGCACGACCAGCAGCTTGATATCTCTCGCCATCAGATCGCGATGAAGCTCGAGAAGGGCAATCCGTGGGTCGGGTTGAACGCTCGGCTCCCACGCGTCGCCGCCCCGCTGCCGCTCGATGAGCCGCGACGCTTCGAGGAACCCCGGGCCGGTCGCGTGGTCGACGTCGGCTCGATAGAAGAGCCATCCTTCCGCCCCCGGGTAGACCTGCTCATTGCCGAGGCCCAGCGTCCGCAGGAGCAGGCTCTGAACCGGCGGCAAGAGGACACCGCGGAGAAACGACTCGTCCTCCAGCCGGTGCTCGGTCTGGCCGACCGCCTCCTGAAGGGCCAGGTTCCCAGCCCACGCACCCTTGCTGCGCGCAACGCTCGCAGCGTCGGCCACCGCGCCCGGCAGTTCCAGGAGAACCAGCCGCTCTGCGCCGTCGCCGGAACGGAAGCGGCGCCACTCCTCGACCACCGGCACACTCACGACAGTCAAGAGGAAGAGTCCGACCAGCAGCCCTGCGAAGGGTCGCGCGATCTGTGTGGCCCCGAGGTCGTGCTCGGCCCGCTGTCCGCGCGAAGTTGGATGAGAGGTCGACATGATCAGAAGATGAAGTAGATGAACGGGTTAAACGCCTGGGTGTTGAGCATCACCAACGAGAGCCAGAGCAAGACAACCAGGAGACACACCTTCCAGACCGGCAGACGGCGCGTCCAGTTCCAGCTTTGCGGCGCCAGGAAGACGACCGCCGCTCCCAACCCGATCACCCCCAGATAGAACGGTTGATAGATCAACCCCGAAAGCAGAGCCGCGCTCGGCGCCGCCTGGACGAGTCCGACCATCGACCCGAGGTAGTCGAACGCGTGCCCCAGATCGCGTGCTCGGAAGAAGACCCAGCCGATCGACACCAGAACAAACGTCGAAGCCACTCGAACCGCCATCGGCGACGAGCCATAGAGGCTCCGCTTGCCGCGTGCCCGTTCACCCGCCAACAACAGTCCGTGGAGCCCTCCCCAGACGGCAAACTTCCAGGCGGCACCATGCCAGAGCCCTCCGAGCAGCATGACAAGCGCTAGGTTCACGTACGTTCGGCCGGGACCACGGCGGTTGCCACCGAGCGGCTTGTACAGATAGTCGCGCAGCCAGGAGGAGAGCGAGATGTGCCACCGCCGCCAGAAGTCGGTGATCGACTCGGCCCGATAGGGCGCGTCGAAGTTCTTGGCGAACGAGAAGCCGAGCATCAGGCCAAGTCCGATCGCCATGTCCGAGTAGCCGCTGAAGTCGAAGTAGATCTGCAAACTGTAGGCGAGAAGGCCGTACCAGGCGTCGAGCGCCGCAACAGTGGCGGCGTCGAAGGTCGCGTCGGCCACCTTGCCGCAGGGGTTTGCGAGAAGCACCTTCTTGGCCAGCCCGAGCGTCAGAAAGGCCACCCCACGAGCGAACTTGTCGAGCGTGTGAAGACGCTCGCGGAGCTGGTCGGCGACGTCTCGAAACCGGACAATCGGCCCCGCGACCAGCTGCGGGAACATGGAGACGTAGCAGGCGAAGTCGACAAAACTGCGCAGTGCGCGCGCGTCGCCGCGAAAGACATCGATGGTGTAGCTCATCGACTGGAACGTGTAGAAGCTGATGCCGAGCGGTAGAGCGATGCGCAGGGTCGACTCGACCGTCCAACCACCGAGACCGAGCCAGGCGACGAGACCGTTGTAGCTGTCGACGCCGAAGTTGAAGTACTTGAAGAAGCCGAGCAGCGAGAGGTTGGTCGCGATCGAGACAGCAACCGCCCAGCGCTGCACGTGGGTGCGCGGTGTCCCGGGTTGGAGGGTCTCGATGCGCCCGCCACCGAACCCTCCGGCGATGGTTAGACCGCACACGTAGTCGACGACGGTCGAACCGAACATCAGTAGGACAAAGGCCGGGTTGGCCCAACCGTAGAACAGGTAGCTGAGGAGCGTCAGCGCCAGATGGCGGAGACGGCGCGGGGCGACGTAGTAGAGGCCGAGCGCCAGCGGCAGGAAGTAGTAGACGAAGAGATGGGAGCTGAAGACCACGACCGGACTCAGTCGACTAGGTAGAAGAGCGGTCCGCGCCCCTCGAGATCGTCGGCGAGGAAGACCCCCTCGAGTTGCGCGTTGAGGTCGAAGCGCTCGAGTGTCAGTCGGCGCCGCTCGCCGACCCCTTCGCTCGCTTCGCGCTCACCATCGAGAATCGCCCACCGTGCGACCCGCACCAGCTCGCCCGGCGAATCGCCCTCGACGATCTCCTGAACGCGCCACTCGTCGACCACCAGCGCCTCGGTGTAAGGACTGATCTCGGCCAGTTGGGGCGCTCGCGTGATGGCCACCCGCTCGGCCTCGATGACCAGGCTCGGCACCACGGTTCTACGGTCTCGGAGCGCTCCGAACCGCTCGAAGTTCTCCTTCACCTCGGTCGGCTCGAGAATCCGGCCGTAGATCGCAACCCCTTCGATCGTCGCGGACTCGCCGGCGCCGACCTCGACGCCCTCACCGAAGGCCAACGGGAAGCGCTTCCAGTGAAAGAAGTCGCCGGCGATCGGCCACTCGCCGACCGGCTTACCGTCGACGTAGGCCGCCAAACGACCGGGTGCGTAGGTCACCACCAGGTGCAAAGTCTCTCCGGGCTCGTACCGAGCCACCTGGGCGCTCTGAAACGCCCCTGGACCACGGTTGCCGGTGCGGAGGGAGATGCGCAGACGCCCCGCTTCCGCGCGAAGGGCAAAGTTGAGATGGAGCCCTCCCATACCGACCAGCAGACCCGAGCGGCCCGGTCGAACCGTGGCTTCGAGACTCAGTCGGTTCGATCCGCGGGCGGCTCGGAGAACGGCGTCGGCGTCCCGCTCGCCGGCGATAAACGTTCCCCGACCCAACCGCATCCTGAAGTAGTGATCCAGAACCGCCCGACCCTGCGGCGTCACGGAACTCGCGCGATCGGCATCGAGCTCCGGGTCGAAGACCAGGTTGGGCGCAGCGCCGTGAGTCCACAGGAAGGCGAGCTGCCGGCGGTCGCTCGGCCAGAGCGGCGGCGCGATCTCGATCTCCAGACGTTCGGCTCGGTTCGGCACCTCGGCCCGATCGACGACGCCCTCGAGGCGCAGCGTGTCACCACCGAGAAGCGGCCGCTCCAGCTCGAGGCGAAGGGTCCGGCCGTCGTCGACCCGAGTTGTCTGTGCTACGGCGACGCCGGAGTCGAGCGTCGCGCTCGGCATCGGCCCTCCCAACGGTTCGTCGAAGGTCACCTCAACCACCCGACCACTTTCGAAAACGGCGCTGCCGGTCTGTCGCGGCGGCTGCGCTTCTGCGATCACCGCTAGGCCACGCACCTCACGCTCTCCCCGCCGAGCGACGAGGTCGTATCGCCCGGGTCGCTCGAAGAGGTGTCGCGCGGTTCGGCCGGGCGGCTCGGCGGCCTCTCCGATCTGCCACTCCCAGTCTCCCGCGTCCGGGGCTTCGAGTTCGACCGTGAGGGGTGCCTCTCCAACGAAGCGACCGAGTGGCAGAGGACGCACCCAGACGTCCGGGTACCGGTCGGTCGAGGGGTCATGGGTCATGCGTACGGGCTCGCCGATCAGCTCGAGATCGGCGTCCACCTCCGCAACGAACAGCTCGTAGTCGCTCCGGAAGTGGTCGTGTTCGTCGCGCGAGGCCGCAAAGGCGAGCATCGAGCCGTCGCGCGACAGCATCGGAAAATAGAGATAGCCGAGCCCATTCGGCATCCGCTCGTCGTTCTTGTGCAAGATCGGCGACGCCCGGCCGGATGCCAGATCAAAACGGCTGATCGGCCCTCCGGCACCCGCCATCCAAAAGCCCCAGCGCCCGTCGTGGGAGAAGTAGGGCTGGCAGCCCCGGTTCTCGTGCAGGTCGATGATGCGCTTGTCGGCCGAGCGATAGGTCGAGAAGCCGGCACGGCCATCGGTCGCCCAAGCGAGTCGGCTGTCGACCAGGTAGCCGTACTCGTCGACCGGCTCGGACGTCAGGGGCTCGACCGCGTTCGACTCGACATCGACCATCACGGTCCGACCGTCCCCGTCGATGTAGATGAGTTCGTTCTCCGATCGCCAGACCGCAGCTCGATGTTCGAAGTAGGTACGCGCCGCGGGGGCCAGTTCCCTTTCGTCGCTGGCGTCGGGGCGCACGAGGCGCAGCGGTCCGCTCACCCGGCCGGCGGAGTACTTCGGTTTGCCTTCGGGCAGACTGAGGTAGGCGACCCACTCGCCGTCGGGTGAGAGATGCGGACAGCAGTGCCGACGTCCGCGCTCGTCGGGCGTCAGCTGCTGCGGCTCTGAGCCCTCGAGCGCCCGCGCCCAGATGCGCCACGCTCCCGACCGATTCGACTCCCACACCAGGAGTCCCGCGGGTCCGGCGACCGGAGCTCTCGACGGCTCGGCCTCCGACTCCGGCTCGCCAGCCGCCCCAGGGATCGCTGTCTCGCCCGGGATCGACGCGTCGAGTCGGGCCGACTCGTCCGCACGCTCGTGGCAACCGAGCGCCACGAGGCCGAAACAGAGGCAGAGGAATGGACCGCGAACCACGACGAGGAGTGTAGCGAGCCGGTTACCCATCTCGGCATCGGAATGCAAGGATCACTCCGGTCTCGCTATGCTAGAGTTCGAACGCGGTTGCTCCGCAAAATCCCAGCAAAAAACAGGACAAAACCGACACTTCCGCCCCAGGAGAGTCTCATGGCGCCCAGCCCCAAGTCAGACATGCCGGTGGTGATCCTCTGCGGAGGCCAGGGCACCCGGCTGCGGGAGGAGACCGAAGTCCGACCCAAGCCGATGGTGGAGATCGGAGGTCGACCGATCCTCTGGCACATCATGAAGATCTACGGCCACTACGACGTGGGCAGGTTCATCCTCTGCCTCGGGTACAAGGGTTGGGTGATCAAACAGTACTTCCTGCGCTATCACGAGATGATGCGGGACTTCACGGTGACGATGGACAACCCCGACGGAGTCGACTTCCACAATCGGCGTGGAGACGAGGCGTGGAAGGTGACCTGCGCCGAGACGGGAGAGACCAGCGGCACGGGCGCCCGACTCCGCATGGTCAAAGACTACATCGACTCAGACACGTTCCTCTTCACCTACGGCGACGCGGTCAGCGACATCGACGTCGACAAACTCCTCGCGTACCACCACGACAAGGGCCGAATCGCTACCGTCACCGGAGTCCACCCGACGTCGCGCTACGGTGAGATCACCGTCGAGGACGGAGTCGCCCAGGAGTTCAACGAGAAGCCGACGGTCGCCGAAGGGGTGGTGAGCGGCGGCTTCTTCGTCTTCCAGCGAGAGGTCTTCGACTACTTGAGCGACGACCCACAGCTGTTCCTGGAGTTTCAACCGCTTCGCGACCTCGCCCGCGACGGCCAGCTCGCCGTCTATCAGCACGAGGGCTACTGGGAATCGATGGACACCTTCCGCGACTATCTGCACCTCAACGAGCGTTGGAAGGCAGACGCGCCTTGGAAGATCTGGGCCGACTCCTAGCGCCTCGCAAGACGGTCCCGAAAGCGACTCACCGTCCGCCCGACATCAGGTCAGACAAGCTGCGGCGGGGTGCGTTCTAGCGCCCCTTCAGACGCACGCTGTAGCTGAGCACCGCCGAATTGGCACCGGGGTTGAAGTCTTCGAGGCCGGCGTTCGACATGTGGTAGAGGGTCACGCCGAGTCGGCTCCTGTGGGTGACCCGGAAACCGAAGTCGATCGAGGAGCGGAACTGGAAGTCGCCACCGAGGTTCTTGCCGTCGCCCTGGTCGTAGTAGGCGAGGGCGAAGCCCGGCGCGATGACAAACCGAGTTCCGGCGTCGAAGTCGCGTCGCAAGCCGAAGTGGACCCAGAGGGAGTCCTCTTCGGAGGCCGCAACGCCGCCCGCCAGTTCGAGGCCCCACCACGGGATCGGCTTGCGCAGCTCGATGCCAGCCTCAGTCTGGGTCGGCGTCTTGCCGACGTTGAAGACCCCGGCCATCAGCTGAACCGCCGGTCTCCCCTCCTGCGCACTCGCCAAGCCGGCGCCCAGGACAAACGCCAGAGCGGCGCACCCAATCGTCGTCCGTACTCGTGCCTGTTTCATCGACCGCGCATTGTACCGCCCACCGGAGTCGCTCCGCCGAGCTACCTGAGTCAGAATGCAGAGGATGGAAGCCCCTGAACCGACCGAGATCGACGTAGAGTCAGCGGCTCCCGGTGCCGAAGGGAACCTCTATGTGGTCGCCACCGTTCACCTCGACACGCAGTGGCGGTGGACCATCCAGCGGACGATCGAGGAGTACCTCCCGGCGACGCTCGACGGCAACTTCGCGCTGTTCGAGAAGTACCCGCACTACACCCTGAGCTGGGAAGGCGCCTTCCGCTACATGCTCATCCGCGAGTACTACCCGGAGGCCTGGGAGCGGCTGCGCGAGTATGTCGCCCGAGGGCGCTGGACCGTCGCCGGCAACATGCTCGAGTCGGTCGACGTTCACCTCGCCTCCCCGGAATCGCTCTACCGCCAGTTCCTCTACGGGCAACGCTTCTTCGAACGCGAGCTCGACGCCAACGCCTGCGATGTCTTCCTGCCCGACTGTTTCGGCTTCGGCTGGAGCTTCCCCACGATCGCGGCCCACTGCGGCCTCACCGGATTCTCGTCGCAGAAGCTCATCAAGTGGGTCGGCCCCGGAGAGGCGCCGTTTGACGTCGGCATCTGGGAAGGGCCGGACGGTGGCGAGCTCATCGCAGCGCTCGACCCGGAGGGCTACGGTGACGGCATCGAAGAGGACCTGAGCCGCGCCGCCCGCTGGCGGCAGCGCGTTCGCGATCTGGGCGAGAGCACCGGGCTCCGCGTCGGCTACAAGTACTTCGGCATCGGCGACCGAGGCGGCGCTCCGGACGAGGCCTCGATCGAGTGGCTCTCCCGCAGCCTGGAAGAGCCCGGCCCACTCCGAATCGTTCACGACCGGTCGGACCGGTTCTTCCGCGAAGTCGAGGCGGCCGGAACCGACCGACTGCCTCGTCACCGCGGCGAGCTCCTCCTCCCCGAGCACGGCCCAGGTTGCTACACCTCCCTGGCTTCGATGAAGCGCTGGAACCGGCGTAACGAGCAGCTCGCCGAAGCCGCCGAGCGCGCCGCCTGCGGCGCCACCTGGCAGGCCGGCGTGCCCTACCCCGCTGCGGCTCTCGAGCAGGGCTGGCTGAGGTTCCTCTGGCACCAGATGCACGACGACCTCACCGGCACCAGCATCCCCCAGGCGTACAACTTCTCCTGGAACGACGAAGCGCTGGCGGAGAACCGGTTCCGCTCGGTGCTGACCGATTCCGTCGCCGCCATCGCCGAGCGACTCGACACCTCCGCCGACGGGCTGCCGCTCGTCGTCTTCAACGCGCTCTCGATCGACCGGGAAGATCCGGTCGAAGCTGAACTCCGCTTCGGTGAGCACCCGCCGGCCGCGGTTCGCGTCTTCGACGCAGAGGGTGAAGAGGTGCCGTCTCAATGCACTCGCCTACCGGGCGGGCGCATGCGGATCGTGTTCCTCGCGTCGGTGAGGGGGCTCGGGTTCGCGGTCTTCGACGTCCGCCCAGCCGACGCGCCCTGCCACCTCCCGCGACAACTCCACGTCCGCCACGATTCGCTCGAGAACGAGCGCTACCGCCTCGAGATCGGCAAACGTGGAGACCTCGTGCACATCCACGACAAGTCGCTCGGGGTCGACCTACTGACCGAGCCGCTCGAGCTTCAGCTCCTGCCCGATCGATCGTCCAAGTTCCCCGCCTGGGAGATGCACTACTCCGACGTAATGGCGACTCCTCGGCCGATGCGTCGCCGCCTCGGCTGCCGCATCGTCGAGACCGGGGCGGCTCGTGTCGCTCTCGAGGTGCGGCGCGCGGCGCGAGGATCGACTCTCGTTCAGACCATTCGGTTGCACGCGGGCGGCGCCGGCAACCGCATCGAGATCGACAACCGCCTCGAGTGGCGCACCTGGGGACGCATGCTCAAAGCGTCGTTCCCTTTCGGCGACGCGACGTCTCAATCGACCTACGACCTGGGGCTGGGAGCGATCGAGCGCGGGGTGAACCGAGAGGCGAGCTACGAGGTGCCCGCTCAGCAGTGGGCAGACCTCTCGGTCGCCGGCGGCGCGCGCGGCGTCTCGATCTTGACCGACTGCAAGTACGGTTGGGATCGACCCCGAGACGAAGCGCTCCGGCTCACCCTCGTGAGGTCGCCCTGGGCCGCCAAGGGGCACGCCCACCAGATGACGCAGGACTGGGCGCTCCATCGGTTCACCTACGCCCTCTACAGCCATGCAGACGACTGGCGAAACGGTACGGTCGAGGAGGCGGCTCGGCTCAACCAACCGCTACGGGCCTTCCAGGTGGACCGCCGCGATCGCGAGCGCCCTCGACGCCTGTCGCTCGCCTCGCTGACCCACGATCAGGTCGCGATTCGCGCTCTCAAGCGCTCCGAGGACGGCAAGAGCTGGATCGTGCGGCTGCAAGAGCTCGCCGGAGAGGAGCAGAAGAAGGTTCGCCTCGCCCTCGACCGACCGATCGAAACCGCCGAAGAGACCGACGGCGTAGAACGGATCCAGAGCAAAGCCAAGCTGAAGAAGGGCAAGCTGGTCACTCGACTCGGAGCCTTCCAGCCCCGCACCTTTGCACTCCGCCTCGACACCGACGAAGCGGCGGCAAAAACGCCGGCGGCCCAGCCCGTGCGACTCGCGTTCGACACCCGGGGTACCAGCCTCGACGGCGAGTCTGGCGCCGACCTCGACGGCCGCGGGCACTCGCTACCAGCTGAGCTCTTCCCGGAATCGATCGACGACGGTGGCGTGCCGTTCGAACTGGGTCCCGGGGACGCCCCGAACTGCATGACGTGTCGTGGCCAGCAGGTACCGCTGCCCGAGGGGAACTGGCGCAGCGTGCTGATCCTCGCCGCCGCCCTCGAGCGAGTCGACGTCGAGTTCCGGGTCAACGGTGAGACGCGCCCGCTACAAGTCGGCGCCTACCGTGGGCCGATCGGCCACGCCTCACACCGCCGCGCCTTCGGCCGCGTCCACTGGGGACCGATTCGGCCGGAGACGCTCGTCGCCGACCGCGTCGCCTTCGTGGCCACGCACCTGCACGACAGAGAGGGCACCAACCTCCCGTACGAGTTCGCCTACCTCTACCGGTACGAGATCGCCATGCGACGACGAAGCGATGCGGCGCTCTCCGTGCTCCAGCTTCCCGACGAAGCGGGAGTTCGGCTCTTCGCGGTGACGGTGCGCAAGGCCACGACCGCGCGCGCAACTCCGGTCTGGCCCGACGAGCGGTTCGATGGCTCGGCGCCTTCCTCTCGGCGCCGAGGCTGAGCGGCGCGGCCGCCTCCGGCCGCTACCGATGAAGGGTGCGGCACGGCCGGTCGATCTCCACACCTAGATCGTCTCGGCAGCTTGACAGCTGTCCGGTTGCGCCGGACAACTGTCCGGGGCCCGTGCCGTCGAGGAAGGGCTCTACCTTGGTTCGAGGCGCTCCTCGACCGGCACAGACCTTGCGGTAGACCCAGGTCAACCGAAAGGAGACCTGATGGAAAGACGACAAGTCGTTGCGGGCGTGTTGCTGCTCTGCATGGCATCCACGTTCGTTGCCGCCGCGGACCGCAGCACTCTCAGCGAGCACATTGAGCTCACCGGCGAGACGGAGCAGCACGAGTTCGAACTCAATATGCCGAGCGAGGCGGAGAGCGCGCGCCTTCTGGTGCGCGCCCGAGTGAGGTCGGGAAGGATCGATTGGAAGCTCACCGACCCCGAGGGCGAGGTGCGCCTGGAAGGGCAAGGGATCGACGGCAACATCAAGCTCGACACGGGTCCGCTCGAGAATCTGATCTCCGGCAGGTGGAGCCTGGAGGTGAGAGTAGAGCGGGCGAAGGGCTACTACCGGGTCGAGTGGCGTGCCGAATCGTAGAGTCTTCGGCCGCACCGGACCGAAGTCTCGACGACCTAGCTAGCACTCACTCCGGCCGTTGCCAGGTCTTCTCGTCTTCGTCGAAGGCGGGCAGATCGATCTCTTCGCCCATCTTTTCGCGAATCCCGTACTCCCAGTGCCGCAGGTATTTGAGGAAGACGGCAACCGCCTGGAGGCCGCAGACCGCAACACCATGGAGGCCATCGAGAATGCCGAGTTGGAGAATGTAGGTCCGGAAGAACCGCCAGAGCGGCCGGCCGGCTACCGACAAGAACCCGACACGACGGCCCTCTCGGAAGCCCTGCGCTGCACCCCATTCGGCGTAGTTCAGGAGCTTCTCGAAGTACTGGTCGAAGTCGCGGTAGGTGTAGTGGACGAGCGGGTTGCGCAGGGTCGGGATCGGCCCGCTGATGTCGAGGTCGGTGTGTACCCGCCGGTTCGGATAGCGGCCCTTCGTCTTCGAGAAGAAGCGGATGACCTTGTCGGTCGACCAGCCCGAATGACGGATCGTGCGGTCGAGCAGGATGTTGCGTCGCCGGATGTAGTAGCCGTTGAAACGCGGCCCTTCGATCGCCAGCGACAGCAGCTCTCGCGCGAGCTCCTCGGGGACCCGCTCGTCGGCGTCGAGGATCAGCACCCAGTTGTGCTCGACCTGGTCCATCGACCAGTTCTTCTGAGCAGCCGAGCCGAAGTACTCCCGCTGCAGAATCTTTACGGGGTACGGTTTGGCGAGTTCGAGCGTGGAGTCTTTCGAGTAGGAGTCGACCACCAGGATCTCGTCGGCCCAGAGCACCGACTCGATGCAGTCGACGATGTTTCGCTCTTCGTTGTAGGTCGTGATGATGACCGACACCGGCTCCCGCCCCGGCGTGTCACGGAGCTCCTGGAGCGAGGGGACGCCCTTAGCTGACTTCATGTTTGATCAGGAGCCGTTCGATGCTCCGTGCCTTTCCGTTGGTTTCGTCGATATCGACCACCACCGCCGCGAGCCGTACGTCGCGTTTGGCCACCTCGAACGCTCCCGGCGAGTGTAGCTTGAACCGTCGCAGAACCTTGTCCACGCGCATACCGATGATCGACTCGTAGGGGCCGGTCATTCCCAGGTCGCACTGGAACGCGGTGCCCTGCGGCAGCACCCTCTCGTCGGCCGTCGGTACGTGCGTGTGAGTGCCGACGACCACACTTGCGCGCCCGTCCAGATAGAAGCCGAGCGCCTGCTTCTCACTCGTCGCTTCGGCGTGGAAGTCGACCAGCACGACCTTGACCTTCTTGTCGAGGTCCTCGATCAGCCGATCGGCGACCTCGAAGGGAGAGTCGAGCGGCTTCATGAAGACACGCCCCTCGAGGTTAATGGTCGCCACCCGAATTCCGGCCGCCGTCTCGCCGACGTAGAGGCCGCTGCCCGGGTTCCCCTCCGGGTAGTTGGCGGGCCGAAGGAAGCGCGGATCGCCTTCGAGAACACTGATCCCCTCGCGCTTGTCCCAGATGTGGTTGCCGCTGGTAAAACAGTCGATCGGCAGTTCCGCCAGCTCGCGCGCCACCGAAGGCGTCACGCCGAAACCACCCGCCGAGTTCTCGACGTTGACCACCGTGTAGTCGATCCGATGCCGGTCGATGATCCCCGACAGGATGTCGGCCAGAGCCCGGCGACCGGGCTTGCCGATGACGTCGCCGACCAGGAGCGCCTTCACTTCGCGTACTCGATCGAGCGCGTCTCACGAATGACGGTGACCTTGATCTGACCGGGGTAGGTCAGCTCGGACTCCACCTTCTTCGCGATGTCGCGTGACAGCCAGACGGCCTGCTCGTCGGCGAGCTTCTTGCTGTCGACGATCACTCGGATTTCACGCCCGGCCTGGATGGCGAAGCTCTTCTGTACGCCCTTGAAGCTCGATGCGAGCTCCTCGAGCTTCTCGAGCCGCTTGACGTAGGTTTCGAGAATCTCCCGCCGCGCGCCCGGGCGCGCCGCCGAGAGTGCGTCGGCGGCGGTGACGAGCACCGCCTCGACCGTCTCGGGATCGTAGTCGCCGTGATGGCAGGCCATGGCGTGCACGACCTCTTCGGTCTCGCCGTACTTGCGCAGGAGGTTGATGCCGATCTCGAGGTGAGTGCCCTCCATCTCGCGATCGACCGCCTTGCCGATGTCGTGCATCAGGCCGGCGCGCTTGGCCACCGGAACGTTGACCTTGAGCTCAGCGGCCATGGTGCCGGCGAGGAAGGCAACCTCCTTGCTGTGTTGCAGCACGTTCTGGCCGTACGAGGTCCGGTACTTCAGCCGGCCCATCAGCTTGGCGAGCTCAGTGTGGACGTTCGGGATGTTGAGCTCCAACAGCGCCGCCTCGCCCTCCTGGCGAATGCGCTGGTCGAAGTCCGCTTTCACCTTCTCGACCACCTCTTCGATGCGCGCCGGGTGAATGCGGCCGTCGGCGATGAGCTTCTCGAGCGCCACCCGCGCGATCTCGCGCCGGAACGGATCGAATCCGGAAAGGATGACCGCTTCGGGCGTGTCGTCGACGATGAGATCGACTCCGGTCGCCGCTTCCAACGCCCGAATGTTGCGCCCCTCGCGGCCGATGATGCGCCCTTTCATCTCGTCCGACGGCAGCATGACCGCCGACACGGTGGTCTCCGCGACGTAGTCGGACGCGGCCCGCTGGATCGCCATGCCGACGATGTTCTGCGCCTTGCGCGCCGCCTGCTCTCGGGCCTCCTCCTCGATCCTGCTGACCATGTGCGCGGCCTCCATTCGGGCCTCGTCGCGCATGCTCTTGGTGAGATCCTCCTTCGCCTGCTGGGCCGTGAGACCGGCGATCTGCTCGAGCTTCTTGCGCTCCTGTTGGATGACCTCTTCGAGCTCCTCCTGCCGCTGTGTCAGTCGCTTCTCCTGACCGCCGATCGACTTCTCTCGCTGGTTGAGGTGCCTCTCCTTCTCGGCGAAGTCGTCGAGTCGTTTGTCGAGGTTGTCTTCCTTCTGGGTCAGTCGCCGCTCGAGCTTCTCGAGCTCCGAACGCCGCTTTCGAGAGGCGCGCTCGAACTCGCTGCGAGCCTGGTGCAGCTTCTCCTTGGCGGTGAGCTCCGCCTCGCGCAGCTTCGCCTCCGCCTCGCGCTGGGCCTCGTCGAGAAGCTTCTCCGACTCCCGCTGGGCCTGAGCTTGCGCGCGAGCCGCGGCTCTCCGCACGAACAGCCACCAGACCACGATCACCGCAAGAGCGGCGCCGCCGACGGCTGCGATCAGTAGATTGTTGTCCACGGACTGGTCCCCCGTTAAAGGGCACCAGATCGGGCGGGTCGAAACCAGGGGACCGGGGTGAGAAACCGCACCCCCCGCGAAGCCGTGTGGGTGGAACGTTTAGAACCTGATGTTCACCAGGTGGGTGTCCTCACCACGAGCTATTAGCGTCCCCGTACGGGCGGGGCTGGCACAAGCCACGCGAGTATTGAACTCCCTAGAAAGCAATGTTGGTTCTACAAATGCCTCGCCCATCACGAAACCACACAGGGGATGCTATTCCCACATCCTTCAAAGTGGCGGAGCTCGTTCATCCGTGAAGAGCCTTGTCCAGCTCTCCGGCGAGTTCCGTCACCTTTTCCTCGACTTCGGTTCGACTCCCTTCCTGATGCCTCTGGCATTGGAAAAGTTCGTCTGCAATATTGAGTGCCGCCAGGATCGCAATCTTCGCTGAGTCGACCGTCGACACCTGACGCGCGATCTCGCGCATCCGGCTGTCTACGAGGCCGGCGAGCTCCTGAAGATACTCAGGGTCCTTCTCTCCTCTGACGTTGTAGACGGCGCCGAAGATCTCCACCTCCGTCGCAGTGGTTGTCTTCGATGCCATCGTTATGTCTTTCTCCTGCCTTTTGAGACAGATACGTCTAAATCTGAAGAGAGAGACTACAGCGCTCGCGCCCCTCGCGCAAGGGCCGTACAAGGGGGCGGAAGGGCTCTGGAGCGGGAGTCGGCGGAGCGCTACAGGAGCTGTTCGAGTCCCTGAACCAGGCGGGTCACGCGCTGATGGATGTCCGCGCGCTCCTCCTGCCAACCCTCACCGTTCGATGAGGAAGAGAGCTCGTTCTCGAGCTTCTTGACCTTGGTCTTGAGACCGCGATTCTGCTTGCGCAGCGCCTGTAGCTGTTCGCCGGCGGCGCTGATCTTCTCTTCGAGCTCCTTGAGTGCGTCCATCCACGACCTCCCGAGCGTTCTAACCGCGCCAGCCGAAGCGCCGCTCGAGCCGTTCCGTCAGGGCCCGTTGGCGCTCGTTGACCTCATCGTGGGTCAGAGAGCGGTCGACCGCATTGTAGAGGAAGTGAATCGTCGTATTGACCGCCCCCTCCGGGACCCCCTTGCCGGCGTACCTGTCCTTGAGGCGATGCTCGGCCAGATACTCGACCTCCGCAGCCGCAATATCGCTCGAGATCTCCGACCAGGGTACGTCGAGGGCGTGGGTGAGGGTCAGGTCGGCGTCGACCGACGGGAACCTCGAGGGCGCCTGCACCGGCTCGGGTAGCTCCGCCTCGTTGAGCGCAGAGGTCGCGAGCTCGACAGCGTAGAGTGGAAAGCTCAGCTCGTCGTCTTCGATCTCGCCCAGATACCCGACAACCTGTTCCCCGACCACCACTTCGCTGGCGGTGCCGGCGACAAAGCCGCGCAGTTCCGCGGCGCGCACCTTCAACCGACCGTCGAAGCGCTCGAACAGACCTTCGAGGACGCCCTTGAGAGTGAACAGATCGACCTCGGCGCGTCGGTCCCAGATCGAGCCCGATCCGCCGTCGATGAGTGCCAGCGCTTCGATCTCCTCTGCGTCGCCGCCGGGGAAGAGGCGCCCGATCTCGAAGATGCGCACGGCCGTCGCCCCGCGGCGCGTGTTGAAGAGCGCGCTATCGAGCAGGTTGGGCAACAACGAGCGGCGCATGACCTCGTACTGCTCGGACAACGGATTGGCGATCGTGACCGGCTCGCCCACCGCGCCGATGCCCGGGAACCTCTGGTCGGCACCACGATGCTGGAAGGCAAAGTTGATCGCCTCGCAGAAGCCGCAAGCGGAGATCAGCTCTCGAATGTTCTCGCGCTTGCGATGCTCCAGGCTGCTCCCCTCGTCGGGGTCGCTCAGGGTTGGGAGGGCCGCCGGAATCTCGTCGAAGCCGAGGATCCGCATCGGTTCTTCGAAGAGATCAGCCTCCCACACGTCACCGTCCGACCGGCGCTGCCAGAAGTCGTAGTAGCGCCAGGTCGGAACCGTGACCAGAAGTCGTCCGTCCTCGGACCGAGGCTCGAAGCCCAGCGCCCGATAGACGCCTTCGATCCGCTCGGGGGCGTACTCCACGCCAGCGAACCGGTTCAGACGACCGAGGTCGACCGTGCCTTCGAACGAGCCGAAGTAGTCGGGGTGCGGATTCTCGATCGCCCCGGCCAAGACCTCACCCGCGGCGAGCTCCTGGAGCAGCGCGGCGACACGGTCCGCCGCCGGGCGGCAGGCCGCCGGGTCGGCGCCTCGCTCGAACCGGTGGCTGGCATCGGTATGCATCCCGAGCTGGCGGGCCCCCTTACGGACCGCGGTCCGATCGAAGTGCCCGCTCTCGATGAGCACGTTCCGGGTGGACTCCGTCACCTCGGAATCGAAACCGCCCATAATGCCGGCAAGGGCGATCGGCCCCGAGGCGTCGGTGATCACCAGCACGCCGGGCGTCAACTTTCGCGTTTCGCCATCGAGCGTCTTGAGCGACTCACCTTCGCGCGCGAAGCGCACGTCGATCTTGTCGCCCTCGATCTTGTCGAGATCGAAGGCGTGAATCGGCTGGCCGGTCTCCCAGAGCACGAAGTTCGTGATGTCGACGACGTTGTTGATGGAGCGATGACCAATCGCTGCGAGCTGCTCCTTGAGCCAGTCCGGGCTCGGCCCGACCTGGACACCACGGACGATGCGGGCCACGTACTCGGGGCACTCGCGTGCCGTGAGCACGACCTCCAACAGCTCGTCGGTGCGCTCGGCGCTCTCGTTCAGCTCGACCGCCGGCGGCCGCAGTGGCAGACCAAAAAGGACGGCGACCTCGCGCGCGAGGCCGAAGTGATTCATGCAGTCGGGACGATTGGTGGTGACGTCGAGGTCCATCAGGACGTCGCCGTCTCGCTCCTGCAACCCCTCGACCGCCAGGCCGGACTTGGTCAAAGCGTCGCAGAGTTTGTCGAGCTCGGGGAGGTCGACGTAGCGCCCGATCCAGTTGCGTGAGAACTCCATTAGCGCTTCACCTGCCGCAGGAGTCGCTCGTCGTTGTCGAACAGCACGCGGATGTTGGGGATGCCGTAGCGGTTCATCGCCACGCGATCCAATCCGAGACCAAAGGCGAAGCCGCTATAGCGCTCGGGGTCGATCCCGCACTCGTCGAGCACGCGGGGGTCGACCATGCCCGCACCGAGGATCTCCATCCAGCCGGTGTTCGAGCAGACCTGGCAGCCGTCGCCCCGGCAGAAGGTGCAGGTGATGTCCACCTCGGCCGAAGGCTCCGTGAACGGGAAGTGGCTGGGGCGCAGGCGCACCCCCGTCTCGGGCCCGAAGAGGCGCTTCAGAAACGCCTCGAGCGTACCCTTGAGGTGGCCGAAGGTGATGCCCTCGGCGATCGCCAGTCCCTCGACCTGATGAAACATCGGCGAGTGCCGAAGGTCGTTGTCGTTGCGGAAGGTCTTCCCCAAGCAGAGGATTCGGATCGGCGGCTTGCGCGCCTTCATCGTCCGAATCTGAACCGGTGAGGTGTGCGTGCGAAGCACCCGCCCGTCCTCGAGGAAGAACGTGTCCTGCGTATCTCGAGCCGGGTGATCCTTGGGAAAGTTGAGCGCCTCGAAGTTGAAGTAGTCGGACTCGACCTCGGGGCCTTCGGCGACGCTGTAGCCGAGGCCCTGGAAGATGTCGACGATCTCGGCGGCGACTCGGTTGACCGGGTGGGTGCTCCCCAGGAGCGGCCGCCGCCCGGGCAGGGTCACGTCGAGAGCCGGAGTGGCGGCCTCCGGCGCTGCGGCGAGACTCGCCTCGCGCTCGGCAAGCCCCTTCTCCACCTGCTGCTTCAGCTGGTTGACGGCCTGACCGTACTCGCGTTTCTGGTCATTCGGAACCTCTTTGAACGCCGCCAGGCGCTCACGAACGATGCCCTGCTTACGTCCGATCCAGCGGACGCGCAGCGCCTCCCAGGCTGCCGTATCGGCAGCTTCGGCGAGCTCTGCCTCGAACTGCTTGGAGAGCTCCGCCAGCTCCGTCAGCGGGCTCATGACAGATCTCCGCGGCTCAAGCTTCCGCTTGAATGCCCAGCGCGCCCTTGGCGACGCCGGCGATCTCGGTAAACCCCTCTGGGTCGCGCACGGCGACCTCTGCGAGCATCTTTCGGTTGAGCTCGCAGCCGGCCTTCTTCAGGCCATCGATCAGGCGGTTGTACGAGATGCCGTTGATTCGCGCAGCGGCGTTGACGCGCACGATCCAGAGTCGGCGAAAGTCGCGCTTCTTGCGGCGTCGGTCGCGGTAGGCAAACGCCTGCGAGCGGTCGACAGCCTGCTTGGCGATCCGATAAGCCCGAGACTTGGTGCCGTAATAGCCCCTCGCGAGCTTGAGGATCTTCTTTCTGCGTTGAGTCTTCTTGTTTCCGCGCTTTACGCGTGCCATCTCAGAACCTCGTTTCTGTAGCCCAAAGGCTGGAAAGTCCGGCGTCGTGGCCGGTCTCGGCGTGATTGAGGCGCTTCGGCTGACGGTGTTCGCCGCCGGTCCTCAGCCCTGCGGGGACGGTTCACTCCCCAGGGCGGGCCGAGAATGTTTCGGTCTAGTTACCCAGGATCTCCTTGACCTTCTTCTCGAACTTCGCGGCGACCTGGGTCGACTGGCGCAGCTTGCGCTTGCGCTTGATGCTCTTCTTTCCCAGATTGTGGGACGCTCCGGCGTGGTGGCGCATCACCTTGCCGCCACCGGTTACCTTGAAGCGCTTCGCGGCACCTCGATGGGTCTTTTGTTTCGGCACTGTACCTACCTCGAAGAGACGGCCTCGAAAAGACGACCTCGAAATTGAATGTCTCGGATTGACGGCCTTGAAGTTGCGGTCTTGGAGTTGCAGTGAAATGTGATCTAACCAACCTCGAAGATCGCGTTGGCCTGCGACCGCAAGACGGGAGATTGTACACGACCGAGACGGTCTTGACCACCGCTTCCGCCTGCCGGGAACAGGCGGCGTCGGGGCTCGGGTCCGCGACTCGAACGACCACCCCACTGCACCGCCCTTCGCAATCGCACCGATCGAAGCGTATTGCCAACCGCTCGCGTTTCGACCGACACTCGGGGCGCGCTCTCCATCCGCACCACCCTCTCGGAAAACCCGCTCCCGGTGTCACCCGTAGAGAACGGGTACCGGCAACCAAAACGGAAGGAACTCAGTTAATGAAGGCGCTGTCACTCGCACTCACCTCACTCCTCGCGGCCGCGGCTGCGCTCGCCCAGGTCAACGACCTTCCGGAGGGATTTCCGGTCGAAGCGGAGGAGGTCCTCCAGGAGCCGTTCGGCGGCTCTGAAGGGCTCGCGTTCAACGGCGAGGGTCGGCTGTTCGTCACCGCCAGTCACCCGTCGCCGACCGACGAGGAACCCTCGAACGTGGACCGAGCGCTCTATGAAGTCCTTCCCGACGGTTCGGCTCGGCGGCTCACCGATCTCTACTCCACCCTCGGCATCGCAGGAATTGGCGAGCGCGACCTACTGGTGGCCGACTTCGGGCCGACCAACGCCTTCCGCCAGGACCGCAACGACGACGGCATCATCTGGCGCGTGACGCCGGAGGGCGAGAAGACCGCACTCGTCGACGGCGGCATGGGAGATCCGAACTTTGTCCTCATGCTCGAGAACGGCTCGTTCCTGGTCTCGGACGACGCAACCGCCGACATCCACATCGTTGGCGAGGACAACGAGCCGAAGCTCTTCTCCACCGCGGTCAACCACCCGAACGGCCTGGCGCTCTCCGATGACGGTACGACGCTCTACGTCGCCCAGATCTTCAAGAGCATCCGCCCTGTGGTCCGCGACGACTCCCTGTGGGCGATCCCGATCGCCGACGGGAAGGCGGCGGGCGCCGCCAAGTTGGTGGCGAGCACAGGCCCCTACGCCGCCAACGACGGCCTCGCGATGGACGAGCTGGGCCGCGTCTACATCGCCGCCAACGGCCCGGCGGGCGAGATCTGGCGCTTCGACCCGACTTCGGAGCAGCTCGTGCTGATCGCGCGCGACGTCTACGGCGCCGCCAGCATCGTCTTTGGCGAAGGTGAGTTCGACCCCGAGTCGATCTACGTTTCGACCACCAGAAGTCGTGGGCGCGGCGGTCGCATCTGGCGGATCCCGGTGGGCGTGCGCGGCCAGCCGGTGACGCGCTAGAGGGCGCTCGATCCGGCAGCCGAGAGTGGAAAGCGCCGCTCGGTCGTGGCAATCTCTGGCCATGCTCGCTCGCCCCTGGACGCTGACCCTGCTCGCCGCGACAACGCTCGCCTGCGCCGCGCCCTCGAAGGAGGAGATTCGTCCGCAGTCGCCGCGACACGTACTGTTCGTCACGGTCGACACCTTGCGTGGCGATCACACCAGTCTCCTCGGCTACGAGCGCCCGACCACACCGTTTCTCGAGCAGCTCGGCCGTGAGTCGGTCGTCTACGAGCGCGCCGTCGTGCAATGGCCGAAGACGGGAACCTCGTTCGCCTCGATGTTCACCGGCCGCTATCCGCAGAGCAGCGGTCTGACTCATCGAGCGGCACTCCGGGTGCCAAACGAGTTGCCCATCCTCCCCGAGCTGTTCCAGGCGGCGGGCTTTCGCACCGTCGCGGTGGTCTCGAACGCTGTCCTGTCCAAAGATCTCGGGTGGGACCGTGGCTTCGACGAGTACGTGGAGACCTGGGGCGGCAAACTGGCCGACGACCCGCATGCGCAGCGCGAGTTCCTCCATGCAGTGCGCGTCAACCGTCTGACGGAGGAGCTGCTGGAGCGTCACGGCGACGCCGAACGTCTCTTCCTCTGGGTCCACTACTCGGACCCGCACACTCCCTATGTCCTGCCCGAAGGTCGTCAGAACCCCTTCTTGGGTGACGCGCTGTACGAGGCGAGTTCGCCGGCATCGGTGGACCTCTCCGGCAACCCGGCCAAGGCGATCGGCAAAGAGCGAGACCTGCGCTTCTATCGAGCGCAATACGACGCCAACGTGCTCGAGGTCGACCGGGCGGTCGCCTCGCTCGCGGCGACCTTCGAAGACCACGGCCTGTGGGAGTCGGCCGTGACCATCTTCCTCGCCGACCATGGCGAGGGCCTCGGCGAGCACAGGCTCTACTTCGAGCACGGCGCCAACGCCTACGATCCGTGCGCACGCGTCCCGCTCCTCGTCCGGCTGCCCTACGGTTCGACCGCGCAGCGGGTCGAGCAGCCGACCGAGATTGTCGGCTTGCCGGCGACCCTCCAGGCGTTGATCCCCGAGCTCCAGCTGCCGCAGGAGATGCTGCGCGAGAGCCGCGCCTGGGCCGCCGTCGCCGCCGAAGAAGACGCCAGCGCTCTGGCCTTCGCCGAAGCGGGCCGACCGAGCGGCCGCTACCATCGCGCCGTCCACGGCGCGCGCTTCAAGCTGGTCTTTCGTGAGCCGCGCGAGGAGCGTCCTGCGGAGTCGCGCGACTACGAACTCTACGACCTGGCACACGACCCGGGGGAGACGAAAAACGTTCTCGAACAGCACCCAGCTGAGGCCCGTCGCCTCGTAGGCGCGCTACGCGCCTGGATGGCCTTGGCACGCACCTCCGCGGCGACCGGAGCAGAGGACGAAGTGGCGCCCGAGGAGCTCGAAGCGCTCCGCGCGATGGGCTACGTTCAGTGAGCGAGTCTTCGAGCCCCGGATCGACCCGCACCGTCTAGTCGGTCCACTGCGTCGAACGTGCCATTCGCTGCACGCCCGGAACCCGGCCAGGCCGGAGCCGGTCGAAGCGCGCAGGTGAAGGAAGAATGACTGCAGCGAGCCGTGCCGACGTGGTCCGACGCGGACGGATTCTCCGCCGAGTTCGAACGACGATCGTCTTCCTCCCCCTGGTTCTGTCGGCCTGCGACCGCGCATCCTCGAACGAACTGGAACGGGTGCGGGTGCTCGAGATCTACCCGACCTCCGATGAGCTTCCAGAGAACCAACTGAAGCTCTACATCGAGTTCTCCGGGCCGATGACGACCCAGAGCCCCTACGACTATCTGCAAATCGTCGAAGAAGAGAGCGGCGAGCTGCAGCCGGCCGTCTTCCACGCCATGCGGGACGGCCTCTGGGATCCCGAAGGCCGCCGCTTGACCGTGCTTTTCGATCCGGGCCGCATCAAGCGCGGCCTCACCAACCACGAAGCACTCGGTCCGCCGCTCGAATCCGGTCGCACCTACCGACTCGAAATCGACGGCGCCTGGCCCGATCTCTGGGGTCGTCCCCTCGCCGCCAGCGTCGCCAAGCGATTCGGGGTCGTCGCTCCCGACCGGCGCCGCCCGGCGCTCGATGATTGGGTTGTGCGGCCCCCACTCGCGGGGTCTCGCGAACCGCTGCAGCTCGTTTTCGGCGAACCGCTGGACGCGGCGATCCTGCGGCGCGCGTTCCGTCTTCTTGGCCCCGACGGCGCGGAGATTCCAACCGAGCTCGTCCTCGGCGAGTCCGAGGAGAGCTGCGCCGTGCTGCCGCTCGCGCCGTGGCGCGCAGGGCGCCACGACCTCCAGGTCGCCCCACATCTGGAAGACCTCGCCGGCAACAACCTCGAGCGCCTGTTCGACTTCGATCGATCTGCCCCCCTCCCGGCCCCGGCCAAGAGGTGGCTGACCTTCGAGGTCTCCGAATCGACTCCGGCCACCGCGGTCGTCGGAGCCCACCCCTAGGAAAGGAGACACCGTGATGAAACGTTCCCTGGCCATCGCCCTCCCGCTTCTGGTGCTCACCCTCGCGCTCGTGGTCGGCGGCCGAGCCCGGCCGCTCGAAGGAGCCGACTCGCGAGCCCTCGAATCGATCGGAGCACTCACCTTCGGTCCACCGGGTGTCCTGTTCGTCGCTGACAGCTTCGGCGGTCGGGTGGTCGCGCTCGAGCTCGACGAGGAGGCCGCACCGGCACGCCCGATACAACTCGCGCGGCTCGACCGGAAGATCGCCGAGCGGCTCGCCAAGAGCGCAGAGCGCATCCAGGTGCATGACATCGCTGTGAGTCCCATCTCCCATGCCGCCTATGTCAGCGCTACGAGCGGCCCCGAGGTCGACGACATTCGGATCAAGAACGCCCCGCGAGGCGGCCGGACTCCGCACCTCTTCCGCGTCAACGCTGACGGAGACCTCGCCGAACTCGACCTCGCTCAAATACGTTCGACTCACACCGGCCTGGAAGACGTCCGCGAGTCGGGGATGAACAGGTGGGGCCAGGACCGGCGCTCCTGGAACGTACTCGAGATGCAGTACGTCGACGGCACGCTCTTCGTCTCGGGCGTCTCCAACGAGGAGTGGAGCTCGACGATCCGCCGACTCCGATATCCGTTCGAAGGCGCCGCAACCTCGTCTTCGCTCCGCATCTTTCACACCGCGCACGGACGTTGGGAGACCGACGCACCAGCTCGCGTCTTCGCGCCGTACGAGCGCGCCGGGAAGAAGGGGCTCCTGGCCGGCTTCTCCTGTACGCCCTTGGTCGACATCTCGCTCGCCGAGCTGGCGAGCCGCTCTCAGGTCGAGGGCAAGACCATCGCCGAGCTCGGTCCCGGGAACCACGTTCTCGACATGATCAGCGTCGAACACAAAGGCGACACCTACTTCCTGCTGGCCAATCATCTTCATCCGTTCATGTCGCTCGCGCTGAGCGACTTCGAGGGTGCCAAGAGCCTCACCCGCGGCACGGCGCGCGCCGGCATCGACCGGCAACCTCTCGCACCCCAGGGGGTCACCCGCCTCGCGAATCTCGGGCGTTCGCACGTCGCCATGCTGAGCCGACCGGGCGACCAGGGCGTCGATCTCACCACCTCGACCGTCGCAGAGCTACTGGGCGCTCGTCACGCCTCGCTCGCCACCGACGTCGCCGCGGGTTCCTAGGGATGGCCCGAACTCGAGCCGGAGTGCTGGCCACGATTCTGGCCGCGGCCGTGGGCGCCGGAGCGGCGCCCGCGGCTTCTCCAGCGGACGGCGATTGGCCCCGAGCAACGCCGGAGAGTCGTGGTCTCGACGGGCCCCGGCTCGAGCGGTTGGCGGCGAGGATCGAGGCGGGGCGCGACTATCCCGACCTTCACAGCCTGTTGATCGTCCGCCACGGAGATCTGGTCTTCGAGCGCTACTTCGACGGCTGGAACGCTGATCGGCTGCACACCCTCCAATCGGTCACCAAGAGCTTCACCTCAGCACTGGTCGGCATCGCCATCGAGCGAGGAGCCATCGAGAGCGTCGACCAGAGAGTCCTCGACTTCTTCGAGAGCTCCGAGGGGATCGCTCACCTCGACGAGCGGAAACGACGCTTGCGGCTCGAGGACCTGCTCACCATGCGCAGCGGCACCGACTACCACGAGCGGGGGGCGGGTTCGCCTCACTCGCAGCTCAACGCGCTCGCGAGCGGCTGGGACCGCTTCTACCTCGATCGCCCGATGGTCACCCACCCCGGCTCGACCTTCCTCTACGACAGCGGCGGCGTCATCCTGATGTCGAGCCTCATCCACGCTCGCACCGGCCTCCACGCCGATGGCTACGCACAACAGCATCTCTTCGCACCGCTCGGCATCACGCGCACCCGCTGGTACAGCAACCGCGACGGCCACCCTCACACCGGCGGCGGACTCGACCTACGGCCCCGCGACATGGCCAAGTTCGGACAGCTCTACCTGCAACGCGGACGCTGGGGCGACCGGCAGATCGTGCCTTCCGAATGGGTCGAGCGCTCGACCCGACTCCACGTCGAGCTACCTCGCCAGGGGCACAACGTCGGCTACGGCTACCTCTGGTGGATTCACGAACCCGACCCCGATGGAGCCGGCGAGCAGCACATCTACGCGGCGCAAGGATTCCGCGGCCAGTACATCTTTGTCGTCCCCGAACACGACCTGGTCGTCGTCGTCACCGGCGGCACGCAGAACCGCACCGATCAACGTAAGCCGATCTCGATGCTCTACGAGCAGGTGCTCCCGAGCTTGAACCGCGACGAGTAGCTAGAGCTCGAGCGAACGGGTCGAACTCGCCTGCCGAATCCGCTCGATGACCTCATCGACCGGCTGTGCTCCGAGATCCTCGCCGGTGCGCAGCCGAACGGCCACCGCTCCCGCTTCCGCCTCGCGAGGCCCGACGACCAGCATGTACGGAATCTTCTTCAACTGGGCCTCGCGGATCTTGTAGCCCAGCTTCTCGTTGCGCGAGTCGAGTTCGGTACGCAGGCCGGCGGCGCGAAGGTGGCCAAACGCCTCTGCCGCGAAGTCGGCCACCTTGTCGGAGAGCGGCAGAACCACCGCCTGAACCGGCGCCAGCCACACCGGGAAGGCGCCCGCGGTGTGCTCGACGAGGATGCCCAAGAAGCGCTCGATCGACCCGAGCAGAGCGCGGTGGATCATCACCGGTCGGTGGACGTCGCCGTCCGCGCCGACGTACTCGAGTTCGAAGCGCTCGGGCAGCTGATAGTCAAGCTGCACCGTACCGAGCTGCCAGCCGCGACCGAGAGCGTCTTTCACGTGGAAGTCGATCTTCGGACCGTAGAATGCGCCGTCGCCCGGGTTGACTCGGTACTCGATGTCGCGACTGTCGAGCGCCCCCTTGAGCGCCCCCTCGGCACGGTTCCACATCTCGGCTGTGCCGATCGACTTCTCGGGCCGCGTCGAGAGCTCGATGTCGACCTCGCCGAAACCGATCGTCTCGTAGATCTCGGTCAGCATGTCGACCGAGGCGAGCACCTCCGCCTCGATCTGCTCGTCGGTGCAGAAGATGTGGGCGTCGTCCTGACAGAAGCTGCGCACACGCGTCAGACCCGAGGTGACGCCACTGCGCTCGTAGCGATGGAGGCGACCGAAGTCAGCGTAGCGAATCGGCAGCTCTCGGTATGAGCGCAGCTGCGTGCCGTAGATGAGGCAGTGCGTGGGACAGTTCATCGGCTTGACCGCAAACTGCCGATCGTCCATGTCGGTGAAGAACATCGCCTCGCGATAGTTCTCGTAGTGGCCGGACGTGTGCCAGAGGTCGACGTCCAGAATCTGCGGCGTGATCACCTCGTCGTAGCCGTACTTGAGATAAAGCTCCTGTACGTAGCGCATGAGCTCGACGTAGAGCACGGCGCCCTTCGGGTGGAAGAACGGGCTCGCCGGGGCATACGGATTGAAACTGTAGAGATCGAGCTCGGCGCCGAGCTTGCGGTGGTCGCGCGCCCGCGCCTGCTCGAGGGCCTCGAGATAGGCGTTCATCTCTTTGCCGCTGGCGAACGCCGTGCCGTAGATACGTTGCAACATCTCGTTGCTCTCGTCGCCCTTGAAATAGGCGCCACCGGTGTCGAGCAGCCGCACCGCCTTCACCTGCGAAAGGCGCTGGGCGTGAGGACCTCGGCAGAGATCGGTGAACGCGCCATGCCGGAAGAGGGTGATCGTCTCCCCCTCCGGGATGTCGTCGAGTCGCTCCAGCTTGAGCTGTTCACCAAGCTCGGCGAAAATCTCCTTCGCCTCGTCACGGGTGACCTCGATGCGCTCGAACTCGTGATCCTCGGCGAGGATCTCGCGCATCTTTCCTTCGATCTTCTCGAGGTCTTCGGCCGTGAACGCGCGGGGGAACCGGAAGTCGTACTGGAACTTCTCGGAGTGGTCCTGCCGACCGGCGTCGTATTCGGCCTCGGGCCAGAGTCGCTTGACCGCGTCCGCCAACACATGCTCGGCGCTGTGTCGCAAGAACGGGCCGGCGGCCTCGTCACGCTTGGTGATCAGACGGAAGGCGCCGTCCTCGGAGAGCGGCTGTCGGAGGTCGATGTCGTGTCCATCGAAGTTGGCTCCGACGGAGTCCTGGGCGAGGCGTGGACCGATCGACGCGGCGATCTCGAGAGGCGTGGTGCCCTTGGCCACCTCGCGCACGCTGCCGTCGGGAAGGGTGAGCTGAATCTGTTCGGACATGATCGTGGTTTCCACCGTTCGAGTCTCAGAGTTTAGTCGCGGTCGAGGCCTCGGCGCACACCGATCGAGGCGGGCTGGTAGACCTCCGCTGGCGCTTCGTCGTCACGAGAGGGCGGCTGCCGGTCTGCGTGGACGACGCCGGTCCGTATCTGAGCTAGGGAGTTGAGTGGTAGGCCCGAGCGGACTCGAACCGCTGACCTCTACCGTGTGAAGGTAGCGCTCTAACCAGCTGAGCTACGGGCCTAGGCATCTCGTTCTCTGGTGTCGAAGGATCGGGTGTCGATGGTAGGCCCGAGCGGACTCGAACCGCTGACCTCTACGATGTCAACGTAGCGCTCTAACCAGCTGAGCTACGGGCCTATCTCTTGACTCATCGGGGGTTGACTCGACAGGCCGCCCCCCGGGGACGAAGCAGGCTAGCAAGGCGACTTCCGGGTGTCAACGGTCCGGCAGCCAGGGCGTTCGGATCGCCTCTCCGCGCTCGAAGCGCTCGCGGGCCGCCTCGAGAGCGGCGAGTCGTGAGATCTGTCCCGACGCCTTCGCCCGCTCGATGATCTGCGTCTGCCACCGCAGCGCTTCGTCGAATCGACCGAGCTCGGCAAACGCCATCGCCAGGGTCTCGGCGGTGGCTATCGAGCTCGAGCGCTCGAAGACACTCTGCGCGCGACGGACCGCCGCCTCGCCGTCGCGCACCGCGGCATCGGTGGCCGCCGCCAGCACGCGTGCCAGCAGGTGCTCGAGCTCGACCGGCTCCTCAACCAGCGTCAGAGACCGCCGGAGGTGATCACGCGCCGCGGCCTCCTGGCCGTCGAGAAGCAGCGCCATCGCCTTGCCGAAGTGGGCTCTTGCACCGCTCGGGGCGATCGCGAGCGCCTCGTCGTACTGCTCCACGGCACCGGCGAAGTCGCTGGTCGCGCCCAGAGCATCTCCCAGAGCCTGGTAGAGAGCGGCGTTTGCGGGCAGCAGTTCGATCGCCGACCGGAGTTCCGTGGCGGCCTCTGGCGCCCGTCCCTGTGCCAGCAGCGCACGACTGATCAGGTAGTGCGCCTGCCCTCGCGACTCGGCGGAACCGTCGCTCTCCGCGGCACGCCGCCACGCCGACAGCGCGTCCCCAGGCGAACCGAGCGCCTCGTTCGCACGGCCGAGAATCACCAGCGCTTCGGCGTTCGTGGGGTCGTCGCGCAGAACCCGTTGCAGATCACTCCGTGCTTCGCGAGCGCGCCCGGCCCGAACACGCGTCGACGCCCGCTGGATCGCAAGCGTCGGATCGTCCGGGTCGATTGCGATCGCCTCGTCGAGCAGCGCCTCGGCCTCGGCCAATCGACCGCTCCAGCCGTAGAGCGTCGCCAGGTTGGCGCGCGCGTCGACATGATCGGAGTGAGCGCCGACCAGCCTTAGCAGGAGCGCCTCGGCCTCAGCGTGCTCTCCCACCTCCGTCAACGCTCCCGCCAGGTTGTAGAGCATGCTCGGATCGTCTGGGTCGAGCTCCATGACGCGCCGATAGACGCCGACCGCGTCCTCGAAACGTCCCATCTCGAGCAGCGTTGCTCCCAGAACGTCCCAGTGCTCGGGCTCGTCGGGCTCCTCGAGCGCCGCCTTCTGGAAGGCCGCCAGAGCCGACGGGAGATCGCCCCGGTTTCGGGCCTTGCGACCCGCGGCGAGATAGACCTCCACCCCGCGAACGTCGACCGCCAGGCTCGTCATCTGCGGATCGGGGAACTGAAGCTGACCGGCGCCGCGGTCGGATAGAAGCTCGCGTGCTCGATCGCGATCACCTGCCCGGCGGTGCGCCACGCCCAGCTGGTAGCGAACCTGGGACGCTTGCGGCTGCTCTTCGAGGGCCAGTTCGAGATGTCGAATGGCTCGCTCGAGATCGTCACCGTCGAGGGCGAGGCGGCCGAGGCCGTAGTTCGCTGCAGCGCCGAAGCCTTCGACGTCGATGAGCTCGCGGTAGATCGCCTCGGCGGCGACCGTGGCGCCGAGCTCGAACTGAACCTGCGCGAGGCGCACCAACAGACTCGGATCGGTTGGGTCGATCTCGCGCGCCGTTTCGAACGACTGCAGCGAACCGCCGAGATCACCTCGCCGCTGACGGAGCGAACCGATCAGGTAGGGCCAGCTGAACTCCTCAGGATCGAGCCGGGCCGCGTTCATCAGACAGCTCTCGGCCGATTCTGGCAAGTTATAGACAAGAAGCAACTTACCCGTCTCACCAAACTCCCCTGCGAGCGCCTCCAAGGGGGCAGTTTCGAGTTGTGTCTCGAGTCGGTCGAGGCGCTCACCGAGAAGCTCCGCAACCGCCGGCTCGACCTCTTCGAGCACCGGCCGTAGGACCGGCGTCAACACCGGGCGCTCCTGCGCCACAAGCGGAGCGCCCGCCAGCCAGGCGAGCGCCACCCAACCCCTCATGGGCGCTCCTCGAGTTGCCAGACCACATAGCGTCCCATCGTGGGTCGCTCCCAGGCGCGCGTCTCGCCCCGCGGCCAGGTGACGACCACCCGCCCGACTGCCCCCTCTTCACCGAGGCCGGCGAGCACCCGAGAATCGTTGGCGGAAGCGTAACTGCCGTCGGCCTGCACCCGTCGCTCGAGCGCCGCATCTCGATCGCGCTCGACTCGCACCTTCGCCCCGAGCGCCGGCGCACCCGAGCGCCCGGCGACTCGCAATCCGATCCAGCCCGAAGCCTGTCCGCGCCGATTCAGGAGCAGCCTGACCGGCCCAGCATTGTTCGAGAGAAGCACGTCGCCGTCGCCGTCGTTGTCGACGTCGCCAATCGCCACCCCGCGGCTCACCTCGGAGCGGGCATCGCCATCCTCGAGAGCGACCTCCTCGAAGGTGCCGCCGAGGTTGCGGAAGGCTTGATTGGGTTGGTGCAACGGGTACGGGTCCTCGGCTCTCACCAGCGCCTCGATCGAACTGACCGCGCCGTTGACTGTCACCAGGTCCAACCATCCATCGTTCTCGAAGTCGACCCAGCCGGTGCCAAACGCGGTCGCCGCCCAACTCGGTTGGCCGAGCCCGGAGGCGCGGGTCGCATCGGTGAATCCGCCGGTCCCATCGCCTCGATAAAAGGTGTTGGTCTCTCCCTGGAGATGGGTCATGAACAGGTCGAGGTGGCCGTCGGCGTCGACGTCGCCTACCGTGATCCCCATGCTGGCTTCCGCCTGCCCCTCTTCGTTGACCGCGCTGCCGCCGATCAGGCCATCGTCGCGGAAGGTGCCGTCGCCCAGATTGATCCACATGCGATTGGCCATCATGTCGTTCGCGACATAGAGATCGGGCCACCCATCGCCGTCAAAGTCGGCACTGACCGCACCCAGACCGTTGCCGATCTCGTCTCCCAGGCCGCTCCGGCGCGTGACGTCTTCGAAGGTGCCGTCGCCACGATTCCGCAACAGACGATCCGGCTGGGGATCGTAGGCCAGCGGCGCACAGTAGTCCGGCGCCCCGGTCGGCAGTGAACAGCGCTGGCGACCGGAGAAGCTGAAGTCGACGTAGTTGGCCAAGAAGAGGTCGAGCCGGCCATCGCGGTCATAGTCAAAGAACACCGCGGGCACCGACCAACGCCGGTCGTCGGCTCCGGCGACCTCGGTCGTGTCCTCGAAGGTGCCGTCCCCTCGATTGCGCCAGAGCTGATTGGAACCGAAGTTGGTGACATACAGATCGACCCAGCCGTCGCCGTCGTAGTCGCCGGCCGCGACACCCATGCCGTAGCCGAGCGAGCGCAGGCCGCTGCGGTCGGTGACGTCGACGAATCGCAGATCTCCCGCACCGTCGAGCGGAGAGTCGTTCCGGAAGAGTCGATCGCGAGGCGGCGTGGAGCCGCGGGGCGGGAAGGTCGCGTCGTCGAACGTCTTGCCCGGTCCCAGCAGGGCGCCCTGGACCAGAAAGACGTCGAGATCTCCGTCTCTGTCGTAGTCCAGCAGGGCGCTACCAGAGCCCATGTTCTCGACCAGGAAGAGCTCGCCGGTCATGCCGTTGAAGTGCACGAAGTCGAGCCCACTTTCGGCCGCGCGGTCCTCGAATGGGGCGTCGCTCGCAGCTCCCACCGAGACCACGGACAGCCAGAGCGCGAGCGTGTTGCGGAGCACGCGACAGCGTCCCTTCTGGTGGAGATCGAGCATCAGGAAGAGCTTACCCTCGCCTCGACGACATGCAGGCAGCGTTCCGATCCGAGGCGCCCCTCCAGCACCGGACCGACGGTGTCGCCCCAGGCCCGGCCATCGACGCACCTCTTTCGGTCCGGCGTCCTCTCCGCATGTCGAGCACCCCTGCGGCGACTCCGGTCACAAAGGGCCAAATCGCCAAGCTCCTGCAATCGCTGACGACCCACCGACGTGACAGCGCCAGGCTAACTGCCGGAGGGGAGCTCTCGTAGGAGAGCCCTGGCACGCTGGATATCGGGCCCGTAGCGATCGACGGGAGCCCCCGCGACGAACCGCTCGAGCGCTCGCCTGGCGAGCCCGGCATCGCCGATCTGGCCCGCCACCAGTGCCAGATTGAACATCGCGTCAAAGTTGTCAGGCTGGGCGACGATGGCTCGCTGCCAGGCTTCGACAGCGCCTCGCGGGTCGCCGGTGTTGTAGCGCGCCGTTCCGAGATAGTTCCACGAGTCTCCGAGACCCGGATCGATCGATACGGCGGCTTCGGCGTGATCCCGTGCCTCCGCCCAGCGCTCGCTACGGAGTTCGACCACCGCCAGCCGTTCCAAGCCGACGGCGCTCCGGGGGTCAGCGGCGAGCAGTCTGCGCAGCACGTCGCGCGCCTCAGCCTGCCGCCCCGCCTCCGACAGCACAAGTCCGAGGGCGCCGAGCACCTCGGGATCGTCGGTCTCACCGAAGTGCTCGAAGACGGACAGCGCCTCGGCGTGGCGGCCGACCTCGGCGAGTGTGAGGCCGAGCTGGCGGCGGAGCGCGCCCTGGGCCGCGCCGACTCCTTCGGCCTCCCGCATCAGTTCGATCGCCTCGAGGGGCGCACCCCGGTCGAGAACCTGTTGGGCGAGAGAGAACCAGGCGAGCGACATCGACGGCCGCTCGGCGATCACCTCGCGAGTCAGTCGCTCGGCCAACGCGGGGTCGCCTCGGCGGCTGGCGTCGATCACCTCATGGAGCTTTCGATCGAGCCCGACCCATCGTTTCGGATCGTCCTCCGGGCCGTAGCTCTCCTTGACCTCCTCCGAGCCGCCGAGGTAGCCGAGCGAGCGGAGCTGAGCGGCTGTCTCTGCCGAAACCTGCCCACGCTCGGGAGGCCAGCTCGACTCGACCGGCAAGAGGCGAACGAGCCGTCGAACGCGCTCCCGGTCGGTCTCGACCCGGTTGTCGTTCTCCGCCGGATCGTTCTCGACGTCATAGAGCTCCGGTATCGGCAGCGAGATGAACTTGAAGCCCTCCTCCACCACTCCGCGCAGCGGCGCGAAACCGGAAGTGAAGGTCGAGGTCAAAGCCTCGAAGTACTGCGGCGGCATCGGTTCGTTCGAGGCTGCGAAGAGCGAGCGCCCACTGAGCCCTACGGGCGCCTCGACGCCGGTCGCTGCGAGCAACGTCGGCAGGATGTCGACATGCCCCGCCGGGTAGTCGCTCCGCCCCGGTGCGATCCCGTCTCCCCACAGCACGAGCGGCGTTCGAAGGGTCGCCTCGTAGGCGAACAGTCCGTGCGAGGTCTCTCCATGCTCGCCCAGGGCTTCGCCATGGTCGGCCGTGAAGACGACCAGCGTCGGCCGATCGGTGCCCGCGAGAAGTGGCTCGAGCAACGTCGCGAGATAGTGGTCCACCGCCTCGACTTCACCGTGGTACGGCGAGGCCGGATGACGGCTGCGAAACGGCTCGGGGGGCAGGTAGGGAGCGTGCGGATCGTAGAGGTGCAGCCAGAGGAAACGCCGCCGTTCTGCCTGCGCCGACCACCAGTCGACAGCCCGGCCGACAACCACGTCTCCACCTCGCTCGGGCATCACCATTTGGGCCTGCCGCGTGCCGGCGGCGTAGTCGTCGTCGTAGACCTCGAAGCCGTGGGCGAGCCCAAATCGACGATCTAGCGGGAACGCTCCGACGAAGGCCCCGGTCGCAAACCCAGCTTCGCGCAGCAAGGTGCCCGCCGTCGGTACCGACACCGGCAGTATGAACCCGGTGTTGTCCCGGACGCCGTGTTCGAATGGCAGGAGGCCGGTCAGTATGTTGGCGTGCGACGGCAGCGTCACCACGTTGTGAGCGCGAGCGTTGTCGTATGTCCAGCCGCCCGCGGACAGCCGGTCGAGAGTCGGCGTCGCGACCGAGGCGTTGCCCATGAAGCCGAGGGCGTCCGCACGCAGCGTGTCGATCGTGATCAGGATCACGTCTTCTGCGGGTCGGCTCGGGGCGGCCGGGAGCTCGAAGCTCCTCTCGGCTGTCCGCGCCACCACCTCCACGGGCCCCTCTGCCGGCTCACGGGAGCCTTCGCTCCCGCAACCGACCAGAGAGACCGTGAGCACTACCGCAGCGAACTCTCGCACCGTCGGATCCTAGCGCCTCGGTCGACCCGCTGCGCCGTCGTCAGCCGCTGACCACGACCGGAATCTCGCTCTCCTGCGAAGCACCGGTCTCGGTATCTGTTGCCGTCACCACGAGCCGGTACTCGCCCGCCGCGAGCTGTGGCGTCTTCAGGCGGCCCGCAATGAGCTCGACCGCCGGATCTCCGGTGTCGTTGCGCGCGTCGACGAGTAGCTCGACCCCGTCCACCGGTTCGCCGTCGAGCCCGAACAGAGCGCCGGCGATCCTCAAGGACCCGGAAGCGAGGTTGTAGCCCACGAGCGAAACCGGCGACTCACCGCCCGAGCTCACGACCGGCTTGGCCGCGGGAATGTAGGGCTGGCCGTCCATCATGAACGGATAGTCGTACCCGAACCTCTGATCGGCCGTGTTCTCCTCGCGCGCCAGCAACCACTTGCCCGGCGGCTCCGGGAACAGCGGAGGCAGCAGCGCCATCTGGCTCTCCTCCATCCGCGGCACACGGAACGTACGCGCCCGCACCGACGTCGCACCGGTCTGCGAGTTGCGCACCACGACGCGCGCCGTCCACTCGCCCGGAGGTAGCTCGAAGTCGCCCCAGTACTTGACTCCGCTTTGCATGAGAGCGGCACCCGCCTTCTTCATGTCGAGCGGCAGTGTACGGACGAAGAAGTCGCCCACTCTGCCCTTCGAGTCGATCGCGTAGGCGTAGACCTCCGCCGGCAGCACATCGCCATCAAAGCCACGGCTGAGACTCGTACCATCGATCTCGATCAGCACCGGCACCCAGGCCGGTTCGCGCTGTACCTCGAACGGAGTCGCCAACACCGCGAGGTCGATGCCACCGCCGTCGGAGCCGCCCATCACCAGACTCGCCACGGAGAGCGAACGCTCGAGGGCGGTCTGCTCGGAGAACGGCTTGGGGGCGTAGAAACCTGGTCGATGCACGAGACGCGCACCCGACGGGCCGCCGTTGAGCTTCACCTTGAGCCGATGGAACTTGCCATCGGCCTTGAGGCTCTCGGGCTGAACCGCGACCACGTAGGTGACGCTCGTTCGCTCGAGCATGTCGCCCATGGCGACGCTCAAGTCGTTGTAGTTGCGATAGAACTCACCGCCGGTCTCGTTGGCCATGATGAAGAGGCCGTCCTGACCCGAGCCGCGCGGCCGCACGTCGGCACCGGCACCCAGGCCACCGATGTCGACCGCCTGAATCGTGCAGTCGGCCTTCGTGAACTCGCCCAGCATCTCCATCACGTCGCCGGTGGTCGAGGTGTTGCCGAACCTCTCGTCGGAGTTGACCTCCCAGAACTGGCCGGTCGCCGCCTGCTCGGCGATCTCCTGGGTGCGCGCCCTGTCGGTGGTACCCAGGAGTACCTGGCTATCGAAGCCCTCGGAGAGAAAGACGACGTGCTTGCGTCCCTGCACCGCGTTCATCATGCCGGCGAGTTCCGCGAGCGAAGCGCTCATGGCGAGAATCTCGTTCTGCTGAACCTGTCGTCGAGCGGTGCGCTCGTTGCTGCTCAAGAGCTGGAAGATCTCCGCCTCGGCGTCGATCGTGCCGCCCGGCCCTTCGTTTGGCGAACTGCCGACCCCGGTGAAGGCCTCGGTGTCCGCCAACATGATGCCCAGAGGATCGCGAACCGCTTGGTTCGGCGCGACCAGGCCCAGCGTGTCGAGTGCAAACTCGATCTGGCTACGATCCGACGTGAAGCCCAGGACCAAGCGAGCTCCACGAGCCCGCGAGTAGGTACCCACCGCGGCGACGTCGGACGGATGCAGGCCGTTGAGCACCAGCTCACGGGCCGCCGTCCGCGCCTTCACCACCGCCGCCGGATCCGAAAACGACAGATCGAACAGCAGCAGGAAGTGTCGACGCCCGGAGGGCGGCACCGAAGAGATGGGCGTCGGTTCCGGCGAGTCGACCCCGAGATCGACGATGTCGAACCCGACGATCGGTAGCTTCTTGCGACCGGCGGAGATCTCGAAGCTCTCCTTGGTCAGGCCGCGCACCGGCTCTCCACCCTGAAGTACGTTGATCGGAATCTCGACGACGACGACGCTGGTGACGTCTTCGAATTTCTTGCGGCCTTGCGCGGTGACCGTAGCGACCAGCGCGAGGATAAGGATGCCGCTCGAGAGCGCCGCGAACGCGGCAGGGAATCGCTTCATGATTTGGGCTCCCTGGGTTGAACCGGCCACGCGCGAACTCGCGGGCCGGCGCGTCTCGAGGGTCGTCTCGCCGCTAATTGTAAACGGTAAAGTCGATCGAGTTGGTATTGAGCGATCCGGTGGACTGTTCGGTGACGTCCACGACCAGTGTGTACCGGCCGGCGTCGAGCCCCGAAGGGCTGAAGGTCGCCAGCAGTTTGTCGAGCCCCTCGATGCCGGTCACCGTGCGCTCGATGAGCGCCAACTGCCCCCCTGCGACAGGCTCTCCATCCTCGGCCACGATCCGGCCGCTCAAGTCGAGAACTCCACCGTCGAGGTTGTACGCAACCACGCAAAGCTGAACCTCCGACTCGTTGTGAAGCGCCGGGCCGGCCGCCGGGATGTAGGGGTTGCCGTTGACCGTGAACGGATAGACCACCGACCTCTGGTAGGTCTGGTCCTGCTCGCGAACAAGGAACCACTCTCGGTCGCCATCGAGGAAGAACGGCGGCAAGATAAACGTCTCAGCCAACTCGAACTCGGGGATCGAGAGTCTGACCACCTCCGACCCGGTGCGGCCCGTCTCCGCGTTACGGACTAGAACCCGAACCAGGTAGTCGCCGGGTTCGAGGTCCATGTGGCCGTAGTACTTGAGCCCTGTTCGCGAGAAGCCGGTTCGCCCACGACTCAGGTCGAGCGTCACGAGCTGCGTGAAGAAGTCGCGCATGGCGCCGCCCTCGTCGGTGACGTAGGCGTAGAACTCGACCTGCATCTGATCGTCCAACTGCTCCCAGAGGAGCTTCTCGCCGCCGACCTCGATGATGATCGGCACGTAGGCCTCTTCGACGTTCGCGCGGAACGGCGCCACCAAGACGCTCATGTCGAGATCGTCCTCGCCGCTTGCACTGCCGATGACGTCCGCCGCCAGGAGACTCTTCTCGAGCGGGTGCAGTTCGTCGAACGGCCGCGGCGCGTAGTAGCCCTGGCGGTGGATGAGCTTGGTCCGGCGACCGAGATCGGACTTGACACGGATACGGCGATACGAGCCGTCCGGGACCAAGTCAGGCGCCTGGAAGGTCAGCAGATAGGTGACCTCCGTCTTCTCGAGCACCTTTTCGAGATCGCTTCCGAAGTCGGTGACGTCTTGATAGAGCTCACCACCGGTGTCGTTGGCGATGTAGAAGAGCGCGTCCTGGCCGACACTGCGAGCGCGTTCGACGGCGTCTCGATCTGCCCTGAGGCCGGAGATGTCGACGGCCTGGATGACACAATCGGCGCGGCGGAACTCCTCCAGCATGCGGGCCATCTCGTTTTGGAGGCCGATGTTCCCGTAGATATCGTCGGTGTCGATGAAGCCTAGCTGACCGCCCTGAATATTGGCGATGTCCTGCTGTTGCTCGACGTCGTCGGCGCTCGGCTGTTTGCCGAGAAGCAGCTGGCCGTCGAAGCCCTCGGAGAAGTAGACGACCTGTTTCCGACCGCGGACGCTGTCCATGAACCGAGCCAGCTCAGCCATCGAGCGTGACCAGGACGAGACGCGACCGCGAGAGAAGCTGCGCTCCATGCGGGCGATCTGCCTCCCGATGACTCGCAGGTGCGCGGCGACACTCTCTTGAAGCGCGTTCGTCGGCGTCGTCTCGTTACTCTGGAGGTCGGAGCTCGCAGCGTAGGGAGACGCGTTCGGATCGTCGATCAGGAAGAGCAGCGGGTCGCGACGGGCAAGATCGGTCAGACGCGGGGCACCGAGCGTATCGATCGCCCTCGCGACCTGGGCTCGATCCGGTGTGAAGGTCACGAGCATACGAGCACCGCTCTCGACGCTGTGCATGGCGACCGCGATCAGGTCGGTCGGGTGCGCGTTCTCGAGCACAAACTTCCGTGCCGCCTCCCGAGCGCGCACGATCAGGTTCGGGCTGGAGAACGACAGATCAAAAAGCAATAAGAAATGGCGCCGCGCCGACGCGGGGATCGCACGCTCGACCTCCGTGCGCGAGCTCCCGGGTTCGATCGTCTTGAGGTCGAAGACCTCGAAGTCGATGATCTCGCGCTTCTTGCCCTCGTCGAAAATCTCGAAGTCGTCCACCGTCAAGCCGCGAACGGGCGTGCCGTCCTTGGCCACGATGTTGACCGGGACCTCGACCTCGACCACACGGGTCCGCCCCTCGAACTGCTCGAGCTTGCGCTCCTGCTTCGATTTCCGAGTCTCGCGGGAGTTCTTGGCCGCCTCGACCGGCGTCGCCGTCGTGCCCAGCAAGAGAGCGAGGCCAGAGACGGCCACGACTAGAGATCGCATCATTCGGAGCTCCGTGTTGTCACTGCGAGTCCTCCATATCCGGGCGGGCCGCTCCTCGCGCAGGTGTAGGCGGCCAGTGTACAGCATGCCGCCTCGCCGCCCGGGCGACGTGACTCCCGGCTCTCCCCCGCCGTTCCACTCAGCCGACCGGGCGATTGAGCATCGCCGCAAACTGCCGCGCTTCGTCGTGTGTGGCGTCCAGCTTCAGGGCCCGCTCCACGTGGTGGCGCGCCCGGTCGAGGTTGCCGCGCGCGATGAAGACCTTGGCGAGACCGAGGTGGACCTCGGGAATCTCACTGTCGACGCGGAGCGCCTGACGCATGAAGTCGAGCGCTGCCTCCGTATCGTCCTGTGAAAGCGCAAGCTCCCCGCGATAGACGAAGATGAAGGGGTTGGTGGCGTTGAGCGCCTCCATCCGGTCGAGCAGCGCCATCGCCTCTTCCTGTCGCCCGCCCTCCTGATACGCGCGGGCGAGGTTGTTCAGCAGAGGTACGTTGTCGGGGTGCAGGGACAGTCCGCGCTCATAGAGAGCGATCGTCTCGGGCACCCGACCATTCCTCATGAGAACAATCCCGAGGTTGTTCATCGCTTTGTGAAAATCCGGGGCGAGCGCATTTGCAATCTTCAAATACGGCTCGGCGACGTCGACCTGTTCGCGCATGAGCGCTTCTGCGCCCAGGTTGTTGTAATAGTGCGCCATCGCCGTGAGATCGTCGATCGGATTGAAGTCCCTATAGGACTTGGGCTTGTACGGCAGGAAGTCGTAGGTCCTCAGCTCGCCGTCGACGTTCATTCCCGCCACGATGTGGCCTCGGCTGACAACCACGCCGTTTGAATAGTTCCAACGCTGGTAGTCCTGAACCTCGACATAGAACGGGTTCAGTCTTTGGTTGCGAGCGATCGCAACAAAAAGGTTGACGAACGAGAGGCAGTTGCCCGCCCGCGCGATGAACGTTTCATCGGCGTTACGCGTCGGCAGGAGGTCGTACTGAAGACCGAGGCCGGTGAAGATGTAGTCGACGATCTCCTGGACCTGCTTCTTCTGATCACCGAGCGGGTTGAGCAGACTGTCGACCTCAGCCTTCACTTCCTCGCTGAGCTCGAACGGAATCTCGAGACGGGCCGAGAGCTCGGGTGGAAGGCGCTCGGCGGACTGTTCGCGGACGTGGGAAGCGGTGTCGAACGGCTCGTACTGGGAGCAGCTGGCTAGCGCCATCGAGACGAGCACCGCGGACGAAGCGGCGACACGGAGTCGGGATTGATGTGATGAGAAGCGGTCTACGCGCATAGAGAGCATCCTGCCTGCAGATCCGTGGCCAACCGATTCCAGCCTCGGGAGGGCGCCAGCGTAACCCCTGTAGAAGCAGGACCTCAAGGGGCGAAGCTCCCCCTGGATACGGCCCGCGCAAGGGCGCGGTCTGGTCGACGGCTCCAGAAAAATGGATCACCCCTCGTTCAACCCGCCGAATCCGGTTGTCCGGCCCGCAGGAGAGGTCGTTCGTCCCCTCGGTAAGGCCTTTAGAATCAGAGGCTAGAAATTGACCTCTCACCGGGCGAAAGTTGGCAGCAGCCTTGCTTGACCACCTGTTTGTGACCCGTATAGACTCCCTGCGATCCGTTGGAATTCGTGGGACGAAAAGAGCAACGCGAGGGGCGTTCTGCGCTTTCGCGGCTCCAAACAGCAATCTGAGTGGGAGCTTCCGCGTGGGAAGGTCCCAATCTGACACAACCAAGGAGGTTTGTGAATGAACCGAAGCATGTGGCGGAGTTTTGTTGCCTTCGGCGTAGTTCTTCTGTTGAGCGGCGGCATGGCCGTTGCCCAGGAGAGCTCCGGAAACGTGTACGTCGTCGTGACGGACACCGATGGCAACCCCCTGCCGGGCGTCTCGGTCGAGCTTAGCGGCTTTGGCGCCGATCAGATTCAGGTAACGGGCTCGAAGGGTGATGCTCGCTTCCTGAAGCTGGATCCGGGTTCCTGGCAGCTCAAGGCCAGCCTGGACGGTTTCTCGACGGTCGAGTACCCGGCCGTTGACGTGCGCATCGCGCGCAGCACCACCATCGAAGTCGAGATGAGCTCGGCGGTCGAGGAGGTCATCACGGTGACGTCCGAGAGCCCGCTCCTCGACGAGCGGCGCTCTTCCGCGGGCGCCACCATCAGCCAGATCGAGCTCGAGAAGATCCCGACCGCACGTGACCCGTGGTCGGTGCTCTCGCAGACGCCTGGTGTGGTCGTCGACCGCATCAACGTCGGTGGTAACGAGTCCGGTCAGCAGTCGACCTTCCGTGGCCCTGGCGCCTCGGACGATGAGAACGCGTTCCTCGTGGACGGTGTCGAGATCACCGACATGGCCGCGATCGGCGCCTCGTCGACGTATTACGACTTCGACCAGTTCTCTGAGATGCAGTTCTCGACGGGTGGCACGGACGTGACCAAGTCGGCCGGCGGTGTGTCGGTCAACCTGGTGACCAAGCGTGGTACCAACGAGTTCCGCGGCTCGGCCCGTTTCCTGGTGACCGACTCCAACGGCCTGGCGTTCGCCAAGCAGTCTGGCGCCGACATCAGCCCGAACGAGCTCGGTGGCAGCCAGACCGGCTTCATCGGCAACGGCATCAACAAGATCGAAGAGTGGGGCTTTGAGGCCGGTGGTCCGGTCATCCGGGACCGTCTTTGGTTCTGGGGCTCGCACGGTCAGAACGACATCAAGAACCTGACCGGTGGCTCCGCTCCCGACGACATCCAGCCCGACAACACCATTCTGACGAACACCGCCTTCAAGGTGAACGCGCAGATCACCGGTTCGAACTCGTTCACGGGTTCCTGGAACAACGGTGACAAGGAGAAGTTTGGCCGTAACGCGAGCCCGACTCGTCCGCAGCCGACCACCTGGGACCAGCGTGGTCCTTCGGCGATCATCAAGTTCGAGGACACGCACGTCGTCAACTCGAACTTCTTCATCACCGGCGGCTACTCCAAGGTCGACGGCGGCTTCTCGCTGACCGCGAAGGCCACGGCAGCCCTCGGCGCCAACACGCCGATGTCCTACCGTGACGACAACGGTGTCTGGCAGAACTCCTTCTGGAGTGGTAGCTCGGCCCGTCCGTCCGAGGAGTTCAAGGCTGACGGTTCGTACTTCTTCAACACCGGTGACGTGAGCCACGAGCTCAAGTTCGGTGCTCGCATGCGCGAGTTCGAGCGCGCGAGTGCGTTCACCTGGCCGAACGACAACGCCTGGGGCATCGGCTCGCCGGGTCTCTCCGGTTCGCTTCTGTTCGCCCAGCGCGGCCTCGATCCGCCAGTCACGCAGGAGTACACCTCCCTGTGGGTCCAGGACACCATCTCCTCGGGTAACCTGACGATCAACGCGGGCTTCCGCTACGACCTTCAGGAAGGCAGCAACGACGCGGTCACCGCGGATGCCAACCCCTGGTTCCCGAACATCCACCCGTCGGTCTCCTTCAACGGTGCCGACGCTCCGTTCGATTGGACCACCATTTCGCCGCGTGTCGGCCTGACCTACGCTCTGGGTGAAGAGCGCAAGACTCTCCTCCGGGCGAGCTTCTCGCGCTTCCCCGCGCAGCTCTCGACCGCCGACATCGATCGTGTGAACCCGGCTGGTGCTACCTACATGACCATGCTGTGGTACGACACCGACGGCAGCGGTGACTTCAACGGTTCGACCCTCGCGGGTAACGGCCCGGACAACGTCATCATCCTCGGTACCGACGGCTTCTCGCTGTCGAACCCGACGGCGCTGAACAGCCCGAACGTCACCGACCCGGGTCTCGACCCGGAGATGACGGACGAGATTCTCCTCGGCGTCGAGCATGCGCTCCTGCCTGAGTTCGTCATCGGCGCCCAGTTCACATGGCGTCAAATCTCCGACGTTCTCGAGACGGTCGCGTTCGTGACCCCCGATGGCGGCGCGACTTCGCGCTTGGTGTCGAGCTCTGACTTCGTGCAGGACGCCGCGGTTACCGGCACTCTGCCGAACGGCCAGGGCTACACCGTCCAGCCGTGGGCTCTCAACCCTGCACTCAGCTACGTCGGTGGCTCGCTGCTTCGCAACGGCGACCGTGAGCGTGAGTACCAGGGCGTGAACCTCAACTTCACCAAGCGTCTGTCCAACCAGTGGATGCTCCGTGGCTACTTCCAGGTCGGCGAAGCCGAGTGGGACGTGCCGGCGAGCTTCCTGGCCAACCAGAGCCCGAACCAGTGTGAGGACGCTGCTACGTTCGGTTGCTACGGCACCAGCTTCGACGGCGGTCTCTACGCTGTCCAGGCGGCCGGCTCCGGCGCCAAGGCGGACGTTTGGATTCAGAGCGGTTGGCAGTACAACGTCAACGGCATGTACCAGGTTGCTCCGGATCGTCCGTGGGGCTTCAACGTTGCGGCCAACATCTTTGGTCGTGAGGGTTACCCGCTGCCCTACTTCCTCGACATCACCACGTCGGACGGTCAGAGCCGCGATCTGTTGGCGGTCAACGAGATCGACGACATTCGCGTCGAGGACATCCTCACCGTCGACCTTCGCCTCGATAAGGAATTCGCGGCGAGCGGTAACGTCAGCTTCACGGTTGGCGCCGACGTCTTCAACCTGCTCAACGAGAACTACACCATGCAGCGTGAGCGCGGCCTCAGCCGCGGCTCGGCGGACTTCCTTCGGGAAACGCTCAGCCCGCGGATCTGGCGTCTCAGCGCCCGCGTCAACTGGAAGTAGTCCTTACTTCAGTAGGACGCAGTTCCGAACCGGGGGCCCTTTGGGCTCCCGGTTTTTTCTTGTCCGCTGACACCGTCTCGGCTCCGAGGAAGATCTCGTCGCACGGCGTCTCCGGCCCTCCTGGTATGTAGCGTGCATTTGCTAGACTCACGGCCTCGGAAGCGTCCGAGAATCCGACCATCAAGAGAAGTGGGAGTAGTCATCATGCCGCGCACAAACCTCAGAGCCTTCCTCGCCGCCCTTGTCATCGTCGCCATCGCCGCACCCGCAGCCGCCCAGGTCTGGTCAGGCCGTGGAAGAGCGACTGGCACCGTCAAGGACGAGAACGGCAAACCGGTCGAAGGCGCCAAGGTTCAGGTCTACAAGGGAGTTCCCGAGTCCGGTCCCGAGCCCGAGTTCACTGACAAGAAGGGACGTTTTGCGTTCGGTGGCCTGGCCCACGGCCCGTGGACCGTCCTGATCGACTCCGAGGGTTACAAGCCCTCCGAGGGCCAGATTTCCGTCAACGAGTTCGGAGCGACCAAGTCCGCCGCCATCAAGCTCGTTCCCGATCCGCAGTTTGCGATCACAACCGGTGACCGCCTGCTCGACGCCGGTGACTTCGCCGGTGCCCGCGCCGACTACATCGAGGCCATGAAGGGACTCGACGAGGTCGGCCAGGCCCGCCTCCGGTCCAGAGTCGGCGACACCTACGTACAAGAGGGCAACCTCACGGCGGCTCAGAGCGAATACCAGCAGGCTCTGGCCTACCTCGACCCCACCGAGCAGGCAGCCGTGCGCATCAAGCTCGGCAACGCCTACCAGGTACAAGGTGAGTACGCCAAAGCGCGCGCCGAGTTCGAGCACGCTTCGGCCGGCCTCGACGGCGACGGCAAGGTCCTGGTCCTGACCGAGATCGCCAAGGGCTACTACGCCGAGGGCAGCATCGAACCGGCGATCAGCACTCTCAAGCAGGCGGTCGAGATGGCGCCCGGCAACGTCCAGGCGATTCAGGTGCTTGCCGATCTACTGACACGGCAAGGCAATGAGACCGAGGCCGAGCGCTACCTCGCCATGCTTCCCGAGGACGCAAAGCTTCCGACCGACATGGTGCTCAACATCGGAATCCGTCTCTACAACGAGGGCAGTACCGAGAAGGCACTCGAGTACTTCGACCGCGCCATCGCCGAAGCGCCGGACAACCCCGAGGGCTACTACTACCGCGCCCTCTGCTATCTGGTTGGACAGAACAACGACGGCGCCAAGGCCGACTTCATGAAGCACCTGGAGATGGCCCCCGACAGCAGCCACAAGGCCGAGGTCGAAGAGTTCCTCTCCTTTCTCGACGGCTAGGCGACCGAGAGGCGATCGAAGTTGAAGCAACCCCAAGGCCGGCTCCTCGCCGGCCTTCTTGCCCTCTCGGCCGGCCTTCTGGCTGCGGGCTGTTCCTCGGACTCGGGCGACAACCGGGTCCCCGAAGGCACTCCGATCGTCCTGATCTCCATCGACACTCTGCGCTCGGATCGGCTGCCGGCCTACGGCTACGACAAGGTTGCAACGCCAGCCATCGATCGCTTCCGGAACGATGCGATTCTCTTCGAGCACGCCTACGCACCGGTCCCCCTCACCTTCCCGTCTCACACGACCGCGCTGACCGGCACCCTTCCGATCCGGCACAGCGTACGCGACAACATGGGGTACCGGCTCGACGCGAGCTCGGTCCCCTATATGCCGCGACACCTCCGTGAGCGTGGCTACGCGACCGGCGCGGCGGTATCCACGTTTGTGCTCCGCGGGGCCAGCGGGCTCTCCGAGGGGTTCGATCTTTACGAAGACAAGTTGGTCTTTGTCGACTGGACTGACGTCGGCAGCGTCCAGCGCCGCGGGGAAGAGACACTCGCACAGTCGATCCCCTGGATCGAGTCGGTGGCGGACCGGCCCTTCTTCTTCTTCTTCCACATCTACGAGCCGCACACCCCCCACCGTCCTCCAGAGCCGTACGCGTCGCGCTACGCGGACCCCTACGACGGCGACGTGGCTCATGCCGACGCCATCGTGGGCGAGTTCTTCGACGAACTGAAGCGACTCGACCTCTACGACCGAGCGCTGATCTTCTTGATGTCAGACCACGGCGAGGGGCTGGGAGAGCACGGCTATTACGAGCACGGGCCCCTCATCTATCGCGAAGTCCTCCAGGTGCCGTTGATGCTCAAGTTACCGGGGAGCGAACGCTCGGGCGAGTCCGTCTCGGCCGCCGCTCAGCTGGCGGACATCTTCCCCACCGTGCTCGACCTGACCGGCTCGGCGATTCCCCCCGAGATCGACGGAACATCTCTCCTCGAAATCGCAGCCGACGACGCACCCACGCGACAGATCTACTCGGAGACGATCTTCCCGCGCGTTCACTTCGGCTGGAGCGACCTCGCCTCGCTGGTCGAGTACCCCTACCACTACATCGACGGTCCCGACCCCGAGCTCTTCCACCTCGAGGAGGATCCAGGTTCGCTCGAGAACATCCTTCGCAAAGAGCGACGGCTGGCGTCGAAGCTCGATGCAGCCCTCGACGAGTACGATCGAACACTCGTCGCCCCGAGCGCCGAAGACCCGGAGACGATGCAGCGACTCGCGGCCCTCGGCTACATCGGCAGCCGGACGGGACAGGAGGCTGAAACCGACGGTCCGCTACCCGATCCGAAGACCCGCCTTTTCGTGCTCGACCTCATGCGCGAGGCGCTGAACCTCTCGACCGATGGCAAACATGCCGAGGCGGTCCCGGCGTTTCGCGCAGTGATCGCCGAAGAGCCGGGGATGGTCGACGCGTGGGAAAAGCTCGGACTTTCACTGGTCGAGGTGGGGGAACCGGACGAGTCGATTGCCGCCTTCGAAGAGGCGATGCGTCTCTCGGGCGGCGCACCGCAGATCGCCCTGTCGATGGCTGACGTCTTCTTGCGCCTCGGACGGCTCGACGAAGCCGAGCAGCACGCCGAGATCGCCCTCACAGTGCACGAGCTCGCTCGTGACGTGCTCACTCAAGTGGCGCTCCGAAAGGGCGATCTGGATCGAGCGGCGCGGCTCGCTGAAGAGGCGATGGAGACACGAGGAGCGAGGCTCTCGCCGCTCATCACGCTCGCCGACCTACGGGTCAAACAGAAGGACTACGCGGGCGCCCTCGAACTCACGCAAGAGACGCTCTCCGAATTCGGAGAGCGCGACGACGTCGAGAAGCTCAGAGGTCTCTTTTTCATCCGCGGATCGGCCTTCGCCCAGCTCGGCGAGGCGAACCGGGCGATTCAGGAGTTCCAGCGCGAAATCGAGATCTCCCCGACCGAACTCGCCCCCTACACCCACCTCGCCTACCTCTACGCTCTCGTCGGCGACGGTGCTGCCGCCGGAGGCACCCTCCAACGGATGGTGCAGAACAACCCGTACCCGCACACCTACGCCGAGGCGGTGCGTGCACTGCGGGCCATGGGCGACTCCGCTTCCGCGGGCGCCCTGCTTCGCGGCGCCATGCAGCGATTCCCCGGCGACTCGGAGCTCCGAGAGCTCGCGACCGGCTAGCCCGATCGCTCAGGCGCGTTCTGAGCGCTGGTGCTGCGGGCCATCCGAGCGCGCCGCCGGTAGAGCCTCTAGGGTCGACTCGGCGGGGTGAACGGGCGGTTCAGGCGGCGCGCGACCGCCGAGCTACCCCTCGGGTAGGCGGAGTCGTTTGCCGATCGGGACGTCCTCGAAACGCCGCCGGCTGCCGTCCGCAAACCTCACCCGGAGCACCCGCTCCCCTTCGGTGCCCGTCAGACCGAAGATCGCCGTGCGGCTACTCTGCGAAAGGTACGAGTCGACGCTCGCGACCTCCCGAGACTGTCGCCGACCATCGGCCAACAGCTCGATCCGGCTGCCGATGGCGAGGGCACTTCCCGGCGCCCCCCCCAGATCCACCGCCAGCCATGCGGCGCGCTGCGAGACGTTCTCGTAGACCTCGGCCCGATCGTTCGAGTTGGTGATCACCAGGTCGACGTCGCCATCCCCGTCGAGGTCGCCTTGTGCGAGGCCACGACTGGCGGCGATCACGTCGAGCCCGCCGCCACTCAGCTCTCGGAAGCGCCCGCCGCCGACGTTCTCCAGAATCTGATTCGGCTGCTTGTAGGTGAGGTCTTTGCGCTCTTCCATCAACTCGACGTTGTCGAGGATGTGCCCGTTCGCCACCGCCAAGTCGAGATCTCCATCGAGGTCGAAGTCGGAGAACACCGTCCCAAAACCGAGCAGCACCAGTGACGGCTGGGCCACGCCCAACGCCGTGCGGCCATCGACGAAGAGTCCGTCGCCGAGGTTCCGGTAGAGCGCGTTGGTTTCGAGAGCGAAATTCGTGACGTAGAGGTCGACGAAGCCGTCCTCGTCGACGTCGGCAGCGGCAACTCCCATGCCCGCCTCGGCCAGTCCGGTATCCCCTAGCGCAGTGCCGGAGAGCAGTGAGGAGTCTTCGAACCGCCCGTCGCCTCGGTTGCGGAACAGTGTGTTCGGTGTCGTGTCGTTGGCGACGTAGAGGTCGAGCCAACCGTCGTTGTCCAGGTCGGTCGTGACCACCCCCATCCCCTTGCCCGCGGCGACTGCAAAACCGCTCTCAACCGTCCGGTCGGAGAACGTGCCGTCACCGTTGTTCACGAAGTACCGATCGGCCTGGGCCTCGAACAGCTCCGGATGACAGAAGGCCCCGACGCCGAGCATGTCGTTGAAGCAGAGCGTCGGCTGCTCGATCGAGTAGACGATGTAGTTGGTGACGTAGAGATCGAGGTCGCCGTCGCGGTCGAGATCGGCGAAGGCGGCCGACATACTCCACCGATCGTCGCCGACGCCAGCCTCTTCGGTGACGTCGGTGAAGGTGCCGTCCCCATCGTTACGGAAGAGCTGGTTCTCCCGGAAGTGCGTGACGTAGAGGTCGAGGTCGCCGTCGCCGTCGTAGTCGGCCGAACTACCTCCCATGCCGTATCCGTGAACGTCGAGGGCAGCGCGCTCGGTCACCTCGACGAAACGGTTGGCACCATCGTTGCGGTACAGGAGCGAACGTGGCGCCTCGCCTTCGTAACCGGGGAGGGCCTCGCTATCGACGAAAAAGACATCCAAGTCGCCGTCACCGTCGAAATCAAAGAGGACAACTCCCGAACCGTCGGTCTCGGGATAGTAGCGTTTGCCCGACCCACCGTTGTGATGACGAAACTCCAGACCCCACTCCCGAGAGACCTCGCGAAATCGGATCCCGTCCGCCACGAGAGCGGGCGTCCCCAGCGCAGCGGCCACGGCAACCGCGAGCCAGGTCTGAAGCGTCGGCATCTTCGTGAATATACCCGTCCTGGAGCCCTGAGTTCCTCAACCGACAAGCCCGCCTGCGGCGCACCTGCAAGGTCACCCGTAATACGGTATCCTGGCACCCCGCCGCGCAACCTCTCCGCACCGGAGACGGAGGATTTTGCATGACAACTCGAACGCAGCTCCGTCGGCCGCATCGCAGCCGTCCTGCCACTCTCTTGGTCAGCTTCGGAGCGGCTCTGGTCGCATCGCTCGTTGCTGGCCAGACGTCAGACGCTCCTCGAGCCGTCCCGATCGGCCAGACACAGGATCCGGCGAGAGAGGCCGCCCAGAGGCGGCAGGCGCAGCTCGCGACGCTCGATCAGTTCCAGGTCTTTCACGAGTTCACCCTGCGCGACCGGCAGCCCGAGAGCGGCATCACGTTCCAGCACCAGATCACCGCCGACTCGGCCAAGGAGTACAAGCCAAATCACTACGACCACGGCAACGGCCTGGCCGTCGCCGACGTGGACGGTGACGATCGACTCGACCTCTACTTCGTCAGCCAGACCGGCTCCAACGGACTATGGCGGAACCTGGGGAACGGCAGGTTCGAGGACATCACGCAGACGGCGGGTGTCGGTCTCTCGGACCGCATCGGCGCGTCTGCCTCGTTCGCCGACTACGACAACGACGGCGACGCCGACCTGTTCGTGACCACCGTCAAGTTCGGCAACGTGCTCTTCCAGAACGACGGCTCGGGGACCTTTATCGACGTGACGAAGAGCGCCGGTCTCCACCACGTCGGGCACTCGTCGGGTGCGGTCTTCTTCGACTACGACCGCGACGGCCACCTCGACCTCTTCGTGACCAATGTCGGCGTCTACACGACCGACGCGCTCGGCCCGGGTGGCTACTACATCGGCTTCGGCTTCCTCGAGGGCGGACAGTCAGACGCTTTTGGCGGGCATCTCTCGCCCGACCGTACCGAGCGCAGTCTCCTCTACCGCAACCTGGGCGACGGCCGATTCGAGGACGTCACCACTTCGAGCGGTCTGGTCGACACCGGCTGGAGCGGCGACGCCAGCCCGACGGACCTCAACGGAGACGGCTACCCCGACCTCTACGTCCTCAGCATGCAGGGCGACGACCGATACTGGGAGAACGTCGAGGGCAAGCGCTTCGTGGAGAAGACCAAGGAGTACTTCTCGCAAACGCCTTGGGGTTCGATGGGCGTCAAGTTCTTCGACCAGAACAACGACGGCCGCCAGGATCTGATCCTCACCGACATGCACTCCGACATGAGCATCGAGGTCGGCATTCCCGAGGAGAAGCGCAAGTCCGACATGCAGTGGCCCGACGAGTTCCTGCAGGGCGGCGCGGACAATATCTTCGGCAACGCCTTCTACCGGCGCCAGGCAGACGGTAGCTTCGCCGAAATCTCGGATCCGATCGGCGCCGAGAACTACTGGCCCTGGGGTCTCTCGACCGGCGACCTCAACGCCGACGGCTGGGAAGACGTCTTCATCGCGTCGAGCATGAACTTTCCGTGGCGCTACGGCATCAACACGGTGCTGCTCAACAACCGAGGCGACAAACTCCTCGACAGCGAGTACATCCTGGGCGTCGAGCCTCGCCGCGGTGGCGCCGCCATGAAGCCGTGGGTCGAGATGGACTGTGACGGCGCCGACGCCAACCGCGACCAGTGCAACGGCCGGAGCGGCCGTTTCCAACTGCTCGGCACACTCGGCTCCCGCTCGTCAGCCATCTTCGACGCAGACGGCGACGGCGACCTCGACATCATCACCAACGAGTTCAACTCCGAGCCGCTGGTTCTGGTCAGCGATCTGAGCGCCCGCAAACCGATTCGCTACCTCCAGGTGGCGTTGGTCGGCAGCCGCTCCAACCGTGACGGCCTCGGCGCCGAGATCACGGTCTCGGCCGGAGGCAAGCGCTACACGCGCGTTCTCGACGGCGTCTCTGGCTACCTCTCCCACAGCCGTATGCCGCTCTATTTTGGACTGGGCGACGCCGCTACCATCGAAAGCGTCGAGGTGAAGTGGCCCTCCGGTATGACGCAGACCCTCACCGAGGGCATCCAGATCAACTCGACCCTGAAGATCACCGAGGAGGCCGAAGCCCGCGCTTCGGAATGACGACTATGGCGAGAATCGCGAGCTCGGCGCTCAGCGCCCTGATCCTGACCCTTACGATGTCTGCATCAGCACTGTCCCAGGACGACGGTCGACGGACGGTGAAGGTACCCGCCGTCGACGTGGGCGCCAACTTCATGGAGCTCCGCCAGAAGAACCAGGAGGCGACTCGCGACCAATTCAAGGCGCCGATCGGCTTCCGCTTCCAGGACCGGATCACCGAGAGCGGCATCACCTTCTGGCATGAGTCGGTCGACGACTCCTCGAAGTACTGGAAGCCGGTCCACTACGACCACGGCAACGGTGTGGTCGCGGCCGACGTCGACGGTGACACACGGCTCGACCTCTACTTCGTGACCCAACTGGGCTCGAACGAGCTCTGGCGAAACCTGGGTGACGGGCGTTTCGAGAACATCACCGAGACGGCCGGAGTTGGTCTCGCAGATCGTGTTGGTGTGACCGCCTCGTTCGCCGACATCGACAACGACGGCGACCCCGATCTCTTCGTCACCACCGTGCGCTACGGCAATGTGCTGTTCGAGAACGACGGCAAGGGCGCCTTTCGGGACATCAGCAAGGCCGCTGGAGTCGACTACTCGGGACACTCATCCGGCGCCGTCTTCTTCGACTATGACCTCGACGGTCTGCTCGACCTGTTCGTCACCAACGTCGGCCGCTACACCCACGAGGAGAAGGGGCGTGGTGGCGCCTACGTCGGCATGGCCGACGCCTTCGAGGGGCACCAGTACCCGGAGCGCTCGGAGCGGAGCATCCTCTACCGCAATCTCGGCGGGAACAGGTTCGAGGACGTCTCCGAAGCGACCGGCCTGATGGACACCAGTTGGAGCGGCGACGCGACGATCACCGACCTGAACGTCGACGGCTACCCAGATCTCTACGTCCTCAACATGCAGGGCGACGACCACTACTACGAGAACCAGGGCGGAAAAAAGTTCGCCGAGCGCACGGCGGCCGTCTTCCCCAAGACCTCCTGGGGCGCCATGGGCGTGAAGTTCTTCGACTTCAACAACGACACCCAGACCGACCTACTGGTAACCGACATGCACTCGGACATGGACGAGAAGGGCTTCGAGCCGCTCGCCGAGAAGCAGAAGCTGTTTGGAGTCATGGTCGCGGGCGGCGAGAACAACATCCCCGGCAACTCGTTCTGGCTGCGCCAGGCGGACGGCTCCTTCGAAGAGGTCTCCGACTCGCTGGGCGCCGAGAACTACTGGCCCTGGGGCATCAGCGTCGCCGACCTGAACGCGGACGGCTACGAAGACGTCTTCCTCGCCTCGAGCATGAACTACCCCTTCCGCTACGGCATCAACTCGGTGTTCGTGAACAACGCCGGCGAGCGGTTCCTGGATGCCGAGTTCATCCTCGGGGTCGAGCCGCGCCGAGAGGGCAGAACCCACGCTCCGGTCTTCGAGCTCGCATGTGGGGGTGCGGACAAAGAGCATGAGCGCTGCGCGGGCTGGGACGAACGAATCACCGTGGTCGGCGCGGTCGGCACACGTTCCTCGATCGTGTTCGATCTCGACCGCGACGGCGATCTCGACATCGTGACCAACGAGTTCAACGACGGCCCGCAGGTTCTGATCAGCAACCTCGCCCAGAAGTCGGAGCCGCGTTACCTGTCGGTGAGCCTCGTCGGGACACAATCGAATCGAGACGGCATCGGCGCATCGGTCACCGTGGTCACCGACAAGGGCTCGTTCACCCGCTATCAGGACGCGACCTCCGGGTACCTGTCGCACTGCTCGCTGCCGATGTACTTCGGCCTCGGCGACGCGACCAAGGTCGAACGGGTCGACGTCACCTGGCCAAGCGGCGTCGAGCAGACCGTCACCCGCGGCCTCTCGACCTCCGGAAAGGTGGAGATCGTGGAGCCGAAGGCGACGGCCGAGTCCGCCGACTAGGCTCCGACACGTTCGGGTGCGGCGCTCGAGGCCCGACCCCACGACGGCCGGATTCGAGAGGAGGTCGCGGCCTAGTCTCTACGCTCGGGAACCACGATGTAGCGCCCGGCGGGCGGTCGGAGAAGCCTCACCGAAGAGCCGGTCGGCCACCGAACCTCGACCGCGTCCACGGCCACCTCTCCCAGGCCGAAGTGGGCACGTCGATCCGACGTCGATTGATAGCTGTCGCCGGCGGTTGGCCACCGCACCTGCTGCAAATCGCCAGCGCTCACCGTGACGCGCGCGCCCACCGCGCCGGTGTTCTGCAAAGCGCCTCGTAAGGCAACACCCAACCAGCGAGCGTCGTCGACTCCGTTGCGAAGTAGTCGCGCCGGCCCGTTGTTCTCACCTACGGCCAGGTCGATGTCGCCGTCGTTGTCGTAGTCGCCAGCCGCGAGGCCGCGCGCGACCGTGGGATTCTCATCCAGCACCGCACACGAAGTAGCGGTGAAGCTGCCATGGCCGCCACCGGCCAGAATCTGGTCCGGCTGACGATAGGTCGTGTTCTCCCGCGACGGCCGCTCGAAGATGTGGCCGTTCGCGATGTAGGTATCCAGGTCGCCGTCGTGATCCAGGTCGGCGTTCACAATGCCGAATGCCAGTCGATTGAACGACGGTAGGCCGAAGCCGGTCGAACCCGAAGCGTCCTCGAACGCCAAGCCGCCCAGGTTGCGATAGAGCGTGTTCGTCTCGACGTCGAAGTTGGTCACCGAGAGCTCCGGCGCCAGATCGCCGTCGTGGTCACCGAGAGCGACGCCCATGCCGGCCTCGGGACGCCCGTCTCGATTGACAGCAGCACCGGAGATCAGAGAAAGGTCCTCGAAGGCCCCGCCCTGGTTGCCAAACAGGAAGTTCAGTGTCAGGTCGTTGGCAACGTAGAGATCGGGATCTAGATCGCCGTCGAAGTCTGCAAACAGGACGCCAAGTCCACGGCCGGCGCGCACCTTCAACCCCGCCTCCACGGTCCGTTCAGCGAAGGAGCCGTCGCCCTCGTTCTCGAAATACGCATCGGCAGCACCGGCGAAGAGCGACGGATCGCAGTAGCGTCGTTCACCGCTCTTCTCGTCGCCACAGAAGATGTCCTGCCCCACCTCGTGCTCGACATAGCGGGTGACATAGAGATCGAGATCGCCGTCGCCGTCGGCGTCGGCGGCCGCCGCGGATGAGCTCCAGACCTCGGCGCCGAGACCCTCGTTCCGGCGCTCGAAGCGACCGTCACCGGTGTTGTCCCAGATCTCGTCGACGCCGTCGTTGGTGAGCAGGAGGTCGCTGGCTCCGTCACCGTTCAGGTCGGCGGCGAGAACCCCCTGGCCGTAGGCCAGACCGCCGAGGCCGGCCAACTCGAGCGGCGAGAACCCCCTTCCCTCGACATTCCGGTAGAGCCGGTCGGTCACACCTGAGCCACGCTCGGACTGCACCCAGTAGAGGTCGAGCCAGCCGTCGCCGTCGAAGTCGACCCAAGCGACGCCCGCGCCCATCGTCTCTCGGAGGTGCTTCTGGCCTGCGGCACCGTTGTCGTGCCGGAAGTCGACACCGAGCTCCTGAGCGACGTCCGAGAGCGAGAAGCTCCCGCACTCCTCCGCACTCCGTGCCGGCAAGGCCCAGCCGAGTCCGCCGAGGAGCAGCGTGCAGACCAGCGCTCGGGTCCCGGTCACCGTCGTAAGAGCTCCAACCGAGTCTCGTTCAGTAGCGCCCGCAGGTCGGCACGGCTTCCGTCCAGAGCGACAGCGCGGCCCAACACCTCCGCCGCCCCTTCCAGGTCGCCCGTACTCCGAAGTGCACCAGCCAGGGCTGCGAGCCCGTTTGCGCTCTCCGGCAGATCACGCAGATGCTCGATCGCCGCCTCGACCTCTCCGCGCTCCAAAAGCTCGCGGCCGCGCGCAATTCGTGCGGCCGCGAGACCTTCGTCGCGAGTCCGCTCCTGCTCGATCTCGTAGAGCTCCTGGTACCGACCGAGCTCGGTCTGGGCCGCGGCCCGGTCGCCGACCGCCAGCAGTGCCATCGCCAGTCCGTAGCGCAGTTCGGAATGCTCGGGAGCGCGAGCTACCGCCTCTCGATAGGCGGCGATCGCGGCCTCCGATCGACCGGCCCCGTCCAACGCGCGTGCCAGATCGATGCGCACGTCGACGGCCTCGGGCGCTTGGGCCGCACAGCCCTCGAGGAGTGGCAGAGCCTCGGAGTATCGGCTTTGCCAGAGGTAGAGCCGTCCGAGTTGGTAGCGCGCCGGAAATGCACCACCGCTCGCTTCAACCGCCCGCGCGAGCACGGTCTCCGCACCGTGCGGATCGCCGTTCTCCCAGAGCGCCGCGCCGAGATACAAGAGCGTCTCGGGCTCCGATCGACCAGACTCGACAAGGGCGACGAGCACCGGCTGGGCAGCCCCAAAACGTCGATCGAGTACCAACGTGCGACCGAGAGCGGAGGCGATGACAGTGTCCTCGGGTGCCAGCTTCGCAGCCGCCTCGAGCAGTTCCGCCGCCAGGCGATGAAGGCCGAGTCCGTTCCATCGCTCGGCCGCCTGGAGCAGCCCGCCAATCGCGGCGGCCTGATCGCCGAGCCCCACAAGCGCCTGCGCGACACCGATCCGGCCTCTGACCGACCGCCCCTCGAGCACCACCGCCCGCCGAAAACTCTCGAGCGCAGAGCCCAGCTCACCTGCGGCGAGGGTTGCGTCCCCCTCTGCGAGCACTCGCTCCAGCTCGGGCGTCGAATCGGCACTCGCGGTCGCCGTACACGCCAGGATCAAGAGACCCCCAAGGAGCTTCATCCCCACGCCTCAGGATACCGCAGGGAAAGCTCGTCACTGTTCGCTATCATCCTCATGGTGAAGGCGTTTCGCATCTTCTTCGTCGTCCTTCTGAGCCTCTGTGCGGACCTCGCGAGTGGCCAGTCGAGGCTACCTGGCGTCCAGGCGACCCGCTCCGAGTTCGAAGCAGTCTGCAAGCGGCTCACCAACAGCGACAACTCCTTCTTCGGCACGGCGATGGTCTCGGATTTGCAGAACAGACTCTCCGCCGGCGGTCTGGATCCGGCGACGGAGATCTCCATCAGAATGAACCTCGGCATCGAGCTCATCCGCCTCGGCCGACTCGAGGAAGCGATCGAAGTCGGCAGCGCCCCCGTCCTGCAGTCGCAGGCCGAGGCGCGGAGCTCGCGACTGCTTCTGCTAGCGGTCGCGCGCATGCAGCTCGCGGAGGAGCAAAACTGCGTCGACTACCACGACGCGAGCAGCTGCATCCTGCCTCTCAAGCCCGAGGCGGTGCACCGCCAACCGGAAGAGACGCGGCACGCAGGAGACCTCTACCTCGAGTACCTCGAGCAGCAGCCGAACGACCACCACATCCGCTGGCTGCTGAACCTCACCCGCATGCTCTCCGGTGACTTTCCGGGGGGCGTGCCCGAACAGCACCGACTACCGGCGGACACCTTCGACTCGGAGGTCGACTTTCCAAGCTGGCCGGACGCCGCGCCCGAGCTCGGCATCAACGCCTTCGATCTAGCGGGCGGCGCTGTCGTCGACGACTTCGACGGCGACGGCATGCTCGACTTGGTGAGCACCTCGTGGCACCCGTGCGAGCCCATGAAAGCGTTCCGCAACGACGGTCGAGGCGGCTTCGAAGACGTCACCTCGGCCTGGGGTCTCGACGGTCAACTCGGCGGGCTCAATCTCGTACATGCCGACTACGACGGCGACGGCATGCTCGACCTGCTCGTGCTTCGCGGGGCTTGGCTCGGCAGTGACGGCCGCATCCGGAACTCGCTCCTGAGAAACGACCTTCGTCGCGAGGCGGGCCGCTTCGTGGACGTTTCGTCCTTTGCCGGTATCGCCTACCCGGCCTACCCGACACAGGCCGCAGCGTGGGCGGACTACGACAACGACGGCGACCTCGACCTCTACATCGGGAACGAGGCGAGCGAGTCGTCGCTGATGCGATACGGGGCAGGTGGCGCACCCTACCCATCGCAGCTCTATCGAAACGACGGCGACGGCACCTTCACCGACGTCGCCAGAATCGCCGGCGTCGCCAATCACCGCTACGCCAAGGGCGTCGCCTGGGGTGACTACGACAACGACGGCGACCCCGATCTCTACGTCTCGAACTTCAGTGAGAATCGCCTCTACCGCAACGATGAAGAGCGAGGCTTCACCGACGTGGCGCCGGAGATCGGCGGTCTCGGGCCGACGGAGGCGAGCTTCGCCACCTGGTTCTTCGACTGGGACAACGACGGCGACCTGGACATCTTCGTCAACGACTACGGTACGCCGGCACACGAGATCGCCGGCTGGTACTTCGGTACGCGCCGGCAGGGCGGCCAACCGCTCCTCCACCGCAACGACGGCGACCGCTTCACCACGCTCTCTTCCGAGATCGGATTGGCTCAGCCGCTCCTACCCATGGGAGCGAACCACGGCGACCTCGACAACGACGGCTTCGACGACATCTTCCTGGGCACCGGCGTCCCCGACTACGACGCGATCATGCCTAACGCCGTCTATCTCAACCGGAGCGGCCGAGGCTTCGACGACGTCACCTTCGCCGGCGGTTTCGGACATCTGCAAAAGGGCCACGGCGTGGCCTTCGGCGACGTCGACAACGACGGCGACCTCGACGTCTTTCATCAGCTCGGCGGCGCCTACCCCTTCGACGGTTTCGGCAACGCGCTCTTCCGGAATCCCGGCTCTGCGCGTTCGTGGGTGGTGCTGCGTCTAGAAGGCAAGAGCGCCAATCGACTGGCCGTCGGCGCGCGCATCGAGGTCCGCGTCCGCACCGACGGCCAACCCCGCTCGATCCACAAGCTGGTCGGCAGCGGCGGCTCGTTCGGAGGCTCGAGTCTCCAGCAGGAGATCGGCCTCGACACCGCCGACGCGATCGACGAGATCATCATCCGATGGCCGGGAAGCGGCTTGGTTCAGAGTTTCCCCGGGCCCATCGCCCCGAACTCACACTACGAACTCACCGAGGGAGAGGCCACGCTACGCCGGCTCGAGCTCCCCAGAGTGACCCTCCACGGCGCCGACGGCGCGCACCACCAAGGAGCCACCCAATGAACCGGCAGAAACTCCACCGTCTCGTCCTCGCGGCGAGCCTCCTCCTTCTCTCCGGCCTCGCCGCAGCCCAGGAGGTCGATCCCGGGGGTGACCCCGACCTGCTCGAGGCGATCGGCAAACTGGAAGCCAACGACATGCAAGGCGCCATGCAGGTGCTCGAGCGGATGCGGACTCGATCCGATGCGCCGGTGGTCGGTGTTGCACTGCTGGGTGGCCTCTACGTCGAGGCGGGACAGCCGCTCGACGCACTCGACGTGCTCGAACCGCTGCTCGGTCTCCAGCCGCCCGATGCGGCCGTCTTCTACAACGCAGGCCGAGCGGCTCAAGCTCTCGGCCAGATGCAGCGCGCCGCCGAGCTCTACCAGGCTTCGGTCGAGATCCTGCCGTCGTCGCAGGCGAGACGCGAGCTCGGCCTGATGCTGGGAAGTCGCGGCATCTACACCCAGGCGCTGGTGCTGCTCAAGCCGTGGGCTGATCAGTACCCGAGCGACATCGAAGCTCGCCTGGCTGCCGCCTTCTGTGCGGTGCAGCTCGAACGCGTGCCGGACGCGGAGCAGCTGCTCTCCGACCTGCCGCAGGACCAGCCGCAGGTTGCGCTTCTCTGGAGCCGTCTACTGCTCATCAAGGGCGACCCTTGGGGCGCGATCAACAACCTGACACCGATGCTCGACGTGGCGCCAGACGCCATGCAGCTCGACCTGCGCCGGGCGCTCGCCGAAGCCTACGCCGCGGTCGGACAGGCGTCGGACGCAGTCGAGGTACTCAAGGGCTACACCGAGAACGACCCGTCGGTTGCGCTACAGGTCGCGCTGGCGCAATATCAGAGCGGCGAGTTGAACGGTGCACTCGGCACGCTTCGTCCGTTTGCCGAGAGCTTGACGGACGGAGAGCAGCCGAGCCCCACCGCGGCTCGGATCGTCCTCCACTACGGCCGCTTCCTCGCCATGACCGGCGAGCATGAGTCGGCGCTGCCCTATCTCGAGCGCGCAACGCGGCTCAACCCCGACGAGAAGCAGGGCTGGCAAATGCTCGGCCAGACCCTGGCGGGCCTCGGTCGGCGCGACGAAGCCCAGGTTGCGCTCGAGCGCTTCCAGGAGATCAGCAAGGGTGAGATCTCGGCCTCGAAGCAAGAGCTTCAGAGTCGCGCGGAGCGCGACGACCCGACGCTTGCGGCCATTCGCGAAGCCTACGAAATGATGAGCCAGGAGCGCTTCGAAGAGGCTCTCGCGCGAGTGCGCCAGGAGCGCGCGATCGCCCGCAACGATCTTCGACCGATCCTCCTCGAAGGTCGACTGCTGACGATTCTGGAGCGCCACGACGAAGCTCTCGCCGTGGCCGAACAGGTGGTCCAGGCGGCACCCGAGAACCCCGACGCCTACTACCTGCGCGGTACCGTCCACATGTCACGCAAGTCGTTCGAGGCGGCGGAGGTCGACTTCCGCCAGGCGCTTGTCCTCCAGCCACAGCACACAGCCACCATGAACGACCTCGCCGTGCTGCTGATCAACACCGGCAAGACGACCGAGGCGCGTGCCCTGTTGGAGCAGGTGCTCGAGTTCAACCCGAACGACGAGATCGCGGCCCAGAACCTGTCCAGTATCGAGGGTTGATGCACTCTCCGTTTGCCGCGCTCGTGGGCCTGGCCGCGCTGGCGGTCGGCTCGGCGTTGCCGGTGTCGGCGGCCGATGCGGGCCCCGCGGCCGCGCCGGTGGCCCCCGTCGAGGCGGCCACGGCGGAACGCATGCGCTCGGCCGCGTCCCAGGACGGTTGGACCCCCGCAGAGCTCGACCGGCTGGCAAGTGAGCTTCTGGTCGACCCACTACGGTTCGCGACCGAGGAGACGTTCCGGGCGCGTGTGGTGGCCACGGTGGCCGGCAGTCTGCCGCCCGAAACGCCCGCAGCCCTTCGCGATGCCCTCCTGACCCGTCTGAGCGTCGCTCCGGGAATGTCCCTCTTCGACCTTGAACGGATCGAGCTGAGCTGGGGAACGGCAGCGCGCAGCAGCCGAGAGCGCTGGATCGAACGCCCTCTCTCCCCCGACGAGGTCGCACTCCACCAGGTGGAGACTCCGATCGCCGCGTCGATCTTCTCCCTGCCTGGAGAGCTGGTCGACATGGACAGCGCGTACGAGTTCCTCGCCGCCGTCCGACAGAAGGCGCCGAGTCGAGAGATCTTGGTGATCGCCGACGGCGCGACGACCGAGGCGCTCACTTCGCGAGCGGCCGAACTCGAGCTGCGCCTCATTCGGACCTGGGGGAGGAGCTACTCTCCCTGGCCGCGCGATCCGATGAGCCTGATGAGAAGCGACCGACTCGGCTCGGTGCTGGCGTTGCGTCCGAACCGCCAGGCGACTCGAGAGCTCGATTCAGGAATGGGACCGGAGCTGATTCAGGAGCTACCCGAGGAACTCGACCGGCGGCTCGGCGGCCTCCGCTGGGGTATCGCCTCCGTGCCCTTCCACAACGGCAACCTGCTGCCCACCCGTGATGGACTCTGGGCATCGATCCACAGCTTGGAGCCTCGCATTCTCGAGATCCTCGAGATCGACCGCGTACCGGTCGAGCGTTTTGCGGAACCGACCGCCGTCGCCGCCTACCTGAAGGCCGCCGACCAGGCCGCCCGCGAGCTGGAGCGGTTCTTCGGAGCGCAGGTCGAGCTGGTCCACGGGTTGCCGGAGACATCACACGATGCGCGCAACGTACTCGAAGAGATGAAACGCCTCGGCGGCGGTGCGGGATTTGATCTCGACTCGCTCGTGACGATCCTCAGCCATCTCGGTGGTGAGCGGCCTACCGCGCTCGTCGGTTCCGTGAGCGGAGGCAGAGAGCTCCTCGAACGGGTTCCCGACGTCGAGCTCGAGACCCTTCGCGCCACCTACGGACTGTCTGCGAACGGAGCTGCGCTCGACCTCACCCTCGACGCCGCCCAGGGGCTGCCGCGTGCCCTCGGACTCGAGGAGTACCTGAACCATGTCGCCCACCACCTGGCAGCTCAGGGATTCGCGGTCCGACGCCTACCCCTCCTCCTCATTCCGACCTCGCTCCTCCGAACGCCCGACCGGTATCCCGACCGAGAGTTCTTGGTGGGGTGGAACAACGTCGTCCTCGAGGTCGACGGGCAGGCGGGCCGGGCCGAGGGTTTTTCGTCGGGCCTCGCAGCCGGCGACGCCCACGCTCGTGGAGTCTTTGCCGCGGCCGGCTACCAGCTCGACCTCTTCCCGCCCCTGGTCGAGAGCGTGCTGCGCAACGGCGGCTACCGTTGCGCCTCGAGTCATCTCCGCGGGCTCGACCCGCCGACTCAGCCGGGCTCGTAAATCCGTAGTCGTCGATCGGCCGGAGGCGATCGCAGCAGCTGACGTCGGCCGCCCGACCAGGTGATCTCCAGAGCCTCCGGAGGTTCGGCCGAGTCTCCTCGACTGAGGCCGAAGTGCACGGTCAGGGCGTTCTGCGAGAGATAGGAGGAGCCCGCGCGCACCTCCTCGACGTGACGCTTCGAGCCTCGGTGAAGCGACACCCTCGCACCGACGCCGTACACATTGCCCGGCCGTCCGTATAGATCGACCGCCAACCAGCTCGAACCGTCCGCGCCCACGTTCTTCCAGATCTCCGCCCGGTCGTTCGAGTTGAGAATCGCGATGTCGAGATCTCCGTCGTCGTCTAGATCTCCGGTCGCCAAACCGCGACTCACCTTGACCGTGTCGAGACCTCCGTCCACCACCTCCGCGAAGCGTGCCGAGCCGAGGTTCTCGAACAGCTGGTTCGGCTGCGCGAAGATACTCAGCTCGTTGAACTCCGGTGCGTTGTCGAGAATGTGGCCATTGGCCACCGCCGCATCAAGATCTCCGTCGTTGTCGAGGTCGGCGAGATCGACGCCGAACGCCAAGCGCTTGATCGACGGCTCAGCGAGGCGGAACGCATACCGTTGATCGACGAACAGCCCCGAGCCGACGTTGCGGTAGAGGGCGTTGGACTCGAACTCGAAGTTGGTGACGAAGATGTCTAGTCTGCCGTCGCCATCGACGTCGCCCAGGTCCACCCCCATACCGCCCTCGACTCCTCCCCCTTCGTTGACCGCCGTCCCGGAGACCAGCGACAGGTCCTCGAAGGTGCCGTCACCGCGATTGCGAAAGAAGAAGTTCGGGTCCGCGTCGTTGGCCACGTAGACGTCGGGCCAGCCGTCGTCATCGAGGTCGCCGAGCACAACTCCGAGCCCGGCTTCGGTCGCCGACTCGAGGCCCGCCGACACGGTTGCGTCCTCGAAGCGCCCGCCACCGAGGTTGCGGTAGAAGATGTCGCGCTCTCCCTCGTACATGCGCGGGGCGCAGTAGCCCTGCAGTCCAATCGACTCGTCGCCGCAGAACCTGTGGTTGTCGAGGGTGAAGTCGACGTAGTTGGTGACGTAGAGATCGAGGTCGCCATCACGATCGACGTCTCCGAAGGCGGCCGAGGCGCTCCAGCGAGGGTCGCCGACCCGGCCGGCCTCTGTGGCGTCGCTGAAGGTGCCGTCGCCGTCGTTCCGAAGCAGCAGATTTGGTCCGAACGCCGTGACGTAGACGTCGAGATCGCCGTCGCCATCGACGTCCCCGGCCACCGCACCGGCGCCGTACTCCGGATCGAGCCACCGGCTCGCGACGGTGACGTCGAGGAAACGACCCGAGCCCTCGTTGCGGAAGAGTCGTGAGCCGGGCACGGGGCCGTCGTAGCCGGGCAGCTCTCCGCCGTCCACGAAGAGGGCGTCGAGATCACCGTCGCCGTCGTAGTCGAAGAGCGCTACCCCGCCGACGACGGTCTCGACCATGTAGCGCTCTCCGGAACCGCCGTGCCGATGCACAAAGTTGATCCCCCAGTGGTCGGCGACTTCGACAAAGCGGAGCTCGGCCGCCATGGGTCCGACGCCAAGCAACAGACCCACGAGGACGGCCGTCGCGCCGCGCGACATCTAGCGGCTCACCCGCAGCCGGCGGTCACGCGGTGCTCCGACGAGTCGACGCTCGAAACCGTCCGCCCAGCGGACCAGCACGGACGGACCGGCCGAAGGGGCGAAGCCGAAGTAGGCGTCATCGGAGCTCTGCGACATGTAGGAGGAGGCGGAGCGCAGCTCGCGGCGTTGCACGCTCCCGGCACTCGACAGCTCGACCTCCGTGCCGAAACCGCTGCTCGCGCCGTCGACGGCTACCCGAAGCCAGCCGCCCGCCCGATCGCTCACGTTGCGATAGACCTCCGCACGCGCCGTCGAATTGCTGATCGCCAGATCGAGATCGCCGTCGTCGTCGAGATCGGTGAAGGCCATTCCACGGCTCGAGAGGATCACGTCGAGCCCCGCATCGTCGACCGTCTCGTAAACTCCGCCGCCGGTGTTGCGAAGCGCCTGGTTCTGCTGGCGGAAGCTGGTCGTCGTCCCCCATTCGTCGACGTTGTGAATGATGTGACCGTTGGCCACTACCAGGTCGAGCAGACCATCGAGATCGAGGTCGCCGAGCCCGATGCCAAAGCCGACCTTGTGGAATGACGGCTCCGCGATCCGCGAGGGGTAGCGCCGATCCACGAACAAGCCGGTACCGGTGTTGGAGTAGACCGCATTTGTCTGCTGGTCGAGATGCGTCACCAGGATGTCTGGGAAACCGTTGTTGTCGATGTCACCGAGCTCGAGGCCCATCCCCGCCTCGGCGTCGCCCCGATCATCGAAAGCGGTGCCACTCACAAGCGCCGACTCCTCGAAGGTGCCGTCGCCGCGATTCAGGAAGAGGAAGTTTGCGGTCATGTCGTTGGCGACGTAGAGGTCGACCGAGCCGTCGCGGTCGATATCACCGAAGACCACACCCAGCCCCTTGCCGTTGGCACCGCCGAAGCCGGCCGCTTCGGTGGCGTCCTCGAACGTTCCGTCGCCCCGGTTCCGATAGAAGCGATCGGCCAGGCCCTCGTAGACGTCGGGGTGGCAGTACGAACGCAGCCCACGCGCCTGCAGCCCGCAGATCGGATTGTCGTCCCAGGTGAAGTCGACGTAGTTGGTGACGTAGAGGTCGAGGTCGCCGTCGGGTTCGACGTCGGCAAACGCGGCCGAAGCGCCCCAACTCGGATCGCCCACACCCGCAGCGTCGGTCACGTCGACGAACGTACCGTCGCCCTGGTTCAGCAGCAGCCGGTTGGCGCCGTAGGCGGTGACATAAAGATCGGGATCACCGTCGCCGTCGACGTCGCCCACGGTAGCGCCCATGCCGTAGAGCGGCAGCGTCAGGCGAGAGCGAGCGGTCACGTCGACAAACGTCCCGCCGTCGTTCCGGTAGAGCCTCGAACCGGAGTCAGCGGCACGGTCGATCGGCAGAGTGCCGCTCTGCACGAACAGCAGGTCATCGTCGCCGTCCTTGTCGTAGTCGAACGCGGCGACCCCTGAGCCCATCGTTTCGAGCATGTAGAACTCACCCGTTCCACCGTGATCGTGGACAAAGTCGACACCGATTTCGACCGCAACCTCCTCGAAGCGAATCGACGCCGGCAACGGCGCCGCCGCGACCGCTCCGACGAGCAGAACCGCTAGAGCCGACGGGCGCACGCTAGCGCACCACCCGGACCCGACGATCCCTCGGCAGCGATCGAAGACGCCGCCGCTCCCCGTCGGGCCATGTGAGCATCAGGCTCTCCACTTCGGCGGCGGCTCCCACTCCGAAGTGAACGGCTGGCGAATTCTGCGACAGATACGACGAAGCGGCCCGCACCTCGCGCGCCTGCGAGCGCTCACCGGTTTGGGCCTCGACGCGGGTGCCGACAGCGGGGCCGGCCCCCCGCACCTCGATCGCGAGCCATCCTCCGGCGGCGCCGACGTTCTCGTAGACCTCGGCCCGGTCGTCGGAATTGCTGATGGCGAGGTCGAGATCGCCATCCAGGTCGAAGTCGGAGCTCGCCATGCCCCGACTCGACAGCACCACGTCGAGCCCGGTCTCCGTCGCCTCCCGGAAGAGGCCACGACCGAGGTTCTCGAGAACCTGGTTCCGCTGACGGAACGTTGTTCCGGTGCCCCACTCGTCGGCGTTGTGGGCGATGTGGCCGTTCGCCACAGCGACGTCGAGGTCGGCGTCGTGGTCGAGATCGGCCATCACCACGCCAAAACCGACCATGTAGTACGACGGTTCCGCAAATTTCGCGAGCCAGCGCCGATCGACGAACAGGCCGGTGCCCGTGTTGCTGTAGAGAGCGTTGGTCTGCTCGTCGACGTGGGTCACAACCAGATCTGGATAGCCGTTCTCGTCGAGGTCACCGAGCTCGACGCCCATGCCCGCCTCCGGCGCACCGCGCTCGTCGAAGGCGACGCCCGAGATCAAGGCGATCTCCTCGAACGATCCATCACCGAGATTGCGAAAGAGGAAGTTGGCGGTCAGGTCGTTGGCCACGTAGAGGTCGACCCACCCGTCCCGGTCGATGTCGCCGAAGACGACGCCCATCCCCTTGCCGCTGGCACCACCAAAGCCCGCCTCGTCGGTGGCGTTGACGAAGGTGCCGTCACCACGGTTGCGAAAGAAGCGATCCGGTAGCCCCCCGTAGGGGTCCGGATTGCAGTAGGTACGCAGACCGCGCTTCTGAATGCCGCAGGTCGGGTTCTTGTCGAACGCAAAGTCGACGTAGTTGGTGACGTAGAGATCGAGGTCGCCGTCGCGATCGACGTCGGCAAACGAGGCCGAGGTCGCCCAGTCGGGGTTGTCGGCGCCCGAGAGCTCAGTCGCGTCGACAAACGTCCCGTCGCCCTGGTTGAGTAGCAGACGGTCGCGGCCGAACGCGGTGACGTAGAGGTCGTCGTCGCCATCAGCATCGATGTCCGCGGCGGTGGCACCCATACCGTAGACGTCGAGTGTCAGCTTCGCCCGCTCGGTCACGTCGACGAAGGTGCCCGGCCCATCGTTGCGGTAGAGGACCGAGCGTCGCGTGCGCGACGCGCCGCCCTCGAGCTCTCCACTTTGGACGTAGAGCAAATCGTCGTCGCCGTCGCGATCGTAATCGAAGGCCACGACACCGGCCCCCATCGTTTCGATCAGGAAGAAGTCGCCGGTGCCGCCGTGATGATGGCGAAAGTCGACGCCCCAACGCTCGGCGGTCTCGCGGAATCGGATCTCGCCCACGAGCGGCGCGGTGACCAGGACGAGGCACCCGAGGAGCAAGAGCGCCGCACGACGTCGCCTCGTCACAATCGCTATCCTCGCCAGGGCGCCCGCACCGGCTCACCCCGTTCGTACTGTGCCAGCCGACGTTCGAGCGCCGCCTTCATCCCCTGGGGCGCCCCCTCGGCCCGGCCGACAATGTCTCGCTGCCACTGGGTGGCCTCTTCGAATCGACCGAGCTCGGCGAGCGCCATCGCGATGGTCTCCGCATGCTCGAGCGTCTGCTGCTGCGAGAAAACCCTCTGCGCCAGCTCCAGCGCCCGCGAGCCGTCCCGCGCCGCGGCGTCGGGCGCAGTTGCCAACACCCGGGCCAGGAGGTGCACGAGCGGCAGATGGTCGCCGTGCTCTTCGACGCTCCGGTCGAGCATCTCTCGCGCTTCCAGGTCACGGCCGCCGAGAATGAGCGCCAGACCTCGGCCGTAGTGCGGCGACGGATCGCCCGACTCGAGCTCCACCACGCGGCCGAAGTGCTCCGCCGCCTCCAGGAAGCGCTGTCCGCGGGCCAGAACGCCAGCGAGCGCCCGATGAGCCTCGAGCGAGTCGCCATCGAACTCGAGCGCGGTTCGATAGGCCGCAACGGCTCGCGCCGGATCCCGCCGTTCTTCGTAGATGCGCCCGAGCCGGAAGTTCCCAGAGGCGCGTTCTGAATCGTCGGCGTCTCCTTCGAGCAGCTGTGCGAGGGTCGCCTCCGCAGCCGCCGAACGACCCGACTGCGCCTGCACCGTCGCCAGGTTCAGCAACGCCTTGCCGTAGGTCGGGTCCCGATCGAGCACCTTGCCGAGCTCTGCCGCCGCCCGCTCCGACTCACCGAGCTGACTCAGGGCGGTGGCCCACTCGGTGTGCGCCACCAGATCCTCTGGATCGAAGCGATGCGCCAGTTCGAGATGCTGTGCCGCCTCCTCGAGCTGCCCGCGCTCCGCCAACATCATCGCCAGGTTGAAGTGGGCGTTCGGATACTCCGGATTGAGCTCGAGAGTCCGGCGGTAGGCGACGATCGCCTCCTCCTCCTGCCCGATCAGGCCGAGCGCCGCCGCCAGGTTGTGGTGGTAGGTGAACTGATCGGGCTGCTGCTCGATGGCGATGCGGAGCTGCTCGATCGCCGCCTCGGTTTGATTCATCTCCAAGAGATCGATCGCGCTGTTGAAGTGCAGCTTGGCGCTCCGAACGATCTGATAGAGATTGTTCACCAGCGGATCGTCGACCCGAACGTCCTGGTGACGATTGAGCTTGAGGTGCTCGAGCGCCCGCTCGCGATCGCCCAGCTCGCGATATGCGAGGCCAAGCTGGTAGTGAATCTGAGTCGCCTCGGGCTGGAGCTCGAGCGCGTGCTCGAAGTACCGAATCGCCTCCTCGAACCGACCGCGCTCGAAGGCGACGCGCCCGAGCCCCTTGTGCGCCGCAGCACTCTCGGGAACAAGCTCGGCGGCCTCCGAGAAGCTCTCGGCGGCATCCTCGACCCGGCCGAGGTCGAGCTGCGCTCGGCCGAGGCGAATCCACGCCGGCACATAGTCCGGACGGAGCTCCAGAGCGGAGATCAGTAGGGCCTCGGCCTCTTCCAACTTGCCCTCGACCGGAAAGAGTGCGCCCAGGAAGTAGCGCCACTCGAAGACGTCCGGCGTGAGCTCGATGGCGTTCTCGAAGCAGCGAGATGCCGCCTCCGTGAAGTCGTTCAGGTAGTAGAGGCGACCGAGGGAGCCGTAGGCCATGGCGAGCTCGGCTCCGTCGCCACCGCTCTCGAGGTGACGCTCCAGCTCCGCGTCCATCGACTCCCGCTCGGCGAGCAGCTGCTCGCGTACGGGTCCCTCGAGGTTGTCGAGAATCGGACGCGGTATGGACGCGAGCCCGTCGGGCTGCGCTGCGGCCAGAGCAGGCACGAGCGTCGCAACCGCCAGGCCCAACGCCAGCCGACACGCCGCACGGACCCCGCTGGTGGAGGTCATTCGGTCCCTTCGCTCCCGACCAGGTAGCGCCCCGTCGGCACTTCGCGCCACTCGGTCTCACCGCCTCCCAACCAGTCGATCCGAATCGATTCGAGCCTCGTTCGATCGCCCAGTCCGAGAAGCACTCGGGCGTCGTTCCCCGAGGCGTAGCTGCCGTCGGTTCGCACCCGACGGCGCAGAGTCAGGCCGTCAGCGAGGGGGGTAGAGACCGTCGTACCGAGCGCCGCTCGTCCCGCACCGGTTCGCAAGTCGAACGCCGACCAGCTCTCACCCGCTGTTTCGTTGAGTCCCAGTTGGAGCGGTCCGCCGTTGTTGATCACCACTAGATCGGTGTCGCCGTCGTTGTCGAGGTCGCCGGCCGCCACGCCTCGACTGACATCGGTGCGGGTGAAAAACAGCTGGTCCTCGGGGGCGACCTCCTGGAACTTGCCGCTCCCCAGGTTTCGAAAGAGCTGATTGCGCTGCCGCATCGGCAGCGGTTCACCATCGATCACCTGACTGTCGATCCGCTTCACCTCGCCGTTGCCGACGAAGAGATCGAGCCAGCCGTCGTTGTCGTAGTCGAAGAGCGCAGCACCAAATCCGGTGAAGACAAAGCTGTCCATGCCCAGACCACTCGCCCGCGTCGCGTCGCGGAAAAACGCGTCGCCGTCGTTCAGATAGAGCGTGTTCGTCTCCTGTGCCAGATGGGCCATGAAGAGGTCTTCGGTGCCGCTGCCGTCGATGTCTCCCGCGACCACTCCCATGCTCGCCTCGGGCTGCCCGACGGCGTTGACCGCGGTCCCCGCGAGGAGCGCCGTGTCTACGAAGGCGCCGCCCCCCTGGTTGTGCCAGAGCTGGTTCGGAAGCTGATCGTTGGCCACATAGATGTCGAGCAGCCCGTCGTCGTCGAAGTCGGCGGAGATCACGCCGAGCGCCGCTCCGAAGTCGCTATCGATCCCCGAGCGGGTCGAGATGTCGTCGAAACTGCCGTCGCCGCGATTCCGGTAGAGACGGTCCGGCTCCGGCTTGTAGGCCAGAGGACCGCAGTAGTCGCGGGCGCCGGTCTGCGACGCGCACGGCTTGTCGGTCGGAATTCGATAGTTGACGTAGTTGCCGACGTAGAGATCGAGCCAACCGTCGTTGTCGATGTCGACAAAGGCCGCCGCCGCTCCCCACTTGAGTTCGCCGACACTCGAGGTGCGGGTCGTGTCGACGAAGGTCCCGTCACCGTTGTTCTGCAGGAGTGTGTTCGCACCGAAGTTGCTGACGTAGAGATCCGGCCAACCGTCGTTGTCGACATCTCCCGAGGTCGCGCCGACACCGTACTCGGTGGCGGCAATGCCGGCGCGTTCGGTGACGTCGACAAAACGCACAACCCGCTCGCCGTCCGGGCCGTGGTGCAGGTCGTTGCGGAAGAGCCGATCGGTGAGCGGCTCCGGGTAGACCGTCGGAATCGTCGCGTCGGCAATCGACTTGCCCGAGCCGAGCATGCGACCTTGGGTCACGTAGACGTCTAGATCGCCGTCGAGATCGTAGTCGAGCAGTGCAACGCCACCCCCCATGTGCTCCGAGAAGTAGAGCTCGCCGGACATGCCGTTGAAGTACTGGAAGTCCAGGCCGACGGACGACGCAGCCTCCTCGAAGCGCGCCTCGCCGGCACTCGCTCCCGTCGAGCCGACGAGAATCCCCGCGACACCGACCGCGGTCAGGAGGGCTACCGTCGGTGTGGAACGAGTCGGCGCTCGGAGAGAAGGGTTCATACTCGATCTCGCTTCAAGAACCGTTCCAGATTCGACCTACGAGCCGGCGCCCGCGCCTCCGGTGAATCGCCGTCGCGCCTCGTCTCGCATCGCCTGCGCTGAGGTCGGGTCCCCGAGCGTGTCGAAGGTCCTCGCCGCAGCCAAGAAGCCTTGAGGCGTCGGATTTCTATCGACAAGCCGCCGAATCGTCTCGAGCGCCTCGTCCGGGCGACCCTGTCGTGCCAGAAAGAGCGCCAGCCGTGCATAGGCGGCAGGGCCGTTTGGAAAGTGTTCGATCTCGCGCCGGAGCGCCGCTTCGGCATCGTCGAAGCGCGACATCGAGGCGAAGATGTTGGCGCGCAGCATGTCGAGCAGAGGCACCGGGCGACCCACCTCTCGCTCGTTCCGGTCGGCAACCGCCAGAGCGTCTTCGAACTCGCCTCGACGTAGATGGACCTGGGCCAAGGTAAAGAGCGCTGAGCTGTTCGGAATCCGCAGGTCGGCCGCGACCCGTGCCTCGAGCTCGGCGGTCTCGAGGTCTCCGGCCGCGAGGGCGATCTCCCCCAGAAGCGTCCGCCCGCTCGCCTGGTCCCAGTCGAGTCCGGCCTCGGCAAGCGTCTTCGCCTGCTCCAGCTCGCCCACCCTGAGCGACGTTCGCGCGGCGGCGAACGAAAGGTGCGGTGCCGAACCGGACAGTTCCAGAGCGCGCAGATACGCACGCCGGGCGTCATCCATCCGCCCCAGGCGCTCCAGGGAGTGGCCGAGCTGCTCCCAGGCGACCAACATGTACGGGTTCTCGCGCACCACAGCCGCCAGCTCGGTCACAGCCGCCGCAGACTGACCGCGGAAGGCGTAGTCGAGGCCCCGGCGGACGCTTTCGAGCAGATGAGCCTGGGAGGCCGGAGGCGGCAGCTCGGCGTCGACCCGCGTCTGTCCGTGCCCGACATAGCCGAGACTGGCCATCTTCGACCAGGTCTCGACGTCGGTATCGGCGGGCTCGACCAGCTTCGCGTCGTATGAGCGTGTCAGTTGTCGGAGGCGACGCGCTTCGTTCACGTTTGCGCCAAACAGATTGGTCACCTGCGCCGGGTCGGCCACCAAATCGAAGAGCTCCGGTTCGGGGCTGTCGATCAACTGGTGGCGTCCGTCGATCACCGAAATCAGCTCGCTCCACCCGAAGTAGAAGCGCGGGAAGAAGGTCTCAGAGTAGATCGAGCGAGACTCGCTGTCGTCACCCAGCTCGAGAAGAGAGCCGCCCACCACCGCCTCCGCTGCCTCCGAAGAGGTTCCCGCGAGCGCACGGAGGGTCGGCGCCACGTCGGCGAGCTGGGCCGCAGCGCCGACACTCTCGCCGGCGCGCTCGCCGCCTGGCAGCTTGAGCAGCAACGGCACCTGAATCGCCTCTCGATAGAGAAAAATGCCGTGCTCTGCCTCGCCGTGGTCACCGAGCCCTTCTCCGTGATCGGACGTGAGGACCACGACGCTTTTGTCGTAGACCCCCAGCTCCCGAAGCTCCGCAACGAGATCGCCGATCACCTCGTCGACCGCGGCGATCTCCGCTTCGTAAGGTGTCGAGGGATAACGCGAAGCATACGGCTCGCTCGGGGTATAGGGCGTGTGAGGGTCGTAGAGGTGCAGGAAGAGGAAAAACGGGCGATCGGCGACCGTGCGAATCCACGGCCGCACCGCCTCGAGCGTCTCCCCACCGGTCCGTTGGAAGCCGGCCAAACCGGCATCGGCCCGGTATTCGATGTCGTCTCCATAGTGGTCGAAGCCGAGCCCGAAGCCGGTCTCGCCGCGCATGACGAAGGCGGCGACCGACGCCCCGGTGGCGTACCCCGCCTCCTGCAGCTCCACCGGCAGATAGGGCAGACGGTCGGACTCGAGGGCGTAGCCGATGTTGCCGCGTACCCCGTGCTCGGGCGGCAGGAGGCCGGTGAGCATCGTCGCGTGAGCCGGGAGGGTCGTCGGCGTCGGGCTGTAGGCGTGCTCGAAGAGGATCGAATCGGCGCGGAGCGCATCGATGTGCGGCGTCGCAATGCCGTCATAGCCGTAGGCCGGCAGTCGATCGGAGCGCAGCGTGTCGATCGAGATCAGGACGATGGAAGGCTGATCGGCAGCCCCACAGCCGACCGCTAGCGCGACCGGAATCGCGAGCGCCAACAGAGTCCGGATCCGCCAGGAATGACGCCTCGTCACAGGACGATTCTAGCCCGCTTGGGCCCTTCGCAGGCGGCGAAGCGCCCAACGCGCTGTGCTATTATCGGGAGGCTAGATGGACGACTCGCCCGACCCCCAACCCCCTGACCCCGAACCCGAGATAGGACCGGAGCGACACCCGAGGGACCGTCGGCTGCGCTTGGCGCGCCGGCCCTCCGAGGTATAGCCGGGTATGTGGATCATCGCGGCCGGCGGGCCGCCGATCGAACTGGGCCTCAACCCGTGGCTGGGCCTCGGGCTGGGAATCTTCCTCGTCTTCCTCAACGGCTTCTTCGTCGCCTCGGAGTTTGCGCTCGTCAAGGTCCGGCCCACCCAGCTGGATCCTCACGTCGACACGGGCAACCGCCGCGCGAAGGCTGCGCGACACATGGTCGCCCATCTCGACGCCTATCTCTCGGCGACGCAGCTCGGCATCACCCTGTCGAGTCTCGCTCTCGGGTGGATCGGCGAGCCGGCGTTCGCCTGGTTGCTGGAACCGCTCGTCATGAAGATCCCGGGCGCCAGCGAGGCCGTGCTGCACACCGTTAGCATCACCACCGCCTTCGTCTTCATCTCCGTGCTCCACATCGTCCTCGGCGAGCTGGCGCCGAAGTCGGTTGCGATTCGCAAACCGGAGGCCACGAGCCTCTGGGTCGCCGTGCCACTCCTGGCGTTCTACAAGATTACCTATCCGGCGATCTGGATTCTGAACCACGCCGCCAACGCCATTCTCAAGCTCGTCGGCATCGAGCCGGTGACCGAGGAAGAGGCCGCACACGACGAGGAGGAGCTGCGACTGATTCTGGCCTCGAGCCAGCCCGACGCCATCTCCGATCAGAAGCGCGACATCCTCGACAACGTCTTCGAGCTCTCGCACCGCACCGCCCGCCAGATCATGGTTCCGCGCCCCGACGTGATCTACCTCTCGACCAACAAGACGGTCGAGGAGAACCTGGAGACCGCGCGCACCAGCGGCCACACCCGCTTCCCGCTCGCCGAGGAAGGCGACCTGGACCACGTCGTCGGCCTGATCCACATCAAAGACATCTTCCGAGCCGACCCCGCGCCCGAGAAGCTTGAACCGCTCCGGCGCGAGATCGCATTTGTCCCCGACACCATGCGCCTCGACCGCCTGCTACGTCGCATGCGCTCCGAGCGCAGTCACCTCGCCGCCGTGATCGACGAGTTCGGTAGCGTCAGCGGCATCGTGACGATGGAGAACGTCATCGAGGAGATCGTCGGCGAGATCCAGGACGAGTTCGACGTCGAGCCGCCCGAGCTGGTCAAGACCGACGACGGAACTTATGAGATCTCGGGGCAGATGTTGGTGAAAGACCTCGAAGACGAGTTGTCGATCGAGTTCACCGACCGCGACGAGGACACCATCGGTGGCGTCATCCTCTCGGAGCTCGGCAGGCGACCGCGACCGGGGGATTCGGTCGAGCTACCGCCGTTGACGTTGGAAGTGCTCGAGATCGACGGGAATCGGGCGAAGACGATCCGAGGTCGTCTGAACGGCAGGCCGTGATGCCCCCAGCGGCCTGAAGAGAGTTGCGGAAAGGATACTGACAGCCGCAATAGTGCCCCGGCGCAGAGACCAGCCTGGCGCCGCGTTGCTGCCAGTGTCTATCCGCCGATTTGACAGAAGCCGACACAGGCAACTAGCCTCCTACCAAGCTCTCTCGCTCCAGCGCGTCGTGCCCTCGGGCTCGACGACGGCCCTCACACGAGGGCCAAGATACGCGTACACACGCAAAGTGGAGTCACGCATGACGAACTTCAACTTCGATCCTGATGTCAGCCCCGGAGACAACATCAAGCTCTTCTTCGAGCACCTGCGAGAACGGGAACCGAACCTCGCCGCGCTACTTGAGCGAAACATCGAGAAGCTCATACCGCTTCCTAGCGGCGTACCGCGCCGAGAAGCAAGGAAATCGGTTAACGAGGCAATTCGCGACGCTCTGTCTCATGATCAAGCCGACCCCTCATGACCCGCTACTACCTGACGCGGCTAGTCATTGAAGGCTTCCGGGGTATCAACAACGAAGGCGACCCGCTCGACCTACGCTTCAAGACTGACGCGGTGAACTCCGTGTTCGCTCCGAATGCCTTGGGCAAAAGCTCCGCATTTGAGGCGCTGTGTTTCGCGCTCGACGGCGTCGTTCCGAAACTTGAGCAGCTCCCCGCAGCCGAAGACGCCGGCGACTACTACTGCAACCGCTTCCACTCTGGGGGGCACGCGACGATCGACCTCACGCTAGAGCCAGACGATGCCAGCGGTGAAATCAGAGTCGTCGTCGAGCGAGACAACGGCGGGAACAGGCACGTTCAAAGCCCAACAGGGCACCCGGACCCAGAGGTACTTCTCTCGAGTCTGTCTAGCGATCTAGTCCTCTTGGACCACAAGACCTTCCTTGAGTTCGTAGAGGAGTCTCCCCTAAAGCGAGGACGTGCCTTCTCTTCTCTGCTCGGGCTCTCGCGCCTGTCAGAAATGCGCCAAGCGTTGTCGGTCTTGGCTCACGCGGGGAACCTCAACAGCGATTTTGAGATCGACACATTGAAAGCCGAACTAAGGAGTCTACGACTCAGGGTCGAAGAGGAGATTCGAGCAGGCCAAGACAACTATCGGAAGCTGGTGGGCGCGCAACCGGATGATCCGTTCGACCTTGATTCGATGGCTAGGGGCATCCTCGGTGCGCTAACTGAGGTCCCCCTGCTGACTGAGTTCTTCGAAAACAAGAAGCTCGCAGACGTCGACTTCAAGGCAGTCAAAGTCGCAATTCGGAAAGAAGAACAAGGAGACAAGCGGGCTCACTTGACCGAGTTATCGAGATCGGTAGCTGAGCTTGAAAAGCTGGCGCCATCGGAGGACAGCGCCGACCAGCAGGAACAGCTCACCTCATTAACTCGCTCGAGGCAGGAAGCCCTGGCTCAGACGCTGGGCCAGAATTTCGAGAGGTTGTACCTCATCCTTCGCGACATCTTGAAGTCTCCAGAGTGGCCTGATGACCTGAAGTGCCCGGCTTGCGATTCGACCCTCCAAGGGTCTCTTGCCACAGCCACCGATGCCAAGCTCGCGGCGTTCGAGGTTGCACGTTCTGCGCAGGCAGCGTTGAGAACCTATTGGAGCAATGCCACCTGGGTCGCAAGGTTGCGTGCGCTGGAGGAAGACGCACGATTGGGTATTGATGCCTCCGCCAGGAGATTTCCGTCCCTTGATCGGACGTTTCGGATGGGTGAGCCAACAGACTCTGATGTGCAAGCGGCGATCCAGCTGGCTGAGGATCTCGAAGGCAAACGGACCACTGCGCTCCACGACCTGGAGGAAGAGAAGGTCGCACTTGAGAAGGACCTCCCGCCTTCGCTCGTAAAACTCAGTGAGCAGATAGGAAGAGCTGAGCTGTTCAGCAGCGCAAGCGCGGACCTCGAGAGCATCAAGGAGAGGCTTGGGCGTGTTAGTGACCAATTGGCAGCACGGCAGAAGTGGGTTGACTTCATTAGGGGTGCGGCGTCCGACTTCGCCAAGGCCGAAGTAGCCCTTTCGACGAAGCAGACCGCCGCCCTTGAGGTCGAGTACCGCCAGATGTACTCCGAGATCACCAAGAACCCCGACATCGTTCCTCGTCTTCGAAAAACAGACGGCTCAGAAGATCTGTACCTGAGACTGGAGGCGTTCTATGGCTTGAGCGACCTCTCCGCTAACACCTTACTTTCAGAGAGCTACAGAAACGCGCTCGCGCTGTCGATCTATCTCAGCGCCGCCCTTCAGCGAAAAGGAAGCGCCAGATTCCTCGTGCTGGACGACGTGACATCGAGCTTTGACGCAGGCCATCAGTTTCACCTGATGGAGCTTATCCGCACCGCCGTTGCTCTGCCCTCAAACCAAGAAGGACTACAAGTAGTGATGTTGAGCCATGACGGCCTCCTGGAGAAGTACTTTGACCGACTCTCCAGCACTACAGCCTGGCATCACACCCGTCTACGAGGGTTGCCGCCGACGGGCATGATCTTCACCCAAGCGCAGGAAGGAGCGCGAATTCGCGACTCTGCCGATGGATTCCTAGACGCTGGTCAGACGACCCAGGCTGTTCCGTTGGTTCGTCAGTACCTTGAGTTCAGGTTGCTTGAAGTGATCCGGAAAGTGCGCATCCGGGTCCCACTCGACTTCTCAATTCGCGACGACCGGAAGATGGTACAAAACTGTCTCGACGCGATCACGGCCGCAGTCCAACTGCACAAGGATGCTGGCAATCTCGTCCTCGAGCCCTCGGACGTCACAGGCCTTACGAACGTCCACCTCCCTGCACTCGTCTCGAACTGGATCAGCCATTACGCCACGGGAGTAGCCGCCAGTTGGTCGCCCTACGCTCTGAAAGGAGTACTAGACACCATTGACAGGTTCGCCGCCTGCTTTCGGTATGAGTGCTCCTGCCAAGGAGCTACGAAGGAGAGATACTACAAGTCCTTGGCGACGAAAGCCTGTACCTGTTGAAGCGTCGCTAGTGGCCGGCTAGCCTGACGAAGACGGCCAGCTATGAGGGATCAAGCTGTGCGCGGAGCCGCTCCACCACTCCCTCGAGCGGCACCAGCTCCTTCTCGCCGTCCTTGCGCAGCGAGAACTCGACGTTGCCTTCGGCGAGCGACTTCGAGCCGATGACAATCCGCACGGGGATGCCCACCAGATCGGCGTCGTTGAACTTGACGCCGGGCCGCTCGTCGCGGTCGTCGAGAAGAACGTCGACGCCCTTCGCCTGGAGTTCTTCGTAGAGCTTCTCGGCGGTACTGACGACGGTCTCGTCGCGATTCGTGAGCGGAGTGACGAGGACACTGAAGGGGGCGAGCGGCAGCGGCCAGATGATGCCGTTGTCGTCGTGGTTCTGCTCGATAGCGGCGGCAACGGTCCGTCCGATGCCGAGGCCGTAGCAGCCCATGATCATCGGCTGGTCCTGTCCGTTTTCGTCGGTGAAGGTGCACTTCATCGCTTCGCTGTATTTGGTGCCGAGCTTGAAGATGTGGCCGACCTCGATGCCCCGGGTCAGCTGGAGCTCGCCGCCGCAGTTCGGGCACGCGTCGCCGGCGGTTACCAGCAGAATGTCGTGGAACTCGGCCAGGTCGACGTCGCGGCCCGGGGTGACGCCGGTCAGGTGCGCGTCGGTCTTGTTGGCGCCGCAGGCGAAGCTCTCAAGGCCCTCGAGCGACTTGTCGACAACAAAGCGAACCTCGTCGGGCAGCCCCACCGGGCCGGCGTAGCCGACGTCGGCTCCGGTTAGGCGGCGCACCATCTCTTCGCCGGCGAGTTGAACCTCGGGGACGTCGAGCACATTGGCGAGCTTGGTCTCGTTGATCTCGCGATCGCCGCGCACGAGCGCCGCCACCGGGCCGGCGTCCGTGTGGTAGAGGATCGTCTTGACGATCTGGTCGGCACCGACGCCCAGGAGCTCGGTCACCTGCGCCACGGTGTGGCAGTCGGGCGTTGCGATCTCCTGCATTTCGGCAGCGGAGGTCTCGGGGGGGGCCAGCGGTTGGGTCTCAGCGCGCTCGGTGTTGGCGCCGTAGCCGCAGCTCTTGCAGCTGACCACCTCGCTCTCGCCGGTGTCGGCGAGGACCATGAACTCGTGAGACGACGAGCCACCGATGGCACCGGTGTCGGCTTCGACACGCGAGAAGTCGAGCTGGCAGGCTTCGAAAATTCGATCGTAGGCCGCGGCCATCGCGTCGTAGGTGGCGTCGAGGCCGGCCTGGTCGGCGTCGAAGGAGTAGGCGTCCTTCATGATGAATTCGCGCCCGCGCATGAGCCCGAAACGCGGCCGGATCTCGTCACGGAACTTGACCTGAATCTGGTAGAGGTTCTGCGGCAGCTGGCGGTAGCTGCGCACGTCCCGTCGCACGATGTCGGTGACCACCTCTTCATGGGTCGGACCGAGGCAGAAGTCCCGCTCGTGCCGATCTTTCAACCGCAGGAGCTCCTTGCCGTAGTCCTGCCATCGTCCCGACTCGCGCCACAGGTCGCCGTCGTGAACGACCGGCATGTGCAGTTCGACCGCGCCGGCGACGTCGAGTTCACGACGCACGATCGCTTGGAGCTTCTGCAGGCTGCGCCAGCCAAACGGCAGATAGGAGTAGATCCCGGCAGCCTCCTTGCGAATCATGCCCGCCCGAATCATCAGGCGGTGACTCACGACCTCGGCGTCGGCCGGCACTTCACGGGTGGTGAACAGGTAGTAGCGACTCCAACGCATGATCTCTCCGCGCCGGCGCAAAGCCGGCAAAGCTCTCTGTCTAGCGGCTCTCTCCGGCTGTCGAGTCCGTTCGACGGACTCGACGTAGGAGCCGACTCGAATCGTGCACGCACTCCATCATTCGCTGCTCCAAGGAGCCACGTCCGCCGATCTCCCGAGCCCGTGCGAAGACGCCGCGCGCGCGCTCGTCGTCGCCGGAGGCCAGGAGCGCCATCCCTAGTTTGGTCAGGTTCGTCTCGCTCGGGCCCAGCTCACTCGAGCGCGATAGGTACTCGACCGCCTCTTCGAACTCCTGCCGTTTGTAGTGGACCCAGCCGACCGCTGCCAGCGGGAACTGCTTGAGCTCCTCTGGCGCCAGCTCGACGGCGCGGCGCGCGTAGTCGAGCGCCTCGTCGAGACTTTCGCCCATCTCAGCGAGGTTGTAGGCGATCTCGTAGTAGGCGATGGTCTTCGAGAAGCTCGATTGGCCCTGCTCGAGGAGCGTCTCGCCCACTCGATTGCCCTCCCGGTAGCGACCGTCGGCACGCAACGCCTCGATCAGGGTCGCGGAGGCGGTCGCCGTCAGCATCTCCCCCGGTTTGAGGTCGAGCACCTTGCGAGCGACGGCCTCGCCTTCGCGAGAGCGATTGAGCTGCAAGCAGGCCATGGCGAACGACGTCAGCAACACCGGATTGTCCGGCTCGAGACGGATCGCACGTTGGTAGCTCGCGATCGCACCGTTCGGGTTCTCCCGCGACAGGTGCTCCTCGGCCTTGGCCAACCACTGCGCCGCTTCCTTCCCCACCTCATGGAGCGGCCCGCGCTCCTTGCCGGAGAGATAGCGCACCAGGTCCTGGTAGCGCATCTTGCGCGGATTGAGCTTCTCGGCCTGGCGGAAGGCGTCGAGCGCCTTCCGATTCCAACGGCGGTCGAGGTAGGCCATGCCCAGCAGGTAGTGCGCCTCTTCGTAGGCGGGATCGTGCCGCAGCACCTGCTCGAGGTTCTCGATCGCGGGCGTGAGCTTCCCCATTTCGTAGAGGCAACTCCCGAGCATGAAGCGCGCCTGCGGCACACTGTCGATCTCCACCGCTCGCTCGAGCAGGACAACCGCCTGCCGCAGCGCTCCCTGGTCCGCATAGACGGCACCGAGGCTGAAGTTGGCGAGGAACGAATCGGGCTCGAGCTGCACCGCGCGGCGCAGGAGCTCTTCGGCCCGCTCCGTCTCGCCACGCTCGTGGTGCACGACGCCGCTGTAGACCACTGCGTTGTAGTGGTCGGCGCGCACTTCGAGGACCCGGCGGAAGAACGGCAGCGCGCGGTCGCCGCGTCCGTCGTTGAAGTAGCTCTCGCCGATGAAGTAGGCCAGCTCGTAGTTCTGTTCGTCGAGCGCAAAGGCGCGCTCGAGGGCCTTCCGAGCGCGCTCCAGATCGAAGCCGAAGAGCGCGTACTCGGCCTCGTCCAGGAGTCGTGCGAACGCCGACCGGCGCTCCCCCTGATAGAGCCCGAAAATCGTCTCCTTCAGATCGACGAAACGCTCTCGCTTTTCGAGCGTGAGGAGCTGGTAGTTCATGCGCGCCTCCCACACCTCGCTCCATTCGTCGCGCTCGAGCAGCTGCTTGGACTCGAGCAACTCACGGAGGGTGGTGAGGCCGCTCTGATTGATCAGGATGTTGCGCTCCTGCTTGTCGAGCGCGCTGAACAGGTGCCGCACGGTCTCGGCGGTGCGCTTCACCGCCTCCTCCAACACCGAGATGCGCTCCAGCAGATGCTCGTCGAAGGAGAAGTTGTCCTCGGGCGACTCGTCGTCGAATCCGGAGGCCTCCTCGCTGAAGCCGCCAGACACCACCAGCAGCTTCTGATTGCAGCGGCTACAGAACTCCAGTTCGTCTGGATTGGGTGCGCCGCAGGCCTGGCAGAACATCATGACAAATGTCGCGTCGGGGGCCGTGAATCGTCAGCAAAAAGCTATCTTTTTCCTGAGGAAGCGCGACGCAGAAGTGGCGTTCACCCTATGGGATCGCGGGGTGAAACTCAAGCCTGCGAGGGGGTGAAGCCGACCCCTGGCGAGCCAGTTTGGAGCGACGCTTCGCGTGTCCCTATCGCCGACTCGAAGGCGTGCTCGGATCTTCGGCGCTCCTCTTCCTGGCCGCCGCCGTTCCCCTGGGTCTAGGCCTTCTCCTCGCCGGCCTCTAGCCCGGCGGCGCAGCGCCGAAGCCGACCGCCCCCGACCTCATCGACCGGCAACCTCCCAGAGACGCCAAGCCCCTGATTGCCAGATCCAGAGGTCGTCGAGAGCCAACTGCTCCTCGCCCGAGTAGATCTTGCCGCCGTAGAGCAGTGCGCGACCGCGCTTCGTGTCGTAGGTGAAGCTCACGCTGTGGCGAGCCGAGGGGCCCTCGACGTCGAGGCGCTCGAACGTCGCCCCGAACAGTGTCCTCGTCCGCGCGAGGGGTCGGTAGCGGTAGTTCTTGCCGCCGAAGATCAGCAGGCTCTCGAGCGCACGGTCGAAGACCATCGCGTGGTGATCCACCGAGGAGCCGTCGTAGGGTCCCCACAGCGGCTGCCAGCGAGTGCCGTCCCAGGCCCAAGCGTCGGCGTATTGACCCTCGATCCAGAGGCCGCCGTGAACGACAACTCGCCGACGCGCGGGATCGGCGGACATCGCGAAGGCCGAGCGACCCGGAGGGCCCTCGACGTCGAGTTGTTGCCAGCTTCTGTCGCTCCAGAGCCAGGTATCGCCCACCACCTCTTCACCGTTCCATCCACCGTAGGCCATCAATGCTCGATTCGCCTGGCTCCACGCCACCGCGTGGTGATCGACCCGCGGCCCCTCTTCGGCCAGGCGACGCCAGCTCTTGCCGTTCCACGCCCAGGTGTCGGCAAGCGTGACGTTCCCCTCGCCTCGTCCACCCTGGAGCACGATGTGCTGGCGCTCCGGATCCCAAGCCGCACCGGCAAAGGCGCGCGGAGGAGGGCCGACAACGTCGTGGCACCGCCACCCCGCGTCGGTCCACGTCCACGTGTCTCCGGCAAATCGGCGCCGCTCCGGGGAACCGCCGAAGAGCAGCACCCGATCGCGCGCTTCGTCGTAGACGAACGCTCCCCCCCAGACGGCTTCGGGGCGTTCGCTCGCGCACCTCTCCGCGGAGGCCGGCAGCGCGACCGCCAACATCACCAGCACGGCGACAAGCCGGATCACGCTACCTCGCACCATCAGCTGCCGCCAGCGGCACGCCGGTTTCGAACCACGGCTCGCGGCGACCGAACTTCGTGGTCAGCGCCACTCCAACCGCGATGAAGGAGGCGACGGTCCAGGTCCAGGCTCCCACCCAGGGGAGCAGTTTGAAGACTCCCAGAATGAAGAGGCCGAGGACGGCGGAGTTGAGCGGCGACCAGCGTCTCCGGAGGAGGCGTCGGGCGACCCAGTCGCCCAGCGCGTGAAAGACCGCCACCATGCCCCAGACCTTCAATAGAACTGCGAGCAGTACCACCAACAGCAGGAGCGGCACCCCGACGAGCATGGCCGCAAAACCGCTCAGGAGGAGCGCGGTCAAAAAGAGCGCCAGAACCCCGGAAAAGCCGACGAAGAAGTTCCGGAACGGCTCGACCCGAATGCCGTCCGAAGCGGAGAGAACACCCCGCCCCCCGACCGCGAACAGCAGGAGGGTCCACGCGAGCCAAGCGGCGACGAGAGCCAACTTCGCGCCCAGGACCACCGGCGAGGTGGTCGCCTGGCCGAGACTCGGGCCTCCGAGGAGGATCACCCAGGCAGCACCGACACTCGGGTAGGCGACCGAGCGACCCTCGATGCGAGCTCCGGGGGCAGCCTCCAGCCGGCCACCCAATACGAAGACGTCCCCGCCGACGTAGGCCTCCGCCTCGAGGCGAGCGTCACCGCCCAGAACGATGACGTCTCCGCGCACTCGTCCGGTCACGTCGACCGAACCGTTGATGGCGGCGACGTCGGCGGCCGCCTCTCCGTCGACGCGCAGATCGCGCCCGAGCGCGACGACCTGACGTGACGCGACGCTCCCTTCACTGATCACCAGTCCGGGAGCGTCTTCCGACGTTGCACTCTCCGCCCCCGCCACGCTCGTCAACAGCGCAAAGGGGAGCAGCAGGCAAGCGGCGAAGCGGATCAGCCGCGCTTGGAACTCTTGCCGACCCGCTCGGTCGCCGCTTCGCGTTTCCAGGAGCGGAGTAGGAGGCGGACAAAGAGCACGTTCACGCCCAGCACGAACAGGGTGAAGGCGATCGTCTGCGCCACAGAGCCGCCGACGACCTCGCCGGCCGCCATACCCAAGCCCTGCCACGAAGCCGTCAAAAGCCCGGCCCCTGCGGTCACCGCCGACCCGAAGAGCTCGCCAATCGCTACGAGAGCGCCGAGCCCTTGTGGCTCCGCGCCACTCAGAGTGACCAGCAGAGTCGAGATGCCGACCAGAGCCACCAGCAGGGCGGCCGCTGCGACCCAGGCGCGCGGGTGCCGCGCTTCCCATCCCGCCGCCGGCAGGGAACTCATCACCTCGTCGGTGAAGCCCTCGCGGACCTCGATCTCGTCGGACGACAGCAGATCGAAGAGAGCCGGCAGCTCCTCCTGCTCGCGCCTGCATTCCGCGCACGATAGCAGGTGATGTTGAAGCTGCGCCCGCTCGGCCGCGGCGAGTTCACCGTCGGCCTCGAGGTAGAGCCACTCGAGATACTGGTTGTGATCAGGGTCGCGCTGCTGCATGGGCGGGTCTCTCTCTGGCGCTCGGCGCCTGCACTCTAGTCCGTCATGAAGTCGCTCAGACGCTCTTTGAGCATCTGACGACCTCGAAACAACTTGTTCTTCACGGTGCCCAGGGGCATTCCCTTGAGCGTCGCGATCTCCTCATAAGAGAGCTCTCCGTAGTGCCTCAGCACGATGAGCTCCCGGTACTCCCAGGGCAGACGCTCGATGGCGTCCTGGATGGCGGCGCCCCGCTCGACATTGCGCAACTCGCCGTAAGGTCCTCGCTCACCGCTAGGGAACTCCCAGGTGCGATCATCGCCGTCGGCTTGCGGTCGGTCCATCGAGACCACTTGTAGGCGCCGCTTGCGAATCTGGTCGATCGCAGCATTCTGGGCGACTCGGAAGAGCCAGGTCGAGAACTTGTACTTCGGGTTGTAGCGGTCGAGCGCTTGGTAGACCTTGAGAAAGACCTCCTGAGCGAGGTCGTGAGCCTCTCCGTAGTCGCGAAGTAGCCGGAAGAGGTAGTTGACCAACCGGCCCTGATATCGCGCGACGAGTTCACCAAATTTCTCCTGATCTCCATCGAGAGCCGCCGCAATCAAGTCCACGTCGGGCGTTTGCTGCGGCTCGTTCGTCATTCCTACGCTGTCAGGAGGGAAAAGTTGCAGGGGTCGGGATGGTTTTGCACGGTCAGTGTCGGCGATTTTACGCCGCGCTTACGCCTCGACGAGCCGATCCGCCCGTCGGGGCTAGCCCTTGTACAGCCGCCGGCCCGCCAGGAACATGAAGCCGCCGATCGCCAACATGGCGATCTCGGTCCGGAGAGCCTCGTAGAAGAGGCCCACCAAAAGCGCGGTACCGACGATCACGAGGCCCAAAAGCTGTAGGAACCAGCCCAGACTCTCCATCCGGCGGAGTCTAACCCAGCGCCTCGGGTACGCCCGCCAACTCGCGTGCGCGCTCGATCACATCGCCCTCTTCCAGGTCGTCGAGCAGCTCGTCGCCGATCACAACCGAGCCGAACATCGTGAACGTCCCCTCGAGGTGCGGCTGTGATGAAAGCGTGATGAAGAACTGGCTTCCCGCAGTGTCGGGCTCCGACAGAGCCATGCCGACGCTGCCGCGTTCGAACGGCAGACGGTTCGCTTCATCGCGCACCGTGAATCCGGGGCCACCCCACCCGTCTCCCCGAGGGTCGCCGCCCTGAGCGACAAAGTCGGGAATCACACGGTGGAAGGCCAGCCCGTCGTAGAACCCCTGTCCCACGAGCTGAGCAAAGCTCTCGCAGGTGAGCGGCGCCAGCGGGCAGTTCAGCTCGATGACGATTCTTCCGTGACGCGTCTCGAGCTCCACGTAGCGCAGCCGAGCCGTGCGACGGACGAGCTCCCGGTATTCGCGGATGCCCCGCTGGGTTTCGTGCTCACCCCGGGGCGGCACCGGCCGATCCAACTCGCCGAGCGCCCGGGCGGCGTTGCGACGGACCGGGTAGCTCCAGTTCTCGCCGATCTGCTCGAGCATCGCGACGATCACGCCGCGCTCCTTCGCCTCGGCCTTGGCGCGCGCAGTGAGCGCCGCGACACCGTTGAGCCCAACCGCGCTCAGGTATCGATTGCCGGAGTCCGCGAGCGGCACCCGTAGCTCATCAACCGGCGCCACGGGATGCGCGGCCAGCCACTCCAGAGCCGACGCCTGCACCGCTGGATCGACGTCGGTGAGCGCGTGGCGCGCCCAGGGCGCCCCGGTCTCTTCGCCAGCCTCGAGGAGCACCGAGAGCGCAGCGAGACGTACGCTCGGCGACTCGTCTCGAATCCGCCGCTCGGCGACCTCGGAAACGCCGAGTCGGCCGGCCGCCTGCACGGCCCGAACCCGCAGCCGTGACTCTCCGCTCTGAGCCGCCTCCGCGATCAGATCCGCCGCCCTCGGGTCACGTCCGTCCGCCAGGGCGAGCAGCGCCAGCTCTTGCTCTCGCGCACTCCCGTCTCGGGCGAGACCGACGAGCGCGGCGCCCAGCTCGGGGTCACGAAGCCAGGCCGACGAGGCCTCGATCGCGGTCATCCGAACGCCAGCGCGGGGGTCCTGCATGAGCTCCAACAGCGTCGACATCCAGTCCTCGGGTGCAGCGGCTCGCCCACTCGAGACCAGCGCCCGGGCCGAACGCAGCGTCTGCACGACGGGTCCGGGCGACTCGTCTCCCAAGAGCTCGGCCAACCGCGTGAGATCGCTACGATCGCCAGCGACCCCCAAGCCCCGAGCGGCCCAGCCGCGGACCCAAGGATCGGAATCGGTCAGAGCGGCGCGCAAGACATCGGCCGAACTCTCGGGCGCGCGGCGCGCGAGCGCATAGAGCGCCAACGGTCGAAGCTCCGTTGGAGCGTCGACAAGCGCTCGGCGTGCAAACGGCACGAGCTCGACCGGTTGAAAACGGAACAGTGCCGGCAGCAATCGATGCCAGATCTCGTCCTCTGGGAGGCTGGTCAGTCCGTCTGCGACGTCGGAAAGCGGGCGCCCGAGTCGAGCCAGCGCCTCGACGGCGCGACGCCCGACCTCGCGGTCTTCGTCGTCGACCGCCCAAACCAACGCCGTCGGGTCCTCGTTCTCCTCGAGCAGACCGAGCGCAAAGGCCGCCTCCCGGCGTACCTCCGCCTGCTTGTCCTCGAGCAGTGACTCGAGCACGATGCGTCCCGCCGGGTGACCGATCCGCCCGAGCGCTAGCGCCAGATCGGCGCGCAGGCCGGGCTGCGAAACGAGCAGACGCCGAACGGTGAACGGCTCGTAGAAGCGACGGTCCGAGATCATCAGCAGGAACGCCAGCCCCTCGGCGTCGGCGTCGGCCCCGAGCAGGGGCGAGGCTGCCGGCACCGCGGGTGCTCGCCGCGTCGTCCACGAGCACGCCGCCAACGAGGCGAGGAGCGCCGTCGCCACCATCAGCCGAAGGGTCCGCACGATCAGAGTCGACTCAGATGCCCACGGCCAGGCGCTGCGCCAGTACCGACGGCAGGCCGGCGTCCAGGATCCGCTGCTGAGCATCGAGGAGGGGGTAGTCGACCCGAAAGAGCTTCACGGTCGGGCCTTCGTCATCGAAGATCATGAACGCCGCGCGCGGGTCACGATCGCGCGGCTGCCCCACCGAACCCGGGTTGATCAGATAGAGCCGATCCGACGCCAACTCGATCTCCTCCTCATCAGCCTCCAGAAGCTCGAGGTCCGCCGAGGTACCGTCACTGTGAAACAGGGTCGGGATGTGCGTATGGCCGAAGAAGGTCACCGCGACCGGGTGCGCTTCGAAAGAGCGATACGCCTGATCCGTGGAGAGGAGGTACTCGTCCTCGTCGACCGGCGAACCGTGGCAGATCGACAGCCCCGGCCGCACCTCGATCGGCCCTTGCGGCAGATCGGCGACAAACTCCAGATTCTCGGTCGAGAGCTCGGACGTCGTCCACTGGACGGCGGCCAAGGCCACTCGGTTGAACCCGGCTCCGTCCTCGATCTGCGCAATGACCTTGTCGTGATTGCCGCGAATCGTGTGCGTCGGGCGATCGAGGTCCCGCACCGCCTCGATCACGTCGTTCGGACCAGCGCCGTAGCCGACAAGGTCGCCGAGGAGGAGGATCTCGTCGTAGGCCTCACCGGCCGCCGCCTCGAGCACGGCGGAGAGGGCCTCGGCGTTGCCGTGGATATCGGTGAGGATCAGGTAGCGCATCAGCGTAGGAGGGCGGCGAGCCGCTCGGCCACCGCCTCCGGCGTCTCCCCATCGTCGACGTCGAGGGTCAGGTCGGCGCGAGCGTAGTCGCCGTGCCGACTGCGGTAGAGGGTCGCCGCCTGCTGGCGGTCGACAAAGAGAGGGCGCTCACCGCTCCGGCCACTCTCGAGGCGATCGAGCAGAGCTCCAAGGCTCGGCCTCAGCCAAACGGTTGTCCCCGATCGGCCCATGATCTCTCGATTGCCGAGTGAACTCATCACGCCACCACCGGTCGCGACGACCACTCTCGGCTCCTCCGACGCGCGCTCGAGCTCCGCGCTTTCGAAAGCCCGGAACGCGCGTTCTCCCTTGCCGGCAAAGGTCTCTCGGATCGGCTCACCCGTCACCTGCTCGATCCGTCGGTCGAGGTCCACGAACACTCTCTCCATCTCGCGAGCCAGAAGGCGCCCCACCGTCGTCTTCCCGCAGCCCATGAAGCCCACGAGGAAGACCGGCGCCTCGGAAGGGTCAGGCGTCGTGCTCCACCTCGCGTTTGGCGCTCTCCGAGCGAACGGCGCGCGTGAGTAGGACGGCCAAGCCGCCCCAGACGAAGCCGCAGATGAGCACCATCATCATGATTCCGGTTCCGCTCATGAGGTCTCTCCCGAGGCACCTGCCGCCTTGCGTGCCAACCATTTGTTCAAGAAGAGCAGCAGAACGAGGGCGACCGCAAACTGAGCGAGCACGGTGCCGACGTTGGCGGTGCCGAGGGGGTTCAGCCAGTCCTCGTCCCACGTGCGCGCCTGCCAGAGCCACCAGACCATCAGCACGACGGCCTCGACCGGCACCACGACCGCGATCAGGAAGGTCCACCAGCGCCCCACCTTGATGTCCGAGCCGGGGCCGTTGATGACCTCGGTACGCATCTTCTCGAGCCCGAAGCGGCGCGCGGCGATGGCGAAGAAGAGGCCCGACAGCATGAGTCCGACTCCCCAGACCCAGTCCTGGTTGTGGAAGAAGTCCAGCGATCGAGCGGACGGCAGGCCGAACAGCAGACCGGCGGCACCCACCGCGAGCAGCGCCTGCTTGCGCTGGAAGCCCGCGTTGATCAGCACGCGGGTCGCGAGCTCGATCATCGAGATCAGACTGGTGACCGCCGCAAACGAGAGTCCGAGGAAAAAGAGCGTCATGAAGACGCCACCGGCGGGCATCTGCGCAAAGAGCTGCGGCATCCAGACGAAGGTGAGGCCCTCGTTGCCGGCTCCGACGATCTCCGAGCTCGCGTCGGGGTTCAGCGCAAAGACCGTGCACAGCACCATGATGCCGGCAAGTAGGGAGACCGAGTTGTTGCCGAAGCCGATCGTGAAAGCGTTGAGCGGAATGTCCTCTCGACTCCGCATGTAGATCGCGTAGGTGAGAATCAGCCCCCAACCCGCACCGGTGTCCCAGGCGTTCTGCGTGAGTGCCTGTAGCCAGATGTTGACGTCGGTGAGCGCCGACCAGTCGGGCTGGAAGAGAAACTGCAAGCCCTTCTCGGCTCCCGGCAGGGTCACCGCGCGGATGGCCAGGACGACCACCAGCACGAACAGGGTCGGAATCAGGATCTTCGCGACGCGCTCGATCCCGCGTACGCCGAACCAACAGACCGAGATGCCGATCCCGAGAGCCAGCAGGTGCGTGACCATCGGCCAGTAGGAACTGGTGAACGAACTCCAGACCGCCGCCGGATCCGCGCCCTTCATACCGCCGGTCGCCGAGGCCGCGAGGTAGCGCAGACACCAGCCCGCGACCACCGAGTAATAGAACATGATCGCCGTCGCGCAGAGCGCGACCCAGCCACCCATCCAGGCGAACTTCTCTCCCGCCATCTTGACGAAAGCGCCGATCGTCCCGTTGCGCGTGTGCTTGCCGAATGAGAACTCGACCATCATCAGCGGCACGGACCAGAGGATCAGAAAGACCACCCAGGCGACCAGGAAACTGCCGCCGCCGTTGGTGGCGACGATGCGCGGGAAGCGCCAGATGTTGCCGGTGCCGACCGCCATGCCGAGCGTCGCCAGAACCAGGCCCCATCGACTGCTGAAACGTTCACTCATACGGATTGCCCCCTTGCGACTGCGACAGTCTCCAGCAGGCGCCGGCAGTTGGCGCCGATATCTCCGTGACAGATGGCTCCGATCATAGCCGCCGAGTCGGCTCCTGTCTCCAATACCGACTCGAGGTTCGCCTGGTCGATGCCGCCGATCGCCACGAGCGGCTTCGAGGTCAGCGTGCGAGCCTGTCGGAGCGCGTCGAGGCCTACGTCCGGTTCCGGGTTCTCCTTGCTTCGAGTCGCGAAGATCGGCCCGAAAGCGACGACGTCCACCGCCGGGTCGCGCTCGGCGTCGCGCACCTGCTCGGCCGAGTGAGTCGAGCAGCCGATCGCCACCCCCTCGCCCACCACTCGTCGCGCCCGCGTCGCTTCCAGATCAGCCTGTCCCAGATGGACTCCGAAGAACGGCAGCATCGCCGCCAGGTCGGCGCGGTCGTCGATCCAAAGCCGGGCCGAACTCCCCTCGACCGCCCGGTGGCAGGCCTCGGCGACTCGGTGGAGTTCGTCGTCCGGGAGATTCTTGGCCCGCAGCTGGATCCATTCCACGCCGGCGTCGGCCATCTCTCGCACCGCTTCAGCAACTGGCCGAGAACCCAGCGACGCCGTATCGGCCAGAGCGTACAGAGGCGGTACGTCGACCCGCATTCAGCGGCTCTGGAAGCTTTCCATGAACCGGGTCGAGAACTCGCCACTACGGAAGACAGGGTCTTCCATGATCCGACGGTGGAGCGGAATCGTCGTATCGATACCCTCCACGACAAAGAAGTCGAGCGCCCGCAGCATGCGCTGAATCGCCTCGGTTCGGTCACCTCCGTGCACGACGAGCTTGGCGATCAACGAGTCGTAGAACGGCGGCACCACGTAGTCCTCGTACACGTGCGTGTCGAGTCGTACCCCGGGTCCACCTGGCGGGTGGAAGGTGTCGATTCGACCTGGCGAGGGCGTGAATCGCTCCGGGTGTTCGGCGTTGATCCGGCACTCGATCGAGTGGCCACGCGCCGTGAGTCCGGTCGGCACGTCCAGCTTGGCGCCGGCGGCAACTTCCAGCTGGAGCTTGATCAGGTCGACCCCCGTGACCGTCTCGGTCACCGGGTGCTCGACCTGAATGCGCGTGTTCATCTCCATGAAATAGAAGCTGCCGTCGATGTCGAGGAGGAACTCGACGGTGCCCGCGTTCTCATAGCCGACGTGCTCGGCGAGTCGAATCGCAGCGACACCCATCTCTTCGCGCAACTCGGGCGTGAGCGCCGGCGAGGGTGACTCCTCGATGAGCTTCTGGTGCCGACGCTGAATCGAACACTCGCGCTCGCCTAGGTGGATCACCTTGCCGTGGCTGTCCGCGAAGATCTGAAACTCGACGTGCCGCGGCTCGACCAGGTACTTTTCGAGGTAGATCGTCCCGTCACCGAACGCACCTTCCGCCTCGGCGCGCGCGGTGTTGTACTGGTGCTCCAGCGACTCCTCGTCGTGGACGATCCGCATGCCACGGCCGCCGCCGCCGGCCGCCGCCTTGAGGATGACCGGGTAGCCGACCTCCTTGGCGAGCGACTTGGCCTCGTCGGCGCCTTCGACGGCGCGCTGGCTGCCAGGCAGCACCGGAACGCCGGCCTTGCGGGCCGTGTTCCGAGCCTCCGCTTTGTCACCCATGAGCCGAATGTGCCCCGGCGCCGGGCCGATCCACCGGAGATTGCACTCCGCGAGGACCTCGGCAAAGTGCGCATTCTCGGCCAGGAAGCCATAGCCGGGGTGAACCGCCTCGGCTCCCGTGATCTCCGCGGCCGAGATGATCGAGGAGATGTTGAGGTAGCTCTCGCCCGAAGGTGGCGGACCGATGCAGATGGCCTCGTCTGCGTACGTGACGTGCAGGCTCTCGGCGTCTGCCGTACTGTGGACGGCCACCGTCTGAATGCCCATCTCACGACAGGCCTGAACGATGCGTAGAGCGATCTCGCCCCGATTGGCGATCAGTATCTTCTTGAACACTGAGGGGAAGCCTGCGCTATTCCGGATCGATCGCGAAGAGCGGCTCGCCGAACTCGACCGGCTGCGCGTTCTTGGGGTACACCTCGCGCAGCACTCCGTCGACGTCGGACTCGATCTCGTTCATCAGCTTCATCGCCTCGACGATACAGAGTACCTGTCCCTTCTTCACCCGGTCGCCCGCGCGGGCGAAGGGATCGGCGTCTGGGCTCGGAGACGAGTAGAAGGTGCCCACGATCGGCGAGTTGAGGACGTGCAAGCCTTCGTCGGCAGCGTCCGGCTCGGCTGGCTGGGTCTCCGCTGCAGCCACTGCGGGAGGCGGTGCCACCGGCGCGGCCGCCGGCGCCGCGGGCACCGCAGCCACCGCGACCGGCGCCGCCGCTTGCGTCGCCCGCCCCTCGCGCCCCTCGATCTTCAGACTGAACCCCGATCGCTCGAGTTCCAGGTGCGTCAGTTGCTTCTGGGCAACGATCTCGATCAGTTCCTTGATCTGCTCGAAGGTCAACACGTCTTTACCTCGTTAGGGCCGCGGAGCTGGCGCTTCAGACCAGGTCGTCCTCGAAATCGAGACTTGCGCGGCGTAGTTCGTAGCGGGCTCGACCGACACCCGTAGCACCGGCGAGGATCATCAGCAGGTAGTACTCGTCCGTCAGCGAACCGAGCATGAGGGCGTACTCGTCGGTGGTCACCGCGAACTGGCGGACCGAGCCGACGGACAGCTCTCGGTGGTCGTCGGAGATCGCCCGCACCTGAGTCAGCATCTCGGCCGCGATGGCCTCGATATCGAGCTCGACGCTACTGTGCGACTCGACGGGGATACCGTCTCGGGCGACGAGGGACACGCTCAGCGCGCTGTCCAGCCGGTCGTGGAGACGCTTTAGACGTTCTCCGAACATGGCGCTCAGCCCTGCCCTCGAAGGCGTTCGCGATAGCGCTTGAGCACCTCGTCGCGGGAGCCGGACGGACCTCCGCGCGGTGCGTTCGGATCTCCCGAACCCCCGAGCAGGTCTTCAGCCGAGAGTGGCCAATCCCCCTGCTTTTCGAGGTCGACGAGGGCCTTCGCCGCTTCAGTGTTCCCGGGCTGACGATCCAGGATCTGCCGGAAGATGTCGGCGGCCTCCTGGTTGTGTCCCTGTTTCCTGTAGAGCTCGCCCAGCGTGACCGTTGGCGAGTCCGCACTCGGGGTGATCGACTCGACGGGCGGCGACAGCGCGGCGCTCGAGCCGACGGCCGACGCGGCGCCCAATCGGAAAATCCCCTCACTCGAGAGCCGCGCGAAGTAGCCTCGCGGCTCGAGGTCCAGAAGCGACTCCAACACGAACGGCTCCGCCTCTTCGCCGATGCGCACCCCAGCGGCCGGCCGCGGCCGGCCCGGGTAGGAAGGACCGCTCGTATCCATGGTCAGCTGCGGCGCCGCCGGCGTGTCGGGGAGCTCAAAGGGCTCGTCCCCCGTCTCCACCGACATCTGGACGGTGGCTGCCGGGCTGCCCGACGCCCCCTCCTGGATGCGTCGTTCGAGCGCGGCGACCTCTCCCGCGTCTCCCACCAGTAGTGAGAACAGTCCGAGTCGATCGCGGGCCCGCTCCTCGTCCCCGAGTCGGGCGTGTACCTCGACCAGCAGTTTGTTCGCCAGCGCATGCGTCGGATCGCCGATGGCGACCCGACTCAACTCGCGTTGCGCGGCGACCGCATCGTCGAGGTCCAGATGGCACCGTCCCTTGGCGACGCGTGTCGCCACGTGGTCCGGGCTCTCCTCGAGCCCTGCGGTCAGAACCCCCAGGGCCCCGTCGAGATCGCCCACCTGCCGATACTCGTCGGAGAGCAGGAGGGTCAAAGCCGGGGTCCTGTCGGCCTCCCAGCGTCGGCGTAGGGCAGCGATTTCTTGCTCGGACAACAAACTCTCCCAGATGCTCGGAGCGGCTGACAGACTGGGTCTGCCGGCCCGCCTTGATCTTCGCCCATGCGCCTCGCGAGCGCTTTTCGCGGCCTCCGTAGCTGACGCGGAAGTATAACAACCGCCGCGAGGAGCGCGCCGTGAACTATGGAGCGACGACCGTGATTGTGAAGCTGTCGGTGAGCGTGTCGCCGAGGATGAGCGTCTCGACGGTGATGGTGATCGAGGCGGTCTCTTGCAAGCCCATGCCGTCCGTCACGTCGTCGGACGTCACGGTCAGCGTCGTCGTGACCTGACCGCTGAGACCGGTGACGAGTAGTTGTCCCTCACCCGCGAGCGTCCCCTCGCCGCAGAGCACAATTCCCGCCACGCAGGTCGGCGACGCCAGGAAGACGACGCCGGCATCCGGCAGAGGGTTGTTGAACTCGTCGAAGACGGTCGCCGTCAGGGTGACCGTAGTGGTGACGTCGGTGGCGACCGAGGCGAGGCTCGCCTCGAGAATGATCAGACCGACCGACGTCGAGACCAGAATCTGGTCGGTGTCGAGGATCTCTTCGTTGCCGAGGCCGAGAGTGCTGGCAAAGACGTTGATCGACGTGCCCGGGAAGGCCTCCAGATCGAGCGGCGAGAGGGTCAACGTATCCTGCGCGATGCCGTCGCCATCGGTCGTTCGACCGCCGCCGCGGGAGATTAGCGAGCCGGTGTCGGACGAGAAGAAGACCGTCGCCCCTTCGAGTGGCATGCCGCCATCGTCCTGGACCGTCGCAGTCAACAGGAAGTCGCCACCGCTGGGCGGCACGGTACCCGGATCGGTCGCCAGGTTGAGCGTCGAAGCAAAGCCACCGATCGACATCTCGAAGTCGGCGATCAGTGGCTCGCCCGTATCGTCGACGGTTTCAGCGGTGACGAAGAAGAAGCCGTCGGTCGCACCGCTCACATCGAACTCGGTGAGTGTCACAGTGTCCCTGGCCTCACCCTGAGCGTTCGTCAGGACTGCGCTACCACCAGACTCCAAACTGCCGGCGTCGGTGCCAAAACGGATATTGATGTTCCGGAGCGGGTTGCCGAGGTCGTCGAGAACCTGCGCGACTAGCCGCGCCGTTCCGCCCTCTCTCGGTAGACGGGCCGGATTCGCCTGGAGGCCGATCGACGTCGGCTGTGCACCGACCTGAATGTCGAGCATGACAGCCGCGGCCGCTCCCGAACTCGCCTCGACCGTCGCCACTCCGACTCGACCGTCGCCGGTCAGGGACGTTCTGGCCTGGCCCCGATCATCCGTCAGCGCGATGGTCGGATCGAGCTTGCCAAGGGTTGTTGTGAAGGTGATCTCCGTCCCCGCATTGACCGCTGCGCCGTCGGCCTTGCGGGCGAGCACCGAGATCTCCGTGGCTCCGTCGATGTCGATGCGCGTTGGATTCGCGCTGATCGTGAGACCGGACTCTGCTGGCGCCACCGGCGTCGGGCTCTCACAAGCCAACGAAACCAGCAACAGGAGAGTGATCAGTCCCCAGGCTTTTTGAACCGGAACACGCATAAAGGCGGGTCGATCAAGTCTCCAGGAGGCCATCCGATCGAGTCCTCGTCGACCCTGTCGGTCGGCCTCTCCGAAGTATACGCAGCGGGGCCGCCGCCCGTCTAGGCGGCGGCCCGTACAGAAACCAAGGAGGAAGTTAACTGAGAACCAAGCCTAGATCGGGATGCAGACCCCGGGGCTCGGCGATAGATAGGTGAAGGCGGACGGCAGGGAGACCGTCGGTCCGGTCTCGAGCTCGATGGTGATCGACACAGTCGTGTCGAGAATGATGAATCCATCGATCGTGCCGTCGTCATCGCTGTCGCAGTCCTGCGTCGCCATGTCGCCCGGCGGCGTACGGACTCGAATCTCTGTATCCGTCACGCTGAGGACGTTGCCGAACTTCGTCCCGAACAGGACCGCCAGCGGCTCCACGAAGCCGGTGCCGTCGATCGTCACCGTCGTGCTGCCGGTGTCCGGGCCCTCTGTCGGGTTGACGAAGTTCACGAAGAGGTCGAGCGGCTGACCGACCACGACGATCTTCGACACGGTCGAGGACTCCGCCCCCTTCGTCACGGTCAAGCTGACCACGAAGTCGCCAGGGAACGGGAAGGTGTGAGCCGGGTGTTCCTCGCGGCTCGTGTTGCCGTCGCCAAACTCCCAGAAGAAGGAGTCCGGACCGCCCGACGAAGTGTTGACGAAGCTGACCGAATTGTTCGATTCGGAGTTGGCAAAGTCGAAGTCCGCCACCAGCTCCTCGAAGACGCCAACCAGAACCAGCTGCGCCGAGGTGTCCGACGACCCCGCCTTACTCGCCGTCAGCGAAACCGCATAGTCGCCGAGAGCGGCGAAGATGTGGTGCGGGTGCTGCTCCGTACTGGTATTGCCGTCACCGAAATCCCAGAGCCATTCGGTCGGATCGCCCTGCGACTGGTCGAGGAACTGCACCGACAGATTGCTCTCGGAGTTCTGGAAGCTGAAAGCCGACACGATGTCTTGGATCTCTTCACGGAAGAAGACCGTCCGCTGGCCGACGCTCGCTTCCAGCTGAGCGCTGACGAGCGCCGTGCCGGAGACCGAGCCCGGGAAGAGGAAGGTCGACGCCTGTCCTCCCACCGTGCTCAGGGCAATCGACTCCAGGCCGCTGGCCGGGCTGTCGAAGTTGCCCAACGAGGTCGAGACGACGATGGTCGTCCCGCTCGCGGGCGCCTGACCGTTGTCGGCCCGACGCACGCGCACGCTGATCGTCGACGGCGTGCTCGAGTTCACCTGAAGCTCGGCCGGACTGACCGTGACTTCGATGTTCCAAGTAGCGCTGGGAGCGCCGGTTCCCGGGGGAGTGCCGCCGCTCTGCACCGGTGCTGTCGGTGAGTCGGTCGAACAGCCGAAGCCGAGCGCCACAATGGCGACGGTCCCCAGGGTCGGTAGGAGTCGTTTCATAATCATCATGCCCGCCCTCTCCTAGGGAGTGAACTCGACAGTGAAGGTGGCCGGCGCAGTCTCGACTGCATCCCCCGAAAGGGTGCGACCGAAGAAGCGCACGTGTAGGTTCAATCGAATGACGGTCGAGCCGGTCTCTTTGTCGAACCCGCCGTTCTGGAAGACGAGGTCGGATAGAGGAATGTTGAGGAACTGCTCGGCGCCCATGACGTCGAGGTTCTCGACCGTGAAGGTGCCGTTGACCGGAACGACACCGAACAGCCCGTTGGTGTAGGGCGCCGGTATCCGCGAGCCCTGATCGGCGCGCGTGAAGGTGACCTCGAACGCTCGAAGCTCGACGTTCATCAGGTCGCTGGTGACTCCGGTCGGATTCGCGGCGATGTTCTCAATGATGAACTCGCCGACCTGCAGAAGCGCACCGGCCGAGTTGACGCCGACGCGAATCGGAAGTCCGTCGAAGTTCGAGACCGACAGCAGCACACCGCCGCTGTCCGTACGGTCCGTCCGGCCCTCACAGGCTCCGAGAGCCAGTGTGACCAGGGTCAAAGCTGCAACTGTGATCAACCTCTTCATCGTCCACTCCCTGACTCGCGGCATTAGAGCTTCACCACACGCGGCGTGATGAAGATCAGCAGTTCTTCGTTCTCGTCGTCTCGACGCTTGTTCTTGAACAGGTGCCCCAGAATCGGGATGCTCGCCAGGCCCGGAACCCGGTCTTCACCCTGGTCGCTCGACACCTGGTAGATGCCTCCGATGACCGTGGTGCCGCCATCGCGAACGATGACGCGGGTCTTGGCGTCCTTGGTGGAGATGGGAGCGTTGCTCGCTCCGACCACCGCGAACGCGAGCTGCGGCTCACGCTTCTGGATACTGATGTCCATCAACACGGTGCCTTCGGCCGTCACATGCGGAGTGACGTCCAAACGCAGCGTCGCGTTGACGAACTGAACACTCACGGTGTTGTTGGCGACGGTCTGAATCGGAATCTGCAGGCCGCTCTGGATCGACGCCTTCTCGTTGTTGAGAGTCGCGATCTTCGGCGCTGACAGAATGTTGATCAGGCCCTCGTTCTCGGCCGCCTGGAGCACCGCGTCGAGGCTGAACGTGTTGAGCACGTTGCCGAGACTGATGTCGAGGAAGCCGTTTCGCGCACCGGTCAGCAGCTGAACGCCGCCGTCTACAGCGCCGTTGTTCGGGAACTGCAGGCCGGTCGTGTTGCCGGTGGCCGCACTCGACACACCGTTGAACGACCAGTCGATGCCCAACGTTCGGCTGAAACGCTTGGTGGTTTCGATGATGCGAGCCTCGATCATCACCTGCGGCTCGGGAATGTCGAGCTGCTCGATGATCGCGATGACCGAGTCGATGAAGGTCGGGAGCTCCTTGATGATCAAGGTGTTGGTCCGATTGTCGACCACCACCGAGCCCCGCTGGCTCATGATGCTCGCGCCGCCACCGCTGGCCAGCACACGTGCAACCTGACTCGCCTGGGCGTAGCTGACTCGCCGGACGATGGTCCGCAGGGGAATCGAAAGCGCCTGGGCAGCGCGTAGACGCTGCTGCTCCTCTGCCTCCGAGCGCAACTGGGCGATCGGAGCGATGCGCATGATGTTCCCCTCGAGCTCGTAGCCGAGGCTGTTGATCTTGAGTACCTGCTCGAGCGCCTGGTCCCAGGGCACCTCGGTCAGCTCAACGGTCACCGTCCCGGCGACGTTCGGCTGAACCACCACATTGAGGCCGCTCAGCTGAGCAAAGGAGCGCAGGACATCCTTGATGTCGGCGTCCTTGAGGCTCATGGTGATGGCCTCACCCTCGTAGGTCCTGTCGGGAGTCACCGTGCGCGCTTCGATCACCGGTGGGGCGGCCGAAACCGCAGGGCTCCCAGACTCCTGGATGGAGAGCGTCACGTCGCGCTCAGCGGGCTGCGGCGCCTCGACCTCTTCGGCGTCGTCCTGCCACGGCTCGGGCTCGGGCTCCGGCATCACCGCAGCGACCTGGGCCTCAGCGGCGGGTGCGTCCCACGCGTCGTCAGTGGACTCTTCCCAGGCTTCGTCGGTGGACTCCTCCCACGCGACCTCTTCCGCCGGCGCCTCGTAGGCGGGCGCCTGCGGCTCGACCGCGGCCGGCTGAACCGACACGTCGACGGCGGCGGTCTGCACCGCTGGCGTCGCCATCGGCTCGGCGGCCGGAGTCGCGGCCTCGACGACGGCAGCCTCGAAGGTCGGCTCGCTCTCGGCCGCAAGGTCCGCATCGTTGTCGAACTGCGGATCTTCTTCGACCGGAGCCTCTTCGATGACCTCGGCCACCGGCTCGGCCTCCTCGGTCCAGCTGTCGTCCCACTCGCTCTCCTCGGCAGCGGTGTCGGCCCAGCTGTCGACCGTCTCCTCTACCGGTGAGTCCGGTTCGATCTCGGCGGTTGTCTCCTCGATCGGCTCCCACTCGCTGGCCGTCGGCGCCTCGTACGATTCGTCGGCGAAGCCCGCCGCCTCGAGTACGTCCGGCTCTTCAGCAGAACTCGCCAGCAGGTCGCCAAACGTCAGCTCGAGGCCACTTGCGGAAGCCTCCACCGACGGCGCAATCGCCGTTCGAAGATCGACGACTACGCGTGCAACGAGGTCGGGCTGCTGGCGGAACTGCGCCAGTCGAACCCGCTCGACCCGCTCGTCCTCGACCGCGATCTGGGTGACGCTGGCGCTGTTGACCACTCCGCTCAGATCGAGCACGAAACGGTCGGGATTCTGCAGCGTGAACGTCGAGTAGTAGAACTGGCCGTCGCCGACGATGCTCACCACGGTCGAATCGACCCCGGTGTGGACGTCGACTCCGTACATGTGGTTCGCGCCATCTCCCTCCGGGGGCGTCCCCTGGTACGGCTCGTCCGCGGTGCCCGCCGACGGAGTCGGATCGGTCGGCGCGTCCCAGTTCGAGACCGAGGCCACCGCTGGGGCCGCCACGTCGAACTGATCCACGGCGGCGATCTGCTCACCCGCCCGGACACCTCCGGTGTTTGGCCACTCCGGTGTCGCCAGCGGCGTGACGTCAACCACCAGACGACTGCCGTCCGCGGCCACGAAGTGCTCGGCCTCGGTGGTAGTACGAACGACCAGTTGGGTCAGAGGACCGTCCTGCTCATCACGCACCTGCAGTTTTGCGGACTCGACCATGCCGCGGGCGAAGTCCAGCTCGGCGAGCTGGGCGACCGGGCGGCTGTTGGGCAGCTCGACGACCAGGTTGCCGTTCGCGTCACGGTAGCTGGTCCAGACGAGCTCGCCCGAGGTCGAGACCTCGACCTGCACGCCCAGTGCTTCGTCGTGGAGCTCGACGGCCTGAATCTCGAGGGGTCCGGTGACCGACTCGGTTGCAGGCGGCGTCGTCAGCGTTGCAGGTGACGCCACGATGGGCGTTGCCGCTGCGCCGAAAGCCACGAGCATCAGGAGCGCTCGGCGCCCTGCTGCTGGCCAGGATCTACGGTTTGTCACGACGTTGAACATTCGTTATTGCCTCCCTCCCGTCAGCACACGCCTACGGGTTGAGCTCTTTGAAGACCTCGCGAAACGGCTTCATTTCCTGGAAGTCGTTCACCATCTGACGGAAGCGCACCCCGTCCGCGGAGATGGCGACCACATCGCCATCGTGGAACTCGTCGCCGACACGGATCAGGTAGCTCTTCTCCTGATCGGGCGAGAGAATTTGAGCGACCGGCCCCTCGGGCATCACGAAGATGCCGGTCAGGGTGATCTCGTCGATCAAGCAGCCGATCGGACAGTCCAGTCCAGTCGGCCGTCTCTCGACGCCGATGCGTGGCTTGAGCAGCGACACGAACGGATCGCGACGGCGACCTGCGTCGTAGGCGATGCCGCCCTGAATCATGTCCTCCTCTTCACGGAGGATCTGTTCCATCTCTTCGAACTCGCTCACCTCGGCTTGGTCTTCGACCGGCTCTACCTCTTCGGCCTGCGGCGCCATGGCCTCAACCGGTCCTTCGAGGGTCGCGATCGGGAGTACCGAAAGCACGAGCAGCGCGATCAGAGCTACGTCGAGCCACCTCACGGTGCCACCTCCTCGTCGAGCAGCGATTCCGACTCCTTGTAGACGAACGTCTTGGCTCGGAAACTCGCTGCCAGTGTGTGGATCGAATCGCCCTTCGAGTAGGCGCTCATCTGCAGGTCCTCGATGTTGATGATTCTCGAGAACCGGCTGACCCGCTCGAAGAGCAGCGCCAGGTTGTGGTACGAACCCTGGAGGCTGATCGAGATCGGCCACTCGGTGTAGAAATCCTGATCCACCTCGCCGCCGGGCGTGAACCGCAGGAGCTCGAAATCGCCCTGCTCGGTCAGCGTCCGAATGCGACGCAACAGCTCGTGCGTGTTCCGTCGTCGCGGCAGAATCCGGCGTAGCTTGTCGAGCTTGAGCTCGAGCAGCCGGACCTCCTCGCGGAAACGAGGAAGCTGCTGTTTGGCCGAACGACCCTCTTGAATCTTGGCCTGCAGGGTCGTGAGCTTCTTCTCTTGCTTGGCCAGCTCCTTGTGCTTCGGCTTGAGCAGCCAAGTGTGCGCGCCGTAGTACAGCGCCGCGCCCGCCACGAGGCCGGCGACGAGGCCGAAGTACCAGGGCTTGCCTTCGAGTCCGGTTTGGAATGCCATATCTAGCTCCCGATCTCTCTAGCTGTTCAGCGTCGACTCGGCGAGGAGCTCTTCACTCTCCTCGGGGCTCGGCGCGAACGAGTAGTTGAACTCGACGACGTAGATGTAGATGTCCTTGTTGTAGCGCGTGTCCTTGAGCACAGGCTCGTTGAACGCTTCGACAAGGTCGAGGTTCTCGATGAAGTTGGCCACCGCGTTGGTGTTGAAGGCCTGGCCGGTCAGGACGATCTTGCTCGACTTGACCTCCATCTTCTGGATCCAGAGCAGCTCCGGGAGCGCTCTCGAGACCTGGTCCATGATTTGAACGGGGCCGTGCTGCCGACGCTTGAGATCGCTGATGACGTCGACCTTGCGCTCGAGCTCCGAGCGCTTGGCTTTGAACTCCTCGACTTCACGAATGATCGGAGCCAGCTCGTCGACTTCGCGCTGCGCCTCGGCGATCTCGGCCTTGTTCTTGCCGACCGAGCGGCCGAGCAGGAAGTTGTGTCCGAGTGCCACCAGTAGCGCGAGAGCGAAGACCGCAACCAGAGCCATACTCGAAGGATCGAAGTTGAGGTTGCTCGTGCGACGGGTCTCCTTCGCGGCGACCGGTCGGCGACCTTCGGAGAGTAGGTTGATTCGAATCATGGTCGGTCAGTCCCCTACCTTTCGGACCGCAAGTCCGACGCCGACGGTCAGCATCGGCCCGACGGCCTTTAGCCACTCGACGTCGAAGTCACTTTCTCGGAAGTGCACGCGTCGGAGCGGGTCCAGGAGCTCGACGTCGACTCCGAACCGCTCGGTCAGAACCTCGGGTAGATTCGGCGTCATCGAGCAGCCGCCCGAAAGCACCAACGACGACACCCGGTCGTCGGCCGACGTCGCGGCGAAAAAGTCGAATGTCTTCTGAATCTCGGCGGCCATCTCACCCGAGACGGCGTCGAGCACCTCGCGCGCTTCGGACGGCGACACACCCTGGGCGGTCTCGCCGCGCTTCAACAGTTCGGCCTGTTCGAACGACAGGCTGAATTCGCGCTGGAGCGCCTCGGTGAACTGGTTGCCACCGAACGAGATGTCGCGCCAGAAGACCGTCGCCCCGCGGGCGATGATGTTGATCGTCGTGACGCCGGCGCCCATGTTGATGAGCGCGACCACCGTCTGAGGGTCGATGTCGTAGTTCGCCTCGTAGGCGTTCTGAACGGCGAACGCGTCGACATCGACGACCACCGGCGACTTGCCCGCCTGGCTGATCACCGAGACGTAGTCGTTGACTTTGTCTCGTTTGACCGCGACCAGCAGGACCTCCATGCCCTCCCGATGGATGTCGCCATCGGAGAGCACCATGTAGTCGAGCCGCACATCGTTGATGTCGAACGGGATGTACTGCTCGGCCTCCCACTGGATCGACTCGGCCAGCTCTTCGGCCGGCATCGCGGGCACCTGGATCTTCTTGATGATCACCGAGTGACCCGCCAGCGAGGTCGCGAAGTTGGTCCCCCGCGCCCCGCTCTCCTCGACCAGCTTGTTGATCGCGTCGACCACGAGCGAAGAGTCCATGATCGAACCGTCGACGATCGCCTCCGGCGAGAGCGGTTCGATTCCGACTCTCTGCAAGGAGTACTCGCCCGCCTTCTTCTCCTTGAGCTCGACGAGCTTGACGGCCGAGCTACCGATGTCCAACCCGATGACTGACTTTGAGCGTGAGAAAAACACGTCGCGTCTACTCCCCTCGTGCTTGCCGATCGCCGTGTCCGCTAAAGACGTTCGATGATCGACAGTTGGCCATATCTCTCTTTAATTTCTCGTCGGGCATCGCTACTCCGCGTCGTCTCAATCCGCTTACGACGGAATGTCGCTGTCCCCGCTTGCGGGATTGTCGCGCTTGGGCTGGCCGATTGCTGTGAGATCCGACACAAAGTGTCAATCCCCGTCAGACTGTCTGCCGTCGTCCGTCAGCAAAACGCGCGAATGCACATATCCATGCGGGCCCGAGTGCGCACGGCTCGAGACCTAAATCGGGGGACACAAACCCCATTGCGCGCACCTACGAGCCGACGGAGTCCTTGCCTCGCGCAATGGGGTTTGTGTCCCCCGATTCGCTCGAGTCGCTCGTCGGTTCGAGCAAATGAGGTTTGTGTCCCTCGATTTGACTTGGGTTAGGCGCCCATCCGCCGGCTGACTTCGAATACGCCGGGCAGGTTCTGGATCGCGAGGCTCAACTTCTCGAAGTGCTTCCGATTGCGCACCTCGACGACGACGTCGATCAGGCCCCGCCCCGGCTGCAGGGTGCTGGCGTTGATCTGCCGGATGTTGCTGCCGAGTTTGGTCATCGTCTCGGTCAGGCGGGCGAGCATGCCGGGTTCGTTCTCGGTCTCGATCTCGAGCTGCACCGAGTAGACCTCGTCGCCGGCCCGCGCCCACGAGACCTCGATCTCGCGCTCGGGGTCGTAGAGCAGGTTGCGCACGTTCGGGCACTCGGCCGAGTGCACCGAGACTCCCCTGCCGCGAGTGATGTAGCCGAGAATCTCCTCGCCCGGAAGCGGCTTACAGCACTTCGCCAGGTAGGCGAGCATGTCGCCTTCGCCGCGCACCGCAATCGCTGCGCTGCCGAAGGGAAGCATCTTCGAAACGGCGCTCAGGATGCCGCTCGGCTTCTCTTCCTTGGTCGACAGCTCGTCCTTGCTCAGGAGCCGTGACACCACCTGTGTCGGCGCGATCTTCCCGAAGCCCACTCGACTGAAGAGGTCCTCGAGACTGGCGATCCCCTCCTTCTCGAGGTAGCTCTTCATGCGGTCGCCGTCGAACGTCTTCCGAGGACTCACCTTGTGCTTGCGCACCGCGCGCTCGAGCAGGCGTCGACCGATCTCGGCGGACCGCTTCTTCTGCTCGGTGTTGAGCCAGTTCCGGATCTTGCTCTTCGCCCGCGAGGTCTTCACCAGGCCGAGCCAGTCGCGGCTGGGTGAACGGTTGTTGCTGGTGATGATCTCGACGCGGTCGCCGGTGTTGAGCTCGGTGCGCAGCGGCACGAGCTTGCCATTCACCCGCGCCCCTGAGCAGCGGTGTCCGAGCTCGGTGTGAATGCGATAGGCGAAGTCGAGCGGCATGGCGCCGCGCGGGAAGGCGAGCACCTCTCCCCGCGGAGTCAGGGTGTAGACCTCGTCGGGATAGAGGTCGAGCTTGAGGGCGGTCAGGAAGGTACGTGGATCGTCGACCTCCTTCTGCCAGTCGAGCACCTGTCGGAGCCAGGCGATCTTCTTGTTCTCTTCCGATTGATCGACATCGCCCTGCTTGTAGCGCCAGTGAGCCGCAATGCCGCGCTCGGCGATCAGGTCCATCTCGTGCGTTCGAATCTGGACCTCGAACGGCTGTCCGCCTTCGGCCAGGAGCGTCGTATGCAGCGATTGGTAGAGGTTCGCCTTGGGCATGGCGATGTAGTCCTTGAAGCGACCGGGCACCGGCTGCCACACCTGATGGATGACGCCGAGTACGGCGTAGCAGTCCTTCAAGTCCTCGGTCACCACTCGGAACGCAAGGTAGTCGTAGAGCTGCGCCACGTCGACCCCCTGGCGCTGGAGCTTCTGGTAAATCGAGTAGAGCCGCTTGACCCGGAACGAGATCGACGCCTCGAGATCGTTCCCCTTGAGTTCCTTCTCGAGCTGGGCACTCACCTTGCGGATGCCGCCCTTGGCCCCCTTCAACTTCTCCTGCACCTTGGCGTAGAGCTCGTCGTAGCGACCAGGGCGGAGGTAGTAGAACGAAAGGTCCTCGAGGTCTGCCTGCACCTGCGACATGCCGAGCCGGTGCGCGATCGGCGCGTAGATCTCGAGCGTCTCGCGCGCGATGCGTCGCTGCTTCTCGGGCTCCATGTGCTCGAGCGTCATCATGTTGTGCAGGCGATCGGCCAGCTTGACCAGAATCACGCGAACGTCGCGCACCGAGGCGAGAATGAGCTTCCTGAACGTCTCCGCCTGCGCCTCGTCGCGCCGCACGTAGGCGTGCTGACCGATCTTGGTCACCCCGTCGACCAGCTCGGCCACCTCGTCGCCAAACTTCTCGGCGATCACCTCGCGCGTGGTGAGCGTGTCTTCGAGCACGTCGTGCAAGAGCCCCACGACGACACTCGTCTGATCGAACCCCCACGCCGCGAGCGTCCGCGCAACGTAGACCGGATGGATCAGATACGGCTCGCCCGAGCGGCGCTTCTGATCGGAATGCTTCTCGGCTGAGAACTCGTAGACGCGGCCGACGAAGTCGCTGTCGAAAGTGCGCCCCGTTTCGCCCAAGCTCGCGAGCACATCCTCCACGCCGGCGGCGGAGTTGGCGCCCAGATCAACGGACTGGGCGGCGGGTGGCTTGGGGCGAGATGGAGACATGGGCGCTCGGACTACCGTACGCAAAGTATACGGACATCGAGGTCACGAGCTGGGTCCCATCACTCGCAACACTCTCTCCCGGAATCGCTCTGGGAATCGCACTCGGAGAGCGTACGGCTCATTGGGAGACCAGTTCTCGACGCAGTAGTCCAGGACGTCCAGATAGATCCTCAAATCATCCGCAGGAAGCTGCGGAAGATCTCGATGGCGGACCACTACCGTGCAGGGCTCTAGCCAAGAGAGGCTGCGGAGCAGATCGGAGAGCGCATCCCAGTTGAATCCGAACCAACCAGGGAAGTCGAGTTGCTCGTAGTAGACCTCGAAGAGTGCCTGCTCATCCGTCAAGCCGCTCGGGATCTCTGCGACGCGCAGCCGGGGAGTCGAGACGCCGACTTCGTCGTCGTACTCGAACACAACCAGCTATCGGGGAACGGAACTCGCCGCTACGCCGCGCGCGCTTCGCTGCGCTTGATCTTCGCGTCGCGCCCGAAGTACTCCTCCCAAAGGAGGGCAAACGGGCTGGCGACGTAGATCGACGAGTACGTACCGATGATCACGCCGACGGCGATGATGAACGCGAAGCCGCGGAGTACGTCGCCACCCGCAAACAGCAGGGAACCGACGACAATCAAGGTTGTACCCGAAGTGAGCACCGTCCGCGACAGCGTCTGGTTGAGACTCAGGTTCATCACCTCGACCAGCGGTTGGCTCCGAGTGCGCCGGAGGTTCTCGCGCACGCGGTCGAAGACGACCACCGAGTCGTTGACCGAATACCCGACAACCGTCAGGAACGCCGCGACCGTCGTCAGGTTGAACTCGAAGTTCATCAGCGCGAAGAGACCGAGGGTGATCAGAACGTCGTGCGTGAGAGCGACGAGTGCGCCGACGCCGAAGCGGAGCTCGAAGCGTACCCAGATGTAGATCAGCATGCCGAGCAGCGACAGCACGATCGCTGCGATGCCCTTCTTGCGCAGCTCGCCACCGATCTGCGGACCGACGTTCTCGGCGCCAAGGACCGCATAGTTCCCGAACGAGACGTTGTCGCGGATCGCCTGGAGCGTCGTCGCATCGACACCGCTGACCGAGTCGAGGTCACCCACGCCAGCAAACATGCCGTCCTCTTCGCGCACATCGATCACCGCGTCGGCGACCAGTCGATACTGCGGCCGCAACGTCTCCACGTCGGCACCGCTCTCCTGGTTGAGAAGGCCCTGTGGGTCGAGGCGGATGAGCAGGTCGGTGAGCGCCTCCCGACCGTTTCGGTTGAGGTCGAAGGAGCTTGCCGTGCCCGGCGTGCCGAGCGCCGCGTCGAGCGCCTCGACGATGAGTGCCTGGCTCCCCTGTTCACTTCCGCTGACCGTCGCCGTTTTGATGATGACCTCATTGTCGCCCGCGTCGCCGAAGCGTTGAATCGAGGTGTCCTCGATCCCCGCCGCGGTCATGATGCTCCGGAGCTGGTCGGGGTCGGGCTCCTCCTGGAACTTCACGGTCAGCTGAGTACCGCCGGCGAAGTCGATACCGAGGTTCAGCTTGCCGATGACGAAGAGCTCGCCGACAGCGACGAGTAGAAGCGCAACGGAAACCCACACGAAGACCTTGCGGTACTTCATGAAGTCGATCTTGGTGTTTGCCAGGAGGTTCATTCTCTCGACTCCGGTCAGATGGAGAGTGCGTCGATCCGCTCACGTCGCGAGAGGAGCAGGTCGAACAGCCACCGGCTGACGAAGATAGCGGTAAAGAGGGAGGCCATGATGCCGATCGAGAGCGTGACTGCAAAGCCACGGATCGGCCCGGTGCCGAACTGAATCAGGAAGAGCGCCGCGATCAGCGTCGTGATGTTGGCGTCGAGCACCGAGGAGAGCGCCTTGCTGAAGCCGGCATTGACCGCCGACTTGACGGTACGCCCATGGCGCAGCTCTTCCTTGATGCGTTCGAAGACCAGCACGTTGGCGTCGACCGCCATACCGATGGTCAGCACGATGCCGGCGATGCCGGGCAGCGTCAGCGTCGCTCCGAAGTAGGCGAGCACTCCGAAGATCACGACGATGTTGAGCGATAGCGCGACGATCGCGTTGATGCCGGTCAGCCTGTAGACGAGGAACATCGTCAGCACGACGAGGCCAAGTCCGATGAGGCCGGCCCGCTGGCCGCGCTCGATCGAGTCCTGACCCAACGACGGACCGACGGCACGCTCCTCCAGGAACGTGATGCTCGCAGGCAGAGCGCCCGAGCGCAGCACGGTCGAGAGGTCGGTCGCCTCCTGCTGGGTAAAGGCGCCGTCGATCATCCCCGAGTCCGCGATCCTCGAACGGATGCGCGGCGCGGTGATCACGTTGCCGTCGAGCACCACGGCGAGGCCTCGATTGATGTTGGCGGCGGTGAGGTCCGAGAAGATCTGACCACCTTCATGTGTGAGCAGGAAGTTGACGATCGGCTCGTTGAACTCACCGAGGCCGGGGCGCGCGTTCTTGAGGTCGTTGCCGCTCAGGGCAATACGCCTCTGGACCGCGTAATACTGCGAGTCGATCGCATCCCCGTTTTCGTCCCGGACCTCGCCGCTCAGAATCTCTACGTTCTCGGGCAGTTGACCGCCGTAGTTGGCCAAGATCTCCTCGCGGCTCGCAACACCGCCACCACCCATCGGGTACTCGACGAGCCTGAACTGGAGAATGGCAGCTTCACCGATCAGCTTCTTGACCCGGTCCGGGTCGTCGACGCCTGGAAGCTGCAGGACGATGCGATCGCCGTCGAGCCCCTGCCTCTGGATACTGGGCTCGGCGACTCCAAACGCGTCGACGCGGTTCCGAATCGTCTCGAGCGCCTGCACGACCGCCAGGTTCCGAATCTCCTTGTTGAAGGCCGGCTCCATCTCGAAGAGGAGTCGCTCATCCTGCCGTGACCACTCCCAGCCCGCGAGGAACTCCTCGACGATGTCGTCGACCACGCCATCTTCGGAGGCGGGGACGCCGTTCACTTCGAAAGTGCTGGGAGATGTCTGCCCGGCAGTCGCACCAAAGGTGCCGCTGTCCTTGAGCTCCTGTACCAGGCGACCGAGGTCCTTGTCGGTCTCGGAACTCAGAGCATCGTCGACTTCGACGCGAAGCACCAGATGAACCCCGCCCCGGAGATCGAGGCCGAGGTTGATGGTCTCGTCGAGCGGCCAGGCCGAGAAGCCGGCCAGCGCCACGACGGCGAGGATCAGTATGCCCTTCCACATCAGGTTGCGATTCATGACGCTCCTCCGGAGCCGTCTCCCTGCATGCCCGCGACCGCGGACCGGGACACTCTCACCTTGACGTTTTCACCGAGCTTCAGAACGACCGAGTCGTCCTTCAGGCTGAGGACCTCTCCATAGAGGCCTCCCTGAGTGATCACCTCGTCGCCCTTCTTCAAGTTGTTCACCATTTCCTGAAGCGACTTCTGTCGCTTCCGCATGGGCGCGATCATCAAGAAATAGAAGATCGCAAAAATGGCGACGAACGGGACGAGTTGAAGCAGAGGTCCCGGGGCTCCACCTTCCATCAGATCACTCCTTGGCTCGGGGTTGGCCGCTCGCGGCAGGTTAGGTTTTGAGCGGCTCCGGGTTCGCGTGCGTGTCCTGTGGGAACACGTACTCAGACAGCGTCCCGGACGCGATAGCTTCTCGAAGTTCCCCCAGAAAGTCAAGGTAATACCTGATGTTGTGGAGGGTCAAAAGCACGCGCCCGGTGAGCTCGCCGGTGCGCAGGAGGTGGTGCAGGAAGGCCCGGCTGACCGTCGCACAGGTCTCGCAGGGGCAGTCTGGGTCGAGCGGTCGAGAGTCGGTCCGGTAGCGCGCGTTCTTGATGCGTATCTCTCCGCCACGGGTAAAGAGCAGGCCGTGCCGAGCGTTGCGCGACGGCATGACGCAATCGAAGAGATCCACCCCCTGGCGGACCGCGTGCAGAATATCTCTGGGCGTTCCCACTCCCATGAGGTAGCGAGGCTTGTCTTGCGGCAGGATCGGCGCCGTCCACTCGACCACCTCGCGCTGCGACTCGAGCGGTTCGCCAACGCTCACCCCGCCGATCGCCACACCGTCGAAGTCGAGGCCTGCAATCTTCTCGGCGGCCGTTTCGCGCAAGTCCCGATAGGCGCTGCCCTGCACGATGCCAAAGAGAGCGTGACCCGGCCGCCGGCTCCACGCCTCCCGAGCCCGCGTCGCCCAGGCGTTCGAGAGCCGCATGGAGGTCTCGGCGTCCTCTTTGGAGATCGGCCACGGTGAGCACTCGTCGAGCACCATCGCAATGTCGACTCCCAGGCGCCGCTGCATGTCGACGACGTTCTCGGGAGTGAAGCGCAGTTGAGCACCGTCGAGGTGGCTGCGAAACGTCACGCCGTCGCGATCGAGCGAGCGCATCGACGCCAGGCTGAAGACCTGATAGCCACCGCTGTCGGTGAGTAGAGGCCGTCGCCAGCCGGTGAACGCATGGAGCCCGCCCAGCTCCTCGATCACCTCGATGCCGGGCCGGATGGCGAGGTGGTAGAGATTGGCGAGCTGGATTTCGGCGCCACAGGCGGCGAGCGTCTCCGGCGTCAGTCCCTTGACGGCGCCGAGTGTGCCGACCGGCATGAAGGCCGGCGTCTCGACGGTTCCATGCGCAGTCTCGAGACGGCCGCGCCGCCCCCGACCGTCGCTCGAGAGCACGCTGAAGAAGGGAGCCAAAGGAAACGGCTACTGAAGGGCGGGTCGATTCAGATCGACTTCGCGCAGATCGACGTCTTCGGGAATCTCGAGGGCGAAGCGATCCTCGGGCAGAGCGGAGTTCACCTTGAGGTCGGTGAAGTCGTACTCGGTCACGTCCCCATTCCCTTCGACGTAGCGCAGGCGAATCGGCAGGTAGACCTCTGGGTCGATCCAGATCGACATCTCGCGCACCCGCTTCTCCACCCGCGCGAACCTGGGGCTGAGCTCGAGCTTGTACGGCTTCGAGAGATCGTTGGGCGTTCTCAACACGACGTCGAAGTACTCGAGCAGCCTGCCCATCGAACTCGAGGCGCCCAGGTATTCGAGAACGCGCTGCGAGTGCTTGCCGACGTAGATCTTTTCGGCCTGGTCGATGTCCTTGTACCAGGTCGTCATGACCTCGCCCTGGATCAGCAGTGAGATCGGATCGGGCTCCTGGTACTCCCATCTCACGCGATCGGGCGCCGCGAACGAGAAGACGCCGTGGGCCTCGGTCGGCTCCACCAACAGCTCACTCTGCTTGACCTGCTTGAAGCGAGCCTCGAGTGTGTCGAGTCGGTCGTGCTCGTAACGCACGCGATCGACCAGTACGCTCAGTCGCTCGTTTGGCTCCAGGTCGGCGCGCCGCGGATCGGGAGCGGCGTCATCAGCCCACCCGGGCGCGGTCAGCGCGCCCGAAAACACCAGCAAACATGCAAGAAAATACCTCATCTCCGACCCCCGAAAAACTGTAGCACAGGGCGTGCCGGATCGTCCGACCAGGGCACCTCGACGATGCCCTCCTCGGCATCTGTGCGGTCGAGCAGTTCGGAGACGGTCTCTCCGGCCGGTGGCACCGGGAGCTCGGCGGCAATTCGAGCCAGCGGCTCGAGGTAGAAGCGCCGCTCCGCGAGTCGAGGGTGGGGCAAGGTGAGCGCCGGTGTTCGCTCCACCCGATCGCCATAGAGAAGGAGGTCGACGTCGAGGGGCCGCGGCCCGAAACGGCGCCCCGGGCGACGCCCTGCGGCATACTCGAGTGCCTTCGCCAGGCCGAGAAGCTCTTCCGGCGACAGGTGAGTTGCGCCCGTGACGGCGGCGTTCAGATAGTCGGGCTGATCGCTCGGGCCGACCGGTCTGGTCCGAAAGAGCGGTGAGACGCGCGGTCCGGCGAGCGCTGGAGCCAATCCCTCGAGCGCGTCCAACATCTGTTGCTCCGGATCACCGAGGTTGCCGCCCAGCGACAACGCTACGGTGTAAAGCCCGGGAACCGACTCACTTCTTGGAGTCGTTGTCCTTTTCCTGCTCTTCCGGCGCGGGCTCTTCTTCCGGCACGCAGCGAGGGCAGGTGGCGTCGGACTTGCCGAGATCGTAGTACTTCGCCCCGCACTCGGGGCACTCGTGTTTGTTACCCAACTCAGGCATTGGCTCGACTTCGACTTTCGATTTTGATTTACCCGCTGCGGCGAGAGAGGGAGGGACGCTAGCAAGGGCCTCCGGCCCTGTCAACTTCGGTGCGATATCGTCGCGCCCGATGCAATCCAACACATCGCTGCCCTGGTACCGACAGCTTCACTGGCAGATCCTGATGGCAATGGTGCTGGGCGCGGCAACGGGCGCGCTCGGAGGCCCGGCGATCGTTCCCAAGGTCGGCTGGCTGGGAACCCTCTTCCTCAAGCTGTTGCGCATGATCATCCTGCCGCTGATCTTCACCTCGATCATCTCGGGCGTAGCGTCGGTGGGAGGCGGTCGCGACCTCGGCCGCCTGTTCTCGAAAACGCTCGGCTACTACATGCTGTCGAGCTTCATTGCAGCGGTAGTCGGCCTGACCTTCGTCAATCTGATTCAGCCCGGCAAAGGAGCAGAGCCTCCCGCCGAGGGGACCTTCTCCCTGCCCGACGTCTCTACGCCAGCCTCGCCGATCGACATGCTGATCGACATCGTGCCCGACAACCTCGTCGCGGCGGCCGCCGAGCCGGACTACCTGGCGGTCATCCTCTTCTCGATCCTCCTGGGTATGGCGATTGCGGCGCTCCCGACCGAGCCGCGCACCAAGCTGGTTGGGTTCTTCGAGGCCGGCTTCCAGGCGATGATGAAGCTCACCTCGGGGCTGATCGTCTTCCTGCCACTCGGCGTGTTCGGGCTGATCGCACGCCTGGTCGGGGCCACCGGATTCGAGACCTTCCGGGCTCTCGGTCTCTACATCGTGACGTTGGTCTCGGGCCTCACCTTCCATCTTCTGATCGCGCTGCCCCTCGTACTGATCCTCCTCGGCCGGATCGACCCTCGGGTGCATTTCAAGAACATGGCCGAGCCGCTGATGATGGCCTTCTCGACCAGCTCCTCGGCGGCGACCCTGCCGCTGACCATCCGCAACGTCGAACAGAAGGTGGGCGTATCGAACCGGGTCACCTCGTTTGTCCTGCCGATGGGTGCCACCGTCAACATGGACGGGACCGCGCTCATGGAGTGTGTCGGCGTACTGTTTATTGCGCAGTCGCTCGGCGCCGAACTGACGATCGTGCAACAAGCGATCGTCGTGCTGACGGCGCTCCTGGCCTCGATCGGCGCGGCGGCGGTGCCGTCCGCCGGACTGGTGATCATCTTCATCGTGCTCGACTCGGTGAACCTTCAGGGCCCGGCTGTCGACGCGCTGGTCGGCGCAATGCTCGCGATCGATCGACCGCTCGACATGTACCGCACCGCGATCAACGTCTACAGCGATTCGTGCGGCGCAGCGATCATCGCGAAGTCGGAGGGCGAGCCCAACATCGACAAACCCGACGGGGACTGACATGAAGACCTACTCCGGCATCGCCTCGTTTCGCGATCCGATTCACGGGTTCATTCACGCCGATCCGCTCGAGCAGGCGCTGATCAACAGCCGCCCCCTCCAGCGCCTCCGCTGGATCCGTCAGCTCGCTTTCGCCTACCTGGTCTTTCCCGGCGCTGAGCACAGTCGATTCAGCCACGCCCTCGGCGCGATGGAGCTGGCCGGCAAGGTCTACGACGCCCTGGCGGCGCGCAGCGAAGGCCTGCTCGACGCCGAACCACGGGCGCTCGATCGACGCCGCATCCGGCTCGCAGCACTCGTGCACGACATCGGGCACGCGCCGTTCAGCCATTCGGCAGAGGACCTCTTCGCCGACGGAATCGACCACGAAGAGATGACCCGGCGGCTACTAGGGCTCCCGGAGGTCGAGGAGCTCTTCGCGCAGTACGGCGACGGTCTTGAACCCGACACCATCGTGGCGATTCTCGCCGGCGAGGGGACCGACTCCGAGCGCCTGCTCAGTCGGATCATCTCGGGCGAGCTCGACGTCGACAAGATGGACTACCTGCTGCGCGACAGCCTGTACTGCGGGGTCCGCTACGGCACCTACGATCTCGATCGCATGATCGAGACGGTCTTGCCAATTCGCGACCCCGACACCGGCGCGTGGGGCATGGGCATCGACGAAGGCGGCGTGCATGCCCTCGAAGCGCTGGTCATGGCCCGCTATTACATGTTCACTCAGGTCTACTTCAACCTCACCGGCAAGGCGCTCGAGCTGCACTTCACCGAGTGGCTGCGCGAAAGTGGCCGCACCTGGCCGAGCGACGCCCAGAGTTTCCTGGAACACGACGACGTCTCAGAACTGGTCGAGATGCGAAAGTCGTCGAGCCGCCACGCGCGCGCCGTCGTCGACCGCAGCTACTTCCCGATGGCGTTCGAGACCGACGAACACCTGACGCGCGAGCAGAAGGCGGCGTTCGAGGCGCTCCTGCCGACCGTGCGCTCGGAGTTCGGGAGCGACCGACTGCTGGTCTCGAACTCCGCGAAAGACCCGCACCGTCTGGGTCAGAGTCGTGTCCTGGTGAGACGCTCGAGCGGCAAACTGACACCCATGGAAGAGGCGAGCCAGTTCATGCGACACCTCTCGCGGATCGACCGTTATCGCGTCTACACGGCGCCTGAGTTACGAGGCGACGTCGCCAATCGGCTGAACGAGCTCTGGGCCGGCGGACCGCAGGGCTGAGCGGGCGCGGCTACGCTCGCAGCGCGGCTGCGAGACGCGCGGTGGCCTCGCGCCAGCGCCGCCGGTAGGCCTCCCAAACCGTGAGGCCCGTCGACAGCGAGAGGTGTTCGAAGCCCTGCTGGAGAACATCGAGCTCGGAGCCATCGGGCGCCTCGGCAACGGTCCACGTCAGCCGCGTGGGTGCCTTCCAGTTGTCGTCCATGCGGCGGAAGGCGAGGCTCCAGCTCTGGTGTTCCGTGAGCTCCAGCGTGTCGCCCCGTTCGGTCTGGGTCGAACCGTCGTCGCCAGCTCGCAGGAGAACCAGCGAGCCGTCCTTCTCGAGATCCACCTCGGCACGGTCGGCCAGCCAGCGCGTCAAGAGCTCCGGTTCGGTCAGCCAGCGCCAGATCTCGACCGGGGGAGCGTCCAACCGCTGTCGATGGCGCAGCTGAACGCCGGGGATGTCGCCTTCGCGAATCGCTTCGACCATGGGCATCAAGGGCCGAGCTTAGCTCGGTACTCGGCGGCTTCCGAGGGCTTGCCCCAGGCCTCGTAGAGACGAACAACGCGAGCCGCCGCGTCTCGAGTGCGACGGTGCCCTTCGTGGAAGTTTTCGAGCACAAACTCGTAGCCCTCGAGCAAGAGCCGCTCCGCCTGATCGTACTGTCCCCTCTGGACTCGCAGCTCGCCGAGCAGAGCGCGCGCCTCCGCTGTGCGCCAGTGCGGCGTCTCGAAGCTCGCCTCGTAGAGCCCGATCGCTTCGTGAATGTAGGGCTCCGCCGCGGACGGATCGTAGCGTGCGAGATAGAGGCGACCGAGCCCCGTGAGCGACCATCCGAGGTCGGGACTATCCGGGTCGAGCGCCTCGCGGCGAACGCTCAGGGCGCGACGCAGATAGGTCTCCGCCTCGTCGAGGTCGCCCTGCTCTAAGAGCACGAGCCCCAGGTTGTTCATCATGAAGGCGACCCTCGGCGAGCCGTCGCCGAAGTGCGATCGCCAGATCTCGAGCCCCTGCCGATAGAGCTCCTCGGCACCGGCGAGGTCTCCCGTCTCGCGGAGCAGTCGGCCGACATTGTTGAGACTCTCACCGGTGTCGGGGTGATCGGGCCCGAGGATCGCCAAACGCGTGTCGAGCGACTCTCGGAACAGCGGCAGCGCCTCCTCGTAGCGACCCACAATCCCCAGAAAGACGGCCAGATTGTTGGCGCTCTCCGCGGTACGCGGGTTGTCGTCTCCCAGCTCTCGGCGTCGCGTGGTGAGCGCCTGACGGAAGTTCTCCTCCGCCTCGTCGAAGCGGCCCGTCTGGACCAGCAGGATGCCGAGCTCGGATTGAATGTCGGTAAGCGCGGGGTCGCCAACCCCCAGGGCGCGACCGAGCACGTCGAGCGCCTGACGGAAATACCGCTCGGCGCTCTCGTAGGCCTCCCCCTTGTCGTACGAGACCTGCGCCAGGTGCAGCAGACTGCGTGCGACCAGCGGATGTTCCTCACCGAACACTCGGCGCCGCGTTTCTAGCGACTGCTGCAGTAGCTCGTCCGCCTCGTCGTACTCGCCACGCTCGCGTAGCAGCACCCCGAGACTGTCTTGACTCTGCGCAACCTGGGCGTCGTCGGAACCGAGGTGTTCGAGTCGGAGGTCGAGCGACCGGCGCAAGGCGCCCTCCGCCCATTCGACCAGCCCGAGCTTGCTGTAGACGTTGCCGATCGCCTCCATGAGGCTGGCCTGAACAATCGGCTGGCCGGCCAGCTCGGTATCGATCCGACGGCGGCCACGATCGAGGATCTCGCGAGCGGTGATCTCGTCGCCCCCCACCTGTTCGGGATCGGAAAGGCTGAAGATCTCCTGCAGGAAGGAGACAACCTCCTCGGCACGATCTCGTTCGCGCTGGGCTTGATCTCGCTCCTGCGCCAGCCGCCGAGCCTGGATCGCCATCGTGCCGGCGAAGCCGAGCAGCAGCAGGACAAAGGCGGCACCGACGGCGAGGGCCAACCGGTTGCGCCGGATGAACTTACCGGTCCGGTAGCCCAGGCTGTCTCGATGGGCCACGACCGGCAGGCCCGCGATATGCCTCCGCACGTCTTCGGAGAGCATCTCGACCGATGCGTAGCGTCGCTGCGGCTCCTTGCGGAGCGCCATCATGGCGATGTTGTCGAGGTCTCCGCTCAGTCGACGGCGAAGCTGAGCCGGCCGGATGGCCGGGGTCTCCTCGGCCGACGTCGCCGTGGTCAGCTCGGTCGACACGGTGTCGACCGAGTCGAAGCGACTGACGACGGTGCTCGGCCGCTCGGGCTCGACTTCGAGGATCGCCTCCTCCACCTCCCGTGGGCTCTTCTTCTCCAGCTGATGAGGCAACGTTCCGGTGAGGAGCTTGTAGAGCAAGACACCCAGCGAGTAGACGTCGGTCGCCGTCGTGATGTGGCGACCTCGAATCTGTTCCGGGCTCGCGTAGGAGGGCGTCATCGGCCGGATGCGCGTGGCGGTGAACTCGACTCGCGCTGCAAACGCCTCCGGCTTGAGCAGTTTGGCGATGCCGAAGTCGAGAAGCTTGGGTGTGCCGTCCTCGGCGACGAGGATGTTGCTCGCCTTGATGTCGCGATGAACAACCAGGTTCTGGTGCGCGTACTGCACAGCCGCGCAGACGGTCCTGAAGAGCTCCAACCGATCGACGACGGAGAGTCGACTCGTGCTGCAGTACTCGTCGATCGGGACGCCCTCGATGTAGTCCATCACGAAGTAGGGAGCGCCCCCCTCGGTGGTGCCGCCGTCGAGGAGCTTGGCGATGTTCGGATGATCGAGGCTCGCCAGAATCTGCCGCTCCGTACGGAATCTCCGGCGTAGTTCCTCCCCGTCGAGGTCTTGAGGGATGACTTTGAGGGCGACGAGCTTCTGGTACTCGTCGTCGTCTCGCACCGCAAGGTAGACCCGCGACATGCCGCCCTCGCCGAGTTTCTTCAGCAGCCGGTAGGGGCCGATCTTGCGACTCTTGAAGTCGTCCTCCTGTTCACGGATCAGTTGGCTGATCCCGCCCTCGACGACCGGTTCCTCGAGGAAGGAGCCCGAGCTGACATGAGCGCTCAGGAGGTCGCGGAGCTCGTTGTGAAGCGCCTCGTCGGCGCCGCTGGCCGCCGCGATGTAACTCTCGCGTTGTTCCTCAGGAAGCTCCAGTGCACTCTGGAAGATCTCCTCGAGCTGACGCCAACGCTTAGGCTCCACCGTTGCCTCCGTTGGCGAGATAGCGATAGAGCCACGCCTTGGCAAGGCTGAACTTCCGCGTCACCGTGGGCACGGAGATGCCCATCAGTTCACCGATCTCCGAGGACTTGAAGCCGCCGAAGTAGCGCAGCTCGACGATGCGAGCGAGCTGCTCGTCGATCTCGGCCAGGCCGGAGAGCGCTTCGTCGACCGCCACGACGTCCGAGCCCCTCTCGCTCGACACTTCGGGCGCATCGTCGAGCGAGACCCGTGGCGCCTTACCGCCGCGCTTCTCATATCGGTTGCGGCGCGCGTGGTCGACCAGAATTCGCCGCATCATCTGAGCGGCGAGGCCGAAGAACTGCAGACTGTTCTGCCACTTGACCCGCTTCTGATCGATCAGGCGGATATACGCCTCATGGACCAGGGCAGTGGTCTGAAGCGTATGGTCGCTGCGTTCGCGTCGAAGGTACCTTGCCGCCAGCCGATGAAGCTCGTCGTAGACGGCAGGCATCAACTCCTCGAACGCATCCTGGTCGCCTGCGCTCCAGTCGACCAGTAGCTGCGTCAGATCACCCGCGTTCTCTGACATCCCGGTTCCCGTGGGCCCGTTCAGCAACTCGCCATCCCCTCGGCGATTCACCTCCCGGCCCGATCGACGGGGCAATTCAACCGAGGTCCGCACGATGCGAATCGCGTCTGAACTGCCCGCAAACCCCTTGCTTCTAGGCTAGCCAGTATAGACCACGGTGCCGTGCGCCCGATCAGGAGCGACCGTAGAGCTGCCGGAGCGCACTCTCCGCATCCGGGTAGTGAAAGGCGAAGCCGAGATCGCCGAGTCGACTGGGTAGCGCTCGTTGGCCGTCGAGAACGAGCGTCGACATCTCGCCGAGAGCCAGCTTGAGCGCAAAGGCAGGGGCGGGCAGAAAGCTCGGACGCCGTAGAACTCTCCCGAGCACCCGACTGAACTCCTTGTTGGTCAGAGGGTTGGGCGACGTCAGATTGAATGGCCCGCGAGCCTCGTCCGACTCGATCAAGAATCGGAGCGCCGCGACCTCGTCGGCGAGATGAATCCAGGGGAGCCACTGACGGCCGCCGCCTGCCGGACCGCCTGCGAACAGTTTGAACGGCAGTGCCATTCGTGGAAGTGCGCCACCATCGACGGACAACACTACTCCCGTACGTGCAATCGCGCGCCGCACCCCGGACGTCTCGACCGCTGCCGAAGCCTCCTCCCACGCCTGACAGGTGTGGCTCAGAAAGTCGTCGCCCGCCGCCGAGCCCTCGTCGATCTCCTCGTCACCGCGAGCACCGTAGTAGCCGACCGCCGAGCCCTGGACCAGGACGCGAGGCGAGGCACCCGAAACGATCGCCACGGCGATGGCGCCACTCGAGCGGACGCGGCTGTCCCGGATGAGGCGTTTGCGGTCAGCCGTCCATCGGCCGTCGCCGATGCCGGCGCCGGCGAGTTGCACCACAGCGTCGACACCGTCCAGAAGCGGCTTCAGGGCGTCGACGTTCTCGGCGTCCCACTGCGTGATCTGCACCGCTGGCGGCAGGTCCGCAGACCGCTTTCCACCCCGGCTGAGCACCCGCACCTGGTGCCCGGCCCCGAGCAGGTCTGCGGCCAGGGTACGGCCGATCAGGCCGGTCCCCCCGACGATCACGATCTTCATGTAGCGAGTATACGAGCCGCGACTCAGACGGCCGCCAGCTCTTCTTCGAGCCTCTGACGCTCGTCGAGCTCAGCATAGAGGCCGCCCCGCTCGACGAGCTCGTCGTGAGTGCCGGTGTCGACGATCCTCCCCTCCTCGAGCACCACGATCCGGTCGGCGGTTCGAACGGTCGAGATCCGGTGGGACACGAGAAGGACGGTGCGCTGCGCGAGCAGCTCCTGAAGGTTCTCCAAGATGCGCTCTTCGGTCTGGGTGTCGACAGCGGAAAAACAGTCGTCGAGCAGGAGCACTCTCGGGCTCGCCAGCAGGGCTCTGGCAAGGGTGACGCGCTGCTTCTGGCCGCCGGAAAGGGTAATGCCCCGCTCACCGACGATCGTGTCGAGCCCGGCCGGGAAGTCCTCCAGATCCCGGTCGAGGCCGGCCATCTCGACCACCTCACGAAGCTCGTCTTCCGAGGCGTCGCTCCGGGCGAGAGTGATGTTGGCGCGCACACTGTCGGAGAAGAGGAACGTCTCCTGAGGGATCACGGCAACGGCCGACCGGAGCTCGGCGAGCCGCAGACGCCTGACGTCGACGCCGTCCAGATAGAGCGAGCCCTCGGGCGGGTTGACGAGTCGCGGAATCAGCGAAAGGAGCGTGCTCTTGCCCGAGCCGGTGCGACCGACGATCGCCACGGTCTCGCCGGCGCGAATTTGCAGGTCGATTTCGGAGAGGACCGGCGCCGTCTCGTCCGAGTAGCGAAACTCGAGACCACGAAGCTCGATTGCTCCGCTCGGCGACTCGATCTCCTCGAGCGGCTCTTCGTCCCGAATCTCCGGCGTCAGCTCCACGATCTCTCCCAGCCGGCGGAGCGAAGCGCTCCCCCGCTGGACCAGATTGATCACCCAGCCGATGGCGATCATCGGCCAGATCATCTTCGAGAGGAAGAAGTTGAAGGAGACAAACTCGCCTACCGACAGCACCCCTCGGGTCGCGAGCAGGCCGCCGTAGGCGAGCACGGCGACAAAGCCAACGCCCACCAGAAGCTGAATCAGAGGTCGCGAAGCGGTACTCCAGCGCGCGAGTCGCTTGTTGCGCTCGACGTACTCTCGGTTGAGCTCCGCGAACTGCCGCTCCTGAGAGCGTTCGCGCGCGTAGGCTCGCACCACGCGAACGCCTGCGAGGTTCTCTTGAGCCTGCGTCGTGAGCTCGGAGAACTGCGCCTGAACCCCGTCGAAGAGCACGTGAACTCGTTGGCCGATGATCTTGGTCGCCAACGCCACGAGCGGCATGGTGCTGAGCGCAACCAAGGTGAGCGGCAGGTGGATTCGCGCCATGAAGAAGAGCGCCCCGAGGCCGGTGAAGAGGGTGTTGGCGCTGTACATGATCGCTGGGCCACAGATCATGCGCACGGCCTGAAGATCGTTGGTCGCCCGCGCCATCAGATCGCCGACTCGACTGCGCTGGAAAAACGCCAGCGGCAGCCGCGTCAGGTTCTCGAAGTAGTCGTCGCGGAATTCGAACTCGATGTCACGGCTCACCGAAACGAGCAGCATTCGCTGGAAGAACGTCAGCACGCCCTGGGCCATTGTCACGCCGATCAACAGCAGGGCGTAGCGAACGAGGGTCTCGGGCGACGCTTCGCCGACAAACGCGTCGACGGCCGACCCGATCACCAGCGGTGCGGCCAAGCCGAGAGAGGCGGAGCCCAGGATGGCCAAAAGGCCGAGAGCGACCCGGCCGCGGTGCGGCGCGAGGAGCGGTAGGAGCGGAGCCAGATGCCGGAGCACGTTACTCCCGTGCGCTCGTCGCCGCGAGGATGCCGCTCTCGCCCAGGGGGTGGAAGAGCGAACTCTCCGGCCGAGGCTGCGCCCGAAGGCGCAGGATCGGTGTCCCGGCCGCGACGAATTTCGCCTCGTAGTTGGTGCGTGGCCCGTCCGGCCAGACGCCGGCGAGCCGCTCGACCTCGAGCCCAACGTGCGACTCGAGCACCTCGGCTACCTGCTCGCCGTAGTTCGTGTGATCGGTTGCGAAGTAGAGCGTGCCGCCCGGCCGGAGCACACTCAGCAGGAGGTCGATCGACTCCACGTCGAAGAGCCGGCGACGGCTGTGGCGGCTCTTCGGCCAGGGATCCGGATGGTAGATGTGCAACGCCCGAGCGAAGTGGCGAGGCAGCGCGACGCTGATCAGGTAGAGCGCCTCAGCACGAGCGAGGAGGAGGTTGCCCTCGCCGCGGCGACGCGCTCGATCGCGCACCATGCGGTAGTACTTCGACACGATCTCGACCCCGAGGAAACCGACATCGGGCTCCTCAGCGGCACGCCGTAGGAGGTACGACCCCTTGCCGAAGCCGAGCTCGACCTCCCAGGCGCTTCGATTCGGAACGAGGCGCTCGAGGTCGAGCGGCAGGTCGAACTCGCCGAGCGACGCCTCGTGCTCGCCGACGCTGATGCGGACCGGGATCAAAGCAGTTTGTCGTCGCCGCGACGCCCAAGCTCGGCGGTCACCTTGCGGACCTGCTCGGCCCGATCGCGCGGCACCACCAACACGGTGTCGCCCGTGCGGACCACGACCAGATCGCGCACACCGATCGCCACCACCGTGCCGTGGTCGGCATAGAGGAGGTTGTCTTCGGCATCGAAAGTCATCACCGGCCCGCGGGTGGCGTTTCCGGCGTCGTCCTTGGGCAGGAATTCGGCGAGCGCAGCCCAACCGCCGAGATCGCTCCAATCACAATCGAGCGGCAGAGCGACAAGTTCGTCGAGGTGCTCCATGACGCCGAAGTCGATCGAGATGCGCGGCAGCTCTCCGTAGAGCCGGCCGATCTCGTCGGGGCGGCGCTCGATCTCTCGTAGACCGGCCGCAAGCTCTGGCTGATACTCGCCAAGTCGGCTCGAAAACGTCGAGCCGAGGAAGACGAAGATGCCAGCGTTCCACCAGTAGTTGCCGCTGTCTACAAACTGGGCGGCGGTCTCGGCGTCCGGCTTCTCGGTGAAGCGGCTCACACGACGCAGGCCGGTCTCCCCGTCGAGACGCTCGCCGAGCTCCAGGTAGCCATAGGCGACCTCGGGCCAGCGCGGCTGGACGCCGAGGGCGACGACCGCACCTTTGGCCGCGACGTTCCCTGCCTCCTCGAGGGTCACGCGGAACGCCTCCGCCATCCCCATTCGATGATCCGCCGGCATGACCGCCACCACCTGATCTCCGGCCGCCGCCTGGATTCGCTGAACGGACCAACCGATCGCCGCAGCGGTGTCACGCCCCTCGGGCTCGGAAAGGATCTGGGACGGTGGGACTTCGGGCAGCTGAGCCGCCACGTCCGCGGCGATCGCCTCGGTGGTCACCACCCAGATCGAGTCCGCGGGAATCAGCGGATCGAGTCGGGCCACCGTCTCCTGGAGCAGACTCCGCTCTCCCTCGAGCGAGAGCAGCTGCTTGGGACGTGCTCGTCGACTGAGCGGCCAGAATCGAGTGCCGCTACCTCCGGCGAGAATCAGCGCCTGCATGGCGTCGGAATCTATCACCGGAGCGGCCTCCGGGATGGGCGTCGGAGGGCCCGACGGAGCTAGAACTCACGACCGGTGTAGAGGTCGCCGACTTCGGCGGCGTAGCCGTTGTAGAGCCGCGTCGCCCGCGTCTCGCCGGTGCCGATATCCCGCTCCGCCGCCTGACTCCACCGCGGGTGCGGTCGGTCGGGATCGACATTCGAAAAGAAACCGTATTCGGTCGGCGCGGACTCGTTCCAGAAGCTCCCCGGCTCCTCACGAACGAACTCGATCTCGACGATCGACTTCGGGCCCTTGTAACCGTATTTCCAGGGCACTGCCAACCGCCAAGGAGCGCCGTGCTGCATCGGGAGAGCATGGCCATAGACACCCACCGCCACGAAGGCCAGGTCGTGACGCGCCTCGTCGAGGCGGAGCCCCTCGTAGTAGGGCCAGGGGTACCACGAGTAGCTCGTCTGGCCGGGCAAGCCCGCCTTGTCGAGCACCGAGACGAAGCGCACGTGAGTCGCCGTCGAAAGCGGCGCGGCCCAGTCGATCAGACGGCGGAGGGGAAAGCCGGTCCACGGCACCTGCATCGCCCACCGCTCCACGCAGCGGAATCGGTAGAGCCGCTCCTCGAGCGGAAAGCGCGTGAAGAGCTCCTCGAGACCGAGGGTTTTGGGCTTCTCGACCAGTCCGTGAATCTTCACCGACCACGGATCGACCGAGTAGCCCTGGGCTAGCTCCCAGACCCGCTCCTTGTCGGTCGTGAACTCATAGAAGTTGCTGTAGCCCGCCGACGTCGCTTCGGGCGTCAGCTCCCGCCCGCCCAGCTGGTAGCTCGCGTTCCGTTCGGCCGGAAAGTGGCTTGTGAACCGATCGCCGACCGCCGGGACGGAGATTCTCGACCGGTCGGCGGCCGGAGCGTTGCTCGCTGTCGCCGCGCAACCGGAGGCGACTCCGGCGGCCAGGGTGCCGAGCCCGAGCGCACTCAGTAGCTGGCGGCGGTTGAGGTAGGTCGCCTCAGGCGTCGCCAGCCGTTCCGGCAAACGCCAACCGGGGTCGATGCGCACAGCGGTCATGACGCCAACATAGCACCGCGTACCCTTCGCATCCTCACAAAAGGATCACACCGCTCGGCGCGGTCGCACCGAGCGGTGTCGAGGAGACGAACGCCGTCTAGTTGAGTCGATCGAGTTCGTCGTCGATCAACCGGGCGATCTCTTCGAACGGCTGGGCGCCGCTGAGGAACCGACCGTTGACGAAGATCGCCGGAGTCCCGGTGACGCCTACCGCCCGGCCTGCGGCGACATCAGCGTGCACCATGCTCGCGTACTTGCCGGAGTCGAGGCACTCGTTGAAGACGTCCGCGTCAAGCTCCAGACGTACCGCCTTCTGCTTGAGCTGATCGAGACCCAGCGCCTTCTGCTCCTGGAACATCGTGTCGTGCATCTCCCAGAAGCGGTCCTGGTCGTTGGCGCAGAGCGACGCCTCGGCGGCCTTCTGGGCGTTCGGGTGGATCTGGTGAAGGGGGAACTGACGGAAGACGAGCCGAACCTTGTCACCGTATTCGTCGGTCACGCGGTCGAGCGTCGGCACGACGCGCGAACAGTAGGGACACTCGAAGTCGGAGAACTCGATGATCGTCACCGGCGCGCCCTCGGGGCCTTTCGCTGGGAAGCCCTGGGCGGAGACGTCGATGCGAAGCGGCTCGAGGAAGCTGACCACCCCGTGCTTGTTGCGGAGGGTATCCACATAGTCGAGGTAGGCGGTCTGACGCGCCTGACCCGACAGATACTCGCGAATGCGAGGCGTCATGCTCTCTTTGGGCTGATTGAGCCGCTGCTTGTTCTCCTCATAGAACGCGTCGACCTCTTCGTCGGTGGGATCGGTGATCTTCGAGTCGACTTCACGCGCCGTCAGCTCGTCGATCGAGACACCCTCCGCGGCCGCCTCGATCTCGAGGAGACGCTCGCGAATGACGCCCTCGAGGGTCTGCTCCATCAGCTGGTGTCGATCGCGCTGGATCTGCAGGAAGCCCTCGGCGTTCGCCTCCTCCAGATCGGCTTCGTTGATCTGCATGTCGCCGATCGTGGCGATCACGCCGTCTTCGGCGGCTGCCGGGTTGTCGGCGTGAACCGCGCCGGTCGAGTACCAGAAACCAAGAGCTGCGGCCGCGATGAGGATCGTGATGAAAATGCCAAACGGGCCGAAGCGTCGAGTTGTCTGCTCAGTCATGTGGGAAGACCTCCAGAGGTCGGAAGTGTCGTTGGTGGGAGCAGCCGGGAGGCCGCCGAAGCCGGAGGATAATACCACTCCGAGCCGCGCGGGCGCTCGTTTAGACGCTCGACTCGAGCCGCGCGTGAACCAGCCCTTCGAGGATTCGCTGGGGCTGAATCCCTCTCATGCGCATATCGGGACCGGAGAGCAGATCCTCGGCAAGCGCCAAGAACCGCCGCCGTTGATCCGCGGTTCGCGCCGCCTCTCGCCCAACGGTCGTGACCGCGGCCGCGGCCAGCTCCCACGGTTGCCTCGCGCGGGGGTCCTTCCACTCCCCCGCACCTTGTAGCGCCGCGGCGATGGCGAAGAGTGAGATCTTGTCTCCACGTTCTCGGTAGGCTTCAACCGCCTTGCCCAGTGCCTTGGTGAGCTCCTCCAGTCGACTCGCGTCGATCGAGGCACCGCCTCCGAGGTAGACCGCGAGCGAGCGGCTTCGGAGGGTCGGGAGGAGGTCGAACTGAGACGGAGCGAGGAGCAGGAAGTGTCGCGGAGAGGCGGTGTGTGGTTCCTCGAGCGTCTTCAGAAAGGCGTTGGCGGCCTCCGCTGTGAGGCTCTCCGCCGCCGCCACGACGAACACCTGCCCTCGCGCCTCGAAGGGGGCCATCTGAGCCGCCTTGAGGAACTCACGCGCCGCCTCGACCGAAGTCGAGGTGCGGAGGTCTCTCTCGAGCGCGTGAAAGTCAGGATGGAACGCCTCCTCGCCCCCTTCACGCCAGGCGATGCGCCGACAGTGGTTGCACTCCTTGCACGGGCGCGCCTCGGGCTCACGCTCGCAGAGCAGCGTCCTCGCAACCTCGAGCGCCACCTCTCGCCGTCCCGCGTCGTCGGCTCCATGCAAGATGGACGAGGGATAGAGCTCGCCGCTGCGCGCGAGCCGCAGGGTCGACTCGAGGCTCAACGCTCCCCCAGGAGATCGCCCAGAGCCTGTCGCACCTGCCGCTCTGTCTCGGCGATGTCCTTCGACGAATCGATCAGCAGGAAGCGGTCGGGCTCGCTGGCAGCCAACTCGAGGTAGGCGTCGCGAACACGCTGGTAGAACTCGAGACTCTCGGAGTCGAGGCGGTCGATGCCGTTGGGTTGCGACGCGCGCTTGAGTGACTGCCCCCGGCCCTGTGCCACCTCGGCCGGAAGATCGAAGAGGAGCGTTCGATCCGGGCGCAGGCCGCCCGTGGCCAACTCGTCGATCCGCGCGATGATGTCGCGTTCGACGCCCCGACCGACGCCCTGATAGACGAGCGTCGAATCGGTAAACCGATCGCACAGGACGTGCTGGCCACGTTCGAGCGCTGGCTCGATCAGCTCGCAGACGTGTTGCCGGCGACTGGCGAAGATCAGCAGCGTCTCGACGCGACCATCCACCTCTCCCCACTGCGGGTCGAGAAAGACACGGCGGATCGCCTTGCCGAGCGGCGTGCCGCCGGGTTCGCGGGTCAGGACACTGGGGACCGCGGCGTCCGTGAACCACCCGAAAGCCCGTTCGAGATGGGTCGATTTGCCGCTGCCGTCAAGACCTTCGAAAGTGATGAACTGGCCCTTCATCGAGCCGGCAACATAGCACGGCAGACCGCCCCATCTGAGCACGCCAATAGGCCGGGATCACCCACCTGTAGGGGGGTGTCGCACCCGTCCCTTGACGCTTGACAGCTCAAACCCATTTGGTGAGGATGCCGCTGCACCTACATTCCGCGACTTATCTACACAGACAGATGAAGGGAACCCAGTGATCGTTCTGATCGCGAACGACGTCGCCCGCGACGAGACGCGAGTGGCGGCGACTCCAGAGACCGTGAAAAAGATGGTCGAGGCGGGCCTCGATGTCCGCGTCGAGACCGGCGCCGGCGCGGGCGCCTTCCTAGCGGACGAGGACTTCATCGACGCTGGTGCGTCGATCGAGCCGGCATCGCCCGAGAGCCGAGCGGCCGCCGACGTCCTCCTGAAGGTCGGACCGCTCGCATCTGCCGACGGTGGAAAGCCGGCCGAGGCGGCCCAGCTCAAGACGGGCGCGGTGGTGATCGGTTTCCTCGACCCCTTCACCGACGTCGAGACCATCCGAGAGCTGGCCGCCGCATCGCTGACCTCTCTACCGATGGAACTGGTACCGCGCATCACGCGCGCCCAGAGCATGGACGCGCTCTCCTCGCAGGCGAGCATCGCCGGCTACAAGGCGGTGCTGCTCGCCGCGGCGAAACTGCCCCGTTACTTCCCCCTACTGATGACCGCAGCCGGCACCGTGAGACCGGCCAAGGTCATCGTGATGGGCGCGGGTGTCGCCGGTCTCCAGGCGATCGCAACCGCCAAGAGACTGGGCGCCGTCGTCGAGGTTTCCGACATTCGCGAAGCGGTCAAGGAGCAGGTCGAGTCGCTCGGCGGACGCTTCATCGAGCTGCCGGAACTGGATGGCGGCGAGGGCAGCGGTGGCTACGCCCGCGAGATGGGCGAGGACTTCCTCCGGCGACAGCGAGAGATCCTGACCGAGCACGTGGCGGCCTCGGACGTGGTCATCACGACGGCCGCCGTACCGGGAAAGCCGGCGCCCAAGCTGATGAGCGCCGAGATGGTCGGGCGAATGAAGCCCGGGGGTGTGATTGTCGACCTCGCCGCCGAGCGGGGCGGCAACTGCGAGCTCACGCGCGCCGGCGAGGAGGTCGTCGAAGGCGGCGTCACCATCCTCGGCCCGGTCAACGTCGCAGCGAGCATGCCGAGAGACGCGAGCGCACTTTATGCACGCAACGTACTGCAGCTGCTCCTTGAGTTGGTCGACGAGGGAGAGCTAAGCGTCGACCGCGAGAACGACGTCGTCGGACCTGCGCTGCTGACCCACGACGGCGAGGTCGTCCACGAGGCGGCCGCAGCGCGACTCGAAACGGAAGGTGACTGATGGGTGCCCTACTCGTTGGACTCTACGTATTCGTGCTGGCGATTTTTGTCGGCGTCGAGATCATCACCAAGATCCCGCCGACCCTGCACACGCCGCTGATGTCGGGCGCGAACGCAATCTCGGGCATTACGCTCGTTGGATCGATCGCCACCGCGACCAGCGGTGAGACGAAGATCAGCTCGATCCTCGGCTTCGTCGCGATCGTCTTCGCCACCCTCAACGTGGTGGGCGGCTTCCTCGTCACACACCGGATGCTGACCATGTTCGGAGGCAAGCGAAAGCGATGAGCGAGCTCCTCGGCCCGGTCGTCTTCCCGCTGCTGTACCTCCTTTCGGCGGTCCTCTTCATCCTCGGACTCAAGGGCCTCACCGGCGTCCGCACGGCTCGCCGGGGCAATCTAATGGCGGCGACCGCCATGCTGCTCGCAGTGGTCACCACCCTCCTCGAGCTCGGCGTCGTCGACTACCGATGGATCGCAGCCGGTCTGGTGGTCGGCTCGGTGATCGGAGCGATTGCAGCGCTGCGCGTCCAGATGACCGGCATGCCCGAGTTGGTCGCGCTCTTCAACGGCTTCGGCGGCGGCGCCTCGGCGCTGGTCGCCGGCTCCATCATCTGGGGCGACGTGATCGAGGTCGGCGACTCGACGACCCCGGCCGGCGTGCTCGGCGTCGACGCCGCCAGCTCGGGGGTGCTCTCGATTCTGATCGGCGCCGTCACCTTGAGCGGCAGCCTGATCGCCTATCTAAAATTGCGCGGCACCATCGGCGGCAAGCCGACGATCATCCCGGCGCGCCACCTCGTCAACAGCCTCTTCTTCCTGGGCAGCCTGGGGACCGGCGCCTACCTGTCCTTCGTCGCGACCGGGCCTGGAGAGATCACCATCGCAGCGGTCGCTCTGGCGGCGCTCAGCCTGCTGGTCGGAATCCTCTTCGTGATCCCGATCGGCGGCGCCGACATGCCGGTGATCATCTCCTTCCTCAACTCGCTCTCCGGCGTTGCCGCCTCGATGACCGGTTTCGTGCTCAGCAACAACCTGCTGATCATCAGTGGCGCTCTGGTCGGAGCCTCGGGGCTGATCCTGACGCAGATCATGTGTGTGGCCATGAACCGCCCGCTCGCCAACGTCCTCTTCTCGGGGTTCGGCGGCGAGACCGGCTCGAGCGACTCCGGCGAGTACACAAACGTCCGTTCCTACAGCGCGGAAGAAGCGGCGATGGTGCTCGAGACCGCCGAATCGGTGGTCCTGGTTCCGGGCTACGGCCTGGCCGTCGCGCAGGCCCAACACACCGCACGCGAGCTCGGCGACCTGATCGAAAAACGAGGCGGCAAGGTCACCTACGCCATCCATCCGGTGGCAGGCCGCATGCCGGGGCACATGAACGTGCTGCTCGCCGAGGCCGACGTCTCCTACGAGAAGCTCGTGGAGATGGATCGCATCAATCCCGAGTTCAAGACCACCGACGCGGTCCTGGTCGTCGGCGCGAACGACGTCGTCAATCCGGTTGCCGAGAGCGATCCGAACAGTCCCATCGCGGGCATGCCGATCCTTCAGGTTTACAATGCCAGCACCGTCATGGTGATCAAGCGGAGCCTGAGCCCCGGGTTCGCCGGGATCAAGAACGAGCTCTTCGAGGGCGAGAACACGATGATGGTGTTCGGCGATGCGAAGCAGGTCCTCCAGGAACTGGTCAACGAGCTGAAGGCGATCTAGACCTCCTAGACGATGGGCGAGCACGACAAGGTTAGAAAAGACACCGACCCGGAAGAGCTGCGGCTCTTCACCAAGGCGCTGCTCACCGATCTGCGGGCGTTGGAGCAGATGCTCCAGGACGGCCAGATCGAGTCGGGTATCCGCCGACTCGGAGTCGAGCAGGAGACCGTACTGGTGGACGCCGACTGGCGTCCGGCCATGGTCAACCTCGACATCCTCGAGCGGCTCGACGACGATCACTTCACCACCGAGCTCGGGCGCTTCAACATCGAGTACAACCTCGACCCGGTCGAGGTCGGACCGAACTGCCTGTCTCAGATCCGCGCCCAGCTCGACGGCCTACTCGCAAAGGGCCAAGCCGCCGCCGCCGAGCAGGGCGTCACGATGCTCCTGGCCGGCGTTCTACCGACCCTCGCCCAGTCCGACCTGACACTCGAGAACATGACGCCGATGCCTCGCTACCTGGCACTCAACGAGGCGGTCGGACGCATGCGCGGTGACGAGTTCCATCTGCGCATCAAGGGTCGCGACGAGCTGATCGTCGATCACGACAACGTCATGCTCGAAGCGTGCACAACCAGCTTCCAGCTTCACTACCAGGTCGAAGCCGAGGAGTTCGCTCACCTCTACAACATCGCCCAGGTGCTGGCGGCCCCAGTCCTGGCCTGCGCCACCAACTCACCGCTCCTGTTCGGACGCCAGCTCTGGCGGGAGACGCGAATCGCGCTCTTCCAGCAGTCGGTCGACACACGAGGGCAGAGCGACTCGATTCGCGAGGTGACTCCGCGCGTGAGCTTCGGTCGCGACTGGGTCAAGGAGTCGGCGCTCGAGATCTTCCAGGAGGACCTGGCGAGGTTCCGCGTCCTCCTCGGCGGCAAGGTGGAAGAGGACCCCTTCGAGGTCCTCGCGGCGGGCGGGGCGCCCGATCTCACGGCCCTGCGCGTCCACAACAGCACGGTCTACCGCTGGAACCGGCCCTGCTACGGCGTAGGCGGAGGCAAGCCGCACCTGCGGATCGAGAATCGAATTCTGCCGGCGGGCCCGAGCGTCGTCGACGAGATGGCCAATGCCGCCCTCTGGTTCGGCCTGATGAGCGGTGGGGGCGCCGCCTGGGGCGACGTCAGCGAGAAGATGGACTTCGCCGCCGCACGCGAGAACTTTGTCGCCGCGGCTCGCCGCGGAATGGGCGCCGACCTCCTCTGGTTCGACGGCAACTACGTCCCGTCGACGGTACTGCTCGAGAAGGAGCTCCTGCCGCTGGCGGCCGACGGTCTCGACCGGCTGGGGGTCGACCCCAGCGATCGAGACACCTACCTCGGCGTACTCGCCGAGCGCATAGCGACCCAGAAGAGCGGCTCGCAATGGCTGGTCAGCTCGGTCGATTCGATGTCCGACAGCAATCTGCACGAGCAGCTGACGGCGCTGGTCGCCGCGACCTCGCAGCGGCAGAGCGAGGGCACTCCGGTTCATACATGGAAGCTCGCTTCGCGCGAGGACGCCGGCGACGAGCGGCGCCTCGTCCGCCGCGTCGAACAGTTGATGACCACCGATCTCTTCACCGTGAACGAGGCCGAGCTGGTCGACATGGCCGCCTACGTCATGAACTGGAAGCACATCCGCCACGTACCGGTCGAAGACAATCAGCACCGGCTGGTCGGACTGGTGACGCATCGAGCGCTCCTGCGCCTGGTACCGACACTCAGCGACCCGGAGCACGAAGCGGTCCCCATCTCGCGGATCATGGAGCGAGAGGTGATCACCGTAACGCCCACTACCAGTGCCCAGGAAGCACTACGACTGATGCGCGAAAAGAAGATCACCTGCCTGCCGGTGGTCGACGGCGAACACCGACTGATCGGCATCTTGACGGACACCGACTTCATGCGGATCGCGGCGCCCCTGCTCGACGACTATCTCGGGGATGACTAGCGTTCGCCGAGCGTGGGCGGCGCTCTGGCTGCTCTTCCTCACAACGCCGGTCTTCGCCGCATCGTTCCCGGCGCCTCGTGGTGCCGGTGGAGCCGTGGCCACCGCCGAACCCGATGCAACCGAGGCCGGGCTCGCAATCCTGCGCTCAGGGGGCAACGCAGCCGATGCCGCCGTCGCCAGCGCACTCGCGTTGGCGGTCGTCCACCCCCAGGCCGGAAACCTCGGCGGTGGTGGGTTTGCGGTCATCCGGATCGACGGCGAGCTGACGACGCTCGACTTCCGTGAGATTGCTCCCGCGGCGGCGCACCGAGAGATGTACCTCAACGCCGAGGGCGACGCGATCCCCGGAGCGTCGACGGTCGGCGCGCTCGCGGCCGGCGTCCCCGGCTCGCCGGACGGCCTCTACGAGCTCCACGCACGGTTCGGAAAGCTCGACTGGCCGGCGGTAGTCGAGCCGGCGCTCCGCCTCGCTCGCGACGGATTCCGCGTCACCCGGCGCCTCCACAACTCGATCGAAAGCGCGAGTGAACGACTGGGACGATTCAGCGAAACCGCTTCGGTCTGGCTCCCTGGGGGCGCTCCACCACCGATCGGCGAGATCAAGAAGCTCCCTGCCCTCGCCGAGACCCTGGCCGGATATCGCGACCGAGGCCCAGACGCTCTAACCACCGGATCCGTCGCGAACCAGATCGTCGCGACCTCGACGAAGCACGGCGGCATTCTTACGCTCGCCGACCTTTCGGACTACCAACCGGAGTGGCGAGAGCCCGTCCTCTTCCAGGGGTTTGGATGGGAGTTTGCTTCGATGGGGCTGCCGTCCTCGGGCGGTGTCATTCTCGCTCAGACCTTCGGCCTGCTCGAGCGAGTCGGCTGGCGCGATCTCGAGCCCGGCAGCGCTCCGAGCCTCCACCTCTTGGCGGAGGTCTGGCGCCGCGCATTCGCCGATCGAGTCTTGCTGGGTGACGTCGCGACGTCCGACGCCTCCGCCGCCGAACTCATGGCCTCCGAGCGCTTGGATCGACTCGCAGAAGCGCTCCCCCGCGACCGAGCGGTCGCGTCTCTCACCCTCGCCTCCGCGACTCCTCAGGCCGAGAGCGCGGAAACGACACACCTGTCCGTCGTCGACGCCGCCGGAAACGCGGTTTCACTCACGACGACCGTCAACGGCGGTTTTGGTAGCAAGCTCTGGGTCGCCGGCTTCGGATTCTTGAACAACGAGATGGACGACTTCACCACAGCACCGGGGCAGCCGAACTCCTACGGCCTGGTGCAAGGCGAAGCGAACACGATTGCTCCTGGAAAGCGCATGCTCTCCTCGATGACTCCCACCATCGGTTGGCGCGGCGACGAGGTCCTCGCCTTCGGCGGGCAAGGCGGCTCTCAAATCCCGACCGCGTCCGCCTGGGTCGCCCTCGGGCTCCTCACCGACGAGCTCGAGCTCCAGGAAGCTCTCGATCGCGGCCGCATCCACCACCAGTGGCTGCCGGACGCGATCTTCCTCGAGGACCGAGCGCTCAGTCTCGAAACACGCACCGCGCTCGAGGCCCTCGGGCACGAGTTCGGCAAACTCTCCTGGACCGCCAAGGTGTGCGTCGCCCGACGTCTCGCGGACGGACTCTTCGAGGCTGCCGGAGATCCGCGCGGCCCGGACGCCGGTGGCGTGGTCGACCCTCAGCCCTAGACGCCTCGCGATTGGCGCGCGGCCCGGGGTATGAGAGAGTCCCCGCTCCAGGAGGTTGCATGAGCAGGGTAAGCGCACAGATCTTCTCCGTGCTGGTTCTCACCAGCATGATGTCTCTGGCCTGTCAGCAGTCCGAGCCGGCTCCCGCCGAGCCGGTCAGCACACGGGTCGAAAACGCTGATCTCGGCATTGCGGTCGCGGCGCTGCCCGCCCCCTTTGTCGTCTCGGGCGCCGACGACGCCGGCTGGCGATTCGACGCACCGGGTGAGAACGGCGACGGCACCCTGGTGATGTCGACCGGCCCGGTCGAGACCGGCAGCATCAACCTGGTCGACGTCGTCAAAGAGCGGCGGGCCTGGTTCGAGTCCACCGAGGGCGCGACCTACTACGGGAATCGCGAGTTGGGTGGCCCGTTCGGCACCATCTACACCGCGCGCGGCGCCTACGGCGGCCCCGATGCGGAGGTCGAGGAGACCTGGGCGTACGCGATCCACCCGGGTGACTACCGACTGCTGTCGGTCCAATACACCTATCCGCCCGGGGAAGCGCAGACTCGCGTCGTTCAGCTGATGGAGTTTCTCGGCGAGATCGAGGCGCTCGGCGGCGAAGAGACCGCCGAAGCTCCCTGAGGCCTGCTCTCTTCGCCGGCCCTAGCGAGCGAGAGCTCTTCGGCTAGATCAGGCAGGTCGAGCAGCGCACGCTGCCGCCGCCTTTTTGGATCTCGTCCAGCTCGACGAAGCGGAACTCGCGACCGACCGCCGCGCCGGCCCGGCCGACTTCGGGAATCACGGTCGTCGACGCGATCGCGTGGCCCGCGCGAACCGGCAGGAAGTTTGTCGACATCCGCCGCTGCGCGGCGCGATCGATCTCGAGGCGCTCGGAGAACCGTTCGCGCACGAGAGTCACGGCATCGGGCTCGAGCGCGTCCGGGTGCAACACACAGCTGTCGTCGCTCAACACGTTGAAGACCATGTCGAGGTGCAGAAAGCCCGGGTGCATGCGCAGAACACGCACCTCGTAGTCGTCTCCGTAGGTTCCTCGGAGCCACTCCGTCGCGCCCATCTCGGTGCGATCTCCCACGCCGACGAAGATCTCCGAGCCGAAGACGACGACGTCTCCTCCCTCGAGGTGGCCTCCGTCGCTCTCGACTACGGCAAGACCGGCATCGGCGAGCACACGGCGCACGACCTCGGTCTCGGGCCTGCGGACCTCTTCGCGCAGATTGGCGATGATCGGGCTGCCCAGGCCGCCGATGACCACGTCGCGCATGAACACCTGGTACGGCGCACCCTCCAAGGGCGGAACCTGCAGCACCTCGACGTCGACCGACTCGAGCGCCGCGACCAGCCCTGCGTGCTGTCGACGGGCGACCTCACGGTCGGGTGGATTGTCCACGAACTCGCGATGAAACGAATTGATCGGTTCTCCGATCTCCAGGTTGGCCGGTTCACACACGAGACAGATCACGCAACACCTCCGACCGCCGCCGGCTCGGCGCCGAGTTGGTCCTTGTACTGCAATAGATAGAGCCGGTGGTAGATACCGCGGCGAGCGAGGAGCTCCTGATGAGTGCCCTGCTCCCGAATGCACCCCTTGTGGAGTACCACGATGCGATCGGCTCTCTGGATGGTCGACAACCGATGAGCGATCACCAGACTGGTGCGCCCCACCAGGAGGCGATCGAGCGCTCGCTGGATCAACTGCTCGGTCTCGGTGTCGATCGACGAGGTCGCTTCGTCGAGGATCAAGATCCTCGGGTCGAAGGCGAGGGCGCGGGCAAACGCGATCAGCTGCTTCTGACCGACAGAGAGACCGGCGCCGCGCTCTTGAAGCTGGTTCTCGAAGCCCCCGGGGAGGCGCTCGATGAAGTCGAGGGCATGGACCTCCGAAGCCGCCCAGCGCATTCGCTCGGCATCGATCTCCGAGGACCCGAGGCCGATATTGCCGGCCACGCTGCCCGAGAAGAGGAAGACGTCCTGCAGGACCATGGCAATCGAGCCGCGCAGATCCGCCAGTCCCCAGTCGCGCACGTCGACACCGTCCACCCGCACGGTGCCCGCGTCGACATCGTAGAAGCGCAAGAGCAGGTTGGTCAGGGTGCTCTTGCCGGCGCCGGTGTGGCCGACAACAGCCACGGTCTCCCCCGGCGCCGCCTGGAACGCCACGTCCCGAAGAATCGGCTCGCCGGGCAGATAGGAGAAATCGACCGCATCGAACTCGATCTCTCCTCGTACCTCCGTCGGTCGATGAGGCGACTCCGATTCGACGATCTCGGACTCGCGATCGAGCAGGCGGAAGATCCGCTCCGAGCTGGCCATCGCGCCCTGCAGAATGTTGTACTTCTCCGACAGGTCGGCCAACGGCAGGTAGAACCGCTGCGCGTACTGCAGGAAGGCGACCAGGCCGCCGATCGTCATCGCTCCGGCGAGCACCTTGCCGCCTCCGTACCAGATGATGAGCGCCAGGCCGCACGCGGTCACCAACTCGACCGCCGGATAGTAGACAGCGTAGTAGTAGATCGCGCGAATGTTCGCGACCCGGTGATCGTCGTTGATACCCGAGAAGCGGGCGCGCGTCGACCGCTCTCGGCCGAGCAACTGAACGATCGACATGCCCCCGAGGTGCTCTTGCAGGAAGGCGTTGATTGCGGCCAGTTTGGTGCGAACCTCCCGGTAGCTCTGCCGGGCCCGCACCTTGAACCAGAGCGTCAGGAGCGCCAACACCGGCACGATCGCGAAGGTCACGAGCGCCAGCTTCCAATTCAGCCAGAAGAGAACTCCGACAATGCCCGCAAGCAACATGATGTCGCCGAAGATGGCGATGAGCCCTGCGGTGAAGAGCTCGTTGAGGGCATCGACGTCGTTCGTGACTCGAGTGACGAGACGACCGATCGGCCGGCGATCGAAGTAGCCGACCGGTAGCCGCTGTAAATGTCCAAAGATGTCTCGCCGCAGGTCATACATGATGTATTGACCGACCAGCTGCATCACATATCCCTGGGCATAGAGCACCAGGAAGGCCGCAGCGAGGGCGGCAAAATAGATCCCACCGAGCAGCAGGAGGCCACTCCCGGAGTCGAGCTCGACCCCAAGCGCAGTGGCGACGGCGAAGAAGAGGCGGCTCGACGAAGAGTCGGTCCGCTCGGCGAGCGGAGTCGGATCGATGAATTGATCGATCGCCACCGCGGTCACCAACGGCCCCACGAGCTGCAGCAACGAGGAGAGCACAATCAGCGCGACCGCACCCGCGGCCAGCCCGCGGTAGGGCCGCACGTAGCGCAACAGGCGCCGCATCAGGCGCGCGTCGTAGGCCTTGCCGAAGGCTTCCTCTTCGAGAGGCTCCAGGACGTCCGGCACCGCCGGATGATATCCGCAGGCGCCGTCCGTGCGAGTCAGACCGCTCGGACTCCGTCTCTAGGGTGTGCCGGCAACCTCCGAGCCTGCCCAACAGCGGCACCTTGCGAGATTCTTCACAGACAATCCTTGTCACCCATTCCAACATCGCCGCAAGCCACCAAGGTGGTCTGAACTTTCGATGTGGGGATTCCCATATGCAGATGACGCTGAATGAAATGTTGAAGATCCTGACCGAGAAGGGTGCGTCGGATCTTCACATCACCACGAACGCAGCACCGCAGATCCGGATCGACGGCGTCCTCGAGACGATCGACCATCCGGAGATGACGCCGTCCCAGACCAAGAAGCTCGCCTACTCGATCCTGACCGACAAGCAGAAGCAGAAGCTCGAGGAAGAACTCGAGCTCGACTTCTCGTTCGGCTTGAAAGGTCTGGCGCGCTTCCGGGCGAACGTCTTCCATCAACGCGGCGCCATCGCAGCCGCGTTCCGGCAGATCCCGTACGAGATTCTCGGCTTTCGCGAGCTCGGACTGCCACCCATCGTAGAGAAGCTCTGCGACAAGCCGCGTGGCCTGGTTCTGGTGACCGGTCCGACCGGCTCCGGCAAGTCGACAACGCTCGCGGCGATGATCGACAAGATCAACCGCGAGCGACGCGAGCACATCGTGACCATCGAGGACCCGGTCGAATTCCTACACGCGCATCGCTCGTGCATCGTCAATCAGCGCGAGTTGCACGCGGACACTCACGGCTTCTCGAACGCGCTCAAGTCCGTGCTTCGGCAGGACCCCGACGTCGTGCTCGTCGGTGAGATGCGAGATCACGAGACCGTCGAGGCGGCCCTCCGCATCGCCGAGACCGGCCACCTCACCTTCGCCACCCTGCATACCAACTCCGCGGCCCAGACGATCAACCGAATCATCGACATCTTCCCCGCCCATCAGCAGGGGCAGATTCGAGTCCAGCTCTCCTTCGTGTTGGAAGGAATCCTCTGTCAGTCGCTCCTCCCGCGCTCGAGCGGTACAGGGCGAGTGATGGCGATGGAGTGCCTGATCCCCAACTCGGCGATTCGAAACCTGATCCGTGAAGACAAGATTCACCAGGTCTACGGAATGATGCAGACCGGCCAGGCCGTTCACGGCATGCAGACGTTCAACCAGTCCCTGGCCAGGCTCTACTTCAAGCGCCAGATCACCCTGAAGGCGGCGCTGAACCGCTCGTCGATGCCGAACGAGCTACAAGAAATGATCAACCGAGGTCCGGAGGCTGTTGCCGAGCGGCGCCCCCCGCAAGACCCCGCTGCCATGAGGAGCTGAATGGATGCCTAGCTTCAGTTGGAAGGGACGTGACCGATCGGGGCAGACGCTCGAGGGCGTACTGCTGGCCGACAGCAAAGACTCCGCCGTCGCCACCCTCAAGCGACAGCAGATCGCAATCTCTACCGTCAAAGAAAAGGGGAAGGAGATCCCCTTCCTGCCACAGCTCCCGATGCGCGTCGGGATCAAGCGTGTCGCAATCTTCACCCGCCAGTTCTCGGTGATGCTCGACGCCGGCCTGCCGCTCGTGCAGTGCCTCGAGATCCTCGCCGAGCAGCAGGAGCACAAGAAGTTCGCGCAGATCATCGATCGCGTGCGCGGCGACGTCGAATCCGGCATGTCGCTGGCCGAGGCGATGAAGAAGCAACCCGCGGCCTTCGACGACCTCTTCTGCAACATGGTCGCAGCGGGCGAAGCGGGCGGTATTCTCGACATCATCCTGCAGCGGCTCTCGACGTACCTCGAGAAGACCGTCAAGCTCCAGAGTCAGGTCAAGTCGGCGATGATCTACCCGGTCACCGTGATCTCGATCGCCGTGGGCGTCGTCTGGATCATCCTCTGGAAAGTGATCCCGGTCTTCGCTTCGCTCTTCGCGGGCCTCGGCGGACAGCTGCCGCTGCTCACCCGCATGGTCGTCCAGGCGAGCGAGATCATCGCCCGCTACTCGTGGGCGATCGCGCTCGGAATGATCATGCTTTGGATGGCGTTCCGGGCCTACTACAAGACACATCGCGGTCGGCGTGTCGTCGACGGCCTCGCACTGAAAACGCCGGTGTTGGGGATGTTGATCAAGAAGATCGCTGTCGCGCGCTTCTGCCGCACGCTCTCGACCCTGACCTCCTCCGGTGTGCCGATCCTCGAGGGTCTCGAGATCACCGCCAAGACTGCCGGCAACGCGATCATCGAGGACGCGGTGATGGCCGTTCGCAAGAGCGTCGAAGAGGGTAAGACCCTCAGCGGCCCACTCAAGGAGACCAACGTCTTCCCAGCCATGGTCGTCCAGATGATCCACGTCGGCGAGCAGACAGGTGCGCTCGACCAGATGCTCTCCAAGATCGCCGAGTTCTACGAGGATGAGGTCGACACCGCCGTTGCGGGTCTGGTCAAACTCCTCGAGCCCATCATGATCGTCGTCCTCGGTGCCATCATCGGAACGATCGTCGCGGCCATGTACCTGCCGCTCTACACGATCCTCGGGTCGATCGGCTGAAGAAAGCGACGACTCGCTCGTGACGACGCTTGCCGCGCCCTTGGAGTCCCTGCTCGAGCAGGGGGTCGCCGACTTCGGTGCGGCGCCGTCCGATGGTGACCAGCTTCTGGCGCAACGACTGCGCTGGCTGGTCGCCCTTCGGATCGTCGTCATCACGAGCGCGCTCGTGCCGTTCTTCTTCTTGCAGCTGGCATCGGACGACATCCAGAGGACGGACTTCACGTTCCTCTACCTCCTTGCCGGTAGCACCTACGGCGCGAGCCTGATCTACATCTTCCTCCTGCGGTTGCCGATCTTCGGGGTGCGTCGGCAAGCCTACCTCCAGTTCACCGGCGACCTGCTGCTCACCACCGCCCTGGTCTACTACTTTGGTGGGCCGTTCACGCCCTTCTCCATTCTCTACCTCGTGGTGATCATCGTCGCCTCGACCCTCCTTCGCCGCGGCGTGGGAACAATCGTCGCGACCCTGGCCTGGTGTCTCTACTCGCTCGTGGGGATCGCCCTGTTCACCGGCACGATCCAGTCACCCCTGGTGGGCTTCGAACCGGGCGGCTCGGTATGGCGGCTCGGCTACAACCTCGGCATTCACCTGTTCGGCTTCTACGCCGTTGCGCTGATGACGTCGAGACTCTCCTCGGCCGCACGCCGCTCCGCTCAGGAGCTCCGCGAGCAACGGGAGAGCCTCGCCGACCTTCGCGTCGTCCATCGCGACGTCATCGAGTCGATTCCGAGTGGCCTGATCACTACAGATCGCAACAGCGTGATCACCAGCGTCAATCGCGCGGCCGAGACCATCCTCGGGAAGCAGGAGCCCGACCTCATCGGAGAGCGCATCGCGGCGACCGAGCTGATGGACAACACGGAATGGCAGGCGCTGACCGAAGCCGGACCGGACCAGCGCTCACGCCGTGAGGTCGAGTACCACTTGGACGAGAAGGTACTCCAGGTCGGCTTCGCGCTCTCCACTCTGACCACGGCCGACGGTTCATTGAGCGGCCACATTCTGATCTTCCAGGACCTCTCCAAGTGGCAGAAGATGCAACACGAACTGCAGCTCAAAGACCGCATGGTCGCGGTCGGCAAGCTTGCCGCGGGCATCGCCCACGAGATCGGCAACCCGCTGGCGGCGATCTCCGGCTCCTGTCAGATGCTCTCGAATACCTTTCAAGGGACCGATGGGCAGCGCAAGCTGCTCGAGATTCTGCTCAAGGAGAGCCAGCGGCTCGATCGGACGATCAAAGGCTTCCTGCGCTTTGCGAAGCCCAAGGAGCGCTCGGTTCAGCAGTTCGACATCGCCGCGATGTTGACCGAGAACATGGAGCTGCTGCGGAACAGCCCCGAGGTGGCCGACGAGCACGAGCTGCGCATCGAGCTCCAGGCCCCGAGCCAGCTCCTTCTCGCGGACCCCGACCAGATCAGCCAGATCTTCTGGAACATCGCGCGCAATGCGTTGCGAGCGATGCCCGAAGGCGGGTTGCTGCGCATCGAGACGGAGGTCAGCGGTGACCTCTACCGAATTCACTTCATCGACACAGGCTGCGGGATGGCCGAGCAGGAGAGGGCGAACCTCTTCCACCCCTTCAGCTCAGCCTTCGACGACGGCAACGGCATCGGCATGGCGATCGTCTACCAGATCGTCCAGGAACATGGGGGACGACTGGTGCTCGAGAGTCAGCCCGGGGAGGGAAGCGTGATCACGGTGGAGCTGCCCATCGAGACCGCCGTGCCGACCGAACTCCTCGCAGCAGAGGCATGAGATGGCAGAAGAGAAGCTGACCAGCCGGATCCTGGTCGTCGACGACGAGGCCAGCATGACCGAGTTCCTCCAGCTACTCCTGGCGGAGGAGGGCTACCGCGTCGCGGTGGCGAGCTCGATGACCGAGGCGCGAGGAGTCCTGTCCAACGACTCGTTCGACCTGATCCTTTGCGACATCATGATGCCCGACGGCAACGGACTCGACCTCCTGAAGGAGATCAAGCGCAGCGACAGCCGGGCGTCCGTGATCATGATGACGGCCTACACGTCGAACAAGTCGGCGATCGAGGCGATGCGCCTCGGCGCGTACCAGTACGTGTCGAAGCCGTTCGATGTCGAAGAGCTCAAGGTCGTCATTCAGAAGGCGCTCGAGAAGACCGAACTCGTCGACGAGAACGTCTATCTGCGCAAGGAGCTCGAGCAGAAGTACGGCTTCTCCAACATCATCGGCCGCAGCCGCCGGATGCAGGAGATTTTCGAGCTCATCGAGAGGGTCGCGTTGACCAACTCGACGGTGCTCCTCGAGGGTGAGAGCGGCACGGGTAAGGAGTTGATCGCCCGCGCGATCCACTACGCGAGCGCCCGCTCGAGCCATCGCTTCCTCTCGGTGAACTGTGGGGCTCTGCCGGAGACCCTGCTCGAAAGCGAACTCTTTGGCCACGAGCGAGGAGCCTTCACGGGCGCCGTGCGCGAGAAGAAGGGACTCTTCCGCGAATCGAACGAGGGCACCCTCTTCCTCGACGAGATCGGGGAGATGGCTCCCTCCATGCAGGTCAAACTGCTGCGCGCACTCCAGGAGAAGAAGGTGCGCAAGATCGGTGGCCACCGGGAGGAGCCGGTCGACGTGCGCATCATCACGGCGACGAACCTGAACCTTCAGGAGCAGATTCGCCAAGGGCTCTTCCGGGAAGACCTCTACTACCGGATCAACGTCATCCCGATCCGACTGCCCGCCCTTCGCGAGCGCCGCGAGGACATCCCGATCCTCGTCGACCACTTCATCAAGAAGTACAGCAAGGACATGGGGATGGAGCCGAAACGGGTCTCGGTCGACGTCATGCGCCAGCTGGAAGCGCACGACTGGCCCGGCAACGTTCGGGAGCTCGAGAACGTCATCGAGCGAGCCTTGGCGCTCTGCTCGGGGAATCTACTGACAACCGACGACATCCCGGTCCAGGTACTCGAGAGTCGGAGCGGCCAGATCTCCACCATCGACCTCCCGGCCAGCGGCCTCGACCTCGAGGCCTACCTCGAGGGCATTCGACGCCAGCTGATGCGCGACGCGCTCGATCGGTGCCGAGGCGTGCAGACTCAGGCCGCCGAACTTCTCGGGATCAGCTTCCGCTCCTTCCGCTACTACGCCAAGAAGCTCGGGCTGACAGGCTCGCCCTCGGAAGAGGTCGCCGACTCGCCGTTTGCCGTCGGCGAATAGTCGAGACTGCGCCGCTAGCCGGCGTCGGCCACGGGACGGGGCGCACGCTGCTCGGCAGCGCCCCGGCGGCTCTGAATGATCTCCGCCAAGATCGCGACCGCGATCTCGGCGGGCGTGTCACCGCCCAGCGGCAGCCCGATCGGAGCGTGAAGTCTCGACGGATCGAGCCCCAGCTCGCCCAACTCGGCCCGCACTCGCTCCACCTTGCGAGAGCTCCCCATCAACCCGAGATACTCCAATCGCTCCGGACGCCTGCGAAGCACCGCTGCAGCGGCGGCGAGATCCGTCTCCCAACAGCGCGTCACCACCGCGACCAGAAGAGCGCGACCTTCGTCCTCGAGGAACGGCTCTTCGAAGTCGCGCGACACCTCGGCGAACTCGACCCCTTCGGGAAAGAGCTCCGGTCGACGGAACTCGGAGCGATCCTCGACCACCCGCACTTCAAAATCGCACAGCACCGCATTGCGCGCCAACGCCTGTCCGACGGGGCCGCCGCCACAAATCACCAGCAGGGGTCGCTGTCTCAAGACTTCGATCAGAACGTCGGCGAATCCGCCACACACCATGCCGGTCGGCTCGCCGCGCGTCGCCTCCTCGGTTAGATAGTAGCGTTTGGTCTGGGCCGGGCCGTCGTCGGAGAGTTGGCGCCGAGCGTCAGCAGTGACGAGCGCTTCGAATGCGCCACCTCCCAGATTTCCGTAGGCGTCGCCACGCGGCGAGACCAGGAGCTTCCAACCGACCTTGCCAGGAGTCGAACCCTCGGCCTTCACGATCTGGCAGAGCGCCACGCGGCCGAGCGTCTCTAGACGGCGGCTCGCCTCCGCCAGGACCTCGTCGGTTCGGGGTAGACCCACAGCGGACGCGCTCAGCGTCCTGCGGGCGCCCGATAGAGCTCTTCGGCCGCCTTCAGATCGTCGGGCGCCAGCGGCTCGGCTCCGTCGATCTCCTTCGACAGCTCACCCGACATCACCGACGCACCGGCGGAGTGGGACAAACCGAGAGAGTGGCCCAGCTCGTGTGCGAAGACGCGGGACGCATAGGACATGTCGCGAGACAGCAGACAGGAGGCGCCGTCGTTGACCAGGATGTCGGCGCCGAGAATCTCCAAATGCTGCCGGCCTCGGTAGGCCACCTTGCGGCCGGCACCGACTCGCTCGCACGACTGACCTCGCCCGTTATCGAACCAGATTCCGGACAGAGCCAGCACACCGCCCGAGGAGCAGCTGAAGCGACCGGCCAGATCGCCTCCGGGGTCCCCGAAAGCGACCAGGTTCACGCCATCGAAGCCGCCGAGCGCCGACTTGCCTCGCACCACGCCACCGTTCTGCAAGGTCACCGCTCCGTTGGTGGCCCGGGTCCACACTCGACGTGCCCGAAGGAACGCACCCCGTCCAGCCCCCTTGCCGTCGAAGCCGGCGCCGTCGAAGCTCCACTTGACGGCCTGATCGCGATCGAAGTCGGACCAACGGAAGTTGAGCTGCGTGCAGCGATCGTCGAGTAGGCGGCCGGTGGGACGCAGCTCTCGAAGATCTCCGAGCGCCGGGTCGAGGTAGTAGTCGATCGGCCGCTGAAGGGATCCCGCCCGATCGGTAATCCAGTTGACGAAGCCGGCGAAGTCACGCATCGGCTCCCTCGCGAGCGGCGCGGCGCTCCCCTCGGCGACCGGCACGCTGAGCGCCTCCGAGAGCGAACGAACGGCGACTCGCGCCCCTCCCGCCTCGACCTCGGAGAACGCTCCGAGCATCAGGTGAAGCACGCCGTAGGTGCCGTCACCTCGCGGCGCAAGGAAAAGCAGCAGGCGCTCACCGACGCGAAACTCGGGAACTCCCCAGATCCGCAGGCCGATGCCGTCCGGCCCGATGCCCCCGGGGAGCCTCACGACGATGGTGCTGCCGGTGACGTACCCCTTGAGCAGGCGCTCGATCTGAATGAAGTAGTCGGTCGAGGGCGGTCCGGCAATCGGCGCCGGTTCGACCACCTCGACGGTCGCCTGTACAACCACCGCCGCCTCATCGACGAGCGCTTCGTCGGGAACGAGCACATAGGAGGTCGCGTTGGCCATCCAGGCGCAGGAGCCGAGAAGGACCGTCCAGACGATGGCGAACGCAAACCGTTTCTTCATCGATCGTTCCTCAGTCCGACGGACTCGAACTGGCCGCCTTGCCGGCCGTCTTACCGGCCCCCTCGGAGGCTCCCTTGCTCGAGGAACTCTCCGAGCCGGAACTCGAGTCACTCCCCTTCGAGCCCTCGCCCGAGTCGCCGGCACCCTTGCGACCGCCGTAGTCCGTGACGTACCAACCGGTCCCCTTGAACTGAACGGCCGGCGCGGAGATGAGGCGCTGCAATGCGCCGCCACACTTGCCGCACTCCTTGAGTTTGTCGTCGGAGAGACGCTGGAGCACCTCGGTTCGGTCTCCGCAGTCGTCGCACTGGTATTCGTAGATTGGCATCAGACTCACTCAGCGGAAGCTGTCAGCCTCCCATCGCCTCGCCGCCGGTCTTGAGCTGGACCTTGACGGGTCCACCTCCCTCGCTTCCCACCTCCCCCGCCGCCGAACGGCGGACGAGCTGGAGCGTCTGAAAAGCGTAGAGCAGCTTGGCGTTCTCCGCCGGAGCCAGCGGGCCCTCGGCGCATAGATCGTACAGGGTTCTTCTGCCATCGACCAGTTCGAGCAGGGCCGCTTCATCGCCGTCGAGGCCGATCTCGATCAGGTCTTCCCAGTTGAAGCGCGGCTCGAAGACGGTGTCACGCCGACCGAGTCGACCGACCAGAGGGCGCGCCTGCGGCGCCTGCCGAATACCGCGCACGATCACCTGCCGCATCGGCAGCTGGATCTGCACCATCTCCGGCCCGTAGAACTCACCGACGTTGAAGTTCACCTCACCGTCGCGCCAGAAGAACAGGCTCCACACGATCGCTTCGATCTGCTCTTTGATCGAGTGCAGCACCTCGGCCGGGGTCAAGAGCTTCATCTTGAGGAGGAGAACACCGAGCCGTTGGTTCGAACTCTGCAGCGCCGCGCTCACCTCGGCGTAGGCTTCCGTCGAGATCTTGCCCTCGCGAACGAGGTGATCGCCCAGGCTGTCGGCTCGATCGCTCGAGGCGGCGTGGATCACGTAGCCGTCTCGAATGTAGACGTGCTTCGTGGTCTCTTCGTTCCGAGCTTCGATGACGCCCGGCACGCGGAACCGCTCGATCGAATGAAGCATCTCCGGCAGGGTGCTGTCGGAGAGCGAAGCTTTGAAGTGGAACCGTTGGTTCACGGTGGCAACCCTAGCGTTCAGTATAGCATTGCCCAGAGCATTCGAAGTGAACCACAACATAGTGGAAGTGACTGAAAAAGAATGGCTTTGACCCCTCCTGACGAGGCGTGGCAAAGGCTCGAAACGTACCTCGAGCCGCTCGCTCCCGAGCGTGTTGTGCGACGCGACGCGGTCGGCCGCGTGCTCGCCGAGCCGCTCGAGTCCACCGTCGACGTACCGGCAAACGACGTCTCGGCGATGGACGGCTACGCGGTCGGCGTGGAGGTCGCCGCCGGCGCGAGCCTCCCGGTCGCCGGAGTTGTTGCGGCAGGCGATGCGCCCGGGTTCGACCTACCGAGTACCGCTGCAGCCCGCATCATGACCGGCGCTCCGTGCCCACAGAGCGCAGTCTCGGTCGTACCGGTCGAGGCGACCGACAACGGTGACGAGAGCGTCCGTTTCGAGGCACCGAGCGGCGTCGGCCGGCATATCCGCAGGAAGGGAGAGATCCTCCGCGTCGGTGAACCGCTGCTGACGCCGGGAGCGGCGCTGACACCGGGGGCACTGTCGCTTCTGGCGAGCCACGGCTACGCCGATCTCGCTGTCCATTCGCGGCCAAGCGTCGCCTTTCTCACCACTGGCGACGAGGTCGTGCCGCCAGAGATCGAGCCCGGGCCGGGTCAACTCCGCGACTCTCACACCGACTTTCTCCTGGCAGCGGGCGCCGGCCTCGGTCTGACGTTCCGGCACCTCGGCATCGCTCCCGACCAGCCGGAGGTGCTGGAGGAGATGATCTCCGCCGGCCTCGAGGCGGATGTTCTGCTCGTCTGCGGCGGGGTGTCGATGGGAGAGTTCGATTTTGTCGAGGCTGCGTTGGAGCGACTCGGATGCGACGTGCTGTTTGACGCCGTCGCCGTCCAGCCGGGCAAGCCGCTGGTAGCGGCGCGCCATGCAAACGGCTGGCTGTTCGGACTCCCGGGGAACCCCGCCTCGGTGATGGTCACCTTCTGGCTCTTCGTCCAGCCGCTGCTTCGCCGCCTGATGGGACACCCCGACCGCTACCTCGGGAACCTGATGACCGGCACACTCGTCGGAGAGACGCCGGGCGCTCGCGACCGAGACCGCTACCTCCCCGCCGAGATCCGGTCAACCGAAAACGGCCTCGAAGTCACGCCGGTCGCCCCCAAAGGCTCTCACGACCAGCTGGCCTATGCTCGTGGAACGGCGCTCCTCCGGGTGCCCGCCGGCGCAGCGCCGGGCCGGACCGGCGATCCGTGTCAAGTGTTGCCGTTCGGGTGAGCGGCGGGGGCTCTGCTAGCCTGGCTCGAATGCTCCTGCGAATCGCCTGCGCCCTGCTCCTGGCTGTTCCGGCCGCGGCCGGCGCTGGCAGCGTCGACGATCTCGCGTGGATGAGCGGCTGCTGGCGGTCCGAGCGCACAACGACGCTCCTCGAAGAGTGCTGGCTGCCGCCGCGGTCCGGCATGATGATCGGCGTCAATCGGACGAGCGGCGAAAAAGGCTATTCGTTCGAGTTCCTTCGCATCGTCGACGAGGACGACGCTGTCGTCTACTTGGCGAGCCCTTCCGGCAAGGAGGCGGTCCCCTTTCGGGCCACCGAATTGGGTGAGCGCCGCGTGGTCTTCACCAACCCGGAGCACGACTTCCCGCAGAGGATCGCCTACTGGCTCGAAGACGACCGGCTCCACGCCCGTGTCGAAGCCGAGGTCGACGGCGAGATGACCGGCTTCGAGCTCGTGTGGAGTCGCTCGCCGAGTGGTTGGGCCGCGCCGACCCGGGACAACTGAGCCCGGACCGGCTCCGTGTTCGGAACAGGGTGAGACGTGTCGTTTCTCATAGTCGGCCGTCACGCGGGAGGCGAGACTCTCCGCAGATGCGCCATGCAACGGCCCCGACATCGCGCTTTCGAGAGGAGGCCAGAATGATTGGCTCGAAGTCCCTCATCGCGGCTCCTTCCTCGACCCATCGCTTCCTCCGAGCCGGCCTTGCGCTCCTCCTGTTGCTATGTGTGATCGCCGTCTCGGCGCGGGCCGACCAGGCCCCGACCGACACGGGGCACCTCGACGTGAGCGCCAAGTCGGGACCCAAGAAACACCGAAAGCGCCAAGCTCGTCCCGTCAAGATGGGGACTTCGGGCGGCAACGTCAACGACTTCACCGTCGACCCACCCTTCGTTTCGTGCTGCAGTGGAACGCTGGGAGCGCTCCTCGAGAAGCAGGGTGAGCTGTACGTCCTGAGCAACAACCACGTCCTCGCCAAGAGCAACAACGCGCAACTCGGCGACCCCGTCAACCAGCCCGGCACGCTCGACAACGGCTGCGACGCGCCCGAAACCGATTTCGTCGCCACGCTCAGCGGCTTCAAGAAGATCAAGCTCGACAAGGGCAAGAACAAGGTCGACGCAGCCATCGCGGCAGTCGACCCGGGCAGCGTCGACACCTCCGGCGCGATCGTCGGCATCGGCGTACCCGGAGACGAAACCGTGAAGCCGACCGTCGGCATGTTCGTGCAAAAGGCGGGACGCACCACGGGCTTGCGCAGAGGCATCGTCGATACCGTGAACATGAGCGTCTTCGTCGAGTACCTCTCGGAGTGCTCTTCGGACGCCACTCTTCACGTGGCCAGATTTGTCAAGCAGTTCCGCATCGTTTCGGCAACCTCGAAGTCCTTTTCCGACCTCGGCGACTCCGGCTCGGTCATCTTGGAAGACACCACCAACTGCCCCGCCCACGTCGGCCTTCTCTTCGCCGGCAACCAGGCTTTCACTATTGCCAACCCGATGAGCGCGGTGATGAAGGAAGTCAAAAAGATCAAGCCCAAGGGCAAGGCGACGATGGTCGGATGCTCGAAGGACGGCAGCACTCGAGCCTCCAAGGCTCTCCTCGCCTTCCCCGAGATCGAGAAGCGCCAACTTCGGCTCGCCAAACGCATCCAGTCGCGCACCGACTCCACGATCCTCGAAATCCGGGGGGTCCACGGCATCGGCATCAGCCAGTCCACGACCCGCCCGGGTTCACCGGTCTTCAAGGTTCTGGTCGACGCAAGTCTGCCGGAGGCCGCGAAGAGCATCCCCGCTGAAATCGAAGGCGTTCCGGTCGAGGTCGAGTTGTCGGCGCCAATTCGGGCGCTTGGTTGTGGGCAGCGACATAGGTAGTCCCTTGCGCTCGATCTTCCTCTCTCTGCAACCGTCGAATCGGTAGTTCTGTCAGTAAGCCTTCTCGCTGCGGTACTCCCTCTCCGGTGCCCGGCGTCGCTTTGTGACGCCAAAGCTCGCGCCAGAGAGGAGGTGTTGCCAAGTGAAGATCAAGACCGCAGTTCGCGCAGGCGAGGGGCCGTCAATCACCAGCAACGGCTAGCTCTCGTTGGGCTAGGCCGCCGAGCCAGTCCTTGACCGCCTCTGGCCGCACCGTTATGATTAGCCAGCTTTTCGCTGACAGGTGAGAGAACGACTCCTTTCAAGGCTCGCTCGGCGGCTCGGCTCTACTCGGAGCCTGGGTCCGGCGCAGAAACCGGTTCATGAGCCGGAGCCGTCAGACTATGACGGTGTTTTCAAGGCACTCGTCCAACGCCTACCCACGCTAGTCGCCGAGGTAGAGCGGAACAAGGATCTGGCCGAGCGGCGCTACGCCGACCTAGTTGACGGACCGCCTGGCCGACGCGACACGGTCATCGAGAACAGTCGCCCGTCGACCCTCGTAGCCTTTACGAGTCGTCTAACTCAGGAGAGCTTCGCAGAGCGATTCGGAGACGTTGAGCGCTCTCTCAAACTCGCAAGAGTGGCTGTGCGCACTGCGGAGGCTGCATCGACGTCGGATTACCTATCCGCTCAGTCTCATTCGGATCTTCACGCAGAGGCACTCCTCTATCTTGGGAACGCGCTACGGCTCAACTCCGATACCGACGGCGCTCAGAAGGCCTTCGAACAAGCGGAAGCACTGCTGGACCAAGGGACAGGAGATCGATCTCTAAGAGCCAACCTCTACAGCTTCCGAGCCTCCCTTTTCATGAGGCTTCGGCTTCTCGACCAGTCCGCGCGGCTGCTAGACAAGGAGATAGCGCTACGCCGCTTGCTTGGCGACCCGAGGCGCGTAGGCGTCGCTCTTACCGACCGCGGCATCGTTGCTTGCCAGCTTGGACCGCTTACCGAGGCTTGCAGGTACCTCCGGAAGGGCACTCTGCTGGCAGAAGACCAACAACTCGCACTAATCGCACTCATCAGTCTCTCAGAAGCCCTCGCAAGGAGAGGGCGGGGACTAGATGCATGGACGGTCCTATGCCGGGCAGAAGCAGTAGCCGTCTTGACCGGCCCAGGTTCACTGAAGCTCAACCTGAGGTGGGCAAAGGGGCTTGCGTACCAAGCGCTCGGAGAGCACCGTGAAGCCGAGAAGTGCCTACGGAAAGTCCAAGAGTCACTGGCGGGCGACCATCGGCGCTTTCTAGCTGCTACCGCTTCTCTAGACCTCGCATGCGTCCTGGTGTGCAGAAAGAGGTTCAGCGAGGTCAAGCAGCTCGCCGCACAAGCAGCTAGCCTGCTCGCAGCCGAGAAGATTGGCGCTAGAGTCCTTGAGGCGACCTTGCTGTTGAGAACTGCGGCAGAGGCTGAATCCGCCAGTGAACGTCTAGCGGCGAAAGTCGCCAATTTCGTCGCTCGTTCACGATACGATCGGGAAGTCCGCTTTGAGTGATTCTCGTGACGCCCCCCAAGTCTGAAAACCCGCGCGAACGCAAGGTGACGGCCCGTTTCACGGCCGACGAGGTGCAGCGTCTTGCCGAGGAGGCAAAGAGGCGCGGGGAGCCGATCTCGTCGTTGGTGCGAGATCTGGTGGTGGCAACCATCGACGAGGTGCAGGCGAAGCTCGAGGACGAGGACAAATGACGGAGAGTGCGCGCAAGCTCGAGGAGCTGCTTCCGGAGCACATTCGGGAGCGGATCGAGCCGCCGGACCGAGCCCGCAACGAGAAGATCACGGCCCGGTTCACGGACAGCGAGTACGAGCTCCTCGAGCGATTTGCCGACGAGCGTGAAGAGACGGTGACGGCGCTGGTGCGGAAGCTGGCCCTGGCGACGATCGACAAGGTAGCGGACCACCTCGACGATCGAGACGACTGACGGCGCCGCCCAGCGTTTCTGAGGCCTTCGCGGCGAGTGGTCTCGGGTGTGCGACAATTCGCAGGCAACCGAGACAAGAACGGGTACAGTCACCTCTGTCGAATTCGGAGTGCCCTTGGATCGAAGACGGTTCCTCACGGCGTTGCCAGCATGTGCCGCCTGCCTGGCGGGCGGCGGCCTCGGCGTGTTCGAGTGGCGACGGCGGGAGCCGCAGACGCTCGACGAGCTGGCCAGCCGATCGATCGCCGAGCCGCTGCGCGATGAAGGTGCGACGGGCAGAATCGCTCCACATCCCGGCGACAGCGACCAACGACTCCTGAAAATCAAAGAGTTCGACCGAGCCTACTCGGACGACTTCTTCCTGACACCCGAGCAGCTCGCGACCCTCAGGTCGGCGGCGGCCCGGGTCGACCGCGCCCTCCACCTGGTCGGCCACGGCAACTTCAACCTGTTGTCTTTCGACGCGCTGATTCGGTTCGCGCAGAACTACTCTGAGATCGGAGCCTTCCCGAAGGTCGAGACCGATTTCCTCGAGGAGCTGTTCTACGCCGACGCAGCTCGCTACGGCTTCTTCGGCCAGAAGGTGATCACCGACCTGACCGAGCGAATCCCGGACCGAGAAGTCACCAAGGTCGCGGGTAGTGGCCACTACCTGCTCAAAGGCGACTCGCTGACACGCTTCCAGCAGATCCGCCGCGACATCGGCGACTCGATCGCGCTGACCTCCGGCGTCCGAAGCGTGGGGAAACAGTTCCAGCTCTTCCTCACCAAGGCGGTCGAGACCGAGGGCAACCTCTCCCAGGCGTCGCGCTCTCTGGCACCTCCGGGCTACTCGTTCCACGCCCGGGGCGACTTCGACATCGGCAAGGCGGGCTTCGGGCTCCGCAACTTCACCGAGAGTTTTGGCGAGACGCAAGAGTTCCAGAAGCTGATCGACCTCGGCTACGTCTCGATTCGCTACACCGAGACGAACCCGTTCGGCGTGCGCCACGAGCCGTGGCACATCAAGATCGCTTGAACTCGTCGGGCGCCTAGCTCGCCGGCGAACCGGTGAGCCCGCGGAGGCGACCTACGATCGCCTCCGCAAAGCGTTCCGCGGCCGCCGGGTCGCTGGCGAGAAAGAGCACGGGCTCGATCAGCTCCAGCTCCGTGAGGACAAATCCCGCTTCCGTCTCGATACCGTCGACGCGCGCGTAAAGCGGCTCGACCGGCAAGGTCTCGAGAGCCTTGCGACCTGCCGCCGCCACCTCGACTGGCGGAGTCTCCGGGATTTCTTCCCCACCGAACTCCACCTGTACGCGGAATTCGCCCTGCCGAGCGCGCTTACGCACCGCATGGCTGTAGCGCCCCTCGAAGTAGATCAAGGACCACTCCCCTTCGGTCAGCACCTCCTGGACGAAGGGCTGTGCGAGGGCGCCGCCCTGCTCTGCGAGGCGCGCCAGACGATCGGGCCGAGCGGCAACCTCCTCCTGCGTCGTACGGAACGTGAGGAAGCTGCTCGCGCCGACTGTCGGCTTGAGTACCAGCTCCTGCCAACCGCTCTCTCGGATGAGGTGGGGCCAATTGTCCACCGCGCCAGGCTCGAGCCAGACCGTGGGCACGGTCTGAACGCCCGCGTCGGCCAGCTCGCGGAGATAGGTCTTACTCACATTCCAACCCATGAGAGTGGCTGGATTCCACACCGGCACGCCGGCCTCTTCGAGACCGTGAGCCCACGAAACGAACTCCCGCACCCGCATGTGGTAGTCCCACGGCGATCGAACGAGCACCGCGTCACACGTCCGCCAGAGGCCGCCATCCTCGTCCCATGGTGCGGCGACAACGTCGACTCCGGAGAGCGCGGCCACCATGAGCGCGTCATCAGCCGTCGGCGACGGCTTCTCCTGGAAGGTAGCGATTCCGAGTCGCATCGGCCGAGAGCTCTGCCCCAAACGCGTCAGCCGGCCGTCGCGTGAATCGCGAACGCAGCGCCCTGCGGATCCAGGCAAGCCGCCACATGGTCACCGCCGGGCACCTCCATCGGACCGTGGAGCAGCTGACCGCCCATCTCTTCGACTTGCGCGATCGTGGCTGCCGCGTCGGCCACGCGTACGTAGTACAGCCAGGCGTCGGGCATCTCCGGATTCGGCTTCGTCATCATGCCGCCGATCGGAACGGTGCCGTCGCGTCGCGAGAAGATCTGGTAGGTACCCATGTCCCCCATGTCGTGGGCGGCAACCTTCACCCAGCCGAACAGCCCCGAGTAGAAGTCGAAGGCCAACTCGAGGTCGGTCGTCATGAGCTCGTGCCACGAGAAGCGCCCAACCGGCACCATGTCGTCCGACGTCGCGTCCTTCAGCGCCTGCCAGATCGCGAACACGCCACCGTTTGGATCCGCGAGCACCGAGAAGCGACCCATCTCGGGGATGTCCTGGGGCTCCACGAAAACCGAACCGCCGGCGGCTTGCGCCGCAGCCACCGTCGCATCGGCGTCGTCGACGAGCACGTAGCCCAGCCAGTGCGGCGGCGCACCGTTGTCTTGCGCTTCCTGTGTCAACTGCATCAGTCCTGCGACCGGTGACTCGCCCAGGGTGAACATGGTGTACGGCATGGGCTCATCGAAGGTCTCGACGCCCCAGCCCGAGAGCTTCGAGTAGAAGTCCCTGCCCGCCGCCGGGTCGGTGGTCATCAGCTCGTACCAGGTGAATCTTCCTTGCCCTGACATCTTCGATCCCCTCTCGTCTCTGCTCGTCTCGGAGTGTCGGTCGCTCTACGAGGTCGTGAGGGCGAACCCTATACCAGGGCCCTGGCGAAGTTCGACGCAACTCGTGGCATCTGAGCTACAGTACGCCCCACGGAAGCGCTCGGGGGCTGGTGCCTCCCGCGGTCTTCAAAACCGTTTGCGCCGTGAGGGATCCTCGGGGTGGGTGGGTTCGATTCCCATGCGCTTCCGCCATCCTTCGCTTCGCTCAGGCTGTCTGAGTCGCCTGACCAACGGTGTTCGCTGGGCCGCCACAGGCGACCCGGCTCGGAGCGATTCCCATGCGCTTCCGCCATCCTTCGTTTCGCTCAGGCTGTCTGAATCGCTCTAGGAATCTGACCGCCCGAGGCTCGATTCCTTGCCGAGAAGGCTGGCTCCTCCCGTCGTTGCCGCCTCCAGCGCCCGCGCCGGCGTCAAGCCGGCTTCGACCATCAGCTCGAGTTCCTCGTGGACCGAATAGCCGGGGAAACGCTCTTTTGTCCCCGGAGTCCATGATGGAAGGCAAAGCCAGGTGCGAGTGAGATACGCCCCCCCCATCACCGACGGTAGCGCTCGCTGGGGCTGTTCTCGTGGTGCCTCTTGTTTCAGTAGAAGGCAATTTGGTTCTCACCAAGACCCGACTGGACCTCTGGATCCGTAAGGGGACCGAGCACCTGGTGGTTGAGCTTGGCCCGCTCCGAGAGCCGCTCCTGGCGAGTCGTAGCTTCGGCTGGGTGTCGGAAGAAGAGGGTCTCCCTTGCGGCGGCCGATCCGGAAACGCTTCGGCTGCCGTTACTCAGTAGTAAGGCGACCCAGTTCCACAGCCCCTCGACTTCGTCGAGACCTCAAAACGGTAGCGAGATCTCCGGATCTCGGTTGCCTAGGAAGGAGCGTCAGATGTTGTCTCGCAGCTTCAGAATTGTTGGGTTCCTCTTTATCGTACTGCTGGGTGCGGCAGGCGAGCCCGCCCAAGCGCAAACGGCCGGGGCCTGCGAACAGACCGAGGAGTGCCCGGTTGGCCATGCCTGTGTGCTCGGTAGCTGTCGCCTCCTGTGCACGGCGCCAACAAGTTGTGGCGCGCTGACGACAACGCCGATCTGCATTCCATTCGAGGGAACCAGCACTTGCTGGACCTGCGGCTCGTATGACTGCGAGGTCTACGGTGAAGGTTATACGTGCACCGGCTTCGGCAGCTGTCAAGCTCCTCCGCTCATCGAGTGCTCGATCCACGAACAATGCGGGCTGAACGAGCGCTGCTTCGGCTTCAAATGCGTCTCGATGACTTGCCCGCTGATTGTGCACTTAACTGAAAAGGGCCTCGGCTGGTATCACGACACCTTTACAGACGTGGACGACGGCGCTCCTTGCGACCTGGACAGGGACGGGGATGCCGATCGATGCTCCTGGGTAAGGCCTGAGGCCAGCGTCGCGTTTCTCGCCCGCTTCGACAGCGAGGAGTGGGCCCTTCTTCACGGCGGCGGCAGTCTCCTCGCCAGCAACGACTTCCTCTTCGGCGACACGTCGGATCAGGCCGTTGGGACTTCCGAACCGACCGGGTTCACTGCCCTGAGTTTCGAGTGTGGCGAGCACATCGACACAAGCGGCGCTGTAGATCTGCAAGCGTGCGGAGTTGTCCTCTGGCATGACTTCGACAAGAACGGTTACGTCGAGATCGCCGAGCTCCTCATCCCGTCCGACTATGGCTGGAACGAGATTCCTACGAGGAACATCCAGGAAGTCGGGCTGACAGACCACCTGGGGAATCTCGGCCGCTACAAGACCATGCTCAAGGGACGGGCCGTCGTCGACGTCTACTTCACGGTGGACGACGACTAGAGAAGAGACCTCAACGCTCGTTCATGATCGGCCGCGCCTCCTCACCTTGGGGTCACCTCCAGGTCGGGTGAAGGTTGGATGGGCGTGGTCGACCGGGCCGAGGGCACCAAACTTAGGCGCGACGTGGGCAGCGGTCGGGCTGTCCACGTCAAGAGCTAGGGCATCGGGTTCCGATGGCGCAGGCCTCGATTGTGGAAGGCCTACGCGTAGACCCCGTAGACCACGATCGAGTAGGTCTTTGTGCCGGCGACGCGCCGAACCGTGAAGCTCCCATCGCTCTCGAGTTCGAACCTGAGGTCGTCGATGTCGACCGAGGTCAGCCCGTCGTAGGACCTGGAGAAGCTCGTCGCCGTGCTCGTCCCGGTCGACGGATTGATCCCCACCTGAACGTTGACGCGATGTCCCTCGCCGACGACGGTGCTCAGCGTGTCCGCCTGGAGGATCACCAGTTCGGTGGCATCTGAGACCTCACCGGTCCAGACGATGAAGGAGGGCTTCACGTCTGCGTCGTCGATGAGTTTTGGCGGGTCGTCGAGCCGAATCGGGAACGAGGACTGAGCCCCGCCCAGTACCGCTCCGACCAAAGCCGAAACTACGACGATCACGACAGTAAAACCTGCTCGCTTCACTCTCAGCGCGGCCATGAGAACCTCCCGTTCGTTCGCGTTCCAGATGCAACGATAAGGGCCGGCGAGGAACGTTCGGGAGGCTTGAGGACCGAGTGGGCGATCAGAGGGACGAGTGGCAGCTCTCGCACGCCGAATTGCTCGCACGTTAGCGAGATTTCGCTGATTCGAGCGGCCCGGCACATGCTCGGGCCGCTTCCAACGGGCGGTGGACGCCCATGCGCCGCAGCACCCTAAGAACTTCACGCGTCACCCTCCGCTTCCGCGACTGGACCGGACAGCACCATGTGGGACGCTGCTCTGAGCGATTTTCAGGCGCTTGCGCCGTTTGCGCTCAGCGCCGATGAAGAGACGGACGCCACAATCGACGTCTTGATCGGCCGCAGTTCTTCCCCCTACGAGCTAACCGCCAAGCTCGGCGATCCGGCTTTGGCTGCTCCCCTTCAGCCTCCCGCCGGTCGGCCCGGAGTCCACGGTGCGCCAGCCGCCTCGGCCCGCTCCTCCAACTCCGTCAGGTCGGCGTCCAGCGAAGCGATTTGCTCACCGAGCACAGCAAACGCCTCCCGCGCCCAGCCGTAGGCTTGGCGATGTGTCTCAGTCGGCGCCTGGGTGGTCAGCCACTGATCGGAAGCGATGCGCTCGACGCGGCCGATCAGGGTCGGCGGGGTGAAGACGTTACGCGATCCCTTGGTCCGGTCGCCTCGGAGCTCGAGCATCACGGCGTCGAGCCGCCCCTTGAGCGCCTCGAGGTCGGCGGTAAGCGTAGCGTCCGCGCCTGGAGTCTCGAGCAGCGCCTGTCGCAGGTGCCGGATCCTGGCACCGATCTCGTCGGCCTGCTTGCCGGCACCGAGAACAGTTCGACGCAGTTCGCGGACCTCGGCCTGGAAGGCCGCCACCGCCGCCCGATCCTCGGCCGCAAGCGTGTTGAGTTCGAGCGCGGCGACCGAGAACTCGACCGAACCGCCGTGCGCCCGCCACACTCCGCCGACCTTCGACTCGAGGCTTGCGGAGTAGGTTCCGGGGAGCGCCAACGGGCCCCGCTCGGGCTCGACCCAGGGCGGCAGATCGGTCGCAGGACTGAGATTGGTCGGCGCAGCCGAGGGCCAGCGAAGATCCCAGGCCAACCGGTGCAAACCCGCCTTACGCGACGCCGGCACGCGACGCACCACACCGCCCTCGTTGCGCACCACGAGGAAGAGCTTTGGTTCGACCTCGAGGTCTTCCTGCCGGAGCTCCGCCATCGACGCGATCGGCGGATCGGACTCGGCCTCTCGAGCCTCCTTCTCGGCTTCGTTCCGCACCTCGCGTAGGGTCTTCAGGCCATCGCGAACCCAGTAGGTGAAGACGGCTCCGTACGGCGGGTTCTCGGCGGTCCAGAAGGCGTCGCCTCGTGAATCGACGCGGTCCCGCTTCTCGATGTAGCGCAGCGCTTCGCGCGCCGGAAAGAGAATCGACTCCTCGCTCTCCAGGCGCTCCTCCGAGAGCTCGCGCAACGGCGTGTAGTCGTCGAGGATGTAGAAGCCACGACCAAAGGTGGCCAACGCCAGATCGTTCCAGTCGCGCTGGATGTCGAGATCGCGCACCTGGATCGTCGGCAGGCCGCCCTTCATCTGATGCCAGTGCTCACCCTCGTCGAGGGTCACCCAGAGGCCGAACTCGGTGCCGGCGAAGAGCAGCTCCGGTTTCACATGGTCTTGGATCAGCGTATAGGCGATCTGCCGATCGGGCATGTCGCCACGGATCGAGCTCCAGGTTCGGCCGCGGTCGCGGCTCACGGCCAGGTACGGGTCGAAGTCGCCCTGCTTCTTGTTGTTGAAGGTGGCGTAGACGACGTTGTCGTCGAAGAGGGACGCTTCGAGATCGCTGACGTAGGTGTTCTGGGGGACGCCCGAGACCCGGTCGACCGCCCGCCACTCGCCGCCGCCGTCTTCTGTGACCTGAATCAGGCCGTCGTCGGTGCCGACGTAGATCAGCCCTTCGACCAGCGGCGACTCGCTGAGAGAGACGATGTTGCCGTAGTCGGAGGTCGATTTGTTCTTGTGGATGGCGTCCATTTCCCACAGCCGGCCCATGATCTTCAGCTGATCTCGATCGAGCTGCCGGGAGAGGTCGCCGGAGATCGCCGTCCAGCTCTGGCCGCGATCGTCGGAGCGGTAGAGCCGCTGGCTGGCGAAGTAGAGGCGTGTGTGCAAATGGGGCGAGATGATCAGCGGGGAGTCCCAGTTCCAGCGATCGGCAGCCTCGCCCGGGGCCTCCTGCGGCTGAATGTCGACGATCTCCTCGGAGGTGCGGTCGTAGCGCACCAGGCCGCCGTACTGCCACTGTGAGTAGACGATATTGGGATCCGTCGGGTCGACCTGGCTCTCGTAGCCGTCGCCGCCCACAGTGACGAACCACTCCTCGTTCGAGATACCCGACCGATGCAACGACCGGCTGGGACCACCCAGGGTGTTGTTGTCCTGCGTGCCGCCGTAGACGTAGTAGAACGGAGTCGAGTTGTCGACGGCCACCCGGTAGAACTGGGTGATCGAGAGGTTCTCCTTGAAGAGCCACTTCTGGCCGCGGTCGAAGCTCTCGTAGACACCGCCGTCGTTGCCGGTCAGCAGGTAGTCGGGGTCCTCCGGGTCGATCCAGAGGGCGTGGTAGTCGACGTGGATCTTGTCGCCGGGGACCTTCTCGAAGCTCTTGCCACCGTCGCGGGTGACCCACAGCCAGACACTCACCGAGTAGACCGTGTCGAGATCGTGCGGGTCGCAGAAGAGCTCGTTCCAGTAGTCACCACTCGTCGTGTGATCGGAACGCTTGCTCCAGGTCTCGCCGCGATCGGTCGAGCGGAAGAGACCGCCCTCGTCCCGAACGGCGTCCAAAATGCCGTAGATCACGTCAGAGTCGATCGGTGAGATGCAGAGCCCCATGCGGCCGCGGTCGACGCTCGGCAGGCCGCTGTCGATCTTGCGCCACGTGGCACCACCGTCGGTCGACTTGTGGAAGGCCGACTCCGGGCCACCGTTGAGCAAGGTCCAGACGTGTCGCCGGCGCTGCCACGACGTTGCGTAGACGGTGTCGGCGTCTCGCGGGTCGAGCCACACCTCGGCGACACCGGTGTCGTCGGAGACGTGCAGAATGCGCTCCCAGTTGGCCCCACCGTCGGTGGTCTTGTAGAGACCGCGATCGCCGCCGCCATTCCAGAGCGGACCCATGGCCGCCACGTAGACGACATTCGAGTCCCGAGGGTCGACCTGGATGTTGCCGATGTGTCCAGAGTCCTCCAGCCCAACGTTGCTCCAGCTCTGCCCGCCGTCGACGCTCTTGTAGACGCCGTCGCCGAAGGCCACCGAGCGCTGCGAGTTGTTCTCGCCCGTGCCGACCCAGATGACGTTGTGGTTGTTGGGGTCCATTTCGACCGTACCGATCGAGTAGGAGCTCTCACCGTCGAAGATCGGCGTCCAGGTGACGCCTGCGTTGTCGGTCTTCCAGAGCCCGCCCGAGGCGGTTGCGACGAAGTAACGGTGCCGCTTGCCTGGGGTGACCGCGAAGTCGACGACGCGACCGGAGTTGTAGGCCGGGCCGATGCCGCGCAGCTCGAGCGCCGCGAGGGTGCCGGAGTTGAGCTTGGTCTCGGGCTCCTCGGCCTCCTTCTCAGCGGCAAAGACGAGTCCGGGCGCGGCCAACAGAGTACAGAGCAGAGCGACGGTGAGTCTCTTCACGATGGATCTCCCTTTATTCGATCTCGGGGTTCGAGGTGCGCCAGCCTCCCGGCTCGGCAACTCGCCCGCCTAGAGTAGCGGTCTCGAGACCGCGGCACGCTATCCGATTGGACGGGTCGCAGCAGAGAGCCGCCAGCGAACACTCCGGTAGCGAGCGGACCTCGCGAGCCCGACGGTGGTCTCCTGCCGTGAGCTAAACTCCGCGGAACACTGGCAGACATATGAGCGGACTTCTCGAGAAGATCAGGGTTCCCCACGTCTTCGTGCTGCTGACCGGGGTGATCCTGGTCTGCAGCCTCGCCACCTACGTCGTTCCCTCCGGACACTACGAGCGCGAGCTCATCGAAGTGAGCGGGCTGCAACGCAATGCCGTCATTCCGGGGACCTTCGAGATGGTTCCGAAGCATCTGTCCGCTAAGGGAGTCGCGGTCGGCGACCCAGTCGACGGCGAGGCCAGCCCGGTCAGCTTCGCCCAGTTTCTGAGCGCCATCCCGCGCGGGATGATCGAGGCCGGCGACATCATCTTCTTCATCTTCATTCTCGGTGCCGTCTTCGGCATTCTCCAGCAGACGGGCACCATCAGCGCGGTTCTCCACTCCCTGCTGGAACGCTTCCGCGACTCCTGGAAGCTCCTGACTGTCGTGCTCATGACGGTCATGGCGGTCGGCGGGTCGACCCTGGGGATGGCCGAGGAGTTCATCCCCCTGATTCCGATCTTCTTGATCGTCGCCCGAGAGATTCGCTGCGACAGGATCTACGCCGTCGCTGTGGTCTTCGTCTCGGCCGAGGTCGGGTTCGCCGCCGCGACGACCAATCCGTTTACCGTCAACATCGCGCAGAGGATCGCGGAGGTCCCGCTCAACAGCGCGATGGTCTTCCGGATCGTCTTCTTCGTGACCTGCCTGATCGTCGCCGTGACCTACATCCTTCGCTACGGAGCCAAGGTCCGCCGCGACCCCTCCGCCTCGATCATGGGAGAGGAAGCGATCGTGCTGGCCGACGACCACGGCGAAATACCGAACGTCAACGGTCGGCATCTGACCATTGTCGGCATCTGCAGCGCCATCTTCATCTTCATCCTCTACGCCGTTCAGAAGCTGCACTGGTGGATTCCCGAAATGGCCGGCGGCTTCATTCTGATGGCCTTCGTGGCGATCGTGGTGGGGAAACTCAACCTCACTGAGGCCACCCATGCCGCGGTGGAGGGTATGAAGGGAATGGTCGTGGCGGCCCTGGTGGTCGGCTTTGCAAGGGGCGTCACCGTGGTGATGGAGGACGGCGAGATCCTCGACACTTTGATCCACTCTGCGGCCGTGGCGCTCCAGAGCGTGCCGAGTCTGGTGGCGGCCGAAGGCATGCTGCTCTTCCAGACCGCCCTGAACTTCTTCATCCCTTCAGGCTCCGGGCAGGCCACCGTCACGATGCCCCTCATGGCCCCCCTAGCGGATCTCCTGGGCCTGAGTCGCCAGGTCGCCGTCTTTGCCTTCACCTGCGGCGACGGCTTCTCCAACATCGTGGTCCCTACCTCCGGGATCCTGATGGCAATGATCGGCTTGGCGGGGGTGCCCTACGAGAAGTGGCTACGATTTGTCCTGCCGCTCCTGCTGCAGCTGCTGGCCGTCGCGGCGGTCTTCTTGGCCATCGCCGTCGTCATCAACCTCTAGGGTTGGCACGACTCAGCCAGAGCTGGGGCTCACCAGACTCGGCAGACGTCCTCGGCCGGTTTGACGGCCGCCGACTCGGGCGAGCAGTTGAAGGCCTCGGCAAAGGCGGGCGTATTGGCGACCACACTGTTGACGCCCGGCGGACCCCAGAGGTGGGAGTCTGACGTTGCGATCTGACGCCAGGCCTCGTCCGAAGCCTGGTAGCACAGCAGTTGGGCGTTGGTGAGGAAGAAGCGCTGGAGGGCGGAGTAGCCATCGACGGTCTCGTCTGGAGCCTCAACGGTCTCGAGCGCATCCAACGCGAGGCCCACCGAGATGACCTCGGCTCCGTGCTCGGAGACGATGAGCTCGCCGTTCACCGCGTCACCCGAGGGATAGGTCAGCTCATTGGCCTCGTCGATGAGGCATTGAGCTCGAGCTTCAAACTCCGCGCGGTCGCTGTCGGCCCACCAATTTCTCACCCGGCCCCTCGCGTCGTACTGGCTGCCGTGGGAGTCGAAGCCGTGTGAGAGCTCGTGAGCGAGGAAGACACCGAGACCTCCATAGAGCACGGCCGGGTCGTCGGCCTCGACACCGAAGTACAGGAGCTGCGAGGCCGACATGAAGACGGTGTTGGTACTGCTGGTGAAGAACCCGATCACCCGCGTGGTCGGATAAAACCAGTCGTTGATGTCGAGGGGCTCCCCCACCGCCTCGGCGCCGCGCTGCCGCCTGGCCGCCCCGAAGCGCGCGGACGTGGCGACGAGGTCGTTCGGGTCGACTCTGAGCGAGCGATCATCGACCCAAGAGTCTGGGTGGGCCAGCGATGTGCGGGCTTCGGCGAGCTTCGCCAGCGCCGCCTCTCTCGTCTCGGGCTGCAGCCAGTCCGCGCCAAGAATGCGCCGTTCCATCGCCCCTTGAATCGCCTCGAACACCTGCTTGGATTGCTCCTTGACGCCGGGAGCGAGTGTCGCCGCGACAAACGCTCGTCCCAGGGCTTCCGGCAACGTCGACTCGGTAGCGGCCACGCAGGTCTGCCACCGCGGTCGCGGCTCCTCGAGACCACTGAGCACCTCGCCGTAGAGCGCGTGCGTGGCTTGACGCCCGGCCATGGGCAACGCGAAGTCGACGTCTCGCAAAGCGAAGAGCTTGAAGTAGGCGCGCAGCAGTTCGACGTTGGCGTCGACGATCCAGCGATCGACCTCCGCTACATAGCCTTGGTCCGGCACCACCAGTGCGTCGTCGAGAGGGTAGGCACGCGCTTCGAGCAGCTCTGCCCAGTTCAGGTTGGGGAAGGCCTCCCCGAGCTGTTCGAGCGTCATCAGGTTCATCTCTGCCTGGGCATCGTTGCGCTCTTCGGCAGCCGAGCGCCGAGCGCTCTGCAGACGGCTCTCCATCAAGAGAATCTCGTCAGCCAGGCGGGTCCGGGACTCCGCGTCGTAGCCCACGAGTTCGAGCATGGTCTGGAGGTAGGCACGGTAGGCACCCAGCACGCCATCCGGGTCGTCTCCGTTCTCCTCGTAGTACTCCCTGGCCGGCAGACGCCCGTCCGCCGCCGTCACAAATCCGCGTCGGCGAGACCCGCCTTCGACCGGATCTCCCCAGGAGTAGATGTCGAAGAGAGGATCGGGCGAGTCGGCGCCGAAGAAGGCCGTCAGCTCACCCAGAACTCGGGCGACGTCCCGAGCCGAGACCATGGAATCGATGAGCTCCACGCGACCGGCGAAACTCTCCATGCCGCGGGCATCGATGGCGTCGGTATCGCGACAGGACTGGAAGAACCGAGCGAGATTCTCCTGGTCGACGTCACCCGGTTCAGGATTCTCAGCAATGAACTGGATCAGCTCTCGATTGAAGCGATCGACGTCCTCGGCGTACTGGCCCCAGGGGCGCGACCAGAGACCCACCGTTTCGGGCCGCGGGCTCGCCTGCTCCCACCCGCCACAGGCGAACTGGTAGAAGTCTTCGCAGGGATCGATCGACGGATCGATCGCGGCAGGCTCGAAGGCCCGCATGACAGGTGGAGGTGGAGGTGCGGAGAGCTCGGACGACTCTTTCGAACAGCTCGGGAGAAGGAACAGCGCAACAGCGAGCGCAAAGCTCGAGCCAGCTCGCCAACTCGAGACGCTACGCCTCCACCGCGTCGGCTCAGTTCTTCGCATCGAGCGAGGGTAGCAGTCCGAGTCTGTGCCCCGAGCCGGGCAGCCCAAGCTCGCCTGCAGGCGTGCCCCCCTGCCCAGTCACCCGCTCGATTCGAGAGGAGCCGACCCGAGCGCCGGAGAGCAACCCGGCGCCGTCGCCCCTACGGTGGAGTCCCTCCTTCGCCGTCGCGGGACCGGTCGAGCTCAACTCCCTGCCTCCGCTTCGGGCGTCGTGTCAGAATCCTGGCAGTCCACCTCATGAGTCGCGAAGCGAAGCGACCTGGCGTCAAGGCGCGATTCAGCGGTCCGGAGGACGGCCCTTGCTCGCGCCTCCCGACTGGACGAGACGAGTTTCCCAACGGAGAGCCTGAATGACGACACGATCCCTTGCACTTCCACTGACCACCTGCCTCTCCCTGCTGGCTCTCTGGCCCGCTACGGCGCAGATTTCGGTCCAAAGTAGTACCGGCTACAACAGCTTCCTCGCAGCATCGTCGGATCCGGAGTCCGGCGACATGTCCAACGCCGGCGATCTGCAACTCCAGAACGATCTCGAGTTGGGAGGACAGCTCTACCTGGACGGCGAGATCTTCATGGAGCGAAGCTCGACGCCCGTCGACGCGAGTCAGTTCATCTACTTTGCGCACGACGGAGTGCGGAACGCGCAGAGCATCTTCTGGAACGCGACCCAGGAGCGATTTGTCATCTCGGAGAGCCTGCGCCTCGATCGGGACGTCGGCCCCACGGCGTGGGCGCCCCTTATGTCGGACGCGAGTCTTCAGCTCCACTCCGACTACGTGACGATGTCCTTCGTGGTCGACAGCAACGAGGACGACGACGCGAGTCAACTCACTCACAGGTTTACCTGGTACAACAACCGGGTCAGTCAAGACTTCCGCGCGATGCGCCTCGACAGCGTTACCGGCGACATCGGCGACCTCACAATCGCCGGCTCGTTGACTCAGGACGGCTTCGACCTGGCGGAGATGTTCCTGTCGGCTGCCCCCACCCGAGCCGGCGAACTGGTCGCGGTCGACGACACACGGCCCGACGCGGTGAGACCGGCGACCGCCGGCGACGGCGGTCGACTCCTGGGCATCGTCGCGACCGACCCAGGCATGGTGCTGGGAGGGGGCGCGCTCTCGATGGGCGCCCTGCGGCGCCAGTGGGGTGACGAGCTGGCCGACGAGTTCGAACGCGAACGACCCACGCTCGAAGCAGAGCTCTACGCCAACAACTCGGCACTGCGTGACAACGCCGCCTCACTGGTCTCGCAAGGTGCGTTTGCGCAGACTCTGGAACGCCGTCCTCTCGTCGAAGCTAGGCCGGCTGAGGGCGACGGCCCGGAGGAGAACTCACCCGCAACGCTCCGCCCAGCCCTCGAGGGAGACGACCTGCGGGAGGAGTACAAAAACTCACTCACCGAGCACGAGATGATGGTCTTCGACGCAACGCTCGAAATGTTCTACGAGCGCCGGTTCGCGCGCGTCGCTCTCGCCGGCCGAGTGCCCGTACAGGTCGACGCTTCGTTCGGCCCGATTGCGATCGGCGACCCGTTGACGGCGAGTCCGGTTCCGGGCGTGGCGATGAGAGCCACCGCACCGGGCTGGATCGTCGGCACCGCGCTCGAAGCGATGCCATCGGGTTCCGGCACCGTGCTGGCCTTCGTCCAGCGCAACTGGTTCGGAGGCGAGACTTCGGGTCGCCTGGCACAGCTCGCCTCGGAGCTCGAGGCGCTCCAACGCGCCGTCCAGGAGCTGCGCGGTGAGGCTCCAACGCTTCGCGCGTCGCTCGCGAATCAACGCCGAGCTGGTAGCGCCGAGTAGGCGCCGCTCGAAGCGGACGAACAGTCAGACTCGTTGGCTGAGGGCGCGCGACGTCTAAGGCGCTCCCAGGCCCTCGACTGCCTGCGCGGCGAGCCTGCGGATGTCCCGATTCTCGAGAATCGGCGAGATGTGAGCTCCGGTTCCGTGAAGTCCGGCGGAGACCATCGCGCTGGCCAGCTCGTCCGAGTCGATGCCCATGTTCGAGCTGAACCGGCGCAACGCGGGATAGAGGCGCCGCAGCAGCCGGTACATCCAGCTAGGCTCCCGGCGCGGCTCGACCGGGAAGATGTAGCCTGGGCGGAAGATGTGGACGCGCGGGAACCCGAGAGCGAGAATCGCATTCTCGGCGATCCCCTTGTAGCGGGCAAAGGAGACACGGCTGCGTTCGTTCGAGTCCGCGCCCTGGCCACTGAGGAGGCAGAAGGTCGCCTCCGGGCTCCCTTCTCGCAGGGCCTCGGCGAAGGCCACGGCGTAGTCGACCGTGATCTTCCGGAACTCCTCGTCGGCAACCGAGCCGGTGTAGGCCCCGAGGCAGAAGAGGGCCACGTCACGACCTTCGAAGACCTCTGAGACTTCACTGTAGTCCGAGAAATCGTCGTTCTCGACCTCGACCAGCTTCGGGTCTCGCTGTCCGGTCGGACGGCGACCGAGGGTTGTGACTTCGACCACCTCTGGCCTCCGAAGGCAGTCGGTGAGAGCCAGGCCTCCGACCATTCCGGTGGCGCCCGTGAGAAGAATGTTCATCGCGACCATGCTACGCGAGGGCTGTCGCCGAGGGCTCCGCGCGCTGTTCGGCCAGCGTTCAAGCCCGTTGGAGTAGGCTACGTGCAACATCCAGAGCAACACCCACGAAGGCGAGAGGAGGGCGAGATGAGATCCGGCAACTGGAAATCAATCGGAGTCTTGTGCGGCGTGCTGACGCTCTGTTGCACAGAAACCGCAGCGGCGCAGATTGTGGTGGGCGGTCCAGCGGCTTCCTACAACACGCTCGGAAGTGCCATTCCGTCATCAACTGATATGAGCAACACGGGTGACCTCTTTGTCTCCAACGACATCGAAGTCGGAGGCGAGCTGTACCTCAGTCGCGTCGTGTACGTCGCGGGTGAGCTCACCTCTCCTCCCGACGGCGACCAAATCTTCTACTTCGCCGACAACGGCGACGCCCTCAACGAGTTCTTCCGGTTCGACGACTCGGAAGACAGCTTCGGCTTCTCGAACGACATCGTCGTCGACGAGTCGGTCGACATCGAGGCCCAGGACGAAGGGCAAGTTCGGCTCTTCTCTCAGGGCACCATCATGCGGTTCGTCGTCGACTCGGACGACGACAACGCGCTGACGGCGTCTCATCTCTTCATCTGGGGGAACGACTCCACCTCTGACGGCGACCGAGCCATGCAGCTTCAGAGCAACAACGCCGACACCGGCGACCTCTTCGTCGACGGCCAGCTCGGCGAGAACACCTCGTTCGATCTGGCAGAGAACTTCTGGCAGTCGTCCCCGGTCGAGCCGGGAGACCTGGTCTCGGTCGACCCGAACCGGCCCGACGCCGTGGTCCTGACACATGGAGCCGCGGACCGCGCGGTTCTCGGAGTCGTCAGCACTCGACCGGGCGTTCTCCTGGGTGCCTTCGCGTTCTCGATCGAGCGGCTTCGAGACGCCTGGGGAGACGAGGTCGCTCGAGACTTCGAGGCCATGCGCCCCGAGATGGAAGCTGAAGTCCTCGCGTCCAGGCCCAGCTTGGTGGAGCGACGTGAGCTGTTGAGTTCCCCGGCTTCCTTTGCTTCCGCCTATCTGGCGGAATGGCAGGCGCCAGAAATGCCCAGCGGCGGCGACGGTCCGTTTCGGGTCGCTCCGACCCCCTCCGAGGAGGACCTGCTCGAAGAGTACGAGATCGCCAGGGAGGCCCTGGACCTGGAGCTCTCCGACGCGATCATGGCGAGGTTCTTCGACCAGCACTTCGCGCCGGTGGCACTCGCCGGTCGCGTACCCGTTCGGGTCGACGCCACCTTCGGAGCCGTCGAACCCGGCGATCTTCTCGCGCCAAGTCCGGTACCGGGCGCGGCCATGAAGGCGACGCGGCCCGGCCCCACGATCGGCGTCGCTCTCGAGCCGCTCCCGGGCGGTGAGGACAAGATACTGGTTCTCGTCCAGCGGGGTTGGTACGGCGGCGACGCTCTGGCAACGGCAGCCCGCGGGTTCGGCGACTCGGCAGCCCTGGCCGACCTTCGGGCGGAGAACCAGCGCCTCGAGAGCCGCCTACTTCGGCTCGAGCAGAGCCTGAGTCGACTCACCGGAAGCGGTGGAACCAGTCTCGCGTCAGGGACGGATCGGTCGAAATAGCTCGTTCTTCGGCGAGGAACTCGGGCTCGAGAGCGCCTGGCGGTCAGCCCTGAATGTCGGCTGCGGCAGTCGGGGCGCCGCGCTTGATCTCGAGTTACTGCAGCGCCTGGTAAACCAGGGTGCTGAACCGGTATGGAGGGTCCGACTCCGAACGCTTCGCTGCTCTGGGCAGGACTCGATCAAACATCGCCGGCCTGCGCTTCTTCACCAGCGCCACGGCGGTGGCTAAAACTCGACGCCGAACGCTTCGGCGAACCGATCTTCAGCCTCGATACTGCCTACGAGCACCAGCTCGGCACCCTCACGCAACACGTGGTCGGCGCTCGGTACGCACTTCTCGCCCTCCGCAACGCTGACCGCCACGATGTTGCAACCGGAGCGCTCGCGGACACCTGATTCCGCCACCCGCTTCCCGACAAGCGACGGGGGCACCGTGACCCTGAATACGTCCAGGCCCTCGGTGACCATGACGATCTTGGATCGCCGGAGCAGATTCATCAGACTGCTCGCGCCGAGCGAGGCGTACGAAAGGACGATGTCGGCGCCCGCCCGATGCAGTGTCGGAACGATGCGTTCCCCGGTCGCGCGGCTGATGATCTGGATGTCCGGTCGAAGCCGGCGGCAGTAGACCGTGAGATAGACATTCGTGTCGTCGTCGTGCGTCGTGACAATGACTGTGGGAGCCGTGTCGATACCGGCCTCCTTGAGCACCGGAAGGTCCGCGGCATCGCCGACGATGTACTTGTCACTGTCCGGCACCCGGTCGGGCACGAGCTCGACCACCCGGTAGTCGACGCCCCGGCGCTCGAACGAGGCCGCAGTGGCACGGCCGACCCTGCCGCCTCCGAGGATCACCACAGGAGCCACCGAGACGTTGTAGATGACCGCAAACTCGTTGTAGCGGTCGATCGCCTCCTGCGTACCGGCGAACAGGATCACCGTGTTGTCGGCGATCTTCAGGTCGGGACTGGCCAGCTGAAAGACGCCGCGCTCCCAGGTGCCGATGACGGTCACCCCGACGTGCTGCGTGATCTTGCACGTGCGGAGCGACTGGCCGACGAGCGGTGTACGCCGCGTCATCGCTTCGGCGATCAGCACGCCGTCGTACTCGCCGATCACGTGCGCCAGGGCGTCGCCGCCGATCGCCCGTCGAGCGAAGGCGCGGCCGAGCATCTCTTCGAGCCGCAGAACCTGGTCGCAGCCGGCCATCTCGAGGACGTCGACTGACGCTTCCCGGGTGGCCGTGCCGATGATCGGCACCTCCGCCTCGCTCGCGCGCACCGTCGAAGCGACGGTCGCGTTGCGCGCATCGCTCGAGGTCGTCGCCACGAGCGCCGCGTGATCGACCCTTGCCCGCTTCCACGCCTCTGGATCGTCCAGATCACCGACCATGACACTGATCCCCTGGTCGTGCAGTTGGAGTGCCTGCTCGAGCTCGGACACCACCAGCGCGTAGTCGTATTGGAACGGCTCGAGCCGTCGAATCAGATTTGCGGTCACCGGGTCGTAGTTGGTCAACAGGACGTGTCCGCGCGTCTTCGCGGGCAGTTCCCTGGGAGCCCGCGCGACCGCATGGGCCTGCATCCACGGTTCGTAGAAGAACTCGATGAAGGTAAAGGGCAGGAGGACCAGCAAGAAGATCATGCCCGACATCAGCACCAGAATCGAAAAAGCCCGCCCGAGGTCGGTGTGGAAAGTGATGTCGCCGAAGCCAAGCGTCGACATCACCGTCAGAGTCCAATAGGCGCCGGTGATCCAGCTGAAGCGCTGTCCCTCGCGCAGCATCAAGAAGTGGAACAGCACGGTGTAGAGGACCACCAGTGCCAACAGGACGACAAAGAACCGTCCGAGGATGCGAAGGTTCCGCCGACCGCGTCGGCTGCGGACGGAAGCGACGATCTCGGCGGTGAAGAACTTCATCGATTGGCGGTTTCCGTATCAGTCTACTTTCGAGGGGCTCGGGCACCGGTTGGGCTCAAATCGCCGGGTCTCAGCTGTGAGCAACGGTCTAAGAGAAGAGACTCGTGGCGCGCCTTCAGGCTACTCCAGCGCCTGATAGACCAGGGTGCTGAACCGGTAGCGAATGTCCGACTGGACCGGGCGGACCTGCGACATGAAGACGCCGATCAGCTGTTCGGTCGGATCGATCCAGTAGGTCGTGTTGAACGCGCCACCCCAGGAGTAGGAGCCGAGCGAGCCGAGTTCGCCGTGGCGGCCGAGATCGTCGATGACCTCGAACCCGAGGCCAAAATCGGGGCTCGCGTCGCCGTCCCAGTCGATCCGGCCTGTACGCATGAGCTCGACGGACTTGCGGCCCAGAATTCGGTGCCCCTCGAGTTCACCGTCGTTGAGCAGCATCTGGGCGAATCGAGCGTAGTCGTAGGCTGTCGACGAGAGTCCGGCACCGCCCGAAAAGTAGCTCTTGGCACCCTCGATCGGGAAGTTGGGATTGTCGATCTTGATCTCAGATTCGTCGCCCCGAGAGACGGCCAGCTCACGACCTTCGACGTGAGCATAGAGCGTGGCGAGGCGATCGGCCTTGCTCTCGGGAAGATAGAAGTGCGTGTCCCCCATCGCGAGGGGCTCGAAGAGGGTCTCTTGGAAGAAGCGATTGAGCGGTTTTCCGGAGACGATCTCGATGAGGTAACCAAGGACATCGGTGCTGAGACCGTAGTGGAAATCGGTCCCGGGTTCGAAGAGGAGCGGCACGGTTGCCAGGCGCTCCATCTGGGATTCGAGCGCGATCGGCTGGGCGGTCAGGCCGTCGAGCACACCGGCCCGCCGGTAGGCCTGCTGGAGTCGGCTGCCGATGAAGGGATAGGAGATACCCGAAGAGTGGGTCAGCAGGTCGATGATTCGGATCGGGGCTTCGGCCGGGCGGCTCTCGACGACCGTGCCGTCTTCGTCCACCTCGAGCGCGATGGTCGGCTCTCCAAAAGCCGGGAGGTACCTGGCGACCGGGTCGTTCAGGCGGAAGTGACCGTGCTCGTAGAGGGTCATGACCCCGACGGTCGTGATCGCTTTGGTCATCGACGCGATGCGGAAAATCGTGTCGGGACGCATCGGTCGCTTCGACTCGAGATCGGCGTATCCGAAGGCCTTGTGGTAGACAACCTTCCCCTCGCGAACGACGAGCGCTACGGCGCCGGGTACCTGGCCGGCGTCGATCGCCGCCTCGATCGCGCGGTCGACACGCTCCAAGCGGCCCGGGGCGAAGCCGGAGCTGTCTAGACTCCTCTCGGGCGCTTGCCCGCCGGCAAGGCGAGCCAGGAGGAAGAGGACGGCGAGAATCTTCGTCCGTTGTCGCATAGAGAGCTCCGCCAACGCGGAGTCTACAGCAGGGATCTCGAGTGGAATCGACACCTCGTCGATCGCAACTGGGCGTCGCGCAGCCGTCGAGAGCCGCCGAGAAACGCGCCCCAGGAATGCCAAGCGAGTCGGCCATAGAATGCACAGATCGCGCTGGCCAAGCTGCTTCGATCAACGCACCATCAGGAGGGGGCCTGGGGCCGTCACATGAAATCGCATATCGGCACGATCAGGAGTCTCGCTGCACTTTTCCTCGTCACCCTCTCCACGCACGCCGCCTACGGCCAGGAGCGGCCGACGCTCGAAATCGGAATCCTCGTCGACTTCATCGCCGAGGAACAGCGCCCCCTGCTGGACCAGTTGCAATCAGAGATTCGCGCCGTCGTCGGGGAAGACGCCACCCTCAACTTCCCGCCGAGCCGTCTCCTGTCGAACGGATTCGACGCCGCCATGGCGGAGGCTCACTACCAAACCCTGCTCTCCAACGACACCGACATCATCATCGCTTTCGGTCCCGTCAACAACGGCGTCATCTCGGGCCAGGCAAGCTATCCGAAGCCCACGATTCTGTTCGGCGCGGTCAATCTCGACCTGGTGGAGCTCGAGAAAGAGCCCGAGACGTCCGGTATCGACAACTTCAACTACCTGATCGCGTCGCATTCCTACCGGCACGATCTCGAGACGTTCAAGTCACTCTTCGACTTCCACGACATTGCCGTCCTGGTCGCGGAGCCGCTAGCGGAGACGCTGCCAATCCGGGCGGCTCTCGAAGAGGTCCTTCGAGACCTCGATGCGAGTCTCACTCTGATTCCGTACAGCGGTACGACGGCGCTCGCTCCGTACCTGGAACGGGTCGACGCCGTCTACCTCGCGGAAGGCTTCTCTCTGACCGGTGCGGAGATCCAGGCGCTCGCGCAGACGCTCTTCGATCTCGAAATCCCCTCGTTCACGTCGACCTCGATTCGCGACGTCGAATTCGGGCTCATGGGCACCCACCAGTCCGAGGGGAACATCACGCAGTTCTTTCGGCGAATCGCTCTGAACGTCGAGTCGGTCGTCAACGGCGTAAATCTGTCAGAACTCCCGACGTACATCGAGCTGCCCGACCGACTGACGATCAACTGGAACACCGCCGAGAAGACGGGAGTTCCCATCAACCTCAGCTATCTCGCCACGACCGACTTTGTTGGCGACTTCAGGAACGTCGTGGCCGAAAGGACGTACTCGCTACCCGAGCTGATCGACGAAGTGCTCGAGCGCAACCTGGGAATCAGCGCAAGTCGAAAGCAGGTGGAGCTGGCGGAGCAGGATCTTCGAACTGCCCGCAGCGCCTATCTCCCCGACGTCTCGGCGGGCGCAACCACGAGCTACGTCGACGATGAGACGGCGCGTGCGTCCAACGGGACAAGTCCGGAGTTTTCCGCGGCGGGCGACCTCACCGCGACGCAGACGATCTTCTCCGAGTCGGCAAACGCAAACATCGACATCCTGGAGCACCAGGAGAGCGCTGAGCGAGAGAACGTTCGGTCGGCCGAGCTCGACCTGGTGCTCGACGCCGCCAACGCCTACTTCAACGCTCTCATCGTCAAGACCAGCGTTCAGATTCAGGCGGAGAACCTCGAGGTCACCCGAGAGAACCTTCGAGTCGCAGAACAGAACTTCGAAGCCGGTCAAGCGGGGCGAGCGGATGTACTCCGCTTTCGAAGTGAAATGGCTCAGAACATGCAGGTGCTGATCGAGTCCATCCATCAACTCGAGCAGGCGTTCTTCGCCCTCAACCAGCTGGTCAACCAGCCCGTCGACCGTGAGCTCGACGTTCTCGACGCGAGGATCAGCGAAGGGGTGTTTCGCAGGTACGGATACGAGGGCTTTCGGGCGCTGCTCGACGACACCTCCCAGAGAAGCCGGTTGGCCCGTTTCCTGACCGAGGAGGCGAAGAGAAACGCTCCCGAGCTGCGCGCGCTCGACTACAACCTGGAGGCCACGCAGCGGAGCATCCTGCTCAACGGCGCGCGGTTCTACCTGCCCACCATCGCCGCGCAAGCTCGCTACGACCGGACTCTCGATCAGTGGGGGGCCGGAGTTCCACCGGAGCTCGCGCTTCGCGACACATTGAGCGCGGCCGTGAGCTTCTCGATACCGCTATTCGCAAGGAACCAGAGGAACATCGACCGCGAGACCTCCCTGGTCCAAAAGGAGCGGCTTCTCCTCAGTCAACAGGACACGAGGCTCGCGATCGAGCGAAACGTGCAAGGCGCGCTACTCGATGTGATCAACCAGATCTCGAACATCGAACTGTCGAAGGTGTCCGAAGAGGCGGCGCGAGAGAGCCTCGAGCTCGTTCAAGTCGCCTATTCGAGCGGCGCGGCGACCCTCGTCGAAGTCCTCGACGCACAGAACAACTATCTCCAGGCCCAACTGGCTCGTGCCAACGCGGGCTACAACTATCTCCTGACGTCCATCATTCTCGAACGATTTCTCGGGTACTTCTTCCTGCGTCACAGCGAGGTAGAAAACCAGGCGTTCGTCGATCGGATCTTGGCCTCAACCGGCACCAACCCGGAGTAAGAAGCTATGTGGAAGAGCCTTTCTAGAACTGTCGCCTGCGCCTGCTTCGCAGTGGCCGCAGTGGCGTGCAGCGAAGCGGCGCCGGAGGCCGAGCCGGTCCTGCGCCCGGTCGCCTACGAAGAGGTCGGCTACACCCGCGGCGACCGAATGCGGGTCTTCGCCGGCGTCGCGGAAACAGATCAGAGCATCGAGCTGAGCTTCCGAGCGAACGGAATCATCAGCCGACTCGACGTACGCGTGGGGCAGCGTGTGCGGCAGGGCCAACTGCTCGCCCAGCTCGACAATGTCGAAGCCAGGCTCGCCTACGAGCAGGCTCTTTCGTCGCTCAACGGCGCCAATTCGCAGAGGACGACGGCCAAGCTCGCCTTCGGACGCGTCCGCTCGCTCTACGAGAAGGGTAGCTCCTCACTGAGTGACTTCGAGAGCGCAAAGGACGCACTTCGCTCGGCGGAGGCCAGCTACGAGTCCGCGGAACGCAGCGTGGATATCCAGAAGGAGCAGATCGGCTACGGATACATCCACGCACCCCAGAGCGGAACCATCGCCGTGGTCGCCGCCGAAGTCAACGAGAACGTGTCGCCGGGACAGGCCGTCGCCGTGCTCAACGCCGGCCGGGAGATGGAGATCGCCGTCGGGCTGCCGGAGAGCGTCATCAACGAGGTCAGGACCGACATGGACGTCGAGGTGACCTTCCCGGCGCTCTCCGGGCGTACCTTCGCGGGTCGGGTGACGGAGGTTTCGCCCTCGATCGACTCGGCAGCCACCACCTACCCGGTCCGGGTTCGGCTCGCCGAGCCTTCTGATGGAGTTCGCTCGGGCATGGCCGCCAACGTCGCATTCGATCTGAACCATCACGAAGGTGCGGGCGGTTCGCTCGTTGTCCCCGCCAAGGCCGTGGGTGAGGACGGCAACGGCCGATTTGTATTTGTGGTCGAAGAGTCGGGGCCGGCCGCTACGGTGCGGAAGCAGGTGGTTCGCGTCGGCGCGTTGACGGCTGAGGGGTTCGAGATTCTGACCGGCTTGGAAGCCGGTCAGAAGATCGCGACAGCTGGCCTCCAGACTCTTCTGGACGGCCAGGAGGTCCAGCTCCCGTAGGTGCGAAGACCATGAACCTCGCCAAGTTCTCCATCGAAAACAACCGCATCACGTTCTTCGTCGTGGGCGGGATCGTCCTCATGGGCCTCGCGTTCTATCAGTCGCTTGCGCGCGACAGCATGCCGCCCTACACCATCCGGGTGGCCAGTGTCGTCACACAGTTCCCCGGCGGCAGCCCCGAGCGGGTGGAAGAGCTCGTCAGCGACAAGATCGAGAAGATCGCCCAGGAGTTGCCTGAACTCAAGAAGGTCGAGAGCACCTCCCGAACCGGACTTTCGGTCGTCCAGGTGACGTTGAAGGACGAGGTCGCGCCCGGAGAGCTACAACCTGTGTGGGATCGCCTCCGGCGAAAGCTCCAGGCGATGTCCGATCTGCCCGAAGGGGTGCAGCCGTCGCTCAGCGACGACGGGATCGGCGACGTGTACGGAATCGTCGTCGGTATGACCAGTGACGGCTTCTCGTACGCCGAGATGAAGTCCTACGCCGACGACATCAGAGACGCTCTGATCAAACTCGACGACGCCGCCAAGGTTGAGCTAGGTGGCGTCCAGGAAGAGCGCATCTTCATCGAGTTCGACAGCGCGCGCCTGCGTGAGTACAACCTGTCGGCAAGTCGGCTCCAGTCGATCATCGCCTCGACCAATATCGTGAGCACCGGCGGCGAGGTCAATCTCGAAGATGAGCGCATCATCCTCGAGCCCACCGGCAACTTCGACAGCGTCGACGACATCCGGAACACGTTGGTCGAAGTCGGGGAGGCCAAGCAGCTTGTGCCTCTGCGGGACATCTGCAGCGTGAGGCAGGGCTACATCGACCCGCCAACGCAGACGGTGCGAATCAACGGCAAGGATGCGATCACCTTCCACGTCAATCTGAAGAGCGGGGCCAACATTCTGAGACTGGGACTGGACGTCGACCGTCTGCTCTCGGACTGGCAGGCGCAGCTACCCGTCGGGCTCGAGACGTTCCGCGTCGCGTCGTTGGATACCTACATCGACACCAAGATCTCGGACTTCATCACCAACCTGATCCAGGCGATCGCGATCGTGCTCGCCGTCATGTTGATATTCCTGGGCCTCCGGACCGGAACCGTCATCGCAAGCCTCATCCCTCTCGTGACGGTGATGACGCTCATGCTGATGGGCCTCCTCGACGTCGGTCTCAACCAGATCACGCTCGCCGCCCTCATCATGGCGCTCGGCATGATGGTCGACAATGCGATCGTCGTCGCCGAGTCGATCATGGTGAAGATGGAGCACGGGACTCGGCCCAAGCAGGCGGCGGTCGAATCGTGCGCGGAGCTCTTCACGCCGCTGCTCATCTCTACCCTCACCACATCGGTGGCCTTCTTGGCTTTCTATCTGGCGGAGTCCACGATGGGCGACATCGTCGGCCCGATCTTTGTCGTGATCTCCCTGGCTCTGTTGTCGTCCTGGGTCCTCGCGTTGACCGTGATCACCATGCTCTGCGCGCTCTTTTTGAGAGTTCAGGCGAGTCAGGCAAAGGCGAGCCTCATCGATCGCGTGATCCTGTGGCTCAAGGCTTATTACAGGAAGCTCATTCTGATCGCACTGGGTCGAAAGTACATCGTGGTGCCCGCTGTCTTTGCCGCGTTCCTCCTCTCATTGGTGGGATTCAAGTTCATTCCGTTCAACTTCTTCCCAGACAGCGATCGGAACCTGATCACCGTCGACGTGAACCTGCCCCTCGGCACACGCATCGAACGAACCACCGAGGTGGTCGAGCAAATCGAGCGCTACATGACCGCGTCCCTACAGGTCACGAGCGATCGCGAGCACGGAGTCCTCGACTGGTCGGCCTACATCGGCAAAGGACCGGAGTCGTACGACCTCGGCTACAGCCCAGACGAGGCGAACTCGAGCTACGCGCACATTTTGGTCAACACGTCCTCGCACGCCTCAAACAACGCGGTCATCTCCGAGCTCGATCAGTTCTGCTTCCGCACCTTCCCCAACGCGGACATCAAGGTGGCGCCGCTAGGTGGCGGTGGCGGCGGTACGCCGATCGAGGTCAAAGTCTCCGGCGACGATCCGGACGTGTTGGCCCGGATCGCAGAGACCATCAAACTCAAGCTCTCTTCCGCCGCGGGTACGAAGAACGTCAAAGACGACTGGGGACCCAAAAGCAAGAAGTTCGTCGTGGAGATCGACCAGACCCGAGCGCAAACTGCCGGGGTCACAAGCCAGGACGTCGCCTCCTCGCTGCAGACGGTTCTGGACGGGTTCCGGACAGGCGAGTATCGCGAAGGAGACAAGTCGATTCCGATCGTGATGCGAAGTCGGGCGAGCCAGCAACAGAGCCTCGCGGCCCTCGAGACGCTGAACGTTCTGGCGCAGAACTCCGGGCGAAGCGTGCCACTCTTGCAGGTGGCCTCGATCCTCCCGGAGTGGCAGTACTCGAAGATCAAACGGCTCGACCTGTTCAGGACCATCAACGTGTCGAGCGAGCTGGCGGAGAACGGCAACGCAGCTGCCGTTGTCGCTGAACTGAGACCCTGGCTAGATGATCAGGCGGCAGCGTGGCCGAACGGGTACACCTACCGGCTCGGCGGCGATGCGGAGAACACGGCCGAGAACATGGGCGCCGTCATCAACTACCTGCCTCTTTCGGGCGCGATCATCATCTTGCTTCTGATCATCCAATTCAACTCGGCTCGAAAGATGGCGATGGTGACCCTGACGATCCCGCTCGGGATCATCGGCGTGGTGCTCGGCCTTCTGATCTTCCGCGAGCCCTTTGGCTTCATGCCCTTTCTCGGCGTGATCTCCCTGGCCGGGATCGTGATCAACAATGCCATCGTCCTGATCGACCGGATCGAGATCGAGCAGCGCGACCTGAAGCGAAACGACCAGGAGGCCGTGATCGCCGCGTGCCTACAGCGCTTTCGCCCCATCGTGCTGGCGACCTTCACCACCGTCCTCGGGCTACTCCCGCTCTACCTGAGCGGCGGAGAGATGTGGGAGGGGATGGCCGTGAGCATCATGGTGGGCCTTCTGTGCGGAACGGTAATCACGTTGGTGTTCATCCCGACGCTCTACAGCATCCTCTTCCGGGTCGACTACCGTGGCTACCAACTCGACGAAGACAGTCTCGCGCTCTGACATCAAAGCGACACACCTGGCGGACTAGCTCCGCGCGGAGCCTTTCCGCTAGGAGCAGGAGACTTGAAACTCCAGGGCGACGCTGCCGTTCATCGGCACCTGCACGGCTCGAGAGCCCGGGTCGACCGAGCAGTTCGCCGCGACGCCGCTCAACGTCACCGTGTAGGTGCGCTCGGAGACGACCGAATGGACCAGCATGTCGTTGCTCCCGATGGGTCGCGTGGCATCGAACTCGGCTCCGGCTATCCGAACCTGGTAGCCATCGGAATCGGCATTCGCACCCAGCGTTTGAGTTTTGAGCTCCAAGGAGCCCATACGAACGTCGACGATGCCGCTTCCGCTACACGCGGCATTGAGCAGAGCGCTAGCCAACATCAGGGTGACGGCGAGGGAGTTGAGTCTCTTCCTTCGGGCGATCTTTCGAGATGTAGTGAACATGTTTCTTGCTCCAGTACTTCGTTGATTGCAAGAGCGCCGAGCTTTCGAGCTCGGTCGCGCAGCGCGCTATGGGGTAGGGGAAATGTCCTGTCTGGCCCTCTCCAGGGCCTCGAGGACCCGATCGAGGCCGAACCCGAACTCTGGATCGAAGTGAGCTGCCTGGCGGTGACCGTCCGCAGCGGCAAATCGAGACTCCATCAGCCAGCCCATCATCTCTAGGAGATAGGGGTGCTCCTCGACAGTGACCCGAGGTTGAAGCGCCGCCGCAACCTCGGGCAGATCGTTGGGCTCGAACGGCCAGCTCACCTCTTGGAGAACAAAACCGTAGATGAAACTGCTGATCGTCAGCTGCGCACGGAAGGCCAGTTCGGTCGAGAAGCCCGCTTGTCGTAGGGCCCTGATCACCGCTTCGCTATAGCGAAACCGTACGCCGCTCGGCGTCACGCGAGACTCGACCAGAGGGGCGGCCCAGGGGTGGCGCAGCAAGACCCGGCGCACCGAGACGGCCGTCTCTCGCAAGGCGTCCATCCAGGGCTCCTCGTCTGAGGGCAGAGCGAACTCTCCGACGACAAACTCGACCACGCCGTCGAGCAGATCGTCCTTGTTGGCGACGTGGTGGTAGAGCGACATCGCTTCGACACCGAGCTCTCGACCGAGCTTCCTCATGGTGAGGGACGCGATCCCGTTCTCGTCGGCGAACGAGACGGCGGCACGCAGTACGCGTTCGCGAGTCAGGTGCGCGCGGGCGGGGGTCATCGGCTGCCCCTAACGGCAACCACGACCTTGCCTCGAGCACGTCCTCGCTCCAGGTAGCGGATCGCCTCCGGCGTTTCACTCAGCGAGTACGTGCGATCGATGACCGGTTCGATCTGGCCCGCGTCGACGAGTTCGGCGAGGTACTCGAGATCTTCCCGGCTACGCTTCGTGTCGACCGACGTCAGGGTCTGGCCCACGAACCGGGACAGCACCGCCGCTTGAATCAACCGCCGCAGGGGCCCGAGCCAGCGGCCCTTCGCCTCTCCGCTACTCTGGATGAGCGTACCGGTCGGGGCCAGCAAGCCGACACAGTCCGACGGCGACCGCATCCCCGCCAGCTGAAAGATGACGTCGTATCGACTGTCGGCCCGCCAGAAGTCTTCTCGCGTGTAGTCGATGACCTGGTCCGCTCCGAGTGATCGCACGAGATCCAGATTCCTCGTGCTGCACACTCCGGTGACCTCAGCACCGAACGTCTTGGCGATCTGCACCGCGAACGTGCCGACGCCGCCGGAAGCACCGATGATCAAGATTCTCTGCCCGGCTTCGATCCCGGCTACGTCTCGTAGGCCCTGTAGCGCCGTCAGTGCAGCGAGAGGAATCGCCGCCGCCTCCTCGTAACTCAGGCTGCCCGGTTTCCGGGCCACCTGGCCGGCCGGAGCCGAGACGTACTCGGCGAAAGCTCCGGCGGCGACACCGAAGACGTCGTCTCCAGGTCGCAGGTGCGTCACGCCCTGGCCGACCGCCTCCACCTGACCCGCAAAATCGACGCCAAGACAGCTCGCCTTCGGGCCTCGCAATCCGGTGAACAGCCGCATGAAGTACGGCTCACCTCGCATGAAGTGCCAGTCGTAAGGGTTGGCTGCTGCGGCAGCTACCTTCACCAGTACCGAGCCCTTGCCGGCAACGGGCCTGCTTGCTCTCTCCAGCTGGAGAACCTCTGGGGAGCCGTACTCGCGATAGGCGATCGCCCTCATCGTCTGCGCTCGACGAACGAAGGGCTCGCTGAGGTTGTCATCAGACGCTGGTGCGTCCTGGGGCTTGGCCGGGGTTGGTCTCGAATGGCGGGAGTCGTAGTGCGGCTTTGTCTTCAACGGTTCCATGCTCTCTCCTCGGGTTTCATGGGCGCGTGGCGTACGAGGTCTCGGTGTTCGTTCGTCGCCGCCCGCAGACTTACTACGTAAGTTTACGGCGTAAGTTTCACAAACACAACTCCCGCCAACCACTTGAATGAGCCAAACCGAACAGCAACCACGCCTTGGCTAACGAACCGAGCTGGAAGGAGAACTCTCATGATCAATCGGCCGACAGTCGGTCTTCTCACAGTGCTCGTCTTGTCAGCGGCCCACCCTGCAGCCGCGCAGAAGGCGATCTCGACAGACGGCGTCGTGCACTCGAGCTCGGGCGGCTTCAAGTTCCCCGACGGCTCGGTACAAACCTCGGTCGCCCAGGGCGGCTCGGCGTTCGTCGAAGACTCCGGCGTCGACGCCAGCCAGTGCTTCGACGCGGACGGCAACGCTCGAAATTGCGCCGGGACCGGGGAGGACGGCGAGACACTCGCGGGGGTGACGTGGCCCACGCCCCGGTTTGCGAACAACGGTGACGGAACCATCACCGATCACCTGACGGGCTTGATCTGGCTCGAAGACGCGAACTGCTCCGGTGGCGGAGCTTGGCAGGACTCCTTGGACTGGATCGAGTCCTTCAACACTTCGGCAGTCGCTTGCACCAACTACGCGGCGATGACGTTCTCCGACTGGCGACTCCCGAACGTCAAAGAGCTCCTGAGCCTGGTCGACTACGGCGAATGGGACCCGGCGCTTCCCTCCGGGCACCCGTTCGCGAGTGTGGAGACGTTGGGCGCCAACTACTGGTCCTCGTCCTCCTACTTCCCCTTCCCCAACAACGGCTGGGGTGTGTCCATGCTGACGGGTACTGCCACCCAGAGCCCCAAACCTGCCGGCGGCTTCGTCTGGCCGGTCCGGGGCGGCAAATGAGCGGCCCTCTGGGAGTCGAAAGAAAGGAGCAGGAGATGAGGACAACCTCGAAGAGATGGCTCGCGGCGACCGCCGCTCTCATGGTCGTACTGGGGCTCACGAGCGGACCCTTGGCGACGCAGACGACGATCTCCGCTGACGGCATCATCGAATCGACATCCGGCGGCTTCATGTTCCCTGACGGTTCCGTTCAATCGACGGCGTCCGGGGGCGGAACGGCCCACGTCGAGGACACCGGACAGACCGGCTGCTGGGACGACCAGGGCGCCTCGCGCGGCTGTAGCGGAACCGGCGAAGACGGCGAGCTTCTCGCTGGCGTCCCGTGGCCGACCCCGCGCTTCGTCGACAACGGAGACGGCACGGTCACGGACCGTCTGACCGGACTGATGTGGCTCCAGGACGCGGACTGCCCGGACGGACAGATCGGCTGGCAGGCGGCCCTCGATTGGGTCGCGTCGCTCAACAGCTCCGCGATCGCTTGCGCGAACTATGCGGCGATGACCTACGACGACTGGCGCCTGCCGAACATTCGCGAACTGGCGAGCCTGGTCGACTTCGGCGAAACCGATCCCGCGCTTCCCGCCGGGCACCCCTTCGTCAGCGCGCAGTCCGTCTTCTACTGGTCGTCGACAACCCACGTCTCGACTCCGGCGAATGCCTGGAGCGTCAACCTCGCGACCGGCAAACCCAGCGACTCGGGCGACAAGGACAGCTTCACGGACTCCGTCTGGCCGGTGCGCGGCGGGCAGTAGAGCGCGGGGCTCGATCGGTTACCTCGCCTCGAGCTCCGAGCGCAGCCAGGCCTTGCTCTTGCCCCAGTCCCTTTGCACCGTCCGGAGGCTCAGATCGAGAGCCTCTGCGGTCTCCGCTTCGCTCAAGCCGAGGAAGTAGCAACACTCGAAGACCCTCGCCAAACGATCGTTGAGGCTCGCCAGCTGCTCGAGGACGCCATCGATTGCCAGCACTGGCTCAGGTTGTCGATCGACCGGCACTCGAGTCAGATCGAGACAGGCTGTAACCTCAACCCGTCTGACTCGGTACAAGAGGGCGCAATGAGAGTTCACTTCCGCCAACCCAAACTGCCCTTCCTGGCACTGGCCCTGTTCCTAGCCTGTGGAGGAACCGAAGAACCGACGCCCGCCCCTGAGCCGATCGCCAACCTCGACGAGGCACAGGGGGCGACCTGGGCGAGGCTCTGGGAGGAGCAGCAGGCGACGGCTCTGCTGGTCGAGCTCTCAGAACGCTGGCGCTCCACCGGCCGAGCGCTCCTGGTCGAGGGCGCCACCGTCGTACCGATGACCGGGCGCGGCCCGCTCGCAGAGCACTCGGTCGTGGTCGAGGGCGGCGAGTTCCGAGCCGTGACTCCGTCGGCGGAAGCCCAGGCTCCCGACGACGCGGACCGAGTCGACGCGCACGGGCTCTTCTTGATTCCCGGCCTGGTCGAGAGCCACTCCCACACCATCAGCAGCCCGAGTCAGCTCCTCGTGTATCTCACCCGCGGTGTCACGACGCTGCGCGAGATGGACGGCTTCCCATGGATGCTCGAGGCACGTGCCCAGGCGAGTCGGGGCGAGCTGCTGGCGCCAAGTCTCATCGTGGCCGGACACATCCTCTCGAACCGACCGTGGGACTTCTACATGACCGGCGTCGACTCGGAGGAGCAGGCCCACGCGTTCGTGCAAGAGCAGGTCGCAGCCGGCTACGACTTCATCAAGATCCACAACTCGATGCCCGAGCCGCTGTTCGGTGCGATCTTCGAGGCCGCGCGCAAGGCCGGCGTCGACGTCGCGGGACACATCCCGAACGAGATCCCGATTACCGACGCCATCGCCGCCGGCTTTCGCACGAACGAGCACTTCAAGGGCTACATCTTCGACCAGACACTCCAGATCACCGAGCAGGACTACATCGCAGCCACTCGCGGAGCCGAGATGTGGCATACCCCGACATTCACGACCTACCACTCTCATCTACGAGGCCCGGAGAGTCGCGCACTCGTGGAGGAAGAGGGTTCCCTTCCTCTCGTGCCCCGCTGGATGCGTGCGATGTGGCAGCGAGAATCCGAGGCCGAGATCGACCGGGTCACCGAACTGCGGCAAGGCATCTATCCGATGTCTCGGAAGCTCTTCGCCGACATCCGACCACTGACGAACCGATTCCTGGCCGGAACCGACACCGGCACCTACGCCTACATGGTGCCCGGGTTCGCTCTCCAGGAAGAGGTGCGAATCTTCGAGGAGCTCGGCATGACGCCGGCCGAGGCGCTTGCGACAGCGACGGTGAATCCATCTCGCGCCTTCCGCCAACAGGGAAGGTTCGGCACCGTCGAAGTCGGCAAACGAGCTGACTTCGTGCTGCTCGAGGCCAACCCGCTCGACGCCACCACCAGCCTGAGCGAGATCGTGGGGGTCTCTCTACGCGGGCTCTTTCTCGACCGGCAGCGCCTCGACGAAATCGAACGGCGCCTGAGCAAGATCTTTTCTGAGGAGACTCAGATCCCCCGGCCGACTCGAGCCGCCTTCGAAGGGTTCGTTGCGCAGAGCAACAAGCTCTCGTCCGCGGGCTGGCCAACGCCAGGCTACGTGATCGATGAGGTCGTTGAGTTCATGAGATCGGCCGGGTTCGAAGACCTGGCTGATCAACTATCTGGGTAGTTTCATCGCGCCGCTGCGGCTGCGGGTGCCTGGCCAGATGGGTTAGCGTCTCTCACACGGTCGCTGGCGCTTCCGACCCCCTACTCGACCGCGACGCCCCGAGACAGTACCGATCTCTCGATCACCCGCATCGCCTTCAGGTAGTGATGACGCAGCAGTAGCCTCTCGGACAGATCGGAGCTGCTGGGGTTCATCAATGGATGTTGGTCGAACCCGCCGATCTCGGAGCTGTAGAACTGCACACTGGACTCCGAGATCAGGGCGTGGGCAAAGCCATCGTGCCACTCGAGGGGATTCGACGAGAAGTGGCCCGCGGCTCCAGCATCCATCGCAGCGTACAGCGACTCGACTGAATCGAAGCGACTGATGTCGAAGTCGTTATCAGGGTCGGATTGAGTGTGCGGAACGTCCTCGAGACCGAAGACGTGTCCGAGCTGGTGCAGCGTGTTCCCCACGGCCACCTCCGTGTCGGTGTGAATCACCTCGAGCACAGACGGATAGGCCGCGGCAATCGACTGCGCCCGACGCGGGATCCAGAACTTGGGAAGCCTCTTCTCGAAGATACCGACGACGACGTCGACCTCGCCGGGGTCCGCCCGCTCCGCCAGCTGACGGTCGATGCGGCGCTTCCACTCGAGCGTGTCCGCCAGTTGCAAGAAGAAGCCGGGGCCAAAGTCGGTTTCCAAGAATTGGCTTCCATGGTGTGCATCCACCGGGTCGCCGACTCGCACCTCCACATCTCGCAGAGGAAAGCGAGATCGGACATCGATCGTCAACTGGCCCGCGAGGTCTTGGAGATCGGAGGCGGGGATCTGCTCATCCGTCCAGGGAGCAAGAACCGGAACGAGCTCCACGATGAGCTTCGGCTCGTGCTTCCAAAGCGGCGCGCTGCAAAGGGTGCTGTAGTAGGGCCACCACTTGTCCGCCGGGGTGTTGCGGTCGACTACCAGGCTGACCGAGAGAAGGTCCGGGTGCTCCCGATCGGGCAGGAAACCGAGCCTGGCGGTGCTCCGAGCCTCCGGGGTCGGCGGCGGAGCGAGGTCGGGTCGAGGGAACGTATGCCCACCTCCGTTCTCGGGTAGCCCGGTCTCGGCGATCACGACCCACCCGGTATCGACCTTCTTTTTGAGCTGGACCTTCGCTGGCAACGCCTTCCACTGATCGTCCGGGTGAACGCGAGAATTCTCTTCCCAACTCGCGAGCACCTGAGCGACGGCGGGCTTCCCCGCGATGAGTGGCGCGTCGCGGGCTCCCTGCCACAGATGGCACGCCAGGTTCCGCTTCTTCCCCACCTTCGACGCGAAGTCGAGTCGAGTCCAGAAGTCTCTGAGGACATACCAGTCGTCGGACTCGAGCCTGTCCTCCTCGAGGTCTTCACTCTTCAGGTAGCCACTATTGAGCCCCCGCACTCCCTCCTCGCCGATCTTGATTCGCGCCTTGTACCGCACTCCTCCCCAGAGCTCCTCGACCGGAACGATGTAAGCGCTGTCGTCGTCACGGTGAATCCGGCTCTCCACCTCGACGAAGCGGCCGGAGCGATCGCGATAGCCGAGCTGGAGGGTCGTGTCGTCGAGAGTCTCGGGATCGAGTTTGGAGTCGAAGCTGACGGCGACGCGAGCGTGACGATCGTGGTGATGCAGCTCCTCATGCTGCGGGCCGTAGATACTGTCGATCGCGAACTCGGCCTTCGGAGCGCACCCCTGGTATATGACCACACCATCGCGCGGCGCCGTCTCGAGATCGAGCACAAACTCCGCCTTGAGAGTCAGCTCTTTGCACATCCCACCCTTGTACGGACGGCCCTTGGTGCACGACAGCGAATCGTAGGTTGCGCCACCCTCCATGACCACGTCGAGGATCCCAACGACGCGCTCGGGCGGCAGGAACTTGATCTGCACCGTCCCCTCGACCCCTCTATAGCCCTCCTCCTTGTCGCCAACCAGCGGTGAAATCTCAACCGGAGTGCTGTTCTCCAGCTGTGATTCCCGGTCGCCAACCTGAACGAACTCTGCACCCTGCCGGCGCAACTCGGTGTTGATCTCAGAGTCCGACACGTCCTCATCGAGGTCGCCTTGAGCACGGCGCCGGCCGACGAGAGCGCTCACCCTCTCGTTGAAGCCGCTCAGCGAGGACGCCTCGAGATACTCTGTCGCGTTCGGTTTCGCGGCCAACTGGGCAATCGAGCCGGAGTACTGATAGCTGATCCCGTTCTTTGGTAGGCCTGGAACGTTGGCAATGAGCTGAACCATGACGAGTTGTTTAGGGTCCCAGGCGGTCATCATGAACCGGCACTGCCCCGACCCTGTCGACCCCAAGAAGATGCCAGCGAAGGGCCTGACTTCGCCGACGAGCCTCGCATTCGGGAGCCCGCCGTGAAACGAGCCCTCGAACCGAGTCCCAAGACCCTGCTCGGCCACTCGCTCGGTGAGATCCTCCAGGTCGCTGAAGTCCGGCCCGGCCTTGAGCTCGATGGTTTTTGTCGCCCGAGTGCCGTCGTCTCCCTCCCAGGTCACCTGAACCTCGTGGAGACCTGGCGGGAACTGGCGCTGAATACGCCATAGGTCCGTGCCCTCCTGGGCAGGGAAGGGTGCGGCGAGCCCGCGCTGCAGGAAGTTCCAGGCTACGGTCAGTTCGTCTTGAGAGGGGTTGCTGATCCCTGCGGTCAACTCGTAGAGGGAGCGCGCCGGGTCGATCTCGATCGCGTTGATCGAGGGACTGTAGTAGTCACGGTCTACGACACTGACCGGTAGAACATCCGAGATCGTTCCTCCCGGGCTCCGCGCCTCGACGCGCAGTGAGTAGACGCCTAGTTTCATGTAGCGGTGAGTGATACTCGGCCGCGGGCCGGTCGAAATCCAGCCGGTGTCGTCGCCAAAGTTCCAGCGGAAATCAACCTCCGGCTCCCATGTCGAAGCGGCCTCTGAGGTCGGCCGGTAGCCCTCGAAACCGGTCTTTCGAGGCCGCTGGTCGAGCCGCACCACCCACTGCGCCTCGTTCCCCTCCTTGATCGTCGACTGGAGCTGGAATATCTCCAGATCCTCCCGCACGTCCGAGTCAGCGAGCACCCCGAGCGGTTGAGCCAAGAGCCCCGCAAGGCTCGCCAGAATCATCCACCGCTTCTTCGCGTTTCGGCTCATCGTTAGGCTCCTCTGGGAGGCTCGAAGTGCGCTTCCATGGCGCGGCTCGTCCCCAGGCAATCTTGTCATCGCGCTTCGGGGCTTCAAGGAGAGTACGGATTCCAGGGCAGAACCCGCCAGTCTTTTTCTGCATCCCACCGGGTGCCGTACCGGACGCGGGTCATGACCCCGGGTCGAAGTAGACTCGCCCTCCCGCGAGGGCTTGGAGCCCGAGCGGATACTTGCCCGCTAGCCGATGAACCTGGAATCGCTCCAACAGAGGATTGTTGCGGTCGAGACTGCACTAATCCTGCTGACGATCACATCGATCGCGATCGCCGACGCCGTTGCGGGTCCGCGGCTCTCGCTCGGGCCGCTCTATCTGATCCCGATCAGCTACAGCGCCCTCTCCCACAGGCTCCGGACGACTCTCGGTCTGGTGGTCGCATGTATCGCGCTTCGGCAGTGGTTCGGACCCCTCGGCGATACCGCCGATCCGTGGTTGTCGTTTTTCCAGGATCTGGCGATCGCGGGCGTCTTCCTGGTGATCGTCTTCTTCCTCCGTCGACTCGGAGCCGAACGTCGTCGGATCTTCGAGCTCGCCCGCAGCCAGCGAGACGAGTTGGCGAGCGAGGTCGAGATGGCCGCAGCCGTCCAGAAGCGCCTCATCTCGCTGAACGATCCACCCGCGAGCGGGCTCGACTTCGCTGCCAAGACCGAGCTACTGCGAGGAGTCGGTGGCGACTACTACGATTTCATTGAGCTCGGCAGCCGTCAGTGCGCTGTCGTCATCGCCGACATCTCAGGCAAGGGCATGCCGGCGGCTCTCCTGATGCCCGCGCTCCGTTTGGGCATCCGCTCCTTGGTCGCCGGACGAGAGGGATTGTCCGAGCGACTTCGACGCCTCAACCAGGAGTTTTGCCGCACCACCGAGCCTCGGCACTACGGCACGCTTTTCTACGCCAGCATGAATCTCGACAGCGGGGCGGCGACCTACGTCAACGCCGGCCACGTGCCGCCGATCCTGGTTGAAGCCGACGGTAGCTGGAGATGTCTCGAGATCGGCGGCGCGCCCATCGGGCTGCTCGACGAGAGCCGCTACGAGAGTGAAGAGATTCACCTGGCGCCCGGCAGCACGCTGCTCCTCTACACCGATGGCGTCACGGAGGCCGCGAACGACCTCGACGAAGAGCTGGGATTTGAGCGGCTCGTCGATCTGGTCGTGGCAAATCGCACCGCTTCCGCCGAGCGCATCGTCGCCGCGGTGCTTGATGGCGTATCCGAATTCCTCGACGGCCACCCCTCCGGAGACGACACCACGGTAATCGTCCTGAAAGCAGACCCGTCCGGCTAGCGTCGTGGGCAGTTCGTCGACCCACATCGCCTCGTCTAGTACACCACCGGGGGTCTCGACGTATACCTGGCGAGAGCCCTCAGTTCCTGAGCCTCCACTACGAGATCAGAGGAGATCCACGATGAGAACGACTGCGACCACTTTCGCCGCCCTGCTGCTCGTCAGCGTGACCCTTGCGGCGGCTGAGACCGCCGAGGACCGAGCAGGGGTCGAGCGCGCCGTCCTCGACTACGTCGAAGGGGTCTACGAGGTGAAGCCGGAGCTGATCGAGCGCAGCGTCCATCCGGATCTCCAGAAGTTCGGCTTCGCGCGGCGCGCCGCGCAAGACGAATGGCGCGTGATCCCGATGACCTACGACCAGTTGGTCGAGCTGGCGGGCAAGTACTTCAAGGAGAGCGGCGGCGCGCCCGCCGACGCTCCCAAGAAGGTCGAGATTCTCGACCTGCTCAACCAGACGGCGAGCGCCAAGCTCACCGCCGCCTGGGGTGTCGACTACTTCCACCTCGCCAAGTATGCCGGCAAGTGGAAGATCGTGCACGTTCTCTGGCAGAGCCTCGACGAGTAGGGTCAGTCGGAGATGTACGAGTTGGTCGAACTGACTCGCCTGCTACCGCCCTCCGGCCTCGAGCCGGAGCTCGGTTATACCCCTAGGTCGCTAGGGCAAGCGAGATGACCCACGAGAGCACCTCGAAGTGGGAACAGTCTGAGACGGTGTCGAGTTTCGCGAACCGCGAGGCCGACCGCCGCATGTTGGAGCTGATCGACCGCGTTCGCGACCCGACCACCACCACGGTGCTCGATCTCGGATGCGCAGGCGGCCGCAACACCGTGGTGCTGGCCGAGCGCGGCTTCGACGTACAGGCGCGCGACGCCTCGCGCGCGATGGTCGCTCACACCCGCGATCGAGTGGCGGCACTCGTCGGCGAGGCAGAGGCCGAGCGACGGATCCGGCTTGGGCGGATGGACGATCTCGGCGAGTTCGAGACCCGCAGCTTTCAGCTCATGCTCGCGCTCGGCGTATATCACTGCGCTTCGAGCTCCGAGGAGTGGCATCGAGCTCTGTCGGAGAGCGCGCGGGTCCTGGCGGAAAGCGGGCACCTCCTGGTCTCGCTCTTCGACCCCGAGACCGATCTGCACGGCACGGGCATCCGGCGCCTTCCCGGCGAAGAGCACTTGTACGAGGGCTTCTCTTCCGGGCCGTGCTTTCTAGTCGACGCACCAACTCTCGACGACGAGATGGCGAAGCACGGCCTCACACCCGCGGTGCCCAGCACGACCGTGCGTGTGCCCTTGGAGAAGGGGCGGCGGGTGGTGGTCAACGCGCTCTACGGCAAGCCGTTTCACCCCGTCGACTAGACTCGACGGCATCCACGAGCAGGGCGGCTGGGCATCGCCCGGCCCGTCACACAAAGGAGAGTCATGCCATCGAATCTCACCCGAGTCCTCGTGTGTGCCGTTGCGACCGCAACCGTCTGGGGAGCCCCCGGACGCGCCGACTCCGAACAGACCGAGGGCCACGAGCCGATCGTCCTAGATAGCGGCGAAGGAGAGGCCATCGCCTTCCCACTTCATCCGACGCTTCGTCTCGCCGACGCCGACACCAACCTCGCCGGCATGAGCTTCTTCGAGATCCGCATCGCCGCCGGAGCGCCGGGAGCGCCGCCCCACACTCACTCGCACGAGGACGAGTTCTTCTACGTTCGGGAAGGCACGGTCACGTTCCTGACCGGTGTGGAGCACAACACCATCGGCGCCGGGGGTTTCGTACTCTTGCCGCGTAACGGCCTTCACGCGGTTTGGAACGCGAGCGACGAAGAAGCGATCCTCCTGGTCGGAACGTCCAAGGGGAAGTTCGGCGACTTCTTCGACGCGGTCGCGATGGAGGTGCGCAAGGCAAACGCGGGGAGCCCTCAGGAGGTGGGTGCAATCGTCGGCCGCCTGGGAGCGGAGCGGGGGATCGTGATCGACATGAGCAAAGTCCCTGACGAGGTCAAAGAGCTCTACGGGCTCTAGAGGCCGAGCCCATGCCCGACGAACTCGAGAGCCCCAGGCTCCTCACTGGCGGCAACCCGCAGATCGCCAAGGCCGACGGCGACGCGCCGGTCCAGAAGTACATCGCGGCCATGCCCGGCTGGAAGTCGAAGATCGGGAGGCGAATCGACGCCCTCGTCGAGCGGGTGGTCCCCGAGGTTCGGAAAGCGGTGCGGTGGAACTCGCCCTTCTACGGCATCGACGGTCGCGGCTGGTTCCTCAGCTTCTACTGCTTCACTCGATACGTGAAGCTGACCTTCCATCGAGGGGCTGACCTGAAGCCACCCCCGTCAGGCGAGTCGAAGCACGAACAGGTCCGCTACTTCAGCATCCACGAGGACGATGTGCTCGACGAGGCACAGCTCGAAGAGTGGATCCGGCAGGCCGCCGAGCTACCCGGCGAAGAGCTGTTCTAGCGCGGCCGCTATGCTCCCAACATGAAGGTCAGGAAGACGCTCACCGAGGTGGCTGCGGGCGTCCTCGCCTACACGCAGCTCCCCGGCTCGTGGGGCTACAGCAACTCGGGCCTGATCGTAGACGGGGACCAGTGCCTCCTGGTCGACACCCTGTTCGACAAGAAGCTGACGCTCGAGATGCTGGCGACCATGCGCCACGCCTCGGCGGCTGCGCAGCAGATCGGGACGGTTGTCAACACCCACGGCAACGGCGACCACTGCTACGGCAATTCGGTGATGACCGGCTCGCGCATCGTCGGGAGTAGGGGCTGTGTCGAGGATTTGAGAGCGGCGCCTCCACAGCGCAACGCTCTCCTGCTGCGCGCCTCGAGGCTCATGTCGTCGCTCGGCGGCGCGGGCCGCATGATCGGCCGAGTCTCCGGCGCAGTGGGGCTTCACAACGTCGCCTGGCTGGCCGAGACCGCGCCCTTCGCGCTGCCCCTCTTCGAAGAGTTCGACTTTCGCGACAACGAGTCGGTACTGCCCGATCAGACGTTCGAGGGACGGCTCACCCTCGAGGTGGGCGACAGGCGGGTCGAGCTCTGGGAGGTCGGCCCCGCGCACACGCTCGGCGACACGGTCGTCCACGTCCCCGACGAGCGGGTGCTCTTCACCGGCGACATCCTGTTCAAAGACGCCCATCCGGTCATCTGGCAAGGCCCGGTCTCGAACTGGATTCGCGCCTGTCGCGAGTTGCTGGAGCTGCCGGTCGACGTCGTCATCCCTGGGCACGGCCCCATCACGGACCTCTCTGGACTGCAAGAGACCGTCGAATATCTCGAATGGCTAACTGTCGAGGCACGCGGCCGACACGACGCCGGACTCTCGGTCGACGAGGCCGTGCGCGAGATCGAGCTCGAGGCCTATCGCGATTGGCTCGACCCGGAGCGCATCTTCGTCAACGTGCACACGCTCTACCGCGACTTCGAGGGCGACACCAGGGCTCCGGAGATCCTCGAGATGTTCGCCGGGATGGCACGACTCGACCGCCACTGGACACGGGCCACCTAGGGTCGAGGCCGACCTCAAAAGGGGCACGCACTCGGCACTAGCGGCTGAGCACGATCTCGTCGTCGTCTTCGCTGAGATCCGGCGGTCCGATCTGCCCTTCGGCTGTCGCCACCACGCTCGCCACCGTCGCATCTCCCGTCACGTTGATCACGGTCCGCAGCATGTCGAGCAGGCGATCGACGCCGAGGATCAGCGCGATGCCGGCGCTCGGAACACCGATCGACTCGAGAATGATGACCAACATGATGATGCCGGCACCCGGTACAGCCGGTGTGCCGATCGACGCCATTACCGCAGTCAAGACGATCGTGATCTGCGCGGCGAGCCCGACCTCCATGCCGAGACTTTGCGCGATGAACACGGCGGCGACCGCCTGGTAGAGCGCGGTACCGTCCATGTTGATGGTGGCGCCCAGCGGTAGGACAAACGACGAGACCTCCTCGTTGACACCGAGCTTCTCCTCGACCCGTTCCATCGTGAGCGGCAGAGTGGCGCCGCTCGAGCTGGTCGAGAAGGCGACCAGCTGGGCCGGGGCGATGCCCTGGTAGAAGGTCTTGAACCCCAGCGGCGTCCAGAACTTGAGCAGGGTGCCGTAGGTGATGAGGAGGTGAAGGCCGAGGCCACCGACCACGGTGAGCATGTAGAGGCCGAGGGCTCCGAGTAGTTGCGTGATCTGGCTCGGATCGTCGCCGGCGACCGAGGTGATGGTGCCGGCAATCAAGGCGAAGACACCGATCGGCGCCATCTTCATGATCAGGTCGACAAGCCGGATGACCACCTGACTCAGACTGTCGAAGACATCGATCAGCGGTTTGGCTCGTTCGGGTGGCAGTTGGATCAGACCGATGCCGAGCAAGATCGAGATGATCACCACCTGGAGCATGTTGCGGTTGTTCGAGGCCGAAGCGAAGAAGTTGTCGGGCACCAGCTCGACGAACATGTCGAGCGGCCCGCGCTCGCGAGTCACCTCGGCGGCGGAATCGCGGCGCTCCACCTCTTCCGAGTAGGTCGACTGCAGGTCGGCGCGCACCGCGTCCGGCACCTGGTCTCCGGGCCGGATCAGATTGACAGCGAGCAGGCCGATGGTCACCGCGACCGCGGTCGTGCCGACATAGATGGCGATCGTGCGGCCGCCGATTCGCGACAGTTTGCGAATGTCACTCAGCGAGGCGACGCCGGTGACCAACGAACCGAGCACGAGCGGCACGCCGATGAGCTTCAGGGCGTTCAAGAAGATCTTCCCGAACGGCGCAATCCAGTCCGAGGTGAAGTCGCCCCAGCCGAGAGCCGCCGCTACGACCCCGTAGCCGACGCCCAGTATGAGCCCGAGCAGGATGCGCCAATGGAGCTTCTTGTGCCACGCCATAGAAAAATCCTCCGGAGGTGGAAGCCGTCAAGGTAGCAGAAACGAACAGCTAGCGCGGCCGTGCTAGCCTGCGGCGGCCCGGTTCGGGCACCCCAAAGAGAGCCAGACTGGAGGAGGTTCCATGCAGATGTTCCGCAGCCGGCCCACCGCGACGATCGCTGTTGCGATCGCCTTCGCCGCCCTCTCTTCTACGCCGCTCGCCCACGCCTCGGATCGCGGGGAGAAGGAAGCGATGGGCAGCCAGGGCAAGATGGCCGCACTGCCCGAGCGCGAGCTCGAAGCCGACTTCGAAATCAGCAAGACCGCAGAGGCGACGATCCTGGGCGCAAAGGTGCCCTATCGCGTGACCACCGGCGCCCAGCCGGTCTACGGGCGGGACGGCAAGACCATCGCGGCCCTCCACTACACCTACTACGAGCGCACCGACGTCTCCGACATGGCGCGCCGACCGATCTTCATCTCGTTCAACGGCGGTCCCGGGTCGGGCTCACTCTGGATGCACCTCGGCTATACGAGCCCGAAGCAACTGGTGATCGACGACGAGGGCTATCCGGTCCAGCCGTACGGCGTGCGCGACAACCCGCACTCGATTCTCGACGTGGCCGACATCGTCTACGTCAACCCGGCCAACACCGGCTTCTCGCGCGTGCTCGACGACGAGGTCGATCGCGAGACGTTTTTTGGTGTCGAGGCCGACATCACCTATCTAGCCAACTGGATCGACGTCTTCATCTCACGGCGCGGCCGCTGGCGCTCGCCCAAGTACTTGATCGGCGAGAGCTACGGAACGACGCGCGTCTCAGGACTCGCGGGGCAGCTCCAGAATCGGCACTGGATGTACCTCAACGGCGTCATCCTGGTCTCGCCGACCGGTCTCGGCATGTCGCCCGAAGGGCCGGCGCCGCGCTCGCCGGTCTTGAAGCTCCCCTATTACGCCGCCGCCGCCCACTACCACCGACAGCTGGCGGCCGATCTCCAAGCGATGGCGCTCGCCGACTTCCTCGATGAGGTCGAGGGCTTCACGATCGAGGAGTACCTGCCGGCGCTCGCCCATGGAGGCTTCCTGGCGAAGGATCGACGAGACCAGATCGCGGCGAAGGTCGCCCGCTACTCGGGCCTCTCCGAAGAGTTCGTGCGCGACCACAACCTGGCGGTGCCCGCCTCAGCCTTCTGGAAGGAGCTCCTGCGCGACCAGGGCTTCACCATCGGCCGCCTCGACTCGCGCTACCTCGGCGTCGATCGCGCCGACGCCGGCTCGCGCTACGACTACCCCGCCGAGCTGACCTCTTGGAACCACGCCTTCGCGCCGGCGATCAACCACTATCTGCGCGACGAGCTCGGTTTCGAAACCGACCTCCAGTACTACCTCTTCGGCCCCGTCCGCCCTTGGGAGGGTCGCAACGATCACGATGTCGGCGAGGAACTACGCCAAGCGATGGCGCAAAACCCTTTCCTCCACGTCATGGTCCAGTCGGGCTACTACGACGGCGCCACCGACTACTTCACCGCCAAGTACGTGATGTGGAACCTCGACCCGAGCGGCCGGCTGACCGACCGCATGAGCTTCAAGGGCTACGAGAGCGGCCACATGATGTACCTGCGCCTCGAGGATCTGGCGACTTCGAATCAGCACATTCGCGACTTCATCGAGGCGTCGACGCCCGCGGAAGGCGCGCCGGCGAGCTATGGCAGCGCGAGACCTGCGGCCGACGAGTCGTCTTCCGACGGCTAGGTCGGGATCGTGTGGCGGACCGAGAACGTGAAGATCGTCGTACCGGCCTGAATCCGGTCGCCGCTCTCGAGCTGGGCCGAACGGATCATCTTCCCGTTCAGGAAGGTACCGTTGCTACTGCCCAGATCGCGCACGAAGAAACGGCCGGTGAACTCTTCGACCTGGAAGTGTCGCGACGAGACCGCGGGGTCGTCGAGGATGATCTGCCCCTCGCGACGCCCGACGATGGTGGCGTCACCTCGAAGGCGGTAGTCGGCTTCGTCGGGCGGAAGTCCGTCCTGGGTCAGGAAGCCTTTGACCTTCACCTCGAGCGAGGGCGTGTCCATGATCTCGGCTTCGGACTCGAGCACGATCGTTCCGGTGCGATAGGACTCGAGACCCACCGTTCGGCCACCGGACGCGGCCACGCGCTTCTCGAGCGCCTCTTCGACCAGACTCACCGGAATGACAGATGAACATCGAGGACAGATCGTCGTCGTGCCATGCGGTGCACTGCCGGCCTCATAGAGCACGGCACCACCACAGTTCTCGCATTTGATCTTCGCCATCTGGGAGCTCCTCTCCGCGAGACGCCGAGCAAATCGGCTCCCGCGCAAAGTCCTGCCCCCTCAGGATCGGCGATTCTTACCGTTCCTCGCAGTGAGCTGCGTCACTTCGGCAACTCAGAACTCGACGTCTTCGAGCGCCTTGATCTGGAAGGGCTCGAGGTCCATACCGGTCGCGAACATGCCCTGAGGATGATCGAAGAACCAGAGATGGAGCATCTCGGGGCTCCGATAATCCGCAATCCCCTCCGGACACCCCTCGTCTCCCGCCAACCCTTCTACGAGGAGTTCACGCCAGAGACAGAGCTCCCGCTCCCAGATGTGGAAGTGCCAAATCGACAGAGGGCCGGCAAACTGCGGTCCGCGCGTACCCGGCTCGGCGAGGAACATCAGCCCCGCGAGTCTCATGCTGGTACCGGTGTCGTAATAGATCAGGAACTCCGGACGCTCAGGGTCGAGCACCCGACCGTCAGCGATGTGTTCGCGACTCGCGTAGTGATTGTCGTCACCAAACATGAGCTCGAAACCGTCAGCGACCGCTCGATCGAAGTCGTCCCAACCCCGCGCCTTGACCGCTTCTCGCGCCCGCTCCCAGAAGTCACCCGCCTGCTGCAGGTGCTCCCGGCGCGGCTCGACCGCGTCGGGAAATCGGGTGACCTCGTAGATCACCATGTCGCGCCCCGGCTCGGGCTCGAGAGTGAACTCGGCCTCCGGGTACCAGTCGGGAATGATGGCCGTGAACTCCGACAGGTAGATCTCGTCGGCGGCGACAAGGCCGGTGACGGCGAACCAACTCACAAGGAGGAGCGACCAGCGCCTCATGGCTCGATTCTATCGACCCGTGGCGCTTCGCCGCGAGTCATCCCTCGGCCGCCCCCCGGGCGGCCTGGCTCAACTCGCTCAGGTGAAGCCGGTACCGCAGCCCGGCGCGCCGCAGTCACCGCCGGCGCCGGCCGAACTCGACGGGGCCGTGGAAGCCGCAAACGTAGAGAACTGCTTGCTCAGATGGCGACCGGCGCAGTGCGGACACTCGAGGTCATCGGCCCCCGCGCCGAGACGCTGAAGAATCTCGAAGGTCTTGTCACAGCCTTCGCATCGATACTCATAGATCGGCATCAGCAGCTCCGGGACCATTCTAGCCGGCCCGAAGCGATCGTGGGCTTATCTCTCTCGATCGAGCCCCGGAAGCCGAACGGGCGGTCGCAGCGCTCGCTCGATGCGCCGATCCACCCACTCAAAACCGGATCGCGCTTCGGACAGACGGTGGAAGGCGCTCAGATAGCGATCGGCCTCGCAGTCCCGACCTCCCGCGCGGAGCCGCTCGAGCGAACCGTAGACCATCCGGTCGATCGCCACGTCCGCCGACGAGAAGAGACCATCTCGCTCAACCGCGCGCTCGAGCGTGAGAATCGCCTGGCAGTGGTCCACGAGGGTCTCCAGCGAGCTGTGCACCAGGCTTTCGAAGAGACGTGCGAGTGACGCGCGCAGAGGTGCGAGTCGACGTTCGAAGAGCGGTCGCCATTCGACAAGGCGGGCGCGGCGAGCGAGCGTCTCGGGATTGGGCTCCGCCCGCTCGATCCGCACGCCGGGAGCGAGCTCTCTGTCTCCGCGTGTTTCGGTCTCCTCCGAGCTCCCTACCGAGGACCCGAGCACGGCGAGCGCGAGAAGCGTGACGGTCAGTTGAACAATCGTCATGCCCAGGAAGACGGGTTCCTGGCCGACGCCCTGCCGGTTCATGGAAAAAAATTCGGCTCCGGGTGATCAGTCTTGAGCCGTTTTCTCGCGTTAACCAATGAGAGCCGAAAAAGCGATGAAAAACCACGAGAACATCTGGCTGACCGAGTATGAAGGGCTGCTCCCGGTGGTAGCGCGGGAGCAAGAGCAGAGTCCGGCCCAGGAGGCGGAATCGAGACCGCAGCCGCAGCACGAGGCTCTCGGAGCGCATTTCGACCTCAATCCCGCTCACCTCGCAAGACTGACGCCGACGGCGTTCTTCGAATAGACCTTTTCCATTTCTTTGATCTAAAGGAGTGACGCGATGACGATCAAGACCAACGTGAAAGCTGGCCAGTCGACCGCCGGAATCCTCGAGTAGTCGATCTTAGGTTCCTCAAGGCACCCTGGAACCCGGCAGCCCCTCCCGTGGGGCTGCCTTTTTTTGTTCTGGAGAGCGCCAACGCATCCGCCGGTCTGCCGTCGCGCCACCGGCTCCGGCCGTCCCACTCTGGGCGGTCGGCATACATCGTCCCCGAGGCCCCGGTTGCGAGAGAGCGCTCAAAAGTGCGAGGGTACGCTCCCGAACGAACCGACAAAAAGAGGGTCGCGATGAGTGAGACGCAGTTTCAGGCCATGGTCGTGACGGAGGTCGAGCCCAAGACCTTCGAGCGAACGATCGACACACGGTCGGTCTCCGATCTACCCGAGGGCGAACTGCTGGTCCGCGTCGACTACTCGTCGCTCAACTACAAAGACGCCCTCTCGGCCACCGGCAACCCAGGGGTCACGCGGAACTACCCGCACACCCCCGGCATCGACGCGGCAGGAGAGGTCGTCTCGAGCGACAGCGCCGACTTCGCCCCCGGCGACCAGGTCGTCGTGATCGGCTACGACCTCGGCATGAACACCGCGGGCGGCTTTGGCCAATACGTTCGCGTGCCGGCCGGCTGGGCCGTTCAGCTGCCAGCGGGCCTGTCAGCTCGCGAAGCGATGATCTACGGCACCGCCGGCTTCACGGCCGCCATGTGCGTCGACAAGATCGTCTCGCACGGCGTGGCCCCGGAAGACGGCGAGGTCCTGGTGACCGGGGCCACCGGAGGCGTCGGCAGCTTCGCGGTCGGCATTCTCGGCCAACTCGGCTACGCGGTCGTAGCGGCCACCGGCAAGGTGGAGGAGGCCGGCGACTACCTCCGCCGTCTGGGCGCAACCGATCTGATCTCTCGGGAAGATGCGACAGACGACACGGGCCGCCCGCTACTGAAGAGTCGCTGGGCAGGTGTGCTCGACACGGTCGGCGGCGACATCCTGGCGAGCGCACTCAAGTCGACCCGACGCAACACCGCGGTGGCGATCTGTGGACTGGCGGCCTCGCCCAAGCTGCCGACAACGGTCCTGCCCTTTATTCTGCGTGGGGCCACGCTCTACGGCGTCGATTCGGTCGAGATGCCGATCGAAGAGCGTCAGCGGTTCTGGGCCAAGATCGCCGACGAGTGGAAGCTCCCTTCGCTAGACGCCATTGCGCGCGAGGTCTCGCTCTCCGCGTTGTCACCGGAGATCGACCGGATCCTCCAGGGCGGGCAGACCGGTCGCGTGTTGGTGGCGGTTTCCTAGACGAGTCCTCTTCGCGACCGAGCCTCCCGCAGTCCATCCCGCTCCGCGACGCGGAGCCGACCACGGCCGCCATCGTCTGCCGCCGCCTCGGGCAGACCAACCTCCACCGGTGCAGGGTGTCGGCATCACCTCCTCGTGTGATCAGTTCCTAGCCGATACCCCGCGTTAACAAGCAGGAGCGTAGAAAGGAACGAAGCTATGACGACCAAAACCCATCTAAAAGCCGGCCAGTCGACCGCCGGAATTCTCGAGTAGTCGGTCTCACTTCCACCAGGAACCCGGGAGAGCGGCAGCCCTCTCTGTGGCTGCCTTCTTTTTGTCAGGTATTCTCAGGTCGCGTTGTCAAACAATTTCTCCCGCACGCTCAGAGCCCTGCGCACCGACGGCCTCACGGGCTGGAGCCTACGAGCGCTGGTCGCGACGCTCCTGCTGAGCGTCTGGGCGGCCTGGTTCTTCTGGGGGCGCATCACCGTCTGGGCGGTTAGCGACTCGGCACGCGCGGAGGTCCGCAACGAGGTGGTGCAGGTCGACTCTCCAGTCGAAGGTCAGGTCGTCGTCGTGCACATCGCGCGCGGCCAGGAGGTCGCCGTGGGCGACCTCCTCGTCGAGCTCGAGACCTTCCGCGAGGAGGGTCAGCGCGACTCGCTCATCGCCGACCTCGAAGGGCGCCGCACCAGCCAGACAGAGCTGAGTTCGCGCATCCGCCAAGAGGAGAATTCTCTCGGCATCTGGCTCCGGGCGTCTCGCGCCGGAGTCGAGGAGACTCGCTCAAGAGTGACCCAGGCCGAGGCGGCTGCGGAGGCTGCTCGCCAGAAAGAGGGTCGCACCCGCCGGCTCCACGGCGAGAATCTCGTGCCCGACGAAGAGCTCGAGGAGGCGGTCTCGGAGCTCAAGCAGCGGGACGCCGAACTCGACAGCGCGGGCCTCGCAGCCGAACGCGCTGAGCGCGAACTCGAGAGCTCGAGAGCCGACCGGCAGACGAAGATCGACGAGCTCCGCGGGCAGCTGAGTGTGGCCGACTCGGCGATCCGCTCACTCCAGGCGCGCATCGACAGCCTCGAGCAGGAGGTCGGTCAGCGACAGATTCGAGCTTCGATCGACGGGACACTGGCACGTGTCGCCAACCTGACGCCGGGAAGCGTCGTCGAACTGGGCGACGAGCTCGCACGCATCGTCCCCTCGGGCGCGGTCCGCGCCGTGGCCCACTACCGGGCGGCGGATGCGGTAGGCCGGATCGAACCGGGCCAACCGGCTCGTATGCGCCTCGACGGCTTTCCCTCGACTCAGTTCGGCACCGTTGCAGTGACCGTGGCACTGGTGGACAACGAACCGACCGAGGAGGGACTGATCCGAGTCGACCTGGATGTCGCGCCCGACCCGGCTACCGCCATCGACGTACAGCACGGAATGGTCGGCACCATCGAAGTGGAGGTCGACCGGCTCTCACCCGCCTCGATGCTGATGCGCGCCGTCGGCAAGCTCCTGGACCGCCCGGCCCAGGTCTCCTCGTCTTGAAGCTCAAGCGCCAGTTCCTGGTCCCCGAGGTCGTCCAGACTTCGGCCACCGACTGCGGCCCCGCTTGCCTCAAGTGCCTGCTGGAGGGTTACGGCATTTCGGCCAGCTACGGCCGTCTTCGGGAGGCCTGTCAGACCGACCTCGACGGCACGTCGATCGACACCATCGAGCAGGTCGCGGTCGACCTCGGCCTCCCCGCCGAGCAGGTGATGCTGCCACCCGACCAGCTCCTGCTACCAGAGGCCAACGCCCTCCCTGCGATGGTTGTCGTCCGGCAGCCCGCGGGGCTCACACACTTCGTGATCGTCTGGCGAACCCTCGGAGGGTTCGTCCAGATCATGGACCCGGCCACCGGACGCAGATGGCCGCGACGCGAGGCGTTCCTGTCGCAGCTCTATCTGCACCGCATGCCCGTTCCGACCGAGGCGTGGCGGGAGTGGGCCCGCGGTGAAGAGAATCAAGCCGCCCTTGCCGCAAGACTGCAGGCGATCGGCGGCTCTCGCGCCGCCGCCCGGTCGCTCCTCGACGGGGCGCTCGCCGAAGCGGGATGGCGCCCGATCGCCGCCCTCGACGCCGCCACTCGAATGACCCAGAGCCTCGTCGACTCCGGGGGCCTCTCGAGGGGCCGGTCGACACTGCGAATCCTGGAGTCGTTCTTTCAACGCGCCTCTCAGGCCGCTGCCGGCGAGATCGCCGTACCGAGCGACTTCTGGTCGGTCACCGAGCCGACGCAGGTCGCCGAAGCCCCCGGGGCCGAGTCGGAGCCACAGCTCCTGCTCCGCGGCGCTGTGCTCGTGCGCATTCGGGAGAGCGCCCCCCCCGACACGGTCCCGGACGGCGCTACCGCGGTAGAGCGCGCCGAGTCGATCTCTCCCGAGCTGGCGGCCGCTCTCAAGGAAGAGGCGACCCACCCCGCCCGAGAGCTCCTGGGCTTCCTCGGCCGTCACTCTCGTTACGCGCTTGCCGCGACGCTCGGCCTGATGGCCCTGGGGGCTGGTGGCCTGGTCTTCGAGGCGCTCCTCTTCCGCGGGTTCTTCGATCTCGGCAACGAGCTCGGAACGGCCAACCAGCGTCTCGCCGGCATCAGCGCTCTACTCGCCTTTCTCGTCGGCATGCTGCTGCTCGACCTACCCATCTCACAAGGCGTTCTTCGACTGGGTCGACAGCTCGAAGCGCGCCTTCGGGTGGCGTTCCTGCGCAAAATTCCACGTCTGAGCGACCGCTACTTCCACAGCCGCCTGAGTTCGGACATGGCGGAGCGGTCGCACAACGTGCACCGCCTTCGCCAACTGCCGGAACTCGGCGAGGGCGTCTTGAGGGCAACGCTAGAGCTGCTGATGACGACGGTAGGCATCATCTGGCTCGATCCGGGGGGCGCGCCCCTGGCGCTGGCGATCGCCGCGATCGCGCTGGGTCTGCCGTTGCTCGCCATGCCGGCACTCCAGGAGCGTGACCTCCGCGTGCGCAACCACATCGGAGCACTCGGACGCTTCTACCTCAGCGGCCTCCTCGGCCTGGTGCCGCTACGGACGCACACGGCGGAGCGGGCGGTCCGCCGAGAGCACGAGAGCCTGGTCGTCGAGTGGGCCCGCGCCCACCTCGGTCGAGAGAAGGCAGTGGTGGTGCTCGACGCCATCCTGCACGTCGTGCTGCTGCTGCTCATCGCCACCCTTCTGTTCCGCTACGTCGGCGACCGCGGACACGGCACGGGCGTGCTGCTACTGGTCTTCTGGAGTCTCAACCTGTTCACGCTCGGCCGTATGGCCTCTCTACTGCTGGCGCACCGTTATCCGACCTATCGCAACGTCGCACTGCGACTGCTCGAGCCGCTCGGCGCCGGCGAAGAGGCCGTGGCGGAGACTGCAGAGTCGGCCAACAGCCCGGAAGAGGGCGCCCTCGAGTTCGAACTCTCGGGCGTCGGCGTACGCGCCGGCGGACACACCGTGCTCTCCGGAATCGACCTGCACGTCGCCGCGGGGAGCCACGTGGCGGTCGTCGGTCCGTCGGGTGCGGGCAAGTCGACGCTCGTCGGCCTGCTGCTCGGATGGCACCGCGCCGCCGAAGGGACCGTCTCCCTCGACGGGCAGCCGTTGGATGCGGGCGCTCTGAGTCGACTGCGGCGCAGAGCCGCCTGGGTGGATCCCGAGGTCCAGCTCTGGAATCGTTCGCTCCTGCGCAACCTGACCTACGGCGAAGACGAGGGGCGGGCACAAGAGATCGGCGGCGTGATCGATCAGGCCGACCTCGTGGGCGTCATGGAGAAACTGACCGACGGGCTGCAGACGGAGCTCGGCGAGGGGGGCGGCCTGGTCTCGGGAGGCGAGGGACAGCGCGTGCGACTCGGTCGGGGCTTCTTTCGTCGCGGCGTCCGCCTGGCACTCCTCGACGAACCGTTCCGCGGCCTGGCCAGGTCGCAACGGAGTGAGCTACTTCAGCGAGCTCGCGAGCACTGGCGCGACGCGACGCTCGTATGCGTCACCCACGACGTGGGTGAAACGCGGCGCTTCGAGCGCGTCGTCGTCATGGAGGCCGGCCGGATCGTAGAAGACGGCGACCCGGAAGTGCTCGCCTCCCGCAACGGACCGTACACCCGCATGCTCCGCGCCGAGGAGGAGGTCTGGAACGAGTTCTGGGCCGACCCCACCTGGCGTCGACTACGCATCGAAGGTGGCCGGCTCGTCGAGGGCGGCGGAGGTGACGGCGGATGAAGCCGACCACCGACCTCACGAGCGTGAGTTGGCCGCGGGAGCGCCTCGGAGAGGGGCTCGAGGCGCTCGCTCGCGTCAGCGGACTCGAGCGTCACCCCGAAGAGCTGCCGCGTCCACCGCGCAGCCTGGACCGACCCGGAGCACCGACGATCGACGAGTGGATCGAGGAGGCCGTCGAGTGGCTACGCCTCGACTGCGAACCGACCATGTCTCTCCTCGGCGAGCTCGAGGACTTCCTTCGGAAGGCGGCGCCCGCGCTCCTTCGACTCCAGGTCGACCGCGATGAGCGATTTGTCCTCCTGATCGGCTCCGCACGATCGTCGGTCACCCTTTTGGGGCCCGATCACCGCCGGCACCGAGTCGAGCTGTCGACGCTCCGCGAGCGACTGGCCAGCGAGGTCGAAGCGAAACGCGCCACGGAGGTCGATGCGGTACTCGACGAAGCGGGCGTTCGAGGACGCAAGCGAGAGCGGGCCCGGCGCGCCATCCTGCGCGAACAGCTCGGCCCGTGGCCGATCGAGGGCTGCTGGCTGATCCGACAGCCGGCGGGCAGCCCGTTCTGGCGTCAGATCCGTACCGCGGGTCTCAGGAGGTTGGCGGTGGGCGGCGTCATCTCTCACCTGATCCAGCAGATCCTCCTGCTCTCATCGTGGTGGGTTCTGGGGCGCGCCGTCCTCGCCGGACGGCTGGATCAGGACCTTGCCATCGTCTGGGGCCTCCTCCTGCTCAGCACGACCCCCTTCCGTATCGTCGAACACTGGTTCGTCGCTCGACTGACAACCCGCGCCGGATCGCTCATTAAGCGACGCCTCCTCGAGGGCGCGCTGCGCCTCGAGCCCGAGGAGATTCGCAATCAGGGTGTCGGTCAGTTCCTCGGTCGCGTGATCGACTCGGAAGCCGTCGAGTCGCTGGCGCTGACCGGGGGCCACATCGGCCTGATCGCGGGCGTCGAGCTCCTACTCGCGCTGCCGATTCTGGCCCTCGGAGCTGCAGGCTGGCTCCACGCACTCCTGCTCGCGGGCTGGGCGGCCCTCGCCACCTGGCTCTGGTGGAGGTTCCTCCGAGCCCGCCGCCGGTGGACTCGTTCCCGGCTCGGCCTGACCCACGAACTGGTCGAGAAGATGGTCGGACATCGCACTCGCCTCGCCCAGGAGCACCCCGACGACTGGCACGACGACGAGGACCAAGCCTTGGAAAGCTACCTGACCCTCTCGCGCGAAATGGACGCCAAGGCGGTGTTGCTGAGGAGTTTGGTGCCGCGTGGATGGTTGGTGGTCGGGATTGCGTGCTTGGCCCCCGCCTTCGTGAGCGGCGGCGGCGAGGTCGGCCCTCTCGCCATCGGCATCGGCGGCGTGCTCTTCGCCTACAAGGCGCTCTGGAAGATGGTGCGTGGACTGACCGATCTCGGCGAGGCGTTCGTCTCTTGGGACAACGTCGCACCGCTCTTCCACGCTGCCGAGCGGCCAAAGCTGCGGGTACCGCCCGGGATCGCCGCGCGAGGTGAGTCCGCGGAGCCGACAGCCGACGGTCGCCTACTGGAGGCGCGCGAACTGTCCTACCGCTACGGAAGTCGGCCCGACCCGGTGTTGCGAGGCTGCGACCTCTCGATCTCGGTTGGCGACCGCCTGCTCCTCGAGGGCCCTTCGGGCAGCGGCAAGTCAACCCTCGCGGCACTCCTCGTCGGACTCCGCAAGCCCGACTCAGGGCTGCTCCTCCTTGGCGGTCTGGATCGTCAGTCGCTCGGCGATCTCGGCTGGCGCCGTCGGACCGCTGCCGCACCGCAGTTTCACGAGAATCATGTCTTCACCGAAACGCTGGCCTTCAACCTGTTGATGGGGCGCGACTGGCCACCACCGGCCGCCGATCTCGAGGAGGCCGAGCGGGTCTGCCGCGAGCTCGGCCTCGGCGAACTGCTCGATCGCATGCCGGCAGGGCTCCTGCAGATGGTTGGTGAGTCGGGGTGGCAGCTTTCGCACGGTGAGAAGAGTCGCCTGTACATCGCACGGGCTCTCTTGCAGAAATCGGAACTCGTGCTCTTCGACGAGAGCTTCGCAGCGCTCGACCCGGCGACCTTGAAGCAGTCCCTCCGCTTCGTGATCGACCGAGCGCGGACGCTGCTGGTGGTCGCCCATCCCTGACGAGCTCGCAGGACGACCGGGCCGCCGACAGGCCAGGCTAGACTCGACCGATGAACCTCCGTCGACCGCACTGGCTCGTGCTAGCGCTGTTGTTGGGCGCCGGCGCCGGCTTCCTCCTGCTCGGACGTCAGGGCTCGGGAGAGCTGACCTCGGAGCGCCTCGCCGAAGCGAGAGCCGTCTGGGAGCTCGAGGCGCCGGGCTCGTACGACCTGGAACTCGAGATGAGAGGCGCCCTGAACGAGCGCCGGATCGTCGAGGTGCGCGACGGCCAGGTGGTCTCGATGACCGCCGGCGGCATCGAGGTCCCGCCGGCGTCCTGGGAATACGGCTCCATCGAAGGTCTGTTCGACACTCTGCGAGCCGAGCTCGCGAACGCCGCCCAACCGCAGCGCTCGGTGGGAGCCAGAGAGATCGTCCTCCTGGCGTCGTTCGATCCGAGCTGGGGCTATCCGAAGTACTTCTACCGACACATCATGGGCGTCAGCAACGACATCGAGTGGGAGGTCGTGGCCTTCTCTCCCCGCTAGTCAATCCGAGAGCCGTTTGCCGGCGTACCCAAGAGCCAACGACATGGTCGGCAGCCTGACCGACTGAAGGAGAAGAGACTCATGTTCCGCAACCACAGCAAGACCCCGATCGTCTTCGTCTTCCTGCTCGCCCTCGGCATCGCCGCCCTGGGTGCGACGCCCTCGACAGCCCAGACGTGGAACGTCGACCCGTCGCATTCGCAGGTCAACTTCTCGATCAAGCACTTCTTCACGCCGGTCACCGGCAACTTTGGTGAGTTCGACATCCAGCTCACCTATGACGCCGAGAACCCCGGCGCTAGCTCGGTCTCGGTGACGATCCCCGTGGCCAGCGTCGACACCGGTAGCGAGCGCCGGGACGGACACCTCAAGACCGCCGACTTCTTCGAGAGCGAGACCTACCCGAACATCACCTTTCGGAGCACCGCCGTGCGCGCCGAGGGAGATCGGCTGATCGCCACCGGTCCGCTCACCATCAAGGGCGTCGCCAAAGAGATCGAGCTTCCGATCCAGCTGCTCGGCACCCGCGACGTTCCGGAGCCGATGCAGCAGATGTTCGGCGGCGCGACTCAGGTCGCCGGCTTCACCGCCACGACGACCATCGATCGCGGCGATTTTGGGGTCGGCACCGGCAACTACGCGGCAACGCTCATCATCGGCGGCGACGTCGAGATCGAGATTCAGGTCGAAGCTCACCTTCGTTAGGGGCACCGACCGCAAACGGCCGGGCGGCGGACCCGCCCGGCTGTAACCATTTCTCACCTCCCGAGTCTTCTGGGTGAACGAACGGAGGTAGAAATGCTGAATTTCATTCCCAAACTAGCTGGTTGTCTGCTGCTGGGCGCACTGCTCAGCTTCGCCTTCTCCCCACCCCAGAGCGCCGTGGCCGCCACCGGCCTCGAGGGCGACTGGCTGGCGCGCCGCACGGTTGACGGCGGCTGGTGGATTCGATTCACGCTGGGGAGACACTCCAACAACTCGCACAACGTCGACGACCGAGCGCTCGAGGCGTTCCTCGACAGCGGTTCTCCCAGCCACGAGATCGCTCGCGAGGCCGGCAGTTTCCTACTCTCGCGCACCGAGCAGGCCCGCAACGACCGCACCGCGGGGGTGTTCCGCTTCTCCCCCAGCTCGACCTATGTGAGTGACATGAGCCGGCGCGGTCACGACCACCTGACCGAGCGCAAGCTATACGAGCTCGCCGCGCTCGACGTCACCACCGCCTTCATCGACGAGATCGCGGCGCAGGGCTACTCCGACCTCGAGCTCGACCGGCTGGTCGAGATGCGAATTCACGGCGTAGACGGAGCGCTCATCCGCAGCTTCGCGAACCTCGGCTACGAGGGACTGAGCGCGAGACGGCTGGTCGAGATGGCGATCCACGACGTCGAACCCGAGTTGGTGCGTGAGTTCGCAGACCTCGGCTACGAGGGGCTCGACGCGGCACGCCTGGTCGAGATGAGCATTCACGACGTGACCCCGGAGTTCATCGAAGCGATGGCAGCGAACGGCTATCGCGACATCCCGGCATCTCGCCTCGTCGAGATGCAGATCCACGACGTGACCGCCGATTTTATCGGCGAGCTGGCGAGTCTCGGCTACCGGGACCTTCCGGTTCGCCGGCTGGTCGAGATGCGTATCCACGACGTCACCCCCAGATTCCTCGACCAGATGGCACAGCTCGGCTACGAGAATCTCGACGTCGAACGCTGGGTAGAGGCGCGCATCCACGACGTCAGCGCCCGCTTCGTCGAAGAGCTTGACGAACTCGGCTACAGCGGCCTCTCCATGCGGCGACTGATCGAGATGCGCATCCACGACGTGAGTCCGAGCTACATCCGTAAGCTCCAAGCGCGCGGCATCGACGACCTCTCGCCGGAGCGCCTGATCGAGTCGAAGATCCACGGCTTCGATCGCCACCTCGAAGGCGAGTAGCCCGGACGCGAGGCCCGAGGCGATAGTCTCGGGCCTCATGTCCGACCAAGAGAACTCGCCCGCCCCGGCGACCGAGCCGCGCCTCGTCCGACAGATGGGACTCCTCGGCCTGGTCGCGACCGGTGTCTGCGCGATGATGGGCGCAGCCATCAACGTCATCCCGTTGATGGTGCAGCGTAGCGTCCCCGGCATCGGTCCCTACGTCCTGCCGTCGTACCTGGCCGCGGTAGTCCCGGCCCTGCTGGCCGCCTTCGCCTACGCCATCCTCTCGTCGGCAATGCCCCGAGCCGGCGGCAGCTACATCTACGCCAGCCGGGTGCTGCATCCCTACCTCGGCTTCGTCGCGTCCTTCTCGCAGTGGTTCGGACTGAGTATCGCGATGGGGGTGGTCGCCTACCTGGTGATTCCGTTCGTGCGAGACGTGGCGTTCGCCACCGGCTTCGAGGGTCTGGCCGAGACCCTGATGACCGGACCGGTGCGTGTCGGAGTCGCGCTGGCGTTCATCTGGATCTTCACCGGCGTCAACCTGCGCGGGCTCAAGTTCTACGAACGCACGCTCGTGCCGCTGATGATTCTCATGTTCCTCTGCGGGTCCGTGGTCATCTTCGCCGGTTTCTCGTTCGACCACACGGAGTTCCTCGCCGCCGTCCAGGCGCGCGACGGAGTCGCGGTCGACATGAGCATCACCGGACGTTTCGACCCGACCGCCTTCATCGCCGCCTCGGTGATCCTCTTCTCGAGCTTCATCGGCTTCGACTCGATCGCTCAAGCCGGCGGCGAGGCACGCAACCCGAGCCGCAACCTGCCGCTCGCAATCGCCATCACCATCCTCACGGTCGGCACCTTCTACGTGCTCTTCACCTCCGCGATCTATCACGCGGTCCCCTGGCAGTTCGTCGCCGAGCGAGCCGCGACGCAAGACCTCACTGCGCCGGGTCTACTCGGCTACCTGCTCGAGCCTCAGTGGACGGTGATCATCGTCGCCGGAGCTGCGATCGCGCTCATCAACGATCTGCCGGCGATGCTCCTGGGCGTTTCGCGCCTCATGTTCGCCTGGGCCGAAGACGGCATCTTCCCCGGCTTCGTCACCAAGGTGAACCGACATCACGCGCCTTCGACAGCGATCGCCCTGTCGAGTTGCATGGCGTCGATCGCAATCCTGGGCTGTCATCTCGCCGGCGACTTCTTCCTCGGAGTCGACCTTCTGGTGACCTCCATGCTGGTGAACTTCCTGCTCATGTGCCTGTCGGTGGCGCTGCTCTCGCGACGCCGGCCCGACCTGGCGGCGGGGGCCGACCTGATCGACAAGCCCAGTCTTCGCCTGTTCGTGGGCATCACCGGTGCGACCCTCCTCTCGGTCTATCTGGTCGTGCACGTCGTCAAGGACCTCGGCGCCGAGTTGGACGCCTGGTACCTCCACTCCACCTGGCTGTGGGTCCTCGTAATGGCGCTCGCGACCGTGATCTTCCTGTCGAAGTGGCTCGGCGTCCGTGGCGACGCAGAGGCCCGACGACGTTTCCGCGAGCTGCCGCCGCAGTAGCGACCTAGCCGGCGGCGGCCGTTGTCCGGCGGCGGAGCTGGCCGCAGGCCGCGTCGGCATCGAGACCGCGACTCTCGCGCAGGTGCGCCATCGCGCCGGCGGCGCGAAGGCCCCTCAGGAAGGCGATCGCCCGATTGCGACTCGGCCGTTCGTACGGCAGACCCTCCACCGGGTTGTACATCAAGAGGTTGACGTGCGCTCGGAGGTCCAGAGCGATCTGCGCCAGACGGCGCGAGTGTTCCGGCAGATCGTTGACGCCCGCCAGCAGGCAGTACTCGAGCGTCACCTCGCGACCGGTCGCCTCCAGATACCGTCGACAGGCGGGCAGGAGCTCCGCGAGCGAAATGTCGTCCGCCCAGGGGATCAGCTCGGCCCGCAGTTTGTCGTCAGGAGCATGGAGGCTGAGCGCGAGCGTCGCCTGCAACCCCTCGCCGGCCAGTCGATCGATCTGCTTGGGCAGCCCGACCGTGCTGATCGTGATCCGTCGTTGTGAGATGCCGAGCCCCCACGCGGCGTTGAGACGGCGAACCGCTTCGACCGTCACCGAGTAGTTGGCCAGCGGCTCCCCCATCCCCATGAAGACGACGTGACTCAGTCGCTCGCCACGCTCGTCGAGCATCTCCGAGGTCGCTACCGCCTGTTCGACAACTTCGCCGACCGTCAGATTGCGCATCGAGCCGCCGATGCCGCTGGCACAGAAGCGACATCCGACGTCGCAGCCGACCTGGCTCGAAAGGCAGACGGTCCGCCGGACCCCCTCTCCCGGCGCCGGAATCATCACGGTCTCAGTGGTCGCGCCGTCCGCCCAGCGCAGAAGAATCTTGGCGGTTCCGCCCGGCGCCACGGAGCGCGTGACCTCCTCACCCGCGCGCACCCGCAACTCGGCAGGGAGCGCCTCTCGCAGCTCACGCGGCAGGTCGGTCATCGCCGCAAAATCGCGCACTCCGCGCTCGTAGGCCCACGAGAGAATTTGGCGCGCGCGATAGCTCGGCTCCCCGAGCACCTCCAGGCGCTGCTCGAGCGCGCTCGGAGTCAAGTCGAGAAGATGCGTGGGCGTGGACACCCGCCAAGTATACGGACCGCCTTAGAGGCCAGAGCCACTCCTCAGCCGCCTTGGCGCTGCACCGACTCGTCCGACTCGACCCTCTGATACTCCAATGTGAAGCCGGCGTCCGTAACCGCTTGGCCCGCCGTAGCGCCCCGAAAGACGAGCGTCGTGTCATTCGTACGGCAGTACTGAATGGTCGCGGGCACTTGAGCGGATGTCTCGACACCTGCGAACGTCGCGCAATCGCGCACCACCTCGGCCAGTCGATAGGTGTTGGCGGCGTCCTTCTCCCACGGGGTGATGTCGGGGTCGAAGTGCTTGAAACGGAAGATGACTCCGTCGACCTCTTCGGCGATGGTCAGGAGTTCGAGCACGTAGCGGCCACCGGCCGAGGGCCAGCGAAAGACTCCCGTCATCACGCCGCCTACCGCCGGCAGCCAGAGCTCCTCGGGACCACCCATCTCCGCTGAGCCCTGCCACTGACCGAGCATGAAGTCGAGGTCCGACAGCTTGGGCGGAGCCTCGGCGAACGCGATCGAGGCGACCAGTAACCAGCCCATCAGGCCGGTGGCTGAGAGATGACGCAGATTCATGTGAGCTTCTCCTTCGCTCTCCTAGTTTCGCGAGCCGATTCAGAACTCGAACATCAGGCTGCCGACGAAGCGCTCCACCTTTGCGACTCGACCGCCATCCACGACAGAGTACCCCTTCCACTCCGACACTCGTGTTCTTCCACTGCCCCCGACGACTGGGCACCGTTCCTCTCCTCGCGGCAGAGCACACCGAACCCCTCGAGGCGGGCGAGGTCAAAGACTCGCGGCCGCCTGGCGTCTGATTGCCAGCTGGGTGAGCGGATGTCTCCCGAGACCAGGGAGTCGAGAGCGTCCGAATCGAACGCAAGAGTCGTCGAGTCGGGCTCGCGCCGGCACGAGGGCCGACGTCGGAGCCCGCTCGACCCCCTTTTTGGGGGGAGAGTGGTAAAGTTTGCGCTCTGAGCGCGCCCGCCGCGGCACTCTGCCGGAGGAGGGACGCTCTTCGTTTGTCATGGGCATTCTCCGCAGTACCGCTCTCCCACTGCTCCTGGTCGCCGCCGTGTTCGGTGCGGCGTGTTCCGGTGGCTCGAGTTCCACTCCGACTCAGCCCGACGGCGCCCCGCTGGAGTTCGCGGGAACCATCACGTCCGCGGGCGTGAGCGCCCACGACATCGTCCTCCCCGACGACAGTCTGCTCGAGGTCACCCTCGCCGAGCTGAACCTTCTATTGTTCGACACCAGCCAGGCCGATCCCAACAACTTCGGCATCGGCCTCGGCCTCGGTCAACGCGACGACGACGGCGAGTGCGACTTGACGAGCAATTTTGTCGTGACCGAGGGGCAACTGACGATCTACCGACTGTCGGCGAACTCCTACTGCCTGACCCTGTTCGATCCGGGCTTCTTCCCGGAGGATGCGGTGATCGGCTACCGTCTCACGCTCGAGCTCACCAGTTGAGGCACCAAATGAAGCTCATGAAAGGCCCTTTCCGCATCTGGCTCCCGATCGTGCTCCTCGTAGGAGTGGTAGCGCTCGGCTGCGACGACGACGATCTGCCCACCCAGCCGATCGACGAGACCCCCGACCCGCCGACGATGACCGAGACGTTCACCGGCATGTTCGGTCAGAACAGCACCTCGGAGCACACGTTCACGGTCGAAGCGACAGGCGACATCCTGCTCGAGCTTACGGCGATGGAGCCGGTCGCGACCCTGACGGTCGGCATGGGCATCGGCAACGTCGTCGATACAGCCGACCCGCCGTGCGTCGTATTCGCTTCGGACACTCGGGTCGTCGTCGGCTCTGAGCTGCTCTCGGCCGACGCTCCTCCAGGCGAATACTGCGTCTCGGTCGGCGACGTCGGGAACGTCTTCCCTGACGCCACCGTTACCTACACCCTCGAAGTCACCCACCCCTGAGCACAGGCGGCTATTGACCGTCCCCCATCGCTCGGGGCACGATGGGTCGAGATTCTGGCCCGTCTGAAGGAAGGAGTCCCATGAGCTGGTGGATCTGGGTAGTGATCGGCCTCGTCTTCGTTGGTGCCGAGGTCGCCCTCCCTGGAGGGATCGTGCTGCTCTTCTTCGGTGTCGCGGCCATTCTCGTCGGCCTGCTGGTCGCCCCGGGGCTCGATATCCCGACGTGGGCGGAGTTCGCCATCTTCTCGGTGCTCGCGGTGCTTTCGCTGCTGACGCTGCGCGGCCCGATCCTGCGGCGGATGAAGTACTCGAGTCAGCCGGGCGACCTGGACTCGCTCCAAGGCGAGGTGGCGCGGCTCGTACAGGACCTGGCTCCTGGAGGCGAGGGCAAGGCAGAGCTCCGAGGAACCACGTGGAGCGCGCGCAACATCAGCGACGAGCCGCTCAATGCCGGCCAGGCCTGCACCGTCGAGCGGGTCGAGGGACTGACACTTTTCTTGCGGAGGAAACCATGAACTACACCGTCATCGTCGTCGTCTTGGCTGCGATCGTCGTACTCGTGATTCTCGCGCGCACGGCGGTCGTCGTGCCACAGCAGAACGCCTACGTGGTCGAGCGCCTCGGCAAGTTCAACAAGGCACTGAACGCGGGCTTCCACATCCTGCTCCCGTTCTTCGACACCATCCGCTACCGGCATTCGCTCAAGGAGACGGCGGTCGACATTCCCGAGCAGATCTGCATCACACGCGACAACGTGCAGGTCGGCGTCGACGGCGTTCTGTATCTCAAGGTGATGGACCCGCAACGGGCTTCCTACGGCGTGACCAACTACCTCTTCGCGATCACCCAGCTCGCCCAGACGACGCTCCGTAGCGAGGTCGGCAAGATCGATCTCGACCGAACTTTCGAAGAGCGGACGCACATCAACACCCAGGTGGTGGCCGAGGTCGACAAGGCCTCCGACCCCTGGGGGATCAAGGTGCTCCGCTACGAAATCAAGAACATCAACCCGCCGTCCGACGTCCTCGCGGCGATGGAGAAGCAGATGCGCGCCGAACGCGAGAAGCGCGCGGTGATCTTGACCTCCGAGGGCTCTCGCGACGCGGCGATCAACAACGCCGAAGGCGACAAGCAGCAGGTGATCAAGGCGTCCGAGGCGGCTCGCCAGAAGCAGGTCAACGAAGCCGACGGCGAAGCGGAGGCGATCAAGGCGGTCGCCGCGGCGACAGCGGAGGGCATTCGCGCGGTGGCGGCAGCGATTCAGATCCCCGGCGGTGCGGAAGCGGTGCAGCTGCGGGTCGCAGAGGACTACATCGAGCGCTTTGGCGAGTTGGCGAAGAGCTCGAACACGATGATCCTCCCCGCCAACACCGCCGACGTCGCTTCGATGATCGCGCTGGCCATGAAAGCGGTCGAGAAGGGCCGCGGCCCGAGCGCCTGAGCGAGGAGATTCGATGACCCGCGACGAGCTGATCCAACTGCTTTCCGACGCCCGCTGGCACGACCTGACGCAGCCGCTGAGCGTCTTCACTCCGCCCTTCCCGGGCGAGATGCCGCTGCAAGTGCACTTCTTCAAGCGCCTCACCGGCTCGTGGGGCGGAGGGCAGGGCGCCAACGGCCAGCTGATCGAGTGGAGCAACAACACCGGCACCCACCTCGTCGGCCCCCGCGCGTTCCACTCCGGGGCTCGGGCGATCTCCGAGATTCGCCTAGAGGATCTCTGCGGCGAAGCGGTGGTCGCCGACATTTCCGGCGACGTCGAAGACTACGACCTGTACACCCCGGAGATGATCGAAGCTCGGGTCGAGGTTCGCAAAGGCGACATCCTCATCATCAACACCGGGTACCACAAGCACGCCTGGGACCAACCCGACGTCGAGAATCCTCGAGCGCAGGGCGGCGTCGAGAACAAGGAGTTCGGCTACTACGTCCGCCACCCGGGACCGTCGCCCGACTTCTTCCAGTGGGCGATGGACAAGGGGCTCAAGGCGATCGCCGTCGATTGCGGCTGCGCCGAGCACCCGATGAACACCAACATCCGACGCCTCCACCCGACCGAATTCGAGAAGGCGGACGCCCGCGCGCGCGAGGTGCACGGCAAGGGTTGGGACGAGCTCTTCCCGGTCGAGGACTACTACGCGCTCACCCACCGAGTCCTACCGAAGTCGGGGCTGCTCCTGGTCGAAGCGATCGGCGGCGACATCGACCAGCTCTCGAACGAGCGCGCGTGGGTGATGATCCCCGCACTACCGTTCATGGAGGTCGAGTCGTCCTGGAGTCGCGTCGTGGCCGTACAGGCGCCCGAGGGGCGGAACGAGCGTGAGTTCCTCGACGCGTTGAGCAGCGCCGAGCTTCTGGACCTGACACTTCCGTTCAGCGTCCAGACGCCGCAGTGGGCAAACTACGAACCGCTGTCGATCAAGTACACGAAACGTGTCGGCGGCCAGGATCTCGGACTCGGGCGCAACAACGCCCACTGCCGGGCCAGCTTCCATCTAGCCACCCACATGGACGGCGAGAAACATTTCTGGGCCGCCGGCAGGACGATCGGTGAGGTGCCGCTCGACTACTGGCACGGCGCTGGCGTAATCGTCGACATCTCGGACACGGTCAGCAACTCGAGCGTCTATACCCCACAGATGATCGAGGATCGCGTCGACTTCCGCGACGGCGACATTCTCCTCATCAAGACCGGCTGGCACCGATTCGGCTGGAACAGCCCCGACTCCGACGAGTTCCGCTACATGATCCAGCATCCTGGTCCCTCGCCCGAGTTCGCGGACTGGTGCGTCGAGCGACAGGTCAAGTGGCTCGGCATCGACTGCGTCGCGATGGAACACCCGATGAACACCATTCAGCGAATCTTCCATCCCGGCACGTTCGAGGTGGCCAACGAGAAGATCAAGGCACAGTACGGCGGCGACTGGGACGAGGTCTATCCTCAGGACAAGTACTACCAGGACATGCACCTGAACCTGTTCCCGAAGGCCATTGTCCATGCGGAGAACCTCGGCGGCGCAATCGCCGACGCCGAGAGCGGGCGTTACTACATCGGCGCCTTCGTGCAGCGCGGCGTCGAGCTCGCGTCTTGTTGGGGACGATTCGTCGCGTTTCGCGAGCGCTAGCGACTAGAGCGAGCGGGCCATCAGCAGATCACGCTGGCGATCGCTGGTGAGCACAAACTCGTGGGAGCCGACGACGTCGAAGCCCCACCGTCGATAGAACCTCTGCGCTCCGTGGTTCTCCTCCCAGACGCCAAGCCAGATCGTCTGGTGGCCGAGCTCACGTGCCGCCTCGAGAGCGTCCCACATCATCGCACCGCCGTAGCCCGAGCCTCGCACGCGCGGCTCGACGTATAGACGTTGGAGCTCGACAGGGTCCGGCCCCTCGACGCCATCCTCGCGCGAGCCGCCAATCAGCCGACAGTAGGCCACCGGCGCGACGTCCGAGAAGCTCGGGTCGAAGCCGACCAGAAAGCTCGTACCGCCCTCGTGGATCTCCGCCTCGATCTTCGCCACCGAAAATGCCTCGGCGACGTACCCGGCCATGTCGTCAGGGTCGTTCTGCTCCGAGAACGCATCGACAAACGTGCGCGCCGCGAACTCGGCGAGCATCGGCGCATCGGAGATCGACGCGAGCCGGCTTTCGAGGGCCGAAGCGGGGCGTTCGCTCAACACGGCGCTAGTCGAACGCCGAGATCGCTTCCTCTTCGGTCTCGTGCAGATCGAAGGCCGGCAGGAGGTGTGCAATCTCGAGCACCCGACGGACCGCGGGCTGCGGACGCACCAGGCGAATGGACGAGCCGAACCGCTTAGCGAGTTGGGCGCTCGAGACCAACTCTCCGAGCCCCGAGCTGTCGAGGCGGGTCACCTCGGAAAGATTCAGGATCATCTTCTTGCGCCCGTCCGCGAGCGCCTGATTGACCAGTCCGTTGAGTTCTACATCGCCGGTTCCAGCAACCAGCTGGCCGGCCAGATCGACGATCAGAACGTCGTCGGTTTCTCTTTGGGTCACACGCATCGTCGGATTCTAGTGCACGCGCGGCGTCAGCTCAGTTTCTTGAGCAGCTTCAAGATGCCCTGATCCCAACCGATGCGGTGGGTGATACCCGATCCGGTCGGAATCTTGTCTTTGTTCTCGAGGTACCAGTCGTAGGCGTGAATGAGCGCCTCGCGGTTCGAGTACTTCGGCTGCCAGCCGAGCACCTCCTTGGCGCGATCGATCGACACGAAGCTGTCCTTGTCGGCGGTGCCATAGACCCACTTGTAGAGCGGACTGATCTTGAGCGCCTCGGCTACCGCCAAGAACGGCTTGACCAGCCAGGCGGGCGTGCCGATCACCCGAGCGCCGTTGCCCGCGTGTTCGCACAGGCCACCCATGTCCTCACGGACGGTGCCAAACCGCTCGGCGCCGATATTGAACTCGCTGTTCGCCGCCTCGGCGGGAACGGTCAGACCGAGTACGGCCGCATCCACGAGGTCCTGCACTTCGAGCAGTTGGTAGCGGTTGTGGCCGTTGCCGATCGCCGGAATGCGCTTTCCGTCCTCCACCCAGTCGTAGAGGATTTGGAAGACGCCAAGCCTGCCGGTGCCGATGAACGTCTTGGGGCGAAGAACACAGATCGTCAGCCCCCCGTTCTCGGCTTTGCGGTACTCGCCGCAGAGGCGTTCAGCCTCGATCTTGGTCTCGCCGTAGGCGCCCACGCCGACCATCGGGTCGGTCTCGAAGATCGGGTGCTTCTTGGGAACTCCGTAGACGGCAGTACTCGAAACGTGCACCACTCGCTGGATGCCGAGCTCTACGCAGAGGTCGAGCACGTTGCGGGTCCCCCCGACGTTGGTGCTCTCGATCTGTTCGCGCGAGTAGAGCGGCAACGCCGCCGCGCCGTGAACCACCGCGTCGATGTCTCGAAGGGCCTCTCGCATGCCGTCCTTGTCACGCACGTCGACCTTCACGAAGTCGACCGACTGATCGAAGTCGTCGGCCGGGGGCTCGTCGATGTCGAGCAGTCGGACGTTCCAGTCGGGGCGTCCCTGAAGCTGCTGGGCGAGGTGATATCCGAAAAATCCGGCGCCGCCGGTAACCGCTAGTCTCATGTTCGGGTGGTCTCCGTGCCCCTGGAGGGGGCGGAAAAGTCACGCCAAGGATACCAGGAGGCGCCCGTCGGAAGCTGAGAAATGCGCCACCCCAGCCTCGGGGCGAGACGACTACCCCTCGGGCGTCTTCCAGCGCTTGAACAGATCCGCCGGCAGCGCGATGTCGAACAGATCGAGCACCCGATTGACCGTCTGATTGACGATGTCGTCGATCGTTCGCGGCCGATGGTAGAAGGCCGGCACCGGCGGCACGATAACCGCCCCCATCTCCGCCGCCTGCACGAGGAGTCTCGTGTGGCCGAGATGGAGCGGCGTCTCACGCACCACCAGCACGAGCTTGCGCCCGTCTTTCAGCGTCACATCCGCGGCCCGCTGGAGCAGGTTGTCCGCATAGCAGTGAGCGATGCCGGCCAGCGTCTTGATGGTCGCGGGGACCACCACCATGCCCACCGTCCGGAAGGAGCCAGAAGAGACCGACGCCGCGATGTCGGACGGGTTGTAACTCTCGTCCGCGAGCTCGGCGACCTGTTCGACCGTGTAGTCGGTCTCGAGGAGCAGCGTCCTCTTGGCCGACGGTGTCATCACCAGGTGGGTCTCGACGCCGTCGACGTCGCGCAGAACTTCGAGCAGCCGAACGCCGTAGATGGCGCCGCTGGCTCCAGACATCCCGACAACCAGTCGCTTCGTCTCGTGGCTCACGTTCTCCTCGCGGGGTCGGGTCTCAGGTTCCTACCGGGCGCCCCTTCCTGACGGAACCCTACCACCGGGCCCTCAGTCGCCGGTGCGGCCAATCCGGTAGATATCGATCGCAAACGCGTCGTCGGAAGCGACCCGTTCGAGCACCCAATCGCCCTTCGACTCGCCCTCTGTCCCCGCCGGCACGAGACCTCGATGCACCACGCAGTGGCGGACCCCGAGCTCCTCGAGTGCCGTGAGACTCGCCTCGGCCGGGAAGGTGTTCAGATCCTTCTTGAGCTTCGAGAAACCCGGTGGGAAAAAGCTCGAATAGCCGTTCACCATCGGACGGCCGTGTCGCATCTGCCAGAACATCCATTGCGCAGCGCCCAGGTAGTCCAGGCTGCTGCGCCCCTCGGGAAACGGAAAGAACGCGATCGGCGTCTCCGGCGCGATCTCCTCCTCGATCCAACGCAGCCAACCGAGTTCGGTGTCGAGCGAAGGAAGCGGCTGTAGCTCTCCCATTTTCGGCAGATCGTGGACAAAGGCCAGGAGTGCGACTCCGACCCACCAGGAGCGCCAGAGCCTGCCCGAAGCTCGCTGCCAAAGAAGGTCGAGTCCGATCGCCGCCAGCAGCGAGACACAGATCTGCGGATAGACCGCGAAGCGAAAGAGGCTTCTCATCTGGCCGTAGCCCGGGAGGCCCTCGAGCAGACCGTGGAGGGAGAGCCCTGCGAACGCGCCGTTAGGTCCGAGCGACATCAGGAACCCGAGAACACCAACCGCCGCGAGGTAGAGGGTCCAGCGACGCCGACCGACCAATGCGACGAGCGCCAAACCGAGACCTACGGTGCCCGGCCAGAACGCCCGCTCGGACGGCCGCTTCGCCTCACCCTTGGGCGCCGGCGCCCACGAGTGCCACGCCGACTCCAGGTATTCGGCTGGCTCGGCCGAGTGCTTCTCGATCGTCGCGGCCGAGCGCTCGAAGTCGTACTCCGAAACGACGGCGCGCTGAGGCAGAGCGATCGGCAGCACCAGAATCGAAGACCCCAAGGCCACGCACGCAGCGCCTCGCCAGAGATCGGCATCACGCCAGCGCCGCCAGACAAGAAACGGCAGGGTGAGCGCGAGCACAATCGCGGTCGCCAGACCGAGATAGCCGCTGAGGAGAAAGGTCGCACCGAGCGCCAGGCCGAGGTAGAGCCCGGCCAGCAGGCCGGGCCGGCGGACGAAGCGCACGCTTGCCAAGAGCGACGCGAGGACGCCCCAGATCGGCACGGTCGCGAGAACCCCGAGCTCCTGATGTACCAGCGGTAGAGTGAGTAGGAGCCCGCCCCCGACGAGCGCCGGAAACTCGCCCGCTTCAACAACTCGTAGAAGGCGATACCCGACCCAACCGTTGAGCGTCAGCGTCGCGAGCAAGAGTAGGTTGTACGCAGCGACCAACGACCCAGCGATCGGCTGGAGCGTCGCGACGACCAGCCCGTTCAATGCGTGGGTCTCAGAGAACGCGAAGGTCCCCGGATGGGGGTGGAAGATCGGTGAGTCCCAGTAGTCCTGATAACCCACCGAGAGTCGATCGACGTTCCACCAGAGCGACCACAAGGAGACGAGCGGGACGGTGGCGACCTCTTCGGTGCCCAGGGGGATCACCCGATCGAGCTGCGTGGCCAGCGGCCAGGTGATCGCGACGGCGAGCAGACCAAAGAGCACCACCGACCCGACTCGCCGCAACCAGACCCGCCGCGCCTGGGGCGACGCCCCCAATCTGCCCTCCTCTCGTGGCATCTCCTGACAGTATTTCAACTCGATCGGTCAATAGCTCCATCGCAGGCTCAGTCGTCCCGAGCGAGGCTCCATCGGATGGAAGTGCACGTCTTCGACGCCGCCCAGCGGCTCTCCCGGCAGCCGAGACGCATAGAAGTACTGAACGTCGCTGTCGTCAGTGTCGAGGAGATTGAAGGCGTCGAATCTCAACTCGAGCCCACTCACCAGCCGATAGGTAACCGTCGCGTTCACCTGTGAGGTCGAGCTCCAATCGACCGAGTCGTTCTCCACCAACGGGATGTCCGAGAAGTAGCGCCATCGAATCGAACCGGAGATCGGGCCGAGGTCTTTCAGAGTCACTCCGGCAGCCACCGTGTTGCCGATCGAACCGGGGATCTCGCGACCCGCCGGATCGTCATCGTCGAACTCCGAATCGGTCCAGGTCAGATCGGCATCGACGACGACGTTCGGATGCGCCTGAAAGTGGTTGGTCCACTCGACTCCAAAGCGCCGGCTCGGCCGGCTCGCCTCGGTCGCGCCACCGTCACCGACAAAGACCAACTCTGAGTCGAGCTCCAGGTCGAAGACGGCCAGGGAGGTGCCCCAACCGCCGCGGCGAGTCCGCAGGCCAACTTCGGAGCCGCGCGCTCGGACCAGAGGCTCGACGCGTTCGGCCGGCTCTCGCGTCACCGGATCGACCCGGATCGTCGCTCCGCGCGCGTCGTTGCTGTGGAAGCCCCAGCCGAGGTTCGCGAAGAACTCGGTCGAGCCGAACGGCCCGAGAACCAGACCGAGACTGGGGCTCAGCAGTACGTCATCGGCACGCCCAGAGTTGACGGCGAGCGAGCTGGAAACATCGGCGTCGTAGTAGTCCGCGCGCAGGCCAAACACGGTGCGTAGATGGTCGCTCCATCGGATCGTAGAGTCGGCCCACAGGCCAGCGCCGAGTTGATCGATCGCGTCGGCGCGCACGGTCGACGTTCGCAGGAGCTCTTCGGTTCGGAAGAGACCGTTCGCGATGTCGTCGAAGCGAAGATCGACACCGGCACGGGTCTCGACCGAGCGCCCCCGCCACTGCGACAGCCATTCCGTCCGCCCCTTGATGCCGAAGACGGTGCGATCGTCGACCTGCTCGAACTGATCGCCACTCTCCGCATCTTCGAGGAAATAGGTGAAGTTCGAGAACAGGCCGAAGTTGTAGCTCAGGGCATACGCCGAGAACGACGACAGCCAGCGGTCTCCGCCTCGGTGCAGATGCGCCGAGAGCGAGTAACGCTCGGTCGAGCCCCGAGGGCCTGGATCCAGGAGGCCGAACCGATCGAGCCGCCCCGCCTCCACCTCGCGCAGTGGGATTTGATCGGTCGAAAGCCACTCACCGTCGTACCCCATGAGGTTCAGGCCCCAGCCTCGGGCGGCGTCTCCACGCTGATAGCTCAGCAGGAGGTTCCGCTTGTCGAAGTCGCCCGGGCGCTCCCAGGGACCGTCGTACTGCGAGAGTTCGAGCGCCGCGGTCAGATCTCCGCCACCGACCGAGAAGCTGTCGGCGACGACCGCCCGGCCGAGCTCGTAGGAGCCGACTGTCACTTGGACCAGCCCGCTCTCGAGACGCCGCCGCGCTCTCAGATCGACCGAACCCGCGGCGGAAAAGTCGCCGGCCTCCGCGTGGTAAGGCCCCTTGCGATAGGCAACCCGGTCGACCAGCTCGGGAATTACAAAGCTGAGATCCGCGTAGCCCTGGCCGTGACCGTGCGACGGCATGTTGACCGGCACGCCGGAGACCCAGACCGAGAAGTCGGTACCGTGGTCGAGGTTGAAGCCCCTGAGGAAAAACTGATTTGCCTTTCCTCCGCCGCTGTGTTGCGTCGCGATCATCCCCGGCGTCGTCTCGAGCAGCTCGCCGGCACGCGTGATCGGCCGAAACCGCAAGTCGAGATAGCCGGTCGAACCTTCGCTCGCGGCGCTAGTGATTCCGGTGAGCTCGTCTGCACGTCCTCGCACTTCGAACTCGTCGAAGACGCTGAGCGCACCGAGCGCCTCCTCTGAAGTGTCTTCCGCTTTGGCCTCGTCCCGCTCGTGAGGCCCCAGAGCCGCGGTCGCGACTCCGGCAGCCCACAAGCTGCCCAAGCAGGCGATCAATAGGAACGCGATCATCGGCAAACTGCGTTTCTGCATGTTTCCTCCACATCTGCTGTTCGTACAGAGTTCTTCGTTTGTTTGCGCTTGCCCACAGCGTAGGAACCGTTCGGGCACGCGAGTAGACGCCCACACGCCGCTCGGCCCTCTTCCGAAGGCCCGGGCCGAGCGTCGTGCGCGAAAACTGAGGAACAACGAACTATGCAGGCGGGGCGCGGGCGCGACTCCGCAGAACCGGGCCCTGAGGGCGACCTACTCGGCCACGAGAAACCGAGCGACGGCGCGCGGCGAGCTCGGGCGTCGCAAAGGCCGCCTTGGCGCCGAGACTTGCGATCGTCGAACCGACCAGCGTGCAGTCCAAATCGGAGTGCGACTCCTCTTGCTCGGAGTTCTGTGACTCGTGGTCGGCGTACCTCGCCGCCGCGCGTTCATGGAACTCACCATGATGGTGGCCGCCGAGGTGCGAATGGAGATGGAAGAGCTGCAGTTCTCCCAGCACGTGGCGATGCCACGACTGCGCTGCGCCGGCGCCCAGAACCCAGGCGACTGCGACCATCGCGAGGAACGCCGTGAGACGGCGTCCGAGAGAGCCCGACTCGTACGTCACGGAACCACGAACCTAGGGGCTCGTGACGTCGTCTGCAGATTGGGTGGCCGCTGCCGAGACGTCGAGTGCGATCGAGACGGTGTGTACGTACCCGTCGGTGCCCTTCGGCTTTTGGCTATCGCCCTGGGCTCGCGCGACGAGAAGGTAGCGACCGTGCTCCGTCAACGCGATCCGACAGCTCCCGTCATCGTCGGAAGTGCACGTTCGTTCTGCTTCGTCATGTCCTCCGCCGCCCTCCGGGAACATGTTGACCGTCTGGCCTGCGAGCGGCTCTCCCGAGGCCAGCACGCGGAAGCGCAAATCCTGCCCCTCTCGCAGTTTGTTGGGGTGGTCCTCGAAGACGATCTCCAAAGGATCGCCTGTGGGCGCCAGAACCGAGCGACTTGTCGTGTCCAGAGTGACGTAGCTCAGCACCTTCTGGAAGTAGAGAGTCGAGCGCACGATTTCCGCACCTTCGAAGTCATCCCGCGACCCTGAGTACCAGCTCTCCTTGTCGTCGATCTTCAGAAGCGTCCACGGCATCATGGCCTCTACCCCCTCGAGGCGGTAGGTTCCCGCCTTCTCAAGTTCCACTTCACCGACGGTTTTGGTCTTGCCCTGGTAGAGGAGGGTGACCGGCCGTTTGAAAGTGTCCGGGCCAGCGACCCACCAGCGGTAGTAGCTACCTGGACCGGAGCCCGCCTGGAAGCGACTGTCGCTGAAGGTGTGATCGAAACTCACCCACGCGCTCTCACCGCTCTGCATCGTGAAGTTGGGAACCAGCCACTGCTGATGGGCGTCGGAAGATGGAACGACTGCAAAAAGAACCACGGCTGCGGCCAAAGCCGACCGGCGGATGTATTCAATTGACTTGCTCATGGCGTACTTGCCCTCTCGGTAGAGTTGTTCGTGAACTGTCGCGCTTTCGTACGCGCATGGGCCACCGGTACGACCCGGCCGCCGAGGCGCGCCTGCAAGACATCCCCTGGCGCTCGGCCGATGGTCTGGGCCGGCGCGTCGGATGTCACGGATGATCGGGCTCGACTCTCGAGCTCGATCACCTAGGCCAGAGACAGAGGTCAGGCCCTGGGCGGAGCGCGACCGAGGAGCGGACTGAACGTCTGCTGCTCGAATCCTGGCGAGAGCTGGTGCGATGCACCGCGGCCCTCTGGCGGAGCGCCGGGGCCGACGTGGCCCGTCCGCAGGCTCTCGGAAGAGGAGCTGCGGAGTGCGCACGCGACGCACTCACCCTCCGGCACCGCGCGAGCCGCCTCGACGTGCCTCTCGGAGATCGGCTGTGCGTGGTCCGCCGCGAAGTACTCACCTCCGTGGTCGGGCTCGAACAGATGACCAACCGAATGACCAGCTTCGAGCCCGAGGGCGAGCAGAGCGACGAACGGCAATAGAGCCAGCGTCACGATTCGACGATTCCGCGTCACCTATTCAACATAGCGCTCGCAGCGCAAGCTTGTAAAGCGGCCCGTGACGAGGCGTCTTGCGCAAGGGTGGCGACACCACTTACTATTCGACTCGATGCGAGAGGTGAGGCGATCGGTCGCCCTTCTGAGCCTGCTACTGGCCGTGCTATTCGGCCTGGGGCTCGGCAACGGCCATGTCGAGCACGATCTCGACCACGACCACGGGTCGGCTCTGCGCTTCGGCGCCGACCACGCCTCGCCCATCTCCGAGGAGCACGTCGAGTCCGCTCGACGCCTCCACGAAGAGTCGTGTCCCGCCTGCGCGCTTCAGACGTCGACGACGTCTCTCGAGGCCCACGACCGGCGACAGCGCCTGCCGCTGTTGGCAGGTCGGACGGCGCTCGAGAGCGCCCACGCGGACCGCCAGTTCGAGCTGAGCCTCTCGCTCGGTCGAGCTCCCCCGCAGGTCTGAGGTCAGTCAACCCACGACGAACGGCCCGCAGACGCGTTGCGGGTTGGATCCGAAAACTGACCCGTCCCTCGGGAACGCCCGAGTGGCGACCGATGCAGACCAAGCGCCCCGGCGCACAGGAGTTCGAAAGATGTTCAGCTACCGCAGTTCTTTGATTCTGGCCGGGAGCCTGGCTCTCGGCGTTTTTCTCTTCTCTCCGCTCACGCTCATCGCCCAGGAGACCGGCTCCATCAGCGGCCGAGCGATCACCGCCGAAGGCGACGCCGCCGACGACGCGGTCGTCACCCTGGTGCAGCTTCGCGTCCGTGTCGCAGCCGACGACAACGGCGAGTTCATGTTCGAAGCCGTTCCTCCGGGCGACTACCTACTCGAAGTCACCAGTCTTCGCCACGGTCGTTGGGTCGAGTCGGTCACCGTTGCGGCCGGCGAGTCCGTCGAGGTCGAGATCGCCCTCGAGAACGAAGCCCACAGCGAGGAGATTCTGGTCACTGGGAGCGCCGTCGAGCGCAGTCAGTTCGAGGTGGCGACACCCTCGAACGTTCTCTCCGGCGACGACCTCCAGTCGCGACTCCAGCCGTCGATCGGCGAGACCCTCGCCAACGAGCCGGGCGTCAACTCGACCTACTTCGGACCCGGCTCCAGCCGCCCCGTCATTCGCGGCCTCGGCGGCGACCGCGTTCGCATGTTGGAGACCGGCATCGACGTCGGCGACGCTTCCAGCGCCAGTCCCGACCACAACGTCTCGACCGAACCGGCGCACGCCGAGCGCATCGAGGTGCTGCGCGGCCCCGCCACTCTGCTCTACGGATCGAGCGCCATCGGTGGCGTGGTGAACGTCATCGACGGGCTCATCCCGAGCGTTCAATCGGAGAAAGAGATCGGAGGTCACTTCGACCTACGCGGTGGCTCGGTCAACGACGAGATCATGGGCGCTCTCAGCCTGGAGGGTGGCGGCGGCGACTGGGGATGGCACCTGCATGCCCTGACCCGCGACACCGGCGACTACGAAATCCCCGGCTTTGCCGAGGTGCCTGGGCTCGACGATGACGAGCACGAGGAGGACGAGCACGGTGAAGAAGGGGAAGAGCACGACGAAGAGGGCGAGGAGCACGACGAGGAGGGCGACGAGCACGAGGAGGAAGAGGACCCTGAGCGCGACCGTCTCTCCAATAGCGATATCGAGACCACCTCGGTAGGCATCGGCGCGACCCACTTCTTCAAGAACCGCGGCTTCCTCGGCATCTCCGTCTCGGGCTACGACACCAACTATGGCGTACCGGGTGGCGGCGAGCACGGCCACGAAGAGGAGCACGGCGACGAACACGGCGATGAAGAGGGGGAGGAGCACGAAGAGGACGAAGAGCACGACGAAGAGGGCGAAGAACACGCGGAGGAAGAGGAGGGCGAGGGGATTCGCATCGACATGCAACGCCTCCGCTTCGACCTGCGCAGCGAGATCACCAAGGCGTTCGGGTTCTTCCAGGGCTTCAAGGCCCGCCTGGGTCTCGTCGACTACGAGCACGACGAAGTCGAGCCGAACGGTGAGGTCGGCACGACCTTCTTCACCGACTCCTACGAGGGTCGCCTCGAGCTGATCCAGAAGGCGCGCAACGGACACACGGGGTCTATCGGTCTCCAGCTGCGCAGCCGGGACATCGAGGCGATCGGCGAAGAGGCGTTCATTCCCCAGAACGACGCACTCAACATTGCGGCCTTCACCTTCCAGGAGCTCGAGCGCGGACACGTGCGCTACCAATTCGGAGCCCGCCTCGAGTCGCAGGAGAACGACTCGGCCGTCGGTCGCAGCCGCTCCTTCACCGGTTTCAGCGGTTCCGTCGGGGTCGTCTGGGACTTCACCGAAGGCTGGTCGTTGGCCAGTTCGCTCGCACGTTCCACGAAGTTCCCGAACGGCGAAGAGCTCTACTCGTTTGGCGCCCACTTCGCGACGCAGGCCTTCGAAGTCGGCGACGCCAATCTGGACGAGGAGACGAGTCTCGGGCTCGACATCTCCCTGCGAAAGACCGAGGGGCGCTTCACCGGCGACCTGACCCTCTTCCGCAACGATTTCTCGGACTTCATCTTCCAGACCTTCACGGGCGAAGAGGAAGACGAGCTACCGATTCTGCTGTTCACGCAGGCCGACGCCGAGTTCGAAGGGGTCGAGTTCCAGGGTCAGTTCGACCTCTGGCAGAAGGGCCACCAGCACCTCGACCTCGAGCTGTTCGGCGACATGGTGAGCGCAGAACTGAGCGACACCGGCGCCTACCTGCCGCGCATTCCACCGATGCGGATCGGCGCGGGCATCCACTACCGGAGCGATCGCTTCAACGCCCGGGCCGAGATCATCGACGTCGACAGCCAGACCGACCTCTCCGAGAATGAGACGCCGACCGACGGCTACACGATGGTCAACGCCAGCCTCGGCTACCGGCTGTTCACGTCGCGCGTGGTTTACGACTTCATGCTGCGAGGCCGCAACCTGACCGATGAAGACGCGCGCAACCACGTGTCTTTCTTGAAGGATCGGGTGCCGCTGCCGGGACGCGACCTGAGCCTCTCCGTTCGCGCATCGTTCTAGCTTCGCAAATCACCGACTCGGCGCCTTGGCGGGCGCCGAGCGGTCGTTCGAGTCCACGCGCCCGTCTTCGTACTCGCCGTGGACTCGGACGGCTTTGCCGGCGTCGTCGAACTCGAAGCGCAAGCGGAAGAAGTCCGCATCGGGCAGCACGAAGGTATCGGCACCCATCGCCGTGAGCTCCTGGTAGTCGCTCGGCAGCGTCTGGTCACGACCATAGAAGAGTCGGCCCGCTCTGAGCTCGAAACGTCGCGGGCCGTACTCACCCGCGCAGTCGGCCAGTCGCTCGACCGACATGACGGTCGGATTCGCAAGAGCTCTGGTCCAGGTCGCAAACCACTCGAGCCCGCTGTCCGTGCCGAGAGCCTCCAGCGCCGAATCGACCAGAGCCACCGCCTGACGAGCGCGACCGCGGCCAAGGAGCAACTTGGTCGAGTCCCGGACAGCGGAGGACGATGTGGGGAAGAGTTCCCGCCGCCAGCTCTGGAGTTCCAGAGCCTCGTCGAGCGTGCGGAAGTGAGCAAGCGCCTCGGCGCCTCGCGCAAACGCCTCTTCGTCGTCGAGCCCCTCGCTCACGCGAACTTGACCGAGCGACTCCCAGTAGGCGCGCCCCGCGGTCGGGCCGTTGTCCGCGAGCGTCTTCAACCATCGCTGCCGCGGGCCGTCAAATCTGAGATAGCCGAGGAAGTCGAACGGCGACGAGCTATCGCCGGTCAGAAGCTCCACGACATCTTCTGCGATCCCCTCGAGCCGATTGCTGTTGCCCATGAGCACGACAGCCGCCCGGCGCTCCGGAAAGGCGATGGCGTAGTTGGCGCTACCCATGTCGTTGCCGGTATGGAAGAAGGCCGGGCCAAACGGTGTCTCAACCCGCCCGAAACCGAGCGTCCACGCAAGGCCCCGCTCCCGATGGTCCGTGGTCTCTTCGTAGATCCGCGGGCCGAACATCCTCGCGTGGCGGATCGGCACGTGGGGCGCGATCATCGCGTCGCGCCGGGCCGGCTCGAGCCCCTGCGCACTCAGGACGGCCATCAGAAAGCGTGCGTAGTCGCCGATCGTCGTCTGAAGCGACCCGGCGGCGCTCGCGTTGTCGCGACGATCGCGCCGCAGCGGCCGGCCCAGCAGATCGTGATCCTCGGCGAAGTCCGCCTCGTAGCTCGGCTGCCAGAGCATGCTGGAGCGGCTCATGTCGAGCGGCGCAAAGACGAACCGCTGCGCAAGCTCCTCGAATGCCTTCCCGGTGGCCTCCTCGAGCGCCAACTGCAGGTAGGCGAACCCTTCGCCGGAGTAGCTGTGGCGCTCACCCGGCGGGAAGAGGAAGGCCAACTTACGGCCCGGCATGAACCAGCGCCAGTTGGGCCAGCCGGTGGTGTGGCTCAGAACGTGACGGGCGGTGATCGCAAGGTGCGCCTCGTCGCCGGCCAGGTCGGTGTAGAAATCGTACTTCGGAACGGGCTTCTGCAAGTAGGAATGGAGCGGTCGATCGAGGTCGAACAGCCCTTTCTCGACCATCCTCATGACCAGGTACGCGGTGATCGTCTTACTGAACGACAGTCCGGCAAACGAAGTGCTCGGAGTGATCGGCTCGCCGGTCCGAGCGCTCCGCGTCCCGAAGTTCTGCCGGTAGGCGATCGCTCCATCGCGAACCACGAGCACGCTCATCCCCGGCACCCAGACCTTCTCCATGAGCTCCGGAATTCGCCGCTCGATCTCGGCGACCTCGACCGCGGTGCCGTCGAGACGGGCCAGCGTCTCTCCTTCGACCTGCGCGCCAAGTCCGGTCGCAACCAGGGCGAGGAGCAGGCTCACGGATCGCACGAGCTCAGTCCTCAACCGCCCTCCTTGGGCTCGGCAGCAGCCGCTCCGCTATCCGGACTCGGGCCCGTCCCACCCAAGCTGGGCGGCGGGATGAGCCGCAGAAGCAGGACGACCAGCGCCCCAAGGGCGAGCGCAAGAAGCCCAGCCCACCAACGCCCGCCTCCTCGAATCGGAATCAGAAGGAAAGCGCCCAAGGCGAGTCCAAGCGCGCCCCCGACCATGACACCGCCGAGGGCGTCGGCCAGCCGGTCCCAGCCCATTCCCGACTCGGTGATGAAGGCCCTCGTACCGAGAAAGCCGCCGGCCAGCAGCCCGAAGGTCCCAGAGCTCAGCACCAGGAAGACGCCGGCGACCACACTCCAGCCACCGCCGGATCTGCGATTGGTTTCGGTCATTATTCGAAAGCTATCGCACATCTCTCGCGTCTCCTCCTGTGGAAGGTGCCGGCTCCGTCTACAATCCCGCCCATGGAACCCGCGCCGCCGAGCTCGAGCCCGCCAACGCCGCAGGCGACGCTGCGCGAGGTCTTCGGCTACGACTCCTTTCGCGGCCGCCAGGAAGAGATCATCGACCACGTCCTGCGCGGCGGTGACGCTCTCGTCCTCATGCCGACCGGAGGGGGCAAGAGTCTCTGCTACCAGATCCCGGCGCTCGTCATGCCGGGTACCGCCATCGTCGTCTCGCCGCTGATCTCGCTGATGCAGGATCAGGTCGACGCGCTACGAGAGCTCGGCGTGCGAGCCGCCTTTCTGAACTCCGCACTCGACTTCGACACCGCACGCCGTGTCGAGAACGGCCTGAGGTGCGGCGAATACGACCTCGTCTATGTCGCCCCGGAGCGGCTCGCCACCGACGGATTCCTCGACCTCCTCGACCGCTCGCCGCTGGCACTCTTCGCCATCGACGAGGCGCACTGCGTGAGCCAGTGGGGCCACGACTTCCGCCCCGAGTACCGGAAGCTCGACCTGCTTCACGAGCGTTTCCCGAACGTCCCCCGCATTGCGCTGACCGCAACCGCCGACAAGCCGACTCGAGCCGAGATCCTCGAGCACCTGGCGCTCTCGGACGCCGGCCTCTTCGTGTCGGGCTTCGACCGACCAAACATCCGCTACGAAGTGATCACCAAGACCAACGCGCGGCGGCAGCTTCTCCAGTTCGTGAAACAGCGACACTCGGGTGAAAGCGGCATCGTCTACTGCATGAGCCGCAAGAAGGTCGAGGCGACCGCGGATTTCCTGGCCGCTGAGGGGGTGCCCGCGCTGCCGTACCACGCCGGGCTCGATAAAGAGGTCCGTACCGCGCATCAGCAGCGATTCATTCGTGAGGAGGGCCTCGTCATGGTGGCGACGATCGCCTTCGGGATGGGTATCGACAAACCCGACGTGCGTTTCGTGTCACACCTCGATCTCCCGAAGAGTCTCGAGGCGTACTACCAGGAGACCGGGCGCGCGGGGCGCGACGGCCTCCCGGCAGACGCCTGGATGACCTTCGGCTACGGCGACGCGACGTTTATCCGCCAGATGGTCGAGCGCTCCGATTCTCCCCCCGAGCGGAAGCGTCTCGAGCAACAGAAACTCAACGCCCTGCTCGGCTACTGCGAGACCGCGGAGTGCCGTCGCTCGGTACTCCTCCGTTCGCTCGGAGACTCGCATTCCGGACAGTGCGATGCCTGCGACACGTGTGAAACGCCGGTCGAGACCTGGGACGGTACGACCGCGGCGCAAAAGGCGCTCTCGAACGTCTACCGCACCGGCGAGCGCTTCGGCGCCGGCTACCTCGCCGACGTCCTGGTCGGCGGCGGCGACGAGCGCATCGCCCGCAACGGCCACGACGCGATCTCGACACACGGCATCGGCGGCGAGCTCGAGCGACGGGAGTGGATGAGCGTCTACCGGCAGCTCGTCTCCGCCGGCCTGCTCCGTGTCGACCCCGAACACGGCGGCCTTTCGCTCACGGCCGACGCCCGTCCGATCCTGCGCGGCGAGTCCGACGTCCGGCTACGCCGGGATCCGGCACCCGCTCGACGGGCGCCGCGCAAGAGCCGAGGTCGATCGGTCGTCCAGATTCTGGAGTCGTCGCTCGACCGGGAGCTCTTCGAGGCGCTCCGTGCCGCTCGGCTCGAAACGGCCAAGGTCCGAAAGGTGCCTCCCTACGTCATCTTCCACGACCGCACGTTGATCGAGATGGCCCGGGAGCGGCCGACTACGCAGGAGGCGCTCGCCACACTTCCGGGCGTCGGAGCCAAGAAGCTCGAGCGCTATGGTGGTATATTCCTGCGCGTCATAGCGGAGTTCGGCTGAGTCTCGTTCGGATCCACATTGGGCTTCGGCGGAGTCGGCCGCATCGGACAACCGGATCACATGGGTGTTGATCAGTGGATGCAGGCGTAGCTGTATCCACGAAGCTTGCTCAAGAAGGGGTCTCCTGCATGTCGTCTCTGAAGAGGTCCATCCTCGTTCTCGCCCTCGCGCTCGTCGCGAGCACCGCCGCAACCGCCGACTGGCTGCATTTCGCCGACGCGATCGTTCAGGCCACCGATGACGTCGAAAAGCACCCCGGCAAAATCTCGCACGTCATCCCCGTCACCAAGGCGATGGAAGCTCCTCTCGCCTGTGTCGGTTACACCAACAGTGTCAGCCAGAAGAGCCGAGGCCGTCTGATCACCGATGTACTGGTGGTGAAGGCCGACGGCACAGAAGAGACCAAGAAGCTCATCGGTGGCGTCAAGAAGAACGCCTACCTGAACTGCAAGAAGCTCGACGCGGACCTCGCCACGGGCGACGTGGTCTTCTTCGATACCGATCTTCGAAACTTCTCGCGGCTGCGCAACGATGACAGCCGCAGCGACTTTGCCGAGATCAGCGCCATGCTCTCCGCTACGGGCGAGCCCGAGCTGGCACAGGACGCTCCGCTCGGCTTCGTTCCCGAGAAGGTGGCGCCGTTTGGACTCCTGCCGAGCCCCGGCGCCGGGTGGTACTACGCTGCTCGCTCGGTCTTCCAGGTCGACGACGACAAACTGAGCCAGAAGCACCCGACAGCCCTCGACCGCACCCTGATGGTCGGCAACGAGCTCAAGAAGTCTGAGGTCTGCATCTCCTACAGCCAGATGAGCGCTGGCGACGGCGGCGGCCGCGTTATCGGCACCGCCAAGATCATCCGCCCCGACGAGTCGGTCGAGTCGCTCAAGATCGTCGCCCCGGTCAAGGGGGGCACGGCGCTGACCTGCAAGGCGCCGGCGAAGAAGATCGACGCGGGCTCGATCGTCGAGTTCTCGATGGAGCTCAAGGGCATGGCCCGGCTTGAGAACGATGGCGAGTCGATCGCCTTCGCCGACATCACCGCCGCAATCTCGACCACCGGCGAGCCGATCTTCCGTGAGCCGCCGCCACCGCCGATGCCGGATCCGCCGCCGGCCCCGGTGGCCACGCCCACGAACCCCAGCCCGACACCGACGGCGCCCGCTCCGCCGCCAGGCAGCACCGGCGCACTCAGCGCAGAGGACCAGGCCTGCATCTCGCGCGTCCTGTACGCGGCCGGTGGCGGCGCGCGACAGATCGTGCGTCCGCGTGGCAACAAAGGCGGCAAGTTCGAGGTCTTCGGCCCGAACAGCGTGATCGGTAGCGACGGCAAGCCGGTCGTCTCGACCCTCGGGTTCGGCTCGACCTACGCGGCGGCCTGTGCGGACTACGAGCGCAAGCGCGGCAAGATGTCCGCTGGACCGTCCGTCCCGTCCGCCGACATCAGCCTCTGGGTCTGGTTCTCGAACATGAACTCGTCGGGCGGTCCGACGGCGGTTCGCCGTGATCCGCGCGGTGGCTACCACGGTGACTGCTGGCGTCCGGGCAAGGGCGTGGTGATCTTCAGTGGCTCGTCGGTCAACAGCGTCATGAAGAAGCTGCAGGGCGCTGGGCTCTAGCTTCCTCTTCAACGACATCTCGGGTCGCCTTCCCTTGCGGGAGGCGGCCCTTTTTCTTTGAAGGTCTCCACGGCTCGTCGCGGCAGGAGCGCAACTCCGTACGGGCTGCTCTTCAATCGCACGCTTCGCGTCGTGAAGACCCGGGCCGCCTGCGACTCGGTGGCCTGGCGGCCTTCTTCTTGGTCAACCGGACGGTCGAACCCGCGACCGATCGTCCGACAGGTCAGCAGCGATCTCACCCTCGAGACGGTGGGTCACACGGGAGGCCGGATAGCCCTCGAGGTCGTGGTACTCGAGCGCCTCCTTCGAGATGCGATGACTGGTCGCGACCAGCGACCATCTGCGCGCGCCCTCGGGAATCACGACCCTCTCGAGGCGGCTCTCGAGCGGCGCCAGGCGGTTGTCACCAAGCTTCTTCGGTTCCGGCCACCACTCCCAAATCTGCCCAATCCGGAAGACCCACGTCTCGCCGAGCGCTCTACCCCCCTCGTCGGCAAACGACACTTCGACGAGAATGTGACGCTCCGGGTCGCCAGTCGGCAGCTTGTGCCCCGCCGCCGCGTTGCTGAGTTCGACTTCCAGCCCGGCCGGTCCCAGCGCCACCTCGACCCCGAGTCCGAAACCGAGCTGGTCGTGTGGCGGTCCGACCCCGTCGACCTTGTAGATCCCGGCGCCCGGCCAGTAGTGCCGGCGACCGGGTCGGACCGGCTCGCCCTCAGCCTGCGCGCGAACGATCGGCTGCATGTGGCAGTGCTGGCAGCTGTACGCTGAATACGGGCCGCTCGCCCACTCGTCGCCGGTCTCGAAGACACAGATGAAGTCCTTGCCCGGGTACCTTCGCACCGCCTGATGACAGCTGAGGCAGAGGGTCTCGTTGAGGAATCGTTCGTTCTTGCGGGTCGGGTGGGCGTCGGTCGAGATGCCGGTTGGCCCCTCCACCACAGCGTCGCGCACGTGGCAGCCCGCACAGGTGATGCCTTCCTCCCGGAGCGCCAGGTCGGCGGCACCGTTGTCGACATAGACGGGCAGCTCGACATCCTCAGCCTCGAGCCCTACCGCCCAGACCGGCATCTGGTTCATGAGCGGTGTATGGCAGTTCCGGCAGAGCCAACGGTTGCCGGACTTCGCCATCTCGGTCTGAAACTGACGATCGGTCCACGCCTGGGCGTGCGTCGACACCCGCCACTCCTTGTAGATGGCCGTGTGACACTCACCGCACGCGGCCGCGCTGAGCGACGTCAGGCCTGGCGGCAGCGACTGCCACCCCGCCTGCGGGCGCTCCTCGGGTGGCCTGGCAGCGTAGAACTCGAGCGCCCGCTCGTAGTCCGCCTCGTCGAGCGGCTCCTGTGGTGGAGCGCTCGGCGCCGCGCCCACAAACGGCAGCACGAGGAGCAACCACAACGGCCTAGTCTTGCGAATCTGGGCGCTCCTCGGAGGGCACGACACGGACGGGGAACGGTTCCGCACCCCGTCCCGATTGGAGACTCCGTTGCGGGAAGGGGATCTCGATGTCGGCGTCGTCGAACGCCGTCTTCACCGCCTCGAGCACCGAGTTCTTGAAATCCACCCATCCCTCTTTCCGGCCCCAGACCGAAAACTGCAGGTCGATCGAGGAGGCGCCGAAGCCGAGCAGCATCACCTGGGCCGCGGGCTCGTCGAGACAGAGCGGGTGCGCGTCGGCAACTTCGAGGAGCACCTCGCGCGCATGCTCGAGTGACTCGTGGTACGCAACACCCAACGGCAGATCCAGCCGACGGATCGGGAACTTCGTCAGGGTCCGCACCTCGGTCTTGATGAGCGTCTCGTTGGGAATCCGAACGAAGACGTTGTCGAACGTCCGCAGCTTGACCGAGAGCAGGTCGATCGAGAGCACCTCTCCGGTGGTACCGCCAACCTGAATCGCGTCGCCGATTTCGAACGGTCGCTCGCCGATCAGAAAGAGGCCGCTCACCAGATTCGACGCCGAGGTCTGAGACGCAAAGCCGATGGCCACTGAGAGGACGCCGGCCGCACCGAGCAGGACACCGAGGTCGAACCCCAATTGGTGCAGCGCAGCGACCGCGAAGAGGATGACGATCAGGTAGGAGATCACCCGGCGCAAGAGGATCGCCTGCTGAAGCTCCAATCGATCCGCAGTGACGCGACGCACAACCCTGCCGACGATGCCCGAGAGAACGAAGCCCGCGATCAGCAGCACCGCTGCCTGCAGCAGACCGAGTAGACGCTCGGGGCTCAGGTAGCTCTGCACGAGGTTCCAGAGCTCTTCACTCATCGGAGTCGCCTCCATCGAAGGGCCCGAGCAGGGTGCTGAACGCCCGGAAGAGGAAGCTGGAGTCCGCCTCCACCCGCGGCGGGCTCAGGCGCTCTCCTGCCGAATGGGAGGCACGAGTCCGCTCGATCTCGAACTCGGCCATCTGCTGACTCTCTCCACGCAGGAAGGTGATCCGTTCGGTCCACAGAGACTCCTCATCGCGCGAGAAGAGTGACAGGTAGGGGGCCGGCAAGTGCATTCGCTGCACGGGGAGGACGTCTTTCCCCTCGTTGCGGATGACGACCGGAGTGATGGCACGGTAGGAGCGCCTCGGTACGTCTTCCAGCACCCGATGCGCTTGCGTCCGCAGGGCATAGGCGAGTTCCCCCGAGCGCGTCGACTCGCCGATCCAGGTGTCGGACAGCGCACGGATCGGCAGCCCGAGCAGGCTGAGATGATCGTCGACCGTGACGTCGAGCCAAACCGGGAACGAGACGTGAATCTCGACCCGCTCGCCCGGTAGGACATGGAGTGGGACGCGTGGACGGGCGACTAGACTCCGGTCGGGCACCCGCGGCAGCAGCTGAACAAGCGCTCCGGTCTCGCCCGACGCGAATCGGTACTCGCCCGGCATCGACGGCAGCTCGGAGACCGTATCGAGCGCCCACCCGTCACAATCGGGCTCGACGGGCAACGCATCTGCGTGCACTACCTGCCACTCCCCTCTCCTTCGCAAGACGCCGACCGAGAAGTCGCCCAGCGTCCAGAGGCAGCCTGAGCCGGCTTCGAGTCGGTGTTCCCCCCACCAGGGCCGATCCGGCATACCGCTCTCTCCCATGGACGGATTCTACCGGCGGCGCACCCCCTTTCGCTCACGACGGCCTGTCTGCTCTCCAGGCCGGCCAGGCGTAGAATGGTCACGGAGACACCCGTGGAAAGGCCTAGGCTCGGCAGGCTGTGGCTGGCGGCTCTCTTGGCTCTACCGCTAGCGACGGCGACACCCACACGCGGTCTGGAGACCGACCAGTACATCGCGTGGGAGGCGGAGTTGCGCGATTCGAGCGCCGCTCTCAACAGCTTCGTCAACCGAGAGCTCGCGTCGACCCTGGAGCGCATGCACCGGGCGGCAAAGGCCGACACGTCTTGCGACTCGCTGCCTCCACGGCTCTTGCGCTCCCTCTTTCGCACCACCAGCATCCCTTCGAAGCTCCGAAGGTTCTTGAGCGACGCTCCGGGGCTCGACCGCTACCCCGGGCCGGAGGTCGGCTACTGGCGCTACCTCGGCGACAGCCTGTTCCGTGCGCCCGCCTTCCCATTCATCTTGCCGATGGCGCGCACGATCCGAGTCGGCGACGTGCACACGGGGACCGACAAGATCGGGCACCTCTTCGGCTTCGGCCGGCGCTACTACAAGCGGTACCGAGCGGCGATTGCCGGCGGCCTGACCGAGGAGGAGGCGCTGCGGCGGGTCGTCACGTGGGGAGTCCAGATCGAGAGGTTCCTCGCCGGCGGGATACTCGACGGAGTCTTCTCACACGCGGACGTCGAAGCCAACTACCAGGGACTTCGCCTGGCGCTCGACCTGTGCGGCGGAGACCGGCCCTACCTTCGGCGGGGCCCCACCGGCTGGCATCTCGCACGACCGATCGACCTGGCGACCTATGTGACGCCCTACTTCGACGAGAGTTACCACAACAGTCACTTCTCCGATCAGCGCTGGCGGAGCATTCAGGTCATTCTCGAGGGGTACTGTCCAACCTATCGGAGCGCTCCGATCGTCGAGCGCCGAGAGCGCTACGCTCGAGTCGCGCAGCCGAGCGCCTCCATGCGCATCGTCGAGACGCTGTTCGCGGCGCGCGCCAACAACCGCCAGCGCCGGCACTCGATCGACGCGGTCTGTCGCCGCGAAGCCTCTCTGCTCACCGCCGGCTGATCGCCTGGCAGCAGCTGCTGTGGACTGCTAGCTTCTCCACGGCTCGACTCTTGCGTACCCTGGTTGCGTGATGTCGAGCGATCGCTCGAAGCTCAAAGTTGTCCGTATCGGACGCCCCATCGACGCACCCGCCGCCGAGGCGGTGGGCAAGCGACTCTTGAGCGCCCTGCGCGGCGTGGTCGAGCAGCTCGAGATCGTTCAGTACGAGCCTCCGGCGGTCGACCGCATCGAAGCGAGCCTCCTCTCGCAAGCGCTCGACGAACAGGTCGGCGGCCACATCCTCGGCATCACGGACATCGATCTCCTGGACTCTTCGGGCGACGACTTCTTCAAGTTCATGTTCGGCTGCAAAGACAGTCGGAACGATGTCGCCGTCGTGTCCACCCATCGCCTCGGCAGTTCCAAACCGCGCCGCTCGCTCGCGCGGCTGATGAAGGTCGGGCTCCACGAGGTCGGCCACAACTTCGGCCTCGTCCATCACTACTCTTTCCAACGTACGGATGGCAGCCGCTGCTGTCCGATGAGCAAAGGCACCTACAACCGGCACGGCGAGCGCAGCTACGTCCGCTCGGTCATCGACTCCCGCGGGCTCCAGTTCTGCGGCGAATGCCGGAGCTTCCTGCGCCGCGTCCACAGCGCCTAGTCGAGCGAGACCTGGATGGCCGCGCGGCGCGCTACGTGCGGGCGGATCGCCTCGTGAACCACCTCGAGGTGATCGGGGTGGCTCTGGTACGCCTCGTAGTCGCTTTGAGAGTCGAAATCGGCAACCACCACAAAGTCGAAGTTCCCCTCGGCGAGGCCAAGATCCGAACCGAACTCGTAGCGACGAATCTGCGGAATGCAATCCGGCAGACGCGAGAGCCCTTCGGCGACCGCGAGCCTGTCGGCCTCGGCAGCTTCCTCTTTCCAACTGAACATCACCACGTGCCGCAGCATCGGACACCCCCTTCGATAGACTCGCCGATCCTAGCGAACTGACCCGAGCGGAGGGGCATCAAATGCGCGCAGCCTGGTACTCACGATTCGGCCCGGCGAGAGAGGTTCTCGAGACCGGCAATCTGGACACTCCCCAGCCGCGACCCGGCGAGGTCCTCGTGCGGGTTGCCGTCACCGGCGTCAACCCGGTCGACACGAAGCGGCGGCAGGGTGGTCGAGGAGTGATGGAGGACGAGCGCGTGATTCCACATTTCGATGGTGCCGGAACCATCGAGTCGGTCGGCGACTGCGTCGACGCCTCACGCGTCGGCGAGCGAGTCTGGATCTACGAGGCACAGTGGGGCTCAGCGGCCGGCTGCGCGGCGGAGTACGCCGTCGTGCCGGCCGCATGTGCGGTAGCGCTCCCCGACGCCGCCGACTTCGCCCACGGCGCCTGCCTCGGCATCCCCGCACTCACGGCCCACCGCTGCGTGTACTCCGACGGCCCGGTCGACGGCCAGACCGTCCTGGTCACCGGCGGCGCCGGAGCCGTCGGTCGCTACGCCATTCAGTTCGCCAAGTTGGGCGGCGCTCGTGTACTGACCACAGTCAGCAGTGACGCGAAGGGCGAGATCGCCGCTTCGGCCGGTGCCGACGTGATCATCGACTATCGTCGCGAGGCGGTAGACGAGCGCGTTCGCCAGGAGACCGACGGCGACGGCGTCGAGCGCATCGTCGAGGTCGAGATGGGGGGAAATCTCGAGACCTCGTTGTCGATCCTCCAACCGAACGGCGTCATCGCGGCCTACGCTTCGGAGGGCGACGCCGAGCCGAAGCTGCCGTTCTATCCGTTCCTTTACAAGAGCGTCACCCTGCGACACGTCTTGGTATTCCAGATCCCCAAGTTGGCCAAGGAGCAGGCGATCGCCTACCTCTCCGGCTGGCTCGCTCAGGGGCAGGTGTCGCACCACATCGGGCAACGCTTCGGCCTCGACGACATCGCGGCGGCCCACGAGGCCGTCGAGTCGGGCGCCATCGGCAAGGTTCTGGTCGACCTCGCCTAGCCGGTCCAGCGCTGGTTAGAGCTCGCTGAGACCTTCGGTGTGGCCGTCGACGGCCAACGCCTGACCCGAGATCCGCGCACCGGCCTCGGAGCAGAGGAAGAGCACCGTAGCCGCGATGTCTTCGGCGTCGACAAACGTCCGCATGGAGGACTGGCGCAGGTACGAGTCTCGAACCTCCCCGGAGGAGACGCCTCGACTCGCGGCGGTCTTGTCGATTACCCGTTCGATCCGCGGTCCCGAGACCGATCCAGGGCAGATGGCGTTGACGCGAATATCGAACGGTCCGAGCTCCATCGCCAGCGTCTTCGTGAGGCCGATAAGTCCCCACTTGGCGCTCGCATAGGGACTGCGGCGTGGATAGCCGAAGAGTCCAGCGGTGGACGACATGTTGACGATCGAGCCGCCCTCGGCCGCCTTGAGCATTGGGATGGCGCCCCGGCAGCAGAGGAACGTGCCGTCCAGATTGACCGCGAGCGTCTTGCGCCACGCGTCGAGATCGAGACTCTCGAGCGGACCGGCGGGACCGGCGACTCCGGCGTTGTTGACCAGTACGTCGAGGCCGCCGAGGTGGGCCGCTACCTCTTGGAAGAGACGGTCCACCTGCGCCTCGGAGGCGACGTCCGCAACGGTCGTCCCGATCTCGGGGTGAGCCGCGGCGAGCTCGGCGAGAGCCGCCTCGTCGACATCGCAGATATGCACTCGAGCGCCCTCCGCAAGGAGTCGCTCCGCAATCGCCCGCCCAATCCCCCGACCGCCGGCGGTGACCAGAACGCGCTGGGAGACCAGAGCTGCCGTCATCGGAGAGATCCTGTCATCCTCACAACTCGATCTCCATCCGGCGGCTGCGGTAGCCTCCCGCCAACGACCTCCACCTGAGTCTCTCTCCCGAAGGAGCGTGCCATGTCACCCGTTGTTCTCCGAACCCTTCGTTCGAGCGCTGTCGTGGCGCTCATTCTGCTCTCGCCTACCTCGCCGCTCTCCTCCTCCGAAGACAACCGGCACCGAGAGCTGGTCGTGGAACTCATGGAGCTCACGGGTGCCGCCGAGCTCGGGGCTCAGGTCGGCGGAGCCATGATCGAACAGATGAAACCGGCAATGCCCCAGGTCCCGGCCGAGTGGTGGGAGAGGTTCTCCGCCAAGATCGACTCGGCCGAAATTGTGCAGGTGATCGTGCCGATCTACGAGAAGCACTTCACCGTCGAAGAGCTCCAGGCGACGCTCGAGTTCTACAAGTCGCCGGTCGGACGTGCCGTCCTCGAGAAGATGCCTGCCGTCACCCAGGAGAGCATGGCGGCCGGCCAGGAGTGGGGCAGATCGGTTGCCCAGGAGATCCTGCGCGAGCTCCAGGCCGACGGTTTCGAAGTTCCTCAAACCTGAGCTGGACGCCGCGCCGTCACGGCTGCGCGACCTCGCTCAAGGTCCGCGAGTGTCTCGCGAAGAAGTCCCAGATCAGCGCGTTCCCCCAGGCTCGCCCCGTTTCGCCGGGCCAGTCGTGACCGCCCTCCCATTCGCAGTGGACAACCTCCGTGCCCGTGGCGCAGCCGTCCCGCTGTACACACGTCAGGCCCAAAACGTCCGCCGACGCCGGGTAGCTCGTCTCGACCTCCTGACAGCCCTGGGCGTCCGCCCACCGCTCCAACAGATCCGCGGCCCCGGTGTAGTAGTAGCCGTCGGAGCTGACGACGCCCTTTTGCGACACGTAGTCGTCGTTCCGCCCGTAGACGTTCAACATCGAGAGCGGAGTGTCTCGGCCCGGAGCACAGTTGAAGCCGCGAGCAAGGGTGCCGCCGACCGGGGCGATCGCGGCAAAACGTTTCGGCATTTCACAACCCAGGCGATGCACGAACATCCCACCGTTGCTCATACCGGTGGCATAGATCCGAGAACGGTCGACACAGATCGTCTCCTCCAGCCGATCCAGGAGGGCGTCGACGAACCCAACGTCGTCGTGGCAGGTCGCCCAGTTGCACGCCACCGGCTCGCCGCACTCCGGCGGGTGCGGGTAGCGAGAGGCACTCTCGTTGCAAATCGGGCCCTCCGGGCCTGGGGAACGGCTCCCGGCGAGGTCGTTCCAGGAGGTGACCTCCCGCCCCTCTACCTCGAACGAGGTGCTCTGCGGGTAGACCACGGCGTAGCCCTCTTCGTCCGCGTGCTGGCTGAGGCCCGAGTGCTCCTCGGTACTGGCTGCCGTGCCGGTATAGCCGTGGAAGTGGAGAACGAGGCTCACCGGGCTCGACCCGTCGTAGGCCCTCGGCAACCGCAGTCGGTAGCGCCGCTCCATCTCCCCGACGTTCAGCGTGAGCTCCGTGGTCTCCCCTGGAGGCGACGGCGCCACGTTCCCACAGCCGACGCTGCCGTCGTTCGCCTGGAGCGGTGAACCGGAGACCAGAACGACGGCCAACCAGGCGCCCAGCCAGGAGGAGATCACTCCACCAGAAATGTTCGTCATGCCCAAAGCTCCTTCGGGTAGTAGCCGCGCTCGACCAGCTCGGCGATGGTCGCCGCCGCGCGCGCGCGATCCTCTCGGAACGTGACGCCGCACCAGAGATCCGACCCGGGCACAACACTCACGTTGAACTCCACCTCGTCGATGAGCGCCTGCACGACCTCCGGCAGGAGGAACTCCGCGGTCGACGCGGCGGGGCCGCTCACGAAAGTCCGAAAGCGCGCGCCCAAGCAGTCGAAGATCTCCGGCGAAAACCCCCACATGTTCATGGAAACGCGCTCGTCGCCCTCCAGGCGCCGGACCTCTCCCGAGGCCGATCGGTAGAGCACCCGGCCCTGGTCGCTCCAGACTTCGAGGAGCTCGACAATGCGCAGGAGCCTGGCGGCACCGTCGACCTCACAGACTGCTCGCGAGACCGGACCGGAGTCGCTCAGGGTGTCGCGCACGTTGAATCCGACGACCACCGCTCGCGGACCGCTCGCCGACCCGGCGAGTGCAGCGCCGAGAGCTTCGAACGAAGCTCGACCGTAGAAATCGTCTGCGTTGACTACGCCAAATACTCCATCGACCGAGTCCTGCGCAGCGAGCACCGCGTGCGCCGTGCCCCACGGCTTCTCACGCGGAATCTTCGGCGTGATCCCAGCGCTCTCCGACTCGAGTCGCTGGTGAGCGTAGGTCACCGGAAGCCTGCGACTCATCCGTTCGAGGCGACCGCGAAACTCGTCCTCGGCCTCCGGTCGCACGACCAAGACGAGACGAGAGAAGCCAAACTGGAGGGCGTCGTACACCGAGTACTCGAGCAGGAGCTCGCCGCTCGGACCGATCTCCTCCAGCTGCTTGAGTCCACCGTAGCGCCGGCCGGCACCGGCGGCGAGAACAACCAGGGTCGCCCTCATAGATCCATCAGCGCCTCGACGTCCGGGTCGAGCTGCGGCGGCTTGGACACGAGCGTGACGCCAAAGAAGACCGTCAACGAGACGAGCAACGCGAGGGTGCCACCGTGGATACCGTTCGGAATCGAGATCCCGAAGAGCTCGATCGAGAAGTTGACCACCAGGCTCGAGACGATCGCCGTGTTCGCGGCGAGCGGAGTCGCACGTTTCCAATTGCACCCGATCGCAACCGCCGGCACGAGAGCCGCCCCGAAGGTGCCCCATCCGAAGGCTCCGAGGAGCGCAACGAGGCGATCGTTGACGGCGTACGAGTAGTAAGCGAAGGCGGCCGCCGCGACCGCCAGACAGAAGGTCGCAACCCGCGCTTGCAGAAGTTCGTTCTTCTTGGAGACCTTGCCGAGCGCCCGAGGGATGTCGTGCACGAGGGCTGCGGCGCCGATATTCAGGAAGGCATCGGCCGTCGACATAATCGCGGCGAAGAGGCCGGCGAAGACCGCTCCGGCGAGAATCGGATGTGCGTAGGCCTGTAAGAACGCCGGCGCGGCAGCGTCGGGAGAGGCCAGTTCGGGGTGGCTCCCCTGCACCACCACCGCGCGCATCACGAGCCCGATGCTCACCCAGAGGAGGGCCGTCAGCGAGTAGCCGATGATGTTCACCAACGGGATGTAGCGGTATCGACCGACGCGCTTGATCATCATGACCTTGGTCACGAGATGCGGCTGACCCGCGCCGCCCGCGGCGAACATGAAGAACCAGGAGAGACAGCCGATCATCCCGACCGCACCCCACGGAGACATCGACTCGGGGTCGTCCAGGGCCAGAATCTCAGTCGCCGAGGTGCCACCGTCAACGACGGTCAGGGCGGTCAGAAAGACGAGCACGCTGGCGACGATCATCAGGCCGCCCTGGAAGAGGTCGGTGTAGACCGAGGCCACGATGCCGCCGCTGACCGAATAGAAGATCAGCACCGAGGCCGAGATCACGACGCACATCAGCAGTCCGATCTCGGGCGCGAAATTGCTCTCGTGAAGCAGGCTCTGGAGTACCGTCGCCATCGCCAGAATCTGGGTCGCGAGGTAGCCCATCACGCCCAGCAGGATCGCGAGCGCCGTGAGGAAGCGCGAGGCCTCGCTGCCATAGCGGATCGCCACCACGTCCGGCAGCGAGACGGTGTCGTAGGCACCGGCGATGAGTCGAAGTCGCTTGCCCGAGAGGAAGTCGCTGATCGCCGCGCTGAACCCAGCGGTGATCACGATCCAGACCGAACTCATCCCCAGCGAATAGACCAGGCCCGGGCCACCCACGAAACCGAAGCCGCTCATCGTGCTCGAGAAGATCGCGACGCCGGTGACCATGATCCCCAGGTCGCGCCCGGCCATGAAGAAGTCGCGTACCGAACGCGTGCGCCGCATCGCCCAGATGCCGATCACCACACACAGCACCATGTAGAGGAGGACGCTGCCGAGCAGGATGGGATGCCGGAGCGCTTCCATCAGGCCGAACCCTCCCGGCGGCGCTCGAGTCGCTCGGCGATCTCTTCATAGCGCCGCTCATCCTCTTCGGTCAGGACCCAGCGGCGGAAGCCGATCACGAAGTAGGCGCTGAAGATCACAGTCACCGGATAGAAGAGGTAGAGCGTGATCGCGCTCGAGAGCGGGAAGCCCAAGAACCACGTTCCCGAGGGGTCCTCGGCGTAGCCGGCATAACTGACCATCAACCAGGTCAGAACGGCGGCATTGAGGAGGAAGCCGGCCAAGAGAGGTTTGGCGATGCCGCGCAGGCTACCGCCGCGACGTGCGCCAAACGCCAGGAGCAAAGAGAAGACGACAAGCGTGAGCACGCCAAACGCCCAGCCGAGCCAATGGGTCGACCCGTGGCGTTCGACTCCAGAACCGCCAACGCGCATGCCGGCGAACTCCTCGTGAGCGTAGCCGCCGACCCCTTCGAGTTCTCCGACTCCCCAGGCGAGGTAGAGCGAGAGAGCGAGGAGCGCGAGCACAGCACCAAAGAGAAGGAGTTCGAGGCGAATGGCGCCTGCGCCCCGCCGGCAGGTGATCGATCGCATCTAGTCTCCACCTCGGACCGAGAGCCGGAAACCGTACCGGTAGGGTTTCGGGGCCACGGTGTACTTCGGATGCGGGCGTGCCCCCCAACTGTCATCGCCGCCGACACCCGTCTGCCGATGATCGATGTTCAGGGTCACGAAGTTCTGGCGCGGCATCTGGAAGAGGTGCTTGGCGCTCTCCATCTGCTCGGTCGCGTAGTGAAGGGCGGCGACGCTGAGTGGCTCGACGCCTTCGACCCGAAGGCCGGCGCCGTCGTCTCGCGAGAGGACGAGCCAGCGCACGTCCGTCTTGTTGCCGGTCTCCTGCGGTTCGGAGTAGTCGAAGTACTGCTCCGCTACGGGGCCCGACCAGATGCCCATCTCTGCCCCCGCCTTGCGATCCCAATAGCTTTCGTGGGGTCCACGCCCGAACCACTCGAGGTTCTCGAGCGAGCTGTCGACCGTCATCTGCATCCCGATCCGGGGCAGTTCGGGGAGATCGGGCGAACCGGGTTCGAAGTCCAGCCAGACCGCGACCTCTCCTCCATCGCCGACCGAATAGGTCACGGTGTAAGTGGACGACACCGCCGGCAGGCGGCCGTCGACGCGGAACTCGATTGCGCCCGAGTCTGTCCTGGCGACGGACGTACCGAGAATTTCGCGAGTGTGGCTTGCTTCTCGCCAGGGTGCACAGCGCTCGGGCATGCCGTTGCCCCGATCGTTGTCTGTCCAGGCACGCCAGAAGTGAGGCTGAGGCCCGCTGCGCACCAGCTCAACCTCATTCTTGACCAGCGAGCTCAGGGTGCCTTCCAGGCGATCGAACAGCAAGGTCCAGTCGGCGCCCCGAACCGTGACCGAACTCTCGCTCTCTTCGACCTCGAAGGTCTCGGCGACCGCGCGGTCGTGGGGCTCGGCGGCAACCGGCGCAGAGAGCGCAAACTGGTCCCAAGCGACGCGATGTCCGGCTGGCGCCCAGGAGGCGTCCTTTCCCAGGAAAAACTCCAACTTCAGCCAAGTCTCGACCCCCCATTCGGGCGCTGGCTGTTGGTAGTTGAGGTCCACGCGCTGGGATGTCCCCGGATCGACGATGCCGAGCGGCACCGAGCCCTCCGCGAGTTGCCGGCCATTGGCCTCGAGCGACCAGCGCCCCGCCAGACCACGGAGGTTCGTGAAGTCATATCGATTGTGGATCTCGAACTGACCGCGCTCCAGATCGATCGCCTCGACGTGCACGTACTGGTAGACCTTCTTCACCTCCTGCAGCGCCGGGTGTGGGGTCCGATCGGCCGAGACCAGACCGTTCATCAGGAAGTTGTCGTCGTGGTAAACCCCGGGCGGCTCGAAGCCACCGCCGTACGCGAGATACCTCTCACCGGGCTGCCCGGGGACCTCCTTCCAGAGCCCCTGGTCGACCCAGTCCCAGACGAAGCCGCCCTGGAGTTGGCGGTGCTCGTAGATCGCGTCCCAGTAGTCCTTGATGTTGCCGTTGCTGTTGCCCATCGCGTGCGAGTACTCGCACAGGATCAGCGGCCGATCGTCGTGCTCCTCGGCGTACTCGACGAGGTGGTCGATTCGCGCGTACATCGGGGCGTAGATGTCGGTGTGCTCGCGCAGTTCGGCGCGCTCGTAGTGCACGGGGCGTGACGGGTCGCGCTCCTGAATCCAGGCGCTGGTCGCTTCGAAGACGACGCCGTCGCCGCCTTCGTTGCCGAGCGACCAGATGATGATCGACGGATGGTTCTTGTCGCGCTCGACCATCCGGACCGTTCGGTCCATGTGGGAGAGCTCCCACTCGGGCTTGTTGCCGAGCGTCTTGTCCCAGTCGTAGCCGATGGCGTGCGACTCGATGTTCGCCTCGTCGATCACGTAGAGGCCGTAGCGATCGGTCAGTCGATACCACTCCGGTGTGTTCGGGTAGTGCGAGGCGCGCACGGCGTTCAGGTTGTGGCGCTTCATCAGCAGGATGTCCTGGATCATCGACTCTGTGTCGACGTAGTGACCGGTGGTCGGGTCGTGTTCGTGCCGATTGGCGCCCTTGATCAGAATCGGCACGCCGTTGACCAGGAGCTGTCCGTCCTTGATCTCCGAGGTTCGGAAGCCGACGTCGGCCTCCAGTACCTCGATCACGTCGCCGCCTTCGTCCCGCAACGTGAGGAGTAGCCTGTAGAGATTCGGGTGCTCCGCCGACCACGGGCGTGGTGACTCGACGTCGGCGCCGAGCGAGAACTCGATCTCCTCTCCGGCATCGACGCGATGATCGGAAGAGAGACCGGCCACGATCGGGTATCCGTTCTTGTCGAGAAGCTCGGTCTCGACCCGAACGGTGCGCGCGGTCTCCGAAAAGCTCCGCACCGCGACATCGACTTCGAACCGCCCGTTCTCGTAGTCATCCACCAACGGCGACCGCACCTCGAAGTCGCGGATGTGCAGCTCGTCGACCGAGACGAGGTGCACGTCGCGGAAGATGCCGCTCATCCGCCAGAAGTCCTGACACTCGAGGTAGGAACCGTCGCTGTAGCGGTAGACCTCCACCGCCATCAGGTTCGAACCGTCGCGCAAGTGGGGCGTGATGTTGAACTCAGCCGGCGTCCGACTCCCCTGGCTGTAGCCCACCTTCTGGCCGTTCACCCAGAGGTAGAACGCCGAGTCGACACCCGCAAAGTGGACAAAGACCTGACGCCCCGCCCAGTCGTCCGGTACGTCGAACTCTCGCCGGTACGAACCGACCGGATTGAAGTCACGAGGAACGCGCGGCGGATCGGGCTCACCCCAAGCGTAGGGGATGTTGGTGTAGATCGGATAGCCGTAGCCGTGGAGCTGCCAGTTGGACGGGACAGGAATCTCGCCCCAGTCGCCCGCATCGAAGTCTGTGCGGAAGAAGTCCTCGGGACGCTCAGACGGGTTGCGCGCCCAGTGGAACTGCCACGAACCGTTCAGCGAACGGAACCAGGCCGAGCGCTCCCACTCGCCCGAGCGCGCCGACTCGGCGTCGGGGAAGGGCATCAGCGTGGCGTGGGGCGCCTCGCGGTTGCGACCGACGACCTCGAGGTTCTCCCAGTCGGGGGGCGACTCCGCCGACACGACCGTAGGGCCAGACATCAGGACGGCGCAGACGACGCCCAGTAACTTTCGATTCGCAGACACCCTGAGTCTCCTCTCTACCAAAAGACCACGTAGAGCACCGCGGTCACCGCGATGACGGCTCCACCGATCAGGTACTGGCGCGGGTGGGGGGCCACGTCGACACCGGATACCGGCATCTCCCGCGCAGCCTCGAGCGGCCGGAGCTTCGTGACCAGGAGCATCACAACTACCAGCACGACGAAGATCAGCCCCATGTGATGGAGGAACGACCACCCTCCGAACGAATAGAGAGCTCCGAGGAGACCTCCGGGAGGCGCATCTCCGTAGGAACCCTCGAGGATCCACCGGGGAACTCGACAGATCGCATAGAGCGGCAGTCCGAGCCACATGGCCAGCTTGCCGGCCAACGCCGGCGCGCGCGGCACCACCAGGCCGACCAGGAACGCGGCGACGATGCCCGGCGAGATGAAGCCCCAGATCTCCTGGATGTAGTTGAAGACCCCTTCGAAGCCGGAGATGACCGGGGCCCACAGGCAGGCGATCACCACGATGACGCCGGTCGCCCAGCGCCCGACCCGCACCTCGTCGGCGGGAGTGCTCTCGCGGCGCCACCAGCGCTTGTACAGATCAATCGTGAAGATGGTCGAGGCCGAGTTGATGCCCGAGTTGAAGGAGCTCATCACTGCGCCGCAGAGCGCCGCGAACATGGCGCCTCGGAGGTAGGGCGGCAGGAGCTGGCTCATCATGTGCGGGTAGGCCATGTCCCCGTTCGGAATCGAGTCGCCATAGATCTGGAAAGCCATGATCCCGGGCATGACGATCAGAAACGGAATCGTCAGCTTCAGGAACGCGGCGAAGAAGATGCCCTTCTGGCCCTCGGCCAGGCTGCGCGCGCCCAACGTGCGCTGGGTGATGAACTGGTTGAGACCCCAGTAGAAGATGTTCGGAATCCAGAGGCCGCCCACGAAGACCGCCAGCCAAGGCACGTCCGGATCGTTCCAGGGCAGGACGACGTGCAGCTTGTCCGCACTGCCCTCACGGAAGCGACTCCACCCCTCGAAGACGCTGCCGTCCCCGAGGAGGTCGAGCCCGAGGAAGGCGACCACTGCGCCTCCGATCAGCAGCGCGGTGCCCTGCAAGAGATCGGACCAGACGACCGCCTTGAGACCACCGTAGATCGTGTAACAGCCCGCCACGATGCCGATTAGCCAGACGCCGGCCACCGTCGCCCAGAAGCGCGCGGCCTCCGTCTCCAAACCGTAACTTCGCTCGAGCCAGCCGGTCACGTCGAAGACGGCGTCGATCGCAACCGACCCCGAGTAGAGGACGGTCGCCAAGAAGACGATCACGTAGGCGACCATCATGAAGAGCGCCATCGTCGTGCGGGCGACGCTGTCGTAGCGGTACTCGAGGTACTCGGGCATCGTGTAGATGCCGGCGCGCAGGAATCGAGGCAGCAGCCACCACGCGACAAATACCAGAACGATGGCCGACATCCACTCGTAGCTGGCGATCGCGAGCCCGACCCGGCCGTAGGCCTGGCCCGCCATGCCGACAAAGTGCTCGGTCGAGATGTTCGAGGCGATCAGGGAGAGGCCGATGAGGCCCCAGCCGAGGCTCCTGCCGGCGAGAAAGTAGTCCTCGGAACCGCGCTCCCGCCGGCCGGCGTAGAGCGACACGCCGACCACCGTCGCCATGAAGGCGACGAAGACCACGATGTCGATGCCAGACAGTTCCATCCGCGGCGGCGCCTAGTCCACCGGACCGGCGACCTCGACCGCCAACCCAGCGCGGCTCAGCTTCTCCACCTCGGTGGCGTGGGCTCCGTCGTCGGTCACCAGCAGGTCGAAGCTGTCGAGCTCCGCCACGAAGGCGGAAGCGACGCGACCGATCTTGTCGCGATCAGCCAACGCCACCGCGAAGTCGGCGGAACGCAGCATCGCCTGCTTGATCTCCGCCTCCGCGATGTTTGCGTTGGTGACACCGCGCTCGACATCGACCCCGTTACACCCCAAGAAGGCGATGTCCGCCTTGAGCTTGTCGAGCAGGATCGACCCCATTGGCGCCACGAGCGAATGCTGCAGCGGACGCAGTGTGCCGCCGGTGACGATCACCGACACGCCCGGTCGCTCTTCGAGCGAGAGGGCGATGTTGAGGCCGTTGGTGACCACGACGACGTCGTGCAGATTTGGCGATAGCGCCTCGGCGAGCGCCGTGGTGGTCGAGCCGACGTCGATGATCACCGTCTGCCCGCTCTCGATTCGCGCCGCAGCCGCGGCAGCAATCGCCCGCTTGGCGGAGGTGTTCGTACGCCGGGTCTGCTCGAGAGCGATCTCGGCCCCGCTCTCCGAGCGAGCGAGCGCGCCACCTCGCGTACGAGTCAACAGGCCGCGCAGTTCGAGACGTTTGAGATCCTCTCGAATGGTCACCGAAGTCACGCCGAGCCGGTCCGTCAGGTCGGCAATGCTGACCCGACCGCTGGCCGCCAACGCGGAGCAGATCGCCTCCTGGCGAACCGCTGCGCGAAGCGAAACCGGTTTCGGCTCGCTCGGCGATGACCTCGAGACCGCCATCGTCGAGCGCGCTAGAAGCGCACTCCCACCTTGGCCATGACCCGACGCGGCGCCAGGTAGCCCGACGGCACGAACTGCTCCGACGGTAGGACAACGAGCGACTCCCACCAGTCGTGGGCGTCCTCGTTGAAGACGTTGAAGAGCTGCACGTCCACTCGCAACTCGGTCGGACCGACGTCGAAGACGCGGCCGAGCGCCAGGTCGAGATTGTTCTGATCCGGCAGCCGCTGCGACGAGTCGGCGGGTACGGCGATGATCGTCTGCGTCCCCTGATTGAGCGGAGAGGCGGAGGAGCCGGCCCCCACTTGAACCTGGCGGCTGAAGGGCTTTCCGCCGAGGAAGCTGTAGACCACCGAGCCGTTCAACTCCCACGGCAAGGCGAAGGTGGTCTGCACCTGAAGCACGTGCTCACGTTCGTTCTGGAGCGCCTGCGTCGCGTTGATCCAGTTGTTGGGGTCACGCCCTTCGCTCGAGGTGTAGAACGGCGAGCCCTGTCCTTGTGAGAGCGGCCGCGGCAAGAAGCCTTCGGAGTCCGACCACGTATAGGAGGCGCGTAGGCTCCAGCCATCGGAATAGCGTCTGTTGAGCGTCAAGAACGCCCCGGTGTACTCCTGGTTGTACTTGGTTCCAGACGGCGCTAGGGAGCCGGGTCCCGGACCGTTGCCCTTCCGTCTCGACGGCTGCTCGACGATGCTCGCCAGTTGTACCGTCTCGCCGGTAAAGGGGTTCGTGTAGGGCACCATCTCGTAGACCCCGTCGTCGAGAATCTCCCAACCGATCAGGTTCTTCGAGTCCTTGTAGATCACCTGCGCGCCGACCGTGTAGTTGTTGCCGAAGCGTCGTTCGTAGCCGAGCGTGAACTGGTCGGTCTCGGGCGCCTTGAGGTCCGGGTCGACGGTCGTGCCTCGCTGTTCGAAGACGAAGAACTCCTCCCATGGCCCGTCGAGAGACGCCGAGAACTCGTAGATGTAGCTCGGAGCGTCGGGTGGCGGTGCATACCAGTTTCCAGTGACGTTGCCGTCGTAGAACTTCCCGTAGAAACCGCGGAGTACGCTCCGATCGTCAATCTGGTAGGCAAAGCCGAGTCGAGGCGACCAGAGGGTCCAGTCGACCGCGTCGCGTAGACCCGGAATGACCTCGCTGGTGGGACTCCAGTCCTGATTGAGGACCGGATAGTCGGGTATGTCGGCCTTGTGCTGGTCGAACCGCAGGCCGAGGTTGACCGTGAGATTCGGCGTGACCTCCCACGAGTCGTCGACGAAGGCGGACAGCGACTCGGCCTCGGCCCCGTAGTGGTAGGGACGCGCCGTCACCCGGTAGTAGTACGGGTAGATGTAGTCGTAGCCGTAGTACTCGTAGACGTACTCGTAGCGGTAGTAGTAGACGCCGTTGAGACCGCCGCCAGTAATCGTGTCTCCCGAGCCCTCGCCGTAGGAGATCCCGAACTTGAACTCGTGATCGCCCTGGATGAAGTTTTCCGCGTGAGTCGACAGCGTCACATCCGCCTGGTCCCTTGACAGCTCCCAGATGTAGGGGAAGTAGAGACCGCCGCTGAAGCGGGCCGGTCCGCCGTCCGCCGGCGAGTAGTCGATGAAGGGATCGGCCGTGGAGCGCGTCCGGGAGAGCCAGTTGTCTTTGCCGTCGTAGCCCGCGTAGCGCAGCTCGAGCAACATGTCCGACCTCAGCACGGACTGCAGCTGAATACCCCAGGCCGGGTTGGTGCCGAACTCGCTCCCCTGCGCATCCGGCGTCGAGAACGGATCACCGAACTCCCACTCGTAGTCCTCATAGTGGAACTTCGCCTCGAGGAGGTTGCTGTCGTTGATCGCAGCGTTCAGCTTGAGATCGTAGCGATCCGAAGGAAAGGTGTCCGGGAAGAGAGGATTCTCTCCCGCCTCGGAGAAGGCATCGCGGGCGTTCTCGTAGGCAGCGAAGAACCAGAACTTGTCCTGTTTTATCGGCCCGCCGAGGGTGAACGTGAAGTTGCGGAACTCGTCGCGGTTGTAGGGAATGCCGTTGATCCGAGCGTTCTCGGTCGTCCAGCTCGCGTCCTGGTAGTAGAGGTTCGCAGAGCCTTCGAAGTCGTTCGTCCCCGACTTGGTCACGACGTTGAACGCCGCTCCGGACATGTTGCCGTACTGGGCCGGCGCCCCGATCGCCAGGACCTGCACCTCTTCGATCGTGTCCGCGTTGATGTACCACCAAGCGTTGCCTGTGTCGGTGTTGGTGGCCTCGAGACCGTCGACGCTCCAGGAGTTCGAGGCGGTGCTCGAGCCGAAAGCAGACATTCCGGTGCTTCCCTCCGACTCGGCGCTGATCCCCGGGGCCACCGCCATCACGTCCCAGAAGTTCCGATCGGTCGGAAGCTCTTCGATGAATTCTGAGGTGTAGCTCGCACCAACGCTCGAACTACTCACGTCGAGCACAGGCGCGGCCATGACGGTGATGCTCTCTGCGACCGACTCGGGGACGAGGGTCAGCTCGAGCCTCGCGGTGGAGCTGATGCCGACGCGTACCGCCTCGACGCCCTGCGTATGAAAACCGTCGAGACTCGCGGTCACGCCGTAGGTATCGACCGGCAGGCTCGAAAGGACAAAGTGGCCGTTCTCGCCGGTGATGGCGAGTCGGGTCGTGCCGCGAGCCACACTCGTCGCGGAGACGGTGACCCCCGGAAGGGCCGAACCGTCGCCGTCCCGAACGTCCCCTCGGATGGTACCGGTCGTCTGGGCCCAGACGGTTCCCACCAGCACCAGCTGCATGCAAACTGCCCCAAGAAATCGAAGCCAGCTCTTCACTCGATGCCTCCCTCTTGCGATTGGGACACGAAGATAATCGAAAGTTTTCGAAGACGCAAGAAGATTTTGGAAAGCTGCCGAGACGCCTGACCTGCAACTCGCCCCACGGCTCTTTCGAGCGGCCACACCGCGATAGGGTCGCCACATGCGGCAGTCCCTCCTCAGAGTTTGTGCCCTTCTCGTCGTGCTCGGAGCTCTCATCCTGGGCTCCTCGGAGAGGTCGGCTGCAGAGACGCTCGACCTTCGCTACGTCGCCAACGAGGGATTCCTGGTCGAAGGCGGGGGCCGACGAGTGCTGGTCGACGCGCTCTTCCGGGAAGGCGCCCCCGGCTACCATGCTCCCGACGCCGAGACCGCCGATCAGATCGAGCGCGGTCTGGGCCGCTGGGCCGGCGTCACTCTGGCGCTTGCGAGCCACCATCATCGCGACCACTTCGACGCCGAGGCCGTCGTGCGCTTCCTCGAACACAACCCGAAGGCCACCTTCGTTTCGACCCGTCAGGCCGTGGCGAAGGTGCTCGCGCTCCAGCCCGACGTAGCCTCTCGGGCTCGCGGCGTCCTTCCCGACCCGGGCGACATCGAAACCCTCGAGATCGACGGCGTTCGCCTGCACGTCCTTCATCTCCACCACGGCATCTTCGACCCGCTGCTCGAGAACCTCGGCTTCGTTGTCGAACTCGACGGACAGCGCTTCCTGCACTTCGGAGATACGGAGGCAGAACATCCGGACTTCGAGCCCTACCTCGATGTACTCCGCGGCACGGATCTCGCCCTGCTGCCCTTCTGGTTCCTGACCAGCGAATGGCGAGTCGAGATGGTCAGGGACGAGATCCGCCCCCGGCAAATCGTCGTCGCCCACCTGCCTGAGTCGAGTGCGCCGAGCGGCTACTTCGGCCGCTGGGGCAGCCACGCCGAGGTCGTTCGACTCATCCGAACACACTTCCCCGAAGCGCGCTTCCCGCAGCGCCCAGGCGAATCCCTCAACGATTGACCGGCAAGGTCAACGGCGTGGCGCACCGATAGACTCTCGCGCGTCTCGCCGATGCGGAACCTCAAGACACCCGTCGTCCTCCTCGCCCTCCTGCAGATCGCTCTCGGGATACTGGCGGCGCGCGCCTATATCGGTTCGCACAACACCCTCTACAACAACGGCCGCTGGACCTCGACCAAGACCACCCTCGACGGCGGCATCATCGGCGCGCAGTCGTTTGTATTCAACCTCCAGGGGCTCGCCCGCGGCAGGCTCAACCCGAGCAGCTGGTTCGGCTACCAGGAGGTGGTCTCGAATCGCAAATTCGACCCGGCTTCGATCGAGCTCGACCTCTTCGTCGGTCGCGACGCACACCTGACCATTCAGTTCGGCCGGGCGGATGGCACGTACACCGGCCTGAGGTTCAGCTCCTCGGAACGGTTTCCGCCCGCACTGGTTGTTGCGACCAGCGCCGGAGAGTTCCTGGAGAAGGTCGAAGTGCGGCAGCTCCGCCGCGCACGCCCAGGGCGCGCACACCGACTCCGCATCGACTTCACCGAGCCGGAGGACGGCTTCTCCGTCGTTCTCAACGGCAAGAAGGCAAAACGCTTCCGACGGGAGATCGCGCGGCCCATGCAACTCGGCATCCGCGGAAGCTCCCGCGCCACCTTTGTCGACAACATCGTCGTCGGCGAACGAGACGGCTCGATCTGGCGAGAGACCTTCGACCGTCCGGCGAACTGGCGACTCGTCTACCTGATCTCGATTCTGACCGTTCTCGGAGCGACGCTGCTCGTCTTCCTTGGTCTGCGACGTTGGACGGCGACTCCGCCGAAGTTTCTGCTGTTCTATCTCCTGATGTTCAGCGGCGTCCTGCTGATCGCGACGGCGCTCTACCTCGCCCTCATCTGGCGGAAGAGTGAGTTCTACCCGAACGCAAACGAACGGCTCGAGCGGCGCCAGGCCGCGTACGCCGACGCCGGTACCGACCGCATGCTCGAGCGGGTTCGAAGCCGAGCCCAGCCCACGCCGACGACGGGTGTCCAGCGCATCTTCTTCATCGGCTCGTCACAGACTCGCGGCTCCGGGGCCGCGGCGCCCGAGGACACGCTCGCCGCCCAGACCGAGCGTCTCTTGAACGAGCGCGCCGGTGAGCAGCGCTTCGAGTGCCTCAACGTTGCGGTGCGCGCCTACGACATCGCGCGCATGCGCGCCGATCTCGAGAACCACTGGTCCGACTGGGGCCCCGCCGTGGCGATCCTCAACGCCGGCTACAACGACCGGTCGACGTCGACGGCCGACTGGAAGCGCGAACTTCGGGAATTGATCGCGGCGGCGCGGTCGGCCGACATCCGCCTCGTCGTGATCCCCGAAGCGAGTTCAGTTGTCCACCCCTGGCCAGCCCTCGATCGGGTGCACAAAGCGACCCGGCAGGTCGCTCGCCGCGCGCGGCTGCCGGTGATCGAGATGCACTCGCATCTCCAGGAGCACGCGGACGACGGGTTCCTCTGGTGGGACTGGGTCCACCTGACCTCCTACGGCCAGCAGCTCTTCGCCGAGCATCTCGCAGACCAGCTCATCGCCCGGAAGCTCATCGATCTCGAGTAGAGAATCGGGGGACAGAATCGGGGGACACAAGACTCATTTCGACGGGGCACCAGCAGCGTGCGAACGAGCCGAGAGGTCGAAATGAGTCTTGTGTCCCCCGATTCTGAGTCTTGTGTCCCCCGATTCCGTGGTAGACAGTTGGGAGCTTCGCTACATTCCTCATGTCGCCATCTTGATGGAGGACTGATGTCGAGATCTCTGAAAGCCGCCGCTTTGGCGGTCGCCCTCTTGCTCTGCGCCGGACTGACGGCGGCGGATTCCCACGCCGAACCCAACATCTACGTCTGGATCAACTTCGTGACCGCTCAGCCGGGTCAGGGAGACGCCCTGGTCGGCGAGCTGATGAAGGACGCACAGTTTCTCGACCCGCTGGTCGAAAGCGGCAAGGCGCTCGAGTGGGGAATCGCCATGCCGGCAACCCACTTCGGCGGCGACTCGGAGCTCCGCGCCCAGTGGGTAACCTTTGTCGGCTGGGACGGCGCCGATCACTTCATGAGCTCCTTCATGGCCACCATGCAGTCGAAGAGTGCTGAGGAGCAAAAGGCCAACCGAGATCACTGGACGTCGATCGTCGAGCCCGGATCACACCGCGACGAAATCAACTTGGCCGCTCATACGGGAATCACGGGTCCGACGAGCCCCACCTACATTCACCTGTCCTACGTGAATGTGCAGCCGGGCGCCGATCTGGTTGCGGTCTACAAGGAGCACTTCGCTCCGATCTACGACGCCGCGGTGGCCAGTGGCGCGATCCAGAACTACGGCCTTCAGGTCCCCGCCATCCACAGTTCGGAAGGCTGGGATGGAATGAACTGGTACATGAGCGCAACGCTCGCGGCCCGAGACGGCATCCGCGCAGCGTTCGACGCAGCGGAAGCGGCGCGCTCAGACGAGGAGAACAAAGCCTGGTGGGACGCCGCGACGTCCACCTTCGAAGACGCTCATGACGACCAGATTCTCGTGGTCGTCCACCACAAGACGCCTTCGACCGGCGGCGAATAGTCGCCCTTCTCCGGGGGAGGGTAAGAGCTCTCCCTGGAGCCGGTGCCGCCTACGGGTGCTCGTGCTCAGCGCCGGCGGCCTCACCGGCCGAGGCGTGACACGAGGCGACCAGGGGCTCGAAGTGCGAGATCGCGTCGCCGAGCGCGGCGAGCCGCGCCTTGACGGCTACGTCGGCCGGGTCCTCGGTGTCGGTCAGCGCGCTGCCCACAAACGATGTCACCAGGGTGCGGTAGACACCCAGGGTCGCCGGAATCACCACTTCGAGATCGTGCAGCACCTCGTGAAGGTGTCGGCTCGACGCAGCGAGCTCTGCCGCCACTTCGGCCTGATCGGAGTACGACTCGGCATAACGCTCTGCAATGTAGGCCCGCACCTGCTCGGACACGACCGCCAGAAGGTGCGCGACCGGAATGGAAGAGCACGGCACCATCGCGATGCGGTCCACTTCCGGCTCGCAGCCCAGGTGCGCCTCGAGCTCGGCCGCGCTCTGCCGATAGGGCGAAAGCACACTTCGGAGAGCCGGGTCACGCGGTAGCGGGCTACGGCGCAGAGACTGCTGGAACGCCGCCCAAGCGTCGAAGTAGGCCACTCGCGCCGGCTCGGACTCCCGAAGCTGCGCGTCGAGAGTCGAGGCCACGGCGGCCAGCGACCGCGTGATCGCCACGGCCCCCGGATACTGTTCCGAGTAGCCGTCCGCTACGTGATCGGCGAGCTCCTGGGCCGCTTCGTGAACCGAGGCCGCCGCCCGACCGGCTTCACAGAGCGCCAGGTTCGTCCCCCCCTCGGCCGCTGTGGCGAGCGACGGGAAGAGCGTGACAGCAAGAGCCGGAATCGCGATCAAGAGTCGCCACATGGGACGGCGAGGCTACCATCCGACGACGTCTCGCCGGAGCCGTCCGCTACTTGCGCTCGACCAGATGATGGCTGTCCGAGGCTCCTAGATCGAGGTCGTAGATCTCCTTGAGCTGATCGATCTTGGCGCGCGTCTCGTCGCCGAACGGCGCCTTGCCCTCGAACGCGTGGAGTACGACGCCCTCGAGGAGATCGCCGAGCGACAGATCGAGGTACTCCGCGAGCGCCTTGAGCACTTTCACCAGGCGCTTCTCAATGCGAACACCGGTCTGGACCCGCTGAATCTCTCTTCGCATCAGGAGCTCACCTCCGCCGAGCTCAGAGGCGTCGGCAGCACGAAACAGCGCTTGGCGACCGCGCTGTCCAGGACTTCGGCCGAGTAGCGCTCGAAGAAGGGACCGTCCTTCCAGTGCAACAGGTCGGCGTTCCGCGCGGCGAACTGCGGCCAGTCCGCGCCGTCACGACCGCTCTGCAGGCGCTCGTTGACCAGAATCAGGAACGCCCAGGTGACGGTCTCATGGTAAAGATCGGGAGCTCCCAGCGTCACCGCCAAGCGCTGGATGGCCACGCCGAAGGCAGAGAGCGCCTCCAGCAGGGGCATCCGTCGGAGGTAGATCCAGGCCATGCGAACGTGGTCTGCGTGTCGAAACTGCTCCGCGGTCAAGGTGGCTCCCTCGAACGCGGTCAGAAACTCCTCGTCACTCAGGTGGCGGGAGTTACCCAGGGGGATGTGTGGCTCACTCATGAGTACCAATGTACCATGGTACCTCATAGAGTGCAACCACCCGCTCGGACTCGACGCGCAGTCGCCGCGAGACGCCAAGGTGGTATGCAGGGGCCGGACTAGCGCATGGCTCCGAAGAGGTAAAAGGCTGCAATGACCAGGGCGTGACTGATCTCGCCGCTCCGAATCCGCTCCGGCACCTCGTCGAGCGGCACCAGTTCGCGCTCGATCTCTTCCCCTTCGACTCCGAAACGCTCCTGCCCCTCCTCCAGGACCTCGAGATCGCTCGCCAGCCAGGTCGTGAGTCGATTGGCGATGAAGGCCGGGTTCGGATGCATCGAGCCGATCTGCTCGAGCGTGCCCGCACGCATGCCGGTCTCTTCGATGAGCTCGCGGCCTGCGGCGGTTCGATCGTCCTCCCCTGGATCGATCATGCCGCCCGGAATCTCCAGCGTCGGCGCCTGAATTCCGTAGCGCCACTGTCGCACCATGACCACTCGACCGTCCTCCGTCAGCGGAACCACGTTGATCCAACCGGGAGCGTTTACAACCAAGACGTCTCTCTGATCGTCGCCCGCCTCGAGCCGCCGGCGCTCCAGGTCGAGGATGCGATGCCTGAAGACGATCTCGGAACCGTCGATCTGCCATTCGCGCATGGCCGCCAGCGTAACTCAGAGCGGCGCGGCGACCGGTCTGCAGGTCTCCCGCAGGGCTTGACAGTCGAGACGCACCCTTTGTACCCTTACATCACAGGGTACATCGATCGACAAACCTGAGCTCACATCCAATGGACATCGTTATCGACATCGAAGCTCCCGTCCCACTCTTCACGCAGCTGATCGACCAGGTCAAGGCGGCCGTGCTCAGCCGGCGTCTCGATCCCGGCGATCCCCTGCCATCGATCCGGCAGCTCGCGAACGACTTGAACATCAACAACAAGACCGTCGCCAAGGCGTATCGCCTGCTCGAACGCGACTCTGTGATCCAGACCAAGGGCTACCGCGGAACCTACGTGCACCCCGATGCACGAGCCAACAGCACGGTGGATCTCAGCTCCTGGGTCGAGGGTCGCCTCGGGGAGACGATCGCCGCCCTGCGCACTGCCGGTGCGACCGACTCGGAGATTCGAATCGCCTTCGGCGACGTCATGAAGCGCCCGTCCATCAAGGAGTCGACATGACTGAACACACACTCTTCTACATTGTCCTCGCCTGTCAGGCCCTCCTCGTCTCGGCCTACCTCCCATCGCAGATCGTCGGTCGCACGCGGCACCTGATGGAGACCTACCCTCGCGCCGACTACCCTCGCCTCTACCCGCGAACGACCGAGGCCTACAAGGGGGCATTGCAGACCTACAAGCGCCTGAACATCCTCGCCCTTCTGGTCGGCCTGGGCCTCGTCTTCGTCGGTCTCGCGTGGCCACAAGAAGAGATGCTCGGATGGGACACGACCTCCGTTCTAGCTCTTTATATGGCTCTCCAGTTCGCACCCCTCCTCGTCGTGGCGACATCGGGCGGCTTTGTCTTCTTCAACTCGAGGCGAACTCCAGACGAGCGCAGCACCCGCCGTGCGGATCTCCGCCGGCGCCGAGTGCTCGACTTCGTATCGCCGTGGGCGATCGGCCTCGCGATTGCGGTCTACCTCGGTTTCGTCGCCTTCGTCATCTACGTCGAACGGTTCGACTACTCCTGGTTCGGCGGCTACTGGAACATCGTGGGCGTCACCGGCCTCAATCTGGTGTTCGCCGTTGTCGTCCGGCGTCAGCTCGTCGGCAAACGGCCCGACCCGTACCAGGCGGAGGCGGATCGTCTGCGCGAAACCGAGTTCACACTCAAGACCATGCTCTTCGTCAGCATCGCCGGCACGCTGTTCATTGCCCTCTCGATCGGCATGCACGCGCTCGAACGAGGCTCTTGGACTCCCCTCGCAACGAGCCTATACGTTCAGTTGGTCGGCTACGCGAGCTACCGCGCGTTTCGCATCGAAGGGGTGGACTTCGAGGTCTATCGAGAAGAGCAGGCAACAAATCACTGAACGCGAAACGGACGCCATCCGCGGCTGCCGGGATACGTGCTTGGCGTCCCACCGACATGCGCCATGTTGACTCCGAGTTAGGTTTGCCTCAGCCTCGCCCGAGACCGGCAGACCCGTGCTAGCGTCGTTCTGGTGAACGCAACCCGCTTTTCCGTTGGCCTCGCCGCGCTCCTGCTCCTCCCGGCATCCCCAGGGTGGGCCCAGTGCGATGCTCCCATCGATCTCGGTCGCGGCCCGATCAATTTCCACGTGCCGGAGTCCTACGACGCGACCGAGGCGGCGCCCCTGGTCATCCTCCTCCACGGTAGGGGCACCAACGGCCGGCAGCAGGAGCTCTACATGGGGTTCACGCCGGCCGCCGATCGACACGGCTACCTGTTCGCCTATCCCGACGCGACACCCGATCCGCAGGGCGTCCTGACCTGGAACGGCACCGACGCCTGTTGCGACTTCGGCCGTACCAACGTCGACGATTCTGGCTACCTCGCCGACCTGGTCGACGCCATCGAGGCCCAGTGCAACGTCGACCCTCGGAAGATCTACTTCACCGGCCACTCGAACGGCGGTTTCATGTCGTTCCGCATGGCGTGCGACCACGCCGACCGCGTTGCGGCGATCGCCTCTCTCGCCGGCGCGACCTTCCTCGACCCTGACGACTGTCAGCCGAGCGAAGCGGTCCACTCGCTGGCGATTCACGGCACCGACGACCGAACGATACGCTACGACGGCGGCGCCAACGCCGGCGTCTTCTATCCCTCGGCGATCGAGACCGCCGAGATCTGGGCGGACTACAACCGCTGCTCATCCGACCCGCTTCCCGACCCCACCCTGCGCGACTTAGACGACGACGTCGACGGCACCGAAACGAACTCGGCTCGCTACGCGCAGGCTTGCCGAGCGGGCGGTTCTTCCGAACTGTGGACGATCGAAGGCGGAGGACACGCCCCAGCGCTCTTGCCCAGCTACGCCGAATCGGTCAGCGAGTACCTCCTTGCGCACCCCAAGACGACAACTTGCGAGGGCGCGGAGCGGGTCAAGGCCAGGCGCTGCACCGCCGCGAACAAGCTGGTGCTCAAGCTTCGCGGAGGCCTGCCAGGCGACGGCTATCGAGTTGAACTCTCGAGTGGTGAGTCGCGCTACGGCACCTTGAACGCAAAAGGCAAGACCAAGGTGAAGCTCAAGGGACTGCCCGATGCCGAGGGCACCGCCAGCATCACCTTCGGTTGCGGCGAGGTCGTCACCAAGTCGTTCGACTGCAGCTAACGCCTAGTCGATACGGTAGCGTTTGATCTTGTCGTAGAGGGTTCGCACGCCGATCCCGAGATTGGCCGCGGCGCGCCGTCGATTGCCGCCCACCTCGTCGAGAGCCCGAGCGATCGCTGCGCGTTCGACCTCGGCCAGCGACGGAGACGAGCCACGTCCAGGGTAGTCGCTCGCCCGCAGGTGTTCGGAACGCAGCCAACCGTCGCGAGCCGACGCCACCGCCCGCTCCAGCGCGCTGCGCAGCTCTCGCACGTTCCCGGGCCACGACGCCGAGTGGAGCGCGGCGAGCGCGCTGTCGTCCAAGCGGGGCACCACGACGCCCCACGCCGTGGCGATCTCGTCCGCGAGCTGAGCCGCCAGATGGGGCAGATCCTCGCGCCGCTCGCGAAGTGGCGGCACGCGTATGGACACGACCGCCAGGTGCAGGTAGAGCTCCGGCCGAAGTTGATCCGCCGCCAGCAACTCATGCGGTTCGGCGCGCGTTGTCGTGATGCGCCGAGGACCGAGCGTCAGCGAATCCCGCGCATCGATCGTTGCCGAGAGCCGTGACTGCATCGCGGCGGGAAGCTCCTCGACACCGTCGAGGACAACCGTCCCTGCGTCGTCCGCTGCAAAGCTTCGCTCGATCTCGTCGACCAGATGTCGGTCTTCTCGCCCGCGACAACACACCACAACGAGCGGCTTATCGGCGCGAGTTCCCATGGCATGGATCCATCGCGCCGCCGTCTTCTTGCCGGTCCCGATCTCTCCGACAAGAGTGACCGGAACCGCCGTCGCCGCAGCGGCTTCGACGGCTTCGGCAAAGGGCTTCATAACCCTGTCGCCGTAGGTGAGCGGCGACCTGGCTCCGGCGGTCGCCGACCGAGAGGGCGCCAGTGCACGTCGGCTCTCGCTCACCCGAGACCCTCGCATCTCATCGCCATCTACCCTTGTCAGATGCAGCGGCGGCGATATCGGTTACGGAGCGCCGACACACGTCGAGCTTGAGGACGGCGACGGCCTCGATGCAGGACGGCGTCGCGTCGCACGGAAGCTGAAGATGGGAAGGAGCACACGTCAAGAGTCGACCTCGCCGGCCAAGGTTCTGCAGATCTCGCACCGTCGACTTCGACCCAGACACTCACTTCGGCCTCCGGTCCGGCCCCGGCTTCGGCAGAATCCGCCGACCCACCGGCGCCGGTGCGCCAAGTTGGATCGAGCTTGGCACCTCACTTGCCCTCTTCCCAGGTGACAAGACGTCAACCTGCAAAGGAGGTCGATCGCATGAGACACAAGAGATCGGTAGTTCGCTGGGGCCTGACACCGCTTGCGATTCTGCTTTTCGTCGCACTCGTCGTGCCCGCAGAGGCCCGCAATCGTCGCGGCGGCGGCAAGCGCGTGATCGTGGTCCCACGCGCCTCGTCGTTCTACGGCTACTGGGGATCGCCGTTCTACTACTCGCCGTACGCCAGCGCCTACTACCATCATCACGCCCAGCGGCAAGAGCGCCTCAATCCCGCGCTCGCGAAGGCGATGAAGATCGGCGCGCTCGATCTCAACGTCAAGCCGCGGTCCGCCGAGATCTACATCGACGGCACCTTCGTCGGCAACGCGCACAACTTCGACGGCTACCCCTCCTACCTCTGGATGGACGAGGGCGAGCACACCGTGGCCATCTACAAGGGCGGCTACCAGACGTTCGAAGAGACGTTCGACGTTCGCGGCGGCGTGATCGAAGACCTGAAGCTGCGACTCGCACCGGGCGAAGCGCAGCCTCCCGCCCAGCTGGACGAGAGTTCCGAAGAGGGTGCCGGTGAACCGACGGGCCTGCCCGCCGTGCGACGCTAGCGGCCGGTCCCGGAGCCGACGACGATGTCGGTCGGATAGCGCACGGTGCCCCAGGGAGTCACGAGCGTCGGGCGGAGCAACAGCCCGACCTCGGGCTCCCTGCCGCCCAGGCCAGCAGCTCGCGCGACCAGCTCCATCAGCTCCTTCTTATCGCCGTCGAAAAACTCCACCAGATCGAGCCCGACGGTCAGCTGCACCGTGTCGACGCTGCCGGGCTGTATGGCCTCCCGGTGGGTGTACTGGCCACTCACCGTCTCCTTCTGTTCGAGAAACAGAGTCCAGTCGAAGGTGAGCAGATCGATCGGCGCGCTACTCGACGACGGGTTCTCGGCCTCGAGCACCGCGACCAGCTCTAGCGGCAGCGCGCCACTCACGATCGCCTCAACCAGCGTCAACGCGTCGACCGCAGAGAGGTCGCGATAGGAGTCGACATCGTCGAGCGCCACGCCGGCGAGATGAACCTGCTCGACGCGATCGAGATCCACTTGGAGGTCGGGTATGGCTCGCAGCCCCTCGAGCGTCGCACACGAGGAGAGGAGCGCGCCCAGGAAGAGGGCGAAACCGAAACGCGCGATGTGATGTGTGTCGTACGAGCTCATGATCGAGTTTCCGATGCTACAGGTGTCGACCGAGAGCTCCGAATCGGACTCGAGGCGACGCCCCGTTCAATCTGCCCGGCCCTGCATGCCTCGACCGCGCAGTAGGTCGAACGCTCCGTCGATCTCGACGTGGCTGCCGACGAGCACGAGCTCGTCACCACATTCCAACACGGTATCTGCGGACGGATTGGGGTGGGGCTTCTCGTTGCGAACGACCGCCAGAACCGTCGCGCCGGTGCGTCGACGGAGGTCGAGCTCGCTGAGCGTTCGGCCGGCCGCCAAGCCGTCGGGGGGTATACGGAAGACGTCGGTGGTCCCCTCGGCGAGCGCGTCGAGGACCGCCTCTGAGGCGGCGCCACCACCGCTCGGCGAGCGCAGAATCTGATAGCCCTCTCCGCGCAGCAGTCGAATCTGCGCCCGCACGACATTCCGAGGCACGTGGTAGCGCTCGAGCACGAGCGTAAAGATCTCGATCGCGGTCTCGAACTCCTCGGCGACGATCTCGTCGGCACCCAGGGCTCGCAGGTCGTCGATCTCTGAGATCCGACGGGTACGTACGACCAGCTCGACGGTCGGATTGAGATCGCGAGCGACTCGCACCGCCGTGCGCACCGCGGTCGGGTCGGAGACCGCGAAGACGACCAGTCGAGCGCGCTCGATACCGGCGTGCTCGAGTACCTCACGACGACTCGCATCGCCGTAGAAGATCGGTTGCCCTTCGAAGCGCGCCCACTTGACGGTCTCGGAGTTGAGCTCGATGACGACGTAGCGAATCCGGGCTTCGCCGAGAACGCGTGTCAACAACCGACCGCCCTCGCCGAAGCCGACCACGATCACGTGGTCTTGCGCCGGCTCCACCGTCTGCTCGAGCCCGTCGCTCGGGGCGGCGCCGTGCCGCCTCGCCCAAGCTGCAGAGCTGGACCTTCCGAGCGCGAGCAGCAGCGGAGTCGCCAGCATCGTGAGCACAACGCTGCTGAGAAGGATCTGGTAAAGCCGGCCCTCAAGCAGACCGTGTGTCCGTCCCACCTCCATCAGTAGGAACGAGAACTCACCCACCTGCGCCAGGCCGAGGCCGGCCAGGATACGAATGCGCGCCGGCAGACCGACGACCGCCACCGCACCGCCGGCGACGACACTCTTGACCACGATCACCGCCGCCGCGAGCCCGAGAATCACCGGCAGGTTCTCGAGCGCGAAGCGCAGATCGACCAGCATGCCGATCGAAATGAAGAAGAGGCTCGCGAACAGATCGCGCAGCGGCGCGACGTCGGCGATGACCTGATGGCTGTACTCGGTCTCGGAGATCAACAGCCCCGCGACGAAGGCGCCCAGCGCGAGCGAGAAACCCAGCGCGTGCGTTGCCCAGGCCAATGTCAGGCAGACGCCGAGCGAACCGAGCACGAAGGTTTCGCGGGCACGGGTGCGAGCGATGCGATCGAACAGCCCGGGGGCAACCTTGCGAGAGGCCCACACCACCGCGCTGATCACGGCGAACGAACCGCCGAAGCGCAGCAGCAGATCGGTGGGCGAGGCACCCACCTCGCCGGCGAGCACCGGCACGAGGACAATCATCGGCACGATGAGGAAGTCCTGGAAGAGCAGGATTCCGAGCACCATTCGTCCGTGAGGTGTGTCCGTCTCTCGACGATCGCTGTAGAGCTTGAGCACGATCGCCGTACTCGAAAGAGCGAAGACGAACCCGAAGAAGATCGCTCGATTCAGCGAGAAGCCCAGGGCGAGGCTGACCCCCATGGCGAGCGCGGCGGTGAGCCCGGCCTGGGTCGAGCCACCGAGGAGGAACGGTCGGCGGAGCTCGCGAAGCTTGGAGAGCGAAAGCTCCAGACCGATGACAAACAGCAGGAGGACGACACCGATCTCGGCAAACGTCTCGACCTCCTCGGTACCGGAGATCCAACCGAACCCGGAAGGTCCGACCATCACCCCCGTGAGGAGCAGCGCGACCACCGTCGGCACGCGAATGCGCGCGGTCAGTAGGAGCACTCCCACCGAGCTCGCGAGCAGGATCACACTGTCTTTGAGCAGCGCTTCCAGATGCATGTCCGTCGTCCCCTCCGCCCTTTGCGGTCCGCCCCTAGGGTAGTCGGGCACCGCCGGGATTCCAACCGACACACTCGCCTGGGTAACATGGCGGCACACCGCATGATCGGTCGCACACTGCTGCACTACAAGGTTCTCGACAAGCTCGGGGAGGGGGGCATGGGCGAGGTGTACCTGGCCGAGGATTCGAAGCTCGAGCGTCAGGTGGCGCTCAAGCTACTGACGCCAGACGTCGCGGCGGCCGAGCATCGGCTCGAGCGGTTTCAGCGCGAGGCCAAGTCGCTCGCGTCGCTCGACCATCCGAACATCGTCCACATCTACTCGGTGGAACTCGAGGGAGACGTCCAGTTCCTGACCATGCAGCTGGTCGACGGCAAGCTGCTGTCAGAGGTCATCCCCGAACGCGGCCTGACCACCGACCGATTCCTACACATCGCACTGCCCCTCGCCGACGCACTCCGGGCCGCTCACGAGAAGGGCATCACGCACCGCGATCTCAAGCCGACCAACGTCATGCTGGACACCGAAGGGCGGGTCAAGGTGCTCGACTTCGGACTCGCCAAGCTCAACCAGGGGGAAGACGAGGAGCCGAGTCAGCTCGCCACGGAGCCACTCACCCGCGAGGGCGGGGTCATCGGCACCCTGCCCTACATGTCTCCGGAGCAGGTCGGCGGCGAGCCGGTCGACGAACGGACCGACATCTTCTCTCTCGGAGTCGTGCTCTACGAAATGGCTACCGGGCGCCAGCCGTTTCAGGGCAGGTCGGCGGCCGCCATCGCCTCGGCCATCCTGCGCGACACTCCGCCGTCCGTCAGCGAGGTGCGTGAGGAGCTCCCCGGAGAGCTGGGGCGAATCATCGGCCGCTGCCTCGCAAAAGATCCTCGGCAACGATTCCAGACCGCGCTCGACGTCCACAACGAGCTACGGGTACTCCGCGACGAGTCGTGCGCCGTGACGCAGGACGGAAGCGCCGTCTCGGCGCCAATGGAACCCCGCCGCCCGGCATCACGCAAGCTCGTTCTCGGCGCCCTGCTGCTGGTCGCCTTCGTCGGCGCGCTCTACTTGTGGGTCGGCCGCTCGCCCGATGCGGGGAGCCGAGAGGGATTCGACGTCGGCGACACCGTGCGCCGTTCGGCGATCGCCATTCTGCCGTTCACCGTGCGCGGCAGCCCGGCCTTCGAATATCTCGGCGAGGGGCTGGTCGACCTTCTCAGCACCAAGCTCGACGGGGCCGGCGAGCTGCGCACCGTCGACCCGCACGCGGTGCTCGGCTACCTCACCGAACGCACCGAGGTCGCGCCGACACTCGCGCAGGCCCGCGCGCTCTCCGAGCACTTTCGCGCCGGCCTTTATGTCGTCGGCGAGGTCGTCGAAGCGGGTGGCCGACTTCACGTCTCCGCATCGCTCTACCGTCACGGTGAGAGCCGCCCGATCTCCCAGGCGAACGTCGAGGGTGCCGCCGAGGAGCTCTTCACGCTAGTCGACGGGCTCGCCGCCGAGCTGGTCACCGAGCAGGTCTCGGGGCCCGGAGCGCAGTTCAGCCGACTGGCAGCGGTGACGACCGAATCGCTCGAGGCTCTGAAGCTCTACCTACAGGCCGAGAATCAGCTTCGCAGCGGTCGCTTCAACGACTCCGTCGACACCTTCCTCGAAACGGTCGAGATCGACCCCGAGTTCGCCCTCGCCTGGTATCGGCTGAGTGTCGCAGCCGAGTGGTCGATTCGAGCCGACCTGGTCGAGTCGTCGGCGCAGCGCGCGGTCGAGTTGAGCGACCGGCTTTCCGCCCACCACCAGAGGTTGCTCACCGCTCGGGTCGTCAGTCGTCAAGGCAGACCAGAAGAGTCGGAGAGGCTCTTCCGCAGCATCCTCGGCACCCACCCCGACGACGTCGAGGCGTGGAGCCAGCTCGCAGAAATCCAGTCGCACTACTCCCACATCACAGGGCGGTCGCTCGCCGAGTCGCGAGAGGCCTGGGAGCGGACGCTCGAGCTCGAGCCCGACCTGGCGCTCGCCATGTGGCATCTCGTACGGGTCGAGGCGGTGGAAGGTCGGCTCGAAGCACTGGACGAGCTCGTCGAGCGGCTGCTCGAGCTCACCCCCGAGGCCGAGCGCATGCATGAGCTCAACGCCATTCGCGCCTTCGTCGGCGGCTCCGTCGAGCAGCAGGAGGCCGTCCTCGTCGCGATCGAGAACCTACCCGACAACGTCGTCACACTCATCGCCTGGAACCTCGCTCTGGTTCTGGACAAACCGGCGGGCATCGCCGCCGTGGTTCGAGAGCTGACCGACACCGATCGCGCGGTGCACGCGCGGGGGATCGGCCACGTGGCGTTAGCCTATCTTTCGATCTCCGCGGGGCATTGGGCCGAGGCCCAGGGCCACCTGCGAGACGCCCGAGAGGTGCTCCCCCACCTAGGTCTCGAACACACCGCCTATCTGCACTCATGGGACATCTTGCCGTCCCCGCCGGGGACGCTCGCGCGCATCCGCGACGAGCTCCTCCGGTGGGACCCTTCGCAGGTCCCCACTTCAGACGACACGAGCTTCTTCTTCTCCGGTACCAATGGACTCCACTCGAGCTTCCGGCTCTATCTGTTGGGGTTGATCGAGGCCAGGCTCGGCAACGAGGACGCGCTCCTTCGCGCAGACGAGCTGGAGCAAGCGGCCGAGCCGGGTGCGCAGACCGCAACCCTCCGCAACCTCGCCCACGACGTGCGTGCGAACTGGTGGCGCGAGCGCGGCGACCAACAGAGGGCCCTCGACGAGCTGCGCCAGATCGACCACGCCGGCGACTCCTACCAGGACGCGTTCTCCTCGCCCTTCTTGTCTCTCGCCTACGCGCGCTTTCAGCGGGGCCGGCTGGAGTCGGAGATCGGCGATCCCGAGGTCGGGCTCCGACAACTATCGAGCCTCGCGGAGCTGTCGTACTTCGACGACTCGCTGGTCGGCCTGTCGCACTACTTCCGAGGAGAGCTGGCGGAGGGCCGGGGCGACACGGAGTCCGCGCTCGAGCACTACCATCTCTTCCTCGAGCTCTGGAACGAGCCCGACGCAGAACTCTCCGCGTGGACCGACCGCGCCAGAGAAGCGATCGCCCGTCTCTAGTCGAGCGACGCGGTCACTCGGTGGTAAAGCCGGCCGCCTTGTGCGAGCCGTCGCAGTAGGGCTTGAACTCAGAGGCACCACAGCGGCAGAGCGCCCCCTTGCCGCCGCCGGTCTCGGCGCCATCCCCAGTCAAAACGCGCACAGGCCCCTCGAGCAGAATCGGACCGTTCGCGGCCATGCGTATGTTCAGCGCGCCGTCGTTCTCGTCGCCGGCCTCACCCAGCCGATGCTCGATCGCCAGACCGGGGTCCGAGAAGCGCTCGTCCACGTGAGTGTTGTCGCAGAAGGGCTTGTTCTTTGAATCGCCACAGCGACAGAGCGCCACTCGGGTCTGCTCGAGCACCTCATCATCCGCCTGGTGAAGACGCACCCGACCGGCCAGGTAGAGCGGTCCGTCCGCCACGACCCGCACGGTGTTCTCAGCTGCCGGCTCTTCCTGTGGCGCACCGTCGGTGCGGCGGTAGCCGAGCGCCCCGGTCGGACAGCGACGCACAACCTCGGCGACCGCGTCCGCATCGGCGTTCCCCGGCTGGATCCACGGCTTCGCTTCAATGTCGAACACGTTCGGCAGGCCGGTCACGCACTCCTTGGCGTGAATGCAGCGGCCAAGATCGAAACTCACGACAATGCCCTCTCCTTCGTACTCTCTCGACTTCGTCTTCATGCCGTCTCCTTCGCTGAGGCGTGCTGTCCGCGTTGCCCATTCTAGTCAGCTCGCGCGAGCGCGCCGCTCGCTGCATCGAGGGAACCTGTCGCCGACACGAGCATCCAAGTTCTCAGGAGGTGAAGATGACGAGCGCGTTCTCCAGGCTCATCGGAGCCCTGCTACTGGCAACGATGGCCTCTCCAGCGCACGGCCAAGAGGCTCCGAGCGTCGAGCAGCTCCAGTTCTTAGAGGGTCACTGGACGCGGACAACCGACGGAATGCTCGTCGAGCAGGTCTTCCTCCCCCCGGCCGGAGGCACGATCGTCGGGTTGCAGCGGCGCACGCGCGGCGAGAAGACCCTGGTCTCGTATTTTTTCATCCTTCACGAGGCCGAGAGCGAGCTGATCTGCCGCTTCAAGCATTTCGAGAACGACTACACGACCTATGAGGACCGCAATCAGACCGGCCCCCGCAGCTTCCGCTGGGTCGAAGGCACCGAGCGCTCGGCGACCTTCGAGGAGCGCACCGACGAGGGCGCCTTGTATCTCCGCTACCGACTTACGGAGACGGGTCGACTGGGTATCGCGGTGGGTTCACTCGAGGAGTTGCGCACCGGCTCCGCCACCGAGAGCCTTCACGACCGGGTCGACGTCGGCGACTGAATCGCTCCGGCCCTGGGTCGTCTCGAGCCCCTGATAGCCTCGGTGACGCCATGCGCGCGAGCCGATCCCACGCCCTGCTCTTGATCGCTGCACTCGGCCTGACCCTCCCCGCCGGAGCAAGCTCGGAGCGGGTTCTGATTGGGACGTACTCGACCGAGACGGAGACGGGGCCCATTCGAGCTACGTTCACCCCGAGCGGCGAGGGGGAAGACGGGAGCCCAACCTGGAAGGTCGTCTTCCTGGTCGCTTTCGACTCACAGGAGTACACCTACCGGGGTAGCGCGAGCGGTAGCCTCGACGAGGGTGAGCTGTCGGGCTGGGTGGACGACGAGACCGGCTCGACGAGCTACAGCTTCCGAGGCGAGCATCGCGACGGCAAGTTCGAGGCCAGCCACGCTGAATTGCGAGGCTTCGAGGAGGTTCCTACCGGAACGATGGAACTGGTGCCAGAGGTTCCGGCGGTCTCCTAGCCAAACCCTTCCGCGAGCCGATCCAGACGACCGACAAACAACGCGAAAGGGTTCCGCATGCCCAAGTACGTGATCGAACGGAACATCCCCGGCGCTGGCCAGCTGTCCGCCGAGGAGTTGCAAGCCATCTCTCAGAAGTCGTGCAGTGTCGTCGAGGGCATGAGCGCCCACATTCAGTGGGTCCAGTCCTACGTGACGGACGACAAGGTCTACTGCGTCTACCTGGCCCCCGACACCGATACCGTTCGCCAACATGCGCAAGAGAGCGGCTTCCCGGCCGACGCAATCTCACAGGTCCGCAGCGTGATCGACCCGTCGACCGCAGAGCCGAGCGGCTAGCAACCCATCGCCAACGGCCTATTTGTCGCCATACATAGGGTTTGATACAACTGCCCAGTCCCATAAAGGGCGGAGGGAGAGGTTGCGATGAGCTTCGAGCGAGAGAGTCGAGTGGCTGGGTGTATCTATCTGACGGCAGTGGCCGTCCTGGCATGTCTGGTGTCCGCTCCGGCGGGAGCTCAGCAGCTCCTGAGCATGGATGACATCGCTCCCCAGACCGAGTTCGAAGACGTCTACCTCGGCCATCACAAGCGTGGTCGCGCAACCATCGCCGCCGACTTCGATCTCGACGGCAGGATCGACTTTTTTGCCGGCAACCCGGGCGACGAATCGTTCATTCTTCGTGACGCCGGTAACGACGTCACCGGCCCTCTCTATGAGGTCGTCCAGGAGTTGGGTGGCAACGGACAGTCCTGGGGCGGAGTCGCGTTCGACTACGACAACGACGGCGACTACGACCTCTTCATCAGCACCGGCGGCAACGAAGGGATCGGGCACGACTTCCTCTTCCACAACGACTTCCTCGAGACCGGCACGCTCGTCTTCCGTGACGTGACCGACACGGCCGGCGTCGCCGGGCCAGTTCCCGCCGGCCAGACGAAGGCCCTGCGCACCGCGAGCGGCAACGCCGCCGTGATGGACTACGACCTCGACGGAGACAATGACATCTTCGTTTCGACGATCATCAAGCCGCAGTCGAAGCCCGATCTCAAGGGTCGCAACACCCTCTGGCGTAACAACGGCGACGGCACCTTCACCGACGTCACCGACGCCGCTGGCCTCGCCGGCACGGCCGAAAAGACGCGCCACTCAACCTTCTTCGACATGGACAACGACGGCGACTACGATCTCTACGAGAACAACTTCGTCGGTCCGAACTTCATCTGGCGCAACCTCCTCAAAGAGACCGGTACCGCCACCTTCGAGGATGCGACCGTCGAGCTGACGCTTCCGGGAGAGGACATGCAGTTCCCGCTCCGCTCCTTCGTGAGTGCGGCCACCGACTTCAACAACGACGGCTGGGAAGACCTCTTCGTCTGGATGCGCGAGGATGTCGAGCCGGTCGGCCCCGACGGCCAGCGCGTGCAGGAGTGCTCCACTCCCGAGCCCCCGGGACCGCAGAGCTTCCCCGCGCCCATGACCTCGGCCGGCGACCATCGCCAGGCGGGCGATCGTGAGCGGATGTTCAACGGGCCCGACAGCCCCTACGACCCCGGCCACGCGTTGTTCATCAACCAGCGCGGCCAGGGCTTCGTGAACGTCGCGCACGACATCGGCGTCAACAACGTCTACGAAGACGACAATGGCGTGATGGGCGCACAGCTCGGCGACATCAACGGCGACGGCACGCCCGACATCTATACCGGCAACGGCGGCCCGAGCTCAGGTCAGTTCGACAACATGACGTTGAGCGTCGGCGGACCGCTCGAGCCGCTCGCCTTTGTCGACGCGACGACGATGATCGACTACCCGTCGGCCGAGCGTCCGGGCATCGACTATCCGACCTACCCGTACCGAACACACGGCACGGCGATTGTCGACGTCGACGGCGACGGCCTGGTCGAGGTGGCGGTCAGCAACGGCGGCCCGACCGGCGAGCCCGACAGCGTTCGCGAGCCGAACCGCATGTTCAAGGCGAACTTCGACAATCCGCCGGGCACCTTCCGCGTGCGGCTGATCGGCAACGGCACGACCGTACCCAAGGACGCCATCGGAACGCGGCTGGCCCTGCGCGTACGGCGTTCGAGCGACGGCGCCCGCTGGATTCTGCGGCGTACTCTCTACGCCAACAGCGCGTTCTCGGCTCAGAACGGCTTCTGGGTCAACTTCGCTCTGGGCGATGGCGACCGGCTGCTGGGTCTGAGCGTGCGCTGGCCGGACGGCAGTGTCGACTTCGTTCGCCAGGGCGTCTCGCCGGGCGGTTCGATGGTCGTCGAGCAAGGCGCGAACTAAACCGTACGTCGCCGAGGACTGTCTCAACGGACTTCAGGGGGTCGGAGACGATGCGCGGATTCTGGGCCTGAGCCATTCGGCTCCGCCCCAGGCATCTGGCTGGATAGAGGGCGGGCTCGACCCGGCGCAGCAGCAGTTCGGATTCGCCTCCCTCTTGCGGTGTGGCTAGATCGACGGAGACGGCCATCACCTCTCCCTTCCATGTTCGAGCGACGGCTCGCAAGTCTTGCAACCCCCTAGCAGGCGCTCTGCGTTCACTGCCTGGAGAGATCGATGCCGCCAGCCGCATCGACGGGCGACTTCTGGAGCGCGACGGACTCTGCCACTCTCCCTCGAGGAGCTGACCGACTCTCCACTGCTCCGACGCCGCGTTCGCTGCAGTCTTGATGACCGCCAAGCGATACGCCGGTAGCGTCGACGCCACCGTCTCTAACGGGCGCAGCCGGTAACGAAACCGCACGTCTGAACGTCCAATCTGAAGGAGGCGACCACATGAATAGAACTGCCCGACTCGGGAGCGCCCTCGCTGCTCTCTTGCTTTCGACTCAACTGCTCGCAGCCGGCCCGGCAGGGCTCGAGCTCGGAGTCGAGATCGAAGCGGCTCGCCAAGCAGCGAAGACGGAGTGCACGAGTTCTCGTGAGATCGTCGTCGACCCGCCGAGCTTTCCTCTGGCTCGCGAGCGCGAAGTGCACCTCCTCTGCCGAGGCTGGAAGGCGGTCGACGCCACCGTTGAGGATGCGGTGTTTGTCTTCGCCGACGGCGAGCTCACGGCCATCGAGGCGAGAGGCGGAGCCGTCGAGGCTCTGGCCAACGACACCGCGAGCGGCGACTCCTACCTGCACTACCGAGTCTTCCGAGACTGGCACGGCCTCGCCGACCCGGCCTCCGACGCCGTCTGGATCTTGAGTGACGGCGCTCTCCATCTGAACCTCTTCACCTGGTCGAACCCCTTTCTCCGTGGAGTTGCCGAGGCGCCGCGCTACCGCCAGTCCGCCGCCGTACCGAGCCTCCTGGACTTCGACGCACCCCTCGAGGCCCAGCTGCCCCGATTCGAGGTCGAATGCCCACTGCTCGACGTCGGTCACGACGAGAGGGTCTGGCTGCCCAACCAGCCCAGTCGACAAGCTCAGGTCAACTGCTTCGGCTACGAGTACGCCGGCTTCCCGAGAAAGCTCGAAGCCGTCTACGGAGACGGCCGGCTTCAGGTCGTCTGGATCTTGACCGGTAACGGCGAGGAGGACCGCCTACGTCGCGCACTGACCCAGGCGTTCGGGCAGCCCATCTCGACCGACGATAAGTGGGAGGCCTTCGCGGGCGGACGGGTCGCATTGCGCAAAGACAAGCCCGAGGTGCTCCTCCTGTCAGAAGAGATCGCGCCTCTCTATCGCTCGGAACTCGGGCTCGACTAGCGCCCCTCGCGAGCCGCCGCCGTTTGGCACCGGCACACTCTCGGGAGTCTGAGGGCCGAGTGTCGCGGGGCCGCGCCGTTCGACTAGGCCACCGAGTTCCGGACTCGACTCGAGGACACCGAGGCGTCAGCCGGCCGCGGCGCTCTGTTCACGCGGTTCTTGCCCGCTTGCTTGCCGGCGTAGAGCGCCCGGTCGGCTCGATGGATGCACTGGTCGAGCGTTTCGGCCGGCTGGCGTTCGGCGAGGCCAACCGTGATGGTGATCGAGCGCCCCTCGAACTGACTGGGCGGCGCGACCGCTTCGACCGCCTGTCGAACCCGCTCCGCGATAACACCCGCGAGATCCATGTCGACCTCGGCGAAGAAGAGGATGAACTCCTCCCCGCCCCAGCGCGCGGCGACATCTCCAGGACGCACCGAAGCGCGCACCGCCTCGGCAACCTCACGAAGCACCTGATCTCCCCGGTCGTGACCGAAGCAGTCGTTGAGCGCCTTGAAGTTGTCCACGTCGGCCAGGGCGACCGTGCCGGAGAGGTCGACCTCGGCCTTCTCGAGCACTTCGAGGAAACCACGTCGGTTCGGTAGGCCGGTCAGGAAGTCGGTGGACGCGGCGACCGCGAGACGCTCGTTCGCCCGGGTCAGGTCGCGCGTTTGCCGCTCCACCTCGGCCTCCAGCCTCCGATTTGCAGCGCGAATCCGTACCGTTCTCGTCAGCACTCCGGAGTAGACGAGGCCCGCAAGTGCCGCCACGAGCGCCGCGATCCCCCAGACGGTCTCCCACCAGTGCGGAACGACGGTGACGGCGAGCGCGACCGGGCGTTGCCGGCTCCAGACGCCGTTGCTATTGCCGGCGCGGAGCTCGAATCGGTAGTCGCCAGCTGGAAGCGCAGCGAAGCCGACCACATTCTCGGTCGTCGGCGCGCTCCACTGCTCGTCTTCTCCGAGGAGCCGATACTGGTACCGGTTTTCGAGCGGATCCTTGAAGTCGGCTGCCGCGAACTCTACACGGAGCTCTCGAGTCCCGGCCGGAACCTGCACCTGGCCCGAAGAGTAGGCCACCGGCTCGCCGTCGATCTCGACAGCGGTCACAAACACATCCGGCACCGAGAAGGAGTCGACGACGTTGCGGGGGTCGAAGCTCACGAGGCCACCGACACCACCGAAGTAGAGGGTCCCCAGCCGGCCCCGCGCGCCGCTGCGAGCGTAGAACTCGGTCGCCACCAAACCGTCGGCGACGCCGTAATGCACGATCCGACCGGTCGAGGGGTCGAATCGCTTGACGCCGCGGCTCGAGGCGATCCAGACGTTGCCGTCTTGATCGAGCTCCAGTCGCTGCACGGAGGTGGGCAGCCCGAGTCTGCTGATGGGAATGCGCGTCAGCTGGCGGGAGTCGAGGTCCAGGCGGGCGAAACCGAAGCTCGTGCCGACCCAGAGCACTCCGCCGTCGACGACAGCGCTGTGCACGTGCCCTGCGGGCAGCGCGCTCGCGTCGTCCCGACGGCTGTCGAAGCGCTCGATCTCGCCCGTCGAGGGTGACAGGCGTGACAACCCCTCGTACCAGTGGCCCAACCAGAGACCGCCGTCCTCGTCGGGCAGGATCAGGGAGATGTAGTCGTCTGGCAGGGAGGGCGTGCCGCCGGTCCAGTAGCGCACCATCTCGCCGCCGTCCGCTGGCAGATGAAATAGCCCTTCGGCCCACGTTCCAACCCAAAGCGAACCGTCGCGCGCCGGGTGGACAACGGTCACCGAGATGCCCTCGAGGCCCGCAAAACGAGAGTCGTCCACCAACGAGCGAGTCACCGGATCGTAGAGCCGGAGCCCGCTACGGGCCGAGACGAAGACACGTCCGCCACCGCGCGCCAGGTGGTTGACGAAGAGGGAACCGGAGCCCGGAATGTGGTCGAGGTGCGGGCCGTCGCCTTCACGGTGTAGGCGCCAAAGCCCGCGCCGCGACCCGATCAGAAGCTCGTCCGGCGTCAACTCCACCAGGGTGTCGACGGTCTCGAGCTGCTCGTCGGTGGCATAGCCCTCGAAGCCGGTTCGCCGGCCCTGCAATTTGATCACCCCCGCCTCGCGCGTGGCCAACCAGATGATGCCGGTGCGATCGAAGTCGATGTCCCGAATGTTGCGATCGGGGAAGAGACGCACGTTGGCGCCCCCGACCGGAGGCACCAGGGCGTCGACGCTCGGATCGACCGCGAACAGGCCCGCGAGAGTCCCGATCAGAAGGCGGCCACTCGGCGACACGCGCAGCACGTTGATCGTCGGCAGCTCGACATCCAAGCGGCGGACCGCCCCGGTCTCGAGACTCATCGAGTAGAGGCCGGCGTTGCCCCCGATCCACAGGTGACTCTCCGTCGCCGCGAGAGCCCGGGGGTGATCGGCGTCGAGCGCCTCCGTTCGCGTCAGCTCGAGCGTCTCTCCGTCGAGCTCGTACAGGCCCTCGCCGGCCGCGACCCAGAGGCGTCCGTCCGCGCTCTGCGTCAGCCCCCAAACCCGTTCGAGGAGACCACCGTCGGGCAGTCGTGCGGTGCGGAAGCTCGACTCGCCATCAAAGAGCACCAGCCCCTCACCGTTGTCGCCGACCCAGAGCCGACCCTCCCGATCTTCGAAGAGGGTCTGAATCCTCAGCGGTGGCGAGTCGGGGTTGAGCCGCTCGAAACGCCCCTCGGACGAGGTCAGGCGATTGAGGCCGCCACCCCACGTGCCGATGTAGACCGTCCCGGCAGAGTCGACAAACACCTGTCCGGCAGCGCTACTCGAAAGAGAGTCGGCGTCTGCATCGTGAACGTGAGTTCGCAGGCGATGGCCGTCGTAGACGTTCGCCCCTCCTGAGGCCGTTCCGAACCAGATCCGTCCCTGATCATCCTGATCGATCGAAAAGACGGTCGAGTCCGACAGACCGTCCGACAGAGTCAGAAACTCGTGATCGGGCGCATGGTCCCTGAGCCAGGTGGGTTCCTGAGCTCCAACAAGGGCGGTAACGGCGACGGCGCCGAGGATTGCAAGCATGGGTGGCACCCCAACGCCACCAATCTAGAGCGACCCGGTCCGCTTGTCCGTCGACTACGCCACAGCACGGCCACAACGCTCCGGCCGACGACTCGGACCGGAAGTGTGACCCAGTTCTTTGACAGCTCACGCCACCCCTGGAACAATCCTCGCGTGCAGCCGCCGCTCCAGAAGGTTCTCTGCGCCCTCGTCTTCGCAGCCTGGATGGCCCCCGCGGCGAGTGCGCTCGGGGTCTCTCTGCACCTCGCGGTCGAACACCATCACGGTCCGAACCGCGATCACGCGACCGAGCTCGCGGAAATGCTGACGGCCGCCACCCACGGCCACCATCACGAGGCGGACGCCTCGGCTCGGCACGAGCAGGGCTTCCGCATCGAAAAGTCGACGTCGACAGCCCGTTTCGACCTGCCGCTCGCTGGCGAGCTCATCGCAGCGAGCGCCCCGCCTCGAGGAGCCTCAGAGCGCCTGCGGCCGGACGGCTCGCTCCTTCGTGCGCCACCAGACTCACTCTTCGGCAAACACTGCTCCTTGCTGCTCTGATCCGGAATTCGTCGCCGGGCCCGCTTTGGGCCCGAAACTTCGAACCGGAAAGGAGGCAGCATGCATCGTCTCGCCTTGGTCGGCCTTTTGCCGGCCATCTGCGTCGCACCTAGCGTCGCTCAGATCGCGCCCATCGTCACCGAGACCGAATTCCTCTCGGTGCTGGACACATCTCATCCAGCCGTCGGGGAGAGCACCGAGAAACTCGGAGTCGCTCGCGCCCGGCGGTTGGGCGCCAAGGCGCTCGAGAATCCCACGCTCAGCTTCGCCCGAGAGGCTCCGAGCGGCGGCGTGCAGCAGACCGATTGGACCGTGTCGTGGCACCTCCCCGAGCCAGCGCGTGGACCGCGGATCGAGGCCGCCGAGCGGGCGGTAGCCGCAGCCGAGGCACGGCACTCCCAGCAACTACGAACACTCCGCCTTTCCATGCGCGAGATCTACGCGAGGTGGGCTTTGGCGGCCGCGCGACAAGACCACGTCGCTGCCCACGTCGAGCGCGTCGAAGCGCTGGCACGGCGAGAATCGGCGCGCGCTGAACGCGGCGAGGCCTCCGGGCTCGCGGCCCACCGCCTCCGACTGACGGCGGCGGCGCTCCGTTCGCGGGCCGCCCTCTCTACAGCGAGGTCCAACGCGGCTCGCGCGGAGGTCGCCGCCTGGCACTCCACACTTCCGGCGACCGCCCAACCGACCCTTCCGCCGCTACCCCCTCCACCGGCACTCGGAGCGCCGCATCCACTCGTTGCGGCAGCAGAGGCCGAGCTGGCCGAGGTCGAGCTCGAACAGAAGGCGGCCCAACTCTTCATCGGCTCGCCGGAGATCACCTTCGGCTGGCAGCGTCAGGAGGCGGGGCTCGAGAGCCTCTCGGGCGCCGTTCTCGGCGTCGCCTGGTCGATGCCGCTGACCGACCGCAATCGGTCGAAGCGGGCCGCGTCGGACGCACGCGTCTCGGGAGCGCGGGCACGGCTCGAGCGAGTACGTCGCCAAGTGGTCACGGCTCGCGCTGCCGCTGACCTTTCGTACGCGGCGCTGACAACTGCCGTGGCCGACGCCGAGACTGCACTTGCCGAGAGCGCGCGAGCGCTCGACGGCGCGGAGGCCGCCTTCCGGCACGGCGAGGGCGACCTGACCGATCTCCTGGAAACGCATCGATCGGTAGGTGAAGCCGAGCTGGCGCGGCTCGACCTCTACGAGCAGGCGCTGGCTGCGCATCGCGAACTCGAGCGCCTCGCCGGCCCCGGCCTCCAGCCCCTGACGACACAACCCCAGCTCTCCCTCTCTTCGGAGCAGATTCCATGACCAAGGTCCCCATCATCTCCCTCTTCGCGATCCTCAATCTTCTACTCGCCGCCTGCGACGGCGCTCCGCGCACCGGCGGAGACGACGCCGTCGAGCAGAGCGCCCCCGAGTCGAACTCGGCCTCGGAGGTCACCTTCGAACCCGCCTACCCCGACGACGTTAGCGACGAAGAGCTCAGCGACCAGGACGTCGGCCAGCAGGAAGGCGGCCACTCCCACGACGACGACCACTCTCATGACGACGATGGCCATAGCCACGACGACGACAATGACGACCACGACCACTGATCGACCATGGCCCTTGGGGCTTGCCCTGCTCCTGTATGTGGCCGTTGTGGCCTGCACGGAATCCGTCCCGCAAACGGCCGAGCCGGAGATCGACTCCTGGTCGATCACCGCTTGGGGTGAGCGGTTCGAGGTTTTCCCAGAGGTCGCTCCTCTGGTCGCCGGGGAGGTCGCGCTCGCCCACACGCACGTCACACGGCTCGGCGACTTCGAGCCTCTCGTAACCGGCGGCGTCGAGATCGTCCTTGCGAGCCCCGGCGGCGAGAGCGTCTTTCGAGCCGACGAGCCGACCCGACCCGGCATCTTCAACGTGCAACTCCTGCCGCAGACGCCGGGTGAGTTCGATCTTCTGCTTCGCATCAACTCCGGAGGCGTCTCTGAAGAGATCCGCGGCGGCCGCGTGCGGGTCGGCACCCCATCCGAACCCGGAGGACTGATGGTCGCGCCGGCACCCAGAGGCGGAACCGACGGCGGCGAAGCCCTCGACTTCCTGAAAGAGCAGCAGTGGCGTAGCGACTTCGGCACGGCGTGGGTACGAACTGGCACTCTGCCGGTGAGCGTCTCGGGCTTGGCCACCATCCGTCCTCCCGCCGGCGGCGAGAGTGTGGTGACGGCAACCGTCGACGGTGTCGTCCGACCGGCAGCGAGCAACGGAACTTGGCCATTTATCGGGATGGACGTCGGCCACGGCGACACCCTCTTCCGAGTCGTACCGCTGGTGGCCACCGACCGCAGCTTGGCGGCGCTCGAGGCCGAGCTGACGACGTCGTCGACCGAGCTCGACGTGGCTCGCGCGCGGCTCACCCGTCTCGAAGAGCTCCTCGCTCTCGAGGCCACCAGCCGACGGGAGGTCGAGGAGGCCAAGGTTCGAGTGGAGACACTTCTCGCTCGGCACGACGCAACCGCACGCGACCTCGAGGCGGCGCGGGCTGCACGCGAAGGGGGTTCGGCCGGCAACGGTCTGGCCCTGCGTGCACCCTTCGCCGGCGAGATCGCCCAGGTCATGGTGACGCCCGGCGCGACGATCTCCTCCGGCGCTCCCCTGGCGCGCCTGGTGCGCCGCGACGTGGTGTGGATCGAAGCGGCACTCGCCCCCGCCGACGCCGCGCGAATCGGGGAGGGCGGCCTGCGTGGAGCGGTGCTCAGTGATCCCGAACGAGGCATCACACGGATCGACGCCGGTGTTCGGATGATCTCGATCGCGCCCGAGCTGTCGGCGCGGAACGGTTCCCTCACCGTTCTCCTCGAGGCCCCACGCACGCCCGGTCTCGTCCTCGGCATGGTCTTCGACGCACAGCTCCTCTCGGCGGAAGAACAGAGTGGAATTGTCATCCCGACGTCGGCCCTCGTCGACGACGGAGGCGTGCCGGTCGTCTACCTCCAGCTCTCCGGAGAGAGCTTCGTACGGCAAGAGGTACGCATCGTAGAGCGCCAGGGAGATTCCCTCCTGGTCGAGCGACTGACTCCGGGACAACGCCTCGTCGTCCGAGGTGGAGACGCCCTGCGCAGGGCTTCGCTGATGGCCGATGGCGAAGCCCACGGTCACGTGCACTGAGGTGGACATGGGACCGCTCGAACGTCTGATTCGTATCTCGCTCCGCCACCGGTGGCTGGTTATCGTGGGAGCCGGCCTCCTCACTGTCCTCGGCGCGGCTTGGATCTCCAAGCTGCCGGTCGAGATCTTCCCCGACATCTCGGCGCCGACGGTGACCGTGATCACCGAAGCTCCGGGGATGGCGCCCGAAGAGATCGAACTATTGGTGACCTTTCCGGTCGAGTCGGCGGTCAACGGCTCTCCCGGAGTGCGTAGATTGCGTTCGGTTTCGGCAGACGGCATCTCGGTCATCTGGGTCGAGTTCCTGTGGGGCACCGACGTGTACCAGGCGCGGCAGGTCGTCACCGAGCGGCTTCAGCGCGTCGACCTTCCGGCGCAGGCGGAGCGCCCTGAGCTCGGGCCGATCTCATCGATCATGGGTGAGATCACCTTCATCGCCATGACCTCCCGCGCGACCGATGGGCCGGGCGTCTCGTCGATGGAGCTACGCCGACTCGCCGAGACCGTGGTCCGCCGCAATCTGCTCTCGATCTCCGGCATCTCGCAGGTCGTGCCGATTGGAGGCGACCTGCGGCAGCTTCAGGTGACGGTGCACCCGACCGCCATCGCGCAGGCCGAGGTTTCGTTGCGGGAGATCGTCGAGGCGGTAGCTCGTGCGAGCCGTAGCCCTTCGGCGGGATTCCATGTGGAGAGCGGCCAGGAGTATCTCGTTCGTGGTCTCGGTCGGGCACGGCGGCCCGAGGACGTTGCCGGCACCGTCGTCCGCGTCGCGGACGGCGTGCCGCTGCGGATTGGCGACCTCGCCGAGGTCGACTGGGGTCCGGAGCCGGCCCGCGGAACAGCCTCATACCGCGACCAAGACGCCGTCATCTTGTCGGTGCAGAAACAGCCGGGCACCAACACCCTCGAGCTGACCGAGGCTGTCGACCGCGTCCTCGCCCAACTCCAGGAGACTCTGCCCGACGGCGTGGTGATCGAAACCGAGAACTTCCGGCAGGCCGACTTCATCGAGGTCGCGATCGGCAATGTCACCGAGGCCCTCCGTGACGGAGCCATCCTCGTGGTGGTGGTGCTGGCGCTCTTCCTCGGCAGCCTGGCGACGACGGTGATCTCGGCCCTGGCGATCCCGCTTTCGCTGGTGGCTGGTGTATTGGCGATCTCCGCTCTGGGCCTGTCCATCGACACCATGACCCTGGGCGGTCTCACCATTGCGATCGGTCTGCTCGTCGACGACGCCATCATCGCCGTCGAGAACGTCTTTCGCAGACTCAAGGAGGAACGTCTCCGACCCAAGGGTGAGCGACGCCCCGCTCAGGAGGTTGTCGCCACGGCGACCACCGAGGTCGTCAGCCCCATCCTCTTCGCCACGCTGATCATCATCCTCGTCTTCCTGCCGATCTTCTTCCTGCCCGGCCTCGAGGGGCGGCTCCTGCGCCCGCTCGGGCTCGCCTTCGTCGCTGCACTGACGGCCTCATTGATCGTCGCGCTGACTGTCACGCCCGTGCTCGCGGGGCTACTGCTCGATCGCTCTCGGACGCTCGAGGCCCGCGAGCCTCGGCTGCTCCGACTCCTCCACTCCGCCTATCGGCCGACGCTCGACTGGTGTCTCGAACGGCGGCGCCTCGTCGTCTCCGCGGCTGTGGTTCTGGTGCTTGCCGCGCTTGCACTCCTGCCCGGACTCGGGCGCAGCTTTCTGCCGCCGTTCAACGAAGGCTCACTCACCGTCTCTGTCGTCAGCCCTCCGGGAATCCCCCTGACGGAGAGCGACCGGCTGGGCAGCGAAGTCGAGAGGGCCCTGCTCTCCTTCCCCGAGGTGATCTCGACCAGCCGCCGAACCGGGCGTGCGGAGAAGGACGAGCACGTCCAGGGCGTCAACGCCTCGGAGATGGAGGTGGTCCTCGCGCCGCTCGAGAGCGGGCGTTCCAAGGACGAGTTGGTGGCAGAGATGCGGCGCGCCGTGGCCACCATCCCCGGCACCAGTGTCTCCTTCGGACAGCCGATCAGTCACCGCATCGACCACATGATCTCGGGATCGAAGACCAATCTGGCGGTGAAGGTATTCGGACCCGATCTGGGCGTCCTACGCACCTTGGCCTCGCGGGTCGAGCAGGTGCTCGGCACCGTGCCGGGCGTCGTCGACCTCTCGAATCAAGAGCAGGCGGCCATTCCACAGCTTGTGATCGACTTCGACCGCAACGCCATGGCTCGCCACGGCATGTCGAGCGCCGATCTCTCCGAAACGGTAGAAGCTCTCTTCCAGGGCGCGCTCGTGGGGGAGATCGTAGAAGAGGGAATGACCTCGACCATCGCTCTCAGATTTCCGCGGGCGCTGAGGTCCTCCGCGGAGAGGATTGCCGCGCTTCCGGTCTCGACGCCCGACGGCCGGCTCGTCCGGCTGGGCTCGGTCGCCCGCGTCGGCCGTGCCCTCGGACCGTCGCTGATCCGCCGGGAGAACGTTCAGCGCGTGGCGATGATCACCGCCAATGTCACGGGCGCCGATTTAGCAGGAGTCGTCGAGCGAGCGCGGGCCGCCGTCGACGCTCAGATCACCCTGCCGCAAGGGTACCTGGTGACGTTCGGAGGTCAGTTCGAGGAGGCGACGCGGAGCACCCGAACTCTGGCGCTGCTCGCCGTCCTCATTCTCGCCGGCATGTACGGCCTCCTCTATGTCGCCTTCGGGAGTCATCGGGAGACCCTCGTCGTGCTCGTCAACCTGCCGCTTGCGCTGATCGGTGGGGTCGTCGCAGTGGCTCTCGGCGGCGGTGTTCTGTCGGTCGCAACACTGGTGGGATTCATCACCCTCTTCGGTATTGCTACCCGCAACGGCGTGCTGCTGGTGAACAACTACCAACGGCTGCTCGCCGCCGGCGTTCCCCTCGCCGAGGCGGTGCGCCGGGGCTCCCAAGAGCGAATGGCGCCGATTCTCATGACAGCGCTCACGGCCGGCTTTGCTCTCATCCCGCTAGTCATCGCCGCGGGAGCGCCGGGAAACGAGATCCAGAGTCCGATGGCTCAGGTCATCCTCGGCGGCCTGCTGACCTCGACCTTCTTGAACCTGGTCGTCGTCCCGGCGCTCTACCTGGGCCGCGAGGACGCCTGACGAGTCGCACGGCCGAGCCCAACGCTCGGCGCAGCGTCACTGCGCCTTCTGAACCGCCTTCAACCCGAGGAGCACTGCCGCGCCGACCATGAACCCACCGGCCAGTCGGTCGAGCCAACGGCTCGCAGGTCCGCGCAGTCGCGTTCCCAACCACTCGGCTCCTGCACCGTAGCTGACGAGGAAGACTCCGTCGATCACGAGGTAGGTCGCGCCGAGACCGAGAATCTGAGGCCAGAGCGTCGCCTGCCGGTCGAGGAACTGGGGAAAGAGCGCCGCGAAGAAGACGACCGCCTTGGGATTTGCCGCCGAGGTCACAAAACCCTGGAACCAGAGCCGTCGCCTCGACGCTGCCGGAGCTCCCACGAGCCCAGCCTTCGTCCCCAGCGAGCCTCGGATCTTCTGAATGCCCAACCAGGCCAGGTAGGCGACGCCGGCCCACTTCACCGCTAGGAAGCCATATCGACTGGAAGCGAGCACCGCGGCGAGCCCCAGGCCGGCGGCGAGCATCTGCAGCCCGTTGGCCGTCAGGTCTCCGGCGGCCGTCGCCAGCGACGGACGAAAACCGTTCGCCAAGCTGTTCGACAACATCAACAGGTGACTCGGCCCCGGCGTCGACATCAGGACGAGGACGGTGATCGTGTAGGCCAACCAGGTTTCGAATGTCATCTTGCCGGAGTTCGAATCGCTCCCGATTGCGAGAGCCTCACCTGAGATTCTACTCTCGACGCGCGAAGACTCGACCCTCCGAGCTTGCGAGCATGACGACCCGGTGCTAGCTTGACTAGATGCTCCTCAGCCGGCGAGATCGAAGTGGCTTCTTGCTCCTCGCGGCGCTGGCACTCGCGGTTGGGCCCCTCGGACACCGACACGACCCCCACCCGATCGGTCTGCGACTCTCGGGAGAACCGGTCTACTCGGCCGGACACGAACGCCCCCACCGAGCTCTCCACGTCGAGAGCGTGGCTCGGGTCGACGCCGGAGGCTGCCCTGTCTGCACGCTGCGCCAGCGGGAAACGATCGCCCCTGTTGGCTCTGAGGGGCTCCACGTCCGGCTGGTCGCCGCTCGACTCGCCGCGACGACCCGAGTTCGACCTGTCGTCCGCGAGACCCTCGGAGTAACAGGGCCCCGCGGTCCTCCCACTACCTGAATCGGAAAGCCTCGGTCCACTGAAGGCCGCGCCGCTCGATCGCCGCTGGGTCCACCTGTAGCGGGACCCAGCGAAGGGCGCGGTGTTCACCGCATCGTCCCCAGACCAACGCTTCACGTTTCAGGAGAAGTAGTGACTGCATCGAATCTTTCAAAGCCGAGGCTTCGCCTCGGACCTTCCGACCTGGCCCGATGGGGCCTCCCCCTCCTGCTGATGTCCGCTCTCTTTTCGAACTCAATCTCGGCAGCGCCTTTGCAGCCGTCCCCCGCAACCCGCTCAGCCGTCGGGGTCGACGCGGGGGAGCCTGCTCTGCGGGTTGCCTCACCCGCGCGGCTCCGCCTCGGCATCGCTTGGCTGGCCGCGCGGCTCGATCATGAGCTCGTCCCAGGTGCCGGCCTCGCGCTGACAGCTCCGGGGCGTCAGAGCCTGGTCATCGGTCTCGGCAGGGCCGACCTCGCGAACGACGTCCGCGCCGGAGCCGACACCCCGTTCCGTGCAGGCTCGATCTCCAAGCTCTTCACGGCGCTGGCCATCGTCTCGATGGTGGAGAAAGGCTCTCTCTCTCTGGACCTCGAAGTCGAGAGCCTGCTGGACTTCATTCCTTCCACACCCGAACACGAAGCTCCCATGACGGTGCGGCAGCTCCTGAGTCACACCTCGGGACTTCGGGAGGAGGCGAGCCTTCCGTACTTCATCGAGTTCAACTTCCCGACCGCTGAGGTTCTCCGATCCGACGCGGCGAGCTTCGAGAACCGCGCTCCCAGCGGAGCACAATACCGGTACTCCAACCTGGGCTACGGGCTCCTCGGGATGGTGGCCGAGGCCGTGTCGATCCGGCCGTTTTCAGAGATCGTCGCGGAAGAGGTCCTGCGACCCCTCGGCCTCGGCAGTACAAGTCTCGACGCCACCAGCTCGTCGGCTCCCCCGAACGGCTACGCGATTCGCTCTGCGAGCAACGTTCGCACTCCCTTCGCGCCATACAGCTTCGAGGCGCTGGCCCCAGCCGGGGGTTTGATCACCACCGCCGCCGATCTCGCCCAACTTACCGAGTGGATGGGAGCCACACTCGCGGCGCCCGACCTCCAGATGCGCGGCCCAGTCTCCAGAAGGTCGCTATTGAAGATGGCGGAACGACCGGCTCCGAACGGCCCCGGCAGACGCGGTCTCGGAATCAACTTCTACTCCAGCCCGCGCGGAGTCGATTTTGTCGGACACGGCGGCTACTGCGCCGGGTACCGAGCGATCGTCTACGTCGAGCCGACAACCGGAAACGCCATCTCGCTCCTCTTGAATGTCAACGACGTCAGTCCGAATCAGCTTGCCGGTTCTCTCTACGACCTCGTCTTCGAGCGCGAGGTGCCCCAGCGACCGGCCGCAGCTCCCGCTCGACTCGAGCGCTACGAGGGCATCTACGATCGGCAGGGCATGCCCGAGCGCTACGCGATCGCTACCAACGGCGACGCCCTCGAGGTGCTTCCACTCTTCTCCGAGAGGCCCGTCGAAGACTTGACCCACCTGCGGCCCGACGACGATGGCTCCCTCCGAAAGGACGACGGATCGCTCGTACGCTTCGACCGCGCGGCGCCAGACGCACCGCTGCGCTTCTGGATCGAGGAGTTCCACTACCTCACACGGATCGACTCACTCCCGTCGCTCCCGGGCTCCTCGGAGGACGCACGATGAGGAATCGACGCCAGTTTCTCAGCCACGCAGCACACACGATCGCAGGCGGTACGGCACTCCTCTCCCTGTCACCGGCGCGCCTCGAAGCCGTTCAGACCGCTGCGACGGACCGCCTCGGCCAGGCGCCTGACACGGTCGCCCGCGACGAGGCGTTCTGGAGCGTGGTCGCGCAGTCGTTTCACCTCGACGGTCGCTACGTCATCCTCAACGGCGGCGGACAGAACCCGACGAGCCGAAGTGTCGTGGAAGGCCTCGAACGCTACTACCCGAACGCGATGGCGCAGCCCAGGCCGCACAACTACAGGCTGATCGCCCGAAAGGAAGAGCATCGAGACCGTCTCGCGCGTCTCCTCCGGTGTGACACCCAAGAGGTAGCACTCACTCGCAACACAACCGAGGGGCTCAACATCGTGGCTCACGGTCTCGACCTGCGAGCTGGAGACGAAGTGCTCCTGTCGCCGTTCGAGCGAACCTACGCGGCGGTCGCCCTCCGCAATCGCGTCGAGCGAGACGGCATCGTCCTGCGAGAGGTCGAGCTCGAGGTTCCGCCAACGGACCAAGGCGTCGTCACCGCCTTCCGCGACGCGATCGGCCCGAGAACGCGTCTGATCGTGGTCTCGCATGTCGCCGACAGCTGGGGGTTTGTCCTGCCCATCCGCGAGCTGTCCGCCTTGGCCCACGAGCGAGGCATCCAAGTCCTCGTCGACGGAGCTCTCTCGTTCGGACACCTGAAGGTTGACGTCAGCGAACTGGGCTGTGACTACTTCGCGACCTCGCTCCACAAATGGCTCGGCGCACCGTTCGGAACCGGGCTGCTGTTCGTTCGCAAATCGCGCTTGGCCGACCTTTGGCCGCTCTATGGCACCCCCGAGCCAAAGGTGGCCGACCCTCGAAAGTTCGAACGCATCGGCACCCGATCGGGTCCCACCATCGCCGCGATCGGACAGGCTCTCGACTTCTACGAAAGCATCGGTCCGGCCCGCAAGGCCGCCCGCCTACGCTACCTGCTGCAGGTACTGATCGACGCTCTTGCCGACGCGACCGGCATTCGAGTGATCACCGATCGGGTACCCGAGCGGCGAGGAAGCCTGGCGCGAGTTGTCGTCACCGGCTGGTCCGGAACGGAGGTCGAGCAGGCTCTCCGAAAGAAGGGCTTCTGGACCTACGGCGGGTTCGACGACGCCCACTCGGGTGTCTACGTCTCGCCAAATCTCTTCAATACCCCCACCGAACTCCAACGACTGGCGGGACTTCTCAGAGAACTCGCAAGAGAATCTCCTGCCTAGCGGATTCAGGGTGAAATGGACAGCGTTATCTTTTCCACCCCTTTCTGGGCGCGCTCCTGCTATCCTCTGTAACGAATCAAGGCGGATCAACGTCGGTCCGTCACCCGGTAGCCGAGTTCTCACTAAACAACCGAAGAGTAAGTTCAAGGTTTTCTCGTGTGTTGGCTACCGGTGCACCTAGAGCGAGAGGAGCGATCCTCGGCTTGGGGTGCTACCAACAAGGGCGGCTCAGCCGCCAAACAGAAGGGGCCGATCGCGGTCCTAACAACAGGAGTAAGTAGCGATGAGTAACACAGGTGTAGTGAAGTGGTTCGACGATCAGAAGGGTTACGGTTTCATCACCCTCGACGACGGCAGCAAGGACTGCTTCGTTCATCACAGCGCGATCGCGGGCGAGGGCTTCAAGTCCCTCACCGAAGGTGATCGCGTGGAGTTCAACGTCGTCCAGGGCCCCAAGGGTCCGGCCGCCGAGAACGTCCAGAAGGTCTAAGACCACAGTTCGTCCAAAGTAGACGACCGAGGCCGCCCCGGGATACCGGGGCGGCCTTTTCTTATGGACTCGCAGATGGACTCAGCCCGCTTTGCGCGTCAGCCCGCGAGTTCGCCCACCGCCCGCCACGCCTCGTCGATGGCGACGTGGGTGTACGCCGTCGCGCCGGCGTCGGAGTTGGCAAAGGCGATGCGCCCGAACGGTCGCCGTGCAATCTCGTGCGGCGCCTCGCCCGGAGCCCACTCGGGATCCCAGAGATCGAGATACTCGTAGGCGTAGCCGTGAGGCCAGCGATTGACCGTGATGGCCAGAATGTCGTCGGCGGCTTCGAACCCTCCCGATCCGAGCATGCCGTCGAGCACGGTGCGGACCTCGCGCTCGTAGTCTTCGAAGGCCATGGTCAGCATGCGCATCCTCGAGGAGCGATGTTGCTCGCGGATGTTGAGACCACTCGTCGTGGGCGGTATCGCCCCCCAGAACTGCATAACCGCCGCCTCGGGATCGTCCCAGTCGTGGCGGTAGGTGCCCGCCCCGATGCCCTTGACCAGCCACGCCGCGCCGTGGAGCCGGCCGGGGCAGTAGGCGCCGGACACGCCCTGCTCGTCGAGGGCGCGACTGCTCCGGAGCAAAACGTTGGTCACCAGGAGCGGCCGCTTGACCTGGTAGGAGAGCGCCTCGCGCTGCTCGGCCGGCAGCTGCGGGCAGAGGTGGGGAACGATCGAGTGGTAGCAGGCCAGCACGCAGTCGCGCCCGCGGACGCTCGCCGTACGCCCCTCGCGGAGAAAGCTCACCCGCACTCCGCCGTCGCGCTCTTCGGCGTTCACCACCGTCGAGCTCAGCCGTAGCCGAACGGGAGCGCCGGCGCGGTCGAGCTGCGCGTAGTCGAAGTCCGCCGCGACCACGTCGCCGGTGCCTTGCGCGACGGCGGGGATCAACGCGCGCACGAGCAACCGAGCGATCGAGGCGTTGCCGTCGGGGAAGTGGGCCACTTTGCCGCCCACGCTGCCCGCGGTGCTGGGCTCGTCGCCGAGCAGATGCACCATCGGCAATCCGGCGCCTTCGCACTCGGCCGCCGACAGGCTGTCCGCACCGACGCCCGCGTAGCCGTGCGTAGCGTTGTAGAAGATCAGGGCCGCCTCGTCGGTGAGGCCGCCGTGTTCCCGGAGGAAGTCGAGATAGCTGATCCGTCGCAGGAACTCCCGACGCTCCTCCGGGGAACGGCCCGCGAGCAGATCGGTTCGTCTGGCGTAGAACCGCCGCAGCGACGCGCGCGACTCCTCGCTGAGCGGAAGGTTGTCGATCGCGCCGAGAATGGCGGCGAAGTCGCCCCACCGCGGCGCGAAGCCGGGCACGAGAGCGTCTCGACCGTAGGTCTCGGCGTCGAAGTAGGTGGCCTGGCCCAGCTCTCCGTCGTCGCCGTAGGTGAAGTCGTCGTTCTCCAGCAGTTGATCGATATCGACCCCCAGCTCGGCCAGGAGTGAGTTCACCCGATCGCTGAAGTAGGGGTACTCGAGATTGAAGACGCCGCCCCAGGCCAGTCGCATCGGACCGCCCTGGTGAAACTCGTTACGCTTCGCATGACCGCCGAAGTCGTCGTGGTTTTCGAGGATCAGGATGCGCGCGTCCGCGCCGAAGCGCTGGCGATAGAAATAGGCTGCGGCCAAGCCGCTGATGCCTCCCCCGACGACGACGAGATCGTACTCCTCGCCCAGGTCCTCACCCGCATCGAAACTCTTACCTTCTCGCGCGAGCTCGTGCGCCACCTCCCAAGACCCCGGATGGGAGCCGCGGAGCCCCGTGAGGGTAGGCGGGTAGTCGCGCTCGGCCGGCGACGAGGTTGGCCCCGGCCGACAGCCGAGGCCGAGGCCTAGTGCCGCGAGACCGGCGCCGTGGATCACGTCACGCCGCGTAATGGCGCGGTGCATACCTAGTCGCTCGTCGGACTTGCTCATGTTGGTCCCTCAGCCTTTCCAGCGCAAAATGACTTTCGACCCATCCCAGCCGCCCGCGCGCGACTCGAGTCGTACCGGCCCGACCTCGCCGCACTCGAAACCGAGCGAGCCGAACAAGCGCTCGATCTCTTCTTGATCGAAGCCGATCAGCCCCGCCTCTTCGTCGTCTTCCCAGGCACCACGCAGCAGGAACCGACCGCCGGGACGAAGAACTCGCGCCACCTCCTCGGCGTACTGCGGTCGGCGTCGGCGGGAGATCACGTGGAAACACCCGCGATCGAGCGCGAAGTCGATCGAGTCGTCTGCCACCGGTAGCTGCGCCGCATCGCCCCGCTGCCAGTCGACCACCACCCCCGCCTCGGCGGCACGTCCGCGCGCGATCTCTAGACCGACCGGGCTCGAATCGACTCCGATGACATGCACCCCCTCGCCCGCCAGATAGACCGACTCGCAGCCGGCGCCACAGCCGATGTCGAGCGCCATCTCACCGGCACGAACGAGCCCGTCCCGCACCGCCTCGACGAGTTCGGGCGGGACCGTTGGAGGATCCCAGTGCTCGACGTTGTCGCGGTCGCGATAGGAGAGGTCCCAGAAACTGGGGAGGGCGGGCATCGTCATGAAGTGAGCCGGATTCTGGCAGAGGCTAGCGCCGATCGGGAGTCCGGTTTCTCCATCCCTTTCCGCCATAGAGGGTGTGACCAGAATTCTGCAACTAGGGCTGATCGCCGCGCTGGGCGCCGCTGGCCTGCAAGCGCAGGAGTGCCAGTGCGGCGCGCCGTGCGACCTCGTGGTAGAGCACCCGATCGCAGGGCTCGAGCTCCTGATCGCCTGCAACACCACCGTCGCACTGGGCGCCGAGGTGACCGCCTCGGGCATTGCCGAGGTGACCGCTGGACAGTCCGTCACATTCTGGAACGGCTTCTCGGTGCTCGAAGGTGGCCAACTGACGGTGACACTCGATCCTCTGCTGACCTGCGATCAGGAGACCGACTTTGACGCGGATGGCGTCGATGAATGCCTGGACTGTGACGACGCCGACCCGAACGTCTGGGACTCGTGCGGCTCCTGTGTCGACGGCGACGGCGACGGCGCTTGGTCCGGCTGCAACGCCTACACGACGATCGACGGCCCGGACTGTGCCGACCAGGACTTCGACCGCAAGCCCGGCGCCACCGAGACCTGCAACACGGTCGACGACAACTGCAACGGGCTGGTGGACGAATGCCTGCTCTGCTCCGTGCCGATCTCGAGTCCGTGGTTCGGTTGTCCGTTGTGTGGACCCGACACCCGGGTGGAAGGGCAAGGTAGATGAAGGTACACGCCATCTGCGTGGGGCTGACGCTCGCTGGGCTCGGCGTCGCCGCTGAGGCGCAGACCGACGAACAGTCCGAGGAGTCGATCGCCTACCTCCAGAAGCGCGGTTGCGCACAATGGAACGGCAGCGGATGGACGCCCGAAACTCCGCTCAAGACCTGCTTCTCCGACACCGACTGCTCCGCTCAGTCGTACTGCCGGCACCGGAGCGATGTCGAGCCCAAAGAAGACCTCTATCCCGAGCTGCGTTTCCCGGAGGCGCCGGCGGGAGGCAGCGGGGAGGGGACCACGCGCTACGTGCCGCTGTGCGAGGACGGCTCGGGCGATCACGAGTACTCGCTCTCGGACGGCGACGCGGGCGAGGCGCCAAACTGCCAGCCGCAGCACTTCATCCGCTGCGCGGACGGCAGCCGACCGTACTACCGGGTCGACGCGGGCTCCCTCGACAACAACAACTGGCTCATCCACGCCGGTGGCGGCGGCCACGCCAGCACGCCCGGCATCGGCTCAGCCATCTGGACGCTGGTTCACACCGAGGGCGGGGGCGCCTACTCCGTCCCCTACCCTCCGAAGCAGCACACCGATCTCGAAGGCGTCTTCGATGAAGGCGCCGGCAATCCGTTTGCGGACTACAACCGCATCTGGCTGGAGAAGTGCACTCCCGACCGCTGGCTCGGCAACCGAGCTCACCACGACCTTCAGGACTTCCTCGAGCCGCTCACTCTGAACGTCGTGACGGGCGAATGCTCCGACTCGGACGGCGACGGCACCGCGAACTGCCTCGACATCGACTGCGAGTGCTCGGTCCAGACGATCGATCCTCCCAAGGGCCCCAACGCGGAGTACAGCGTCTACTACCACGGCAAGCGGATCGTTCGAGCCGTCGTCGGCGAGGTTCTGAGCGGCCTCCTCAGCTACAGCGACTATCCGACTAAGGAAGACACGTTCCCCGAACCCGACGCGTCGTCGAAGTTCCTCTTCACCTGTCACTCAAACGGCTGCAACGGGCTCCAGAACGGACACATCGACGATCTGCACGGGTACATCGACAACACGCTGAACGCCGACGTCGATGTGAGAGCACTCTTCTCGAGCAACTTCAAACCGGGAAGCGAGTCGGGAATCACCGTTTCCGGTTACGACTGTGTCGACTCGGAGCCGGACGGGGTTCCCGACAACGACGGCGACATCGACGACAGCCGGTCGGTCTACGAACACACCATCGCGCCACGCTCGATCAGCCTGCAGCCAATGTCGGGAGCCGTGTTCAAGCCCGGCGAGTCGGGTCGCGAGCTGAACCGACTGATCGGTTGGTGGGACCCATCGGTACCTGGCTACGACGAGCCGGTCGACGCGAGCTGCCTGGCCCAGCACTGCCCTGCGCGGCCGTCCGGCTGGGCGAACGAGGCCAACTGCGCACCGTGCAACGAATCCGTGCACGTGTTGCTCAACCACCTCGCCACACCCCTCTTCTACAACCAGGCGCAAAAGGACACCAAGGCCGGCAGGTCGTTGGGCTACTGCAGTAGCGGCGGCGATCCAGATGTGTGGGCTCCCTGCGACGTCGACGGCAGCTTCGGCACCGGCATCAACAAGAAGGACACCCACTGGCGCAAGCTCGTGCGCAAGCAGATGGCCGATCTCTTCCGCCTCGGGGAGCTCGAACGGTGCGAGGGCGGCGCCGGCGATGAGTGGCCCTACGACCACATGCTGCTCGTCGCGCCAAACTGGAGCGACCACGGTGGACTGTTCGAGGCCAATGTCGCCGGCAAACTGCTCCAGCTCCCGAGCACGGGCTCGCCAAAACCCATCGGCGAGTTGGCCAGGGACTGGGTCGACTCTACGGGTCCGGTCAAGGCGATCTGCCTGACGGAGAAGGTCGCGGGTGAAAACGATCTCGATTTCGACGACGCGACCAAGGGCGAGATCGAGGTCTGCCTGGAGAGTTCGTAGTCGGAGCTCTGGCGTATCGCCCTACGCGAGGCGCCGGAGTCCAGCCACGGAATCTGGGACGAGGAAGTGCACTTCGCCGTCCCAAGCCTTGACGATCATCCCCTGGAACAGCAGCCGACTCAGCCGCTCGGCGGAATGACCCGGAGCGGCGTCTGCCGCGCGCTGCATCCACCCGGGAACCCGGAACAGGATCGACTTGAGGAACCCATGGCCGGCAACCCGCGAGATGCCGACCCGATCACACGCCTCGCGGGTCAGCAGATCGTTCATGTAGATGCGCGGAACCACACCCAGGCCGAGGGCGCGCAGGAACTTCGGCATCATGTCCTGCATCATCCTCAAGTTGTCGCGAGCCAGGGCGACGCCTTCGGGGTTCCCCTCCGCGCCCACATAGTGACGGGCCTTGTAGGCCTCGTAGAAGGTGTGCGCTTCCTCGAGCGTTTGTGGCACCAGGGAGGAGTCTTGGGGCTGGCCTGGAGGATGGATGCCCATGAGCTGCGCGAAGACGGCCCACGGGTAGTAGAGATCCTCGGCGTCGGCGCTCGAGAGCTCGATGTCGAGACGCTCGAGGCCTTCGATGACCAGATACGAGAACCCCATGATGGTCGCTAGCATGTCCTCGTGGTTGACCGGAACCCCGTACGTCTCGCGAAAGTTGGGCAGCACGCGATCGGCAACGTGGCGCACCCCGGCATGGAGTAGGCGCAGCTTCTGGGCCGTCATGATGGCGCGCCCGCTCGGTTCGAAGCCCCCTCGGCTGCCGACGTTGACCACCATCTGGAGCACCCCCATCAGGCGCTTGTAGGGGTGCGTCTCGAGATCCTCGGACATGTGGAGGATCTTTGAAAGGACGGGCGCCGAGTAGCCCTCGGGCAGGCTCTTGGCGAGGAGCACCAGCGCAACCGGGAAGGCGTGCTCGAAGAAGAGATCTTCGCCTCGCCGGAGCCGATCCCGATCCACCGCATCGGGTAGCCCGGCGCTCTCCTCGAAGTAGCGCACGACCCGCCGCGGCGCCTCCGACGGCGGAGCGTCCTGGTTGCCGTTCATGACCTTGAAGAGCTCGCCGACCGACTCGACGCCGTGTTCGGCGACCAGCTCGGCAACCGTCCGGTCGGCCAGATCGTCGCCCTGCTCGCGCAAGCCGTCCAGGAAGTCACCGTCTGCAAATCGGGAGTGCGACATCGCGGCTACCTACAGACGAGCTGGATCACCGCACCATCACATGGGCCGACCAGCCAGAACGCGACCACGGCCGCGATCAGCATGACGACCCCCTCGGCGAGCCCCAGCCCGATCTGGTCCCGTGCTCTCCCGGAGGTGATCCGACGTGCCCACAAGGCCAGCGGTAGGACCAGAAGAAACTCGGCGACGATGACGTAGTAGGGCGCGGAGAAGAGCATCGGGGTCTCGACGTAGTGCCACCAGCCCGCCCCTTTGGCGAGGTGCTCGTATAGCGGAATGTTGAAACCCCCGAAGGCGGCGGTGGCGAGCGCCGCGCGCGGCAACGAAAGCTTGGTTCGCAACCAGCCGCTGACATAGCCGACCTGGGTGAGGACCACGGCCCACGCGCCCGGCATGTAGGCCGGCGACGCCCAGAGCATCGGCTCGTCCTGCGGGTAGATGAGCGTGCCGGTGTTCACCAGCCACGCGTCGGCGACCAGCTCGGCAAACCCTGCGACGACGCCGAACACCAGCCAGCCCCGCAGCTGCCGATCCCGGTGACGAACGATCCGCACGACGAACAGGCCGAGAACCAACGCGGTGGACGCGGTGATGGCCTGCCATCCCACACCGTAGATGGAGCTCGTGACGTTGACAGCAAGAGTCAACCCGATCGTGAGGAGGACGAGAGACAGGCCGCCCTGTGTGACATATCGCGGGGCCGCTGCGTCGCTCCGGCTCATTCGTGTTCTTGGAGAAGCCGGAGTGACTCTAGCACCTCCCGGGCGTCCTCAAGGTCGGGGGCGTCACCGGCGCTCTCAAAGAGGCCGACCACCTTCTGGAGTCCCTCGACGGCCGCGGAGCGGTCGCTCTCCTCCGCCACACGCTGCCAACTCAGGGCGGCGCGCAACTCCAGGGCGAGACACCCTTGCGACCGAGCGACGTCGATCGCGGTGAGAAACGAGCCGCGTGCACGCTCGGACAGTCCGCCGTCAGCCTGCAGCGCGAGCTCACCGCCTAGCCGATGGAGCTCGGCGACGTAGTGACCCTCACGGGTCGCCTGGGCGGCTCCCAGGGCGTCGTCGACGACCGTAAGCCCCTCTTCACCCTGTCCGCTCGCAAGGTACGCGCGCGCCAGGTACGAAAGGTGAAGCGGCCGAGCGATCTCGGCGCCCGTGGCGCGAAACGCAGTCAGGCCGGCTTTCATCCTGGCAATACCGCTCTCGAACTCGCCCGCCAAGCAGTCGAGCCAGGCGGTCCGAAGACCGGCCATCGCCGACCACATCGAGAATCCGTAGCGTTTCGAGATCTCGAGCTGCTCACTCACCAGCGCTCGCCCCTCTTCGAACTCCTGGAGATAGAACTCGAGGGCACAGGCGTGATCGAGCGCCATCGCCAGAGTGTGCGGGTGCCCGAGAGTGCGGGCCAGCTCGAGCGCTCGTTGAGCATGACGTCGCGCCTCGTCGAACCGGCCCAGCCACCAGGTGCTCCATCCCGCGTAGAGGTGGCACAGGACACCCGGCTCCTGGCCGAACAGTACGGCATGTTTTGCGTGGGCCTTGGGCTCGTAGAGCTCGAGACCGAGCAGCGCGTTGCGTCGGCTCTCGACCGCGTCGCCGAGCCAGAAACACGCCGTCGCGAGACCCAGATGCGCCTCCAACCGCAGGGAGCTGTCGCCCAAACGATTCGAGAGCTCGAGGAGTTCCTCACCGATCGTGCGCGCCCGGTCGTGTTGCGCACGGACCAGGTAGAACGAAATCGTCCGCCAGAGCGGTAAGAACGTCGCCCGGGGGTCGCTCAACCGTCGCGCCCGGATCTGCACAGAGCTCTGGAGTTCCTCGACCTCGGTGGCCGCATAGCCGCGAATCGCGGTCAGCGCGGTCGCCAGAGCACCCTTGAGGCCGAGCAACAGACCGTCTCGCTCGGGCTCGTCGAGCGGCTCGACGGCCGCGATACCGCGCCGAAGGAAGGTGACGCTCTCCTGGTTGTCGGACCTGCCCAGCGCCTCCTTGCCGGCCTCGAGCCACCACTTCGAAGCGTCGAGCGCCACCCCAGCCTCGGCAAAGTGGTGGGCGATCTCGCCCGGCCCGGCGACGACGCCTGCGGTCCCCGATGAAAACGCCTCCGCGACCGAGAGATGCCGTGCACGTCGATCGCTGTGCAAGAGCGACCGGTGGGCCGCCTCAAATACCAGAGCGTGTCGGAATCGATAGTGCGCACCCGCTACCGTCTCGCGCTCGAGAACCCTGGCTCGAACGAGTGAGAAGAGCTCGCGGTCGAAGTCACCCGAGTTGGGAGCCACCATGCGCAGCGCCGCGAGCGGGAAGCTTCGTCCGAGAACCGCGGCCCACTGCGCGAGACCCTTGCTCGCTCCGAGCCGGTCGAGGTGGGCCGTCAAGAGGCCCTGGAGAGTGCTCGGCACCCCTAGCTCGGGCCACTCGCGAGCGGCTGGCGCTTCGTCCCCGACCGCGTCGAGCACTGCGTGCGTCAGCTCCTCCAGATAGAGAGGCACACCGTCCGTCTGCTCCTTGAGACGTTTCAGCCACGCCTCAGGGAGTTCTTCGCCGGCGATCCCGCGGACCAGTTCCTCGGCATGCCGTTCCTCGAGGCCGCCGAGAGCCAGATGTCCGTCGACCTCTGCGTCCAACCCCTGACCTGCTCCCGCGTGCCCGGTCACCACCACCAGCACGCGATGCCGCTCGAGCTCCAACGTCAGGTCGGCGAGCCACTCGAGACTCGACGGATCGCTCCACTGCAGGTCCTCGAAGATCAGCAGTAGCGGACGCCGCTCGGCGAAGGAGAACACCCAGCGGCGTAGGGCGAAGTGCGTCTCACGCCGGCGCAGTTCCGGAGCCGCGTCCTCCAGCCACGGGTCGTCGACCGGCAGCCGCAGCAGAAACCCGAGGGTCGACGCCGCCGTCTCGCTCAAGCCCGTTCGGCTGAGCTCTGAGCACAAGTGGTCGAGCTGCGTCTGCGGATCATCGGTCAGGACGAGGTCGAGGGTCGACCGGAGCAACAGTCGTAACGGAAAGAGCGCGCTCTCCGTACGAAGCGGCGAACAGTTCGCGACCAGCACCTCGGCGGTCGCACCAAGGCTCGAGGCGAAGTGACTGGCGAGACGGGATTTGCCAACCCCCGGCTCACCCTCGATCAACACGATTCGCCCGTCGCCGGCGCCCGCTTGCTGCCAGTGGCGGTCGAGCGCCTCGAGCTCGACCTCGCGGTTGACCATCGGGGTCTCAGCGGTGCTGCGTACCGCGCCGGAGACCTCGAGATCGGTGTCTCCGGCGACCACCTCGTAGATATGTACCGGCTTGGAGAGACCCCTCAGCTCCTGCGGCCCGAGATCGATGAGTTCGGGGCTCGACACCAGGAGGCGACGGGTCTCTTCGCTCAGCAGAATCGCGTCGGGCTCGGCGTGCTGCTGGAGTCGCGCCGCGACGTTGGGAGCGCTTCCGAACGCGAGATTGCGACGCTCCTCGACCGGACTCGTCGGATCGAAAATCACCGAGCCGGTGTGAATCCCGATGCGAGCCCTCGAGATCGGCCGCCCCGCATCGGCATCCTTCCGACTGGCACTTTCGAGACGCCGGATCACGGCGGCAGACGCACCGACAGCAAGATCGGGGCTGTTCTCGTAGGCGACCGGATAGCCGAAGTACGCGAGAACGCCGTCGCCGAGAATCTGAGCGACGTGACCGCCGTGTTCCCGCACCTCCTCCGTGACGGTCACCTGAAACGAGACCAGGAGGTCGCCGTACTCCTCCGGATCGAGTGCCTCGGCCAGCGCCGAGGAGCCAACGAGGTCACAGAAGACCACCGTCAGCTGCCGTCGTTCAGCCGTCTCCTGGCGCCGCTCGAGTCGCGAGCCGCAGTGGCCACAAAAGCGCATCTCCGCGGCGCTCTCGGCCCCGCAGCTTGGGCAGATCATCGGCCGCGATTGTAACTGGAGCGAGCTACACTTGGTGCGACTCATCTGGCCATGACCGAAAAGGATCCCAGTCGCCGCTTCGCCGAATTCCTACAACGCAACGAGCAGCGCGGCCGAGCGATCGAGCTCGCCGAAGGCGCCGCGCTCTTCGAGGCCGGTGACCCCGCCTCCTCGATGTACCTCGTACGCACCGGAAGCGTCGAGCTGCGGTTCGAGCACTCCAAGCGAGCGGTCCCGACAGGCGGCTTCTTCGGAGAGCTGGCGCTGTTGCTCGGCTCGCATCGCCGGTCCGGCTCGGCCTCGGCAAACGAAGCGGCCCAGCTGACCGAGTTCGACCGCGAGACGTTCGACGAGCTGTTCGACCAACAGCCACGCCTGTGGATGGAGGTCCTGCGGCACAGTTGCGCCACCCTGCTCGACTCGGAGCGCAGTCTGGTCCACGACCTGGCCCACCAGAACCGTGCGCTGCACGAGACGCTGCGCCGGCTGCAGCGCGCCAAGGAAGACCTCGACGACGCCGAGTTGGCGGCGCACACCGACGCCCTGACGGGTCTATTCAACCGCCGCTTCCTCGACGACCAGATTCAACTCTTCCTCGAGCGCGCCGACGAGTCCGGCGAGCGACCCGCCCTCGTACTGTTCGATCTCGACCGCTTCAAGGAGATCAACGACTCACACGGTCACGCGTGTGGCGACTTCGTGCTGAGACGGACGGCCGATCGACTCAAGGAGTCACTACGGCGCACCGACATGCCCTACCGCATCGGTGGCGACGAGTTCGCCGTGCTACTCCTCGAGATCGGCCCCGAGCCCGCGGTTCACCGAGCGAAGCAGTTGGCGCGCGCGATGATGGACCTCGAGGTTTCGTACGAAGACGCACAGATTCCCGTGAACGCGAGCATCGGCGCCACGCAGTACCGGCCGGGCGAGAGCTGGTCGGACCTGTACGACCGCGCCGACCGGAGCCTCTACCTGGTCAAGCGGCAGGGCGGCGGCGAACTCGCCTGGGAGGGGGAGGTTGTTCCGACCCGCCGGGCGGACGACTCGCAGAGGCCACTGTCTGGACGAGCGCGCCGCTAGGCGACCTGTGACCTAGTCGACTTCGCTCCCGCTAGCCCGCTGCTAGCTTGAGGAGCGATGAAGCTGACGGTGAACCGCCGGCAGTGGGAGGTCGACGTCGAAGAGGAGATGCCGCTCCTCTGGGTTTTACGCGACGAGCTCGGGATCACCGGCCCAAAGTACGGCTGCGGTATCGCTCAATGTGGCGCCTGCACCGTTCATCTCGACGGCGCCGCCGTGCGCTCCTGCCAGCTGGCGGTAGGCGACGTCGGCGAGCGCGCAGTGACGACCATCGAGGGCCTGGGCTCCGCCGAGGAGCCCCACCCCGTTCAACAAGCCTGGATCGAGCATCAGGTCGCGCAGTGCGGCTACTGCCAGGCCGGGCAGATGATGTCGGCCGCAGCGCTCCTGGCGCGCAGTCCCGATCCTGGCGACGTCGAGGTCGACCGAGTGCTGTCGGCGAACCTCTGTCGCTGCGGTACCTATCCGCGCATCCGCGCGGCTGTGAGAACGGCCGCGGCAAAGCTACGAGCTCTCGACGATGGCTGACTTCGAGCCGGCACCCAGCGACACCGGCGCGTCGCAGAACGCGTCAGCCAAGATTTCCAGACGCGCACTTCTGATCGGCTCGGCGAGCGTGGTGGGCGGCGTCGTCTTCGGTGCCATCTCGTACCGACGCTCCGAGGCGAACCCCCTCTTCGAGGGACTCGCGTCCGGTGAGACGGCGATCACCCCGTACGTGAAGATCAACTCCAGAGGTGTCACTCTGGTCACTCCGAGGGCGGACCTGGGACAGGGCGCCTACTCGATCCAGGCCTACTTAATTGCCGAGGAGCTCGACGTCGACCCGCTCGCAGTGCAGCTCGAGCCCGGTCCGCCGAGCCCCGCCTACGCCAACACCAAGATTCTCGAAGAGGTGGCGCCGTTTGTGCCCTACGACGACGGCTGGGTCGCCGCGCACGCGCGCGATCTCCTCGACGCCTCGTCGAAGCTCCTCGGGTTCCAGATCACCGGCGGCTCGTCGACCGTTCCCGACGCGTTCGAGAAGCTCCGCCGCGCGGGCTGCGTGGCTCGCGAGACCTTGAAAGAGGCCGCGGCGCGAGAGCTCGGCCTCCCGCGAGAGCAGCTCCGCACGCGGGACGGCGAGGTTTTGGCGCCGGACGGTCGACGGATCCCCTATCCCCAGCTGGCCGAGCGTGCGGCGACGATCGCACCGATCACAGACGTCGAGCTGCGGCCCGAAAGCCAATGGCGCTATCTCGGCAAGCCGATTCAGCGCGTCGACACCGTCGCCAAGTCCACCGGATCGCTCACCTACGCCATCGACCTCCGCTTCGAGGGCATGCTGTACGCCGCTGTGCGCACCAACCCGGCCCGCGGCGGACAGATCGAGAGCTACGACGCATCGCGTGCAGAGGTGATGCGCGGGGTGTCCAGAGTCGTCCCGATCTCGAACGGCATCGGCGTCCTCGCCGACAACACCTGGCGCGCCTTCCAGGCGGTCGACGCCATCGACATCACGTGGGGACCCAGCTCTTACCCCGCCAACCAGAACGAGATCTGGCGCACGCTCGCCAAGGCCCACGACGGACGGCGAGACTCGCGCATGCGCAACGAGGGCGACGTCGAAGCGGCGCTCGCCGACCCAGATGCGACGTCGATCGAGGCCCAATACCGGGTGCCCTACCTGGCGCACGCGCCGCTGGAGCCGATGAACGCCGTCGTCCGCTACGACGGTGAGCATCTGGACATCTGGACGGGTTCTCAGGTCCCCGGGTTTGTACAGGGACACGCGGCCCGACTCGCGCAACTCGATCGAGAGAAGGTCGCCGTCCACGTGCAACCCATGGGTGGCAGCTTCGGTCGACGTCTCGAGCTGACCTACGTCATGCAAGCCGTGGAGATGGCGCTCGCCGTTCCCGGCACCCCGGTCAAGATGACCTGGAGCCGCGAAGAGGACATGTCTCACGACTATCCGCGTCCGGCGCAACTGGCGCGGATGCGTGGCGCCGTCAGGGCCGGCCAGGTGACGGCCTACGATTTTGCCAACGCCAGCTCGTCGGTCATGGCGTCGTGGTTCGGTCGCCTGCTCGTATCCCCGCCAGGCCCCGACCTCACCATCGTCGCCGGCGCCTGGGATCAGCCGCTCGCGATCCCCAACTACCGGGTGACCGCCTATCGAGCACCCGAGATGGTACCGACCAGCTCGTGGCGCTCCGTTGGGGCGTCGGGGGTCGGCTTCCAGCACGGCGGCTTCCTCGACGAACTGTGCGCCGCAGCCGATCGCGACCCCCTCGACGAGCTCACCCGGCTGTGCAGCGACGACCTCGCCAGGAGTGTCTTGGAAGAGCTGAGGGAGCTTTCCGGCTGGGAGGGGCGAGACCTCGGCAAGGGCCGCGGTCGAGGCGTCGCCTTCACCCTTTCCTTCGGAGTGCCCGCAGCCGAAGTTGTCGAGGTGACCCACACCTCGCGCGGCATCCGCATCGACCGGGTCTATGCCGTCTGCGAGATCGGTCGGGTGCTCGACCCCGTCAACGTCGAAGCCCAGATCACCGGCGGCGTCATCTGGGGTCTGGGGCACGCCATGAACTGCGAGCTCACCTACGAGGGCTACACACCGCAGCAGACCAACTACCACAACTACGAGGGCTTGCGGCTCTATCAGACTCCGGAGATCACGGTGAAGGCGCTCGAGAACGGCGACCAGATCCGCGGCATCGGCGAGCCGGCCGTCCCCCCCGCGGCACCGGCCCTGGCCAACGCGATCTACGCCGCCACCGGTCGTCGAATCCGCGAGCTGCCGCTCAACAAGCACATCGACTTCGCCTAGAGGACGCGTCGATGAGAAACCTCTGGCGAATCCACCTCGCACTCGCGCTCCTGCTCGTGGCGGTCGTCTCAGCGCGGGCCGACTCTGCTCGTAACCCATCACGAGTCGAGAGCATGCCCGCCCCTGGCGAACTCGAAGGCGGCTTCCAGGCGTGGAGCCGGATCTACGCGGTGCTCTCGCACTCTCGATGCGCCAACTGCCACACCAACGCAGACAACATCCCGATGTGGACCGACCCCGCATTCGGCGGTACGCGAGTGCACGGCATGAACATCCACGCCGGGGAGAGTCGTACCGGCGCGGAGTCCCTACGGTGCACCACCTGTCACGTCACCTCCGAGCGCCCCAACACCGTGCCCCACGCCCCGCCACACACCAACGTGGCGTGGAGGCTCGCGCCGGCGGAGTTCGCCTGGTTTGGCAAGGACTCTCGTTCGGCCTGCGGTCAGCTGCGCGATCCACAGCGCAACGGTGGCCGCGATGGCGCCGGCCTGGTCGATCACATCGCCAGCGCGCTGTCCGACGGCGGGTTCATCGCCTGGGCGTTCGATCCGGGAGCCGGCCGGGAGCCGGCGCCCGGGACGCTACGGAGCCATCTCGAGGACATGGAGGCGTGGGTGGGGGCGGGGATGCCCTGCCCGGAGTGACGAGACCGATCGGCTCCAGTCGCCGCTGGCCACCGTCACGAGCCGGTCGGCTGCCGGTCGAGGTGCTCTGAAATCCGCAAAGCCCAGGCTTCGCGTGCCCGCGCAACAGCGAGGGCACCCTCGGCAGCCAACGGCCAGAACGGGTCGTCGCCCTGCCGCGCTTCCGCGACAATCTCCTCGAGACGCGCGACCTGAGCACGTGTCGCCGTCACCGCTTCATCGACGACCCGACGCCGGTGCTCCGGAGCCAGCACCGAGAGGAAGCGCAGTCGCGCGCGTAGGGGATCGTCCGGGATCGAGGCGGCGGTCTCCGAGAGCGGTGGGCCAACCCAAGAGGTCAGAGCCGCGACACCGTCGTCGGTCAGCTGGTAACGGACGCTCTGACGCTTCCCGCGGGAGCTCACGGTGCCGCGCAAGAGACCCGCTGCGGCAAGTCGCTTGACCAGCGGGTAGATCGCCCCTGCGCTGGCGCTCCATCGCGCCGTCGGCGAGTCACGAAAGGCGACACGAACCGCGTACGCCGTGCACGGCTGAAGAATCCAGATGGCGCCCAGCACCGCGCCTTCGAGCTCGGTCAGCTTCTTCGGAGTCATGGGTGTTCGATCCACATTCGCTGGAACTTCTCTTCGTCGGACTACGTAGTACGATTCGTACTATAGCGAAAAGGAGACTCATGAGAACAGTCACCATCACCTTCTTCCTTCTTGTCTGCCCGACCCTCGCGAACGCTCTCGACGTCCGGTTTCAGCCGGCGGAGGTCGTCTACGCCTACGCGAACAACGGTGAGGGAACTCCGACAGGCCTCTACACCACCGTGCTCCAGAACGTGGCCCTGCTCAACACGTCAAACGAGCCCGTGACCATCGAGAGTGTGCGCCTCGAGGTCGAAGCCGCCGGACGGCTCCTCCAGACGCACCACGTGTCTCCCGACGCGCTCACGACGACGGCGAAGACATTCCACGCCTACGCGGAGCGAGGCATTCTCGAGGCCTACGACTTCCAGTTCCAGACGAGTCGCTATCTCGAAGGCGTCTCGTTCTCCGACTCGACGACCCTAGGCACCAACGAGGCGATCGTGCTCCAGCGACTGCCGTTCCTCCAGACGGAGCTTCCCGACACCGTGACCGCAATCGTCGCGGGCAGTTCTGCGAGCGGCGCATCCGTCGAGGGCCGCGCCAGCCTGCGGGTCGTCGACCACCGCTCTCCCAACGAGTACCACTTTCCACTCCGAGGGCGCTGGATGGCTGCAGCGGCGCCGTCGCTCCACAGCCACCACCGCTGGGCGAGCATCCAGGAGTTTGCACTCGACCTCGTCCGCCTCGGCGACGGCACCTCGACGCACGAGGGAGATGGCTCGCGGCTCGAGCAGTACTACGCCTTCGGCGCCCCGGTGCATGCGATCGGCGACGGCGTGGTTGTCGCGGCGAGCGGCACGATGACGGAGTCGAGCGACAACCTGAGGCAGCCCGGGGAGAGCGACGAGGCGTACTCCAAGCGCTCCATGGCCGCGCAGCAGAAGCTGCTCGCCGATGGCTTCAACAGGGTGCTGGGGAACTACGTCGTCATCGAGCATCCGCACGGCGAGTACTCGCACTACCTGCATCTGAGGAAAGGAAGCGTCGAGGTCGCCATGGGGGACAAGGTGCGTCGCGGCCAGGAGATTGGAGCGCTCGGCCATAGTGGCAACAGCACCGAGCCTCACCTTCACTTCCACCTGACCGACGGACCCGACCGCCTCTACTCGCGCTCGATTCCGATCGAGTTCGCGAACATCTCCCTCTGGCCCGCGGATGACGGGACAGTCCGTCACCTCCACTCCGGCCAGATCCTGGTCGCCGAGTAGCTGGCATTCAGACCGCTGGGGGCCGCACCGCTTCGGAGCTGGAATTGCCGGCGCGACCCTTCCACGCGAAGTAGACGTGGTTCTCCCACGCGTCGCGGTGGTGGTCGTCCAGACACATGCCCTCCTCCTCGAGCACGCGGCGATAGCCCTCCACTCCGAGCGACCGATAGCGGAACTCGACTCCACCCATCTCACCGACGCGTTCGCCAGCGGCCTCTCCCGAAGTGAACAGGAAGCGCCCGCCGGGCACGAGCCAGTTCGCGACTTTCTCGATCAGGCTCTCCTGCTCGCGTTCCGTGAGATGGAAGAGAAGGCCCCAGGCGACGACCGCATCGAACGATGCGCCGTCAAAGCGCGCGTCCTGAACGCGCTCACACCGAGTGGGGAGTTCGGGAAAGCTCGCGCGGTACCGTGCGAGCATCTCGACCGAGCTATCCAGCCCGAGCGGATGGAAACCTCGATCGAGGAGGAAGCGGGTGACGGGCACACCGTGGCCGCATCCGAGGTCCAGGACCTCCGCCTGCTGCGGTAGGGGCTCCAGGAACGCCTCGAGCTCGGGGAGTCCTACTTCGGCACCTCGAGAGTCAACATACCAATCAGCGATCTGGTCGTACTCGCGCACGTCAGGTCTAAGCTACAAGACGATCCGATCCAGCGCAGGGGTCTTGGTTCACGCTGCGGACGTCGAAGCTCAGTTTCGCCCGTTGTGCCCTGGTCTACAATCCGACCATGGAAGAGAGGATCACCGGGCTCGAAAGCCGTATCGCCTTCCAAAGTCAGACGATTCAGGAGCTCGACGAAGTGGTTCGCGTCTTCGCCGACAAGGTGGAGCGCTTGGAGCGCCGTCTAGCTGAGCTGGCCCGCGAAGTCCGGGAAGGACCCCCGGAGATTGGGCCCCAGAACGAAGTGCCGCCGCACTACTAGGGCCCCGAGGCGCGCCGTTCTCTCGAAGAGCTTGAGGCGAGGCTCCAGGCCTGACTCGGGCGGGCGGTAGGTGCTCGCGGGGGCTCCGTGCAGCACGCGTGCACGAGGTGCCAACCCCGCGACATGTCTCGCGCCGGGCTGATCCGGTTTGACGAGGCGCAGCCCGGTGGCCAGACGAGCCTCCCCGGCCGAGGCGGCCGGCGGCCGTCTTCCGCGGGTTAGACTTTGGCTATCAAACGAAACGCCTGTCACTGAAATGCGCCTCGGAGGTGCCGATCTTGACGACTCGTGACTCTAGCCGTCCACCTGTCTCGGCCGGAGAGCTGAGACTAGGAGGCGCCGCCGGTGTGGGGGCGATGCTCTTCATTCTGAGCTTCGCCACCATCAACGTGATGATCGGAGGTCTGTTTTCTCCGGAGGTCTTGGCGGGAGAGCCGATCGATCCGTGGATCGCAAGAATTCAGGCTCAACCCCAGATCGCCCAGTTGGGGATTCTGGCGTCAGCCGTTGGATTCACCTTCCTCTTCGTCTTCGGCTTCAGCCTCTATCGGTTGGTTCCGAAGGACGACTGGAGAAGGACATTCGCAATGTCGGGCTACCTCCTGGCCGCCCCTGCCGTCGTGGGCGCATACCCGGCGATGGCTAGCCTGATCAAACTGACTGCGGCAGCGCCAATCGGCGGATTCTCGGAAGCAATGACGGCAGCGGTCGAACTGCAGCTGATGGCGTTCATGCAAGGCAATTTCGGCTTTGGTCCGGGGCTGATCATCATTTGTGGACACGGCGGCATGGCCTGGGCAGCTCTTCGCGCCGGGGCACTGCCGAGATGGCTCTGCTACTGGGCGTTGATCAACGCCGCACTCATGACGGTTGGCGTCTTGGGGCTTGTCTGGCCAGCGCTTCTCGTCTTTCAATACACGGCACCGCTCAGCATGCTGTGGATGGGTACAACCGGCGCATACCTTCTGAGATCGTCGTGGCGGACAGGTGCCGACGCGCACTAGGAGAGTTCCATCCTCTTCGTAGTCCACGTCGACACCCGTATCCCGTAACGGAGACCGGGTAGATACTCAGACGATCGAGCGCATAGGCTGCAAATCGAGAGAGAGGTTGCAAACGGTGGCTGTCTGGCTCGCTGAAGATCCGAGATGACCCAACGTCAGGTCTCGCTCAGCTTCATCCGTGCCTTCTGCGACGGTGACATCGTAGCGATCGGCAATCTGCTGACCGAGGACCTCCGATTCGAAGGGCCCTACCATCGCTTTGATTCGAGGGACGCGTATCTCTGTCGCCTCGAAGAGAACCCGCCGGCGAAGAACGCAACTTTCGACGTCCTCAAAGTCTTCGAAGACGGCGACCAGGTGTGCATCTTCTACGAGTATTCGAAGCCCGGGGGGTCCGTCCTGATCGCTCAGTGGAACCGCTTCAGGGGCGACAAGATCGCGAAGATAACTCTGGTCTTCGACGGAAGGAACTCCTAGGGGTCGTCGGGTAGCTTGACGATGCCCAGCTCTGAGCGGTTCAGCCCGCATAGGCGCGCGTCCGCCTTGACATGCAAGCGCACGCTTGCCTATCATTCGCCAGCAAGATGAAGAGCAGCTGGACTCATGGACGACATCTACCGAGCCATTGCCGACCCGACGAGACGAGCGATTCTCGACGAATTGGTCGACCGAGACGGGCAGTCTCTGTTCGAGATCTGCGGTCGTTTGGTCATGAAACACGGCATCAGCTCGTCCCGGCAGGCGGTTTCCCAGCACCTGGAAGTCCTCGAGACCGCGGGGCTCGTCATCGCAAAGCGAGAGGGAAGATACAAGTTTCACTGGTTCAACAGCGAACCTCTACAGGCCATTGGCAAGCGGTGGCCGACGAAAAAGCATAGGAGTTGACCCACCATGCGAATCAATCTGTCGGGCGTTTTCGTGGACGATCAGGAAAAGGCCTGTAGGTTCTACACCGAGACGCTCCGGTTCCAGAAGAAGCACGACATTCCGGTCGGCGAGCACAGATGGCTCACCGTCGTCTCCCCCGAGGAGCCGGACGGTACCGAGTTGCTCCTCGAGCCCGATGAGCATCCTGCGGTCAAACCGTTCAGGGCGGCGCTCGTCGAAGACGGCATTCCCTGCACGTCGTTTGCGGTCACCGACGCCGCCGCCGAGTTCGAGCGGCTCAGCGCACTGGGTGTTCGGTTCACCCAGCCGCCCACCGACCTCGGTCCGGTCGTCACCGCGGTGTTCGACGACACCTGTGGAAACCTGATTCAGATCATGCAGGAGAAGAACCCGTCATGAGCACCGCACCCCGGCACCTCCTCGCACCCGAAACCCCTACCCACCTCTCGAGAGGCGACGAAGGAGCAGATCATGTCCGACTCGGTTGAGACGTCCCGCACGCCCTGGCACCTCTGGGTCATCGGCATCTTTTGTCTCGTGACGAGCGGCATGGGCGCGTTCGACTACGTCATGACCGCGACGAACAACGAGGCCTACCTGGCAAACGTCCCGCAAGAAACCCTGGACTTCTACTTCGGCCTCCCGGGATGGATGTTTGTCCTCTTTGCGATCAGCAGCTTTGGCGGTCTCATCGGAGCTGTACTGCTACTGCTCCGCAAGAAGCTCTCGTTCTCGTTTCTGGCCGCTGGCCTCGCGGCGGGCGTGATCGCTACGATCGTCACCTACACGAGCGGCGGGTTGGAGATCATGGGTGCAGCGGCGTTCGTCACGGGAGTTGTCTTCCTGGCCATCGCGGCTCTGATCCTCGTCTACGTCCGCCGGATGACGGGTAGGGGCGTTCTGACCTAGGGACAGACGGCGAGTCAGCGCGCGAGCTCTGAGACGCGGCTACGGACCGGTCGCGCAAGCGACTGGTGCCGGAGCCGGGACTTGAACCCGGACGCCTTGCGGCGGGGGATTTTAAGTCGGATCTGGCGCAATTTCTGGCAGCAAGGGGCAGCGCGTAACAGAACTGTTTCCAGCAATTGAATCGATCTGCACCTACTGCGGCATCCGGCGAGGAACTGCTCCTTTTCAACCACGAGTGCACCAGAACTGCACCACGATCACGCCACCACTGACTCCGCCGGAGCCGGTACCCTCTCTGGGATGGAGGGGCCGCCTCCTTACGCCATCTAGAAGAGCTGTTGACCCTCCGACCGTCGAAGGGCTGCCCCGAAGCCATGACTCAGGGTGCGACGACGAGCGGCGCTGCTCGCGGCTTGAGTCAATGGAGGTCTGATGGACCCTGCGCCTGTTCGATTAGTGGAAGTCCTGGAGCGCAACCGTATCCGCGCAACGTACAGAGCCGTGGGGGCTGCTGACCTGCCTCCGCGATCTGTTGGGAGTCGCCTTGGTAATCGTTCTCCCCTCGCCTCGTCGGTTGTGAACGGCACAACGGGAGAGCCAACTGGCTACTCCGCGCATGAGAAGCATCCGGGCCTCTAGGTCAGCGCCGAGATCACCAATTGCCGCGACTTGATTCGCCGGATGAGAGGTCCCCGTCCTCGGAGTCGCGCTTTGCTATGATCTTTTCATCCGCAGCACCACATAGAAGCGTCGGGCGCGGTTCCGCCCTAGAAGGAGGATGCAATTGGAACGAATCGCTGCATTCTTGTTGCTGACAATGAGCCAAGCAGCCGTGGCGCTTGAGCCCTCGGAGGGCACCGCAACATGGAGCTCACAGATCTGCCCTAGGCAAGCGAGTCCTTTCCAAAGCGCGGGCTGTGTTCCCCCGTCGATCGCCTACGGAGATACGCTGGAGGAGTCAATCGATTTCTTGGGTAACATCGACGTCTTCCTGTTTGTCGGGGTGGCAGGTGAGCCGATTGTGGCCCAGGTAGTCAGAGTTACTGGAGACTGGGGGCCGCTGATTGAGATCTGCCGTCCAGATGGGACCCACTTCGCACTGGCCGACGCCAGCGGCTCTTTCCCGTTCTTCAATGTGGCACGACTGGACGAAGTGCTAGACGCGACTGGGTGCTGGACTCTTCTTGCGAGCGATGCGGGCAACAACCAGACCGGTGACTACACGGTCGGGATAGAGAGAGTAGGGCCGCCATCATCGACCGCAACGCCGATCTGTTTCGGTTGTGACATTCCCGGCCAGATCGGCCCTGAGGGCGACTTGGACTTGTTCCGGTTCGAGGGTTCCTCCAACCAGACCATTGCGGCACACGCTGTGATGAATGGCGCGAGTCTTGCCGTTCCACGCGTTGAGCTGTTCCGCCCAGATGGAAGCCTCGGGGCAACGGCCAGTGGAGTCGCCCCGATCCCTAACACCGCGAGACTGGATATCACTCTGGATCAATCTGGGACTTGGACCCTGCTCGCCCGTGAAAGAGACAACAACGGGGAAGACTCCTACCTAGTGGTCCTAGAGCGCATCGGCGCCTGCCACCCCGAGGGCGACCTTGAGATCACAGACTTGGTCGTCGATTCCAAGGAGGTATATGAGAGCTGTGACGAAATCCTTGCCGGACCCAATGTTGTAGTAGAAGCAGGTGGCGATGTCGCGATGTTTGCAGGAGGAGCGGTCGCGTTCCGTAATGGCTTCGTAGTGACGGTCGGCGGCAAGGTTGCCGCAGGAGGTGCCCCGGATGGGCTCCCGATTACCTATGGAACCGCTATCCAAGGAGAGATCGAGCCCGCAGGAGACATCGATACGTTCGTGTTTCAGGGAACGATCGACGAGGTAGTCGTTGTGAGCCTTTCGGTGCCTGGACAAGGAGGTGCCGAAGTCGAACTCTTCCGACCTGACGGGAGTCGGTTGGCAGTCGATAGCTCCGATTCGACCGCCACGATCAACACTACGCTCGACCAGTCCGGTACCTGGACGATTCTGGCTAGGGAGTGGTTCAACAATGAGGACGCCGACTACACCCTCAGTCTCCAGTGTGTCGTCTCCTGCCCATAAGAACCTACTGAGCGGTTCCCGAGGACCACACACGGAGTGTCGGCTCGAAGAGTGCGCCTCGCTGGACGGCTTCGACTAGCTGCGCTTCGGGCGGACCTGGCAGCGCCTCGTCGTTAGCTCTTGGTCCAGCTAGCGCCCGTTGTGTCGTCGGTGATCCAGTCTACGAACTTGCTCAGAGGCACTGAGCGGAACTTCTGAGCGCTCTTCGGCTTCCATTTTACTGCCGCCGGATTCACTCGGAGTGTACCCACGACGTTCCCCTCCTTGTCGAGAATCGTCTCCTGTACGTACTCCGGGCTCCTAAACGAGTTATTCCTCACAGGCATTTGTGCGTTCTCCTTCAGTTCGCCGCGTGTCGTGATGAGCAGATGCGCGTCGATCTCCAATCTAGCGGACCGGCCCCAGGTAACAACTGACCTACTTCAAGCCGTACCCGAAGGAGCAGCACGATCTAGATCCCGAGAGCCTGGGAGGTTTTCATGAGCTTGGCCCATCCTTGGTACCGCGCAAGACCCGATCCTTTCTCCCAGCTTCCTCGACCGCTTGTTTGAGCCGGTCTAGGCTTACCGACGCTCCGGCCAATGCTCTTAGCGAGTTCAGTGTGATCGAGTGCTGACTTCTCTTTCGGTTGTCGAGTGAGATCGTCGGTACGACGAAGAACTCCCACTGAGACACATCGAGTGGATCGACGGTTCTCTGATCGGTATGTGCAAGCAGCGCGAAAACGTAAACATCTGCCTGGCGTCGGGAGTCTGCACTCTGCTGATTGGTGTCCTTGTCCCATGCGCGAGTCTTCGGCACACGGAAGGTGATTCGGGAGAATCTGTCTTGGCGCCAGCTCTGGATGTACGCGGCGGACTTGACCTCAATCCTTGTGCCGTCAAGCGTTTTGAGGTCGTATGCGGCCCACTCCTCGCGGACGCTCTCTCCGGCGACTCCGAGGGCTTGCGCAACTAGGTACTCCGCGAGCACCCCTCGCGTCGCATTACTCAGGACATCCGAGCAACTCCATTGCCAAAAGCTAAGCAAGTCATGATCTAGAGGTTGGCCCGCGACGTGGAACCGTTCATTTCCCTCGCGCCGCCGCAGCTTAATCGCCCCGAGGTCGCTCGCTTCGGTCACGCTGGGCACACCAAGGTTCGACTAGGACTTGGACCGCTCTTCTGAGACAGGAACAACATCCTTGTAGGCAATCTCCATGAAAGGTCGTACTGAGAGTTCATTGGGGTCGTCAATCTTCTGCCAGCCCTCCACGAGGCCCTGCTCGATCCTTCCCGGAGCGAAGACCTCTGTGGAGACCTCACGTGTCAGAACGCCCCCAGTTTGGACGTTCTCGAAGCCGCTCAGGTGCACCGGCAGGTTCCCGTAGTAGTACTCGCGCAGAACTTGCACAATCGCAACCACGTCCGCCTGCGCTTTACTGTCAAGCACCTCAATCCACACTTTCTTCCCTATCTCGTACTCGACCTCACCCCGGAGATCGTCGCTTGTATCCTCGTTCCAACGCCGTGCGACAAGGTCGGAGAGTGTGCCCAGGAACTCACCATCGGGAGACAGTACTCGTGCTGCTGGGAAGGTCGAGTTGTTCAGTCCAGCAGGAAGAGTCTGAAAGCCCGACAGCCTGAACTGGTAGCCACCGAAACCGGTCCGCCACAACACCACTGGGACCGAAGCATACGCCTTCCAGTCATGATCCTTGGTGTCAACAAGCCGGAGGGTATCGATGCCGTGGTGACGAGCAAGTGTGAGAGCTGCCTTGCTGAATCCGCTAGCAGAGACGATAGCCCCCTTGTTCGCTCGAATGTCCTTGAACAGACCGGCAACCGTTTCGACATTCTTCACATCGAGGGGCACCTTGTAGTCTTTGCATTCAATGGCAACAAAGACATCGAACTGCCCGACTTGCCGCCGTATCGTGATGTCCACTTGGCGCTGAGTGCCGGTATCGACGCCGGGTACGGAGTCGTCTAGGGTTACAGTGGCGTCGCCTGCCAGTTCTTTCTGAAGCTTGTAAACGAGCTTCTCGAAACGTTTCCACTTGGGTTCCAAGGGCTCCTTAATCGACGCCGACATCGTCCTTCATCCCAAGCCCCCTCAGGGCAGTCTTCACCTCTTCGACCTGGGTGTCCGTCGCGCCACCCTCCGGAGCAGCCTCGACGCGGAGGCTCAGGGTGAGCTCGCCTGCCGAGGCCAGCCTCGTGAGCACCTTCATGTAGAAGTTCGTCCACTTTTGATGCGGCACCTCGCCCTCCCAGTTGATCTGCTTCTTCTTCGCAGGCTTCGGCGGCTCGCCTTTGAACACGCGGACCCCTGCCGTACCAGTGACCTTCCCAGCTTCGGCTGTGACGAAGAACCCACCTACATCGGCTCCTGCTGTGAAGACTCCTTCAGACGAGACCTCCCCTCCGGTAGCTTTCCAAGACACCTCGCCGGTATCGATGGCGTTGCCGAACTGGTCGAGCCCGCTCACGGTGAAGGTCTCCTTCGTCCCAGGTTGGAGCTGCACGTCGGAGGGACTGACGAGCAACCCGGAAAGTACGGGTGGCTTGAGGTGCTTCTCAGCCTCCTCCGCTTTGATGATGTACATATCGTCCGAGATCTCGACCTCTACCGGCTGGAGTGTCTTCTTGAACAAGAAAGGGTCGTAGCTGCCCGTCGGAGACTTGCCAACGTACGCGATGAGGCCGTCAGTGACTCCTTGGGCTACTGTCATCGCAATTGTTGTTGGGTCAAGAAGGCGAGGGAAGAGCGGGGACGCGTAGAAGGAGTCGCGGACTGCCTTGGTACTCCACTCGGTGAAGGCAGGTGACCAGTTGCGAACGAGAAAACGAGCCGAGATCGGCCCCTTGTCGACCTCGTCCTTTTGGCGCAGGCTTTGTAGGATCAAGCCTGGGAGGGAAGAGTGCGCACTGGAGGTCACGAGACCTAGATCGACGGTCTTAACCGCGTTGTCCTTCCCCAGCAGGAGGACATTCTTGTACGAGCGCCAAACGCCCTCTGTGAGGTCCCGCTTCGCCTTCTTGAGGCTGATCCCGAGCTGTTTCTGCTGGGACTCGTCGAGCTTTAGTCCCTCGGCCTGGATAGCCTCCCACGCCAGCAGCTTCCTGGCCTCCTCGCGCATCGAACCAGCCGTCTCTGGCACTGCCCAGATCAGGGCACTCTTGTAGGTCCGGGCCGACTTCCCGTGCTCCTTGATCATGGCCTCGACCATTGCGACGACCTGTGGGTCGTCTTGCACGGCGTGGTCTAGCCCCATGACTACGAGTGTGATGACGGGGCGGTCCTGGATCTGACTGCTCTTCTCGGGAAAGGCCAAGATCTCGATGCCGTCGGTCCGAGGAAAGACCTTCTGGATCTCCTCCCGAACTCGCTGATCGATTTCGTCGGTCCGAATCGTTGCCCGACGGTCGGCGTATCGTTTGGTCAAGTTCTCCCGCGTGCTGAAGCGATAGCGGTTCCCCTCGGTTGTGAGGTAGTAGCAAGTGTCGCTGAGAGACTCCAAGGCCGTCTCTACGTTGCCCAAGTCCACGTGAGGCCCGGCTACCGCCAGCCTGATCTCGGGCAGACTGGCGTCGTCGCGGGACTGCCCACCATTGGACTCAAAAAAGATGGAAGTGGCAGTCTTCTTGTGGAGTCGAGCCTTCCGAATCGTGTCCACCGCCTCTTCGTCGAGGCGCACCGCGTGGGAATCCTTCTTCCCACAGATGTCGGTAGTGACCGGCCCTTCGAGCTTGTTCTCACCGAGTTGCTCGAACATGGGCTGCCGGAAGATCGGATCTTCGAGAGGAGCCGTGCCCAGGTCGACCAGCGGGACTTGTTCTGCGCCCTTGAAGCCTTGCTGGTAGGCGTTGGAGACCCAGAGGGCGAGCAGGCGCAAGACACCTCGGGTTTGTTGGAACCGTGGCAACTCCTGCCACTTGCGCTCGAAGACCGAAAGGACCGAAGGATGAAACGGGTACGTGACTTCGACCATAGCTTGCGCGTGGTCCACAGGGAACCATCCAGGGATCTGAGCCCGATTCTCTTGGAGCCACTCGGCGTACTCACGCGCTGTCTGGAGCGCCTCCTTGGGAAGCAGGACCTTGCCGTCTTGGGAGACGGCCCTCGGGTCCCACTCGAACAGCCGCCGCCGAATGATCTCGGAGGTCTCGGCCTCTACCGACATCACAACAGCTTTTCCCACCCGGTCGAGCATCTTCTTGAACCGCTCGTAGTCCGATTGGTCCTCGGCGCTCATCTCCAACTCCGAGGCTGGGATCGAAACGACCACGACCACTTTGTCGTTGCCGCGAGCCTCCTCGGAGAGGTTCTGGATGAAGTTGTAGAGCTGCGTGGCGAGGCCGCTCTTCCGACTCCGGCTGACGTAGTTCATCAACTCATCGACGAGGATCAGACTCGGTTTGTTCTTCGGTAAGAAACTGCGGATGACTTCCCCGGACGGGGCGGTCATCTGCTTCTCATGCTCCTCCACGGTGCGGAAGCCCGCTTCCCCCGAGAGCTGGAAGGCAATCTCACCCCACGGCGTCTTCCGCAAAGGGACTCCATCGTTGCCTCCGCGTCCCGTGATCGAATCGAACTCGGTGCCGACAAAAACGGCTGTCGCAGCTCCAGGAACTTCCTTGATGCCAGCCTTCGCCAGGATCTGTCCGACTCCCTGCCATTTGGAGGCGGAGGCACCCTGCTCAGCCAAGTGATAGAGCAGGGTCAGGGCATGCGTCTTCCCTCCGCCGAACTGCGTCGCCATGTTGAAGACAGCCGAGGTCTCAGTCTTGATCCCAGACAGCCGTCGAAGCACCTCGCCTGCCGTCTGGAGGAGGCTGTTCGTCAGATAGGTCCGCTCGAAGAACTGTTGGGGCTTCTGGTAGTCGTCGGAGGCCCTGCCATCCCGAACCTGATCGAGGTGTACGGCGAACTCAGAGGCGTCGAGGGGTTTGCCCTCTCGGAGATCTTCCCGTGGAGTAACAATCTTGTACCAGGGTTGAAGTTTGGCCATTAATTCCTCGCTTCCTAGAACAGCTCGAATTCGCCAGTATTGGATTCCAGGCTCCACCACCTGAAGAAACCATCGGGGAATGTGTCTGCCTTGCTGCGGTAGCCGACGACTGCAAGTGTCTCCCCTCCGAGACCGACCCGATCTGGGATCGTCATCGAGTGAACGACACTCCGTTCCATGTGCCTCACCAGAGCGGTGCCGCCCTCCACCGAGGGCCGATAGCAGAAGAGCACCCGGAGCCTGGCTCTGAGGTTCAGGAGCTTCCAGAGCGAGTACGCCACTCGTTGGTCCTTGGAGCTGTTCTCAAGCTCAAGGACAGCTACCGGAAAGAGCCACTGGGACCGATCGTCCTCGAAGGCCATCGCGTCGATCCCCAAGTACTCCTCCTGCGGCTGCGGCATTCGGGCCAGGAGGTGGCCCTTTGCTGCCACCTTCCAACCGTGGGCCTCGCCGGTAGCCACAACAGCCTGGGCCAGGGACGCGGTCCAGTCCTTGAGCCGCGCCTCCAAACTCGCGGCCTTCAGATCCCGCGCGAACGGCTCGGACGCGACTGTGCCAAGAAACCGATCTCTCCAAGCCGCGCCCAGGCCACTCACGTCTACAGCCCCAACCCTTTCTTCCGTCCGAGGACCCCGTCCACCCATCGCTTCTCTTCTGTGACCGAGGGGTAAAGCGCGGAGAGTGCCTGGGCCAAACGCCAGAACATAGGATTACGCCCTACTCCGTCTTCAACAAGCAGACGCCGAAGCACCTCGATCCTGCCCGCACCAAAGAGGATCATGCTCTGGTGGAGCTGGTCCAGGACCGTTGAGCCTGGTCCACCCGAAAGATCCTCCGCCCAATCCCCGTACTCGGCTTCAAGCTCGCGGACCTCTTCAGCGAAGTCCAGCGCCATCTGTGGCTTCTGCACTGTCCTACCGCGACCGGCGTCCTTGCCCAAGAGGTGTCGGGTTCTAGCCCCGGCGCTGAGGAGTGTGGCGGTGCCGCCCTTAACCTCCACGAGGTTGCCGAGGACCTCCAGATGGGCACCGAGCCCCTGGGCAATCTTTCGCGCCGCGTCGTACTCCAGGCTGTACCCGCGAAGACTCTTGGCCTTGTCCTCGCCCTCACCATCATCGTCGCCGTTGGAGCTGGTGTGCAGCGTCCAGAGCCACATCGCGGTTAGCCTTGCGTCCTCCTCGAAACCAGAGGCATCAGCCCCGTCGAAGATCATGCTCAGGGCCTCGCGGGAAACCGCAGCCCAAACCTCTTGCAGGTACTCCTTTAGGGTCACCTCTTCGCCGCTTGCCTTTTCGACCGATGAGTACTGGGAGTAGATCTCCAACGCCGGGCCAAGACACGCAAAAATGGCATCCGCTCCTACAACTCCCTCTTCAGCGAGGCGTGGCATCCACCTGTGAATGCGTCTCGGAAGCTCCTCCAACACGTTCCGCCAGTCGCCGACATCATCTATCCGAAGCGAGCCATCTGCGTTCTCTCGTGGACGGCAAACAAGGTGTATGGAAGAGGACAGAGCCGCTGTGCCTTGGGCGTTCGTCCGACCCACTCGCTCTGTGTCGATAGGCCATGATGCGGTAACAACCCATCCTGCTCCGACCAGTGCCGAAAGCATCGCCTCCCATCCGTCCGTACTCTTGTGCGCAAACACTATTGTCCCCACTCCAGATGGAGCCACTACTCGGCGGGCCTCGGCAAGAGCCAGGCGCATCTGCTCCTCAAAGAACATCGCATCCTTGGCCTGGCCGCTCGGACCCAGACTGGTTGGAGTTGCGATAATCTCTTCTTCCTTTGGAACGACAATCTCGCTGAATAGGCGAGGCAACGAGTCCCCGACACTGCGCTTCAGCCAGACGAAAAAGAAGTCAGACAGGTCCGCGTACATGATCGCTCCGTAGTACGGCGGGTCGGTAAGAAGTGCAGCCACTGAGTCGTCCGGCAGAGGAAGAGCCGTAGCGGAGGAACGGTCTGCCTGTCCAGCCACCAGGCGACTGTTGTCGAGGTGCTCGACGACTTTCCGTATCCAGCGAATCGCGCTCTCCCACGATCCTGCTGCCCCAGAGAACGGGTTGGCCTCAGCAAACGACCAGGAGATCGAAATGGCCTGGCGACCGAAGGTGTCGCCAATTGAAGCGTTGTTGATATTCCACCTGGTGTGCGCTGAGTTGTAGTCGGCAACCCGATCAACTGCACACGCTAGAAGTAGCTGGACTGTCTCATCCTCAACAGATGCCACTTCGGCGCTGAACGCCTCTAGAACGACTAGCTGGCGCGGAGTAAAGAGATCCGCGAAGGTCTCGCATCCTATTCGGGTAGGGGAAGCGACACCGCTCCCGAACTTCCCTGGTGAAATCGGGTTGATTCTCTCTGCGAGAACTTCGCTATCTAGTGCTTGCCTGAGCAACTCCGCTTGACGCGCCTGTGTGAGATCCGCCGTCGTCGGCTGAAGGAAGGATCGGCCTGACTCACCAGTGCGCTTCACGACTGACGCGATCAGACGCGCCGTCTGCGCTCCGCCTCTTCTTTCATCGAGCTGTTGGTAGACAGCCTTCTTTGGCGTTGTGTATCCACAACAGGGGCAAGTTGCCGCCCCCATTCGGGAAGTGCCTACAGGTGGCACTGCCGGAAGGGAACGCGAAGTTCTAATCTCGTAGGCTAGCCTCCCGTCCTGTGCTGTCTCATGGAACTCTAGCCAGACGTAATTGCCGCGGCGCTTACTGAGCCAGCCGGACGTGGTAAGAGGTAGCTCGATGCCACAGCCGGGTCCTTCGCACGCAACTGTGCGGGCCCAGATGTAGGCTATTGAGGTACCGTCTTGGCGCGAATAGAGGTGACCGAGCTTCTTCAGGCAACGCTGTTGTATGCCTTCAGCCTCTTTCAGAAGTCTTCCTGCGAGCTGGCGAGGGGCTGAGGGAAGTCGTTCTAACAGCAGCTTGTTCAACAGGACCGGCACCGAGTTGATGTCGAACGCGACCGCCTCCGCGCCAACTCTCGTAGCTTCGAGCGGAATCGCCCCTCCTCCAGCGAATGGATCCAGCACTGTTGGCCGTTTACCTGGCTCCCCGCCCAGCCCTCTGTGCGATGCTTCAGTGAGCGCTCGGCTTGTTTCTAGATAATCCGGGATAGTGGCGTTTGTCCAGCTCGCAAAGTCGGCAATGAAGTGGAGCAGCGCGTTGCGGAGTTCAAGGGGATCATCGAGTCGCCCCGGCTCTTTCTGTAGAGAGATAAGGACCCGGTAGGTCTCCTCACTCGCGAGGCTCAGATTGTGGGATGCCCAGCGAGTCATGTGATCCTGGGCCACTTTCCGGAACAGCGGAGGACACAATTCATCTACCGGATCTGGCCAGAGGGCGGCGCAGGCCATCGCTCGGCAGGCAGCGAGAGGACGACGAGCCCACCAGAGATGGAGTGTAGAGATGTGCCCGTCGTGGATATTCTTCTCGCGTCTAGCGTGCGCCGAGATCCTCTTGATCGGTAGATCCACCTCGATCAGCCTCTTGCAGTACCTATCCATCCGATGTCTCCGACTTGAGAATTGCGCTCGCCCCCACGTGGTAGTGCTCAACCTTGACAATCGGCTTCCACCCCAACCGGGCCGGGTCCTGAACGAGATGGACCTCCGGCTCTGAAGCGCAGTTGAAGACTACGTACAGCCAGTAGTCGCCCTTCAGCCGCTCGGCAGTCTTGTACTCGTTCGTTGTCAGGGCAACCTCCCCGATGTGTGAGCGCCCCTTCACCTCGATGAAGCGGACACCGATGGCCGTCTCTGGGTCCTCAGGATGCGGCTTGCGCGAAAGGAGATCGAAACCTCGGTTCTCTGCCTCGACGCTCTCCACCTTCCACCCACGCGCCTCTTCGTACTTGGTCACCGCCTCCACGGCGATCCTCTCGATCTCCGGGTCCGCGACCATCCCCTTCGTGTGCGGGTCCTCTCGGGCAGGATGAGGCAGTACCCAGGCGCTCCCCAGGTGCTGAATGTTGCTCACGGTGCATTGGCGCTCTTTCTCCAAGTCGGCCTTCCTACGCTCCAGGCGGCTGTTGAGGTCATCCAGCCGGTCTTCCTGAATCCGTAGGCGACCATCGAGTCCAGTCTCCTCCGAGCCGGACTGCTTTTGCTGCATCAACTCCGCGAATTTCACCTGCTCCCGATCGATGATCGCGTTGAGGCTGATCTCCATATGCTCAGTGATGGTCTTGATCTCTTTCTCGCGCTGCTCGACGGAGAACCGCAATAGATCCTGGAGAGCTTGCTCGTACAGGCTTCCCTCAAGCTCATCCCTTCCCGGTAGCGCTGCGGCCTCGGGGGCGGCTGTGCCCTTGGGGGCAACCGAGAGGTCGAGGAAGATCGTGGGCTGGCGGATCGATATCTGCCCACCAGGCTCCGCCTGAGTCACAAAGAGCCGCTTGTGAAGGACTTGACCGAGCCCGTCTCGGACCTCCGCCGAGAAAACATCCAGCTTGGCGGGCCGAGCTCGGTTCAGGTCGAAAAAGACGGCTCCCCGTTCCAGGTCGCCTTGGGACTTAGCCTGCGAGAAGAAGCGGACACTCTCGAACAGCGGATGTCCGGGCGTAACCCACTCCAGAGTGGGGTCGCCGGGAAGTAGCTCCTTGTCGAAGACGACCCTCTTGTACTCACGCCCGAGTTTCCCGAACTTCGGCTCTAGCTGCTCTCCATAGGGAGCGAGCGCTCTTGGCACGCGGCCCATCCGATAGACATGCTCGTGCCCCGTCTCCGGTTTGGGAGTCAGGCCCACTGACGGGGAGGCTTGCACGAAGAACTCCTCAATGACCTCCGGGACGAGACGGCGCTCCTTGGCCTCCTCAGACTTTCCGACGATGGCGGAGAGGTTCAGCTCGCGCTTCGCCAGACCTTCGAGCGTGGACTCGGTGATCTGCTGAAGACGTGCCGTGTCGACGTCAGAAACGATCCTGTCCTTGATCGCCTGCTCCGTCAGGTTGCGGGCGTACATCTCCCGCAGCATCCGTTCAAGGTGAGTGGCCGGGAACACGTCCCCGAGCACGTTGAACACCTTTCCCGTCCGGTTAGGGTCGAGGTCCTCTTCGATCTTCTCGATGCGCTCGAAGAGCTTTTCCAGGACCCGTCCCTCGCGGGTATTGCTACTGACGAAGTTGGTGATGAGGCAGTCCTTCTCCTGGCCGTATCGGTGGATGCGGCCCATCCGCTGCTCAAGCCGGTTCGGGTTCCAGGGGATGTCGTAGTTGATCATGTACCAGCAGAACTGGAGGTTGATCCCCTCACCGGCCGCCTCTGTGGCAACGAGGACCTGGCAGTCCTCCTTGAACTCGCGCTCGGCGTAGATCCGGGTTCCCGGTGTGTCACGGTCTCCGATCTTCATGCTGCCGTGGATCTGGGTGATGTTGAGGCCCCACTCGCGGAGCTTCCCGAGCGGCCGACCGTCGCGGCCGTCAGCGGCCAAATAGTCGAGGGTGTCCTTGTGCTCCGTGAAGAGCAAGAGCTTCATCTTGGGATCGTCAAAGATGCCCTTCTCGGTGATGACATCCCTCAGCTTCTGGAGCTTGGTCTCAACCTCTCGCTCTTCGAGTTGCACGGCCTGCTCAGCGAGCTTGCCCAAATCCAGAATCTCCTCTCGGAGGTCCTCGGGGTTGATCGAGGCGACGACGCCCTCCAGGTCCTCCAGGATCTTCTCTTGGGCGTCCTCGGGGAGGTCCTCATAGTCGTCGGGAATCCGTTTGGCGATTTGCTCCTGGCGGTAGCCCTCGGGGTCTTCCAAGATCTTCTCGCGCCGAGCCTTCATCCGCTCCAGCGTGCGACGCACCGCATAGATGCTGGAGGCGAAGCGCCGCTGGAGCATCGCCATCGTGAAACCAAGGGCGCGACCTCGGGCGGAGTTGTCCTGAGACGCCTTGATCGACTGGTCCTCGACGTAGCGGGTAAGGCGGTCGTAGAAGTCGAGTTCCTCGTCGTCGATCTCGAAGGCGATGGTCCGCACGAGGCGCTTGGTGAAGAGGCTCTTGGCAAGGCCCGTATCCGGATCGGGGAAGGTCACCATCGCTTCCTTGACGCGACGGAGATAGAACGGGGCCTCCTTCTGGTCCATCGCCCTCTCCAGACTCTTCACGTCACCGTAGACATCCGGGTCTAGGAGCCGGAGGAAGAAGCCGAAGTTCACCGGGTCGCCCTTGTGAGGCGTCGCTGTCATCAGGAGGTAGTGGTCGGTTCGCTCAGACAGGGCTTCCCCAAGCTGGTAGGCGAGCGTCTTCTTCTCCTCCCCGTAGGCACTCATCTTGTGGGCCTCGTCCACGATGACGAGGTCCCACCGGCTCCGCATGAGGCTCTCCTTGGCGTCCTCGATACGAGAGACCCAGGAGACCGAGGTGACGCACTGGTCGATGTCCTGCCAGGGGTTGACGCCGTAGTTGGACCGAAGGAGATGACTCCGCACGACCTGGAAGCTCTCCCGAAACTTGTCCTTCATCTCACGCTGCCACTGGAAGCACAGGTTGGCTGGCGTGACGATTAGGACGCGCTTGATGAGACCCCTGACCTTCAGCTCCTTGATGAGGAGCCCAGCCATGATGGTCTTGCCCGCGCCGGGATCATCGGCAAGCAGAAACCGGATGCGGGGGATCTTCAGAAAGTAGTCGTAGACCGCCTCCAACTGGTGTGGCAGCGGATCAACACGGGCGATAGAGAGGCTGAAGTAGGGATCGTACTCGTAGGCCAGCCCAAGGCGCATGGCCTCGATGCCGAGTCGGAATCGAGCCGCGTCTCCGTCGTAGGGAGGTGTCTCAGGGGAGGGCTCCAGCTCGGCCACTTGGGCGGCCGAGAGTACGGGCTGATGGACCTGCCCGGTGGTCATGCCTTCGCCGATCAGTTTGACCGAGTTACCGAGGTGAACGGTCTTGATGATCTTGACCGGCTCCGGGAGGACGGAACCGCGTACGATCAGGTCGGGTTTGAGATCATCTGTCCGCATCGTCGGGCCACTACCCTCCTTGGCTGAGCCTCAAAACGGCCTCAGCTCGCCTTCACTCCCTGCCGCCCAGGTTTCGTAGAGAGTATCAGCGGAGTACTCCGCTGATCTTGCTCTGGCTGCACATCGAGCCGACCAGCCGCTCCATATCCGATCAAGCACACCTTTGGTGAAGATGACAGCGATCCGTGCTGTCAACTCGCCAGTTCCAACAAAGGCGCGTCTGGAGCCGCTTAGTGCAGCGCCGCGCTTTGGGTGGCCGTCCGCCCTTCCTCCAGCCTTCCATGGCACAGGCGTAGGGAATCGAGTCTAGAGACAACCGAGGCCACCTTCGCCGCTTCCTGTTCTTGAGCCAGCGGCGGTACGCGGGATCTTGCTCAAGTTCGGCACGGGCCGAGTCCAGAAGCAACTGGACGCCTCGGCGGTGGGTTCTCTCACTCATGCCAACGCAGAGGAGGTCGTACGGGTCCCTTCCCTTCTCGGCACTTAGGTCTCTCTCCGCCATCATCGGCTCCGTCCGCCTGCCAACTTCATACCGTCCATAGGGTCCCCAGTCGCGCGGTGAGAGAGCTCCCTGCCGTATCCCCAACGCCGTGAGTGCCTTACTGTCATCTGCACCGCCTTACCCCCCTCGTCCGATCAGTCTCCGAACTCGGCATCACGGCATCAGGTGGTCGATGCACGTCCACAAGGTCGACTAGCCAGACCACGTTGAGCCCCGTCGAGACCGCTGCCCTCCGGCCGTCAGTCCACGCGAGTCGGCCATAACCTTGTGGAATGCTCACAACCTCCCCTTGCCAAGGGTGAGGCAAGCTTGGCCCGATGGCTGACGACCCTGGGCCGAGGACCTCGATGCCATTCGGACCACCTTCCCGCAGCATCCCGAGCAGTTCGCTCTTCAGTCTTCTCGCATTCTGGAGAAATCCAGGAGGGACGGCTCTCCGAGGGCTCATACGAAGACGGCTCCCAACTGCCTCTAGCTGCACGCCGCAGGAACGTGCGTCCCGAAGAACTGCCGCCGCGTTCATACTTCGATGGCCTCCTCACCGCTTTCCAGGTGTACTACCTGACTACCAGACTCCCAAGACTTTCCAGACTCTAGGACTGACGGACTTACGGACTTGTTGACTCCCGGCCTCCTGGACCCTCGGATCTGAGAACACACAACGAGCCGGTACTCGGCAGCGCGATGCTCTCTACGACTCGCTCCCACCTCACGGACGAGGAGTTGAGCCTGGATCGCGTTCCTGATCCATCGGGAGACCTGAGTCTGATGACAACCCATCTCCTGGGCCATTACGCCCTGCGGGAGAGCGATTGGCTCGGAACCAGCTTCTTCCTGGAGCAGTTCCAGGACGCGGAGGAAGGTCCGAAAGGGCTTGTACCTCGCATGCGAGAACTTCAGTCCGAAGTGACTGGGCTCGACCGGCTCTTCCGCCTCGACGCACTCCACCGCACGCCCGACCGCCTGCCGCACAGGGCTGCCTGCCCCGTCAGCGAACTCCACCGTCTCCCAGGCATCGAGAAAGCAGGAGACCGCGTCTACGGGATCACCGAGCGTAGTCTGGCTGGGAAGCTCGCGCCACACCGAAGGAACTAGAGATTCGACTAGGTCGGCGGCTTCGGCAGCATCGAGGGCGGCGAACTCCTTCCCTGCCTTCAGCAAGCGAACGAACTCAAACGCCGGGTCCAAGAACCGTCGCTTGGAAGTCGCCCGATCCCACCTTCGCTGATTCTCCGTGAGGGCTCTCCTTACTGCCTCGGTCAGCTCAGGTTGAGGAGCCTCAACAAGACTCTCGTCGGAGCCAGCCCGCTGATGCAGGTAGGCTCTACCCTCAAGCTCCAATGCTGGATCGATGGATTCCGTTGCGGGAGGGCTCAGCGCGAGCGTTGAACTGTGCATCAGAGCGCCTCGCTGCGGCCGTTCTGTTCTGCCACGATCTCGAAGAACCGATCAACGTCGACGTACAGCCTGCCTGCGACCTCGACGAAAGACTCTGCGTAGCCGTTCGGCTCCAGGTCTTCCACCACCTGGTCGCCTCCATGACCTCGGCGCGTCCTCATGACTGGCTGAGCCCGCCACCGAATCCAGCGCATCCGGCCCTCAAAGGCCGGAAACTCCTCTTCGAACTGCGAGATGCTACGTAGGTTGGGGATTCGCTGCTGGCTCATGACGCCCCTAGTATCAGGGCATGCGGCCAAATCACCTAAGAATCGGGGGCGTCGAGATCGGAACGTCGCAACAACTCTAAGCCACTGAGAACAGTGAGCTTATTCTCGGTAGGGCTCCGGGGATACTCGCTCTACTGGAACCTACTGCGGTGAGTCCCCCTGACCTGAGCCGTCGCCAGGCGCTTGGGCAGGGCCTTCGTGTGGAGGAGCGTCTTGTTGACCAGCCCGACCGCCAGCTCAAGAGCGGTCGCATTGAACTTCCGAGCAGCGCTCGATTCAGTTCGGTAGCGGGCCGGGACGACATTCAGGAGGTAGTCGTAAACGTTCGCCGCAATCACTCGGCCCAAGAAGGGGCGACCACGGCTAGACACTCGGAGGGTCCGATCCTCTCGGCAGTACTCGACTCTTCCTCCGAACTCTTCCTCCTGTAAGTCAGCTTGCAGCTTGCGTTGCCGTTCCAGACCTTCCACCAGCGATGTCAGCTCTCGCTTGAATCTCTCCCCCCTCTCGGCTGCGACAATGAGACTCGCGTCTTGCACGTACTCATCGGCCGACAGATGCTCCCCAAGGCGGAGGACGAAGCCCAGATCCTCCTCCGTACACCCCAACAGCAGATTCGCAGCCTCTACCAGCAGCTCGACCGGAACGAAGGCTTCTTCCGCAGCGCGATCCAGATTCAGTGCAACTGCCCGATGGAGCTTTCTTGAACTCAGGCTTGCTCTCATGCTCCGTAGTTTCTTCTCCCTCAGAGCTGCGTCGTCCTCCTCGACCAAGGCTCTGAGCCTCTTGTCGAATTGCTTCTCGCGCCTCTCCTCAACCCGCTCGAATCCATCCTCGAACCTGGCCGGGTGAACCACGCTTCCCGCGAATGGCAGTACATCGTCGACTAGGAACCTGCCAGCGCTAAGAATGGACTGAATCTCGCCGCGATCAGAAACCCCGACCTCATCGCCCATTGGGATCTGGCCCGCGGTCAAGTTGCGGATTAGACGATGCAGATCGAGTGTCGGGCGATCCGGCCTTTCGGGTAGACACAAGACTTCGATGGCATGCGCCGCCTTTGCGAGACCAGAGTCGACTCGCATTCGCCGCTCCTTCGGCGATCCCGCCATCTCCCGTTTAAGGGCCTTCCTGACCTCCCGCTCCAACGGTGACTTGAGCACCTCCAGCGCCCGTTCGACCACCGGACGGAGTTCTTCGTCGTAACGAAGCCGAGCCTGAAGGTCATCCAGAGTCAACTACTCCCCGAAAATCGCCTCGTTCATACGAGTCACGACTGCGCTCGTATGCTGCTCAGTCAAGTGGCTGTATCGCTTGACCATCGCAAGGGTCTTGTGCCCCAGGACCTCGGCGATCTCGGCGAGGGTCGCCCCGTTCATGGCGAGGTAGGAGGCGGCCGAATGTCGGAGATCGTGGAAACGGAAGTCTTTGATCTCAGCGGCTCTCAGAGCGTCTTCCCACGCTTGGCGAGGAAAGCTGACCTCCCCACGTGGGCCGACGAACACCGGCTCGTCTTCCAGCTTCTGGGCAGAGATCGACTCGACCTTTCTCGACCGCCGCTCCGCCTGCGCGCGTTCCTCCATGTCCGCCAACGTCGTACCGGCGAGACCCGCGATGGGAAGGGCACGACGCTCGCGGTTCTTCGTATGATGCAGCACCGCCTTACCGCGCTTCAAATCGACATCGCGCCAGCAAAGGCCGAGCAACTCTCCTTGCCGAGCGCCAGTAGATAGAGCAAGCACGACGAGAGGATAGAGCCGCTGATCGGAGCTGTTCCGGCAGGCATCTAGGAGTCTCTCCCTCTCCCCTTCGTTTAGGAAACGCACCCGGCCTTGTGGTTCCCGGTGACGGTTCACGTCCCGAACGGGGTTGGATGCAACCCAGCCGAGTTCTCGGGTTGCGTAGGTGAACGCACAGCTCAAGGCGGCAAGATAACGGTTGACCGTCGCCTCGGAGACAGGTCTCTTGGTCGGTCCCGCACCCTCCGCGAGCCGGTCTCTCCAGTCAGCGAGCAGCGCTGGCGTCATCTGAGCGAGGGTCGGGTTTCCCAGCCGGTCCACCCACCAGTCAAGCTGCATGATCCTCTTCGACTGCTCGCCGCGGGACAGCTTCAAGAAGGCGCGATTACCTCCCAGCCCTCCTCCCTCTCGGACGACTCGGTTCGTGTACCGCGCCACAAGATCAAGGAGCGTGCGCTTCCTGGCTTGTCGCTCAGGGAAGTGCCGGCCCTCGTCCATCGCCGATTCCCTCTTCTTCGCCCACTCTTTGGCATCCGTAAGACGACGAAACGTGGCTGATTCGGAGGGGAAACCGCGCTTGCGAATGAGAGCTCGGTAGTGGGTGCCCTTCTTGGTCTTGCGCTTCTCGATGCTGGCCATTGGAACCTCCCGGGGCATCGCCCCGCAGAACAGTATCAAGCAAGACAAGGGATATCAAATCCCCCGCTCTTCTCAGAAAAACACAACAAGCATCGTACCGATGAATGCCTCGACAGTTCCAGGGTGCACAATGGGTGCAGTTCGAGCTCAAATCCGCCTGAGATTTGAAGGAGATACGCTCTTCGCCGCACGTCTTGAATAGAGACGCCTGGTGTATAATGCACGCACAGTTCTCGAAGCAGTACTAGTTTAGCTGTCGGGTAGCAGACAGGCGTTTCGTTGCCTGGGAGCCACCCGCGAGCCTCGGAGGCCACCGCGACCAGCGGTCCCCAAAATGTGCGACCTCGCCTTGAAGACGCTCATCGTAAATGCAGACGACTACGGTCTCTCACCAGAGGTATCCGCAGGCATTCGCATTGCCCACGCGTCCGGGATCGTGACGAGCACCAGCGTGCTCGCGAATGCCTCGAGTCTCGTCGACGAGATTCGCGCGCTCCGGGAGGAGTGCGTTGGCATAGGAATCGGCGTCCACCTCAATCTTACGGAGGGAAGTCCACTGCACCCCCCTCACAAGCTCCGAAGCCTCGTCGATTCTGATGGTGAGTTCGGCCTTGACCTGCTTCAGCCCGGGCGCATTTCAGCAGTAGTTGCCACTGAAGTTAAGAGCGAATGGCGCGCACAAGTTGAGCGAGTCCTACGCACGGGGATTGAACCGGACCATCTGGACAGCCACCATCACATCTCCTACCGAGCCCCCCGCTTCTTGGACATCACTCTTGAGCTCGCAGCAGAGTTCGGAATGCACGTGCGGACGGCACCGAGCCCAGAGGCCATCGCCACCGAGGCTAGGACTGTGGAGTCGATGAAGCGACAGCTTGACACCAGCGGTGTTCACCACCCTGACCGCCTAATCGACGACTTCCGAGGCCGAGAATCGACCCTAGGTGACCTAATTCATCTCCTGGCGGACTGTGAAAGTGAGGTGGCAGAGTTGTTGTGTCACCCCAGCGTCGGATCGTCGCCAATCGACCGACCAGAAATGCTAGGAAGAGATATGGAGCTCGAGATACTCACGAGCAGGGGCATCCAGAAGTGGATTGAGGAGCAAGGCGTCCGACTAGCGTCTTTTGCAGGAGCCTTCAGTCGTGGCTGAGGGACAGAACGAAAGAGACCGCGCGCTCGCAGTCCCATCAAGGCGCCAGGAACTCTTGAGAATCGCGAGAGACGTGGCTGTCACGTCGGTGGGCCTGGTCGCCGCTTTCTACCTTTCAGTACACCAATTGGCAGATTCTTTTGGGTTCGACACGAGTGCCGCCAAGGACCTCGGTTTCTTAGGTTTTGTTGCTGTGGGCGCGGTCGCAGTGCCTATCGGTCTCGGCATCTCTCTCGTCCGCCTTTGGCGGCGAGTAGACTCCTACGAGGGCGCAGTCGCGCAGCTAGCCGCCGCCAATCCGGCCTCTCAGAAGCTATCAGGAGAGCTAGTCAGCGCTGTGGAGGCACTGTACGAGGAAAAGAACTACGTCGAGGTGATTCGGTTCGGGCGCTACCTGAGTCGCTCGCTTTGGCTGAGTGGGCTCTATCGCCAGCGAGTCACTATTGGAAAGCTCATTGAAGAGTCGGCGGCTCGAACCGAGGCTACTGAGGCACAGGTCGCGGCTTTGATCGATGATCTCGGCTGGACTAACGCAGTGCTCGGCGATCTCGAGGAAGCCGAAAAGAACATCCACCACGGAATCGAACTAGCTGTCGAGCAACAGCTTACGTACTACGCGGCCAAGGGCTGGCGCCACCTCGCGGGAATCTGCTACCGATATCGTGACGACAGAGAGCAGGCTGAACAACTGCTCGCCAAGGCCTTTGAGTGCGCCGCTTCGATTCAAGGCACACAACGAAAGAACGAAATGCTCGCCGGGCTCCACTACGCCAAGGCGGAGTTCCTGATCGCGAGAGAGGCCTATGGTGAAGCAATGCCCGAGTCCAAGGCGGCCCTTGAGCTATATGAGGCGCTAGTCACTGAAGGCGAGCGGATGGTCAAGTGTCAATCCCAAATGGGGAGGATCTACCTGGGCCTACGGGAACTCGACAGGGCGAAAGATGCCTTCCGCCGCGGGCTTTCACATGCGCGAAAACTGAAGAGGCGAGACGAAGTAGCGTCAAGCCTACTGGGTTTGGCTCAGGTTCATCTGGCCGACGCCAACTTCAGCAGCGCAGCGCAGGCTAGCCAAGAGTCCTTAGAGATCTTTGAGAGCCTCGATATGAAACGAGAGATTACAGTAACAGCAGAGATACGGGCGGAGGCGATTGCCCAGATGGCCACGAAACCGAGACGATAGGTCGTCCACGCCAAGGAGGAGAAGACATGCCAGAGATGATTGACATCTACGACCCGAACATGAAGCACATCGGCACCAAGTCAAGGGATGAGGCTCATCGGGACGGAGATTGGCACCGGGCTTTTCATTGCTGGATCATCGCCCGCTCATCAGAGGGGCACCGGATGGTTGTCCAGCGCAGAGGCCCGGACAAGAAACTATTCCCTAGTTGCCTCGACATCACAGCAGCCGGTCACTATGAAGCTGGCGAGGACATTAGTGGAGGGCTCCGAGAGATTAGAGAAGAGCTTGGCATTGACGTCCAGGAAGAAGACCTCATCCCTGTGGGTGTCAAATTTGACGTGGCGCAAGTAGGCGACCTTGTGAACTACGAACTAGACGATGTGTTCCTCCTAGAACACAGCTCTGACTTGCAGGCCTACAGCTTCGATCCGGAGGAAGTCTCAGGGCTAGCGGTGTTCTCGGTCGAGGACGGCCTCGCTCTCTTCTCCGGTGAACGGAGCGAGATTCCAGCTCAGGCGCGAATGGCGAGGAAGACCGACGGTGCCTACGAGTTCGAAGACGAGGCCATCAGCATTCGCACGAGCGATTTCATACCGCGAACCGATCCCTACGCCTACAAGATGCTAGTGCTGGCAAAGCGCTGCCTGGATGGCGAGAAGCATCTCGTAGTGTGACGCGCGACTGGCTGAACGAAGTTCGCGAGGTCTTCCTGGTTCGGCACGCCGAGTCGGAGAAGAACCTCGAGGACCGCCACGGTGGCCCCGGACGAGCACTCACACCTCTGGGGATGCGACAAGTAGGGAACATCGGCGAGTTTCTTCGTGAAAACGGATGCAGTGCCACAACCAGAATCTATTGCAGCTCTCTGGAACAAGTGCTGGCCACCGCAGTCGGGCTAGGTAAAGAGCTTGGTGTCAAAGTCAATCTTGATAAGAGGCTTCGCCCACTCGATATGGGCACGCTCGGAGGGCTCTCGCGATCAGAGGCAGCACGGCTTTTCCCCGAGCCTGCGGCGAGGCTTGAGGATTGGAGAGCAGGTCGCCTTAACATCGAAGACTTGGAACTCCCAGGAGGCGAAGAGTTCGCCGCCTTCTGGGCACGCGGTGAAGACTTCGTTGCTTCAGCTCTCGGCGCTGCCGACACCTCAGAGCGCAACGTAGTCGTCGGAACCCGGTCAATCCTGATTCTCCTGCTCAACATCTTGTTGAAGGACTCGGTGCTACGCGGGAAGGAGTACTCGGTCTTCGAGTTTTCAAACGGTGGCGTGACTCTGGTGCGCTCTCATGGAATCGGCCGCGGCGAGCTTGCGTTCCTTGATCGTACGGACTTCCTGTGAGCAGGGTGCTGGGGAAGAGTTGGTGATTCGCGACGCCGCCCTCTTTCGTGTGTTACGAATCTGGCTGCCAGGTCTCTGGCTCCGACGACGCCTAGGAGGACTCGGCAAGGGCACGCGAATCGAGTCACCCGTTAGACTTGTAGCACCTTCAAGCATTCATGTCGGAGAAAAAGCTGAGGTTCGCTACGGCTGCGGCCTCTACGCTCGCGGTAGAGAACCAAGAGAAATCGTCATCGGCGACGAGTGTCGGATCAAGGAGTACTGCATCCTCGACACTTATGAAGGGCACATTTGGCTCGGAAGACGTGTACTGCTTGGAATGGGCTCCACGATTCACGGGCACGGTGGAGTCGAAATCGGCGATCACACCTTGATTGGACCGCGAGCCGTGGTCCTGTCGAACGAGCACGTCTTTTCGGGAGTTCCCCAAGTGATCCAGGATCAAGGTGAGCAACTCCGAAGTACGGTCTTAGAGCAAAACGTCTGGCTTGGCGCTGGAGTGATCGTCCTCGGTGGAGTGCGTATTGGGCAGCACTCCGTGATCGGAGCTGGTGCCGTCGTCCGGCAGGACATTCCGGAGTTCAGTCTCGCCGTCGGTGTGCCAGCCCGCGTGGTAAGGACACTAGAGGCGAACAGCTTGCGTTGACGGGGTTGACCTGCGCCCAGCCACTCTCCCAAGTCGCCACGCTAGGCGAGTGGCGAAGCCAACGAGATCGATTCGCGCACTAATATTGCACCTAGACGCCCTCAAGTCGAGATGCAGACGAATCGTCGAACTTCCTTAAGTGCTCATTATAAACATCTTGCCGGAGCCGGGAATCGAACCCGGACGCCTTTCGGCGGGGGATTTTAAGTCCCCTGCGTCTACCAGTTCCGCCACTCCGGCTGACCGATTCTAGTCGGCTCAGCCAGGATGGCTTCGAATCAGCCCGAGCGCCTAGGAGCATCGCGATCGCGTCCCGCTACATGCTCAAGGCGCGCCGCCGTAGCTCACCCACCGTCCCCCCTCGTCGAACTCCCACTCTGAAGGCGGCCCCTGGAGCTCGAAGAGTTCGAGTCGCTCCGTCTCGAAGAGGAGCACCGCTTGCGCAGGTCGCGGGATGTCGGCTCGCATGTACTCGTATCGCGTCGCCTCGTCGATCGGCCCCGAATCGATTCGAGGCACCGCGCGTCCGTCGAGGACGTTGAACACATACACGTGCTCGTAGCGACGGAAGTCCCCGAGCTCGAGCGAAGTGATGACGCCCGCCTTGACGTCGTAGAACCAGTTGCAGACGTGCTCCGCCCCGGTACGCGTCAGAACTAAGTCGTCATCGCTCAGTTCGACCCGCTCGGCCAGTGCCCAGAGGTCGGCGAGAACACCTTCGTGGTCGGTGTTTCGTACGCGAGCGCTCATCACCTCGCCGAAAGCGAGGAGTACCGTGCCCACCAGCAGAAGACCAACACCAACCTTCCGCCACCGCGGCGCGAGCCGTCCGTAGCGCTCGACCTGCAAGAGGATGAACAGGAGCGGAACGCTAGCGAAGAGACCGAGCCGCGCCATCAACTGCTCATCGACGATCGGCAGAAAGAGTAGGCAGCACAGGAGCACGTTGGCCAGCCAGAAGGTCCGGCCGCGCTCGGGCACCTCTTCGCTCCGGGTGCAGAGTCGATACGAGGCGGCGACGACGGCCCACAGTGCGAGCACAAAGGCGAGGCCGCCGAAAGCGGCCAGGCGATCCCGCTCGCCCGTCACGAGGCCGCCGACGAGAGAGTTGGAAAGCGAGCTCGAGGCATAGGCGAAGAGGCGCTCGAATCTTGCCGGCTCCAGCCGGTAGATCGCTCCGACAACCAGCACCGAGAAGAGGCCCAGGCCGACCCACGAGGTTGCGGCTCGCCGGGGCGAACGGCCCTTGGAGAGCGCCAGGGTCAGAGCGACGGCCCAGAGGATCAGAGCCGCGGTCGTGCCGTAGTGCGTCGTGACGATGACGGCGATGAGGACACCTGCTCCCACCATCGCCAACCATCGAACCGGGCGCCCGAGGCAGCGGTGCGAAACGACGATGAGCGAGGCGAGGAGCAACAGACCCACCGCGTTCTTCTGCAGGTACTCAGGAATGTACGAGACACTGAGCGGCAGGAACGCGGCGACTGCGACGAGCCCCCACTGGGCCGGGCGCAGCGGCCGCCCTTCGTTGAGTCGCGCAGCGAGCAGGTAGACCGGCACCGCGACGAGAGCCGGCACAAAGCACATGACGATCCGCGTCGAAGCGACCACCGCGTCGGCCGGCTCCAGTCCGAAAGCAATCAGGAGTCGAGCGCCGAGTGCGTAGACCTCGAACAGAAGCGGCATGTCGGCGTAGGGCAACGGATTGCCCTCGACGAGCTCCCGCACCTGCACGAAGTAGTAATAGGTGTGGTTCAACCAGCCGGTGAACTCGGGTCGCCCGAGCCAAAGGGTGAAGAACCGAACGACGACGCCCAGCCCGACGATCGCGAGGAGCTTGGGGAGATCCCTCGCGGTCAAACTCTGCCTCTCTAGCCGCGCGTGGCGGCGCCGACCAGGTTCCGACCGAGGATCGCCGAGGCCGACAGGTAGCCCCCAGCCAGCGCTCCGGCGACGCCGGCGGTCGCAACGTCCTGACCGGTCAGGAAGAGGCCCCGGATCGGAGTTCGCGGCCGCAGGAAGCGGCGCTCGAACCGCGCGGCGTCGTGATCGATACCGTAGAGCTCGCCACGGGCGTAGTTGCAGTAGTGCTGGGTCGAGAGCGGGGTCGAGATCTCGTAGTAGTCGATCTGATCGACAACCCCCGGAAGCCACGGTTCGAGGCGCTCGAACATGCGCCGAGCGAGGTCTTCCTTGAGCCGTGCGTACTCGTCGCCACGGCGCTTGACACTCTCTCCGGCCCAGGCGCTGAAACGCTCCCAAGGAGCCATGGTGATGAGCTCGATGGTGGCGCGCCCCGGATAGCGATCCTCGAAGGTGGGGTCTTTGGCCGAGGGGAAGGAGACGTAGACCAGCGGTAGCGGCGCCGACGGGTCCTTCTCGAACCGCTCCACGTTCCCGTCGTGGTCGTTGTTCGGGTAGAGCCAGAAGTTCGAGCGCGGCAGGCCGAGCTCGGCCGAGGTCTTCTGGAGGCCGGCATAGATGCACAGGTGTCCGCCGGAAGGGGTGAGCGGCGCCATCTGGCGGTCGATACTGTGGCGCTCGGTGAGATCCTCGGGCAGGAGTCGCTCGAACGTGTTGGAGGCTCCGGCGTCGCTCACCACGAGCGGCGCGCGCAGCTCGCTGCCGTCGGCCATGCGCACACCCACAGTACGGTTCTTCTCCACCAGGATTTCAGTCACGTCGGCGTTGTAGAGAATCTGTCCGCCGGCCTCTTCGATGAGGGGCGCCATGGTCGCTGCGATCTGCGACGAACCACCGACCGGGTAGCTGCCACCCCACAGGTAGTGCCGCGCAACCATCGCGTGCATGGCGAAGCTCGAGCGACTGGGCGGCAGACCGTAGTCGCCCCACTGACCTGTGAGAACGGCGGCGAGGTCGGGGTCGGAAACCAACTCGCCGAGGACGTCCTTGGTGGTTCGCCGCGCGTGTCGGAGGAAGGGCCACCGCATGAGCGGACCGGCGAGTGCAGCGATCGGCCGTGGAACGCCCTTCTCGGCAAAATAGAGACCGCTCGCTCGCACCGCCTTGCCGAGGAGCTGGACGTATCGGTCGATGCCTACGGCCTCAGCGGGAAAGCTCTCCTTCAGGCTCGCGGCAAAGCGATCGGGGCCCGCGACCAGATCGAAGACGCGGTCACCGAGGACGATGCGGTCGTAGACGTCACCCATGAACTCCCACTCGAGGCGACCGTCGGTGACGTGATCGAACATGCGTCGCGCCTGCGACGTCGGATGGTGTACGCCGCCGATGTAGTGAACGCCGACGTCCCACTCGTAACCGTTGCGCAGGAAGACGTGCGTGAACCCACCCGGCATGTAGTGGCGCTCGAGGACGAGCACCCTCTTGCCGCCATGTTTTGCGAGCAGAGCTGCAGCGGCGAGCCCTCCGACACCGGAGCCGATGACGATGACGTCGAAGAGCTCTTCAGGATCGTGCTGGCGGTACGGCTTGCCGACTCTCTGCATGGGATTTGCTCCGCTCTGGTCGAGCCAGCATTGTAGGCCGGCTGGGCGGTCTCTCAGGAGATGCGGCGACCGGAGCGGGCTTCACAGCCGCTCCGGTCAGCTCAGAACTCGACGCTCGTCAGGTAGCCGTCGTACCGAATCTCGCCACTCGAGGCATCCATCTGCACGGTGCGCCAAATGAGATGCGTCTTCGGATCGACGTAGTAGTCGATCTTCAGGCTCCCCGCCGTCTCTTCCAAAACCGTCCACGCTCTCCCGTTCCACTCCTTCTCGGAGATCTCCAGCGTGCTGCCTCCCATAAAGCCGTCGTCAGCCGTCGAGAGCTGTCGGAAGGCGTCGTAGAAGGAGTAGACCTCGAGGTTGCCGAGGAGCGCGCTGTTGAGATTCCGGGGAGTGTGCCGGCTCACGCTCGGACCGGGACGCGTCGGGTCGTGGATGGTCACCCGGAAGCCGTCCGACTCGACGGCCACCTCCCCATAGTTTGGGATCGAGAACCGCGCCCGAAGGGCCGAGTCGCCCAGAAGCTCCACCACTCCGTTCCTCACGCTGACGCCGTCCAGCGTTCGGCGATGCTCCCGGGTCTTGATCACCGCTCGATCGACGCCCGCATAAGCGTCGCGCATCCGCAGGAGCAGCCATTCGACCGAACCGACCGTCGACTCGACCGTAGCGGTCTCGAGAACCCGTATGGCGCTGTTGCCGTAGTCAGCCACGTAGATCTCGCCCTTGGGGCCAACCGCCACGAAGTCGAGGGTGTCGAACTGAGCGAGACGCGCGTCGGCGCCGTCGCCACTGAGCCCCGTGGTGCCGTTGCCGGCGAGGGTTGTGATCGAACCGTCCTTCTCGAGCCGCCGCACCCGCCGGTTGCCTCCGTCGGCGATGAGCAGGCTTCCGTCGGCCTGTACCGCCACACCGCCGGGCTGGTCGAGCTGCGCCAGGGCGGCGTCCTTTCGGTCGCCGTTGAATCCCGCCTCACCGGTGCCGGCGATCGTCGAGATGATCCCGTCAGCTGTCACTCGGCGCACGGCGTGATTGCGCAGGTCTGCGATGTACAGGTTGTCGTCGCCATCCATAGCCAGCGCCGCTGGCGTGTCGAGCTGCGCCGCGGCAGCGGGCCCGCCGTCGCCCGAGAGAGCGCTCTCGCCGTTGTAGGCGTGGACGCCTGTCCCCGCATAGGTGTCGATCACTCCGTTCGGTCGAATGCGCCGGACCACGTCGTTGCCGGCGTCGGCGATGAACAGATCTCCACGGCTGTTCATCACGACGTCGTCCGGGTAGGAAAGCGAGGCCTCCGTCGCGGCGCCACCGTCGCCAGAGTAGCCCGAGACTCCGTTGCCCGCGATCGTCTCAATCACGCCATCTCGCGAGACGCGTCGCACTCGGTGGTTTCTCTGGTCGGCGATGTAGAGCACGTCGTCGGGGCCGACCCAGACACCGTAGGGATTGTTGAGGCGCGCTTGGGTGGCGGGGCCGGAGTCACCCGAATACCCGGCCTCGCCGGTGCCGGCAACCGTAGAGATTGTTCCGTCGAGATCGACGCGCCGTACCCGCTGGTTGTCGTTGTCGGCGATGTAGATGTTGCCGTGGCTGTCGACCGCGACCCCGGACGGCTCATTGAGCTGCGCTCCGCTCGCCGGCCCTCCGTCCCCGGAGAAGCCAGGCTCACCGGTGCCAGCGATGGTGTCGACCCGGAGGGTCGCCGGTGCTGCTCCGAGGAACGAAGAAGCACTGAGAATCAAGAGCGCTCCGAGCGGCGCTTTCATGAGAGACATCCGCATTCTGCCGTCCTCCTCAGACGCGGCACGCACCCCTCCGACGGGAGTCGTCGGTGGGTCCGGCTCGCCATCCCTAGGACAACCGGGTAGCAAAAAGGTTACGTCTGGAGCTCAGCGGACAGCAGCCACACGAGGGCAGCCGATGTCGGCGGGACTTGACTCCAACTCACGCGCCGTCGTCGATCGCCGTCGCGAGCAGGTCGATGCGCAGGCCGCCGAGCTCCGACTCACTCGCATCGACCACCACGACACCCGACCTACTCCCCGCCGAAGTAGGTCGAACGCGCACCTTGAAGCGGCAGCTCTCCTCCGGCGCCAGTCGAGCTCCGGAGCACCTGTCCTTCTTGAGCTCGAACTCTTTGCGTTGGCGCCCGCGAATCCTCAGGTCGAGGAGATCGACCTCTTGGTCGCCGTGGTTCGTGACGACCAGCTTGCGCCGAGCCTTGCGCCCGACGTCGACCTCCCCGAAATCGAGTGCCTCCGGACGAGCGGAAAGACCGTCGACGAAGTCGACGCGGGAGATCTGAATTCTCGAGGAGGTGGGCGAATCTCGGAAATCGGCCCACGCCGTGTAGACCCGACCTCCAGCGGCCGCCAACCCCTGGTAGTCGCCGTACTGGAAGTTGGTGCGAGCGACGCTGGGAGCTGACGAGATCCGCACCGGCGAGTGGAACGACTCGCCGGCGTCGTCCGACCAGCTCAGGTAGACGTGCGTCGACAGCCGGTTCGGGTCGTCCCGGGTGTCCTTGTAGCCCACGTACACGGAGCCGGTCTCCGGATCGACGTCGAGCCACTGGTGGTACTGATCCGCGGTCCCCTCTTCGACGCCGCTGGCGACAATCTGGCCATCCCACGTGACCCCTCGATCGACCGACCGGCTGACAAACACGTCCGGAGAACAGGCTCTGCTGATGCTGCAACCGTCGTCGCAGTTGGTGGAGCTCCCGACCGGATAGTCCGACCAGCTCACGTACAGATTCCCGCGACCGGCACCCTCCGAGCGATCGACGCCGATCGAGGCGTGCACTAGCGCCATGCGCGTGCAGGCGGAGGGGGTCATGGTGTACCACCCGGCTCGTACGCTCGCCACGCGCCGCGCCGACTCGAAGCTGAAGCCACCGTCGAGGGAGCGAAACAGAAGAATCGCCCCTTCAGACCCGCTATTGGCCGCCAGATAGACCGCACCGTCGTGGTCTGTCGCGAGGTCCAGGCCGCTGATCGCAACCGGCGAAATCTCCTGCGGCGGCAAGTAGCTCAGGCCACCGTTCTCCGATCTCGAGAAGAAGACGCCACCGGCTGGAAGCTTCCACGCGACGTAGACGTGATCTCGAAACGGGCTCTCCGGATGATCGTCAGCGACCACGATCACCTTGTCGTCGCCCGTCGTGGCGCTGATGCGCTGGGTCGCCGACCAGGTGCGACCACCATCTTGGGACTGGTTCACCTCGATCCCGACCGGGCTGTTGGGCGGGACCACCGGAATGTGGACCAGATGGGCGACGCCCTGGGAGTCGAAGGTAACCATCGGATCGGCATGGAAGGTCGTGCCCGAACTCAGCGGAATCTGCGCGGTCGACCAGCTCTTGCCGCCATCGTCGGAGGCCATGGTCCAGATGCGACCGTCCGGGAGGAGGCTCATCGCCGCCGCGACCACCCGGTCGGTATCGAAACGATCGACCGCGATCGAGACCTCGCCAAGAGCGACGCTCACCGGACTGGCGGCGACGTCGCCTTGGTCGACAACACCTACGGGATTCCGCCTCTTCGTCGCCGCTCGCGAGGGAACCGGCGAGCGTCTCGGAACCGAAGTCAGCCCGGTACTCGACGCAACGGCGAGGTTGTGATGCGCCGGCAGCCCAGGCCCGACGTCTCGCAAAAGAAACCAGAGGGTCGATGCCAAGACCAGCGTCAAGGCGCTCGAGACCACGAACCGCAGAACACAGCGCTTCGACCGGTCAGGCTCCGGCGAGTCCGCCATGCAAGGAGTCTACGGCACGACAACACGACCGGAACGCTGCCGGGGACGAGGCGCTACGGACTCTGCAGCGCGGCTCGACGGGCGCCGCTCAAGGGGAAATCTGATCCGACTCGAACCCTACCGAGCGCATCTCGGCAACCCGCTCGAGCTGGGCAAGACGGGCTCTGATCTCGCGCAGAGCATCGGCCTGGAGCTCGTTGCGATGGCGCTCCTCGGCGAGCTGTCGTTGCGCCGTCTGGAGTTCGTTGAGCAGCATCGGGGTCAAGTGCCGGTAGAGCACCGCCTCGGGTCTCCCCTCCTCGTCATAGGCGACGAGCTCGGGAAAAACCTCCGCCACCTCCTCGGCGATCAGGCCGTACTGACGCGGCTTCGCGTCGTGCTCGGAACCGCCTCGATAGTGAAAGGTCACCGGCCTCAACGCGCCCAGCCGCTCAGACGCCTTGGCCATGTCGCGGATCTCCTCCTTGAAGCGGCGCGAAGACGACACCGTTCCGAGCTGACCGGCGCTGTCGATCACGACGGAAAGCGCATCGGGCTCACCCGTAGTGATCCCTCGAATACCAGAGATAAACGCTCGGTTCTGTTGACGGGTGCCGGTGCCGGTACTGTTGCCAATCCGGAGAGTATTCGACTCCTGATCGCCAAGTGCGGCGATCCAGATATTGTCCGAGCCGTCGTAGTTCAGAAAACCTGCGGCGTAGCCGAGCGCCGTGTTGGAAGACCCCCCGACGGCAAGGCCCATAGCAGCATAGCCAATGGCGGTATTGGCGGACCCCGACACGCTGTCGTTGAGCGCCACCGCGCCGAATGCAGAGTTGGCCGAGCCCGAGACATGGAGAGTCAACGCTTGCGCACCGGTAGCGGTGTTTCCGGTTCCAGAACTGAAGTAGAGCGCCGCGAAGCCTATGGCGGTGTTCAAGACTCCTGCCTCATTGGAGTAAAGGGCGAAGGCGCCCATCGCCGTGTTCTCCCTCCCCGTCGTGTTGGACGAGAGGGCCGAGGCGCCCATCGCCGTGTTGCCGGACCCAGCGGAGGGGCCCGACGTCACGCTGATCAGCGCATTGAGGCCGAGCGCCGTGTTCCCGTGGATCGCCCCGCCGTCGTTGTGCAGGAACGGATAACCGTCCTTGAAGATGTAGCCACCCAGGCGCATAGCGCCGTCGATCGACAGAGCGTAGTCGCTCGGCGGTGTCACCGTTCGAGATGTGGGCACCCCACCTCCCGCCACCTGGAACCTGCTCAGCGTGCTGTGGGTTAGCGGGCGTCCGGTCGCGACTTCGAGTTCCCTGGACAACAGCCGGGGACCAGCTGTCTCTTCCGCTCCGATCGTCGCCGGCGACGCCAGCCAAACGAGACCGAGAACAACTCCGGCTCCGATGGATTCAAGGGTGACTGTCCGCATGCCCGACTCCTTTGTGGTGAATGAAGATCTGGCAGCAGTCTAGCTTGGCGGCTTCGAGCGCTTCCGGAGCAAGACCGCAGGCGGCCGCGACCTACGAAAGCCGACAGAGAGCAGGGCGCGGCTGGGCTCACCCTCCACAAAGCGAGGCACGCCCAACCGAAACACCGCCGCTACGCCGCCTGATCGACCCGTCCGCAGCTGAGCTCGGCGGAGGTCATGGACCTCAGACCGAGGCGCTGTGCTCTCGACAGCTCTGCGAGAGGCACCGCCTTCAGGAGGCCCTACTCCGAGTCGAGCCCAGCCGAGCGCACCTCGGCAATCTGTTCGAGCTGGGAGAGCCGCGCTCTGATCTCTCGCAGCGCACGGGCCTGGAGCTCGTTGCGATGGCGCTCCTCGGCGAGCTGTCGTTGCGCCGTCTGGAGCTCGTTGAGCAGCATCGGGGTCAAGTGCCGATAGAGCACCGCCTCGGGTCTCCCCTCCTCGTCATACGCGACGAGCTCGGGAAAGACCACCGCTACTTCCTCGGCAATCAGACCGTACTGACGCGGATTGCCGTCGTGCTCGGACTCGCCTCGATAGTGGAACGTCACCGGCCGCAACGCGGCCAACCCCTCAGACGTCCCAGCCATGTCGCGGATCCCCTCCTTGAAGCGCCGTGAAGACGACACCGTGCCGAGCTGGCCGTCACTATCGATCACAACGGTGAGCGCATCGGGCTCGCCCGTAGTGACGCCTCGAATCCCGGAAATGAACGCTCGATTCTGCTGGAAGGAGCCCGAGCCGGTGCCGCTTCCGATGCGCATCGTATTCGACTCATCTGCACCGAAAGCCGAAATCCACACATTGTTCGACCCGCTGAAATTGAGGAGGCCTGCGCCGTATCCCAGTGCGGTGTTGTTGCTTCCCGTCAAGGTATAGGCCATTGCCGACCCACCGATCGCGGTGTTGAAAGACCCCGAGGTGCTGTTTTGAAGGGTGAGCGAGCCGAAGGCAGCGTTGGACGTGCCCGAGCTGATGTCGGTCAGCGAGTAGACACCGTTAGCGGTATTGAAGCTGCCCCCGCTGAAGTACAACGCCGCGAAGCCGGTCGCCGTGTTGGAGCTGCCCGTAGCATTCGAGTAGAGCGCAAACGCCCCTGTCGCTGTGTTCCTGGACCCTGTCGTATTGGACAAAAGGGCCGAGGCACCCACCGCGGTATTGCGAGAACCGGAGCCACTCGTAGGGTCACCTGGAGTCGCGTTGATCAGAGCGTTCAGGCCGAGTGCGGTGTTGACGTACGCGGCTCCGCCATCGTTGTGTAAGAACGGATACCCGTCCTTGAAGACAGAGCCACCTAACCGCATAGAACCGTCGATCGCCAACGCGTAGCTGCCCGGCGGCTCGACGGTGCGCACCGGTGTCGGCCCAGGCCTGAGCGCCCCGGTCCCGCTCAACGTAGGGTGAAACAGAGGTGTAGGAGCCGGGAGTAGGTCCGCACCGGGCAGCAGCCCACGACGACTGGGCACCTCCTCCGCTCGGACAGCTGCAGGGAGAGTCAATGTGACGAGACCGAGAACAACTCCGAAGACTACTTTCCGCATGACCTTCTCCTTGAGCGGTGAACGAGGATTCGAGGCAGTGTAGCTTGGGCAAACGCGATCTCCCGCGACGGGCCAGACCGAGGCTTTCACCGGTGTCGTCGATGGCGAGCAGTAGGTCGGCGCGGCCCCTTCCATGAGCGGCTGATCCGACTCGCGGACAGGGATGCGGCTCGCCGAGTCGCGTCGGCCGCGGGGACGGGCCGAGACTCGAGCTGACGAGTTCCGGACTACACGACGAAATCGCACGAACCACGGCGCAGGTAGGAGCTGCTCGAGAGAACGGGAGCTCCGGCTAGCTCTCGCCATGCGAGTGCAAAAGGACTCCCCTGCGCGAGCCGTGACGGATCGCGCTCTGGCTCCGCTGTGATCTGCCGCGACTACGGCGTCTGATCGACCAGGGTGCAGCTAAAGGTGGCCGAAGTGATCTTCTTGCCGCCCTTCAGGTCGAGCTCGGTCGCCAGTCCGACCAACTGCGAAAAGCCGCCGGCCGGCGCCACCGGGAATTGCACCGTCAGCACACCTTCCTTGTTGGTCTTTCCCGAAGCGGTGCCCAGGTCGCGGATCGTGTTCAGAGTCAGGGCGTCGACAAGCAGCGCCCGGAACGAGCCTTTGACACCCTTTCGCCCGATGCCTCGATTGCGAGCGACGAGGGTGCAGCTCCCGTCGAGGGCGTCTTCGAGCACGCCGACCGGCGCCACGGGGCCGGGATCGTCGACACGCTTTGCCTTGGTCGGCGTGTCGACAAGGATGTCCGAGGTGGCGGTCGAGGTCGCGTCGTGTGCGAAGCCGAGCGTCGGCACAAGCAGGAGCACGAACAGAAGGATTGTTGAAGTTCTCATCGTGCGCTCCTACGGGCAGGTGGTGAAAGCCTGGGTGTCCTGGATCGGCTGGAAGGGAGTGCCGAGGCCCGCGTCGTCCGAGTAGGTGCGGCTATGGCCGGTCAAGGTGTCGGTGACAGTGACGTCGAACGCTACGTTGGTGGTGGCCGCGTAGAAGACCCAGAAGTGATCGGTGATCTGACAGCCGTTCAGAACCTCCACCAGGACCTGCGTCTGGGTGGGCGACAAGAAGAAGACAACGCGGTCGCTCGTTACCTCCTGCACCAGCGCCGCGCGTTGGCTGCCGTCGAACGGGTCCATCCACTCGGCCGCCACCTGGAACCGCTGCTTGTCGAGGCAGGCGGTCGTCGCGTCCGCCACACAGTCTGAAACCACGCCCGCTGTGCACGTGAGCGAGGCCTCCTCGATCTCCTTGCCATTCCTTCCCGACAGGGAGGCCGCGAAGAGGAGATCCAACCCTGGGATGGTGTCGGTCGCGTCCTGATCTCCGCCGCCGTTCAGCGGGTCATTGAAGTGCCAGACCAGCGGGCGGGAGTAGGTGGAGCCCTTGGTCTTGCCTGTCTGACTCAACTCGGCGAGGAACTCACCGTCGCCGTCGAAGAGCTGTCCCAAGATTTCGAACTTCGAGCCCTTGCCTGCTTGCGCGACACAACGAACCGAGGGAACCACCCCGTCGACGAGGTCGAGGCCGATGACAAGCGGCGGGACGTTGAACTGCCGCGCCGGCGCCGCATCGTCGAGCGTCACGCGACTCGTCGATGTCTGGAAGTCGACCTCCGCCGAGCTCCACGAAGGCACGGCGAACATCAAGACCGTCAAAGCGGTCAACCAGAGCCGGCATTCAATGGGTAGTGAGAGAGAGTTGCGCCTGCGCGTCATCCGTCCTCCTGTCTCTCTGGCCCCATGCTGGGGCGATAAATCGTTCGAACTACATTCATATTGCACGTCCGATGGGAGGAGCGCAAGGCACGATTCGTCCCTGCGACAGCAGCACTTCCGGCAAAGGCCGCTGGTACCCTACGGTCTCCCGAAACCCGCACGACCTGGAGGTCCCCCACGGTGCTCACCGCCTGTCGCTCCTTCGTCCCGGCTGCATGCACGTTCGCCCTCGCGCTCCTCGCGGTCCCGCCGAGCCCCGCGCTTGGGGAAACCGACACCTCGCACTACCAGGAGCTTCGCTATCGCCTGATCGGACCGTTCCGCGCCAGCCGAACCGTCGGGGCGGTGGGTGTACCAACCCAGCCGAACGTCTTCTACATCGGCATCAACAACGGCGGCGTCTGGAAGAGCGACGACTACGGTCGCACCTGGCGGCCGATCTTCGACGACGCGCCAACCGGTTCGGTGGGCGACGTCGCGGTGTCACCGTCACACCCGAACGTGCTCTACGTCGGCAGCGGCGAGGGCCTTCATCGGCCCGATCTCGCGGTTGGAGACGGCATCTTCAAGTCGCTCGATGGAGGAGAGAGTTGGGCCCACGTGGGCCTCGGTGACGTGCAGCAGGTGGGGCGACTCATCGTGCACCCGACAAATCCCGACGTCGTCTTCGTCGCCGGCCTCGGCCATCCGTACGGCCCGAACGAGGAGCGCGGCGTCTTCCGATCCCGCGACGGTGGCGCCACCTGGGAGAACGTCCTCTACATCGACCACAACACCGGCGCGATCCAGGTCGAGTTCGACCCGACCGACCCGGAAACGCTCTTTGCCGACATGTGGGAGCACCGCGAAGGGCCGTGGGAGAACGCCCGTTTCTCGGGTAGGAAGAGCGGTCTTTACAAGTCGACCGACGGCGGCGACACCTGGCGGCGTCTGAGCAAGGGCCTACCCAGCACCGACGAGGGTTTGGGGCGGATTGGCGTGGGGATCTCGCGCAGCGACCCGCGCCGTATGTACGCAACCGTCCAAGCCGACGCCGATGCCGAGCCCGGAGGCGGCATCTACCGATCCGACGACGCCGGCGAGAGTTGGCGACGGGTGAGTACCGACTACCGCCTCTGGGGTCGAGGCGGCGACTTCGGTGAGATCCGCGTCCATCCCGAAAGCCCGGACGTGGTCTTCGTCGGCAACATCGCCTCCTATCGTTCCGACGACGGCGGCGAGACTTGGACCTCGATCAAAGGCGCACCCGGCGGCGACGACTACCACCGCATTTGGATCAACCCGCTCCAGCCCGAGATCATGCTCTTCGCCACCGACCAAGGGGCGACGATCACGGTCAACGGCGGTCGAACCTGGAGCTCCTGGTACAACCAGCCGACCGCCCAGCTGTACCACGTGTCGACGGACAACTCGTTCCCCTACCGCGTGTGCGGCGGTCAGCAGGAGAGCGGCGCGATCTGCATCTCGAGCCGCAGCGACGGAGGACAGGTCTCCTTCCGCGACTGGGTGGGTGTCGGCGCCGACGAATACGCCTACATCGCACCCGACCCGTTGAATCCGGACATCGTCTACGGCGGCCGCGTCGTGCGTTGGAACCGCCGCACGGGGCAGACTCAGAACGTCGCGCCGGAGGCGCTTCGCTCGGGCAACTACCGCATTCTGCGCACCATGCCGTTGCTCTTCCATCCGCGCGACCCGAAAGCGCTGCTCTTCGCAACCAACGTGCTCTGGAAGACCCGAAACGGCGGCGACTCCTGGGAGATCATCAGCCCCGACCTCTCGCGCGAGCGGCCCGAAGTTCCCAAGAGCGTCGGCGACTTCGAGACGCCGGAGATGGCAACGATGGCCCGACGCGGCGTGATCTACGCGGTCTCCCCGTCGCCTCTCGAGGTTGGCACCATCTGGGCCGGTACCGACGACGGCCTGGTCCACGTCACTCGCGACGGCGGAGCGACCTGGGCAGACGTCACTCCACCCGATCTGCGCCCGTGGGACAAGGTCTCGCAGATCGACGCCGGGCACTTCGACGCCGACACGGCCTACGTGGCGATCAACGCAATTCGCCGGAGCGACATGCGCCCGCACATCTATCGAACCCACGACGCCGGAGCGACCTGGGAGCGTGTTGTCTCCGGGCTGCCCGCCAACGGCCCGATCAACGTCGTGCGAGAGGACCCAAAACAACCGGGCCTCCTCTACGCCGGCAGCGAGCGAACAATCTACTTCTCGACCGACGACGGCGACAGCTGGCACTCTCTACGCCAGAACCTGCCGCCGAGCTCGATGCGCGACCTCGTGATCCACGAAGACGATCTGGTGGTCGGCACCCACGGCCGTTCGATCTGGATTCTCGACAACATCGCGCCGTTGCGAGAGCTCGGTCGGGTTGATGGCGAGCACCCGCACCTCTTCTCGCCGCCGCCGGCAACCCGCGTCCGCTGGAACATGTTCTCGGACACTCCCCTGCCGCCCGAGGAGCCGACCGGCGAGAACCCGCCGGACGGCGCGATCCTCGACTACCACCTTCCGGACGACGCCACCGAGGTCATGCTCGAGGTCCTGTCCAAGAGCGGCGATCTGATCCGTCGTTTCTCGAGCGCCGACCCACCCGAGTCTGTCGATCCCTCGACCCTGCCTCACCCGACCTACTGGATTCGCCCAGCCCAGGAGGTCGCTACCGCAGCTGGCCACCACCGATTCGCCTGGGACCTACGCTACGCCCCTCCGCGAGGCGCCCGACGCCAGTTCTCGATCGCCGCCGTCCAATGGAAGACCCCGAGCGGACCGATGGGTCCGTTCGTAGCGCCCGGCACCTACACCGTGCGCCTGACGGTCGACGGTGCGGTCACGGAGAAGAGCCTCGAGGTGCGGCTCGATCCGAGAGTCGAGTTGAGCGAGGAGCAGCTCGACCGGCAGACGTCGCTCTCCCTGCGCTGTTACCGCGGTTATCACCGCGCGCAGGAGCTTCGCGAAGCGATCGACCGGAAACTTGCCGCAGATCAAGGTAACGAGGTCCTGCGCGCACTCCTCGGCGAGGGCGCTCCTGGCGACCCCGACATCCTCTACGGGCACATCGTCGCCCAGTCGAACGACAGTGAGACGATCACCGGCCTGCAGCACAAACTGCTGTTTGTCTTGAACCTGCTGCAGGGAGCGGATGCCGCGCCCACCTCACAGGCCGAGGCGGCCGTCGAAGCGCTCGAGGAGACCCTGGAGGCGCTCATCGAACGCTGGCAGAAGAACTCTTAGCAGCTGGCAACTCGAGACCCGCAGCCACAGCCCCGGTCTCCAGCCGCGCCATCCGAGCTGTCGTCCGTCGGCGCAATCCGGTGCGGTAACCTGCCTCGCGCCGAGCTACGAGCAGCTGTCCCACCCGACGAAGAATGGAACCGACCGTGACTTATCCCGAAATACCAGCGTGTGACTACGTACCGAAGCCCTACATGGGACCGAGTCGCGAGGAGGTCGTGGCGGATCGCCGGCGCTACTGCCACCCCGCAGTCTTCACCTTCTATGCCGAGCCGCTCATGATCGTCGACGGTCACATGCAGTACCTATTCGACGAGACCGGCCGTCGGTACCTCGACCTCCTCGCGGGAATCGCCACCGTCTCGTGCGGGCACGGCCATCCGAAGGTCACCGAGCGCGTCAAGGCGCAGGTCGATCGCTTGGTGCACGCGACCACGATCTACGCTCACCCCAACGTCGCCGAGTTGGGCAAGAAGCTCGCGGAGCGCATGCCGGAGGGGCTCGACGTCACGTATTTCACCAATTCGGGTAGTGAGGCGAACGAGTTGGCGATCGCCATGGCGCGCCTCTACACGGGCAACGAGGACATCGTCGCCGTGCGCAGCGGCTATCACGGCGGTACCTCGACGGCGCACAGCCTGACCTCGCTGAGCAATTGGAAGTACCCACTGCCTGGGGTCGGTAAGGTCCATCACGCCGCCTGTCCCGACCCTTACCGGAGCGCTTTTGAGGGTACGCCCGAGGAGATCGCCGCCCGGAGCGCCGAAGACGTTCGTGAGCTCATTCAGTTCACCACCTCCGGCAAGATCGCGGGCTTTATCGCCGAGCCGGTTCAGGGGGTCGGCGGCGTCACCCACGGCGCCGAGAACTACCTCGGAGCGGCCTACGAGGTGGCGCGGGAGCACGACGGACTGTGCATCTCCGACGAAGTTCAGACCGGCTTCGGGCGCACCGGCACGAACTATTGGGGCTTCCAGAACCACGGCGTGGTGCCGGACATCGTGACCATGGCCAAGGCCATCGGCAACGGGTTCCCGCTTGGAGCGGTGACCACACGGGCCGAGATCGCGCAGGCGATGGTCGGCAAGATCCACTTCAACACGTTCGGTGGCAACCCCGTGTCGACAGCGGCGGGGTCGGCCGTCCTCGACGTGATCGACGAAGACGGACTCCAGCAGAATGCGCTCGAGATCGGGCGAGTCTTCGAAGACGGCCTCGCGGAACTCGCGACCCGGCATCCGCTGATCGGCGATGCCAGAGGCCTCGGCCTGATCCGAGGGCTCGAGTTGGTTCGCGATCGGACAACCAAGGAGCCCGCGGTCGGCGAGACGGCCGAGCTCCTCGAGGCCACCCGAGAGATGGGCGTGCTCTTCGGCAAGACGGGTTTCCACGGCAACGTGCTCCGGATCAAGCCACCGCTGTGCCTCACGCGTGAAGATGCCGAGTTCGGGCTTGCGGTCCTCGATCAGGGGCTTCGGGCGCTATAGAGACGGCACACCCTGGTCTCTTGGGCATCAGCCCATCCCTGACGCTCGGCGAGCGTCCGTGAGTGAAATACTCGCGCGGTGACTCTCGAGCCGGCACAGCGTCGCCGCCGTCCCGGCTCTGAAGCCGGTCGAGCCGCATTCTTCGTGGTTGCGCTTCTCGCTGCGGCTGCGTTGGCCTGGGTTGTGCTCCGCTCCCAGATCGGTCCGGCGAGCCGAGGGGGAGCCTGGGTCGACGCCCTCCAGGGCCGACCGGTGAGCTCTCTCAACGTGGTGCTCGTGACCATCGATACGCTGCGCGCCGACCGCCTATCCAGCTACGGCTCCACCCAGGTCAGCACGCCCGAGATCGACCGGCTCGCCGAAGAAGGCATCCGCTTCTCGAACGCGGCATCGACCGTACCGTTCACGCTACCGGCACACAGCTCGATGATGACCGGCACCTACCCGCCGTTTCACGGAGTGCGCGAGAACGTCGGCTACGCCCTCGACGGTCGACTGCCCACCCTCGCCGAACGGCTCAGCGAAGGCGGCTGGACGACGGGAGGCTTCGTGAGCGCCTTTGTGCTCGATTCGAAGTGGGGCATCGCCCGTGGGTTCGAGAACTACTACGACAATTTCGACCTCGATGGTGAACGCAATCTGGGCGCGGTGCAGAGGAGCGGTGTCGACACGCTGGCCGCCGCCGTTGAGTGGCTCGACGACGAAGTCTTGCCTCGCAACTCGGCAGAAGCCGACGGCTCCCCCTTCTTCCTCTGGTACCACATGTTCGAGCCGCACGACCCGTACACGCCACCCGAACCGTTCAAGACTCAGTACGCCAGCAGGCCCTATGACGGGGAGGTCGCCTATACCGACGCGATCATCGGCCAGCTGCGAGCAGCGCTCGAAGATCGAGACCTGCTCGACTCGACCTTGCTGATCCTCACGGCCGATCACGGTGAAGGGCTCGGTCAGCACGGAGAGGGGTTCCACGGCTTCTTCATCTACGACTCCACGGTGCGCGTGCCGCTGATCGTCCGCCTGCCCGGCGGCGCGCTGGGCGGCCGCGTGGTCGACGACGTGGTCAGTCACGTCGACCTGATGCCGACCATCCTCGAGGCGACCGGCCAGCCGCCGGTCGAGAGTGCCCAGGGGCGTTCGCTCCTCGATCTAGTACTCGAAGCGCCCAAAGAGGCGGGGAACAACGCCGACGGCGTCTACACGGAGTCGCTCTACCCTCTACTCCACTACGGCTGGGCACCGCTCCGAACACTGAGAACCGCCCGCTACAAGTTCATCGACGCACCACAGCCCGAGCTCTACGATCTGCTCGAAGATCCCAACGAGGAGCTCAACATCTTCCGACGCGAGCGCAATGTCGCGCGCGATCTCGGCGATCGACTCGACACGATGCGCGCCGCCATCGAGCGCGAAGACGACGCCCAGACCGCCGCGCCGGAGATCGACGCCGAGACGCTGGAGCAACTTCGAGCGCTCGGCTACGTCGGCGGCTTCGGCGGCGCCGCCGAGGACGAGGAGGAGAGCGTCGAGCGCGCCGACCCAAAGGAGCGAATTCAGCTCCACCAGATGGTCATGCTCGCGCAGAGCGAGCTCGGCGCCGGCAAGCTCGACGAGGCCGAAGAACGTCTACGCCGAGCGCTCGCGGTCGATGGCTCAGTGGTCGACGCACACCAGATGATCGGCGCCATCGCGATGAGACGAAACCGACCGGACCTTGCAGCCGAGTCGTTCCAGGCCGCGCTCGATCTGCGCAGCGACCATCCAGCCGCGCTCTTCGGCCTGGCCGACGCGTATCGCAAGATGGGCCGCTTCCAGGACGCGCTGGTCGGGTATGAACGCATTCTCGCCGAAGAGCCCGACCATGCTGGAGCGCTCGTAGCGAGCGCCAATGCTCTGGCTGAGCTCGGAGAGATCGTCGAGGCGTCCGAGCGACTCGAGAAGGCGTCGGCGTCGGAAGACGTTGGCCCGATGGTTCTGAACCGGCTCGGCGAGCTACAGAGTCTGCAGGGGCGAGTCGACGACGCGGGAGCAACCTTCTCCCGGGCGATCGCACTCGACCTCGAGCGCGACGACGAGTTCGCCCAGCCGCGGTACAACCTCGCCGTCGTGCGTGAGCACGGCGGCAGCCTGCCGGAAGCGATGCAACTCTATGAAGAGGCCATCTCCCGAGCACCGCGTCACTACCAGGCGCTCTTCAACCTCGGCAGACTCGCCGGTCAGCAGGGTGACGTCGACCGCCAGCAGTCGCTCTACGAGCGCGCGATCGAGGCCGAGCCGACCTTCGTACGCGGCTACTACTTGCTCGGCAAGCTTCTGATGGATCGTGGCGCCGACCTCGGGCGCGCCGAGGAAGTCGTCCGCCAGGGACTCGAGCGAGACGACGAGCACCGCGCCGGGCCGCTCGGCTACTACCTCCTAGCCGACATCCTCAATCGAACCGGACGGCGCGCCGAGGCGAGCCGCGCCCTCGAACGCGGCCGGCAGATCCAGGCAGACGCGAGCTAGAGCGCGCCTACGGCGTGGTGACCGTCGCGACCTTGGCGAACTTCGAGGTGCCGAGCGCATTGAACGCCTGTACCCGGAAGGTGTACATGGTCGTCCCCGCGAGCTTCTTGACCACGACCTTCTTCTTGTTGGCAGTGGTCGTCGCGACGCGCTCGAACGGCCCGTTGGCCACACTCATCTCGACGTAGAAGCCGCTCTCGTCTTTCGACCTGTCTTTCCACCTGAGCCGCACCTTCTTGGACGAGAGCGCGGTCGCCTTGAGCTTCTTGGGCGCCTTGAGCGAGTTCCCTGCGCCCTCGGCTTCTACGCACACGTCGATCGCTTCGTCGAAGCCGAAGAGCGAACCGGCACCATCCGCGCATTCGAGGCCGGCGGCACACTCCCGGTCGCCGTCACAATCGCCCTCGCCGAGGTCGCAGAGGCCGCACAGGCGACAGTACTCGGAGCTGCCTGGATCGAACGGACAGTTCTCTGGAGTGGCCCGCAGACAGAGGTTGGTTCCAGCCGGGAAACCGAACTCCGGACCGATGTCCTCGATACAGCTCGCAAACGTCGCGCATTCGCTGCCGCTCTTGCAGTTGCCGTCGCCCGGGCGACACGGACCGCAAGCTTCACAATAGTCGGGATCGCCGGGCTCGAGCGGGCAGAAGTCGAGCTCACGGAAGGCGCAGACGTCGGTCGAAGGCGCGAGGCCGAAGTCGGCGCCGACGTCGTCTAGACAGGTGAGTCCGCCCTGGCACTCGCGGTTGTCGTCGCAGTCACCGACGCCAAATCCACAGGGACCGCACAGTCGACAGTAGTCCGGATCCCCGGGATCGAGGTCGCACTGCGCCTTGGCGAGACAGACGTTGACGCTCGGACCAAACCCGAAGTCCGGCCCGGCCCCCGTCGAGCAGGCGAGACCGGAGACGCACTCGCTGTCCGCCTCGCACCCGCCCTCTCCAGCGACACATGGGCCGCACTCGAAGCAGTAGTCGGGGTGACCGGGGGCGAGAGTGCACAGATTCGTGCTGGTCACCTCCGGTGTAAAGCGCTCCACGTCGGTCGCAAACTCGCTCAGGATGCGGGCGTTGTCGCGCTGATTTCGCCGCCCGGTGGCACTGCCGTCGAAGCTCACGCCCGGGTTGGAGAAGAACGGCTGCTGCGGACAGAAACCGTCGCACGCGACGGCGTAGGCCATGATCGTGCGGTAGCGGGCGTCGTAGAAATGACCGCGACCGTAGATGAACTCGCCGCTGGCAAACGCCGAGTTCTCGGGGTCGTGGTCCGCTCCCATGAGGTGCCCGACCTCGTGGGCGAAGGTGTTGGCGCCGCAACCACGACGCGACTCGAAGAAGGCGCGGCTCAACGTCGGACCGCCCGGGCGGTAGATCATCGCCGCCGAGCCACATGCCGTACCGGCATCTTCATAGACGATGCCGACCAGGTCGGCGCCGGTCTTGTCTCGAAGGCCATCGACCTCGGTAGAACTGCTGACCCAGCCGAGGATTTGGGAGTTCGAGCCGATGACGTCGCTGGGCAGCGTGACCTCTTCGGCCCCCACCAGGCGGACTCTGGCTGAGACCTCACTGTTGTGAAACGCGACGTTGGTGAGATCCACATAGTGCTGAATCACCGCTGCCATGTCGCGAGTCGACCCGACCGCCTCACGGCTCCGCTGACCGTAGACCACGAGCACGTCGACTCGCGGCAAGGCACTCCCCGCCGACTCCGTGCCAAGCATCTTCTCGGGCGCGGCCTCCAACGACTCATCGATGGCGGAGACGTCACACTCGGGCAGATCGCCCGAGTTGGCCGCCGAGAGCCGGTAGCCGCCTGGGGAGGGGGTTAGCTCGAAGACCCCCGACTCGGTGAAGACCGTCGCCACCAGTCGGTCGCCGATGCGGCTAGCGATCAGCTCCTCTCCGAAGTCGCTTTGGCCCGCCCAGATTCGGTGACCCCGCGAGGGCAGCTCGGAGTAACTCCGAGAAAACGCAGCGATTCGGCCTTCTGGCAGCGCGATCTCGAGGCGAGTCGCCGTTTCGAGCGCCTCGGGCTCGACGCTAGCCCGATAGGCCGCGGTTCTCTCAATCCGCTCGCCCAACTCCAGCAGGCGAGCCGTCTCCGCAGCCGCTGCCACAGTGCCCCCGGCCGCGATCGCGGTGACGAAGAGCAGGAGGGCGAGCCGACGATTGGAAGACATGGCGGACGAAGGTCGAACAAAGCAAAGTCTAGACCAGACGCACGGGCGAGAGCGTGAGCCCGGCCACAGCTCGCGGGGGAGCATATCGACGACCTCAAATAGGTAGGTACCTCATGCTAAGTATGCGGATACCTCATGTACACTCCGCTCGCGCCCCGGCAGGGACGACCCACTTTTCATACGGATAGAGACAGCCCAGGGAGGGGATTGATGTCGCGTTTTCGTAAGACCGCATTGGTAGCGCTATGTATTCTGGTACCGCAGGCGGCGGTGCCTTGCCACTTTCCAGACTCGCTCATTGCGATGAAGCACGAACTGACGGCGGCGCAAGCCGCAGTCCTTGCGCACGGGCACACCCCGGAGCAGATTCCCTACCACCTGGAGGCTGCAACCGCCTGCGTCGGCGGCTTCGCGGACATCTTCCCCTGTGAGAACGTCGACCTGCTGGCACACCTGAATCTTTCGGAGATCGGCGGCGGCTCCGGCAACGACCTTTGGGGGTGGGAAGATCCCGTCACAGGCGTCGAGTACGCGCTCGTCGGCCGCTCCAACGGCACGGCGTTCGTCGATGTGTCCGATCCCGAGAATCCGGTCTATGTCGGGAACCTGCCGACTCACACCGGAAACTCAACCTGGCGCGATGTCAAGACCTTCGCCGACCATGCGTTTGTCGTCGCAGACTTCAATGGCTCACACGGCATGCAGGTCTTCGACCTGACCGAGCTTCGGACGGTCACCAATCCGCCGGTCACCTTCTCCGAAACCGCTCACTACAACCAGGTGGGCTCGGCCCACAACATCGCCATCAACACCGAAAGCGGCTTCGGCTACATCGTCGGCTCGGGCCAGTGCAGCGGCGGTCTCCACATGGTCGACCTGAGCTCGCCGACATCGCCCACGTTCGCCGGCTGCTTTTCAGCAGACGGCTACACCCACGACGTGCAGTGCGTGAACTACACCGGCCCAGACCCGGACCACCAGGGCAAAGAGATCTGCTTCGCCTCCAACACGGACACGGTGACCATCGTCGACGTCACGGACAAGGGCAACCCGGTGCAGCTCTCGCGCAACGGATACGTCGGCGACGGGTACACCCACCAGGGCTGGTTGACGGCCGATCAGCAGTACTTCATTCACGACGACGAACTCGACGAGTTCATGTTCGGACACAACACGCGCACCTATGTCTGGGATGTGTCGAACCTCGACTCGCCGACCCTCAATGGCTTCCACCAGCACGGCGGTCCGAACATCGATCACAATCAGTACGTCCACGAGGGACACACTTACCAGTCGAACTACACCCAGGGGCTGCGCGTCATGGAGGTAACCGACGCGGCGAGTGCGGCCCTCACGCAGGTGGGCTTCTTCGACTCGTTCCCCGAGAACGACGCCGGTGAGAGCTTCAGCGGCTCCTGGAGCAACTACCCGTTCTTCGACAGCGGCATCGTTCTGATCAGCGACACCGTTCGCGGCCTCTTCATCGTGCAGCCGAATCTAGGCGACGAGCCAGGCGTTGCGTGCGGAGACATCGACCGGTTCCAGGCACGCTGCCAACCGGGCGGGCGCGTTCAGTACCGGGCCATTCTGAATGACAACAGCTTCGACGGCCAGAGCATGACCTTCCAGGTCGACGGCGGTAATGATCAGACGATCACCGTCAACAACGGCCGCGCCCAGGGCCAGCAGACCGGCTTCTCGCTCGGCTCACATACCGTGACGCTCTCCGACCCGGCCGGGTGCTTCCCCGACCGCGTCGTGACCTGCAACTAGCTTTCCTTCGCTTCCGGGGCGCCGTATCGTCGGCGCCCCGGGACCGATTTACTGCAGTTGGAGCTCCGCTCACTGCAATGGCAGAGCCTCGGGCTCTGAGTGCGCGTAGTTGAGGCATGCGCACCTCGACCGCCACTCGGTTCGCCCTCATCTTCCTGCTCGCCGGCTCGCCCGTCCTCGCCGCAGAGTCGCCCCTCCCACGTGTTCTGCCCGCGGAGTGTGAGCTCCAACTCGCCCTCTCGGCCCTCCCCGATCATCTCCGCGACGGCGCGGCGGTCTTCGGCTTCGGGGAATCGGGCCACGAGCTGGCTCGCGAAGGCTCGAACGGATTCACCTGCATCGTCAACCGAGACGATCCCTACTCGATCAAGCCGACCTGCTTCGACGCCGAGGGCACAGAGGCGATTGTCCCCAAGATCGTCGAGGTGGGCCGCTGGCTGCGAGCCGGCCGGTCGATGGCGGAGATCCAGTCGGAGCTCGAGCAGCGCTTCGCAAACGGCGACTTCATCTCGCCGCGGAGGCCCGGCGTCGCCTACATGCTCTCTCACTACAACCGCCCCTACAATCTGGGGACAAGTCAGCTCGGGTGGTTTCCGCCCCACCTGATGTTCTACGCACCGAATTTGACCAACGGCGACATCGGCTTCCAGCGCGGTGCGCACACCACCAATCGTTCGCTACCCTTCATCGGGTACCAGGGACCTCACGGCTACATGATCGTGCTGGCGGAGGACCCGGGCGAGCGCGCGTCACTACCGGGCTGCCCCGACTGGCTCGAGGAGTAGGACTCAGGCTGGACGGAAGAGAGCGCGCACGCGGGCCGCTTCGACGCCGTCGCGCTCTCCGAGCACCGAGCTGAGGAGCGTGGTCGAGTCGCCTTCGGCGATCAGCTGCGCCGCCGTCGAAACGGTGTCGCCGTAGCCGAGCTCCGCCAGGAAGTCGATCGCAACTTCCGTGAGGCGATGGCCGGCGTGGAACTCCCGGTCGAGAGTCTCGAGCGCCCACTCGAGATAGCGCACGTGGTTGACGTGAGCATTCTCGTCGAGGTCTCCGTGTCGCACGGTGAAGCGGGCGCTCCGGTCGGTGACCTCGGGTCGCGGCAGCTTCGCCCAACTCTCCTCGCGAGCTCGCTCGCGATCGGGCAACGGCAGACTCCGCACCGCCTCTGGGACCCGGACCGCCCGGCGGCGCTCGAGATCGATCACGAACCAGGTGCTCGTCGCCCGAGCCAGCACGCGGTGCTCGTCCTCGATCAGGAAGTCGCGCACGACAAAGTAGCTACGATGGCGCGCCGGCCAGGTGGTCACAGTGAGCTCGTCGCGCCAGCGCGGCATGTGGTCGATCTCGAGCTCGAGGCGACCGAGGACCCAGGTGAGGTTGTTGCGTCCGAGATCGCCGATGGAGATGCCCATCACCCGAGAGTGCATTCCCGCCGCCTCCTGACAGTAGTCACAAAGGCTCGTGACCGAGAGTCTGCCGCTCGGATCGAGCTCGTAGGTCCGAACATCGAACCTCTGCGTCCACAGCTCGGCCATGGCGAGACCCGCCGCTAGTGGACGGCCCGCTCGTGGCCCGGGATCGCGCTCTCGTCGAACGCATGCGAGACCACGAAGTGGTACTCAGCCGAAAGCTCGGTGCCGCCCTCGCTGACCAGCTCGAAGAGCCACTCTCCCTCCGGCTCCTCCGGGAGCGCCTGCACATAGGCGACCCGCGAGGTGTCGATCACCAGTTCGCCCATCAGCCGCTTGCCGCGGATGACCTGCACGAAGACCAACACACCGTCGGCCGCGAAGTGCCAGTGCAGATCCTCGTCGTCGAAGAGCAGTGCATCACGAGTGCCGGCGCGCAGGATGCAGTTCGCGTGCTGCATCACCCACTGCCAGAAGGTCTCGAAAGAGAGCGTCGGCGCCGAGTCGGTGGACGAAACGGTCATCGCCCGCAGTCTATCCGCTCCGCCCAGCTGATCAGGGGTAGTAACCCGACAAGGTGCGCGGAGTCAGGTCCTTCTCCGACATCTTGACCAAAATCGTCCGGAACGACTCGAGGTCTTCGTGGTTCGACGACTGGTAGGCCAAGAGGTACTGCGAGCGGAGCTCCTCCTGGATCGTCGAATAGACCTGAGAGAGCAGGGTCAGATCGTCGAGGAAGAACGCCCGGCCGCCGGTCTCGTCGGCCAGCTGCTGAAGCTTCGACCGAACTCCGACCTCATTCTGGAAGAGGCCGATGGCGTAGAGGGTGACGCCGGCTCGGCGAGCGTAGTCGAGCGTCTCCTCGTAGTCGAAACGACTCGCCTCGTCCTTGCCGTCCGAGAGCAAGAGGAGCGCTCGCTGCCCACGCACTCCGGCGAAGTAGTAGAGGCCGAACATCAAGCTGTCGTAGAGAGCCGTCTCGCCCTCGGCAGTCAGGCCCGCCAGACCACCCCCCAAACGCCGAAGGTCGTTGGTGAGACCGATCGCCAACCTCGGAAAGCGGTTGAACGTGATCACTGCTGCTCGGTCCTGCGGCCGGAGCGCCTCCTGGAAGAAGCGGAGTGCGGCGACGCGCGTGTAGTCGAGAATCGGCCCCATCGACGCCGAGTTGTCGAACAGGATCCCGACATGGATCGCCTGATCTTCGAGCGTCTCGAACTTGACCAGCTCTTGCGGCGTCTTGTCCTCGAGCACTTCGAAGTCGTCTCGCTCGAGGCCGAGTACCGGGCGACCGAAGCCGTCGAGCACGGTGGTGTACAGCTCGACCACCTGGACGTCGATCTCCTCGAGATGGTCGGGCGCATTGATGAAGACGAGATCTTCTGCCGAGCGACCATCGGCCAGATAGGCGACGGCGCGAACGTAGGTGAGTTGGCCCGCCGGCGGCAGGGCGATCGGCTGCGCAAACGGCGCCTGGTACAGGGTCGCGACCAGATCGTCGTTGAGGTAGTACTCGAGGCGCTCGAGGCTCTGTCCGTCGGGCGTCTCGACCCGCGTGCGCGCCAGCAGACTCTGTTCGTAGGTGACGCCGGGGCGGGGTTCGAGCAGCTTGACCGCAAAGCGCTCGCCAGCGGCGTTGATCTCGATCTCGTCAAACGCCACCGCACTCCCCTCGGCGTCGAGCGCCTCGACTCGCAGCGTGTGCGGCTCCGGGAACTCACCCAGGTCGATCTCGACGTTGTACGGCGGCCGGTTCTTGGTCAGTAGGCGCCGGTCGTCAAGGATGAAGGCGACACGCGTGATGTCTCCGACCGCGAGCGTCTCGAACCGCACGAGCCCGCGCTGCAGCAGCGAGCGCGGCGGCACGATCCGAATCGAGGTCTCGCCGCGCGCGACGGCCGCGGTCGCCTCGGCGAAGAGACGCGCCGTCCAGGAGTCGGGCGCCGTCGGCCGCTCGAAGAGGGTCTCTGCGCGCGGCACCTCGAGCGGCTCCTCGTAGCGATAGAAGGCGTTGCCGTTCAGATCCTCCAGGCGCAAGATCAGCCGGTACTCGCCGGGCCGGAGATAGCGCTGGAACGCCAGCGGTAGCTCGATGCCGAGATAGTCGTCGGCCGGGAACGAGAACTTGTAGCGGAAGTTCTCGAACAGCTGATCCCCCCGGACCACCTCACCGGTGAGCTCGAAGTTGTACGAGCGGAAGCCGAGGTTCTCCCCCATCTCGATCGAGTCGACCGGCACCGTGAGCATCCCCTGGGTGACCGTCCGGTGCTGGTGGCGACCGGGGAACTCGAACGAGATCTCCGCTTCGAACGTCTCCGCGTCTTCCGGTACCTCGGTGGTGAACGCCTGGAACGTCGCCAGCCACTCCTCGTTCTTGGGTCGAGGCTTGGCGACCATCCCTTGGAAGGCGAGCTCCCAATCGACCCCTTGCGCGCGGATCGAGCCCGCCGCCACCTGCAACACGTCACCGCCAACGCAGCGACTGGCCTGGCTGAGTTGGATGGTCGCGCGCTCGGTGTGGGGGTGCCAGATGAACGCGGCCCCCTCGCGCGGAATCAAGAAGATGAGAACCACCGAATAGTTGACCTGTTCGGAGCCCTGGTAGACCCAGATCTCGGCCGCGGAGTAGCTCCCCGAGCAGCGGACCACCTCGCGACCGGCCGGCTCGCCGTGCACGAGATAGATGCGCGAACGATCGTCCTCGAGCTTGCCGTAGAGCGCTCGCACCTCGAGCACCCTGCCCTCGTAGCGCTCCTTGAGCTCGTTGCGGGCGGTCTCCGGATGCGGGTCACGCTCGCGCCAGAAGCGATCGATAAACGCGTCGCGCTGATAGTCGGTCGCCAGGTCGACAAAGACGCGCTTCTCGGCGCCCAAGATCAACGGATCGACCTCGGCCAGCCACGCTTTGTGGCGGTCGTTGAGCGGTGCCTTCTCGGCCCAGCTCGGGACCGCGATCAACAGGAGGACCAGCTGGAGGAACAGAGTACTGCCGGCACGTTTCACGGTGCGCTGCACCTAGCCGACTGTACCAGTCGCCTCCGCCCTCTGGGCTGTTCCGTCCGCGAAGCGCAGCTGCCCCCGGACACCACGAGGGCGCCCGGGGACCAGGTGCTACAGAGAGGCTCGCCTACTCGACGACGAAGGAGGTCTCGCGAACCTTCCAACGGCTCATGCCGCGCAGTTCAACCTTGAGGTTGTACGTGCCCGGCTTGAGGCTGCGACGCAGCGGGAAGGCGCCGTCGAACTCGTAGACGTCACCGTAGTGGATCGTGAACGCCTCGCTCTTCCAGCGCTTCACCCGGCGACCATTCTCGTGCGTCAAGGTGTAACGGATGCGGGTGTCCACCGACGGCGGTCGCCGATGCTCGACGTAGAACGAGTACGTCCCGGCCGCTGGATCGACGGCGACGCTCGCCTGGCAAGAGACACACACCGGGCCGCAGATGTCGCCGGCGTGTGAGTTGGGGCCGGCCTTCAGCCCGATGAGCACATCGGCGATCTGATTCGTCCAGTCACCGGTAAGTTTGAACGTGAAGCACTCCGTCTCGCCCGGATCGACCTCCACGTCGTCCCATTTGATGCCTGTGATGCCAGTCGTCGGATCGTCGACCTGGAAAAAGCACGGCTCTGGGCCGCACCCGGAGAGATCACCCTCCGTGATGCACTCCTCGGCGAGAGTCACGTCCCAGTGGCTCAGCGCCGGATCGTCCAGCCCCGTGACGCAATACTCGAACTCGGTGTCGGAGCCGTCGAAAGTAGCCCCCTCGAAACTAATGTCGAAATGGCCGATCGTCGCCTGCTCCGTGCAAACCTGAGCATGCGCAACAGGCCCCCAAGCCAGCAACAGCGTCGCTGCTACAAGTCCCTTCACCATCAAACACCTCCAAAAGATTCAAAAACGCTCATCATGAGCGCAATCAACACAAGGGATCAGATCGTCGCGCGGCCGGCTCTACGGTCTAGGCCGGAGCTACCGCTGGCGAGTGGTTTGATTCTAACCCAGACGTAGGCGACCGTCGGTCAGCGGCAGTCTGGAATGCGCAAGAGCTGTCCCACGCGAATCAGATAGCTCGGTCCACGCACCCGGTTGATCGAGGCCAACTCTCGCAGACCGACGCACGGATAACGCGAAGCGATCCGGCCCAGTGTGTCGCCCTGCCTCACTCGGTAGGGGATCATGCTCGGCTGCGCCGGGTAGTTGGCCTCGCCAAGAGCGCGCGCCTGAGCCAGAAGCTCACCCTGTAGGCAGTTGCGTTCGTAAACCTCGACCAGGTGCGCCGGAACCTCGACCTCACTCCCGGCTGGGAATCGATCTCCCGCGTCCTGTCGTGGGTTCAGATTGCGTAGTGTCCGGAACCAGCCTGTGGCGCTCCCCTGCTGCCCCAGACAGACAGAGAGCTCGCCGAGCGAAATCTCATTGCGGACCTCGAGGCGAACGGTGTCGGTGTCGAGCACCGGAAACTCCAGGTTGTAACGCTCGGGCTGCAGGAAGAGCAGAGCCGCGGCGAGTACGCGCGGAACGTAGTCGCGCGTCTCGCGCGGGAACTGGTAATAGACGCGCCGATCCCAAAACGAAGCGCTACCGTAGCTGCGCTGAATCCGCCCCATTCGGCTCTCGCCACCGTTGTAGGCCGCCAGGACCTTCTCGAGGTCGTTGTTGAAGAGCGCCAGATTGTTGTTCAGATAGGCGACGTTGGCGCGCGTCGCCGAAGCCGGGTCGAACCGCAGATCGAAGCCGTCGACCTCTCGCAGGCCGTACATGCGACCCGTACCGCGCATGAACTGAAGCGGGCCGGCCGCGCCGGCCCTCGAGTAGGAATGCACCTTGCCGTTGCTTTCGGTCGCCAGCATGCCGAAGAGCAGCGCCTCGGGCAGCCCCGCCTCTTCGTAGATCGGCGCCATGCGCGAGCGCAGGAACTGGTAGTTGTGCCAGGACTTCATCAGCTCTGGCCGCAGCCAGGTGAGCCAGTCGTCCAGAGCCGCCTGCACCGGACCGTTGATCTTGATCAACTCCTCGAGATCGGTGCCTCGGAAGAGCCTCGCCGATCGGGCGATCTCCGCCGGGGCCGCGCGCATGGCTTCGTCACCTGCGGGCACCTCGTCCACTTCGGGCGCGGCCTCGCTCTCGAACTCGACCAGCTGGAAGGTCTGGGTCTGCAGAGCCTCGCTCTGTTGGTCCAGTAGGTAGTCGTAGGCGGCGAAGAAGACGTCTAGGTCGCAGCCGTCTCGTTGCGAGCACGCCACCGTGGCCTGGCGAATCGCAGCCGTGGCGGCGGCGATCTGCTCGCCGCCGAGTTCGCGGTCGCCCTCGAGGAGGATCTGAACGCCCTCCTCGAACTCCTCGATCCAGGCTTCGAGGACGGTATAGAGGCGCTCGAGCTCCGCCGCCTCTTCACTGGCAACGGCTGGCGATGCGACCTCTTCCGAGGTCGGTTCCGGCTCGATCGTCACACGGACCGCCGGGTTCGCTACAGGGGCCGTCGTCGTCGACCCACAACCCGAACCACCGATTGCCAGAAGGGCTACACCTAGCAAGGTACTGAAATGAGCCGCTCGTCTACGCTGCAATCTCGGATCCCCCCACACCACTGACGTCATTGACTGCCGGCACCTGCGCTCGGCACCCGTCGCGGAACGTGCAACTCGAGTGCCACTCACTCCCTATGGTACGGCAGCGAGCACGCTCCGGTTGAGGAACACGCTACGTCGAGGGCAATTTGTCGTCGAGTCCGAGCGCCGCCGCAACGCCGATCTCACAGAGGTAGCGTTTCTCCAGTTCAGCGGCGCTGCGATTCATCTCTTCCACGACATCGCCGCCCGTCACTCGATCGACCACAAGGCGCAGCGGGCGCGATCCTGCGGGCGACTCGATCAGCTCGACGACCGCCTCCGACACGTCTCCAGGGTTGGGCTGCGCGGCCGCCATCTTCTCGACAAACCCCGGCCACATGCGGCCAGGCACCTCGGCGCGCGCTCCGTAGGAGGCCTCGCGCTCGGTGTCGGCCGGCCGCTGAATCCGTTCGGCGTGTCCGGTGTCGAAGGCGCCCGGCTCGACGATCGCCACCTCGACTCCGGTGTCCTGCAACTCGAGGTGGTAGCTCTCTGCGAGGGCCTCGAGCGCCCACTTGGTCACCGTGTAGGGCGCAACGAACGGCACGACGAAGCGACCGAAGGTGCTGGTTACGTGCACCAGGAGCCCCGACCGAGCGGCCCGCATCGACGGCAGCAGAGCGCGGTTGACGCGCTGCGCTCCCAACACGTTGATATCCATCAAGCGCGCCATCTCGTCGGCGGTGAAGGCCTCGGCAAAGCCGGACATGCTCACCCCTGCGTTGTTGACGGCGACGTCGATCCGGCCGACCCGTTCGAGGCCCCGGGTCACGGCCGCGTCGACCGAGTCGTCGCTCGTGACGTCGAGTTCGAGGATCTCGACACCACCCGGCGCTCCCTCGGCATGACTCCGCAGCTCTCCCGCAGTGTCTCGATGGCGGCCCTCCGGTTCGCGCATGGTCGCGAGTACCGTGTGGCCACGGTCGAGGAGCGCCTTCGACGTCAACAGGCCGAAGCCACTGCCAGCACCGGTGATCAGAACCGCCATCTTCGCCTTCATCTCTCGCAGCCCCCTTCCAGGACGGCCCGTAGAATAGCCTGGTACGCTGATCGAAGAGAGATGTTCGAGTCGATCGAGAAGACCTCCGAAGAGTTGGAGCGGCTGTCCTACGTCGCCGACACGGGACTCGCGACGAGCCTCTTCCTGGCACTCAAGATGGAGCGACCGCTCTTCCTCGAGGGCGAGCCGGGCGTCGGCAAGACGGAGGTCGCGAAGGTACTGGGCCGAGCCGCCGAGACCGAGCTCATCCGTCTGCAATGTTACGAAGGGCTCGATCTGGGGCAGGCGGTCTACGAATGGAACTACCCTCGCCAACTACTCGAGATCCAGGCGCGCCGCGAGGAAGGCACCTCCACGGGCGACATCTACCGAGAGGAGTTCCTCCTCCGACGGCCCTTGTTGCAAGCGATCGACGCCAGCCGCGATCGACGCCCTGTCCTCCTCATCGACGAACTCGACCGCGCCGACGAAGAGTTCGAGAGCTTCCTCCTCGAGCTCCTGGCCGAGTTTCAGGTGACGATTCCGGAGCTCGGCACTCTGCGCGCCAAACATCGGCCCATCACGGTGATCACCTCGAATCGCACTCGGGAGGTCCACGACGCGCTCAAGAGGCGATGCGTCTATCACTGGATCGACTATCCGACCCTCGAGCGTGAGATTGAGATCGTGCGTCGCCGGGTGCCCGGTCTCGACGAGGAGCTCAACCGCCAGGTCGTCGCCTTCGTCCAGGCGGTGCGCACGGAAGACCTGTACAAACTGCCGGGCGTATCCGAGACGCTCGACTGGGCCGAGGCGCTCACGCACCTGGGCCGCACTCGGCTCGAGCCCGAAGTTGTCCAGTCGACGCTCGGGTTCCTCCTCAAGTACCAGGACGACGTCGACCGGTTGAAGCCGCGAACCGCTGAGCTCCTGGCCCAGACCTCCTAGCGGGAGCCGGCTAGGCTGTGTCGCTGCTCGAGAACGTCGTCCTCTTCGGCCGCCTCCTGAGGGAGGCCGGGCTGCCGCTGGCGCCCGATCAGGTGCGCCGTTTTGCGCGCGCACTCGGATGGGTCGACGTGGGCGACCGCGACCAGGTCTTGCAAGTCGCGCGCTCCCTTCTGGTCACGCGCCATGAAGATCTCCGGCTCTTCGCCGCCGTCTTCGAACACTTCTGGAGTGCCCACACCCAGGGCAACCCTCTTCGTCTACCGAAACCACGACCTCAGACACCGGGCGAAGACGAACCACGTCTGGACGCCTTCCACGTTGTCGGACAACACGTAGACGACCGAGCGGCCGAGATCGAGGTCGGCGATCGAGCGGGTGCGTACAGCGCCTCCGAGGTGCTCCAACGGCGTGACTTCGCCGAGCTCACCGACCGCGAGTTGGTCGAGGTTCGCCGCCAGATTCACGATCTGCGCTGGCAAGCCGCCGAGCGGGTGAGCCGACGCCACCTCCCGGCGCACCGCGGCGCCCGGTTGCACCTCCGGCGGGTGCTGCGCGACGCCGCCAAGCACGACGGCACGCCGATCCGTCTGGAGCGACTGACGCCCAAGATCAAGCAACGGCCGATCGTCCTTCTGGCCGACATCAGCGGTTCGATGGACAAGTACTCGCGGCTGCTGCTTCACTTCTTCTACGGCTGTCTGCACGGCCTGCGCGACGTCGAGTGTTTCGTCTTCGGCACCCGCCTGACCCGCATCACGCAGCAGCTCCGAGTGCGCAATGTTGATGTCGCCGTCGAACAGGCGGCGCAGGAGATTGTCGACTGGTCGGGCGGCACGCGCATCGGCGAGTCGCTGGGAGCGTTCAACCGTCGATGGGGTCGCCGCGTCCTGCGGCGCGGCGCGATCGTCGTCGTTGCGAGCGACGGCTGGGAGCGAGGAGACGCTCAGGAGCTCCGCCGCGAGATGCGGCACCTCCAGCACCGCTGCTATCGACTGGTCTGGCTCAACCCGCACCTCGGTCACCGCGACTACGAACCGCTGGTCGAGGGCATGGCAGCGGCGCTGCCCTTCGTCGACGACTTCCTACCGGTCCACAACCTGCGCTCGCTACTCGACCTGGCAACGGCGCTCGCTTCACTGCCGGCCAGACGCGGCACGGCCCGCGCGGGCTACCGAACCAGAGCGGCTGGGCACGACGAACCCGCCTGATCTCGACGCCAGCTTCTACGTGGACAACTCCAGAGACGGCGAGAGAGCTGAAAACGCCCGCCGGCGCGAACGCCGGCGGGCTGGGAAAGGGGGGTCTGTCTCTCTCGCTCCGCTAACTAGAACCGGAAACGACCGCCCAGTTGAATCTGCCGTGGAGTGGTGATCAGAGTGTCGGCCAACCCGAAGGTTGCCGTGTTCGGATCCCGCTCACTGTCACCGCTGAAGCTTCCGTCGACCGCGAAGAAGTTGTCGTCGAAGACGTTGAACACTTCGACGAACAGCTCGAACTGGTAGTTGTCGGTGAAGTTGAAGAGCTTCGAGACCCGCACGTCGAGCCGTTCGACCGACTCGTTGCGGTAGGCGTTGCGAGCCACAACCTCGCCGTTCACCACCGGGCGCGCGTCGGGGCAGTTGAAGCCCAGGGCGAAGCCCGCGCAGGCGGCGAAGTCGAAGCCGGAGTCGGTCGGGTTGTAGGGGCGACCCGAACGATACTCGGCGATGCCGCTGACCCGGAAGCCGAGCGGTAGCTCGACCAGACCGCTGACGACCAGACGGTTCTTCACGTCGCGGTCGGAGAGGCCCCAGTCGTAGTTCGGATCGTTGGGCACGCTGACGGTGACGTCGGTCGCCGTGCGCTCGTTCGAATCGGTATCTTCGTCCTGCGACCAGGTGTAGTGGGCCTGAAACTGGTAACGCCCCGAGAAGCGACGATGCACCTTGAAGGTCAGGGCCTGATACTCCGACTCGCCGATCGACTGACGGGTGAAGATCTCGTTGAACTCCGCTCTGGGGCGGGTCCCCGAATAGACCGGACGACCGAACGCGTCGAGAGTGAACGTCCGATTGAGATCGATGTTGGACTGCAGGTTTTCGCCCTCGGACCAGACGAAGTCGACGCCCGCGGACCAGTGGTCACGGAGCTGCCGCTCGTAACCGAGGTTGAGGCGTAGGTTCTCTGCGTCCTCGAAGCTGGGATCGACGTAGGCCGGCGAGTTGGGCGAACCGGCGGGGGGGTTGGTGTTGTCGATGTCCTGACAGCAGGGAACAAAAGCTGGATCTCCTGCCGTGACATTTACGCGCCCGAAGTTTGGGAAGATCCCGTTCTGCTGCACCTGACTCGCAAACAGGAGGCTCGGTGTGCGACCGGTGAAGAGTCCAATTCCGCCGCGCACGACGTCCCGACCGCTCGCGCTCGGGGTGTAGGTGAAGCCAAAACGGGGCTGCCAGTTGTCGGTGTCGTCGGGAATCTCGCGCCCCTCGGGGAAGAGATGCTCCAGATCGCCCGGGTTGTACGTCGCGCCGTAGCGAATTCCGTACGAGAAGGTCAGCCGATCGCTCGGACGCCAGGTGTCCTGAGCGTAGAGGGCCAGCAACTCTTGCGTCTCCTCGTAGTTCGGATTGGTGACGTTGCCGTAGAAGATGCGCACGTTGGACGCGTTGTTGTTGATGAAGTCGTCGAGCGTCTGGAAGTCGTACCGACCGTCCGAGCTGCCCTTGAACAGCTGGCTCAAGTCGTCCTTCCGGTAGTCGATACCGAACTTGAGATCGTGCTCACCAAAGAGGTACGAGAAGTTGTCCTGGAACTGAGTCTTCTCTTCGACGACGAAAATCGGCAGGAAGTCGAACTTGCCGATCTGGTCCTGGCCCGCGGTGTTGTCGCGGAATCGGATCTGCGCCTCGATCGGGTCACCGACCCGAGTCGACAGCCGGTCGAGGTTGTCCTCGGCGAACTGCACCCGCGCCTCGTTGACCTTGTTGCTTCCGATCACCGAGACCAGCTGGCCGACGATCGAAATCGTGTCCTCGAGCTTCTCCGACTCCTCGTCCGCAAAGTCGCTGAAGCGCTCGTAGTCGGTGAAGTTCGTCCGGAAGGAGAACGTCTGCGACGGGGTGAACTGGTGGTCGACCTTGCCAAAGAGGATCAGATTGTCGACCGAACGCAGGAAGGTGCCGGAAGCCGTCCGCCCGTTGACCGGATCGGCCGCAGCGATACCGTCGTTGTTCGGCGTATAGCCAGCGATCAGATCGGCAAACGCCGGCTCGATGGCTGCCCGCGCCAGGACTGCGTCGTAGCCGCCGCGAGTCTGAAAATCGTCGCGGAAGGGCTCGTCGCGGGAGGTCTGATCGTAGGAAAAGAAGAAGTGGGTCCGATCCTTGGCGATCGGCCCGCCGATCGAAGCGCCCCAGTTCTGACGCTCGAACTCGTTTACCGGAGTCGCGTTCGGGCGCCCTTGCGTGATGTCGAGTGGCGACGCCGGCTGGTCCTCCGCCAGACTGTCGTCACGGAAGAACAGGAACGCACTCCCTTTGAGATCGTTGGTGCCCGACTTGGTGATGACGTTGATCGAGCCGCCGCCGTCGGCGCCGAGCTCCGGCGCAAACCCGCTGGTCACGACCTGGAACTCTTTCACCGAGTCCTGCGCCACGACCAGACCGTCGTTCTCGGTCGCCTCGCCACCGGTGCCGTAGCCAAAGAACGCGCTCTTGTTGTCGACACCGTCGAGGTTCAAGCCGGTGTAGATGCCGCGCTGTCCGCTCATGGTGACAAAACCGCGCACCGTGTCGTTCTGCACCGTAGGCGTCAGATAGGCGAACTCTTTGAAGTCGCGACCGATGATCGGCAGCGCCTCGATCTCGAGGTCACTCACATAAGCCGCCGCTCCGGCGCGACCCTTCTCCAGGATCGGCGAGTCCGATGTCACGGTGATCGCTTCCGTCACCGTCTGGACGCCCATGTTGAAGTTGACGTCCAAGATCTGGCCGAGCCGTAGCACCACATTCTCCGCCTGCACGGTCTGCAGACCCTCGAGCGCCGCGGCCACGACGTAGGTGCCGGTTTTGAGTGCCTTTGCCTTGTAGATTCCGTCGGCGTTGGTGAACGCCGAGCTCGAAACCCCGGTTTCTGTGTTGGTGAGCGTCACCGTGACGCCGGGGAGTGGCTCCCCGTTGTCGTCGGAAACCACCCTTCCCTGAATTTCTCCGCCCACCTGGCCTTGCGCGACCCCCACGGGGAGCAGCAGGCAGGCCAGCAGAAACGTACTGACCCCTAGGACCTTGACTCGCTTCATTGCGCCTCTCCTAATGTCCAGATGGCCGCGGAATCGCGGCACCCCCCGATTGTTCGGAGAGGCCGTGTTTACGGGCCGGAACTGCAGGCGAGGATTGCCCGAGGAAACGACGAGGGGCCCAAGCGCTGTGCTAGCGTCCCTTGGCGTAACGACCGAGACACTCTCCGGGCGGGACTGCGACCCGCCGAGGGGCGACTGAATGGCAGAAGCTCTGGCGAATCGCGGAATGGTCGACGATCTTCCTGTCGATTTCAGAATCGGCGAATGCCTCGTGCAGCCCGAGGTCAATCGACTGGTGGTCGATGGGGCCGAGACGCCGATCGAGCCGAAGGCGATGGACGTCCTGCTCTGTCTCGCTAGCGAGCCGGGTCGGGTGATCTCTCGGCAGGAGCTCCTGGAGCGCGCCTGGGACGGCTCGTTCGTCACCGACGACGCCCTGACCCAAGCGATCGTACAGCTCCGGCGCGTGCTCAAAGACTCGGCCGAAGAGCCGCGCTACATCGAGACGATTCGCAAGAAAGGCTACCGGCTGGTGGCGGAGGTCAGCCCGATTCCGGGTCTGATGCCCGTGGAAGCTCCGGCCGAGCCGACAAATCGGGCGGGTCGATGGAGTCTGATCGCCGCCATCGGGAGCCTTCTGACCCTGGTCGCTCTGGCGATCGGAGGTCTGGCCCCCTCGAGAGGTCCCGACGTGGGAGACGGGCTCGAGGCTGTACCGCTGACCACCTGGCCCGGAATCGAGGGCTACGCGTCGCCCTCGCCCGACGGCAGTCGAGTCGTCTTCGCCGCGGCGCGCCCCGGCAGTTCGCGTTACGACCTCTTCATGAAGCAGCCGGGCAGTGACACCACGATCCAGCTGACCCACCGGCCGGGGCACACCGTGTCGCCGACCTGGTCGCCGGACGGGCGCTACATCGCGTTTGCGCGGCGCGGGCCCGATCGCTGCGAGGTTCTGCAGATCGCTGCCCTCGGCGGCCCCGAAACGCTCTTGCGTCCGTGTGGAAGCGGCAGCGTTCCCCTGATGCACTGGTCTCCTGACGGCCGCTCCTTGGTGATCTCCACCTGGGGAGAGCGTCAGGGGCCGTACCGGCTCGAGCTGTTCGACTTCGAGAGCCGGACCACCCGAATCCTGACCGACCCTCCAGCAGGCTACAACGGAGACCGGTTCCCCGAGTTCCATCCCGACGGGAGGTCGGTCGTCTTCCGCCGAACGCGTACCCAGGCGGTCGATCACCTCTTCCGCCTGTACCTCGAGACCGGCGAGCTCGAACAGATCACCAGCGAGCCCGGGAGCTTCCGCGGCGCAACCTGGACGCCCAACGGAAAGGGCCTGGTCGTCGGCCGTCAGCACCTCGGCACGTTCGAGCTGGCGTGGATGTCGGCCAACGGCAAGCAGATCCGGCGCTTGCCGCTCGGCACCCAAGCCTATTTCCCACTCTTCGGCGCCTCCGGCCTGCTCGGCTACCTGACCCGTGAGGACCGCTCCAACTTCTGGCAGCTGGATCTTGAAGGAGACGCCGGCTGGAGCGGGCTCGCACACTCCAGTCGAACCGACTGGTCGCCTATGTTCTCTCCCGATGGCGAGCGGATCGCGTTCGGCTCGGACCGCAACGGGGCACCCGGCATCTGGGTGGGAGATCGAGCCGGAGAGCAACTGGAAGAGCTCCTCACCTTCGGTGGCCCACACATGACCCACCCAAACTGGTCGCCCGACGGTCGGAGCCTCGTCTTCGAGGCGCGCACCGGCGGCGCCAGTCAGATCTATCGCTTGCTGCTCGGCAGCGAGGCTGCGGAGCGCCTGACCGACAGCGACTCGCTCAATACCACCCCGAGCTTCTCGCGCGACGGTCGGTACGTCTACTTCGGATCGGACCGCACCGGTGCATTCGAGGTCTGGCGCGTCGACCTCGAGTCGGAGCCCCGGGCGCTCGAGCAGGTCACAACCGGCGGCGGCTACATGGCCCGCGAGTCCGAAGACGGAACCTGGCTCTACTACTCCACGAGAAAACCGGGCGGTCTCAGCCGAATGCCGGTCAGCGGCGGACCCGGGCAGCAGGTGCTGCCGGCGCAAAGCGATCCCCTGGCCGAAGGGTGGGCACTCTCGGACGAAGGCGTGTATTTCATCCGCAACACACCCCGCGAGCTCTTCTACTTCGACCTCGGCACGGCCGAGCTGCTCTCCCTCGGTGAGGTCTCCGCGGGACGCTACGGTTCCATTGCCCTCGACCCCCGGGGTGAGCGACTGATCGTCCAGTTCCGCGAGTGGATCGGCGCCGACATCTACACGACGCAGTGGCCGGCGCGCTAGCGACAGATCTCTCACAGAAGGCGAGTCGCGAAGGATCTCCGATCCTGCGGACTCTAAGACGGGCGAAACGATGTCCTCCTCCGTCTTCCGTCCGGCGAAACTGTCGGCGCTCGTCTTCCTGCTCGGCCTCTTGATATCTGGAGCGATGGTCAGCCAGAGCCAAGTAGCCGCCGACCAGCTGAATCTCCTCGGGCTCGGTTGGCGGCTCGCCTTCGAAGGCGAGTGGGCGCCGCACGGTAATCCGACAACGACGGGACACTTCACCCCGGGCGCCTTGACGGCCCCCCTTGTCGGGTTACCTCTGCTCGTCTGGCAACACCACCGAGCCGCCACTCTGCTGGTCCTCACCTCCCACCTGCTCGCCTACATCCTCCTCGACCGGCTGCTGAAGCGGTTGCTCAGCCCCACCGAACGCCTGCTATTCGCGATCCTCTACTGGTTGAGCCCCTGGCGCCTATACCATTCGGCCTTCCTCTGGAATCCGAACTACCTTTTTCTGATTGGCGCTCTCCACCTGTGGACGGCCAACAAGATGCGGCGCGAAGCCCGCTTTTGGCCAAGCCTCGGGCACGTGTTGGTGATCGGACTCGGAGCTCAGATCGCGCTGCACACCCTGCCGCTCGCGACCTGCACACTGTTCCTCTGGTGGCGGCGCTACGTCCGCCTCCACCTCGGAGGCGCGATCCTCGCCGCAGGCGTCGTGATCGCAACACTCCTACCCTGGATCGCGGCGGTACTCAGCGACTCACTACCGCCGCTCGAGGTCGACTCAGGGCGGTGGTTTTTCCTAGCGAACACGGCTCTCCGAGCCGCTGTCTATTGGGTTCGCTACGCGTCGCTCGCCCTCCCCCGCGAGCTCCTTACGCTCGACTTCACGCGGTTCCTGGGCGCCGCGGCCCAGGCACGCCTCGCGATGCCGCTCGCGTTGACTGCCTCGATCATCTATGTCTCGACCTTTGTGGTCGCCCTCTGGGCCAACCTTCGACTCTGGCGCGGCCCCATCGGTCGCTGGGGTCACTCCGGCTCTTCCGACGACAGCGAGCGAGTTTGGCTCGAGGGGGTCACGCGATGGTCACTCGTTGCACTGATTGTCACCTTCGCACTCTCACCCCTCACGGTTTCGCGGTGGTATGCCTTTAGTCTGTTTCATCTCGCGGTCTTGCCGATGGTCTTTTGGCTGGGCGAGCGACATCGAGATCAGGCAACCGCTCGTGGCGCCCACCTTGGCGCGAAAGCCTATCTAGTCGCCTCGGCGCTCCTCGGCCTGCTTCTGTTTCTCGGCGCGCCGATGTATCGCTGCGGCGACTCGCGCGGTTCGAGCGCTGCGACCCTACCCGAGCTACGATATGACCACCCTCTCCTCGACAGGTTCGGTGTGAATTCGACCTGCGCGCCGACACTGAACCGCGCCCAGGGGTGGTGGATCGAAACCCTCGAGCCCCCACAGCTCACGTACTCGCCGTAGCCCGGTCGTGGCGCGAGCCTGTGATAGTTTGGCGCCTCCGTGAAGGTAGCTGGCGACTACGTTTTCGACGCGCACCAGCAAGAGGTCTGGGACGGCCTGCTCGACCCCGAGGTATTGGCGGCGACCATGCCCGGTTGTGACCGACTCGAGCTGGTCGGTGAGAACCAGTATCAAGGCGCTCTCAACATCAAGGTCGGACCGGTCCAGGGGAAGTTTCAGGGCAAGGTCGAGCTCGACGAACTCGACCCACCGAACGGCTACTCCATGAAGGTCAGCGGCCAGGGGGCGCCCGGCTTCGTCAACGCAACCGCGCAGATCCAGATCGCCGCGGAAGGCGAGCAGACCCGCCTCACCTACGACGGCGACGCCCAGGTCGGCGGCCGCGTTGCGAGCGTCGGCCAACGTCTGCTCGAGAGCTCCTCGAAAGCGATTATCAAGCAGAGTCTCGAGGGACTCAACGAGACGCTCAAGGCCCGATCCGCCGGCGGCGCGAGCGAACCGGCTCCCGTCGAGGCCCCTTCGCAGACAGAGTTCGCCGCGGCGGTGGCGAAGGAGGTCGCCAAGGACATCGTGCCCAAGCCGGTGCTCTACGGCCTCATCCTGCTGGTGATCCTGCTGGCGATCATCTTCTTCCTGAGCTAGTAGAAGCACTCACGCTCTTCTCCTCCCGGCCTACTGGGCCACGTCTCCGAACCCGTCGCCTCCACGCCGAGACCTACGGCCCGCCGGCCTACGCTCTCGGGCTTCGGGAAGTTGGTCACTGGGCTTCCCATCGCGGGTTTCGACAAGAGCGCTTGTCGGCCGGCGGATCGACTCGGGAACTTCCCGTTGCGACTGGCTATCCTTTAGGGCATGGCTCTCGCTTGGGTCGTCGTCTCAGTCCTGGCCGCCTTCCCGGTGTGCGGCGGCGGAGGAGAATCGGCTGCGGCTCTCCATACGGCGATCAACTTTGCGCGAGTCGAGGCAGGGCTCCGACCCCTCGCCGCCGAGCCGACACTCTGTGATCTGGCGGCCCAACGCGCCCAGGAGGTTGGCGCGACCGGCAGCCCCGACGTCGACATGCGAATGCTCAACGGCCTTCGTCGCGCGGTCTACCGTCTCGGTTATCGGCCCCACGCGCTGGCTCAGAGTTCGCTGATTCTGAACCCCGGAGATCGTCCACTAGAAAGCTGGCGAGAGGTCCGACCCGAAGGCTACGTCGAGTCGATCCAGGGCGACTTCGAGCACGTCGGCATCGGCATCTCCTCGCACGAGGGCCGGCCGGTCTATTCGATCGTCTTGGCCCTCACGCAGCGCACGATGGAGTGGCGTCGCGTCGAACCTCTGACCGACGTCGACACGGCGGTCGCTGAGATGCTCGCCCGGGTGAACGAGATTCGCACCGAGCGAGGGCGAGCGCCACTCGTCACCGAGCCCCGACTGAAGCTAGCCGCTGCCCGCCACGCACGCGACCTCTTGGTGGAGGAGTACTACGACCACCGAGGCAGAGACGGGTCGAGTGTTCGAGATCGGGCGGTCGCCGCCGGCTTCTCGGGGAGGGCGGCGCTGGCCGAGAACCTCGCCAAGGGCATCTTCTCGCCCAGTGAGGTGGTCGACCGCTGGATGGAGAGCTCCGGGCACCGCAAGAACATCCTGAATCCCCGCTTCACGCGCATGGGCAACGGCCTGGCATTCGGAGAGACCAGCGAAGGTGTCGAGGTCGTCTGGGTACAGATGTTCGCCGGGCCGGGCTAGTGACGACGCTGCTCCGCTCCGGCCCAAGGGGGCGACCCCCTCGCAGGTAGACTGCGTAGCCCATGAAGACCCGTTTCGCTCTTGCGCTCGCCTTCACTCTGCCGCTCCTCGCCTGTACTCCAACCGCCGACACTTCAGACGGCACGGAGATCCTCTGGGACAAATGGGGCGTCCCTCACATCTTCGCTGACGACACGGCGACGATGTTCCGCGCCCTCGGCTGGGCGCAAGCGCGGGCTCACGGAGACCTCCTCCTCGAGCTGATCGGCAAGGCGCGCGGGCGCGCGGCAGAGTACTGGGGCGGCGAGGAGAATCTCGAGTCGGATCGCTGGATTCGAACCATGGGCGCGCCCGAGCGCGCTCGAGAGTGGTACGCCGCTCAGGGCTCGTTCCAGGCCTACCTCGACGCCTTCGCCGACGGCATCAACGCCTACGCGACCGCGCACCCCGACGCCATCGCCGACGACCGAGAGATCGTGCTGCCGGTAACACCGGCAGACATCCTCGCGCACTACCAGCGGATCATCCACTTCACCTTTGTCGTCAGCCCGCGCGTGCTGCCTTCGGCCGGCCGCTACCTCGAGCGGGTCGACTCGACGCCCGGCTCCAACGCCTGGGCGATCGCCCCCGCGCGTTCGGCCAGCGGCAACGCGATTCTGGTCGCCAATCCGCATCTCCCGTGGAGCGACCTCTTCACCTGGTTCGAGGTGCAGCTCACCGGGCCCGACATCGACGCCTACGGCGCAACCCTCGTCGGTGCTCCGTTCCACGGCATCGCCTTCAACGACCACCTCGGCTGGACACACACGGTCAATACCCACGACGGCTACGACCTCTACGAGCTGACCCTTGCGGAGGGGGGCTACGAGTACGACGGCGAGGTCCGCCAGTTCGAGATCGACGAGCAGGTAATTCGCGTGCGCCAAGAGGACGGCACGCTGGTCGACGAACTGCACGCAGTGCGGCGCTCGGTCCACGGACCGGTCATCGTTCAAGGAGACGGCAAGGCGATCGCCATCCGAGTGGTCGGCCTCGACGCCGCCGGTTCGTTCGGGCAGTACCTCGAGATGGCTCGAGCGACCAACCTCAAAGAGTTTCGCGCGGCGCAGTCGGCACTCCAGATGCCGATGTTCACCACCATGTACGCCGACCGCGACGGTCGCATCATGCACCACTTCGGCGGTGAGACACCGGTACGCCCCCGCGGCGACTGGGGCACCTGGGCACAGCCGGTGCCTGGAGACAGCTCCGAGTGGCTCTGGACCGACATTCACGGCTACGACGAGCTTCCGACAGCGATCGATCCACCGACCGGTTGGCTCCAGAACGCCAACGATCCGCCGTGGACAACCACCTTCCCGGCCGCGATGGATCCGAACGCCCACCCGCCCTACATGGCGCCGCGCTTCATGCACTTCCGGGCCCAGCGGTCGGCGCGCATGCTGATGGAAGACAAGTCGATCGACTTCGACGAGGCGGTCGCCTACAAGCTCTCCACCCGCATGGAAATGGCCGACCGGATCCTCGACGATTTGCAGGCCGCGGTCGACGCGTCAGGCGACGAGCTAGCCAAGGAGGCGATGGCTGTCCTCGACGGTTGGGACCGCCTGTCGGAGACCCACAGCCGCGGCGCCGTCCTCTTCGCTCGCTTCGCCCGCGAGGTGCGCGGTGCCGGCGTCGACCACGCAGAGCGCTGGTCCGAAGAGCGGCCGATGGCGACCCCGGACGGCTTCGACGATCCAGCGGGCGCGGCGGCTGCTCTCGTGCGAGCCGCCGAGGGTGTGCGCTCCGACTACGGCGCCCTCGACGTCCCCTGGGGCGACGTCTACCGGGTGCGCCGCAACGGCCACGACTACCCTGCAAACGGCGGCCCGGGCTCGCTCGGAATCTTCCGCGTGGTCGGTTACCAACCCTCGGACGACCAGAAGATGGTTGCTGTTGGCGGCGACTCCTGGGTCGGCGTGATCGAGTTCAGCGACCCGCCGCGGGCGGTGACACTGATGAGTTACGGCAACTCGACCCAGCCCGACTCAGCGCACAACGGCGACCAGCTCGAGCTCTTCTCGAAGAAAGAGATGCGACCGGTGTGGAGAGAGCGGGGCGAGATCGAGAAGCACATGGCGAGTCGAGAGGTCATCTCGCCGGCAACGGACTAGCGGCGACCTCAGTGCCCTTGTGACGACGCCATGATGGGTTCGCAAGTCTCGCTCAGAGCGTCACCGTTCTCATCCGTGTTCGCAACGCAACTGAAGCCGCTTCCAGCGACACCACCCTCCAAGAGCGACTGGGCGATCACAGCGGACGCATCGCTGGAAATCTCCACCGCACCGCTCTCACCCTGGATCGTACTGCGAAGGACGGTCGCGGCGGCGTCTTGGGAGATGTAGTAACCGTGGCTCGCAGGGCCCGCGGCGATGGCTGTCGTGTCGGCCAGAGTCGGCGACGCCGAGTCCCGAGAGATGTAGAAGGCGCGGTTGCGCACGCTCCCAGACGAGGCGACAGCTGTCGCCCGCGCCACCGTTGGGCTCGCATCGTAGATCCGGATACCGTAGTTCGTCCCCGCGCCGGTCGCCTCGGCAGTCACGTCGCTCATGTGGATCGACGATTCCTCGAGGTGGATCCCTCGTGTTGTCAGGGACGGATCGCCGGACGCTCGAGCCGTGACGCGGCGCAGCCTGGCGGTCGACGGATCCGAGACTCCAGAGGCCGCCGCGACGGAATCGAGCCCGAACGCCAGAACAGCGACGATCGTGTCTCCCGCGGTCGCCGTGTTCTCCACCGTCAGGTCGGAGAGCGTCGAGTTGAAAGCCATCAGCACGACCCCAGATTCAGAAAAGACATCACCCCCGGCATCGGCACGCAGACTCGTGACGTTCTCGCCGCTCCCTCGAAGATCCACGTAGGGCTTCATCTCGAGGCGAGCACTGAGGTCGTAGACACCCGGACCCAAGTGCACGAGATAGCGCCGGTCCGGGCCGGCGTCGGCAATGCCGGCGACGATCGCCAATAGATCCGGTCCGGGCTGAAGAACTCGAATCTCGGTACCCGCGTAGATCAAATCTTCGCTCAGCCCGAGCGGCACCTGGGCCGAAACCTGCGCGGGAATCAGTAACAGTAGCGCTTGACCCAGCGCCAACAGGCAGAGAAATCGGTCGGCACTTCTCTTCATGATGCGTCCTTCCCGAGACGAGGTTGTTGGGTGAGTCGCTGCCTGGAATCAACCCTCGGGTCGAGGCAGCGGTCCCGACCCTCAGTTGAGGAGGCGCAGAGACCAGCGTCATGGTCACCAGGTCTTCCGCCGACTCTCATCGCGTTGCTCCCCCGCGCGCCAGATCGGTTCCGGTGTGAGCGGGCATGATCGGCGCGCAGAGTTCATCCAGTTCTTCGCCGTTCTCGTCCGTGTTCGCTACACAGCTGAAATCGGATCCGCCAGCACCGCCCTCCAACAACGACTGCGCGACGATCGCGCTCGACGTCCCCTCGAGCTCGACGGCCCCGCTCTCACCCCGAACCGTGCTCCTGAGAACCGTCACCGCGGAGTCCCCGGAAACGTAGTAGCCGTAGCTCTCCGTGCCGGTCGCGCTGGCGGTCGTCTCGCTCGCAGTGGCCGCCACGAACGTGTAATAAAAAGCGCGGTTGCGCGAACTGCCGCCCGAGGCCGTGGAAGAGGCTCGCACCACGGAGGGGGGCGACCCGATGACTCGGACTCCGTAGTTCCTGTAGGTACCCGTGGCCTCCGCGGTCACCTCGCGCAGGTGGACCGCGGCATCCTCGAGATGAATCGCTCGGGTGGAGTTGTCCGGGGAGCCCGCGGCTCGCGCGGTCACCCGGCGCAGCCGAGCGGTCGACGAGTCCTCGACGCCCGAGGTCGGCGCCAGAAAATCAAGCTCGTAGGCGCTCACGGCGACGATGTAGTTCCCGCTGGCCGCAGTGTTCTCCACAGTCAGGTCGGAGAGCGTCGCGTTCAAGGCCATGTGCACCACGCCAGCCTCCGAGCGGCTACTGGTTGCCAGGTCGGCTCGGACGATCGTGACGTTTTCGCCGCTGCCCTGAACGTCGACGAACGGCTGCATGTCGAGACGAGCACTCACGTCATAGATGCCCGGGCCGAGGCGCACGAGATAACGCTTGTCTTTGCCGGCATCGGCAATGCCGGCGATGATCGCAAGCAGGTCCGGTCCCGGCCCTAGGACGTGAATCTCGGTCCCCGCGTAGATCACGTCCTCGCCGAGACCAAGGGGCACCTCGGCCGGAGCGCTCGAGGGAGTCAGGACGACTACCGACAAGGCCAACAGGAGTGCTTTCGAGCCCAGATTCAATCCACCGCTCATCTCGAGTCCTCCTGAGGTCTAGTTGTTGAGAAAATCGCAGCCCGGGCAGAAGTTGCCCTTGAGCTTGCCCGGCTTGGCGCCCTTCACCTTGACCGTGATCGCGTGGAAACCCTCGTCCCAGCCCGATTCGTGCTCGAGCCACGCGAGGCTGAACGAGTCGGCGGCAAACGTCAGGTCGCCGACAAATGACACGTCCGGGCCCGGGCCCTTGGTCTTGAAGGTCGACTTCGCGGTCACGTCCTCGGAACTCGTGTTGTAGAGCAGGAACCCCGCGTTGTAGGCCAGCTCGGTAATCGGCGCCGCATCGAAGTCGACGATGCCCGCGGAGAAGTCGGGTTCGAAGAGGCTGATGAAGAACGTCATGCTGATCAGCTTCTTGGCGGCTCCGGCCTGGCTCTTGAGCTGCCGGGTCAGGCGGCTGTCCGCTCGGGCCGGCACCGTCATCAGATTCAGGCCGCCGGGGAGCTCGCGAACGGTCACGCCTGAAGGCGGGTTGCCCTGAAGAGCCAGTTTCACGGCTCGATCGAGGTTCAGGCCCGCGAGAGGATCGCCCGTGCCCAGATCGTCGACCACAGCGTTCGAACCCCCAAACGTCGAACCGGCGACGAGAACCAACAGCACCCAGAGAAAACGAACAGATTGCATCACGTGACTCCTCTCGATCGCAGAGGGTGTACGTTCACCCTTACCCTCGAAGGCGCAAGTCGGCCAAAACTGGGGTCACCCGCTAGAATCCGCCGAATCGTGGACACCAGGGATACGGGGAATCTCACCGAGCTGCTCAGCGCCGCGAACTCCGGCGACCAGGACGCGCTCGATCAGCTGACACCGCTGATCTATGAGGATCTGAAGCGCCTCGCCAGCGCCCACATGAGGTCCGAAAACGCCCGGCACACGTTGCAGACCACCGGCCTGGTGCACGAAGCGTTCTTCAAGCTGCTCGGCGAGGGCCGTCCGCCGTACCAGTCACGCCAGCACTTCTTGGCCGTAGCTTCGACGGTGATGCGCCACGTCCTCGTGAGTTGGGCGCGGCGGAAGAACGCGGCCAAGCGCGGGGGCCGACAGGAGGTGCTTCCCCTGGACGAAGGCCTGGCACTGGGCGGCTCGGTCGACCCGGTGACGGTGCTCGCGGTGCACGACTGCCTCGACCGCCTCGGCGAGATGAGCGAGCAGGCGGCTCGCGTCGTCGAGTGTCGCTTCTTCGCTGGGTTGTCCGTGGTCGAAACCGCCGACGCCCTCCAGGTTTCGGAGTCGACCATCAAGCGCCAGTGGCGAACCGCGCGCGCCTGGCTGCAGGCAGAGCTGTCGGATCGGCCCGGCGCCGAGTCGCGATGAGTGGCACTCGAGCCAGCTTCTGGGATCGGATCGTCGAGCTACACCACGAGGCGCTGGATCGCCCGGCCGAGGAGCGTGAAGCGTACCTCGGCAGCGTAGATGCCGACCCCGAGGTCGTCGCCGAGGTGCGCTCGCTCCTGGCGGTCGAAACCGCCACCTCGCGCCCGCTCGACCGCCCCGCCGGACGCCTGGCCGACCTTGCCGAGGGCGCCCCAGACGATGATGGGCACGACCCCGAGCACGTCGGCGCCTATCGAGTGCTCCGCCGCATCGGTGCCGGCGGCATGGGGGTCATTCTGCTCGCCGAGCGCGCGGACGGCAGCTTCGAAAAACGGGTCGCGGTCAAACTGGTCAAGCGCGGCATGGACAGCGAAGCCGTGCTCGAACGGTTTCGCGCCGAGCGCCAGATTCTCGCCTCGCTCGACCATCCGGCGATCGCGCGATTGCTCGACGCGGGCATCTCCGACGACGACCGACCCTACTTCGTGCTCGAACACGTCGAAGAGGGCCTGCCGATCGATGAGTACTGCCGGCGCCACCGCCTGTCCATTCGACACCGACTCGGGCTCTTCCGCACCGCCTGCGACGCCGTCCACTTCGCCCATCAGAAGCTCGTCCTCCACCGCGACCTGAAGCCGTCCAATCTGCTGATCTCCGGCAATGGTGAGCTCAAGCTACTCGACTTCGGCATCGCCAAGCTGATGGCGGACGACGGCTCCGGCGCGGCCGCGACCCGGCACCGGAGCATGACTCCGGCCTACGCCTCTCCGGAACAGGCGCGCGGCGAACCGCTGGGGACCTTCTCCGACGTCTATTCGCTCGGCGTGGTGCTCTACGAGCTCTTGAGCGGTACGCGGCCGGCGAACCCACGCGACGCCTCGCGGCCGTCGACGGCCGTCACGACTCACCCGAACAAGGCCGAGGCTGCCTGGCCGGGACGCGACCTCCGCGAGGTTTCGTCAGACCTGAGCGGCGACCTCGACGCCGTCGTCTCCCAGTGTCTGGAGGGCGATCGCGAGCGACGCTACCCCTCCGCGCAGGCTCTGGCCGAGGACATCGAACGCTTCCTCGCGGGTCGCCCGGTGCTAGCGCGCCCGCTGACAGTCGGCTACCAACTCCGAAAGCTCGTCACCCGGAACCCGGCCGGCTCCGCCCTCGCGGCCCTTGCCGTGCTCGCGCTCCTCCTGGGAGCGACCGGCATTCTCTGGCAGTCGAACGTCGCCCGCCAAGAACGAGACCGTGCCACCGTGGAGCGTGAACGGGCGCTGCGCGAGAGCGAGAAGGCGACCCGGGTCGCCAACGCGCTGATCGACATTTTCGAGATGTCCGACCCCTCGCGTACCGCCGACGCCCGCGGGCTGACGCTTCGCGAGGCGATCGAGCGCGCCGAGGCGGGCGTCGCGGAGGGACTCGAGGACCAGCCGGCGGTGCGGGCCAAGATGTTGTCGATTCTGGGCCGCATCAACGTCGAGATGGCTCGCTACGACCAGGCGGAGCTTCAACTCGAGGACGCGGTCGCAGCCCTCGAAGAGCTCTACCCCGAAGGACACCCCGACCTCGTAGAAGCGCTCTTCCACCTCAGCCGGCTGCGCGGTTTCCGACAGGAGCGCGAGGAGTCGTTGGCACTCGCCGAAAGAGCGATGAAGCAGCAGCGAAGCCTGGGTCCGGAAGACGCCGGCCTGCTCGGAGCGCTCGTCCACTTCGGCACGCGGGCGATGAACGCCGGCAAGATCGAGGACGCCGAAGCGGCGTTCCTCGAGGCGCTCGGGCTGATTCGAGACGGCAGAACCGCCAAGAACGTCAACGAAGGCAACATCCTCGGCCAGCTTGCGGTCATCGAGTACGGGCGCGGCAACTACCCGCCCGCGGTCGAGCTTTCCACCGAAGCGCTGGAAGTCCAGAAGCATCTGCACGGCAACACGCACCAGAAGGTGGCTCACGAGCTCAACAACCTGGGGGCATTCCTCATCGCCGCGGGCGAGCGCGATCGAGCGCGGGCAGTCCACCTCGAAGCGCTCGAGGTGCGCCGCACGGTCTACGGGCCGGAACATCCGTACAGCGCGTTCAGCCTCTCGCACCTCGGAACGCTCGCTCAAATCCAAGGAGATCTGGAGGAAGCGCTCGAGCTCCAGCGCGCAGGGCTCGCACTCCGGACCGCGGTCTATCTACCGACGCATCGGCTGGTGAAGGTCTCCTCCGCCTTGGCCGCCGAAGTCCTGAGTGAACTGGGGCGGCCAGCGGAGGCGCTCGCCCTCACCCAGCCGATACTCGACGCGAGCGACCGGGCCGGGGTCATCCCCCACGCGACGCCTCATGCGCAGCTGCTCCGGAGCCACGGACGAGCGCTGCTTGCACTGGGCCGGGTCGACGAGGCGGCAGCAGCACTCGCCAAAGCCATGGAGATGATGGCCGAAGAACACGGAGCCGAGCACGACCGCACGCTCGTGACGCGCGTGGCGCATGCTCGGGCTCTGCTGGAGTTGGGCCGCGTCGACGAGGCCGCGGCTCAGAACGAGGCCGCACTCGCGGGTCTGCGCAAGCTCCGACTACCACGGACAACGGAGTTCGAAGCCCTCCAGCTGCGTGCCGACGTCCTTCGAGAGCGCGGTGCGCGCGAAGAGGAACAGGCCGCGCGCGAGGAGTGGCTCTCCCTCCTGACCACGGAACTCGGGAACGAGAGTCCCCGCGTTCTGGCGGCGCGGCGAGCCCTCGATTAACCCCAAAATTGCCACATCCGCGCAATACCGGCCGAAGAAAATCATGCTAGGGTCTGCTGCTGTACGGAAAGGAGAGCACCATTTCAGCAAAGATCTTCGTCGGAAACATCAACTACGAGACCAAAAAAGAGGAGCTCGTCGAACTGCTCTCCGCAGTAGGACCTGTCAAGGACGCGTATCTGCCCACTGACCGCGCAACCGGCAGGCCTCGCGGCTTCGCCTTCATCGAGTTTGCTACCCCCGAAGAGGCGGCAGAGGCGATCGAGAAGTTCAACAACCACGAGATGGGCGGTCGTCGCCTGCGGGTGAATCCCGCAGAGGATCGGCCCCGAGCACGTCCGCCCCGAGCGCCATCAGCACCCCGCTTCGACGGACCCAACTTCGGTTCCGGAGGCGGCGGAGGCGGCGGTGGCGGTCGCGGCGAAGCCGATTGGATCAAGCCCGCCAAGCCCAAGGGCAGCCGACGCGGACTCCGCGGCAAGAAGCGCAGTCTGTGAGCCTCGGGCGATCGAGTACCGACGCGGCGAAGGCGGTCGCGTACTGGAAGGCCTTGCTTGCTCCGTACGTCGGCGGCAACTCGCGCAAGGCGCTATTTCAGCTCTTGACGACGGCGGTACTGTTTGCCGTCGGGCTCTACCTCGCCTACCGGAGCCTCGAGTACTCGTACTGGTTGACGCTCGCGATTTCGATCCCGACAGCCGGGTTCCTGATCCGCCTGTTCATCTTCCAGCACGACTGCGGGCACGGCTCGTTCTTTCGGTCGCGCCGGGCGAATACCTTTGTCGGCTTCTTGATCGGCGTGGTGATGCTGACGCCCTATCACTACTGGCGCCGTACCCACGCGATCCATCACGGAACCTCCGGCGACCTCGATCGCCGCACCTTCGGCGACATCGAGACGCTGACGGTGAGCGAGTACCTCGCACTCAATTGGTGGGGCCGGCTGAGCTATCGGATGTATCGCAGCACGTTCGTGCTGCTCGTCATCGCGCCGGCCTACCAGTTTGCCCTCAAGCATCGCTTCCCCGCGGACATTCCGCGAACCTGGCGCAAGGAGTGGGCGAGCGTCATCGGCACCAACGTTCTGCTCGCCGGAGTGCTGCTGCTCGCCTGGCAGACGATCGGCATCGCGGCCTTCCTGAAGGTCTACGTACCGGTCTTCCTGATCGCCAGCGGCGTCGGCATGTGGCTCTTCTACATCCAGCATCAGTTTGAAGACACCTACTGGCGGCACCACCCGGAGTGGGACTTCCACCGCGCCGGCATCGAGGGCAGTTCGTACTACGACCTCGGGCCCGTGCTCCACTGGTTCACCGGCAACATCGGCTTCCATCACATTCACCACCTGTCGAGCCTGATCCCGAACTACAGTCTGAAACGCTGTTACGAAGAGATCGGAGAGCTCAAGCGGGTCACCAAGCTCTCCATTCTCGAGAGCTTCGCCTGCGCTCGACTCAAGTTGTGGGATGAAGAGAAGGGCCGATTGATCGGCTTCCGCGACCTGTCCCGCGCAGCATGACGGGTCGGCTCGTCCCACTTCTCGTACTCCCCCTCCTGGCCGGCATCGCCGCCGCTGAACAGCCCCCCGATCCGACCGAGCGTCGAGCGCTCGAAGTCGACGACTACTTCGACCTGAAGTGGATCGACGACCCTCGTCTGAGTCCCGACGGCGAGTGGGTCGCTTACACCCTCGAGGAGGTCGACCTCGAGAAGAACAGGTCGACCACACGGATCTGGATGGCCTCCACGCGGGGCGGCTCACCGATTCCAATGACCCGCAAGACCGAGTCGGCCTCCACTCCCCGCTGGAGCCCGGACGGCAAGTACCTCTCGTTCCTGGCCGCCCGCAACGACGGGAAGACGCAAGTCTGGACGCTCAATCGCCTCGGCGGCGAAGCGATCCAGAGGACCGAGATCGAGCAGGGTGTGAGCGACTACGTCTGGTCGCCCGATGCGGAGCGACTGGCACTGGTTCTCAAAGACCCGAAAGAGGAGGACAACTCCGACTCCGATTCGGATTCCGACTCCGATCGCACTGCGACGGAGGACAAGCCGGAGCCTTGGGTCGTCACGCGCCGCCAGTTCAAGATGGACTATGTCGGCTACCTCGACAGTCGACGAACGCACGTCTACGTCTTGGACCTCGAAGACCGGAGGCTCACTCAACTAACCACCGGGAACTACGACGACTCGTCTCCGGCCTGGTCACCCGACGGCGAGCAGATCGCCTTCGTGTCGAACCGCACACCCGACCCGGACAGCAACTACAACACCGACATCTGGACAGTCTCGACCGCAGACCTCGCCGAAGGCGCAGAGCGGTCACCGCAGCGGGTCACCTCGAACGCCGGCCCCGACGATTCTCCCTCCTGGAGTCCGAACGGCGCACGGCTCGCCTACACGGCCATCACCGACGTCGAGGCGTTCGTCTATGCCACCCAGCACCTCGGCACCGGCTCCGCAGACGGCGGCGACGAGCGCTTCCCGACCCGAGAACTCGACCGCTGGATCTATGGACCCCGCTACTCTCTCGACGGCGACTCGCTCTTCTACCTGCTCGAAGACAGCGGGGAGCAGAGCCTCGCGAGAATGCCGGCCGGCGGCGGACCCATCGAACGCCTCTTTGGCGGCGACCTGGTGGTCACCGGCTTCGACCTGGGGTCGGAGGGCCTTCTGGTCGCGTCGGTGACTTCGCCTCAGCGGCCGCCCTACCTGGTGATCCGTCGAGACGACGGCTCGGAGGTGGAGATCGACCCCAACCGCGAGGCGCTCGCGCAGTGGCGGCTCGCCGAGGTTGAAGAGTTCACCTACCAGAGTCCCGACGGCACGAAGATCGAGAGTTTCGTCGTCAAGCCGCCCGGCTTCGAGACCGGCGTGCGCTATCCCACAGTGCTCTGGATCCACGGCGGCCCGATCGCCCAGTACGACGCTCGGTTCGACTTCGAAGCGCAGCTCTTTGCCGCGCAAGGCTACCTCGTCCTGATGCCCAACCCGCGCGGCTCTTCGGGCTACGGCCAGGACTTCTCCACCGCCATCCTCAAGGCGTGGGGCGGCCCCGACACCGAGGACGTAATCGCCGCCGTCGACGCGGCGATCGAGCGGGGGTGGACCGACGGCGAACGGCTCGGCGTCGGTGGCTGGTCGTACGGCGGCATGCTCACCAACCACGTGATCACCAAGACCGACCGCTTCGCGGGCGCCATCACCGGCGCAAGCGCAACGCTCTACGCGGCGAACTACGGTCACGATCAGTATCAACGCTGGTGGGAGTTCGAGCTCGGCCTGCCCTGGGAGCGCGAGAACCAGGCGCTCTGGGAGGAGCTCTCTCCCTTCTACCAGGTCGACAAGATCGTGACACCCACTCTGGTCGTCTGCGGTGAGAAGGACTGGAACGTGCCGGTGCTCAACTCCGAGCAGCTCTACATGGCGCTCAAACGACTCGGACAGACGACCGAGTTGATCGTCTATCCGGGCGAGTTCCACGGCATCTCCACGCCATCGTTCGTCAAGGACCGCTGGACGCGGTACGTCGACTGGCTCGACCGCTACGTCAAGACCGCCGGCGCCTCGGCCGATCGAGCGGTAGCCCAGTGACCTTCTTCCTCTGGGGCCTGGCGGTCGCCCTCATCCTGCTGGGAGTCCTGGGCACGCTCATACCCATCCTCCCGGGGGCCGCGGTGGTCTTCCTCGGCATGCTGCTGGCCGCTTGGCTCGACGGCTTCACCCGCGTCGGCGCGCTCTCTCTCGTCCTGCTGGCCGCACTGACGGTCCTGGTCTACGTGGTCGACGTCTTGAGCGGTTCCTTCGGAGCCAAGAAGCTCGGGGCGAGTCCGCGAGCCGCCTGGGGAGCCTTCTTCGGCGCCCTCGTCGGCATGTTCTTCGGACTCGCGGGCATCTTGATCGGCCCGTTCGTCGGCGCCGTCCTCGGCGAGTACAGCGTACGCCGCGACCTCAAGGCCGCCGGCAAGGCCGGCGCCGGCACCTGGTTCGGGCTCGCCCTGGGCGCGGCCGCCAAGGTCGCGCTGGTCTTTGCGATGCTGGCGCTCTTCGTGACCGCCTACGTGCTCTAGTCGCGAAGACGGACGCGACCGTCCATGTCGGGCACGACGTAGTTCGGGTCGAAGCGGCACGGTCCGCCGAAGAGCGGCTCGAGCACCTGACAGCCGTTCTGCAAGTCCTGCACTTCGGGCTGGGCGTCGGTCGCGAGCCACTGCCCGAGCGCCTGCCACCCGGAGAGCACCTCGGAGAGGCCAAACCCACAATGGCTGGGCGTCGACTCGACGGCGATGCCTACGGTCAGATTCTCGGGCGGCACGACGGACGCGTACTCGGACTGGTTCTCGACGATCACCAGGCCGTCGCCATCGGTATGGATCGAAATGATCTTGACGTCCCCGACCCGACCACTCGGCGTGAAGCTCTTCGCCAGCTTCCGCTTCGGCTTGCGCTTGGCCTCGACGCGTTGGATCGTGTCGTTGATCTCGTCGTCGCCGTAGTCGACGTTGGCGTTGCCGAGCCCCTGCTTGCCCTTGAGCTTGCCCTTGTCGAAGATCAGGTCGTTCATCGCCTGGGTGGCGAAGATCATGTCGGTCTCGATGAAGTTTTCGGGCAGATTGGACAGCTCGATCAGCTGATTGAGATTCCGCTTCTGCGCCTTCGTGCGCTGCTTCTTCGGCAGGGCAACGCCGGTGCAGGCGTTGACCGCCTCCAGAATCTCGAGCTGACTGAGTGCGGAGTTCTTCTCCAAGCCGGTCGCGCCGCCCGCCAGCTGCGCTTCCGGCACGTCCTGGCAGACCACGTCGTAGAGCATTCTCAGATCGAACGCTCCGTCCCAGTTGCGACTGCCGCCAACCGCGCCGCAGAACATGTAGGCGCCCACGACGTTCGGGAGTTTCGCCTTCTCGATGGCGTGCGCGGTCACCGCACCGCCGAGCGAAGCTCCGGTCAGAATGATCCTCTCCGGCTCTCCAAACTGAGCCGAGAAGGTGCTGACCAGGCTCTTGAGATCCTTGTTGGTCTTGAAGACCGCCCAACCGTTGAGCCGGTAGCTCGACGCCGCCACCGCATAGCCTTCAGATAGCTGCACGTCGACCAGCGGTCCGAGGTCAGGACTCGGCGCGGGGTCAGAAAGATCGAATCCGTGATTCCAGATCACCAGGCCGTCGGCGGGTGTCCAGCCGTCGGGAACCGCGATCTTGTAGAAGGCGCCCCCCGCCGTCTCACCTTCGACCTCCGTTTGGGCGAACGTGGGTACTGCGAGCAGTGTGACGACGAGCATCGCCAACGAGATTCTGGTGGACCTCCGAGTCATGGGCTTCTCCTTCCTGGTGCCGACGCATTCTAGCGGATTGCCCGAGCGCCTCCCGAGTACGCTGCGGTGCGACTGCTAGGCTGGCCGGCATGACGAGGCGTGGTCTCCATCCTCTGCCAGCAGGTTGCGCCGTGCTCGCGATGATCGCGCTCGGCGCGGCGCCGGCCGCCAGCGCTCAACACGAGGAAGCCGGGCTTCACCTGAGCCCACGGGAGTCCGGAATTCTCGGCGACCCGCTCGCGATCAAGGCGACCGGACTCGAGGCTGGAGAGGTCATCGAGATTCGAGCTTCTGCGGTCGGCTTCGACGGGGAGACACTCGAGTCCCGGGCCCGTTTTCGCGCAGACTCGTCGGGACAGATCGACGTCCGGCTCGCGCCAGCCCTCGAAGGAAGCTACTCCGGCGTGGATGCCTCTGGTCTTCTCTGGTCGATGGAGGAGGTCGCTGACGGTGGAACCGCCGCGACCACCGCCCTCGAGGTCGCGTTCTCTCTGTGGCGACAGGGAGCGGCCATCGCCACCGCCGAGCACCGCTGGTGGGTGAAGCACCCACGCGTCACAGCGAAGGAGGTGCGAGACGAGGGTCTGTACGCAACCTTCTACGACCCCGGGCTCGACCGGCCATCCGGGCCGGCAGTACTTCTCGTCGGTGGATCCGGAGGCGGTCTGGACTGGCAGAGGAAGATGGGGCAGATTCTTGCCTCTCACGGCTACCCCGCCCTGGCGCTGGCCTACTTCCGCGTCGAGTCGCTCCCGTCGATGCTGGCCGAGATTCCACTCGAGTACCTCGACCAAGGAGCACGGTGGCTCGCCTCCCAGCCGTCCGTCGATGCCGAACGCATCACGTTGATCGGTTATTCGAAGGGTGCAGAACTGGCTCTACTATTTGCCGCGAGCCGCCCGAGCGTCGCAGGCGTGATTTCGATTTCCGGATCCTCGACGGTGTTCCAGGCACCGCGAGCGCGCGAGGCGCTCTCATCCTGGACAGAGGGCGGAAACCCGCTGCCCTTCTTACCTTTCGTTCGGGTGGAGGGATGGGATCTTCTGAGGGAAATCTACGAGGCCTGCCTCGCCCAGGCTGGCGACGACGAGAGAGCGGCCGCTCGAATACCTGTCGAGCGCATTCAGGGACCGGTACTTCTGCTCTCTGGCCGCAGCGACCGATCTTGGCCGGCGGCCGAAATGTTGGACGAGGTCGCGCGCTCGCTGGAAGATGCTCAGCACGCCCACTCCGTCGCCCACTACTCCTTCGAGCAGGCCGGTCACGAGATCCACCTCCCCGGCTGGACGCCGGTCAGGTCCGGGGGCGGCCCCGGCGAAACGCAACGAGGTACTGCGAAGGCGAGGGAGTCGGCCTGGTCAGCGATTCTGGGCTTCCTCGCGGATCAGGTTCCGCCCGAGGGCTAGGTAGTCGGGCACGAAAGTGCCGACTCGATCTGCTCCAGAGCTATCCCAACCCCTGGCCCCGTAGTGGCGAGTGCAAGGTGAGGCTCCTCGACGTCCCTTTCCATCTGAGACAATTCGAGTCTCGCAGCGCTATAAGGAGGTTTATGCATGACTAGAGAGAGTCTTGCGTGGGTCATCGTGCTCGGTCTCGTCGCCGGAAGTTCGACGGCACAGGAGGAGTACCGCTATCAGTCGGACTTCCAGCCCGAGGAACTGTCCGAACGGAGAGCACAAGTACTCGAGTCGATCGGCGACAACGCCGTCGCCCTGGTACAGGGAGCGCCAAACATTCGCGGCTTCCTGGTGTTTCGCCAATCGAACACCTTCTACTACCTGACCGGCCTCGAGACGCCGCACGCCTATCTGCTCCTCGACGGTCGCTCGGGCAAGAGTCACCTCTACCTGCCGCATCGGAACGCTCGACGAGAGCGCGGCGAGGGCAAGACGCTATCGGCCGAGGACGCCGATCTCGTGCGCGAACTGACCGGCGTCGACGAAGTGCTCGGCATCGAGCGACTCGGCTACCAGCTCTGGCGTTACCTGCTGCGCCCACCCTTCCCCAAGCTCTACACCATGCTCTCGCCCGCCGAGGGCGAGGCGCAGAGCCGTGACGAGATTCTGATCGGTCTCGGTGAAGCGGTTGCCGACCCGTGGGACGGTCCCGCCTCGCGAGAGGGGCGGTTCGTCTCCAAGTTGGGAGAGCGCTATCCACAGTTCGAGATCGCCGACCTGACACCCATTCTCGACGCCATGCGCATCGTCAAGAGCCCGAGCGAAATCGAGCTCATCCGACGCGCGAGCGAAATCTCGGCGCTCGGCATCATGGAGGCGATCCGTTCGACCGAGCCGGGCCTCTACGAGTACCAGCTCGACGCCGCGGCCCGCTACGTCTACCTCGTGAACGGCTCGCGCGGCGAGGCCTATCGGTCGATCACAGCGGCCGGCACAAACGCCTACTTCGGCCACTACTATCGGAACGACAGCGAACTCGAGGCGGGCGACCTGATCCTCATGGACTACGCTCCGGACTACCGCTACTACACGTCCGACGTCGCCCGCATGTGGCCGGTCGACGGCACGTTCACCGCGGAACAGCGCGAGCTCTACAGCTGGATTCTGCGCTACTACGACGAGCTGCTCGCTCGCATTCGGCCGGGCGTCACCGAGGAACAGATTCACGCCGAGGCGGCCGAGGCGATGCGCGCGGTCTTCGAGGAGACCGAGTTTTCGAAGGAGATCTACCGCGAGGCGGCCCGCAAGACGCTCGACTTCCGCGGCCATCTCTCGCACCCGGTCGGGATGGCGGTGCACGACGTGGGCACCTACCGTGACGGCCCGCTTCGCCCGGGAACCGTCTTCTCGGTCGACCCGATGATGTGGGTGCCCGAAGAGCGCCTCTACATTCGGATCGAGGACGTCGGCGTGGTCACCGAGGACGGATTCGACAACTTCTCCGGCTTCGCGCCCACGCGCATCGAGGACATCGAGGCGCTGATCGCCGAGGACGGGGTCCTGCAGCTGAAACCCGCAGAGTAGCCAGAAGGCGCGGCCCGGGCCTTCGCCCGGGCCGACACTCGCAGGGTCACGCCGCCGGGTCGATCAACTCGAAGTCGGCCTCGGCGACCACAGCGCCGTTGACCACCAGCTCAGCGCGGTGGCGACCCGGGTAGAGCACACGCGTCGTGATCGGTTTGAACGGCTGGCGTTTTGCAATCTGCAGTCGCTGCCCCTTCGCAAGCTGTGCGTCTCTGACGTTGAACACCTTGGGCGCGAGCCTTCCGTTTGCCTTCAGGAAATGGATGTGGAGAGCAACGAGCAGCCGCTGCTTCTTTGCCGACACGAGCTCACATGACCATTCGAAGCTCTCGCCGACATCAACCGTAGGGCTGGCACTCACGTTCTCGACCGTCACGTTCGCGGGCACCGCGTAACCCAACGCCTCGAGAGCTGGCGGATAGGCTCGCTTCAACAGGGTGCGCAACGCATGACGCGTCATCCAAGCCATCTCCTCCGAGTCCTGGCGCCCGCTCCGCTGCCACCGTTCGAGCGTCGCCAGCACAACATCCGGCTCGCTCTTGGAGATGTCGTTCAGCGTGTTACAAACCGACCGTGTGACGTATCGAGTCGAGTCAGCGTAGAGACGGTCGAGAACGTCGACGATGGTCGCGCTCGGAAGCACGACGCGTTCGGACCATGGCAGAAGCGGCCGGATCCCTTCGCTGGCGAGACGGCGCACGTGATAGTTGTCGCTAGCGGCCGCCCGGCGGACAAACTCGAGGGTCCGATCGGGGAAACGGGAGAGGAACGGCCGGATCGCATTCTCGGCTGAAAAGCGCCGCGTGCACTGGTCGAGGAAAGCCAAGGCGCGATCGATCTGCTCGACCGTGCACCCATGGCGCGCTGCGTACTCGCCGGGCACGACCCAGATGAACTCGCCAAAGTCGTCGTCCGTGAGCGTCGGGTCGAGTGGCGGTGGCAACGCCGCTTCGAGAAGGTCGAGCGCGTCTTCGTAACGGCTCGGAAGAAACTCTCCGAGCACCTCGACGATCCAGTCGATCCGCGCTTTCAGCTCTCGCTCGGCAAAGCCCTCGAGGACGGCTTTGAGGAACCGTGCCCGTTGGAACCTCTTACCTGCCTGCCGATAGGCCTGAGCGATTGCATCGGCCAGGCGTGAGACCGTGCGCTCGTTGAAGAGCTGGTCTTTCAGAGAAAACGACACCTCGCCTCTAATTGCCATCTGATCCTTCCTGAACTCACGTTCCGAAGGTGGGTAGGGTAGCAAGGTGCTCGTGCAGATCTTGCGTCGCGGCAAGACGAGCACAGAGTCCCGCCACTCTCTGCTCTCGCCGCCGGGGACGTTCGCCTCCAAGAGATCCGCCGGGTCCCGGTGGCGGACTCAGCCCGGCCGCCACCGGGTACAATCCCCTCGCCTGTGATTCGACGAACCGCGGCGGTTGCCGCAGCCTGCACCGCCGTCCTCCTCGGGACTGCTCTCCCCACCTCCGCCCAGTCGGCTGACACGGAGCGGGTGACCGCGCGCGCTGTGCGGCTCGAGACTCCTCCCAACCTGGACGGCGAGATCACGAGCGACCCCGCCTGGCACGAGGTCGTGCCGGTCAGTGGGTTCGTGCAGAACACGCCGGACGAGGGCGAGCCCGCGACCGAGAAGACCGAGGTCTACATGGCCTTCGACGACCTCACGCTCTATGTCGGCGTCGTCTGCCACGACCGCGAGCCCAACGGCATCATCGTGGCCCACGCCCAGCGCGACGAGTCGCTCGACGAAACCGATAGCTTCCGAATGATCCTCGATACCTATCAGGATCGCCAGGGCGGCTTTGTCTTCGGCACCAACCCGGCGGGGGCTCAGTACGACGGTCAAGTCACCGGACGGTCTTCCGGCGGCCTCACCGCCGGCAACAGCTTCAACCTCAACTGGGATACCTCCTGGGAGGTCGAGGCGCGGATCACCGAGACCGGCTGGAGTGCCGAGATCGCCATCCCGTTCCGCTCGTTGCGCTACCCGGCGGGCGAAGCGACCACCTGGGGCGTCAACTTCCAGCGCAACATTCGCCGGCGCAACGAGACCTCCTATTGGGCTCCCCTGCCGCGCCAGTTCAACCTCTTCTGGGTCTCCCGAGCGGGCGACCTCGAGGGTGTCGAGCCTCCGCGTCAGCGGAACCTTCAACTCACACCCTACGCGCTGGCCGACAGCCGCCGGCCGGGGGTCGAAAGCGCCTCGACAACCTCGGATTTCGAGATCGGCGCCGACCTCAAGTACAGCCTGACGCCGAGCCTTACACTCGACGCCACGGTCAACACCGACTTCGCTCAGGTCGAGGCGGACGAGCAGCAGATCAACCTCGATCGCTTCAACCTCTTCTTCCCGGAGAAGCGCCCCTTCTTCCTCGAGAACTCGGGCCTCTTCGACGTCGGCGTGCCGGGCGAACTGTCGCTCTTCTTCAGCCGGCGCATCGGCCTCGGGCCGAGCGGCGAGGAGATCCCGATCCTCGGCGGCCTGCGTGTCTCGGGCAAGCAGGGCAAGAACAACATCGGCATCCTGGGCATGCGTACCGAGGAGACCGAAGGCATCGCACCCGAGAACGACTTCGCCGTCGCCCGCTACAGCCGCGATCTGCCGAACCGATCGTCGATCGGTGCGATCTTCGTCGAACGGCGGGCCGACGGGTCGGACGACACAAATCGGACGCTCGGCCTGGACGGACGCTGGGGTATCGGCGAGTACAGCGAGTTGACCGGATTCGTCGCCCAGACCGACACCCCCGGCCTCGAGGGTGACGACCACGCGTTTCACCTGCTCGGGCGCTACAACTCGGAGACCCTGGTCGGTTCCCTCGGCTACACCGAGGTCGGCGACAACTTCAGCCCCGAGGTCGGCTTCCTCGCGCGACAGGGCTACCGCAAGCCGGAAGGCTTCGTTCTCTATCGCATCCGGCCGGAGAAGTTTCTCGGGCTCCACGAAGTTCGACCACACGTCTCCTACCGCGGCTTCTGGGACTCGGACGACTTCCAGCAGACGGGGTTCCTCCACGTCGATTCCCACTGGGAGTTCAAGAGCGGCTACGAGGTGCACACCGGCGTCAACTTCACCCGCGAGGGCGTCAAAGAGCCGTTCGAGATTTCACCCGGCGTGATCGTGCCACCCGGAACCTACGACCACGAGGAGCTGGCGCTGGTCTTTTGGACCAACCGCGGCGCTCCGGTGAGCTTCACGTTGCGTCCGACGATCGGCGGCTTCTTCGGCGGCGACCGCGTGTCGGTCGCCTCCGGCCTCGACTTCCGCCTCGGAGAGAAGTTCACTTCGGAAGTCGACTGGATCAACAACAACATCAACCTGCCGGGCGGCGACTTCGAGACCAACCTGGGCAGGCTCCGAGCGACCTACAGCTTCACGCCGAACATCCTGATTCAGGCGCTCGTGCAGTACAACGACCGCGCCGACGTCTGGGCGACAAACCTCCGCTTCACGTGGCTCCAGCGCGCCAACTCCGGACTGTTCGTGGTCTACAACGAGATTCAAGACGTCGGCTCGGGTGGCACCGGCATCGCCGACCGAGAGCTGATCGTCAAGTACAGCCGCCTGATCGATCTCTTGCGGTAGCGACCAGACGAGAAACGGCCCCGCGGGACTCTCGTCCACGCGGGGCCGCGATACGTGGTGTAGACCCGCTACTCGGCGGGGAAGGTGTACTCGAAGACCTCGCTCACCCGGCAGGTGCCGATCTCCCAAGCCTGGAAGAGCACCGTGCGGCCGGCGACGAGCGCCGGCAGGTTCGCGGTCGCCGTCGCGACACCGATCGAATCGGACGTCGCACGGTCGGCCCGGCGAGCGTTCTGAATGTCGAGTAGAACGCCCGGGCACTGCCCGATCGTCTTGCTCCCAGGCTGCAGACCCATCGTCAGGACAACGTCGCGGCCCGGGTCGGCACCGCTAATCGTCAGGTCGTTCGCACCGATGACACCCGGCGAAAGCGCCTCGATCACCAGGTCCTGGCTGACGTGAACGCGCTGACCTCCATCGAACCGACCGAGGTCTTGCTCCGCGCCGTTTGGCCACCTCACTCGGAGGTCGGCACGGTTCGAGTTGCGCAAGCCGAAATGCGCCACACGCTCCTCGCCGCCACCGTGGGACGGACCCGAGGTGATCTCGCGCAGCTGCTCGACTCCGGAGGGAACGGCGGCCCAAATTCGGGTGCCGATACCGTCGCGGTTGTCGACAGTGCCTTCGACCGTGACCTGCAGCCAGTTGTTGCTGGCGCCGAGCGCCGCACTGTCGTTGTGGTACAGGCCCGGCGCGTAGCCGAAGTTGCCGTCGAACACGTCGACCCAACCGTCTTCGTCGAAGTCGACCGTCGTCACGTTGCGGCCGCGGAGCGGACTGTTCAGACCGGTCGCCACCGACATGTCGGTGAACGTCAGGTCGCCGTTGTTGCGGAAGAAGACGTTGGTCTGGTCCGGCTCCGCGAGGTCGGCGATGTTGCCTGCGACCAGGTAGAGGTCGAGTCGACCATCGTTGTCGTAGTCGAAGAAGATCGTGCCCCAGGTGATGGCAGGCTCGCCGCCAGGCAGCGTGGGTCGCTCGATCCCGGCGCTTGCCGAGATGTCGCTATAGGTGCCGTCACCCTGGTTGTGGAGCAGCACGTTCTCGCCGATGTTGCTCATCGCGAGATCGAGGTTGCCGTCGTTGTCGATATCGCCGACACCGAGCCCCATACCGTTGAGACGAATGTCGGTCCCACTCGCAACGGTGACGTTCGCGAAGTTCCAGACGCCGGCGTTCTCGGCGTCGGGGCCCTGGTTCTCCCAGAGCTGGTTCGCCGAATTGAACTCCTGAATCGCGTCGTGCACGACGTAAAGGTCCAGGTCGCCGTCGTTGTCATAGTCGAGCCAGGCCGGCCCGAAGCCGAGACCAAACTCGATCTCGTCACAACCGTCACACAGGAACGTGGTGACGTCGCTGAAGGTGCCGTCGCCGTTTGACTGGAAGAGCCGATCGGCGCTGTTCTCGAAGCCCGCACACTCGCGATGCTTCGCCAGGTAGACGTCGAGGTTGCCGTCGTTGTCGAAGTCACCCCAGGCGCTGGTGATCGTGCGGCCCTCGTCGGCGAGACCGGCAGTGACGCTGACGTCGGTGAACGTCGCCGAGCCGCTCTCGACCAACTGGTTCTGGAACAGCTGGTTGCCGCCCCAGTTGGAGACGAACAGATCCTGGTCGCCATCGTTGTCGTAGTCGATGAAGACCGTCGACATGCTGACCTCGGTCGGCGCATCGACGCCCGCGGCAACTGCTACGTCGAGAAAGTCGGGCAGGCCGTCGAAATCGGTGTCGCCCTGGTTCTGGTAAAGCCGGTTGGCACCACCGTGATTGGTCACCATCAAGTCGACATCGTCGTCGCCGTCGTAGTCGGCCCATGCCGAGCCCGCTGAAAGCGGTGGCACACAGATCGGTGCGACGGTGTGGTCCTGCGTCAGACCCACGTCGACGCCCACATCTTGGAATGTCTGAGCTGAGACGACCGAGCTACACAACAACAGAACTACAGCACAACAAGAAAGTCGCTTCATCCCCTGCTCCCTGGGTTGAGCTCCCGCTCAAGCGGGAGAAAGACACTCGCCAAGACGTGGACGAGACAGCAAAAGAGGGCGCATTTTAGCACAGTTTTCGGACACCCCCTCGACCGCGACCGCGGGGAGGGGGTGCCAAAAAAATGGCTTATCGCGCTGCGGCCGCTACTCAGCCGGGAAGGTGAACTCGACCACGTTACTCAGGCGGCAGGTGCCGATCTCCCAAGCCTGGAAGAGAACCGTGCGACCGGCAAGAACGCCGGGCACGTTCGCGTCGAACGTCGCGACACCGATCATGTCCGAACGCTTGCGGTCGGCGCGGCGGGCGTTGTTGATCTCCAGCAGCACACCGGGGCACTGCCCGATCGTCTTCGAGCCGGGCTGAAGGCCCATCGTCAGAACGACATCCCGCCCCGGATCGGCACCGGTGATCGTCACTTCGTTCGCACCGATGATGCCGGGCGTTGGCGCTTCGATGATCAGATCCTGACGGAGGTGAACCCGCTGACCGGCGTCGAACTCGCCGAGGTCCTGCTCGGCACCGTTCGGCCACCGCACCGTCAGGTCCGCGCGCGTCGATCCGCGAAGTCCGAAGTGAGCGACCCGTTCCTCGCCGCCACCGTGGGCCGGGCCCGAGGTCATCTCACGCATCTGCGAGAGGCCAGCGGGGACCGTTGCCCAGATGCGCGTACCGATGCCATCGCGGTTGTCGACGGTGCCCTCGACGGTGACCTGGAGCCAGTTGTTGGAACCGCCGAGCGCAGCGCTGTCGTTGTGGTAGAGCTCCGGTGCATCGCCGAAGTTGCCGTCGAAGACGTCCACCCAACCGTCTTCGTCGAAGTCCACTGTGGTGACGTTGCGGCCCCGTAGCGGACCGTCGAGACCGGTCGTGGCCGACACGTTGTCAAACGTAAGGTCGCCGTTGTTGCGGAACATCACGTTCGTCTGCACCGGATCGGTGAAATCGCCGATGTTGCCGGCGACGATGTAGAGGTCGAGCCTGCCGTCGTTGTCGTAGTCGAAAAAGATCGTGCCCCAGGTGATGGCGGGGTCACCGCTCGGCAGCATCGAACGCTCGATGCCGGCGCTCGCCGAGATGTCGCTGTACGTGCCATCGCCCTGATTGTGGAGCAGGACGTTTGGGCCGATGTTGCTCATCGCCAGATCGAGCAAGCCATCGTTGTCGATATCGCCGATACCGAGTCCCATGCCGTTGAGGCGAGTGTCGGTGCCGGTCGCCACGCTTACGTTCTCGAACTTCCACTGCCCCGGGTTCTCGTCGTCCTCTCCCTGGTTCTCCCAGAGTTGGTTGGCCGAGTTGAACTCCATGATCGCGTCGTGGACCACGTAGAGATCGAGATCGCCGTCGTTGTCGTAGTCGAGCCAGCCGGGGCCGAAGCCGAGTCCGAACTCGATCTCGTCGCAGCCGTCACACAGCCAGGTGGTGACGTCGGTGAACGTGCCGTCGCCGTTTGCGTGGAAGAGGCGATCGGCGCTGTTCTCGGGGACCGGGCACTCACGATGCTTCGTCAGGTAGACATCGAGGTGACCGTCACCGTCGAAGTCTGCCCAAGCGCTGGTAATCGTTCGGCCCTCGTCGGCGAGACCGGCGGTGGCGGTCACGTCGGTAAAGGTCGCCGAGCCGCTCTCGACCAGCTGGTTCTGGAACATCTGGTTGCCGCCCCAGTTGGAGACGAACAGGTCCTGGTCGCCGTCGTTGTCGTAGTCGATGAACACGGCCGAGATGCTCACCTCGGTCGGCGCATCGACGCCCGCGGCGACCGCGACATCGAGGAAGTCGGGCAGACCGTCGAAGTTCGTATCGCCCTGGTTCTGGTAGAGCCGGTTCGCCCCACCGTGGTTTGTCACCATCAGATCGACGTCGTCGTCACCGTCGTAGTCGGCCCATGCCGAGCCCGACGAGAGCGGCGGCGCACAGATGGCCGCGACGGTGTGATCCTGGATCAGGCCGACGTCAGACCCCACCTCCTGGAAGGTCTGTGCCGCAACCCCTGAGACGCTGAACAGCGAACAAAAAGCTACAAGCCCAACAGAACCAACAAACTGTTTCATCCCCCAGCTCCATCAAATACGCCCCTGCTAACCGCAGGAGGCTCAAGCCAAGACGCAACCTAATAACAACAAATAGAGGCCCGAACCCTAGCACGTGAGCGCCGGCAGCGCGCCCATGTATAGCCTGTTGTCGAACTGTCCGGTTCGGGAGCGGTGTGCCGGCGAGCGCCGGTCTCGGCTAGTAGTCCAGCCCGGGGATCGTGATCTCGTAGCCCTCGGCCTCCTTCGCCGCCGCCACCATCTCCCGCACGTCGGCGAGCAACTGCTGAGCGTCGAAAACGATGCCGTCCTTGATCGTGTACTTGATGCCGCCGACGCGAGTGATCTGATTGTCGTCGGTCAGCTTGAGCGCACCGGTGCCGTAGAGGACCTTCAGGTTCTCGAGCGGGTTCTGGTCGATCACCACCAGGTCGGCCAGCTTGCCGACTTCGACGGTGCCGATCTGATCTGCCATGCCGATCCCCTCAGCGCCCATCAACGTCGCCGAGCGGATCACCTCGAGCGGATGGAAGCCGGCCTCGCGCAAGAGCTCCATCTCGCGGATGTGCGAGAAGCCGTAGAGATTGAACGAGTAGCCCGAGTCGGAACCGATCGCCACTCGGCCGCCGCGGTTTTTGTACTCGTTGATGAAGGTCATCCAGAGCCGGTAGTTCTCCTTCCAGGCGACCTCCTCCTCGGTTCCCCAGTAGAACCAGTAGGAAGCGTGCGCGGCACGGTTTGGCAGGAAGAACCGCCACAGCGAGGGCATGGTGTGCTTCTTGTGCCACTCGAGGGTGGCGTTGCGCAGCAGGTCGCGCGTCCCTTCATAGGCGACGAAGGTCGGCACGATCGTGAAGTCGAGCTCCAGGAGCTCGTTCATCACCTCATTCCACTTCTCGCTATAGGGAGGCGCCGCCTGCTTCCAGAGACGGCCAGCCTCCACGAAGCGGTTCTGCTCGTTGTTGTAGTCATAGTCGAGCGGATAGTTCTGGATCACCTGGCCGGTGAACATCGCCTCGGGCAGCCCGTACCAGTGCTGCATCGACGTGAGTCCCATTCGCGCCGAGTCGAGGACGTTGAGCCAGACCACGTTGAGCTGCGCGTGGTGACAGGTGGTGTAGAGCCCGTGCTTCTTGGCTTCGTCGATGGCGGCCGACATGAGGTCGGGGCGAAGGCCGAAGAACTTGATGCCGTCAGCTCCCTCGTCGGCGATTCCACGCACCCACTCCCGCGCACCGTCGGGCGTCGAGATCGCTCCATCGTGTCCCTGCCCGAAGGCCGAGTAGGCCTCGATGCGTGGCGCCGTGATCTCGTTCGCCTCGCTCTTGCGCTTGTGATCGAGCGTCCAGCCGAGACCGTTACCGCTACCGGGGTCGCTGATCGTCGTCATGCCGTGCGCCATCCACAGCTTGAAGACGTACTCCGCCGGCGTCTCCCGGATGGAACCGCCGATGTGGCCGTGCAGATCGACGAAGCCGGGCAGGACGTAGTGGCCCGACAGGTCGAGCACCTTGTCGCCCGGCCCCGCCTGCGGCCGCCGTTGCGGGTCGATCGGCACACCCGGGAAGCCGACCCCCCGGATCTGAGCGATGCGGTTGCCCTCGACGACGATATCCATCGGCCCGCGCGCGGGTGCACCGGTGCCGTCGATCAGGGTCACGCCGCGCAGGATCAACCGATCGAACGGCCCCTCACCTTCGCCTTCGGCGCGGGGTGGCGATTTTGGCGCCTCCGCGCGCTCAGCCGCCTCGGCTCCCGAGAGCATCAGCATCACAAGGGCTAACGACAACCGAAGTACGACCTTCATCCGGCACCTCCTTCTCGGCGACTCGCGCGCGATCGTTTCTGGTGGAAGCCCGATCATAGTGCGCTCTGCACCGACACCGTCTACGAACGACGGCGCGGTCGGGTCGTCGCGGAGGAGGCTTCGTCAGGACGGCTGCGTCAGGTCGCAGCGTGACGACCCGGGCGCCGACGAACCGTTGACCAGTTCCAAGGCCGACTCGTCGACTCGCTCGGCACGGTAGACCGCCGCTCGCGTTCGCTCCCCGGTCTTCTTCACTCGGCGCGCCGGCGTGAAGTACTCCCACACGAGATCGCCGTCGGAGGTCACCTCGAACAGACGCCCGGCGTCGCTCTCGGCGACCAGGGTGTTGCCGTTCACCAACCGCTGGACTCCGCCACGCGTCATCGAGAAGAACCGGTCGCCGTCCTCGTACTCCCAGACGACCTTCCCGCTGCGAGGTTCGACCTCCAGCACCCGCGAACGCCCCCGGCGGGTGCCGTTGTCGAATAGAAGGACCGTTCCGTTCGGCTGCAGTGTGGCGTGGTGCTGGCGCTCGACAACTCCCGGGCCCCACTGCCAGAGGACTCGCCGCATCGTCCGGTCGACAATCACCAACGAATCGATCTCGCGCACCGAGAGCAGCAGGTCCCCGACCTCGGCGATCCCCTCGATCGGTCGACGCAGCACGTGAACCGAGTTGGTGTGGAAGATGTCTTGGAAGATCGAGTCGCGGGACGAGGAGCGAGCCTTCGTCTCGAGCGCCACCGCACGCTCCTTCGCCTCCACGAGCGTTGGCCGAGGGACGAGCTTGCCAAGCAGTGCGCCGAGCGGCACCACGCGCTCGAGACGGCCACGCGGGTCGATCACCGTGATCGAGTCCTCGAGCACCGGGAGTTCGACTCCCTGAACGTGCATGCGCCGGTCGGCTCGCGTCAGCGCGACGATCCAGCCGTCTTCGGTGAAGTCGAAGTCGTGGTGGAACTGCCCGTCCACCTGCCAGCCGATCCGACCGTCACCTTCGAGGCAGATCAGCGACTCGTTCCGCTCGAGCGCAACGAGACCACCCCGAGAGTTGAGCTCGATGGTCTGCCATGAACCCTGCCAACCGGCTTCGCGACGCCAGCGATGAACGAGCTCGCCATCCATGCCGACCAGAACGGCGGCGTGGGTCTTGAGCGGTGAGTAGAGCGTGTAGCCCGGAGAAGCCCCGTCGGCGTGGTGGGTCACGCCGTCGGGCGCTGACTCGGTCGCCGCCACCGGCACCGAGCCGGCGTACGGAAGCGACCGCAACCGCTGCGTAGGCACGTCGGTTCGCGAGTCGGAGGAGCTACATCCGGCCACAAAGAGAAGCAGCGCGAAGCAAGGCGAGCGCCACGGAAGTCGCGAGTGCCACATCACGACCCCAACTCTGCCCAGAGGCGGCGGTACCGACAATGAACACCGTCACCCCCGGGGGCTGACTGCCGGAGCGCGGACCCTCGGACCGGCGCAGAGCCGGTCCGAGGGCGAGTCGCCGAAGTGCTACTGATCTGACTCCGGCAGGCCCATGCCGGAGCGATCGGGGTATGCAGGCGGAGTCGGCGGTTGGTAGGGCCGCGTCTCGAGCTCCTCGAGCATGAGTTCGATCGCCGCGTCGAGCTGAGGGTCCTTGCCGCCCACCATGAGCGCCGGATCGTCGACGACCTCGATGTCGGGGTCGACGCCGTGGCCCTCGATGCCCCAGGTACCGTCCTTCTCGTAGAACGCGAAGTTCGGCGCCGTGAGGCGCGTGCCGTCGATCAAGAGCGGGCTACCACCGATGCCGACCAGACCGCCCCAGGTGCGCGTCCCGACCAGCTTGCCGAGCCCCGTCTCGCGGAACCAGAACGGGAAGTAGTCTCCGCCCGATCCGGCGAGGCCGTTGATCAGCATGCACTTGGGGCCGTGATGTGCGTCGTAGGGCCAGACGAAGTCTCCGCCCTCTCGAAGCGACCAGTAGTTCGCCACCGGTCGATTCAGGAGCTCGATGAAACGCGTCGGAATCTGTCCGCCGCCGTTCCACCGCTCGTCGATGATCAGGGCCTCTTTGGTGAGCTGGCCGTAGTACTGGCGAACCAGATCGTTCTGCCCGTTGATGCCGGTGTTCGGAACATAGATGTAGCCGACACGCCCGCCCGTCTGCTCGTCGACATAGGCGCGGTTGGCCTCGATCCAGCTGCGATAGAGCAGGCGATTCTCGTCTCGGCGCCCACCGTTGAGCTCCACCACAACCTGGCGGGCGTCCGGCCCATCGTCGGGCGTGTTGCTGACGGTCAAGCTGACCGTCTGTCCGGCCATGTGTTGCAGAGCGGCCCAGGGGTCCTTGGAGGTATCGATCGGAACACCGTTGATCGCCAGTAGATAGTCGCCCTCCTCGACGTCGATTCCAGGCTGGCTGAGCGGCCCGCGCGCATCGGCGTCCCAGGCGGCGCCCTCCAGAATCCGCGAAATGCGGTAGGCGCCGTTCTCGAGAGTGAACTGTGCGCCGAGCATGCCGACGCCGGCTCGGGGCGTGTCCTCGCGACTGCCCGGCCGGTAATAGGCGTGGCCGACGTTCAACTCCGAAATCATCTCGGCGATGATGTAGGTGAGGTCATCGCGCGAGGCGACGTCATCGAGCAGCGCCGCGTACTGTTCCCGAACGGCGGCCCAGTCGACACCGTGCATGTTCGGGTCGTAGAAGAAGTCGCGCTCGAGTCGCCACGCCTCGTGGAAGATCTGCCTCCACTCGGAACGTGGGTCGATGTGAGCGACCATCCCCGAGGTCGAGAGCGTATCCATCTTCTGATCGGCGCTCGCGTCGACAATCGCCATCCGATCGCCATCGACGGCGAGGAGCTTCTTGCCGTCCGCGGTCAGGGAGAACGAGTCGGCACTCGCCAACACGACCTTCTCGGGCTCTTCGTCGTCCTCGAGGTCGAGCAGCCGAATCGAGGAGCTCCCGAGCAGCTCGGAGCTGGCGGTCCGGACGTAGACGAGCTGTCCGCTGTCGTTGACGCGCAGTCCGAGAAACGAACCACGATCGACCGGTAGCTGAATCGCTCGACGCTCGAAGCCCTCGAGATCGATCTCGATCGGATCCGGCTCGTCGCTCGAGTCGTCGTCTTCCGAGTCGCTCTCGTCCCCTTCGTCGTCGCCCTCCTCTTCGTCGTCCTCGTCCCACGACTCCCCATCGACCTCGGGCAAGAGGGGCGAGGCGACGTCGTCGCGCAGGGGCACCGCATAGAGGCGATCGGTCGAGGCGTAGACCCAGGTGCTCCCGAAGTCTTCGTAAATCGGACCCGAGACCTCACGAAGGCTCGCAAAGTAGAGGAAGTCGCCGTCGCGGTCGAAGGTCGGCCATGTGTCGGAGAACATGCCGGCGGTGACCTGCTGAAGCTCGTCGGTGTCGACGTTGTAGAGCTGCACCGAACTGGGCTGTCGAACGTCCGGTGCCGCGGTGAAGGTCATCCAGCGAGAGTCCGACGACCAGGCGACTCGGCCGGTCGAGAGTCCCTCGTTCTTCGTCACTCGGACCAGCGAGTCCCCCTCGAAGCTGTAGAGCCAGAGGGTCGAGGTCTGATCCCAGAACGCGATGCGCTTCGAATCCGGCGACCAGTAGGGGGTGTAGAGAAAGCCGCGCGCCGCATCGGTCAGGGCGCGCGCTTCGCCGAGTCCGTCCGACTGGGTGACCCAGAGCTCGAAGCTCTCTCCCGAAGCATCGGAGCTGTAGGCCACCCAGCGCCCGTCGGGACTCCAAGCCGGATAGCGCTCATGTACGTCGTCGCTTCGAGTCAGATTGACCGGTGTACCGTTCTCGGCAGGGATCGTCCAGATGTCGCCCCGCGCCTCGACCACCGCCCGCTGGCCGGTCGCCGAGATCCCGCGGCTGCGAATCATGTCGCTCACGTCGTGCGTCTGCTTGCGCAGCCGCGCGCGGGCGCCGGGGATGATCACCTCGACAGAGTTCGCCTGCCCGCTCGCTACGTCCAGAAGGCGCAGCTCCGAACCGTACTGATAGACGACCTCGCCGGTGCCGCCGGGACCCGGGCCGATCGACGGCCACTTCACGTCGTAGTCGGCGTGAGAGGTCACCTGGCTGTGCTCACCACTCGAGACGTCGTAGCTCCAGATGTTGAGCCGGTGGTTCGAGCCCGCGTCCGACAGGTAGAGCAGCTGTCCATTGCTCGCCCACATCGGGAGCGTGTCCGTGCCCTCCCAGTCGGTGATCTTCTTCGAAGCCGAACCCTCGAGATCGAAAAGCCAGATGTCGGTCGCCATGCCGCCGCGGTAGCGCTTCCAGGTTCGGCTGTCGCGAGTGTGCGGCGTGTAGGCGAGCCATCGACCGTCCGGGCTGATCGCGCCGACCGCGCCGTACGGAATCGGCAACTTGCTCGGCAGTCCGCCCGTCGAAGCGACGGTGAACAGCTCCTGGGCTCGCGGGTACTCGTGGACGCCGCCCGCGTAGTAGATCAATCGATCTCCGACCGCCCAATCGGTGAGCACCTCGGTCACCGGGTGGTGGGTGACCCGCTGCGGCACGCCACCGCGCGCCGGCACCGTGTAGAGGTCGGTGTTGCCGTCGTAGTTGCCCATGAAGGCGATCGACGAACCATCGGGACTGAACTTCGGGTACCGCTCCTGCCCGTTCGGGCTCGCAAGCGGCGTCGCCACGCCGCCCTCGCGGGAGACCAGCCATAGGTCGTTCGCGTACAGAAAGACGATGTGCGAGGCGCTGACGTCGGGGTACTGGAGCATCCCGGCGTGCGGCTGGATCTGAGCATTTGCTGCCGGCGCAAAACCAGCCAGGGCCAGAACGGTCGTGATCAGAACGAGCGCCCAAGCGGACGCCGACGTACTTCGATGCATCTCAGTTCCCCTTTTCTGTAGTGGATGAGGCGACACCCTCCCAGAGAGCCCCGTCCTCACCTCTACCTTACGTGAGCCCGCCGCTACGGTTTCGGCCACACCCGGCCTCCCCACTGGCGCTGGCCACGTAGCCGGCGAGCGCCTACAATGGCGGCGTCAGAGTCAGTCTGTGAGGGAGTCGTGGTTCGGGCCCATCGGGACCGGCGATCGGCGACTCTCGCTACCGGAAACGAGATGGGAGTCCCGTCCATGCCTGCTGCCCGTAGCTTCCGACGCCTTGCGGCCGTCCTGCCGCTGCTATTCGCCTCCGCCTCGCTCGCGGAGCCACCGCAGCCGCCGCCATTTTCAGCCATCACCAACGCTCGGGTCGTCACCGGTACAGGCACGACCCTCGAAGGGGCGACGGTCCTCATCGCGGACGGCCTGATCGAAGACGTCGGCACCGGACTCGAGGTACCCGCTGACGCCTGGGTCGTCGACGGCACCGGCCTGACGGTCTACCCGGGCCTGATCGACGGCCTGACGGATCTCGGCCAGGAGGCCGAGTCCGGAGGCGGAGGGGAGCGAGGCGGGGGCGGCCCGGGCGGCGGCCTGCCAGAGCTACTCGGACCTGAGGATCGACCCAAGACGACGCCATGGAAGAGCGTCGCCGACCTCCTCTCCGACGAAGCCGCCGTCAAGAAATGGCGCGACGCCGGCTTCACCGCCGCCGTCAGCGCTCCGGCTCAGGGCATCTTCGCCGGCCAGGCGGGTCTCATTCACCTGGGCGACTCCGGGGGCGCCGAACGGTTGCTCGCCTCGGAGCTGGCGCAGCGGATCAATCTCGAACGCGGAGGCTTCGGGTCGTTCCCGAGTTCGCTCATGGGCACGCTGTTCTACGTCAAGCAGCTCATTTCCGACGCGCGCCACTACACCGAATCGAAGAGCCTCTACGCGAGCGCGCCCGGGGGACGCGAGCGTCCGACCTACGATCGTGCCCTCGAAGCGCTGCAGCGAACGCTCGAATCTGACGCACGCTTTCTCCTGCCGGGCCATCTGGGCCGTGAGATCGACCGCGCCCTGATCCTCCAGAGCCAACACGAGATTCCGACGCTCCTCTACGGCGCGCAGGGCGCGTACGCCCGCACCGACGAGCTGGCCGCGAGCGGCATTCCGGTCTTGGTGAGCCTCAACTGGCCCGAGGAGAAGAAGGATCGCGATCCCGACGCCGACATCTCCCTGCGCACGCACTATCACCAGCGCATGGCACCGACAACGCCGGCCGCTCTAGCCGCTGCCGGCGTCGACTTCGGCTTCTACTCCGACGGGCTGGCCACACCCTCCGAGGTCTTCGGGGCGGTGCGAAAGGCGATCGACGCCGGCCTGTCCGAGGCAGACGCGTTGGCGGCGCTGAGCTCCGGTCCGGCACGCATCTACGGCGTCGACAATCGAATCGGAACGATCGAGAAGGGCAAGATCGCCAATCTCCTTCTGGCCAGCGCGGCCCCCTGGGCCGAAGATGTCGAGGTCGAGGCTATCTGGGTGGACGGGCACCGCTACCAGGAGCGCAAGTCGACAGAGGAGTTCGAGCCGCCGTCAGCGGACGTGTCGGGTACCTGGGAACTGACACTCAACACTCCGGGCGGAGCCCGCGAGATCACGGCGACCGTCGACATGGACGACGAGGGCAAGGTCAGCGGCGAGATCGAGGGGCAGACCGGAACCACGGCCATGGACGAGGGGCGGATGAGCGCCGATCTCTTGCGGTTCAAGACCACTCGATCGATGGGGGGTCGCGAGATGACCGCCTCCTGGTCGCTCACCATCGACGGCGAGAGCGCTTCCGGTGCGATGAGTGCCGGGCCAATGGCGATGGACGTCGCCGGCGCTCGCACCGCAAAGGCGGACGACGCGAACGCAGAGAGCGACGACGAGGCCGAAGAAGAGGCCGTTTCGCTCGACGAGCTGACGACCGCAATGGCTGCGTACCAGGGGCCCGTGCGTGAGATGTCGTCGTTCGCCATCACCAACGCCACCGTCTGGACTCTGGCGGGACCAAACCTCGAGAACGCGACCGTGGTGGTGCGCGACGGCAAGATCGCGGCGGTCGGCACCGACGTCAAGGTTCCGAGAGGCGCCGAGGTCATCGACGCCGGCGGCGGCAGCGTGATTCCTGGCATCTTCGACGCCCACTCGCACATCGCGATCGAAGGCGGCGGCAACGAGGGCTCGGTTGCGGTGACCGCGATGGTCAGAATCGGCGATGTCATCAACCCCGACGACATCGGGATCTACCGCGCGCTTGCGGGCGGCGTCACGACCGCCAACATCCTGCACGGCAGCTCGAACCCGATCGGTGGCCAGAACCAGGTCATCAAACTCCGCTGGGGAGGCACGGCCGAGGAGCTCAAGCTCGCTGGCGCTCCCGAGGGCATCAAGTTCGCGCTCGGCGAGAACCCGAAGCGCTCGAACTTCCGTAGCTTCCGGATTCCGCAGCGCTACCCGCAGACACGGATGGGCGTCATGGACGTCATCCGTCAGGCGTTCTCGGACGCGGTCGACTACCGAAAGGATTGGGACAACTATCGCGCGGGCCGCTCCGCCGGTCGAAACCCGACACCGCCGCGTCGCGACTTCAAGCTCGACGCGCTGGTGGAGATTCTCGAGGGCGAACGGCTCGTGCACTCCCACTGCTACCGCGCCGACGAGATCCTGCAACTCCTGCGGCTGGCCGAGGATTTCGGCTTCCGCATCGGAACCCTCCAACACGTGCTCGAGGGCTACAAGGTAGCCGACGAGATCGCCGCCCACGGCGCCGGCGCCTCGACCTTCTCCGATTGGTGGGGATACAAGGTCGAGGCCTACGACGCGATTCCCCACAACTCCGCGCTGATGGCGGAGCGAGGTGTGCTGGTCTCGATCAACTCGGACAGCGGTGAAGAGATGCGCCATCTGAACCAAGAGGCCGCAAAGGCGGTCAAGTGGGGAGGGATGGACGAGATCGAAGCGCTCAAGCTGGTGACGCTCAACCCGGCCATCCAGTTTGGGGTCGACGACCGGATCGGCTCGATCGAGGTCGGCAAGGACGCCGATCTCGTGATCTACGACGCGCACCCGCTGTCGATCACCTCGGTCGTGCAGAAGACCTTTGTCGACGGCGATCTCTACTTCGACCTCTCAGCCGACCGCGAGCGCCAGCTCACGATCGAGGGGCTCAAGGAGCGGCTCGAGGGGCACGACGAAGAAGGCGAGGGCGACGGTCCCGAAGCCGAACCTGAGACCGAGGGCGGCTCCAAACCGCCGCCGGACGTCATCTGGCAGGACACGATGTACAGCTGTAAGGAGACCCGCTGATGACCCGGACATTCGACATCGAAAGGCTTCCCATGACGCTTCGTCTATCTCTCCTTGCTCTGTTCCTCGCCGGCTGCCTCTCTAGCGCCGCAACCGCCGACACCGTCGCGATCACCGGTGGCACCGTCCATCCGGTCACCTCGGAGTCGTTTGTCGGCACCGTGGTCATCGAAGACGGCGACATCGTCGCCGCAGGAGCTGAGGCGACGGTACCGGACGGCGCGTCGGTCATTGATGCCACCGGCCTGCACGTCTACCCCGGCCTCATGGACGCGTTGAGCCAGGTCGGCCTGGTCGAGGTCAATGCCGTAGCGTCGACCGACGATCAGGCGGAGATGGGCACCTACAACGCTCACCTGACCGCCGCCACCGCGATCCACCCGGCGAGCGAGGTGATCCCCGTCACGCGCGCCAACGGCATCACCCACGTGGTGGTCGCTCCCGACACCGACGGGGACGGCGTCATCCCAGGTCGTGCGTCCGTGATCCACCTCGCCGGTTGGACGATCGAGGAGATGGAGGTGGCGGGCTCCGACACGCTGGTCATCGACTGGCCCGGAGTCGTCACGCGCAGCTTCGACTTCTCTACCTTCAGCTTCAAGGAGAGCCCTTTCAAAGAGGCTGAAGAGAAGGCGAATGAGGCGCAGAACGAGCTTCGCGACTGGTTCGACGCTGCGCGTCACTACGGTCGAGCTCGCGCTGCCGAGAACGGACGCACCGAGCGCGACCTGCGACTCGAGGGGCTCGCCGCTGCCCTCGACGGCGAACGACCGATCGTGGTCCTCGCCCAGTCGAAGCGCGACATCGAGGATGCGGTCGCTTTCGCCGAAGAACAGGAGGTCGACCTGATTCTCGCCGGCGGGCGCGACGCCTGGCAGGTCAGGGAGATGCTGGCCGAGAAGTCGATCCCGGTCATTCTCGGCATGACCCAGAGCCTGCCGCGCAACGACGACGACCCCTACGATCAGCCCTACCGCAACCCTGGCCTCCTCGTCGACGCGGGAATCCGCATCGCCTTCGGGACCGGCGCCGGCGGCGGCTTTGGCCCCGGCGGCCCGCACAACTCTCGACTGATCCCCTGGGAGAGCGCGACGGCGATCCCCTACGGGCTCTCCTCCGACGACGCGCTCCGCGCGATCACGCTCTGGCCGGCTCAGATGCTGGGCGTGGCGGATCGGCTCGGTTCGATCGAGGCGGGCAAGGCGGCAAACCTGATCGTCACCGACGGCAGTCCGCTCGAGATCACCTTCCAACTCCGCCATCTGATCATCGGCGGTGAGCAGGTGTCTCTGGACAATCGTCACGACCGTCTCTACGAGACCTACCGGGCGCGTTAGGTCGCAGCCCGTCGAGTCGTCGATCGACTTCTTCACCTGAGACCGGACTGCTGGGGCTCTACGAGAGACCTACCGGGTCCGCTAGGTCGCAACCCGTCGCGTCGTGATCGCCTTTTAGATCTGCGACTGCGTTGTCGGGCGGCCTCACCGCCGGCAACTCCGTTGCGAGCGCTACCACGCCGAGACCCGCACACTCGTCGGTGACGGCGCTCGGATTCGAGTCAGGCGCAGTGCGTGGGCCGAAACCGCTCCCTGTCCGTTAGCGGTCGGTGAAGCCCTGGCGGTCGCCGGCCCAACCGAAGGTCGAGGCACAACGAGCGGTCGCCTGGCTGCCCAGCTTCTGATCGAACCGTTGGCAAGGGCTAAACGGTGGTGTCAGGCGCCTTCTGACCCGGGATCGGCGCTCCGATTTCACCGCAGAAACCAGATTCTCGCGCCACGCACCGAAAAAACGGTGCCGGAGAGCTGAACGGTCCACCGCTTCTTTCCACGCCGCTCGCGTTTTTCTTCGACCCATCGGCAAGTGTCGAACTGCGACTGTGTGACGACGATTCCATAGAAGCTCTAAATCTTTTGAAATAAACCATTTAGACACCACTCACTCAACTCTTCCGAGAGAAATCTCGCCTCTCGACGAGATCGGCACAGCCCTTGCGCTAGCTGGCGTCCGATGAAGAACCTCCACTCGTCGAACCGTGAGGAGAGCACAATGAAACGAGTCTTGATATTGCTGGCCGCGCTCTTGGCCCTTCCGACATTCGCGTCGGCGGACAAGCGCGCTGAGCGCCAGCACAACCGACAGCCCCAGCTCTGTAAAGAGCAGCTGTCCAGCAGGCCCTCTCGCGAGTGCCGCCTAGCGCTCCGTAAAGAGCGCATGCGCGGTCGCGAGCGGGTGAACGCGCTGGTCTACTTCCACCAGCGTCCAGCCGCCCTCGACGACAGTCGCCTGACCGGCATGCGCGCCGCTCGCTTCCGCGAGTTCCGGCAGCTGCCGGTGCGTGCGGTCACCGTCGAGCGTCGCAAGCTCGAGCGCATCCGCAAGATGCCTCGAGTCCGCGCGGTCATCGAGGACAAGCCGATCCGGCTGATGTCTCGGGCCTCGCGATCGGCCGCCAACGCGCCGCTTTCTGGCAGCGTCAACTACTCGTACACGGGATCGGGCGTCGGCGTTGCCGTCATCGACTCCGGCATCGAGGGGCATGGCGATCTGCCGCCGTTCAAACAGTACAGCTTCCTGAACGGCAACTACCCGCAGCCCGAGATCTTCATGGGCGAGGTTGCTTCCTGGGACACCACGGATGAGACCCCGACCGACCCCTGGGGTCACGGCACCCACGTTGCGGGTATCGCGCTCGGCAGCGGCGCCGCCTCAGAAGGTGACTGGAAGGGCATCGCTACTGCAGCGGAGCTCGTCTCTCTGCGGGTGCTCGACGAGAACGGCTCGGGTAGCGCTTCCGACCTCGTCGCCGCGCTCGACTGGGTGCTCGAGTACCAGGACGTCTTCAACATCAAGGTCGTGAACATGTCGCTCGGCATGTCGCCTCAGGGCAGCGCCGAAGTGGATCCGCTGGTTCAGGCCGCCGAGGCCGCCTGGGACGCCGGCATCGTGGTCCTCGCCGCCGCCGGCAACCTCGGCTGGAACGGCAACTTCACGATCCACAGTCCCGGTACGTCACGCAAGGTCATTACCGTCGGCTCACTGACCGACAACGGCACCGGCTCCAACTTCGCCGACGACTACGTGTCGACGTTCTCTTCGCGCGGACCGACCGGCTTCGACCTGTTCCTGAAGCCGGACTTGGTGGCGCCTGGCAACAAGATCGTTGCTGCCATTCCCAATGGCAACAACGGCCTCAAGGGCATCCTCAACGCAAACGTCAAGGCGTGCAAGGCGACCGCCTGCAACGTTGACTACCTCGAGATGTCCGGCACGAGCATGGCGACCCCGATGGTCGCCGGCGCCGTCGCCCGGATGCTCGAGAAGGACCCCACGCTGACTCCGGACACGGTCAAGGCGCGTCTGATGCGCTCGGCCCGCAAGTTCTCGGACGACGCGGTCGCCACCGGTGCCGGCCTGCTCGACATCGACGCGGCCCTCTCCGAGGTTGGCACCGTCACCTCGGCGGCCTCGCCGAAGTTCATCACGAACCCGGACGGCTCGATCACCCTCGAGGACACGGCCAACCTCTGGCAGGACGGCACGTTCGATGCCGCGTCGGTCTTCCCGACCGACGCTCTCGGCATTCCCACGAGCAGTGGCTTCATCTGGTCCGACGGTTTCATCTGGTCCGACGGCTTCATCTGGTCTGACGGCTTCATCTGGTCCGACGGCTTCATCTGGTCTGACGAGCGGGCGCGAGCTGCGTCGATCCTCGTACAGCAGCCCGACGGCACATGGGTTCTCCAGGACGACTAGACAATGACTAGCCGACACGAGACCTCCATGACCCGTACGCACGACACGCACTCGGAACCGGTGAATACACAATCCAGGGGAGAGCGACCCTTGACCATCGATACGCCCACCACTAGGACCTCCGCCCAGCGCCTGGCAGCCACGGCTCTCGTCGCCGTGAGCCTGATCGCCGGAGCCGCGACCGCGGAGCCTAGGAGTGATGCACAGACACTCTCTTGGCAGGACGGACTGTCGCAGACGACCGTCTTTGCCATTCACCACGATCGCGAGGGAGCGGTCTGGTTTGGTACCGAGGACGGCCTGAACCGTTTCGACGGCTCGAGCTTTAAGGTGTACCGCCACGACCGTGAGAACACCACCTCTCTGCCCGCCAACACGGTGCGCAGCCTGGCCGAGGGCCTCGACGGCCGCATCTGGGTCGGCACCGAGGGCGGCGGCGTCGCAGCCTTCGACCCCGACACCGAGTCCTTCGTCAACTACCGGCGCGGCAAGCGGGGCCAGGGCCTCGCGAGCAACTACACCCGCTCGGTGGTCCTCGACGGCTCCGGCCTCCTCTGGGTAGCCACCCGTGACGCCGGCCTCGATCGACTCGACCCGGCCACCGGCCTGGTCACCAACTTCCGCCACGACCCGACGTCGACCGGCACGCTCTCGAGCGACCGTGTCTACGCGCTTCATCGGTCGGTGGACGGCAGCCTCTTCGCCGGCACCAACCGTGGCCTCGACCGCTTCGACACCGAGGGTGAGCGCTTCGAGCGCGTCGACCTCGCCGGCCAGGCCCCCCGCATTCGGGCCATCTTCGAGGACGCCAAGGGCAACCTCTGGATCGGCACGCGCGGCTCGGGGCTGTTCAGCCTGAACCTGCTCGACGGTGCGGTACAGCACTTCAGCAAGGGTCAGACCGATCGCGACGGTGACGGCATCGCCGACATCGAGTCGGACAAGACCATGAGCAGCGATAACGTGCAGACGATCCTCGAGGACGACTTCGGTCAGCTCTGGATCGGCACCGAGGAGGGGCTCAACCTTCTCGACCGCTCGACCGGTCTCGTCAATCGCTACGGCAAGGTGGACATCAGCGCCACCGGCGGCAGCGGTTCGGTCACCTCTCTCCACGCCGATGACCAGGGCTCGCTCTGGGTCGGTACGGAGCTCGGCGGACTCATTCGCTGGGACGGGCCACAGGGCACACTCAACGGCTCGAAGGGCAAGAGCACCGACATCGTCACTTCGTTCACGCAGGACAAGAAGGGCGCCCTCTACTTCGGCACCGTGGGTAAGGGACTAGCCAAGGTCCGCAAGAACGGCAAGGTCAAGTACTTCAGTCACGACCCCGACGTTCCGGCCTCGCTGAGCGACGATCGCGTCATGTCGCTCTTCACCGACAGCCGCGGTGGCATCTGGGTCGGCACCATGAAGGGTGGCCTGGCCAAGTTCAGCCCCGGACGCAAGATCTTCAAGTCCTACCGCCACGACGAGAACGACCCGACGAGCCTCAGCTCCAACGGCGTGATGACCATCCACGAAGACCCGCAGGGTCGCATCTGGGTGGGCACCTTCGGCGGCGGCCTCAACCTCTTCCACCGGCGGTCCAAGAGCTTCACCGCCTTCCGCCACGACGCGAACAACCCGGCCAGCCTGGCGAGTGATCGCATCACGGCCATCCGCGGTACCGCTTCCGGCCTCCTGTGGATCGGCAGCGACGGCGGCGGCCTGAGCCTCTTCGACCCCGCGACCGGCGCAACGGAGCGCTTCGAGCACGACCCACTGGACCCGACCAGCCTGCCAGCCGACACGGTCTGCGCACTCTACGTCGACCACTACGGTGCGCTCTGGGTCGGTACACGCGGCGGCGGCATCGCCAAGATGATCGGCGACAGCTTCTTGAGCTTCAGCGAAGCTGACGGACTGCCGAACTCGGTTGTCTACGCCATCCAACCGGACCTCGACGGCAAGCTCTGGCTGAGCACCAACAACGGTCTGTCTCGATTCGACCCGGTGGCTCTCAGCTTCGACAACTTCGACGTCAACGATGGCCTCCAGGCCAACGAGTTCAACTTCGGCGCCTCGTATCGCAGCGCTGAGGGCGAGCTCTTCTTCGGCGGCATCAAGGGCTACAACAGCCTTGCTCCTCAGCTGCCAGTGCAGACCTCCGGCGATCGTATGGCCGGTGAGTTCGCTCCTCGCGCGGCGGCCGGACTCTAGGTCCACCCCATCGAGCGAAAGCACGAGCGGCGTCCCTCAGGGGGCGCCGCTCTTTTTTTGTGCCCTGCGCAAGATCCGGGTTGCCAGATCGCCCTGCTGGAGAGTATTGTTCTGTCAACAAGGAGATACTCCGCATGTTCGACTCAACAGACAGCAGGATTCTGCACATTCTTCAGTCCAACGCCAGAACGACGAACGCAGACATCGCTCGCGAGGTCGGTATGGCGCCCTCGGCAACGCTGGAGCGTGTGCGGAAGCTGGAGGAGCGTGGTGCGATCGAGGGCTACGAGGCCCGGGTCGATCCATGCTCGCTGGGCCTTGGACTCCTGGCGTTCGTCTCGGTGCGTTCGAACGAGGTGCCCGGGTGCGCCACGACGGGCGCTGAGCTCGCCGCGATCCCCGAGGTGCTCGAGGTTCATCACGTCGCCGGTGACGACTGCTATCTCCTCAAGATGAGGGCCGCGAGCCCGGAAGACTTGGGACTCATCCTGCGCGAGCGAGTCGGGCGCATCTCGACCGTCACCGGAACGCGATCGACGATCGTGCTCGGCACCATCAAGGAGACCGCTCAGCTACCGGTCGCAGCCGCGGTGAGTCAGCGCCCTTCCGCCTCCGTGGAGGTGGCGACCGATGCGTGAGACCCGCTGGCTCGTTCTGCTCGCCTTCGCGGCAATCTACGTGATCTGGGGATCGACCTACCTCGCGATCCGATTCGCCATCGAGACCCTGCCGCCCTTCCTGATGGCTGGCGTCCGCTTCCTGGTCGCAGGCGGCCTGCTCTACACCTGGGCTCGCTGGCGGGGCGAAGAGCGCCCGACCGGTGCCAACTGGAAATCGGCGCTCGTCGTCGGTGGGCTCCTCTTGCTAGGCGGCAATGGGCTTGTCTCCTGGGCGGAGCTCCGGATCGACTCGGGGCTGGCCGCACTGCTCGTCTCGACAGTGCCGCTCTTCGTGGTCTTGCTCGAGTGGATCGGGCCGCGGGCGGTACGCACCGGCCGCCCTCGCCGCTTGGTGCTTTTCGGCGTGGTCGCCGGCATCGCCGGCATTGCGATACTCATCGGGCCCGGCGAACTCCTCGGTGAGCCGATCGACCTCGTCGGCGCCCTGGCACTGGTCGTCGCATCGCTGCTCTGGGCCTTCGGCTCCACCCTCGCGAAGCGCCTGCAGTTGCCTTCGTCGCCGGTCCTCGGCACCGCCATGCAGATGTTGGCAGGCGGAGGGTTGCTCTTGATCGTGAGCCTGGCCACCTCGGAGCTCTCCGGCTTCGAGCCTGCCGCCGTATCGGCCAAGTCGCTCGCCGCGCTCGCCTATCTCATCGTCTTCGGCGCCATCGTCGCCTTCACCGCCTACGTCTACCTCCTGCAGAAGGTGGAGGTCGCCAAGGTCGCGACCTACGCCTATGTCAATCCGGTCGTCGCCCTCGCGCTCGGCTGGGCGTTGGCGGGAGAGACCGCGAGCGTGCGGACCTTCGTCGCGGCAGCCATCATTCTCACGGCCGTCGTGCTGATCACGAGCCAGCGGAAACCTCGGAAGAAGGTGGCCCCAGCGGTTGAGAGCGAGGGCGAGGCCGATCTGGAGTCGTCTCCGTCAGGAGTCGCCGCGACCGCGCAGCCGCTCTGCGCCAACGGTGACTGCCGGTAGAGCTAACTCTGCGGGACGCGCCGCATCAACCAAAGCATCCAGATCGAGATCAACACCATCGGCGGCCCTTCGGTCCACGACCAGCTCGGCGGCATGCCCGCCCAGACGTCGAGGGCGGTCATGAAGACGCCGCCGACGAGAAACATCCAGATCTGGAAGACGAGATAAGGCCGATATCGCCGCAAATCGGTCGAGAGGAAGAGCAGTTGGGCTCCGAGCAGGGCGTAGAGTGCGGAGAGTGAGCGGGTCAGGTACTCGGTCAGCGGCGAGCGATGGAGCGGCTCGAGCTCCAGCAGATCGTTGATCCGGGCCATCGTGCCCGTCGGCAGGAAGATCGCCACCACCGCCAGCAGCATGGCTCCGCCGAGGATGCGCAGGAGCCACACAAGCGTCGTTTCAGCCCTCGTCGACACGCGGCCAGCATACCGCGTCGGTGGTAGCCTTCGCCCGACGCTCCGTCGGTTCAGCGGGCGCTCCGTCGGACGCATCCCTCTTGCAATTCCTCGCACTTCCAGGCCTGGCTCTCTTTCTTGTCGCCTGCTGGGCGATCTCCTACGACCGAGGCCGTGTCCGTGCTCGGCCCATCGTCTGGGGAGTGATTCTGCAATTCCTCCTGGCGCTCAGCGTGCTCCGTGAGGATGCCTGGAGCTTCGTCGGCATGGGGCTCCTCGGACTGCTCGTCGTCGCCTACATCGCCGACCAGGGACAGCATGGGTGGACGGCCGGTCGGGGCGCCACGGCGGGAGCGCTGATCGCCTCCATCGCCGCGGGCGCCCTGCTCGCCCAGCTAAATCCAGAGGCGATCGCCGCCCTGGCGTTCAGCCTCGCCAGCTACCTCGGCCTCTCCCGTCGCCGGACGTCTCAGCGCCGATGGCGGCCGCTCGCGAGTGCGCTCCTGGTGGTCGCCGGCGTCGCCTGGCTGATCGCTAGCGGCACCACCGGCAGAGTTCTCTTCGGACGTCTGGGCGACGGCGTCACCGAAATCCTGACGCTCGCCGACTACGGCTCTCGGTTCCTGTTCGGCAACCTGGTGGACGACTCGCTCTACTTCCCCGGCCCCGACGCCGGCTGGCCGGGGTTCGGCTACCTGTTCGCCTTCAAACTGCTGCCGGTCATCGTGTTCTTCGGTGGACTGATGGGTGTCCTCTACCACCTGGGGCTGATGCAGCGTGCGATCGAAGCGCTCAGTCGGTTTCTCCGTTGGACCGTCGGAACGAGCGGCGCCGAGACGCTCTGCGCGAGCGCCAACATCTTCTTCGGGCAGACCGAAGCGCCACTCCTCATTCGCCCCTACGTCGAGAAGACCACCGACTCGGAGCTGATGGCTTTGATGATCGCCGGCTTTGCGACCATGTCGGGCGGCTCGATCGCCGCCTACTCGGCGATGGGGATCCCGGCAGACCATCTGATCGCCGCCTCGGTGATGTCGGCGCCCGCCGCCCTGATGGCAGCCAAGATCGTTCTTCCCGAAACCGCTCATCCGCAGACCGCCGGAGACGTCGAGCTGCCGGAGCTCGACACCGGGGAGAACGTCATCGAAGCGGCTACGAAGGGCATCACCGACGGGCTCAAGCTGGCGGTCAACGTAGGCGCCATGCTGATCGGCTTCATCGCCCTCATCGCGGTTCTCGACACCGCCCTCAACGCACTCGACGCCTGGATCGACGGCCGACTCCTGGGCGGAGCCGAGGTCACCTACGCGGTCAGCGGCATGTCGCCCGCAACCTCCGAGTACGAAGGCGTCGTACCCGGCTCGCTGCAAGCGCTCTTCGGACTGATCCTCCAACCCGTCGCCCGCCTGCTGGGGGTCCCGGGAAGCGAAGCCGCAACGGTAGGCAGTCTGATCGGACTCAAGCTCTCGCTCAATGAGTTTGTCGCCTACTCCGTCATGCGGCAGTACGTGGTCGAGAACGCTCTTTCGGAACGGTCGATCGCGCTCTCCACCTATGCGCTCTGTGGGTTCGCGAACTTCGCCTCGGTCGGCATCCAGATCGGCGGTTTCGGAGCGCTCGCCCCGAGTCGGCGCGCCGACCTCGCCCGCTTCAGCCTCCGCGCGATGCTCGCCGGAGCGCTGGCGTCACTGAGCACCGCAGCGATCGCCAGCCTGTTCCTGTAGTCCGATGTCCTCGAGCACTACCCAGAACTCAGCCGACACGCCGACGCTGATCGTCATCGGCGGCGCCTCCCTGGACATCCTGCACTTTGCCGGACGAACCGAGCGCTCCGCCGGCGGAGCCGGCCTCTACACCGCGCTCGCTGCACACCGTGCCGGCGCACACGTCACGATGATCGGCCCTCGCCCGGATCCGGTGCCGATCGAGCTCCGGGAAGCGGTGCGACGGCTCGACTGGCGAGGGGCCCGCGTGCCGCCCGAGGAGCTCCCGACGTTCGAGATCGAACACGGCGCCGAGGGTCGCACCAAAATGCGCAACCTCTGGTGGCGGGCGGAGGGAGACCTCACCCTCGAGGGTCTACCACCGTCGCTTCCGGGCGGCTTCGTCTACTGCATCGCCCTGGCCGACCCCTCCCGGCAGGTCGAGTTCCTTCGCCACTTCAAAGATCAAGGGCGCCGGGTCGGCGCCGGAACGTTCCGCGAAGCGTTCCGACTCGACCCCGAAGCGGTGCGCCAGACCTTGAGTCTGGCCGACGTCTTCTTCTGCAACGAGGTCGAGGCGATCGACATCTTCGGCGATCTCGACCAGGTCGTTGCGGAGAGTGGCAAGTTGATCTTCGTCACGCGGGGCTCTCGAGGCGTGCGCGTCGTTCAGGGCCGACACGCCACCGACTTCACCGCACCCGCCGTCGACGAGTTGGACCCCACAGGCGCGGGAGACACGTTCTGCGGCACGACGCTCGCCGCGCTCGAGCGGGGTCTCCATCCCGTCGAGGCCGCCCAGCGGGGGGTCGCCGTGGCGGCCGAGATGGTCACCGCCATCGGCCCCACACGACTCCTCGAGCCGGCGCCGCTCACGCCACCGCCGGCGCCGGCGAGCGAAGACCCCGCCAAGATCGACGAGGTCGCTGCGATCCTGAGAGACGCCCCCGAGGTCGAACCGTTCCCGTTCGTCGGGCCTCGCTTCCCACGAGTGGACCACCCGCGCGCGCTCGACCTCTTCTTCGCCTCGACCTTGCAGCAGTTCTGCTTCTGGACGGACGACGGCAACCGATACCTCGAGCCCATGGTCGCAGAGCTCGAGGGCGAGGCGCTCAAGGGCAGCGACTTCCTCGCCGCCTGCTACACGCGGTGGCTCGAGGACGCTCCCGACGAACTTTCACCCGACGGACAGGCGCAACTGTCCCTCGAGCGGCTCGCCGACCGACTTTCGGACGACCACGGTACCTGTCCCCTGCCGGACCTCGAAACACGCCTCCAACTCGCGCGCGAATACGGCCGCGACCTGGTGCAGCTCGGCGCGGAACCGACCGATCTCGTCCGCACCGCAAACAGCTCGGCGCGTCCTCTCGCCGCCCTGCTGCGAGCGCTCGATCGCGTGGGGGGCTACAAGGAGGACCCGCTGCGCAAGAAGTCCGCACTTCTCGCGATCATCCTCCGCCAACGGCCGGAGGAGTTCTTGCGCTCTGCGCCCGACGACGACTCGCCGCCGATCGTGGACTACCACGTGCAGCGGAGCTGTCTGCGAATGGGGCTCGTGCGGCTCTCCGACGCAAACCTCGCAACGCGGGTCGCGCGCCGGGAGCTCCTTTCGCAGAACGAGGAGTCGGCCATCCGAGCGGCCTGTTTCGACGCGGTCGCCGAGCTTCAGGTGCGCAGTGGGCGCTCGATGGGGGCGGTCGATTGGTTCCTCTTCCAGAACCGCTCTCGCTGCCCCGAGATGAGCGCGCCGCGGTGCGCGAGCTGCCCGGTCGACCCGGTCTGTGCCCACCTCGAAGAGCTCTTCCAACCGGTACGGCGGACGACGTTCTACTAGTTGGTGGCGTCGGTATACTCCGCCCACCGCATGGAACGACTCCGACCCTGGGTTCTGTTCGTCGGACTGGCACCGGCTCTCGCCGGCGCCACCGAAGCGCCTCCCGCCGCACAGCTGGCCGACCTCGTCGAACGGGTCGGCAAGATCGAGATTCCCGACCTCAGCTCGACCCAGTTCGAGGAGGCCGCCGCCGGTTACCGCAGCGTCCTCGAACAGCTCGAGGCGCTCGACCGCTCGGAGCTCGGCGCGGATGACGAGATCGACGCCGGACTGCTCGAGGCGCACACACGCACGCGCCTCTACGAGATCGAAGAGGTCGGGCTGCACCGTCTGGTGCCCGTCCGCTATCTCCGCCTGGGGGCCACTAGCGGCCTCTTCCTACGCCCCTGCGGAGCGTCCGGGCGCCAGATCGAACGTGCCGTCGAGGAGCTCGAGCGGCTCCCGAAGATTCTCGACAACGCGAGAGAGAACCTGACCACCCCGGCGCGGACGTGGACCGAAAACGCGCTCTACACGGCGTACTACGGCAAGGCGCTCCTGCGCGACGACGTTCCGAAGCTGTGCACCGACGACGAGGCCGCACGCGCTCGGCTGGTCACCGCCGCCGGTCCAGCGCTGGCGGCACTCGCGGCGTTCGAGGGCTGGCTGCGCGACGACCTCCTGGCGCGATCGACACGCTCCCCGACGTGGAGCGTAGAGCAGATCGACTTCTACCAACTCGAGCACGAAGGGCTCGCGGACTACGACTCGCGCGAGATGTTACGGATCGCGCTCGCCGAGGAGCGACAGCTCCTCGACGAGATGGCGAGCCTCGCCGTGCGGATTCACCCGAGCGGCGACCTGCAGACGGTCTGGGATCTCATGAAGGACGAGGCGCCGCCCTGGGACGAGGTGTCGCCGATGGCCGAGCGCTACGTCGAGATGGCGAGCGACTGGCTGCGTGGCCCGGGGAGCCACGTCGTTTCGATCCCGGAGGAGTTCGACTACGGGGTCCAGATCAGCTCGCCCATGGCGCGCCGGATTCTCTCGTTCGGAGGCGCTTCGTACGGCCCCACGATCGCCGGTCGCATCTCCGGCTACTACGTGCTCACGCCGCTCGAGGAGCGCCTGAGCCCGGAAGAGAAGGCCAGCCGCATCCGCTCGTACAACCCCTACTGGACGCACGTCATCTCGTACCACGAGTGGCTCGGCCACAACGTCCAACGGGCGTACGCGAACGAGTACACCAAGCGACCGATGCGCCGCCTGTTCCGCAGCGCCTACCTGAGCCAAGCGTGGTCGTTCTACCTCGAGAAACTGCTTGAGGACGAGGGCTACTTCGACGTCCTGCCACACGTCGAAGCGCTCAAGACTCGGATGGCGCGCCTCCAGATGCGCATGTGGCGGGTCCAGCGCATCGTCACCAAGATCCGCATGGCCCTGGGCGACATGACCTTCGACGAAGCGGTGACCGCCTACATCGAGAAGATCGGCATGGAGCCGACAAACGCCTTCGTCGAGGTTCAACGCGACTCGCAGAGCCCCTCTCCCCCGGGCCGCGAGATCATCGGCGAGCGCTTCATCCTCGACCTACGTGACGCTTATGAGCGCCGGATGGGCGAGCACTACGAGCTACGCCACTTTCACAAGGCGCTCCTCCGCTACGGCGAGCTGCCGCTGCCGGCCGTGGCGCGCCTCATGCTCAGCGATTGAGCGAGCACTTCACGGCGAACCAAGGAGAACTCCCATGAGACTGTCCGGAATCCTCATCTGTGCCGCCCTCGTGGCGCTAACCGCCGCGCCGACCGTAGCCGAGCCGCTGATTCTGCGCGCCGACGGCTACCTCGATGTCACGGCCGGCCAGGTGGTACGACCAGCGGTAGTCGTCGTCGAGGGCTACCAGATCGTCGCGATCAACCCCGAGGCCGTTCCGAGGGGCGAAGAGGTCGACCTCTCCGGGCACATCCTCTCTCCCGGGCTGATCGACGTTCACACACACCTCACCTATGAGATTTCGGGCGACTGGACAACCCGGTTTGTCCGCGAAACGGAGGTCGACGCGGCCCTGCGTGGCGTCAGGAACGCGCGCCGCACGTTGCTCGCGGGCTTCACCACGATTCGAGAACTCGGCGCCTTCGCGGGAGGCGCGGACGTGGCGCTCATGCATGCAATCGAGCGCGGAGACTTCATCGGACCCGACATCATCCCTGCGCGTCAGTCGATCTCGGTCACCGGCGGCCACTGCGACACCACCGGCTTCGCGCCGGGGATCCTCGAAGGTCGACCAGAGGACGGCACCGCCGATGGCGTGGCGGAGGTACTGAAAGCGGTGCGGTACCAGATCAAACACGGCGCAAAGGTGATCAAGATCTGCGCGACCGCGGGCGTCCTCTCCTTCGAAGGCCCGGTTGGCGCACCGCAGTATTCGATGGAAGAGCTACGAGCAGCGGTCGAGGAGGCCCACCGCCACGGCATCAGAATCGCCGCTCACGCGCACGGCACCGAAGGCATCAAGATGGCAATTCGCGCCGGCATCGACTCGGTCGAGCACGGATCGCTGCTCGACGAAGAAGCGATCGAGCTGCTCCTGGAGCACGACACCTATCTGGTGACGAACATCTACCCGGACGGAGTCTTCGACTACGACGCCCTGCCGCCCAAACTGAGGGCGAAGGCCGAGTACGTCTTTCCCCGTCGCAAAGAGTCCTTCAAGCGCGCGGTGGCCGCGGGCGTCAAGATGGCCTACGGCACCGACGCCGGCGTCTACGAGCACGGCCTGAACGCTCAGCAGCTGGCGGTTCGCGTGGGCCTCGGCATGGCGCCGGCTGACGCCATCCGAAGCGCCACGGAGAACGCCGCCGACCTGCTCGGACTCGAGGACCGTGGCCGCCTGGCGGCCGGACTCCTGGCCGACATCATCGCGGTCGCGGGCGATCCGCTCGCCGATGTGACGCTCTTCGAGAACGTCCAGTTCGTGATGAAGAGCGGCGAGATCCACCACCGGCCCTGAGACCGGTCCGCGCTCAGCCGGCCGACTGCCAGGCGACCACCGCAGCGCCGAGCGGTAAGCACCAGAACGCAAAGTAGTGAAGCTTGCCGTTCTCGAGCCAACGGAAGAGCCACTCGAGTGAGAGCAGACCGACACCAAACGCAATGAGGCAACCGAGCGCCAGCGCTCCGGGCGTCGTGCCGCTCATCTCTCCTCCGACAAAGTGCACCAGCTCGAGCGTCGTGGCCCCGGCGATCGCGGGGATGGCGAGCAGAAACGAGAAGGTAGCCGCCGACTCCCGGCGGAGCCCCAGTAGGAGCCCGCCAAAGATGGTTGCGCCGCTGCGCGAGATGCCAGGCAGAAGCGCCAGCGCCTGGAAGAGGCCGACGGCGAAGCTCTTCGAGGCGGTGGTCCGCGGATACTTCTCCACCCCCTCGGGCAGCCTGCGGGAGCCGAGCAGGAGGAGACCGGTCACGATCAGCATCCAGCCCGCGAGCAGCGGACTCTCGAGGAGGGTCGGGTAGAGCGCCCGCAGAGTGAGACCGAGCGCGGCCGCGGGCAGAGTGCCGATCAGTAGCAGCCAGATCACGCGTCGATCTTCACCGAGGAGCCTGACCACCCGGCGCCGGAAGTAGACCAGGATCGAGAGCAGCGTTCCGGCGTGAAGCATCACGTTCACCTCGGTGCTCGCACCCCCCGTCCCAAGGAGCTCCGAGACGACGACGAGGTGGCCTGACGAACTGATCGGCAGGAACTCGGCGACCCCCTGAACGATGGCCAGGAGGACAATCTCCGCCAGGCTCATGCGCCTCCAGGGGAGACCGGTTGGTGAGCCGGACGCAGTAGGTCGAAGACGGTCTTCACCGGCGCGAAGGTCGCCGCCGGCACCTCGACGAAGACGGTGTTCCAGCGTGCCATCGCTCCGTTCCAGAGCCCGGGCCGCTCGAGCGCCTCGAGCTCTCGACCCTCGAGCGATTTCTTGGAGACGAAGACCGCCCCAGGATCGATGTAACGCTCGAGGTCATAGGAGCGCCCCCACGCGTCTCGGAGGCCACAGGCCAGATCGACCGGATTGAAGTGGGTCGACGAGGCGAGGATCGATCGCTGCGCCTCGTTGCCCTGATTCACCTGAGAGCCCTCCACGATCTGCGGCGTCGCCTCACCGCTCGCGTCGGTCACCCAGAACGGTCCGCCACCCGGCTCGCCCTCGTTCAACACGACACCGCAGACTCGCAGGGGCCGATCGACCCGAGCGCGCAGGTAGTCGAGCTGCTCGTCCCGCGCAGCCGACTCCAATCGGCTCGCCTCCGGCGTCTGAAGCTCGACAGCCACGAATCCGAGCGCCTCCGCAACGTCCACCTCGTCCGGTCGATCCCGAAGCGCACGAGCGAGTTCGAAGACCCGCTCTTGGAGCTCGACCAGGTAGCCGGTCAGGATGAGCTTCCACCGGACGACGAGAGCTTTCCCCGCATCCGGCACGACGTTGTCGATGTTCTTGATCGCAACCAGGTCGCCACCAAGGCTCGCCAGGTTGCGGATCAGCGCTCCATGCCCGCCGGGACGCAACAGAAGGCTGCCGTCCTCACGACGGAAGGGCTGGCCGTCGCCGTCCGCGGCCAGGGTGTCGGTCGCCGGCAGCTGATTCGAGAACGCCACCTCGAACTCGCAGCCGAGTCTCTGCCGGAGTGGCGCGCGTAGCGACTCGAGGAGATCCTCGAAGAGCTCCTGGTGCTCCACCGAAACCGTGAAGTGCAGCCGGCAGACTCCCTCGGCGTCACGCACGGTGTTCGCCGCCTCGACCAGGTGCTCCTCGAAGGCGGTCCGCGAACCCTCGGGATAGTCGTGAAACTTCAGCAGTCCCTTGGGAAGCCGAGCGTAGCCGAGGCCCGGCAGCTCGAGCAGCTGACGTCGAATCGAGGCGTGATCGCCGACCGACACCCACTCCGATATCGAGCCGCCGGCTGCTTCCGCCGACGCGAAGAGATCGTCCGCAAACGGAAACCGCCTCATCGAGGCGACCAGCTCCTCTGTCGCCTCGACCTGAGCGTCGAGCAGCTCTTTGAACATTCGCGTCGCAGCGCCCGACGCCGGAACGAAACGGGAGAGCCGCCCAGCCGCGGCCGCCGCCTCTCCCAGGGCGACGAGCCCCTGCTCGCGCTCCGGCGAGATGACCAGCACCCCGTCTCCGACCCGGCACGGCCGATCGAGCTCGACCACCGGTGCCGGTCCCCGCAAGAGGGCGAGCTGCCGCTCCGCCTCTTCTCTCGAGATCGAAAGGCGCTCCAGCTGTTCGAGGTCTTGGTCGGTCCACATGTCGGTAAGCCTCGCTCCGCAGGCGGAGCGCGCAGAGTTTGCCACAATCCGTGGGCCGCTCTCTGCTTCTCAGTGCACTCTCACCGCGGCCGATCGAGCCGGTTCGCGCGGCAACCCCTAGGTACGACCGACCGGGCGCGATGGCTGCCAGATCCGGCCCTCGAGACACGTCTGCCGGTCCGGTGCCCGCTCGAGACGAGCGAGCGTCCGGCGATGGGCGTCGAGGTCGAGCGCCGTGATCAACGCATCGAAGGCGTCGTCGCTGCCACGAGCGGCGTCGACGATCTTGCGGGGCAGCCCAGGGAAGCGCGCACGAAGCGTCTTGACCCGCGCCTTGGCGTCGGACTTGTTGACCGGACCCGACGACAGCCGCGGCCAGACCTCGATCACCAGGGGAAGGCGGGCCTCGTGAAACGGCCAGACTGAAAAGCCCCGGGAGCGCAGTCGACTGAGGATCGGCATCCCGCGGATGCTGCCGACGCCGACCGCGCCAGCGCCGCCGGTCTGAAAGACCGAGCTCGGGCGCCGACCCGAGGCAGCGGCCACCTCCAGCTCGGTCGCCCGGAACAGAGACTCGCCCAACAGCGGCTTCTTGGTCCCCGGCTTGCCCCAGAAGGGGAAGGGGCTGTGTGCGAGCCACTTTTCTCCCAGCCGTTCCGCCTCCGACCAGACGCTCTTCGCCGACCGGTGGGCCCGCTTGCGGAGGAAAGCCTGCGGGAAGGAGAAGGCAAAATCGAGACCGACGACAAACCGAGGATCGTGCTCGGCCGCCTCGACGAGAAGATCCGCCACCTGCTCGCGCGAGCGGCCGTTCTCGAGGCGCAGCACCTCGCCGCGCGCGACTTCGCAGACCCATATCTTGCGCTGGGCGCCCTCCTTGGCGCCGGACCAATCGACGGCGAAGCAACGATTCGGTTTCATGTGGAAACGCCCGCTAGTCTATCGAGGCGTTCTCGATGACCATGCGGGGGCTCCGTCAGATCGGCCACGGGGTCGACCTCGAGGGCCGCGTCGATCGGTGCTCAGGGATTGGGCTGGTCGATCGCGAAGAGCTCGACAAAGCCGGCGCCGGTCCGTGCGTGGAGCTCTTCCACCGGCAGGTTCAGCTCGGCGGCGACCCGTTCGGCGACCTCGACCACGTAGGCCGGCCGGTTGGGCTGGCCGCGATAGGGCACCGGAGCGAGATAGGGCGTATCGGTCTCGACCAGAAGCCGCTCCGGCGGAAGCAGGTCGAGCACCTCACGCACGTTGTCGGCAGCTCGGAAGGTGACCATGCCCGAGATACCCAGCCAGACGCCTTCGCGAGCAAGCAGCTCCCGCGCCATCTCTCGCCCGGCGCAATAGGAGTGGAACACCGCTCGGAGCTCGGCGAACGCCGGATCTCGAAACGCCTCGAGCATCTCGGCGTCGCTGTCCCGATTGTGAACGATGACCGGCAGGCCGGCGTCGACCGCAACCTCCCACTGTTCGCGCATCGCCCGAATCTGCTGCGCCCGTGGCGAGAGGTCGTAGTGAAAGTCGAGACCACACTCGCCCACCGCGACGACCCGATCGTGCTGGAGCAACTCGACGAGCCGCTCCTGATCGCCGTCTTGCCAGCGTTTTGCGTCGTGCGGATGGACGCCAACCGCAATCCACACGTCGGCATGGCGCTCGGAAAGATCAAACAGAGTCTCGGCGTCTCCCAGGTGGATTGCCGGTACGAGGAAGCCTTCGACGCCGCGGTCTCGCGCCTCGTCGAGCGCCACTTCGCGCTCGGCACTTTCGATCTGCTGCACGTGGCAGTGCGAATCGACGAGTCCGGGGGCCATGACCTCGCCTCAGACGGAGCGGGTGATGCCGCCGTCCACCCGCAGGTTCTGGCCGGTCACGTAGGTCGAGTCGGGTCCCAGAAGAAATGCAACCGCCGCCGCGATCTCGGCCGTCTTGCCGAAGCGACCCGCCGGAATGCGCGCCACCGCCTCTTCGGTCTCCGGATAGCTGTCGACAAACCCGGGGAGAACGTTGTTGATCCGCACGCCCGCCCCGGCGTAGGCGTCGGCGTAGAGCTTGGTGAAACTGCCCAACGCCGCCCGCAGACTCGAGGAGATCGGGAAGCCCGGATCCGGCTCGTAGGCGGCGAACGTCGAGATATTCACGATCGAGCCACCGCCGCCGCTGACCAGGAGCGGCGTCACGAGGCGGCACATGTGGACAACGTTGAGAACCACCATGTCGAGCCCGGCATGCCAGTCGTCCGACGACAGCTCGAGAAGCGGACCCTTGGCTGGATGGCCGGTGTTGTTGACCACCGCATCGAGCCGGCCGTAGGTCGAGGTACAGAGGTCCACCAACGCCGCGAGGTCATCTGCCGAGGTGACGGAGCCCGTCATGCCGACCGCGCCGAGCTCGTCGGCCAACTGCTCGGCACCGCCGCCGTTGGACATCAGTGCGAGCTGGTATCCGTCGGCGGCCAGTCGACGCGCGATCGCGCCTCCCATGCCTTTACCGGCGGCGGTCACGATAGCTGTCGGTCGATCGGTCACCGCTGCGCAGTCTAACCCGCCGCAAGACCGCCCCACGGGGTGGTTCAACGCCCCGCGATCGGTCGATAACATTCGTAATTGGGCGACCCGAAGAGAAGACTGTTCCGGAACGGCCGCGAGGCTGTCCAACTACTGGAGTCGATAACTCGAGTAGAAAGGTAGGAGCTTTCATGAGCATCTCGGCGTTGCGCATCAGCATCCCCTTCGTTCTCATCTGCAGTCTCGGGCCGGCAGCACTCGCTGCCCCCGCGGCAGTCCCCACCCTAGACCTCTCGACCCGCGCCCAGCTCATGCGCTCGGTCGAAGGGGCTCGACACGATTTCCGCACCTGGCCCGCCGCGAACGGAGCGACGAGGCCATCCCTCGAGGCGATTGCGCCCGAGGGCCTGTTCGAGCAGCGAGCGGACGAAGCGATACGTAAGAGCGCTGCCCTGGCCGAGCTCTGGGGCCGCCCGATCCGTGGCGAGCAGCTGCAAGCCGAGCTCGAGCGAATGGCGCGCCAGTCCCGTCAGCCCGAGCGGCTCGCCGCCTACTTCGAGACGCTCGGTAACGACGCGTATCTCGCCGCCGAGGTCCTCGCTCGGCCGGTACTCGCAGATCGGCTGCTCCGAGAGTGGTACGCCGCCGACGACCGTTTCCACGGCGACCTCGAGCGCCAGGCTCGAGGCGCCGCTGCTCTCAAACCCACCCTGGCGGCGCTCTCGTCTCTCGGGGGTTCCTACCGTGAGGTCGAGTGGACGCTGGAGCTCGCCGCCGGGCGCCGCACCGACGACCGAGAGCCGTGGGAGCAGCGCCTGAGCCAGGTCGCAGCCCTCTTCGGAAAAGAGGCCGATCAACTCGCAGTAGGCGAGGTCAGTCCTCTGCAGGAGGAGCGGGGCCGCTTCTATCTCGTAGGCCTACTCGAACTCGGCCAAGACCATCTTCGCCTGGCGCTGGTCGAGTGGCACAAGGTGCGGTTCGAAACGTGGTGGAACGAAGCACGCCTCGACCTTCCCAGCCATCTCGTCGAACCCAGAAAATCGTACCGACTGCCGACACCGGCCGGTGAGAGCTGCGCCGACGACACCTGGAAGCCGACCTTCAACATCCCGGACGCTCGCTACGAGCACACGGCCGTCTGGACGGGTGCCGAGATGATCGTGTGGGGCGGACTCACCTCGGTGGGCAACTTCCCTGAGGGCGGCGGTCGATACGACCCGGCGACCGACAGCTGGACGACCGTTTCACCGGTCGGCGCTCCCGGTGTTCGAGCCGAGCACTCCGCCGTCTGGACAGGTACCGAGATGATCGTCTTTGGTGGCTTCGGCGAGGACCCCGCCGACACGGGTGGACGCTACAACCCGGTGTCCGACAGCTGGACGCCCACATCTCTCGCGGGGGCACCCGCGGCTCGATGGGATCACGTCGCCGTTTGGACCGGTTCGGAGATGATCATCTGGGGAGGCGGCAGCACGCTCTCCTCGGGAGGTCGATACGACCCGGCGACAGACACGTGGACACCCACATCACTCGCCAACGCGCCCCTCGGCCGCGACATCGCGACCGCTGTCTGGACCGGCACCGAGATGGTCGTCTGGGGAGGGTTCCGCGACCCGGTCACACTCGACACCGGCGGGCGATATAACCCGACGACGGACAGCTGGCAGCCCACCTCTCTCACCGGAGTCCCCGGCTTCCGCCATTTCCACTCCGCCGTCTGGACGGGCACGGAGATGATCGTCTGGGGAGGCGTGGGGGCCGGTTTCGGCACCGTCACCGGCGGCCGCTACGATCCGGCGAGTGACAGCTGGCAGCCGACCAGCACCTTCGGAGCTCCCTCTGCGCGCTGGCTCCACGAGGCGATCTGGACAGGCTCCGAGATGTTGATCTGGGGAGGCACCGTACTCCTTGCAGACCATCCGACATCCGGAGGGCGCTACGACCCCGTCTCCGATAGTTGGCAGCCCATGAACCTGGCCAGCGCGCCCGAGGGGCGTGAAGATGCCGCATCCATCTGGACAGGAGACGAGATGATCGTCTGGGGAGGCCTGGGAGACGACTCGTTCGTCGCCACGGGAGGCCGATATCACCCCGCGACCGACAGTTGGATTCCGACGACAACCGGCGGCGTACCCACCGCGCGCGGCCTGCATACCGCGGCCTGGACCGGAGCCGAGATGATGATCTACGGAGGCAACCTCCTCGGCGAGCCGGGTGGTCTCTACGATCCGGCAACCGATAGCTGGCGGTCGGTCGAGAGCTCCGGTTCCCCCACCGGCATCCAGAACATGACCAGCGTCTGGACGGGAAGCGAGGTGATCCTCTGGGGAGGGTTCCCCGAGACCAACGAGGGCGGCAGATACAACCCTCTGACCAACACCTGGGCGCCCACCTCGGCGGTCGGCGCACCCATCCCACGCTACTGGCACTCGGCGGTCTGGACCGGTTCAGAGATGATCGTCTGGGGAGGCTGGCCGACCGTCAATACCGGCGGACGTTATGACCCGACGACCGATTCCTGGACTCCGACGTCGACCCTCGGCGCCCCATCGATTCGCGACAGTCACGTGGGGCTGTGGACGGGCTCCGAGATGATCATCTGGGGTGGCTTCCCGGAAACGACCGCCGGCGAGAACGGAAGTCGGTACAACCCCACTTCGGACAGCTGGACAGCCATGTCCTCGGTCGGCGCACCGGCCCGGCGGTCGCGGCCGTCGGCCGTGTGGACCGGCTCCAGCATGATCATCTGGGGCGGCCAGAGCCACCAAGACCTGACGAGCTACAACTCGGGCGGCCGGTACGACCCCACCACCGACAGCTGGCAGCCGACGACGATCACGGGCGCTCCGAGCGCACGCGTCACACCGGCTGTCTGGAGCGGCGACGAGATGATCGTCTGGGGCGGAGATCTACAGGCTCCCACAGGCGGCCGCTACAACCCTCTCGGCGACAGCTGGACCTCGACGAGCCAGGTCGGCGCCCCGCACGGGCGCTGGAACACGACCCTGGTCTGGACCGGAGAGGAGATGATCGCCTGGGGCGGCATCATCGAAACCGCCACGGGGGGGCTCTACTGCGCTCGGCTCGAAGGCAATCAGGTACCGATCGCTCGGGACGACGCCTTCGCCATGAATACGAACGGGCGCCTCCGTCTGGCGCCCCCTGGCGTGCTCGAGAACGACACCGACGGAAATGGCGACACCCTCCGCGCCAGAATCGTCGATCCGCCTCTCCACGGTAGCTTCCGCTTCAGCGGCAACGGTGCACTGCGGTATCGGCCGAACCCCGGCTTCTCGGGTGTCGATCAGTTCACCTACGTGGCACACGACGGACAGGCGGCAAGCCCCCCCGCAACCGTGACCATCGAGGTCTCGTGCCAGACCGACTGCTTGCGCTCCGTGACCATCGTCATCGATCTGCTCCTCGACTCGACCCGCTCCCGCATCTGGGTCGAGGACGAGAACGGAGTTCCGTCCAGCGGGGCCACCGTGCACGCGACGTGGACGCTGCCGAGCGGCGCGACGATCTCGCAGGACGGGGTCACCGACGGCGGCGGTCAGGCCACGCTCGAGATACTGGAGGACGCCTTCGGCACCTACCGGATCACGATCGACGACATCGTCAAGAGCGGCAGCACGTTCGATCCGGTGAACAGCCTGCTGACCCACGCGGCGACTCGGTAGAGCGGCGCTAGTCGGCACCCTCGGTCGGGTCGAAGATCGACTCGATCGTGGTGCCGAAGAGGCCGGCGATCTTGAACGCCAGCGGCAGACTCGGGTCGTAGCGCCCAGTCTCGATGGCGTTCATCGTCTGCCGTGAGACGTCCAGCTCCTTGGCGAGCCGACCCTGAGTCCAGTCCCGCTCGGCTCGCAGCACCTTGAGCCGGTTCCTCACGAAAGTCTCCGCGAGCTCACGAGAATCGCAACCGAGTAGGCGACCATCATCGGAGTCACCGCGCTCGACGGATCGAACTCACCCACTCCGAGCCGCTCGAGGAGTTGGAAAGTCATGCCGGCGACGAGACCCACACCGAAGCCGACCGCCAGCCCCTCGTACTGAATCTTGCGCTGCATCTCGTCAGCCTCGACCAGGAACTTGCGGAATGCGATCACCGCACAGCCTCCGAGAATCGTAGTCGCCACGATCGCCGTCCAGGCGGCAGCGGGCCCCGGCTCCTGTCCGAGGACGTGGAGAGTGAACACAAAAACCGTCATCCAGGCGAAGAGCCAGCCGACGGCGACCCATTGATTTCGACGATCGGTGGGCGTCAGTTGCCCGGCGCACGTGAAGTTCGACCAAAGCTCGACCAGTTTGCTCATGGGTAGTTCTCCCTTGATAAGCGTATTTGTCTTCTAGTCAAGCGTCCTTGACACAACAGATCGTAAGGCCTGCCTAACTCAAAGTCAAGCTCACTTGACATACCTAGCAGAGCGGTCCTGTAGTCTCGACACTCGATGAGCGAGCAGATCGTGATCGCAACGCACGGCAAGGGGCTCTACGAGTGCACCCACGAGGTGCAGGCGGTTGTTGGGAGGAGCGGCGCGGCGGATGGACTGTGCACCGTCATGATCCAGCACACCTCCGCAAGCCTCACCATCCAGGAGAACGCCGACCCCTCGGCTCGTCGCGATCTACAGGACTGGATCGAACGCAACGTGCCGGAGAACGACCCTCACTTCACCCACGTCCACGAGGGGCCCGACGACATGCCCTCGCACATTCGCGCCGCACTGACGTCGACGACACTCTCCATCCCGATTGTCGACAGCCGGCTCGCGCTCGGAACCTGGCAGGGAATCTACGTCTGGGAGCACCGAAGCCGGGGTTCCGGCCGACGCTGCGTAGTTCACATCGGCCCGTGAACAGGACCGTCGAGTCGGCCTACCTACCCGAGCAGCGAACGACCACGTCCTCTGCGCACTGCGCGGGGCTCACCAACCGCAACGTGTAGCTCCCGGCGGCGACCCCTCGTCGTTCGAAGACCGCGCGACCGCCCCGAATCGCGACCTCCTCCGGGCGACCATCGAGAGCGATCGTCACCGTCTCGCCATCGCGTCCGCGAACCATCACACGCGCCTGAATGCCTGCACCCCGCGCGCTCTGCTGGCAGCGCGCCTCGAAGCGGACAATGTCTGCACAGGTCAAACTGCCGGCCCGTTTCTGCATCGGTGGAGGTGGCTCGGGGTCGGAGCGTGGGATCGGCGGCGGCGACGGTGGCGAACTCGGGGCTTCGGGGGGTGACGAGCAGTCGCCTTGGACCGGCGGATCGCCCGCGCGCTCGTTCAGGTAGTCCTCGAGATCGCCCCAACCGTTGCAATCGAGGTCGACCCACGGGTCGTAGGTCGCCGCATCGCGACCACGATCGCGCTCCCAGCCGTCGGGCATCCCGTCCCGATCGCCATCGGCGATCGACGAGCCGGTCGCCGGCGCGGGCACCGGGTCGCCGGCCGAGCGCCAAGGCGCTCCCTGTCGTCCGGTGCGCGCTTCGAACTCACGCAGGACTCGGGCGTCGATCTCGTCGTGCGGTAGTGCGCCGACGCGAGAGAGGTCTTGCGTCCCGGAGGCGATCGTGGGTGCGCCGCCCCGGTCGCTGGCTTCGCTGGGCAACGCCACCTCCGGGTAGCGCGCGGCGAGCAGGCTCCGCTGGCTAGCCGGAACGACGCCGTCGAGTGAGTTGCCCCGCAGCCAGATACGCGAGCCGCTCGCTGCCGACTGGGGCCGGTCGTGGCCGCGAATCGGAAGCCAGCCGGTCGGAGTCTCCGGACCGCGCCAGTAGGCGTTGTCTTCGATCACCGCGTGGGCACCGATCGCCACCTCCGAGCCGCCGATATTGTCGGGGCCACCGACGTTGTAGACCGTGTTCCCGCTGAACACGAGCAGAGGGTGCCTCGGCCCCAGCTGCCGGCGGTCGGTGGCGAAACGGCGCTGACGATCACGACCCGCGCGCCCGCTTGACCGCGGTGGGCGGCGCGGACCGGCGCGATCTTCGCGCTGACGTCGCGGCGTCTCGTCGAGCGCGAGATTGTTCCCGATCAGATGGGGAAAGCGGTGCCAACCGTTCGAGAGGAAACAACCACTCATCGACCACTCGTAGGTCCCGTACGCGGCGATCGGACCGTACGGGTGCGCGCCTTTCGAGTGCTTGCCGTTGATCAGCGGCTCGGTGATCAGACAGTTTTGCCACGAGATCCGGCGAGAACGCCGAGCGGCGCCGCTTTCGTCGGCTGCCCAGGCGATCGACACATGGTCGAAGATCGCCAGGTCGACGTTCTGGAGCTGAATACCGTCAGCGTTGTCTCCGCGTGCGACCGACGCGGCGGCGTCCCGCAATCGGCAGTGACGCACGATGAGATTCCTCGTCTTGATGTTCGCGCCGTTCTCGTACGGCGTGTCGTCGTCGAGCTGCCCGAATACCAGGGTGCCGCCGACAAACGAGACGCCACCACCCGGAGCGCTCTGACACGCGATCGTCAGGTCGCCGTTGCGAACCTGGAGATGCCCCTCGATCGGGATGTTGCCCGAAACGTCGAAGACGATCGTGCGTGACCCTGACGCCTGAACGGCCGCCCGGAACGACCCGGCGCCGCTCGGGTTCAGATTGGTGACGTGAATCACCTGCCCGCCTCGACCGCCTGAGGCCGCCGCTCCGAAACCCGCAGCTCCCGGGAAGGCACGTCCCCCGGTCGACTCTTCGTCGGCCGGCGGAGCCGGTGGCGGAGCGGGCGCGCCCGGGAGAGCGGCGCTACAACTCACGACCAGGGCGCAGAGCGAGAGAACCGCGCTCAGGTGCCTCATCGGAGCTCCAAGCGACGATGGCTGAAGCCCGTCGCCGCCGCTAGTCCAGCCGCTCCCGAGGGCGCGATGCGAGCGGGACCAGAAGGAGGCTGAAGACCGGCGGGCGTCGTCCGCAGCAGGGCACTCATGCGTCGGAGTCTACCGTCAGCCGCCGACCACACCGCAGCGAGGATCGGGCTCGGAGGGCCGCGGTGCCCTCTTCGCTGCGCTTGCAAGAACGGGGTCGAGCAGCTAGGTCTCTAAGACGATGGTGTTCCGGCTAGGGCGGTCCGAGGGCTCACACGACGGGCTGTCATCGCAGCTCTCCTTGCGTCTCCGCTGGCGTGAGCTCCGGGCGCCGATCGAGACCGGCAGCCTGCATACGGTGCCGCCCCCCGAAGGCCTGTACCCAGCGATCAGACGTCGAGGTCGTACGCCTTGATCTTGGCGTAGAGCGTCTTGACGTCGATGCCGAGAAGTCGCGCCGCCGGCGCCTTCTTGCCCTCGGTGTAGCGCAGAACGCGCTCGATGTGAATGCGTTGGACCTCGGCGAGTGACGCGGGAGGACCGTCCGGCTCGACGCCGTCCGGCTCGGGGTTCGTCTGAGACCGTCCGGAGATCGCGGGCGGGAGGTCGTCGAGAGAGATCTCTCGCCCCGGCGCCATGAGGATCATCCCCTCGATCACATTGGCGAGCTCTCGCACATTCCCCGGCCATCGATAGGCACGCAGCGCCTCCAGCGCCGGCTTCGAGATCGTCTTGCGCGCGCGGTCCGGCAGACGATGCCGGTCGAGGTAGAGCTCGACCAGGCCCGGAATGTCGCTCGAGCGCAGCCGGAGCGGAGGCAGCTCGATCTTGACGACGTTGAGCCGAAACATGAGGTCCTCGCGAAAACGACCGGCCCGGACCTCTCGCTCCAGATCGCGATTGGTCGCCGCCAAGATGCGGACGTCGACTCGGGCAAACGAGGTGCCTCCGACGCGCCGGAGCTCGCCGCTATCCAACACCAGGAGGAGCTTCGCCTGCATGGCCGGACTCATCTCGGCGACTTCGTCCAGGAAGAGCGTGCCGCCGTCCGCAACCTCGAAGAGGCCGAGCTTGCTTTCGACAGCTCCTGTAAAGGCGCCCTTCTCGTAGCCGAAGAGCTCGCTCTCCAAGAGCTGTTCGTTGAAGGCGCTGCAGTTGATGTGGAGTTGGGGCTTGCCCGACCGATGGCTGCCGCTGTGAAGGATCTTCGCCATCAACCCCTTGCCGGTGCCGGTCTCGCCCTGAATCAGAACCGAAGCGTTCGATGCCGCCACGCGGTCGGCGACCTCGAGTACTTCTCGCATCCGGGAGCTGTCGGCAACGACCTGCCCGACGCGCTCCTCCCCCTGCTTCTGAACGACCTCCCGCAACGTCGCGTTCTCGCGCGCCAGACGACGCTTGGTGGCCGCGTTCGAAAGAACCGCCACCAGCTTGAGCGGATCGAACGGCTTCGAGATGTAGTCGAACGCCCCGACCTTCATCGCCTCGACGGCCGACTCCAGGTCGGGCTGCCCCGTCAGAACCACCATCTCCGGTCGATCTCGTATCTCGGAGATCGCCCGTAGCACCTCCAACCCGCTCACGCCGGGCAGGTTCAGATCGACCACGGCCAGGTCGAACGGCTGGCGAGAAATCGCTTGCAGCGCCTCTTCACCCGACTCGGCCAGAACGACCGAGAAGCCTTGTCCCTCGAGCGCGGCGGCAACGGTCAGGCGCATCTGCAGCTCGTCGTCGACGACCAGCGTCAGTACGTCCTTCAACCCGTCGCCCGTAGGCGCACCAGAGCCCGGCCGAGGCGAAACCAGAGATCCCGACACGAGCGGATGATGGCAAGGCGCTCGACAGTGGGAAATGGAATCGGTCACCAAAAATGCGGCGGGGAGATTCACCCCGCCGCCACATGCGGGTCTGGAGAAACTCCCCGCCTGTGCAAGGGGTCACAGCTCCCGAATCGGCCTGGGATTCCCTACCGTTCTCAGAGATGTCACGGTTTCTTTAACTTTTCGAGCCCGACAGCGGTTCATCCCAAGGATGTGTACCTATCGAGATAGATCGACGGCACGCCCCTTGCCGATAGGGAGCCCCAGGAGGAGGTTGCACTCGATGACATCCGCCACTTTTCGTCAGATGACCGCACGCTTTATCGCACTCGCCGTGCTATTCGTCTCGGTTTCCGCCGCCCAGGCGGCTCCGCAGGAGAGCGTGACGCTCCTCGTTCGGGCGAGTGATGCATCGATCGCCGCGCAGGCCGTCGAGGCGGCCGGGGGCACGGTGACCCATGAACTTGGAATCATCGCGGCCGTCGCCGCCGACATGACATCGGCAGAAGTCCAGTCGCTCCGCTCCGACCCCAGAGTCTGGCTCCTTCGCAACGGCACCGTCGAGATCGCCAAGAAAGAGAAGAAGAAAGGCGATGACGACAATGGGCGGGACGATCGCGACTCCGACGACAGTGGATCGTGGTCCGACATGAGGAAAAAGGCCTACTCCTACGAAGGGCCGAACCCGTACTCGAACTTCCCCGCGCTCGTGCGCGCCGACCTCCTGCACGCGCAGGGGATCACCGGCAAAGGCGTGACGATCGCGATCCTCGACTCCGGGCTGGCCGCTGCCGAGAGCCTCGAGCAGAACTCTGCAGGGGAAGACCGAGTCCTCGCCTGCTACGACGCCATCTCGGACTGGGAAGGCCCAGGGCTTTGGGACTCGAACGGTCACGGCGGCCATGTCTCCTCGGTCGCGGCCAGCAGTCAGCAAGCGGCGAGTGGCAAGTTCCTGGGTCTAGCGCCCGATGCCGACCTCGTGATTGTCAAAGCCTTCGGCAATAGCGGCCAGGCCAGCTACGCCGATGTCATTCGCGGCATCGACTGGGTCGTCAAGAACCGGGACCGATTCGGCATCCGTGTTCTGAATCTCTCTCTCAGCGCACCGGCGCAGTCCCACTACTGGGACGACCCGCTGAACCAGGCGGTGATGGCCGCATGGCGGGCGGGGATCGTCGTGGTCGCCTCGGCCGGCAACCTTGGCCCCGACCCGATGACCATCGGCGTGCCCGGCAACGTGCCTTACATCATCACCGTGGGCGCGATGACCGACGCGTATACCCCGAACGACTCGAGTGACGACCGACTCACGTTCTTCTCGGCCGCCGGGCCGACCGCCGAGGGCTTCGTCAAGCCCGACCTGGTCGCCCCCGGAGGCCACATGCTGGGCAACATGAACGTCTCGTCGACGATCGCCCGCGCCCACCCCGAGTTCCATGACGGCGGCTTCCTCTTCGAGATGTCCGGCACCTCGCAGGCGGCGGCTGTCGTCAGCGGCGTCGCTGCGCTCATTCTCGAGCGCCACCCGCAACTGACCCCCGACGAGGTGAAGTTCCGCCTGATGGCTCTCGCGAGGCCGGTCTTCCGGAGCGACGGCGAGCTCGCCTTTGGGCTCTTCCAGCAGGGTGCCGGCCTGGTCGACGCATACGCCGCGGCGTCGGTGGTTCCCGACGGCTCGGTCGCCACTGAGAAACTGGTCGCCAACCGCGGCTTGGACATCGACCTCGACCTCGCCGGCGAGAGGCACTTCCTCGGGCGCGCCCGTCGCGACGAGGACGGGAACTATTACCTAGACGGATTCGCCTGGGCGGACGGATTCGCCTGGGCGGATGGGTTCGCTTGGGCGGACGGTTTCGCCTGGGCAGACGGATTCGCCTGGGCGGACGGTTTCGCCTGGGCAGACGGATTCGCCTGGGCGGACGGATTCGCCTGGGCGGACGGATTCGCCTGGGCGGACGGATTCGCCTGGGCGGACGGATTCGCCTGGGCGGACGGATTCGCCTGGGCGGACGGATTCGCCTGGGCGGACGGATTCGCCTGGGCGGACGGATTCGCCTGGGCGGACGGTATGGACCCTGACGTCGCCACCAACGTCTGGGTCGACCAAGAATAGGCCTCGAATCCTGGGCAACAAGTCGGACAGACCTACTCGCTGATGTCAGCTACTCCACAGAAAAACGTCGCCACCAGCGGTATCTTGTTTCAGATGCTCGAGGCGCTGACGTCCGACACCTGGCCCAACCAGGAATAGCCCGATGCACCGACCTCTCATTCTCGTCGTCGACGACGACCCGGTGATGAGTCTCTACGCCTGTGAGCAGCTCCAGGCGGCGGGGTACGACACCCATACGGTCGATGACGGGCTCGACGCACCCGACACGGTTCGGCAGCTACACCCAGACCTGGTCATTCTCGACGTCCAAATGCCCGGCATCGACGGCTTCGAGGTCTGCCGCCTGATTCGCTCGTCTGAGGCGGGCTGCCATATCCCGATCCTGATGCTGACCGGTCTCGACGACCTGCAGTCGATCGAGTTCGCCTACGAAGCCGGCGCCACTGACTTCGCCAACAAGCCAGCCAACTGGACACTCCTTGCCCACCGCCTCGAGTACATGCTGCGCTCGAGTCGCTCGGCGACCGAGCTGCGCGAAAGCCGTGCCCGATTGGCCAACGCACAAAGAATCGCAAAGCTCGGATACTGGGAGTGGAACGTCGATTCCGACGACCTGATCGCCTCGAAACAGATGCGCGCGATCCTCGGCGTCGAGGACGAAGCCTCTCTCAAGGGGATTCGTTCGCTACTCGCGTACGTCCATTCTCGCGACCGCGAGCAGGTGAGAGAGGTCCTCGACGAGCTCCTGTTGGACGGCGTCTCGCGCGACCTCGAGTATCGACTGCGACGCCCTAACCGAGAGGACTGTCACGTTCGCCAGCGTGCGGAGGTCTCGTCCAGCGGCGGGCAGCGGCGGGTGACAGGAGCGGTACTCGACATCACCGACCAGCAGCGCGCCGAAGACCGCGCCCGATTCCTCACGCGCTACGACGGACTGACGGAGCTGCCCAACCGGCGATCCTTCCGCGATCATCTCGACAGCTCACTGATCTCGGCGGTACGCCAGGATCGGCACGTCGCGATCCTCCTGATCGACTTCGACCGGTTCAACCGGATCAACGACACACTCGGTCGCGAAGCTGGCGATCGCGCGCTGCAGGAGATGGCTCGGAGGCTCAGTTCGCACCTGCGCCAGTCGGCCAAAGTTCGAGCGCCCGAGTCCGACTTCCTGGCCCGGCTGAGCGGCGACGAGTTCGCGCTGCTGCTGGGCGATCTGAGATCGCCACGAGACGCCTCGCTCGTCGCGGAGCGCCTCCAGGCACTAATTTCTCAGCCGCTCTCGCTGAGCGGTACCGAGGTTGTCTTGACGGTTAGCATCGGCATCGCCGCCTTCCCTGAAGACGGCATCGACGGCGAGACGATGCTGAAGAACGCCGAGGCGGCCCTCTACAGCGCCCGCGCGAAGGGAGGCGACGGCTTCCTCTTCTATTCGACCGAGATGAACGAGAACGCGGCCGAGCGGCTTGCGCTGGAGACCGAGCTCACCGCCGCCGGCGGCCGAGGCGAGCTCCGGCTCGAGTACCAGCCGCTCTTCGAGACCACAACCCATCGCCTCGTCGGCGCCGAGGCCCTGGTGCGATGGCAGCACCCGGAGCGTGGACTCGTGCCTCCTTCGGACTTCATCCCGGTGGCGGAGCACACAGGCGCGATCGTGCCGATCGGCGAGTGGGTCCTCGAGACCGCTTGCGCGCAGGCGCAGACCTGGCAGAGCCGTACAGAAGACGATCTGAGCATCTCGGTCAACGTCTCCGCCCGACAGCTCGAACGCCCCGACTTCCCGGAGACGGTCGGTCGTGTCCTCGCGCACACCCAGCTCGAGCCCCGACTGCTCAACCTGGAGTTGACCGAGAGTTTCGTGCTCGACGACGTGGAGCGTGCAGCGGCTTCACTGCGGTCCTTGAAGTCGCTCGGGGTGCGTCTATCGCTCGACGACTTCGGCACCGGCTACTCTTCGCTCAGCCACCTCGTCCACCTACCGCTCGACACCATCAAGATCGATCGATCGTTCCTTCGCGGAGTACCCAAGGAGGCGCTCAACCGGACGGTTACCAAGGCCATCATCACGATGGCTCACGGGGTCGACATGGAGGTGGTCGCAGAAGGCGTCGAGACCCAACAGCAGGTCAACTACCTCCGCAGCGAGGGGTGTGACGTTCTGCAGGGCTTCCTGCTCGGCAGGCCGCTCAGGCCGGAGGACTTCGACCGACTGCTTGGCTCCGACATCGGCGAGGTGCGGTCCTCGAGCGCTGCCTAGCGGCGGAGCGACCGACAAAAACCGGCGGCCCACTCCCCTATTTCGGCGGCCTCGCATCTCGTCGTCGCCGAACCGCTCCGCAGTCGCTGAGCGAGGTTCAACAAACACCTGAGCATTCATCGAGTCTCGGCTCCTTCCCGAGGACAACCTCATGCGCGAATGCGCATACCTCGACGGAACACCGATTGCTCTTCAGGCAAGCGGACGCGAGGGGCGGGAACCGCACGAGACAACCGACGTGACCCCGAACAACACTTCGAGGCGGGCGACCCTCGCCCTGCTGATCACCCTCTTCCTCTCCAGCACCTCAACCGAGGCGGTGGATCGGAACTACCGATTCCAGCGGCTCTCGATGGACGAGGGCCTCTCGCAGGCAGCGGTCTACGCCATCCAGCAAGACCGCCACGGCTTCATGTGGTTCGGCACCCTCGAGGGGCTGAATCGATTCGACGGCCGCGAGTTCCAGGTGTTCCAGCACGACCCCGCCGACCCCGGATCGATCTCTCACGACAGCGTTCGAGCGATCGTCGAAGATCGTGACGGCGTCTTGTGGGTCGGCACCGACACCGGCGGCCTCGACCGGTTCAACGAAACCGACGGAACGTTCACACGGTTCCGGCTGGGCGAACAGTCGAGTTCCGGTACCGAGCTCGACCGAATCCGAGTCATGCTGGAGACCACCGACGGACGTATCTGGATCGGCAGCGACGGCGACGGACTGCGCCGGTTCGACAAGCGAACCGGAACCTTCACCCGGTTCCGCCACGACCCCGAGAACCCTTCGAGTCTCAGCGAGCAGCACGTTCGCGACCTCCACGAGGACACAACCGGAGCGTTATGGGTGGCGACCGAGGGTGGCGGCCTCAGTCAGCTGGACCAGACCCAGGGGACCTTTACTCACTTCCGCCACGACCCGAGCGACTCGTCGAGCCTGGGCAGCGACCAGGCACTGGCCATCCACGAGGACGGCGGCGGTCGCGTCTGGGTCGGAACGGCCGATAGCGGCGTCAGCGTGCTCGATCGCGAGACCGGCAACTTCCGCCGCTACCGGCAGGGAGACGGTTCCGGCCTCGGGGGCGGAGCGGTGCGGGTCATCTTTGAGGATAGCCAGGGGACCCTGCTCGTCGGCACCGACAGTGGCCTCAACGCCTGGGACCCCGTCGGCTCGAGGTTCCACGGCTATCGTCACGATCCGGCCGACCCGTACAGCCTGAGCCACGACATGGTCCTCTCGCTCTACCAGGACCGAGGTGGGGTGGTGTGGGCCGGGACTTACGACGGCCTGAACAAGTGGAACCCGTCGACCGGTACCTTCCCGCACTATCGCGCCGAACCCGGAGTCGAAGGCTCGCTGAGCAAAAGATACGTCACTGCATTTGCCGAGGGCTTCGACGGCGCCGTGTGGATCGGCACCCTCGGAGGTGGCCTCAACCGCCTCGACCGAGCCAGCGGCGAGTTCAGTCACTACCGACACGACCCGAAGGTCCCCTCGACCCTTGCCAGCGACCGCATCATGTCGCTCCACGCCGCGTCGTCCGGTCACATCTGGATCGGCACCATGGGCGGCGGCCTCGACAGATTCGATCCCGCTCGCGGAACGTTCCAACACTTCCGCCACGACCCCGACGACCCGACCAGCCTGAGCTTCGACGGCGTCACGGCCATTCACGAGGACCGTTTCGGAACGCTCTGGGTCGGCACCTACCGAGCCGGATTGAACCGCCTCGAGGCGGGAAGTGATCGGTTCCTCCACTACCGGCACGATCCAGCCTCTCCGGCGAGTCTCAGCAGCGATCGTGTCGTCGCCATCTTCGAAGACACGGCGGGCGAGATGTGGATCGGTACCGACGGCGGAGGACTCAACCGACTCGAGCGCGACTCGGGGACGTTCCGGCGCTATCTCCACGACCGAGAAGATCCTGCGAGCCTGAGTAGCGACCACGTCTTCACCATCTCGGAGGGCCCGCGAGGTGGCATCTGGATCGGGACGCAAGGCGGAGGTCTCAACCAGCTCGAGCCTGCGGACAGGGCTTCCGCCAGGCCCCGTTTCCGCCGCTACGTCAAAAAGGACAACCTGCGCAGCAACGTGATCTACAGCCAGGTCTGGGACCGTTCGGGCTCGCTCTGGCTGGGAACGAACAAGGGGCTCGCCGTGCTGGAGCCGGTCACCCGAACGTTCCGCAACTACGGGGTCCGCCACGGCCTTCAGGACGAAGAGTTCAACTTCGCCGCTGCGCTTCAGACCCGTGACGGCGAGGTGTACTTCGGCGGCATCAACGGCTTCAACGGCTTCCGGCCAGAGCACATTCGCAGCAACGAGCACGTGCCGCCGGTGGCACTGACGCAGGTTCTGGTGGCCAATCGCCCGATCACGTTCGAGCAACCCCTGGCGGACATCCAGCAGGTCGAGATGACCTTCCAGGAACGCATGCTCACGCTCGAATTCGCGGCGCTCGATTTCACGGCACCGGAGAAGAACCAGTACCGCTACCGACTTCTCGGCTTTGACCCCGAGTGGATCGACCTCGGCACCCGGCGCCGCGTCACCTACACAAACCTGGAGGGCGGCAACTATCGATTCGAAGTGCAAGCCGCGAACAACGACGGCGTCTGGAATCGCACCGGGTTGACGCTGGGCCTCGTCGCGCACCCCGCACCCTGGGCAACACCGTGGGCCTATGCGACCTACGCCGGGCTCGCCGGCGCCGCGATCTGGCTCTACCTTGGCGCTCAGCTTCGCAAACGCGAGCGCGCCGCCGAGCTCGCACGCACAAACTACGCCCTGGAGGTGGAGATCCAGGAGCGCGAGGCCAAGGAGCGGGCCCTGGAGCTCGAGAAGCTCGCGGCACAACGAGAGCGAGAGCGAGCCCAGGAGTACTTCCAGGTCGCCGACGTCATCATGCTGGTACTCGACCCACACGGTCGGGTCCAGCTCCTCAACCCGAAGGGCTGCGAGGTTCTCGAGATCGAACCGGGCGAAGCCGACGGCCGCAACTGGTTCGACCACTTCGTGCCGCGCAACATTCGTCAGGAGATTCGCGAGACCCTCCTGAATCGGTCGGGCGACGCCTATCGCGAATATCCCGTCCTAGCGTCCGACGGAACCGAGCGAATCGTCGCCTGGCACACCACGCACATGACTGACGAAACCGGAGCGACCAGCGGATTCCTGAGCTCCGGATCCGACGTGACGCCGATGCGTAACCTCGAGCGCGCGAAGGCGGTAGCGGAGAGTGCCAACGAGGCGAAGACGCAATTCCTGGCCAACATGAGTCATGAGATCCGCACGCCGATGAACGGCGTCCTCGGCATGACCGAGCTACTCCTCGAGACCGGACTGAGCTCGAAACAGAAGGACTTCGCATCGAAGGCCCACCGCTCGGCGATGCACCTACTCGGCATCCTCGACGACGTGCTCGACCTGTCGAAGATCGAGGCCGGAAAGCTAGAGCTCGAGTGCGTCGACTTCAACCTCCGCCATCTGGCGGACGAAGTGGTCGGCGTCTTCGAAGAGGCCGCTCGCCGCAAGAACATCCGTCTCAGGGTGGCGATCGCCGACGGCCTCGACTCCGACCATCGCGGCGACCCGACCCGGCTGCGGCAGATCCTGTTCAATCTCGTCGGCAACGCGATGAAGTTCACCGAAGAGGGCTCGGTGATCGTCGTCGTCACCGGCGTCACGGTGGACGACGAGACGACTGAACTACGATTCGAGGTTCGCGACAGCGGCCGGGGGATCCCCAAGGACAAGCTTCGAGAGATCTTCGACTCGTTCCGCCAGGCCGACGGTTCGACCACCCGTACCCACGGCGGCACCGGCCTCGGCCTCTCTATCTCGCGCCAGCTGGTGGAGATCATGGGCGGAGAGATCGGGGTGGAGAGCGAAGTCGGCCAGGGTTCCACCTTCTGGTTCACGCTGGAGCTCGAAAAGGGAGACGGTTCCGCCACCGCGTCTCCCCGAGAGACTGCTGTGCTTCGCAAGATCTCGCTCGAGGGTCGCCGACTGCTCCTGGCCGAAGACAACCCGATCAACCAGGATGTGGTGCGCGGAATGCTCGAAGGCCTCGGCGGCACCGTCGACGTCGCGGCGAACGGAGCCGAGGCCGTCGACGCCGTGCGAGAGCGGTGCTACGACATGGTGCTGATGGATTGCCAGATGCCCGTCCTCGACGGCTACCAGGCGACCCGAGAGATCCGCCGTCACACACACGGGGAGCAGGTCCCGATCGTGGCCATGACCGCCAGCGCCTTGGCGGGCGAGCGACAGCGCTGCCTCGACGCGGGCATGGACGAGTACGTCACCAAACCCTTCACTCGCGACCGTCTTCTCGTGACCCTGGCCGCCTTCTTGCCGGACGCGGTGCCGACCGACAAAGCCGGTGACTCCAGGGGGGCCGCAACGGAGCCATCGCGTGAAGACGGCTCGACGTCGGCGATCGACCGCGGCGACCAGGAGCGCTACCTCTGGCGGCCCTTGAGCACGGAAGCCGCCAGCAAGGTGCTCGAAGCATTCCTCCGCACGTCGCCGGAGCTCCTGGCTCAGATGGCGGAGCTCATCGCGCACGGCCAGCTCACCCAGCTCGCCGGGCTGGCCCATCGCTTCAAGTCCTCAGCGGCGATGCTCGGAGCGCGCAGGCTCTCATCGCTAGCGACCAGAATCGAAAACGCCGCACACGACCGTGACACGAGCATCGCCAGCGAGACGCTCGCAAAACTCGACGAGGAGTTCGACCGGGTCGAGACCATGCTCGAGGCCGACCTCGCCACCCTCGAGCGCCGCTCCTCGACAAACTGAGCTCGTGCTAGGTTGAACCCGATCTTGTCGGGTTCGAAGTCCAGGTTTGGCGGCGTATTCCTGGCGCTCCTTCTGAGCGGCCTCGCCACTGCGCCAGCTCTAGCCTGCACGACGATCCTGATCGGCAGCGGCCTCACCGCCGACGGCTCGATCCTGCACGCGCACAACGAGGACATGGGGGCCGACGCGGTCGGCATCCTGTGGGCCGCTCCCCCGACGCGACGCGACCAGAGGACCCTGAGGGTGCCCTACGTCGAGATTGCGAGCGCGAGTGAACGGTTCGCGTACTGGGCATCGGGCAACGCGCCCGACTCAGAAGGCCTCGGCGTCGCCGCCGGCGGCAACTATGACGACGTACTCGTCGGCATGAACGAGCGCGGAGTCTCGATGAGCTGCAACTGGGCGCACTCTCGCGAAAGCAATCTCGAGGGGGTGGGCATCCGCCGCTACGCCATCCGCCAGCTGCTGCTCGAGCGGTCGACGAGCGCGCGTGACGGCGTCGAGCTCCTGGGTCGGCTGATCGAGACCCACGGCCAGGCGGACTGGGGCGGGCTGATCTACCACCTCGCCGACGACAGGGAGGCCTGGGTCGTCGAGACCACGACCCATCACTGGGTGGCCCGCCGCGTCCGCGACGACGAGATTCGGGTGACCGCCAACCGCTTTCGTATCGGCACCGACTACGACCTGGCGAGCCACGGCCTCATGGAGTTCGCGACCGAGCGCGGCTGGCATTCGGCGGGAACGGAGTTCCACTTTGCGGACGCCTACGGCCGGCCGGACAAGATGGACCAACCGTACGACACGCGGCGAGAAGAGAGGGTCGAGACGCTCCTCGAGGAGATCGCCGGCTCGATCCGCCCCGAGAGCCTGTTCCCCATCCTCCGCGACCGCTACGAGGAGACCGAGTTCTACACGCCACCTCAGACCGAGCCGGTCTGGCGTGAGGACCTCGACCTGCGACCGGACCTCAGTCGAACGCTGAGCACCCACCTGGCACAGTCGACCTTCGTGGCACACGGCCGCTCCTGGCGCCACGACGCCCTCGGGCCGGTTATGTGGTTCGGCTTCGCGACGCCGAGTTATGCCGGCTACGTACCGCTCTATGCGCGGCCGGGCGCCCAGCCCGACGAGCTGTTCGGCAGTGCTGCAGAAGAGCCGAACGACCTCCCCTGGCAGACATTTCGCCAACTCCAGCGCGCCGTCGACCAGGACTACTCGACTCGCTACCCGGAGGTTCGCGCCGCCTGGGACAGCGAGCACCGCGCGGCGCTCGCCACGACGCGAGAGGTCGAGCGCCAAGCGCTCTCGCTCATCGAGCACGGCGACCGCCAGGGCGCCGAGCGGCTCCTCGCCGAGCTCTCGCGCAGGCGCGCTACCGCCGATCTCGAGCGCGCTCGCTCTTTACTCGAAACACTCGCCACGTCGCCGGTAGACTAGGCTCATGCTCGAGCTGATCTGCAAACGCACCTGAGGCACCTGCCGCAAGGCGGTCGCCTTGCTCGAAGAACGTGGAGTGCCCTACCGATATCGGGAGTACACCCGAGAGCCCCTCTCCGCGGCCGAAATCCGCAAGGTGCTCGACCGGCTCGCACTCGAGCCGCGTGACCTGCTACGGAGGCGCGACGCCGCCAACAGACAGCTCGGGCTCACCGGCGACGAGGCGCCGGAGCTTCTGATCGATCGCATGGCCGAGCACCCAACGCTTCTCCAGCGCCCCATCGGCGTGCTCCGCGGCCGAGCCGTGGTGGGCCGTCCGGCCGAAAGGCTGCTCGAGCTACTCGAGCGACCAAGCTAGCGCGTTCGACACTCCGAGCATGCTCGCGACCGCGCGTCCTGAGCCACTCGGTCCAACGTCCGAGGCTGCCGCCTAGTGCTCCTGGGCGAGGTGGCACCGTGCGCAGGTTTCGATCTGCGCGATCGGATCGCGGAAGTGCTCCGAGCCTCGGTACGGATACATCTCCGCGTGACACGCCTGGCACTCGAGCTGGCGGGAGAGGACCTGAGAGTGCGCCCGCTCGAAGTGGTCGTAGCCGGGCCGCTCAGCTTCGACCAGCACCGGCAGGGCGTGACAGCCGAGACACGCGTTGTTGCCGAACTCCACGTCGGGTGACGAGGAGACGACTCGTGCGGAGCGCTCGCCCAGGTCGGGTCGACCACCGAGCTCCCCGAGGATCGTCTGCGCCGCGACGCGACCGGTGACGATCGACGGCCCCAGGAAGGTGCCTTCCAAGCCTGCCCAGCCGTTGATGCCGCCGAAGCCCGCGAGTTCTCCGACCGCGTAGAGCCCCGGAATCGACCGCCCGCTCGCGTCGAGAGCCCGACCGCCGAGGTCGATCGCCACACCACCCATGCTCTTCCGAGCCAAGGGGTAGAAGGTCAGCGCGTAGAAGGGCGGTTGCTCGATAGGGATCGGCCCCTCTTCGAAGCCCGGTGCCAGGTCGTAGGGAACGCCGCCGAAGCCGAAGCGCTCAAACTCCTCGTCACGACCTCCGAGCAGCTGGGTGTTGTACCGCCCCACCGTCTCCTCCAGCTTCCCGGGAGGCAGTCCGATCGCCACACCGAGCTCTGCCAGCGTCTCGGCGCGCGTGGTCAACTCGGGGTTCGACAGGATGAGGCGCTCGACCGTCTCGAAGTCGTTCCAGTGAGTGCCGCTGACGAACAGGCGGCGTTTGCCACGCTCGTCGAAGACGCCCCAGTAGCGGCCACCCTCTTGCCGCAGCAGCGCGCGGAAGCGCTCCTTGGTGCTGCTCGTCTCGTTGACGAACCGGTCGCCGCTCGAGTTCACCCAGATCGACGCGGCATTGTGCGAGTTGAGACCTCGACGGGTTCCCGGGTAGCGAGGATCGGGCAGGCCGGTGGCGTAGTTCCACTGCCGGTCCATGTTCAGGAGCTGCGCACCGGCATCCGCTGCGACCTGGTGTCCCAGCCCCACCGAGTGGACTCCCGAACCGACCAGTAGTCGCTCCGGGAAGTCGAACGCCTCCGGCCAGAACTCACGCACCATGTCGAGGTTGCTCTGAAAACCGCCGGTCGCCAGCACGATGTGGTCGGCGCGGAACTCCCGCCGGGCTCCGTCGTGACGCAGCATCGCTCCACCGACACCGACCACCCGGCCGTCTTCTCTCAACAGGTCGTCGACTCGCAGGTTCCACTCGAAGACGACGCCCGGCTCCTCGAGCACCGCACGATAGATCGGACTCACCAGCCCGAGGCCTCGACCGACCGGACTGTGAAAGCGAGGCACGCTGTTGCCCGGCAGTTGCAGCACGGTCGCCGAGTACTCGACGCCGAGCTCACCTGTCCAGTCGAGGATCGATGTCTTCGAATCGCGCACATAGCGCGCCACCCACCCCGCGCTGGCGTCCTCGCCCCACTCCAGAAAGTCGCGCTCGGCAAGCTCCACGCTGTCTTCAATGCCTGCAGCGGCCTGAATCGGCGTGTCCACGATCGCTAGACCACCGTGCGCCATCACCGCATGCCCGCCGAAGACCGACGACATCTCGACCACTCGCACCGTGGCACCACCGCGCGCCGCTTCAAGGGCTGCGGAGAGGCCGGAGATGCCAGAGCCGACCACCAGAACATCGGTTGGCGTCGGGTCGCCGCCACAACCGAAAGGCAAGCCGCTGAGCGACAGAGCCACGATCGCGCAAACCGTCGTCCGCCGGCGGCTTTCGAGCATGCCGTGGATCATAGCCGCCAAGCCATCGTCTAGTTCGACCGAGGGGCGCCCGACGACGTCGAGGTGCCTGCAGTCCGTGCCAGGTTGTCGCCGAGGCCGCGACGGTAGCGGAGGCGATCGACGAGATCAGGAGGGCAAACCCCAGCCTGATTTTCCTCGACATCCAACTACGATGAGAATCGGGCTTCGACCTCCTGGAGCACCTCCCGGCAGGTGTGGAGGTCGTCTTCGTCACCGCCTTCGAGGCGGGAGCCATCAACTATCTCCTCAAGCCGGTCACCGACGCTCAACTCTCGACAACCTTGCAACCCAGAGCTCTTCGCGGGTGAGGTCGATCGACGTAATCGCGGTTTCTCGGGATCGATCGTCGACACCCACCAGCTGAATTCGCAATCGGCGCTGAACGTCGGCTATCTGGAGAGGCGGGAGGCGTTCGCTGACCCCAACCTGGAGCCCCGATCGCGTCAGCTGTTCGCGAAGGTCTCCTACGCGTTCTCGAACTGAGGTCGGCATCGAACTCCACAAGCGCTTATCATCTCGAGGATGAGTCGAGTCTTGTCTCGTCGTCGCCTGCTTCAGAAGAGCCTTGGACTCGGCCTGAGTGGGCTGCTCGGAAGCTCCAGGTATCGACGCGCGAGAGCCAACGTGCGGGTGGACAGCCCCGGTTCGGCCGAACCCGGAGGTCGCGGCTTCTTGGAGTTGGAGCTTCAGACCAGCGACCTCGGGCCGATGTCCCGCTTCTACGAGAGCGTCCTGGGCTTCTCGGTACGTCGCGAGGAGAGCTCGTTCACTGTCAAGACCGGCGAAACGCTCTTGCGCTTCACCCAGGCACCCCCAGACTCCGAGCCGTATTACCACGTCGCGTGGGCGGTCTCGAGCAACCTCTTCGAAGCCTCGAAGGCGTGGCTCGTGGAGCGCCTCTCGCTTCTCGAAGACGCTGGCGGCCGACGGGAGTTCCATTTCCGGCAAGTGAACCGCCGAGCGGTCTACTTCGCTGATCCGGCGGACAACGTGCTCGAGTTCATCTCTCTGGACGACCTCGAGTTCCACCACAGCGGGCCTTTCGGCATCGACGCCATCGCTTCGGTGAACCACGTCGGCCTGGTCGTACGTGACATGAACGAGACCATCGAAACCATCGGTCGCGAGCTTGCGCTCGAGCCTCGGTACCAACCCCAGCCGACCTTCACGACCATCGGCAACGCGTACCGCCATCTGACACTCGTACCCGAGGGGCGACCGTGGCTGCCCGAGAGGCGGCTCGGGGCAAAAGTCTTTCCCATCAAGGCAACACTCGACGGTGACGTTCGGCGCAGCTTGGCTCTGCCCCAGCTCGGCGCAGAGCTAAATGTCTCCCCGACCGCACCGTCTGCCAGCGGAAGCGCGGCACTGGGCGGCGCCTAGCGCGCAGAGTCTGTCCACGTCGACGACGCGGGCCGAACCGGTGGAGCGCCGGCCCGACGCCCGACTCGAGGGCTAGCCGTCTTCAGCCAGAGCGTGAAGCGTCTCCAAGCCGACCTCGATCGCCGTCTCGATCCGCTCGTCGTAGTCCACGAGCGAGCCTGCTGCCGTCGATCCACTGATCGTCGGACAGAGAGTTCCCGCCCGGTGACCGAGCGCGCCCGCCAGGTGGAAAAGGAGGCTCGACTCCATCTCCATATTGAGCACCCTCCGCCCATCTACGTCGATCTGAGCGAGCGTGCCCTTGATGTCGGAAACAGTGTTCTTCAGACCGACGACCCTTCGGCTCGAGGGGCCGTAGAACCCCGGCGCCGCTACGGTGATGCCGGTCTCGACTGCAGGAGTCGCCCGCCGGGCCGCCCGGAGCAGCTCTCGGTAGACAGCGCGGTCTGCGCGGGATGCGTAGACCGGCAGTCGATCAAAGAAGCGCGACTCCGGCGAGACGGCCTGAGACAGAAGGTGTCGAGCCTGCGTCTCGATCTCGGTCACCGTCTCGTCGGCCGGCTCGGCCTCGTAATACGGCCCCGTGCTGTCGAGACCCAGGGCATATTCGGCGACGCACAGAGTCCCGGGCGGGAGCTCGGGCGGAACGCCGCCCGAGGTGCCGACACGCACAATATCGAGTGACGCCGGCTCCTTCAGCGCGCCGGTCGAGAGGTCGAGCGTCGCAAGGGCGTGCAGTTCGATCAGAGCGATCTCGACATTGTCGGTACCGATTCCGGTTCCGATCACGCTGACGTTCAAGCCGCGATGCGACCCGGTCAACGTCACGTACTCCCGATGTTCGACACGGTGATCGATGCGATCGAAATGCGCAGCCACCTTGTGCGCGCGAGCAGGGTCGCCGACGAAAATCACGCTCTGCGCAATCTCGTCGGGCCGCAGCCCGAGGTGGTAGACGCGCCCCTCGCGGACGACGAGCTCGGAGCCGCCGGCGGGCGAACTCACGTGACGCTCCACCGCCAAAGGCTAGATCTCCTGTACGGACACATCGCACCGACCCTACCCTGCTCGGTCGAGGCGGCGAAACGCACTCTGGGCACGCTGCGGGGAATCGACGAGCCGAACGAGAGGCTAGAAGGACCCTCGGATCGACAGTCGCGCGTTCAACGGCGCACCCACGGTGACCTGGTGCGTGCTGTGCGCGTTCGGGAAGTAGCTCTCGTCGGCCAGATTTTCGACGTTGAGCTGCAGGCGCAGCGTATTTGACACCTTGTAGTAGGCGGCCGCATCGATGCGCGTGTAGCTCGGCAGCACCGCGCTGTTGCTGTTGTTGATGAAGCTCTCGGCCTGGTAGGTCAGACCGGCCCCAAAGCCAAAGGCATCGGTGACCTGGAAGTTGTTCCACAACGAGAACATGTGCTCCGGCAGCTCGCGGGGTCGAAGCGTTCCGTTCGCCTGCTCGCCGTCCAGGTAGCTGTAGCCGGCCGAGATGAACCACCGGTCCGTCAGCATGCCCTGAAGTTGCACTTCGAACCCGTCAATCGTGGTCTCGAGCACGTCGAGCAAACCCGCATCGAGATCGGAGACGACCGGGGACTCCTGCTCGAGTTCGAACACCGCGGTGGTCAGACTCAAGCGCTGTCCGAGATCCCACTTCAAGCCCGCCTCGAGATTGGCGAATGTGTTTGGGTCCAGCCGGTTGTTGTCGCCGTTGATGTTGGCAAACTGCTCGCCGCTGCGGGGCAGGAAAGACTCGCTGTAGCTGGCGTAAAGAGAGAGGCTCTCCTGAGGCTTGAACACCACGCCGAGCCGCGGTGAGACCTCTTCGTCCTTTCGAGTTCGCCTGTCGTTGCCGGGGACGTTCCAGACCTCGATGTCGAAGCTGTCGAACCGCGCTCCCAGGATCACGTCGAACTTCTCCGAAAGCTCGATCTCGTCCTGCACGTAGAGCGAGAGCACCTCGACGCCAACTCTCGTATCGTCGTTGAGATCCGTCGCAAACGTGTTGGTCGTCACCCGCCCGTCAGCCAGCACACCCACGCCGTTGGTCAGGTGGAGACCGCGCGTCGCCACGAAGCTCGCCCGATCCGTGCTCGCACCGGGGACACCTGCGGCGACATCGGCCGCCGAAGTGTCGAAGAACGCGTTGTGCCGGTTCTGATCCGACGAGGTATCGATGAACTCCGCGCCGACGAGCAGGGTGTGCTGCAGCCTACCCGTCTGGAGCTCTCCGACCAGGTCCCCCGACAGAATTGCGTTCCGACGCTGGGTCGAGTCGACGTACCCATCGAGCTCTACGATGTTCGTCACTTCGTCGTAGTCGCTGGCGTAGAAGTTCTGGTAGAGCTTGTCGTAGTCACCGTAGAACGCGCTGAAGTTGCCCTTCAGGTGGTTCGAAAAGCTGTGCTGGAGCTTCGCGCGAATCAGGTGCGCGGCGAGCTCGGTCGAGTTGAGGTCCCGGTCTCCGAAGACCACGTCTTCGAGCGCCTCGATCGGGCGACCATCGGACCCGGTCGGAATCCCGCGATCCACGAAGCGTTGGTGGTCGGCGTACTCGTACGACACATCGAGTGTCGTCGCCTCCGTCAAGCGGAACTTGGCCGTCGGATTGATCCCCACGCGCTCACCGTCGTAGAAGTCTCGGTGATTGTCCAAGCCTTCGTAGAACGCGTTGATCCGGAAGGCCACGTTGTCGCTGATTCCGAAGTTGCTGTCCACCTGGACACCCAACCCACCGAACGAGTTGAAGCCCACCTCATAGCTCGAGAAGCCGAGTCCGGGCAGTCCCTTTTTCGTCACTCGGTTCAGGATGCCGCCGCTGCCCCCGCGACCAAAGAGCAGAGCGTTCGGGCCTCGGAGGATCTCGACCTGCTCCAGGTTGTAGAGCGGACGGTAGTACTGCACGTCGTCGCGAACGCCGTCGATGAAGAAGTCCGCCGTCGAGCGCACGCCCCGGAAGACGATCGCGTCGCGATGCCCCTCACCCTGAGACGTGCTCACTCCAGGTGTGTAGTTGACGATCTCGGCGAGACTCTTGAAGCCCCGCTCGGAGAGCTGGTTTGCGGTCGTGATCGACAGACTCTGCGGGACGTCGAGGATGGGTGTCGGCGTTCTGAGTGCCTTGACCTGATCGGCGTAGAGGTACCTGCCGACGACGACAATCTCTTCGCTGGCGATCTCTTCGACGGACCCCTCCTCCGTCGATTCGGAGCGAGCCTCGGGCTCGGCCTCGTCGGCTGTCTGAGCTATGACAGCCGGCGCGGCGAGAGTCGCCGACAGGAGCCCAGCAACAAAAAAAAGGGAGAGAGATCGAGGCATACCGATGAGCTTCCTCTTGCCTGGAAGTGGGGTGTCTTTGGACGCGGCGCTGGAGGGATTTGTTAGGGGAGCTGCTTGCTTGGCACCTTATTGAGACAATGTCTCATTAGCTAGATATAATTGTGGACCATTTTCGTACTATTTGTCAAAAGCGAGTCGTCCCTTCGTCGCCATCAGCTCTCCAAGAGCCAATCAAGACGGCGCCTCGAACAGCGGAATCCGCCTCGGACTCGAGCGCCCCCCAGAGGCGCGGCACCCGACTCTGGTGTCACCCAGCGGTGGGCACGCGATGTCGCCACGAGACAAGATTCGGTCGAAGGCGCCGCTCTACCGCCGGGAGAGTCCGTTGGGCCTCACGGGCGTCGTCGTCGGGGGGAGAGCGGCAAGCCGGATCAGCGCGCCTGCGCTCGTTCGAAGCCCCGGGCCTCGGCTACCGACAGCCGGGTCCTATCGGACCCGAAGCGTCGGTCACCGGCCTCGGTCGGAGGCGCGCACCCGCTCACGAGCAGGGGACCTCCTCGTGAGGTCAGTCCCCAAGCCTCGAGGCCTGCGGATCGGAGCACCCGATCCCCGAACGAGACGGGTCGCTCGAGTCCTGGACGGTCAGGAAGACTCGCCGGTCAACTCAGCGAGCTCGCCCAGGAGGTCCTCCGTGGAGGTGATCCGGGCGAAGCGATCTCTCAGGGCAAAGACCGTCCGTTCAGTGATCGCCTCGACTCCAAGCTCCACCCGGGAGTCCCGCGGATCCGCAATCGGGAACGTCATCGTTCCATCGAGAACAAAGTCGACTGCGTAGCCCAGGTCAGCAGCAACCCTCGCCGTGGTCTCGCAACACTGCTCCATCTGGATGCCGGTGATGGCGACACGTCTGGTGGAGGTGCGAAGGAGGCGAGCCTCCAGGTTCGTACTGGTGAAACAGTTCCTGGTGTCCTTGACGATCACCGGCTCGTCCTGCCGTGGCTCGAGGAAGTCCATCAGCTTGAAATGGGGGCTGTCCTGCTCGAACCCCGGGTCTCCGTCTGTGTGGAGAAAGAAGATGACGGGCAGACGTGCAGCTCGGTATGCGTCGACCAAAGCCGAGACGTTGCTCTCCAGATTCGTATTGCTGCGCCGGCGCCACTTCGGTGCGGCGCGAAACGAGTCTTGAACATCGACTACCAGCAGGGCGGATTGGGACAGTGGAACTTGATCAGTTGTCAGCATGATGGCCTCCCGGTCGGTTGCGCTGTGAGACCGTCAGTAGAGTACGGAAGGGAGACTCTTCCTAGGACGGCCTCGGCCATGTTGAGGACCCATCAAGCCATCATCAGAATCCGAGCGACCGGAATCTGGGAGAGAGGTTCGCCCCCCTCCTGGCCACCATCACGGAACCGCCCTCGAGGCTCTAGCCGTCTCTCGACAGACGTCCGAACCTAGGCCCTACCGAGGACCAGTTCGTTCAGAGCTTCCTCTAGGAGGCTCAGATCGTCCTCGGTGTTGAAGTAGTGGGGAGACACCCGAAGCGCTGCGTCGATGTTTCTCGGGCCGAGATCGGCCAGGCCATACCACTGCAGGGTTGCGCTCGTGTTGATCTTCCGCTTCCGCAACCGCTCCACGAGCGAGCTGATGTCGACCGTCGGGTCGAAGCCAAGGGTAACGATGGCACTCCGAGAGCGCCCCTCCTCCAAGGGACGCACTCGGCTCGTGCCCTCCGCCCAGCCTCGAAGCCGATCTGCGAGCGCCCAGGCGCGTCGCTGCGACCGATCGAGGCCCACCTCGAGCGCATAGCGAACCGCCTCGCCGAGGCCGAGAACGTTGATGTAGGAGTGCTCCCACTCCTCGAACCGTCTCGCTCCGGACTCCACTTCGTACCTCTCGAGCTCGACCCACTTTGCGCCCCGCATGTCGATATTGAGAGGGTGATCGCCACGACCAAGCGCACGGTCCGAAGCATAGAGGAAGCCGATACCTCTCGGCCCGCGCAGAAACTTCCGACCGGTCGCCGAAAGGTAGTCGCAGCCGAGCGAGGCCACGTCGATCGGCATCTGGCCGACCACCTGGCACGCGTCGACGATGAACGGGATCTCGTACCGATTGCACAGGCGCCCGACCGAAGGGAGGTCTTGCACCACACCGGAGTGAGTTGGAACCCAGGACATTGCCACCATTCGCGGCTTCAAGGTGGCGAGCAGCTTCTCCGTCCCCTCGGGATCGACGCCACCCTCCGGAAGATCCGGAGCCCGCACTACCCGGACGCCGAGCCTCTCTGCCAGCGAGAGATAGACGATCTGCTGCGACGTGTAGTCCAACGTGGACGTGACCAGTACATCTCCGGACTTCCAATCCACCGTGCTCAGCGCTTGCAGAAACGCCTGAGTCGCACTGCACGCAATGCCGATGTTGTTCGATCGCGCGTTCAGGAGGCTTCCGATGGCCTCGTAGGTATCTTGGATCGCAGCCTGTCGAAGAGCCTCCGCTTCGTATCCACCCACTTGGCTCTCGAGCTCCAGCTGAGACGCCATGGCCTCGACGACAGACCTCGGCATGAGGGACGCGCCCGCGCTGTTGAGGTGATTCACACGCGACAGGCCGGGCGTGTCGCGCCTCCATGCGGCGACCTGCTCCTCCTCGCTGCGTTTCAAGGGTCGAGGCTTAATCGAGTTGGATGAGCTCTCGCTTGCGATGTGGCTTCCTGTCATCAGGTCCTTCCCCTTCTTCCAAAGAGACGAAACGCACTACCCTTCGGTATCGCTCTTCTCAACGAGAATGATCCCAGCGGAGGTACGAGGCTGGCACGACTCGGTTTCACGGGCCAGGTCCTTGCGAGCCAAGATGTAGGTCTCGCGGGGCCGTTGGCCGAACTCGAACCCAGTCCTTCTCCCTTCTCTCCCGAGAGGGCGCTCAGCGCAGGGCGCTTCCGCGCGACGACCCACGCGAACAGATCTCCCCACCTCGAAGCGTCCGAGACTTCGAATCCCACCGCCGTCAGCTGGCGCTCGAGCGCGGCGTAGTCGAAGCGATCAACACTCGGATGCTCGAGGAGTTTGCGCAGGAGCGGATGTTCGATCAGTCGCCGGAGGGGCTCTTCCAGGTAGAACCTCCCCCCTGGCTTGAGCACTCTGTGGGCATCGGCCACGGCCCGACGCCAGGCCTCGACATGGTGCAAGACTCCGAAGCAGAAGACCGCGTCGTAGGAGTTCGATCTCAACGCAGCGCAAGAGGCGTCGCCCACCCAAAAGCGAGCGGGCACGTCGTGACGCTCGCAGTGACGCGAGGCGAGCCGCGCCATTCTCGGATCAAGATCAAAACTATCGATCTGAGTCGCGCCAAACAGCGCGCTGATCTGCTCGGCGCCAAACCCGGCGCCCGAGCCGATCTCGAGCGCCCGGGATCGATCCCCGAGGGGGCCCCCGAGTCGCAACAGAAGCCGGGCCTCGAACCGCCGCATCACCCACCGCCGAAGTGGGTTAACCATGAGCGAGAATTCAACGCTACCGAGATTCAGTTGTCGAATCCTCCCGTTCGAGCTCCCGATACCGACCTGGAGAGCATCCGAACCATCGAACCCACAGCCGGTGGAGCTGCCTGCCGCCAGAGAGTCCGCACTCGACGGCGATCGACTCGATCGAGCGACGCGTCGAGACCAGGAGGTTGCGGGCGTGCTCCAACCGTAGCTGGGTGCGGAACTCACCAACCGTGGATCCCGTCGCGCGGCGGAACGACCGGGAGAGATGACGAGCGCTCATCAGAGCAACTCTTCCGAGGTCGGCAAGACTGTCGTTGCAGCCGGGGTTCTCGATGAGGTACTCCTGGACTCGGTGTACCCCGGCGCTCATGTGGTCCTGGTAGTCGAAATAGATGCTCTGCTGCCTCGCGCTTCGACTGCGTCGAAGGTACACCACCATCTCGCGGGCCACGGCGGAGGCCACCTCCCTTCCCGCGTCCTTTTCAAGTAGCCAGAGCGTCATGTCGATGCCGGCTGCGATGCCCGCGCTGGTCACGATCGGAGGGTCCTCGACCCAAAGCCGATCGTCCTTCACGCGGGCACTTGGAAACGCTGCCTGAAGCTCCGGCGTCCGCCTCCAGTGTGTTGTGCACTGCCGGTGATCGAGCAGACCCGCGGCACCTAGAGCGAAGGCGCCCGTGCAGATCGAGTGAATCGACGCCCCGGTCGCGGCAGCATCCGCCAGCCAGGAGACGACAGCCTCGGGAGGGTCCTCAGAGATCGGAAAGCCGGGCACGAAGACCCAGTCCTCGGACTGCACCACCGGAAGAGGCTCGACGGCGCCGAGCTCGAGTCCCTGAGTCGTCACCGCCCTCTCCGAAGGGCCGACATAGTTGATTTCGTAGCGAGCGCCAAAGAGCGCAGCTTCCGAGAGCGCCTGCACGGGCCCGGCCAGATCGAGAAGCTCGCAGGCGTCAAAGACCACGAAGAGCGCCCTCCGTTCCCCCTCTCTCATTTCGCTGTCGCTACCGTGCTTCCCTCGCCAACGGCTCTCCTCGTTTTCCAGAACGCGCCTCTCTGTCACGGGCACCTCATCCAAGACGAGGGGAACGCGCTGGTCTCCCTGATCGAGAGTCTGCGCAAGCAGGAGAGCGTGGCGGGACGCAAGGCGGCGCCGGCAGCGCCCACTGCAAAGCGCCGGTAGACCCCGCCGCTAGCAGCCGATGGCGATGCCTGAGTCACCGAAGTGAGTTTCGCGAGTCGATCAAGAACGCCTCGACTTCCTTGGCAAGCCGGTTGTGGAGAGAGCCTCGCTGATCCGGACGAACTTGCGAAGCGAACACCAGCGAGACTCCGTGGTCGGGATAGACCCAGATATGCGTATGGAAAAGCCCGCTCCAAAAGGCGCTTCGAACTCCAGAGTCATCACGATCGCGAAGCGAGACACCGATTCCAAGACCATAGCCAATTCCGGGAATCTCCGTCGACACGCCACCCAGATGGTCCTCCATCATGGTTTGTCTCGTCTCCTCGGCGACCACCGGAACGCCGGTCGAGGTCTCTCCGCTCGCAAGATAGCTGGCCAGCTGCACAAGGTCTCGCGCGGTAGACACCAGACCTCCTCCGGCGGATTCGTACCGGTGTTGCGGATCGGTCGGGTAGGAGGTGTCGAAGATGTAGCCGTAGCCCTCGAGCAGGTCGGCGCTGTGAGGCAGGCTGCGAGCCGAACCCGAAACGACCTCGTGCAACGGTACGAGTCGGGTCGCCGAGCCAGGCTCCACACGAAAGCCGGTTTCGGTCATCGCGAGAGGCTGTAGAACCAGCGCTCGAAGAACCTCTTCCAAAGGCCTCCCGTGAACGCGCTCCAAGATCGCTCCCAGAAGGTCGATCGAAAGGCCGTAGACAAACTTTTTCCCAGGGCTCGCACTCAAGACGAGAGGGTTCAGTCGGGCGACGAGCCCTTGAACCGAATACACGGTTCTCTGCGCACCGTTGGTGATGCCGCGCACCGAATAGAGTCTCTCGACGAACGAACCGCTCGGCCTCGGATAGGGGATCCCGGCCGTGTTGGTGAGAAGGTGCCGGATCGTCAAGCGTCCGGAGACCTCTGTACCGCACGCAGCGAGGGTGTCGCCGACTTCGCAGCTCGACGCATCGGTGGGTGCACCGAGTTCAGGGAGGTACTCGGAGACGGGTGCTTCCAAGTCCATGAGCCCTCGGTCGATCGTTGCGAGCGTCGCCAGGGAGGTCACCACCTTCGAGATCGAGGCGATCCGGTAGATCGGCTGCTCCTCGAGGGCGACCCCTCTTCGTTCATGTACCAGCGTCTCGCGCCCTCGCTGGACCACAACTTGGAGCGAGGGAGGGAGGTAGTCCTGCTCGGCATCGTCGACGATCCTCGCCAACCGGCTCTCGAGCGAGGGGGCGTCGGGCAGACTCAGTTGCGAGCACGAGACCAGGAACGACGCCGCCAAAGCAGCAGGCAGCAGCCACGACGTTTTTCCGCGAGTCAAACCGGCTTTCGACATCACCTGAGGCACCTCATAGTCCTGGTTGTCCACAGTGACCACCCTGCGAACGTGCGCACACCGGGCTCGGCGGCGCGGGAGTCGCTCTCTCCGTCTCTCCGCCGGACCGTCCTCTGATGACGAGTCGCACCCCGATCAGAGCCAGCCCACCTCCCGCCATCGACAGGAGCGAAGGCCGAGCGGCGAGCACGAGCCAGGCGAAGAGCGCTGCGAGAGGGGGAACCAGGAACAACGCCGAAGCGGTCGCCGTGGCTCGATTGAAGCGCATCGCCATCGCCCAAAAGAGCACCCCCACCGCCCCCGGCAGGCTCCCCAGGTAGAGAACGGCGACGAGCGGCCGCCAACCCGCACCGCTCACCTCCTCGAGCAGAGCCGGGAAGAGCGGCAGGAGGAGAAGGGTGCCCACACCAACGGTCAGCAGAGACGCCCGCTCAGCTCCCAACCGGCCCGCCACGGACTTGAGGAGGACGAAGTAGACCGCCTGACAGAAGGCCGCCCCCAAGAGCGCCGCGCAGCCGAGCCACGTCGCCTCGACTCCCCCGGCACTGGCGCCCGCGAGCGTAGCCCCGACCAGGCCGATCAGCCCTCCGGTGGCCGTGCCCCAACCGAGCCTCTCCTCGCGCCCCGCGACCGCGAGCAGATAGACCCAAATCGGTACCGTGTTGACCAACAGGCTCGCGACAAACGGATCGACGAGCTGCTGGCCCGCGGTCAGTAGCGCGTTGTAGCCGACGGCGCCGGTGAGGCCCATGCCGAGGAGCCGGAATCCGTCGCTGGTTCGGATCGACCACGAGGAGGGCCTCCGAGTCTTCGCGAAAGCGATGGCAGCGAGAACGAGCACCGCCACCAAGAAGCGACCCAGTACAAGGGTCGTCGGCGAGAAGTGCTCGAGCCCGACCTCTATGGCAACGAACGAAGACGCCGCCAGGACCGCCGCCGAGAGGCAGAAGAACCAAGAGCGGAGTCCAGCGAAGTGCTTCACGCCGCTGACCGTAGGTCAGCCGTTCGTCGAACGCCAATAGAGTCTGAAACTCGAGCTATGAGGTCGACTCATACCCTCTCCTCGCAGGCCCGCAGGCGGTGATCGAAAGAGCAGTCTTCAAACGCTTTCAGAGGCTCCCCCTCACCACCGCTCCACTAATATGGCGAGATGCTGCCAGAGTTGAGCCCCGCACGACGACGAGAGCTTCTCGCTTGGTCGGTTCCGGGCTGTCTGACGGCGTTCGGGGCTGTCCTTGCAGACGCAGGGGCTCCGCGAAACATACAGCTCGGAGGGAACTTGCCAGCGGCTCTGCTGGTTCTCCTGCCGGGTTGGCTCGCTTGGGCGTTCCTCTGGCCGCGCCTACGCCGCAGAGCGGTTTCACAAGCCACGCACCCGGCAGATGTCGGTACCAGTGCCGGCTTGACCCTATCTGCCATTGCGGCCAGCCAAGCTGCCTTTGTCGCTCTGTCGGCCCTCTTGGTTGGCTGGTCTCAACTCGAGATCATTCTGGCCTTGTTGTGCCGCCTGACCTTCGACCTGGTGATTGGTGGCCTCACCCTAGGCAGCCTTGTGAGAACCCCGGTCGAGAGCTACGAGCGTCCGCTGCCCGAACTCGATCACTCCACTACAAAGTCCTTTGTAGAGCGCTTGCCTCTACGCTCCAACGACATCACCCGGTTCGTCGACGTCTGGAAGATCGAGTGGGCTGAAGCGGAGAACCAGTACGCACGGGTCCACACCGCGGATCAGGACTACCTGGTGAGCATGGCGCTCGGCACACTTGTTCAGCGATTGAACCCAGCCATGTTCTGTCGGGTGCACCGCTCCGCCCTGGTGAACCTCAGGGCAGTTCGGACACTGCGGGCGGAGAAGGGCGGGGGGCTCACGGCGGTGCTAGAAAGCGGCTCCGAGGTTCCCGTGGCGCGCGGCAACCGACGTGAACTGGAGCATCTGGTCTCTCTCCTGCCTGGAGACTCCGGCCCGAGCCGCGAACAGCTGCCCTAGCAGACTGACTGTCCACCCTAGGACGAGCCCTAGGCAAATTGATGAGTCCTAGCGGGCATGTTGTGTTGGCCCAATCGGCTGAGGGCGCCGTAGTGTCGTCCAGGAGAAGTGCTCACCCTTCTCCAACACTCGGCTGCTCTTGACGGAGGACCCACGACGTGAAGCTGTTTTCGAAGAGGCGAGTCTGCATCGCCGCGCTGCTCCTTGGAACCCTGACGGCCTGGTTTCTGGCTTCGACTCTCTGGTGGAAGCCCTGGATTCCGGAGCTGCACTACCTGCGTTCGGTCCTCAGGCTTGTCCTCAACTCTCCAACAACCCTGACCGAGCTAGGCCTTCTCGATGGGACCGGCCTCGACTACTACAGCGACGACCTCGACGATCTCTCGATGCGGTCTCTCACGCTAGAACAGGAGAGTGTCGCCGCCGACCTAAAGGTTCTCCGCAGCTACGATCGGCGAAAACTGCGAGACCCGCTGACCCATGAAGTGGTGGAGTGGTTCCTCGACGATCACAAACGCGGACACCGTTTCGCGTACCACAACTATCCGGTCAATCAACTCTTCGGAGTCCAAACCAGACTGCCCGAAGTCCTACTCAACCTGCACCCTCTGCGCTCAGAGGGGAACGCCGAAGACTACCTAACTCGAGTCAGCCAGTTCCCCTTGGCCTTCGAACAGGTGCTCGAAGGTCTGCTCCATCGCCAAGAGATCGGCGTCGTGCTCCCTACCTTCATCATCGAGAGAGTGTTGAGGGATCTGCGACAGTTTCTCGAGCCGGAAGCGGCCGACCACGAGCTCTTCACTCACTTCGCGGCGGAGACCAAAGAGCTCGAAGGGCTCGACTCCGCCCGACGCGAAGAGATGCTGTCGGAACTGGTCAGTCTCCTTGAGCAGAAGGTCTACCCCGCTTACTCGAGCCTGATCGAATTTCTCGAACGACAGGCCGACGTCGCAACCGAGGAGGCGGGAGTCTGGAAACTCCCTGACGGCGATCTCTATTACGCCTATCTGCTTCGCCGCCAGACCACTACCGACCTGACGGCAGATGAGGTTCATGGGCTCGGACTCCGCGAAGTTGCAAAGCTCGAGGCGGAAATGCGGGAGCTCCTCGAAGGCGAGGGGTACGAGGTCGTGTCCATCGGAGCCAGCATGCGAGACCTGAGTCGGGAGGAGAGGTTCCTCTTCCCCGACAGCAGCGAGGGTCGAGCGGAGATGCTGGAGAGCTACCGGCAGATGATCGCTGAGGCCGAAGCCTCCACAGCGAGCCTCTTCGACCTCCGTCCGGAGCTGGGAGTGAAGGTCGAGGCCATCCCGTCCTACCGCGAAGCGGGAGCACCTCAGGCCTACTACGAGCCTGGCTCACTTGATGGAACCCGACCCGGCACCTTCTACGCAAATTTGCGCTCCATCGCCGAGACTCCCACCTTCTCTATGAGAACTCTCGCCTTTCACGAGGCGATCCCGGGACACCACTTCCAGATCGGTATTCATCTGGCGCCGGGTCGCCTACCGTTCGTTCGAAAGATCATGCCGTTTGTCCGACCGTTCAATGCCTATCTGGAGGGATGGGCTCACTACGCTGAGCGTCTCGCGGCGGAGAACGGCCTGCTCCCCACCAGCTTCGATCGACTGGGCTTTCTCCAAGGCGAGATGCTGCGGGCCGTTCGACTCGTCGTCGACACGGGCATTCACGCGCGTCGCTGGGATCGGGCGAAGGCTCTCGAATTCATGCGCGAGAAGACCGGCATGCCGGAAGCAGACCTCCTCGCAGAGGTCGACCGCTATGTCGTCTATCCAGCACAAGCCTGTTCCTACAAAGTCGGACAGATGAAGTTCTTGGAACTCCGCCAGCGAGCGACTGAGCGGCTGGGCGAGGACTTCGACCTTCGCCGCTTTCACAATGTCGTTCTGGGTAGTGGCGTGGTGCCCCTGGCGATTCTGGAACAGGTCGTGAATGAGTGGATAGAAAGAGAGGCCACTCAGCCGCAGGGCTAGTCGTGGTGGCGGCGCAACAGCCAGTAGTTGGATTCTCGACTATTCACTGTCCACGACAGGTGCCGGCCTGAAGGCGAAGCTCGCAGTCCGTAGATGCGCTGAGGCAACTCGATCAACGGCTCCCAAGAGCCGTCGAGAGACGCCCTGACGATCAGGGATCGACGAGCCCCTCCCCCTCCGGCTGTCGCGGATGCATAGACGGCTTGCTGACCGGGCACCCAGGCGATCTCCTCGACAAAGCCAAGCCCCTCGAGAGTGACGGTCCGCCGTGAGCTGTCGACGAGGGAGAAGAGCTCGACCCCAGAAAACTCACCGGTCGGGAACGCAAGCACGCTGCCATCCTCCGAGAGTGCCGGCTCGGCCCAGGCGACCGAAGGCGTGATCTCGAGAGCCTCCATCGAGCTCCAGCGGTCGGACCTTGGGTCGAAGCGGACGATCCTCTTCGCGCGGCCGTGGGGCTCAACTGCAACGCAGAGCGCGCCAGGTGTCCGGGAACAAAGAACTCCGCCAGTGGGCGCCGGCCCGAGCTCTGTCGCCACGCCACCCGCTAGTGGCGCCGACCATAGTCTCAAGTTCCACTCAGCGCGGGGCAAACCGAGGTCTCCCCGCAAAAAGAGAACACGACTTCGGTCCGGGGTGATGTCGCCCAAAAACTCATCTAGCGGATCGGTGCGCAGGAGCCGAGGCTCTGAACTACCCACCTCCTGAACATAGAGATCGTACTGGCCGCGGCGTTCAGAATGAAAAAGAAGCGTGTCGTCCGCTAACCAGGGGCCTGCATAGTCGTTGCGTGTGTCGAGGGTTAGCCGGAGCGGATCAACAAGCCCTGTACCGTCCAGCGTCAGCTCTCCGATCCAAACGTCCTCCTCGATCTGGCTTCGGAGCACCCCGAGGGTCTCGCCGACCGGAGCGGTCTCAAGGCTATGAAAGTGACTGCCACTCCATCGAGTCAGTTGAGTCGGCCGGCCCTCGAGTTGGCCTGCAACCGGGTCAAAGCGATCCGACCAGAGGTTCATGCCTACCTCGCGCGGGCGCTCTTCCGTCAGGGTGTACACGAACTGGTCAGATCTCAGCCAAGCGAACCTGGGTAGCGAGAAAACGCTCCGAAGCTTGTCGTCGGCCAGCAGCACTCGCGGTTCGGCTCCTGGACGATCGACTTCGAGCGCGACAATCTCGCCCTCGTCGAGTCTCGATCTCGAGGCCCGATAGAAAGCCAGCCACCTTCCGTCAGGTGACCACGCCAGAGAGCCTGCGATCGGGGTACCGGCTCCCGAGGCAGCGACGAGAATCGAAGGCGTCTCGCCTTGTGCTCCGATCAGCCAGATCTCCGGACGACGAAGAGATCCCCGGACGACAGCTATTCGAGAGCCATCTGGGGCTACAGCGGGATGCGACGCATCGTCGAGTAGCGGCTGCCAGGCGCCTGAGGCCGTCGAGACCGAAAATGAGGTCGAGCTCTCTGAAGAGGTGACGCTCACGGCGAGTCGATCGCTCTTTGGAAACCATGAGATGTGATCGAGATCGCCACTCACGTCGAACCCGGCCAAGGTCCGCTCCTCGGCAGTCTCGATTCGTTTGACTCGAAGCCCTCGACCATCAACGTAGGCCAGAGTCTCTCCATTGGGAGACATCGCAGCCGCGAACATCGGCCGTTCGAGCGAATGGGAGGTCAACTGGAGCTCCTGCCATCGCTCCGACTCGATACCTCGAACCTCAGAGGCGGGACCATCGTCAGCAATCCGAGGTGCAAGCACGATCACCAGGACCACCACAAGTAGCGCAACACCCGTGAGCCATCGCGCACCGCCACTCGAGGACAGGGGCCACAGACTTGCCGAGCCCTGATCTCGCACAGGCTCAAACTCGGCCGTCAGTCGATATCCGACGCCCGGCACCGTCTCGATGAACCGAGGCGCCGTACTGTCGTCCCCAAGTGCCTTCCTCAGCTGGCTCATCGATACGGTCAAGGCCTGTTGAGAAACAGGGCGATCTCCCCAAATGCGCGCGAGGAGCTCTTCCTTGGAAACCGTTCTAGATCTCTCTGCAACGAGAAAGCAGAGGAGTTGGAACACGCGAGGCTCCACCCGCTCGATCCGGCCAGCGACCTCGACCCATCTCCCCTTGCGATCCACCGTAGACCGGTTTAGTCGAAACCGGGGTGGGAGTTCTTCTACGGACATGTCACCGCTGGGCCGCGAATCGGTCCCTCCTCACCGGCATCGTCCATGACGAGGGAGCTTACCGAACGCGAACATGAACGTCGTTTCGCCCAGTGGCGGGCCTGAACGAGCAAGAGCCACAGCAAAGTGAATAGTGGAAGTCGCTCGGGTCCGGTCTCTGCTCGCTTATCTCATCAGCCGGCACCCCGCCCAACCGGAGTGGGCTTAGAATCAGCCAAGATTCTGCAACGACAACGCCTCGTCTAGGCGATTCATCTTGAGCTGGAGGGCGACATGATCAAGTGGAGTATTACCGCGGCCGGAATTTTTCTTCTAAGCCTGACCAGCTCTCAAGTTGCGTCCTGTGAGGAGACGGTTGAGGCTGCCGCACAAGCGATCGTCCATCAGATGGTCAGCGGATGGAACGCCGGCGACGGCGTAGCGTTTGCCGAGCCGTTTCGCCACGATGCCGGATATCGAGTGTGGAACGGACGCTTCTTGGACGGCAAGAAGGCGATCGCAGAAGGGCATCAGCGCATTTTTGACACGTTCTACCGCGCGACCGAACTCGAGTTGGTCATCACCGAGATCCGGCCGATAACAGAGCAGGTCGTGGCAGTGTATTTAGAGGGACAGATTTCGAGGAACGGCGAGCCCGTCACTCAGCCGGTGCCCATGCAGGGCGCTCTACCCGTTCTGATTCTCGCCAGGAGCGATGTCGGCTGGGAGGCAGTCATCTTCCAGAATACCCCTAACGTCGTGATGCCTCGCCGGCCGCAGGAGAACTCTCGTGCCGAGGGCGAGGACGCCGGGCCGGGCTCCTAGCCTCCTCGAGAATCTAGTCAGACCACCGGCAGCCGCGCGGACTGATGTCGGTCCTTCCCGGCGCTGCGGTCCTTGGTTCCAATGGTGGAGCCGATCGGGATCGAACCGACGACCTCCTGAATGCCATTCAGGCGCTCTCCCAACTGAGCTACGGCCCCACGGGAACTATTGGGAGCGGACCGGAACGGTCCGCGGGCAAGGCGGGAAGTCTAGCCGCCGGTCGTCCGGAGTGTCAACGCGCACTGGCGGCTCGCATCAAGCCCTGCCGGGCACCCTAGAAGCTGTAGTCGACCGCCACGACCGGCACCAGATCTTCGTCTTCGAGTCCGTCGTTCGAAAGCGAGGCCAGAACGTTGAGGGAGACCAGCAGGTTGCCGCGCGGATTGAAGCGCACGCCGAAAGCGCCGAGCAGAATGTCGAGATCGTCGGTGCTGGCAGCGACGTTCGGTAACAGGACCTCGCCGTCGTCATTGAGATCGAAGTCGGCCTGAATCGGTACCAGGGTCGTTGCGTCGAGGAGTTGGCGGCCGACGAGGTCGAAACCGACCGTCACTCGGGGCGTCGCAGCGTAGAGCAGACCGAGTGAGTAGCCCAGCTCGTCGGACAGTTGGCCGATCACGTCGCCGCCGGCGCTCGAAAAGGTGTAGCCGACGTTGAAGTGCGGGGAGAGCTTGCCCCATTCGCGGGAGCCGATCAGGAAGAGCCGCGTCTGGGTGCCACCGGTGCCGATCAGGTCCTCCTCCTTGCCGGTGGCGAGGCGTAGATCGACGCCCAGAGCCATGCCGCCTCCAGGCGCATCGCGGAAGCGGTACTTGCCGCGCACCAGAATGTCGCCGAGACCGGAGGCGCTGCCGCTCCGGCTGATGAACGCGGTGTCGGGGCCCGTGACGGTGACTCCGGCCGCGGCGGTATCCGCACCGAAACGGTGCGGACAGAGCACCGGATCGGGCTCGTCGCTCTCGCAGATCGACTCGAGCCGACGGATGGTCATGTCGGCGCGCGCCGAAAGGTCGGTCTGAACAAACGGCACCGCGACAGAAACATCGAAATTGTCCGTCACGCCGTACGTGAAGAAGAAGACCGTCGTGTCGGTCGACAGCTCGATGTCGAACTGCGCTGCGATGACGTCTTCTTCGAGTTCTGGATTTCCAAACTCTCCGAACGGCGCCACGTCCTGATGCCGTAGCTGGAACTGGACGTCGCCGCCGCCGAGATCGAAGTCTCCGAAGCTGTCGTATTCAGCCGACTGAACGCTGATCCCGGCGTTCCATTTCGAGCGGCCGACGGTGAGCGCCCGCTCGGCGTAGATGGAGCCGAACGCCTGGCTCGTTCGGGTAAAGACGCCGGTCGATTCGTCGAAGGTGAACGAGAGGCCACCGCCGGGAGAACCTAGGGGCACCGTGGCGAGCTGCGGCCCGACCGCCGAGGTGAACGCCGAGTTGAGGGCGTCGAGTTGCTCCTCGCCGGTGAAGTGCGCCTCGTGCGTGTCGTTGTCGAGCGCCACGACCCCGAGAAGATCGCGAAGCAGAAACGCGAGTCCCGACTCGCCCTGCGCCACGGCCGCCGGCGCAAGTGCCGTCAACCAAAGCGCACCGGCCAGCACGATTCCGACGAGTAACGGTTGCCTCAATAGTCTTCGATCAGCCACTGCTCGCCCCTCTGGATGAATTGAAAGGTCACCTGGCGCTCGATCGACTGTCGAGTGCCTCGCTTCGGTCGATAGCTCTGACTCAGATCGCAGCGCGCGGTGGCGGCGCCTCCTGCCGCCTGGACGACACAGCCGTCGATCTTCATGTCGATCTCGCGCGCTCCGGCGAACGAGCGCTCGAGCGCCCGCAGTCGGTCGCCGGAGAGTGATGGCCAGACGGCCTGGAGTGCGGCGATATCGAGCGAGCGATGGGCGCCGGCGAACCTCTTGAGCGAGTTCAGGATCGCGGGCCGAGGATCGACCGTCGTCTGGCGCTTTGCGTCGGCACGTCGGTCCGCCTCCTCTTGAGCTGCCGTTCGCGCGACCCTCGCGGCCTCTTCGGCGCTGCGCGTCGCGCGGTCGAACAGATCGACACTCGACCACCAGGCGGTCACCGCTTCTGCGGCCCGGCCGGCAGCCATGTGGGCCGCTCCGGCACTCGCTGCCTGAGCCGCGCTGCCGAACTCGCTCTGCCCGTTCGCGCCGGCAGCCTCGGCATCGCGACGGGCTCTTGCGACCCGGCTCTCGGCGCTCGAAGCAATCTCGCGTACAAGGCGCGCGGCGCCCGCGTTACCGGCATCCGCCGCGAGAGCGTCGCGCGCCCGCTCGAAGGCAGAGCGGTCGTCCCCATCCTTATAGAAAGCCTGCGCCTCGGCGACGAGAGCCTCGGCGCGGCGCTCCGCCGCTGACGGCCCCGACGGCGCGGGGCTGGGAGCAGGCGGCGCAACATCCGCCTCCGTCACGCTCGAGTCGGCGACCTCCTCCTCGACCGGCAGCTCGTCGGCGGCGACCGAGGCTGGTTCCGGGGAAGGCGGCGGCTCGAAAGACTCCGCAGCAACCGCTTCGACGCGGGTGGCTACCTCGGGCGCATCTGCCGCCGGCGTGACGAGCTCGGGAGCCTCCGCCTCGCCGCCGCGACCCAGGGCGAGGAACGCCACAACGCCCACAGCGGCCAGGACCAGCCCGGCGAGCCCGAGCTTCCAGGCCGAGCCGGAAACCCGTCCGCCTCGTCCGAGCGCTTCGGGCAGATCGCCCTCCCCCGATTTCTCCCGCACACCCACCGCCTCGATCGGTGGCGGCGTGGTCCCGGGGGCGAACTCGTGGTCCAGGCGTCGTTGCGTCGAGGTGAACTTGTCACCCGTGGATCCGCCGGCCTCGCTCGTGTGGAGCTCGATGAACGGCTCGTCGCCGGAGTCCTCGAAGTTGTCCTGAATGCTCCGCATCGCCAAGCCGAACTCGTCGGCGCTCTGGAAGCGATCCTCGGCGTTCTTCTCCATCGCCCGGGTGATCACGGCCCGCAGCTCCTCCGGCATGCGTCGCTTGGGGTCGGTCTCCGCGAAATCGCGTGGCGGATGGAACAGGTGCCCACCGACGATCTCTCGTTCGGTCTCACCGGGGAACGGATGCTGCCCGGTGAAGATCTCGTAGAGCGATACCCCGAGGGAATAGAGGTCGGTTCGGGTATCGACCTGGAGCCCGGCTCCACCAAACTGTTCCGGCGCTCCGTAGCGGAACTTGCCGACAAACGCACCATCGCGAGTGAGCTCTTCCGACGCCTCGAGCGACTTCGCGACCCCGAGGTCGATGAGCTTCACCAGTAGCCGCTCTTCGGGATCGCGACAGAGCATCAGATTGTCGGGAGAGATGTCTCGGTGGATGAAGCCCTGCGAATGGAGATACTTGAGCGCACGCAACGTCTGAAGACCGACCTCCAGGCCGAGAACAACCGGCAACCGGGTCTCGCGGGCAACCACCCGTTTGAGGTCTTCACCGTTGATGAATTCCATCACCATGAACGCGACACCGTCGTCGTCGATGGTGAAGTCGTGCAGCGTGGCAATGTTCGGGTGACGCAACCGAACCGCCGCCCGAGCCTCGTGGAGGAAGCGGTCGCGCAGCTTCTCGTCGCCCTCGAGCTGTGGACGGATCACCTTGACCACGCGAAGTTCGTCCAGCAGGCGGTGGCGCACCTTGTAGACAGCACCCATCCCCCCCTCGCGCAACTTCTCGAGGATCTCGTACTTGCCTTCGATCAGCTCGAAGTCCGGAACCGCCATGAGACCGAGGCAGTCTAGCGCGTCAGGCTGAGCTTGATCACCGGCCTCGGCGTCTACGCACCGGCCCGCGGCCGCTTCGACCTCCTTTTCGTGCGGTCGATTCCCGGGTCATCCCCCGCGGCCTTCGCTCGGCGAAGCGGAAGACCGCGAGTCCGTCACGTACCATCGGGCTCACCGACGGCCTGCAGCAAAGCGACAGCCACCTCTTGCGAGGAGCCTCTCCGCGCGTCACCGGAGACGGAGCCTGTTCGAACGACGGCCGCCGACTCTCGACCCCCTTGACCCCCTTGACCCCCTCAACCAGGACAACGCGATTCCGTTTCAACTCTTCAGCGCCTCACACCTCGCCTCGCTCGCGGCCGTAACTTTCGCAGCGTTCGCGATCCCGATCTCCCTGCGCAACGCCGACCGCGATCGCGCCCTTCGCATCGGCAAGGGCCTCGCGATCGTGCTGGTCGTCTACCGCATCGTCTCGATCCCTCTGCACGCCCACGTCTATCAGCAGCGCTGGGTCGAACAGCTCCCCTTTCAGATTTGCGGAATCCTCTTCTTCTTCTGCGCGTGGATGCTCTGGACGCGCAGCTACGCGGTCTACGAGGTCATCTACTTCTGGACGATGGCGGGCACCTTCCAAGCCCTCGTGACGCCCGACGTTCGCTACGCCTTTCCGCACCCCGAGTTCTTGGTGTTCTTCGTCAGCCACTCGGCGCTCGTCTTCGCCGTTCTCTACGCGACGTTCGTCTACCGCTTTCGCCCGCGCTTCGTCTCCATCGGCAAGTCGTTCGTCGCGGTTCTGCTCTATGCGGCGCTACTCGTGCCGCTCAACTTCGCGCTCGACACGAACTTCATGTTCCTGCGCGAGCGCCCCGACGGCGCCTCGCTGCTCGACACTTTCGGCGCGTGGCCCTGGTATCTGGTCGGTGCCGGCGTGCTGGCGCTGGGCTTCTTCCTGGTCGTCTATCTGCCGTTCCTACCCGGCGAACTCCGACGGCGCCGCGGCACATCGCCTTGAGTCGGGCTCTCCCTCGTGGAGCCGGCGCCGGCTAGCGGCGGCGGAGGATCAGATAGTGCGACGCGCCCCAGAAGAGGCCCGGGTCACGAATCATTAGATAGACGTCGTCCCCCTTCTCCTCGAGCCAGAAGTTCTGCCCCTGCTCGCGGTGGGGCGAGAGGATCTCCAACTTCAAACCGACATCGCCCAGGCGGATCTCTCGGGCGACGACCGACACCACCTGAAAGTGCTCCCGGGCGACATCGGGCGAGTCGAGGGCGGCGCCGGCGACGACGACCCGGCCGCGATCCTGGAGGACGTCCGCCTTCTTGAGTTCTTTGATACGTCGTTTGTCGGCGACCAGCACGTACCCCCGACCGACGTCGCCTTCGAGGGTCTCGTACTGGGTTCGCAGCTCCTGGTGATCCGAAGCGAGCTGCTCGAGCTGGGCCTCGGCGGCGACCTTCTCCTCCTCCACCTGATTCTTCTCCGCCAGGAGGACCGCGGCTCGGGCGGCGAGACGTTCTGCATCGAGACGCAGATCTTGAATGGCCAACTCCTGAGCCTCGACCATCTTCTCGAGCTGAACGATACGCGCCGCTTGGCGGCTGCCGCTCCCCTCGAGCTCCGCCACCTGTTCGGTCAAGTCGGCAAGCCGCTCCCGATTGGCGGCCAACTCCTGGTCGAGCCACTCGACTTCGTCGAGAATCGTGTCGCGCACCGCGGCGACCTCACCCGAGCCACCGGCCTCGGCCTCGTGCGCCTGAACGCGCAGCCGCCCTTGGCGCGAAGTGATCTCGGTAACGCGCGTCAGAACGTCGTCGACCGCATTGGCGATCTCGATCGCATGTTGATCCTGGTCGCTCACATACTGCTGGAGCTCGCTCCGCTCCTGCTCCAGCTGGGCGACCTTGTTTTCGAGTTCGGCTACCTTCTTCCCACAACCCGCGGCGAGGAACGAGACGGCGACCGCTACGACCACCACCCCGCGCTGAACAGTCGCTCTCTTGTCGGTTCTCATGGAACCGAATTCTGTCAGAGGCCGTCGGCCTGGGGCGGCTCGACCAGCCCGTCGCTCACGCTCTCCCCAACCTGAGCGACAGTGAATCGACGAAGAACTCCGCCGGGCGAAAGGAAGACGCGGAGGAGATACTTGCCTCGATCCGGCAGGGTGATGTGCGACCCACGCTCGAGCTCGATCTCGGCGATCTCGCGATTGTTTGGTGTCACGACGACGAGCCACGCTTGCACTCCCGCCGGCTGCGGATTGACCGCGACCCGATATTCGCCCGGCTCGAAGTACTGCTTGAACATCGCCGACTGGCCACGCCGAGTGAACGCGAGCTTCTTGCCCTCCGCCACCAACGCTGGATCCGAAGTCCAGGTGATGTCACTCACCCCGAACTGTCTGCCGGTCGAGTAGACCGGCTCGTCGGGCTCGACTCGGTAGATCGACAGCGCCGGCCCGGTCCGGAAGGGCCCGGGTTCGAACGTCTCGACCAACTCGAGCTCGAAAAGCCGCTCGTACCGCTTCGCCATCACCTCGTGGTGCTCCTTGAAGCGCCGGTCGGGACTCAGAAAGCGCAGGTGGGCATTGCGAGCCAGCATCAGAAAGTCCCACCGCGGATCGAGAATCTCGTCGACCTCGAGGCGGGCGACGTAGCGCGACTGCCGAACAGCGTAGCGCCGCGGGTGGAGATCAGGCGTGTAAGCCTCCTTCACGACGCCGGCGCCGTGCGGGATATTCGCCTCGACCCAATCGAGCGCCAGCTGACGCGTCCCCGGTCGCGTCCGACTCACATCCCACGCGACCACCCCGAAGGCCGTCGGCACCAGAAGCAGAACCATGCCGGCGACGACCCACCGTTGTCCGGCGGGTCTCCTGCGCGCAGCGAGAGCGGGCCAGGCGCTGAGACCGATGCCGAGCACAACGGCTGCCGCCGGCAGAACCGGCTGCAGGTTGCGCTTGACGACCATGCTCATCGACACCAACAGGGCCACGAAGACGAGCGGATAGGCGAGAACCGCCAAAGTGCGCCAGCGCAGGCGAGTCGCAAGCAACGGCAGGCCGGCGAGGCCGGCGACGAGTGCTGGGAGGCCGAAGGCGTCGGCCAAGCCTCGCAGGTAGTAACCGGCGTTGCTGTCCACCACCACGCCGATCCAACCACCACGCGCATACTGCCGGAAGCCGAACATGATGTCGGGGGCGTCGCTCCCGACCAGAACCTGATCGAACCGGAAGAGGATGGCCGGTACCACGGCGACGACCGTAGCGATCGAGGCCGCCCCCGACCAGACGAGCCACGCGTTGAAGTCCCGTTGGCGGATGCGCCAGTAGATCCAGGTGGCGACGATCGCCAGAGCCGAGACGCCCGCGGGGTACTTGCTCGCTGCGGCCAGCCCGGAAGCGACCCCCGCGAGCAAATAGTCGCCGAGCGACTCTCCGTCCAACAGCCGCGCTGCGAACATGACTGTCATCGCCGCGAAAAAGCCGGACGGCACGTCGCTGATCGCCAGGTGAGCGACCTCGTTGTAGACCGGCGACAGCGCGATCAGGGCACCGGCGAGGGCGCCCGCGACCAACCCGCCGAGCCGCCGGGCAGCGAGAAAGACGGGCACGGTCGTGAGCGCTCCGAGTGCCGCAGTCAAGCAACGCAGGCTGAGCGGCTGAACGCCCTTCTCTTCGATGCCGTAGAGCAGCTCGAGGAGACTAGAGGTCACCTCCGGGAAGAGCCCCTGGACCCAGAGGACGATCGCGCTCAAGTAGTAGAGGAGGTGCGGGTAGTGAAAGTGCTCCGGGAGCAGCTGCCCGCCGTTGATGAGGTTGGCGGTTTCGAGAAAGATGCCTTCGTCGTTGTGGAAGTGGTCGATCAGTTCGAAGGCCAGCCCGACAAATCGCAGCACGAAGGAGATCGCAACCAGAAGGAGCAGAAGCCAGATGGCGCGGCGCCGCTCGGGCTCACGGGCTCTCACCTCCGCCAACGTCGCACCGCCGACCGCGAAGAGCGCGAGCCCGGCGGCAGCCAGCACCATGAGCCGCGCGAGCAGCGGCGGCAGCGGCACACCCGCGATGTGCGCCAGCCAGGGCGCGACAAGTGCCGCGAGGGCGCCGCCCCCGAAGGCGGCCCAGCGCTTCTCGATAGAACTCGTTCCCGCGGTCATCTCCAGCCGCCGGCTCAGGCGCTGCCGTTGAGGCGGGCCCGAACCTCGTCGCGCAGCTCCTCGAGCCCCGAACCGGTGAGCGCCGAGACCCAGACGCCAGAATCGCCGTTCTCGCCCTCCTCCGCTGCGAGGGGGCCGTCACCGTCTAGGCGATCGGTCTTGTTGAACACTGTCACCACTCGGTCGCGTTCGACACCGAGCTCCGCCAACACCTCGTCGGCCACCTGCATCTGCTCCTCCCATCGGTCGTTCGAGCGATCGACGACGTGAAGAACGACATCCGCGTAGCCGATCTCTTCCAGCGTCGAGCGGAAGGAGGCAACCAGATGATGAGGGAGCTTGCGGATGAACCCGACGGTGTCGGAGAAGACCGCGGTGTGACCGTTGTTGCCCAGCGAGCCGCGTCGCAGCTTCGACTCGAGGGTGGCGAACAGCTTGTCCTCGACCTGGGTACCCGCACGCGTCAGTCTATTGAAGAGCGTCGACTTGCCGGCGTTGGTGTAGCCGGCGAGCGCCACCACCTGGGCGTTGCGGCGACCCCGACGCTGCACCTCCCGGCTGCGTTCGATGCGCTTGAGGTCCCGCTTGAGCTGTTGAATGCGCTTGCGCAGCATCCGCCGATCGGCCTCGAGCTGGCTCTCACCTTCGCCGCCGCGAACGCCGATTCCACCCGCCTGGCGAGAGAGATGTGTCCACCGCCGCGTCAGGCGTGGCAGCAGGTACTCGAGTCGGGCGAGCTCCACTTGAGTTCGCGCCTGGTTGGTTCTTGCTCGCTGCGCGAAGATCTCCAAAATCAGCGCACTGCGGTCGATCACCTGACGGTCGACGATCTTCTCGAGGTTCCGCACCTGCACGGGCGAGAGATCGTCGTCGAAGATCACCAGGTCGGCGCCTTGGTGGCCGGCCGCGGTCGCGATCTCCTCGGCCTTGCCCTTGCCGATAAACGTTCGTGCATCCGGCCCCTTGCGTCGCTGCAACGTCCGGCCGGTGACCTTGAGATCACTCGCGCGTGCGAGTTCGGCGAGCTCGTCGAGGTGTTCCTCGACCACGAACCCGGGCTGGCCCGGGAGCGAAACACCGACGAGGAAGGCGCGACGTGGCTTGGAGCGGGATTCCGGTGAAGTCTCGTGCAATGGGTGCGTTTCCCAATTGGAATTCTAGCTCAGCGGAGGGCTTCCGTTGTGACGTCCTGCCCCCACACGGCGCGCCGCGTCGCGAGACCGCTAGGATACGGGCCTTGGCCAAGTCTCGTTGCACTCCACTTCGCGTCGTTCTGAGCGCGCTTCTCCTACTGGCTCTGCCACTCCCAGGCTGCACGGAGTCCCTGGAGGAGACCGGTGCGACGTCCGACAACGAGCAGGTGGTCGGCCGCGGCGAGGGCAAAGACGAATGGTGGGACGCACTTCCCCGCGCCGCCTGGGCCGAGTTCACGGCCGTCGCGCAGAGCCAGGAATGGTTCGAGGTCTACCGAGTGCGACCCGGAGTCTTCGCGCTCTACGAGCCGGGTCAATTCGAAGAGGTGATCTCCTACCTGATCGTTGGCGAGGAGCAGGCCCTGCTCTTCGACACCGGCCTCGGTATCGGCGACATGAGGGCACTCGTCAGCGAGCTCACCGAACTCCCTGTGCTGGTGATCAACTCGCACACGCACTACGACCACGTCGGAGGGAACCACGCCTTCGACCGCATCTGGGGCACCGACACCGATTACACGAGGGCTCACGAGCGGGGTAGGTCGCACGAGCAGGTCTCCGAATTTGTCAGCGAGGGGTGGATCTGGAAGGCCACCCCGGTGGGCTTCTCTCGCGACAGCTACGTCTCACGGCCGTTCTCGGTCGCCGCCCGTCTCGCCGACGGACAGGTGCTCGATCTCGGGGGCGTGGCGATCGAGGTTCTGCTGACACCGGGACATGCGCCCGACTCGCTCTGCCTGCTCGACCGGGAGCGCCGTTTGCTGTTCACCGGCGACACCTTTTACCCGGCGACCCTCTACGCGCACCTCCCGGGCTCGGCGTTCGACGAATACCGACGTACCGCCGCACGACTCGCAGAGCTGGCGAGCGCGGTCGACATCGTTCTGCCGGCGCACAACGAGCCGACGCTGCCGAGTTCGGAGCTCCGAGTCTTCGGCGACGCCTTCGAGTCGATGATCACCGACGACGCCGACTTCGTGCGAACCGATGGGTTGCGCGAGTACAACTTCGGGCGATTCTCGATCCTGGTCTCCGATCCCCCACCCTGGGCCGCAGAGTAACCGCGGGACGTCCTACCTGAAGTAGGCCGCGATACCGATCAGCCCGCTTCCGAAGAACTGTGCCTCACCGCTGGGCAGCAGGTGGGCGCTCAGTTCGGCGATCACACCGAGACGCTTACTGATGTCGAACTCGCCGGACGCTCCGAGCGTCACGCCCACGCGGGTGTTCGAAACGCCGGCGCCGGTCGGTAGGTCGATGCCCTCCAGCTCGTAGACTCCGAGTCCGAGAAAGACCGCCGAGACATAGCCCACCTCGCCGAACGTGTACTCGCCGGCGATCGTCGCGTAGGTGAGCTCGGCGTCGAAGAGATCGCCGAGGCTCTGCTCGGTGCCGAACTCCATTTTGCCGAGGCGAACACCAACCTGGACGTTCGCCTCCGTCACCATCGACCCGGAGAGCTGGATCGTGGAGTTGTCGAGCCCAGGGTCGTCTTCGTCGATCGAACCGCCGAGACCGCCCATCAGTCCAATCTTGAAGGTGTAGTTGCCGGTTGATGAGCCCTGCGCGGACAACAGGCCGGGCGCCACGAACAGGAGGGCGAGGGCGGCGGCGGCAAGGGAGAACGAGGTCGATCTGAACAAGATGGCGGGCTCCTTTTCGAAGTCGCGAGTATAGCGCTCCGGAATCCGTCAACCGGACTGGAACCTGGAACGTCTCCGCCTCTCCTGGCGGCTGCGCGAACTCGCACTCACCGAGGTTTACGGATACGGCTCGTGAGCGTCACAACCTTCTTTTCCGAAAAGCTCCTCCCACTCCTTCTGCCGGTCGCCTGTCTCGCCTGCGACCGCTTGATCGCCGACGGGCGCCACTATCTCGGGCTCTGTCCGTGCTGTCGAGGACGGCTGGTGCCGATTGGCAACCGTCGGTGTTCAGGTTGCGGACGTCCGCTTTGGGGCCGCCACCTGCCGGCGGGCTACCGGTGCGGCAACTGCAGAAAGCGCCCTCCGGCCTTCGACCGACTCCTCGCCATTTGGACCTTCAGACCCCCATTCGACGCGGTCGTCCACGGTCTCAAGTTCGAACGACTCGAGTATCTCGGGCGGCATCTGGCCCGCGAGATGGCGGTGCACCTACGGAACGAACAGCTCGAGACAGAGCTGGTGACCTGGGTGCCGCTCCATTGGCAAAGGCTTCTGGGCCGAGGCTACAACCAGGCGGAGTGCATCGCGCGCCCCCTCGCCCGGCAGCTCGATCTCCCGGCCCGCCGCGTATTGCGTCGCACTCGCGCGACCCCGGCTCAGGCCGCTCTGAAGCTCGAACGCCGTGCGACCAACCTGCGCAACGCGTTCCGTGCCTGCCGCCCTCGAGATATCGACGGGAAGCGGGTGCTGATCGTGGACGATGTGACCACTTCGGGGGCCACCCTGCGGTCCGCTTCAGAAGCTCTCCGCCGAGCCGGCGCTCGAGAGGTCGTAGCGGTCGCGGCCGGAAGAACGCCCGGAAACGACGAGCCGAGGGCCCGTAGAACCGTCATCTGGTAGAATTGAGAGTGGGAAAGCAGCGCCGTCTGGGTTCGATCCAGACGTGGCACAGGACGTGCTTGATAGGCGTGAGTGATTCAGCGCACTTTTTGACTGGTTAGGTGCATCTTCCTATACTGCTGCTACGTAACTAGAACCGAGATGTCAAGGCTCCGGATTTCTGCATCCATTCTTTTGGTTCTGGCCCTCGTCGGCACGACGATGGCCTCGGCGAGCGAGAGCCTGCCCGCCAGTGTGGATGGCCGAGTCACGAGCCAGACCGAGCCCTTGCGCTCCGCTTCGGTCTACGCCTACCAGCTGGCCGACCTGAGCCTCGAGAAGGTGACGACGGGCACCGAGGGGGAGTTCTCCTTCGCCGCCCTGCCGGTCGGCCTCTACAAGATCATCGCCTTCAAACCGGGCTTCGTCCCCGCCGTTGTCATGCTGAGTCGCATGGCGGCCGACGCCTCACAGTTCCTCGACCTCGAGCTCAATCCTCACATTGAGGCGGCAGACGCCAAAGGTGGCTTCTGGGAGCTGCGCGAGAAGATTCCTTCAGATGTGCTGCGGGACATCCGGATCGCAGCGGCCGAAGACAACTTCCGCATGCAGCCGTACGCCCTCGAAGACGCCAGGTTCTCGGCCCAGATGACGGCCAGCACGGGCGTACACGATGGCGTCGAGTACGGCAACGCAACGGTCGCTGGGGGCGAGCTGGACATCGAAGGACAGTTCCGCGACTTCCTGGTCGGGATCACCGGCAACTTCAGCCAACTCCAGCCGGAGTCGGCCTTCGGTCGCGACACGGCCACCGGCCGCACCCAACAGCTGGCGCTCGACCTGGTGAACCCGGATCAATCGCGACTCCAGCTCTCCTCGGTGAGCAACTCCCTGACCACCTTCGAACACGGCGCCGACTCGATCGACTTCCAGCACCACATGGTGAGCTGGACACAGCCGATCGGCCGACGGGCTCGCTCCGAGGTCACGGCTCAGTACACGCAGGAAAACAACTACTACAACCAGGGTCCAATCGAGACCCTCGGTCTGCCCGAGTCGTCGCGCGCTTTGCGCGTCGAGGGCTCCTATACGACGCCGCTCACACAGCGAGCGACACTCCAGGCGGGCTTCCGCTACCGCGACCTCGAAAGCCAGTACACCCAGACGCCGCTCAACGCCTTCTCGCTGCTTCCCACCGAGACCGTCGAGTTATTCAGCCGCGGCGGAGTGCAGGTGAAGCCGGCGGTGGTCGTCGAGTACGGACTCTTCTCCACCCTTCGCGACGGCAGCCTGTCGCTCGTACCCCAGGGTGGCCTGGTCGTGAATCTGAGCGACAAGTGGCGCGCCGGCGCCTCCGTCAGTCATCGGATCGACCAGACCGATGACAAGTACTCCTATCGCAGCGATTTCACGCCCGCTTTCTTCAACGATGGCGACGCCTGCGAGCACGGCGCCGAATACTGCTACAAGTTGATGCTCTCGCGAGTCTGGGGTCAGGGCGAGAACCTGAGCCTGGGCGCGGTCCATCGCAAGTACTCCGACACCATGCGGATGTACTTCGACCGCGACTTCTACGACCGGCTCGAGAGTCTGTTCTTCGTGCCCGGCGACGAGCTGCCAGAGGTGCAGTTCGAGATGACCCGGCGACTGACCCCCGACATCCTGACTCGCCTCGAGTCGAACGTCGCGTCGGGCGGCGGCGGTATTCTGGTCGGTAGCGATCAGACCAATTACGAGAACAGCGTCAGCTACATGGTCACGTCGCTGGACACCCGCTTCGAGGGCAGTGCTACGGGCGTCTTCGTCGCCTTCCACCACCTCCAGCAGACGCTCGACCCGCTCGCCGGGCAACCGATCCTCCCGACCGTCTCCGACGTGCCGAGCTTCTCCTTCGGCGGCTTCGTCAATCAGCCGCTGGCGGTGAACCTGAGCAGCTTCGAAGAGGCCGCCGCGATCACCGCACAGGGTGGTGCGAAGGAAGTCGAGATGCAGCGGCTCCAGCTCATGCTCAGCCAGGACTTGAGCATCCTCCACCGGCTCGCCGCCGACTGGGCCGTGCACGTCAATATGGAGCTCAGCCGCGGCATCACGCCCGACGGCTCCTCCTTCGACGAAGACGAGCTCCGCAAGCGCCTGACCGGCGGCATCGCCGTCAAGTTCTAGGGCCGACGCGCCCCTCCCGAGCACCGTCGACGCCGAGTCGACCGGTTTGCAGGTGCCTGTCCGTCGGCAGCCCGTCGGAGCACGGATCAAGAACCAGGATTCAAGCCTTCGGAGAAAATCCAAGCGATTGGAGCATTTCGGCTAAACTCCTCCAATCAAGGCCATTTGAGCCGGTCCAAGGAACCGTTTTCGTGGCATGGATCGTGCTTTCTGTTGGGTAGATCAACAGGCCCGATCTTCGTCTGCGAGCCGATGAGCGACAGCAAGTCCAGAGTCAGCCTTTTCCTCCTGGTGGCGCTCGTCTTGGCGTCGATCGTCCTGGGGCTCGGCTCGATCACTTCGGTCCGGCGCATCCAGTCCTTCCAGCCGCTCGGCTTCGAGGCGATCGCCGACGGCGGCCAGTGGATCGTGGTCGAGGTCGACGACGCGAGCACCGGAGTGGTGCCCGGCGATCAGATTCTCCTGGTCAACGGTGAGCCGTACGGCCAGGTCGAGAGCCTCGAGCAGACGCTTCGGCAGCGCGCCAGCAGCGATCTCCTGCTCTTCCGGCACGGCGAGACCGAGCCGGCGACGGTCAGCTACACGCTGCCGCCGCTTCGCATCGACTTCCCCTACCTGATCCTGGCGGTCATCGGACTCGGCTACCTCGCGATCGGTCTCTACACGCTCTTCCGGGACCACCGGCGCCCTGCGGCGGTCTTCTTCCTCTGGTGTCTGACCACCACAGCCGTCTACTTGATCTCGGCGGTGGCGCCGTTCGACGCCATCGGACGCGCCGGGTACATCGTGGAGGAGCTGGCCAGAATTCTGCTCGCTCCGTTGACGCTGCACTTCTTCGTGGTCTTCCCGAGCTTCCTCGCTCGGAGTGATCGCGCCGAGCGGGTTGTACCCTTCCTCTACATCCCGGCGGTCTTCCTGCTGGCGATGCAGGCCGACCTGGTCTTCTTCGACGGCCGCTGGCTGTTCGAGGGCTCTCCGGGGACGGCGCTCGCGATCCTCGACAATTTCGAGCTGTTCCACATCATCCTGTTCGCGCTCGTTTCGGCGGCCGTGCTCGTCTGGAGGCTCCTCAACACGGAGGAGCTCGAGCAGCACCGCCAGACGACCTGGATCGCCGTCGGAATGGTGGCCGGCTACCTACCGTTCCTCGGCCTCTACGTCCTGCCCCAGCTGGTCGGGCTGAGCCTACCGAACGTCGTCAACTCACTGGCGGTCTTGCCGCTCAGCCTGGTGCCACTGACCTTCGCCTACGCGATTCTGCGCTACAAGCTGTGGGACATCGGCGTGATCGTGCGGAGTACGATCACCGCCAGCCTGACCGTCTTGATCGGCGTCATCGGATTCTCGGTCGCCAACCTGACGATCAACCGCATGGTTCCCGACGAGCTCGCGCTCGGCCGGAGCCTGCTGACCTTCGCGTCCGGCCTGATCATCGCCGGAACACTCCTGCCGACACGACGCGTGCTGGCCGGTTCGATCGAGCGCTTCCAGTACCGTGGTAGCTGGGGTCGACGCCGCGCTCTGGCGGACTTCGGACGCGAGCTACTCACCGAACGCAATCTCGAGCGGCTCTGCAAGTCGCTGTCGCAGCAGCTCGAGCTCAATCTGGGGTTGCAACAGACCGGCTTCTACATCGCCCACGGAACGTCGCTACTCTCCGTGCGAGGCGAGCCGGAACTGCCCGACATGATCGGGTTCCAGCAGATCGACCGCGACTTCTGGACCAGCGACTTCGAGTCGCTTCACGGCGTCGAGATTCCGACCGGCGAGCCGACCATACTCCAGCGATTCTTCGAGCTCGGCTATCGGTACGCGTTCCCGCTTCGGGTGCGCGGAACGTCGCTCGGCTTTGTACTCACAGGCTACCGCGAGGGCGACCTTCCGTTCTCGAGTGACGACCTGCAGCTGGTGCGCAACCTGCTGAACCAGGCCGCTCTCGCGATCGAGAACGCCCAGCTCCTGCATCAGCTGGAGCAGCAACTCGACGAAACACTCCGGCTGCAGCAGTTCACCGAGGGCATCGTCGAGTCGTCTCCCGCAGGCATCGCGGTCATCGACGACGACGAGATCATCCTGTCGGCGAACCTCGCATTTGCCGAGCTCGCCGAAACCAGGCCGTCGGCAACAAGGGGCCTGGAGCTGAGTGAGGTACTACCGGTCTCGCCGCTCCCCAAGGCTGGGGACGGGTTGCAGGAGGCAAGCTTCCGCGACTCGGAGGGTGAGGAACACTTCGTTCAGTTGAGCGTCGCCGATCTCGGTCCGGAAGACGGCTCGAACCGTCGGGTGCTCGTCGTTCAGGACGTCACTCAGCGGGTCAGTATGGAAAACGAGCTCAAGGAGAAGGACCGCCTCGCCTCGCTCGGCATGCTGGCGGCGGGGGTGGCCCACGAGGTCAACACCCCGATCACGGGTATCTCGAGCTACGCGCAGATGCTCCTCGCCAACACCGAGGAGGGCGATCCGCAGTACCGACTGCTCAAGAAGATGGAGCGTCAGACCTTCCGCGCCGCACAGATCGTCCACAACCTGCTCGAGTTCGCGCGCAACCGCGAGCCCGACCGCGGCGTGGTCGAGCTGGCGCCGCTGATCAACGAGAGCATCGACCTACTCAGCGAACGCTTCGAAGAGCACCAGGTCGAGCTCGATTGGACGCCACCCGAGAGTGGCAGTGTCGTCGAGGGCAATGGCGGAGAGCTGCAACAGGTCTTCACCAATCTGATCCTGAACGCGCTCGACGCGATGGGCACCGAGGGCGGCAAGCTCTCGGTGGAACTGGAGAAAGACGATCGCTGGGTTTGGGCCAGCGTGGAGGATACGGGTCCCGGAATCTCACCGGACAAGCTGGACAAGATCTTCCAGCCCTTCTTCTCGAGCAAGTTGAAGACGGGCGGAACGGGTCTTGGCCTGGCGATCACCTACAACATCGTGCGCCGTCACGGCGGCGATATTCGCGTGATCAGCCACCCCGGCGACGGGTGCCGTTTCATCGTCGAGCTGCCGCTGCACAAAGCGGCAGCGCGTGCCAATTAGCTGCCGGCTCGACGCCGGCTATGACAGGCGGATGCCTGGAGAGGGGTTTTGAGCCGCAACAGAATCCTGATCATCGATGACGAGGAGGTCCTGCAGGACGTCCTGACCGACCTGCTGACGCAGGAGGGCTTCGAAACGATCAGCGCCCGCTCGGGCGAGGAAGGTCTCGACATTCTCGAGCGAGAGGAGGCCGACCTGGTGCTTCTCGACCTGATGCTGCCCGGCATCCACGGACTCGAGGTGCTCAAGCGCATCCGCGCCGAGGACCCCGATCAGGTCGTGGTGGTGATTACCGCCTTTTCCTCCATCGAAGGCGCGATTGAGGCGATGCGTGAGGGCGCCTTCCACTACATCCCCAAGCCGTTCAAGAACGAAGAGGTGCTGCTCAACGTCCGTCAGGGCCTCAAACAGCGTCGGCTCACGGCAGAGAATCGCCGCTTGCGCGAAGAGCTGCAGCAGCGGTATGCCTTCGACAACATCATCGGCAAGAGCAAGCCGATGCGAAAGGTCTTCGAGCTCATCCAGCTGGCAGCGCCGGCGAAGAGCAACATCTTGGTGCTCGGCGAGAGCGGCACCGGCAAGGAGCTGGTCGCCAAGTCGATTCACCATCATTCCCGGAGGTCGGGCGGTCCCTTCATCACCGTCAACTCCGGCTCGATGCCCCCGGATCTGCTGGAGAGCAACCTCTTCGGCCACGTCAAAGGCGCCTTCACCGGCGCCGTGTCGAGCAAGAAGGGCCTGTTCGAGATGGCCGACAGCGGATCGATTTTCTTCGACGAGATCGGCAACATCCCGCTCGACACCCAGGCGAAGCTCTTGCGCGTCATCCAAGAGCGCGAGTTCATGCGGCTCGGCGGCGTCGACGTTCTCAAGGCCGACGTGCGAATCATCGCGGCGACCAACGCCGACCTCGAGGCCGAAGTTCAGAACAACGAGTTCCGCGAGGATCTCTTCTACCGACTGAACGTGATCACGGTCGTCCTCCCGCCCCTGCGTCAGCGACCGGAGGACATCCCTCTGTTGGCCCGCTCGTTCCTCGAGAAGTATTCCGAAGAGAACGAGAAGGAGATCGAGGACATCTCGACCGACGCGATGGAGATGCTGCTCGACTACCGCTGGCCTGGCAACGTCCGAGAGCTCGAGAACGCGATCGAGCGCGCCGTGGTCCTGTCACGCGAGCCGATGCTCGGCGTTGACCTTCTGCCCCCTTCGGTTCGTCAGCCGAGCACGCCGCCGACGCCGGTCGTGCCCCTGCCGACCAACGGCATGTCGTTCAAAGAGGCGAAGGACGCGTTCGAGCGTCAGCTGATTGTGCGCGCACTCGAGACCTCGGGCGGGGTCCAGAAGAAGGCCGCCGAGATCCTTCAGGTCAAGCCGACAACTCTCCACGAGATGATGAAGCGCCTCAACATCTCGGTGGACGCGCTGGTCATCTCCTAGAACCGGGCGACACAGTACTCAGTTCGGGCGCGCCGCTCAGCGGGCCTGCTAAGCCTCGGCTAGTCAGCCTTGGGTATTGTGCCCACCGGCTTCTAAATCGCCTCGAGCAGTCCGCCCTCGCGGACGCGGTAGTAGAGGCCATCGCGAATCAGAAGGCCCTCGGACCGCCCCTCGGGCCAAAGCTTGTGGTCGTCGCTGGGGTGCATCACGTCGATGGCGACCACTCGGCCGTCAAATTGCCGGTTCACGCGGTTTTGGAGGGTGTGCCCCACCACAATCGTCTGTGCTCCGAAGGCATCCAAGACGCGGTCGACTTGCTCTTGAGACAGGTCGTCGCGAAAGTAGCCCCGGTACCAACAGATCCCCACGCGGCGCGAGAGGAGGGGATCGACGTCCGCCCCGGGCTCGGCATCGACCGGCACGCGATAGGAGCGGCGCAGCGTCTCGTTGATCGCCTCGAGGTCCCCGTCGAGACCAGCAAGGTCGGGATGGAGTCCACCGTGCACGAACAGAACATCATTGATTTTGACGATGGCGTTCTGGCTCCCGAGCCAGTTGCCGAGCAGCGATGACGAGCTGTAGAGATCGAGTGGATCTCGGCCCAGGAGGGCGGCGACCCTCTCGTACTTCGGATCGGCCGCCGCGTAGTCGCCATACATCATCTTCAGCTCGTGATTGCCGACGACATAGTGCACCTGCCCGCCATGTGATCGAGCCTCTTGCTCGAGCATGTAGACGAACCAGAGGATCTGAGTGACGAAGTAGCCGCGATCGATGAGGTCGCCGACCAGAACCAGGTGCCCGGCCCCGAACGTCCAGTTGAGATTTGTGTCGATGACGCCCGCGTCGATCAGGAAGTCACGAAGGGCTCCGTAGTTTCCCTCGAGGTCGGAGAGCGCCAGAATCGGCTGACCGTCGTCGTAAACGCTCGGGGGCGTTTCAAATGCCGTGACGACCTCGAACTCGAAGTTCGTCGAGTCGATCGGGTAGTAGCTCCGGAGCCTCCCAGGCGAGTCGACGGCAAGGGGACTCTCCCGGCCGACGTACTCGCCGTCAGCGCCTTCCCGGAGGTACCAGACACTCAGGGAGTCCTTGCCTTCGAAGAAAACGTACGGCCCCTCATTCGTCCAGTCCTGGGCCCTGGGATCGTCCGCGTAGTGGAGCCGGGCGTCGAGGCTGTGGCCGACGTAGAGGAGAATCGGAACGAGCGCCGCGACGCTGATGAGCAGCCATTTGGCGAGTCTTGCTAGGCGTGTAGTCCTGGTCATCTCTCGAGTTGTACCTCTCCCGCAAGATACCCCGTCTCGCAACGGCCAGGGAGTCCCATGGCAGAAAGGCCCCTGAGTGTCCGAACGGCCCCATTCCGTCACCAGAGCGCCGGCCGCTCTTCCCGACCGGCTAGAATCCCTGCTTCACGCGACTGAGTCCGGGGAGGATTCGCCTTGAGAGCCACATCGATAGCCCTCGCTGTAACCGCACTACTCGCCGGCTTCGCACCGGCCTCCGCCGGTAAACAGATCGTCGCCCCGCTCAGCGACGGCGCCGAGCTCGACCTACCGCCGTTCCTGGCAGTCGTCAGCCAACCGGACGACTTCTTCGGCTACCCGTTGGGCGAGCGCTTCACTCATCACGAACGGATCGTTCAGTACCTCGACGAGCTCTTCGACACCTCCGAGCGCGTCTCGATCCGGCAGTACGGGCAGACCTACGAGGGGCGTCCGCTGAACCTCCTGGCGATCAGCAGCGCGGAGAACATCGCCCGTCTCGAGGAGATCCGCCAGCGACACCTCAAGCTGGCCAACCCAGGCGACGTCGACCCCGCCGAGCTCGAACAGATCATCTCCGAGGATCCGGTGGTCGTCTGGCTCGCCTACGGCGTACACGGCAACGAATCCTCCTCAGCTGAGGCGGCCCTGCTCACATCCTTCGTGCTCAGCGCAGCCGGCACCGAGTGGGCCGAACGACTCGAGGACGTCGTGATCCTGATCGACCCACTCGTCAACCCGGACGGCCGCGAGCGTTATGTTCACTTCTACGAGACCCAGCAGGGTCGGTTCGCCGACCCGTCACCGCTCGCTTCCGAGCATTGGGAGCCGTGGCCGGGCGGTCGCCAGAATCACTACCTGGTCGACTTGAACCGAGACTGGGCGTGGGCGTCACAGATCGAGACCCGTAGCCGCCTGGCCGCCTATCGCCACTGGGAGCCGCAGGTCTACGTCGACTTCCACGAGATGTCCGCGGAGTCGACCTACTTCTTCCCACCGGCCGCCGACCCCGTCTCGCCCCACATCCCCTCGACAACAATCGAGTGGCTCGACACCTTCGGGCGCGCCAACGCCGCGTCGTTCGACGAGCAGGGGTGGACCTACTACGTCGGCCAGCACTTCGACCTCTTCTACCCGGGCTACGGCGACTCGTACCCCGGTCTGCGCGGCGCCGTCGGCATGACCTACGAGATGGCCGGGCACGGCCGAGCCGGTTCTGCAATCGAGCTCGGCGACGGGCGTGTGCTCACACTCGCTGACCGCATCGCTCGTCACTACACGACCTCCATGGCGACGATTCAAGCCGCCATCGACAACCGCGAAGCGCTCCTCCGCGACTTCAGCGCGAGCCGCCAGGCGGCATTGGACGCTCCGCCCGCAACCTACCTGTGGAGCGCCGACAGCCACGAAGCGCGCGCCGCCGCCGCCCTTCTCGAAGGGCACGGGATCGTGGTCGAAACACTCCCAGAGGCTCGCCGACTCAACGCCAGACCCCATTCGGGCTCGAGCGCTTCGCCGGTCGACTTCACTGCCGGCACCTACGCGGTCAGCACCCGTCAGCCCCTCGGCTCGCTCGCTCGCGCCCTGCTCGAGCCCGACGTCAAGATGGACCCGGCCTTTCTCGAGAAGCAACGCGAGCGACTCGAGCGCAATCAGGGCACGGAGTTCTACGACATCACCGCCTGGTCGCTTCCGCTGGCCTACAACCTCGAAGCCTGGGTCGCCGAAGGCGATGTTCGCGGCCACGGCCTGCACATGCACCACGATAGTCGCGTCACCGGAGAAGGAGAGCTCGGCTATCTGATCGCGCCTCAGGGTCTCTCGAGCTTCCGCGCCGCCGGTCAGCTTTTCGACCGGGGTCTGCGCTTCCGCCTCACGACCCTCCCACTGACTCTCGGCAGCAAGGAGTACCCGTCAGGCACCCTCTTCGTACCGCGCCGCGACAACCCGGAGAGCCTCGACGAGGTGATCCAAGAGCTCGGATACACCGTCGCGGTCGAGCGAGCTGCCACCGGATTCTCGGAACAGGGCATCTCCCTCGGCTCCAACGAGGTGGTTCCCATCCGGCCGCCAAAGGTTGGTGTCGTCAGTGGTGACGGCGTGAGCGTCTCTTCGTTCGGTTACCTCTGGCACCTGCTCGATCGCCAGATTGGAGCGCCCCACCACCGCATCGACATCCGAGCCCTCGGCCGGTTGGAGCTCGCCAAATTCGACGCCCTCGTCCTGCCCCACGGCTGGGGTTACAGCCGGCAGATCGACGACCAGACGGCCGAAGCCATCGCCGCCTGGGTCCGCAAAGGCGGGCTGATCGTCGGCGTCGGTGGCGCGGTTTCCTGGTTGGCAGATCAAGAGATCGTCGAGGTCGAGCGCTGGAAGGCGCCGGAGCCGGACACCGACGACAACGAAGTCGTCGAACTGTCCCCGGCCAACCGGCAGCTCTACACACCCGGAGCCGCACTTGCCACCGAGCTGCGAGAGGACCACCCGCTCGCGAGCGGCCTGCAGTCCGCACCCGCCGCGATCTTCCAAGGCTCCTCCATCCTCCTGCCGAGCGGCGACCCGCGCGAAGATCTCCTGGTCGCGGTCGACGAGAGCCCCGTGATCGCTGGCTTCGCCTGGCCGGAGGCCGAGGAGCGACTCGCCGGCTCACTCCTCGTCGGCGTGCGCCGAGCGGGCCGCGGCGGGGCCGTTCTCTTCGCGCAGGAGCCGGCCTACCGCCTCTTCTGGCGGAGCACCGCGCCACTGCTCCTCAACTCCGTGATGTACGGCCCGAGCCTACTCGAGCGTCGGCAGCTGATGCGCTAGCTAGAGATTCCAGGCGTAGCCGAGCTTCAGGAAGAGGCTGCGGTCCGACTGGGTGAGGTCGACCTGGTTGTCGTTGACGATGTAGCCCTCGCGGTTGTCGGTGTAGCCGAAGAAGAGCACCGTCCGCGGGTTGAGCTTGTAAGAGAAGAGGAGCTGGGTGAACAGGTCCTTGTTCTCGGTATCGACCTCGTCGACGTAGAGGAGTGGGTCGCGATCGATCTGCTGGTACTGGAAGATGCCACGCACGAACATGCGCACGTTGAACTGATAGACCAGACGCAGCTGACTGAGGTTGACCTCGAACAGACGGCCTTCGTCGACGTCGAGCCGTTGATAGGTGTGACTGAGGTTGGCCCGCACGTGCTTGCCGAAGTTGTAGCGAATGTTCGGCTCGATGACGACGGTCTCCGCCGGCCGGGTGTTGGCGAAGTCGATGTCGTCGCCCACGCGGTACCAGAGGCCTAGCCAGAGCTTGCCGTTGGGCTGGAACTCCTGCCAGCCCTGTACGTTGAACTGGTCCGGAAAGTCGACGCCGTCGAAGTGCCGGTCGCGATCGACCAGAGCGAAGAAGACGTTCGACTGTTTCGGGCCGTTGTAGCTCGTCCAGACCTCGAGCTCGCGCTCGAGCAGCTGGCCGCTCTGATCCTCGGTCAGGTCCCAGTCGCCGCCCACGCTCCAGCGGTTGTAGAAGTCGCCCTCTTCGCCGGTCCAGGTGCGACGCAGGCCGCCGACCATGAAGGTGTAGTCGACGCGCGGCATGAAGCCCATGTCGGCGCGGAAGTCGGCGCCCACGTCACGATACTCGGCCCAGGCGCCCCAGTCGCGCTCGTTGTGGTTGTAACGAATGCTGTACGCGGTGTCGCTGAAGCTCCCTTCCGGCTGCTCGAAGTCCTCGATGATGTCGAGCGGATACTCGGTGCGTGAGCCGAGTACCTGGAAGGTGATGGTGTCCTTGTCGTTCATCCGGTAGCGCCCATCGAAGCCACCAACCTGGTTCGAGTAGCCGTCACCGTCGCGACTGGTGAAAACACCACCCACCGCCGACGACTGGCCGAAGTCGCGCCGGTACCGCAGCGCTGTGTCGGTGGTCTCGAAGTCGAAGGTGTCGGAGTCGGAGCCTTGGCTGCCGGGGAAGATGAGGTTGGTGACGTCGTCCTGGGCGGCGAAGACACCCATGCCGTTCTTCCCCTCCTTACCGGTCATCTTCACACCCCACGAAGGGTCGGAGACGTTGCGGGTGAAGACGGCGTCAAACGGTGTTTCGAAGAAGTCGGCACCTTCGAGGAAGAAGGGACGCTTCTCGGGAAAGAAGAGGGTGAACTGATTGTTGACGTCGAGCTGCGCGACATCGGCCTCGACCTGCGAGAAGTCGGGGTTGAGCGTCCCGGAGAGCGACAGGTTCGGGGTGACGCCCCAGCGAACGGTCAGGCCCGGCTCGGTGTCGACACCGCCGTCCTCGAAGTCGCCGTCGGGAAAGTCGCTCCGCGTGTCGGTCCGCCCGGAGACCAGCGTCGGGTTGATCTCCAGATTGCGCCCCGGGCTGATGCCGGCGAAGCCCTCCATCTTGGAGATCTGGCAGAGGTAGCAGGAGATGTCGCGATCCATCGGCTGCGAAGCGAGGCGATGGCGATCGCTGCGCGGATAGAAGCGCACCACATCGACCCCCCACACCTGCGCGCCATCCCCGTTCGGGAAGCGCAGCTGGTGGAACGGAATCGCCATCTCGACCTCGTAGCCGCTCTCCGTGATGCGACCGGCCGAGGCCCAGATCGCGTCCCACGACGACGACTCGTTGCCGCCGACATCGTCTTGGAAGAGGTCCATCTGCACGCCGTAGGGGTTCGAGAAGAACTCGACCGCGCGACGCTCGTCGTTGAAGGTGTCGAGCACGATGCCGACAAAATCGTCATTCCAGGCGGTGTCACGATCCGACAGGTGCGCACGAATGGCGCTCGGATCGGGATCCTTGGCCTTGAAGCCGACGTAGATGTGGCTGGTGTCGTAGAAGATCAACGCCTCGGTCTCGACCGGCGCCGGCTGGTTTTCCGCCGGACGGGTCTCGAAGGGCAGCGAAATGACCGCAGCGTTGCGCCAGTGGCTCTCGTCCAGGCGTCCATCGACGATGACGTCGCCGCCCTCGGAGCGCGGAATCTGGTGGGGACGCGGCGTCACGCCCTGTGGATCCCCCTGATTGATCGGGTCCGCGATCTGGCCGGCACCGGAGCCCTTGGCGGCTACAGCGCCAGCTGGAAACGAGAGGGAGGTCGCCGTGAGAAGCACGGCAGCGAAGGTGGCGAGGCGCTTGCGGGAAGGGATGGAGTGCTGGTCTGGCATGGCGGGCGGGGTCTGACTACAGCCGTTCATAGGTACGTTGCAGAGGCTCCGAAGTTGTGTCCGTTCCTAGTGTCCGCCCTAAAGACCGCAGCTCGCTGCGAAAGGTTACGTAGTGGGCGTCGTACTCGTTTGGATGGGCTTGTCCAACTTCGCGTTTACTTATTGCGTTAGACGGAGTGCTGGATGAGCGGTTCCCCGTGGGGGACGAGATTGCAGTCAACGGGACTCGGGGTGCAGTCGACGGCGGCGTACGAGCGCCACAAATCCCCTCACTAAGAGCGGCGTACTTGCTGAGGTTCCGCGTGAGAGCGGTCGAATCGGAATCCCAGTGCCAAGCCGCGGGGATGCCCCCCCGGCTCCCGATCAGAGGATTCTCCAAGAAGACGTGGCCGGGGGGAGCTCAGCGCCGAGGGGTGGGCCTCTTGCCCGAACTCGGTCTCTTCGGGTATCATCTCGCCTCTTGGGCGGTTTGCGCCCCGGGCTCGTGTGGCTCCACAACAGCTCCTGACGCGAAGCCCCTGAGTTCAAGCACCAGCACTACCGAGAGCCAGATAGGAACGACCATGTCTCGCAAATGCCAGATCACAGGCAAGAAAACGACCGCCGCGCGCTCGATTTCCCACGCGCACAATGTCACCAACCGGTGGCAGAAGCCGAACGTCCACAAGAAGCGCCTCTATGTGCCTGAGCTTGGCCGATGGGTGCGGATTCGTCTGTCGACGCGCGCGCTCCGCACCGTGAACAAGAAGGGGCTTCTGCCCTACCTGCGGGCCGAGGGTCTCACCCTCAAAGACGTCACCTGCTGACCGGAGCGGATCATGAAGCCTGATATCCATCCCGAATACCATCCGGTTTTGTACGTCGACGCGGCCGCGGACGAAGAGTGGACCTCACGTTCGACGCAGACCAGCGGCGAGACCCGTGAGATCGACGGCGTCGAGCACTACGTGATTCGACTCGAGATCTCGTCCTATTCGCACCCGTTCTTCACCGGCAAGCAACGCTTCATCGACACCGCCGGTCAGATCGAGAAGTTCAAGCGCAAGTACGGCAAGAAGTAGCGGCGGCCGCCGCTAGCTCTCTTTGCGCAGCTCCCAGACGTGCCCACGGCCCTTTCGAGGCCGTGTGGCCGGACCTTGCCGCCCGCTGCGCCGGCAGCCATACTTGACCAGGCAGGCGCCTGACCGCGCCGCCCGGGAGCCCGTACCATGCTGGAACAACTCGAAGCGATCGAAAAGCAGTACGAGGAACTCACCGAGAAGCTCGCCGACCCCGAGCTGATCGCCGACCAGAAGGCCTTCGTCGAGGCGAGCAAGAAGCTCTCCGAACTCGGAGGTCTGGTGACCCTCTATCGCCAGTACAAGGGGCTCGCGGCTCAGCGCGACGAGACCCAGGAGATGCTCGCCGAACTCGACAAGGGTGACGAGCTCTTCGAGATGGCGGAGCTCGAGAAGAGCGAACTGGACGGCCAGATCGAGCGGCTCGAGGAGCAGCTGCGCGAGGAGCTGACGCCGAAGGATCCCAACGACGCCCGCAACGTCGTACTCGAGATTCGAGCCGGGACCGGCGGCGACGAGGCCACCCTGTTCGCCGCGGAGCTCTTCCGTATGTACAGCCGCTACGCCGAGGAGAAGCGCTGGAAGGTCCAGATCATCCAGCTCTCGGAGTCGGGTATCAAGGGTGTGAAGGAGGTCTCGGCGATCATCGAGGGCAAAGGCGCCTACAGCCAGCTCAAGTACGAGGCGGGGGTGCACCGCGTCCAGCGCGTGCCAGAGACGGAAGCGTCGGGACGAATTCACACCTCCGCCGTCACCGTGGCGGTGCTACCCGAGGCCGAGGACGTGGAGGTCGAGATCGACGAGGGCGAGCTTCGCATCGACCGCTTCTGCTCCTCGGGACCGGGCGGCCAGGGCGTCAATACCACCTACTCGGCGGTGCGCATCACCCACCTGCCCACGGGACTCGTCGTCTCTTGCCAGGACGAGCGAAGTCAGATCAAGAACCGAGCGAAAGCGATGCGTGTGCTCAAGGCGCGCCTGCTCGAGATTGAGAATGAAAAGGCGGCCTCGGAGCAGAGCGCCGAGCGCCGCAAGATGGTTGGCTCCGGCGACCGCTCTGAGAAGATCCGCACCTACAACTTCCCGCAGAACCGGGTTACCGACCATCGCATCGGGCTGACCATCCATCAGCTGCCGGCGGTTCTCGAGGGAACGCTCGAGCCGCTCATCGAGCCGCTGGCAACGCACTTCGCGGCCGAGAGCCGTCAGCAGAGCGTCGAAGCCGCTGGCTGAGTCGATCGAGCGTCTCCTCGCCGAGGGACGGGAGCGGCTGGGGAGCGCTCCGTTCGAGCCCTCGACGCGCGAGGCGTCGCTGCTCCTCGGACGGATCACCGGACTGACCGAGGCGCAGCTGATCGCCTACGGCGAGCGAACCGTGGACCGCGACGAGGCGTCTCGGTTCCGCCAGCTGCTGGAACGCCGGCTCACCGGCGAGCCGATCGCCTACATTCTCGGCGAGCGCGAGTTCTACGGCCGCTTGTTCTCGGTCGACTCACGCGTACTGATCCCGCGACCGGAGACCGAGCATCTGATCGAGGCGGCTCTCGACCTCGACCTGCGCACTCCGAAAGTTCTCGACATCGGCAGCGGCTCGGGCTGCATCGCCATCACCCTGGCACTCGAGATCGCGGGTGCCCGGTTGGTTGCTTCCGACCGCTCCCCTGCGGCGCTGGCCGTCGCCACCGGCAACGCCCGGCGTCACCGAGTCGAACCTCGGGTGCACTGCGTCGGCTCCGACCTGGCGGAAGCGATCCGGATCAGCGACTTCGATCTCGTGGTGAGCAATCCTCCGTACATCGACCCCGGGGTGCGCGACCAGCTGTCCCGAGAGGTCACCGACTTCGAACCTCGGGACGCACTGTTCGCCAAGCGGAGCGGCCTGGAGGTCCTGGCTCGATGTCTCGAGCAACTGACCGCACTCACCCCGGGGACGCCGGTGCTGCTCGAGATCGGGTACGACCAGGGTGAGGCCGTGCGTCAGCTCGCCGAGGAGGCGGGGCACGTCGACGTCGAGGTGCGCCGCGATCTCGCCGGACATCCACGCGTAGCGCAGCTCCGCTCCGGGAGATAATGGCCCGCCTCACGCGATGAATCGATTTCTGATCGAAGGACCCAACCGACTCTCCGGCGCTCTCGACGCCGGTGGCGCTAAGAACGCCACGCTGCCGGCGATGGCCGCCAGCCTGCTGACCGACGAACCGCTCGTCCTTCGGCGCGTACCGCGAGTGCGTGACATCCGCACCATGGCCCGCCTCCTGACCCACCTGGGGGTCGACAACGAAGCCGACGAGGAACGCGTTGAGCTCCGACCGACCGGCGACGTCGTTCTCGACGACGCTCCTTACGAGCTCGTGAAGGAGATGCGCGCCTCGGTGTTGGTACTCGGCCCGCTGCTCGCCCGGCGCGGTCACGCACGCGTCTCCCTCCCCGGCGGCTGCGCGATCGGCGTCCGCCCGATCGACCAACACCTGGCCGGCCTCGAGGCGCTCGGCGCGGAGGTCACCCTCGAGCACGGCTACGTCACCGCGCGTGCAGGCCATCTGAAAGGGGCGGACTATCGCTTTGGCATGCCAACCGTCGGCGGTACCGAAAACCTCCTCATGGCGGCCGCTCTCGCCCGCGGTACGACGCGCCTCGGAAACTGCGCCCGAGAGCCCGAAATCATCGATCTAGCGGAGCTTCTCAACAAGATGGGCGCAAAGATCGAGGGCGCCGGTGAGGAGACGATCGAGATCGAGGGGGTCGAGACGCTCGGCGGCGCGGAGCACACGATCATCGCCGACCGCATCGAAGCGGGGACCTACCTGGCGGCCGCAGCGATTACCCGCGGCGACGTCCTCGTCCGGGGCGCACGAGCCGCCGATCTGGCACCTCTTTTGGAAAAGTTGGCCGAGGCCGGCTGTCGCGTCGATCTCGAGCCGGAGAGCATCCGGCTGTCGATCGACGGCCCACTGCGAGCACGCGACGTGCTGACGGCGCCTCATCCCGGCTTTCCCACCGACCTGCAGGCGCAGTACATGGCGCTCATGACCCAGGCTGAAGGCGTGTCGACGATCTGCGAAACGGTCTTCGAAAACCGCTTTCAGCACGTCCCGGAGCTCGGCCGAATGGGGGCTAGAATCGACATCGACGGCAGCTACGCAAGGGTCCACGGCCCAGCGGCGCTCTCCGGAGCCACCGTCATGGCGACCGACCTCCGCGCCTCCGCCTGCCTGGTGCTCGCCGGCCTCGCCGCCGAGGGCCAGACGATCGTCGATCGCATTTACCATCTCGACCGCGGCTACGAGCGGATGGAAGAGAAGCTGCGCGAGCTCGGCGCCAAGGTCGAACGGGTCGCCGGAAGTTCCTGATCGCTCAACTGTTTGGCACGTCGTTCGCAGGCGTGCTGAGCTGTGGAAGACTGCCTTTTCTGCAAGATCGCCGCGGGGAACATCCCGGCCGAGATCCTCTTCGAGGACGGTGACGTCCTAGCGTTCCGTGACATCGAGCCACAGGCCCCGACCCACATCCTGATCGTCCCGCGACGACACATCGCCACGCTCCTCGACACCGAGCCAAGCGACGCCGCGCTGCTCGGCAAGATGCAGAGCACCGCCGTGCGACTCGCCCGCGCTGAAGGCCTCGAGGAGAACGGCTTCCGCCTGGTGATGAACACTCTCGCAGACGGCGGTCAGTCTGTCTTCCACATCCATCTCCACCTGCTCGGCGGTCGCAACTTCTCCTGGCCTCCCGGATGATCGTCGCCCTTGCGCTCCTGCTGGCCGGCGCGGACGATCCTCGGATCCCGCTGGCCGAATTGCAGCTTCAGGAGCGCCATCGCGAGGCGTTGGTCCGCGTCGAAACCGAGCTGGTCCAAGAGCCCGACGCCGCCGCCGACCTCGGCTTCCACTACCTCCGCGGCCACCTGCTCGAGGAGCTCGGCCGTCGCGACGACGCGCAGGTCGCCTTCCGAGATGCAATGCAGGCGCTCCCCGAGCTTTCGGCCTACAGCCTCTTCCGACTGGCCTCGAACCAGTTTCGCCTGCGCCACCCCGAGGTCGCCGCCGGCCTGCTCGCACGACTCCTCGGAGGCGGCGCACCCGGCCCTCTGTTGCGCCCCTCGACCGATCTCCTGATCCGCGCCATCGACGCCGGGGGCGACTGTCGCCTCCTCGACCAGGTCGAACGCTGGAACCTGACCGCTGACGCCCGGAGGTCGGTCGAGCTCACCCGTTCCGACTGTCTGCTGCGAAGTGGTCAGCGGGAGACGGCGCGCGGGGCGCTGCTCCGGCTTCTCGAAGCGAGCAACACGGACGACCCGGCGCGGGCGGCGGCCGTGCGCCTGAATCAGCTGGTCGACTCGACCGATCGCAGTCGGCTCGCCCGCTCGGTCGGGATGGCGTTCTATCAGCATCGCCTCTTCGACCTCTCGACCATGCGTCTCGGTCGCGTGCTCGGCAATCCAACCAGTTGGCAGGTCGAGCTGCAGACGGACGAACACTTCGAAACGCTCTACGCGCTGGCTCGCAGCAACTTCTGGAACGCCAACTACATTCAGGCGGCTAGCCAGTTCGGTCAGCTCGCGGCGGTGGAGACCAGCCCCGAGCGACGCGGCCGGGCGCTCTACCAGCAAGGGCGGTGCTACGAGCTCTCTGGCAACTGGACCACCGCAGCCAAGGTCTACCGGCTCGCCTATCTTGCCGAGCCGGCCGGTCGCTGGGCCGACGCCGGCTTGATGTCGGCCCTGCGGGTCGAGTGGCGAACCGGCAAGGAAGAGTCGGCGCTCGAGCTCTACGAGCTCCTCGGGCAGCGCCGCAACTGGCGACCCATGCTGGTGCGCGCTTCGCTCTTCCTCTCCGCTTCGGACCTGGTTCGGGGGCGGGCCGACCGAGCACGAGCCTGGCTCTCACAGATTGCGCGCGACGGAGGCCCCGAAGTCTCCTACTGGCTCGGCCGATTGGCGGAGCTCAACGGTTCCAATTCGGCCATCGATCGCTATCTCGACGCGCTCACCGAAGACGCCTACCACCCACTCTCCCGCGCCGCCCTGCGCCGTCTCGCGCAACCGGCACTCGTAGTCGAGTCGTTGGCCCGGGCCCGTCGACTGGCCGGTTCGAACCGAACCTCCGATCTCTACGCCTCCTGGCTGGTGCTGGGCGACGAGCGACCCGAGGGCGTGGCCGCCCGCGAGCGACTCGAGCAGCGTCTGGCGGCAAACCCTCAGATCCGCCCGTTCCTAGAGATCGGCGGCCGCGAACCGGCGGAGTGGCCGATCTGGGGCTCACGTCTCACGCAGCCCGAGGAGCTACTGCTCTCGCTCGGCGTCTGGGATCAGGGAGCCTCGGTGGTGCTCAAGCACTTTCCGGTCACCGATCCGTCGCTCGCCTACACCGGCGGTCGGATCCTGGCTCGAGCGAACCAGACCCGGCCCTCGATCTACGTCGGCGAGATCCTGAGCAAGCGGATGCCGGCAGCCCTGCCTCCCAGCATGGTCTCGCGGCGACTCCAGGAGACGCTCTACCCGCTTCCCTACCGCGAGCTGATCGTCGGCGAGTCCGAGCGTTGGGGCATCGACCCGCTGCTGCTCGCGGCCCTGATTCGAGAAGAGAGCCGTTTCGATCCTCAGGCGCTGTCGAGCGCCTCGGCACGCGGCCTCACACAGATGGTGCTGCCGACCGCGCACCGGCTGGCTCAACAGATCGGCTTCGAGAACCTCGAGGCGCGCGACCTACACAGCCCACCGGTCTCGATCGCGCTCGGAGCGGCCTACGTCGCGGAACTCATCAGCCAGTTCGGCAACAGCGCCCACATGGTGCTCGCGGCCTACAACGCGGGCGAAGACCAGACGCGGGTCTGGCGAAGCTACTGCTACAGCAGGGAACCCGAGGAGTTCTACTCCAAGGTCGGCTTCAACCAGACGCGCAACTACCTGCGCAAGGTGCTCTCGAGCCGTGAGCACTACGCAGAGCTCTACAGCGACTAGCGACCTACCGTTCGATCCGCTCGACGACCTTCTCGGGCAGCATCTCGTGGGCCGCATCGAAGTAGTCCTCGATGTCGGCGTCCAGTCGTAGCTCCTCGGTCCAGAGGTCGATCTCGTCGTTGAGGCGCTGCTGGCGCAAAACCTCTCGAATCCGCTCCCGCACCTCGGCGACCGCGGGCACCGGCTGACGCCGCTCACGCATCGCCGGCACGAGCGTTTCGTCGTAGTACGCCTGGATGTCGTCCAAACCGATCAGAACCCGAGGGCCCAGGCGCTCCTCGACGTAGATCAGCACCATCAGCTGCCGAGCGAGGAGCTGCCGGAGCCCCTCTTCGTCGAGCTCGAGCTCGGCCAATCGAGCGGCGAGCGCAGCCTGTCCACCCAGTCGCTCCTCGATCGCCGCGTACTGATCGTCGACCTCCTCGAGCGGCACCTCGGCAAAGCCGTAGCGATCGATCTCGTGGAAGCGGAGACGCTGCTCGATCAATCCGTCGAGTACCCGCCGCCGAAACGCCTCGTCCTCTTCTTCAGATGCCGGCTCGAGCAGACCCAGAGCGACCACCTGATCGACCTCCGAGGCGAGAATCGGATCCTCGTCGACCACCGCGAGAACCCGATCTACCAGCTGGGTCTCGTCGGCGACGGGTTGCTGCGCGATCGAAGCGGCGCAGAGCACGAATCCGATCAGGAGACCAGGACCGAGCGTTCTCATGCGGCGGAGGGTATCAGTCGGGCCGGGTACCGGGGGCCGGGCTGGGAGTGTTGGGTCTCCCTGGGTTGTCGCGCCAGGGACGGCGGCCCTGCTGGTGCGCGACTCGGTTTCGCTGAGGGGCTCTCCAGATGGCAGGCAAAGGAGAAGCGCACTTAGGCGCGCACTGGCCCTGAAACAACTGCGGCAGTACAAGGAGGCCCTCGGTGAGGAAGACCTGGTGAGTTCCCTTCAGGAAATCCTCCCCGCATGCAGCGCGCTAGCGCAGACCTCTCAGAGTTCGGAGGCGTGCGGCAGGCCTCGTTTGCGTACCTGATGCGGGTGTGCGGCGGTGGAGCTGATTGGGTGCTTCGTTCCAGCGCTCGCTGCTCGCGGGCTAGTATGGCGGGATGCTCTGGCTTCTCAGGAGAAGCTGGTTTCGCTTGGCCTCCACTCTTGGGCTGCTTCTTGTCGCTGGGTGCGTGACGCCGCGCCTTCCAATCATCGACATGCACCTTCACGCAAAGGCGGCGAATGCCAATGGTCCGCCGCCGATGGGGTTGTGCATACCCGTCGTGACTCAGGTTCCTGCCTTCGATCCAAGCAGACCGTGGGAGGAGGTCTTTCTGGAGGCGACGAAGAATCCGCCGTGTTCCGACGCTATCTGGTCGCCCACGACGGACGAGGAGCTGATCAAGCAGACGGTCGAGGCCCTCGATCGACACAATGTCATCGGCGTACTGAGCGGCGCTCCGGAACGTGTGCGCCAGTGGCGTGTGACGGCACCGCATCGGTTCGTTCCCAGTCTCGAGTTCCAGCTCGGCCGAGACGAGATGTCAGCGGAGTCGATGCGTGCGCTCTTCGAGAGCGGAGACTTTGCGGTGCTGGGAGAGATTTCGAACCAGTACGAGGGGATCGGACCCGACGACGGACGCATGGAAGCGTATTGGGCGCTCGCGGAGGAGTTGGACGTTCCGGTGGCCATCCACCTCGGGGAAGGCCCACCGGGAGCACCCTACCTGGGTTCTCCCCGGTACCGCGCTCGGCTGTCGAGCCCATTCCTGCTGGAGGATGTCCTGGTGCGGCATCCACGGCTGCGAGTGTCGGTCATGCACTACGCCTCGCCCCTCATGGAAGAACTGATCGCGATGCTCGGAGCCTATCCACAACTCTACGTGGACCTGGGCGGCATCCAGTGGTTCTACCCCAGGAAGTACTTCTACCGGCAGCTCGAGACGCTCATGGATGCGGGTTTCGGCAAGCGGATTCTGTTCGGATCGGACCAGATGAACTGGCCGGGCCTAATCGAACGCTCGATCGAGATCATCGAAACGGCACCCTTTCTCGACGAGGAGGAGAAGCGTGACATCTTCTACAACAACGCAGCGCGCTTTCTCCGGTTGAGCGATGAAGAGATCGCCAAGCACTACGCGATGTGATGCGTCCAACAGGAACTCGGCCGTTGCTAGCTAAAGACGCGAGGCCGACATCGGATTGGTTGAGGGTTCTGATTGGGACCGCCTTCCGTCGCGACGATTCGTCCCTGGCAGAGAACAAGGACGGGCACGAGAGGCACCTCGATCAGCGTGAAGGCGCATATGGGCAGTGGCGGATCGCCCACCATGCAACAGGAGAAGATTCGGCCTAGAGCCCACCCAGCAGTGGGAGACCCCAGATGACCCGGAACACCCGGCCGCCTCGAGTTCGCTCGCTTCGGGTCGGAACGGGCCCGAAGGGAAGGCAAACTCGAGATGATCCACTTCGCTTCGGCCTCACTCTGTGTGAGCGCTGAAGCCACTGGCCAGCTGTCCCCCCGCTTCCCAGGGCTGGCCAAACCGCAGCGACGCGACCTCGAGGCGGGCCTACCCACCAAAGGGCAAGAACAGCCCGCCGTTCCTACTGGGCCACCCACCCCACCAGGACCCCGCCGCCCGGCACACGCAAGCAGAACCCCTCCAGCCAGCCCTAGCGGTAGAATGCTCTCCAGACCGAAAGCCCGAGATGAGCGCTCAGACCACAGCCCTCCGGATCGGGCTCGCCCAGATCGACTGCAAGCTCGGAGACCGGGCGGCGAACCTCGATCGCCACATCGAGTGGATCGAGAAGGCTCGAAAGGAAGGCGTAGAGCTCCTTGCCTTCCCGGAGCTCTCGCTCACCGGCTATCGGCTTCTCCACCTGACGAGCCGGATGGCGCTCCGTGCCGACGCGCCCGAGGTGTTGCGCCTGGCCGAGGCGGCCGGCGACATGGCCGTCGTCTTCGGCATGGTCGAAGAGGACGCGGCCGGAGTGCTCTACAACAGCGCCGTGCTCGTGCGCGGAGGACGGGTGGAACACGTCCATCGCAAGCTCTACCTGCCGACATACGGCATCTTCCAGGAGGGCCGCTTCTTCGGCCCCGGCGAGCGGCTCGAACCGGCTCCAATCGCCGACCGTCGCTTCGGGCTCCTCATCTGCGAAGACCTGTGGCACCCCGGCCTGGCGCGGAGCCTCGCGATCGCCGGAATGAAAATCCTGCTCGTGATCTCGGCCGGCCCCGGACGCATCGGCGCCGACGAAGAGCCGGCCAGCCAGGAGTCGTGGGAGCTCTTGACTCGTTCGACCGCCCTCGTGAACACCTGCTGGGTCCTCTACGTCAATCGGGCGGGCTGGGAAGAGGGCTCCTTCTACGCGGGTGGGAGTCACGTCGTACGCCCGGGAGGCGAGCTCGTGCAGAGCGCCGCGGTGCTCGACGAAGACCTGCTCATCACCGATATCGATCCGCGTGAGGTCGACCGACTGCGCTGGCGGCTTCCCCTCGTGCGCAACGTGCGAGGCGACATCGAAGGGCCCCAGGGATAGCTCCGATGTGGTCTCCCGAACAGATTCGCCAGCGGCTTCACCTCCACCCGGAGCTCGCCTGCCGTGTGCTCGCAGACTTCATCGCCGACGGCAATCGGAGCGCAGGGACCCAGGGGATGGTGCTCGGGCTCTCGGGCGGAGTCGACTCGGCACTCTCGGCAGCGCTCGCGACTCGCGGGCTCGGGCCGGAGCGCGTGCATGCGTTCATCCTCCCCTACCGCGAGTCGAGTCCCGATTCGCGCGCCGACGCCGAGGCCGTCGCCGAAACGTTCGGATTCTCGGCACGGGTGATCGACATCTCCGCGATGGTCGACAGCTATTTCGACGAGAACGAGGGTGAGGCCGACCCGGTGCGCCGCGGCAATCTAATGGCCCGCGTGCGCATGTCGATCCTCTTCGATCAGGCCAAGAAGCTCGGCAGTCTGGTGCTCGGCACCTCCAACAAGACCGAAATTCTCCTGGGCTATTCGACGATCTTCGGCGACAACGCCAGCTCCCTCAATCCGCTCGGCGACCTCTTCAAGCAGCAGGTCTGGCAACTCGCCGGGCACCTCGATATCCCGCCTCAGGTGGTCAGCAAAAAGCCGTCGGCCGACCTCTGGCCCGGACAGACAGACGAAGCGGAACTCGGGTTCAGCTACGCCACCGCCGACGAGGTGCTCTACCTGATGTTCAATCAGGGCCTGACGGCGGCCGAAGTTGTCGACATCGGCTACCCGGAAGAGGTGGTCGCCAAGATCGACCGGCTCGAGCGCGGCAACCGGTACAAGCGGCGTCTGATGCTCATCGCCCGACTGTCGGACAGCGCGATCAATCTCGATCGCGAGATCCCTCGCGACTAGGCACGGCGTGGCCGGCAAGCTGATCGTCGTCGCCACTCCGATCGGCAACCTCGAAGACCTGTCTCCACGGGCGGTCGCCGCGCTCGACGCCGCCGATCTGGTCGCCTGCGAAGACACGCGACGCACCGGCCGCCTGATGGCGCACCTCGGCTTGAAGCGCAAGCTGATCGCGCTTCACGACCACAACGAACGCGCCCGAGCCCCGAGGATTCTCGAGGCGCTCGAGGCGGGATCGACCGTCGTTCTCGTGAGTGACGCCGGCACGCCGCTGCTTTCCGACCCCGGGTTTGTGCTCACGCGCGAGGCGATTGCGAAGGGTGTGCGGGTCGAGCCGATCCCTGGAGCCTCGGCCGCGCTCGCCGCGCTCGTCGTGTCGGGGCTCCCGCCGCATCCGTTCACCTTCGCCGGTTTTCCACCGCCCAAGCAGGGCAAGCGTCGGCGTTTCTACGCGCGCTTCGCCGACCTCGGGCACACGGTCGTCTACTTCGAGTCGCCGCACCGACTGCTCGCGAGCCTCGGGGATGCGCTCGAGGAGCTCGGCGACCGCCCTGCGGCGATCGCTCGCGAGCTGACCAAACTGCACGAGGAGCTGCTCCGAGGCCCGCTCAGCGAGCTTCGAAACGAACTCGAGAGTCGGCCTTCGCTCAAGGGCGAGTTCGTGCTCGTCGTCGGCAGCGCTGTAGAGTAACGGCCTCCAGTCTGCCCCCCCCCAAATAGCGCGTAGGAATCGGAAGGCCCGTGTGGAGGGTACTCAGCTTCCCGGGTCGCGGGGGTTCTCGTCTGGATCACCACCCAGGTAGAGACCTCGGAGAGCGACCGGCCGCCCCGCCTCGTCGAGAACCACTTGGATCCGGAAGTCGACCATGCCTTCGAGGGCAAACGTGTCCTGCGACACCGGCAGGAGTCGCCGCGCGTCGCGTCCCTGTCGCTGATAGACGAGGTGGCCCTCCTCTACTCGAATCTTGCGGGGTCCATAGCTGCCGGCGTAACTCTCGAGGCGCTCGCGCTCGATCGAGACCGGGGTCTCGCCAATGCGCGTGAGCTCTTCCAGCCATCGAACTCGCTCGCGGGTCACCTCGTCGTCGGGTGCCGCCTCGAGTGCGAGCTCGAACTGGCGAACTGCCGCTGGGTAGTCTCGCTCTCGTTCTGCCAGAAAGCCTCGATGCCGTTCAGACCAGCCGGGGTCGTCCACGTAGTCGCGGTCGAGCCAGGCGAAGGTCGCTCTCATGTCGCCGATGGTGAGCTCCATGAGGCGCCGCGCAATGGTCAGTCCGGCGGCACTGTTTGCGAAGTAGACGACCCCTGAGCCGTCCGAGGGTCGGAGCGCGACGAAGGCCTGGAAGATGTCGTTGTCGCCCCAGTGCCAGACGATGCGGCCGTCTGCAGACTCTTGCGTGCCCCAGCCCAGCCCCCAACCGACCTTGCCGGCGATCTCCTCGGGCTTCCGGTAGCCCCGCTCGTCGCCTTGCATGTGGATCGCAGGAGACAGCGCCGTTTCGAAGGACGCTCTCTCGAGCCCCTCACCTCCAAGAACGGCCGTCGCGAATCGCGCGTAGTCGCGAACCGTCGTGAACAGGCTGCCGGCGACGTTCACCTCGGGCGGATTGCGCACTCGGGCCTCACCCGTTCGGCTGTGCCCCGTCGCCAACCCGAACTCCTCGCCCTCTTTCCAGGTCAACCGACTGTCCTTCATCCCGAGGGGGTCGAACACCTCCCGCTGCATGAGCGCCTCGATCGGCTCGCCGGTGAGCTTCTCGATGGCTCGCTGCAGGTACAAGTACCCCTCTCCCGAGTAGCCGAAGCGGCTTCCCGGGTCGAACCGGAACGGCAGCTTCGGACCGCCCCAGTTCGGCAGCCCCGTCCGGTGGGAGAGCACAATCCGCGGCGTGAGCGCGAGCGAGCGCTTGACGCCTCCGAAACGCTCGTAGCTGAGCAGCTCGTGAAGCGGCTGATCGAGGGAAAGAGCGCCTCGCTCGGCCAGCTTCAGGACCAGGTAGGCGAAGACCGGCTTCGTGAGCGAAGCGGCCTCGAAGACGGTCGGTTCGCCGACCGCCTCTCCGGTCTCGGTGTTGACGACGCCGTAGGCCTCGGTCCAGCTCAGTTGTCCGTGCTCGATCACAGCGATCGAGAGGCCGGGGATCTCCGCGACCGACATCAGTTCTGAGATCTCGCGGTCGAGCTCCGCCCGACCCAGAGCTTCGCTCTCGGGAGTCGCTCCAAAGGCGGTGTCGAGGCTCACGGCAAGCAAGAGCGCCGCCGCGAGCCAGCATCGTGGCTCGCTTCGTTTCATCTCCAATTGGACGCGTCCGAGCGCAAGAGGGTTTGACTCGCCGGGGCAAAGGGCTCGATCAGGTGGTGATCCAGCCGCCACCGAGCACCCGCGTGCCGTCGTAGAAGACCGCCGCCTGCCCCGGCGAGACTCCAATCTGCGGCTCGGCGAACTCCACCTCGACCCGACCGTCCTCGAGCGGTCGAACGCGAGACGTCACCCCGGGGTGGCGCGCTCGAATGCGCACTGTCGCCTCGATCTCGCCGTCCGGGGCTCGACCGATCCAGTGGACGCGCTCCGCGACGAGGCCGTCCTCTCGGAGTTCGCTCTCGCTACCGACGGTCACTCGGTTCTGCTCGGGGTCGACTCCGAGCACGTAGAGGCGGTCCTCCGCGGCGATCCCGAGTCCGCGTCGCTGCCCGACGGTGTAGCGGTAGTAGGGCTCGGCCGAACCGAGGCGTTCGCCGTCGGTATCCACCACCGTACTCGGCCGTCCGACCTGTGCCGCCGCAAAGCGCTCCGGCCGCTCGGCCACCTGCTCCTCGACAAACTGGCGCACACCCCCCGCGACAAAGCAGATCTCCATGCTCTCGCCCTTTTCCGAGACTACGAGCCCCGCTTCGCGTGCCAACTCCCGCACCTCGGGCTTCGTCTTGCCACCGAGCGGGAAGCTCGACATCGCCAGCTGTTGCTGGGTGAGCTCGAAGAGGTAGTACGACTGATCCTTGTCGGTATCGACAGCGGTGTGGAGCTCGAGGCCGTCCGGGCCCTCCAGAATGCGCGCGTAGTGGCCGGTCGCCATTCGCGCGGCTCCGAGGGTTCGAGCGCGTTCGAGGAACAGGTCGAACTTGATCCAGGTGTTGCAGCCCGTGCAGGGGATCGGCGTCCGCCCGGCGAGGTAGTCGTCGACAAACGGATCGACCACCGCTTTGCGAAACTCCTCGTCCATCTTCAGCGTGTAGTGGGGAATGCCGCACTGCTGTGCGACGCGCTGCGCGTCGGTGAGGTCGAGCGCGCCGCAACAGCGACCGTGGGTGTTGTCCCCCGAGCGGTCCCAAAGGAGCATCGACAGGCCGACCGCCTCGCCGTCGTCTCGCGACAACATCCAGGCGACCACCGACGAATCGAGGCCGCCGCTCATGGCGACCGCGGTCAGCTCACCCATTCAAGACTCCGTACAGGTTTCCGATTCATGGATCCGCCCTCAGGAACCGGCCGGCACCGGCTGTCGGAGCTCGGCGCTCTCACGCGCCAACGCCACGAGGAAGCGATCCACCTCATCTTCGGTATTGAACATGCCGAAGCTCACCCGGAGCGACGACAGGGCCTCGGCTTCCGTCATGCCCATGGCGAGCAGCGTCGAGCTCGGGTCGACGACACCCGACGAGCAGGCCGAGCCGGTCGAGACCGCGAAACCCGCCATGTCCAAGCGAATCATCAGTGACTCGCCGTCGACCCCGTGGACGACGACGTGCGACGTGGACGGCAGTCGAGGCGCATCAGCGCAATGCACGTCCACCGACTCGAGTTCAGCGACGCCGCGCTCGAATCGATCGCGCAGCTCGCCGAGCCGCCGTTGCCGTTCCGACAGCTCCCCTGCGGCCAACTCGGCGGCCTTGCCCAAACCGACAATCGCCGGCACGTTCACCGTGCTCGCCCGACGGTGGCGCTCGTGCCCACCGCCAATCAGGTACGGCTCCAGCTCGACACCGGCCCGAATCCAGAGCGCGGCCGCTCCGAGCGGGCCGTGAAACTTGTGGCCGCCGATCGTCAGGTAGTCGACGTCGAGCTCGCCGACGTCGACCGGCACCTTGCCCACCGCCTGGACGGCATCACACAGAATCGGCACGCCGCGCTCTCGACAGCCGACGGCGATCTCGCGTACCGGTTGGAGCGTCCCCAGCTCGTTGTTTCCGAGCATGAGACAGACCAGAGCGGTATCCGGCCGCACCGCCTCGAGGAAACGCGCGGGATCGACACAACCGTCAGCCTCGGGGGCGATCCGGCTGACCTCGTAGTCCTCGCCCTCGAGTCGAGTCGCGGCCTTGAGCACCGATGGGTGCTCGAAGCCGGAGATCACGAAGTGGCGCCGTCCTCGGGCCTGTCGGGCACAGGAGAAGACCACCGCGTTGTTCGCCTCCGTACCCGAGGCACAGAAGACGAGCTCGGGCGGACTGGCGCCGAGCAGGCGCGCTACACGCTCCCGAGCGCCTTCCACCGCCGCCGAGGCGGCCTGCCCGAAGCGATGAACCGACGACGTATTGCCGTGCAGCTCACTCAACCAGGGGAGCATCGCGTCTCGAACCCGAGGGTCGAGCGGTGTGGTCGCGTTGTTGTCGAAGTAGACCGGTTCCATCTGCTCGACGATTCTATCTGCGGCCCGGCACGGTTTCTGCTACAACCTCAGACACGATGACCGCAGATTCCGACCGATAGGATCGTCGCCGCATGCCCACTCGCCCTCGATACCAGCTGCTGTTCTTCGCGCTGCTCCTCGCTTCGCTGCTGGCAACCGTACTCTTCGGCGAGGGGGAGAAGGCCAAGAAGCTCAAGAAGAAGGAGCTCCCCGAGCAGTATCAGTCGTGGCTCGACATCGTCGATCTGATCATGTCGAAGGACGAGCTCAACGCGTTCCTGCGGATTCACAAGGACTACCAGCGCGACGCCTTCATCGAACGGTTCTGGGCCGAGCGCGACACCTTCCCCGACACGGCGCGCAACGAGTTCCGCGATCGGTGGATGGCCCGCGCGGAGGAGGCGTTCCGCATCACCGGCGACCTACTCGACGAGCGCTCGCGGGTCATGCTGCTCAACGGCCTCCCCGACGCGCTCGTCGACTACGACTGCATCGACGTCTGGAAGGGTCAGGTCTGGTACTACCAGCGTGCGGAGTCGATCGGTCAGGAGATCGCCCTGCTCTTCTACCAAGTCGGAAACCAGGGGCGCTACCGGCTTTGGTACCCGACCGAGGGCCTCTCGGTCCTGTTGCAGTTTGCAAACCCCGCTGACGACGCCACGGCGATGTACCGCACCATCGAGTCGAACTGCGGCTTCGGTGACAGCGACGCGGTCTTGGCGGCGATCAACATGACTCGCGTCTACGGCAACCTCGGCTTCACGACGCTGATGGCCGACCTTCTGCGTCCCGACGAGCAGACCGGCAGCGAGTGGGTGGAGACCTTCGAGGCGTTGAGCACGGAGGTGCCAGAGGGTTCACTCACCTTCGAGGCGGACCTGCAGTACGACTTCCCCGCCCGCCACAAGACCCGAACCGTCGTTCAGGGCCAGATCGGAATCGATCCCTCGGAGGTCGGAGTCGCCGACCTGGCGGGCGTCCGCTCGTACAACTTCGTTCTGACCGGCGAGGTGCTCCGCGAGGAGAAGCTCTTCGACACCTTCCGTTACAGCTTCAACATGCCGGCCAACCTCGACGAAGGGGCGACGATCCCGCTCGTCTTCGAGCGCTACCTGCGGCCGGGACCGTACCGGATGGTGGTCAAGCTCGAGGATCTCAACAAGAAGACCTACTTCCTGTCGAAACTCGACCTCGAAGTTCCGAAGGTGGATGAGATCCGGCGCGCCGTGCCGAAGGACGCCGAGACGAGACGACTCCTGGCCGAGGCGAACGCCGCGATCTCGACAGGTGACACCACCATCCGTATCGTGCCGCCGCGCGGCGACCTCCAAACCGGCTTCACCCGCATCGACACCATCACCACTGGCGACGAGATCGCCTACGTGAAGTTCACGGTCGACAACGACCAGAACCTCATCAAGCGGCAGCCGCCCTTCAACGTCGAACTCGATTTCGGCTCGCTACCCAGAATGCGGAACCTGGTCGCGGTGGCGTTCGACGACGCCGACCTGGAGCTGGCTCGCGACGAGATCGAACTCAACAGTGGCGCCCATCGATTTGCGGTGCGACTGATCGAGCCTCGCCGGGGCAAGACCTACGTCGACAGCTTGCGGGCCGAGGCCAAGGTGGACGTGCCGAAGGACCGGGCGGTCAAGAAGGTCGAGTTCTACCTGAACGAGCAGCTGGTCGCCTCGCTGCACCAGCCGCCCTTTGTACAACCGATCCTCCTGCCGAGCGACGAGCAGCTCGCCTACGTTCGCGCCGTCGCCTACCAACCGGACGGCAACTTCACCGAAGACCTGGTCTACGTCAATGCTCCGGACTATCTCGAGGAGGTCGACGTTCAGTTCGTCGAGCTGTTCATCGCGGTGCTCAACAAGGAGTCACGGCCGGTCGAGGGACTCGCCGAGCAAGACTTCACCGTGCTCGAAGACGGCGTCGCGCAGACTCCCATGCGCTTCGACCTCGTCGACAATCTACCGATTCACGCCGGCATTCTCGTCGACATCTCCGCCTCCATGGAGCCGAGCATGGACATGGCGAAGAAGGGTGCCCTGCAGTTCTTCGAGCAGGCGATCACGCCCAAAGACCGTGCCACGCTGATCACCTTCAACGACCACCCGAACCTGGCCGCCAAGTTCACCAACGACATCCAGACGCTCGCCGGCGGACTGGCGGGGCTCAAGGCGGAGCGCGGCACCGCGCTCTACGACAGCCTGATCTTCTCGCTCTACTACTTCAACGGCATCAAGGGCCAGCGTGCCCTGGTGGTACTCTCGGACGGTCAGGACGAGCACAGCCGCTTCACCTTCGAGAACACCCTCGAGTACGCCCGCCGCGCCGGCGTCTCGATCTACACCATCGGCCTCGATCTCGGGCGCAAGGAGGCCGACGCGCGCAAGAAGCTACGCCGGTTCGCCGACGAGACCGGCGGGCGCGCGTTCTTCATCGAAACGGCCGAGGAGCTTCCGAGGATCTACGACGAGATTCAACGCGAGCTCCGCTCCCGGTACTACCTGGCCTACCAGTCGACCAACGCGTCGAACGAGGACAACTTCCGGGCCATCGAGGTCGAGCTCGCGCGCTCCGGACTCGACGCGAAGACGCTGCGCGGCTACTACCCGTAGCACCTCCGGGCCTGCGCCAGGTTCCCCGTACCGATCAGGGGCGACAGCACCGAGCGAGGTGGCGTTGGCACCCGTTCGCAGGACTGCCGGTCCAACTAGTCCCCTGACCACCTGCCGGGCGGCCGCATAGTAGATTGGGTGCGGCCGCCCATGACTCGCTCTCGCCCCAGCCGCTCTGTCGCCACCCTCTTCATCGCAGCAATCCTCGTCTCGGCGCCGGCGGTCTCTGCCAAGAAGAAACAGGAAGCCGAGCCGCTTCCCGAGAACCTCAGCGAGGCGCACGCCGTCTGGCTGGCGGAGGTCGAGCTGTTGATCGGCGAGGAGGAACGGGCGGCGTTCCTGGCGCTCGAGCGCGACTACCATCGCGACAGCTTCATCCGACGGTTCTGGCAGGAACGCGATCCATTCCCCGACACACGGCTCAACGAGCTCGAGGAGAACTGGAAATTACGGCTCCAACTCGCCCGAGATCAGTTCGGCGGCCTCGAAGGGGACCGCGCGGCGACCCTGCTGCAGCTCGGGCCACCCGTTCGCGTCGACAACGACCCCTGTCCTCGCCTCTTCTCGACCGCCAGCCTTTGGGAGTACGGTCCGCAACCCGGTTCACGCGGCAGCTTCGTGGTCGTCTTCGTGCGCGGCGGAACCGGTTCTTCAGACGGCTACCGGCTGTGGTCTCCGTTCGAGGGCGTCTCGTCGCTGATCCCCTTCACCGGCCAGGCTCGCTTCGGCGAGCTCGACGCTCTCGATCGGGTCGCCGCCTCGTGCCCACGCGGCCGAGATCTCCGCAGAGCGCTCGAGAGCGCCTATGGCCGACGCGACATCGAGCGGCTCGTGGAAGAGCTGCCGCAGCCATCGACCGAGTGGGTGCTCGCCTTCCTCGGTCGCCTGACGACCGTGCCAGAGGGTGCCGGCTCGCTCCAGGCGGAGTTTGCGCTCTCGTACCCGGGTCGGAACCAGAGCCGAACGGTGGTTCAAGCGCTGATCGCCGTACCACCGGAAGCCGGCGGCGAGACCCGGCAGTTCCTGCTCGACGGCGAGGTACTGCGGCGAGGCGCTCCATTCGAGAGCTTCCGCTATCGATTCGACTTCCCCGAACCCGACGGTGCACTACCGATCGTGGTGCAACGCTTTCTCCGGCCGGGGGAGTACACGCTCGTTTTGCGTGTGCAGGAGCTCGAGGTCGACCGCTATTTCCGGGTAGAACGACAGATCGTCGTGCCGCTCTATCGCGCCCCGGAACTCGCGACCGTGGTCGCTGAGGAGCCGGCCGAGACCGGGCCGGTGGCGAAGCCGTTCGCCGAAGCGAACGAGCCCATCCCGGACCGCGAGCACCGCGTACGAATTCTGCCGCCGCCACGCGAACTGCTGCTTGGCAACGTGCGCGTCGAAGCGATCGCCTCCGGCGAGGCGGTACACAAGGTGACCTTCTCGCTCAACGACCGGCCGGTGCTGAGCAAGCTTCAACCGCCTTACAGCGTCGAGCTCAACCTGGGCGAAACGCCTCGGCTCCACTCCGTCCGCGCGGTCGCCTACGACGCGGCGGGGAACGAGCTCGCGAGCGACGTTGCCGAGCTCAACAGCGGACCACATCGCTTCGGCGTCCGCCTCATTCAGCCGCTCTCGACGCAGACCTACCGGGAGAGTCTGCGGGTGGAGGCGCAGGTCGATCTCCCCGACGACGAGAGCCTCGACCGAGTCGAGCTCTACCTCGGAGAGCGCCGCCTCGCGACGCTCTATCAGCCGCCCTACGTCCAACCGATTCTCCTGGAGGAGGAGCAGGGCCTCACCTACGTACGAGCGGTCGCCTACCTCGAAGACGGCAATTTCACCGAAGATTTGGTTTTCATCAACCGCCCGGAGAACCTCGACTCGGTGCACGTCGACTTCGTCGAACTCTACGCCTCGGTTCTCGACAGCGAGGGGCGGCCCGTCGACTCCCTCGAGGGAGGAGACTTCACCGTGTTCGAGAACGGCTCGCAGCAAGAGATTCGGCGTTTCGAACGGGTTCGGGATCTGCCGATTCACGCCGGAGTGCTTCTCGACACCTCGACCTCGATGGAGAACGCTCTCGGCGACGTCGAACGCGCCGCACTCCGCTTCTTTCAACGCATTGTGCTCCCGAGGGATCGCGCGGCGGTGATCGTCTTCAACGACTTCCCAGAGCTCAAGGTGCCGCTGACCAACCGTCTCGAAGTGCTGGCTGGCGGCCTCGCGGGCCTCGAGGCCGACGGCGAGACCGCACTTTTCGACAGTCTGATCTACGGCCTCTACTACTTCGCCGGAATTCGCGGCAAGCGTGCCCTGATTGTCCTCTCCGACGGCGCCGACTCGAGCAGCCGCCACAACTTCGACGAGACGCTCGAGTTTGCGCGTCGCTCGGGCGTTGCGATCTACACGATCGGTCTCAACCTGGACCACCGCGACATGACCTCCCGCCACGTGCTCGCCGAGATGGCTAGAGCCACTGGAGGGCGGAGCTTCCTGGTCGGCTCGGCTGGACAGCTCGAGCGCATCTACGACTCGATCGAAGAAGAGCTCCGCTCCCAGTACTTGATCGGCTATCAGTCCACACAGTCGGCCGACTCCGGCTTCCGCGAGGTCGAACTGAAGCTCGCCGACCCGGCTCTCGAACCGAAGACCATTCCCGGGTACTATCCGTAGCCGTTGACTGACGCGACGCTCCCAACTCTCGTTCTCGCCTCCTCGTCGCCGCGCCGTATCGAAGTGCTGCGCGGCCTCGGGCTCGACCCGGTCGTTCGACCGGCCGACATCGACGAGACTCCGCTCGACAGCGAGGCGCCCGACGCCTACGTACGCCGCTTGGCGCGCGGCAAGGCCGAAGCGGAGAACCACCCCGGCGAGCTGGTCATCGCGGCCGACACCATTGTGGTGCTCGACGGTCGACTGCTCGGCAAGCCGCGAGACCCCGCTGACGCCCGCACCATGCTCTCCGAGCTGGCCGGGCGAGCTCATGAGGTCCAGAGCGGCGTGGCGCTCCTCGAGCCGGCAACCGGTCGACGTGCCGACAGCGTCGTCCAGACGCGGGTGGTAATGAGCGCGATGACCGAAGCCGAGATCGCCTGGTACGTCGACTCCGGCGAGCCGCTCGACAAGGCGGGCTCGTACGGCGTCCAGGGGCTCGGCGCGCTGTTCGTCGAACGCGTCGAGGGGAACTACTCGAACGTCGTCGGGCTGCCGCTACCCGCGCTCTACGAGCTCTTCCGACAGGTCGGCTACGACCTGCGCGAATTCCGCGTCGGCTAGCCGCCGACCTTGATCGGCTCTCCCAGCTCGTCGAGCAGGAAGTTGGCCATGATCTGGTGCCCGTTGAAGTCGAGCACCCGAATGTCCTCTTCGCCGGAGAGATCTTCGGCAACGTTCGAGAAGCTCTCGGGGTAGCGCTGGCGCACCGCGTCGAGCGCAACTTCGTAGGCGATGAACTTGTCGATGCCCTTGTAGCTGAGCTTGTCGATAAGGCGCCCGTCGGTGAGGCTCGAGTAGGTGGACAGTGCCAAGATCGGACCGGTGCCGGTGAAAATCAGGTAGGCGCGGGGATTGACCGCTTCCGTCATGGTCGCAACGTAGTCCCCTCGGCCCCGGGGTGTCAAGACACTGCCGCGGCTTCAGGTGGCCGAGGGCACAGCTCTCCACCCGAAGCGGAAGGAGGAGAAGAGGTACCGAATTGAGTATCCTGTCACCGATCTATGGCTGTTCTCGATGAGCGTTTCGCAGTCGTCCTGGTGCGGCCGACCGAGTCCGGGAACGTGGGCTCGACGGCACGGGCGATGGCGAACTCGGGCCTCTCTCGCCTGATTCTCGTGGAGCCCGCGGCGCCGATCGACCGGATCGCCCGCGCCTTCGGCGTGCACGCGGGCGGCATTCTCGATGCCGCGCAGCGGGTCGAGTCGATGGCCACGGCCCTGGCGCCCTTCCAACGCGTCGTCGGCACGACTTCGACGCGCAGTCGACAACTCGACATTCCGATTCTCGAGCCACGCACCTTCGCCGCCGAGGCCGCCCGTGAAGCGGACCCACCCGACACCGCGCTCGTCTTCGGCCCCGAGCGTTCGGGACTCAACAACGACGAGCTGTCCCTCTGTAGCGTCCTCCTACAGATCCCCACCGCGCCCGAGCAACCGACTCTGAACTTGAGTCAGGCGGTGCTGCTCATCGCCCACGAGCTGTTCGTGACCACTCCGCAGGCTCTCCAGACGGCAGTCGGCGAGGAACCTCCTGCGCCGACCTCCGAGATCGAGGGTCTGTTCGAGCACACTCGCAAAGTGCTCGAGAGGGTGGGCTTCACCCGCGACGACACCGCCGCGGGTGTGCTGCGCGACCTTCGACAGCTCAGTGCACGCGCTGGACTCACCAGTCGTGAGGTTCAGATTTTGCGCGGCATCTGCCGCCGCACGCTCCGGCACCTCTGATCGAGCACTTCAGACCGGGTGCACTAGACCGGATGCATTAGGGAGCGACGCCGACGACCACCCAAGCCACACGGTCGGTCGGAAGGAACATCAGCCCGCGCTCGGTGCAGTCCCAGGTCGTCTCGCCATCGAGAGCAAAGTCGACCGCTTGACCGGTGGTGAGATTGCGGCAGGAGACCTCTCCATCCACGACCCCCTCGATGGAACCCGAGAAGGCCGCAGCGATCGGTCGCCCGCGGACGTCTTGGCGCACGCTGTCTCCCTCCACGAGGTCCAGACCGGCGGTGCGACAGTTCCATCCGTCCGCTCCCGCGATCTGCACCTTGCTACCCGTCGACAGGTTGGTGCAGCTGCTCGCGAGTACGTTCAGGCCCTCGACCGAGCCTCCTACCGGCTCCGCACCTCCGAACTCGAAGGCGCCGCTGTCGCACGAGGTATCGCGACCGAAGCCGCGCTGATCCGCCGTCAGACCGCAGTCGCCCCCGACATCGATCGCCGAGCTATCATCGAGAAGGGCATGGGTCCGAAGGGCGCCGCCGTTGTCTGCCAGCACCGGGTCTAGGCCGTCGATCGGCCCCGCCCCCGGGCAGGTGCCGTCGCTGTCGAAGTTCCCACCCAGATCGGTCGGCAGAGCACCGCCACAGCTCGGACCGCCGTTGTAGGCCACCACGCTGCCGTTGAGCGAGACCACCGTGTACTGGCCCGCGTAGATGCCGTAGGACGAGTTGCCGACCACAGTGCTGTGTACGAGATTCGTCGCGCCGTCGAAAAGCTGGTAAGCGTTGATGCCGCTGCCGTGGTTCCCCGAAATGGTCGTGTTGATCAGGTGGAGTTCCGCGTACAGGCCGTTGTGGATTCCGGCCCCGGCTCCGGCGGTGTTGTTGGTGATCAACGAGTCGGTCACCGTGCTGACCTGGTAGTTCAGGCGGAGCCCGCCGCCGACCCCTCCGGTCACGTTCTCGGACAGGGTCGTACCGCTCATGGTGACACCGCCGTACCCGAAGATGCCCCCGCCCGACCAGCCGGAGTAGTTGCCGGAGATCGTGCTGTCGGTGATCGTCACCTCGCCGAACGCGGACATGTACACGCCGCCCCCGTAGCCGATCGCGTAGTTGTTCGAGATCGTGCTGTCCACGATGGTCGTCGAGCCACCATCGCTGGAGACGGCGCCACCCATCACGGCGTAGCTCTCCGAGATTTCGACGCTCTCGAGCTCCAGAACACCACGATTCTTGATCGCCCCTCCCGACTCCGAAACGCTGCCCGACTTGAGAATGACGTTCTCGAGACGCAAGCTGCCGGCGGTCTGGACCTGGAACAAGCGAAACTCTGGGGCAGAGGGGTGGCGCCGGATCGTGAAGCCGTGGCCATCGAGTCCGATCGCACTCTCCACGAGCGGCAGTCCGTTGATGTCGTTGTTGTCGACCGCAGTGAGATTGACGTTCCCAGTCAGCTCGATCTGATCGGTGCCCGAGCCGGCGGTGCAGCCACCGGCCACCGCGTCGGTGTTGGCGGCATGAATCGCGTCCTGAAGCGTGCATGCCCCCTGAACCGTGATGGTCGCAGGGACCAGCGGCCACGGGGTGACCAAGAGAAGCGCCACGAGGACGCGCGTTGCGCGATGAGCCATCTCCCTACCCTTCCTTCCCTATTGAGTGCGCCCATCATTGCCGAAGTCACCCTCCAGCCGCAACTCGATCCCGGAGCACTGATAACATCCGCGCTCCATGATCCAGCGAGCCCAGGTGGCCGAATGCCTGGCCCAGGCCCCCATCATCGGTGTCGTTCGGACCCACTCCCACGAGGAGGCAGCGGCACAGGCCGCCTCCTTCCTCGACGGCGGGCTCCAGATGATCGAGATCACCTTCACGGTCCCCCGGGCGACGGCGCTCGTTCGGGAGCTGATCGAGCGACGCGCGGGCGAAGCGCCTCCCTGCATCGGCATGGGAACGGTCACCGACGGTGACCGAGCTCAGCAGGCGATCGACGCGGGTGCGGAGTTCGTCGTCTCACCCAACGCCCATGCGGGGGTTGCGGAGGTGGTCCGCTCCGCCGAGCGCTTTCTGATCGTCGGGGCGCTTACGCCGACCGAAATCGCGGCCGGCCACCAGATGGGCGCCGATCTGATCAAGGTCTTTCCACTGCCGACGGTCGGTGGGGCCGACTACCTATCCCGCGTGCGTGGACCGCTCGGCGACATTCCGATGCTCGCCTCCGGGGGTTTCGGCCCCGAGGAGATCCCGGACTACCGCGCCGCCGGCGCCCAAGCTTTTGGCATCGGAGCGCCGCTGCTCGGTGCCTCCGAAGACGAGAGTCGCAGCAAGATCGCACAGGCGTTGGCTCTGGCCCGAGGCGAGAGCGCCTGATTTCGGGCAACCGCCACCTCCAGGAGACCCCGTTGAGCTCGAACGCTTCCCCGAGTCACGTCATCTTCGACGCTACCCCCGAGATCTTCGCCACCGAGACCAGCGGGCGCTTCCACTTCCCGCTGCAGATCGACGGGCAGCCAAGTCTCAAGACCGGTGACTACGACGAGATGCGCTTTGTCATGTCGCTCTGGCACCCGTCGAGCCAACGGACGATCGACCTCGATCGGGCCTATGTCGAGCTCAGTGGGCTACTCGACGCGCAAGAGGACCGATGGGTGAAGCTCGCCGAGATCGAGCCGGTCGTCCCTCCCTACAACCAGGGCGGTACCTTCGACGGCTGGATCGTCCTCCCCGTGCTCGCCACCGACAGCTCGTTCGCGATCGGCGGCAGTGGATTCCAACCCCGCGCCCGCCTGCAGATTCGGGCAACCGCCTACTTCGTCTCGTAATGGACCGAAATCAAGAGCTCCTCGCCCGCCTCGCACGCCCAGCGGACTCCAAGCTGGTGCTGCTCGTTCTCGACGGTGTCGGCGACCTACGCACCGTCGATCAGCCACAGACCGCCCTCGACGCGGCCGCCACACCGAACCTCGACGCGCTCGCGGCGCGCTCGGCGCTCGGCCGGATGGTGCCGGTGATGCAAGGCGTCACCCCTGGCAGCGGCCCGGGGCATCTCGGCCTTTTCGGCTACGACCCGATCGCTCCGGAGGCCGACTTCGGCCGCGGCATCCTCGAGGCGCTCGGGCTGGCTCTCGACATGGGCGAAGGAGACGTGGCCATCCGTGGCAACTTCGCCACCGCCGACGGCGACGGAAATCTGACCGATCGCCGCGCCGGCAGGATCCCGACCGAAGAAGGTCAGCGGGTCTGCGAGAAGATTCGCCCGGCGCTGGCCGGTTTCGAAAGCCCGAGCTTCGAAATCCACGCGGGCGAGGGCTATCGCTTCGTCCTCTTGATCCGCGGCGAGGGTCTGTCGGCGGCAATTGCCGACACCGACCCGCAGAAGACTGGAGTTCCGCCGCTCGACCTCCGCGCTCTCGACTCGCAGGCGGAGAGCACCATCGAACTCCTCCGTCCGGCGCTCGCGGCGATCGAGGAGGCAATCGCCGACGAACCGGCGGCCAATCGCATTCTGCTGCGCGGCTTCTCCAACCTGCCGACGCTGCCCAAGATGAACGACCTCTACAAGATGCGGCTCGGTGCCTTCGCCGGCTACCCGCTCTACCGCGGCGTCGCCTCGGCGTGTGGCATGGAGGTCGTCCCCTGCGAGAAGCGCTTCCCCCAGATCGTGCCAACCCTCGCCGAACGGTGGGCCGATTTCGACTTCTTCTTCGTGCACGTGAAACAGACCGACCAGGCGGGAGAAGACGGCGACCTCGGGGCAAAGGTTGCGGTACTCGAGGAGGTCGACGCGGCGCTACCCGAGTTGATGGAGCTCGGCCCCGACGTGGTGGCGATCACCGGAGACCACTCGACACCGGCGCCGATGAAGGCCCACAGCTGGCACCCGATTCCGCTTCTGCTCCACTCCAAGCTCTGCTTTGTCGACGAAGCGACAACCTTCGACGAGAGCGCGGCGACCCGTGGTCATCTGGGTACGATCGCGTCTCGCGACCTCGTCGGGCTGATGCTCGCCAACGGCGGTCGACTCAAGAAGTACGGCGCCTGACGCCGGCCCTTGGCTGGGCGAGACGTCGGCCGGACCGGCCTAGCGGACATCGACCGAGTCCGCATAGCTGGCTTGGATCGGACCGGCCTTGTCGGCCTTAGCGGAAGCCGCGGCGCAGCTCTTGGCGGAACGAGTTGAACGCGTCCTCGCCGTAGAGACAGACGACAACCTGCTCGAGCTTGGTGCCGCCCTGCAGGTAGCGATGAATCTCGGTCAGGGTGATTCGCGCGCAGCGCGCCATGGGGAAGCCGTAGACCCCGGTCGAGATCGCCGGTAGGGCGATCGACTTGAGACCGTGCCGATCGGCGAGCGCCAGGGCCGAGCGAACCGCCGAGGAGAGCTTCCGATCTTCGTCGCCGTCGCCCATCTTCGGGCCGACCGCGTGAATGACGTGCTTGGCACTCAGCTCGCCGGCGCCGGTGATGACGGCCGTGCCGACCCCGGTTCCGCCGATGCGCTTGCACTCGGCCTGAATGGTCGGGCCGCCTTTGTCGCGAATCGCTCCGGCAACGCCATCGCCCAACTCCAACTTCTCGTTGGCGGCGTTGACGATCGCTTCGACCTCGAGCTCCGTAATGTCGCCCTCAAGGAGCTCGAGCACAGTCCCGTTCATCGGGATACGGACGTGATGTTCTGCCATGTGGATGGTTCCCCGTGCTGGTCGGGTCGCTAATCATATCAACCTGCGAGGCTTGTGAGAATCCGAACCGAGAGTGAGGCGGCGATCGTCCGGCTCCGAGGACGCTCTGGGCTCCGGCCCGGCCGCAGGTTCGGTGCTCCTGTGTCGCGAGATGGCCTCGGCGGCCTCGAGTCGGCGCCGCCGCCACTCACCCTCCATCTCGGTTCGACCGGCTCGCGAACCCGGCTCAGCAGCCCGGTCAGAGGTGGCTTTGCGAGTCCGTTATCCGGAACCACCAGCCCTCGGATCCCTGTAAACTCCTGCGCATTATGCTCGGCGAATATCGCAGCAAATTGGCCCGCATCTTCGAGCAGCGGGTCAAGGAACTCTACGGACTCGACCACACCGCGATCGTCGAGGTACCACCTCGTCGCGACCTCGGCGATCTCGCGATCCCCGGCGCCCTACAGCTGGCCCGCGAGCTCAAACGGAATCCGCGGGAGATCGGCCAGGAGATCGCCGACGGCTTCGAGGCGCCCGACTGGGTGACCGAGGTCAAAGTGCAGGGTGCCGGCTTCGTCAACGTCTACCTCGACCGGGGCCGCGTCGCAGCGAGTGTCCTCTCGCGGCCGCTGCTCGAGAGCGAGCCCAACTCGGGTGAAAAGGTGGTCGTCGAGCACACCAACATCAACCCGAACAAGGCCGCCCATATCGGACACCTGCGCAACGCGGTGCTCGGAGACATCCTGGCAAAGACCCTCCGTGCCCTCGGCCATCGGGTCGAAATTCAGAACTACATCGACGACACCGGCGTGCAGCTCGCCGACGTCGTGGTGGGCTTCCTCGACCTGCGCGGCATGTCCGCAGAAGAGATCGTAGAGCTGCCGGAACCGTTCGACTACTACTGCTGGGATCTCTACAGTGAGGTCGGCACCTGGTATGCGGAGGACGACAGCCGCCTCGAGCACCGGCGGGCGACGCTCCACGAGCTCGAGCACGACAGCGGTTCGCGCGCCGACGTGGGTCGGCTGGTCGCGGCGCGCGTGGTCAAGCGTCACCTGGAGACGATGGCGCGGCTCGGCGTCGGCTACGACCTCTTGACTCACGAGAGCGCCATCCTCGGCCGAGACTTCTTCGCCAAGGCGTTCCATCAGCTCAAGCAGCACGGCGCGGTCAAACTCGAAGAGTCCGGCAAGAACGTCGGCTGTTGGGTGATGCCTCTCTCCGAGAGCGAGGAGTTCGCCGGTCTGGAGGATCCCGACAAGGTGATCGTCCGCTCGGACGGCACCGCCACTTACGTCGCCAAGGACATCGCCTACCAGATGTGGAAGTTTGGACTCCTCGGCGAGGACTTCGGCTATCGACTCTGGGACGAGGTCGGCGTCTGGCAGACGATCGGCCAGCTCGCCGGAGAGCACCCGCCCTTCGGCGCCGCCGATCGAGTCATCAACGTAATCGACGCCCGGCAGAGCTATCTGCAGAAGGTCGTGCGAGTCGGCCTCGAGCGACTCGACTTCGAGAGTCAGGCCGAGCGCTCGATCCACTTCGCTTACGAAATGGTCTCCCTGTCCAAGGGGGCCGCACGGCAGCTCGGGTTCCTCGCCGAGGGCGACGACGGCGAGGCCGGGAGCCTCGAGATGTCGGGCCGGAAGGGGATCGGCGTCAAAGCCGACGATCTCCTCGACCAGCTGATCGACAAGAGCCGCGAGGAGATCCGTACGCGGAATCGAGAGCTCGAGGAGCCGGCGCTGACCGAGCTGGCGACACAGATCGCCACGGCAGCCCTGCGATTCTTCATGGCCAAGGCGACGACCACCCGGGTGATCGCGTTCGACTTCGACGAGGCGCTCAACTTCGAAGGCGAGTCGGGGCCGTACCTGCTCTACTCTCTGGTGCGCACCGGCAACATCTGGCGGAAGCTCGAGGAAGCCGATCTCGCCGCTGACGTGACAGTGGAAGAGGTGGCCGCCCTGCCCACCGAACTGTGGCAGGACGACCTCTGGGACCTGATTTTCGCCGTCGCCCAGACCAGTGGCCGGGTGGAAGCGGCGGGCGAAACGCTCGAGCTCTCCCTACTGGCCCGCCACGCCCTGGATCTCGCCCAGAAGTTCAACGCGCTCTACCACAAGCATCCGATTCTGCACGAGAAGGACGAGTCGCTCCGGACGGTCCGGCTCGCCACCACGAGGGTCTTCGCCACGGGTATGAGGTCCATGTGCGACCTCCTGGGTCTGCCGACGCCCGAGCGCATGTAGCGCATGCCCGCCGGCTACTCTGGAACACCCCTCCCGAAGAAGTTGGGGATCAAGGCGGGGCATCGCGTCGGCCTGCTCTCTGCGCCCGAGGACTTCGAGCTTGGCGAGCTTCCGGAAGACGTGCGGCTGATCCATCGAGCTCAGGGACGATTCGACGTCATCGTCCTCTTCACGCGACGCGCCTCCGATCTGCGGAAGCGTTTCTCGCGTCTCGCCGAACGGCTGGTGCCGAATGGTGGACTCTGGGTCGGCTGGCCGAAGAAGAGCTCTGGCATGCCGACCGACCTCGCCTTCGACATCGTGCAGCGCAGAGGGCTCGACTGCGGCCTGGTCGACAACAAGGTCTGTGCACTCGACGATACGTGGTCGGGGCTTCGCTTCGTCTACCGGCTGAAAGACCGGCCTCGCTAGAGCTCGCCAACGATCAGCGAACCGACAGCTCGCCCGGTTCCACCAGGCAGACGCAGCCCGCGAGGCCACAGATCTCGTCGATCCCGTCGGCCACGGTGATCCCTCGGTAGTCGACGGTCACCGTCTGCGCGACCGCCCCCTCACACTCCTGAACCAGTTTCACTCGAAGCATGGACGCGAAGGCACCGAGCACGTCGAGCGCAGGCGCCTCCTCGAAGCTCATGTCGACCTTCTGAGAGAGTCGCGCCTCCATCGCCTTCTCGGTCGACACCTCTTCGCTCGGGCCGAAGTAGAGCATTCGCCCAAAGCCTTCGTCCCGGAGACCCCAGGTGCACGGCACACTGTCGCAGAGCGCATCGAGCACGGTGCGAACGCGCACGTTCTCGAGCCGAATGGTCACGAGCTTCTCGGTGTCGAACTCGATCTGCGGAGCGACCTGGAGAATCGAGGCCAGCGACTTCATGATCGTGTCCGCGGGAGCATCCACCAGATCCAGAGTGATGCGCTCGTTCAGATCGGCTGCCGAGACCGGCCCACCGACCAGCGCCAGAGCTACGAGTAGTAGAACGAGAGGGTTCGTTGGGTTCATCTGTTTTCTCCAAGGTAGAGGATGACGCCACCGGTGGACGCTTCGCCCGCGCCGCCGGAGAGGAGGGACACGTGCCCCGACGCGTCGACCACTTCGATCACGCCGCCGTGATTGCGCAGGGTGAGAGTTGCGCCTTCCTCGGCGGCGGGTTTGCGGCTGGACAGCAGAAACGCGAAGAGCATCGCGGCCACGGCCGCGGCAGCGAGGGGGCCTCGCCAGCGAGCCGAGCTCGAACGGTTCAAGGCGGAGCGCGCCACGCGCCCCGAACTCCCGTCAGGCGGCGCGAAGTCTTGGCGGAGCCGGCGATCGAGATCATCCGTCATGTTCGTTCTCCAACATCTGGGTGAGTCGCTTGCGGGCTCGATGGATGCGCATCTTGAGCGCCCCCTCGCTGGTGTCCAAGAGATGCGCGGCTTGTCTCACCGGCAGCCCGCCCACGACCACCAACTGAAGCGCCTGGCGATCCTTCGGAGAAAGTCGAGACAAGGCGCTCAGGGTGCGTTCGAGGCGCTGGCGCTGCGCGGCTCGCACGTCGGGCTGAGGATCGGCGGAGTGACCGTTGCGCAGGAATTTGAGTGGCGCCAGCAGTCGACGCCGCGCCAGAGCGCGGCCGGCCCGTCGACGGGCGATCGAGAAGACAAACGCGTCGGCCGCGTCCGGCGGGCCCCGTCGGCGCCATCGTGAGACCAGTGCCGCCAGCGCCTCCTGCGCGACGTCCTCGGCCACGGCGGGGTCGCCGGTGACGGCAAGGCAGTAACGCAACAGGCCGTCCGCCAGGCGGTTCACGGTCTCTTCGAGTTCCATCACTAGGAATGTACCCGGAGGGGGCTAGAAGTAACACGTGGGGCAACCGGGCTGGCATTTCGATTGCGTCACGTAATGCATCATGCAACGGACATTTCGCTGGATGAGCCTCGCGCTCCTCCTCGTGGCGGCCTTCCTCGGCCCGGCTGCGGCGCAGGAGACCTTCTCCGATATCACCGACGTCATCGTCGTCGACATCCCGGTACAGGTACTGATCGGCAGCCAGCCCCTGCGCGGGCTCACGGCGGACGACTTCGAGGTCCGCGACGGTCGCAAGCAGCGTCAGATCCTAGATTTCGAAGCGATCGACCTGGCAGACAAGGCGACAGTAGAGACCTCACATGGGGACGTTACTGCCCCAGCACGGAGACACTTTCTGTTCCTGTTCGACCTCGCAGCCTCCGATCCGCACGCAATCTTGCGCGCGCGTCAGGCCGCCCGCGAGGTGGTCGCCGACTCGCTGCACCCGACCGATCTCGTCGCCGTCGGCACCTACTCGGTCTCCGGAACGCAGCTTCTCCTCGGCTTCACTCCGGATCGAGAGCAGATCGAAGTGGCGATCGACACGCTCGGCATGCGCAGCATGATCTACGGCTCGCGCGACCCGCTCGGCATCGTGCTGAGCGACGCGCCTCCTGGCGCGCTGCCGGTCCCGTCGACGCCCGGCGGACTGAACGTCGAGGCCGAGCTGTCGCGAATTCTCACCTCCATGCAGGCCGGCACAGCGAACGCGGTCGGCCGCGCAAGCATTCTCGCGATGACGAGTTCCCTCGGTGCACTCGCCGAGATGATCGGCACCGTTCGCGGACACAAACACGTCGTCTTCTTCTCGGAAGGGTTCGACAGCTCGATCCCGCTCGGCCTGGGTGTAGAACGAGAGGTCGACCGGCAGGCGGCAGCCAGCCAGGCAGCCTCAGCGATGAGTGGACGCTACTGGGAGGTCAAGTCCGACGTTCGCTTCGGCAACACCTCGACACTGGCGTCCATCGACGAAATGGCAAAAAGCTTCGTCCGTTCGGGTGCCGTGGTTCACACGGTCGACATTGCCGCCATCCGCCCCGACTCCGACCTCAACACACGTCGCGCCTCGAGCGAGGGCCTCTTCGTCATCGCCGACAAGACGGGCGGCGAGTTCTATCGCAACTACAACGACTTGACCGCAGCGATCGGCAAGCTGCTCGACCGAACGAGCGTCACCTACGTCCTGACCATCCAACCGACCGGGCTCCCGCCGACGGGTCGCTATCGCGAGCTGACCGTCAAGCTAAAGAACAAGCCCAAGGGCGCTCGCATCGTGCACCGCCCGGGCTACTACGCTCCGAAACCCTTCACCGAACAGAGCCCGCTCGAACGCCGCCTCACCACGGCCGAGCTCCTACTCGGCGAACGTGAAGGCGGCTCCGTCGGACTGGAGGTCGAGACGACGCCTCTCGTCGGCGGCGGCACCGGCCTCGACCTGGCGGTGCACGTCGACGGCCCCAGCCTCCTCCGAGAGATGCGTGGCAAGGTTTTCCCGGCGGAGTTCTTCGCCTATGCGATCGATTCGAAGGGCAAGGTGCGCGACTTCGACTCCCGTACCATCAAGTTCGACCTCGACACCATCGGCCGCAAGTTGCGCGAGGACGGCTACCTGATCCACGGCAAGCTCGACCTACCGCCGGGCGAGTACAGCCTGCGAACTCTGATCCGCAACACGATCACCGGAAAAACGGGGCTACGCATCACGACGGTGACCGTGCCGTCGCGGACCAACGCCTAGCTCCGACCTCCCGCCGGCGGGCCGCCCCACGAGGCCAACAACCGCCCTCAAGAGTGTGCCGAACCGAAGCCAGGCACCCCACTCGTCCAGGCGCTGCCATCGGTGGGCCCTCGCCCGCCGGTCGTCGGGCTCTTCGCCACGGCGAAGTGGACCGCCCGGCGCCCCGCACTCGATCGTCTGGTAAATCACCAGATGTAGTCGTCGGCAACCCGCCTCTTGTCTCTCCCGGCCAGAATGTGCAGGGCTCGAACCTTGCGCACGGTCACCGGGGAGAGTGAGGCGAGCGGGATGTGCAGGAGACGCTTGCCGCGCTCCGCTGCGTAGGCGCTCATCCGACGGCTCGGCCGGTCCGCTGCCACGTGCACGACGAACGTCTCCAGGCAGTAGTCGATGGCCGCCATCACGAGCAGTTCCCCCTTGTCGCGCGCCGTGCGGTAGTCGCGGTCGGTCCAGACGTCCAACAGCCGCCCTCTCGGTAGGCTCAGGAGGAAGCCGCCATAGGTCGCCCGCATGATGCCGGGGCCGACCACCTGATCGCCCGGGCCGGTCGAGTAGAACGCCATGTCGGACTCCTGGTCGTGCTCGCCGAGCCATGTCATCGCGAACGGGTAGCGCTCGTTCTCCACGTCTCGATCGAAGATGACCACTACGGAGCCGGCACCGCCGGGCACTCGGCCCGACTCGCGCACGTAGACGCGTCCTTCGTGTAGGTTGCGGAGCGTTTCGCGAAGATCGAGGCCGTCAAGAAGGCTGGTCGTAAACGGTTCGGTGCGGCTCCGTTCCGCCGAGAGGATCGAGATCGCCCGTTTCTGAAGAAAGCGGCCATAGTCCTCCACGACGAGGTCCTCAGGTGGATAAGAACAGAGGCCGTCCGAGTCGAATCCGGCCAGCCACTCCTCGGGATCGGTCGGCCTCGGACGCTCGCGAACCGGCACCGGGCGCCGCTTGACGCGCAGGAACCGCCGGCGAAACCGAATGCGTCGGGTCCCCAGGTCGAGCTCGTCGCCGTCGACCGAGACGCTCTCGAGATCGGTCGCTCCCTCCTGCCAGGGGTAGGTCCGCGCCGCTTCGAAGACCTCCCAGGCGAGATTGTCGTCACCCACCCCGCGCGCCGCCACGGTCCACTCGTAAAGCCCCGGGACGAGCATCCCCTGCACCCGCGCCAGTCGGCGCGAGTAGTCGCGGAAGAGACGACGCTGCCACGGGCCGGTGGCCTCGTCTGTCTGCTCCCGATAGGAGCCGGCGGCCACCTCCCAGACCACCTTGCCGAGTTGGTGCCGATCCGGGAACCGGAAACCGACGTCGGAGGTAGCATTCCGGGCGGCGTAGTCGACCAATCGCGCTCGTCGAGTCGCCTCGGCGTCGCCCCCTTCGCCGGCGATCACCCGCAGACCGAAGCGCACAACCGAGACCTTTCTCGACAACGCCTCGCCGAGTTCGGCGGACTCGAGTGACTCCCCCGATCGAACACGCTCCCAGACGGCGTGCGCCAGCGGCGGATCCGACAGGAGACCCGTCAGACTCTTCGGCTCGACATGTCGCACGTCGACGCGAGCGCTGCGCCGCCGCCCGAAGGGGTGCGCGGCCGGCTCGCCGAGACGCGCGGTGAGGCGGCGTACGTGAGCCGCCCCCACCAGAGCCAGGAGGCCCTCCCCCTCACCACTCTCAGTCGGCAGGCTCTCGAGAGCACGGTGGAGGTGGTAGGCCATCCCCGATTCGCGCCGCCGATCGGCTTCGCTCCCTTCGCCCTGCCCGACGCTCTCGCCGAGCAGGGCGAAGTAGCGTTCGGCGCCCAGTCGCAACAGCGAGTAGGTATCGGGAATCGGATCTGAGCGGCGCTCGCCGTACGGCAGATCGGGATCGATCAGAAAGAACGGCCGCCCCCGTTCTCGCGCCCATCGCATCGCTTCGACAAACGGATCGCCGGGCGCTGCGACCCAGACGAGCGCCTCCTCGCCCGGCTCGCGGGTCAGGACCAGCGAAATACGCGGCAGACGGGCGAGCGCGCGATCCACCGCCTCGCGGAGACTCGCCGGCAGCTCGACCGCGACACCCGCCGGGTCGGCCGCCTCGAGCGTCTGGCGTACCGCCGCAGTGACCTCCAGCCGCTCGTGCACAACCGGTAGGAGCCGAAGACCCGGCACCGCCTCCGGCGCTAGACGATCGAGTGAGAGCACGTCAGCTCTCGATCTCGAAGTCCTCGATCTCGCCCTCTTCGAGCGTGCCCTCGAGCGCCTTGCGCACCGCCGACGCAGCGTCGTCCGCGTCGCCGCGGCGCAGAACCTTCATCGCATACCGAACGAGATTGATGCCATCACGCGCCGTGTAGCGCAGATCCCGCTGATGGGCTACGCGCAGGAACGAGAGGACATAGTCGACGACCTCGTCTTCGGCGAAGGGCACGTGACTCTCGAGAATCGAACGCTCCTCCTCCTCTTCCGGGAAGTCGATGTAGATCTGAGGCATCAATCGGGAGTGGATGTACTCCGGCACCTCGTAGGTCGAGGCATCGTCGTTCATCGTGGTGACAAAGCGGAAGGCGGGGTCGGCCTGAATTCTCACCCCGGCCACGACGCTCTCGACATAGCGTCGATGATCGAGCAGTGGCGCCAGCGAAGCCCACGATTTCTCGCTCATCCGGTTGCCCTCGTCGAGAATGAGAACGGCTCCGCGCACAGCGGCGGTGACCAGTGGCGACGCCATGTAGCGCACACCGCCATCGGGAGCCAGTACCGGCGAGACGATCAGGTCCTCCGGGCGCGTATCCATGGTCGCCTGCTGAATGTAGACATCCAGGCCCAGCTCGCGTGCGGCCGCGCACGCCAACGTCGTCTTGCCGACGCCGGGCTTGCCGAGCAGCCGCGGATTCAGTGGCAGATCGCCCTCCTCGACCTGCGACCAGGACGCCAGGAGCTGCGTCAGCACTTCGCGCTGGCCGATCCAGGCCGGCGTCTCGTCCACCGGTTGGCCGAGGAAGATCTCGACCCCGTCGATTTTCAGACTCTCCGCTCCGCTCACGTCGTGCTCCTCACTTGTGGCTACCAGGCGAGAACTTCCCGAGCCGCCGCCACGATCTTGTCTTTTCCAGGTAGCAGGCTCTTCTCGAGGCCTTTGTCGAACGGCGACGGGCAGTCGGGGTGGGCGACACGGCGGACCGGCGCGTCGAGCCAGGCGAAGGCCTGGTCGGCGATACGCGAGGCGACCTCTCCGCCGAAGCCCGAAGTCATCGTCGCTTCGTGGGCGACGACCACGCGCGATGTGCGCCGAACCGAGTCGAGCACCGTCTCTTCGTCGAACGGCACCAGGGTGCGGAGGTCGATCACCTCGGCCGCGACTCCGTCGGCCGCCAGCTCATCGGCGGCTTCCAGACAGCTCCACGTCGACACTCCGTAGCCAACCAGCGTGATGTCGGAGCCGGAGCGCGCGACGCGGGCCACTCCGAGGTCACCGACGTGCCCTTCCTCCGGCAGGACCTCCTTGATCCGCCGGTAGAGGAACTTGTGCTCGCAGAAGATCACCGGATTGGGGTCACGAATCGCGGCACGCAGCAGGCTGAGCGCGTCGAGCGCGGTCGCAGGACAGACGACTTTGAGACCCGGTGTGTGGGTGAACCAGCCCTCCGGGTTCTGGGAATGGAACGGCCCGGCCCCTGCGCCACCGCCGGTGGGCAGGCGCACGACGATCGGACACGGCACCTGCCAGCGGTAGTAGAGCTTTGCGGCGACATTCGTCAGCTGGTTGAAGCCACAGGTGACGAAGTCGCCGAACTGCATCTCGACCACCGGCCGGTAGCCGAGAAGCGACGCGCCGATCGCGATGCCAAGCGTGCCGCTCTCGGCGATCGGGGTGTCGAGCACCCGCTCTGGCCAGCGCTCGAAGAAGCCTCGCGTCACCCGAAAGGCGCCCTCGAAGGCGCCGATGTCCTGGCCCATCAGAACCACGTTTTCATCGGCTTCGAGCTCTTCACCGAGCGCCTGGTGGATCGCCGCGACGTAGGTCTTCTTCTCGCCCTCGGGTGCCCGCTCCGCGTCGCTCGGTGCTCCGTCCGCAACGGGAGCGAAGACCGGGCGGCTCGCTACGCTGACCTCCGGGGCTTCCGCCCTCAGGGCCGCGCTCAACGCCTCTTCCACGAGGGCCGCTGCACGCCCTTCCAAGCGCTCGAGCTCTGGCTCGTCCAACACGCCCGTCTCGAGCAGAGCCGCGCGGTAGGCCGGCACCGGGTCCTCCGAGCGATAGCGCTCGAGTTCATCGGCGGGCACCATCTTGAGCGAGTCGTCGCCCTCGCTGTGCCCTCGCATACGTCCAAGCATGGCTTCGATCAACGTCGGACCGTCGCCAGCCCGAGCCCGCGCCACCGCTTTAGAGAAGGCGGCGGCCATGGCGTCGGGATCGTTGCCGTCGACCGTCGCCCCCGCCATGCCGTAGCCGACGGCGCGATCGCTCAACTTCTCGGCGGCGTACTGCTGATGCCACGGCGTCGAGAAGGCGTACCGGTTGTTCTCGATCACGAGCACCAGCGGCAGCTTCCAGACCGCCGCCATGTTGAGCCCTTCGTGGAAGTCACCGGTGGACGTTCCACCCTCACCGATGAAGTTGATCGCCACCCGGCCGCTGCCACGAAGACGGTGTCCGAAGGCGCAACCAGCGGCCACCGGGATCATCGCCCCCAGGTGGCTGATCATGCCGACGTGATGAATGCCGGCCTCTGGATCGAGGTAACCGTAGTGGAACGATCGCTCGACACCTTGCGAGAAACCGTCACCGCGGCCGAGCAGCTGACAACAGAGGCGGTAGAGCAGGCTCCCCGGTTCCGGTCGGCGGCTGTAGGCCTCGCCGAACCCGAAGCCCGGAAAGGTACGCGCCGGGTCGAGGTAGACCGGCAAGATGGCGCCGAGGTCCCGATGCAGCGTGCAAAGCGAGTCGCCGGCCTCGAGTGCCAGCCCCGCCGCGACGGTCGTCGCCTCGTTGCCGACTTCGCTGTACCACTTCGACACCCGGCCGGTCAGCAACAGGTTCTCGAAGCGGGCGTCAAGCTCTCGCGCCAGCTTCATGTACGCGTAGCGGAGCCGGCGCGCTCGCGGCTCCTGCGAGGGTTTCGAGAACACGGCGGTGGGCTCCTCCTCGACCGTCATTCGGGGGGAGCTTACAGCCGTTCGAACCTACAAAACCACCGGCCGGCGTGAGAAGGTCACGCTAGGATCCTCGAGCTGTGAAGATCGCATGTATCGGAGGCGCGACCGTGGATCGTCGCGTGGTGCCCCTCGGCCGACTCCGTGCCGGCACCTCGAACCCGGTCCGCTCGGAGACGAGCTTCGGCGGCACCGCACGCAACATCGCCGAAGCGCTCGCTCGTCTAGGGCATCAGGTGGCCTTCTTCTCTCGGGTCGGCCCGGACGACGGCGGGAGGCACCTACTTCGCGAGCTCTCCGAGCTCGGGGTCGACGTGGGCGCGACCGATGTCGACGCTTCGAGGGCAACCGCGAGCTACAACGCCGTTCATGACGAGGCGGGCGAACTCGCCCTGGGGTTGGCCGACATGGACGTGCTCGACTCGCTCGACGCCGCCTGGCTCGACGCCCGACTCGAAGCGCTCGCGACCCACGAGCTCTGGATCGCCGACGCTAACTTGCCCACCGAGCTCGCCAAGCGTCTCGCCGAAGCAAAGCCCGAAGGCACCTCCCTCTACGTCGACCCGGTCTCGGTCGAGAAATCCTCGCGCTGGGCAACGGCACTCGGCCGCCTCGACGCGATCTTCCCCGACCTGGCAGAGGCACGAGCGCTCGCCGGGCGCGACGGATCCCCGGGAGAGCTGGCCGCCGCGCTCCGCTCGAGCGGCTGCGACCGCGTGGTGCTCACCCTTGGGGCCGAAGGCGTCCAGCTCGACACAGCAAAACGCCGTGAGAAGCTTGCGCCAATGACGCCCCGATCGGTGGTGAGCGTGAATGGCGCGGGCGATGCGTTGGTCGCCGGCTTCGTCCACGGCGAGCTCATCGGCGCCGACCCGGTCGCCTGCGGGCTCGCCGCGGCGAGTCTGTCCGTCGAGAGTTCCAAGGCCGTACCAGAGAGTCTCCGTAGGGACACGATCCGCCAGCGGTGCGACGCGTGAGCGACGTCTTCGACATCCGACCTGAGGTCGCCGCCACGCTCGACGAAGGCGGCGCCGTGGTTGCGCTCGAGTCGACGGTCACCGCACACGGTCTGCCTCGCCCGATCAATCTCGAGAACGCGCTCGAGATGGAAGCGGTCGTCCGCGCCGAGGGGGCCGTCCCCGCCACGATCGGCCTCGTTGAAGGCCGGGCCGTGGTCGGCCTCGACCGTAGCGAGATCGAGCAGATGGCTTCGAGCGATGCGGTCGAGAAGGTCAGTCGACGCGACATCGCCGCGGTACTCGGCACGGGAACTCTTGGCGCGACAACGGTCGCGGCCACGATCTGCCTCGCGGCTCGAGCCGGCATCCGCATGATGGCCACCGGCGGTCTGGGCGGAGTCCATCGAGGCGGCGAGACGACTCTCGATGTCTCTGCCGACCTACACGAGCTGGCTCGGGTTCCCGTCGCTGTCGTCTGTGCCGGCGCCAAGGCCATCCTCGACCTTCCGCGCACACTCGAGGTGCTGGAAACGCTCGGCGTACCGGTGGTCGGCTACCAGACGAGTGACTTTCCCGCCTTCTACTCCATCGACAGTGGTCTCTCGACGCCTCATCGGGTAGACGCCACAGACGGCGCGGCACGCCTGCTCGACCGACAGCGATCGGTCGGGCTCGACAGCGGTGTCCTGTTGGTACAACCACCTCCGGCCGAGAGCGCGCTGCCGCGCAGCCAGGTCGAAGACTGGATTGCGACCGCGCTCGAAGAGGCTGACGCCCAGAACATCGCGGGCAGCGAGGTAACGCCGTTTCTCTTGGCTCGCGTCACCGAGCGTAGCGACGGCCAAACCCTCAACACCAACGTCGCCCTGTTGCGAAACAACGCGCGGCTAGCCGCGCGCATCGCCGTAGCGCTCACTGGACTCGCCGGCTAGATCCGAATCCCGAACTGAGCGTCTCTGAGGCCGCGGCCGTCGCGCTGGAACGGCACCCCCAGCAGCCTCGGTTCGCCGAACTCGATCTTGTACTCGAGGCGCTTGAGTAGGTCGTTCTTCTCCACCTCACTCGCGATCAGAGCGTAGTGAGCCAGCTTGCGGGCGTCGTCGATGCCATGGCGACCTCCGAGGAGCCGCTCTCCCAGCCGCTCGTCCGGATTTGGCACCTGGAGCGTGTGAGCCTTGGTCAGCGCGGTCAACGCATCCAGCTTGCAATCGAACGCGGGCACCACGAAGCTCCCTTCACCCGGCCCGACGCTCGGCTTGCCGCCGTCTCCGGTGAAGAACCCCAGGATGCCCGAGAGGTTCAAGCTGGAGCCCTTGCGCTGGTGGATGGTAATCGTCGCCGGCAGCACCCAGAACGGTAGGTACTCGTCGACTGCAACGTTTGGCAGACTCACGAAGCCGACCTCGACCGGCTCCAGCCCGCGTGACTCGACCGAGAAGGTGTAGCCATTCTGACAAGCGGTGCAGTAGTAGACGACGTCTTCACCGAGCGCGTGAACGGCCGCGCCACAGGTTGGGCAGTCGAGCGGCACCAGGTCGAAGCTTTCAGCTCTTGTCATCGGCGAGCCGCCTCCTGGAGGCCCTGCAACAGGGTCTGCGCCGGATTGCGAGCAACGCTCTCCAGCCTCTCCGCAAACCGCGGCCCCGAGTCGAGGCCGCTGCCTTCGATGACCACGCCCCCCCACCGGAACTTCTTCCAACCCCAAAGAAACAGCGCCAGCCCAATGCCCGCCGGAATCAGCGTCACGACGTGGAGACCGCCGACCTGGAGGGCTGTGGTCGCAATGAAGGCGGCGACCGCCTCGGTCAAGACGAGCATCATCGCCCGGTAGAGATCGTTGCCGGCTGCCTTGCCGTACGCGAGGGTACCGTCCTCGCCGTCGACCAACACCTGGTAGGAGCGCCCCTTGAATCGATAGCGCACGACCCAGAGCGGGTAGTAGACGACGCTCAGTCGCTCACGAAGCGACTGCAGGAACCGGAAACGGGTGGAGTGGAGGCCGTGTGACGGGTCGGCCTCGGCCCGAAACCGAGCGAGTGCCACATCGCGCACCTCCCCCTCGGCACCGCTCGGTGGGAAGACCATCCCCTGGCGATCGAGCGCGTCGGAGTCGAACGGAACAATCGGATCGCCCGACAGATGTACCTTCTGAATGCCCCACTCGGCGACGTTCACGGCTGGGTAGGTGCGATCGAAGCTCCGCTCGGTGCTGCGCTCGACGTCGACGTAGTAGGTCTCCCGCCGCCGGTTCTTGCCCGAGCCAACCCAACGCGTTCGTTTCTCCGTTCCGAGCGCGAAGCCCAGGCAGTCGGCCTCGACGCGGTAGAACGGCAGGAAGCTCAGAAAGGCCTCGCGCACGCGCGCCTCTTTGCGTAGACGCCGATCTTTGTTCATCCCCCGGGTCAACCACTTGCGCGCGATCTCCCGAGCGCTGTTCGAGTCGAGGGTCGGCTCGACGGCAAAGCGGCGGGTCGCGAGTTCGCTTAGGGCCAGGAGGTGCGTCTTGCAGTAGGGACAGACCACCACGCGCAAACCGGCGTCGACTTCGAGCGCACCACCGCAGTTCGGACACGAGAGCCCCGACACGCGGTGCGACAGATCGTGCGGAACCGGTTGCGGCTCGCGCGGCGCCTCGTCGGTCTTCGGAGGAACCGGCAGTGGCGGCAGCTCGGTCATACCTTGCGGGCCACCCAGTAGGCGATCAGCGCAAGCGGTACCCCGGTGATCGCAAAGACGAGGAGTTTCACGAGCGGGTTCGAGATGATCAGCCCCTCGAGACCGAAGACGATCAAGCCGACCGCGGCCACCAGGTAGTACGGCGCCTCCGCCTTCTCGGGGAAGACCGCCGCCATGACGGCGCCGGTCGAGCCGTCCACCAGGGCCTGAAACGACGTTCCGTCGTAGCGGTACTCACAGCGCCAGAGCGGCAGCTGCACCAGCGACTCTTCGATGACGCCAGTGACCCCCCGCTGGTCGAGCCAGGTGCGCGCGGTCTCGAGCGGGATGGTCGCCTCGATCGGTGGCACCTCCGCCGACTCGGCCTCGAAGGGTCGCAACTCACCCGCCGGAACCTTTAGATCGGCCAGCTGCGGGATCGGCGTCGGCGCAGCCGGTTCGACGTGTGCCGTCTCCCCCCCGCCCGCCGCCCGACTCCGGAACATCCACATCGGGAACGAGACCGCCTCCGGCGCTTCGATCGAGCTCTTCTTGTCGAGATCTTTGACCGTGTCGTTGCCGGCCATCCATCGCCGGAGCGCCGCCGCCGCCTGCTCCGCGTCGAGCAGCCGCGGCAGGAAGTAGTGTCCGATCGCACCGGAGCGATCGACGAACAGCGTCGCCGAGCAGAACTCACACCGAAAGAGCCGCTGTCCCGAGGGAAGCTGGTTCTCACCGCCACACTGGGGGCACTCGATGGTGTTGGACGGCGCGTCCGGCATCCGCCTCTGGCCCGCCGCCTCTAGCTCGCGACCTTGGTACCGCAGGAGGGGCAGAACTTGGCGCCGTCGGGGAGCTTGCCGCCGCACTCGTGGCAAAAGGCAGCGCCCTCGTCGGCGCTCTCACTCTCGCCGTCGGAAGCGGCGGCTGCGGCCGCGCCAGCAGCGGCTGCTTGCGTGCCAGCCCCGCCTCCACCCTGCGGCTCATTAGCTTCGGCTGCGCCTCGCTGACGAGTTTGATCGGCCCCTTGAGGGTCGTTCCCCGACCCCATCGCCTCCTTCATCATCTGCGGCAGCATCATGCCCATCCCCGCACCCATGCCGACCCCGAGTCCGGCGCCGACACCGTCACCGGTGCCGCCGCCCTCGTTCTGGGCAGCGTCGCCCATCGCCTTGGCGGCCTTGAACTTCATGTACGCGTTCATGTCGCCCACGGCGGCCATGCCGGAGCGCTCGTCGATCAGCTTCTGGACCTCCTTCGGCGGCGTGATGGCGCCGAGAATGAGGTCGACCAGATCGAGGCCGTACTTCGAGAAGTCGTCGTTGACTCGGGCCTTCAAGCCCATCGCGAGTTCGTCGTAAACCTTGGGCAGGTCGAAGATGGACTGCAGGTTCTCGCCCAACAGATCGGTCAGGCGCGCAACGATGACGTCTTTGAAGTAGCTCTCGACGCCGTCGGTCGTGTAGATGCCCTGAGTGCCGACCACCTCGTTGACAAACTGCTGCACGTTACCGATTCGCAGCGCGAACTTGCCGAACGCGCGCAGCCGCACCATCGCCAGCTCGCTGTCGCGATAGACGACCGGCTCTTTGGTCCCCCACTTGAGGTCGTAGAAGGTCTTGGCCGAGGTGAACACGACCGCCGCCTGGAACGGCGACTTGCCCTCGAACGGCAGTCCGAGAATGCGGGTCAGGAACGGCAGGTTCTGGGTCGCCAGCGTGTGCCGGCCGGGACCGAAGGTGTCGAGTGCCTGGCCGTCGCGGAAGAAGACTGCCTGCTGACTCTCTTCGACGATCAACTGGCTACCGAGCTGGATCGCCTTCGTCCCCTGCTTGGGGAATCGAGAGACCATGGTGCGGCCGGTCGGATCCACGTGTTGGATGATCTGCATGCGGAACTCCTCTTCCGTAGGAAAGTCCTACGACGCCGCCTTGACGACGTCGCTGATCACGTTCTTGCGGCCCGCCCACTTCTCCTCGAGAAGCTCGAGTCGGCGCAGCGTCTGCTCCAGTGGATCGCGTCCGTCCCCCTGGCTGGGGAGCGGCACTGCGGCGAGCTCGCCCGACAGGTGGGAGAGGTCGTCGAGAAGCGAGAGATCAAACTCGTAGAGCTTCTCGAGCTCTTCCTCGCCGATCTTCACCACGTCGAACATGCCACTCGCCCCGTAGTCGGCGAAGCGAATCGCCTGGGCAAGGCCGTCGAGCTTGCGATCGAGGCGGTCGAACAGATGGAGCAGGCCGATCTGGCCGGCGTCGGTGTAGGAGCGCGCTTTACCTCGCACCGCGACCTTCATCCGGCTCACCTCTTGCGCCAGATGCTCACGCTGCAGCCGATCGACGTCGCGGCGCAGCTGTCGATCCTGGAAACCCTTGAAACCGGGGATCTTCTCGCCCAGCCGCTCCAACCAGTTACGGCGCTCTCGCGCCTCTTCGATGCCTCCACTCATGGTGCGTCCTCCGGTGTTCTTGACGAGACGATGGTACCAGCTCACCCACGGCGCGAAATGCACCGCACCACTTCACCAGAGCGCCCGGCCGTGCAAGATTCGGAGCCCTCGGTGCACTCAACTCCACGGACAACCCCCACCTCGACGAGGAGACCAAAACCATGGCCACCGTAACCGCTCAACTGCGCGCCGGCATGCGCACCACTCTCCAGACCCGACAGTTCACCTGGCTCGCCGACGAGCCGACCGCCGCGGGCGGTACCGACGAGGGACCGACGCCCTACGAGATTCTGGTCGGTTCACTGGCCGCCTGCGTCGCGATCACCCTGCGCTGGTGGGCCGATCGCCACGACGTTGCACTCGACGCCGTCGACGTCGTGAGCGAGTTCGACCGAGTGCACTCCGACGACTGCGCCGAGTGTGAAAGCAACGGTAAGGCGCTGATCGACCGCATCCGCACACAGGTGAAGATCATCGGGTCGTTCGACGACAAACAGCGCGCTCGCCTGGAACAGATTGTCGGCCGCTGCCCGGTCCACAAGACCCTCGAGCGCGGAGTTCAGATCTTCGACACCGTCGAGTTCGAAGAATCCAACTAGTTCTGGCAGTCGACGGCTAGGGGCTCTCGGCCTTCGGCTTCACGTAGCGTTCGAACAGCTTGAAGATCCGCCGGTACTCGTCGAGCCAGCTCTCCGGGTGCACGAAGCCGTGCGGATCGAGCGGGTAGAAGGCGGTCTCGAAGTCCTCCTTCTTGAGTTCGATCAGCCGCTGCACCAGCAGCACGGTGTCTTGGAAGAAGACGTTGTCGTCCTGCATACCGGCGGCGATCAGAAGCGGCCGCTCGAGGTGTTCGGCATACTCGATCGGTGAACTGCGCTCGAACGCAACCGGATCGATCTCTGGCGTGTTCAGGATGTTCGAGGTGTAGCCGTGGTTGTAGTGCGCCCAGTCGGTCACCGGCCGCAGAGCCGCGCCGGCAGCAAAAAGCGTCGGGTCGCGGAAGAGCGCCATAAACGCCATGAAGCCGCCGTACGAGCCGCCATAGACCCCCACCCGGTCGGCGTCTACGGAGTGGTTCTCGACCAGCCACGCAACGCCGTCCTGGAGATCCTCGAGCTCGGGGTGCCCCATCTGCCGGTAGATGGCCGTCCGCCAGTCGCGGCCATAGCCCGCCGACGCCCGGTAGTCCATGTCCAGCACGACGTAGCCGTGACGGGTGAGGAGCGTATGGAACATGAACTCGCGGAAGTATCCCGACCACCCCTTGTGGGCGTTCTGCAGGTAGCCGGCGCCGTGAACAAAGACCACAGCCGGATAGTTCTTTTCGGGGTCGAAGTCGCCGGGCTTGTAGAGACGAGAGTAGATCGGTCGATCGACGTGGGACGACGGCACCTCGGCGATCTCGGGGAGAGTCCAATCGATCTGACGGAACTCGCGCGAAGCGGTGAAGGTCATCTGCCGCACCTCCGCTCCGGGGCGCGCCGCTTGAACATAGAGTTCGGTGGGCTGGCCCATCTTGGAGTGCATGACCAGCAGCCGGTCCTCGTCGGGTGAGAGCCGGAAATCGTTGAGGCCACCGAGCCTCGTGAGCTGCTCGACCTCACCCGAAGCAACAGCGACGCGGAAGATCTCGTAGACGCCGGGATGCTCAGCGTTCGCCCGGAAGTAGACGTTCTCACCGGCTCGGTCGGGCTCAGGCGAGGTGGCCTCGAAGTCGCCCGCGGTCAGCGCGCGGCGCGTGCCCTCGTCGGGCTTCAACACGTAGAGGTGCGAATAGCCGGTCTCCTCCGAGAGGTACCAGAGCGTCTCGCCGTCAGCCAGCCAGCCGAAGTCGTTGTAGCGCCAGTTGATCCAGCCCGGATCGGTGAGCCGATGCTGGGGTAGCAGCTTCCCTTCGGCTAGGTCGACGGTGGCGATCCAACGATCCTTGTTGTCGACCGCGTGGAACTGCACCGCGACCCTCCAACCGTCGTCGGACCACTCGACCCACGGGACGGTGACCGGTCGGGTCTCAGGAGCCTCGAGCTCTTTTTCGACCGTCTCTCGCTCGGCGCCCTTTTCAACGTGCCATTCGACTGCCGACGCTCGGAGGTCGGCCAGGGGGTCGTCCTGAATGCCCGGGAGCACGGTGAGATCGAGATCGTGGCGCGTGCGGGAGGTCAGATCGAGCAGATGAACCGACTGACCCGCCGGTTCGTCGCGCCCGACACGGGTCCGGAGCTCGCGGGTCTCCACGTAGCCGCTTTCGGTCACGTAGTTCGGCATGGTGCCCCGCTGGCCCCGATCCTCGGATTTGGGGCGCGTGACGACCATCATCCACGCCCCGTCGGGCGAAAGCGACCGGGAAACGACCTCGAGCTTGTCGCCCAGGTACCAGGGCAGCGGCGGCCGCGCCGGGTCGTCGCGCTGCAGCGCCCGCTCGTGCTCACGCTCGGTCTCTTCGTCCTCTTCCGCCTCGGCGACCTTTCGGTAGAGCCGCTTGTGCTTCGCCTTCAGGTAGTCGAACCCCTCTTCCTCTTCGGCCGGGTCGTCTTCGAGCCGCAGTTCAGCGGGTTCGGAGGTGAGGCCGGTTTCGAGATCGAAGACGAGGGTGCGCTGGCCTCGGTCGAAGGCGATGCGCCGATCTCCGATCAGAAAGTGCGGGTTTCGCTCGTTCTCCGAGGTCTGGGTGATCTGCCGGACCGCGCCGGTCGCCACCTCGAGCAAGAAGAGATCGCCCGCGTACTCCCAGACGCGCATCGAGCGGTCTTCGCTGGTGTCGCCCGAGGGCCGAGGAAACTTCGAGAGCTCGCTCGCCGGCACCTGCCGGAGCCCGGCACCCGTCAGATCGACGGCCCAGAGGTCGCGAATCGCCTCTCCCGCCCGCTTGCGCTCGAAGTAGACGGTGCGTCCGTACTCGCCCCAGAACGGCGCTTCGGGCCCGTTCCCGAGCCAATCGGGATCGGACATGATGAGCTCGAGAGTGACCGGCTGCTGAGCCGCAGCGGAGCCCGCCAGGCCACCCCCGAAGATCGCAGCCAGACACAGAACGACACACAGCGAACGTCGACTCATTCTCTTCTCCTTGAACTAGACCTCGGAGGCGCGCCTGCGCAGGAACAGCGCCGTCCACAGAACAGCCACGAACGCGATCGGCCGCATCACCTGCATCCCCTCACCAGCGGCGACGTGAGTGTAGATCGCGCCGAGCATCACCAGGCTGAGACCATAGACCGCCCAGCGGGTGGCCTTCGGCACGAGCAGGCCGATCGCGCCGAGCAGCTCGACCCCACCAATCACCGTCGCCAGCCACGCCGGATATCCCCACCACTCTGTGAAGGCATGGTCCATCTGACCGGTCAGCTTGGCGACAGCCGCCATCCCGTAGAAGAACGCCAACACGCCCAACAGCAGCCAGGCGAGTCGGGCGCGGACTCTCGATTGCGTCATACCTTCTCCTCTGCGCGGCGACGGTCGCGCGCCCTTGCCCACCGCAGCGCCCCGAGGCCCGAGATCGCCAGGATACCGGCCAGAACGTTCATGGCCACGTCGCGAAGCTCGTAGACACGCGACGGCAGGATCGCCTGAATCCCCTCATCACCCCACCCCGCGGCCGACGTGATCAAGACCGCCGCGATCGACGGCCAACGGGTCCACCAGCCGAGCGGTTGGCCGGCCTCCTGCAGATTGCCACGTCGCTCGAGGAGCGCCGAGACGACGAGACCACCGACGATGCCGTACTGCAGGAAGTGCGCGCGCTCCTCGACTCGGTCGTACTGCAGCAGAACGACCACGTAGATCACGCCAAACACAACAAGCGTCAGAAGCTCCGCAACCGTCGGCCGACGACGGACCACCAGAAGGACGACCCAGACCGCGGCGATCGAGAAGAGCACCGCGATGGTTGTTCCGAGCAGACCGCGCTCGCGCAGCCACTCGGCTGGAACCCGCACGAAGGCGAGCGATATGTAGATTGCCACCTGGGCGACCACCGCCCACCACCAGAGCTGCGTCTCCCTGGCCGATGTCAGAGACATTTCGGTGGAAGCGTACTCCATTCCGCGCCATCTGACCCGGTACGCTTGTCTGGTGCGCCGCACTCTCGCGATCTCCGACTTCGAGCGCTCTCGAACGACACTGACCTACTCGGCCGAGATCGCCGGCCGTAGCTTCACCAGCCGCTTCGAGTACAGCTCGGTCGACTTCTACAAGCTCGAGCGACGCTACGGGCACGAGCCGCTCGCGAAGCTCTACCTCCACGCGGTTGCGTACGACCTCAACCGGCTCATCAGCCTGCGCCCCGACCGCGTCAACTTCGGCCCCTTCGCCGCGCTGGTCTCGGCGGACCTACGCGACCTATGGGACCAGATCTTCCAGGGCGCCTGGGCGCAATGGCGTTACGAGAACAACCTGCCGAGCTACGCCGGCCCGAGCGTCGTCAGTCAGGTGGCGGAAGCTTCTTTGCCGATCCGCCGAACCGACGAGAGCGACGGCACGGCCAGGACACTGGTCTTCTGCGGCGGAGGCAAAGACAGCCTGCTGACCGCGAAGCTGCTCGAGAGCGTCGGCGAGCCGTACGATTCCCTGGCCTACTCGCACTCGATCTACGGAGAGGCCGAGCCACAGCACGCCTTGATCGACGGCCTACTCGATCACTGCCAACCGCAGACTCGTCATCGACTCACCATCGAAGACAACTTCCTCGGTGCGCAGCTCGATCTGGAGGAGTTCGGCGTCCGCACCCTGACCGCCGCCGAAACCCCGAGCAGCCTCTTCCTCGCCCTCCCCATCGCCCTCGCCCACGGCTTCCAGAACCTCGTTGTCGGGCACGAGCGGAGCGCCGACAAGGGGAACCTCGTCTGGGAAGCGACCGGCGAAGAGATCAACCACCAGTGGGGCAAGTCGCTCGAGGCGGAGCGACTGCTCGCGGACTACGTCGACCGGCACCTCCTTCCCGGCGTCCGGTACTGGAGCGCGTTGAAGCCGGTCGGCGACCCGGTGATCTTCTCGGCGCTACGCGAGTATCCCGAGGCGATCCCGGCGACACACTCCTGCAACGTCGACAAGCCGTGGTGTGGGCGGTGTGCAAAGTGTCTGTATGTCTTCCTCGGCTACTGCGCGTGGCTGCCGAGGGAGGTGGTCGAGAAGACGTTTCAAGAGAACCTGTTCGACGTCCCGGAGAACGAAGAGCTCTTCGCGCAGCTCCTCGGAGTCTCCGGACATCTTCCGTTCGAGTGCGTGGGGCAGGTCGAGGAGTCGAGACTGGCGCTGGCGCTCGCAGTACGGCACCGCTGGAACGGCATCGTCATTCGGCGCTTCGCCGAATTCACAAACCAGAGGATCCCCGAGGAGACGCTCGACCATCTCTTCGCCGTCGGCTCCGACCATGACCTCATACCGAAGCGCCTCGCGCCCCAGCTCAGAGATCACCTGACGAGCCTGCAAGCACAAGCTCGCCAATCCGTCCGGATCTAGCGCCCTGACCGTCTCGAGCCTCTCGGCCTCGAGCTAGCCGGCACGGCCCCCGCCTGGTTCAAACAGTACGCCAGCGTGGTCGAAGTCAGACGAGCTCTCCGTCGAGGGCACTCGCACAGTCAGCCGCGGGTCAGGGGGTCGGAGGGGGCGTCCCGGAGAAACTAGAGCGCAGCGGGCCCACCCAGCAGCCGACGACTTCACCGTTACGGCGGCCGCGAGCCATTCCGGCGGGACGCCCCCTCCGACCCCCTGACCCACACCACCCCCATTCGAGGCACAAAAAAAGGGGGAGGACCCCCACGGTCCTCCCCAAACCAGGAACGAGAGAGGGCGAAGCGCCCTCGTGAGTCTCTAGTCCATCTGCTTGCGCAGAACGGTCGGAATGTCGAAGTCGTCGACGTTCGACCAGTTCGGCCCGTAACCGCCCGGATCGTCGCCCTGACTCTGGGCGATGACCTTGCGGTAGAACGGCACCTTCTCCTCCTCGACCGGCTCCTCGGCGACAGGCACCGGCTCAGCGCTGGTCTCCGCCGCCGGCTCATCGAAGCGTAGGTCGACCAGCTGCTGCTCGGGCTGCTTCTCCACCTCTCGCACCGGCGCCGCGGTCCGGCGGGGCTCGAAGAACGTGTCGTCCGTCGCCCCGTACTTGGAGCCGGTGGCGATGACGGTGACCTTCATCTCCTCGTCGAGACTCTCGTCGACCACCATGCCGGTGATGATGTTGGCCTCCGAATCGACCGACTCCGCGATGATGCGGGCCGCCTCGGCGACCTCGTCGAGCGCCAGATCACGACCGCCCGAAATGTTGAGCAGCACGCCTCGCGCCCCTTCGATCGAGGTCTCCTCGAGCAACGGCGACGAGATGGCGCGCTGCGCCGCTTCGAGGGCGCGGTTCTCGCCCTTGGCGATACCGGTCCCCATGAGCGCCATACCCATACCGGTCATCACCGACTTCACATCCGCGAAGTCGACGTTGATCTCACCCGGAATGGTGATCAGGTCGCTGATGCCCTGAACCGCCTGACGCAGCACGTCGTCCGCAATGCGGAACGCTTCGGTCAGCGGCGTGCCCCGTTCCACGAAGTTGAGCAGCCGCTCGTTCGGGATGGTGATCAGCGTATCGACCGCGTCCTGGAGCTCTTCGACGCCGCGCTCGGCCTGCAGCATGCGCCGTCGCCCTTCGAAGGAGAATGGCTTGGTCACCACCGCGACGGTGAGCGCTCCGATTTCGGACGCCAGCGAGGCGATGATTGGCGCCGCGCCGGTGCCGGTGCCGCCGCCCAGGCCGGCGGTGATGAACACCATGTCCGAGCCTTCGAGCATCTCGAGGATGCGCTCGGTGTCTTCGAGCGCCGACTTGCGGCCGATCTCCGGGTCGCCGCCGGCGCCCAGCCCACGTGTCAACGTGGTGCCGAGCTGCAGCTTGTTGAGCGACTGCGCGCTGCGTAGCGCCTGCAGATCGGTGTTGGCGGTGATGAACTCTATGCCGCGCATCTGGCAGTCGATCATCCGGTTGACGGCATTGCCACCGCCGCCCCCGCAGCCGACGACTTTGATGGTCGCGGGGACCGCCTCGGCGTCTTCCATGGTGATAGGGAGGGTTCCCTTCGGGTCCTGGTCTTCAAAAAGAATCATTCGAGCCTCCTTGGGTTCGCTCTCGGGTGGCTAGAGCAGGTCCGCGAACATTTCGCGGAAGCTGCCGAGCATGTTGCCGACCGAGAAGCCCTTCGAACGGGCCTCTCGCTGCTGATTCTCGGCAGCGTGGAGTCCATAGAGAAGCAGTCCCGCGGCCGTGCTCCAGGCCGGGCTGCTGATGACGTCGACCATGCCGCCGAGCCCCTGCGGCATGCCGTATCGAATCGGTGCGTTGAAAACCTGCTGTGCCATCTCGAGCAGGCCGTCCATCTGAGCGCCGCCGCCGGTGATGACGACACCGCCCCGCAGCTCGCTCTCGACGCCGAGCTTGACCAGGTCCTCGCGGACCAGGGTCATCATCTCCTCGGCGCGCGGCTGCAAAATGTCGCAGAGCTCGCGACGCGGCACAACCCGCGCCCCGCCGCCGGCGACCGTCGGCACCGAGATGCCCTCATCTTCGCCGACCAGACTCGCCAGACAGCAACCCTGGTCGACCTTCACCCGCTCGGCCTCTGCGAACGGTGTCCGTAGAACCATCGCCAGATCGTTGGTGAAGTGGCCGGCGCCGACGGGCAGCACCGCGCTGTGTCTCACCTCGCCCTCGAGGTAGAACGCGTAGTCGGTGGTGCCGGCACCCACGTCGAGAAGCAGCACTCCGAGCTCGCGCTCGTCGTGAGTGAGTACGCTCTCGGCGGTCGCCAGCGGCTCGAAGACGATCTCGATCGCCTCGATGCCGGCGCGGTTCACACAGGTCAGGAGCGTCTTGTTGCGGGTGACGTTTGCGGTCACCAGGTGCACCGCCGCCTCCAACCGGCTACCGAGCATGCCGAGCGGATCGCTGATGCCCGCCTGCTCGTCGACGATGAACTCCTGGGGAATCGCGTGCAGAATCTCGCGGTCCGACGGCAGAGCCGCCGACTGCGCCGCTTCGAGCACGCGTGAGATGTCCTGTCTAGAGATCTCGCGATCCTTGCGCGCTACCGAGACCATGCCGCGCGAGTTGATCGAGCGCACGTCTGTGCCGGCGACGCCGACATAGGCACGCTCGATCTCGATCCCCGCGGTCATTTCGGCCGCTTCGCTGGCCTGCTTGAGCGCGTCGACCGTGGCCTCGACGTTGACGATGTTGCCCTTCCGCGTACCCCTGTTCGGGGCCAACCCCTTACCGACGACTTCGACACCTCCGTCCTCGGCCGGCTGCGCGATCAGTACGCCGACCTTCGACGAACCGATGTCGACGGCCACCAGATGCGATTCTGGCTTAGGCATTCTCTTCACCCTTCCTCTCTCTGCGGACTCGCCGCGGGTTGAAAAACAATCTGACGAGAAAATCTGATGTCGACGGAGTCGATGGCGTCATAACGGCGCTCTAGCTGCGGCAGTAGCCAGCCGAGCCGATCGAGCCCCGTTGCGAGCGTCGCCGAGCTCACCAACATCGGGAATTCGACATTTTTGGAATGGACGCGGAAGTCGGCATCGCCGACGATCTCGATCTCCGAGATCGGCCCGCTCCACTTCGGATCGATACGCCGCCATTCAGCGGCCAGGTCGAGCGCCGGCTCGACCTCGTAGCGGGAGCCGATCGGCGCCCGTACGGTCAAGAGCTCGTCGCCCAGGAGGCGCTCGTCGAACGCCGCAATCACACTCGCGTCGCGCTCGACAAAGTAGAGGTTTCCGTGCTTCCGGAGCAACGCATCGGGTCGGCGCTCCTCCACCTCGACGTGCAGCCGATCGGGCAGCTCTTTGCGAACGGCCACGTCGCGAATCCACTCGTGACTGTCGAGCCGACCGCGCACGTCGTCGATGCCGGTCCACAGGAGATGCTCGCCGCGGAGCGGCGCCAGCGACTCTCGAACCCACGCCCTCGAAACGCGCTCGGTTCCAGAGACCTCGATCTCCGACACACGCAGGTAGGTGGTCGTGGCCGACCAGTAGGCGGCAGCCGCTGGCACTCCCACAATCGCCAGCGCGGTCGCCAGCGGCCTTGCCAGCCGTCGAGCGAGGCTCGCGCGACGAATCGGCACCACCTCTCGGCGGCGGCGATACATCTCCGAGCCCTCTGCGGGGCGAGGGGGCGCGGTACGCCCGAACTCGTTCATGCCGCCGCCTCCTTGGAGAGTTCTTCCGCCAACCGGTAGATGTCGCCGGCCCCCAAAGTCAGAATCACGTCGCCTGGGTTCACCTCGTTGCGAAGGAGCGCCGGAATGTCGTGCCAGTCGGGACAGAGCTCCACGTGTCGGTGGCCGCTCTCACGCGCCGCATCGACCACCAGCCCGCCGTGGACCCCCGGGAGGGGCTCCTCGCGGGAGGCGTAGACGTCGGTCACGATCGCACTGTCGGCGAGCAGGAGAGAGCGTCCGAACTCGTCGGCCTGGTCGCGCGTTCGCGAGTAGAGATGCGGCTGGAAGACCGCCCAGATCTTGGAGCCGGGGAAGGCGGAACGAGCCGCCTCGAGCGTCGCAGCCACCTCGGTCGGGTGGTGTGCGTAGTCGTCGACCAGGGTGGCGCCCTGCCAGGTGCCGATCTGTTCGAACCGGCGGTGAACCCCCGAGAAGCCCGCAAGAGCCGACGAGATCGCGTCGAACTCCAAGCCGAGGCTCAGTCCGACCAGGACCGCCGCAAGAGCGTTGCGCACGTTGTGCAGGCCCGGCATCGGCAGCTCGATCGACCCGAGCGCTCCCTGAGTGGTCGAGAGGACAGTGAATCGACAGCCGATTCCGACGCGCTCCAGGTCGACCAGCGTCAGGTCCGCCTGCGGGGAGAGGCCGTAGGTGACCACTCGCCGATCGGCCAAGCGCGGCATGATCTGTTGCACGTTCGGGTCGTCCAAGCAGACGATCACCTGCCCGAAGAAGGGCACCTTGTTGGCAAAGGTGACAAACGCCTCTCGGATCTGTTCCTCGTCTCCGTAGGTGTCGAGGTGCTCGCGATCGATATTGGTGATCACCGCGACGATCGGCTGCAGCCGCAGGAAGCTCCGGTCGTACTCGTCGGCCTCGGCGACCAGGTAGTCGCTCCGGCCGAGCCGCGCGCCGGTGCCCGAAACCCGCAGGCGGCCGCCGACGATCACCGTCGGATCGAGACCGGCTTCGGTCAGGATGGTTCCCACCAGCGAGGTCGTGGTCGTCTTACCGTGCGTGCCGGCGACGGCGATGCCGTACTTGAGCCGCATGAGCTCGGCGAGCATCTCGGCGCGGCCCACGACGGTGATGTTGTTCTCGCGCGCGGCGATGACTTCCGGGTTCTGTTGCGCCACTGCCGACGAGATCACCACCAGGTCGACCCCCTCGACGTGTGCCGCCGAATGTCCGATCTCGACGCGGGCGCCCAGCTCCCGTAGCCGGCGCGTGGCGCCGCTCTCGACCAGATCGGAGCCGCTCACCTCGAGCTCGTAGTCGAGCAGTACTTCTGCGATGCCGCTCATACCCGCTCCGCCGATACCGACGAAGTGGATGCGCGAAAGCTGGATGAAGCGCGTGAACATGGTCAGTTCCCGGCTCTCATGAGGAGTCTCCGAGCGCCACCGAGGTCACGAGATCGGCGATTCGCGCCGCCGCGTCGCGACGACCGAGACGGGTCAGCGATGCGCCCATGTCGCTCCGGCGCGCGGCGTCGGCGAGAAGAGGTTCCAGCACCTGGACCACTTCGGCGACCGAGGAGCTCTCCTCGAGCATCACCGCGCCCCCAGCATCGACCAGCGCCTGCGCGTTGTCGCGCTGGTGCCCACCCGCGATCGCCAGCGGCAGGAGGAGTGCCGGTCGCCCGGCCGCGCAGATCTCGGCCAGCGTGACGGCTCCGGCGCGCGAGATCAGAACGCTCGCCGAACTCATGGCCGAGGCCACGTCGTCGATGAACGACACCAGCTGCACTCGCGACCGATCGAGCGACAGGCGAGCGTAGACCTCCCGCGTCGTCTCCTCGTGTCGGCCGACCTGATGCACGACTTCGAGATCGGCAAAGCTCTCGGCGAGGCGCTCGAACGCCTCCGGGAGGAGCTTGTTCAAACTGAGGGCGCCCTGGCTCCCTCCGAGTACCAAGATTCGAGGCGCCGAAGGCGCCGAGGGGGGCACCTCGAAAAACTCCGGCCGAACGGGGACGCCCGTAATCTCCGTTCGGCAGCGGAAGTCCGGCTCGGCGGTCGGATAGGCGAGCGCAGCCGCCTGCGAGCTCTTCGAGAGCCACCGATTGGCGGCGCCCGCTCGAGCGTTCGGCTCGAGCAAGACTCTCGGGCAGGACGCAAGTCGCGCGCCGACGACCGCCGGCACCGAGACGTAGCCGCCCGTGCCGAGGACCACCGAGGCCCCGGTCCGCTTCACCAGCCCGCGCGCCGCCAAAGAGGATCGCAGGAGTGTGGTGATCGCGGAGAGTCGCGCCAGCGGTCCACGCCCCACCACCGCACTGGCGGGGAGCGGATGGAACGGCAAGCCCCGCTCCTCGACCAGACGCTCTTCCATGCCACCCGAACGGCCCACCCAACTCGTAGTCCAGCCGCGACGCTCGAGCTCGCTCGCCACCGCGAACCCCGGGAAGACGTGTCCACCCGTACCGCCGCCGGCCATGAGGACGTGCTTTCGCGAACTCATCCATCACCCGTGCTGCGACACATTGAGGAGGACACCCGACGCCACCATGGTCACGACCAGCGAGGAGCCTCCGTAGGAAAGGAAAGGAAGGGTGATGCCGGTGGTCGGCAGGATGACCACCGAGACGCTGACGTGGATGAGCGCCTGGAGCACCAGGTAGCAGGTGAGCCCCCAGGCCAGGTAGCGGCCGAAGTCGTCGGGCGCTCGGAAGCCTGCCCGGGTGCCGCGCCAGAGGACCACCCCGAAGAGCATGAGGACTCCCACCGCGCCGACCATCCCGAGCTCCTCCGCGACGATCGAGTAGACGAAGTCGGAGTTGGCGTCGGGCAGGAAGTGCAGCTTCTGGTAGCCGCCGCCCAGACCGAGCCCGAAGACACCGCCCGATCCGACCGCCACGAGAGATTGGAACGGCTGGAAGCCGCTCGTCTGACGGAACTTCTCGGGCTCGAGAAACGCGACCAGCCGGCTCCAGCGATACGGCACCAAGAAGATCGACGAGGCCACTGCGGGGACCAGACTGATCCCCATGACGCCCAGGTAGAGCCAGGGCAGGCCGGCGAGAAAGAGCATGAGTCCGGCGATGCCGCCCAGCATGAGAGCGCTTCCCAGGTCCCGACCGAGGAAGACCAGCCAGGCGAGCACAGCTGTGACGACACCCGCAGGGAGCAGCAGCTGAATCTGACGGCTCTCGTCCTTCATCTTGGTGATCAGGTAGGCGAGGTAGGGCACCAGCACCAACTTGGCCAGCTCTGAAGGCTGAATCGAGACCGGGCCCAGATCGATCCAGCGATTCGTGCCGCGAACCTTCGGGCTCAGCAGCGCGATCACCAGAAGCAGAGCGACGCCGCCGAGCAGGGTGTAGATCACCGGCTTTCGCTGCAACCAGCGATAGTCGAAGTGCATCGCCACCAACATGCCGATCAGGCCGGCGGCAGCGGCGATGCACTGCTTCAAAAGGAAGGGGTTGAGCACCTTCCCCTGGGGCATCCCGGCCAGCGCGCTCGCCGAGAAGACCATGGCCACCCCGAGGCCCACGAGGATCATCACCGTGGTGAAGAGAATGCGATCGAAGGCGAGCTTCTTAGCCACGCTGCCCCTCCAATCGCCGGACCAACTCCACGAAGTGACGGCCGCGGGCCTCGAAGTTGTCGTACTGGTCGAAGCTGGCGCAGGCCGGTGAGAGCAGTACGATGTCGCCCGCCCTCGCCTGGCTCGACGCGGCGTCGACGGCGGTCTCGAGATCGCCGCTGCGCTCGCGGGCGGTCGTTTCGGGCAGCGCCTCATCGAAACGCTGGGCCGACTCGCCGATCAGGTAGACGCGGCGCGCCTTCGCACGCACCGCCTCGGTCAGCTCTTGCGGGTCACCGCCTTTGTGACGGCCGCCGAGGATCAGATGTACGCGGCCCTCCGGGAAGCTCCCGAGCGACCGGAGCGTCGCGTCGACGTTGGTGCCCTTGGAGTCGTCGAACCACTCGACGCCGTCGATCGAGGCCACCCGCTGCAGGCGATGCTCGAGGCCGCCGAAGCTCGCCAACCCGGCGCGCACGGCCTCGGAGTCGGCTCCCATCGCCCGGGCCAAGAGCGCGGCCGCCATGGCGTTCTCGAGATTGTGGCCTCCGACGAGCTGCAGGTCGTCTCGCCGAAAGAGTTCCAGCTCGGGCTCCCCCGGGGCGGTCTCGATCACTCGTTCGCCGTCGAGATAGCAGCCGTCGTCCACCCGACCGCGGCGCGAGAAGTAGCGTCGCCGTGCCCGAGCGCCCATCTCCGCAACCTGCGGATCGTCGGCGTTCAGCACGGCGATGTCGCCCGACTCTTGGCGCGAGAAGATGCGTGCCTTGGCGGCGCGATAGCTTTCGAAGTCGTGGTGACGGTCGAGGTGATCGGCGCTCAGGTTGAGCAGCGCCGCGGCGCGCGGGTGGAACGTGTCGACCGACTCGAGCTGAAAGCTCGAGAGCTCGACGACAAAAATGCGGCCCTCGTCACCCTCGACTCGCGCGGTCAGCGGGGTACCGATGTTGCCGCACACCTCAACTCCAAAACCCGACGCCTTCAAAGCCGCGCCGGCGAGCGCCGTGGTCGTACTCTTGCCGTTCGAGCCGGTAATGCCCACCGCCGGGCCGTTCAGCAGGGCGAAGCCCAACTCGATCTCCGAGATGACCGGCACGCCGCGCCGCAGCGCATCGCGCACCAGCGGCTGCTCGAGCGGCACCCCGGGACTCAACACGACGCCGTCGAAGGCGCCGGGGAGCACCTGAGGATCGGCGCCCACCAGGAGCTCGAGCCCCGGATCGCCCGCCAGCGCGCCGAGTTCGATCTCCTCTACGCCTCGCCGATCGACAGCGACCACCGAGACGTCACGAGCGCGCAGAAGCTGCGCCGCAGACAGACCCGAGGCGCCCAGTCCGTAGACGAGAACCCGGTTCCAGTCGCGATCTGTCCAGGGGGTTCTCATCGCAGTTTCAGGGTCGACAGGCTCACTAGCGCAAACAGGATCGCAACGATCCAGAAGCGCACGATGACCTTGGACTCGGCCCACCCGCCGAGCTCGAAGTGGTGGTGGAGCGGCGCCATGCGGAAGATGCGCCGGCCGGTCAGCTTGAACGAACCCACCTGCAGGATCACCGAGAGCGCCTCGAGCACGAACAGGCCGCCCACCAGAACGAGGACGATCTCCTGCTTCGAGAGCACGGCCATGATGCCGATGGCGCCACCGATGGAGAGCGACCCGACGTCGCCCATGAACACCTCGGCGGGGTGAGAGTTGAACCAGAGAAAGCCGAGACTTGCGCCGACAAGGGCCGCGCAGAAGATCGCGACCTCCCCGACGCCTCGCACGTAGGTGACTTGGAGGTAACCCGCAACGACGGAGTTACCGGCGATGTACGTGAATATGGCGTAGGTGGCCGCCGCGATCATTGCCGCCCCGATCGCCAGCCCATCCAAGCCGTCGGTGAGGTTGACAGCATGGGAGGCCCCGGTCAGGACGAGAACAACGAACGGAACATAAAGTAGGCCGACGTCGAAAATCGCGGTCTTGAAGAATGGGAAAGCTATGGTGGGTGTGAAGTTGTAGTCGTTGGGCAGATAGTTGAGGATGATTCCGCCTGCGACGGCCACCAGCGCCGAGTACACGAATTTTGCTCTCGCAGAGAGCCCTTTGTTGTTGCCGCGCCGGACCTTCAGAAGGTCGTCTGCGAAGCCGATGGCTCCATAGGCGACCGTGACGCCCAGCGCCAGCCAGATATAGAGGTTGTCTAGCCGCGCCCACAACAGCGTGGGAGCGACCAGGGACAAGAGAATGAGCAGACCCCCCATGGTCGGGGTGCCGGCCTTGGTCTGATGGTGCTGAGGCCCCTCTTCGCGGATGTTCTGACCGATCGAAAGGCGTCGCAGCCACCGGATGAACCCCGGGCCGAGCACCAGGGTCAGCACCAGGGCGGTGACCACCGCCGCAGCGGCGCGGAACGTGATGTAGCGCACCACGTTGAAGACGGCGAAGTCCTCGCTCAGGGGGTAGAGGAGGTGATAGAGCATTAGCCCTCTCCCCCGAGCTCGACCAACCGCGCGACGACCTTCTCGAGGCCAATTCCGCGGGAACCCTTGACGATCACGAGGTCGCCCGGCTCGAGCCGATTCGCAATCTCGACCGCGGCGTCGGCATCAGCGAACCAGGCAGTTTCCACGCCGCCGGCCGTCGCGCCGGCCACCAGTTCCTGCGACAGCTCGCCCACTCCAAAGGTCGGGGAGTAGCCGAGGCTCGCCGCATGCCTGCCGACGCTCCGGTGGTACTCGTCGGCGTCGGGGCCGAGCTCGAGCATGTCGCCGAGCACCGCCCAGCGCCGCCGCGCCGGAAAATCGAGCGCCGCTTCGAGCGCCTTGCGACAGGCGTCAGGATTCGAGTTGTAGCTTTCGTCGACAACGATGACGTCACCGACACGGTGCACGACCCCGCGCTGTGCGGCGGGTTCGATCGAGCCGGCGGCCCGGGCGATCGCCTCGAGCTCGACGCCCAGCTCGTGAGCACAAGCTGCCGCGGCCAGGAAGTTCTCGACGTTGAAGCGCCCGTAGAGCGCCAGTTCGACATCGATGGAGCCGTCCGGCGCGACGAAACGGAATCGACTCCCGGTACGCGACGCCGGCAGCGCTTCGATCTCGACCGCCCGGTAGTCCGCGGCCGCCTCGAGTCCGTACCAGACCACCCGCCCCGCGTGGCGCCCGGCGATGCGCACGACCTGGGGGTCGTCGGCGTTGGCGATCACGAGACCGTCGTCCGCCACCCCCTCGAGCAGCTCGGCTTTGGCGTCGCCGATGGCGTCGACGCTGTCGAAGAACTCGAGATGAACCGGGCGCACGTTGGTGAACACGGCGACGTCCGGCCGGCCGAGCCGACTGACGCGACCGAGCTCGCCCGGCGTCGACATACCCATCTCGGCGACCATCCATTCGGTCCCCTCTTCGATGCCGAGCAACGAGAGCGGGAAGCCGTAGAGATTGTTCAGGTTGCCGGGGTTGCGGGCGACCCGACAGGTCGTCGCGAGCATCGCCGCCAGCAGCTCCTTCGTCGTCGTCTTGCCGGCCGAGCCGGTGACTCCCACGAGGCGTTCCGGAAGACGCTCGCGCACCGCGCGGGCGAGCGAGTGGAGCGCCTCGAAGGTGTCGTCGACCCGCACCAGAGTGGCGCCCTCCGGTGCCTCCACCGGTTCATGCACGATCGCCGCGGCGGCCCCCGCGCCGATCGCCTTCCCGACAAAACGGTGTCCGTCGCTCTGCTCCCCCGGGAGGGCGAAGAAGAGCTCGTCACCGCTCACTCTGCGGGAGTCGAGCGCAGCGCCGGACCAGGCGCGATCGCGGTCGCCCACGACCACCTCACCGCTCATCGCGGCGGCGGCCTCAGCCACGATCCCGCGCGCCATGGCGCTCCTCCAGGGCTTGTTCGATTTCGGCTCGATCGGAGAAGGGCAGCGTCTGGTCGCCGACGATCTGCACCTCTTCGTGCCCTTTGCCCGCGATCAACACCGACCAACCAGGGCCGGCGTGTGCGATCGCGCGCCGAATCGCCTCGCGTCGATCGGGCACCACTCGATAGTTGTCGTTGCCGCTCAGGCGCAGCCCCTCTTCGACCGCCGAGATGATCTTGAGCGGATCCTCGTCGCGCGGGTTGTCGGAGGTGACGATTGGCAGGTCGGCGAGCTCGCCCGCGACCCGGCCCATGAGAACTCGCTTACCGGGGTCGCGATCGCCGCCGCAACCGAAGACCAGGACGACGCGGTGCTCCGAAAGCCCCCGCAGCGAGCGCAGCGCAGCGGCCAGCGCCGCGTCGGTGTGTGCGTAGTCGATCAACACCGGGAAGTCCTGGCCGGCGTCGATCGCCTCCATCCTCCCCGGCAGGCCACGCACCCCGGCCAGCGCTTCGACGACGGCCTCGTGCGGCAGGTCGAGTGCCTCCGCCGCCGCAACCGCGCCGGCGAGGTTCTCCAGGTTGTAGCCACCTAGAAGTGGCGACTCGATGCGCAGTTCGCCGCGTGGCGTCTGGAGGCATGCGCGAATGCCGCGGGTGTCGAGATCGGCGGCGGTCGCCAGGACATCGCCGCCCGCACCGTAGGTCACGACCTCGATCGGCCGGCCCTCGAGATCGCCCAGGAGCCGACGCCCGTAAGGATCCGCGACGTTCACCACCGCCTTACCGCCGTCGACGAGCTGGTCGAACAGGCTCCGTTTGGCCTGGTAGTAGTGCTCGAAGTCGGAGTGGAGGTCGAAGTGGTCGCGCGTGAGATTGGTGAACAGCGCCAGGTCGAAGCGCATGCCGCCCACCCGCCCGAGCGTCATCGCGTGAGACGAGACCTCCATCGCGAGAGCTGTGGCGCCCTCGGTTCGCATCTCGCGGAGGATCCGGAACAGATCGGACGCCTCGGGAGTCGTGCGCCCCTCTCCGAAGCTGCGATCGCCGAAGCGGTAGCCCAGCGTGCCGACGACACCGGTCGACCGCCCCGCCGCTTCGAGCATCGCCGCGAGCAGAGCGACGAGAGTCGACTTGCCATTGGTGCCGGTGACGCCGACGCTCACGAGCTCGCGATCGGGCTGACCGTAGAGGCGCGCAGCCAGCGGACCGAGAAGCTCCCGGGGCGACTCGGCGGCAATCCAGGGGATCTTCAGCCCGGCCGGTGGCTCACCGGCTCCGAGGACCGCTACCGCTCCACGTTCGGCGGCATCGCCAGCGAACACCCGCCCATCAAAACGATCGCCGGCAATCGCCACGAAGAGATCTCCGGCCGTCACCTGACGCGAGTCGTGGGTGACGCCCGAGACCTCCAGGCCTCTCACCTCGGCGGCGAGGGTGCCGGTGATCGGCAGATCGGCGATGAGTTCCATGAGTTTCATCGGCGCGTGCTCAGAGGCCCGCGACGCCCTCCTCGTCCGTCACCGGCGGCGCCTCGGCCAGACGCTCGCCCGGCCAAGCGAGAGGAGCCGACCGATCGGGCGGCACTCCCAGGTAGAACAACACCTGTTCGGCGATGGCTCCGAAGACCGGAGCCGCCACGTCGCCCCCGTGGTACGCCCCCCGCGGCTCGTCGATGCGCACCACGGCGACGAGCGCCGGGTCGCGTGCTGGAGCGAAGCCCGCAAAGCTGGCAATGAAACGATCGGGCGAGTAGCCGCCCTCGGCTGCGATCTGGGCCGTTCCGGTCTTACCGGCGACGCGATAGCCCGGCACTCCAGCGGCGGTCGCGGTGCCGTCTTCGACGACCGTCTCGAGCATCCGCTCGAGCGTCAGCGCGGTCGCTGGGTCGATCGGCTTGCCGAGCAACACTGGCCGCTCGACCGGCGACTCGATCGCGCCGTCGCGGCCGAAGCCGGCGACCACATACGGTTGATAGAGACTGCCGCCATTGGCGATCGCCCCGAAGACGCCCGCCAGCTGTAGCGCCGTCATCGAGATGCCCTGCCCGAAGGAGATGTAGGCTCCGCCGCGCTTGCCCCAGGTGGCGAGCGGGTTGACGATCCCGTCGCTTTCGCCCGGAAGATCGATACCGGTCGGCTCGCCGAGACGAAACGCGCGAATCTGGTCGTAGAGCGCCTGATCGCCGACCATCTGCCCGACCTTGATGGTGCCGACGTTGCTCGAAAGTGCGAGCACCTCCTGCAACGTCAGGTCGCCGAACGGCTTGTGGTCGCGGATTCGCTTGCCCTCGACAATCACACTGCCGTGCTCGCAGTCGAAGACGTCCGTCGGGGCGACCAGGTTCGCCTCGAGCGCCGCAGCGACCGTGATGACCTTGAAGGTCGAGCCCGGTTCGTAGGCATCGGTGACCGCGCGGTTGCGACGCTCGTCGCGCGTCGACGTGCCGAACTCGTTCGGGTCGAAGTCGGGCGCCGACGCCATCGCCAGGACCGCTCCACTCCAGGGGTCCAGAACCACGACGCTGCCGCTCTTCGCACGATGGCGCTCCACCGCCGCGCGCAGCTCGCGCTCGACAATGTGCTGAATGGTCGCGTCGATGGTCAGATGGAGGTCGAGTCCGGGTTCAGCCTCCGAGAACGACATCGCCGGCATCATCACCGTCCGACGCTGGGCGTCGCGAAGTACCGTCCGCTCGACCGCGTAACCGGCCAAGCGACTTTCGAAGCGCGCTTCGAGCCCTTCGAGTCCGTGCGGATCGAGGCCGACAAAGCCGAGCACCGGACCGGCGAGGCGACCCATCGGGTAGCAACGACGGCTCTCCTGGAGGAAGTGCAGGTCGTCCGTCTCGAGCTCTCTGAGCTCAGCCGAAACTTCGGGCGCAAGCTTTCGACCGACCCAGGCGAAGCGTCCCGAGCGGTGAATGGCGCGCTCCGCCGCCGCCGAATCGATCTCCGCAACACTCTGGAGCTGCGAGAGCAGTCGGTCGGGCTGGTCGACCCGAGTCGGGTCGACGTAGGCCGAGTCGACCGTGACGGAAACGGCGAGCTCGCGACCTCGGGCGTCGAAGATCGTGCCTCGCGGCGGCTCCAGCTTGAGCTCGTCCTGCTGCTGGCCCTCCGCGATTTCGCTGTACCGATCGTGCTCGACGACCTGGAGCTGGTAGAGACGGGCGGTCACCAGACCAGCCCAGGCCGCGAGCACGACAACGACGAGGATCAGGCGGCTCTTCACCGGATCTCCCGTTCGAAAATGACTTGACCGAGCTCTGGCTTGCTCATGCCGAGCTCCTGAACCGCGCGCTCTTCGAGTCTGCCGGGGCCCGAGAGGTAGTTGACCTCGAGGAGCAACAGGTCGCGATCACGCTCGGTGCCTTCGAGACGCTGCTCGAGAACGTGTACTTCGTAGCCCACGCGCAGGAGCTCGACGTGCATCCAGACATAGGCGATGAGGCACAGCGCCACCGCCAGGCTGATCACCAGGACGCTCGCGAGCTCCCGATGGCGCCGCCGGTCCCGCTCCCGCACGAGGTACGGGTTGAGAACCGGGCGCCGGACTGCGTAGGCATTGCGCATCTAGCGGGTCGCCCCCATCACGCTCCACCGCCCGAGATGGAGCAGGAAGGTGCCGCTACACAACCTCGGCGAGCGAATCGGCCGTCACCCTCGAACCCACTCCATACCCAGAAGGGAGAGGAGCGCCGACGCCCGAGGAGGCGGGACGGCATCATCCGCCTAGATCCTCCTCGCAGCACGAAGGCGCGCGGAGCGCGAACGCGGGTTGGCGGCGACCTCTTCTTCGCTCGGACGCACCGGCTTGCCGGTGAGGAGCTCGATCGCCTGGGTCTCGGAACGGGTCCGGCCGGTGGTCTCGTCGACCTCGCCGCGGGCCAGTCCACGGAGCGTGTGTTTGACGATTCGATCCTCGAGGCTGTGGTAGGAGATCACCACGAGATGACCGTCCTGCTCGAGCAGTTCGACGGTGCCGTCGAGCAGCTTCTCGAGCCCAGCGAGCTCCTCGTTCACTTCGATCCGAAGCGCCTGGAAGACGCGCGTGGCCGGATCGATCCGCCGAGCGCCAGGGCGGTGGCGCGGGCCGGAGATCTCGGCGACCAGGTCGCGTAGCTCCTCAGTGGTCTCGAGTGGAGTCTCGCGACGCCGGTCGACGATCTCTCGTGCGATCCGTCTCGACCTTCTTTCCTCGCCATACTCTCTGAAGATCCGCACAAGCTCCCCCTCTGAGTACTCGTTGACGATGTCCCTAGCGGTCATTCCGCTCTGGCCCATGCGCATGTCCAGCGGACCGCAGAAGCGAAAGCTGAAGCCGCGCTCGGGTGTGTCGAGCTGCATCGACGAGACGCCGAGATCGGCCAGGAAACCGCCGTCGACCGTTTCGATGCCTCGCTCTCCCAGTAGCTCCCGCACATCCCAAAACTCTCCCGTCACCAACTGAACTCGATCCCCGAATGGTTTGAGTCGCTCCCCCGCCAGCTCGATGGCTCGCGGGTCGCGATCGATTCCTACAAGCTGAGCCTCTGGCGCCTTTTGCAGCAGAGCCTCGGCGTGACCCCCGAGGCCCAGCGTGCAGTCGACGTAGAGACCGCCCCGCTCTGGAGCCAAAAGCTCCAGCGACTCCCGCAACAGAACAGGTATGTGCCGCACGTTCGCCGCTCAGCCTCAGACCGCGGCGCCCGGTCGTGTCTAGACTCCTCGCTCGGTCAAGTAGGCGAAGTCCTCTTCCGAGAACTCCTCCTGCGCGAACCGATCCAGAAGACGTTGGTGGTTCCAGACCTCCAGGTGATCGAGTCGCCCGCTGACGACGGCTTCGCCGGCCATCTCGGCGCTCTCCCGAAGAATCTGAGGTATAACGACCCGACCTTGCGCATCGAGCTGAGTCTGCTGCCCGTAATAGCCGACCCTTTCCAAGAGTCGACGCTTCGTCCGATCGGTGGACGGCAGCTTGGCGAGGCGCTCTTCGAACTCCTCCCAGACCTGCAGTGGATACACGAGCGCGGCATCGCCCAGGATGGAGGTCACGAACACCTCCCGCCCGTAGCTCTCTTCGAGCACACGGCGAAAGCCCGTCGGAATTTTCAAACGGCCTTTCGAGTCGATCTTTGCCGACGCACTACCACGAAACATGGACACCGCCCGTCCAACTACCAGCGAATCTGCAGAAGATTAGCAGGAATTGGCCACTTGTGTCCATAATTTTCCACTCTGGACCACCCGTAGAGTCCACTCTGTCACGAGGGTCCTCACGGCTCCACCGCGAGCCCCTCTAATCGAGGGCGGGCCACCACGCTGGAGGCGACTCAACCGGCCTCCGACCTCCCCAGAGGCCCTTCGCCTGGGAGAAGCCGCCTGGGTCGGGCGCGGCGAAACTGTTGGCTGAGCGGAGGGACTACCGCCCTACGCGCGAGGGCGGCTAGTCAGGCTGGCGAAGGCCGATCGCGAGTGACGAGCCTTCGGCGAGCGAGAACGTGCCGTAGAAGACCACTTTGTTCCCCGCCTCGAGAATGAGGTCCACACCGGACTCCACCGAGACCGCGGGTCCCACGTGGAGCACGTTGCAGGCCGAGATCGTCTTCGACTCGTTGATCGAGACCCGATCGATCCGGACCTCGCTGTCGATGGAGCAGGGGCCGAAGGTGGCGATGCAGGTCGTGGGCCCGGCCAGGGCGAGCTGGCCCTCGCTGCAGTCGTAGCTGCCACTCCACCCCGAGAACTCTGAGCCCAGTTCGGGCTCAGCGCTGAGTAGTACTGGCGTTCCATGGTTGTAGACCTCGATGCAATCGAGACCGCAAGAGATGCCAGCTGGCTCACTTTCGACCGAGCCGGCGCCCTCGCCGTCGCGACTTACTTCGAGAACATGGGTACCGCCCCACTCGTGAATCGACCAGGGCTCCCGCCCCCAAGGAGCCACGTCGGCAAAGAAGACGACCTCGCCATCGACGAAGTTGAACCCAAGTGGGCTCGAGTCGAGCGGACCAGGCTCCAGGTCCGCCAGAAGGAAAGTGCCGCTGGTCGTGCCATCGCTCATCCACAACTCCCTGCCACTCACACCATCGTCAGCGTTGAATAGAAGCCACCCGTCGGCGTTCGCGAGGCCCTCCGGTCCGGAGGCGCCCGGCTCACCGATATCACGGAGCATGTAGGTTCCAGCGGCCGTCCCGTCGGTTCGCCATAGTTCCCGACCGTGGACTCCGTCATTCGCCGTGAAGTAGACGAGGTCGCCCACCGATGTGAGCCTGTCGGGCCAGGAGGAGTCAGGCCCGGGCACCACTTCCGTCACCAGGCGGGCACTCCGCCCTTCGGCCACCCAGAGCTCGCTCCCCTCCTCCGGAGTTGAGACCGTGAAGAAGAGTCTGTCTCCAGCCGCAGTAAGCGAACCCGCTAAGCTGCCCTCAGGGCTGAGGTCTGCGACCATCGTCGTACCTGCTTCGGTGCCGTCGCTGCTCCAAAGCCCGAAACCGTGAGGCGAGTCGTCTCCCTCTGAAGCCTGGAAGTAGACCGTTCCCCCAGCTGCCTGCATCTGACCGCCCCACGGGAAGTCAAGTGCCTTCACGCGCACCGTACCGGCCTCGGTACCGTCGCTCTTCCAGAGCTCCTGGCTCAGCACCGAGAAGAACACCTCGTCTCCAACGGCGACCATCTTGTCGTTCACCTCGACCGAATTGAGGGAAGGCAAAATATCGCGAACCAGCCGGGTTCCAGCTGGGGTACCGTCGCTTCGCCAGAGCTCGTTCCCATGAACTCCGTCGTCCGCAAAGAAGTAAACGAGGCCTCCTGCTGCCGTGAACTCGATCGGCCCCTCATAGTTTGAGTAGTTGTCAACCCACCAATAGCCGGACGACTCCGGTCCCGGGCGGATGTCGGCAACCCGAGCGGGAGCCTCGCCTGGAGCGAGACTCCAGAGCTCGGTACCGGCCTCGGAGTCCGCGCCGGCAAAGAAGACCCGGTCGCCCACCGCGGCGAAACTCCTTCCACTCCCCAGAGCATCTGCTCGATTGTAGAAATCGACGTCCCCGGCGCTCTTCGTACCCGCCGACGTACCGTCGCTCTCCCAAATACTGCGATCCCAAACTTCGAAGTACACGCGATCGGGCAAAGCGATCGACAGCCCCCCGCTCGAACCCATGGTGTTCACATGGATGTCGTGAACAAGGTGAGTGCCGTCGGTCGTTCCATCGGTCAGCCAAAGCTCGGTTCCGTAGATCTCGTCCCAATTCGAGAAGCTGGCGAAGGCGCCCATCCCAACGAAGAAGGTTCTGTGACTTCCCAGGTCGACCACTTTGGAAGTCCCTTCGAACGTACCATCCGTTGCCCAGACCGCACCCATAGCAGTGAAGACGACGGCATCCTTCAACGCTGTCAGGTCCTCTGGATGCGAGTCGCCCGCGCCTGGCTCCAGGTCCACGACGAGCCGCGTCCCCTCGACCGTTCCATCCGTAGACCAGACCTCCTTGCCATGAGCGTCTTCATCTCCTTCGAAGTAGAGGCGGTCGTTCAGTATCGCTTCGCCACCCGCTGCGAAGTATTTTGCGTCAAGGTCGAAGGTCCCTTCTGGTGTGCCGTCGCTCGACCACAGGTGGCGCTGGTCCCCACTCCCGCTCTGAAACAACAGCCGACCGTTTAGCTCGGCCAGCAGCTTCGGGGCCTCGCTCTCGAACGCGAGAACCGTGCCTTCCGGCGTTCCATCCGTTTTCCACAAGAAACGCTCGTGAGTACCCTGGGAGTCTGCCGTGAAGAAGAGCTCCGACCCAGAAATCACAAACGAGGAGATAGACGACTCGACCGCATCACTGACCAAGACCGCCCCCCCGGGGGTACCGTCGGTCTTCCAAAGAGCTTTGTCGCCGAAAAAATACAACTCTCCACCGAAGACGATCAGCGGCTCGCCGTAGACGTTGAGTTCTGCCACCAGCTTCGTCCCAGCGACGGAACCGTCCGTCTTCCAAAGGAAGGTCCCACCCCCACCATTGGCCGCAAAGTAAAGCTCATCGTCGAAGACCACGGCGTCTGCGAGATAGCTTTCGAAGCCGGCCAGGTTGTAGGTCCCCTCCTCGGAGCCGTCGCTTCGCCAGAGCCCCTGGCCTCGGAAATACCAAACCCCGTTCATCGCGCGAAAGGTATACGGACCCGAACTCGCCGAACCGGGGGCGATGTCCTTCACTAGCCACGTGCTTCCGTTCTCAACGTCGGTCGCCCAGAGCTCAGTGCCATGGATGCCGTCGTCCGCGCTGAAAAGCTGAACGCTCCCGATCGCCAGACCTGAGCCGGGCTCCGAGCCCTCCGGCCCGTCGCCGATGTCGGCGAGTAGCTCGATCGATTGGGCTTCTGTCAGGTCGGGCGCTCCAGCAAGTAGCAGGCACGCCGCCGCCGCGAGAGCCCACGCTCTCCCAGTTAAGTACCACTGAAAGCAAGCTCGGCGCATGAACGCCTCCGATCTCTCACGCTCTAGGTCAGAATCGCTGCCCAAGTCTACCGCAAGAGACGCCTGCTCAAGGCTCAGCCGAAGGCCCGGCCGAGTAGTAGCCCTTCCGGTGGATCACCCGAGCCCGCTTGGGGCCATCGACCAGCTTGACCTTGAGCTTGCGATACGCGGCGCGCTTGCCGGGCGGGGGCATGTCGAAGGTCAGGGTGTAGGTCACCGCGGTCTCTTCGACCAGATCTTCGAGCAGTGTGCTGACGTCGTTCGAGTTCGAAAAGACCTGGCCGCCGGTTTCGCCCGAGAGCATGTGGAGCGAGTTCGAGCCGAAACCGAGGCCGCCGGTATAGACGCTCTGGATCGACCAGTGAGTTCGACGGAACTGCTGGATGAGCGACCGCAGGTTCTTGAGTGAGGCGCCGGGGAAGCCGGTCGAGAAGTAGACGACGTGGCGCGGACCGGCGCCGTAGTCGAGCGTCTTGCCAGCGTTGACCAGACCTTCGAAGAGTCGGCTGGTGACCTGTTCGTGGGGCAGATTCGGGTCGGCGCGCAGGCCGGCGGTTCGCGCCTCGGCGAGCAGGTCGTCGAGCGTCGCCCAGAGCGCGAGCGGGCCGGCCGCCCGGCTGGGGCGCGCGGTCGGCTCCCAGTCGCCCCACGACTCTTCGAGCCCCTTGGCATCGACCTCGATCATTCGACGCAGAAGATCCATCGCCCGGGCGACGGCCTCACGATCGGTGGTCCAGCCCTGAACCATCTTGAGGCCACGCAGCGGACTGAAGTAGGCGAGGGCGACCCGATCTTCTCCGTGGAAGGCGCTCTCGAGCATCTTCTCGAGGTCGAGCCAGGTGTCCTTCATGCCGTGCACCGCGGCGGTGATTGGGCCGGCGCCGATCTCCGGGTCGTAGGAGTCGGGATAGGCGAAGTCGAGCACGAACAGGAAGTTCCGCCGCGCGCCGGCCACGAGACCTCCGAAGTAGCCGGTTTCGGGCAGCTCCTCGAAGACCACGCCGGGCGACATGTCGAGCACGTCGAGGCTGTAGATCTCTCGCGGCTGACCCTGGTCGTAGAGCTCGAAGTTCTCGAGTGTCAGCCCTCGAACGGGGCGACCGTCGACGAGCACCTGAACCGGAACTTCGACGAGGCCAACCGACGCCTCATCCACGAAGGTGGCTTCAGTCTCCTGCGCCGTCGAGATCGCGGTCGTCAGCAGGAGTGCAGCAAACGCAAGCGTGAGGGCCGGCCGGGTAGCCGGTTGGAATCGAGAGCGCTCGCCGCTAGCGCTGCGTGCCGTCTCCCGCATCCGCTGCACCTTCGTCCGACACCGCTTCCGGGGAGGCCACTTCGAGCCCGGCGTTGGCGAGAGCCCGTTGCCGTTCGTCGAGTTCCAACCCGTCGTCGCGACGACGCTGGAGAACCGAGCGGAACGACGCCGCTTCGGGCGGCGGGTTGATCACGACGTAGGAGTCGCGCTCGAGCTCTGCGAGGTAGTCGCCGACCTCGCTCGCGAAGCGGCGGTTCGTCTCCTGCTCGCGAATCTCGTCGGCCACCGCGGCGAACTCCTGGATGGTCGCCTCCTGACGATCGAGAATCTCGAACAGGTGCAGGCCACCTCGAGCCGGAACGGCGGCACTGAACTCACCGACCTCGAGATCCCAGATTGCCGCTTCGAGCGCCGGATCGAGGTCGCCCTCGGCCACCCAACCGATCGGAATCCATCCGGTCGTCAGTCCCTTCGACTCGAACTCGGCAATGACCTCGTCGGCTGTCTCCGCCGCCTCGAGCCGTTCGCCCAGGTCCTGAGCGATCGAGGCCCGGTTCACCGGATCGGTGGTCGCCGAATCGAGCACCACCACCTCGCGCACGTCGAGCTTCACCGGTAGTCGGAAGTCTTCGAGGTTCTTCTGGTAATAGCGCCGAAGGTCCTCTTCGCTGAGCCGGATGCGCGGGCGCACCTCCTGCCCCATCACCCCACTCATCGTCAGGTTCTTCTCGAGGTGCACACGGAACGATTCGGGCGTGAACCCGGAAGCTGCGAGCCCCTCGACGAACTCTTGATCGGTCTGCACCCCCGCCTGCTCGCGAGCGCGTTCGATCGCGGTATCGACCTCGTCGCGGCTCGGCTGCGCGTCGATCTGGTCGCCACGCGCCATGAGGAGCTTCTCTTCGAGCAGGTCACTCATGACCTCGACGCCGACGTCGGCGAGCCGCTCCTGGAGTTGGTCAGGCGGCAGGCTCGAGCGGCGCAAGGCCTCGATCAACTGCTCACGCGCCTGCTCGTAGTCGTAGAGGGTGGCGATCCGGTCGTTGACCCGCACGACCAGGTGATTTGTCTCGGCAGCGACCGGCGCAACACCGGTCGACAGAAGGGCGAGCGCTACGAGCGCCAGCAAGCAGCGGTCAACCGCCGCTCGCGCCGCTCCGAAAGCCTCGATAGTCGAATGGAAGATTGCTCGCATAGACGCTCGTATTGTACCGGGCGCGCGCCTCCTCGACCAGCTGACGACGGGCCTCCTGCGTCTCCTTCCGACGGAGGAGCTCCCGAATCTCGCCCGCGGCTTCGCCGACCGGCACAACCTCGGCCGAGCGGCGAGCGGTCACGAGGAAGATGTGGAAGCCGTAGTCGGCCGCAACGATGTCACTGAAGTCTCCCTCATCGAGACCGAAGATGGTCTCGGCGAAGGCCGGTGGCAGGTCCTCGCGGCCCAAATACCCCTGATCGCCGCCAAGCACTGCAGCGGGCTCTGTAGAGACTCTGCGAGCGACCTCGTCGAATGGCACGCCGGACTCCAACTGATCGAGAGCCTCCTGCGCCGCGGTTCGACTCTCGACCAGAATCTGACTCAAGCGCACGCGCTCGGGTCGATCGAACTGTGTCTGGTTGGCGCGGTGGTACTGAAGCACGCGCTCGTCGGTCAGTGCAGAGGCGACGCGGAGCTCGAGCAGCGCCTCCAGCGCCTGTCGGCGACTGGCCCCCTCTTCGACCAGCCCCTCTTCGACCGCCAGTCGCCGCACCAGCGTTTCGTCGAGGAACTCGTCGAAGAGTCGACTCAGAACCTGCTCGTCGAGGCCGGCATCGAGGTCGATCGAGCTCTCCTCGAGGTACCCCTCGAACTCGCCCAGCTCGATGCCGGCACCATCGACCCTGGCCACCGTGTCTGGAGGCGGCAGGTCGCTGCCACAGGTGAGGGCCCAGGGCAGGACGAGAAGCAGAGGTGCGAAGGCGCGGAACACTGCCGCCGATCGTAGACGATTCTCGCCGGTCAGGTACCGATCGTCTGCAGGATCTCACGCGTCGCAACCGCCATTCGCGCCGGGTCGATGCCGCCGAGCGTGAGCACGCCACTTGGACTGAAGCTCGCGTCTGACCGCTCCGAGACCAGCTCGATCAGGCGCTCCACGTCGATCCGCGCGTCGGTGCGCAGCCGCACCTGAAGCTCTCGCCCGCGCGCCGAGATCGACTGCACCCGCAGCCGTTCGGCGAGGCGTTTGAGCGCGGCGATCTCTACCAGCCGCAGGACCTCCTTCGGAGGTGAACCGAATCGATCGCGCAGCTCCGAGACGAACTCCTCTTCGTCTGTTTCGGCGGCGGCGATCCTGCGGTAGAGCTCCATGCGCAGATTGGCGTCAGCGACGTAGGACTCCGGAATGGTCGTCAGAACCGGCAGGTCGATCGCCGTCGAGACCGACTCTTCCACCTCTTCTCCGCGCAACGCCTTCACCGTCTCTTCGAGCATCTTCAGATAGGTTTCGATGCCCACCGCCGCGATGTGACCGCTCTGCTCGGCGCCGAGCAGGTTGCCCGCGCCGCGGATCTCGAGATCGCGCGCCGCGACCCGGAACCCCGCGCCAAGCTCGGTGAACTCGCGAATCGCTGCCAGGCGCTCTCGCGCCACCTGGGTGAGCTGTGACGTCGACGGCACGAGCAGGTAGCAGTAGGCGAGTTGATGGCTCCGTCCGACGCGACCACGCAGCTGGTAGAGCTGGGCCAGGCCAAACCGGTCCGCCCGATGGATGAACATGGTGTTGACGTTGGCGATGTCGATGCCGTTCTCGATGATCGTGGTGGCCAACAGGAGATCGTGATCGCCACGCTTGAACGCGTGCATGCGCGCCGCCAACTCGCGCTCGTCCATCTGACCGTGGCCGATGGTCAGCCGAATCGACGGCAGGAGCTCGCGCAGGTACTCGGCCATCTCCTCGATGCCTTCGACCCGGTTGAAGACGTAGTAGATCTGCCCGCCCCGGTCGAGCTCGTGCTCGATCGCCTCGCGAATCAGCTCGCCGCTGAACGGGGCAATGGCGGTCTCGACCGCCATGCGGTCGCGCGGCGGCGTCTCGATCACCGACAGGTCGCGCACTCCGGCCAACGACAGCTGGAGGGTTCGCGGCACCGGCGTCGCCGACAGAGCCAGGACGTGCACGTTCTTCTTGAGCTCCTTGAGCCGTTCCTTCTGCGCCACGCCGAAGCGCTGCTCCTCGTCGACGATCATCAGGCCGAGCTTGGGCAGCTCGATGTCGCGACTGAGGAGCCGGTGCGTACCGATCAGCACGTCGACCCGCCCCTCCTTGGCCCCCAGTCGAATCTCCTTGACGTCGGCGGTCGAGCGGAACCGCGACACCATCTCGATGCGCACCGGGAAGCCCTCGAACCGCCGCCGGAAGGTCTCGAGGTGCTGGTCGGCGAGGATGGTCGTCGGCGCCAGAACGGCAACCTGGTAGCCGCCCTCGACCGCCTTGAGCGCGGCCCGCATGGCGACCTCGGTCTTGCCGAAGCCGACGTCGCCGCACAACAGGCGGTCCATCGGCTGCTCGCGCTGGAGGTCGATCCGGATCGCCTCGATCGCCTCGAGCTGATCGGGTGTCTCCTCGTAGTCGAAGGCGGCGTCGAACTGCCCTTCGAGATCACCGCCCGCCGGCATGGCCGGAGCCCGCGCTAGCTTGCGCTGCGCGTAGAGCTCGAGGAGATCGCTCGCCAGCTTGCGCATGCCCTCCTTGACCCGCGCCTTGGTCCGACTCCAAGAGGTCCCGCCGAGCCGATCGAGCTTCGGCGCCACCGACTCGATGCCGCTGTAACGCTGGATGAGGTCCATCCGGCTGAGCGGCAGGAGCAGAGTCTTGCCACCCGTGTAGAGCAGCTCCATCACTTCGACCGAGCTCGAGTCCGCCCGCTCGGCACCTCCGGAGATCGTCGGAGGCACCGGCGCCGATCGGCCGTCATCGTCACCCACCGCGCGCAGGCCGACAAACTGGGCAATGCCGTGGTCGGTGTGAACGACATAGTCCCCAACCTTGAGATCCCTCAGCGTGGAGACGAACGGCCCGTAGCGGGGCCGGCGACGCGCGACGCCTGGCGCCCCCCGCGTGAAGAGCTGCGCCTCGCCGAACAACGCCGCCCCCGCCGCCGGCAGACGGAACCCGCGGGTGAGGTCGCCTTCGACCAGCTCCACCCCACCGCTGCCGACGGTCAGCGAGTAGGTTTCGCAGAGCTCCTCCATCCGGCCGCGATGTTCAGGCGCGTGGCAGACCACGAGCCGGTCGCCCCGCGCCGCCGCCGTCTCGACTTCGCGCGGGAAACGCGGCAGCTGCCCCTGGAGGACGTCCGTCAGCGCGCAGCCGAAGTCGACCCCGTCGGTTCCGAGCGCTCCGGCGACGCGCAACTCGGCGCGAGCCAGCTGCCCGCGAACGCGGCTCTCGGGCAGTTCAAGCTCGTCGGCGGGTAGGGCCAGTTGAGACTGATCGATGCGCGCCTCGAAGTCGGCCTCGAGTCGGGCCGCGTGGGCGGTGAGCTCGGCCTCTACGTCGTCTGCGTGGTAGACGATCAGCGCGTCCGCGGCGAACAGATCGCCCAAGCCGACCGTCTCCATCTCGAGCAGCGGAAGGTAGTTCTCCCAGCCCGGGAATCGGCCCCGCTCGCGCAGGGCATCGATCCGTTCCGCCACTTCGATTCCAGCCTCCGCACCCAGCCGCTCGCTGAGTAGGTCCGCGAGCAGATCGGCCTTCTCCGAGTCCGCCCGAAAGAGGGTCAGGGGCAACAGAGAGACGCGCTCGAGATCACCGCTCGACCGTTGGTTCGAGGGATCGAAGTGACGGATCGATTCGATCGTGTCGCCGAAGAGGTCCAGTCGAATCGGCAGGGGTTGCCCAGGCGGAAAGACATCGAAGACGCCGCCGCGCGCCGCGAATTCGCCCACCTCCGTCACCAGATCGCGCCGCTCGAAACCGTGAGCATCGAGGTGCTCGGCCAGGGCTTCGGGAGCGGCGTCCTCTCCGACCGAGAGCAAAACGCTCGAGCGCGCGAACGCCTCGCCTGTCGGCAGTCTCCGAAAGAGAGCCCGCGGCGTGCAGACCAGCGTGCGCGCCCTTCCGTCGAGCGCCCCGGCCAGCGCTCGCGCCTCCTGCGAGCGAACCATCAGCGAGGTCTCCGTCTCCTGATAGGGCGTCAGCCCCGGCACCGAGAAGTAGCTCGCCTCACCGCCGAAGAGGCGCGCCGCCTCGACCCAGGCGAGCGCGTCCGACTCGTGCGGCACAACCACCAGATGTCGCCGCCCCAGATCGGCGGCCAAGAGCTCGCTCACCCACGCGGCGGCCGGCACCGGTAGGCGCTGCGCCGCTTCACTTCCGGAAAGGAGAGACCGGTACGCCTCGCCGGAGCGAAGCACGCGGGATAGCTGATCAAGAACGGAGCGCGTCACAGAATCGGGGGACACAATACTCATTTCTCGCCCGGCTCGCCCGCCCAACTCGCTAGATGGCGAGAAATGAGTATTGTGTCCCCCGATTTCGGATTTTTGGTGATGTAGCATTGCCGCTCATCAAATAAGGGAGGATCGACGATGCGGAGAGCTGTGCTGGGACTCTTCTTGCTGGCGGCACTCGTGAGCTTCGGCCCGGGCTTCGGGATGGTGGACGCGGCGGCGGATGCAGCGGCTGCTACCGAAGGACACGGCGACGACCACGGTGGCGGCGGACACGCAAGTCCGGTCACGCCGGTGCTCCTCGCTCTGGTCATCATTCTGGTGGCGGCCAAGGTGGGCGGCGAGATTGCAGAGCGGGTGGGTCAACCCGCGGTCCTGGGTGAGCTACTCGCCGGTGTCGTCCTGGGCAACCTAGTCCTCTTCGGCTACAACGGTCTCGACTTTCTCGGCACCAACTTCGGCATCACGATTCTCGCCGAACTCGGCGTCATTCTGTTGCTGTTCGAGGTCGGGATGGAGTCGAACGTCAAGGAGATGATGTCGGTCGGCCTCTCGAGCCTCCTGGTGGCTGCGCTGGGCATCATCGCGCCGTTCTTCCTCGGCCTCGGCGTCGCCATGTGGATGCTGCCCGAGCAGGATCAACTGGTGCACATCTTCATCGGGGCGACACTCTGCGCCACTAGTGTCGGGATCACGGCTCGCGTGCTCTCCGACTTGGGAAAGATCAACGCGCGCGAGTCCAAAATCATCCTCGGTGCCGCGGTGATCGACGACGTTCTCGGCCTGGTGATTCTGGCCGTCGTCTCGGGCGTCATCTCGGCCGCGAACACGGGCGGGCAGCTCGAGCCAATCGCGGTGTTCATGATCATCGGCAAGGCGGCTGGCTTCCTGATCGGCGCGATCATCCTCGGCACCTGGCTCTCGCCGCGCGTCTTCGGCTTCGCCAGCAAGCTCCAGATCAAGGGGCTGTTGCTGACGATTGCGCTCGCCTTCTGCTTCTTGCTCTCCTACATCGCGAACGTCATCGAACTCGCTCCGATCGTCGGCGCCTTCGCCGCCGGACTCATCCTCGACGACGTCCACTACCGAACCTTCCTCGACCGGGGCGAGCACAACGTCGAAGAGCTGCTCCATCCCATCAACACCTTCCTGGTGCCGGTCTTCTTCGTCTTGATGGGTATCAAGGTTGATCTCTCGACCTTCGGTCAGGTCGAGGTGCTCGGCTTCGCCGCCGTGCTGTCGATCGTCGCGATCATCGGAAAGATGATTTGCGCTCTCGGGGTCGTCGAGAAGGGTCTCGACCGAATCTCGGTCGCAGTGGGCATGGTGCCTCGTGGCGAAGTGGGCCTGATCTTCGCCGGCATCGGAGCGTCTCTGGTGCTCCACGGGGAGCCGGTCATCAACCCCTCGATCTTCTCGGCCGTCGTGATCATGGTGATCGTCACCACGCTGGTGACGCCGCCCGCGCTCAAGGTTACGCTCGCGCGAGGCGACCGGAAGAAGGCGCAGGCACTCGGGAGCGAGTAGCTCGGGCTAGCGAGGCCGGGCGGCGGACGGGTCGGGCTCCATGAGCACAACCACCTCGCCCGGCTTCACCATGCCCAACTCCTCGCGCGCCAGACGCTCGAGGGTGGCCGGGTCGTTGCGAAGCAATTCGAGTCGCCGGCCGAGATGCTCGATCTCGGTCTCGGTGTCGGCGATTTCGGCCTCGATACCGGCCGCGCGGTCGCGCGCCAGCTGGAGATCACGGTAGCCGCGGAGCGCCGCGATCGCCAGAAAGATCACCAGCCCCAGCGACGCGTAGCCGATCACCGCTCTGAAGCGGCTCTTCGACGGCGCTGGGGTGGTGTCCGACACGGGCTAGCTGCGGGGGAAGGCGGCTCGCCCCGGGTAGTGCGCTACGCCTTCGAGCTCTTCCTCGATCCTCAGAAGTCGATTGTACTTGGCCACCCGATCGCTCCGGCAGGGAGCACCGGTCTTGATCTGGCCGCAGCGGGTCGCGACCGCCAGATCCGAGATCGTCGTGTCCTCGGTCTCACCGGAGCGATGGCTCATGACGTTGGCCCACGAAGCGGTTCGCGCGAGCTCGACAGCATCTAGCGTCTCGGTGAGCGAACCGATCTGGTTGACCTTGACCAGGAGCGCGTTGGCGAGCCGCTCCTCGACCCCCTTGCGCACGATCGCCGGGTTGGTGACGAACAGATCGTCACCGACGAGCTGTACCCGGTCGCCGATTGCTGCGGTGAGTCGAGCCCAGCCGTCGTGATCGTCTTCCGAGAGGCCGTCTTCGATCGAGAGCAGCGGGTAGGCGTCAACCCAACCGGTGTAGAGCTCGATCAGGTCGTCGCTGGTCAGACCGCTCTTGCCCTCGCCGGGTAGGGCGTAGCCGCCGTCCTCGGTCAGCTCACTGGCGGCCACGTCGAGCGCCAGGCCGATCTCCTCGCCCGGCTTGTAGCCGGCCTTCTCGATCGCCTCGAGCAGCAGATCGAGCGCCGCCTGGTTGCTGCTCAGGTTGGGCGCAAAGCCGCCCTCGTCTCCGATGCCGGTCGAAAGGTCGCGCTCGAGCAGCACCTTCTTCAGACGGTGGTACGTCTCCACCCCCGCACGGAGCGCTTCTGAGAACGAGTCGAAGCCGACCGGAACGAGCATGAACTCCTGCACGTCGACCGAATTGTCTGCGTGTTCTCCGCCGTTCAAGACGTTCAGCATCGGCACCGGCAGTACGGTGGCGCTGGTGCCGCCGACGTAGGCGTAGAGCGGCAGGCCGGCGGTGTCGGCCGCGGCCTTGGCCACCGCCAACGAAGTACCGAGAATCGCGTTGGCGCCGAGGCGGCTCTTGGTCGGCGTACCGTCGAGGTCGATCAAGGTGCGATCGACCATCGCCTGCTCGCGCCCGTCGAGCCCCTCGAGCTCCGAAGCGATCTCGCCGTTGACGTTCGCCACCGCCGTCTGCACGCCCTTGCCCAGGTAGCGATCGCCACCGTCCCGCAGCTCGAGCGCCTCGCGCTTGCCGGTCGACGCGCCAGATGGCACCGCTGCGCGCCCTACGGCGCCGCTGGCCAACAGACAGTCCACCTCGAGGGTCGGGTTCCCTCGTGAGTCCAGGATCTCTCGCGCCTGAATCGCTTCAATATCGAACATCGCCGGCTATTATGCCGGACTCTCGGCGGCGCTGGAGCACGAAAAAGGCCGTGCTCGAAGAGCACGGCCTCGGAGATGCGTCTTGGTTGCGGGGGCAGGATTTGAACCTGCGACCTTTGGGTTATGAGCCCAACGAGCTACCAGACTGCTCCACCCCGCCCGCGGACTTTATCCAGGCTTGGGCGTGAGGTCAATCAGGGGTCGGACAAAGATGGCGGTCTCTGTGGGAGGAGGGATCCTGGAAGGAGGTTCCAGCAGGGACGGCGGCCTTCTTTTGCCCTTCGGAGGGCAAAGCCGCCTCGAGTTCGCTCGCTCCAGACCCCCTCAACCCTCCGGAGGTCCGTGAGGAGACGCTCGCTCGCCCGCCCTGCTGGAACCTCCTTCCAGGATCCCTCCTCCACAGAGGCCGCACCGGACCGACTCCCATCTCATCTGCAGCGTAGGAATCTCGGATCTAGCGGGCTCCACCTTGGCCCTTGGGTCCACCGAGGATCGGTGGGGCGGTTGGGTGGGTCGCTGAGATGTTGCGCCAGGGCGGGCGAGCGAGCGCCTCTCGTTTGCCTCTCGAGGGCTGGTTGACTCGAAAGCGAGCGAACTCGAGGCGACCGCCCCCGCCAAAGGGCCTGAGAAGGCCGTCGTCCCTGGCGCAACATCTCAGCGACCCACCCAACCGCCGTCTTCTACACCTCCGGTCCAGTTCAACCAGGAAGTATGATGCCGTCCGTGTCAGACGACCTTTCGCAGCTGCAGGCCCCCACGCTCCTGCTGGCCATGCCCCAGGTGCAGGATCCGTTCTTCCACAAGAGCGTCGTCTTCCTGATAGACCACTCCGAAGACGGCAGTTTTGGTCTGATCGTCAACCGCCCGAGCGACATCGACGTGGCTGAGATCCTCGTCGGCATGGACATCAACTGGCAGGGCGAAGAGGAGCTGGCGGCCTACTTCGGTGGCCCGGTTCAGCCGCAGCTCGGCACCGTCCTGTTCGACTTCGGCACCGCCAGTTTCGAAGACCCGGAAGAGGTTCGCGTCACGGCGACCGAGGTCTTCGAAGATCTCCACATCACCCAGCACATCGGCGATCTCACCGAGCTCGCAACGCAGCCCTCAGAACGGCTGCGTCTCTTTCTCGGCTACGCCGGCTGGGGCGAAGGGCAGCTCGTGCGCGAGATCGAACGCAACGACTGGTTGATCGCACCTGTGACGAGAGAGCTGATCTTCGCCGACGATCCCGAGGCGGCCTGGGACTGCGCAGTGCGTTCGGTTGGTGTCGACCCCGGCTCTCTGCCGAGCTGGACACTCGACGGCGGCGAGAGCGGCTCGAACTAGTCTCACCGCCAGCGGACGGACGGGCGATACGATGTCTTCGTCGCCATGGACGAAGCGTCGTCGACATCCGACGTTACCCGGCTCCTCGAAGACTGGAGTGAGGGCGACCCGCGGTCGCGTGACCGCCTGCTGCCCCTCGTCTACGAAGAGCTCAAGCGCATCGCTCGCGCCCAGATGCGCAACGAGCGACAGGGCCATACGCTCCAGACCACCGCGGTGGTGCACGAGGCGTACCTCAAGATGGTCGGACTGCGCGCGGTGAACTGGCAGAGCCGTTCACACTTCTTGACCGCCGCGGCGATGATGATGCGCCGGCTACTCATCGACCACGCGCGACTCCATCGCGCCCTCAAGCGAGGCGAGGGCCAGAAGGTGCCGCTCGAGGACGAGGACCCGGTCCTCATGACAGCCGACGAAGCGGAGGAGCTCCTGGCGCTGGATCAGGCCCTAGAGCGGCTGAACGAGCTCGACGCGCGGCAGGGACAGATCGTCGAGCTCCGTCACTTCGGCGGGCTCAGCGTCGAGGAGACGGCGAAGGTGGTCGGCGTGTCGACCGCCACCGTCAAGCGCGATTGGAGGCTAGCGCGGATCTGGCTTCATCGAGAACTGCGAACGCCGTCCTCCAACCAGCTCTCTCGCGCATGACGACCGACCCCGAACGCTGGCAACGGCTCAAGGCGATCTGCGGCGAAGCGCTGGATCTACCAGAGGACGAGCGTACGGCTCACGTCCGGCGCGCGTGCGGAGCCGACACGGCGCTCGAACGAGAGGCGCTCGACTTCTTCCGCTCCCACGACCGGCTCGACGACGCCTTCCTGGCCGAACCAGCAGCGCGATTGCTCGGAAGCTCGACGCCCGCAGACCGCCGAGGCCAGCGACTGGGCGCCTGGGAGATCGTCGAGCTGCTCGGGAGTGGCGGCATGGGAGAGGTCTACCTCGGCGCGCGCCGTGAGGGGGGCTTCGACCAACGCGCCGCGATCAAGCTCGTCGGCAGGGCAATGCCGAGCGACGACCTCGTGCGCCGCTTCGAGCAGGAGCGCAAGATCCTCGCCGCGCTCGACCACACAAACATCGCACGGCTCCTCGACGGCGGCACGACCGACGACGCCATCCCCTACCTGGTCATGGAGTACGTCGAGGGCGTACCTCTCGACGAGTACTGCCGTCGCGACGATCTCTCCATCAACCAGCGGATCGACCTCATGCTCGACGTCTGCTCGGCGGTCCAGTACGCCCACCAGAACCTGGTCATCCACCGCGATCTCAAACCCTCCAACGTCCTGGTAACAGGGAGCGGCGTGCCGAAGCTACTCGACTTCGGCATCGCCAAACTGACCGACGCCGGAGCGGGCGGACTGACGCAAACGGCGGTGCCCATCCTGACGCCCGGCTACGCCAGTCCCGAGCAGCTCCATGCACGGCCGGTGACTACCGCCAGCGACGTGTTCTCGCTCGGCGTGCTGCTCTACGTTCTGCTCACCGGTGAGCGCCCGTTCCGCACCGGCACCGACTCGCTCCCGGAGCTCGCCGCACTGATCGACACGACGCAGCCCGCGAGACCAAGTGCTCTCGTCGACCGCACGCTCCGCGGCCGACTGACCGGAGACCTCGACGCGATCGCATTGAAGGCGCTGCGGGCAGAGCCGGAGCGCCGCTACCCGTCGGTCGAGGCGCTGGCCGACGACCTTCGTCGTGAGCGCGAGCGACGCCCCGTGCTCGCGCGCGAAGGTGCGTTCGCCTATCGCGCAGCGCGCTTCCTCCGTCGTCACCGCACCTCGACCGCAGCCGCTCTCGGCGTCCTGCTCTCTCTGGTCGGCGGATTGGTGGTTTCCATCCGCCAGACCGGAATCGCGCAGGCCGAACGCATCAAAGCCGAACGCATCAACGAGGTACTGCAGAACATGCTGTCGGCACCCGACGCGAGCTGGTACGCCGGCGGCACCGGGCACGACGTCTCGATGCTCGAGGTCCTCGACGCCGCTGACCAGTGGCTCGCGCAAGAGGCCGGCGACGTCCCCGAGGTCGAAGCGTCGGTGCGCGCGACCATCGGCAAGACTTACCTGTCGCTGGGCATCTTCGAGTCGGCCGAGCGCGAGCTGCGTCGGGCGCGTGAACTCCGGCTCGAACACCTGGGGCCGACTCACCCCGATTCCGCGCAGAGCGCCTTCGACCTCGCGGTTCAGCTGCGTGTCTCGGGCGCCGGCATGGACGAGCCGGGACGCCTCTACGAGGAAGCCCTGTCGGTCTGCAGAGAGCGCGCCGACTGCGAAGCCGACCTCGTGCCCGCCACCCTCATCGAGCTGGGTGTGTTCCGCCTGTCGCAGGGAGATGCCGAGACCAGCGAGCGACATCTCGAGGAGGCGATGGCCCGGCTCGAGGCGCGCGGGGAGAGCGCGGGGCGGCTGGCCGCGATCGGTTGGAACAACCTCGGGCTCCTGCGTTCAAATCAAGGCGACGCGGAAGCGGCCGCCCACGCCTACCAGCAGACGATCGACATCCTCGACGAGATTCAGGTGCGCGACTCCGTCGTGGCGATCACCAAGATCAACCTCGCCAACCTTCGTCAGCTCGCCGGCGACGACACGGAGGCCGACGCGCTGCTCAAAGGCGCGCGGGCCTACTCGAAGGAACACTTCGGCGACAATCCATACATCGCCTTCCTCTGCGGCCTTTGGGCCTCCGAGTTCGCCGCGCGCCGGGGCGAGCTCGAGACCATCCTCGAGCGCGCACCGGAGACTTTCGAGTTCGCCGAGCGCGCCGCCATCGACGAGAACAACCTGATGTTGTGGGGGAATCACATCAACTACGGCCGGGCGCTCCTCGCGGCGGGCCGTCTCGGCGAAGCGGAAACGCAGCTCCGTAGATCGCTCGACATTCTCGAAGGCCAGGTCGGTCGCGACTCCTGGCAGTACGGCGTTTCGAACAGTCTGCTGGGCAGCACGCTGACCGCTGATGGGCGGGCGCAGGAGGGAGGGGCGCTCCTGCGCGACGCGCATCACATTCTCGCGACGGCTCTCGGCGCGGGTCACCGCCGAACTCTCGAAGCCGCGGCCCTCCTGGAAGACGCCGGCCTCCGGTAGACTTCAGACTGGCGTTCCACCATGAGAATTCTCGTTCGCATCGTCCTCAACGGCCTCGGGATCCTGCTGGTCTCACGGCTTGTGCCCGGTATCGAGTGGCACGGAGACCTGGTCTACCTGCTGATTACCGGCGTCGTGATCGGCATGATCAACATCTTTGTCAAACCGTTGGTCACCGTTCTGTCGATTCCGCTGATCGTGGTGACCCTCGGACTCTTCTACCTGGCGATCAACGGCCTCATGCTGATCTTGGCCGACTACTTCCTCGCCGGTCTTTCGATCCAGGGCTGCGCTCCGGCGGTGCTGGGCGGATTGGTGCTGGGTATCTTCAACTGGATGGTGTCGGGCCTTGGCAAAGAGAAAAGAGACTAGGCGCCGCATCACTCCGTCGGCGGCTCGCCGCGAGTCGAAGAAGGCACGCCGAGCGCGCACCGAGGAGATCCTCGATCGGCTCAAGATCGAGTACCCGGACAGTCACTGCGCGCTTCATCACGACAGTCCCCTGCAGCTGCTGGTCGCGACGATCCTCTCGGCTCAGTGCACCGACAAGCGGGTCAACATGGTCACCCCGGCGCTCTTCGAGCGCTACCCCACCCCGCAGGACTATGCCGACGCCGAGCCGACCGAGATCGAGGAGCTCATCCGCAGCACCGGCTTCTACCGCAACAAAGCGAAGTCGCTGCGCGGTCTGGGTCAAGCCCTCGTCGATGAGCACGACGGTGAGGTACCCGCCGAGATGGCCGCTCTCGTCAAACTCCCCGGCACCGGTCGCAAGACGGCCAACGTCGTGCTCGGCAACGCCTTCGGCATCGACGAAGGGGTCGTGGTCGACACGCACGTCGGCCGGATCTCGCGGTTGCTCGGACTCACCGAAGAGAAGGATCCGGTCAAGGTCGAACGGAACCTGATGGAGTTCGTGCCGCAGAGCGACTGGACGATCTGGTCACATCTGTTGATCGATCACGGTCGCGCGGTCTGTAAGGCCCGCAAGCCCGACTGCGGCAACTGCGTGTTGGCCGACCTCTGCCCCTCGGCGCTCGTCTAGACCGGCTGCGTGCCGGCCGGGACAGACTCATCGAGACCGCGAGAACCTGACGCGGGCGGCTCCGAAGCTCTATCCCCCGGGCGTCAAGTCTCTGCGCTCGGCGGCACCATTACCTGTGAGGGAATTGAAACACCTCCCTCTAGCGGCCATCATGGCGGCATGTCTAGACGCTCGATCTACCTGATCCTCGCGATCCTCGGTGCCGTTGCGCCCTGGTTCTTCTTCCTCCACTTCTTCGGTGCGCACGGGCACTTCGCCGGTTTCATACCCGCCCTCTTCGTCAACGGCGCCGCAGCCGGCTTCACCACCGACCTGCTGATCTCATCGGCGGTCTTCTGGATTTTCCTCTTCGGCGACGCTCCCGACTCCAAGGTGGCTCGGCCCTGGCTCTATGTTGTCCTCAACCTGGCGATCGGCTTGTCGTGTGCCCTCCCGCTGTATCTCTGGGCGCGCGAGGGCAGGGGGCCCTCATGACGACCGCACCCGTCGGCATGGCCGGCGGCTTCGGAGGAGCGCTGCGCAGCTGGCGACAGCATCGTGGTCTCTCACAGCTCGATCTCTCGCTGGAGGCGGGCGTCTCGTCGCGCCACCTCTCTTTCCTCGAGACGGGACGCTCCAGCCCGAGTCAGGAGATGGTGCGTCGCTTGCTCGACACGCTCGACGTGCCGCTCTGGGACCGGAACCGGCTGCTGCTCGCCGCGGGGTTCGCGCCGATCTACAGCGAGAGCCGCCTCGACGACGAGCACCTCGCCCAGGTGAGGCGTGCGGTTCGCCTCGTTCTCGAGCGCCACGAGCCCTACCCGGCCTACGCGGTCGACGGCGCTTGGAACGTCATCGAGGCCAACGACACCTACGCCACCTTTCTCGAAGCCTTCGGCGACCGACGTCAAGAAGCATCGAACGTTCTGCGCCTGATGTGCGCTCCCGATCTGCTCCGGCCGATGATCCTCAATTGGGAAGAGGTGACCGGCTCGATTCTGCGACGGGTCCGTCGCCAGCTCGACGCTCCGGAGCCGCCGGCAGCGCTGGCATCGGTCGTTGGCGAGGTGCGTGAATACCCGGGGGTCGAGGCGCTCTTGAGCGGTGCTCGCCACCCCGATCGGCGTGACCTCTTCGTGCCGCTCGAGGTTCGCAATGGCGAGACGACCCAACGCTGGATGACTACCCTGGTCACCATCGGCGGTGCACTCGACGTAGCCCTCGACGATCTGGTGATCGAGTGCTTCTTCCCAGCCGACGAGACGACCGAGCGACTCGCGCAGCCGTCCTGAAAGGTTGAGAGAGTGGCGGTGAGGGTGCGTTAGCATCTGATGCGCGCGCACCACCATCAACATCGCTGACGACGATCTGTTCGCCGCCCGCGAGCAGGCCCGCCGCCAGGGTCGCTCGCTCGGCGAGGTGTTGTCCGATCTCGCCCGTCGAGAGGGAGCTGCGGCCTCTCATCTCGTCACCATGAGAGACCCTGCAAAGCGCTTCACAGCGCAGCAGGGCCCGTGGCGCTACTCTGCTTGGCGACCATGGATCCAGCGAAGCTTCAAGCCGTCTACCAGCGTCTCGATCTCCTCGACGATCGCCTCTCGCACCGCGTGCGCCCTCGGCAGCCGGTCAACATGGGGCGACTGACACCGCAGTTGATGGAAGAGCGCCTCCGCGATCTCTCCGAGTTTTCGATCGAGCTCAAGGACATCGTGCGCGACCTGCTGCGCTCGATCGCACCGAGTCGCTAGCCAAACCCGCTCCCGTCGGTTGGTCGCGAGCGACCCGCGGCTTTCCGTCTCCGGGGTTCGTGACCGGGCGCGTCGGTTCGGTCACTCGACGCCGGTCGAACCGAAGCCATCGGCTCCACGCTCTGTTTCCGACAGCTCGGCCACCTCGGTCACCACGGTGGGACTCACCGGCGCCACTACGAGCTGCGCGATCCGGTCGCCTCGGCGGATCTCGAACGGTTCCGATCCGTGGTTGACGAGCAGCACCTTGACCTCGCCGCGGTAGTCGCTGTCGATCGTGCCGGGAGAGTTGAGACAGGTGATGCCATGGCGCACCGCGAGACCACTTCGAGGACGCACCTGGCCTTCGTAGCCGGCAGGTAGCTCGAACACGAAGCCGGTCGGCACCAGGCAGCGCTCTCCCGGTTCGAGCACGCGGGTGACGTCGACCGCTGCGGCCAGATCGAGTCCGGCGCTGCCGCTCGACGCCCGCTGTGGAAGCGCCACGTCGCCAGCGTGCGGTAGCCGAACCACGCGCAGCGGGACCGAAGTGGCGTCAGCCACCGCTGTCTCGGCGGCTCTTGCGATCGGTACCGCGATCGCGCCGTTTGCGCCGACTGCCGCGCTCCTCCTCGGCGTCCTCTTCGTCGAACGCGTCCTCGATCCCGGAACCGCCCGTGGGCTCCACGCCCTCGGGGAAGGGGCGGCCGACCCAACGGCTGTTGAGGCTGGGCACGAGCTCACCCGGCGCGGTCGGAGCGATCGGAATGATGTCGGGGGTGAAGACCCAGGCGTTGTAGGTCGTGGCGCCCAGGAAGAGCTTGATCGACGTGTCCTCACTCAGACTGTGAACCCCGCTGATCGGCCCGGTGGTAACGGTCTCGCCGCGCCGGCTGCGCTCTCGACGACGGTTGCGCGACAGATCGTCGTCGTCATCGTCATCGTTGTCGTTGAGCCGGCTCGACAGGCCCGAGCCGGCGAGCGTCTGCCCGGAGATGTTTGCGGCGCCCTGACCGCCTTGCGTGCCCTGCGCGAAGACCAGGCCCCACTTTCCGTCGTCGTTCATCGGATCGCCCCAGAGCTGGCGGATCGAGCGGGGCTCGATCTCGAGCAGCTCCTCGAGCCGCACCGGGTAGCGACCGACCTTCTCCTGGAAGAGGCGGATCGCCTCGGCGTACTGCAGGCCGCGGAAGATCAGCTCCTCCTCCTTGTCGCGCTGAATCTGCTGTGTCCAAAGCGGCAGCGCCACTGCCACCATCACGTTCAGCAGAGTTACCAGGACCATCAACGTGACGAGGGTGAAGGCGTCCTCACGCGCACTCCGCCGACCGGCCGAACGGGCGCGAGTTCTTTGGGTGGCGAACGACATCTTCACGACTACCAGTCGGCGTAGGCCGTACCGTCGAGACTCGTCCGGTCCGAGCCCGACTTGACGTCGATGATTCCGGGCTGACCGTCCTCCGGCAGGTCGGTCTCGGCGGGGATCTCGTCGCCGTCGAACTCCTCATACACGGGAACCCAGCTGTCCGTCGCCTTGGTGATCGGATCCATCGGCATCGCGCGTAGGTATCCGTCTTCGACCAGCGCGTCGAGCGTCGGCGGATAGTTGCCCTTGTCCGCGTAGTACTGATCGATCACGTCGCGGAAGGTGACGAGGTCGGTCATCAGCACCGCCTCCTGGGCGCGGGTCGGAACGTTCTTGAGCGCCGGTAGCACGATCGTCGCGAGGATGCCGATCACCGTGACCACGACGATCAGCTCGAGCAGTGTGAATCCCTGTTGTCGACTTCTCATGAGCACACCTACCAAAGTCTGTACGGAATACCGTTCATTCCCGTCCCCTCGCTGAGAGAATAGACGTCGTAGACGTTCTCTCCTCCCCACGAGTCACCGTCCCAGTCGTCCTGCACGCTTCGCAGGCCCCATTCGTACTCGCCGGTCATCGGATCGAGCGGCACCCTGCGCAAGAAGCGAATCTCTTTGTCCACTTGACCGACCAGTTCGACCGGCTCGATCAGCTGCTCGAGCTCGGTCGGATAACCGTCGGCGCCCAGCTCCTGCGGCAGCAGGCCCGCGTCGACGAACCGCTTGTACTCGTCGATGGCGTTACGCATCTCGCGCAGTGCGGAGCGCAGGCGCACCTCCTTGCTCCGCTTGACACTGAACTTGGCGACCGGCAGCACCAGCGCACCGAGAGTTGCGAGAACCGCGCACACCATCACGAGCTCGGCCAGGGAGAAACCCGAGCCGGCTCTGCGTATGCGATGGTGAAGACGTTGGATCACCGGACAATTAGTCGACGACCGTAACGCTCGCCAAGCTCGACGACACCTCGACGCGACCCGGCGTGACCTTCACCGGCTTCACGAACTTGAGCGTGCCGTTGAGCGCCTTGCGGTCGGCAAACTTGATGCGCGTACTGCCTGCGTTCAGAGCGCGAAAGCGAATGGTCGCCACAGTGCCCTCGCCCTTGATTCCGGAGAGCGGTCCGAGGCGGCTGGCGCCGAGCACCAGCCGGCCGGGCTTCGAGAAGTCGGCCAGCACCTCCGCTTCGCCCTCGCCACCCAGGAAGTCCTGTTTGGTCACCGAAACCACCTCGATGATCTCCGGATCGAACTCGAGGGTCACCGGAAGGTGCGAGACGTTCTTGGTCGCCTCGACGCGCCATTCGAGGTCGAACTCGGTACCCTCCGACGGTCGAGCCGGCGTCGGCTCGAACGAGTACTTCACCGCCATCAGCTCGCTCGACGAGGCGGCGAGTTGGGCGGTGGCTTCCGGTTCGGCGGCCGCCACCACGAGAACGGGCTGCGGCTCCCAGACCTCGGCAGGCGGCTCTTCGGGCAGCGTGAGAGAGGCGGTCGCTCCGAGCGACGAATCGAGATCGTTCGTCGACAGGATCGTCCGCCGGACCTCCGGCGGTAGCAGGTCGATGGCGCTCGCCAGCGGCGGCGGCTCCTCGGCCGGCGCCTCGGTCGGCGACGAGAAGACGTCGGTCGGCGCTCCGGCGGTCGGCGCCAGATCGGTACCGCTCGGCGTCTCGCCCGCCTCCTCCTGATCTTCGCGCAGCCCGCGCGGCAGGTTTTGGATGCGGCGACGGATCATCTCTCGGATCCGCTCGGCGCCGCCCTCTTCGTCTTCGTCGAACGGTCCCTCGACGTCAGACTCCACCCGCGGGCTACCGCCGCGGAAGGTGATGTTCTGCTCGGTGCCGACCCAGATCGGCAGCAGGTCCTCTTCGGTGATGTCGGGGGTCCGCACGATGTGCGGTGTCATGGTGAGCACCAGATCGGTGCGGGCGCGATCGACCGAAGTTCGCGCAAAGAGTCGACCGATCACCGGAATGTCCATCAGCCCCGGGAAGCCGGAGCGCGAGTCGGTCTCGTCCTCGCGAATCAGGCCGGCGAGGAAGTTGGTCTCGCCGTTCTGCAAGCGGATGGTCGACTCGATCGTGCGTGTACCGATGATCGGTTGCTGCTGACCACCGGCGCCGGCGACGTTACCGGCGAGCTGACTCACCTCGACGCTCAGCTCCAGGGAGACCTGACGGTTGTGGTGAATGCGCGGCGTGATGTCGAGGCGAATACCGATGTCCTGGTATTGGAAGGAGGTGATCGGAACGATGTTGCCGCCGACTGTCTGCGCGGTGTTGAAGGTCGTCACCGGAATCGGCACGCGGTCACCGATGTGCAGCGTCGCCTGCTCGCCATCGCTGATGCGCAGCTGGGGATTGGCGAGCAGCTGGGCCTCGCTGTTGTTGCGAACGAAGTCGTAGATGATCGCCGGCAGCGAAAGCATCCAGTTGCCCTGGTTGATGAACTCGAGCTCCGAGACGGGGATCGGGTTCGGATCGACGCTCTGGGTCACCTGATAGCTGCTCAGGCTGATGCCGAGTTCCTGCAACTTGGTGGTGTTGATCTGGAGCAGCTCGACGTCGATCACCACCTCGCCGCGCGACTTGTCATTGGTGGCGATGATCTTCTCCGCAACCTTGACCTTGTCGGCGGTGTCGCGCAGAACGATGGCGTTGAGCTGATCGTTCGAAGCGACGTTCTTGGCGCCGACCAGGCTGCGCAGCATGGTCATCACATCCTTGGTCTCGGCGTTCGACAGGAAGAAGGTCTGGATGACCAGATCCTCGTAGGCCCGGCGATTCTGCGGCGTGTCCTCGGCGACGATGATCGTCTGCTCGTCGAGCACCTTGTAGAAGTGGTTCGCCGTGCGCATGAGGATCTCGAGTCCGTCCTGCGCGGTGACGGACACGAGCTCGATCGCGATCTGCTGCGGTCGCAGCTTCGGGTCGAACAGAATGTTGATACCAAACGCCTTGCCGAGCGCCTTGTAGATGTCGAAGATCGACGCCGGGTTGGGGAACCCGAGATCGATCGGCTCGCGCGAGCGCGGGTCGAGAATCGGCGGCTGCGGACGGGTGCCGCTGGCGCGATCCTTGAGCTGTTGAATGCTCAGAGACGAGGTGTCGGCCCGGCGCTCGTTGGCCAGCTCCGCACGCACCTTGTCGAGCTCGACCTGTGCGTACTGGTTTGTCGGGTCGAGCTGAATCGCCTGCTGGTACTCGAGCACGGCGCGCTCGCGCGCCCCGGACTCGTGCAGCTTCTTCGCGCGTTCGAAGTGATCTTGCGAGGCCCGAATCTTGGCTCGCAGGAGACCCGTGCGGAAGTGGATGTTGTTCGGCTGGCTGTCGAGCAGCTCGAGGTAGAGGATCACGACGCGATCCCAATCGCCCTCCTGCTCGGCGAGCTTCGCCTCCTGGTGCATCCGGTGACTCGTACATCCGGCCAACCCCATCAGGGAGACCGCGAAGAGAACTGCTATCAGCTTGCGCATCAACGCTCCATCACCCGCCGGCCGCTAAGCGGCGCACCGGCTCGTCCGGAAAGTCCACCCAACCGATGTCAGCCGATTCGTACCCGATCTTTCGGACTACGAATGCCTCCATGAAGACATCGCCTTCCAGCACGTTGTAGATTTCCGTTCTGTCCGAGAAGACGGCTACCCGCCTCTTCTCAGGCCCGAAACTACCAAGAAAAAGAAAAGTCGGCTCAGGGGGTTGCGGCTTGGCCGCGGCGGCTGTTCTCTGCGGCGGAGGCCGCGATCGACGCCGCTTCGGCGCAGGGGGCGGCGGAGGCGGCGGCGCGGCCGCCGGCTTCGGCCGCGGCTTGGGCTGGAATCGGAACGGATCTCGCCCCGGCTCGAATTCGCCCGGCTTCTGCTCCAGGTCGGAAAGGTGCAGATCAACGATGCGTGGCGGCGCGTTCTCGGCCGTCGCGGCCCGGCGCGGAGCCGGCCGTGACACGGAGGGTCGTCGCCCCTTTCTCGGCGAGCCCGAACCGCTCACCTTCAAGAAGGCGCGAACGGCAAACACGCCGAGCAGTACCAGGAGACCTATGAGGACCTGCTTCTGTCGCTGCGGAGTCAAGCCGTGTCGCTCCGTTCCGGCGCACCGTCGGCCGCCTGAGCCCGCGTGAACAGTGTGCTCACGGTGACCGCGATCCTCAGATCGCCTCCGTCGTTGCTCTCCCGCAGACCCACCTGCTCCAGGGTCAAGAACGAGTCGCTCAGTTCGAGCAGATTCACGAACCGCCGGAACTCGAGGTAGCTCCCCTCGACGTTGAACTCAATCGACCGCCGCAGTAGGCCGTGGTCTTCGATCTCCTCCCGGCCGTAGTTGATGCTGTTCGGCTGCAGGCCGGCACGCGTTGCGAGTTCCTTGACCTCGGCCAGGATTCGCGTGAGCCGGATGTTCTCACTCGACAGCCTGTCGGTATAGAAGTTGTCGATCGCGTCGTGGCTCTCTCGAGCCTGCTCGAGCTCCATCTCGAGCCGCTCGCGGTCTGCGTTCAGGCGGACCGTCTCACTCTGACTGCGCTCGATCCGAGAAGCTCGCAGCTGCGCCTGGCCGGCCAACACCAGACGGTAGCCCGAGAGCAGTAGGACGTTTGCCAGCAGGAAGATCAGCGCCGGCACCCACCAGCGCGTCCGGGCCCGCCAGGCTCCTCCACCAATCGTCACTCGGGCACCGCCGCTCCGTCGACCGGCGGCGCGTCGTCGCCTCCGGTAGAGCCCTCGCTCTCGCTACCGACGGCTTCCACCGTCTCACCTTCGGTGGCGTCCGCCTCGGCCTCCATCGGCTCGCCGGCAGGGGGTTCCGCTGTCGTGGCCTCCGGATCGGCGACTGCGGCTTCGGGGTCTACCGGTTCGCTCGCCGCATAGATCACGGTCAGGCCGAAGTCGAGCAGCCCCGTCTCCATCAGCTTCTCGCTGCTCAGATTCGGCGCCCGGAAGCTCGGGTGAGCAAACAGCGAGTCGACGAACTCCAGCAAGACCTCGGACGAACGCGCCTGCCCTCGAATACCGAGCTGTGCCTCACCTTCGAAGATCTCGGCCTTCGAGCCCTTACCGTCGTTGAACGTCGGGATGAGTGAGTTGAGTCTCACTTGAGCCGGCATCGCTTCGCCGAGCCGATCAAAGAGCTTGCTCCAGGAGAAGCTCCGCTCGGCGATCTTGGCGTTGAGGTAGGTCGACTGTTGATTCTGCCAGCCGACGTCGTAGCCGCGAAGTTCGTCCTCGAGCGCCTGAACCGCACCGCGCTCCGCCTCGAGCGTCGACTGCAACTCGGTCTCGCGCTCCCGATCGCTGCTCGAGCCCGAGTAGTGCGAGAAGTAGAGCCGCACGTTGAAAGCGGCGACCCCGAGACCGACCAGCCACAACAGAAGCGTTACCCGCAGTACCGGGCGTGGATTGAGGAAGGGCTTGCCGGCCAGGTTCAGTTCGTGCCTCACGTCACCTCCCTGCAGGCGGCGCCGAACAGGGGCGCGACCTCGAAGGCGGCCACATTCGGCGAGGTGCTCTGGAGAAACGGCCACTCCTCACCCAGGAGCGTCGGGGTCGGACCAAACGTCTCGGCCAGCCACTCACTCCAGACCGGTTCGGCCTCGGGCGGGCTGACCAATACGATCCGCTGCACTGCGTCGTCGCCCATCTTCTCGGAGAGAAACGTCCGGGTCAGCCGGAGGTCGCGCTGCACGAAGCGACGCATCGCATCGGGCGGCAGGTCCTCCTGGTACGACTTGAAGCGGTGCACCAACGGCTCACCACGCGACGTGATCAGCAGGCTGTAGCCGTCGCTCTGCACCAAAGCGACCGCAGCCAGGTCGAGTCCGGAGAGGGCGCCGCGCAGCGCCGTGAGCAGCGACAGGCTCTGATTCGAGATGTGTCCGACCCGCACCTCGGCACGAAGGAAGGCGTCCTCGACCTGCTCCAGAAGCTGGCTCACGCCGAAGCCCATCAGCACCCGCAGCGGCTCTTCCTGCCCGGCGAGCGGCGGTACCTCGGTGGCGCTCAGGCGCAAGTCTTCGACCCGGAAAGGCACCTGAAGCTTGAGCTTCCAACGCAGCACCTCTTCCCGTTCGGAGAGCTTGCGGGGGAGCTCCTCGCTCTCCGCAAAACTGAGCCGGAACCAGTCGTCGGGCAGCACGAGCGACGCCTCGGCGACAGGTACCGACACCCGCACCAGAAGATCGGCGACCGCCTCGCGCAGCACGGCCGGGTCGCGCAACAACCCACCCAACGGCCCCTCGAGGAAGCAGTCGTCCGGTAGATCGACGCTGTGGTACTCGCTGAACTGCACTCCGTGGCCGTTCCGGCTGGGGAAGAGACCGTAGCGCAGCCGCTCCCGCTCGATGCCGAATACGTGCGGAGGCACCGGCCTCGGGTCGAGCCCGAGCAGCTTCTCACTCCACGAAGGTAACTTTATTGATCTCACGAAGGGTGGTGACTCCCTGCTGCACACGTTGGAGCGCCGACTCGCGGAGGAAGTTCATGCCCTCCTCCTTCGCGGCGCGTTTGATCTCCGAGGCGGGCCGGCGCTCGAGAATGAGCTCACGGATTCGATCGGAGAGGTTCAGAAGCTCGGAGATGGCGGTTCGGCCGAGGAAGCCGGTGCCGTTGCACTCGATGCACCCCGTCCCCTCGTAGAAGGTGGTCGAGGCGATGTAGTCGGCGGAAAGACCGCTCTCGCCGATCAGCTCTTGACTCGGCTCGACCGGCGTCTTGCAGTTGTCGCACATCTTGCGCACCAGGCGCTGGGCGAGGATGCAGTTGAGCGCCGACACGAAGTTGTAGAGGTCGACATTCATGTTGAGGAACCGACCTAGAACGTCGACGACGTTGTTGGCATGAACGGTGGTGAAGACGAGGTGACCGGTGAGGGCCGACTGAACCGCGATCTGCGCGGTCTCTTCGTCGCGAATCTCACCAACCATGATCTTGTCCGGATCGTGGCGCAGGATCGATCGCAGTCCGCGAGCAAAGGTCAGCCCCTTCTTCTCGTTGACCGGAATCTGGGTGATCCCCTTGAGCTGATACTCGACCGGATCCTCGATGGTGATGATCTTGTCTTCGGACGACTGAATTTCAGAGAGGCAGGCGTAGAGGGTGGTCGTTTTACCGGAACCGGTCGGACCGGTGACCAACACCATGCCGTACGGCTCACGGATGAACCAACGCAGACGCTGAATGGTGTTGTCGTCGAAGCCGAGGATCGGGAGCTTGAGGTTCTTGAACTCCTTGCTCATCGACTCCTTGTCGAGCACTCGAATGACGCAGTCCTCGCCGTGGACCGACGGCATGATCGAGACGCGGAAGTCGATCGTTCGGCCCTCGAAGCGGAGCTTGAAGCGGCCGTCCTGCGGGACCCGCTTCTCGGCGATGTCGAGCTCCGCCATGACCTTAATCCGGCTGATCACCGTCTGATGGTGACGCTTGTCGATCGGCTCCATCGCCTGGTAGAGGACGCCGTCGATGCGGTTCTTGATCACCACCTCCTGGTCGCGCGTCTCGATGTGAATGTCGCTTGCGCGCCGCTGAATGGCGTTGAAGATCGTCGAGTCGACCAGTCGAATGATCGGGCTCGAGTCCTGAGTAATCCTGTCGATGGACAGGACCTCCTCGCCGTCGCCGTCGTCCTGAACCAGTTGAATTCGGAAGTCTTCGGTGGCCTCGTCGAGGACCTGCTGCGCGCTCTCCGAGCGCTGCAGGATCTCGTCGATGGCGCTCTTCGCCCCGACCTTGATCTCGAGCGGCTGGCCGATCAGGAGTTCGATCTCGTCGAGTTTGCGGATGTCGGTCGGGTCGGCCATCACGATCGACACTCGACCCTCGAGCTGCGCCTCGGGAATGAAGCCATATCGCAGCATCAGGTCGAAGGGCGTGGTCCGGAAGAGATCGTTGTCGATCCTCAAACGCACGACGTCGACGTAGTCCAGACCGTAGAGCTCGGCCAGTTCCTGCGCCGCGCGCTGCTCCTCGACCTCGCGCGGAGCGAGGGACGGCTCGTCCTGTAGCTGAGTCTTCGTGTCTTCGACGGTCATCGCCGCACCTCCGCGGGGTTCGTCACTGGCGCACCTCGCCGAGCAAGCTGAAGAGTGGCAGGTAGACCGAGACCAGCAGCAGGGCAACAACCGTCCCCATGAAGACGAGCATGACCGGCTCGAGCAGGGCGAGGAGCCGCTGCATGCGGGTGTCGACCTCCTGATCGAGGAAGTCGGAGGCGTGCGAGAGCATGTCGTCGAGCGCACCCGTCGCCTCGCCGACACGGACCATGTCGACCGTGATGTCGGGAGCGATCTCCGTATCGGTCAACGCCTCGTAGAGCGCCCTGCCCTGCTTGACCGACGTCGTGAGCTGTCCGAGCTCGCGTCGAATGTAGGAGTTTCCCACCGCACCGACCGCGCCCTGGAGCGACGTCACCATCGGCATGCCACCGGCCAGTAGCGTTGCGAGGGAGCGACTGAATTCCGAAAAGGCCAGCCGATCGAAGATGCCCCCGAGAATCGGCAGCCGGAGCTTCCAGCGATCGATGGTGATCTGCCCGGCTTGGGTCTTGCCCCAACGCGTCACGAAGAAGTAGAGCGCAACGCCGCCGACGAGGATGTACGGCCAGTTCGCGGTGACGAAGCCCGAAAGCCCGAGAGTGATGCGGGTGATCAGCGGCAGTTGTGTATTGAGCGCCGCGAAGAACTCGGTGAACTTGGGCACCACGTAGAGCGTCATCACGGCAATCAGGGAAAACGACAGGAGCACGAGCACCGCTGGGTAGACGAGCGCCGAGATCACCTTCGATCGTGCGTCGCCGATCAGCTGCTGGTAACGGACGTAGCGCCGCACCACCTGCTCGAGCTCGCCGCTGCGCTCTCCCGCGAGAAGGGTCGGAGCGTAGAGGTTGGGGAAGACGTCCGGGTAGGTGGCGATCGCCTCGGAGAGGTCCTTTCCCGTCCGCACCTGCTCGCGCACATCCTCGAGAACCTCGCGGAAGAACTGCTCGTGCTGGCGCTCGACCAACACCTCGAGCGCCTGCAAGATCGGTAGACCCGACTTGAGGAGCGCCGCCAGCTCCTGGTTGAAGAGCATGAGCGCCTGGTCGGAGATCTTCTGCGCCTTGCGTCCGAACTGCGGCAGGGGGAGGCTCGCGAGTACCCCCTGGCGTCGCACTTCGAACACGTGGAAGCCGCGCTGCTCGAGATCGGTACGCACCGCGCGCTCGTCGCGCCCGCTGTGCTGCTCGACGAGGATCCTTCCCTCGGAAGTACCGATTTTGCAAACGAATTCCATCGTCTCAGCGCTCCATCCCCAACCCTACTTTTCTACCTCTTTGTCGCGTTTTTTGCAGTGCAATACGACCATCAGCGCCTGGTCGCTGGACTCCGTTTTCGCAAGTCCGAGCACCATCGGCCGATCGAGTAGAAGGTTCAGGTTGGTGTGAATGAGCGGCTTCGATTCCGAGTCGCCGTCGCGCCGCAGAACGCGGAAGCCGTGCAGCTTGACGCGCTGATCCGTGTCCACCAGGCCGAGGCGGAAATCGATCTCGTAGTCGGAGCCCAGGGTCGAGAGCACGTCCCACCCCTCGGACGCGTCAACCGTCGAGCTCGCGACCAGGCTGTAGCTTCGGTAGCGCAGCAAACGCTGCAGCCGGGAGACCAGCTCCGGCGACAGCTCCGAACTGCCCTCCTCGTCGGTCCCGGCGCGAACGATTTGGATCTCGAGCTGCATCGACTGCGCGGGCCGGTCAAAATCGCGCAGCAGATTGGCAACGCTGTCGATCACGGCCCCCTGGTCGCGGATCAAGAGGGCGTTTCTGGAGGGGCGCAGCTCAACCGCACCTGCCGAGGAGAGGTACGGATAGACCAGATTCACCGCGTCGGCCGCCGACTGGTGCTCGAGAACGAACAACCGTTGCTCGACCGCGCCGGCCGACGACTGCGCCGAGCCGGCGGACGGCGCGAGCGAAAGCGCGATGTAGGCGAGCAGGGCTCCTCGGAGCCAGCACGCTCGATTGAGTGCGAGTTTCGACAAACCGGAGGCTCTCGAGACGAGCTCAGACGTCGATCGACTCGTCGACGACCATGACGACCGAGAGGTCTTCCTCGCCCAGCTGGTAGATACGTGCCGCCGGGAGATCGAGCGGCTCGATCAGCGGTGCCGGACCGTCGCCGATTCCGAACCCACTCGTGAGCGGAGGCTGGGAGACCACGGAGTTCGACCCGGCGATCGGCATCTGCACCAGTGGTCGGCGGGAGGTATGAGTGGGCAGGAGGACCATCCAGGCGATCGCGGCAGCGGCCGCGGCGAGTCTCGCCAACCGTCGGCGAGGCTCGGCGGACGTCCGCTCGGTCACCCGCGCACGCCGGAGGACGGCGACATTCACTCGGATCTGCTCCACTTCCGAGTCGCTAACCTCGACCGGAGGCTGCGCGACGAAGAGGAGGGAGGGGTCCAGTTCGAAGGCGTTGGCTCGGCAGGAGCCACAATCTCCCAGGTGGGCGACAGCGCTCGTCCAAGCCGCCGAAGGCTCATCCTCGGACCGATCCCGTTCGTGAAGTAGGTGACGCCAGTCGGGGCAGGTCAACCCGCTTCTCCCAGAGGCGCGGGCGCACCGCCCAGATTCAGGTACTCGGGGAAACGTCGCACCAACTCAGCACGGAGGACCTTGCGGGCGGCGAACAGATGGTTGCGCACGGTCGACTCGCGACAGCCGACGATCTGCGAGACCTCGCGCGAGTTGAGACCCGCCATCTCGCGCAAGAGGAATACCTGGCGCTGCTTCTCGGTCAGGCCTCCGGCGAGCTCACGCAGAATGCGCTCGACCTCCTCGCGATCCAGCCGCGACATTTCCCGACGCTGCCGAATCTCTCCCGCCTCGGAGAAGTGATGGCGTACCGGCTCGAGCTGGCGCTGCTTGCTCTGCCTGGAACGCAGAAAATCGATCGCCAGGTTGCTGGCGATCCGATAGACCCAGGTATTGACGCTCCAACGGCGATCAAAGCGATCGCGATGCTCCCAGACCCGAACGAAGGTCAGCTGAACGACATCGCGGGAGTCCTCGCGGTCACCCAGGATACGCACCACGTGCTGTACCAACGGCCTCGCCTTGCGCCGAATCAGCTCGTCCAGAGCCCACTCCTCGTCCTGCTGGAGTGCCAGCAGCAGATCCAGGTCGGTCAGGTCGGAGTGATTGGTGGACGAATGGGCGACGAAAGGCAAGAGAACCCCCTGTATCGGGGTTTACGGGAGCCGGGAGGAGAGCGTCTAGTCTCGCGGCGGTCGCCGCATAACCCCCCGAAAGAGCTACGATTATACTCCCGCCGGGCCCGCGAACCTGTGACATGAGCGGCCTCCCGGCAGGCTCTCTTCCTCCCATGTGGCTCCTCTATCAGCTCGCTACGGCGCTCCTCCTCGTGATCGGCGCTCCGTACTTTCTGGCGACCCGCGGAAAACACTACCTCGAGACCTTGCCGGGGCGTCTCGGCCGATACCGCGGCTCGGTACCCGAACGCCCACTCTGGATTCACGCCGTTTCGGTGGGCGAAGTCGGAGTCGCCGCCACCTTGATCGAGCATCTGCCAGAGGACCTGCCGCTGGTTGTCACGACCGTGACTCCGACCGGTCAGAAGCGGGCCCAGGCGACCCTCGGCGAGCGTGCCGCGGTCGCCTACCTGCCCTTCGATCTCGGCCTGCCGGTGCGACGGTTCCTGCGCCGGTTCCGACCACGTGCGCTTGTTCTCACCGAAGGCGACTACTGGCCGCTTCTCCTGGCGCGCCTCAAACGTAGCGGCGTTCCGACTGCGGTCGTCAATGGTCGGGTGAGCGATCGGGGACTGCGCCGGATGAGCGGTCTACGCAGCTTGCTACCCATGACCCTGGGTCGCATCGACAGCTTCTCGGTTCAGACCGAGGCGGATCGAGAGCGACTCGAAGCGCTCGGAGTGGAAGCGGGACGCATCGCCGTCACCGGCAACCTTAAGTACGAGGTCCGAGAGCCCGAGCGCATCGGCGAGCTCGAGTCAGCACTCGCCACCTGCGCCGGAGATCGCCCCATCCTGCTCGCCGGATCGACCATGAACGGCGAGGAGTCGGCGGTGATCGACGCCTTCGAAGCGCTCGGCGGAGGCCGGCGGGCGCTGCTTCTGCTGGCGCCGCGCCACCCGGAGCGCTGGGACGAGGTCGAACGCCTGCTCCGCGATCGGGGGCTCGGTATCGTGCGACGAAGTCGGCTCGACGAGTCGAGCGAGGAACGCCTCGACGCCGTACTACTCGACAGCCTCGGCGAGCTGGCCGGCCTCTACCGGATCGCGACCGCGGCGTTCGTAGGGGGTACGCTGACCGGTACCGGTGGCCACAACCCACTCGAGCCGGCCCGCTTCGGCGTCCCGGTCGCGGTGGGACCGTCGATGGAGAACTTCCGCCAGATCGCCCGAGAGTTCGACCGTGACCGCGCGTGGGCACGTGTCGGCGACGGCCCAGATCTGGGGGAGAGCTGGGCGCGATGGCTCGACGACCCAGAGCGGGCTCGACGGGTCGGCCAACGCGGTGAAGCGCTCGTCGCCTCGAACCGAGGCGCCGCCGAGCGTACCGTCCGCGAATTGGAACCGATTCTCGAGCTCTTCGGAGACCGGTCATGAGCAGCGCCGAGCTCCATCCACCGTCGGCGCCACGATCGCCCTGGCAGCTCTTCTACGGTGCGGCACATCGCATCCGAAGGCGGTGGTACCGGAGCCGGGCCCTACGGCTGCCGAGGCCGGTCATCAGCGTGGGCAATCTGCACTGGGGCGGTACGGGAAAGACACCCATCACCGCGACCATCGCCGCGCACCTGCGGGATCGCGGGCTGGCGGTGACCATCCTGACCCGCGGCTACAAGAGTCGGGGGCAGGGCATTCGGATCGTGAGCACGGGAGAGGGGCCGCTCCTCGGACCGCTGGTCGCCGGCGACGAGCCGGTGCTCCTGGCCGGCAAGCTGCCCGGGGTCGCGGTGGTCGTCGGCCCCGACCGCTACCGGGGTGGCGTCCACGCCCTCGAGCGCCTGACACCGACGCCCGAGGTCTTCGTTCTCGACGACGGCTTCTCACACCTCGCACTGGCCCGCGACCTGGACCTCCTCGTCTTCCCGATGGCGGACGTCTTCGGCGGCGGGCGACTCCCGCCGGGCGGAAGACTCCGCGAGCCGCTCGCATCGAGCGCCCGCGCCGACGCGGCCCTGCTCTCCGGCGCGGACGTCGACGGCGCCGGAGCCCTCGCCGAGGCGCTCCGTCCTTTCGGATTCGGCGGACCGAGCTTCGCGAGCCCGTCGCACGTCGGTGCGGCGCTCGATCGACACGACGAGCGCATCCCGGACGGCAGCAGCGCCCTTCTGGTGACCGCGGTCGCCCGCCCCGGCGAGGTTGCCGCGGCGGCCACTCGCGGCAGCTACGAGCTCCTCGACACCGTGACGTTCCCCGACCATCACGCCTACCCGGACGAGAGCCTGGCGCTGATCCGCAGGCGTTTGCAGGCGAGCGGCGCCGATCTTGTCCTCACCACCGAGAAGGACTGGGTGAAGCTCTTCGGGCGGCTCGACGCGCCCCTCGCGCGCATGCCGCTCGACGCGAAGCCGGAGGGTGCCTTCTTCGAGTGGCTCGACGAGCGCCTCGACCGTGTTCGCGAGGAGGCATCGACATGAGCGGTGTACTCGCGGACGGAGCCGGCTGGGCGGCCAGCCGAGCTGTTCGCGGCGCCATTCGGCTCCTGCCCCATCGCGCCGCGCGGCGGCTCGGCGCCCGGCTCGGTGACCTCGGGCGGCGCCTCGACCGCCGTCATCCGCGGGTGGCACGGTACAACCTCGAGACGGTCATGCCCGAACTCGACCCAACCGAGCGGAACATGGTGATCGAGCGCTGTTTCGCACACTTCGGGGCGACGTTGATCGACAACATCTCTCTGGGGCGTTTCGGCCCGGTCGAGATCTGTCGCCGCCTCACCCTCGAGGGGTGGCAACACCTCGACGAGGCCGAACGCGAGGGCCACGGCACCCTGGTCGTGACCGCCCATCTGGGCAACTGGGAGATCGTCGGCTACGCGCTCGCCCTCTACAAGGGGGAGACTCACGTCGTCGCGCGCCCGACCCGCAACCGCTACGTCGACCGCGATCTCCAACGCTTCCGCGAGCGGTTCGGCAATCGAACGATCCCGAAACGGGGCGCCGCTCGCGGAATGCTCTCCGCGATCAAGCGGGGTGAGCGGGTGGCCTATGTGATCGATCAGCGAGTACATCCGAACGAAGGCATCGAGACACCGTTCTTCGGCCACAACTCCTTCACCTCTCCGCTCCTGGCTCGCCTGTCACTCCGCACGGGCGTGCCGGTCGTGCCGATGTTCGCCTACCCGGAGCCGCCCGATCGATTCCGGGTCGTCGCGCACCCGGCCATCCCGCCGGAGGGGAACGGAGACACCGCGATCGAAGCCCTCACCCTCGCCTACCTCGAGGTCATCGAGCGCGCGATACGAGAACAGCCGGAACTCTGGCTCTGGATGCACGAGCGTTGGAGGAAACACTGAGCCACCAACCTCGCACGCTCGCCATCGCACCCAACTGGGTCGGCGACACCATCATGGCGCTGCCGGTTCTCGAGGCGATTGCCGCCGCCGATCGCGAGCTCTTCGTGCTGGCCAAGCCGCACCTGGCGCCGCTGCTCGGCCTGGTGCCGGCGGTGAGCGAGGTGATCGTGCGCGGCACGACCGCGCAGTCGATCGCGCGCATCCGCGAGTCCCACTGCCGCGAGGCGTTCATCCTGCCGAACTCGTTCCGCTCGGCCTGGCTGCCCTATCGCGCCGGGCTGCCGGCTCGCTACGGCTACCGCGCGAACCTTCGGTCGTGGTCTCTCGCACCGGCGGTCAAACATCCGGGGCAGCGCGGCCACCAGGTCGAAGACTACGAGGACCTGCTCCAAGCAGCAGGTGTTCTGCCCCCTCCCAGCTGGACCCCCCGCCTCAGCACGTCGGCCGCCGCGCGCGAGACCGCTCGCGGCGCCCTCGACCGCGCTCAGGTTCCCAGCGAGGGTGGGCCGCTCATCGGCATCTTCCCCGGGGCGGAGTTCGGTCCCAGCAAACGCTGGCCCTGGCAACGCTTCGCCGATCTCACCCACACGCTGCGGCGGGCACGACCGGACGCCCGACTCCTACTGCTCGCCGGGCCGAAAGAGGTCTGGTCGACCGTCCGCATCCACGAAGGCAGCGGCCACCTGGTGCCGGTGCTGGGTGCCGACCTCGATCTCGCGGGACTCGCCGGCCTGCTGGAGCGACTCGACCTTCTGATCACCAACGACTCGGGACCGATGCACCTCGCCGCCGCCCTCGGCGTCCGCTGTGTCGCCCTCTTCGGCCCGACCGACCCCGCGCGAACGAGCCCTTACGGTAAGGGGCATCAAGTGCTCTACACAAACCGCTGGTGTTCGCCCTGCTTCCGCAAGCGCTGTCCGCTCCTGCACCAGAAGTGCATGACCGAGATCGGAGTCGAGCAGGTCACGCAAGCGGCGCTCTCAGCGCTGCCCTAGCAATCAACCGACTTCGAAGAGCGGGTCGCCGCCCTCGACCGCCTGTCCGGGCTCGACGAACACTTCGGTCACCACGCCCGCCGATTCGGCCTGGATCTCGTTCTCCATTTTCATCGCCTCGAGCACCACGACCCCCTGGCCCGCGGTCACCTCGTCTCCCGGCTCGATGAGAACGGTCACCACACGACCCGGCATGTAAGCGTTGACCCGACTGCCGGCTGCGCCGCCAACCCCGGCGTGACTCTCCTCCGCCAACTTGGTCAGCGGATCGATCACCTCCACCACCTCCATGCCGCCGGAGCCGGTCACGAGGTAGCGGTGCTGACCGTCAGGTCGGACCGAGATCTCGTACTGCTGACCCTCGATCAAGAAGCTCCGGATCGAACCGTTGGCCGCCGTGCGATCGACCTGGTAGACCCGGTCGCCGATCTTGACCTCGAACCCGCCGTCGTGGCGGCGCATTTCGACGGTCGACTCCTGCGGCCCTTCCGGACCGGTGGTACGAACGATCAACTCCATCGGCCACCTCGGAGCGCTTCCCGCCGACCGGCGTCACGCCAGTGTCCGCGTCGGCCGCCCTCGGGGGCCGGCGCGGCGGAGGCGCGCGAGCTTCGAAGGCCGTGTTCGAGCGCCGCGGCGATGAGCGTCAGGTCAGAAAGCTCGCTCGCGTGCGCGGGAGCGAGCTCTCCGGCCGCGAGCTTTCGGTCGAGCATGACGACGTCCATGTTGCCGGCGACGAAGTCGGCATCGTCGACCAGTGTCCGGTAGAGCGGCACGGTCGTCCGAATGCCCTCGATGCGAATCTCCTCGAGAGCGCGGGTCAGGCGCCTCAGCGCCTCGCCGCGATCGGCGCCCCAGACGATCAGCTTGCCAAGCATCGGGTCGTAGTGAATGGTGATCTCGTCACCTTCGTAGACGCCACAGTCGTTGCGCACGCCGGGCCCCTCGGGCAGCCGCAGTCGCTCGATCTTGCCCGGTGACGGCGCAAAGTTTCGGAACGGGTCCTCAGCGTAGAGGCGCAGCTCGAAGGCGTGCCCTCGGGGCTGGATGTCGTCGAGTTCGTCGCCGATCGGTTCCCCCTGCGCGATCGCCAGCTGCCAGCGAACGAGGTCGACGCCCGTGACCATCTCGGTCACCGGGTGCTCGACCTGAAGGCGCGTGTTCATCTCGAGGAAGTAGAACTCACCCGAGCTGTCGAGCAGGAATTCGACGGTGCCGGCGTTGGTGTAGCCGACCGCCTGCGCTGCGCGGACCGCCGCCTCGCCCATGCGGGCTCGCAGCTCGGCTGAGACCACCGGAGACGGCGCCTCCTCGACAACCTTCTGATGGCGCCTCTGAAGCGAACACTCGCGCTCTCCGAGCGATACCACCTTGCCGTAGTGGTCACCCAGAATCTGAATCTCCACGTGCCGCGGACGGTCGACGTACTTCTCGATGTAGACCGCGTCGTCGCCGAAACTCGCCGACGCCTCCGATCGGGTGGCGCGAAAGGCGCTCTTCAGCTCGTCGGTGCTTTGGACGAGGCGCATACCCTTGCCACCACCTCCGGCCGACGCCTTGAGCATCACCGGGTAGCCGATCCCCTCGGCAACCTCGACCGCCTCCTCCAGACTCTCGAGCGCCCCGCCGCCACCCGGCACGACCGGCACACCGGCTTCCATCATGATGCGGCGACTCTCGAGTTTCGAACCCATCGACTCGATGGCCTTCGACGACGGACCGATGAGTTGGAGACCCGCCTCTTCGACCTGCCGAGCGAACGCGGCACGCTCGGAGAGGAATCCGTAGCCGGGGTGAATGGCGTCGGCGCCGATCTCGACCGCCAGTTCGACGATCGCCTCACCTCGGAGGTAGCTCTCACGAGCCGGCGCGGGGCCGATCCGGTACGCCTCGTCGCTCAGGAGGACGGGCAGACTGCGTCGATCGGCGTCGGAGTAGACGGTGGCCGCCCGAATGCCCACCTCGCGCAGACCGCGCAGAATGCGCACCGCGATCTCGCCGCGATTGGCGATCAGGACCTTCTCGAACTTGCGTCTCTCGGGGCTGGCCATGGTCGGGCGGACAGCGATCTTAGCAGCGTGTGGACTCGCGAAGCGGCGTCTTGCGCGCCATGATCAGAGCAGCGATCAGCGCGATCAGGGCGACCGCGGTCGCGGCTCGGAGCGGGCGACGATCGCTCCGAATTCGGACCGTATGACGGCCCGCTGAGACCTCGACGCCGATTCGATGGAGGTCGGTCGGCACGATCGGGCGATCGAGGCCATCGACCTCCGCTCGGTAGAGCGGCAACGGGGTGCGCTGGATCACCAGGACGCCGCCGGCTGGTGAGTCGACCTCGAGCACCATCTCCTCGGCGCGGTCCTCGATCCAACGCACGCTCCCCGGCGGGCCTTCGGTCGGCGGACCGGTACCGGCAACCACCGCCGTCTGCCGCGCGTCGAACTCGGGCGCCGTCAATGCCTGGAGGGTCGCGTTCAAGTGTGGCGCCCGAACCACCGATCCCACCAAACGCGCCGGTGCCACACGCCCGGCGATCTCGTAGACGTTCAGTTTCCCCGTCGGGCCGACGCCGCTTTCGAGCAACGTCACCTGCCCAGCGGCCTCGAGCACGCTCAGGCGACGGCTGACCAACAGTCGGTCGACGCCCGACGCCTCGAGCAGCTTGACTCGCGCAGGGTCGGGGAGCAACGGCAACGCCTGGGCGGCCGCGCGGGTCAGAAACGCGTCGAGCCCTTCGGGTGAAAAGTCGAACTCGTAGCGACGGCCAAAGCGGACTCCGGCGTGTGGGTAGAGGGCGTCGTGCGTCTCGCGCTGGAACCACGCGAGCGAGCGATCGGGATAGCGACTCAGATCCATCGGAACCGAGCCGAAAAGCCCCCGGGCGTCTCCGTGAACCACCCGATGCCCCTCGTCGACACTGGCGAGCAACGGCGGCGGCGTGCGATAGGGCGCCACTTCGTCCATCGGCAGGAGCGGCTTGAGGAAGAAGATCTGAGCGGCTACGTGCAGAAAGGGGAGCAACGCCAGCAGACCGCGGTGCCGCCGCGACAGTCGCAGCACACCGAGAGCGGCGATCAACACAAAGAGCGTCACCAGCGCGACTCCGGCCCAACGCAGCCGCTCCTGGTCGACGTAGCCGTCGCCGAAAGCGCTGGGAATGCGACCGCGTGCCCATCCGAACACCGCGCCCCCGCCGAGGGCAAAGTAGCCCCAGAGTGCGAGATAGAGGAAAAGGAGCCCGGCCGACGCTCGACCGAAGGCTCGGCCCTCCCCGGCCCGCACCCTCTCGAACCCGAGGGCGGCCAGGAGCGAGAGGCCGATCGCAATGAGCAGCCAGAACTTGACTGGCAACCGCACGAAATCGAGCTGAGGGATTCGAAAGAGGAGCCCGAGGATTGGGTTGTGGCGTCCGAGCACCAGGAACAGGCCGGCCGCAATGGCGCCCCAAGCCCACCAGCTCGCGCATCGTTCCGGTCGACCCGAACTCAGGGCGAGGGCCAGAACCAGCGCTCCGGGGGCGAGCGAGAAGAGCAGCGGCAGGTCGCCGTCGTAGAACGCTCGACCCCAGTAGCCGAGGTCCGGCCACCCGAAGTGGAGCGGCACGAGGAGCTCGATGGCGGACGCCGGGTTCCAACTGGCCGCCGTCGCGCCCTGGGCCGAGTAGCCCCAGAAACCTCTAAAGCTATGAGGCAGGAGACGGGCGAACTCGATCAGCTGCGGCAGCGTGACGAGCGTGCCCAGCCCCAACGCGCCGGCAGGAGCGATCCATCGCCGCCCGTCGCGCCCGGTCTCCATCAGCATCGCGCTCGCCGCCAGCACGAGCGCCATCGCCGCCGTCATCGGATCGCCGCCCAGAATGAGGAGCGCCCAGAGCCCGACAACCGCCATAAAGCGTCCGCCGCCGCCGCGGTCGACCAGCGCCAGGCAAGCGGCGATGAACGCGGGCGCGAGCGCGGCGGGCGCCACGAGGTTGTAGAGGTTGAGCGTCGAGAGGAAGTAGCCGCTCGCGCCGTAGGCGACACCGCCCATCCAGGCCGCCTCCCGACCGACGCCCCACCGACGCGCCAGCCAGTAGAGCCCGAGTGGCGCGATTAGCAGGTGGAGCCAGAAGTGGGCGTTCAGCGCCCAGATCGGGTCGGCGACCAGGTAGAAGACGTTGGTCGGGTAGAGCGGCACGGTGTTCAGATTGCCGAGACTCGCCTGGCCACCACCCCGGTAGGGATCGACCAGCGCCAGTTCGCCGGAGCGCAGCGATTCGGCCTGCGACGTCTTCATCGGAAGGTGCGTTCCGAAGACGTCGCGCAGGTAGAGCGAACGCTCGCCCGCGATCAGCGGCAGGCAGACGACGACGAGTACCGCCAGGGTCGGCAGCGCATAGGAGAGGAGGAAACGGCGCACTTTCCATAGAATACCGTCGATGCCGGCAATCGTTCAGCTGATGCGGCCGACCCACTGGCTCAAGAACGTCTTCGTTCTGGCCCCGATCGTCTTCGCCCAGCGTCTAACCGATCAACAGTCGATCGCGATGGCGGCCCTCGCCTTCGGTTGCTTCTGCCTCGCCTCGAGCGCTGTCTACGGCTTCAACGACATCCGCGATCGAGAGGAGGATCGACTCCACCCGGTCAAACGCCAGCGTCCGATCCCCTCGGGAGCGCTGAGCGTGGGAGCCGCCAGCCTCCTCACCTTGCTGCTGGTGATCGTCTCGATCGCCGGAGCGGCGGCGATCAGCAAGTCGTTCCTCGGCGTGCTGGTCGGCTACATGGCGCTCAACCTCCTCTACACGATCCGACTCAAGCACGTCGTGATTCTCGACGTGATGAGCATCTCCCTCGGCTTCGTACTGCGAGTTTTGGGCGGCGCGCTCGCTATCGAGGTCGAAGTCTCGGCCTGGCTCCTCCTCTGCACGATCTTCCTGGCGCTCTTCCTCGCCTTCTCCAAGCGCCGCCACGAGCTCATGCTGCTCGACCAGCACGCGCCCGACCAGCGCCCGGTGCTCACCAGTTACAGCCCCGCGTTCCTCGACCAGATGATCAACGTGGTCACGGCGTCGACGGTCGTGGCGTTTGCGCTCTATTCGATTGCGCCGGAGACGGTCGAGAAGTTCGAAACGAGATTCCTCATCTACACGACACCGTTCGTGCTGTACGGAATCTTCCGGTACCTCTTCCTCATCTACCAACGTCCCGGTCGACTGAACCCGACCGAAGACGTGGTGCGCGACCTGCCCTCGATGATCAACCTCGTCCTCTGGGCCGCGTCGGTGGTCTACGTCATCTACTACCTGTAGACAGCGAGGGGGACACGATACTCATTCACTCGCGAGGCCTGGTAGGTGCAGAGAACCGCTCTGCCACGAGTGAATGAGTAGTGTGTCCCCCGGTTTTTCGCTGGTAGGTGCAGAGAACCGCTCTGCCACGAGTGAATGAGTAGTGTGTCCCCCGGTTTTTCGGCCGCGACTCGTGCGTCGACGTACATCGTGATCGCGGCGTTCAACGAGACGGTGACCATCGCCGACGTGGTGGAGGACGTCCGTGAGTGCTGGCCTCACGTCGTGGTCGTCGACGACGGATCGAGTGACGAGACCGCCAGCGCGGCGCACGACGCCGGGGCGACCGTCGTCCGCCACCCTCTCAACCGCGGCCAGGGGGCTGCACTTCAGACCGGCTTCGACTACGCGCTGGCCGCCGGTGCCGAGGTGATCGTCACCTTCGATGCGGACGGTCAACACGCGAGCCGCGAGATCGAGCGACTGGTCGAGCCGATCGCCTCCGGCACCCATGACGTGGTGCTCGGGTCGCGCTTTCTCGAAGCCGGCGGCGAGGTGCCGCTGGTCCGCAGGCTGATGCTCAAGGGAGCCATCGTCTTTACGCGCCTCGCCTCGGGCCTCCGACTCACCGACACACACAACGGTTTCCGAGCGCTCTCGCGCAAGGCCGCAACGCTCATCGACCTGCGCGCCGACCGTATGGCGCATGCCAGCGAGATCCTCGACCAGATCGCGCGGCACCAACTCTCCTACACCGAGGTCCCGGTACACGTTCGCTATACCCGCCACTCGCGCGCCAAAGGGCAGAGCAGCCTCGACGCCTTTCGCGTCCTGCTCGACTACCTCCTCGCCAGAATCTTCAACTGATTCGGCACTTTCGGCGGAACATGCCACTGTCAGTGGCCGACCGCTGTGAGAGACTTCTTCTCGGTCGTGAACGCCTTTCAGATCCTCGGCATCACGCTCTCCGCAGGCTTCTCGCTACTCGTCCTAGCGGCCGTCGTGCGGCGGCGGTTGCGCCCGCTCCCGGGCGCTTCCTGGCTAGCGCTTTGGATCGCCGCGGGCGTCACCATCGCCCGCCCGCAGCTGACCGTGGTCGCAGCGCAGGCCCTGGGCATCCAGCGGGGCGCGGACCTGATCTTCTACCTCGCGATTCTCGGCATGTTCGTCGGGTTCTTCCTGACCTACGTACGGCTTCGGCGCCTCGACGAAGGGATGACGACGCTGGTACGGCGGCTTGCGATCGCCGAAGCGCGAGCGCGCATCGAGTCGGCGCGAGACGACTCGGCAACAACCGATCCAGCAGACTCCGAGTAGCGCTGAGCTGATGACCGTCTCGCTCGTGATCCCCGGATGCAACGCCGAGGCGACCCTCCGTCGGTGTCTCGAATCGGTGGTGCCTCTGCTGGACGACGGGTCGCTCGAACAGATCGTCTTCGTCGACGACGGCTCCACCGACAGAACGCTCGAGATCGCGCGGAACTACCCCGTCCGCGTACTGAGCGGCGAGGCGCGTGGTGGACCGGGAGCCGCCCGCAACCGCGGCTGGCGTGCGGTCGACTCCGAGTTTGTCTGGTTCATCGACTCCGACTGCGTGGCCGAGCCGCAAGCCCTCTCTCGGCTTCTCGAGCGCTTCGACAGAGCCGAGGTCGGCGCCGTCGGCGGCAGCTACAGCAACCTGATCGAGGACCGCGCGAGCGGCGCCTGGCTGGCTCGGGCGGTGCACGCGGAGATCATCGCTCGCCATCGCGCAATGCCCGAACAGGTCGACTTCCTCGGTAGCTTCAACGTTGTCTACCGGCGGAATGTGCTCGAAGAGGTCGACGGCTTCGACGAACAGCTATTCAATGCGCCCGGCTCGCCCGGCAGCGAAGACGTCGAGCTCGCCTACCGGCTCGACGACCGCGGCTACGTCCTCGAGTTCGACGCGAGCTCACGCGTCGGCCACCATCATCCGACAGGCCTCTGGGGCTACCTCCGTCGCCAGGCGGGTCAGGGATTCTGGCGCGTGCCGCTCTACGCTCACTATCCGGACCGCGCGAGTGGCGACTCCTACAGTGGCGCCATCGACCACGTGCAACCGCCGTTGGCGATGCTGGCCCTCGCGAGCACACCGCTGCTCGTTGTGCCCGGGGTGCGCTGGGCGTCCGTCGCGCTGTACGGCCTGCTCGCGCTGGCGCAGCTTCCTCTCACCGCCCGGCTCATCCGCCAGGAGCGTTCCGCGAGGCTGCTCTCCTTCGGACCGCTCTCCTTTCTACGATCCATCGCCCGTGGTCTCGGTCTGACCCGCGGCGTTCTGGCCGTCTCGAAGTGGCGCGCGGCCAGAGCGGCGGCGAACGAGAGCAGCGGATGACGAGTCGAACCTTCGCGGCAACCGTGGCCGGCCTCTGCGTGTTCTACGCCGTCCTGGAGACCACCTACGTGCTGCGCCTGCCGGTCGTGATGGACGAATTCCAAGGCGCGCGTGCCGTGCACCGAGTCGCCGATCAGCTTCCCTACCGCGACTTCAAGCCTTACAAGACCGTCCTCGGCTACTACCTTCAGCTCCCCGCGCTGAGTCTTCCCGGCTCGATATGGGAGCGGCTGCTTCACGTCAAGCTGCAGATGGCGGGGCTGAACGCCGTCGTCCTCGGTGCCGCCGCATTCGTTCTCTCTCGCCGCTTCGATCGGCGAGCCGTCGTCGCTGGGCTGGCGCTCCTGGTGACCATGTCGACCTTCCTTGAACGCTCCGCTGAGCTGCGCGTCGACATGCCGACTGCCCTCGCCGGTCTAGCCGGCCTCCTACTCCTGCTCGAGAAGCGCATCGCCTGGGCCGGCATTGCGTGCGGGATCAGCTTCCTGGTCTCACAGAAGGGCATCTACTACATCCTGGCGACCGAGGTCGCGCTGATCGGCTGGGCTGTCGGCGCGCGCGCTCGTGACAGCTGGCGGAATCTCCTCGTGTTCAATCTCGCCACCGCCGCGCCGATCGCTATCTACCTGGGCGTCTGGTCGCTCCTCGCCGGGCCCACGGCGGTGTTTGGCAGTGCCGTCGGCGATGCCGGAAGGATTGCAATCGACCGCTTGGAAGACATTCGACTGCGCTATTGGGGTCGCACAGTGGGCCGCAATCCGGCCTTCTACGGGTTGGCGATCGCTGCGCTGTGGCAGCTCGACCGACGGCGGCGCGCCGGGAGCGCCGACCGGCTCGACCGACTGCTCCTCCTCTATGGAGCCGCCCTCGTGATCCTCGCAGCTCTCCACCAACAGCCGTGGCCCTACTTCTTCGTTCTGCTGATCCCGACCCTCTGGGTCCTGATCGTCGCGGGGTTCGATCGCGGGCTCCCCACGTGGGTGAAGCTCGACCCCGGTCGCAGGCTGTTGGCGGTTGTCGTTCTGGTTGTGCTCGGACTCCTCCTGCCGCTCTCTCGACTCAAGGCGAACCTGGAGCGAGACAACGGCTTCCAACGGCAGATGGTGGAACTCGCGGAGGCGACACTCTCCGAGGACGACACCTACCTGGCCGGAGTCGCCATGCTCTGGAATCGGGAGCAGGCTCACACCGCGCTCGGATGGCTCGACCGACTCCAGCTCGCCCGTCTCGAAGCGCTCTCCGATGCCGATCTCACCCGCCTGATCGCCGAGCTTCGCGAGTCGCCGCCCAAGGCGATCCTCGACAACTACCGCATCCACCAGCTGCCTCACCGTCTACGTCTCGCGCTGGTCGGCCTCTACGAACTCCGCTGGGGCAACCTGTTGCTCTACTCGCCGGTCGTCGATCCGGAAGCGGCGAGTTTCCGCATCGCTTACTCTGGAGAGTACGAGGTGCTCTCCGAAGGCCCGTCCGTTGGCACCCTCGACGGCCGCGAGATCGCGCTCGGCGAGATCGTCCGGCTCGAGGCCGGCCGCCACCACCACTCTGGGCCGGACCGCATTCGACTCCGGCTGCGCACTCCCGAACTCGACCCACTGCTCGACCCACGCTACCGCGAGCGCCGAGCGCTCTTCCCCCATGTCTACGACTACTAGCTCCATCTCCCCCACGTCCCGACGCGATCGCTTCGAACGGGGACTCGGTCAGTGGCCCGCACTCGCCATGGCCTGGCTCCCACACCTGGCGCTGTTGATCTACGTCTTCGTTCAGAGAATTCCTCTCGAACGACTCGGCGCGGTGGAGATCATCGCGGTCCCGCTCGGCCTGGCGGCGCTCGCCGCGCTGGAGGTCGGGCTGATCATCGCGGTCGGCGCGACCCTCGAAACCCTCTGCAGCGGGAGGCTCGGCGGGCTCCTGCTCGACCTGCTGAAGGCCCTCTTCGTGACCCTCGCGCTCGCGATTCTGGCCGGCTCGTCGATCAAGTTTCTCGCCACCACCATCCACTTGAAGACGAGCGATCTCTGGTTCGCCTACAAGAACTTTTGGCAGATCCTGCAGGAGGCGCAGGTGGTGGAGGCGATGGCACTCCTCGCGCTGCCCGCCGGTTCGGCGGTTGTCGGCGTTCTGCTGTTCCTGGGGCTTCGATGGTGCCGGCGTACTGGCCGCACCCTGACGGCGAGCCGCTTTGGTTTCGCCTGGGGAGGCGCCGCGGCGCTCTTGCTCCTTGCGACGGTGATCTCCGTCATCTTGCCGCAGGTGCTTCGCGGCATGGTGCCGGAGGGGCACTGGGCGACGGTCCGGAGAGCCCACGCGCGGTTCCTCAACGTAGAGCCGGAGGGCAATCCGCCTCGCGGCGCTCTACCGATCGAGGCCTACCGGCCCGAGACGCCCGAGGAGCCACTCAACGTCGTGCTCGTGATGCTCGAGTCGGTGCCGTGGAAGCGCACCTTCCTGAGCCCGGACGGTCGCGCAGACGCGACCCCGAATCTGGCGCGCCTGGCCAAAGAGTCGACGGTCTTCGAGCGCGCCTACACGGTGTCGACCCATTCCGACTACGCCCAGATGGCGATCCTGTCGTCGCTCCACCCCCGCAAATACCCACGCCGCGACTACTACATCGACATCGAGTACCCCCGTACGTTGATCTGGGACGCCCTGAGCTCGGCGGGCTACTCGACCGCCCTCTTCTCCTGCCAAAACGAGCGGTGGGGAAACATGCTCTCGTTCCTCGACACGCCCGGACTCAACGTGATGCGTCACGCGCTCAACTGGCCGCGCGCGCCGAAGAAGGGCCGCGGCATGGAGTCCAAGGTCTACGAGCCGACGCCGATTGGCGAGTGGCGGCGCTGGCGCCGCAGCCTCGACGGACCCTACTTCACCTACCTCAACTTCCAGTCGAACCACTTCCCCTACGAGGTCCCGCCGGACGCCGCACGCCCCTATCGCCCCTTCGAAATCGACTTCCCGGCCAGCTACCTCAGCTATCCGAAGGACAAGGTGCCGGTGATGGTCAACCGCTTCAACAACGCGCTCCACTACGCCGACCGCATGATCGGCGAGGTGATCGCGCACCTGAAAGAGATCGGCGACTGGGACCGAACCGTTCTTGTCGTGGTCTCCGATCACGGAGAGGCCTTCTACGAACACGAGCAGCCGACCCACGGCACCGCAATCTTCGAGGAGCAGGTGCGCTCGCTCTGGATGATGCGAATCCCCGAAGCGACCGCCACCACCGTGACCACGCCGGTCAGTCTGTTGGACGTCGCGCCGACGGTTCTCGACGCGCTGGGCCTACCGCCTCACGGGAACTTCCAGGGCCGAAGCGACGTCCTCGCCGCCGACTACGACGGTTCTCAGCGCCCCATGTTCTTCACGATCCAGGGTCTGACGCAGGAGGACGGCGTGCTCCTCGAGGGCACCAAGCTGGTCGCCAACTGGGACCACCAGACGAAAGCGCTCTACGATGTGATGGCCGACCCGGGTGAAACGCGCGACGTCTCCGCGGAGCGGCCGAACCGCGTCGCCGCGTTGGAGCAGGTGCTCGGCGCTTTCCTCAACCAGCAGCTCGGCTACTACGAAGAGCGCGTCTGGGCCCGGGGGTACTACCCCGCCCGCTTGCCATGAGTGCGCAGGCGACGCAGCAGGTAGGGGACCGCCAGCAGCCCCAGCGCCACGGCGAACCAGAGCGTCGCGCCGCGAATCACGAGCGTCGCCGACGCGGCGGCAGCCGTTTCGAGACCCTGGAAGTCGAGCAGTGCGGTGAGCGCACCCTCCGACGCGAGGAGTCCCCCCGGCAACATCGAAACGCCACCGGCGAGTGTCGATGCACCGTAGTTGAACAGACTCATCAGCACCGAGGCTGCTGCGTCGTACTCACGCACCACCAGCCAGAAGCCGACCCCCTCGGCCGCCCACGCGACCGTGGCGAGAACCACCGACTGAATCTGAAGCCCGGGCCGAAGGAGCGTACGGAGTCGCTCGTAGGCCTCGTCGAGCGCGTCGATTCTCTTGCCGACTACGGGCAGATGGTGGAAGAGACGGGAGAGCCATCGATAGAGCTTCGCCCACGTCATCACGAGCGTCAGCCCGACCACCGCGGCCAGCGCAGCGAGCGCTACCCAGACGCCGCCGGCAAACGCGAACGCACCGATCGCGACCAGCACGAGCATGCCGGCGAGATCGGTGATTCGCTCTGCGATCACCGCGGCCACCATGCGACGGGCCGGTCCGCCGCCGAGATGACGCACCAGCCACGCCTTGCCCAACTCGGCGGCTTTCCCCGGCGTCACCGAGAGGACAAAACCGACCAGGAAGATCGCCAGACTGCCGGCGAAGTCGAGCGGCGACTCCAAACGCCGAAGGTAGAGCTGCCAGCGTACGAATCGCAGCCCGTAGTTGACCAACGAAAGCGCCAGGACCGGAATCAGGACCAGCAGATTGAAGCGCGCCATCTCGGCCAAGAGCTCTCGGCCGTCCGAGACCAGCGCCAGGAGCGCCAGCACCAGGATCGCCAGCACTCCGGCGATCAGCAGGCCGCGCCCCAGCCCCTCGAGCCCGGGCGGGCGCTCCGGCCGGTCCGGGCGTTCTTCGAGTGTCTCGCTCACGACGATTCGCTACGTTCGAGGCCTACGGAGTCTTCCGTTCGATGAGTCCGGCCAGGTTGTCCAAGGGGCTGTCGATCGCGGTAGCGGCGCTTGGGCTGCTCGGGGTGGCGGCGTACGTGGTTTTGGAACTCTCCGTCGAACCCGAAGCCCAGCTCGTCGACAACGGAGACACTTGGCCCACGGGCCGTTGGCACTCTCGAACAGATCCGGCGGCGGTCGCTGGCGACGCCGAAGAGCTGGCCCGCATGCTGTCTCTACCCTATACCGGGGCTGGAGAGCGAGCCACCGGCGATGCCGGCGTCCTGCGCTACGACCCCGACTCCGCCGCACCCGGCGTCAACCTATACACCTCCGGCCACGCTCCCGAAGCCCTACTGCTCGACATGGAGGGGCAGCTACTGCACCGCTGGCGAATGCCCTTCGAGCGCGCATTCCCCGACAAACGGCCAACGCTCGAAACCCCCTTCTTTCGCCGGGCACAGCTGCTCGACGACGGCGAGCTTCTCGTCCTTTACCAGGGTGGCGGTCTGGCGAAGCTCGACCGCGACTCGCGCGTTCTCTGGACCTTCGATGCTGGGCTCTACAACGACTTCCACGTCGCCAACGACGGCCGTATCTACTCCATTGCCAAGGAGGCCAGGTCGATTCCGTCGATCCACCCGACCGAGCCGGTACTCGAGGACTCGATCGTGGTGCTCGACGCCCGCGGCCGAGAAGAGACGCGACTCTCCCTACTGACGGCGTTTCGCAACGGCGCCTACGCCGACCTTTTGCAGCCGATGCCAGCGGCGGGGGACATCTTCCACACCAACACCGTTCAGCTCCTGGAGGGAGATCTCGGTGGACGCGTCGACGGATTCCCCGAGGGGGCAATCGTCACCTCCCTGCGCGAGGTCGATCTGATCGCGAGCGTCGACCTCGGGTCCGGCACGGTGCTCTGGGCACGGCGGGGGCGATGGGACGCCCAACACCAGCCGGAGCTTCTGCTCAACGGTCGACTGCTGCTGTTCGACAACCAGGGCGCAGACGGCCTCTCACGGGTGCTCGAGCTCGACCCGATCGAAGACAAAATCACCTGGGAGTACCGCGGCGACCGCGATCGCCCTCTGAGCTCCCCCGAGGCGGGGACCTCTCAGCGACTCGACAACGGCAACACGCTGATCACCGAGTCCGAAGCGGGCCGAGCGATCGAGATCACTCCTGAGGGCAAAATCGTCTGGGAGTTCGTGAGCCCGCACCGAGCGGGCACCCGCAACGAGCTGGTCGCTACGCTCTTCGAGGTTCTGCGACTGCCTCCCGCGCTCGCCGAGTTCGACCGACGCTAGGCGAAAAAGCTCCGCACCGCCGCGATCACCGCGTCGACCTCGTCGTCGCGCAGCTCGGCAAACATCGGTAGACAGAGAGCGCGCTCACCCGCGCGCGTCGCGACCGGCAGCGCGGGAGTGTCGAGCCCCTCGAAGGCCACCTGCAGATGGAGCGCCTCGGGATAGTGGACGGCACTGCCGACCCCTCGCTCCGCCAGGTACGCCTGAAGCGCATCGCGGCGCTCGGTCAGCACCGTGTACTGATGGAAGACCGACTCGAAGCCCTCGGGCACTCGCACGAGCTCGAGACCGGGCAGGCCGGCAAGCCCCGCGGTGTAGGCGGCTGCGGCCCGCTGACGCCGGGCGTTGTCCTCTTCGATCAGCCCAAGGCGCACGTTGAGCACTGCCGCCTGAAGCGCGTCGAGTCGACTGTTCGAGCCCACCAGTGCGTGCCGATAGCGACCGACAGCGCCGTGGTTGGCGAGCAGTCGAACTCGCTCGAGCAGTTCGGGGTCACCTCCGGTGACCGCTCCGGCATCTCCAAAAGCGCCCAGATTCTTGGTCGGGTAGAAGCTCCAGGTTGCGAGTGCGCCGAGAGCGCCGACTCGCTGGCCGCTCACGCGCGCCCCTTGGGCCTGCGCCGCGTCCTCCACCAGCCATAGGGAGTGACGGGCGCAGAGCTCGGACAGAGCCGCGACATCGAAGGGGCATCCATACAAATGAACCCCCAGCACGCCGACCGTGCGCGGTGTGATGCGCGAGGCGGCACTCTCTGGGTCGAGATTCAGGGTCTGGGGATCTACGTCGGCGAAGACCGGAGTGCCTCCGGCCAGCGAGACGGCAGCGGCCGTGGCAATGAAGGTGAATGCCGGAACCACGACCTCGTCACCGGGGCCAACTCCGAGCGCGCGCAGCGCCAGAACGAGAGCGTCGGTGCCGTTGGCGACCGCCACGCAGCCGGCGGCCTCCTGGTAGGCCGCAAACGCCTGCTCGAACTCCGCGACCTCCCCGCCACCGACAAACGCGGTGTCATCCAAGATCCGGCTCCAGCGCCGCTCCACCTCCGGGCGCAGCCGGGCGACGACCCGAGAGAGGTCCAACGCCGGTACGTCAGTCATTCGGAAGCTCACCTCCGCCGCGTGTCCACGGCGTCGAGTAGACGACGATCACATCGCCGCCCATCGTGATGTTGTCGGGAATCTCGAACCGCTCGATCTCGGTAAAAGGCGACCCTTGCGCAACAAGGGAAGGGAACCACGAGGGAAAGATGACCAGGTAGTCCGGCTTCGCCTCACCGATGAACTGCAACGTCCCCTCGTCGGGGCGCCGCCCCTGGCTCGACGCCTGGTGCCGTAGCTGAGTCGCGCGCGGATGCAGAATCCCCGCGAGATCGACGACCGGATTCGGCAGGAAATAGCCGTAGGCACCGACGTCGTTGACCGCCAGAACGGCATCGGCTGGCACCTTCTCCTTCAACCAGGCCGCCACCCGGTTGTTGCTGTCTTCGACGTTACCGACCGTCTGCACGTAGCGTTGAATGCCCACAAAGGCTCCAAGCGCGGTCGGCAGCAGGAGCAGGAAGACCAGAGCCGCTCGCAGCGGTAAACGGGTACCGCGGAATCGAAGTCCGTTCGCAGTCAGCGCCGCGAGACGCTCGACTCCCAACATCCCGACAAGCACGACAAATGGGAAGAGAGGGAAGAAGTAGCGGCCAAAATTGCCGCTCGCGTTGGCACCGCTCGCGCCGGAGATGGCCGCATAGGCGAGAGGCAGGCCGACGAGCCACATCCCGGGCAGCAGACCCCGATCACGCCGGGTTCCCAGTCTGCCGATCATGGCGACCAGGCCGGCACCCGCGAGAAGCAGCATGTACGGCTGAGACCGAAAGAGGATGCCGATGGGCACTCGGAGGAGATAGCCGAGCGACGGAAGCAAGGCGCCAGCAGTGGCACGCGCAGGCGGAACCTTGGCGCCGAGTGTCGTCGGAGCCACCGAGTCGCCGATCACGGCGTTGAAGATCCACATCGGCACCAGCAGCACGAGCGCGATGCCGACAGCGTTCAGCAAAGGCCGAAGCTTGGCGCCGCGGCAGGTGAGTTCGTTGGCTTCGGTCCTGCCGAAAATCAACCACCGATCCACCAGAGCCAGGCCAAAGAGAAGCATCCCTTCCGGCCGGGCAAGAACCGCGAGGCCCAAGACGGCCAGCGAGATCGGAGGGCCCTCGTCACGATGGCGCTCCGCAACGTGCAGTCGTACGCCCCAAAGCGAAAGCGCGACGAAGAGAGGGATCTCGAGACCGGACAACGCAGACCAGAGCAGCCAGTCCGTCGAGAGGGTCAGTACCGCCGCCAGGAGCGAGAGACCTCGGCCCAGTCCGAGCTCAACAGCGAGGCGGTAGACGAGACCGGCGCCGAGCGTGAAGAGCGCCATGCCAAGCAGCTTCGTCCACCAGATCGGGCTTCCCGGCAGCAGAAAGAAGATCGACTGCACCGCCGTCCAGAGGGGTGCCGTGGTACCGGTCACCAGCTCGCCGGGGTTGAACGAAAGGCCCTCACCTGCTGCCAGATTGCGAGCGAACTGGAGGTGAATGAAGGCGTCGTCGAGCGGAAAGCCCGGCCGGCCTTCGAAAACGAAGAGCTCTGCCGCGAAATAGATCAGAACCGCGGCAGCGGCAAGAGCCGGCAGCCACCGCGGGGGCCTCTCCGAACGGCGACCGGGAACGTTCTCTACGGCTGTCTCCACAGACACCGATGCTATCTGAGAGTCGGCCCGCTGGAGTTCGTTTTCCATAGTCGACACATAGACAGCTCCGTATACTCCCGCATCGATGGAGCTGATCAAGATCGACCCGGCGCGACGCCGCAAGTACCGCTTCCGGATCTACACCGGTTTCGCCCTCCTGCTAGCCGGGTTGCTCGGGACGACGTGGGTGCTTCGCACCTTCTTCAAGCCGCCCAAGGAGCGCATTTGGACCGAGGAGGAGCTCCTCGCCAACCCCGATGTCCAGCTCTTTCGCGACTACGTGAGGATCGACACCTCACCGGGCACCGGAAGCGAACTCGCCGGCGCGGAGTTCCTGGCGACTCAGCTCGAGGCGGTCGGCATTCCGACTCACATCGAGAGGCTCGGGGAAAAGAAGGCCAACCTGTGGGCGATCCTCGAGGGCGAAGAACCGGGCGCGATCGTGCTGCACAATCACATCGACGTCTATCCGGTGAAGAACCCCGACGACTGGACCTTCCCACCGTTCGAGGGCAAGATCGACGGACCCTGGATGTACAGCCGCGGCGTCTTCGACATGAAGAGCGTCACGATTACCCAGCTCCGAGCGATGCAGGAGCTGGCCAAGCGCGACACCAAGCCGCGCCGATCGGTGATCTTCCTGGCAACCGGCGGCGAGGAGACAGGAAGTGACCTCGGCGTCCGATGGGTGCTGGACAAACACCCCGAGCTCGTCGATCGATTCGATCTCGTGCTCACCGAAGGTGGGGTTGTCGAGCCGAAGAGTCAGACCGAGATCAAGTACTGGGGGGTCGAGTTCGCACAGAAGCAGTTCGTCGACGTCTGGGCCTGCTCAGACGACCCCGAGCAGCTCGAAGAGCTGGCGAAAGACATCAAGTGGTGGGGAGAGACACAACAGGTCTGGCGCCTGACTCCCGAGGTCGAGGCCTTTTCGACCGCCTATGGTCCCTCGCGAGACAGCACGATCTACCAAGGCCTGCTCGAGAACGCTGCCGACACCCTGCTCGACTACCGGGAGTTCCGGAAGCTGCCGCAATACCTCAAGTCCGGATTCCGCGAGGAGATCATCACCTTTCCTCCCGAGGAGAGTCCTGACGGGGGCTACCGGATGCGCATCGTCATCCACCTCTTGCAGGGCAGCGATGCCCAGAAGACGCAAGAGCGCCTCCTTCCGGACTGGTTGCTCCACGGCGTGGCGACCACAGTCGGCCCAGCACTGGGCGCTAACGGCGGCAGCCCGATCGACGACCCAGCCTTCGAGGTCATCCTCGACACCATTCGAGCTCACTACCCCGACACTCTCGTCGGTCCCCACTTCATCCCCTGGAGCGCAACCGACTCGCGCTTCTTCCGAGAGGCCGGCATTGCCAGCTACGGTTTCTCGCCCTTCAAAATCTTCAGCACCGACACCTACAAAGTCGACGCGGTCGACGAGCGGATCTCGCTTCCGGGGTTTCTGACCGGCCTCGAGCTCTACATCGAAGTTCTCGACAATCTGGCGAGCTGACGCTCCTCTGGTATCTTCCGGGCCCTGCGGGCCGATGGGTCCGCCCCTGCGAAGGGATTGGAGGCTCTAGATGACCAGGACACTACAGAGGCGCAGTCGGACCGGATTCACGCTGATCGAGCTGTTGATCGTCGTCGCGATCATCGGCATCATTGCGGCGATCTTGATCCCCAACCTTCTCGACGCTCTTCAGAAGGCGAAGCAGAAGCGAACGGTCGGCGACATGCGCAGCGTCGGCGCGGCCTGGTTCTCGTGGTTGACCGATCAGATCGGCGCGGCGGCGAGCGGCGCGAGAACCAACACCTACGATCTCGCCAATCTCGGCACCACTCTCGATGGTGACGGCCTCCTCGAGACGCTCTACAACCCTGACGGCGTCTTCTACATCCAGGAGGTGCCAAACGTGGATGGCTGGGGCAACGGCTACGAGTATCTCCACGCCACCAACCCCCTCGACGCGCAGTACATGGCGATTCGAAGTCCTGGTCGCGACGCGGCGTTCGAAGGAACCGACTACCCGATGGGTCCGTTCCTCGCCACCGACTACGACAGCGACATCGTCTGGGCCGACGGCTTCTTCGTCACCTACCCGGCCGGCGCTCAGGTTCAGTAGACCGGCACCGAGATCGGCGGCACGCCGATGGACTCTGATTGACAACCAGAGTCTAGAGCGTTGTCAATTTTTGTCTGCTCGGGCCCAATTCTCCTCAGAAAAGCCCATGAAACATGGGTTTTTGATTCTGGCACGCTCCCTGCTCTAGACGGTGTCGAGGCAGACGACGTAACAACCAGACAAGTACCAAAGAGGAGAACAAGAAAATGATGCGCCATCTCTCTCGCCGCCGTGGCCAAAAGGGTTTCACCCTCATCGAGCTGCTCATCGTAGTCGCGATCATCGGTATCATCGCGGCCATCCTGATCCCGAACCTGCTGGACGCGCTCCAGAAGGCCAAGCAGAAGCGCTCGGTTGGCGACATGCGTAACGTCGGCGCCGCGTGGTTCTCGTGGCTCACCGATCAGGTCGGAGCAGCCGCCGCCGGTGCCACCGCCAACAGCTACGACTTCTCCGTCCTCGGAAACACGACTGATGGGGATGGTCTGCTGCAGACGCTTTATAACGACCCTGCCGACGGTATCTTCTACATCCAGGAAGTCCCGAACAACGACGGTTGGGGCAACGCGTACGAGTACGCGTACGCCACCAACGTGCTCGACGCCCAGTACATGGGTATCCGCACGCCTGGTCGTGACGGCACCTTCGACGGTACCGACTACGTCATGGGTCCGTTCCTCGCGACCGACTACGACAACGACATCGTCTGGGCTGACGGCTTCTTCGTCCAGTACCCGGCCGGCGCCCAGGTCCAGTAGTTCTACCTGGCACCGAACAGTTTGAAGGGCGCCGGCCGAGCCGGCGCCCTTTTCATTTCTACCGTACGAATCGGGACTCACCTCCTTGCTAGACTCCGCTGGCATGCTCCGCACCGCCCCGCAGGCCGCGTGCCTGCTGTTGGCCGCCCAGCTCGCCGCAGCCCCGGCGTCGCCCCAACAGGCGGACTCGTCGCCCGTCGAGCGACTGCGCCAGTACCTCCAGATCGACACCACCAACCCGCCGGGCAACGAGTTCGGCGCCGCCAGCTTCCTGCGCACCGCTCTGCACGGCGCCGGCGTCAGCACCCGACTTCTGGTCAGTCCTGCCGGTCGCCCGAGTCTCTGGGCACACCTCGATTCGGGACACCCCGATCGCGGGGCACTCATCCTGCTCCACCACATGGACGTCGTGCCCGCGGGCCCGGGTTGGGAGAGCGACCCGTTCGGCGCCGAGGAGCGCGACGGCCGATTGTGGGGACGCGGCGCGGTCGACGTGAAGTCGCTCGGTATCGCCCACCTCGAGGCGTTTCTCGAGCTCAGGCGCAGCAACGTTCCACTGGCGCGTGACGTCGTGTTCTTGGCGGTCGCCGACGAGGAGACCGGTGGATCAGAGGGCGTGGGCTGGCTGGTCGAGCAGCACCCCGACCTCTTCGACTCTGTCGGTGCGGTTCTCGGTGAAGGGGGCAGCAATCGCTCCTACGACGGCAAGCTCACGTCATGGGGAATCGAGGTCGCGCAGAAACGACCGCTCTGGCTCAAGGTCACCGCCCGAGGTCGGGGTGGCCACGGCTCGAGTCTCAATCTACATACCGCGCCCCATCGGTTGGTGCGGGCTCTCGGCCGGCTGGCCAATCGGCAGCCGGTCTTCCGCGTCTCACCGCCGGTGCGCGCCTACTTCGAGGCCATCGCCGAGTACCAGGGGCCGGCGTTCCGATCGTTCGTCGAGGATCTCGACTCGATCGTCGCGTCACCCGAGCCGACGCGCCACCTCCTTCCCGGGCTGCCGACCTACCTCGTCGACTCGATTCAGATCAACACGCTCATGTCGGGCGAGCGAGTCAACGTAACGCCCGAGGTCGCCGAAGCGTTGATCGACGTGCGCATGCTGCCCGACACCGACCAGGCGGAGCTTCTCGCCGAGATCGAGCAGATCCTCGGCGAGAAGGTGTCGGTCGAGGTGATTCTCAGTGCGCCGCCGGCCCAGCCCTCACCAACCGACACGGAGCTCTTCGGATGCCTTCGAGACTTCCTGAGTCGCAGGGCGCCGGTCGTGCCGACGTTCATCGCCGGCGTCACCGACTCTCGCTACTTTCGCGAGCGCTCGGTTCCGGCCTACGGGTTCTCCCCGTTTGTGCTCGATGGACAGGATCTCCGTGGAATTCACGGGCCAAACGAGAAGATCTCGATCGACGCCTTCGTCGATGGAGTCGACACGACCGTCGAACTGGTCCGCGCCTGCGCGACCGCCAACTAGTCGGAGCTAGAATCTGACCGTGCCCGAGTACCTCTTCTATCTCTACGCCGCCGTTCTCGGCCTGATCTTCGGCAGTTTTCTGAACGTGGTCATCTATCGACTGCCGCTCGGCCAGTCGATTGTCCTGCCGCGCTCCCGGTGCCCGTTCTGCGACGGCGAGATCAAGATGCTGCACAACATCCCGGTGCTGAGCTACCTCTTTCTCCGGGGGCGCTGCGGTCGCTGTGCCGCTCCGATTTCGGGACGCTACCCGCTGATCGAGCTGGGTACCTGCGGCCTCTTCGTCGGCAGCGCAGTGCACTTCGGGTTGACGGTCGAGGCTGCGATCGCCGCACTCTTCTGTGTGCTCATGCTGACGCTGGCGATGATCGACGTCGATCACTACCTCCTCCCCGACAAGATCACGCTGCCGGGGATCATCCTCGGCCTGGCGCTTCAGCCTTGGCTCCCGCGGACGACCTTCCTGGAGGCAGTGGCGGGCGCCCTGATCGGTGCCGGTGGACTCATCCTCACCATCAACTTCTGGTACTGGTTGCGAGAAGAGGAAGGGATGGGCATGGGTGACGTGAACATGCTCGCTCTCGTAGGTGCCTTCCTCGGGTGGGAAGGGGTCGCGATCACACTGTTCACCAGTGCGTTGGCGGGCGCCGTCACCGGGTTGGCGCTGGTGGCGACCGGCAAGCTCAACCTGCGCTCCAAGCTGCCGTTCGGAACCTTCCTCGCTTTCGGTGGCGTCGTCGCGCTCTTCTGGGGCGACCGAATCGCCGCCTACTACCGAGATATTCTGCTGGTATGAAGCTCACCCGCGCGCTGCGCCTGGGGCTGCGGCGTGAGGTGCTGGTCCTTCTTCCGGTCGCACTCTTCCTCCTCGCGCTGCTGTCGCTCTTCTCCCTACTCCTCTATCGGAGCGCGATCGCCGAGCTGACCGACGCCCGTCGCGAGGAGGCCGCCTCGGCGGCCGAGGTGCTGGCGTCCTCGATCTCCACCGACGGCATTCCGAGCGCCCAGGCGTTCGGCCGTCTGGCCCCCCAGGCCGCTCGGGTAGCGTTGGTCAACAGCCGAGGTCAGGCCCTCCTCCAGCGCGGCCTCGCCGCCTCGGGCGACCTCCTCGCGCCCTTCAAGCCGCTGCCGAGAGGGCGAGCGAGGGGCCTCGGCCCGAGCCACGACCTCCCCGAGGTCGTCGCGGCCGTCGCACCGGTTCGCAGCGGCGAGGGCGTCTACTACGTCCGCATCGACCTTCGCGCCGAGCGGCTGGCGACCGAGACGCTCCGCGTGCAGCGGCTGACCTGGCTAGTGATCGGCGTCAACGTCGGCCTGTTGCTGGTCGTCATCTTTTACGTTCGGAGCCGCATGGCGCCGTACGAGACGCTGCTCGAGCGAGCCCGTCAGGCGAGCTCCGTGGAGGCGGGAGAGGAGGACGAGGTCGACTTTCTGGTCGGCACCTTCGAGCGCGCGCTCAGCGCACTGCAGGAGCCACCGGTCGGCAGCGTCGAGGACGACATCGCGGCGCTCGAACGCACGCTCGGCCCGAGCCTCGAAAGCGGACTCCTCGTCTTGGATCGCCAGGCCCGTCTCTTGAGTCTGAATCCGGTCGGCGCCATGCTGCTCGGCGACCGGCCGCGCCCGTCCGGCGTCACCTTCGCAGATGGCCTGGACGACCATCCAACCTTGGTCGAGGCGATTCGAGAGGTAGTCGAGACCGAGCAGGCGATCCACCGGCGGGAGATCCGAATCGAACAAGACTCCCGAACGCTCGGCCTGACCGCGCATCCGCTCCGGCGCGACGACCGGAGTGTCCGCGGCTACCTGGTGCTTTTCGCCGATCTGACCGAGGCGCGCCGCCGGGCCGAGGAAGAGCAGCTCGCAACGAGCCTCTCTCAGGTGGGTGAGTTAGCCGCCGGCGTCGCCCACGAGATGCGCAACAGCCTGGCGACGCTCAAGGGCTACCTCCGGCTGGTCGAAAAGGCTCCGGACGACGAGTCGATCACCGACTACCTCGGAGAGATCGATCGCGAGACAGAGCACCTTCAGCGCGTCCTGGAGGACTTCCTCTCCTTCGCTCGACCGGGGACAACACGACTCGAAACAGTGGACCTCACGACCCTCGCCGACCGCGCCGCGGCCGACCCGGCGCTGAGCGGAATCGGTGTCGAGGTCGAGACGGCAGAGGGTGCAGACGTCTCCATCCAGGGCGACCCTCAACTCCTTGAGCGGGCGGTGCGAAATCTCCTGCACAACGCCGCGGAGGCCGAGCGGCGAGCGGGTGGGTCCGGTCCGATCTCTGTGGCGCTGCGCCGCGGCCCCGAAGCGGTCAGCCTGGTGATCGAGGACCGGGGTCCGGGGATCCCCGAGGAGGTCCGTCAGCGCCTCTTCCGTCCGTTCGCCACCGGCCGCGCCGACGGCGTCGGCCTCGGCCTCGCGCTGGCGCGTCGGATCGTCGACCTCCACGGCGGCCGCCTCAGCCTGGAAGCCCGTCCCCTGGGCGGTACGAGAGCGGTCATCGAGTTCCCGACGCGCGCGAGCTCGAGCGACGCAACGGCGCTGAGCTAGCGCGCTCTTCTCGCCTCTCCCAGCCGTTCGTGCCGTCAGTCCGGAGAGAACCGGCTCACCGACGGTACTTCGGGTACCCCTCCAGATCGTGCTCCTTGATCCGCCTCTGGAGGGTGCTGTAGCTCAAATCCAGGAGGCGCGCCGCGGCCTTCTTGTCGCCATCTACCTCGCGCAACGCGTGCTTGAGGCGAGCGACGTCGTCGCGTGGCGCGGAGCCGGCGATCAAAGCGCGGATCTCGGGACCGCCGAGGGCGTTGCCTTCGGCGAGAATGACCGCTCGCTCGAGCAGATTGCCGAGCTGTCGCACGTTGCCCGGCCACTCCGGTTCGAGCAGCACCTCCTCAGCCTCAGGGGTCAGCCCCAGCGGTTCGCGGCGGTGACGGCGGGCGACCTCTTCCAAGAGGTGGCGAGCCAGAAGCGGAATGTCCGAGCGGCGCTCGCGGAGCGGCGGGAGCTCGATCGGAAAGACCTCGAGCCGGAAATAGAGATCCGAGCGAAAATCGCCGGCCTCGACCATGGCTTCGAGACTCCGATTGGTCGCCGCCACCAGGCGAACGTCAGCCTTGAGAGTCTGCCCCCCACCAACCCGCTCGAAGGTTCGCTCCTCCAGAACACGAAGCACCTTGCTCTGCACGCCCAGGCTCAACTCACCGATCTCGTCGAGTAGAAGCGTGCCGCCACGCGCCTGCTCGAAGCGGCCCTCCTGCCGCTGGTGAGCGCCCGTGAAGGCACCCTTTTCGTGACCGAAGAGCTCGTTCTCGAGCAGAGCCTCCGGAATCGCCGCGCAGTTGACGGCCACGAACGGACCGCTCCGACGCGGCGACAGCGCGTGCAGGGCTCGCGCGAACACCTCCTTACCGGTTCCGCTCTCACCGGTCAGGAGTACGGTGCTCTCGGTCGGCGCAACGCGCTCCGCCAGTCGCACCGCGGCTCGCGTACGCGGGTGGCTCCCGACAATCGTCGGACCGCCCTCTGGGCTGAGCGAGAACGCGTCGTGTCGGCCGCCGACCAGCGCCGCTACCAGCTGGAAGAGCGCATCGATGTCTACCGGTTTCTCCAGGAAGTCGATCGCTCCCAGCTTCATCGCCTCGACCGCGGTCTCGACGGTGCCGTAGCCGGTCATCACCACCACCGGTGTGGTCGGTTGCTGGGCGCGAATCGCCGCGAGGACGTCGATTCCCGAGCAGCCGGGCAGCTTGAGATCCGTCAGGACGAGGTCGAGTGGTGCAAGGTCGGCCAGCTCGATCGCCTCCTCGCCGGAGGCCGCGGCGTGGACCTCGTACCCCTCCTGCTCGAGCGAACGCACGAGCATCCGCCGCAGCGTGTCGCGGTCTTCGACGACCAGGATCTTCGCCATCAGGTCGACGCCAGCCGGACCCTCGCCGCCGCCACGGCGGCGACCAGCTCGGTATCGTCTGCCGGATCGACGGTTCTCGGATCGAGAATCAGCCGCCCACCCTTGATGTACCCGACCACCGGCGGCTCTCCGAGTCGGAGCGCGTCGAGTAGAGCGTTGTTCGCCTCGAGCGCCAGAGCGTCACCGGCGATGGGCTCCTCCGGCGCCGAGCCGCCGCCGAGATAGGCGTCTGCCGACACCACCTCAGCCCCTAGCTGTTCGGCGAGAGCCTCCAGTCGACGGTGATGATCAGCGGGGTCGGGCCAGAGTCGGTCGAGCGGCAGCTCCTTTTGGGCTAGGTGTCGACGCAGCACAAGCTCGAGGGCGGCAAAGGCCGTCCTGTCTGGACGCAGGGCCCGGTAGAGCGGATGCCGATGGCAGCGGTCGATCCATGACCGGCGACCGAAGATCAGCCCCGCCTGCGGCCCGCCAACGAGCTTGTCTCCACTTCCACAGACAAGATCGGCTCCCGCCGCCAGAATCTGTTGGATGCTCGTGTGGGTCTGGAGCTGCCGCGACGAATGTGGCCGCAAGAGACCGCTCCCCTCGTCGACGATCAGCGGCAGCTCGTGTTTGCGAGCGAGTTCGGCGAGAGAGGAGATCGCAGCGCTCTCGACAAAGCCGCTGATTCGATAGTTCGATGGGAACACCCTCAGCAGAGCCCCGGTCTGATCTCCAATCGCCGACTCGTAGTCTTCGAGCCGGGTCCGATTGGTGGTGCCGACCTCGATCAGCCGACAGCCGGCGGCCTCGAGAATGTCGGGCACCCGGAAAGAGCCGCCGATCTCGACCAGCTCACCCCGCGAGACGACAACCTCCTTGCCACGATCTAGAGTTGCGAGAATCAAGACCAGAGCCGCAGCATTGTTGTTGGTCACGAGCGACGCCTCCGACCCCGCCAGCGCGTCGAGGAGGCCAGACACCCGACGGTTCCGATCGCCGCGTGCCCCGCGATCCAGGTCGAGCTCTAGATCGCAGTACGCGTCGAGCAGTTCGGGAAGCGCTCGTGACACTTCACGCGGCAGAGGCGCGCGGCCGAGGTTCGTGTGCAGGAAGATGCCGGTGGCGTTGAGTACTCTGCGGAGGGGACTGCCCTGGGCGGTGACCAGTCGTTCTTGGAGGCGCTCCGGAAGCGCCTCGATCGCGGCGTCGAGCCGCTCAGCACCCTCCGCTTTGCCGTCGACGAGCGTCTCGCGCAACTCTTCGAGAGCCTGGCGAGCTTGGACGCGAACCAATTCTCTTCCGTATAATTCTTGGAGGCGCTCCACCCGAGGGTGGCTCAAGAGGCGGTCGACGGAGGGAAGTCGGCGGCGTGTATCCTGGGTATCAGTACCGGTCATGCGACACAGGAATTCTAGCCTGCTCCCCCGTCGCTCGTGGATTGATGAGCGCTCGGTCGTCATAGGAGGTCGAGCATGGACCCGCTAGAGGCGCAGGAGATTCTCGACGATCTCGAGTTGCGCCTCAAGCGCCTCAAGATCGACTTCGACCGCTTCTTCATCGGCGCCCTGCCGACGCCGCCCGAGAGTCTGCGCTTCAAGTGCTTCGCAATTATTCGAAAGCTGCGGGGTGAGCATCACAAGTCGGCTGCAGTTCGGTTCAAGATCAACTCCACCGAGGCCAAGCTCAACTCGCTCAGTGAGCTCTTCAACCGCCGTATGCGCGCGCTCGAGATGGGCGGCAAGGCTCCGGCGCGGGCCATCGAGCCCACCGCCGAGCCCGCGTACGACCCGTACGGTGGGGTCGTCATCCAACCATCCGCCGATCGAGGCGCCGTCGAGGCTCTCTACTCCGAGTTGTACGGCAAGGGAGGCCGCAAGACGGGCACCGATCTGGACAGCTTCAAGGGCTTCCTCGCCTCTCAGGCGGAGAAGATCCGACAAAAGACCGGCTGCGCCGACGTCGTCTTTCGCATCACCTCCGAAGACGGCAAGCGACGCCTCAAAGCGAAGCCAGCACCGGAAACCGGCAGCTGACGGCCGCGAGATTCTGCCAAGGAGAAATCACGTTGCGATCCAAGACTGTAGGTTTCCTGACTGCCCTTCTGGTCGCCTCCGGCGCCGCGGTAGCGCTCGCGCAGCCGCAGTTCCTGACCGATGCGATTCGTGCGCAGAAGCGCGCTGCGAACGCCAGACCGAACGACCCGGGCGTGCACAACGATCTGGGCAACCTGCTGGCACTCACCGGCGACATGGAAGGCGCCGAGGAGGCGTACCGACACGCTCTCGCGCTGGCTCCAGAGGAGGCGGACGCGCACTACAACCTTGCGCTTCTGCTCCGCCTGGAGGGCCGCGAGCGGGAGGCGCTGCGAGCGCTCAAACGAGCGGTGAAGCTCGACCCCCACGACGCCTGGGGCCACTATCAGCTGGGTGTCCTGCTCGAAGAGCGCCGCAAGAATTCGAAGGCGACACATCACTATGCTGAGGCGTTTGTCCTCGACGCGGCGCTCGCCGACTTCGAGTCCAACCCCCAGGTGCTCGATTCGAGACTCACGACGCGCGCCATGATGGTCGCCTACCGCGAACGCCTCGCCCGGGTGGAGGTCGCGCCTCGGCGGTACGCCCAACCCAAACGCATCACCCGACTCCTGGTCCCCGAGGCCCGTCGGAGCGCTGGCGAAACGGAGACAGGGGAGGCGAGCGAGGCGCCGGCCCGCGGCAAAGGCAAGCGAGCTCGGCGGAAGAAGACCGGCGAGGGCGCCGGGGCATCGTGACGTCCCAGGTCGCCGACCAGGCCGACCGTTCGACACGTTACGAACGGACGCCGGCCGCACAGCTCAAGCAGGTCGGCGGCACCGAAGCGCTTTATATCGGCGAACGCCGTGCTTTGCACGTGTTGAACGACACGGCCCGCGTCCTGATGCACTGCCTCGACCGGCCGAGCACGATCGCGGAGCTGGCGCTCTTGATGGCCCAGCTCACCGACGCTCCCAAGGAGCGGCTCGAATCCGATCTCGGCGAAGTGCTGCCCGAGCTCGAACAGATGGGCGCTGTTCGGCAGGTGTCGGACTGAGTGACCGCTTTCGAGCTCCGATTCCAGCGGACCCGCTTCGTCCTCGAGACTCCTCAGGATCTCTCGCGTGAGCTGAGCCTCCTCTACCACCGCTCGCTCATTGAGCTCGAGTCGGATGCAGAGGAATCGATCGCGGCGCGCTTCGAGCTCGTCGCCGAAGACGGGGCCTGGACGCTTCGGAACGCCGAGGACGCCGCCCCCCTCGGAACGTTCGAAGAACCGATCCTCGCCCTTTTGCGCCTCGAACACGAGCTCGAGGCGCGGCGGCTCGCCGCGCGCGACGAGCGAGAGATCGCGTTTCACGCCGGCGCGGTGGTAACACCGGCCGGCGCCTGCCTGGTGGCGGGAACGGCGGACGTCGGCAAGAGCTCGACAACTCTGCAGTTGGTCGAGCTCGACTGCCCATTCCTCGCGGAGGAGATCGCAATCGTCGATACCGACGGACGCGTCGTGCCCCACCTCCAAACCCTGGCCATCGACCCTCGTGTCACCGCCGAGATCGAGCAAGAACACCCGATTCGCCGAGGCCGAATCGAGGTCGTCGCCTCGCTCCTCGAACGCTACCTCCCCGACCGGGTCTCGCACGAGCCCAGTCCCCTCGCGACCGTCGTGCTCCCGTCTTACCAACCGGGAGGCGCTCCGCTTCTCGAGCGCGTCACCGTGGAGGACGTGGTAACCGAGCTCCTCGGCTTCTGTTTCGAGCCCCTTGGCGAACCGGAGGCGACCATCGATCGAGTCGTCGAGCTCGCGGGCGGCGTTCAGCTCTGGCGCCTGCAATATCCCGACGCTCCGACCGCCCGACGCCTGCTCTTGCGGCTCCTGGACGGAAACGAATCGTGAGCTCGACCGCCCGCCCGGACCACCTCGAGCGCCTCCTTCGCGCCTGCCGCTACTGGTTGACCGAAGAGCCGGGCGACGCACCGCTCGGCGACCCCGAGGACTGGGCCGACTTCGGTCGGTTTGCCTACTTTCACGACCTCGACCCTCTCCTTCACCAACTCTCCGGTGTCGACGAACTCGCCTGGGAACGCCGACTTCCCCCTCGCCTCCGTGGGCAGTGGGAGGCCGCCTACTACCGAAACTTCGTCTACAACACCGAGTTGCTCGACCGACTCGCACCTATTCTCGAAGGTGCGGCCCGTGCCGGACTCCCGCTCCGCGTTTTCAAAGGGCCGATCACCGCGACCCGCGGCTGGCTCGACCCGGCTCTGCGGGTGATGGCGGACGTAGACCTCCTCTGCCGACAGCCGGATCTGCCACAGCTGACCGCGATCGCAGGCGACTTCGGCTTCCAGCCCGAGGAGCAGACAGCCTCCCACCACGTCGCTCTCCGGCATCGAAGTCTGCCGGCGGCGCTCGAACTGCACTACCGCCTCTACGAGGTGTTCGACGAGCCAGAGGACTTCCTGGACGAGCTGTGGGCGGAGGAGGCGAGCGTCGAGGTAGATGGCCGCACCCTCCCGGCGCTAACGCCCGAGCTCGCAGTGGTCCTGGACGTCGCACACCTCCTCCACCACGACCTGCAGCTCAACCTGAAACCGCTGCTCGATCTATCGGCCACCCTCTGGCGTCAGCGAGATTCGATCGACTGGACCCGCCTGCAAGCTCTCCTCGAACGAACGGATCTGGAACCCGAGTTCTGTTCGCTCAGAGCTCTCCTCTCCCACACGCTCGGCCTTCCGGCGCCCGGCGAGACGCCGGTGAACCCACCCGACCCCGCCCTCTCCGAGCCGCTGGTCGCGCGGCTGCTCTCTCCGGATCGACTCCACGAGCTGGGGCCGATGTCGGGCCCCCATCGCCGTGGCACCTGGAGGGACACCCTCGGCTACGCCTGGAGTCGCCTCGTTCCACCCCTCGACCAACTCCGCGCGACCAGTGGCACGACGTCTCGCGCCGGTGCTCTGGCGGCGCTTCCTCGGCACGTCAGGCAGACGCTCGGCCGGGCGATCCGACGTTGGCGCCGGTCGACTCCCGCACTCGAAGGTGCGTCTTTGAAGGCGACCCTGTTCGAACGCCGCGCCGCGCAGCTACGGCGATGACGGGCCGTCGGACTCGGGCCCTTCGTCGACGATCATCGTCGCGGCGCCCATCGGTCGGGTCGAGTCGATCTGAATCGTGTACTCCCCGGCGACCTGATTGACCGCCGACCGGTTGTCCTCGATACAGAGAGTGTACGTCCCCGTCGACGGAGTGACGACCACGCCCGACTCGCTCGCGCCGAGGCCGCTGTTGTCCAAGCCGAAGGGGTTGCCCGTCAGCAGATTGGTCTGGCCGGCACCGACCGCGCCCGGAGCGTAGAGGAAGAGCTCGATGTCGAGGTTCCCGTCGAGGCTGGTCGCCAGAATCGTCAACTCGTTGTCCGACGCCGAGGCAAACTCCCAGCAGTCCTGGCCGGTGTTCTCGGCGGTCCCCGGCGCCAACACTCCCAACTGCCCGTTCAGGACGTGCTGCAAGAAGGAGGTCGGCTGAGCCCAGGCGCTTCGCACCCCGAAGAAGCTCTTCCAAGCGGGGCGCTGGTAGGTGACGTGCCCGAGTACCGCGCCGCCGCCGACAACGGCGGAAGCCTTGATCAGCTTGCGGCGGACGTTGTCCACACGCTCGTCCAGTCGTTCCTGGGCCATGTCGAGTCTCCGCAAAGGATTTTCAGTGTTCTATCCCGGCGAGGTCGCTGGGTCAAGCGACAGCCCCTCGAGCAGCATCGTCGGGGCGCCGAGAAGCGAGCGACGAGGCGAGAAGTTCAAGTCGCGAGCCACCCCTCGGACGCTACGTAGGAGTTCGCCGATCGAGCCCTTCAGAACGGCGCGCGCAACCGGGTCGCTGGCTCGGCCGCGTCGCAGGCGGAACCCCATCACCGGGAGTTCGAAGTGGTCTCTGGTCAGGTCGAACAATCCGCTGCCCCGCACGTCGATCCAATAGTAGCCGGTCCCGACCGAGCCGATCAGGTCGGCCGGCGACACTTCACGGTGAGGTTCAACGAAGAGATGTGTCGGCCCCGGCTGCGGCGGCCGCCTCCAGCTCGGACGGAGCATGCAGCCCGACCCTTCGCCGCGACCCGGCGAAGCCTCGTGCCACGAAAGCAGTGGCTGGCGGTAGCGCCCGTTCTCGATCAGTCGCACCAATCGGGTCGGCACTCCCTCACCGTCGACCGCCGCGGCCAGAAGTCCTCCCGGCAGCCCACCGTCGTCGACGATGCTCAATGCTTCGGAGGCGACCTGTCCGCGCCGATCTCTCAAGCGGCGCGCACAACGCCAGCCGTCGCCCCCCACGAGGAGGGGCAGAAGTCCTTCCAGCAGGCTCACGCCGACCGCGGGGGCGAGAACCATCGGCCCCGCCTCCGTTGGCGCCTGACCGCGTGCCCTCATCACGCTCAGGAGCGTTCCGAGCCGGCGAGCCTGCGCTTCGAAGTCGACCCCCACCGCGGCGCGTGTCGCCAACTGCAGGGAGCGCTGCAAACCGTCGGCGACAACCTCTAGGTAGACCGCACCGGCGCGAATGTGGGTGACGCAGTCGACGCCACGCGTCGACTCCAGACGCGCTTCGCTCCGTCCGTCGTCGACCACCGCCCGCACCAACCTGGCGCCATCCGCCTCGGTCGCGAGAGCGCGCTCGAAAGCCTCCACGCGATCGAGAGCCTCGCTCTCCACGATCAACGGGGCCGCCTCGTCGGCCGCAACCTCTCCAGCCGCGCGCAGAGCGGGGAGTTGCAACGGTTCACCGTAGGGGGCCGGCCAGGGACCGTCCGGAACCGCATTGCCGGTACCGCAAGCGAAGATCGCCCCCTTGGCGCCGCCGGCTCGCACCGCCCACCCCACCTCCTCACTCCGCAACTCGACCCGTCGCAGCGCGCGACGGCCGGAGGCGGCCACGGGTACGGTCTCCAAACGGCGCGAGCGCCCCTCCTTCGAGTAGAGCTCGACGTCGTCGAAGCCCTCCTTGCCGAGGCGTGAGACCAGCTCCTCGAAGAGCCTCGAGAAGGTGCTCACGGCGTCACCTTCACCGAAGAGAGCGCCACCGCAGGGGTTGTCGCCCAGACCGGCAGGAGCTGCCCCCCCTTGGCGCACCAACCCGCCCCGGTCGACCGGCTCTCAGCGCCCACTCCGACGACCGCACCCAGGAGTTCGGCGACACGTCCGGCCAGCTCCACCCCGCTGACGAGATCGCCGAGCTTGCCCGACGCAATACGACGCGCCGAAGCCGCTCGTAGGCGAAACTTGCCGGTGTGGGGATCGAGCACCCCGCGCTCGACCTCCTCTACGAAGAGCCCACCGTCGGCCCCCGCCAACAGATCCGCGTCGCTCTGCTCGGAAGTGAGGAGCTCCAGATGTGTCGAACGGGGGACCGGAGGGGAGAATCGGTTGGCGCGTCTTCCCGCTCCCGGAGTCAGCACGCTCGAATCGCGCGCCGCGAGCCGGTCGGCTAGCGGCTGTCGCACCTCGCCCGCAAAGAGCAGCCACCGTCGTACGACCGGCATGCCCTCGTCGTCGGTCCGTCGCCGCACGGCGGCCGGTGCGGCGCCGGGGTCATCGAGCACGTTGAGCGCCGCGCTCCCCAGCTCGACCCCGATCGCGGCCTCCGGGCTGCCGTTGAGTGAGAGTGTGTCGGTCTCGAGCGCATGAGCGACCGCCTCGTGGAGAAAGACCGCGGTCGCCTGCGGACCGAGCACCACGGGGTAGCGACCCGCGACGATCGCCGGAGCCCGACTTCCCTGGAAGCGCTCGACCAGACTCGCCGCCAGCTCGGTCGCCGCCTCGCTGTCGAGGGCGGCCAACACCGAACCGTGAACCCCCCAAGGCGTCTCGATTCGACAGCTGTAGTAGAGCTCGGTCTGCGTTTCCGGAACGAGGCGCCTGCCCACGATCTGCACCTCACGGTAATGGCGTCGCGCATCGATCCGCAGGGGAAAGGCGACATGGTGGTCTCGGACGGCGCGGCGGACGAGGCCGTCGAAAGCGAGCAGCTCGGGGGCGCTGATCGGAGTGTCGACCGGCGGCACCTCGAGCCTCGGGATCGAGTAGCTCGCCGATGGGAGCGCGCGCGCCGCCTGCCGCAGCGCCGCCGCGAACTCGTCACCGTCGAATCCGTCACGGGCCGCCAGCCAGGTTGTCTGCCCACGGACGAGGCGCACGGCGAAGCCCTGCTCTCGCCTCACCGAGAGTCCACCAGACCAGCGGTCGTCTGCCACGGACACCTCTTCCAGGCGCTCGAGGTAGACCTCCGCAAGATCCTCATCGCGGTCGGCGATCTGGGCGAGACTGCGGGCGATGGGGAGGGTCTCGATCGAGGCGAAGCTCACCCTGAAAATCTTTTCATATGATAGGAACCCAGCGATGAGCGAAGAGACCCAGGCGGTCGAAGACGCCAGCCGGCGAAGCGAGTCGTTGGAAAGGAAGCGTCGCGAGCTCGCCGAGCGCCTCGCGGCCAGCGAGAAGGGCGGCGGCGATGCCCGCATCGAGCGCCAGCACGAAACGGGCAAGCTCACCGCAAGAGAGCGCATCGAGCTGCTGCTCGACCCCGGCTCTTTCGTCGAGATCGACGCCCTCGTCACCCACCGCTGTCGCGACTTCGGAATGGAGGCGCGAACCGTCCCCGGCGACGGCGTCGTCTGCGGTCACGGCACGATCGAGGGGCGGACGATCTACCTCTTCGCCCAGGACTTCACTGTCTTCGGCGGTTCGCTCTCCGAGACCAACGCTCGCAAGATCTGCAAGGTGATGGACCTGGCGGTCGAAAACGGCGCGCCGCTCATCGGACTCAACGACTCCGGCGGCGCGCGCATTCAAGAAGGGGTCGCCTCGCTCGGCGGCTACGCCGACATCTTCTTGCGCAATACGCTCGCCTCGGGCGTCGTGCCCCAGATCAGCGCCATCATGGGGCCCTGCGCCGGCGGCGCGGTCTACTCGCCGGCAATCACCGACTTCATCTTCATGGTCGACGGCACGAGCTACATGTTCGTCACCGGCCCCGACGTCATCAAGACCGTGACCCACGAAGACGTGACGAAGGAGGAGTTGGGAGGCGCGGCTACCCACTCGGGCCGCAGCGGCGTCAGCCACTTCACGGTCCCCAACGACGCGGCTTGCCTGCTGGCGATCCGGGAGCTCCTGTCGTATCTACCGAGCAACAACCTCGAGGACCCGCCGCAGGGCACGAGCGAGGACTCTCCGGACCGTACCGACGAATCGCTCGACACGCTGGTCCCCGACGACCCCAATCGCCCCTACGACATCAAGCGTCTGATCGAAAACGTAGTCGACGACGGTCGGTTCTTCGAGGTTCAGGCCGACTACGCTCGCAACATCGTGGTCGGGTTCGCGCGCTTCGCCAACCAGAGTGTCGGCATCGTCGCCAACCAGCCCGCGTTCCTCGCCGGAGTGTTGGACATCGACGCATCCCTCAAGGGCGCCCGCTTCGTCCGCTTCTGCGACGCCTTCAACATCCCGTTGGTGACGTTCGAGGACGTGCCCGGCTTCCTGCCCGGCACCCAACAGGAGTTCGGCGGCATCATCAAACACGGAGCCAAGCTGCTCTACGCGTTCGCGGAGGCGACGGTCCCCAAGATCACCGTCATCACGCGGAAGGCGTACGGCGGCGCCTACTGTGTGATGTCGAGCAAACACCTGCGCACCGACGTCAATCTCGCCTACCCGACAGCCGAGATCGCGGTCATGGGCCCTGAGGGAGCGGTGAACGTCCTCTACCGGCGCGAGCTCAAAGAGGCCGGGGAGGCGGCGGCCGCTCTACGTGCCGAGAAGGTCAGCGAATATCGAGAGAAGTTCTCGAACCCGTTCATTGCCGCCGAGCGCGGTTTTGTCGATTCGGTGATCTCACCGAGCGAGACCCGGCCACAGATCGTTCGCGCCCTCCGGCAGCTGGCCGGCAAGCGCCAGAGCGTTCCGCCGAAAAAGCACGGCAACATCCCGCTCTAGCCGACTCGGCTCACCTTGACACGCCGAGGTCGGGTCGGGCATCCTCCTGCAGTCCTGCGGGCCGGTAGTAACTCCCTGGGGTGACATAGAGTTGCCCGCGGGCGGGCCGCACAAGGAGACTCGATGCGCGAGAAGGACCGACAGTTGCGGCGACGACGGAAGCGCCGGAAGGAGCGCCTCAGAGCGCAGCGCCGTGAGGTCATGAAGAAGGTCGCGGCGAAGAGCCCGAAGGCCTCGAAGAAGAAGGCCGCCTCCAAGAAGGCTGAGGCCGACGAGGCGCCGGCCGCCAAGAAGACGGCTGCAAAGAAGAAGACCACGGCCAAGAAGAAGACGGCCGCCAAGAAAAAGACCACGACCAAGAAGACGGCTACCAAGAAGGCCGCGGCGAAGAAGACTACGGCCAAGAAAAAGACGGCCGCGAAGAAGAAGACCGCAGCCAAGAAGGACGACGGCGACTAGCCGATGATCGACACCCGTCCGCTGTCGGCAGCCGATCCCGAGATCTTCGAGGCCATCGGCCTGGAGACCCGTAGGCAGAACCAGGGTCTCGAGCTGATCGCCTCCGAGAACTTCGTCAGCCAGGCGGTGCTCGAAGCCGCCGGCTCGGTGCTCACCAACAAGTACGCGGAAGGCTATCCCGGCCGCCGCTACTACGGAGGCTGTGAGCATGTCGATGTCGTAGAGCGTCTGGCGATCCGCCGAGCGAAGGAGCTCTTCGGCGCCGAGCACGCGAACGTCCAGCCTCACAGCGGAACCCAGGCCAACGCCGCGGTCTACTTCGCGATGCTCGAGCCGGGCGACACGTTGATGGGGATGGACCTGTCGTCGGGCGGGCATCTGACCCACGGCCATCCGCTTTCCTACTCGGGCCGCGACTTCAACGTGGTGGCCTACGGCGTCGATCGGGAGACCGAGACGATCGACTACGACGAGGTCGAGCGGGTCGCCAACGAGCACCGTCCAAAGTTGATTGTTTGCGGCGCCAGCGCCTACAGCCGAGTGATCGACTTCGAGCGCTTCCGGGAGGTCGCCGATCAGGTCGACGCGCTCTTGATGGCCGACATCTCACACATCTCCGGGCTGGTGGCTACGGGCCTCCACCCGTCGCCGGTAGAGCATTGCGATTTCGTCACGTCGACGACGCACAAGACGCTGCGTGGCCCGCGGGGCGGGATCATCCTCTGTCGCAAGAAGTACCGCAAGGCGGTCAACCGCGCACTCTTCCCGGGGATGCAGGGCGGCCCGTTGATGCACGTCATCGCCGCCAAGGCCGCCGCCTTCAAAGAGGCGGCCAGCGAGAGCTTCGTCGCCTACCAGCGTCAGATCCTCGCCAATACCGACGCTCTGGCGAAGGCGCTGCAGGGACGCGACTACCGCATCGTCTCGGGCGGCAGTGACAACCACGTCTTCCTGATGGACGTCGCGGCGTCCGGGCTGACCGGGAAGCTCTCGGAAGAGGCGCTCGATCAGGCGGCGATCACGGCCAACAAGAACACGATCCCCTTCGACGAGAACCCGCCACTGGTCGCCTCGGGAGTGCGCATCGGGACTCCGGCGGTCACCACGCGAGCGATGAGGGAGCCCGAGATGGCCGAAATCGCAGAGCTGATCGATGCCGTGCTTCAGGCGCCCGAAGACGAGGCGTCTCTCGCGTCGATTCGCGAGCGGGTGCGCGAGCTTTGCGAACGCTTCCCCCTCTACCCGCCGGAGATGATGGCCGGCGCATCGGACGCAACCTAGTCCGACGCGGTCTCGGGTCGAAAGGTAGCCAACTCCGCCGCGGCGGGCGGAACGCCGAACGCCTCTCGGAGTCGAGCGCGCACCTCGCCCACCAGATAGAGCGAGCCGCAGACGACAACCGGCCGTCCCCAGCCGAGCGCTTGCTTGACCGCTTCGAGTGGCTCCGGCACAACCTCGGCTTGCAACTCCATCCGCGCCGCCAACTCCTCGGGCGGTATCGCCCGGGGCGACCTGGGTGTGGTGAAGACGACCCGCTCGGCGCCCTTTGCCAGCGCCGGCAACATCCGTTCGACCTCTTTGTCGGCGAGCGCGCCGAAGACGAGGGTGAAATCGTCGACCGCCTCCTCTAGGTAGCGACCCAGGGCCCGTGCGGCGCTCGGATTGTGGGCTCCGTCGAGGAGAACCCGGCCGGCGGCCGCAAGATCGACCCACTCGAGGCGGCCGGGCCACCGACAGCCGGCCACACCGGCCTCGATCGAAGCTCGATCGATCCGCTTCCACCCGAGCCTCGCAAGGCGCTCGGCGACCCGAACCGCAAGTGCGAGGTTGTCGAGTTGATGAGCTCCGGGGAGGCGAAGGGGAGGGCGGCCCTCTTCGGGCGCCCCGCCGACGACCCACTCGACGGTCGTGCCGAGCTCCTCCGCGCGTCGCTCGATCGCCTCTCGAGCCTCGCGATCGCTCACCGCACCCAGCGCCGGCACCCCCGCGCGCAGAATGCCCGCCTTCTCGGTCGCAATCTCGGCCAGTGTGTCTCCCAGGTGCTCACGGTGATCGAGGCCGATCTCGGTGATGACCGAGAGCATCGGATCGACCACGTTGGTGGCGTCCAGCCGACCGCCGAGGCCAACCTCGAGCACCGCCAGCTCGACACCGCGATCGACGAACTCGACGAGAGCCGCGGCCGTCAGGGCCTCGAAGTACGTCGCCGACCCGTCCGCCGCCTCGAGCACCCGTCCCAGAACCGCAGCGAGGCGCTCCTCGGTGATCGCCCCGCCGTTCACCCGAATGCGTTCACGGACCGATTCGAGGTGCGGCGACGTGTAGAGGCCCGTCCGATAGCCGGCCGCGCTGCCGATCGACGACAGCATCGCCGAGGTCGAGCCTTTGCCGTTGGTGCCGGCGACCAACACGACGTCGAGTCTCGCCTGGGGCTCTCCAAGGCTCCTCAGGAGCTCCTGGACGCGGTCGAGTCCGAGCCGGGTACCGAAGACCTCGAGCCGATCGAGCAGCTCCTGTGGAGTGGCCAACGCCCCGCTCTCAGGAGAGGTGTCGCAAACAGCGGGCGACCGTCTGCTTGAGCTCGGTGCGATCGACGACCAGATCGAGGAAGCCGTGCTCGAGCAGGAACTCGCTGCGCTGGAATCCGTCCGGAAGGTTCTCGCGGATCGTCTGCTGAATCACCCGCGGGCCGGCAAAACCGATCAGCGCCCCCGGCTCGGCGATATTCAGGTCGCCGAGCATGGCGAACGAGGCGGTGACCCCGCCCGTGGTCGGGTCGGTCAGGATCGAGACGAACGGCAGGCGCGCTTCACTGAGGCGGGCCAACGCGGCACTGATCTTCGCCATCTGCATGAGGGAGAGAACTCCCTCTTGCATCCGCGCACCGCCCGATGCCGAAATGACGATCAGCGGCTTGCCCTGCTCCAGCGCGTGCTCGGCCGCACGGGTGATCTTTTCGCCGACCACCGAGCCCATCGAGCCCCCCATGAAGCGGTAGTCCATCGCCGCGAGGACAACCGGCATCTCCTCGATCGTGCCCTCGACGACCACCACGGCATCGGCCGACCCGGTGCGCTTCTGGTAGTCCTTCAGCCGCCCCTTGTAGCTCTTGGTGTCCTTGAACTTGAGTGGATCGGCCGGGCGAACACCGTCGAACATCCTCGTCTGCGACGCCTCGTCGAGCAGCAACTCGATGCGTTTGTCCACATCGATTCGGAAGTGGTGGCCGCACTTCGGACAGATCTGGAGATTCCGCTCCAGCTCCTTGGAGTAGATGATTTCGCGACAACCGGCGCACTTGACCCATAGACCCTCTGGGACGATGCTGCGTTGCCGGTCGGCGACCACGGCCTTTGGGCGCTTCGCTCTGCGAAACCAAGCCATATCGAGGACGCCAGAATAGACGCGAGGCGGGTAGCCACGCAAGGCGCGTCCGCAAACGGTGCTCGGTCAGCCGTCGTTCGACGACTCGGCGTCGCCGTCGTCGTCGGTCGGCTCCGACTCTTCGAGCTGACTCAACTCGCGCAGCAACCGCTTCTCTTCCTCGACGAACACCTGCCGCAGCTCGTCTTCGCGACGGGTCATCTCTTCCTCGACGATCGCCTCGAGATCGAGGTCCTCGATCGGGTCGGCCGAGGCGACTTCACTCTGAACGGGTGCCGGCTCCTCCGACGCCTGGGGTTCGGTCGGCGGATTCGGGGCCGGGTCTGCGGCGACCGGCGCGAGCGCCTCGGTGGCCGGCCCAGCCGGCGCCGCCGGATCGCCGCTCGCCTCGGAGGGAGCGGCATCCGCAGCCTGGCCGCCCGACAGGATCGAGCCGGGGTTGCGAACGAAGATGAAGCCGACGATCGCCAACACGATCACAGCGGCGGCGGCCAGAAGGAGTGCAAAACGGGGAGAGCGGCGCTCGCCTGCCGGTTCAGAGTTTGGCTCGTCGCTCTCGATCGGCGCCGGGCCGGACTCGACAGCGGCCAGAACCACCGGTTCCTCCGCCGGCTCGAGCGGAGGCTCGACCGGAACCTCTACAAGGGGAGTGGCAAGCTCCGACTCCTCGTCGCGCGCATCGTCCGAGAGGAGAAGCGCCGCATCTTCCGGTGCCAAGGAGGGCATCTCTCCATCTCGGAGTTCGACACCTACTCCCGCAAAGAGCTCGTCGACCGTGCTGGCGGCATCATCCGGGTCGGTCCAGGGGCGATCGGAGCCCCGGCGATCCTCACCATTCCAATCTGCATCGTCCGGAGACGACTCGACGGTCGACGGCGGCTCCATCGCGCCTTCGGGCTCTTCGGAGTCGAAGAGGCCGGCGAGCGAGACCACCGGTTCGGGGGTCGGCAGCGTCTCGGCCGCGGCAAGCGCGGGCTGGGACGCGGGCGACTCCGGCACTGGAGGTGCGGAGGGAATGGACGGAGGTTCGGCGACGGGCGCCTCCGTCGTGTCGGCCTCTCCGTCTCCTTCGAGTTCGCGCAGCACGTCGCCGAAGATCTCCTCGGTAGTGAGGAGAGCGGACGGACTCGCCGGCCGCTCGGGTTCACTGGGTCGCGGCGCCGACAGACAGCGCTGCACGACCTCGAGGAGCGCGGGCGGCGATAGCGGCTTCGTGACGAGCTCGTCGACGCCGGCCTCTTTCATCTCCAGCGATCGCTCGAAACCGGCGGGCACGCAGACCAGCGCGCCCGGGCCACCGTTGGCACTTCCGAAGGTGCGGACCAACTCCAACGAGCCCTCGAGCTCGGAGTCGACCACGACCATCTTCGGCGCCTGGTCCGCGGCGGCCTGGAGCGCGGCTTCACGATCGGCGGCAACCGTCACCCACCACCCGTGCACGCTGAGCGCCGCCTTGATCGTCTCGATCTCGGCCGCGTCGGTCGAAGCCACCAGAATCAGGCCCATCGCTGGTCATCCCACCAGCTTTGTGAAACCGGCTCAGTGAAGCAGTACACAAGCGACTCAGTAGGTTCCTTTCTGTAGAATCGACGACGCAACCGAGAGGCGTGAGAACGATGGCCGGTCACAGCAAGTGGGCACAGATCAAGCGGAAGAAGGCGGTCACGGACTCCCGCCGCAGCCAGCTCTGGACAAAACTCCTCAAAGAGGTGTCGGTCGCGGCGCGGCTGGGCGGCGGAGACATCGCCGGGAACTCTCGCCTGCGCGTCGCCGTACAGGAGGCGCGCGGAGCCAACTGTCCCAACGACAACATCGAGCGCGCGATCAAGCGCGGCACCGGCGAACTCGAAGGGGTCAACTACGAAGACGTGACGTACGAGGGCTACGGACCGGGCGGCGTTGCGGTGTTAATCGAGGCGGTCACGGACAACCGTAACCGTACCGTCGCCGACCTGCGGCACATCTTCTCGAAGAACGGCGGCAATCTCGGAGAGAACGGCTGCGTCGCCTGGATGTTCGACCATCGCGGCTATTTCGTGTTCGATCCGGCGACCGTCTCGGAGGAGAACTTCATGGAGTTGGCGATCGAGCTCGAGGTCGACGACTTCGAGACCAGCGAGGACTCCTACGAACTGTTCACCGCGCCGGACCGGTTTGCCGAGGTTCGTGAGGCGCTCGAGCGGCTCGAAGCGAAGCCGACGACACAGCAGCTCGCGCGCCTACCGCAGAACCAGGTGCAGGTAGAGACATCGAACGCTTCTCAGGTACTCCGCCTGATGGAGTCGCTCGAGGACCACGACGACGTTCAGAGCGTCTGGGCGAACTTCGAGATCGACGACGAGGTGCTCGCCGCGGCGGCGAGCTGACGGACCGACTTGCGAATCCTGGGGATCGATCCTGGCAGCCGGCACACCGGCTTCGGACTGATCGACAAACAGGGTCAGAAGCTGGTCGCGATCGAGCACGGCCGGTTCTCCTGCCGCGGCGATACGCCCCTGCCCACGCGACTGCATCAGTTGGCCAGCGAACTCGAGCTGCTGCTCGACCGGGCACGCCCAGACGCGGTGGCGCTCGAGACCCCCTTCCACGGCATCAACAGTCGCTCGCTGATTGTCCTGGCGCAGGCGCGCGGGGCACTGCTCGCCGCCATCGCCGCGCGCGACCTGGAGATCCTCGAGTACAGCCCGGCCGAAGTGAAGTCAGCGGTCTCCGGAAACGGCCGCGCCGACAAGGATCAGGTTGCCACCATGGTGCGCCTGATTCTGACTCTGCGCGGACGCGCGAGCGCCGACGAAACCGACGCACTCGCGGTAGCGATCTGTTGCGCGAATCGCTACCGCTACGAGCGTTTGTCACACGGCTCCTGAGCGGGCATCGCGAGAGGTCCGAGAGCGCTCCGCGGGAGCCTGTGGATTTCTTGTCTCGTTTCTCGGCCCTGTGCTACAGTCCACAGCCTCATTGGCAGCGAGTAGGGAGGGATTACCCCTCTGCTATGATGCGAGAAGTCGACTAGAACTCGGTGAGGTTCTCGCAGCCCGGTGCTGCGACTCTTCTCGCGACCTTGGGGAACTCGAACCGGAAGACTGCAGTCAAAGAACTACTAGAGGAGAAAAAGAGTGGCGGACTTCGGCGGCACATTCATGGAGATTTTTCGCAAGGGCGGCCCAGTAATGTGGCCCCTCCTGATTTTCTCCCTTCTGGGATTCATCTTTATCATCGAGCGCTTCCTGGCGCTGCGTAAGGCCAAGATCAACGTCAACGAGTTCCTGGCCAAGACGCGCAAGAACCTGATCGTCAATCGCTCGATCCAGGCTGCGATCAAGACCTGCGAGGAGTATCGCGGTCCTGTCGCATCGATCCTCAAGGCCGGCCTCCTGAAGTTCGGGCAGCCGCGCGAGGACGTAGAAAAGACCATCGAGAACGCGGCCCTCTACGAGATGGGCCGACTCGAGAAGAATCTGGTGTGGTTGGCCAGTATCGCCAACGTCGCACCGCTCCTCGGATTCTTCGGAACGGTTGCAGGAATGATCAAGTCTTTCGAGGCCCTGGCCGAGGCCGGTCTCTCGAATCCTGGCCTGGTCGCCGCGGGTATCTCCGAGGCCCTGATCACCACAGCCGCGGGTCTATTCGTCGCGATTCCGGTCCAGCTCGCCTACAACTTCTTCATGAGCAGGATCAACCGCTTCGTGCGCGACATCGAGACCTCCTCGAACATGCTGCTCGAAACGTTCGGTGAGATGGAGCGTTCGGGTATCTCTCCCGACCAGGCGCCTCCGGCTCCGGCGAAGTCTTCGAACTCATAGAGCCGAGACCGAGTCAGAGATCCAGGAGAAGACGAGATGAGGATCAAGCCCAGATCGACGCAGAACCAGGGAATCCCGACCGCCTCGATGGCGGATATCGCCTTCTTGCTGATCATCTTCTTCATGGTCACGATCTCGTTCGAGGTCGACAAGACGACCGTCTCGCTGCCGAAGACGAACCTTCGGTTCGAGATCCCCAAGAAGGCCGCGTACATCTCGGTCACCGAATCAGGACAGATTCGAGTGTCCAGTGGCGAGGAGATCAGCGTGCCGGTCCCTGGGCCGGAAGAGGTGCTCTCGTTCGCCGCTCAGGTGGTGGCAAACGACCCGAGCAAGCCCTTCGTTCTCAAGGCCGACAGCAACGTCCCCTATCGCTACGTGGATAAGGTGATCGACGCGCTCAAACAGGCCAAGGCGGAGGTCATCTATCTGCTCTCGGAGCAGGAGACCATCGACGATGGATCGACGAGCTAGGAGTCGGAGATGAAACTCAAGAAAGACAACGCCGATCCCGAGATTCCGACATCGTCGATGGCGGATATCGCCTTCCTGCTCATCATCTACTTCATGGTGACGACAACCTTCGCCGCGACCCGTGGCCTCGACTTCTCGCTTCCGCAGGAGGACAACGACCAGCCGCTGGTCGAGAAGGAAGAGTCGGTTCTGATCGAAATTCAGGCCGGCGGCATCATCATGGTGGATCAGAAGCGGATGGAGGTCGGGGACATTCTCGACTACTTGAAGCCCAAGTTGGAGCGTAACGCCATGAAGCCGGTGATCATCCGGCCACTCGAGACCGCCGAGTACGGCCACATGGTCTCGGTGTTCGACGAGATCCGCCAAGCGAAGGACAAGATCGGCATCGAAGTAAAGAACGTGTCGATCCCGACGCAGCGCGAGATCGAGATGTTCTGGTACTAGGAGGCCGGAGAGATGGCTCAGGAACCGAACAGCAAAGGCAAGACCCCCGAGAAGAAGGCCGCTATGGCCGACCCAGCGGCGGCAGGTGAATTTGTCACCTTCGCCGAGGAGTACGACGAAGATCGCAAGCTCACCCGCACCGCGGTCATCATCGCTGTGGTGCTCCACGTCGTCTTCTTCGCCGTGAACCTGCCGGAGCAACTCGCCGAGGCACGCGAGGAGAAGAAGAAGAAGGTCTACGTCGTCAAGCAGGTCCGGTTCAAGCCGCCGCCACCGAAGCAGCAGCAGGAGCTGCCGAAACCGAAGGCGAAGAAGGTTCCGATTCCGGATCCGACACCCGACGAGCCGGAGCCAATCCGACTGCCGGAAGAGATCGAGCCCGAGATCGAGATGCCGGACACCGACGTGATCTTCGGTATCCCCGAGGGGCCGCCGCCCGACGAACCGACCGGTCCGATCCGTGTCGGTGGCGACGTCAAGCCTCCGGAGAAGGTCAGCTACCCCTCTCCGCAGTACACGGAGATCGCCAGGAAGGCCCGGATTCAGGGCGTCGTGATCGTCGAGGCGATCATCGACAAGTCCGGAAAGGTCACCAACGTCAAGGTGCTCAAGGGCCTGCCGATGGGACTCGACCAGGCCGCAGCGGACGCTGTCGCTCGGTGGACGTTCAAACCGGCGACGCTGAACGGCAAACCGGTTGCCGTCATCTACAACCTGACGGTTAACTTCCAGCTGCAGTAGCGAGCGATGGCATTCCAGGGGTCGCTCGCAGAGCTGCCTCTCCCCGACATCCTCCAACTGGTCGCGGTCTCCGGTAAGACCGGCAGATTCACCATCCAGAACGAGCGCGACACCGGCAAGATCTATCTATCGGACGGCCAAATCGTGCACGCTCTCCTCGGTCAGATGGAAGGCGAGGAGGCCGTGTACGAGCTGGCCATCTGGACCGACGGCGAGTTTGTCTTCGCACCGAACGACGAAGCCATCGAGAAGACGATCACTAAATCCAACACCAGCCTCCTCATGGAGGCTGCGCGCCGGATCGACGAGTGGAAGGTCCTGTCGAAACGCGTCCCCTCGACGCGACTCGTTCCGGTCTTCACCGAGGACGGCGGTGGCGCCACCATCACGCTGAGCCCTGCCGAGTGGTCGGTCATTCGAAAGACCGACGAGCGGCGCTCGATCGAAGACATCGCTCAGGCGGTGGGCACCAGCGGCTTCGAAACCGCGAAAGTTGTCTACGGTCTGATCACGAGTGGGCTCCTGGCTCTCGCCGAGAACCTTCGCGCCATCCCCGTGGATCAACTCCAGGAGATGAGCGAAGAGGGCCGGCGGACGCTCGCCGACCGACTCCGCGAGGAGGTCGGAAAGATTGTCGGGTCGCAGGAAATTCCGCCCGAGATCGAAGTCGCCCTGGATCGAGAGACGACCAACGCACGTACAGAGCCCGGCACGGAACAGTTGATCGACCTGATTCGAACGGCCGAAAAGGCCGTCTCGGTTACGCGTGGCCCCAATCAGGCACGGAGCTTTCTCGAGTCCCTCGCGGGCTGGAGCGAGCTCGGCGCCAAGGATGGCGGCACACCGCTTGCAGTAACGAATGCCGCGTCAGCTGAGGCCGGCGATGGATAGAAAAAGGAGACTTCCCATGAATACCAAGAGATGCATTCTGATTCTCGTCGCGGTGCTCCTGATCGGTACCCCGAGCCTCACCCAGGCCGGTTGGAACGAAGGCCTCGCGGCCTTCCAGGCCGAGGATTGGGCCACCGCCGCGAAGGAGTTCAAGGCACTCGCAGACAGCAAGCCCGACTGGGCCGGCGGTCACATGATGCTCGGCTGGACCTACATCAAGCTGGGTCAGAACCGCGAAGCGATCACCCATCTGAGAAAGGCCTACGACCTCGATCAGAACAACGCGAACGTGCAGCTCCGTCTCGGTCAGGCCTACGTGGCCGCCGGCCGCTACGGCGATGCGGTGGGCTTCCTTTCGAAGATCAACGCCTCCTCGCTGCCGGGCAACGCCCAGTCGCTCCTCTCCGAGTTGAAGGCGGTCGCCTTCGCCAAGAGCGGTCAGGCCGGCCAGGCGCTGGTCGAGTTCCGCAAGGTCGCACAGTCGAAGCCGAACGACGCCATGGCGCAGTTCCAATACGGAACCGCCGCCTATAGTCAGAACGAGCTCGACACTGCCGTCGGCGCGCTCGAGAAGGCCGCCCGGTTGGCGCCGTCGAACGCCGACATTCAGAGCGCCTACGCCAAGGTTCTGAGTCACAAGGCGCGCACGGTGCGCGGTGATGGCAAGACCGGCTACTACCAGAAGGCCATCTCGGCCGCTCAGAAGGTCGTCAGCGCCAACGGCAACTTCGACAACATGATGCTGCTCGCCGAGGCACAGCTAGGCGCCAAGCAGTACGACGCCGCCATCGAGAGCTTTGGCCGCGCGACCGGTCAGAAGTCGAGCGACTGGTTGCCGCAGTTCTACATCGGCCAGGCCTACACCGCGAAGCAGCAGTACAGAAGCGCCGAGCAGAATCTGAAGCAGTCTTTGGACAAGACGGGCTCCGCCAGAGACAAGGAGCGGGTCTGGAAGCAGCTCGCGTTCGTCTACGAGAAGCAGAAGAAGTTCGACGACGCGATCCTCGCGTACAACCAGGCCGGCGACTCCGCGGGTGCCCAGCGCGCTCAGGAGAACCGCGACATCTTGCAAGAGAACCAGGACATCGACGCGGAGAACGCCGAGCTCGCGCGCCTCAAGGCCGAGCAGGACGCCATCAAGGAGCAGCTCAAGGATCTGCCGGGCGGACCGCCGCCGGTGCGTTGATCCGCCACCTCATCGACCCACCTCAAGGGACCGCGGTGACGCCGCGGTCCCTTTTCGTTTTCATCCCCTGAGTACCCTCCGAGTCGCCCCGTGCGCGGTGCTACACTTCGGGTACTCGTTCTCTCGAACGACCATCAGATGTTCTGGAGGGTTATCGAATGAAGAAGTGTTTTCTGCAGCGAGTCGCCCTGCTCCTGGCTCTGGGGATGAGCCTGGCGGCGGCCGGCCCCGCCCTTGCCGACGACCATGAGTCGTGCCTCACGAGCGGCATGAAGCAGATCACCGTGCTGGGAATCAGCCCGGTAGCGAAGGCTCCGATCAACGACCGCGCCGGCATGTCGGCGTACCTCGACTCGATCCGTCCGGACGTCGAGGCGATCATGGCCCGCAAAGGCATGGCCGATCGCACGGACGACGTACTGAACGCCCTGCGATCCGGTGACGGCGTCACCGAGTCGCAACTCGAGCGCGGAGACGTCATCGACTGGATGATCTTCCGGACCGGCGCGGGCAAGGTCGGCGTCGGCGTCGGCCCCTACTGCCTTGCGATCCAGAAACCCTACGGGGTCTTCGAGGTGGCGCTGGTCGACGAGGAGGATCTCGGCGACTCCATCCGCCGGACCACGCATACCTTTGTCATCCCGAAGATCTGCGCCAATCTCGCGTTCGGTGGCTCGACCACCGAGACGGTTCCGAAGCCGCAGCCGAAGAAGACGGAGATGGACGACAAGCCGGCTCCGGCGCCCACTCCGCCACCACCACCGCCGCCACCAGCACCGCCCGCCCCGGCCGATCCTGAGCCGATGATCGAGCCGGAGCCCGACTGGGACTCTCGCTGGACGCTGCGCGGCTTCCCGCTCACGATGAACACCGATGACGACACCGCCGATACGGTCGCGGTCGACTTCAGCGAGCGCTCCGTGCTCTCGATGGACGGCGGCACCGGCTTCGGTTTCGCTGCCGAATACCGCCCCAACGCGCGACTCGGAATCGAAGGCGCGTTGCTCTACGCGCAGGTCGAGCCGATGCTCGTCTTCGACTCGTTCACCGAGTGGCTGATGGACGACGACGACAACAACGTGCTGATGCTCACCGTCGGCCCCAACCTGCACTTTGCGGAGGGTCGCCGCGCGGACGTCTACGCCGGCGTGTTTGTCGGTCTGGCCATGTTCGACGACCCGAGCTTCGATCTCGGGGGCACGATCGGTACGGTGAACCGCAGTATCGACGATGAGTTCTTCGTCGGGGCACAGCTCGGGGTCGACGTACCGTTCGGCTCCTCCGGCTGGGCCTTCCACGCTTCGGGACGCTACCTCGGCCTATCGGCCGACGTCGACGGCTTCGATCTCGACGTCAACCCGCTGATCGGCGCGATCGGCCTGGCCTACAACTTCTAGGTCAGCGATCCTTCGAATGTTCGGGGACTGGGGTGCGCCCCAGTCCCCTTTTTCGTTCCGCGACCATGCGACTGCTCCCCCCTAAGGATCCTCTAGGCCACTGGCTGGCGGCGGATTGTCAAGGCTCAGTCGAGGTGCGCTTCGTCGGGCGAGGTCCGGGCGCCGATCGAAGCGCGGTCCTCGACGCGGTCGGAGGCCGTGGCCTCGACCTGTCCTGGGCCCGTCAGGTCCATTCGGATCGGGCCCTCGTCGCCCGGCCCGGTGAGTGTGGTGAGGGCGACGCGCTCGTCACGACGCAGGCCGATCTCGCCCTGGCGATCGCGACCGCCGATTGCGTGCCGGTGGTGCTGTCGAGCGGCCTCCGGGTGGCCGCGGTGCATGCCGGATGGCGAGGCGTCGCGGCCTCGATCGTTCCCAAGACACTCTCCGAGCTCGAGTCGGATACCGGCATCGCAGCCTGGATCGGCCCGGCAATCGGTCCCTGCTGCTACGAGGTCGGCACCGACGTGGCGGACCAGGTCGTCGCGTCGAGCGACGAGAGCGTGTGCCGAGCCGGCGCCGGCGAGCGGCCCCATCTGGACCTTCAGCGGGCCGTCACCGTACAGCTTCGCCGGCACGGTGTTACGGAGGTCCGCTGCGTTCGCGAGTGCACCCGATGCCACGACGACGCGTTGGCGAGCTACCGCCGCGACGGCAGCGCCTCGGGCCGCAACCTGACCTTCGTCTGGCGTTCCGACTAGCCCGACTTCCGACGCCGCCGGAGCTTGCGGGTCGGGTCGATCCCGAGCGAGCGCAGAAGCGTCAGATCACGGCTGTTGATGCGGAACGGAGGATCCGCCTCACTGTTCAGCGGCTCGGCGGCGAGCTCGAACGCGTTGGCTTCCCCCGCCCGATCGCTCTTGTCGATCACAACGTAGAGGGACCAGCCCTCCTCCCGGATGCGGTGCAGGAGCCGATTGACGTCCCGACTGGTCGAGAAAATACGCGCGAGCGAGTGGCGGAGCTCGCTCAGCAGTCGGTGGGTCTTGGAGTCGGCTTTGCGGTCCATATCTTCGGTCCTGGCTCGGGGGCCCACTCGATTATGCGACCGCCGTTCCGGAGCTGTCAAACGAACGCTCCATGGTAGGTTGCGGTCGCGCCCGCGTGGTGCACACCTAGTCGTGACCGACCTCGACGCAGCCGCAGTCTCCGCTTGGATGCTCGAACGCGGCCTGCCGCTCAGGCAGCTCGAGAAGCTCCCGGGCGACGTCTCGGCCCGACAGTACGCGCGCGCACGACTCGCCGACGGTCGCTCGGCCATCGTCGCCCACTATCCTCGCGAACTTCGGGAGAGCTGCGATCGCTTCCGGCAGACGACCGAGCTCCTCGAGGGCGCCGGCGTTCGGGTGCCTCGACTTCTCTCTTGCGGATGTAGCGAGGGCCTCATGGCTCTGGAAGACGCCGGAGAACAGACGCTCTACGAACTGCGCGAGGAGCCGCTCGAGGATCGCTTGGTCTGGTTCGAGAGGGCGGTCGACACGAGTCTGCGAATCGCCCGCCTCGATCCGGCCGAGGTAGGGCGCCTCAATCCCCGACTCGACGGAGCGTGGCTACGACGGGAGCTTCAACAGACCGTGGACAGCTACTTGGCGCCCGCCGACCTTCTCGGCGACAAGCCCACCCGGAGGCGAATCGAGTCGGCGCTCGACCGCCTATGCACAACCCTCGGAGAGGCCCCGCCGGCGCCGTGCCATCGAGACTTCATGTGTCGGAATCTCGTACCTGCCGGGTGTGAGCTGATCGTGCTCGACCATCAGGATCTACGTCTCGGGCCGCCCGGCTACGACCTGGCGTCACTGCTGAACGACAGCTTCTATCCCCCGCCGAGCGTCGAGCAGGTCCTCCTGGCGCGAGCAAAGGTCGACCCTGTCGACTATCACCGGGCCGCCGCCCAGCGAACGCTGAAGGCGATCGGCACCTTCGCGACGTTCGCCGCTCGCGGTTCCGACCGCCATCTGCCGTTGATCCCTCCGACGCTCGCGCGGAGCCTGACTCATCTGGCTCACGCACCGGAGACCGAGCAACTCGCCCCGCAACTGCGAGAGCTCTGGGCTCCGGTCTTCGACTAGGGCGTCTCCAGCCTCAAGGCTGGATCTGGCCTTCTTCGCCGTCGGAGGCGTCGTCGCCGGTCTTCAGGCCCTTCTTGAAGTTGCTGATGCCCTCTCCAAGGCCACGGCCGAGCTGGGGCAACTTCGAGGCGCCGAAGATGATGATCACGATCAGAAGGATGATCAGTAGCTCTGAGACTCCGAACGGGCCCATCAGAAGTACCTCCTAGCGCCTCTCCGGCGGACGTTCGCCGAACACGGACGATCCTAGCAGACCGCGAGTTACGAGCCGGTCTAGAACGCGGCAGCGGTGACGACCGGCGAAGCACCACCGGAGGTGGCGGCGTTGAGCACGTCGGTGTCGAAGACGAACTCGTTCGCGCCGGTGGTCACCCAAAGCTCGCGATGATGGTTCACGTAGAGCGAGAGGACGCGAGTGACGTAGTGACGAGTTTCGCGATATGGCGGAACGCCCTCGAATCGCTCGACCGCTCCCGGCCCGGCGTTGTAAGCGGCCAGCGCCAGAACGAGGTCGCCATCGAAGCGGCGCAGAAGAGTTCGCAAGTACCGCGTACCCACATCGATGTTGACACCCGGCTCGTAGATGCCGGTGTCCCCCGGGTAGCCCGGTGTCGACGGCATGATCTGCATCAGCCCCTGCGCGCCGCGCGGCGACAGCGCCAACGCATTGAAGCCGGACTCAGCTTCGATGACCGAGGCGACCAGGAATCCATCCAAACGATGGCGGTCGGCGGCGGTGTGAATCATCCGCCCGTAGGGGAGCCTTGACAGTCTCTCGCGACGAGCTCCCCGGTCGGTAAAGCTCCGGAAGAGCTGGAAACTCCGCGGCTTCTCGCGCACCGCCGCGGCAAGCTCGGTCCGCCCCATCGCTCGGAAGCCGTTCGGGTACTCACCCTGCACCCAGCCCATCAGATCCTCGAGCACCAGCACCTCGGCTGGAGAGGGCGGCGGCGCCCGATCGATATCGATCGACGTACCCGCCTCGTCGGGGCTATTGAGCGCCAAAACGAGGAGAAATAAGGTCGCCGGAACGATTTTGAACAGGCGACGGCGATGGATTGGACCCGGCATGGCTTCTCGATGGTTGGGGGAAAAGGGGCGCTGCGTCCTACGTCAGGTAGAAATAGCAATCCCCATGCCACGAGACCAGGCCGATAGAGCCTGAAAGTAGCGTCAGGTTGCCCGCTCGCCGGTCTCGTGGCAGGTGCCAGAACGGCGGCGGCTTCAGGGCGTCCGAGAGGGCCTATTCTCGATGGGACTTACGCCGATCGGGCGGTGCCGAATAGTCACCCCCGTCGATGCCAAGATTGCTGACTTTGTTACGAAGCGTATTACGATGAACGCCCAAAGTCTCTGCCGAGCGGGAGAAATTGCCGCGATGACTCTCCAGGCTGGCAACGATGAACTGCTTTTCAAACTCCTCGCGGGCCTGGCGGAGGGTCACTCCACTCCGGGCCAGTTCCCTGACGATCTGTGACAGCTGTCCGTTCAGATCTCGACGCATCGACGTTATGGCCTGCCCTCGAAAAGAGGCCTGCGAGGATAGCACGATCCTCGGAACGACTGACTAGCCCAGCTCGCGGCCAGGAGCGCGCGTGCGCCGCGTCTAGTTCGCTTCGAGATCGAGGCGGTCGCCGATGTGTACGGTGTAGCGAGATTCCAGGATCTTTGCCGCCGCGGTACCTTCCTCGACCGCCAGAACACCCACCTCGCCGACGACTACCGGCGGTAGGCCTGGCGCGTTCAGGCGATAGATCGTGAAGATGTCTCCGGGGATCACGTCGTCCTCGGAGCCTCGATCCATGAACACGACGTGCCCCTGCCCGAGCGAGACGATGTTCGACATCGACCGCACGATCATCGGGCCCTCCTCGAGGCCGCCCGCCTCGGGATCGTTGATCCCGCGCATGCGCGGTCGGCGAGCGAGCGGGATCGGCTGGTGCTCGAACGGCTCCAGGGTGGCGCCGACGAAGATGTGCTCACACGAGTGCACAATCTCCGCGATGCTGGTCACCTCCTGAACCGAGAGGAGTCGCACGCGACCGGAGTAACGGTAGAAGCGGCCGAGGCTCTCACCGGACTGGGGGTGATCAACTCGCTCCAACGGCGTCACTGCCGTGAAGACCTGGCCGGCGCTCAGACCGACGTCGGTGCCACCGTCGACGTAGATGATGTCGCCGGTGGTGAGGCCCAATTTGACCGTGTCCACGGTTCCCCAGTGGCCCTTGACCGCCTCGCGGTGAGAGGACATGCGGGGAGCGAGGTTCTCGTACTCGGAGCCGATGATCTGGCGCTCGAACTGTAGATCCTCCGGACCGATGAAGCCGGTGCAGTAGATGTCGTCTTCGCTACCGAGCGCCTCGGGCGGACTCGCCCGCCGGTCGAGTCGCAGAGCGTCGGCTCCGGACCCCGCGGTCGCTCCGCCGGCACCACCGGCTGCGCTCCCTCCCTGCCCGTAGACACCGGCCTCGGCAATCTGCGAGACCTCTTCTACCGTCGAAGAGGCGACGTCGAGAACGATCGGGTCTCCAGGATAGATCCAGTGCGAATCCTCTATATAGGAATTACGCTCCCAGATCTGCGGCCAGAGATAGGGGTCGCCCAGGAACTGCTCTGCGAGATCCCAGAGTGTGTCGCCGGCCTGCACCTCGTAGATGCGCGAGGCGTCCGAATGCCCAGCTGGAGGTGTCCAGGCGGTCCAACGGTCCCCAATCTGGAAGAGCTGCGGAGGCTGGTCGGCCGCCGCGGCCAGTTGTGCCGCGAAGATGATCAGCAGCAACGCCGCCGCCCACAATGGTCCACTCTTGCGCATCGGAGACCCCCTCAACGTCTCACCGATTCCTGCTTTGGAAGATTCGGCACTGAGTTTCGTCGGAGCACGCCTTCCGCGGCCCCTCGCCTCTGCCGGATTATGACGAGAAGCGCTGGGCCGATCTGTGGACTAAATAACAGGCCCGGATCGAGGCGTTAGCCCGCCGCTTCGACCACACTTCGATCCCGAACGTCGCAACGGCGCGCTCGGGCGGCGCTGAAAGAGGCCAAACGCGTCGGGTTCAGACATCTGCGCCGGCCTCGGCGACAGACGGGAGAGAGACGAGCTAGGAGCCCGGGAGCTCGTCGCGGCGTTCCGAGGCGCTCGGTGCCGCCGCAGAGCTCGGGAAGCGCCGGAGCACCTCGTCGTACGTCGCCCTCGCCTCGTCGACATCGCCGAGGCGTGCCAGCGTGTCCGCGAGGCGTAGCAGAGCGTCGGGAACTTTGTTGCCGCCCGGGTAACGCTGAACGGTCTCGCGGAAGGCGGCGCGCGCACCCGAGAAGTCACCGCGCGCGAACCTCGCTTCGCCGATCCAGTAGTGCGCGTTGTCTGCCAGTTCGCTCGCTCCGTAGGCGCTCAAGAACTGCTGGAACGTACTCTCCGCGTCCACGTGGCTCCCCTGGTGGTAGAGGGTGTAGCCGCGGTCGTAGAGCTCTTGCGCCTCCTTGGGCAGCGGTCCAGGCTCGACCGACACCGGCGTCTCGCGTGCGTCAGCCGGAAGCGGCCGTTTTGCGGCCGGGCGAGGCGGCGGTGGGATGTCGGCCGACTCGATCGAGGCCGGCTCACCGATCCCGGCGACGCCATCGTCGAGCCGCGGCGGTTCGGGCGCCGGCTCCGTAGCAGCCGCGACGTGTGCTTCGAGTTCAGCGACCTGCTTTCGCAGCCGCTCGAGCTCCACCTCGGAGACGCGGGCCTGGCGCTGCAGCTCCAAGATTCGAGACTTCATCTCCTCCACCTGGGGATCCTCCCTCTCGACAGGAGAGAAGAGTGCGGGGCTGCAGCCGACCGAGGCCACGAGCGCCAGTGCGAGGAGGCGCAGACTCAACCGGCCTCACTCCTCGCCGGCAGCTTCGCCACGAGGGGACTGTCCGGATACTCCATCCGCAACCGCCCGCGGGTCTCACTCGCCTTCTCGACCTCCTCCGCCCGCTCGTAGGCCAGGCCCAGCTGGAAGAGGACCTTGTCCATCTCGTCGTACTCGGGATAGAGCTCGAGTATGCGCTCGAAGCGTCGAATCGCCGCCGCGGGCAGCCGCATGCTGCGCATGTGGAAATAGCCCTTCAGGTACTCCGACTCCGCGAGCCGGTTGTTGACCTGGAGAATCTGCTCCGTCGCCTCGTCGGTGTACTCCGACGTCGGGTAGATCCGCAGAAGATCGTTGTAGGCGGCGAGCGCCTCTCGCGTCGCTGCCTGATCTCGATCGGCCCGGAGCATGCGCTTCGAAAGGCTGTTGGCGATCTGGAATTGGACGTAGGGAGAGCGATCGCTGGTCGGGAACCGATTCTGGAAGTCGCGGTACTTCGCCTCGGCCTTGATGAAGTTCTCGATGCCCCCATCGAGATAGTGCGCGTCGGCGACGAGTAGCAGCGCCTCGCGGCCGGTGGCGGAGTTCGGCGCAACTTCGAACGCGTGAATCAGGTGCTCCCGCGCTCGGAGGTACTTTTCCTGCTGCAAGAGCGACTTGCCCTCCGCCAGCGACTCGTCCGCCGACAGGGCCAAGATCGGGTCCTGGTAGCCGTCTCCGCCGCAGCCGATCCCTACGAGAAGCAGCGGCAGGGCCAGAATTTTCATTGCTCGTTTCATGAGTTCGTTTCCTCTGCGCGCTCGCGCATCTCGCGCGCCGCAGCTTCGGGGCTCTCCGCACCGAAGATCGCCGACCCGGCGACACAGATCTCGACGCCGGCGGCGACGACCTGCGCAACGTTGCCCGCGTCCACGCCGCCATCCATCGATATCTTCACATGCAAGGATCGGTCCTCGATCACGTCTCGCAGCCGGCGCGCCTTCTCCACCACGTAGGGCAGGAACGGCTGGCCCGCGAAACCTGGGTTGACCGACATCAACACCACGTAGTCGAGACTCGGGAGGACGTCGTGGAGTACCTCGATCGGCGTCGCCGGATTGAGTGCCACTCCGGCTTTGGCGCCAAATTGACGAATCTGAGCCGCCATTCGGTCGAGGTGCGTCGACGCCTCCCAGTGGACGGTCAACCAATCGGCTCCCGCCTCTAGGTACTCGTCGAGCAGCTGCTCGGGCCGCTCGACCATCAGGTGAACGTCCATCGGAAGCTCGGTCGCCCGCTTGAGGTCTCGCAGCACCGGAATGCCGAAGGTCAGATTCGGCACGAAGTGACCGTCCATCACGTCGACGTGCACCAGGTCGGCGCCGGCTCGCTCACAGACGCGAAGGGCGCTCTTGAAGTCGGCCAGGTCGGCCGCCAGGATCGAAGGTGCGAGCAGCATAGGGTCGGCCTCCTCAGCCTTGGATGGGATCGGGCGTCGCAACGACCAGTGAGATGACATCTTGCCGACTCAGCGGATGACCCGGCGGAGGGAACTGCCTCAGGACGACGCCCGGTGAGATCCCCTCGTAAGACTCGAACTTGACGCTCCCGAACCGGAAGCCGCGACTCTCGAAGAAATTGCGCACGCCGTCGAAGTCACGATAGACCAGATCGGGCATCACGAACGTCTCGGCGCGCCCCTCGAGACAGAGGAAGAGCTCGACCGCCTCGGCGGCCCCGACCTGGGCGCCCGGGCGTGGTCGCTGATCGATCACCGTACCCGGAACCCCGGTCGCACTGAAGACTCCCGACGTTCGTCCGAGGCCCAGTCCGGCGGCATGCAGAGTGACCTGGGCCGCCTGGAGCGCCTGCCCGGTTAGATCGGGGACCTCGACGAGCTGACGCCCGAGCGAAACGATCGCCTCGATCGGGCTCCCCTGTTTGACGACGCTGCCCGGGCTCGGGTCCTGCTGCACCACCTGGCCTGCCGGCACCGTCTCGTCGTAGCGAGGGTCCTCCGAGATGCGAAGCTCCAACCCGGAATCGGCGAGCGTCGCCGCCGCCTGCACCTCTGTCATTCCGGTGACCGTCGGCACGGTGGTGGCACCGCTACGCACGAACTGGTTGAACGAGATGTAGCCAGCGGCGATGAAGATCAGCAGGACGGCGCCGGCATAGGCGACGAAGCCGAGAAAACGCAGAATTCGCGCCCACATCGATCGGGCACTCTATCAAAGGGTGAGGAAGCGACTCGGCGATCAGAACGCCCGGAGGCGCGCCAGATCGCGTTCGTGTCCCCGGCCGTCCGAGCCCACCGGCGTCTCGAGGATCATCGGCGTCGAGCGGAGGCGCCGGTGTCGCACGAGGCGCCGAAAGAAGGCCTCGCCGATCAACCCCTCTGAGACATTCGCATGTCGATCGCGACGCGAGCCAAACGGCTTCAGCGAGTCGTTGAGATGAATACACGACGGCTCTCTCGAGCCGAGAGACGCTTCGATGCGGCGGAGCAGCGTTCCGAGGCCTCGCGGCTGATGGAGGGGATAGCCCGCCGCGAACGCGTGACACGTGTCGAGACAGAGTCCGATCCGGTCAGGCTCCTCAACCCGGTCGCGAATCTCTCCCAGCTGAGCGATCCGGTAGCCCAGCACGGTTCCCTGACCCGCGGTGTTCTCGAGCAGCAGCCTCGTTCGGGGCTCACGGCCGTGTCGACCTTCTCGCTCGACGTAGATCGCCAGAACTCGATTGATCGAGTCCGCAATCCGCTCGAGCCCCGCCGCCTCACCCCGCCCCATATGAGCCCCGGGGTGAAACATGAGGGCGTCGACGCCGAGGCGGTTGCAGCGACAGAGCTCGTCCGCTAGAGCCCTACGCGAGCGCTCGAGGGTCGAACGCTCCCGAGCCGCGAGGTTGACCAGATACGACGCGTGCGCGACGACCGCCTCGATCGAACTCGCGGCGCGGGCCTCGTGGAAGCGCTCCACCTGCTCGGCGACGAGCCCCTTCTGCTTCCACTGATTCGGGTTCTTGACGAAGATCTGGATCGCGCGCGAGCCGAGCCGCTCACCTCGCTCGATGGCCAGGTGCAAGCCGCCCGCAACCGAGCTGTGGGCGCCCAGAAGCGCGCCGGATCGAGCCACCTAGCGAAGGCTCGAGATCAGTTGACCCACCGGTCGATCAACCGGTTGATCACCTGGCGCGGGTAGTTCGACGTCGTCGAGGGGACCTTCTTGAGATCACGCTCGAGTTCGCCGAGGGAATCCTCGACCGAGCCCGCCGGATTCGCCAGCCAGACGATTCGCTGCTGCCGGTCGACGGCCACCAGCGCCGGGGCCGGGGCCTGGTCCTCAGCGGGCGCCACGACTCCGTAGTCGGAGCTGAACCCGCGATCGTCGACCAGGAGCGGGAACGGCAGGCTCAGGTCTCGCTGAACCTCTTTCAGCTGATCGAGCTTGGCTGGGGAGATCCCCAGAACGCTCACCGGAAGCTCGGCGAGCCGTTGGGCGGTGCCCGCCAGTGCCGCGAGGTCACGTCGCACGGCCTCGTCCGCCGGATCGGCGAAGAGGTAGAGGAGCACTGCGCTTCGGGGCACTTCGTCGCGCAGCATGATCACGACGTCTTCCGTCGACGTCAGGTCGAAGTTCGGCGCTTCGTCACCGATAGAAACACTCGGGGCCATCAGATCTCCCTCGAATTCGTCGAGCCGCGCCGAGTCTAGGAACCCGGCAACAACCCTTCGGGCACGTTCTTGACGAGGTCGAAATATAGCACCACGATCATCAACATCACGATCATCAGAAAGCCGACCTGATTGACGCGTTCCTTGAACCGTAGCGACAGATCGCGACGACGAAGGCTTTCGATCAGAAGGATGAAGATCTGGCCGCCATCGAGCACCGGCACCGGCAGGAGATTCAGGATGGCGATGCTGATGCTGATGATGCCCATCAGGTAGAGCAGGTTGTGAAAACCGCTCCGCGCCGCGGCGCCACTCATGGCGGCAATCTCGATCGGCCCCGAGAGGGCGCTCTTGGCCTCCAGGCTGCCGGTGAAGATCTTGCCCAACACCTGGAAGGTACGCACCGTGATCTGGTAGTTGAAGGCGACGCTGCGCGACAGCGACTCGATCGGCCCGTAGCGCTCGTAGGCGACCGCACCGATGTTGACGCCGATCCGCCCGACACCGCCCTTGTCTTCCGGCACTACCCCGAGGGTCAAGATCTCATCGCCACGCTGCACCTCGACCTCGAGGGTCTGACCGGCACGCTCCGACACGTAGGCGACGAAGTCGTCGGTGTTGGCGACCACGCGGCCATCGAGCTTGCGTACCTCGTCACCCGCTTCGAAACCGGCGCGCTCCGCCGGGTCGCCGGGCGCGAGCGCCAGAATTCTCGGCAACATTTTGGGGAATACGCCCGCGTCGCCGACGCCGTACTTAGGTACCTTGATCGGCGTCACCTCGGTCGAGAAGGAGGCGCCGTCCCGTTCATAGCCGATCGGGATGGCCAGCTCCGGCGAGGTCAGGAATTCGAATCGCACGTCCTCCCAGCGGCTGACCTCGCGACCGAAGACCGAGGTGATGCGGTCGCCCGGAACGAGCCCAGCGGCTTCCGCGGGAGAGCCCTCCACAACGGTCCCGACAACCGGTGGCGTGTCCGGCGAGCCGACAACCTCGATGCCGACCATGAAGACCGTAGCCACCAGGAGAATCGCGAGAACGACGTTCATCACCGGGCCGGCGAGGTAGACGATGATCCGCTGCCAGCGCGGCTTGTTGAGGAACTCGCGCGGATCGTCACCAACCTCGCCGGGGTCCTCTCCTCCGAGCTGGACATAGCCGCCAAGCGGCACCAGCGAGACCCGGTAGTCGGTCTCGCCACGCTGGAAACCCCACAGACGCTTGCCGAAGCCGAGCGAGAAGGTGAGGGTGCGGACGTTGAAGTATTTCGCTGCGATCAGATGGCCGGCCTCGTGCACGAAGATGATGATTCCGAGCGCGAAGATGAAGGCGGCCGTATTGCCGAGAACATTGATCATGAGAGGTCGGATTCTACCTTTCTATCGGAGGGCTACCCCGCTCTGGGGCGTCGTTTTCCTTGCAAGACACGCTCCGGAAACCGCCTAGTGTCTACGCGCGCTCGCCCAGACTAGTTTCCCGCGTGCCGACACCCCTCGAGCGCCGAATCCGCCAGCTCTCGCGCCCGCTCGTCCCAGCTGAGCGCATCGGCGAGCGAGCTCACCTCGCTGGCCCGATGTGAGCTCAGCACACTCTCCACCACATCGAGAATCTGCGGGAACGAGAGCCGGCCGGCCAGAAAGGCGTGGACCGCCACCTCGTTCGCGCCGTTGAGGACCGCCGGCGCCGACCCGCCGGCCTCGAGAGCTCGGCGCGCCAGGTCGATCGCACGCCCGAGGCGGGCGGGCACGGGACGGAACTCGAGCGCGCCGAGCGCGGTCGGCTCGAGCCGCTCGAAGGAGTTGGCCCAGCGATCCGGGTACGCCAGAGCGTACTGGATCGGCAGGGTCATATCGTGAGCCGCCAGCTGCGCAATCCAGGAACCGTCACGGAACTCGACCATCGAGTGCACGATCGATTGCGGATGTACCACGACCTCGATCCGATCGGCCGGCAGGCCGAAGAGGCTGTGGGCCTCGATGAGCTCCAGTCCCTTGTTCATCAGCGTCGCCGAGTCGACGCTGATCTTCGCCCCCATGCTCCAGTTCGGGTGTTGGACCGCGTCCTCCGGGCGAATGTCGCCCCAACTCGCAGGCTCACGATCGAGGAACGGTCCTCCCGAGGCGGTCAGGGCCAAACGTCGAACCTCTCGAGACTCCCCGCACCGGAGCGCCTGATGGAGCGCGGCGTGCTCGCTGTCGATCGGCAGAATGGTCGCTCCGGAGCGGCGAGCGACCCGCTGCAGTACCTCACCGGCAACGACCAACGACTCTTTGTTGGCGAGCGCGACGTCCTTGCCGGCCTCGAGCGCCGCGTGGACGGGCGCCAACCCGGCAGCGCCGACGATCGCCGCAACGACCCGATCGACCTCGGGGTCGCAGGCCGCTCGACCGAGGGCCGCCTCACCACCGATCACCTCGACGCTATCGGGAGTGCGCGCGCGGAGAGAGACCGCAGCCTCCTCATCGGCCAACGCGACAACCCGGGGGGAGAACTCCGCCACCTGGGCTTCGAGGCGACCGAGGTCGCGTCCGTACGCGGCCAGCGCCGAGACCACGAGTCGGTCGGGGTGGTGACGAACCACCTCGAGAGTGCTGCAGCCAACCGACCCGGTGGAGCCCAGCACCGCCAGGCGCTGTCTCCCGTCGCTCGTCATGGGATGACGAGGTCGTAGCCCCAGGCCCAGAGCGCGACCAACATCACCGGCGCACCGAACATGATCGCGTCCATACGATCGAGCATGCCGCCGTGCCCGGGCAGCAGACTGCCAGAGTCCTTCACCCCGGCGCCGCGCTTGAGCATCGACTCCACCAGGTCACCGATCTGGCTACCGATCGACGTGGCCACGGCCACCGTCAAGAGCTGCCAACTGACGTCTCCCAGCCGCCAGTAGCTCCAGGCCACCGTCACCAGAACGGCGCCGGTGACGGAGGCGGCGGCACCCTCCCACGTCTTGTTCGGACTCACGACCGGCGACAGCTTCGTGCGCCCGAACTTGCGCCCCACGAAGTAGGCGGCGCTGTCCCCGACCCAGACGATCGCGCACAGCAACAGGAGGACCCAGGGGTCCAGCCGGTGGATACGTGAGATCGCGGCGACCGGGAGTGCAAAGTAGGTCATGCCGAAGCCGAGTACGCCGAGCGCACCCATCGACTCCTCGACCGGGGTGCGCCCGAGCAGTACCAGGGTGCCGACACCGACCGACAGCAGCATCAGCACAACCAGCAGGTACTCCCACGAAACCTGGGTCGGCGCAAGCCACATCGCGCCCGGGCTGATCAGCAGCGCGGTCGGCGGCACGAGAGCCAGCAGCGCTTCCAGAGGTGCGTGGGGAGCCCAACCTCGACAGACCTTTACGAACTCGTAGACCTCGATCTCCACCACCACCAGGAGGAGCAGGAAGAACCAGTGGGGCTCCAGGCGGAATATCGCCAGCAGGACCAACGGCACCGCGATCAAGGCGGTGAGAATTCTGGTAGCCGGCCCGCTCATACCCACAAGTCTTCTGTCGCGGCCCGAAAGCCGACAACCCTCGGCGCCGTCAACGGGCTATCCGGACTCTTGCTCCCGAACCACATCCGCGCCCGAGTCGCCGCTGACGGTTCCGAACCGCCGCTCTCGCGACTGATAGTCGAGCAGCGCCCGGAAGAGCTCGCCGCGACGGAAATCGGGCCAGAGCGTTTCGGTGACCCAGATCTCGGTGTAGGCGATCTGCCAGAGCAGGAAGTTGCTGATCCGCATCTCCCCGGACGTGCGAATGAGGAGGTCGGGATCCGACTGGCCCGAGGTGTAGAGGTAGCGACCGATCGTCTCCTCGTCGATGTCGGTCCCCTTGCCTTGTGCCCAGTCGGTCACGATGCGTCGGCAGGCGTCGACAACCTCGCAGCGGCCGGAGTAGTTGAGCGCGATGTTGAGTCGCATTCCGGAGCCACCGGCGGTCGCTTCGAGCGCGTGCTCGAGCACCTTCACCACCGACGGATCGAGCTCGCGCCAACGGCCGAGAATGCCGAGGCGGATGTCGTTCTCGATCAGCCGGTCGAGCTCCTTGCGCAGGTACTCCTTGAGCAGGTTCATCAGCGTCCAGATCTCGTAACGGGGACGCTTCCAGTTCTCGACCGAGAACGCGTACAGAGTGAGGGCGTCGAGCTTCAGCTCGGCGGCCGCCTCGATCGTGTCGCGCACCGACTCCACACCCGCGCGATGGCCTTCGACTCGGGGACGGCCGCGAGAGGTGGCCCAGCGGCCGTTGCCGTCCATGATCACCGCGACATGGCGTGGCAGCCTTTCGAGGTCGAGTCGGCGCACCAGGAGCTCTTCCGGGCTCCCCGGCTCGGCAAGCTTCGTCACGTCGATCATGATCGTGCAATCCTATCCGACTTGGATATGGACTCCACCGCTGTCGGCGAACCATAGCTGACCCGCTCGAGCGTCAATCCGGCGGCGGGCGCAGTGGGCCCGGCCTCCGACCGCGGCGCGCCCCGCAGGAGCCGCTCGAGGTCCTGCGCTGCCCGTCGACCGCGACCGACCTCGATCAAGGTGCCGACGATCGAGCGGACCATACCGCGCAGAAAACCGTCGCCGACGATGCTCAGCGTCAGCTCGTCGCCCAGCTCCAGCCACTCGGCACGCAGGACCGACCGGAACGGCTGGCCGTGAGCGCCACCCGCGAGCGCAAACGCGGTGAAGTCGTGGCGCCCGACGAGATGTGAGGTCGCCACTCGCATCGCCTCGACCTCGATCCCGGCCTCAATTCGGATCGCGAAGAGGCTATCGATCGGGGAGAGCACCGGCGCTCGACTCAGCCGGTATCGATACTCCTTCGACGTCGCGCTCTTTCGAGCGTGGAAGTCGTCGGGAGCGACCGCCGCCGCCAAGATGCGGATGTCTTCGGGGAGGTGGTGATTGACGCCTTGAACGATCGCCCGTTCGTCGAGCTCGTCCTCGGAGACGAGGTGCGCCACTTGACCGCGAGCGTGCACCCCGGCATCGGTACGGCCGGCGCCGGTCACCGCGAGTTCAACTCCGAAGATCTGGTGAAGGGCGCGCTCGACCTCGCCCTGTACGGTCGTGACGTTCGGCTGCCGCTGCCAGCCCGCATAGGCGGCGCCGCGATACGAGATCGTCAGGCGGTAGACCATCGCCTCTCCCAGAAGAAAGCCACCAGAAACGGCGCCCAGACGGCGACGTAGATCCACGGCATCAACTCGATGTCGGTGAACTGCGGCAGGTAGGACAGTGGCAACAGGGCGGAGAGCAGCAGCCACGGACGCCACTCGCGCAACGCGGCAGTTGGCAACACCCAGAGCAAATACCAGGGGTAGACCGTGGCCGAGAAGACGAGGATCAAACCGAAGATCACGCCTGTCGCGTCGATCGGGTCACGCACTCGAAGGCTCAGCAGCCAGGCGATGCCGAGCGCCGCCGCGAGCGCCAGCTTGGCGTGAAGCTGTGGGTAGTTGTACGGGTAGAACCGGTTCCAGAAGTCGTGCCGACCCGAGGCCTCTTTGCGCGCATCGAGCCGATCTTCGACCCATCCATGCACGTCGAGACGGTCGGATAGGCGCCAGAGCGGCTCGTAGAGCGGCCCGTTGAACTCCCAGCTGACGGCGTAGCGAGCGATTCCAGGCGGTATGCCGCCGGTCGAGAGGACAACCGGCACCAGGCCGACGCCGACGAGGAGAACCGCGGTGAGCAGGAAGATCGCCGGTCGCCGACTGGCCCTTGCCCAATGCACCAGCCCGACCGCCGGCACGAGCTTCGAGAGCACCGCTCCCGCCGCGGCCGCCGCACCGAGGAGCGCTCGTGGACGCTCTCGACCGAGCGCCAACAGCGTGGCGGCGACCAGCGTCACCCCGAGCGCATCGACATGCCCCATCCCCGCGATCTCGAGCACGACCAACGGGTTCCAGGCGTACCAGACGGCTCTCTCGCGGGGTAGTCCGATCCGGCCGCAGAGCCGTATCAGGATCCAGCAGGTGACCAGGTCACATGCCAGGAGAAGGAACTTGAGGACGTGGACCGATGCTGCCAGGCGAGCCGCTATACTAAAAAGCGCGAGGGCGAGTGGTGGGTAAACAGTGGGGACGTCACGATGCGAGAGGGAGGACCAGAGCGGCCCCCGGAGCGCTTCCAGCGCGGCGTCTTCAGGAGCCAGCTCGTAGGGGTTCTCACCCACACCGACGACCTGACCGTCCCAGACGTACCGCAGAACATCGTTCGACAGCGTGGGCGGAACGGGCAGCAAAAGAAGCCGCAGGAGTAACGCCACCAGTAGAATCCCAAGCACCTGAGAGCCCGAACGGGCCCCCAGGCGTCGTACCGCCCAGACCAGTGCGACCGACCCTCCAGCGAGGAGCAGGACGGTCAGCCACGGGCGAGCCGACAAATCCCACGACACGAGGAGCCCGACGTGTACCGCCAAGAGCGGCCACGCTGCGATGAGCACCGGGCGAACTCCAGATGAACGAGCTTCTCTCTCAGACACTACTGACTAGCTACTACCTGGTGCTCGGGACTCTGGCACTGTTCGGAGCGCACCGGTTGGTGCTACTGGTTCTCTACTATCGCACACGGTCGCGGGCCGCCGGGTCGCCCGAAGAGCCGACCGAGTGGCCCCGGGTGACGGTGCAGCTGCCACTCTTCAACGAACTCTACGTGGCGACCCGTCTGATCGACTCGGTCGCCGCGCTCGACTATCCGAGCGACCGGCTCGAGATCCAGGTGCTCGACGACTCGACCGACGAGACCCGCGAAATCGTGGCGCGGCACGTAGCCGAGGTCCGCGCTCGCGGCGTCGACATCGTGCACCTTCACCGCACCGATCGGACCGGCTACAAGGCCGGCGCACTGGCCGCCGGGCTCGAGCGCGCCTCGGGCGAGCTACTCGCGGTGTTCGATGCCGACTTCGTGCCCGACGCCGACTTTCTCCGGCGCACCGTGCCTCACTTCGCCGACCCCGAGATCGGCATGGTGCAAGCCTGCTGGGAGCACCTGAACCGCGACTACAGCTTGTTGACCCGTATCCAGGCGATCTTCCTCGACGCGCACTTCCTGGTCGAACACACTGCGCGCAATCGGAGCGGCCGCTTCTTCAACTTCAACGGCACCGCCGGAGTCTGGCGCCGTCAGGCGATCCGCGACGCGGGCGGTTGGCAGCACGACACCCTGACCGAAGACCTGGACCTCTCCTACCGCGCCCAGCTGGCCGGCTGGCGCTTCCTGTTCCTGCCGGACGTCAAGGTGCCCGCCGAGCTGCCGGTCGAAGTCAACGCCTTCAAGCGCCAGCAGTACCGATGGGCAAGGGGCTCGATCCAGACGGCTCGTAAGCTCCTGCCGAGGCTGTTGCGCGCGCGCGTCCCGCTGCGCGCCAAGCTCGAGGGCGTGATCCACCTGACCAACAACATGGCCTACCTGCTGATGATCGGCCTCTCGTTGCTCATCTTCCCGGCCATGCTCCTGCGCATCGGCACCGACTCGAGCTGGATGCTCTGGATCGACCTCCCCCTCTTCCTCTTCGCGACCGTCTCGGTGCTCGTCTACTACTGGGTGAGCCAACTCCTGCGCGGAGAACGCGACTCGGGCTGGTTACGCCGGCTGCCGGCGGTGATGGGACTCGGCATCGGCCTCGCCGTCAACAACTCCCGCGCCGTCCTCGCGGGCTTCCGCCGTCAGGTGGGAGCGTTCGAAAGGACGCCGAAGTACCGGATCGAAGATACGAACGACGGCTGGGCCGGCAAACGCTATCTCGTGAAAAGCGACCCAACCTCGTGGATCGAAGGCCTCTTCGCCCTCTACTTCGTGGGCTGTTTCGGGGTCGCAGCCTGGCTCAGGATGTGGCCGTCGATGCCGTTCCTGTACCTGTTCGTGACCGGCTATTGTTATATGTTCTTTCTCGCCCTATCGTCGGGACGTCGCGCGTCTCGCCGGCCGAGCACCGATCATGGCTGAGCCCCGAGCCCAATCGCCCGAGCTCCCTCGAATCCGCACCAGCCTGCGTCCGACCTATCCCGCGGACGCACCGCTGCTCCAGCGCTGGCGCGGCGAACCGAGCGTTCGTCAATATCAGCCACTCGCCGAGGTCTCGCTCGGTCAGTTGCGCGCCGAGCTGGCGCTCAATCGCGTCGACGACCTCTACCGCGGTCGCGGCGACAAGTTCCAGTGGATTGTCCTCGCCGACGCCGAGCCGGCGGGCTGGATCACCCTCGTCGTGACCAACTGGGAGCACGGCCTCGCCGAGCTCGGCTACGCCCTCACGACGCGCTACCAGCGTCGCGGTCTGATGGTCGAGGGGCTCCACCTCTTGCTTGCGGATCTTTTCTTCCGCACTCCGATCGAGCGCATCGAGGCGCGCTGCTCGGTCGAGAACGAGGGCTCGCAGAAGGTCCTCTCGAAGCTCGGCTTCCGACGCGAGGGGCAGCTGCGCGGCTACTTCGTCCTCGAGGGCAAGCGGGTCGATAACTACCTGTACGCGATCCTGCGCGACGACTTCGTCCCGCCGCCGCCCCAGTAGCTACCCGAAGGTATTGCAGCTCTGGGGATCGCCGGTCTCGAGGCCCCGTCGGAGCCACGTCTGGCGGTCCTCGGAGGAGCCGTGAGTCCACGATTCCGGCTGCACGTAGCCGGTCGAGCGGCGCTGCATCTGGTCGTCGCCGATTGCTGCGGCGGCCCGTAGCCCCTCTTCGACGTCGCCCGGTTCGAGCAGCTGCCGTTGGCGATGCGCATGGTGAGCCCAGACGCCCGCGTAACAGTCGGCCTGGAGCTCGAGGCGCACCGAAAGCGCGTTGCCCTCGCGCTGCGAGACCGAGCGGCGCGCGCGTTGCACCTGCTCGCTGATCCCGGTGAGGTTCTGAACGTGATGACCAACCTCGTGGGCAATCACGTAGGCCTGGGCAAAGTCACCCGGCGCGCCGAGCTGCCTTGACATCACCTGGAAGAAGTCGAGATCCAGGTAGACCTTCGAATCGGCCGGACAGTAGAACGGCCCGACCGCCGAGCTGTTGAAGCCACACGCCGAACGCACGGCGCCGGTGAAGAGCACCAGCGTCGGCTCGCGGTAGCCGCGCATCAGTGACTTCCAGGTGGTCTCGGTGTCGGCCAAGACAACCGAGGCGAACTGTCCGAGTTCGTCGCTCGGCGCTCCGCCACCGGTGCTCCCACCCGGCACTTGAGCCGACGGCGGCGCCTGGGTCACGACCGGCCCCGACTGCTCGAGCATCGAGATCAGCTGCGTCGGATCGGCACCGAAGAGCATCGAGATGACGATGATGATGAGCAGGCCACCGCAGCCGAGACCGGCGCCGCGACCACCCATCGGAAAGCCTCCGCCCGGTCTCCGACCGCGGCGATCTTCGACGTTCGAACTCCCCTGTCGACCTCTCCAGCGCATGGAGAGAGTCTATCGCGCCCGTCGACTAGAGCGGCTCGAGGTTGGCGTACTTGGCAACCAACTTCCGCTTGCCGACGCGATCGAAGTAGACAGTCAGCTTGCCCTCGAGACCATCACCGTCGAGCTCCAGGACGACCCCCTCGCCGAGGGTCGCGTGGCGCACGCGGCGGCCCTTGCGCAGCTCGGGAAAGGCGCTCGAGCTCTCGGGACCACGGCTCGAAGGTGCGCCTGGAGCGGAGCGCGGGCGGCCTCCGCGCTTGCCGCCACCTCCGCCGCCACCACCGCGGCCTCGATCGAAGAACGACTGGACACCACTCGACCGCTCGTCGTAGAAGAGCTCTGGACTGCGGGTAACGTTGACGATCTCCTCCGGCAGCTCGGACAAGAAGAGCGACTCCTGCTGATCCTGGTAGTAGCCCGCGACTCGACGTCGGCGACAGTGGCTCAAGAAGAGCTGCTCACGCGCACGCGTCATGCCGACGTAGAGCAGGCGGCGCTCCTCTTCGAGGTCCTCCGTCTGGCCACCTGCATTGAAGTGCGGTAGCACTCCCTCCTCGAGACCGGTCACCATGACGATCGGGAACTCGAGTCCCTTGGCGCTGTGGAGAGTCATCAGAGAGACGCCGCCGGCCTCTTTCCAGAGGTCGATGTCTGCCACCAGAGAGGCGTGGTCGAGGAAGGCGGTCAGTAGATCGGTCTCCCCCTCGGCGAGCTTCTCCTCGGTGAACTCCTGCGCTGCGGTCACGAACTCCTGAATGTTCTCGAGCTTGGCGTAGGCGTCGGGATCGTCTTTGTCGTACTGCTTGGCGTAGCCGGTCGTCTCGAGCAGAAGGTCGAGCAGTGACGGCAGCGGGCGCTCTTCGGCCTCGGTCTGAAGGTGCTCCACGAGCTTCTTGAACTGGCCGAGCGCCTTGGCACCGCGCGCCGGGAAGCTGCCCAGCTCACCCCCGATCAGTGCGTCCCACAGGCTCTGACTCTCTTCGGACGCCCGCTGTTGGAGGAACTGCTGCGTCGCCTTGCCAATTCCCCGCGCCGGGTTGTTCAGAATCCGGAGGAAGGACAGGTCGTCGCGCGGATTTCGGATGACCCGCAGGTAGGCGACCATGTCCTTGATCTCGGCGCGCGAGTAGAAGTGGGTACCGCCGACCAGCTCGTAGGGAATCTGGCGCTTCAAGAACTGCTCTTCGAAGGCACGGGTCTGGGCGTTGGTGCGCACCAGAACGGCCATGTCGCGCCAGTTGCGCCCGTCGGCGGTGAGGCCGCTCAAGGTGTTGACCACCCACGTCGCTTCGTCCTGCTCGTCGCGCGCCTTGTAGAGCTCGATCTCCTCGCCGTCGCCGGCATCGGTCCAGAGCCGCTTTTCGCGCCGGCTTCGGTTGTTCGCCACGAGGTCGCCCGCGGCGGTGAGAATGTTCTGGGTCGATCGGTAGTTGCGCTCGAGTTTGCGCACGGTTGCGCCGGGAAAGGCGCGTTCGAACTCGAGCACGTTCGACAGATCCGCTCCCCGCCAGCGGTAGATCCCCTGGTCCTCGTCACCAACGGCGGTCAGATTGCCGGTTTCACCGACAAGTTCGGTCACCAGGCGCATCTGAGCGTGGTTTGTGTCCTGGAACTCGTCGACCAGCAGGTAGTGGATCCGCGATCGCAGTCGCTCGCGAACCTCGGGCTCCTGGGTGACCAGGTCGACCGCCAGTCGAAGCATGTCGTCGAAGTCCATCGCTCCGGAATCGACCAGCATGCCCTGGTAGTGGCGGTAGATCTTGGCCACCCGTTGTGCGAAGAAACCGTCCGCCTCGGCTTCGTAGGCCTGAGGATCGAGCAGGCGATTCTTGGCGCCACCGATCGCTGCCAGCATCTTGCGCGGCGGGAAGGAGCTCTCGGCCAGGCCCTCCTTCTTGAGCGCCTTCTTGATCAGGGCGATCTGGTCGTCACGATCGAAGATCGAAAAACCCGGCGCCACTGAGATGCGCTCGCCCCACTTGCGTAGGAGGCCGAGCGCAAACCGGTGGAAGGTACCGACGAAAGTCGGCAGCGGATAGATCGCCAGCAGCTTCTCCACCCGTCCACGCATCTCGCTCGCGGCCTTGTTGGTGAAGGTGACCGCCACGATCGACCGCGGGTCGATCCCGACCTCCTTGACCAGATAGGCCACCCGATGGGTGATGACCCGGGTCTTGCCCGAGCCGGCGCCTGCGAGGACAAGCTGCGGCCCTTCACCGTGGGTAACGGCGGCAAGCTGCTGCTCGTTGAGCTGCTTTTCGAGTTCGATTTCGGAGGTCGTCACGGAAGGGTCTCGCTCGGCTGACAGAGCTGTTTAACACAGCTCGGGAGCCCTGCCCAGATGAACGAGGATCATTCAGGGAGCTGAGACTCAGTCCTTCTCGTCGCTCTCGCGGCCCATCGCCGTGCCCAACCCGGCTCCCACCGCGACCCCGATCGCGATTCCAACGCCAACGTTGCCGATCGCGACTCCGATCGCCACACCGACGCCGACCCCGATCGCGATCCCGGCGCCCATCTTGCTCTCCTTGGCCATGGTCACATCCTACCCGCACCAAGCAAGCACTGAGCACCGAGACCTCAGGCCGGCGTCTACTCGACGGTGACGCTCTTGGCCAGGTTGCGCGGCTGATCGACGTCGCAGCCGCGCTTGACGCCGACGTGGTACGCGAGCATCTGCAGCGGCACGACGTTCACGATCGGCTGCAGCTCTTCGGAGACTCGCGGCACCTGGATCACTTCGTCGGCGATGCCCTCGAACTCCTCGGCGTCCCGATCGGTGAGTGCGATAACGATGCCGTCGCGCGCCTTCGCCTCTTGCATGTTGCTACGCACCTTCTCGTAGACCCGCTCGCCGGTAGCGATCGCGACAATCGGCAACTCCTCGTCGATGAGCGCAATCGGACCGTGCTTCATCTCACCCGCCGGATACCCCTCGGCGTGGATGTACGAAATCTCTTTGAGCTTGAGCGCACCTTCGAGAGCGATCGGATAGTTGAGTCCTCGGCCGAGGTAGAGGAAGTCGTTGGCTCGCGAGTACTCGCGAGCGAGCCGCTCGAGCTGGGGCTCGAGCGCCAACACCTCGTCGACGGCTTTCGGCAGATGGGCGAGCGGCTGCAGGAAGCGCTCCTCGAGATTCCCTTGGCGCGCCTGTCTCAGATAGAGCGCGAGGAGGTAGAGCGCGATCAACTGAGTCGTGAACGCCTTGGTCGAGGCGACTCCGATCTCGGGGCCGGCGTGCGTGAAGATCACCCCGTCGGTCATGCGGACGATCTGACTGCCCGGGACGTTGCAGATCGACAGCAGTCGCGCGCCACGCTCTCCGGCCGCTTCGAGCGCCGACAGCGTGTCGGCCGTCTCACCCGACTGCGAAATGCCCAGGGCGACGTCATTCTCGGTGACGATCGGATCGCGATAGCGGAACTCGGAACCGTAGTCGACCTCAACCGGGATGCCGGCGAGCCCCTGGATCAGGAACTTACCCACGAGGCCGGCGTGCCAGGAGGTACCGCAGGCCAGGATGTCGATCTTGCTGATCGCCTGAGCCTGCTCGATGGTCAGGTTCAGGTCGTCGAGCAGGATTCGCTGCTGTTCGAAGTCCACCCGCCCCGCGAACGTCTCCTGGACGGCCAGCGGCTGCTCGTGGATCTCCTTGAGCATGAAGTGCTTGTAGCCGCCCTTTTCGACCTGGATCGGATCCCAGTTGAGCCGTACCTGGGGCCGGTCGACCGCCTCGCCGCCGGCGTCCCAGATCTCGACCTCGTCAACGGTCAGACGCGCCACGTCGCGGTTCTCGAGGAAGACGACGTCCTTCGTATGCGCGAGCAGAGCCGCCGGATCCGAGGCGAGGAACTGCTCGCCCTCGCCGAAGCCGACAACCAACGGCGGCCCCTGGCGGGTGACGACGATCTCGCGTTCACCAACCGTCGACACCACCGCGAGTGCATACATTCCGTCGAGCTCCGCGGCGGCCTTGGTCACGGCGTCCTTGAGTGGCAGATCGTCGAGGTAGGAGCTGATCAGGTTCGCCGCCACCTCGGTGTCGGTGTCGGAAGCGAACGACCAACCCTCCTCCTGCAGGCGCTTCTTGAGCGGCAGGAAGTTCTCGATGATGCCGTTGTGAATGATCGCCACCCGACCCCGGCTGTCGACCATCGGATGGGCATTGCGCTCGGAAGGCTCGCCGTGCGTCGCCCAACGAGTGTGTCCCAGTCCGTAGCTGCCCGGCGGAAAGCTACCGTCGAGCTTCTGGACGAGCATGTCCAGCTTGCCTTCGGCGCGCACCGTCCGCAGGTCGCCGTTCTGCAAGACAGCCACTCCGGCCGAGTCGTAGCCTCGATACTCGAGTCGCTTCAGACCGTCGAGCAACAGCGGCACGACCTCTTTCGATCCGAGGTATCCCACGATCCCACACATAGCGTCAGTCCTCCGACTCGCGCTTAGGACGCTTCCGCGTCGACCAACCTTCGATGTTCCGCTGCCGGCTGCGCTCGATCGCGAGCGCACCCGACGGCACGTCTTTTCCGATGACCGAGCCGGCGCCCGTCGTCGCGCCGGCGCCGACCTTCACCGGCGCCACGAGCATCGTGTCACTCCCGATGAACGCTCCTTCGCCGATCTCCGTCGTGTGTTTGTTGACACCGTCGTAGTTGCACGTGATCGTGCCGGCGCCGATGTTCGCCCCTTCGCCGATGGTGGCGTCGCCGAGGTAGGCGAGATGCCCCGCCTTGACTCCGGGCTTGAGGGTCGACTTCTTGATCTCCACGAAGTTGCCGACCTTGGCACCGTCTTCGAGCACCGTGCCCGGGCGCAGACGAGCGAAGGGCCCGACGCTACACCCCGGACCGACCCGTGCCCCGTCGAGCACGCTGTACGGCTCGACGGTCACGCCGTCCGCAAGCTCGGAATCTCTCAGCCAGGCACCCTGACGGAGGGTGCAGCCGTCACCAACCTTCGTCGCGCCATTCAGATCGACGTCTGGGTGAATCACCGTGTCGCGACCGATGGTCACGCCAGGCTCGATCTGCGTCCGCGCCGGATCGACAACCGTCACCCCATCCTCCAGAAGCTCGGCGAGCTTGCGCTCGAGCAGACGCCGGTGCACGCGCGCCTGGTCTGCCCGGGTGTTGATGCCGATCGCTTCCGTCGGATCCTCGAGTTCGACCAGCGCCACCTGCCGCTCGGCAGCGGCGTCTCCGAGCGCGTCGGTCAGGTAGAACTCACCCTTGACGTTGTCGGGCTCGAGGCGCTCCAGATAGTCGAAGATCTCGGGATACGGCAGGCAGTAGAGCCCGGCGTTGATCGTGCGTACCTCCAACTCGCTCGGACAGGCGTCGGAGGCTTCGACAATTCGATCGAGTCCTCCGCTCTCGCTCACCATGACTCGCCCCAGCGAGCCCGGGGCGTCCAGGTCCGCAACCGCCATCGAGCCCCAACCCGCGGCTGCGGCGTCTCCGAGCGCCGAGATCGTCGACGCTCGTACCAGCGGAACGTCGCCGGAGAGCACGACAATCTCGCCGGTCGTGTCGCGGAGTTCACCCGCCACCTGAGCGAGGGCATGTCCGGTGCCGAGTTGCTCCCGCTGCTCGACAAAGACGACGTCGGGAGCGTCGAGGCTCGCCCGCACCTGCTCGGCACCGTGTCCGACGATCACCAGAATCCGGTCGCAGCCGCCCGAACGGGCCGCGTCGAGCACCCACGACAACATCGGGCGGCCGCCGACTGGGTGCAGCACTTTGGGGAGATCGGACTTCATCCGGGTCCCCTTGCCGGCGGCCAAGATCGCGGCTACGCGCGCCATGTCCAGAGCCTCATCTGTCGTCCCCCACGCTCGCGTCCAAAGTCGTCTGCTCCGGTGCTCGTGTCGAGCCGATCAGCGCCACCAGCGCGGCCGCCAAGCTCGACGGGTCGTGTCGAATCAGCCCGCCCGGAGCCAGCAGGTCGGCGCCGGTGATCTCGACACCTCGCTCCCGCAGCTTGGCCTGCTCGACCCGTACCGGTTCGGCGCCCGTGTCACCGTAGTGCGACACCACGGCGGCCGGGAGGGGCGCGGTGTTGACCAGCATTCGGTCGACGATCCCCTCGCCGACGTGGCGTTCGATGGCGTCGAGATGCCCGAGCGCGTCGAGGCCATCGGTTTCGCCCGGCTGGCTCATCAGGTTGGTCACCAGCACCACCGGTGCCGAGCTCTCGTCGATCGCTCGCTGGATGCCTGGAATCAGTAGATTCGGCAGGATCGAGGTATAGAGGGAGCCGGGGCCGAGCAGAATCAAGTCGGCGGCCTGGAACGCCTCGATCGCGGGCGGGAAGGCGGCGACACTCGGCGGCTCGAGGCAGACCAGCTCGAGCGGCTCGCCCGACCCCCCGACCGCCGACTCGCCGTCGTAGATCGCTCCCGAGACTCCGCGAGCCAGAAGCCTCACCTCGTGCAGGGTCGCCGGGTAGATCTTGCCGCGCACCGACAGCACCGACTCGGCCGTCAAGATGGCCTGGTAGAAGTCACCGGTGATTCCGGTGAGCGCAGTCAGAAACAGATTGCCGAACGAGTGGCCCGAAAGGCCATCACCTCCGGCGAAGCGATACTGAAAAAGACGCGCGAGCCGATCTTCGTCATCGGCCAGGGCGACGATGCAGTTTCGTACGTCCCCCGGCGGCAGCACTCCGAGCTCGCGTCGCAGACGGCCCGACGAGCCGCCATCGTCGGCCATCGTCACCACCGCCTTGAGATTCTCGATCTCCCTGCCGACGTGGTGCTTCAGGCCGCGGAGCAAGACGGCGAGGCCGGTGCCGCCACCGACCGCAACGACCCGAGCGCCGCGTGGCGGCGCGCTAGACACGGGCTCCCCTCGCGAGGCTGCCCGCCTCAGTCGCTCTCGAACATGGCGGCATATTCGGCATCGGCGCGCAGTGCGTCGAAGTCCGAGTCATAGGTCGCGTGAACTCGGTTCTTCGGGTCGAGGGCGATCGCGCTCCCCAGGAGCTCAGCCGCCTTCTCGAGATCGCCCTGGATCGAGTAGATCGCCGAGGCCAGGTAGGCGAACCGCTCGTCCTTGCCAACCCTCCCACCCCGGTTACAGAGGTCCAGCGCCTCCTCGAGATTCCCACGGTTGCGCTCGTACACCGCGAGTAGGAACGGGTCGTCCGCTGCCGGCGGCTTGCTCAGGTGCTGGTCGCAGACCTCGAGGTACTTCTCCGCGCCGATACGCAGCTCCGGATGATCGGCTTCGGCGAGCACCTGCTTGAAGTGTTTTGCCGCCTCCCGCCACTTCTTGCCGTAGAGCGCGCGAGTCCCCTGGGTGTACACCTTGATCAGCGGATCGTGCTCGATACGCAACACGACGACGCTGTCCTTCGAAGCGAGTCCGAGCTCAGTGAGCTTCTCCGTGAGCGCGTCAGGCTCGATCTTGAACCTCTCAGCGAGCTCCGCGGTTGTGCGGATCTTCGCGTACCGCTTCAAATAGGTGATCTCTTCGGTCTTCCACCGTTTGGCCATACGTCTCGTCTAACCTCGCAATCCGTCGCCGGGCACCGGCCCAGCGCTCTACTTCTTTCTCAGCTCCACCAGGACCTGCTTGGCAACCGACTTGAGGGTATCGAAAACCCCCAGGCCGTTCATGGCGACCGCCTCGAAGGTCGGCTCGCGCTTGTAGTTGAGCATTCGATACATCTCGTCGCTCGGCACGGCCCCCTGGATATCTCGTTTGTTGAACTGCAGCGCAAGGGGGATCGTCGTCAGATCGAACCCGTGGTCGCGCAGGTTTTCTTCCAGGTTGCGAATCGATTCCACATTGGCTTCCATCCGCTCCGGCTGACTGTCCGCCACGAAGACGACCCCGTCGACCCCCTTGAGAATCAGGCGACGGCTGGCGTCGTAGAAGACCTGTCCCGGCACGGTATAGAGGTGGAATCGGGTGTTGAAGCCGCGAATCGTGCCCAGGTCGAGGGGCAGGAAGTCGAAAAAGAGCGTCCGATCCGCCTCGGTGGCAAGCGAGATCATCTTGCCCTTCCGCTCAGGAGCGGTCTTGTTGTAGATGTACTGCAGGTTCGTCGTCTTCCCGCCCAGGCCTGGGCCGTAGTAGACGATCTTGCAGTTGATCTCTCGCGCCGCGTAGTTGATAAATGTCATGTGATCGCGCGTCGCAACACAGCACGCGAAACGTGCCGGCAGCGCCGTCGCCTCGAGCCGCTACTCGCTAAAGAGAGCGTCGATATCTTCGTCGGTAATCTCCGAGAAAGGACTGGGCTCGGGCTCACCTTGAACGCCGACCTCGGCCTTCTGGTCCATCTGCTCGAAGACCCGGTCCATCTCGGTACTCGCGCGCTTTACTCGAAGGCGGACGAGCCCGAGCGACGAACGCTCGTCGAAGATCACCAGCAGGATGGCCCGTCGGGCCACGATGGAGATGTGGATATGGTCGCGCTGGCCCTCGTGGAAGAGGACCGAAAATTCACTTTCGCCGATCAGCTTGGCCAGCCCATCGGTCGCCGCCACGTTGCCCGCGGTCAGCGAAGCCAATGAGGTGCTGTCGAACTGATCGGTGTCACCCGCTGCAGCGATGTGCTGACCGTTGCGGTCGATGAGGAAGACCGCCTTGGCGTTGGCATCAAGGCGCAATCGGCGCAAGGAGCCCTCGAGGTGCCGGAACTCCTCTTCGTAGACCTCCATCCGTGCCAGTGACATCGCCCTTTGTTGACCCTCGAAAAGCTATCATACCGGGCCGTTTGGCTCGGCAACTGTTGAGTTTGTTACTGGCAGCCCAGACCGGCTCAGCCGACGTAGCTCGTAACGATGTAGGTGCCGGAGCGCTGATCCTTCTTGAGCTTGACCAACTTCTGCTTCTCCGCCTCCTCGAGAAGCTCTGAGAAGGTCGAGAAACCGTAGTAGCTCTCGTTGAAGGACGGCCGCTTGCGCTGCATGGTCTGCTTGATCATCGAGCCCCAGAGAACGTCCTTGTTCTCGCGCCCGAGCGCCTTGATGGCGTCGACCATGTAGTCCATGACCTCGCTCGTCTGCTTGGTCAGCCCCTTGACGACAGGACGCTTCTTCTTCTTCTGGTTCTGGGTATCTCGCCAGAGATCCTCGTAGAAGATGAACTCGTCGCAGTTGTCGATCAGCAGCTTCGAGGACGAGTTGCGCACGCCCACACCGATGACCTGCTTGTTGCTCTCCTTGAGCTTGGTGACCAGCGGCGTGAAGTCGCTGTCTCCCGAGAGCACCACGAAGGTGTCGAGGTGGTCCTTGGAAAAGCAGAGCTCCATCGCGTCGACCGCCATCTTGATGTCGGCCGAGTTCTTCCCCGAGTAGCGCTTCTGGGGTATGTCGATCAACTCGATGCCCGCCTCGTGGCAGGACCGCTTGAACTCCTTGTATCGCTCCCAGTCGGCATAGGCCTTCTTGACGATGACCTTGCCCTTCTCGAGCACGCGCGCGAGCACCAGGTTGATGTCGAACTTCTTGATGTCGGAGTCGCGCACTCCTAGCGCGACGTTCTCGAGATCGCACAGCAGTGCGATCTTCGTCTCTCCGTTCATGTGTTTCCTTTATGAATCGGCCGTTTCACGGCCTCGCAGGTTCAGAGTGTTGTCAGTGGGGCGGACCGTACGATCGACGCCCACAACCGATCGTAGCACCCCAGCGGAGCGCCGTGTGGGCGGGCTCATGCCGCGCCGTCGCCTTCCGGAGTCGCGTCCCAACCGGGATAGGCCACGAGTTCCTCTTGTCGGAGGTGACGAACCAGAAGCCCAACGCGCTCTTCGGCCGGCTCGACGTCTTCGCCGAAGCGAGCTCTCGCCTCGGCCACCACATCGGCGACGGTTCGGTTGCCGTCGAGGCACTTCCAGATGAAGCCGCCCCGCTCGTCGAGGCGAATGCGACGGGTCGACATGGCGAAACTCACCCAGCGACCGATCGATCGAAACCAGGGCACGGGCGGTGCCGGCCGCGCGATCACGACATCCCCGTCGAGCTCCTCCCACGCGGCCAGCCGTTGCGGCCGCAGGTCGAGGAGGTTGATCTCTTGCAGGCTCTCCAATCGATCTACCACCGTGACGCTTGCGCCGAGAGCTCGAACTTGGGGATGGCGCGCCTTGGCACCGAGGTCTCGACCGTATTTCACTAAGGTATCATTCGCGTTTCTCGCTCAGCCACCCCGCGCTCGCGGTCGAGTGCCGGTTCCCACAGGAGACACTCGATGTCCGATCCCCGCTCGACTCCCCTGCCGCCGCCGCTCGTAGCGCCCGAGGTCAAGCTCGCCGAGTTGACGGTCAAGGGCCTGATTTTAGGCGCTCTCCTGTCGATGGTGCTCGCAGCGGCCAACGCCTACATTGGGCTACTGGTCGGCCTGACGGTCTCGGCATCGATCCCCGCAGCGGCTGTCTCGATGGGCGTTCTACGCGCCTTCAAACGCTCCAACATTCTCGAGAACAACTTGGTACAGACCGCCGCCTCCGCCGGCGAGTCGCTGGTAGCCGGAATCATCTTCACGATCCCAGCGCTCGTGATCATGGGCGCCTGGGACACCTACCCTTATTGGACGCTGGTGTCGATCGCGATCACCGGCGGGATCCTCGGCGTCGCCTTCACCATTCCGTTGCGGCGCGCCCTGATCGTCGAGAGCCGGCTCAAGTTTCCCGAGGGCATCGCCACCGCGGAGGTGCTCAAGACCGGAGGTATTGCAACCGGAGAGGACGCCCCGCGCTCCAAGGACGACGCCGCAGCGCAGGGCTTCCGGCGGCTCCTGCAAGCCGCTGGCCTCGGCGCGATCTTCAAACTCTTCGAGTCTGGCCTCGGCTGGCTCGCCGGCGGCGTCGCCGGCACCCGGGCCCTCGCCGGAGGCAAGGCGCTGTTGACGGGCGACATCACGCTGAGTCCGGCGCTCGTCGGCGTCGGCTACATCGTCGGCCTGAACATCGCCACGCTCGTCTTCCTGGGCGGTGTGATCGGCACCGTGGTCGGCGTACCGCTCAACTGGGCGTTCAACAGCACCAACGTGATCACCGGCGCGGGCCTCGATCCGGCGACACCCTGGAGTGAGTTCTCGACCGCGGACTGGGGCAGCCTGGCCGGCCAGGCGTGGCAGGACTGCAGGCGCATCGGCGTCGGGGCAATGATCATCGGTGGCGTCTGGTCGCTCTTCTCGCTCGTCAAGCCGCTGATCGCCGGGGTGCGAGCCAGCCTCGTCGCCTACCGCGCCAGCCGCTCGGGCGAAGCGGGAGGCCTGCCGCGGACCGAGCTCGACACGCCGATCAACATTGTCGCCATCGTGGCTCTGGTCGGAATGATCCCAGTCTTCGCGATCTTCTACACCGTGCTCGGTGACACGCCAAACAGAGTGATGATCGCCGGCGTCATGACCGTCCTGATGCTGATCTTCGGTTTCATCTTCAGCTCGGTCGCCGGCTACATGGCGGGCCTCGTCGGCAGCTCGAACAACCCGATCTCGGGCGTGACGATCGCCACCGTGATCATCTCCGCCCTCATCCTGCTCCAGATCATGGGCAACGCCGGCCCGGCCGCTGTGCTCGGACCGATCGCGGTCATCTACCTCGCCGGCCTGATCTGCTCGGCTGCTTCCATCGCCGGGGACAACTTGCAAGACCTCAAGTGCGGCCACATCGTCGGAGCAACCCCCTGGCGCCAGCAGATCTACCAAGTCGTCGGAGTCGTCTCAGCCGCGACCGTCATTCCCTGGGTACTCCGAGTTCTCGACCAGGGCTACGGTATTGGCCGGGTGGTCAACCCCGACGTCGCGCCGCTCGCCGCCCCGCAGGCGGCACTGATGGAGAGCCTGGCCAGCGGCATCTTTGGTCAGGGCATCAACTGGCGCTTCATCTTCATCGGCTTCGGACTTGCCGTCGTCCTGATCGTCCTCGACAAGGTCCAGGAGGGGCGTGGCTCGAGCTTCCGGTTCCCGGTCCTCGCCGTGGCGGTGGGCGTCTATCTGCCGCTCGGGCTCTCGGTACCCATCTTCGTCGGCGGCCTGCTCGCCCACTACGCCGCCAAGCGCTCCGAGAAGGCGAGTCCCGAGGTCGCGCAGGCGCGTGAGAACACGGGCCTACTCGTCGCCTCGGGCCTCATCACCGGCGAAGCGCTGATGGGCGTCCTGGTCTCCGTGCTGGCGGTGGTTCTCGCCAACTCGGGTCAGAGCCTGCCGCTGATGCCTCTCGGCTGGGCGCCGATCCTCGGCGTCGCGGCACTCGTCTACGTCTGCGTCTACCAGTGGCGCCGGACGCTGAGCGCCGGCTGAGGCGCCGCCGGGCGTCGCCCTAGAAGGTGACGCTGGCGCCGACGTAGGGACCCGAAAGTTCCAGATTCGCCGTGTCGTCGTCGACCTCGAGATCGAGGTCGAGTAGGCGGTAGCCACCGAACACGCTGACCATCTTGACCGGCGAGTACTTGATGCCGATCTCCGCCTCGATCATCTCGCCGTAGTCGAGACCCGGTGAGTAGCCGACGTCTCCCTCGAGCGAGAGCTTCTCCATCGGACTCGCGTCGAATCCGAGGCCGACCGAGGCGAAGCCACCCTCTGTCGATTCTTGAGCGGTGACCTGTGGCAGGCCGGAGATGCTGCCGGCCATGGCGGCCTCGACACGCATCGCCTTGAGTTCGACGATCGGGCCGATGCGGAAGCTGTCGCCGGCCTTGAACAGGAGGCCGACACCCATGCGCGCGTATTCGACCTCGAGGTCGCTCGCGACATCGATCGACACCGGGAAGCGGATGCCGTTGAAGTCGATGGTCTCTCTCAAGCTGGCGTTACCGCCGTAGCTCAACGGAAGGTAGCCGAAGCGCAGGACAAACGGCCCAGAGGACCGCCAGGTGAGCCGCACCTCGTTGACGTCCTCATCCGAGAAGCCCAACGTGTCCGGCAGCGTGATCTCGGTTCCGAAGCCGTCCTCGGTGACCTTGACGCTACCGCCCAGATCAGGCATCCAGAGGCGCGGCTCGAACTCGGTCTCGGCGGCCAGCGGCATGGTGACCAGTACGAGGACTGCGGCGACAAATAGGCTCTTGCGGGTCATGGCGACACCTCCCGGCAGTTCTAAGAGGCCTCGACCCTACGGGCAACCGAGTCACTCAGGAATGGAGTACGACACAGTGGCCGGAAGTCGGCTCAGGCGGTGGTGACGCCGGTCTCGCCGAGCTTCAGAACCACCAACGTAACGTCGTCGGCTTGCACCGCGTCGCCCTTGAAACGGGAGACCGCACTCAGAATCGAATCTCGAATCTGACGGGCGGCGCCCGCCCTGACCGCCTTGCGCGCGGCTTCCAGGAGGCGCTCGTCGCCAAAGGCTCGGCCGGCAAGGTTCTGCGCCTCGGGTACGCCGTCGGAGTAGAAGATCAGCACGTCGCCGCGTCCGAGCTGCTGCTGAACTTCGCGGTAGTCCGGCTCCAGGCGCGTGCCGAGCGGCAAGCCGGCGGCTCCAATCGGCACCACCCGATCCCCCTCGGCGGGCAGGTAGAGCGCCCGAGGGTGGCCGGCGTTGGTGACGCTCACAAGTCGGCGGCGCCGGTCGATGACGGCCACCTGAATGGTGACGAACATCCTGCGGGGCGCGGTGTCGCGAACCATCCGATGCAGACGCTCGAGCACCCCTGCACCGTCGGAGAGCTCCTCGCGCAACAGGTGGAGACCGGAGCGCACACCCGAGAGCACGAGGCCGCTCGCCACACCATGCCCGGCGACGTCGCCGATCACCACCGCCAAGCGATGAGCGTCCAGACTGAAGTATTCGTAGTAGTCGCCACCCACTTCGCTCGCCGGCATGGAGAGCCCTGAGGCGTCGAGCCAGTCGAGCTCCGGAGTGCTCCGCGGCAGCATGCTCAACTGGATCTCACGTGCGTCGAGAAGCTCACCGCGCATTCGCGCCTCTTCCTGCTCGCGCGCGACCTCGTGGCGCCATTCGGCGAGGAACGTCGCTGCGCGGCGCCGGGTGATCCGGATGGCGACGTAGCTCGCGATCAAGACGCAAACCACCATGTTGGCGATCAGCCAGGCGCGCCCCGAGGTCGAGGCGCCGAGCGCCTCTCGGGTCGCGGCCCACGTGCCACCCGTCAGGAGCATTGTCTGCAGGCCGGCGTACTCGAACCAGCGCATGCGGAAGACGGCCAGGAACATCGGGAAGAGGAAGCCGGAGAAGACAACTGCCGGCACAGGATCTCCCAAGGCCACGACCACGGTGCCCGCGAGATGTGTGGCCAGGAAGACGATCAGGAGAGGGTGCGCCGCTCGCTTTACGGCGTCGCGCCGGCGGCCGAAGATGAGAACCAAGTCCACCAACAGCGCGAGTGCCCAGAGTCCGACGTGCAGCGGCCTGCCGCTCGCCACGCCCTCGATGAGTCCGCCGAGAGCGCCAAACGCAGCTACCGCGACGAGCCATCTGAGGACTCCCCAGTTCGCGGCGTCGAGGTGGCGCTGTAGCGCCTGACGCTCGGGCAGGGCGGTGAGCGCGGAATGAGGTGCCAGGGACACGTCAGCAGTGTAACGGCCTTGCCGCGCCTCGGGTTTCATCGCGCGAGCCGGACAGCTGTCCGGCGCCTACCGTACACATGTAAACCCCAGGGCGGGTCGGAGCCATCTACTAGACTGGTAACTCCTTCTAAACCAGTCGCTTCCGAGAAAGCGAAACCGTGGCACAGGGGTTGCTCTATGAATGGCGAGCGAGAGAAACCGATGATTCGCGATACCTCCCCGATGGACAGACCGGTCGAGCGGCCCTCCCGCTTCGGCCGCCGGAATTTGATTCGAGCCGGCGTCGGCATCGCGCTGGCCGCACTCGTGCTCACCCTCGCGCCGAACATGCGCCGTTGGCTCGGCTCAGAAGTCTCGGTCGACGCCGCGAGAATTCGCACCGGAACCGTGACGCGCGGCGACCTCGTGCGCGAAGTCGCTGTACAGGGCAACGTCGTCGCCGCTTTCAACCCGACCCTCTTCAGCCCCGCTCAGGGCATCGCACGCCTCGAGGTCAAGGCCGGCGAGCCGATCGAGGCCGGAGCGGTACTCGCCCGCGTTCGGAGTCCGCAGCTCGAAAGTCAGCTGCAACAGGAGCGTTCGAACCTGTTGAGCCTCCAGGGCGAGTACGAGCGCCAGCGGGTGCTCGCCAGCCAGGCGGAGCTGCAGACCGAGCAGGACATCCGACTTCAGGAGGTCGAGCTGGAGGCCTCCGAGCGAGCCATGGACCGCGCTGAGCGCACCCGCCGCGAGGGCATCCTCAACGACGTCGAGTACGAGGCCGCTCAGGATGCGGTACGGATCGCCGAACTCCGGCTCGATCTCGCTCGCCAGCGGGCCGAGCTCGAGAGCGAGTCGCTCGTGCTCGAGACCCGGAACCAGCTCGCGCGCGTCGAACGGCAGCGGTTGATCGTCACCGAGCTCGACCGACAGGTCTCCGAGCTCGAGATTCGCTCGCCGGTAGCGGGCGTCGTCTCGCGTCTCTCGATCGAGGACCAGGACGTCGTCAGTCTCGGTTCGCCGGTGGTCAGCGTCGTCGACCTCACCGCCTTCGAGCTCGAGGTTGCGGTGCCGGAGATTTACGCCGACGAGATCAGCTCCGACACCCCGGCGGTGATCACCTACGACGGCAAGGAGTACAGCGGGCGAGTCAGGAGCCTCTCGCCCGAGGTCTCGGGAAGCCGAGTCGAGGGCCGAGTCGCCTTCGTCGACGAGGCGCCCGACGGACTCAAGCAGAACCAGCGCCTCTCGACGCGATTGATTCTGGAGAAGGTTCCCAACGTGTTGAAAGCACCCCGCGGCTCGTTCCTCGAGGCGGGAGGCGGACGGCAGGCCTACCTGATCGCCGACGACGTCGCCCGGCTGACCTCGATCGAGGTTGGCGGAATGAGCGTCTCGGAGGTCGAGATCCGCGCGGGTCTCGAGCTGGGCGATCGCATCATCGTTTCCGACACCAGTCGCTTCGAAGGAGCTCGAAGCGTCCTCATCCGTGACTAGAGCACGTTCTTCCACAGGAGATCGTCGATGATCAGTATGCAGAGCATCCAAAAGATCTACCGCACCGAGCACGTGGAGACCCACGCGCTCTCCGGTTTCAACCTCGAGATCGCAACCGGCGAGTTCGTCTCGCTCATGGGGCCGTCCGGCTCCGGCAAGACGACGCTGCTCAACGTCACCGGCCTGCTCGACGCCTTCGACGGCGGGCGTTACATGCTCGACGGCGAGGACGTGAGCCGGCTCAGCGACCGCCAGATGTCGCGCATCCGCAACGAGAAGATCGGCTTCATCTTCCAGTCGTTCAATCTGATTCCGGACCTCGATGTCTTCGACAACGTCGACGTGCCGCTGCGCTATCGCGGCCTGGCCGCCTCCGACCGTCGGGAGCGGATCGAGGAGGCGCTCGAGATCGTCGGCCTCACGTCGCGCATCCACCACTACCCCGCCCAGCTCTCCGGCGGTCAGCAGCAGCGCGTCGCAGTAGCGCGCGCGGTGGTCGGCACACCCAAGCTGATCCTCGCCGACGAGCCGACCGGGAATCTCGACTCGGCGATGGCCAACGAGATCATGGACCTGCTCGAGAAGATCAACGAACTCGGGACGACGGTGGTCATCGTCACCCACGACCCGGAGCTCGCCACGCGCGCTCCACGCCAGATCTACCTTCTCGACGGCCGCCTGGTCGATCTCGAGAAGGACGAACGTCCTGCACCGCTCTACAACCCGGCAGAGAACGGCTCACAGCAAACTCTGGGCGCCTAAGGAGACGAACCGATGCTCGGCTACCAAATTCGCATCGCCTGGAAAAGCCTGCGGCGCAACCCGGTGCTCTCGACCCTCCTGGTCGCAGGTATCGCACTCGGCATCGCGATCTCGACGTCCTTTGTGACGACCTACTACACCCTCTCGGGAGATCCGATCCCGCACAAGAGCGACATCCTCTTCCACGTCACCGTGGATAACTGGGACACCGACAGCAATTGGGACACCGACCGCCCCGAGCTTCAGCCGAACCAGCTCAGCTACATCGACGTGCGTGGGCTGATGCAGACCGACATCCCGACGTACCAGACGGCGTCGTTCAAGGCGAGAATGACGGTGCAGCCCGAGAGGGAGAACGAGCAGCCGTACACGGAGGTCGTCCGTATGTGCTTCGCGGACTTCTTCCGCATGTTCGAACTCCCCTTCCTGTACGGCGGCGGCTGGGACGCAAACGCGGACGCGGGGCCAGAGCTCGTTGCGGTCATCGACTCCGCCACCAACCGCAAACTCTTCGGCGGCGAGAACAGCGTGGGGCGCACGCTCCGCATGTCCAACCGCGACTACACGGTAATCGGTGTCCTCGACGAGTGGCGGCCGACCATCCACTTCTACGATGTGAACAACAACCCATACGAGGAGCCGGAGGCGATCTTCACGCCGTTCAATCAGGTCGAGCCGTTCCAGGTTCGAACGACAGGCAACACCAACGGCTGGAAGTTCTACCCAGGCAACGAGTTCGAGGACTTTCTCCAGTCCGAGAGTATGTGGCTTCAACTCTGGGTGCAGCTGGACGACCCGCAGCAGCAGGACCGGTACCGCAGCTTTGTCGACGCGTACGTCATGGAGCAGAAGAGGTCGGGGCGACTCCTGAGACCCCTCAACAACAAGATCTGGCCGGTCATGGAGTGGCTCGATCGCGAGGAGGTCATCCCTGACCAGGCCAAGATCATGCTCATCATCGGGGTCCTCTTCCTCGTCGTCTGCTCGGTGAACCTGATCGGCATACTGCTCGGGAAGTTCCTTGCGCGCGCGCCGGAGGTGGGCGTCCGACGAGCGCTCGGTGCGAGCCGCGCTTCCGTCTTCCGTCAGCACCTTGTCGAATGTGAGCTGATCGGGCTCTTGGGTGGGGCCGTCGGCATCGGCCTCTCGATGGTCGTTCTGGCGGTCATCAACCGTTGGTTCGACAACGAGTTCAGCTTCCAGCTCGACTTGAAGATGGTCCTCGCGGCGGCGGTCCTCTCGCTGATCGCAGGGCTCATCGCGGGCATCTATCCCTCGTGGCGCATCTGCCGGGTGCCGCCCGCCAACTATCTGAAGATCCAGTAGGAGATCGATCATGGAACTCGGCCCCATCTTCCGCGCGCTGATGCGCAACAAGTCCCGTTTCTGGTTGATCACCGTCGAGGTCGCACTGACCCTCGCAATCGTCGCGAACTGCGTCAACATGCTGCTCGACACCCGCCGAGAGATCGTGCGAGACACCGGCATGGACGACGAAAATCTGATCGTCGTCTGGACGACGCCGTTCGACCAGGGGTTCGAAGAGGAAGAGTTTGCCCAGGCCATCCAGGAAGAGGACCTCCGTCGCCTACGTGGCTTCGCCGGGGTGGCCGACGCCGTCTCCATTCGCCAGATCCCGGTGAGCGGCGGCGGCAGCTCCTCGACTCGCAAGCGCATGGACCAAGGCCCTGACGAGCATGGCTTCGGCCTGCCCTACTTCATCGTCTCCGACCACGCAGTCGGCACGCTCGGCCTGGAGTTGGTCGCGGGACGCGACCTGATGCCGAGCGACTGGGAGTTCCCCGAGGAGGGAACCGAGAACGCCGAAGGCCGCAACGTCCTGGTCACGCAGGCGACCGCCGACGCGATGTTCCCCGACGGCGACGCCCTCGGCCAACAGATCCAGAACTCTGGCGGCGAGGTCGTCGACACGATCGTCGGCATCGTCCACAAGATGCACAACTCCTGGCCGCGTTCCCAGTTCGCCCAGAACGGTGAGGGGGCCATGATCCGCCCGGGCCTGCCGAGCGACACTCGCCGGATGCGCTACATGGTACGAACCGAGGCGGGAGCCATGGACTCGGTCTTCAACGACATCGAGCCGCTCCTGCGAGAGGTCCACGCAGGTCGGGTCATGACGATCGAGCCGTTCCTCGAGACCAAGCGCGACTACTACGCTGACGCCACCGTGATGATCAAGATGCTGACCGCTGTCATCGTGCTCCTGCTGGTGGTCACCGCGTTCGGAATCATCGGCCTGACCTCGTTCTCGGTGACCCAGAGAACACGGCAGATCGGCACCCGACGCGCCCTCGGTGCCACCAAGAGCGACATCGTCCGATACTTCCTGATCGAGAACTGGATGATCACGGGCATCGGCATCGCCATCGGCCTCGTGCTCACCTACGGATTGAACTACGGCCTCGTGCACTACGCGGACGTGGCCAAGATCGAGTGGAGCTTCCTCGTGCTCGGCGCGTTGGCTCTCTGGCTGACCGGCGTTCTCGCCGCGGTGGCGCCTGCCCTGCGGGCGAGCACGGTCGCGCCTGAGGTCGCAACTCGTACCGTGTAGCCCGGGCGAACCGTTTCCCGTCTTAAGATCGGGCCGATGACGCGAAACGACCTTCCGGTACTGATCGTCGACGATCAGCCGGCTGTCGTCCAGGCGCTCACCGTGCTGCTCGAGATCAACGATCTGCGCCACGTCACCGCGTCGAACCCGGAGGAGGCGGTCCGCATCGCAGCCGAGCAGCCTCTGGGGGCGGCGATTCAAGACATGAACTTCGAGCCCAAGGAGACTTCGGGCGACGAGGGCGTCGCACTCTTCCACCGCTTGCGAGAGGTGCAGCCGGACCTTCCGATCCTGGTGATGACCGCGTGGGCCTCGCTCGAGACCGCCGTCGAGCTGGTCAAAGAGGGCGCCTCCGACTACATCGAAAAGCCGTGGGACGACGAACGGCTGATCGCCACCCTGATCAACCTCGTACGCCTGCGCGAGCTCGAGCTCGAAAACGCCACCCTGCGAACCGAGCTCGACCGCTCGCGCGAAGAGCTCGCATCGACCTCCGACCTTCGCGGCATCATCTACTCGAGCGAAGAGATGCATCGCGTCATCCAGCTGGCGGTCAACGTCGCCGACTCCGATGCGCCCGTGCTCATCACCGGCCCGAACGGCTCCGGCAAAGAGCGCATCGCCGAGATCATCCAGGCCAACTCCCGTCGCCGCGAGGCGCCCTTCGTGCGCGTCAACGTGGGCGCCATCCCCGAGGAGCTGATGGAGAGCGAGCTCTTCGGCGCCGAGCCGGGGGCCTACACCGGCCTGCGCAAGCTGCGCGTCGGCCACTTCGAGTCGGCCGACGGCGGCACCCTCTTCCTCGACGAGATCGACGCGTTGTCCCTCTCCGGCCAGGTCAAGCTTTTGCGGGTACTCCAAAGCGGCGACTACCAACGCCTCGGCAGCAGCCGTACCCGGCGTGCCGACGTCCGCATCCTCTCCGCCACCAACGCCGATCTCGCACGCATTCTCGAAGAGGATCGCTTCCGCGAAGACCTCTACTTCCGCATCAACGTGGTCGAGCTGCGCCTCCCCGCCCTCTCCGCGCGGCGCTCGGACATCCTGCCACTCGCCCAGCACTTCCTCGAACAGTCCAACGACGGCGAGGAGACGCCGCACCTCACCCCTGCAGCCGAGACGGCCCTCGAACGCTACGACTGGCCCGGCAACGTGCGCGAGCTCGAGAATCGCATCCGGCGTGCGACTCTGGTTGCCGGCTCCGACCCGATCTCTCCGGCGCACCTCGACCTGGGTGGCGACATCCCGCTACCGGTCGCCGAGATGTCTCAGGACGAGGCCGGCGAACGCCGTGAGGTGATCGAAGCACTCTCCGCTGCGAAGGGCGTCGTCGCCCGGGCCGCGGACCGGCTGCAGATCAGCCGTCAGGCGCTCTACCGAAAGATGGCGCGGCTCGGCATCGAGCTCGAGCGACGGCCTCGCTAACATCCAGCCGTGACCAGCGCGCCGAGCCAACCTCCCGCGAAGACCGAACACCCGGTCGCGCAGCCGTTCAAGCCGCGCATTACGCTGGCCGGCAAGCTGACGGCGATCGTGCTCGGCACTCTGGTGGTCGCCTCGAGCGCCGGCGCGGCGGTGCAGATGCTGCCGCTCGAGCTGTCGCCCTGGGTCTCCTTGGCGGTCGCTCTGGTCGTTGGCCTTCCGCTCGGCGCCTGGTGGGTCACCTGGGCTCTCCGCCCGATCGACATCACCATCCAGAGTCTCTCTGACGGCATTCGCAGCTTTCACGATCGCGACTTCAGCATGCGGATCGCGTCGCACCGCAAAGACGAACTCGGCGAGTTGGCCCGCCTCTACAATCTGGTAAGCGAGACGCTCCAAAACGAGCGCGCCGCGGTCCGCGAACGGGAACTCCTGCTCCAGACCGCGCTCAATCGCTCGCCGGCGGCGATCATCCTGATCAATCAGTTAGACCGAGTCATCTACTCGAACGTGGAAGCGCGTCGGCTGATGACCGGCGGTTCGAGCCTCGAGGGGCAGCGATTCGCCGAGATCGCCGCCGGCTGCCCACCCGCCATGCAAGAGATCCTGACCAGCCGAACGGACGGCATCTTCACGGTCCAGGGTGACGAGCAGCCCGAGACCTACCACCTCTCGCAACGAAACTTCCAGCTCAATCGCAAGCGACACTCCCTGGTCGTGCTGCGCCGCATGACGGGTGAGCTCGGGCGCCAAGAGGCCGAGATTTGGAAGAAGGTGATCCGGGTGATCTCCCACGAGCTCAACAACTCGCTCGCGCCGATCTCCTCTCTCGTCCACTCGGTTCGTCAGGTCGCCGACAAACCCGAGCACGCGGGACGGACTGACGAGATCTTCTCGACCATCGAGGAGCGAATCGATCATCTGAAGCAGTTCTTGAGCGGCTACGCGCGATTCGCGCGCCTACCGGCGCCGCGCAAGGAGGCGGTCGCCTGGCAGGACTTTCTCGCCACCGTCGGCGAGTACCCCGACCTCGAGATCGCCGGACACCTCCCGAGCGCGCCCGGCTGGTTCGATCCGGGGCAGATGCGGCACGTCCTCACCAACCTGCTCAAGAACGCCGAGGAGGCGACCGAGGCGAGGTTCGAGGTGACGCTGCGCATCGACGGCGACGAGGACGGCGGCACCTATCTTCAGGTGCTCGACCGAGGACGCGGCATGAACGACGAGACCATGAAGAAGGCGCTCTTGCCCTTCTACTCGACCAAGCGCACCGGCACCGGGCTCGGGCTACCACTCTGCCGAGAGATCCTGGAAGCTCACGGCGGCAAGCTCTCTCTACAACAACGCGAAGGGGGCGGAACCGTCGTCACCTGCTGGCTGCCGGGCCGCGTCGACGAGCCGGCTGCCTAGTCGAAGCGAGCGTCTTGGCTGGGCTAGACTCCGCCCCTGCCAAAGGAGACCGCCATGACCCGAGTCGCCGAGCTCGAGCCCACAGGGCTCTGGTCCCACTTCGATCGCATCCTGCGGATCAACCGTCCGTCCAAACAAGAAGCGCTGATGCGCGAGCACGTGCTCGCTCTCGCGGACGAGCACGGGCTCGAGAGTCAGAGCGATGCCGCCGGCAACGTCGTGGTGCGCAAACCCGGCACCTCCGGCTACGAAGACGCGCCGGCGACCATCCTCCAAGCGCACCTGGACATGGTCCAGGAGAAGAACTCCGACGTCGAACACGACTGGGCGACCGACCCGATTCAGGCTCATTTCGACGGCGACTTCCTCAAGGCGACCGGCACGACGCTGGGGGCCGACAACGGCATCGGCGTCGCCGCCATGCTCGCCGTCCTCGAAGCGGCCGAGCTCGAGCACGGCCCGCTCGAGTTGCTCTTCACGATCGACGAAGAGACCGGCTTGACCGGCGCCGCAGCGCTCGACGCCTCGATGCTCCAAGGGCGGCGCATGATCAACCTCGACTCCGAAGACGAGGGGGTCCTGACCGTCGGCTGCGCCGGCGGCCGGCACAGCATGATCAGCCTGCCGATCGGCAGTCGGCCCGTTCCCGACGGCTCCGTCGGCCTCGAGATTCGACTCCACGGCTTGAAGGGCGGCCACTCGGGTGTCGACATTCACCTCCAGCGCGGCAACGCCTCGAAGCTCCTCTGCCGGGCTCTACTCGCCGCCAAGCGCGCGGCGACGGCACACCTGGCAGAATTCGCGGGCGGTAGCGCGCACAACGCCATCCCGCGAGAAGCACGAGCCACGGTTGCCGTCGCGGCCTCGGAGAGCGACGCCTTCGTCTCGGCGCTCGAGCGGGAGTTCGCGGTGATCGGCACGGAGTACCGCTCGGCCGAGCCCACGCTCGACTACTCGGTCGAATCGGCCGAGGTCGATGCGGTCTGGAGCGGCACCGTGCTGGACCTGATCGCGGCCGCCCCCCATGGCGTGATGTCGATGAGCTACGACATCCCCGGCTTGGTGGAGACAAGCACCAATCTCGCCACCGTCGGCATCGAGGACTGCACCCTGTCGCTCTCGCTGAGCAATCGCAGCTCCGTCGCCTCAGCGCTCGACGCGCAGCTCGCGCGCATTCGCTCCATCGCCGCCCTCGCCGGCGGCACCGTCGAGGAGAGCGACGGCTACCCCGCCTGGCAGCCTGACATGAACTCCGAGCTGCTCGAGGTCGTCAAGGGCCTCCACGAGAAGGTGCTCGGCTTCGCACCGGAAGTCGGCGCCATCCACGCCGGCCTCGAGTGCGGCATTCTGGGCGAGAAGGTCCCGGGCATGGACATGATCTCGTTCGGCCCGACGATCAAGTTTCCGCACTCGCCCGACGAGTGTGTAGAGGTTCCGACCGTCGGTCGGTTCTGGAACCTGCTGACTGAGACGCTCGCAGAGCTGGCGCAGCGCGGCTAGTCGCCGGCCGCCGAATCGGACAGATTCTCGAGGGCCACGATCGCGGCTTCAGCGATGGAGTTCAGGGCCACCTCCTCCGCGGCCGCTCGCGCGGCTTCATAGGCGGCTCGGGCTCCGGCCCGATCACCGAGCTCTTCGAGCGCCCGGCCCAAGGTCAGCCCACCTTGGGCACGAACCCGCGGCGAATCGATTCGCTCCGCCGAGCTCAGTGCCCACTCCGCCAGGTCACGAGCTTCGGCGGGCTGACCCAGGCGAGTGAGCGTCGACCCGAGGGTGAGCGCCGCGTACATCGCCGCGTCGCCCGCCCCCGCCTCGCGGCGACACTCGAGTGACCGCCGGAGGTGCGGCAGCGCCTGCTCGGCTTGATCCTGTCGAAGGTACACGAAGGCGACGTGGCGCTCGTACTCGCCGCAGAACCAGGACCGCTCGCCGCCTGCTCGGTCCAGCTCCAGAGATTGATCGAAGAGCTCTCGGGCACGGTCGAGCTCCCTCTTCTGCAGATGGATGAGCCCGAGCTTGTGTACGGCATCTGCCTCTCCGTGGTAATCACCGAGAGTTGCGAACGCCTCGATCGCCGCCTGCGCGTGCTCTGTCGCTTTCGGAAACCGGCGCTCGCTCATCTCTGCGCGGTAGTGGTAGTCCGCGAGCCCCAACTCAACTCGAGCGCGTGAGACCGCCTCGGACGCGAGCCTGGCGGCCGCCTCGATCGCCTCGAGCGCCTCCACGACCGGCCGGCGGTTCTCATGCAGGCCAAAGCGATCGTGAACGCGGGCCATTTCGAGCCAGAGTTCGACCGCCTCGGTCTCGGGTACCTCCGCGCAGGCAACCCGGGCCTCCGCCCTCGCCAGGGCCGGGGCGAGCTCTCCCTGCATGCGTAATTCGGCCACCTCGTCGACCGCACGTCGGGAGGGCTCACAGAGCAGACGAGTTCCCACGTCTTGCAGCTGCCGAGGACAAGGCGGCGCTGGCTCGACTCGGAGGAAGGCGTAGCCTCCTCGTGACAGCCTCACATCCTCGAGCCTCAGGTGGACAAATTGGTGCTCCTCATCGCTTGTCATCACTAGAAGGTCACCCACAACAGCAGTCGGCAACCCAGCCTCAGAGCGGGAGAGGGCCGCTACAGCGTGCGGCCCGGGAATCGAGTAGCGCGCTGTCGGCTCGAGACGAGACGAGTCGACGACCACTCGGATGCGACGAGTGCCCCAGCGAAATGGCAGGCCCTTGGCAGAGCGGGACTCCTCGAGGTCCAACACGACACAGCCTCCGGCCATCACGCAGCAACCCTGCCCCGACTCGAGTCGGTACCAGATCGCCTGACTCGGCGCACGGCAGGCCAGGGCAAACAGGACGAGCACGAGCAGCGCAACACCGAGGGGTTGTGGTCGAATCGACTGCATCCACTGCCCGCCCCGTTTCATGGAACCCAGCGTACACTCCAGTCGACGATGACCGTCTTCTCCGCCGCGCTGCTCCTCTTCCTGGTGATGGACCCGTTCGGGAACATCCCCTTCTTCGTCTCGGCGCTTCAGCCGGTCGACGAGTCGAGGCGCACGCGCGTCATCGTACGGGAGCTGTTGATCGCGCTGGCGGTGCTGCTGGTCTTTCTTTTCGCCGGCCAGCACATCCTCGGGGCGCTCGGCATCTCCGATCCGGCGCTGACTGTGGCAGGAGGTACGGTCCTCTTTCTCATCGCGGTGAAGATGGTCTTCCCGCCGCCGAAAGGTAGCAAGGGCGAGGCGGTCGACGGGGAGCCCTTCATCGTCCCCCTCGCAATCCCCTACGTCGCCGGGCCCTCGACCATGGCGTCGCTGCTCCTGATCATGAACCGCGAGCCGGATCGCTACATGGACTGGCTCGTGGCCCTGCTCGCGGCCTGGCTCGCCACCGGCCTGATCCTCTCGCTCTCCGGAGTCTTTGCCCGGCGGCTCGGGCCGAAGGCCCTGATCGCCATCGAGCGGCTGATGGGCATGCTGCTGGTCGCCATCGCGATGCAGATGCTGATGACCGGCGTGGCGCGATTCGCCACCGCGCTCTAGACCCAACCGGGGGACACAATACTCATTTCCTTCGGTCGCTGAACTAGTGTGGCGGCGATGCCGAAGGGGAATGAGTATTGTGTCCCCCGATTACCGGCGATTTCGGCTCTTCGTCAGCCGAACTCCGCTGTAGCCCCCGGCTACTCGATCTTCTTGGCCGGCTCCGCCTCTTCGGAGCCGTCGTGATGCATCTCCATCCCACTGACCTTGCCGGCCTCGTCGACGACGAAGTCGAGCCAGGTCGTGCTGTTCTCGTAGAAGAAGCGCGTGGCCGACGTCGGTCGAATCGGTAGCACCTGACCTTCCCCACGGCGGGTGTAGAGCTGACTGCCGGCCTTCATGACACGCCGGAACTCGCCCTCGCGAATCTCGTAATTGCCGACGTAGCGCTCGAGCGTCTTGTCGTCGACCTCCGCGACGGTCCGCGGAGCGACGAAGGTCGCCGGCGGTAGCTCGATGCGGTCGAACGGCAGCTCCCCCGTTCGCATGAAGCCCTGCATCGCCTCGAGCACCTTGGGTGAAGACATGAAGACGCCGTGTCCCGAGCCCTCGACGATGAGGTGATGACCGTTGCTGAAGTACGGAAGGATCCGCTCCGCGTTGCTGGGCGGTGTGCGCCCGTCGACCGTACCGCTGATCAGGAGCACCGGAATGTCAGAGGGGCCCGGACGCCGGAAGGCGTCGCCGAGGTCCGCGACGGGCACCCCCTCGCAGGCCTCCGGGTACGGAAAATTGATGGCATCGGCCAGGAGCGTCGTCTTCGCCTCGTCCCCGATCCGCCATGCCCACTCGGGGCCCATACCCGAGGCGCAGTCCATCGCTGCCGACATCATGTTCCACATCTGACCGAAGCGCTGGCGCCCGGCTTGAAGGCCCAGGGCCACCCAGTCGCCCTGCTCGAGGCGATAGATGAGGTCGGGTAGGCCACCGAAGGTCTCGGGCCCGCGAAGGAAGCTGGTGAGCACGATCTGCAGATCGAACTTGCCGAGGGTCAGACGGACCTCTTGCCCGGACTGTGGATGGGTCAGCGACAAGGTCACCGGCTCTTCGTCGAGCTTCGCCATGAGCCGCCCGATCGAGTCGACCAGGTCGGGCAGGCGCTCGCCGACGTTCAAGTCTGCCGCGGCCAACTCGCCGATGGTCTCGATCAGCGCCTGCTGATCGCTGGGCAGCTTCCACGAGTGGTGGAGCGGCTCGATGCCCGCCAGAATCACCTTGTCGACGGTGCCCTCGTAGCGCTTGAGCGTCGCCAACCCGAGGTGGGAGCCGTAGCTGATGCCCCAGAGCGACATCTTCTCGGCACCGAGCGCCCGGCGCAGGGCGTCGAGGTCGTCGACACTCTCGATCGTGTTGTACGCGGCGACGTCGTGCCCCTCGGAGATCAGGCGGTCGGCACACTGCTTCGCCGCGGCGGCGATGATCTCGCCCGCTTGTGCTCTGTCGGTGGGAGCGCCAGGAGGAACGATGAACGGGTTCCCGCAGGAGAGATCCGCCTCCGACTCACCGGTACCCCGCTGATCGAAGGCGATCACGTCACCAAACTCTCGCATCGCCATGAACATCGGAAAGCGATTGAACCGGGCCGTGCCGATTCCCGAGCCGCCCGGACCACCGGCCAGATAGACGATCGGTGAGCCGCAGCTCTCGCCCCCAGTACACGGGAAGCGGACAAAGGCGAGTTTCAGTTGCTTGCCGTCCGGCTTCGAGCGGTTCTCGGGCACCGAGAAGCGCCCCTTCTCGGCCGCGATCACCTCACCCGAAGAGGCTTCGAACTCGAACGGCTCCAACGAAAGGCCCGAGTCAGTGTCGGCAGCGGCGGGCACGGCGATGCCCAGCGCCATGGCAGCGCAGACGAACGTAAAGAACAGACGATGCATGGCTAAAACCTCCCTCTCGAGCCTCGCCGAAGCGGCGGACTACTTAGTAGGACGTTCGAAAGCCCCGAATCGTTACCTCTCCTGTTCTCGATCGGCGCGACCGAGGAGAAAGACGAGACCCCGACCGAAGTGAGCTCGAGAGATCGAGCAACGGCACCTCGACCGCGTTGGCGACCACTGAGAGGGGTTCAGCGAAGCCGCCGGACGCGGACGAGGGCCGGCTCACCGAGGACCCGACCCCCAATGACCGCGGAGACCGCGTCCATCAGGGAGCCGAATGCCCGTTCGAAGTGTGACCGCGCAGCCTCGGCCGAGCTCTCGCTCGATCGTGGTGAAAGCGGGCCTCCTGGGAACGGGACGCCGCACAGAGACGCCGAGAGGCGGGTTGCTCTCATCCGTTGCTGTCGGCAGGTCTTCGTCACGAACGTCTCCGGTCGGGCCTCGTCGCAGTCCGGTAGGAGCAACGGGGGTGCCATCGACAGTTGGCAAATCGGCGATCCCGATCGCCTCTCTCGAATTGGTCGAAACCCTCGACTCCAGCTGCGGAGGTGGGCCGAGCCAGCCCTTCACTTACTCATCTCGCGTTTAGACAAGCCGATTGCAGAACAGTGGAGATTCTCCATACCTGAGAATCGGCCATGGAAAAAGACCCCGCATAGCCGTCTCACCTGTGCGGGCCTATGTTCCGACGAGCGATATCGATATTCGTAGCGATAACCGTCAGGAATACGGCCGGTCGAGCAACACCCTACCTAGTGATCAACCTGCGGGGTGAGCGCTGTTCTCGGCTGCAGCAACGGGCAGTCTGCCTCTTTCTAGGGCAAAACGCGCAGTCGCTCTGCGAGCAACGGAATCCGGTCTCTCTTCGTCGCTACTCAATAGGAGTTCTCATGCGAATCCCATCCCTCGGTCGTCTGACATCCCTTCTGCTCGCAGCATTTGTGCTGCTGCCCTCGATCGCTCAAGGCGGTGGCGCAACCTATCTGTTCGACGAGGGTTCCGGTACGACGGCACTCGACAGTTCCGGTGGCGGCAACGATGCAGCCGTTGAAGGTCCTACCTACGTTCCGGGCATCTCGGGTACAGCTCTGTACTTCGATGGGAGCGACACCGACCGAGTCCTGGTTCCGGACTCGGTCTTCGACGACTTTGGAAACACGGCCTACGTCGAAGCCTGGATTCGCCCTGACGCCATCGACCCGGTCGACGGGGGCTACATTTTCAGGAAGGACGCGGCATTTAACGACTACTGGATGTGGTTGCGACACGACGGGTCCATCAACTGCCTCGTGTACGACACGCAGCTGGGAATCGGCAACAACTCCCAGTCTCAGGGAGGGTCGGTCCCCATCGGTGAGTGGACGAAGGTGGCCTGCTGGTACGACGGGTCTACGATGCGCACCCTCATCAACGACCAGGTCGTGGCGACGAGCGGCAACTCGATCACGGTCACGGACTGGTTCTTCGCCTACCACAACACGGAGATCGGCAACTCGACACGCTACAACGTGGCCGCGGGAAGCAACCACCACTACGGTTTCGAGGGTGCGATCGATGAACTACGCGTATCCGAAGTGAACGACCTGCTCGCCTACTGGAGCTTCGACGACGGCACCGCCACGGACAACTCTGGAAACGGCTTTCACGGAATCATCGTGGGCGGTCTCACTCCGGCCCCTGGGCAGGTTGGCGATGCCCTGGAGTTCCCCGGCCAGAGCTGGATCGAGGTTCCGGGCAACGAACTCGGCGCAACGACCACCGCAGACCGGACTGTCTCGATGTGGATCTACCCAACCTCCATTCCGCACGACGTGAACGGCACCGACTTCGCTGCCGGCTTGATCTCCAAGTACCGACACTTCGTTCCGGGCAACTCGAACTTCTACGCCTCGGTAAACCTCCTCGACCCGACCGACCCACGCGGTCTTCCAGACGTTCTGACTCCGGCCATCACCGGTATCGGGACAGACCTTCTGTTCGCGTCTGCCCCTTCGACCGATCTCAATGAATGGCATCACTTCACGTTTGTCTTCAAGGCAGGAGTCGACGAATCGAAGATCTTCGTGGACTGCGACTTCCTCGACGCGGAGACGCTCACATACAACTCAGCACCTAGCTCGGAGCCGCTGCGCATTGGCACGATCGTAGGAGCCGGCGACCAGAGCTACTTCGGTCTCATGGACGAGGTTCGCATCTATCGCCGAGCCCTGTCCGATGCCGAGATTTCGGGACTTTGTCAGGCGGCACCGGTCGACTCGGACGGAGATGGTGTACCCGACGATCAGGACGTATGCCCCGGCGGTGACGACAACGCTGATGGAGACGGTGACGGGTTCCCTGACGCATGCGACGACTTCCCAGGAGATCCGCTGAACGACGACGACGGTGATGGCGTGGGTGGAAGTACCGACAACTGTCCTACCGACGCCAACCCAGACCAGACAGACACCGACGGCGACGGTGAGGGCGACGTTTGCGACAGCGACGACGACGGGGATGGCATCGCCGACGATGGCGACAACTGCCCACTCATCGGCAACAATGATCAGATCAACACCGACGGAGATAGCGAGGGCGATGTCTGCGATGCCGACGACGACAACGACGGCGTACTGGACCCGAGCGACAACTGCTCTCTCACGGGCAACCCCGATCAAGAAGACGCCGACGGCGACAACGAGGGAGACGTCTGCGATTCAGACGATGACAACGACAGCGTGCTCGACCCGAACGACAACTGTCCGTTTGTCGCCAACCTCGGACAAGAGGATCTCGACGGAGACGGCCAGGGCGATGCTTGTGATGGAGACATCGACGGAGACGGCCTTTCGAACGAGTCGGACAACTGCTCTTCGACTCCAAACCCGCTTCAGGAAGACCTCGATGGAGATGGGGCCGGAGACGCGTGTGACTCGGACGACGACGGCGACCTGATCGACGATGCACTCGACAACTGCCCAACGATTTCCAACCCGGGCCAGGCCGATCTGGACGGCGACAACATCGGCGACGATTGCGATATCGACCTGGACGGCGACGGCATCGACAACGTTGACGACAACTGTCCGCTAGCCTCAAACCCCGGGCAAGACGACACCGACGGCGACGGCGACGGCGACACCTGCGACAACGACGACGACAATGATGGAGTAGCCGACGACAGCGACAACTGCTCCCTGATCTCGAACCCGGGACAGGAGGATCTGGACGGCGACGGCCAGGGTGACGCTTGTGACGGTGATCTGGATGGAGATGGCGTAGCCAACGGGCTGGACAACTGCCCGGTCGACGCCAACCCGAATCAGAGCGACTTCGACGGAGACGGAGCTGGTGACGTCTGCGACTCTGACATCGATGGCGATGCGGTCGCCAACGACGACGACGAGTGTGAGTTCACGCCGTTAGGTGAGGTCGTGGATCCCGCCAACGGTTGCTCCATCGAACAACTCGTCCCATGCGAAGGGCCGCGAGGAACGAACCAACCTTGGAAGAACCATGGCAAGTACGTCTCGACGCTCGCGAAGACGACCAAGAGCTTTGTCGACATGGGGCTCATCACCGAGGCAGAGCGGAGTGCGATCATCTCGGAGGGTGCAAGCTCTACCTGTGGCCAACAGGAGTGAGGCTACTGACGCGAGGGTGTCAGGGTACGTTGGTGCAAGCAGCCAACTCGGCGTTTCAACTGAGGGACCCTGAGGGCAGCATGGTAGGACCCTACGGGTCGAAGTAGATGCGCACCGAATACAGTCGATGCGTGCTGCTCAAAGTACAGGTGGTCACGTAGTACGAATACTCTGGGTACTGCACGAGTGGATTCTCGATCGTGAAGTCACTGAGGACCTGAATCCCGTTGAATTCACCGGCGGTGCTTGCGGTGGCCAGAATGGCGGTGGTCCCGGTGAAGTTATCGACTCGGCGGAGAGTGACCGCCATGTTGAACGTCGCATCATCGTCAAAGACCGTACTGAACATGTCCGTCACGGTCACCCCGTGGGGCAGGTAGGCCGGGGCCATGAGGCAGCCATAGTTCTGCGAATTGCCCACGATGTAGCCAGCGCCGAACGAGAAGAAGTAGCTGTCAGGATTGGCGCCATCGGGAGCGAAGGCGGTGGCCGGTATGACGAGCGGGGATCCCAACGTGGCAACGGGCTGTCCGTTGATCTGGATCCCATCGTTACCAGTAACTGGCGACGACCTTCGTCGACCGAGTTCGTCAATTGGGTCTACGACCGAGCCGACCGAATCGAGAAGAACCGCCTTCTCGCGGTTCGTGGGTCGCGAGTCCGCCCGCTCGACGGCCTGCGCGACCCCCTCGAGCAGCAGGATGGAGAGTTCGTCTTCGCTGACCTCTCCAGTCTCCACTCGCTCCAGGAGAATCCGAAGGGCGTCTGCGAGCGCGGGGCTCGCGTCGCTCGGCTCCGACGAACTACCGGCGGCATGCACCATGGGCGAAACTAGGCTGACGATCAGCCCGACGATGGCAACTCTCTTCATCTGTCCTCCCTTCCGTGGACCGAAGTCCGCCTCGACGACCGCCCGGCGGGCGTCAGGCACCTGACACTCCGAAAGGAGAAGATCCTCCCTCACTTGTACCGGGGTCGAGCTGGTCGAGTATAACGACCGGGGATTCGATCGACGGCAAGCTGTGTCCAGCCGCACCCACCGGCTGTGAGAACCTTTAGCCATGGCGAGGCAGGACGAGACCACCCGACTGGGAACCGTGCTCGAAATGATCAAGTTCGAGCACACGATCTTCGCGCTCCCGTTCGCCTTCCTCGGCATGCTGCTCGCCGCTGGCGGCTGGCCTGCATGGAGCGTCGTCGGATGGATCGTGGTGGCGATGGTGGGCGCTCGGAGCGCGGCGATGGGGTTCAATCGGCTCGCCGATCGGCACATCGACGCCGCGAATCCTCGTACCGCTAATCGCGCCCTTCCGACCGGGAAGGTCAGCGCGGGCTTTGTATTCGGCTTTGTCCTAGTCAGCTGCGCGCTTCTCGTGCTGGCCGCCTGGCGCTTGAACCCTCTCGCCCTCCAGCTCTCTCCGATCGCCCTCGGAATTGTCCTCGGCTACTCCTACACCAAACGCTTCACGTCGGCGGCACACCTCGTCCTCGGCCTGGCCATCTCCGGAGCTCCGCTCGGAGCGTGGATCGCCGTGCGAGGCGACATCACCGCAGTGCCGCTCGTCCTCGCTGGTGCGGTGCTTCTCTGGGTCGCGGGCTTCGACGTGCTCTACGCGCTCCAAGACGCGGACTTTGATCGAGGCCGCGGTCTCCACTCGATTCCGGCCCGCTTCGGCACGCTCGGCGCGTTGTGGATCTCCGGGTTGCTGCACATGGGAATGCTCGGTCTACTCGTACTTCTGCCGTCGTTCCAGCCCGGGCTCGGGGTCGCCTACTGGATCGGCGTCGGCGGATGCGCCTTGCTGCTGGCTTACCAGCATTGGATCGTCCGGCCGAACGATCTGTCTCGGCTGAATGCCGCCTTCTTCCAGGCGAACGGGCTGCTCGCGACCTGGCTCTTTGCCACGACGGCCGCCGACGTACTCCTCTGAACGGAAAGAGGCCCGACCCTGGGGAAGGAACCAGGGCCGGGCACAGCATGGATCAGGCCTGATGGCCGCGAACGCAGAGCCCGCACAACCTCCGGGACCCGTGCTGTTGCCAGAGACTGGCCTAGGGCCGGTACTCGATCCCCGCGAAGATGTTGCGCCCCATCTCGGGGATGCGCTGCCCCAGGAAGGGATTGAGGGAGTTCAAGTGGTTGACGTATCGCTCGTCGGCGACGTTCTGAATCCCCAGGCGGAGGACAACCCCTGCATCGAAGCGGTAGCCGCCCACCAGATCGACCACCTCGTAACCCTCGGTCGGACGCTCGAGCCGCGAGGTCGCGACATCATCCTGATCGTCGACGATGCTGACGCCGAGATCGATCCAGTAGTCACCCGACGGCGGACCGACGCTGACACCGACGTGCGCGGACGACGGAGGAGTACCGAAGGCCGGCTCGTCGAAGAAGGTGTCTTCGGCGTCGAGGAGAGAGAGTCCGGCGCGCCAGGCCACCCAATCGCTCGCCTGGTGTCGCACCTGGAGCTCGCCCCCGTTGACCTCGGCTTCGTCGCCGTTGCGGTAGCGATAGACCGTGACCGGGCTGAGTGGCAGTCGACGCGGCAGCTTTGGGTCGGCCTCGATGGTGATGTAGTCGTCGATCACCCGGTAGAAGAGGTTCGCCTGAAAGCTCAAACCTGAACGCAGGTACTGCACTCCAAGATCCAGCTGTCGGCCGGTCTCTGCCTCGATCTCGGGATCGCCCATGAACTCGGCAGCCACCTGGAACTTGGTGGACGGGAACCGATCGGAGAACCGTTCGAGGGTCGTCGGGGTGCGCACCGCCTGACCGAGGCCGGCGTTGACGGACCAGTCGTTGCTCAACGCCCAGCGCGCGCTCACGGCCGCGCTGACGTTGGTCTCGCTCTGGTCGAGATCACCGGTCGTGCTGTCGAGGAAGAAGTCGGAGACCTTGGCCGGCGAGGCCGACGCGTCGACGGAGTCGACCCGCACTGTCGCACCGAGTTCCATGTTCCCGCGCCGAAGCACCCCCTGGAGATACGCGCCGATGTCCTCGATCTCCGCATCGGGCCACACGTTGTCGGTAAAGATCGTGACGCCCAGATCGCGGCGGGTGATGAAACGCGTCGCCGTCTGTTCCAAGCGGTAGAAGTCCGTCCCCGCCTGCCAGGCCCAGTTGCCGCCGCCCCAGGTGACGTAGCCGCGACCGCCGAAGGTGTTCGACTCCGTCGGCAGGTCGACGTCGAGCCCAAACGGCGGAATCCGGTTCGGATTCGGCTGATAGGTCGGCTTCTCGAGATTGTTCATTAGGTGGTCCTTGCGATTGTCGTAGAGCTGCACGAAGAGCTCGGAGACATTGCCGCTGAACGCTCGGCTCAGCTCGGCGCCATAGGACCGGGCGTAGAAGTAGGTCGCGTCGAGTAGGCGGCCCGGGAAGTCGAGGTCGTTCTGTTCCTGGTAGCCCAGCGTGAAGTCGAGCACCGTGCTCTGGTCGACCTGTAGGCCGAAGTTGAGACGCGCCTCGGCCGAGTCGTGGTCGCCGGGAATCAGCACACCGTCTCCGTCTTCGTAGTCCCCACCCTGTCTCGAATTGGCGAACACGTTGAAGCGCCACCGGTCCGCGCTCGTCGAGACGCCGCCGTAGGCGTCCGTCGATTCGGCGTTGTCGCCGTAGCGCACCCCCGCACGACCGCTCAGACCGCCGGCGAAGCCTGGTTTGTACGTCTCGACGTTGATCGCGCCGAGCGTGCCTGCGCCCCAGGTCAGAGCGTACGGGCCCTTGACGATTTGCATGCGATCGACCATTTGCGGACTGATGTGGCTGAGCTCCGAGTCCATGCGTGCCGGTCCGGCCGCGAACATTCGCGTCCCGTCGACAAACGTTCCGACCTGGGTCTCGACCAGGCCGCGGACGTTCGGGTCGAAGTTGGCCGAGCCGCGGCGAGCGGCGTCGAGCCCGGTCTCCTCACGCAAGCTCTGCATGAGGTCCTGGTGGGGGCGAGCCTGGATGTCCGATCCCTCGAGCTCGGTCGAGCCAGGAAGCTCGGGGTGGGCGGACGTGACGATGATCTCCTGCCGGATGGTGCTCTCCGGCTTTTCCTCCTCGGTCTCCTGGGCGTTTGTCGCAGGCGTGGATCCGAGTGTAAGGACGACAATTCCTAGTCCGGCAAGCCATCGCTTGCCGTCCTGCCTCAGGGGCAGTACAGCCATGATGCTTCCTCCTATCTTTCAGGTTCTGTTCGAGGCCCGACGCGCCAACGCGGCGCACGGGGTCAGGCGAACAGAGGCCTGGGAGGAGGCTCGGGGGGCTCGGCGCCCGACGCGGAGGCCACTCGGCTCGAGCTGGTCACCAGCGAAGAGTCGAGCGCGAGCTCGATCGTCGACTCCGCTCCGTCCAGCACGGCGGGACGCGCCAGCGCGCTGGGCGACAGCGTGCCGTCGCTGCGGTGGCGACCGGTCGAACAGGCCGCACGAATCGAGCAGGCCGCGGCATTCTTCATGTCGCACGAGTCACCGGCACGCATCCCTTCTTGCGGCTTCGCGGACATCGGACAGTACTGCGCCAGCGCGCAGCAGGCCGTCTCCTCGCCCCACATCACCGGCTCGATGGGTAGCTGCTGCACCAGCAGAACCGTCGCGAAGATGAGGAGAATGCTCGCTCGAAGTCTCATGAAGACACCGGAACCCTACCGAATTACCTTAGCGCAACCAGCGCCCGAGCGCGCCCTTTTCCACCCATTCGAATGGACGCATGGATTCGACGGGCCCCTTTAGCAAGACCATCTCGCTGGCTACCGTCCTCTCCAACCGGAAGCGGTAGACTTTCGTTCGATCATTAGAATGCAGGAAGGTTAGAGCCGCTCCTCTCCATGACACCGGCCGACGACATGCAGAAGACACTCGAGCTCCTGGTCGCGCAGACCGCCAAGATCTCGCAGCAGGTGGAGAGCATCGAACAGCGGTTCGATCGACTCGAGGGACGGATCGAGCGACTCGAAGCTCACGGCGTGCGGGTGGACGACCGCCTCGAGGCGATCGAAACCAACATGGCCACCAAAATGGATCTAGCGCGCACTCGAGGGAGTCTGGAAGCGGGGCAAAACCTGATCCTTCAGGTGCTCAGAGGGCACACCGAGCAGCTCGGCGCCATTCCGCCCGCGCTCCTGGGTCTGGACCGGCGGGTTTCGACTCTCGAACCCGTCGTTCGCGGCGACTGAACACCGTCGCCGCCACCGCTCGACCCTGCGGTCGCAGGGCGGTATATTGCGCTGGATGCTGGAGCCGGCCCGCTTCCCCGAATCGCTGCGTGAGATCGCGGCCAAAGTCCGCGACGGCGAGCGACTGTCCGAAGACGATGCACTCGTCTGCCTGACCACGCCGCACGTCCTCCCCCTCGGCCGACTGGCCGGGTCGGTTCGACGCCGGATGCACGGCGACATCGCCTACTTCAACATCAACCGGCACATCAACCCGACCAACGTCTGCGTCTACACCTACAACTGCAAGTTCTGCAGCTTCGCGGCACTCCAGGGCGAAGAGCACGCCTGGGAGATGAGTCACGACGACGTCTACGAACACGCCGCCAAGCAGGGCGGCGACGCGGTCACCGAGTTCCATATCGTCGGCGGACTCCACCCTGACCTTCCGATGTCCTGGTACGAGGAGATGCTACGCGGACTCAGGGAGCGCTTCCCGAGCGTTCACTTGAAAGCCTTCACCGCCATCGAGATCGGCTGGTTCGCGAAGTTGGAGAAGATCTCGATCGAAGAGGTGTTGATTCGCTTTCGCGACGCGGGCCTGGGCTCGCTCCCGGGCGGCGGCGCGGAGATCTTCCATCCGGAGGTCCGAGAGATCATCTGCGACGGCAAGCTCGACGCCGACGAGTGGGTCGAAGTGCATCGCATCGCGCACGGTCTCGGCATCCAGAGCAACTGCACGATGCTCTACGGGCACGTCGAGAAGCCCGAACACAAGGTCGACCACCTCCTGCAGCTACGCACGCTTCAGGACGCCACCGGCGGCTTCAACGCGTTCATTCCGCTCGCCTACCACCCCGAGAACAACTACCTCGGGCTCAAGCACCACACCACCGGAACGCAGGATCTACAACACATCGCCACCTCTCGTCTGGTGCTCGACAACATCCCGCACATCAAGGCCTACTGGATCATGATCTCGCCCAAGCTCGCTCAGGTAGCGCTCTCGTTCGGCGCAGACGACATCGACGGCACCGTCGTCGAGGAGACGATCTACCACATGGCCGGGGCGAGTACCGAGCAACACATTCAACGTACCGACCTCGAACGCATCGTGCGCGAGGCCGGCTTCCGACCGGTCGAGCGAGACACGCTCTACAACCCGGTTCGCGAGCGCGCCGCGGCGCCCGCCTGAGTCGTGGCTGCCGAATCTCTGCCGGTCCACTACATCGCGGTCGACGGTCCGATCGGCGTCGGCAAGACGACCCTGGTCGAGCTGCTGGCGGATCGCTTCGATGGCGTCCGCATTCTGGAGGACGTGAGCAATCCGTTCCTCCCGGCGTTCTACGACGATCGTCCCGGCTCGGCCTTCCAGACCGAGCTCTACTTCCTGCTCTCCCGCTACAAGCAACAGCAGGACACGGCGCAACGGGAGCTCTTCAACCGCCTGCTGGTTGCGGACTACACGTTCCCGAAGAACCGCATCTTCGCCTACCTGAACCTCTCCGACGACGAGCTGATGCTGTTCGACAAGCTCTACACGCTGCTCGAGCCGCAGCTGGCGATTCCGGACCTGTGTATCTACCTGGTCGCCGACCTCGAGACCTGCATGGGGCGCATCCGCAAGCGGGCGCGCACCTTCGAACAGGAGATGAGCCGTGAGTACATGACCGAGCTCATCGACGCCTACAACCACTACTACCACTACTACAATCGATCGCCGCTGCTCGTGGTCGACACGAAGAACCTCAACTTCCACGAGAACGAGGAAGACTTCGAAGATCTGGTGCGCCAGATCTCGCAGCCCATCAAGGGCACGCACTACTACGTGCCGCGCGGCAAGTAGGAACGGAGCGGGAAGAGAGCGGCGCGGAGACGGGTCGAGCGACCTCTCTCATGGGCCCACTCTCGCGCGGCACGCCGATAGAATTGAGACGATGACGACAGGGACTCCGAGTAAGACCTCCACCGAAGTAGCACCTCTCACGATCGCCGACCGGACCTTCCAGTCGCGCCTGATTCTCGGAACCGGCAAGTACGAAGATGCGAGCACCATGCTCGAGGCCTTCGAGGTGTCGGGAACCGAGATGATCACCGTCGCGCTCCGGCGGGTACCGCTCGACGAAATCGGCAAGGGTTCTCTGATCGACCAGATCGACCAGGAGAAGTACCTCCTGCTTCCCAACACTGCCGGCTGCTACGACGCCGACTCGGCGATTCGCACCGCGCGTCTCGCACGTGAGCTCGGCGGTTGGAACTGGGTGAAGCTCGAAGTGCTAGGCGACGAAAAGACGCTCTTCCCGGACAACGTCGAGCTCCTCAAAGCCACCGAGACGCTGGTCGCCGAAGACTTCGTCGTGATGGCCTACACGAACGACGACCCCATCGTCTGCAAGAAGCTCGAAGAGCTGGGCGTGGCCGCAGTCATGCCGCTGGGCGCTCCGATCGGCTCGGGCATGGGCATCCGCAACCCGGCAAATCTGCGCATCATCCTCGAGCAGGCGGAGGTCCCGATCATCGTGGACGCGGGGGTCGGCACCGCCAGCGACGCTGCCGTGGCCATGGAGCTGGGGGCCGAGGGCGTGCTGATGAATACGGGCGTCGCGCAGGCCCAGGATCCGGTGCGGATGGCCAAGGCGATGCGCCTCGCGGTGGAAGCCGGCTGGCTCGCGGCGCACGCGGGGCGAATCCCGAGGAAGCTGTACGCGACGGCGTCGTCGCCTCTGGACGGACTGATCGAGTAGTGGAGTGAGGGGAGTGCCCTCCCCTCACAACCCCTCCAGCTCATAGCTCGGCGCCGAGAGCCCTCCGCTGACTACCTTGGTGTCGGCGCAAAGGGGCGGCTTGCGACAACCCCTCCGTCTCACACCGAGTCATCGGGAGAGGTCCGTGGGTAAGTGTCCTTCGGGCGCTGCCGGCCCGTGCTGGCGGTTGCGGCTACGGGCGCGATCCCCTAAAATCCTGCTTCTTGCACGGCCCTCCCGTGCAGCCCGTGCATCCATAGCTCAACTGGATAGAGCATCGGACTACGGATCCGAAGGTTGGGGGTTCGAATCCTCCTGGATGCACCATCTTCCTTTCTCGCTACGCGACGGCGGCGAGACGAAGAAAGCCCCCGGCGAGACGCCGCGCTCGGCCTCCTAGCGTCGACCGCGAATCAACTCATCGCCCGCCGCGCGCCAGAGGCCGACCGGCACACCTCCGACCGACTCGCTCTGCACCACTTCGATGCTGGTCGCAGACCGGGCATCCACAATCTCGAGTTGAGACGACGACGCCGACTGAAAGCGGTTCCCTCCCTCGGCACCAAACAGGAGACGGTGACCGTCTGAGCCGACCCACCCGAGAAGTGTTCCCCACTCTCGAGACGAGAGCTCTGGAATCCATCGACGCCCCCGGCGCTCGTAAACCCTTAGACAGCTATCCTCCTCGAGCCCCGGACTGCAGACACCGCGCTCGATGGTCTCGTACGGCTCCAGGTAGTAGTAGAAGCCGTCGGGCGAGAAGTGAACCGCCTGCTCGGTCGGTCGGGTCACAGCGCCACTCGCCGCGTCCCAACGGAGGACGTGATGGGGTCCGCTGTCACCCAGCACCCTCGCGTAGACCGCGTCTTCACTCGAGGTCGTCAGCCAACGAAGTTCGTACGCGCGTCGCACACCGGTGAGCGGCCGACTCTCACCGCTCTCCAGGGAGACCACCTGGGCTCTGCGAGGCTGGAAGCCGACGCCTCCCTCGTAGTACTTGCCGGTCACGTAGGCGATGCGCTTGCCGTCGGGTGCCCAGGTGAAGCCCCAGACGTCCTCGGCACGGAACAACTCGCTCGCCCTGCGATCCAGGACGACGAGTCGGCTCTTCGGCTGGCGGCTCCCGGCGCCGGCGATCTGCTCCAGAAAGGCCACCCGGCGGCCACCCCTCGCTACCGCCGGCTCGTCGATCACGCCGGCGCTCTCGTAGAGGACCCGCGCTCGCGACGCGGCAGCGTTCCAGCTCAAGAGCTCGCCGGGGCGCTCGGGGGCGACGCGCACGACCAGGGAGTCATCGCTCTGGTTCGCCCAGAGCGCTCCGAGAATCACCGCCACGAGTACCAACCCCCAGGCCAACCACAGAGTTCGCTTCATGATGAGTTCCTCATTCTTCCGGCTTGTTCAGACGGAGGTGGAAGTGATTGCTGTGTCCCGGCGCGTGCACCAGCACCGGACGCTCGAGCGCCTCGTTGCCGAAGCCGAGCCGCTCGAGATCGACCAGAATGACGTTGACCGCGCACTCGCGCAGGAGCGCTCGAAAGAGCAGCCGAGTGGCCTTGACCGCGTGCTGGCCGGGGGCGAAACGGAGATCGAGTGGCGCTGCACGGCGGTCCTTTCGCAGGTAGCGAAGGTCGGCATCGAGGCCGTTTTGATGGGTCCGATGAGGCGGGAACGCGCCGCCTCGCCGCAGACTGAGGTCCAACACGGTCAGCTCTCGGTTGCGACTCTGGGCGTACCTCGCAGCGGCCTCGAGGCAGTTCACCATCTCCAGTGTGCCCCAGTCGTCGGTATCGACTGCGTCGGACCCCCGCACGTGGACGTAGCCAGAACCCCGATCCGTGAGGTTCAGCCCGAGAGACAGACCGCCGTCGGCGTACGTACCGAGGGCCGTGCTCGGGTCGGCGTCGCAACGATCGGGATCGAGTGGTAGGTAGCCTTCAGCCTGGTTGTTCCGCTCGACACTGTCGCTGATCCCGTCGCCGTCCCGGTCCCACGAGGTCGTCTGGCCGCAGCTCGCCGGAGCGACAGGCGGGTCCGCGGGCGGCTCCGGGAACTCGATCGGAAACTGGAGCCCCGCATCACAGCCGACGACCAGAAGGGCGAGGATGGCGGGCCGGAGGAGTCGAATCGACATCGGGTCGGAACGGGTCTGAGCGAGAGACCCAATCCTACCCTCGACCCACCGCTCCGACCCACCAGGAAGGGTACGGCGCTCCGCTAGGGGTCGGTCGTCACCGTCTTACGCTTCGATGCCCGTGAGGCGCTCGTACCGTTGAACGCCGTCACTCGGAATGTGTAGCTCGTCCCGGCGTCGAGATCCGTCACCACCGCCGAGGTGGCAGCAGAGTCGACGCTTCCGGCCTCTTCGAAGTCACCGTCGGGACCACGCACCTCGATCAGGAAGCCCTCTTTGTTCCGAGAGCGGTGCTTCCAGGTCAGCTCGACCTCGGAAGATCCCTCCACCTTGGCGCGGAAACGCTTGGGACGCTTCGGCTTCTCGAGATCGAGCTCAATGCGACGGATCGCGTTACCAGCACCGTTGGTGAAGAGGACGCTCCCCTCCCGGTTGCGCGCAATTCCGTTGGGGGCGCTGAAGCCGGCCTGCTCGTCGGCGCCGTCACTCGCCGAGTTGGCGCCGCTACCAAACGACTTCGTCAGGTTGCCGTTGCGCACGTCGAAGCGGTGGATCTGATGACCGAGTCGATCGGTCATGTAGAGGCCGCCGGAAACGTAGACGATGTGGCCGCTTCCACCGCCCGGGTTGGTCGCAAACTGGCTCACCGTTCCGTCGGGGCTGATCTTCTGGATCGACCCGTTGTTGAAGTTGACCACATAGAGCATGCCCTGGTCGTCGAAGGCGATGCCGTTCGGGCAGGCGAACTGCGGATCGGTAGCGAACACGCTCACCACACCCTCAGGCGAGATTTGGACGACGTTGTTGGCATCGCACTGCACGACGAAGAATGTGCCATCCGCTCGGGGTGCAATGCCGACCGGACCGGCTAGTCCGGTGGCGAAGGTCGAGACACGGTCGCGCTTGTTGATGACGTCGATCGTCTCGTTGGCGCCAGGGTTCACGTTGTCCTGGTAGTTCGACTGGTAGAGCTTGCCGTCGGGTCCGAACGCGTTACCAGACGGAGTGTTGAAGCCGGTCGCGACGACCGTCACGGAGCCGTCGAGCTCGACGCGGTACAGCCGATTCCCGCCGAAGTCCGCAGACCAGATACGGCCGTCTTCGTCAATCGCGATGCCACCGGCTGCGGTGGACGCTCCGGCCGGCACAACCACGGTCGAGACGAAAGCCGACGCAGGCGCGACCAGCGAGAGTGTCAGGAGCAGCGGAGAGAGCGAAACGAGGGAGCGCTGGATCATCCGGAATCACCTCCTAGGAGCACGGCGCACGCGCACGTTTCGCCGGGCTCGGGTTTCCAGACGAGGTCGAGTGGGGTCGATCTATGTTACGGGCCGCGGTGAGCTCCGGTTCACGCTTGACAGCCCCCTGACACAACTCGGCTCTCGCTCGATCGACCCATTCGCCGTCGCTCATGAGCTGTGGCCAAGGTGGGCCATCCGCGGCAATGACACCCCTTGTCCCTTGAAGGTCGCTCGGTTGGGCCCCTATCTTCCTCGCATCTTTGTTCGAAACGACCGCCGTCCCATCGGCGGACGTCTGTAAGGAGGGAAGGATGGGAAAGATCCGAAGAAACGTGAAACGCAGGGCGCGCACGACCGGCATCGTTCTGGCCGCTGCTGCTCTCGCCCTGGCACTGACACCGGTGGTCGCCGAGATCGGTCGCGAGATCGCGGTCGAGCGCCATCTGGCAGACGGTGAGGAGTTCGAGATTCCGCTGGGTGGCCTCATGCGCCAAGGCGCAATCCTCTTCCTGGCCAACTGGACCGACCAGGAGGGTGGCGGTCGCCCCCTGACCAAGGGCAACGGAGCGCCGCTCGTCGACCAAAACGCACCGCTCGTCTTCCCGCGCAACATGAACCGCGTCTCGGCGCCAGACGCCAACTCATGCGGCGGCTGCCACAACCTGCCACGTGCCGGCGGCGGCGGTGACCACGTAGCCAACGTGTTCGTTCTGGGTCAGCGCTTCGACTTCGCAACCTTCGACAACTTCGACTTCGAGCCGACCCGCGGCGGCGTCGACGAGTCCGGCGAACCGGTGCTGCTCCAGGACATCGCCAACGAGCGCAACACGCTCGGCATGTTTGGCTCGGGCTACATCGAGATGCTCGCCCGACAGATGACCGAAGACCTCCAGGCGATCCGCGACAGCATCGCGTCTGGCGGCTCCGCAGCTCTCGAGTCCAAGAGCGTCTCCTTCGGCACCCTCGCTCGCAACGGCGACGGCTCCTGGGACACGAGCGCCGTCGAAGGACTACCCGGCAACAGCCTAGGTTCGACCGGTGCCGATGATCCGCCGAACCTGATCATCCGCCCCTTCCACCAGGCCGGCGCGGTGGTCTCGCTCCGAGAGTTCACCAACAACGCGTTCAACCACCACCACGGCATCCAGACCACCGAGCGTTTCGGTATCGACACGGATCCGGACGGTGACGGTTTCGTGAACGAGATGACCCGCGCCGACGTCACCGCCGCCTCCCTCTGGCAGGCACAGCTCGCGGTGCCTGGGCGCGTAATCCCCAACGACCCCGAGGTCGAGGCGGCCGTGCTCCTCGGCGAGAAGCGATTCAACCAGATCGGCTGCTCCGACTGCCACATTCCCGCCCTGCCGCTCGACGACGAGGGTTGGAACTTTGTCGAGCCGAACCCGTTCAACCCGCCAGGCAACCTACAGCCTGGGGAGGCACCCGACTTCGTGCTGGATCTCAACTCCCCGAAGCTGGATCAGCCGCGCCTCCGTGCACGCAACGGCATCACCTGGGTGCCCGCGTTCACCGACCTGAAGCTGCACGACATCACCTCCGGTCCGGACGATCCGAACCGTGAGCCGCTGAACATGCACTTCCCGGCGGGTTCGGCCGAGTTCTTCGCCGGCAACAGCCGCTTCCTCACCAAGAAGCTCTGGGGCCTCGCCAACGAGCCGCCGTTCTTCCACCACGGCAAGTACTCGACCATGCGCATGTCGATCGAAGCTCACGCCGGTGATGCGCAGTACACCACCGACGCATGGGTCGCTCTCGATACGTTCGAGCAGGACGCGATTATCGAGTTCCTCAAGACGCTCCAACTCCTCCCGTCTGGAACACGGGACCTGGTCGTCGACGAGAACCTGCAGTCCAAAGCCTGGCCGGCCAGAATCGGTCAGGGCCGCTAGTCGGCGAGCAACCGCTACTCTCTGGGGCCGGTCGGCAAGCTGCCGATCGGCCCTTTTTTCTTGCCACCCTCGCCAGGTCGAGCCCAACGGGGCGACCGTCAGCCGCCGCCGAGTTGCACTAGCTTCTCCGACTGGATCTTCTGCGCCCCGGTCTCGTCGACGAAGTCGCTGTGACACGACGCCTTGTCGTCGCCCTCGTCGACGACCGCGCCCTTCGTCTTCGCAGCGAGGCGATGGATCTCCTCCGGAGAGAGGACACCGCGCTGCTCCAGGATCTGCTGCTGTTCAGGGGTGAGGGCTGCCGAGAGGCTCGCGTTGTCCCAGGAGTACGCCTCTTCCTTGCCCGAGGCGAACTCCTGGATCTCCTTCGAGATGCGTACGCTGCACCAGTCGTGGCCGCACATCGCGCAGAAGTCGGTGTCGACGTCGAGGTCTTCGTCGTGGAAGGCACGAGCCAGATCGGGATCGAACGAGAGCTCGAAATGCTTCTCCCAGTGAAGCGCCGCTCGCGCCTTGGTCAGCTCATCGTCCCAGTCGCGTGAGCCTGGAATGCCGAGCGCAACATCGGCCGAATGAGCGGCGATTTTGTAGGCCACACAGCCCTGCTTGACGTCGTCCTTCTTGGGCAGGCCGAGGTGCTCCTTCGGCGTGACGTAGCAGAGCATCGCCGCACCGTGATAGCCGGCCGCCGTGGCGCCGATCGAGGAGGTGATGTGATCGTAGCCCGGGAAGACGTCGGTCACGAGCGGACCGAGAACGTAGAAGGGCGCGCCGTGGCAGAGCGTCCGCTGGAGCTTCATGTTGTACTCGATCTGGTCGAAGGGTACGTGCCCCGGTCCCTCGACCATCACCTGTACTCCATGGCGCCAGGCCCGTTCGGTCAGCTCGCCGATGGTGTCGAGCTCGGCCAGCTGCGCACGGTCGGTCGCGTCGGCGAGCCCACCGGGGCGGAGCCCGTCGCCGATCGAGAACGAGACGTCGTGGCGACGCATGACCTCACAGATGTCGTCCCAGAGGGTGTACATGATGTTTTCGGCGTCGTGGTCGAGCATCCACTTCGCAAGCAGCGACCCGCCTCGCGAGACGATGCCGATCAGGCGGTCTTTGACCAACGGTAGGTGCTCGCGAAGAAGCCCTGCATGGATGGTGAAGTAGTCGACCCCCTGCTTCGCCTGGTGTTCGAGGGTGTCGAGGATCACCCGCTCGTCGAGGTCTTCCAGACGCCGCCCGACGATCATCGAGTAGATCGGAACGGTGCCGATGGGCACCGTCGAGTGTTCGAGGATCGCCTCACGGCAAGCGTCGAGGTCGCCGCCTGTCGACAGGTCCATCACCGTGTCGGCGCCCCACTTCTCCGCCCACCGGAGCTTGTCGACCTCCTCGTCGGTACCCGAGGAGACCGGCGAGGCGCCCATGTTGGCGTTGATCTTGGTTGCGCTGGCCCGTCCGATCGCCATCGGATCCAGCCGGTGCTCCAGGTGATTCCGGTTGGCCGGAATGATCATTCGCCCCGCGGCCACCTCGTCGCGCACCTGCTCCGCCGTCAGGTGCGGCTCGCGCTCCGCGACCCGCGCCATCTCGGACGTCACGACACCCAAACGGGCGTGTTCGAGCTGGGTGATCGGCACGAAGTCGACGTCGGAAGGACGTGCTCGGATCGGACTGTCGCCGTGATTGTGCCCGCGGCAACCGTCTGGATGCGGCTCGATCTCCCATCCGTCGGGCAAGAAGTCCCAGGCGGTATAGGGGGAGGGTGCGGGCATGCCCGGCGTGTCCGGAGAGGCGAAGGTCAGCGCGCCACCGATGTCGGCGGCGCAGGCGAAGGAGCCCGGGGTCGTGCCCTCGGCCCGAGTCGACGGATTGGCGGCGCCGGCGGTCGGCGGGTCGAACTCGAAACGGGGGCGTTGATCGGGGGGTAGGGTCACGGCCAGGGCCTCCTCGCCTTGGCTCGCCCGGTGGGAAAGCGCATTCCCTACGCCGGTACGAACCGGATCAGGTTCAACGGGTGCGTCTCAGCGCTCGACGGCGCGCCCCGTGCGAGGGGCCAGTATACCGGCGCTCAGAAGACGGGCGGCGGTGCGACGCGGTAGTGCTTCGCCCAAGCGTCGACGAGGTCACGGAAGGCCGTCTGGCCGTGATCGTGATTCGCCACCAGAAACATGCCGCTGCCGGTCTCCGGGGAGATGAAGAAGAACGACCGTACCCCCGGATTACCGCCGGCGTGGAAGAGGTAACTCTCCCCCGCGGGAGAACGCCAGACCCCGTGACCGAGCGCGTACATCGAGCCGGCGGTGTCGACACCGTCGAACGCCATCCCCGCCTGCGGCTCGAGCAGAGCGCGGAAGGAGGCCTCGGAGAGGAGCTTCGAGCGCGCCGGAGAGCTGCCGTAGAGAGTCAGAAAGCGAGCCATGTCCTCGGCGGTCGAGTAGAGCCCACCCGCCGCCCCGGGCAGATGGTAGGTCTTGCGAACCCGGCGCTTCGGCCGATAGTAGGTCGCCGTCGAGTCTCGGATGTCCTGGGTGAGCCGGAACGAACTCGAGGTCATCCCGACCGGACCGAGCACTTCGTCGGCCATGAAGCGAGCGAAGCTCCCGCGGGTCGCCTTCTCCACCACATGTTGCATCAGCAGGTAGCCGCCGCCCGAGTAGCTGAAGCCGATCCCGGGAGGCGCAAACAGTTCGAGCCGCGACACGCCGCCGGTGCCGCGAACGAGCACGCTCTCGACCGACGGGAGAGAGCGGCCGGCGTCGAAGACCGGTGCCGACGGCGTCGAGAGACCGGCCGTGTGGCTCAGCACGGCGCGGATTGTCGCGCCGTCAGGATCAAAGCGCCGGGAGCCGGGTAGGCTGAAGTCCGGCACGAGAGACAACACAGGCGCATCGAGCGACAGCGACCGGAGCTCACAAAAGCGCAAGAAACCCCAGGCCGCGACCGACTTCGAGACCGAAGCGACGTTGATCGGCGTTGCGCCGGTCATCGGGCGACGCTCCTTTTCGTTCGCCCAGCCAAAACCGTCGACGAGCACCGCCGAGCTGTCCTCCACGACCGCCAGAGCGAGCCCTGGTACCGTTCCGCGTTGCGTGTGCCCCGAGGCGATCGAGCGCAGCTCTTCGGCGAGCGGATGGCCGGACGCGACGGGCGACTCGACCTCGGCTCCGAGAGCCACCGCCACTCCGAACTGCAGCGCAATCCCCAGGACGAGGCATCGGATGTGGCTCATCAGTTGTCCACGTAGCCCGCGCGGAAACGCACCTTGAGGCCCGGCCGATCGACTTTGACCCGCACAGGGCGCCAGCTGCCGTCGCCCTGCAGCCGGCTCGGGTAGTACCCGAGCACATACTGCCCGCGGAGTTCCTCCATGATCTCTTCGAACGCCGGTCGGATGTCTTCGGTCTCGGCCAGGTCACGAATCTCGCCGCCACTCTCGCGCACCGCCGCTTCCAGACCGCGCCACTCCTCGGTGTTCGATCGGAAGTCCCGCCAGGCAGACGAGAACTCCTGGAACTCGTCCTGCAGGCGAATCCAGTAGATGAGCGCGTCGCTGCGCCGCACCTTCCAGACGACATCGCGCATCCGCAGGGCGCTCAAGACGTCGGCACCGTCAGAGAGGAGCACGACGACCCGGCGCCCCTGAGCGCGGTCGAGGAGCCGGAGACTCGCGTACAGGTGATCGTTGAGCGCCGTACCGCCGGCCGCCAGCACGCCCTCCAACCGCTGAGCGAGAAACGAAGCCTCTCCGGAGAACGGCGTCACGGCGAGTGGCCGATCCGCGAACAGCATCACCATCGCTTCGTCGAGTCGTCCCATCGTGCTCAGGAATGCGTGCGAGCCGGCCATGGCGGCGTCCAGGTAGCGCCCCTTCATGCTCGCCGACGCGTCGAGCAGCACCACCGCGGTGATCGGTACGTCACCGCGCTCGAAGGTCACGAGCGCTTGCCGGGAACCGCCGTCGAAAACGGTGAAATCTTCGCGCCCGAGGTCGAGCACCGGGCGATTCCCCTGGTCGACGGTGACAAAAAGCTGCTTGAGCGCCACTTCGAACGCGTCTTCCACTTCGACGCGGCGCGTGGTGACCGACGATTCGCCGAAGCCGCCCCAGCGACCGAACGCCTCGACCCGGAAGTCGCGGTCGACGTTGGAATCGCCGACCTCGACGACAAACTCGAACGGCCCGCGGGTGAGCGACCCGGCGAGCTCGTCGTTGACGTAGAAGTCCACCTGGCGCACCGGCTCCTCGGTCATGACCATGGCCTTCACCGCAACGCTTCCAAAGACAGACTGGAAGGGACTCGGCTCCTCGATGGCGACGAGAATCGGCTCAGGCTCTCGCAGCACCACCAGCACAGTGCCACGTGGACCGACCTGCGCCTTGAGCCCATGCGGTGCCAGGAGTTGGTCGAGCCGGCGATGTAGCGAGGTCGCCGTCGGCTCACGCCTGACTCGCATCTCCGGCTGCACCAGGTCGCTGCTGAAGATGACGCCTAGCCCGCGCTGCTGCATGTCGGCGAGCGCCTCGGCGAGCGGTCGTCCGAGGAAGCGGGGCGCGTTGTCTTGGGCGAGAGCCACCCCGGCTAAGAGCGCCAGAGCACCGACGGCAGCGAACAGCAGCCAAGCGCGGAGACTCCTCACGGAGAGTTCCTGGCGACGACCTCGCGATCGCCGAGCGCTTCGGCGAGCGTTGGCAACTGTGCCTCACTCTCGCCCGCGAGCGCCGCGCGCACCTCGCTGAGCGCACTCTTCGGCATCTGGCTGTATCGGTAGCGCGGTGAGGTCAGACCGACGGACGCGCTGACGTGGAGCGCGTCTGCCAGCTTCGCCTTGCTCGAAGGTCGCCCGTTCCGATCGCTGGTATAGGCGTAGAGGATCGGCAGCGTAGGGTCGCCGGGCATCGCGCGCACACCGCGCTCGAAAATCGCCAGCGCGGCCGCCACGTCGTTTCGATCCAGGTGCAACCGACCGAGCTCCTGGTAAGCCAACGAGTGGACCCAGCGCGGCTCCTGCACCTCCTCGGCCACCAGCGCCTCCAGCAGCTCCGCCGCCTCCTCCAGCTGCTCTAGACGCACGAGATGGAGCGCGAGCCGAAGCCGAGCCTCAACGTCGGCTGCGTCGACCTCCGCCACCTGACGCAGCAGCGGCAGGGCGCCCTCGTAGTCGCCGTGGCGCTCGAGAATGCCGACCAGGCCCAGATAGGCCGCGGTGTTCTGGGGATTGATGTCGATCGCCCGCCGGTAGAGGGCCGACGCGTTCGACTCCATATACGCCGCGTGCAGGTGGCCGGCCAGACTGGTCATGACCGCGCTGGCGAGGCGCTCTCGATGCTCTCCACGCGCCCGCTCGGCGTAGAGTTCGGCGAGCTCGATCGTGAGCCCACGCGCGTGGGCAGCCAGTGAGTAGGAGCGACGCTCGAGGTGCGCCAGGTAGGCCTCCTGATGGAGCTGCGTCACCGGCACCAATACGTCCGGACCGAGACTCAATAGATCACGAACGACCGACAGCTTGGCGTTCCACTGCGGCTCCAGGTGCGAACCGTCGGGACTGGTGCGCCGCTCGAGGTCGACCAGACTCGCCACAGCGTCGAGCTTGTCGCCGTCGGCGTAGCGCCCGAGCACGTCCCGATACTCGACCTTGAACTCGTTGCGCTTGAAGCCCGAGCCACGGGCCGAGCTCGCGGGCACCGGCAACAGGCTCAACGCGAGTAGCGTCAAGCCGAGGCACGGTGCGAGGTGAGGGCGAGCTTTGATCCAGCGCATATCCCGGCGGGCCGGGATCGCTCAGGGACCCTCGGCCTGGATCACCACCATACCGCCGTCGAGGCGGTGGGCCAATCCACAGGTCGGGAGCACGGCATCGAGCGCCTCATCGGGCGGAATGTCGTCGAGCGAACCGTGGAGCACGACCTCGGGCGCTCCGGCTTCGACCTGCTCATCCAGGAACCGAGGTTCGACGCCGGTCTCTCGCGAAACCCAGGCGAGGAAGACGTCGAGCGTCTTGCCTTCGAGCTCGAAGGGCGGCGCGACCGCGAGAATCCAATCCCACTCGGGGCCGAAGACCGCCACGCTACGACGGGAGAGTTCGCCCTCCGAGTCGACACTCAACTCGACACCGGCGCCCGCATCGTAGACGCGCCCGTCGCGATCCAGATGAATCGACCCTTCGCGCACACGAATACGGAACGCCTCGTCGGCGAGCCGCACCTCGAACTGCGTGCCGATGTCCCGCACGCTGCCGAACGATGTCTGAATCTCGACCTGATCGCTGGTGCCGTCTTCGCCAGAGTCGAGGTACACGCCTCCGGACTCGAGCTCTACTACGGAGTCGGTCAACCCACGCAGGCGAGTTCCCTGATCGAGGCGAAGTGACGACCCCGAGGCCAATCGAACCGCCGCGCGACCCGTGCTGCCGGTGTCGATCGTCGCGCCTGCGGGAATCCGATCGCCGATGTGCAACGGTCTCGACACGCCGTCCGCAACCAGGGTCACGGCTCCACTGAGCGTCTCCAGCTCGCCGATCGGTCCGTCGAACACCGGTCGGACCGGTGCCATGGGTTGGAAGAGCAGACCGACCATGAGCAGCATGGAGGCGGCGGCAGCGAGACTGAGCCCGCCCCTCACCATCCAGAGCCGCTGACGTCGGCCGCGCAGAGACGCGCGCCATTCGTCGTGAACGAGCTCTTTGACGCGCGCCTCCCGCTCGTGGGGAGCGGAGGGTCGCGGGCCAGCCATGCGTAGCAGGCGTCCGATGTTGTCGCCGTTGCCCGGCGAGGTGTCCGTGGGGGGAGTGCGATCTTGGTTCATGTTCCTATCCCAACCTCGCTTCGGCGAGGTTGCGGCCCAGCGTCCCGAAGCCGTCGCGAAACGCCTGACGAGCTCGGGTGAGTAGTGACTCCGCCGCCTTCGGGCCGACGTCGAGGAGAGCGGCGATCTCCTTGACCGAAAGTCCGTGAATGTACTTCCACTCCAGTGCATCCCCGTAGCGGGGCGGGAGGTGGTCGAGGGTTACCTGCACCAGTCGCGCCAGTTCCTTCTTCTGGTACTGCTCGTCGGGGTCGCCGTCGAGACTTGCGGTCAACGACTCCAGCGCGGCCAGGATCTCGGGTTCGTCCTCGGTCAGGTGGACCTTCTGTGTCATGTGCTTGCGTTGACGGTAGAAGGCGCTGATCTGATGGCGGCAAAAGGTGCACAGCCAGGAGAAAAGCGCGGCCTCTCCGCGGAAGGTGTGAAGCTTGACGATGACCTTGGTCAGGGTCGCCTGGACGATCTCTTCCGCCCAATCCGGATTGTGGTCGACTCTGGCCAGGGCAAATCGATAGAGCCGCGGGAAGTAGCTATCGAAGAACTCCTCAAAAGCCCGCTCGTCTCCAGCTAGGAGACGCTTTACCAAGGCCTTGTCGTTACCGCGGTCCATAAGCCCTCGTTCTCACACTCCGTAGGAGGTCCGATACCCCCCAGATCCTTCGCTCCGAGGGGCGAAAAATCAGTCGCGAACCGTCTCGAAAAGGGCGCGTAGCGCGACGACCAGCACCGCAGCGGCCATGAACGCCACGACGTTGCCGAGAATCAGCGTCAGCTGGTCGCCGACATAGGGGATTTCCTGCACCGCATTCGCCGAGAGCATGAGGGCGATCGAGGCGAGGAGAAAGCCCTGCGTCTCGCCGCCGTTGACGTTCAGGAATCCGACGATCAGGCCGAGCACCGCCAGACTCCAGGTGAACCAGGTCTGGTCGACGCCGATCCCTCCGAGAACCGCGATCACGAGGCCTAGAATGAACGCCCACTTGCCGATGTGCTGCATGACTCCCCCTTCTGGAGATCAATACGCGGACTGTCCAGAGACACCCGGAGTATACGGGAGGGTCGCCGATGTGGGCGACGTCCGGGCTCAGGAGGCGCGTCGACGGCCCATCCGACGTGGGCCACCGCGACCCCGTCGAATGCGGGGCCCGGTCGAGGGCTCGACCGTGATCGTCACTGTCACCGGCTCCGAAAGGAGCTCTCCGTCCGTGGCCCGATAGGTGAACGTGTCCTCACCCACGAATCCTGGGGCGGGCTCATAGTCGAAACGCCCTCCCGGCTTGAACTCGGTCAACGTGCCGTGCGCGGGCGCGTCGAGGAGCTCCGCGGTGATCGGATCGCCATCGCCGTCGGAATCGTTGGTCAGCACACCGGTCGGTGCGGGCACGGAGAGTTCCGTGTCCTGCGCGGCGGTGTAGGCGTCGGCCACTCCCGTCGGAGCGTCCGGCACCGAGACGACCGTAATCTTGATCGTTGTCGGCAGAGACAGCTCGTGAGTGTCGTTGGCCCTGACCCTGAAGGTGATCGAGCCGGAGTGATGGAGTTCCGGCGTGTAGACGAAGCTGCCGTCGGCGTTCAGGTCCAAGACGCCGCGGTTGACGTCCTGGTCCAGCTCCACCGTCAGCGGGTCTCCATCGGGATCTCGCACTCGGGCGAGCAGGCCCGGCGCAGTCACGGACAGAACCTCGTCTTCGTCGATCGTGTAGCCGCGATTGCGCAGCCGCACCGTGTCGTTGACGGGATCAATGGTGATCGTCACTGTCGCTGGCACCGACTGGTCCTCGCCGTCGGTGGCGGCGTAGGTAAAGCTCGCCACGCCGCTCCAGTTCCTCTCGGGGTAGTAGATGAAATCACCGGTTGCCGAGTCGAAGATCACGAGCCCAACCGCCGGCTCCGTCAGCAGCACGGCATCGAGGTTGCCCGTCTCGACGTCCGAATCGTTGAGCAGCACCCCGGCGTTGGCGAGAACGGGTGAGTCCTCGACGCCAGCGTAGGCGTCGTCCTGAGCCACGGGCAGATCGTTCACTTCGTCGACCGTGATCGTGACCACCACCACGTTCGAGTCGCTGATGCCGTCGTTGGCCCGGTAGTAGAAGCGGTCGACGCCGGCGAAGTCGGGGTTCGGTGTGTAGACGAAGCGCCCGTTGGAATTGAGTGACAGCGTGCCGTTCACCACGTCTTCGTCGAGCACCGCGGAGAGCGACTCACCATCGAACTCGACGTCGTTGTCGAGAACGCCGGGGGCGTCGATCACCAACTGGCCGTCCTCGACAACGTTGTAGCCGTCGGCAAACGCGTCGGGGGCGTCGTCGACCGGATTGACGGTGATGGCGACCACCGTCACGCCCGAGGAATCCGTGCCGTCAAAAGCCTCATAGGTGAAGCCGTCGGAGCCGTTGAAGTTCGGCTCGGGGTCGTAGTCGAACGATCCGTCGGCATTGAGGGTTACCGTCCCGTGGGAAGCGTCGCTCACGAGCAGTGCGGTAAGCGAATCGTCTTCGACGTCGCTGTCGTTGGCGAGCACCCCGGTCATCCGCGTGCGAATCAGCGGCAGATCCTCATCGGAGGTATAGCTGTCGACAACCGTCAGCGGCGGGTCGTTGACCGGCGCCACGGTGATCGTCACGGTCGCCTCGAGCGAGAGGGCGAGTCCGTCGCTCGCCAGATAGACGAACGAGTCGGTTCCGGACCAGTTCGCAGCCGGCGTGTAGACGAAGCTGCCGTCGGCCGCAAGGTCGAGCGTTCCGTCGGCTACATCCTCGACGAGCGAGGCGCTCAAAATGTCGTCGTCGAGGTCGAGATCGTTCTCGAGCACACCGAGCCCGCCCGGCGCCAGCACCGTGTCTTCGTCGATGTTGTAGACGTCGTCGAACGACACCGGAGCGCTGCCCTCACCCGAGACCGCCGGATCGTGCACCGCCGGCGCCGATTCGTTGCCAAAACGGTCGACCGCCGTAACCTTGTAGACCGTGGTCGTGCTGGCCGGGATACCCCAGTCCCAGACAACCGTGTCGGTCGGCGAGTAGAGGCGATTCGGGTTGGCCAAGGCATACGTATCGTCACGGCCACAGTAGACGTTGTAGTACTGAACGTCGTTGTCGGGCGGGGCGTCCCAGAGGAGCTTCTTCGTGGTGCCGTCTATCGCCACCAAGCGAGTGTTAGAAGGTGGCGCCGGAGCGGTCGTGTCGTTGCCCGCTCGCCCCGCGGGTACGTACGACGGATCGTCGGTCACTGCGATCAGATCGATCCCCGCCTCGAGGTCGATGGTAGACACCGCCAGATCGTGGTCTCCGGTAGCCATCGAGAAGGAGCCGGGGAGCGGGACCCAGGTCCAGGCGTCGTCGCTCACGTCCACCGAACCGAGCGAGACGCTGTCGAGGTCGACGTCGAAGGTGCTCGTGGCGCCGCCGAAGGACCGGAGCCGCAACCAGAGGTAGTAGGTCGACGGGAGCGGCGCGCGGACGGAGAAGGTCACCGCCGCGGGCAGCGGTTCCAACGGGTGGACCGGATCGGGCTCGACGGCAAAGGTGCCGACGAACCACTCGCCCGATGCCCCTTCCGTCCCGAGTTGCGGCACGTAGGGCAGTTCGACGGTCGCCAGCTCCGCTTCGTAGTGGTGGCGCACCGAACCTTGCCAGCTCGACACGCTGGTCGAGGCCGCCTCCTCCGCCGAGAAGACGCTTCCGAGCCCCGAGGGTTCGACCGACTGGATCACGTAGTAGTAGACGGTGTCCGGGATCGCCGTCACGTCCGAATAGAGCGTGTCCGCGACCGGGCTGTCCGTGATCTGTGTGTAGGGGCCACCGCTCTGCTCCGCCCGCCAGACGTGGTAGCCGGCGATCTCACGGGAGAGGTTGCCCGGGTTCCAGTGCAGGCCGTCGGGGCTGTGGAGCGGCCGGCTCCAGGTGATGCGAACGTCCCCCTGGCCGGCCACCGCGTCGATGTCGGTCGGTGGGAAGGGGCGTCGGACGACGGTCACGTAGACGTCCGAGTTCCCCTCGGCCCCGACAACGCCCCGGTTCATCATGTTCGAGTCGAAAGCGTACTTCGTACCGTCGGGGCTCGAGGCTGGGCGCGGCTCGGTATGGCCGTCGAACTCCGCCTGTAGGGAGTAGTGGTAGTTCAGGATCATCTGCGCTCGGCCGTCGAGTGACAGCAGCACGTTGGAGTCTGACGCGTCGAGCCCGCCGACCGTGTAGTTATCCAAGTCGGCGCTGTTGTCGATCACGTACCAGCGGTCGTCGTAGGAGTTCGAACCGTGGTGATTCTTCTCGGCTTCGTAAAGGGTTCGACTGGTCTCCTCGCCGCCGCAGTAAAAGACCCAGAAGTCATGCTCGATGAAGCCGGTGACCGCGAGGCCGTCCATGCTCATGTCGGGATGCTTGGTGCGGTCGGCGACGCCGGGGAGCATGCACTCGTCGAGCGGATCGAAAGCCCCGGCCATAGGAATGATGAACTGGCGACGGTCGAACGTCGGCGTCCCACCGTTGAGCACCCAGTTCTGACCGAAGAACATGTTGTGGTCCGTGTCACGGGTCCAACGCAGCCGATGGATACCGTCGACCACCGCCCAGCGGCCGTCGGTCGGCACCTCGGTGAGCTGATCGAGGTCGACGTCGAACGAGAAGAAGCGACCCAGCTCGCGCGTGTGAAAGAGCAGGCGATCGTCGGCCGGGTGGGACGGCACCTGCGACAGCCGATCGATGTCGAAGGGCGGCGTTACCGTTTCGAAGTCGAACAGAGGTTCGATCGTCCAGGTCGGCCAGGTCAGGCGCACGATCTCACTGCCGTCAATTGCGTAGAAATCGTCGGCATCGAGCCACGACCACTTGTAGTCCACGACCGAAGACTCCGGCAGGGTCTGCAGCAAACCGCCGTCCGCGCCGATGAGCCAGTTCGGGTTCGGTAGAACGCCGCCCTGATGAAGCACCAACATCCAAGAGCCGTCCCGGTTCCACACCGGGATGTCGTAGTACTCGTGACGCACGACCGCGGGATCGTTGGTCATCTTCCAGACCTCGACACCCGTGATCGAGTCGAAGAAGACGGTGCGCTCGCTCGGGAAGGCAGCGCCGGCGATCATGCGTTCGTACGGCTTCACGCCCGCTCGGAGCTTAAGCTCCTCGAGATGGTGATAACTCTCGTTGTCCTGGGCAAGGACCGGGCCTACCCACGCCAACACGAGCGCGGCCATGAAGGCCGATGCGATTGCGAATGTGCGCTGTGTTGCGACCACCGAAGTCCCCTCCTCGACGACACGTCTGACGGGGAGCAGATTGCCCTCGGGGGGGCTTCGACCCAATGAAACGCGCCGCTCGAATCGCACCGATATTGCGAGCGATTTCCAGGCGAAATTTCGACCACTCGCCCCTGGCGAGGACCGGTATTTACCGACCCGGAGAGAACTTCAGGAAATTGCTGCGCAAAGAACGGCGTACCGTTCGCCGCGCGCGCATATGCGGCTATGACGATCCGTCGACACGCCGGCCAGCCGCTCGAGCGTTCGTGAGCAAGAGGGTGTGCTACGAGTCCGACTCGCGCTCAGCGCCACGCCTGAGGAGCTCCTCGAGCACCGCGAGGTCTTCCGGCTCAGAGCGCAGGTCCTGGGTCAGGAAACGGCGAATTCGACGCTCGAGCCCAGCGCGTCGGCTCAAAGTCGGGAGGTAGTGGTTGGTGGGGATGTTCCGGGGACCGGGGTGCTTCTCGACTTCGAGATAACCCTTGCGGACGATGTTGTTGAGCGTCGCGAGCACCGTCCGGTAGTCGCGTCGATTGGCCGCCGGCGTAGCTTCGTGCACCTCGCGAGCCGACGGCCTGCCGAGTTCCCAGCAGATGAGCATCAGCTCCCACTCTGAAGGGGAGAGTTCAGCGATGGGTCCGTTCGCTTCCAAGCTCCAAGTCTAGCGCCTCGTTCGGACCGTTTGCTCGACGCCGGGCTTTGCTCTACAATCTGCGCCAGCATTTCGCCGCCACCATTCCGACACAGCACCGCGCCGCTCCCCCCTCCAGTCGGCGCGCTCGACCACCTCGACTGCAGATGAAGCCTCGCGATCTCCGAAGCCTGCCGACCTTTCGCGGCCCCCGACGGACCTTGGTTCTGTTCGACCCCTGGCTCGAGATGTGGATGGTGACCGGTTGGGACGGAGGCGAGGTGTTGGTCCCCGAGGCGGACCTCCTCGCCTTCCTCGAGCACTGCTTGCGCCATCTCGACGGTCGCTTCGAGACGACTTCTCAAGATACTAGAGATCTAGTATCTTCGACCGATGACACATCCCGAAACGAGACTCCTGAAACCGAGCCGGGTTCAGAAGCCGGGTAGGGCGTCGGGCCGGGACTCGGCCAGACCCGACGCTCGCCCACCTAGCGAACTCCGAAGAAGACGCTCGGCACGACCCGCGAGAGCCACTTCACCGACTTCGGTGTCAGCTCGAAAGCGGTCGCGGCGGCGGCGCTCGTATCCTGCGCCCGCCACACGTCGCGACTGAGCACGCTGAGGGGCTCCAGCTCCTTGCGCTCCAGTAGTGCGTTGACCTCCGACAGCCCCGCCTCGCCGGTCAGCGCGTCGAAGCGATCCTTTGCCCGCGTGAGCTTCGCGTGCAGGAACTCCTTTCGATCGAGCTGGGACTGACTCGGTCGACCTCCGTAGCCGTTGATTCCGCCGAACAGGTTGCCAAGCTCCTCTCGGAGCAACTCCTCGCCCGAGAGCCAACCGGCAGCATCGGTCGAAACCAGACCGGAACGGAAGGTCTCGAGATCGTCGGTCAGCCCCTTGAGCGCCCGCGCCAGGCGGTCACGCTCCGCGAGCCCCTCACCGCGCGCTACTGCGGCGTCTCGGAGCGCCACAGACGCCTCCACCAGGTAGGTCAGCTCGCCCAGATCACGGTAGACCGCCATCGCCGCCTCGTACTGCGCCTTGCGATCGGCGGCGTTGTGGGCCGAACGTGGATCCGGCACCAGGGTCACGGGCGCCTCGAAGGTCTCCTTCCCCTTGACGATTCGCGCGGGGTAGGTGCCCTCCGGTAGCCGCGGCCCGAAGAAGACGAACGGCTGAATGACCAGAGCCGTCGCCGCGGGCATCTTGGGTGCCTTCTGACGGGTCGACCAGGTCACCCGATTGAGCCCCTTCCGCTTGCCGCCGGGAAGGGTTGCCAGCTGCTCACCATCGGGCGACTCGACCTCGATGCGCAAATCGCCGAAGAGGTGTCGCTTCTTCTGGTAGTAGACGATGCTGGCACCCGGCAACGGGTTGCGACCCACAAACTCGTCGTCACCCGAGAAACCAAAGGCCGCCGAGGGGATCGCCAACTCGCCCGCGCGAGTCGGCAACACTGCGAAGTCGGAGTCGAGGATCTCGGGCGTCAAGTGACGCAGCGGCGTAATGTCGTCGAGGATGTAGATGCCGCGACCGTGCGTGCCGATCACCAGGTCGTGATCGCGCGGATGAATGGCGAGGTCGCGCACCGGAACCTTCGGGAAGTTGCCGGTGAAGCGCACCCAATTCTCACCGCGATCGATGCTCAGGAAGAGCCCCAGCTCGGTACCGGCGAAGAGCAGATGCGGAACCGCCGGATCTTCGACGATCACGTGCGCATGTCCCTCGATGCCCTCTCCTGCCAGAGCGGTCCACGACGCACCGAAATCGTCGGTGCGGTACAGGTAGGTGTTCATATCGCCGGTACGGTGGCCGTCGAAGGCCGCATAGGCGGTGCCCTTCTCGTGCCGACCCGCAGCGACGTGCGCGACCCAGGTGTTGGCCGGGAGATCTGCAATCGCTCGGACAGTGTTGGTCCAGCTCTCACCACCGTCTCGGGTCACCTGCAGATTGCCGTCGTCGGTACCAGCCCAGACGATCGAGCCGTCCAGAGGCGACTCGCTAATCGTGTAGATGGTGGTGTGGTTCTCTGCGGTCGAGTTGTCGATCGTGAGACCGCCGGACTCGCGCTGGCGCTGCTTCTCCGGATCGTTGGTGGTCAGATCGGGCGAGATCCTCGACCACGACTCACCCCGGTCGTCGGAGCGGAAGAGGAACTGACCGCCGACGTAGACACGACCAGAGCCCGAAGGCGAGAGGTGGATCGGCGTGTTCCAGCTGAATCGGTACTGCGGGTCGCCTTCCCGCTCCAGCGGTCGGATGTCGCGCGTCTCGCCCGTAACCATGTTGTGGCGAAGGATGTTGCCGCCCTGGAACTCGACGTAGACCGAGTCCGGATCTGTCGGATCGACAAACGCGTGGAAGCCGTCGCCAAAGCCGATGTTCTGCCAGTCCTTGTTCTCGATGCCGCCGACGCTCTGCGAAGGCCCGCGCCAGGTGCCGTTGTCCTGAAGGCCGCCATAGACGTTGTACGGCTCGGCCATGTCGTAACTGATCTCGTAGAACTGGGAGACCGGCAGACTGCGCGCGAGACGCCAGTTCACACCCCGATCGCTCGACATCCAAACACCGCCATCGGTTCCGAGAATGAGCTCGTTCGCGTTGTGAGGATTCACCCAGAGCGCGTGGTGGTCGGAGTGTGTCGAGCCGGCGAGGACGTTGAACGTCGAGCCACCGTCGACTGAGGAGCCGAGCTGAAGACCCGGCTTGTACACACGCTCGTGATCGGTCGGATCGACCACCACGTAGGCAAAGTAGAACGGGCGCACCTGAACGGCGAAGGCGGTCGAGACCTCGCGGAAGCTCTCACCCAGGTCGTCGGAGCGGTAGAGAGCCGTCTCCTCCGCCTCGACCACGGCGTAGATCGTCCGGCCGCGCGACGGTGCGACGTCTACCGCGATGCGCCCCTTCTCTCCGGCCGGCAGTCCGTTCGTGAGCTCCTTCCAGCTGTCGCCTCCGTCGGAGCTCTTGTAGAGACCGCTCCCGGGGCCGCCAGACTTGAAGGTCCACGGCTGCCGACGGAACTGCCACATGCCCGCGTAGAGGATCGACGAGTCCTCGGGATCCATCGAGACGTCTGAACAGCCGGTGTCGGCATCGACCTGGAGCACGGCTGCCCAGGTCTCACCGCCATCGGTCGTCTTGTAGAGACCGCGCTCTTCGTTTGCGTTCCAGAGATGGCCCGTGGCGCAGACGTAGACCACATTCGAGTCGTTGGGATCCACGACGATGCGCGCGATGCGCTCGGAATCCTCCAGGCCTACCCGCTTCCAGCTGTCGCCTCCGTTGGTGCTCTTGTAGAGACCGTCGCCTACCGACGTGCTGTTGCGAGTCCACGTCTCACCGGTCCCGACCCAGACCGTCTCCTTGTCGTTCGGATCGATCGCGATCGCACCGATCGACTGGATATGGTCGTCGAAGACCGGCTTGAAGCTGGTGCCCCCATCGATCGACTTCCAGACCCCGCCGCTGGCGGTTCCCGCGTAGATCGTGAGCGGATCCTCCGCAACCGCGTCCAGGGCGGCAATCCGGCCGCTCATCACGGCCGGGCCGATAGCTCGAGCTTCCAAGCCACCAAAAGTGCTCTCGTCGACGGCCGCCGTAAGCGGCGCCACCGAGGCGACGAGGGTGAGAACGAGTAGGGCGTTTCGATAGGCGTAAGACATGCGACTCCTCCAGGAGTTGAGCAGGCAAAAGCGCCGCGCTCATCGGCGCGGCGCTTGAAGTGGAATGAGAACGGGCGCTATTCGCCGGCGGGCATCGAGAACTGATCGTCGCCGATGTCGACGTTCACTTCCGTGGTCTCGATGGTGATCACCTGACCGGCGGGCGCTCCAGCCGGCTTGCTCTCGATCGAGTGCGCCATCATGATGCCGCCCACCTCTTTGTAGTCACCGTAGATCGTCACGAACTCCTGCTCCTGGCCCTGCATGGTGGTCTTGCCGGAGCTCTTGATGGGCAGGAAGTAGTCGGCGTCGAGGTAGTAGTAGCGTACGTCGCCCGACTCGAGCGTGACCTTGAGCTTGTGGGCGGTCGTCCCCTCGACGTCCTCTGTGCCCTCGTAGTCGATCTGGTTGCCATCCTCTTCCCAGTTGACCAGCGGGCCGTCGAAGTCCGCCTGCTCGATCATCAGCTTCGCCTGCTCTTCGGGCATCGGCTCGGCCTCGGTCTTGCCCATGAACGGCATGATCTGCCAGGCCACGTCACCGTCGACCGCCTGAACGCCGGTCATCCCCTGGAAGGTGAACTCCAGGCGAGACTTGCCGGGGACCTTGAACATGATGGTGAAGGGCGCTTCGAAGCCCTGGGGGGCGCTCATCTTGCCAACCATTTTGGCGGACGTCACGGCACTCCAGGCCTCGAGGCCTCCGATGGCCTCGTAGTGCTTGTCGAGGACGTCCGTGAGGGCCATCTCCTCGGCGGACATCGGCGCTACACAAAGAAACACGGCTGCGGCGACCGCAGTCAAAGTTCGAGTCATAACCTCCTCCTGATGCTCTTCTCTCTTGTTTTGCAAGGGGTGGATCCTGACGGCACGACACATGCCGAACTCCGAGCTTGTAGTAAAAGCTCGGGCGAGACAACCAGGCCACCCCTTTCATACGTAGGAATCGGAGTCGGGTTCGAGCGTACCCCCGTGGTAGCGTTTCGCCCCCTCCGAAATTTGCCTTCCACACAGGGAGATCGACTTGAAAACAACGCGCCTTTTCCTCTCTGCTCTCGCCATACTCGCGCTGGCGACCTTCCCCTCCGAAGCTGAACATCACGTCAACCCACCGGCCCCCGGATTCGACCTCGAGGGCTCCGACGCGCGCGCGATCGAGATCGCGGACGCGGTCATGGAGGCGATGGGCGGACGACCGGCGTGGGACCAGACCCGTTACCTGCGCTGGCGCTTCTTCGGCCGGCGTGCACACGTCTGGGACAAACACACCGGACGTATTCGCGTCGAAGGGGTGGGGCGCGAGGACGAGAAGCCCTACGTCATCCTCATGAACATCCACGACAAGACAGGCCGCGCCTGGCGTGACGGACAAGAGCTGGCCGGCGAAGAGCTCTCGACGATGCTCGACAACGGTGAGTCCGCCTGGATCAATGACAGCTACTGGCTCGTCATGCCCTACAAACTCAAGGACTCCGGCGTGACGCTCCTCTACTCCGGTGACGGCGTCATGACCGACGAACGGCCCGCCGAAGTTGTTCAGCTCACCTTCGAGGGGGTCGGACGGACGCCCGAGAACAAGTATCTGGTCTACGTCGCCAAGGACTCCGGGCTCGTCGAGCAGTGGGACTTCTACTCCACCGCCGACGACGCAGAGGCGCGGTTCCAGACGCCCTGGCACAACTGGCAGCAGCACGGTGCCATCCTGCTCTCCGACAACCGCGGCCAGGGGGCGCACACCGACGTCGCGGTCTTCGAGGAGCTGCCCGACCTCGTCTTCGACGACCCCTCGCCGATCGACTGGTCGACGATCGAATAGGACGGCCGGCTCACTATGTACGACACGATCATCGTCGGCGGCGGCCCAGCCGGGTTGACCGCCGGGCTCCACCTCGCGTGGCACGACCGCAAGGTACTGATCCTCGACCGCCGCACGGGCCCGCTCTTCTTCACCATCGAAGAGCTCTTCAACGTACCCGGCATGCCCAACGTCAAAGGCATCGACCTGCAGAGGCAACTCGCTGCCCAAGCCAAGGAGATGGGTGCCGAGCTCCGCAAGGCCAACGTCGTCACCGCGACCGGCTCGGAGGGCGACTTCACGCTCACGCTCGAGGGCGACGAAACGCTCCACGCCCGTACCGTGCTGCTGGCGACGGGCGTGGCCCGGTATCACCCCACGGCCGACGGGGACTACCGTGCGTGCTTCAAATACGCCGGCAAAGGCAACCTCTACTACTGCCCCGACTGCGAGGCGCCGCTGATCAACAACAAGCCGACCGTGGTGATCGCCACCTCGAGTGCTCGAGGTGGTGCCTACATGGCTCTCGGACTGTCGCGCTATACCGACAAGCTGCGCGTGCTCGTCACCGCTGAGAACCGGGAGCTCGACGAGGAACTGGCACATCGACTCAATGCGAAGGGCATCGAGGTCATCTTCGGTGAGATCAGTGAGTTCGTGGGCAAGACCGGTCATCTCGAGTCGCTCCGACTCGCCAACGGCACATCGATCGACGCCGAGGCCTTCTTCGTCTCGTCACCGGTGGTCGGTCGGACCGATCTGGCCCAGCAGCTCGGAGTCGAGATGGCGGCCACCAAGAACCACGCTCAGCCCAAGAGCCAGCGAGGTGACACCAACGTTCCAGGCGTCTGGATCGCCGGCGACATCCGCCCGATGACCCAGCAGGTGGCGGTCGCGATGGGGACAGGCAACATCGCTGCGGTGATGGTCGACCAGCACCTGCGCAAGCAGGACGTAGCCGCAGCGGAGAGCTGACCGGCTCGACCCCCTCGCCGGCCTCCGTACCGAGCTGCAGCGGTTACCTGGAGGAGTCGGAGCACCGACGAGACGGTCGAGCCGGTAGATCGAAGAAAGAAAAAAGCCGGGCTGTACGCGTCTGGGGGGAAGAGATGAAGGAGCAATACAGCCCGGCGTGGAAACCTGTTGAGCGCTGGTCTACTTGAGGACGACCAGAGCGACGCGGCGGTTCTTTGCGCGCGCCTCTGGCGTGCTGTTCTCGACCAGCGGTGCCGACTCTCCGTAGGAGATCGCCGACATGCGATGCAGCGGCAGACCGTGCCGCGCGTTGAGATATCGGAGCACACTCTCCGCCCGCTTCTCGCCGAGGTTCAGGTTGTAGTCCTCGGTACCCGTGGCGTCGGTGTGTCCCTGAATCTCGATGTAGACACCTTCGTTGCGGACCATCAACTCGCTGCTGAAGGCATCGAGCGCGGTCTGCGCGTCGCCGCTCAGCTCAGCACGGTCGAAGTCGAACCGAACGCTGTCGTCACTGAGAATCGTCTCGTAGAGGAACTTACCCTCGGCGAGCTTGCCGGCGGCCACTGCGCGTTCGAGCGCGTCTTGGGCCGTCTTCGACAGCTCGGCGGTCTCTGCGGAGAGGCGGTCGATCTCACCCTCCTGGGCGGTCAGCATCTCCTGGTTCTGCTCGACGAGCGATTCGACGCTCGCGATCCGGTCGGAGCTACGCGTCTCCGCGTCTCCCACCTCGGTCCGAACGTAGCTCTTGGTTGCACAGCCACTGGTAACGACACCCACGGTCGCCACGATCATCAGTAGCCTCGAAACGTTTGTGTACATACGATTCCTTCCACCTAGTTCAACGGAAGCTTCAACCGGCGCCGCCAACGCGCTGCTTGGGCGCGGCGCTCGGAGCCTTGATCTCGGCCTTGGCCGTAGGGGAACCCTTCTTCGGTTCCGGCTTCTTCTCGGAGCCGGGCTGCATGTCGATCGAACCCTTGAACTTCGCTCCGTTCTCGAGCGTGACGCGGGGCGCGGTGACGTTGCCTCGCACCTTGCCACTTCGGCGAATCACAACTTCGTCTTCGCCGAAGAGGTTGCCGTTCACCTCACCTTCGACGCAGATGCTCTTGCTGTAGACGTCCGCCTTCACCCGACCACCCTCGCCGATCGTCACGCGGTTCTGGCGTAGCGAGATCTCGCCATCCAGACGGCCTTCGACGAGGAGATCCTCTTCGCCGGCCAACGTTCCATGAACGACCAGAGAGGGACCGAGCCTTGCCACTCGCTCACCCGGCACTGCGAGACCCGGCCCCTCTCCAGCCTGTGGCGACGACGTACGTTCGGAATCCTTGTTGCTCCATGCCATCCCGCGACTCCCTCCCATCCGATGTAATCCAAGCGAACACGTCTCCCTCCTACCGCAAAGCCGATACCAACTTGCGCAGGCTTGAATAAGCCAGACGTTTCAAGGGGTTTCCGCGAGAGCGGCTTCCAAGCGCGCGAAACCGACCCCTAGAAGTGGGGAATTTTTTCCTAGTAAGATGACCGCCCGCCCGTGCCCGGGGGGAGTGCGAGGGTGGTGGCCAAAGTGGAGGTGAAGGTGACGAACGGGCTCCGGATACTGGTCGTCGACGACGAAGCGGTCATGCGCGAGGTGCTCGAGATGCGCCTCGAGCAAATGGGCTTCCAGGTCCATCTGGCGGCTTCGGGTGGCGAGGCACGGGAGGTGACCGAGAGCGTCCAACCGGACCTCGTCATCTCAGACGTGATGATGCCGGACATGGACGGCTTGGAACTCCTGCGCATTCTCAAGGCGGGAGACACGAGTCGGCCGGTCGTGCTGATCACTGCGCACGGCACGGTCGACTCGGCGGTAGAAGCACTCAAGCAGGGGGCGCTCGACTTCCTGACCAAACCGCTCGACTACGAGAAACTCGAGGCGGTGCTCGAAACGGCGCGCACCGAGATCTCCCAGCGTCGGGCCCGCCGCCACCTCGAGTCGACCCTCGACCGAGGGGCGGGACTGGGCGCGATCATCGGCCGCTCGCGACCGATGCGCCAGGTCTTCCAACTGCTCGAGACGCTCGGGGCCAGCGACGCCTCGGCGATCATCACCGGCGAGAGCGGCACCGGCAAGGAGCTCGTGGCCCAGACGGTCCACGCGTTGAGCGGCCGCGCCGGCAAGCCGTTCGTCGCCGTCAACACCGCGGCGATCCCCGAGACGCTCACCGAGAGCGAGCTCTTCGGGCACGAGAAGGGAGCGTTCACCGGCGCCCTCCGCTCGCGGCCCGGCTACTTCGAGCAGGCCGACACCGGCACCCTCTTTCTCGACGAGATCAGCGAGATGCAGATCGGCATTCAGGCCAAGCTCCTCAGGGTCCTCGAAGACGGCAAGGTCCGCCGCATCGGCAGCGCTCGTGACCAACAGGTCGACGTGCGCGTCATCGCCGCCACCAACCGTAAACCGAACGAAGCCGTCGAACAGGGCAAGCTCCGTGAGGACGTGTTCTATCGGCTGAGCGTGTTCACGGTCGAGCTCCCCCCGCTGCGCGAGCGGATCGACGATCTGGCGCTGCTGACCCACCACTTCATTCGACAATTCAACGACAAGCACGGCGCCAAGGCCGAAGGGATCAGCGACGACGCCCTCGCCTCGATGTCGTCCTACCGCTGGCCGGGCAACGTGCGCGAGTTGCGCAACGTCATCGAACGGGCCGTGATCGTCGCTCGGCGAGGCTGGATCGAGAGTGTGCACCTACCACCGTTTATTCGCGACCGACGCGACGAGGCGGCGGGCGGGGTTGTCATTCCCGCCGGCACAACGGTTGCCGAGGCGGAGAAGAGACTCATCCTCGAGACCTTGAAGCAGATGGACAACAACAAATCGAGAGCGGCGCGAGCGCTCGGGATCGACGTCAAGACGATTCGCTACAAGCTGCGCGCCTACGCGGAGTCCGGGTGAGGGTCAGCAGCAAGGTCGCGCTGAGCTCGGGCCTGCTGACCGCAATCCTCATTGTGGTGCTCGCCTACAACACCAGCCAGATCCGGCGGTTGGTGGAGATGCAGCGCCTGCTGGGTGAGATCGAACTCGAGGCCGCGACCCTGTCGCTCGATCTTCTGCGTCTGACGCCTCAGCTCGAGTCGGCGCCGCTCAAGTACCTGGTGACGCGAGACGAGCTCTACGTCGACCGCGTGCGCGAACTGCAGGCCTCGTTCGAAACCAGCCTGGTCGAGCTCGAGGCGCTCGATCTCGGCCCCGAGCTGCGCGCCGAGAGCGACGGACTGAGGCGGCTGTGGGACGCCTCGGCCCTGTCACGCTTTCCGATCGAAGCGCCGGTCGACAGCAGCCTCGCTCCCGAAGAGGACGAGGTGATTCGCGTCTCGATCCGCACCGACGTGGAGGGCATTCGAGAGCAACTCGAGACCGTCACCGCAGCGGCGCGACAGGCGATCGTTCAGGAGGCCGAGCGAAACATCGAGGCGACCCGGCGCATTCAGACCGCCTCCTGGATTCTGGTAGCCGTTTCCCTCGCGTGTGCCGTGCCGATCCTGGCTCTTACCCTCTGGTCGATCCGCGACCCGTTGCGACGGCTCGAAGAGGGGACACGATCGGTCGCTCGCGGGATCTACTCCTACCCTCGACTCGACGACTCTCGCAGCGACGAGTTCGCCGACATCGCCACGAGCTTCAACGACATGGTGGCGCGACTCGGCGAGCTCGACCAGATGAAGCGCGACTTCCTCTCCCACGTCTCGCACGAACTGCGCACGCCGCTCGTGGCGATGGACGAGACCAACCGCCTCCTGCTCGAAGAGCTGCCCGGACCGCTGACCGCCAAACAGCGAAAGCTGCTGGAGCTCAACCTAGACGGCAGCCGGCGGCTGAACGACATGATCACCAAGCTGCTCGACCTCGCCCGGCTGGAGGAGCGAGCCGTCCTCTTCGAGACTCAGGAGAACAACCTCGTCGAGCTGGTCGCGGACGTCGCCCAGAGCTTCTCGGCGCGGGCCCGCGAGCTGGGGCTCACACTCGACGTCGTCGCTCCGAGTGATGCGGTACTGGCCGACTGCGATCGGGACCGGATCATCCAACTTCTCGGCAACCTCGTCGACAACGCGCTCAAGTACTCGCCTCGAGACTCCTCGGTCGAACTGCGCACTCTGCCGGCGGGGCGACTCCATCCGCCGAGCGGCGACGATGCGCCGGCGGTCGGTATTCAGATCGCGGACCGCGGTGTCGGCATACCCGATCCCGAGAAGGAGTTGATCTTCGAGAAGTTCCATCAGGTCGGCCGACCGCGCACCGGCGGCGTCGGTCTCGGCCTGGCCATCTGCAGTCAGATCGTTGCGGCGCACGGCGGCGCGATCTGGGTCGAAGACAACGCCGACGCCGGGAGCGTCTTCTGTGTCACCCTCCCCCCGTCGATGGAGCCGAGAATGGTCCAAGCCGGATGAGCCGCATGTCACTCTTTCGACAACTCCGCGGCTGGGCGCCGCTCGTCCTCGTCTCGATCGCGCTCGGCGCAGGATGCGCCTCCAGCCTGACCGATGGCGATCGCCACTTCCTCGCGGGCGACTTCGCACGCGCCGAAGCCGCCTATCTCGAATACCTGACGGGCGGCTCCGCGGTCGGCGACCCGGCGGCACGGGCGCGACTGCATCTCGGCCTCATCTACTCTCTACTCGACCCCGAGTTCCACGACCCCGAGAGCTCGGACCGGTTCCTCGAGGCGTTGATCGAGAGTCGTCCCGGCAGCGCATGGGCTCAGCAGGCGACGCTGATGCTCTCTCTGCGACAGGCACGAGACCGGCTGGCCTCCGAGCTGGCGGCGCAGTTGGAGCGTGCCGACTACCTGCTTCAGAAGTCCAACCGCCTGCAGCTCGAAATCCAGGAAGCGGCGGAGGCGCGCGAGGAACAGCTCGCCGAAAGCGAGCGCCTGACGACCGCGTTGGCGCGCCTCGAACAGAGCATCGGCCAGCTCACCCAACAGCTTGCCGAGAGCGAGCGCGAGTTGGAGGAGATCAAGCGAATCGACCTCCAGACCCCGCCCTAGCGGGCTACCCCTGGGCCAGCAGCTCCTCGAAGCGCTTCGCCATCCGTGGCCCCGCCCCGTCGTCCTCGTGCTTGAAGAAGACGAACACTTCGCTCCAACCCTGTTCGCGGATCCGGCGCGCCCACTCTTCCAACTCGGCGTCGGAGTAGTCCTCTCGGCGAAGCCGGAGGTAGCCGTAGTCGGCCGTCCTCGCGAGCGGCGGATCGTTCTCGCCACCCGTGTCGGCTACGACCAGCGACAGCTCGTGCTCGCCAAGCGCCTCGAGTACCTCGTCGTCGAACCACGAGGCGTCGCGGAACTCGAACGCGGCGCGCAGCCCACTCGGCAGGAGTTCCAGGAAGGCTCGGAGGCGATCGATGTTCTTCTTCAGGTAGGGCGGTAGCTGGAAGAGCATCGGCCCCCGGCGTTCACCGAGCAGATCGCTGGTCTCGAGCACGTAGGTGAGCTCCTCGATCGACTCCGGCTTGAGGCGCTTGAAGTGGGTGATGCGCCGCGTGACCTTCAGGACAAACCGAAACTCGTCCGGAACCTGGGAGGCCCAGCTCTCGAGGACCTCCCGCTTGGGCATCCGGTAGAAGGTGTTGTTGATCTCGACCGCCCGGAGGTGTTCGGAGTAGAAACCGAGCATCTGCGCCGGCTTCGTGCCCTCCGGATAGAAGGGGCCGCACCACTCCTTGTACGAATAGCCGCTGGTACCGACGTAGACGTCCATTTCACCGAATTGTAACCAGTCGAACGCTCCCCGGACGCATGCGCCGGCCAGGCTCTGCGCGACCGGAGTCAGACCTCCGGCTCACTTCTTGCGTATCTCCTTCAGGGAGGCACCGAAAGGACGACAGAGCCATGAGACCCCTACGTCACCCGACCCACCATCAGCAGCGCCCCGTCTTCTCGGGTCCGCGCCAGACCGAGCTCACCCTCGGAAGCCGTTGGGCCGGCCCGACGGTTGCCGAGTTTGCGGCCCGCGTCGAAAGCGAGTTCGGCACCCCAGGTGATCTCACCCGCCTCTTGCGGGAGGGCATGCTGCCCGACGAGAGCCTCGAGCCGGACGAGGTTCGCGAGCTCTGCGACCAACTCGGCGTGCCCGCAGAGGATTTCGGCGTCGAGCCCTAGCAAATCGGGGGACACAATACTCATTTCCGCAGCGCCGCGAATGCGACCAGGCGGGTGATCCGAGAAATGAGTATTGTGTCCCCCGATTTGCCCTCGGCCACCGCTAGTTGGATAGAGTCCTGCCGATGCCGGCGCAGGAAGGGGTCATCAAATTCCGGGCGGAGCACACGCGCCGGGAGCTCACGCCGAGGGTAGTGGGAGAGACCGCCTGCCGTCTGATCGCGTGGCGCGAAGTCATGGCTCTCACCGGGCTCGTCGGCCGCGACCCCGGTCGATACGAGGGGGCGGCATACGGCAACGTGAGCGCGCGACTCGGCCCGCCGTCTGCGGCGCTCGGTCGACGCACGTTCCTGATCACGGGCACCCAGACGTCGGACAAGCGCTGTCTCGGTCTCGGCGACTTCGCGGTCATCGACCGCTACAACTTCACCGCCAACTCGGTCGTCAGCCATGGGCCCACCAACCCCTCGTCCGAGTCGATGACCCACGGCGCGATCTACGACCTCGGGCCCCACATTCGCTGCGTGCTCCACGCACACTCGCCCGTCCTCTGGCGGCGCGCCCACCGGCTACAGCTGCCGACGACCAACGAGCGAGTCCCCTACGGCACGCCTGAGATGGCGTGGGAGGTCCAGCGCCTCTATCGGGAGACCGTCCTTCCCGAGCGGCCCATCCTGGCGATGGGTGGGCACGAAGACGGCATCGTCGTCTTCGGCCGGTCGAGCGAAGAGGCGGGACAGGTACTGCTCAAATGGCTGACTCGAGCTTATGAGCTCGAGTGCGCCGACGGCGACGTCAATCTGTGCTCGGTCTGAGTCGGCGGCCCGAAATCGCCCGCTCAACCGTCGCTGTCTGGGAACGTAGCCAGCGCGTCGAGAGCGACGCGCAAGGCTCCGCCGGTCGCCTCACGAACGACGTCGCGGTAGGGGTCGTATTCGCTCATGTCGCTCGGGGCGCGCGTCGGATTGCCGTCTACGACCAGCAGGCCCGCCGCGCGGCACCCGTGGAGCGACGCGATCACGTAGAGCGCCGCTAGCTCCATCTCGACGGCGTGGAGGTCCGCGGCCTGCCACCGCTCGAAGTCAGGCCCCAGCACCTTGGACGGATAGAAGAGATCGGTGGACAGAGACATCCCCCGATGGACGACCGCACCACTCGCAGCTGCCGAAGCGCCGAGATGGACGGTCAGCTCGGCGTCGGCAACCGCAGGGTAGGCCAGCGGCACGAGTCGAGGCGTCAGCCCTTCATCGCGGACCGCGGCGGTGGCGACGATCAGATCGCCGTCGTTCACGTCGTCGCGCAGGGCGCCACAGGTGCCCACCCGAAGGAAACTCTCGACCCCGGCGCGCGCCAACTCCTCGAAACAGACCCCGGCACCGGCGGCGCCGACTCCGTGCGATGCGACGGTGATGCGTCGCCCCTTGTGTCGACCGGTGTAGGTCGCGTACTCCCGGTTCGAGGCCACACGCTCGGCATCGTCGAGCAGCCCGGCGGCTCGCTCGGCACGCCCCGGGTCACCCACCACGAGCGCTCTCGGCGCAACGTCGGCCGGCCGGGCTCGCAGGAGCGGGAGTCGGTCTTCGTTCGACACGAAGGCGCAAGTATACGGCGCACTCCGAGCCCCGTATGCTTGTGCTCGTGCGGATCGTCTCGCTCTGCCCCAGTCTGACGGAGCTCGCTTTCGACCTCGGCCGCGGGTCCGAGCTGGTCGGCATTACGCGCTACTGCGTTCACCCGGCCGAACGGATCGACGCGATCGAGAAGATCGGCGGCACCAAAGATCCGAGCGTCGGGCGCATCGTCGAGCTCGAGCCCGACGTCGTGCTGATGAATCGAGAGGAGAATCGCGTCGAGGATGCCGAGGAGCTGAAGCTCTCGGGGGTGAACTGTCACGTCTCGATGCCGAGAACGGTCGAAGAGACGGCGGCCATGGTGCGCTCGATCGGCGACGAACTCGAGCGTCCGCGCCAGGCCGCTGAGATCGCCGCCGACATCGAGGCGCGCGAGCGCCGCGTCCGCCGCGCGGCAGAGGGGCGAGCGCCGACCCGATTCGCCTATCTCATCTGGCGCAAGCCGTGGATGTCGGTCAACCGCGACACCTTCGCCCACGCGCTCCTCACCCTCGCGGGCGGCGAGAACATCTTCGCCGACCGCGCCAAGCGCTATCCCGAGATCGAGCCGGCCGAACTCACCGCCGGGGAGCCGGAGCTGGTTCTACTCTGCACGGAGCCGTTTCCCTTCGCCGAATCACACATCGAAGAGCTCGCCGAGCGGACCGGCCTCGACCGCAGCCGTTTTCGCATCGCCGACGGCGAGTTCCTCTCCTGGCACGGCTCACGCACCCCGGATGGGATCGACTACGCCGAAACGCTGATCAACTCCTGAAGAGCACCTCTTCGCGCTGGAACCACTTGGTACAGAAGGCGAGTGCAGCGCCCGCATAGACCATCGACGAGGCGAGGATCACGGCCAAGCAGTCCCACTTGAAGATGCCGGCCCAGGCCTCCTTGAGCGCCAGGCTCACGTTCACCAGCGGCACGAACGAGAGCGGAATGGTCAGCTCGATGCCGGGCACAAACGAAGCCAGGGCGGGAATGAGGATCGCCAGATTGATCGGCGTGGCGTAACTCTGCGCCTCCTTGAAGCTCTTGGCGTAGATCGAGGTCGCCAGGAGCACCGCCGCAAAGAGTGCGGCGACCGGCAGCATCAACACGACCGAAACGACGACCGCCGTCGGGTCCAGCACCAGGCCTCCGGCCGCGATACTCGGTAGAAGTCCCGCCTTCGCCGAGAGCACCAGGCTCGAGACGCTCAGCACCGTCGCGACCATTCCCGCGAGCGAGACCATCGCGAACTTGCCGAGCACAAACTCGAGCCGTTCGGCCGGTGTCACCAGGAGCGTTTCGAGCGTTCCTCGCTCCTTCTCCCCGGCGCCGAGATCGATCGCCGGGTAGATCGCACCGAGGAAGCACATCAGCAGCACCATGTAGGGAAGCAGGAAGGCCAGCGGGCTTCGCGCCCGGCCGAGGTTGAGCTCCGCGCCGTCGAACGGCTCGAGCAGCGTGCCCTGGAGCGCCCGAACGTCCACGCGCGCCCGCACCACGCCCTGTTGCAGTCGGTCGACGAACCGGTCGAGCTTGCGGCGAGCGGCAGCCGACTTCTCGCGAGACTCGTCGTAGAGGACGCTGTACCTTGCGGTCCCCTCGCCACGCAACGACTCGAGGAACCCGTCGTGTAGAACGAGAATCGCGTGGTAGTCGCCGGCCTGGGCGGCCGCCGAGAGTTCGGCTGAAACGACGTCGAGAACCTCGACTCGCGCATCGATCTCCTCGCGCTGCTCCGTGCGCATCCCCTCGAGCCGCTGGCGATCCGCAACCAGCTGGTGACCGCGCTTCAAGAGCTCGGTCGTATCGAGGTCGCCGAGCTCACGCAGCGCCCGCGCAGACGACACCAGCCGGAGCTCGCGCGCGTCGCCGAAGAAGTCCGGGACGTTTGCTCCGAAGCTGTCGGCGAGTTCCGGAGCGCTCGGTGTGTAGTCGATCGCCTCGATGAACCGAGCCGAACCGAGCCGATCTTTCTCGTCCTCGGGCAGCTCTTCGATGGCGCCGCTCAGGAGCATCGCGTCGAGCAGTTCGTCAGGGCTCATCAGCCGGTTGAGCCCCTCGGTCAGAAGCGGCTCGTCGACACCCGCGAGCGCCGCTGGATCGCGCCCGACTTCGCCCAAGCGCTCCAGGAGAGTCACGAACGAGGGCCCGTTCTCACGTCCAACCACCGCGACGATCGAGGCGTCTTCGGTCAACCGCTTGACGCCGCTCTCGACGAACTTGTTCATGATGAACATCATGGCGGGAATCACCGCGATCGGCAGGAGCACCATGACCATTAGCGTCTTCCGGTCGCGCAGTGTGTCGAGCAGCTCCTTGCGGAAGATGATCCAGACGTTGCGCCAGTTCATGCCGCCTCCCCGACCAGGTGCAGAAACGCCGATTCCAGGTTGTCAGTACCGGTCGAAGCCATGACCTCCGTCGGTGTCCCCTCGGCGAAGAGTCGCCCCTTGTGGACAACCGCGAGTCGGTCACAGAGCCGCTGCGCTTCGCCCATGTAGTGAGTCGAGAAGATCACGCACTTGCCCTCGTCACGGCACTGCTGAACGAGCTTGATGATCTCGCGCGAGGTCATCACGTCGAGGCCGGAGGTCGGCTCGTCGAAGACCACGATCGGCGGATCGTGAATCACCGTGCGGGCGATCGACGCCTTCTGCTTCTGGCCGGTCGACAGCACGTCGGTCTTGCGATCGGCGAAGTCCATCATGTTGAGACGCGTGAACAGCTCTTCGATGCGCTGCTCGATGAGCGCGTCTTCCATGCCGTAGAGGCGCGCGAAGTAGGTGACGATCTCTCGCGGCGTCAACCGCGGGTAGAGCGCCGTGGCGCCGGAGAGGAAGCCGATACGTCGCCTCACCTCGCCCGGCTCCTGTGCAACATCCAAACCGTCGACGAGAATCGTCCCCGACGTCGGCCGGAGCGCAGTCGAGAGGATTCGCAAGGTCGTGGTCTTGCCGGCTCCGTTGGGCCCGAGCAGGCCAAAGACCTCGCCCTTGCCGCAGCGGAACGACAGGTCGTCGACCGCGACAACCTCTTCCTTCTTGACTCGAAAGACCTTCCTCAGATCGATCGCTTCGATCATCTTCGTCTCCACCTCCTCCAGGCGAGCATTGCCCGCGACGGCGATCGGCGCAAGCCTCTCGCGACGGGCCACCGTCGACACCTACGGATTCCGCTGGGCAAGGTTCATCGCCGGTGTCGTGGTTTAGACTCCCTCCGGTGCCGGCCGCTTCGACTTTGCTCAACGCCCTCGAGCGGATCCGGCTCACCTACGGCCGGGGGATGGCCGAGGAGCGTCTCGCCCTGCTCGAGGGGCTCGAGGACGCGCGTCTTCGGAGCGCCGCTCAGGTGCGCCGGCTGCACGAGGCGCTCTGCCTGATCCGCGCCTTTCCAGACAGCCGCGAAGTACTCCGCCGCGCCGAGGCGATGCTCGAGAGCTTCGCCAAACGCGAAGAGCTCGAGCAGCACCGCGACGAGCTCGTCGACAGCGGAATCGCGGGCACCGACATCTACTACCGCTTCTACTGGGTGACCGCGCGCTGGCTCGCCAAGCACTGGCCCGACCGCCTTACCGTCGACTGGGAGGACTTCGAGGACGGCGACCGAGTCGTCGCGCTGCTCGACCTGCTCCTGCCGTTCTCTGAGACGCTGGCTCTCGACATGGTCGAGCGAACGCCACGCGAATGGCTCGAGTCGCTCAAGCGCTCCGACGAGACCGATGCGGCGTTCCTGATCCGGAGATTCGACCAGCTCGACGCGTCCGAGGCCGTCCGCGAGCGCATGTACGAACAGCTCGACGTACCCATCCACCTGGCCCCCGGAGCCGACACACCGAGCCGCACTCGCGCACGCCACCCCGCGCCGCGCGTCGTGACCCAGCGAAGGCCACTCGTCGACAAGCGACCCGACCTTCGCCAGCTCGTTCCGCGTCTCCGTCCGTCGACCCGCACGGTCTGGCTGCAGGAAGCACAGGCGTTGATCGGACGTGCCCGAGAGGCGATGGTCACGCGCAGTCGAGACCTCGACGGGTTCGCTCAGGCCGACGAGAACGATGTGCGGATGGTCCGTTTCAGCGGCGGACTCGAGCTGGCCCTCTGCGGCGCCCAGCCGCGGCATCGCCTGCTGCTCGAGTCGCGCTACGCGCTGCTGCTACTCAAGAACGGCGTACCGATCGGCTACGCGCTGATCAACTCACTCTTCGGCTCGAGTGAGATCGCTCTCAATATCTTCGAGACCTTCCGCGGCGCGGAGACGGCTCAGGTCTTCGCCCGCGTACTGTCCGTAGCGGGCCGACACTTCGGCGCCGACACCTACGCCATCGATCCGTACCAACTCGGCTACGGCAACGACGAAGGGCTTCGCTCGGGCGCCTGGTGGTTCTACTACAAGCTCGGCTTCCGGCCCCACGACCCCAGCGTCAAACGTCTGGTCACGGCCGAGCTGAGCAAGATGCGCTCACGGCCCGGGCATCGCTCGACTCGTTCCACGCTGGAGCGGCTCGCCTCCGAGTACATGTTTCTCTATCTCTGCCGACCGCGGCCACGACGTGACGTCTTGGGCCGAATCGATCTCGGCATCATCGGTGAGCGCGTCTCCGGCTACCTGGCCGAGCGTTTTGGCGCAGACCGAGAGCGGGGCGTGCGCACCTGTGCCCGCGAGGTGTACGAGCTACTCGAGACGCCGAGCGGCGAGCTCGCCCCGACGGAACGCGAGGCGTGGGAGCGCTGGGCACCGCTCGTCAAGATACTCTCCGGTGTCGAAGGGTGGTCCAAGCGGGAGCGGAGCGCCCTCGCCGGGGTCGTGCGCGCCAAGGGCGGCAAGCGCGAATCCGACTACGTCGCCCGCTTCGACCGGCACGCCAAGCTCCGGCGAGCGATCCTCGAGCTCGCCGAACCCGCCTGAAGCCTCACAAGCGAGGCAGGTCTTCCGCTTCGACGGTGAGGTCGTGGTCGACGTTGCCGGTGTTGCGGGTCGTCGCCGGCTCGAAAAGAACGACGTGCGCCTCTTCGGTCGCCTGCGGGCTGTGCTCGACCCCTCGCGGCACCACACAGAAGTCCCCTTCGCCTAGCTCCACCACTCGGTCTCGGAACCGGAGGTTCAGCTGTCCCCGCACGACCAGGAAGAGCTCGTCCTCGTGCTCGTGGAGGTGCCAAGGGTACTCGCCCTGGCACTTGACGATCTTCACGTACTGTCCATTGAGCTCGCCAACCACCTTGGGCGACCACTGCTCGTTGAACAGCCCGAACTTCTCTTCGAGACTCACTCTCTCCATCAAGATCTCCCTTCGCGTGTAAACGGGAACACCTCCGGCTTTGCAACTCGCTGCCAGTCGCGACTGGCGACGACGATCGAAAGCGTGTGAAGGCCGGCGGTGAAGGCGATTCGCTCCGGCTCGAGTACCGAAGGATCAGCGAAGATCGGCAGATCGAACACCGGTCGACCAAACGGCGGCACCGCGCCCGGCTCCAGACCGGTCAGCCGAGCGAGCTCTTCGAGATCCGCAAACCGGGTTCGCCGAGCCGCCAGCCACTTCCGGATACGGCGCGACTCGAGGGCACGCGCACCGCTCAAGACAAAGACGCCGAAGCGATCGTCGGTCTTGAACAGCAGCGACTTGGCCCCCTGTCGCACCGACATGTGGCGCGCGGCGGCCGCCTCCTCGGATGTCTCGACCCGTGGGTGTTCGATCTCCTCGAACGCGATCTGGTTCCGACGCAACAGCGCTCGCACGGTCTCGAGCACGCTCTGGGGATCGAGTCGACTCATCGGCAGCCTCGCCGGGAACCCTAACGCGACGCGAGTAGAATCGGACACTCTCATTCATGACGGCGGATACCAAAGAGACCCTTGACACGGCGGCCGCGCCGAAGCGACGGAACTGGGGAGCGACCATCGGCCTCGGCCTGTTCACCGGCTTCTCCCTGCTGATCACGGTGCTGCTGGTGATCGACTTCTTTCAGGCGGTCGGCACCTACTTCTGGCAGGAGTCGACCTGCACCATCGAATCGTCCGAGGTCGTCTCCAAGGCCGACGAGTACTCGCTCTCGGTGCGCTACCGCTACTTCGCTCGAGGAGACACCTACACGGGCGATCGGGTGCGACACGATGGAGCCGGATCTTCGAACTTGTCGAAGGTCGAACGGCTCGCGGCCCGCTACGCGACCGGCGAGACCGTTCCGTGCTGGACCGACCCCGACGCACCTCACCGCTCCTACCTTCAGCGCGCCAATCTGTGGCGAGGGTTCTTCATTCTGCTGCCGCTCCTCTTCGTCGCCATCGGCGGCGGGAGTCTCTACCTGGTTCACGTCGACGGCAAGCCCAAGAAGAAGGAGCTCCAAGGAGCCGTCATCGGATTGATTCTCTTCGGCGCCTTCTTTCTGCTCGGGTTCGGCATGTTCGTGCCGTTTTTCCTCTGGCCGGCCCTCCAGGTCGTCGAAGCTCGCTCGTGGGAACCGGTGCCGTGCGAAATCGAGTCGAGTCACGTTCAGTCACACCAGGGCGACGACAGCACGACCTACAGCATCGAAGTTCTCTATCGCTACCGAGTCGACGGGCAAGAGCACTCGTCGAATCGTTACAAGTTCATGAGCGGCTCCTCGAGTGGCTACGAGGGCAAGGCCGCAAAGGTCGCCGAGATTCCGCCGGGCACGGTCACGCAGTGCTACGTCAACCCGGAGGACCCTTTCGATGTTGTGCTCTACCGCGGATTCAGCCTCGACTTCCTGTTCGGGCTGATCCCGCTCCTGTTCGGCGTCATCGGCGCCGCCGGGCTCGGCTTCGGCCTCTGGTCGCGCCGTCAGTCGAGACGCGACGCGGAGAAGCCGAGCTGGGTCGCGCCGCCTCAGTCAGTGGAGACCGAGCCGGGGCCGGTACACCTCGAGCCCGCCCAGGGCCCGCTCGGCAAGCTCGGCTGCTCGATCCTGGTCGCTCTGCTCTGGAACGGCCTGCTCTCGGTCTTCCTTTGGGTCCTCTACGAGAGTTGGAAAAACGGCGCGACCGACTGGTTCCTGGCGCTGTTCCTCATCCCGTTCGTACTCGTCGGCCTGCTCCTGTTGAGCGCCATCCCCTACGCGATCCTCGCACTCGTCAATCCACGACCGCGCGTGCGGCTCAGTCGCTCCGCCCTCAAGCCGGGGGAGAGCGCCCAGATCGACTGGACGTTCACGCGTGCTGCGAGTCGAGTCAAGGCGCTCAAGATCCACCTCGAGCAGACCCGGGCGCGAGGCTCGTCGGACTCCGAGGAAGACGGCGAGTCGCGTTCGATCGAGATCCTCGACTGGGGGGAGGGCTACCCACTCGAGTTCGGCTCGGTCAGCTTCCGCATCCCCCACGACGCCCAGCCGTCTCCCGACCTCCCCGGGCTCCCCGGTGGGTGGAAGTTGAAGTTCCAAGGTCGGATCGACTACTGGCCCGACGCGATCGAAGAGTTCGAGCTCAAGATCCTGCCGCCCGAATAGGACGGAGTGTGCCGGCTACTGCTGGCGAAAGTCCTCGAGGTGAAAGCCCGGTGGCGGTGTTTCGGCTCCCGGCATGACCAGAGCGAGCACGGTGTAGACGACGAAGCCGGGCGCAAGCCCTGTGAGGATCGTGACGCCTACCCACAGCCCGCGCACGGTCCGGCTCGGCCAGCCGAGGAACTCGGCGATCCCGCCACAGACGCCCGCCAACAGCACCCCGCGGGCCTTGTGAAGTCTCTGCAAAGCTGCGATCAGTATAGCGACCCGGTATCGGCGGCCTCTCGCGCCGCCTGATCGCGCTCAGCGAGATCGCGCAGATTGAGCAGCTGGCGACGCATCATGAACCAGTCGCCGGCGGCACCAATCGAGCCGAGGAGAAACGCGCTCAGGCGACTCGATGTCCGAGCGACGAGCTTCACCAACAGGCGGCATCCACCGTCCCGCGGGACCACCAGGTACGAAACGACGGTCGGCGGCATCCGCACCCCTCGCCGGAGCTTCACGGTCACGTGTCGATCGGGCTCGAACGAGACCAGCCGGAAGATCTTCATGAAGATCTGATCGACTTCCAGCGCTTCGAGCCCGGGAGTGAGAGTCCGCGGACTGCGCCGGCCCCAGTTGTCGATCCAGTCGTAGCTGTAAGGCGCCACCCGGAGCTGGCAGAACCAGCGGTAGACGATCGCCGGTTCGGCGTCGACGTCCACCGCTCGGTAGTAAGCATGGTCGTAGCCAGGTAGAGCCTCGTCGCACGGAAAGGGGCGCGCGCGCTCTTCCGGCGTCGACCCCCACTCGCGAATCGTCCTCAGCCAACCCATCGTGCTCTCACCTTCTCGAGACCTCCGCTCGGAACCCGACCACGATGAGAGGATATCGACCTCTCACCACCGACTCGGAGGTCTCATGATCCGCACCACCCTTGGCCCCGTCCTTCTCGCGTCCGTCCTCGCCTCCCCCCTCTCCGCTCAGCTCGACGGCACGAAGGGAGCCGCGATCCGCTCGATCGACATCCAGGCCGAAGGTCTGACCGAATTGAGCGACCGCGTCTGGCGCTACGCCGAAACGGCCCTGCGTGAAGTGAAGTCGGCCAAGGCGCTCGCCGACCACGCCGAGGCGCACGGTTTTGTCGTCGAGCGAGCCGTTGCCGGCATGCCGACCGCGTTCACCGCGACGTACGGCAAGGGCAGCCCGGTGATCGGCATCATGGGCGAATACGACGCGCTACCCGGAATCTCGCAGAAGGCCCGACCGACCAAGGAAGCCTACGAGGAGGGCGCCGGAGGGCACGGCTGTGGCCACAACCTCTTCGGAGCCGCCAGCCTCGGCGCCGCTGTTGCGATCAAAGAGCTCATCGAGCGCGGCGAGATCGACGGCACGATTCGCTTCTACGGTACCCCTGCCGAGGAGTCGGTCGGCGGCAAGCTCTACATGGTGCGCGACGGACTGTTCGATGACGTCGACGTCGCCCTGGCGTGGCATCCCAGCTACGAAAACTCGGCCGACACCGGGTCGACCCAGGCGATGGTCGACTTCGTCGTCGAGTTTCGGGGTCGCGCGGCCCACGCAGCGGCCGATCCGTGGAACGGCCGTAGCGCTCTCGACGCGCTCGAACTCTTCACCTTCGCGCTCAATCAGATGCGCGAGCACGTGCGCCCGACCGTGCGCATGCACTACGCCATCATGGAGGGCGGCGATGTTCCCAACGTGGTCCCCGAGCACGCCAAGCTCTGGTGCTGGCTACGCGACTCGAAGCACACCGGCGTCAACGCGCTGCTCGAGCGCGCCCGTGACATCACTCGTGGTGCGGCGCTCGCAACCGGGGTCGAGGGCGAGCTTCGAGTGCAGTCCGGCGACTACGGAATGCTGGTCAACATGACCGGGGCGCGCCTGATCCACAACAACATGAGCGCTCTCGGCGCGATCCCCTTCACCGAGGCGGAACAGGAGTTTGCCAAGGAGATCCAGCGAGCCACCGGGGTCGACGAGGTCGGTCTCAAGTCCGGTCTCGAGCCGCTCGACGAGAACCCGGGCGAGCCCGAAGGAGGCTCGACCGACGTCGCCGACGTCAGCTGGGTGGTGCCGACGCTTCACCTATCGGTTACCACCTCTCCGTACCGAGCTCCTTGGCACGCCTGGCCGGTGGTCGCGTCCGGCGGCATGTCGATCGGTCACAAGGGGATGCTCCACGCCGCCAAGGCACTCGCGATCACCATGGTCGATCTGTTCGAAGACGAGGAGGCACGCGCCGCAATTCGCGCCGAATTCGACGAGAAGACCGAAGGGTTCATCTACGAGGCCTACATCCCGGAGGGCCCGCCGCCGGTGCCGGCGGAGATCCTGAATCTCGGAGCCAACTGACGCCTAGCGCAAACGTACAGCGACCATCTCTTCGTGATTGCGCAGGTAGATCCGGTCGCCCGCGAACGTCGGAGAGGTGTCGTTCACCGCCCCCGCGTTGAAGATGCCGATCACCAAACGCTCCTCCAGGCCGCTGCCCGAAACGTCGAATAGGCTCAACGTCCCGCCGTCGTAGGAGACGGCCGCCAGGGTCGAACCGTGAACCTCCAGGCGCACCGTTCCGATCTCCGCTCTGCGCGTCTCGTCACCGCTCTCGATCGAGACACACGAAAGACCTCCCCTACGCGAGCCGCAGACCTCTGCGCCGACTCTCACTGGGCTCACGAGTTGGTCGTCCTGCCACATCTGCTCCACCGCCCAGGTGTCGTCGCGCCGCACCACCTGCAGGGCGGTCGCTCGATTCCAGCCCGAAACCAGGAAGCGTCCCTCGCCGAGGTCGAGCGGGTGTCGCCACGACCAGTCGCCGACCACGTCGTGACTCCAGAGCAGCGAACCGTCCTCGAGCCGAAGGCCCTGAAGGCGGCTTCGAGAATCGCCCTCGGTCGACCAGGTGTGGACAATCGCCTGCGCCACCCCGTCGACAGTAGCAATCCTCGGCGAGGTGTAGAGCGGACGCTCGACCTCGTCGTTGCTCCACACGAGGTCACCGCTCGCCAGATCGAGAGCGACCACGCGGCGCGACTCCTCTCCTGCCGCGTGTACGACCACGAGGTCGCCGCTCACCGCCGGGCTCGTTTCGCAGCCGCGAGAGCCAGGTGCGCCGCCGATCGTCTCGAGGAGATTTACTCGCCATTGAGGCTCGCCGTCGGCCCGAGAGACCGCGTGCAGAACACACGCCGTGGTGATCGCAAGGAGGCGCTCGCCCGCTACGATCACCTCTCCTCGAGCGCCGTTGCTCGCGTTCTCGAACAGCGGCGCGAGGGGAAGCGACCAGAGACGCTCGCCGCGATCGGCGCTAGCGGCCAGAAGGTGCTCGGTCTCCGTGTCGGCGACCAGGGTGTAGACGGTGCCGTCGACGGCGGCGACGCGCGAACGGCCGCTCGGCGCGAGACCGTCTTCGAGCGCCAGGCGCCAGAGGACCGCGTCGCTCCCGCTCGACGATCCGCCGGAGGTCGAGGTGACACTTTCACGCCCACTGAACTCGAGCGCCACCGCCTCCTCCTGGTTGCGAAGCAGCAGAGCACCTCCGGCGAAGGTCGGCGGCGTGAACGAGCTCCGACCGGCTTCGAAGATCGATTCGCGTAGCAGCTCTCGGTAGCCGGCGCGACTCGGCTCGAGCAAGTGCAGGTCGCCGGAGCGCCGACTGAGCAGCACCAGCCGTCCGTCGACCTTGATCACGTTTCCGTCGTAGACCCGCTCGCGCCAAAGCACGTCACCCGTCTCGGCGTCGAGACAGAGCAGGAGGCTGGTCTGAAACGCGTAGATCGCGCCGTCGTGGTAGACCGGCACACCGTGGCTCCGGCGAACGCTCGGCTGAAGCCAGAGCTCGCGAGCTGTCCAGCCTTCGCTATCCCGCTCGACCGCCACCATCCAGCCGCCGTTCTGGTAGAGCGGAGAGAAGACGCGCCCACCGGGGATCGGCAGCAGGCGGTCGGGCTCGGTCTCGGGGGAGTCGAGTGACCAGAGGAGTCGGCCGGTCTCACCCTCGACGCCAATCAATCGGCTGCCGGCGAGCGCCACCACCTGCTCCACGCCGTCGATCTCCATCGACAGTGGCGTCGCATAGGTGTGACGTTCGGCGTGGTACGAGGTCCAGAGGGTCGCGCCGGTTTCACGGTCGAGGGCCACGAGGTTGTTCGCCCCCTCGCCGCCCGCCTGCACGATCAACCGTGGTCCGTCGATAAGCGGCGACGCAGAAAAGCCGTAGAACGGCTTCTGGGCACCCAGCCTCTCCACCAGATCGGCCTTCCAACGAACCTCGCCGTTCTCGGAGCTGAGCGCAAAGACGACACCGTCGGCGGTCGTCGTGTAGAACCCGCCGTCACCGATCGCGGGCGACGCCAGTACGCCGTCGTCCGCGGCGTTGGTACTGCGGTGGACCGGGCCAAGGCTGGTCTCCCACACGGTCTTGCCGCTGGCGACATCCAGTGCCACCGCGTACTCGTTCACCTCTCCGCTGTAGGTCGTAAAGACGCGATCGCCCACCGCAGTCAGCACCGCGTAGCCGTTACCCAATGGGCGGCGCCAGCGCTCTTGGAGACCGACCTCCTCCAGGGAGGCGAAGACGCCGGTGGCGCTCGCGGTTCCGTTTCCGAGGGGGCCGTAGAAGTTGGGCCAGTCGTCGGCGACCGCACCTGCGGCGACAAAGACGAGCGACAGAGCGAGACACGGGCGCCGAAGGCTCGAGATCATGAAGCGACTCCTTTTCAGATGATGGCGGCGACCAGCGGGCCGACTTCGCGGACTCTACGCCCGTGGCGCTGGACTCCGACCTCTTGGACGCCTGGCGACAGGCGAGAGTTCCCGCAGCCTACGAACTCGGCAGGAGACCCATCATGTGAGCCATCAACCCGACGCCCGGGAGATAGCTGCCACCATCAACCGTCAGCACCACTCCGGTGATGTAGCTCGCGAGCGGCGAGGCCAAGAAAACCGCGGCCTGACCGATGTCGTCAACCGTCCCGTACCGACCGGCGGGAATTGTCGCCTTCACCCGCTCATGCACGCTCTCGTCACCAGGGGCCAGCCGACGCATCCCCTCGGTGCCCTCGATCGGGCCGGGCACGATGCTGTTCGAGCGGATGCCATAGCGCCCCCACTCGAGCGCCAGGTTTCGCATCAAGTTGTCGACCCCCGCCTTGGCGGCTCCGACGTGCACCTGGGCGAAGTGCGGCACCGAGGCCTGCGGCGCGGAGATGAACAGCAGCGAACCCCGCGTCTCCTGCAACTGCTCGAAGGCCGCGCGGGAGGCGTTGAACGACCCCAGCAGGTCGATGTCGACAACCGACTTGAACCCGTTGGGCGACAGCTTCTCGGCGGGAGCCAGAAAGTTGCCCGCAGCGCCACAGACGAGCACGTCGATCGGACCGATCTCGGAGCGGGTCTGTTCGAACGCCTGGGCCAGGGCCTCGTAGTCGCGTACGTCGGCGACCGCCGTCGTGACCCGCGCACCGAGCGCCTCCAGTTCACCGCGCGCGGCCTCTAGCGTTTCCGCGGTACGACCGCAGATGCCGACGTTCGCACCCAACGCCGCGAAGTTCTTGGCGACGCCCAGGTTGATACCGCTGCCACCGCCGGTGACGAAGACGGTCTTGCCTGTGTAGAGATCCTTCGGGAGATAGTCCGCTGCTTGCATGGTGCGGGGATCGTACCGCGAGCGCTCGCGGTCAGCGGGCCGCGAAGTTCGACACGTTTCCGACCCGCTTCCAGACGCCGCCGTGCTTCGCGTAGAGCTCGATCCAGGCACTCTGAAATCGAATGTCCCCCGGCTCTCCGCTCGCACTTCGCTGCGTGCCCACGGCCTCGACCTGCGCGATCACCCAGCCCAGAGTTCCGTCTTCGGAGACTCGTACGACCGGCGGCACCATGTCGCGATAGACCGTGAAGTTCGTCGCCGCCAGGTAGGGCCCGAGCCGCGAGCGACGCTCGTCTGGGGAGGGTAGACCGATCTCGCCTCGGTTGGCGACCACCGATTCTTCCGCTTCGGCCTCCATCAGACGATCGATGTCGCTGTCGAGGTGCGCCTCGAGGACCTCCTGATGGAGCGCCAGGAGCTGCTCGCGTTCGCTCGACGCCGGCGTTCCGAGCGCCGGCTCCTCACTGCGCGCAGAGGATCCCAGAACGACACTCGGGAGGATGCTCAGAAGAGCCAGTATCCGGAACTTGATCACGTCTCGACCTCCTTGCTCGGGCGCCCGTCGGCCCGATTCCAAGCTAGACTACGCGGCTCAGGCCCAGGTTCCCGCCGGGTGGAGGTAGAAGACCGTGTCGACAGTCGATTTCCCCGAACTGGAAGAGAGAATCCTCGACTTCTGGAAGCGCGAGCGATGCTTCGAGAAGCTGCGCGAGAAGAACCGAGGAAAGCCTCCGTGGTCGTTTCTGGACGGGCCGATCACCGCCAACAATCCAATGGGTGTTCATCACGCCTGGGGCCGCACTTACAAGGACCTGTTCCAGCGCTTCTTCGCGATGAACGGGCACGAGTTGCGCTACCAGAACGGTTTCGACTGCCAGGGACTCTGGGTCGAGGTCGAAGTCGAGAAGGAGCTCGGCTTCAAGTCCAAGCGTGACATCGAATCCTACGGCATCGACAGATTCGTCGAGAAGTGCAAGGAGCGGGTACTCAAGTTCGCGGACATCCAGGCGAACCAGTCGACGCGGCTCGGCTACTGGATGGACTGGGACAACTCCTACTTCACGATGTCGGAGGAGAACAACTACACCATCTGGAGCTTCCTCAAGAAGTGTCACGAGCGAGGGTTCCTCTACCACGGCGACGACGCCATGCCGTGGTGTCCGCGCTGTGGCACCGGCATCTCGCAGCACGAAATCTCGAGCGAAGAGCGACCGGCGCTCACTCACAAGTCGCCGACGGTCCGCCTGCCGATTCACGGCAGAGAAGGCGAGTACCTGCTGGTCTGGACGACGACGCCGTGGACGCTCACCTCAAACGTCGCGGCCGCCGTACACCCGGAAGAGACCTACGTGCGGTACCGACAGGGCGACGCCATCTACTACGTGGTCAAGGAGCGCCTCGAAGCGATCTCCGGCGGTTTAGGTGACGTGGAGGTGCTGGAAGAGCTGAAGGGTGCGGACCTCGCCGATATCACCTACGACGGTCCCTTCGATGAGCTGCCGGCGCAGGAGGGTGTCGGCCACCGAATCATCTTCTGGAAGGAGATCAGCGCCGAAGAGGGCACCGGCATCGTTCACATTGCGCCCGGCTGCGGCAAAGAGGACTTCGACCTCGGCCGCGAGTACGGGCTGTCGGTCATCGGCCCGATCGACGAGGGCGGCATCTTCAAGGACGGATTTGCCGGCTTCACCGGCAAGCACGCCTCCGAAGTCCCCGACGAGATCCTCGCCTCGCTCGAGGAGAAGGGACTCCTCTACCGAGTCGAGGATTACACCCACAACTATCCGATCTGCTGGCGCTGCAAGACGCCGCTCCTCTTCCGACTGGTCGACGAGTGGTACATCGCAATGGGCGACAACGACCCGCCCTCGGGCTTGCGCAAGGAGATCATCGAGGTCACCGAGCAGACCGACTGGATCCCTCCGGTCGGCCGCCAACTCGAGATCGAGTGGCTGCACAACATGCACGACTGGATGATCTCGAAGAAGCGCTACTGGGGTCTGGCGCTACCGATCTACAAGTGCCCCTGCGGCAACTTCGACGTCATCGGGAGCCGCGAGGAGCTCGAGGAGCGCGCGGTCGAAGGGTGGAACGAGTTCGAGGGCAACACCCCGCACCGGCCTTGGGTGGACGCGGTCAAAATCGCCTGCTCCTCGTGCGGCGACAAGGTCTCGCGCATCCCTGACGTCGGCAACCCGTGGCTCGACGCCGGCATCGTGCCGTTCTCGACCATGGGCTACAACAGCGATCGCGACTACTGGGAGCACTGGTTCCCCGCCGACTGGATCTCCGAGAGCTTCCCAGGACAGTTCCGCAACTGGTTCTACTCGATCCTGGCGATGAGCACCGTCATGGAAAAGCGACCGCCGTTCAAACTGATGTTCGGCTACAAGCTGATGAAAGACCAGCACGGCGCCGAGATGCACAAGTCCGCGGGCAACGCGATCGAGTTCAATCAGGCGGCCTCGGAGCAGGGCGCCGACCCGATGCGTTGGCTCTACGCCTCGCACAACCCCGATCACGACCTCTGGTTCGGCGTCGATCCGATCCACCAGGCGCGGCGCGAGTTCCTGGTGCTCTGGAACGTCTACCAGTTCTATCTGACCTACTCGCGCATCGACGGCTTCGATCCGACCGCTCAGGAGGTACCTCTCGGCGAGCGTTCGGAGCTCGACCGCTGGATCCTCAGTCGATTGGCCAACCTGGTCGCGAGCGCGCACCGGAACTACCGAGGCTTCAGCATCCACCTCTTCATGCGCGACGTGCTCGGCTTCATCGATGGCCTGTCGCGCTGGTACCTGCGCAGGAGTCGCCGGCGCATCTGGAAGAACGACGACGAAGCCGACAAGCTCGCCGCCTACCAGACGCTCTGGGAGTGCCTCTCGACCCTCACGCAGCTCCTCGCACCCATCGTCCCCTTCGTGACCGAGGCGATGTACCAGGAGCTCGTACGTCACGACGACGAGGAAGCGCCGGTGAGTGTGCACCTCACCAACTTCCCTGCCGAGGGCACTCTCGAGGCGGACGACGCGCTGCTCGAGACCATGGACGCCGTACTGGCGATCGTCGAGCAGGGGCACGCGGCCCGGAACAAGGCCGGAGTGAAGGTGCGCCAGCCGCTTGCCGAGATGCGCGTCGCCCTGCCCAAGCAGGACCTCGCCGACCGCCTCGACACCTTCCGCCCGACCATGCTCGACGAGCTGAACGTCAAGGCGATCGAGTTCATCGACACGGCGGACGGTCTCTACGACTACTCGGTACGTCTCGACGGCCGCATTTCGAAGCGCAAGTACAAGCAGCACTTCAACGCGGTCCAGGAGGCGGTCGCCGCCATTCCCGAGAAGGAGCTCGAATCGAAGGTCCGCGCTGGCAACTTCGAGCTCCACCTCGACGGCCAGACCTTCGAAATCGAGCCCGAAGAGGTACTGACCGCACGGAGCGCCGCCGACGGCTTCGAGATCGCAGAAGGCGACGGCTACTTCGTCGCCCTCTCCACCGAGCTCGACGACGACCTCCGCCGCGAGGGCTTCGTCCGCGACCTGGTGCGCAAGGTCCAGGACCTGCGCAAGCAGATCGACCTGAACGTCGAAGACCGGATCGAGCTGACCGTGAGCTCGGACGACTACGTCACCGAAGCGGTGGGGGCGTACCACGAGTACATCGCCCAAGAGGTGCTCGCGACCACCCTCGGGACCGCCGACACCGCGCCCGAAGGCGCGCACACGGTCAAAGTCGGTAGTCGAGAGATCGCGGTCGCGATCGTCAAGGCCGTCTAGCGGCCCGGCCACCGTCGTCTCTGCTTCGCTCGCTCTCGAGATTCCGGCTCGCCGGCTCAGACTTCCGCTCTCGGCTAGAACGGTCCTGGGCTCGGCCGGCGAGTCGCAGCCGCAAGCAGGAAGAGTCCGAGTCCGTCATGTCTCGATAGCAGGAGGTCAGACTTCACCTCCTGTACATACAATCGTATGTATACTTGGGGTCGTGACAAGTCGGACAGGAACCTTCGAAAGCACGGCGTCCACTTCTCGGACGCGATCGGTGCGCTCGAAGACCCGATGGCTTTCACGATCTGGGACCCTCGTTCGCAAGGAGAGGATCGCTTCGTCACCATGGGTTTGAGTCTTCGGGCAGAGCTCGTCGTCGTGGTTTCGGCATGGACAGGCCGGGAGATCAGGATCATCTCCGCACGGCGGGCCACGCCTCGAGAGCGAAGGCAGTATCAAGAGGGATGATGCGACGAGAGTACGACTTCTCGAAGGCTCGACGAGGCGCGCTCGTAGAGACGCCTCCAGGCAAGACTCGCATCACGATTCGCCTCGACGATGATGTGCTCCAGTGGTTTCGAGGGCGGGTGGAGAGCGCCGGCGGAGGCAGCTACCAGGCGCTGATCAACTCCGCACTGCGGGAGTTCATCGTCGCCACCGACGAACCCCTCGCCGACACCGTGCGACGCGTCGTGCGCGAGGAGCTTCAGCGGGACCGCCGCTAGCTCGGCCCGCGGCTCCGCGTAGAATCGAAGTCTGATGGGTGATCTGAGCGACTTCGCCTGGCTGGGAGTCATCGTCGTCTGGTTCTTGATCAGGACGGTCGGTGGACTCCTTCGACGGAAGATGTCCGGTTCGACTCCGTCGACGGAGACGCTCCCGAAGTCCACGGCGTCCGCGCCTCCGCCGCGGAGCTCCGGAGACGTTCAGCGGACAGGCGAGCTCAGCGCGCGACCGATCGAGCCCAAGTAGACGCCGCTACTCGCTCGACAGAGCGAGCTCGACCTCACCGGGCAGGTGTTGCCCTTCGACCCAGACAACGCGTCGCTGATCGAGTTCGGCGCGGAGCTCGTCAAGCGCCTTCTCGAGGGTGTGGGGGCTCCGAATCTCGGTTGCGTCTCCCCAGGTCGCCGGCGCGCTCGAGCCCTTGCCGATGAACCAGACGTGCAGGGGCAACGAGAGTCGATCGAGATACGCGAGGGCGGCCTCGGGTGCGAGGCGGCTCGCGCCGTCGTCGGAGTCCGGCGCCAGGACGAGCACCACCGCACCACGCCGCCGACCGGTCGAGAGTCGACCGCCGGCCAGGGCGAGGCCATCGGAGATCCAGGCGGCTCCGGCCTCGATCGACTCGTCGCGAGCACGTAGGTGCCAGAGCAGACCGAAGGCCCCGGGCGTGTCGCTGGTGAGCCTCGTCTTCACCTGATCGGGGGTCGGCAAGGCCTCCGTCGAACGAGCCGGACCGGGGTTGAGAATCCGAACCCACTCGTCGGCCTCGATCGGCACAGCGTGCAGGCGACGCGCGGTCTCGGCGTCGCGGGCTCCTGCCAGAGAGCCGCCCAGCCGTCGATCGGGCGCTAGCGTACCGGCCCGCTGCGCGGTCGCCGTATCGCGAACCACGATGACCTCGGACTCTCCTGCCTCGACCGCAACCACCCTCACCGACCCTGCACCACTCGTCGCGCTCACCTGTTCCGGCGAGATCGCGGACAGACCGTCTCCAACCTCGAGTTGCAGCGGCGTCAGCCGACCGCTCCCGCCTTCGAGGTAGGGACCGCCGAACCCGAGCCAGTCACGAGCTACGGTGCCGTCCGAGTACTGGACCACCACCTCGATCACATGGAAACGGCTCGGATCGAGCGGGGCCAGCCAGACCGAGGACGGATCGTCGGCGTCGACCGCCTTGCCGTCGACGGACACGGCGAACGGGCCCGGACGCGCCCGACCACGAAGCGGCCAGGCGAGCTCCAACTGCGTCAGCCACCCCTTGCTGTTTCGATGCAAGACGTACTCGACACCTGCCGATGGTCGGTAGGTGTTCAGGAAACGCGTTTGGCGAGCGATCTCTCGGTCGTTTGCGTCGAGCGCGATCGCGGTGAGCCGCCGCGGGGAGAGCTCGGCGCCGAGGTCGAGTTCGCCACTCCACGATGGACCGCTCATGCGAGCGACACGCTCTCCGTCCAGCTCGAGTGCAACCGCCGCGACCCCTTCCGAAACCTCTAGCTCCAAGGGGATCGAACCGAGCGACAGCCCGACGAACAGCAGGACAACGTCGACCACGAGACGAGCCTAGCACTCGGCCCGTCGCTCAGCTCTTAGTCGGATTTCTGGATCGACTCGAGGAAGCGCACCAGCTCCTTCAGCTTGCGCGTCACCCGCTGCTCAGAGGTCTCGTCGGGCCCCGGCTCTGTGTCCGAGAGGGGGCTCTGGAAGACATCCCCCCAGACGGGCATGTCGCGGCTGCCGTGCCCGCGGGTCTCCCGCCGGCCGTCGATGTAGGCAGTGATCTCGCTCGCTGGGAAGACGCCGTCGCGACGCGATGCAATCGTGGTCAGATCGGCCGGCGGCACCTTGAGGTACTTGGCGATATTTCCGTCTCCCGTCGCACGTGCGCCGTGGCAGCTGGCGCAATAGACTCGGAAGGTCACGCGCCCCTTGGCGGCCATGAAGCCGGAGGCTTCGTCTTCGCCGTCACCGTCTTGGAGAGCCGGCAGCCCCGCCGGGACCAGCAAAGCGACCAGGATAGCCAGCACGAGAAGCGTTTTCATCACTACCTCCTTTTCGGTCGTGGACCGCCCCTACGATGGGCGATTCCCAGCCTCTGCGCCACACCCGGACGACCGGGCGGGTACCGCCCCGCCGAGCGGTTATCGACCCCCACCTCCGCACGTAGAACTGATCGCCGACCGAGACCGTAGGAACCCTAGATGCTCTGGACGCTGCTGATCCTCGCGACGCTCTTTCTGGCCTGGTCGAACGGCGCCAACGACAACTTCAAGGGCGTCGCCACCCTCTGGGGGAGTCGCACGGCAACCTTCCGGCGCGCGTTGATCTGGGCGACCGCCGGCACCTTCCTCGGCAGTCTCGTGTCCGTGGCCCTCGCGGGGACCCTGGTCGCCCGCTTCAGCGGCAAAGGGGTGATCGCCGACGGTCTGATCGACTCGACCATGCTCGCAGCCATTGGCAGCGCGGGTGCGATCACCATCTTCCTCGCGACCGTGCTCAAGATGCCGACCTCGACGACACACGCGCTCACCGGCGCACTGGTCGGCGCCGGGTGGATGGCGGCTGGCGCGTCCAACCTCGATTGGGCGACGCTCGGCTCTAAGTTCGCCCAGCCGCTCTTGCTGAGCCCCGCTCTGGCCATTGTCGGCGCCTCGACCATCTATCCGTTGCTCCGTCGAGCTCGGCTCGCCGCGGGCGTCGACCGCGAGACATGCCTCTGCGTAGGCGCCGGCGAACCGGTTCCGGTGACCATCGGCGCAGCCGCGGCGACAGAGGTCGTCTCTCCTCCCGAGATCACCGTGGCCAACACCGACGAGTGCGTCGAACGCTACCGAGGCTCGTTGCTCGGCATCGACGCACAGCGACTGGTCGACGCCGTCCACTTTCTGAGCGGTGGCGCGGTCTGCTTCGCGCGAGCGGTCAACGACACTCCGAAGGTTGCGGCGATCCTGCTCGGCGCCGGCGCCCTGGCCGGCGGCTCGCTCTCCGCGATCACACTGCTCGTGGTAGCGCTCGCGATGGCGGCGGGCGGCTGGGTACAGTCTCGCGGAGTCGCCGAAACGATGAGTCTGCGCATCACCGATCTCAACCCCGGGCAGGGGCTGAGCGCCAATCTCCTCACAGCTTTCCTGGTGCTCGGAGCCTCGAGGCTGGGCCTGCCGGTGAGCACCACACACGTCTCGTGCGGCGCAATCTTTGGCATCGGTATCGCGACGCGCTCGGCCGACGCGCGTACGGTGCTGCAGATTCTCGCCACCTGGCTCACCACACTGCCGCTGGGCCTGATTCTCGGCGCACTCTTCTACCGCCTGCTCCAGTCGTTCGGCGGTTGACGAGTAGAATGTCCGGGCGACCCCGGACCCTGAACTCGCGATCGCCGGCACCGGCGAGAGAGGAGACGTAGCAATGTCGAGATCGGCCGTGGTGTTCGTCTGGGTATTCGCCCTGGTGATGGATGCGACCTGCCCTCACCCTGTCCGAGCCAGCGAGCCGGTGCAAATCGAGCTACCGGTGCGCGCCAAGATCGACATCAGCCAACACCGCACCCTGGTAGTCGTCCCGTTCCTCACGGTCTCTACCGAGGAGTCGACGACAGCCGGCGATGTAGAGGCTGAGCTCGCGCGATATCTCGCCCGTCTCGTCGCGCGCAAGACTCACCTCTCGGTCGACACCGTCTACACCGAGTTCCCGACCACCGACCTGACGGCACTTGCGAACCACGAACTCTTCTGGCAAGCCCTCGGTGAACGGACCGGCGCCGACCTACTCCTCGCTGGAGCGGTCGACTTCGATCATCAGGACAGAAGCGGTTACGTGACGCAGGAGTTCGTCTCCGAGGCGGACGGACGTACCTACTTCGCCCAGGTTCTCGTCGAGCGCAGCGGCCTCGAACTCGACCTGCTGATCTGGCTCGTCGACGGGCGGAGTGGCCGGCTGCTGCTCGCCGACAACTTCAAGGACTTCAAGTCCTTCGAAGGGGAGGGATCGAGTGGGCGCGGCCCCCGGGCCGTCACACCGCTCGACGGCCTGTTCGCGAGCCTCGCGACGCTCGAGTCGCGGCTGCTCGGCATCTTCCGCCAGCGCATCGTCACGGCAGAACGCATCCTTCAGTAGGGCGTCAAGGGTAGTAGCCGGCAACGGTGCGAACTTCGCCGCCGCCCTCGACCTTGACCTCGACGCGCCGGAACTCCGACTCGTCCTTGGCGCTCGTCGACTGGTAGACGAGCAGATACTGCGAGCGCAGCTCCTGCTGAATGCGCTCATAGATCGCGGGCAGCTCGGACAGCTCTTCAATGAAGAAGGCGCGACCACCCGTAATCTTGGCCAGGTCGCGGAGCGTCTCGCGCGACTGGTAGTCCGCCGCCAGCTCCTTCATTCCGATCACGTAGACCGTCACCCCTGCTCGTCGAGCGGTCTCGAGTGCGTTTTGGAATCCAAACCGGCTCGCTTCGTCGGTCCCGTCCGAGAGCAGCAATAGCGCCTTCTGTCCTTTGACACCGTCGAAGTAGTGGAGCGCGAAGATGAGGCTGTCGTAGAGGGCGGTGCTGCCGCTCGCACGCATGCCGTCGAGCGCCGCGGAGATTTCGTCCCCGTCGTTCGAGAAACGCACCTCCACCTTGGGCCGACTGTCGAAGGAGATCAGGGTCAGGCGGTCGCGCTCTTCGATCGTCTGCTCGACAAAGCTTCGCGCCGCCTCGGCGACCTCGTCGAGGCCCCCGGCCATCGACGCCGACGTGTCGACCAGAAGCCCCGCCGAGATCGGTAGATCGCGCACGTACTCAAAGCGCCTCAGCTGCTGCTCGACGCCGTCTTCGAGCACCTCGAAGGCCGAGCGCGGAAGATCGAGCATCGGCCGACCGCCCCGCCCGGTAACGGTCGCATAGAGCTCGACCAACTTCACCTCGACCTGCTCGAAGTAGTCGGGGGCGTTGACGAACACCACGTCTTCGGTCGAGTTACCGTCTTCGAGGTAGCCGACCGCGCGCACGTAGGTGAGCCCCGGCTCGCGAAGCAAGATCGCCTGAACAAACGGCTCCTGGTAGAGGGTCGCGACCTTCTCCTCGGCGAGGAAGAGGTCGACCCGCTCGAGCGTTCGACCGTCGGGCACCTCGACCTGTACGACAGCGCTCAGGCTGTCCAAGTAGTCCCGATCCGAGCGCGGCTCAACCAGGCGCACGCGGAAGCGTTGACCGCCCTGGTTGATCAGAGTCTCGTCGGCGGCTCGTTCGACACCCTCGGCATCGTAGGCGACCACGCGCACCCGGTGACTGGCCGCAACTCCGCCCAGGTTGAGCTCCAAACTGTAGGGCGGCTCTCGCTTGCTCATCACCTGGCGCTCGTTCAGGAAGAACGCCACGCGATCCACTTCGCCGGAGACGACGGTCTGAAAGCGCACGTGCCCGAGCTGAATCTCTCCCTCCTCGAGCGGCACCAGACGAACCGTTGTCTGCCCCCGGGCCGCCGCCTCGTTGGCCTCTTCGAGGAGGCGAAAGATCGGCGCGTCGGGCGCCCCTCGCAACGACGCCAGGTCGCTCGCAGCCGGCACGGAGATGTTCTGGCGAGCGTGAGCGAACCGCTGCCCGTAGAGGTCCTCGAGTTTGATCCGAATCTCGACCTCGCCCGCGCGGAGGAAACGCTGGAAGACCAGGGGCACCTGCGGCCGCCCCTCGGTACGCGGCATTTCGAACTGGTAGCGGAACGTCTCGAACAGTCGGTCGTCACGGATCACCTCGCCGACCAACAGGAACTGATGCACCTCGCCCGCCTCGAGTTGGCGAGACGCCACGGCATGGGTGGGCACCGTGACCAGACCCTGCACCGCGGTGCGACGCTGATTGCGACCGGGGAAGTCGAAGGTCAGGCCCACGTCGAAGCTCTCGACGCCGGCGGGGAGATTGGTACCCGAGGCTTCGAAGCTCGCAATCCACTCCACCGAACGCGGTACAGGCACCTCCATCAAGCCGTCGATGAACCGCTCGTAGAAGGGGTCGCGGCGAATCAGCTCGAGGGCACCGCCCATCAGGTCGCTGGTGCAGAAGTCCGCGGGGTTGTCGCTTGGCAGCCGCGATCGGATATCCGCGTCGAGCGGCCGGTCTCGAAGATAGACCTGGTACGGCCAAGCCCGGCGATAGACCGGCCGGTAGAAGATCACCACGAACTCCTGGCTGACCCTTTCGCTGCCGCCGTAGAACCAAATCTCGAGCTCGGTGCGCGGCGAGTAGCACGTGTCGATAATGCGCCCATCGCCGATCACAAAACGCCCCGGCTCGCCGTTGAGCAGGAAGAAGCGCGAGCGGGCGTCCTCCAGCGTGCCCCAGTTCTCGAGCGCCTGGCCGGCCCGGCTCATCCATTTACTCTTGAGTTCGTTGAATGGCGTGCGAGGCTCGGGATCGCGCACGTCCCAGAAGGCGTTGACGAATGCGGCTCGTCGGTAGTCCTCCTCGAGCGCCAGGAAGTACTCGTACTCATCGTCGGTGATCAGAAGCGAGACGACCTCGAGGAATTCGCGAAACTCGCGATCGAGCCCGTCAGGGATTGGCGCTCGCTCAGCTGCAGCGAGCGAGGTCGGCGCCAGCCAGACGGCGGCGACCACGACCACAGCCAGGAGTCGACGGTCGAGTCTCACGCTGCCCAGCCTTGCGAGTCTCGTTCCAGGTCAGCGGTCGAGGAAGCGGTGCATCTCCGAGAGCAGCGGATCGACGGGCACCTGGTCGCCGATCAGCAGGACAAACGGCTCGACCTCCTCGTGGGACGGCACCGAAGATAGCTTCCAATAGAGGAGCCCGGTCAGAAGCTCGCGCTCCGATTCGACCTCGAGCGCCTGGTTGGCTTCGAACAGCGCCCGCATCGCCAGCGCTCGCTCCTGCAGGTCCTTGGGCTGCTCCTCCCAGGCCACTAGGGTCGTACCGTCCTCGGTAGGCAACACTGAGAACCCGTTGGCCGCCCACGGCTCGATGGTCGAGTTCTGTCGATGGACGTAGCCGATCTCGGTGAAGAGGACCGGGCGATCCTCGACCGCCTCCTCGACTCGAAACCTGTCGATCGCCCGGAGGTGCCCACTCCACCCGGCGCGCAAGACGTCGAGCAGGCGCTCCTCGTCACGGTCCGGAAGCAGGTGACGACGCAGAGGGAAGTAGGCGTTGATGCAGATCAGGTCGAGCGCATCCCAGAACGGGACAAACTGGTACTGATCGAAGTTGGCGGCATAGCTCACCGGCCCACTGAACTCCCGCCGCGTCGCCTCGATCAGATCTCGCCAATGACCTTCGAGTCGTGCGCGTCTCCGGTTGATCTCGGCGAGCGGATCCTCTGCGGCGCGGTAGGTCGTTCGGATCGCCCACTTCACGTGCGCGAGGTCCTTGTCGTCGATGAAACTGTCCAACGCGGCGTAGTCGTCGAAGCCGCGCACGTGCAGAGGGAGGCCGGAGATCTCGTCGGCGTGCTCCATCACCCGATCCTTCTCGCGTTCAACCTTCTCGGAGTTTGTCCAGTACTCCTCGAGCACCGGCAGCTCGTCGATCTTCACCGCATTGGTGAGCGCGTTCATCTCGCTGGCAACCGCCAACACGTCCACGCCCTCCTCCTCGGCGATCCTCGCCCAGCGCTCTACGAAGACCCGGTAACGCCGGAACCACTCGTCGAGCTGGGCGTCGGTGTCGGGCATGATCATGCCGTGCCAGAGGAACTTGTTGCGCCCGAAGGCGTGATCGAGTGCCACGCGCAGCACCAGCACCACCGCGAGGCCACCCCGCTTCGCCTCGCGAATCTCGTTCACTACCCACGGCGCTTCGTCGTCAAACCAGAGATTGTCGCTATCCCAATCTCCCTGGTGGGCGTAGACGGTCACCGCCACGGTGTTGAAGCCGGAGTTGTCGAGGGTCTCGATCCAGGCGGCGTGATCCGGCTCGTTGACCTGGATGCCGCCGAGGTAGAAATCGGGCGCGGCGGCGGGCGAACAGCCGACAATCAGGAGCAGGACGCCGAGGCAACGCGGTGCGCGAAGCATGGTCGGTGAGGATACGCCATCGAACCTCAAACGGTTCTTCGGGGACTCAGTTTGTTGTAGACCACCGACGGGAGACGTCATGAAATCGAAGAAGTTCTTGCTGGTTCCCATCTTCGCTCTGCTCCTCTCTGCGGGCGCGCACGCCCAGACCGTGTTCGACTCCGTCGAGGAGCTGGACTTCGACGCCCCCGAGTCGTGGGCGATGAAGTGGGTCACCTCGGCCGCACTCCAAACCGGCTTCGGTGTTCCCGAGGCGCTCGAGTCCGGCACCGTCGACGTCGGCTTCGAAGTCGGCTGGCTCCCCTCACTGAGCGAGGCGGAGCGGCGCGTGGGCTTCAACGGCACCAAGGTCGAGAACATCAACCGTAGTTCGGTATTTGCCCGGCCGCGCGTACTCGTCGGTCTCCCGGGGAAGTTCTCGTTGGAGGTCGCCTACGTCCCGCCGGTGGAGCTCGACGGCGTCGAGCCCAATCTCCTCTCCCTCTCGATCGGTCGACCGATCCACGAGTCCAGGCGGCTCCGCGTCGGCCTGCGCCTGACAGCACTCCAGGGGACCGTCGAGGGTGACATCACCTGCAGCGCCGACGAAGCCGCCGCCGGCCCCGATCCCGCGCGCAATCCGTTCTTCTGCGAAGCGCCTTCAGAGGACGAGCTCGATATCTCCTCCTACGGCCTCGAGCTGAGTGCGGCGCTCGCCCTTCCCGGTTCGAACCTCGAGCCCTATCTGGCGATTGCTGCGCATCAGATGGACCTCGAGTTCCAGATCGACGCCCGCTGGGCCGGCATCGTCGACCGGACGCTCCAGCGGACGGACGGCGACACCTGGCACGCGACGCTGGGTGTCCGCACCACCGGTTGGGCGCGCTCTCAGCTTTCGGCCGAGCTCTTCTACACGCCGCTCGACGTCGTGCGTCCACCCTCGACGACGGTGCAGACCGACGAGCTCTTCAACGTGCGCGTGGCGTACCGCTTTCGGGTTCGATAGCCGACCGAGCTCCAGCGGGGAGTACGTCCGCGACTCGTAACCGCAAGAGCGCTCTACGCCGCCTTCTCGCGCGTCTCTTCGATCCAGGCGTCGACCAGACTCTCCAGAATGCCGAGCGGCAGAGCGCCGTTGTCGAGCATCACGTTGTGGAACTCACGGATGTCGAACGCGTCTCCGAGCTCGGTACGCGCTCGTTCGCGGAGCTCGAGAATCTTCAGCTGACCGACCATGTAGGCGCACGCCTGACCGGGCAGCACGATGTAGCGCTCGATCTCGGCGACGACGTCGGTCTCCGGCATGCCGGTGTTGGTCAGCATGTAGTCGATCGCCTGCTCGCGTGTCCAGCGCATCCGGTGAATGCCGGTATCCACCACCAGCCGCACGGCGCGGAAGATCTGCGCGGTCAGGTACCCCAGGCGATCGTAGGGGTCCTCCTGGAAGCCGCTCTCGGCCGCGACCCGCTCCGAATACAACGCCCAGCCCTCGGTGTAGGCCGTGAACGGGATGACCTTGCGGAAGAACGGCACGCCGGTCATCTCCTGTTGGAGCGCGATCTGGAAGTGGTGGCCGGGAATCGCCTCGTGGTAGGCGAGCGTCCGCATGCCGAACTTCGGGATCTCGAGGACGCTGCGGAGGTTCGCGTAGAAGACACCCGGTCGTGAGCCGTCGAAGGCGGGCGCGTCGTAGTAGGCACCGGGCGCGGTGGCCTGGCGGAACTCGGGGACCCGCCTCACCTCGACGCCGCTTTCGGGACGGCGATCGAACAGCGGGTCGAGGGCGGCGTCGATCTCGTCGATGATCGTCTGGTAGTCGACCAGGATCTGCTCACGCCCCTCGTCGGAGTCCGGGTAGAGGAAACGCTCTTCCACGTTGAGCGCGTTCATCGTGGCGCCGAGGTCCTCGACTTCGTAGCCCTCGGCTTCGAGAATGGCGCGCATCTCGGTCTGGATGCTCTCGACCTCCTGGAGACCGAGCGCGTGAATCTCCTCGGCCGACATGTCGGTGGTCGTGTAGTGGGCGAGGGTCCAGTCGTAGTACTTGAAACCGTCCGGGAGCTTCCAGACACCGTCGTCTGTCGTCGCCACCCCCTCGAGCCGATCGAAGTACTCGATCAACTTGGCGTAGGCCGGATAGACGGTCCCCTGGATCCGCGACTCGAGACGCTTGAGCAGCTCGTCGCGCTCCGACTCCTTGAGATCTTCGAGCTCGGCCGTCGCCTCGGCGAAGTGGCTGTAGAGCACCTGCTCGGTCGGCACGACGCCGACAAAGTCGCGCATCTCCTTGAGCACGTGCACGACGACAAAGCGGGGCGGAATGACCCCCAGCTCTTCGCGACGCGCGAGCCCCTCGAGCAGCTGATCGAACGCGGTGCCGAACTGAGAGACGCGCGCGACGAAGTCCTTGGCGTCGCGTGCGTCTCCGATGTGGTGCGTCGTGATCATGAACTCGGGCAGGCCGCTCTGAATGCCGCCGAGCTGATTCACCGGGTAGTCGTGGAAGGGGTAGCGATTGCCCTCCTTGAGGTCTTCGAGGAACCACTCGAGGACGTCGTAGGAGAGCTGCTCGTCCGGGTTCATCTCCTCCCGGTCGTAGGTGCCCAGCACGCGAAGCTGCTCTTTCATCCACTCGGCTTCGAACTCCTGGAACTCGACCGACATGTCGTCGAGGTCGTCATTGTGGAACCGAAGGCCCATCGGCTCGAGGAGCCGCATCGACGACAGCATCATCGGGTGGCGGAGCGCGAACATGCCGAAGACGCGGCCATAGAAATGGTCGATCGTCCAGGGCTTGCCCCAAAGCGTCGGGATCACGAATACCGCACTCGCCAGTACGAGTGCGAGGAGTAGGAACAGGGTGACTTTCTTGGGTGTACTCATCGTCGGTTTCTCCGAGAGCGCAGAGCCTACCGCACCCAACTAGAATCAGTAGATGTCCGATGAGCCGCGTGCACACCCGGTCTACCTACTGCTGGTGGGGATCTGCGCCGTAGGAACGGCGCCGTTCCTGTTCATCGGCTCCGAGTCGCCGGACGTCCTCGGTCTGCCGCTCTGGCTCTGGGCGAGCGTCGGCTTTACCCTTTCGCTGACCGCACTCACCTCTTGGGGCATCCTGCGCTACTGGCGCGACGACGAAGACGACCCACCGTCAGGCGGCTCGGCGTGAGCCCCGACCTGACCCAGGGGCTCTTTGTGGCCGGCGGCGTCTACATCGCGCTGCTGGTCGTCATCGGCGTTTCGAGTCGCCGCGCTCGCAAAGAGTCGAGCCTCGCGGACTTCTACCTCGCCGGCCGAAACCTCGGGCCGTTTGTCCTCTTGCTGACGCTCTTCGCCACGCAGTACAGCGGCAACTCTCTGTCGGGCTTCCCGGGCCAGACCTACCGCGAAGGGGTCGCCTACTACATGAGCGTCACCTTCATGGTCGGCATCGTGACCGGCTACCTGCTGTTCGCGCCCCGGCTGTTCCGCGTGGCCCGCGCCGAGAACCTCGTGACACCGACGGACTTTCTCGCCGTCCGCTTCGGTTCCAAGGCGCTCAACTACCTTTCCGCGACGATCTTCTCCGTGGCGCTGCTCAATTTCCTGTTGGCTCAGCTGATGGCGATCGGCCACGCGGCGGCGGGACTCACCGACGGCCGCATTCCCTACTGGGCTGCGGTGGTGGGCGGTGCGACCATCGTGCTCCTCTACGAGCTCCTGGGAGGCATGCGCGCCGTCGCCTGGACCGATGCCTTGCAGGGCGCGGTGCTCGTGATCGGACTCCTGCTCGCCGTCGGTCTTCTGATCTACGAGGTCGGCACGCCCGCCGAGGTCCTCCGCCGGGTGGCGGTGGTGGCACCCGAGAAGATGGCGAGTCCCACCCTCTCACTCTGCTTGCTCTGGATGAGCAACTTCCTTCTGCTCTTCCTCGGTGCGCCGCTCTACCCCCAGGCGATTCAACGCATCTACGCGGCGCGTTCGCTCACCGCGCTCCGTCGCGCCCTGGCGACGATGGCCGTCCTGCCGCACTTCGCGATCACGACGGTCATCTTCATCGGCATCGTGGGCATCGCGCTCTTCCCGGGCGGCGACGGGGTCAGCTCCGACCAGATCACGTTCAAGGTGCTCGCCTACCTGGTCGAGCAGCAGCCGCTCGCGTACGTGCCCGTGATCGTTGTGATGATCGCGGTGCTGGCAGCCATCATGTCGACTGCGGACTCGTGCCTCCTGTCGCTGTCGTCGATCGTGACCAAAGACTTCATCGGCCGAGCGCGTGGGCTCGAAGATCGGGTGGAGGGCCGCTTAGCGAAGATCGCGCCGATCACCAGCATCGCCATCATGGTGGTCGTGACCACGGTAGCGGTGAGACCGATCACGACGCTATGGGGTCTCCTGGTGATCAAGTTCGAGATCCTCATTCAGCTCTCTCCGGCCTTTGTCCTCGGCACCGGACTGCCAGGCAAGCACGGAAGCTACTCGAGCCGCGACATCCTCGCGGGCCTGATCGTCGGCCTGGTGATCGCACTCGGCCTCTACGCCACCGGCAACAGACAGCTGTACGGGGTCCACGCCGGAGTGATCGGTGTGATCGCCAACTACCTCACCTGTTGGGTGTCTCGCCGCGCAGCGCGCGGGCAAAGAGACTCGGATCCGACACTCGCGGACGCCCGCTGAGCGCGAGCCGAGCTCTGTTCGCCAGATAGAGTCGCGCTCATGGCTGCGTCCCCTCGCGCTTCCGTTCTGATGCCGGTCTACAACGCCCGGCCGTTTCTCGACGAGTGCCTGCGCAGCCTGGTGAAACAGTCGATGCAGGACTTCGAGGTCCTCGCCGTCGACGACGGTTCGAACGACGGCTCCCTCGAGATTCTGGAGTCTTGGGCTCAGGTCGATTCACGCATCCGAGTGCTCCGCCGACCCCACCTGGGGGTGATCTCGAGCCTGAACGCCGGCCTCGAAGCCTGCAAGGGCGAGGTGCTCGTGCGCATGGACGCCGACGACGTCTCGCATCCCGAACGCCTCGAGCGTCAGGTCGAGGCGCTCACGACCATGCCTGGGATCGACGTTCTCGCCTGCAAGGTTCGACACTTCCCGGAAGAGACGGTTGCTGAGGGCTACAGAATCTACGAAGGCTGGCTGAACGGCCTGATCAGTCACGATCAGATCATGCAGGACCGCTTCATCGAGAGCCCCATCCCCCATCCGGCGGCGGTCATGAGGCGCGCCATGTTGGTCGAAGCCGGCGGCTACCACGACCGCGGCTGGCCCGAGGACTACGACCTTTGGCTGCGTCTGGCACTCGCCGGCAAACGATTCCACAAGCTGCAGGAGACGCTCTACTACTGGCGGGAGCATCCGGCGCGCCTGACCCGCACCGACACCCGATATGCGGTCGAGAAGTTCCTCGCATGTAAGGCGCACTACCTGGTGGCGGGCCCGCTGCTCGGCGCCCGGAAGGTGATCGTCTGGGGTGCGGGTCAGACCGGGCGTCGGCTCTCGAAGCACCTCATCCGGGGCGGCGCACCGATCGACTGCTTCATCGACATCGACCCGGAGAAGATCGGACGCACCCTCCGCAACCGACCGATTTACGAGCCCGGCGAACTGCCGCGCCTCTTCGCTAGTCGTGAGCGCATTCTGCTCCTGGTCGCGGTGTCGTCACGCGGCGCGCGCGAGATCATCCGCGAGAAGCTGACCGCCGCCGGCCTGCGCGAGACCCGCGAGTTCTGGGTCGTCGCGTAGCCGCCGCGATCAGCGACGCCGGAGTCGGCGCTCGAAGAAGTCGAACGCCGCCTGGAAGGTGCGTAACCAGCTCTCGTAACGATAGAACCCGTGCACCTCGTCGGGCAGGATGAGCAGTTCGACCGGCACGTTCCGTTCACGGAGCCGCAAGACGAGATCCGTCGTCTGAATGAACATGACGTTGCGGTCGTCATCGCCGTGAACGAAGAGCACCGGCGATGTCCAGGTGTCGACGTCGGCCACCGGAGAGGACGCTCGCGCCAACTCGGCGTCGTCCTCGGTCAGGCCCCACGCTCCCCCAGGCAACGGAAAGTCGCTGCCGCGGAAGGCCCAGTCGTGAACCCCGTGCAGGTCGACGCCAGCGGCGAAGAGATCCGAGTCGCGCGCCAGGCCCATCGCTGTGAGATAACCGCCGTAGGAGCCTCCCCATAAACCGATGCGCTCGGGGTCTACCTCGGCGCGAGCTTGCAGGAACCGACCCGCCGCAACGATGTCCTGGTACTCCGAGGCGCCTCGCGGACCCTGGCTCTCGGCTCGCCGGAAGTTGCGCCCGTAGCCGATTCCCGTCCGGAAGTTGACCGCCAGCACCGCGTACCCTCGGCCGGCGAGGAATTGGTTGAAGGCGTAGGCGTTCGCGTAGTAACCGCTGTAGTGCCAGCCGAGAAGCATCTGCCGAATCGGTCCGCCGTGCATGAAGATCACCGCTGGCAGAGTCGACGTCTCGCTAGCGCCCGGCGGCAGGAAGAGCTGACCATGCACGCGCACGCCGTCGGCCGCCTCGAAGATCACCTGCTCGGGCTCGACCAACTCGTCGAAGGTGGCGCGCAGCGCGTCGGAGAGCGCCGGTCCGACAAGTCGAATCCGACCGCCCGCGGGAGGCACGACGCCGATCGCCATCGGCGTGTGTGCCGAGGCGTAGCGAATCGCGACCGAGCTGTCCGGGAGAGCGGTCGGCTCCGCTTCGATGCCGTCGCCGACGGTCAGCCGGAGCGGGGCTCCCCCGGTAGCCGGCACCCGCCAGACGTGGCGACGATCGACGTCGCCGTGATTCCCCCAGAAGAGCACCTGGACGCCATCGGGAGACAACCGGAAACCCTCGATCTCCGCCGCTCCGGGCGTCAAGTCGACCACCTCGCCGCTCGTGACGTTCAGCGAGTAGGCGTGATGCCAACCACGCTCTTCCGCGGTGAAGACAAGTCGATCGTCGGCCGCCCAGGCGAGGGAGGTCGGCGGGTAGAACTGGGCAAAGCCTCCGGCCTCGGGGCCGGAGTTCCAGACCGTGCGCGCCGCGCCGGTCGCCGGGTCACCCACGCGAATGGAGAACTCGGGTGCCGAGGTGAGGTCGAAGCGTTGTCCGATCCGGAGACCGGGCAGACGCAGCCAGGCGAGCGAGCCCCCATCTGGCGACCAGGTGAGCGGGCCGTCCCGGTCGACCCCGGGATCCATCCACACGATCCGCGCCGGCTCCCGATGGAAGACGCCCACGAACGCATGGTCACCGCGATCGCTGACGAAGCCCACGCTGGCGCCATCGGGCGACACCGCGAGGCCGCCGAGCCCACCGCGCGCTTGGAACAGCGGCTCCACCGGAGCCCCCTGTTCTTCTTCGGCCGGCGGTCGAAGCGGCACTTCGAAGATCTGCTTGCCGGCGGAGTAGAACACCGTGCGACCGTCGGGCGACAGCGCGGGTCCGGCGCCCGCGGCGACTTTCCACGGCTCACCGGACGTCGTGTCGACCGCCCAGATCGCTCGCTCGACGCCCCCAGGATCGCTAGCCGGGTTGGCGATCTCGCCCGCGGCGTTGGGAGCGCTGCCCCGCACATAGATCAGCACCGAACCGTCGCGCGTCAACTGGAGACCACCAACCGGCTGACCGTCGTCGACCGGATACTCGACCCGAAGCACCGGTTCGAACTCGGGCCCGGAGGCGGTCCAGAGGCTCCGCCCACCGCGCACCGTCTCGACCCAGGCGATCCGCTGTGCCGCCTCCGCAGCAACCAGATTCGAAGTCATCGGCCGGCTGAGCAAGGCCTCGAGGGTCGGGGCTGCCCAGGCGCTCAGTGGGGTGGCCAGTGTCAGGCAGAGCGCAGCCGCAGGTAGACAGCGCACGACTCGTCTCATGGTTCTCTCCCAGGTGATGGTGACGCTTCGATGTTCTCACAGCCCCTCGGACCGCCCGATGCTAAACTCCCGCCCGACCCGGGGAAGGAAATGCTCTCGCCGACTGCATTCGAGGCCACCGCACGAAGCATCGTGATGAGCGGGATCTTCCTTCTCGTCGCGCCGACGTCCGCCGCGCGAGCGCAAGACGGCGTCGCGCCTGACGACGTGGACATCCGCTTCGTCATCGAGATGGAAGAGCCGTGCCTCAACGTGCGCGAGCGACCCTCCTATCGCGCTCCGATCCTCGAGTGCGTCGACCAGGGGACGCGCCTCGAGGTCCGCCGTGTTCAGCGCGGCTGGAGCCTGGTTCAACACGAGAGCGGAGTACGCGGATGGGTAGGCAGTCGTTTCCTCGGTGCCACGCCTTCGGCAGCCGTCAGCTCGAACGCCGCAACGGTAGGCGAGCAGGCGTCTCCCGCCCCCATCCCCGAGCCGCCCCCCGCGGAGCCCGAGATCGAAGTCGAAGAGCCGGGTGAGCAAGAGGCCGACCCGGTCACCTACGAGCCGGCCCCTGTCGAGATCCAGGTACCTCCGACCGCCGAAGGGACCGCCACCGACCCCGCCCCCCCGACCGACGAGAGCGGGAACGAAGCGCCGATGTCGGTTGCGCTCGACGAGTTCCTGCGCGTCTCAGGAGAACGCGATGCGGCGACCGAGCAGCTGGCGCAGGCGCTGCTTCGAGTCGAGGAGCTCGAAGCACAGCTGAACGGCCTTGGGGACGTCACCCGGCGCGCCGGCGAGCTTTCCAGCCGGGTCGACGAGCTGGGCACCGAGCGCGACAGCCTCGCGCGACAACTCGCCCGCGCAGAGGCCCAGCAGCTCTATCTCTTGAGTGATCTCGAAGAGACCCGGGGAGAGCTGATGCGTCTCAAGGGCATTCCGGCGAAGCTGGTCGAGCCCGAAGCTCCACCCGAACCCGAGCCGCCTGCCCTCTTAGAGGAGCCGGAACCGGTCATCGAGGCGGCCGAGCCGGAGCCTGAACCCGAGATCGCGGCTCTACCCGACTTCCTGAGCGCCGCCAGCATAGACGACGTCGTCGCCACGGTGCAGGCCTGGGCGAACGCCTGGAGCGGACAACGAGCCGACGACTATCTGGCGTTCTACGGCCCGTCGTTCGTCCCCCCCGAGGGCCTGTCGCGCGAGCTGTGGGAGGCGCGTCGCCGGGTACGGCTGGAGGCTCCGAGCTCGATCGACGTGAGGATCGAGCAGATCAACCCGATGGTCATTGGCGAGCGGGCCACAGTCACGTTCGTCCAGTCCTACGACTCGGACTCGTTCCAGGACGTGGTGGACAAAACCCTGGTGCTCGAGCGCAGCGGCGACCTCTGGCAGATCGTCGAAGAGCACTCCCGCTAGGGAGCCGGCGGACCGAGTCGCACTTCGACCGAGCGGCGCTCACCGTCTCGCTCGACGGTCACGCGGACCGAATCCCCCTGACGGTAGCGCTCGAGGCTCAGCGCCAGATCGTCGGTCGATCGAATCGGAGCCCCCTCGACCTCGACCACCACGTCGCCGAGAACCAGCCGCCCCTGTCGATCGCGGAAGGTGCCGCGCAATCCAGCGCTCTCGGCGCCGCTGCCACGAGCCACCTCGATCACCAGGGCCCCCTCGACGTCGAGGCCGCGAACGCGATCCGCAGCGACCATCGTGATGCCGAGGGTCGGCCGTTCCAGGCGCCCTTTGTCGATCAGCGACGGGATCACCCAGTTGACCGTGTCGACGGGAATCGCGAAGCCGATGCCCGCGTAGGCCCCTGACGGACTGATGATCTGTGTATTCACTCCGATCAGGCGACCGGCGCTGTCGAGCAGCGGACCGCCAGAGTTCCCGGGGTTGATCGCCGCGTCGGTCTGGATGACCTCCCGAATCGGATAGCCGGCCATCGAGTCGATCTCCCGATCGAGCGCACTGATCACGCCTGTGGTCAACGTCTGGTCAAGTCCGAATGGGTTGCCGATCGCGTACACGGCCTGGCCGACCAGCAGATCGCTCGAGCTGCCGATGGCGATCGGTTCGAGCACATCGGTGGGAGCGTCGATCCGCAGTACCGCCAGGTCTTTCTGCGGCGCGATGCCGACCAGAGTCGCCTGCCACGAGCTACGGTCGGCGAGCGTTACCTGAAACGCCTCCGCATTGGCGATGACGTGGAAGTTCGTGACCACGTGACCGCGTTCGTCCCAAACGAAGCCGGTACCACTCCCTCGAGGCACCTGGGTTGCCCGCAGGCTGAAGTAGTCGCGTCGAACGTCGATCGACGTAATGAAGACGACCGAGGGAGAGGAGCGCTGGAAGAGGTTGATGGTCGCCCGCTCTTCCGGCACGAGCGCCGACCGAGGTGCAATGTCTCTGGGCTTCGCGACCTGTGCCGATCCGGCACACCAGAGTCCGCCGAACAACACGACGCCGACACCCAGAACGAGCACTGCCATCCGCGAGAAGCCGAGTTTCATGGCGATCTAGTCTATTGCAGGGCGGGCACGCTGCTTGCTCACATCTCCAGCGTGCCACGGCGCGCGGGAGGCGTCGATCGATCGAGCTAAGTGTCGATCAAATTTGAATTCCTGCGCCTTTCCCGACCTATAATCGAGCTTCAGACGATCACGACCAGGAGTCCATCATGCTCGCCAAGCGATTGATCACCACCGTTGTCGGTCTCGCCCTGCTGACCCAGCCAGCCTTCGGCTACACCAAGCTCGATCAGAAGGTCGACAACGCTCGGCTCGCCTATCGCGAGCTCTTCCAGGAGCCCGACAAGGTTGTTCCTAGCCGACTCCTCGACGACGCCAACTGCATCGCCGTGATTCCGAACGTGATCAAGGGCGCCTTCTGGGTGGGCGGCCGCTCAGGCAAGGGCATCCTCACCTGCCGCAACGAGGCGGAGGAGTGGAGTCCACCGATCTTCGTCAAACTCTGGGGCGCCAGCGTTGGCCTCCAGATCGGCGGCTCGGCGACCGACCTGGTGCTCTTCTTCATGACCGAGCGCAGCGCCCGAGCGGTGCTACAGAGCGGCTTCACCATCGGCGGCGACGCCACCGTGGCCGCAGGCCCGCAGGGCCGTACAGCGGAGGTCAAGACCAACATCACCTTCCGGGCTGAGATCTACTCCTACGCCAAGGCCCGGGGGCTCTTTGCCGGTATCGCTCTCGACGGCGCGCGGCTGGCTCCGCACATGAAGTCGACCAACGCCTACTACGGCGACCAGGTCGGAGCCGACTCGGTGCTCTTCCAGCACGACGTTCCGGATGTGCCGGAAGAGGCGCAGGCCCTGCTGGCCGAGCTCCCCTGACGGGGTGCGCGAGACCACCTCGGCCGGCTGACGACAGCTGACGCCGCGCCCGAGCGCCTACGACGACCCGTGGAGTTCACGGGCCACGTAGGACGTCTCAGCTCCGAGGTGGTCCTGCACTCCGACCGCGACCACGCCCCCTTCGCCCCGGACCGGGACGTCGACGACGTAGACGAACTCGGTCTCCGTCGGACTCGGAGGTACCTCGACCGGAACGATCTTGCGGCCCACCGGAGAGACCTGGTCGAACTCGTTGCGAACCGCGACGAAGACGCTGAACATGCCGTGCTGCGACTCGCCCTCGGGCAGGAGGACGATGCCGTCGAACGGCACATGAACGCTCAACCGGACGCTCTTCTCACCCTCGACCAGCTGTTCACTCTTCGCCACCTGCACGCGGACGCCGAGGGGATTGTCGGAGACGCCGTGGAGCAGCGCTGAGATGACCCGATCCTCGATCCGCTGTTCGGCCGGCTTGCTCGAGTAGCTCTTGCGGTGGCGCAGCCTGACACCGGGTCGATCCACTTCGACCCGAATGCGATGCTGCCGGCCGTCGCCCGACACCGGCGGCTCGAAGGCAAGCTGGTAGCTGGCGAGAGAGTCGGTCTTCATCTTGGCGAGCGCCGGCTCGACCTCGTTCGAGTCGAGCCAGGCGGCGCCACCGGTCTCATCAGCGAGGACGAAGAGGGTGTCCTGTCGGTTGCGAGCACCCTCCATGGCGGTGCGCATCGAAGTCTGCGCGTTCGCCATCGACGATCGATCCGATCGCTGCCCGGCCTGGAACGTGTAGAAGCTCACCTGATAGGTGTTGGCGTGACTCGCCAGTCGCGTCCAAACATCGGTCGTGTCGAACTCCTGAAGCGTCTGCGCGGTCTTCCTCGGGTCCCAATAGCGTGCGACCTGGGACGTGTATCCGGCGTTGGCGAGGCCTTCGTTCGCGCCTGAGCCGTCACACAGCTCGCTCGCGTACTTGTACGCCTCGGCGCCCGCCACCAGTGGAATCCCATCGCTCACGTGGAGGAGTGCCTTCGGCCCCTCGTAGCCGGCGAGTGAGTTCACGAACCGATTCAGCTCCGCCGCCGTACCGAGCACCCGAGCATGAACCTGCTCGGCATGGTTGTGGGCGAGGTGCTCGACCTCGATGCACGAACCCAGACCATCCGCTCGAACCGCATCGTTGGACCGCACCCACTGAATCGACTCGAGCACCCTCTCGACCTGATTGTCGACAGCGAGCACGGAGAAGGCATCGGCGTCCGCCTGCTCCTTGAGCGCCTTCTTGAGCGCCCTGCGATCCCGGGTCATCTCGAGGATCACCTTCGTCGTGCCTCCGTAGCCGACCAGCATCACCTCGTCTTCAGGAGCCAAGTGGGCATCGAGCTGCCGCGAGAGTTGGTCGAACACGCGCGCACGGGAGCTCGCCCGAAGATGGAGATGGTCGAGGAAGATGATCAGGTGGCGTGGCGCCGAGCCCGAAACCTCCAAACTGGAAGAGGTCCCAGCCGTGACCGACTCCGAACCCGGGTCCGGAGCAGTGAACTGGGTGATCTCCATCGACTCGCCGTTCCGGAAGACTCGGAAGTCTTCCCGCTTCAGATCTCGCACGGGGTTGCCCGATTTATCTTCCACCACGACGTCGACCAGAACCAGATCTACCGACACGATGTCGGTGAAGACAGGCTCTTGCTGCGCAGGAAGCGAATGCGTACTCAGCACGAGAAGGCCGAGGGCCAGCAGGGTGATTCGTTTCAAGTTGAACTCCTCCTTCAAGATAGTTCGACGTCTGTAGGAGGGCTTCGACAACCGGTTTCCTTCGCGGCCCTGCGCTCGGCCGCCGCCCTCCTTGCCAACTACTACCGAGGTAGTCTAAAGTTTGCAACTACCGCGGTCGTAGTACGTATCAACCGGGGAGTGGAGCGAACGAAGATGAGTGACAGACACAAACTCGGAGACCTTCAGCTCGCCATTATGCGAGTTCTGTGGACGAGACGGGAGGCTACGGTCGCCCAGGTTCACGAGCACCTTCTCGATGCGCGCGGGCTCGCCCCCACCACCATCGCAACCATGCTCACAAAGATGGAGAAGAAGGGCGTCGTCGAACATCGAGTCGAAGGGCGGCGCTTCATCTACCGGCCGCTCGTTCAGGAGAGCGATGTCCGCCGAACCATGGTCGACGAGCTGACGGAGCGACTATTCGCCGGCGACACCACCGCTCTCGTGAGTCACCTGCTCGCGGAGCACTCGCCCGACGCCGAGGAGCTTGCGGAGCTCAAGCGACTGATCCGGGAAGAGGAGGAGAGCTCATGACGAGGTTGCTCGCGAGCTGGCTCCTGACCTACCTGGTGCACAGCACCCTACTGATCGGGATCGCCTGGCTCGTCACCCGCCGGCTTTCCGATCGCCACCTCGCGCTGCGCGAGGCGATGTGGCGACTTGCCCTCTTCGGCGGGTTGGTCACGGCGACCCTGCAACTCGGCCTCGGCGTCGAACCCTGGAGCGGCTCCTGGTCGATCGCTCCGGCAACCGCCGAGGTGGAGGTCGCCGCTCTCCGGCCGGCCGACACAACCGCGCCGGCCACGAGCGTGCCGCGCGCCATCAAATCGTCTCCGGTACTCCAGACCGTCAGCCGCGGCCCGGCGGTCGACCGCCTCATCGTAGGCGGCTGGCTCGCGGGCGCCGCCGTCCTACTGCTGCTCTTCGCCGGCTCGTACCTTCGGTTCAGACGCTCGCTGCGCGGTCGCCGCGATCTCCTCGAAGGCCCGCTGCCGAACTTCCTGGCCGGCCTCCTGGCCGAGGACTCCGGAGAACGCGCCGTTCGCCTGAGCCGCGCGCCGCGAATCGACATCCCCCTCGCGCACGGGGTCAGGCGGTGGGAGATCTGCCTGCCGCCGACGACCCTCGAGAGGCTGCCGGTCGAGCGACAGGAGATCGTGGTCGCACACGAGTTCGCACACCTCCGGCGATTCGACCCTCTGTGGCTCGCGCTCCAGCGCCTCGTCGAGCGGCTCTTCTTCTTCCAACCGCTAAATCGTGTCGCTCGACGCTCTCTGCAGGAGATCGCCGAGTATCGCTGTGATGACTTCGCGGTCGAGATGACCCGGCGGCCGCTGTCGCTCGCCAAGTGCCTCACCCAGGTCGCCGAGTGGCGGCTCACCGGCGACGGTTCCGTTCCCGTACCCACGATGGCGGCGCATCCGACCCAACTGCATCGCCGTGTCTCGAGACTGCTGAAAAGGAGCTACCCCATGCCTGTAAACCAACTTCCCCGCTGGCTCGCGCCCGCCGCACTGGCGCTCGTCGCCGCGATGATCCTCCTCGCCCCCGGTGTCTCGAGCGGTCCGCTCGAGGCGGCCCTGACGCCTCCTCGAGACGCACCCGTCGTGACACCCACCGCACCGGACGTCCCCGCCGCGCCAGAGGCCCCGACTCCGACGCCAGACCCCGATCCGACACCGTTTGTCGCTCCCGCTCCCCCTGCGCCCGTTTCGTCGGCACCAAGTGCGCCGCGGGCGCCCCGTGCACCGCGAGCCCGTCTGCACTCCGATGCCGTACTCGACGCGTTGGTGGAGATGACCGATGGCCTCGAGCACATTGCCCCGGAGATCGCCGAGCTGGACGCGCTGGACTGGGAGATGGCGGCCGAGGAGATGGCCGAGGCGGCGGCCGTGTTTGCCGACGAGTGGGGCGAGCACTGGGAGGCCCAGTGGGAATCCGTAGAGATCAGCGCAGAGCTCTCGGAGGGCGTCGAATCGATCAGCGAGGTGATGGAGGATCAGTCCGAGCGCCTCGAGAGGCTTTCGGAGCGTCTGAGCGCGACGGTCCCTCATGCAGACGAGCTCGACCGAATTCGAGCGTCGGCCCGAGAGATGGCGCACAAGAAGCGCGAGATCGGTCGCCGACACCGTGAGCGGCTTCGCGAGATGTCGGAGCGAGAGCGCGAAGTCCACCGGCGCGCCCGCGCGGAGATCGAACGCTCGCTGGAGCAGCGGCAAGAGATCCTCGAGCGAGCGCGGGCCGCGCGTGAGCGTGCGCTGCTCGAGCACGGCGAGCTCCGCGACGGTGCCTATCGCGACGTGCTGCTCGAGACGCGCGAAGAACTCCGCGAGCAGCTGCGGCAGATCGAGGACGAACTCGCTGCGGAAGACGAGACCCGAGAGCACGACCTTCGCGAATAGCGCGCTTCGCGAGCTGCCAGCGAGATTCGCGGGCCGCCCCGAGCAGTTCGGGAGCTGCCCAGAGCAGTTCAGGATAAATTCCGTTCGACGTGAGACCGGATCCGCGGCTCGAACAATACCGCCGCGCTGTCGACTACATCGATCGCGAGATCGTCCGCCTGACGCCGCGCCCCAGGTCTCCAGAGGGCAAGGTCCAGGCGGCGCTCGCGTTCAACCGCGCGCTCGGCAATCCACAGCGAGCCTACCCGTCGATTCAGATCGCCGGCACCTCCGGCAAGGGATCGGTCGCTCAACTGCTCGCCGAGGCGCTCGCCGAGGCCGGCCTACGGACCGGCTGCCACCTGTCTCCCTATCTCCAGGCGTTCACCGAGAAGACGTGGGTGAACGGCCGCTACTGCTCCGTCGAGCAGCTGACCGAGGCGGTCGAGGAGGTTCGACCCGTCGCCGAGCGCTTTCGCCACGACGACGACTGTCCCGCGTCGGTCCACGGCATGGCTTCGCTGGCCACCTCCTACGTCGTCTTCCGCGACGCGCAGCTCGACGTGGCGGTAATGGAGACCGGGCTCGGCGGCCGCTACGACCTCGTGCAGGGACTCCGTCGGAAGCTCTGCATCATCACCGAGCTCGGCCTCGATCACACCAAGGCGCTCGGGCCAACAATCGAGGAGATCGCGCACCACAAGGCCGGCATCATGGAGCCCGGCGTGCCGAGCATCGCGGTGCGCGGGCGCGGCTGGGGCGTGCTCGAGAGCGAGGCGACCCTCGTGGGCGCTCCGCTCCAGCCACTCGACACGAGTGCCGCAAGAACCGACGAGGACGGCGCCTTGCGCCTCGAACTCGAACGCTTCGGAACGATGGAGTTGGCACTCGGAACCGAGGCCCCGTTCGTCGCACGCAACGTGGCCGTCGTCGCGGCAGCGCTCGATCATCTCGCCGGTGACGGCTGGCCGGTCGCGGCCGAGCACCTCCAGGCGGTAGTGGGATCGCGGGTACCGGGACGCTTCGAGTTGGTCCAACCGACGAGCGCCGACCAAGCGCAGGTGATTCTCGACTGCGCGCACAACGCGCAGAAGATGGACGCCCTCGACCGCGCCCTGGACGCCGCCGGCGCCGGGGGTGTCACCCTCGTCTTCACAGGGACCGGAAGTCGCGCACCCGACGACCTGTTGAGGCCGATCGCCGCGCGAGTCGAGCGGTTGATCGCCACCGAGATAGAGCTCTTCGGCAAGGCGACCGTCGCCGCAACCGAGGTCGCCGCCGCGGCTCGCCGCCTCGGCATCGCGGTCGACATCGAACCGGCGCCGGCCAGCGCCCTGACGCGCGCGCTAGAGATCACGCCACCCGGCGGCACCGTCGTCGGCGCGGGGTCGGTCTACCTCGTCGGCCGGCTGCGCGACCGTTGGTATCCGACCGATCAGGTGATCCTCCAAGGCCGCTCGTGGCCCAGCCACGTCTGACCCTTCGACACAGCCGAATCGGCCGCTCGCTCGTGTAGGCTCTGCCGGCGTGAGCCGATACGTACTGCCCCTCCTCCTGGGAGTCGCCCTCGGAGCGGCCCCTCTAGCGGCCGAGGAACCTCTGCCGTTCTCCATGCCGGCACCCGACGGCTGGGGCACGGAGACGATCCCCTTCCCGCTCGAGTTCGCACCCGAGCTGCCCTACGAAGGCTTGGAGGAGCTGCGCTTCGCGCCCGGCATGTTCGACGCGAGCGCAGCCGACTTCTGGACCTACAGCTTCGTCTGGTGGGTCGCCGAAGACGACCCGGTCGACACAAGTTCGCTGGACCGTCACCTCGAGGCCTACTATCGCGGGCTCGCGGTCGCAGCCGCCCCGATGCGAGGCGTCGAACTCCCCACAAACCCCGTCTACTCGACCGAACTCGTTTCGACGGGCGATCACAGCTTCTCGGGCGAAGTGGAGACTCCCGACGCCTTCGTCACCGGCGGTCAAATCCGGCTACACGTGCGTGGCGCGGTTGTCGACTGCCCGGCACAAAAGGTCAAGGCGGCCATCTTCGGTCTGTCGCCGCAGGAACCAACCCACGCTGTCTGGGAGCGGCTCGATGCAATCCGCACCGGCTTCCGCTGCCAGAGCTCGGCCCCGTGACTGAACCTCAGAAGATCTACGACGCAGCGGTAGTCGGTGCAGGACCGGGCGGAGCCGCGTGCGCGCGCCGCCTCAGCCAGGCGGGCCTCGACGTACTGATCATCGACCGCGTCGCTCCGAAACGCTACAAGACGTGCGGCGGTGGGGTCGTCCAGAGGGCGCTCGGCATGCTCGACTTCGAGGTGGAGAGCGTCGTCGAGAGTCGCTGTTATGACGCCCGGGTGAGCCTGATCGACCGGGACGTCTCGTTCAACTACCAGGGAGAGTCGCCGATCGTCAGCACCGCCATGCGTGCTGAGTTCGACAACAAGCTGCTGCAGGCCGCCCGGGGCGCGGGCGCGAGCTTCCTCGCCCCCTGCAACCTGACCGATCTGGCGATCACGCCCAACGTGGTCGAGCTGGCTACCAGTACCGGCACGCACCGGGCGCGCTTCTGTGTCGCCGCCGACGGCGCCTCGAGCCGCACCGCCCGAGCTGCCGGCTGGGCCGACAACGAGTTCACCATCCCGGCCCTCGAGTCCGAAATCCGCGTCGCGCCAGTCGACTATGAGCGCTTCGCAGGCGTCGCACGGTTCGACCTCGGCCTGCCGACGCGCGGCTACGGTTGGGTCTTTCCGAAGCGGAACCACTTGTCGGTCGGCGTGCTCTGCCGACAGCGCGGATGGGGCTCGTTGCGAGAGGACCTCGACACCTACATTCATCATCTGGACCTCCACGAACACGGGGCGCGCGAAGACCACGGCTACGTGATCCCGATCGCGCCGCGCTCGGCCGAGCTGGCTCGCGGGCGCGTGCTGCTGGTCGGCGACGCGGCGGGACTCACCGACCCCGTCACCTGCGAGGGAATCTCGGGGGCGATCGCCAGCGGACAGATTGCGGCGGACGCCATCGTCGAAAGTCTCGGACACCCCGATCGAGTGGCCGCCACGTACTCGCGCCTGCTCGAAGAGCAGCTCCTGCCCGAGCTCCGCACCGCCCGACGCCTGGCTCGCCTCCTGTACGAGTGGCCGCGTCTGCGCGCCTTCGCCTTCCGACGCTGCGGCGAGGCTCTGTGCGACGTCATGGGCCGCGTCTTTGCCGGCGAAGACAGCTACCGAGGCCTGCTCCGACGGCCGAGCAACTACTTCAAGCTGGTCGGCAAAGCGCTCGGAATCGTCTGAACGGCGCGAGCTATACTCGCACCGCGCTTCGGCGCCCTTTCCTCAAATCTGACCTGGAGGTTTGCCCATGAGCAGAGGTTCCATCTGTACGGTCCTGGCGTGGCTGCTCGGACTCTCGTTCACCCTGACGCTCGTCGAGCCGGCAGAGGCCGCTCGTAAGAAGACCAAGTCGACCGAACAGGAGGCCAGCGACGAGGGCCCGGCGGTCGACCCCAAGCTCTTCGGCAAACTCCAGTTCCGCAACATCGGGCCCTACCGCGGCGGTCGTTCGACGGCCGTGACCGGCGTCCCCGGTGATCGCGACACGTTCTACATGGGCACCACCGGCGGCGGCGTCTGGAAGACCACCGACGGTGGCAACCGCTGGCGCTCCGTGTCGGACAAAGACTTCGGCGCCGCCTCGGTCGGCGCGGTCGCGGTCGCTCCATCGGACACCAACGTCGTCTACGTCGGCACCGGTTCCGCCGCGCCGCGCGGCAACGTGTCCCCTGGCGACGGCGTCTACAGGTCAACCGACGCCGGCGCATCGTGGAAGCACATCGGCCTCGACGAAGCGGGGCAGATCGGCAAGATCGCCGTTCACCCGGCCGATCACGACGTGGTCTACGTCGCAGCGCTCGGCCACATCTTCGGTCCGAACGAAGAGCGAGGGATCTTCCGGTCGACCGACGGCGGCGAGACCTGGGAACACGTCCTGAAGATCAGCGATCGCGCAGGCGCCGTCGATCTCCAGATGAACCCCAAGAACCCACGCATCCTCTACACCTCGATCTGGGAGGCCGAGCGCAAGCCCTGGACACTCATCAGCGGCGGCGAGGAGAGTGGCCTCTACAAAACGACCGATGGTGGCGACACCTGGAACGAGCTCACGAACGGCCTACCCGAGGGGATCAAAGGCAAGATCGGCGTCGCGGTCTCCGGCGCCAACCCGAACCGTGTGTGGGCCCTGGTGGAGTCCGAGAATGCGGGCGGGCTCTACCGCTCAGAGAACGGCGGCGGCAACTTCTTCAAGATCAACAGCGACCGCAACTTCCTCCAGCGCGCCTGGTACTACACGCACATCATCGCCGATCCGCTCGACGCAGAAACCGTCTACATCATGAACACGGGGCTCTGGCGATCGACCGACGGCGGCAAGAGCTTCAACTTCATCCGCGTGCCGCACGGGGACAACCACGACCTGTGGATCAACCCCGAAGACTCGGACATCATGATCAACTCCAACGACGGCGGCTCGAACGTGAGCTACAACGGCGGACGCTCCTGGTCGACGCAGGCCAACCAGCCGACCGCGGAGATGTATCGGGTGACGGTCGACGACCAGTTCCCCTACCGCGTCTACGGCTGCCAGCAGGACAACTCGTGCGTCTCGCTCCCCAGCCGCACCGGCGGCGGCAGCATCGCGCGCCACGACTGGTACGTCATCGGCGGCTGTGAGAGCGGCCACGTGGCGGTCGACCCGCGCAACCCGAAGATCACCTACTCCGGTTGCTACGGTGGGCAGATCAGTCGCTACGATCACGAGACGGGGCAGAACCGCGAGATCACCACCTACCCGCAGCTGGCGATCGGCCAGGCGGCGCGAGATCTGAAGTACCGGTTCCAGTGGAACGCGCCCATTCGCCTCTCGCCGCACGACCCGAACGTGCTCTACCACGCCTCCCAGTACCTCCACCGTTCGACCGACGAGGGGCACAGCTGGGAGCTCATCAGCCCCGATCTGAGTCATGCCGACGACGCCACCCTCGGCTTCGCCGGCGAGCCCATCACCCGTGACAACACCGGCGTCGAGGTCTACGCCACCATCTTCGTGTTCGAAGAGTCGCAGCAGACGGCAGGCCTCCTCTGGGCCGGAACCGATGACGGTCGCATGCATATTTCGCGCGACAACGGCGAGAGTTGGAACGAGATCACACCGACCGACATGCCCGGCGGTGGCCAGATCAACTCGCTCGACCTGTCGGCGCACGATCCCGGCCGGGCGTTCCTCGCAGTCACCCGCTACAAGTTCGACGACTTCAGCCCGATGATCTTCCGCACCGACGACTACGGTGCCACCTGGAGTCAGCTCGCGGATGGCGAAAACGGCATCCCGGACAACCACTTCGTGCGCGTCGTACGGGAGGACCCTGACCACAAGGGACTCCTCTACGCCGGTACCGAGTTCGGGCTCTACGTCTCGTTCGACGACGGCGGCGAGTGGCAGTCGTTCCAGCAGAACCTGCCGGTGACGCCGATTACCGACATGCAGGCCAAGCACGGCGATCTGGTCGTCGCCACTCAGGGCCGTTCGTTCTGGATTCTCGACGACCTCTCGCCGTTGCATCAGCTCACCGAGGAGAGCACCTCCTCACCCGCGCACCTCTTCACTCCGCGGCCGACCTACCGCTTCGGCGGAGGCTTCAGCTTCGGCGGAGGCGGCTCTGGCGGTCAGAACCCAGCGGGCGGCGTCGTGCTGCGCTACCTCGTCGGCGAATCGGCCGACGAGGAGATCGAGCTCGAAATTCTCGACGGCGACCGCGTGCTGCGCACCTTCTCCAGCAAGAAGCCCGAGACCCGAGCGCCGAACCCGTTCCGTCGCTTCCTGCCGCCGGGCTTCGGCGGACCGAAGACGCTCGGAAGCGGTGAGGGCATGAACCAGTGGGTCTGGGACATGCGCCTCACCGATGCTGAGCTGGTCGACAACGCCGTTCTCTGGGGACTCGCTCGCGGACCTCGTGTCGCCCCAGGCGTCTACCAGGCGCGTATGTCGATGGGCGACTGGAGCCAAACGGTCGACTTCGAGATCGTCCCCGATCCGCGTCTGACGACAACGCCCGCGGACTACCAAGCTCAGTTCGAGCTCTCGCACCAGGTCTGGGAGGCAATCACCGAGAGTCACCAGGCGCTCGGGCGCCTTCGCGACGTACGCACTCAGGTCAACGACCTGACACAGCGCCTCGAGAAGGCCGGCCTCGGCGACGGACTCGAAGACGCCAAGCAGGCGGTGGTCGATCGGCTCGGAGGTCTCGAGACCCGCATCTACCAGACCAAGTCCCAGGCCACCCAGGACGTGCTCAACTTCACGCCCAAACTGGACAACGCCTTCCTCAACCTGATGGGCACCATCGAGAGCTCCGACCACCCGCCGACCGTGGGCTCGGTCGAGCTCTACGGCGATCTGCGCGAGAAACTCGACGGCATTCTGGGTGAATTGCAAGACTGCCTCGACACCGAGGTGGCAGCCTTCAACAACCTCGTGGCGGCCAAGGAGGCGCCGGCGGTGATCGTCCCGTAGCCGCCGGCTCGAGATGGCGCCCGCTCGACTTCGAACGGCTCTGCTCGTCCTGGCGGCGCTCAGCGTGCAGGTCACGCTCGGGCTGCTGCTCGCGCGCATCTATCTGGCCTCGCAGAACACGCTCCAGAACAACGGTCGCTGGCAGTCGAGCAAGACCGAGGTCAGCCGGTCGTTGATGGGTGCGGAGTCGTTCCTGCGGGAACGACAGGCGTTGGCCGGCGGCCACCTCGACGTCAGCGCCTGGCACGGCTACCAAGAGGTCGTGACGAAGGAGGCGTTTGCGCTCACGACGCTCACGTTCGATTTCAAGCTGCAGCCGGGCGCCTGGCTCACCGCCATCCTCGACCGGCCGGACCAGGAGCCGTTCACCGCCGTCCGTTTCGGAACGACCGAGTTGCTCGCGAGCGCCTCTCTGCGGGTCAGGCCGTCGGGAGAGTTCCTCCGTCGAACGCGCATCAAGCCACGCAAGCTCGAGCCCGACGTTTGGCACCGCGCTGAGGTCACCTACTCTGAGGAGAGCGCTGAGCTGGCCCTGGACGGGATAAAGATCGGCACCTTCGATCTGCCCGCCCGCGCCGAACGCCGAATCGGCTTCCGCGGGTCCGGCCGTTCCACTCTCGTCGACGACATCCGGATCGCTTCGAACGGCCGAGCGCTCCTCCGGGAGAGCTTCGGCGCACCGCGCTACGCGGCCCGCATCACGGCCGCGATCGTCGGCGCGGTCCTGGTGGCAAACGCGCTGGCCCTGGGTGCGCTGTCGCTCCTGGGCCGCCGCCGCAGGCGAACCGTCGGGTTTGCGTACGCCATGGTCTCCTCCACCCTGGTGGTGATTGCGGCTCTTGTCCTCGGCTTCGTCTACCTGAAGGGCAAGAGCTACCCGTTCGCCGATGAGCTGCAAGAGGCGGAGACGCGGACACGCAATCGCGAGATCGCTCGAATTCGCGCCCAGGTGCGCCGCAATCACGACACCGAGCCGGAGGCGGGCGTGCATCGATTGCTCGTGATGGGCGCCTCCCAGACCTGGGGATCGGGCGCACTCAAACATCGGCACGTGTGGGTCTCCGTTCTCGAGCGACTTCTGAACGACGACCCCAACCTCACGGAGCGCTTCGAGTGCATCAACGCGGGCGTCGCCTCGGCACGCTCGTTCCATCTCGCTCGAGTGCTCGAGCAGGAGTGGCTCGCGCTCGGTGCGCGAACCATCGTCCTCAACCTCAGCATCAACGACGCAGACCTCGCGGTCTTCGAAGCCAGTGTCGAACGGATCGTCGAACTCGGCGCCGGCTCCGGTGCCCGGGTCGTGCTCGTTCTCGAGGCCTGGTCGCCCGCATTCTGGGGCGAGTCCCTTCAGAAGAAGCACCAGATCATGCGCAACGTCGCCGCGGCGCACGGTGTACCGATCGTCGACATGCACAACTACCTCGAAGAGCGCCGCGACGACGGCCTCCTCTGGTGGGACATCGCGCACCTGACCTCGTTCGGTCAGCAGCTCCTGGCCGAGAAGCTCCACCTGGAGCTACAGAGACTCGAGATCGTGCGCTGACACGTCAGAGTGGCCTTTTCAACAGACCCGCTCCACGTCCGGTCGCTACCATCGCCGTGGCCATGCGTCACGGTCACATCATCCTAGTGTTGTCTGTCTGCCTCACATTGGCGGTCGCGGCTCCCGTCGCGGCCGCCAAGAGGTTTGCCATCGACACTACCCCGGTCAAAAACGGCAGGGTGTTCGTCGACGGCGAATTTGTCGGCGTCGCCCCGGTCACCGTCGAGCTCAAGCTCAAGAAGCACCAGAGGGCGAACGTCACCGTCGAGAAGAACGGCGCGCTCGGGCTCTGGCCCAGAGACGTCACCAAAGACGAGAAGGGCACCGTCTTCGTGCGGCTCGAGGAGAACGAGTCGTTGAGCGAGACGATCGAGTCCGACATCGCCAACACCTGGCTGACCATCACGCCGAAGGTCACCCGCGGGCTCGACGGGTCGGTCAACGAAGACGCCGTCTGGCAGCGCATCGTGAGCGTCGTGACCGACAACTACGCCGATCTCGAGCAGCTCGATCGCTCGAGCTTCTACCTGCGCACCGCCTGGCGCGTGCGCCGCTTCCCCCACTCGGTGTTCCGCAACCGCCTGGTGGTCAAGCGAGGCGTGACCGACCAGCTGTCGGTGAAGGTCCAGCTCGAGAGCCTCGAGATGATCTCTCCAGAGGTCAACGCCAAACTCGACGACGAGCTCTTCGACCGCACCACCCGCATCCTCGCCGACGACAAGGCGACGCTCGACTACCTGCGCGATCAGCTGTAGGCCCGAGACCGCGTAATGCGGTCGACTACACTGGCGCCGGAGGTTCTCGATGACGAAGACCCTTGGAGCCGTTCTAGCCTGCGCGCTCACGCTCGCCACCCCGGGCCAGGCAGAGAACTGGCGCTACGCCTTCCCCCCTCCAGATCACCAGATCCTCACCCTCGGCACCTTTCACTTCAAGGATGCTGGGCTCGACTCGTACAAGCCGGAGTTCGACATCGACATCCTGTCCGAGCCGCGGCAGCGCGAGCTCGACCACGTTCTCAGCTGCCTCGCCGCCTTCGAGCCGACCAAGATCGCGCTCGAGGTCAAGACCGAGCACCAAGCGGCGCTCGAGGCTCGCTATCGAGCCTTCCTGTCCGGCGAATTCGAGCTTTCCAGTAACGAGATTCATCAGATCGGCTTCCGGCTCGCGAAGCGACTCGGACACGAGCGTGTCTACGCCGTCGACGCCCCTCCCCGCTGGTACGAGCCCTACGTCGACCCCGACGCCTGGGCCCGCAAGAACTTCCAGGGCCACCTACTCGAGTCAGAGCTTGTCGGCAGGTACGAAGAGCTCTATCGCAGCGAGGATCGTGAGAAGACCGAGCAGCCGCTTCTGCATACGTTTCTCGAGCTGAACGACACCCATCGCATCCGGCTCGGACATGGCCGCTACCTGATCGAAAACTTCCAAGCCGGCAATGCGACCGAGTACCCGGGCGTCGACTCGAAAACCGCTTGGTACAACCGCAACCTGCGCATCTTCGCCAACCTGCAGCGCATCGTCGAGCGCGATGAGGAGCGCATCCTATTCATCGTCGGCGCTGGACATCTGCCGATCCTCACGCACGCCATCGAAAGCTCTCCCGAGTTCTCTCTGGCTCGGTTGTCCTCGCACGTCGGGCTCGCGTGCGCGCCGGAGCCTTCCGTCGACGCCTCGTCGCAAGTCGAGATTTCGGAGATTTCCGAACTCGTCTTCAACGCCAAGCTAGGCAAGCTCATCACGCGCGATGAGTCTTGGAACCACGGCTACCCGCGCAACGACCTCGACTCTTCGTTGTTGCTCAGCGTCCTCCTTTCCGGAGAGCCCGGGAGCTACTCCTTCCGACATCGGCTGCATGCCCTCGCGCGAGTCGGAGACGAAGTCCTTCTGGACCGGAGCTTTGCGATCGGATCGTTCAGCGCCGAGGGTGAATACACAATCCCGATCCTGCTCAACGGCCCACTGTGCGACACGGTCGAGTTGCGCGCGTCGCTGGAGACGGACGGTCGCGTCCTGGATACGAAGACATTCGACGTCGTCTACACCTGCGGCGAGTAGCCGAGCTTCATCCCCGGCCCGACCTCTACGAGGCGTGCGCTAGAGTCGACACAACATCCGTTTCGGCAACTGCAGGGAAGGAGGGCCCATGGGCTCCGAGTTTCGTGATCACCTGCGTCGACTGATCGACAAACCCGACCAGAGCCGGTCCGCCTGGACCGTGGAGGTCTTCGGCTGGATCATTCTCATCGAGGGCACGATCATTCTTGTCGCCCCGCACTGGGTCGCCTCGATCCTGTCGTTGGCTGACCTGTCCGACCAGGCAGCGAACTACATGCGCCTCGCGGGGCTACTCGTCGGCGGACTGGGGATGCTCTACGTCGCGAGCGGCCGGCTGAACTCGCGCGGCTTCGTCTTCGCCTCGCTGCTCGATCGCCCGCTCGTGCCGCCGATCATGGGCGTGCTCTGGTACCTGGGCATCGTGCCCGGGCCGCTGGCGCTGCTTTTCGCGGTCTCTGACGGCCTGAGTTTTCTCTGGACGCTCTCGGCATGGAAGCGCGACAATCCACCAGCCTGACGCGATCGCAGCGAGCCGTCAGCCTCGGGATCTCCGCCTCAAGCACCGCCAGTGAGACAGCGGGGACGGCAAGCTACTTCAACAGCAACGCCACGGCGATCCCCAGGTACGTTCCGACCGCGTAGCCGAGCAACCCGACCATCGCTCCGGGCAGGACCATCTCCGGCCGCTTCCTGACCACCGCGAGTGCGATCGCGGTCGAGGGGCCGCCGACGGCGGCCGACGAGGCGACGGCGGTGGTCTCGGCATCGAGGCGAAAGAGCCGTGCGGCTGCGAAGAGCAAGAGGCCATGCACGAGAACGACCAGGGCCGTGAAGTAGAAGACCTGAATGCCGACTTCGAGGATCTGGTCGATCCTCGAACCGATTCCGATGATCGCGAAGAACAGGTGCAGCGCCAGGGTGCCGAGCTGCAACGCACCGGGCAGTGCGCGCACGGCGGGAATCTGTGCAACGGCCAGCGCGAGCGTCGTGAGCCAGATGACGGTCGGAACACCCGGCGTCAACTCGCCGAGCTTCTCGGAGGCGAGCACCAGAACCAGCGCCAATCCTCCCAGGGTGAGCAGTTGGAACACCGTGAAGCCGACGGACGCCTGCATCGGGTCTTCGAAGTCACTGGCACCGCTCTCCAAATCCGCCTCGGCCGCCGGCGGCGCCGAGAAGAAGCGGCCCAACCAAACCGGCAGCAGAAGGGTTGCACCGACCCAGATGCCCGTCACCAGGTTGTCCGCCGCGGTCGCCGCCGCGAAGAGCGCTCCCGAGAGCTCGACGGCACGGCCCACCGAGACGAAGTTCAGACTGCCGCCCGAGTAGGTGCCGGTCATCACCCCGGCGAGTCGCCAGCCGTCTTCGCCGAAGAAGCCGCCGAAGAGCGCAAACGCCACCAGCGCTCCAGCGGCCGTCGCGAGCGCGGCAAGGCCGAAGGCGAAGAGCATTCGAGGGCCGGCCGTCTTGAGATCCCTCAGGTCGACCGCGAACAGCAGCCAGACGATCGCCAGCGAAGTGATCGGGCCGCCAATCATGCCGTAGACCGGTGAAGAGACCGGCACCAGATCGAGGTTCGCGAGGACGGCGCCGAAGACGATCACCAGCAGACTCGCGCCAATCTTCGATGCCCATCCAAACTGGCGCGCGAGCCAGAAGGAGAGCGCGGTGACGCCGACAATCGTGGCCGTCAACGCGAGCGGGTCGGAGATCATTCGCTGAACTCTCTCACACGTGTCCGGCGTCGCCGCGCCGCTGCGCCACTTGTAGAATGAGGCTTCATGCTGGAAAGAGGCCGTCGACGGCCGACAGTTTCCACCGGCGGCGCAGCGCCACCGGCCGGAAATCGGTGTACGACCGCCGAGGAGTGAGCATGCGGGTTCTGCGTCTGTGCGTCCTATTGATCGTCATCTGCCTGGTCGCCGTGCCGGCGTCGGCCGAGAAGTCCTATTCGATTCTCGGCCTCCACATCGAGGCGTGGGTCCAGCCCGACGGCTCGCTGCGGGTCGAGGAGACGATCACCTACTCGTTCCGCGGCTCGTTCAGCTACGCCTACCGCGAGATTCGCACCGAGAAGGGCGAGACCGTGCGCGACATCACGGTGTTCGATGAAGTGCACGACCGCTACGAGTCGACCGGTGAGCGGAATCCGGGGCACTTCGAAGTGGACGAGGGGTGGCGCAAGACCAAGGTCACCTGGCACTACCGCTCCTCCAACGAGCTGCGCAACTTCAAGTTCGCCTACACCGTCGACGGAGTGGTCAAGAAGTACGCCGACGTGATCGAGCTCTACTACAAGTTCGTGGGCGCCGATTGGGATCGACGGATCTCGGCCGTCAGCGTGAGGATCCACCCGATCCCCGGAGTTGAACCTTCGGAGGTCAGAGCCTGGGCTCACGGCCCGCTCCACGGCAATGTCTCGGTCCCCGGCGACGGATCTGCCTACCTCAGCGTCGCACCGCTCCCGGCGAAGACCTTCTGGGAGGGGCGCGTCCTCTACCCGGAGTCGGCCCTACCCCAGGTCGAGACCCACTCCCAGGCCTGGTACCTCGACGAGATTCTCGACGAGGAGCGCCGGTGGGCGGAGGAGGCCAACGCCAAGCGCGAGGCGGCGATCCAGCGCAAGGAACAGGAGGGGAGCCTGGCGCTGGCCGCAACCGTGATCGGCGGGCTCGGCCTGCTCGTCTGGGGTTGGCTCTTCCGTAAACACAGCTGGCCGCACAGTCCACAGCTGACCAGCGCCCCCGGCGAGATCCCCGACGACGTGCCGCCGGCGCTGGTCGGGCTCCTCCACCGACCGGCGGACGCGGGCGGCATGCTCACCAGCACAATGCTCGACCTCGCACGGCGGGGCCACTTCGAGATCGAGGAGCTGGAGCTGGAGATCCCTCTGCCGTTCTTCGGCCCGCTCAAGCGGAACGACTATCGATTCCAATCGACCGGGAAGGAGCGCAGCGACCTCCTCGGTTTCGAACTCCAGCTCCTGGCCATGCTCGACGGCCTCCGGGGCGACGACTCCAGCTTTCGCATGTCCAAGCTCCGCAAGCACGGGCGCAAACACCGATCGAAGATGATGCGCTTCCTCAGCCACTGGCGGAAATCGATTCGCGAGCACGCCAAGGGGCTCGGTTGGCGCGACACGATCGCGCCCGGCGTCATCCGCGCGAACATGATCGCGAGCGCGATCGTAGTGGCTCTCGGCGCCGCCATCTGCTTCTGGAATCGCTCTCCCGTGGGTCTACCGGCGGTCCTCCTCGGAGGCGTTCAGTTCCTGCTGAGCATCGGGTTCCGCCGGCTGTCCGTCGAAGGCAAGCGGCAGTACCTCCACTGGAAGGCGTTCCGCAAGCACCTGGGCTCGCTGGCAAAGATGCTCGGCCCGGTGTCGATCACGTCGAACGACTGGGAGCGCTACCTCGTCTACGCCATCGCCCTGGGAATGCACCGCAAGGTCGTCCCTGCGCTCGAGAGACTGAGGCCGACCTCCCGTCAAGCACCGTTGACCTGGTACCACCCGACTCACGGCGATTTCGCGAGTGGCGATCTGACCGGTATGAGCCAGGGTATCTCGAGCATGGTGAGCTCGGTCTCGACGTCGTTCAGCTCGGCCACCGGCAGTAGCGGCGGCTCGAGCGGTGGAGGTGGCGGCGGCGGTGGCGGCGGTGGCGGCGGCGCCGGCTAGCGAAGGGCGACCATCTCTCTGTTCCAAACATGGCTTCAAGCTGTCTCATGTTTCGACACAGCAACCCGAAGGGGAGGAGGAGCCACATGAAAGCTGAATACCTGATCGGCCTACTGATCGGCCTGACGATAGTCGTCACACCGGCCGTCGAGGCCGAAGTTCACGACACCTACGTCATCGACTTTCTGGCTACCGCATCAGAAGGCGTCGACATGAACGACGCGGGAGTGGCGGTCGGCGACCGAGACCTTTGCGGTTGGCCCTGCCCGACACCGAGCGAGGTGGGCGTCTGGAGCGACGGCGCGTTCACACCGCTGCCGCTGTTGCCCCACTGGGAGAACGTCTACCTGGAGGCCATCAACAACAACGGCTGGGTCGTCGGCTCGGCGTTCAACCAAACGGACATCCGGGGGGTCGTCTGGAAGCCCGCCGGCTCGAACTACGAGATCTTCGAAATTCCGAATCTGCCGGAGACCAACTTCACGGAGCTCGTGGGGATCGACGACTCCAACCGGGTCATTGGGTCGGCGTACCGATTCTCTCCGGCCAACTACCGACCGCTGCTTTGGACCGAAGCGGACGGCAGTCTCGACCTCTTCGACATCGGCTTCCCACACGACCTGCCGCACAAGATCAGTCCGGGCGGGACGGTCGCCTACCTCTATGGCTGGTACCAACTCGACGTTCCCGGTGCCGTGCACGAGAACGTCGCCGCCCCCGACGGCTTCCGCGGGCCGGGCGCCTACATGGAGATCAACGACACAGGCGACCAGCTCCGCCTGCTCGCGCCGACCAACGGCCAGAACATCAACTATCCGTTCCGCTACACCCACGAGGGGACCTGGCAACAGCTCTGGCCGTCGGGCGGCATCGACGCGTCACCCTTCGGTGTCGGCTCGATCACCAGCAGCATGGACATCGCCCTCACCATCAGTGCCACTGGGCTGGCGGCGCCAGGGCCAGCCGGCGGTGCCGACCTGCTCAACTCGAGGCTCGCACCCTCATATGGCGACTCGACCGTCTCGGGAGCCGCAGCGCTCACCGAGAGCGGAGAGATCCTCGCCAAGGCGACGATCGGCAACAGCACTCGCACGGTACGTCTCGTTCCGGCCGAGCCGTGTATCGCCAACTGCATGGTCGTCGAGCGCCTCGACATGGCGGCACGCTTCGTCGACGACCCCTCCGATCCGGGTCAGTGCGTGGGCAGCGCGCACACGCGAGCCCGCGCCCGCCTGCGCGTGACCGACGAGACGGGCGCACCGATCGCCGGCGTCAGAGTCAGCGGCGTCTTCCTCGACAGCTACTGGACCGAAGACTTCCGCCAGGCGATCACCGACGCCAACGGCAGTGCCCGACTGTCTCAGGTTGGAGAGCCCTGTACGGGAACGCTCTCCTTCCTGGTGACCAAACTCGAGAAGCCAGGCTTCACCTTCGACCGCACCAACGGAATCTTGACGACCTGGAAGATCCCGGATTGAGCGCGGGCCAGGGACAACGCTATCGATCGTCGCAGAGCGTACGTGCAGACCGTGCGACGCGCTCTTGGTGACAACCCACCGCTCGGCCCTACTGGGCCCGGTCGCCGTAGCTGTAGCCGCTCCGAACCCAGACGCGGAACTCCGGATTGGCGAGCTTCACCTTGACTCGTTGATACCCGGCCTCCCCGGCCGGGTGCTCACTCCGATAGGCGATGAGGTAGTAGCCCGTCGTCGCGCGCGCCAACCGATCGAAAGCGGCCCCGAAGCGGATGAACGTGAAGTAGAAGTCACCGCCGGTGGCGACGGCCAGGTTGTTCATCGACGCTCGAAGGGTGTGCTCGGTGCCGGTCGGGACCAGGTCGACGGTGTAAGCGGCGATGTTGGCGTCGTTGAGTGCCCGAATCGTCGGATGCATCCGGCGATACTCGGAGCTCTGAATCGGATCGAAGCCGACCCCTAGAAAGACCAGATTCTTGCGTCCCTGCACAGTGCTCGCGGCACCGGCCAGGAGTTGGAGCGCCTCGTAGATGTTGCCGGTCGCCTTGCGCAGTTCTTTGCCGCTTGGCAGCTCGCGAAGCAGGGGGCCGATCTCGTCCTCTGGCGGCTGACGCGACGGCCACCGACTCTCGGGATCGCGCCCCCGGGCCGCGCTCTCGATACCACCGAGGATCTTCTCGCGATCGCGCGTGAAGTCCTGGTGGACCTTCAGCTTGTAGCCGTAGGAGACGACGGCCACGAAGTCCGCAGAATCGAGGCCCGACACCACCCATTCTTCGAGATCGCGGGCCGCCTGCTGCTGGCGACTGAAGAGGCGGTTGAGGCTCCGGCCGCCGCCACGCAGCTCCTGCAAGAAAAGAATGAAGTAACGGTCCTGCGGAATCTCGTTGAGATCGAAGCCAGCGAGCTCCGTCGGCTCGACCGCCACCTTCTCTTGGCTGCTGTAGAAGCTGACCCCAGCGATCTCGACCGGTTGGCCGCCCTCTTCGACCAAGAAGTCGTCGGAGCCGAGCCCGAGGATGACGCGACCGTCCTTGTCGGTGACCAGTGCATCGAGCAGAACTTCGGAGACGACGACCTCGTCGTCGAACGTCGAGGTCTCTTGCGCCACGGCCAAGGGGGCCGAGAAGAGGACAAGAGCCGCCAGGAGCGGCGCGATCGGGGGGAAGTTTCGGGTCTGCATCATGAGGGTCTCCATTCCTCTGGCCATCGCGATAACTCTCGCGCCTCCCTTTCGCAACGGCCGTGCCATATCGCGTCGTATGATGCCGATCTCCAGAGAGTAACCGAACATCTTGAGGAGGATTTCGGATGAGCGTCGTGCGCCTGTTGTGTGTGGTCATCGCCTTGGGTCTCACCCTGCCGCTGCCGTCGGTCGCCGAGGAGGCGCAGTTCGAGCCGCTCGACGTCTTCGAGCTCGAGTGGGCCGCCGACCCGCAGATCTCCCCGGACGGCACCCAGATCGCCTACGTCCGATACTTCATGGACGTCATGGCCGATCGCCGGAGGTCGAACATCTGGCTCGTCGACTTCGACGGTTCGAGTCACCGTCCACTGACCTCGGGTAACCACTCGAACACGTCACCGCGCTGGTCCCCGAGCGGCGACCGGCTGCTCTACGTGTCGTCGGAAGACGGCTCGGCGCAACTCCACATGCGCTGGATGGATACCGGTCAGAGCGCAAAGATCACCCGATTGACTCATCCGCGCGGGTCGATCTCCTGGTCGCCGGACGGGCAGTGGCTCGCCTTCCCGATGCGAATTCCCGCAAAGCAGAAGCCCTTGGCGAGTGCACCGCCGCGCCCCGACGGCGCCAAGTGGGCTGACCCACCCAAGGTCATCGAGTCGCTGGTCTATCGTTCCGACGGTGGCGGCTTCATCGACCCGGGCTACTGGCACCTCTTCGTGGTACCCGCCGAGGGCGGTTCGCCTCGGCAGCTGACGACGGGAGACTTCAACCACCAGGGCACTCCGGCCTGGAGTGTCGACGGCGAGTCGATTCTGATCACGGGTGACCGCCGCGAGGGCTGGGAGTACGACCCGGTCGACGGCGAGATCTACGAGGTCTCCCTGGCCGACGGCGCCATCCGGGCGCTGACCGACCGCGACGGGCCCGACGGCGGCCCGGTCCTCTCTCCGGACGGCACCAAGATCGCCTACACCGGCTTCGACGACCAACTCCACGGCTACAACGTCAGCCGGCTCTACGTGATGAACCGCGACGGTTCGGAGTCCAGGCTGATCACCGGCGACTTCGATCGGAGCGTCCAGGGTCCGACCTGGGCCGGAGACGGGCGAGGCCTCTTCTTCCAGTACAACACCGAGGGCAACGGCAAGGTTGGCTACGTCTCGTTGTCGGGCAAGGTCGAAACCCTCGCCGACGACCTCGGGAACTCGATCGGACGCCCCTACTCCGGCGGCTCATTCTCTGTCGCCGCGAACGGCAACTTTGCCTTCACCACGTCGCCGCCTGATCGACCGGCCGACGTGGCCGTCGGCAGCCGAGGCCAGAGCGGCTCGACCCGAGTCACCAACTTGAACGCCGATCTGCTCGACCACAAGGAGCTGGCGGAGGTCGAGGAGATCTGGTGGGAGTCGTCGTTCGACGGCCGCCAGGTCCAGGGCTGGATCGCCACTCCTCCAGGTTTCGACCCCGAGAAGAAGTACCCGTTGATCATGGAGATTCACGGCGGACCGTTCGCCAACTACGGCGACCGCTTCTCCTCAGAAGTGCAGATGTTCGCGGCGGCCGGCTACGTCGTCTTCTACTCCAACCCGCGCGGCAGCAGCAGCTACGGCAAGGAGTTTGGCAACCTGATCCACCACAACTACCCCGGGCAGGACTACGACGACCTGATGTCGGGTGTGGACGCGGTGCTCGCCAAGGGGTACGTCGACGAAGAGCAGCTGTTCGTCACCGGCGGCAGTGGTGGCGGCGTCCTGACCGCATGGATCGTCGGGCACACCGACCGCTTCGCCGCGGCGGTCTCCGCCAAGCCGGTGATCAACTGGTACTCCTTCGTGCTCACCGCCGACTTTTATCCGTTCTTCTACAAGTACTGGTTCCCCGGCTTCCCTTGGGACCATCCCGAGCAGTACCTGGAGCGCTCGCCGCTCCACCACGTCGGCAAGGTCTCGACCCCGACCATGCTGCTCACCGGCGAGGTCGACTACAGGACTCCCATGTCCGAGTCGGAGCAGTACTACCAGGCGCTCAAGCTACGGAAGATCGACACCGCTCTGGTGCGGATTCCGGGCGCCTCGCACGGCATCGCCCAACGCCCGAGCCAGCTGATCGCCAAGATCTCTCACATACTCGCCTGGTTCGAGCGCTACCGGTCTGACGACGAGGCCGACGCGGACAGCGACGACGAGACGCCCTAGGCGATGACGGCCAGAGAGCTCGCAGCAGGTTGGATCGAAGCCTGGATCCGCATGGATCTCGACTGGCTGCGACGACATCTGGCGGACGGCTTCGTGCACACGAGTCCGTTCGGCCGGTTGGAGGGACGCGAGCCGTACCTCGAAGCGGTTGTGCCGGCGGCACGCGCGAGCGTTTCCGAGCTCGTGATCCAGGAGGTCCTCGGCGAAGACGATCGGGCGGCCATCTGGTTCGAGAACCGCACGAAAAACGGCGTCGTCGACTCGTGCGACTGGGTCACCACCCAGGGCGACACCATTCTCGAGATCCGGTCCTTCTACGACAGCGTCAAGCTCCGCGAGCTCCTCTCCCTCGAGGATCAGGCGTCTCTCGACGGCGGCTACTGAGTGAGACGCCTAATAGATCGACTTCCCGAGGCCCGAAAGCACGAGTTCGATCGCCAGATCGGCCGTACGGTTTCGCTGATCCAGAATCGGGTTGATCTCGACCACGTCGAGCGAGCCGACCGCCACCCTGTCGGCGATCGTCTCCATCAGTAGATGCGCTTCCCGATAGCTGAGGCCACCGGCGACCGGGGTACCGACACCGGGCGCTTCGCGCGGATCCAGGCTGTCCATGTCGAGGCTGACGTGCACGCGGTCGAGGTGCGAGAGCCGGCCGATCGCCTCTTCAGCGACCTCGCCGATGCCCCGCCGGTCGACTTCACGCATCGTGTAGACGTGGACGCCGCTCTCGCGCAGTGTCACCTTCTCCTCCGGATCGAGATCGCGGATACCGACCAGGACGACATCTTCGTCTGCGACCTTGCGCCCGGACTCGATCAGGTCGACCATCTCGGGAGCACCGCGGCCGGTGAGAGCGGCGAGTGGCATGCCGTGGAGGTTCCCCGACGGCGACGTCTCTGGCGTATTGAAGTCGCCGTGTGCATCGATCCAGAGGACGCCCGTCCGCTCACCCGACGCGTTGGCCGCAGCGGTCACCGTGCCGAGGGCGATGGAGTGATCACCCCCCAGAAAGAGGGGCACGTCCCCCGCCTCGATCGCGCACGCTCCCGCTCGATAGACGCTTTCGCACGCTTCGAGGACCGCGGGCATGAACGCCAACCCTCCCTCCTCGGGCAGGGTGTCCCGAACCGGAATCTCGACGTTGCCACAGTCTTTGATCTCGCATCCGAGAGACGCGAGGCGCTGGTCGAGGCCGGCGTAGCGAATCGCCGAAGGGCCCATATCGACACCTCGCCGAGATTGGCCGAGGTCGAGCGGTACACCGATGATGCAGATCGATCGCGACATGGCGCGCATTCTAGTCGCCCGAGGACGATTTCGTCGCGAGCGGGGGAGCCTAGTGGACGACCGTGTCGCGCAGAACCTCGACCTGTCGGATCCGCGAAGTCATCACGCGGTTACCGAATTCGAGGCAAAGTCCCCGGGCGGCAACGATGTCCTGCTTGATCGCGCTCCCTCCCCAGGTACAGCCGCTGACCGTCACCGGGTGCGGCGATAGCTCCCGCTCGTCGAACCAACCACCTGAGACCGAAAAGTTCTCGTCATCGAGCATCCGCAGCGTGTAGACCGAGTTGCGTGTATGGATCACGATCCAGTCGCCCCAATGCAGGTCCGCCTTGCGGATCTGCTCGACCCGACCGGCCTCGGCGGTGATCGCCTCGAGGGTTGCAGTTGCCAGCGGAGCGCGCCTACGCGCGGTACGACCGTCCATCTCCAGCATCCTAGGGCCGCCCTTGGGCCGAGTCAATCGGCCCCTTGGCCGTCGGGCTTCTCGCGAACGACCGGCAGGGTCGAGGCGCGCCCCACCACCAGTTGGTCCACCTCGTCCACCGGATAGACACGTCCGTCGCCAATGCCCTCACACTCGTCAGCGGTCTCCGCCCAGGAGGCCGAAGTCGCGACGTTCTCCTTCCAGAACGGGAAGGTCGCACACTGTCCGGGTCGCGCGTCGTACACCTTGCACCCCTCGTCCCAAAAAATGCAGGCACCGTCGGCTCGGTCGGTGAGCGCAAGACGCCCGTTGACCAGGCGCAGGTAACGTCGACCGAACTCCTCGAGGTCGAGGCCGAGGCGGATGGCGAGACGCTCCCGCTCTTCCGCCGAGACCCAAACGTAGCCCGGCTTCGTGCAGCAGTCTCCGCACTCCGTGCAGGCGAATCGAAGCCCCTCCTGGTACCACGGTGGCGCGTCTCTCACCCGCGGATTGTAGCGATCAACGGTGTCAGGACGGCAGTCGGCAGCCAGGCCCCGCCACTGGCTGCAGGTAGATGGACGGCAGAGAAGGCAGCGCCGTACGCTGACTCATGACCTGTTTCAGGTACGCCCTTCGTGTCTCTGCGGGGTTGGCTCTTTGCGGCTGGCTAGCTGCTTGCGCCACAGAGTCTCCCGCTCCGAGTCTCCGCAAACTCACTGAACTGGCAGGAGACGAGACCTGGCCGACCGTCTCGCCGGCTGGAGATCGAGTCGCGTTCGTCAGCGATCAAGGAGCCGGTCGGCGGGTACAACTACTCGACCTCGAGACCGGCGCCGTCCGTCAGCTCGCCGAAGGTCTAGAGGACTCGCACGACGCCGCCTGGGCGCCAGACGGCAGCCGCCTGGCCTTCACCGCGCGGGGGGAGACCGGTCGCGACATCTGGGCGATTCGGGTAGACGAACCGGAGGCGGCACAACGCCTGAACCCGCCCGGAACCGACACCTTCCGACCGCGGTGGTCTCCAACGGGAGAGCTCCTCGTCTTCACACGCCAGGACCAAGACGGAAGGCAGGTGTGGCTCTTGTCCTTCGACGGCTCGCAGCCGCGCCAGCTGACCGACGGCCCCGAGTCCCATATCGCCTACGGCTGGTCGCCGGACGGCAGCGAGGTGCTCGCGATCTCCTTCGGCGCAGACGCCCAGAACGTTTGGGCGTGGCCGGTCAACGGCGACCCGCCGAGGGCCCTCACCGAGCGAGCCGACGAGGAGTGGTGGCCCACCTGGTCACCGGCGGGCGACCGGATCGCCTTCTACACCACCTGGGACGATGCGATGACCGACGTGTGGACCGCCGAGGTCGACGGCGGGCGTCTCGAGCAGATCAGCGAGTCGCCGTCCGAGGACTTCCTCCCCGCGTGGTCGCCCGACGGAACGGCACTCGCGTACATCTCCGATCGGCTCTCCAAGTCCGGGCTCTGGGTCCAACGCATCGGAGGCGAGGCCCACTCGATCGCCCTCGGCGGCCGCGCGGGAGGGCTTCCGGCGTGGACACCGGACGGCAGCGCCATCGTCTTCTCCTTCCTCACCGGTCACGACCGACTCTTCCGGGTCGACCGTTCCGGCGGCGATCCGATCGCAATCAGCGAGGAGTCGCAAACCGTCGTCGAGGCCAGCGTCTCGCAGGACGGCACGACGGTCGCTTTCGAGTCGCACGACGTCGCGAGCGAGGCCGACCTCTTCACCCTCGACCTCGGAACGGGTGAGGTCATCCGGCTCACCGATGAGATCGACTACAACGCCCGCCCGAGCTGGTCTCCCGACGGCGCTCAGCTCGCCTTCGAGCGCGGCCCCGGCGGCGGGCCCCGAACGACCAATCTCGCCGTGATGAATCTGGCCACCCGCGAGATTCGTCTGTTGACCGACACCGGCTATGTCCGGAGCCCGCTCTGGTGCGGGGAGCGCTTCGTCTACAGCATGGAGCACTCAATCGCCAACGCCGGACCGGACCAGCTCTGGACGATTCCACTCACCGGCGGCGAGCCGCAGCGCCTGACGGACTCGCCCGGCGACAAACGCGCCACCGACTGCACTTCCGACGGTCGGGTCGCGTACCACCACCGAGTCGACGGTGATACCTACGTCCGCGTTGCCCAGCTCGACGCAAGCGGAAGTCTCTCCGAGCCGGTCGACTTCGGTCTCGGGGACGGCCCGCGCTGGTCTGCCGACGGCCGAGAGCTGGCCTTCCGATCCGCTCGCGAGGGCCAGATGGATCTCTACATCGCTTCGACGGTCGACGGAACGATCGGCCGCGTCACCGATTCGGCGCTGGTCGAGAGCTGGCCCGACTGGGCGGGCGACGATCTGGTGTTCAGCGCCGACCCCGCCGGGAGTGATCTCTGGCTGGCAGAGATCGATCTCGAGTCCCTCCGCTGAGGCGATCGACCTCAGCCGACGAGGTCGGGCCAAAGCGGCGCCTCGAGTTCGAGCGCGTCGGCCCCGACCGGGTGCTCGATCGCCAAGCGCCAGGCGTGCAGCGCCTGGCGAGGGAGGACCAGCGCATCGGCATCGTCCTCGGTGAGTTCCTCGGTCAGCGAGCGCAAGAAGATGTCGTCGCCTCCCAGGTAGAGCTTGTCGCCGAGAATCGGGTGGCCGAGGGCGGCTAGGTGCACGCGAAGCTGGTGCTGTCTCCCGGTGCACAGCTCCAACTCGATCAGGCTCGCCTCGCTCGACCGCTCGCGCACCTTCCAGAGCGTGAGTGCCGGCTTGCCGCCGCCTCCGGGTCGCGCCCGTTGCCGAATCTCGACCGGCGACTCGTCGTCGGGTTCGATCGGCCAGTCGATCCGTCCGCTGTCGCTCGACGGACTGCCCGAGACCCGGGCCAGGTAGAGCTTGCGCACGCTCCGCTCCTCGAACTGCCGCTGCACACCGTCCCGCGCAGCACGCCCCTTGGCGAACAGCAGCAGCCCACTGGTCTCGCGATCGAGGCGATGACACGGAGTCGGCAGGGGCCCGCCCTTGGCCTCCTCCTGGTGGCGTCGATGCACCCATTCGATCAACGAGCCGGCTCGATGGCGGCGCGTCGGGTAGACGTTCACACACGGCGGCTTGCTCACCGCCAGAAGGTGCTCATCCTCGAAGAGGATCGGAACATCGGGAAGCTCACTCGAGTTCGTGTCGCCCGCTTCGGCGAGAGGCGAGGGAAGACGGACGACAACCTCCTGTCCGGCTCGAAGTCGTAGGCCGGCCCGTAAGCGGCCCACCTGCGCCTGCTGAGGGTCCTTGAAAGGCAGAACTTCGACGCAAGCCCCTTCGATCGCAGCCCGCACGCGTGTCCGAGAGCGCCAACTGAGCCGCTCGGCGAGGAAGCCGTCGAGCCGCCGCCCGTGGTCGGGGCGCCCGACCTCGAAGCGGTACTCGTGCACCTCGGCGCTCATGTCCCGCTGGCTGCGGGGCGATTTGTTGCGGGAGCGCTTGCGATGCGCCATCAAACTCAGGCGCCGAACGTTACCGGCCGCCGCTTCTCCCACGCTCCCCGCGTGAAGTCCGGGAACTGCACCGGTCGACTCCCCTCCGCCACCGAGATCTCGCTCAACTCGCAGATCACGCTCCAGTCGGCGGCGTCGTAGACGTCCATGTCGGTGACGGTGCCCGCGCGCAGGCATTCGATGAGTCGGAAGTCTTCGAGGTAGTCCATACCGCCATGGCCGGCGCCTTCGGCGGCGCGCTCGAGCTCCGTCCAGAGCGGATGGTCGTAACGCTCTCGGTAGTCCTCGAGCTCCTCCCAGCTGTGGCCCTCGCTACGCCCCTCGACATAGACGCGGTCGGGATAGCCGGTCGCCGTGCCTCGGGTCCCCTGCACGAGGTTGATGCGACTGTACGGGCGCGGGCTGTGGGTGTCGTGCTGCAGGAGGATCGTCCGCCCGTGGGTGGTGCGAATGAGGCTCGAGTTCATGTCGCCGAGGGCGTAGTCACGAATTCGCGGGTCGCCGGGTTCGAGCTGAGCCTCGGCGTAGCGTCGCAGGCCGCGCGCGTTGGAGCTCATCGAGACGAGGGTCTCGAAGCGATCGCCCCGGTTGACGTCGAGACACTGCGCGATCGGGCCGATGCCGTGGGTCGGGTAGAGGTTGCCGTTGCGGCCGATCGCGTGGTCGAGGCGCCAGAGGCCCTCGTTCTTGTCGCTGAACTTGATCGCGCGCAGATCGTGGATGTAGGCGCCCTCGACGTGCAGGAGCTCGCCCAGCAGCCCCTCGCGCACCATGCGCAGAATCATCATCTCGCGGCGGCCGTAGCAGCAGTTCTCCATCATCACGCAGTGGCGAGCGGTCGCCTCAGCGGTCTCGACCAGCTCCCAACAGCCGTCGATCGTGTAGGAAGCCGGCACTTCGACCGCCGCGTGCTTGCCGCTCCGCATCGCCTCGGCGCAGACCGGAACGTGCCAGTTCCAGGGCGTCGAGTTGAAGACCAGGTCGACGTCGTCGCGCTCACAAATGCGCCGGTAGTCGGTTTCGCCCCGTGTGTAGAGGTCCGGCGCCACACGACCGTCATCGACGACCCACTGAGCGACCTCTCGCGCCCGCGTATCGTCGATATCGCAGACGGCGACGATGTCCACGCCCTCGATGCGCAGGAAGTTCCGTACGTGGCTGCCGCCCTGCAGCCCGACACCCACGAAAGCCATCCGCACGCGCTCGAGGGGCGGTGCGGCAAAACCGACCGCGTACGGCGGGGCGGTTGTACCGGCGCCCTGCGTCCCTGGTTGAGCGGCTCGTGATCCGACCGCCATACCCGCGGCAGCAAACGCGGAGCCCTTCAGGAAATCTCGTCGACTATTTCGCTGACCCACGGCAGCCTCCTTCCACATCCGTTCGTGGAGCCAATTGGAGCACAACCGGCCCGTCTCGGCAGAGTCGCCCTCGGTAGTGACGCAGACATATCGTCGATCGTCGATTTGAGCGCTCGAGGGCCGGCCGCTTACAATCGAACCGTCTTCTGACAGTTGGGGTGGCGCGAGACCTGTTCTATCTGCCCGCGGCGTGTCGCGGGCCAGGGGGTGCGACGGTGCAAGAGATCTCGGCGTGGGAACGTTCCGGACTTCTGATTCTGGCGGTGGTGCTCATCGTTCCGCAGCCGCTCTCCACAGCGGTGATCGTGGTCGACGGCGGCTGCTCGCTCGGCGAGGCCATCCAATCGGCCAACTCCGATAGCGCAGTGGGCGGCTGCACCGCCGGCTCGGGCACCGACACGCTCGAGCTCACCGACGACGTCGACATCTCGGCACCATTCGGCGGCAACAACGGCCTCCCGCCAGTGACCTCCGAAATCGTTGTCGAAGGCAACGGCCACACCGTCGCCCGAACCGGCGGCGAGAACTTCCGTATTTTCGACAACCCGTCGAGCGGAGACCTTCATCTCAAGAACATCACCATCACGGGCGGAGACGTCGTCCAGGGACTCGACGACGAAGGGGGCGGCGTTCGCAATCGCGGCACCCTCCTGATCGAGGGTAGTTTGATCACCGGAAATCACGCGTTCGACGCCGGCGGCGGCATCTTCAATCAGGGCACCGCCACGGTAATCAACTCGACCCTCTCTAACAACTCGACCTTCGAAGACGGCGGCGGCATCTACTCCGATTTCGACGCAACGACCACGGTGATCGACAGTGAGATCACCGGGAACTACTCCTTCTGGGACGGCAGCGGCATCTTCGCTTACGAGGGGAACTACCCCGACGAGGGCATCACCATCACCGGCAGCACGATCTCGGGCAACGAACACAGCGGCGTGGTCATCTTCTACGGCCTGTCGAACAACACGCTGACGATCACCAACAGCACAATCTCGGGTAACGGCAACGACGGCATGTACATCCTCGGGAGCTTCGGCGGCATCGTGGTCGAGAACTCGACCTTCGTCGGCAACGGCGGCGACAACCTCGACGGTTACGTCTTCGACAACCCGGCCTATTTCAAGAATGTGATCTCGGCCTATGCGGGGGGCGCCGATTGCAGCTTCGACGGGTTCACCGACGGCGGCGGCAACTTCGGTAGCGACGGCAGCTGCGGGCCGAACGACATCACGGGCCTCGACCCAGTGCTGGCCGACAACGGCGGTCCGACGCGCACTCATGCCTTGCTCGCGGGCAGCTCGGCGATCGACGCGGGCGGCGACTGCGGGTTCGCGGCCGATCAGCGCGGCTTCGGTCGTGACGCGAGCTGCGACAGCGGCGCCTTCGAGTTCGACGGCGCTCCGCCGGTCGAGGGGCTCGTTGGCGGCCTCACCTCCCAGAACGCTCGCTGCATCAATCTGACCTCGGGGGACGAGGTGACCATGGGGCCGGTCACCGATTGGAACTGCCGCACGGCAGGGCTGGCGATCGACTCGGGCGACCGCGTTCGCATGACGGTGCGTGGACGACCCAGCAGTCCACAGTTCACCGGGGCGCTCGAGGGCCTCGACGCCGGGCGTGTGCTCTGCCAGAACCAGCTGACGGGCCAGTCGGTCTTCTTCCCGCTGGGCAGCGCGACCGATTGGAACTGCCGGACCGAAGGCCTCAACTTCTCGGCCGACAACACGATCTCCTGGACGGTCACGGGCGTCTCGGAGTAGCCGCCTCGCCCCTCGCGCGAGGATATAGATGACGAGCGATTTGTGAACCGCCCGCTCGCCTCCTACAATCCACGTCTCGACTCATTCGGCGGACGCACGGCCCACGTACGTCGCAGCAAAGGAGCGGACCATGCATGCAAACTCCCTTTGGGGGCGCTCAGCGCTCCTATTCAGTCTCGCTGTCGCTCTGACCCTGCCGCCACCGCTCGTTCCGGCGGTCATCGTCGTCAACGGCGGTTGCACGATGACCGACGCGATCGAGGCGGCGAACACCGACTCCGCCGTCGGTAGCTGCACGGCGGGCTCGGGAGCGGACATCATCCGACTGACCGGCGACGTCTCCCTCAACAGCGCTCACGGCGGCGGCTATAGCGGGCTGCCCGCGGTGACCACCGAGATCACCGTCGAGGGCAACGGCTTCACCGTGAGCCGCACCGGCGCGCAGAACTTCCGCATCCTCGAAAACACCACCACCGGCGACCTGCGCCTCGAAGACGTCACGCTCACCGGCGGCTATCTCGACCAGGGAATCGGCGACAACGACGCCGGCGGCGCCATCTTCAACAGCGGCGTCCTGACCATCGAGGGGAGCGTCATCACCGGCAACGAGTCGTTCGACGCCGGCGGCGGCATCTTCAACGAGGGGACGGTGACGCTTTTCAACTCGACCCTCTCGCACAACACGACCGAAGAGGACGGCGGCGGGATCTACTCGGATTTCGGCGCGGTGACCACGGTCATCGACAGCGAGGTCAGCCACAACTACTCCTTCTGGAACGGCAGCGGCATCTTCGCCTACGAGGGTTCCTACCCGGACCAGGGCATCAGCATCATCAACAGCACTGTCTCGTACAACGAGCACGACGGAGTCACCATCTTCTACGCCTACTCGACCAACGCACTGGTGATCGAGAACAGCACGATCTCGGGCAACGGCAACGACGGCATGTATGTACTGGGATACCGCGGCATCGACGTCTCGAACAGCACGTTCGCGAACAACGGCGGCGACAACATCGACGGCCTAACGACGTTCTACTCTGGCAACTCGTTCACGAACGTCGTCTCGGCCTACGCCGGCGGGCAGGACTGCTTCTTCGGCGCCTTCAGCGACGGCGGCGGCAACTTCGACAGCGACGGCAGCTGCCCGGGCGCTTCGGCGATCACAGGACTTGACCCGGTTCTCGCCGACAACGGCGGGCCGACGCCGACCCACGCACTGTTGGCGGGTAGCTCGGCGATCGACGGCGCCGGTGATTGCGGTTTGGCCGCCGACCAACGCGGATTCGGCCGCGACGCCATCTGTGACAGCGGCGCGTTCGAGTTCGACGGCGCACCCGCGATCGTCGCGAGCGTCGGCGGTCTCACGCCGCAGCTCGCCCGCTGCACGAACGTGACCGCAGGAGGAACGGTCGACATCGAGGACCGAACGAACTGGAACTGTCGCTCTTCCGGCCTGGCGGTCGAGAGCGGCGACCGGGTGCGCCAGACGGTGCGCGGCAAGCCGACTTCGCCTCAGTTCACCGGTGCCATCGAAGGCATCTCCGGCGGCCGAGTTCGCTGCCAGAACCTGCTCACCGGGCAGTCGATCAACTTCCAGCTCGGCGGAGCGACCAGCTGGAACTGCCGGGAAGAGGGGCTGAGCTTCTCCGCCGACAACACGATCTCCTGGACCGTGATCGGCGTCGCCAACTAGAGCTGGGACACCCGCAGATTCGCCGAAGGGCGTGGCCGCCGGCTATCGCAGCCTTGCCAGGGCGGCGGTGGCCGCGCGGAGCCCCTCGGCGAGCTCTTCGTTGGGCGCGGTGAACGTCACTCGTAGAAAGCCGTCCTGCTCGAAGCCGGCGCCGGAGGCCGTCACCACGCCGGCGCGATCGAGAAGGTATCGAGCGACGTCGTCCGACGAGCCGAGCTCCGCGCCCGACGGCGTCCGCCGGCCAAAACAGGGTCGCACGTCCCAGAAGGAGTAGAAGGCCCCGGGGATCGGCCAGAGCGCCACGTGCGGCAGCTCGCCACCAAGACGGAGCATGAGGTCGCGCTTGCCTTCGAGCTCGTCGCGCATCTCGAAGTCATAGGGCTCGCTCAGCGCAGCCAGCGCGGCGTATTGCGCGGGCATCGATGGGCCGGAGGTGTAGTGGCTCTGCAGGTTAACCATGCCGCGCGTCACGTCCTCAGGGCCAACCGTCCAGCCGATGCGCATACCTCCCGTGCGTCGGAAGTTCTTCGACAGACCGTCCAGCTGGATCAACCAGGGTCTCGTCTCCTCGTCTATCGTCGGTTCCGGGAAGTCGGAGCCGTCGTAGGTCAGCTTCCAGTAGAGGCGGTCGAGGACGAAGAAAACCTCGTGACGAGCGCAGACGCGCTGAAGCGACTCGAGCTCCTGCGCCGTGTAAACCTGGCCGGTCGGATTGCAAGGGCTGTTGACCAGGAACAGCCGGGCTCTCGGTTCGGCCTCGATGGCGCGACCCAGGTCCTCCGGGCTCACCTTGAGCCGATTGTCGGCGCCCGCCGACGGCGTCACGCAGCTTGGACGCGCCGAGGCGGCAAGCGCCAGCGGCTGATAGCTCACCCAAGGGGCACAGTCCAGAAGCGCGACATCGCCCGGGTCGAGAATCGTCAGGAACGCGTTCATCAGCGCCTGCTTGGCGCCAGTACTCACGACCACGCAATCGCCGTCGTAGTCGCCGTCGAGCCCGAGCCAGGGGATCACCGCCTCCCGCAAAGCAGGCAGGCCTGCAGGGTCTCCATAGACCGTCTTGCCGACGCGATAGGCCTCGATGGCGGCCTCCGAAATCGACGGCCGCAGCGGTCCTCGCGTTTCACCTAGACCAAAATCGAAAACCGGTAGACCGGCGGCTCGGCGGTCTGACACCAGCGCCCTGAGCGCGAGCGTCAACGAAGGGGGGAAGGCGGTGACCTTCGGGGAGACTCGTTTGGCTGCCACGCGAAACCTCCTTGGGCTCGCGCCAAAGTGTACAGCCAGTCCTACCCGACGCGTCGTCCCCAGACGCGAAACAGGCTCGCAGCGGCCAGCAACGCGACCACCGAGGCCACTGTCGCCGGCAGCCACTCGCCGTAGAGCACATATCCGGTCGCGAACAGAGCGCCGTAGACCGCGAGGCAGCCGAGCGACATCGAGAGCAGCCCGCGCGGCACTCCCCAAGCCTCACCTGCCCGAGCGATCGGCGCCCCGTCGGTCTCGGCTCGGTCGACAACTCGCCGCCAGCCCGGTCCACCCGGCTGCGTCAGACGGTAGAACTCACGCAGGCGGTTCTCTTCGGTGGGAGCAGTCCACATCGAGACGGCTACCCACGCAGCGGTGGTCACCCCGACGCCGACTAGCAACTCCTGCCAGGCTGCTAGACCGCTCGGAACGAACACGAAGTAGAGCGCGACGCCAAATGAGACCGCCATCGCGGCCAACTCGCTCCAGGCGTTGATCCGCCACCAGAACCAGCGCAAGAGGAAGAGCAGGCCGGTCCCAGCACCGATCTGGAGCAGAATCTGAAACGCCTGGAGAGCGTTCTCGAGCGCCAGTGCGAGGAGTGCGGCGAGCGTCATCAGGCCGACAGTCGACAGACGACCGACCAGCACCAACCGGCGCTCGCTCGCGTCAGGGTTTACGAACCGCCGATAGACGTCGTTGACGACATACGAGGAACCCCAGTTCAGGTGGGTCGAGATCGTGGACATGTAGGCGGCGGCAAGCGAGGCCACCACCAGGCCGAGTAACCCGTGGGGCAGGAAGGTCAGCATCGCCGGATAGGCGAGGTCGTCGCGCACCACCTGTGGATCGAGGTGCGGGAAGGCCGCCCGCAGCGACTCCAGATCGGGGAAGACGATCAGCGAAGCCAGAGCCACCAAGATCCACGGCCAGGGTCGGAGGGCGTAGTGAGCAACGTTGAAAAAGAGCGTTGCGCCCATCGCGTGGTGCTCGTTCTTCGCGGCGAGCATCCGCTGTGCGACGTAGCCGCCTCCACCCGGCTCCGCTCCTGGGTACCAGGCGGCCCACCACTGCACCGCCAACGGAATCAAGAAGAAGGGTACGGCGAACTCGGGGTCGCCGAGATCCGGAATCAGGTCGGTTCGACCGGCGACCGCTGCGTGCTCGAAGAGACCCTCGAGACCGCCGACCGCCGGATGTCGAACGGCGGTGACGGCCGCTGCGATCGAGCCGAACATCGCGACGAAGAAGAGAACGGCGTCGGTCAGCAGGACTCCGCGGAGCCCGCCGGCGGCACTGAAGACGACCGTCACAACCGAGGCCACGGCGATCGTCTCGAGCGGCGACAGCTCGAACATCACCCCCCCGATCTTGATCGCCGCCAGCGTCACCGCCGCCATGATCATGACGTTGAAGAAGACGCCCAGGTAGATCGCTCGGAAGCCGCGCAGAAAGGCGGCCGGACGACCGCTGTACCGCAGTTCGTAGAACTCGATGTCGGTGAGCACCTCGGAGCGACGCCAGAGTGCAGCGTAGACGAACACGGTGAGCATGCCGGTGAGCAGAAACGCCCACCAGATCCAGTTGGCCGAGACGCCTCCGGTGCGGGTGATGTCGGTCACCAGGTTGGGGGTGTCGGTCGAGAAGGTGGTCGCAACCATCGACAGACCGAGGAACCACCAGGGCATGGAGCGCCCCGACAAGAAGAACTCGGAGGCGTTGCGGCCGGCCTGCCGGGCCACCCACAGACCAAGGCCCAACGTGAGAGCGAAGTAGCCGCCGATCACCACCAGATCGATCGTCTCGAGAATCAGGGGATCACCTCGGCGGCGGACTCGGCGGCGCCGGTGACCAGGGCCAGCGCCTCCTCCTCATGCTCCGGAAAGCGGTCGAGATAGCGCTCGAGCCAGCTCTGCGCGAACTCCTCGGCCTCGTCCTCCTCCACCAACGCCCAGACCGCCCCACCAAACCCAGCTCCGAACGCCGACGCCGCGACCGCACCCAGCTCACGCGCGCCCTCCGCCAACTCCCGCGTCTCGGGTATCTGGTTGCCGAGCAGTCGCTCCGCCAGGGCCTGGGAGCGATCCACCACCAGACCGAACACTGCCAGATCTCCCTGTTCGAGCGCGTCCGCAGCCTGAGGAACAAACGCGCGACTCTCCCGATCGAAGTGCCGTACGCGCTGGGCGAGTTCTTCACCGGTGAAGTCGTCGGTTCCGGCGCGCCCGACCACCTCCAGTACGAGCCCCGGATCGACGCCCGATTCGAGGATTGTCCCCAGATCGCTCCCGATTCCGCCCGCTGCGCGGCGCCAGACATCGGCCGCCGCAGCGGCCGAGCTCGACAGACGGTTGTAGTCGCCGAGCGCGCCACCGGTCTTTTTGGCGCGCACGCCGGACGAAGCGACGACGAAGAGGTGTCGCGCCGGCACCAGCACCGACCGCTCCGGGCGCACCGGCGCGTAGCTGTATTGACCGAGCGCACCCGACTCCGAGCAGACGATCGCCGTGTGATCTTCGCTGCCTCCGAAGGTACCGACGCCTCGGTCGGCCGCAAAACCCGCAAACGGATAGCCGTTCTCGACCGCCCCCAGGTAGCCCGCGAGCTCTTCGGGCCGCCCGAGAGAATCGCGATATTCCGCCCGCTCCCCCAGCGCATTGACTCGAGCGAGTGCGGTGAACAGTCCGACGACAAGCGCGCTCGAGCTGCTCATGCCCGAGGCCGGCGGCAGGTCGCTGACCATGGCGATATCGGCCCCAACCAGTTCGTCGCCGAAGTCGCTCGCCAGGCGACGCACCACCACACGCAGATAACGCGTCCAGTCGGGAGTGTCCGTCTCGAGGTGTCGATCGATCGACACCTCGGCGGTCGCCTCACGAGCGACATCGGTCACCACCACTCGGGTGTCCTGACGCGGTGCCACCACCAACCGGAAGCCCTGCTCGGTGGCGCAGGTCAAACTGCGCCCCCCCGCGTAGTCGGTGTGCTTGCCGAGCACTTCGATGCGACCGGGCACCACGAACGCAAACGCCTCCTCCGCAGGCGAGCGGCCACCCTTCACCAGGCTCGAAGCCAGCAGGCGAAGGAGCTCCGCGCGCTCCTCGACTCCGGCTGTCGAGCTCGCTTCGAGCTCCGCGATCTCCGCTAGCGTTGGCACGAACCGGGAGGATAGCTCACCGGTTGCGGCTAAACTCTGGCGCTCATGCCCCGCAAGTTCGTGATCGACACCGATACGGCCTCTGACGACGCCGTCGCGCTCATCATGGCGCTCCGCCACCCCGACGCCCAGGTACTCGGAATCACCGTGGTCTCCGGCAACGTCCCTCTCGATCAGTGCGTGAACAATGCCCTCTACACCGTGGAGTTGTGTGGTGCGGAGGTCCCGGTCTACGCCGGCGCAGATCGGCCGCTTCTTCGCGAGCCGACGCACGCCTTCTGGTTCCATGGCAAGGACGGACTCGGCGACGTCGGCTACCAAGCGCAGGGGAGCGCCGCTGAGGGAAACGCGGTCGACTACCTGGTGGAGACGCTCCGCGCCGAGCGAGACGTCACTCTCGTGACGCTGGGGCCGCTCACCAACATCGCGCTGGCGATCGCGAGCGCGCCCGAAATCGTCATGAACGTCGAGAGATGCATCGTCATGGGCGGTGCGGCATGCACGGTCGGCAACGTCACACCGGCGGCGGAATTCAACATCTGGGCCGACCCCGACGCCGCCCGACAGGTCTTCCACGCCGGCCTGCCGATCGAAATGATCGGCTGGGAGCTCTGTCGCGGTGACGCGACGCTCGACGCCGAAGACCGTGCCTACGTCGAGGGATTTGACACCGAACTCGCCCAGTTCACGCTCGACTGCAATCGAACCGCGCTCATTGCGAGCCAGCGCCAGTCGGGTGAGCCGGGGCTCGACCTACCCGACCCGGTGGCCATGGCGGTCGCGCTCGAGCCCAAGATCGCAACCCGCACCAGCGACTCCTATGTCGACATCGAAACCCAGAGCGACCTCACTCGCGGCATGACGGTGGTCGATCAGCTGGGCGTCACCCACGACGAACGCAACACGGCCGTCTGGGGCGAGATCCGCGAACGCTCCCCGAACGCCAGGGTCTGCTGGGAGATCGACGTACCGGCCTGGAAAGAATCGCTCTACCGCTCCCTTCGGTCGTGAGCGAGGCGGGCCGCATCGCGGTGGTGGGTAGCTCCAACACCGACATGGTGATCGCCGGCGAACGGCTCCCGGCGCCCGGCGAAACGGTGCTCGGCGGCAGCTTCCTGATGGCCGACGGCGGCAAGGGGGCCAACCAGGCGGTCGCGGCGGCTCGCCTCGGCGGCCAGGTCACCCTTCTCGCACGGGTCGGAGACGACCCCTTCGGAGAGCGCGCCCGCTCGGCGTTTGCGCGCGAGGGCATCGACACGACCGCCGTGGTCGTCGACGAGGAATCACCTTCTGGAGTCGCCCTGATCCTCGTCGACGGCGCGGGTGAGAACCTCATCTCGGTGGCACCCGGCGCGAATGAGCGGCTCTCTCCCGCCGACGTCGACGCGGCCAAGGCGGCGATCGAGAGTGCACACGTGCTGCTACTCCAGCTCGAGACTCCGCTCGACTCGGTCGCTCACGCCGCCAAGATCGCCGCCACGGCGGGAGTTCGGACCGTCCTCGACCCGGCACCGGCTCAGGACCTCGACGACTCGCTCCTCAGTGCGATCTCTATCCTGACGCCGAACGAGACCGAAGCGAAGCGCCTGACCGGCGTCGAAGTCGACGACGAGAGCGGCGCACGGGCCGCCGCCGAAGTCTTGCGGAAGCGCGGCGTCGACACGGTCATCGTGACCCTCGGTGCGCGCGGGTCCTACCTCCTCTGCGAGGGGCACGACGAACTGATCGCGGCACCGGCGGTCGAGGCGGTCGACACCACCGCCGCCGGAGACACCTTCAACGGCGCGCTCGCCTGCGCCCTCTCGGCTGGGGCGAGTTTGCCTCAGGCGGTGGGTGCGGCGAGCATCGCGGCGGCGATCTCGACCACACGACGCGGCGCCCAGCCCTCGATGCCTCTGCGCAGCGAGATCGAAGCGCTCGACGCCTAGTCGGCCGGTTCCGGCTGCGGCTCCAGGCGGCCACCGGTCTTCGCCAGGAGCTCGCCGAGAAGCTCGATCGGCAAGGGCTTGGAGTAGAGGAACCCCTGGACCCGAGGACACTGCTCTTCGAGCAGTGTGCGAACCTGGTCTTCGGTCTCGACGCCCTCTGCGACCACGTCGAGTCCCAGCTTGCGACCGAGCAGCGAGATCGTGCTCACGATGACGCGACTCCGGCTGCGCTGATTCATGTCGCGAATGAACGAGCGATCGATCTTCAGCTTGTCGAGCGAGAAGCGCCCCAGGTAGCCGAGCGAAGAGTAGCCTTTGCCGAAGTCGTCCAGCGACAGGCGTACGCCGCTCTCACGCAACCGCTCGAGCGTTCCCTGCACGACGTCGGAGGCCTTCATCAGCAAGCCCTCGGTGAGCTCGAGCTCGAGTAGTCGCGGCGGCAGACCCGACTGCGCCAGCGCCTCGAGAACCGATTCCGCGAGGTCGGGATTCTTAAACTGCACCGGCGAGAGGTTGACCGCGACCGGAATGTCGAGACCGTGCTCCTTGCGCCAGATCTGCGCGTCGGCACAGGCGCGCCGGAGCACCCACTCGCCGATCGGAACAATGAGGCCGCTCGCCTCGGCGATGGGGATGAACTGGGCCGGGGAGACGAGGCCGTGCTCGGGATGATTCCAGCGCACCAGCCCTTCGCAGGCGATGACGTCGCCGCTGGCGACGTCGACCTGGGGTTGATACTCGAGGTAGAGCTCTTCGCGCGCGACGGCGCCGTGCAGTTGCTGGCCGTAGCGCATCCGGCGTCGCACCTGCCGATCCATCCCGTCGACGAAGAAGCGGAACGTCGAGCGCCCCTCGCTCTTGGCCTGGTAGAGGGCCAGATCGGCGTTGCGAATCAGCGCCTTCGCGTCGGGCTCACCCGGCGGGAAGACCGCAATGCCGATACTGATGGCGACGTGGATCCGGCGGTCGTTGACCTCGACCGGCCGCGAGAACGCATCGATCAGACGCCGGGCGAGCCCGGAAGCGTTGCCGATGTCCTCGATGTCGGTCTGCAGGATCGCAAACTCGTCGCCCCCGAACCGCGAAAGCGTGCTGCGATCTCGCAAGGTCTCGGCCAGACGCCGCGCAACCGCGATCAGCAGCTCGTCGCCGACCGCGTGTCCGAAGGTGTCGTTGACGTCTTTGAAGCGATCGACGTCGACCAGCAGCGTAGCCAGGGGTTGGCCGGTTCGCTGCGAGCGCTCCACTTCGATCTCGAGCTGCTTGTTGAAGTTGTATCGATTCGGAAGGTCGGTCAGGAAGTCGTGGCCGGCGAGGTACTTGAGCCGCTCTTCGGCTTCGAGGCGCGCCGTGATGTCCTCCTGAACGACCACGTAGTGCTGACGACGATCCGCAGGATCGCTCAGGCGGGTAATCGTCTGGTCGACCGTGTAGACGTGTCCCTCCTTGTGGCGGTGCGTCACCTGACCTCGTCGCACCTCCCCTTCGACAGGGCCGTCGAGTCGCTCGACCTCACCCGCTTCGACGCCGCGCGACGATGCGAGAAAGTCGAGCCGGCGCCCGAGCGCTTCGTTCTGCGTGTAGCCACTGAGCCGCGAGAAGGCGGGGTTCACCCACTCGATGAGCCCATCGGCGTCGGCAATCAGAATCGCGCTGGCGGCGGCTCGCATGGCGGCGCCCTGCAGGCGCAGCCGGCGCTCGGCCATCACCCGGAACGAGACGTCGCTGTAGATGCCGAACAGTCCCATCAGCCGCTCGTCGTCGAAGATCGGGTAGCCCAGGAGCCGCACGTAGACGCGCGAACCGTCCTTGCGCCGGCGGACCCGCTCAGAGCTGACCACCTCTCCGCGCAGAACCGCGCCCGACATACCGGTGGCCTCCTCGGCGGACTCCTCGGGCACGATCAACTCGTTGATGCCTCGACCGATCGACTCCGGTCGGGAGTACCCGAACAGATCCTCGAACCCTCGATTGATGTCGATGACGCGATCCTCGGCATCGAGGAGCACGATGCCGTCGGGAGAATTGTCGAAGAGCTGACGGAAGAAGACGTTGTCAAGGCGTGTATGCGGCTGCCCCGCTTCGCCGGAGACCGCTCGACTCAGCTCGAACGGCCGCGCGTCGGCGTCGCTGGCGAGCAAACGCTCCAGGTGTCGAACGCGCCTGCGGAGGGCATCGACCTCTTCGCGCGCACGAGGGGACTCCTCCGAGTCCGTCCGCTCGGGCAACCGGGCGAGGCTGTCATGGTCGAAAGACACGATAGCCGTCGGCAGCTTTTGCCGTAACGTGATTTATAAGGCTGATCGAATAAATCGGCTAGGTAATCCTTCACAGAATCGGCTCGTCACCGCTGAGGAGCGACCGGTCCCTTCTCGACCCGCGATCGAGCGCGGTGGCGCAAAGAGGTACCGAGGAATCAGGCCTCGTCGGCCCAACCCTCTTCGAAGCGCAGTGGACGCTGCCGGGATCGCTCGATCGAACGCAACGCGCGACGCAGATTCACTTTGGAGGCGTTACCGATCGCCCACGCCTTCATGGTCGGAATGTAGATGCAGAAGCCCGCTTCGCCCTGAATCTGGTGGAAGCGTTGAGTCAGTGCACCGATCAGCGCGTTCAGACCGTTCTGATGGGTGTCGAACTCCGCCAGCAGCATCTCCAGATGGAGCACCTGATGCCGTGCGAACAGCTCGAGCAGTCGACGACCTCGATCGGTCGACTCCTCGAAAAGGGTCCGCGCGGTGACATACGAGACCGTCGCCGCCGGATCGTCGTGTCCGGACAGTGCCATAGGAACGGTCGGCCTGGCTCCCCGGATCCTATCCGAACGCCCTCCACCGCCCGGAGGACCAGCCCCATCTATGGTATGAACCGCCGCGTGAGTCGCGAGACCGAGACCTCCGAGGCTTCGATCGTCCGGTCGATCCTCCTGCCGTGCATTCTGCTGTTCGGCTCGATGTTCAATCTGACCCTCGTGGTCGCTGGACTCAAGGAGTTGGTGATCGAGTCGCTCGGCGGAACCGTCGCCGACGCAACGCTCTTCTTCTCGGTCGAGACCTTCGCGTACATCATCTTCGCGCCGCTCTGGGGGGTGTTGAGCGATCGCACCGGTCGCCGAAAGGTCTTCGTGGTGGTCGGCCTCTTGGCCTCCGCCATCATTTACGCCTTCTACACGCGCGTGCAGTCGATCGACGTGCTGCTTTCCCTGCGTTTTGTCCAGGGCGCGTTCACGGTGATGGCCTGGTCGCTGGTCATGGCCCACGTCATGGATCGGGTCGGCAGCAAGGGTCGCTACATGGGTCTCATGGGGGCCTCGCTCATCCTGGGCGTGGCCATGGGCGCGCCGGTGGGCGGCTACGTCACTCGCTGGCACGGCGCGCGCGCCCCCCTGGCCCTCGCGGCCGCGCTCTTCGGCCTGCTCACGATCGTGGCGCTCTTCCTCCGAGAGACGAGCTCGAAACGCGAAGGCGCCCGGTTGCAGGAGATCGCGAACGTGCTGCGCTCCAAGCCGCGGCTCCTCCTCCCCTACGGCGTTCATTTCATCGACCGCTTGGCGGTCGGCCTCTTCGTGGTCGTCTTCCCGCTCTACCTCGACTCGCTGGGGGCGGGAGACGCGGCGGTGCGCGGCCGCTACCTCTCCGGCTTTCTGGTTCCGTTCGCCTTTCTCCAGTTCTTCACCGGACGCCTCACGGAGCGCATCGGTCCGAGTCGACCTCTGATCTACGGCTCGATCTTCTACGGCCTAGTGCTGGCGACGCTCGGAATGGCTCCCCTCTCTTGGCTCGGTCCGCTGATGATCACGCTCGGCGTCTTGGCCGCGGTGATGTTTCCGCCGGCGATCGTGCTCACCGCTCGACTGAGCGACGAGCGCACGCGGGGCAGCGCGGTCGGCGGCTTCAATCTCGCCGGCTCGCTCGGCTTCGCTATCGGCCCGATCTTGGGCGCCTGGGCGTACGCCACCAAGGGATTCCCGTTCGCCTTCGCCCTGTGCGGAGGCTTCGAAGTGCTTCTCGGTCTCTTCGCCTGGTGGTATCTGCGCGGCGAGGACGGCGTTTGACGCCGGCGTCCGCCGCCCAAGAACTGCTCGCCACCTGGCGTGAGCGCGGCCGACGGATGGAAATTGGCCGCCGACAGGTATTTGTCGTCGATGCCGGTCCTCGGGACGCCGAGGTGCTTCTGCTCCTGCACGGCTTTCCCTCGTCCTCACTCGACTACCACCGAGTGATCGACCGCCTCGCCGAGCGCTACCGAGTTGTCGTCCACGACCACCTGGGCTTCGGATTCTCCGACAAGCCAGTCGACTACTCGTACTCGCTGCTCGAGCAGGCCGACGTGGCGCTCGCCGTCTGGCGCGCGCTCGGCGTCGAACGGGGGCACCTGTTCGGCCACGACTACGGCACGAGCATCGCAACCGAACTCCTGGCGCGCCGCGAACGGGGGCTGCTCCCCGTCGACATCTCGAGCCTCACCCTCGCCAACGGCAGCGTCTTGATCGATCTCGCCAAATTGCGCCTGTCCCAGCGCATCGCGCGCTCGCCGATCTTCGGCCCGGCGTTCGGACGACTGGTCTTCGGCGCCTATTTCAAGCGCGTCGTGCGCCGCATCTGGGGCGAGCCGAGCCGTGCGCTCGACGTCGACCTGGAAGCCATGTGGCGCGGCGTCGTACACGGCCAGGGGACGCAGCGAGTGCACGCGATCTCCGGCTACATCGACGAGCGCTATCGTTTCTACGAACGCTGGGTCGGCGCCCTCGAACGCCTCGACCTACCGACGCTCGTGCTCTGGGCGCGACTCGACCCGATCGCCGTACCCGCGATCGCCGAAGGACTCGCCGACCGCATCTCCGACAGCCGGTTGGTTTGGCTCGACGACCTCGGCCACTACCCGATGCTCGAGGACGCAAATGCCTGGTCCACCCCCCTTCTGAACTTCTTGTCGGAACGCTAGGATCGCGCGCAATGCCCGCCTCGAAGAAGACCGCCTCCAAGCCCGCCCGCAAGCGCGCCACGGCCAAGTCGATGGCCGCCCAGCAGCGCGAGATCTCGGTCAGTGAGTTCTTCACCAAGAACCGCCACCTGCTCGGCTTCGACAGCCCGACCAAGGCGCTCCTCACCACGATCAAGGAGGCGGTCGACAACTCGCTCGACGCCTGCGAAGAGGCGGGAATCCTGCCGTCGCTCTACGTCGAGATTCAGGCCGTGGCCGAAAATCGCTACCGAGTGATCGTGGTCGACAACGGCCCCGGCATCGTCAAGAAACAGGTGCCGCGAATCTTCGGCAAGCTGCTCTACGGCTCGAAGTTTCACCGCCTGCGCCAGAGTCGCGGACAGCAGGGCATCGGCATCAGTGCCGCTGGTATGTACGGCCAGTTGACGACCGCAAAGCCGATCGTGATCGAGAGCCGAATCAGCAGGCGGCGTCCGGCGCATCACTACGAGTTGGTGATCGACACGGCGCGCAACGAACCGGTAATCAAGAAGGAGCGCGAGGTGGAGTGGGAGGCGGCCCACGGCACTCGGGTCGAGATCGAGCTCGAGGGTTCTTACAAGCGTGGTCGTCACGGCGTCGGCACCTACCTACAGCAGACAGCGCTCGCCAACCCTCATGTAGAGATCTCGTTCCTGGGACCGAACGAGAAGGAGCCCATCGTCCACCAGCGAGCCATCAAAGAGCTACCGGTCGAAGCGCAGGAGATCAAGCCGCACCCCTACGGCGTAGAGGTCGGACTCCTGATGCGCATGCTCAAGCAGACCAAGGCGCGCCGGCTCTCCTCGTTCTTCCAGACCGAGTTCAGTCGCGTGGGGCCGACGCTCGCGAAGCGGCTGATCGAGGGCACCGGTCTCGCGCCCAAGGCCTCCCCCCGACGCATCTCCGCCGAGCGGGCCGAGCAGCTGATCGAACGCATTCGCGAGACGCGCATTCCGGCGCCGCCGACCAACTGTCTCTCCCCGATCGGCGAAGAGCGCATCCTGGCGAGCCTCAAAGAGCAGATTGCAGCCGAGTTCTTCGCCGCCATCGCGCGGCCGCCGGCGGTCTACCGGGGCAACCCCTTCCAGATAGAGGTCGGGCTCGCCTACGGCGGCGACGCTCCGGCGGACGAACTGGTGTCGCTCTACCGGTTCGCGAACCGTGTCCCGCTCCTCTACCAGCAGGGCGCCTGCTCGCTGACCCGCAGCGTGCTCAAGACGAATTGGAAGGCGTACGGCCTGCAGCAGGGCCGGGGAGCTCTCCCCAGCGGACCGATGGTGTTGATGGTGCACATCGCAAGCGTCTGGGTGCCGTTCACCAGCGAGAGCAAGGAGGCGGTTGCAGGCTACGACGAGATCCTCAAGGAGCTACGACTCGCCCTCCAGGGGATCGGCCGCAAGCTCGCAACCCACATCCGCAAGGACCGGAAGCGCCGCGACGCCGACCGCAAGCGCGCCTACATCGAGAAGTACATCCCGCACATCGGCATCGCCCTCAAGGAGATCCTGGCGCTGAGCGAGCGGCAGGAGGAAGAGGTCGTGGAGACGCTCAGCGGCACTCTCGCTCGAAGTCGGAAGATGTGAGCCTATAGACAAGTGTGAAGGAGGTCATTGGCTCACCGCCTGCCCACCACTAGGGTTTGGCCCGGGTGAACGAGAATCGACGACAACACCCTCGGGTGCGTATTCCCCTGGAAGTCGAATTCCAGGTGCAGGATCAGCAGTACTGCAAGCCGGCCACTCTGGTCGACCTCAGCGCCGGAGGCGTGGCGCTGCTCACCGAGGATCCTCTGCCGACCGGTGGCCTCCTCGCACACGTTCGGTTCCGGCTCGGCAAGCCGGGCGAGTCGGACGTGCCCGAGATCGTGGCGGCGACCGAGGTTGTCCGCTGCACGGAGCAGAAGGGTGTCGGTCGCCAGACGGAGTACCTCGTGGGGGCGAAGTTTCTCGACCTCGACAACGAAAAGCTGCAGGTTCTGCACAACTTCATCGATCAACAGCTGGGCGAGATCGAGGGCGGTGAGCCACCGCCGAGACTCGAGTGCGAGCAGCCGATCGCGATTCAGTACCAACGTTTCGACGACTTCGTCAGCGAGGTGGCGACGAATCTGTCGCGTAGCGGCATGTTCATCCGCGTGAAGAAGCCGGAGCCGCCGGGCTCGGTGCTCGACTTCTCCTTTCGCCTGGGCGACGACTTCAGCCTGATCGAGGGGAAGGCCGAGGTCGTCTGGACCCGACCGCTCCCCGATGGACCCGATCGCCCTCCGGGCATGGGCGTCAAGTTCATCGAACTCGACGACGTCAGTGAGAAGGTCCTCGAGCAGATTCTGCAGAAGCAGCTGGAAGACGGGAGCGCGGAATCCGACTCCGAAGCGGGCCTGAAACTCGCCCAGCGTATTCAAGAGCTCGAAGCGGAGCGCGACATGCTCTCCGCGACGCTCGATGACGAACGTACCCTCCATCGGGAAGAGCAGGAACGACTCATCCTCCACGCCAAGGCCGAGCGAGAGTCTTTCGAGCGCGAGCTCGACGACGCGGCCGAGCGCCACGTCGAGCGCGCGGTCCGCGCGAAGGAGGCCGTTCGTGAGGAGATGGCCGCCGAGGGTCAGCGTCTGGCGGAGCAGCTCAACAAAGTCGAGTCGGAGCGCGAGGGACTACTGAGTGAACACTCGGCCGTCCTCGAGGAGCGCGAATCGCTCGAAAAAAAACTCGAAACGTCAGAGAGGCTCCTCGAGGAGCGTCTCGGCGAGGTAAAAGGTAACGACGAGCGAGTCGCCGAGCTGGAGACGGCGCTTCGAGAGGCCGAACAGGCGATCGAGGATCATCGGCAGGCGCTCGAGACGGCTCGATCCAACGGCGAGTCCGCTGCCGAGGAGCTCGCCGAAAAACTACGCTCCGAAGAGGAACGCTGTCTCGGTCTCAAAGGCGAGTTGGAGCGGGAACAGGAGACCCACACCGAGCTGTCTCGTCAGAACAGCGATCTCCAAGCCAGTCTCGAGGAGCTTCAAGACCGCGCCGCTCACGCCGCCGAAGCCACCGGCAAGGAGCTGAGTGCGTCGGTACGCGAGCTCGAGACACTTCGGGGCGAACTCGAAGCCGCGAAGGCAGAGACCGCGACCGTTCGAAACGAGCTCGAGAGTGCGGCCACCGAGGCCGAGACCACGCGTGCGGAGATCGAGAGCGTTCTGACCGAACTCGAGGCCGCTCGCGAGGAGGACGAGCGACGCCGGGTCGAGTTCGACGAAGCCGGGGCCCGATTCGAAGCCTCGCACGAAGCCGACGCGGAGTTGATCGCGCGGCTCGAAGCCGAGCTCGACGGCTTGCAGAGCGAGGAGACGAGGCTGCGCGAAGAGACGCTCAAGACCGGCGAGCAGAATCAGGAGCTCGCGGAACGGGTCGAGGCGCTCACGCAAGAGGTCGAGTCGCTGCGCAGCGAAGCCGCCGAGGTCGAGCACCGGCTCCGTGAGGAGCTCGCGTCCCTCGAGGCGACCAGCAAAGAGACTGCGGACTCCTCACAGCAGGCGGTCGACTCGCTGGAGCACGCATTGGAGGAGACGGGCGAGCAGCTGGCTGTTCATCGGCAGGCCGAGAGCGAGCTACGTTCTCAGCTGAACGCCGCGAAGTCCGAGATCGAGCTGCAGGCTCAACAGGTACAAGAGCTCGAAGCGAACGCGACCGCAAATCGCCAGGCGCTACAGGCGGCCCGGGGCGAGATCGACGAGCTACGTATCGGCAACGAGGCCGTCGGGGCGCTCGAGGAGCAGCTCGCCTCGGCCAAAAAAGACAAGACCGCTCTGCGCGGCGAACTTGCTTCGCTGGCCAAAGTCGCCGACGAGGCCGAGGCACGCAAAGAAGAGGTCGAGGGCCAACTCGACGAGGCCGCGGTCGAGACGGAACGCCTGTCACGAACGAACGAGGAGCTCGCCCGATCGCTCAGGATGTCGATCGGAGATCCGCAGCTCTATGAGCAAGAGCTCCTCCGATCGTCCCAACCGACCGGCGACTCCGGCGTGACGAGAAAACCCCCCGCAGCACGACCCGGAGCACTGCGCGCGGCGGCCTTCGTCGGCTTCGGCCTGGTGCTGGGCTTCCTCGCCTCGTACCCGTTCGAGACCATCCTCGCCTCTTCGGAACCGCTCACGATCCGCGGTTTCCAGCCGATCCACCGTACGGCGTCGACCGCCGAGGCGGCGGCTCCCGAGCCGGAGACCCCTGCCGAGGTGATCGCCTCGCTGGAGCAGCCGGCGCTGGAGCCGGTCACCGAGGTGGTCGACCCGACCGAGCCGGCGCCGGCCCGCCCGTCACCCGAGAGGGCGGTGAACAGCTGGGCTCGCGCCTGGTCCGACCAGCGGGTGGCCGACTATCTCGACGCCTACTCGACAAGGTTCGAGACGCCCGAAGGCCTCGAGAGAGGTGTCTGGGAGCTCCAGCGAACTCGCCGTATCCAGAAGCCGAGTTCGATCGACGTGACCGTAGGCATCATCGAGATCGAGGACTACGCCGCCGATTCGGTGCGGCTCACCTTCAATCAGTCCTACGTCGCCGAGAGCTACAGCGATCGAGTCCGCAAGACGCTGGAGCTCGTCTGGGAAGAGGACGCCTGGCGGATCGCTCGTGAGACCTCCGAGCCGATCGACTCGGCTACCGCCGGCTGACCTTCGGCCGTTCTCTCAGCCGGCTTTCCGTTTGAGCCGGCGCTCCTTCACGCGCCGGATGTAGGAGACCGCCTCCGGAGTCTTGCAACCGGTCTCACCATGGTCGACCTCTACCGGGCCGATCCTCCTCGCCACAGCGATCGCCTTCCGCTCGAGCCGAGTGCTGCGCATACCGATCGCGATCAACGCGTTGTTCATCGAGTAGCGCACACGATTGGCGGCCCGACCGATCTTCGACTCGATCGTCTTCAGATAGTCCTCAAAGACCTGGTTGCCGACCCCCTCGCCCTTGAGCGCCAACGAGGTCACCAAGTTCCAACCGGCCTGGGCGACAAACTCGCTCCTCGATCGCGACCACGCCTTCCGTTTGCTGGCCGCGAACGGAGTTCGCGCGACCAGGCCGCCGAACGCATCGGCGATGACGTAGCTATCGAGGTCTTTTGCCCAGAGGTCGAGCTGCGAGCTCTTGATCCCATCCCCGTCGGCGACCATGGATGCCAGTACACGGGCGTCGTGGTTGCCGCTCGCCCAGAGCTTCTCGGCCAGCTCCTGATCGGTTTTGATCTTCTTCTTGAGCTTGCCGAGCTCGGCGTAGCTGACGCCGAACATCTTGCCTCGCACGCCGTGCCGCCGGTACACCTTGCGGTTCTGCTCCGTGCCCGCCGCCTTGAGAGCGGCCATCGTCTCTCTGATCTTCATCGTCGACCCCTTTCCGCCGATTCTCCGCAACATACCGCATTCGACATTCCGGATAGAGTCCGTCGCGATGGCCAAGAAGACACCCAAGAAGAAGGCGAGCAAAGCGTCGAAAGAAGCCCCTGACCGCGTCGACGTGGTCCGGAAAATTCGCACCGAAGCCCGGGGGGTGCGCAAGAAGATCCTCGACCGCCGCACCCCTTCGATGAAGTTCCCCTTGCGGAGCCTGGCGAACGTGATCTACCGCCCGGCCAAGGGCTACTTCCAGCTCAAAGGGCGCAAGAAGGAGCGTACGCTCACTGTCGGCACGGTCAAAACGTTCGCGCAGACCCTGCGCATGATGGCCTTCTCCAAAGAGCTGGTCGAGAGCGACGACATCGCCACCAAGCGAGAGGCGTACTACGTCAGCAAGAACTGGGAAGAGGCGCGATTCGCCGAGCAGCCCGAGAGCGACGCCGTCATGGAGGACGTCGAAGCGCTCTTCGGCGTCAATCGTGAACAGCTGGGCTTCATCCCCGAAGAGAAGGGCGGCGACGTGGCCGGCCGTCTGGTGGTGATCGACCGCGACCGCGAAACCGGCGAGGAGCTGCGCATCGACTGCACGCGGTTCGGCAGTGGTGCGTACTCGATTCCCATCTCGGTCGAGGATCTCGAGTTCGAGACCGAAGCCAAGTTCATCTTGGCGATCGAAACGGCCGGCATGTTCCAACGTCTGGTCAAACACGCCTACTGGCGCAAAGCAGACTGCATTCTGGTCTCGCTCGGAGGCGTCCCGACCCGTGCATGCCGGCGCTTCATCCGACGCCTGGCCGACGCCCGCGATCTGCCGGTCTACGTATTTGTCGACGGCGACCCGTACGGCTACTCCAACATCTACCGCACGCTCAAGGTCGGAAGCGGCAACGCCGCTCACCTCAACGAGTTCTTCTGCGTGCCGCAGGCCCGCTTCCTGGGGGTCACGCCAGACGACATCGCCGAGTACGACCTGCCGACTCATCCACTCAAGCAGGTCGATGTCAAGCGAGCTCGGGACGCCCTCAAGAACGACCCCTTCATTCGCCACCACCGGCAGTGGCGCCAGGCCTTGGAACAACAGATCAAGCTGGGAGTCCGCGTCGAGCAGCAAGCGCTCGCCAAGCACGGGCTCAACTACGTCATCGACGAGTATCTGCCACGCAAGATGGCCGACACCGGCGCCTTCCTCCCTTGAGCGTGTTCGAATGAGTCGACATGTGGACTCCGCCATAGGGGTCTTTCGACTCGCTCTGTACTCTGCATCTCAGGAGCCATGGGGGACAGGCGTCGACATCCGCGGTTGGAGGTCGCAATCGAAGCTCAGTACCGTGCCGAAGGTTCGGTGCTCGGCCGGCGTGCGACGCTGACCACCATCAGCAAGAACAGCATGGCGTTCGTCGCTGAGGAGCAGCTCGAGCCCGGCGCCACGCTCGAGTACCTCCGGTTCACCATCGGCGAGGAACCGACCACGCACACGCTCGCGCCAGAGTGCGAGGTAGTGCGCTGCACTCGACAGGCCGGCGTCGGGCGAGATTCCGACTACCTGATCGCGGTCCGAGTCCGGCGGTTGGACGACGCTGATCAAGGCCGGCTCGCCGAGTTTGTTCGCGTCGGTCTCGAAGAGGCCGCCTCTCACAACCCGAGGGTCGACCTCGAGCGCACCGTCCTGATTCGGTTCGAGCGCTTCGACCAGTTTGTCAACGAGGTCTCGAAGAACCTGTCGAGGACCGGCATGTTCATCCAGAGCGAGCGGCCCCAGGCAACCGGCACCCGCTTCGAGTTCATCCTGCAGCTGGGCGACGACTTCAAGCTGGTTCAGGGTCAAGCCCAGGTGGTCTGGTCGCGAGCCAAGAGTGAGGGGAGAGATCTCCCCCCAGGCATGGGCATCAAGTTCCTCAGCCTGGACAAGACCAGCGAAACCGTCCTGAGCCGTCTGATCGGCGACCGGACCCAGCTGGCTACCCCTCGATCGATCGCCGCCGGCCCCGGCGGTGAGTCGATCGCCGGCGACGAGGCCAAAGACGCGCCGGTCGCCGACGAACCGCTCACCCACTGATCCCACCCTCTCGGGCTGGCGAGGTCCGCCGGGACTTACGATAGGCTCCTTTCAGACTCTGGTCGACGAGCCTGCTGAGGGGGGGGCCATGGAGCCGACGGTTCTGCATGTGTTGTGTATGGGTGGCAGAGGCATCGCGGGAAGCGTCTTCGACGCCGACACCGGCGCCGAACGCTCGAACGACCAGAGGTTCACCGAGTGACCTAGGAGTTCGCCTCGCGAGCTCCCGATCGATATTGGAGGCCATGCCATGAGACTCAAGAAACTGGGGTTCTACCTTCCGCTGCTCGCTCTGATGCTGAGTCCTGCAGCCGCCAACGCCGCGAAGACGCGAGTGTTGTTTCTCTCCAATCCTCCCGGCACGACGGTGACCGACCCTGCGCTCGGCGAGCTGGGTGTCACACCGTTCGAGCTCAATCTGAAACGCAACACCGTTCTCGAGTGCACCTTCTCGAAGTTCGGCTTCGAGAGCCGCACGATCTCGCAGACGTTGGAGGGCTTGCGGGTCGAAATTCGCGCCGACCTCCCGGCGCTGCCGGAGACCACCGTGCGACTCGGCGTCGAGCCGCGCATCGCTTCGGTGAAGCTGACCGGCGCGGAAGGCACCGAGGTCTACAGTGGTGAGGGGAATCGGGTGCATACGCTGCCGAACACCCTCTTCGGCGAAGGCGGCACGGGGAGCTTTCACGTCGAAGCCTCGGCGAGCGGCTACCGACCGCTGGAGCAGGCCTTTACGGTCGCCCAGCACGAGCACCACGACCTCTCGTTGACTCTCGAGGAGGTCTCCACCGTTTTGAGCGTCACCTCCGAGCCTGAAGGCGTGCGCGTCAGCGATCGCCACCTCGGCCTGCTCGGCATCACGCCGTTTGAGGCGAGAGTCTCGTTGGTGGAGCTGATGCGCGCCCGCTCTCGCGGTGGTGCGCGTCAGAAGGACGCCCCACGCCTCCTGCTGACCTTCTCGAAGTCCGGCTACCGCACGACCGTCAAACAGGTCGAGGTCGACTTCGACCACGCCGAGAACGCCGTCGAGATGGAGCTCGAGTCGGTCGGCGATCCAGAGTAGCGAGTGGGAACCTTCGGCTCGTTCGGGCGTTGTCTGGGATGAAACGGGCGAGAGGTCGCCCATCCAGAGGAGCCGACATTCAGATGAAGAGAAAAGAGACGAAGAACCGGGGCCTCGCGGTCCTGTTCCCCTGTTGTGCTGTCCTGCTATCGCTGTCGCTCGCAGCGCCGACACTCGCCGCAGACGAGGAGCGCATTAAGGTCGAGAAGAGGGTCGTGGTGCGCTGCGACGGCGACGGTTGCGACGGTGACGGCGACGCTTTTGTGGTCGATCTCGAGGAGCTCGGCGACCGTCACGGTTTCGCCTGGGTTAGCGGCGATGGTCCGGGGCACATGGCGCTCCGCATGCACGTCGCCGGCGGCTTCCTGGGTGTTCAGCTCGCCGAGTTGACGCCGGAGCTCCGTCAGCACTTCGGCGTCGACGAGAACGCCGGAGTGATGATCTCGAAGGTTGTCGAGGACAGTCCGGCGGCTCGCGCTGGCCTGCTCGTCGGCGACATCGTGAGTGCAGTCGACAGTGAGCCCGTCGGCTCGGGCAACGCCCTCGGCCAAGCGATTCGCGACAAGGAAGACGGCGACGCCGCGCTGCTCGAGGTCTGGCGAGACGGCAGCGTGCTACAGCTCACCGCCACGATCGAGGAGCGGCAGTCGATCGGGCGCAAGATGGACTGGTCGTTCGTGATGGACTGCGACGACAACGAGGAAGATTGCTCGTTCCAGCGTCGCAAGGTCATCCACGGCAAGCACCACGGCGGCTTTGACCACTACTGCGACGAGGGTGGCCCGTGCGAGGTCAAGATCCAGTGCGACGGTGAGACCCGTGACGATTGCGAGTGCACGGTCAACGGCGAGACCGTCGAGTGCACCGGCGTGCACGGCCTCGACGACTGACCCGCGAGGGAAGCGTCGTCTACGGCTTCCTGTAGACGACGCCGTCTTTCATCACGAACCCGATCCGCTCGAGCAACGTGATGTCCTCGAGCGGATCGCCCGCAACCGCAACGAGGTCGGCGATCTTGCCGGCCTCGACGCTTCCCAGGTCGCCTTCCATGCCCAGGAGCTCCGCGCAGCTCATCGTCGCTGCTCGAATCGCCTCCATGGCCGGCATCCCCGCTTCGACCATATAGCCGAACTCGCGGCCGTTCTCCCCGTGCTTCGAGACGCCCGAGTCGGTGCCGAAGGCGATCGGCACCCCGGCGCGATACGCCTTGCCGAAGGTCTCGATCGCCAGCGGACCGATCGCCGCCGCCTTGGGCCGTACCAGCGCCGGCAGCAGGCCCTCGACCTCGGCCATCTCGGCTACGGTGACGCCGGCCAGGAGCGTCGGCACGTAATACGTTCCGTGTTCCTTCATCAGCTCCATCGCCTCGGCGTCCATGTAGCTGCCGTGCTCGATGGAACGAACACCGGCACGAATCGCTCGCTTCATCCCCTCGGCGCCGTGGGCGTGCGCCGCGACGTGGAATCCGTAGTCGTTTGCCGTCTCGACGATGGCGCGTAGCTCCTCTTCGGTGAACTGCGGATTCTGACCGTTCTTGGCGACGCTCAGCACTCCCCCCGTGGCCGTGATCTTGATGAGATCGGCGCCCTCCTTGTAGCGCTGCCGAACTCCCTCCGCCGCTTCGATCGGACCGTTAACCACGCCTTCGTATGGCCCCGGGTCGTCGAAGAGCTCGGACGCCATGCCGTTGGTCGGATCGGCGTGGCCGCCGGTGGTGGCGAGGCTCTTGCCCGCAGAGAGGATCCGCGGCCCGCTGACCCAGCCGCCGGCGATCGCGTCCCGCAGCGAGATCGCCACACCAGCGCCGGCGCCGACGTTCCGAACCGTCGTGAAGCCCGCCATCAAGGTCCGCTCGGCATAGGCCACCGACCGGAACGCCTGATCCGCCGGGTCGAGCTGGAAGCGTTCCAGATAGCTGCCAGGGCCGAGCTGCCCGGTGAGATGGACGTGCATGTCCATCAGGCCTGGCATCACGGTGTGGTCGCGCAGGTCGACGACCTCATCGCCCTCACCCGCTCGCACCCACCCATCCTCGACCGAGACGATTCGGCCGTCGTCAACGACGATCGTGACCTTCGAGCGAACGCTGTCGGACACGCCATCGATCAGGGTGCCGGCCTGCACGAGCGTGCGAGCTGAAAGCCCTGAGGCACCGACGAGCAGGGCGATGGCAAGACAGACGACGAGCTTCACTCTCCACTGCATGAGTGTTCCTTTCTCGAGACCCACTGGGTGTCTGAAGATATCAGCAGGTCGGAGCGCGCTAGACTGGTTTCAAACCAGCACGGTCGACAAGAACGGTGCCCGTCGCGACGGCGCCGAGAGAGGAGTCTCGAGTGCGGAGAGGCCCAGGGAGAGAGAGAGAGTATCGATTCGGAGTCGGGCTGTCGTTTGCCGTCCTTTTCGGAGCAGGCGTACTCGGCTGCGCGCCCACAGAGGCGCCACCGTCACCGGAGCTCGCGGAACCGACGGTCGCAGAAGACCCTGCGAGCGCTGACGGCGCGACACCCACTCTGCTGACGCACGAAGAGGGCGTCCCGCCAGGTGGGGTCGAGCTCGGTTGGGGGTGGGACTCCCGTCGCGGCGAGGTGGTGCCGGGTCGATGTGTCGAATTCGCTCCCATCCGCTCCACGGGCCAGGTTGCGACGCTGAACCTCAAAGAGGTCTCCGACCAGTCGGAGGTGATGGACAGTCTCGGCGTCAGCGCCTCGGTGTCGGTTCGTACGATGTTCGCCTCGGGAAGTGCTCAGGCCTCGTTCGCACGCGACTCGAAGGTGAGCTCGACATCCACGAACCTGGTCCTCCGCGCCACCGTCGACAACGGCGTCTTCTTCGCCGGGCCGCGTGCGGCCCCAGCCCTCCATCGACCGGCGTTCGGCGAGCCTCCGACGCGCGAGGAGGTCGGCGGCGGCGGCAGCTCGTTGGGCGACCATGCACTCTCGCTCAAACCGTGGGCCGAGCGCCTACTCGACAACCCCAACGAGTTCAGGAAGAGCTGTGGGGACAGCTACGTCTCGTCGATCTCGAGCGGCGCTCAGCTCATCGCGCTGATTCAGTTCTCTTCCAACTCGAGCGAGGACAAGCGGCAAATCAAGGCCGCCGTGTCGGCCGAGTTCGGACCCGTAGCGCTCAGCTCGAGTCTCGAGCAGTCGTCTTCTCAGAAGCTCTCGAGCACCAATCTGGAAATGAGTTTCCTCCAGGTAGGAGGCGGCGCCGGAATCCTCCCGACGGACAGAGAGACGCTCCTGCAGAAGGTCCGCGAGCTGGCGATCGAAGCGGCCAGAGATCCCAAGTTCCACTCGATGTGGGTGACACCCTACGAGAGCCTCCCTGGGTGGCGCGGCGGACTGCTGAAGCGCGACCGCGACGAAGACGAGATCATCGCGGACTACTACTGGTTTCTGACCTCGCTCTATCGCGATGTCGAGGAGATCCTTTCGGCACCTCGACTCTACCGGCAGGGTACCGGCCTCTCGACCGCGGACCTTCGCCAGTTCCAAGACGGAATTCTCGCCCTTCGCTCGACGCTCTGGGAGGTGATGCGGGCGAAACGCGATAGCGAGATTCCGCAGCCCGCACCGACCGCCAATGACCTTCGGTTGCTTCCCGCTTTCGAGGGAGACCTCGCGGAGACGCTGGCGCTCCCTACCGCCACCAGCGTGGCGAGCTGGCACGCCGAGTTCAACGAGGCGATCCGACGCGCGATCCCGTTCGGTAACCCGAACGTGCTCAAGCTCCGCCTACCGATTCCGGCCCATCAGGCTCCAGGGGTCGAGATACCGAACCGCACTTCGTGGGCGAGAGCTGCGGTCGACTGGTACATCCGGCCTCAGTCGATTCGCATGTGCGAGCTCGACCCGACGGATAACGAGTGTCTGAGCAACGCAGAGATGGAGCAGCTGATCGAAGTCCTCGCTGCCGAGCCACCAGCTGACGAACGCAACTAGCGTGGAGCCGAAGTTGACTAGATGGTGGTCTGTTCGACTCGCGATCGTCTGGCTAGCGGGAGTCGCGGGCGTCGCGGGCGCTCAACCCGTCGGACCTCACAGTCCCTTCGACACGATCGTCGTCGCGCCAATCGTCGCCCCGCTCCCTGCGACCAGGTTGGCACCCACCCTGACCTCGACCATTCTCAGGTGCCCGACGCCGTACGAGCTCTTTGGCGTCTACGACGGTGCAACCCTGCTCTGGGCATCGTGTGTCGACCGGGCGCTCCGCATTCCGCGCTGGACAGCACACCTCTTGACGCCAGGCAACACGGCACCGGACGTGGGCAGGCCGACTGTGGAGCCCTGGTTTCACCAGCCGCAGGCTCTCGATGGCACCCCGAGCCCGCTCGGGTTCGGCACGGTCATCGGGGACCGCATCGATCGGGGACACCTCATACCGAGATCCGACTTCGCCGCCGATCTGACGCTCGCAAAATCGACGTTTCACGTCATCAATCGAGCCCCGCAGGCTGCAACCTTCAATCAGTACGGCTGGCGTTGTGTCGAGTCGCTGGTGAGAGCCTTCGCCCGGGACACGAACCGTGCCCTATTGGTCGTCACGGGCACCGCCGGCGGAGTCGCTTCGATGGTCGACGAGCGATCCGGCCGCCAGCTGGCTCAGCCGCACATCTTCTGGAAGCTGGCGATCGACGCGACGACCGGCAGCGACGTGCTGTTCTACGACAGCAACAGCGCCCACCTGAAGCGCGCTTCGCCGCGCTGCCCGGGGCGATTCCGGGAACCGTCTTCGACCATCTCAGCGTCGGTCCGCGGCGGTCTCAGCTGCTCCACTGCCAGCACGTCTCTGCGAGCTCGCTTCGAGAGCTGGGTGCGCGACGGGAACACTCGGCTTTCATTCGACGAGCTCATGCGCTCAAAGTGCCGTCAGGCCGCACTCGTCTGCCCCGGGCAGGTGCCTTTGAAGATCGATCTGGTCCGGAGCATTACCCGCGACGGCCCGGTCAGCTTCCGCGTCCAAGAAAAGTCGAAGGTCTGCTCCAGGGGGTGCCGGGCGAACGCCACTCCCCGCGACGTCCAGCTCAGGCACGGTGGTCGGCGCGCCCGTCTGAGCCCTGATACCCGACCTCTGGTTCGCGAGGCCGCCGAGACCTGCGTGAGCGGGCTTTCCGATTTCGGTCGCTGCATCGACCGGCTCGAGGCCTACCTGGGAAGGGAGGGCCTTCGGCCGGACATGGCGCGAAGACTGACGCGCGCAGGCGCCAAGCAATACATCGGAGAGATCCGGGTTGAGTGCCGACCGTGAGCGCCGATGGCGATTCGGTCGACTCTAGCCACCCAGGCTTGCGCTGAAACCACCCGGGTCGTCGGCGATCATCTCGGCGAGCAGACGATCGACCTTGCCTCCGACGCGCACGAGCACCATTTCGGCGCCGTCGAGCGAGAGCACCATCAGGTCTCTGATCTCGCCGGCCTCGTTCTCGCGATTGAAGACCCACGTGATCTCGTCGTCCTCTCGGGTACGAACGACCCTCCCCCAGCCGTTTCGGTACAGGCGGCTCTCCATCGGCCCGAGCGCGCTCGGTTCGTAGCGGTTGGGGAACGACTCGACGTCGTAGATGGCCACGTCGATCTTGCGCACCCCTCGCATCAGGTTGAACCCCTCGTCCTCGTCGCGTGTCGCCCAGATCGCGATCGGCTTGACGAGCGCCGTAGTGAGGCGACCAAAATGGAACGAGATGACGGGCTCGAAGCGCGCGCCCGGGAGTCCGGCCTCGAGCTCCGTGCGAGTGTTCGCGGCGAGGCTCGAGCCGACGCAACCGGCGAGCGGCAGTACCGCGAGGGCGGTCAAGAGGACGAGGGCGCTTCGGCTCTTGGAGCTCATCTCCGATCTCCTTCCCGCTCCGGCTCCGCCTCGAGAGCGGACTCGAGCGAGGGGATGTCGAAGGCCCGGCCGATCCCGGCGAGCTGCTCGAAGTCGACGGAGCCCGCGAGATTGACCAGTGTCAGCTCGCTGCCCGGCTCGTAGACAATGACGGTCATCCCCTCGATCTGCCCCTCGAGCTCGCGCAGGTAGACGTGCACCTGCTCATCGTCGTCACGCACACGAACGATCCGCTGCCAGCCGAGGTCGTCGAGCCTCGAGGTGGCGCGACCGATCGCCGCCGTCACCTCGTCGATGTCGAGCGAGTCGGCCTCGGTGACCAGAACTCGGATACCGGCCAGCGTCCCCACCAGATCCGAAAGCTCGGGCTCCTCTTGCAGCATGGCCGTGCCGACGAGGCGCAACATGGCGCCCCGAAGGTTGACGTCGACGTTGGCCAGGTCCGGATCGACCAGACCGAGATCGTCCAGCGGGAAGAAGCCCGGATGGGAGTCCGCTTCGTCTTGAGCGGAGGCTCCGACCGCGCCCAGGAGCACAGAGAGCAGCAGAACGGCTCCGAGGCTCAATCGTCGTTTCATCATGTAAGTCATCCTCTCTCGTGAGCCTCCGACCCGTCGTCGACCGGTGTGAGCCTTTCGGCGACGCTGCGGGAAATCGGATTGACCACCCGATCGCGAAGAACGTCGTCGCCCAGCCCGCGCCCGACGTGTCGACTCGCCCGCGCGAAGTGAGCCAGGGCGAGCTTGGTTTCGAGGGTCGCTCGCACGACGGCCGGGTCGTCGAGGGCGAGCTGAGTCTCCTCTTGCGGGGCTTGCGATCGGAAGATGACAAGCGCCAAGGCCAACGCCAAGGCACCCATCACAACGAGCGCCAGCCGGGCGGGAGCCGTCAGCCACCGCAAGCCCCCCGATGCGCGCTCTGTGCGAGCTGCCTCTTCACGGACCTCTGTCAGGACTCGGTGGACAGCCAACGGCGGTGCTTCCATCAGAGGGAGGTCCGCAAGCCCGTCCCGTACCCTGCGTGCAAGAGCGAGCTCCCGGGCACAGTCGGCGCAGTCCGAGAGATGCGCTCGAAAGGCGGCCCAGTCCGCCGACTCGTCGTCGAGGAATCGCTCGATCTCGTCGCGGGCCCGTTCGCAATAGTTCTCTGCGTCTGTCATGACTCAGTGATCGGCCGTAGCCGCTCCCGTAGGCGTTTTCTCCCGCGGTGCAGGTAGACCCGTACCGTGTTCAACGGCAGATCGAGAGCCTCGCTGATCTCCGTGTACTTGAGTTCCTGAAGCTCTCTCAGGATGAGAACGCTTCGAAACGGCTCCTTCATTCGATGCAGCTCGGTCTGGATGCGCTTTGTGAGGTCGGCCGAGGTGGCGAGCTCCTCCGGGTTGCGGCTGTCGGTCGGTGCCCGCTCGAGCTGCTCGCTCTCGACGCCGTGAATTCGATCCCGCCCCGCCGACGTCCTGCGCCGCAGCTGATCGAAGCAGGCATTGCGCGTCACCTTGGATAGCCAAGGTCCGATCCGCTCCAAGTCGACTTTCTCTCGATGGCTCCAGAGCTTGAGGAGCACGTCTTGCAGCACCTCCTCCGCATCCTCTGGCTTGCCGAGGATGTAATACGCCAGGGAGTAGACGCGATTCTTCTGGGCCCCGACGGCCTCTTCGTACTCGGCGAGCTGCATCCTGTGTGAGCAAACGAGGTCTGTTCATCGAAAGTTACACCTCGAGGCGAAGCTCGCCTCTCTTCTAGAACTGAACGCACCCCGCCGCCCGAGTGTTACAGCTCTCGAGAGGCCTGCTAGCATCGAACCATTCCCGTCATGAAGCGCTTGGTGGCCCTGCTGATCCTCGGGTGCGCGACCGTGGCCCCCCCGGCCCGGTCGGACGACCTATTGTTGACCGGCGGTCGAATCTGGACCGGCGCAACGAGCGCACCGTGGGCGGAGGCCGTAGCGATCTCGGGCGATCGCATCGTCGGCGTGGGAGCGCTCGCCGACGTCGGCCCCCTGGTGGCTTCCGACGCCACCCGCATCGAGCTCGGGGGCCACTTCGTGGCGCCCGGGTTCATCGACAATCACACCCACTTCGACCGCGCGGGTGCACTGATCCTCGGCGTCAACCTGCTCGACGTCGCCGACGCGCAGGCGCTGACAAGACGAGCACGCGAGGCGAGCGAGCGGATGCCCGCCGGTGCCTGGCTCGTAGGCGGGGACTGGGGTGCTTACGAAGCCTGGGGCCAGGGCTCCGCCGGCGCCTCGTCCGCCGAGTTCTCCCAGTTCGTTCCTCATCGTGCACTGGTCGACCCTCCGACGGTCGACAATCCGGTTCTGCTCTCCAAGTGGGACGGAACGCTCCACCTGGCCAACAGCCCGGCTCTGGCCGCCGCCGGCCTCTCGTGCACCGACGAAGGGGTCGACTGCGACGACGCGGGCCGGACGACCGGTCGTCTGACCGGCGCGGCCGTCGAGCGCGTACGAGACGTCATCCCGGACAAGAGCCTCGAGCAGCGCCTCGCGGAGGCGCGGGTCGCCCTCGAGCGCCTGCGCGGGTTCGGCGTCACCACCATTCACGACATCACCCGACCCGAGCAGATGGCGGTCTTCCAGGAGCTCGACCGCCTTGGCGAGCTGACCGTTCGGGTCTACGCCCGGCCAACCCTCGATCGGTGGGAACATCTGGCGGCGCTCGGAATCCGCCACGGCTACGGCAACGAGCGGCTCAAGATCGGCGGCCTCAAGGGATTTGTCGACGGCATCATGGGCAATTCGTCGGCGCGCTTCTACGAGCCCTACCTGACGAGCGGAGAGCGCGGTCGCTGGCGTCGCATGATGGAGCCTTGGGGCAATATGGAGAAGCTCCTCCTGGGCGCCGACGCCGCCGGGCACTGGCCGCAGGTTCACGCCATCGGCGACGAGGCGATCGACCATCTGCTCGACCTCTACGCCAAGGTGATCGAGCAGAACGGCGAGCGGGAGCGGCGACTACGGGTCATCCACACACAGGTCCTGCGAGGGGCCGAGGTCGCCAAGCGCATGGCCGAGATGGGCGTGATCGCCGAGGTGCAGCCCTACCACGCCATCGACGACATGCGCTGGATGGAGCAGCGCATCGGCGATCGCTCGCGCTGGGCCTACGCCTTCAAAACCCTCGAAGACGCCGGGGTGACCCTCTCGTTCGGCAGCGACTGGCCCGGCACCAACGCCTCCTGGTACCCCGCCAACCCGATGCTCGGAATCTACGCCGCGGTCACGCGTCAGACGCTCGGCGGCGAGCCGGCGGAGGGGTGGTTTCCCCAAGAGAGGGTGAGCCTCGAGACCGCGCTCCGCGCGTATACGGTGAACAACGCCTGGGCCGCGGGTGAGGAGGCGATCAAGGGCACACTCGAGGCCGGCAAGCTCGCGGACCTCGTAGTGCTCGATCGGAGTCCTTTCGAGGTCGAGCCTTCCGAGCTACAGCACGTCCGTGCCGTCCTGACCCTGGTCGGCGGCGAGATCGTTCACCGCGATCCGAGCTGGCGGTGAGCTCTCCCTCTCTGAACTCCGCAACCCCGTTCGTCTTCGAGTGGCCGGACCCCACGGGTTTCGCCGCCTTCGCACTCGTGGTGGGCGCGCTCGGTGCCGTGCCTCTCTCGCTCGGGCTGATCGCGCTCTACCGCATGCGGGTCCGGGCCTGGATGTCGAAGACGAGTGGACACGACTTGCCGGATGGCGCTCGCAGCTCGAACGGGCTTGCACCCCCGGAAGTGAAGATCGAGGAGATCGACCCGGCGGAGGCGATCGAGCTGCCGCCGGTCGCAGAGAGACTCGCGGCGGCAGCGCGACGGCGAACCGTCAGGCTGGCGACCCTCTACGGAGTCGCGGCACTGCTCTACGCGATGGTCGCGTCGTGGATCTACCTCGACCCGCTTCGCGAGGGCTTCTACCTGCGGCGAACTCTGGTCGCGCTCGTGGTTCTCGCCTGGCCGATCGTCCCGACGATCTTCCTCGTAGCGACGGGCAATCGGCGCTTCAGGTGGCTCGGTGCGCCGCTCTACCTGGTGGCGCTCGTGGCGGTAGCCGGAGGAGACACGCCTAAGGCTCTCCTCTTTTGGCTTCTGGTGATGGGGGCTCCGACCGTTCTCGCGCTGCTGATCGCGGCGCCCCGGTTTCGAGGCGTGGCTCCCTTCGCATTTTCGCTGGTCGCACTCATGACGGCCGCAAGCAATCTCGCGGTGTTCCTCGCCGGCTGGCTCCTCTTCGAGGCCGGGTGGACAAACCCCGCCATCGGGACCCCGCTGCGTCTGGTGGCCCTTGCTGCGGGCGCAGCTCTGGGGCTCGTGCCCCTCGTCTGGGCCGCTCGACGCTACCGACGGAAGCGGACCAGCGATCTAGCGCTCCTCATCGACGGCTGGTTTCTCTTCCTCACGGGCTGGCTCGCCCTCATGACCGCTCACGACGTCGGCTGGCGGGCGCTCTGGTTCGTGCTCGCCTACCTCGTATACAGAGCTGTGCTCTGGTTCGGTTTCAAGATGACGCGAGCGAGCCGCGACGCCGACCACCGGCTCCTGCTGCTTCGGGTCTTTCGGCAGCGCGAGGCGAGCACCCGGCTCCTGCGGCGCCTGGAACTCGACTGGAGGCAGATCGGGAGCCTCCAGATGATCATGGCGCCCGACCTCGCGTCGGCAACTCTCGAGCCGCACGATGTGCTCGACTTCCTCACCCTCCGGCTCGGCCGCAAGTTCATCGCCGACGAGGCCGACCTCACGATGCGCCTTGCCGAGGCCGATCATCTGCCCGACCCGGACGGTCGGTTTCGGGTCAACGAGTTCTTCTGTCGAGCCGACACCTGGAAGAGCGCACTCCAGCGTCTCGTAGAAGAAGGACCGATCGTGATGGACCTCCGGTCTTTCGGTCCGACCAACGCAGGCTGCCGTTACGAACTCGGGACCCTCCTCGACGTCGTCCCGACCCGTCGCTTCGTCCTGATCGGACCCGGCGACCCCAGCGACTCATTTCTGACCGAAACGCTGCGCGAGCTCTGGGAAGATCTGAGCCCCGCCTCACCAAATCGAGCGCCCGACACGGCGCCGATCCGTATCCTTCGGAACACGGAGAGCGGCGAAGTACCGATCGATTCGCTGATGGGCCTCCTCGCGGCTGCTGCGCTCGCCGACCGTGGAACCTGAGATACTTCGCCCCTGCCCAATCTGGAGGGACCTCGATGAGATTCTGGACGATCTGCCTGACCCTGCTCGCTCTTCTCGTGACCGTCGGCGCGCCCGCGCCGTCTGACGCCGCACCTCGCTTTCACAAAGAGAAGAAGGCGTCCAAAGAGAAGGACACTGAGGAGAAGGAGGACGAGAAATGGGACGTCAACCACCCGAAGGGTGAGTTCGCGACGATCACCATCGACACGAACGAGACGACCTGGTCGAACGTCGACGTCAGTCCTGACGGCGAGACGATGATCTTCGACATGCTCGGGGACCTCTACACCGTGCCGATCGCGGGCGGCGAAGCGACCGCCCTCACCTCGGAGATCGCTTGGACATATCAGCCCAAGTACAGCCCGGACGGTTCGAAGATCGCCTTCATCTCGGACCGGGAAGGGGGCGACAACCTCTGGGTGATGGACGTCGACGGCGAGAACGCGCGCTCGCTGACCAGCGAAGGCGACAACCTGGTGCACACACCGGCCTGGAGCCCAGACGGCGAGTACCTGGCGACGATGAAGGGCTTCACCTCGACTCGCAGCATCGCCGCGGGTGAGATCTGGATGTACCACCTCGGCGGCGGCTCGGGCTTGCAGATCACCGAACGCCCGCACGGCAAGCGCGACCAGAAGAGCATGGCCGAACCGGCCTTCTCTCCGGACGGGCGCTACCTCTACTACAGCCAGGACGTCACCTCGGGTCGGGTATGGCAGTACAACAAAGACTCGGCGGGCTCGATCTTCGCGATCAAACGTTGGGACCGTGAGACCGGCAAAGACGAGACCTTCGTCAGCGGCCCGGGCGGCGCCATCCGCCCGACGCCGTCGCCGGACGGGAAGTACCTCGCATTCATCAAGCGGCTCTACGGCCTGGTGAGCGCGATCTACCTGAAGGATCTCGAGACCGGTCGCGAGTGGGCGATCTACGACAATTTCGAACGGGACATGCAGGAGTCCTCCGGCACCGAGGGCAACGCGCCGGCGATCGCCTGGACGCCGGACAGCGCGTCGATCGTCTTCTGGAGCGGCGGCGGCTTCCACCGGGTCGACGTCGAGAGTCGCAAGACGAGCTCGATCCCGGTTCACGTACGCGCCGAGAAGAAGATGCAGCCGTCGTTGCGCTTCCCGGTCGAGGTCGCGCCCGCCACGGTGAAGGTGCGCATGCCGCGCTGGGCGCAGTACGCCTCCGAGGACAGTGTCGTCTTCCAGGCGCTCGGTCATCTCTACGTCCGTGACGCGAGTGGCGGCGAACCGCGCCGCCTGACGACACAGACGGACCACTTCGAGTTTCACCCCTCGGTCTCTCGCGACGGCCGGTGGGTCGTCTACACGAGTTGGGACGACCAGAAGCTCGGCAGCGTCCGCATCGTCAGTCTCGACGGCGGCGCAAGCCGAGCCGTGACGTCGCAGCCGGGGCACTACGTGGAGCCGCGCTTCTCTCCCGACGGTAGCCACATCGTCTACCGCAAGTTCAGCGGCGGATTCCTCCTGTCACCGGTCTGGTCGACGGAACCGGGCATCTACGTCGCGCCCGTCGACGGCGGCGAAGCCGAGCGGATCTCCAATTGGGGCTTCAACGCCCACTTCGGCGCCGACCCCGAGCGTGTCTTCTTCTCGCAATCGGCCGACTTCACCGAGCTCGCCCTCAAGAGTGTCGGCGTCGACGGCCACGAGGAGCGCACCCATCTCCAGGGCGCCAAGGTGACCGAGTTCAGCGTTTCGCCCGACGGCCGCTGGGTAGCATTCACCGAGCAGTACAACGCCTACGTGGCGCCGTTCGCGCGCACCGGCAAGAAGGTGACAATCGGCAAGTCCACCAAGGCCTATCCGGTGAGACAGGTCTCGAAGCGCGCCGGGGAGTTCCTTCACTGGTCGGCGGACGCAACATCTCTTCGCTGGGCGCACGGCGCCACCCTCTACTCGCGGGCGTTGACCGATGCCTTCGATTTCCTCGACGGTGCACCCGAGGAGCTGCCCGAGCCGGTCGAGCATGGACTCGACATCTCTTTCGAGGTAGCGGCCGACGTTCCGGAGGGAACCATCGCGATCACCGGCGCGCGGGTCGTCACCATGCGCGGCGCGCGCGAAGGCGAGCAGGAGGTGATCGAGAGTGGCACCGTGTTGGTCGAGGGGAATCGAATCGTGGCGATCGGCGCCGATGACGAGGTCGAGGTTCCACAGGGGGCGTTTGTCCTCGACGGCACCGGCAAGACCGTGATCCCCGGCCTGATCGACGTCCACGCCCACGGCGCGATGGCACGCAGCGAGATCACCCCCGAACAGAACTGGCAGCAGTACTCGAACGCCGCCTTCGGTGTCACCACGATTCACGACCCCTCCAACGACACGAGCTCCATCTTCTCGGCCGCCGAACTGCAGCGCACCGGCCAGATTGTCGGACCGCGCATCTTCTCCACGGGCACCATCCTCTACGGTGCGCACGCTCCCGGCGTGACCGCCAAGATCGAGAGCTACGACGACGCCCTGTTCCACGTCCGCCGACTCAAAGAGGTGGGCGCGATCTCGGTCAAGAGCTACCAACAGCCTCGACGGGATCAGAAGCAGCAGGTGATTGCCGCCGGTCGCGAGCTCGGCATCATGGTCGTCCCCGAGGGCGGCATGAAGTTTCAGCACAACATGGCTCAGATCATCGACGGCCACACGGGCATCGAGCACTCCCTCACCGTCAAGACGGCGTACGACGACGTCGTACAACTCTGGCGACAGAGCGACACCGGCTACTCGCCGACCTTCGTCGTCACCTTCGGCGGCATGTCGGGCGAGAACTACTGGTACGAGCACACGAACGTGTGGGAGAACGATCGTCTGCTCCGCTACACGCCGAAGTCCCGCATCGAGCCCCGCGCCATCCGACGCACCAAGGCGCCCGACAACCACTACAACCACATCCACGTGGCCGAATTCGCCAAGCGCCTACGCGACGAAGGCGTCGCCGTACTGATCGGCGCCCACGGCCAGCGCGAGGGTCTCGGCTCCCACTGGGAGATGTGGATCATGGGTCAGGGTGGCTTCAGCGGTTGGGAGGCGATCCGCGGCGCCACCATCGACGGCGCCTGGTACCTCGGCCTCGACGGCGACATCGGTTCACTCGAGGTCGGCAAACTGGCCGACCTGGTGGTGATCGACGGCAACCCGCTCGAGGACATTCGGCGCTCCGAGTTCGTGAGCCACACGATGATCAACGGCCGAATCTACGAGGCGGCGACCATGAATCAGGTCGCGCCCGACGCCACAGAGCGCACCGAGTTCTACTTCGAGCAGGAGGGTGGCGACACCGTTCACCCCGCGACGGAGACCTGGCTTCGCGAGCTGCAGCACCGTCACGGCTGGGTGCATCCGTAGAGTCCTAGAGCTCACGGCCTATTCGTCCTGCGGGGCCGCGGCCGGTAGGATGCGGACGTCAGTTCACAACCCTGGAGGGCCTAGGATGCCCAAGCGGACACGCAGGTTCGAACAGCGCGCCGGCCGCGCCTTCCTGGTTGCGGCCCTGTTGTTTCAGCAGCCCGCGACCACGGCGGTCATCGTCGTCGACAGCTCGTGTTCACTCGCCGACGCGATCGAGTCGGCCAACGCCGACTCCAGCGTGGGGGCCTGCACAGCAGGTTCGGGGGCGGACGAAATCCGTCTCACCGAAAACGTGAGCCTCACGTCGGCTCTCCCCACCGTGGTTTCCGACCTGACGCTCGTCGGTGACGGGTTTGCCATCCGGCGCGATCTCAGTGCTCCCGACTTTCGTATCCTCTCGGTCGTCGGGCAGCAGTTCACTCTGCGCAACACGACGATCAGCCGCGGAGTTGCCGAGAGGGGCGGCGGCCTCCACGCGGAGTCGTACGCCGAGGTGGTGATCGAGAACTCGACGCTGACGGACAATCTCGCCACCCTGTGGGGTGGCGCCCTCTACATCGGCGATCACAGCCGGTTGAACCTGGTCGGGAGTACGATCTCCGACAACGACGGTGGCGCAAGAGGTGGCGGTGTCTACGCGACCGACTTCTCGATTGTCGAGATTCGGGACAGCCTGATCGCCGGCAACCGAGCGAGCCGCGGCGGCGCGCTCTACAACGGCTGGGATAGCTACTCCTCGTTGGTGGGCAGCACCCTGACCCTCAACTCGGCCTCAAACGGCGGCGCCATCTCGAACGGTGACTACGGAACGCTCGTGCTCCGTAACAGCACGGTGTCGCGAAACGAAGCGACCAGTTTCGCGGGCGGCATCTACAACGCCTTCGGCTACAGCTGGATCACGCTGGTCAACAGCACGGTGGCTTTCAACGTGAACTCCAACCTCTACGCCGGCTTCGAATCGGGCACCGTGAACCTTCAGGGCGCGATCGTCGCCTACCCGATCGGGGGTAGCAACTGCGACGGCATGTCCTACTGGTTCGACGCCGGGCCGAGCAGCTTCGACGACGACGGTTCGTGTGCGAGCGCCAGCTTCATCACCGCCGGCGTCGACTTCGACCTCGACCTGCGCAACAACGGCGGACCGACCGCGACCCACGCTCTCCTGGACGGCAGCGTGGCCGTCGACACGGGAGGGCTGTGCGGCGTGGCAAACGACCAGCGCGGCTTCGCTCGAGACGACGGAGCCTGCGACGCTGGAGCCTACGAATTCGACGCGGAACCGATCGGCGGCTCGGTCGACGGAATTCGACTCCAGGAGGTCCGCTGTCAGAACCTGAGGACGGGGCAGTCGGTTGTCGCCTCGTCCCTCACCCGCGAGTCCTGGGACTGTGAGGCGCTGGGCCTGGACGTCTCGGTCGGGGATCGGATCCGACAGACGATGCGCGGACGTGTCGTCGAGGGTGCTGCTGGCCAGACCCTGGGCGTCAAGACGAGCTCGTTGCGCTGCCGGAACCGTACCGCCGGCGGCAGCGTGGCTCGCCAGTTCCAAGGCATCAGCTGGGACTGCGAGGCCGAAGGGCTCGAGGTGTCAACCGACGACCGGCTCGAGATCACCGTGACCGGCACGTTGTCGGAGTCCGGGTCGTCCTGATCGCCTTCGACTCGAGACGGCAGACCACGGGTTCCTGATCAACTTCACCCGCATCAGTTGGATTTACGTCCAGATCACGACGACAGACACATTCCGCGAGCAACCGGCTCCGGGCCAGGATAGGCGTGCTCACACGATGAGCGAGGCCGAGCTCGCCTGAGCGGAAAGTACTGCGAAGGATTCCGGGCGCCAGGGACTCACATGACTCTAGGAAGGAAACTTCTGTCTGGAGGTCATGCTGAACAGAACCATTCCCAAGCTCAGCGCACTGCTCGTCGGCGCGCTCTGCACCTCGTTCCTTTGTCAGACCTCCGAGGCGGCAGAGGCGCGCTCCGCCCGCACCAAGATGGGCTCGCGCTTCGAGATCACCGCCGTCCACTCTGACGAAGCGACCGCCTGGCGTGCGGTCGAGGCGGCCTACGCCGAGATCGACCGGCTGGAGGCGATGATCTCCAGCTGGCGAGACTCATCGGAAACCAGCGCCGTGAACCGTGGCGCTGGCGGTGAGCCGGTCGAAGTCTCCGCCGAACTACTCCATCTGATCGGGCGCGCGCTCAAGGTCTCCGCCCTCACCGATGGCGCCTTCGACATCACCTTTGGGGGAGTCGGCCAGCTCTGGAACTTCAAAGACGAGACGCCCGAGCTGCCCGATCCGAAGGCGGTCGAGGCGGCGCTCACTCACGTCGGCTATCAACGGGTTCGCCTCGACCGCGATTCCGGAACGGTGCGCCTCGAGCACGGCATGCGCATCGGGTTCGGGGCGATCGGAAAAGGCTTCGCGGCAAATCGGGCCGCTCGGGTGCTGCGCGAACGGGGAATCAAAGCCGGAGTCATCAACGCCGGCGGCGACCTACTCGCCTTCGGCCGGCGCGAGACCGGCGGACCGTGGACCGTGGCGATCGCCGACCCACTCGACCGGGACTCGACCTTCGCACGCCTGGCCGTTTCGGACGGCGCGGTCGTGACTTCCGGAGACTACGAGAGCTTCTTTGAGATCGACGGCGTTCGCTACTCGCACATTCTCGACCCACGGACCGGCTACCCGGTACGCCAGCTGCGCAGCGTCACCATTCTTTGCCCCGACGCCGAACTCGCCGACGCGCTCGCCACCGCGGTCTCGGTGCTCGGCAAAGAGAGGGGGCTTGGGCTGGTCAATCGACTCGAGGGAGTCGAGGCGCTTGTCGTCGACGCGAGAGGAGAGATCCACGTCTCGGAGCACCTGCAATCGCACTATCTACCTTCGGAGATCGGAAAGTGACCTTGAAACGCTGGATTCTGTTCGCCGTCTTGGCGACTTCATCGACCGGCTGCGCCACGGTACAGCCTTGGGAGCGCGACTACCTGGCACTCGAAGAGATGGGGCTGGAGGACAAGGCCTGCAAGCGCTTCGAGCGAAACAACGAGGTCTACCGAGAGGGCGCGGTCGGCGCCAACGGCGGGAAGTCCGGAGGCGGCTGCGGATGCACTTAGTTCGCCTGGCAGCGATCGCTCTCATAGCCGGACTGCTGTCGGTACCCGGTCTCGCCCAGACACCCGACGGCGCGGAGATCGGCAGAATCGACGTCGACTTCCTGCTCAACTACTACGATCAGGATGGCGACCGATCTCCGGTGACCGGAGGTATCGGCACCGAAGAGCTCCAGGTGGCTTCGCCCGTCTTCATCTTCAACTGGAAGAAGAGCGAGCGCTGGAGTCTTCGAGCGGAGCTGGGGGTCGACAGCATCACGTCCGCCTCCACCGACAACATCGACCTCAACGTCAGCAGCGCCTCGAGAGTGGACGCACGCGCCTACACCTCGCTCACCGCGACGCGATCGTTCGGAACTCAAGACGTAGGACTGACGCTCGGGTTCTCCAGCGAGTACGACTACCAGTCGGTCCGCGCCGGCCTGAGTTGGTCTCGCTCGTTCTTTCAGGAGAACCTGAGCATCGGCACGAGTGTTCAGCACTATCAGGACACGGTCGAGCTCTACGACATCGACGGCGTCGTCCAGGGCGAGGACGACCGGTCCACTACCGATGTCACCGTCTCTCTCACCCAGGTCCTGGGGCCGAGAACCTGGGCCTCAGCGGAGCTCTATCTAAGCGACCAGTCCGGCTTCCTCTCGACCCCGTTCCACGAGGTCATCTTGGCGCCGACGACAACAGCACCGGACGGCGACCGCGTCGCAGAGCGGCTGCCGGACAACCGCTTCCGGACCGCACTCGGACTCCGTCTCAATCACGCCTTCTCGAAACGCTTCGTGCTTCGCGCGGGCTATCGGTTCTACGACGACGATTGGGACGTCGCCGCGCACTCGATCGAGCTCGAGCCTCAGTTCCGTCTTTCCGCCAAGAGGGACACCTGGATCTATCCCATCCTCCGGTTCCACACGCAGGAGTCCAGTCGCTACTACGGTGCGCCGCGAACGTTTACCGGTACCGAGAGCTTCTTCACCGCGGACGGAGATCTGGGTGAGTTCGACAGTCAGAAGTACGGCATCGGCTTCCGTACGAAGCTCAATCGGCAACGAGGCTGGCTCCGGTTTTTGCGTAGCTTCGAAACGAGAATCAGCACCTATTCGCGCGACGACGGGCTCGACGCGATTTCAGCGGCGTTCGCCTTCGGGTGGAGCTTCTGATGAGAGCTTCGCTCCGCCTCGCGGCGCTCGCCAGCCTGCTCGCCATGCCGCTCGGAGCGGCCGAGCTCGACCAGCATGGCACCGAGCATTCGTGGAAGGGCGAGTCCGGACGCTACACGGTGATCGACTTTGCCGCTTCGTGGTGCGGCCCCTGCTGGAGGACGCTACCGAAGCTCCAGGAGCTCGCTGGCCGCCACCCTCAGTTGCGAGTGCTGGTGGTCAGCGTTGATGACGAACGCTCGGGTCGAGACCAGCTGGTCGAGGAGCTCGATCTCGACCTGCCGGTACTCTGGGACGAGGGTTACACGATCGCCGAGCACTTCCGACCGGGAGCGATGCCCACGACTGTCCTCTTGGACCCACAGGGTGAAGAGATCTACCGCTACTCCGGTTCGAGCGACGCTGCGTGGCGAGAGTTCTCCGCCTTCGTCGACGAGCTTCCGGTTGATCAGGGCGAGGCTGCGCCGTAGAGGGCGCGTACCACCGAGCTAGCCCCCTCCGTGGGAATCGTCACCACAAACAGGTGGTCGTACTCGGGGTCGGGGATCATGCAGCCGTGCTTCTCGTCGATCTCGAAAGGCGGGCAGGGCGACGGGGCGCCGAGCGCCTCGACGATCTGGGGAACGGTGTTGCTGTGACCCGCAATCAGAATCGTGTGACCGCGCCGCCGCTCTAGGATCTCCTTCGCAATCTCGGCCGGCTCAGTGATCTCGAGCACCTGAGCTGCGGTCAAACCGAGCGCCTCGACGGATGGCGCGATGGTCTCTCGCGTTCGCCGGTACTTGGACGAGATCGCGAGGTCGACGCCAGCGCTCTGGACGACCGCGATCAGATCCCGGGCGCGCTGGGTGCCGTCGGGGTCGCGCAGCGGCACGTCGCCACCGGTGAGCTCCTTTTCGGCGTGCCGTACCAAGATGACGGTGGTGTCGCCCGCGCTGTCGCTCGCCGGCAGGACAGCCACGACGAGAAACATTCCGACGAACAAGAACCCTAGCGAACGTGTCATTCCGACCTCCTGACGATCTCCGGGAACTTCCGAGACCCGCTACCGGTCCATTCTAGTGCGCCCCGGCGGCCGCGACTCCTCCAGGTCTCGACACGATCTGGCCGCCGCGGGCGCGTTTGTGCGAATACAATCTCTGCCTAGACCCACCATCTGTTCGAAGGAGTCCGTCATGAAGGTCTCGATCCTCTTCCGCGTCGTCGTTCTCGCCCTCCTGGCCGTCACGCCGATCGCCACCGCCGCCGAGCTACAAACGGTGGGCGCGCTCGAGTTCGGCCCCGGCGATACGTTGTTCGTCGCAGACTCCAAGGGGGCCGCCGTCTACGCCGTCGAAACCGGGTTCCCGAGCAAAGGCTCGTCCGAAGAGATGGAGGGCGTGCGCGACCTGGACGCGAAGCTCGCGGCGATGCTGGGGGTCGATGTCCGCGAAGTCTTTATCAAAGACCTCGCCGTTCACCAGCCCAGCGGAACCACCGTGCTCTCGATCTTGCGTAAGGCGGGAGAGTCCCTGACTCCGGTGCTCATGGCCATCTCGCGCAGCGGCGAGATCAAGGAGCTCCGTCTCGACGGGCGCGAGATCACGAAGCTCGACATCGAAGACGCGCCCGACCCCGAGGCGACCTACGGCCGCAGCCGCAAAGCACGCAACTTCACCGTCACCGATCTCGAGTACGTCGACGGGACGCTCTACATCGCCGGCCTCTCGAACGAGGAGTTCGCCTCGTCTCTGCGCCGAGCCGCCTTCCCATTCGACGGCAGCGTAGAAACGACCAACATCGAGATCTACCACGGTGCTCACGGCGCCTGGGAGACGCACGCTCCGATCTACACCTTCATGCCCTACGAGCTCAACGGCAAGCCACACGTCGTCGCGAGCTACCTCTGTACGCCACTGGTGACCTTCCCGCTCGAGAAGCTCGCCGACGGCACCAAGCTGCGCGGTAAGACGATCGCAGAGCTCGGCTTCGGCAACGTACCGTTCGACATGATCGGCTACGAGTACGAAGGCGAGCGCTACGTGCTGCTCTCGAACACCAACCGCGGCACCATGCGCTTCAAGACCAGCGACATCGAGGCGTGGAACCAGCGTGAAGGCATCTCCTCCGAGGTGGGCGACGAGATCGTTCGAGGCGCCTCGTACATCGGCTCGCCACTCGGACACGTCGTGCAGATCGCCGAGTTCGACGCCGACCACATCATGGTGCTCTTCCGCGCCCGCGAGAACGGCGCCCTGATGCTCGGCCCGCGCAACAAGCGGTGGCTCTAGGCCGAGCGCTCGGCGCGCTCCTGGCGGCGGTTGCCGCGCTCGGTAGCGCGCCACCCGAGCTCCGGTTCGTCTCGGATCACGGGCAGACGGTGATCGAGGTGGGCCTGAGTCCGGAGCGGCTGGCCGATCTGAAGAGCGAGCCTCCGCCGGACTGGTCGACGCTGTTCACGGTGCAGACGCTCGAAGCGAGCCTCGCCGAAGAGGCGCTACCGCCCCTTCTAGGCAGCTACTCCATCGGAGCGACCGCCGTTCGCTTCACCCCGCGCTTCCCGCTGGCGGCGGGTGTCGCCTACCTGGCGCGCTGGCACGACGGCAACCTCCACATCGAACTCCGCCACGAGGCGCCCAAGCCCGAGCTGCCCCCCTCCACCACTCTGCGGGCGGTCTATCCGAGCGTCGCCGAGGTTCCGCAGAATCTCCTACGCATCTACCTCCAGTTCTCGGCTCCGATGAGCGAAGGGCGAGCGAAGGACCACGTGCGCCTCGTCGACGCCTCTGGAAGGACCGTCGAGGGAGCCTTCGTAGCGCCCGAGCGGGAGCTCTGGAGCCCCGACGGCACACGCCTGACCCTGTTCTTCGACCCGGGCCGCATCAAGCGCGGCGTGGGACCACACAACGAGGTCGGTCCTCCCCTGCGACCCGGGGAGAGCTATCGGGTGGAGATCGACCACGAGCTCGGAGACGCCCGCGGTGTGCCGCTCGTGCGCGACTACTTCAAGCGCTACACGGCTGTCTCGCCGGACCGCGATCAGCCGAACACCGAGGCGTGGCACCTCGAGCCGCCGACCCGCCGCGACGAAGCCGTCCGCCTCACCTTCCCGGAGTCGCTCGATCACGGCCTCCTCCACGGCCTCCTGTTCGTGATCGACGCAAGCGGCAACGCCATCGATGGCAAAACGTCGGTCGACCTGGGTGAGACCTCCTGGGTCTTCCGCCCGGTCGAAGACTGGGCCGCCGGCACCTACTCGGTCCGGGTGCCGACCCTACTCGAGGACCTCGCCGGCAACAGCCTGCGACGCCCCTTCGAAGTCGCCCTCGACGGCGAGGACCACCCGGGCGACGAACCGACCTTTATCGACCTGCCGTTCGCGGTTCGCTAGCCGGGCGCGACCAGTTCGAGGATCTCGCCGCAACGCTTGAGGCGTGCGAACCGGAGCGGCCAGCTGCCCTCCTCGAGCTCGAGGTCGGGCGCGACGGCGGCGAGGTGTCGAACGGTCTCCGTGTGGCAGCCGCCGACGGTCACGTGGTCCAGCTCGAAGGCGCCCAGCACGGCCCGCTCCAGTGCACCCTCGCCGTCGGAGTCTCGGAATCGAGGATCGGCCCCGCGCTCCAGGAGCAGGCGAGTGATGCGCTGGTAGCCGTAGCTCGCGGCCATCATGAGGGGTGTTCGACCGTCGGCCGACGCGGTGTTCGGGTCGGCCCCCGAGTTCAGGAGAGCCCTCGCGGCGTCCATCTGGCGGCCGTGGATCGCATGTAGAAGAGCCGTCCTGCCGCTCGACGTGTCACGGAGCTCGGAGTCGGCACCTCGCGTGACGAGTACGCCGACCAGCTTGAAGTGCCCGCTGTTCACTGCCCGCATCAGGGGTGTCTGCCCGCCGGCGTCGAGCACGTTCGGGTCCGCACCCTCGGCGAGAAGACGTACGATCTGCGGCCGGTCTCCCGACTCGGCAGCCCGCGCCAACGGCGTGTCGGCGGCGCCGCCACAGCCAATCGTCAACGCCGCCATGAGGAAGAGCCCCGAGGCCCTGAGAGCTGAGTCCGCTCGCCTGCTCATCGGCCGCCTATTGTGCCTCACTCGCGAGGGCGTTCGACCTTGCGGCCGCGCCACGAAACACCACCACCTGTCAGATGGCTCCAGGCGGAGGAGATTGTCATCGCTCCGAACAGCGCGCTCGAAAGCGGCAGCACAACCGCATAGCCCAGACCCAGACCGTGGTGACGCACCGCCGGCCAGAGTGCTCGCACCTGAAGTCCGGCAGCGACCAGCGCCAGTGCGGCGATCCGCCAGCCCGCCGCAAAACCGTCCAGCCCGGAGAGGACACCGTAGACGGTCAGCACCACGGGCGCGACAAAGAAGATCGAAAGCCCGAGCAGAACGGCGAATAGCAGATCGAGTCGGTAGCCCAGCTGGTCGTAGGCACTGCGAGCCACCATCTGCCACAGACCGCTCAGATGATCGTACGCGCGCAGGGAGCGAACACCCTGGTCGAGCCCCAGCCAGAGTCGCCCACCGGCTCTCGACACGCTCTTGGCAAGCGCCACATCGTCGATGACGGCCGATCGGATGGACTCGATGCCCCCCGCCCGTTCGAGAACACTCCGACGCAGGAGGACGCAGCCGCCGGCCGCTGCTGCCACCTCCGAGGTCACCACCTTGCGAAAGGGATAGAGCAGTTGGAAGAAGTAGACAAACGTCGGCACCAGGAGTCGCTCCCAGAACGACTCGACGCGCAGTCGCGCCATGACCGAAACCAGATCGTAGCCGTGCTCCGCTCGCGCGAGCAACGAGCGCACCGAGTCGGGGCGGTGCTCGATGTCGGCGTCGGTGAGCAACCACCAACCCTCGGCGCCCTCCGGAACCTCTGGAGCGGCCGCCATCCCTCGAGCAAGGGCCTGCACCTTGCCAGCCCACCCCGCAGAGACCTGTGATTCGACGACCGTCAGCACCCCGGGGCGCACCTGCCGCGCGAGCTCGCGGGCGAGGTCAGCGGTTCCGTCTTCTGATCCGTCGTCGACCAGAATCACCTGCTGGAGATCGCGTTGTGCGAGAAGTGCCGGTAGCGTCCGGCCCAGCAGAGCGGTCTCGTTGCGCGCGGGAACAATCGCGACGACCGAGGCCCGCTCCGTTGTCGGCGCCGGCTGCGGCAAAATGAGCTCCCACGGCCAGGCACGAATACGATCGCGACTCAGGGCGATCCAGAAGAGGCAACCGAGTGCGGCGATCACTTCCCAGGCGATCACAACCGAACACTTTCGCGGGTTGAAGGCTCTATAGATACGTGAGCGGCAAGAGCCATCCTCGAGATCAGCGCCTCGTCGTTCTCGCTCAGTTGGGTGATCGGCAGGCCCTCGACGAGCTGATGCGAGCGACGCAGGGCTGGCTCCACCGCTACCTCCGCCGACTGGTCGCCGACCCGGACCTCGCACTCGAGGTGCTGCAAGAGGTGTTCGTGGCGATCATCCGCAAGCTGACGTTTCTCCACGACCCCGGACTCTACCGGCCCTGGGTCTACCGCATCGCCAGTCGTCAGGCGCTCCGCCACCTCCGTCGCCGAAGTCGGGACCGGGAGCGCGAGCTGCCGGCGCCCGACGACCTGGCGGCACCGGCGCCTCGCGAGCTCGACCCGAGTCTCCGACGCGAGCTGCGACGCCGGGTGGCGGAGCTACCCCCGAAGACCCGCGCCGTCCTCCTGCTCCACTACTTCGAGGAGCTGACGCTGCGCGAGTCGGCGGAGATTCTGAATCTGTCCACCGGTACGGTGAAGTCGAGGCTCGCCTACGGCCTCGAGCGACTCCGCGCCCAGCTACCCAAGGAGCTGCAGCATGAGAACAGTTGATCGCACCCTCTTCCGCTTCCTCGCCGCCCTGGGCGTCCTCGAAGCGACCGCCCTCGCCTGGGTCGTCTGGAGACTCTGGAGCTGAGCATGGCGCATCTGACACCCGATGACGTCCGCGTCGCGGCACTCGGCCGCGTCGACAACATCCGCCGATTCGCCTCAGGACTCGTCGTCGTCGTCGCCGTCGTCGAGGCCGCACTCTTCATCAAGCTCCTCACCATGGTCGACTTCGCCGACCACCTGCACGTCATGCTCCTGGTGATGACCGGCCTGATCTACGGCACCCTCGGCCTCGGGCTGGTGGCACTCGGTGCCTACATTCGCTTCTGGATTCTGCAGGCGGTGAAGACGCTCGCCACGGTCGAGGACTGAGCAAACCGTCTGCTACCCTCGCGACTCGCCTGAGACGAGAGATGACGCGTCGCCACGCCCTTGCGGGCCTGATCCCACTGCTCGCGGCCCTCGCTTGTGCTGGAGAGCCGCCGGCCGAGAACCACGCCGAGCTGCTGCTCCGGGGCGGTCGCGTCTACACGTTCTCGTGGGGAGAACCGACTCTCGAGGGGGAGCCGGCGGCCGACGCTCCACACAGCTCGGACGGCTGGCAACCCGACGCTCGAGCGGTCGCCGTTCTCGACAGACGCATCGCGGCGATCGGCACCGACGCCGAGCTCGCAGCGTGGATCGGACCCGAAACCCGGGTTGTCGACCTCGACGGCGCCACCGTCCTCCCTGGGATGATCGATTCCCACACGCACGTGGTCAGCTACGGTGAGCTGATCGGTCGAGTCAGTCTGCTCGGTGTCGAGACCGAAGAGGAGGCGGTCGAGCTCATCGCCGCCGCGGCGAGCGAGACACCCGCCGGCGAGTGGATCGTCGCTTGGGGCTTCGACGAGGGCGCCTGGGCCAATCGGCTGCCCGACAAGACGTTGCTCTCGGAGCGCATACCCGACCACCCGGTGCACGTGGTGAGCCTGCACGGGTTCGTCACCTGGGAGAATCAGATGTCGCTCGACCGCGCCGGCATCAGCGCAGCCACGAAGCCACCGGTCGGCGGAGTGATCGAGCTCGACGCCCACGGCGAGCCGAGCGGCATTCTCCGCGACAATGCGAGCGAGCTCTACGCCGACGTCATTCCACCACCAACCGCCGCGCAGAAGATCGAGAACGCGCGGCGCGGGCTCCAAGCGATGGCCGACCTCGGCTATACCGCGATCCACGACGCTGGTGTCCATCGCGACGACCTCGAGGCCTTCGCCGCACTCGCCGAGGCGAGCGAGCTGCCCATTCGAGTCTACGCACTCCTGGCGATCGACGACGAGCCGCTCGTGCGAGAGTGGATCGAACGCGGGCCCACAGCCGAGCTCGGCGATCGCCTGGCCGTCCGCTCGGTCAAGGCCTACTACGACGCCTCGTTGGGGGCGCGCGGCGCTCGACTGCTCGCCGACTACGCCGACCTGCCGGGTCACCGCGGAGTCAGCGGCAGCGACTACGGTTTCGACCGCGGTTTGGCGCGCGACGCGATGCGGGCCGGCTTCCAACTCGCAATTCATGCGATCGGCGACGCCGGCAATCGCGAGACGCTCGATTTCTTCGAGAGCGCCTTCGCCGAGCTGCCCGACGCGGCCGTGAACCGCCATCGCATCGAGCACGCTCAGATCGTGAACCCCGACGATCAAGTCCGCTTCGGCGCCCTCGGCGTCATCGCCTCGATGGAGCCGCCACACGCGGTGGAGGACATGGCCTGGGCGGAAGACCGACTCGGCCCCGAACGGGTCCGTCACGGCTACGCCTGGCGTTCGCTACGGCGACTCGGCGGTCGACTGGCCTTCAACTCCGACATGTCGGGCTCCGACCCGAACCTCTTCTACGGTCTGCACGCCGCCATGACGCGACGAAACAAGGCTCGCCAACCGGAGGACGGCTGGTTTCCGGAGGAGGCGCTGACTTCCGAAGAGGCCCTGCGAGCGTATTCGCTCTGGAACGCCTACGCCGGCCACGCGGAGGCCGAGACCGGCAGCCTCGAGGTAGGCAAGCTGGCCGATATGACCGTGACCGACCTCGACCCGCTCGTGGTTGGCGAAACCGCTGCCGATCGGCTGCTCGAGGGCACGGTGCTGATGACCATCGTCGGCGGTGAGATCGCGTTCGAAGCGGGAGTCACCGAGCCGGTTCCGGGCGCCCTTTACAAGAATCCGCTCGACCTGCCCTGACCCCCGGCAGCGTCGCTGTTACCGCCCCGCTCGGGGGTGGCCCGGCCAGAGCACATCCGGTAAGGTCTGCCGCGACTGGAGAAACTATGGATATTCAAGGTAAGACCTTCCTGATCAGTGGCGGCGCCTCCGGACTCGGAGAGGCGACGGCCCGGGCGCTCCGCGGCGGCGGCGCCAACGTCGTGCTCGCCGATCTGAACGAAGAGCGTGGCGAGGCGCTCTCGACCGAACTCGGCGAAGGGGCCCGCTTTGCGAAGACCGACGTCACCGACGAGAACGCCGTCTCCGCTGCAATCGCCACGGCCAAGGAGTCCTTCGGCGGCCTCAACGGCGCCGTCTCGTGTGCCGGTGTCGGCGACCCGGCCAAGGTGCTCGGCAAGCACGGTCCCCACCCACTGGCTCTGTTCTCGAAGGTGGTGACGATCAATCTGATCGGAACGTTCAACGTCCTCCGCCTGGCTGCCGAGGCGATCGTCGGCAACGAACCGGACGAGGAGGGCGAGCGCGGCGTGATCGTCAACACCGCTTCAGTGGCCGCCTACGAAGGGCAGATCGGCCAGGCGGCGTACGCGGCCTCCAAAGGCGGTGTCATTGGGCTCACCCTGCCGGCAGCACGCGAGCTGGCCCGCGACGGCGTTCGCGTCGTGACCATTGCCCCGGGCCTGTTCGACACTCCGCTGATGGCGGGCCTGCCGGAGGCGGCTCGGGAGTCGCTCGGCCAGCAGGTGCCGTTCCCCTCGAGACTCGGACGACCCGAGGAGTACGCCGACCTGGTGTTGCACATCGCCGCCAACCGGATGCTCAACGGCGAGGTCATCCGGCTCGACGGCGCGATTCGCATGGCCCCTCGGTAGAGGCCGCGCACCGCTCAGGAACTTCTAGCGCCGATTCGAGATCGAGAGCTGGAAGCCGTCGGGGTCGACAACTGCGAAGTCGCGCGCGCCCCACGGTTGGTCGGTGGGCGGCTGAGCCAACTCGCCGCCGCGCGCACTGATGCTTGCCGCCAGCTCGTCCACGTCCTGGGTGGTCTCGCAGTAGAAGCGGAAGCCGATCCCCTTCGGCCGGTCCCTTCCGAGAGCGAAGTCGTCCTGGTTCAACATCAGTCGAATCGTGCCGGCGACCAGCTCGACGCCCCGCAGCTCGCCGTCCGATCGGTACTCCTCACCGACCATGAAGCCCAGAACGTCTCGATACCAGGCGACGCTCGTGGCCAGATCGCTGGCCGTCAGCATGGGCAGCGCTAGGCGTAGCCTGAGCGTCTCGGGTTGCTTGCGCTCCTGCATCTCCACCTCCGTCACTCGATGGGACCGGTCCGGAAACCGACGGTGTCGGTTGGGCGGCGCGGACTCCCGGCCGCGTCCACTCGATCGGCTCCGGCTCTCGCGGAGACTCTAGCAGTTCGCCGGACTAGGCCTCGTCGACCCAGACGACCTGATCGCCAACCGCGATCGTCTCGTCGTCGAGCACCTCGCCGAAGACGCCTCCTCGCTGGTCCTCTTGGAGGGCCGCTTGGAGCCCGGCGTGCGCCGCCTCCATCTGGTGGCAGGGCTTGGTCTCACCGTAGATGCGCACCCGGCATTCGCCGATGCGCAGCGTCTGACCACGACGCCCCACGAAGTCCATCCCAGCGACCAACAGATTCGCCCGGCGCAGAATCGGGTCGACGTCCACGCCGAGCGCCTTCTGCGCGTCGGCCCACTTCTCGGCGCTCAAGAGCGTCACCTGCCGCTTGCCGCTCTTGAAGGCGTTTCCCTCGAGTCCCTTGCCGGCGATGGCGCGCGCACTCTCGACAGGGTCCATCGGACCGCCCTTGAACCGCTTGATCCAGATCGCCTCGACTCGTCCCTCTGATTCGCTCATACTCGGCTCTCCGTGATGCCCCCCAGTCGGCGCGATCTTGTCATTCCCGTCAGCGAAAAGGTCGGCGAAGTGTCCGCCCTCCTCGACTGGCCGGAGACGCCTCAGGCGCTGTTGGTCGTCGGGCACGGCGCCGGCGCCGGCATGCGCCACCCGTTCCTCGAGGCACTCGTCGAACGCCTCGGTTCGCGGTCGATCGCGACGCTGCGCTATCAGTTCCCCTACATGGAGCAGGGACGCAAACGCCCGGATCACGTTTCGCGGCTGTTGCCCACGGTGCGTGCAGCGGTCTCGGCCGCGAAGGAACTCGCCGACGGTCTTCCGATCTTCGCCGGCGGCAAGTCGATGGGCGGTCGCATGACGTCCCTCGCAGCTTCCAAGGAAGCCTTGGAAGGAGTCAGCGGGCTGGTCTTCGTCGGCTTCCCGCTCCACGCACCCGGCCGTGACGGCACCGAACGCGCCGAGCACCTGAGCGACGTCTCCGTCCCCGCGCTCTTTCTTCAGGGCACGCGCGACCGCTTGGCGCGACTCGATCTGATCGAGGCGGTCTGCGATGGGCTGGGAGCTCGTGCGACGCTCCACATCGTCGACGGCGGCGATCACTCCTTCCACGTCCTCAAGCGCTCTGGGCGCACCGACGAGGAGGCGTTGGACGAGATCGCCGCCGTGACGGCGGAGTGGATCGCTAAGCGCGCTTGATCAGACCGACCAGGAAGAGCAGCACGATCGCACCGATCAGAGCGGTGAGGATCGAACCGACCATGCCGGCACCAAGCGAGACGCCGAGGGCGCCAAAGATATAGCCGCCGAGAACCGCGCCGATGACACCCACGAGGATGTTCCCGACCAGGCCGAAGCCCCGACCCTTCATGATCTGGCCGGCCAGAAAGCCGGCGACAGCACCCACGACCAACATCCAGACGATTCCTTCCATAGCTCTCTCCTTGTGCAAGAAAACGATGACGCCGCCCGTAACGGGCGGCGGATAGACAGCTAGGTTGTACGAACCGAGAGATCCTAGCAGAGGGGTTCGGAGCTGAGCCCCGGTACTCCGTCCGAGGACCCAGGCACCGACCTGTCGCCGCTCGACTACTGACGCCAGCCGAGCGACACCGAGAACGAGCGCTCGGCCGCCAGCGGCACATCGCTGTCGGCGGAGTTGAAGTACTCCTCGTCGAGGAGGTTCCGCCCGGCGATCGCGAGCGTCAGACCGCTGTCGAACTCGTAGGAGACCGAACTCGACAGAAGCTGAACGGACGGGATCGACTGCTCGCCACTGCCCGGATCACTCTTGCGCGACCGGGCCTCCAGCCTGCCATCCCAACGCCAGCTACCGCGCTGCCAGCGGCCCGAGAGGAAGACGCTATCCGCGGGTACGTCGGCGAGCGGCGTGCCGGCTTCGTCGCGCCCCTCGATCGAGTGACCTCCAAAGCCGAGGCCAAACGACGAGTTGAGCTGGTAGAAGCCCTCGAGCTCGAACCCTTCGAGCGTGCCGGCGGTCAGATTGACAAACGTCAGCTCGCCCGGGATCACCTCGATGCGCTCGATGTAGTCGTCGATGTCGTTGCGGAAGACGTAGCCCGAGAGGAAGAGCTTCTGGCCGTACCAACGCAAGCCGAGGTCGACGTTCAGCGAACGCTCGGGGTCGAGCCCCGGATTGCCGGTGACAAACCCACGGCCGGTGGTGCCGGTGAAGTAGCGCTCACTCAGCGCCGGGAAGCGGAGTCCGGTGCCCGCGTTGGCAACCGCCTCGAATCCGCCACCGAGTGGCGCCACCACGCCGGCAAAGCCGGTCAGGGCGCTGTCATCCGTGTCACTCGCTCCGTCGTTGCCCTGCTGCTGATAGGCGAATCGACCTCCGGCGAGCACGGTCACCTTGCCGACGTTCCACTCGAGCGCACCGTAAAGGCCGGCCTCGTCCTCTTCACCACCCGAGAGCGTCTGCTGGCGACCGGTCACGGCCAGAGCGCCGTCGACGATCCGACGGTTCGTCTCGCGAGCGTCCACCGAACGGCGTCCGAAGTAGTCCACGCCAAAACGAACCGACGTACTGTCGCTCGGCTTGACTCGTTTGAGCCAGTTGAAGCCGAGATCGAAGGCGTCGTTCTCGACCGAGTCGACCCGGCCGTCACTCCGGCTCACCTGCGTCTCGAGCTCGTTCGGATGGGCGTACGCCGAGAACTCCCATCCCGCTTCGGAGCGGACTCGGAATCGCACCAGCCCGTGGGCCTCGTCGGGATAGGTGGTCGTGCGGTCGGGAAAGTCGATGTTCGACTTCTGGATGTCGGTGCCGGTCGAGCCGATGGCCAGAACCTCGTAGTCGAGACGACCTCGTTCCCAGCTCCGACCGAGGGTCGCCGAGGTCTGCTGGAAACCGCTGTTGAGCTCGTCGCCAGCCGGCGTCTCACTGTTGCCGGCGTCGCGATGAGCGACCCCGAAACTCCAGTCCTCGTCGGCCCAGCCGACGAGTTGGTGCACCTCGTCTCCACGGGTATCGAAGCCGGTCCGGACCGTCCAGCCCTGATCTACCTCTGGAAAGAGCTGCACGACGCCGCCCAGGGCGCCGGATCCGTAGTAGGTCGACGACGGCCCGCGGACGATGTCGGCGGTGCCGATCAGGAGCGGATCGATGAACGAGGCCGACACGCCGGCCCGGCGCTCACTTACGATCCTCATTCCGGACACCAGCGTCATCACCCGGAGTCGTGACACCCCGCGCACCGAGTAGGTCTGGAAGATGCCGCCTTGGCCGTTCTCAGCGACTCCGGGCGTCTCAGCCACGAACTCGGTGAGCGTATTTGGCGGTGCGGAGGTCTCTCCCGGGTCGATCACGCTGATGGCGACGCTCACCGGAGCGAAGTTCTCTTCGCCTGGGGTCGCACTCACGGCGATCGTTTCGTAGAGCTGCTGCTTGAGTTCGAGCCGGATCTCGAGCGGCGCCTCGGCGTCCTCGGCACGGAGGTCGAAGTCCAGGAACATTGGGTGGAGGACCTTGAGGTCCACCGGAACGTCAGTGTCCGAAAGGCGAAATCGGCCGTCGGCGTCGGAGTAGGCCGCCAGATCGGATCCGACAACCTCGATACGCGCGTGTTCGACGGGAGTACCCGAAGCGCTCAGCACGCGGCCTTCCACCGCGGCCAAAGCGGTGGAGGCGAAGGCGACGAGCGCCAGGAAAAGGGCGAGGTGTTTGGACATGACCGCACGGCGACGAAGCGTTCTACCATGCGATTTACGTGCCGGTCCACTACGAAGTTCACTGCCCGGCCCGGACAGAGCACGTACAATCCGAACATGCCCGAACCGTCGGTCGAATTGCGCGCGGTCAGCAAGTCGTATGGGCGGTTCCAGGCGGTGAACGAACTCTCTCTCCGGGTCCCCGGAGGAGCCATCTTTGGGCTCCTCGGTCCCAATGGCGCCGGCAAGACGACTTCGATCCGGATGATCATGGACATCATCGCGCCAGACACCGGAGAGGTTCGTTTCTTCGGCCGTCCGCGAGCGACCTCCGATCTGCTGCGCGTCGGCTACCTGCCGGAGGAACGGGGCCTCTACCGCAAGATGACGGTCGGAGATCACCTCGTTTTCCTCGGGCGCCTACGCGGACTGAGTCGGCACGATGCCGCAACGGCCTCGCGCGACTGGCTCGGTCGTGTCGAGCTCTCAGCGTGGGCCAACCAGCGCGTCGAGGAGCTCTCCAAAGGCATGCAGCAGAAGATCCAGCTGGCCGGAACGGTGCTCCACGAGCCGGACATCCTGATTCTGGACGAGCCGTTCTCAGGCCTAGACCCCATCAACCAGGGGCTCTTCAAGGACCTTCTCGCCGACTACCGCCAGGGCGGCCGAACGGTCATCTTCTCGACCCACATCATGGAGCAGGCCGAGAAGCTGTGTGACGAGATCTGCCTGGTTTCGGGCGGGCGAGCCATCCTGAACGGCCCGCTGGCCGAGGTGAAGCGGCAGCACGGCGGACACGCCTACCGGCTCGAGGCGCGCGGAGATCTGGAACGGGCGTCCGAGGTGCCGGGGGTCGAGAGGGTCGTGGCGCAAGACGGGGTGGCAAAACTCCTCCTCGAAGAGAGCGCCGAAGGAGCCGCAGTCCTCAAGGAGTTGGTGACGTTCTTGGAGGTCCGCGAGTTCCGTTCTCAGGAGCCTTCTCTCGAGGAGATCTTCATCGGCACGGTGAGGCAGCATGCGAATTGAGAAGATAGGCGTCATCGCCGTGCGCGAGTACCTGGCACGCATCCGGACCAAAGGGTTCTGGATCGCCACCGTCGGGCTGCCGTTGCTGATGGGCGCCGTCCTGGTTCTGCCGGCGCTGCTCCTCACCCAGACCACCAGCTCCCATCGCCTGGCGATCGTCGACACGACCGGCCGTCTGGGCGAGGCCTTGACGGAGGAGCTCTCGGGCGGCCTGCCCGAGGCGCTGGAGAACATCGACCCGACGCAGCTCCAGGGCATCGTTCCGCTACTCGAATCGCCGACGCCCGACCCCGAACAGCAACGGGCGCAGCTCGCCGAGCGCACGCTCACCGGCGAGATCGACGCCTGGGTCTGGATCGACGAGGACGGGCTGGCTCGAGATCGAATCGAATACCACGCCACGAGCGTCTCCAACTTCGTCACCCAGGAGCGGCTCCAGCGTGCGGTCTCTACGGTAGTGCGCTCGTTTCGCTTGGAGGAGGCCGGCATCGACCCCGCCGAGATCGCGCGCTTGCAACGCTCGGTCGACCTCACGACGCTGCGTGTCACCGAAACGGGGACACACGAGGAGCAGGCGGCCACCGGCGTGCTGCTCGCCTACACGCTCTTCTTCATGCTCTACATCGCGATACTGGTCTACGGCCAGCAGGTGATGGTCGGCGTGCTCGAGGAGAAGAGCTCACGCATTGTCGAGGTCATCGTGGCGACGGTACGGCCCGTGGAGCTGATGACCGGCAAGCTCGTCGGCATCTGCTGCGTCGCGCTCACCCAACTCGGAATCTGGCTGACCGCGCTGGCGGTCCTCACCCTCCCCGGAGTCATCGCGGCGGCCGGCACGCTGCCGGCGGGACTCGAACTCCCGACGCTCGAGCCCACGCTGGTCCTCCACTTCCTCGCCTTCTTCGTGCTCGGGTTCGTGCTCTTCTCGAGTTTCTACGGTGCGGTCGGAGCGGCCTTCAACAACATCCAGGAGGCCCAGCAATTCGCGGGAATCGGAGCGATCTTCGCCATCGCCCCGATGCTCCTCTTCTGGATGGTGCTCAACGATCCCGACTCACTCTTGTCGGTTGTTGCCTCGTTGATTCCGTTCTTCACGCCGCTCCTCATGCTCTTGCGTCTCGCGGTCAAGGCGCCGCCCTGGTGGCAAGTCGCCCTCGGCTACGCCCTCACTCTGGCGCTGGCACTGGGCAGCATCTGGCTCGCCGCGCGGATCTACCGCGTCGGCATTCTGATGTACGGCAAGAAGCCGTCGCTGCCCGAGATCTGGCGCTGGATCCGATACGCCTGAGCGGCGCAGCCGCTCAGGTGCCGAGAGCTTCGAGCGGCTGAACGCCGGCGTCGACCAGGCTCTGGAGCGCGAGGCCCCAGGACTCGCGCGCCTCGCCTCCGGCGAAGGAGACCCCCGCCTTGTAGACGGCGCTTCGGTCGGCGCCGGCGGTGTCGCGAGTTCCGGAGAATCGGCACCACTCGACCCGGCCCGGCAGGCCGATGCTGCGCTTGCCCAGCTGAACACGGAAGACGTAATCGGAGCCCACCCGCAGGGGCTCGCACGACTCGATACCCATGCCGGAGTCGCTCACGTCCACCACCGCGGCGCCGATCGGAAACTCCACGGCGATATCGCGCGTGGCGAAGCGCTGCGACGTGCGGCCCTCTTCACCTGCCTCGAACTGAATCTTTCTCTTCGTCATCGAATATCTCGAGCCCCCTCTACGGACTTCGTTCTAACGCGTCGAGTCGAGCGCGCTTCGTTCGGATCGCGCGCTCCAGGTGTAGCCATCGATGACCAGGTGGTCGCTTGCGACGCTCCTCGACGACTCGGGGCCGGCGGGGCTCGTCGAACGGCTCCAAACGAAACCGTCTCGGGTGGCGACACCGGACGCAGCCGCAGGAGCCCTTTCGGGCTCGACGGTCGGCGTCTCCTGGGCGACCGGCTCCTGATGCGGAATCAAGAGAAGGAAGATCGTCAGAGCGGTCGCTTGCGTGGTTCGCATCGTGGCTTTCCCGCTGATCGGAAGAGCAAGGCCAGTGCCATGCGCATCGGTCGATATGCCCATCCCTTCGATGGACCGGCAGACGCCCACCATCGATCCGCTTGTTCAGGCGACGTCTGCCTTTCTTCGCCCGCCGGACGCTTGAAGACGAGTCAGACTCGAGGGACGAGTCGAGCGCTCAGCCCGGCCTGTCACCGAAATTTCGGCGGCGAGGTGCCGAAATTCGGTACTCGGGTCGCCATTCTTTGCCGGTAAGCTCCGCGCCATGCGCATCGCAACCTGGAACATCAACGGCCTCCGGGCCCGGCTCGACTTCGTGCTGCACTGGCTCGATGCGCGCCAGCCGGACCTGGTCGGGCTTCAAGAGCTCAAGCTGACCGACGACCAGTTCCCGACCGAGGCCTTCGCCGAGGTCGGCTACCAAACCGCCACCCACGGCCAGAAGGCGTGGAACGGAGTGGCCGTTCTGAGCCGGCAGCCGATCGAGGTGCGTCAGCAGGGCTTGCCCGGCCAGGAGGAGATGGGCGCTCGGCTTCTGACCGTCGACACGCCGGAGCTCTCTTTCACCACGGTCTACGTACCCAACGGTAAGCGCATCGAGCACGAGGACTACCCGCGCAAGCTCGCCTGGCTGGACGCGCTTCAGGGTCATTTCGAAGCCGAACACGACGCCGGGCGCCCGACCGTCCTGTGCGGCGACTTCAACCTCTGTCCGGCGGCCATCGACAGCTGGAACGAGGAGCGGCTGAGCGGCTCCATCTTTCATACAGACGACGAGCGCCGTCGCTGGCAGGAGCTCCAGGACTGGGGCTTCCGGGACCTCTTCCGCGAGCAGAATCCGGAGACGCAGGTCTTCTCATGGTGGGACTACCGAGGCGGCGCGTTTCACCGAGGCATGGGGCTCCGCATCGATTTCCTGCTCGGCACCCAATCGGTCCTCGATCGCACGCGTTCGGTCGAGACGGATCGGGAGTATCGCAAGAAAAAGGACGGGCTCATCGCGTCGGATCACGCGCCTGTGATCGCCGAGCTCGACTGATCGAAGCGACCTTCTCTCAGCGTAGCCGGAGGTCCCGCGTCACGCGGAAGACGCCGTCTTGGTCCAGCTCCCCCGGGCGAATCGTCGCCCAGGTCGGATTCGACGACGCATCGCGCCCCCGCGAGCCGAGCAGAGGGTCGCCCTCGAAGTTCAGGTTGAAGCTCTGGCGCGGAGTCTCCGGTCCCCAGACCCGATAGTGAACGTGCGCCGGCGGCCCACCGGTAGCGTAGTGCGCCGGTCGCACGCTCTCGAAACGATAGCGCCCCTCGGCATCGGTCAGCATGAGGCCGCACAGGCGAGCATTCGACTCGTCCATCCCTCCGGGCGAGTAGTAGCCCTCGTCGTCGGTCTGGAAGACGAAGACGGTCGCCCCGGCGACCGGCGTCTCGCCATCCCTCGCCAGGACGCGGCCCTCGACCACCATGCGCGTCCCCGCCTCGTCGTCGGTCGCAATCTGTAGCGACCAGGTTGTCGGTTTCTGCCCACGACAGTCGCCTCGGTTCTGCGCGCTGGCGGGCAGAGTTGCAACGAAGGCGAGGAGGACCGTGCACATCGCGGCGCCAACGGACTTTCGCGTGTTCATGGTGATGGGTACGTCGAGGCCGCATGCTAGGTTCTGAGCGCGTGATGGACGGCTCCGCTGCGAAACCGCTCGAACTCTCGGGCGACGAGATGAAGCGGCTCGTCGACGCCGCGATGGAGCGCATCGTCGCGCACCTCGACTCGCTCCCCGACCAGAAGGCCGCCGACCTCGAAGGTGCGACCGAACTCGCTCGCTCGGTCGCGGAGCCCGAGCCCCCGGAGACCGGGGCTTCGTTCGAGTCTCTGCTCGACCTGATCTTCGACCGTCTCGCCGAGAAGAGCTTCAACACCATCGGCCCCGGCTTCGTCGCCTATATCCCCGGCGGAGGCCTCTTCCACGCGGCGATCGGAGACCTGATCGCGGACTCGATCAACCGCTACGTCACCGTCTTCGCTGCCGCGCCGGGGCTCACTCAGCTCGAGATCAACGTCGTCCATTGGCTCAAACACATGGTCGGCTTCCCCTCGACCGCCGGCGGCTTTCTCACCAGCGGCGGATCGCTCGCCAACTTCAGCGCCGTGGTCACCGCGCGGCGCGAGCGGCTGCCCGAGAACTTCCTGCGCGGCAAGCTCTACGTCTCGAACCAGATTCATCACTCCATCGGCAAGGCGGCGGCGCTCGCCGGCTTCCCGCCGGGGAGTGTGCGTCGCATCGGAGTCGACGACCGGTTCAGAATCCGTGTCGACGCGCTGGAACAGGCGATTGAGAGCGACCTTCGCGACGGCCACCAGCCCTTCATGATCGTCGGCAGCGCGGGCACCACCAACACCGGCGCCGTCGACGACCTGACCGAGCTCGCACGCGTCGCTCGGGAGAGGTCGCTCTGGTTGCACGTCGACGGCGCGTACGGCGGCTTCTTCGCTCTCACCGAGCGGGGACGGAGCGCGCTCCGCGGGCTCGACGAGGCGGACTCGGTCACCCTCGACCCGCACAAGGGGCTGTTCCTCCCGTACGGCACCGGCGGCCTGCTGGTGCGCGACCCCGGCGCCCTGGAGCGCGCCCACCAGATGCGAGGCGCCTACATGCTGCCGCCCGAGGAGTCTCCCGACCTGGTCGACTTCTGCGACATCTCCCCCGAGCTGTCGCGCGACTTTCGCGGCCTCCGGGTCTGGCTACCGATCAAGATGCACGGCTTGGCGCCGTTCCGCGAAGCGCTCGACGAGAAGCTCGACCTCGCGCTCTGGGCGACCGAAGAGCTGCGGGACATCCCGGGGATCGAGATCGTCGCCGAACCGCAGCTCTCGCTCCTCGCCTTCCGACTCGCGCCGGACGGCCACGACCCCGAAGATCTCGACCGTCTCAATCGCGAGCTGATGGCCCGCATCAACGCGCGTCAGCGGGTCTTTCTCACCGGCACCGAGCTCGATCTACCCGACTCGCCCGACGCGTTCGTCTTGCGTATCTGCATCCTGAGCTACCGAACGCACCGCGACCGGATGGAGCTCGCCCTCGAAGACGTGCGCGCCGCTGTCGAAGAGCTCTCGCGACCCGCCTAGTCGCGCTCACCTTCGAATGCCGGACCGTAGGCACCTAACAGGCGCAGCTCGCTCGGCTCGTCGGCGCCCGTGGCCGCCTCGCGCGTCACCAGCAGGCCTCGCACCGTCTGGTAGTCGAGTGCCGGCAGTCGATCGAGACGGAAGAAGGCGTCTCGCGACGCGTCGCGGACGGCGAACGCGCCCAGACTCTTTGGCCCCTCACCGGTCACGAACAGCCAGAGCTGGTAGTTCGACTCGGGCTCGAGCGGTGGCAGGTTCGAGACGCTGAGCAGAGCGCGCCCTCCGTCGACGTCCCAGAGCAGGGTCGCCGCGCCCTCCGGAGCGAGGTCGAGACCGGTCAGAGCAACCGTCTGCAGCTGCCTGGTGGTGAGCACCTCGAGCAGGCGGGTCCGCTCCTCGAGTTGATCGGTCAGATCGGCAACCCGGCCCTGGGCGCGCACGGCCGATCGATCGAGCGCTACCACCCAAAGCGACAACGACAGCGCGAGAACGAGCAGCGTCGCGATCGCCCCTAGAGCCGCCGCCGGTCGGTCGAGATGGAGCCAGGCCGCAAGTCGTGACGCCCGACTCCCCTCCTCCGCTTCGCCCTGCGTAGCCCGAACCTCGCCCAGGATCTGTCCGAGCACCCGCGGCGGCGGCGGCACGACCTCGAGTGTAGAGGTCAGCAGGTGCGCAGCGTCCGCTCCACTGTGCACGCCGTCGAGCTCCTCAGTGCTCGCGCCGTCCAACAGCTCGCGGAGCTCGTCCAGCTCGCGCGGTTCCAGCGCGCCCAGGGCCCAGGCGTCACCGAGTTCGCGCAGCCGTTCGATCCGGCTCATGTCGGCAGCTCCTCGGCGGCGACCTCTCGCAGAATGGCGAGACCGTGGCGCATTCTCGACTTGACCGTACCGAGTGGAATCTCCAGCTGCTCGGCAATCTCCGCCTGCGTGTAGCCGCCGAAGTAGGCCAGCTCCATGACCGCTCGTTGACGCGGCGAGATGCGCGCTAGAGCGCGCTGCAGTGCGTCGGCTCGCTCGCCACGAAGCACAGCTTCGAGCTGCGGCGAGGGCGGGGCTTGACGAGACGAGTCGAGCAGCTCCCGAATCTCGAGCGTCTGCCGATGGAGGTGGAAGTTCTTCGATCGGGTCTTGTCGATCGAGCGCGAGCGGGCCAGCGAGAGGAGCCAGCCGTACAGGCTGCCGCGTCGCGCTTCGTACCGACTTGCGAGCCTCCAGACCTGCAGGTAGACCTCCTGCAGCACCTCCTCGGCGTCTCGGCTGTCGTCGAGGATGCGAACGATCAGGCCGAAGACCCGTCCGGACGTGCGCTCGTAGAGCCGGGTGAGGGCGCCTTCGTCACCACGAGCGATCCGGCTCAGGAGTTCGACTTCCTCTGCGGCTCCTTCTCGCATGGGCGGACTCGCCGCGCCCCGCGCGGCGCGATCGAGTCACCCCGATCTACGAACCACTCTACGAAGTTTGACGACGATTTGGATCATTCCCGGCCGGACGCGCGCCCGATTGGTCCACCGGCGTCACACCCTTCGTACTGCTGACCGAAACGTCCACTGCCTGAGGAGACGACATGAAACCCAGTGCGATATCCACCCTGCTCGTCGTTCTCGCCCTTGCGGGAGCGAGCTCACACGCCGCCGGCGGCCCGAACGGTGACAGCGCCACCTTCTTCGAACGAATGAAACAACTCGAAGGAGAGTGGCGGGGGCACTGGGAGCCGGGAGGGATCTCGACGACGGTGCGCTACACGGTGACCGGCAACGGCTCGGCACTGGTCGAAGAGTACGTCCTCGAGGGCGAGAGTCGAACGACCATGGCCACCGTCTATCACCTCGACGGCGACCGACTGATGCTCACGCACTACTGCAGTATCAAGAATCAGCCGCGCATGGTCGCCGCCGGCAGCTTCGGCGACCAGAACTCGGCGACTTTCGAGTTCCTCGACATCACCAACCACTCGGAGGGCGGCTACTCTCGCCGGCTGGAGCTGTCACTCATCGACGCCGATCGCACCTCCGTGCACTACACGGGCTCACGGACCGGGCGCCGCTCGGGCGTCGTGCTGGAGCGTGTGCGATGAGGCTCGCCATCGCTGTCGGTCTCGCCTTCGTCTTCTGCTTCGGCCTCCTCTCCTGGAGCACCGCCTCTCAGGCCTCGGAGCAGGCAAAGATCGGGTTCCTGATCCCGAGCCAATGCAAAAGCGAGGAGGGCGTCGTGCCACAGCCGAAGGGCGCAACCGATGCCTGGCCGGCTCCCCACACGACCCAGTGTGCACTTCAGCCGGCATGCATCGAGAGCGGCTACGGACTCTGGGTGCGCGACCGCTTCTATCGTCTCGACGAGGCCGGTCAAGTGATGGCCCTCGAGTACTTCCACGCGACACCGCGTACGAGCTACAACAAGGTCGTGGTGATGGGCGACTTCAGTCGGCCAGGGATCGTTCGAGCACGAAGAATCCTCGCCGTCGACTGAGCTGTGGCCCGACCCGAGAGTCGACGTGGTTAGCTGCCGGAAGATCGCAGGGAGCGCAAGCGTTCGCGATATACGGCGATCTTCTCGCGCAGCTCCCGGTCGTCGCCGAGCACCACGCCACCGTCGACCAACAGCCGCCCGTGCACGATCACGTCCGTCACATCCGCCGCCTTCGTCGAGTAGACGAGCGTCGAGTAGACGTCGTAGAACGGCTGCTGGTGATAGCCGGCCGGGTCGATCACGATCAGATCGGCGAGTTTCCCCGCCTCGAGAGAGCCGATCCGATCGTCCATGTCGATCGCTCGGGCGCCGCCGATGGTCGCCAGGGTCAGGGCCTCAAAAGCGCTCAAGACGGTCGGATCGAACCTCGTCACCTTGTGCAGCTTCGCGGCGGTATCGATCTCCTCCCAGAGGTCGAGATCGTTGTTCGACGCGGGCCCATCCGTACCCAGACCCACGTCGACACCGGCGGCGAGCATCTCGGGCACCGGGGCGACACCGGCCGCGACCTTCATGTTCGACTGCGGGCAGTGCGCGACACCGACGCCGTGCTCCTCCAGGAGCAGGATCTCTTCAGCGTTCGGCCAGACCATGTGGTTGGCGATCACTCGGTCGCCGAGAATGTCGAGGCTCCGGAGATACTCGACCGGCCGCAGACTGTGGCGCTCGAGAATCGTCTCGACTTCCGACCGGTCCTCCGCGAGATGGATGAGCATCGGAACGTCGAGTCGTTCGGCCAGCGCGTGCGACTCCCGCAGGTGCTCGGCCGACACGGTATAGGGCGCGTGGGGCGCGACCGCCGGCGTGACCCGCTCATGACCCTTCCAACGCTCCACGAAGCGTTCGGTGTAGGCGACCGCCTCCTCCCACGTCTTGTTGTCCGGCGCCGGGAAGTCGATCAGCGACTCACCCACCACCGCGCGCATGCCGCAGCGCTCCGTCTCTTCGGCGATCGCGTCTTCGAAGTAGTACATGTCGACGAAGGTCGTCGTGCCGCCGGCGAGCATCTCGCGGCAGGCGAGTTGCGTGCCCCAGCGCACGAACTCCTCGTCCACAAACTCGGCCTCGGCCGGGAAGATCACCGTCTCGAGCCACTCGACGAGCGGCAGGTCGTCGGCGAGCCCTCGGAAGAGGGTCATCGGGACGTGGGTGTGAGTGTTGATCAGGCCGGGCAGGACGATCCGTCCGGCGGCGGACCGCACGGTCGCCTCCGGATAGCGAGCCTCGAGCTCCGCCGCCGCACCGACCCCCTCGATCGTAGAACCGCGGACGGCCACTGCGCCAGGCTCGTAGACAGAGGCGCTAGCGTCCATCGTCACCACCGTGCCGCCCGACAGGAGCCAGAGCTCGTCCGCGGGGGGCGACGCGCCAGCTTCAGGAGGTTCGGCGGGGCCGCAGGCCGCGAGCAGCGCGGAGCAGACGAGGGTGGTGGCGACGACTCGCATCCAGAAGTTTGGCAAGTTGGCCGCGTATGGTACCAGCCCAATCGGGGTCGTCCGAGCCGGCCCCCGGGGCGAACCGCGGAACTTTGACCACCCCCACCGGCTCGAATACCCTGACATCCATCACTTGGAGGAAGAACATGATTCATCGCCTCGTCGTACTCGTCTTCGCACTTGGACTCATCGCTCTGGGGCCGCTCGTCGCTGAATCGCCCCCCGCCGCGGACCAGATTCGGGCCGCCGTCAGTCCGGCACCCGAGGCCTTGCGTGAGGGCGCAACGGTCCTCGGCTACAACGACGACGGCGCCTTCGTCGAGCTACGAGCCGGAGACGGCGAGCTCGTCTGCCTAGCCGACGACCCCAAGGTCGAGCGCTTCCACGTCGCCTGCTACCACCGTTCGCTCGAGCCGTTCATGGCGCGCGGGCGCGAACTCAGAGCGCAAGGCGTCGAGCGCGCCGAGTTGGTCAAGACGCGCGGCGAGGAGATCGCCGCCGGCAAGCTCTCCTTCCCGTCCAAGACGGCAGCGCTCTACTCGCTCACCGGACCGCCGGGCAGCTTCGACGCCGAGGCTCAGGTCGTGCGCGGCGGCAACCGCGTCTACTCCATCTACACCGCCTACGCGACCGAGGAGAGCTCGGGCCTGCCGATCAAGCCGATCAGCGACGGCTCACCGTGGCTCATGGCCGCAGGTGAGCCCTGGGCGCACGTCATGATGGTCCAACCCTCGGACCCACCGGCGCCCGAAGAAGAGACCGACGACAACTAGCCCGGGGTTCTCGAACCTCGGTTCGCGGTAGGCGACTGCAAGCGCCGGAACCTGAACTCCGCGGCCGAGCGCATCACCGACATCTTCGACCTTCGGCGAGGAGATCGCGCCGGCGAGCGCGGGCCGGACTAAAAGCGGCGACCGCGACGCGGGCTCAGTGCCGGGCCGAGCACCAGGGCCATGTCCTCGAAGTTGATCGCGTAGTAGCGGAACTGCCCGAAGAGATCGACGCCGAGATTACAGTCGAGCCGCTCGCGAGAGTCCTTCGAGAGCGGCTCGGCGTAGACCAGCGGCTGGCCGAGCCGGAGCCCGGCGCGCGCCACGTTGAGCGTCAGCGGGGGCATCAGGAAGGCGTCGATCTCGCGTGTACCGCCCACCCCCTCGGCCTCGATTCGGCGCGGCTCGCCGACCGCGTCGACTCGCCCTCGGAAGCGTTCGTAGAACGGCGCGTAGAAGAACGTGCGATCGGAACCCGTATCGAGCCGACAGACTACCTCCTCCTTCTGGTACGTACCGCTCACCAGAAGCTCGAGGCCGTCGAGTGCCAGGTTCGACATCTTGCGCGAGGGCGCTCGCTCAGGCACTTCGAAAAGGTCGTTCGCATGGAACTGCACCTCGCCGAGAGCTGCCAACACAGGGAAACCGATCAACCCCTCGAGTCGGGTGCCGTCGGCGAAGGTGAGGAGCTGGTCGGGAAAGACGAGAAAGACGACGTTGCGGAACTCAGCACGCCCCAGAGACACCTGATGAGCCACGGCGACGTCGGCGGGAATCGACCGGCCGGTCGAGGTGGCGACCTTCAGCCCGACCTCCCGCACGGTCAGGCCGATCCTACGCGCGACCGATTCCATGAGGACCGAGAAGTTGGCGCCGGTATCGAGCGCCATCTCGACCCTCGAACCGTCCACACCGACCGCCACCCGCCGCCGGAGCCGGTCGAGCTTAAGTCGAGTCGTCGATCTCTTGACGAGCGTCTGGGGCGGCACGCCGCGCAGCTTCGCGAGGAGTCGCGCGGTATTGCCGACTTCGGCGATCAGCTCTCCCGGATGATCCTCGGTCGCCCGGAGAATCGCTGCGCCGACCTCGAGCGCTCGCGAGTACTCGTGGCGCCGGAGGTGATTCTCGAACCGCAGCCGCGCGGCCTCACTCCGCAGCTCGTCCGAGAGCGTCAGGCCGTCCGAGCGCAGGTGGTCGAGCAGCCGGTTCGACTCCGCCGGTCGGTTGAACGCGTGCTCGACCGCAGCGGCCAGAAAGCGACTCTCAGCGGAAGCCGACCCGTTCACTCCATCTGCAAGACGCTTGCGCAACTCGAAGAAATCGCGCTGTCGGTAGAGATCGAGCAGCTCCTCTTCGACGCTCGCAGTCGACGTCCACGCGCACGCCAGCCCGATCGCGAGCAGCCAGATGAGTCGGTGCGCCATCCCTCGAATATACGCGGCTGGCAGGTCTTGGGTTGGCGGAAGCGTCGAACGCCCTCCCGGCCCGCCCCCCTCCATGCCGATAACCGACCGGCCACGTAGCCGGCCGAGCGTTCGAAGATCCCGCCCACGCGTACGTTTGGGCCGCGCGCAGTACCGCCGCGACTCGAATAGCATGCCCCCGTGACCGACCTGCTGCAGCTCGCCGAAACCGGATGTGTCCCCCGGGCAGATGGGGCCGCGGGCCCCGGCGAGGGCTCGAGCAGATCGTGACCTACCGCCGCCGCTCGAGCCTCTACCACCTCGGCTCGATTCCGCGCCAGATCTGGCGCCACCCAAACAACCGCGGGCGAAAGCTCGGCAGGCTCGGCTCCGCAGTCGTCTACCAGCTCCGCAGGCGACTCGGGGTGCCGCCGGCGACGGTGCCGCTCGGCCGGGGGTTACGGGTTCACGCAGACCGCAGCTTCGGAGGCGTCTCGAACCTCGTCTACTTCGGCACGTTCTTCGAGTACGACGAGCTGCGTTTCTGTGAGCGTTATCTGAGACCGGGCGACGTCGTCGTCGACGGCGGAGCGAACATCGGCCTCTTCTCGCTTCTGGCGAGCCGCTGGGTCGGCGACTCCGGTCGGGTGCTGGCCTGCGAGCCCGCCTCTCGCGCCGCCGCCGAGATGCGGCGCAACATCCTTCTGAACGACATAGAGAACGTCGAGCTCTTCGAGGCGGCTCTGGGCGAGACCGCCGGCCACATGAGTCTGATCGCCGACATGGACGTGAGCAACCAGCTCGTGGAAGAGCCGCCTGAAGACCACCTCACTGAGCAGGTACGTCTCGCGACGTTGACCGAGGTCCTCGACGGCGCTCCCTGTGCTCTCGCAAAGCTCGACCTCGAAGGTGCTGAGATGGCGGCCCTGCGCGGCGCGCGGCCGCTACTGGCCGAGGGAGGCCTCCCACTGCTCCTGCTCGAGGCGTGGGATCACCAACTCCGTCGCCTGGGAACCAGCCGCGAAGAGCTGCTGGACTATCTCTCGCAGCACGGCTACCGCTTCGCCACCTACGACAGCGACGCCGGCGAACTGCTCGTCGACGACAGCCCGCGGACGGCCAACTTCCTGGCCGTCCACGAGAGCCATCTCGGCGAGCTGCGGCAACGACTCGACGCCGCCGCAACTCGCCCCTGAGAGCTATCTAGTTGTTGGGAATCGCGCGCCCCTCGCTCCAGGGCACGCCCGCGGCGTCGAGCGCCGCCTCCAGCGCCGGCATCTCATCGTTGAGAATTGCCGAGAATGCGGTGTGAATGCGCTCGAAGTCGTCGCCCGCAATTTCGAACTGACGCGAGTGCATGGCGGTGGGACCGTAGGTCGAGAGACCGGTGCCAATGCCGACGGAGCCAAGGCGGCTCATGACGGTCGCCGGACCCGGATCGCCGTAGTTGTCACGACGGTCGTTGCCCGAAAGCTCTTCGTGCAGCTTGAAGACGCGCCGCTCGATGTCACGCACCCGGTCGTCGAGCGAGTTGTCGCCGACGGTCGACTGCATGAGCGCGCCCCGGATGAGTTCGAGCTTCTCCTCGAAGTCGTGGAAGAGATCGTGGGTCGCCTCGGTGACCCGGTTCATCTCCGCGAACTCCTTCCAGAAGGCGGCAACCACAGCGGGCTCGGCGCCCTTGAGGCCGCGCTCGCGCAGCGGCTTCACTTCGAAGCTCTGCGAACCGGCGAACTCCGTGACCTTGCCGTCGACCCGCTTTGCCATCGAGACGCTGTAGGTGCCCGGCGCAACCATCGGGCCGCCTGCAGGACCGCCGAAGCCACCACCGCCGCCCGGCGAATACGGGCCGAGGTTCGGATACGTCAGGTCCCAGGCGACACGGTTGATACCGGGCTTGGCGGGCGCCTCCATTCGACGAACCACGTCGCCGGCGGAGTTGCTCACGGTGAAGATCAGCGTCGGGTCTTCCTCGACCTCTTCGAGTCGAAGCGCCTCCCAACCCGGGTACGGGTTGTCGCCACCCTCTTCCTTGCGCTTCTTCTCCTCCTCGTGACGCGCCTGCTTGCGTGTCTTGAGACCGTCCTTCACGTAGTAGGTGAAGACGGCGCCGAACGGCGGGTTGTCGGCGGTGAAGAAGTCGGCGCCCTGCGACGCCTTTCGCCCGAAGCCGAGGCTCGCGCGCTCGATGTACCACCAGGCGTCCCGCACCGGGAAGATCGCTGCGTCCTGCTCGAAGAACGCCTCCGAGACCTCACGCAGCGGAGAGTAGTCGTCGAGAATGTAGAAGCCGCGACCGAAGGTGGCGCCGACCAGGTCGTTCTCGCGCCGCTGGATCACGACATCGCGGAACGCAATCGTGGGCGCGCCGCCCCCGAGCTTGATCCACTTCGAGCCGCCGTCGACCGTGAAGAAGACGCCAAACTCGGTGCCGACAAAGAGCAGATTCGCGTTCTCGTGGTCCTGGACGATGCGCCAGACCACGTGGCGCTCCGGTAGGTCACCGGCAATGCTCGACCAGGTCGCTCCCCGATCGGTGCTCTTGTAGACGTAGGGAGCCAGATCGCCCTGCTTGTGGTTGTCGACCACGACGTAGACGGTGTTCTCGTCGTGCAGGTCGGCCCGGATGTCGTTCACGAACCAAGCGTCCGCGATCTCGGGCAGCGAGTCGATCTTGCTCCAGTTCTGGCCGCCATCTTCGGTCACCTGAATGATGCCGTCGTCAGTGCCGACGTAGAGCAGGTTCTCGTTGAGCGGCGACTCTCCGATCGACGTGATCGTCGCGTACTTGGACATGGCCCAGAGATCCCAGACCGCGTCAAAGCTCCAGACCCTGCCCATCATCGGCATGGTCAATCGATCTTCACCGGTCGTCAGATCGCCAGAGACCGCGGTCCAGCTGTCACCACGGTTGTCGCTACGCCAGAGCCGCTGACTCGCGAAGTAGAGACGCTTCGGATCGTGGGAACTGATGTAGATCGGCGAGTCCCAGTTGTAGCGATCCTGCTCCTCGCCCGCCTCCGGCTGCGGCTGAATGTAGATGATCTCGCCGGTCTCGCGATCCCACCGAGTGAGATTGCCCTCCTGCCACTCGGAGTAGACGATGTTCGGGTCGGTCGGATCGATCGCCGGCTGATGACCGTCTCCGAAGAGAGTGATCTGCCAGTCGGAGTTGCGAATGCCGTGTCGGTTGTCGGTTCGCGACGGCCCGTACTGCGTGTTGTTGTCCTGCGTACCGCCGACGACGTTGTAGAACGGCTCGTCGTAGTCGACCGCCACCTTGTAGAACTGCGTCAGGGGCAGGTTGGTCACAAACTTCCAGCTCTTGCCGAGATCCCAGCTCTCGTAGACGCCACCGTCGGAACCGTTCAGCAGGTAGTCCGGATCGTGGGGATTGAACGCCAATGCGTGGTTGTCGCCGTGCTTGTGCTCCTCGCCGACCTGGCGGAAGTTCTTGCCGCCGTCCTCGGAGACGTGCATGCGCGGGTCCATCTGATAGATGCGATCGAACTTGTGCGGACTGGCGAAGATCTCCTGGTAGTAGTGCGGACCGGTACCACCCGAGAGGTAGTCGCTGCGCTTCTCCCAGCTGGCGCCTCCGTCGGTCGAGCGGTAGAAACCGCCCTCACGGTGCGCCAACTCGATGGTGGCGTAGACCACGTCCGGCTGCTGCGGTGAAATCGCGAGACCGATCTTGCCCATGTCGTCGCCCGGTAGGCCGCTCTTGAGCTTGCGCCAGGTCGCGCCGCCGTCGGTCGACTTGTGAATACCGCTCTCGGGGCCGCCGTTGATCAGCGCCGCCACAGTCCGGAAGCGCTGGTGCGTCGAGGCGTAGAGGACATCGGCGTCGCGCGGGTCCATGTGAACTTCGTTGACGCCCGTGAACTCGCCCTCACCGAGAATCTTCTCCCAGTTCTCACCGCCGTCGGTGGTCTTGTAGAGACCTCGCTCGCCACCGGCGGACCAGAGCGGCCCCTGCACCGCGGCGAAGAGGGTGTTCGAGTCGTCGGGGTGGACGAGAATGTTGCCGATGTGCTCCGACTCTTCGAGGCCGCGCTTCTCCCAGCTCGCGCCGCCGTCGAGGCTGCGATAGATACCGTCGCCGTAACCGACGTGGCGGCCGCCGACGTTCTCACCGGTGCCGACCCAGATGGTCGACGGGTTATTCGGGTCGATCGTGATGCAACCGATCGAGTAAGAGCCCTGACCGTCGAAGACCGACTTCCAGGTGGTCCCCGAGTTGCTGGTCTTCCAAACACCGCCGGAACCGACGCCGACGTACCAGACGCTCTGATCGCGCGGGTCCACGACGATGTCGGCGATACGGCCCGACATCAACGCCGGACCAATGCTCCGCATCTCGAGACCCGAGAAGGTCGACGCCTTCATCTTGGAATCGTCTTCGGGCTCCTCGGCCTTCGTCTCTTTGTCCTTCTTCGCAGCCGACATCGCAGGCGTCAGCGCCAGCGAGACGACCAAGCCCAAAGCCAACGCCTTGACGAGCTTCATCATCAACCTCCTCGGAATCTTTCCTTTTGTGTGGAGCCGTGCAGGGCACGGCAAAAACGAGCGTAGCAGACACACCCGAGCCGACTCGACGGGTCGGGTCGACGGCTGCGGGTACTCGCTCTACTCCGTACCCGGTGCTACGCGGGGAAGCGACGAAGGTTTTGAGAAAGGCTGTTCCGACCGGCTTCGAGGGCTGTCCTAAACAGGTGCGAGGCGCCGGCAGTCGGCGGCACCCAATCCAACTTCGAAAGAGGAGAGAGAGATGAAGAGATTCGCGTTTCTCGCGGCACTGATCTGCCTTTTCACCGTCGTCCCGGCGGGCGCCCAGGAGCCCGCCTTCGAAGCTGAGATCGACTGCGAAGGGGTTCACCAGCCCGGCGCCAGCGTGCCTTTCACGGTCCGCTTCGAGAATCAGACGTTCCAGACCCAGAGTCTCGAAACGACGATCTCCTTCACGATTCCAAGCGTCGGTACCCGCACCCTCCTCTCGCGGACGATCACTCTGAATCCCAACCAGGACCGCGCTTTCAACCGGTCGTTGAACCTGCCCGCCGGCGCTCCGGTGGGGAACTACAGCATGAGCATCACCGCGACAAACGGTACCGAGACGACCTTCGACACCTGCTCCTTCAACGTCGTCCCCTGACGGCAGCACCGCCGGCCCCCGCCAATCTACATTCACCCACAAGGCAACGCCGACCGGGGGTCGGCGTTTTTTCCCTCAATCGGGGGACACAATACTCATTTCTCGCCGACGGCTGACGAGAAATGAGTATTGTGTCCCCCATCAGGGTGCGAGCGGAAACGACGAGAAGTCATCGAGCGCCAGGCTGCCGGAGACCCCGTTCACCGTCCCGTCGGTGGCTCCCAACCGAGCCAGATCGACTCGACTCTGGTCGTTGTCGAGGTTGTCCAGCCCTCCGAAGCCACCACCGTTGACGGACACCTGCAGCGAGCCCGTGCCGCCCAGTGCAAGCCAGTGCAACTGGATCGAGTTGTAGCCCGGTGGGAGGACAATCTCCTCGCCGAAGGGCGTCTCGACGAGCCCACCGCCGTCCTCGAGCGCCGCAAGTACCAGTCGATCCTCACCCAGCGTCTCGTTGTGGGTCACGGTGGCTCGAAACTGCAGCGTGCCGTCTTCCGAGTAGGCGCTGAAGATGTCGAGTCGGTCGGCCGCGGTGATCGTCAGACCGTCGAGGTCGAGGTAGAACTTGACACCGTAGCCGGTCGCAGCGGCCGGCGACGCGTCTTCGACGAAGCCGAACGGGCTGTCGAGTAGCTGCTCGATGGTGGCGGAGAACGGGGCTCCGGCGCCGACGGAGAACCCATCCTCCAACACCACGCGCTGCCCGGCGCCGAACTCGGCCCCGGGCGCGACAACCCGTACACCGACGCCCGTCACCGACTGGCTGGCGTTAAATTCACCCGAAACGTCCGGGGGCGGCGGCTCGACGACCAAATCCGCCGGCAGGCAGGTATCGGAGACGGTGACCTCCAGTCCGAAGTCGCCGAAGAAGGCTGCCCCCGCGTTGACGTCGAGGCACCCCGCTCCAACGGCGAGCGGAGCCGTCAGCGCGACACCGATGGCGAGAACGACGCAACGCCCAGTCCGCTGAATCACGTGCGGAACTCTAGCACCGGGCCGCCTCTGGCTTCTGCAATCGAGCGGGCTCGTGCTAGCTTCGCGCTCGGGTAGGGACGTGGGGAGCGAGCGAAAGCACTTAGAAGGCCGTTTGACCGCCAGCGCCCTGGGCCTGTGGGTGGCCGCTTCCCTTTGCACCGCTCCCCTGGCCGCCGCAACGTTCACGGTGAACTCTGTCGGTGACGCGTCGGATCTGGATGCCGCCGGCACCTCCGACGGTCTTTGTGATGCCGACGCGGGTGGCGCTGTCGAGTGCACCTTGCGAGCCGCGATCCAGGAGGCAAACGCCACCGCCGCCCTGGACACGATCGAGTTCGACATCTCGGGCTGCCCGGGCGACATCTGCGTCATCGAGTTGGTTTCGACGAACCTGCTTCCCGACATCGTCGAGCCGGTGGTGATCGACGGCTCGACCCAGCCCGGCAACGCGTCGGTCTGCACCCTCGCGATCCACGACCGACCCGCTTACCGGATTGTCCTGGACGGCGACGGCCTCGACGTCGGCCCGCGCCTCGAGCTCGGGTCGGACGGGTCGACGATCCGCGGCCTCAACGTGCGCAACTTCTTCAACGCCCTCGCGATCATCCGGAGCCACGACAACATCATCGAGTGCAACTTCGTCGGCACCGACGAAACCGGCAGCGCGGCCGGACCGGGGAACTTCCACAACGCCGTCATCCTCGGGTGCGACTCGACCGGCAACGTCATCGGTGGTCCCGACCCCGAGGACGGCAACCTCCTCTCCGCCAACGGTGTGGACGGCGTTCAGTTCAACGGCGGCATCCCTTGCGGCGGCCCACCCTTCGCCAACGCCGTTCTCGGCAACTACATCGGCACCGCGAAGGACGGCACCTCGGCGCTCGGCAACGCCCTCTCCGGCGTCTCGATGTTCGACGGCACCGGCCCTGACGACAACGTGATCGGAGCGATGCCGGACGGCTTGATGCCGACCGGCAACGTGATCTCGGCCAACGGCAGTTCGGGCATCTTCATCGCTGACGCCGTGAGCGGTGCCCTGATCGTCGCCAACCTGATCGGCGTCGACCGACACGGAACCGCACCGCTCGGGAACGGCTTCGACGGAGTCTCCGTCCTCAACGGACCCACCGGAGTCCAAATCGGCGGCACCAGCGTCGCAGAGGCCAACGTGCTCAGCGCCAACCTCGCGGGCGTCTTTGTCGACAACGCGACCGGCGTGGTCGTCGAGGGCAATCGAATTGGCACCGATGCCACCGGCGCCACCGTGATCGGCAACGCCGAATGGGGCGTCGTGGTCTTCGACGGCCCGAACAACCGCGTCGGCGGCACTGCCGCCGGCGCCGGCAACACGATCGCCGGGAACGGCTTCACGGGAGTCTCGATCGACGGCCCGACCTCGACCGGGAACACGGTGCGGGGAAACGCGATCTTCCTCAATGAGGAGATCGCCATCGACCTGGGCGACGACGGTCCCACGCCCAACGATCCAGGGGACGCCGACGCCGGCCCGAACTCTCTCCAGAACGCTCCCGCGATCGAAGGCGTCGTCTTCAACGGGCCGAATCTCGAGATCACCTACTCGGTCGACTCCGCCACCCTACCGCTCGAGATCGAGTTCTTCCTGTCGGACAGCGAGCGCGACGAGGCCGCCGTCCTCCTGGGCACCGACACCTACAGCTCGGCCGGATCCACCACAGCAATCGTTCCCGTCGGCGCGGCGACACCGACCAGCATCCTCTCCGCCACCGCGACCAACGCCGGCGGCGGCACGTCCGAACTGGGCTTCTTCGGCTTCATCTTCACCGACGGATTCGAGAGCGGCGACACGTCCAGCTGGACCCGAGACGTGCCCTAATCGGGGGACACAGTACTCATTTCTCGCCGACGGCTGGCGAGAAATGAGTACTGTGTCCCCCGATTTTGATCCCTCGGCGGGGTGGCCTTCGCCACCTTGAGTAGAGGGACTCATGCCGATCTATGCCACGAACCGCCTTCGAATCGCCGTCGCGCTGGTCGCGACCTGCCTGCTCGCGTCGCCACGCCTCTGCGCACAGCTCGACCTGACGATCGAAACGATCGCTCTCGACGGCGAGACGGCGCCGGGTACCGGCGACATCTTCAGTACCTTCGACGTCGCCCTGATCAACGGTCTCGGACAGGTGGTCTTTCACAGCCGCCTTCCGAACAGCCTGGACGAGAGCGTTTGGCTCTGGGACCCCTCGACCGGACTCGAGCTGCAGTCGCGCGCGAACATCAACCGGATCGAGACCAAGTCGATCCGATTCAGCAACGCCGGTGTCGGGCACGGTCAGTCGGAGACCGTCAACGAGCTGATCGCTCCCGACCTCGCCGGCAACCCCCAGGTCATCGCCGCGGACGGCGGCGCGGCTCCCGGCGGCGGCACCTTCGACATCTCGAGCTCGGACGAAGACGACATCGCCGTGAGCGACGCCGGCATCTTCTTCGAGACCGAAATCGACGACGGCGCGAGCCTCGAAGCGCTCTTTCGGCAGAACGCCGGGTTCGCATTGGAAGAGGTCTTCCGAGTCGGCGATTTGGCTCCCGGCGCGGGAGGTGAGACGTTCGTGGACTTCACCGACGGCGTGCTCAACAACGACGGCGACCTCGTCTTCGAAGCAAATATCGACCTCGTGGGCACGCGCGCGCTCTTCGGGCCAACCGCCGGTGGACTCTCCCTCCTCGCCAAGACCGGCGACACTCCACCGGGCGTCGCGGGTGCGCAGTTTCGCGGCTTCGGCGCCGACTGGACCGCCCTCAGCGTCAACGACGCCAATCAGGTCGCCTTCCAGGGCAACATGCTGATCGGGCCGGGTGGTGTGACCGGGACCGACGACACCGGTATCTGGGGCCCAGCCGGCGGCGGCGCCTTTCAGCTGGTGGCCCGCACCGGCTCGAGTGCCCCGGGAGCCGGCTCCGCGACGTTCGCCTTGCTCGACACGGTCGCCCTCAACTCCCAGAGCAGCCTCAGCTTTCTCGGAGCTCTGACCGGCGCCGGCATCGACTCGAGCAACGATTACGGCCTGTGGGCCGCTCGCCAGGGCGCAACCCCGCAACTGGTGCTGCGCGAGGGCGACGCGGCTCCCGGCCTGACCGGCGAGATGGTCGGCTCGCAGTTCGACTTCAACTCGACCCTCCTCGGCAACGACACGTTGGTCCTTGCCGCCGAGCTTGCCAGCGGCGGCGCGGCGATCTGGCTCTACAACCTCGTCGCCAACACAATCGAGTTGGTGCTCGGCCCCGGGGAGGACGTAACCGTCGCCCAAGGCGACGTGCGCACGATCACCAAAGCCTGGTTCGGCGACGCCTCGGACCTCGAGATCCACTCGGGCGGCGAAGACGGCAAGAAGACGATCGCCAACTCTAGCGACCAGATCGCAGCACTGCTCGAGTTCAGCGACGCCAGCTTCGGTGTCTTCCGGCTCACGATCGACGACGGTGTGTGCGCCGCCGCGAACGGAGAAGACCTCGTGCTGAGCGACGACACAGTCACCGGCGTCGAGAGCTACGAAGTCTGCGGCACGATTTCGGTCGGGCCGAACTACTCGGTCGAGAGCCCCGGTGGGTTCCTCACACTGCGCGCGGGTGACCGTGTGGAGATGGGCAACGGCGTCTCTGTCGTCGGAGACGGCCGGCTCGTCGTGGAACTGGACGACGCCCTCTGACGAAGGCCCAGTCGCCATGGCCTGACTCTCCTCTCGCCGTCGCGAGTCCAGGCGACCGCGTCCTGATCTCCACACGAGGCGTGGTCGAGTACGGCAGCGGCAAGCGAGCCTCGGCCCTCTGACCGATCAGTGGATCTCGTACGCGCCGCCGCCGATGAACTCGCGCAGGAGCGAGGTCGCCGGCACCCTCTCCTCGTCGCCGGCGCTCACGTCGGCGATCGAGTCGAGTAGATCGCTGATCCGCCGCGCACGGAGGTAGCCGTCCAGCCGCTCTTCCCGGTCACGCCACTTTTCGAGGAACGGCGCCAGGTGATGGCCGAGGTGTCGCTCGAGGAACGGCAGCTCGTAGGCGAGCGCGCTGTTTACCTGGTAGTCGGCCAGACTCTGGTACGGAATGATGTGCTTGAGCTCGCTCCGGCGGACGAAGTGCCAGTGCAGGATGGTCTTCTCGGGCGAGTAGGCCCGAAACTTCGAATCGCGGATCATGCGGCGCAGAAGACGGATGTCGGTCCACCGCACATAGCGACCGCTGGTGTTCTTTAGCTGCGAGATGGTCTCGATGTAGATCTTGAATTTGTGCTCCGCGGCGACGCTCGCGGTCAGCCCGTCGTAGAGGCCATGCAGCGTGTCGAGCAGGATGAGCGTGTCGTTCCCGGGTTCGAAGCGGGTGGTCTCGGCGCTCCGTCGACCGGTCTTGAAGTCGTAGACCGGCATGTCGATACCGCGCCCGGCGTCGAGCTCCGCCAGGTGCTCGTTGATGAGGGTCAGGTCGAGCGCCTCGGGGGTCTCGAAGTCGTAGTCTCCGAACTCGTCGCGCGGGTGGAGCTCGAGGTCGAAGAAGTAGTTGTCGAGCGCCATCGGAATGACGTGAACGCCGGCGGCCTCGAGTCGCGACGCAATCTTGTGCATGGTCGTCGTCTTGCCGGAGCTCGAAGGCCCGGCGACGATGATGAAGCGAAGCGCTTCGCGGCGCTCGAGAATTGCCGCCGCCGCGCCGTCGAGAATCGACTCGTAACGCGAATCGCTCGCTTCGATGAGCTCTCCGAGCCCCCCGGCGCGGATGATCTCGTTCAGCCCTTCGACCGTGTTGCAACCGTGCTCGGCCGCCCAGTCGAGCGCTTGCCACATCTGCTTGTAGGGCAGGTATTCGAGCTTGTCCGACTGCCGCAACGAACGCATGCGCGCACGGTTCGACCGATAGAGGATGTACGACTTGGCCGTCCGCGCATGACCGTTCTTGATCAATACCCTCTCGACGACATCCTGAATCTCTTCGACCGTCGGAGAGGACTCCTCGCTGTAGGTCGCCTCCAGAGCGACCACCACCTCACCGCTCAGTCGCTCCGACAGCTCCCGGTCGTGACCGCCGATGGCCGCGGCGGCTTTGTAGATCGCCACAGTGACCTTCTCGCGGTCGAACGGCACGACCTCGCCGCTGCGTTTTACGATCGTCTGAATCGAACCTGCCATCGCGTTGGTGAGAATAGCGCAAGGAAGGAGCTCCACTTGCCGTCGTACTCCTGTGTCCGCGCCGGCGCGGCTGACGTACCCGCCCGATCGTTCACCCCCCGCACAGGAGACGACGACCATGCAGATTCGCACGCAAGTGAAGGCCGCAGGCTTCATCTGGTCCGACTGACCCGAGCAGCGCCGGGCGGGAGACTCGCGACCTGCCGCTCGGCGTTCTTGGCCTTTCGGACGGTGGTAGCGTTGCCGCTCTCAATCACCTGCCCACCGGGCCGCCAGCGCCGAGTCTCGACGCTGCAACCGAAGCCCGCGAAGAGGCGTCTCACGAAGGAGTGGTGGCGATGCGGATGGAGCTGACTGGAGCCTGGACCCGAAGACTCACTGCTGGGCTCTGCCTGGCTCTCCTCGCCACCTCCGGTCAGGCCGCGACCCTCGGCGGCGTCGTCTTCGAAGACCGCGACCGGAGCGGCGTCTTCGACGGCACCGACACCCCGCTTCGCAACGCGCGGGTACTGCTCGTCGGCGTCGAAGGCAGTGTCGTGCGTCAGACTCGCAGCGCTGTCGACGGCACCTGGTCGTTCATCGACCTGCCCGACGGCGACTATGTCGTCTCGATCGAGGCCCGCGGCTTCCGCCACTCCTTGCCCGACCCGTCGGCCGTGGCCTCGCCCATACCCGACTTCCCCTTCGGCAGCCCTCGCTACAGCACCTTCGAGCGGTTGGTCCGGCAGCTGCGAACGTCGAGCAGCTTCACTCACATCGGGCTCGGCGACTCGATCGGCTTCGGATTCAACTTCTGCGGCTCGCTCCTCGGCGAGGACGGCTACTTCGAGCCGACCACCTCTCGACTCGGAGACGCGGCAGCCCCGCCGGTGGTCGCCGACAAGCAGTCGATTCCGGGGCACGAGACCAACGACCTGCTCGAACCAGGCGCCTCGGGCGACTTCCCGTTCACCAACAACGACATCTTCTACACCATCGACGAGGGCGCCGACCTGGTGAGCATCTCGATCGGCGGTAACGACTTCCTCGGAGCGGAGGACGGCGGCGACCCCGCGGTCGCTTCCGCGTTGGTGACCGCACGGCGCAACATCCAGGAAATCCTGTCGAGCCTGGTCACCGAACTTCCCGACGCCTCGATCGAGATCAACACGGTCTACGACAACGAAGAGGGGGGAGACGGGCTCCACAACGTCTGGGTACCCATTTGGGACCAGGTTCTGCGTGAGACCGCCTGGGCGCAGGATCGACCGGTCAGAATTGCTGAGATCTACCCGGAGTACCGGCACGACGCCGAGGGCACACCTCTGGGCGAGCCGGGTCTGATCTGCAACGACCTCTTCGGATTCGACGGCATTCATCCGACGAACAGCGGTTACGACGTGCACGAGCAGAAGCTCTGGCAGTCGATCGGCGGCGTGACGCTCGCCGGCGCCGATCGCCTCGACGTGAACACGGGCTTCCAGCGCCCGCGGCGCCTGCTCCTACCGCTCGCCTTCGACGACGTGACCGGCGACACGGTGAATCCCACGGACGCCCTCTCGACCGACGACGTCGGCGCCCTGGTGCCCTCCGACAACGCGGAGTTTCGGGTCGAGACGTTCCTGAACAACCCGCCGGGAGCCCTGGGGCTGCTGCAAGCTCTGGTCAAGGTGCGCTACCGAACGACTGGCGCGCCGATCGACGATTTCTACCGCATCGAGGCGTCGATCGACGGCACCTTCAGCGCCCCCGGGTCGACGCCCAGCACCTGGAACACAATTCTGCCGATCGTCGGCTCTTCGGGTAACGGCAGCGCCGAGATCCTCGCCTACCCCGATCAGCCGAACTTCCGAACGGTCGCCGCACCGCTCTACCTGGGTGCGCCGACCTCGAACGCCGGCACGCTCGACTGGCCGGACCTCCAGAGCCTGAGCGTGCGCGTCGTGACCACCGCGGTCGGCAGCCCCGACGCCTTCAGCGTCGAGCTCGACTCGGCGTGGGTCGAGGCGTTCACGACCCTGCCGGGCGGCTCCGTCGCACGACAGACGAGCCCAACACCGGTTCGAAGTGGCGCTCCCCGCGCTCGGCCGAGTCGCGACACCGAGGAGCTGCTGGCGGAGCTCGCCAAGGTCGCGCCTCACCCGGCTGCGCTCGACCAACTGGTTCTCCGAGCTGGCGTCGAAACACAGCTCGTCGCGGCGGTTCAGTCGCGCGATCGGATCTCTGCTCCGCGTGCGGCGAAGCTCCTGGGCCGGCGCGAAGCGGCCTCCCTCGACGTACTCGCAGCCCTGCGCGGAGCCCTGGCCGCGGAGTTGCCGGCACTTCGTGCAGCAGCGATCGACGCCCTCGGCACCCACGGTGACCTCGAGAGCGCATCGCTCATCGCTCGAGAGTTCGACAACCCGCAGTTGGCGGTCACGGTCGCGCGAGCCCTCGGCCGCCTCGACTCCCGCACAACACTCGAGACGCTCTACAAGACCGCCGCCGCTCCTGACGCATCACCCACCGCTCGCCGCTCGGCGGCGCGAGCGCTGGCGGCCTCGAAACACGCAGGGGCGACGCGATGGCTGGAGCTGCTCTCGGCAACGGACAACGAACGGGTCCGGCGGCTGGCCGCTTCCGGTCTGACGAGACTGACGGAGGATTGATGAGAGACAGGAGACCGATGGGCCTGGAGCGCCTACTCGCGATCATCGGCGTGCTCGCCATGATTTGGTTCGCCTTCTCCTGGGCGACCGGGCGGCGAACCGCGGTGGTCGAGCTGCACCCCGAGGAGCTCGAGTGGAGCGCTGGCGACGATCAGCCGGCGCCGATCACCACCTCGGAGCGGCCGCGGAACATCGTGTTGGTAGTCGCCGACGGCATGGGCTTCGCCCATCTGGCGGCCGGCCGCGCGGCACTCCATGGCATCGAGGGAGAGGCTCCCTGGGACATCTTTCCGGTCTCCGGTTGGCATCGCAGCCACCCCGCCAGCGGCCTGCTGACCGACTCCGCCGCGGCGGCGACCGCTCTCGCGACCGGACATCGATCGCAGATTGGCGCCGTCGGGGTCGACGGTGACGGCAAACCCGTGCAAAACCTCTTCGAGCGAGCCACCGAACTCGGCTATCGCACCGGTCTCGTCACCGACTCCTACATCTGGGACGCCACGCCTGCCGCGTTTGCGACCCACGTGGAAGACCGCGACTTCGCAGCGCAGATCCTCCAGCAGCTGACCGACGCCCCACTCGACGTGCTGTTCGGAGAGCTGGAGGACGTGGGCGAAGGCGAGGTTCCGACCTGGGAGGAGACCGAGGCCCTGCTGGGAGCCAGCTACACCCTCGTCGGGCCCGAACCGGTCACCGTCGAGGAACTGCTCGCCATCGACGCCGACCGACGCGTCGCAACCGTCTACGAGGAAGAGCAGATCACCGACCTCGACTCGGAGCCCAATCTCCCGACCCTGGTCCGAGCCGGATTGGGGCGCATCACTCGGTCGGGAGAGCCGTTTGCGCTCCTGGTCGAGAGCGAAGAGCTCGACTCCTCCTCCCACCACCGAGATCTGAACCGGACGATTCGAGGACTCGAGGTGCTCGATGTGGTGCTCACCGAGCTGATCGCCTTCGCTCGCGAAGATGGGGAGACGTTGCTGCTCTTCACCTCCGACCACGAGACCGGCGGGCTGGCGGTCAGCACTCGCAAGGGAAACCGCGCGCTCCGCGCCATCTGGGCCTCGGACTCCCACACCGCCACTCCGGTGCCCGTCTTCGCGATGGGCCCCGGCGCCGAGGAGTTCTCCGGCCGTCACTCAACCTGGGAGATCGGCAGAAAGCTGCTGGCCCTCCTCGAGCCCCTTCCGGTGGAGGATCTGTCGACCGGGCCGTCGGAGCCTTCGGCCAAGCAGTAGCGCTCCATCGAATCTCAGAAGTAGCGCACGGCGACGTAGCCCAACCAGACGGCCGCCAACCCCGCGACCGAGTGGAGAGCCATGTTGGCGAAGGCCTTGAGCACCGCCGAGTCGAGCGCCAGAGCAAAGCTCTCGGCCGCTAGGGCCGAGAAGGTCGTGAAGCCGCCCAGAACACCGACGACCACAAACAACCGCGCCTCGGGACCGAGCGCTCCGCGCAACTCCGCGAGACCAGCCACGAGGCCGATGGCCAGACAGCCGGCGATGTTCACAAACGCCGTGCCTGCAGGCAGCACGGCGTGGGGCAGCGCCCTCTGGGCGAGCCCGCCGAGCGCAAAGCGGAGGGCCGATCCGACAAAGCCGCCGAGGCCGACGAGACCGAGCTGCGACAGGTAGGAGCCGGACAAGAGACAAAGGCTATCACCGGCCCAGCTACGGCTAGGGACCGCCACCGTACGCCAACTTGCAGTGCGGACAGGCCTCGCCGCCGGTCGGAACGATGCCCAGGCGGAGGAAAAACGGTCGGCCGCAGCGCGGGCACGGCCAGTAGCTCACGCGCAGCGACAAGGCGCCGACAACAACCGCCCACGGGGCAGCCACCCACATCAACACCCTCGGCGGAACGGCCAGCCCCGAGGCCGAGGCCAGCGCCACCAGCAGCAGAAACGGAAACCATGCTCCCCAGAGATAGAGGAGCCACCTCCGCCATTTCGCCAGCCTTCTCCAGCTGTCCCCTTCAGCCCGCCGCATTGCAGGCACGAGGATAGAGTCGCGGCAACGGGCCCCGCGATGACATTTCGACGCCTCCCCCAGACCGTCCGAGAGGTGCTGAGCCGTCTCGAGCGAGAGCTCGGGAAGCCGGGACTGATCTTCGGCCTGATCGCTCTGCCGCTCGTTCTCCTCGCAGCGATCGTCTCCTACCCGTTCATCGCCCTCTCGAGACGCCGCGGCGCCGGCAGGGTATCGCCGCATCGAACCCTGGAGCTCACCCCGGGCGGCGTCTTCTTCAGCTGGGCCGGCGATGCCGTCGAATGTCGCAGCGCGTTAGCCGCCGCGGTTGCCGCGCTCGTCGACTCCTTGCCCAAGGCCCTCTCTCGACCGGAGCTGCGGACGCTCGAAGTCCGAAACCCGGAGACCGGTTTCGCGCTCGCGGAAGACCGGTTGGGCAAAATCTCGACCGAGCACGCAGCCACCCTGGTCGAAAGGCTCTGGGGAGAGAAGCTCGAGTATGGCGAACTGGTCGTCGACGGCGACGAGAGCCTCAGAGGCTTTGATGTCGACGCCCGGAGCCACTGGTCCGGACATCTGGCGATCGAGCTGAACACGAGCGAGATACGCGACGCGCTCCGGCTCCAAGCAGGTGAGTCCGGATTTATGAGCCAGGGCTAGCCGCCGCGCTCGAGCCGCCGGAGCATCCGACGCGCTGCGTCTTCGTCGATGTCGCGCGGCACCGGCTGGGCGCCGGCCACCAGGGCGGAACGATCGGTGGCGAGCCGAGCCAGCGACAGCGCCTGGAGCGTAAACCCGAGGTCCATCGACTCTGCCGAGTTGCCCTTGGGCGCCTCGCCGCCGAGATTGAACATCCGGCCTCCAGAGAGCAGTCGAACGCGCCGACCGTTGGTGAGTCGTAGCTCCTCGACCCCCGGCTCGGGCGCGGTCACCTCGGTGGCGAGAGCGCGGAGCGCCGGAACGTCGATCTCGAAGTCGAAGTGACCGGCGTTGGCGAGCACAACTCCGTCGGCGAGCTGCTCCAACTCGACACGACCCAAGACGTCGGGCGCACCGGTGGCGGTGATCACCACACTGCCCCAGGCGAGTGCATCGCCGAGCTCGGGCACTCGGAAGCCATCCACCGCCGCCTCGAGCGCCTTGATCGGGTCCGGGTCGATCACCGCCACGCGGCCGCCGAGGCTGCGAAGGTACTTGGCGATTCCCCGCCCGCACCAGCCGTAGCCGAAGACGACAAAGCGTCGCCCCGGAATCATCAGGTTGGTGATCCGCATGAAGCTCTCGACCACCGACTGCCCGACCGCGTGTTTGTTCTCGACGATCAGCTTGAGCGGACTGTCGTTGATCACGATCACCGGGAAGTCGACGTGCTCCGCGAGCTCGCCTCGTAGCCGGTTGCCCCCAGAGGTGGTCTCCTCGGTCCCCCCGAGAATGTGGCCGGGTTCGACGAGACCGTCCCGAGTGGCAAACGCCGCCAGATCGGCGCCGTTGTCGAGTAGCAACCGAGGCTGGTGCGCCAGCACCTTCCTGACGTTCTCGAGATGCTCCTCGGCGCTGTCGGCCCGCTGTCCGTAGACGAGCACGCCACGCTCCTCCAGAGCCCTCGCAACGTCGTCCTGCGTCGTCCCGAGATTGCCGGTTGCCACCACCTCGGCGCCGCCCGCCTGCAGCACCGAGAAAAGCGCGGCGGTCTTGGGTTCGATGTGAAGCGAAACGCCGATGCTGAGCCCCTCGAACGGACGTGAGCTCTCGAACTCGTGGCGCAGCGCGGCCAGCATGAGTAGGTTCGACTCGGTCCAGAGCACACGCTCTCGACCACGCTCGACATCCCCGGAAGACCCTGACTGAACTCGCATGGAGACGCCCCTTGTATCATGCGTCGACCCATGCGATTCATCGGTATCGCAGCACTCGGCGTCATCCTGCTCGCCGCCTGGGCACTCTCTGTCGACCGACGAAAGATCGACTGGCGTGCGGTCGGTTGGGGGCTTGCTCTGCAGCTGGCGTTTGCCCTCGTGGTGATGAAGACGACCCTCGGAGGGCGGATCTTCGGTGCGGTCGGGGACTTCGTCACCCAGCTCATGGGTCTTGCCGGCGCCGGCTCCGAGTTCGTCTTCGGCGAGCTCGCGCGGCGCGAGTCGTTCGGTTTTGTCTTCGCCTTCCAAGCCCTGCCCTTGGTCATCTTCATGTCGTCGCTCTTCAGCGTCCTCTACCACCTGGGCCTCCTGCAGCGAGTGGTCGTGTTGATGGCGAAGGTGATGTCGAAGACCCTCCGCACGAGCGGCGCCGAGTCGCTCTCCGCCGCCGCCAACGTCTTTCTGGGACACACCGAGTCGCCGCTCCTGGTCGCGCCCTACATCAAACGCATGACCTATTCGGAGCTCGCCGCGGTCATGGTGGGCGGTATGGCGACCATCTCCGCTGCTGTGCTCGGCGCCTACATCACCCTCGGAGCACAGGCCGAATACCTGCTGGCCGCGAGTGTGATGAGCGCTCCAGCGAGCCTTCTGATCGCCAAGATGCTGGTACCCGAGCGCGACGAGCCCCTCACACGCGGCATGGTGAAGCTCGAGGTCGAAAAGCGCGACGCCAACCTGATCGGCGCAGCGGCGAGCGGCGCCACCACCGGGGTCCAACTCTCGCTCAACATCGCTGCCATGCTGATCGCCTTCCTCGCACTGATCGCCCTGCTCAACTGGCCGCTCCAGCTGGTCGGGCTGTCGATCGAAGAGATCTTCTCGTGGCTCCTGGCGCCACTCGCCTTCCTCATGGGCGTGCCCTGGGCGGAAGCGGGCCAGGTCGGGTTCCTGCTGGGCCAGAAGTTGGTGCTCAACGAGTTCGTGGCGTTCGTCGAGTTGGGCAAGATGCTCGAGGCGGAGGCGCTTTCCGAGCGCGCCGAGCTGATCGCCACATTCGCCATCTGCGGCTTCGCGAATCTCGGCTCGGTGGGCATTCAGATCGGCGGTATCGGCGGACTGGCGCCTGAAAGGCGCGGCGATCTGGCGCGTCTCGGACTCCGCGCCCTCGCCGGCGGAGCGCTCGCATCGTTCATGACAGCGTGCCTGGCCGGCCTGCTCGTCTGAACGCCGATCCGGTGCGGCTGGCTCCCCGCCCGTCCGAAGAAGTAAGCTAGCGCTATGAGACACAACCTGCCGCGGGGCGTCACCGCCTCGTTGCTGGTCCTCCTCGCCGCCGCCGCATTCGCTCAGGAGACGCCACCACCGCCGGTCAGCCTGGAAGGGCTCGTCACGGGGTGGCACACCGTGCGCCCCGGCGAGACCATGATCGGCATCACCTCTCGATACCTCGGCTCGTCCGACCGTTGGCGTGACAACTGGAGCCTCAATCCGGCCATCCAGAACCCCCACATCATCCAGCCTGGCACGCGGCTCAAGATCATCCTCGACTTCGAGACCGCACCACCCATGGCGCGACTCCGGGTGGTGGCCGGCCGCGTCGAGGCGCGACCGATTCCGATCCCCTGGAACCAGGCTGTCGTCGAAGACGTGCTCGTGGAGCGAGACGGCATTCGCACCCACAAGGAGTCGTCGACCGAGATCGAGTTCCGCGACGGCACCAATCTCGTGCTTTCCGAAGAGTCGCTGGTCTTCGTTCGACCGTCCCAGCGCGTCACGCACGGCCCACGGAAACGATCCGTCGAGATCGTCGAGGGACAGGCAGAGGTACAGGCGCTCGAGCCGAGCAAGCCACGCACGGACGTCGAGATTTTGGTCGGCAGCGCACGTGCGACCGCCGTGCGCACGGAGGACGGCCTCTCGCAGACACGTGCTCGCAAGACCGAGGACGGCTCGGCGCAGGTGATGGTCTACGAGGGTGCGAGCGAGGTCGTGGCTGCGGGCCAATCGGTGGAAGTGCCACGCGGCATGGGCACTGCCGTTCGCGAAGACGCTCCGCCAACACCCCCCGAAGCGCTCCTCGAAGCGCCGGTCGCACTGCTGCCGGCACCGGAGAGCGAGTGGAAGTATGGCGACCCCTGGTTCGCATGGGAGCCCGTGGAGGGCGCCGCGAGCCACACCCTCGAGATCTGCGCCGATGCACGCTGCGGAGATCTCGTGCGCCGCGAGCTCGGTCTGGCGGACCCCAGGTTCAAGCCTGAGCCGCTACCTGCTGGCGCGTACCACTGGCGGATCACCGCCGTCAGCCCGTCGGGCCTCGACGGCTTCCCAAGCGCTCCAGTGCCCTTCTCCGTGCTATTTACGGCCAGGACTCGGAACCGCCCACGGGCACGCTGACGATCAGCGGTCGGCACCTGGATCGCGCGGGCACCAGGTACTGGGCACCCAACGCTCGACTCGAGGTCGACATGACCGACGATCAGAGCGGGGTCGACAGCTGGGCCGTTCAGGTGGACGGCCAGCAGCTCCCCGAGGCTCGGCTCGCCGGCATCTGGCTGGACGGCAACCATGTTGCCAAAGCCGTCGCCGTGGACCGCGTCGGGAACCTCGGAGAAACGAGTCCGCTCCACTTCACGGTCGACGCCGCCGGTCCGGCATTCGAGATTCGCTTGGGCGGCGAAGAGATGATCGCCGAGAAGCTGGGTGAAGCGCCGCGGCGCTTCGAGCGTCGCCGCCGCAAGTGGGCAAATCGCTACGCTCCCGAGCGCGCCGGCCGCACCGCGTGGACGGTCCTCGCCTCAGGTGACGACACCGCCCCGCTCGCCGACTCTTACGACCCGCGCGAGGCGCTCACCTCGGACTGGCGGCCCGACACCTCGATCGAGCTGACCGGTAACCAACCGGGCCTCCTGCTCTTCGCCGCCGGCCGGCTGCGGATCGGCGGCGACCAGGTGCGGGTTCGCCACGGCGATGAGGTCAGTCTCTACGACCCGAAACAGGAGGACGGCACCGGGACGGTCAGGAGCCCGGTGGTCTGGGTCGGAGCGAGTGACGAAGGCACCGGCGAGGTGACTCGCTTGACGGTGAGCACGGAAGAGCGCGCCGGCGAGAGCTTCCTCGTGTTCGAGAGCGAGGACGTCTTCGGCAACACGCGCCGGATCGAGCTACCCTTCCGAGCTCTCGACTGAACGACGCCGACCGGGTACGGGCGGGAACATCACCGCGAGACTGAAGGTCAGTAGGGTTCCGACGACCGGATTCCAGATCCAGGCGATCGGCGCCTCGGCGCCAAAGAACCGCGGCCAGAGCTCGAAGGTCAGCAGCACGGTGATCCCGACGCCGATCGCAACGGCGTTACCACCGTCCGAACCCCGCCGGGTCAGGACTCCGACCAGGAAGACGCCCAGGAGCGGTGGGAAGATCCAGGTCAACACCTTGAGGCCGAGGGTGAGCACACCGAAGCCCGTACGGAGGTCCCCGGCCCCCTCGACCCTCCAGACCAGGACCGCAACCCCGACCAGAAGCAACGCGAAGCCGAGGGAAAACGCGCGCGCGACTCGCAGGTAGTCGGAGTCTCGCCGGCCGGGCTGCACGTAGGGCTGCCAGAGCGACCGCACCGCCGTCGTCGACAGCGCCGAGATTGCCGAGTCGAGGCTCGACATCGCGGTCGCAAAAACCGCCGCCAGGATCAGGCCGCGAACCCCCATGGGCAGCGCCTGCAAGATGTAGAACGGAAAGATGAAGTCGTAGGCCCGCCCGGAGTCGGCGAGGCCTTCGGCGGCGGCCAAGCGCTCCGCCGTGGCGACCGCTCCAGCGTCGCCGCCGAGCTGAATCCAAAGGAGCGACCCCACCGCCAGGAACAGCGCTGCGACGGGCAGCACCAGCAGGGAGCTCAGAAACAGGCTGCGACGACCGTCTCGACTATCCCGGCACGCCAGCGCTCGCTGAATCATGTCCTGGTCGGTGCCGTGGGTCGACAACGTGAGAAAGCCGCTGCCCAGGAGGCCGGCGAACAGCGTGTACGAGACCTTCGGGTCGAACGAGAGGTTGAGCAGGCGGAGCTTCGACGTACCGTCGTCTGTGGTCGCCGCTGACAGCGCCGCGAACAGGCTGCCGACATCCTGCCCGGAGTCGCGTAGAAGAAAGACGATCGAAACGACCGCTCCGCCCACGAGCAGAGCGCCCTGTAGGACGTCGGTCCAGACGACCGAGCGCAGGCCACCGAACAGCGTGTACGTCGCGGCGACGACCGCGATCGCCGCGATCGCCGCCGGAAAGTTCAGATCGGTCACCAGAACCAAGGCGATCGCCGCCCCGTAGAGTCGGACTCCGCTCCCCAGCAGACGACCGATCAGAAACAGCACGCTCGCGAGGTTGCGCGAGAGGTGGCCGAAACGTGTTGCCAGGTAGTCATAGACCGTGACCACCTTGGCCTTGTAGTAGGCGGGGATCAGAACCCAGGCGACGACCAGTCGAGCGAGCGCGGATCCAAGCGCCAGTTGAAGATAGGTCCAATCTCCGCGCAGCGACTGCGTGGGCACACCGATGAAGGTCAGAACGCTGGTCTCTGTCGCGAGAATCGAGATACCGGCCGCCCACCAGGGGATCGATCTCGATCCGAGGAAGTAGTCGCGCGTCGACGCCTGGCCGCGTCCCGACCACAACCCGACCGCGGCGACCAGCGCCAGGTAGGAGGCGAGCACGACATAGTCCAACGGGCTCAGCATCTCTCGAGACCGACCATATCTCGCGCGAGACCTGTCTCGCAGAGGTAGCGACTCACAGCCGATTCGACCCCGCTGTGTTATGTATAGGCATCCTCATGGTGAGTCGCTCGAAGGCGCTTTTCCTCTACCGATTCGGACTGTCTCTTTCGATCGCCCTGCTGGCCGTCTCGGTGGCGGCGCAGGAGCGCTCGTGGCCTTCCGGCGATGCGGATCCCGTGGTCCGCTGGGAGCGCACTGTGCGCAATCTCTCGGGCTACGAGATCGCGATTCAGGGCCCGGTCGGAGGTTCTGCGCAGACCGCTCGGAAGCTGAAGCGACCCAGCGGGCTGGCGTTCGATCAGAGGGGTCGACTCCTGGTGAGCGACTCCCGCCAGGGGCTCCTGCTGCAAATCGACCCCGACCTGGGCGTGGTGCTGGTTCTGGGGAGCGGCACCGAACCGAGCCTGCGCCAGCCGATGGGCGTCGACGTGCACTCCGACGGCCGGGTCTTCGTCGCCGATGCCGGGCTCCAGCAGGTTGTGGCCTTCGACGCGGAGGGGCAGATCGCCGCGGTCTACGGCGCGGGCTCGCTCGAGCAACCGGCCGACGTCGCGCTCTCGCCCGACGGCCAGCGGCTCTTCGTCGCGGACGCCGGAGCCGATCGGGTGGCGATTTTCGACGTCGCCAGCGGCAACGAGCTCGATGCATTCGGCGGCCGAGGCAAGGGAGCCGGCGAGTTCCACCTCCCGACAGCGGTCGAGTTCGACGCCAACGGCCACCTCATGGTGGTCGACCAGATCAACAGCCGCGTGCAGGTTTTCGACGCCGCGGGCGCCTTTACCCGAGCGATCCAGGCCGACGGCGCCAGCGGCTTCAGTCGACCGCGCGACGTCGCGGTCGACCCCGCCGGCCGCGTCTACCTGACCGACAGCGCCCAGAGCCGCGTGCAGGTCTACGATTCGGGCCTGGTGCCGATCTTCGCCCTCGGCCGCAACGGCCTGGGCGACGGCGAGTTCCTCGGTGTCGGTGCCATCGCGGTTCGCAACGCACGTCTCGCCGTACTCGACCGTGCCGGCGGTCGTGTGCAGCTGTTCGAGATTTCAGGCCTGCCGGAAAAGACTGTCGAAAGGCAGGAGATCGAGCCCATGGAGGCCACCACCCTCGAGCCGAGCGAGCCGATGCCCGCTGAGGTTCCACAGGAGATGCCCGAGGCCCGACCTCCCGTGCCCGAGACGCCCCCGAGCGATCCCGCCGAGGTGGAGGCGGTCGTCGAGGAGGCGATCTCCGAGGCGTCGCTCGAGGTCGAGCAGATCGACGAGCCGGAGGCGCGCGACGAGATCGATGTCCCAGAGGCGGAAGCGGAGCCCGAGGTTCCTGAGATCGATCCGAGCGCCGTTGCGGCCCAGGAGCTCCACGACGCCCTGCATGGCTGGGCGGCGGCCTGGTCCTCCCAGGACCCCGACAGCTACCTCGCCTTCTACGCCGACGGGTTCGCTCCAGCAGACGGCACGCCTCGCGAAGCGTGGGCGGCCAACCGTCGCGACCGCCTCACGGCGCCGAGCTCCATCGCGGTCGAGGTAGAGATCGTCGACACGCAGATCGACGCCAGCAGCGCCGACGTGACCTTCCTCCAGTCCTACACCTCCGACCGGTTCTCGGACCGGGTTCGCAAGGTGTTGCGCTTCGTGCGCGAGAACGGCGCCTGGAAGATCGCGAGCGAAGCCGTCGTCGAGACGCTCTAGCCGGTTGAGCATCGTCTCGATCGGAGGTTAAGAGGCCTTGCCCCGCCGGCGAGGACTCCAATCGGCGGACGGGTGCCGGCTCATCGAAGGGCGACGCCATGCGCCCTGCCAGGCAGCAAGTGCAGCCGAGGCAGAGCGGTCGAGGCATTTGTCTTCGCGATAGGCTTCGATCACAGTTCAACCAGCGAAAGAGGGAGGCACTCGATGAACGAGGTGTCCAACGTCCGCATCGTCGGCGTCAACATCGGCTTTGGCGACCTGATGAGCCTGATCTTCAAGGCGACCCTGGCCTCGATCCCCGCAATGATCGTGGTGACCATTGTGCTCGGGGCCATCACTCTGGTCATGGGGGTTGTTCTCAGTGCGCTGGGCATGGCCTTCGGGGGCTAGCTGACTCCCGAGGCTTGGAACTCGTACCAGCAAGTAGCTGTCGACGGCACGGACGGCGGGTTGGGCTGATCTACTGGCCCACGAAGAACCAGCCGAAGACAAACAGCCCACCCATGCTCAGCACCAGCACGATCCCCAAGCCGAAGAAGATCTTCTTCAGGTGCCGGCCGCGGTGCTTCCGAGCCCACTCTTCGACCTTCTTCGGCTCCACCGCGTCTTTCGACGGCCCGAGTCGATCGACCTCCTCGGCGAGCGTGCCCACCTCGGTCAACCAGCCGCGAATGTTCTCTTCCTTTATCTCGCGCAGCGGCAGGAAGCGCCGCATGTAGCGCAGGTAGTTCGGTCCGACAAGCAGGTTGCTCGCCGAGCGATGAGTGTCGGTCATCAAGGCTCTCAGCGCGTTCTCTCCGCGGCCGCGCTCGAGAAGCCGGCGCATCCAACCCTCGTCGTGCGAATAGAAGGTCGCACCCTCGAGGTCGAACGGCGGAGGCCGAAGTGGCCCGTGCTTGTCGAGCGCCTCACCGATCGCTCGCATCAGCGGTCCGCCCGTGTGCACGATGCCGCGCGTCCCCGGTTCGCAACCGGCGTAGATCTCGAGCGTCGGGCCCCGGTGGAACCAAACGTCAAACTCGCGGCCGTCGAGCACTCCGTGCCAGCTGCGCAGAACCGGCCCTGCCTGCTGTCCCTTCCAGCCCAAAGAGGCGAACGCGCGATCGAGTCGACGTCCGCGAAAACGCACCCAGATCGCCGCGAGCGCCAGGATGAACGCGATCAGAATCGAGGGCGCGAGCAGTGCCAAGGTGAAGCGTGGGCTCCGCGGCGCAACTCTCCCACCGTCGATCAGCCAGAGGACCGAGCCGACCAAGGCAACCCCAACGACGAGCCCAACGACGAAGACAGCCAAGCCCATCAGACAGCCGCGACCGTAGGCGCGACCGACCTTCTTTTCGTACATGAGGCGCTAGCCTAGCAGTCGGCTACATGTCGAGACCGACGTCGAGCGACGGGGCGCTGTGGGTCAACCATCCGACCGAGATGAGATCAACACCGGTCTCCGCGATCGCCTCGATCGTGTCGAGAGTCACTCCGCCAGACGCCTCGGTGAGCACGCCTCTCTGGTGCGCCACGACGACAGCTCGGGCGAGGTCTTTGAGCGAAAAGTTGTCGAGCATCACCACGTCGACTCCGGCGTCGAGCGCCTCGTCGAGCTGCTCCAGACGATCGACCTCCGCCTCGATCTTCACCAGGTGACCTACCTGCGCGCGGCACGCCTCGATCGCCTCTCGCACACCGCCGGCGATCGCCACGTGGTTGTCTTTGATCAGAATCGCATCGTCGAGTCCGAAGCGGTGATTCCGACCACCGCCGGCGCGAACCGCGTACTTCTCCAGCCGTCGCAGACCCGGGGTCGTCTTCCGGGTACAGACCACGGTGGCGGCGTGCGGTCGCACTCGCTCCACCATCGCCCGCGTTGCCGTCGCAATGCCGCTCATCCTTCCGAGGGCGTTCAACGCCACGCGCTCCGCAGTGAGGATTGCCCGTGCAGAACCCTCGACGCGCGCGATAGGGGTCGCCGGCTCGACGGCCTCGCCGTCTCCACGCACGACAGTCCATTGAACCGTCGGATCGAACGTCTCGAAGGTCCATCGCGCAACGTCTAGTCCAGCTACGACACCCGCCTGGCGCACGACCAACCCGGCGCTCGCCTGGCGATCCAACGGCACGATCGAATCGGTCGTGAGGTCGCCGGCGACGCCGAGATCCTCTTCCAGAGCACGCTCGATGAGCGGCTGAACGTCGCGACGGGAGAGGGGAGAGAAGGGGTTCATCCGACACCTCTCGCCGAGCGCCTTGCAGCATCCTCGCGGAGCCGCCGGGGCACCAGTCCGCTGGCATCGGTGGTCCACAGGAGCCGGCGTCTCCACGCCGAGTCTGCCTGTGGGTAGTCGCGCCGATAGTGAGCGCCGCGACTCTCTCGACGCGCCAGCGCCGCAGTCACCACCAGAAGACCCAGCGTCACGAGGTCGTTCGCTCGGCCGCCGGAGCCCACGTGACCCGCGAGGCGTCGAAGATCGCGCAGCGCGGTCTGAAGCCCGTGCTCCGTTCGAACCAGGCCCGCCCTCTGCCAGAGCAGCTCGCGCACCGAACGAACGACCCCTGCCTCGGCCTCGCAGTCGGCGTTTGCAATCCGCACCTCGACCACGAGCTCCGCCGTCGAAGGGCGGCCTCCCTGCTCATGGCGCGCAACCGCCACATCGTCCGCCACCCGAGCGCCGAAGACCAGCCCCTCGAGCAGCGAGTTGCTCGCCAGTCGGTTGGCACCGTGGAGGCCGCTGCCCGCCGCCTCTCCGCAGACCCAGAGCCCCGGAAGTGTGCTCCGGCCTTCGCCATCGACCGCGATGCCGCCCATCGTGTAGTGCGCCGCCGGCGACACCGGGACCGGATCGCGCTGGAGGTCGAGTCCGTGACGCCGGCAGGCAGCGACTGCGGTCGGGAAGTCACGTCGCGTCAGCGCGGGCCGCGCGTCGAGATAGACCTCTTCGCCGGCCGACTGGCGTTCCCAAATCGCCCGCGCAACCACGTCTCGCGGAGCCAACTCCGCCTCGGGCGCAACCTCTTCCATGAACCGACGGCCGTTTCCGTCGAGCAGAAGAGCACCGGCGCCCCGAAGTGCTTCTGTAAGAAGCGGCATCGGCTCGGCCCCCACGTCGAGCGCCGTGGGATGAAACTGAACGAACTCCATGTCGACCAACGCTGCTCCCGCGCGCGCGGCGATCGCCATCGCGTCGCCCGTCGCCTCGGGAGGATTGGTCGTCTTGAGGAAGGCCCCGCCGTAGCCCCCGGTGGCGAGCACCACCGCCGGTGCACGGTAGGCGACCAAGCCCCCCTCGGAGCCGGTCGCGAGCAGCCCCTCGACCCGGCCGTCGTGGACGATCAGATCGAGCGCCCGCGACCCTTCGACGATCCCCAGCCGATCGGCGCGTCTGGCGGCAGTTCCAAGCGCGCGCATCACTTCGGCGCCCGTGGCGTCGCCTCCCGCGTGCAGAATGCGACTCCGGCTGTGCCCCCCTTCGCGGCCGAGCGCCAGCTCACCATCCGCCCCGAGGTCGAACTGCGCACCCCTGTCGATCAGCTTTTCGATCCGCTCGGGCGCCTCTCGCGTAAGCGAGTCGACCATCTCCCGGACTCCCAGCTCACCCGCTACCCGAAGGGTGTCGTCCGCATGAATCGCCGGCGTGTCGTCCTCTGCCACTGCGCAGGCGATGCCGCCCTGCGCCCACCGGCTCGAGCCGTCACCGAAGCCCGTCTTCGAGAGCACGACGACGTCGAGGTCTTCGAGGCCCGGTGTCTCCAGAAGCCGCAGCGCCACCGAGAGACCGGCGACGCCGCTGCCCACGACAACTACGTCGGCTAACCGAACGTCTGCCGTCACGAAGAACTCCGCGCGTTGAAGTCGAGCATGCGCTCGACCGCTCGGCGCGCTCGCACCGCCAGCTCTGCGGGCACCTCAACCTCGTGCTCCATCCGTTCGAGCGAGCGCACGATCTTCGGAAGGGTGATCCGCTTCATGTGCGGGCAGAGGTTGCAGGGTCGAATGAACTCGACATCGGGATACTCGACGGCGACGTTGTCGCTCATCGAGCACTCGGTCACCATCACCACTCGCGCCGGCCGATGGTCGGCCACATGTTGGATCATGCCGGCAGTCGAGCCGACAAAATCCGCCTCGGCCAAAACGTCGGGCGGGCACTCGGGGTGCGCGATCACCTGCAGATTGTCGTAACTCTGTCGATACCGTCGGAGCTCGTCGCCGGTGAAACGCTCGTGCACTTCGCAGTGGCCCTTCCACAAGATCACCTCGACGTCGGTCTGTGAGGCCACGTAACGCCCGAGGTACTCGTCGGGCAGGAAGATCACCCGTTCGACGCCCAGCGACTCGACAATCTCGACGGCGTTCGCCGAGGTACAACAGATATCCGACTCGGCTTTCACTTCGGCCGTGGTGTTGACGTAGGTCACCACCGGCGCTCCCGGGTAGCGCTCGCGAAGTAGCCGAATGTCGGCCGCTGTGATCGAGTCGGCCAACGAACAGCCAGCCTCGAGGTCGGGGATCAACACCGTCTTTTCTGGATTCAGCAGCTTCGCCGTCTCCGCCATGAAATGCACGCCGCAGAGAACGATCACGTCGTGATCGACCTCGGTCGCCATCCTGGCGAGCGCCAGGGAGTCGCCGGTCATGTCGGCCACACCGTGGAAGATCTCCGGCGTCTGGTAGTTGTGCGCCAGCACGATCGCGTTGCGCTCCCGCTTGAGCTCGTGAATCCGTCGAACCAGGGGCTCGTGGACCTTCCATTCGATCGCGGGCATCACCGCACTCAGATCGCGGTAGATCGCGTCGGTGGAGATGGAGTCGGGAGAAGAGGAGCTGCCGAGGGAGAGCGTCTCGCTCATGGTTCGACCTCCTTGACAATGCTCTTAGAGAGCATAACTTGAGTCCAAAAAGAAACCGAGGCGCACACCGCCTCAGTACGCACTTATGCTACTGATGAGTATATGGTTTTGTCAAGAGGGTCCATCTCACTCTCCGAGCTCGGTGTTCACCTGTTCAGCGTGGCCACTTTCCAAGACGGCGTTCGCCACACGCCTCTTCCCGTGCCTCACCAGATAGAGAATCGCCCCCACGGGCACGTAGACGAAGAGTAGCCACGGAGAGTACGGACTGCTGGCGAGAAGAGCGACGCCGAGAAGCGCCACCGAAAACGGAACGACGTCCAGCTGACCGGTCGTCCAGTTGAGCCGAAGAGCAAAGAAGCCGACGCAGATAAACAGCCCCCAGAGCCACCGACGCTCAAGGGCTCGGTTTCTGAGGCAAGCGACGAACGCCACCAGAATGACGACAAGTACGGCGAGCGCGGCCGCCAGCATCACCCAGTGCAGCCAGGGCTTGCCCACCAGTCGAAACGCGTGGATGGTCTTGAGAGATTCCTCTCGGAGCTTCACGTGGAACCCCGCAATCGAGTACTCCGCTTCGCCACCGACAAGCACGATCTGGGTGACGACGAAGGTAGAGGGATACGCGTACTCGAACACGAGCTCGGTGCGAGGCCTCGACCCGAAGAACGAGTAGAAGCTTATGAGCGTCTCTTGCAGCGGCTCGCGTTTCGGAAGTAGTGCCTCGAGCCGCTCGAACTCCGCTCGCACCTGATCGTTCTGGAGATCGGGCTCCAGGCGAGCCACCAGCTCGTCGATCTGCCCATCAGCCAACTTCTGGATGCTCTCTCGCGCGTAGGTCGCTTGAGGTGTACCGCTCGCCACGGCAAGGAACGCTCCCGGTGAGCACGCCCCGAGGCCTAGGCCGAGGCTGGCGATCAGCAGAGCCGGAACGGCAAGAAGGGCATGCACTCGCGTCATCGAAAGCTACACTCTGGGCACCAACCGGAAGGCTGTGGCAATGTTATCAATCGGTCCGCCAGGCTCCCGATGACTCTTAGCCCGCGTTTCGGGAGGCGTGAGCTAGGCCCTGAGCTCACCTAAACAACAGTTCCAGCACACCGTGAATCGTCATCAGGAAGGCGAGCACTTGGAATCCAAGTACGATCAGGTAGGCAAGGCCGTAGCGATCACTGGAACCCGGTTTCATCCTTCGGTCACCGAGTCCGCCCCACAGATATCGCCCCCGTAGGAGAAACTTCTGCCTTCGAAGGGAGTCTCGTTGCCTCCGACGACGGTTGCCCCAGTCTTCGGAGCGTTCCAGCCACCGGATCAACGCCAGCATCGGCAGGCAGGCGGCGACTAGGAGCAGACCTCGCCCGAGTATCGCGGCAGCCTCTAGCAGCTCGGCACTCGACACGATTCGGCTCTTCGCTACTCCAGCTCGGCGAGCACGATCACTTGACGACTTTCAGCATCGACCGAAAGAAGATCACAATCGGGCCATGGCCTCTGCTCGGCCGCTTCGGCAGGCTCATTCGGACCCCCTTTGTGAGACCTCGGATTCGAGCCCGCAGTCCACACCGTTGTTAGAGTTCTTAGCTCGAGTCGTCGTCGACACTCCTAAGCGGAAGGGCGCTGCTCAGCACAATAACCTTTCGATGTTGCAGCCACCAACCGCGCCGACTAGGAAAACGTGGGCCAACCAAAGTACACCGCGACGCGCCAGGCAATGAGAGTCAAGACTCCAGCAGCTGCGACCAGGCAGGCGAGTCCCCAAACTGCAGATTTCAGCGGACCTAGCCGTCCTTCGGCGAGGCGGAGCCGCGTCTGAACGAGCCAAGCCAGGCTCGCTGCCACGGCCGCACCGAGCAACAAGCATCCTACGAAGCCCACGACTGACTCGATGCTCAGAAGAAGCATGAACTGGTGAGGCCAGACGTAGAACGCCGCCTCCCCGACCACCACGCTGGAGCTGATGAGTGCAACACACTAAAACAACGACCACGCAGGAGCACTTCGGAGCCACCTATGCGAGCTGTTCACTCGTTGTTGGTGGTTCCCGGAATCGATGTTCATCTCGTGGGCTCCTTACTCTCTGGATACGCGAATAACCCCTCCCTGAACTAGGTTCAGGCCTTCTCCTAACTCAAGGTTGCCAGCGGTAGCCAGGTCTACCACGAACTGGACGATCGCTTGAGCAATGGTTCGACAACTCACTTCTTCCCCCTTTGAGGACGCCGCATTGGACGCACGGCGCCCAAGGCACCGCCATCCCCTGCTCTCACCTAGCTTCGAGTTTCGAAGCCGCTTTGCGGTTGACTTGAGAACAGGGTGACGGACGCTCCGGGAGGCGTCAAGCGCGAACGCGCGGCAACCCCACACCCGGCGCCCGACGCTCTCGAACGACCTCTCGCCGGAACCGAAACAGCTCCGCCGGCCGACCTCCGGTGTTGTCGTCGTATCGACCGCTCCCCTCGACCAGGCCCAGTCGATCGACCAGTCTCCGGAAGTTCTGCTTGTGGAGCGGAATGCCGGCGAGCGCCTCGACCACGCGCTGGAGGCGGAGCAGGGTGAACTGCTTGGGCAGCAACTCGAAAACCACCGGGCGGTACTTGATCTTGCCGCGAATACGACCGAGCGCGGTGGCGAGGATCCGGCGGTGGTCCAGCGCCATGGGGAATCCGAGGGCAACGGTCAGGGGGTCGTCGGCGGTCGCTCCGGCTTCTGGAACGAGCTGTGCCTCCCACATGAGCTCGTAGCGTTCCAAAACTCGGTCGGCGTCCCAGCGGGTTCGGCCGACTCCGAAGCCGATCTCGACCCGCTGGCGGCGCGCACGGCGGAGCTCAGGGCGCTCCGAGCACCATTCGTCGAGACGCTCGACCACCGTGTCGATGACCGCCGGACGACCCTCTCGCCAGTCCTCCCATGGGAGGAGCTCGTAGATGTCGCGCCAACTGGCAGGGTTGGTCTCGTCGGTGGGCCGTTCGCGGGTGAGCGCGAGGTAGGCGATCGACAGCAGGCGCTCGGCGTGGCTCGCACCTGGCGCTCGATCGCGATCGCCGAATGTGTAGAGCTGCTCCACGTAACCGACCGAAATGCCGGTGCGCTCGTGAATCCAGCGGCGTAGTCCCAGCTCCAACGTTCGATCGGACGCAGCGTCCAGGGGACCGAACGGCAGTGCCGCCGGCGGCTCCCCGGCGATGGTGAGCACACGCGGCTCTTCCCCGGTGACGGCGACGACCACGGCGTTGAGTCCAACCGAGATCGGGGTGGCTGAAGGATTGGGCACCGCCCTGAGGATACTCAATCGGCAGCGGGATAGGATGCCCGCCGTGAAACCGGAGCTCTTCAGTCAGCCTTGGGTCGACGCCTGGAAAGACGGTATCAACTCCAGTGACGACTACGCGCGAGCGGCCTCGAGCTGGAACGACAGCGTCGCGTTGGTGATCGAGCCGGACGGTGGCGACGAGTCGGCGGCGATTCGGCTCGATTTGCAATCGGGCACCTGTCGAGAGGCTCGGCGCCTCCCCCAGAACGAGCCACCCGTGGCGGACTACGTGTTGAGCGCGCCACGCCCGGTCTGGCTCGACTTTCTAGAGAACGGTCGCGACCCGGTGTGGGCACTGATGAGCGGCAAGGTCCGGCTCACGCAGGGTTCGCTGACCGGGCTGATGCCCTACGCCGGAGCGGCCAAGGTGCTTCTAGCCGCTGCTCAGGGGATCGATGTCGAGAGCCTCAGCGTGAGCGAGGTGGTGGACGAACCGGGGGCGACAACGAGTCCGCCACCGACGACGAGCGTTCGCACCAGCTATCGATCGACAGACTCGCAGGGGCTCGACCGCAGCTCTCCGGCGATGCGGCTCTGGGAGAAGGCGAAGGTTCGTGGTGTCTGGAACCCAGCGGACATCGACTTCGCCGGCGATCGAGAGGACTGGGCACGCCTCGCCGACGACGAGCGAGACCTGCTCCAGCGAGAGGCGTCGCTCTTTCTGGCGGGCGAAGAGGCGGTCACCCTCGACCTCCTGCCGCTGATCCAGACGGTCGCCAGCGAGGGGCGCATCGAAGAAGAGATGTACCTGACCTCCTTCCTCTGGGAAGAGGCCAAACACGTCGACGCCTTCAGCCGCTTCTTCGACGACGTGGTTGGCGACCGCGCCGACCTCGAGCGCTACCACACAGAGAGCTATCGCAAGATCTTCTATGAGGAGCTTCCCGAAGCGCTCTCGCGGCTCCGCGAAGACAGCTCTCCGGCGGCGCAGGCGGAAGCGTCGGTCACCTACCACATGATCGTCGAGGGAGTTCTCGCCGAGACCGGCTACCACGCCTACTACACGGTGCTCGACACCCACAGCATCCTCCCCGGCATGCGCGACCTGGTATCCAAGACCCAGTCGGACGAAGCGCGCCACCTGGCCTACGGCGTCTTCTTCCTGTCGCGCCTGGTCGCCGAGCACGGCGACCCGATCTGGCGACGCATCGAGGCGCGCATGGAGCGACTGCTGCCGCTCGCGCTTCACATCATCGAAGAGGCGTTCGCCGCATACGACCCGCCGCCGTTTGGCCTGACGCCGGCGAGCTTTGTGGATTTCGCGCAGGATCAGTTCAGGCGGCGGTTCCGGCGGATCGAGAAGGCGCGCCGCCAGACGCTCGACGAGGTCTATCGAATCTCGGCGGACGCCGCGGGCGCGTGAGCCGACTTACGGCTCAGAGCAGTATCTGAGCCGACCTACTGCTCGAAGCAGTACCTGAGCCGACTTACTGCTCGAAGCAGTAGAGGCGACGGAACTGGTCGCAGGCGTTGTTGGTCACCCACGACCACGTGCTGTTTGTCGCCCCCACGGTGCCGTAGCCACCAGACTGGAACTGATCGTCCGTGTTCCACTCTTCACCCGCGCCCGCGCCGCACTCCCGGTCGTCGTTGAGGAACGAACCGTTGGACTCCGTGTTGGTGTACGCCGTCAGAACCGAGCCCACGGTGTTGCCGTTCTGGTCGACGTTGATCGGCGCATCGAGCGTTCCGTCGATCAGGTCGGCCCAGTTGTCGGCGATCTTCACGCCGTCGACACGACGGTAGTTCACGTCGGCCTGGCTCATTCGATCGCGAGCCTCCTCAGTGCTCGAGCTGCCGCTGATCCACGCCTTGAAGGTACCCACCAGGCCCGCGCCGGAGGCTAGGCCTTGGCACTTGTCGTCGGCGCCGCTCAGATCACCCAGGTCGCCATCGTAGGTAGCGCTGGTAACGAAGACGAGCTTGGGGTGTTCTTCCGCTAGATGCTCGTCGATCGCGGCATCGATCAGAGCCTCGACTTCGGCGATGTTCAGCAGGCCGCCCTGCGGCTCGCCGTTCAGGAAGAGGTCACCGTCGATGAACGTCAGGCCTGTCGAATCGACATTGAGCAGCGTCAGGCCATCCTTGTCAGCGATCGTGAAGTCGGCGTTCTCACCGTCGCCATCGCTGTCGAGTTGTACCAGCACCGCATCGTTGCTCTGGAACACCAGATCGCTCGACGCGTACAGAGGGTCGGAGTGAATGCGGCCATCGTCCTGATCGGCCTCGGGCCAGAAGGTGTTGCCGCCGAGAATCAGGTCGGCGCTCGCGTTGAGGGCGCCGCTCGCGAAGAGGCCCGTCCCCCCGGGATCGCCCAGGCCGAGATTGAAAAAGAAACCTCCGAATCCGGCAGGTGAGCTCGCGCCGCCCCAGACGCCGGCGGTGATCCCCGTGAGAGCGCTCGAGCTGCCGCGCACACCCACACCGCTGACGCTCGCGCTGGTGCCGCGCACACCGTCGACGATGCCTGTGGCGCTGGTCGCCTCCCCGTGTATGCCGACCGACTGATCGACGAGACTGGCGATCGAGCTGCGAATGCCCACCTCGGCGTCGAGGCCCTCAGGGTTCGCTTCGACATCGGCCGAACTGGGCACCGGAGTCGCCCGCGGGTCGCGAGCCACAACTGCCCCGGCAACTGCCGACAGCGCGTCGATCTGCGCGGAGCTCCCTTCGGCACCGTCTTCGAGATAGCGCCGCAACGTATCGAGCGCCTCCTCGACCTCCTCGAGAGCTGGCGCCTGCCGAATCTCGAACCAACGCGGCTTCGACCATCCGGCGTCGCCTTCCACTGCTCGCACCAGCCAGGCGTAGCGCTTGCCTCGCTCGAGACAGTTGGGCGAGGACGGGGTCCAGCTCAGCGCAGCCGCCGGAATCTCCGCGTGCAGAGCGAGGGGGGCCGAGTCGAGCGCTGCCTCACCGAGTTCGCGCGCACGCTCTTCCACTTCGAAGATCGCCAGCTCAAAGGCTTCTGCTCCGGCGACCGCGCCCCAGCTGAAGGTCGGACAACGCCCTTCGACCTGGGCCGAGCGAATGATCTCTCCGGGTGAAACGCCTACAGGGATCTCCGCAGCGACAGCCGCGGCCGGCAGCGCGAACAGCGCGGCGATGAGCCAAGCTCTTTGCTTCATAGCACCCTCCAATCCCGGGTGTCGGGAGTCGATCTAGCTTGCGAGCACTCTAGCGCAAGCGTCGCGAGCTCTAGGAGAGCAGAGCGTCGAGCTCGCTGCGAAGCGCCGCGACCGCCTCTTCGAGTGCGTCGATCCGCTCCTCGAGCTCGGCCACTCGCGAGCTCGCGGCTGGCGATGGCACCGCTGCCGCGGGCGCTGGCGCATTCGCGGCGAGCGCCTCGGGCTCGACCAGATCGCCCAGTTGGTGCGCCCAGCGACTTTCCTTCTGGCCCGGCGCCCTGGCGAGCTCGACGACCATCTCACGTTCCTCGGTCATCATCCGGCGTAGCGCCTCTTCGACCCGATGGATGTCCTCGAAGGCATGGAGTCGGCCGCTGCGCGACCGCAGCTCGCCCGGCGTCTGAGGTCCCCGGAGGAGAAGCAGAGTCAGGATCGCCTTCTCTTCTGGGTCGAGCTCCAGCCGGCGGCTGATCGACTGACTCCAGCGCTCGCTGCGCGCCCCGTCGCTCCGCCAGGCCAGCACCTGCTTGCGCAGTTCGTCGAGAGTCTCGACGACTTCGGTTTCGGTCAGGCTCGTGACCGGCGACCGATTGCTCTTTTGATTGCACGCCGCGAGGAGAGCGCTCACCGTCAACGGGTAGTACTCGGGCGTCGCCTGCTCCTTCTCGAGCAGGGCACCGAGGATTCGCTGCTCGACCGGGCCGAGATCACTGACCTTTCGCATCGCCGCTAGGATACGTCTCAGAGCCCATGTCGGTCTACGATCCATTGATCCCCGAACCCGGCGCCCACGAGGGGCGTGACCTCGAACGCGTTCAGGCGGAGTTTCGCGAGGCGAGCCGGCCGTTTCTCGGTTCGAGGCTGACCTGGATGACCTGGGCGATCGTTCTGCCGGCCGCAGCGCTGATCACCGCGCGCCTACCCGCGGACGCCTATGCACCCATTCTCTTCACCTGGTCGGGCGCCGTGCTCGTCGGTGGCTTGGTCGAGGGCCTCACGATCTTGCGGCGCGCTCAGCGGCGGGCACCCACTCCGCTAGGTGCTTGGGCCTTGAGATCGCAGGGGAACCTCTCACTTGTCGGCGTGGCTCTGTCCGTCCTGCTCATCTGGCAAGGACTGACGTGGACGGTGCCGGGCGTCTGGCTGCTCCTGCTCGGGCACTCGCTCTTCCTGCTCGGCGGGCTGGCCTGCCGACCGATGAGGGTGAGCGGCATCGTCTACCAGGTCGGCGGCATCGCGGCGTTGCTGCCGACCGGACTCTCGCTCGAAGCGTTTGCGCTCGCGACCGGCTTGGCGAATCTTTGGATGGCCTGGTCGGCCCACCGGAACACCGACGCGTTGTGGCACACGCAATACGGATAAGGCCCTCTCTACGACGATAATCGTCGGTGATGAGCCTCAAGCTCGAGGTCGATCCAATCGTCGCGGACGTCACCCTGCTGACCGGTCAGCTCCGGCAGACGACTTTCTTCGTCTCCGTCCCGGACAGTGTGGCCCCGCCGTCGAGCCAGCTTGTTGAACAGCTCAACGACTCCTCGCTGGAGTTCGTGCCCTGCCAGGTGGGCGACACGACACACCTGCTCCGAGTGGCGGCGATCGCCTACGTCGTGGTGGCATCGAGCGCACCCGAGTTCGCGGGCATCGAAGGAACGGGAGCGCTCTCCTCGACCGTCGAGCTACAACTCGTCACCGGCGAGCGACTCCGCGGATCGCTCTTCGTCGAAGGCCCGGGAAGCTCGAGTCGGCTCTCGGATCACTTGAACCGAAACTCCGAACGATTCCTGCTCCTGCGCACGCAGGGCGCCGCCACCTACGTCAACCGCACGGCGATCGTGCAGGTGCAAGAGGTCTCCTGATGTCCGCACTCGACAAACTCTTCCGCTTGATGCTCGAGCACCGCGGGGAGGCGCTCGTCATCGAACCGGGCCGAGTCCCGCAGCTAGTCAAAGACGGCGCTGAACAGCCGGCGGCGAAGACCGTTCTAGACGGCGACCTCGTCTACCGCCTGCTCAGTAGCCTCCCCGATGCGCATCTCGAAGCGACTGCCAAGAGCGGCGAGAGCCGCCGGTTGACTCACGAAATCGACGGCGTTCGAATCCAGATCGAAGCGACCTGGGGGAGCGAGGGTTGGAGCGCTCGCGTCGTAGAAGAGCCCGCCGCCGAGGCGCCGGCCGAGCCGGTCGCCGTTGGGCTGATCGAGTCGTTCGACGACCTGCTCGAGTTGATGCTTTCGCGCGACGCGTCGGACCTCCACCTGTGCTCGGGGCAGACGCCGCGCATCCGCGTGCACGGCGACCTCGAGCGCATCGAGGGCTTCGGCGATCGAAGCTCCGAGGAGTTGGAACAGCTGATCTTCCCGATCATGCCCGAGGCCGCCCTCGAGCGGTATAAGGCCTGCTCCGACGCCGACTGCGCCTACGAAATCGAAGGCAAGGGCCGCTTCCGCGTGAACGTCTTCCGCGATCGACACGGCACCGGAGCGGTGGTCCGCGAGATTCCGTTCGAGATCCCGAGCTTCGAGAAGCTCGGCCTGCCCGAGTCTCTCCGCTCGGTGGTCGATCTGACCAAAGGGCTGGTTCTCGTCACCGGACCGACCGGATCCGGTAAGTCGACCACACTCGCAGCGCTCGTCGACCTGATCAACCGCGAGCGCTCGGATCACATCATCACCATCGAGGATCCGATCGAATTTGTCCATCCTTCCCGGCGCTGTATGGTGAACCAGCGCGAGGTCGGTCCACACACCGACTCGTTCGCACAGGCCTTGCGCGCGGCGCTCCGAGAGGACCCCGACATTGTGCTGGTGGGTGAGATGCGCGATCTCGAAACCACGTCGACCGCGATCGAGACCGCGGAGACGGGCCACCTGGTGTTCGGCACGCTCCACACGACCACCGCCCCATCGACCGTCGAGCGCTTGATCGATCAGTTCCCCGCCGACCGCCAGGGTCAGGTGCGCACCATGCTCTCGCAAAGCCTGCACGCCGTGATCGCCCAGACGCTTCTCAAGAAGATCGGAGGCGGGCGCGTTGCCGCCTTCGAGGTATTGATCTCGAACGCCGCGGTGAGCAACCTGATTCGCGAGGGCAAGACCTTCCAGCTCCCGTCGGCAATGCAAACCGGCCGCAGGCAGGGCATGGTGCAGCTCAACGACAGCTTGGTGAAGCTCGCCAAGGAGGGCCTGGTCGACCCGCGTGAGGCGTATCAGAAGGCGGTCAACAAGGCCGACCTTCTCGCGCGCTACAAGGCGGAGAAGATCCCGTTCCAGCAGCAGGACGCATCGCAGGATCCTGCGGCCGAGGCCGAGGCAAGCGAACCTGCGCACGCCTCCGTGGCGTAGAGATCTCGGTCCGCTCGGGGAACCGGCCGGCCCGTCTCGGCGTCCAAGCAACGGACCGGATGCTGCCCGCGAACAAACACCCAGGAGGTCCATCATGAGTCTGCTCACGACAGTTCTACTCGCCGCCCTCACACTCGCACCGGCCACGGAGACGGCCACCGACGCCATCGATTCGCGAGCCTTTCAAGGCAACTATCTGTGGAGCTTCAACAACGAGACAGAGCCGCTCCGCGCCGTCTTCACCCGATCCGAAAGGGAAGCGAAGTGGGACGTCGTCTTCTACTTCCGCTTCGACGGCACCGACCACGAGTACCGCGGCGTCGCCGAGGGAGAGCTCGACCACGGTGAGCTCTCGGGGACGGTCAAGAACGAGAATCGCCGGCGAACCTTCACGTTCCAGGGCGAGTTCGAAGAGGGCACCTTCACAGGGCACCACGCCGAGCTGCGCGGCGGCGGCCAGCGAGACACCGGAACGCTGACGCTCGAAGCCGAGTAGGCCCGGCCTCCCGCGCCGGGAGGCTATGATTCGGGCTACATGGACAGGTCCAGCGGTACCGGAGCTGCACTCTGAGCGGAGTCTCTCTGCGAGAAGAGCTTCGGCACACCGTGGTGCTCGGGCTCGGAACCGGAATCAGCTCGCTCCTGCGGATCGCCTACGTCGTCTACGCCGCCCGGGTCTTGGGACCGGCGGCTTACGCCGACCTCTACGCCGCGCTCTCGCTCGTCTTTCTCTTCGGGACGGCAATCGGTCCGATCTCGGGCACCGTCAGTCGGTTCACGAGCCTCTACCTCGCTGAAGACGACGCCGGCGCCCTCGCCGGCCTTCGTCGATTTGCGCGTGCACACGTCACGCGCGTCGCGATCGCTCTGGTTGTCCTCTCGCCTCTTCTGATGCTTGGCGTTCGTGGGCAGCTGGGTGCCACCGACTGGACGCTGCCGGCGATCGTCGTCGCCATCTTTCCCCTGACACTGCTCGTCTATCTGCCCCGCGGCCTGGTGCGAGGCGCACATCGCTTTGGGCACTTCAGTCTGCAGTTGACCGCCGAGGCGGGCCTGCGACTGCTGCTGAGCGTCTTCCTCCTCTCGCGTGCGGCGACGGCCGAGGCGGCTCTCCTTGCCTACCTTGCGGCGGCTCTCCTGCTGTTGCCGATCGCCGAGCTGCAGGCGCGATCGATCGGGCGAGGCGTCGACCCGGAGCCGGTCGACGGGGGCCTGCTGCGCCGGTTCGGCGCCAGCTTTTTCCTCGTCGCCTTCATCGGCGCCGCCTTCCAGAACATCGACGTACTGGCGGCTCGACGCTTCTTTCCCGACTACGAAGCCGGGCTCTACGGCGCCGCCTCCTCACTGGCCAAGGCGCTCGCCCTGGTCTACCTCCCCTTCGGAACGCTTTCGCTGCCGACGCTCACCGCTAGATTCACCCGCAAGGAGCGACCTGAACGAGCGGTGGCTGCCCTCTTGGGAGGCTTCGGCGCCCTGGGCGCACTGGTCCTGGCCGGCCTTGTCTGGCAGGGCGAGCGTGTCCTCCGCCTCCTGCACGGCGAGGCGTACCTCGAGGCACAACCGCTCTTGCTGCCCCTCGGGTCGGCGATGCTGCTGATCTTGCTCTCTGGACTGATTGCTCAGGCGTTCACGGCCATGGGTCGTTTCGAGTTTCTACCGCTCTACGGCGCTGCGCTCGTCGCCGAGTTGGCTATCCTGTGGTGGACTCAGAGTTCACCGATCGACCTCGCCTGGGGCCTGGCGGCATCGCAGCTACTGACCTTCGGTCTCGTTCTCGCTGCATTTGTTCGGACGAGCCGCACTCGCCAGGCCGGAGAGACACCGTGAGGTCGACGCCGAGCTTCATTCTCGACGTACTTTCCGCGCTGACGCGCGGTTCTGCATTCGCTCTGCATCAAGTAAAGGAGGAGTCATGAGTCATCTGTCGAACCCGAAGAAGCGGCTCGCCCTGGCGCTCTGTCTGCTCGCCCTCGTGGGCGCACCGGCATTTGCCCAGCAGGCCGAGCCGACCGAGCCACCCTCGACCGCGGAGCCGGCAACGGCCGAGCCCGCCGAGCCTCAGATCCCGACCGTAGACGTCGAGGATCCGCCACCCGCGGCACAGCCCACGCTCGAGAACGACCCCGACGGCGTCGGCGGAGCCGTGACCTCGGCGGCGCTCGAGACCAAAGACGCGATGGTCGGCGGCGCCAGCGAAGTCGCCGAGCAGGGCAAACGAGTCTGGATGGACAACCTGCGGCCGATGTGGGACCGCTTCCTGTCGGCAGCGCCCGGGCTCATCAAGGCGATCCTCCTACTGCTCGCCTTCTGGGCCGCCGCGATCCTGGTCTCAGCCGGCGTTCGCAAGCTGCTCGGCATGACGAGCCTCGACGAGAAGGCGGCGCGCGATTGGGGGCTCGGCGAGATGATGGAGGGTGAGCGCGGCGAGTCGCGCTCCCTCGGTGGCATGGTCGCCGGCGCGGTCAAGGCGCTGATCCTGCTGTTCGGTTTCGTGGCGTTCTTCGACGCCCTCGACCTCAGCATGGTCGCCGGGCCGCTCCAGGGCATTCTCGACCGCATCGCCGACGCGGTGCCGTCGCTGCTCTACGCCTTCCTGATCCTGGCGGTCTACTGGGTCATCGGCACGCTGGTGAAGATGGGCGTCACGCGCGGCCTCGAAGCGGTCGGCTTCGACGCTCGAGCCGAGCGCTTCATGCGCGCGCGCGAGGTCAACGGCGAGCGCGTCGGCCCGAGCGCTCTCATCGGCCGGCTGCTCTTCTACGTCGTCCTACTGATCGGCATCCCGCCGTTCCTGGACGCCCTCGGTCAGCAGGCGCTGGTGGCACCGCTCCGCGACATGCTGACGAAGGTCCTCGCCTTCCTGCCCAACATCGCGGCGGCGCTCCTGCTCTTCTTCATCGGCCGCATCATCGCGACCATCGTGCGCGAGGTGGTCACCAACTTCCTGGCGGCGACCGGCCTCGACGAGCTGGCCGCACGGCTGGGCTTCGGTCAGAAGGAAAGCACCAAGTCGCTGTCCGAGATCATCGGCGCGGTCGCCTACTTCTTCATCATCATTCCGATCCTGGTCACTGCGGTCGACAGCCTGCAGATGAAGGCGGTCTCCGATCCGGTCAAAGCGACGCTCGAGCAGGTCCTGAGCGCCGTGCCGCAGGTCTTCCTGGCCTTCGTCGTCGTCGCCGTCGGGTATTTCATCGCCCGGACGGTCCGTGGCCTGGTGGAGTCGTTCCTGAGCGGCATCGGCTTCGACCAGCTGCCAGAGCGCGTAGGTCTCGACTTCCTCAAGCCGCGCGAGGGATCGACCTCCCTCTCCTCCATCGGCGGCACTGTCGTGATGGCCATCATCCTGTTGATGATCGCCGAGACCGCCCTCGCCACCCTCAGCTTCGGTCCGCTGGCCGAGTTGGTGGGTGCGCTGATCCGCTACCTACCGAATCTGTTTGTCGGCCTGGTCGTGATCCTGGCGGCGCTCTCGATCGGCACCTACGCCGGGAAGCTGATCGGGAGTGCACTGACCGGCACCCGCCATTCAGCAATCCTGGCGGCGATCGGCAAGTACTCGATCTTCTTCCTCGGCTTCAGCATGGGACTCAACCAGCTGGGCGTGGGCGAGGAGATCATTCGCATCGCGGTCTCCGCGGTTCTGGGCGGCACGGCACTCGCTCTCGGCCTGGCCTTCGGGCTCGGCGGCAAGGAGAAGGCGCAGCAGCTGATCGACCAGAGCGGCGACTCAGCGTAACAACACGACCGACTTCGGGGCGCGGTGCCGCCGCGCCCCGATCGGTCCTCTGGCGGTCAGAGACCCAGCGCCGCCTCCGAGACCGGGCGTCGGCACCTCCAACCGCCACGCCTGACGCGTACTGGACTCCGACCGCTGCCAGCGGGACCGAGCGCCGGTCGACGGGACGTCGGCCGGCCATGACGAGAGGCTTCCCGGGGGTTCCTATTTGCGCCGCCACGACCTCTCTGCCAAGGTCGCGAACATGCAGGAGACAACCCGCCGCGACACCGGGCCGCTCGGATGGTGGGTGGTACTCGCCGGCTGGCTCGTGTGGGGAGCCATCAACTCGATTCGCCTCCACACCATTCTCGACATCGACTGGCCGACAGCGGTTTGGTACGGACTTCCCGACGCGCTCATCTGGGCCGGACTGACGCCGGTTGTTGTCTGGCTCACACGCTACTTCGCCCAGACGGGCCGCTCCCTCGCGCGCAGCCTGCCGCTGCACGCTCTCACCGCCGCCCTCCTCGCGCTGATCCACTCGGTGCTCGACGCAAGTGTCGCCGCAGCCTTCAACCTCGCGGTCGGCGAACGGGCAATGTTCGGCGCGGTCTTTGCGACCGTCCTGCCGCACTCCTTCCACCTGAACGTGCTCTTCTACATCCTGGTCGCCGGCTTCGCCTACTACTTACTGCTGCTGCGTCGATTCGAGCGGCGCGAGCGCCATGCCGCCGAGCTTCGGGCCGAGCTGAGCCAGGCGCAACTGCTGCGATTGCAGAGTCAGATCCGCCCACACTTCCTGTTCAACGCACTCCACACGATCTCCGCCCACATGCACACCGACCCAGAGAGAGGGCAGCGCATCCTCTCCCGCCTCGGCCAGCTGCTACGGATGAGCCTCAACACCGAAGACCGGCAGACGGTGCCGCTGCGCGAGGAGCTCGCCTTCCTGGAGGCTTACCTCGACGTCGAGCGTGCACGTTTCGGAGACCGGCTCGAGGTCGTGACCGAGATCGACGACTCGCTACTCGATGCGCAGGTGCCGGCGCTGCTGCTGCAACCCCTGGTCGAAAACGCCGTCCACCACGGCGTTTCGCTCAATGCCGACGGAGGCCGCGTGACGGTCGCCGCCGCGAAGGCCAACGGAGACCTCCGACTCACCGTCGCCGACAACGGCCCCGGTCTACGGGAATCGAGAGACGTCGAGGACCATGGCGGGCTCGGGCTGGCCAACTCCCGAGCGCGGCTCCAGGCGCTGTTCGGCGACAACCAGGAACTGACCGTCGCCGAGCAGCGACCCCAGGGCGTCCTCGCGACGGTCCGACTCCCGTACCGTCCGGGAGGCGCCGGCTGACGACGCGGGAGCATCTGAGAGCACTGGTCGTCGACGACGAACCAGCGGCACGCGAGCTGCTGGCCAGAATGCTCGGCGAAGAGCCAGCCGTCGAGGTCGAGGGCGTCTGTAGCGATGGCGCCGAGGCGGTCGCCTGGCTCGAGAGCCACGAGGTCGACGTGCTCTTCCTCGACGTGCGCATGCCTCGCCTCGACGGATTCCAGGTGATCGCGTCGACCGACCCCGAGCGCCTGCCGCCGGTGGTCTTTGTCACCGCCTACGACGAGTTTGCACTGCGCGCCTTCCGCGTGCAGGCGTGGGACTACCTTCTGAAGCCGTTCGACCGAGAGCGCCTTCGCGAGACGCTCGCACGAGTCCGGGTACGCCTCGCCGAGCGGCGCGCATCGGACGTCTCCGAACAACTCGCCGGCCTTCTCGAGGAGCTGGCGACCCGCCCCCTCGAACGCGTCACGGTGCGTAAAGGGCGCACCCGCAGAAGTCTCAAGGTGCAGAGCGTCGACTGGATCGAGGCCGAGTCGAACTACGCCCGCCTGCACGTCGGCGAGGAGAGCTATCTGACCCGCACGTCGCTCACGACCCTGGAGCAGAAGCTCGACTCTCGGCTGTTCGTCCGCATCCACCGTTCGGCAATCGTCAACGTCGATCAAATCGAGCGCCTCGAGGGGATCGGCCACGGCGATCTCGAGCTCGAGCTGTCCGGCGGCCACAGGCTCCAGGTCAGCCGTCGCTACCGCCAGCGGCTCGAGCGGATTCTCGAGCCGCTCGGCTGAGTGACGCTAGCCCTCGCTCTCGAGAGCTGAGCGCGCCAGGGTGAAGTCGGGCGCCACCTCGAGTGCACGCCGGTAGGCGTCCTCCGCACGAAGCTCCCTCTCGCCCTCGACCCGGGCGAGCATCTCGCCGTACCAGAGCCAGAGGCGAGCGCGCCCCCAGTCGGGCTCCGCGCGGCGCGGATCGGGAGTTTCGGCTGCGATCGCATCGAGAGCCTCCCGCATCAAGTCGAGTCCACGCTCGGGGTCGCCGCCATGTTCTGGCGACCGGAAGAACAGACTCCGAGCTCGGAAGGCGATCGCCCTCGGGTTTCGAGGCGCCAGGTCGAGGGCGCGGTCGGCGTGTTCTCGGCCGAGCGGCCCGGCGATGGCGGCTCGCGCTGGATCGAGCCGGTAGTACATCGGGAAGATGCGACCCAGAATCGCGTGCGCCTCGGCGAAGTTGCGATCCAGCTCGGTCGCCCGAACCAGGTGCCGCTCGGCTCGCTGCGCCAGAGGCAGGCCTCCCTGGCCTGCGAGCAGCGCGCGATGGTATGCGCCGAAGCCGACGTAGTAGTGGGCCAGATGGGCGAGGGAGGACGCTTCGTCGGTCCAGCGCTCGAACGCCTGCTCGGCGGCGAGCAGGCCCACGTCGTCCGAACGGCGAGCCGCCGCGAAGAGAGCGGCCTTCGCATCGAGGAACTCTTGTGGCGCTTCGACCCGGGTCGGCGCAGCGGCCTCGAGTGGCCCAGCGCGGGGCTCGTCGAGTCGATCGAGGTCGATCGCCACGATTGTCTCGAGATTGCGAGCGTAGAGACGCCGACCGACGAGTGTCGGCGCGGTCCACGAGCGGCCGTCGAGGACCCTCACGTTTGCGAGCACCTCCACCCCCTCACGATCGAGAGCGAGCAGCGAGAGTCCTCCCTTGGCGTCGAGCAGCAGCACTCGTTCCCCGACGGCGAGCAGGTTGCCTCTGACGGCGGCGCGGCTCTGCCAGAGGATCTCGCCACTCGCCAGGTCGAGCGCTTTCAAGATCGAATTGTGGAACGCATAAACGGTATCGCCGAGCCGAACGGCGTTGGTGTAGGAGACCTGGAGTCGCGACTCCTCCCAGAGTTCCTCGACCGCCGAGCCGTCGGCCGCGACCCGCAGGCCGATGCTGCCCAGGAAATACGCCGAGACGAAGAGCAGGTCGTCGTCACCAACCACCGGACTACTGAGAATCGTCCGATGCTCGTTGGCGTGCTCGTGGCGCCACCTGAACTCACCGGTGCGAGGATCCAGACCGACAACCTCTCCGGCGACACCGGCCACCAGGGTCTCGCTCCCGGCCGGCCCGAAGAGCACGGGCGAGGCGTAGCTCGCGTCGAAGGAGTCGTTGACCCAGCGCGGCTCGCCGCTCTCGAGATCAAACGCGCGCGCGCCGCCGGCGATGACAATTACCGAGTCCTGGTGCCGAATCGGACTCGTCGAGAGGCCAAAAAAGGGGATCTCGACCCCCTCGGGCACAACCTGTCGACGCCAGAGGCGCTCGCCGGTGCGGGCGTCCATGCAACTCAGAACGCCGGTGAAGCCGAGGGTGTAGACCCGATCGCCGACCAACAGCGGCGTTCCGTTTGGCCCCTCGCCCCAGGTCGTGTCCAGATGGACATCGGCAGCGCTCGGAATCGGCGCGGGGTACTCGTCTCGCCAGACGGTTCGCCCGCTCTGCGCGTCGAGCGCCACAACCACCTCCGAGGTGCCCTCGCGAGTCATGGTCACGAGTCGTTCGCCGGCTACGACGATGCCGGAGTAGCCAGGACCCAGCTCACGCTCCCACACGATCCCCGGCCCGGCCCACGTCGAGGGCAGCTCGAGGGCAGCCGCCCGGAAGTCCCGCCCCGGGCCGCCGTACTGGTTCCACTCCGCGCTCAGGCTCGTCGCCAGCCCGAACGAAATCACGATCGCCATCACACCATTTCGAATTCGCATCGCAGTCCTCCTGGTCTCGATGCGAACCTACGCGCGATCCCGAGCGCGGTTCCGTGTACTGACGCGGACGGGCCATAGCCGCCGCCACCGGGATCGACCCGGTAGCGACAACCAGCCTCCGTGGGGCGGCTTCAGCCGCCGAACGATGCGGTCAGGAAGCGCTCGAGCTCAGCCCAGCTCTGTTCGTCCGCCTCGCGCTGGTAGGCGAGCGGCATCTCGAACTGCTCGCCGATCGCGGTAGCGCCGGGGTTCGTGAACGAGTGCACCGCACCGGGGTAGTCGATGAACTGCCAGTCCGCCTCGACGGCATCCATCTCCGTCTTGAAGGCCTCGACCGACTCGACCGAAACGAACGGATCGTCGGCGCCGTTGAGCACCAAGACGCGAGCGGAAATGCCGCCCGCCTCGACCTCGGCACGGGCCACGAGGTCTCCGTGGAAGCTCGCCACCCCGGCGAGGTCCTGCCCGATACGCGCCATGTGGAGCACCATCGCCCCCCCGAAGCAATAGCCGATCGCCGCCGCCCGACCGTCGGTGGTCGCATGCTCATCGAGCAACGCTCGCGCCGCGGAGAAGCGGGCGACGCCGGCGTCGAGGTTCTCGGCCACCTCGGTCATGAACTTCATCGCGTCTTCGGGATGCTCGGCAAACTTGCCGTCGCCGTACATGTCGACCGCCAGCGCGGTATAGCCCATCTCGGCGAGCATGCGAGCCCGAGTCCGCGCGTATTCGTTGTGTCCCCACCATTCGTGCACTACCAAGACTCCGGGGCGTGGTCCCTCGGCCGCAGCGTCGTAGGCCAGATAGCCGTTCAACTGAACGCCGTCGACCTCGTAGGCGACCTCTTCGCCACGAACGTCGGGCTCTGTGGCGGCGGCTGGTGGAGGATCGGCGGCTGGAGCCACCTCGGGCTCGGGTGCGGCGCAGGCGCCGAGAATCAAGGCTCCCAACAGGTACGGCTGCAGACTCTTCATTCGTCTTCCCCCGATATCGTTGAGGAGCGAATCTATCAAGCCCCAGTGCCTGGCCCCAGAGGCCGCGCCGGAGGCATGGAACCTGCAACTTCCATTCGCCATGCAAAGCCGTTGGCCGTACGTCCTCGTCGTCTCTTGCCTTCTCGGGGGCACAGGCGCCGCGGCGCTGAGCGCTACCGTCAAGCCCGCCTCCGAGATCACCTTCAGGTCCGTATGCATCGACTCCGGAGTCAAGAAGCATCCGAAGAAGGCGGAACTCTCGGTGACCGTGCCCGACGATCGCTTCGCCTCGGACTCGGGCGGCTTGGTCGGACTCATCTACCGCCCGGAGCCGTCCAACTCGGGGCGCCGCGGAAAGATCACCGCGAAGTTCAACGTGACCGACTCGGACGGGCTCTCGTCCAACCTCGGCAAGGAGACCGCCCGCCAGGGGAGCGCCGACGCGCCGGTACAGCTCCTGAGTCGAGCCGCAACCCCCCTTCGAGAGGGCGACGAGGTCGAGATCAGCCTGACGTTCAAGAAGTTCGACGCCTTGCGGGGAAGAGAGTGCTTCACCCTGCTGGGCCTGGTCACCCCGGCGGAGTAGACGATGCGCAACTCTCTGATCCTGACGACCGCTCTCCTCTTCGGCCAACTCGCATCAGCGTCAGCACAAACCACCAGTTTCGAAGGCTCACTGCGGGAGCTCTGCTCCGATTCCGACGGCTCGAAGCACCCGAAGAAGTTGGTCGTCGACCAGCTCGTTGCAAACGACGCCTTCGCCGACCAGGAGTCGGTTCGTCTCCTCCTCGCCTACGAGCCGGGAGTGCCCGACCCTGCCGGTCGCGGCAAGCTGACGGCAACCCTCACCCTCGAGCGAGTCGACGGAACGATCCGCAAGCTCGGAAAGATGTCGGCCGTCCAGAATCGAGTCTCTGGGGCGATCCAGGCCCAGAGCATCTTGGACGAACCGCTCGACGCAGGCGACAGCCTTCGCTGGAACCTCAAGTTCAAGAAGTTCGGCAAGCTCGCGGCGGGAGAGTGCTTCCTCTCCGGCGGTCTGGCCAATCTCCCACCGGAGAGCTGCGGCCCGTTCCCCGACTCGGCGACCTCTGAGTACGTGCTTCCCTATCGAACCGGTCAGACGTCTGTCATCAGTCAGCCGAGCTGCGGCTCCGGCTCCCATCAGGGGGTCGCCAAACACTCCGTCGACTTCGCGCTGCCGGTCGGCACGGAGGTCGTGGCCTCCCGAGCAGGCACGGTGTTCTCGGTCGAGGACAGCCGGCCGGAGGAGACCGGCCGCGTCGAGGACGACAACATTCTGGTACTGGAGCACGACGACGGGACGTTCACCCGCTACGTCCACATCGCTCAGAACGGGGCGCTGGTGAGCGTCGGTGAAGCCGTCGAACAGGGACAGCCCGTGGCGCTCTCTGGGAACGCCGGATCGACGAGCGGCCTCCCTCACCTGCACTTCGAGGCGCTGACCTGTCCCAACCGAAACGACTGCGGCACGCTACCCGTGAGTTTCCGCAACACGCGGAAGCACCCACAGGGCCTCGAGCTGGGCCAAGCGTATGTCGCCAACAGCGACTAGACGCCAATGGCCATCGCGTTGCGGCGGGGATCGCCGCACGCCCGGTAGCCGGCTTCGGTGACGTGAATGCCCTCGAACGAGCCGTGGTGCCAGTTCCACGGATTCACCACGTGCCACTGAATGCCGCGCTGGGCCGCGCCGCCTCGAACCGACTCGTCGATGTCCACTTCGATCATGAGACTCCCGGGCCGCTCGTAGGAGTTCCCGCCGAATCGAGGCCGGTGGACCGCCTCTTCGATCGGCAGGCCGAAGTCGAGGAGGTTGACAGTGTTCTGGAGGATGTTGGCCAGTAGCCCAACACTCGGAGAGCCCGAAGCGAGCACCGGCCTGCCGTCGCGGAAGACGATGTTGGGGCAGACGTAGGCGGAGATCCGATCGCCCGGGTCGGGCATCACGCGCAAGAAGTGCGCGCCGGCGGCGCACACACTCACACCACCGGCGAACAGGCCGTTGGTCCACGGCAGCGACATACACGAGTGCAGGACGGTCGCAATGTTGCCGTCGGCGTCGGCAACGGTCACGTGGTTGCTCCCCGGCGGCGGTACCGGACTCTCGTCGTCGAGTTCACCATCCATCTGCAGCAGGTCGTAGCGAATGCGCGCGTACTCCTTCGACAGGAGCGTCTCGAGCGGCAGGTAGTGACTCTTCGGATCGCGCTGTCTGGAGCCCTCGCTGTAGACCGTATTGACGATGCGAGCCATCTGGTAGAGCGCTTCCGGCGAGTCGGTCGGCGGCCCGAGCCTCTGGAGGTCCAAGAGCTCGACCATGTTGAGGATTTCGATCATGTGGGAGCCGCCGTGGTCGGGCGGCGGCGCTCCCGCCACGTCGTAGCCACGGTAGGTACCCCAAGCCGGCTCCTGCCAACGTGCCTCGTAGGCCGCCATGTCCTCGAGCGTCAGCACGCCACCCGCGTTCTCCACCACCTCCACCAGCTCTTCGGCGAAGCCGCCGCGGTAGAAGTAGTCGTTGCCCTCGGCCAGAAGTGCCTCGAGCGTGTCGGCCGCGCGAGCCTGGACGAGCTTGTCGCCCGGCCGCGGGAGGGCGTTGTCCGGCATGTAGATCTCACGCCCCTGCTCGGTCAGGCCGATGGTCTGACACATCACGAAGATCTCGCCCCAGAGGAACGGATGGGTTTCGAACCCGTGGCGGGCGTAGTCGATCGCTGGGCGCAGGACCCGTTCCCGAGACGCCTTGCCGTGGCGCGCGTGCGCGGCCTCGAAGCCGCCCCAGAAGCCGGGCACCGCGACACCCCGCCCTCCGAGCAGGTCGCCCGGAGAGAACCCCGGTAGGGCGGCCGCCGGGGCGTTGACGCTGCCGTTCACGTAGGTGGTCTCGCCGGTGGCGGCATCGAAGTAGAGCATCGAGAGGACACCGGTGATGGTGGTCATGTGCGGCTCGAGTACCGTCTGCGCAACGCTCGCCGTGAGCGCCGCATCGCAGGCGTTGCCGCCGTCTCGAAGTACGTTGACGGCCTCCTGGGTCGCCAACGGATGCGAGCAGATCGCCATGCCCTCGCGGCTCTGGGCAACACCCTTGCGGCCGAAATGAGCAGCGTGAATAAGCTCTCGGCGCCGGTCGGCCCCGGTGTTCGTGGCGGCCCATGCCGACGGAGACATCGCTCGTCCCCCGAGGCCGAGTGCGGCCGCACCGACCAGGGACTGCTTCAAAAAGTCTCGCCGCTCCGGGGACAACTTCATGGCTCACTCCTCCCGTTCGCGAGTCGGCACTTCACCCCATTCGGGCGCCACTCGCCACACCTTCGACAGAATTCAGATGAGCGAGCAGTCTACCCCGCGGCCCCGAGAGCCACGTCGTCCGGCGCGTCCGAGCGATCGCTCTAGGCGATGCGACTGAGCAGGCAGTGCTCGAGCATCGAGCCCGAACGGAGGAGCTCGGTCGCCAACTCAGAGGTGTCGCCGAGCGGCTCACAGGCGGGCAGGTTGTCGCCGTAGAAGACCATCATCACGCGACCACCCGCGAACAGTGGGCCTGCGAAGACCTCACTCGGCCACTCTCCACCCAGCGCTTCGACGAGCGAACGATTGCCCACAGTCTGTTCGAGACTGCCCTGGTGGTGAACGCGCGTCGCGCCAACTCGACGCAGTACCGAGTCCGCGCGAAGGGTCAACCGCACGTCGCGGATGAGCGCCTCTTCCGGGCCTTCACCTCCGAAGACACCGAACTGGCTCACACCGATCAGGTCGGCCGGGCCTACCTGGAAGAGCACGGCCCGAGAGACCACGCCCTGAGCCTGCTCAAGAATCTTGTGGGCGATCTCGCCGGTCACCAGCGGCGCCGGGAAGTCGCGCACGACCTCGGGCAGGGAAGGCACTTCGACGGTTGGCGGCGGCACGGCGTGCAGCTCCTTGGAGGCCTGGTCGGCGATGCCGAGCAGCACCTGGTCGGCCGCGAGTCCGTGTTCGAGCGGTAGCCGGCCGGTGTCGAGCTCGACCTCTCCGTGGTCGGGGAATCGCACCTCGTCGAACTCGAACGATCCAGAGCGCCAGCGCAGAAACTCCGAGATGACCTGGCCGGTCTGCTCGGCGACCGCCGCCTCCAGCCTCTCCTGGTCGAGCAGATCCTCATCGACCAGAATCGCCCCCAGGCGACGCTCCTCGTCGCTCTCCTGCTGCATCGCGAGACCGCGTTCGAGCTGCTCGCGCGTCAGCCAACCTCGGCTCAAGAGAATGCTGCCGAGGCTCTCGCGCACCGACGTCGAGACGGCGCAGATGATCTTGCCGTTGCGAAGAAGTACGAGGCCCTGGCTGTCGTCTCCCTCGAGACGCAGACGGCCGTTCTTGGCCGTGATCGCCAGCATCTGCAACAGATGGGCGAAATCGAAGCCCTGAAATTTTCCGCGTAGCTCCATCGGTCGTCTCCCCGCCCCCAAGTAGACCCGAGGCGAGGGAAGACGACTATGAAATCGGCCACGAGGCGGGCCATGGCCATCCGTCGATGCGCGGTGCGGAGCGACTAGCCGTGCGAGATCAGGCCCGTCCGCAGACGACTGCGGATCTGCTCGCGAGCCGCCGACAGCTTCGCCGCCACGTACTGCGAGAAGCGGAGCAAGATCCGGACCCCGGCCTCGGGGTCGCTCGCGAAGAGCTCGTGGAGGCGAGCTGGGGCGATCTCGAGCACCTCGGTCGCCTCGACCGTGATCGCGCTGTGCGGATAGAGGTGCTCCTCACCAACGAGCGCCGCAATGCCGAACACAGAGCCGGGCTCACCGACCGCAGCCATCTGCGCATCGCCGCTGGCGCCCTTGAGCTTCTGGCGCAGCGAAACGAGCCCGCTGACCAGAATGCGTAGCGAATCGGACCCGTCGCCCTCGGAGAAGATCGAGTCACCGGCCTCATAGGTGCGGCGTTCGGAGATCGCCAGCAGCGCCTCGCGGTCGGCCGGCTCCAGGCCGTCGAAGAAACTCAGATTCTCTAGATCGGTCATCAGAACAGTCCTATGACACGGCCCGTCTCGAGATCGATGTCGACGTTCTCGAAGGCGGGGCTCGACGGCAGGCCCGGCATGGTGCGCATATCGCCGCAGAGCGGGTAGAGGAAGCCGGCGCCGACACTCGCGCGGATGTCGCGCACCGGAAGTCGGAAGTTGGTCGGCACGCCTTTCCAACGCGGCTCGTGGCTCAGGCTCAAATGAGTCTTCGCCATGCAGACCGGGAACTTGTCGTAGCCGAGCTTGGTGAAGCGCTTGATCTTGGTTTCGGCGGCACCCAGGAAGTCGACACCCTCGGCACCGTAGACCTTGGTGGCGATGATCTCGATCTTGCTCTTGATCGGCAGGTCGAGGTCGTAGAGGAACTTGAAGTCCTTGGGCTTCTCCGCCGCTTCGACGACCGCCTCGGCCAGGTTGACGGCACCCTCGCCACCCCGCGCCCAGTGGTCTGTCATCACCGCGGTCTCGGCTCCCGCCTCGATCGCGAGCCGTTCGAGCAGCGCGACCTCCTTGTCGGTATCCGTCTGGAAGCGGTTGACGGCAACGACCACCGGCACGCCAAAAAGTTTGGCGATGCGGATGTGGGCAGCGAGATTGGCGCAGCCGGTCTCGAGCGCCTCGAGGTTCTCGTCGGTCAACGCCTTCGGCAGCGGTCGGCCGGCGACCACCTTGCCGGCGCCACCGTGCATCTTGAGTGCACGGATGGTCGCCACGATCACCACGCAGTCGGGCACCAGACCGCTCGCGCGGCACTTGATGTCCATGAACTTCTCCATGCCGATGTCGGAGCCGAAGCCCGACTCGGTCACGACGTAGTCGCCAAGTTGCAGGGCGATTCGGTCAGCGATGACGCTCGAGTTGCCGTGCGCAATGTTTGCAAACGGCCCCGCGTGGACCAGCGCCGGTGTGTGCTCGAGCGTCTGGAGCAGGGTCGGCATCAGCGCGTCCTTGAGCAGCACCGCCATCGCGCCCGCGCACTTCAGATCTTCGGCCGTCACCGGCTGACGCTTGAAGGTCTCGCCGATCACGATCCGACCGAGGCGTTCGCGCAGGTCGCGCAGATCGGTGGCTAGCGCGAGGATCGCCATCACCTCGGAGGCGACCGAGATGTCGAAGCCCGACTCTCGCGGGTAGCCGTTCGGCTTGCCGCCCAGACCGACCACCACCTGGCGCAGGTTTCGATCGTTGAGATCGAGCACCCGCGGCCAACTCACATTGAACGGGTTGATGTTGAGCGCGTTGCCGTGGTGGATGTGGTTGTCGATCGCAGCGGACAGCAGATTGTGAGCCGCGGTCACCGCGTGCAGGTCGCCGGTCAGGTGGAGGTTGAAGTCCTCCATCGGAATGACCTGGCTATACCCGCCTCCCGCCGCACCGCCCTTGATGCCGAAAGTCGGACCCTGGCTCGGCTGCCGAATGCAGGTGAACACCTTCTTGCCCAACCGCCCGAGCCCCTGCGAGAGCCCGACCACTGTCGTCGTCTTCCCCTCGCCGAGCGGCGTCGGAGTGATCGCGGTGACGTCGATGTACTTGCCCTGCGGCCGATCGGCGTAGCGCTCACGAACGTCGAGATGGACCTTCGCCTTGTACTTGCCGTACAGGTCGACGTCGTCTGGCCCGAGCCCGACGCGCTCCGCGACGTCGAGGATGGGATCGAGGGCGGCTTCTTGAGCAATCTCGAGATCACTCGGGACGGGTTCTTTGAATGCGGGATAGCGGCTCGCGTCCACTGGATCCATATGTTTCGTTCTCTCCTTGTTTGCGAGAACGCAGTTTACTCCGATCCGCCGCCTGGGGAGTTCGATAGTCTCCGCCCATGGCCACCGAGGCGCCGCCGGATTCCGACGGCCGACCCGAGGAAAAGGACCTCACGGCCGGGATGGCCGATCGCCGCCTGGGCGCCTATCGCGTCCTACGCTCGCTCGGGCGGGGCGGCATGGGCGAAGTCTTTCTCGCCGAGCGTGCCGACGGCGCGTTCGAAGGACGGGTCGCGCTCAAGCTCGTGAGCCCGGACGGCAGCGAGGAGACGCTGCAGCGCTTCCGGGCCGAGCGGCAGACGCTGGCGAACCTCGAGCACCCCCACATTGCGCGCCTGCTCGACGCCGGCACGACCGAAGACGATCGCCCCTACCTGGTCATGGAGCACGTCGACGGCGTCCGCATCGATCAACACTGCAACGATCGGCAGCTCAGCCTCGAAGAGCGGCTCGAGCTCTTCCTCGACGTCTGCGACGCGGTCCAGCACGCGCACCGCAACTTGATCGTCCACCGCGACCTCAAGCCGGACAACATTCTCGTGGGCGCCGAGGGCGAGGCGAAGTTGCTCGACTTCGGCATCGCAAAGCTGCTTCCGGGGGCTACTGGCGAGCAGGTAGCCGTCGAGACCCTGACCGGCAAGGCGGCGATGAGCCTGATGTGGGCGAGCCCCGAGCAGATGCTCGGCGAGCCGATCACCACCGCGACCGACGTCCACGCCCTCGGGCTGCTGCTCTACGTGCTGCTGACCGGTCGCCATCCGTACGCCGAGGACTCGGCGGTCGCCACCGGCTACGCCGTGTTGCACAACGAGGCGCTGGCACCGAGTCGTGTCGCGACCGAGCAGATCGGAGACCTGCCGCCGGATCGGCTCGGTCGGAGACTCGAGGGCGACCTCGACACGATCACGCTCGCGGCGATGCGCAAAGAGCCCGAGCGCCGCTACCCGTCGGTAGAGGCGCTCGCCGAAGACATCCGTCGCCACCTCGACGGTCGGCCGGTGCGGGCGCGTCCCGACACGTTGCACTATCGCACCACGAAGTTCCTGCGCCGCCACCGCCTGGCGGTCGGCGGCGCCGCTCTGATCCTCCTTTCGATTCTCGGCGGCGTGGGGGCCACCCTCTGGCAGGCACGCATCGCCGAGCAGCGCGCGAGCGACATTCGCACTCTGGCCGGATCGCTCATCTTCGAAGTCGACGACCTGATCCGCGACCTTCCCGGCTCGACGCCCGCGAGGCAGCAGATCGTGACCCGCGCGCTCACCTACCTGGACCGCCTCGCGGTCGATTCGGACGACGATCCAGAGCTGCTGCGGGAGCTCGCGCTCGCGTACCAGAAGGTCGGCAACATTCAGGGCAACCCGAACACCTCGAACCTCGGCGACACCCGCGGCGCCCTGGCCACCTATCGCAAGGCGCTAGGCCTGGCCGAGAGGGCCGTCCGACGCGACCCCGAGGGGGCGGGCGCCACCCGGTCCGTGGCCGTGATCCACGAGAAGCTCGGCGACACCCTCGCCTACCGGGGCGACCTCAACGCCGCCGGCGAGGCGGCGGCCGCCGCTCTCGACGTCTTCGAGGACCTCGCCGAGCGCTATCCCGACGTACTCCGCCACCAGATCTCCTTTGCGATCAGCTCGATCAAGATGGGAGACCTGGAGGGCAATCCGGACTTCCCCAACCTCGGTCGATCCGGGGCGGCCCTCGCCACCTATCGACGGGCGGAGGACCTCCTCGACGACCTGTCGGTCACGCATCCCGAGGACGCGACGGTTCGTCGCTACCGAGCGCTCATCCAAGAGCGCCTCGCGACGGTGCTGCTAGCCGCCGGCGAGCTCGAAGCGGCGACCACCTCCGCGCGGGAGTCACTCTCCATCCGTCGCGACACCGCCTCCGCGCAGTCCGGAAACACCGAGGCCCAACGAGACGTCGCCGTGGCGCTCGAGAAACTCGGCGACGTGCTTCTGCGCGCCGGCGAGACCGAGTCGGCGCTCGCGGAGATTCGCAGCTCGTTCGAGATCTTCGGCTCGATTGCAACGGCCGACCCGCAGAACGCCTCCGCGCAGCGCTCCTTGGCGATCAGTCACCGGAAGGTTGCCGAGGGTCTCGAGGCCGCGGGTCGGACGGACGAAGCGCTCATGGAGCTCGAAGCGAGTCGTCGCATCGTCGAGACACTCCTGTCGGCCGACCCTCAGAACACACAGCTACGCGAGCTACTCGCCGAGCTGGTCGGGCAGATCGACCCGCTACGGAGCTGAGCGCGGGGCCCTCCGCTTAGCCCGCGTAGCCGGGCGCCTTCGCTCGACCGAGGACCTCGTCCGTCCTCGTGTCGCGCTCGATCGTCGTCCAACGCCGACAGCCAAAGGTGTGGAACCAGCGCTCGATCACCCGCCCCTCGCGGTTGTCGTGCATGAAGGCGCGGTCGAGGTCGCGAGCGTCAGGGTCGGTGATCGAGTCGGGCACGGTCGGAATCTCACCAAACATGAACTCGGCAACCGGCCGGCGACCACAGTGGCTACATTCGATCTCCAAGCTCATGACCTCTCCTCAGTGAGTGCCGGCCGAACCGCGGTCGGCGAGGGTGCGGTCGTTCTCGAAGCGATCGAGCGAGAACGGTGCGATCAGCTCCGGCGATTCGCCGGTGGCGATCAGCTCGGCCATCTGCTCGCCGCCGGCGGGGATCGCCTTGAAGCCCCAGGTACCCCACCCGGTGGTGACGTAGAAGCCCTCGATCGGTGTACCGCTCATGATCGGCGAGTAGTCGGGGCTCATGTCGCAGACCCCGGTCCACTGGCGGAGGACCTTCAAACGGCGCAGGAACGGCAGCAACGTGATCGCCCGGAACGCGGTCTGCTGGAGGAAGTGGTGCCCCGACCGATACGAGTAGCTCGGCTGCGGATCGATCTCGGCGCCCATGAGCATCTCGCCGCGAGCGGTCTGTGAGGCATAGAAGAGCAGGTCGGAGGAGGCGACGAGCGCGTCGAACTGGAGCTCGTAGTGTTGAGTGACAAACGCCTGCAGCGGGTGCGTTCGGATCGGCAGGCGGAGGCCAGCCATCCGCCCGATCGAGGTGACGTGGCCGCCGACCGCCGACATCACGACGCCGGCCGAGATCGGTCCACGCGGCGTCTCGACGCCGACCACTCGATCGCCCTCCATCATGAGCCCCGTGACCGGAGTCTTCTGGTGGACATCGACCCCGAGGCGCATCGCCCCCTCGGCGTAGGCCCAGACGACGCGATCGTGTCGTGCGGTGGCCCCCTCGGGATGGTACGACGCGCCCTGCACCGGCCAGACGCCACCACCGGAGAGATCGATCTGCGGACAGATCTTCTGAATCTCCTCCGGGGTCACGTACTCGGTCTTGGCACCGAAGGCCGTGTTGACGGCGGCACGTGCCCGCTCGGCCTGAACCCCGAGCTCGCTGTGTGCGATCCACAGCAGGCCCTTCTGACGATGCATGACGTCGCGCTCGGTCTCGGCCTCGAGCCCCTGGTAGAGCTCGATCGAGTGCTGGTAGAACCGCACCGCCTCGGGAATGCCGTAGTTGGCCCGAATCACCGTCGTATTGCGCCCGGAGTTGCCGCTACCGATGTAGGAACGCTCGAGCACAGCGACGTTGGTGATGCCGTGGCGCGTGGCGAGGTAGTAGGCGGTTGCGAGGCCATGACCGCCGCCTCCGATGATCACCACGTCGTAGCTCGAGCGGGGTTCGCGCCAGTCGAGGGCGATGAGACGCTCGACGTACTCGTTCAAGCGAGCCTCCTCACCAGAGCCGCTCCTCGAGTTCGTGCGCGAGGGGAGCCGGCACCACGAACAAGACGCGATCGTCTTCGAACCAGAGCTTGGCCGGCACACCGGCAAGAGCCCCCTGTGCGAGCACCGGGCGCTCGGAGGGGAGCCGCCAATCGCACGTGCGAGCGAGCAGCGCCGCTGCTTCGGCGCCCGAAGCCCAAAGACTCGAAAAGCCGGTCTCGCGCTCTACGATGGCGTGTTCGTCCGGAACCGCTCTGGGATCGAGCGGACCGAGGACGAGCGCTTCGTCCGAAGCGATGCGCAGAGCGGTCGAGCCCTCCACACGCTCCAGTTCGTCGAGCGCCGCTCGGGAGGCGACGACACGAGTCGCTTCGAGCCGTTGGAAGCGGCTCGACTCGGTCACCACGACCGGCTCGGCCTCGACCGTTCGTACGTCCGAAGGGTCGATCCGCACTTTCGCCCGGGCTCGCTCGGAGTCCGGGTCGTAGAACGGTAGAGCAACCCGACGCGCCGAACGGCCCTCGATTTCGACTGCCTCCGGCAGTTCCCCCTCGACGAAGTCGAGCCACCCGAGCATGACCGCCTTGCCCAACACCTGCGAGTCTGTGCTCGAGGTGACGTTGCCCACCCACCGATCGCCCCGGTAGATGACCGAGCCCTCGAGCGGCGCCGGGCTCTCCATCTCGAAGCCCACGAGCTGTCGATCCAGTTCGACCTTGTCGGTGCGGAGCACCGCCTGCCGACCGACAAAGTCGGCCTGCTCCAACTTGACCATCCAGTCGTGGTGAATGCGACGAGCGGTCGAGTCGTAGTCGGTGTCCTGACCGACCACGATGTGGCCCTTCTCGAGCCGCAGGTTCAGTAGCGTCTCCAGGCCGTGCGGTCGAATCCCCAGATTGTCACCGAGTTCGAGGAGTCGCCGCCAAAGAGCGATCGACTCGGCGGCGTGGTGGTGGAGCTCGTAGGAGAGCTCGCCGGTAAAGCTCAGGCGATAGACGCGACAGTCGACACCGGCCACCCGCGCGCGTCCGTGGCGAGCGAAGCCGGGCAGCTTCGCCACTCCGGCGGCCGCCAAGAGTGCAGGCGACGCCGGGCCGGTGACGTTGATCGCGCCGAGCGACATGGTCTGGTTCAGAATGCGCACGTCGTAGCCGCCGGCGTCGGCCCAGTCCCGCAGCCAGAGCTCTCCAAAGGTCGACCCGGCACTGGTGAGCGACAGTGTGTAGCGGGTCTCGGCGTCGCGGCAGACGAGTCCGTCGTCGAGGACGTAGCCTCGTTCGTCGAGCAACAGGACGTAGCGCGAGCGGCCGATCCGAAGTGTCGAGACCTGAGTCGGATAGAGCTTCTCGAGAAAGGCCAGCGCGTCGGGCCCGGAGACCAGGAACTTGCCGAGCGTCGAGACGTCTCCCAAAGAGACGCCTTCACGTACGGCCGCGTACTCCGATCGTTCGTCGCCATAGGACCAAGGCCGCCACCAGCCGCCCGAGCGCTCCATCTGCGCTCCGAGACGGACGTGCTCGTCGTGTAGCGGCGTGCGTGGCGTCGGACGGTGGAAGGCGCCCGAGGCGATCTCGCCAAGCGTCGGCTGTCGAGCCACCGGTCGCGCCGTGAACGGAGGCTGCAGCTCCTTCCCGCGATCGAGAAGGAAGCTTCGCAGGTGGGGTACACAGACCGAGCCCTGGCAGGTGCCGGTGCCGGCGAGCGTGGCGCGCTTGACCAGCTCCAGCTCGCGGAATCCTCGGTCCCAGACCGACTGCAGGTCGGCCACCTCGACGCCGGAGCACGGACAGAGTGTGCCGGCGCGCGGGCAGGCCGGCAGGTCGGGTTCGAGCGCCGCGTCGCCGACCGCTCGAACGGGCAACCCCTGCGCCATGCGAGTGAGGGTCGAACGCGGCTGCAGGCCCAGTCCGAGCGAGACCGAATCGCACTCGTGCCTCTCCTCCACTCCGCCCGGCTTCACCACCACGACCGCCTCGACCCGCTCCTCACCGTCGAAACGAACGAGTTCACCCTCGACGGACTTCGCCTCGACGCCGGACGGCGGCTTGCCGAGGGCGACCACTCTCCCGAGGTCGAGTCCCGCCGACGCGAGCTCGCCAGCCGCGCGCGCCGTCAGGAGACCCTCGAGATGTCCGCCGGGCGCCACCGGCTGAATCTCGGCCGCCCCGGTCGCGACGACAATCTCCTCGGCTACGTGAACTTGGAGCGTTTCGCCATCCGATCGCGCGACCACCAACGGACCGGGGTAGATCCCGACGACCTCCTGCCCCTCGCGAGCTTCCAGGGTGACCACCTCCCGGCCGGCCGCTCGCGCCTCCTCTGCAACCCGGAGACCGGACTCGCCTTGACCGATGACCACAACGTCGCAGAAGACGTGCCGAGCCGGGGTCGTGGACGGCTCGGCACGGCGATCCGCATCGTCGGTGCGCAAGAGGGGCGGTGTGCGACCCTCCAGGTGCTGGCGCTCGACGAGCATCCCCGGCGCAGCGATCGTCTGGCAGGCACGCACGTAGGAGACACCGTCAACCGCCACCAGACAGTGCGGACAGTCCCCAGCCGAGCAGAGACAGCCACCACCCGTCGGGTGAAGGTCGGCTCGCAGCAGGGCGACCAGCAGACTGTCGCCGCTCTCGAATTCGAGCGGACGACCATCGACTACGACTCGCATCGGGCGGCGGCGCTAGACGGTGCTCGAAGGTCGCTCTGCGGTCGATGACAGGCCGAAGAGTGCGCGATCGACCACCTGTTCGACGTACTCGTCGAGCGGTGGCAGTCGCTCGAAGAGCGGTGGCATCAGCTCACGAATCTCGATATAGCCGACGAGCTGCCAGAGGAACCAGACCGAGGTGGCGCCCGGATCTTCGACGTGCAACACCTCTCGCCGATCGAGCTCCTCGAAGACGTGGGTCAGCAGCTCGAGTGTCGGCGTGCCCGAAGCGTCGAGCTCCTCGAACGCGCGCTCGGGCTCTACGGCGGCAAGCGCCAACCAATGGCGAAAACGGGCGACCTCGTGCGGCTGATCGTAGGTCCGGAGATAGGTTCGCGCCACTCCCGCTAAGATGCGCGCGGGCGAACGCCCGTTCAGCGTCGCGCTAATCGCCACCTCCTGGATCGGCGACACGGTCCGCTTGGTGAGCTCCCGGTAGAGCTCGCGCTTGCTCTGGAAGTACCGATGGACGTGCTCGGGCGCGCGCATGCCCGCTTCGGTGGCGATCTGGCGCAGGTCCGCGTCGTGATAGCCGCGCTCGGCAAAGACCTTGGAGGCGGCGTCGAGGAGCGCCTCTCGTCGGTCCCACCGTCGTCTGGTCAGCTCCTCGGTTTGGGGAGTCGACTCGGTGGTGTCGCGTTCTTCCATTCGGGTCAGACGCAAGCTAGCATGACTGAATACGCAATCACAACGGGCCGAAACCTTGGCCCGAATGGAGTCTGCGCTCTCTGATTCGAGAGGGCCACGCTCTTCGATGACGGAGGAGGCCTTGATGTCCACGCGCACCGTTCTCTGCTGCGGCCTGACCGCGCTCGCCCTCACCCTCGGCTGCTCCGACGGCGACCAGACCGCCCAGAACTCGACCGCTGAAGCAGCTGCTGCCGTACGTCAGCTCGCCGACGACGTCTGGGCCGACGTGCTCGAGAACTCAACCTACTACCGCCTACAGGACGGCTTGCCGATCGAGAAGCTCGAGGACCTGACGCTCGAAGAGCACCACCGGAACCTGGGCAACGCCGCAGCCTGGCGTGAGCGACTGTCGGCCCTCGACGCGGAGAGCCTGGCGGGCGACGACCGCATCACCTACGACATTCTCGCCTTCCAGCTCCAGGACGACGGCGCCGGCGACGAGGACTACTGGCTCAACTTCGACATCACCGCTTACCAGGCTCCCTACGTCTTCAACTTTGCGCAGCAGGCGCTCGGCGCACACAGCTTCACCGACGCAGAGAGCGCCGACCACTACCTCGCGCTGGTCGGGGAGTACGCCGACATCGTCGACCAGCTCACCGCCAAGGTCGAAGGGCAGATGGAACGCGGCATCTACCTCCCCAAGGCCGGACTCCCGCCGACGCGGGCGACCTGGCAGGGCATGCAGGCTGCGGCCCCCACGGCGCTGACGGTCACCGACCAGAGACTGGAGGCGCTCTCCGAAGAGGAGCGCACCGCGTTCCAGAGCACGCTCGACACGCTCCTCACCGAGCGGGTGGACGCCGGCTTTGAGCGACTGCTCGCCACGCTCGGCGACGAGTACGAAGCAAACGCCCCCGACGCCGTCGGGCTCGGCCAGTATCCCGACGGACCTGAGGTCTACGAGCGACGCATCCGGTCGAACACCACTCTGGCGCTCACCGCCGAGGAGATCCATCAGCGCGGCAAAGACGCGGTCGCCGAGATCTCGGCACGTATGAAGGCGGTGCGCGACGAGCTCGGATTCGAGGGCACGGCGCGCGAGTTCCATCAAGAGTTGAAGCTCGACTCACGCTTCCTCGCCGCAAACCCGGCCGAGGTGGAGGAGCGCTACATGAGCTTCATCGCCAAGATCGAGCCGATCATCGACGACTACTTCCGGGTCCAGCCGGAAGCGGCCTACGGCGTGCGCCGGTTGCCGCTGGCAGCCGAGCCGGGGATGACGTTCGGCTACTACAATCCGCCGACCGCCGACGACCCGGTCGGCTACTACAACTACAACGGCTCCGATCTGGCGAATCGCAGCCTCATCGGCGCCGGCTCGCTCATCTACCACGAGCTCCTACCGGGACATCACTTCCATATCGCCACCCAGGCTGAGAACGAAGCTCTCCAAGCGCTCCGTCAGCGCTACAGCGTGGGCGCCTTCACCGAGGGCTGGGCCGAATACGCCGCAAGCCTCGGCCTCGAGATGGGAATGTATGAGACACCTTATGACCTCTACGGGCGCTACATCATGGAGATCTTCCTCGCTACCCGATTGGTGGTCGACACCGGCATGAACGCCTTCGGCTGGTCGCTCGAGGAGGCGCGCGCCTACATGCGCGAGCACATCTTCCACTCCGACGTCGAGATCGCTTCGGAGACGTTGCGCTACTCGACCAGCATGCCGGCTCAGGCGCTGGCCTATCGACTCGGCTACGAAAAGATGTGGGAGCTCAGGAAGCGCGCCGAGGAGTCGCTCGGCGACGCGTTCGACATCCGCGACTACCACGACGTGGTGCTCACCGACGGCGCCAAGCCGCTGCCGGTACTCGAGGCCAAAGTCGATCGCTACATCGCGGCGGCGAGTCGCTGAGGTCGACTGCGCTCAATCTGGACAGCGAGCCGCACGCAGCGTCGTTCAACCACAACGACACGCCGCCGTCTTCTGAGGGCGAAAGGCAACCCGGAGGTGAGTCCGGCGTACCACCTGTATGCACGGCTACCGCATTGCCCGAATCTGTCTCACCCTGCTCCTCGGGATCGGAGCCGTCGCTCGCGCCGAATCGGAGGCGGTCTCGATCCCCGGTGGCTCGTTCCGGATGGGCACCGAGGCCGCCCGTATTCCTGAGCTCAAGGAGCACTACTCCGTCGGCTTCCCGGGCGCCTTCGAGAATGAGGCGCCACCCCGGAGCGTGACGCTCAGTAGCTTCAGACTCGACCGCCATGAGGTCAGCTATGAGCGCTACGCCCGGTTCCTCGAAGCTCGGCCCGAATGGCGGCGCGACCGCCTCGACGCCGACCATCACAATGGCGACTACCTCACGGATTGGGAGGGGGCTTCGTTCCCCGAGGGCAAAGAGTCGCACCCGGTGGTTTTTGTCACCTGGCACGCAGCACTCTCGTTCTGTCGGTGGGCTGGTGGCCGTCTCCCCTCCGAGGCCGAATGGGAGTACGCCGCACGGGCCGGCGACGATCGTGAGTTTCCGTGGGGTAACGAGCCGCCGACCCCCGAGCGCGCCAACTACTACGCGGACGGCATCCGAGAGACGACACCTGTTGGCAGCTACCCCGCCAACGACTTTGGGCTCCACGACCTTGCCGGGAACGTCTGGGAGTGGCTGCTCGACGTTTGGGTCGACACTCCCGCGTCGGGCTCCACCACCGATCCGATTGCGGGCGGAGCACCGGGCGAAGGCTCACTGCTCGAGCTCGACGGCCGGCGGTCGGTGCGCGGGGCGAGTGCTACCGGCTCGGTCGTCAACATTCGAACGCGCTGGCGCGACAGCCACGTGGTCACGAACGCCGTCGGCTTCGTGGGCTTCCGCTGCGCATATCCGGCCTCCTAGTTCACCCATCCCTCGGATTCGAGTCGAGCTGGCGCGATCGGCTCCAGGATTGACGGCTATGCCACTTTTCTCGAGGGCACCTTCCGGCCATTCTGAAGCGTATGACGCTGCGACGACCGGAAGCCCACGAACACATGGAGTACTACGGCCTATACATCGGGCAAGCCCCTGACGGCGACATCCTGCAGACTCTGGTCGACGAGTTCGAAGAGACAAGCCGCCTGCTGGCGAATCTGCCGACCGGGGCGGAGACGAAGCCCTACGCCGAGGGGAAGTGGAACCTACGCGACATCGTCGGGCACTTGATCGACACCGAGTGGACCTTCGCCTACCGAGGGCTCTGCTTCGCGCGCGTCGATCCGGCCGCGCTGCCGCCGTTCGACCAAGAGCTCTGGGCGCGCACATCCAGCGCGTCTCGACGTCCGCTCGCCAACCTGCTGGAGGAGTTCCGCGCCGCCCGGAGCTCTTCGGTCCATCTGTTTCGCGGACTCTCCGATGCGGACTGGGGGCGTCGCGGGGTCGCCAACGACTGCCCGTTTACGGTCCGGTGTATGCCCTACATCCTGGCCGGCCACGAGATACACCATCGCAAGGTCATCGTGGAGCGCTACCTTCAAGGAGAACCGTCATGAAACTCGATCGTTCACTGCTCGCAGGGCTGATCGCCCTCACCCTCCCGACCCTCGCGACCGCCGGTTTGCCGGAGGTCCTCCCGCGCACCTGTGAAGTCGACCTGGCGTTGAGCGCCGCGCCGGAGTACCTGCGATCCTCCGCCACGGTCTACACCCTCGAGGAGGCCGGCTACGTCCGCGCGATCGAAGGGAGTGGGCCCTTCACCTGCATCGTCAACCGCGATCACCCGCGCGTCCTCAAGCCGACCTGCTTCGACGCCGAGGGCGGCCGAACCATCGTGCCCAAGATCCTCTTCTTCGGCAAACAGATGATGGCCGGCAAGGAGCTCGGAGCCATCCGGGAGGCCGTCTCTGCGGCCTTCGACGCGGGCGACTTCATCTCCCCCGAGCGGCCCGGCGTGGCCTACATGCTCTCGCGCTACAACCGGCCTTGGAACGGCGCGACCGGCGCGCTCGGTTGGTTCCCGCCACACGTCATGTTCTACGCACCGAACCTGACCAACGAGGACATCGGGCACCAGATGAGTCACTACAACCCCGAGCAGCCGACCCCGATGATCGGCTATCAGGGGCCGCACGGCTTCATGATCATGATCAGCGACGACGGTCGCGAGCGAGCTCGTACCGACCTGCGCGACTGCCCCGACTGGGTGCACGCCGACTGACGATCGTCAGGCTCGGGCGTCGCCGGCCGCGGCGCGAAAAGCGGAACGATACGCCCTCGGCGTCGTCCCCAGATGCTGGGCCAGACGCTTCCTCAGATTGGCCGCCGATCCGAGCCCGGACCGCGTCGCGACCTGCTCGACGCTCGCATCGGTCGCCTCCAACAACTCCCTCGCCGCGGTCACCCGCTGCTGGATCAACCACTGATGTGGCGTGAGGCCGGTGACCTCTTTGAAGCGGCGCTGGAAGGTCCGCAGAGAGAAGCCGAACTGACGGGCGACGACCTCCAGCTTGAGCGGCTCGTCGAGTCGCTCGATCATCCAATCGAGCACCGCTCCGAATTCGTCCTCGGTGTCGACGCCCGCGGGCGCCTCGACGTACTGCGCCTGTCCGCCCTCCCGGTGTACCGGAGCCACCATTCTGCGGGCGATGGTGTTGGCGACCTTCAGCCCAAAATGTTCACGCACCATCGCGAGACAGAGGTCGAGACCGGCGGCGGACCCCGCCGAGGTCGAGATCCGAGCCTCGCGCGACACGTCGTGGAGATAGAGGGCGCCCTCCTGAACCCGCACCCGTGGGAAGAGTCGCTTCAACGTATCGGCAAAGAGCCAGTGAGTCGTCGCCTCCCGCCCATCGAGCAGACCTGCGTGCGCGAGCGCAAAGGCACCGGTGCAGATCGACATCAGCCAGGCGCCCCGATCGTGAGCCGCGACGAGCGCGTCGAGGAAGGGCTCCGCTGGACGCTCTTCCGGGTCCCGCCAGCCGGCGACCAGTACAACGTCCGCTCGTTCCAGGTCTTCGAGCGAGCCGCTCGGCCGAACCTCCAGGCCATGATTGCAAAAGAGCCGGCCGCGCTCCACCCGACAGGGGACGAAGTCGTACCAGTCGGCCACGAGCTCGCTCCGGTCCCGTCCGAGAATCTCTCGAGCGATGCTGTACTCGAAGGCACGAAGGCCATCGTAGATGGCGGCGGCGATGCGGGGTCTCATGGCAAGGTCCTTTCCGAAGCGAGATGAGGGTTCACCGCGTGAGGCGATAGTAGAGGCCTCCCCACAGGCGCTGTGGCTGCTCGGGCAGCACAGCCTCGTTCAAGGTGTCGGAGTAGGCCAGTCGGAGCCTGACGCCCGACGAGCGCCGGGTCGCTTCGAGGTCGAAGTGGGCGCCCCAGTGGTGGAGGCCAGAGTCGGTGCCGCCGAAGAACTTCGAATACTCGACACCCGCCCAGGCGAGACTTCCGCCCACCGTGGCTGCCCAGCGTCGGCTCGGCGTCCAGCTCCGCTCGAGACTGACCCGTGCGAAGAGATCGCGTAGCAGATCGACGTTGTAGTAGAGCTCGAGGGCTGGCGACCACACGCGCTGCGATCTCAGCTTGAGGTAGGCCTCCCCGGTGCTGTCGATGCCCCCCGGGAAGATCAACTCGACGTAGCCCACCCTCAGCTCTAGAGCCGCAAAGCGACGGTCGTAGAAGAGGTCGATGTCGATCTCCTGGATCTCTCCCAACCGCCCGTTGTCGTCTTCCAGGTCGACGCCGATCCAGAACCCGACGCCGAGTCCGTTCTCGTGGGAGACCTCGGTCGAGGCCGTGAACACCGGGAACTCTCGCAACGTGATCCCGCGCCAGACGTGTGGATAGCGGTAGGCAACCTCGTAGTCGACCGTGGCGGCCTGGGCGGCCGCACCGGCGAGGAGCTCAACCGCGCAGAGAGCCAGGAGGAGACGCGACGCGCTCATCGATCTATCGCCGGCCCCGAGGAGGTCGTGGCGGCGCGCGCGCGAGCGGTGGTGATCAAGACAACCGCCCCGACCACCGCCGCAGCCGCTAGGAGCACGCGCGGCCCCATCGGCTCTCCGGCAAATGCCCAGCCCAAAAGCACTGCCACGACCGGGTTCACGTATGCGTAGGTCGCGACCTTTGAAGGGGTCGACACCTTGAGGAGCCAGACGTAGGCCGAGTAGCTGACGATGCCCCCGACGCCGGCGAGGTAGATCAAGGCCCACATCGACCGAGCGGAGACCTGAGACGGCTCGACCCGCTCGCCCAGAACAACTCCGACCACCGCCAGGATCGCTCCGCCCAGGAGCATCTGCATGCCGACGTTCTGGAGGGTAGACGACGACTGTGGCGCCCGACGGGAGTAGATCGACCCGAGAGCCCACGAGAACCCGGCAAAACAGATGACCAAGGCACCGGGGCGATCGATCGGCGTCCCGCCGATCTCTTCCGGGCCGATCAGGATCACGACGCCGGCCAGACCGAGCGCCAGACCCGCGATCACGGCGGCACCGGGGCGTGTTCCGTTCCGCCCGAGCGCCTCGAGGACGACCATCCACAGAGGCACCGTCGCGACGATCAACGCCGCCACGCCCGACGCGACAAACTGCTCCGCCCAGGTCAGAAGTCCGTTGCCCAGGACGAGCAGGAGAACCCCGACGACAAGCGCCGATCGCCAGTGAGCCCAGGTCGGCCGCTCCGCTCCACGTAGAGCCGAGACGACGAAGAGCACCGCTCCAGCCGACAGAAATCGTAGAGCGGCCATCGACATTGGCGGAATCGTCTCGATGGCGATGCGGATTCCGAGGTACGTCGAGCCCCAGATGAAGTAGACCGCGGCAAAGGCGGCCAGGACTCCGACCACTGGCGCTGCTGTAGGTGCGGCTGCTCTCGAGGCCGTCATTCACCACAGCGTTCCAAGTACCTCGAGGCAATACGAGTGGCATTTTCGTCAAAGATAGTACCAATCGCGCCATGTCCGGACGCTTGCCCACATCCGGGCGCTTTCTGAGAGGATCGCGCGAACCAGAATCGGGAGGACCACCGGATGGAAACGAGCCTGCTCGGCAACCTGTTCACGCTCGCGATGCTCACGATGCTGCAAGCGGTCTTGGGCTTCGACAATCTGCTCTACATCTCGCTCGAGTCGAAGCGAGCGCCCGAGGCAGACCAGTCTCGGGTGCGCAAGCTCGGGATCGGGCTCGCCGTCGCCCTGCGGATCATCCTGCTGTTCGCACTGATGAACCTGATCCGCTACGTCCAGGATCCCCTGTTCAAGCTCGGGTGGACCGGCGTCGCAGAGGGCTCGTTCAACCTCCACAGCCTCATCGTGCTGCTCGGAGGCGCCTTCATCATCTACACCGCGACCAAAGAAATTTTCCACATGATGGCGCTCGAGAGCGACGACCACGAGGACCGCAAACCGAAGACCGCAGGCGAAGTGATCTTCTGGATCGTGCTGATGAATCTCGTCTTCTCTTTCGACTCGATCCTCTCGGCGCTGGCGCTGACCGACGTCTTCTGGGTCATGGCGTCGGCGATCGTCATCGGCGGCATCCTGATGATCTGGCTCGCCGACCGTGTCTCCTCGTTCCTGCAGAAGAACCGCATGTACGAGGTGCTCGGACTCTTCGTGCTCTTCGTCGTCGGCATCATGCTGGTGACCGAGGGCGGGCACCTCGCGCACCTCGAGCTGTTCGGCGCCGCGATCACGCCGATGACCAAGACCACGTTCTACTTCGTGATCGGAATCCTGGTGATCACCGACGTAGTGCAGGGGCGCTACCGCAAGAAGCTCTTGCGGCGCACCCAGCGGGCGTCGACTCCGAGCTAGCCGCCGAGGCCGAGAGGGTCAGCTGTCACCGAGCTGCGAGAGGACCCGCTGAACCTCGTCCGGGCCGCCATCGCGGAGGACGTCTCCGAGGCGGCTCGGCAGGTCTCGACTCAGGGTGCCCTTGAGGCGCGCGTAGATGACCTTCTTGGGCCCCGCTCCAACCACCACCAGGTCACCGACCGAGTTCCGGCGCGGCTGAATCAGAACCAGCCCGGAGCGCCCTGGGTTGTGCATCCGGACGACTTGCTCCCAACCGGTAACCGCGATCCGGGTCACGTCGATCGCGGGGCCGGCCTCGTTCGGCGCCTGGTAGACCGCGACCTCGAGGCTGTCGAGTCCGGCAAAGGGCAGCTCACCGTCTTCACCCGCAAGAGCGTCTTGATCAGCAGGGTGGTGAAGCGTCCGAGGTTGAGCTCAAAGGCGCTCAGCGGGTCGACGCCCCGTTGGCGGGCGATCTCCGAGCGCATGAGCTCGGGCGAGAAGTTGGTGGCACAGCCCACCAACGTTGACAGTGCGACGAGGGAAAGGACGAGCTTCAGACGAATCGATCTCATGCCCGTCTTTGTAGCACGAGGCGTACCAGATCCGCAGCCAGGGCAAGCGGCCTAGGCCGCCGCTTTCAAGGCATCGAGAATCTCGCGAGCCTCGCTTTCGACCCAGCCCGGAACATCGGCGCCCGCTTCGATCAACCGAAGGACCTCCTGGGCCGCAGCCGAAGCCGCCGGCATGTTGCCGCTCTGGTGGTGGCTGGTGGCGACTCCCAGACGCAACATCGCAGACTCCGGGTGGGCCTCGAGGCCGAGCTCCGCCAGTGCCAGCCCCAGATCGGATCGACCGAGGTCGGCGAACTCGTCCGCGTAGGCGTAGAAGGCAAAATCGTTGTTGAAGTAGTTCGCAAAGTCGGCCGCCTGCTCGCGCCGAAAGAGGGCTCTAGCGGCTTCGACGCCGTCGCGCACCATCGTCCAAGCGACCGCGGTGCCCAAGATATTGGCCGCGCCGGGCTCCTCGCCGTGCAGGAATTTCGCGACCTCCTGGGTAACCGCGCTCGAGCGGCTGGTGCTCGAGTTGCCGAGCGCGATCACGGTGTAGCGACCGCGGTCCAGGATGAGAATCGACGCGCGGTAGCCGCTGAGCGAGCCGCCGTGCGAGATCACCTCAACCTCCTCGGGAAGGTCGTACTCGCCCCCAGGCTCGATTCGCCAGCCGTAGCCATAACTCTCGATCTGCGCTGTGAACATGCGCTCTCGAAGCTCGGGGGATAGTAGGTCATCGGAGATCACGCCACGCGCCCATCGGAAGAGGGCCCGCACCGACGCGTGCACTCCACCGGTGGAGTACTTGTTCGACTGGTCTCGGTACTCCTCGACTTCGTAGCGCAGGTCGATGACGCCGTCCTCGTCGACGCGAAGGTTGTACTCATAGCCGTGCGCGAGCCGCTCCACCGGCTCGTGGTTGTAGGCGAAGCCCAGATCGGAGACCTCCAGCGGCCCGGCGATCCTCTCCTCGATCAGCCTGCCGTAGCTCTTGCCGGTCACCTGCTCCGCGATGTAGGCGAGCACGACGTAGCCCATGCTGCTGTAGGAGTACTCGGTGCCCGGCTCGGACTGCAACTCTAGTCTCCCGATCAGATCGACGTACGAGGCCACCGAGCGATCGAGCCTCAGGTAGTCGCCGAGATCGACGTCGATCTCCTCGAAACCGCCATAGTGCGGCAGGCCGGAGGCGTGAGAGAGGAGCTGGTGCAAGGTGATGTCGGCCTTGTCGGCCGGGTACTCGGGCAGGTGCTTCGAGAGCGGATCCTCCAATCCGAGCTTGCCCTCTTGGACGAGCTGGAGGATCAACATGGAGGTGAACTGCTTGCTCACCGAGCCGACCAGGAACACCGTGTCCGGTCGGTTGGGTATGTGCCACGTGCGGTCGGCTTCACCAAAACCACCTTCGTAGAGGATTCGATCGCCCTCGGCGACCAGCACGGATCCCTGGAAGCGATGCTCTACCGCAAACTCGCTCACGATTCGCGCAATCGAGATCGAGTCGGCATGGGCCACCGCACTCGTCACGAACATCCCCAGGAGCGCCAGGCTCCCGCTTTGCCTCAGCCGCATCTCGAAACCTCCTTCGGTCGCATCCGTTGTTACGTGAGTGAATCACCAAAGTTGTTTCCGAGCTACCCTCTCCATCACTCGATGACACACCGAGACTCCCAGCGTCCCTCCGGCCTGACGATCGCGCTGACGATCGCCGCCGCGCAGCTCTTGCTCCACGCCCTGACCAACGGCAACTACGGCGTCTTCCGGGACGAGCTCTACTATCTCGACTGCGCCCGGAACTTGGCTTGGGGCTACGTAGATCACCCGCCTCTGTCGATCTGGCTGCTCGCGGCCTCGAAAGCTCTCTTCGGTGAGTCGGTACACTCCATCCGCCTGCTGTCGCAGCTGGCCGGCGCGGGCGTGGTCGTCGTCGCTGCCCTGATCGCGAAGGAGATGGGCGGCGGCAGACTTGCTCAGGCGATGGCGGCCGCCGCCACGGCGCTGGCACCGGGCGCGCTCGTCTTGACGGGCTTCTTTTCGATGAACGCCTTCGACCTGGTCATCTGGGCGGCTCTGGCCTGGCTTCTGGTGCGCATTGTGGTGCGAGACGACCCTCGGCTCTGGCTCGCCTTCGGGTCGGTCGCGGGCATCGGTCTTCTCAACAAGGTCAGCGTGCTCTTCCTCGGCTTCGGCATCGCCGTCGCGATCCTGCTGACCCCGCTTCGTCGTCACCTCCTGCGCTGGCAGCTCTGGGTCGGCGGCGCTCTAGCGCTCCTTTTCCTGCTGCCGTACGCGCTGTGGAACGCCGGGCACGACTGGGCGACCCTCGAATTCATGGCCAACGCGAAGCGCTACAAGATCGCCGACATCGGTGCCCTGGGATTCTTCTCCGAACAGGTCCTCGCCAACAGCCCGCCGCTCTCGCCCCTCTGGCTCGGTGGTGTCGTCTGGCTATTCCTCCCGCGCGGCGGCGGTCGTTTTCGCGCCGTCGGCTGGACGTTCGTCGCCGTCTTCGCGCTCATGATCGCGCTCAAGGTCAAGCCGTACTACCTCTTCCCGTCGTTCGCGATGCTCTTCGCAGCCGGCGGATGTGCGACCGAGCAGCTCGTCGCGCGACTATCGACGCCCCGAGCCAGGTCGTGGGGCGCCGGCTTCGTGGCCTTCTGGGTGCTCTCCGCGGGACTCCTCACCCTTCCGATGGCGATTCCTGTCCTCTCCCCCGAGGGCTTCCTCGCCTACCAGTCGACCCTCGGTCTCGGGCCACGCCACTACGAGAACAACCGTGTGGGTGCGATGCCTCAGCACTTCTCCGACCGCTTCGGCTGGCAGAACATGGCCGAAGTCGTCGCCGGTGTCTTCGAGGAGCTCGAACCGGGCGAGCGGGAGCGTGCGGTGATCGGCGCCGGCAACTACGGCGAAGCGGGAGCGATGACCTACTACGGAGATGGCCTCGGCCTACCGAAGGTCTATTCCACCCACAACAACCACTACTTCTGGGGCCCACCGAAGGTGGAACCGGAGGTGATCGTCCAGATCGGCGGCGATCGAGAGGCGTACGAGGAGCTCTACGAGAGCGTCAGCCTCGCGGCAACGGTAACGTCGACCTACGGCATGCCGTACGAGAGCGACCTGCCGATCTACATCCTGCGTGGACCCAAGCGCCCGATCGCGGAGATCTGGGCAACCGCCAAGAAGTTCATCTAGCTGGTGAAGTCGAGGGCGTCACCTGTCGAGGATGACGCCCCCACTCCGAGTCCGCCAGGGCGGCGACTATTGAGCTCGGATGTTGTACGCGAAGATGTTGTCCTGCTCACGCAGATAGAGCATGCCGCCTGCGATCACCGGATGCGCCCAGCTCTCGTGCTTGACGTCGGGAATCTGGAACGAGCCGTGCTCCCGGTACCCTTCGGGCGTCGCCTCGACGAGAATCATCCGGCCGTCCTGATATCGGAAGTAGATCCGACCGTCGGCGAAGCTGATGGCGGCCGAGTTCTGCCCGTCGTTACGCTCCGGCCCCCACGCGACTGCGCCGTCCTTCATACGCACCGCGAGAGGGAAGCCCTTGTTGTGGCCGGTTCCGGTGTAGACGTGGCCGTCATGGAGGATCAGGCCTCCATGGTGGTTCTGCATGGTGTCGGCAGCGAGGAAGTAGACCTCTTCTGCCTGGAGGCCTCCCTCACCGTTCGAGGAGATCTTCAGCAGCGCCGAGCCGGTGCCGTATCCGCTCGAGGCGAAGACGTAGTCGCCGTCCACGAGCGGCGTCGCAATGTTGGCGATGTCGTTGGCGACCCGGTTGTAGCCCCAAAGGTACTTCCCGGTCTCGGCGTCGATGCCGATCACACCCCGGCCGATGAACTGGACGTACTGCTTGACGCCCGCGGCGTGTGAGACCACCACCGAGGAGTAGCCCGCACCGTAGGCCCCCGCCGAACCGATCCGACCGATCGACGCGACCCAGACGTCCGCGCCGGTCTTTTTGTCGAGAGCGACCAGCGCCGCGGCGGTGACTCCCGGGGTGACAACCACCCGATCGCCATCGACGAGCGGCGACTCGCTGTAGCGCCAATCGGTGGTGCCCATCGCCTGCATCAGGTGACTGCCGAAGTCCTCCGGCAGCGAGCGGCTCCAGACCTCCGACCCGTCGGACGCCTTCAGGCACTTCACGTCGCCCTCCGTGCTCATCACGTAGATGTGATCGCCGTCAATGGTCGGAGTCGAGCGCGAGCCCAGGAAGCGATCGTCCCAGGCGGGGCCAATGCGTGTCTTCCAGATCGGCGAGCCATCGCTCCGGTTCAGAGCCAGCGCGTACTGACCGTCCTCCTGGTCTCCGAGCGTGTAGATCCGGTCGCCCGCGACAGAGATGCTGGAGTATCCGTTGCCCAGGCCGGCAGCGCGCCAGGCGAGAGGCGGACCATCTGTCGGCCAGGAGCCGAGCAGGCCCGTCTCTGGTGAGTGGCCATCTCGGTTGGGACCACGCCACTGCGGCCAATCGGCGGCAAACAGCGGGCTCAGATGGGCGGCGAAGAGCAGAACGAGAGCGATCGAAGTTTTCATCTTTCCTCCGAGAAACCGGTTTCGACTGGAACTTAGAACGTGAAAACGGCTGGGAAGTTCCTGGATGGGCCAGATCGTACTCTGACCCGACGAAGCCGTGAGAAGATTGCGGCCAACAACCCTGCGAGAGTCTATCGATGGAAGGGACTTTGGCGCTCCTCTGGCAAGAAGTCGTGAACCGATCTCGGCTCAACAGAGCGATAGAGACGACGATCCGTGGTGCGTTCTGCTCTGCCATGGGCGCCCTGGTCCTGGCCGGAAGCCTCTCGGCGGCCGTCAAGTTCGACTTGAGTAGCACGGGTTCCGAGAGCGAGGTGCTGCTCGGGAAGGCGGTCAAAGCCAAGTCGTTCCCCACGCTCGAGACGCACTGGGTGTTCGCCCCGGCATTCGGGCCGAAGTTGGGGCCGGAGTCCCTCCTATGCGACGTACAACTCAAGTGCAAGGACAACTTTGTTCTGGAGGTCGACGCCATCTTCGAGTTCGCGCTCATGAATGGCTCCGAAATCGTGCACGAGGGCGTCGAGCGCAAGGCGACCGGAAGTCTCGGTCAGGCGCTCGTCCTGCTGGATCGAGAGCAGATCGGCGAGCTCGAAATCACTCAGGCTGCGGTTTCGGTCCGCCTCAAGGGTCGCAAACGCGTCGACGACGCGCGACTGCGGTGCGATTCGGATTCCAAGCCATGAGCCGTTGGATTCACCTGCTGACGGCTCTCTCGCTCTGCGCGGCGCCGGCCCTCGGCGGCAAGCTTCAGATCGACAGCTCTACCTCCCGCGGCAGCGCTCTGGTGATTCTCACCAAGCCGGCAGCGGCCAAGCGCGTACCCCCACTCGCCAACACATGGGCCTGGCCACAGACATTCCCAGGACGCGGCAATGCCCTGACTCCGGACCTCGTGACGTGCAATCTGCTCACCGTCAAGACGGCGGGCGACACGCATGTGCCGGGGCTTGTGGTCGACTGGCGGATCGACCTGCTGCGCGACGATACCGTCATCCACAGCTCCAGCGGCTCGGGGCGAACCGAGAAATCGACCTTCGTCGTCACAGAGTCGCTCGAGGAACTCGACCTCGAGCACCCCGACCTGGTCGAGGTTCACTTCGCATTTCAGAACGGCAAACGCTTGGCCTTCGCCCGCCTCGACTGCCTGGCCCGAGCCGTCGCGCCTTCGGACTGACCCTCCCCGCGTCGGCCGCGAAGTCGCTTGCCGCCGCGCCTGGCAGCGCGAGGCTTGGAGTCGACGATCGCCGGATCACTCTCGAAGATGTACTCCTCTACGTTGGTGTAGAGATCTCCATCGACATTGCCGATCGCATCCGCCGCGTCGAACGGGTCCAGACCGTTTGCGAGCTCCCACGTGTCGGGCATGCCGTCGAGGTCGCTGTCGACGACCGGCGTCCCGGGATGGAGGATCGGCCAACCGCCAACCTCCGCCGGATCGTCGATGATGCCGCCCGTTACGTTCCAGAAGTTGGAGACCAACCGAGCATCGACGTCGTCGCGACGGGGAACCCGCTGTCCGGACTCGTCGAGGCGATAGGAGGCGCCCACTTCGGCCAGCACCTCGCTCCGCGCCTCACCTGCGGAGACTCGCACGGCTGGCGGCGTTCGGTTGCGGCGGACCGAGCGGTGCTCGTCGGCTGTGCCGCCGACCATCTGCTCCCAGTCGTCGTCGCAGCCCGTCGGGCACGACGGGCCGACGTTACCGTCCACCCACAGTCGATAGCCGCTGTCCTCGTCGGTCGAGATGATCTCGAGGTGGTCTGGATAGCCGTGGGTACTCGGGCCCAGCTGGAACGTATTCCCGTCGACGTTGACCCGGGAGCGGCCGGCTCCTGCGAGCGCCCAGAACCCCCAGTCGTAGACGACGTTGTTGTAGAAGTCGAAGGTGGCATACGTGCCGCCCAGTCGCGCGGGGTCGCCGAACAGCTTGGGATTCCTGAACTCGTTGTGCGCGAAGTAGTTCCTGAAGAGCGTGACCTGACGGACGCCGTTGCGCATCAGCAGGCCCCGACTGTGGCACCCCTCTGGGTGAATCGAGCAGTCGAGCCCCTCGGCAAAGACCGAATTCGAGAAGGTGATGCGCGACGCACCGTCTCCGGCTCCGACCACTTCGTCGGTTGACCAGCTGAACGAGCAGTGATCGACCATGATGCCCGTGGCCTCTGGGCTAGCGATGTTGAACGCATCGGAGTTGGGCAGGAAGCGCGCGCCCAACCTCACCCGAATGCCTTGAAGAATCACGTCGTGCGTCAGGATCTTGATCGGATAGTCCTTGATCGTGATGCCGCCACCTGGTGCTGTCTGTCCAGCGATCGTGACGAACGGCTCCCGGATCTCCAAGCGACCCACGAGCTCGATCGTGCCTGCGATCCGGAAGATCACAATGCGCGGCCCTCGTTGCTGGAGCGCCCAGCGCAGCGTCCCCTCCGGAGGGTTCGCGACCTTGTCGAACAGACTGTCGACGATCAGAACTTCCCCTCCGCGACCGCCCAGACTCTTCGAACCAAACCCCTCTGAGCCCGGAAACGCGTCGCCCCATTTTGCTGCGTGTCCGGGAGCCGAGATCGCCCATCCGACCAAACCGACACCGACGATCACCGCTCTCCGAACCCACTCCACACGCACTCTCCACATGAGCACCTCCCGCTCTCCGGTCCACCCGTCTCCTTGGCAAGAGAGATACCAGCTTGGAACGCCCTTCTCAGCGAAGGTTCCCAGCCGATCTATGCCCCTGAGACCCGGGCACCGGAACTTTTTTCCTACTCTGTGACGAGGCGATGTGTTCGAGTGTGAGGTCTTTCACAGGAGGGGCCTCTGGGACACACCTAGACGAGACTCCGACGAAGCTCGTAGCTAGGAGGTGGAAGGAGACACCTCATGAACCGACCCCTTGCGACCCTCATCGCCCTCTCTCTCACCTTCGCCTTCACCGCCCTCCCTCTCGTTGCAACCGAGCGACCCGGCGACGACGGCTCGAACCTCGAGGTCACGATCACCGTCACCGACGCGAACGGGGGGCAGAGCGCCCGCTCGGTGCGAGCTCTCCTGCTCGAGGACCAACGCACCCGGCTCACCAGCGGCTGGCGCATCCCCACCACCACGGCACTCTCGAGCGATCCGTCGAGACCAACCGCGGTCGACTACCAGAGCGTCGGTCTGGGAACTACTCTCCGTGGCCGCCGCGTAGGCGCCGAGCGCATTCGCGTCGACGGCGAGATCGAGCTCAGTTCAGTCGACGCTGCGGCCACCGCCGCGGGAGTCGGTCCGGGCACACCGGTCGTCTCGACCTTCCGGCAGGTCTTCGACGTCATCCTCACCCCCGCTTCGCCCACCGTTCTCGGCGAGCTCCCTCACCCGGACGGAGGTTCGGTCGTGCTCTCCATCCGCGCCGACGTCTCGGACTGACCTAGGGGCCGAAGAGCGTCGAAGATCTCTCCTGCTGCGACCTCGTTGCCCGCTTCGTTGAGATGGCCGATGCCGAGCAGGAAGAGCCACTCGTCCCGCACCTCGAGCGACGCGGACGGCGCTCTCTCTCGAAATGCGTGGAGCATGGTGACCAGCTCGACGTCGACGGCCTCGGCGAGCCGACCCAACCGTCGGTCGGGATGTTCACGGTCGAAGTCGGGCGCGTACTGGTCGGCATTCGACAGGACCTGTTGCCAGCGGTCGTCGTAGACCTGCTCGGGGCCTGGCACGGCGGCCAGCACAAAGCGAGCGCCATCCGCTTCGACCTCCGTCGAGAAGGCGTCGACAATGCGCTCCAGAAGCGTCCAGGCGTGTCCGACGTCGCCGCGCTCGTCATCGGTCGAGTAGATCCAACGTCCCGGCTTCAGAACGCCCGCGCCCTCCCGAAGGCCAAGGCGCAGCTTGCGAAGGGCGAGCTTCTGCCAGATGTAGAAGCGACTGTGGCGATTGAGCCAACCGGAACTCTCGGCCTTGATCGGCAGCTGCCGGAGCTCGCCCCGTTCGTCGAGATCGAAGTAGATCGCCGCCGTACGCGTCATTCGAGGACTGCTGTCGGCCAGATCGTTGATCACCGCAAACACACACACGACGATGTCGGGGCGGTAGCGCCGTACTAGATTCCGGTAGACCTCCAGCTCCTGGCCCGGGCTCGACCCCGAGACGCCGAAGTTGAGGACCTCCCAAGCCTGCTCGGGCCGCTCCGCGGTGAGTCGTCGCTCGAGGATCGAGACCATCGTGTCCTGTTCGTCGATCGCCGCTCCGAGCACAAACGAATCGCCGATCAGCGCGACCCGTCCGACCCCCGGCGTCCGCTCGTAGCTGCGATCGGGCCCTCGAAAGCCGTCTCTGTTGAACCGCAGGTAGACGTGACGCCCTCCCTCGGGCACATAGACCTCGTCTGCGAACCCCGGCTGGTACCGGCGACCGAGCACCGGGTCGGACACGGTGATCGCCGGATCGATCTCCGAGAGGAGGCGCGTGCCGATCTCGAGCCCGACGCTCAGGACGAAGAGGGTCGCCCCGAGCAGAGCCAGGCGTCTACCGAGTCGTCTCCACACGCGCGAGCTACCGAGACTCCGCAGCGGCGACTGCGAGCTCTGCGGCCACCGCGCCACCGCCCTCGCCCTCGCCCTCGACGCACAGCAACTCGGTCGCCGTACGGATCAGGAGGCAGTCAGAGATCGCAGGTGAAGCGTAGACCGCACTCTCGAGCTCGTTGATCGCGATCACCTCCGGCTCTGCTGCGTCGATCACCGTCACCGTGCCTTCGATGCTGATCGCGTAGACCTTGCCGTCGCCGGCGACGAGAGAAGCGAAGTGTTCGCCACCGAGCCGCTTCTTCCACAGCTGCGCGCCCGTCTCGACCTCGAAGGCGGTCATGATGCCGGGCACCGATACGGTGAACAGCTTGCCGTCGTAGATCACCGGCGAAGCGATCGCCGCAACGGAACGGTTGGTGCGCCAGAGCTCTTCCACTCCGGGTGCGGCGCCTCCTGGAACGAGCCGATAGACGACCAGGAATCGATCGCCGTACGCTCCGCCGGTAACCGCCAGCACATCGTCTCGGCGGGCCATGCTGGCAACGAGCTGCTCCATCGGGTACTCGATCTCCCAGAGCCGATCGCCCGAGTTCGCGTCGTACGACACCAGCTTCTGCCACGAAGCGTGAATCGTCTGCGTGACGCCGTCAGACGCGTAGATCATCGGCGTCGCATACGAGTCGCGCGCGTCGTCCACCACCTGCCACCAGAGCGGCTCACCCGAGTCCTTGTCCCAGGCACCCAGCCAGCTGTCGTCGTCGGGGTGATTGAGCTCCGCTTCGCGCCCGAGGAGTATCGAGCCACCGTGTAGCACGGGGCTCGCGGTGGCTCCGTAGCGCGTGCGCTGCGTGTAGTCGGGGAAGTCTTCGCTCCACAGGACGTCACCGTCGAAGTCGAGCGCCGCGACACCGGGACCAAAATACGCCCAGACCGTCTCGCCGTCGGCCACCGGTGTCGGAGTGGCGAAGCTGCTGCGCTCCCACTTCCTCTCCGGTGGACCGGTGAAGACCGACTCTTGCCAAAGCAGCTCGCCGCTCGTGGCGTCGAGCGCCACCACCACCCGATCGAAACCGCTGAGCACGTTGATCGAGAGGTAGAAGAGGCATGCCATGGCGGTGAGCACCGCCGCCTTCCAGCCGCCGGTGGAGACCGTCTCGCCCGCGACCGTCGGTTTCCGACTGCCGAGCGTGTACCAGACCATCATGATGATGGCCGGCAGGACAAACGGCAGACTCTTCGACAGTGGTGTCGGACCGCGCGAGCTCGCCGGCATGAACGCGAGGAACGTCGCGATACCGAGCAAGAGCAGAACGGCTCCCCATCGACGCGCCTTCGATCGACGGTCGAACCAGCCGAACGCCGCGCCCAGACCGAGCAAGGCGACGCCGCCTCCGATTCGGTATGCGCGACCGGGATAGCTGACGTCCATGAACTGCTCGGGCGCCATCGCGATGTAGCTCGCGGCGACTGCAAAGCCGACCGAGAAGAGGGCGACGAACCCCCGATCCTTGCGGCCCGCCCTGGGCCGGTCGCCGCGGCGCGAGACCCACCCGAGCACGAGCAGCAGGAAGACCGCGCCGAGGGCAGCGATCGAATAGACGCTGATCGCTCGAAGTCGAAGTCGGGTCGGGCTCTCGTAGCCCGTCGTCAGAAAGACGCGATCCCCGCTGACCACCGGTGAGGAGATCCCCTCCCCCGGAATCGTCGTCGACCAGCGAACGTTTGGAGAGCCCGCTTCCCACTGCTCCGGTAGAGATACCCCGTGCAGAGCGACGCCGGAACCCTCCGGGCCACGCCACTGACTCCACTCCGCCACCGAAGCCGAGGCGACGGCAAGGAGCAGGAGCGCCAGAGCGAGTGTCAACCGGCCCCGAGGCCGGGTGTTCGAGAGAGATTTCATCGTTCGGGCCAGACGATAAGCCGTTCCGCCGACCGGATGCAAACGGTGGCAGCGCTCTCTCGCTCGGGTAGAGTTGGCGGCCTTGTCATGCGCCAAATCCCCCGCTCGCTGATTCTCGTGCTGGTCCTCCTCGGGGGTGGCCCCCCGAGCGCTGCCACCGCGACCGAAACCGAGCGCAGCTCGATCGTTCCAGGCCCGGTCGCCGCGCGCGACCATTTCCTCCTCGCCGCCGGCTTCCTCGCCCTCGAGCCGACGCCCGCCGACCTGCTCGAGCCGGGCGCGTGGCGGGTCGACGCCCTCTGGTCGGTGGCGAACACCTGGGCGATCTCTCCCGACATCGATCTGGCGCTCCGCGACCGCGAAGAGCGAGGACCGGTCTCCTCGGAGCTCCTCGCGGAGCTCCTTCAGTTCTCGCCGGACGGCGGCTCGATCTACGTCGACGGAGAGGTCTCCCGACTCCAGATCTCTGTGCGGCGCGGTCTCGGCAGGCGTACCGAACTGGCCCTGGTCGTACCGCTCGTTCGTTTCGGCGGAGGCAGCCTCGACTCGCTGATCGAAAACTTCCACGACACCCTCAGCCTTTCGGTCGACGGGCGCAACGGAGCTCCCCAAAGTGACTTCCTGGTCTCGTCGATCACGGGGCTGGGCAGATTCGAGCAGCGAGACCCGCCGTCCTCGGGAATCGGCGATCTCGTCGCAGCGGTGAAGCTCCGGCTGTTCGGCGATCCGAGCTCGCCGCTTCGCGGTTCACTCCGGCTGGTCGCCAAGCTACCGACGGCCAGCGACGAGCCGATCGCCACCTCCGGAAGCGCCGACTACGGCCTGCAGATCTTGATCGCACGCGCCTTCGATCGCTGGTCCATCCATGGCACGGCGGGGCTCGTCGCGCTCGGTCGCTCGGAGCGACTCTCGCTCGACTCGCAAGAGATCGCCTCGGCGAGCCTCTCGGCCGAGCGATCGTTCGGCCGCCGAACCAGCCTTCTGGTTCAGGTCGCGTTCGCCGAAAGCCCATTCGGTCAGCTCGCCACGAGCCGGGTCGACTCGGCGGCACTCCTCGGCACGTTCGCCTTAAAGCGCGCCTTCGGCCGAAACTACGAGTTCCAACTCGCGGCCACCGACAACGTCGAGAACTTCACCAACTCAGCCGACCTGAGCTTCCACGTCGGCGTCAGTCGCTGGTTCCGCTAGAGCGGTAGAGCACGTAGCGGGCGTCGCCTTCGACGACGCTGGCCACCGCGTCGAGTCGCTGTCGCTCGGTCTCGCCAACCCACTCGAGGTGTGCCTCCTTGATCAGGCAGGCGGATCCAGGCGGCGGCCCTTCTCCGTTCTCGAAGATGCGGACAGGGTGATCGAGGTAGAAAAGGAGCGCGGAGTTCTGACCGGTGAAACTTACCCACCGCGGAACCCAGATCTCTTCGCCCTCTTCCAGATGAGGGCCGAGGGTTGCCGCTGCGAGCCGCTGCTCACGACCCGCTGCGCGGTCCGGACCGAAAGCGAGAGTCTCCGCGCCCCAGAGGCAGAGAGCCGTCAGCAGGACCACGGTCGTGGCTCTCACTCGCGCGCTCCTGCGAACGAACGCCACGACGCCGACGAGAGCCGAGGCGCCAAGGAGGAAGAGAAGCGACCGACTCAGGAGCGAGGTCGCCGGCGAGGCGGGAATCACCGCAAGGCCGACCGCCAGGACGCTCCCCAGCGTGGCAAGTGGTACCGGCGCGAGCTTCGACCAGCGCCCCGACGCAGACTCCATGCGCGAGAGACCGACGGCCGCCAAGAGTGCGAGCGGTACGGCGAGGGGGAGGTAGTAGCGCGACTCGTCGGTGGGCACGGTCATCCAGACGAAGGCACCGGTCGTGGCGAACGCCCAAGCCGCCCGGCGCAGCTGCTCCCGTTCGTCTCGCGCCTCGTACGCGCGCCGGGCCCAAAAAAGGGAAACACTCCAAGGTAGAAAGTAGGCCCAGATCAAGAGCGGCTTGAGCACGGTGCGAACACCGGACTCGAGGTCCCATTCCGTGCCGCGAGCGCTCGCCTCCTCAAAAGGCTGGCGAAAGATGCTCGCACCTTCCGCCTGGTAGGCGGAGAAGAGGTAGATCCCCACGCCCCCGAGGAGGAGCACCAGACCGCTCAGATGCCGCCAACCGAGCAGGGCGCGGACCCGACCCGTCGCCAGAGCGGCCATCAGAAGCCCGGGGAAGAACATCATGAGCGCCGGTACGCCCTTCGTCAGTACGGCAACCGCCAGCGCGCAGTAGCCCAGCCACCAAACCCACCCGCCGCCCTCACGCCGCGAGAGGGCAAAGCAGGCGAGTGCTACGGCGACTCCGACCCAGGCGGCCAGGACGGCATCGAACTCCGCGATTCTCAGCTTCTGTAAAAAGAGGACACCGGTCAGCGATGCGAGACCGGCGACAAAGCCTGCTCGCGCACCGAGGATCGAGCCCCCGACGAAGAGCGCGACGAGACCCATCGTCAGCGACGAGAGCGCCACCGGCAGTCGCACGACCCAGGCGGCCGTCGACCCGGTGAGCTCGAAACCGGCCGCCACCCACCAGTAGAGGAGCGGCGGTTTGTAGGTGAACATCTCTCCGTGCACCCTCGGGATCAGATAGTCGCCCGTGGCGATCATCTCGGCGGCGGTCGCGGCGACCATCCCCTCCATGCGGATGAGACCGAGCGACCCAAGCCCGGGCAGCACCAGCACCGCTGCGAGCGCCAGGTAGCCGAGGGTGGCACCGGCCGTCGAACGCGAGATCATCCTCGTATCCTATGAAGCCGCGGACCAGCTTACGGGTGGGACACGTACTCGTCGACCCGCACGCTGCCCGACGCTCCGGCGGAGCCATCGGGTAGACCGAGACGCACCTTGCTGATCACCTGTCCGGCGTTCTCCAAGCCAACAGCTTCGGCTCGAACCTTCCCGTCCTTCGAGAGCGCCGCGCGACCGTCGGCACTCGACCATTCGATCCCCACGCGCACGGCGCCCGAGCGGCGTACCCGAATCGAGCCGACCTCGCGGAAGCCACCGCTCTCTCGGACGAAGAGGCGGGCGAGGAAGCGACGGCCGTCCTCTTCGAGAGTGAGGTAGGCGCGACGCCCTCCGCCGATCAGACGCACGATCTCCACCTGACTGCCCGCAAGCTCCAGAGCGCCCGCCGACAGATCGAACTCAACCTGCCAAGCGGTCTCCCGCACCGGGTGCTTCGACTCGACGTAGGAGCCGCGTCGGCGGCCGTCGGCGCTCACCTCCAGCGCGAAGGCGGTCCCCGACAGGCCCGGCTCGACCACTTCGACGGCACCGCGGGAGCGTGACCAATCTTCGCTGTCGCCACTCTCGAAGCCTGAGGAGAAGCCGCGGCCGCGACTGGCCAGCAGAACCACCTCATCCTCCAGTTCGTCGATCAGAACCAGGTCGAGCGCCCCGTCTCCGTTGAAGTCCATCGGAATCGAGCACGACGCGGCCTGCGGTGCCGTCACCGATGTTCGGAGGGTGAAGCCGCCCCGTCCGTCGTTCTCGAACATCATCCAGTCGCCGAAGAAGCTCGAGGTCACCCAGTCGAGGTCGCCGTCGCCGTCGAGATCGGCGACGTCGGTGGCGAGGGGGAACGGGTCGGGGGTGACCAGCTGAGGATCACCGAGCGCTCCGAGGCCATCACCCATCAAGATCGCGGCGTTGTTCGAATCGCTGTTGACCACCGCGACGTCCTCGGCGCCATCGGCGTCGAGATCGCCCAGAACGAGCATCCAGGTCTCTCCTCCGCTGGGATAGCTGCCCGAGAGGTCGAAGCCACCGGTTCCGTCCGCGAGCCAAACGTGAATCTCCTCGGACGTCAAGGTACCGACCACGAGATCCAATAGGCCGTCGCCGTTCATGTCTCCGGCCACAACCGCGCGTTCGCCGCTTCCGGTGCCGAAGGCTCGGAAGTCGTCGAAGCGACCGTCCCCCTCGTTATAGACGATCGTCGTCTGTCCGTTGGCGAAGCTGGTCGCGGCCACGTCGACGTCGCCATCGCCATCGGCGTCGAGAACGGTGATGCCCCTCGGTTCGCCCCCGACTCGCACGTGCTGCGCCGGCTGGAACGAGCCGTCCCCATTGCCGAGCAGGATCGAAATGGTCTCGTCCTGGGTATTCGTGACCGCGACGTCGACGATACCGTCGCGATTGAAGTCGCTCGGCTCGCTCGGGCTCGGCACACGACCGACCGGTGTGGTCGGCTCGAGGAAGGGACGAAATCTGCCGGAGCCGTCACCTCGATTCAGGAAGGCCCGGAGGTCGTCGGTGTCCTCGTTGACAATCGTCAGGTCGAGGTGGCCGTCGCCATCGAGGTCGGATCCGAAACCACCGTAGGCGCGGCTGGTGACGGAAGCGGTGGTCCGGGTGCTGAATCGCTCGAGCTCGACAAAGTCAAACCCGTCGCCCTTCGACCTCACCCAGAACTGGAACGAGTAGCCGGCCGGCCTCAACGCTGTCCCGTCGGCGGCGCGCAGTCCGTTCGAGAGGATCACCATGACCTGCTCGCCGGCCGAGAAGGCGCGCTCGGGGCGCAGTCGAACGACGCGATCCCCCTCGTCGAACGCGAGGCTGCCGACCGCCGTACCGCTCCAGCGGCCAAACGCCCAGACGGTCTCGTCGCTCACCGACGAACGATCGACCGGCCGGTCGAACTCGATCTCGATCGCGGTCCCACTGCGAGCGGTGAGCGCTCGCGCCGCCGGCGAGGTGCCGACGACGGTGAGCTCGGCGAGGAGCGAGGGAGCGCTCGCGATCCAGAGCGCGGTGACAAACCGAGCGAACGCTCCCGTGTGATGCACCCTACTCGCCCGGAACCGGGAACCCGTAGTTGCGCATCACCGCCCCGATCTCCGCATCCCGACCACGGAAGGCGCGGTAGGCGTCGGCCGGATCGACCGCGTTGCGCACGGCGAAGAGGTTGTCGACCAGTTTCTTCGCCATCTCCTTGTCGTAGAAGCCGCCCGGCGCCTCTTGGAACGCCTCCGCGGCGTCAGCCGTCAGCACGTCGGCCCAGAGGTAGCCGTAGTAGCCGGCCGAGTAGCCCTCGCTCGAGAAGATGTGTCCGAAGTGTGGGCTCCTGTGCCGCATGACGATCTCTTTCGGCATGCGCAACCGATCCAGCGCCTCACGCTCAAAGGCGTCGGCATCGAGATCGGCGGGGTCCATGGTGTGGTACATCATGTCGACCAACGCCGACGCCACGTACTCCGTCTGCGCAAAGCCCTGGTTGAAGGTCGCGGCGTTCTTGATCTTGGCCACCAGCCCGGCGGGAATCGGCTCCCCCGTCTCGTGGTGAACGAGGTAGTTGTCGATCACTTCGTCGGTGGTCAGCCAGTGCTCGAGCAGCTGCGACTGGAACTCGGTGTAGTCGCGCACGCCGCCGTTGAGGGTCGGGTACTCGACCGTCGACGAAAGGTAGTGAAGGGCGTGGCCGAACTCGTGAAAGAGTGTCTCGGCGTCGGACCAGGAAATCAGGACCGCCTCTCCGGGCGCACCCTTGATGAAGTTCGAATTGTTGGAGGCGAGCACCGTCTGCTTGCCGTCGAACGACTCGTGGCTCCTGTAGGCCGTCGCCCAGGCGCCCGAGCGCTTGCCCGAACGTGCGAACGGATCGAGATACCACAGCCCGACGTGCTCACCGCTCTGTCGGTGGGTGACCTCCCAGACGCGGACGTCCTCCTGGTAGACCGGCACCGAGCCGTCGGTGAGCTCCGTGAACGCGTACTCGAAGAGCTCCCCCGCGACGAAGAACATCGCTTCCCGCAACCTGTCGAGCTGGAGGTATTGCTTTACCTGGTCGGAGTCGAGCTCGTACTTCGCCTTGCGCACCTTCTCGGCGTAATAACGGTAGTCCCAGGGTTCGATCGTGATGCCCGCGGCCTCGGCGTCGGCGATCGCCTGCATGTCCGCAACCTCCTCCTCGACGCGCGCCAGCGCCGCCGGGAAGACCGCCTCCATGAGCTCCAGAGCGCGCTCGGGCGTCTTCGCCATCCGATTCTCGAGACGCCAGGAGGCATAGTTGTCGTAGCCGAGCAGCTGAACGCGCTCGTGACGCAGGGTGAGGATCTCGGCGATGATCGCGTTGTTGTCGTGGTCGTCGCCGTTGTCGCCCCGCGAGTAGTAGGTCCGCCAGACCTGCTCGCGCAGCTCTCGCTCGTCGGAGAAGGTCAGGAACGGATCCATCGAGGAGCGCGTGTTGGTGACCGCGTACTTGCCTTCCTGCCCCTTCTCGGTCGCGCCAGCGGCCGCCGCCTGGACGTACGAGGCTGGCAGACCGCTCAGCTGGCTGTCGTCCAGATAGAGCACGTAGTTCTCTTCATCGGCCAACACGTTGTCGCCGAACTGCGTTTGAAGTTCGGCGACGCGCTTGTTGATCTCGGCGTAGCGCTCTTTCGCCTCACCCTCGAGCGTCGCGCCGTTGCGCGCGAAGCCGTCGTAGGTCAGCCAGACGAGGCGCTGCTGGTCGGGCCGCAGGGTGGCCATCTCCTCGCCGTCGTAGACGGCACGAATGCGGTCGAAGAGCGCCGTGTTCTGAGTGATCTTCGACTGGTAGTCCGAGAATTTCGGCACCAGCCGCGACTGGACGGCGCGGAAGTCAGAGGTCGACAGGTTCGAACGCCAGATGCCGAAATAGGTGAAGACGCGGTTCAACTCCTGGCCACCGCGCTCCATCTCGAGGATCGTGTTCTCGAAGGTTGGCGGCTCCGAGTTCGACGCGATCGCCTCCATCTCGGCGAGACTCGACTCGATGCCCGCGTCGACCGCCGGCTCGAGCGCCGCCAGGTCCATCTGATCGAACGCCGGCACGCCCCCATAGGGGCCGCTCCACTCCGCGAGCAGAGCGTTGCCGGTCGTGTCGTGATCGTGCGTCCCAGTCGTCATCTCATCGCCTCCACAAGCTCCATAGACGACGGTCGACAGCACGACCGCCCATCCCAACGTACGTTGCATCCGGTTCTCCTTTGAATGAGGGGAACGGCGGACAGAGGTCCGCTGTTCGATGGGTCGCTCTCCGAGTCTATCCGGATCCCCTGGGGCTGACGGTGAGCGGGCCGGGTCGCCATTGCGTCGAGTGGAGCAGATCACTGCGTCGGAGACGGCACTGGCCGATCCTGGTACGCGCGTCTCTAGACAGCGCAAACACCATGCTGACGCTGCCCCAGGTCGCCGACCAGATCGGCCGCTACCGGATCCTCTCAGAGCTCGGACGTGGCTCCATGGGTCAGGTCTACCTGGCGCTCGACCCAAACATCGATCGCCACGTCGCGCTCAAGGTCTATCTGCCGGCGCTCAAGGTCGGCGAAAAGGAGAGACTCGAGCTACGACGACGGTTTGTGCTCGAGGCCAAAGCTGCCGGTCGAGTCGAGCACGCGGGAATCGTCACCATCTTCGATGCCGACACGGATCTGGCGACCGATCTGTCCTACATTGCCATGGAGTGGGTAGATGGCCGCTCGCTACAGGAGGTGCTGACCGAAACCGGCCCGCCACCTCAGAGCCGCACCCTCGAGATCGTCGAACAGGTCGCGATCGCTCTCGACGCCGCGCACCGCCAGGGGCTCGTCCATCGCGACGTGAAGCCCGGCAACATCCTGTGCGGCCGCGACGGCGCTATCAAGGTGACCGACTTCGGCATCGCCAAGCTCGCGTCGATGTCGATCACACACTCGAACTGGATTCCGGGCTCCCCCTTCTACATGTCTCCGGAGCAGCTGCGCAACGAGGACGTCAACCATCGCTCCGACATCTATTCGCTGGGCGCGGTGCTCTACGAATGCCTGACCGGAGCCGTCCCGTTCGAGGCCGACTCGCTTCCGAGTCTCACCTACATGATCCTAGAGATCGATCCGAGGCCCCCGCAGACGATCGATTCGAAGATCGATCCGGTTCTCGCCGGGGTGGCGATGCGGGCGCTATCGAAAGCTCAGAACGACCGATTCGAGACCGCGCTCGACTTCGCGCACGCTCTTCGCGGTGTGGAGTCCGAGCCGATCCAGCTCTCCCGTCCTTCGAGCGACAGGCGCCCTTCGGGCAGTGGAACGGCAACCATGCCCCTGCCGACCGTCGTCCCCGAGCCGGAGCTCCAAGTCGACCCGCCGGCCGAAGCGGAAGACGCCCGCAGCTCACGCTTGGGTTGGGCCGCGCTCGTCCTGGTTCTCGCCGCGGGCGCGCTCGGCCTCCGCTACGGGCCCTGGACGGCGGACGCGCACCCCGACTCTCGGCCGAGCGGGCCGCCACTTCGTGTCGGACGCACCGTCCCATTCTCTCCGGATCTGCCCAACCAATCGACGCTGGCGATCGAGCTCTCGGAGCCTCCGACCGTCCCTGAAGAGACTCTGACCGAACGACCTCCGAAGCCCCGACCGGTCGAGGCCGAATTGCCACCGGCGACACCACCCCCCGCTCCAACTCCGAGCCCCGTGCTCGAAGTGAAAGAGGCGCCCACCCCACCCGTGCCGGTACCCACCGGCGAGCTCGAGATCGTCTTCCGCAACCGCCTCAAGGCCGCCTCCCTCCACGTCGAGGTCGACGGGCGCGAGATCTGGCGACGCTCGCTCAACGGCTCGAAGAACTTCTTCAAGCGATCGATCGGGCGAGACGTTTGGACAACCATCCCGGTGCCGGTGGGAGATCACGTCATCGACGTGCGAGTGACAGGCGTCGAAGCCAAGCTCGACCTGGTCCGACGCACCGAGGTCTCGGTCACCGAAGACCAGACCCATCGGCTGCGCGTGATTTTGATTCCTCCGCGCTCCCTGCGGCTCTCTTGGAGAGATGCGGCCGATGGCTGAGAATCGCTGCTCGAACTGCCAGGCGCCGGTCTCTGGACCGGGCTCGAGCTGCTCGGTCTGCGGTGCGCCTGCCGGTCGCGACACGGGCGCGGAGACCATCCTGGTACCCGAAGCCCGTGCCGCCGCCGGCGCGACACCCGGCGGCGCCACCGAACTGATCCGTGAAGGCGAGCTGCCGAGATCCCCAGTGATGGTGAAGGTCAAAGGCTTCCTCAGCCAGGAGGGCCTTCCGCCAGGCGACGCCGACTTCCGGCTCCGCTCGGGTGCGACGATCGTGGGTCGTGAGCAGGGGGCGATTCGGCTTGGCGACGCCGCGGTTTCGGCTCGTCACTTCGAAGTCGAAGAGCGCGGCAGCGAGTTCTTCGTACGCGACCTCCAGAGTAGCAACGGCACCTTCCTCAACGGCCACCGAGTGAGATCAGCGAAGCTGGAGACGGGCGACAGAATCACCGCCGGCGGCACCACCTTCACCTTCTCGGTACGCCGCATCATCCCGATGTAGCGCGGCCGGCGATCAGCTCTCGTCCGGCTTGAGCTGGTCGCCGAAGTAGGTACGCAACTTCTGCACCTTGGGCGTCGAGATCGACGCGATGTATGGCTGCGTCGGATTCAGGTCGGCGTAGTCCTGGTGATAGGCCTCGGCCTCGTAGACCGTCTCGAGAGGCTCGACGGTCGTGGCGATCGGGGCATCGAAGACCCCCGCGGTCTCGAGCTGGTCGATGTAGGCCTCTGCAACCCGACGCTGTTCCTCGTCGGCGTAGAAGATGGCGGACCGATACTGGCGACCGACGTCGTTACCCTGTCGGTCGACGTGAGTCGGGTCGTGTGCAACGCCAAAGTGGATCTTGAGCAGCTGACCGAAGCTCACCTTCTGAGGATCGAAGCTCACCTCGATCACCTCGGCGTGATCTGTCTCACCACTGCACACCGTCCGGTAGTCAGCGGTCTCTGGGGTGCCACCCGCGTAGCCCGAGCGTACGGTGTGAACTCCGTCGAGGCGCTTGAAGACCGCCTCGACACACCAGAAGCACCCGCCGGCGAGAACCGCCGTCTGCTCGGTGCCGACCGAGGACTGAACGTCGAGCTCGGGATCGGGAAGCTCGCTCGGAGCGATGATCAGACTGCAACTGGCGTCGGTTCGGGTCAGCATTTCGGATCTCCTGTCGTCGCTGTGTCTCTCTACAACCGCGCCCCGCGTGCGCACATTCCTGCTCACGCTCGTCCGCGGTCGCTCGCCGCGCGCGCCGTCCGTGCCACTCGACGGGCCGCGCGAAGGGGCTCAGGAGTACGTGCAGTTCGACACGCCGCCATTACGACCCTCTCGGCGGTATCGGCGTCGGTCCGCCATCCTCGATGAACTGCCAGCGGCAAGCACCCGTCACTCGTACAGAGTAGGGAACCGACACGTCGATCGTCGAGCATCAGCGGACTCGACCTGCCGCGACGCCGCGCGGGCGGCTCGCCCTGAGCGAGGAACGCGCGGTGCGTGACCCCGACCGTCGGCAGTTCCAGCATCGCGCCCAGATGCACGGCGAGGCCTGCATCACGCGGGTGGTCCAGGCCGGTGGCGTTGACCAGTAGTACGTCGGGTCGCCGCGACAGGCGACGTACGGCCGCTTCGAGGCATCGCCCCTCACGAATCGCGAGCAACCCCGCACGGTAGGGACCCGCAGAACTCCCCGTCGCGAGGGCGGTCTGAAGGGTCTCGCAGGAGGATCCGAGCGCGGCACCGGCCCAGGCTCGATCTCCTGTATCGCCAACTCCGCCGTAGCCGCGTGGAAAGCAGACGAAGCAGCCACCAATCGTCCACTCGTCACCCGGGGGTGTCCAAAGCTGTGGCTCGAGCGCCGCGAGCCGCAGCTGTTCTGCGACGAGCTCGTCTTCCGTCCGCGGCCATCGCACCCGGCCAGCCTACGCGCAACACCAAAGAGCCGACAATCCATCGGCATCGAGGCGATCACATCGAAGGCAGGTCGAGACGCCCACGAGACCTGTCTGCCCTAGAGGCTGCGCGCCAGTCTCACACCCGAGAACTGCCAGCGCGCCTCGGCTGGGAAGAAGTTCCGATAGGTCGCCCGAATGTGAGAGCGAGACGTCGCCACCGAGCCGCCCCGAAGAACATACTGATTGACCATGAACTTGCCGTTGTACTCACCAACCGCGCCCGGAGCCGCGCAATAGCCCGGGTACGGAGCGTAGCTGCTGGACGTCCACTCCCACAGATCGCCCGCGAGCTGAGAGAGTCCGTCGATCGACGGCCCGGCAGGTTGGGCCTGCCAACGCTGGTCCTCCACGAGGTTCCCTGACTCGCGGCTCTCCTCGAAACGTGTACGAGCGCTCGCCTCCCACTCGAACTCCGTCGGCAATCGCGCCCCAGACCAGCGGGCGTAGGCATCGGCTTCGTAGTAGCTGAGGTGGGAGATCGGCGCCTCCTCCACGAGCGGTCGCAGCCCGCCCAGGCCGAACTCGCTCCAGGCGCCGTCGCGCTCCAGCCAGTAGAGAGGTGCGCGCCACCCCTCCTCCTGAACCAGCGCCCACCCGGGGCTGAGCCAGTACTCGGGCGAACGGTAACCCCCATCTTCGATGAACGCGAGGTACTCGAGGTTGGTCGTCAGCCGCGAGGCGAGAGCGAACGGCTCCAGAAAGACCCGATGCGACGGCCCCTCGTTGTCGTAGTGAAAACCACCTTGCGCGTGGCCCACTTCGACGACGCCACCGGAACTGTCGACCCACTCGAGAGCTTGACCGGCGCCGACGACCTCGTGGGTCGCCGCATAGGCCGGGAAGAGGGCATTGGCCGAAAACGCGTTCAGGATGTCGGTGAGCAGAAGCTCCTGGTGCTGTTGTTCATGCTGCAGTCCCAACTCGATCAGGTCGAGCGTTGCGTCCTCGAAGCGCCCGCTGTCGAGCGCCGCTTCTACGGCCGCGTCGACGTGCTCTCGATAGCGAAGAACTTCGTCGAGAGGCGGCCGCGAAAGGAGCCCCCGCCGAGGGCGGGCGTGCATCGGCCCGATCGCCTGGTAGTACGAGTTGAAGAGGTAGTTGAAGTCCTCGTCGAAGACGCGATAGTCGTCGAGACTCGCGAGGACGAACGCTTCGAAGAACCAGGTGGTATGCGCCAGGTGCCACTTCGTCGGGCTGGCATCCGGCATCGACTGGATCTGACAATCCTCGGGTGTCAGGCGCGCCGCCAGCGCCAGAGACTGGCGGCGTACGAGCGAGAAGCGGCTGGTCGCCGCCGGCGTGGCGATACTCACGGCGCGAGTCTACCCGTCACCTTCATCGCCCCGGGGCGCGAGCCCCAGGGCTACAGGACTGCCGCCCCGTGCGGTGACGTCGACTCGCTAGTCCTCGAGCAGACCGCCGAAGGCGGTCGAGCCGCGCAGGTGAATGTGATCCACCCTCTTGCCGTTCTTGCCGGTCGCCTCGACCCGCAGCGAAGCGACCTTGCCGGCGAGGATGTCCTTCCGATCATCCGAGGGGACGAGGTTCCTCATCGGCACGGAGAACTTGCCGGCCGCGTCGGTGGTCACCACTTCGCGGCCGGTCTTGCGCACCGTCTCACCGCCGCCGTTCGCGAGGTCGACGCGAAAGACCTCCAAGATCAACTTGGCCCCCTGGACCGGGCCGTTGTTCCGAAACACCTCGCCACTCACCGTACCGCTGAAGTCGACACCGATTCGCTCCAGGAAAACGTCGTCGACGGTCAGAAAGCGAAGCTCGACGGTTGCGCGTTGCCGCTTCACCCGGGAGGGCTCCTCGAGCATCAGGTCGACTTCGCTCGAGCGACTAAAGAGATCTACCGCCGGCGCGGGAACTGTAGTCCCAATAAGTGTCACCAGGGCAAGTGTCACCACCTTGGGGAAAATTGCCCGAGTTCTCATTCGTGCGTCGTTCATCAGAACGGCTCCTTTCCTCATCATCCGATCCCGCTTGCGTGGAACAACCTGAGCCACTGCAAGAAAGGTGCGCGTTTTCGCACTCGAGTGAACGAGTAGAATGATGGATACGTAGACCCTTTGACCAGACGACCTCGTTTCGCTACTAGAAGGGGGTTGGTGTAATGCGTAGGTTCTTGCTACCGACGGCCGCGGCGTTCGCCTGCGGCCTGCTCGCCGGGTCGCTGTCCGCACAGCTCACGGCGAGTGGACGAGTGACCCGGGACGGCACCGGTGTGCCCGGCGTCCAGGTTCAGCTGTTCGCACAGACCAACTCCTACCGCTTCTACGGACTGCTCGATACCGGCAAGTTCTTCCCCGAGCCGGTCGACGTCGTCACCACCCGCGCCGACGGCTCCTTCGACGTGCGAGCACCGGAGCCGGGGATGTGGCATCTGCACGTCGCCGCCCGCGGCTACCGACCGATGGAGTTCAACTTCTGGCCGCTACTCGAGACTCGGCGTGTGCCCGACCTGGAGCTGGTGGCCGAGACCCCGGTGCGGGTTCGCGTAGCCGACTCCGAGGGCCAGCCCTTCCACAACGCCCTTGTGCGCGCGAGTGCTCCGCCTCGACCGGAGCGCCGGCGAATGAGGCGCGAGTACTGGCGCCCCGCCTATCGTCAGGCGTTCACGAACGCAGACGGGATGGCGCAGGTCGGACGCGGCGCAGACGAGGCCGTCGACATCTACGCCTGGGCCCCGGGGCACTATGAGGCTGAGCGAACGAGCGTCCGTACCCGAGGCGCTGACCTCCAGTTGGTTCCAGGCATCGCGCGCTCGTTGCGCGTCCTCACCCCAAAGGGCGCCGCCGTCGAAAGTGTGCTGGTGCGCGTGGCGGAGCGACGCTGGCCGGCCGGCTGGACCGACGACGAGGGCGGCGTGTCGGTGGCGCTCGGCGAAGAGGACACGTTGAAGCTCCACGTTCTCGCGGCCGACGGGCGCCGTATCGAGAAGTACGTGCAGGCCGCGGACTGGCCTTCGGACGGGCCACTCGAGATCACCCTCGAACCGCGCCCGCTCTACTCCGGTCGACTGGTCGACGCCGAACGACAGAACGGCATCGGTGGCGCCTTCGTCTGGCTGGCGGGGCGCCCGGTCGACTTCGTTCGCAGCGACGCAACCGGCGGCTATGAGATAGAGATCGAGTCCGGCAGCAGAGGCTGGCTCTGGGGAGCCGCGCCCGGCTACCTGAACAGTGCGGCGCAACTAGGCAGCGAGGGGTCGGGTCCCGCGATCGAACTGCGACCCACGATTCAGCTCTCAGGCGTCGTGATCGACGAAGCGGGCAACCCGATCTCCGGCGCCGAGGTCGGCGCGTCGGTCGACATGGCCGCCGGCGGTCGGAGGACCTGGGAGGCCTCTGCCTGGCTCACTCCGGCGGTCACAGACCCCGCTGGCCGCTTCACACTCTCTCGACTCGATGCCGGCGTCGCCTACATGGTGCGCGCCGCGCATCCGGGTTTCGCTCCGACCGAGCTGCCACTCGCCAACCCACGAACCGAGGCTCGCAATGGCCTCGAGCTGGTGCTCGAGGCGGGGCGAACCCTGGTCGGCTCGGTCGTCGACCAGGGAGGACTGTCCATCGCGGGTGCCCGCGTCGAGGTCAAGAAGACAGTCAATCCGAACAACGTACGTCGCTACATGCTGGAAAGGTCGCTCGGCAGCAAGGAGCCGATCGCGTCGTTTACCGACGAGGAGGGGCGCTTCGCCGTGTCGGATCTTCCAGCGGGACTGTTCGAGGTCGAAATCTCCGCCTCCGGCCACGCCTCGGAGGAACTCGGCATTCTCGAGATCACCGAAACGACGGCCGAGTTGGACGTAGGCGAGGTGGCTCTCGGCCCCGGCTTCACCATCGAAGGGCGAGTGACAGACCGGAATGGCAGCCCGCTCGAAGGGGCCAAGGTCTTTGCCTCCGATGGGGTTCAGAACGCGCGAATCTTCGTCAGCCGTATCGAGAGCGAGTCGCCCCCCGCAATGGTCACCGACGTCAACGGCTTCTTCTCGGTGGTCGATCGTGCCGAGGGCGACAAGGTCGACCTGCGGGTCGAGATGACCGGCTACGCCGAGAACACGGTACGCGGGGTCACCGCCCCCACCTACCAGCCGGTGTCGATCGAGCTGGAACGCGCTTCGACCGTTCGTGGTGTCGTCGTCGACGCCGGTGGAGCCGGGATCGCCGACGCGGTCGTCTCGGTGCAGGTCACCCGCACGATGGGCTTGGCCTCCTCCTCCATGTCCAACGCTCGCGCGAGTAGCGACGGCGACGGACGGTTCGTCATCGAGAACGTCAACCCAGGCGAGCTCGAGCTGCAGGTACGCGCCGAAGGGTACGTGCAGGCGCGCATCGACAGCCTGACGGTCGAGCCGGGCCGCGACCTCGACGGCGTTCGGGCGGTGCTCGAGCGGGGGGCCACCGTTTCCGGTCGCATTCGAGGCCCGAGCGGGCGGCCGGTCTCCGGCGCTCAGGTCCTGTCGATGGAAGGGCGATCCGGGTTTAGACAGACGTTCCACGGCGCCGCCACGAGCGACGGCGAAGGTCGCTATCGGCTCGACGGCATCCCGCCGGGCAGTCGAGCCATCACCGTCAACCACGACAATCACAAGCAGATGAATCGAACGATCGAGGTCGAGCCGGGAGACAACGTATTCGACATCTCGCTCGAGGGCGGCGTCACATTCTCGGGGCGGGTGGTCGACACGGCTGGCAGCCCGATCGCCACCGCCGATCTCTCGCTCCACGCGACCTCGTACAACTTTCTCGGCAACTCGCAGGGCATCACCGACTCAGAGGGCCAGTTCAGCTTGGACGGCCTCGGCGAGGGGATCTACAGCCTGCAGGTGACCAAGGAGGGCTTCGCTTCCAGCTCGCTCGAGAACATCGAAATCGGACCCGCCGGGCTCTCGGGATACGAAGTGCGTCTCGAAACTGGCGCCGCGATCGTCGGCCGCATTCTGGGACTCGAGTCCGAGCGCGTCGGCGACGTTCAGATCTACGCCGCCAGGCCGCCGAGAGGCTTCAGCCCCGGTCGAGCCAATCGAGACGGCACCTACCGCATCGAAGACCTGGCACCCGGCGACTACAGCGTGGTGGCGCAGCTGGGGGCCAGCGGCCTCACCGCGAGTGGGCACACGACAGTGTCAACCGGAGTGCCTGAAACGGTACTCGACCTGGAGTTCGAACAGGGGCTCACACTAACGGGAGTTGTCCTGCGCCGAGCCGAGCCCGTGACGGGCGCCCCGGTCACCGTCTCTGGAGTTGACATCGGAGCGAGTTCTGGTGGCATGACCGACAGCGAGGGTCGTTTCGAAGTTTCGGGCCTCAAGCCTGGGCGTTACCACCTCTCGGTCCAGAACTACCAGACCGGGCTCAACCACCAGGAGGAGATCGAGGTCCGCGTGGATCAGGACGTGACCATTCGCATCGCCACGGCAGAGGTCACCGGTTGGGTCCGCGACGCCTCAGACTCCCGGCCGATCACCAACGCGACGGTGCAGTTGGAATCGCTCGAGCCATCTCCCAACCAACACACCTGGTTCAACGCGTCCGCCATCACCGATTCTGCGGGTTTCTTCAGATTCTCCGAGGCCAGCGCCGGCAGCTACCGGGCGCTGGTACAGAAGGACGGCTACGGCCCGGGCGAAAGCGCCGTCACGGTGGCCGATGGGAGCGACCAGCCCGGGATCGAGATCCTCTTGACGCCCACCGACGGACTCCGCGTCTACGTGACACTCGCCGACGGCCAGCTCGCCGGTAGCTTTGTCGCCACGGTCTTCGACACCGCCGGCAACCGGGTGACCTATGGCTCCTATTCGAGCGAGGGCGATGGTGGCACCGTGCTCAGCCTCGCGGAAGGGACGTGGGACCTTGTGATCGGCACCGGTAGTACAGCGGTCGCCGACGTACGGGTCACCGTTCCGAGCCAACCCGTCACCGTAACGCTCCAACCGGAGGCTCGGCTGTCGGTGCGGATTCCGGAGCTCGACGGCGACCCGGCGCTCGGAACGGTAAAGATCTTCGACTCGCAGGGCCGCCCGTTCCGCGGAATGATGTGGATCAACAGCCTCAACCAGTGGCCGATGGCACAGGGTCGAACGACCGTGACCGGTCTCTCCCCCGGCAGTTGGAGTGTGCACGCCACGACGCCCGACGGCCGCGCGTGGCAGGGACAGGTTCAGCTGGGCGCCGGCGACAATCCTGAGTTGGTACTGAACTAGCCGGATTCGAGGCCTCGGCCACCCTCGATCTCAATCACGAGGTCGGGCAGGACGAGGTGCCGATCGAGCAGGGACCGAGGCGGTCGAAGCCGAGGCCCCAGGGACTGATCGACCGTCGCTTCATCAGCTCCTCCGAGGTTCTGTGGAGCGTCTAGCCGATCACGCCAAGTCCAGCAAGCAGTACCAACGTCACCGCGATCGGAATGACGAACCGAATCAGCGGCCCCCACCACGGCGCGACACGGAAGCGCCCGCCGCCTTCGTTCGTCTCGTCGCGGAAGCGCTCCCAGCCCCAGACGTAGGCTACGTAGAGCGAGATCAGGATGCCTCCGAGCGCCAGCAGGTAGTCACCCGAAACACGATTGACGAAGTCGAAGAGGTTCATCCCCAGAATACGAAACTCCGACCACGGTCCGAGCGACAGGACGATCGGCACCGTGAGCACAAACGACCCGAGCCCTCCCCAGGTCACCGCCGGCTTCCGCTCTATGGAGCAGGAGTCCATCAGACAGGCGACGAGCACCTCGAACATCGCGATCTGCGACGTGAGACCCGCCACCAGCAGGAGAAAAAAGAACGCGGTGCCGAAGATCGCACCGCCGGGCATCTGTTCGAAGAGCGCCGCCATGGTGACGAAGAGCAGACCGGGCCCCTGGTCGGGATCCATTCCGAAGGCGAACAGCGCAGGGAAGAGGATGAGCCCGGCGACGAAGGCGATGCCGGTATCGAACAGCACGACGATGGCGGCGTTGCCGGGCACGTCGGCCCCCCGCTGAAGGTAGCTCCCGAGACCAAACGCGACCGCCATGCCGATGCCGATCGAGAAGAACGCCTGGCCGAGCGCCGCCATCACCGCCGCGCCATCGAGCGCGGAGAAGTCGGGTTTGAGGTACCAGGTCAGGCCAGCGCCGGCCCCTTCGTAGGTCAATCCCCGAATCGCGAGCACCGTCAGAAGGACGACAAGCAGTGGCATGAGCACCTTGGCCAATCGCTCGATCCCCTTCGCCACCCCCTGCCGCACGACCAGAGCCATGAAGACGATCACCGCGGCCGAGTAGGCAATGATCGGGCCCGGCGTCGCGACGAACGTCTCGTAGTGCGCACGCGTCTCGGCCGGCGTCGCGCCCAGGCTCGCACCGCTCGCCGTCTTGACCACGTAGGCGACCAGCCAGGCGATCAACATGACGTAGTACGCGCTGATCAGCACCGCAGCGATCACCCCGAACCAGCCGATGAGGTTCCAGGGGCTCTTCTTCGAGCCGGTGAGCCGTTCCATCCCGGCGATCGGAGTCAGGCCCGCCTTGCGTCCGAGGCTGATCTCGGCGGTCATCAGCGGGATTCCGATCAGCACCGCAAACGCCACGTAGACGATCAGAAAGGCGCCGCCACCGTTCTCGCCGACGAGATACGGGAATCGCCAGATATTTCCTAGCCCGACGGAGAATCCCGCCGTCGCCAGAACGAACCCCAACCTGCTGCCCCAGGTTTCGCGCATTAACTACCGTGGGCGGATACTACTGGAGTCTCGACCGGGCTCTCAGCCGCCTTGTTCGTTCACCAAGACGACACGATCGACGCTACCGCCATCCCAGGAGATCCGGAGGGTCGTTCGACGGAACTTGTCGTTCTGAACGAGCCTCATCCTGCCGCGGGGCAGACTCAGCCTGTGGCGCCCGGAACCGAGCGCCTTGACGGTCGGTTGAGACGAGCCGGACTCGAGGTCGACGGCGCGAATCTCCACGTTCTCAAGCGGCTTTCCGTCGGCATCGAGCGCCGAGATCCAAACGCGCGCTCGCGCCTTTGTCTTGGCGGCAAAATCGGGCGCCGCCACCGCAGCGTAGACGAAGCTCTTCAGGTCGTCGCCCCCCAGGAAGTGGTCGAGGAGATTCCGACCCCCCGGGTTGCGCCAGAGGCTCGAGTGCGGGTACTTCTTCGCACCCCGGTGATAGCCGACCGGCACGTGGTAGGTGGTCACGTGGTCGCCACGTAGCCACGAGGCGGACCGCCAAGGTGCGGTACCGTCCCCGCCGTCGAGAGCGCCAGGCTCCATGACAGCGGGCGCGTAGGCGATGCTCTGGCTGTTCCCGGAGCCGGTGATCTTGGCTTGGACCAGCGTTGGGGCGCCCCAGCCGACGACGTTCGTCACCGGCAGTACACGATCGCCGATGTCGAAGGTCGGCTTGCGGTGACCGAGGTTGGCACCCGTTTCAGTGGCCCGTTGTCCGAGGACGTGGCGCAGCTCGGGCTTGTACCAGCCGGTCTTGACCAAGGGGCTGGTCTGCCGGCCGTTTCCGTCGACCACCATATTGAGGTCGTCGCCCTGCGCATCTCTCATGTCGCTATTTGCGGGGTCGGGCGGCAGCAGGTCGGCCGCGGCCCACGAGTGAGCGATGATGCGCTGCGCCTCGTGCTTCTTGATGGTGAGCATCCCCTCCTTGCCGTCCATGTAGCGCAGCGTCTTGAGCAGACCCGCCCAGGGAACGCCAAACGCGATCACCCGTTCGAACATCGCGACCAACGACGGTTTGCGCTCCACGAGGCGTCGGAGCACCAGGCCGCCGGTCGAGTGGACGATCGCGGTCACCTTCTCTCCGGTCGTTTGGCGGAGCTTCCGTACCGCCTGCTCGAGCCGCAGCTGCATCTCGTCATCCCAGACCGGGCGTCGCCAGTCGTAGCCGAACTTGACCAGCTCGAGGTCGTAGTCGTCGAGGATGTCGTAGAGGGTGCCGGCCTGTTTGAAGAGCTCGAAGATGAGGATCTTTGCCAGCCGCTTGACCGGCTCACCCGCGACGATCGGATCCAGCGCCGCCAAATCGTTGGGTCCCTGCAGCTGCCGGAGGAGCTCGTCCGACGGATTGAGCAGCGGCTTTAGCTTCAGGTAGATCTTCTTGCCATCGTCCCGCGTGTGCAGGTCGGTACCCGGAAAGCCGGGGATAAAGATGACCGGTTTGCCCATCGTAGAGTCCTCCTGCCTGGTTAGAGGGACCGAGTTGGCTCTTTGCGCATCCTGATTTGATTGCCCGGCCTCGACACACCACCTCATGTCAAACACCTCCAGACATCGGCGGCAACGACCACGACGGCGGAGACCTACCCCTCGTGGGTGCTGATCTCGGGGGAGTTCTCCACGGGCCTCTGCTCCCAGCTGCGGACCGAAAGTCCGAGGCCCAGGAGATAGATCGAGAAGCCTGCGTAGGCTGGGGCAAGGTGGCTGAAGTCGGTGTACCCGATCAAGAAGTGCACTCCGATCGCGGTTCCGAACCCGAACAGACCGGCACATGCGAGCGCCTGCGCGAGGGATCGACTCGGGGTGCCGTACCAAACGCAGAAGAGGACCAGCAAACCGCAGGAGGTCAAGCCACCCCCGAACCCCGCTCGGTCGTGAGCAATGAGGGGAACGAGGCGCGAGTTGAAGGCGTCGAGGGCGGCCGTCGTGACGCGCATGTACTCGAGATCCTGGGGCACGAAGACGCTGGTCATGCCGACCACCATGATGGTGCTTCCCGCCAGAATCATCCCCGCTCCCGTCCCGAGGAGTAGCGCACGACCCGGCCACGCCCGTCGGCCCCATGAGTACAGGCTGTTCGAGGCGGCCTTGCCTCTTTCGAGGCGGCGACGCGACAGCACGAGCCCCGTCGCGAAGAGCGGGAGAAGCGCCGCGGTTCCCACCCCGTGCCAGGAGTCGAGATAGCCGTAGCCGAGGTAGCTCAGGAAGCTCGCGAAGCCGACCACTCCACTCACGGCGATCGCTCGCCACGCCCAGCGCCGACCGCGCGCCAGGGGAAACTCGATGAGCCACAGGTAGAGACAGCCGATGGCGATCAGCGATCCTCCAAAGGCGACTCGATCGTGAAACATGAACGCCGCAACCCGACCTTCGGCGAGTGCCCCCACGTCGTCCGCCGAGGCTCCGAGGAAGTGAATATCGTGTGGGAGAAACTGGCCCGCGGCACTCACGAACAAAGCGAAGCAACCGGAGAAGACGAGCGCCAGTGCCGTCACGCTGAGGAGCGGCCTGCCATCCTTGACCAGCGCTGTCGGCAAGCCGACGTTCCGGTCGGCCGGCGATCGGCCGGAGGCGCCGCGGTCCATGCCTACTCCGCCCGGCGTTGAATCTCGCCCACGACGGCATCGACTTCCGGGAAGCCGGCGCCGAAGAGGATGCGCGTCGCGACGTTGCCGCCTCGGTGGGCAATCACCTGGTCGTCGACCAGCACGTCGAACTGGCCGCTCCGATCCGTCGGCGTGAGGATGACGCTCTGGCCGAGGCGCTCTTCGATGGTGGCGGCGAGACTCGCCGCTCTCGACGGAGAGCGTCCTCAGGTGCGGCAGTAGCGGAGCTCGATTTTCATCAGATCGAGCATACCGCGCCGCTGGCGACCGCCCGGAGAGCCGGGCGGTCTCGCTTCGCTTAGTAGACCCGCACCGGAATCGAGCTGGTCACCTCGTGCCCGCTCGCGTCGCCACGCAACGTCACCTCGAGCCGATACTCGCCCGGTGGGGCGTTGCCTGCGGCGAGGGTCGCCGCGACGCGCTCGACACCTTGCACTCCGGTCTCGGAGCGTCGCTGAACAACCAGGTCCATCTCGTGGGCGGCGCTGCCGTCGACCGGCACCAGTCGACTCTTGCCGCTGAGGCCGCCCTGCTCGAGGTTGTGCGCCACCAGAAGCAGCGGCACCTGCATACCCGGACGGAGGTACGGTCGCGCGGCCGGAACCAGCCGCTTGCCGCCCACCGCCAACGGGTAGGAGCGCGTCATCCCTTCGACGTTGCGCTCCTCACCGACCAGCCAGGTACCGTCGGGCTCGATGAAGAGCGGCGGCGCCAATGCCGGACCGGCGAACGACGGGACTTCGACCTCGGCCACGCGCATCCCTGTGGCACCGGTCAGAGCATTCCGAATCAGAACTCTGATCTCGTAGCTCCCGGGCTCGAGCTCCAGGTGTCCGACGAACTTGAAGCCGCGGCTGTCGAGCGCCGACCGTACCTTGTCCAGTTCGAGCTCGACGGCCTGACCCAGGAAGTCCGCGACCCTGCCTTCGTCGTCGATCGCATAGGCGAAGATCTCGGTGGGCAGTATCGGGCCCTGATGGCCGCGCAGGAGTGAGTAGCCCTCGATCTCCAGCATGGTCATGACATCGGCCTTGCCGCCCTCCATCTTGAAGGGCACGGTCAGGAGCGAGGCGTCGAGCGCGCCGCCCTCGCGACCCTCCATCATCAGTTCGATGGTCTTGAAGCGCCGCTCTTCGGCCGTCAGCTCGGCGTAGCGCCGCGGCGCGTAGTAGCCCGGGCGATGGGAGATCCGGGCGCCCTTCGGCCCGCCCTTGAGCTTCACGCGGATCGGATAGAAGTCGCCGGGAGTGCCGGGCTCCGTGGTCTGCCAGGAGAGGAGGTAGGTGAGGCTCGTGCGGTCGAGCATCGACTCCATCGCCTGACTCAGGTCGTTGTAGTTCCGGTAGAGCTCGCCGCCGGTCTGGTCGGCCATTACGAAGAGCGCGTCTTCTCCCGAGCCGCGTCGATCGAAGGAGCCGTCGTCGCGAACTCCGGCGGTATGTACCGCCTGAATGGTGCAGTCGCAGCGCTTGAACTGGTCGAGCATGTCGAACACACCCTGCTGGGTGCCGAGGTCGCCGTAGCGCTCGTCGTTGTCGACACGCCAGATCTGGCCGTCGGCCGACTCCTCATTGAGCTGAGCGATGCGCCCGGTGTCGTCTGTGCCCAGAAGACTCGAGCTGTCGAAGCCCTCGGAGAAGAAGACCACGTGCTTGCGCCCCTGAACCGACGCCAGATGGTTGGCGAGTTCGCCGAGAGAGCCGCTCATGGCGAGGATCTTGTTCCGCACCTGGGAGCGCCCGGCGATACCGCTCATCGCACCCTGATCTTTGAGCGCGTTCAGGTAGTCGGAGTTGGCGAAGAGCGTGGTCTCGTAGCCGTTGGAGCGCTCCGGATTCTCGTCTTTAGGCGTCGATCGCTCGAGGTCGCCTTGGAAGCCTCCGTTCTGCATGACCTGCCGAAAATCGGCCAGCACGATGCCGAGCGGGTCGTGAACACGCTGGCCCTCCTCGAGGTGTCCGAGTGTGGAGAGCGCCAGTTCGATCTGATTACGATCCGAGGTGAAGCCGAGCACGACGTTTGCGCCGCCCACCTCGGAGTACGTCGCCACGCCCACGAGATCGGTCGGATGGAGGCCGTCGAGCACCAGCTTGTGGGCAGCAATCTGCGACTTGATGATGCCGGCCGGCTCCGAGAAGGAGAGGTCGAAGAGCAGGAGGAAATGCCGACGGGCGACAACCGGCAGCGCCGCGGGCGTTGCCGCCTGCACGGAGGTGATGGTCGAGAGGTCCACGACTTCGAAATCGAGGAGCTTCTGCTTCTTGCGATCGACGATCAGTTCGAAGTCGCTGCTCTTGAGACCTCGGACCGGCTCGCCCTTGTGGGTAACGTGGACGGGAACCTCGATCACAACGACGTCGGTGGCGCCCTCGAAGGTCTCCGATTGAGCGCCGGCAGGCAGTGTCGACACCAGGCCGCTCACAACGAGCAGCGCGACGAGGGGGCTCGACCGACGACGGAAGTTCTTCTGCGAATTCGAGAATCTCAGAAACATTACGATCTCCTACTCCAGGCCAACTGTAGCCGAACCGCCCTAATAAGCGGGGGGTCGATCTCTTTCAGTAGGAGGGGGTCAGCGGTTCGAATCCCTCGGAATACGGGACGATCAGCCCGCCAGGCGGCCCGAGCGCCCAGAGGATCTGGTGAGTCGCCGAACCAGGTTTCGGGTGCCGAATCGCGAAGCCAAGAGGGGCCACCCCGCCTCGCGGATCGTCCCCTCCCGGGAACTTCACACCGAGAATCTCGTACACGCACGTATCGCTCAGTCGGGCGGACCTCGGCGTCCGCAACCCCACTGATAGCCACAGGAGATTCACGATGCGCCATTCCCTCGTTCGCTTCACCTTCGCTCTCACGCTCCTGGTTGCGAGCACTGGAGTGCTCAGCGCCCAGCGATTGACCGCACCTCCCCCGGGAGCCAATCAACGTTCCGTCGTCACGCAGTACCTCGGCATGGTCTCGGTGACCATCGACTACAACAGTCCCGACGTGACCAGCCCAGCAGGCGACGACCGGACCGGCCAAATCTGGGGCCAACTGGTGCCCTGGGGCATCGCTCAGAACCCGTTCTACCCTGGCTTCGGCACGGCTGAGACGATGCCTTGGCGGGCGGGCTCCAACGAGAACACCACCATCACCTTCTCGCACGACGTCGAGGTGGAAGGAAAGCCCCTCGCCGCCGGCACCTACGCCCTCTTCATGGCGCCCGGTGAATCTGAGTGGGACGTCATCTTCAACCGCAACAGTTCCGCCTGGGGCAGCTTCTTCTACGAGCCGGACCTCGACGCCCTCAAGGTAACCGTCAGCTCGGAGAAGACCGACTTCTTCCGCGAGTGGCTGACCTTCGAATTCGACGACCGCCAGCTCGACACCGCGCTCGCGGTGATGCACTGGGAGCACCTTCGCGTCCCCTTCCGCGTCTCGGTTCCGGACAGCGACTCCCTGTACTACGGCGCCATCTCCCAGGAGCTCACGGGCGCCGTCGGCTTCAACTTCCAAAATTTTGTCCAGGCCTCGCAGTGGGCTGCCGCGCGGGAGGCGTACCACGAGGACGCCGTTCGTTGGGCCGACGCGGCGATCGCCGCCAACACAACCTTCCAGACGATGGCCAACAAGTCGACCGTCCTGCAACAGGTCGGACAGCGCGAGCAGGCGCTCGAGACGTTTGATCAGGCGATGGACCATCCGACGGCCAACGCGGTCGGAATTCACATGGCCGGCCGCGGCCTACAGGCGGCCGGCAATCTCGAAGACGCCAACGTGATCTTCCGCAAGAACTATGCGAAGAACCCCGGCCAGTGGCCGGTCGACTTCGGTATGGCACGTGTCTACTCGCAGGAGGGCAACTTCGAGAAGGCACTCGAGCACGCGAAGATCGCTCTCACACGCGCCCCGGAAGGTGCGCCGAAGCAGAACCTCGAAACCCAGATCGAGCGGCTCGAGCGAAGCGAGAACATCAACCCGTAGTCGACACCAACTCGCCGGAGAGGTTGGGAATAGCCCCGACCTCTCCGTGCGACACCGGCCTCGACCGGCACCACGTCCTCGCCTCGCTGACCACGCTCCCCCCGGGAACACTTTCGGAGAGGGCTCCCTGCGGGACGCGTCCAGGTTGGCATGCAGGCCGATCTGCTGGCCCTCTCGCGAGATCCTGCAGCCGATGTCTCGGAACTCGCTCGGCCTGCCTGGGTCATTCGCGGCGGACACGTCGTCTCCTCTAGAGCGCCCTAGGGCGCGTCACCGTCGCCAGAGGAGCGGGAAGAGGCTCGCGTAGTCGTCCGTCCAAGGCCGGAATCTGCGCGTCTCCCACCCGTCGCCCGAACCCTTCCCTACCGCAGCGACGACGTCCGGGTGTGCCAACCAGACCTGGTTACCGGTCAGCACGGTCCAGCTCGCGGCGTAGAGCCCCACCTCATCGTCGTCGTCGGTCTCGATGAGCACCGAGTCTCTTCCAAAGTGACGCGCGTGACCGTCGATCACCGGCTCGAGATTGAAGTGCCGGTTGGAGATATGCGCCACCAGCAGGCCATCGGGTTTCAGGTGCTCGAGGTAGAGAGCGAACGCCTCGCGGGTGAGCAGGTGAGTCGGCAGAGCGTCGCCCGAGAAGGCGTCGAGAACCAGCACATCGTACGCGTGTCCTGCTGGACGCTCGGCGAGCTCACGCTCGAGCGACTTGCGCGCGTCGCCGAGGACAACCTCCACCCGTGCGGGACTCTCCTCGAGGTACCGGAAGTGCGCCCGCGCGATGCGCTCGACCGCCGGGTTGATCTCGTAGAACCGCACAAGGTCACCCTCTTTGCCATAGGCCGCCACCACCCCGACGCCCAGTCCAACCACCCCGATCCGACGTGGCTGCGAGGCCCGGTGACGGCGCACGGCCAACCCCACCCCGCTCTCGCGGCCGTAATAGGAGACCGGCTCTCGAGAGAGCTGCTCTGACAGGTACTGGAAACCGTGATTGATCCCTCCGTGGTAGAGCGAGCGCTTGTGGTCACCCACATCCAGATCGAACTTGGTGCCGGTTCGAAGCACACCGTAGAAGTTGCGCTCGGCGGTGTCGTAGTCGGCAAACTGCTCCCGGCCTTGCCATAACAGGTAGGCGCTGAGGACGACCAGGAATGTCGCCACGCCGCGGGTCCAACTCGGAGCGTCCTCGCGAGCCAGGATCCAAGCGATGAGCCCACCGAGCGCTACCAGCGCTACCTGGTATTCGAGGTAGGCCGGGAAGACGATCGGCGCCACCAGCGCCACCAAGAGACCCCCCACCACCCCGCCCGCCGCCAGCGTGAGGTAAAACTCGGTCAGTCGATCGGTCGGCGGTCGGAGCCGCACGAGCTCGCCGTGACAGATCATGCAGCAGCAGAACAGCGTAAGGGAGTAGGCCGTGATCGCTTCGACCAGATCGCTTCCGGACTCGAGGTAGAGCAGCCAGCAGACCCAGACGACAAAAAGCGCGGTCACCGGCAGGAAGAGCGAACGCTCGTACCGCGATCGCCTGCCGAAGGTGAGCACAAACGACAGCAGGTAGATGCCGAGGGGAAGCACCCAGAGAAAGGGCACCACGGCGACGTCCTGACAGAGCTGGTGGGTCGTGGCCATGAAGAGAGCCACCGCACACGCGGGCAGCGCAAGCCAGAGCCACCGCACCGAGCGGGGTACGGGGCCGGAGGTCGACGCGGCTCCGCCCTCGTCGGGCGCGCCGGGAGCCGGGGTGGTCGGCTTGCGGCCGAGAAATCGCGCGCCGCTCACGAGCACCAAGAGAGCGAAGAGGCCGTAGCCCCAAGACCAGTTGAGGCCCTGCGTCGCGAGCGGCCAGAGCGGCTCGACGACAAACGGATAGCTCAGCAGAGCGAGAAGCGAGCCGGCGTTCGAGACCGCATACAGCCGGTAGGGCGACTCGCCGCTCACAGCGCAACCGAACCAGCTCTGGAGCAGCGGTGCGCTCGCCGCCAGCGCGAAGTAGGGAGGACCAACCGTCACGGCAAGAATCCCGAGAATGCCGGCCACTGGCGACTCATCGATCGATGGCTCCCACGCCACCTCGGGAACCAGAGGCACGGCCCACGCGCCGAGACCGATCACCAGAAGGTGGCAGAGCACCTGCGCGCGGGGCGTTAGGCGGCTCGCGCTCCAGTGCGCATAGGCGTAGCCGGCCAAGAGCATCGCCTGGAAGAACAGCATGCAGACGGTCCACACCGTCGGCGTCCCGCCGAAGACCGGTAGTAGATATCGGCCGACGAGCGGCTGAACCTGGAACAGAAGGAACGCGGAGGCGAAGAGGGTCACCGCGTAGAGCCACCAGGTACGGAACACTGCTGTTTCAGGCGCGGACGACACGGGCGGGATCGAGCGACCGGCCATCGGCGACGGCCGGCGCTGCGCTCCCTTCTACCCTACAGGAGGGTCCGCCGCCTATCTCGAGCGAACAACCACACCACCGATAGGTCCGATGATGTGAGCGTTGCCAACCAGCTCGAAGAAGAAGGTGGCGCGACCGGCCACCTCGACAATCGACACCGTGATCGGAATCGACTGGCCCGAGAAGTCGATGTCGCCCTCGATCAAGAGATCGTCTTGATCGACGGTCACCGAGGTCGCTACGAAGTTCGAGAACGTGTGCGAATGGGATCCGTCTCCGTCAGGGCGCACCATGGTCAGAGCGAGGTCGAAGTCGACATTCGCGAGGCTCGCTGCCGAACAGGAGGGGGCGCCCCGGCAGATGAGTACGAACTCACCGTCGAAGACCCACGGATCGGTCAACGAAGCGTCCCAGATCAGACCGTCGGCGCGGCGCAGCTCGCTCGCCGAGGCGGCCTGCGGAAAGAGATCCTGAGCGACGGCCAGCCCGGGGATGCAGACGACGAGGACGAGGACGACGAGACGATTGAGCTTCATGGGCAGCTCTCCTTTCGAAACGAGGTGTCAGAGTTGTCGGGTCTTCGAGTTCGCGGTTCGCGGACCGCAGACGATCAGTTGCAGCTCGGCCCCCTCCGCTCCAGACGGGCACCAACGGCTCGACGCGACCCGAGCGCTCCGGGTCCGATGCGTTCTGGAGGCTGCGGCCTACCTTCGATGGGCGGCGCTTCACTCTCCCTTCGTCCCGAACCCCAAGCGCCGAGGCACGACAACCCTACGATATATTGCGCCTCGCGTTCCCGTTCTCCCGGAGGTGACTCACGTGCGAATCAGACAACTTCTACTCATCGGCCTCTCTTTCGCCGTCATCGCCGCACCGGCACTCGGAGACGGAAGCATCAAGGAGCGCGGCAAGGTCAAGTTCGGCAAGGGCTTCGGCCTCGCCAACAAACTCGGCGGCTCTGCGACGCGCGACGGCCTGATCACCGAGGTCTTCGCCGGCGCCAACGAGAAGCGGACACGTGCCGAGGACCGCGGCATCTACTACAGCCTCGTCGACGAGATCGAATGCGACATCAACTACAAGAAGGAACGGGCGACCTGCAAGACCTTCGCAGAACGTCGCGAGGAGAACGCTCAGACGCGCGAGATGTTCGCGGGCATGTTCGGCGGTTCCGGCTCCGGCGGGCAGAGTGGCGAGTCGACCCACGAGACCGAATTCGAGAAGATCGATCTCGGTGCTGAAACGGTCAACGGGTTCGAGACTCAGCACGATCGCTGGATCATCACCACACGCGAAAAGGGCAAGACTCTCGAGGAGGCGGGCGGTGCGGTCGTCACCGTCGATCTCTGGATCGGGCCCGAGATCCCTGTGCAGCAAGAGATCTGGGAGCTCGACCAGAAGTACCTCGCAGCCATCGACATGCCGAGCGGCGAAGAGATGGCCCAGTTGGTCTCCGCACTCCCAGTCTTCCAGGCCGCGCTGAACGAGTACGAGGGCCGCCGGAGCGAAGCGCAGGGGTCGGTCGTCAGATCCGAACTGGTCTTCGAGTCGGTGGTTGTCGGCGCGAGCGACGGTGGGTCCTCACCCGGTGGCCGCCTACGAGGCATCGGCAAGAAGATCCGCCTCGGCCGCAACAAGGACCAGAACGACTCCGGGAGTGACAACTCTCAGGGCGCGGGCGGCGGCGAAGTGGAGAGGATCGAGCGCCTTCGCTCTTCGACCGAGATCGTCGACACGTCGACATCCGGCAACGCCTCCATCCCGGCCGGCTTCAAGGTCAGCAACGCTTCGAACTGAGCCGTCGGCCGGACGCCGCTAGCCACCGACCGAGCGCTGGCGCTCGATCCACCAGTCGACGTGCTCGCTGAGCACCTCGAGCGGCAGCGTGCCGCTCCCCAGCACCGTCGCGTGGAACGCGCGAATGTCGAACGACTCGCCGAGCTCGATTTCCGCACGGCGGCGCAACTCCCAAATCTTCTCGGACCCGAGTCGATAGGCGAGCGCCTGACCCGGACGGGTGGCGTAGCGAAGCGTCTCGGTGGCGATCTCGGTCTCGGACTGGAAGACGTGCTCGCGCATGTACTCGCGAGCGCGCTCGAGGGGCCACTCCAAATAGCCGATGCCGGTGTCCACTACCAGCCGTGAGGCGAGGAAGATCTCCGTGATCAGGTGACCATAGTGATCATAGGGATCGTCGTAGAGCCCCATCTCGACACCCAACGCCGAAGCGTACTCGGCCCACCCTTCCGCAAACGCACTATTGAAGCTGTTCTGCCGATACGGGTGAAGCGTCTCGTTCTCGCGCTGAAGGGCGACCTGGAAGTGATGCCCAGGCAGCAGCTCATGGAAGATCAGCGACGCCGCGCCGACCGTGGACCGCTGATCCAACTGCGAGGCGTTGTAGTTGTAGTAGCCGACCGGCTGACCGGCCTCGGGAGGCCAGTAGTAACCGAAGGTCGAGTTGACCTCTTCCGCCGGTGTCAGGCGACGAACGCCGTACGGGGCCTCCGGCATCAGGCTGAAGTATCGATCGACGACACCTTCCATGCGGCCGACGTGCGCAATGAACAGATCCCCCAACGCCTCGGGCGTCTCGGCGAGAAAGCGCGGGTCGGTTCGCAGCTGAGCGTGGAACTCCTCCCGACTCCCCTCGAAGCCGACCTGCTCCCGGATCTCGGCCATCTCGGCATCGATCTGCCGCACCCGGTCGAGGCCCAGCTGGTGAATCGCCTCGGGCTCCATGTCGACGGTGGTAAAGAGACGCGCACGGTGCCGGTAGAACTCGCGACCGCCCTCGAACTGAGCCGCGCTGACCGCCTCGGGAGCGAGCCCCCGGTAGTCGCCCGACAGTCGATCGATGATGGCGTCGTACCCGGCTACGACGGCGTCGACCCGTTCGGCGACCGAATCGCCGAAGGTCGCTCGGACCGCCCCATCAAACGCCTCGAGTCGATCAGCCGCCAATTCCCGACGAGCCGCAAACTGATCCCGGAAGCCCTCGTACATCTCGACCGTTCCGGGGAGCGCAGCGCGAGGTAGACGGACCCCCCGCTCCTCCTGGCCGGCGATCTTCTCGAGGTGCTGCCGCAGCAGACGCGCGTAGTCGCCCAGCAACCGCAGGTAGCGCTCGAGGTCCGCTTCTCCTTCGAAGACAAAGCCGCCGAACACCCCATTGATCGTGCGCCAGGTGTAGAGCGAGAGATAGGGCGACATCGACAGCATGTTCCAGTAGAAGTCGGGCGCCTCTGCGGTCAGCTCCAGCTCGTAGCGAAGCGTGCGCGCGGTCAAATAGCTCTCGTGCGGTAGGTCGGCGAGATCGAGCCGGGCGAGTCGGTCGAGTATCGAGCGGGCGAACTCGGCCTCGCCGAGCTGATCGTCGAGGCTCATCTCAGGCAGCCGCTCGACCGGCAGGCCGTAGGCGAGCCGGTTGTACAACTCCCGCTCGAGCTGGTGCTCCCAAACGGTGTCGGCAATCGCCTCGACCTCGGCGCCCCCCGCACCCGCCTCGGGAACCGAGCTCCGGCCGCAGCCGGTCGTCACTCCGAGGACGAACAGCCCGAGGGCAGCTACCTGAACATTTCGTCTCATGATGTCTCCACGAATTCTATTGCGGAGCCGCATCGGCTCAGCCAGTGGAACGAAGTGCCGGAGTCGCCCGTACTCCCTACAGAATGTCAGACCGAGGTTGTGAGGAGTGTGCACGGCGGAGTGCGTCGACGTCTACGGCAAGTTCCCGGGTCTGGCGTCCGCGCGGCGGTGACGATGTCGAGCTTCTCTTCGCCGACTATCGCCAGCAGGTGTTCCCGCCTCACTCCCATCGCCGCTACGCCATCGGCATCGTCGAAGCCGGCGTCGAAGAGGTGATCTATGCGGGCGAGCGGTATCTGTTCGGCCCCGGCGACGTCGCGGTCTTTGCGCCCGGCGTGGTGCATTCGGTCAGGGTTCACGGGAGTCGGCCCGTTCGCCTGCGAGTGATGTTCGTCGAGCCCTCGCACCTCGACGAGGCCGGCGCGACACTCGACATCACCCGTCCGGTCCTCGCCGATCCCGAGTTCGCCACGCGCTTCCGGCACCTCCACCGCGATCTCGACACCTCGAGCGGTCGACCCACTACAGAACTCCTGGAGTCTCTAGCGAGCTTCGGCCAGAGACACGGAGGCCCAAGGGAGTCCCCCTCAGGGGGGAACCGAACCGCCGCCGCGCCACCCTCGCTCGAGCGCTGTCTCCGGTTGGCGAGGCGGCGTATCGAAGAGGGGGTTCGTGTCGACGAACTCGCACGCGAGAGCGGGCTGAGCCGGTTCCAGCTGATCAGACGCTTCCGAGAGGTCTTTCAGATGACGCCGCAGGGCTACCTGACACAACTCAGAGTCCGCCGAGCGAAGGAGTTGCTTCGCGAGGGGCAGCCCATCGTCGAGGTCGCGCTGGCGGCCGGCTTCGCAGACCAGAGCCACCTGACGAGGGTCTTTCGCCGGTGGGTCGGGGTCACCCCGGCCAGCTTCCGCTGAGGCCGCGCACATTCGTTCAAGACGGTAGGCCGACCAGCTGGTGCAATCGGCTCCGCAAGGAGACCTTGATGGCCTATCGACGACCGCAGCTCGTACTGTTCGCAATCGTACTCTCGTTTTCGCTCACCGCCGCAGGCGCCGCCCAGTCCACCGCCCCACCCGAGACCGAACTGGCGCTCGCCGGATGCCCCGAGGGGCCGTTCGGAGAACGTCACCTCTGTGGTGTTCTCTCCGTTCCCGAGAATCGATCCGTCGAAGAGAGCCGAGAGATTCCGATCTTCGTCGCCACACTGCCCGCCCGCGTGGCCGCGACCAAGCCTCCGATCTTCCTCCTCTCCGGTGGCCCGAGCCTCTCGGCGGCGGATCAAATGCCGCTCCTCGAACTCATGTTCGCCGCACTCAACGAGAACCGAGACTTCGTCACCGTGGACCTACGCGGCACCGGTCGCTCGAATCCACTCCCGTGCGCGCCACCGGGCCCGCCGGAGCGCCTCCAGTCCTACGCCGTCGACCTCTGGCCCGCAGCGCACAGCTCCGACTGCCGCGACCGGCTCGCCGCGAAGGCGGACCTGCGGCAGTACACCATTCCCGCCTCGATGGCGGATCTCGAAGCGGTTCGCAATGCCCTTGGCTACGACCGCATTAGTCTGGTCGCCATCTCCTACGGCACTCGCATGGCTCAGGAGTATCTTCGGCACCACGGAGCGCGCGTCGAACGCACCGTCCTCTTCGGAGCCCTTCCGCCGAGCGTTCACACACCCCAGGGGTTCGCCCGACTCGCCCAAGAAGCACTCGAGGCGCTCTTCGTCGAGTGCGCCACAGCAGCCGACTGTGCGAAGAGCTATCCGAATCTCCCCTCCAAGCTGGCGCAGGCGATCGAGCGCCTGGAGAGAGCACCCCAGGTCGCTCAAGTCACCAACCCTGCAACCGGCGAGCAAGAGCGAGTTTCGATCCATCGGGGCATCTTCGGCTCGGCTCTCCGAGCCATGCTCTATGAGACCGACCAGCGCCGCCTCGTGCCCCGAATGATCCAGGAGTCCGCCCAGGGTGACTTCCGCCTCGCCGCTACCCTGACGACCTGGTGGCAGAGCTTCTTCTACAAGAAGTTCCACCACGGCACCTACTACTCGATCACCTGCACCGAGGACGTCCCCTTCGTCGATCTCGACGCAGAGCTCGAAGACGCCGCCGGCACATTTGTCGGCGCCTACCGGGTACGCAATCAGATCGAGTCATGTCGTGGCTGGCCACGCGGCGAGGTGCCCTCCGACTTCCATCAGCCCGTGCGGAGCGACGTCGCGACCCTGCTCGTCTCCGGCTCGGTCGATCCGGTGACCCCTCCCGCCGTCGCCGAGGAGGTGGCCCGACACCTGTCGAGTAGCGCTCACCTCGTTCTCGCGCATCGACCCCATGACCCGTCGAACGGCTGGCCTCAGTGCGCCGGCCCGATCGTCGGTCAGTTCCTCGACGGTGCCGCTCCCGACTCGCTCGACCTGTCGTGCGGCCAACGCCTCGAGCCGATACCGTTCGCAGCACCCGACGAAGAGCTGCCGTTCAACTAGTGCCGCGCTCGCTGGTGAGCGAGCTCTCGCGGCCCTCACCGCGAGAGCTCGTTTCCCCACCTAGTCGAGCGCCGAGCGCGCCTCGCCGAGGCTTTCGTAGACGGGCACCTGGTCCGCACAGCCGACGATCCAGTCGGCGCCCTGTCCTCCCTTCGGATCCGGCGCTCCGCGGAGCACACAACCATCGGTGCGCTCCAATGCGTCGTCGATCTTCGAGATCGCCTTGCTGGTCTTGCCCTTGTCGATGTCGCGAACCGCCTGGGACATGAAGTTGCAGAGCACGTTCTGATGCCCCGGCGCGTCAAAGGCGCCCGCCGGCAGGGCCGACACCAGATCGCACGCGCCGAGCAGTTTCGACTCCGCAAGGTCGGCGGCCGTGATCGCCGTGATCTCGACCTGATCGGAGGGCGAATCCACGAAGCCGTCGTTGACGATCAAGGAGATGACGTAGCTACCGACCACGTCCGGCTGGAGGGTCGCCAAAACGGAAGCCGCCCCGGTCAGTCCCGCCGAGCTACCCACAGGCGCGGAATCGAGAGTCCACGCGTAGCTCAGCGAATCGCCATCGGCATCGGAGCTACCTGAGCCGTCCAGACCACTCACGTCGTCCACCACGACGATCTGGTCGAGCCCGGCGTCTGCGACCGGGGTCACGTTGAACGAAGAGATCTCCACTTCATCAGGAGCGCTCACGAGGCCGGCTTCGTCCGTCACCACGAGATCGAGCACATAGGTGCCCGGAAGGTCGGCGACAAAGCTGGCCGACGAGTTCGCCGCACCCGAGAGCACGGCGCCGCTCCCTATCGGCAGGCTGACGAACGACCACTGGTAGAGGAGATCGAGACCGGCTGTGTTGTCGTCGAACGAGCCGCTCCCGTCGACGATGACCAGGGAGCCGGCATGAATCGCCTGATTCGCACCGGCGTCTGCCGTCGGTGGCGTCGTATCGGTACCCGGCAGGTCGCCGATTCGGGTTACGACCGCGTCACTACCGCCCACGAGTGCGGCCTGAAAGGCGCTCGCGGTCGGATAGTCGACTGAGTGGGTAACTCCGACGACGACCATCTCCCCCGCTCCGGTCAGCGCCAGATTGTGGTTGAAGCTGGGCACCGTCAGGAGGGTCTCGCCGTCGGAGCCGCCGACGAAGTCGGAAAACAGCAGCGCCGAGCCGTCGGCGGTCAACTTGGCAACGTAGAGGTCGGAACAGGGCGCTCCCGTTTCGATACCGCTCCCGTCGAGGGCGCAGGTCGCGTTGCTGGTGAGAGCACCCCCGATCGGATCCTGCACGGGAAAGTCGGTCGACGTCGTCGTGCCGGCGATGTGCAGCTGCCCATCGTCGTCGACGGCTACGCCAAAGCCGAAGTCGAGTCCCGATCCACCGAGGAAGGTCGAGTAGGCCGGCGCAGAGCCGTCGGGGCTCAGTTTGGTCGCAAAGGCGTCCAACGAACCGCTACAGGTGCCGCTGCCACAGACGACGTCGAAGGCGCCGGCTGTGGTCGGGAAGTCGTCAGAACGCGTGTAGCCGCCGAGGTAGAGATCGCCCGCGGCATCGATATCCAAACCGACGATCAGATCCGTACCGCTTCCGCCGAGGTAGGTCGAGTAGACGAGAGCGTCACCGGCAGCGCTCAGCTGCACGACGAAGCCGTCGTTGCCGCCAGCCGATGCGGCGGCGAACGCGTTTCCGGTTACCGGAAAGTCGGATGACGCCGCCAGGCCGACGACAGAGGCAACGCCGGCCGCGTCTACCGCGACGTGGTGTCCCACGTCTCGCTTGTCGCCACCTAGAAACGTCGAGTAGACGAGGCTCGAGCCGGTTGGATCCAGCTTGCTGACGAAGGCGTCTTCCTTGCTCGCCGTGCAGTTGCCGCCGAGGCCGCAGTCGACGTCGAACGCGCCGGCGGTCGTCGGGAAATCGGTGGAGGCCGTTCTTCCGGTGACGTAGGCGCTCCCCGCAGCATCGACGGCGATCCCACCACCCACCTCGGTCGTCGAGGTCCCGCCCAGGTAGGTCCCATAGACCAGGCTACTCGCGTCTGGAGAGAGCTTGACGACGAAGACGTCGGAACCTCCTCCGAAGATCTCCTGGACGGTACCGACAGTCACTGGAAAGTCGGCTGAGGTCGTCGTACCGGTCAGGTAGGCGGCGCCCGTCGAGTCGACGGTGACCGCAAGCGGGTTGTCGTTACCGCTACCGCCCAACAACGTCGAGTAGACGAGCGAGCCACCGCCGTCGAACTTGGCGACGAAGATATCGTCTCCGCCGGCCGATGCCGGTTGCACGACTCCGGCCGTCGTTGGAAAGCCAGGGCTCGAGGAGGTCGAGCCCACTACATAGGTGTTCCCGGACCCATCCACCGCGACTGCGGTGGCGACGTCCCGGCCGACGACGTTGTTGCCTCCGAAGAAGCTGGAGAAGGTGTAGGAGGCCGCTCCGGCCGCCTGCGCGGCGGCGAGGGCGATCAGAGCTGCACAGAACAGGGTTCGATTGGATTCGCGGGGCGTCGTAGACATTCGAGGTGCCACTCCTTTCCGAGGCTCGAGTGAGCGCTCGTCCGGTTCGACGGACGCAGGCAGACGTTTCCGATCGAGCGCCGGTCTCGGAAGCCGCCGAGATTGCGGACGTCGCCGCCCTCGGGTCTAGAGCCAGCGCCGGACGCTCGACCTGTAGCGCGTGTAGGTCTCTCCGAACTTCGACTCGAGGTAGGCCTCTTCATGCCGAATCGCGGTGCGGTAGACCCACCAGAGCACCAGCGGCGTCAGCGCGACGATCCAGCCGCTCCGAAAGCCGATACCGACGCCCAACTGGAGGAGCGCCATACCGATATACATGGGGTTGCGGGTGTACCGGTAGACACCGCTCGAGATGATTTCGGGCGTGCTCGTCCAGGGAGCCGGCGCCTGGCCCGAGCGCCGGAAGAGGCCCGTCGCCGCGAGAAGGAGTGCACTCCCGGCGAGGACGGCGACTCCGCCCGCACCCACGCTCACACTGTCCGACAGGGGCAACGGCAGCGGGTAGCCCCAGCGCTCGGCCAGCCGGCCCGCAACCATCGCTGCTGCGTACCAGAGAGGTGGCGGAATTCGGACCGCCGCACCGTCTCGACCCTCACCCATCGTGCCGGGCACTCTACCGTCGAAGCACGTAGACGCTCACCTGAGCTCGCTCACCGTCGGCGAGTGTTGCCGCAGTGAAGACTCGCTCGTACTCCTCGCCCTCGAGCTCATCGAGACTCGGCCACATCGCGCCGAGTGCTGGCGAGCTGAACACGACCCCATGAATCTCGTCCCCGTCCTCGTCCAGAACGAGAGCCGGATAGCCCATCGCCGCGCCCCAGCCCGCCTCGACCAGCCGGCCGCGAACCACGGCGGGCTGCCACCGCCCCTCGACGCCGGCGAGCACGTGCTCGTTCGGAGCCCCGGGCTGGAGGGAACCGTAGACGAAGAGTCGCTCCATGAGCGCTCATTCTGCCCCCGCCGAAAGACCCGAGGCTAGACCCGCCCGCGGACCTTCTGGCTCACCGAGTCGCCCGCGCTCACGTCCAGACCCTCGCCCTCGCAGTCCCATTCCGACAGCGGCGGAGTGAAGCTCACCTTCTCCCCGGTCGTCCTGTTCTTGCACGTCACCCGCGTGAGGGCATCTAGGCCGCTGATCGAGCCGCCGACCGGGATCACCCCGTTGGCTACACCCACCGCCGTGACCCGCGCGCGCTCCCCGGGGTCGAAGTCGACGTTCAGGTCGCCGCACAACCAGGCGATCTCCACAATGCCGCGCCGGCGCCGGGTCTTCTTGTCCGTGAGGTTCTTGCAGACCGCTTTGCGAGGTGAGACGCCAACCGTGGCCATGCCGAGCTCGTCGACGCCAAACTCGAATGCACCGGCATCGCAAGCGCCGACACGCCCGAAGCCGCGCTGGTCGGTTTCGAAGAAGCAATCGACGCTGTCGATGGCAGCGCTGCCGGCGAGGAGCGCGTGAGTGGGCGTCGGGCCGCCGTTCTCCCGCAGCTCAGCATCAAAATCGACTCCCGCAGTGATCGCCGCTCCGCCGCAGCTCGAATCGTCATCGAGAACGCCAGAGACCGTGAACGCCCCACCTCCCGAGCAGTTCGGGCCGTCATTGCCCGCGATCAGCGAGCCGTACATCGAATGCGTAAAGACGTCCGACTGCTTGAAGTAGATTCCCGCCCCGGCCGTCGCCGAGTTCCCGCTCACGGTCGTTTGACGGAGGGACATCTCGTTGCGGTAGTAGACGTGGTAAACGTACGCGCCGCCGCCCATCGGCGCCGAGTTCCCCGAGACGGTCGAGTTCCAGATACTCGCTTCCACCTCTCCCGAGATGGCGAGGAGGTGGATGCCGCCGCCCGCGGTGTCGGCGCGATTGTTCGAAATCGTGCTCGAGGTCACCCGGAGATCGAAGTAGCCGGTGCCGAAGTAGATTCCGCCGCCCACGTCCGCTGAGTTGTTCGTCACTCGGCTGCGCACGAGCTCGATCTGAGCGTAGCGGCCGAAGATCCCGCCCCCCTCGAGGCGGCTCTCGTTCCCTGACACCGTGCTCTCGGTGAGCAGGACGCCGGCGTATTCGGAGGCTCGGAGGCCGGCGCCACTGGTTGCCGCATTGCCGGAGATGGTGCTACTCGTGATCGTCGTCTGCCCGCCTACGAGCAGGAACCCGCCGCCCCGTGCCCGCGCTTCGTTGCCGGCCACCGTCGCGCCCACCAGATCCAGGTACGAGTACTCGTAGGCCGCGATGCCGCCACCACGCTGCGCACTGTTGTTGCTCACTGTGCTGTTGATCAGGGTGACTCTCGGAGTGAACCCGCTGCCCGGATAGGGGTCTCCCTGCGCGAAGATCCCGCCCCCTCGATCGTTTGTCTCATTGCCCGAGACTGTCGAGTTCTCGAGTGTCAGGTCGCCGTACGCGCGAATGCCGGCGCCACGCGCCTTCCCGAGACTGCCGTTCGCAACCGTCACGTCTTCGAGTGTCAGACGGCCCTCCGTCGTCACGTCGAAGATCCGGAACGCGGGAGCGCCCGAAGCGCGATCGACCCGAAAGTTGTTACCCCGAATCGTGACGTCACTGGTGATCTGCGGCAGACCGTTGTCGGGGTTGTCTTCGTTCGTCAGGAGAACGTCGCCGGTGAGGACGACCTTGTCGGCGCCGGAGCCCTTGGCGCAGCCCCCGACCGAGGTGTCCAAATTGGCGGCGCGGATCGCGTTGGCGAGCGTGCACGGGGCTTTCACCGAGATGTTGGCCGGAGTCACCGCCTGCGGCACGAGCAGGCCCCATAAAAGCACTCCGAGTCCGAGAAGCCTCGATCTCTCCGACATCCTCACTCCCTTCTTGCTCGCGGCTCCCCCCCACGGGGATCCCGATCGACACGGCTCTAAGCAGTGCTACGCAGAGCCCGCTCGCAAAGGACTGGTTCGAATTCGATGCCGCAGTATACGCCCCCCCTCGAGGCGACGTGGTCGCGGCGGACCCATGCAGGGGTTGATATATGATCCCTCGAAATCCCGATTACATCGTTGGAGCTAGCGCCTGGGGCTCGGGAGTGAGTGGAAGTGGGTGCCGCCGTTTTCTACCTTCGGAGGGGCATTTGCGTCTCCCCGAACTACGCGAGAGGAGTACAGCGTGAAACCCAGTATCCAGCAGGCCACGCGCCTCCTGGCGGTTGCTGTCATCGCATCTCTGACAGCAGCGCCGGGTAGTGCCACCCAACCCAACACACAGGTTTCGCCCGAACGCCCAGAGGCGCGAACCGACCAGCCAGACGTCGCGCCGGGACCCGCGCTCCAGAGCGGGCAGGTCATTCACATCGACCCGGCGACTGGACGCAAGACGGTTCCCTCGGCGGCCCAGCGCGCGGCCGGGCGCGCCCGCCTCGGCGCCATGCTCAGCCGTTCGAGCGATGGTCTCGTGGAGACCGCGAGTCCGCGCAGCGGTGTGATGGTCAACCTACTCGGGCGTTTTCGCAGCGTGACGATGCTCGAGATCGCACCGGACGGACAGACTGAGCAGGAGTGCTCGGCCACCGTGCCAGAGACCCTTCTGGCCGAGGGTGAGGAGGCGGACCGTGATTAGGCGGACGGTCACCGTACTCGGTATCTCCTTCGTCGCCCTGGCAACCATCGCCGGCGCCGCCTCGACGGTGACGGTCGTCAACCAGGACGGCCCGGGCGAGGGCTTCAACGACCCGACGACCGTCGCACCGGTGGGCGGCAACTCCGGCACCACCCTGGGCGAGCAGCGTCTGATCGCTTTCGAGTTCGCCGCACAAGCGTGGGAAGACTTCCTCGACAGCAGTGTCGAAATCTTCATCGGCGCCAACTTCGATCCCCTGTCGTGCTCTCCGAGCTCCGGGGTAGTCGGAGCCGCGGGCACCACCACCGTCCACCGCGACTTCGCGAACGCCCCGGTCGGCAACACCTGGTACCCCCAGGCGCTCGCCAACAGCCTGGCGGGAGCCGACCTCGATGCCTCGAACCCTGACGTCGGCGCCACGTTCAACAGCGACATCGACGATGACGATCCGAACTGTCTCACCGGCCTCACCTGGTATCTCGGCCTGGACGGCAACAACGGCAACGACATCGACCTCGTCGACGTCGTCATGCACGAGATCGGGCACGGCATCGGCTTCGCGAGCTTCGTCGACGAGAGCAACGGTCAGCGGTTCCTCAACCGCAACGACATCTTCTCGAACCAGCTCGAAGATCACAGCACCGGCCGTCAGTGGAACCAGATGAACAACAACCAGCGCAAGAACTCCGCCAAGGACACTGGCGACCTACACTGGACCGGCTCCAATGTCGTCGGCGCCTCAGGCGGCCTGACCGCCGGTGTTCATCCCTCGGGCCACGTCCAGATGTACGCACCGGATCCAGTGGAGCCCGGCTCGTCAGTCTCGCACTGGGACACGGCCGTTGCTCCCGACGAGCTGATGGAGCCGTTCATCACCGACCCGCCCATCCAGATGATCGGCCTCGCCGCCGAGGCGATGATCGACATCGGATGGAACAACGGCGGCACCGGAGCGGTGTGCGGCGACGGCATTCGTGAGGGCAGTGAAGAGTGCGACGGTAGCGACTTCGGCGGCGAGACCTGCGGCAGCAACGGCTGCACGGGTGGTTTCCTGACCTGCACCGGCAGCTGCACGATCGACACGTCGACCTGCACCGGCTGTGCGTGCGTACCAACCCACTCCAAGGAGAAGGGTCCGCGCTGCAGCGACGGCCTCGACAACGACTGTGACCTGTTGATCGACGGCGACGACCCCGACTGTTAGTCGAAGGCACAAATTCACTCTGGGTGGAGTCGGCTTGAGCCCGGCTCCACCCGTTTCCGTTCATCTTGCGAAGAGGCAGTCAACCTCTCACCGGGTTTGCAGCGAGGCATCTCTTCGCAGCCGCTTGACCCTTAGGTATCCACCTGCATTGCAAAAGAGGAGAAACATGAGAACCAGCACACTCACCCTGGCCGCCACAGTCCTCCTGGTCGGCCTCGCACCCACCTTCGCGACGGCGTCCGCCGTCGACACCTTCCCGACCCAGGTCACCTATCAGGGTCAGATTCGAACCTCCTCGGGAGCGCCGCTCGACGGCACCCACACCCTGGACGCTCGCTACTACGCTTCGACCGGAGAGCTGCTCCTCGGCGAAACGCTCGTCGGGGTCGCCGTTTCGAACGGTCACTTCTCCGTGGAGCTCGGTACGGGCGCCACTTACGAGAGCGGCCGCTATTCGACACTCCAAGCGGTTTTTGCCGAACATCCCAGCCTCGAACTCGAGATGTCGATCGGCGAGCTGACATTCGGCCCCCGCATCGGCATCCTGCCGGCCGGCCATTCCGTCAAGAGTCACCTGGTCGCCGCCGGCGCACGTCAGAACGACGACAACGATCTTCACTGGAAGCACTACGACACGCCGGGTGGCGTGACCGCCTTCCAGTCCGGCGCGCTCTCCCCGGGCGGCGCCGATCCGACAACGGCCGAGCCCGGCACCGTTTGGCGTCGCCCCTATACCCTCCCCGGCGTCGGGCCCCATCTGAGCCGACCGGTGCGTGAGCTTCCGCCGAGCGGAACCGCTGACACGCCGAGCCTCGGAACCGGCGGTGAGATCAACCCGCCACGCCACGAGACCCTCTTCGACGAGAACGGACAGCGGTTCGGTACCGCGGCTCCCAAGATCGACGATCCGCTGGCGGGCGCGCCTTCGGCAGGCCTGCAGACACCGGTCCCCTCGATCACCTTCGAGGGCATCAACAACATTCAGGGTTTCTATCCCCCGGACACCGAGGGAGCGGTCGGGCCCAATCACTACGTGCACGCAGTGAACGTGTCGTTTGCGGTGCTCGACAAGACCGGCACCTTCCTCGCCGGCCCGGTCGACACCAACGACCTCTGGGCAGGTTTCGGCGGACCGTGTCAGACCGACAACTCAGGCGATGCGATCTTCCTCTACGACGAGGAGGCCGACCGGTTTGTCCTCTCGCAGTTTGCGGTTGGCGGCAGCAACCAGTCGGTCTGCTTCGCGGTCTCGCAGACCCCCGACCCGACCGGCTCGTACTACCTCTATGAGTACGTGACGCCGCGCTTCCCCGACTACTACAAGGTCGGCATCTGGAACGACCCGAACAACAACGCCTACTTCTTCGGCACCAACTCGGGGTTCCAGAACCAGTACGACGTCTTTGCCATCGATCGCGCAAACATGCTGGCCGGCCTCCCGGCGCGACCGATGCAGTTCTTCCAGAGCTTCTACAACCTGATGATGCCGGCCGACATCGACGGCCCGACCGGACCGCCGGCCGGTAGCCCCGGCATCTTCTACACCTTCCGCGACGGCGGCGAGTCGTACTTCAACAACCCGCCGACCGATTCAATCGATGTCTACGAGTTCGACGTCGACTGGAACACACCCTCGAACTCCACCTACACCCTGGTCGAGACCATCACACCGGCCCAGGGTCTGGTCGACTTCAACTGGACGGTGTGCGGCTTTTTCGTCTCCAACTGCCTTCCGCAACCGGGGACCAGCCAGGGCATCGACAGCGCCTCCTGGTGGCCGATGCAGCGCCTGGTCTATCGGAACTTCGGGTCCCACGAGACGCTGATCGGCTCGTGGACCGTCGACGTCAACGCGGTCGGCAACCGCGCCGCGCCGCGTTGGTTCGAGCTGCGGGACGTCGGCTCCGGTTGGACGATGTACCAGCAGGGCACCCAGTCACCCGACGCGACCCATCGCTGGATGCCGAGTATCGCCATGGACGGCGACGGCAATATCGCCCTCGGCTACAGCCTGGGCGACGGCAGCAAGTTCCCGTCGATCTTCTACGCGACACGCGAAGCGGGTGACCCGCTCGGCACACTCCAAGGCGAGGTGGAGATGTGGGCTGGAAGCGGCTCGCAGACCGGCAGCGCGGCGCGCTGGGGTGACTACTCCTCGATGGAGATCGACCCCGCCGACGACTGTACGTTCTGGTACACGACGGAATACATGCCGTCGACCAGCCCCACAGGCTGGCGTACACGAATCGGCGCCTTCACGATTCCGGGTTGTGGCGGACCGCCGAACGACACCCCGGTCGTGACCATCACATCGCCGGGCGACGGCTCTTCGTCGGACGTCGGCACCAGCGTCTCGTTCGCGGGCAGCGCCAACGACACCGAGGACGGCGACCTCACCGCCAACCTCTCGTGGACATCGTCGATCGACGGCGCCATCGGTTCCGGCGGTTCGTTCTCGACGAGCACCCTGTCGATCGGCGCTCACCTGATTACGGCGTCGGTCACCGACTCCGGTGGCAAGACCGGCAACGACACCATCAACATCACGGTCGTCGACCCGAACAGCAACGGTCCGCAGATCGCCGTCTACGACGGTGGCCTCGGCGCACCACTCTGCGCCATCGCCGGCAGCTCGTGCGACTCGACGACCCTCGTCGACGGACGCGCCGGGCTCGGTCCCGAGCCGAATCAGCCGAACACGCTGGACAGCTGTGCCGACGGCACCTCGGGCGTGTACCACAGCGACGAGTCGAACGACCGCATCGTGGTCTCGACGCTCGACAACGCCGACTTCGAGGAGGGCGCCACCGTTCTGATCGAGGCGACCGTCTGGGCCTGGAACACCGGCTCTGAGGACAACCTCGACCTCTACTACGCAGCGGACGCAACCAACCCCTCGTGGGTCTACATCACCACGCTGCCGACGCCGACCGGCGGAGCGCAGACACTGTCGACCACCTACACGCTGCCCACGGGCTCGCTGCAAGCGGTCCGCGCCAGCTTCCGCTACCAGAGCAGTGCCACACCCTGCCCGGCGGGCAACTGGAACGATCGTGACGATCTCGTGTTCGCCGTCAAGCCGGCCGGAGGCAACGCCGCGCCGACGGTGACCATCACGTCGCCGAGCGACGGTAGCTCCTTCGGGGTGGGCGACTCGGTGAGCTTTGCCGGCACCGCCAACGACACCGAGGATGGAGACATCTCCGGCAGTCTGTCGTGGACCTCGAGTCTCGACGGCGCGATCGGCTCCGGCGCCAGCTTCTCGATCAGCACGCTCTCCGAAGGCGCGCACACGATCACGGCGTCGGTCACCGACAGCGGTGGTGAGTCGGACTCCGACAACATCAACATCACGATCGTCGGCAACAGCTCGCCGACCGTCACCATCACCTCGCCAGCCAACGGCTCCTCCTTCGTGACGGGCAGCTCCGTGAGTTTTGCCGGTACCGCGAGCGACACCGAAGACGGCGACATCTCCGGCAGTCTGGCTTGGACTTCGAGCATCGACGGCGCCATCGGCTCCGGCGGATCGTTCTCCACCAGCGCTCTCTCGATCGGTAGTCACACCATCACAGCATCGGTCACCGACTCGGGCGGGCTCAGCGGCTCCGACGTGATCGGCATCACCATCACGGCGCCCAACACCGCGCCGACGGTCACCGTCACGGCCCCGGCGGACGGCTCGTCGTTCGATCAGGGCACGTCGGTCGCGTTCAGCGGTACGGCGAGTGACACCGAAGACGGTGACATCTCCGCCAACCTCGCGTGGACGTCGGACCTCGACGGTTCGATCGGCAGTGGCGGATCGTTCTCGACCAGCTCACTCTCGGTCGGCGCCCACACGATCACCGCGTCGGTCACCGACTCTGGTGGCCTCTCCGACTCCGATCAGATCTCCGTCACCATCAACGCGGTGGGCGGCGGCGGCACCCAGCTTTGGATGTCGTTCCGCAGCAACACCTCGGTTCCAGGTGTCGGCACGGTCGCGGACGAGGACATCGTCTCCTATGACGAAACCACCGGTGTGTGGACGCTCGAGTTCGACGGCAGTGACGTCGGACTCGGCGGACTCGAGATCAGCGGTATGGCGCTCTTGCCCAGTGGCGACATCGTCATGAGCTTCACGGCGGCGGGCACGGTCGATGGCATTACGGTCGACGACTCCGACATCCTGCAGTTCACCCCGACCTCGTTGGGCTCGACCACGTCCGGCAGCTTCGCGATGTATTTCGACGGCAGCGACGTCGGCATGTCGAGCAACGGCGAAGATGTCGATGGCATCTCGCTCGACGGCTCGGGCAATCTGCTGATCTCGACGGTCGGCACGTTGAACGCCAACGGCGTCAGCCAGGTACGCGACGAGGACGTATCGACCTTCGTCGGCACGCTCGGCTCGACCACCTCGGGCAGCTTCACTCTGCTGTTCGACGGTAGCGATGTCGACCTCGGCGGCGCCGGCGCGGACGATCTGGACGCGATCACCCTCACCTCTGGAGGCGAGCTCCTCTTCTCCACGGTGGGTACCTTCTCGGTTACCGGGCTCACCGGCCCGGACGAGGACGTCGTCGAGTTCACCGGTACGTTCGGTTCGTCCACCTCGGGCAGCTTCTCGATCCGCCAGGATCTGAGCGCTCTGGGTATCGCGACGAGCGAGGACATCGGCTCGCTCCACATCGTCGAGCTGCCGTAGCTCACTCTGCCAGTCTGGCAACTTCCGGCCCCCGGGGTTCACCTCGGGGGCCGTTCTTTCTATGGCTGGCCGGTCCGTCCCGAGCCCAGTTCGGATCGAGAGGTCGCGGATGCCCGAGGCGGCTAGGGCAGGTGGAACGCGACGATCCCCCGGGGCGTCCCCTCGGGCACGACCGCGAGGTCGACGTCACTTCGATAAAGCAGGTTGGCGCTCGACAAACCACCGGCCGCAAAACGCTCGACGGAGCCGTCGGACGCCAGCCGCACCAGCGGTCCGCCGACCAGGCTCAGAATCAGGTGGCCGTTCCTGTCGCTCTCGATGCCATCGATGTCGGTGACCTCGACCGGGCCGAGGGGTGGGCCAATTCGTCCGCTCTCGAGATCGAGCTCGCGCAGCGTCTCTCCTCCGACCCAGAGGCGTCCGTCGCTCACGTGAATGCCGTTCGCCCAGCGCAGGCGATCGTCGACGATGGACGTCGTGGCGACGCCGTTTTCGATCCGATAGACCGCCCGCCGGAACGAGTCGGTCACGAAGAGCGACCCTCCCCGCTTTGCTACGTCGTTCGGTGCTCGGGCGTCCTCGGGGAACTCGACGGTCGACAGCTGCCGGCCGTCTTCGAGAGACAACTCCCGCATCAGCTTGAAGTCGACAACCCAAAGGCTGTCACCGTCGACCACCATGCCGACCGGAGCGTCCAGACCCTCCACCCAACGCGTATCGAGAACCTCGCCCGCTTCCGACAGTCGAGAGAGGAACCCTCTGCCGTTGGCCTCGAAGCCGCAGACGTTCGAAACGATATAGACCCGACGCGCTCCGTCCCAGACGACCGTCTCCGGCTCGCAGAACGACTCCGGGCCGATCGTCCAGGCCGGTTCCAGCTCGCGAATCGGCGGCGCAGGAGCGAGCGAGGCCGGCTCGCTCGAGATACGGGCGACCCGCGCGCTGGCAACGAGCCACCGGTCGCCCGAGCGCTCCACGGTCGCCAGCATCGCCTCGCGCACGCGCCCGGTCGCGGCGCTTCCAAACGTCATGTCGAGATCGACCTGGAATACGTCCTCTCCGAGTCGACGAACTCCATCGACGACCACGTCGAGCGCTCGGTGCCAGGGCGTCTCACGACCTTGGAGGCCGACCTGCCACACTCCCGCGACGGACTCCCTCCCGACCCACGCCCGGCGAGAGCCGGTCAGGTTCATCCAGTCGCCGTCTTCCTTCCAAAGGCTCGCCAGCGCCTCGGCCTCGCCGGCCCGCCAGTGCTGCGCGAAGTTGTGGGTGAACAGACGCTCGACAGCCTGTTCGTCACCTCCGCCACCGCTGGCGCCCATCGACACGAGGGCACCTCCGACGAGCAGGGCGACTGCGTTGTTGAGGACTCCTCTCATGTGTCCATCTGACCCCAAGAGCGGAGCCGGTGTTCCCCGGGCGTGCGGGACTGGCAGAATACCCCCTCCTATGCCGAACCGCTTCAAAGCGCTGGCAGGTCTGGCCATCGGGACAGCCTGCCTCTTCGCCGACCCGACTTCGGGCGCCGCCACCGAGAGCTACGAGACGCCCAGTACCTTGCGGGCGAGTGACGATCTCTCGGAGGAACTCCTCGAAGGCAGGCACCACGAGGTCATGTGTGACGTCGAGAACGACGGCTACATGAACTACTACCGCATCGCCTCAGACTTTGGACGCTTCGACGCCTACGGCCGAACCATGCTGGCCGTGCGGATTCAGGAGATCGAGGCGATCGCCGCACTCGACGAGCTCTCGAAGACCGACGTCTTCATCGACGCCCTCAAAGCGTCGGCCTTCCGGCAAGTCGATACGGTCAAGACTCTCGCCGACAGGCCGGTCGAGACCCTTATGGGCGTGCCGGCCGGTCTCGGTCGCATGTTCAAGCGCTACAAGCGAAAGGCGGAAGACGGCGCCGAGAAGGTGCGCGAGGTCGGCACGCAGGTCAAGGAGGAGTTCCTCGAGGCCGCCAGTGACGACGACGAAGAGGACGAAGGCGAAGAGCCCGGGGAGCGGACCGACAAAGGCGAGAGCAAGACCGACCAGGCGCTCGACGCAGCGGGTAAGTACGCCAAGAAGTACTTCGGCCTCAGTCGCGCCGAGCGCCGCTGGGCTCAGGAGCTCGGCATCGACCCGTACACCTCGAACGAGGTTCTCAAGAGGGCGATCCGTCAGGTCGCCCGTGTCGAGGCGTCCGCCACCTTCGGCATGAAGTTCGTAGCGCTCCCGTCGATCCCCGGCGTCGGCTACATCCGCGACATCAACTCGCTAGTGTGGAGCAAAGACCCGCTCGACCTGAGGCTCCACAACGAGAAGGTGCTCGCCCGCACCGGCGCCAGCGAAGAGCAGGTCACGGCGTTCCTCGACAACCCGTGGTTCAGCCCCACCCTCCAGTCGACGGCGATCGAGGCCATCGCGGCACTCGAAGGGGTCAACGGTCGCCAGACGCTGCTCCTGCAAGCGACGTTGATGGATTCCCTCGAGACGGCGCGCTTCTTCACGCAGAATCTCCGGATGCTCGCCTGGCATCACGAGCGAAACTCACCCCTCGAGCGAATTCTCGACAGCCGCTTGGTGACCACCGCCATGACCGAGAATCGTCGATTCGTAGCGATCGCCGCCGTCGACCACGTCTACTGGACGGAAGAGGTCGCAGCGGCCGCGGAGCGGTTTGTCGAAACCGCCCAGACGGCAGGCGCCGAGCGGCTCGAAATGAGGCTACTGGGTGGTCTCTCGGAGCGTTGCCGCCGCGAGCTGCAAGCGAGGGGCTTCGTCATCTACTCGAACGAGGCGATCGCTCTCGAGGGCTCACGCGAATGAGAATCGCAACGGCGACTGCCATCGCCGTCTCACTCGTTTTCGGCTGCGCGTCACCTCGAGAGCCGGTCGACCTGTTGATCGTCGGCGGCACGGTCATAGAACCCTCGAACGAGGCCGACCCTGCGGCGCTCGATATCGCCGTCCGCGACGGTCGAATCGTCGCGCTCGGCGCCGAGCTTACGTACGCCTACGAAGCAGCCGAAACTGTCGATGCGAGCGGCCGGTTCGTCATCCCCGGCCTCGCCGACATGCACAGTCACTTCGGCAACGGCATTCGGCCACCCGACGAAGACGACACGACGCCGGTTCTCGCGCGTCACCTCTACTACGGCAACACGACAATTCTCAACCTGGGCTCGTTCCAGGCCTGGCCCGAGCGAATCGACGAGCTTCGCGCGGCAATGAGCGAAGGTGAGCTCCAAGGGCCGCGACTGCTCGCCGTGGGGTCCCTGATCACCCGCCTCGGCTCACACCCGACGACAACCATCTACGCGCCTCCGGTGCAAGAGCGCATCGCCGAGCTGGTCGCCGAAGCTCCCGCAACCGGCCCGATCGACCTCACTCCAACCCGCGCCACCACCGTCGTGCGCACATCCGAGGACGTCACCGAAGAGGTCACGCGCGTCGCCCGCTGGGGGGCCGACGCGATCAAGATCACCGTGGAATCGGGCCCGGGGGAGTTCAGCCGCCGCCCTCGGATGACCGCCGAGATGATCGCCGCAGCGGTGGACGCCGCACGCCCCTTCGGCATCCCGGTCTTGTGCCATATCTCCGAGGTGCCCGAGCTTCGGGATTGCATCGCCGAAGGTGCCGACGCCGCCGTTCACGGCGTCACACCGGAGTCGCCACTGCCCGACGATCTCGAGCAGCAGATGGTCGACGCCGACTTCGCCCTGATTCCGACCGCCGCGATGTTCGACGCATGGGTACGTCTGGCGAGCGAGCCCAACTGGCTCGGCACCCCCTTCCTGGCCGAAACGATCAGCGAGCGCGAGCGCGAGTGGCTCGGGTCCGCCGAGATGATCGAACGAATGGCCTGGCCCGACCCGCTTCCGGTCGCGCGCCTCGGGGAGCACATCCGCAGGTACCGCGAGCTCGGCGGCGCACTCGTCGCCGGCACCGACACCGGCAACCCATACCGATTTGCGGGGCACGCGCTCCACGAGGAGCTCGCCTTCTATGTCCGCTCGGGGGTAAGCGAGCGCGAGGCGCTGGCCAGTGCGACGATCGCCGCTGCTCGTCTAGTCAACGCCGAGGACAAATGGGGATCGATTCGCGAGGGCCTCGCCGCCGACCTCGTGATCCTCGCCGCAAACCCACTCGAGGCGATCGAGAACACGCGGTCGATCGTCGAGGTGATTCAAGCGGGTCGGCGCATCGATCGGGCGGCGCTGCCGGTGCGTTGAGGCTCCGTGCGACACGACACGGTCGGCACCTACGACATGCGAATGAGGGTGAGCAGGTTCAGTTGCCTGCAAGTACATCACCGTCCGGCGGAAGCAAGACGACGGCTCCTGGAAGGCCGAGGCAGACATGTTCGGCGCCGATGGTCCGCCGACGCCCGCGGACGGCTCGTCCCGAGGGTGCATGAGCGTCGGTAGAGCCACGATTCTGCTCGGAGCTCTCCTCCTGGCGATCGGCGTCGTGGCGCTCTTGGTCGATCGGGGGGCGGATCGTACAGATCGCGAAGCGGTCGTCCCTCGGCGCCCCGAACTCCCGGCGACAGCTGCCGAGCACGAGTCGGAAGATCACCAAGGGTTCCTTTACGCGCACGTCACGGCGAACGACGGCTCGACCTTCGAGGGCCGGGTGCGCTTCGGCGGCGACGAAGAGGCGTTCTGGGGAGACGCCTTCAACGGCCGCAAAGAAGAGAACCCCTGGGCAGCCTACGCGCCGGCCGAGTCGCTCAAGGAGTCGCGTCCGGTAGAGATTTTCGGGGTTCATTTCTCGCGCACCCGAGAGATCGATTTGACGCGGCCGTTTGTCGCCCGCTTCGGCGACCTGAAGCGGATCGAGGTCGACGCGAACGATCTGCTGGTGACGCTCAAGAGCGGCAGCTCGGTCCTTCTCGACCGACTCTCATACGACGACATCGCCGACGGCCTGCGCGTTTGGGACCGCAACGGGGTCGTCGACCTCGACGAGAACCAGATTCGAACCATCGAGTTCCGCGCGACACCCCAACTCGACAGCGCGCCCGCGAGGCTCTGGGGCACCGTACGCACCCAGCAGGGAGACGTCTCCGGCTTCGTGCTCTGGGATCGGCGATCTTCTCTGGTCTCCGACGAGCTGTGGGGCCGTTCCGACGAGGGGAGACTCACACTCTCCTTCGACGAGATCGTGTCGATCGAACGCGGAGACCGCGAGCGGGCAATTGTCACGCTCAGGGACGGAAGCGTGATCGAGCTCGAGGTCCACGACCGTTACCGGGGCCTCGCCGTGGACGACAAGAGCCTCGGACGCGTGTTGGTCTCTTGGGAAGCCGTCGAGCGCGTCGACTTCCATCGCGCCGGCAGCGGGCGGGCTTACGACGACTTCAATGTCGGCAGGCCGCTCCACGGCCGCGTGACCAGCCGCGCCGGCTACAGCCTGTCCGGTCGGATCGTCTACGACCTGGACGAGAGCGAGACGACGGACACCTTCGATGGCTCACTCGGAGACGTCAGCTATGCCATCCCCTTCGGATCGATCGCGTCGATCCAGCTGGCGGGAGTCGACGTCGACGCGGAACGGGCTCTCGTGACCCTGCGAAACGACGAAGTTCTCGAACTGGAACGCCGGGGCGATCTCGGCCTGAGAGTCGCCGGAACGCTCGTCTTCACCCACGACAGCGCTTCACCGGAGTACATCCACTGGAGTGACGTCGAACGAATCGACTTCGCCCCGCCGCCACCGGCTCCCGTCGACTAGCCGTCTCGAACGGGCAGGCGTCTAGCGCTGATCGTCGGGCTCGGCCTCTTCCAGGCGGTCGCCGAACTTCTGTCGCGCCAGCTCTCGGAGATCGTCGACCTGATCCGACTCGTCGACGATCTCGGCACCAAGGAGAGTTTCGACGACATCTTCGAGCGTCACCAGACCGGCCAGGCTGCCGAACTCGTCGAGCACCAGCATCACGTGAATCTGGCCCTGCAGAACCCGCTCGAAGACCACTTCGAGCGACGTCGTCTCGGTAACGAGCTGCACCTCACGACCCAGCTCTCGCAACGGCGTGCCACCGCGCCCCGCCAGCTTTTCGCGCATCAGGTCGACCTTGAGCACAAACGCCTGCACGTCGTCGCGGTTCTCGCCGTAGATGGGGATGCGGGAGAACGGGGGATCCGGATCTTCGGCGAGTGCTTCGTCGATGGTCAGGTCTCGCTGGAGCGAGAAGACCACCGTGCGCGGGGTCATGATCTCCTTCACCTGGAGATCGCGAAAGTGGAACAGGTTGCGGACGATGCGCGACTCTTCGGCATCGATCTGACCGCGCTCGACACCCACCTCGGCAAGGGCGGTGAACTCTTCGCGACTGAACGCATGCGCCGACGAGCCACCGGTAATCAGCTTGGTGAGCTGCTCGGAGACCCAGATCAACGGGTAGAGACAGACGACCAGCCCGCGTACGAACGCCGCGGTCGGCCCCGCGAGGCGCCGCCAGTAGACCGCCCCGAGCGTCTTCGGCACGATCTCGGACAGGAACAGAATCAAGAGGGTCAATACCGCCATCGACAGCCCGACCCAGCGATCGCCGAAGTAGGCGGCGGCCTCGGCACCGGCGCCACCGGCGCCAACGGTGTGCGCGATCGTGTTCAGCGTCAGGATGGCGGCGAGCGAGCGATCGATGCTCGACTTGATGCGCTGAAGCCGCTCGGCGAGCGGATCCTCCTGCTCGCGCAGACGCGCGATGAAAGACGGCGAAACGCTCAGCAGCACCGCCTCGGCAACCGAGCAGAGGAAAGAGAAAAGAATCGCGACCGTAGCGTAGACGACCATCAGGACGAGGTGCTTCGTCTCGCCGACGCCATCGCCCGAGGCGACCGGCAGGCCCGCGGCCGAGGCGACGGCAACGAGAGCCAAGGCGCCGAGAACGGCCAAGAAGAGAGGTTTCATCCGCATCGAGCGCAAACCTATCCTTTTTTTGCGGGCCTCACCGCTCGATCGTCAGAACGAGCTTGCCAACCGTCTCCCCCGACTCGATCGCCCGGTGCGCCCCGGCAACCTGATCGAACGGAAACAGCGTCACCGGCGGCGCCACCACCCGGCCCGCCTCGAGCCACTCGAGGAGCCGCGTCATGATCTCGGCAAACAGATCGGCCTGCGCGAAGAGGTAGCTCAGGTTGAACGCCAACACGCTCCGGTTCGAGTTGGTCATCCGTAGCGGATCGAAACGCGGAGTGCGGAGCCACGACCAGACGATCCGCGGCCATGAGGGGCGACTGGCACCCTTCGCGAGCATGGTGTGAAAGCCGTAGACGACGAGCTTGCCCGGCCGACCGAGGTGGCGGAAGCTCTCCCAGAGCGTCGAGACACCATTCGCGTCGAAGACCAGGTCGTAGCCGTTCGGCGCCAGCTCCTCGGCCCGAGCCCAGAGGTCCTCCGTCGACCGATCAATCACTTCGTCGGCCCCTAACGCTCGCGCCGTCTCGACCTTGTGGCTCGCGCCGACGACGCCCACCACCCGGCAGCCGATCACGCGACCGAGCTGCACCAACCCGCCGCCGACCCCTCCGGCGGCAGAGTGCACCAGCATCGACTCTCCAGCTCGCGCGTTGGCCATGTGGATGAGGCCGTAATAGGCGGTCAGAAGCGGTGACGGGAAGGCGGCGGCCTGCTCGATATCCAGGCTCGCCGGGATCGGAAAGACCTGCAGCACCGGCAAGACGATGTCGGTGGCGTAGCCGCCGAAGAGCGTCACACCGATGACTCGCTCACCAACGCTCGGACCTTCGACCCCTGCACCGAGCTCGGCCACCCGACCGGCCACCTCGAACCCCGGCGTCACCGGCCAGCCGACCTGATCCCGAGACGACTTGTAGAGCCCCATCCGGATCAGGCAGTCGGCAAAGTTGACGCCCGCCGCCTCAACCTCGATTCGAACCTCCCCCGGCCCGACCGAAGGCGTCGGGTGCTCCTCGAGCTCGAGACGCTCGTGCCCTCCAGGGCGATGAACGACTACCTTCCGCATCGGGCGAGTCTAGACCGGCCGACTAGGTCTTGATGCCGAGTAGGTTCCACGTGTTGAGGAACCAGTAGAAGAGAACCATCAAGAGCACCGTCGCCGTGTAGCAGGTGCGTCCGAAAGGTGTGCCGAGGCCCTTCCGCCAGATCTTGGGGACCGCAAAGAGCGCGACGCCCGCCGGCACGATGGCGATCAACGGCAGCACCAACGCCGTCTTGATCGCTCCGAGCTCCCCGTAGACGAGTCTCATCGCATCCGCACCGAGGAGTACCAGAGCGAACACCGACGTCAGTAGGAGCGACGACGCGACCCAGAGTGCGAGCCGCAGCGCGCGTGGGATCCTCGGCTTCGAGCCGGCGCCGAACCATCGGCGCTTCACCCAGCCCACCGGAAGGGCGAGCGCCGTTGCCAAAAAGGCGAAGAGCGAGAAGAAGAAAATCAGAGAGTGGAGACCCCGCCCTTCGCTGCTCGGGACTCGCTCGAATGCCTCCGTCGAGAACCTCGCATCGTAGTAGTGAGACATCCGTCCGTCCTCACCTTCGACGAAGACCAACGATGAGCTGCCGTCGCGCTCGGTGAAGACGCGCGGGTCGTCCGTCCCGATGAAGCGGCGACCCAGCGCCACGAGCTCGCCCTCCTCGCTCAAGCTCACGTTCGCGCGCGCGATGAACGCGTTGAGTCTCAACAACGTCGAGTGCGGCATCTGAGTCGACCGGTACTCGCCGGTGTAGGCGGCCGCCCGCTCGGCCGTGATCGTACGCGGCGCCGAAGGGCGCTCCGGAGGCCCGAAGTACTGATCCAGAAAAGCATCGAGAAGCTCAATGACGGCCTCTTCGCTGGTCGTGGTGTTGTAGGCGGTGAACAGACCGAGATCGTGATCGGGAAGGATGACCAGCATGGCCTTGAAGGCCTGCGAGCTTCCGAAGTGTCCGAGAACCCGGACGCCATGAGAGCTCACATCGACGAAGCCGTGGGGAGGCGAATTGACCGCAGGGTCGAGCTCGATCAGCGGCGATCGCATGCGTCGAGCGGTCGCCGCTTCGAGGATTCGCTCGTCTCCCAGGCGACCGTCTTGAAGGTGCGCGGTCATGAACTTCGCCATGTCGGTCGCCGTAGACGCGATCGAGCCCGCGGGAGGAAGCACCGTGAACGGAGAGGGAAACTCCTCGCGCGCGTCACCCACCAGCAGGTAGCCCTTGGTCAGCAGCTGCGCCGGCTGACCTTCGAGTCGCTGATCGGGTGTCGTGTCCTCCATGCCGAGGGGCTCGACGATCCGCCGCATGATGTAGTTGTCGTACGGCTCCCCCGCCACCGTCTCGACGACCAACGCGGCGAGCGTGCTGCCGTGGTTCGAATACGCGGGGCGCTCGCCGGGAGGCCAGATCCGAGCCGGCATCTGCTCGATCAAGACCTCCCGCAGCGAAGGCATCTCTTCATCACTACGCATGAGGATCCCGAGCATGCGATCTTCGAAGCCCGGCGTATGCGTCATCAGATGCGCCATCGTCACCGGCTGCTCGAAGGTGGCGGGAATCTCGATGCCGTCCAGGTAGTTGTTGAGGTCCGCGTTGAGATCGAGACGCCCCTCCTCGACGAGTTGCATGACCGCGGTCCAGATGAAGAGCTTGCTGACCGAGCAGATCCGAAAGAGCGTCGACTCGGCGTCGACCGGGATGTCGTTCTCGACATCGGCATAGCCGTAGCCCTTGGCGAGCAAGAGCTCGTCTCCCCGAACCAACGTCACCACGGCGCCTGCCGTATTCAGCTCGCGCATCTGGGCGTCGAGAACGCCATCGAAGAACTCCTCCGCCTCGGCGGCGTCGACGGGTCCGGCCAGCACCGGCGGTTGCGATCCCTCTTCGGTCGCGTCGCCAGCCCCGCTGTTCGGAGGCGCGGCCAGAGAGACCGCTCCGCCTCCTAGAGAGAGCGCGGCACACAGAGCGAATACGACAGCTCGTCTGATCAAACGTCGTCTCACTTCAGGCAGTGAGTACCTTCCTTTCTACCGCCTTCTTAGTGCCTGAACTTTATCAACCGAGGGCGTCGCGACGCTCGAGATGGCCGGCTCCCCAGCGGGTCATCGCGTAGACCACAGAGAGCGCCTCGCGACCGTAGTTGGTGAGCGAGTATTCGACGCGCGGTGGCGTCTCCTCGTAGTCGCGACGATGGAGCAGCCCGTCCTCCTCGAGCTCTCGGAGTTGCTCGGCGAGCATCTTCTCGGTGACCCCGTCGATCAGCCTGCGCAGCTCACCAAACCGCCGAGGCCCCTCTTCGAGACGCCAGAGAATCAGCCCCTTCCACTTGCCTCCCAACGCGGCGAGCGCAGCGCGCCAGGGGCAGTCGGCGTAGTCGGTGTGTCGCTTCGCCTCTTCGCTCATGGTTTTCACTTACCTGAAAGTGCGTACTTGTCAGCGTTCCTGGCGCGACCTTACCCTGGCCTCAACACCCGAGACACTGCACCCGAGAGAGGAGCCCGAGTTGGCAATCAAAGGAATGCACGCACTCTTCTACACCTCCGAGCCCGAGGCGCTTCGGGCGTTCATCCGCGACAAACTGCGGTTCCGATGGGCGGACGCGCGCGACGGCTGGCTGATCTTCGAGGCGCCCGAGGCCGACCTCGGCTGCCACCCCGCGGAAGACGAGATGGGTAACCCGGCGGGCACCCACAGCATCTCGTTCTACTGCGACGACATCGAGAGCTCTGTCGCGGAGCTGCGCGAGCGCGGCGTCGACTTCGTCGACGAGGTCTCCGACCAGGGTTATGGTCTGGTGATTCACTTCGACATGCCGGGAGGTGTGCGCGCGCAGCTCTACGAGCCGCGCTACCAGCTCGAGTTCCAAGCGCCGTAGACGTCCCAGGTCGCCAGCTCCTCCTCGGGTTGGGCAACGTAGGTTCCCCGCGCTCCGTCAGTGCGCTCGACGGTCCGCCTGCGCTGCGCGGGCGCAATCCGTCCCAGAGGGCGGCGCGTCGGTCGACCTCGCGGGCGGCGCCAACTACGATGTCGCTCATGCCCGCTCTCACTCTTGTCCTCGCGCTGGTTCTCGCCAGCCCGTCCACACCGGACCCCTACCGGTTCACCTTCCAAGAGGTTGAAGACGGCGTCTGGGCCGGTGTGCGGGAAGACAGTCCGCGCTTTCCGGTCATGGGGTCGACCACCTTCGTGGTCGGCGGTGAAGGGGTGGTCGTCTTCGACGGTGGTGGCGCCGCGCTCATGAGCGAGCGAGCGCTGGCCAAGATCCGATCGGTTACCGACAAGCCGATCACCCATGTCGTCATCAGTCACTGGCACGGCGACCACAACCTCGGGATCCATCGTCTCCTCGACGCCTTTCCCGAGGCGCAGGTCGTCGGCCACACGTTCACCCGAGCCGCCATGCTGGGCGCGCCGATGGACTACGTGGACGACTACCCGAACGTGGTTCCGCGCCTCGCCGAGCGCTTCCGAGCCCGCCTCGACTCGGGGGTCACGCGAGACGGCGAGCCGATCTCGGAGGCGACGCGAAGCAATCTCCAGGAGATCCTCGACCACGCCGAGCTGATCGACGCCGAGTACAACCGCGCGCACGTCACACCCCCCACCCTCACCTTCGATGACCGGCTCACCATCCACTCGGGTGATCGGGTCATCGAGCTACGCCACCTGGGGCACGGCAACACGGCGGGAGACATCGTCATGTGGCTGCCCGCCGAGCGGGTGGTGGCCACCGGAGACCTGGTCGTCGCGCCGATTCCGTACGCCTTCAACGTTCCGCCAAGGGCCTGGGCGGCGAGCCTGCGCGCACTCGAAGCGCTCGAATTCGAGACACTGATCCCCGGCCACGGCCCCGTGCAGACCGACGGCCGCTACGTCGACGTCCTCATCGAGGCCGCGGAATCGATCGCCGACCAGCGAGACCGACTCCTCGAGCAGGGCAAGACCCCCGAAGAGACCGAAGCCGCCCTCGACCTCTCGGCCTTCGAGGAGCACTTCACGGGCGGAGACGAGTTCCTCACAAATCGATTCCAGGTGTGGTTCAGCGGACCGTTCCGCAAAGCGGCCCTCAAGGCGCTGACCGGCGAGCCGATGGTTCGGCTAGAGCGAGAGGCGCAGCCCGAGAACAACTAGCTCGCATCTTCCGGGCGCTTCCGAGTCGCCCTAGGGGCTCTTCCCAGGTGATCGGGTGAGGACGTGCGTCACTTTGAAGGAGCAACCGGCCTCGGGGCAAGATCGATCAACCCCGCGCAGTTCGATGCGGGTTCGCTTCTTCTTGAACTCGATCTCGCCCTCGAGCGCAATCGTGTAGAACCGCTTCGGCTCATCCGGACAGTAGGCCCAACGGTTGCGCGACGAGAGAATCGAGCCGTCGTCGGAGATCTCCATCGTCCACAGGCGAACGGGGGACTCGACCGTGCCATCGGGAAAGAGGCGCTTCACCTGCCACTTCCCGTCGTCTCTTCGCTCGATCCGCACCTTTCCCACGAGAGAAGTTCGGCGGCCGCCCTGGCTGACGATACGGTCTGAGCTCGTCGCCCTGCAGAGGCCCACTTGGGCGCGCGTGCTGACCTCCTTCCACACACCCGCGAGCTCACGAAGGTCGGGTGAGGCTTGTTCAGTATCGGCGGCCGGTGCGGGGCCACTGATAGAAAGGCTCAAAAGGACCGCTGGCGCGATTCCGATTCGTTTCATGGCGCTCCCGTGCTGTGGTTCCGGGTGGACTCCGCAAGGCTACCTGAAGCGCCCAGCGGGTTGCTTGCGTCCAAGACCAGAGGCCGGGCCGTCGCTAGGGTGAGCAGATGAGAAGGATGCTCTTCGTCTCCCTCGTCGCCGCCCTGACCGTCTCAAGCGCCATCTCTGCCGCAACCATCTCTGCGGAGGCCGAACGCGCAATCGACGAGTTCGTTGGCCAGTTCGTCGAGCTGGCCATGTTCGACGGCACGGTGCTCGTCGACGTCGGCGGCGAGATCGCCTACGAACGGTCGTTTGGGTTCGCTAACTACGAGAATCGCATCGGCCACGACGACCGAACCCGGTTCCGTATCGCCTCGGTCTCGAAGACGCTCACCGACGCCGCCCTCGGCGTTCTCATGCAGCAGGGCAAGCTTTCGCCGGAGACATCACTCGCCGAGTATCTGCCCGACTTCCCGTCGGCCGACAAGATCACCATCGACCAACTGGTGAACCACACGGCGGGCATTCCCCACACGAACCGCCAGCCCTGGGGCGATGGAAAGCTCTCGTTGCCGCTCGACGAGATCGTGTCGCGGCTCGCGGCGCTGCCGCTCGACTACGAGCCGGGGACGGACTCCAGCTACAGCAACGGCGGCTACGCCGTCGCTGCCAAGGTCCTCGAGATCGTCGGCGGTGGCTCGTTCGGTGAGGTACTTCGAAAGACCGTCTTCGACCCACTCGGAATGGTCGACACCGCCCACGTCGAGGATTCGCGCTCGCCGATCGCTCGGATCGCGACCGGTTACGAGCCCGGCGCGTTCCCCGGTGAGCGACGGCACTCTCGCTTCTACGCTGTCGAAATGCGCCCCGGCGGCGGCTCCTGCTACTCGACCGTGCGCGACATGCACGCGTTCGCGCACGCCGTCTTCCGAGAGAACTTCGTCCACGAAGAGCACCGGCGCAACCTCCTCGGCGCCAACGAGGACGGCAGCTTCCTCTCTCAGGGACGCTCGCCGGGCTTCGTCGGGAAGCTGCTCTACGACCCCGAACACGATCTGATCGTCGTCAGCCTCTCAAACAGCTACGCGGTGCCGGCCGACTGGGCCCGCGCAATCGCCGACCTGGCGCTCGGCAAAGAGCCGTCTCCAACCTGGCCGAAGCTCGAGCGCGCCGCCGACACCGTCGCACCCGACGACCCTCGGCTCGGCAACTTCGAGGCCTCCAGGGGCTTTACGGTGGAGATCCAGCGCAGCAACCGGGGAGCGATGTTCATCCACGACAGTCGGGGCGAGTCCACGACCGCCCTCGTCCCGATGACCGACGGCGCCTTCTTGCTCCCGATCTACTTCCAGCGCTGCGAGCAGGACACGAGTCGCAAGATCACCTGCAGCATGCTCTCCGGCAACGAGCGCTACACGACCGAGTACTCGCCGGCGACCGAGTAGGCGCCCCCTCGGTGGTGGACTGCTACGATCGCGCCGCCGCGATTTGCGCGTTCACCCCCTCCAGAGGAGTAGACACGATGAAGTTCCTGGTTGCCTGGCAGATCCACACCGACAAGCGACACGACGCCATGAAACTCTTCTCCTCCATGACGCCAGAGGACGACGCTCAGGACCTGGGCGAGGCCGTCAAGCTCGTCGGCCGCTGGCACGATCTGGCCAGCTTCACCGGCGTCGCCATCTGCGAGTCGAACGACATCAAGGCGGTCTACCGCTGGGCGATGAACTGGAACGAGATCTGCGACATCGACGTCACCCCGGTCCTCGACGACGAGGAAGCCCGGGAGGTCGGTCGGTCGATGTTCGCGGACGCGTAGCGCCGGCCGAGCTCACCTAGCCCGACCGCTTGCGCTCGACCGCGTCGGCCATGACGGTGCGTAGCATCGAGAGCGGCACGTCGTCGCCCGGTGCGAAGCGCAGCACACACTTGCTTTGCGGGATGCCGGCCAGCTGGTCGGCGTACTCGGCGAGCAGCCCGACGGTCAGGATGTACAGGTTGACGTGCTTCTTGTTCGTGGAGAGAGCGAACAGGCTGCCGTCGAGGTCGTAGGCGATCGTTCCCCATTTGACGCTCACCTCAGCGTCGGGCACGAGCTCCTCGACCAGCTCTTGGCACTGGATGAAGATCGGCTGATGCACCTCCGCAACCGAGTCACGGAAGCTCGCTGCGTCGATCGACTTGTCGCCTGGGCACATCGCTGTTACCTCCCCTGTTGACCGCGTCGAACCCGAGGCGAGCCTACCCGAACGCGCCTGAGCAGCGGCAACGCAAGGAGCTCTCAGTGGACGTCCTGCCGGCTGCCTCAGCCAGAATCGCCGGCGGCCTCGAGGACCTCGAGTCGCGCGCGAAGCTCCTCGAACTCGCGATTGCGCGCCCTTAACTCCTCGATCTCCCGCTCCTGGCGTTGGAGCTCGTTGAGCACCATCGCGTCGAGCAGGTGGTAGAGAACGGTTGACGGCTGACCGTCGTCGTCGTAGGCGACCAGGTCGGGAAAGACCTCGGCCACCTCTTCCGCGATCAGGCCGTAGCGGACGGGTTTCTCGCCGCCGTCGAACTCTTTGCGGTAGCGGAAGGCCACCGGGCGCAGCTCATGGAGCTTCGCAGACGTCGCGCCGATGTCACGGATATCCTCCTTGAAGCGGCGCGAGGAAGAAACAGTTCCGAGCTGGCCATTGCTGTCGATCAGGACGGCGATCGCGTCTGCCTGATCGGTCGTGATCCCTCGGATGCCGTTGATGAAGGCGCGATTCAGCTCGAAGTCACCCGTGCCCGTGTTGACGCCGATGCGAAGCGTGTTGGACTCGTCTCCGCCGTAGCTCGCGATTGAGATGTTGCTCGACCCGGTGGTGTTGTAGATCCCCGCCCCGTAGCCGATACCGATGTTGTAGTTCCCCGTAGTGTTCTCCATCAACGCGTTGAAGCCGATCGCGGTGTTGAGATAGCCGGACGTGTTGTACAAAAGCGCGCTGCTACCTACCGCGATATTGCTACCGCCGTCGTAGTTGTAGTACAGCGCCCCAGGCCCAACCGCCACGTTGTAGCTACCGGATTGGTTGAAGTACAGCGAGTAGCTTCCTAGCGCGGCGTTTGCCGTTCCGGTGACGTTCGCGGTGAGCGCTTGGGCACCGACGGCCGTGTTGCGCTCCGCGTTGTCGTTCAACGCCATCGCTCGGTAGCCGACGGCTGTGTTCGAGCCTCCGGTGGTATTGGCGGTCAGGGCGGCGTGGCCCAGCGCGGTGTTCAGCGTGCCGCTGAAGCCGGCAGGCGGTGTCGCACTCACGAGAGCGTTGAACCCGAGCGCAATGTTGCCGCCGGCGTAGCCGCCGTCCGTGTGCAAGAGCGGGTAGCCGTCTTTGAAAACGAACCCGCCGAGCTCGAGATCCGCATCCAACGACAGGGCGTAGGCGCCCGGTGGCACCACTGTGCGCGGTGCCGGACTCGAGGCGCGCGGTCCGCGCGCTCGTTCACCCATTCCCAACGTCGGGGCGGTCAGTCCACCAACTCGTTCTCGGACGCCCAAGCGCCGACGGCGCTCGCCGTCGCGATCTTGAGCCCAGCTCGCTACCGCTAGCCCGAGGCAAATCCCTGAGGTGACCCAAATCCGCGTACTTCTCTTCATCGCTGTCCCTCCGCGCGCTGACCGGTGGCGGCGCCCTCGCCCCTCGGTTCTGGGTTGTAACGACAGGGTACAAGACGGGTAAACTCGGCGCGATGACCGACCCGATCTACGTCAGCCGCTCGCGCATCACCAAAGTCGAGGGCCTGCATCGCAAAGGCCATCTGGAGGTGGGCGGCGCCGTCGATTTTGGGGTGCATGGGGCGATCAAGAGCCTCTACAAGCTCGACGGCGCACCCGACCTGCCGCTGCCGGTCGACTACTCGGTCGCCGCCGCCGCCGGCTGAATGCTCGGTACCCTCAACGGCGCACTGGAGGTGCGCGGTGTGTCTCTCTCCGGCGACGACATCTCGGCCGAAGCCGAAGGCTTCAACGTACTCGAGAACCGGCTGCCGGTGCTGCGGCGAATCGAGATCCACTATCGGCTGCGCATTCCGGCGGGCACTCGCGAGTTGGTGGAGCGAGCCCTGGAGCGTCATCAGGAGAAGTGCCCAACAGCAGCAACGCTGAAAGCCGCTGTCGACGTCTCCTGGACCGCGGACATCGAAGAAATCGAAGCGTAACGCCACTCTGCCTTCGCGCGCTGCCAGCCTCGCGCGGCCACTCAACGCGGTACGGGACGGGGCCGTTGCTAGAATCTAACCGTCGCGAGCGTAATCTCGACTTCGTGCGCGCCACTCTCCTGTCGTCAGCACTCCCTGACCGCAATCGGTAGTTCAGCCCTGAATCGGAGGACGCCTTGGAAAGACCCGTACACCGCCTCGTCAACCTAGTAGATCGTTCGACGCTGGATCTCGCCGGCGCCTCTCTCGAAGAAGCCGAGGCGCTCCTGGTTCGCGCACCCGAAGAGCTCGATCAGCTCCGCGGCAGCTTCGCGCTCGCCGTGCGCGATGGTGAGAACGTACTCATGGCGAGGAGCCTCGATCGCCCGCTTCGGTACTTCCTGGCGAAGGAGGTCGAAGGGCCGATGCTCGTTGTCGCCGAGCGGATTGATCAGATTCAAAGCTTCTTGGAGTCCGAGAACTACGGACATCAGTTCCATCCCTCCTACACACGCATGGTTCCCGCGCACCACGTCACCACTCTTCGGCTGATCGGGTGTCCCGACCCGAACCCCACGCAGACTCGTTTCTTCGCCCCGGAGCGCGCGACGGGAACCTCCGATCTCGACGAGGTCGGTCAGGCCTACGTGGGAGCGCTCACCGCGGAGGTGCGCGAGTGGATCGAACGGCTAGATCCGCGTGCGCCGCTCGGCGTGCTGTTTTCGGGCGGCATCGACAGCGGCTCAGTACTGATCGCCGCGGAGCGAGCCCTGCGCGATCTCGGCCAGAGCCCGGCCCGACTCAAGGCGTTCACACTCTCTGTAGACGGCGGCGGCGCCGATCTCGAGCAGGCCCGCGAGTTCCTGAGCCGTACTGATCTCGAGATGCTCCACGAGACGATCGACGTCACCTCCGAAGAGCTCGACCCGTTCGAGGCGATCGAGGTCATCGAGGACTACAAGGCGCTCGACGTCGAGTGCGCGACGGTCGCCATCGCGGCGCTGCGCGCCATCCGTGAGCGCTACCCCGACTGGAAGTACCTGATCGACGGCGACGGCGGGGACGAGAACCTCAAGGACTATCCGATCGAAGAGAACACCGAGCTCACCATCCGGAGCGTGGTTAACAACTCGATGCTGTATCAGGAGGGTTGGGGCGTCGACGCGGTCAAGCACTCGCTGACCTACAGCGGCGGCTACAGCCGCTCCTGCGTGCGAACGTTCGCGCCGCTCTCTCGCTACGGCTTCACCGGATTCAGCCCGTACACGCGCCCCGAGGTCATTCGGATCGCCGAGTCCGTTCCGTTCGACGAGCTCACCCAGGGCTCCCACGAGGCGCTCTACGCGCTCAAGGGCGAGATCGTGCGAAGGGGCATGCGAACCGTGCTCGACGTCGACTTCCCGGTGTTCGAGAAACGTCGTTTCCAGGCCGGTGCACTACCCGAAGACGGGTTCGAAGCGAGCTTCGGGCACACACCAGAGGCCTACCGAGCTCACTTCCTCCGGCTGCACCAGCCCGTCGACGCGGGCGCCTGAGCTGCGCGTGGAAGCGCGACCGAACGATCGGATCCGAGCGCTTCGCGGTCCGAAGGCCGAGATCGACCCGTTCGAACCGATCGACGTACTCGTCGAGCGCGAGCGGTCGGTCGCCGGAGAGGAGACCTCCATCACCGTCTTCCTGGCGGGCAGTGAGTGTCCGTTCGTCTGCGTCTTCTGCGATCTCTGGCAACACACCTTGGACGACCCCACACCTCCCGGGGCCATCCCCCGACAGATCGCGCGAGCGCGAGAGATCGCCGGGGAGGAGTGGCCTGACGCAACGCTCAAGCTCTACAACGCGAGCAACTTCTTCGACGGCCGAGCGGTTCCGGCGGCGGATGACGACGAGATCGCCGAAGCGTGCCGCGGTGTCGAGCGGGTGGTGGTCGAATGCCACCCTACCCTCGTCGGCGAGCGCTGCTTCGAGTTCGCCGAGCGACTCGAGCCGAAGCTCGAGGTCGCCATGGGTCTCGAGACCGTCCACCTCGAAGCCCTGGCTCAGCTCAACAAACGAGTGACTCTCGACGACTTCGATCGAGCGGTCGAGAAATTGGCCGAACGTCACATCGCGAGCCGCGCCTTCGTCCTTGTGGGCACCCCGTTCGTGCCCCCGGCGGAGCAGGTCGACTGGACGGCTCGCTCGGTAGAACATGCCCTCGATCGGGGGATCGAGCGGATCTCTCTCATCCCCGTCCGCGGAGGCAATGGAGAGATGGAGCGACTCGCACAAGAGGAGGCGTTCTTCGACCCCACCCTGACTCTCGTAGAGGATGCCTTCGACGCCGCGATCGCTCTGAACCGCGGAGTCGTGCAGCTCGACACCTGGGACCTCGACCGGCTGACCGGCTGTCTTCGCTGCACGAGCCGACGCCTGGAGCGCCTCGCCCGACTCAACGCGACCGGCCAAACGGAAGCGCGGATAGGCTGCCCGATATGCGCGGGCCTTCGCTAGACGCCGACCGTTTCGACGTCGCGATCGTCGGCTCCGGCTTCGCGGGCTCGATCCTCGCCCGCTGCCTCCACCGGCAGGGGAAGCGCGTCGTCCTGATCGAGCGCAACCGACACCCTCGCTTCACGCTGGGCGAGTCGTCGACGCCGCTCGCCGCGATCGCTCTAGAGCGACTCGCAAACCGCTACGAGCTCTCCGACCTTCTGGACCTGGCGAGCTACGGCCGCTGGATGAACCATCAGCCCGAGATCCGACGAGGTCTCAAGCGGGGGTTCACCTTCTACGGTCACGGTGCGCACGAGAACTACGAGAACGACGCCTCCAACTCCGCGCGGCTTCTGGTCGCCGCGAGCCCCGACGACGAGATTGCCGATAGCCACTGGCTCCGTGCAGACGTCGACGCGGCACTCGTGCAGCGGGCCGTCAGCGAGGGTGTGACGTACCTGGAGGAGACCGCCGTCTCCGCAGTCGAAATGCGAGACGACAGCGTGCGCCTCCGGCTGCGAACCCTGGAAGAGCACCGGCAGCTGACGGCGAGCTTCGTTGTCGACGCCACCGGAGGGCCAGGCCTTCCTGGACTCGACACCAAAGAGGTCGAGATTCCATTCTCGAGCCGACTTGTCGGCGGTCACTTCAGGAAGGTTCGCGAGTTGAGCGAGGTCACGCCCGAGGCGTCGTTTGGCGATGGCCCCTACCCAGACGCCTTCGCAGCGGTTCACCACTGGACAGACGTGGGCTGGATGTACGAGCTGCGCTTCGATCATGGTGTGACCAGTGCGGGTTTCGTCGTCGAACGCGAGCGCGCGGAGGCCGCTGGCCTTGGCAATCACCAGAGCCCCGAGTCGCTCTGGCGTGAGCTCCTGGTTCGGTATCCGGCGCTCGCCGAGCAGTTCGCCAACAGCGAGCTTCAGGGCCGCTGGCTCTTCTCGGCGCGTTTGCAGCGGCGGGCCGCGCGCGCTGTCGGTCCGCGCTGGGCTCGGCTGCCACACAGCTACGCGTTCTTCGACCCGCTCTTTTCGACCGGTATCGCCTGGAGCCTCGTCGGCGTCGAGCGGTTGGCGCAGACTCTCGGTAACGATGAGCGTGACGCCGAGAGCCTCCAGCGCTACCAGGACCTGCTCGCCCACGAAGCCGACCATGTGAGCCGGCTCATCGGAGGTGCGTATCGACGGTTCGGCGACTTCGAGAGTTTCTGCCGCCACACCCAGCTCTACTTCGCGGCGGCGAGCTACTCAGAGGTCCGACAGCGCCTGCTCGAACCGCCCGAAGCTCTCGACAGTTGGGCCCAGAGCGGATTTCTCGGAGCGGATGACCCGCTCCTCTCTCGGCTCGTCGCCGAGGCAGAGTCGGGAGGAGACGTGACTCCCGAGGCGCTCGCGCCCCGCAACCTTGCGGGCCTCGCGCAGCCCACAAATCGCAATCTGTACGCCGTCGACCTCGAGCAGTTGGTGAGGTCCGCTGCGCTCATCGGCTTGTCGCCGGACCAAGTACGGGACCGCCTGCCTCTGCTCCGAGGGGGCGGTCTGTCGTCTCACTAAGGAATCGGCAGCGGCACTCCGATCACGACGGAGGGCCCGCCCCGCACCTTATTTTCCAGGGGCTGCGCGTCAGTTCTCTGAGGGTACGCGGCGACGGTAGAGCAACTGCCACTTGAGAATGTCGTGGGTCCGACCACCGTCCGACGACTGATACTCCTCGGCGATGAAGGTGTTGCGCGTGATGTTCGAGAAGACGTAGCGCATCGCCGGTACGAGCTCGACCCGCCGGCCCTCGCCCGCGAACTCATGCTCATAGAGCGCGATGGCACCGTCCTCGAGCCCGCCGACGAAGAGCGACGAGGAGCTCCCGGTCATCCAGAGCATCTGCCAACGCCTGGCGTCCTTGTCGTAGCGGAGGTCGGTCTTGGCTCGAAAGGGGGGGCGCCCCTTGCTGGTGAACGGCCACTCCTGGAACGCCTGGAGGACTCGATTTGGGACGAACCATTCGACAATTTCGAAGCCGACCGGCTGATCCACGGTGTAGAGGACATCCTGCTCGGGTATGACGGCGGGGAAGATCAGCTCCCACTCGCCGATCAGAAAGTCGAGTCGCCGCTCGGGCGGTAGAGAGGCCAGGTCCAGAAGTTCGGCCGGATCGACTTCCAAGAACTCCCTCGGGAAGTCGTCACAGTTGTCGCACTGCGAAACGTCGGGGGTGGCCGGCACCCCACGACGGCCCGGCGGCGGCTCTCCCGGCGCGCTCGAAGCCTCGCCGACCAACCCGACGCCCACCGCCAGCACGAAAGCGATCGCTAGCTCCGTTCGGCGAAGCAGAGCACTCTCTTTCCTCCGTCGTCTCGGAATCGTGTCCACAACCTCGACCGTAGCCTCGAGCGAGTCGATGGCCACGTCAACTGCAGCGACTCGCGGCGGCTTGCAGCCGAGGGAGCGGCTACTGCTGGGGCATGCGACGAGGTGCCTAGAGCCCGAGAAGTCCCGACTGGCCGTGGTAGAAGACGCCCGCAAGGCAGCCGGTAAGAAGGGTCGCCAGAGTCGCGGCGGCGAGCGCCCGCACGGCGAGCTGCGCCAGTTCGTCGCGCCGCTCAGGAACCATGGCACCGAAACCACCGAGTGAGATGCCCATACCTCCCACGTGTGCGAAACCACAGAGGGCGTAGGAGAGAACGAGGAGCGTGCGGGGAGAGAGCTCCGCCGCCGCTCCGCCGAGCTCCTGGTAGCTAACGACCTCAGTGAGAATCACTCGCTGCCCAAGCAGCTTGCCGGCCACCGCGATGTCCGCCGCCTCGATGCCGAGGAGCCAGGCTACCGGTCGGAAAAACCAGCCCAGGCCGGCGGTCAGGCTCCAGCCCTCCTGCCCGACCAGGCCGCCCAGACCGCCCAAGGTGAGATCGAAGAGGCGCACGAGTCCAAGAATGGCGATCAGGATCACCGCGACGCCCGCTGCCACCCTGAGACCATCCCAGGCGCCCGCCGACAGCGCCCCCAGCGCGCTCGTGTGCCGTTCCGACGTCGCCATCTCCGGTACCTCGCTCGCCGTCTCCGGCGTCTCGGTCTCAGGAAGCATCAGCTTTGTCGCGAGCATGGCGCAGGGGATCGAGAGCAACGACGCCGACAGCAGGTGTCCGGCAATCTGCGGGAACGCTTCGCGCAGAAAGATCACGTAGACCGCGAGCGTCGTCGACGCGACCGTCGCCAAATTGGTCGTCAGCACCGCGAGCAGCTCGGAGCGGGTCATGCGACCGAGGTACGGGCGCACGGCGGCCGCCGTCTCGACACCGAAGAAGATGTGCAGCGACCCAGCCAGCGATTCAGCGCCTGAGAGGGCCAGCGTGCGGTGGAAGACCCGTCCGAAGAGGCGCACGATGGGCGCGATCCAACCCAGGTGGTGCAGCACGGCCATGATCGACGCAAAGAAGACCATCGCCGGAAGCACCTGCGCGGCGAGCACGAGACCAACCGACGACTCGCCGGCAGCACTGATCTGTCCGGGGCTCAACGCCAAGGGCCCGAGCAGGAACTCGGCTCCCGCCGCGCTACTGGTGAGCGCCGCCAGAATCACTTCGTTCAGTACCAACAGCAGGCCACGTGTCGCAGGCAGGAGAAAGACAACCGCAGCGAGCAAGAAGGTGAAGAGCGTCGACCCAGCGACCGTCCGCCACGCCACCGGGCGACGGCAACCGCCGATCAGCCACGCGAGCAGGCAGAAGACACACCAACCCAACAGCGAGACGAGATTGAGCTGCGACATCGGAGCCTCGGACTATGCCGGAAGGGCCGCGTTGCGGCAACTCCACGCCCCTGAGCGGCCGGACCAAAGATCGATCGGCATGCAACGTCCTGGCCGACTCTCGCGTCTAAGGATCGTCTAGCCCCACATCGAAACTCTCCCCGGCCGGAAATCTCAGGAGACGGTTCATGCACCGGAGTCTCAGCTCTCAGGCGGACACGTGTCGACGTGTCCTCGCAATCTTCGCAGCCCTCGCGATGGCTCTCACCTGCTCGATGGCGAGCAGCGCCAAGCCTCCCGCTCCTCTCACCGCATCCCAGTGGCAAGAGGATCTCGCGTTCCTCCATTCCCGGCTGGTCGATCTTCACCCGGGCGTCCACGAGCGAGTCGATGCGCAAGACTTCGATCGCAGGATCCAGGACCTGCACGAGCGAATCCCCGACATGACCTCTGACGAGGTTCTCGTCGCCTTCAAGGAGATCGTTGCACTGATTCCGGACCAGCACACGGTGGCCACGTCGCAGGACCGCCGAGAGGAGCTCTTCTCCTACTATCCGGTCCGGCTGGTCGAACTCTCCGACGGCGTATTCGTCCTCGCCGCAGATCGTGCGTACGCCGAACTCGTCGGCCTCCGCGTGGTCAGCTTCGGCGACGCCCCGATCGACGAAGCCCTCGACCGCTTCGCTACGATCGTCCCGGCGGACAGCGAGATCGCAGTTCAACGCCGACGGGCCCTCGAGATGATGGCGCCACGTCTCGCCCATGGTCTCGGCCTGACGCCGGACCGACGGTTCGTGACGATCTCGGTCGAGACGAGCGACGGCTCCAAGCTGACTCGCCGCGTCGAGGCGGTCACCGCCGCACGAACCACCAGCTGGTACAAACACAGCTTCGGCGTACCGACCTCGGACTTCGTCACCCTCTTCGACGACGCCCAGCGCCCCCTGCCGATCTCCCTGACTCGGCCCGGAAGCATTCGTGGTCCACGAGACCCGTACTACTTCGTGCACCTCGAAGAGGCCCGCACCTTCTATCTCCGCATGAATCTCATGCGTGACGCCGAGCACGAGACGCTCTCCGCCTTCCTGGCACGCATGTGGGCGGAGGTTGACGAGATCGGGCCAGAGCGTTTTGTGCTCGACCTGCGTTTCAACGAAGGCGGCAACAACTTTCTCGTCCAGCCGCTGGTTCACGGGCTGATCCGACGGCCCGAGCTGAACGGCAGGGTCTTCGTTCTCATCGGCCGCAACACCTTCAGCGCCGCGGTCTCCACGGCTGCGATGCTCGAGCGGGAGATCGAGCCGGTCTTCATCGGCGAGCCGACCGGGCAGCGACCGAACCACTACAGCGATACGCGCGCGATCGTCGCGCCCCACAGTCGCTTCAAGGTCGAAGTCTCTCGCTACCAATGGATGTTCATCGCCCCCTGGGACCGTCGCCTGTACATCGCTCCGCACGTGCCCGTTCTCGAGTCGTCGGCCGACCTACTCGCCGGCCGCGACCGAGCACTCGAGGTCGCATTGGAGATCGACGGGTTCCAAGGTGTGCAGGAGGTGCTGAGCGAAGCGCTGGACGAAGGAGACCGAAAGCGCGCGATCGCGGCCTACCGGGAGCACAAGAGCCGATTCCCCGACGTCTGGTCGGACACCGAGCGAACACTCAACCGACTCGGCTACCAGCTCCTGCGCGACAAGCGAGTCGAGGATGCTCTGATCGTCTTCGAGCTGAACGCCGAGACGTATCCAGATCGCCCGAACACCTGGGACAGCCTCGGCGAGGCGCACCTGAAGGCGGGGAATCGAGAGAGGGCCCGCTCGATGTACTCCAAGGTTCTCGAGCTCGATCCCGACAACGACCACGTACGAGAAGTGGTCGAGAAGATCGATACCGGCAGTTCGTGACGCACTCGAGCGCGGCGAGCAACAGCGGTCTGCTCGTCGACCAGGGCGAGCCCCGACAAGACGTCGACTGCGATTCCGGCTCCTTCGAGTTCGATGTGACTCCGCCCGTCGCTTCGAGCGCCGAGGGCTTCGCGTCGGCGAGAATGACCGGCTGATTCAAACGACCGGAACAGGGCATCGACTCAGGCCGACTCACGGGACTGTCGTTCCCAGGCTTGGCGATCGAGCCCGAGAACCGAGTGCAGCGGTGGGTCTACGAACTCCCCTCGACCGCGGGCCTCACCGACACGCGGCTCGCACCTGCGATACTCGTGGGGAGCGACAGAGGCCGACAGTTTCACCATCACCGGAGGATCGCGGAACATGACCTATCTGCTCGCTCTCTGTCTGCTTCCCACGCTCGCCCTCAGTGATGAGGCCGCGTCATCCACTCACCCTCTGGCCGGCGTCGCCGAGAGTCTGGTTCGCGCCTACCATGCGGGTGGGACAGGCACCCTCGAACCGCACTTCGCCTCGAGCTTTCGATTCCGCGACTCGAGCTCCGAGAGAGAACTCGACCTCGTTGGGTTCTTTGACCGCGTCGAGCGGCGCGCCGCCGCGCAGAGCGAGCTCGAGATCGAGTGGGTCGGGCTCAGCGGCGAGCTGGTCGACGTCCGCGGCACCCACCGATCGACCGACGCCGAGGAGGAGCAACAGGAGCTGCAGTTCTCGATCGAGCTGCGGTTCGACACCGATGGGCAGGTGGTCAGCTGGGTCGACGACTTTCGCCGTCGACTTCGAAAGCCGGCGCTCGGCGACAGAGAGTTGCAGACCGATCACTTTCGCTTCGTCTACTTCGAGTCGGAGTTCTCGACCGAGGAGGCGAACCGACTCGGCCGAACCTTCGAGACCTGGTACGAGCGAACGCGCGAGTACCTCGGCCGCTCGTTCCAGAACGGCTATCGCCTTGACGTCAACGTGGCCGGTGCACATAGCAGTCCGTACGCGACCGACCCCGGGCCTCACGCCTTCATTCTCGTCTCGACCCGCTCGGCGAAGCGCGAGTACGGCTTCTCGCTCGTCCACGAGCTCACCCACAACCTGATGGGCTTGAGCTGGCTCTGCGAGAACGAGCACCAACGCAACGACATCGAAACTCCTGCAGGCAATCGTCTCTTCGATGAAGGCTTCGCGGTCTTCGTCGAGGAGGAGCTCACCGGAGAGGCGCCTCGAGTCTGGCCCAACTTCAGTGAGGAGACGCACGCCGCCTACTGGCGGCTACGAGTCGAGGAAGGCGAACCCATCTGGCCACCACTCGAGGCCGAGATCCATCGCGAGCACGGAAATCGGCGTCTCGGATACCTGGCTCAGGCATCCTTCTGCAAGCACCTCGTCGAAACGTACGGCCTCGAGAAGTTTGTCCAACTCTTCGCGGCGCATCCGGACTCGGCGCCGCAAATCTACGGCAGGAGCCTCGACGAGCTGACCGTCGAGTGGCGAGAAGCGCTGGTGAGCCGCTTCGGCGAGTGAGCCGGTGCGCGGCGGAGATCGTCTACGCGCAACCAAGCTTTTCTTCGAGCTCGATTCTTTTCGCACGAAGGTGCCACTCCACGAGCACCTGGCGCTCGTTGCTTTCGACCACCGACTCGGCGGCCGTTGGGCTCTTCGTCTTCTAGCCGGCCTCGGCCCGGGCGCGCGGTAGACAACAGCGCTTGTACTTCTTGCCACTCCCGCAGAGACATGGCGAGTTGCGGCCGAAGGTCGGGCGCCCTCGCTTCCGTTCGCGGGCGAGAGCGGCCACCCGCTCGTGGAGTCTCTGGTTGAAGACCTTGGACAGGGTCTCGTAGAGCACCGGATGCTTGCGCTGCATCACCCCGGGACGCTCGAAGAAGTACTCGGTCGCCACGGCAAAGAACTCCGCCTCGTTGGTCAGGGCGTAGTCGTCGATGTCGGAGTCGCCACGCCGTATCTCCTCCATCTTGCGACGAACGAGCTCGATCCACGGACCGATGCTCTGACGATCGAGGCCCACCTCGGGCAGCCCATCGATCGTGCCGTCAGACTTGTCGACGAGGTGCGCGAACTCGTGCAGGCCGACGTTGCGCTTGTCGGCGGAGTTGCGGAAGCCGTGATGCAGATCGGGCTTCGCGAGGATCATCATCCGGTTCATCGCCCCGGTTCCGACCATGCCGAGAGTGTGGTGGCGCTGACCGTCGCCGAAGGCGAAGTCGTCGCTGAAGCGCGTGGGATAGATCAGGACCTCGCTGATCTGGTTCCACTCCCAATCCGGGAAGCCGAAGATCGGAATCACCGCGCTGACGGCCGCCAGCACACGGGTCGTCTCGTCGAGCTGCATGTTTACCCCGGTGATCAACTTCTCGCCCAAGAAGACCTGTAGCTCGCGACGAAAACGGAGTTGTTCCACCGGATCGAGCGCGCGATAGAAGATCACCTCGCGCTCGAGCACCTCCAGCCATTTCAACGGAAACGGCTGGGCGAGAATCTCGCGACGGCGTCGGAGCTTGCGCGTCAGGAGTTCGTAGAGACCGCCGGAAGCCAGCGCGGCCGCCGGTAGCGTGATCGCCAACGGCTTGCCGGATGAGCGCAACGCGAAGGCCAGAACGACCAGTACGACCAGGGCCACGACCGCAGACGCGACAGCCGTGCGAAAGACCCGAGCCTCCCACTTCGTGTGTAGCCGGCGGACGGATTCGGCCATCGACAGATCGTACCTGGAGGCGACTCGGATCGGTCCGAAATCGAGTGCAATCGCGTTATCGAGAATCCTCGATGAGTGATTGCGCGTTCGCAGGATCCCTGCGAGTATCCTAAAACCTAGATAACCAGGGGGTGTTGCGATGCGTGCCACGAAGGCGCTGGTTCTACTGACTCTTCTTGCTGTTGGCCTGCTCTGGATTGCCGGCCTGATCGATTCACCCAGCGAAGCGAACGCCGCAACCGTGACGAGCGCCAAGGCGCGCTCGTACGATTTCCGCGCCGAGCGTCTCGCCGATCGCTACGACCGTTGGAAGCGCGCAGCACACGCCGACCCGGCTCGCTACGAGGTCACGATTCCCCTGGCGTGGTTCCCCGGCGTCTCCTCCGAGCGCTCGCAGGCACGGGGTCTGGCATTCGTCGACATGAACGCCGGCACCGTCAGCGTCGAGCTCGGCGGTATGGACCTTCCGAGCCTGACCGACGTCTGGCTGGTCGACAACCGACCCGGCCCGGGCGCGACCGCGATGCCCGACGAGAACGACGCCACCCGCCGCATCGGCAGCCTTCGAGTCGATGAGGCCGGCGTCGGGACCCTTCGCACCCACCTCGGACCGACAACCTTCCGCAACTTCGACGTCGACCGCGTGGTGATCGCACGCCGAGGCGAAGGCCCGATCCGAGGAGGCGTGCTCTACGGTGCGCCGACGATGTTCGAGCGCCTTCACCGGGTGAGCTGGCGGGTGCAGCAGGGCCTCGCCCCGGTGGCGGGTGACGAGAGCTCGCGCCAAGGCATGCTGAGCCGATTCGCGGCCGACTCGGCCTCCGCCTCCGAAGATGCGCTCGAGCTCCTGGGCGCCCTGGTCGACGAAGGGGAGGACCTCTTCAACAACGAAACGTTTGACGGCAACGGCCGCACCTGCGCCACCTGCCACCCCGCGATCAACAACTTCACCCTCGACAAAGAGTTCATCGCCAGCCTGCCGCCGGACGACCCACTCTTCGTCGCCGAGGTCATTCCCGACCTCAACCACGAGCTGAACGGCGGCCTCTTCTTCGAGAACCCGGTACTCATGCGCGAGTTCGGGCTGATTGTCGAGAACGTCGACGGCTTCGACGACCTGGCCAACAAGTTCGTCATGCGCTCCGTGAACCATCTGTTCGCGCTGGCGCTCACGATCGAGCCGAGCGAGACCAACCAGTGCGAGACCATCCCGCCGCTCCACCGCGTCGGATGGAGTGGAGACGGAGCCTCCGGCAGCGGCAACCTCCGCGAGTTCTCGATCGACGCGGTCATTCAGCACACCCCGTTGACGCTCAACCGGATCGACGGAGTCGACTTCCGGCTGCCGACCGACGAGGAGCTCGACGCCCTCGAGGCGTTCCAGCTCACCCTGGGGCGGACCGAGGACATCGATCTCCGCCGGATGGAGTTCGTCTCCACCAGCGTCTCCAGAGGCCGCGACGTCTTCGTTCAGGCGAACCTGGGCCGATGCAACGGCTGCCACGGCAACGCGGGCGCTATGCGCATCGACCCGCTGACACCAAACCTCAGGAACCACAACTTCGACATTGGCATCGGCCAGGTGGAGCACCCGGCCGCAGTCCTCGGCGAGCCCATGCCGTTCGACGACGGCTTCTCGCCACACCCCGATCTGCCGCGCTGCCGAGTCACGTTCAGCACTCCGTCGCTGATCGAGGCCGCCGACACCGCACCCTTCGAGCACAACAACGTCTTTGCAACGCTCGAGGAGGCGATCGGTCACTACAGCACGGAGGAGTTCAACGAGGGCTCCACTGCGGGCCAGCGAATGGTAAACACACCCGCCGGCCCGATCGATCTCTCGGAAGAGCAGGTCAGCCAGATCGGCTCGATGCTGCGTGTGCTGAACTCACTCCACAATATCGACGAAGTCACGAAGTGCGACACGCGAGCCATCTCGATGGCCGATCTAGGTGAGTCGGCGGACCTTCTGCGGATCTGCGCGGCCGATAACCAGGACGCCATCGATGTTCTCTCCGAAGGGCCGGTCGCACCGATCCACCCCTCCGCGATCAACCACCTGAGGGCGAGCCTGCAATTGCAGAAGGACGCCGCACGGGCCGCAACGACCGAAGATCGCGACGCCGCCCTGAACGCGGCCGTCGCGGAGATGGTCCTCGCTCGAGCGGAGATGGTCATCGACGAGCCCTAGGGTCGGATTCTCGGGCTGAACGAGCGAGTTCAGCCCGAGTTCAGTTCCGGGTCAGCCTCTTCGGGCGGCTCACGGCCTAACCTCGGTCGAAACAAACCGAGGAGAGGCCATGTGGAAAAGAACCGTAGAGTCGATCGAGCGCGCCCTGGAACTATTCGAGCGAGGCCGTATCTCGCGCAGAGAGGCGGCCCGCGTGCTGGCAGGTACCGCTGGAGCCGCGGCTCTCGCAGCAAGAGAGCCCTTGCACGCCGAGACCACAGGTGACGCTCCCCTCTTCCAGACCACGGAGCTCAACCACGTTGCGCTCCGAGTCCAGGACCTCGATCGCTCCGAAGCCTTCTACCGCGACACCCTCGGACTCGCAACCCTCCGCCGGCTGCAATCCGTCCGCTTCATGGCGTGTGGGCCGCACTTTGTCGCTCTGTTCCGAGGACAGACACCACGACTCGACCACCTCGGCTTCTCCTGGCCCGACTACGACCAGGCGGAGGCAGCGCGCCGTCTGGAAGGGGCGGGGCTCGAGCCGAGACTCGAGGAGAATCGAACCTACTTCGACGATCCGGACGGCCATCGGTTGCAGCTCTCCTGGAACCAAGACTGGCCGGGCAGCTCTCCCCGTCCGAACCCCAACTCGCGTTGAGCGGCTAGGCGGCGGCTACCGCCTGCTCGAGGAACGAGGCGACCGTCTCTGCCACCTGCGACCGAAGTCGGTAGACGTTGCCTCGGGGCGCGGTGAACGTCCGAGCCCAGATCGGCTCGAGTCGAGCGGGTTCGAGCAGGCGAACCGTCAGAAGGATCTGCTCACCCTCCTCGCGGAGCCGGCCCGTCAGGACAACGTCGGAATCCGCAGCCGAGACCGAGCTCGTGCTCGCGATGGCCTTGGCGGCCAGGCGGAGTCGATCGACATTCCAGAGCGCTCCGACGACATCCTCACGGACCACGTGCACCAGTTCGCCCAGCTCTTCTCCGTCGCCATCGGCCAGGAAGCCCGTAACCGCTATCCGCACGGTGAGCTCGTCGGCGCACTCCAGTGAGACGCCCACGTCAGCCGATGGGCCGCTCCCGGCCGTAGGGCCAGAGGACCTCTCGAAAACCAGCACGCCCACGACCGCAAGAACGGCGATCAGTCCACTCGCCGCGAGTCCAACCGTGGACCCGCCTCGGCGAGGCTCCACCAACTCAGGAGCGTTGCTCGAAGTGCCTCTCTCCCTCCTGACTGCGGCGATGAACCGATAGCCACGCCCGGGCACCGTCTCGATGAACTCCGGCTCCTCCACGGAGTCGCCGAGCGCGTCGCGCACCTTACGCATCGCCGTGTTGAGGCCACTCTCGGCGTCGACGAACGTCTCTGCACCCCAGAGGGACTCGGCCAGCTCCTCTCTTCGCACGAGACGATCGGCGTTCTGGACCAGGTGGATCAAGGCGGTGAGCGGCAGATCCTGAATCTCGACGGACTCACCGCGCACGAAGAGTCGACGGCCTTCGACCTCCAGAAGGAAGCCGCCAAAGCGAAGAACGAACTCTCTAGACATTGTTCTGAAGTACGGCGGAAGCGGTTGCAGGGTTGTGTCAGCTACGATCTGCAGAGACCACGACTCCAGCGACCGACCTTCGACCTTGCTCGACTACCTCTCACAGATTGCGGCACGACCCTGGATGGGCGTCTACCTCCGGGTCTTGGCCGTGGCGATGGGCTACGGGGCGATTGTTCACTTCGCGAACATCGCCGGTTTCGGCGAGAAGCCGTGGTTGGAGGGACCGCTCTCCTGGCGGATCGGAGATCTTGTCTACGGCCCGCTAAACATCGCAACCGCGACGGCGCTGTGGGTACGTTCGCCCTGGGGTCTCGTACTCTTCCTCCTCGCGATCGCTTCGCAGTTCGTCATCTACACGGTCTTTATCGACTACTTTGCAATAACTCCACAGCATCGCAAGACCATCCACGGGCTGCTGGGCAGCGAGGCGCTCCTCGTCGTCGGCCTGGTGGTGGTCTGGCTTCTCAAGCGCTGACGATCCGAGCGCGTCGACAGCGGCCACCCGACCCCGCCGACAGCCGGGGTCCCCGGGGGGCCGTGGCGGACCAGAGCTTCCTGGAACACAACGACCTTCCTGACAACAAGAGGCTCAGACGCAGGACCGCGAGCGGGTCCAGCCACTAGCCATCGACCGGGCCATCCGACGCTCGCGGAGCAAGACCGTCGGACCCCGCCGCATCGAAGCGGGAATCGCCGGCAGAAACGACGTCCTCTTCGAACCCGGTCCTGACCTCGATCTTGAACGGCAGACCCGCTTCGTCGACCAGGATCTGCGTCGGCGGCGGCTCATCGCGCAGCTGAAGCCCGACAAGAGGCGGTACGACGATCCACGCGAGGATCACCGCCGCTCGCATCGCACGCGAGAGGAGCGAGCGGCCAGGCTCACCCAGGCGCACGGGCTCGACCGCTCCGACGACCGGACATCCGAGTCGGTACCCGCGCTTGGGCAGCGTTTCGATGATCCTCGCGTCCCGAGCCGTCTCGCCGAACGCCCTGCGCAGACCCGAAACGGTCTTCGGAAGCACGTGATCGACAACCGCCCGATCTCCCCAGACATCGCGCATCAGCGAGTCCTTGGACACGACCTCTCCTGCCGCCTCTACGAGACTGAGAAGCACCTCCATCTCGCGCGCCTGGAGCGTGCGGCGCTCTCGGTCCGAGACCATCCGGCACGTGCTCGGGTCGATCACCCACTCGTTGAGACGGAACCTCTTCATTCGCTACCCCTCTTCTTTTGACACCCGGAACTGGCGTTTCGTTTCGATGACTCCCAGGTTACGCAGGTAATCGAACTGTGTTTCGTAGAACTCCTCGGCTGCATGCCACCTGCCCGCGGCATCGACCGTGGCAACGCCGTGGTTTGCTCGCTCGAAGACCCGAAAATCGATGTGCTCCCGGCGATCTCCAAGCACCTCCAGTCGCTCGACACTTCGGCGCGTCGGCACGCTGAGATCGTACTCCCCCAGGAGGTAGAGCATCGGAGTGGCCCAGCTCTCGAGGTGCGCGATCGGATCGTAGCCACCGAAGTCGGCGCCGGCGGCGCGTGCCTCCTCGAGCTCGACATACAGCTCGTCCATGTCCACACGGCGCTCCCCGGCCCGGCTCGCCTGCCTCGCCGCGTCCGCGATCTCGCTGAAGACACCCTCCTCGCCCACCGTCACGGCCGGGCCGCCCACGACGATCACGAAGCGTGGCTTGGCGCCAACGGCCTCGAGTTGGGTTACCACCCAGCCACCTTGGCTGAACGCCGAGACGCCGACGCGGTCGGCATCGATGTCGTCACGGCCACAGAGGTAGTCGATCGCCGCGGCCGCGTCTCGGGCAAGTAGCGACAGACGAGCCAGCTGCGCCTCGGGATCGGTGTCGTCGAGCGGCTCAAAAACGCCCTCGGAGTCCCGCACCCCTCGCTTGTCCCACGCCAGGAAGGCCACGCCCTCGGCGACAAATCGGTGCGGCACCGGGTCGGGGTCCAGCTGCAGATCCCGAATGCTCTTGCCGGATCCCGGAACGAACACGACCGCCGGATGCGGCCCCTCACCCTCGGGTAGCCAGAGTCGACCCGCCAGCTCGATGTCGCCGCTCGCGAAGCGGACCTCTTCAATCCGTAAGTCCGCAGCCCCAACCGAAGGCCCGGCGAGCAGTGAGATCAAGAGCGCAAGTGCGTGGATCTTCATCTTCGTCTCCCTTCGCTTACATTCGTACCGTGAGCCTCGGGGACCTCGTGCACCCGAGGAGACACAGTCAAGCGACTGGAACGCAGAAAGTCCTCACCGAACTCTCACCTGACGATCCAGACGGGACACGCCGCCCTCACCTCGGCACGGTCGCGGGGCGGAATCCACCGCCTCGAAGATCAATCACCGCCGCGGACCGGCTAGACGAGCTCGACAGACTCTTGTTCCCGACCTCGAGAAAGCTCGACACGAGGTCCACGATTGGGCAGGCGCCAAACCCCGGGCGACGAACCGGCGGAGACGCAGCGATCGTCGGTCGCGTCACCGCCCCCCGGTCATGACTTCAAGAGCAGGGAGAACCATGGAAGGACCTCGGTGTACATCCGCCCCTCCCGCCCCCACAGCCGGTTCCGATGATCGCCGTTGTACTCCTCGTACACATGTGGCACGCCGAGCTCGGTCAGCACCCGTGACAGCTCTCCCGAAACGGCCGGGATGTGCGTGAACTCGTCCTCGGTCCCCGCATCGAACCGCAACCCGCGCAGCCGGAGCAGGTTCGCTCGGTAGCGCGGCGCCAGAAGAGCCGGGAATCTCTCGTTCCACGCCTCGTGCACCGCGCCATTCGGTACGAGTTCGCCATTTTCGAGAGCGAACGGGAAGTCGACGAAGAACGGCGCACGGTCCGGGTTGGGGGAGAAGGCCTGCGACAGGCAGACGAGGCCCCGTTCCCAGAGGCCATCGAGCTCACTCCAGTCGCGTCGAGCCAGAAGAGCTCGGAACGCCGGGTTCTCCGCGACCAGGTCGCCTCCCCAGCCGAGTACCGCCGGACTCATACCGTAGACCGCGCCGAAGACGTCCGGATACTTCATGCCGAGCAGGATGGCGCCGTAGCCGCCCATGGAGTGGCCAGCGATTCCGCGACTCTCGGCACCAGGCAGGGTCCGATAGGTCTGATCGACCCAGGCCACCAGTTCGCGCACGGTGAAGGTCTCCCAGAGCCCCGTGACCGGCGAGTCGGCGTAGAAGCTACCGCCGGCGCGCGTCATCTGATCGGGCATGACGACGATCATCTCCGCCAGTCGCCCACTCGCAACGCCTTCGTTCATTAGCCGCTCCAGCGTTCCGAACCGGGCTGCCGGATTGCCGGCCGCGGGCGACCAGTCGCGATCGGTACCACCGATGCCGTGCAACAGAAAAAGAACCGGGTAGCGCCTGGCCGGGGACGTCGCGTAGCTCGGCGGCAGATAGACCGCTACGTTTCGATCGGGGTTCTCACCGGTCACCGATTCCGCGAGCGAGGCCACGTGGACGCTGACGACGGACTGTCTGCCAGCGATCGGTCTGTCGGTGGATCGGAACGCGGCCAGGGTCGCTAGCAGGAGCAGGGCGGCGCTTGCGGGAGCAACACGTCGGAACTGTTCTCTTCTCATCCAGGTCTCCTTTCGGTCCTACCTCATCGAGCTCGAGCGCACGATCGCGCGACTCGACGCCGCTGTCGTCTCGGTGGGACCGGTGAGACGAGAATTGTGGAGAGATCAGCTGAGCTGAAGTCGTCGGAACGCGGTGGGCGTCGTGCCGTGGGCGTCGCGGAACGCCCGGTAGAACGACGCCTTGCTCGCGAAGCCCGACTCGAACGCCAGGTCGAGCACCGTACGTCCCCGCAGGTCACGGTCGCCGGCAAGGCGCTCGAAGTGGGCCAGTCGATGTCGGTTGAGCAGCTCGTAGAAGCCGACGCCGAGACCATCGTTGAGCACCATCGAAAGGCGATTCTCGGTGACTCTGAGCGCCGTCGCCAGATCACGGAGCGTCAGCTCCGGCTCCAGATAGGGCCGCTCGCCTTCAAACCACACCTCGAGGCGACGGACATCGGCCGCGAGTCGCTCATCGCGCGGCGGTCTCGGACGCGCCGAGAGTACCCACGGCCGGAGCAGAGCCATCGCGGACACCAGATAGAGGAGGGCGACGAGAGTCAGGTTCGAGAAGAGGTCGGTGTCGATCCTGACGCCGGGCGCGAGGGCATCGACGAACACCAGGAGATAGAGCGCCGTGACCGCCACCGCCAGGGCTACGACCCATTTCGTGAGCCACTCGAGGCTCCGACTGCGGCGAGACACGGCGAGACGCCGCGCGCCTTCGGCGCCTCGCCTCAGCGTCTCGAAGGTAGCGAAGAGGAACGCATAGAAGAGTGAAGCCTTGACGAAAAAGAACCCCAACGCCACCCGTTTGAAGAGCGCCGGACTCAGCTCGGCACCGCGCACCCACGGCACGACGTAGAGGCCGGCCCAGAGCGACACACCCACGGCGAGAGGCGCAAACGTCCAGCTGTCGCGTGCGCGCCAACGCCGTTCGGGCGCGACGACATAGCGCGCGAACAACAGCAGTAGAGGACCCAGCGCCAGCTCGGTATTGATGCTGAGGTAGCCGACCCAGCGCAGATCCACCGAAGGCCAGGCGAACCGAGTCAACTGCCCGAGGGCGAGTATCGTGAGAGCACCCACCAAACAGATGAGGCTCCACCGAACGCCACGATTGGCGGACCGCTTGGCGAGCAGACCCAGGGTGAGGAACAGACCCTGCGCCGCTCCAATGGCGAGGAGCGCTGTCTCGGCCACAACTCTGTGACGGGCGACGGTCACAAAATGTTGCATCCGCCTCGCCCAAGCGGCGACCCCAGATCACCTGCGGCCAGGGTCTAGAAACTAGTCGCCGCCGAGACGCTGGAAGACCTCGTCCAGGTCCGTGGCCGGTCGCGAGAAGCTGCCGACGTGGCCCACCCGCTGGAGTACCGCTGCGCAGACAGAGTCCGGGTCGTCGACGCCTCGAATCTCTAGCTGCTCGGGCATCACCTTCTCGACCACAGCTCTCAGCTCGCGAGGCGTCACCGTCTCCGGGCGGACTCCGCCCGCTTTGAGCGCGAGTCGCAGCGTCCCTTGAGCTTGAAGCAGGCTCCAACGCGTCCGGATCTGAAGCTCTTCCGCGGCCAGCTCGAAGATCTCAGGAGTCATCACCTCGTCCCCTCGCGCACCCTTGTTTCTCCGTCTCTCCACCCTCGATCCAGCGGTCCCGACGATCACGCCGACTGGGAACTAAAGTTTCGACCGCTTGGGAGCGCCACTCCCCGAGACGCTGGCCCCAACCGCTAGAAGCTCGGGCCGGCGCTGACCGGACTCCAGACGGGCCGAAGGTAGTGTCCGAAATCGAACATCGCTGTGCGGCAGCGGACGGCAACGACGATTGTTCAAACCGAATAACTGATTGTCCATCAGCAACTTAGATGATGGCACGCCGGTTGCGGAGTAGGTTCGCAGATGGATCGCGAACTGAGCAGATCGACACGAAGACGCCAGGCGCTACGCCGCTGGGTGACGCCACTCGCGGCCCTCTTGGTCGCCGTGCTTTTGTTCGTGTGGCTGACCGGATTGCTGAGACCTTCGATCGATCGATCGAGGATCCGCACGTCGCACGTCGAGCGGGGGCCGATCGAGGCGGTTCTGACGGCGGACGGAACGGTTCAGCCAGCGTCAGAACAGGTTCTCTCGAGTCCGATCGACGGTCGCGTCATGCGGGTGCTGCGTCGACCGGGAGCCCTGCTCGACGTGGGCGACGCCGTCCTCGAGCTCGACCGCAGTACGACCGAACTTGGAGTCGAACGCCTGGAAGGCGAGATCACACAGGCCGAGGCGCGCCGGCGTGAGCTCGAAGCGCAACTCGACGAGATGCTCAACGAGAAGACCGGGGAGCGCCAAATCAAGACGCTCGACCTCGAAGAGCTGACCTACGAAGAAGAACAGCGACAGGAGCTGTTCGAGCAGGGGCTGGTTTCCGAGTCGATCCTCAGGTCGAGTAGCGCACGGTTGGAGAAGGCGCAGATCCAACTCCAGATGATCGAGCAGTCCACGATCAACGCGCGGCGCGCACTCGAAGCGCAGATCGGCGTGCTCGACGCCGACCTCGGCATTCAGAAACGAGAGCTGGCGGTGGCGCGTCGCCAGCTCGAGCGCGCGACGACGGCGGCAAACCGGGTCGGCGTGCTCACCTGGGTTTTCGACGAGGAGGGGGCGACGGTACGTGAAGGCGACGTCCTCGCACGAATCGCCGACCTCGACCGCTTTCGCGTCGAGGCGCGACTCTCCGACATTCACGCCTCTCGCGTTCGACTCGGGCAGCGTGCTCGCGTGGTCGTGGAGGATCGCTCGATCGACGCGAGGGTCGACCGCATCTTCCCCTCGGTCGAGTCCGGCGTACTGCGCTTCTGGTTGACCCTCGACGAGGGGCCGCACGAGGGCCTGCGCGCCAACCTGCGCGTCGACGCACTGGTCGTCACCACATCGGTCGACGACGCCTTGACCATCGCCAAGGGGCCCGCAGTCAACGGCGGCGGCGTCCAGCAACTCTTCGTTCTGGAGGGTGCACGTGCCGTGAGGCGAACGGTGACGATCGGCTTTTCGAGTTGGGACCGCTGGCAGGTCGAGAGCGGCCTCGAGGAGGGCGACGAGGTCGTCATCTCGGACATGAACGAGTTTACGCATCTGAAGGAGCTACCCGTCAGATGACAGAAGAAGCCAAGGAGCGAAGGACGATGATTCACCTCGACAACCTGCAGAAGGTGTACCGCACCGACCGCATCGAAACACTGGCTCTGTCGCACATCAATCTCGAGGTCGAGCAGGGCGCCTTCATCTCGATCATGGGGCCGTCAGGGTGCGGCAAGAGCACGCTCTTGAACATGATCGGCCTGATCGATCGCCCGACCGAGGGTGACGTGATTCTGGACGGCGCGTCGACCATCGAGCTGAGAGACAGAGGCCTGGCCGCGTTTCGCAATCAACGCATCGGCTTCGTCTTCCAGAGCTTTCACCTGATCCCGGACCTGCGCGTGGTCGACAACGTCGAGCTGCCACTGCTCTACCGCAAGATGCGCTCGACAGAGCGTCGCAAGGCTGCGATGGCTGCGCTCGACCGAGTCGAGCTCAACTCGCGCGCGTTCCACTTCCCGACACAGCTCTCCGGCGGCCAGCAACAGCGAGTGGCAGTGGCCCGGGCGATCGTGGGCAAGCCCGACATCCTGCTCGCCGACGAGCCCACCGGGAACCTCGACAGTCACATGGGTGACGAGATCATGGACCTTCTCGAGGAGCTGAACAACGAGGGGACGACGGTGGTGATGGTCACCCACGACGACCGCCTCGCGCAGCGCACCGAGCGAATCGTTCGTCTCTTCGACGGTCGGCAGGTGGCCTGAGATGCTGCGCAGTCACCTTCTACTGGCACTCCGCGTCCTGCTCCGACGCCCCTTCTTCACCTTCGTCAGCCTGTTCGCCATCAGCATCACGTTGGTGGTGCTGGCGGTGGCTACGGCCGTCCTCGATCACACCTTCGCTCCGAAGAGCCCAGAAGTGAACCAAGAGCGCACGCTCGGCCTCTACCACATGTTCATGCACGGCGAGTCGCACGTCTGGGAGAGCACACCCGGCTATGCGTTCCTCGATCGCTACGTTCGAACGCTGCCCGACGTCGAGCGGGTCACCCTGTTCACCCAGACGTCGACGCTGGCCTCCTATCAGACCGGCGAGAAGACGGAGCTTCACGCCAAGCGGACGGACGGCGAGTTCTGGCGAGTCTTCGAGTTCGATTTCGTCGAGGGCGAGCCGTTCACCCCAGCCGACGAGGAGCTGGGCAACGCGGTCGCAATCATCAACGTCTCGACCCGCGATCGGCTCTTCGCCGGTCGAAGTGCGCTCGGCGAATCGCTGACTCTCGACGGCCAGCGCTTTCGCGTAGCGGGTGTGGTCGAGAACGTCTCCTCCCTCCGCCCCGACCCGTTCGCAGATGTGTGGGTTCCGATCAGCACCGCCAAGAGCAGTCTCTACCGAGAAGGGTTCTTCGGCGAATTCAACGCGGTCGTCATGGCACGCGACAAGGCCGACCTACCGCGGATCAAGAGTGAGTTCGCAGCGGTCCTCCCGGAGGTCGAGCTGCCCGATGAGCGCAAGTACACGGCGCTCAACGGTGGACTCGACAGCCGCTTCGAGTGGGTCTCGCGCGACTTCTTCTCCGAGGACTACGCGGAGAGCCGACCCGGGCGGCTCCTCGGCTGGATCGTCGGCATGATGTTCCTTTTCATGCTCCTCCCGAGTGTCAACCTGATCAACGTCAACATCAGTCGCATCATGGAGCGGGCCTCCGAAATCGGAGTGCGCAAGGCGTTCGGCGCCTCGTCACGCGCCTTGGTGGGCCAGTTCCTACTCGAGAACCTGCTACTGACCGGCGTCGGCGCGCTGCTCGGTCTGGCTCTCTCGACGCTGGCCCTGCGAGCTCTCTCGTCCACTGGGTTCGTGCCCTACGCGGACTTCGTCATCAACGCGCGGGTCTTCGCCTACGGCCTCGCCATCACCCTCTTCTTCGGGCTCCTCTCAGGGGTCTATCCGGCTTGGAAAATGTCGCGGCTCGAGCCGGTCGATGCGCTGCGCGGGAGGTCGATGTGATTCGCCACATTCTCAAGATCGTCTGGAACAGGAAGGGCTCGAATGGCCTGATTGCGTTCGAGATCCTCGTCGCCTTCCTAGTCACCTTCTCCGTGACGGCGATGGCCGTCCACAACTACGACCGTTACCGGAGGCCACTCGGATTCGCCTGGGACGACGTTTGGAGCCTCGAGTTCGCCACCGGCGGAACCGAGACCGCGCCGCTATCCGACATCATCGACGTCATCGAGCGACTGATCGCCGAGATCGGCACGCTCGATCGAGTCGAAGGGGTCGGCGCGGTCAGCTTTCCGCTGTACAGCGGCTCGGGCTGGGGCTCTACCCTGGATCGGCCGGACGGAGGCAAGGTCAGCATTCGGCTGATGAACGCCAGCGACGAGTTCGCCGAGGTGGCCGGAGTCGAGCTACTCAACGGTCGTTGGTTCGGCCCAGAGGACGACGCCGACTCGCGGATCGCCGCCGTCATCAACCGTTCACTCGCCGAGACCTACTTCGACGGAGATCCGCTCGGTCGAGTCATCGAGGACAACGACGACGAGGCCGGCATGCGACTCGTCGTCGTCGGAGTGATCGAAGACTTCCGCTACCGTGGCGAGCTCTCGAAGCCGGCCCACTTCGCGTTCCTACGCCCTTCGGTGGTAGACGACTATCCGTACGACTTCATCGAGAGCTTCGTCGTGCGTGTGAGTCCCGGCACCTCCGCTGCCTACGAAGAGTCGATTCTGAAACTTGCGGAGGCGGTGGCGCCCGAGTGGTCGTTCAGAATCAAGCCGGTGGCGCTAAAGCGAGCCGAATACCTCCGCGAGCGGTTGGCGCCGCTCGTCGTCGCCGGCCTGGTCTCGGGCTTCCTCATGGTCATGGTGGCGCTCGGGCTCGTCGGCGTGCTCTGGCAGAACGTCACCCACCGGACGCGTGAACTCGGACTTCGCCGAGTCAAGGGGGCGACCGCCGTACGAATCCGACGGCAGGTGCTGGCAGAGCTGCTGGTGATGACTACCCTCGCCATCGCGGTGGGCACCCTGATGATCGTTCAAGTGCCGATCATCGGTTGGTTCCCGACCATGACCGCACCGGTCTACGCCGCCGCGCTGGCGATCTCCGCCGCTGTCATGGCGCTCCTCACTACCGTGGCGGGCCTCTACCCGAGCTATCTCGCAACCCGCATCGAACCGGCTGAAGCGCTCCACTACGAATAGTCGGTTGGGTATCCTCCGAACGGCCCCATGATTCTCCTCGTCGACGACGACCCCTCCGTCACCGCCTCGCTAGCGCTCATGCTGCAGCGCGAGGGCCGCGCCGCTGTCGAAGCCGACTCCCCGCATTCCGCCCTGGCGGCGCTCGAAGCGAGCGAGGTGCAGCTCGTGCTGCAGGACATGAACTTCTCTCGCGACACGACCGGCGAGGAGGGCCTGGAGCTGCTCCGCGAGATCAAGCAGAGGCGACCCGAGCTGCCGGTGATTCTGATGACCGCTTGGGGCTCGATCGAGCTGGCGGTCAGCGGCATGAAGGCCGGCGCCGCCGACTTCATCACCAAGCCCTGGGACAACGGCCAGCTCCTCCAAACCGTCGAGACGGCACTCGACCTGGCGGCTTCGCGAGAGCGCGCCGGCATGAAGGATCGCGAGGCGCTCGACGCCGCGCTCGAGATCGACGCAATCGTCGGTCGCGACCCCGGCCTGCTCGAAATCCTCGACCTGGTCGGGCGGGTGGCGCCCACGGATGCCTCCGTCTTGATCACGGGGGAGAGCGGCACCGGTAAGGAGCTTCTCGCCGAAGCGATCCACCGCAACAGTCGCCGCTGCGACGCGCCATTCGTCAAGGTGAACCTGGGCGGCATCTCCGCGCCTCTCTTCGAGAGCGAGATGTTCGGCCACGTCCGTGGCGCGTTCACCGATGCCCGGCGCAGCCGAGAGGGACGCTTCGCAGTAGCTGACGGCGGCACCATCTTCCTCGACGAGATCGGGGAGGTCGATCGCAACGCGCAGGTGAAACTGCTTCGCGTTCTCCAAGATCGAAGCTTCGAGGTTCTGGGCTCGAGCTCGACGCGACGTGTCGACCTACGCGTGATCGCGGCGACCAACCGTGACTTGACTCGTATGGTCGCCGAAGGGAGTTTCCGCGAGGATCTCCTCTACCGGCTCAATCTGATCTCGATCGAGCTACCCCGGCTGGCAACGCGCTCCGGCGACATCCCACTCCTCGCCGAGCACTTCTTGGAACGCTGCGGCGACCTCTACGGTCGCCCCGGGTTGCGGTTGAGCGAGGCCGCGCTCAGCTGGTTGATCGATCAGCCCTGGCCCGGCAACGTTCGACAGCTTCGCCAAGCGATCGAGCGCGCCGTACTGGTGGGCGCGACAGAAACCGCGGGCGTCGTTGAGATCGCCGACCTCGAGCCTTCACTCGCCGGCTCGTCCGCCAGCAGCAGCACCGCCGCCCTTCCACCGGCCGGCGAGATGACGCTCGAAGAGATCGAGCGCGCCATGGTCAAGAAGGCGCTCGGGCGCTACCAGGGGAACGTCTCCAAGGCGGCGCAGGCGCTCGGCCTCAGCCGCGCAGCGTTCTACCGACGCTGCGAGAAGTTCGGCTTCGAGATCCGTCCGGACGAGCCGTCGTGACCCTACGCACGAAGGTCGTTCTCTACATCCTCCTGATCCACCTGCTCTTCGCCGCTGTTGCCGTGCGGGTGCTGTGGGAAGACCGCACCTGGCTGTTCATCATCGAAGGGATCTTCCTCCTGTCGCTCGTCCTGTCGTTCAAGCTGGTCCAGGCTCTCTTCGTGCCGCTCGAGTTGATCGGCACCGGCGCCGAGCTCATGGCCGAGCGCGACTTCATCTCGCGCTTCCATCCGGTCGGCCAACCGGAAATGGATCGGCTCATCCAGGTCTACAACCAGATGATCGACCAGCTGCGAGAGGAGAGGCTCAAGGTGCGCGAGCAGAACGAGCTGCTCGATCGCATCATGGAGGCCTCTCCGGCAGGCATCTTGATCGCCGATCTCGACGGCGATGTGATCGATCTCAACCCGAGCGCAGCGGCGCTGTTCGACAAGCCGAGAGAGCAGCTGTTGGGGAGGTCTCCCGGGGCCATCGAGGGGCCGCTGGGCACAAGACTGGCGGAGCTCGACGCCGGCGAGAGCCGGGTGGTCGGCCTCGCGGGGTCGCGCCGCATTCGAGTTCGGCGCGCCAGCTTCCTCGATCAAGGGTTCCAGCGCGACTTCTATCTACTCGAAGAGCTCACCGAGGAGCTGCGCCAGACGGAAAAGGCTGCCTACGGCAAGCTGATCCGCTTGATGTCGCACGAGGTGAACAACTCCGTCGGCGCGGTCAGCTCACTCCTCGGCTCGATCTCGCGGAGCGCCGACATGCTGCCCGAAGAGGAGCGCCGCGACTTCGCAAAGGCAATCGAGATCGCTACGGGAAGGCTCGAGAGTTTGCGCGGTTTTGTCGATCGCTTCGCTGACGTCGTCAGGCTGCCGCCACCCGCACTGAGGAGCGGCGATGTGGAACGTCTGCTCGAGGACGTGCTCGACCTTTTCGAACCGTCCTGGGAGACCCGTGAGATTCGATGCGTACGCGAGCTTGCAGGAGATCTACCGGCGATCGACGTCGACCTGCACCAGTTCGAGCGGGTATTGGTCAACGTCCTCAAGAACTCATCCGAGTCCATCGAACACAACGGCACCATTACGGTACGCACCGGCGCGGTCGGCAACGGCGGCTGGCTGTCGATCGAAGACGACGGGCAGGGCATCCCCGCAGCGATCCACCAGGAGCTCTTCACTCCGTTCTTCACGACCAAGAAGGACGGCTGCGGTCTGGGGCTGACGCTCGTCCGAGAGGTGCTCGATGGACACGGCTTCCCGTTTGCTCTCGAGAGCACCGACCGGGGGGCCCGCTTCCGCGTCGAACTGACTCATCGGTGAGCAAGAAGTCCACGTGCTTCTGGCTTCCGCTCGTGCGGACGACGCAAACGGTCCGCAGCTAGAGCCCCCCTCCTCTTGACTCGGCTCGCAAGAAGCGACCGAGGTTTGCATCGAAAGGGAAGACTCTGTCCCACCGTACTCGCCGACCTCGAGCTCGCCCGCGAGGTACCTGTTTGAGCCCCACTTACAAACGACCTGTCGATCACCTCCATGACGGGACCGACCAGTTGTCCCTGGCACTGTCACCACGTGCCCGAGGCGGCTCCCTGCAGGACGCCGCCGCCCGCTGCGGAACGGGTGTACTCGATCAACCCGAACTCTAGGGTGGAACTCATGGCGAACGCCAGGCGACGGCTCGTGCCGCGGCTCTCTGTAGTGGCACTCGTGGGACTCCAGCTGGTCTCCTCGGCTCTTTCGGCCCAGGGCGGTCTCGAGCCGTGGCAGCGAGACGAAGACAAACTCGAAACCGGAGTGCTCTACACCTATCTGAAGTCGAACATCGACGGCAGCCGCGCAGGACGAATCGCCCTCTATGTCGCGAGCTCGGACCGCCTCGAGTCGTTCAAGTGGCGGCAGGGAACGGGTCGCGCGACCCTGGTCACGGCCGACCTGGACTGGAGCACCTTCTCGGTCTCCACCTTCGAGTCGTGGACTCTCGGGGCCGGCGACAAGCGGTGGCTCCAGGCGCGCCTGACAACCGAGGACGGCGGCCGCGTGCAGATCACCACGGCCGGCTCCACCGAGCACCCGGCGGTCGAGATCACCCGCTGGCCCTGGCACAGCTACGACTTCGACTTCGCCAGTCTCAACTACTTCTGGCGGCACCTAGTTGACGCCGAGGCGCCGGTGACTGTTGGAATCTCCGACTTCGTGCCGAGTGGTGGGAGCTTCGAGTTCAAGGAGAAGGGACCGGTGCAGATCGAGTACCTGGGCCGCGAGACCCGGCTCGGTCGAGCTTGCCGGCACTATCGAATCGACGGGCCCGGCCTCGAGAATCGCGGCGGGGAGTTCTGGGCGAGCGTCGAAGGAGGCTACTGGGTCGAGTACATGATCGACCTTCCGGACGAGAGCGGCTTCGACAGCGGACGCCTGCGGCTCGAACGAGTGGAGCGGGCCTCTCCGGAGCAGTGGCAGGCCTTCAAGAGAGAGAAGCTCAGCGGCAACTGACCGCAGACACCCGAAGATCGGCAGCACTTCGGTCGGGCGGCACCCATCCGACAGTAGGCACCTCGAGCGCCGCCCTTTGTCCGGTGTCCACAGGAGTCGATCACAGCGATACGATGGCGCCGCCCTCGCAGCGATCGACCCACTCCCTCGATTTCCGAATGCGACTCCTGACGACAAGCTACTGAGGAATGACAAATCGAAACCGTTCTCTCGTGACCGCCGTCGCGACCTTCGTCTCGACCCTCGTACTGGCCGGCTCTCTCCCTGCGACGGAACCGCTGTTCGAAGACAACTTCGAGTACCCGCTCACCGGTTGGCAGCTCGAGCGACCCGACGCGATCCGCATCGTCGACACTGGAGACCCAGCACACGGCAAGGCCTTGGAGTTGTCGGCTCAAGGCGATGACGTCATCGCCCTGGTTCGGGACTCTGAAAGCTGGGGCCCGATCCGCGTCGAGGCGGACTTTCTCTTCCCGACAGACGGGCACGCCTACCTCGGTCTCGTGTACCACTTCAAACGGACGCCCGAGCGCACGGACTTCGGCAACGTCTACCTCAAGGGCAACGGCAGCTACCTGCGGGCGAATCCGGTGCGCGACGGCAACGTGTCGCGACTCATGTACGAGGAGTACCGAACTCCACTCGAGGGAGACTCCGCGATCCGCATCGGGGAGTGGCATCGACTCCGCGCTGAGATCTCCGGCGGCGACTTCCATCTGTACATCGATGACATGCAGGTGCCGCGCATGACGTTCGACCTGTACGAAGGCCGCTCGGGCCGCGTCGGTTTCAAGCCTCGAGTCACCGGCGAGCCCGTACTGATCGACAACGTGCGTGTCACCTCCATCGACAAACTGGCGTGGACCGGCGAGCGCAAGCCCTTGATCGGCTACCAACCAGAGAAGCTGCTGACGCAGTGGGAGGTCATGGGGCCGTTCAGTTCGCCAGCGGACGAGGTAGGTCGCGGTGCCCGCGCAGACGGCTGGCGTCCGTTCGAAACGGACCGTCGCGGAGCGGTGCTCACCGGCAGGGTCACCGAATTCCTCGGCACGCGCAGCGTCGCCTACTTCCGCGCCACCGTCCATTCCGAGGGCGACCGCGAGGCGACTCTCCACATCACGACAACGGACGAGATGGCGCTCTGGCTCAACGAAGATTTGCAGGGCTTCGTCTACCGCGACGGATACATCTCGCCGGACAACGACTGGAACGCGTGGTGGGACTTCACGAGCAACCCCGATCACGCCGGGCGACGGATCCCGATCACGCTCCGTTCTGGCGAGAACCGCATCGTCATCCGAGTTCGAAACGGCCAGTTCGCCTCTGGTGGGTTCTTCGCAGCGATCGAGTAGCTCGAGTCGATACTGCCGGTACGAGACGCTCAGCCCTCGCAGCCAGGTCCCATTCCACCCGTCGTCTCCTACCTGATCGGCGGGGCTGCGGAGCCCTCAGCCCGATCTCGAAGCAACGGGCTCGGCGCCCGGCCCTGGCTGACACGAACCGCCGCCATCGTCTCGACGGAGCTCATCATCGCTTCTGCAGCGAGACCGATGGCGTCAAAGCGCTCGCCGGAGATCTTCGCGTCCAGTTCGATTTCCGACCGCCAGAAGTCTGCATTGCCTTCAGACCCTCTGACGATGAGGAACCGCAACTGCTCTCCATCTTCAACAATCTCGAAGACATCGAAGTGAGAGAGCACATGCGTCTCGGTCACGAGTTCCCGATAGTCGGTTGACATCCGTTCGAACGCGCTCCGCTTGTCGCGAGGGACTCCATAGATGAAAAAGAAGAACGAGTCTCGGTCGTCGTAGGACCGGCGCGACTTCCCAGGCCGGTAGGAGAGATCCTCTCGATAGGCGAGCACGAGATCGCGTGCCTTTTTCACCTGGCCATCGAGCGCTCCTGCTCGAGCGCGATCTTGCGAGCCGTGGCTGATCGACGTCCAAAAACCCTCGGCGGCGGGTCGCGGGAGCGCTGCGGATAGTTCTCGAACGTACAGGAATCCGAGTCCATCGCCGGTGGTCACGAGGTGTTGCGAGACGGAAGCACTATCCGCCGCAGCCAGCGAGTCGATCACCTGACCCGACGCAACGTAATAGTCGAGCGAATGAGAAGCGTCGACGTACTCGATGCGCAGGTGCACAAAGGGCGCTTCGCGCTGTCCGTCTGCGTCGACCCCTTTTGGAGCGGCGAGCATCGTCAATGCCACCGCGACGCACAGGCAGTTTCTGAACATTCTGATTTCCCTTTCCTGGATGTTGAGTTGCTCTCAGGAACGACACCGCAGCTAGCTGTCGCGGTCGATGGTGAGACCACTCACTACGATGCTTCGCCTAGCTTCGGGGTTGCACTCCGGGTCGCGCGGGCCCAGCCAGACCCGCCGGAGCTGCACAGCGCTTCAGGGCGAGGGCGGCCGTCGCGCCCTGGGCGAGATCACTCACGAGGCCGGCCCACTACCCGACCGAGTCGATCGACTGTCGCGCAGTGCTCACCGCTCTGCGTCCAACCTCTCCCACCGGGGAGAGCTCCTACGGACGGCTACCCGGCGGAGTCGTCGTAACGCCGGCCAGTCGCCCGGTGAGCGGCTGCGGCTCGGTGCCGCCCGGCGCCAGAAGGTAGACCCGCCCCGAGCCTTTGCGGCGCTCGATCTCGGCCTCGATGCCGAGGGCGATGGCTCCATCGGAGCCGCGAATCGAAGCGTTGCCGCTGTCGTTGCCCTCGAACACGACCTCTCGCTCACCATCGAGTGACACGCGAACCAGCTTCCAGCTGCCTTCGTTCCAATCACCTTCGGTGATCAGCAGCGACGCACCGTCGGGCGACCACACCGGCGACCAGTCGGAGAGCGGCTCTCGCGTGACCCGACTCACATCGCCGCTGTCGAGTTCGAGCAGATAGACGTCGTCAGCGCCGTCGCGGTCCGACGAGAAGGCGATCCGCTCTCCGTCAGGCGAGACGCTCGGGCTGTGATCTGAAGCCGCGTGGCGGGTCAGACGCTCGACCCCACTGCCGTCGGCCCGCATGCGGTAGAGCTCCCGGTCGCCGTCGCGGTCGGAGTGGAAGACGATCCTCGAGCCGTCGGGAGTGAAGGACGGAGCCCCGTCAGAGGCGGGGTTACGCGTGAGGTTCGTCTGAGCCGAGCCGTCGGCACTCATGACGTAGACCTCGTCGTTGCCATCGCGGTAGCTCTTGAACGCAATCTGCCGGCCGTCGGGCGACCAGGCGAGATCGGCTTCGAACTCCTCGTTGAAGGTCAGTCGCTGCTCGACCTTCGTCTCCAGATCGAGCACGTAGATCTCGAAGTTGATGTCCCTGCCGGATTCGACGCCGTGACGGTTCGAGATAAACGCGAGACGACGCCCGTCGGGTGAAAAGACCGGGTGGGTATCGGCTCCTGCGTACTCGTCGGCGTCGTAGCGATCGACGACACACCGCACGGACAGCGCATAGTGCTTGACCACCGGGCTGCGATAGATCATGTCGTCGCCGTCGTCGACGTCCCGATGCTGTGCGTGGGCGAGATCGAGCTCGGTCGAGGTCCAAAAGGCGGCCGCCTCGCCCTGCGACCGGTAGGTTCCGTTCTCGTAGCGACGCCACCCGGCATAGAGAGCGTCGAAGCCGGAGTCACCTCCGGGCTTGAGCCGCGCCCCCTCGATGGTGCCTCGGTTGCGCCGCTGAACGATCTCTACGTCGGGCAGGCCGACCGCTCTCTCGAGCCGCTGCCATTCAAGCTCGCTCGACATGTGCGAACCGAGCGGGCAGGCGGCGAGGGCGTGCTCCCACCGATATAGGCGGCCGTAGACGTCGCAGTTCTCCTGCAGGTCTTCGTAGCAGAACGAACCGGGGCCCGCCCAGTTGAGGTTCTTGGCGAACCAGAGCTGGCCACCGATCTCGACCAGGGGGTAACTCTGGCCGTCGCGGGGATCGTCGAAGGTCGCGGACTCAGCGCGCGAGGCAAGCAGAAGTACGACTCCCACGAGGCAGGTCCGCACCAGAAGGTTTACGAGACGAATTCGATTCATCACTCTCCTCGACTCGGGCGCACGCCCGTCGGTTCCGTTCGACGCAAAGAGTCGCCCACCTTCATGGCCGCGCGCATCGTCCGTGCAGCCGACCGCGGAAATCTGCAGCGACCGGGGCACGAGACTCATCGGCCGAAGCGATGCGCAATCGAAAGGAATAGACCTCCAGCTGCAACCACATTCGGGTCCGACTATTTGCCGCCCTGGGCGCCGTGGCCTATCCTGCAGTCCTCCAAAGGAGGAATGTCGATGTGCTACTCGGGTACCCAGGCCGGGCCAAAGCCTTGCGCCAGGAGTTCCTCTCTCCTGCTCTCATGGATGCTGCTGCTGCCCGCACTGTCGTTCGCGGGTGAGGTCATCTGGTCGAAGCGCGTGATCGAGGAGGCTGGCGAGGTCACCTTCATCTCGGACAGGGTGAGCAAGGCGGGCCTCGCTCCAAACGGCCGTCCCGCCTTCCTCTACTGGCAGACCGGCCCCGCCGGAGACAATCGGCATCTCGTCTTCACCATGCGGCGGACGGGGGGTAAGGGCTTCAAACGGGTCAACGCGTCTCCGGGAGATCTCCTGGCGTCGTCGGCCGGGTCCTTCGCCTTCGACTCGGAAAGAACGCTCCACGTGGCCTACCAGTCGAACTTCTTCATCGGCCAGGGCACGATCGAATACGTGACTCTGAACGGCCCCGAACTCCTGCAGGAGCAGATCGCCGGCGCAGATGCCAAGAAGTCCTCGCTGGCCCTCGACCCCTCGGGCAAACCCTACGTCGCCTATATCGCCCTCGACGGCCCAAAGCGTGACCTCCGGATGGCCAGTCGCGAGCCCGGTGGTTGGGTGTCGGAGTCGATTCTCACGGTATCGAACGACATCTCCAGGCTGGAGCTCGCGATCGACGATTCCGGCACCCAGAGGCTTGCCTACATGATTTCGACCGGCTCCGAGTACCTGCTGCGCATGGCGACCCGCAGCGGGACCGATTGGGAGTTCGAGACGATCGACGTGGCATCGGTTCCAAGCGGCCCCGCCAACCTCGACCTGGCCCTCGACTCCGACGGCGATCCTCACGTCGGATACTCGACCTACGATGGGCCGCCGGAGGTCCGCTACGCGCAGTGGGACGGCGCCTCCTGGCAGGCGGAAACGGTCCTGGTCGGCGACACACGCAACGTCGCCATGACCCTCGACGCCGACGACTCTCCGCACTTCTCCTACTTCGACCTCACGCAGATCGGGCTCGGCTACTCTGCGCGCGCGGGCGCCGGTTGGTCGCATCAGATCGTCGACGACGAGGGGCTCTCGGGCTACGCCTCGTCTATCGTCGTCGACGCAAACCGGGTGGCTCACATCCTCTACTACCGCGACGCCATCTCCGACATCGCGGTCTACGCGGTCTCGTCACCGCTGCCGAGCCTCTGAACCGGCTGAACGCCACCCACCGGCCCGCTCCAGCGCACGGGGTCGCCGGGCCCCGCAGCATGCGCGTGGGGGTCGGTCTCTGGAAGTCGCCCCGCCCGACGACCGGCTCCGGAACAGACCTCCTGCGCGCGGTGAAAGTAGTCGAGTTCCGGGTCGTCTAGTACTCAGGGAGTGACACTTGCTCTGGACTTCAACGTTCCGAGCCACACAAGGCGGAGATCAGCTCCAGGGCCCGCCAACGGGAGATCGCGTCATGTTCAGATTCGGAGCAGCACTACTCGTCACGGCATCTCTGGCTGCCGGCTGCCAGAGCCCATCTCAGCGAGCGGAGGAGGCCGTCACACGTTCACCGCTCGAGACGGTGAATCTGAGAATGCAAGCGTACAACGAGCACGATCTCGCTCTGCTCCTCAGCACCTACTCCGAAGACGTCGAGATCTTCACCTACCCGGACCGGTCGCTGGGCAAGGGGAAGGAGCGGCTCGAGAGCCTCTTCGAGGAGCTGTTCGCCGGATCGATACGCGTCGAACTCCACCATCAGATCGCCAAGGACAGCTTCGTTGTCAACCACGAAACGGTCATCTCCGGAGAAGAGGAAACGGAGTACGTCTCGATCTACGAAGTGAGAGGTGGACTGATCAGAAGCGTTCGATTTGTCAGGGATTGAAGCGAGACCACGGGGCTCTCTTAGCGCGTGAAGTCCTTTCGCCCGCAGTAGAGCTGTACGGTAGCCGTCATCGCCACCACCCCGACGAGCAGATGGCTCGCGATCACGTGCACCCCCGTCAGTAACTCCCCGGTACGCGCCATGTAGAGCGCACCCAGGAGCAGCGCGGCGACCGCGACGGTCGCCCAGCCGGCGAGCACTGCGCGATGGCGACGCTGGCGACGAGCCGCGATCGCTTCCTGCACGAGCAGCGCAATCTGGCCATAGGCGTAGAGCTGCCCGCCCACCGAGCCGGCGATCCGGAGCGATTCGGGCTCGAAGCTCCCGGTAACCCAGGCGGCGGCGGCCATGACCAGCCCGGCGGCGAGGATCCCGACCCCGAACAAAATGGTCGGAAGGAGGACCATCGCTCCGGCGATCTGCCGTGGAGTGAGCGGTCCCGCCAACAGCAGGCGTGCTCGCCTCTCTTCAGACCGGAGGCCTTGGGCGATAAAGCCGACAATCAACGGCGCCATGAGCACGAACATCCCGCGTAGGCCGGCGGCGACAGAGCTCGGCGGACCGTCGTCACCGGCAGCCGAGAAGACGAAGCTGACGATCGCGATGACCCCGACGGCGATGCCAAAGCCGCCGAGCAGGTACGGCCGAGTGTAGGAAAGCTCAGCTTTCAGTACGCGCCACATCGTGTCCCTCCTTGAGAATCTGTACCGCAATCTCGTCGACGCCCATGCGCGAGACTTCGACCGCTTCGGCCCCGAGCTCGCTGAGCTGCTCCAGCGTTGCCGGAGCCGCGCGAGTGATGACCTGGTGCTCCGCTCGTACTTGCTTGTGCTCGACGATGCCGACGAGCTCGACGTCTCCCTCGCGCAGTCGGAAGGAGATCCGTCGCCAGCTCTCGCTCAACTCCTCGCGTCCGGAGCGCAAGACGACCTGACCATCGCGCAGGAAGGCGAGTTCGTCTGCCAGACGGTTGATGTCGGAGAGCACATGAGTCGAGTAGAGGACCGCGTGCTCACCGTCCTCGGTGACCTCCCACAGAACGTCCAACACCTCCGCCCGCACCACCGGGTCGAGACCGGCAGTCGGTTCGTCGAGCAGAAGTAGGCGTGGGTCGTGCGCCAGAGCCGCCACCAGGGCCAGCTTGGTTCGGTTGCCGCGTGAAAGGGAGTTGACCGGCTTGTCCATTGGCAGCGCCAGGCGCTCGATGAGTCGACGCGCGCGCTCGTGCGACCAGCCGGGCAGAAACTCCGCGATGAATTCGAGATTCCGCGCGGCCGTCCAGCGCCGGAAGAAGCCACTCTTCTCGCCAACGTAGCCAACATCGGTTCGGTACTCCGTCTTGTTCGGGTGAACCGGGGCACCGTAGACCTCGGTGCCGCCTTCGTCGGGCACCAGCAGGCCGGCCATACAGTTCAGCGCGGTCGTCTTGCCGGCGCCGTTCGGCCCGACGAGCGCCAACACCGTTCCAGGCTCCAGCACGAGGTCCACCGGACCGAGCTCGAAGCCCGGATACCGCTTGGTCAGGCCGCTCAGGCGAGCTGCGGCGGTCGTCTCGGGATGCCGATCGCTCATCTCTTCTCCCCTTTCTCCAACAGCTCTTCGAGGATCTGACGCATGGTGTCCGCGCTCAGTCCGTCCGCCGCAGCGTGAGCGACGCTTCGCTCCAACGCGTCTGTGAATCGCTCCTTGGCCATCTTGTGCTTTCTCCCTTCGGGGATCGGTGCTACCCAGAAGCCCTTGCCGCGACGAGAGCGCAGCAGACCCTCGCGCTCCAGATCGTCATAGGCCCTCTGTACGGTGATGACGCTCACCCGCTGTTCCTTGGCGAGCCTCCGGATAGAGGGCAAGGGCTCGCCGTCCGACAGATCTTCGGACAGGATCTTCGCCCTGATCTGCCGTGAGACCTGCGCGTACAACGGTTCGTCGGAGAGGTCAGACAGGTGCAGAATCACGGTGCCAACTCCCGGGGCGTCAGCATCGCCGCGGTCCAGTCATCTTCCGGCAGCCTTCCGGTGCGTTGTTGGACCCGGTCGAAGAGCCCACTGAGCCACGACGCTCCGGACAGGTCTCCGGTAGAGGGCTCCTCGCCGAGCATCCGTTCGAGAGTCTCGTAGCCGAGCGGCTCCCCATCGGCATCTCGTGCCTCGGGGAGGCCATCGGTCAGCAGAACGAGACGCTCGTCCTCGGCCAGCTCCCAGGTGCGGGAGCTGTACGACGCCTCTAGACGAACACCTAGCGGCAAGCGCGGCCCCGACACCGACAGCGCTCGTGGCCCTTCCTTCGGGCGTATGAGATACGGGTCGGGTGTCCCAGCGTTGGAGAGCTCTACCGTTCGCTCGGACGGGCGATAACGCGCCAGTGCGAGGGCGACAAACTCTCCGCGCCCCAGCTCGCCGGCAAGTCGACGGTTGAGACGGGTCAGCGACTCGGCGACGCTGCCCTCGGCGGCGACGAACGGCAGCATCGCTTTGACCGAAGCCATGATGAGGCTCGCCGCGAAGCCCTTGCCGGCCACGTCAGCCACCACGATGTCGACGCTCCCGTCCGGATGCCTGAGGACGTCGTAAAAATCGCCGGCCACGACACGGGCCGGCAGACAGCGTGCGGCAACCTCCCAGCCGGGACCGCTCAGCTCAGACGGTGGCAGCAGACGACGTTGAACGTCACGGGCCATCTCCAGCTCGCGCCGCCCAAGCTCTTGTGCCACCAGTTCCTCAAGCTGAAGGCCCTCCACCAGGTCGCGCCGGTGCTCGGAGCCGAGCGTCGCGACCCGGACCTCGTCCGAGGGCGTGCCCGTCAGAAGCCCATCAGCCACGAGAAGCTCGTAGACGGCCTCGATCGTAGACGGCGCCACCCGATGCTCGCGCGCCAGCTGTCGGTAGCCAGGCAGCAGCTCGCCCTCGGGCAGCTCGCCGCGGGCGATCAGATCCCGGAGCTTGCGAGCGATCTGCTCGCGAAGCGGCTCCGACCCCTCGGGGGCCAAATGGAGAAGCAGCGAGTGCGCATTACTGTCCATAGACAATATATACACCAAACGGCGCAGAAAGTTTTGCCCACATGGAAGCGTCTCCGCGAGCGCCGGCAGTTGTGAGCAATTCTGAGACGTGGCACTCGCTCGAAACCCGGACCCCCAAGAAGACCGTAGTCTGGTCTGAGCACGCAGGAGTCTCAGAGTCTTCGAAGAGCTCCCGGCGTGCTCGAGTCGAGCAAGCCGCGCTACTGAGGGAGGTCCATGAAACACATCGACAGCACCGCCCCACCAGCCGAGACCCACACTCCAACGTCATGGGTCTTCGGCGACTTCACCTTCGCAGTGCTTCCCTTCGCCCTCTCCCGCGACGGCCGACACCTGGCGCTTCGTCCGCAATCTGCACACCTACTGGAGCTCCTCATCCGGAACCCTGGACGCCTGGTGGATCGAGAGATGATCCGCCAGCACCTTTGGGGCTGCAACACGTTCGTCGATTTCGAGAAGAGCATCAACTTCTCGATTCGAGACCTTCGCAAGGTGCTTGGCGACTCGGCAAGGCAACCGACGTTCATCGAAACGGTACACGGGAAAGGGTATCGCTTTGTTTGTCCCGTGGAAGAGAAGGTAGGAAGCTCCTTCGAGCCACACCGCTCGCCACGCTATCGACGAGCGCTCGCCATCTGCTCTGCAGCCTTGTCGTTCCTGATGATCTCGGGGTTCCTGTATGCGAGGAGGTCCTCGCCACCCCGCCTGACCTTTGCCACGCCGGCAGACTTCGCAGGCAGTTGGGCTGGAACGGCAAACTTCGGGGGAGACACCGCGGTGCCGGTCCAGCTGCAAGTGGATCAGACCTCGGGACTTCTCGAGGCGTTCGGAGAGGCTCCCCTAGCCTTCGATGGCCGCTTTTTCCAGACAGAACTTCAGGTCCTCGCAGGTGAAGACGCCGGACTCCTTCTGCAAGGTGAGATGGACGGCGAACCGCTCGAGATCGCAGGAGCCGCAGTGGGTGGTGTCTTCACGGGTGTCATGGCCCGCGGAGGTGGGGAGATCAGGTGCCTCCGTCTCGCCCCTCTCGAGCCGGCCGATCTCGATCGTTTGGTGGGCCTCTACGAGGGCGACGGCAAGAGCCTCCTGGTGACTTGGCGCGAATACGGCGGCCTGCGGGCCATCGACCTGGAGACCGGGCGGGCCGAGGCGCTCTTCCCGGTGAGCAGTCGCGCCTTCCTGAGCCTGAACCAGATCGAAACGCTCGACGCGTCCGAGCCGTTCTTCCGGTTCCCGCGAGACTCGGCGGGGGCGATCCAGGCGCTCGTTCGAGGGGACTGGCGGAGCCCCGAGACACTGCTGCGAAAGGGGGACGTCACCCAACAGCGGGTGCACTTCCTCTCGGGCGAGATCGAACTCGCGGGCACCCTCCTGGTGCCGCGCCACGGCACGAGCCTACCCGCCGCGGTTCTAGTTCATGGGTCGGGACCGATCTACCGCAGCGCGCTGATCGAACGCGCGCTGTGGTTGGTGGAGAACGGATTCGCCGCCTTCGTCTACGACAAACGGGGTACCGGCGCGTCCGAGGGTGATCGCCGGGACGACGACCACGAGATCCTCACCGCGGACATAGAAGCCGCGGTCGCCGCCGTGCGCGAGCACCCGGCAGTCGACGCGAACCAGGTAGGCCTCTACGGGCACAGCCAAGCCGGCTTCCTGATCCCTCGAGTCGCCGCGGCGGATCCACGGTTGGCCTTCGCGGTGGTCGTGAACGGCGGCGGAATTCGCCCCGGAGAGCAGTCGCTCTTCGACAAGAGAAACGACCTCGAGCGAGCCGGCTACGCAGAGGTAGAACGGCAAGACGCAATCCAGCTCATGCGTGAAATGTTCGCCTACTTTCGCGATCAGGAGGGCGATCGAGCCACGCTGGAAACAGCGTATCTCAAAGCAAAAGAGGAGCCCTGGTTTCCGCTGACAGACCTACCCGATGTGCCCGGAATCCCCTCCTGGGAAAACCCGCCGAAAGAGATGGTCGCCTACTCCCGCGAACTCAACTTCGATCCAACGGCCTTTCAGCGGGCCATGCGACAGCCGGTCCTGGTGCTGCTCGCCGAAGAAGATCAAACCGTGCCCGCCGAGGAGGTCGCCACTCGTTGGCAGGAATCCCTAGAATCGGCCGGCAATCCCATGTTCGAAGTGCGGCTGCTAACCGACGTCGACCACGGCATGCGACTGACCTCGGGGCCTCGCCAGGGTCAGCTGAGTCCCGAGTACAAGCGAACCCTCGGCCGTTGGTTGACGGGGTTGTTGCACAGCACCGCAAGAGAATCAGAGTCTGGCTAGAACCGGCGTCTGCTCCGCGCACCCTCCGATCGTCGATCTCGAAGGCACAGCCAAACCGGAGCGCGCTCGCCACGCACTCAGCGGGGGTCACTGACGACCACGCCTCCCAGCGATTGGCCTAGGAGTCCAAGTTGTCCAGGGAGCTGAGGGTCCCTGTACCGTTGTTCTGAACGTCGGCGACGCTGTGATCCGGCCAGCGGTTGTTCGCGAGAGCGTTGTCACCGGCAGTCAGGGTGAACCGGTGTTGGCCCCATCGAGGGTGTGGCCCAACAGATCGACCCGGGAGATTGGAGGCGGTCGCCGTGCGTGCTCTTGGACCCGCTGCATGGCCGTGCCGCCCGCTGCAGGCAGATGTATCGCCACTCCGCCCGTCGGTAGCATCCGGCCAATGAGCCCGCCTCTGACGCAACCTGAGACGTGAGACTCTCCAAGCTCTTCACGGTGTGCTGCCTGCTCTGCTTAGCGGCGCAGGCTGCGTCGGCGCGGTCCGCGAGCCAGCCGTCCAATCTCCGCTACCACCCCATGTCGGATCCCGGCTGGGCCGCCACCGGCATCGCAGGCTCGGACTCGCCACCGGTCTGGTCGCGCGACGGCGGCGAGGTGATCTTTCAGCAGACTCGCGAGGAGGGGCTCGCTCAGATCTGGGCGGTGCGCCCAGATGGGAGGGGCCTGCGTCGGCTGACCGACGGCACCTTTCGAGCCGGGCATCCCGATCCGTGTGCAGTCGACAACCGGCTGGTGTTTGTCAGCGACCGGGGCGGCAGCCGCCAAGTCTGGGTGACGGATCTCTCTGACGGCGCGACGCGGCAGCTGACCTCGGGCGGAGCCCTCAAGAGCTGGCCGGCGTTCTCGCCGGGCTGCCGAGAGGTGCTCTTCGTCGAGATGACCGATCCCGAGAACGGTCGCTACGACCTGCGGGTCGTCGACGTCGATACCGGCGCGGTGCGCACCCTGCTCGAACGCGTACGGTACCTGGGCTGGTCGCGCTGGGCGGCTGACGGCGAGTGGATTCTCTACTATCGCGAGTTCGAGGGCTTCCCGAATCACCTGTGGCGGATACGCCGAGACGGCTCGGGAGCGGAACCGATGAGCGGCGGCGATTCGGGCGACTACTGGGCACCCGACGTCTCACGCGATGGGCAGCGCCTCGTCTACTCGTTCAGCGCCCGCAAGCGGGCGCAGTGGGGCGGCAACGCCGACCTCTGGTTACAGGATCTCGAGAGCGGCAGCTGCCGACGCTTGGCGGGCGAACGCTGGAATGAGCACGGCGCACGGCTTTCGCCCGACGGCACGCGGGTCGCCTACTGGGACACACGCTCCGGCTACAACGAGATCTTCGTCATGGATCTGGCCACCGGCGGCACCCGCCAGCTCACCGAGCAACCCGATTCGGAGATGACTCGCGTTGCCCGCGAGCAGGGGCTCACAGCGGCTCTCGCTCACGCCCGCGCTCACCCCAACGACACGCTCGCCTCCGAGCGAGCTCTGACGGTGCTGCTCGAGTCTCGGGCGCGCTCGGCCGAGCCGCCGTCCGTCGAACTCGCGCAGCTGCTCGTCGATCTCTACCCCAACTCCCGGCGCGCGAGCACCGCTCTCGCTCGCGAGCTGTTCCGCGCCGGGGAGCTGACGGCCGCTGCGAAGCGCTATCTCCAGCTTGCGAGCACCGACGCCGAGGTCACCAGTCGCCTGGCTGCCCTCGCGCTGCTGGAACAGCTGACCGGCCGCACGACAACCGAGCTGGGCAACGGCCCTCTCCCCGAGGCCGCGGTGAACCGGCTTGGCTACACCCTGCTGAACCTGGGGCGACTCGGCGCGGCGGTCGACGTACTGGGTTGGAACGCGCGCTCGCTGCCCGACTCGGCAAACGCCTGGGACAGCCTGGGAGAGGCTCTCTACTGGTCGGACGAATCGGCGGCCGCCGAGCGCGCCTTCTCGCGCTCCCTCGAACTCGATCCGTCCAACAAAAACGCCGCCAGGTTTCTTCGCCGGGTGCGCGTCGGCGAGACCCGGCAGATACCGGAGACAGTCCTCTGTCCAGCGACGCCGCCGACAACAGGCCGGGCCATTCCCGAGTGGGCAACCGTGCTCGAGTGGGCGCCGGATCCGGAGGTCCTCAGCGATCCGGAGCTGCGACGCCGCATCGCGGCCGTCGGGGCGCCGTGGCGTGTCGAACATGAGCCGAGCGGCGTCGAGATGCTCCTCGTGCCGCCCGGGAGCTATCTACGCGGCGCAGGCCCCAACGACCCCTACGATCGCAAGAACGAGCGCCCACGTCATCGGGTCGAGATCACGCAGCCCTTCTACCTCGGCCGCTACGAGGTGACCAACGCAGAGATGCGGCGCTTTCGCCCCGAGCACGACAGCGGCGCCTTCTACCGCGCCGAGCACCTGACTCTCGATGACGACGACATGCCTGCCGTCGACGTCTCGTGGCTCGACGCCACGGCTTTCGCCGACCACTTCGACTTTCGACTGCCGAGCGAGGCCGAATGGGAGTACGCCGCCCGAGCGGGGGCCGGAGTGCGCTATCCCTGGGGCAACGATCCACAGGCGGGCGAGGGCTGGGGCAACGGCTTCAACGAAGCCATCAAGATCACCATCCCGGAGATGGATTGGCCCGCCTTCGACTGGGACGACGGTTTTGTCGTGAGCTCCCCAGCGGGCACCTTCCGGCCCAACGCCTGGGGCTTCTACGACATGTTCGGCAACGCCTGGGAGTGGTGCTTCGACGCCTATGAAGAGAGCGAGTACCTGCGCCACGCCGCCGGTGCGACCGACCCGGTGGCGGCTAGCAGCGACAAGAGAACACTACGCGGCGGCGGCTGGGGCAACGCGCCGCGGGGCTCGGGCATCCCCTATCGCTTTGGGATGAGCCGAGAGGATCGTCACGACACCAACGGCTTCCGCGTCGCCCGTGAGATCGACTAACCTCGAACCGGCTCGAGCGCGAGTCGCAACCCCGGGAAGAGGCTTGCTCCCAGCCACTACAGAAGCAGGTTGAACGATTCGGTCGACCCAGGGGCTCTCGTAGGGCCTGCGCTCGATCGGACAGCGCACGAGTGTCGACGTTGAGCGCCGCAGGGCATACGAGCTGAGCGCAGCCGCGATGCGGTACATTCGCCGCTTCTGGAGGACAAGTGAGCCAGTCAAGACGACCTTGCCGGTTTTTCATTCTGCTTGCGTCCCTGCTCTGCGTCGCCGGTGCGGCGAGCGCCGGAACCGAGCCCCTGACGTTTGCGGAGCTGATGAAGTTCCGCCAGATCGAAGACACCTCGATCTCGCGAGACGGCTCGTGGATCGCCTACACGCTCGAGCCCGACCGTGGCGAGAGCGCGGTCATCGCCCGCTCGCTCGACGGCGAGAAGGAGCACCACGTCGAACGTTGCGCAGAGCCGACACTCTCAGGCGACTCGCGCTTCCTCGCCTGCACCGTCCTTCCGACACAGAAGGAGCGCGACGACGACGCTGCCAAGAAGAGCGGCAAGGACGACGACGCACCGCGCAACGGCATGGTCCTCTTGTCGCTGGTCGACGGCCGGCTGTGGGGTTTCGACGAGGTCGAGTCGTTCGCGTTCAGTGAGGACGGACGCCACCTCGTTCGCAAGCACCACGAACCGCGCGAGGACGAAGCCGACGACGGAGAGGAGACCGAGGCTAGCGAGGAGACCGCCCAGACCCAGAGCGAGGCGGAGACTCCCGAGGAAGACGACGAGGACCGACCGATCGGTACAAGGCTCGTTTGGCGTGAGCTGGCGAGCGGAGTGGAGCACGAGATCGCTCACGTCACTGCCTACGCGCTCGACGAGCCCTCACGTTTCCTCGCCTACGCGGTGGCCGCTCCGTGGGGCGAGGAGAACGGCATCTACGTCCGCGATCTGGGAGGCGACCCGACGGAGGCCCTCACCCTGCTCGCGCGGCAGTCGAGCCGCGTCACGGAACTCACTTGGGCCGAGGAGTCGAGCCGGCTGGCCTTCGTAGCGGCAGTCGACGACGACTTGCACGAACCGGGACCGGCCGAGGTGTGGCTCTGGAATGGGATACCGGTCGCGGACCCGGAGCTGCTCGCCTCGAGCGATGAGGCTCCCGACGGCTGGCGTATCCCCTCGAACAACCGGCTGCGCTTCAGCAAGGACGGCGAGCGGCTGTTCTTCGGCTACGCATGGATCGACCCGGTCCGCGAGCAGCGGCGGCTCGAAGATCAGCAAGACCAACGTGAAGAGCGCGAGCGCGAGCGGCGCGAGGAAGCCGGAGACGACGAGGATCCGGAGGAGGAAGAGCCCTTCGACCCCTACGACGTCGAAGCGCTGGCGGAGGAGCGAGGTCTCGACGTCTGGCACTGGAACGACCCGCGCATCAACCCAAACCAAAAGAAGCAGTGGGACGAGGTCGAGAAGGATCGTGTCTACCTGGCGGTAGCGCACGTGAATTCGGGAAGGGTCGTCCGGCTCGCCGACCGGGAGCTTCCCGAGGTCGAACCGTCGGACAACGCCCGGGCGGTCCTGGCGACCTCTGGGCTTCCCTACCGCAAGCTGATCACCTGGGACGGTTGGTACGCCGACGTCTACCACGTCGACCTCAACAGTGGCGAGCGGCACAGGGTCGCGAGCCGCCTACGTGGGCCGACGGCGGAGCTCTCTCCCGACGGCCGGTTCGTCGTCTACTGGAGCAGTCCGCACTGGTTCCTCTGGGACGCGGAGGACGGCTCAACGCGCAACTTGACCGAAGGGCTCGACGTGCCGTTTGCCGACGAAGACGACGACTACCCGGCTCCCGACCCCTCTTACGGGGTCGCGGACTGGGTCGCCGGCGACCAGGGGGTGCTGCTCTACGACAAGTTCGACGTGTGGCGATTCCCGGCGCCTTCAGGACACCCGATCAACTTGACCTCGGGCGAAGGGCGCGACGCGCAGCGTCGCTTCCGTCTGGTGGATCTCGACCCCGAAGTGGACCACGTGGAGCCCGACGAGCGACTTCTGCTTCACGGTTACCACGACCGTCAGAAGAACGACGGCTTCTGGGAGACCCGTGCCGACCGGCCACAGCTGAAGCGGCTCCTCGAGGAAGAGCGGCGATTCCGCTTCGTGGCCAAGGCCGAGGAGGCCGAACACCTCATCTACACACGAGAGAGCTACAGCGAGTTCCCGGATCTGTGGGCGGCCGACCTGTCACTCGGGAACCGGCGTCAGCTCTCGACTGCAAATCCGCAGATCGATCGTTTCGCCTGGGGCGACGCCGAGCTCGTCGAGTGGACGAGCATGGACGGTATCCCGTTGCAGGGAGTACTGATCAGGCCGGGCGGATACGAAGAGGGTCGTCGCTATCCGGTTCTCGTCTACTTCTACCGCTTCTTCTCCCAGCGGCTGCACGAGTTCAACGAACCCGTGATCAACCATCGGCCGAGCTTCCCGCTCTACGCCAGTAACGGCTACGCCGTCTTCCTCCCCGACGTGCGATTCGAAATCGGGCGCCCCGGCCTCTCCGCGGTCAAGGCGCTCGTGCCCGGAGTGCAGAAGCTGGTCGACATGGGCATCGCCGACCCCGAAGCGATCGGCCTTCACGGCCATTCGTGGAGCGGCTACCAGGCCGCGTACGCGATCACCCAGACCGACATCTTCGCCGCCACGGTCGCCGGAGCGCCGGTCTCGAACATGACGTCGGCCTACAGCGGCATTCGGCTCGGCACCGGGCTCGCGCGCCAGTTCCAGTACGAGCAGAGCCAGAGCCGCATCGGCGGCAGCCTCGACGAGGCCCTACCCAAGTACATCGAGAACTCACCCGTGTTCCACGCACGGCACGTCAAGACGCCGCTCCTGATTCAGTTCGGCGACGAGGACGAGGCGGTGCCGTGGGAGCAAGGCATCGAGCTCTACCTGGCGTTGCGCCGGTTGGAGAAGGACGTGGTCTTCCTGCAGTACCGAGGCGAGCCCCATCACCTCAAGCGTTATCCCAACAAGCTCGACTACTCGATCAAGATGAAGCAGTACTTTGACCACCACCTCAAAGGCGAGCCTGCGCCCTCCTGGATGATCGAAGGCGTCCCTTATCTGGGCGATTGATGCGCGGCACCACCTGCTCACGCGCCGCGATGGTTGCCATGGAGGCACGATGACGGGGCGGCTGTTCTGCGTGGTGGTATCGAGTCTCTCGCTACTTGCGGCGTGCACTCCTCGCCAGCCGTCTGCCCACGGCTCGCGAAACTTCGACCGACAGCTGGCGCTGGAGGAATCGGACTACTGGGGGCCCGACGTCTCGCGCGACGGCCCAGCCCCGCGTTAATCGGAGCGGCCCAACGAATTCCTGGCCATGGTCGAGCGCGCTCCTGGAAGTTTGGCGGCACACGTGGATAGCCAGCCGAGACCTTCATAAAGCCACGAGCTCGGCGATCGAGCGTCGGTCCCCTCTGTGAAGGGCTACAACCCGTTCAATCGACTTCCCAACAACACCAAACGGGGAGCAGCTCGCAACTCAGTGCGCTCCCATCGAAGGCAGACTCCGAGAATGTATGTCCCTGGCCGTTCTTCAGGCCCTGGACCCAGCCGACATGGGCGGCTTCACTGAAGTCCCGAGCAGTCCCGTCACACGTCCGCCCATCGGTCGAGTCATCCGGACGGGTCGTGTTGCACGCCAGTAGGCCATCGATCGGACAGACCCAGGTACCCACTGGGCAACCGTCAGCCGCCGCACCCCAGCTCACATCGGCGGTCGAAAGGCCGTACCTCAAGTCGCCGTTCAAGCAGGGTAAGTCCAAAGCGACCGACGGGTAGACATCGACACCGTCTCGACCACGACCCCAGAGACGAGGTAGCTCGGACGCGTCTACCGTTCGAACTTCGCCTTCGATCATCAGCGCAGCCGGCCCATTGGGAACAACCCCTGACGGGGCCGCCCGGAAGCCTTCGGCCTCTTCTTCCTCTGCCGAACTCGTTGGGCCAGCCATCTCGCGAGCCATCTCGTGATTGCCGGCGCTGAGGTACCGCTGCACTACTTCGACAGCGGCCTTGAACTCCTCGGAGGTCGGCAATGCCGAGACCTTGAAGAAGAGAGGCGCCGCCCAGCCCGACATGCCCTTGCCGGTCTCGGCGCGCACGGACCAGGCGTATGAGCGACCGTGCTCGAAACACCGAACCAACGGCGGCGTCCAAGCCAGGGCCGCTCCAGGGATGGGCTCAGTGAGAACAGGCGGCGCTTCGCCGCCTTCCAAGCCGACTTCGTATACCGCCACCTCGTAGGTGAGCGCTCCACCTACCTGCCCCCAACTGAATGTAGGACAGCGCTCGGCGATCACAGTTTCGGCAGCTGCGCCGGGAGATACCGCTACCGGCGCCTCGTCGGCCCAAGCGCCCGCCCCTACAGAAAGAAGCGCGAGGCCCACCAAAATACTCAGCCGCACTGTCGCCCGCATGCACATTCATTGTAGGCCATGTCCAGCCGGCCCTTCTCGCATCGTCGAGGTGTCTCAGGGGGCTCTAGCGCACTCGAGCAGTGACAAACCCACGCGCTCGAGGATCCGAGCCAGCAAGGCAACCGACACATCGGCTGGGCCTCGAGATCTAGGCGGCTTCCTCCATCAGCTTGCCGTCCACCATGTGCAGGATCCGCTGCGCCCGGTCGGCGCACTCCTGCGAGTGCGTCACCATCAGCACCGCCGTGCCGTTGGCGTTGAGCTCGGAGAGGACGCTCATCACCTCGGCGCCGTTCTCCGAGTCGAGGTTGCCGGTCGGCTCGTCGGCCAGGATGATTCTGGGACGGCTGACCACGGCACGCGCGATGGCGACCCGCTGCTGCTGCCCACCGGAGAGCTGTTGCGGAAAGTGCGTCGCGCGGTGGGCGATCTCGAAGCGCTCGAGCACCTCGTCCACGCGGTCTCTTCGCTCCTGTGAACCGACCCCTTGATAGCGCAGCGCCAGCCCCACGTTCTCCGCGACCGAAAGCTCGTCGATCAGGTTGAAGCTCTGGAAGACGAAGCCGATGTTCTTCTTGCGAATCTCGGCCAGTCGCCCCTCGGGCAGACCCGTTGTCTTCTGGCCCAAGACTTCGAGTTGGCCGCCTTCGAGGTTGTCGATCAGGCCGACGACATTGAGAAGCGTCGACTTTCCGGAGCCCGACGGTCCCATGATCGAAACAAACTCGCCCTCCCCCATCTCGAACGACACGCCGTTCAGAGCGTGTGTTCTGACCGTGTCCGTCAGGTACGTCTTGTGTAGATCTCGGGCTCGAATCACTGGATCTCCCCTGTCTTCCGTTGTCTGCTTCCGTTTCAGTTCTTGAACACGAGTCGCTCGTTGTCACCGTAGGCGTCGTACCGCGAGAGCACGACGCGATCACCGACGCTCAGCCCTTGGAGGACCTCGTAGTAGTCGGGGTTCTGCCGCCCCAGCCGGATGTCCCGGCGACGGGCCTCGCCGCCGCCTTCTTCGACCACAAACACCCAGCGTCCACCCGTACGCTGATGGAACGCCCCCTTGGGGAGCAGAATTGCGCTCTCGCCATCTCCGACAAAGAGCCGGACGTTGACCCTCTGGCCTCGCTTGAGGCCCGCGGGGTCGCCGTCTTCGAAGGCCAGGTCGACGCGAAATCGACCGTCCACCACCTGGTCGAAGACCTGTGAGACGACCAGGCTCGCCTCTTCGCTCGAGGCCCCTCCGAGAGCGGTGAGGGACGCCTGCAGACCGACCGCTACGCGCGACGCATGCACCTGGTCGACCTGTGCACGGATCTCGAAGCCGGTGGCGTCGACCTGCCCGAGCCGCTCGCCGGAGGCCTTCGTGGCTCCAACCTCCGCCTCGAGCGAGGTGAGTACGCCGTCGAGCGGCGCTCGGATCTCGAGTCGGTCCGCCTTGCTCCGAGCCGTCGCCAAGCTGTCACGCCGCCGGGTCACCGCTTCGCGCGCCTGCCGCAGCTGTCCAGCGCGGAAGGTGGCGTCGCGCGCCTCGCCTTCGAGAAAGAGTTCCAGACGGCGCTCCCAGAACTCGGTCTCGGCCACCGCTCTCAGGTAGTCGACCTCGGGGGTCAGTGACTGTTCGCGCAAGTTCTCCTGCACCTCGAGGTCCTTCTTGCGCACGAGGAGATCGTGCTCGATTTCGAGGCGCTCGCGCTCCGCGCTGCGGCGGTTCTGGTCCACCCGCAGCTCGGTCTCGCGAAAGCTCTGTAGCGCCCCCTGGAGGAGATCGTCCTGGCGGATGACCTCGAGCTCGAGGTCGGCGTTGACGAGCCGTACGATCAGGTCGCCCTGGGCGACACGCGCCCCTTCGCGCAGCAGCACCTCCTCGACGCGCCCTCCGTCGGCGGTGTCGAGGTAGACGAGCTGTAGCGGCTCGACGGTACCTTGCACCGCAACCGCCTCGCGGAACGACCCCTCCTCGACGGAGCCAAAGTGCACGCCCTCGAGAGGAACATAGTGTGTTCTGGGGCGTACCCGGCCGTAGCCAAAGGCGAGCAGACCGACGGTCACCAATCCCGCGACGACAACCCGCACGCGACGACGGCGCAGCTCGCCAGAGCGGTCGATCACCTCGTCCATCGCGTGGAGCGTCATACGCTACTCATCGCGCAGCGCCGCAGCGGGATGGGCGACCGCGGCGGGCACGGTCTGAAGCCCGATCGGCAGCGCCGCCAACAGCCCCACGAGCAGTGCTGCGGCCGGGAAGAGCCACCACGAAACGTCGGCTTGATGTGCAAAGCCGGCGAGCCAGCGGCGCCCCGCCAGGAACGCGATCGGCCAGGCCACGAGGCTCGCCACCGCCACGAGAACGAGCAACTCCTTGGTGAATAGACCGATGATCTGCCGTGCCGTCGCCCCCACGATCTTGCGGATGCCGATCTCTTTGGTGCGACGCACGATCATGAACGAGACGAGACCTGAGATGCCGACGCACGCCACCAGAAGGGCGACCAGACTGAAGGCGAGCAGCACCCCGCCGAGCCGGCGCTCCGCAGAATAGAGTTCGTCGTAGCTCGCCGAGAGGAAGAACGAATCGAACGGCTCGCCCGGAGCGATCGCCCGCCACCGCTCTTCGATCGCCGCCACGCCAGCCGTCTCGGAGCCGGCGCGTAGCCGGACGTAGAGAAACGCGTTGGCCTCCTCCGAGACCTGGATCACCGCCGGCTCGATGTCGCGGCGCAGCGACGTCAGCTGAAAGTTCTCGACCACCCCGACCACCGTACCTCGGGTCGGAGTCTCCCCCTCGCGCGGATGCTGCTCGAGTCGTTTCCCCACGCCGGTCTCCCACCCGAACGCGTCGAGCGCCGCTCGGTTCACCACGAGCGCGTTGTCGACATCGGTCGGGTGATCGCGCGAGAAGCCTCTCCCCTCGATCAGTTCGAGTCCGAGCGAGTCGATGAGGTCCCAGTCGACGAAGAGCACACTGCAGTTGGCGTCCTCGACCCCGACCCGCCCCTCAGGCGAGAAGATCCGGCCGGGCACAATGCCGCCGGGTGCCACCGACAGCCGTCCCACCGACACCGTCTCGGGGAGCCCGCTCACCACCTCCAGGAAGCTCGCTTGCTGCTCGGCGATCGCGCCGCCGCCCACCGGGACGACCAGGACGCTCTCTTTGTCGAGACCAAGCTTCCGGTTGCTCAGAAAGTCGACTTGCAGGAGCGCGATCGCCGTGCCCAGCACCAGGACGATGGCAAGCGCCAACTGTGCCGCCACCAAGGAGCGGCGCAGCACGATGTTCCCCGCGCCGCCGCCGCGCAGCGCGCCGCGCACCCCGACCGCCGCCGGAGTCGCCGAGAGGACGAGGGCCGGGTAGAGGCCCGAGGCGACGCCGACGAGTATCGCCAATCCGATCAGCCCGAGCCCGAGCGTCAGATCGCCCGGCAGCGAGAGGGCGAGCGACTTGCCCGTGAGCGTCTCGAGCGGGGCACGCAGAAGGGCGAAGGCGACCGCGGCCACGACCAGCGCGAGGAGCGAGAGGGTGACGGCCTCGCCGAGGAATCTGCGCGAGATCTCGCGGCGAGTGGCGCCGAGTACCTTGCGTACTCCGACCTCCTTGGCTCGGTAGACGGAGCGAGCGGTCGAGAGGTTGATGAAGTTGATGCTGGCGATTAGCAGAACGGCGAGCCCAACCGTCAAGAGGATGTAAACGAAGGCGACATCGCCGCCCTCTTCGAGATCCATCACCCGATCGGAGTGGAAGTGGATGTCCGGCAACGGCTCGAGGAAAGCCTTGTAGCGGTCGGTCGCGTCTTCCCCCATGTGGCGAGTCAGGAAGTCGTCGAGTTTCGCCGATAGGCCCGCGATCGAGCTCTTGTCGTCGAGCAGCGCGTAGGTGTAATAGAAGAGCGGCGGCCACTGCGTCTCGACGCCCTCGAGCCCCGTACCGCTGAACGCCTGCAGCAGGTTGTCGAAGGCGGCGAAGAGGTCGGCGCGTACGTGGGTATTCTCCGGCAGCTCACGAAACACCCCGGTGACAACCAGATCCTGGAGGTCGGTTACTTGAATGATGCGACCGACCGCACTCTCTTCCCCGAAGTACTTCGCCGCCAGGCGATCGGTGATCATCACGCTGTTCGGCTGGGCGAGAGCGGTCTCGCGGTTCCCCTCGAGCAGCTCGACGTCGAAGACGTCGAGAATCGCCGGGTCGACAAAGAGCAGGCGCCCCTCGAGAAAGCCCTCGTCCCCCACCGTCACCGGCACCTTGGGCGAGAAGAAGCCGTCGTAGGAGGTGATTCGCGTTGCGGCCTCGACCTCGCCGTAGTCCTCCACCAGCGCCGCTGCCGCCGGAGACTGCGAAAGGGCCGTGTGCACAACGCCCTCCTGAGCAATCTTGTCGGTGACCAGCCGCACGATGCGATCGGCGTTCGAATGATGGCGGTCGTAACCGAGCTCGTCGCGGCAGTAGACGACGATGACGAGCGCACACAGGAACCCGACCGCCAGGCTCGTCAACTTGACCAGCGTGTAGCCGAGATCTCGGCGCAGAACACGAAGCGTGGTTCGGATCAAGCCGGTACTCCTCCTTTGGGCGTTCCTGGACGGACTGGGAGCGCGGGCTGCGGCGACGGCCCTGGCGCGCGAGCGTTTTCGAGGTCTCGTCGGATGCTACGAACCGCGTTCGAAAGCAGTTTGCTCGACGTCACCTTCCCTCCCACACTGATCTGTCGACCATCGGGTCGCACGTCTCGGACGGGTCGCTCGCCGAAATATATGTCGATCTCGTACTGACTCTTTGAGTTGAGACGGATTTTAATGCAGCGGAGTGTCCCAGCGAGCTGCAACTCGTCCCTCCTCCAGAGCGACTGGGGCCGGCGCTCCAGTCCGGTCAAACAGCGATGTCCCCGTTGCGCCAAGTCGAGTCCCGAGCTGAAGGGCGAGGCCAACAGAGTGCACATCATGCTCTTCGCCTCGAAATCTGCCGGTCACCAACGCCGCCCAAGTTCCGTCAACGATGCCACCGACCCGATCACTCTTCGACGACCCCGAGCGTCACCAGCCGCGCCTTGGCGAGCCCGTTGTCAGGGTTCAGCTCGAGGGACCTCTGGAGCACCTCGATCGCCTTCTTGCTCTCTCCGAGCCGCATGTAGCCCGCGCCGAGGCTACTGAAGACTCGCCAGGACTCTGGGTGTGCGGCGGCATTGAGTTCGAACAGAGCCACCGCCTCAGCGTGCTTGTCCTCACCCAAGTAGGTCCATCCGAGTGCATTCAGGCCAGACTCCGTGTGCTCTCCCGCAAGAGCGGGATTTGAAGTGAACTCTTGATAAGCCTCGCGCATGTCTTCGATCGAACCATGAGTCAGGTAATGATCCAACGTCCTCGTGAGGCTCGGGAGCTCAATCCGACGAACACTGAAAGGCGTTTTGGCGAGCCCCGAAGACTTCGGGTCGCCGATGTAGTCGTTGATGTAGAGGTAGGTTCCGGTCGGGTCAGCAAAGATCCCGTTGGGGTTTGAGAACAAGGCCGTCGCACCCTTGCCATCGCTCTGTCCCCGCTCGCCAGTACCGGCGAGGACGGTGACATCACCCGACGACGTGATTCGGTACACCTTGTTGTCCCAGTAGCTGGTTGCGTAGAAGACACCCCTCACGTAGGTGATGTGCCCGAGACCTTTGCCCTCCGAGTCTGCGAAGACCGACACGTCTTGGTCAGGCGTGATTCTTATGACCTTGGATCCAGAGAAGCTGACGACGTAGAAGTTCCCTTCGTCGTCCTTTGTGATGCCGTTGGGACAGTTGAAGTGATCCGAAGTGGCGAAGCTCGTGACCTGGCCTTCGGCATCGACCCTCTTGACGGCCCCGTCGTTGCAGCTACACACGAGAAGTCCGCCTTCGTCGTCGAAAGCCAGTCCGACCGGTCCGGCGAGCCCCTCGTCGGCAACGACCTCCACTTCACCGGAACGCGAGATGCGGCTGATGTAGTGGCCGAAGAAGCTAGCCTGATAGAGGTTCCCGTTCTTGTCGAACGCACTCCCCGACGCACCATAGAGACCATCGACGTAGCGACGCATCTCTAGGTTCACCGGATTGAGTTGCCAGACAGACTCCCGAAAGTCGGCAAGGTAGACGTACCCCATCCTGTCCACCAGAACGGCACCCACGGCGCCCGGATGGCTCTCGATCAGCGTCGTAACCATCGGTTCCTGCGGCGGCGGCGCGATGGAATTCGCGACGGCCGTCTGAGGCGAGAGGAGTAGCGACAAAAGGAGTAGCGTTCTTTTCATTCTTGCGCTTTCTTTGAGGCGCTCGCAGGCTGTTGGTCGTGACTCCAAACTTGGGTGCGCCTTTCTGTCGAAGGGAGCGAAACGTCTGTTTTCACCGCGAGCTGGTTGTGAAGGCAAAAAGGTACACGCCTCCTAGTCTCAACATAAAAGTTGAGCGCTGATGCAGGCACGCTGTAGTTTGAGTCTGAGACGTCCCTCGAAGTTCCAGCTTGTAACGAAGGGGGCTCCTCCGCTTGATCGCAACGCACCACGGGGTGCCGACACTTTGGAGCTTCTGCTCCAGAGACGAAAGCGCCTCACGGGAATCGTCTCGACCGAGAAGCCTGTGAAGAATCCGATTCGGTGGCCGACTCCGTTCCGGTTGGGACCAGAATCGCTGCGGACGTCGGGAGCATCTCAGAAGGCAACCTCTCGAACGTACAGTTCGTGATGAAGCAGGGTGTTATCGAAGACAGGCCGGCGGCAGAGACGGCCGAGTGACCGGCAAAGGGGCGCTCGCAGATCCAGCGAGCAGGCGAACGAGAGAGGTAGTCCTCGCAGGCCGACCCAAGCCTCAAGCAGGCAGTGGGTCTGCCACTCGCGGAAACGCAGCCGCCCTACGGGGAGAGCGACCGGCGCTTCTCCGAGGCTCCGTTCTGGGTTCGTGCCAGAAAATGTGGATGGGTCTGAGAACAGCCACCGGCTAGCGAGACTCAGACCCTCTTCGCATCAGGCCCAGCCAAGCTGCTTGAGCGAATGGACATCGTTCCAGATCTTCGTCATATGACGGATCCGGTCGCCGGCGAACTCCATCGCGTAGACGTAGTCGGCGGCAATGGACCTACCGGTCGGAGGGTCCACAGGGCCAGGGCCGGTCTGCGTGCCCTTGAAAACGGCGAAGGCGGTCACAACCGCGCGGCCTTCGTCCGTGGAGAACGACTTCAGTTCGTAATGGCCGTCCGGCACTGGGGTGAGCAACCCCCCCATCCAGTCGGCGTAGCCCTCCAGCGTCCCGATCTCGGCCAGCGCATCAGCTTGGCATGCGAAGGTCGCGTCGTCATGGCAGTACTGGGCGCACTCGGCCCAACCCTGGCCGGTCTCGCAGGCTTCGAAGAACTTGCGGGCACTCTCGGTGATGCTCATCGCGACTCCTTCTCGAGTTCAAAGTGTCTTCAGCGGGCTGAATGTCCAGAGCCCATGTGCGAAAGAGCAGTAGTTTATCTTCCCGAGACCTCGAGACGAGGCGAAGTAGACAAGAGCCGGCTGCACGAGATGGGCCCCAGTGCCCCTCGCAAAGTCCGACGGTCAGGATCCCGGACGCGGGGTCTGTTGGGAGTAGAACGGTAGTTGGTCGCCCTAGTGTGGCTGAGTTTGAACTCCGAGCTTTGTAGGACTACTTCGTGAATTGTCAGTTTTGGGGGGTCAGATCGGTGAAGACGAACCCGTCCGTTTCGTGACGCTCGCCTCGCCGGACCCTGACGGGCTCGGAGAACATCGGACCCGCACACACGAAGGTGTGGAGCTCGCCGCGCTCGCCGCAGGGGTCCACGCTACTGGGTAGCTCAGAAACGAGCTCGGCGTCGAACCTCCGCCCCGAGAACCGCGCGTCGAGCTGCCGAGTGTCCACGCAGGTGATCACGGCCTCGAGGCCGCCGGCAACCATCTCGCTGGCGAGCACCGACGTGTCTCGGCCCCAGAGAGGGAAGAGGGGCTCGAGACCCGTGCCCGCGAGCTGGCGCCCACGATAGTCACGCACGTCCTCGAGGAAGAGGTCACCAAACGCGATCGCCTCGACGCCGGCATCTCGAGCGGCCGCCACAGCCTCACCAAATCGAGCTTCGTAGATCGCATTCGAGCAGGGCCAGGGCAGCTCCACCACGGTGGCCGGCAGACCGACAGCCGCGGCCTGAAGATCGAGGAGCTCGCGCCGAGTACCGTGCATCGCAACCCGACCGTTCTGACCGTTGACGGTCGTCACGAGGCCTTCGACGCGATGTTCTCCTTGCCGCCGAAGCAACTCGAGCGCCCACGCACTGTCCTTCCCGCTCGACCACGACAGCCAAGTCTTCATGGTTCTCGTCGCCTCAGCTCGGATCTAGGTTTTCGACGACATCGGCATGCTTTTGCCGAAAGTCTGGGAAGAGCTCAGGGTGCACCGTCGCCGCAAGGATCTCCAACGACTCGACCAGTCGGGGACCCGGGCGGTTGAAGAAGGCGTTGCCGTCCGTGACGACAACACTCGTCTCGCCACCCAGGACGGCCGAGATCGACTTCGCGATCACGTCTCGCTCCTCGAGTGCCCGCTCGAGCGAAAAGCCGCAGGGCTTGATCAGGACGACATCCGGCTCGAGGTCGGCGAGCGCCTGAGAATCGATCGTCGGCGACGGCTCTCCAGCTGAGACTCCGACCGGCGTGCCCCCGGCGAGTTCGATCAGTTCCGGCATCCAGGTACCGCCGAGCATAATCGGCTCGATCCACTCCACGGAGGCGACGCGTGGCCGTTCCGTGGCCCACGCGGCCCGCTCTGCGATCTTGTCGATTCGACTCTCCAGAGAAGAGCGAAGGCGGGCCCCGAGCGACTCGCGTTCAAGAGCCGCGGCCACGCGATCAACGTCCGAGAGCACGTCAGCGAGGCGCGTCGGGCGCAAGCTCACGACACGTACGTGCTCCCGATGAGCGAGCCGCGCCACCGCCGTCTTCACGTCATCGAGCGAGACAGCGCACACCTCGCACAGATCCTGCGTCACGACGACGTCCGGCTCGAGTTCAGCCAGGCCCACCTCGTCGACCTCGTAGACACTCAGGGCCTCGACGAGAGCGGTCCGAACGGCCTCGTCGATCTCACGACTCGAGCCGCTCGGGTCCATCCGCGAGCGGGTGAGTACCTGGCGGTGCCGAATAGCGTCGGGATAGTCACACTCGTGAGAGATGCCGACGAGAAGATCGGTGGCATCCAGCGCGCAGACGATCTCCGTCGCCGACGGCAGGAGCGAGATGACCCGGAGACTCCGCTGCATTGTCATTCTCCTTCCGTGAACAGCGCGACGGATTCCAGGTGGCGCACCAGACTCTCGATTGAGTCGTGCTCCGTGCGATCGCGCGCTTGGGTGAGGATCCAACGTGTAGCCGGGGCTCGCTGGTCGACGTCGATTCGGGGCACGCCGGGTCCCGAACCCTCTACCAGACCGCCGCGTCGGAGAGCGTGCTGCGTCCACTGTTTGGCCAGTCCGTCCTCTCCGACCAACTCCACCGGAGCTCCAGAGGCCACGCGGAGCCGGAAGGAGGCGCTCGAGGCGTCGAAGACGATGCCTTGACGGTGGAAGGCCTGCTCGAGAGACCCGTCGAGAACCAGATCCTCGGGCGCGCCCTGACTCAGAACGCCGTCGGAGGAGAGCAACCACAGTCGATCGGCGTGCTGCAGAGCGAGATCCAGGTCGTGGCTCGAGAAGACAATCGCCTGCCCCGAGTCGCGAGTGAGATCGCGCAGGCGATGTAGAAGATCCACCCTCCGAGGCAGGTCGAGGAAGGCGGTCGGCTCGTCGAGCAGCAAGACCTGGGCCTCCTGGGCCAGAGCACGCGCGATCGCAACCTTCTGACATTCGCCGTCGCTGAGCTCGGCAACCGGTCTAGCCGCCAGGTCCTCGGCACCCGCCGTCGCCATGGCTCGCTCGACCTGCTCCCGATCTCGCGAATCGAGACGACCCCACCAACCTGTGTGAGGCTGTCGGCCGAGAGCCACCAACTCTCTCGCTGTCAACTGAGCGGCTCGGGGTCGACCCGAGAAGAGCACCGCCACGCGGCGCGCGATCTGCCGCGCCGAGAGATCCTCCATCGGCTGGCCCAGAAGTCGGATCTTCCCCTTCAGCGGGCTCTGCAGACCGGAGAGTGTTCTGAGGAGCGTCGACTTGCCCGCTCCGTTTGGCCCCAGCAGTGCGACGAGCCCGGTCCCAAGTTGCAGGCCGAGCCCTTGTGCGACGGTTCGGGGTCGGCCTTTGGTTCGGTACCCGATCGCCAGGCCCGACGTACTGAGCAATGTGGAGACGCCAACCTCCAAGTCAGGCCTCGGGAACGACATCGCTGCGGCGCAGCACGAGAAAGAGAACGATGGGCGCTCCGAGGAGCGCTGTCACGGCGTTGAGCGGGAGGGCTCTGTCGGCCCCCGGCAAGCGAGCCAAGAGATCCGCGATCAACGCCACGCTCGCACCGAGCAGGACACAGGCCGGCAACAGGATCCTGTGGTTCGAGCAGCGGAACAGACCGCGACAGAGGTGAGGGATGGCAACGCCGAGGAACGCCACGGGTCCACAGTACGCGGTCACCGAGCCGGCCAGTAGCGAGGCGCTCAAGATGATGCCGAGGCGGGTGCGCGGCACGTTCTGCCCCAGGCTTCGCGCGACGTCCTCGCCCAGGAGCAGGGCATCAAGGCCCTTCGCCTGGAGATGCGCCGCAACCAGGCCCGTAACCACCACCGCGCCGAGCAATCCAACCTCGGCTTGACCGACCCGCCCGAAACTGCCGAAGGTCCAGTAGACGTAGGCTTGGACCTCTTCGGGAAGGCTGAACGAGAGCAGCACGGAGATGATCGAGCCGGTTCCGTAGCCGACCATCAGGCCAACGATGAGGAGCGTCGCCGTGTGGCGCAGGCGGCGGCCGAGCAGCAGAACCAGGCTGAGCACCAGCGCCGAGCCGGCCGTCGCGGCACCGACAATGCCGAACCCGCCCAGCAGGCCCGCGCGAGCGAAGAGCCCGGCGCTCGCAACCCCGGAGGCGAGCACAACAAGGGCCACGCCGAGGCTGGCGCCGGAGCTGATCCCAAGCAAGAAGGGGTCCGCAAGGGGATTGCGGAAGAGCGTCTGCAGCTGGAGCCCACCCACGGCGAGAGCCGCTCCAGCGAGACTCGCGGTCAGGGCTCGCGGAAGGCGAATCGACAGCACGATCTGATCCCAGGTCGCCTGGGAGGACTCGCCTCCCGCCAGGATCCTCCAGACTTCTCGCCAGGGAATCGCGATCGAGCCGAGAGCGAGGCTCGCCGTCAGGAGGAGACCCGTCAGGCCGGCGAGGAGAAGCAAGAGGACGACAAACCGGGGAAGGTTCGCACCAGGGGCCGCCAACCCGGGCGCGAAGCTCATTCAAGATCCCGAAGGTACACGAAGCGATGCTCCGGGAGCAGGTCCGGATGAAAGGCGCGTACGAGATCCGCGAGCACAACGTCGGGCTCCACCAGACCCCTCTCCCAGTAGTCGTTGCCTCCCGAGTCGTTGATCCGACCGTTGAAGTTGTAGACCCGGCCCGCCTTGACCGCCGTGAAGAGCTCGTAGCGCTTGTCCTGGGCAATCGGGTCTGCCAGGGAGAGCCAAGCGTTGCGCGACGGTAGCCAGAAGTCGGCTCCCGCGGCCCGCGCGAAGACGGCCTCGAAGTCGAGCGGTATCGAACCTTGCACCGGTTCGTCTGCCCACAGGTACCGAGCGCCGGCCGCGGCGAAGAGCTGTGCCGGGAAGCTCCGACCGCCGGCGACGTGCCAGATGTCGCCCCAGAGCGAGCCGCCGAAGACCGTCGGGCGCTCGTCGGGCTCGACCTCTCGAGCGCGGCGTGCGATCGCCTCGTAGCGGTCCGCGATGTCCGCGAGCTGACGCTCGGCCTCGGCTTGGCGATCGAAGAAGAGGGAGGTGAAGAGCAGCCACTCGGTGCGCCCGAGGATACTTCCTTCCAGGAACTCCGCGGAGACGACGACGGGAATGCCGGCCTGCCTGAGAGCGGAGTGTCCCTGGAGGAGGGTCAGGGTTCCGGCGTCGGTGAACACCACGTCGGGCGCGAGCGCGAGCAGCTTCTCGAGATCGAGTTTCTCGGCTCCGCCGACTTCAGCGACGCCGCCCGCTTCGAAGGCGCGACGGACAGCCGGCGAGCTCACGCGATCGATGGAAGCAACGCCTCGCAAGCTGTCGAGTAGGCCGAGAAGCTCGAGGTGAGGAAGCTGGCTCGTCGTGAGCGAGACCATCCGGCGCACGGGCACGGCAACGCGGGTCGCGTCCTCGACGCCTCCGGGGTCCTCGACACCTCGAGGCAAGAGGAGGTAGCGCACGGGCTCTTCGGCACCCTGGGACGGCCGGACCACAGTCACCAGCTCGAACCCATGATGCCTCTCTATGGAAAAGCCGTCCGCCCAACGCGGCTGGACACCGTCCGAGGCGACAGTCGCCGCCCCGGAAACGACCGGAACACCGAGTACGCTCAGGATCAGAACGACCAGGATCGAGGAGTCGAGCGTCGCCCTTCGGCCCCCCGCGCCCGCCGTGCTCGACAGGCTCAGCAGGCTCGTCAGCGCGAAAGCTCCACTCCGATCGAGACCTCGGCCCCCGGTGTCGTGAAGCCGGTCACCTCCTCGTACTCCTCATCGAGAACGTTCCGCCCGCGCAAGAAAGCCTTCCACCTCTCAGCGACGCGGAAGTTCAACGTGACATCGACGCGGTCGTAGTCGTCCATCTCGGCGCCGCTCTCGAAGCGATCACGAACACCGAGGTAGGAGAAGACCCCGCTGAACCGATCGCTCGGTGACCAGTCGACAGAAGCCGAGTAGCGATGCTTCGCACGACGTGCGAGCGGTTGACCCGTCGCAAGATCCTCGGTATCGGTGCGGGTGTAGGTGGCACCGACAGCCACACGGTCTGTCGGCAGCCAGTCAGCGGTGAACTCGAAGCCGTCGATCTCGGCATTCGCCACGTTGCCGGCGAGGAACGTGGAGAAGTCAAAGACAATCAGATCTTCGATATCGCTGGCGAACCAGGTGAGGTCCAAACGCCAGGCGCCGTCGGCAAAGGTCTGCTCGACTCCCAGGTCGACACTCTCGCTCGTTTCCGGCACGAGGTCGGGATTGCCGAAGAAGGGAAAGTAGAGATCGACGAAGGTTGGAGCCTTGAAGCCGGTTCCCCACGATCCATGGAGCCGTGTGCCCGAAGTGTTGACCAGCCAGGAGAGCGAGCCACGTCCCGTGGTCTCGCCGCCGAAGACCGAGTGGTCGTCGTGACGCGCGCCCAAGGTGAAGAAGAACGTCTCGTTCCACCCAAACCGGTTCTCCAGGTACACCGAGTTGATGTCGACCGTCTCGGAGTAGTTCCCCGCGCTGTCGCCGTCGCGCTCCTCCCAGGTGGCGCCAATGGAGAGGCTGTCTTGGCTCGACAGCTCGATGTCGGCGACGACGTCCAGCGATGTGGTCGTCGTTTCGGTCAGCGAGTTCAGGAAAGAAACGGCAGGGTCGGGGTTGGTGGTCTCGAGGGTCTCATCGACCCGGCCGAGGCGAATCTTCTGGCGCCAGCGTCGGGTGACCGGCACGTCGACTTCAACGGCGGCAACCAGCTGCTCCCGATCCTGGTCGTAGGCCGGATCATCGACCGGGCCGGCAAAGAAGTCGAAGCCGTCGAGAGACGTGGCCGCATCGAGATAGCGAAGGTCGACACGCATTGAGCCTTCGTCTCCCAGGGTTCGACCGACACCCGCAGAGACGGTCAGGTTCTCCCACGGGTCGTCCTCGGTATTGCCCGCCGTCTCGCTGGCTCGCGAGACGCCGTCGGTCTCCTGCCGAGAAGCCGCGACGCTCCAGTCCCAGGCGTCGGAGGCACCGCCGGCCGAGGCCCGCAGTCGAGTGAAGTCGTTCGAACCGACCTCGATGCCGGCCCGAGCGTACTCACCGTCCCGGCCGCGACGGGAGACGATGCTGATGACACCGCCGATCGCCTCGGATCCGTACAGCGCGCTCTGCGCGCCGCGCAGGACCTCGATGCGCTCGATGCCGTCGGTGGTGAGATCGGCCCAGTCGAAGGCCCCTCCGGAGGGACTGTTGACTCGCACTCCGTCAAGCAGGACGAGCGTATGGGCCGAGTTGGCGCCGCGGAGGAACACGCTGGTGAAGCCGCCGGGGCCGCCGGTCTGAACAACCTCCAAGCCCGGGACCCGACGCAGAAGCTCCAAAACCGTGACCTCGGCGCGCCGCTCGATTTCGTCACGCGTGATGACGGTCACGGCGCTTCCGGACTGGGCGCGCGGGATCTCTTCGAGCGAGGCGGAAACGAGAATCTCCTCCTCGACGAGGCTGGCAGGGCCTTCCGCCCCCACCATCTTCTGGTTGTTCTCTTGTTCGGCGTGCTGCTCGGCGAAGAGCTGAGCGGGCGCAAGACAGAGGTGGATCGCGACAACAGCGGTTGTCAGCGAGCGAAACGAGCAAGACATGGCATTCTCCTTCCTCCCAAGAGGAATCGTTCGAGAATCGCGCACCGGCCAGGTCTCCTGGCTCACAGTCGTCCTACTCGCCGCTCCTTCCCATCGCCATTGGCGACAGTGGCTCTACGCGGCTTTCGTCCCGATCACAGTCGCTGGGCGGCGGGGGCTTCACACCCCTCTTCCCTTCAACCGGTGGCGGTGGGTGGGTAAAGAACCAAAGAGAAAGTGTAGGTGCTCTTTGGTGTGTTCGTCAATCGGCCGCGGTGGTGGTGGGCCGGACGCAGGAGCTCTCGCCCTGGCCGGAGGCCGGCCGCGTGGTAGTTTTGCGCCGTCGCATCAAAGGGTACGGGTATCGATCGGCTCGACGAACGGTAGCGACGTCGTTGAGTCGGAGGGGACGTGCGGCAACGAAGCGCTAGGAGGAGAGCATGCCGAGCCCGAACCTATTGAGTCGTGTGGGAGTTGTCGTCACCCTGGTCATCACGATGTCGCTCTCGCAGGCGCTGGCGGGCGGTTTTGAACGGATCGACCGTTCGAGCAAGGGCGTGGCGATGGCTGGCGCGCGGGTAGCGAGCGCCGAAGATCCATCCGCTCTGATCTACAACGTGGCCGCACTGGCCTTTCTCGATGAGGACGCTCCGCGAGTCAGCGTCGGGCTGAGTCTCCTTAACCTCGGAGAAGTCTCCTACGACGGGCTCCCGCCCGGTGTTGGCGACGGCACTCGAGGTAGCCAAGACGACCGTCAACAGAGCGCGCCGCACCTGTTCGGTGCCTTCCGCCTGAGCGACAAGGCTACCGTCGGTGCGGGCATCTACTCGCCCTTCGGCTTCGAGACCGACTGGGGCGGCACAGAGGATTTCTCGGGACGCTACGTATCGCTGGCCTCGGAGCTCGAAACGCTCGACCTCGCAGCCGGGATCGCCTACTCCGTAGACTCCGAGCTGTCCCTCGGAGCGAGCCTCGTCTATCGAACCTCCGACCTGAGCGCCCAGCGTCGACTCGCGAGCTTCGACCCCGCGGCGGGCAGCGTCGTCGACATCGCCCACCTTCAACAGAACTCGTCGGACGACGGCGGACTCGGTTTCACAGCAGGCGTCCTGTGGCGCCCTGGTGGAAGGTGGACTCTCGGCGCTTCGTACGCGAGCGCCATCGAAATCGACTACGAAGGCACGGCGCGGCTTACCCAGATCGCGACTGGCAACGCTGCACTCAACGATCTGATCAGCGCCGTACTCCCCTTGGACGAGGATCTGCCATTTCAGTCTCAAATCGACTTTCCGGCAACCGCTACCGTGGGCTTGGTCTTTTCCGTCGGCGAGCGCACAACGATCGAAGTCGACCTCGCCTGGACAGGCTGGGACATCGACGCGATCGACCTGAACTTGCCGAGCAACCCCGAGCTCGACCAGAGCGTGCTTCAAAGCTTCTCGGACACCCTCAGCTACCGCATCGGGACTCAGTACCAGATCGGCGAGGGAATCCTCCGATTCGGAGTCGCCCTCGAAGAGACGCCCCAACCCGACAACGCAGTCGGGCCGTTCTACGCCGACGCCGACGGCCTCTTCTACTCCGTCGGCTACAGCCGGGGATGGTTCGACATCGGCCTGGCGCGCTTGGACCGGGACAATCGCCAGACCCTTGTGAACGTGAGCGGCCTCAACGGTCGCTACGCAGGGAGCGGCTGGACGGTAGCCGTAACCAGCAACTTCTGATCCACGCGCACCGGAGACAAGACCGGGTAGAGGTGGCGGATCTGTTCCCGAACGGGGCTGATCAGAAGCGTTCGCTGCGCCAGGGATTGAGAAGGCGGCTCCACGCCAACCGCGATGGCGTCCACATCGGGACCTGCGCGACCAAGGCCGGAGAGCCAGACGAGAGGCCCCCTGGTATCGAGGCTGCCCGAGCCTACGCAGACGCTTTGTACTTCAAGACCTACACCGGCCGGTGGAGAGAGGGGGGCAACTGAGTCCTCTCAACTCAAGTGGCGATCGACTATGAACTGCCTTGAGTGTAGTGCCCGTATGAGGACTCGGCGCGAAGGCGGTAGCCCACTCCGGCCCGAGCTGGAACCACGGTGAGGGATTTGCTCCGAGGAGTGTGCGCCAAGAGCGCGCAGTCCGACCCCCAAATCCCGTACGCGCTGCCAAACTGGAACGAAGTGGGAGGTTGGTAGCCCACTCCATTCCTACTTGGAACCAGATCAGCCAGTGGTTGCGGGACCTGACTTCCCTCCAGGAGGGCCGCTTCGCTGCTTCGCCCGTCTAGATCGACATGACGCTAAAGATTCAAGACTTACGGCTCAAGCCACGGTGGAAGGGGGGATTAGAACCAGGATTTCCCACTAGGAATCTCGACGCCTGGGCCTCACTCCAGAAGGCCACCGAGTTCGTGGTTCAGGAGTTCAGCCGGTCTGGAGTCCGGACACTCCGGAACCAAGCCGAGGACATGAGGCGGTGCGGATCTCGTCTCGTGTACCGAAGAACCACGGATGACTCCGGGGAGGAGACCTGGAGTCTCTGCCGGTGGTGGGCCTGCCGGACCCAGGGATGCCCGATCTGCCAGATCTGGAGATGGAGCGAGTGGGATCTCCGGCTCAAACACGCCTTCCCTAGCCTCGAAGAGCATCATCATGTCCAGGTGCGATGGCTGAGCTTGGTCCTCCCCTACCTTTTAATCCCCGTCTCAGGAATCCGGGAGGGCATCGATCGGATGAACCGAGGACTGGATCGAGTCCGGAAACGGAAGACCTGGCCTGGGGCCGGTCACCTGAAGATGATCCGGGTCAAGATCCTGCCGGGAGGTCTCTGCCAGGTTGAGATTCACCTCCTGGTCATGGTCTGTGCTTGCCACTCCCGGACCCTGGAGATTCCGTCTCCCGATGACTGGACCGATTCCTGGACAGAGCTGGTCGAGTCCGACACGCCCGTAGCCGTGATCTGCCAGGCGGTCCCCCCAGGGGACCCGGAGAGACCCCTGACGGACCTCCGACAGGCGCTGGAGACCGCACTCATGCCAACCTTCAGCTCCGATGGACCGGCACTCTGCGAGAAGACCCTCCAGCTCGTGGGGAAACACCTCGTCTCTGCCCTCGGAGTGGTTGCGGGTCCCCTCCAGGAGGTGAAGGCGAGGATCAGGAAGCCGGGCTGGGTCCGGTCCTCTGACCGCTACCGTCCGGGGCCGGATGAGATCAGCATCCGGGTGTCGGGGGACGCGCTGATCCGAGTCCCTCCGAGCCGGAACTAAGCAATGCGAACTAGCAGAGACGACGAGACTTCTGGGAGGAGTACGTGCCCCCGGTGTCCCACCAGCACGGCCGGACTGACATCTGCCCTCTTGACTGAGTCGCCGTCAAAGGTCGGCCTCTTCCGCCTGGGCCGGGAGACAAGGCTCCATGGCCTCACCAGCTCACGCCTTCATGGTGTGGATCAGTCTCATCCTGGGCAAGAAGCAGCAAGGGACGCGGGCTCCCCTACCTAACCTATTCGAGTGCAGCAAGGGGAGAGTGCTCTTCGTAGAGTTCGCACGGCTCGATCGAATAGCCCGTTGTTGCTCCAAATGCCTGCGAGTAGTACTCACGGTTCTTCTCGCACTCAGCTCTTGAGGCGTGGCAGTAGTAGTCCTCTTGGACTTGACCGCTGGGTGTAGGAGAACGAGTGATGAAGCAATCTTGCCCCACGAAACCCCAGCGAGTGAGCGATAGCACGTCCTTAACCCCAACATCCTTGTACCGACCCTCCTGGTCAGGTCTCAGCTTCGGAACTGCTCTGATCGCTATTCCGAGCCCTTCAAACATGACTAGACCTCGGAAGTCAAAGATCTCAACACCAGCCCTCGTCTTGACGAATAGCGAATAGGGCAGGACCTCACTCTCCTCCTTCCCCGGAGGAAGGCCAAAGAATGCGGGGATCGACTCGACAGCGGAATCTAGGTCCCTCCCGAGCGGGACGGATCTCCCATCAAGCTCGGCGCGGAGCCGGAAGTGTACGCGGACAGCAACCTGTTCATGGGGGCTTAGATGAAGTGGGTACTCCAGGGTCTCGACACCCTTATCCTCTCCGCCACCTTCGACAAACGCCGTGAGTCTCGGCGCAGCTTCTATGGTTGGTCTGGGCTCCGATCGCAGTGTTGCAGCAACTGCACTCTGAAAACGGATCTCTAAGTCTTCAACCACCCGGTCGTCGCCTGTGGTGTTGAGGATTCTGAACAGAGGCGCATACCTGATCTGGCACAGCTCCCCGGCGCAGTAGAGCCCATCGCTTACCGACGGTGCTGTGGAGAGGTCATACCCAATCATCTGGAGACTTCCGCCTGCATCAGTCGCGTTTCTGAGCTTTCCGATGTCGCCGTGAAAAGACTCTGGCTCGGAGTCATCGAATGAGCGTGCCTCCTGCTCAAGCCCATGTTCGTCTTCGGCCAGGTCCGACTTCGGGCTGTTACCCCAGATCCAAATGACAAACAAGCCGCCCAGCCAGATCGGGGCGACGCTCCAACAACACCAGCTCACCGCCCTCCAAATGACAAGACGCTTCCTCCTTCGCTCGCTGTTGAAGTACATCGACAGTGCAAGCGTTACCCCGAACGCCGACAAGCCGACGCCAAACACCCAAAGCGTCCACTCCAGATAGCTCATTAGCTTCCTAAGACCCCGTTATGGCGAGCACTCGACCGGGTACTGCGCTCAATTGACGCAACTCCCTTGCAGGCTGCCACATCGACGGTAGGGGCGTTCCTTGGGGCAAGACTCGCCATGACGCCGCTCAGGTGAAGGCGGTAGAGGACGAAGTGCTCCTCTGCTGTTCCAACCAGCGCCCGTTCCAGCTTGCTCCGACCTGGTCTCGACATCCTCAGCCTCCGAAGGCTACACCGGCGAAGACCTTCTGTTCCCGGTGCCGGTCAAAACCAAGGTGCTGCGGTTCTTACGTGGTCCTTGTCAATACCGATGGGAGTTCCAGGTATAAGGACAGACCGTTGCGCCTACTCGAATCGGCCGCCTTGCTCCCGCTGTCCCATCTCGATGTCACTTGGACTCCCGCATGAAGACTCGGACCCACCGCGTCACCCTTGGTCGCCTCCTTCGCAAGGATCGAGCGGAGGCCATCCGGCGTCTGCGGTGGGGACTTCGGCACCCGAGATTGTTCACGGCACGCCAACTAGAGGTCATGGCCGAACTCGTGTTCAGCAGGTCGTTGGCGGAGGCTGCACGCAGCCTCGGAATCTCCCGAGAGGCGGTACGAGTGTCCGTCTCCAGACTCGAACGATTGATCGGCTAAAGGGGCCAGAAGGTCGAGAATTGGAGCAGCCACCAGATGCCCTGCAGCAATTCTGGGTCTTCAGCCTGGTCGGCAGACTGATCCTCAGGCTCGGTCGCTTCTACTCTCAGCAAACTCTCCGGGCAGCTAGGGGATTCCCTCCAGCTTGTTGACCAAGTCATCCAGGAATCTGAGTCCCCTCTCCACTTCTCGCCGCTGAATTCCCTCGACTCGCGCAGTGCCTCCCCGCTGGTGTCGGGCTAGGTCTCCCTCATGGACGATCCGGTTGCGCTTGTCCACGATTCCGTCGAGCTGCCGCCGCACCTTTGAGAAGTCGCCGACTCGATACTTCTTTTGGAGCTTCTCCCTTAGCTTCGTCACGCCGATTAGTTGGAGGGCTCGGCTGCCACGCCGTCAGAGACCCGTACAGCCGTCGACGAACAGCCCTTAAAGCGCCAAGGAGCACCCAACATGATTGATCCACCTGTATACGACGTGACCGCCTTCTGCGAGACCCACCGGATCTCCAGAGGGAAGTTCTACGAACTGCTTTCGGATGGCCGTGGACCGAGGGTTATGAAGATCGGCCGCAGGACGTTGATCAGCGGCGAGGAGGCGGTGCGGTGGCGTGAGCGGATGGTCGCAGAGACGGCACCGACGTCCGCGTTCACCGACGCGAGACGAGGAAAGGAACACACGGGCGAGTCCTAGAAGGCTCGAAGGCGTGACGAGGCTGATGCAACTCAGCACCAATGCGGCGAAAGCGGAATCTGGAGAAACGCTCCGGGAGTCTGTCCTCCGGGCCATCGAAGAGAACAAGCTACGCCTTGAGGACTCCACGAAGGCACGCCGCTATCTCGACCCCTCCTTCCACTTTGTTCGCCTTCTCAAGGCGATACCCGCGTTTTCCGAGCTGAGCGCAGACGAGGCAGCCGATCTCGTCGAGAGGCTGGCACCTTCGGTCTGGAGCGATCTACCCAGCACCACCAGCGTCGGCGACTTGGCAGATTCTGTGTCCTGTTTTCTCGACGCATGGGAGTCCGTCAAGGTCGCTGACGGAGCACTCACTCCGCTACGTAGACAGATCGAAGCCGCCTGGGAGGCGGCTCGCGCACTACCGCCGGAGCCGGGCCGTTACGGTCCTCGCTTTGCCCGCACGACCCAGCAGCGGTGCCGCGACTTCCTGGCTTTGATCGAGGAGATGCAACTTGCGAACGGCAGCGGGACGGTCCCGATTCCCCAAGACGTCATGGCTGACGTTCTCGACGTCGCACAGCAGCAGGTGTCGCGATGGATACGCCTCGCATTGCGTGCTGGCTTGATGGTGCGCGAAGTCGCTGCAGACCGCCGCCGGAAGCGATGCGCAGAGTATCGCTTCGTGGCGTTGTCCCAGATCAGGAAGTCAGGCAGTCCAAAGAGTCGCGCAAATCCTAGACTCAGCGAGTCCGCCACTCAAGTGAGTCAGGTACAACGGTTCCGAGGTACCTCTGAAGGTTGAGTAACCGCTGTACTGTCTGTCGCCACCCCTCGAGGGTCGAACTAGATAGAGACCTAGTCAGGGGCCACTCGTTGCGAAATGTTGCGGCTCGTTACGATGTGGGAGTGGCTTCAGTGCATCGCCACAAGAGGAACCACCTTCCAGCCCACCTGGCCAAGGCGAGGGAAGCTCGGGAGCTCGCGGATGCCGATGCACTCCTCTCACAGGTCGAGTCTCTTAGAGACCGGGCACTGAGTACGCTGGATCGAGCGGAGGTCGAGGGAGATCTGCGTACGGAGATCGTAGCAATTCGCGAAGCGCGATCCTGCGTCGAGCTGCTGAGCAAGCTCTTGTTTGAGCTCCGGCGAGCGGTTCGCACGATAACCGCAGAGGAGCTGCGTGAGATCCAGGAGTTGGAGCTGGCGGTGTTCGACCGTCACCTCACTAACCCGGCAGTGTTTGGCCGGCTTGGCGAAGCGGAGGCTCGGCGAATCATCCTGGCGATTGCGACCGATCTAAGGGCCATTGGGCGCGAGTACTCATCGAGCACATAGTGTTCGCGGTCTACAACTCAGCCCATTTGTGCCTAAGCGTGGGCCCCCTCGTCGAATCGAGAATCGCAAGTGCCGCGCGATTAACGTCCACCATCTCGCCGAAGTCGCGCTTCTGCCCCCTCACTCCCTTTGCGGCTAGTTGGGCAATCCGCCCCTCGGCTGCTTCCAGCATTTGCTCCTGGTGCTCTCTCGTCTCTTCGAAGCTCGGCAAGGTAACCGTCGACGCCTGACCGCGAAGGCTATGTAGATAGTGTCGGAACGCCTTCTGCTCCGTGAGGCCTACCGTCGATGGCTGCGCACCTCCGAACAGGGTCGCTACGTAGCCGCCATCCAATTCTGCCGTAGGCGCGAGGTCGTCGAGGACGCCCTGAAGCTGGGCGACGTCGAGGAAGGGGACTTTGTACTCCGACAGCGTCTGGGGGCAGTAGTACCAAGCTGTGCGGCGTCGGATCTCGTCCTGATAATCCGCTGAAAACTTAGCCGGAGGGAAAGAGCGCACGTTCATCCATGTACCGGAACAAATGGCGTCGGCCTTCGCTGCTGCGGCGACTAGCATCTGCTGGTTGCAATACCCGACGATGACTTCGCCGCCTTGCAGCTTGAGTCCCGCAATCAGATCGAGCGCGTTGGCCAACCAAATCGGGTCGTTGACGAGGTAGTCACCGCCCGGGTGTTCGGCTACGACGTAGTAAGCGTTCGCTTCTTGCCCCGCCGTCCACTCAAGTAGGCGGGCGATCTGACTCTCGTCTCTCATAGTGTCGGCAGAGAGCGCAAGGGTCAGAACAACGCCCGGAGTGATCCCAAGCGAGTTGGCCTCTTCCAGTGTCGCTCGCTGTGTTTCCAACCAATCGTCATCGACACTGTCGGCAAGCAAGCCCGGCAGGATGCATCGCGAAGTACCAAGGTCGCCATTCAGCCCAGCCAGCCTACCGAGGAGTTCCCTTAGGGCCGGGCCATCCCAAAAATGAGACGTCTCGTAGGCGTCAGGCCAGTAGTCATGGGAGCGAAGTCGCTCATGATCAGAGTGAGGAAGGAAGAACTGCGGGTCCACAAGGACGCTACCTCCGAGTTCTACGATCTGCGAGGAGAGCCGTACTAGCTGCTCGGGCCTCAGGTCTCTGGGGCTCAACACGACAGTGCCGCCACCCCAGCTTGAGATGAGCTGCCTGCTGTGCTCCATCATCCCGTAGCCAAACTGTAGGAAAAGGTCCATAGCCAGTCTCTCCCTTCGGGTACCTAGGCGTCTCTGTGCCGCATCACCCTCGGACTGTGCCGAGCCACTCTAGCGCCGCCTCCGCACTAGCCGGCCGATGGTCCCGTCGCCTTTGAGTCAAAGCGCTCACAAAATCTGCGACCTTCTCCGAGCCGTCGAGCGGTAGCGCAAGTCGCGGCAGGACATCCCTCTCCACCCGGCGCAGGATCTCGAGCTGGTCCCTTGCGCCGTTGTGGAAAGGGTTCACACCGGTTGCACACTCGTACATCGTCACCCCCAAGGCGAAGAGGTCTGCCCGCGAGTCGATCTCTGTCTGGATGTTCCGGAACTGCTCTGGCGGCGCGTAGCCGGGAGTGAATCGACCGAACGGGCTCGAGGGGTGCGTCAACGGCGACAACTCGAGGTGACGCGCGATGCCGAAGTCCAACAACCAGAAGTCGCCCTGCTCGTCTCGGATGATGTTCTCGGGCTTCACGTCACGATGAACAATGGCCTGAGCTTCCGCCCTTACGAGACACTCAAGGCATTGCGCCCCGAGCCGGAGAACATCCTCAGCAGAGAAAGGGCCATCGCGGAGAGCTTCACGAACTGTCTTCCCGTCGATTCGTTGTTCTCTGAACCAAAAGACCTCTCCGATCGGACTCGATAGCTGGCCAGCGGCGTGGATCGTTGGGACCCGCGGAGCGTCGATCTGCTGGACAGCAAGGATCTCGCGCTCGACCATCTTCGCACCGTGACTGGAGTGGATCAGCTTCAGCACCACCCGGCCGTCATCCGCATGATCAGCGGACAGCACGAACTTCTGGCCTCCGCCGGCCAGACTGTTCAGCGAACTGAGCTCCGGGAACTCCGAGCGAATCCAGTCGAGGTCGATCCCTGTCGCACTCATCGAGCCTCACCTAGTCGCGTGCGTTTGCTCCGCCAGACCCACTCGTTAAACAGCCAGGATCCGTAGGAGCGCGGCAGATCGGCTGCACCCGAATCGGGCCGCACGAAGGGTTCGACGCCCTTGTCTCGCGCCCAAACACCGATGCTGTGCTGTTCGGCCGCAGCCACAAGCCCGTGATTGGTCAGCCGCGGCAACAGTAGGTAGCTCTCGGAGGCGAACCACCGGTTCAATGCAGCCTGATTGAGAGCATCGTGCCACTTGTCGATCTTCGCCTCGACCGCAACAAGGCGCTCGACGGCGAAGATCTTGGAGATGGGCCTGGCCGACCACCTACCAGCAAGCGTACCCCGGACCATCTCGCCACTCCGGAGTCGCCGGAGGCTTCTATCGAGGCTGCGCCTGGGGAAGATCTCCGCTAGCTCAGATATGTCCCCGGGACCCTCCGTCACGAGATGCTGCGCGACACGCAGATCATGAGGCCTCAGGTCTGCACGACTGGCTGGCCAGTGTTTCGCGACGGAGGGTCGCCAGACAGCGAAGACTAAATCGGGGAAGCCGGACTCCATCCGAGGCTCCCGAAACACCATGACTTCGCGGCCGCGCCCCACGCGGAAGCGGTGCTCCCGAAGGAACCACTCGACCAGCTCCTGCTCCGGGCCGGGCGTCACGCTGCGCGAACCCGCTCCAAGGCCCAGGCTTCTTGCAAGCACCGTGACCGCCACGTCTTCGAATCCCCTTCTGGTCGGTTGTTCTATGCCGAGAGGATACCCGATTCAGCCGACAGTCGCAGGTTCGAGCCAACTGCCAAACCTCGAGGAGGCATGATCCGACGCCACTGTGGTGGCGCTTCGCCCGGACCGAACTTACCTAGGAGCTACCTACTCGCGCTTCAGCCTGTGAGGGCCGAATCGCGGAGCGATCCGCTAACTATTTATGACTTAGGAACTTGGTGTTGGTAGCCCGTACGGGATTTGAACCCGTGTTACCGGCTTGAGAGGCCGGCGTCCTAACCCCTAGACGAACGGGCCAGTTGGTTTCCGCGAGGACCGCGGACCCCGAAGGGTAGCAAAGGTCTGGGGACGATCTCAACCCGCAGACCGAACGGCAACTGACGGTCGAGACCGCGCGCGCGACGCGGCTCTCGCGGCCGATCTGGCGAACAACGGCGGCGCCAACGAGTGCACCATCTAGGAGGCGTTCGCCCGCCAAGCTGGCTGTCAGTCTGAACACGACAACCTGTCCTTGATTCTGTCTGGCCGGTAAGGCCAGGGGCGCCTCTCCGTACTCCAGGGAGAAAGGAGTCGACATGCTCTCCCTGCGCCCACTCGCCCTGGTCTTCCTGGGCCTCGCCGTTCCCGAGCTCGCGATCGCCGACGGACTCGAGGTTCGACTGTTCCCCGAGGGCGAGCTCCACGCTCACGCTACCGGCGGACGGCGACCGGTCTACGACGTCGTTCTGCACACCGTAGTGATCGGCCATCGGGGCGCGGACGCGGTCCACCTCGAGGGCCTCGAGGTCGAAGCGCGCGCCGGCGGCCGCACGATCGCGATCGCCCATGTCGACGCCGGCGAGATGCTCGCGGCGACCCAGCAGGCGATCGGGATGGCGCAGGGTCCGATGGCGCCGCTCGGGGAGCTCGACCTGCCGCCCGCCGAGATTCCAGGCGAGGGCTGGGAGTGGGCTGAGAGCACGACCCTGACTGACGGGACGTCGCTGATGGCGGCGAGCATCTACCTTGCGGCGAGCGCACGTCCCGACGAGGTGCTCCTTCGCGCCCGCGCTCGCACCGCCCACGACAGCGAATCGACTCGTGAGTTGGCCGTACCTCTCGCCGCTCCGGACCGCGCGGTGAAGTACCACCTTCCGGTACGGGGCAACTGGTTCATGAGTGCCGTCCCAATGCCGACGAGCCATCATCGATGGCACTGGCAGACGGAATTCGCCGTCGACTTCTGGATGCAGGGAGACGGCGGCGCGGTCTACACGGGGCCGACGCCTCCGGCAGACCCTGAGGTCTTCTTCGGCTGGGGCGAGCCGGTTCTAGCGGCCGCAGACGGAGTTGTGGTCGCGATCGAGAACGACGCCGAGCAGGACTGGAGCGTCTTCGCGCGGCGCGAGGGCGAGGCGCGCGCCGATTACGGTCGACGAGTGATGCAGTACAACGCCACTCGCATGGCGAAGAACCTCCGTTCGAACCTGATCGGCAATCACGTGATCGTCGAGCACGGCGATGGCGAGTGGTCGTCGTACGGCCATCTGCGGCGGGGCAGCGTCACCGTGTCGAAGGGCGATCGAGTCGAGCGGGGACAGCAGATCGGTGAGGTGGGCAACACCGGAGACACCCACCTCGTTCACCTGCACTTCCAGGTGAACGATGGTCCGGATCCTCTGGATTCGCGCAGCCTGCCCGTGCGCTTCGAAGGGGTGCGATCGCCACTCGATCCGGGCGTCCTGGTCTCCTCGCCCGGCAACTAGACAGCTCTCGCGCCGCCAGCTATTGGCGCGCGGAGGAGCTGCCCCACCCTTGGTATCCTCCGCTTCGTGACCGCCGCGCTCTGGAGGGGCCTCCGCCCCCTCCTGCTCCTACCCGCTCTGTTACTCGTTCCGGCCGCTTCCGCAATCGCTGCGGATGACGACGAAGAGGGTCTGCCCGTTCTCGAGTCGGGCCCCGCGGCGGTCGATCTCGGCACCCGACGGCTGACGCTCCGCTACTCGACCACGGTCCTCGGGCCGCTGATCGAAGTGCGACCGCTGATCGACGAGCTCGGCGGCGACCTCATCGTCGGCCCGCTCGGCGAGAGCCACGAGCTCACACTCAACGACAAGGAGTTCGCCTTCGGCCCGGGGAGCGACGCGCTCACCTCCGGTCAGGAGATCGTCGACCTCTCGCAGCACGCCGTGAGTCTCGAGGGCGTGGTGCAGGTGCCGCTCGATCTGCTCGACAATATCTACGGTCACCACCTGGGCTACGAGTTCACCTGGAACCCGGCCGCGCGAATGCTCATCGTGCGTCATCAACCCGAACGCGAGCTCGACCTTCAGTTCAACCTGGTGCAAGTCCAGGGTGTGACGACGGCGGTCTTCCAATTCTCGACTCGACCGCGCTACCGCATCGTCAAGGACTCCCGCTCCGTCTCGATCGAGCTGATCAGCGACCGGCTGTCGAGTGAAACCGAGCGCTCGACACCGCGAGACAATCTAGTGCGAGGCATTGACCTCTCGTCCTCACGCATTCGGCTGCGGCTCGCCGCTGGCGTGGTCGCGGAAGAGTACGTCTTGGACGAGCCCTTCCGATTGGTCTTCGACATCTTCCGCGGCGACCCGTCCGGTCAGCAGGCCGAGGGCCGACCTCGGCTCCGTCCGCGCGAGCGGCGACGCCCCGGCATTCGAACCATCGTGCTCGACCCGGGCCACGGAGGCGGCGACACCGGTGCCGTCGGCCGAAGCGGACTCGAGGAGAAGCGTCTGACGCTGCAGGTCGCGAGGACGCTCCAACGGCTGCTCGAAGAGCGCCTCGCCGTGCGCGTGATCCTCACACGATCGTCTGACGGCGCCCTGCCACTCGAGACGCGCGCGGCCGTGGCCAATCAGAACAAGGGCGACCTTTTCGTGTCGCTCCACTTCAACTCGGCCGTCGGCTCTGGAGCGAGCGGCCCGGAGACCTTCTTCCTGACCCCGGTGCAAGGCGAACAGGCCGAGGCCTTGAGCGCCGCCGCGCGCAGCGTCGGGGCCGAGCGCGGAGATCCCTTGTTCGACCTCCAGCTCCAACCGTGGGACCGAGTTCAAGACAGCCACCTGGGGGAGAGTCGCGCACTTGCCCAGCTCGTGCAGGACGAACTGAACACCGCACTCGAAGCGAGTCGGCGGTCGCGCCAGGCGCCACTTCGCGTTCTCGCCGGCGTCGCGATGCCCGCGGTGCTCGTGGAGTTCGGTTTCCTCACCAACGCCGAAGAGGAAATTCGGTTCCAGGACCCCGAATATCGCTTCCGCCTCGCCGACGCGGTGGCCAAAGGGATCGCGCGGTATCAGGCGATGACCGAAGGCGGCGAGACGGTCGCAGAAGAGGCGGACCCCTCGTGACCCGCCAGCAGATCCTCATCCTGGCCGCCATCGGCGTCGTGCTACTCGCCCTCGTCGGCTTTGCAGTTTTGAGAGACCCGGCGCCGTCGGCAGCGACCGAGGCATCCGTCGACGACGACCAGCCCGTCGTCGAACTCGACGGGCCAGAAGCCGGACTGACGCTCTACTTCCCAGGCTCGGGAGGATGGCTGGTCTCGGAAGAGCGGTCCGTGCCCGGCGACAGTGTCGGCCTCGACCAGGTGATCGCCGAAGTGTTGGCGGGCCCCGCCGGCGAGCGGAGGTCTGCGCCGTTTCCCGAGGGGACGGAGGTCGGCAGCGTCTTCATCTCCGAAGACGGCATCGCCTTCGTCGATCTGCTCTCGACCCGCCAGAGCCCCCCGAGCTCCGGCTCTCGCCAAGAGCTGCTTTCGGTCTACAGCCTGGTCAATTCCGCCTTCGCCAACCTGCCCAACCTGTCGGGTGTCGTCCTGCTCTGGAACGGCCAGCAGCGCAACTCCTTCGCCGGCCACCTCGACACCGGTCGACCGCTCGAAGAGAACCGATCCATCATCGCCAACTAGCTCGGATCTCTCAGATCAGAGCGCCACGCCGAGAGTGCCGGGACGGAAGGGGGCGTTTCTCGCCCTGGGGGCCGAGCGAGGCGTCGAGGGTCGGGGTTCCGAAGACCCTCTACTCGGGTGGGCCCCAGAGGCCCTTCTCGTCTTTCGGCGCCGCGGCGCGTCGCGAGCCCTGGTCCAAGACGCTTTGCACCTCGGCCAGCGTCTCGGCGAGCGTCGCGCTCTGGAGATCGCTCAGCTCGGCGATGCCGGCGAACGCCAGGTCGAGCAGTTGGTCGTGCTGCTCGCGCGTGAAGGTGGTCTTCTCGCCCGTGCCCTGCACCTCGATGAGGTTCCCGTCGGCGGTCGCGACGACGTTCATGTCGACGTCGGCCTGCTGGTCTTCGGACGCCTCGAGGTCGAGGAGGCAGGTGCCGCCGACGATGCCGACCGAAACGGCCGCCAGCGGCTGGCGAATCGGCCACCGGGAGATGTCTCCGGCGAGCAGCATGTGCGCCATCGCCTGCGCCATCGCCACGTAGGCGCCGGTGATCGAGGCCGTTCTCGTGCCCCCGTCGGCCTGGATGACGTCGCAGTCGATCGCGACGGTGCGGTCGGCCATCGCCTTGAGGTCGACAACCGCGCGCAGGCTTCGCCCGATCAGACGCTGAATCTCGGAGCTGCGACCCGAGGGCTTGCCTCGGGAGACCTCGCGCCGGTTCCGGGTGTGCGTGGCCCGTGGCAGCATGGCGTACTCGGCGGTCACCCAACCGCGCCCGCTGTCGATCAGAAACGGCGGCACCCGCGACTCGACCGACGCCGAGACCAGAACCTTCGTATCGCCCATCTCGACCAGAGCCGAGCCTTCCGCAAACTTCATCGCGCCGAGCTCGATACGAGCTGGACGGAGTGCCTCGATGGCGCGCCCGTGCGCGCGCTGATACGCCATCGGTCGATTGTAGCCGAGCGGGTCGCGACCGGTTAGATCGCGTTGCCGATCACGTCCACCTCGACGGTGGGCTGATCGGGGCTCGTCGTCTTGATCGTCACTGTGCCGCGGAAGCGGCCCTTCTCGATGCCCTTCTCGAGGGTGAGCACGAGATTGAAGAGCCGGCCGGCTTCGACGGACTCGACCTCAGCGGTCAGTCCCTCGACGTCGGTGGAGGCGCTCTCGACGGTCACTGCGGTGCGGCCGAGATTCTTCACCTCGAGGGTCGCCTGGTGCTCGAGCGTCGTCTCCCGCCGACCGAAGTCGGCCACTTGCGGCGTGACCGCAAGGATCGGTCGGACAATGCCCGAGACCGGAATGCGGACCACCTTCTGGCGCGGATGGTTGGTGACGATCCGAATGAAGTCGGCCATCGGGCCGGTGGGCGCCTCCTCGGTAAGGGCAACGTCGAGCTCCCACCGATTCTCGTCGCGCCGGTAGTCGCTGTCGCCCTCTTCGAGCTGCCGATTCGTCACGTGCACGTAGTCGAACGGCGAGATAACCCGCGTGATCTTGAGGGTCGGGAAGTCGGGAGCCCAGATGATCTGCCGCTTGGTGCCGTAGTCCTCACCCTGTACGACGACAAAACGTGCGTAGCCGGGGCTGATGTCGATCTGCGCTCGGACATCGGCCTTGATCACCAGCGTCACCTCGGGGTTCGAGGTGTCGTTGGTGAAGACGCGGATCGACTTGGCGATCGGGCCCCGGAACTCGGCGGTGTCGAGCTTGGCCTCGAGCGTTCCGCTGGTACCCGGCGCGATCACCTCGTCGTAGCTGGCCACCGTACAGCCACACGTCGGCTTGACTCGATCGATCCGCAACGGCGCGTCACCCTCGTTGCGAATCTCGAAGGCGTGTTCCACCACCTCGCCCTTGGCGACTCGACCGACGTCGGCGATCGAACCCGGAACGACGGCCCGAGGCACCTTCGCCTCTTGTGCACTCGACAGGCCGGAGAGCACGGAGAGGACGGCGGCCAGGACGAGCACACGTCCGATGGGACGACGGGAATCAGGATGAAACGAGCGCATTCGAGAGCCTCCTAGTAGCGAATCGAGCCAATGCTACACTCCGCCTCTTCGCGGCGACAACGCACTCTTTCACACGTCGTCGCGCCCCTCGATGGACATCTACATGATCGCGATCGGCGGCACCGGCATGGCGCCGCTCGCCTGTCTGCTCGAGGACGCCGGACATCGAGTGCGGGGCAGCGACGGACCGCTCTATCCGCCGATGAGCACCCTGCTCGAGACCGCCGGTATCGAGCCTCTGGTCGGCTTCGATCCGCTACACCTCGAGACCGATCCGGACCTCGTGATCGTCGGCAACGCCGTACCGCGCACCAACCCCGAGGCGGTAGCGGTCGAAGCGAGCGACGTCGAGCGCATCTCGATGCCACAGGCGCTGTCGCGCTTCTTCCTCACCGAACGGCGGCCGCTCGTAGTCGCCGGAACGCACGGCAAGACCACCACCACGTCGATGGCCGCGTGGGTCTACACAGCCTGCGGGCGAGACCCGGGATTCCTGATCGGCGGCGTCGCCAAGAATCTCGACAGCAGCTTTCGACGCGGCTCTGGCGAGCGTTTCGTGATCGAGGGTGACGAGTACAACGCCGCCTACTTCGATCGCGGACCGAAGTTCCTGCACTACCGACCCGAGGCGGTCATCTTGACGAGCGTCGAGCACGACCACGCGGATCTCTATCCCGATCCCGAGAGCCTGCTCGACGCCTATCGCCGGCTGGTGGAGATTGTGCCGCAGACCGGATTCGTCGCGGCCTGCGGCGACTCCCCGGACGTGCTCCAGGTCGCCGGCCAGGCCGACAGCGAGATCGTCTCCTACGGCCTCGCCGAAACGAACGACGTTCGCCCCGCTGGGAAGGTGACCGCCGGCCCAGAGGGGACACGCTTCTCGATCACCGATCTCGGCGGACGCACGGCGGAGGTCTGCCTGACCCATGGTGGCGCTCACAACGTGCAGAACGCCCTCGGCGTCTGGGCGGTCGCCCGCCGGGATGGCCTGCCGGTCGAAGTGGTGGCGCAGGCGCTGACGGACTTCGACGGCGTTCAGCGGCGTATGGACGAGCTCGGCACGCACCGGGGAGTCACGGTGGTCGACGACTTCGCCCACCACCCGACAGCCGTCGGCGTGACCCTCGACGCCCTTCGCGACAAGTACTCCGGTCGACAGCTGATCGCGGTTTTTGAACCACGCTCGCTGACCGCCGGTCGCTCTTTCCTGCTCGACGCTTACGTCGAGGCTTTCTCGAAGGCCGACCGGGTCTTCGTCGCACCGATCTTCCACGCGGGTCGGCTCGACGAGAGCGAGCGCCTCGATCTCGAAACGCTGGTCGAACGGCTGAACGGCGAAGCGGTACCCACCGTCTGCCCTTCGAGTATCGACAGCCTGGAAAGCGCAGTGCTCGAGGCCGCAACCGACGGCGATCTGGTCGTCACGATGTCGTCGGGTAGCTTCGACGGCCTCCCACATCGCCTGCTCCGTCAGCTCGACCGTTCCGCCGACTGAGAAGCAGGTCACGGCACTTTCCGTCGACTCTGACTAGGCTCAGGGTCGATTTCGGGTGTCCAGCACTCCGCCTGGGCACACTCAGACGGCTCACTTCTCGTTTGTTTATCAACACTTAATTCTGTTAGCATCATGCAGTTGATCAACCCATGAGTTACCCGGGAAACGCCTCCCTCGCCGAAGACATCCAGTCGCGCATTCTGGACACGTTCCAGCAGACGCTGAGCCTGGTCGAGAAAGACAGTCTCAAGGAGGCTGAACTCGGCTGCGACTTCATCCTGCGGCTCGATCCGATGTTCGAGCCCGCCCGCTGGCTTCAGGATCGCCTGTCGTCCTCCAACGGCGAGATCGTGCTCGACGACATTCGAGCTGCGATCGCCGAGGTGGCCGCGGCAGCCGCTGAGCCGCCACCCGGTCCAAGAGCGGTCGAGGATCTGGAGGTCGACCTCGACGCGGATCTGGATCTAGAGGCTGAGCTCGAAGCCGTTGCAACCGAGACCGCCGCGCCGCCCGAGGCAGAGGCGTCGTCAGAGCCTCGAGCCGAGGAGCTCGAGGTCGAGCTCGCGACCCCGGAACCGGCAGCAGAACCGACAGCCGCCGGGACCCAGGCCGAGGTCTTCGGTGGAGCTGACAGCCCGGTCCCGGCGACCGAGGCCGAGGTGCTCGATGCGCCGGTCGCGGCTCTCGACACGGAGAGCGAACAGCGCATCGGCGAACTGCTCGGCGAGGGACAGGCCGCGTTCGACCGCAGCGAGTACCAGTCCGCTATCGACGCCTGGTCGAGAATTTTCCTGATCGACATCGATCACCCCGAGGCCAACGAACGCATCGAACAGGCTCGCAAGCTCAAGGCCGAAGCGGAGCGCTCCATCGAGGAGGCGTTCCACGAGGCGCTCGGGATGATCGACCAGGGGCAGCTGGACGGCGCTCGCCAGGGCCTGGAGAAGGTCCTCGAGATGCAGCCCGACCACCTCATGGCGCGGGAACAGCTCGAGAAGCTCGACTCGATGCCCGCAGAGGCGGCCGAGCCGGTGGCAGCAGCGTCGGCGGCAGCAGCAGCGCCGGTGGCTCCCGTTCCCGAGACCCAGGACATCCTCGACGACGGCACCGGGGATCTCGGTCCCGCCCTCAGCGAACCCGACACCGACGCACCGCTCAATCTCGATCAGCTCGTCACCCCGGATGATCTCGACGCCCCCGCGGCGCCGGTACCGCTGCCGAAGCCGAAGATGCCGCAGAAGCCGGCCTCGAGCGGCGGAGACAAGAAAAAGCTACTGCTCTACGTGGGCGCCGCCGTACTCGTTCTGGTCGCGGGTGGCGGTTGGTTCCTGATGAGCAACTGGTCCAAGTTCTTCCCGAATTCGGCCGAGACGGTAGACGATCAACGGCCCGATGCCATCGAACTGGCGGAGAGCCTGCACGCAGAGGGCAAGACGACCCGGGCGATCGCCCAGTTGAAGCGTCTGCCACCTCATCACGAGCTCTATTCCGAGGCCCAGGCGCTGGTCGCTCAGTGGGAGGCGCTGGCCGATGCGCAGGCCGCCGACGCCGGACCGACCGAGGCCGACCTGGCGGAATTCGAATCGCTCGTGGATCAGGCCAGAAATGCACAGGCTCGCCGCGAGTTCCTGCGGGTCGACGAGTTGCTGGCCCGCGCGGCGACGATTCAACCGCTCGACGAGGCCGCAGCCAACCTACAGCTCGTCGCCGACGCCGAGCTCGAGCCGTTGCGCAGCCTGATCGCCATCTTCCAACAGGGAGAGTGGGAGATGGTGCTGCGGGAGCTCTGGCGAGTTCGTGAGGACTCTCCAGCGAGCCCCGACGTCAATCGCCTGATGACCGACAGCTACTACAACCTCGGCGTCCGCGCTCTTCAGCGGGGCGACACACAGGCGGCGGCCGCGAGCTTCGACGAAGCGCTGTCGATTTCGGGCTCCGATGCAGAGATCGAGCGAGTCGCCGACTTCGCTCGGACCTATCAGACCCGACCGGAAGACCTGCTCTTCCGAATCTTCGTCAAGTACGTCCCGTTCCGGTGAGATGAGGCGAGGGGCTCAGATCTCTTCGAGCTCCGAGCTCTCCGACCTCCCTCTGCTGATGGATCCGCCGGAGGAGGCGGAATCGTCGCCACCAGAGTCGCTCCTCGACCCTCCGCTCGCGCTGCCGGCCGAGGCTGAACAGATCGAGCTCAGCGCCGTCGAGGTGCCCACCGAAGAGGCATCACCCCGTTCCAGCACGACGAGGCCTCGCCTGGTGGCAGGACTCCTCGACCTCGGTGCCGTCGCGGCTCTGGCCGCGGTACCGATCGCGAGCGCCCCCCTCTTGGGAGTGCCGCTTCGCCTGGTAGACGCCGGCGCGTTTCTCTTCGTGGGCCTCGAGCTGTCGTTCCTCTACAGCGTCTTCTCGACCGCGTTCTGGGGTGCGACGCCCGGCATGTCCGCTCAGCGGCTCCGGGTGATCGATCGCGACGATGAACCGGTCACCCTCGGCCAGGCGATCCGCCGCTGGCTCGGCGGGCTGCTGACCTTTGCCCTTTTCGGGCTACCGGCGCTCCCCAGCCTCTTCGGCAGACGAACGCTGGCCGACGTGGTGAGCGGCAGCCGACTCGAGAGCTAGCCCTAGCCGAGCATGCGCAGCTGCGCGCGCGCTTTGCGCAGGGTGCGCTGCTTGGTCTCGTGCGAAAGCTCGTCGTAGCCTTCCATCTCTCGCGCTTCGGCCATCAGCGCCTCGGCACCCTCCCGCGTCAGCTCGCTCGCCGGTATTGCCGCCTCGGTCAGCACCGTCAGCCGGTCGCCGACCATCTCGGCGAAACCACCGTCGATGAAGAACGACTCGGTTTCGCCGCCACTCTTCTCGATGCGCAACGGACCGACGTCGAGACGGGTGAGCATCGGCGCGCGGTGACTCAGCACGCCGACCTCACCATCGTGCGCCGGGATGGCGACAAACCGCGCATCGCACTCGATCACCACCTGCTCGGGGGTGACGACGCTGCACGAGAATCCTTGGGCGTCGGCCATCAACTAGCCTTCCTTCTCCAGCTCCTCGGCGCGTGCGGCGGCGTCCTCGATGGTGCCGACGTACATGAACGCCTGGTCCGGCAGGTGGTCCCACTTGCCGTCGCAGAGCTCCTCGAAGGAGCGGATGGTGTCCTCACGCGAAACGTAGACGCCCGGGATGCCGATGAACTGCTCGGCAACGTAGAACGCCTGCGACATGAAGCGCTCGATCTTTCGCGCCCGGCGGACGATGACCTTGTCCTCTTCCGAGAGCTCGTCGACACCGAGAATCGCGATGATGTCCTGCAGATCCTTGTAGCGCTGGAGAATCTGCTGCACCCGACGGGCGACACTGTAGTGGTGCTCGCCGATGTATTCGGGCGCCACGATTCGGCTCGACGACGCGAGGGGGTCGACCGCGGGGTAGATGCCCTTCTCCGCGATCGAGCGCTCGAGGTTTACCGTCGAGTCGAGATGCGTGAAGGCGGTGGCCGGCGCGGGGTCGGTGTAGTCATCGGCGGGAACGTAGATCGCCTGAATCGAGGTGACCGCGCCGCTGTTGGTGGAGGTGATGCGCTCCTGCAGCTCGCCCATCTCGGTGCCGAGCGTCGGCTGGTAGCCGACCGCGGAGGGCATACGGCCGAGAAGCGCCGAGACCTCGGAACCGGCCTGTGAGAACCGGAAGATGTTGTCGACGAAGAGCAGGGTGTCGGCACCGGTCTGATCGCGGAAGTGCTCCGCCATGGTGAGTGCCGAAAGCGCAACCCGGAGACGGGCGCCCGGCGGCTCGTTCATCTGACCGAAGACCATAACGGTCTGGTCGATGACGTTCTTGCCGGTGTCGCCGATCTGCGCCTCCTGCATCTCGAGCCAGAGGTCGTTCCCCTCACGGGTCCGCTCTCCAACTCCGGCGAAGCAGGAGTAGCCGCTGTGGAAGCGGGCCAGGCGCGCGATGAGCTCCTGAATGATGACCGTCTTGCCGACGCCGGCACCACCGAACAGACCACCCTTACCGCCACGCACCAGCGGGCAGAGGAGGTCCATCACCTTGATGCCGGTCTCGAACATCTCGGTCTTGGCCGAGAGGTTGTCGAGGTCGGGCGGCTCCTGGTGAATGGCGCGGCGCTCCTTGACGTCGATCGGACCGCGGTCGTCGATCGTGTCGCCGACCATGTTGAAAACACGACCGAGCGTCTCCTCGCCTACCGGCACCGTGACGGGGCTGCCGGTGTCGACGATTTCGGCGCCGCGCTGCACGCCGTCCGTCGAGCCGAGCGAGACCGCGCGAACGCGACCGCCGCCGAGGTGCTGAGCAACCTCGCACCAGAGCGTCTCCTGAATCTTCTCGCCCTGGATCTCCTGCTCCATCTGGATCTTGAGCGCGTTGTAGATCGCCGGCAGACTGTCCTCGGCGAACTGCGCGTCGAGCGTCGACCCGATGACCTGTGTGACCTTCCCAACGTTTGCGTCTTGCATGTCCGGTAACCTCTATTCGAGGGCGTTGGCCCCGCCCACGATGTCCAGTAGCTCGAGTGTGATCTGCGTCTGCCGCGCGCGGTTGTACTCCTGCGTGAGGCGTTTGATCATGTCTTGAGCGGCGTCGGTCGCAGCCTTCATGGCCACCATCCGCGCCACCTGCTCGCTCACCGCCGCGTCCGTGAAGGCCTGGAAGAGCCGCACGCGCACGGTGGCGGGCAACAGCTCGTCGAGCAGCTCTTCAGGATCGGGCGAGAACTCGTATTCGACCTGCGGCCCGGCGCCCTCGTCGGACGACGTCTCCACCAGCTGGCTGAGCGGCAGCAGCCGCTCGACCACCGGCTTCTGACTGCCGGTCGAGATGAACTTCGTGTAGGCGATGTCGACCGAGTCGATCTCACCTCGCACGAAGCGATCGATCAGCGAGCTTGCGATCGGCTCGATCTGATCAAAGGTCGGCAGGTCGCTGACGTGCGTGTACTCCTGCGCCATCGGCCGACCGAGAAAGTTGAAGTAGGCGATGCCCTTGCTGCCCGACATCTCGACGTCGCTCTCGACGCCGCGTCCCGCGTTCTCGTCGATATGACCGATCGCGGTGCGGAGCACGTTGGCGTTGAAAGCACCGCAGAGGCCTCGCATGCTGGTCAGGACGACCAACGCGCTCCGGTTCTCCTCTTCGGGCACCTTCATCAGAGGGTGCTCGAGGTCGCCCATGGCACCGGCGATGCCGGCGGTGAGTTCCGCCAGCTTGTCGGTGTACGGACGGCGCGAAACGGCCGCGTTATAGGCCGCCTGGAAGCGCGCCGTGGCGATGAGCTGCATCGTCCGCGTGATCTTGCGGATGTTGCGGACCGCCTTGCGGCGCTTGACCAGAAGTCTGCGATTCGCCATTTAGCAGAGCACCTCAAGGTGGGCGAGAGACACCACCGACCGAGCCGCGCTTGCACGAAGGTTGTTCATGGTTCGCCGAGGGCTCTAGGCCGCCTCGTTCTCCTTCTCGAAGCGCGAGACCAGATCGGCGATCAGCGAACTGAGGGTGCCGTTGAGCTCATCGGAGATCGAGCCCTTGTCGGTGATCTCTTCGACGATCTCCGGGTACTCGTCGCCGATGACCTTGAGCATGAAGGCTTCGAAGTTGTTCACCTGATTCAAGGGCAGCTCGTCGAGGTAGCCCTTGGCGCCGGCGTAGATGCTGACAACCTGGTGGGCGACCGGGTACGGGCTGTACTGTCCCTGCTTGAGCAGCTCGACCATGCGCTGACCGCGATCGAGCTGGCGCTGCGTTGCCGTATCGAGCTCGGTGCCGAGCTGTGCGAACGCCTCCAGCTCACGGAACGCCGCGAGATCGAGTCGCAGGGTCGAGGCGATCTTCTTCATCGCCTTGATCTGGGCGTTACCGCCGACTCGCGAGACCGAGATACCCACGTTGACCGCCGGACGAACGCCGGCAAAGAACAGGTCGGGCTCGAGGTAGATCTGGCCGTCGGTGATCGAAATCACGTTGGTCGGGATGTAAGCCGAGACCTCGCCCTCGAGGGTCTCGATGATCGGCAACGCCGTCATCGAGCCGCCGGTGTCGGGGAATCGGTGGATCTTGAGATCGTCTTTATCGTCGCGGCTCTCGAGGTAGGCCTCGGCGCGATCCAGGCTGTAGCCGTGGCCGCGATGGTAGATGCCGTTCGCCTCGTCCGGCCGCACGTCCGCTGGAGCGTCCATGCCGTCGGGATGCCCAATCGCCACAGAACGATCGCGCGTGTCGTCGGGAGTGTCCTTCGGCACGAGCGCGTACTCGTCGCGCAGCTTGACCGCACGCTCGAGCAGGCGGGAGTGCAGGTAGAACACGTCGCCCGGGTAGGCCTCACGACCTGGGGGCCGACGGAGGAGTAGCGACAGCTGCCGATAGGCCTGGGCCTGCTTCGACAGATCGTCGTAGACCACCAGGGTCGCCTTGCCCTCCTGGTACATGAAGTACTCGGCCATCGCGGCGCCCGCGTACGGAGCGATGTACTGAAGCGGCGCCGGGTCAGCGGCGGATGCGGAGACGACGATGGTGTAGTCCATCGCGCCGTGCTCGACGAGCTTGTCGACCACGCCAACCACGGTCGACTCCTTGAGGCCGACCGCCACGTAGACGCAGATGACACCGCTGCCCTTCTGATTGAGGATCGTGTCGATCGCGATCGCGGTCTTGCCGGTACGACGGTCGCCGATGATCAGCTCACGCTGGCCGCGGCCGACCGGAATCATGCTGTCGATCGCCTTGATGCCCGTCTGCAGCGGCTCGTCCACCGGCTGGCGGGCGGCGATGCCCGGCGCCTTGAACTCGAGCGGCCGACTGTGCGGCGTTTCGATGACGCCCTTGCCGTCCAGCGGTCGACCGAGCGGGTCGACCACGCGACCGACCATCGCCTCGCCGCAGGGCACGCTGAGAAGCTTGCCGGTCCGGCGGACCTCGTCACCTTCCTTGATGTCGAGGTACTCGCCGAAGATGACGACACCGACCGAGCTCTCCTCCAGGTTGAACACCTGGCCGAACTGCCCGTTCGAGAACTCGAGCTGCTCGCCAGCCATCGCGTTCGACAGACCGTAGACGCGTGCGATGCCGTCACCGACCTCGAGCACCCGTCCGACCTCCGCGAGATCGACCTCGGACTGGTAGTTCTTGATCTCTTCGGTGATGACCGAAGCGATCTCATCCACCTTGAACTTCATAACTATTCCTCTCCGTGAACTGGCCGGGGCTAGTTCTCCGTCATCGTGCGTTGTGACCGTGCGCCTCAATCATCGGCGACACCTGCCAGCTCTTCTGAAGCCCTGCCGTCGAGTCGACTCCCGACCCGCCACAGCTCCCGCTGGACACTCGAGTCGATCTTCTGATCGCCGAGTCGCAGGACCATTCCACCCAGCATCGAGGCGTCGACCGACTCCTCGAGCAGCACCTTCTTGCCGGTGAAACGCGAGAGCGCCTCGACCAGACGCGTGCGCGTCGCTTCGCTGAGTGGAACCGCGGTGGTCGCGGCCGCCTCGACCACGTTGTCGAGCTCCGCCACGAGGTCGCGGTAGGCCGCCACCAGATGACGCACCAGGCCGGCGCGCCCCTTGCGGTTCATGATCTGAAGGGTATTGACCACGAGATCGTTTGCTCGGTCTCGCAGCACGCGCTCCAGAATCGAGGCTCGCTCCTGCTCGTCCACCGCCGGGTCGTCGAGAATCCTCTCGAACTCCGGCTGGCGATCGAAGTGCTCGAGCATCACGCCGAGCTCTTCGAGCAGGGCGTGCTCCTCCTGGCGATTCCTCGCCAGACCGAAGAGCGCCTGCGCGTAGACCCGCGCGACCGCTACCTGCTGTTCATCCAGTTTCTCGGACATCTCTCTCGACCGATCGACTCGTCAGTTGGACTCCATCTGCTCGATCTTCGCAATCGACTCGGAAATCAATCGCTCATGATCGGCGGCGTCGACCTCTCGGCCGATGATCTGGCCGGCGAGTTCGGTCGCCAGATGGGCGCTCGTTACGTAGATCTCCTTGACCGCCGTCTGCTGAGCGATCTCGATCTCACGCTTCGCGCGCTCGAGAATCTTCTCGGCCTCAGCCTGCGACTGCTCCTCGATCTGCCGCTTGAGGGCTTCGGCGTCACGCCGCCCCTCTTCGACGATCGATGTCGCTTCGGCTTTGGCCTCCTCGACCTTGCTCTCGTACTCCGCCGCCAGGGCTTGCGCCTTCTGGTTCTCGGCCTGAGCCTGCTCGAGTGACTCGCGAATGAACTTCTCGCGACTCTGTAGCCCCTCGAGCATCGGGCCCCAGGCGAACTTGCCCAGGACCAACACGACGAGCACGAAGATCGCCAGCGTCCAGACGGCGTTGCCGATGTCTCCTGCGAACAGGTTGTTCTCCCCACCCCCGCCGGCGGCGAACGCCAGGCCGGGAAGGAGGAACAGCCCAATCAGCAGGGCAAGTTTCGACCTCATCGGTCTCACTCGCGCTTATAGGGCCGCGAGAAGACCGACGACGATCGCGAAGAGCATCGCGCCCTCGATCAGCGCCGCGGTGATGATCATGGCAGTCTGAATGTTGCCGGCCACCTCGGGCTGACGCGCGATCGACTCGACGGCGCTACCGCCGATGCGCGCGATACCCGCAGCACCACCGATCACGGCCAGGCCGGCACCGATGGCGCCACCGAACTTCCGGGCACCGTCAGTAGTCATGAAATAGGAGCTCTCATCGTGGCTCGCGGCGTCCCCCGCCTGGTCGGCAAACGCGGCCGGCGCGAACATCAGCACGAACCCGACGACGATCAGACCGAGGGTTACCTTCGAAAACCTCTTGCTCATTTCAATGTCCTCTCGTGTTGTTCTTCCGTCCGATGCCTTCGGACGGAACGGAGTTGTCTCTTTATGTACAGCTCAGGCCTCGAATCGAGTGATCCGCGACCTAGGCGTGTGCCTCCTCGTGATCGTGATGCACGTTGACCGACTGCCCGATGAAGAGCGCGGTCAAGAAGGTGAAGATATAGGCCTGCAGCAGCGAGACGAAGATCTCCAGCATGGTCAGAGCAACGCTGCCCAGAACCACCGGAATCGCCACACCGAAGCCGGCGCCGGCGCCCATCGCGGTGCCGGCCCCGAGAATGAAGCTCAGGAGCACCGCGAGCATCACGTGGCCCGCGACCATGTTCGCGAACAGACGGACGGTCAGCGCAAAAACCTTGGCGAAGAGTCCGACGATCTCAACCGGCACCAGAATCGGCGCCAGCCAGAGCGGACCGGGGCAGAAGTGGGCGATGAAGCCCATCTTGCCGATCCGCAGCCCGTTCACGACCATCATGACGAGGGTGCAGATCGCAAGCGTCGCCGTGACCCAGATGTTCGCCGTCGCCGTGCCACCAATGTGGGTCCCGAAGAGCTTCGTCACCACACCAAAGGGCACGAGCCCGAGCAGGTTCATCGTCAGAACGAAGAAGAAGACGCTCCACAGGTACTTGATGAACCGATCGGTATGCCCTTCGAGCACCGGCTCGGCGACCTCTTTGCGCAGATACTGGCAGACCGCCTCGATGCCGTTTCCGAACCCCGTCGGCACCAACCGATCGATATCGCCCTCCGCGTTGCGGAAGCGACGGAAGAGCGGCGGGAAGAAGAGTGACAGGAGCAAGCCCGCCAGAATGATCATGCTGATCTGATCGCTGAGCAGAGTGATCTCGCCGTTCGGCGTCAGCAGCCCCTTCTCCGCTTCGCGGGTCACCAGGGGGTGCTGGATCACGTGGCTCAGTGGGTTCGAGGCCATCATCTCGTCGAGCTCCACATAGTTAGTCGCTCGCTTCGCGATTTGCGTTGCTTCGCACCGCAAATCGGACGTCGAAGGGCAGCAGAAGCAGATAGCTGAGTCCGATCCAGACGATCAGCGGCACGGTAGGCACGAGACCGTTGAGCACCAGGTAGAGCGCTCCGAAGAGCACCACCACGAAGCGCAGACCCATACCCCCCATCAGTTCCGTGAGCTCGAGCGGCCGGCCGTTGGCGATCGCTCGCCAGATGGGGAGCCCGCCGACGACGGAGGCGATCCAACTGACCGCAACTCCCGCCCACATCGCGCGCACGCCTTCCGCACCGGCAAGCCGCTTCGTTGGCGGCCAGCCGAGCAGTGCGAGCACCGATGTCACGATGGCTAGTAGACAAACAAACCCCAGAAAACGCCGGTTGGCGTAGCTGCGAGAGTCGTTCACGACTCAGTTGTTGACTTGTTCCGTTGATGGGTCCTGCTTGGATCGCTTTCGAATCTCCTCGCTCCGCCTGACAGCTCGAAGCGAGGTTTTGATCAAATTGTAGAGGCCACCAAAGATGCCGAGTATCGCTCCGACCAGAAGGCCGACTCGCGCGTTGCCGAAGTAGCCACCGACCCAGTACCCAACGAGCCCGAAGCCGGTCACAGCCGCTGTCAACTCAAACCCCTGCCCCGCCAGAGACGTCCAGCGAGACCGATTCTTCATCCTGATGGCTTTCCCCGGTGCTGTGGCTCGGAACGGATGCTCCCACCCCCCTACCGAGGACGGCCGCATTCTAGCAATGTCCGGATGAGAAAACCACCTGTTTTGGCCGGCCGTCGACGACGACCTCAGTACTCGATTCGAATGACCGAAACCGGTCCGGGCTGCTCGATCGAGATGCGCACCCGAGCACCGTTGCGCGTCGCGAAGAGGACACCTCCCGGCGCTGTCTCGGCCGACCATCCTGCGCGTTCGAGGGCGCTCGGATACCAGCCCTTCACCCGGCTCTCGGGATCGCGAGAGCGCAGCTGCACGTACCCGCCTTCGGCCGTCCGGCCGATATCGGAGATCGTCGAAGGCTTGTAGACCGGCAGCGTGCTCGGGAAGTCGCCGGGCAGCTCGCCGCCGCCTTCGAGGCGAGGCGCAGCTCTGCGATCGGTGGAGAGATCGAACTCGCTCTCCTCCCCCATCTCGACGTCGACCGTCTCGAGCTCGGCCGGCTCCTCGCCCGGGCTCGGACCTGGGGAGCAGGCTGCGGCGAAGCACAGGGCGCCAACCAGGGCGCGCGCCAACGCTGAATCGAGCCGTCTCATGTCGCCTCGTTGGCAAGGTACCACAGCCGTTCGGCCGCACCGCGGAGCTCGGCCAGCTCGCAAATCTCGCCACCGCCGGACCGCCCCAGATGCACCGCACGCATGCCGATCGCCTGGGCACCTTCGACGTCCAACCGACGGCTGTCTCCAACGTGAAGAACCTCTTCGGGCTCGAGCGACAGGCGGGCGAGAGCGCTCTCGAAGATGCCCGGATGCGGCTTCTCGAAGCCGGCTTCCGCCGAGAAGACAACCTCCGAAAAGTATCGGGCGATCCCCAGCTCTTCCAGCAGGTGAGGGAGTCGCTCGTCCCAGTTGCTCACGACGGCGAGTTCGACCTCGCCAGCGCAGAGCTCCTCGAGCGTCGCGACGACGTCGGGGAAGAGCTCCCAGGAGTCGGCGCGCGCGAATCGATCGTACAGCTCGACCGCCGCGAAGCGACTCGGGCGCGGAGCCTCCGCGTGCTCGCACAAGCGCTCCAGGAAACGTGCCCACCAGGCTCGCGCGCCCCCCTGCTCGACCGAGAAGCGATCGACCCCCATCGGCGTTGCACAGTCGAACTCCTGCCAGACGCGCCGCACGAGCTGTTCGACCCGACGGGCTTCGATCTCGACACCGTGGCGGCCGAGAACCTCCGAGTAGATCCGCCCCAGCCGGGGGGAGTGAAACAGGGTACCGGTGGCGTCGAAGGTGATCGCGCGCAGCATCAATCCGGAGGGTCGACGTCAACGGAGGGCCGAGCGGCGCTCTTCCACGGGAAGGCCACCAGCGCGAGAACCAGAAACAGGTGAATCGCGCCCCCGAGGCTGATGCCGGAAAAGAGCAGAATCAGCCAGGCGGACAGGCAGGCCGCGCTCGCGAAGAGACGTTTCATCGGACGTTCCGCAGGTTGTCGATCGCGCGCAGCGTCCAATAGACCAGACCGGCCCCGGCGAAACCGATGATGAAGGCGTGATGCATGTAGAGCCCGCGGATGTAGTGGAGGTACGCCATCAGCAGAATGCCTCCGATCGCCGCCGCCGCGAACTTGAAGGTCGTCGACACACCGACATTGTAGCGTCGCCGTCCCGCCTACGACTCGACGCCGCGGCGACGACGCTCGATCAGCAGCCAGAGGAAGAACGGTCCGCCAACCAGGGCAGTGAGCACTCCCACCGGCAACTCGGCCGGAGCGATCACGACCCGGGCAGCGAGGTCGGAAAAGGCCAGAAACGCCCCGCCGGCGAACAGGCAGGCGGGGAGTAGGAACGCGTGATCGTGACCGGTGACGCGACGCAAGATGTGCGGAACGATCAAACCGACGAAGCCGATCGGACCGGTGACCGCGACCAGCGAGCCGATCATCAGAGACGTGATGCCGAGCACCCACAGGCGGAGTCGCCTCAGGTCGACACCCCGGCTGAGCGCCAACTCCTCTCCAGCGAGGAGCTGGTTGAGCGTCCAACGCAGACCGAAGAGGCTCACCGTGCCGCCGATCGCCCACGGCGCTGCCCAGAGCACCTCTCGATACCCGACCACCGCCAGACCTCCCATCATCCACCGCACCATTCGGAAGGTGCGAGTGAAGTCGGCCAGGTACTGCAGGAGCAAGATCACCGCCGAGCACGTCAAGGTGATCGCGATCCCCGCCAACAGGAGCGTCGCGGTGTCGAAGCCGAAGCGGCTCTGCGCAAGCCCCAACAGGACCGCGGCCACCGCGATCGCGCCGACAAATGCGGCCACCGCCACCACCGGCAGGGCAAACTCGGCCGCCTGCGGCACGAACTGTTGCGCCGCAACGGCGCCGAGCGCCGCCCCCGAAGCGACGCCGAGGGTGTAGGGCTCGGCGAGCGGGTTGCGGAAGAGCGTCTGCAAGCTGGAGCCGGCAACGGCGAGGGCCCCGCCCGCCAACAGCCCGAGTAGAACCCGAGGAAGGCGCAGCTTCCAGAAGATGACGCCCGCCGAGACGTCGCCACTCCACAACGCGAGCGGCCCGATCGATTCGGCACCCAGAAACGGAATCACCACCAGAGCCGTCAGCCAAGCCGCCGCCGAGAGCACCACCCAGCGCAGAGGCGCGCTCATCCGTCGAGCTCGAGGAGGGTCAAGGGGCGCTTGCCGTTCCGGACCACTTCGAACGGCGCGTCGAAGAGCTCGGCCAGGCGCGCAGGCTGCAGGGCGACCGAAGGCGGATCGCAGGTGAGCAACGACCCGGCCTTGAGCGGCGCCACTCGGTCCGCGATCAGCGACGCGAAGTTCAGATCGTGGGTGGCGACCACCACCGTCCGGCCCGAGCTCTCGTGAAAGGCGCGAATGTGTCGCACGATGTCCCGCTGGTGGCTCGGGTCGAGGTGCGTCGTCGGCTCGTCGAGCACCAACAGCTCCGAGTCCTGCGCCAGGGCCGCCGCAATGAACACCGCCTGGCGCTCACCCCCGGAGAGGCGGTTCAAACGGCGACCACGGAGCGACTCCAAACCCACCTGGCGGAGAGCGCGCTCGACCGCTTCGAAGTCTTCGAGACTGGGCGCCATCTGGAAGCGAGACATGTGCGGATACCGCCCCAGCAGAACAAGCTGCTCGACGGTCAGGGGAATTCGGCTCGGCCGCACCTGCGGGACGTAGGCGATCCGCCGAGCGAGCTCACGGCGGCTGAGCTGGTCGTACGGAGTGTCTCCCCAGGAAAGCCGGCCGCCGCTCGGCTCCAGCAGACCGGCGAGCAGTCTAAGTAGCGTGGTCTTGCCGGCCCCGTTCGGGCCGACGATCACGAGGCACTCCCCAGCAACGACCTCGAGCTCTACGGCGTCGAGCACCGGACAGTCGCCCGCCGACCAGGAGACTCCCTCGAGTCTCGCCAGGCTCCCGCTGGGGGTCTTCACGAGGAAAAGACCGGACACGAGGCGAGAGCCTCGCGGAGCTCCTTGTAGAGGAGCGTGGCGCGTGGACCCGGAAGCAGAACATGGTCGCCGGCGATCACCCGCAGGCAGTCCTGTTTCACGGCATCGAGACCTGGGAGCTGGCGCCAGTCTCCGAGCAGCCGACTCTCACCGATGGTCGACAGGGTCTTGGGCTGGAGCTCGATAATCGCGTGCGGCCGGCGCTGCAGAATGCCCTCCGCACTGACCTGCGGATAGCTGATCTCGGTGCCGCCGAACGCATTCACCACTCCGAGCTTCCCGAGGAGCTCATCGTAGAAGGTGTTCGGCCCCGCAACCAGAACCTCCCCGAGGTTGCCCGCCTGGCGCGTGATGGTGAGCATGACCGGGGGCGCCGACGGTAGCGGGTCGGGCTCGAGATCGTCTCGGAACGACGCGGCAAGTTCGATTCCCGCGGCATCGACGTCCATCCGGCCGGCGATCGTGAGAATCGAGGTCTCGACGTCGTCGAGTGACTCGTGCTGCACAACCAACACGTCGACGCCCAGCTCGCGCATCTGCGCGGCGAACTTCTCTTCACCGGGAAGGAGGATCACGAGCTCGGGGTCGAGCTCGACGATCTTCTCCAGTCGCACGTCGAAGAGGCCACCAATGCGAGGCTTCGAGAAGACCTCCGGCGGCCACGCCGCGTAGTCCCCCACGGCGACCACCTTGTCGCCCAGCCCGAGGCCGAAGAGGATCTCGGTGATGCTCGGCGCGACGGCGAGCACACGCTCAGGCGTCGGTAGTTCGACCGGCGCCAGCGGCTCGTCGCCACCGCAGCCCACCACGAGCGGCAGCAGACAGATCAGGAACAGGCAGACGAGGCCGCCCTCGCGCCACGTCGTGGCGGCTCGACTGTCGGTCCCTGACTGCCCGCTTGAGATCAGAAGCCCCACTCCACTCCGGCCATCACGCGGCGCCCGAGGTCGTGTTCGACCCCGACTCTCCGCTCGGGCTGTTCGGGTCGAACGTCAACATCGGCGCGCAAAAAAGCGAGGGCCAAGACGTCTCGTTACCGCGCCAGTCTAGCGCACCGAATCCTGCCGAGCGCTACTGGTCGATGACCGACGGCTCGTTGGCGATCGTTCCGCCGACGGCGATCGGGAAGGAGCTCGAGCCGGAAGAACTGGCGCCGCGAGCGGGTAGGCCTCCGGCGCCGGCGTCCTCGATGTTGACAAACTGCCGGACGCTGAAGTCCTGCTCCTGCGAGTCCCGTCCCTGCAGGTAGTTGAGGAGCTTCGTCGTCGGGTCTGTCGCTTCGTCGGTCGGCACCGGCTTGTCGTTCGGTGCCCACCCGATGATGATCGTGTTGGTGTCGAGCACCGTGCCGAAGCCTCGAGACTCGGTCTCCGAGGTGATGTCGGCGATCTCGGACTTGAGAAGCGAGATCCAGTTCCCGTACTCGGTGAGGAGCGCTACCTGGCCCGTCTCGCGCGCGTCCTGGCGCGGCTGGTACCGGGTGATGAACTCGGAGCCGTTGGTCATCTTGATGGTGAAGACCTCGGCGGCCGCGGGCGTGACGACGAGCGCCGCCACAACGAGACAGAGCAGGGAGAGACGGTTCGTTTTCATAGGTTCGCGGCTCCTTGACCGATGGGCAGTGTAGCAACGGGCTTGTGCGACGACTGTGAAGCGGTCCACTAGCGTCCCCTGCTCAGGAGCGACGAAAAGCGCCCCTTCGCACTGCCGTCAGAAAAAGAAGGGGCCGGGTCCACCAGGGACCCGGCCCGCCAGGAAGGGAGAGCGAGAGGACGTCAGTCGTCCGTCTCGACCTTGAGAGTGACCGCGAGCACGGTGCCGTCACTCTGAAGAGCCCCGACACCCTCGGCCCGTACCGGTCGTCCAGCCGCCACGGCCGCAGCGGTCGCTTCGAGCGTGAACAGATCACCCAGCGGATCCCACGCGGTCGCCCCATCGACGCGGACCGTGAGGCCGTTGCCGAGGAACAGCAGGCCGGAGGCCAGATCGACTCCGATCACCGAGGACTCGAACTCGTCGTCACCCAGACCGCCGTCGCCGCGTGTCTCCGCTTTGACGCTCGAGGCACGGATCGTTCCGTCGGACTGCAGGGTGCCAAAGCCCTCGACTCGAACGATCACTCCGGCGTCAACGGCGTTGCTGACCTCGCGGAAGTTGATCAGGTCGCCCAGCGGGTCCCAATCGACACCGCGTACGACGATCACCTTGCCGTTGCGTAGGAAGAGCGATCGCGAGGCACGCTCCGCGGCCTCGACACGCCCTTTGAACTCGTCAGCCGTGCCTTCGAAGCCATCTCCACTGCGGCCGTCACTCTCCGCCTTGAGGCTGCGAGCGCGAACGGTACCGTCGGCGCGCAGGCGACCGTCGCCCTCGACGCGGACCAGTTGACCCAGCGCGAGCGCGCCCTCGATCTCCGCGATCGAGAAGAGATCGCCGTCAATCTCCCACGCCGTATTGGCGCTGACGATCACGACCACACCACGCCGGAGCTCCAGACTCCGGCCATCGGGCCCGACACCAGCGACCCTGCCTTCGAACTCATTGCTCGAGAAGCTGCCATCGTCGTCTGAGCTGTCGTCACCAGAGTCGTCGTCTCGATCGTCACAGTTGCCGGGGCCGCTGTTGTCACAGGAGTCCGAGTCGCTGTCCATATCCGAGTCGCTGTCCATATCGGAGTCGCTGTCCATATCCGAGTCGCTATCCATATCGGAGTCGCTGTCCATGTCGGAGTCGCCATCCGTATCGGAATCGCTGTCCGTGTCGGAATCGCTGTCCGAGTCGCCGTCGGTGTCGGAGTCGCCGTCGCTGTCGAAATCGGAATCCGAGTCGCTGTCGCCATCCGAGTCGCCATCGCTGCGGCGCTCCATGAACTCCTTGCTGGTCATGCCGAGCGCCTGAAGAGAGCCGACGTCCGAGTCGATCGACGGAGCCGGCGGCGCCGTCGGACCGTCCGGGGCCGAACTCGACTTGCTGCACCCGACCGAAAGGGTGACGAGAATGAGCACCACCAGAACGCCACTAAGTTTGAGAAGCTTGCAGTACATTGAGATTTCCTCCGTTGTTTTTCCCCCGACCTGGTTTCTTGGACAGCTACTCGACGCGTCCGGAACAGCGGATCTGGCCCTCCCTCTGGCTCGTCCTCATGGCACTCGCCTCGGCCGCACCGGCCCAGGACATCGAGCAGGCAATCGCGTTCCATCTCGAGGGCGAGTTCGACAAGGCGCTCGAGGCCTACCTCGCCGTGGTCGCCTCGGAAGAGACCGAGCCCAACGTGGCGGCGGCGGCCCACACCAACAGCTGCCTCATTCACATGAACCGCGGCGACAACGACGCTGCCCTCGCCGCCTGTGAGTCGGCACTCGAGTTGCGCCGCTCCACGGGCGACCTTCCACGCACCGCGACGACACTGAACAACCTCGGCCTGACCCTGCAGAACCTGGGGCGCCTCGACGAGTCGCGCGACAGATTTGCCGAGGCACTCGACATCAACCGAGCGGAAGACGCCGTCGAACGGGCGGTGCAGAACCTGTCGAACCTGGCGGGTGTGGAAATTCAAGCGGGCAACTACGGAGCCGCGCTCGACCGTGTGGACAAGGCGTTGACGGTGGCGGACGAACACCCGAACGCGACGTGGCACCACTCCCAACGCCGCGTCGCTCTCCTCAACGAGGGCGTCGCACTCGAACGCCTCGGCGCCTTCCGCGCGGCCCTGGCGAGCTATCGAAACGCGCTCGCCGAGGGCGACTCGATCAGCGAGAACTTCGAGGCCATCCTGACCGCCAACCTGGGCGTGGTCTATCGGAATCTCGGCGATCCGCAACGAGCGGTCTCTCTCTTCGAGGAGGCCGCGGCCGTCTACCGCCGAACCGGCAACCTGTCGGGAAGCTCCAACGCTCTGCTCAACCTGGGTCTCGCCCTGCACCTGAACCTCGGTCGCCCCGAGGAGGCCGAGGTCGCCTTCCGCGGCGCTCTCGAGCTCGCACGCACCGCCGAGGACCAGCCGGAGATCGTTCAGGATCTCTTCTATCTGGCGTCGCTACTCCTCGAGCAGGACCGCACGGCCGAGGCGCGAGGGCTCTTTGAAGAGGCGCTCAGCCTTGCTGAGGAGAGCGGCTCCGCCGAGGGTCGGTGGTCGGCGCTCTACGGCCTCGGGCGCGCAGCGGCTGCCGATGGCGACGCTGAGATGGCCGTTCACCACTTCGAACAGGCGGTGCAGGTTGTGGAGAGCATGCGCGAAACTCTGACCGCGACCCGACATCGCGGCGACTTCTTCGGCGCCAAGCGCCCGGTCTTCGAAGCGGCGGTTCTGGCGATCGCCTCCAGCTCGCGAGCCGACTCGGCGGAACGAGCCTTCACACTCGTGCAGCAGGCCAAGGCGCGCGAACTGCTCGACGCCACCGGTAGGACATGGGTCGCCGAGGGGCCGGCGCTGGACGCGATCGCAGCAACTCTCGACACCGAGGACCTCGTCGTGGAGTTCTTCGTCGCCGAGGGAGAGCTCTTGAGATGGTCTCTGACCCGCTCCGGCGAGCTTCGGTTCACGAACCTGGGAGCGGTCGAAGCGCATGCCGTCCGCATCACTCGAGTTCATCGGGCCCTCAGCGGCGGCCTCGAGCCGTCGCGTGACGACCTCGAGGAGCTCGCAGCAGACCTCCTGACCGATCTCGAACCGCTCGAAGGACGGTCTCTCCTCATCGCACCCGACGGGGCCCTACGCTACCTGCCCTTCGATCTTCTCCCCCTGCCGGAAGCGCCGAACCAACGGCTCATCGAGATCGCCACGACCTCGATTCTGCCGAGCAGCTCGACGCTCACCTCGGCGCCCGCTAGGACGCCCGATCGCGAGCTCGACCTCCTGGCGCTCGGCAACCCTCAACCCAGCGGAAGTGTCTCGGGAGCGAGGGCAGCGACCCTGATGACTGCCCGCTTCGGACTCGGCGACCTCCCCGCGGCGGCTCGCGAGGTCGAGGCGATCGAGCGCCGTCTGAGCGGTGCGACAAAGGTCCTGTTGCACGAAGCCGCTACCGAAACGGCTCTTCGCGAGCTGTCACCTCTCGGCAGCCGCGTCGTGCACCTCGCAGCCCACACGATCATCGATGAGCGTCCGGGCCGAGGAGCTGCTGTCCTGCTCAGCCCGTCGGACGGAGACGATGGCCTCCTGACGCCTGAGGAGATCGCGGCTCTCGACCTGCGCGCTGAACTCGCCGTCCTCTCGGGATGCCGGACCGCACTCGCCGACGCCGCCTCCGGCGAGTCGATCTCGAGCCTCACCGGCGCCTTCCTGGCAGCTGGGGCGGGCGGCGTGGTGGCGACCCTGTGGGACGTTGACGACGAGGCGACCGCCGTGTTCATGGACCAGTTCTATTGGGGCCTCTCGCGCGGCGAGAGACCGGCCGACGCTCTGCGAACTGCCAAGCTCCGGCTCGCTCGCGACAAAACCTGGGGGACGGCCGCGATGTGGTCCGGCTACGTTCTGATCGGCGATCCGCCACCGGTCGCTCGGCGACCGTTCTGGCCCTGGCTGCTCGCCGCCGCAGTAGCACTTGTGGTCGTGCTCGTGATTGGTCGGCTGCGACGCCCCGCCGTATACTGAGGCCTGCTATCTCTTTCATCCCGTTTGCTGGAGGAACCCGATGAGAGCTTCAAAACGAATCGGCTCGATCTGTCTGATCATAGCGGCCCTGAGCCTGACCGGCTGCGGCCCTTACAACAAGCTCGTCGAGCTCCAGGAGGCCGCCGACGGTGCCTGGAGTCAGGTGGAGAACGTCTACCAACGCCGCGCCGACTTGATCCCCAACCTGGTCGCCACGGTGAAGGGCGCCGCCGACTTCGAGCAAGAGACGCTCACCGCGGTCGTCGAGGCGCGTGCCAAGGTCGGCCAGGTGAAGGTCGACGGCATTCCGGACGCCGAGCAGCTGGCGGCCTTTCAACAGGCGCAAGAGGGCCTCTCTTCGGCGCTCTCCCGCCTGTTGGTGGTCGTCGAGCGCTACCCAGAGCTGACGGCGACGCAGGGTTTCCGCGACCTTCAGGCGCAGCTCGAGGGGACCGAGAACCGCATCTCGATCGAACGCCGTCGGTTCAACGAGACCGTGCAGGCCTACAACACCTATCGCCGTCAGTTCCCGAACAACATGTACGCGAAGGCGTTCGACTTCGGCGACAAACCCTACTTCGAATCGACCCCGGGGGCCGAGGAGCCGCCACAGGTCGAGTTCTAGACCGGCGTCGCGCCCCGATGGCCAAGGGTCACCCGCAGTTCGAGCAGCTGGGCTCGGCGGATCTCGAGTCGATCCGCGCCGCCACCGAAGCGGCTGAGCTTCGCACCGGTGGGGAGCTCGTCTGCGTGCTGGTCAAGCGCTGTGACTCCTACTCCGGCAGCTATTGGAAGGGGGCGACCCTCGGCGCACTCGCCGGAGCCGCCGCCGTCGGCCTTTGGCAGACTCTGGACGTCAGCTGGGGTGCGCCGAGTCCTTATCTACTGCCGCTAGGCACCATGATCTTCGCCGCTTTGGGGATGGTCGCGGTCGCCGCGGTGCCGTTGCTCAAGCGACTCCTGATCCCCTCGGACGTGCTCGACCTCCGAGTCGACCGGCGGGCGGCGCTCGCGTTTCTCGACGAGGAGATCTTCGCCACCCGAGAACGTACTGGCGTGCTCCTCTTCGTCGCCTTCTTCGAGCACCGCGTGCGCATCCTCGCGGACAACGGCGTGAACGAACGCGTCGACCCGAAGGTGTGGAAATCGATCGCCGGCGATCTCACCCGCGGCATTCGCGCGGGCGACACTCGAGGCTCGCTGATCGCCGCGGTGGAGGCGTGCGGCGACGCGCTCGAGTCACACAGCGTCGAACGGCGCGCCGACGACGAGAATGAGCTCACCGACGAACCGAGGCTGCTCGATGAGTAGAGCTCGGCTCGTCCGAGTCGGCCTCGTCGCACTGCTCGTCGGCGCCTCGATGGCCGCTGCGCTCGACGTCCCCTTCCTCGCCGGTCGTGTCAACGACCTCGCCGACCTCTTGCCGACCGACGCCGAGAACCGGCTCGAGCAGAGGCTCGAGCGACTGGAACAAGATCGTGGCGCTCAGGTCGTGGTGCTCACCATCCCGTCGCTCGAAGGCGAGGTGCTCGAGGACTACAGTGTGCGGGTCGCGGAGACCTGGAAACTCGGTCGCGGAGAGTTCGACGACGGTGTGCTCTTCCTCATCGCCCGCGACGACCGCAAGATGCGGCTCGAAGTCGGCTACGGCCTGGAGCCCGCGATCACCGACCTCGCGACGAAGCGCATTCTCGACGAGATCGTCATGCCGCGCTTCCGCGCGGGGGACTTCGCCGGTGGAGTCGAAGACGGCATCGCAGTGGTCGCGGGGCTCATCGAAGGCGAAGATGCGCTGCCGGCGCCGCAGACCGTCGTGCGATCCAATCGCAAACGGGAGCGGACCGGGTGGTCGGGTTTTCTCGTCGGAGTCGGCTTCTTCTCGCTCATGGCCGTCGCCTCACGAGGCTGCGTCGGCTGGTTCCTGTTCCTGCTCCTGACGCCCTTCTGGTTCGCGGTTCCGCTCTCGTGGTGGGGATCTCCATGGGGCTACGTGCCGGGAGGCCTCTGGGTGCTGGGCTTCCCGGTCGCCTGGTCGCTCCTGGGCAGGAAGGCGCGCTGGGGGGGCGGCGGCGGCTGGTCGTCGAGCGGCGGTGGCTGGACCTCGGGAGGCGGCGGCTTCTCCGGTGGAGGAGGCTTCTCCGGCGGCGGCTTCTCGGGCGGCGGCGGCAGTTTCGGTGGCGGCGGCGCCTCCGGTAGCTGGTAGGTCGAGCAACCACTCTCGTCCCGCTCGCAAACACTGTCTGATGGATCTGTCAGCCCAGGCGCGCGATCGTTGGATCAACGTCGCCCTCTACCAGGCGGGTTGGTTCGCCTGCGTGCTGGGAGCGGCCGGCGGCTGGGCACCGCTGGGCGGGCTGATCGCCATCTCGCTGACGGTGGCGCACCTGCTGCTGGCAAGGGAGCGGCCAGCGGAGCTGCGACTCATCCTCGTCGCCGGTCTCCTCGCGTTTGTTGCCGAACCGGTGCAGCTCTCCCTCGGCGCCCTGGCCTACACCGAACACGACGCCGGCTCGAGGGTACCGCCCCTCTGGATCGTCGCGCTCTGGCTTCAGTTCGCAACCCTCTTCGGTATCGCCCTCGCCTGGCTTCAGGAGAGGCTTCTCCTCGCGGTTGTCCTCGGGGCGATCGGCGGCCCACTGGCGTTTCTTGCCGGCGAGCGGTTGGGCGCCGCGACCGTGCTCGCCCCTCGAGTCCAGTCGCTCGCCGTTCTCGCCGTCCTCTGGGCGACTGCGGTGCCGCTACTGGCGGCTGTGGCGCGAGCCGGCGGCCCCTCCGCCGGCTACGCGCTTCCACACGGGCGTCGCCCGAGCGACGCTACCTGACCGGGAAGAGCGTCTCGAGAATGACGTCGGTACGCGAGCGCCAACCGGCCCAACCCGAGCTGTCCGCCGCCTCGCCACCCACAAACTCGTAACCACCCGCCCGCAGCGCTTCCGCCAACCTTCGACTGTCGACGCCGAGATCGACCCCGGCGTCGAGATTGCGCACCTCGTAGCGGCTCCAGTCGAGATAGAACTCCACCTCGGCCTTGGGCTCTCGCTCGATGAGCTCCATCAACGCATCTTCGAACCCGTGGGTCAGCTGTGGACTCTGCAGCGCGACCTTGCCGAAGCGGTCGGGATGCTTGAGCGCGACATAGGCGCTCGCCAGAGCGTAGCCGGTGTTGCCCATCAGCCCTCGCGAAGCTGGATCGTCTTTGATCCGGTAGCGCGTCTCGAGAAGAGGCAAGAGCTCCTCGACCACCATCCGTGCATGATCGTCGGTGCCGGTACCCCCAGCCTCACGCCACCACTCATCCCTGGGCTCGAGGAAGACCACGACCAGGGGCTGGGCTCCGTTGCCAGCCGTCTGATCGAGGGTATTGTTCAGGAGCCCCTTTTCGAGCCAGTCGCCGCCGTCGTGAACGATCAGCAGTGAATACTCGTTTTCCGACTCGTGGTAGCCGATCGGGAGATAGACGCTCAGCTTCCGCTCGATACCGAGCGTCTCGCTGTCGAAGGTCCACGCGTCGATCGTCCCCTGGAGCCCGTCGGCGCGGCCTTCGATGCGGCCGCGGCGCTCATACCCGGGAGTGGTGAACTCGCTCATCTCGGTCGGACCCTGACGGGGGGGCACGGTGGTCGAGTTTCGCGGGTCGGCGAGTCGCTCCTGGTAGTCGCGCACGAACTGATACTCCCAGCGTCCCGCGGGGCTCACCTCCAGCGTCTGATGAAAGAGATCGGTACCCGCCACCCGTTCCATTCCCACCGCCCCGCCGCTCGGCGTCACGCTGCCGATGACCGCCATGTCCTCGGCCTCTCCCACGTAGACAAAATGCGCCCGGTCGCCTTCGAGAATCGGCAGGCTCTCGAAGCCACCCAGAAACTCATCGATCAGAGCGGTCTTGTCGTCCGACGTCTCGAGTCGACGGAGGAAGTCGCCAAAAGCTCCATCTACCGCGCCGGCGCCGGCCATCGCCTGGGCAGAAGCATCGCCGACACTCACCGCGGCCAGCTCCTCGAGGTTGCGCACGAGAACCCGACCTCCAGCGTAGCTGGGCCAGGTGTAACCGCTCGCGTCGAGCGCCCGGAGTCGTGCTCGCTCCACATACCCGTCCGGGCTCGCGTCGACCAGCACGACATAGCCGTCCGCTCCGAAGACGGCGAGATAGTCCCCGAGAACGATCAGCCCTCGGCCACCGGGGGGTCGCGATCTCCAGCGCCGCTCGCCGGTCTCGGCGTCGACGCAGGTCAGGATCTGCCCGCGGAAGCCGTAGATGTGCCCTTCGTGGTAGACCGGCAAGGCGTAGGTCCGACCCAAATGGGGCGTCCGAAAGCGCTCGACGAGCGTGAACTCGCCGTCGCCGTCTGCCACCTCGAACACCGCCCCCTGACCGCTCACCGAGACGAGGAAGCGATCGTCGCCGACAACTGTCAACGCCGCGTCGACCCCCTCTTCCTCGCCGAGCTCGTGGGTCCAGAGCACGCTCCCGTCCTCGGCGTCGAGTCCCACCAGATTCCTCCCCACGCCGCTCACGACGTGGTTCCGTCCACCCACCGACATCGCGATCGGAACGTGGTAGCGGAACTCGCCGATGCCGGTCGACCAGACGACCGCACCGTCGGCGGGGTTGAGCGCGGTGACGGCACTCCCCTCGACGCCCGTGAGAATCACCAGCCGGCCACCCACCGCTAACGGCGTCGCGCCGAAACCGAAGTGCGGCTCGGAGGCGCCGAGGTCCTGCATTCGTTTCGACCAGCGTACCTCTCCCGTCGAGAGGCCCAGCGCCAGGAGCTGCCCCTTCGGGCCCAGCGCGTAGACCGTGTCACCGGAGATCACCGGGCTCGAAATCGGCCCGTCGGCGGAACCGTCGCGCGCGCGGTTGATCGGGCCCAGACGTTGTCGCCAGAGCTCGGCGCCGTCTCCCAGATCGAAGGCCGCCACCCAGTCGGAGTCGCCTTCGCTGAACATTGTCACCGCCCGATCGGCGCTCGCGGCAATGCCCGAGTAGCCGGAGCCGAGCGGCACTCGCCAGGCGAGCTCCAACCCAGGGGCTTCGGAAGCGACGGCGGGGCCGCGCCCGTCGTAGGCGGGACCACGCAGGTGGGGCCAATCCGTTGCGACGAGCGGGGTGGTCAGTAGAACGACGAGCGGTACGGCGAAGGCGAGTCTCGACATAAATTCTCCTCAGGTCTTCCTGGTCGGACTCGCGTTCTACCGGAAAGATTCCCGAGGCGCAACGAATAGCCTCTAACCATCCCTAACCGTCACCGGTTCGCCCCGCTCAGCCGCCCTGTCAGCGGCGAACCAGCCTAGTCGGCCTCAAATTCGAGCTCGCCGTCCTCGAACTCGAAGGGCAGCACGGCTCCTGCGGCGTCGACGAAGAAGGTGAGCGCCGGATCGAGCCAGACCCGGGAGCGTGTACCCACCGGGGTCGAAGAGCGCGAAGGGAAGCTGACCGACAGCAGTTCGCCGGGCACCGAGTTGAGGGACGAGTTCTTCGACGTGAACGTGACGAAGATCAGGCCCGGCTCGGACCGGTCGACCTGGAAGCGACGCTTGCCGTGTTTCTTCAGCATCTTGACCTTGATCTTGCCGTCGACGAGGCTTGGGTCGAAGCGCAGCCCGATCTGGCCTTCGGACATCTCGGCGGGCTCGAAGGTGCCCATCCCGATCTCGGCGCGCTCTCCCGGCTCGATCTTGTCGTCCTCCGCTTCGGCGAGAAGCGCGCTCGCGGGAGAGCGAACGAGCAGCTCTCCACCACGGGGCTCCAAGCTGATCGGATCACCGGAACGGCCGATCAACTCGGTGTCGGCGATGTCGACCTCGATCGGAAAGGTCTGTCCGGGCTGCAGATCGTCTCGGAGCCGGAAGTAGAGCACCGCCAGCGGACCGTCCTTCCGATTGATCGTGCGGCTCTCGGAAGAGAACTCGATCAAGATGACCTGCTCGCCACCGGCGGTTTCCATCGCGGCAGCGCTCACCGCGTCCTTCTTCTTGCTGAAGACCTGGTAGCCGATCAGCGACGCGAACGGCCCGCTCTGTGCTCCCCCACCTCCCGACTTCGAGATGATGCAGATCTGCCCCTGGCCGGCCGGTCGTGAGGCGTAGGTACGAACCACGACCGCCGCGATTCCACCCGGCTCGGCGATGGCGTCGTTGACCCGCAAGGTGAGGGTGTCCTTGGCCTCGGCGAGGCTGGTGGCAGCAAAGGCGAGCAACAGACCCAGGGTGATGCCGCGCATGTCAGTTCTCCTCGGGCGCGATCGAGAAGCGGGAGGTCGGCGACCAGGCGATGCGATCTCCGGTCGCGTCCAGCGCTTCGACCTGCCACAAATACGATACCGCGGGAAGCAGCTGCGCGGCGAGATCTTCGTCCACCCGAACCAGCCGCCCGGTCGTCTCGGCGCTCCACAGCTCCGTTTCGTCGACGGCCAGAACGACCACTCGGTACGACGCTGCCCCCTCGGCAGCCTGCCAGGCGAGCTCGACAGGAGCCTCGAGGACTTCGCCAAGCGGCGCCACCAACTCGAGCGCGCTGCTTCGCGCAACCGAGCGGGTGACTTCGTCCGGAAGGGGCGGCGGCAGCGCCTCGCGCACGGCGAAGCCCACCGTCAGAACCAGGACGGCGGCCACCGCAAACTGAAACGCACGCGAGTTCGAGAGCTTCGGCCAGACGAGGAGACGCGAGGCCGAATTCGATGCATGCGGCGGCCTCTTTTCCAGACGGCGCACGATCCGGTCCACGTCGCGCGCGTCGTCTGGAGACATCGGCGTGTCGAAGGCGCTCGCCAAGGCTCTTTCAGCGTCACACGCGGGGCACGAAGCGGCGTGGCGCTCGAGCCGAACGCGTTCGTCCGACGACAGGCTCGCCAGCTCGCTGTCGAGATAGGCCTCGGCAGGAGGGCACTCCGCGTCGTCTTCGTAGGCCCGCAGGAGCCAGTCTTCGAGGGTAGCTCGATTCGCCACAGTCGCCACCTTCCGCTATGCGGAGCCTTCCGCTCCGCTCAGATTTTGACGCTCCAGCCAGCGGCCGAATCGCCGTTCGAGTCTCCGCTTGCCGCTCACGATGTAGGCCTTGGCGCCCGACTTGTTCGTGAGTCCGAGCAGAGAGGTGATCGCCGGCAGGGTCATCCCGTCGACGAAATGTAGATAGAGAATCTTCGCTTCGGTCGGCTCGAGGTCGCGCGACATGGCCCGCCGAAACTCGCGGGCGATCTCGCCGCGCTCCGCCAACTCGGCGGCGTCGGGCGTCGGGTCGCTCGGCTCAGGGTAGTGCTCATGATCGAGGGGCTCCATCCGGCGGAGGCGCTCCGACTTGCCGCGATTGATCGCGACCCGGCGGGTCACCGTGTAGAGCCAGGTCGAGAAGCGGCTCTCGATCCGAAACGAGTCGAGCCGCTCGTGAACCCGCAGGAACACCTCCTGCGCCAGGTCGGACGCCATCTCCGCGTTCCCACAGACCCGGAAACACCACCCGGACACCTTCCGGTAGTAGCGCCCGTAGAGGGCGTCGAAAAGGGGAGTTGCTTCTGCGGGGTCCTGGCGGATCCGCGCGATCAACTCCTCGTCGGTCAGCTGGTCGACATCCATGGCGATCGGGTGCGCCGCAGCTCCTGAGGACGACCCCCGAGAAGGGCGCCGACCTAGCCTACCGGAGCGGCGGCTAGAACCCGCGTTCTCGGGACGTCCCGCCTTCAAGGCCATCGTCTCCTGCCACATCACCCTCTTGAGACAACGGGGCGGCGGAATGGGAACAGCAAATCGGCGACAAATTCGTCAGCGCTCAAGGCGATAGCCGAGCTGGAGGATCGCCCGCAGCGTCTCGAGCACCGACGTGCGGTCGTACTCCTTCTCTCCCTCCGAAAGCTCGTCGTAGCGGCGCAGGCCGGGATGCGTTTTCCGCTCGTCGTCTCGCGACTCTCCGTAGGTCCACCCTTCGCGCAAGCGACGGAGCGCCCAGTGGTCGTGATTGTGCTCGGAGAGCCTCTCGAGCAGCTCCAGCAAGCTCTCGGGCAGCTCGACTCCCTCAGTCGGTATCGGCTTGGGGTCGTACGACATGCCGGCAGAGTACAGCAGCCGCTGCGGCGCTAGATGCGCAGGAACATGCGGTTCCGGTACATCCACCAGACGATCAGATAACAAAGCCCCACCCAGGCGATTGCGTGGGCAAACGACGCGAGGTCGGGCGGGAGCCACGAGGTGAAGAGCGCATCGTAGTAGAGCCGGCGCACGGTGACGGCGCCCGAGGCGGTGTCGACCTGGAAGCGGCTCAGCGTCCTCGCGAGGAGACCGCTCAGCACGAAGACCGTGATCGCGTTGCGGCCGAAGACCACCAACGGGTAGGCCCAGCGCCGGTGACCCAACACATCCATTGCGAGCGCGAGAAGCGCCAGGGCGACCATCGCCGCGCCCCCAGTCAGAAGCGCAAAGCTGCCCGTCCAGAGCGCCTTGTTGATCGGATAGACGAGACCCCAGAGAAGGCCCGCCGCAGCGGTTGCGACTCCGACGCCCGTCAGTCTCACCACGTCTCGTGAGCCGAGTCGGCGCCCGCGCAAAAGGTAGCCGATCTCGACTCCGACGAGTACCGTCGCCACCGCTGCAAGCGAACTCAGGAGCCCCTCCGGATCCCAACTCTTGGTCTGATTCCAGAGGTGCCCCTCCAAGAGGAATCGATCGAGCCAAGCACCAAAATTGGCCTCCGGTCGACTCAGGTCCGGCGCTCCGCCTCCCGGCACCGGCACGTACAGCAGGAGCGCCCAGTAGCCGGCGAGCAGCGCCCCCAGCGCGACTCGCAGCTGTGCTCTCGAGAGATAGAGAAAGAGAACCGCTCCGACGAGATAGCAGACCGCGATGCGTTGCAGGACGCCGGTGAGCCGAAGGTCGGCCAGGCTGACGCCCGACCAGGCGGCCATCAGCAATCCGAAGAAGAGTAGGCGCAGACTCCGCTGGAAGACGCGGCCGAGCGGCTTCTCACCCGAGTCACGCGCGCGGCCGAGCGATAGAACGATCGAGACTCCGACCGCAAAGAGAAAGAACGGGAAGACGAGGTCGGCGAACGTACAGCCGTGCCACGCGGCGTGACGCAGTTGCGGGTGGACGTGCGACCAACTCCCCGGGTTGTTGACCAGGATCATCGCGGCGACGGTCGCACCGCGCAGGGCGTCGAGCGAGTGGAGTCTCAACCGTCGAAGTACTCGCCGCGCGGCGGCGCCGCGAGCAGCGCCATCGCCGCCTGAAGCGAGTCGGTGGGAATCTCACGCACCGCCGCCTGGTGCGACTCGACGCTGTCCCAGACCTCGATGACCACGAGTCGCTCCGGGTTGTCGCGCCCCTGCAAGAGCGTGCAAGACAGACTCCCCGGCGCCGCTTCGACGGTCGGCACGAACGGCTCGAGCAGAGTTCGCAGCTCATCGCCGCGGCCCTCGAGAGCTTGGAACTCGTTGATTCGCGTCACACTCATCGGCCACCTCCTCGAACCGATCGAGAGTAGCAGGGCGAAGGTTCTCGGCCGTTCGTGCATCTATAGGTTCAGCAGCCCATTGCCACACCATGACGATGCCCGCAGCCATCAGCCTTAGACTTCCGGGAGCCGGTGCCGCCGGCCCTCGAGATCTCGACATGGACGAACGTCAACTCATCGCCGCAATGCTCGAAGGCGACGAACGTGCGTTCGACCTGTTCGCCGACACGTACATTCCGGCGATCTACCGGTTCGCCTTCTTCCGCCTGGACCAGAACCGCGAACTCACCTGCGACATCGTGCAGAGCACCGTATGCAAGGCGATCGCGAAGCTCTCGAGCTTCCGTGCCGAGTCGAGCTTCATGACCTGGCTCTGCGCCTGTTGCAGAACCGAGATCGCGATGCACTTCCGCAAGCAGAGCCGTCGACCCCGAGAGGTCGAGCTCACCGAAGCGGTTGTCTCACCGGGCGAGCTCGAGCGGCAGCCACCCGTCCCCGAGCCGGAGAGGGCACTCCTCTCGAGGGAGAAGCATCTGCTCGTACATATGGTTCTCGACCTGCTCTCCCCCCGCTACCGCAAGGTGCTCACATGGAAGTACCTGAACGACCTCTCTGTCCGAGAGATCGCCGACCGGCTGGAGGTGAGCGCCAAGGCCGCCGAGTCTGTGCTCACGCGAGCCCGCCGGTCGTTTCAAAAGGAACACGAACGTCTCCTGGCGTCGAAGGTACTCGACGACGCCGGCATGAAAGGTAGTTCAGCGTCATGAGCCGAAGCCCCGAAACACCGCGCGACGAAGTCCGAGAGTTGCTCCTCGAGGCCGGTCCCCCGCCAGCGATCCCGGCCGCCGACCTGGCCAGAATCCGGAACGCCGCTCACAAGGAGTTTCTCGCCCAAAGCCTCACCCCGATCGTCGAAGGCCGGAACTCCAACCGGCGACTCTGGGCGGTCGCGGCCTCTTTGCTTCTCGCCGTGGCCGGCGCCTGGCTCTTCCGGAGCCTCGAACTCGGCACAACTGCGCCGCACGTCGCGATCGTCGAGATGCTGCACGGTGAGGGCACCGACTCGCTCGGCTGGGCGATCGGCGACGGAGTGCCGGCGGGAGCCGAAATCGACACCGGTTCGAACAGCGCATCGCCGGCCCCGTCGATCGCGATGAGACTGGCCAGCGGCCACTCCATCCGACTGCACGCCGACTCGAAGCTGCACTTCGTCTCTGCGGGTCGCATGGTGCTCGAGCGCGGAGCTGTCTACGTCGACTCGAACGACCCGTCGGTGCCGGGAGTCGAGATCGAAACGACGCTCGGAGTCGTTCGTGAGATCGGAACTCAGTTCGAGGTTCGACTCGAGGAGAGCGGGCGACGCGCGCTTCGCGTTCGTGTCCGCGAAGGCCACATCACCGTGACCCGCGACGGTGAGGTCCACGCCGCCGAGCGCGGCGAGCAGTTGACGGTCGATGACGCCGGCACCGTAAAGCGCGGCTCCACACCAATCTACGGCGACGATTGGGCCTGGATTCACGCGATCGCCCCGAGCTATGCCGAGGAGGACGGGAGGGTTCCCGAGTTCCTGGAGTGGTACGCGCGGGAGACCGGTCTGGAGGTCCGGTTCGAGGACCCGAGCCTGGAGCTCGACATCGCGAGTGTTGGTGTCTTCGGCAGCGACGGCCCCGAAGGGATGACCCCCGAAGAGGCGCTCAGCAACGTCCTCCGAGCGAGCCTGCTCGGCTACCGGATCGAAGGCGGCACGCTCGTGATCACCGGCCCCTCCGGCCGCTGATCTCCGCCGAGCCGATCAGAAGCTCAGGCTGACACCGGCCGACGGGAAGAAGCCGGCCCACGGCTCCGGCGAACGGACGACGACCCCTTCGTCGTCATCGAGCTCGTAGTCGAAGCCCGCGATGTTCTCGCGATCGTAGACGTTCTGAATGTCGACGTAGAGGGTCACCTCACCGGCCCGCGACTGCCAGGTTCGGCTGGCCCGAAGATCGAGGCGGTGATAGCTCGGCAGTCGCTCCGCAAAGAGAGGTCCGAGAATCGGCTCGAACTCCGTTTCGCCCGTCTCCTCGTCCAGCTCTTCCAGAATGCGCAGCTCGGTGGTCGGCCAGCCCGTGTGCCAGCGCCACGCGAGATTCAGGCGCCACTGCCTCCCGAGCGGCAGGTCGAGATCGAGGTTGAGACTGTGTGTCTGATCGAACGAGCGCGGTGCCCAACGCCCGCCCAGTCGATCCCGGGTCTCGGAGTAGGTGTAGTTGGCCCACCACTGCGCCTTCTTTCCAAGCGGCCCGCGCGCAAAGATCTCCACTCCCTCCGCGAGCGCTCGGCTCGGGGCGATGCGCACCCGATCCGGCTCAGCCTCGGGAAAGGTGTTGATCGGCTCGTAGAGATTTTCGAAGCGCGGGCGCGGGTTCGTCACCTCCCGCCGATAGACCTCGGCGCGTACGACGAGATCGCGACCGACCTCGCCGCGAGGGAAGATCCGCTCGAAGCCCAGCACCCGATGCTCCGACCGCTCCACCCGAGAGAAGCGCGTCTCGCCATCTTCGACCTGGAGCTCGTACGGACGCTGACTCTGTGCGAAGCGACCCCAGGCAAAGCGCAGAACGCTCCGCTGCCCGGCCGCCCATGCGAAGTTGAGTCGGGGAGAGACCAGCGACTCGTCGGTCTGGGTGTGCCGGTCGTAGCGCAGACCGAGCTCGAGTGTGAGTGGCTCGCGAATCCGGATGCGGTCGGAGAAGTGAGCGCTGTAGTGAGACTCCTCGAACGCGGCGAGGAACTCGACCGTCGCCTCGGAGCCCCGCTCCCGAATCTCGGCGATCGGGTTCTCGAAGATCTGATCGCCGACGTAGTCGTAGGCGGTGTCGAACCGCCGGATCTCGTAGCCGCCCTTGAAGGTGTGACGACCGAAGGCCCGTGCGCTCCAGTGCTGGCGCGCGCTCAGTACGTCGAGCCGGCGTCGGTCCCGAATCGAGAACTCCACGTCCTCCTCGAGCTCGACGCCGAGACGATCTCGATCGATCCGAGCCGTGGAGAGGGCGCTCTCGAGGAGGTGGCTCGAGCCGAGTAGAGCCTGCTGGCTGACCCAGACGTACGAGCTGGCGTAGTCGGTTTCGATGCGCTTGCTGTCGTCTTCCAGGCTCTCCTCGAATTTCAGTCTGTCGTCGGCGTGCAAGAGGTTCGCCCGCACGCTCGATCGATCTCCGAACCGGAAGTCGAGCTTCGCAAACGCATCCCAATACTGCGGATCCTCGTTGCCGAGCAGGCGGCTCGCGAGATCGATCGCACCACGACGCGCCTGGATCACCCATCCGCCGCGCTCGCGGGCGAAACGTCCCGCTCCGCCGGCGTTTACGCTCAGGAGGCCGACGCCGACGACCCCTTCGAGCGGCGTCGAAGCGGAGACCGTCGTCATGTCGAGCACACCGCTCATCCGGTCGCCGTGCTCCGCCGGAAAGCCGCCGCTGAGCAGATCGACCTTCTCCAGCGTCGTCGGGGCGACCACACTCAGGGCGCTGTCGAAGTCCTGCAGGTGGTAGACCTCGTAGAGCTCCTGGCCGTCGAGCAGCACCCGCGTCTCATCCCGTCGGCCCCCGCGCACGTGAAACCTCGCCGACACGTCGTTGGCAGAGACCCCCGGGAGCAGGCTAAGGGCGCGGAAGACATCTCCGCCAAGGTGCGGCAGCGCGTGCATCTGATCGCGGCTCAAGTCGAGTCTCGCCACCGGCTGTTCTCGTAGGAGCTGCACGCGACTCGGGGTCACCAGGAGTTCCTCTTCGACGAGCGGCGCCGAGTCCAGCACGAGCGTCGCGTCCGTGCTGCGGCGAGTCACGTCCGCCAGCTGACCGACGACATACCCCGCCCGGCTGGCAACAATCGTGTACGGCCCCCCGGGTGGCAGCACCAACGAGAACGAGCCGTCGACATCGCTCTCGACCTCGAGCTCCAGGTCGCTGACCTTCACAAACGCGGCCTCGATCGGCTCACCCCAACGCGAAACGACCCGGCCGTCGACTCGGAACGGCTCGTTCGCCGCCGGGTCGGGGACGACGATGAGTACCCCGCGGGCCCCCTCTTCCACCCGCAGATCGTGCTGCGCGAGCAGTTCTTCGAGTCGCGCCCGCGGCTCGGTCGCCACAGGCTCCTCGCGCACGACCATCTCCGAAGGCACCACGGTGGACGTAAAGACCACGTTGAGTCCGTGCTCCTCCCGCAGCTCGCGGAGCGCCTCTCCGAGCGGCCGCCCCGTAAGACCCGGCTCGCCGAACGAGCTGCCCACACCCCACAAGACGGCAAATAGCCACACTCCCACCCAGAGGCAACGGGTTCGCGAACCCCTGAGTCTGGCTTCGATCATCTGTCGCGCGACTCGCTCTTCACCGTTCTACATTCTCAGCGACTGTCGTACAGACGCTCCTCACAGATTGGATGCCGCGCGCTCTCGAATCCTTCGGTCGCAGTTTCGACGCGAAGGATCCAGTGCGCCGTTCGCATCCAACCCCATGGAGCCATCGAGCGTTCGAGACGACATCGAAAGGGGATGGCCACCGTCATCGTTTCAGGACTCGAACCGTGCCATCGGCCGAAAACCTGGTTGGCACGCCGCTAGCAGAAGAGTCTGCCACCAGGAAGGAGCAACCTCTCATGAACATTCTCTCTGACCGACGAACCCTACGCGAGATCGGGGGATTTCGTGCCTACCTGACCCAGGTCGGGTGGTCGCTCTGGTGGCGCTCCCGCAGCGTCTCCGATCGCTCCCGAACCTCGCTCGAAGCGGCGCAACTTCTGACCGCGGCCCCGAAGCGGGCCGTACCGGCTCCCGCACCCAGCCGCGCCTCGACGCCACCGACCGCCTAGCTCGACTCCGGAGCGTCCATCGCGCGTTCGGCGATGCGGCGTGCGTGGTGGGTGTTGTGGTACAGGTTCCACTGAGCCAGTTCGCGAAGCGTCAACTTGCCGATCAGCGGATGGGGTGCCCGATACCTGTCGAGCTGTTCCTCGCTCCACCGCAGAAGCGCCTTGCGCAGGCGCTGCCCGGCTTCGTCCCAGTGCTCCATGATCTGCCGGCGCCAGTCCTCCTCCGCAAGGTCCGGAACTCGATCGGAGGGGCCAAAAGGACCCGCTTGGCCGCCGGCGTCGAGCGCCGAACGGTAGAGCTTGACCACCTCTTCGTAGGGGCGTGAGCCGTTCTTGGAGCGCCCGAACGCGAGCAGCAGGACCTTTGGTTGCTCGAAGCCCTTCGCGACCGCCCGCTCCGACTTCGCCAGATGCCGCACGTGACCCGCCGGTGACCAGTACTCTCCCTGAGGGGCGAAGAATCGATCGATCGGCATCTCATCGAGATAGGCGACGATCTCGCGCTGCTGATCTCGCATGGCATCGCGGATCTCGTTGCGGGACACGACCGGAGGAATGTCGAACATGTCTCTAGTTTCCCACGCTTCGCCGAGCGTCTTGCGACGCTCGGAGCGCGATGAAACACTTACTCCTTCGCTATGAGGGCCGACACGAAGTCCCGCGCAACGGCGGTTCCCGCCCAGCGGTCCAGCATCGATCTCTTCTTCCGCCGGATTCGCTCCGAGCTGTTCAAGAACTTCCGTCGCGAGGCGGGGCTCGAGGAGCTCAACCGAGCGCTCGCCGAGCGAGAGGTCTACTTCCGTTCGCCACCGCTCGATAAAGAAATGATCGCGGCGGTCAAACTGATCACCCCACAGTTCCACCTGCGTTCCACCGAGAACTCGCGCCGGGTCTGGGAGCTGAGTCAGAACGGCTCCGCCTGGGCCGAATACCTGGCGCTCGAGTCGGTGCTGTCGACCTTTCCGAAGCCGAAGCGGGTGCTCGACATCGGCCCCGGCCTCGGGCGTTCGACCGTCTTCTTCAAGAAGAAGCTCGACTGGGACCACGTGCCGTTTGACCTCTACGAGGCCAACGGCGATCGGACCGACTACACCCGGCTCGGCGATCGGACCGCAAATTCGTTCTGCGGGAACATCGCCTGCCTCAAGCGAGTCCTAGAGTTCAATGGCGTCGCGAACTGGACAGTGCACGATGCGGCGAGTCTCGACTTCCGACTCGATCACATGCCCGGGCCCTACGATCTCCTCTACTCCTTCTACGGAATCGGCTTTCACTGGTCGCTCGAAGATTACTGGGAAGATCTTCAGCCGCTCCTGCATGACGACTCGCTCGCGGTCTTCACGGTGCCTGACGCGTTCGAGCCCTCTGAGGCGCTGCAACGGACCGGGTTCGCGTTTGCGCGCTTCGAGCGCATTCTGGCCAACGCGAAGCCGCTGCGCCTTCTGCTGGTCTCGCGCAACGCCGAACTGTTGGCCGCGGCGCACGCCTAGAGAGGTGGCCACGATGACGAAAACGCGCGGCCTGCGTGCGGCGGCGGCGATCGTCATCTTTGCGCTGTCGGTCTCGGCGGCTGCAGCCGCCGAGATCACTCGGCTGACCGAACACCCGGCCGAAGATCGCTCGCCCAGTTGGTCGCCGGACGGCGAGCGACTGCTGTTCGCCTCCGATCGGGATGGGAACTCCGAGATCTACCTCGTGAACCGCGACGGCTCGGAGCTCACCCGCCTCACGGAGAACTCCACCGCCGACGCCTCGCCGTCGTGGGCGCCGTCGGGCGATCGCTTCGTCTTCGAGAGCGACCGCGACGGCACCAACGCTCTCTGGATTCAGGAGCTCGAGAGCGGGAAGGCAAAGCGTCTTCTTTCGGACCCGAGCCCGGAACTAGTGCCCGACTGGTCTCCGGACGGCCGCTGGATCGCCTTCATGTCCCAGCGCTCCGGAAACGCAGATCTGTACCGGGTCGCGGTCGAGGGCGGCACGGTCGAGCGGCTAACCACGAACACGTACCGCGATGTCTGGCCCCGCTACTCTGCCGACGGCGGCCTTCTGGTCTTCTTCTCTCGGCGTGCGACTCACGGTGAGGCCGACGACCTCTTCGTCCTCGACCTCGCGACGCGCGACATCGCGCAGATCACCGACCACCCTGGACACCACGACTTCGTACCGGACCTGGCGCCGGACGGGGAGCGGATCGTCGCGGGAATGTCGGATCGCGCCGCCAACGTCCGCACGCTGGCGATCCATCAGCCGGGCGAGCCCGAGCCGATCCACTTTGCCCAGGGCAACCACCGGGTCTTCCACCCGACCTGGTCGCCGGACGGCGAGTGGATCGCCTACGCGGCACGGCGTACCGACGGCGAACGGGCAGATATCTACCTCGAACGCGCACCGCGCTGAATCCGAGCCTCAGCGCGGCTTGAGCGGATCGTCGGCGACCGACTTCGCCATCGCGCGGAGGCGGTCCAACATTCGCGCCAGCACCTCGGGCCGCTCGGCCGAGAGTTCGACCATCTCGAGCGGATCCTCGAGCAGATTGTAGAGCTCGGTGCGCGCCAGCTGGTAGTCGGTCAGCAGCTTCCAGTCACCGTCTCGGATCGCGTAGTGGAAACCCTGGTCGTCGTCGAACTCCCAGTAGAGCGGTCGCTCGCGCGCGAACTCTTCTCCGGCGAAGAGGGCCGAGAAGTCCTCGCCGTCGATCGGGCGATCGGTCGGCACCTCGAATCCGACGATCGACGCCAGCGTGGGCAGCAGATCGTAGCCGCTCAGCATTGCATCGGAGACACCTCCCGGCGCGATGTGTCCAGGCCAACGAAGAATCGCTGGCTCACGGATACCGCCTTCATAGAGGTCCGCCTTCCGTCCTCGAAGGCCGCCGGTGCTGCCGTACAAGTTCACCTCCCACCAGTGGCGCCAGGCCGTCGTGACCGGCCCGTTGTCGCTCGCGAAGAAGACGAGCGTCGAGTCGCGGAGGCCGCGAGAGTCGAGAGCGTTGAGGAAGCGGCCGAGCTGGTGGTCCAGATAGGTCACGTTGGCGTAGTACTCCCCCGGGCCGCGGGCTTCGAGCAGATCGAGCGGGGGCGACGGCAGGCCGTTGACGATCGGGCGAATCTCGCCCTCGGTGAACTGCGAGTACATCTCGTTGTAGTCGACCGGGTTGGCGAGCGTCGAGTGCGGCTCGACCATCGCCAAATAGAGAAAGAGCGGCTTCTTGCCGTCTCGACTCTCCAGCCACTCGATCGCCTCGTCGATCACGATGTCGCCGGTGTAGCCCTCCACCTCACCCAACGCCTCGCCGTTGCGGAAGAAGTTGGTCGGTTTGTGGTTGTGGGGAATGGGAAAGGCGTGCAGCGCGAGCCAGTGGTCGAAACCGTGGTCCTCGGGCTGCGTGTGGGGCTCGTGGTCGAGTCCGCCATTGAGGTGCCACTTGCCACCGAGAAAGGTCTCGTACCCCTTCTGCTTGAGCATCGTCGCCAGCGTGATCTCCTGCGGACCGAGCTGCACGTCTTGGTACTGCGGAATCCAGCTCTCGATACCCGACCGGAACGGCGTTCGGCCGGTCATGAGCGCCGCCCGCGAAGGCGAACAGAGCGGCGACGGTGCGTAGTAGTGCGTTAGCCGAAGACCGTCGGCCGCGAGCTGGTCGAGGTTCGGGGTCTGAATCGTGTGATGCCCGTAGACGCCGAGGTCTCCGTATCCGAGGTCGTCAGCGTAGATCAGAACAATGTGCGGCGGCACCTCTTCAGAGGCCAGAAGAGGCGCGCCGCCGGAAGCGAACAGGGCGAGGGTCAGCGCAGCGAACGTGAGACGCATGCGCCGAATGCTAGCGCGCCCGAGAAAGCACCAGGGCGCCCGACGTCCTCGACGCCCGGCACCCGAGAGAAAAGCTGGGTCGCTCTACTCGATCTCGAAATCGGACTCCGAGATGGTCTGGTTACCGCCGTCCTCGATGGACAGCACTTCCCACTTGCACTCCGCATCGTCCAGGCTGAGGAACTCCGGCGGCACCGTCATGGTGGTCACGTCGGCCTCGACCTGAGCGAAGAACTCCGTCTCGGTATCGTCGTTTTCGCACTCGACGATCACCTCGTAGCCGACGATCTCGCCGCCGGCAGGATCGGCGACGGGCATCCACTCGAGGACTGCGGCGCTCGGGTCTACCTCGTCGTCCTCAAGAGGGAAGACCTGCACGGGGGCGTCGGGAATCCGGTGGTTCAGGCGGGCGTTGCCCTTGAGCTTGCGGCCTTCCTTGGTTGTCCCGCGAAATCGATACTTGCCCGCGGGGAAAAGTTCGAGCAGCTCCTCGAGCGGCTGCACGTCGAACGACGGCTCGGCACTCTCGAAGAAGAGCTCGGTGAGCCCTTGCATGCCGACGCTGCCCTCCGCTGCAACGCTGAACATCACTTCGCCGCCCGGACCCACCATCTGTATGGTGTCCCAGCCTTCCCCGTCGAGGAACACATGGATTCCGGCATCGCCGTCGGTGTCGTTGATCTCGATGCGGATGAACGTGTCTTCCAGCTTCTTGGCGGCCGCCTCACCGGGCAGGCCCACCAGGGTCGTCACGATCGCAATCACGAAGAGGGTTCTGGCTCGCATCATTCGGATCCTCCGTCTTGTTGCCAGGATCGAGCGAGCGGTGGTGCTCGCTCGTACGAACCCTCTGATGCGCTCTCGGCCGAAATCCTTCGGACCTCGGGACGAAGGGAGGTCAGGTGGCGAGCGCGTTGCGGATGCGCTCGGGCGTGAACGGCAGCTGACGGATGCGCACACCCAGAGCGTCGCAGACCGCGTTGCAGATCGCGCCGGAGGTTGGAACCAACGGCATCTCACCGCAGCCGCGCGGAGAGCCCGGAGCCTGGTTGTCGAGGAAGGCGATCTCGATCGGCGGCACGTCCGAGAAACGCGGCACTCGATAGTGCTCGAGGCCGCTCCCGTGGGCGCGATGTCCGTCGATGCCAATCTCCTCGAAGAGTGCGTAGCCGATACCCCAGATCATCGCCCCGCGAATGTTGCTCAGCGCCGTGTTGCGATTGATCACCGTGCCGATGTCGTAGGTGGCCCAAAGCTTCTCGACCGTCACCTCGCCAGAGGCTCGATCGACCGCCACGGCCGCTCCGACCACCCCCAGCTGTCGACCGCCGTGGTTGCAGATCGCGAACCCGAGTCCGCGCCCGTCCCCACGCTCGAAGGTGGCGTGGCCCGACATTTCAGCGCAGGCGTCGAGGAGGGGCCGGAACGAGGCGAGGGTGACGTTCTGCTTGCGGAACTCGATCGGGTCGAACTTCATCTGCCGAGCTACCGAGTCGATGTGGCTCTCGAGCGCGAAGCAGTCGGGGCTGAAGCTCGTGCCACGCATGGTGGCGTGCCGTGCCGGCAGCGACGTGTTGTAGAGGCTCGTGCGGACGTGCGGCACTCCGTAGACCTCGACCAGACCGTCGCCATGATCCTGCATGACGTCGATCTCGAGTGAGCGCAGCCGCCCGTCGCGGTCGACGCCCGACTCGATGTCGATGATGACCGCCTCTTTGTACCGAGAGAAACGCTGGATCTGGTCGCGCCGCGAATAGACCAACTTGACCGGCCGGCCGACAACTCGCGAAAGGGCGGCCGCCTCGTCGCCGACGCGGTGCCCGGCCTTCGCCCCGAAGGCTCCTCCGACGTGGGTCGAGATGACCCGGACGTCCTCCTCCGAGATCCGCAGTCGCTTGGCGACCTTCTGGCGGTCGAGGAAGGGCGCCTGGGTGCTCACCCATACGGTCGGCTTGCCGTTCTCGATCTTGGCGACCGCGGTCTCGGTCTCGATCGGCGTGGTGGTCGCAAACTGTGTCTGGTAGGTCTCGCGGAAGCTCTCGTCCGCTCGACGCCGTTCTCGCTCGGGGTCGCCGCGCTCCTCGATCACCTTGATCAGCTTGCGGCCGTCCCGGATCTCCCGCTCCAGCTCGAGCGTCTCAGAACGCTCGGGCACCTTCCAGGTCGCATCGGCCGCCGCCAGCGCCTTGTGCATCGCTGCGTAGCTCTCCGAGAAGGCGATCACCTGGCCCTTGCGCTTCTGGATCGACAGCAGACCCGGCGTCTCGCTCGCCGCGGTCAGGTCGACGTCGAGCAGCTTGGTCGAGTGGTCGTGGTAGGGCGGCAGCAACATGCCACCGTAGACGCAATCGTCGACCTCCACATCACCCGCGTAGCGACGTCTCCCGGTGACGATGTCTTCGCCACCGATGCGCGGCGTCTGCCGATCGACGTACTCGAGGACCTCGGCAGACGTTTCGTCTTCAATCCGTGCCTCCCGAGTTTCGCCGTCGCCCAAGGCGCCGATCGCGACCGAGCGACTCTCGTCGTCGCCGACTCGAAAGACGCCGGTCGCGTACGTCAGCTCGCTCTCGTCTACCGCAAGTGCTTCGGCGGCGAGACGCGCGAGGTCGGCGCGCGCCCGGCAGCACGTCACCCAGTAGCCCCACCCGACTTCGCTCGTGGCGCAGCTACCGATGGTCGTGCCATCGTCGGGGCAGAGTTCGGTGTCGCCCATTACGACACGCACCCGCTCCTCCGGAAGGTCGAACGCCTGCGTCACCAGGTTGTAGAGGACGGTCTCGAGCCCCTGGCCCATCTCCACCCGGCCAGTGCAGGCGGTGACGATGCCGTCTCTCTCGATGATCAGCCAGTCGGAATAGTCGCGCAGAGCTGGCGGCGGCTCCGACTGCGACAGGACGAGCGGCGCGAGGTCACCCGCGGAGTCGCCGCCCAGACGCAGGCCGTAGATCAGCGCCGCACCGCCGGCCGCGCCGGCGCCGACCAGCAACCGACGTCGAGTCAGCGTCACGCCGGAGCCACCTCGTCGGTCGAGGCGGCGACCTCTTCGATCGCGGCCAAGATGTCGGGATAGGCCGCGCAACGGCAGAGGTTGCCGTCCATTGCCGCCACGATGTCTCGACGGCTCGGATTGCGCTTGCGCATCAGGAGGGCCGTGGCCGCCACGATCATGCCGGCGGTGCAGTAGCCACAACCGAAGGCGCCGTGCTTGACAAAAGCCGCCTGGATCGCCGAGAGCCGTTCCGGCGTCCCGAGGCCCTCGATCGTGAAGATCTCCTGACCCTTCGAAGCCGCCGACATCGTCAGTCGGCAGGAGGGCCAAGCCTCCCCGTCGACCAGCACCTTGCAAGCGCCGCACTGCCCAGCGCCGCACCCGAACTTGGCGCCTTTGAGATCGAGGCGATCCCGCAGCACCCAGAGGAGCGGCTCGTCGGGCTCCGCAGCGACTCGGCGCGTCTTTCCGTTGACGCGCAGGGTGAAGGTCTTCTCGGCCATGAACAACTCCGGTCGCCCGCGCCCTGCGGGCCTACCTAGCATACGTCGCCCAGGCCGCTTCAGGACCTAGTGATCAAGGAAGAATTGGCAGCGACTCGTCGACCAGCAGGCGGAGACCCATCGCCCGCTTCGCCTCACCCGTGAGTCGCAGATACCAATCGTTCGGAAGCTCGACACCCTTCTCACTCAGCGGCACGAACTTGCCCTGGCGTGGCAGGTCTTTGCGCCGCGAGACCGTCTTGTAGATGGCCGTCCCTTCGTCGACCTCGTCGAACATCGCGATGTAGAGCATGTCGATGTCGAGCGAGAGGGCGTTGAAGATTTGGCGCCAGTAGAAGCGACCGGTGTCGCGTTTGATCGCATTCAGCTTCTGCGCCCGCCGGTTCTCCGCCACCCGAGTCAGATTGTGGTTCGAGAAGCCGGGGAAGACCACCGCCATGTACTCCTTGCCGAGGCGCTCGACCTCTTCGACGTCGCCGGCAACAACGTTCGCACTGAAGGCGTCGGCCGCGCGCTCGTTCTCGTAGCGTCCGACCGTCCAGCCGTGGATCACGTCGAACCCGCGATAGACGTCGGCCCAAGCCTCGTCATCCTGCGAGTCTTCACCCAACGTCCTCCAGTAGGCCGGCAGGCCACCGACGAGGGTTGCGCGCAGTCGCGGAGGCGACTTGAAGTGGAAGTAGTCGATCAGCTCTTGGAAGTCTTGTGGAGTCCCGGGACGATTCGTTCGGCCAAGGTTCCGGATCGCCAAGACCGGCCGTCCCTTGTGGAACATGTAGGACGAGCTCTGCGTCACCTTGACCTTGTCGACCAGGTGCCGCCAGAGCAGCTTGATGTCCTCGACCATCGTCTTCTCTGGGTGGCCGCTGATGTCCAGCAAGACTGCAAACCCGCGCCCGTGCTCCTCGGCCGACGCCATGACGTTCTTCGTCACGTCGACCCGGAACTGGAACTCGGCCTTGTCGGAGGCCGTCGCCTTGGGGTGCTCCGCCGCCTCGTACTGCTTGGTGAACCACTGGAGGTAGGCACCGTCGATACCGTACTCGCGCATCCACCGGAAGTGAGTGTCGACGGTCTCTGGATGCCAATTCGAGTAGAGCGGCGCCAGAGCGTTGCCTCGGTACTTGAAGCCGGTGTTGTAGCAGAGCTGCTCTTCCGGCAGCTCCGAAACGTCGGGCCACAGATCGAACGTCGCCTTGTGGGGCGCCGCCTTCTTGCGCGCCTTGAACCAGTGGCGCCAAGAGCCCCGATCCGAGCCGTCCTTGGGACAGCCGAACCAGCCCTGGTAGCCGACCATCACCGTTCCACTGAGGGTCGACGTGTCGACCGGTTCGTCACAGACGACGTAGATGCGCCGCTTGAGGGTGTTGCCGAACCAGACGCCTCGATCCTGAGTCATCTGCCAGAGGGTGATGTATTCGCCCGGCGCGCTCGGTGCCGTCAGCGGCACGTCGAAGATGTGCTTCTCTCCCGGCGCGACCGCCACATCACCTGTGAGCCGCACCTCGCCGCGCTCGAAGAGCGGATCGTCCAGATCCGCCTTCCCGAGGGCGAAACCGGCGTCACGCGACCAGGTGGTCTGGCCGGTGTTGCGCACCGTGATCGAAACGACTCGGGTCTCGCCGCAGAACATCGTCTGCGGAATCTCCGCGGTCTTGTCGACAATCTGCGCGGACACCACCGCCTCGGCGGCGTGCGGCAACGCAACCACCGACAGAAGCACGAAGAACGAGCCGAAAACTGTCCTGCCCATCATTTGGAACCTCTACCCCCCAAAGACTTATAGCGCGACAGACATTACTTGTCGGGCTCGTGGTCGTCAAACGGAATACTTCACACCGAGGCGCGAGCCCCTCCTAGATTCGCGGCTCGCGGCGGTCCGGTTTTCTCCTTACGGGCCTACCCGAGGGGGAGTTGAGCGCCCCGAGACGGTGGGTGAGATGGCGCAACGTGCGAACCCCCCTAGGCGCTCGGCGAAACTCCTCGAGCGTAGCGAAGGAGGTTTGGTGCGCCCTAAGGGATTCGAACCCCTGACCTACAGCTCCGGAGGCTGTCGCTCTATCCAGCTGAGCTAAGGGCGCAAAACGAGGTACTGGGGTGAGTGAGGGGATTCGAACCCCCAACATCCTGAGCCACAGTCAGGTGCTCTACCATTGAGCTACACTCACCACGTAACTCGAACCGCGAATTATGCATGGCGAATCGGTGATTCGCAATCCGCGCTTCGGCCTCCCGCGCTAGGAATCTGCCTCCGCGGCGGCGATACGCCCCTCGATCTCCGACAGCTCGGGATCGTCGGGCGAGAGCTCTCGGGCCTCGTCGATGGCGTTGCGCGCGGCCTCGACATTGCCCGCCTTCAACCAGGCATCCGCCTCGCCGAGCCAGGCGGTGAACGAGTCGGGGTAGTACTCACGGTTGTAGAGGTAGAGGTTTGCGGCAAAACGCGCGTTGCCACTCTCGAGCACGTGGGCCGCGAAGGTGTTCATCGGCGCTTCCAAGGAGCGGTCGGCGGTGCGCGGATCGGTTCGGCTGCGGAAGCCGATGAAGAGGCTCGAGTTCACCGTACCGAGGTCAAACGCCCGGATGAGCTGCTCGGCCAGCCCTTCGCCCGGCTGGTGCCGAAGCGCCGCCTCGAGAACGAGGTCGCGACCAGAGGCGAGCGCCTCGGCGGTCTGGTCGACCGGTAGGTCGAGGTCATAAGACGTTCGGCGATCGCCACCCGTCCAGCCCTTGTAGGACGTCGTCGAGACGCGGGCGACCAGCTTCGAGTTCGGCAACACCTCCCGATCTCCGTCGCCGTAAGAGACCGGGCCACTGCCCGGCTCGGACCCGACGAGCATGTTCTGCGTCCACTCTTCGAGCCGGTCGAGCAGGAGCACCGCGGCCGAGAAGGTCTCGGGACCCACCAGTGTCACCACACCGCCGGGCTCAGAGGAGCCCGGCCAGCGGATCAGCGGTAGCACCACGGCCCGACCGAGCGTGCCGTCACCACCGTGGCAGTGCCGCAGGTCGAGAATCACACGCTCCGGTCGATGCCGCGCGATCGCCACGTCGACTCGGCGGCCGAACTCCCCGAACGTCTCTCCCAGAGGGACGTCGTTCATGCGATTGATCTGCACGTAGAGCGCACGTTCTTCTTCGAGATAGTCGAGCCAGAACCAGTCGTCCCGCCGTGTGAGCCACACCGGCGTCGGGGCCATCGAGCCGAGCAGCAGCCACTCGTCCTCAGCGCCGTACGCCAGGTGAGGAAGCTCGACCGCGAGGTGCCGATCGCCTTTGAGGAGTTCGACCGTGACAGCCGCGCCGCGCTCCGTGACGCCGGCAGCAGCCAGAAGCGTGGGAATCCCAAGGTTACGGGCGGCCATGAGTTCTTTGCCAGAACTCGTATCGCTCGAGACCCACAGTCCAACGGCCTCGAGGGCGGCTTCGACCGGAGTGCCGCCGATCGAAACCACTCGCGCACCGAGATGATCTTCGAAAGCGGTTGTCGTAGCGACAACGTGCACGTCGCCGCCGAGTGCTCGAAAACGCACCGGCAGAGTGCCGAACCGCGGCACGCCTGGGGCCGGTTCCGGGTCCGGATTGTGACCGAGTCGCAGCCCGAGATGTTCGTAGTCGACGGGTAGCGTGAGCCGTGTATGCCCGTCATTCACCGAGGCGACGAGTCGGATCATCTCGACCACGATCGTTGCGCTATCGAGGCTGGGAATCGCCGCTCGTAGAGTCTCCACCTCGCTCTCGAACGCCTCCTCGGTGATCGAGTGGAAGGCGTTTTGGTGGCGACTGCGAACGTGCTCGGCCAACACGTCCAGGTCCTCCCGCCACTGGCTCGCGGTCAACTCGGCGGCGGCCGGCGCGGAGAGTGCCAAGGGCAGCAGGCCGACGGCGACCATCGTCTTGAGGAGTCGAATCATGAGGTCATCCTTTCTCAAACAGCTGTTTGACTTCAAAGCGCAGAAACGGGCGATTGGGGTCGAACAACGTTGGAGGACTCAACTTGGACACCCGTCTCAAACAGCTGTATGATTTCACAATTGTGACGCCAGAACAAAACCGCCCAGCGGAGGCCCCGCTCACCGAACTGCAGCTCCGCATCATTACCGCCCTGTGGCGACTGGGCGAGGGGACGATTGTCGACGTTCACGAAGAGCTCCGACCCGAAGTGCGCACCTCTCAGGCGACCGTGGCTACGCTCCTTTCGCGACTCGCCCAGCGGCGTCTCGTCTCACGCCACCGGGTCAGTCGCGCCTTCGTCTATCGGCCTCTCCTGACCGAAGACAGGATGGGCGAGCAGGTGACCTCGGAGTTTGTCGACCGAACGCGCCCGCTCTTCGGCGGCCGTCTCGGTGCTCTGGTCGCCTCCCTGGTCGACGATTCGGACCTGACCGAGGGAGATCTCGACGAGGCGGAACGGATCCTCTCGGAGGCTCGAGAGCGGCTCGAGCGAGGGGAATCGAAGGAATGAGTGACGCGCTCTTCAGCTGGCTCGCGACCTATGCAATCCACAGCTCGCTCCTCGGCGTCGCCGGATGGATCGCGCTTCGATGGCTGGCTCGGGACACATGGCGGGAGAGCACCGTTCGCTGCGCGCTCTTCGGGGCCCTGCTGACGACAACGCTCGCCCAGTTCGCCGGGGGCGGCCCTGCCCTCGAGATGCCTGCCGATCTGCACCCGCTCGCCAGCCCGAGTCTCGTCACCGAGCGGGTCGCCCAGAGTTCGTCACCGGCAGCCGAAAGCAAGGCCTCGCACTCTGGCCGGACCGGAACAGTTCAGAACCTCTCACTACAACACCTCGCACTCGCCCTTTGGCTGGCGCCCGCTCTTGTCCTCGCAGGACGCCGGCTCTACGAGCTCGCGACCATCCGCTCACGTGTCCGAGCCGTCCGAGCCGGCCGGCGCCTGCACACGCTGCCGGGGCTGAGCGAGAGCCAGCAAACTCGGGTTGTCGTCACCTCCGAGGTCGAGACGCCGCTCGCCGCCTTCGGCGTCGTGCTCTTCCCCGAGCATCTCGCCGACTCTCTCGACTCTTCGCAACGCAACGCGATCGTTCGCCATGAGCTCGCCCATCTCGAGCGTGCCGACCCGCTCTGGTTCGCCTTGGCGGCGCTCCAGGAGGCACTCTTTTTCTTCCAACCGTTCCACCGCTGGCAGAGACGACGGCTGGTCGAGATCGCCGAACGCCGGAGCGACCAATGGGCAATCGAGAGGGGTTCTGATCCGCTCGACCTCGCCGGAGCGCTGGTCCGGGTCGGCCGCGAGACGTTGTCGATCGCAAGCGCCTCGATGGCCGGAGGGAACCTGAGCGAGCGCGTACGTCATCTCCTGCGGGGCAAGTCGAACCCCGAACGGAACACTGCGCTTCGATGGTTGGCGGCCGGACTCTTGCTCGCACTACTGATCACCCTCGGACCTCGCGCACAACTCGCGGCGCTGGTGACCGAAGGCACCGTCGAATCGGTCCGCGCCTGGGTTGTCGCTTCGTCTCTGTCCGGCGACACGTCGAGCAGCAGCGATCGGCGAAGGGGACAGGGGGATCTGCGGCGCGAGCTGCTCGACCGAGGCCACCGCGCCGAGTGGAACGAGCTCCTAATCTGGGCACGCCCAGACGGTCGGGCGGTTGGGTTCGAGACGCCTCGCTCCGCGGAAGTTGATGCGTCGGCGACCGAGTGGCTGGGCCGGCTCGACGGCCCGGCCTCTCTTCGGGAGATCGAGCGCCTGTGGCTGACGGCACCGGCCGAGTCACGCAGAGAGCTGGCGGGCGCGCTCGCGCTCCATGAGGAGCTCGACTTCGCTCTCGCCGCCGGTGACCGTTTGCTTCGAGAGGAAGCGGAGCCGTCCGTGCACGAGGAGTTCATCTCCTGGCTCGGCCGACGGCCCAGGTCGAACGCAACGATGGCCGCTCTCGAGACCTTCGCCTTCCGTTCGGAGCTTCCGGCTGCCCAGCAGGAAGCGGTCGAGGCGCTCCGCCGTGTCGGTTGCGCCGCGTGCCTCGAGCGCATCGCCGATCGGCACCCCTCGCATACGATGCGCGAGGAGGCGAATGAGAATCTCGCTCGCCTCGAACCCTACTGACCTCCCTGCGTACACCGATCATGCGAGCTACTCTTCTCCTCAGCCTCGTTCTCCTCGTGGCTCCCGGCGACCTTGCGGCGCAAACGGACTGTCCCGAGCAACGTGCTCGCCTCGACGGTATAGAAAGCGTGCTGGCTCGACGACCGGACGACGCGACCCTCCACTTCTACAAGTCGCTCTTCCTCGCGCGCTGCGGACGCGCCGATCTGGTGGCCGAGGCACTCGCCGCAGTTGCGCGTCATGGAGAGGGTTTCCTTCCGGTGGCGGACTTCGGCTTCGACAGCATCTGGAGCGAGCCTCGCTTCCGAGTCGCCAGGGCGCGCCTGGAGGCGAGCCTGCCCATCGTCACCGACGCCTACGCGGCCTACGCCTCGGCGAGGGCCGACCTCGTTCCCGAAGGCATCGCCTACGACGCCGTGACCGACAAGGTCTACATGGGCAGCATGGCGCAGAGAGAGATCGTCGAGCTCACCCGAGTGGGAACCGAGACCCGGCTCCTCGGCCCCACGGACGGTCTCGGCCAGATCCTCGGCCTGGTGGTCGACAGCGCTCGGCGACAGCTCATCGCCGTCGACATCGGCCCGCAGGTCCCCGAAGGGGAGCCCGAACCGACCGGCGCCGTGATTGTCATCGATCTCGAAGCTCGCAAGATCGTGCGCCGCCTCGAAGCGGCAGGAGCCGCCCAGCTCAACGACGTGACCGTCGCCGCCGACGGAACGATCTACGCCACCGACTCGGGCACCGGCAAGCTCCGGCGCGCAAAACCGGCCAGCGTCGTCCTCGAGCCGTGGTGGCCCGACCTCGCCCTCCCCGGCGCCAACGGCCTCGCCCTCTCGGCAGACGGCCGGGCGCTCTACGTGGCCCACTCGACCGGCATCGGCAGAATCGAGATCGCCTCCGGAGAGCTCCTCCCACGCATCGACAACGACACCCGCGAGACCCTGGGTGCCATCGACGGCCTCTACCTGCGTGACAACGCGCTCTACGGCGTCCAGAACGTCACCAACCCCGGCCGAGTCATCGCCGCCACCCTCGACGACACGGGAACAACGGTCACCGCCGTCCGCACGCTCCTCTCCCACCACCACCCCACCCTCAGCGAACCCACCACCGGAGCCCTGGCCGGCAACCAGTTCCTGCTCCTCGCCAACAGCCATGTCGCCCGGCTTCAGCCGGACGGGACGATCCGAGACGAAGAGACCTTGACCGCCCCGGTAGTCTTGGCGATCGAGATCAAGTAGCAGCGTCGACGCGACGCGACCTCCGAGTCCCTCCTGACAGGACGGGCCGAAGCCGGTAGGCGGAAGTCCGGCCTCCAATCGGGAAGAACGGATTCGCTACGAGCAGCAGCGACGAAGTCGCTGATGCGACCTCCGAAATCCCTCCTGGCAGGACAGGACGAAGCCGGTAGGCGGAAGTCCGGCCTGCAATCGGGAAGAACGGATTCGCTACGAGCAGCAGAGGACAGGACGGAGCCAGCTGGCCAAGTCTGGTCTGCGATCAGTAGGAACGGATTCGCTACGAGCAGCAGCGACGAAGTCGCTGATGCGACCTCCGAATCCCTCCTGGCAGGACAGGACGAAGCCGGTAGGCGAACGAATGGCCTGCCAGGAGGGATTCGAACCCCCGACCCGCGGCTTAGAAGGCCGCTGCTCTATCCAGCTGAGCTACTGGCAGGTGAGTAGAGAACCGTTGGTCGGGGCGGCCAGATTTGAACTGACGACCCTCTGCTCCCAAAGCAGATGCGCTACCAGACTGCGCCACGCCCCGTCTCCCTTCAGTCTACCGCGCTCCGGGGGAGGAAAGACACGCACGACGAGGCGTCGCTACGGGCAGAACGACTCGTGCAGGCTCAGCACGTATGCGTGCCCCGGACCGAACTCGAACGGGTGCAGCGGCGCGCCGACAAGGCCGAGGCGGCCGGAGATCCCGACCGTCCGACCGTAGTCGTCGAACTGGATGGCGTCGCCGGCCTTGAACTTCGAAGTCTCCGTCCAGCTGTTGCCGTCGCGCGTGTAGACGTAGACGGCACCGTCCGCAGCCGGTCCCTCGAACGGCGCGCCCACCAGGATGGTGTTGTTGGTCGCCGCAACCGCGGCGCCGAACTCATCGAAGGCGTCGCCGTCGGACGCCACGAGCTGGGCCACCGGGACAGTGCGCCAGCCGCTCTCGGTGCGTCGGAAGACATAGGCCGCGGCACCACCCTCGGTGCCGGCCACGAGGAGCCGGTCGTTGATCCCGAAGTCCAACGACTCGCCGAGGTTGTCGGCGATGTCGGTCTGAGGCGCGGTGAGCTTGGCCTCCTCCTCCCACTCGGTGCCGTTCCAGTGAAAGATGTAGACGGCGCCGGTGTTGACGCCGTGCGTGTCGTCGCCGAGCGCGCCCACGGCGATCCGGTCGCCCGAAATCGCCACCGCAGCCCCGAATATATGAATGTCGACCAGATCTGACGGCTGCAGTTTCTGCAAGAAGTCCCAGTCGGTCTGGTTGTACTGGTAGACGTACGCGGCGCCCCTGGAATCTTGATGACCGCGTGCGCCGACGACGATCCAGTCGCCGTCGATGGCGATCCCCTCGCTGAACAGATCGTCGCGGGAGCCGTCCGGCGCCGTGAGCTTGGCTTCCTGCACCCACCGACCGCTGTTCTGGGAGAAAACGTAGGCCGAGCCGGAGAGCGAGCCGCTGTCGTCGTCCCCCTTCGCGGCAACCAGTACCCGGTTACCACTGATCGAAACAAGCTCGCCGAAGTTGTCGCCCGGCGCCCGGTCGTCGGCCTCGAGAATCGCGCGCTCCTGCCAGGTCATCTCCCCGGGTCCGCCCTCCGCTGGCTCCCAGTTCAGGCGGTATAGATAGACACTCCCCGCGGCGACGTCGGTCCACTGGGCGCCGACGGCGACGTTCCGACCGTCGATCGCCACCGCGCCGTAATGGTCACCGTCGATGCCGTTGGAGGCCTCGAGGCGAGTCAACTCGCACTGCGCCATCGCGGACGCAGGCACGAGCATGAGCAGGATTGCCAGCGCTCGCGCGCCCGCGATGAAGCCAGTTGCAGGACACCACCTCATCCAAGCCATTCCGACACCCTTTCCAGCTCTCGAAGAAGACCCAGCGGAGGATCGTTATAGCACGCGGCGTCGAGGTACGGCTCGCTCTCGCGACTCCGAGACCCGACGCCAACGATCGTTCTGATTGTCCTCTGCAGACGCGCTCCCTGACTAGCGCCACACCCCGTCGAGCGAGGCGGCTACAGCGCCCGACCCAGGGAAACGTAAACCTTGTTCTCCCCTTCTTCCGCCTGACCGAAGGCGATGTAGAGCGGTCCGAAGCGAAGGTCCAGGCCGAGGAAGGCGGTGGCGGCAAAGATGGCGTTGTCGAGCTTGATCTCGTCGGTCGTCTGCCAGACGTTGCCTAGTTCGAGCCAGCCGCCCAGGTACAGGTTGCCACGCATGTTGTAGTAGTAGCCGGCCCGCGCTACGCCGCTGTACTGACCGCGGAGCTCGTTCTCGGCGAAGCCCGAGAGCGAGGCAAAGCCGCCGAGCCGGAAGACGGCCCAATCCGGCAGGTCACCTGAGCTCCATCCGGCGTCGATGCTGCCGAAGACGGTCTGTCGAAAACGGCTGCGGAAGGTCAACACCGAGAGCTCGACGGTGTCGAACTCCTGTTCAGAGCCGAGCTCGTTGAGCGAGGTGAAGAGTCGCAACTGGCTCACTGTTCCGTCGCGTGGGACGGTCACGCGGTCCAAGCGGTCGGAGTTGAACTCGAACGAAACGCCGCCGAACTCGACCTCGTCGAGCAGAGGCGTGGGCGCGCCCGAGCCGGGCAATTCCCCAGTCGCTACGTCCACTTCGGCACGACCTGTCTCGAAACCGAGTCGCATCTCGGCGTACTTGGTGAACTGATGGCCGAAGTCCACAGAAAGCGAAGTGACGTCGACGTCGAGATCGGCGGCCCGCCGTCCATCGACGAAGAAGCCGACCTGTTCGGAGGTGAACTCCAAGCTGGGCGCTACAAACCACGACCCACCAAAATCGAACGGCTGGTAGAACTCGCTCAAGAGGCCGCGCCGCGCTCCGATCAAGAGGTCGTTGCGCCACTCGCCGCCGAGGCGGTTGAGGCGAGAGAGCGTGAGATTGGCCAGCAGGCCGAACTCGGTCTCACCGTCGAGGTCGGATTGGAATCCGATGCCGAAGTGCAGATAGTTGGGCCCCCACGGCTTCTCTTGAGTCCGTACCACGAGGCCCTGTTCACCACCGGTCTCATCGATCGCGAAGTCGACCAGCTCGAAATCGCCCAGGCCGTAGACGCGGTTGAGATCCGCGAACAGCTCGTCGAGATCCAGCGGATCTCCGAGTCGATGACGGAGTCGGTGTTCGATGACGCGCCGATCGACGCGTTCGTTTCCCTCGACCCGCACGAAACTCATCGTTCGAGCGGAGCTCTCTGGGGGCCGCTGGGTCGCCCGATGCTCGGCGAAGGCGTCCGGCCCGATCGCCCACCGCTCGAGAGTCTCCACATGCTCTCGCGCAGCCTGCTCGCCAAGCGGGATGATTTCCGCGATGCGACCGAAGTCCATGGTCTTGAAGTCGACGATTCCGGGCGGTTCGACGACCAGGTCCGCCATCTCCAGGCGTCGCGTCATGTTGGGGCGCGTGAGCATGCGCATGGTCTGCTGGTAGACGCCCACCAGGTTCTCGACCTCTTGCGACGACAGCGGCGCACCGAGGTCGACCGCGATGACCACGTCGGCGCCCATGTCGAGCACGACGTCCACCGGCACGTTGTTGACCATGCCCCCGTCCACCAGCAGCTGCCCCTGGCGCTCGACAGGGGAGAAGATCGCCGGCAGGGCCATGCTCGCCCGTATCGCGGTCGCCAAGCTCCCGTTTCCCATGACCACCATGTCGCCTGTGCGCACATCGGTGGCTACGGCACGAAAAGGGATCGGCAGCTCATCGAAGTCGTCGATCGACGCCACCGGCAGGGTGAGGGATTGCAACATGAAGAAGAGCTTCTGGCCGTTCAGGAGCCCGCCCGGGAACTCGAGCCCCTTCTTCGAAAGCCCCAGCTCGAGGTCGAAGAGATAGCGTGCGTCGTCTTCCTTGCGCCGAAAGGCGAGGTCTCGCCGCGCAGGTTTGTCGCGTAGGAGGTCGTCCCAGTCGGTGGTCGCCAGCGTCTCCTCGATCTCCGCGGCAGACAGGCCGGTGGCGTAAAGGCCGCCGACGATCGAACCGATGCTGGTGCCGGCAATGTAGTCGATCGGTACGTTGAGCTCTTCGAGGACTCGGAGAACGCCGACGTGCGCACCGCCCTTGGCTCCACCTCCGGCGAGCGCTAGGCCGATCTTGGGCCGCTCCTCTCCGGCATGAGCGCTCACAGAGAACAAAAGAGACGCCAGCACCCCCAGCACCGCCCTCAGTCGGCGACCTTTCAAGCCGGTCCCTCCGTGTCGGTACCGTGCAGAATCTGGAGCGCCACCAACCTGGCAACGAGAATGGCGACATAGAGCTGGCCCGTGACGGCCTCGATCCACGCCGCCGCCCGAGCTGTTGGCGAAATCGGAGTGATGTCGCCGAAGCCGAGCGTCGTCAACGTAACGAAGCTGTAGTAGACGAAGCCGTACTCCGCTTCGGAACCGAGCCGACTCAGCGTCGCCATGTCGACCGGTGTGCTGAAGGCGTCCGGCTGGAGGATGGCGATCAGGCCGTGCACCATTGCCCAGGCGAGACCGAGCAAGAGGTAGACGCAGATTGCGCCGACGAGCTTGTCGCCGGTGACCTTCCCACGCCGCAGGACCGCGCGAATGACAACGGCAAGAACGTACGAGGTGAACGTCAGAGAGAGTAGAACCGACACCACCAGGACGGCGCGGGAAGGGGTCGCCAGAGCTGCGATCTGCGCTACGCCCGTCGGCACGGCCAGCCACAAGGCCGCCACGAGCCGGTGGCGCCTCTCACTGAGTGAGTAGACGGCTCCCGCCATCACGGCGAGAAAGCAGACCCGGAAGAAGCGCACGTAGCCCAGCTCGATGATCAGCGGATAGAGCAGGAACAGCGCCGTCAGCGAGATCAGCAGCGGTAGGAACGTCCGCTTGGGGGCAAGTTCGTCTGGGGTCGTCACCGGAGCGCAAGCCTACCGAACGCAGACCGGCGAGCCGAGACGGATGTCTGGGGCGCGCCAGCGGTATACTCCCGCTTCGCGACCCCGCGGCCCCTAGAGAAACCTGGAGGTTCCCATGCTCGACTCGCCCCGACGTTCGACGCTGGCCGTCGTCTGCGTACTGCTCTTCACGGCTTGCGCAACCGAGCCACCGGCCCGTGTGATTCCCGAGTACCCGATCGACGAGTTCCTCGGAACCACCAACACCTCTGGAGCCTCGTTCTCGCCTGACAAGAGCAAGATCCTGGTGAGCTCAGACGCCAACGGCGTCTACAACGCCTACGCCGTGCCGGCGGCGGGCGGTGAGCCGGTCGCCCTGACGGCGTCCGAGGACACCGTGCGAGCGATGAGCTACTTCCCGAACGACGAACGGTTCATCTACCTGCAGGACAACGGTGGCAACGAGCTTTACCACGTCTACGTCCAAGAGGAAGACGGGACGGTCACCGACCTCACTCCGGGAGAAGGCCATCGGGCTCTCTTCTACGGCTGGGCTTGGGACGACCAGTCGTTCTTCGTCGGCACCACCGAGCGAGACCGGCGGTTCGTCGACGTCTACGAGTATTCGGTCGCGGACTACTCGCGCACGCTCCTCTACCAGAACGACGCAGGCTTGGACTTCCAGGACCGGTCGCCCGACAAGCGCACCCTCGCGCTGATGAAGACCAACACCACGACCGACACCGACGTCTACCTGTACGACATCGATTCGGGCGAACTCACCTCGGTCACCGAGGCGGAGGGCGAGGCGACCAACAGCTTCCAGTCGTTCAGCCCCGACGGCTCGTCGTTCTACATGACGAGCGACGAAGGTCGCGAGTTCGACCAACTCGTACGCTATGACCTAGCGACCGGCGAGCGAGAGGCTCTTGTGTCGCCGGACTGGGATGTCTGGTACGGCTATCCCTCGAAGAACGGCAAGTACCTGATCGTCGGCATCAACAACGACGGCCGCACCGAGGTACGACTGTACGAGGCCTCGACGATGACGCAGGTCGAGCTGCCGGCGGTGCCGTCGGCCGACGTCACCCAGATCCGCGTCTCGCGCGACGAGCAGACACTCGCCTTCTACGCGTCGAGCAGTCGCAACCCGAATGACCTCTACGTGCAGGAGATCGGCGGCGAGCCGCGGCGGCTCACAAATTCGCTCTCTGCAAACGTCGACGCCAACGACCTGGTCGACGGCGTGGTAGCCCGCTTCGCCTCGTACGACGGGGTCGAAATTCCGGGCATCCTTTACAAGCCGCACGGCGCCAGCGCCGAGAACCCGGCGCCCGCGCTGGTCTGGGTCCACGGCGGACCGGGCGGTCAGTCGCGCATCGGCTACGTCGACATCATTCAGTACCTGGTCAATCACGGCTACGTCGTCTACGCGATCAACAACCGCGGCTCGACCGGCTACGGTAAGACGTTCCACCAGATGGACGACCGCAAGCACGGCGAGGCCGACCTGGGCGACTGCGTCGCCTCGAAGCAGATGCTCATCGACACCGGCTACGTCGACTCCGAGAAAATCGGCATCATCGGCGGCAGCTACGGCGGCTATATGACCCTGGCGGCCCTGACCCTGGCGCCCGAGGAGTTCGCGGTGGGGGTCGACATCTTCGGCATCTCCAACTGGGTGCGCACGATCGAGAGCATGCCGGCCTGGTGGGGCTCGTTCCGTGACGCGCTGCTCAAGGAGATCGGCGACCCGTCGGATCCGGCCGAGCGCGAGCGCCTGACTCGCATCTCGCCGCTCTTCAACGCCGACAAGATCGTCCGACCCCTGATGGTGCTTCAGGGCGCCAACGACCCTCGCGTGCTCAAGGCCGAGTCCGACGACATCGTCGAAGCGGCGCGCGCCAACGGCACGCCGGTCGAATACGTCGTCTTCGAGGACGAGGGGCACGGGTTCGTGAAGAAGGAGAACCAGCTGAGGGGCTACAGTGCCATTCTCGAGTTCCTCGACCAGCACCTCGCCGGCACGGCCGCTCCGGACGCTTGAGCATCGGCCGGGCTAGACACCCGGCCGAGCCGCTCCGTAGGCGGGAGTAGAATCTTCGCCAGTGAACCGAGCTCTCTTCATCACGCTGGCGCTTGCGGTGCTGGCGGCGTACGCTTGGGCGCAACCTGCGGTCGAGACGCTCGAAGCGCAACAGCGGATCGAAACGCGGCTGTTCGACAGCGAGTTGCAGCGCTACGACCGAGCCAGGCTCGCCGAGCGCGAGGCTCATCAGACCTTGCGCACCCGCTCGGACGGGTTGGACCGCGCCCTCAAACGTCCCCGCATGACACTCGAGCAGCTCGAGCGGCTCGAGACGGCCGTCACTCAGGCTCGTGAGACCGCCTACGCCGCCTCTCGAGATCTGGCGGCGCTGCGGCACCAGCTCTACCGGCAGATGGCTCGCTTGGCCGAGATCCAGACCGAGCTCGATCGAGAGCGGGGCCGTCAGTTGATCCCGCCGAGTCAGCTCGACGGCTTCTGGGAGATCGAGTTCGAGCCCACCGGCGAGATCGGCATGCTCAAGCTGCGCGTCGAAGGGACTCTCGTCACCGGCACGTATCGAACCACCGGCCCTCGATCGGGCTCGCTTCGCGGCACGATCGCCGACCACAAGGTCGACCTCGAGCGGATCGACAACGCGAACGGATTCGACTCGGTGCTGGAGGGCGAATTCAACCCGGCGACCCGCCAGATCCGGGGCGGCTGGACAGCCGTCGATCTGAGCGGCGGCCGGCTTGGCGGAGGCACCTGGAAAGCACGCAAACTGTCCCCCGCCGAGGAAGAGAATCTGGAGCTCGATCCGGATGCATAGCCACAGGCAAATATAACCAACACAACACCTTACGGCCCAAATCGCTTGACAAGCGACTTGAGTAGCCCCTAATCTCGGGCATTACCCGGCTGATTAGGCAGGAACGGGAGTGACCCCTCGGGAGACGTCTCTCTCCTGCATGAGAAAAGCTGTCTGAACCAGGAAGCGGAAAGGAGAGTTGCTGTGAGGCGGAATTCGACTCTGTGGCTGATGGCCGCGCTGCTCGTCACTTTGGCGGCGGCGGGAACGATTTACGTAAAGATGGATGTACCTGCGGGTGAGATCCAGGGCACTGGACCTGCCGGCGTGAAGCTGTCGCGAGGCGACGGCCGGGCACCGGTGCAATACGCCCCGATCGCCCCGGTTACCGCGAACACCGCGGACGCGCTGATCACCGGTGCGCACGTACCCCAATTCGACCCGACCGTCGAAAAGGGCCGCCCCGAGAGCCCGATCGGCGAGCGGATGGCCCTCCGGATGCGTCGCCGCGCAATGCGCCAGCGGTTCACCTCGGGCGTGGACGCCGGCTACTCGGTTCCGCCGCTCCTCGATCCTCCGGGCGTGACCATCACGAACTATCAGGACGGCCCGGATGCCGAGGACAACGTCGGCTTCAGCGTGCCGCCTGATCCCGAGATCGCGGTCGGTCCAGACCACATCATGACCGTGGTCAACAGCGTCTTCGGCATTCACGACAAGGTCGGCGGTGTGCCGGCGTTCTTCGATGCCGACGCTTTCTTCAGCGCCGACGCAGGCTGCCCGCTGGGCACCTTCGACCCCGACGTCGCTTACGACGAGGACGCCGGTCGCTGGGTTCAGGCCTGGGACGCCTCGGGCACGCACGCGTGCGTCGCCTTCAGTGACGACTCCGACCCGAACGGCACGTGGTTCCTCTATTCCATCGCAACCGCCTTCGGCGGCGAGTTCTTCGACTACCCCCACATCGGCATCGGTCCGGAGTGCGTCGGCATGGGCGCCAACATGTTCCTCGGCGGCTTCGTCGGTTCGGACGTCTGGTGCATGGAGAAGGCCGACGGCTACGCCGGCGCTGCTCTCACCGTCGTCATGGGCACCACGGGCTTCAGCTCGACGCCGCAGTTTGCGGACCTCAAAGGTTCGGACCTGACCACCACCGGCCCGGAGCACCACATCTTCACGGATGACCTGTTCGACGGCCAGACTTTTGGCGTCTTCGAGTGGGACGCTCTCGGTGTTGGCGGCGACCCGATCGAGGTCGCAACGCCGGCATGGACGCCTGGCGGCGGCGGCTTCCCGATCGACACGCCGCAGACCGGAGCCACAGGCACCCTGCAGGCCAACGACTGGCGCATCCAGACCAAGGCCACGCAGCGTAACGGCAGCGCCTGGATCTCGGCGACCGTCAGTGCCAACCCGTCGGGTACGGCTGTGGTCAACTGCTTCCAGTGGGCCGAGGTCGACGTGGCGAGTGACAGCATCGTTCAGGGCGGTCTAACTTGCCCCGACACGCACACCGACTTCACGCGCAACGCCATCTTCGCCGACATCGCGGCGAACGAGTGCGGCGATGCCTTCGTCGGCTTCACCCGCTCGCAGGCGACCGACGAGCCCGGCACCGCGATCTGCGGTCGTCGTGGCGACACGCCGCTCGGTTCGATGCGTTGCGGCAAGGGCATCCAGCGTGGTCAGCAGGACTACGACGCCTTCGACGGTTCGCCGTTCCGCTGGGGTGACTACACCAGCATGGCGACCGACCCGAACGGCTCGGACTTCTGGTACCTCGGTGAATACTCGAAGGCGCTCGCCAACGGCGTCACCAACTGGGGCACGAACATTGGCTCCATCGTCACCGACTGCGGCACCTCCGACTAGAGACGTTCGCAGAAGCTAAGCATTCGACCCGCCGGCTCAGGCCGGCGGGTTTTTTCTTGTCCGGACGCGGCTACGAGCCGGGCTCGGCCGACGCGTCGCCGGCCGCAATGCAGTACAGGAACCTGGAACCGCGCAGGTACATCTCGTCGCCGGCGATCGCTGGGCTCGCGTCGAATGCATCATCGAGCTGGTTCTTGGCGAGCACCTTGTACTCACGTCCGTGCTCGAGCACGACGGCAGTCCCCTTGCGGCCGAGGATGTAGATCCTCCCAGCCGCCCCGACCGGCGAAGCCCAGACGTTGTCGACTCCGTCGAGCCGGATCTCGTTGAAGATCACCTCGCCAGTGTTCACGTCCAGGCTGGTCAGGATGTTCCGGAAGTGCTTGATGAAGTAGAGCTGGTCGCCGTAGGCGAGGAGCGACGGCACGTAGGGAGTGTCGCGCTCGTACTGCCAGAGCAACTCGTTCTCCCCGTCGACCACTCCCGCCGCTTCGTCGATTGCGATCGCCTGCAGCATGTTGCCGCGATAGCCGCTCGCCAGGTAGACGACGCCCTGTCGGTGGATTGGGGAAGGGATGACGTTCACGGTCATACCGTCGATCCGCCAAAGTTCCTCTCCGGTCTTCAAACTGTAGCCACGGCTCAGTCCGGTGCCCGGGACCACCACCTGCGGCCCGCGTGAGGACTCGACGACGAGCGGTGTCGCCCAGGTCGAGACCTCATCGGGTCGGACGGTGCGCCAAAGCTCACGCCCACTCCTGCGGTCGAGCGCCACGAGAAACGACTCGTCCTCATGGTCCCAGGTGACGACTACGTAGTTGCGGTAGATCACCGGCGAGGCGCCCTCGCCAAAGCCGTTGCGGGTGCGCATGTCGCCCAGATCGACATTCCAGAGCAGTTCGCCGTCGAGGTCGTAGGCGTAGAGCCCGTTGGAACCGAAGTGCGCCAGGAGCACCTCGCCGTCGGTCACCGGAGAGGCGGACGCAAACGAGGAGTCGATGTAGTGCGACTCGTGCGGCACCCGCTCCGAGGCGACCCGGCGCCAGACCAGCGAACCGTCTGCGCGCGAGCGAGCTTCGACGACAAACCTCTGGGTCACCGGATCGACGGCGGGAGGCCACTCGCGCCGCTCGAGCTTGGCAGCCGCGGCCTCCTGCTTCTTGGCGTAGGCGTCGGAGTCGACAGCGACCGCCGACATCAGGAAGATTCGGTCGCCCCAGATCACCGGTGTCGCGAGGCTCCGCCCCTCGACCTCGACCTTCCAGCGGATGTTCTCGGTCTCGCTCCAGCTAGTCGGGGGATTCCCCTCGGGGCTGATGCCGTCCTGCGCCGGACCGCGCCAGGTGGGCCAGAACTCCGAAGCGCCCTCAGCGGACGCCATCGGTGCGAGCAGCACAAGAGCGGTGAGGGCAAAGACGAAACGACGGAGGAGGATCATCACGTGGCTTTTTTCGAGTCGATCTGGGCGCTCGACCCCCACAGCTGTACGAGCCGGGCGCTAGTAGCTGAAGTCTTTGTAGCTCACTCGGAAGAAGAGTGAGTAGAGAACCGGCACCAGGCCCAGGGTCAGCACGGTGGCGAAGACCAGGCCGAACATGATCGCCACCGCCATCGGCTCGTACATCGGACCGCCGCCGAGATAGAGCGGCAGAAGACCGCCAAGTGTGGTGATCGTGGTCAGCAGAATCGGCCGTAGACGTCGCTGCGCGGCTTCGACGACCGCTCGCTGTGCGGTGAGCCCGTTCTCTTCGATCTCGATCTTGATCCGGTCGAGTAGCACGATGGCGTTGTTGATCACGATGCCGGCGAGGGAGATCACCCCCAGCAACGTCATGAACCCGAAGTACGAGCGCATCACGAGCAAGCCGATGACCACACCAATCAGGCCCATCGGAATGGTGATCAGGATGATCGCGGGCCGGCGCAGCGAGTTGAACTGCCCTACCAGCAGCAAGACGATCAACAGCCCGGCGATGGGCAGCTTGGCCGCGATCGACGCGTTCGCCTTGCTCGCCTCTTCCTCCTCGCCGCCGATCGCCCACGAGTAGCCGATTGGCCAGTCGCTGCTGAACTCTTCGAGCCAGGGGACAATTCGAGTGTTGACCTCGATCGCAGTGTACCCGGGCTCAAGGTCCGACTCGACCGTCACCGTGGCGAGTCGATCCCGTCGGAGGATCTTCGACGGCTGCCACGCCAGCTCGATGTTGGCCACCTGCCCGACCGGCACGGACCTCCCGGTCTGTTGCGAGAAGACGTTGACGCTACCGACCGTCGTCGGGTCGAGCCCACCGGCTCCCGCTGCGCGCAGGGTCACCGGGATCACCTTGTCGTCCTCGCGATACTCGGTGGTCTCGAAGCCCGAGAACAGCGTCTGAAACGAGATGGCGACGTCTTGGTTGGTAACACCCGCACGCTGAGCCCGCTGCCCATCGACCTGAACCAGGAGCTTCTTGGATCGTGCGCCCCAGTTGTCTGCGATCGACCGAGGCCCGGGAATGCTGGCGAGGAACGACTTCACCTCTTCGACGTAGCCGAAGACCCGGTCCGGATCGCGGCCTTGGATCCGCACCTCGATGGGATTGCTCGCAGGCGGTCCGAGCGGCAACGGGTCGATCTTCGCTTTGAGGCCAGGGAACCGATTGCAGAAGTCGCGTAGGCGGCTCACCGCCACGTCGACCTCTTCACGCGACGTCGTGTTGAGGATCAGAATCGCGTACTCGGGGCTCGCCTGTTGTGGGTTGATCGGCAGGATAAAGCGTGGCGCTCCCGCGCCGAGGAAGGTCGACCAGTTGACGACACCCTCGGTTTCGCTGTCCTCCCCCTGCGGCCCCACATAGAGATCGCTACGAATGAAGTCCTCGATCTCCTGCACCACCTCCTCCGTCGCCGCGAGCGGCGTTCCGGTCGGCAGGAAGAGCTCCGCCAGGAGCGTCGCCCGGTCGTTGGGCGGGAAGAAGATCTGCGGCACAAAGGCGAACAGCTGCATGACCCCGAGGAAGACGACGACGACCGCAGCCAGAGAGGCCCAGCGGTGTTTGAGCGCGAAGACCAGCGCGTTGCGATACATCGTGTAGAAGCGACCGTCGTAGCCCTCCTCGCCCGCCTTCTGCTTCACCTTCAGGAAGAGCACGCAGAAGAGGGGGATCATGGTCAGGGAGAGCACCCAGGAGCAGAGCAGGGTGATCGTCACGACTTGGAAGAGCGGGGCGGTGTACTCACCCGTGGTCGACTCGGCCAGGTAGATCGGCAGGAAGGACGCGGCCGTCGTAAGCGACGAAGTGAGAAGCGGAATCCGCATCTCGGAAGCCGACTTGACCGCCGCCTCGACCCGCGGCACGCCTTCGGACATCTGCACCATGATCGACTCGGACATGACAATCGCGTTGTCGACCAAGAGACCGAGCGCGATGATCAATGCTGCCAGCGACATCTGGTTGATGCCGACGTCGAAGATGGCCATGAAGATGAAGCTGGCGACAATCGCCATCGGAATCAGACTGGCGACCACCAGTCCGGTGCGCAGCCCGAGGGTCACCAACATGACGAGCATCACGATGCCGACCGCTTGCAGCAGGTTGCCGACGAAGTCGTCGACCTTCTTGGCAACCGCGCCCGCCTGATACATCAGGAACTCGAACTCGACGCCGTGCGGATAGGTCCCCTGCAGGCGCTCCATGGTCTGCGAAACCAGCTCGCCCAACACCAGGATGTTGCCGCCCTCGCGAAGCGAGATGGCGAGCGCCAGTCCCCGCTCGCCGTTGGCGTGCATGGTGGAGGTCGGCGGATCGACGTAGCCGCGATAGACGTCGGCGACGTCCTGGAGGTAGATCAGCTCAGAGCTACCTGGAGCGGTGATGACACTTCGCTTCAGATCCTCGATCGACTCGAAGTTGCCGGTCGGCTCGAAGACGATCGCCTCCTCGTCCGTGCGAATTTCGCCGCCGGGGTTGATGATGTTACGGCTGTCGAGGATGTTCTTGAGCTGCAGCGGCGCCAAGCCGAGCTCGGCGAGGCGCGCGTTGTTGTAGTCGACGAAGACGCGCTCGTCCTGCGAACCGTGGATCTCGACCTTCGCCACTTCGCGAATCAGCAGTAGCTCGTCGCGCACATCGTCGGCGATCTCTTTGAGCTCGGCGTACGAGTAGCCGTCGCCCGTGAGGGTGACGATGGTGCCGAAGACATCACCGAACTCGTCGTTGACGATCGGCCCGATGATGCCGTCCGGAAGGTCCGACCGTGCACGCTCGATCTTGCGACGCAGATCGTCCCAGATCGGTCGCATGTCGTCGTAGCGCTCCTGGATGTTGACGAACAAGAGCGACACACCCGTCTTCGATTCGCTGGAGATGAAGTCGAGCTCCGGAATCTCCTGAACGACCTTCTCGAGCTTGTCGGTGACGAGCTGCTCGACCCGCTCGGGGCTTGCGCCCGGGAAGATCGTCTGGACCATCGCCGTGCGGATGATGAAGCCCGGATCCTCCGACTGCGGCATACCCGCGTAGGAAGTCAGCCCCCAGGCCGCCATCACGAAGAGAATGACGAACGTGACGCGGTTCAGCTCGATCGCCGAGCGGGTGAGGCTCATCCCTACCCCTCGCTCCCTTCGAGCATCCGAACGCGCATACCGTCCGTCAGACGACGGACGCCGGCGGTCACCACCATCTCGCCCGCAGAGAGACCGGTCAGAACTTCGATACCGAGGTTGCTCGTCTCTCCGATCTCTACACCGCGCCGTGAGACGGTGCCCTCGCCGTCGCTCTCCGATTGCAGAATGTAAACGAAGCGACCTTCTCGATCCTCTCCGATGGCGACTCCCGGCACCACGACACGCTGGTCATCCGGCGCAGCCTGCCAGCTGAACTTGACCTCGGCCGCCATGCCAGCGCGAATTGCCGATGGCGTCTCGGCAAAGCGGGCAGTCACTGGATAGGTGGTCGCCGTACCGGTCTGGGCGACGCCCACCTCGGTCACCTCGGCCTCGAACGTCTGTCCCGGGAGCGCGGCCAGCTCGACCGTCACGAGCTGCCCTCTCTCGACGGAGCTGATCATCACCTCGGGAACCGGCACCACAACCTCCGGTCGACCGCCGGAGATCAGCAGGCAGATCTCCTGGCCGGCCTGCACGTTCTCGTTCACTTCGACCGGGACCGAGGCGATCGCGCCGTCGCTCGGGGCTCGCAGTGAGGTGTATCCGAGCTGCTGGTTCGCCTGCTCGAGCTGCTTGGCCGCGGCGTCGACTTGAGCGACCGCAGATTCGGCGTTGGCTCGCGACGCGTCGAGCTCCGCCTTCGAAGCGTTCTGATTCTCGTAGAGAGCGCGCACGCGGTCGAAGTCCGCCTCGGCGCGGCGCAGGCTCGCTTGCGCCTGGGCGAGAGAGGCTTCGGCCTGATCGACGCCCAGCTCGAAATCGGTCGGGTCGAGCCGGGCCAGGATTTGGCCGCGCCGCACCCGATCGCCGACCTCGACGCTGACCCTCTCGAGACTGCCGCTCACACGGAAGCTCAACCTCGACTCGAGTCCCGCCCGGACCACCGCCGCCAGCGAGCGCTCCACGCCCAACCCACCGGTCGAAACTGTTTCGTAGCGCACCGGTCGCAAGACCGGCGCCGCCTCCTGGAGCTCCTCGCCACACGCCGCCAACAAGCCCGCCACGAGCAGCACACAGCCGATCAGTTTCCATGTCATTCGTCTCATCTCCATCGCGCTCTTTAGAGCGGCTTTGCCCCCGCGCGCTCGAAGAAGCCCTCGAGGCGGTCGTACCAGAGGTCTCGCTGCTCGGGGCTCAAGAAGAAGTCGAACCGATTGGCGGCGCGCTGCACCTCCATCAGATCGACGAAGAAGTCGTAGATCGAGTTGGCGTACTGCTGGTTGGCAGCCAACGCGGCGTTCTGCGCATCGAGCAGATCCAGAATCGAAACGGCTCCCCGGGCGTAGGCGTCTGAGACCAGGTCGAGGGTCTTCTGCGCCGCGGCCGAAGCCTGCTCCGAGAGGCCGATGCCGAGGAACGAGCCACGAGCGATCTGCATCGCCACGCGGATGCGCGCCTCGACGGCCTCCGCCACCGCATCGAACTGCGTGTTGAGCTCGGTGAGCGTCTCCTCGGCCTGGATCACCTCGGCGCTCCGCGAGCCGCCGCTGTAGAGCGGCAGACTGGCGCTCAGACCGATCGACCAGTTGGTGTCGTCGGCCGAGGGAAGCGACAGGTCCCCGAGGCTGAATCCGGTGGCCGTCGACCCCGCGCCGTCCCGCGAGAGAATCTCCTCGAAGGAGCCCTGCATCGCAACGGTCGGCGCGAAGTACGCTCGACGGGCACTGCGAAGAACCCGCTCCTGGGCATGGATCGCGGCGTCGAGCTGTTTGAGCTCGGGCGCCGCCGTCAGCCCCTCCTGAACGGCGAAGTCGCGCAGCACTCGCGCACGTGCGGGCGTTTCGGTGTAGCCCTGGAAGCGGTCCTGGCCGGTGATCAGGTTAGGGTCGTCGAGTTCGACGTCGGTCACCACGAAACGCTGCTCCAAGTCGCGATGGAGCAGCCGATTGAGCGAAATCTCGGCGGCCCTCTGGCTCTGGAGAGCCTGAATCAAGCCGCGCCGATCGGTGGCGATCTGGCTCTCCCAGCGGAAGACCTCGGCCGGATTGGCCGCGCCGATCGTCCTGCGGATCTGCGCCAGCTCGAGGTTCGATCGCGTCACCGCCAGGTTGCTGCGCTGAATGCGCACCAGGCTCCTGGCGCGGAGCAGGTTCAAGTAGGTCGAGGCCGCCTCCTGGGCGATGTCGAGTCGCAGCGCCTCGAACTCGTGCTCTCGAGCCTCCTGGAGCTCGCCCTGGATGTCGATGTTGGAGCGGGCCATGTCGGAGAAGAGCAGCTGCGTGATCGAGACCGACGCCGAGGTCGTGCGCTCTGCCTGAGATCCGAAGCTCGCCTCGGCGCGGTCATCATCGATCTGGGAGGCGAGCCCCGAGATTTCGACCTGGGGCCGGTAGTTGGCTTTGGCGAGCGCCACATCCTGCGCTGCAGCGGCCAGATTGCGGCGACGCACCGCCAGATCCAGGTTGGAAGCGATCGCCTCGTCGACCGCCCGATCGAGCGTCATCACCTCGAGCCCCGCCTCTTCCGGGTTGACGAGCTCGGCCTCGAGCAGGACGTCCCAACGCGGCGACACTCCGATCCGCCGCGCGGTCTCCATGTTGATGCGGACATTCTGGCGATAGTCGAACCTGACGGGGATCTGCCCGGCGTCTTCACCGAGCAGAATTCGCTGAACGTTGAGCGCTACGCGACGTGCGAGCCGGGGGAAGAAGTCGTTCAGGGTCGCGGTCGCGAGCAGGCCCGCATCAACCTCCCCCAGATCGAGCGACGAGAAGCTCGGAAGCTTGCGCTCCGTGAGCCCATCGATGAGTCGCTGGCGCTCCTCTACCGGCATGTGCAGGAGCGGCCAGAGGTAGACCGCCTGCGCGTCTTCGGGAATTGCAGAGAGCACCTCGTCGGCGCTCGTGCCCACCGGCACCAACCCCACCTCGAAGCCCGCCTGAGCGGCCAGCTCGAACGTCCGACGGGGCAGCTCGGGGATCGCGTCGATGAGGTGGTTCATGCTCAGGAAATGAATCGTGTCGAAGGGCGCGATCTGCCGGAAGATCGTGAGCTCGACGTCGATCTTGTTCTCGAGCTCGACGTAGCTCAGGTTCGGCACGCCGCTGGCTCCGTTCTGCTTCGGAAGCCCCTGAAGCAACGGGTCGACGATGACCGGCGCCACCACCGGCTTCGGCAGCTCCAGATAGCAGCAGACGGCGTGAGACGCGAGCAGGCCCCATGCGATGACGATGTCGACCTCGGGGTCGCGGAGCAGGCGCTCGACGTTTTCCTTGGCTTGCGCGTGAGTCCAGTCGCCGATCAGATAGGCGTCGTCTGGAAATCGGACGTCGAACTCACCGTCGGTGAGTGCCGTTACCTCTTCGCGCGTGAGGCGACGAACGAGCTCGTTGCCCTCCCAGGGGCCGTCCACGAGCACACCGATCCGCACCACCGGCAGCTCCTCGGCGGCGACCGGCGGGCCGGCGGCGAAGGCAAGAAGCAGTGCCGCCAGGAGTCCGCCACTCAACGTTCGCATCATTGGACCGGGAACTCCTCGAGGACTCGGCGCACCATCTTCATGGTGACCTTCTTGATCTTGTCGGGATTCTGCGTGCCGCCGGTCGCCCAGCCGCTCCACACCCGCTCTCCCGACGCGCCGTCGTAGATCTCCACGATCAGCGTCTCGTGGGCAACCGTGCGGGTCGAGTGCGCCCCAGGATCACCGACCCAGCGCACCGCACCGACCTTCCGGCTGGTGCCTTCGATCGACACCTCCTCGTCGTGGAAGCCGAAGAAGCTCACCCAGAAGTCGGGCTCGCCCCCTTTGATCAAGGTCAGCCCGCGGGCGAGAAGCGTCTCCTCGGCCGCGCTCCGCGCCGCCTTGAAGAGGTCGCCCGTCTCACTGAGTGGGTGCCCCTCTGGGATCTCCGGCTTGGCGCGAAGCCCGAAAGAGTTGTAGCTCGCGTAGTCGGCGTCGGCCGGGCGAGCCACCTCGACCTTGATGGCGCCCGCCGTCACTCCCGGAATCGCGAGCGCCAGTGCGAGTGAAGTCCAGAGTCGCATCTTCATTCCCGTCTCCTGCGCAGCGTGGGATCTTTCCCGACTCACTCTACCTCGACCGTGTCGGCACGGCGCAACGAAAACCGGCGGCCACGAGGGCCGCCGGAGAGTACTCGATAGCGCCGAGGCGCCGTCTACCAGCTGAAGGCGACGTTGCCGAGCGCGCGGCGCTCGAGAAGGTCGCCGCCAAAGGACTGGAAGTGCTCGTCGTCGAACAGGTTCGACACCTGCACTCCGACCGAGACGCGATCCGAAATGTCGTAGTTTGCGTTCAGGTCGAACGTCTCGTACGACGGCACGTCACCCTGGAACGGGCCGACCGACCAGAAGAACTCCTCGACCCACCGACCGGAGACCGACAGATCCCAGCGGTCGGCAACATAGGTAAAGCCCATGCTCGCCTTGTTCTCGGGCGAGTTGGGCGCCAGCAGCGCATCCAGGCCCGGAGCCGAGCTCTTGATGTCGAAGTCGAAGTTCGAATAGGCGAAGTTGAATGTCCACTGGTCGTCGATGTAGTAGTTGAGGCCGATATCGACGCCCCGTGTATCTACCTCACCAAAGTTCGTGTACGTAGCGCCGATGAAGATCGGGCTGCCGTCGATATTGTTCGACAGAATCGCGAAGCTCGGGCCGAGAGCGCCCTGGAGCGTGGCGATCAGGAGAGCGGCGAGAGGGTCGGGCAGGCCCGCGGGCGGCGTGTACGGTCCGAAGTTCGGATTGATCTGACCGAGCGGAGTGCCGAACTGCGGCAGCAGATCGGTGATGAAGTTCTCGTTCTGGCTCTGGTAGACGTCGATCGTCAGGTAGGCCTTACCGCCCAAAATGCCGCTGTAGCCGATCTCGGTGCTCTTCACCTCTTCGAGATCGAGCGTCTCGTTGCCGAGCGCCAGCACCGGCGTGACGCCGAAGCCGCAGGACACACCACCCAGAAGGCAGATGCCCTCGATCGCGGTCAGATCGACCGGCAGCGCAGCCGGCGCCTGGAGGAAGAACTCGGAGTAGTTGGCCACCTGGAACGCTTCGTTGTAGTTGAAGCGCAGAGTGTGATTCGGGTTGATGCCGTAGACCAGCGACGCCTTGGGTGAGAACTGCGACGAATGCAGATCGTTGTCGTCGACCCGTCCGGCGAGCACCACCTTGACCTTCTCACTCACGCTCCAGTCGAGCTGTGCGAAGACCGCCGACTTGGAATTCGAGATCGGCTCGAAGATCAGACTCTGCCGGCCGGTCGCCGGGTTGAGCGAGTCGATGTCTTCATCGGAAGTCGAGGCGCCCAAGACCAGGCGGACCTTGTCGTCGGCGAAGCCCCAGTTGGTCTGGGCTTCGAATGTGACCCGCTCCGTGTCGAGCGGAATCTGCCCACCGGAGCTCAGAGCGATCTGATCCGATGCCTCGCGCTTGGTCTGGTAGGCGAGGAAGTTGAAGTGCGGCCGGCTGTAGTTGGCGCGCACCCACGGTCGGGAGACGTCGCGCAGCTGGACTCGGCCGATACCGGTCTGGAAGGCGGGGCCCTCGAGGCTCAAGTCGCCACCCTCGATGGTGAACAGTCCGCCGTCGTTGAAATGCTTGTCGAGGCGGGCGCTGTAGAAGCTGATCTCGTCGTCGTCGAGCGGATCGAGCGGCACCACTTCGGTCGGGAGGCCCGCATATTCGGTTGTCCCCACACGCGAGACGGTGAAGTCGCCGTGGGAACGATGTCCGCCCACCACCTTGAGGTAGAAGTCGTTGCCGAGGTGTCCTGCCCAGCGTGCATCGAGGTTGAGTGTGCTGAGCTCACCTGCGGTCAGCCGAACCAGGCCTCCCTGGCTCGAGCGAGGCTCCTTGGTGAGCATGTTCAGCACGCCGCTCGACGCGTTCGCACCGTAGAGCGCCGCGCTTGGACCGCGCAACATCTCGACATTCGCCAGGTCGTCGAGCGGGAAGCTGACCGCCGCCCACTCCTGCGCACCGAGGAACGGTACCGAGGGATCGCGGCCATCGATCAGCGTCGCGACCCGGCGGGTCAACGAGCTGTTAAAGCCGCGGGTATTGAAGTTGTAGTCGTAAACGCCGCTCTGCGTCACCTCGGCGCCCGGAGTGAACTCGAGCACCTTGGGTAGCTGACCGTGCGAGGCCTGCTTTTCGATCTCCGCCTCGGTGATCACGGTGATCGCCGCCGGCGCGTCGACGATGCGCTCGGTGCGGCGCGACGCGGAGACGACCGTAATCGTCTCGGCAAAGGCGATGTCCCAGTCGACCATCTTGTCGATCGACGTCGAATCGCCGGAACTCACCTCTACACCTTCTTCCGTCGCGACGTTGTCGCCGAGAGTGAAGCTGAGGGAGTAGGTACCGGCCGGTACGCCGGAGATGGCGAACCTGCCGTTCGAGTCGGTCAACTCGGCGGCGCCGATCTCGTTGACGACAACCGCCACGCCGCCGACACCCGTTCCGGAGTCACGGCTGACCGTTCCGATGATGCTGCCATTGCCCTGCGCCACCGCAGGCGACGCGATAGCGATCGCCGCGAGTGCCAGAGCACACCAAAGTCTGCTGTCTCTCATGGTTCGTCTCCCTGCCACTGGTTAGATGCTCGATAGTAGCAAGTCGGCGTAGCTACAGCCTTCTTCGACTTGCACCGCCTCCTGCCGGTACACTTCTCGGGGCCCGAGAGAGCGGCCACCCCTATTCGAATGAAGACCAAGAAATACGTCGTCATGGGTGCGGGCGAGGTCGGATTCCACCTCGCCAGATCGCTCTCTCGCGAGGGACACAACGTCACGGTCATCGAGATCGACCCCGCGACCATCGATCGCATCGAGGAGGAGCTGGAAGTCGGGGTCGTGCGCGGAAACGGTTCGCGCCCGCACACGCTCGCCGAGGCGCGCGTCGGAGAGTGCGATCTATTCATGGCGGTCTCGTCGTCCGAGGAGGCCAATGTCACCGCGGCGGTGCTCGCCAAACACTACGGCGCCGAGCGAACGGTCGTGCGCGCGAGCGAAGCTCAGGAGGTCATCCAAGAGCGCAAGCTCTACAAGGAGCTCTTCGGCGTCGACCTGCTGCTGTCGACGGCTCTGCTGACGACGACGGAGATCCTCAACGAGATCAGAGGCCACAACACGGTGGCCGTGGAGTACCTCGCCGAAGGAAAGGTACAGCTGCGCAAGATCGACCTCGACGCGGAGTCGCCGCTGACCCGCAAGCCGCTCCGCGAACTCGACCTGCCGGACGACGCCCTCGTCGTCGGCATCTTCCACGACGACACCATCGTCATCCCGTCGGGCGACGACAAGGCCAAACCGGGTGATCAGGCGCTGCTCCTGGGAACGACCGACTCGATCGGCAAGGCCGAGCGCCAGCTGGCCAGCAGCCGGGCGGAGCTCGGCACCGTCGTGATCGCGGGCGGCGGCTCGACGGCGCGCACGGTCGCGTCGTCGCTCGAACCGTTCCAGGTCGACGTCAAGTTGATCGAGAAGGACCGCTCGGTTGCGAAGCAGCTCTCGCAGGAGTTCCCTCGCTACCAGATCATTCATGGCGACCCATCGGAGCTCGCGTTGCTCAAGGCCGAGCGGATCGACCGCGCACGCACCTTCGCCGCGCTCTCGGCTCACGACGAGACCAATTTGATGGCCAGCCTGATGGCCCAGGAGTTGGAAGTGCCTCAGGTGCTCGCGCTCGTACAGCGGGCCGAGACCTCACAGCTGTGGAAGCGGCTCAGATTGCAGAAGGTCTTCTCGCCGCGGCAGCTCGCCTACCAGAGAATCCGCGAGTACATCGAGAGTGACTACAGCTCCAACATCGTCTCGATGCAAAAGGGCGCGATGGTCGTCGAGCGGCGACTTGCGGAGGCGAGTCCGGCGGCCGGCGTCACCCTGGCCGAGATGAAGCCGCCTCGCGGCCTCATCGTCGGCGCGGTCGCCCGCGGAGAGCGCGTCTTCGTACCCGACGGTGACGACCGACTCGAGATCGGCGACCTCGTGATTCTCTTCGTCCGCGAGGAAGAGATTCCGACGGTCCGCCTGCTGTTCCCCAGTCGCGAGCGCGACTAGCCTGGACGAACGCTTTGAACCTTCGCCCAGCCCTGCGCTTCCTCGGCCGCCTCATCCTGCTGCTGGCCGCGACCGAGTTGGCGCCCGCAGCGTGCGCCCTCGTCTACGGAGACACGGGAGACGCGATCGCGTTCCTGAACTCGGCGCTGATTACCGGCGCGATCGGTCTGGTTCTCATGTACGTCGGGCGGGCCGGCGGCGAGGTCTACCGACGCGAGGGCATTTTGATCGTCGTCGGTGGCTGGGCGCTGGCGTCGATCGCGGGCGCGTTGCCGTATCTTCTGACCGACACGTTCGCCCACCCGATCGACGCACTCTTCGAATCGGCGTCCGGCTTCACCACCACCGGCGCCTCGGTAATGACCGACATCGAGAGTGCCAGCCGCGCGGTGCTCTTCTGGCGGAGCTTCTCCCAGTGGCTCGGCGGCATGGGCATCATTGTGCTGTTTGTCGCCCTCCTGCCGGAGTTGGGTCCGGGAGCGCGCTTCCTCTACAAGCTCGAAGTGCCGGGTCCTTCGGCCGAGGCGTTGCAGCCGCGCATTCGCGAGACCGCCGCCATCCTCTGGAAGATCTACCTCGCCTTCACCGGCATCCAGACGGTCCTACTGATGCTTGTCGGCCTGGACCTCTACGACGCGCTCACCCACACCTTCTCGACGATGTCGACCGGCGGCTTCTCGCCGCGCAACGCCTCGGTGGCGGCCTTCCAGTCGCCGCTCGTGGATCTGATCGTCATCTTCTTCATGATCTGCGCGGGTACCAACTTCTCGCTCTACTACCGACTACGAAGTCGTAAGAACTGGAACCTCTTCCGCGACACCGAGTTTCGTCTCTACATGTTCATCATCGCGGGCGCTACCGTCGCCATCGCGATCGACCTGGTCGCGCACGGCGTCTACCGGGCCGGCGGCGAGCTCAGCCTCGACACTCTCTTCCAAGTCGTCTCGATCCTCACGACCACCGGTTTTGCAACCGAGGACTTCGACCGCTGGCCGACCTTCAGCCGCATGCTGCTCGTCGGCCTGATGTTCGTCGGCGGCTGCGCCGGGTCGACCTCGGGCTCGATGAAGATCATGCGCATGGTGATCGGGGTCAAGTCCGCCCTTCGTGAGGTGCGGCTGATCTTCAGCCCGAACACGGTGCTGTCGATCTTCGTCGGCAAGAGCCGCGTTCCGAACTCGGTCGTACGTAGCGTCGCCGGGTTCTTCATTCTCTATCTGAGTACCTGGGCTCTCGGCTCTCTCCTCCTGACGATCTCCGGTCCGGACTTGGTCACGGCGGCCACGGCGGCTGCGGCGACCATCGGCAACATCGGGCCGGGCTTGAACGCGGTGGGTCCGACGATGAACTTCTCGATCTTCGGACCGTGGGACAAGGGGTTGATGGTGCTCTTGATGCTCCTCGGACGGCTCGAGATGTACGCCATCATGGCGCTCTTCACCCGATCCTTCTGGAAGCCCTAGTCCGAGCTGTCGTGAGCCAGTCGACACGTTCACTGCTCCTGCCGGGGCCTCAACCTCCGCTCTCCCACTTCGGAGCGACGCTGCTCCGGCACGTGACGACGACCGGGCTGCGATATGCCCTCCACAGCCTGGGCGTCCCCATTCCCCCCGGCGCGCCCAGCCGCATCGTCCGCCTGCGCTTCTATCTCGACGGCGCGAAGCTCGAGCGAACACTCGAGGGCTCACCGGCCGCCGACGCTACCCTCGGAGCGCTGCTCGAACCCTCGGGAAGCGGCCCGCCACCCCGCGGCTCCGTACGCGGTGCGCTCCTGTTCCACGGTGCTCGACTCCGGGCCTGGCGGCGCTCGAGCGCTCGTTCCCAGGCGCCCCAGGGGGGCGGAGGAAAAGAACTCTGGGAACACTTCCAGGGAACCGTCTCGCGACAGCTGCCGGCACTCAACGATGCGCTCCTCGGCGAGATCATCGCCTCCTTCGCTCGCCGCTCCGCCCGTGCTCGTGGTGCGCGTCCCTCGCCTTGCCTCGGGCGTGAGGCACACGCGTTTGTCGCCTCGGGTCGGCCCGACCTCGCCGCACTGGGCGTCGCCGACCCGGTGACCCCCGACTGGAGCGAGAGTCCCGCCGTCGTCGAGCACCTGGCCGCGCGGACAGGCGACCTGCCCACCGCGCGGCGTCACCCCCTACGCGGTCGCTTCCGGGAGCTCTATCGCCGAGCGCTCGAACCAATTCGTCGTGCTTACCTACGGCTGGCGGAGCGAGCGCATGTTCAGGGCCTGATCGAGGAGCCGGGCGACGCGTTTTTCATTCCGTTCGATCTGGTCGAAGACCTGGCACGTGACGAGCCGGCCGAGTGGCTACCCGGGACCGTGACCTCCAACCGCGCGGAGTATCAGAGCCTGCTGGACACCGGCACTCCGGCGGAGGTCGTCGAGCCGGGGCCGCCCCGCGATCTAGAGCACAACGCGGCCGACTGGGCGCTGGCGCCGCTGTGGCCCCTGGACTGATCTGGGGGACACAATACTCAATTCCCCCGAACCCCGATGAGTTCGCCTCTGGGAATTGAGTATTGTGTCCCCCTATTCTTCAGCCGAAGAGGGTCGGTACTTCCAGCTTGTGCTGCGGGTCGTCGTCGTCGGTGTGGCGCCCCTCGGTGTCGCGATACCGGTTGCCTCCCGCGTTGAGTAGGCAGCGGTTGCGCCCGAGGCGCTTCGCCTCATAGAGCGCATCGTCGGCGAGGGTCAGGAGATCGTCTGGACCCTTCACCTGAAGATCCGGGAAGGCCGCCACGCCGACGCTGATGCGCAGCGGCACCTTGCGACTCTTGACCACGAAGGCGAGCTGCTGCACGGCGCCTCGCAGGCGCTCGGCCACCCGTAGCGCGGTCTCCCCGTCGGTGCTCTCGAGCACCACCGCAAACTCCTCGCCGCCGTATCGGCAGCAGAGGTCGGTCTCGCGCCGATGGTCCTCCATCAGACGAGCGATCGCGATGAGCGCCTGATCTCCCGCCGCGTGTCCGATGCGATCGTTGATGCGCTTGAAGTGGTCGATGTCGCACATGACGACCGCCATCGGCGTACCGTCTTCGAGACAGTCCGCGTAAGCGCGCTCGAGCCGCTTCTCGAGCGATCGACGATCGGGGAGTCCGGTGAGCGGGTCGTGATGCGCGTCCCGGTCGAGCTGCGCACGGTGGACCGCGGAGGCCATCTGCGGCAGGAGGGTGTCGAGGAGCGTCAGAGCGCTCGAGTCGATCCGGCGCGGGTCGCACCAGAGTCGCAGGCGCGCCAGGATCTGATCCTCCGTCACCAACTCGCGATCGACGACCTTCCAACCGGAACGTCGATGGATGCCAGGTAGCGGTTCGGGCCGCTCCGGGACCTCGGGCGCACCCTCGAAGACTCGCCCGTCTGGACCCGCAGCCCACGAGCGCGAACCGCTCCCTTGCAGCTCGAAGTGGAACCAGGAGAAGGGAAGCACACGGCCACACTCGACGTGGATCTGTTCGGCGATCCCGTGGAGGTCGGGACGACGGAAGATGATGCGATGTCCGGCGCGGGTGACCTCGCGCAGAAGGTTCAACTGCGCGAGCGCCTGCTGCCGAAGCCCCGCATTGCGTGCCGCTTCGAGCGACATCACCGCGAGCACCGTCAACAGCAGGAGAGCCGGTAGCCAACCGAGTCGGCGCACCACGCCCACCAGAACCAGCCCGAACGTCCACGCACCCAGGTCGAGAGCGAGCGGGCGAGCCGCCGCACGCCAGAGAAGCGAAGCGACCGCGCCGTGGGACATCCACGAGAGCGCGATCACTGCGGCCACGTAGGCGGCGCCGGAGACCGCGCCGAGGAGCGCGAGCCCTCGCAGCGAGTCGGGCAGGCCGCTCTCGATCGCCTTGCCCGCCAGACCCGCCGCCAGACCGGCGAGTCCAAGGCGAGCGGAGGTCTCAAGGGTGTTGGTCAGACGCCAGTTCGAGCGCTCGGGAAAGCGCGTGGCCGGGAGGAGCAGGACAATGCAGCGCCGCAGGAGATAGGCGCCTGCGGCCAGCCAACCGGTACCCGCCGGCCCGAGCGCAGCCACCGCCAGCGGCAGGGCAGCCGCACCGAGCCCCAGCGACCCGACGCCGAGCGGCGCATGAATCGCGGCCAGAGCTGCCAGTGCCACCAGAGCCAGTCGCGTCCCGAGCGCGACCTCCGCCCCTTCGCCCCAGGGACTCCAGTAGCTGAAGGCGGACAGCACGAGGATCGAGACCGCGGCCACTGCCACCTCTCTCGAATAGCTGCCGATCCGAAAAACGTCTTTCAAGCCGGGGGCTCCGTGTCAGCGACGCTAGCGCCAACGCAGGTTTGTTGCAATGACGCCCTGCAAGCTGCCAGCCAGACCGGCGAACCAACCGTTCAGGAGGAGGAGCGGAGGTCGCGGACGGCCGGAATCAGCCCGAAGCCATCAGCCTCGCGTACACCGGTGAGGATCGCCTCGCCGACCGCACGCTGGGCGAGTGCGCCGACCTGGTGAAGGTTCGCGTCGACCTCTCCACGCGACATGGTGACGACCAGGTCGCCGTCGTAGAGCGTCAGCGCCGGCGACAGCGTGCGGTGCATGCCGCCGAAGGCGATCTCACACACCTTGCGCGCTTCGGCTTTGGTGAGGCGCGCGTCGGTCATCACCACAGCCAGAGTTGTGTTGCCCGCCCCATCCCACGGATGGTTCTTTCCGGGCGGCATGGCTTCGAGCACCGCTTCGCCGTCGAGCATCTCGTGTGAGTCCGCCGACGCGCGAGCCCCCGCGACCGGCTCGCCACTCAACGGGTCGCGAACGCAGCCGTAGGCGTTGACCGCGACGGCAGCCGCCACTGTCGGACCGTCCGGGACCGTCAGACTGGCGAAGCCGAAGCCCCCCTTCATGCCAAGCTCGCGACCCTTCACCTTGGCGACCGTCGCACCGGTCCCAGCACCTACGCTGCCACACGCGACGTCACCATCGCCGGCACGATCGAGGGCAGCTTCCACGAGCGCCCGGGTCGGCACCGCCTCGGGGTCGCCAAAGCCGAGATCGAACAGAATGGCCGTCGGCACCACCGGCACTCGGCGCATGCCGGTGTCGAGGCCGTAGCCCTGCGCAGCGAGTCGCTCGAGAACCGCGTCGGAAGCCGACAGACCGTAGGCGCTGCCACCGGCCAGGACGACCGCGTGCGCGCGAGTCGTCAGACTGTGCCCGATCCGCAGCGAGTCGAACTGGCGGGTGCCGGTCGCCGTCCCGCGGACATCGGCCGCCGCCACCGCACCTTCGGGACAGAGAATCACGGTGACACCGGTCATCCCCTCGGTATCGCTGCCGTGTCCGATGCTGAAGCCGTCCAGCGTCAGTTTGCGGGTGGAAGTGATCTGACCGCCGTCCATGATGCGCGCGAGTGTACCGCTTGAGATACTCGACGCGGCTCATGATCGAACGTGACACACCCTGGATCATCGGGCACCGCGGCGTGGCGGCCGAGGCCACCGAGAACACTCTGCCGAGCCTCCAGCTCGCTGTGGCTCAGGACGCCGACATGATCGAAATCGATGTCCAGCTCACCGCCGACGGCGTTCTGATTGTCTTCCACGACTGGGATCTAACGCGGATGGCCGAGCGCCCGGAGGTGGTCGAAGAGACCTCGGCGTCTCGGCTGGCCGAACTCCTGCCGGACTCGAGCACACTGCCTGAAGTGTTGGACGCGCTGCCGGAGACGATGCCGATCAACATCGAGCTGAAGCGCCGGAGCGCCGCACCCGAGGCGCTTGCCCGAGCCATCGCGGAGGCCATCGGCGAGCGTTCACGCATCCTCGTGTCGAGTTTCGACTGGGGGGCGCTCGAAACGGTCCGACAGACGCTGCCCGAGCTACCGCTGGCGCCACTCAGTGCAGAGTCGCCCAAGGAACTGCTGGCGGCTGCCGAGCAGCTCGACGCCTGGAGCCTCCATTGCAACTGGCGCATCGCGAGCGAGGAGCTGGTGTCGAGTTCGACTCGACCGGTGCTCGCCTACACCGTCAACGACGTCGAGCTCGCCACCGAGCTCTTTCGCCGGGGCGTCGCCGGCGTCTTCACCGACGCTCCAGGCCAGTTGCGCCGCGCGCTCGAGAGCTAGCTTTCCGACCAGCCAGGCCGGTTCCAGGCCCACCGCTGCCCGTCGACCGGCTCGAGTCCGCGCGCGCCCAGCTCGTCGCCGAGTCGACTCAGAAACTGCGTGCGATGGCGGATCAGGCCGAGGTTGAGAAAGAACTCGCGTGCCCGTCCCGAGTGCGTCTCGTAGACGAAGCGCAGCGACTGGGTCTCGGTCTTCGGTGCACACGAGAGCACGCCGTCGAGCGGAATCCGCCGCGGCCAGAAGGTGTGGAGCGGCTGATAGGCGAGTGAATCGTCCTCCAAGACGACCGCCGTACCGCCGGCCGTCCACCAGATCTTCATCAGCGAGAGGAGAAACAGGAGCCCATAGAGCAGCAGGGCGCCGAAGGCTCGGCTCAGCGGCTTGCTGTCGGGATCGCGCAAGAACCAGGAGACGCCCCCCAGAAGCACGATGACACCCATGCCCCAGAGAATCGCGCGCCGGCAGATGTCGCGCACCCACGACCGGAAACTGAAGGCCCGGGCGTCGGTCTGTTCAGACTCCGTCACGGCGCGCATCGTACCTGTCCGGACGGCCGAGTGCGTCGTTTACCGACCGGGTACCGCCATTCACCGACCGTCCGCTTCCTTTGCGGGCCCACGAGCGTAGTCTTCAAGCAGAGGAGGAAACCATGAGTCGAACAAAGAACGGACAGCTCATCGCCGGACTGGCTATCGCAGGACTCGGAGTGCTCCTAGCGCTGCAGAGCGTCCTGGACTTCCGGTTCTACAACTTCTCGCCCCTGTGGCCGCTGGTCGTCATCGCCTTTGGCGTGATTCGCCTCGTCAGCACGGACGAGCGCCGAAAACGTGCAGGAGCGCTCGTGCTGACTGCCGTCGGATGCTGGCTGTTGATCAACTCACTCGAGATCTATGGACTCGACTGGGGTGAGTCTTGGCCGATCCTGCTGATCCTCATCGGACTAGCCAAGATCATCCTGCCCGAGCGGGGTCAGCGCTCATCCGGCGTCTTGCTGTTGCTAGTCGGCTGCTGGACATTCGTCAACGTGTTCGAAGTCTGGGGCCTCTACTGGGACAACTCCTGGTCGATCGCCCTGATCGCGTTCGGTCTCTTCATCGTCTGGAAGGCACTCTTCGAAGACCGAGCCCCCCGTACGCAGGAGGAGGACTGACATGCCCATCGTTCTGATTCGAATCCCGAAGCTGATCTTCGGACTCGCAGTTCTCGCGGCCGGCGTTATCTTCACCCTCGACAACCTCGGACTCGTCGACGCCGGCGACCTACTCATCTACTGGCCACTCGCGTTGGTCGCCATAGGCATCGCCCAGATGGCGGAGGGAAGTCGACCGCTGGTCACCTGTGGCGCGTTCCTGGTCTTCGTCGGCGCTTGGTTCCTGCTGTACAACCTGGAGTACACAAATCTCGAGCCCTGGCTGTTCTTTTGGCCGCTCGTGCTCGTTCTGATCGGTGTCAACCTCACGCTTGGCGCACTACGCCAGCGTGCACTCAACCCCGAATCGGACTCCTTCATCAAGAACTTCGCGATGTGGAGTGGCATCGAGCGTTCGTTCGACAGCCAGGACTTCCAGGGCGGTGACCTAACGGCGGTGATGGGCGGCATCGACGTCGATCTGCGCCAAGCATCCATTCAGAGCGAGCCTCCGGTCCTCCAGGTACTCGCCTTCTGGGGAGGCATCGATCTCCGCGTCCCAGAGGGCTGGAAAGTGGACTTCCAAGTCTTTCCCTTCATGGGCGGCGCGACCGACGAGACACAGACCCCCGACGATCCGTCCGCCCCGACCCTTGTGGTGAAGGGCGCGGCTATCATGGGCGGCGTCGACATCAAGAACTAGCCTCGGCAAGGTTCGATGCATCCGATTCTCCGAGAGAAGCTGGGGCTGGCGCTCTACCTGCTGGGTTGGGCGCTGGTCGGAATCCTGCTCGCGTACGTGATCGCGGGCCAGGGCGCGGCGTCGTGGCTCTCCGCCTCGATTCTCGCGGTACCCCTGACGATCCTCTACGCGTTCGTCTGTCTGTCGGCCTGGTACGTGTGCGTGGCCAACCCTCTCTCGGAGTCGACGATCGTCCGTGTCATCGGTGCCCAACTCGCGGGCGGCGCGCTGTCGAGCGGAATTCTTCTGCTCACCGGCGCCGCTTGGGCTCGGATCGCGACCCACCTGCCGCACGCAGGGGAAGCAAACGACCTCTTTGTCGACAACACCCCGCTCTTCTTCGCCGCCGGCATCTTGCTTTATCTCCTAGCAGCGACAATGAGCTACCTCCTACTCGCCTTCGAGGCGTCACGTGAGAGCGCGCGGAAGGCGCTCGAGCTCGAGGTGCTCGCCCGGGAGGCGGAGCTTCAGGCCTTCCGAACACAGATCGACCCGCACTTCCTGTTCAACTGCCTCAACTCGATCAGCTCGCTCTGCGGCTCGGACCCCAAGGCCGCTCGGCGTACGGCGGTACGACTCGGAGACTTCCTCCGCGCGAGCCTCCGGCTCGGCAGCGACGACACCATTCCGCTCGCCGAGGAGCTACAGCTCTGTGAGGCCTATCTCGACGTCGAGCGCGTCCGCTTCGGAGAGCGACTCAGCTATCGCCAAGAGGTCGCCGACAACTGCCGTACGGTTCAGGTGCCGGCGCTCCTCCTCCAGCCGCTGCTCGAGAACGCCTTGAAGCATGGGATCGCCCAGTTGATCGAGGGCGGCGAGGTCTCCGTCACTAGTGAACGACGTGGCGACCGGCTGGCGATCTCCGTTCGGAACAGCTGCGACCCGGATCGGCCTCGGAACACGGGCTCGGGAATCGGGCTCGCCAACGTGCGCGGCCGACTGGAGCTGCTCTACGGCCAGAACGCGTCTTTCGTCACCTCCGAGGAGGACGGCTCGTTCCGGGTAGAGATTCGGCTGCCAGTGGCAGAGGGGAGTGTCTCGGAGAGGAAGGCTGCTCATGGCTGACACCCGGATCTCGGTTCTGATCGTCGACGACGAGGCCCCGGCCCGGGCACTCGCCCGCGAATTTTTGGCCGACCACGACGTATTCGAGGTAGTGGAGGACTGCGCGAACGGCTTCGAGGCGGTCCGCCAGATCGACGAACTTCGTCCCGACCTGGTGCTACTCGACATCCAGATGCCGAAGCTCGACGGTTTCGAGGTTCTCGAACTCATCCGTCACCGCCCGCAGATCGTGTTCATCACCGCCCACGACGAGTACGCCCTCAAGGCCTTCGACGTGCAGGCGGTCGACTACCTCCTGAAGCCGTTCTCGGAAGATCGCTTTGCGCAGGCGGTGGGGCGCGCGCGCCAGCGCATTCTCGAGGAGGCACGTCAGCCCCTCGACGAGCTGGCGCAGATGCGGCGGGAGCGCAACCGACCGAACGATCGCGTCGTGGTGCGCGACGGCGCCGAGATTCACGTCGTGCCGCGCGCGACCATCGACTACATCGAGTCCGACGACGACTACGCGATCATCCACGCTGGCGACAAGCAGCTGCGCAAGAAGCAGACCCTCACCGAGCTCGAGCGCCTCCTCGGCGACGGCGGCTTCGTGCGCATCCACCGCTGCTACTTGATGAACGTCGACCGTCTCGTGCGCATCGAGCCGTACGCCAAAGACAGCCGCATCGCATTCCTCCGTTCGGGTGCCCGACTGCCGGTCAGTCGCTCCGGTTATGGCCGTTTGAAGGAATGGCTATGAAACGGAAACGCGATCCCGAGCGTCTTAATAAGCAGAGAGAGTTAGACGTGTCGGCATTCGCATCTCCCCAATATCCAGACATCCGCGTCAGCACCGAGAGTTCGAACCCCATGGTGCTGGTGGCACAGGTGCGTCAAGCGCTGCGCCACCGCGACGCACCGCAGAGCGAAATCGATCGCTTCACCGAGCAGGCCCTCTCCCATGACGACCCCTCCTGGCGGACCCGAGTCTGCGAGAACTGGGTTGTCGTGGCCTGAAGGGCAGGCCCAGTTGTTGTACCCCGTGTAGCTGCAGGGAGCTGTTGTCTCTTGTACCCGGCGCAGGCGGCTCGGGGGTAGCCCCGCCGATCGCCGACCCACGGATAGGCAAGGTAGAGGGTCAAAAACTCGAGGCCTCCTCGATTCGACCTCGGTCCAGGCACCCGGAAAGCGGCTTGTCTCTTCGCGTAGCTGCGGGGATCCGTTGTCTCTAGTACCCGGCGTAGGCGGCTTGGGGGCAGCCCCGCCGGAATGGCTCGCGGCGTCCTTTCCGGGGAGGTCGTCGACGGCGGTGCCCGCCCGCTCCGCTTTAGTTCCTCTGGGGCTACCCCCAAATCCACCTACGCCTAGCCGTTGGTGATTCGGCGGCATTCCTCCATCTGCGCTCGAGAAGCCGCTCTCCAGGGGCGGCGTAAAACGCGGGTAGTGGATCAGAGGGCGGCGGGAGGTGTCCGGGAGGAAATAGAGCGCAGCGGGCCGGCTCGTCTATCGACAACCTGCCGTCACGGCGACCGCGAGCCATTCCGTAGGGACACCCCTCGCCGACCGGCGACCCCCGGGTAAGCAAGAGGGAACCTCCCCTGAGGTTCCCTCGATTCGAACTGCGGTCAGACGCTCGGTTGGGCTCTAGAGGTGTCCGATCCGGACTCCGCCGTTGGTCGTCATGACCCGGAGCAGCGTGCCACCGCTGCCGAGGTCGACCTCGATCTCACGACCGATCCGACCTTGAAGCGTCAGCGGAAAGTCGACCTCGAGACTGCCGTTGGTGGTCCCGGTCTCGAGCCGCGCGTTGTAGTCCTCGGGGAGCAGGAGTTTCACGCCGCCGTTTGTGGTCTCGACGTCGAGGCCGACACCGTTCCAGGAGTCGCCGGCGAGTTCGATCTTCAAGCCTCCGTTGGTGGTCTCGCCACGCACATCACCACCGACCGCGTCGAGACCGACGCCACCGTTCGTGGTGTCAAAGCGGAGCTCGCCCGTCACGTCGGTGATCGAGATGCCACCGTTGTTGGCCTCGAGATTCAGATTCGACTCGTTGGGAACCTTCAGGCGGTAGCTCACCCACCAGCTCTCCCGACCGTGTGTCCGCGGACCCTCGGCGCGAATCACGCCGTCGGTCACGATGGTCACCTGGCTGGCGATGTCCGCAGCATCACCGTCGGTGTTTGCGTGGGCACCCACCTTGGCCTCGAGGAGAATTTCGTCCCGGTCCCAGCCGATCACGCTGATGCCCCCGTTCTGGCCGGCATCCACGTCGATGAGCGCGCGGTCGTCAAGGGTCATCTCACGGACTTCGCAGTGATGGCCCCGGTCACCCCAACCGTTCTCGCGACACCAGTCGGCAGAAGCCAGCGCGGGCAGCGTGACGAGCACGGCGACGATCATCAGGGCTCGGATTCGGATCGAATTCATATCTGCTCCTCCTATCGAGTGGCGGGCGCAGCGCCGCCAGCTGTTCATTCCGTCTTTTGGACGGCGAAAAGCACCAAAAGGTTGGGTCGGCCGAGGTTAGACTTCTCTCATGGCTCGAAAGATCCGCAGAATCGCGATCAACACGGGCGGCGGCGACGCGCCGGGACTCAATGCCGTGATCGCCGCCGTGGTTCGCGGAGCGCTGCGCCGGGGCTGGGAGATCATCGGTATCCGCGACGGCTACGCCGGCCTCCTCGACACCAGCAAGATTGTTCCCCTCGACCGTGAGTCTGTGCGCGGGATCGCTCACCAGGGCGGCACAATCCTCGGCACCAGCAATCGCGGAAACCCGTTCGACTACCCGGTGCGGGGTGCCGACGGCTCGGTGCAGACGATCGACCGATCCGACGAGGTGGTCGAGAACTTCTCGCGTTTGGGGATCGACGCACTGATCGCCGTCGGCGGTGACGGTTCGATGCAGATCGCGCATACGCTCGCGCAGAGAGGACTACCGATCGTCGGCGTTCCCAAGACGATCGACAACGACCTTAACGGCACCGTCACGACGTTCGGCTTTGACACCGCAGTGTCCGTTGCGACCGATGCGGTCGACCGCCTCCACACGACGGCCGAGGCCCACAACCGCGTGTTCACTGTCGAAGTCATGGGCCGCTACGCGGGCTGGATCGCTCTTCACGCCGGGATCGCGGGCGGCGCCGACGTGATCCTCCTCCCGGAGATCCCCTTCGATCACGAGTGCATCTACCGAAAGATCCAGGACCGCGAGGCACGCGGTCACAGCTTCAGCATCGTCGTGGTGGCCGAAGGAGCCAAGCCGGCCGGCGGCGAGATGATCTACAAGGGGGCCGCCAACACAGGCGGCAACGAACAGCTGGGTGGGATCGCCGAGCAGCTCGCTCGCCAGATCGAGGAGGCCACCGGCAAGGAGTCGAGAAGTGTCGTGATCGGCCACGTGCAGCGGGGAGGTCGACCGACCGCACGCGACCGACTGATCGCGCTCCGATTCGGCTCGGCGGCGGTGCGGGTGGTTGCGGCCGGCGAACCGTCCGTCATGGTGGCGCTCGACCCGCCGGCGATTCGCACGGTACCGCTCGAAGAGGCCACCTCGCGCATGAAGTCGGTGCCGCTCGACGGCGACACTCTCTGCACCGCGCGCGAGATGGGTATCTGTGTCGGCGACGAGTAGCTCCGGCCGTTCATACGGATCCATCGATTCGATGCGTCTCTGAAACCGATTTTTGGGCGACGACGTAACTAGCAGTGGAGGCGCCGTTCATGCCTACTGGATTTCACACCGTCCTCCGTATCTCTCTTCAAATCGCCGCGGTCTTGCTGATCGCGGCGTCTTTCCTTGCCGAAATTCTGATGGGCGGGTGCCCGGTACCGTAAGCAGTACCGAGGAGCGCGCACCCACTCTGCGATGAGCCGCTCCCTTTTCGTTCTTCCACCCCTCGCCCTGCTGATCGGCACCGCCCTGCTGCTGACGGGGGCGCCGTCACACGCCTCCGACGACGACCGGACTCCCGTCGTCGTCGAGCTCTTCACGTCCCAGGGCTGCTCGAGCTGCCCCCCCGCCGACGAGCTCCTCTCCCGCCTCGGCAACGAAGGCCTGCCCGGCGATGTCGAGGTGATTCCTCTGTCGTTTCACGTCGACTATTGGAACTACATCGGCTGGACCGACCCGTTCTCGTCACGAGAATGGTCAGACCGCCAGAAGCGCTACATCCTCGCCCTCGGCAAGGACACGCTGTTTACCCCGGCTCTGGTGATCCACGGCGCCGCTCAGGTGGTCGGAGCCGACCCTCGCGAGGTTCTCACCGAGATCGCTCGCGCGAGCTCCGACAGATCGGGCTCTGCGGTGGACGTCGACCTGCGACTCGAGCCCACCGACGACCGGCTGCGAATCGACATCGATACGCGGATTGTCGACGCCATTCCGGGGCACGGACTGGATCTGATGATCGCCCTCTTCGAGAAGCAGCTCGTCACCCAGGTCGAAACCGGCGAGAACGCGCACCGCGAGCTCCGCAACGACTACGTCGTGCGGGTGCTGCGGCGCGGTCCGTCGGTCGGTGGGCCGCGTTCGACAAAGTCGGCCGAGCTGGAGTTGGAGCTGGAACTCCAGCCGGACTGGAGTCGCAAACGACTCGGCGTGGCGGCGTTTGCTCAGGATCCGGCGACGTTCCGAATCTACGGCGCAGCTGCTGCACTTCTCCCCGACACCGGCAGCTAACTCGGCGCCTCAGGAAGCTGGCGCCGCCGCTCGGCAGCTACTCAGACTCGACGAGAGCTACCGAGACTTCGAGAGCCTCGCCGTCCTCGTAGTGCAGCGTCTCGATCTTGCCAGCGCCCTTGAGGTCGCTCTCGACTTCACGCAACGCCTCCAGGCGCTCCGAGGTATCGCGAACCGTCGCTTCGCTCACCTCGGTCCGTAGCGAAACCTTGGCCTCGGTCTTGGCCTTGCGCACCTGAGCCAACGCTTCCGCCGCCACCGCAAACGAAAGCTGGTTGCCGCCGGCGGCGAACTCGCGGAGCTCCTCCGGCTCCGGCCAACTCTGTGCGTGCACCGAACCCTCCATCCACCACGACCAGACCTCCTCGGTCACGAACGGAAGATAGGGAGCGAGGAGTCGCAGGAGGGCGGAGAGCGCAACCGTCAGAGATCGGTTGGCCGACGCGGCCGCCGCTTCGCCCTCGTTCCCATACGAACGGCTCTTCACCAGCTCGAGATAGTCGTCGCAGAAGCTCCAGAAGAAGCGCTCGATACGGTCGAGCGCGCGGGCGTGCTCGTAGGCCTCGAAGTCGGCCGTCGACCTCTCGACCACCTCGCTCAACGAGCTCAGCATGGCGCGGTCGAGCGGTTCGGTGATCTCACCCTCGTCGCCGAGTCGGAAGAGGACAAACTTGGCGGCGTTCAGAAGCTTGATGGCGAGCTTGCGGCCGATTTTGAGCTGGCCCTCTTCGAAGGCGGTGTCGACGCCGAGGCGCGCGCTCGTCGACCAGTACCGCACCGCGTCGGAGCCATAGTTGTCTAGCAGGCCGATCGGCGTGACCACGTTGCCCTTGGACTTGGACATCTTTTTGCGGTCGGGGTCGAGCACCCAGCCGGAGATGGCCGTGTCGGTCCAGGGCAGGCTGTCGTGCTCGTAGTGAGCGCGCACCACCGTCGAGAAGAGCCAGGTGCGAATGATGTCGTGCGCTTGCGGGCGCAGATCCATGGGGAAGGTCTCGGCAAAGAACGACTCGTCCTCACACCAGCGCGTCGCAACCTGCGGGCTCAGCGATGAAGTCGCCCAGGTATCCATGACGTCGGGGTCGCCGACGAAGCCACCCGCTTGACCCCGCTGCTCCTCGCTGTAGCCCGGAGGAATCGCCTCTTGCGGGTCGACTGGCAGCGTCTCCTCCACCGGCAGGATCGGGTTCTCGTAGTCGACCTCGCCGTCGTCACCAACCGGATACCAGAGCGGGAACGGCACGCCGAAGTAGCGCTGCCGGCTGATGCACCAGTCCTGGTTGAGCCCTTCGACCCAGGCGCGATAGCGCGCCCCCATGTGTTCGGGGTGCCAGGCCAGCTGTTCGCCTCGCGTCAGGAGTTCATCGCGGTTCTCGAGCGTCTTCACGAACCACTGGCGACTGGTGACGATCTCGAGCGGGCGGTCGCCCTTCTCGTAGAACTTGACCGCATGCTGAAGCGGCTTCGGCTCACCGATCAGATCGCCGCTCTCGGTCAGCTTCTCGACCATCACGCGACGAGCCTGGTTGGCCCACTTGCCGGCGACCTCGTCGTAGACCGACTGTGCTCGCTCCGCATCCGTCGACTCCCAGCCCGGCTCGCCAAAGGTCACCGGACGGAAGGTGCCGTTGCGCCGGATCAGGGCGCGCACCGGCAGTTTGAGCTCGCGCCACCAGATCACGTCGGTGAGGTCGCCGAAGGTACAGATCATGGCGATGCCGGTGCCCTTGTCGGGCTCGGCCAGCTGATGCGCGACGACCGGAAGCTCGACCCCGAACAGGGGCGAGCGAACCGTACTGCCGAAGAGCGACTGATAGCGCTCATCGTCGGGGTGGGCGACGAGTGCGACGCACGCCGGGATGAGCTCCGGGCGGGTGGTATCGATCTGAATGTCCGCACTCTCGTGGTGGAAGCGAATGCGGTGAAACGCGCCGGGCTTCTCGCGATCTTCGATCTCGGCCTGCGCGACCGCGGTCTGAAAATCCGTGTCCCAGAGGGTCGGGGCCTCCACCTGGTAGGCAAGTCCCTGCTGCAGGAGGCGCAGGAAGCCGCGCTGGGAGACGCGTAGCGCCACGTCGCCGATCGTCGTGTAGGTCAGTGACCAGTCGACCGATAGGCCGAGTCGGCGGAAGAGATCCTCGAACGCCTGCTCGTCGATCTCAGTGAGTTCGAGACAGAGCTCGATGAAGTTGCGGCGGGAGATCGGAACGAGCTCCTTCGACTTGCCCTTCTCGGAGGTCGGGCGGTAGTCGGCGTCGTAGCGTAGCGTCGGCTCACACTTCACGCCGTAGTAGTTCTGCACACGTCGCTCGGTCGGCAGACCGTTGTCGTCCCAACCCATCGGGTAGAAGACGTTCTTGCCACGCATCCGCTGGAAGCGCGCGATCACGTCGGTGTGGGTGTACGAAAAGACGTGACCGACGTGAAGCGAGCCGCTCACGGTCGGCGGCGGCGTGTCGATCGAGTAGGTCGCGTCGCGCCCGACCTCCCGTTCGTAACGGTAGGTCTGCGAATCCTCCCAGCTCTGGCTCCATTTGGACTCCAGCCCTTCAAGGGAGGGTTTCTTCGGAATCTCGGGGTTCGCCCGTCGCTTGCCCATAGTGGCCTGTGATTGTAGGCGCAGGCCCGCTGCTAGGCTAGCCCGCCGATAGATGCGAAGCCTCACGATCTACACCCTGCTCACCCTCGTGCTCTGCGCGACCGCCTCGCCGCTCCTCGCCCAGGAGGCGGCCGATCCCTACGAACGAGGCCTCGAGGCGCTCAAGACGAGCGACTGGCCGACCGCGGAGAGGAGCTTCCTCGAGGCGGTGAAGCTCGATCCGACACGCGAGCAGGTCTGGCTCGCGCTCTCGGCGGTCCACGCGGCCCGCGGACGGATTCTGGAGGCGCTCCAGGCGGCTCGCAACGCCGACGAATTGGCTCCGGACCAGGAGGTCACCCTGTTGACCATCGGGCGGTTGCAGGCGCAGCTCGGCGCCTACGAGGAGGCGATCATCACCCTCGACCGAGCCCGAGAGTTGCACCCTCAGAACGCGGAGATCTGGATGCTCTCTGGCCTCCTTCTGCGCGACCTCGGGCGGGTCGGTGACGCAATCTCTCGTTTCGAAGAGGCGCAGCAACGAGGTCTCGGCGGTGTCCGGCTCCTGCGGGAGCTCGGTTTCCTGCTGCTCGACCAGGACCGCTCCGCCGAGGCACTCGATTTGGCCAACAGCGCCCTATCGACGAACCCCGACAACCCCTACCTGCACGCGATCGCCGGCCTCGCCCTCGCGAGAGCGGCCGACCGTGGCGCCGAGGCCATCGCTCACCTGGAGCGCGCGCTCGAGCAAGAGACGGACGCCACCACCCGCGTTCGCCTCGAAATCTCGACGCTGCTCGCAGATGCCGACCGCCCCGACGAGGCCCTCGAGCACCTGGCGGAGGTCGAACGCTCCAACCCCGACCTGGCCGAACTGCACTTTCGCAAGGGTCGCGCGCTGCACGCGGCCGGGAACACCGAGGGTGCGCGGGCCGCGCTGCTTCGCTTCCAGGAGCTTCAGGGGGCGGTGCGCGACGAGGCCGCCGCCGCGAAGCGTCTGGGCACGGAGTTCAACGAGGCGCAACAGCTGGCGAATCAGAACCGGTTGGTGGAAGCACTGGAAAAGGTCGACGCAATTCTCGCCGAGCGTCCCGAGAACGCCCGGACACTGGCGCTCCGGGCCAAGGTCCTCTTCTCGATGCAACGCTTCGACGACGCGCTGGCGAGCCTCGTCGAGGCGATCCGCCACGAGCCCGCGAGCTTCGAGTTCGCCTATCTCGAGGGGATCTTCCTGCTGACGATGGGGCGACCCGCGGAGGCGGAGGGCGCGCTGGTGCGAGCGGTGGCGCTCGACGCCGGCCGCGCCGAGGTGTACGAGCTTCTCGGGCAGGCGACGGCTCGACAGGCGAAGTATCAACTGTCTGCAACCTACTTCGAACGGGCGCTGGATCTCGGACTCGACTCGGTGGCGCTTCGACTGAACTACGCGAACGTGTTGGAGAGTCTCGGACGGAGCGAGGAGTTCGAGAAGCAGATGGAAGAGTATCGGCGGCTTCGGGACGAGTCGGGGTCTTAGGGGGAACGTCTTTTTGCTGCGCCGTGGGTCGGCGGTCGGCGGGGGGGGGGGTGTCCCTACGGAACGGCTCGCGGCCGCCGTGACGGAGTGATCGTCGATAGATGAGTCGGCCCGCTGCGCCTTATTTCCTCCGGGACACCCCCCGCCGCCCTCTGACCCACTACCGATAGTCAGGCAAGACACCAAGGGAGACCGAATCTCGAGTGGAGGTTGCCACCTGTCGATCGCCACCGACTAGGGGTGGGCGGATTGGGGGTAGCCCCAGAGGAAATGAGGCGCAGCGGGCGGGTGCCGCCATCGACGACCTCTCCGGAAAGGACGCCGCGAGCCATTCCGGCGGGGCTGCCCCCAAGCCGCCTACGCCGGGTACAAGAGACGACAGGTCTCTACAGCTCCTCGAAGAGACTAGCCGCCATCCGGGCGCCTGGACCGAGGTCGAATCAAGGAGGCCGGAAGTTTGACCTTCTGCCTTACTGCGCCATGGCTCGCCGGTCGGCGGGGGGTATCCCTACGGAATGGCTCGCGGCCGCCGTGACGGCAGGGTCGTCGATCGACGAGTTGGCCCGCTGCGCTTTATTTCCTCCGGGACACCCCCCGCCGCCCTCTGACCCACTACCGATAGTCGACGCGTAACCCACGAGAGCGACGTCTCGAACGCGGAGGCAAGAATGCCTCCTAATCAACGACGGCAAGGCGCAGGTGGATTGGGGGTAGCCCCAGAGGAACTAAAGCGGAGCGGGCGGGCACCGCCGTCGACGACCTCCCCGGAAAGGACGCCGCGAGCCATTCCGGCGGGGCTGCCCCCAAGCCGCCTGCGCCGGGTACAAGAGCCAACCGCTCCATACAGCTACGCGAAGAGACAGCCGCCTTCCGGGCGCTTGGACCTGCGTCGGATCGAGGAGGCCTCAAGTTTGACTCTCTACCTTCTACCTTGCTGACCCGTGGCTCGCCGGTCGGCGGAGGGTGTCCCTACGGAATGGCTCGCGGCCGCCGTGACGGAGTGGTCGTCGATAGATGAGTCGGCCCGCTGCGCTTTATTTCCTCCGGGACACCCCCCGCCGCCCTCTGACCCACTACCGATAGTCGACGCTCGACCCGCAAGGGTGAGCTCTCTCCAGCGCTGAGGTTGCCACCAGTCGATCGCCAACGACTAGGCGTAGGTGGATTGGGGGTAGCCCCAGAGGAACTAAAGCGGAGCGGGCGGGCACCGCCATCGACGACCTCACCGTGAAGGACGCCGCGAGCCATTCCGGCGGGGCTGCCCCCAAGCCGTCTACGCCGGGTACGCCGGGTACGCCGGGTACGAGAGACAACAGATCCCTGCAACCGCACGGAAGCCGAGCCGCTCGCCAGGCGCCCAAGAGACAGAGGCTCAAACAAAAATGGGCCCCCACGAGGGGGGCCCGAGAAAAAGGAACGAACCCGGCAACCCGGGTCCGAAATTAGTCGGAAACTAGAAGCGGAACCGGACGCCCAGCTGTACCTGACGCTGCCCGATGTCCTCGAGCCGATCGTCGGCCAGCCCAAACGTCGCGCTGGTGGGATCGCGCTCGTTGTCGCCGCCGAAACCACCGTCCAGCTCGAAGCTCTGGTCGTCGAGAAGGTTGAAGACCTCGACGAACAACTCAGCCTCGTAGCGACTGCCGAACTCAAAGCCCTTCGACGCGCGAAGGTCGATGCGCGAAACGGACTCGTTCTCTCCGGTGTTTCTCGCCACGACTCGGCCATTGACGACAGGCCGCGCGTCGGGGCAGTTGAATCCGAGAGTGAAGAAGCCGCAATTCACGAAGTCGGCGTCGGCGTCGGTCAGGTTGAACGGACGACCTGAACGGTACTCGACGATGCCGCTGATACGGAACTTGTACGGCAGCTCGACCAGGCCGCTGACGACCAGTCGGTTCTCGACGTTGCGAGTGGACTTACCCCAGTCGTAGCGAGGATCGACCGAGACGATGCTCGGCGGGTCGCCGAACGGATCGCTCACGGCGACCGAAACCGTCTGGTCCGTCGCGCTGCGCTCGTTGGAATCGGTGTCCATGTCGTCGGCCCAGGTGTAGTGCGCCTGGAACATGGTGCGTCCCGAGAAGCGCTTGTTCACCTTGAGCGTGACCGACTGGTACTCGGACTCGCCGATCGACTGACGCGTGAAGATCTCGTTGAAGTTGGGGTTGGGACGGGTCGAAGAGTAGATCGGCCGCCCGAACTCATCGAAGGTCACCGAACGGTTCATCTCGATGTTGGACTGCAGGTTGTCGCCTTCCGCGTAGACAACGTCGACGCCCGCGGACCAGTTCGAGGCCAGCTGGCGCTCGTAGCCGACGTTGACTCGGGTCGTCTTCGCATCCTCGAAGGACGGGTCGACGAAGGCCGGCGAGTTCGGAGCACCCAACGGCGGGTTCTCGTTGTCGATCGGCGTGCCGAGCGGAACGAAACCGAGGTCGCCAGGGCCAACGGTGATCCGACCGAGGAACGGGAAGATACCCGGCTGCTGCACCTGGCTCGCGAAGATCAGGGACGGCGTGCGACCGTAGAAGACGCCGAAGCCACCGCGGATGACGTCCTTGCCGCTGTCGCCAGGCGTGTAGGTGAAGCCGAAGCGCGGGGCGAGGTGATCGTCATCCGGAATCTCTCGCGCCGCCGCGAAGACGTGGTTGAGGCCATCCGGATTGTCGGTCTCACTCCAGCGGAAGCCGTAGGAGAGCGTCAGCTTGTCGTTCGGGCGCCAGGTGTCCTGGGCGTAGAACGAGGTGATGACCTGCTTCTCGTCGTAGTTCGGGAAGGTTGTGTCACCGAACCAGATGCGAGCGGCCGACGCGTTGTCGTTGAGGAAATCCTCGACGCCGTTGAAGTCGTAGCGGCCGTCGAGGCTACCCGCGAACAGCTGCGACAGATCGTCCGACTGGTAGTCGAGACCGAACTTGAGGTCGTGCGCACCGAAGAGGTACGAGAAGTTGTTCTGAATCTGGGTCTTCTCTTCTTCGACAAAAATCGGCAGGAAGTCGAACTTACCGATGTTGTCGGCGCCGGCGCCGTCACGGCCGCGGAACCGAATCTGCGCCTCGATCGGCTCGCCGACACGCAGCGAGAGACGGTCGAGGTTGTCGGTCAGTCGCTGGGCACGGAACTCGTTGACCTTGTTCGTGCCGATGACCGAAACCACCTGGCCAACAAAGGAGATCGTGTCTTCCAGCTTCTCGGACTCTTCGTCACGGAAGCCGGAGATGCGCTCGTAGTCGGTGAAGTTGATTCGGAAGGTACCGGTGTTCGACTGGTTGAACTGGTGATCGATCTTGCCGAAGAGGATCAGGTTGTCGACGTCGCGGGTGAAGGAGAGGCTCGCCGTCCGGCCGTTGACCGGATCGGGGGCTGCCACACCGTCGTCGTTCGGCACGTAGCCGGCAACCAGCGAATCGAATCCACGGGCGAGCAGTGCGTCATAGGCACCCTTCACGTTGAGGGTGTCGGTGCTCGGCTCGGTACGGCTCGTCTGGTCGTACGAGAAGAAGAAGTGCGTCCGGTCCTTCTTGATCGGACCACCCACGCTCGCTCCCCAGTTCTGGCGCTCGAACTCGTCGACCGGAATGTCCTCGGTCCGGCCGTTCGAGCGATCGAACGGCGACTGCTCGAGATCCTCGGCCATGCCGTCGTCGCGGAAGAAGAAGAACGCCGATCCCTTGAGATCGTTGGTACCCGACTGGGTGACCACGTTGATGTAGCCGCCACCGTTGCTGCCGTACTCGGGCAGGAAGCCGGAGGTGACCACCTGGAACTCCTTGACGGAGTCCATGGCCACGATGAGGCCGTCGTTCTCAGTCGCCTCGCCACCGCTGCCGTAGCCGAAGAAGGCGCTCTTGTTGTCGACACCGTCGACGTTCAGGCCCGAGTAGATGCCGCGCTGACCGCTCATGGTGATGAAACCACGCGAGGTATCGGCGGATACGGTGGGCGTGAGGTACGCGAAGTCAGTGAAGTCGCGGCCGAGAATCGGCAGTGCGTCGATCTCCATCTCGCCGACGTAGGCGGCGGCCGAGGAGCGGCTGACCTCGATCAACGGCGACTCGGAGGTCACGGTGATGGCCTCGGTGACGGTCCCGACGCCCATGCTGAAGTTGACGTCGAGGGTCTGACCAAGACCGAGCGTGACGTTCTCCGCCTGCACGGTCTGCATCCCTTCGAGCGCAGCGACGACCGTGTAGATGCCGGTCTTGAGCGCCTTACCCTTGTAGATACCCTCACCGTTGCTCACGGTGACGGTCGAGATACCCGTCTCCTGGTTCGTCAACGTCACGGTGACACCCGGGAGCGGCTCAGACGTATCGTCCGAAGTGACCTTTCCCTGAATCTCGCCGCCGGTCTGCGCAAAGACCATTGTCGGCGCGCAGAGAGCCACGATCAGACATGCGATCAGGCCCCCCAACAAACTTGTTCGCCTCATACCTGTTCTCCTGTGCGTGGTTACAGTCATTCCCTCTAGGTTCCTGTTAGCGGAGCGATGAGAATAGCGAAAAACGGCCCGAATTTGAGCCGGATAGGTGTGGCATTTCCATGACAAGCAACAGCCCATGTCCCGGTCGCTCGGCGGCGATTTCGAGAACCTGCTTCACTGCTCAGGCTCGACCCTCGCCGCCCCTTAGAGCACCGAAACTCTGTGTTCGGTTTGGACCCTTTCCCATATGCAGAGTACTGCAACGGCAAGGCCCCACGCAATGCCCAAGTTGAGCATTACGGTTCACAAAATTGAACCGCAAAAGCTCCACGAGGGGGCGAGCTTTTGGGTCGACTTCAGGCGGCCGGGCGCACGAACAGTGAAGCGTCGATCTCGGGGTTGATCTCGAGAGATTGAGATGTCGTCGTCGCGAACTCGACACCGTCGATCGAGGTCGCCTGGACATGCGGCACGAGATACCCATCCACCTCTCGGTAGTCCGAGTAGAAGACCTCGAAGTTACCCGGCGCCCCCGTGAACGGATGGATGCTCTGGTACGTCTGCTTGAGTGCGCGTCCGGCGGCGTCGACACACAGCCTCGAGGCGGCCGGACCCAACGTCACCTCTACCCAGTCGCAGGCGACACCGTCCACTTCGCCACTGCCGCCCGCAACGGCTTCCACCGCCGAGGGGTCACCGTAGCGTGCGAGATAGAGCAGGTTTCGCCCAAGGTCGGCCACGTGCCGCTGCACCTGATCGCCGGGAAGGTCCCGCTGCTGGCCGTTCATCGCCTGGTAGCCGGCCCCGTCGCTGACCACCATGACCTGCTCGCCCATGGGCATGCGCAAGAGGACGTGGATCTGGTCGGGCAGGACAAGCGTGAACTCCTGTTCGAGCTCCATCGACTGGCCCTGCATGCTCACCACGACCTGGTCGACGATCCGGAACGCCTTGAGCCCCTCGGCTCCACCCGCAGCTGTTGCGGAGCGCAAGCGCGCCAGGATCGCGGCACCGGCGGCCCGCGTCTCTTCGTTCACGGCAAGTGAGGCCTCCGCCGACGGTGGCGGCGGAATGGTGATGTCGATCTCGGTCACCTCTCCGAAGCTCGACACCGGCCGGTCGAAGTCGGCGGCCTTTCCGACAACCAGGAGCTTCGCCTTGTCGGGATGCAGATACGCCTCGGCGACGCGCTGCACGTCGGCGCCGGTGACCTTCTCGATGTTGCCGCGATAGGCGTCGAGGAAGTCGAGGGGCAGGCCATAGTAGGTGAAGAGCATCTGCTGGCCCAGCACCTGCCCCTTGGTGGCGTAGTTGAAGATGAAGGAGTTGAGGAGTGCATCGCGCGCCTTGCCCAGCTCGTCTTCGGTCGCCGGCTCGGTGATCATGCCGCGAATCTCCGTGTAGAGCGCGTCGACCGCTTCACCCATCGACTCCGACTTCGTTTGCAAGCCGAAACTGGCGACACCGGGGTAGGCAAAGCCCGCGCCGACGCTGCCGCGCACGCTGTAGGCGAGTCCCTTCTCAGACCGAATGCGCGAGAAGAGTCGCGCCGAGAAGCCGCCGCCGAGAACCTCGTTCATGACCACAACCGGGAAGTAGTCGGGGTTGTCGTAGCGGATGCCGAGGTGACCCAGGCGAATGTTCGCCTGCGCCACGTCCGACTTCTCGATGAAGTAGACGCCGGCCTTCTCTTCACTCGTGACCTGGGGCTCCGGCTCGGCAAACGCCGGTCCCGCCGGCCAACCGCCGAAGGCGGCCTCGAGCTTGCGCTTCATCTCGGCGCTGTCGAAGTCTCCGACCACACCGATATAGATGTTGTTGGGGTGGTAGTACTTCCCGTGCCAGGCGACCAGGTCGTCGCGGGTAATCGCCGCGACCGACGCGTATTCGATCGTTCGCGACATCGCCGACTCGCCTCCGTAGATGAGGCGACTGAACTCGCGCGACGTGATCCCGCCAACGTCGTCGTTTCGCCGGGCGATCGAGGAGTTCGCCTGTACCTTCGCGAGCTCGAGCTTGTCCTCGGAGAACTCGGGGAAGCGCAGCACCTCGACGAAGACCGGTAGCACTTCGTCGAGATCACCCTTCAGACAGTCCATCGACGCGAAGCCGACCGCCGTGCTGATGCTGGTCTCGACAGAGGCGGCTCGCGACTCGAGGAAGTCGTCGATCTCGTCGCCGTTCATCGAACGTGTGCCACCGATGCGCTGCACCGCGCCGACGATGCCGGCGAGACCGGCCTTGTCTGCCGGCTCCCAGACGGAACCGGTGCGAACACGCGCGGTGACCTGAATCAACGGCAACTCGTGATCCTCGAGCAGGAAGATCTTCATACCGTTCGGCAGGTCGTAGACCTCCGGCGTCGGAATCTCGAACGGCGCGAGCTCGGGGAACTCGATGTCGCGATGGTCGTCGACCTGCGCCGAGAGCGGCGCGACGGCGACGAGCACCACGGCCAAGCTGTAGATCAGGAATTGGAGTTTGGTAGTTCTCATGAGTCGCCCTGCTCCTCGGTGTAGAGCATCGCCACCGTTCGGTTGCTCTCCTTGAACGTCTCCTGCGCGACGCGCTGGAGGTCCTCCTTGGTCAGCGCATCGATTCGATCGACCTGGTGGAAGAGTTCCCGCCAGTCGCCGAACAGTGCCTGGAAGTTGGCCAGTTGGCGCCCGATGCCCGAGTTGCTCCGCAAGCCGCGAATCAGGTTGGCCTTGACACGGGTCTTCACCCTCTGCAGCTCTTCGTCGCTGACCGGTTCGTTCTTGACGCGCTCGATCTCCTCGCGAATCGCCACCTGGACCTCCTCGTTGGTGTGCCCGGGAGCCGGAACGGCGAAGAAGAGAAGGAGGGTCGGGTACTTGTTGCCGGGGAAGCCGTTGAAGGCTGACGCCTGGACGGCGATCTTCTGATCGCGCACCAGGCTCCGGTAGAGACGAGAGGTGCGGCCGGTCGAGAGAATGTCCTGCAGTGCGTCGTAGACCACGTCGTCAGGATGCGTTACCGACGGCCGGTGGTAGCCCTCGGCGTAGAGCGGTTGTGACGGATCGGGGACGCGCACGATGCGCTCACCGATCTGCTCCGGCTCCACGGTCCGTAGCGGCGGCGTCGGCTCCCCGACCTCGAGGCGTCCGAAGTAGCGATCGAGGATCGGCAGGATCTTCTGCGCGTCGATCGCGCCGACGATCGAGATGATCATGTTGCTCGGCGTGTAGTACTTGTCGTAGAACTCGTGAGCGTCCTCACGGGTGAACGACTGCAGGTCGCTCATGTGACCGATCCCGAGGCTCTGGTAGGGATGCGCGATGAAGGCGGCCGACACGAACTGCTCGAGCATGCGCCCGAACGGCTGGCTGTCGATCCGCAGCCGGCGCTCCTCCATCACCACGTCGCGCTCCTTGTAGAATTCACGCAGCACCGGGTCGAGAAAGCGCTCCGACTCGAGGTGCGCCCAGAGTTCGACTCGATTCGCCGGGAACGAGATGTAGTAGTCGGTGCGATCCATCGCGGTCGAAGCGTTGAGGCCGACCCCCCCGGCGCGATCGATGATCTCGCCGAACTCGTTGGCAACCACGAACTCACGCGCGGCGTCCTGCGCCTCTTCCAGCGCCTTGCCGAGTTCGGCCAGTCGCTCGGCGTCGGGACCTCCGCGCTTGAGCCGCTCGGCGTCGTAAGCGTCGTAGGCCTCGTCGACGCGCGCCATCGCCTCGGCTTCCGCCTCGGGGTCCTGGGTGCCGATTCGGGTCGTCCCCTTGAACGCCATGTGCTCGAACATGTGCGCCAGGCCGGTGATCCCCGGGACCTCTTGCGCGGCGCCAACATCGACGTAGGTGTAGAACGAGACCACCGGAGCGCCCGGGCGCTCGTAGATCAGGAAGGTCAGTCCGTTGTCCAACCGGTGCTCGGTGACCTTCTCCTCGAACGACTCGAGGTTCTGGGCCGCGGACGGCGCAGGGGTCACCAGCAGCATCAGCGCGGCCAGAACGGGCATCACGGCCGTGAACGCCCGACTTCGTCTCGTTTGTCTCATCGCCACCTCGTAGGTACTTTCGATTGTCTGAGCCCGAGCAGGAACCGAACCTCCGGCGCGAGGCCATTCAAATTCATGAATCTGAGTCGCGCTCTCGGGGTCTCGTCGTAGGTACGACGCTCGCTTGCGCGAGTTTCCTTCTCGTGCCCGCAAATGCGTGCAAGTCACTTGCCGGGTCCGGCTCAGCCGGTCGCTCGACGCAGCACGATCGAGGCGTTGGTGCCTCCGAACCCGAAGTTGTTCGTGAGCACGACTCGCGGCGCGTCGTCGGACGGCTCTCGAACGATCGGCAGGTCCGCCATCTCGGGGTCGACTTCGTCGATGTTGATCGACGGCGCCAGGAAGCCCTCTTCGAGCATGCCGACGCAGAAGATCAACTCGAGAGCGCCGGCAGCGCCGATGCCGTGCCCGGTCATCGACTTGGTCGACGAGAAACGGGGAACGTCGCCTCCAAAGACGCGGCGTAGTGCGTTCGTCTCCGAAAGATCGCCCGCGATCGTCGCCGTCCCGTGAGTGTTGACGTAGTCGACGTCCTCAGGAGAAAGGTCGGCATCGGCGATCGCGAGTCGCATGCACTCCGCGGTCTGGACGCCGCTCGGCTCGGGCAACACCAGGTCGTGACCGTCCGAGTTGGCGGCGAAGCCGACGATCTCGGCCCGTATCCGCGCCCCTCGGGCTCTGGCCTTCTCGAGGTTCTCCAGAACCACGATCCCCCCGCCACCACTGATGACAAAACCATCCCGGCCGGCGTCAAACGGGCGCGAGGCGCGCTCGGGAGTGTCGTTGTAGCGCGTCGAGAGGGCGACCCGCAGCCCGGCGAACGACGCGGTGACCAGTTCGTTGCAGTCTTCGCCGCCGCCGGCAACCGCGCGATCGACGACCCCGGCGCGGATCAGCTGGCACGCCTGGGAGATGTTGTGCGCCGACGTGGCACAGGCCGAACTAATCGAGAAGCTGGGTCCGCGAACACCCAGCAGGTTGGCGACCCCCGCGCTGGTCGAGCTCGCCATGCAGCGCAAGACGGTGAACGGGTCGACCCGCCGCGTCTTGCCGTCGAAGGCGAGCTGGCAGGCTTTGAAGAGCGACCGTGCGCTGCCGATGCCGCTCCCGACAATGCAGGCGGTGCGAGCGCTGGCAACCTCTTCTTCCGGGAGCCCAGAGTCGCGCACTGCATCCAGGGCAGAGATCCCGCAGTAGATGGCGCTATCCGCCATCCCCAGAACCAGCTTCTTGGGCAGACCGACGCTCGCGCGCTTCTCCGCAATATCGCCGACCAGACCCGCAACCTGACTCTTGATGCCGAAGTCACCCCACTCGGGCACGGCGCTCAGACCGCTCTCCCCGGCTCGAATGCGGGGCAGAACCGTCTCGTAGTCGTGCCCGAGGCACGAGACCAATCCGACTCCGGTGACGGCGACGCCGTGGGACAAGGTCAGTCGTCCTCGGACGGCGCTTGCTCGAGCTTGCCCTCGATGAGGTCGGCCAGATCGCCCACCGTCTCGAGCTTCTCCAGTTCGTCGTCCTCGACGACGATGCCGAAGTTCTCTTCGAGGTCCATGACCAGGGTGATCGCCTGGAGTGAACCCAGGTCGAGGTCTTCCCGCAACGAGGTTTCGGGGGTCACCTCTCCCGCAGCCACCTCTTCATCCGAGGCGTCGACGAGATGACCCACCAGCGTTTCCCAGGTCGAGTCCGCCATAACCGGCAAAATCTATCATCGACGGGGGTCTCTCCGGCACAGCTATCATCGGTCAGCCGAGCCGGACGATGAACTCCCCAGACGTGGACAACTACACGCGCATCTACGACGTCGTACGACGCATCCCACGCGGCCGCGTCGCCACCTACGGTCAGATCGCCGCGATCGCCGGGCTTCCCGGCCACGCTCGCCAGGTCGGCTACGCGCTGCACTCGCTATCCGACGGCTCCGACGTGCCCTGGCAACGCGTGATCAACGCCAAAGGCGAGGTCAGCCCCCGCGCGACACCGGGCTGGGACGGCCTTCAGCGCCAGGTACTCGAAGACGAGGGCGTCGAGTTCGACGCCCGCGGACGGGTGAACCTGCGACGGTGTCGTTGGGACCCCGACCGCTAGTCCGCTCTCAGAGCGAGGAGTGTGACGTCGTCGGGTGGGGCCACCTCTCCGAGCCCCCGGTGGAGGACCTTGTCGACCCATGAGGAGAGCGAGCCAGAGTCGGGCGAGGTTTCGGCGACCACCCGGCGCACAAAGTCGTACCCGCGTGGCGAGCCGCTCGCGTCGGGATACTCCGCCAACCCGTCGCTCGAGAGCAGCAGCACGTCACCGGACGCCAGCTCAGGCGAGGTCTGGCCATATCTCTGCGGCAGGCGCATTCCGAGCGGCAGGGTCGAGAAGGCGAGCTCCTCGACCTCGCCGGAACCCCGACGGATCAATGCGGGCGGCATACCCGCCGACGCGACGTCGACTTGCGCCCCCTCGATTCGGGCTACACACAGGGCCACGTGAGCTCGCTCGAGCTGCATCTCTCGAAGGGCGGCGTCGAACTGTTGGAGAGCCACGGCCGGGCTCGGCTGCGCAGCGACCCCGGCGAAGAGCCCCTTGAGCACCGACGAAAGGCTCCCGGCCCGCGCGCCATGACCGACCGCATCACCCACCGCCAACCAGGCGACGCCGTCGGCAACGGCGACGTCGTAGTAGTCGCCTCCGACCTCTGTTGCCGTGACCATCTTCGCGCCGACCTCGAAGCCGGACACCTCCGGCAGATCGTGTGGCAAGAGGGCGAGCTGCAAACGCCTCGCCTCTTCGAGTTCCTCTCCGCGACGCTGGTTCTCGATCGCCAGGAGTCGACGCTCGACCTCGCGCTCTCGTGCCGCCTGTTCTTGCGCCAGCGCCTGCTCCGAGAGCTCCTGCACTTCGATCAGCCGGCGCTCGAGCTCGCGGCGTGTCCTCGCGTAGCTCTTTGCCAGGTAGACCGAGCTCGCGACCAGCAGAGTGACCCCGCCCCAGACGTAGGGATTGAGAAGATTCCCCAGCTCCTCGGCGCCGTAGAGATCGAGCGTCATCTGTAGCGCGCCGCCGAGGCCCATCACCGTCGCACCCGCCGCGACAATCCAAGCGTCTCCTCGCAGACGCCGCCACGCGAACACGCCAGCCGCCAGGGCATCCACGGTGATGATCAGCCCCAGAATCCCCGCCGGCAGCGGAAAGAGATCGCGTCGGGGGATGGCGATCAGCAGCAGCACAAAAACGCTCGCGACGTAGAGCCAGAAACGCTTCGGAGCACGCTCCGCGAACAGCGAGAAGGCAAACCTCACGGCGGCCAGAATCAGCGAAGAGACGGCCCACATCTGGAGCGGACCGATCCCCGGGATCATCACCTCGGCGTCGACTCGCTCGCGGTAGTCGAGGAACGCCACCAGGGCGAAGGCCGCTGCAAAGAGGGCGAGAAAGAGATTGCGCCGGTCCCCCTTCTCGAAGGCGAGCAGCAGCAGGTGGAGGAGCGCCACGGTGACCGCCACCGTCACCACGACGGAGAACGAGACGATCAGGCCAGCCGACGGGGGAGGGCTCACTCGGACAGGGTCCGGAGAAACGTGCCGAGGTCGATGTTCGTGCCGCAGACGATGATCCCCACCCGGCGGCCCCGGAGCCGATCTGCGAGCGGCCCGACCAGGGCCGCGGTTGCCGCCGCGCCGGCCGGCTCGACCGCAAGCTTTGCCTCTTCGAACATCAGACGCATCGAGTCGCGCAGGGCGTCGTCGTCGATCATCACGAGCTCGTCGACGAAGCGCCGGCAGAGGCCGAAGCTGTAGGGCGCGGCGTAGGGGGCACCGAGACTGTCGGCGATGGTCGTCGACCTGTCGATCGACTCAGGCGCACCAGAGGCGAAGCTGCGATGCATGGTGTCGGCACCCTCCGGCTCGACGCCGAACACGGTGCAATCGGGCCAAGCGTGCTTCACCGCCGTCGAGATTCCGGCACAGAGTCCGCCGCCACCGATCGGCACCACGACCGCGTCGAGCGGCGCGGTCTGGCGACTGAGTTCGAGACCGACGGTGGCCGTGCCGAGCGCGGTGCGCGGCCCCTCGAACGGATGGACAAAGGCCCGCCCTTCCTCGCGCTCGATCTGATGCACCGTGTCGAAGGCGCTCTGGAAGTTGGCCATGACCACCTCGGCACCGTAGGCGCGACAGCCCTCGACACGCGCCGGGTTGGCCCCCTCGAGCATGACCACCTTGGCGGTGGTGCCGAGCACGCGGGCCGCGTACGCTACGGCGATCGCGTGGTTCCCCGCGCTCACCGCTGTGACCCCTCGCTCCAGCTGTTCCCGGTCGAGCGCCAGCATGTTCACCAGAGCACCACGCGGTTTGAAGGTTCCGGTGTACTGGAAGAGCTCCAGCTTGAGGATCACTTCGGTCTCGGCACCGACGCGATCTGCGAGTCGCCGGCCCTGCCAAGACCAGATCGGTGTCTCGCGCACCAGATCGCCCAGCTCTTCCCGCGCGGCGGAAATCTCCTCCAAACTCGGGGCCGCTACGTCCGTATCGGTCACAGCGTCATGCTATCTGCCCAGGTTAGGATGACGCCTCTCCTCAAACGGAGTTCGTGACCGAAAACCGTTCGCGAGCATCTGACGAAGAAGGGGATCGGGACCGATGAGTCGACAACCACACCCACTCGTTCGCTTCGCGGTGGAACGCCGCGTGACCATGGGCATGATCGTGCTCGGCGTGCTAGTGCTCGGCTGGCTCTCTCTAAGCCGCCTGCCGCTCGAATTCCTGCCGGCGTTCTCGTCGTCGAACATCTCCGTCACCGCACCCTATCCGTCCTCTTCGCCGGAGGAGATCGAGCGACTGATCGTCCGACCGCTCGAGGACTCACTCAGCACGATCAATGGCATCGACACCCTGTCGGCAAGCGCTGGGGCGAATCAGGCACGCCTCAACGTCTCCTTCGTCGAAGGCACCGACATGGACATGGCGGCGGTCGAGGTGCGAGATCGCATCGATCGCGCCCGCCACCTGCTGCCCGACGACCTCGAGCGGGTGAGCATTCGACGATTTCAGAGCGGTGACATTCCGATTCTGCGCTTCGACCTGAGCGCCGAATGGGACCGGGTTCGGCTCTTCGACTTTGTCGAGAACGTCGCTCAGCGCCGCCTCGAGCGCCTCGAGGGGGTGGCACAGGTCTCGGTCGGCGGCCTACGCATTCCGGAGCTCCAGGTCAATCTCGACCCTGCCCGCATGCAGGCCCACCGAGTCGACGTGCGTTCGCTGGTCGCGACGCTGAGAAGCGCCAACGTCAACTTCTCGGCCGGCGAGATTCGCGACGGGAGCAAGGAGTTCCTGGTGCGCGCCGTGGGCGAGTTCTCGTCACCCGACGAGATTCGGAACCTGCCGATCAACGCCGCGGGCCTTCGCCTCGCGGACGTCGCCGAAGTCGCCTACACCTTCCCGCAGCAGGAAGACTTCAACTTCCTCAACGGCATCGAATCGCTCACGGTCTCGATCAACAAGACCTCGACCGCAAACCTGTTGGCGGTGACCGACCTGGTCAAGGCGGAGCTCGCGGAGATCGCGGCCCTGCCCGAGGCGGAGGGCCTCGCCTACCGGATCTTCTCGGACGGCTCGGCGGACGTACGCAAGGGGCTCGGCCAGCTGCGGGACGCCGGCCTCATCGGCGGCGCCTTGGCGATCGTCGCGGTCTTCCTCTTCCTCCGAAGATTCCGCACCACCGTGTTGGTCGCGATCGCGATTCCTCTCTCTGTGGTGGCGACGTTTGTACTCCTCTACTTCATGCGGCAGGCGGGCACGCTCGACATCACACTGAACGTCGTCAGTCTCGCCGGACTGATGCTGGCGCTCGGCATGCTCGTCGACAACTCGATCGTAGTGATCGAGTCGATCTTCCGCCACCGCAACGAGCTCGGCAAGAGCTCCTTCGACGCCGCGCTTCAGGGCACGAGCGAGGTGGCGCTACCGATTCTTGCGTCGACCGTGACCACCATGTGCGTCTTCCTGCCGATGATCTTCCTGTCGAGCGCAGGGCGCTTCAAGCTCTACATGGAGAACATCGGCGTCACGGTCTGCATCGTCATGGTGGCGTCCCTGTTCGTCGCGCTCACCGTCGTGCCGCTGGCCGCCGTGTTTGTCCTCCGACGCCAGGAGGCGAGAACATCACCCTTCAGTGCCCGACTGACGGGGTTCTACGCCGTCGTCCTCCGCTTCACCCTCAGGCATCGACTCGCTTTCGTGATCACGATCGTCCTGATGCTGTACGGCGTCGTTCAGCTCTTCCAGGACATCGAGCGCTCGTTCTCGTCTCGACCGCTGGAACGCCAGGTGATCCTCAAGGTTGATACGCCGCGGCAGTACTCCATCGAGCAGATCGAGGGCCTCTACGCCGAGGTCTACGAGCTGCTCGACGAACGGCGCGACGAACTCGACATCGCCGACATCGCCTACAGCTATGACCGCGGCACCGGACGCTCGCGGGCCAGCTGGCGACGCAATCGTCAGTTCGACATCTACCTGCTCGACGAAGACGAGAGCACACTGGCGACGAGTGATGTGCGCAGCCGGATTCGTGAACTCTTGCCGACCCGAGCCGGAGTTGGGCTTCGCCTGGCCAGTGCACGGGGTCGCTACGGAGCTTCGGGAGTCGAGGTCCAGCTCATGGGCGAAGACCCGGTGGTGCTCGAGCTCCTCGCCAAGGACTTGAGCACACGCTTCGGGCAGCTGCCGATGATCAAGGATGTCGACACCTCGCTCGAGAGCGGTGACGAGGAGATTCATGTTCAGGTCGAGCGGGCGCGAGCGCTCCAGGCCGGCCTTTCGACCCGCGCCGTCGCCTTCACGGTTTCGAACTCCCTCTCCAGCCGGGCGATCAGCCACTTCAAGACCGGCGATCGCGAAGTCGACCTGATCATGCAGTACCGCGAAGAAGACCGCGAAACGCTCGATCAGCTCAAGAACGTACCGGTCTTCGCCGCGGGCGGCGTTCCCATTCCACTCGGCGCGCTGGCCGACTTCGACCTCGTGGCCGGCCCCCAGAGCATCGAGCGAGAGAACCACTTCGCCCAGGTGACCGTCTCGGCCAACGTCGCGAGTTCGAGCGCCCAATTCAGCGCCATGGGCGCGGTGACCGGAATCCTCCAGTCGATGGATCTACCGCCGGGCTACGAGTGGAGTTTCGGACGCTGGACGCGCTGGCAGCAGCGAGACCAGGAGAACGGTCTCTTCGCGCTGCTCTTCGCGCTGCCCCTCGTCTACATGCTCCTTGCGGCACTGTTCGAGAGCTTCGTCCAGCCGCTCACCATCATGTTCTCCGTCCCCTTCGCGCTTCTCGGTGTCGGCGTCGTCATGAAGCTCACCGGCACGCCCTGGGAGACGATGACCATGATCGGACTGATCATCCTGCTCGGCATCGTGGTCAACAACGCGATCGTTCTGATCGACCACATCAACCACCTGCGCGAGACCGGCCTCGAGCGCAACGAGGCGATCATCACAGGCGGCCAACATCGCATGCGGCCGATCCTGATCACCGCCATCACGACAATTCTGGGCATGCTGCCGATGGTGGCGCCGTTCATCCTTCCGCAATGGTTCGGACCGCTCGAGGGTCGCGCCGCCACCTGGGCGCCGATCGGGCTGGTCATCATCGGAGGTCTCACGACCTCGACTTTCCTGACCCTGCTCATCATTCCAACCCTCTACTCCCTCCTCGACGATCTGACTCACTTCGTGCAGCGGGTGGCGAGAGCGGTGAGCCCCCAGACTCCATGACAAGAATCCGAAGGCATCCGCTCACGCTCCCACTCATCAGCTGCGCCGTCCTGGTCGCGCTCGCCGGCTGCGGCAAGAGCGATCCCGCCGAAGGGCAGTCCGGCGGTCGACCGGGAGGCGGCGGTCCGCCAGGCGGCTTCGGCGGCGGCCCGCCGGGCCAGACCGCTGCGGTGCCGGTAGAGGTGGCGCCCGTACAACGGCGTGACATCTCCTCCTACATCGAGACCAACGGCACCCTCGAGGCCGAGAACGAGGTCGACATCGTCGCGCGGGTCGCCGCACCGATCATCGAGCTGAGCACCGAGGAGGGGCGCGCCGTCCGCCGAGGCCAGGTGCTCGCCCGACTCGAAGCCGACGAAATTCGTGCCCGGCTGGAGATCTCCAGGGTCGCCCTGAACGAGGCCGAGCTATCGCTCCAGCGAGCCCGCGAGCTGAACGAGCAGAAGCTGATCAGCACCGAAGAGTTCGAACAGGCGCTGAATCGCTCCGACACCGCCAAGGCCGAACTGGAAGGGACCCAGATCCAGATCGACTACACCGTGGTCGAGGCTCCCTTCGACGGCCTCATCGTCGCTCGCTACGTCGACTACGCACAGCAAGTTGCGGTCAACACACCGCTCTTCCGCATCTCAGACTTCGACCCGCTCCTGTGCCCGATCCAAGTGCCGGAGCGCGAGTTGCCGAAGCTGGCCCTCGGCCAGACGGCCTACGTGCAGGTCGAAGCCTGGAGCGACGAACGGTTCGAGGCCAAGGTGCTGCGTATCAGCCCGATCGTGGACGCCGCCACCGGCACCATCAAAGTGACACTCGAGGTGAGGTCGCAGGGCAAGCTGCGTCCGGGAATGTTCGCTCGCGCCTTTCTGCGCACGGACTCCCGGGAGGGCGCTCTGGTCATCCCGCGCACGGCCCTGTCGCTCGAGAGCATCGGAGACACCGTGTACGTCGCCGACGCCGGCTCGGCGCAGCGTCGCGAAGTCGAGCTCGGCTTCCAGGAAGGTGATTTTGTGGAGATCGTGACCGGCCTGGCGGAAAACGAGCAGGTCGTCGTGATCGGGCAGGACGGACTGAGCGACGGCACGCCGGTCCAAGTACTCGGCGGCGACTCGGCACCGACGGAGGAAACGCGTATGGCGACAGGCGATGAAGGCTCGACAGGCCCGCCGACGAGGCCGGCAGCAACACCCCAGGGCGCGGCCCCGGGCGGCGTGGGCGCCGGCGGCGGCCCCGCCCGCTTCGATCTCTCGACTGCGACCCCCGAGCAGCTCGAGCGGATCAAAGAGACCATGCGGTCGCGCGGTCTGACCGAAGAGCAGATCGAGGAGCGCATCGAGATGATGCGCAAGCGGCAGCAGGGAGGCGGCGGCTCCTAGTCCGCCCCCGTCCTCTGCACATGGACTCCCGACAAGTTCGACGAGTGGCGGGCCGTTGAAGATCATCGACTTCTCTACCCGAAGACCGGTCAGTGTCTTCATTTTCGCCGTCGCCGCGGTGGTCTTCGGCACGGTCGCCTTCCGTCAGTTGGCGACCGACCTGCTGCCCGACATTACCTACCCGTCGCTGAGCGTCCAGACCCGCTACGACGGGGCAGCGCCGGTCGAGGTCGAGAGCCTCATTTCGCGGCCAGTCGAGAACGCCGTCGGCGTCGTCAACAACGTGGTCCGCGTGCTGTCGAGCTCGCGCCCCGACGTCAGCGAGGTCACGCTCGAGTTCGCCTGGGGCACGAACATGGACCTGGCCGCCCTCGACGTACGAGAGCGCCTCGACGTGCTGCAACTGCCAACCGAGGCGGATCGCCCCCTTCTGCTGCGCTACGACCCGTCGCTCGACCCAATCCTCCGTCTCGGGCTGACCGGACAGGAAGATCTGATCCAGCTTCGACTGCTGGCGGAGGAACAGGTCAAGCGATCGCTCGAGCGTATCGAAGGAGTGGCCGCGGTGGTGGTGAGCGGCGGACTCGAGGAGGAGATTCAGGTCGAGCTCGACGAGCGGCGGATCTCCAACCTGGGCCTCACCGCCGAAATCGTGCTCAACCGCCTGCAGCAGGAGAACATCAACCTGACCGGCGGCCGGTTGCGTGAGGGCCAGACCGAGTATCTGGTGCGCACGGTCAACGAGTTTCTCCGCCCCGAGGATCTGCGCGAGATCGTGGTCGACAGTTCGCAAGGCGCCCTGGTGCTCCTCAGCGACCTCGCGCGCGTCGTGCGCGGCCACAAGGAGCGCGAGATCATCACGCGCATCAACGGCCGCGAGAGTGTCGAGGTCGCAATCTTCAAGGAAGGCGGTACCAACACCGTCACGGTCTCCGACGCCGTTCAGGCCGGCATCGAGGGTCTGGGAGAGCGGCTCGGCCAACTCGACCCGAACCTGGAGCTGACCGTGATCACCGACCAGGCGGACTACATCCGTCAGTCGGTCTCCGAGGTGCTGCGCACTGCCCTCTACGGCGGGCTGCTCGCGATCCTGGTCCTCTTCCTCTTCCTGCGCAGCTGGAAGACGACGCTGATCATCGGCATCGCCATCCCGATCTCCGTAGTGGCGACATTCTTCCTCATGTACGTCTCGGACATCTCGCTGAACATCATGTCGCTCGGCGGCCTGACGCTGGGCATCGGGCTGCTCGTCGACAACTCGATCGTCGTATTGGAGGCCATTCAGCGCCGTCGTGATCAAGGGCTCGGCGACGTCGAGGCGGCAAGAGAGGGCGCCTCCCGTGTCGCTCGAGCGGTCGTGGCGTCCACACTCACGACGGTCTGCGTCTTCGTGCCGATCGTCTTCGTCGAAGGCATCGCCGGGCAGCTCTTCGGTGATCAGGCGATGACCGTCACCTACTCGTTGGTGATCTCGCTCATCGTCGCGCTCACGGTGATCCCGATGCTCGCCTCGCGTCGCTTCGACCCGGGCGAGCCCACCGGTGAGAGTCGTGGCGTCGCGCTACGCACGACGGCCGGTGTCACCCGCGGCATCGGCACGCTGGTCGCCATGGTCCAGGCGCCCTTCCGCTGGCTGACGGCGATTCCGCTTCGCCTCTTCCAGGTGGCTTTCGACGCCGTCGCGGCGGTCTACCGCAAAACCCTCGGGTGGGTGCTCGACCATCGGCTCGTCACCCTGGCGGTCGCCGTCGTGGCGCTCGCCTGCAGCCTCCTCCTCGTGCCTCTGCTGGGCACCGAACTGGTGCCGGAACTGGTGCAGGGCGAGTTCTACGTCAACACCCAGCTCCCTCCGGGCACACACCTGGACCTGAACCAGCGGCGCATGGGTCAACTCGAGAGCTTCGCCTCCGAGATGGATGGCGTCGACACCGTCTACGCCATCGTCGGTACCTCGAACGAGCAGGGTGGGGTCGCGGGCGAAACGCGCGAGAACATCGGACAGCTCACTCTGCGACTCACGCCGCCGGTCACGCGCGAACTCGAAGAGAGCCGCATGGCAGAGCTGCGTACCGCACTGGATCGTCAAGAGGAGCTCGAATACCGATTCGGTCGCCCTTCCTATTTCAGCTTCCGAACTCCGATCGAGGTCGAGATTCGCGGATTCAACCTGAAGCTCCTCGAGCGGCTCGCCGGACAGCTCACCGATCAGATGCATCAGATCCAAGGCCTCGCCGACATCAAGTCGTCGACCGAGGGCGGCAACCCCGAGCTGCAGATCCGTTTCGACCGCGAGCGGCTCGCGGCGTTCTCTCTCTCCCTCGACCAGGTCGCCGGGGTGGTGCGCGCAAAGGTCCTGGGTGAGGTGGCGACCGACATCCAGCGCGAGGACCGCAGTATCGACATCCGACTGCGCGCTCAGGAGGAGTTCCGCGACAGCGTCGAGGATCTCCGCCAGCTGACCGTCTCTCAGACGGGCAAGACCGCGATTCCGCTCTCGGCGGTCGCGGACGTCGTCGAGACCGAGGGCCCGGCGGAGATCCGGCGCTCGGAGGGCGATCGCGTAGCGGTCATCACCGCCAACCTGGTTGATCGCGATCTCGGCTCCGTGTCGGAGGACATCGTTGCGGCACTCGAGCGACTGAGCCTGCCGAGTGGCTACGACTGGCGCGTCGGAGGTCAACGCCAGGAGATGGAGACCTCGTTCCAGAGCATGCGCATGGCGATCCTGCTCGCGGTCTTCATGGTCTACCTCGTCCTCGCCTCACAGTTCGAGTCGCTCGTCCACCCGCTCGTCATTCTGTTCAGCGTGCCCTTCGCTCTGATCGGCACCCTGGCCACCCTCTGGATTGCGGGGGTGACGATCTCGATCGTCGTGCTCATCGGAGTCATTCTGCTCGCCGGAATCGTAGTCAATAACGCGATCATCCTGGTCGACTACACCAATCAGCTGCGCCGCGGCGGAATGAGCCAACGTGACGCCTTGGAAAAGGCGGGGCGCGTCCGCCTGCGCCCGATTCTCATGACGACGATGACGACCGTACTCGGCCTGACACCGATGGCCCTCGGGCTCGGCGAAGGTAGCGAGCTACGCAGCCCGATGGCGCTGACGGTCGTCGGCGGCCTGATCACCTCGACAGCGCTGACCCTGCTGATCATTCCGGCCGTCTACAGCCTCGTCGACCGCAGTGACTAGCCCCGCCCCGAAGGCGCTCTTCACAAACTTCTAAATGGCGTGATCAGTTCTCGCTCCGTTTCCCGCGTTAACAAGTGGAAGGGGAAAAACGGGGAACCAAAAACACGGGAAACGAAAGGGAGACGCCATGAAAATCAACACCAAGGTGAAAGCAGGACAGTCGACGGCCGGCATCCTCGAGTAGGGATAGAACCAGCAGTCGTAGGAAGAGAAGGGCAGCCCCCAGGGCTGCCCTTCTGCTATTTGGATGGTGCGAGCTCAACCCAGCAGCGTGAATCGGGCCTAGTCGTCGTCCGAGTCTTCGTCGCCGTCCGAGTCGGCAGAATCTTCGTCGGAGTCTGAATCGGCCTCATCCGAGTCCGAATCGCCGTCACTGTCTTCATCCCCATCGTCGGAATCGGAATCGGAGTTGTCATCCGAGTCGTCGTCGCCATCCGAATCGTCCGAATCGTCCGAGTCATCTGAGGCATCCGAATCAGAGGTGTCGTCAGACGAAGAGTCGTCGTCGCTCCCTCCGGATCCATCTCTACGGAAGCGCATCGCCTTGCCCTCGAATTCGAGCGGCATCAGATCCCCCTCGGGATCCACCAGGTAGCTCAGCGACGGATCGATCTCCAGAGCCGAGCGGGTTCCCAAAGCCACGTCGGCGCGGGTCGGCATCAACACCGTCACTAGATTCCCCGGAACCAGATTCAGGTCGTTCTGCGGCGACCGGAGCTTGATCAGCAGAAGCCCAGGGGTCGTCCGATCTACGGAGAACCGACGTGTACCGTACTTCCGATCGATCCGAACCTTGGCCTTCCCGGCTTGCACGGAACTATCGTAGAGCAACCCGATCTGGCCGCTCGAGATCGCGAACGGCTCGAAGGTCTCGATCCCAACCTCTGCGGTCTGTCCCGGCGCGATCTTGTCGCCCTCGGCCTCGAGGGTGTACGGGTCGGACAGTGCTCGAATCGTCAGCTCACCCGCCTTGGGCGTCGTGGGAATTACGTTGCCGGTCGAGTCGAGCAACACGGTGTTCGTGGCATCGATCGAGATCTCGAAACTCTGGCCGGGCACGACGTCGTCGCGAAGCCGGAAGTAGAGAACGCCGAGAGGTCCGTCCGTCCGATTGATCGAGTTCGACTCGGAAGAGAATTCGAGCACCACCTCCTGGCGGTTGCCCAGAGGCTCGATCGTCGCGCTACTGACAGCGTCTCGCTTGGACGAGAAGACGACCGCCTCCACCAACTCGGCGAACGGGGCGGTGTTTCCAGACGACTTGGCCAGAGATCCCGCGATGATGCAGATCTGCCCCTGGCTCGCCGGCCGAGAGGCGTAGGTGCGGATCACGACCGCCACGACCCCACCAGGAGCACCGATGGCATCGTTCACTCGGAGCGTGAGGACATCCTTGCCGAAAGCCGTCACCGAATAGGTGAGAGCACCTACGAGAAGGACGGCGACAAGCAGAGCACTAGTGGAGCGGGTTCGGTTCATTGTTGGAGCCTCCGAACGGCATCCACCCACGACGAGAACCTAACAAGGCGAACGGGCTCCTTGCAAGCGCGCCCTCCGCGCACCGAACGGATTCCAGCTGCAAGCGACGGATGAATTGCGTATTGTGGCGAGCCTATGAGACCGGGAGTTCTGGGAGCTCTGGCCATCTGCGTCTCCGCCGCCTTGTGGGGATTCGACGGGGTCGCGCTGACCCCGAGGCTGTACAACCTCGACGTCCTGCACGTCGTTTTCCTGCTGCACGCCGTGCCATTTCTCCTGATGCAGCCGTTCCTCTGGCGCTCCTACCGGGCGCTCGGGAGGCTGACGCGCGGTGACTGGATCAATCTGGGGCTGGTCGCACTGACCGGCGGCGTGCTCGGGACCTTCGCCATCGTGCGGGCCCTCTTCCTGGTCGACTTCAATCAGCTCTCGGTTGTCGTTCTGCTCCAGAAGCTTCAGCCGATCTTTGCTCTGGCGCTGGCGGCGATCCTCCTGAACGAGCGATTGACCTCCCGGCTGGTGACCCGCGCAGCGGTGGCGCTCGTCGGCGCCTACCTGCTCGCGTTCGGTCTGACGGTGCCGGACGTCGCGGGCGGCTCGCGAACCGCAGCCGCAGCCGGCTGGGCGCTCGTCGCTGCAGCCTCCTACGGCGCGGCGACGGTCCTCGGCAAGCGCCTCCTCCACGTACTCGACTTCAAGCAGGCGACCTTCGGTCGCTACCTGTTGACCGTGGCGATCACCCTGGTCGTTCTTCTGGTCACTCGTGGGGGAATCTCGCTCGCCGACGTGACACCGAGCAACTGGGGCTTCATCCTGCTCATCGGCGCGACCACCGGCAGCGGCGCGATCTTCCTCTTCTACTTCGGCCTCACCCGCGTGCGCGCCGGCATCTCCGCCATCTGCGAGATGTGCCTGCCGTTGAGCGCGTTGTTCTTCGACTATCTGATCAACGACTCGGTGCTGGGTCCTTGGCAGTGGTTGGGAGCGGCGATTCTGTTGGTGGCGATCACCCTCGTCACGCTCCAGCCGACACCGCGAGCCGAGCCGTCGGAAGCGTCCCCCGCCTCGTAACGAGGCGCGCAATCCACCGGTCAGATCGGTGTGATACAACTCTTTCCTCAGCAACTTCAGCGCGCGATCCGGTGGCTCACCGCAGCGTAGATCGCTCAAAGTGTCACGGTCGGGTTGCCGGCATCCTGAAAGGAGTGCAGCGGTCATGGCAGTGCGAATCCGTCTCGAAGTCAACGGCGAGACGCACGAGCGTGAGGTCGAGCCGCGGAGGCTCTTGGTCCATTTCCTACGTGAGGACCTCGAGCTCACCGGCACCAACGTCGGCTGCGAAACCAGCCTGTGCGGAGCCTGTACCGTGCTCATGGACGGCCAGGCCGTCAAGGCGTGCACGCAGCTCGCCGTGCAAGCCGACGGCAGTTCGATCACCACCATCGAGGGTCTCCGAACCGACGGCGAGTACCACCCGCTGCAGCAGGCGTTCTGGGACAACCACGGCCTCCAGTGCGGCTTCTGCACCCCCGGGATGATCCTGGCGGCGGCAGACCTCCTGGAGCGCAACGACAGCCCGAGCGAGGGCGAGGTTCGCGAGTCGCTCAAGGGTAACCTCTGCAGATGTACCGGCTACCACAACATCGTCAAGTCGATCGTCAGTGCGGCCGGAGGGGGTGATTGATGGGCGGCGTTCTCGGAACCTCGGTCAAGCGTCGCGAAGATCCCGAGCTGATCACCGGTCGCGGCAAGTACACAGACGACCTCACGCTGCCGGGCATGCTGCACGCCGTCATCGTGCGCAGCCCCCACGCCCACGCGAAGCTCAACAGCGTCGACATCTCGGCTGCCGCTTCAGCGCCCGGCGTCGTCGCCGTCTACACCGGCCAGGACATCGCAGAAAGCGATGACGGCGGCGTGGTTCCCGTCGGTTGGCTGCTGCCCAACCTCAAGACGCCGGCTCACCCGATCTTGGCAACCGACAAGGTTCGCTACGTCGGCGACGGCGTCGCGGTGGTGGTCGCCGAAGACCGTTACCAGGCGCGCGACGCGGCCGACCTCGTAGCGGTCGACTACGAACCGCTCCCGGCTGCCGTAGACGCCAAGGGCGCAACCGCCGAAGGTCAGGGTCAGGTACACGAGGAGGCTCCCGACAACGTCGCCTTCGACTGGGACCTGGGTGACCAGGCGTCCGCGGACGCGGCGTTCGACGGCGCTGCCCATACCGTTTCGATCGATCTGAGAAATAGCCGAATCGTGCCCTTTGCGATCGAGCCGCGAGCCGCGCTCGCCAGCTACGACGAGAAGAAGGGGCTCACCCTCTGGATGACGTCCCAGAACCCGCACGTGCATCGACTCCTCATGTCGCTCGCCTCGATCAACCTCCCCGAGCACAAGATTCGCGTGATCGCGCCCGAGGTCGGTGGGGGCTTCGGCTCGAAGATCCATCACTACCCTGATGAAGCGATCGTCTCCTGGTGCGCCAAGAGTCTCGGTCGACCGGTCAAGTGGGCAGCCACCCGCTCGGAGACCAACGCAACCGACGCACACGGCCGCGACCACGTGAGTCACGCGGAGTTGGCGCTCGACGGTGACGGCAAGATCCTCGGCCTCCGCGTCGAGACCTATGCGGCGATGGGTTCGTACCTCTCGACCTTCGCGCCGTGCGTGCCGACCTACCTGCACGGCACCCTGTTGTCGGGCCAGTACGACATGCCGGCGATTCACGTTCGTGTGATCGGCACCTTCACCAACACGGCGCCGGTCGACGCGGTACGCGGCGCCGGGCGTCCAGAGGCGACCTATCTGGTCGAACGGCTGATGGATCTCGCGGCGATCGAGACCGGCCTCGACCCCGCCGAAGTACGGCGGCGCAACTTCGTGCCCGCAGACGCCTTCCCCTACCAGACCCAGGTTGCGCTCGCGTACGACAGCGGCAACTATGAAGGCACGCTCGACAAGGCGCTCGAAAACGCCGGCTACGCCGACCTGCGCACCCAGCAGAAGGAGCGGCTCGAGAGCGGCGGCAAGCTGCTCGGCATCGGCATGAGCGCCTACATCGAGGCGTGCGGCATCGCGCCGTCGGCCGTCGTCGGATCTCTCGGCGCGCAGGCCGGTCTCTACGAAAGCGCCAAGGTCCGAGTTCACCCCACCGGCTCGATCACGGTCTACTCCGGCTCCTCGGCCCACGGCCAGGGGCACGAGACCACCTTCGCGCAGATCGTCGCCGATCGCCTCGGCGTGCCGATGGAGAACGTCGACGTGATCGAAGGCGACACCGAGGAGGTTCAGTTCGGCATGGGCACCTACGGCAGCCGCTCGGCGGCCGTCGGCGGCAGCGCCATCGCGAAGAGTCTCGACAAGATCATCGCCAAGGGCGCAAAGCTCGCAGCGCACCTGCTCGAGGTGGCCGACACCGACCTCGAGTTTGCGGACAACCAGTGGTCGGTGAAGGGCTCACCCGACAAGAACGTCGGGTGGGGCGACGTCTGCCTGCAGGCGTACCTCGCGCACAACATCCCTGAGGACCTCGAGCCCGGCCTCGAAGAGACAACCTTCTACGACCCGGCGAACTTCACCTATCCGTTCGGAACGCACATCGCCGTCGTCGAGATCGATCGCGAGACCGGCGAAGTCGACGTACTTCGCTACGTCGCGGTCGACGACTGCGGCGAGCAGATCAACCCGATGATTGTCGAAGGCCAGGTACACGGCGGGATCGCCTACGGCATCGGCCAGGCGCTCTGGGAAGAGGCCGCCTACGACGAAAACGGCCAGCTGCTATCGAGCACGCTGCTCGACTATGCGCTGCCGAAGGCCCACAACCTGCCGTCGTTCGAGCTCGACCACACGATTACTCCGTGTCCGCACAATCCGCTCGGAGTGAAAGGCATCGGCGAAGCCGGCACGATCGCGGCGCCGGTGACTGTCGTCAACGCGGTCGTCGACGCCCTTCGACCCTTCGGGATCTCACATCTGGACATGCCGCTCACGCCGGAGAAGGTCTGGCGAGCGATGCAGAACGGGGAGGAGGCCTAATGTACCCGGCCGATTTCGACTACGTCCGCGCCACGAGCGCCCAGGAGGCGGTCGACCTGCTGGCACAGAACAGCGACGCCAAGTTGCTGGCCGGCGGCCACAGCCTCATTCCGATGCTCAAGCTGCGACTGGCTCAGCCGGCTCAGCTCATCGACATCGGCAGGATTGACGAGATCCGCGGTATCTGCGAGAAGGACGGGGCGCTGCGCATCGGCTCCCTGACCAGTCACAACGACATCTCGAACTCCGAACTCGTGCGCCAAAAGTGCAGCATTCTGGCCGGTGCCGCCAAGAAGATCGGCGACCCGCAGGTGCGCAACAAGGGCACCATCGGCGGCAACATCGCACACGCCGACCCCGCTTCGGATCTGCCCGCCGTGCTCGTCGCTCTGGGAGCGAAGATTCACGCCCTGGGGCCGAACGGACCGCGAACGATGGCGGCCGGAGAGTTCTTCACCGGACTGCTGGAGACGGCGCTTGGAGACGGCGAGATCCTCACCGAGATCGAGGTGCCGGCGTGCTGCGCCGATGGCTCGGGGTGCACCTATCTGAAGGTCGAGCACCCCGCGTCCGGCTACGCTGTCTGCGGCGCTGCCGCCGTGGTCAAGTTGGAGAACGGCAGTTGTTCGAGTGCCACTCTCGCCTACAACGGCGTGACGCCCATCGTGCTCGACGCCTGGCCGAACGGTAGCCCGCTCGTCGGGGGAGCTGCCGACGACGAAGCCATCGGAACTGCGGTGGATGCCATTTCGATCGACGACCCGATGGGCGACATCCACGCCTCCGGTGAGTACCGGGTCGCGCTGGCTCGCGCCTACGGCAAACGGGCGCTCATCGCGGCTCGGGAGCGATCGAGTTAGCCAGGGCCTGACCCTCGGAGAGTACGTCCGGCGGCGCAACGGCGTGCCGCTCGGCGCCTCAGGCGCTCTCTCCAACATGCTGCGGCGGTCGCTGGGGGCCGGCTCTCTCGCTGGGTTCTGGCGGTACTGGAATCCGATCTGGGGCTACTACCTCGGCCGCTCGGTCTACCGACCGCTCCGGCGTCTTGCGCCGAGGCCGGTCGCTCTCTTGACCACGTTCGTCGCCTCTGGTGCGATCCACGATGTCGCCGCGACCCTCGTGACGCGCTCGCTCTCGGTCCTCGTCACACCCTGGTTCTTTTTTCTCGGGCTCGGCGTTCTCTTCGGAGGCCGACTGGACTACTCGAAGCGCCCGTTCGCTCTTCGGGTAGCGATTCACGTCGCCTACGTTTCTAGTTGTCTCGCGCTCGCCTGGCTGGCGCTCCGGCTCACGCGCCGCTGACTCCATCGCGACCCACAAGCGCGGCTAGGAGCCGTTCCCGACGTCGATCTCCAACATCGGCAGCATCCTCTCCGGTACCGCGTCAGACGGAGCGTCTTCCACGAAGACCGCCCCCAGCCGCTCGTAGAACGGCCTCGCCCCCGGGTCGGAGAGAATGCGCATTCTGACCGCCCCGCGCTCGCCGGCCGTCTGCAGGGCCCAGCGGAAGAGCTCCGAGCCGACCCCACGTCCCATCTGCTCCGGCTCGACGAAGAGGAGATCGAGCTGCGCCGTTTCGTCTTTGATCTCGAGCTGGGCCACGCCCAGGGGGAGTTCGCCCTCGTAGGCGACGATCACCAGCCCCTCGGCGACCCGTTCCGGCTCCACGCGGAGGACGGGCCGGCAACGCTCCAGGAACTCCGTGTCGTACCCCCAGTGGGCCTTCGAACGGAAGCAGAGCTCGTCGAGCCGTTCGAGTTCACTCGGGTTCGGAGGGCGTAGCTCCAGCTGCGGATGGTCGAACCGACCGGTAGCGAAGAAATACACCGCCTGACGGATGACCTCGGGGTCGTTCATGATGAATGTGTGGCCACGGTGGACGACGAGAAAGTCGGCCATGCCGTCGACCCGCGCCTCGTCGACCGCCACCTTGCCGTCGCTCGGGCCGTCGATCATGCCGGCGGTCGGCTGCGCGACCGGTTTGTCACCGGTGATCACTCCCAGATCAAAATCGACCGGCCCGAGCAGGTCGGCGAGGCTCTCCCGCCCCGATCCGAGCTGCTGAGCCGCCGGACCCATCACCGCTCGAAAGAAGCCCAGGTCTCGCAACTTGGCCGCCACCTGGCTGCCCTGATTTGGCGGCGCCAACATCACGACTCGCCCCAACCTTTTCGGTCGATCGGCACGCAGGAGGTAGCGCGCCACCAGGCCCCCCATGGAGTGCGTCAGAAAGTGGATGCGCCCCTCGGTCGCCGGCAGCCGCTTGCGAACGTAGCCGGCCAGATTTTCGATCGAACCGCTTCGCGACGGGTAGAAGATGCCTACCGGTTGGTAGCCCTCCCGCCTCAGCAGGAGGTTCGCCACCAGCAGCGACAGATGGGTCCGGCCGAGGCCGTGGAGTAGAACGACGGTGTCTCGATCCGACACAAGAGCCCTGCTCGGCGCCTAGGTCTCGAGCTGCACGCCCAGCCCATCCGCAATTCGATTAACAAACGCGAAGTAGCTCGTGATCGCGCAGATGTCGTGGATGCCGCGGTCGTCGAATCCGACCTCGCGCAGCCGGGTGACGTCCACGTCGTTGATCGAGGCGGGCGCCTCTGTCAGCTTCATCGCGTAGTCGAGCATGGCGCGATCGGCCGTCGCCAGATCGGCGCGCGTGTAGTCGCTCATCAACTTCTCGATCACTCCGTAGAGGAGCGTCTCATCTTTGATCTTCTTCGCCAGCAGTCGACGGAGCCCCGCCCCGTGATGGTGCAGTCAATAGTGGCAAGCGTTGGCCGCCGAAACGACCACCGCGATCATCTCCCGCTGCACTCGGGTGAGCGGGCTCTGGCCGTACATCAGCTCCCGATACAGATCGTGATGGAGGGGAATCGTACGGCTGTGGACGCCGTGAATCTGGATGATGTTGTCGTTGTCAGGAACCCGATGCTCGACCGGGATCTGCTCGGCGTCGACGTAGTCGATGTAAGCCATAGGGCCGAATCCTACCCGTTCGCCACCGTTTGGTCGCTGCGGAGCTTGTTCACATTCTTCGACACAGAAACGAAAGCTGGTCGGCCAACCGTCGGCCCACCACGCGAGCCCGTCGAGCCGCGGAGAGGGCGGCCTCAGGAGACGACGGGGAGGCCAGGGCGGAGGGCTCCCGACGGCGCGCAGAGGCCGCCGCAAGGCGTTCCGAGCACCGGCGGGATACCGCCCGCCAGCCGGGGCTCCATCGTCTCCTGAGGCCGCCCTCTCCGCTACCGTTTCGGCTTGGGGGGCATGCTAACGTCACCGATCCCATGCGCGATGTGCTCCGACAGATCGACCGATGGCAGACCCAGGGCAAGCAGGTGGCCGTCGCCACGGTGGTCAAGGTGTGGGGGTCCGCCCCCCGCCCGCTCGGCTCGAAGATGGTCGTCTCGTCGGAAGGCGAGATGGCCGGGTCGGTGAGCGGTGGCTGCGTGGAAGGCGCGGTCGCCGAGGAGGCAATGGCCGTGCTCGCGTCGCGCGAGCCCAAGTTGATCCACTACGGCGTCTCCGACGACACCGCCTGGTCGGTCGGCCTCTCCTGCGGCGGCCAGATCGAGGTCTTCGTCGAAGCGCTCGACTGACCCGGAGCGAGATCTTGAAGCGCGAGCTGTTCGACGCCCTCGAGACGGCCCTCGAAGCCGAGGAGTTGGTGGCCGTCGCAACGATCGTCACTGGGCCAGGGGTCGGTCGACAACTCCTGATCTGGCCCGCCGAACAGACCCTGGGCGACCTGGGAACCCCGCGCCTCAACCAGCGCGCCGCCCTCTTCGCGGACAAAGCCTTCGAGAGTTTTGCGTGCAAGCGCCGTGTGATTGATCACGAAGGGCAGGAGGTCGAGATCTTCTTCGACGTCCACCCGCCGCCAGAGAAGCTGGTGATCGTCGGCGCTGTGCACGTTGCGATTCACCTCGTCGAGTTTGCCCGGCGGCTCGGCATGCGGACGATCGTCATCGACCCAAGGACAGCGTTCGCCACGGAGGAGCGTTTCGCCGCGGCTGACGAGCTGATCGCCGAGTGGCCGGAGGAGGCTCTCGAACGAGTACCGCTCAACGAGTCGACCTACTTCGTCACTCTCAGTCACGATTTCAAGCTCGACCTGCCGGCCTTGCAGGCGGCGCTCACGAGCCCGGTGCGCTACGTCGGCGCGCTCGGATCGAGACGCACTCACGTGAAGCGCATCGAGGAGCTCTCGGCCCGCGGTGTATCGGAAGAGTCGATCGAGCGTATCCACGCGCCTGTGGGCCTCGACCTCGGCGGTCGAAGGTCCGAAGAGATCGCTCTTTCGATCGCGGCCGAGGTCCTCGCCGCCCGCCACGGCCGAACCCGCTGAACTGAGATGAGCGTCGCCGGAGTTGTCCTCGCCGCAGGTGCGTCCAGTCGCTTCGGCGAGTCCATGGCCGAGGCGCGCGACCAGTCACTACCGAAGCTCAAACAGCTCCTGCCGTTCGGGGGCGAGTCTCTGGTGCGGCGCATCACGCTATCGGCCGCGGCATCACACCTCGCGACGGTGCTCGTCGTGGTCGGCCGCGAGGCCGACGCGGTCCACGGCCAGATCGCCGATCTCCCCGTTCAAATTGTCGAGAACCCCGAGTGGGAGGACGGCCAGAGCACCTCGGTACGTGCGGGCTTGGCCGCGGTCGACCCCGCCTTCGACGGCGTCATCTTCCTCCCCTGCGATCAGCCCTTCGTCACCGCCGACACCATCAACCGCCTGATCGCGGCTCGCAAGGAGCGTCGCACCTCGATCCTCGCGCCGGCATACGACGGCGACTTCGGAGCGCCGGTGCTGATCGGCAACGAGCTGTTCGACCTGATGGCCACTATCGAAGGTGACGCGGGCGGGCGTCAGCTCTTCGAGATGCACACCGATTCGTTCGAGCTGGTCGAAATCGAGGACGACCGAACTCTCAAGGACATCGACACCTTCGAGGACTATCTCGACCTCCTCGAGCGACTGTAGACGAGCCGGGGCCTTCCAGAGCCGGTTTCCGGCTCTCTGCATCAGACCCGAAGGATCCGCAGCAGCCGGCACCTCATACGGTTCGGTGGAGTATCGAGGTCGTGAGTTTCCGAGGGTGCTCGTCTTGAGCGTTCTGTGCGCGCTCGCGGCCAGCTGGCCCTGTGGCGCTCAGGATGCACCGTTCTACGAAGACGTCACGCTCACGCACCTGCCGGCGACCACAGCCGGCGCGGCAATGGATGCGGGCGTCGCCGACATTGACGGCGACGGAGACCTCGACATCGTGCTGGCGTTCGAGTTCGAGCGCAACCGCATTCTGCTGAACGACGGCAACGGGTTCTTCGAGGACGCTTCGGAGGCGCTCCTGCCGGCGTCGGCCCACGACAGTGAAGACGTCGCCATCGCCGACTTCGACGGTGACGGCGACCTCGACCTCGCGTTCGTCAGCGAAGACGACCGAACCAACGAGCTCTTCCTGAACGAGGGAGCCGGCGGATTTGTCGCGGCCGGTGATCGCATCCCGGTCGCCGGAACCTCGAACGCGGTTGTCGTCGCCGACATCAACGGCGACGGCTTCCCCGACCTGCTCGTCGGCAACCGAGATCGCGACTTCTTGCTCCTCAACGACGGCTCGGGCACGTTTGTCGACGCTCCCGAGCGCATGCCGACCGTCGACGGGGTGACGCAGGACCTCGAGCTCGGAGACGTCGACAACGACGGCGACCTGGACGTTCTCTACGGCAGCGAGCTCGACAACCGACTCCTCCTCAACGACGGCGCGGGCTTCTTCTCCATCGCGCCGCGCCGCCGCATCCCACTTCCCGACGTGCGCGAGGTGACCCGCGAGGCCGACTTCGGCGACGTCGACGGAGACGGCGACCTCGACATCTTCTACGCCAACGTTGACCCGGGCAGCATCGGTTCACCGCAAGATCGGCTGCTCATCAACGACGGCTCCGGGGCGTTCACCGACCAGACCTCGAGTCGGCTTCCGGTCGACACGACCTCTGCCTTCGACGGCGACCTGATCGACCTCGACGGCGATGGCGACCTCGACATCGTCATCGGGCTGGCGTTCGGAGGATCCGGCTTCGAGGCGCTCCTCAACGACGGAACCGGCGTTTTCGTCGACGGCACTCAGCAGCTGTTCGGCCCGAAGCCTCCCGGCAACGGGTTCGACATCGAGCAGGCCGACTTCAACGGTGATCGCCTCGCCGATCTTTACCTCGTGAGCCGGTTTGGCAGCGATCGCCTCCTGCTCGCAACCGGCCACGCCCCAGGCGTCTCCTGCTCGGACGTGAAGAAGCTGCGCGTCGGCAAGTGCCGAAACAACCGAATCAAGGCCAAGCTGGTTCTCCGGAGTCGAACCGACAGTGGCGAGACGGTGTCGATCGCTTTCGACGGAGAGCCGATCGCGGCGACCGTCCGCGGCAAAAAGGCAAAGGCGAACGCCTCCGACCTCGAGCTGGGAGACCACGTCGTCCGACTGCTCTCCCCGGTCGGCTGCGTGACTCCGAAGGTCGTGACCTGCTCGCCGTGAGCGCCTGAGGCGCGCGAATCCGTCAGCCGCCAGAGTCGCGCTTCCACAACTCCTGCGACTCGACCCGCAGGGCGCGGTTGAACTTGCTCGAGGCGTTCTCCCAAGCGATCGCGGCGGTGAGCTCGATGAGGGCCTCGCCGTCGAAGTGCTCGCCCAATCGCTCGAAGAGCTCGTCGCTCACGTCGCGGTCAGACAGAGTGATCGAGTCGGCGTACTCGAGCACGACTCGTTCGCTATCGGTGAACAGCTCGGGGTCGAGGTCACCCTCGAGGGCGAGTAGCTTCTCCTCGGAGACGCCAAGATCGCTGCACACGGCAGCGTTGACGTCGCTTCAGAAGACACATCCGTTGTGGATCGCGACTCGTCGATTGAGGAGGCAGACGAGCGCCGGGTCGAGCAGCCCCTCGGCATCGACCCCGGCCCACATCCCTCGTACCGCCCGAAAGAGCTTCGGACGGCGAGCGTAGATCAGGTGGTTGAGCAGCGGGCCGCCCCAGATCTTCGCCTGGCCGTCGAGTATCTTGGCGACATAGCCCTCCGTCTCCTGAGGGTGTCGAGCTCCTGGGATTCGACTCATCTTGGACTCCTCCTCGGCCGACGCTTGCGCATCTGTGTCGGGCCAATCGTCGAAGTCATAGCTTAGAACCGAAAGGAGCTTTGACCATGCCGCAATCGCAATCCGCCTACCTGCTCTTGGTTTGCCTTCTTCTCGCCCTACCGGCACACAGCGTCGCGGGCGACGGGGCGACGGTCGATCTGGGCACTCTGTTTGAGGGTAGCTGGGAGATGGAAGGGCGCTTCCGGCACACTCCCGACATGCCCTGGATACCCACGGGCTCCCGGTTGGTCGCTGCACCCAAACTCGGAGGTAGTGTCGTCGCTCGCGACATCGAGGCGCCCCAGATCGACTTCTCCGCCTTCGACGTCCTGACCTACAGCCCGAGGACCGGCGCCGTGCAATACATCTACGCGAGCAATCAGGACACCTCGGCGTTGATCTTCGAGGGTACCTGTACGGACGACTGTCGAGCCCTCGAGTTCAGCCAGGTCTGCGGGCCGGCGTGGCCGTATCCGGCATGTGAGGGTCGGACGAGCATCACATTCGAGTCCGACAGTCGTTTCGTCGCACGCGACACGAGGCCCGGCCCGGACGGCGAGCCGTTCATGACCCGGGAGGTGGTCTACACCCGCGTCGAGGCGCCTCGACTCGACCTCGCGTCTCTAGCCGGTACCTGGCGCCTCGACCTACGCCCGGCGCCCGACGCAGAGCCCTACTTCCAGGAACTGGTGATCTCCGTCGACGGAGATCGAGTGGAAGGCAGCTTCTACAACACAGCCTTCCGAGACTTCCACTTCAACGGGACGTGGAGCGATCCGCACTTCGCCTTCGTCACCCAAGACGGCTCTGGAGGTCTCTACAACACGAGCGTGCGTCTGATCGACGGACGTCTCGAGGGGACGACTCATTCGCTGGGGCGCGGCTTCCTGTCCGTCTGGACCGGTGAACGCAGCGAGTAGAGCGTCCCTCGGGGAAGTCGCGCACTTCCGACCACATCACGCGGGCATCGACGACGGCGCCGCCTTGTGTAGCCAAGGCCGCCCCTCGGGAGACTCGTCGGACAGGCAGACGCCTTCCGCTCGGCGAATCGCAGCGAACCGACCTCTCGCCGCTCGCGCTCGGGGACGTCGCTGGACCGTCGATGCGATAGCTTCACTCTCCATGCCTCGTCGCCGGCTGCTCCTGACTCTGCTCGCCGCACTGGGGTGCACACGCGAGCCGTCCTTCCGCGACGTTCAACGCGGCGAGGTGAAGCTCGAATCCTCCGAGCGAACGGCGGTCGAGGAGATCTTGAAGGACGGCGACCTCCCTGCGCGCCGGCTGTCGCTGACCGCTGGCGATTCCCCGTACCTCCTGGTCGAGAACGGCCATGTCGTCGAGATCGCGTTCGACCGGGAGCTCACCCGACCCGCACCGTTCGCTCGCCTGCCGCGACTGCGGAAGCTCCGTTTGGAGCGCGCGTCCTTTGCCAACCTCGACGGCTTCGGGCCGCATCCCGAGCTCGAATCGCTCTCGCTGGCGGGCTGGTTCTCGCACGTGGCCAGCCTGGAGGGGCTAGAGGGCTGCGGAGCTCTGCTCGAGCTGACGGTTCGAGGTCCACTGTCCTCTCTCGCACCGCTCGCCGGCTGTGGCCTCATCGAACGGCTTCACGTCGACGGCGCCGCCCTCGGGAGCTTGGAGAGCCTGCCACCGCTTGGCAGACTCCGTGAGCTCGCCCTTTCCTCGGAGCCCCTGACCTCTCTCGAAGGTCTCGAAGCGCAGTCCGCTATCGAGCGACTCACGATCAGCGATGCCGCGAGTCTGAAAACTCTCACCACGTTGGCGCCGCTGGCGCAGCTCCGCGAACTCTCACTCTACCGAGCCGGCCTCCGAAGCCTCGACGGCACACCGGCCCTTCCCCAGCTCGACTCGCTGACCATCGAGGACTCGCGTCTCTCCACCTTGGGCGACTTCGCTTCAGGCGGTTCGTCGAGTTGGCCGAGGCTACGGTCGCTACACCTCGAGGGAAATCAGCTGGAGGCGACGTTCGAGCTGGCTCGGTTTGCGGCGCTCGAGGAGCTGCGAATCGCCGGCAATGCCATCACCGATCTCCGGCTCAGTTCCCAGCCACGGCTCACGGAGATCGACCTCCGGAAAAATCTCCTCGACAACCTCCAGGGTCTTGCCTCACAGCCGAACCTCGAGCAACTGACCCTGAGCGAGAACCCACTCTCGGACCTGACGCCCCTGGTCGAACATCCCAGCCTCCGCTACCTAGACATCCGCGACACCCAAGTCGCAGGCGTTCCGCCCGAACTCTACGAGCGCTCGGTCTCGGTTTCCATGGACGAGTCTCAGGTCGAGGCGAATCGATGGGAGGAGGCGTTGCGCGAAGCATGGCACGAGGAGGGATTCGTCGAACGCCTCCCCGGCGGCCACGGTGCTCTCGAGCGGCTCCGCGGTGAGTGCTCCTGGAGCGCAGGCACCTTCCGCGAAGCCAAGCTCGCGTGTCGCAGAAGCGCCGACTCCCTCACCGGCTTCCTGTGGATGGGGCTGATCGGCGTCGATCCGCTCCACCCGACCGCCGGTGGCCCCAACCGTGTTCGTATCCGGGTCGAGCTCTCCGTGCAGGAAGGGACGGCTCGCGTCTACGTCCGCGATCGGATCGACTTCAAGCAGCTGGCTGGGGCCCTCGCCGGCCGCACCGACCGCGACGAGCCGTGGATCTCCTTCGGCGATCGGCGCGACCCCGACGACTACCGCGACGGTTACCGATTCGCGGAAGCACAGCCTGGCCGGCCCGCCACCGTTAGCGGCGAGGCCGGCCTGCTCGTCGATCAGTGGGTGGTCTGGCTCGAATCCGTGCACGGCCCCGCGCGCGGCATCACGTTGATCGTCGACCCGAACTAGGTCGGTTCTGGTAGCTTTGCCTCATTCTTAGAGGTCGAGGTTTTTTGTGCTCCGCGGTCAGCGGGGCGTAAGGGGGAGCGATGTCGGATTCGGTCACCGTCGTCACGAGTCGTAGCTGGGGGAGCCGCTTGAAGGGCTCGTTCAAGGGCATCTTCGTGGGGCTGATTCTCGTGGTCGGCTCGTGCTGGCTACTGTTCAAGAACGAGGGGCGCGCGGTAACGCGATACAAGTCGCTCAAGGAAGGGGCGGCGGCGGTCGTCTCGGTGGCGAGCGATCGAACTGACACAGCCAACGAGGGCAAGTTGGTTCACCTCTCGGGATTTGCCGACGCCGCCAGCATGCTCGCCGACCGCGAGTTCGGCGTCTCCGCCGAAGCGATCCACCTCGAGCGGACGGTCGAGATGTACCAGTGGCGAGAGAGCGCGAGCAGCAAGACCGAGAAGAAGACCGGAGGGAGTACCGAGACGACAACCACCTACTCCTACAGCCAGGGGTGGTCGGAGCACCTGGTCGATTCCGGCTCCTTCCAGGAGAGCGCCGGCCACGAGAACCCTCGTTCGATGCCGTTCAAGTCGCAGTCGTTCTCTGCCCGTCAGGTCGCGGTCGGAGCGTTCCAGCTCTCCGAGGGGTTGATTCGCCGCATGCGAGACTTCGTACCGCTTCCGTTGAGCTCGACGGCCGGTCTGCCCAGCGCGATTCGCGACCGCGCACGCGTCGACGGCAACGGCCTCTACGTTGGCAACAACCCAGGCAGTCCACAGATCGGCGATCTCCGCATCTCCTTCCGCAAGGTGCCGCCCGGCACCGTCAGCGTGGTGGCTCGCCAGTCCGGGACAGAGCTATCTGCCTACCCGACACGCGCCGGTAGCTCGATCGAACTTCTGCGCTCGGGCACGGCCGGGGCGGAGGAGATGTTCGAGGCCGCACAGCAGGCCAACAAGGTCTTCACCTGGATCCTGCGAGCCGCCGGCTTCCTGCTGATGCTGACCGGCTTCCGCATGATCCTCGGGCCACTGTCGGTCATGGCCGACGTTCTCCCCGCGCTGGGCAACCTGGTCGAGAAGGGGGTTACCGGCGTCGCGGCAATGCTGGCCGCCCCGCTGTCGCTCCTGGTCGTCGCCTTCGCTTGGATCTTTCACCGCCCGCTGCTGGCGGTGACGATCCTCGTCGTCATGGGAGCTCTCTTGATGCTCCTGTTGCGGCGGCTCCGTAAAGCGCGGAAGGAGACTTCTGTGCCCCTTCCACCACTCCCGAGTTCGAGCTGATCGCGCGCTACTTCTTGCGCAGCTTCTCGTCGAGCGACATCCGGCCGGGGCCGGTGAGCAGGATGGTCAGATAGCCCATGAGAAACAGGAAGGACTTCTCCCGATCGCCAAAGGCATCGCCACCGTGGACGATGAAGAACGCGACCAGGAAGAAGATGATGAGCGGAAGGGTCGCGGCGCGCGTCACCAGTCCGAGGGCCACCAGCACCGCGCAGACGAACTCCGCGAAGACGGCCAGGATCAGGCTGAACCCGGGGCCGAGACCGATCGGGTCGGCAAACTGCATGTTGCCGGAGAGCAGTCGCTCGAGTTTGCCAAATCCGTGGGCGTAGATGAGGCTGAAGCCGAGGCTGACGCGCAGGATGAGCAGACCGAGGTCACGGGCCATGCCGTCTGTGCCGGGATCGAAGTACTTGTTCAAGAAGCTCATGGGGTCTCCTCCAGAGAGAGCGACGGGACGCGCTCGCCGCGCGCGTAGCGTACAACGTCGGCCAGGTCGATCAGCAGGGACACGAGATCCGCGACGATCACCCACCAGAGCCAGCGGCCAAAGTGGCTGTCGAGACCGACGCTGACGGCCCGCGGCCAGAGCCAGGTCAGCATCGGCACCCAGAAGATCAGATGACCGATCCCGAGCAGGCGGACGAATCCGAGCCGCGAGAAGAGCGCCATCTGCACGCCGGCGGCAGCGAGAAAGCAGCCGAGTACCACCTGCGCTTCGAAGGTGGGAATGAACCACAGCGGCACCACTCCGTTGGCCAGCACCAAGAGCGCAATCCAACTCCACCACGGGCGCGCCAACGTGCCGAGCCCTCTCAGGAAGCCGAAGAGGACTCGCAGCACGAAGCGGCGCTCAGACCAGCTCGAAGCGGGTGGAGATCTCGACCGCGCCTTCAAGCGTCCGTGCCACCGGGCAGTGCTCCGCGTGGAAGGAGTGCACTCGCGCAATCGTGTCGCGCCGCTCCGGGTCGGCCTTCAGGTGGTAGACCACGTCGATGCGGGCGATCTTCAGCACCCGGCCCTCTTTGACCACGTCTCCTCTCACCTCGGCCTCGAGGTCACCCTCTTGAATCTGCACGCCGCGCGCCTCCAGCGCTCCGGCAAACGTGCCGGTCAGTCAGCCACCGGCAGCGGCGACTACGTAGTCGAGCGTCGTCGCGTGCGGCGCAAAACGCTCCGGGTCCACGCCGTAGTGCTCGGCGATCTCAGAGTGCACGCCAAAGATCACCGGCTCATCCTCCGCCGGCAGGTGAGCCCGGCGCACCGGGCCGCCAATGCGTTCGATTCGGACCTTGGATACGTATGCGGTGTCGACTCCCATTTCGGTGACAGGATACTCAATTCCGGATTCGGTATCCTGAAAAGGTCGATGATCGAGTTTCTCGCGAAGGATCCAGATCACCACCTGCGTCCAGAACCGCGCTTCGAACAAGGCCGGCGATCTCTGCTTCCACAGACGTGCCTCTAGCCCCCTGCGTAGCGGCGGGCAAATGTCCATGATCGATCGCCTCGAGTCCGAAGCCCACGTATGGCTCACCGCACCGGCAGAACCGGAGCTGGCGGACCGCTATCTGGAGCTCTTGCCCTGCGAGGAGCTCGAGCAGTTCGAGCGCTACAAGCTCGATCGTCCGCGCCATCTCTACCTGGCGGCGCGCGCGCTCGCCCGAAGCTCTCTCTCGCTCTACGCGCCCGAGGTCGAGCCCGCCGACTGGCGCTTCGAGTTCAACAAACACGGACGGCCCGAGATCTGCAAACCGAAGGGCTTGCCACCGCTCCGATTCAACCTCTCCCACACCGAAGGTTTGGTCGCCTGCTTGGTGACCCTGGAGCTCGATGCCGGCGTCGACGTGGAACGGGTCGATCGCCGTGTGAACTACGAGGGTATCGCGCGTAGCAAGTTCTCGTCCCTGGAGGCACGTGAGCTTCGCAGACTGGTGGGCTCGGCACAGCGCGAGCGCTTTTTCCGCTACTGGACCCTCAAAGAAGCGTACATCAAGGCACGCGGTATGGGGCTCGCGCTGCCACTCGGAAGCTTCTCCTATCTCTTTGACAGCCCGGGCGAGGTCTCGATCCAATTTGCCGACGACCTGGGCGACGTCACTGACGACTGGCAGCTGGGGCTCTGGCAGACCTCCACTGACCACTATCTCGCCGCCGCGATCCGCCGCGGCCAGAAGCGCGATCTCGAATGGTCGATCCGTCGCTCGAGCCCACTCGCGGAGTCGGTCGAGACTCTAGAGCCGGACGAGGTGGCGCGATCCAGCCGGCGCCTGGAGGCGACGCGGCGATGACCATGACCGCTCCACCGATCGTTCAGCGCGCGACCAACTTCGGCAAACGAACCGCCCTCGAGGCCATCGAAGGCACCTTCAGCTACGACGACTTGCTCCGCGACTCGGCGCGCGCCGCGGGTCGCCTCCTTTCCGGCCGTTCCGACCTCGAGGGCGCGCGTGTCGCCTTCCTCTTTCGTCCGAGCTACGCCTACGTCGTCGCGCAGTGGGGCACATGGCGCGCCGGCGGCATCGCGGTGCCACTGTGCGTCGCCCACCCCGAGCCGGAACTCGACTACGTCGTCGAGGATTCCGGGGCCGAGATTCTGGTCGTCGAGCCGGAGCTTCGAGGCCGCCTCGAGCCGATCGCACGACGCCGCGGACTACCCCTCCTCTCCGGCAACGACCTCCTCGAGGGTGAACCGATCGCAGCACTGCCAGCGGTCGACACAGCGGCGGGCGCTCTACTGATCTACACGAGCGGCACGACCAGCAAACCGAAGGGTGTGCTGACGACGCACGCCAACCTCGTCGCCCAGATCAAAAGTCTGGTCGAGGCCTGGGAGTGGAGTGCCGACGATCGCATTCTCCTTGTCCTGCCGCTCCATCACGTGCACGGCGTCGTCAACGTGCTGGGTTGTGCACTCTGGTCGGGCGCGACCTGCGAGATGCTGCCGCGCTTCGACGCCGACGGGGTTTGGAGCCGGCTGGCAGGCGACGAGCTGACCCTGTTCATGGCCGTACCGACCATCTACGCCAAGCTGATCGCCGCCTGGGACCGACAGCCCGGCCGACGGCAGGCGGAGCTCTCCGAAGCGTGCCGTCGTCTGCGCCTCATGGTCTCCGGCTCAGCGGCTCTGCCTGTCGGCACGCTCGAGCGTTGGCGAGGCATCTCCGGCCACGTGCTGCTCGAGCGCTACGGCATGACGGAGATCGGCATGGCGCTCTCCAACCCCCTGCACGGCGAGCGCCGCCCGGGGCACGTAGGACAACCTCTGCCGGGAGTGAAGATCCGGCGTCTCGACGAAGAGGGAGAGCCGGCGGCAGATGAGACCGAGGCGGAAATCGAAGTGCGCGGCCCGAGCGTCTTTCGCGAGTACTGGGGCAAGCCGCAGGCGACCGAAGAGGCGTTCCGCAACGGTTGGTTCCGGACCGGCGACGTCGCGGTGGTCGAGAACGGCTCGTACCGACTCCTCGGCCGTTCGAGTGTCGACATCATCAAGACCGGCGGTTTCAAGGTCTCGGCGCTCGAGATCGAGGAAAAGCTGCGCGAGCACCCTGCGATCGGCGAGTGCGCCGTGGTGGGACTACCCGACGACGAATGGGGAGAACGAGTCGCCGCCGCCGTCGTTCTCGCCGACGGCGACGAACTGGAGCTCGACCAGTTGCGATCGTGGTGCAAAGAGCGAATGGCCGCCTACAAGGCCCCCAGCCGTCTCGTGCTGGTGGACGAACTCCCTCGCAACGTCCTCGGCAAGGTCACGAAGCCGGACGTGAAGCGACTCGTCGATACCACCGCGGACTAGTCGCTCAAACGTTCGAAGAGCTGAATCACGTTGCCGTCGGGGTCTTCGATCTGGAGCGAGCGCATGGTCCGGTCTCGCTCGACGACGATCGTTCCCCGAAGCTTGACCTCCAGGCTTTCGAGCCGCTGCACAACCGCCTGTAGATCGGCAACGACGAAACCGGTCTTGAACACCCCCCGGAGGTGGTGACGCTTCTCGATCGGCGGTTCCAACTCACCCAGGTCTCGCGCTTCGCGCGACTCGATCAGTTCGAGGAAAGCCCCCTCACGTCGAAGTAGGCGTACCCGGAGACCACGATCGCCGAGGTCGACCGCGCGCACCTCCCGATAGCCGAAGATCCGCTCGTACCAACTTGCACTCGCCTCGACATCGCGCACAGAGAGTGCGACGAAGAAGGGTTGGCCGTCGACGACCGACGCCGTCATTGGCTGCGGAGAAGAGAGCAAGGCGGAGACGACAAACAGCAGCAAGACGGTCTTCGAGGAAGTACTCATGGGCCTCCTTCCAGCGCAGCGTCAGCGCCCACCGACCACTCGATCGCGGCCGGCTCTCTTCCCCTCGTAGAGACGAGAGTCGGCGAGCCCGATCAGCTCCTCCGCACTCTCCGCCTCCTTCGGATAGCTGGCGACCCCCACGGTCACGGTGACACCTTCGGCGGCGATCGGCGGCTCGGCATTCCGCACGCACTCTGCGAGCCGCACGCGGATGCGCTCAGCGAGCTGCCGAGCGGCCGGCCCGGCGGCATGCGGCAAGATCACCGCGAACTCTTCGCCGCCGTAGCGACAGGGAACATCAGCCGAACGAGTCGACTCGCTCACCGCCCGCCCGAACTCGCGCAGCACCCGATCGCCCTCGGGATGCCCGAAGCGGTCGTTGATCTGCTTGAAGTGGTCGAGGTCCGCGATCAGGAGGCTCGTCGGCAAGCCGGAACGCTCGGCACGTGCGAGCTCGAGGGGCAGGACCTCATCGAAGAAGCCTCGGTTGAAGAGCCCGGTCAGTGCGTCGCGAGAGCTCGCCTGCTGCGCAGTAGCGGGTAGCCGCTGTCGCTCTCGGAAGGCGAGGTTGAGCCCGAGCGCAACGAGTCCGCCGGTCACGAGCCCCGAACCCAGCACCGTGCGCACCGCGTCGGGTGTGTGTTGCAGTACGTCGGGTCGGAGCTCCACGCCGAGGCCGAGACCCACCGCCACCGCGAGAATCACCAGGCTTCGGCGATTCGGCTCGACGCCCCGATGGAAGATCGAGGCGCCACTCGAGAAGATCATGGCGAACATGATCAGCCCACCGCCCCCCACCACGGCCGGCGGAACGGTCGTGAAGAAGGCGCCAACCTTCGGAACCAGGCCGAGCAAGACCAGGAAGAGACCACCGATCGCCGTGACGTGGCGACTGGCAACGCCGGTGAAGTTCACCAGACCGACGTTCTGTGAATACGACGTGTTGGGAAGCGCGCCGAAGAGCGCCGCGAACCCGCTCATCACACCGTCCGCCAACAGTCCGCCGCGCAACTCCTTCTGTGTCGGCTCACGACCCACCGCAGCCAGAACTCCCGAGATGTCACCCACGGTCTCCATCGTGGTGACGACGTAGGCGAACGACATCAACACGATCGGCGCCCAGGAGAACTCGAGCCCGAACTCGAAAGGACGCGGCAGGGCGATCCAGGCCGCCTCGGCAATCGGTCCAAAGTCGACCTTGCCGGACCCGATGGAGAGCAGGTAGCCGGCAGCTACGCCGAGAAGCATCGAGCCGTGCGCGAGGAAGCCGCGGCCGAACTGGTTCAGAAGCAGCGTCACGGCCAGAACCGTCCCGGAGATCGCCAGGTTCGCCGGTGAGCCGTAGTCGGGCGCTCCCCGGCCCCCCGCCGCATAGTCGATGCCGACCGGAATCAACGTGAGTCCAATCAGCATGACCACGATGCTGTTGACCAGCGGCGGGAAGAGGGCACGCAGTCGGGCGATCGAGAGGCCCAGCCCCACCTCCACCGTGGCCGCCGCCAGGCAGGCGCCGAAGACCATCGCCAGACCGTGCTCTCGACCGATACCGATAGCGGCGCTCAGAAAGACCATGCTGGTGCCCATCACCATCGGAATCCGTCCGCCGACCATGCCGATCGGGTGCGCCTGAACCAGGGTGGCGAGCCCCGCCATGAGGAGCGCCATCTGAATCAACGTCGAGGTGGTGCCGGTGCCGAGCCCGATCGCCCCGGCGAGCAGCAACGGCACGGTGACGTTGCTCAGAAGCATCGCCAGAACGTGCTGCACGCCGAGCGGCACCGCCTCGACAAGCGGCGGCCGGTCCTCGATGTCGTAGGCGATCGGGCCGGAGGCGCTCACGACTCGCTGAAACTGCGGAAGAACTCGGAAGCGACATAGAACTTGATCGCCTCACGCTCCCGCTCGACGAGACCGAGGAACTCGATGCCCATGCCGACCGTCGGCTGCTGCCAGCGCACGACCGCCTTGCTCTCGATCGGCTTCTCGCCCGGGAGGGTCAGCTTGATGCTCAGCTCGGTGCCCGCTTCGTGCGGCGTCGGGGTATCGACGAAGGCGCCGCCCTCGCTGACGTCTTCGATGCGCGCGCGGCTGGTCTGACCGTCACAGGTGTATTCGAACTCGAGTGCCTTTTGCACCCGAACGAAGTCACGAGAGTCCTCTCTCATCACCGGACTCCTTTTCGTGCCGCCGGAGCAGCTCCCACAATCGGCTCGGCGTCACCGGGATCTCCAGAATCTCGAAGCCGTCGAGTCCGAGCGCGTCTTCCACCGCCTGTGCGAAGAGCGGCCCGACCGGGATCGCACCGGCCTCGCCCGCCCCTTTGATCCCCAGCGGGTTGAGCGGTGAGGCGGTCTCCTCGTGGCCGATCTCGATGTTCGGTACGTCGAGGGAGGTGGGCAGCAGGTAGTCCATGAAGGAGGCGTTCTGCAGCTGCCCAGCGTCGTCGAACATCAACTGTTCGTAGAAGGCGTTGCCGATGCCCTGTGCGACACCGCCGTGGATCTGACCGTCGAGAATCAACGGGTTGATCACCCGACCGCAGTCGTGAACGACCACGTAGCGCAGGATCTTCACCGCCAGCGTCGCACGGTCGACCTCCACCAGCATGGCGTGCACCCCCGCCGCCGTGGCGCCGCGCTCGGGTCCGAAGTAGTTCGTCGCTTCGAGACCCGGTTCGGTGCCCGGCTGCACCGCGCCACGCATCGGATTCGCGCGCACCGCGAGCTCACCGAGCGGGATCGACTTCTGCGGCACACCTTTTACCCGGACCGCTCCGTCCACGAGCTCCAGGTCGTCTCCCGCCACCTCGAGCTCCTCGCTCGCCATGGTGATGATCTTCGCGCGTACGTCGCGCGCCGCCTCGTTGATGGCGTTGCCGGCCACCACCGCACCCCGACTGGCAAACGTCCCCGCCCCCCAGTGAAACTGATCGGTATCGCCGGTGACGACGTCGATCTGATCGACGGCAACCCCGAGCTGCTCGGCGACCACCTGGGCGAACGAGGTGTAGTGGCCCTGCCCCTGCGTACCGACGCCGGTCACGACACTGACTCGACCGCTCGCCTGCACCTGGACGCGAGCCCCCTCGTACGGGCCGATACCGGTACCTTCGACGTAGGCGACCATCCCCAGCCCGACCGACTTGCCCTCTGCGCGCAGCTTTGGCTGCGTCTCGCTCACGAACTCGTCGTAATCGATCATTGCCCTCGCCTTGTCGAGGACCGGCTCGTAGTTGCCGCTGTCGTAGATCAGCGGCTCGAAGTCCTGGTAGATGATCTCGTTGTCGTACGGGAAGGCGTCGGCGGCGATAAAGTTCTTCCGCCGGATCTCGGCCCGATCGATGTCGAGCTCGCGCGCAGCAAAGTCGAACAGTCGCTCCAGCACGAAAACCCCGTGCTGGCGACCGGCGCCGCGGTACGGCGTCACGATCGGCTTGTTGGTGAAGACCGCGGTGAACTCGGTGTAGTAGTTCGGCACGTGGTACGGGCCGAGCAGCGTGCACTGACTGTTGATCGGCACCGTCAGGCCGTAGGGTGCGTAGGCGCCGCTGTCGTGTAGGAAGACGTCCTTGACGCCCAGCACTCGACCGTCCGCCGCCAGCGCGATCTCGGCGTCATGCGTCTGGCCGCGCTCTTGGGTGGTGGCGTAGAAGTTCTCCTCACGGTCTTCGATCCACTTGATCGGCCGCTCGAGCAGTTTGCTCACCCAGGGAACCAGAACCTCTTCCTGGTAGAACATCATGATCTTGGGACCGAAGCCGCCGCCGATGAACGGTGCGATCACTCGCACCTGGCTCTCGGAGAGACCGAGCATGGCGGCGAGGCCGTTACGAATCGGAATCGGCGCCTGCGTCGTATCCCAGACGGTGAGTCGGTTCGTGCGACCGTCCCAGTCCGCGACGACACCGCGATTTTCCATCGCGGCCGCGGTGCCGTGGTCGTAGAGCAGCCGGCGCGACAGCACCAGATCCGCCTCGGCCCGGACCGCCGCGTAGTTGCCCTTCTCTTGCACGACGTGTGCGGCGACATTCGACTCGAGATCGTCATGCACCGTCGGCGAGCCCTCGGCGAGCGCCGCTTCGAGGTCGACCACCGCTTCGAGCGGCTCGCACTCGACAAAGATCTCGGCCGCGGCGTCTTCGGCGATGTACCGACTTTCCGCCACGACCATCACAACCGGCTCACCAACAAACTTGACCTTGTCGCGTGCCAGCGGCACCTGCGTCCGCTCGTTGAAGACGATGTTCTCGATCGGCGGTGGAGGGACCAGGAGCGGCCCGGCCTGCCAGTAGTCCCCGAGGTCCTCGGCGGTGTAGACGGCGATCACTCCCGCGCGATCACGCGCCGAGGAGGTGTCGATCGAGCGAATGCGGGCATGCGCGTACTGACTCCGTACAAAGGCGACATGCAGCATGCCGGGCAGATGGACATCGTCTACGTAGAGGGCGCGGCCGGTCAGGAGCCGCGGGTCCTCGTTGCGTTTGATGCGCTCGCCGAAGAACTGGGTGGTCATGCGATTGCGGCCATCTTACCCGCGGGCGCTCAGCCATGGAGCCCAAGGACCAGACGAAGTCCGTCTTCGGCGTGACGCGTCTTCTCGCCCTCTAGGCGGCCCACAAGCTCGGTCGGGGCTGAGCGATTGAGGACCAGCGGCTGCGAAACCTTGACGACCGATTGCCGTCGTAGCCCGGCGCTCGTCGCTCCCAGTGGGACGCCTCCGGGCGCCTTCGCGAAGCGAAGGCTCGAGAGGAGGCGGCGTGATGCCCCAAGTCGAGCGAGCCGCCCTCCTACCGCGGAGAGTCGCTCGTCGGGAAGAGGGTCTCCAGCAGCTCATCGGTCTGTGCTCGCCAGCTTCCCCAGCCGGGCGCGCCGTCGACCTCGTTGCGTCGTATCGAAGCACCGCCGGCCTCGAGCAGGCCGGCAACTTCGTGTGTGTCAGCAATCGCATCGACCCCGAGCGATTCGATCTGCACGTCGAATCGACTCCACTCGACGTAGGCGGTCAGGGCCGAGAGGTTCGCTCTCGAGCCCGCGGCCAAGAGCTCCGCGGCAAAGTCCTGCGACGGGAAGTAGGCCGACTGCATCGCGAGGCCCTCGAAGATGTCCGGGTGATGAAGAACGGTGTGAGCGGCGGTGATGCCACCGCTGCCGACGCCCGCGATCGCGCGGTGCTCTGCGCCACGGGCGAGGCGATAGCGGCCCTCCAGGAACGGCACGAGTTCCTCGGCCAGCATCCGGCCGTAGTCCCCGGTGTCCGGGCCCCCGAGCTCACTCCGGTTTCGAGGCAGAAACACCGCGACCAGCGGCAACACTCGACCGCCGACCAGATGATCGAGACTGCGATCGTAGCGACCGATCTCGTGAGCGAGATGCCCGTTGTTGACCAGCAGCAGCGGATAGTGCGCCGTCGCGTCGTCGTACCCCGGGGGGAGGTAGACCCGAAGCTCGCGCTCGTCGCCCCGAATGGAGCTTGCGAAGCGAATCGTCTCGAGTCTCCCGACCGGTCCGGTGGACGGTTCGACGTGTTCCGGGGCCGCCCAGAGCGGCATCCGCAGCTCCGAGGCCGGGCCGAAGATCGAGTCGATGACGTGGGGGTTGCGCGGATCGGTCATCGCGGTACCGTCGACTTCGAAGACGTACTCCCAATGACCCTTCGGATCCTTGACCACGGTCGCTACCCAGAGGTCGCTCCTCGGAAGGCGATGCATCGGAAGGTGCGCCTCGTTCGACGGATCGAAGCCGACCACCGAACCCTTGACGGCGACAAACTCGGCGGACCCGCGGTAGAGGAAGTGGACTCGGCCGTCCGGTTCGACGATCGGAGAGCGCAACTGTCGTCCCAGGAACGCCTCGACAACCGTACCGGGATCGTCGGCGTCGGAGAGTTGTGTTACCAAGCCGGCGAGCACACCGCTCGCCTCGAATGGCGTCTCCGCCTCCTCCTCGGAAGCGTTGTCGGAGGTCTCACGCGGCACGATGCGGACCGCAGCCATCTCCTCGAGGTTGCGCACGAATAGCGTCGACTCGGCAAACGATGGAGCGGTGACGCCCCCCGACGCGAGCGCCTGGGTGCCGCTGCGCTCGAGGTAGTCGTTCACGGCCGCCTTCGCGAGCACGAGACGCCCGTCGCGGGCGAAGATCGCCAGGTGCTCGCCGACCGCGATCAGGTTGCCACCGCCCGGTCTCCGACTTCGCCACGACACCCGACCGTCCGCGAGGTCGATCGCAACCAGGAAGCTCCCCGAGAAACCGAACGCGCGGCCCTCGTGCAGCACGGGCACGGTGTAGGAGCGCTTGAGCTCGGCGCCACGCCAGAGCTCGGTACCGCTCGACCCAAAGAGTGCAGCGCCGTCCAACGAGTTCAGAAGAATCGACGACCCCGCGTGGATCACCGCTTGTGCAAGGGCGATCTCGTGTCCCAGTCCGTGCTCGAGCCGCCAGAGCACCTCGCCACCCTCGGGGTCGACGCCGAACAGTCGATCGGCGTCGCTGCCGACCACCTGGCGCCGCCCGTCGAGCTCTGCAAGAACGGCGCTCTGGTAGAGCGCGGCTGACTCACCCGTGGACCAGACCTCCTCGCCGTCCTCGACTCGAAAGGCGACCAGCGAGGTCCCCGCAGCCCCAGCGGCCTGCAGCACCAACCGATCGTCGACCACAATCGGCGAGGTCGCAAAGCCATAACCCGGCGCGCTCTCGGCGAGGAGCTGACGCTCCCAAAGGAGCTCACCGTCCTCCAGACGACATGCGACCAGCATTCCACGAGGCGAGAGTGCAAAGACGCGCCCCTGCGAGATCGCCGGCGTGCTGATCGGCCCGTCGTCGGAGCCGTGGTGCCCCCGATAGGTCGTCCCGAGGCTCCGCTCCCAGACCGTCACCCCGGTGGTGCTCTGGAAGACCACCAACCGATCCTCTTCACCGTCGCCGTACAGGGTCGCACCGAGTTCGCCGGAGACAACGATGCCTGAGTAGCCGGTTCCGAGCGGCCGTCGCCAGAGCGGCTCCAGCCCGATCGGCCCGTCACTCGACAACAAATCCGGGCCGAGGGTGTAGCCATCGCCGTTCGGACCACGGTGCTGCGGCCAGTCGGCCGGAGCCGGCCGCGCCGACAGTGCGGCGAGGAGTGTGAGGACGAGGACGAGGGAGGCGAGAGCGTGGTCTCCGATGCGCATAGAACCAGCGTAGAGCCTGGAGCGCGCTCCAGGTCAAGTGCCGGTTGAGCCGGTAGACTGAGGCGGTGAAGGACGGCGAGCAGAGGCTCAGCATCGGTTCGATGGCCGCCACCACTGGCGCTTCCGCGGACACCCTTCGCTACTACGAGCGGATCGGCCTGATGCCAGAGGTGCCGCGTCGCTCGAACGGACAGCGCGCCTACGGTGAGCGTCACGTCCGTTGGGTCGGCATGCTGCAGCGCCTTCGCGCGGTCGGCATGCCGATCGCACGCATGACCGAATACGTCTCCCTCGCCAGAGATGGCGCGGAGACGCTCGAGCAGCGCGTTCAACTCCTCGAAGAACATCGCGCCGCCCTCGAAGGCCAGATGGGCGAGCTGACCGAGTTCCTCGAGATCCTCGAGCGAAAGATCCGACTCCACCAGGAGTCGCGACCCGGCGCCGACTGTCTGAAGCCCTGACGGCGAACTCAGTAGTCGTCGTCCAGCACGAAGGTACCGACCAAGAACCGAGCGCGTTCCATGAGCGTCGAATGTTCGGTGTCGAGCACCTCGAGGCGACACTGAAGGTCGCCTGAGGTGGATCGCGCCCCGGTGGCCAAGCCTGGAACCGCAAGTCCCCTCTGGTTCGACGAGTGAAGTCCGGTCGCCGGGTAGAGCAGACCGAGAACCGCCAGGCTCACAACCTCACGCGCCCGCGAACAGCTTCTTCTGCAACTGAATCTGCGCGACGTGGTACGCGTCGTGTTGGACGATTCCGAAGATCAGATCGGCCCACCGGTTCTTGCTCGAGACGGCGGCGTGCTCATCGAGGTGTGCTGCGTCGAACGACTCGACCGCCGCGAGCAGCGCCCGGTGCTCGTCTCGGAGGAGCTGCCGATCCAGCTTCCAGGCCCGTTCGTCTGCAGGATCGGGCAGCGCCGGAAAGTTTGCCGGCTTCCGAGGAAACGCGCCCTTCGGGGAGCCCTCGAGGCGACGGCGCACAGCGTACTTCCAGTAGGCGACGTGCAGCGCCAGCTCCCAGACGCTCTTGCGATCGGGGGCCGGGCGCCAGACGGCCTGCTCCGCCGAAACCCCGCGGAGGCACCCCAGCACCGTCGCGCCACCGGCCCAGTTCGAGCGGCCGCTCAATAGGTCCAACGCGAGCTGCAAGCGAGCATCCGTCATCGGCGGATCCGTTAGAAGCGCCCTTCGCCACGCGGCAGCCGCCAGACGTCGTGAGTGAGACTAAATTGTCGGAAGATGTCCGCGGCCTCGTCGACCGTCCACTTCCGCCAGTCGGCGTCGAGGTGTCGGCCGTACCAGACGGCAGCAAACTCGGAGACCTTCGCGATCGGTTGCACGTCGCCGCGCCCCACCCGGTGGCGACGGCACCACTCGTCCACCTCGCCTTCGTTCTCGAAGGCCAGCATAAGACTGCAGGTGTAGACCACGTTGTCCCAGGCGCGGGTCATCGGAATCGGGAAGTGCACGACGTAGTCGGTGTCGAGGAGTTCTCCATCGACAACCCGGAGCTCGGCGCGGCGATCCTCGCCGCCAAGACTCGTGACAATCGTGACCTCTCCACCCAGAAGCGCAGCGGCGCCGAGCGAGCACCAGGCACAGTTGCTCCACCAGATTCGATCGCCTCGTCGGAGGACGTGACCGGTCGGCGCGCACGAGAAGGGATGCGCGACCCAGACCCTCGGGGAGTTGGGATGAAGAAGCACTCCATGCCCCTCGTGAAGCCGCCGTAGCGCGTCACCGACCTCCTCCTCTGTCGTCGCGAACTGTTTTGCCAACTCTCCGACTTGCGGAGCGAAACCTCGCTCGACCAGGCTCGAGAGGATCGCGTGATGTAGCGAGGCGTCGTCGAGCATGCTTCGGCTAGTCGGCCGCCGCGCAGGCAGCGAGCATCATCTCGGCGTTCAAGCGACTCGGGTCGGCCTCGACCAGCAGGATGTTCGTGGAGAGACGGGTCGCCTTTTCGGTAAATCGACGGAGATCCTTGATCTGCGTCTTGCAGGGAGCGCACCAGTCCGCCCAGTACGCGACGAAGGTGGCGTCTGCCGGCGGAAGTCTCGAAGGGAGCACACGACTGCCGTCCTCTGCGACGAAGTCTGCCACCTCGTCCTCGAGCGTCCACGATCGAGGGGTCGCTTCCCCCTTCTTCACGCGCCGCTTCAACTCGGAATAGAAGCTCGGGTTGTAGCCCGTCGTCTCCCAGCTCAGGGCGCCGTCGGACCGAAAGAGACGGAAGTGAGGTAGCGCCATCGTCAGACCACGGTCGTTCCGGTGGCACAGCCGATCGAGGGCGGAGAGCTTCAGCCCGAACTGAAAGACTCGATGAGCGGTTGTCTCCGACGCAGCGAGACGATTTGAGGGTTCCACGAGGAGCATCAGCGCGAGCGCCGCGAGGAGCGCTCGCGTCGTCCTAGACGCCATGCTGCTCCGCGAACGCCTCGAGCGCCCGCTCGAAGATTTCTACCGGCGGCCGCACCAGGCCGGCACCGACCTGTCCGATCCCCGCCTCGCGGTGGGCGATGCCGGTATTGACTCGCGGGGTGACGCCAAACTCGACCACCTTGCGCAGATCGATCCCGACCGGCGTGCCGCGGAAATCGAGCTGCGGAATCGTGAAGTGGGTGTGTTCGGCGACGGTGATGTCGTACATCTCGAGGGTCGCGTCGAGGGCGTCGCGGGGGGTTCCGCTCACAAAGGTGACAATCGCCGGCGCGGCGGCCATGGCGAACGCGCCGATACCCGCCGTCTCGGTGATCGTCGAATCGCCGATGTCGGGGTTGGCGTCGTCCGAGGTGAACCCCGAGAAGTAGAGCCCGTCGGGCGTCGCTGCGGGCGCCGTGAACCAGCGGTCGCCGAGCCCGCTGATCCGAATGCCGAAGTCGGTGCCGTTGCGTGCCATCGTGGTCACGAGTGTGCTGCCTTCGACACCGTGTGCTGCGTCCGCCATCGCTTTGCACGCCGCCATCACCGGATTCAGAACACTCAGCGCGTTGTCGCCCAGAAAGCGCACGACCTCGGCGGCGGCGCGCTTGTCGTCGGCGGCCTCGCCAACCGCCGGCGCGAGGTGCTTGGTGAAGAGTAGAGAGCCGGCCTTGTTGCGATTGTGGCCCTCGTCTCCCATGTGCAACGCCTCGGCGAGGAGCGCCCGTACATCGAGGCCGCCGAGCGCCTCGAGAGCGCTACCCACGAGCGGCGCCATCACCTCGTTCATCCAGCGCAGCTTCTCGAGCACCTCGGGCGCGTAGGCGCCGTAGCGCAACACCTTGCCGTAGCCCTCGTTCAGATTCGAGAAGGCACGTCCGCCCTCGATCTCGACCACGTAGACCGCCATCGACGGCGAGATCACTCCGGCCATCGGGCCCGCCGCGCCGTGGTGATGGCACGGTTCGAAGTCGATCTCTCCGCTCGCCGCCAAGTCGGTCGCCTCGCCTTCGTCGGCTGCCCACCCCTCGAAGAGGAGGGCGCCGATCACGGCGCCTCGAAGAGGACCCGACATGCGCTCCCACCCGATCGGTGGACCGGCGTGCAGCAGCAGCCGATCGCGCAGGTCTGGGACGACGTCTCTCGCCGTTGCCACGCCCGTCAACGTCGGCCGGGCCGAGATCATGCGGCCAACCGCGTCGGCGTTTGCCTGATCGATATTCATCGCAGTCGCTCCAAAAGCGCCATCAGTTTTTCGTCTCCGCCAGCCGGCGGTCGCCAGTCGAGCTGCACCACCTCGGCCCCCTGGTCGACCAGACTGTCGCGGAACGACTCCAAGCCGACGTTGACCGCCGCCAACGGATTTGCGAGCGACGCGGGGTCGACCGCCACGCCCGCCGACTCCTTGACTTCGCCGTCCGCCAATGTGAGCTCGAGCGGCAGTGCCTCTGCTGGCCCGACGCCCAGCCGAGCGGCGACCCAATCGAGTCCGAGGGAGATGCGGTCGAAGACGCGGGCGCCCGCAGCCTCGAGGCGCTCACGCTGATCGTCCAATCCCTGCGGATCGAGATCGGTGCCGACGAGGAGCACCACGACGTCCTGTTCACCGGAGGACGTAATCGCCGCGATCTCCGGAGCGAGCTCGCTCGCCGGGTCGGGGTGCGAGCCCTCTCCGAGGACGACATCGAGCAGGAGCAGACCGGTGGCGGCATCCGCCGACTCCTGACGTAGGCGCCGGATGCGCAGCTCCTGATCCATCATTGGATGAAGCCGGCCGACGGTGAACTCGTCCTCGCCCAGGTCGAGAATCGTATGTCCCGAGCTGCGGTTCAGGTCGTCGATCGATGCGGCGCCAGCGCCCCCGAGGTTCGAGCGCAGCCCCAGGCCCGCCAATCTCTGCTGTGCCTCGAGCGCCACCGTACCGCCTGCGAAGAGACCTCGAAGATCGCCGTTGCGCCGGTCGATCGACGGCGGCGCGACAGAGGGGTCCATAGCCGCACCACCTTCGAGCGCGCTCACCGCGAGGCCAGCCGTTTCGTCGAACGTGCCAGCGAAGCGGAGGCCCTCGACCGAAGACTCCGGTGGCGCGCTGCCCAGGAGCTGCACCACCACCGGCTTGCCACTCGCACGGGCTGCTGTCAGCACCCGCTCTGCGACTCGCGGCGAAGGGGGCTTGGAGATCAGGACGATGACGTCGGTTGCGTCGTCGCGCGCCAGAAGATCGAGCGCCTGGAGCGCGGTCACACCGCCGACCTCCTCCTTCAAGTCGCGACCGCCGGTGCCGATCGCGTGAGATACGCCTCCTCCGAGCGCGTGAATTGCGCAGCTCACCGCCTGAAGACCGGTGCCCGACGCACCGACCAGTCCAATCCGCCCGTGCCGTACCCGGTTCGAGAACCCGAGACCCGTTCCGGCGAGAATTGCGGTCCCGCAGTCGGGGCCCATGACCAGCAGGCCCCCTTCGCGCCCACGACGCTTCAACTCGACCTCCTCTTCGATCGAGACGTTGTCGCTGTAGAGAAAGACGTGCCGCCCACGTTCTAATGCTTCACGCGCCACCCCCGCGGCGTAGCGCCCGGGGACGGAGACGGTCACGACGCTCGCCGACGGCAACAACGAGAAGGCCGAGCGCAGACCGTGCGGTCGAAAGTCTCCCTCAGTGTCGCCGGAGCTCTTGCGTAGCGCGAGCAGTTCGTCGACACGACCGAGAGCCGCAAGGGCGGCGGACTCGCTCACGGCACGCACCACGAGCACCAGATCGTCGGGAGCCGCCGCTGTGAGGTCGGCGTGCTCGAAGCCGTTGGCCGCGAGCAGTTCGAGGTTCGCTGGCGTCCCCATCACCACGCCAGCGTCGTCGACACCTTCGAGCTCTGTCAACGAGCTCTGCAGGTGCATGAGCACGATCGAATCGGCGTAGGCGCCGGGGCGAATCTCGCAGCGAGTGATCGTCATCGAGTGGCGAGCGCCGCTTCGAGCATCTGACCCCAGGCCAGGAGCTTCTCGTCCGCCCGCCAACCCGCGGCAATCTGAAGACCGAGAGGCAGGCCGGCTTCGTTTGTGCCCGCCGGCAGCGTGAGGGTCGGCAAACCGCTGTGGGACCAGGCGAGGTTCATGATCGGGTCGCCGGTCGAGTCGATGCCCTCTGGTGCCACTCCCTGCGCCGGCGGCGAGATCCAGAGATCGACGCCGCGCTCGATCATGAGAGCGGTGAGCTCCTGCCGCAGCTGGTCACCACCCGCTCGAGCCGCGTTCGCCTCCTCTTCGCTCACCTCCCACCCCTGGGAGAGCAGCGCCACCGTCTTTGGGTGGTAGAGCGCACCGTAGTCGGCGTACCAGTTCGAGTGGACCGCGGCCGCATCCACCGCAACAGCCAGCCGATGCCGCTTCACGATGTCGTCGAAGTCGAGCATCGACGGCACCACTTGCACCTCGAAGCCCGACGCGCTCAGATGATCGGAAACCGCCTTGAGATGGTGCAGCGCCTCCGGAGTCGCGTGTTTGAGCATCGGCCCCTTCGGAATGGCCAACCGCGGACGATCGAGCGACTCCGAAGGGTTCCAGTCGTCAGCGAGAACCGAGGCGGCGATCGCCGCACTCGCCGCGTCGGCCGTGAAGGTGCCGATGTGGTCGAAGGTCGGCGACAACGGGATCACGCCGGCGCGTGAGATGCGGTCATAGCTCGGCTTGTAGCCGACCACGCCGCAGTAGGCCGCCGGTCGCGAGATCGAGCCGATCGTCTGGGTTCCGAGCGCGAGCGGCGTCAGTCCGGCGGCCACCGCCGCCGCAGAACCACTGCTCGAGCCGCCCGGGGTCCGCGCGAGGTCGCGCGGATTGCGCGTGGGCCCCGGCCCAAAGTAGGCGAACTCGGTGCTCACCGTCTTGCCGAGCACCACCGCCCCGGCCCCTCGCAGCCGTCGAACCGCGGTCGACGCCTCACCCTCGAACAGGTGTGTCGGGAGCTTGCTGCCCGCGGTGGTCGCCAACCCGTCTACCCGGAAGATGTCCTTGACACCAATCGGAACGCCGTAGAGCGGCGTCCGGCTCTCCGACTCGGGAAAGCGCTCCGAGAGACTCGAGAGCTCGGCGTGCACCCGGTCGAACCGACCCGGCTCGTCCATGAGTGACTGAATCTTCGGCTCGGCCCGCGCGCACCGGTCCTCGAGCGTCGCAAGATAGGTGATGGTCTGGAGGTCGCCGCTTGCAAAGGCCCGTCCGAGCTCCACCAGGCTCTCGGGCTGCGCGTAGTCGGTCATCCGTCGGACGTCGGCGGGAGCAAAGTCCCGCCTAGGCCTCGGACTCCTCGATGTAGTCGGCCGCCAACTTCACCGCGTCGACGATGTGCTGATAACCGGTGCAGCGGCAGAGGTTGCCTGAGAGCGCCACGCGAATCTCCTGCTCCGAGGGTTTCGGGTGCTCCTTCAAGAACGGCAGGAGCGTCATCAGAATCCCTGCGGTACAGAAACCACACTGCAGCCCGTGAGCGTCCCAGAACGCCTGCTGCAGCGGGTGGAGATGCGCCGGGTCGTCGGTCAGCCCTTCGACCGTCGTGAGCTCCAGCCCGTTCGCCTGAACCGCAAGCATGAGGCAGGAGCGGATCGGATCCCCGTCGACCAGCACCGTACAGGCGCCGCAGACACCGTGCTCACAGCCGACGTGCGTTCCAGTGAGGTCGAGCTCGTGGCGGAGAAAATCGCTGAGCAGCAGTCGCGGCTCCACCTCCCGCTCGTAGGTGCGACCGTTCACTGTGACGCTCACCTTCTGCGGTGCGATCACACAACCTCCCCGCGAGCTCGTGCCGCGGCGCTGCGAAGGGCTCGCTCGGTCAGCACTCCGGCCAGATGTCGCTTGTAGTCGGCGGTGGCGTGAATGTCCGCGGTGGGCTCAATCTCGCTCGACGTCGCATGAGCGGCGGCGGCGCGAATGGAGTCGGCGGTGACCGGGCTTCCGACCAGGGAGCTCGCCGCCTCCGGAGCGTCCATCGGCGTGTCACCGGCGCTCAGGTAGACCAGACGCGCCGCGGCGCACACCCCATCGTCGCCGAGTGTCACCACCGCCGCGACACCCGAGGTCGCGTAGTCGCCGTGTCGACGCGCGAGCTCGACAAACGCACACCCGGTACGCGGAGGCAGTGGCGGAAGCTCCGCCTCGATGAGCGCCTCCTCCGCACCAAGCTCGGTTGTCATCAGACCGACGTAGAAATCGCGCGCCGCGACCCAACGCTCACCGTCTTTCGTCGCCAACCGGAACCGCGCGTCGAGTGCCACCGCCACGACCGGCAGCTCCGCGGCCGGGTCGGCATGTGCGAGGCTTCCACCCGCGGTGCCGCGATTGCGAATCTGCGGATGGGCGATCAACGGCATCGCCTCTCGGAGAAGAGGCGCTCGCTCGGCGACCAGCGGCTCCCACTCGAGCGCCCGCTGCCGAGTCATCGCACCGATCACCAGCCCGCCCGCCTCTGTCGGCCGCACGTAGTCGAGCTCCCGCACGCGATTGAAATCGATCAGCACACTCGGCTGTGCCAGCCGGAAGTTGAGCAGCGGCACCAAGCTCTGACCGCCAGCCAAGATCTTGGCGTCGAAGCCGTGCTCGGAGAGCAGCGCCAGCGCCTCGGCCAGCGTGTCGGGAGCCGTGTAGTCGACGGGAGCCGGCTTCATATCGAAACGGTAGAGCGGTGCACCGGGATTCGGCGGCAGTCTATTACACCGCTCCGATGCAGACAGGTGAGTGCTGTCCCCTCCGCACGGTACTATTCGCACGGTTCATGACATTCGAAATCGGCCTGGTCCTCGGCGTTCTGATCGTCGCGGTCATCTTGTTCATCAGCGAGAAGTTGCGCGTGGACGTCGTGGCGGTGATGGTGCTGGTCACCCTCGCGCTCACCGGGTTGCTCGAACCCAAGCAGGCACTCACCGGCTTCAGCAACCCTGCGGTGATCACGGTGTGGGCGGTGTTCATTTTGAGCGGCGGCCTGGCTCGCACCGGGGTCGCCGGAATCCTCGGCCACCAGGTGTTGCGCCTCGCTGGCAAGGGCGAGGTCCGGCTGATCGCATTGATCATGATCACCTCGGCGTTCCTCTCCGCCTTCATGAACAACGTCGGCGTCGCCGCCCTGCTCCTGCCGGTGGTGATGGACATCTCGAAACGCACAGGCCGCCCTCCGTCGAAACTCCTGATTCCGCTCGCTTTCAGCTCGCTCCTCGGCGGACTCACGACGCAGATCGGTACGCCACCGAACATCCTCATTACCGAGGCGCTCAAAGAGCGCGACATCCCGACCTTCTCGCTGTTCGACTTCGCCCCCGTCGGAGGGGCCGTGGTCGTCGGCGGCATCCTCTACATGGTGCTGATCGGTCGGCGACTCCTCCCCGAGCGCAACCCGGGGGGTGAGACCGCCGGCTCGTCGCTCGACCTTCGGCAGCTCTATTCTCTGGGAGAGGATCTGAGCATCATTCAGCTGCCGACCGACTCTGCGCTCGACGGCATCCGGCTCGCCGACAGCCGGCTGGGCGCCGCGCTCGGACTCAACGTGATCGGCATCTTCCGCGGCTCGCGAAGCCTTCTCGCGCCCGGTCCCGACAGCGAGCTACGGGCCGGCGATCGCCTCTTGGTCGAGGGCACGCTCGAACAGCTCGCCGAGCTGCGCGGCGAGCAGTATCTGTCTTTCGAAGACGAGAATCTCGCGGTCGAACGCTTGATCTCTTCGGAAATTCAGGTCGCCGAGCTCCGATGCGAGCCCCAGTGTTCCCTGGTCGGCAGGACGCTTCGGGAACTCGACTTTCGCCGCAACTACGGTGCAATCGTGCTCGCCATTCAGCACGACGGCGTCTCACGGCGCACCGGACTCGAGAACGTCGCCATCCAGGAGGGTGACGTGGTGCTGGTACAGGGCACGCCCGAGCAGCTCGAGGCGCTGGCGGCGGTCCCCCATCTCCGAGTCGAGCTACAGGAGGCGGGTGAGGAGTACGGACTCGAGCAGCGCTTGATGGCGGTACGCGTGCCCGACGGTTCGTCGTTGGCCGGCAAGAGCCTGGCCGAGAGCCGACTCGGCGACGCCTTCGGTCTCGGCGTCATGGGCATCGTTCGCGACGGCGAGACGAGACTCATGCCGGGAGCCGACGAGACGATCGCGGCCGGCGACACCCTGCTGATCAAGGGACGCCGCGAAGACCTCGCTCGAGTCGAAGAGCTCCAGGCGATCGAGATCGAAGAGAATGCCGCCCCGGACCTCGGCGAGCTCGAGTCCGATCACGTCGGTCTGGCCGAGGCCGTCCTTTCGCCGCACGCCAACATCTCCGGCCGCAGCCTGCGTGACCTGCACTTCCGCGAGAAGTACGGCTTGAACGTCGTCGGCATCTCACGCGCCGGCACAACCCTTCGCACGGGTCTCCGGGACATGGCACTCCAGATGGGTGACGGCCTGCTGCTACATGGGCCGCGTCAGCGCTTGAAGCTGCTCGGCAGCGAGCCCGACTTCATCGTCTTGACCGAAGAGGCGCAAGAGCCGGTTAACCGGAGCCGGGCGCCGGTCGCGGCGCTGTTGATGGCCGGCGTCGTGTTCTCGGTCATCGTCGGCTGGGCACCGATCTACATCGCGGCGGTCACCGGAGCCATTCTGATGGTTCTGACCGGCTGTTTGACGATGGACGACGCTTACCGCGCCATCGAGTGGCGAGCGGTCTTCCTGATCGCCGGCATGCTGCCGCTCGGCCTGGCCCTGCAGGAGACCGGCGCCGCCAGATGGCTCACCGATCAGGTCTTGGCTGTGATCAGCGGCGGCAGTCCCCTACTCGTCGTCGGAGGCCTCTACGTCGTGACCGCAGCGGCCGCCCAGGTGATGCCCACCGCCGCGGTGGCCATCCTCATGGCGCCGATCGCGCTCAATACCGCCGCCGATCTCGGTCTGTCGCCGCACGCCCTCATGATGACCGTCGCCCTTTCGGCCTCGGCCAGCTTCATGAGCCCCGTGGCCCACCCGGCCAACGTGTTGATCATGGGTCCGGGCGGCTACAAATTCTCGGACTACACCAAGATCGGCCTGCCGCTGACGCTCATCTGTCTCGTGATCGTCTTGTTCGTGCTGCCGATCTTCTGGCCGCTCACGCCGTGATGCAGACGGGGCCGCTCTCCGTTGGCCTGGTCACCACCTTGCTCTGGGTGGGCTGCGCCGCGGGGCCGCCTCGCTCCGACGAACCTCGACTGCCGCGACTCGAGCTGCTCGCAAGCGAAGTTCTGAGGAACACGCCCGAGCACACACATTTTGCTCCCGAAACGGAGTTCTCGTGGGTTTATCTGCAGCCGACCATCGTGGCTCCGCCGGCGCTCGCCGCCGAGGTCGAGCGGCTCATGGTGGAGCGCTACAAGGTCTTCAAGACTCACGAGGAGATTCCGGAAGATCTGCTTTCGCACGTCGACGCAGAAGGCCGCGAGCATTCGATGATCCGTGACGGATTCTATTTCAGCTATGAAGTCGAATCGATCTCGCCCGAGCGCGTCCGGATCACCTATCGAGACTACGAGGGCCCGCTGGCGGCGAGCGGCAGGAGTGTCGTCTACGTGTGGTCCGGAGTCGAGTGGACAACCGAGTCCGTCGACTCCCGCTGGATCTCCTGAGCGGCAGCCGCCAGCAGCACGAGGTCCCTCCAGGACTCTTGCCTGCGAGCGGTCCCCAGGAGCGCAGGGCTAATTCTTCACGGCCTCGATCTGCACCTGAATGTTCTCCCCCGCCACGGCGTCGAAGAGCCCCCGGGAGGAGACGCGGCAGACCTCACCAGCTGCAGCTCCTCGCACACCAGGCGCTCCTCGTCCCCAGAGGAGATGACGAGCCCCGAAGCCTCGCAGTTGAAATCACCGAGGGATCCGCTCCAACTGAGTGACTCTTGACGACAGACAGCGAACCGTGCCGAGACGCTTCTACGGCGCGATACCGCGCACTAGCAGCACGATTCGATCACCCGGAGCGACGGGCAGGCCCTCCCGCTCGCAATCCCAGGTCGTCTGGCCGCTGAGCGGCACAAAAACCGAGGCGCCCTGCGTACGGTTCTCACAGAGAGCGGCCGTCGTTTCGAGGCCGGCGACGGCACCGCTGACGTCGCTGCCGTTGGTGCGCCCGATCGCTCGAATCCGGATCTCATCGCCCGAGACGAAGCTGAGGCCGGCGGCGGCACAGTCCCAGGAGGTTCCGGGGGCCGCGAGCTCGAGCTCCTCTCCGGTTGTCACGTTTCGGCACAGAACGTGTCGTGAGTTGAGCCCCGTGACCGAACTGCCCAGCTCGGCGACATCGAAGACGTAGGCGGCACCGGAGTCGCCCTCCTGGTCGTCGTCCGAACCGGCCGCCACGGTCGTACCGCTGACCGCGATCGAGACGCCGAGGTGGTCGAAGGCACCGCGATCGGAGTGAACGAGCTTCGCGGCCTCCTCCCAATCTCCTGACACGAGGTCGCGCCGGAATAGGTAGATCGACCCGGTGGGCTGATTCTGGTCGGTCTTGTCGCCGGTGTCGGCGACGACCAGCAGGTCGCCGTCGATCGCAACGTTGCGCCCGAACGCGCCGAACTGCACCGGGTCGGGAGGGAGCAGCTTCTCCACCTCGACCCAGCCGCCGGACTCCGCCCGTTCGTACAGGTAGACTGCGCCTGCCGAATCGGCCGCATCGTCATCGTTCTCGGCCCCCACTGCCACCAGCGCGTCGCCCACAGCAACCGCCGAGCCGAAGAAGTCGGAACTCACACCGCTCGTGAGGATCCCCGTCTCCAACCAGGAGCCGCTCACGTCGTCACGCTCGAAGACGTAGACGCTGTCTACATCGGAGAAGGCGCTGACACCGACCGCCAAGAGGTCGCCCTCGATGTCCAGCGTCGCACCGAAGTCGTCGTCCGCGGAGCCGTTCGAAGCGAGCAGCTTCTCTCCCGGCAGCCAATCACCGCTCACGTCGTCGAAGTCGTACGTGTAGACGGCGCCCGCTTCGGCACCGAGATCGTCAGCAGAGGGCGCGCCGACCGCCAGGGTGCCTCCGCTCACCCGGATCGAGACTCCGAAGTCGTTGCCCGCTTGACCATCAAAACTGCCGAGGTTCTGTGCCGGCAGCCAGAGCCCAGTGCTCTCGTCTCGACCGAAGACGTAAACGGTGCCCGGCGACACGGGTGGGAACTCGGAGATCGGCGTGCCCGCGAAGATCGAGTCTCCGCTCACCGCCAAACCAAGCCCGAACAGGTCGCCGTCCTGCCCGTCGGGAGCAAGAACCTTCGAGGTCAGCCGCCAAGCACCCGAGCCATCACGCTCGTGGACGTAGACGGCTCCCGATCCGCTTCCGAGGTCGTCGTCGAATGGGGCCCCCACCGCGAGGACAGCCCCCTCGAGCGCCACGACACCGAAGAAGTCGCCACTCGCCCGGTCAGGCGCCGTGAGCTTGATCAGTTGAAGCCAGGTTTCCGCAACTCCCTGCGAGGCCTGCGCTGAGATGGAAACGGCCGCCAGCAGAAGAACGGCGAGTAGTGTGGACGCGGATCGCATGAGCACCCCCAGAACGGCCGGCGCGACTCGAAACGAGCGCCGGCCTTCAGTCATCGGCTGTGAACGAGCGTCGAACGACGCTGTCACGTCGAGAGCTATTCAGCTTGTGAGGATTCTGTCAGGGCGAGGGCCCCCGACAGACAACCGAGTGACGAACCGATGAGATACTGGCCCCTCACGCTGTCGAGGAGAGACAAATGCGACGGGACGACGCGTATCGCGTGGTAGTCAACCACGAGGAGCAGTACTCGATTCTGCCGGGCGGCGGAGAGACGCCCAAGGGATGGAAGGCGACCGGCTTCGAAGGAACCAAGAAGCAGTGCCTGACCCACATTGAAGAGGTTTGGACCGACATGCGCCCCGGCGCACTTCGCGAGGCGCTCGCGGAGTTGGAACGCCGGCTCCCCTAGCCCGGCTTCGATACGGGTTCGGTAAGAGCGTCGTAGGCCGCGTGAGCGAGGCTGTCGGCAACCGCTAGCCCCTCTAGAGTCGGCACGAGTCGGGCGCCGTCGAACTCGAGCTGCCCAGGCGGCAGACGCTGCAGCGTTTCGCTCGCGACCGCTTGCGATGACCGTGCGCCCGACAGCGCGGTCAGGTCGACCCCATCACGCGTGCGCAGCCCGAGCATCAACCGTTCGAGCAGCAGCTCACGATCACCCAGCGACTCGCTACCGTCGATCGGCCGCGTCCCCTCGATGACCGAAGCTTCCCAGGTCGACAGCTTTCGATGGTTCCACCAGCGGCGTCTTCCCGCGTACGAGTGGGCCGAGGGGCCCAGACCAAGGTAGGGCGTGTGGTCCCAGTACTTCATGTTGTGGCGAGATCGAAAGGCGCTCGACCGCGCGAAGTTGGACACCTCGTAGCCCTCGTAGCCCCCTTCGGCGAGGCGACGATGGGTGAGCAGGAAGAGGTCCGCCTGTGCCTCGTCGGGCATCTCGGTCAGCTGCCCACGTCTTGTTTGCACTCCGAAAACGGTCTCCCGATGCACGGTGAGTTGGTAGCAGGACAGGTGCTCGGGCGCGAGGTCGATCGCCATCGCGAGCTGTTCTCGCCAAGACGCCTTCGTCTGGTCCGGAAGGCCGTAGATGAGATCGACGGAAACGGTATCGAAGCCCGCACCGAGCGCCTGCTCGGTCGCGACGCGCGCCTGTCTCGCATCGTGGAGTCGCCCGAGAAACCCGAGCGCGTCGTCGTCGAACGACTGAACACCGAGGCTTAGCGCGCTCACTCCGAGATCCCGCCAGGCGCCCAGGTTCTCGCGTGTCACGTCCTCGGGGTTTGCCTCGAAGAAGATACGTGCGTCCGGAGCGACGTCGAGGTTCCGGCGCAGCGCACCGACGACTCGCTCGAGCTGCTCGGCGGTCAGCATCGATGGTGTGCCGCCGCCGAAGTAGATCGTGTCGAAACCGACGAGCTCGGGCTCTCTCGAGCTCCAGAGCTCGATCTCGGCGATCAGCGACGCCACGAACCGTTCTCGTCGTTCGGCATCACCGACGAGTACCGCGAAGTCACAGTATGGACAGACCGTGGCGCAGAACGGCGCGTGCACGTAGATGCCCGGCTGTCGGGCCGCGGGGCGACCCAAAGAGGGCCTCGCAGCCTCGGCCGCGGACCGTCGCTGGGTTCCCATCTAAGGATGCTAGCAGTCGGTTGCTACCGCCGCCTCGCGAGGACGTAGACCCTCTGGCTCGGATACTCACGCTCGCAGTGCGGTCTTGTTTCCGCCTTCACGATCTCGAAGCCGGCGGTCCGAACGTAGCCGCTCAGTTCTTCGAGCTCGAACAGCGTCGCGACCATCTCAGCGGGCCTCCCGAAGACCTCGTTCTCACGGACCTCGCCCGTCCCCTCGTGCACCGCGATCAGAATCGGCGCGCCCTTGCAGAGACCGTAGTGCACGGTCTCCAAGACCTTGGTCACGTCCTCGCGGACCAGGTTGATGAGGCAGTAGAGAATCACCGCGCCACCAAATCGCCCCGGCTCGAGCTCGAGTTCGAGCATGTCTCCGACCTCGAAGGTCAGCTCCGGTTGGAGTACTGCGGCGATCTCGACCATGCGCGGCGCGAGGTCAATGCCGTGCACTTCGGCACCGAGGCCGGCGAGATGCGCAGCGACGTGGCCGGGACCACAGCCCAGATCGAGCAACGGGCCGCCAGGAGACATCTCGACCAAGCGCTTCAGGAGCGCACGATCGTAGGGCTTGTGCTCGAGTTCGTCGTAGAGCTCCTGGGAATACACCTCCGCCAACCCGTCCCAGCCTTCGAGGGCGACCTTGCGGAGCTCTTCGCGGTCCAAGGCTCGATCCTAGCTGTCCGACTCCGCAGCCAACGGGCCGATCCTCGGCATCGGGTAGACGGCTTCGCCGATCTTCCAGTCGAGCCGCTCAACCGAGCCGTCGCCCTTCAAGATCACCTCGATCCGCGCGTAGTCCTGTGGCGAGAAGAAGCTCGTGTCCGAAAGCGGCACCAGCGTCCACCCCGACATCGACACCGCACCGTTGTCGACCGACAGCTCGAGCTCGGTGCCGGGCCGCAGCTGATAGACACCCTCGTAGCCCGCGAGCTTCGCCGGTGGCACCTCGACCGGTTCGAGCGCCAACCGCTGTGGGGTTGCCACCTCTTCGCCCGCGGCGATGCGCGGAACTTCGCTTCGGATCCGGTCGGCGGCGCCGGTCAACAAGTTGCCGGTGAAGACCACCGACACCCCAGTCTCACCATGGAAATCGGCAAAGGCTCGAAATCCGTTGGTACGCCCATTCCACTTCAGATTGCCATCCCGCAGTCTGGCGGCCGAGTCGCCGAATCGGCCGTCCAACAGCGACCGTTGAAGCGAGTGCAGATCCCGTGCGGTCGAGAAGACCGAGCCGGCACCCACCAGGAAGGAGTAGTGCTTCAACGTGGAGTTCCGGATCGCTCCGTCGCGGCCGATCAGATAGCTGTCGGCGCGCCCCTCGATCAGGGCGTGACCCGAAGGGTGGAGCGACCGGCTCATGGCGGCCGGCGCCAGCACGTACTTCGACAGCAGGTCTTCGTAGCTCGCCCCACCGGCTAACTCGAGCACCCGTGCCGCCACCGAGTAGCCTCCCGAGCTGTAGGTCGACGATGTGCCCGGGTCGAAGAGGAGCGGCGCCACCTTGGCAAGCTCGACCATGTCGGCAGCGGTCTTCGCTTGGCTCTCCTGTTCGTCGTCGGTGACCCGATGGGGAATGCCGGCCTGATGTCGGAAGAGGTGGGCGACCGTGATCTCGTCGCCGCGCGGGAAGTCGGGGAGCCATTTGGCGAGCTTGTCGTCCATGGAGAGCTTGCCCTCCTCGACCAGCCGCTGCCCGAGAATGCCGGTCATCGGCTTCGAGATCGACGCAATGTTGAAGCGCGTCTCGTGCGTCGCCGGCACGCCGAGCTCGAAGTTCGCCATGCCAAAGGCGCGCTCGTAGACGACCGTTCCGTCTATCGCCACAAGGAGCTGACCCGACAGGTGGTCGTCGTCGAGGAAAGGCTGCACAAAGGCGTCTATTCGGTTGGCTAGTTCACTTGCCGGCTGAGCGACCAGCGCGCCCGCAAACACGAACAGTGGCAGTAGGCAGTGAACAGCAACACGACGGGTTCTGGACATCTCGTTCCTCCTAGGGCTCGACGGACTCATCTCTCGACGACGGGGACATCTATGAAGACTCCGGAGGACGCCAAGCGTTTCATCCCCTATCGACCGACCCGGTCGGCAGACCCAGCCGTGCAGCGAACAGCGCGTTCGCGAGCTAGTTGTCCGTTTCGGACTTGAGCACGGCCACGAAAGCGTTCTGCGGGATCTCCACGGCACCCACCATCTTCATGCGCTTCTTGCCCTCTTTCTGCTTCTCGAGCAGCTTCCGCTTTCGGCTGATGTCACCGCCGTAACACTTCGCGGTGACATCTTTGCGATAGGCATTGATGGTGGTGCGGGCGATGATCTTGCCGCCGATGGCGCCCTGGATGGCGATCTTGAACATCTGCTTCGGAATCGTGTCGGCAAGTCGCTCGCAGTAGTGCATCGCTCGCTGACGCGACTTCTCGCGGTGCACGAGCTGAGCGAGCGCGTCGACAGGCTCGGTGTTGACCAGAATGTCGACCTTGACCAGGTCGGACTCGCGATAGTCGAGCATCTCGTAATCGAACGAGCCGTAGCCCTGCGTGATGGTTTTGAGCCGATCGTAGAAGTCGAACAGCACCTCGGCCAGCGGCATCTCCGAGGTGAGCTCCACCCGGCCGACCGCGAGGTAGTTGAACGTCGTGTTGCCGCCCCGGCGCTCCCGGCAGAGGTCCATTACGGCGCCGATGTAGCGCTCGGGCATCATGATCGAGGCCTTGATGAATGGCTCCCAGGTCTTCTCGATGTTGGCCGGGTCGGGGAAAAACATCGGGTTCTCGATCTCGATGCGCTCGCCGTCGGCCATGTCGATCTTGTACTTGACCGACGGGGCTGAGAGCAGGAGCGAGAGGTCGTACTCCCGCTTCAGACGCTCCTGAACGACGTCGAGGTGGAGCAGCCCGAGGAATCCGCAGCGGAAGCCGAAACCGAGGGCCGAAGACGAGTCCTTCTCGTAGGTGAGCGCCGCATCGTTCAGAGCCAACTTGTCGAGCGCTTTGGTCAGGTCCCCGTAGTCGTCGGTCGACATCGGGTAGATCGACGAGAAGACCACCGGCTTGGCTTCCTTGTAGCCCGGCAACGGCTCCTCGGCCGGGCGCTCGGCCTCGGTGATCGTGTCGCCGATCGCGATGTCGCGCACCGTCTTGATGCCAGCGATCACATAGCCCACGGTGCCGGCCTCGAGTTCTTTCGTCTGCACCCGCTCGAGCTGCAGGAGGCCAACCTCCTCGCAGTCGTACTCCTTCTCCGTATGCATGAGGCGAATCTTGCGACCGGGCCGTAGCGTGCCCTCCTTCACCCGCACGAGCAGGACCACACCCCGATAGGCGTCGTACTGAGCATCGAAGATGAGCGCCTGAACCGGAGCTTCGGCGTCGCCCTTGGGCGACGGCAGGTGCGCGACGATCGCTTCGAGCACCTCGTCGATTCCGGCGCCCGTCTTCGCCGACGCTTGGACCGCCTCGAACGGATCGAGCCCCAGGTCGGCCTCGATCTCTTCCGACACGCGGTCGACGTCGGCAGAGGGCAGGTCGATCTTGTTGATCACCGGCACGAGCTCGAGGTCGTACTCGAGCGCCAGGTAGAGATTCGCGACCGTCTGCGCCTCGACACCCTGCGACGCGTCGACCACCATCAACGCCCCCTCACACGACATCAGCGAACGCCGGACTTCGTGCGAGAAGTCGACGTGGCCGGGCGTGTCGATCAGGTTCAGCCGGTAGCTCTTGCCGTCCTTGGCCTCGTAGTTGAGCGTCACCGTGTTGCTCTTGATGGTGATGCCCCGCTCCCGCTCGATGTCCATCGAGTCGAGAATCTGATCGCGGAACTTCCGCTGCTCGACAGCGTTGCACGCCTGAATCAACCGATCGGCAAGCGTCGACTTGCCGTGATCGATGTGCGCGATGATGCAGAAGTTGCGAATGTCGTCCACGGTTTGGCCTCAGGAGCGAATCGAGTTGGAAGGCCGCCGAGCGCGGCGGAACCGCGAGATTCTAGCGCGCTCTTCCGAGCACTCTATTCGATAAATGAAGGCCCGGCCGACGCGAATCCACGTCGGCCGGGCCGGTGGGTCAGGTTCCAAGTGCTGAACGCCTGAGAGCTACTCCATCGTCACCTCGAAGTCGTCGATGAGCGTGACGCCTTGGATGTGATGTTCGCGTATCTCGACGCGCACATGCCGAGCGTCCGGGGTGAAGCCGCACTTGACGTATGAGTTATCGCTGATCACCTCTTCGCCATCTAGGCTCACAGAAGCGTCGGTCGAAAGCGGATCGTACTTGAGGTCCAATCGGTAGTACTGGCCGACAACGAACCCTGGGATCACGTACTCCCCTAGGATGCACGCGTGTCGATTGGCTCGAAGCCTCACGACTCCAGTCTTGAGAATGTACGCCCAGATCTCTCCCTCGTCATCGAAATCCTCCAGCGGGGTGTCGCTGAACCCCACCGCCGTGTAGTTCCCAGCGTTCCCCTCAGGGACCATGCGTGCAGAGGCAGTGACCACGCGTCCTGACACCGAAGGATCGAGGGGCACGCTGCCCGTCACCGTAGTGCCAATGACATTGAAGGCGGTGAGCTCATCGAGCCCTGCGGCTCGAAGGGTGAGCCCCGTGTCCGCGGCCCACGTGAGACCTCCCACGTCCGTGACGTAGCCGTTTAGCTGACCACCGCCGTCTCTGACGAAAACGTCGCGGATGATCGTCGGCCGTTGGCTGACGCGCAGATTGTCGATTCGCGTTTCGCCCTGAACAGCGCCACCCCCGAAAGTCACCGTTGCACCACCGATGTCCGGCACGAAGGTCCCGAGGTCCGTCGGTGCAACCACCTCCTGCCCGTCGAGACTCGCCCAGGCGGTGTTGTTGACGGGGTCGTACGAGACCGACACGCTCACGTAGTCGCCGAGGTTGAAGCCCGACACGGTGCCGGACCCGAGCTCTTCGTCCACGTTCTTGAGGATCCGGTAGCCGCCGGTCTTGGTGAGTTCGACCCAGAGTTGACCGGTCACGCTCAAACCGTTCTGCGGTTGCGCGCCGAAACCGACGCCGACAAAGCTCGATGTGTCCTTTGGATTGACCTCGGCCTCGAGGGTCGAGACCCGCATTGACTGGTCGGGCTCGAAGGGTAGGCCACCTGACCCAAAGCCGATGACGGTCAACTCTCCGCCTGAATCGAAGACGAGATTCGTGTTCGCCTCCCACAGCTCTCCTCCAACCTCAACCTCGGTTCCGTTCAGCACGCCCGAAGTGGTCGAGAAGGTGTCCCGATAGACCGTTGGCGGATGCACAACCTGCAGGTTGTCGACCCACGTCGTGTCCTCCGTGGCGCTCGCGAAGGTCACCGTCGCACCGCCGATCATGGGATCGAACTGGTACGGCGCCAGAGTGAGGTCTGTGGGCGCGAGAACCTCGGTACCGTTGAGGCTCGCCCAGACTAGATTTTCGAGGGGATCGAACGAGAGCGAAACCCGACTGGGGGCTCCGCCCCCAGGTACGCCAGGAATCGAACCCGACGCCAGCGAGTGCTCAAGAACATCAGCCCACACGGTGTAGCTACCTCCGGACAACTCGACCCAGAGCTGGCCTGTCGCTTTGAGTCCGTTCTGCGGGTTCTCCGCGAAGCCGACCCCGACCCACGAAGCGCCGTCTTCATCTACGTCCGCTTCGAGAGTGACGACGCGGTTCGTATCATCGGGATCGAAGGGCACGCCGCCTGTGCCGCTTCCGTCGGCGGTCAGCCGACTGTCGGCTCCGATGACGAGGGGCGTCTGAACCGACACCCAGGTCTGCTCACCGACTTCGGTAAGCCGGCCGTCGAGAGCACCCGACCCGGAGAAGGAATCGCGAATCTCGGCTCCCGAAACCATCTCAAGGAAGGCCTGGTTCGACTCGTCCTGCCCAAAGTTGTTTGTTGCGAGGTAGCTGTAGAGCCCTTCATCCGTTGACTCCACGTCGATCAGAACCAACGTGTCCGCGGTCTCGCCGACTAGGCTCTGGCCGTCCTTCTTCCACTGATAGCTGATCGGCCCTGTCCCGGTGACTGAAGCTTCGAGAGTCACGTCGCTACCGGGGGAAACGAAGCGGTCCTCCAGCGTATCGGCGACTGGTGGGAAGCCCACAGTGATCGTCAGTGCATCCGCGATGTCGGTGTCATCGTTGTCGTCGATAACTCTCAGATTTACATCCAGAGTCTCCTCGGCGGTGTAGCTCCAGGAGACGAAGGACCCATCGAGATCGCCGAACACACCGTCGCCGTCGAGATCCCACTCGTAGGTAACGATAGGCCCGCCATCTGGGTCCTGAGACGAGGTTCCGTCGAAGTCCACCACCGTTCCAGCTGGGATGAGGAGGGTCCCGCCCAGCGGAGTCGGGTCGGTCGCAAAACTCGCGACCGGGAGTTTCTGTTCGCGCTTGACCACAACGACCTTCTGGGCGCCGGACGTGGAGAAGTTGCGACAACTGCTGGTGGGGCGAAAACTGCCGAAGGTGACGTTCCCGTTGACCCGATGGTAGGTGCGCCGCAGGTAGTCGCGCCCTACCTGAAGATCACAGAGGAAGGTGTTGTTGTCGACCCCATACACGAGAAACTGCCCTCCGTCGGGAGTCGGGCTCCCTGCCAAGGGATTGGCCGACGAGAAGAGCGCGAACTTGCTGTCGGACGGCTGGCTGTCGGCGGGATCCTGCGGCGCCATTCTGCCGAGGTCGACCTGGCCTGCCGCCAACTGAACGACTCCGAGCGCGTCGCGAATGTCCGACCACTGCCCGAAGCCTGTGTTCCAGGTCTCCCCGTCGCCGTCGTCCCACCAGGTCAGTCCGGTCGTCAGATCCATGAAGATCGGATGTAGGCCCCGCACAAAACTCCGCCAGACCCAGGGCATGCTCGGAAACACCGGCGGATTGCCCATCGCGTCGAAGGCGCCGAGGTGATCCGAATCGGCGATGAACAGCTTCTCGTCAGCGTCGATGGCTGGTGGGTCCGCTCCCGGCGCCGTGAAGTACTGGTTGTTCGCCTCTACTTTGCAAGGCGACACGATGTCGGCGGGGTTGTCGCTATCCGTTAGAAACCCGTTACTCCCTGCTCCTCCGCTGCAACTCATCCAAACAAGGTGTTTCTTGTTGCCGTGGTCTTCTTCCCACTGCTTGATCTCTCGGATGAGTTCGTACTGCCAGTCCCAAGAGTCGATGTGGCTCTCATTGGTGATCTCCCAGATGACGTTGTCCGAGTTCTTTAGGCGATCGAGAACCGTGAAGACGTAAGCGAGCTGCTTCTGAAACTGCGGGTCAGAGAGAGGTGTTTGAGGGTCGAGCAGCTCGTGCGTCTTGAGCCGGTCTCCAATGATCTGGTCAGTGTTGTTGGCTTGGTAGTAGGGATGAAAGTTCGGCCAAGGGTTGACCGGATCGCCGCGGTTGTTCGAGGTTGCGTTCCTCAGGCTCCATCCCTGGAAGAGCATCACGCTCACGTACACCCCGCGCTGAGTTGCGCCGTCTATGAAGGGGTCGCCGTCGATTCGTCTGGCGATCTGGTTCAAGTAGACCTCGTTGACTTCGTCCAGGTCGTATCTGCCGTCCATCGTTGTCTGGTCTTCCTTGTAGGGAGTCGGACTGTAGTAATCGTCCTCCCAGACCCAGCCACGCGTAAAGTTGTGGCCGTCAGCGACGAGGCCATCCAGGTACAGTTCCCAGCCAAATGCCGGATCGTTGTCATAGTCCTGGAAGAAGGACCACGTATGGGCACCGGTCAGAACGATGGCCTTGCACCGCCCGTCTTCCGTGGTCCCATCGGTAAAGAACCTCGGATTGTCGGGGTGAATCTGTAGCGGGCCGATCTGGCTCGCGCCCGGGCAGGGTGTCTGCGCACCCAGGACGGACGCGCTCAGCAGCGTGAAAGTGAATACAAGTCCCCTGAAGGCATCTTTGTATGCCATGACATGAGTTCCTCTTGAGAGCCGGAGGCGGCCGCGCTCGTCAAGTACTCACGCAGCGGCAACCAATGCGCTCCGGTGATTCTTGGTTGTCCCTCGAGGGGGCTATGGAGCCATCTTAGCGCAGGCGCTGGGACTCAACTCAAATGCCCGCAGCTGGCCTGGTCGCGGGCCTCGTGCGGGTCGACGCGAGGCGGTCGATGGTGCAGGAGTCGTGAATGCCGTCCACGAGATGTCCAAAGATGCGGGCGGAGGTCTTCCGAGCGCGACGCGTGGCAGTGCCTAGTCTTCACAGCTCTGGCGTACGACGAAGTCGTCGAAGAAGGCCCAACGACCCGCCTCTTCCCCTCCATAGCCGACCTGCACTCCCATCGAGTGGAAACCGCCCGCCGGCGGTTCGCTCGAGCCGATCTTCGTCCACCCCTCCTCGCCCTCCACGCGGTAGTACCCGGTCACCGAGCTCTGATCGATAACCGCCCGGAGGCGCATCGGACGGAGCGGAGCCAGGCCAACGACGTTGTCGTCGGCGAGCTCGCCCTCGATCTCCGAGAACGCGCGCACGATCGTCGGCGGGTCGTGGTACTCGGCGTAGTACTCGACGGTGACCACCGTGTAGTTGTCCCGATCGCCGTAGAAGATCAGCCCGGCGTTCTCGTAGAGGTGCTTCGGATAGACCTCCACGTCGACCTCGACACAGAAGGGTTGCTCAACACTTTCGAGGCTCAACATCGCGGAGCCGACCTCCTCGTCGGTGTGGTCACCGAAGATGCCACCAGCTGGAGTGCGCAAGGCGAGCCTGCCGTCTTCCATCTTCCAGTCGTGCCCCTCCCGTCCACCGACCGTCCAGCCGTCGGACAGGCCGAGAGAGAAGTCGTGCACGAGCGGGCTCTCGGCAGACGGGCTACACGCGAGGGTCAGACCAGCGGCGACAGCAGTCGCGACGAGGGCTCCGCGGAGATCTTTCATCTGGCCTGGAGCATACGCGCCCGCACCCGCGTCCGGCACAGACATCCCGAAGCCTCGAAATCGGCCTGCCCTGCCGATCCGTTGCGGTACCGTTGGCGGGTGCCGACCCAGCGAGCGACGGGCGCCGAGAGCGACGAGGAGCCGGCGTGAGCTCCTCTCTCGAGGTGGGCTTTGTCGTCGGCTTCTGTGCCGCCTTTGCGGTTCTCAGCCTCGCGCTCTACCTCTACCGGAGGCGCCTGGTCAGTTTCCTCTGGCTGGCCGGCTTCGCCGGCTCCTTCGCGTTGATTCAACTCGGCCTGGGAGAACGAATCCGCGCCCAAGCGGTGCTGGAAGATCGAGCCTTCGTCCTCGCGCTCGTTCCGATCACGGTTCTGCTGGCCAGAGGCTTCGTCCATTCACTGTTGCAGTCTGCTCGACCCTGGGTCGACCGGGCGTTCTGGGGCGGCGGCGTGGTGGTCTCGTTGATCGCCCTCGCTCGCCCGGCTTGGGTGGTCGAGGGACAGGTGCTCAATCTGTTCGGCACGGCACTGCTGCTCGACATCCTGATCACGGTCGCCGTAGCCAGCTGGCGAGGGAGACGCAGAGCCCAGATCGTCGGCGTCGGGCTCGCGGTGTTTTCCATTGCCGGTCTCGTGGACATCGCGGTGAGAGCCTCGGGACTCGGTTTCACCCCCATTCTCCCGATCGGGCTGATTTTCATGTTCGTCTCGATCTCACTCTCGCTGGGCAGGCATCTCGCCAAAGTCGAGAACGACCTGGCCGAGACCGCCGCTAAGACCGCCGAGCTCGACGCCGCCGGGCGCATGCAGGCGCAGATGCTCCCGTCCGTTCTTCCCGAGATCGATGGCTTCGAGATCGCGGCGAGTAGTACTCCCGCCTCGGAGGTGGGTGGCGACTACTACGACGTACTGATCCTCGACGACGGGAACTTCGTCGTCTGTGGAGACGCCACCGGCCACGGACTGTCGGCGGGGATCATGGTCACCGCGGCGAAGAGCTCACTGCTGTCGACTTCGTTCGCCGAAGAGCCGGACTCCGTCTTGAAGAACATGGACCACGCCTTGAAGCGCCTGGGCCTCGCGCGCATGGCGTTTGCGGTAGCGGTTGTCCAGCTGCTCGAAAACGAACTCGTACTGGCGAGTGCCGCTATGCCGCCCATGCTGGTCGTGCGCCCGGGGGACAGTTCGGTGGACGAGATTCTCGTGTCCGCGCCGCCCCTCGGGGGCGCCCTTCGAGGTAAATACTCGAGTGTCCGTATCCCCTTTGCGCCCGGTGACGTCGCGCTGCTCACGAGCGACGGTCTGCCCGAGGCGATGAACGCCGAACAGGAGGAGTTCGGCTATGAACGCCTCGCGAGTCGCTTGCTCGAGCTCAGGAGCGAGCCCGCGAGAGGGGTCGTTCGGGGCCTTTGCGAGAGCGCGAGCGACTGGCTCGGAGGCGAGAATGCCGACGACGACATCACCTTCGTGGCCATGCGAAGACTGCCCGCCGTTCGCGCTGCTGACGCGTAGCAAACCGCGCCTGACGCCCTCTCGATCGTCTAGTCTTCGACGGCTTCGTAGGCCGCCACCCGGAACCGAGCGTGAACGTCCCATTCCGCTGGCGGCCGTACGGGGGTGAAGAGAATGCCGACCATCCGCGCTGCAGGATCGATCCAGTAGGACGTGCCGGTGCCACCGTGCCAGTCGTAGGTTCCGGGCGCGCCGGGAGCGTCCCCCTGTCGAAGGCGGACCCGGCCGCCGAAGCCCCAACCGAAGTCACCACTGGAGTGTCCGTAGATCTCTGCGCTCACGTGTGGCGACATCATCTGTCGCACGCTCTCCGGTTCGAGAATCCGGCGGCCGTCGAGGTCGCCGCCGTTCAACAGAGCGCTCAGGAAGCGATGGAAGTCGCCAATAGTGGTCCGCACCTGACCCCCGCCGGAGACGAACGCGCCGCGTTCGGTCTCGAAACCCGCGGGGCTCGCGACGGTGAGTTGGCCGTCAGCGCCCCGCGTGTAGCGGGCGGCGATCCGCGGTCGTTTTGTCTCGGGCACCCAGAAGTAGCTGTCGCCCATCCCGAGCGGCTCGAAGATGAGGGTGGTTGTCAGCTCTTCGAGGCCGACACCCGCCGCGACCTCCAGCACCGCTGCCAGTACCTCGTAGGACGAGCCGTAGAAACCGTAGTCGAACGCCTCGCCCGGATCTACTTGGAGCGGCAGACGACTCAACTGCCGGGCGAAGTCGAGAGAGGTGATCGGATCCTCAGCCATCGCCAGATCCCAGAGGCTCTCGAAGCGTTCACTCGTTACATCGAGACCCGCCGTGTGGGTCAGTAGATGCCTGACGGTGGGTCGCCCGGACGAAGGTACGCCATCCGCCAGCGTGACGGTACCGAACTCGGGGATGTACGCAGAGATGGGATCGTCGAGGGCCAGCTCACCCCCTTCGACAAGGGCGAGAGCGACGGCAGCCGTCATCGTCTTTGCCGAGGACGCAAGCCGCACGATCGCCTCGCTACGGATCGACTCTCCGGGAGCCGCCTCGCCGAAGGCGCCCTGAAACACCACTTGCCCGTCGCGAGCCACCAGACCCACGGCGCTCGCGACCTCTCCCGCGCGCACCGCGTCCCGTAAGAGGTTGTCGAGCCGGTCGGCCGGCGCCCCGGCTTCGGCGATAGGAGTCGGGCGTTCGGCACATCCGAGAGAGACGAGAGTGAGAGCGACGAACAGGCGAATTCCGGCCATGCGTACCTTTCGACGACCGCGGTAGTCGAAAGTTGTGTGGCTCGGTCTACAATCTCCCCGACCCTGCCACCGGCATCGATCCCTGGAAAGGAGCGCCTTTGTCCTCGCTCATGGAATTCGTCTCCGCTGCTTCGAGCTTCGTCTGGGGTCCCTATCTGCTGATCCCTCTGCTGCTGCTGACCGGCTTCTACCTGACGGTCCGACTGCGCGGCATCCAGTTCACGCAGCTCTGGAGTTCGCTCTATCTCGGACTGATCGTGCGAAAGGAGAAGGACGGCGAGGGCGACATCTCACACTTCCAGGCGCTCATGACTGCGCTTGCGGCAACGGTCGGCACCGGCAACATCGTCGGCGTCGCCACCGCGATCGCCGTCGGCGGGCCGGGCGCGCTCTTCTGGATGTGGATGACCGGTCTCGTCGGCATGGCCACCAAGTTCTCAGAAGCGCTCCTGTCGGTGAAGTTCCGCACCACCGACGAGAACGGCCAGCAGGCGGGCGGGCCGATGTACTACCTGGCGAACGGCGTGAAGCCGGCCGGGCTCGGCAAGGTTCTCGGCGTCCTCTTCGCGCTATTCGCAGCGATGGCCGCCTTCGGCATCGGCAACATGGTGCAGTCGAATTCGGTGGCCGCCGGCCTCCAGGACTCGTTCGGTATCGAGACGTGGATTACCGGCCTCGTGATGGCGATCGCCGCGGGCGCCGTCATCCTCGGCGGCATTCAGTCGATCGGTCGTTTCACCGGCATCTTCGTGCCAACGATGATCGTCATCTACATGATCGGCGCAGGTCTCGTGATTGCGCTCAACATTGGCAAGCTGCCGGCTGCGTTCATGCTGGTGATCGACAGCGCGTTCTCCGGTACCGCAGCGGCGGGAGGATTCGCCGGAGCGGCCTTGGCCCAGGCGATTCGCTTCGGCGTCGCGCGCGGCATCTTCTCGAACGAGTCGGGGCTCGGCTCCGCGGGCATCGCCGCGGCCGCTGCGCAGACAAAGGAGCCCACTCGCCAGGCGCTCGTCTCGATGACCCAGACCTTCATCGACACCCTCGTCGTCTGCTCGTTCACCGGCTTCGCGATCCTCTGCACCGGCGTCTGGGAGACCGGCCTGAACGGCGCACCGCTCACCCAAGCGGCCTTCCGCGCAGGCCTCGGCGACTTCGGCGGATGGATCGTCTCGATCGGTCTGACGATGTTCGCCTTCTCAACCGTGCTGGGTTGGAGCTACTACGGTGAGAAGTCGATCGCCTTCCTCATCGGCCCCAAGGCGATCCTGCCGTACCGGATCGTCTTCGTGGTCGCGGTCTTCTTCGGCGCAATTCGGAGTCTCGACTTCGTATGGGGTGTGTCGGACGTGATGAACGGCTTGATGGCGTTGCCGAACCTCGTCGGCCTGCTGCTGCTTTCCGGCGTGATCGCGGCGGAGACGCGCGGCTACTTCAGCCGCCGCTCATCGGAGTGAGGCGACATGCGGGGCGGTAGACAGGCGATCCTTCTGGGGCTCGCGCTGTCGTCCGTCGCTGTCGCGGCGTCGACGGAGCTCCCGGTGGGCCGGATCGTGCCATCGGTTCAGACGGCGCGCGACATCGACCAGTCGTACGCGCTCTACCTGCCGAGCTCCTACCCGGAGCCCGATCGGCTCTATCCCGTCCTCTTCGTGCTCGACCCACGCGGCCGTGCGGTGCCGGGGGTCGAGCGCTTCCTCCCGGCGGCTGAGGAGCACGGCTACGTCGTCCTGAGCTCGTATCAGAGTCGAAGCGACTCGCTCCGCGAGATCAATGTCAAAGCGCTCGACGCGCTCCTGATCGAAGCGCAGTCGCAATACCAAGTCGACCCGAAGCGAATCTATCTCGGCGGCATGTCGGGCACCGCTCACGCGGCGTGGCGCTTCGCCCAGTTTCTGAAACCTGCCGTGGCCGGCGTGGTTGCAGCCGCCGGTGGCGTGCAGGAGTCGTCGCAAGGTCCGCCCGGCGAGGCCGACTTCGCCTACTACGGCATCATCAGCCACGCCGACTTCAACTACCAAGAGATGATGCGCCTCGAGGAGCATCTCCTCGGCGAAGGGATCGACCACCGAATCGACGTCGTCGACGGCCGCCACGGCTGGCCGCCGCACGAGTTCACGAATCGCGCTCTCGACTGGATGGAGTTCCAGGCGATGAAGCGGGGGTTGCGCCCAGCCGACGGCGACTTTATCGCCGAGCAGCTCGAGCGAGCGAGAGGTGCGATCTCCAAGGGTCTCGACTCGCTCGAGGAGCTCCGTCGGCGACGGGACATCGCGCGCGACTTCCAAGACCTGGGCGCCACCGAAGATGAACGGTCCTCAGCCGAGCGTCTGGCTTCCAGCGCAGCTATCGCTAAACGCCGGAAGATCGAAAAGGAGCTCGCGCGAGACGAACGAACCTATGTGACTCGACGCTACGCCCCCTGGCTCGGAGCGCTGCAGTCCAAAGAGCGTCGGCCTCCTACCGTTCGCCAGTCACTCGTCGAGCTGCGGATTCAAGCGCTCTTGAAACAGGCGGCCGAGGTCGACGATCCGCCGAGAGCCCATTCCGCGCAACGCACGCTGGAGAATCTCTATGTCGGAGTCGCCTTCTACCACCCCCGGGACTTCGAGCGCGCGGGCGACACCGATCGGCAGATCCGCTCTCTCCAAGTCGCAGTCGAGATCTTCCCCAACCGCGCCGGCGCCCACTGGCGACTCGCGTCGGTGCTGGTCGGCTCGAGCCGCCTCGAAGAAGGTTTCGCAGCCCTCCGCGCTGCCATCCGCCTCGGCGGCGTAGACGTTCCCCGGATCGAGCGCGATCCCGTGTGGGAGCCGCTGCGCGATCGCGAAGAGTGGTGGTCGACGGTGCTGGCCGAAGCGAAACTGAATGCGCGACGCTCCGACTAGTCCGGCATACGGGCGCTCTAGCGGGAGTCGCGCACTGCCCAGACGGAAATGGCGTCGTCCTTTCCCCAGAAGGCCTCAACGCGACTGTGGTTGAGATTCACCGACCACACTCGATCCGGGCTCTCGTCGTCGAGCGTCGAAGACCAATACAACGGGTCGACGTCAACAAACGGCTCCGGACCTTCGTTGAAGCAAGCGGTCCCAACCGTGTTGGTCAGACTCGGCGCCTCACAGCCCAGGTTCACGGCGGCGGCGATTGTCGCGGACCACTCGTCCACCACGAGCGGCGGCTCGAGAGTGATCCAGCCTGAGCGCTCCCGCGAGAGAGGGAAGATGAGTCGCCGGTATTGTCGAGACGAAGGCGAACGCTCGTCAGCCCGGGTAGCGACTACCTAGAATCCTCCAGCCGCTCCAAGCGACGAAGCAGAGAAGCTTGAGATGCCTCGAGCCTCTCGATCGTCTCCTCCTGTACCGAGCTCACCTGCTGCTGCTTTTGCAGCTCATTGAGCAACATCGGCACCAGCAGATGATCCAGCACCGCATCCGGCCGACCCTCCGTGTCGTAGGACACGAGGTCCGGGAAGATCTCGGCCACCTCCTCGGCGATGAGTCCGTAGCGAGTCGGCCTCTCGCCGTCTTCGTAGGGGCGCCGGTAGCGGAAGGTCACCGGTCGAAGCTCGGCGATTCCTTCCGACACCTCTGCCATGTCTCGGATGTCCTCCTTGAATCGGCGTGAGGAGGAGATCGTGCCCAGCTGGCCGTTGCTGTCGATCAGCACATTGATGCCGTTGGCCTGACCGGTGGTGATTCCCCGAATGCCCGAAATGAATGCTCGCGTCTGCTCGAAGAGGCCGCCCCCCGTGCCCTCGCCAATACGAAGAGTGTTCGACTCATTCGCACCGTAGCTCGCGATGAAGACGTTGTCGCTACCGGCCGTGTTCGAAGAGCCGGCGGAGTAGCCCAGGGCCGTGTTGCGCTGGCCCGTCGACACGACGAGCGCCGAGGTTCCGATCGCCGTGTTGCTGCTTGCGGTGGTGCTCAAACTCATCGCGTAGCTGCCGACGACGACGTTGCCGAAACCCGTACTGTTGTTGCCGAGTGCCGTCGTACCAACACCCGTGTTAGCCCGGCCGGTCGAGTTGTCATACAGCACACGGAACCCGACAGCGGTATTGAAGAATCCGGTGGAGTTGAAAGCGAGGGTCGAGGCGCCGACGCCCGTGTTCCCGTAGCCCGTCGAGTTGAAGAGCAGAGCGTAGGCCCCGAGCCCGGTGTTGCCGTAACCGGTCGTATTGGTCTGCAGCGCCGAGGCGCCGACACCCGTGTTGTTGTAGCCGCTCGTGGTGTCGCGCAGAGCGTTCTTGCCGACCGCTGTGTTGGTCGCCCCGTTGTAGAAATTGGGAATTCCGCTCGTCAGGCTGATCAGAGCGTCGGTGCCCAAGGCGGTGTTGGCGTAGGAGTCGCCGCCATCGTTGTGGATGAACGGGGAGCCGCCCTTGAAGACGAGGCCGCCGAGGTTCACCGCCGCTTCGACCGACAGGCTGTAGACGCCCGGCGGCACTACGGTCCTCGGCGGTGGCGCCAAGGGTAGGTCGGGGTTCCGAACGCCCAGGGTGCCGCTACGAAGCGCGCCGGGGTTTCTCTCCAGTCGAAAGCTCTCCGCCAACGTTGCGAGAACCGGCTCGTCTTGAGCGTACGCCGGTAGGGCCATCAAGATGGCAACCGCTCCAACCCCGACTCGACGCCACATGTGGACTGCACCCATGCCTACCCCCTTTGAAGTTCGGCGCGACCCTGTCGGCCGCAAGTCGCTACGGTAGCGGCGACGCTTCAGATCCTAGCCGACCGCCCTGCGACGCTAGAATGACCTCACTCTCCGCGTCACCGACCCTCCCTTTGTCGTCTTACCGATGAGTTCCCCTACCAACGGTCGCCCGACCTTCCGCCTCGCCCGATGGCTGTGGAAGGCCGACCCTTCCGACTGGCCCTGGTGGAAATCCGCCGGACTTCGCCTACTACGCATCGGTTATGCGGTCGGGCGCGACCTGTTGGGTGGTCAGCTCAACCTGCACGCGATGAGTCTCGTCTACACGACACTCCTGTCGCTCATTCCGCTGCTCGCCGTGAGCTTCACCTTCTTCCGCGCGTTCAATCTGGACAGTGGTTTCGAGCGGGTGTTGATCGGCTACATGGAGCCGCTGGGAGAGAAGGGCGTTCAACTCGCCAATCAGATCGTCGAGGCGGTCAAGGCGCTCGACTACAAGCTGCTCGGCTCGATCGGTGTGCTGCTGCTCTTCTACACGGTCTTCTCGCTGATTCAGAAGATCGAAAGTGCATTCAACTTCACCTGGCACATCCGCTACGCGCGGAAGCTCTCACAGCGCTTCGAGTACCTGAGCGTGATTCTTCTCGGGCCGCTTCTGATCTTCGTCGCTTTCGGGTTCACAACGGCGGCGATGGGCACGCGCGTCGTCGGTAACCTCCGCCAGCTAGAACCGGTCGACACCCTTTTCAGTCTCTCCGGCCAACTGGTGCCCTATCTGCTGGTCATCGCGACCTTCACCTTCTTCTATCTGTTCGTTCCGAACACGCGCGTGCACCTGCGCTCGGCGTTGGTCGGAGCGCTGGTCTCCGGACTGCTCTGGGAGACGACGTCGCGCGTCTTCTCGGCGATCGTCGTGACCTCGGCGCGTTACCAGGCGGTGATCTCCAGTTTTGCGATTCCGCTGCTCTTCATGATCTGGCTCTACCTGAGCTGGTTGATTCTCCTGATCGGAGCTGCGGTCGCGTTCTACTACCAACACCCGGAGTTCCTGGGCATCGCGCGCGAAGAGGTGCGGCTGAGCAACCGAGTCCAGGAGAAGCTGGCACTGCTACTCGTCTACCTGATCGGCCGCCATCACTATCTGGATCGATCTCCCTGGACGGCGGCGGCGCTCGCGAAGCGGGTTGCGCTACCGGTCGACGTCGTCACCGGTGTGCTCGAGGCGCTCGAGAAGAGTCGCATCGTCGCCGCCTCCGGGCGGCGCGAGAGCGTCTACCTACCGGCTCGTCCGTACGACGAGATTCCCGTTCGGCGCGTTCTGCGCGCAGTGCGCACCGCCGAGGAGGGGCCGTACCTGAACGCACGCCGCGTGAGCGTCGAGCCGGTGGTCGACGAGCTCGACGAACGGTTACAGGCCGCGCGCGAAGGGGTGCTGCAGGAGACGACCGTCAAGGAGTGGGTGCTCTCGGAGGTTACGGGAGGTGAAACCTCATGACGACGGCACCCGAGGTCCACGTTCCCGAGGAGGAGCTCGACTTTCAGACGTCGCGCAGCTCGGGGCCAGGCGGCCAGAACGTCAACAAGGTCGAGAGTCGGGTGGCGCTCCTCTTCGACCTTGAGGCGAGCCCCAGCCTCACCGACGAACAGAAACGCCTCATCCGCACGCGCCTAGCGTCGCGCATCAACAAGAACGGCATCCTGCGCGTCGTCTCGCAAAAGCACCGCACTCAGGCCGCCAACCGCAACGCCGCCCGTGAGCGTTTCGACGAGCTGATCGCCGAAGCGTTGATCGAGAAGCCGAAGCGCAAGCCGACCCGCGTGTCGAGAGCGGCCAAGCGGCGCCGGCTCGAAGAGAAGCGAAAGCGGAGCCTGGTGAAACGAAACCGCCGCGGCGGCTTCGACGACTAGGCCGGGGCGGCGGCAACGCACGCAGGCCGGGCACCGCCAACTGCAAGCCGTTGGCTGAGGCGCTAGCCACCCGACTCGACGGCCTGATCAGAGAACGCCAATCTCTCGACAGACTCGAGGCGGTCCCGGCCGTCACGCTCGGGCGTCAGGTCTTCGACCCAGGCGGAGCCGTCCTCCCGCCAGAGGACCTCGTATTCGCTGCGATCGCCTGAGAAGACCGCCGTATCGAAGCCCTCTCCGCCGTCGAGCTCGTCGTCACCGCCGTTGCCGCGCAGCTCGTTGTCACCGGCATTACCGGTCAGCCGGTTCCCCCGTTCATTGCCGGTGAGCCCCGAGTCGAGTGAGCCGGTCAGCGTGACGTGGGTGAGATGCCGCGCCTTCGACGTGTAGCGCACCTCAGAGTCGTACGAAATCGAGAAGGTGCCGTCGAAGCTCTCGGGAAGCTCGGGCGTATAGGTCAGGTCGGGCGGCAAGAACGCCTCGATCAGATCGTGACCGTCAGCGTCGATCTCGAGAAGCCGCTCTCGCGAGTTTGCCGCGAACCGACCGAAGTGGGAGTGGCCCTCCGGAATGCCGCCGCGCTCCTCGACTGGCCGGCCCTCGTAGATCGTCGGGTTCGGTGACCAGAGGTCGAGGTAGTTGTCGTAGAGCACACCAAGATATTCGTTGGGGTGGTTCTCCCGCTCGTCGTCGGGCCAACCGCGCCAGATGCCGCGCTCGGTCGCGTAGAGGCTTGCGTCCTCGAGCTCCTTCTGGAACCTCGGCAGAGCGGGCTTGATGCCGTAGTCGTGGACGAGATGGATGATCTCCTCGTACGACGCGTCGCGCGTACCGTGCGCCAGATAGTCGTCGCTGCCCTCGATCGGACACTCGTTCGCGCGCAGATCCTGCATCGCGAGATCGACGCGGCCGAGCGGTCCGGAGAGGGCGCGCTCGAGCGCCTCTTCGGTCTCGAAGAGAACCAGCGTCGCCCGCAGGTCGGCCATCGACTCGGCGACCGCCGACTTGTCGTTGCCGTAATACGTTCCCGGCGCATCTCGGAGGATGTGCTCGAGCACCTTCCGGGCCTTGATGATCCGCGCTTTGCTCCAGCCTGCATCCGCGAGAATGTGGATCGGCCTGCCGCTGGGTGTCGTCACCCGTGAATAGTGGACGAAGACGTCGGAGAGGGCTTCGATCGCCGGGAGCAAAACCACGCCCGAGGGCGCTCCCGAGACGTCGATCGCAACAAGCTGCTCGTGAACCGCGATCTCCTCACCGCAGCTCACCAGGGCGACAAAAACGAGGGCGACTCCAAGGTACCTCTTCAGCATGGCGAAGAAAGACTACTCGATCGCGCGCGAGCGATAGTCTTGTCGATGAGATGACCGAGTCTGGCTGCACGACCTGTCCCGGCGGCTGCGCCACCGACCGAGACGCCGGCTTCCGCGTGCTCCCCGAGCACCGTCGCTTTAGCCAGCGCGACGACATCTTCAGCCGCTCGTTCTGGGACTCCCAGATCCACTCGGAGAAGAGCGACCGCTTCTACGAGTCGTACCGTCGGCCGCTCAAGTCGTGGCGCCACGTCGACGGCTACCAGCACAAGGACTTTGCACTGCGGAACGCCGGCTGGCACCTGGCCGACTTCTTCGCGGAGCGCCTCGAAGAGGACGATCGCCGGGAGGGTTTCCTCGACTTTCTGACCGCTCAACGCGAGGGCTCGGACGAGCGACGAGAGGTCGAGCCGGAGCCCATGGCGCGGGAGGTCAAGAAGGCGGCCGAGCTGTTCGGCGCCGATCTGGTCGGCATCACGTACCACGACGAACGCTGGCTCTACACGAACAAGTACAGCCGCCAGGGCGAGTCTCAAGTCCCGATGGACCTGCCCGACGGGATGACTTCGGTGATTGTCGTTTGCCACGAGATGGACCACGACCTGCTGCTGACCGTGCCGTCCGCCTTGAGCGGTACGGCGACCGGCGTCGGCTACTCGAAGGACGTGGTCACGCTGCTCGCGCTCGCTCAGTACATTCGGAACCTCGGCTACCGGGCGTACGCGAGCATGAACGACACCGCGTCGAGCATCCCCTACGCGGTGATGGCGGGGCTCGGCGAGTACGGGCGCCACGGGCTACTCATCGCACCCGGCCTCGGGCCGAGGCTGCGGATCGGCAAGATCTTCACCGACCTCCCGCTCGCGCACGATCGACCCATCCGCTTTGGTGTGCAGGAGTTCTGCGATGTCTGTAGGCGGTGTTCCGACGCGTGTCCTCCGAAAGCGATCGCCACCGACGAGCCGAGCGCCGAGACTCACAACCGCTCGAACACGGTCGGCGTCGAGAAGTGGACGACCGACGCCGAGAAGTGTTTCGACTTCTGGGTGAGCCAGATCACCGACTGCTCGATCTGTATTCGCGTCTGCCCGTACAACCGCAGCTACCCGCGTTGGCTGAATCGGCTACGGTTCCGGTTGATGGGCTCTTTCCTGAGGCGATTCATGCTGAGGCTCGACGGGTGGCTCGGAGGCGGAGAGCGCCTGGCGCCTTCCCGCTGGTGGTCCAAAGCGCGCCGGAGCGAATCGTGAGCGGACCCGACGACACCCAACCGACCCTGTCGACGATCCTCCTTCGAGGATTCTCGAAGAGGTGCGCACGCTGCGGCCGCGGCGAGCTCTACCGCCGCTGGACGGCGCTCCACAAACACTGCCCCGAGTGCGGCCTCCGGCTACTCGAGAACCAGGGCGACCCGTGGTTCTTCCAGCTTCTGATCGACCGCGCGCTGTTCGTGCTGCCGGTGATCGCAGCGCTCTTCTTCGGGCTGCACAAGAGCAACATGCCGCTTTTCATCGGCTACTGCGTCGCGCTGGTTGCGTTCTTCATCTACACCACGCCGCATCGATACGGCGCCTGCGTCGCGCTCGACTACTACTCCCGCCTGCGAGCCGGCCCGAGCGGTGGCGAGTCAGGCGATGAACAGATCGAACGCGACCACTCCGGCGACGGCGAGCAGTAGAACTCCGGCCATCACGAACTTGGCGGACCGTTCGGGGTTCACCTGGGCTAGCCCTTTGCGCCCGACGGCGGGAAAGGCGAAGTAGATCGCGCCCTTCGCTACATGCGCCCAACCGAGGAGGGTGACGAGTATCGGCACGCCCTGCCAAACGTTGTGGAAGGCGACGACGATCGAGCCGAACATCAGGCTCAGGAAGCCGGCCACGAAGACGCCCGGCTCCCCCCATTCGCGCAGGCGTACGAAGAAGTCCACCCAGACCTTCGGTTGGAGAACGTGGGAGGTCCCCATGACCCCCATGTGGATCACGAAGAAGATCCGTACTGCCTCTTCCACGACGCTTAGTCCTCCGAGCGCGAAGCCGCCCAGGCCTTCCAACGCTCCGTGTCCAGACCCTCGGGCGAGCTCGCCTGTAGCCGCTCCCAGATCCGCGGCAGGTACATCGTGTTGTAGCGCAGCCGGGAGATGTGATTGCCGTTCTCGTGATCGCCGTTCCAGCAGTGCTCGGCTCGGTCACCGTAGTCGACCTCGCCGGCGTAGTACGGATCGGTTGTCGACTCCAGGAACTCCTCGACGATGTAGACGGCGTTGTTCAGGTAGTAGTTGTCCATGTCGCCGCAGTAGATGTGAATCTTGCCCTCGAGATCGTTGCCGAACTTCGCCCAGTCGCGCTCGATGATGTGTCCCAGGTCGTGGTTCTCTCGCCAGTACGCGGCGACGTCTTTGTCGATCTCGCCGGTCAGCTTGTCGAAGATCCGCTGCGGGTAGCCGTCCTCGCCGACCGGAGAGAAGACCGCCTCCCAGACGTCGAACTGGTTTCCGGACCGGGTCTTGGTCCCGAGCGCCAGCTCCATGTGGTTGAAGTCTGCGATCGACATGTCGACCTGGCCGAGGTAGTTGCGACGACCGGCACGTTCTATGGTCTTGAACGTGCCCTTCTTGTAGAACGCGTTCTCGTCTTCGTAGAGGTTGATGGTCATGAACGCGCGGAAATCGATCGGGTCGGGGCAGGCCGCGAAGCAGCCGTTGTATTCGGTCGGGTAGTGCACCTGCGCTCCGAGCGCCTCCCAACCCCCCGTCGAGCCGCCGTAGAGGAAACGCCCGGCCGGACCGATGCCGCGGAAGAGCTTCTCGATGTGGGGCACGAGCTCGTAGGTGATCGCGTCGCCATAGGGACCCAGGTTCTCCGAGTTGACCGCGTATGAATCGTCGTAGAACGGATTCGCGTGTTGGATCTCGATCACCAGGTAGCGCGGGAAGTTGTCGGACGTCCACTTCTGGTAGAAGTCGTACGCCTCCTGCTGCTGCACTCGGTTGTAGCAGTCGACGTCGAAACGGGCGGCATAGACGCACTCTAGGTCGGGGTCGGGAGGCGTCGTGCGGAAGCCACCGAAGTCGGCAGGAAAGTGCCCGTGGAAGATCATGAGCGGGTAGCGCTCGTTCGGGCTGTCGTCGAAACCGTGGGGCACCAGCACGTGGGCGCCGAGAAACATGTCGCGCCCCCAGAACTCCGACAAGAGCTCCGACCGAATTTCGATGTGCTTGATGTACTCCGTGTCCTCGGGGCGCTCGACCGGATCGATCTCGTTGTCGAGCACCAACTCCACGGTCTCTTGGGAACCACCGTCGAGAACCATCTTGCGAGGCGTCGAGTAGAGGTTGCGCGGCTCTCGGTTCCACTGTTGACCGGCGGCCCAGCTCGCCGGCAACTTGACTACATGGCCGTCTCCGCGCTCGAACGTGTCGTAACGATGCAGGAGCGCCTGCACCGTGTACTCGCCTGCCGGGAGATCGCTGAGACGCCGAACCGGATAGCCGAAGGTCTCCGCGTCGAAAACCACCGCGTCCTCCTCACCGAGCGCCTCGGCATCGACGCCAAAGACCTGTGCGGTGCCGACACCCCAGCCGACCTGGAAGCGCGGCTCGCGCTCACCGTCCGCCGCGATCAACACCAACACACGACCGTCGAGCGGCTCAGCCCATATCTCGTCGTCCACGCGCACGTGGAACTCGAGGGCAAACAGTGGCAGTGCGGTCGCCCAGACGGCCGCGACGACAGAAACGCGGATCACGGATCTCATCAGTCTCCTCCTTGTCGCCATCCTAGCCCGGAGGCTGCCGCGGCTTTGATAGGTTCGCCCCGTGACCCGCTCGGTGCTCTTCGCTGCACTAGCGTTCCTCGCCTGTGGGCAGATGGGCGCGCAGTCCGACCGCATGGCTCCCGGAGCGCCGCACGAGACCCGTCTCGAAATCGGCCAGCTGCCACCCATCGGCTTCGCACTCGCTTCGGCGACCGACGGTGCGATCTTCGACCTCGAGGCCGAACGAGGAGAGCGACCGATTCTGCTGCTCTTCTTCCGCGGCCTCTGGTGACCGTTCTGCCGCACGCAGCTCGGTGAGCTGCACGCATCGATCGAGGAGATTCGCGCCACCGGCGCGGAGTTCTGGGCGATCGCAAACGACGATCCGGAGAAGCTCGCCGCGTACGTCGAAAAGGAGGGCTTCGACTTCCCCATGTTGGTCGACACGGACGGCTCGACCATCGAGAGTTGGGGCCTGCTGAACGCGGTCGACCCGAAGGGGCGTCTCATCCCGCATCCGGCGCTGGTCACGCTCGACCTCGATGGCGTCGTGCGCGACGTCTTTGTCGAGACCAACTACCGGCTCCGGCCCACGGTTCCCGAGGTGATCGAACGCCTCGGCCAATCGCTCGGGAGCGAACCATGATCGCGCGCCAGCGCAGCACTCGACAGATGACCTGGGCGATTGTTGGATTTGCGCTCGCCTCCACTGGGTGGGCCCAGGAGCCCGAGGCGACTCGCGGCTTCCTCCAGACCCAGGCTGACGCCTACACTCGCTACGAGCTCCTGCATCCGAAGAGTCGGAGCTTTCGCATCGTCTATGACGTCACCGCAACCGCCGCGGGGGCACGTCACTACTTCAACCCGATTCGCGTGGGCAGTGAGCCGACGGTGCACAGCGTGACCGACCTCGCTTCCGGCAAGGCGCTCGAATGGAGCCTGGTCGACGCCGCTCAGGCGACCGCCGACGGCCTGCTCGAAGCGGGGCACGAGGGACAGTTCATTCGTGTCACCTTGGCGCGCCCTGTACCCGAGGGGGGCGAGGGTCGCATTCGGATCGACAAGACCTACCGCGACCCGGAGAGCTACTCGGGCGAGGGCGACACTCTCGTCTTCGAACGCACGCTAGGCGTTCGCCGCAACTCGATCGTTCTACCACCCCACTTCGAGCTCATCGCCTGCAACTACCCCTCCGAGGTCGCGCGCGAAGCGGACGGAAGAATCCGCCTCTCGTACATGAACCGCGGCCCGGCGCCAGTGCCGCTGCGCGTGATCGCTCGAAGAGTCCGACACGAGCCCTCCGAGGCGAAGCGAGAAGGGTCCGGTGCCCTCGAGTCGAGAGGCACCGTCGAGCGGCAGACTGCGGCCGGCGCCCGGGCCGACTTCGACCCTCCCGAGCGCGCCTTCCAGGATCGCGAGATCGTCTACTTCCTGCTCCAGCCGGAGACCCACTCGTTTCGGCTCTACCACGACTACACCGAGACGCGACCGGGGGTCGACCGCTATCTCAACATCGTACGCCCCGGAAGTCGCGCCTCCGATCCGTCCGCGCTGGTGCTCGACACGGGTGAGCAGCTCGAGGTCGAGACGCTGCGGGGCACCGAGATCGCGGCCAAGGGAATCGACATCGGCGAAGAACCGACGGCCGACTCCGAGGTCGTGGTGATCTGGTTCGAGCCGGTCGCGGCCGGCGCCTCGACGCGACTACGGATCGAAGAGACCTACACCGATGCCGGGCGCTACGGCCTCGACGGCGACGAACTACTCTGGGACCGGAGCTTCGGCCGCAACCGCAACACCGTGGTGCTGCCCAACAACTGGTACCTGACACGCAGCACGATCCCCGCGGTGATCGACCTCGACGAGGAAGGGCGCACGCGTCTCTACTTCGAGAACGACCGACCCGATCTGGTCCAGGTGCTGATTCGGGCTCGCCGCCGCTAGCCCGAGCGCTCCGGCATGTGGCGCAGACCGCCCGGGCGAGTGAGCCGGCGGATCGCTTCGGCCGCATCGGGGTAGCGAGCGATGAGTTCGTCGCGCTCGCCCCCTTCGTAGTCGCTCTCGGTAAAGCCGGGTGCCATGGTGGTTCCCATCAGAGCAAACCGACCGCCCTCGAGGACTCGCGAGCCCTGCCAGATTCCGCGCGGAGCGACGTGCTGCACCTGCTGGCCGCCGAGGACATCCGAACCGAGAACCACCTGCTCGACCGCACCGTCGGGATGGAGCTGCAGGAGCTCGACCGGATCTCCGAGGTAGAAGTGGTAGACCTCGTCGGTCGGCAGGCGATGAAGTGCTGAGAACGAGTCGGGCTCGTCGGTGATCAGGTAGTAGATCAACGTCGAGAGCGGCTTGTCGTCCCGGTAGCGCTCGGGCAAGACCGCTGCGGCGAGGGATTCGTCGGCAACGAAGGTCTGGCGGTAGAGGCCCCCCTCCACATCGAGCGGTTCGAGGTTCAGCCTCTCGATCAGTTCAGGCACGTTCATGGGTTCATGCTGGCACGTGCGCTCGAGCGCGGCAAAACGGGCTCCAGCGACCGGGTATGCTCCGCCGCGATGAGTGAATCAGAGATCAAGACCCTGTGCGTGACCGGGGCCGGCCAGATGGGCTCGCAGATCGCCATGCTGGGAGCCCTCGCCGGCATCGAGACCCGACTCCACGACATCTCCGAAGAGCAGCTCGAGGCGGCCGTCGCGACCAACCGCAAACACATCCAGCGTCGAGTCGACAAAGGCAAGATGAGCGCCGAGGAGATGGCCGGAGCGTTCGACCGACTCACCGCCTCGAGCGACCTGGAACAGGCGTCCACCGGAGCAGACTTCGTCATCGAGGCGGTGACCGAGCGACTCGAGGTGAAGCGTGCGGTCTTCGAGCAGCTCGATCGGTTCACTCCCGATCACGCGGTTCTGGCAACCAACAGTTCGTATCTCATGAGCTCCGAGATCGCGAGCGCAACCGCGCGGCCGGAGAAGGTCTGCAACATGCATTTCTTCTTTCCACCATTGGTCATGAGACTGGTGGAGGTCGTGAAGGGCGAGGCGACATCCGACGCCACGGCGCAGGCGGCCTCCGACCTCGCGCGCCGCATGGGGCGGCACCCGGTGCTGCTCCACAAAGAGCTTCCCGGCTTCCTCGTCAACCGCATCTTGCGGTCGATCGTGAATGAGGCCTACTACCTGCTCGACAATGGTGTCGCGTCGTTCGAAGACATCGACAACGCCTGTCGGCTCGGCCTGAACCATCCGCTCGGCCCGTTCCAACTCTCCGACTTCTCCGGGCTCGACATCGGCTACAACGCGCGCCAGGAGATCTTCACGCGCACCGGAAACGCCGAGGACGCACCTCCAAGCGCGCTCGCTCGGCGGGTCGAGAGAGGCGACCTCGGACGCAAGACCGGGCGCGGCTTCTACGACTACTCGACCGACCCTCCGACACCAACCGAAGACTGAGCGTCGCGACACCGTCGCGACCCGCCTTCGAGTGCTAGAATTCCTTTACTCATGGGGGTTTGTTGAGCACTCGTCGGGGGGTGGAAATGGTGTTCCAGGCACGTGGACTCGCGCGGACTCTCGCGCTGTCCGTCGCAATTCTCGCGGCTCCTTCAGGAGCGACGGTCGAACAGAACGAGTCGTCCAGCACCGAGGCTACGGCCCAGGGCGATCCCGCTCGACGCACGGAGCTCGAGGCCGAACTCGCTCAGCTCCGCGCCGAGGCCGAAACTCAGGGAGCCGCCGCCGCCAGCTGGCGACGCAAGGCGACCGCGGCCGAGACACGCGTGCGCAATCTCTCGCGACGCGTCCAGGCGCTCGAGGGTGGAGCCCCCGGCTCGACTGCTACCGTCGCTGCGGGCGCCCAGCCGTGCCTGGCAGTTCGCGTCACCCCGAAAGACGGGGTTCCCGTCGACTGTCTGCAACCGGGCTCCTCCGTGTCTCTCCTCGAGGTGAAGGACGGTTGGGCGAAGATTCGAGCCGGGCGCGGCACCGAGGGGTGGGTCGCTCAGCGACTGCTCGAGGGTGTCAGCGCTCCACCGGCCACCGCAGACTCAGATACCGAGCTCGAGCGGCTGCAGACTGAGCTCGAGCGGGAGAGAGCTCGCGCAGAGAGCGCTTCCTCCGACGTCAAGACTCTGCGCGCACGCCTCGTTGAGCTCGAGCAACGCCTGGCCGAGCCGTCCATGGGAGCCGAGGTGGATCCGGACGACATCATCCAGCCGGCCGTTCGCGCCGCCGACCCGAGTCTCGAGGAGGGCGAGGAGGTTCAGCGCGCCGTACGTTCGGTAGCCGTCGCCGTGCCGACTGACGACAGCCCAGAACTCGCACCGAATGTCGAAACCGTCGTCGTGGCTCGCGTCGCCACGTGTCTCAAGCTCCGCGCGGCACCTGTCGATGGCGAGCCGCTCGACTGTCTCGGTCGGGGTACGCACCTGGCGCTTCTCGAGCGACAAGACGGGTGGGCTCGCACCCGCCGCGCCGATGGCGTAGAAGGGTGGGCCGCTCTCCAGTTCCTCGACTCCGTGGCCGCGCCGATGGCGAGCGCGCCGGCCGACACGCTCAAGGCCCGGCTCGACGCGCAAAGCGAGCTTCTGACCGGCCTCGAGACGCAGCTGGCAGAGACCGTCGCCGCGCGCGACAGGCAGCTGAACGAGTTGGGCCAGCTGCAGGAGCAACTCGAGTCGGCGACGGCCTCTCGAGACCAACAGACGTCGGCGATCGAGGAGCTCAGGTCTCAGCTCGAGGCGGCGCAGGCTCAGAGCACCTCGCTCACCGAGAAGCTTGAGGAGCAGGAGTGGATGGCCGGACAGCAGGAGGCCCAGCTCGCGGAACTCCAGGGGCAACTTCGGAGCGAGGCGACCACGGGAACCGAGCGACTCGGGGCGATCGAGCGTCTGCAAGCGCAGCTGGAGGCCTCCCAGAGCAAAAGCGCAGACCTCGCAGAGAAGCTCGAAGCGAGCGAGCAGCAGCGAGAGAGCTCCGCCGCCGAGCAGAAGGCGGAGCTCGCTCAGCTGCAGGAGCAGCTGCGCACGGCCTCAAGCTCGGAGACCGACCAGCAGGGGGCGATCGCCGACCTGGGCGCGCAACTCGAGGCGGCGAAGGGCCAAAGCGCAGCCCTCTCCGAGCGGCTCTCCGAAAGTGAGGCAGAGCGCGAGCGATTGGAGAAGCGAGCCGAGCAGGTGACCGCCCTCGAGGAGCAGCTCGCCGAGGCGACGAGCAGCGGCAGTAAGCAGCGGCAGGCCGTGACCGAGTTGAGAGCGCGGCTCGAGACCACCGAAGCCGAGCGCTCAGAGAAGGTCGAGCACCTCGAGGCGCAGCTCACCGAAGCGGCCAGCGCGAGCGAGAAGCAACAGCAACTCGTGGTCGAGTTGAGGGCGCAACTCCAAGCCGCCGAGGCAGACCGCGCGGAGCAGGTCGGCCGCCTCGAAACGCAACTCGCTACCGCAGCCGGTACCGGCGATGAACAGCAACAGCTTGCTGCCGAACTCAGGGAACAGCTCGAAGCCACCGAGGCGGAGAAAGAGAAGGAGCTGGCGACTCTAGCCGCCCAGCTCGCGACTCTTCAGGAGCAACTCGTGCAGACGAGGGAGGCTCGAGCCGAACAGGGAGATCTCGTCGCCAGGCTACGCGCCGAGTTGGCAGCCACCACGGCGGAGAACGAAAACCTCACTCGCGAACCGACCCGAACCGGGCCGGAGGCGCAGCGGGTCGTAGAGCCCCACAGCGAGCCGACGGAAGCCCCGGTCGTCGAGCCCACTCCTGCATCCGATGTAGACGCTACATCTATGGTCGAAGAGGCAGAGGTAGACCTTCCGGCCGCAGAGAACAGCGCGGGAGAACCCGACCCGATCGACCTGGCGGCTCGCGTCCGGCAATGGGCCGAAGCCTGGTCCTCACAGACCGTCGACGACTACCTCTCGTACTACGCCACGAGCTTCCGACCCGCGAGCGGCGCGAGCCGTTCCGACTGGGCGGCGCAGCGCCAACAGCGTCTGACCAGTCCCGAGTTCATCGAAGTTGAGCTCGAAGACCTCGAGGCTCGGATCGACGGCTCCGACCGAGCCAGAGTCCGCTTTCTCCAGTCCTATCGCTCGAACACCTTCAACGACCAGGTTCGCAAGGTCTTGACGCTTATCCTCGAAGACGGCCAGTGGAAGATCTGGCGCGAGGTCAGCTCGCCGACGGACTAGCGTCGCTCTCGCGGTAGCCGCCGGTTCCCATTACGTAGGCGACCACCGCAAACGGCGCCAGTGCGATCGGAAGCGTCGCCCAGACCTGCAGGGCGAGCGGCTGATCGTCGACGCCGCTCGCTCCCCCCGAGAGCTGAAGAGCGAGCACGGTCAGCAGCACGAAGACGGTCTCGAGCGATCGGGTCTCCCCCTCGAGACGCCGCCGATAGAGACGCTCGAGTGCCATCGCCTGCACCGGCAGCGAGAGCAGCAGCGTGTGATTCCAGAGCACCGGGGTCGCCATCAGCGTCGCGATTACCGAGATCGCCAGGATCTCGAGTCGCCCTAACTCACGGCGACGCACGAGCCACAGCGCCACCAGGGCGATGCCCCCGGAGATCCAGAGGGCGCCCTGGTCCCAACCGGCGAGATAGCCGAGCCGGTGGAGGGAGACCGACCGCGGAATGGTCACGGCTTTCGAGGCGAGGGCGAACATCTCCTCGAGGTAAGGGGGGAACCAGAGGAGCGCCCCAGCGACAACTCCGCTCACGGCACCCGCCACGAGATGCACTCGGCCGCCCCGTCTCGGCCGGTGGAAGAAGAGGAGCGCCGGCAACAGCGCAACCATCGGCTTGAGGACCGCGCAGAAGCCTAGGACACAGCCGGCGAGAAGCGGTCGTCTCGGCCAACTCCAGAGGGCCGCCAGGGCCGCTCCCGCGACCAGCGGAGAGATGTTGTGGATGTCCATGGTGAACATGACGGCGGGCGCGACGCACAGGTAGGCGACCGCCGCGGGCACAAACCACCGTCGCCAGGGCACCGAGATCATGGCGAACCAGACGGTGAGAGCCATGCCCACGTAGCAGAGCGAGCGCAAGAGCCGAAGGAACGCGGGCGCGCCGAGCATCTCGACGAGCTGAGCACCGGCAACCGCCAGAAACGGCGGATAGAGGTAGTGCCCGCGCGTGTAGGGAGATTGGTCGGCGAGCACCAGGTCGACCGACCGCATGTAGGTCACTTCGTCGCCCAGTACCACCGCGGGCACGAGCTCGTACCAGTATCTGACGGCGACGACCAGGGTCAGGGCCACCAACAGCCCTACCTGTGCCTTCCAGGTCGTCGGCCGGTCGAGGATCAAGGAGCGGAACCGGCGTCGCTTGCCGCGTCCAGCCGGCGAGCCATCTCGGAGAGCGCCTCGACGACACGGTCGGCACCTCGGTCGAAGAGCTCACGGTTGTCGTCTTCGAACGCCTGCCGCAACTCGGGGAACGGCCAAGGCCCGTAGCCGGTGGTCAGCCCCGGGGCAAAGACGAGGTTCCGGAACCACGGCCGGTCGGGAAGGCCGTCGCTCGACAGCAGGCCTCGTTCCACTGGCAGCACCGCCGTGTTGAGCGCCTGCGCCGCCCCCGCGTCACCGCTCTCGACGACCTCGCCGGCCGCACGATCGAAGCGCTCGCCCGCCGTCTCCAACCGGTCGAGCGCACCGAGAACCGCTGAGAAGTCGGCGGCCAGCAGGCCATCGTCGGCGACCTCACCCGCCGTCCGCCGCTTGCGAGCCACGTCGCGGCGAAGGTCGTCGAGCTCGTTCCGCAGGGCCCGAGCGTAGGAGCCGTACGTAAACGGCAGGACGTCCGCGCCGGCGATTCGCATCGCCAAGATGCCGTAGTAGCGAGCCGCGGCCACATGGTAGATGAAGCCGGGATCACCGTACTTCTCCATCCAACGGAAGTTGTCGTACAGCGAGTGGTAGACGCCGTACTTGCCACCGAAGCCGAAATTCATCGACGGAATCCCCAGGTGGTCGAGGAAGACGGTGTAGTCGGAGCCCGAGCCGAGCTGACCGAGGTGGAGCTCAAACTCGGCGTCGGGCTGGTCGAGATGAACGGGGGTGTCCCGAGCCCACGCCGAACGCAGTCGCTCCTCCCAGTATTCGCCCACCGTGCCCCCTTGGTTCGGCTCGGGGATCCGGCCGATCGCCTCGCGAACGACGTCGCGTATCGAGGGTGTACCGCCGGCGCCGAAGCGCGGGCCGGTCACCGCGCTGTCGAGGTTCAGGTAGGCGACAGCGTTGGCCGACAGATCTTCGGCGCGGTCTTCGCCCCACTCCACCGAGCCGACCAGGCCGTACTCTTCGGCGTCCCAGCTCGCGAAGACGATCGTCCGGGCGGGCTCCCAGCCCGCCTCGACCGCCGCGGCCAGCCCGCGCGCGGTCTCGAGCCAGGCCGTGGTCCCCGAGTTGGGGTCGACAGCGCCATGATTCCAGGCGTCACGGTGATTGCCGAGGATCACCATCCGCTCCGGCTCACTCACGCCCCGCACGTAGCCGAAGACGTTGAAGATGGGCTTGAGCCCCTCGTCCATCGACACCGACATCTCGACCGCCGCGCCGCCCGGACCGACGTGGTACGAGAACGGCAGTCCGCCCTGCCACTCGTCGGGCACCCGTTCGCCGCCGAGCCGACGGAGGATCTTCTCGGCCTCGCGATAGCTGATCGGCAGCGACGGAACTCCGGGGACGTTTGTCATCTCCTCGCGCGTGAGGCGCGGCGCACCGTCACGCGAGGGGTAGCCGGGGGTGCTCGGGTCGCCCGGCTGAATCGAGAGAAACTGAACCGAGCCGCGCTGAATCGCGGACGGGTGCCGCATCGGGCCGTCGGGGTAGACGTCGCCTTGCATGTAGCCATCGTCTTCTGGATCCGAATAGAGGATCACCCCAACCGCGCCCCGCTTCTCCGCCTCGTAGACCTTGAGTCCGCGAAAGACCCGACCGTACCGAGCCAGCACGATTCGGCCTTCGACCGAGATGTCCATCGTCTCGAGCTGAGCAAAGTCGGCGGGTGTGCCGTAGTTGGCGTAGACGACCTGACCCGAGGCCCGACCCGAGGCCCCGTAGCCATGGAAGCCGGGAAAGACGCCATGCGACGTCGAGTCCTTGTCGCCCTCGATCGGGTCCTCCATCAAGCTGAGCTCCTCCTCGACCGGCTCGATCAGCTTGAGTGAAACCTCCTCGGGGTGGTTCAGGAACGCCTCGTAGCGAACGATCTCCGTTTCGAGGCCAAACTCCTCGAGCCGGTCGCGCACATACTCGGCCACGCGCTTCTCAGCCGGCGTGCCCGCAACGTGCGACTCCTCGGTGAGACTCTTGAGCCAGCGGCGCGAGTTGGCCGGCGTCGGAGTCGCGAGCAATACCTCCTCGGCGGCGGCCTGCGCTTCGATCGAGGCCTCAAAGAAGCCCGTCATTCGAGACTCCTCGGCCCCACTCGGGAACACGACGAGCGTCGCCAGAATCGACGTCAGCAGAACTCGCATCGACTACCTCCTCCGAAGACGGTGAAGGCGCGATGCTACAGCACCCTCGGCGGCTCAATGCGGGCTGATCGTCAGCCCATCGAGCTCGGGCAGCCGCGCGATGAGCCCCCAACCGCCGAAGCGCTCCGAAACCGCGATTGTCAGCTCGTTGTCTCCCGCCTCGAGCGGCAGCATCACCGTGTCGCCGTCGACGGTCATCACGCCCAGATAGCGCAGCGAGCGCGACCGGTAGCTGCGATCGCCGCGGAAGACCAGCTCGCCGTTGAGGAAGACACTTCCGCGATCGCTGAATCCGAAGTCGAGCGGCACGGTGCGAGCCACATCGGAACGGACGACAACTCGCGCCAGAACGCTCCCGCCATTCGCCCCTTCGGGGAAGGCACGGTACTCGGAGATGTTCAGCCGGCCGAGCTGGTCCGTCTGCGCCTCGGTCCAGAGGGTGTCGCTCTCCTCGGCGGGCAGCGAGGCGATGACTGAGTCCGCAGGCGTGAATGCCGGTGACACGCTCCACCTCTCGATCAGCCCCTCGTGGGCTTCCTCATCCGGCTCGGCGGCACCGGTTGGCGAGCGCCGCGGAGTCTCCGGAGCGCCCTCATCGTCGAGCCGCACCTCGACATTCGAATAGGCTGTCGGGAAGTAGCCCTCGGGCTCGTTCGCGGGAAACAAGGCGAGCAGCGAGAGTCCACCGCTCGGCGCCTTCAACCGAAGATCGTCCACCACCTGCACCGGCTCTTCGCTCTCGCCTAGATAGACCTCCATGTAGGAGTCGACAATGCGAAGTCGCACCTTGAGCCACTCGTCGCGCGGAATGTCGTAGCTGCGGTTGTACTCGGGGTAGAGCTGCCAGGCCGCGTTGCGGTGGAAGACCGGCGTGTATTGCATGGCGTCGAAGCGGCCGCTCTGGTGGGGACGGAGGTAGAAGTTCTCGTAGTCGGTTCGCGAGGGCTGCATTCGAAAGCCGACACCGACAAACGAACGATCACCGCCCGTCGCGACCTCGTATTCGATCGTGCCATTCGAGAAGTCGACGCCTTCGAGCGTTGCCGCGCCGTTGCGGAAGAGCAACGCCTCCCGCCCCAGATGACGGTCGAGCTTCACATCTCCTCGGAGGCTCCAGGTGGCGCCGGAGAACGTCACCTCACGCGGCTCGTCCTGTCCTTCGACCGTTGACGCCAGCATCAGCGCCACGAATGCGATCCAACCAGCTCTCGATCTCATCGCTTTGTGTCTGGTACGCAGGAAGCCGGTCTCGAGTTCTGTCGAAGCAACTTCGACGGGCCCGGTCGACCTCAGCGGCGGACAGCTACCAACGGGCACGAGTCGACGAAGCCAGCCGGTCAACGGGGTGCGGAACCGATCAGGTGCCGCCGGGAAGGACACCTGCAAGTCGGCCAACGGCCGCCTCCAACTCCTCTGCCGGAAAGCCCGAATAGCCGAGGAGCAGCGCCGGAGAAAGGCGAGCCTTATGGCAGTAGCGGGAGAGCGCTCCGACTTGCACACCAACTTCGAGAGCCTGATCCGCGATCCGGCGGTCATCCAGACGCCCCCGCAGCCAGCCGACGTCGTGCAGGCCGGCGGGAGACGACTGGAGCTCGAGTCGCCCCGAGAGGTGCTCGGCCACGGCTCGGCCGAGAGCCTCCTGCCGATCGGCGTAGATCCTCCTCATCTTCCGCACGTGCCGATCAAAGTGCCCCTCATCGAAGAAGTCGTGAAGAACCGCCTGCTCGAGGAGGCCGCTACAGCGATCGGAAGCCTCCCGCGCCGCGACGAAGGCGTCTACGTGCTCGCGGGGGACGACCAGGTAGCCGAGACGCAGGCCCGGGAAGAGGACCTTGCTGAAGGTGCCGAGGTAAAGGACGTTCCGCCCTCCGTCGAGTCCAGCGAGGGATGCGAGGGGGCGGCCGTGGAACCGGTACTCGCTGTCGTAGTCGTCCTCGATGACCCACGCGCCTGCCCCGCGGGCCCAGTCGAGGAGGTCGAGGCGCCTGGGCAGCGACATCGTGATCCCGAGCGGATACTGGTGCGAAGGTGTCACGTAGGCCATCCGAGCCTCGGGAGCGAGATGCCGCCCGGCCTCGACGTCCAGCCCTTCGTCGTCGATCGGCACCGATACCTCCCTCGCTCCGGCAGCGGCGAATGCAGCTCGAGCCGACGGATATCCGGGGTCCTCGATCCAGACCTCGTCCTGCTCGTCCAGCAGGACTCGTGCGGCGAGGTCGAGGCCCTGTTGCGAACCGCGAACAACCAGAATCTGCTCGGCAGAGCACACCAGACCACGGGTCGATCCAACGTGGCGTGCCAGGCGTTCGCGCAGCGGGAGAAAGCCGGCTGCGTCCGAATAGTCCAGGCTGTCGCAACGCAGGTTCCGTGCGCGACGAGCCAGCAGTCGACCCCAGGTCGCTCTTGGGAAGAGGTCGAGTGCCGGACGGCCGAGCTGGAAGGGCTGGCCGCGTTGGAGACCAGCCGGTGCGCCGTCGCGAAGCCGCGAGCCACGGCGAGAAAGAGGAGGAACCTTCCGCGGAAGCGGAGCCGTTGGCGGGCCGGTAAATCGCAGAAGATCTTCCGGAAGGTCCTCCGCGACAAACGTGCCCGACCCCACGCGGCTCGAGAGGTAGCCTTCCGCAGTCAACTGATCGATCGCCTCGACGACGGTATTGCGCGAGACGCTGAGGTCCTGGGACAGCACTCGAGTCGAAGCCAGCCTTTGCCCGGACGAGATCGTGCCTTCCAAGATGTCGCGGCGAAGCAGTTCGACGATCTGGCGGTAGAGAGGGGTTGCAGCATCCCGCCCCAGGCGTAACGACGACAGTGTGTAGGGGTCGCGGGAGGGAGGTGTCGTCATGCAAATTGGTCCTGCCATCTGATTAAAAAATGGATCTTCTAGAACTCCAATCTCGAGTCTACAGTGGGCGCCGAACTCGAGAAAGGACACGAAATGGCTACCCATTCAGGCACCTCTTTTCGGGAACCTCGTCGCCGGGACCGTGCGATCCGCGACGAGTCGTGGATCGAGGATCTTCTCCGCAGAGCGCCGGTCGGAGTTCTCGCGCTGGCAGCCGAGGAGGGCGCCAAGGCTGTGCCCAATCTCTTCGTTTTCGATCCTTCGCGCCGTTCGGTCTATCTGCACACCGCCCGATCGGGCGAGACCCGGGGGGTCGTCAACGAAGAGCCGCGGGTCTCCTTTTGCGTCTTCGAGATGGGGCGACTCCTCCCCGCCGAGGCTGCCGTGGATTTCAGCGTCGAGTACGCGTCGGTTGTACTCGAGGGGCGCTCGAGCGTGGTCCAAGACGACGCCGAGGCCCGACGAGTACTGGGTCTCCTGATGGACAAGTACGCCCCCCACCTCGCAGCAGGCCGTGACTATCGATCGATCGACCCGCCCGACCTGGCGCGTACCTCGGTCTTCCGGATCGACATCGACAGTTGGTCGGGCAAGGGCCAGTCTTCGACCGCCGAGGACGCCTATCCCTACTCGCCGCCCGGGGTCGACTCCCGGTGCGCCGAGTCTCGTTCGGAGCCTGCTCTTGCCGGTGATGAGACGGCGGGCCGCCCGGACGGTGGCCGGAGAGACGGCGGAGGGGGACGGTCGTGACCGAAGGGGCAGCACTCGGAGCCTTTGTCTTGGTGTCCCTGGTGCTGCTGCTCACTCCTGGCCCCGCCGTCGCCTTTGTGCTGACCAGAAGCCTGGCCGGCGGGTCGAGAGCGGGGATCATCTCCCAGGCGGGGCTATGTGCCGGGCTCCTGGTCCACGTCGCGGCCACGTCGCTCGGCCTGTCCGCTCTTCTCGTCCAGTCGGCCGGCTCCCTCTCCCTCCTGCGACTCCTCGGTGCTGCCTACCTGCTCTGGCTCGCGATCGCAGCGTTCCGGAGCCGCGAGCCACTCCTCCAAAGCAGACCGTCGAAGGGCGGACCGAGTCCGGGCCGGCTGTTTCTGGACGGCTTTATCCTCGACGTAGTCAATCCCAAGCCGGCACTCTTCTTTCTCGCCTTTCTGCCTCAGTTTGTAGAACCCGGGGCGGCGGCCACGGCGCAGATACTCGCGCTGGGTGGACTCTTCGTCGTGCTCGCCTTCCTCACCGGCTCTCTCTACGCTGCTCTGGCCGGTCTTGCTGCGCCACATCTCAACGGCTCGCGAAGTCTCCGACGCAGCCTTCAATGGGGGAGCGGCCTGACCTATCTGGCTCTCGCAGCCGCAGCTGCCGGCTCGAGCCGGTAGAGATGTCACCGATCCCAAGAAAGAGGAAATGGGAAGGGGAAGAGGTGGGGAATCCGGCGGCCAACTAGTAACGTACGTCCATGACTCGACGGCCGCTCCTTCTCCTCCTGGTCCCGCTACTCGCCGTATCTCCGGTTGCTGCCGAACCGCCAGCCGCGGTCGATCTTCTCGACTCGGCGATCTCTCGTCACGACCCGAACGGCGAATGGGCATCCGCAAGCTATCGCCTGACGCTGCGAGAGACACGCCCCGACGCCACCAGCCGCGACACGACCGTACTGATCGACAACGGTACCGGCCGCTTCCGCACGACGGCGTTGCGCGACGGCGACATGGTGGTCAGCTCGATCGACAGCTCGGGATGTACGTTCCTGGTCAACGCATCGCCCGACTTCCCCGACGAGGTGCGCGAGACGCACCGACTGACCTGTGACCGGCTGCAGCGAGTACGCAACTACTACACCTACCTCTGGGGCATGCCGATGAAGCTACGCGACCCGGGCACCCAACTCGGCGACGACGTGGTCGAGAAGGACTTCGAGGGCCAATCGGCGCTGGAAATCCGAGTCACCTACGATAAAGAGGTCGGCAAGGACGTCTGGTACGTCTACTTCGACCCAGAGAGCCACGATCTCGTCGGCTATCGCTTCTACCACGACGAGAGTGCCAACGACGGCGAGTACATCACCCTCGAAGGCATGCAGGAGGGCGCCGGACTGCGCCTGCCGAAGACCCGTGCGTGGTACACCCACAAGGACGATCGATACCTGGGCACCGACACGCTGCTCTCGATCGAGCGGCCCTGAACTCCAGGAGTTCCCGACCATGAGCAAGTACACGATCGTCAAGGAAGGCACCATGGTGCCCGTCCCCGGTGGCAAGAAGATCGAGGAGATCTTCGGCCGCGTACACACCGGCAACGAGGACTTCAGCCTCGCGCACATGATCGCGCCGCCACGCTGGGCCGAGCCGCCTCAATCGCCCGACTTTGGTGAGCTGACCATCATGGTTCGCGGAGCGTTGCGCATTTCGGTCGACGGCGAAGACGTCGAACTGCGCGCTGGCCAGTCGATGTGGGTCGAGGGCGGAGCGACCGTCCACTACCGCAACGACTTCGACGAAGAGGCCGAGTACTACGCGATTTGCATTCCGGCCTTCTCCCTCGAGCTAGCCAACCGGCACGAAGACTAGGAGCAGAGCCTCCGCAAAAACGCGGGAGTCCCTCACCCCACCTGGAGGTGGGAGAGGGACTCGGGTACTTCGGCAGGCGAGAGAGACGGAGATGCTCCGCTCAGTCGAACTCGACCTTCTCCACGTCGCGCCACCGGACGTGAATCTCGTCCCCGCCGGCGGTGAGGACCAGCACACCATCGTTGCTGTCGGAGACGTCCTGCGTGTCCTCCAGCTCGAGCTTCTCGCCGTTCTTGAGCTCGACGTAGCTCGAGTCGCGACTCGCCGGAGCCACCGACTTCACCATCGCGAACGGAATGTAGTACTCGACGTCGTCGAGGTCGCCGTGGAGCATCTCCCAGCCCTCGGCCTCGTCCATGTCGAAGATGAGCTGGCCGGTGTAGCGCTTGCCGTCCTCGTCGGTGACCGTCCCCGTCAGATCCTTCGCTGGGCGATAGTCGTCGTAGCCCACGCCGCTGCCATCGGGCACCTGGAAGTCGACGCGCTCGAAGGTGTCCCAGTCGAGCTCGACACGCCCGAAACGCGTGTCCTCGACGAAGATGCCGTCGATCGAATGGTCGACGTCGTTGGTGTCCTCGAGCAGAATGCGACGGCCGTCGCGGAGCTCGACCCAGGCACCATCGCGATTGCGCTTCTCGATCGCCTTGATGCGCCCCATCTCGATCGACAAGTCGCCGTCCTCGGATTCACCGTCAAGCTCGTCGGTCGACAGGCACTCCTGCAGGTCCCACTGAATGTAGCCCTCAAAATCGCCGGCGCGCGACTGGATCTTGCCGTAAAGGCGTGTCGCCGGAGGTCGAGCACTCTTCGGCGCCGGCTTGAAGACGATCCGGTCGATCTCGCGCCAGCGCAACTTGATCTCTCCGATGCCGGCGTCGAGCACCGTGATCGAAGCGCCCATGTCGTTCGAGCCGCCATCGAGTTCCAGCACCCGGTTGTTCTTGAGCGTGACGCGCGCACGATCGCTGCGACTCGGCTCGATCTCGCGAATGTTGCCGTAGCGCATCGTGAGCACGCGACCGCCATGCCAGCCACCACCGCGGAAACCGATCGTCACACCAAAAATCTCGATCCGCTCGCGATCGTCGTCGTCGCGGTTGCGATGGCGCTTGTACTCCAACTCGTCTTTGGTCGAGTTGAAATGGTCGTCCCAGAAGGCCTCCTCGGTTCCCCAACGGAGGAAGCCGGTGTACTCGTTGCCGGAGTCGGTTTCGACGGTGCCGTAGAGGAAGCCGTCGTTTTCTCCGGCCTCAACCGGCATCGCTCCCAGCAACGCCACGGCGAGCCCGCTACAAACTAGAACTTTCAGGGTCTTGATCGTCATGTCTCTATCTCCTCTCAGACGCGGAACGGCGAGCCGTCATCGTCGTCTGGATCGTTCGCGCGGTCCTCAGAAATTCCTTCGGAACTGACCCCCTCGGGGCCCCACTCTTCGTCGATCACTCGATCCATCACCTGCTGCATGGCGAAGTGATAGCGACGATCGGCCCTCAGTACCTCAGCCGCGAGCTGCAAGAAGCGGCTTTCGGTCATGTCACCTCGGTCCGCCTCGAGAACAATGTCCATACGGCCACTGCGGTCGTCGGGTTGCGTTGCCGGCCAGGGGAGGAAGGCGAGCGCCGCTCCCAACAGGAGCGCGGCGGCCGCGCGCCAGACCCAAGCGGAAGAGCTCGCCGGAGGCTGCGCGACGCGCTCCTGGATCCGCTCCCAGAGCTCCGCGGGCGGTGCCTCCAGCTCGGCGCCTCCGTCTGCCATCGTCACCAGGCCTGCCAGGGCACGCGATTGCGCATAGAACTCGCGACACTCCGAACAACGAACGAGATGGTCGACGAGCTCGTGTTGCTCGATGCGGTCGATGTTCTCGTCCAACCAGGCCGAGAGTCGCAGCTCATAAGACTCGCAGGTCGTGCGCTCATCAGCGCTCATCAGGAGACTCCTTCCAAACTCAACAGGTCGCGCAGCGCCTTGATGGCGTGCTTACGGGCTCGGCAGACGTTGACGCGCACCTGCCCCTCCGTCCAGCCGTTCTCGCTCGCAATCTCGGAATACGACTTGTGCTCGTAGATCGCGGCTCGAAAGGCCGTGCGCAGAGCCGGACTCATCTCCTCGACCACCGCACGCAGCCGCTCTTCGGCCAACGAGAGGTCAGCCGCTTCGTCTGGCGCCTCGGCTCGCTCGTCCTCACGGTCGATGCGGGCTTCGGCGTTGATCTCGGAGAACAGCACCGGCCGCTTGCGCCGGAACTGATTGAGAACCAGGCGGTGCGCCGTCGAAAACAGATACGACCGAATCTTGCTTGTGTCGCGCAGCTTTTCCTGGGCTCGCATGGCACGCACGAAGGTCTCTTGGAGTAGATCTTCCGCCAGATCCCGACGGCCAATTCGGCTCGACAGGAATGCGAGCAGCGACGGCGCGTGTTGCCGATATGTGCTCTGCCAGAACGTGTCGCTGATTACGGTCATCTCGGTTTCGGTCGACGGTCTGTCGCCCACTGCTACTAGGACACCTGTTCCGCGCCGTTGTTTCATCGCCTCGACGCCCCCGGCTGATAGCGTGAATCGGCGCCGGGAGCGCCCTCGATGAAGCTCTGGCTCTCGATCTGTCTCGCTTTCTTCTTTCCGGCCGTCGGCCTCGCCACGGCTCCCCGGATCATCGTGGAGGCGCCACCCGAGCTCACAGCCACCGCCGAGCGGCTGCGGGTCATCGACTCGCAGAAGCTCGCCGGCATCGCCGATCTCGTCGGGCTGGTGGATCCTGGGGCACCGATTCGGGTCATTCTCGCACCTGAGGGGTCAGAGACGGCCTCCTCCGCTCCGACCTGGGTCTCCGGGTATGCCTACGGGTCCTTGGGTGTCGTTGTTTTGTTCCCCGAGCGCTCACCCAGCTATCCCGACTCCACCCTCGCCGAGCTACTCCGCCACGAAGTCGCTCACGTTCTGATCGCTCGAGCCGCCAGTGGGCGTGATGTTCCTCGCTGGTTCAACGAGGGCGTCGCCACCCTCGCGGCCGACGTCTGGCGGCTGAACGACCGCTCTCGCCTCGCAGCGACTCTGATCTTCCAGGGCGACATCACCATCGCCGAGATCGACCGGCTCTTCGCCGGAGAGCGCTCAGACGTAGCGCGTGCCTACGCCCTTTCGAGCGCTTTTGTCCGCGACGTCGCGCTCCGCTACCGCCACGACGCCGTTGCCCAGGTGCTCGAACTGGTGGCGATCGGCACGCCGTTCGAGGAGGCATTTCTACGGGGCACCGGGCGCACCGTCGCCCAGGCCGAGCGATCCTTCTGGCGTCGGCACTCCTTCTGGTACCGCTGGTTCCCGGTCGTCACCAGCGGGATCACCGGCTGGACATTCATCACCTTCCTCTTTCTGCTCGCCGCCTGGCGCAAGCGCCGACAGACCGAAGCGATACGCAAGCGGTGGGAAGAGGAGGAGCGTTGGCTGGGTGAGATGGACTCCGAAGAGCAGATCGTGAAACTCGAAGCGCCCACCCGCCCGAACTGAGTCGCCGAACCCACTCGCCGCGCTGCGCGTATCTCAAGCGTGACCACCACGAGGAGAGCTCTCGTGGCCGGCGCCATCAGCTTGGCGGCGGCCGCAGCCATCGTTGTCCAGCTCCGCGCGTCACTCGGCGCCGACTCCGTCGATCCTCCTTCGACCATTCCAGAGTTGATCGAGCGAGCCGACGAGATTCGTGGCCTCCGAGCCCTGCTCGTCCAGCGCGACGGTGAGCTACTCGTCGACGCCTATTTCGACGGCACCGAGCGCAACCAGCTGCACCATCTTCGCTCCGCGACCAAGAGTGTGACGTCGCTTCTGATCGGCATCGCGATCGACCGCGGCCACCTCGAGTCGACCGAGCAGACGCTCGGTGAGCTACTCGGACCCGAGGTTCGGGCACTCGGACCGGAGAAGGCGAGCCTGACGCTCTACGACCTGCTCACCATGACGGCTGGTCTCGACTGGCCCGAGAGCGACGACGTCGACTGGTACAACCGCCTGCACCGAACGAGCACTCCGGCGATGCTCTACCTGGAACGGCCGCGCGTCGCCGCGCCGGGCGAGCGCTGGAACTACAGCTCGGGCGCCTCACACGTGCTGTCCGCCGTGCTCACCGAAGCCACCGGAATGAAGGCCTCAGAGTTCGCTCGCCACCATCTGTTCGAGCCGCTCGGCATCGAGCGGTTCCGCTGGGACACCCTGGGCGACGGACACTCGAACGGCGGCGCGGGCCTCGAGCTGCGCGCCGAGGATTCGCTCAAACTCGGGGAGCTGATGCTCGCGGATGGCAACTGGCACGGCCGGCAGATCGTCTCGAGTCGATGGATCGAAGCCTCGACGCGGCAGGAGTTGCAGGGCTCGCAGGAGGCACCCTATAGCCTGCACTGGTGGGTCTCGACCGTCGAGGGCAAGGAGATCTGGATGGCTCGAGGCTACGCCGGTCAGAACATCGCCATCGTTCCCGAACTCGACCTGGTGATGGTCACGCACTGTCGCTGGCGCAATATCGGCCGGTCTCCGGTCGAGCAGCAACAGGAACTCGGTCGCTTCCTCGAGAACTCCCTCGCGCCGCTCGTGATGAACGGCTAGGGCGAGTCGCCGTTCGAGTCGGTACCGGAGCCAGCCCGCCCCAGCTCTCCTGGAGCTTGATCGTCGAGCTCGACGGTAAGTCGCGCGCCCTCGAGGCCCTGCGAGTCGGCAGCCAGCGTCACCTGCCCTGGGCGCCGCTTGGAGCGGACGAAGAACCGTCCGGCCCCGCGAGTGAGATCCACTCCCCCACGCGGCAGGTACATGCCCAAGACCGCGTGACCGACGGCGTTGACCTCGGCTCGACCGTTGAAGTCGCCAACCGGCACGCCGTCGCGGTCGACGACCCGGACGCCGAACCCGGTCCAATCCCAGGCCACTCGTCGTCGTTCCGCGGTGAGCTCGAGTCGCTCTGCGCGCCCCCAGGGCTGAACGATCGCCGTGGCGCGCCCACGGTCGTGTCGGCCGTCGATGTGGAGCGGCGCCGGTTGAAAGCGCAGCTCGTGCACCGTCAGTAGGCCCTCGTACGGCAGAGGTCGCCGGCCTTCCGGCAGCACCATCTCGAGATGACTGCAGTTGGTCACCACCGCAATTCGCCGCTGCTCGGAGCCCTCTCGAGCCCACGAGCCGAAGAGCTCCAGAACCGGCTGGGGCGAGTGACGAGCACGGAACAGAGCGGCGGCCAGTTTCGGTTGTCGCCAGGCGTCGAACTTGCCGGTGAATCTCGTGTAGCGGCGACGATGCAGAGTCGCATAGTCCGACAGGCTCCAGAGCACGTAGCCAACCAGGTAGGGCTTGTCTTCGATTCGGTCCCAGAGGTCGATGACCCTCTCCGCCTGCAGGATCTCCTCGTCGAGGTCCCCCCGCACCGCCTGGTCGTTGCAGCACTCACTCACCAAAACGGCGCCGCTGCGGCTCGCCCGGTGTTGTTCGTCCAGGGAGGGGACGTCGTAGTTGCAGCTCCACACATCCGGAATGCCCGGGATGTTGGCTCGGCGGCCTCGGTAGAAGCGACTCTCCGCATAGGTCGCCGGTCGCCCCGGATCCAGCTCGTGAATCAGCTTCGCCATGTCGACGAAGGTCCGCCGATGCCGCGCTTCGTTCGCCATGCCCCAGAAGAGCACGCTCGGCCGGTGCCGGTCGCGGCGAATCAGAGCTTCGAGCTGGCGCAGCGCGGCACGACGCCAGGCGCCCCCGCGAGCGGTCTTCCAACTCGCCACTTCGGCGTAGACGAAGAGACCCAACTCGTCGCAGGCCTCGAGAAAGGCTGGAGACTGGGGGTAGTGGGAGAGCCGCACCAGGTTGGCGCCATAGTCCTTCAACAGCTGGGCGTCGGTGCGGTGCATCCAGTCGGGCAGGGCGCTACCCAGGCCCGGAATGCTCTCGTGACGATTGAAGCCTTGCAGCTCAAGGGGCTCGCCGTTGAGGCGGAGGCCCTCGGCCGAAAACTCGGCCTCCCGCAGACCGATTTGTAACCGACACCGGTCTCGAACTTCGGAGCCTTTTCGAAGCTCGATCTCCAGTAGGTAACGACAGGGAGCCTCCGGGGACCAGAGACGCGGCCGCTCGACCTCGAAGTCGGCCCGCACCCGACCGGCGGAGTCAACTGAAATCGGCCCCTCTTCGTGCACCGTTTCGCCCGCCGGGTCGGTCAGCCGCATCGCGACGCGGAGCTCTGCGCCCGGCGAGCCGACAACCGGCACCTCGACCCCGACCTTCGCGACCGGACTCAAGAGGTGATCGGTACGAATCTCGATTCCGTCTTCGGCCAGCCGTTCTGTTGGCCGAGCCTCCAGCCGTAGCCCTCCGGCCAGACCTCCGAAGAGCAAGAAATCGGGCAGGGGGGTTCCCGGCAGAACCGATTTGGGACAGCGATTTGTGAGGCGCACGACCAGTTCGTGCTCCCGACCCGGCGTCGCGTGAGGGGAGAGGTCGATTCCGAAACCCAGGTACTGACCGTCGACGCGGGCGATTCGGCGGCGATCGAGGAAGACGTCCGCCAAACCATAGAACCCGCCCGCCACGAGATGCGTCTCCTCCGAGGGCATCCGGAACGAACGCAGATAGGCACCTGTGCCTCGGAAGTAGTCCACTCCCGGCTGGAAGGTGTCGCGGGTGTTCCAGCAGTGGGGCAGGTCGACCACCTCACCCTCCTGCTGAATTCGATCGAACCGGCGCGGCCCGATGCGGCCGCGGCGAAAACGCCAGTCTAGGTTGAGCCCAGTGCGGGCTCTCGATTCGAAGATCACCGAGGCGGCAATATACCGGCACGGGCGACCGATGTGCCAAGATGCCCGCGCCATGAGCTGGGCCGACAACCCGGAGTGTGTGAGGGTTGGCGAGGCCTACCTCGAGACGTTCGGTCGCGAGCCCGAGGTCCTGGTTCGAGCTCCGGGACGCGTCGCACTCCTCGGCGCTCACGTCGACCACCAGCAAGGCCGCGTGCTGACCGCGGCTATCGATCGAGCGATCTACCTGGCTGCCGGACTGCGCTCGGACGAACGCATGCACCTGCGGGCTCTCGATTTGGGAGAGCGCTCGTTTCGCGGAGACCCATCGCCTCCGACGGACGGAGCGATCCGATGGATGGACTATCCGGAGGGGGTGTTTCGAATTCTTCACCGCGTGGGATACCGGGTGTCCGGCCTGGACGCGGTTTATGGGGGCGACCTTCCGAGAGAGGCTGGGGTGAGCTCCTCTGCCGCGGTAGAGGTCGCCTTCCTCCTCGCGCACAACGAGCTCGCCGATCTCGAGATCGATCGCGCCGATCTCGCGAAGCTGGGACAGCGCGTGGAGAACGACTACCTTTCGGTCGGCTCGGGCGTCATGGACCAAACCGCGAGCCTCTTCGGCCGTCGAGACTCCGTTCTCTCACTCGACTGCCGTGACCAAGCGCGAGAAGACATTCCCTGGCCGGAGGACTGGGCGATCCTCTTGCTCGACTCCGGAACTCGCCGAGCACTGGGAACGACGGGCTATGCCGATCCCCAACAAGACTGCGCGCGAGCCCTCGAGAAGATGCGCGCGAACGGGTTGAAGCTGGCGAGCCTGCGCGAGCTCTCGCCGACCGACCTCGACTCCGTGCGAGCGGGGCTCACCGAAAGCGAGTTCCGTCGTGTCCGCCACGTTGTGGAGGAGTGCGACCGTGTGCGGCGCGGAGCAGATGATCTCCGTTCCGGCGCCATGAGATCCTTCGGTCCACGCATGGTTGCCTCGCACGCCAGCTCTCGTGACCTCTGGGGCTCGAGCACCGTCGAGCTCGACTTCCTGGTCGACGAGGCGGTCGAGTTGGACGGCTGTCTGGGAGCCAAACTCTGCGGCGCCGGCCTGGGAGGCTGCGCCATGGCCCTGGTTCGGCAAGACACGGTGGACAGCTTGCGGAGTCGACTGCGCGACGCGTTCGAGCGACGCTTTGCGCGGGCTCCGGACGTCTGGGTCTGTGAAGTTGCGGACGGAGCTCAGGTGGAACGATGCGGATAACGAAGGCGATCATTCCGGCAGCTGGTCGGGGAACGCGAATGGAGCCGTTCTCGAAGCTGGTGCCGAAGGAGTTGGTGCCGGTCGGAACCCGGCCGGTCTTGCTCTGGGTCTTGGAAGAAGCGCGCAAAGCAGGCATCGAGGAGGTCGGCCTCGTGGTTCGACCCGGCAAGGAGCTTCTGGAACGTTTCCTCGAGACCCTGTCCGAGCTCGAACCGATCCGCGATCTGCGGGTTGAGCTGATCGTTCAGGAGGAGCCCCGCGGGCTGGCGGAGGCGCTCTACCTCGGGCGCGAGTTCACCGGTGACGAGGCGTTTGCCGTCCTCCTGCCGGACAACGTGCTTCTCCAGGAGAAGGGCTGCCTCCAACGGCTTCTCGGGATCGCCGCCGAACACGACAAAGACGTTCTCGGAGTGATGGGCGTCGAGGGACATCAGGCGGCCAACTTCGGCAACTGCGGCCGGATCGAGTACCGCGAGCTCGCGGGAGGAGCTCTTGAGCTGAAGGTGCTCCACGGGAAACAACCGGGCTCGCTCGTCGTGCCGCCGGGTGAGCGAATCCTGCGGACCTGCGGTCGCATGGTCTGCCAGCCACACTTCTACGAGTTCATCGATCGCTTGCGACCGCAGATTCGTGGCGAGTACTCGGAGGTGCCGGTCTTCCAGCAGGTACTCGCCGAGAAGGGCGTTCTGGGGAGCGTGATCGCAAGCCCCCTCTTCGACGTCGGCAACGAGCGCGGCTTTCTGGCCGCCAACGCGTATCTACATGCCCAGGCGCGCCAGGCGACCGACGCGGAGCGCGGGGTATAGTGCCCGCGACTCGTCGGACGATCGGCCACCAAATTGACAGGGCGCACACCGAGCAAGAGCGACGTCAGCCGCCCGCTGGACGACGGCGAGTACACCTACAAGAAGAGCTTCTACCAGAGCGCCGACGTCGCGGCCGACTACGACTTTCATCGCCTCGGCTCCTCGTCACGCCAACGCCGCCATCGGGCGAACTGGCGAGTGATCCGGAGGGCCCTGGAACGAGCCGGGGACATCTCCTCGGTTCTCGACCTGCCGGGCGGCACCGGCCGGTTCTCCCGCCTGGTGGCCGACGGCGGCTGCCGCGTCTTCTGTGCGGACATCTCGCTCGACATGATGTTGGTTTCGGCCCGCAATCATCGGAACGTCACCGCGGTCGGCGACTACGTCCAGGCGGACGCGGAGGGTTTGCCCTACTGCGATGGCGCCTTCGACTGTGTGCTCTCGATCCGCTTCCTCCATCACGTCGACGGAGACGATCGAGTGCGAATCCTCCGGGAGCTTGGCCGAGTGTCGCGCCGCTGGTTGATCGTCGACCTGCGCCACCGCTACAGCTATCACTGGCTGCGCTGGGGGATGAAACGGCTCTTCGGCCGTGTTTCGAGGCGGCCGCCTCGACTGACGCGACGCCAGCTGCGAACGGAGATGGCCGCGGCCGGGCTGCGGATTGTCGACGTCAAGTCGGTCGCTCCGATCTTCTCCGACAAGTGGATCGTGCTCGCTGAGGTGAGCCATCGCTGATCCGGTCGGGTCGAAGCTCGCAGGCTTCGATGTGCTCGAACGGCTCGGAGAGGGTGGGCGCAGCACCGTCTATCGAGGTCGGGACGGCGACCGCGAAGTCGCGATCAAGGTCTACAAACGCCGCGCCCTGTCCCGGCACGACCGCAAGCTCGGAGGCAACCTGGCCGAGTTCGAGTTCGAGCGCAATCGAACCCTCTACCGGGTTCCCGGCCTCGAGAACTACATCGCCGAGCCGCTCGACTGCGTGGTGGCGCCGGAGCGCTCAGCGGTCGTGCAGGAGCTCCTGGTCGGCGAGCTCTACTTCTTCTACCGCGAGCGACATCCGGTTGAAGGTCTCAAGGCCCACCTCGAACGTATCCTCGAGCTGGCGCACGGAGCGGGACTTTTTGATCTCGACATGCACTCCCTCAACGTGATGGTGGTGGAGCAGGAGGGCGAAGTCCTGCCGAAACTCTTCGACTTCAACCTGATCCCCTTCCACCTCCGGCCACCAAATCCGCTCGTCGCCCTCTTGCTCGCCGTCGGCCTGATCAACCCTCGGAGTCGTGATCGCCGCCTGCTGAGAACCTTCGAGCGGGTCGGCAAGCGTCACCGCAAGTTGCTGCGCTACTTCGAGCCTTCCTAGGCCCGCTCGACCGATCTCGACACCCCTCGGTCAGAAGAAACGACGCTCGACGAGCTCGGCGATCCGGTCTGCGCCGTTGACTCTCCTCGAGACTGGACGAGGCCGCTCCAAGAGTTCGCCCAGGCTGGCGGTCCACTCCCCCGTCGTGAACCCCTCGAGGCCCGTCTCGAGGCTCGGTAGGTACCTCTCTACAAATTCGGCCAGCAGCGGGCTCTCCGGGAACTCCGGGCGCGACACGTAGAGATAGCGACACCCCGCCGCCCACGCCTCGGCCACGGTGCTGTAGCCGAGCTTGCCGACCACGACCTCGGAAGCGGCGACGAGATCCGGGAGGTAGACCGGAGAGCGCTCAGGTAGGAGGATCACGTGGCCGTGTCGCTCGATCTCGGCGGTGCCGGCGAAGACCACGAAGTGCAGACCGTCGGGCCCCGACAGGCGACGAGCGCCGTCAAAGCGCCAAGCGGTACCCCCCATCGTGACCAGCGCGTAGCGGCTCTCCGCGGACAGGCCGAGCGCTTCGCGCACCTCCTCGTCGGTCGAGCGGCGCCGCCGGAAGACCGGCGTGACCGTCCTCGAGCCCTCCACCTTGTGGCAGATCGGCTGGGTCTGAATGCGTACGTGTGCTCCCCCGTACAGATCGGCCATCTCGGCCGCCGCCTCGCGCAACTCGGGCGCCACGTCGAAGTACGACCGGTAGACCCAATCCCAGGTGAAGTTCTCGACCAGGATCGAAGGCACTCCCGCTCTTCGAGCCGCGGCAAGACCGAGCGCAGAGATGTCACAGACCACGACGTCGCAGTCGAGCCGCTCCAACTCGTCGGAGAGGGGTCGAGCCCGCTCTTCGAACGGCCGCACTGCGGCGAGCCGCTCGACCGTGGCTCGCGGGTCCTCCTCGGTCGGGCTCTTCTGCACCAAGCCGACGTCCGTCACTACCGGGTGCTGCACGAACGGTCCGTCGAGCGAGTCTCTCCAGAACCACTCGGGAACGGTCGTGAACAGGTGCGCCTGGAGCTCCGGACGGCGGGCGAAGAGCGCGTTCAGCACCGCGGCCGAGCGGGCGGCGTGGCCGAAGCCGTGAGGTGAGACGAAGTAGGCGATCGTGGGCATGGATCCCTTCACAATTTTCCCACGCACGCGGGCAAGCCCCCTCGAGTCGACAGATTCAATTCTCGGCGAAACCGCCGACCGCGGGCGGCGTAGTCTGGCCTATGCCTGAACGACGCAACCTGCTCATCCTGGGTCTCGCCGTGCCCGCGCTCTACTTCGGTGCGGTGGTTCTCGGAGGCTCTCTCTACTCAGACTACAGCCACCTCAGCCAGTACGCCAGTGAGTTGGGAATGGCGGGACAGGCCTCCGCGCCGCTCTTCAACGGCGGCATCTTCCTCGCGGGCGTCGCCGCAATCGGCGTCGGAATGCCCCTCTTTCGGGCGCTTTCGACCGAGGGCGGACGGCGCGGGTGGTCGGGCGTAGCTGCAGTAATGACAGCGCTCTTCGGAGTGGGGCTCGTCATCGGCGCACTCTTCCCGATGCCAGATCCTCGGCACGGAGCGTTTGGCCTCGGGATGACCGTTCATCTCGCTCCCCTCGCTGTCGCAGTGGCGCTCTGGAGAGCCCCGGGCCGGCGTTCACTCTGCCTCGCGCTGATCGGGGTCGCGATCGGCATGGCGATCATGCTCGCGGTCATGTTCGGTGTCGGGGGGTTCGTCACCCGCGCAAACGTCGGGGGATTCCAGCGCGTTTACGCACTGCTGCTCTTCGGCTGGATCGGCCTCGCGAGCTGGTCGCTCCGAAGCCGGCCCGACTCTGCCTGAGTCCTTTCGAGTTCGACACTCCCGTCGCCCGGGTGGCGCGCCGTGGCTAGCCTTCGCCGCGTTCGGCGTAGTAGTTGAGCACCCGCTCCAGGATCGGAACCCGGCCCTTGTACTGATTCTGGTTGATCAACACAGCGCCGGCGAGCCCCTCGTCAGGAAAGTACTCGACGATGCCGGTGTAGCCGGTGCCCGCGCCCGTTCGATAGACGACCCTTCCCGTTCTCCACCACGGTGTTCCAGCCCAACGCCTGGCCGTCGGCCACCGCCGGATCGGGAACGTCGATCATCTGGGCAAGCGTCTCCGGCTTCATCAGATCTCCCCGATCCAGCGCGATGAAGAAGCGCACGAGGTCGGAGGGCGTCGACACAACCCCGCTCGAGCCGTACTTGCCACTGACGTTTGGCAGCTCATCGATCTCGCGATGTCGGCCGAACCTCGGTGCCCAGTACGCCTTGGCCAGACCTTCGGTCTCGCGCCCTGCAACCGCCAACGAGCTCCGCTCCATTCCTGCCGGACCAAAGATGTGGCGGTCGAGGGCCGCCTCGAACGACGCACCGGTAGCGGCCTCGACCGCACCCGTCAGCAGGTTGAAGCCGAAGGACGTGTAGCCGTACCCCGTTCCCGGCTCGAACCCCAGCGGATCCTCTCCGAAGACGACAAGGGAGTCTGCGAGGGAGCTGTACTCGACCGTCGAGGAGATCTCACCCGCGTCCGGCTTGTAGTGCCGAATGCCGGAGGTGTGGGTCAGCAGGTCGCGCAGCCGAACGGGCCAGCGCTTCTCCGGAAAGGCCGGCACCGAGGCTCGAATGTCGTCCTCGAGGGTCAGCTCGCCGCGCTCGAGCGCCTGCAGTACCGCAGTCGCGGTCAGGCCCTTCGAGATCGAGTAGGCGCGGTAAGCCGTACTCGGAGTTGCCGCGATGCGGTTCTCGAGGTCCGCGTAGCCGGCCGCCGCCGTCAAGACCATCTCCCCGTCCACCGAGACCGCAAGTGAGATCGACGGCGGGCCTCCCGGAGCTTCGATGTACGCGTTCAGGTACTCGTCGATGGTCGACGCTCCTCGGAACGTAACCTCCGGGATCTCGTCCTCTGCGTTCGAGGCACAGCCCAGGAGAAAAATACACGTGGCCCATAGAGCGCGACTTGGTCTCATGGCGCCGATCCTCCCCGAGTCCGCACCCCCCGTCTTGGACGCGAGCAACCTCAGCCGGCTCAGACCACCTCGAGCCCGTTCGGCGGTGTCACTCGATCTCGTCGAGCATTCGACGCGCGTTCTGGAAGTCGGGGTCGACCCGAAGCGCTTCGCGATAGAGCCCGATCGCCCGTTCGCGATCTCCCTTCTCGAGCCACGCCTCGGCCAGGCTGTCGTAGGTGTTGGCCGACTGAGGAAACTGCTCCACGTTGAGCGCAAAGACGTCGATGGCGTCTTCGGTACGCCCTTCGCCCATCAGTCGGTAGCCGTAACGATTGATCTCGGCCTCCATGTAGCGAGACAGCTCGGGCACCGGGTTCTCGACCTCGCCGAGGGCGTCGAGCCATTCGACCGGGTCGTCGCTTTCGAGTGCGGAGTCGAGCTGAACCATCTGCGCCTCGAGGGCCGCGTACGACGTCTCGATGGCGAGAAGGTCTGCGTTCATCTGCTCGCGGGTGATCCAGCGGCCCTCTCGAATCACCACCTTCGGCTCCTCAGCGGCCTCGATGTCGGACAACGGGTCGGCGTCAAGCAGCAGCAGGTCGGCGCGGGCACCCGCACGAACCACCCCCTCGCCCGACTCGCCGAGGAATGCTGCCGCGTCGACGGTCGCCGTGCGCAGCGCCTCGTACGGCGAGAAGTGCGCGTCGAGAAGAATCGCGAGCTCCTCATGGAGCGACCAGCCGGGCATGACGTTCAGATCGTCTTGAATCGAGGCGTCCGTCCCCGCCGCGATCCGCACACCCTCCTCGCGGAAGACACGCAGCAGGTAGTGCTGAAGTCGTACCTGCTGCTCGAAGCGAACGCGACGAGACTGCTGTGCGGCGCGACCCCACGCGCGTCGGTAGATCGGATTGTGGAAGCGGAGATAGGGCCGCTCCCGAAGCTGGCGTAGGCCCTCGTCGGTCGACCGGAGCAGGTAGTTGTCGATCACGATCTGGGTCGGCACCACCCAGATGCCTCGCTCGGCGAGCTGGCGCGCGAGCTTCAGAACCGGCTCTTCGAGCATGGTGGCGGGGTTGTCCGCCGGCGCTGATTCGGTAGCGTTCCGGTAGCGGTCGAGCCAGCCGTCGAGCTCCTCGGTCGTGTAGACGACCTCTTCGAGATGCACGATCTGCTGCCGGCCGTCTTCTAGTACCAACGAGAACGGTTGGTTTCTCGGCGCGTGTCCCATGAAGGGAATGTCGACCCGTGTCGCGGCGTCGGCCAGCAGACGGTAGGTCTCGGCCTCCCACTCGCCACGGATCTTCACGCAGTCGTACTCCGCAGCAGCAGCCGCTTCGATCCGCTCGAGAGCCTCTGCCTCGTCATGCTGGCCACCCCGAAGGGGCGGCGCACACGTAATGAGTCGCGGACCGCGAACGTCTCCCAGAGCGAGCGCTTGGCGCCGCGCGAGGGCCGCGTCGTCGCCGTGCAGGTTGAGCACGGTTGTCACGCCGCTCGCCAGATACATCGGCAGCTCTTCCTCGTGATCGAGGTGTACGTGAAGATCCTGCAGGCCCGGCATCACAAAGAGCCCGCTGCCGTCGATCGCTTCGACCCCCTGCGGCACCTCCACCACGTCGACCGGCCCGACGGCGTCGATCCGGCCATCCGTGACCAGAACGGTCTGCCGCTCGACGAGAACCTCCTGGTCCATGGGCACGACGGTCACACCCACAATCGCGAAGGTCGTTCCGGGGTTGGCACTCTCTAGCGGTGTGAGACGGGGGGCGCATGCAAACGACGCCGCGGCGAGAAGAAGCGCGAGCAGAGACAGGCGCGCCGGCCGGCGCGCAGAAGCCAAGTTGTCGGTCATCCCACCTTGGACACCTGACACACCGGAAGGGTTACATCGACGACGTCTGACCGCGACCTGACCGTCGCCTACCGCGAGGTGGTTTCTGCTTCCTGCACCTTCTCGAGCAGGAACGACCGGAAGGGCCAGCCCAGCCGTCGTTGACAAGATCCACAACCGAGCGCTTGGAACCCCCTCGAACACCGATGCGTCCTCTCTGGTGATCATGACCGGCAAGCTCGACGCCCCGGAGCGCACCGCTCCGTTTTTCCTCTTCGCCTTTCTCTGGTCCTGGTTCGCCTGGACGCCGATGGTCTTGACGCTGAGAAGTCGCGGCATTGAAGACATCACACAGGCGCCACCCTGGGCATTGCTCTGCGCCCTCCTGGGTGGGTACGGCCCGACGATCGCGGCGCTCGTGATGGCCGCCAGGCAGCGCGAGCCGGGCGGCGTGCGACGGCTCCTCTCTCGACTGACCCGCTGGCGCGCTCCGGGGTCGGTCCACCTTCTCGTCTGGTTCGGGCCGTCGATCTTTCTCGGACTTGCCATCCTCTTCGCGGGCGAAGCGACGGCGCGAATGGGTAGCCCTGTCTGGTCGCGGCTGAATCTGGTACCGCTCGCCTTCGTCGCGGCCCTACCGTTCGGCCCGATGGGCGAGGAACTCGGCTGGCGCGGCTTCGCTTTGCCGCGACTTCAGGATCGCTACGGCCCGCTCGTCGCGAGCGCGCTGATCGGCATCGCCTGGACCTTCTGGCACACGCCCCTCTTCTGGGCGCCGGCCGGTACGACCATCAGCGGCAGCCCAGTGACCGTGTGGGCGGTCGGCAAGTACCTCCTGACCCTGATCGGCCTGTCGATCCTCTACACCTGGGCGTTCAACCGCTCGAACGGCTCGGCGCTCCTCGCGATCGTCTTCCACGCCACCGGCAACGCCGTCTTCCCGTTCCTGCTGTACCCCAATCGGGAGGCCAGCGCCGCGCTCTTCGTTGAAGAGTTGGCGATGATTCCGGTCTGGGTTCTGGCGATCGCAGCGATCTACAGCGGGCTCCGGCCACATCGACTCACTCTGGGCGGAGACGAGCCCGACGAACGATAGGCCACCGCGAGACGGCGGCTAGTCAACCAACTCGATCCTCTTCGGCCTCCACGAGTCCGCCCCCTCGTCTCGCGTCGCCACAACATCACGCCAGGTGTAGCGGCGTGCCACCCGTTCGCGAAGCCTCGAAGATGCGGGGAGTGCGCAACGGTGCAGGGCACCTTGGTTCCGGCAGCGTAGAAGAAAGCCCCGCACTCAGCCGACCCAAAGGGGCGCCCGAGGCGGGGCTGAATCCAGCGTTGCTGAAGGTGGCGAGCGGAGGCTAGCCGCCGGAGCTCATCGATTCATCGCCGCCGGTCGAAGCGGACTGAATGCCGTCGACCCACTCGCGGATGTTCGTCTCGAGCACGCGCAGCGGCACGGCACCGCTACCGAGCACCTCGTCGTGGAAGGCGCGGATGTCGAAGTGCTCTCCCAGCTCGGCCTCGGCCATGGCACGAAGCTCTTTGATCTTGAGCTCGCCGATCTTGTAGGCGAGCGCCTGGCCAGGCCAGACGATGTAGCGGTCCACCTCGACCACGATGTCGTGCTCGGTCTTGCCGGCGTTCTCTTTGAAGAAGTCGATCGCCTGCTGGCGGCTCCACCCGAGAGCGTGCATGCCGGTGTCGACAACCAGTCGGATCGCACGCCACATCTCGTAGGTGAGCTGTCCGAACTTGGAGTAGGGATCGGTGTAGAAGCCCATCTCCTCGCCGAGGCTCTCGGAATAGAGGCCCCAACCCTCGGTGAACGCGGTCTGGCCGCCAAAGCGACGGAACCACGGCAGATCGTCGAGCTCCTGCTGAATGGCAATCTGGTGGTGGTGGCCCGGCACCGCTTCGTGCAGGGTGAGCGCCTCCATCTCCCACTTCGGGCGGCTCTTGAGGTCGTAGGTGTTGGCGAAGAACTGCCCCGGTCGACCGGCCTCGAGCGAGCCCGGCTGGTAGTAGGCGGTGGTCTGCGACTTCTCGGCGTACTCGGGCACCGGCACGACGCCGTAGGGCAGACGCGGCAGGTGGCTGAAGAGTTTGACCATCTCGTTGTCGGCCCGCTTCGAGATATCCCGGTAGGTCGCGAGGAGGTCTTCCTTGCTGTCGAAGTAGAAGCTCTCTTCGGTGCGCAGGTACTCGAAGAACTCGGCCAGGTCGCCCTCGAACTCGACCTCTTCGATGATCGCCTCCATCTCACCTCGAATGCGAGCGACCTCTGAGAGGCCGATGTCGTGGATCTCCTGCGGCGTCATGTCGGTGGTCGTGTACTGGCTCGCGTTGTACGCGTACCAATCGCCACCGTCGGGCATGGCCGACATGCCGATGCTCTCGCGGGCTCCCGGAATGTAGGTCTCCACCAGATAGTCGTGGAACTTCTGGAGCGCGGGGCCGAGGTGGTCGGTGTAGGCCGCGATCGCAGCGTTGCGCACCCGCTCCTGATCCTCGGGTGCGATCGAGTCGGGGAACTTCGCAAAGGCGCGCAGCAGCGGGCTCTGCATCGCGTCGTCGGCGATCATGTTCTTCACCTGCTGCGGCACGTCGCGCAGAGTGACGCGCGGTGGGGTGACGCCGATCTCGAGGCCCTTCTCGAGTCGAACCATTGTGGTTTCCACCTGTGAGGCGGCGCGCTCGAGCCGGCCGAGAATGTTCTCGTAGTCGGTGAGGCTGCGCGTCGGCATCATGGTCATTGCACGCGCCAGGTTCTGCTGCGGACCGCCCATCTGGCTGACCGCGAGGTACTCACCGTGGAAGCGCTGGCCCTTGACCTCGTCGGCCATGTCCTCGATCAGGAGGTCGTAGTTCAGCCGATCGACCCCCTCGAGCTCGTCACGTGGAATCGTCTTGAGAATCTCCAAGGCGTCCGCGGTCTCCTGATCACGCCGCATCTCCGCTTCGAGCGAGTTGTCGCCCCAGCGATGATGATCGCCGGGAATGCCAATCATCGTCGCGAAGACGGGGAACTCGTTCATCACGTACTCGAAATAGAGATCGGTGAACGTCTGTAGCCGCTCCGCGGCGCTCGCGCCGTCAGCGTTCTCACGCAGCGCTTCGACGCGCTCGGAGATGTTGGCGCGCCTCTCCTCGTAGGTCTCTTGGGCCACAACCGGTGACGCTCCGACGGTGAGCGCCACGGCTGTCAGGGCCGCGAACATGCGATTCCTCATGCACTTCCTCCTGAGTTCTTCCAGTGATCCGGAGATCCGGGTCTAGATTCCGGTGTTGGATGGGAGGGCGACGCAGGGCCACCCATCAATCAGTACGGAGATCGAAGGGCGGTTGTTCCGGATAGACTCCTCGCCGGCCCGTGCTGGAAGTCTATCCCCGCCCTGGAGGAACGCCCGTGACCACTGCAAGTCGCATGATCGTGCCGATCGCTCTGCTCGCTCTCCTGTCGGCCACGCCCACGATCGCCGAGGACGGTCTCGTCGCCCGCATGGCGGTCGAGCACGCGGGAGACTCACCCGTGGCGAGCCCGGCGGCGCAGACGGCTCCGGAGCAGGCCGTCACGAGTTCGGTCGTCACCTACGCCACCCTCGACGGCACCGAGATCAACGGCTACCTGGCCCGACCCACGGGAGATGGGCCGTTTCCTGGAGTGATCGTCATCCACGAGTGGTGGGGGTTGAACGACAACATCCAGTGGATGGCCGACCGCTTCGCTGGTACGGGCTACCTCGCCCTGGCGGTCGACATGTACGAAGGCGAGGTCGCCACCGACCGCGAGGGTGCCATGACGCTCATGCGCGGCTCGATGGAGCGGACCGAGCGGCTGGAGGAGAATCTGCGTCAGGCGCGCGCGTTCCTGGCGAACGCCGGCGCCACCAAGATAGGCAGCGTCGGCTGGTGCTTCGGCGGCGGTTGGTCGCTGCGTGCCGGCACCACGCTCGGCGACGAGCTCGACGCGGTGGTCATCTATTACGGCCGCGTCTCCTCGGAGACCGCCGAACTCGAGCCACTGAGCGCGCCGGTGCTCGGCCTCTTCGGAGAGACGGATCGCGGCATCCCCGTGGAGAGCGTGCGCGCCTTCGAGGCTGCCCTCGGCGAGCTGGGCAAGCCGTCTTCCATTCACATCTATCCAGGCGCCGGTCACGCTTTCGCCAACCCGTCGGGCACTCGCTACGACGAAGCGGCGGCCGACGACGCCTGGGAGAAGACGCTCGCGTTCTTCGCGAGCCATCTGGGGAGCTGACCGATGACGAAAAGCCGAATCTTCGCGACTAGCGTCACCTTGCTCGCACTGACACTTGGGGCCTGTGGGGGCGGGGGCGGAGCTACGGAGTCGTCTGCGCCCGCCGAGGGCCCGGTGCCGTCCGCCATCTACAGCGTTCGCGGCCAGGTCGACTCCCTCCCCGAGCCGGAGGGTCCAGGCGGCTGGATGGCCGTGCAGCACGAGGCCATCCCCGAGCTTGTCGGCATGGACGGGGAGCTCGACCCCATGGACTCGATGACCATGCGTTTCCCGGTCGCCGAAGGAGTCGACCTCTCCTCGCTCAACGCCGGCGACAAGGTCCTCTTCGACCTCCAGATCGACTGGATGGCCGGTGAGCCCGCACAGGTCCTCTCCGTCACGGCCCTCCCCGCAGAGACCGAGCTCGACCTCGGCGACGGCGACGGCGACGGCGAAGACCACTCGGGCCACGACCACTAGAAGATCTGTCTAGGGGGTGCCGCCCGCTTCTTTCGGCGCTGCCTGAGCGAACGCATAGAGCGAGCCCCGCGTGCGGACGTAGAGCCGCCCGTCGGCAATCGCCGGCGTGGCGTAGATCTCCTCGCCGAGGTCGTTCTCCGCCAATACCGACCACTCCCCCGCTGCGGCGAGGACGGTCACGGACCCCTCGGTCGAACTCAAATAGACCTTGCCGTCGGCGGCCACAGGCGAGGCGTAGACCTGGGCAGCGCTCTTGAGTCGACCCCGTTTGAGCACCTCGCCGGTCTCCGGATCGAAGCTCGTGAGGATGCCGTCGCTGGGCATGTAGAGGACGCCCCGATAGAGAATTGGCGACGGGATGTAGGCGACGTTCTTGCGGTAGTTCCAGACCTCCGTCAAGGGCCTGTCGCCACCGTTGATCCGCAGCGCATAGAGCCCCCAGCTGTCGGTCACCATCTCGTCGGCGAGGCGCTGCCAGTCAGCTGGGGAGATCGCGCCGCTCCCATCACCGTCGAGCCAGCCGTAGTTGCTCTCCATCCAGGTTCCAGCGACCTCTTGCTTGGTGAGCTTCCCGTCACCATCGGCGTCGTGCTCTTCGAGGATGGGGCCGAAGGGCGCCCAGCCGTTCTCGGCATGGTCGGGAGCCGCGACGAAGATTCGGTCGCCGCCAAGCACCGGGCTCGCTACCGGTCCGGCGCCGACTCCGCTACCGCTCCAAACGACCTTGCCGGTCGCCAGGTCGTATGCGTCCACCCAACGCGAACCGAGCACCAGCAGCGTCGTCGGCGCATCGCCGTCGGGATAGACAACCGGCGTCGCGTAGTTCTCGAGTCGCGCCGGGCGCTTGACCCGCCACAACTCCTCCCCAGAGTCCTTGTCGACGGCGAGCAGGAACGACCCCTCGGCCTGGTCACAAAGTAGATAGAGGCGCTCTCCCGCCAGCACCGGCGAAGAGGCCATGCCGTAGAAGTTGAGGAACGGACCGAGAGCGATGCGCCATCGCTCCTTACCGGCGCCGTCATACGAGGCGAGCCCGAAGTCGTGGAAGAACACGTAGACGTTCGTGCCGTCGGTCACCGGGCTCGGTGTCGCGGAGTCGGTGGCCCGGTGAAGCTCGTCGGCACGGCTTCGCTCGAGCTCTTTGCGCCAGAGCTCGCGGCCGGTCGCCCGGTCGTAGGCGAGCGTCAGGAGCAGGTCGCCCTCGATTGCCGTCAGGAAGATGCGATCGCCACCGATCACCGGAGACGACCGGCCGAACGGCGCTTCGGATCTCCAAACTACGTTCTGCTCGGGGCCGATCTCCTCCGGGAGCGCCGCCGTGTCGTCGAAGCCGCGGCCGTTGGCGCCACGGAATCGAGTCCAGTCGCCGCCCCAGGCGGGCCCAACCGTCAGAAACAGAGCGAGCGCACACAGCGCACGCCGTACGTTCGAGTCGCGCATAGCCAGACTCCTTTTGTTAGCCGCTGCCGATTTCGAGGTGAAGCTCTTGTGCCTCTTCCTCGGTGTCGATGTCGCGAGCAAGCGACATCCCATCTAGAAGTGGCACCCGTCCCGTGCGATCGCGATACTTCCGACGATGCGGCTCATTCCCAAAGATCTGATGCAGATGCATCTCCACCTGTCGCTGTGTGATGCGACCACGCCCCACCCGATGGGACAACAAGGCGGCGTTGAAAATCGTCAAGAAGGTCAGAAGCGGCGGCTTCAGCTTGAATACGTTCAGGAAGTCGCGCTTGAGCAGGAAGTAGAGAACCCCGCTCGTGATGTAGAGGAACCGCGCCCCCACCGGACGTGTTCGACTCCGATAGGCGAGCTGGAAACATTTATAGAGCAGGGTCAGCCGAAGCGCCGAGGGCGCCACCATCACCATATGACTCGGTAACACCGGAACTGGTTCCCTCTCCCCTTCCGGAATCACCATGTAGCGACGCTTGTGGGCCGAGGCCCCGAGCTCGCTTGGATCCTCCGGTACACGGATCAGCGGGAACCAGAAGTCGAGCGGTGCGTGACTCCGGTAGTCGTCGACCAGAGTCTGAAGCTCCTGCGGATCGGGAATCACGTCCGACGTGGTGAACATCGTCGCGCCTGCGGAGGTCTGCTCCACTACCGACTCCATCGCCGCGCGAATGTTGTGCCCGAAGTCGGCGTCCGTGTCGATTACGTGCGCGACACCACGCCGTTCGCCGTAGCGATTCGCAGGCCCCGCGATGAAAATCGGATCGAACGCCCCGCACTGCCGAAAGCGTTCGATGATCACGTCGATCAACGGCCGCCCGGCGAGGCGAATCTTCAACCCCTTCGGCCCATACAGCCGATGCGAGTCTTCATCCTCGACCGCCTCGCCCTGCTTGGCGCTACCCGCGAGGATGACCAGCGGAATCTTCTTCTCGCGACTGAAATCCATGGCGTCTATTCAGGTGACAAGGGCTGTGCCGGCAGGCCCGTTGAGGGGTCCCGCCGAGCCTCTCCGATCGACGACGCGGGCGGCGAGCAGTGCGCTGCGCCTCCATCGGAGGGAGTTCTCAAAAGCCCGATAGGCGAAGTCTACACCCTGCCCCAGCGAACCTGCGAGGCTCGGCGCGGCTGAGTCGAGTCTCCGTCGAGAGGCCTAGAGATCGCCAGCTAGAGACGACAACACCATCGCCAACCGCGCAAACGCCACCGCGATCGTCAGATTCACCAGTGTCCCAAGCAGGTAGTAGGACGCGTTCTGCTCGATCTTCTCCTTCCGCACGAACTCCTTGGCGCCGATGATGATCGCCAGGGCGCCGTACTCGCCCTCCAAAACCAGGAAGAAGATCAGGATGGTCTCGCAGAAGCCGATCCAGAAACCGGCGGCACCAAAATCGAAGATCGGACCGCCCGCGCTGCTGTCGGGGAGTTTCTCAGCCCCCTTGAGCTTTGGGATGCCGCGCCGAACGACGAGGGTCGACAGGAGGAACGCGAGCAGGCAGGCGCCGACGTAGATCGCCTGACCGACCAGGTAGCTGGGGTGAATGCCTAGGAACAAGCTCAATGGGTTGTTTGTCTTGATTCAACCATTTTCGATTGTGCTGCGATCACGAGTCGAGCAGCGCTCGAATCGCCGCTTCGCCATCCACGACCAGATCCGCGCGACCGCGCTTGGTGGCCTCGGAGACCGACTGCTGATGCTTGCGCAGCTTCTTCGCGATGTCCACCTGGAGCATCTCCTCACGCAGCAGCTGGAAGATCCGTCGCTGGTAAGGCGTCATCGACTCGATAGAGGCGTTCGATTGATCCGAGAGTGAAGTCAAGGCAGCGTCGATCGCGGGCTTGCCAACCTCCCAGCGACAAAACCGCCGCTCCTTGCGCACTCGGTCCATCAGATGGTTCGCCCGTTTGAAGACCGGTCCGCCGACCTGGGTGATGTCGTCAGAGGCGACGCCAACCCTCCCCCGGGCGACGACAAAGCGCAACGTGCTGTGCGGATGAATCGCGTCGCGCAGCTCGCTGATGACGTCGTAGATCCGTCGTGGCTCCTCGAAGAGTCCCGCGACTTCATCGCCGTAGCTACGGGTCAGTCCCAGGACGGGTTCCGGATCGAGATTCCCATTCAGACGCTCGATCGCCCCGTCGAGCTTGCGGAACAGCGTGCGACGCTCAGAGCTCGAGCGAGACGTCGATCGCTGAACGTCTCCCAGCAGCAGATAGTAGCTCCTCCGAAGGTTCATCTCGTCACAACCATATTCGATTGTTGTTTAAAAAACAATCGGAATGAATGGTCTTGCCTCCAAATCCGCTAGCGACGGCGTTCGAAGAGCAAGTGGGGCAGCTCGGACAAAATGAGCTTCTCGAGCGCGAGCCGGACCGCCGCTTTGGAACCGGGCAGAGCAAAGACGAGCGTGTCGTGAGCGAGGCCCGCAACGGCCCGGCTGAGCATGGCGGCGGAGCCGACCTCTTCCCAGCTCAGCATGCGGAAGAGCTCGCCAAAGCCGTCGAGGCGTTTGTCGAGGTAGCGCTCGACAACTTCCACGGTGCCGTCGCGGCTGGTGATGCCGGTGCCACCGGTGGTGATGATCAGCTCGATGTCCGGGTCGCGGAGCCACTCGCCGAACTGGCGCCCGATGTCGTGGGGCTCGTCTTTGACGAGGGCTCTTTCCTTGACCTGGTGGCCGGCGGCGGTCAGGGACTCGACGATGAGGTTGCCGCCGGTGTCGGTCTCCGGAGTGCGGGTGTCACTGGCGGTGAGGACGGCGCAGGTGGCGATCTTCCCTCGCGCGGCCTGTCGGTGCTGGGTGGTGGATTCGCTCATATCTGATTCACCGCTGATGGTAGCTGAGCCTCGGTTGACCTGCGCGGGGAGCGGTACAGCCCTGCGAGGGGGGTGCGACCGCTGGTCAACAGCCCCTTGGGAGACACCCCCTCCCCATCCCACTCGACCCCCCCAGATGTGCGTTGGCCGAGAAGACAGCGGCTGCATTCGACTACCTTGCACCGGATCGCCAGTGGCAGGCTCCGTCGACCAAGGTGGGGGTCGAGAACTGTCGAGAGCCGGCCCCCCTGGCCCTCGCAGGCCTGACGCCTTCTTCATTCCCCCGGTCCTTCCGTGCGAGCGCGGCGATCGGAGGCCTCGTAACTGGGTTTCGGGTTGGGGCAGGAGGGGGTAGCTGGGAGGGGGCTATTGGTCAGCAACGGCACGAGCCAGTGGAGGACAAGCCCGGCTCCTCGCGCAGGCCAACCGAGGCGACCGCTCCCTCCAGAGTCCGAGTGAAGGTCGCCGACCCCTTCCCAGGTACACCCTCCTGCCCCCACCCGGAATCCCGCCGTACTCTCTCTCCTGTTTGCTACGATCCGTCCACTTTGACAATGCGTTGTATGGCCACTCTGGCAGCACTCGGCCTGCTCCTGATCGCTCCGGCGACAGCGCAGGATCTCGGCGACATCGAAGACACCATCGCCTCACTTCAAGCGAAGGCCCTCGAGGACGATCTGGCTTACGAGCTCTTGCGTTCTCTGACTGTCGAGGTCGGGCACCGGTTCGCGGGTTCGCCTGGCGATCGGGCGGCCGTGGCCTGGGCCAAAGACAAGCTCGAAGGGCTCGGGTTCGACAAGGTTTGGACCGAGTCGGTGACGGTGCCGCACTGGATTCGCGGCGAGGCACACGGTGAAATCGTCGCGCCCTATCCACAAGAGACGGTTCTCATCGCACTCGGAGGCAGCACCGGCACGCCGGATGGCGGCATCACCGCCGAGGTTGTCGGCTTCCCCTCGCTCGAGGCGCTCGAAGAGGCCAGCGACCAGAGCGTACGCGGCAAGATCGTGTTCGTGAACCGCGAGACAGAGCGCACGCGCTCCGGCCGCGGCTACGGCGAGGCCGGCGGCGTCCGGCGCAGCGGTCCTGCCGTCGCCGGGGCCAAGGGTGCCGTGGCGATGCTCATTCGCTCGATCGCCACCGGGAACGCTCGCTTCGCCCACACCGGCGGCACCCGCTACAGCGAAGACGCTCCGAAAATTCCCGCGGCGGCGCTCGCCGTGCCCGACGCCGACCTACTCGCCGCTCAGCTCGAGACCGGCAAGACGGTTCGCTTCCATCTCGAGCTCGGAAGTCACTACCGCCCCGATGCGCAGTCGGCGAACGTGATCGCGGAGATGCGAGGTCGCGAGAAGCCCGACGAGATCGTGCTTCTCGGAGCACACCTCGACTCCTGGGACGTGGGCACCGGTGCCCACGACGACGGCTCTGGGTGCGCCAACGTGATGTCGGCGGCCCGACTCATCGGCGAACTCCCGGAGCGCCCCCGTCGCACGGTTCGGGTGGTCCTGTTCGCCAATGAGGAGTTCGGGCTCTCCGGCGCTCGAGCCTACGCCGAGGCACACGTAGACGAGCTCGCGCAGCACCAGTTGGCGGTCGAATCAGACCTCGGAGGCGATCGCGTCTGGGTCTTCCGCACGGCGGTGCAAGAGGCGGCGATATCCGAAGCCGAGAGCGTCGCGAAGCTGCTGGAGCCGCTCGGCATCGAGTGGGGTGGGAACGTAGCTTGGGGTGGCGCCGACCTGATTCCTCTGCGGCCGGCGCGTGTTCCGCGCGCCGATCTGCCGCAGGACGCAACGCGCTACTTCGACCTCCACCACACCATCGACGACACATTCGACAAGATCGACCCCGAGTCGATCGCTCAGAATGTCGCGGCGTACGTGAGCGTCGCCTACTGGGCCGCCGAAACACCGACGACCCTGACGCCGGCGCCGGCACCCGCCACACCTTCGGGAAGCCGATGACGGCGCTCAGACAGTGCGCGCTCGCACTGCTCTCTGCCCTCTTGTTGACGAGCTGCGCAACTGAAGAGGCGACCGCACCCATAGCGAGCGAGCCAGAGACGCCGATGCCCGAAACCGTGCGTCTGGCCGTGTTCAACATCAAGGAACTGACGACAGAAGCGCTCGAAGACGTGGACGACTCAGGGGCCGGACAGGCCGCCAACGTGCTCGCCGCGGCCGAGATCGTCGCCCGCATCTCGCCCGACGTCCTGGTCGTGCAGGAGATCGATCACGACTACCGAGGCGACGACGACGATCTCGCGCTCAACGGCCGGCGGCTGCGTGACGCCTATCTGACGGCAACAGCCGCTGAGCTCGACTACCCCTACCTCTATGCCGCACCGTGCAACACCGGCCTCCTGTCGGGACACGACCTGAGCAACGACGGCCATGTGGCGACGGCAGCCGACATCGGCGGCCGCGAGTACGGTGAAGACTGCTTTGGCTTCGGCACCTACCCGGGGCAGTACTCGATGGTGCTGCTCTCGAGGCTGCCGATCGACGCGGTCGGCGCTCGGACGTTTCAGAAGTTTCTCTGGAAAGACCTGCCGGGGCACCACATTCCCGAGGGGTTCTACAGCGACGAGGAGCTGGCCAACTTCCGACTCTCGAGCAAGTCGCACTGGGACGTTCCGATCGAGATCGGAGATCGGCGGTTGCATCTGTGGATCAGTCACCCAACGCCGCCGGTGTTCGATGGCGAGGAGGACCGCAACGGTCGCCGGAACTTCGACGAGATCGGACTGTGGAAGGCCTACCTCGACGGCGACCCGGCGATCTACGACGACTCGGGCCGGGCGGGCGGTTACGCCCACGACCGCTCCTTCGCGATCCTCGGCGACCTCAACGCCGACCCACGCTCTGACAACGCGTTCTACGACGGCCGCCAGTCGATCGACCTGCTCCTGGACGACGACCGGATTCGAGACACGGCAGACGTCTGCGCGAGCGAAGGCAGCGAGTATCCGCAAGCGACCGCCGGCTTCGCCGGCGGCGTGCGCGCCGACTACATATTGACCAGCTCGGAGATCGAGGTCGTCGACGGCGGCGTCTTCTGGCCGAGCGCGGCGAGCGACGCAGAAGGCAATCGCCTCGCCGAGGAAGCGTCGGACCACCGCCTGGTTTGGGTCGACATCGCCACGGACTCGCTACGTTTGGACCCGCTATGAGACTCGCGGCTCTGATTCTCCTCGCCCTCTCGGCGAGCGACGCCGCCGCGTCCGAGGTAGGCAGCTTCGAATATCTCGGCATCGCGACCCTGCCGACCGCCACACAGTTCGAGGGGACCGAGGTCGGAGGGCTCTCTGGGATCACCTGGGACGAAGAGCTCGGCCTCTATTACAGCCTCTCCGACGACCCGGGTCGGCGTGGGCCTTCACGCTTCTACACCCTCGCACTCGACCTCAAGAAGGACGCCGTCGCGATCGATTTGCGTGGCGTGACCGTGCTCACCGACCGTTCGGGCGAGCCGTTCGCGAAGTGGGTGATCGACGGCGAGGGGATCGCCCTGACCTCCGATCGCACCCTGCTGATCTCTTCCGAGGGCAACGTGCAACGCGGCATCGCACCGTCGATCCGCGAGATCACAGTCGACGGCCGCGAGCGGCACGAGTTCCACGTGCCGAGTCAGTGGCTTCCACGTGAGGGCGAGGCACACGGTGTTCGCCACAACAACGCGTTCGAGGCGCTCACGCTCGACTCCGACGGCGAGGCCTACGTCTTCGCCACCGAAAACGCACTCGAGCAGGATGGTCCGGAAACCGCCGTCGACCAGGGTAGCCGCGTTCGGATCGCGCGCTTTCACCGAAAGTCGGGCCGGGACATGAGTGAGTACGTCTACGAGATCGAGCCGGTCGTCGCGCCGCCGCCGGCGCCCGACGCCTTCCACACCAACGGCCTGGTCGAACTGGTCAGTCTCGACCCGTATCGCTTCCTCGCTCTGGAACGATCCTTCACCCTCGGCGTCGGCAACTCGATTCGCCTCTACCTCGTCGACACCGAGGGGGCGACCGACGTGCGAGGGCTCCGACGATTGGAAGACGGTCGCGACGTGCACCCGGCCTCGAAACGCCTGCTCGTCAACTTCGACAACCTCGGCTTCGCCCTCGACAACGTCGAAGGGATGACCCTCGGGCCGATCCTGCCCGACGGGCGGCGCGCGCTCGTTCTCGTGAGCGACAACAACTTCAGTCCGCTCCAGATCACGCAGGTGCTCGCCTTCGCCCTCGACATGGGAGAGACGCCGATCGCAGCGATCCAGGGAGCGGCGCACCGGTCTCCGCTCGAGGGCCGCTGGATTCGAGAGACCTCCGGCATTGTGACGGCGACCGACCTCGACGGGCGGCGCAAGGGCTTTTGGATGCAAGACGACGCCGGCGACGACGATCCGCGCACCTCGGAGGGCCTCTTCATCTCGGCGGCAGAGATCGACGCATCGGTTGCTGTCGGCGACCGGGTCTCGGTCGGCGGGCGGGTCGTGGAGCGTGAGCGGACCGGCCAGCTGCCGATCACCCGACTCGAGGCGCATCGCGTCGAGACGCTCGCTCGAGAGCAGGCGCTACCCGAGGCGACAAACCTCGGCGATCTGCCGACGGTCGTCGACGACGACGGCCTCTCGGAGTTCCAGCCGGAGGGCGACGCGATCGACCGACTCGAGAGTGTGGAGGGGATGCGAGTCGAGGTGGGTGACTCGACTGTGGTCGGCCCGACGACGCGATTCGGGACCCTCTCCGTCGCCCGGCCGAGCACCGACGCTCAACGCACCTCGCGCGGCGGACTCCTTCTCCAAGCCGGCGACGTCAACAGCGAGCGCCTGGTGATCGACGGTTCGCTGATCGGCGGACTACCGCCACTGGAGGTCGGCCGCCGCCTCGAGGAGCCGCTGGTCGGCGTCCTCGACTACTCCTTCGGCAGCTACCGGCTGGTTGCTACGGCACCGATAGAGGCCGAACCCGTTGCGGTCGCCACGCTGGACGACGCCCCGATCTACCTGCAGCGGCTGGACGTCGCCTCGTTCAACGCCGAGAACCTCGATCTGCGCGACTCCCAGGAGAAGTTCGATCGCGTGGCGGCCCAGATCGCCAAGCGCTCGCCCGACGTCGCCGCACTGCAAGAGATTCAGGACGACAGCGGCACCGAGGACGATGGAACCGTTTCCGCAGCCGGCACGCTCGAGCGGCTCGTCGGAGCGATTCGCGAACAGAGCGGGCGCGCCTACGCCGTGGCTCAGATCGACCCCGACAACAACGCCGACGGCGGCGCACCGGGTGGGAACATCCGCGTGGCGTTCCTCTACGACTCCGGCCAGCTGGAGCTTCTCTCTCAGGGCTCTCGCCTCGGCGACTCGAACCCGGCCCGACTCTTCGAAGATCACCCTGCGTTTCTCCGCAACGAGGAGACCGGTTTCGAAGCCACCCGCAAGCCGCTAGCCGCGGAGTTCGAGTTCCGCGGCGAACGCGTGGTGATGATCAACGTCCACCTCAAGTCGAAGCGGGGTGACGATGCATTCTTCGGCGCGGCACAGCCGCCGCTTCCACATACCGAAGAGCAGCGTCGCGCACAGACGCGCGCCCTCGCCGACTATGTCGACTCGCTCGACGAGGGGCACGTCGTGTTGCTCGGCGACTTCAACGACCATGAGTTTCGATCGCCGCTGACCGAGCTGACCGATCGTGGCTGGGTCAACCTGATCGACCAGGTGCCTGAGAACCAGCGTTACACCTACAACTTCGAAGGTAACTCGCAGGTCCTCGATCACATCTTGATCTCGCCGTCGCTGGCGAGCTGCGACCCGTGGACGAGCATTCTCCACGTCAACGCCGACCTTCCGCACCCCTTGCGAGCCAGCGATCACGACCCCGTGTTCGCCAGCTTCGACCTCGGCTGCTCGCTAGAATAGGGCTCCAGCACCGACTTCACTTCTGTCCGGCTCGCGGTTGTGATCGCGGCCTTTCTCTCAGCTTTTCGAAGGAGGAGTACCCATGAGCATGATGAAAGAGTTCAAAGAGTTCGCAGTCAAGGGCAACGCTATCGACATGGCCGTCGGCATCATCATCGGCGGCGCGTTCGGCAAGATCGTCAGCTCACTGGTCAACGACGTGATCATGCCGCCGGTCGGCCAGATGTTGGGCGGCGTCGACTTCGCCAGCCTGTTCCACGCCTTGGGCGGCGCAACCTACGAGAGCCTCGCCGCCGCCGAAGAGGCGGGCGCCGCCGTGATCAAGTACGGCGCGTTCTTCCAGACGATCATCGACTTCGTGATCATCGCGTTCGTGATCTTCATGATGGTCCGCTCGATGAACAAGATGCGCAAGGAAGAGGAAGAGAAGCCGGCCCCGCCGCCGGAGCCGTCGGACGAGGCGAAGCTGCTGACCGAGATTCGCGACTCGCTGGCGAAAGGCTAGCCCTCACCTCTGGTCGCCGAGGCGCCGCTTGCGGGCGGGTCGATCGTCGTCTACCATCCCCTCTGTTCCCAAAACATCGGGAGAGAGGGCTGTGAGGCGATTTGGTGGTCTATTCGGCTCTGTGCGTCTGATCGACGACGGCCGGAGCTCTGTCCTCCCGAACCATGCATTTCAGGAGGAGGCCCCCCCATGTTTCAAGGATCGGTTCGCAGTAGGACCTTCGGTTCACTCGTCTGTTGGTTGGCGTTCGGCCTCAGCGCGACTTCCGCAGTCGCCGACGACGACATCGTGTTCGAGGAGGTGGGCGTCGGACTCGGCGTCGCCTACGAGCGAACGCCGTCGACAACCTTCGACATCGTTCAGGAATTCCGCGACGAGTCTCTGACGACGCCGAAGACGATGGGCGACGTACCGCTCCAGCCGGTCAAGCCGCGCGGCGCGCCGGGAGTCGCTCTTGTGGACTACGACGGTGACGGCGACCTCGACGTCTACGTAACCAACGGACCGGGGAGTGAAAACTCCCTGCTCTCGAACCAGTTGGCAGAGAGCGGCAGCCTGGGCTTCGTAGACGTGGCCGGCGTCGCCGGCGTCGCAGCTCCCGACCAGGATTCCACCGGCGTCTGTTTCGGCGACATGGATAACGACGGCGATCCCGATCTATATGTCCTCGGCCGCGACGAAGAGAACCGACTCTTCGAGAATCAAGGTGACGGCAGCTTCTTGGACATCACCGCCTCTGCGGGCGTCGGCGGTGGAGCGCTCGGCTCGGCCAGCTGCGCATTCGGCGACGTGAACGGAGACGGCCTGCTCGACCTGTTCGTCGCCAACGTCACCGAGTTCACGACTCTGCTTGCGATTCTCGTCGAGCCGTTCGCGCTCAACCAGCCGAATCAACTGTTCCTGGGCGGCGCGGGGAACACTTTCACCGACGTGAGCCTGACCTCCGGCATTCGCACCCTTGCTGGCGTACCGGCGGACACCCACGACATCACCTGGGCGGTCACGATGGTCGACTACGACCAGGACGGCGACACCGACATTCTGACCGCCTCGGACAATGGCGGTATTCCGTTCGCGGCGGACGGTGGAGTCGACCGCGGATTCCTGCGAACGTTCGAGAACGACGGCACCGGAAGCTTCACCGACGTCTCCGACAGCGCCGGCCTACTCGCTAGCCCGGGCGACTGGATGGGCATCGCTGTCGCCGATATCGACCACAACGGCACTCTAGATGCCTTCGTCACCAACACGGGCGACTACTTCGAGGCGTTTCTCGGCGTCCCGGGTTCCGGGCTCGGAGCCCAAACCACCCGGCCGTTCCTCCAGAACCCTGACGGCACCTGGACCGACGTTCCGGTCGACCCCGACCTCGCCTCCGTCTTCGGTTGGGGCACCGCCGCGTTCGACTACGACAACGATACCGACACCGACCTCGTCTACGTGGGCGGACTCGACGTGGCCCTGTTTGTCGAGGCATCCAACCCGGGAGTCGTGCTCGCCAACGACGGCGCTGCGAACTTCAGCTACGACGAGGCGGCGCTCGCCCCTCCGGTCGCCGCCGACCACGCACGGCGTATCGATCACGGCCTGGCGGCGGGCGATCTGAACGAAGACGGCTTCGTCGACTTTGTCGCAGTCTCCAATCAGAACGCTCCAGAGCCGACCCCCTTCGTTCTCTATCAGGACGTCATGCCCATTCCGTTCACCTCCCCCTTCAACTCGCTCGCCGGGTTCATCCCGATCTTTGCCGAGACCGCCATGGGGTCGGGTCAGTTCGTCTGGACCGGCCTCGAGACGACGAACGGCACCGTCGCGATCGAGCTCAACAGCGCCTCGAACGACCATCGTTCCGTGGGGGTTCGCACTTTCGGCACCATCGGAGTCACCTCCGGTGGAGTCGTCAACCGTGACGGCATTGGCGCGGTCGTGAGTTTCGACCCCCGGCACGGCTCCACCGCAACCCTGCCCGTCGCCGGAGGCTCGAGCTACGCGTCCCAGAACAGTCTGGAACTGACCTTCGGACTCGGGCGCGCCGCCCGCGGATCCGTAGAGGTGCTCTGGCCGGGCGGAGTGCGGAACCGGCTCTACAACGTGCGCCAGTCCGAGCGAATTCTCTTCCCCGAGATCCCGTGCAGCTTCGCCGGCGAGCTGGACTTCTGGGGCTACCTATCGTGCGTGGGTACCGCGGTCGACGAGCTCGAGGACGCCGGCGTGCTCAACAAGCGTCAGGCGACGAGGTTCTTCGTGAGCGCTCTCTTGGCCTACCTCGACGAGCTATAGGTACTCCTATGTGCAACGGGGTGCCCGAGAGTCCGGTACTTCGCTTGCTTCCCCGTCGTCCAGGTGTTTGTGGAGGCCCGGGCGTCGCCGATCGCGGCGCCTCGGGCTGCCCGCCTCAGTCGACCGCGTTGGCTGTCTGGCTGAGGTAGAGCCCCTGGGTCAGTTGGACCTCGGCTCCGTCTTCGAGACGGCATCGTACGATCGCCGGCATGTCCGGCCCCTTCTCGGAGAAGTCGGTGCGCGTGAAGAGCAGCGACCGGTCGTCGAGCGAGAAGTGGGGGTCGAGGACCGCGTAGCCGTTGCCGTCGGCGACCAGGGTCTCCTCGCCCGTAGCCAGATCGCGGACCGCAACCGCGAACCCTTCGTCATCCGCCCGGATGTAGACCACCCGCGAGCCGTCGTGCGACCAGTCGGGATGGAACTCGCTGACTCCGGGTGTTCTGGTGAGGTTGCTTCGCTCCCCGGAAGCGGCATCGAGAATCCAGATATCACCCTTGGCCTCTTCGACCGCTGGATTGCCGACGAAGACGACCCGTCTTCCATCGGGAGCCCAGCGAGGGCTGACCTCCTCGAAGTCGGGCGTCGAAGTAAGCGCGCGGTCCTCGCCACTCTCGACATCGCGAACCCACAGCTCTCGGGGCGCGGGCTCGTCGGTGTGGTAAATCAGCTGGCTGCCATCGGGTGAGTAGTCGGGGTCGCCGGCCGCTTCGCCGGTCTTCGAGATCTGCTCGAGCCCCGTGCCGTCGGGGTTGACCCGCATGAGCACATGAGCACCGTCGACGACCCCCGTGAAGACGAGGTGCGACCCGTCCGGCGCCCACTCGGGTCGAAAGTCGCGGAAGCCCCGATCGACCAGCGCCACCGGCTCCCCACCCTCGACCGGAATCAGATAGATGTTTTCCGGCCCGCCTATGTAGCTGTAGGCCAGGTGACGACCGTCGGGTGACATAGAGGCGGCGGGAACCGCGAGTGGCACGCAGAAGAGGAGAAGAAGAGTCAGAGGCCAGGCGCTCGCGCGTTCCATGCACGATTCCTACGGCAGCGACTCCCCTCTGGCCAGGGCGGTGCAGCAAGCGACCGCTCCGGAGCAGGGAATCGTGCTCCGGAGCGGGCCGCTCACCACGAGGAAGGGTGCTGTGCCTACAGGAAAATGAAGTTGCCGATGAACTCGTTGTCGGTGCCGTCGTCGATCACCGTGTTTGCAGGGCCGGGGTTGACGATGCGGTTGTTCGAGCTCGCGGCGTCGATCGAGATGTCCGCGATGACGCCAGCGGAAAGTGTGTTTCGCGCGACGATGAAGCCGCTCCCCTCGAAGATTTCCAATCCGATAAAACTCGCCGAGCCCTCATTCGAGACGATGCGCACTCGATCGGCAGCGCCGCCGGCGAAGAAGGCCTCGAAGGCTCCGGTGACGACGTTCTGATCGACCAGAACTTTTGTGCCGCCCTCGATGATCACTCCGAAGAAGCAGTCGGTGAGGGTATTGCGGCTGATCCTCGTCGAGTGGTCGTTGAGGGTCAAGATGCCGGTGGACTCCTCGAGGGTGTTGCCGGCCACGAGAGAGCCGGAGGTGACACCGGTACCGATCGACGACTCGAACGTGTAGTTGTCGACAATGCGGTTACGTCGCGGCGTGGTGAGGGAGATGTCCACCTCACCTCCTCCGGAGAGCGGACACGCGACGACGCCCCCTTCGAGGACCACGCCGAAAGTGTCGTTGTCGAGGAACACGTTGCGATGAACGACCGAAGCATCCGTCGCACCGAGAAGGGTGATGCCGAGCACGTTGTTCGAGAACCGATTCCCCTCGATGGTGAGTCGGCGCACGCTGCCGTTGACGTTGGTTCGGTCGTCGCAGCGCCCGGTCGGTGAGTCCCACTCTGGGATCAGCTCGATGGCTCGATGAAAGGTCGAGAACGCGATGTCGCGGATGGTGAGGCCGTCGAGCGTGCCCGCCAGGCCGTCGACAACAAAGGCCCGGTTGAAGAGGCCGTTCACTCCATCGTCGGTCGCGGGCTCACCACTACCGTCGTCGACGCCGAAGATCTGCGTCTCCCAGTCGTCTTCATCGGTCGAGCCATCGCCGTCGTTGTCGACTCCGTCGGCCCAGTCTTCCTGGAACTTTCCGTCGTTGTCGTTGTCGAGCGATTCGCCGACGATCGTGAGCTTCTTGGTGTCGAGTCGCACGCGCTCACCGTCGAAGCGGAAGGTGCCGAGGAGCTCGATCGTGTCGCCAGAACTGGCCGAGTCGATGGCGTCCTGGACGTTCTGCCGGTCGACCGAAACGTCGTCCAGCCCGATCACAGTGGTGGTGCCCGCCAAAACGGGGCCCGCCAGGACGGCAGCTCCGATGACGAGGGCCAGGGTATTCCTTGCAAGCATGATTTCTCCTTTTGGCTCGGGGCGCTCCGCGCTGTTGTACGCGGAAAGCGTTGGAGAGCGCCATGCTTGGCGACTGAACCGCACCTGTACCGATAACCCCCTCTTCGTCAGAGAGTTACGCGCTCGCCTAAACCGGCGCGCGGGCTACGAATCGTCGACGCGCGCGCGCATCGCGTCCAACTTGGACGCGATCCTGCCGGTGATCGCCTGGAAGCGCGGCTCGGCGGCCAGGCTGGCCAGCGACGGATCTCTCCGCAGGAACCGCACATACGGGTACTCGAGCTCCGCGGCCCGCTCGAGGGCGTCGAGAGCCTCTTCTAACTCCTCGCGGATCGCGTGAATCTGTGCCAGTTGAACGTAGTGGCCAGAGGAGCGACTCCCCTCGTCGATCCTCGCGGCCAGATCCTCCAGTGCCCCTGCGAGAAGCGGCTCCGCCTCCTCTCGACGACCGCTCGTCCACAGCACGTGCCCCAAGACAATCTCGTTGCGCGTGACGAAGCCATCGTGCAGCGCGCTTCGTAGGTGCTCCTCCGCGGCCGCTCGGTCGTCGAGCAACCAGTAGGCCGCCCCCGCAAGAGACTGCCCTGTCGGGTCGTCAGGGGTCGAGGCCAGAATCTCCTCTGCGAGTCCGAGAAGCTGATTCGGCTCACCGCGGTAGACATGCAGCGCGCCGAGCCAGACCCGAGCGTGAACGCTGCCTGGCTCAAGCTCCAGCGCCCGGCCGAGCCACTTGAAGGCCGCGTCGTCGGCTCCGAGTACCGCATAGAGACCGCCGATGTTCACGTAGAAGAACGGGTCGACCGGGTTGAGCTCGACCGCCCGGCGGAACCAGACGAGCGCTTCGTCGAGATGGCCCATCTGCTCGTAGGCCGCACCGACGTTGTTGATCGCCATGACGTAGCCGGGCCGGATGTCGATCGCGCGCAGAAAGGCGGCCAGGCTCTCCTCGTAGAGGCCCTGTCCGGCGAGCGCCACACCGAGGGACTTGTGAGCCTCTGGCAGCTCGGCGTCGGCTGCCACCGCCAATCGCGCCTGCTCGAGGCTCGCTTCGAGCCACTCGCGTCGAGGGAAGTCGTAACGCATCGCGCGGGCGTAGTACGCATCAGCCAAGCCGGCGCGACCGAGCCCGAAGTTCGGATCCTCGGCCAGCGTTTGCTCGAAAAACGCAATCGCCGCTTCGTTGTCGTCTCGGGTGAAGCGTCGGTACGACTCGAGACCGCGAAGGTAGAGGTCGTAGGCGGTGAAGTTGGTCGCCGGCACCACTGAAAGGTCGGCGCGCTCCTCGACCGAAAGTTCCACCTCGAGCGCTTCGACGATGCGCTGAGCGACCTCTGTTTCCACGCTGAAGAGGTCGTCGAGGCGCCGCTGGTAGGTCTCACTCCAAAGCGAACGCTCGGTTTCTCCATCGATGAGCTGAGCCGAAATCCGCACCTGCTCTCCTTCGCGACGAACGCTCCCCTCGAGCACCGTCGCCACATGCAGCTCGCGAGCGACCTGTCGAACGCGCAGGTCGGTGTCGGCATAGGCGCGTGTCGATCGACGCCCAATCACCGTCAGCCGATCGATCTTCGTCAACCGATCGACGAGTTCCTCGGTCACTCCGGCTGCGAAGTAGGCGTCGTCTTCGCCGGCCCCGCGGTTCTCGAACGGCAACACCGCCACCGAGTGCGGACTCACCTCGGCAAGTAGCGCCACGTCAGCCGCCTCGGCCGCGGTCTCCTCGGTGGCCGGCGCGCTGTACAGCAGCCAGCCCGCGACGGCGGCCGGGATCAACACCACCGCGGCGAGACCCCGTGCCGGGGTCATGAACGACGACGTCACCTCGGCGCTGCAGGGTGCGATAAAGCGATAGCCGCGCTTGGGCAGCGTCTCGATGAACCGTGGAGAATCGGCTCCGTCTCGAAGCGCCTGACGCAGTTTCGACACCGCTGTATTCAGTCCATCTTCGAGCTCGACGTGTGTCCCCGGCTCCCAGAGCCTCGCCTGCAGCTCCTCACGAGTGAGCAGATCTCCGGGGCGCTCGAGCAGGGTCGCGAGCACGGCGAACGGCTTGTCCTGCAACGGAATCAGCTGCCCTTTGCGCCGCAACTCGCGGGCGCGTAGGTCGGCTTCGAAGGTGCCGAATCGGATGACCTTTGAGGGAGGCATGAGGGTGGAATTCCGTGCGGCCAAGTATGCCCGAAGCGCGAGCTCTAGACTGCGAAAGCTTCACCTCGATTCGAGACCCCGGCACGGTCGTTGCGTTCTCTTGGCGCAACTTCACGATGAACGCAATTCTGTTGCTCTCGCTAGGTGTTCTGCTGTCGGGTCCGGCCGACGAAATGGTCGTGCGGGTACTCACGCCGGAGGGGGAGCCACTCGAAGGGGCTCACGTTCACGGAGAGATCGAAGACCCAAAACTGCCAGTAGACGACTGGCCCAGGAGCGGTAGAAGGACTGGATCTGACGGCCTCGCCCGCCTCGCCCTGGAGTCAGGCTCGCCAGTCCAGCTGAGCATCGAGCACCGCTTCTACGAGAACTTCAGTCAGGTGGTCGAAACCAGAGCCCCCGGCGCCGTTGAGATCCGCCTGCCCGAACCCCCCTGGGGCTTTGTCGAGGTCGGAGGACGCGTTCTCTCGCCAACTGGCGAGCCTGTTCAGGGCGCACAGATCGCTATCTACCCACCCCGGAGACATGCGCCCCGCTCTTGGATGGTCACGACCGACAGCGACGGATGGTTCGCGATACCGGCGATTCCGGAGGACGTCTACCGGCTCGAACTGTGCGCGGAGGGCTTTGACAAGACAGTCGAAGCCATCGCTGTGACCGAGCAAATGAAGCCTCTGGATCTACGTCTTCGTTCAACCAAGCTCGTCGTGGGCCAGGTCTGGGGCTCTTTCGGGCCAGAGCTACGCAACGCTGAGATCAGAGCCTACTCAGCCGACCACTCAGGCTACCGCTACGGAGGCTGCGTCCAACGGATTCCCGAGCTCGGACCTGTCGGCTTTGGACAGTCCGTTCGAGGGGGGTTCTCGGGCAGCCGGTACTCGCTCCGACTTCCTACAGGGCGATGGATGATCGAGGCTTCGAACCCATGGCCGACGATCGAACGTGCCTGGCGCGCTACGGTCGACCTAGACATCACAGAGAAGGACGGACCCGTAGTGGAGGTTGACCTCGAGGCCGAGGCCTGCGACCTCGAACTCATCGAGCGAAGTTCGCAGCCACTCGCGGGTCGCGTACTCGACGCAGCGACCAGCGAACCCCTCCCGGGGGCGACCCTGAGGATGGGCCGTCAGTGGGCTCGCACCGATGCGAGCGGCGCTTTCGCCTTCGAAGATGGCGGCCAGGTGGGACAGATACTCGCCGGGCACTATCTGGGTAAGCTGGAGGTCGTTCCTCCCGACGGCTGGGCCAGTCTTCGCCTCACCGCTCCAGAAACTGCGATCGAGTGGCTGGAGATCCGACTACAGCGTGCGGTCGAGTTCTGCTACGAGTTTCGATGGGCTGACGGAGAGCCGACCTATTCGCACCTCTACGTCTACAACAAGGGAGCGGAGCAACCCTTCTTGGAATCCAAACCAGACAGGGATGGAAGAGGATGCATCCGAGACCTTGCGCCTGGAGCATACGAACTGAGTACTCCGAGCATGTACTGGCCGCACGGCCGACTGTCGGTCTCTCTGCCGGCCGAGCCGCTGGTACTAGCCCTTCCGGTTTTAGGGGGCTTCGAACTCAAGGCCCCAGAGCTCATGCGAGATCATGGCTTCTCTCCTCCTGCCGGCACTGAGCTCCTCGTGGAGCGATCGGCGACACATGGAGTCGTTGAACAGACTCTGCGCAAACGTATCCACCGCTATCTCGTAGGCGGCATCCCTCCCGGCCGTTGGCTAGTCACCCTCATCGCCCCCGACGGCCGCGAGTGGACCGGTGAGGTCAACGTCGAGGCCAAAAAGTCGTCCACCGTCGTCGTTCGGCGGGCCTCCTCGGCTTCTTCTCGATGAACGCAGTTCTGTTGCTTTCACTGGCTGGGTTGCTGTCGGGACCATCCGATGAAGCGGTCGTGCGCGTCCTCACGCCGGAGGGAGCGCCGCTCGAGAGAGCCCGCATCACCGCCTGGGTCGAGCGGCCGGAAGCTCCTGAGTTCCAAAGGGCTCGAGACCGCGCGCTAACTGACGACGATGGCATTGCTCGGCTTCAGCTGGGCTCGCGTGAAGGCGCAAGGTTGACGATCCAACATCGTCTGTACGGCTACTTCGGTGCCGACCTCGACCCCAGATCAGACGAGCCCGTGGAGCTTCGGTTCCCGAGACCGCCCTGGAAGTTCGTCGACGTGCAGGGGAGAGTCTTGTCATTGCACGACGATCCCCTCCGGAGCATCACGATCCGGATCACCAAGGGTTGGGAGACGCACGATCCGTACGTCTGGACGGCCGTGACGAATGAGGACGGCTGGTTCGAGATGCGCGGAGTCGCAGAGGGATCGCATCGACTCGAGTACTTTGAATTCGGTTCTGAACCTCTTGTCGAGAAGGTAGCGATCCAGGACGGCGTGGACCCGCTCGCGCTTCGGCTCCGCTCTTTCAAGCGCGTAGTCGGATTCGTCTCGGCCGATTTCGAACTCGAGCTGGAGAGAATCAGCGTCACAGCGCGACCAGCTGCGAATGAGGAACTCAACGACTGCGACCCCTCGTCCTGGCCCGACGACTACGTCTTTTGGCACTCCATCCGTGGGGAATTCGAAGGGAATCGCTATCAGGTTCGACTCCCGACCGGACGTCGGCGGATCTCGGTGGCCAGCGGCCGGTACGGCCTCGAGCAGCCCTGGATCGCCTCCGCCAAGGTCGACCTCACAGACAACGACAAGCCGATCGTTCGGCTAGACCTGAAGGCAGAAGGGCGTTGCCCGTAGGCTCATTCCGGCCGTTGGCCTCCATCGTCCTCGCCAACGGCGACCGAGGGTTGAGCGAACAATGGGCCTCGAAGCCGAACGGCCGCCTATCGTCGTTGTTCGATAAGCCTCCGAAACCCAGAAAACTCCGAAGGATCTGCTACTCTCGCGCACTCTTCCAAGGAGACCCCATGATCCAGAAAAGCTTGCGTTTGTTCAGTTTCCTGGCCCTCGGCGTGGCCATTCTCGCGACCGGTTGTGCCGCTCCCGAGACCGACAGCTCCGCACCTGAGACCGTTGAAGTACGCCCGCTGCCCGAAGGCACGGCAGAGGCTCAGGCAACCATTTCCGCCGACCAGCTCCGTGCCGACATCGAGCGGATGGCGAGCGACGAGTTCGGAGGGCGGGCGCCGGGTAGTGAAGGCGACACGATGACTCAGCAGTACCTGGTCGAGCGCATGCAGGAGATGGGCTTCTCGCCGGGCGCGGCGGACGGCGGCTGGCTGCAGACCTTCGACATGGTCGAGCTGACGGCAACCGGGCCCGAGACCTGGAGCTTCGCTACGGGCGACGGATCGGTCGACCTGACCTACTGGGACGACTGGGTAGCGACGAGCGGGGTGCAGGGAGACAAGGCCACGATCGACAACGCCGAGCTGATCTTCGTCGGCTACGGCATGCAGGCTCCCGAGTACGGCTGGGACGACTTCGGCGACGTCGATGTCACCGGCAAGGTGCTCGTCGTGATGAACAACGACCCCGACTGGGACCCCGAGCTCTTTGCCGGCGATCGCCGACTGCTCTACGGCCGCTGGACCTACAAGTACGGCAAGGCCGACGAGCTCGGCGCGGCCGGCACGATCATCATTCACACTGACAAGTCGGCCGGCTACCCGTATGGCGTGGTGCAGAACGGCTGGAGCGGATCGCAGTTCGAGATCCCCGCCGGCGATGGACCGCGCTCCCAGGTCGACGCTTGGACCACCGAAGACGCCATGCGCACCCTCATGGCGGCTGCGGGCCACGACCTCGACGCGCTGCGCGAGTCGGCCAAGAGCCCCGACTTCCAACCGGTACCGCTCGGCATCACCACTTCGCTCGAGCTTTCCAACGAGGTTCGCACCGTGCAGACGGCCAACGTGCTCGGCGTTCTGCCGGGTAGCGATGCCGAGCTGTCGAACGAGTACGTCGTCTACACCGCGCACCACGACCACTTCGGTCAGGGCAAGGCCAACGACGACGGCGACGACATCTACAACGGCGCGCTCGACAACGCGGCCGGTTGCGCGCAGATTCTCGCCATCGGCGAGGCGCTCGCCGCGCTGCCGGAGGCGCCGCGACGCTCCACCCTGCTCGCCTTTGTTGGCGCCGAGGAGCAGGGTCTTCTCGGCTCGGCCTACTATGCGGCCAACCCGACCATCGAGCCCGGGTACATGGCGGCCAACATCAACTACGACGGCGCCAATATCTGGGGCCGCAACAAGGACGTCACGTACATCGGCTACGGCAAGTCGACCCTCGACGCGGTGATCGATCAGTACGCGGGCGAACAGGGCCGTATCGTCAAGCCGGATCAGTTCCCTGACAAGGGCTACTTCTACCGCTCGGACCAGTTCAACTTCGCCAAGATCGGCGTACCCGCTGTCTATCTCGACACGGGCACGGAGTTCGTCGACCAGCCGGCGGAGTGGGGTCGTGAGCGTATCGAGGAGTGGACCGCCATCCACTACCACCAGCCGACCGACGAGCTCGTCGACGACTGGAACTTCGACGGCATGCTCGACGACGTCGTGCTCGGCTTCCGTGCCGGGCTTCATATCGCCGAGCAGGACGAGATGCCAAGTTGGAACGAGGGCGACGAGTTCGAGGCCGCGCGCCTCGCGGCGCTCGAGGCGGTCGAATAAATCCAAACGCGCGGTAGGGGCGGAGAGAGAGTATGACCTGCGAGAGACTTACACCGTTCGCCGTAGTCGGTCTATTGATCGTTGCGGCGCCCGTCGAACGCACCGAGGCGTGTCACGTGCCGGTGCAGTCCGAGTATCTGTCGGCTGCACAAGAGTCGCTCGCCGCGCACGGCCACGGTAGCCAGGCGCGCATTCCGTACAAGCTGGAGCAATCGACCGCCTGCGAGAACGGCATGGCCGACATCTTCCCGTGCGAGAACGTCGATCTCCTGGCACACCTACCGCTCGAGGACATCGGTGGTGGCAGCGGCAACGACATCTGGGGCTGGCGCGACGGCGGCGAAGAGTACGCTCTGATCGGTCGCTCGACCGGCACCGCCTTCGTCAACATGACCGACCCTGAGAACCCGGTCTATCTCGGCGACCTGCCGACGGTGGTGCGCAGCTCGGCATGGCGCGACATCAAGGTCTACAAGAACCACGCCTACGTGGTCTCCGACTCCGCCGGCCAGCACGGCATGCAGGTCTTCGACCTCACGCGCTTGCGCTCGGTCAACAATCCGCCCGTCCAGTTCGACGCCGACGCTCGCTATGAGGAGTTCGGCTCGGCTCACAACCTGGTGATCAACGAGGACACCGGTTTCGCCTACGCCGTCGGTGCGGACGTCTGTGCGGGCGGCCTCCACATGATCGACATCCGCGAGCCGAAGGCGCCGGTGTTGGCGGGCTGCTTCGACGACGACGGCTACACCCACGATGCCCAGTGTGTGGTCTACCAGGGCGGCGACGCCCGCTACCGCGGCAGCGAGATCTGCTTCGCCTCGAACGAGGACTCGGTGACCGTGGTCGACGTCAGCGACAAGAGCAACCCGGTGATGCTGTCGCGCAACGGATACGAGGGCAGCGCCTACACGCATCAGGGCTGGCTCACCGAAGATCACGGCTATTTCGTGGTCGATGACGAGCTCGACGAGTCGCGTCGCGGCCACAACGCGAGGACCTACGTCTGGGACATGTCGGACCTCGAGAGTCCGCAGCTGACCGGATTCCACGAGTCGCCGCGCATGTCGATCGACCATAACCAGTATGTGATGGACGGCTTCACGTACCAGGCGAACTACCAGCAGGGTCTGACAATTCTCGAGCTGGTCGACCCGGCGACCGCGAGCCTCGATGAGGCAGCTTTCTTCGACACCTACCCCGAGTCGAATCGAGCTCAGTTCGACGGCGCCTGGAGTGTCTACCCGTACCTCAAGAGTGGCGCGGTGATCATCAGCGACATCAACCGCGGGCTCTTCATCGTGCGGCCGCGACTGAGCCGTGGTCTCTTCATCGACGGCTTCGAAAGCGGCAACCTCGACAACTGGTCGCGCAGCAAGGGCAACGTTGGAATCACATCCCCCGGCTTGAAGAAGTCGGGCTTTGCGTTTGAGGTCACCGTCGACGGAACCGACGCGGTTTCGCAGATCGTGTCGCTCCAGCCCGCGCGGGAGAAGAGTCTCGAGACGAGCCTTCTGCTACAGGTGAATCAGGTCGATCTGGGCGGCGGCGAGGTCGAGGTGCTGCGTTTTGTCAGCCCGCGCAAGAAGACCATCGTCAGCCTGACCCTCGAGCAGCGCGGCAACAAGTACTTCGTCAACCTGTCGGCCGAGAGTGGTGGCGAGATGGAGCAGATCGGCTCGACGCCCGTTCCGCGCAAGAAGGCGGTGCTGCTCCGAGTCGATTGGCAGCAGGCGACCGACGCCAACAGCAACAACGGCTCGATCCGCCTGATCAAGAAGAAGCGGGTACGCGCGTCGCGATCGACGCTCGACACCATCGCGACCATCGACGCGGTGCGCCTCGGCCTGCCCTCGGGCTCCGCCGGTGCGGTTGGCGGAAGCGTCGTCTTCGACGACTGTCAAGTCTCGCAGTAAGAATCGGGGGACACGTTACCCATTTCCCGCCACCCAACGGCTGGCGGTGAAGAAAATGGGTAATGTGTCCCTCGGTTGTTACTCGCCCATCGATTTGAGCTGACGGTTCGCCACCGCGAGCATTGCCAAGGTCGGGTGCGAGACCGACTGGAGCTCCGCGATCAGCTGGTCGGTGGTCGCTACCTGTGAGCTCTGGTTCTCGGCCCAGGCGGCGACCTGCTCGACGTTGAGCTCGGCTCCGTCGACACTCGTGAGAACGGTCCGTGCCAGCTCGGTCTGATTGCCCGCGAGGTCGTCGACGATGGCGTTGACCGCGAGCTTGTCCCAGGCGCTCTCGATCGGTAGCCGGAGAGCCGTGCGCCGCGCCCAGTCGAAGCCGAAGCGCGAACCGATGGCGAAGTAGAACTGCGCCACCGCCGGCGCCGGCCACCCTCCCGAGCGCGCCAGGCGCACGACGTCGCACGCGGGCGTGGCGAACTGGAGCTGGACGATCCGCCGCGCCAGGTCCAGGTCGGCCCCCAACTCGACAAAAGAGCGAATGCGCCCTTCGATCAGCTCCGCTTCGGCGGCGGTGGTCAGTTCGTCGAGCCGACTGGCGATGGCGCTGACCCCTTCGTGGAACTCCTCGATACGTGCTCCGAGGTCGTCGAGCCCGTCGGGCAGACGAAGGAACCAAACGGTCGCGCGCTCGAGCGCTCGACCGCACTCCACCAGCATGGTGGCCTGCACGCTCGCCGGAATGCGGTTGTCGAGCGCCTCGACCTCGTTCCACAGCTCGCGCAGCCCGAACGCCTCGCGACTGACCACGTAGGCGCGCGCGATGTCGGCCGTCGACTTGCCGGTGCGCTCTCGCACCTCGTGAACGAAGGCGATGCCGACCCGATTGATGATGTCGTTGGTCAGCACGGTCGCGATGATCTCGCGCTGCAGCCGATGGCCAGGGATCGCATGAGCGAACCGCTCTCGAATCGGCTCGGGGAAGTAGCGCTGGAGCTCTCGCACCATGAACAGATCGTCCGGCACGTCGGACTTGAGCAGCTCGCCGTACAGGTCCAACTTGGCGTAGGAGAGCAGCACCGCAAGCTCCGAGCGGGTGAGTCCCAAACCATGGTTGGAGCGCTCTTCCAACTCGTCGTCCTCCGGAAGATGCTCGATCTCGCGATCGAGGCGACCCTTCTTCTCGAGGGCGTTCATGAAGCGGCTGTGGCGGTCGTTGAGGCGCGAACCGAGCTGATGGGTGACCGTGATCGCCTGGGTCTGAAGATAGTTGTCGCGCAGCACCAGATCACCAACCTCGGTGGTCATCTGGTGGAGGAGTTCGTCGCGCTGTTTGCGCGTCATGTCGCCGTTCTCTTCGACACCGCGCAGCAGAATCTTGATGTTGACCTCGTGATCCGAGCAGTCGACGCCGGCCGAGTTGTCGATCGAATCGGTATTCAGGTGCACCTGTCGCAAGCCGAGCTCGATGCGGCCGGGCTGCGTGACGCCGAGGTTTGCACCCTCGCCGACCACCGCGGCACGCACGTGTTTCGCGTCGATCCTCACGCCGTCGTTCGAACGGTCGTCCGCGTCGGCCTGCGACTCGGAACTCGCCTTGACATAGGTGCCGATGCCGCCGAACCAGAGTAGATCGATCTCCGCCTTGAGGATGTGGCGGATCAGCTCGTTCGGGCGGACGCTCTCTTCCTCGAGGCCGAACAGCTCTCGCATCTCGGGGGTGATCTCGACCGACTTCGCCGAACGATCGAAGACACCGCCACCGGCAGAGATCAAACTCGCGTCGTAGTCGGCCCAGGTCGAGCGCGGGAGCTCGAAGAGCCGCTTGCGCTCCTGCCAGCTCGCCTCCGGATCGGGATTCGGGTCGACAAAGACGTGCAGATGGTTGAAGGCAGCGATCAGCCGGATGTGGCGCGAGAGCAACATGCCGTTACCAAAGACGTCACCGGACATGTCGCCGACGCCAACCACCGTGAAGTCTTCGTTCTGAACGTCCTTGTCGAGCTCGCGGAAGTGACGCTTCACCGACTCCCAGGCGCCGCGGGCCGTGATCGACATCTTCTTGTGGTCGTAGCCTGCCGAGCCGCCAGAGGCGAAGGCGTCATCGAGCCAGAAGCCGTACTCCGCCGAGATGGCGTTGGCGGTGTCGGAGAAGGTGGCCGTGCCTTTGTCGGCAGCGACGACCAGGTACGGATCATCGCCATCGCGACGACGCACGCGCGACGGTGGCACCAGGCGATCGCCGTCGAGGTTGTCCGTCAGGTCGAGCAGTCCATGCATCATGGTGCGGTAGCACTCGCGCACCTCGGTCTGCATCTCCTCCCGACCCTCGGGCGGGCGCCGAACCACGAAGCCGCCCTTGGAGCCGACCGGCACGATGACCGCGTTCTTCACCATCTGTGCCTTCATCAGGCCCAGGATCTCGGTGCGGAAGTCCTCGCGTCGATCCGACCATCGGATCCCTCCGCGCGCCACCGGGCCGCCGCGCAGATGGATCGCTTCGAGCCGAGGGCTGTGCACGTGAATCTCACGGTACGGCTTGGGCAGGGGCAGCTCGTCGATCGATCTCGAGTCGATCTTCATCGCCAGGTAGGGCTTCGGCTGACCCTCGTTGTCTAGCTGGAAGTAGTTGGTGCGAAGCGTCGACTCGATCGCGTTCAGGAAACGCCTGAGGATGCGATCTTCGTCGAGACTCCGCACCTGTTCGAGCCGGCGACGAATCTTGCGTGAGAGAGTCTGGGCTCGCAGGTCGGCACCGTCGTCTCCGTCGGGGTCGAAGCGCTCCAGAAAGAGGTCGACGAGCATGCGCGCGAGCTCGGGGTGCCCGGTCAAGGTTGTCCGCATGTAGCCCTGACTGAATGGAATCCGGGCCTGGCGCAGGTACTTCGCGTAGGCGCGGATGAGCGTGACTTCGCGCGGCTGGATGCCGCCGATCAGAACGAGCTTGTTGAGGCTGTCGTTCTCCATCTCGCCCGACCAGACGCGCGAGAAGATTTCGTGGAACGACGCGCGGACGTCGCTCAGAGTGATCGGCTGCTCGTCCTCCGTCACCATGGCCAGGTCCCGAATCCAGACGCACGCACCTCCCTCGGGACGAACCTCGAAGAGTCGCTCGTCGATGACCCGGAGTCCCAGGTTCTCGAGCATCGGCAGCACCTCGGACAGATGAGTCCGCTGGCTGGTCAGGTAGATCTTGAAGTTGAGCTCGTGCTCGCCGGCGTCGGGGCGCCGGTAGAGGTTCATCGCCATCGAGCCGTTCTCGAGCGCCTCCTCGATTCGAGCGATGTCGAGGACCGCGAGCTGCTCGTTGTACTGACTCGAATAGCCGGCCGCAAAGGAGCTGCCGAAGCGGCGGGCGAGCCTCGTACCCTTTGCCTCGCCGTGCTGCTCGACCAACTCCTCGGCCAGCCGGTCCTCCCAGAGCCGCACAGCCTCGACCAGCTGCGCCTCGACCTCCTCGACCGGCGGCGCGTTGCCATCACGCATCGGCGTCTTGACGACAAAATGCAGGCGCGCAAGTGGTGAGTCGGTGAGGTGGGTATAGAACCGATCGATCTCGCCCTGGTAGGCGGTCTCGAGAATCTTGGAGATTCGGAGCCGGTTGGCGGTGTCGTAGCGATCGCGAGGCAGATAGACCAGGCAAGAGACGAAGCGTTCGAAGGGGTCGTGGCGCACGAAGAGCGCCGTCCGCTGGCGGTCTTGGAGATGCAAGATGCCGCGGCCGATCTCGAGCAGCTCCTCCTCCGACGTCTGGAAGAGCTCCGTTCGAGGGTAGCTGTCGAGAACGTGTTGGAGCTGACGTGCGCTGTGGCTCGTCTCCGACAGATTCGCAGCCTCCAACACCCACGCTACGCGGCGCCGGAGCACCGGGATCACCCGCGGACTGTCGGAAAACGCCTCGGAGGTGAAGAGGCCGACAAACAGCTTTGCGCCGACGACCTCGCCGGACTCGTCGAAGACACTGACTGCGACCGTGTCGAGGCTGACGCCACGGTGCACCGTCGAACGACGCAGCGTCTGCGTGATGCGAAGGAGGGTCTTTTCGCGCAGGAAGTCCGACTGCTCTTCGGTGAGCTCGATTCCTCGCAGTCCGCCGAAGACCTTCATCTTCGGATTCTTGAGCAGGCCGAGTCCGGCGTCGGGGTCGAGACGAACCTGCATCTCGTCACCCGTGCCCTCGAAGACGTAGCGGCGATAGCCGAGGAAGGTGAATCGACCGTCGCGCATCCACTCCAGCAGAGCGATCGCCTCCGCGACCTCTTCCGAGTCCACCGCGGCCGGAGGACGGGCCCCTAGCTCCTCGCCGATTCTCGCGGTCTCGTCGAGCATCGGCGTCCAGTCCTCGACCGCGCACCGAACGTCGGCGAGTACCCGCACGATCCCCTCGCGAAGCTCCTCGAGCGATTCTTCCGGCTGCTCACCGATCTGCAGCTGCGCGTAGGACTCCCGAAGCCCATCGGTACCCGCATCGTGGATACGCTCCAGCTTGCCCTCGGTCGTGCGCTCGACCGTGAAGATCGGATGCACGAGCATGGCGACGTCGATGTCGAGGCGAGTCACCTCGGCGATGATCGAGTCGATCAGGAATGGCATGTCGTCGGTCACCACCTCGATCACGGTGTGCGACGACTGCCATCCGCTCTTGTCGATTCGAGGGTTGTAGACGCGGACCTTCGCCTCGTCGAGCGGCCTCTTCTGCGCAAAGCGCCAGAAGGCCAGAGCGGCGCCATAGAGGTCGTCCGGACTCGATGAGGCGATGTCCCGCGGCGAGCAGTCTGCGTAGAGGCCGGCGACGAAGGCTTCGACATCTGCCGCTGCCTGTCCCTCGAAACGGGTGCGAACCCGTTCCAGGAGCCGCTCAATCAGCTCACGCTTTCCCTTCTCGTTCGGTGAGGTCAGGGTGAATTCCTCCAGCGCGCGTCTGGCCGAACTATGCCCACCCTGCCACCCCGTTTGCAACCCTCAGTGACAAAAAAGCGCCGGACCGCAAAAGCGGCCCGGCGCGGTATTGCTCGATGAAAGGGACCCCTTACGGGATCGTGATCATCTTCTTGAACTCGATCATGTTCTTCATCCGCGGGATGCGAGCTACGAGCATGTAGTCGCCAGCGGCGATCGAGCTGGGCGCGTTCATGATGTTGCGAACGCTCACCGTGTCGTTCATGGCCAGGGTGTAGAGACCGAGGTCCATGTTGCCGACGATGTTGCCCTGCATATCCTGCAGCTCGGCGTAGATCGGAACGCTGACCGTGTCGCGACGATGCGTCAGGTCGAGGCGGAAATCGATCGTCACGCCGGAGTGGCGACGACGGATGCGGGGGTTGCCGATGAAGTTACCGACGCAGCCGCCGCCATCCTCGGTACCCTCAACCACCATGACCCAGTGGCTGTCGGGGAAGCCGATACCCGCGATGTCCGTGGGCTCGGTGAGGGCACAGGAATCCGAAGCGACATAGCTGGCTCCGGTCTGTCCGAGGCCGTTCGCGCCCGGGAAGTACGAGCCGAAGTCGCCCGTGTTGCTGCTGTCGCAAGTGACAACCTCGACCACGAGGTCCTGGTTGACGGGATCGCCAATGGAACCACCGACGGCCGCGGTCACGATCGTGCCGCTGGTGCCGCTCGCGTCGAGGTCGACCGTGTCGAGCAGGTTCATGTTGGCGTAGGTGAGCGCATCACCGTTGCCGATGCTGTAGGTGTTCACCGTAACCGGCACACCAGCGCAGGCACCGCCGCCCGCCGCCTCGGACTCGACGCCGAACTGCACCGCGTCGACCGTGTAGGAGCTGGCAATGGCATGGTCGCTGTTGAGGAGGAACCGACGGAGGTACTGGTTACCCGCGTCGATGCCACCGGCGTTACAAGAGACGCCGGACCCGAACGTGATGTCGCAATCCACGCTCTGAGTGATGTCATCCGGACCGAGAACGCACGGCGCGAAGTTACGCGGACCGTGCTGGCCGGAGGGGCCCAGGTTCTGGGCTGCGACGGCGCCGGCACAAAGTACCGCGACCGCCAAGGTCATCAGAATCGCTTTCTTCATTCGTCCCCCTTCCAGGTTGTTGAGGCCTCGATCGGCTCGGCTGGACAGGCCAATCCGATCACCATTCCTTCCCATTCCCTCGTCCAGGACAGCCCAAACGGAGGCCTAAGCCCACGAGGCGTCTGCGCAGAACCCTCTCGGGCTCGCTCGGCGTTCCGGCCTCGAAACATGGCTCCGAGGCTGGATTGCACTCCCGCCCCCGCCGGTCTTCCTATTCGAAGGACGGCCACAGTACCAGACCATCCGTATGTACACAACTCCTTACGCTCCATGTGTTTATATGCAGAACCGTCAATGTGTTAAGAAGGCGTTTTCGACCCGAAGGAGGCTCGTCGATGAAGCGGTTCTTCGCTCTCTTGGGACTCGCGCTGCTGCTCCTGCTGGCGGTGATCGGTGTCCGCACCTTGCTCTTCGCATCCAAGCAGGACGACTTCGCTCCGGCGGCCGAGCTAGGCGTCACGGAGGATGGCGTGCCTCCTGGCGCGGCCCAGCGCCTGGCGAACGCCTTGACCTACCAGACCATTTCGTTCCCTCCACCGACGCCGCACGATCGAGAGGAGTTCCGCGCCCTTCATCTTTGGCTCGCGGAGACCTACCCTCTAGTCCACGCGCAGCTGAATCCGGAGACGGTCGGCGAGTTGAGCCTGCTCTACACCTGGGAGGGGATCGACCCGACGCTTCCTCCGGTCGTCCTGATGGGCCACCAGGACGTCGTGCCGGTAATCCCCGGCACTGAAGAGGAGTGGACACATCCGCCGTTCGACGGCGTGATCGCCGACGGTTGGGTCTGGGGCCGAGGCGCGATGGACGACAAGGCCACGGTGATCGCCGTCCTCGAGGCGACCGAGAGTCTTCTGGCCGACGGTCACCGCCCACAGCGCACGATCTATCTGGCGTTCGGGCACGACGAAGAGGTCGGAGGCCAGAACGGCGCGGCGAAGATCGCCGACCTCCTCGAGTCTCGACGCGTTTCAGACTTTGCGCTGGTGTTGGACGAAGGGGGCGCGATCACCGAAGGACTGGTTCCTGGAGTTGAGGGTCCGGCGGCGATCATCGGAGCCGCCGAGAAGGGCTACGTCAGTCTCGAACTGGTAGCGACCGGCCCGGGCGGCCACTCTTCGACACCACCCGAGAGCACCTCCATCGGCATTCTCGGCCGTGCAATCACCCGCCTCGAGGAGAACCCGTTTCCGCTGCGCATCGACGGCGCTACCGGCGCGATGTTCGACTTCATCGGACCGGAGATGCCGTTCGCCTACAAGGCGATGTTCGCCAACCTGTGGCTGACCGCACCAATGATCAAGAGCGGCATGGGCGACTCTCCGGGAGGCGCCGCCTCCCTCCGCACCACAACCGCCGCAACGATGTTCAACGCCGGAGTGAAGGACAACGTCCTTCCGATCACCGCCAGGGCAGTGGTCAACTTCCGAATCCTCCCCGGAGAGACCGTGGACACCGTGATGACCCGCGTGCGAGAGATCGTCGCCGACGAACGCATCGAAGTCGACATCGCCTTCAATATGGGCCAGGACCCGAGTCCGATGTCAGACGTGAACGGCAAAGCCTTCCAACTGGTGGGGAGGACAATTCGCGAGGTAATGCCCGGGGACGACATCCTGATCACTCCGTACCTGGTGACGGGTGGAACCGACGCGAAGTACTACGCAAAGCGATCGAACAACGTGTTCCGCTTCCTGCCGGTCTTCATCACGGAGGGCGACATGGGCCGGATTCACGGAACGAACGAGCGCATCAGCGTGGAGAGCGTCGACTTGGCGATCCGGTACTTTCGGCAGCTGATTCGGAACACGGACGAGCTGTAGTCGGTCCCGCCCCGGCCGTAGGCGACGACCCCAGGTCGTAGCCTTCGCAGTAGGAGAGGTGGCGTGAGACGCGACTCTGGGGACAGGAGAGGAAGGGCACCTCGGCGGGGGTCGGCGGCCTGTTGTTGCCCTGTGAACTGGGGGGCCGCCTCGGGTTGGCTGCAGCTCGGATCGACCTCGCCCTCTGGAGGGGCTTGCGCGACGCTTGCCAACCAGCCCCCGGCGAGGTGCCCTTCCTCCCCTGTCCCCAGAGCCACGCCTCCCACATTCGATTCGACGGCAGCCTCGACTGAGGATCTCGCTCCGTCGAATCCAGCCTGGCTCCCTCCTTTTGCTACCCTGACCTCGTCGACTGAAGGGTGGCTAGGGTTCCGCTCGATCTCGAGGTCTGGTCCGAGCGCCACGGAAGGTCGGAGCCGAGGCGGCGCCGACTCGCACCTTGAAGGACAAAAGCCTGGAGGGGATAGGTCGGCATGGACTCACGTCCGCGAGGACGGAAAGGAGGCTCCATGCCCAACCCTGCATCGCGACCCGGCGCTGAGCCGAGTCACCTGAAGACGGTTCTCCAGGCTGTCTTCGTCACGTTCCTCTGGTCCACCTCGTGGGTGCTCATCAAGCACGGGCTGGTCGAGCTTCCCCCGCTGCTCTTCGCCGGTCTTCGCTACTTGCTGGCGGCGATGCTCCTGCTCGCATTCACACTGCGGCGAGAAACGGCAAGGCGTGAGCTCGCAACGCTCGACCGGCGATCGTGGGTGTTGCTCGGCGCGCTCGGTCTGGTCATGTACACCCTGACCCAGGGCGCTCAGTTTGTTGCGCTGGGGTGGGCACCCGCCGTCACGGTGAGCCTGGCACTCGGCTTCACTCCCGTGGCCGTGGCGGTGGCCTCGATCTGGACGCTGCGCGAGTCGCCGACGGCGCATCAGTGGATCGGAACGCTCACCCTCCTGGCCGGAGCGATCTTGTACACCGGGCCCGCGGGCCTGCCAAGAGATCAGTGGCTCGGCGCCACGGTCGCGCTCTTCGGCATGTTGGCCAACGCTACCGCGGCACTGTTCGGACGGTACGTCAACCGGAGCGGCCGTCACAGTCCACTCATCGTGACAACCGTCAGCATGAGTGTCGGTGCGTTCTGCCTCGTCATCGCCGGCCTGTTCTTCGAGGACCTACCGAGGCTCGATCTGAGGGCACTCGGGATCATCGCCTGGCTGGCGATCGTCAACACGGCCTTCGCTTTCACCCTCTGGAATCACACGCTCCGGAGGCTGACCGCGAACGAGTCGAGCGTGATCAACAACACGATGTTGATTCAGATCGCCTTGCTGGCCTGGGCCTTTCTGGGAGAGGAGTTGACGCCGCGTCAGGTGGCAGCGGTGGCCGTTGCAGCTCTCGGCGCTCTCACGGTTCAGCTCGGCCGACACCCGAGGAAAGGGCTGGGAGGGAAATAGGTCTTATGTCCCCCTTTATCAGGGACAGCGGTAGCGGGCCGTCTCTTCGGCCCCGCACTCCCATCGCACCGTCACCGCCCCGGCGCCCGCCCGGCGGCCGGGCAGCTTCGCGCGGGCTCTGCCGTCGGCGGCCAGCTCGACGCGTGCTCGCTCTCCTGTCACCAGTGACGCCTCGATCTGTGTTCCCGGTGTCCCGCCCTCGGCGCGCACCACGATGGGACCGCGCCTCCGGCAGACCGCCTTGGCGACCCGCTCTTCTCCCGTGCACCGCACGGCCTTGGAGAGCAGAAACGTCGCCGCCCTTTCTCGAAAGGCGTCCGTGACCGCCGGCGTGTGGTCGGCCCCCGGGACGGTCCAAAACTCCACCGATCCGTTGGCGGAACAGCTTGCTCCGATGGAAAGACCCACCGACTCGGCGCCATCTGCCGAAGCGTCGATGTCGAGCATTCCCAAGGGACGTGGATCGCTCAGTGTGCACCGCGCGTGCTCCGCCCAGGCCGTGGCGGTCTCCACCGCACCGGGATAGACGAACGGTCCCTCGGTAGACCCCTCATAGCGCCACACCTCATCGGCCGTGCCATGCGCGTGAAGGAGGTGAACCGGTTTGAGCGCGTCGCACTTGTCGGGCAGCGGCGTCGAGACGCCGGCGAAGGCGACCAGCGCGGCCACCAGGTCGCTCCGCTCACACGCCATCCGGTACGACATGTACGCCCCGTTCGAATGGCCGAGAAAGTAGATCCGACCGGAATCGACGTTGCACTGCGCTCCGATCGCATCCACCAGGCTTCCCAGGTAACCCACGTCGTCTACTGGCCGGCCGTAAAAGCCGCAGCAGACTCCGGCATCCCAGTAGAGAGAACCGAAGGCATCGGGCGTACCCTCCGGCCGCACGTAGAGGAGTCCGAGCTGATCGGCGAGTGGCCCGAAGCGGAGATAGTCCTCGATACGCTCGGCGTCAGCTCCGAAGCCATGCAGCAGCACGAGGAGCGGCGTCGGGCGCTCCGGCGAGTAGGAAGACGGCACCTGTACCGCGATCGGCCCTCGGCCGAGGTCGATCGGGGCGTCGCACTGCGCCGGCGCGCGCGCCGCTCCCCACAGGCACCACACCCCAATCAGTACGGCGATCCTCACGCCCCCGCCTTGTGGACCAGCGCTCGAAGGAGGCGCTCCACAAAACGTGCCTGCGCCGGGTTGATCTTGCGAACCGCCGTCACCGGATCGAAGAACTCACCTCGGTCGACCTCCGGCACCTCGATCAACCGGCCGGAGCCGCGCGGCCACTCGAGCTCGAATCGATTGCTCTCGAAGAGCGCCCCTTCCGGCCAGTCGCCCTCGAACGCCCACGCAACGACGCGCTTGCCGCCCTTCTGGGTCACCTCTCCGAGTTCGAAGAACTCGGGCTGCGAAGCGCAACGTTCGACCGCCTGGCCGGTCTCCTCCTCGAACTCGCGGCGAGCGGTCTCCAAAGGGGTCTCTCCAGGGTCGATCAGCCCCTTGGGCACACCCCAGACCCCCTCGTCCTTCTTGGCGAAGAACGGCCCTCCCGGATGGACCAGGAAGACCTCGACGTCACGCACACTCCGCCGGTACATGAGAAGACCGGCCGAACGCGCTCGCGGGCTCAATCTCTGGCCCGCGGGATGATCTCGATCTCGTGACGTTCGCCGTCGCGCTCGAAGACGACCTTGACCGGCTCACCGACCTTCACGACGTCGAGGGCGTAGGTGTAGTCGTAGATGTTGGTGATCGTCTGCCCAGCGAACTCGACGATCACGTCCCCCTCCAGAAGGCCGCCTTCAGCGGCCGGGCCCCCTTCGATGACGCCAGAGAGTCGCAGCCCCTCGACCTCGGTCGTGTAGTCGGGAATCGTGCCGGTGAAGGCGCGCAGCGTGTCTCGACCGCCACCCTGGTCGGTCCTCGGGGCGACCTTCACAAAATCGGGGGCTTCGTCGAGATTGGCGACCTTCCGGGTGACGAGGGCGCTGAACCTCGCGACACGGGAGAGATCTTCGAAGTTGATCTTCTCCGCGGTATCCGACGGGCGGTGGTAGTCCTCGTGGCTGCCGGTGAAGAGATTGAGCGTCGGCACGGAAGCGCTGTTGAAAGCGGTGCTGTCGGTCGGGAGGTACGGGTCGTCGACCGTCTGAATGTCGAAGCCGACCGGCACGTTGCTCTGCTCGACGAGGCCCGGCCACGCCGAACTACTGCCGAGCGCCTGAACGGTCAGCTTGTTGTCGCGCATTCGCCCGACCATGTCGAGGTTGACGTAGCCGGCGATTCGCTCGGCGTCGAGCGCGCCGGCGTCGTCCGCGAGAAACGCGGCCGATCCGAGCAGGCCGAGCTCTTCACCCGACCAAAAGGCGAGCACGACGTCACGGCGTCGATCCATCCCCGCCAGTATGCGCCCGGCCTCGAGCACGGCGGCCGTTCCGGAGGCGTTGTCGTCGGCCCCATGATGGATGCCGCCGGCCTCCTCCTGCTTGGCGAGCGAGTTGCCGTTCTTGCCTCGCCCGAGGTGGTCGAAGTGCGCGCCGAGCACCACGTATTGTTTGTCGGCGCTCGCGGAATCGGCTCCTGGAAGCACTCCCACCACGTTGTGGCCGGTGCGCGTCTCGCGCTCCACCGCCACGGAGAGGGTCATCTCGACACCTGGCAGCTCGAAGCCCACCACGTGCGGATTGCCGTCGTCGAGCGACTCCTGTGCCTCGGCGAGGGTCTTGTCCGCAACGCCCTCGAACAGCTTTTCTGCGATGCTCCCGCTGACGCTCGCGGCCACGATGCCCGATCCGGCGACCGACGTGTCGAAAGCCATCGGAATGGTCTCTCCGGCGTTCGGCGAGCGCGGCCCGGAGACGACCACCATCGCCTTCGCACCCCGTTCGCGCGCCTGCAACGCCTTGTAGCGCAGACCCGAGTAGCGAGCCAGCTGCGCACGGCTCTCCTGATCCATGTCCTCCGGGAAGTAGCGCAGCACCAGAACAATCTTGTCTTCCACGTCGAGCGTCGCGTAGCTGTCGTAGCCGAAGTCCTGTGTCTCTGGAACCACGAGGCCGTAGCCGGCGAACACGACGTCGCCCGTCGCCGTACCGTTGCCGGAGAACGAGAGGGCTTGGATGTCATCGGTTCCGGTCCACTCGTGCTCGCCTTCGGCCCACGTCAGCGCGACGGTACTGCCGCCATCGCGTGTGCCCGCCGTGAACTCGAACGGCAGCAGGAAGCTGGACTGCTCCGGAAGGGGCTTGGCTCCGAGCCGCTCGAGCTCCGCCGACAGATATTCGGCGGCGAGGCGCTCGCCACCGGTGCCGGTCAGGCGGCCCTCGAGTTCTTCGGAGGCCAGCCGGCCGACGTGCCGCTCGAGCGCGGTCATTTCCGTGAAGACAGGTGCTGCGAGGGCCGCCAGCAGGGCGGCAATGAAGAAGGTTCGTCTCATGGGGATGCTGCCTCTCTTGATCAGTCGTTCGCCGCGCGGGCCGGAGCCGCTGCGAGTGCGGCGAGCGCAGTCTCGTGATTCCAGTCGGCGACGTAGAGCTGGCCGCCCTCGCCCTGATGTCGGGTCGAAGTCCAGATCAGTCGCTTGCCGTCGGGGCTCGGAACAGGAAGGCCATCGAAGCCGTCGGTGAACGTCACCCGCACGGGCTGTTTCTCGCCTGCCATGTCCACGATGAAGACTTCGAAGTTGCCGAAGCCGTGCTTGTTCGATGCGAAGAAGATGTAGTCACCTGAAGGGTGGACGTACGGCGCCCAGCTCATCGAGCCGAAGTCGGTGATCTGACGCTGGTCGGAGCCGTCCGGGTTCATGGTCCAGACGTCGGCGATCAACCCCTCCTCGTCGAAGCGCCGCCAGACGATCTTGGAGCCGTCGGCGGAGTAGAACGGACCGCCGTCGTAGCCGGGCACGTGCGTCAGGCGAGTCTGCTCCGAGCCGTCGGCGCGCATGACGTAGATCTCGCCGAAGTAGGCGGGGTTGATCTCGAGGATCTTCTCCTCCTCGTCGGTCAGCTCTCGTTCGAAGCCGTCTCGGGTCGAGGCGAAGACGACCCACTCACCGTCGGGCGAGTAGCTGGCCTCGGCATCGTAGCCGCGCACGTCGGTGAGGCGCGTATAGCCGGTACCGTCGGCAGCGGCCACCCAGACCTCCATCTCCGGATCGTAGTCCCAGGCGTAGCGACGCTCTTCACCCGAGGCACGGGCCTCAAGCTCCAAGCGCTGGTACTCCTCGGACTTCGGGTCGTGGTGAGTCGAACCGAAGAGCACGTCGCCGTTGCCCGGGCGGATGAACGGACAGGTCGTCTTGCCCGGCCCCGGTGAAACGAGGCGGGTGTCGCCCGTCTCCAGGTCGAGCAGATAGATCTGGTAGAACGGATTGCCTTCGTAACGCTCGCTCTGGAAAACCAACTTCTTGCCGTCGGGAGAGAAGTAGCCCTCTCCCGCCCGCCGACCTTCGTAGGTCAATCGTCGGGTGCGAGAGAGAAAATCTCCCTCCTCGAAGGTGGTCTCCGCCGGCGACGCCGAAGCGGCCAGCAACAAGATGCCGAAACAGGCTAGGAACTCTCGAACACTCATGACGCGGACTCCTCGGAGGCGGCCTGACCGATGGCGATCAAGCGCGAGGGTGTGCGGAGGAAGATCACGCCTTCGGAGACCGCCGGGGTCGCCATCAGCGGCTCACCGGTCTCGTTGATCGCCAGCTCCTCGTACTCCGTTCCCGCCTTGAGGACGTACAGCTTGCCCTCCTCGGTGCCGGCGTAGATCTTGCCGTTGACCGCAACCGGCGAGCCGGTGAACGTGCCGCCCTTCGAAAATCGTTTCTTGTAGATCGCGGCACCGCTCGCCGCGTCGTATGCGACCAGGCGGCCGTTGTGGTGCACGACGTAGAAGAGCCCACGGTAGAGCAGCGGCGTCGGCATGTAGGCGCCGCCGATGCCGTGACTCCACACGAGACTCTCGTCGCCCGCTCGCGGATCGACTTCATGATCGCCCCGTAAACCCGGCTCGATCGCGTAGATCGGCTTGACCGGTGGATAGCCGGCCGAGATGAACGCCTTGCCCTCACCGATGACGGGTGTCGCGATCACCAACTCGGAGTTCGGGCCGAGGCTCCAGAGCTCGCGGCCGCTCTCGGGGTCGTAGCCGTGAATCATCGAGCCGTTGACGACCAACTCGTCGCCCTCTGGACCCGAGAGGATGTTCGGCGTCGCCCAAGAGGGAGCTACCGAGCGCTCGGTACGCCAGACCTCGCGGCCGCTCTCGAGGTCCCAGGCGGCCAGATACTGCCCACCGTGCACGTCGACCTGCTGAATCACGAGCGAGCCGTAGAGGAACGGGCTGCTGGCAAAGCCCCACTCGACCCCCGGATCGGTGAAAGCGCCGGCGTTCAAACCACCCAACTCCCTCTTCCAGTGGATCTCACCGTCGAGGCCCAAACAGGCGAGACCCGCGGTCGGGAAGACCACGACCAGATGCTCGCCGTCGGTGGCGGGGGTCGAGTTGGCCTGCGTCGCCTTGAAGTGGCGTTTGGTCATCGGCACAGCGCGCCCGACCTCGGACTCCCAGAGCTTCTCGCCGGTCCGCTTGTCAAATGCGAGAACCAGCCAGCGATGTTCCACCGACTCGTCGACCGGGTCGCCGGCGCCCGTGAGGCCGGTACGAATCTTCTGCTCCGCACCGGCCGCAACCGCCGTGGTGAGGAAGACCCGGTCTCCCCAGACGACCGGACTCGAGTTCCCGAGCCCCGGCACTTCCGAACCCCACAGCACCCCCTCACCGCTCTCGATCGCCCACTCGACCGGGGCGTCGACACCGTCGCCCACACCGGTCGCGGCGGTGCCTCGGAAGGCGGGCCAGTGCACCGTACGGCCGCTCGAAGCGCTTTGGGCGACGGAAGCGCCGGTGAAGGCGTCGGCACCGAGCGGTTCTGCAACGCTACGACGCAGCGCCTGCGGAGCAACGCCCACCTGCAAGAGCCGAATGCCTTCGATCGTGCCCGACCGCCCAAAGAAGGAGGCCGAGATTCCGTCTTTGGTTTCGAACGCCTGGTCTCCCGTGACCGAGAGGGGGCGCGGCTCGGCGTCGCCAACCGTCAGTAGCAGACCTCCGTCGGCGATCACCACCTCGACCGCCGTGGCGGTCGAGAACCCTTCAAACCGACCGACGAACGGCTCGAGCTCGGCGGCCGAGTAGACGGGCGGCTCCGGATCGGGGCGCGTTTCGGCCTGAGCGAGGAGTTCTTTGAACGCCGGGTTCATGTTCCGAGCACCGGCGGTGAACCGCTTGAGCGCCGACTCGTACAGGGGGCCCGACTCGATTGCGGCTTTCGCCAGCTCGAGATCCCCCTCCTGAATCGCCATACCGAGCACCTGATCGCGGTCCTCCGAGCCGTGAGCCACCAGGGCCAGAGCGATCTCTCGGGCCGTCGCCTTGTCGAGCAGGCCGCTGAAACTCAGCCACCGGACGGCGGAAGAGCCGTAGAACGACTCCTTTCGACTCGGGTCGGCGCCCTGTTCGAGGAGGTAGCGCACCACGGCGGCCCGACCGCTGCTCGCTGCCATCATCATCGCCGACGTTCCGTACTTGTCGACCGAGTCGACCCGCACGCCCGACTCGACGAGGCGACGGACCTCCGCCAGGTCGCCCGCTCGGGCGGCATCAAACAGACTCTGGGCGTCGTCCGCAAGCACCGCCGCCGCAGAAGCCAGGCAGAGCACGGCAGTGAGAACGATACGTCTTCGCATGGGCACAACCCTCCTGTAGGTACTACGAGGCGAGATCGAGCGCGTGGCGCTTGAGGTCGTCGAGAGAGACAAACTCGAGCGCCCGCTCGTGCGTCGCCGCCATCACAACCGGTGCCGCGGTGCCGGCATCGAGCGCCTCGCGCCATCGCGCGGCACAGACGCACCAGCGGTCGCCGGGCACAAGCCCGGGGAAGCCGTACGCCGGCATCGGCGTACTCAGATCGTTCCCGGCCTCGCGGGAGAAGGTGAGGAACTCCTCGGTCACCTCACAACACACCACGTGAGCTCCGGCGTCCTCCGCGCCGGTGTTGCAGCAACCGTCGCGATAGAAGCCGGTCATGGGCGACGTGCAGCAGGTCGCGAGCGGTTCTCCCAGTACGTTCTTGGCTCGATCCATCCGATCCTCGTCCGAGGGGGATTCTAGCCTGCTGGGGTGGTGGATTTGCGCCCTTCCCGCCCTTCGGGTCGGGCGCCGCTCGCTGGGGTGGGCCGGAGCCGCGGAACGCACCTGCTGGCGAAGGCCGGTTGGCGCGACGCCCCAGTTCTGCGAGACTGCCGCCGGTGGATCCGCTCGCGACGAAGCTCGTCTTCCTGGTCGGGATTCTGGTGGCCGGCCTGGCAGGTGCAGGCCTGCCGCTGCTGAGCCCTCGTGCCGCTTCGGGCGGCCGCGCCATGAGCTGGGGCAACGCCTTCAGCGCCGGCACCTTCCTGGGGATCGGGTTGATTCACATGCTGGGAGAGGCCCACTCCGCCTGGACCGACCTGGGCTGGAGCTATCCGATCGCCTTTGTGCTCGCGACCGTCGCCTTCGCAACCAGTCTCCTCGTCGAGCATGTTCTGCTCCCGGAACCGGCACACGAGATCGTCCATCATCACGGTCACGACTGCATCGAAGAGCATCACGCAGAGGCCGGCTCGAACGGCATCTACCCCTACGTGCTCGTCGTCCTCCTTTCGCTTCATTCGGTGCTCGCTGGGCTCGCGCTCGGCACGCAGAACTCGTTCACGAACGGGGTCATCCTGTTCGCGGCCATCTTCGTCCACAAGGGCACCGCCGGACTGGCGCTGGGGGTGAGCCTGGCGCGAAGCGAGATCGCCCGCCCTCGAACCCTGAAGCTCGCCGGCCTCTTCGGGATGATGACGCCCCTCGGGATCCTCGCGGGCATTCTCCTGAACAGCTTCGTGCAGGGTGTGTCCGAGTCCCACCTCGACGCCGCGGTTCTCGCCCTCGCCGCCGGCACGTTCATCTACATCGCATCGCTCGACATCATCCAGGACGAGTTCCTGCGCCCCGGCAGCCGATTCATGAAGTGGCTCTTCGCGACGCTCGGCCTCGCGCTGACCGCGGTACTGGCGATCTGGCTCTAGGGCGGCCGGCTAGTCGCCGGCCAACCACCACTCGTCGACGTCGAAGTAGCTGGTCAACGCATTCGGCCGCGTGTCACGCACCCGCTCGCGGCGGGCGTTCAACATCCTCGGCTCCCACAGAAAGGTGTACGGCTGCTCTTCGTGGAGAAGGGCCTGAATCTCGACGAACAGCTCTCGCTTCTCGGCCGTTGTCGCGGCGACGCTCGCAGCCTCCAGGAGGCGATCCAGATCGGCGTTCGAATAGGCCCCGAAGTTGTAGTTCCCGATCTCACGCGAGTGGAAAGCGAAGCTCATGTCGAGCGACGACGGAATCGCCCAGCCGCCGATCGCCACCTCGAACTCGTGCGCCTTGACGCGCGCAACCCAAGTCTGGAACTCCACCGGACGGATGTCGAGTCCGACGCCGATCCTCGCGAGCTGCGCCTGGATCAACGTCGCAGCGTCGAGGTGAACTCGGTTTCCGCTCTGGACGAGGAGGTCGAGCGCTAGCGCGACACCATTTCGCTCCAAGAGGCCGTCTTTGTCTGCATCGGCGAACCCCGTCGCCGCCAACAGTCGCTGAGCCTCCGAAGGGTCGTAGGGCAACGGCACGAGCGCCGGATCGAAGCCCCAGGTCGAGGAGAGGAACGCCGTCACCGCTACCTTGGCGTAGCCGCGGTAGATCGCATCGACAATCGCCTGGCGATCGATCGCCAGGGTGAGTGCTCTCCGAACCGCGGCGAGCTCGAGGGGGCCATGTCGTGTGTTCCAGCAGAGATAGTCGAAGTTGCGGCCGGGATAGGCGTCGATCTCGATTCCGCCGCTCGCTTCGAGGCGTTCGAGCTGATCGGGCGGGACGATGCGCACGTAGTCGAGATTCCCGCCCAGGAGTTGACTCATCTGAACCGTCTTCTCCGGCACGACACGCACAACGATGCGATCGATACGAGGTCGCTCGTTTCGGTAGTAGTGCTCATTGCGCTCCAGCACCAACTCCTGATCGGGCTCCCAGCGAGCGAGTCGATATGGGCCGCTCGACACGATCGTCTCGGCGAACCAGGCGCCGGCCGCTCGCCAGTCCGCAAAGGGCTTCGATCCCCAGGCGTGGCGAGGCAGGATCGCCCCGACGTTGGCGTCTTCGAGCTGGCCGGGGTAGCTGTGAGAGAAGTGGAAGCGCACGGTGCGTTCGTCGACAACCTCGACCTCCTCGAGGTGCTCCTTACGATGACGCAGCCGCCAGGCGACATCTGAGTCGACCTGCGCCTGCCAGGTCCAGCGAACGTCCTCGGCGGTCAACGCCGTACCGTCGCTCCATCGCACGTCCCGAAGTCGGAAGGTGAGCGCCAGGCCGTCGCCAGAGGGGCTCCAGCTCTCGGCGAGCTGCGGCTCATAGGTCGGCGGACCTTGCTCGAAGTCGGGACGTTCCCGCGCCAACTGCAGAAACAGGAAGCGCTCGATGTCCCGTCCGTGTGCCGAGCCGTTGCTCACCAGGTTGTTGATCGTGTCGACGTCCGTCCGGCTCGTGATCGCCAGCGTGCCACCTGACTGCGGCGTCGCGCGGGGCTCGGAGGACTCCGTGGCCGCTCGACACGCAGCGAGGCCGACCAGCAACAAGGCCGCCACCCACCTGTGGAGATTCATGTGTAAAGGATCGTAGCGCACCGGAATGATCTATACTCTGCAACACAGAGCGCTCTGCTCCCGTATAAGGACCACAATGAAACAGACTCGAGACAAGACACTTCGCTGGCCGCTCCTCCTCACCAGCTCGATGCTTTTGGTGAGCCTCCCGGTTTCGCCGGCGGTACCCGCAGGCGGCGAGGAACCGCCACCCGAGCGCAGATTCGAGTTCCAGGTCCGCGAACTGGTCTTCCAGGGACTCGCGGGGGATCTCGACGCCCTCAGCGAGGCGTTGCGGCTCTGCGAAGAGGCACTCGTCGCAGATCCCGACCACGCCGAGGCGCTCGTCTGGCACGGCTCCGCAACTCTGCTCAAGGCGGGGGCCGCCTACGGTCAGGGCAACTTCACCGCCGGTGCGACGCTCTGGGATCAAGGTATCGCGGAGATGGCTCGCGCGGTCGAGATCGCTCCCGACGACGTAGCGGTGCTGATTCCTCGGGCCGCCGCGCTTCTCGGTGCTTCGCGCGGGGTGCCCTTCCCCGCGCAGGCTCGCGAGTTAGCGCGAACCGCCGTGGCCGACTACGAGAAGGTCTACGAGCTCCAGCGCCCATACTTCTCCAGCCTGTCAGAACACGCACGAGGAGAGCTGCTGCTCGGCATCGCCGACGGCTATCAGCGACTCCGACAGAGCGCCGATGTCGAACGCTACATGGGGCTGGTTAACCAGGAACTGCCCGGCACCGGCTATGCCCAGCAGGCACAGACCTACCTGGCCGCAGACCCGGCCGTGCGCACCCTACCGGTGAGGACCTGTCACGGCTGTCACGGAGAGGGCGAATGAGCGTCTCCCCCGACGAAGCGCGGAGTGCTCTCGAGGCGATCCGAGAGATCGAGGAACGCACGCGGCGCTCGATCCGCCTGGCCGGCGGCGGTCCGATTCTCATGATCTGGGGTGTCGTCTGGCTGCTCGGATACGTCGGAGGTCACTTCGCAGAGAACGGCCAGCAGGGTGCGCTCTGGGCGGTTCTCAACCTTGCGGGACTTGTCGCGACCATGGTGGTGGTGTCGCGCCTGTCGCAACGAGTGCGCAACCCGATCGGCCCGCGGCTGGGCCTCCTCTGGATGTTCTTGATGCTCTACGGAGTGCTCTGGATCTGGATCGCACAGCCGGACGACCCGACGCGGATCGGCTTCATGGCCGCCACCATCGCGATGTTCGGCTACGTTGTGCTCGGCCTCTGGCTCGACACGATCTTCCTCTGGATCGGCCTGGTCGTGACCGCACTCAGCGTCGCCCTCTACGTTCTGATGCCCGACGCCTTCTCGCTCGGCATGGGCGTTCTGGGCGGCGGTGCGCTGTTCGGCAGTGGCAGCTACATCCACCGGCGGTGGCGCTAGACCATGGGCGGGTTCGACGAGCTGATCCACCAGCCCGTCCGCCTCCGCATCATGTCGGTGCTCGCGGCTCTCGGAGATGGTTCCCAGGTGGAGTTCACGTATTTGAAACGGCTGTTGCAGGTCACTGACGGCAACCTGGGAGCGCACCTCGCAAAACTGGAGAGCGCCACCTACCTGCGACAGGACAAGCGCTTCGTCGACCGCAAGCCCCGCACGTTCATCGAGCCGACCGAGCTCGGGCGGCACGCCTTCGCAGGACACGTCGAGGCGCTCGAAGCGGTCCTGCGGGGAGCGCCGGAGGAGACGACATGAGCGCCGTCGTCGAGGTGGACGGCCTGATGAAGCGGTACGGCGACAAGGTGGTCGTCGACGGCATCTCCTTCACGGTCGAGGCTGGAGAGATCTTCGGCGTGGTCGGCCCGAACGGCGCCGGCAAGACCACGACCATCGAATGTGTCGAAGGCTTGAAGCGAGCCGACGGTGGACGGGTACGGACGCTGGGGCTCGACCCGAGCACCGACACACGCACCCTCCAGGAGCAGATCGGAGTCCAGCTCCAAGAGACCTCGCTTCCGCTCAGGATGAAGGTGCGGGAGGCGGTCGAACTGTTCGCTTCGTTCTACGCACAATCGGTTGCGATCGACCCACTGCTCGATCGGCTCGGCATCGCTCACAAGCAGGCGAGTAGCTTCTCGTCGCTCTCTGGCGGTGAGCGTCAGCGGCTCTTCATCGCCCTCGCGCTGGTTCACGACCCGAAGGTGGTCTTCCTCGACGAACTGACCACCGGACTCGATCCCCACGCGCGCCGCTCCATGTGGGAGCTGGTCGAGAGCATTCGCGAGCGGGGCGGAACGGTGGTACTCACGACCCACTTCATGGAAGAGGCGGAACGTCTGTGCGATCGAGTCGCCATTCTCGAGGGCGGACGGATCGTCGCACTCGATAGCCCCGCCGAACTCATTCGGTCGGTCGAACGGCCTCGCCGGGTGGTTCTGAACGTCGGCGGAAGCGTCGAGACGGCGGATCTGCTCCGCCTTCCGGGGGTCATCAGCGCCGAAGTCGTCAACGAGCAACTGACCGTCGAGGGCTCCGGCGAGGAGTTGACCCACAACCTGCTCCGTCAGCTGATCTCGGACGACATCGAGATTCGAGACCTTCGAACCGAGGGCGGCAACCTCGAAGACGCATACCTGCAACTCACCGGAAGGCAGTCGACGGAGGCGAGCGAATGAGAGGGTTCTGGCAACTGGCGGTCGTACAGTCACGGCTCTTCCTTCGCGAGCCCCCCGCCTTCTTCTTCACCCTGGTCTTCCCGGCACTCCTGCTGGTGGTCTTCGGCACGATCTTCGGCAACGAACCGCTGACGCAGTGGGGGCTCGAACTGGGGTACATCGACCTGCAGGTTCCGGCACTCGCCGCCATCATCATCGGCTCAGTGGGCTTCGCCGGCATTCCGGTCGCGATCTCCTCCGCCCGCGAGGCGCTGATTCTCCGACGCTACCGAGCCACACCGCTCTCGCCGCTCACGCTGATCAGCGCCGACGTGCTGGTCAACTTCGCGATGTCGCTCACCGGAATGACGATTCTGGTCGTTCTCGGCAAGGCCTTCTGGGGGCTACGGTTCTCCGGCAGCTGGCCGCTCGTGGTGGTCGTGTTCACCTTCTGTGCGCTCTCTTTCTTCGCTCTGGGATATCTCGTTGCCAGCCTGGCTCCGACGGCGCGCGTCGCGCAGGCGGTCGGGATGGCCGCCTACTTCCCAATGATGTTCATCTCGGGCGCGGCGATGCCCCGGCAGTTGATGCCCGAGCGCGTGCAGGCGATCGCTGACACCCTTCCTCTCACCCATGTCGTCACGACGCTTCAGACGGTGTGGGCGGGCGAACCGCTCGTCGAGCGACTCACGGAGTTGGGTTGGCTGGCCGCCCTCCTGATCGTCGGGACGGTTCTCTCGGTGCGCTTCTTCCGCTGGGAGTAGCGCCGCGAGGTCAGAGCTTCGAGGTACGAGCGAGCACTGCGAAGTCCGGATTGAAGACGACTTTGCGGGGCTTGCTCTCGAAGCTCAACTCGTGGGTCTGTCCCGAGCTGTCGACGGTGATGTGAACGTCGCGCTTCGTCCCGTCCGCAAGCTCCACGCGCACCGGCACGCGCATGCGGAAGGAGTCCGGAACGTCACGCTGCTGGACCTCGAGTTGCACCCGGTAGCCCACACTCGCGTCGCCCACGACACGAGACTTCCACCGATAAGTGGGAACGCCACTGCCGTAGACCCACTGGTCGAAGAACCAGCTCCAGTCCCCGCCGGCCTGGCGCTCGACGGCGGCGCGCAAGTCCTCGGTGCTCGGATAGCCGTCGACGTTCGAACTGACGAAGTCTCGCAGCACGCGTAGAAACGCCTGCTCGTCGTCGGGCGTGCTCAGGAGGCGTTCCAGCATGTAAAGCACCAACGCACCCTTCCGGTACGACTGCGAGAGGAAGGCCGCCGGGGCCTCGCCGACCGCCGCTCGATAGCCGTGCCCAATCGGTCCGATGCGGCGCGCCGCGAGCTTGTTGTCGAGCGGAAGGCCGCCCCGTGAGAACGGGCTGAGCTGCGACTTGATCGAACCGTTGATCTCGTCCGTGTGGGCCTGAATCGCCTCGAGAAAGAGCCCTTCTCCGCGCTCGACGTTGTACCTCATGTAGAGGAGGGCCAGATACTGCGCCAGCCCCTCGCTCAGCCATTGGTCGCGGTAGCTCGCCCAGCCCACGCGATGGCCGGCCCACTGATGCGCGACCTCGTGAGCAATGAACATCTCGACCGGACCGGTTCGGTCGCGGAAGGCTGCGTCCTCGGCGAGATGCAAGAAACCGTCGAACGCCTGGCCGTGGAAGGCCTGGATGAGGGTGGTCTGGATGCGCTTGTTGGGGAGCTCTACTCCGAGGAGCTCTTCGAAGTAACGGACGCTTCGCTGAATGTCCGCCGCGATCTGGGCAAGCCTCTCCTCGCTGTCCGAACCGACCGGCGTCGAGAAGACGACGATCTCGGGTAGCTCCTCGCTAGGGAGACGGCGCTCCTGAACCTTCCGTGCCGAGGCGAACGTGGCCATCTTGATCGGTCGATCGAGCTGCCAGACGCGCGTCGTCAGTCCGTCTACCGTCTCCTCCGACTCGAGCTCACCCATCGCCCGCACGTCGAACTTCTCGCGCGCCGTCACTTCGAGGCGGGCTGTGTGCAGGTCGCGCAGGGCGGTATCGACCGTGTCGACGCCGGGGTACCAGGAGCGGCCAGGCATGAAGTTCCGGATCTCGAATTCGTACACGAACTCGAGGGCGAGCTCGGCGTTTACGGCGAGTGGCTCGTCCAAGAGGACGACGAGTGAGTGGTCGTAGACCCGCTTGTCGATGACGCTGCTCCGACTGCCGATGTGATCGCGCAGGAAAGGCAGCTCGCGGCCGTCAACATCTCGGACAGCTGTCACCTTCGCAAACGGATGGAGATAAAACTGAAGCGCCTGCTGTCCGGAGACCTTTGCCGTCAGGTCCACCCGGGCGACAAAATCCCCGTTGACCGTAAATCGGGAGGTCTCGCTCAGGCCGGGGTCTTTGCCGAGGCGAAGCAGGCTCGCGGCGACATCGACGTGGCGCACGTCCAACGGCCGACCTTCGAACGCTCCGGGCCGGCCCGACTCCTGTCGCTCCGAGGCGCTGTCGAGGCTCAACCAGAGCTCCAAGAAGGAATAGCGCTTGTTGAAGCGTTCGAGACGTATCTCCTCGTGCCGGCGCGACGTGTAGTCGTAGGTCAGCCAGCCGTAGCGATCCGTCTTGACGTCGACGCGGAGGAACTCTTCGTCCGGATTGACCAGGGCGCTCACCACCCGCGCGTCGGCGTCGAGACGCCGAATCCGCAGCCAGAAGTCGTGGCGCTCGCGGGCGAGCGACTGAGGGCGAGCGCCCGCCGAAACCGACAGGCCGTCGAGCTGCTCGGGCTGCGCCGTGCGGAGGACCATCTTGGTGAACGGCTCGTCGAAGGCCTCGAGCTGGTCGTCTCCCGCCAAGCGTCGCAGCTGGCGCAACTCCACAGGGTCGGCGATCGACATCCGAAATCGCCCCTTGCCTTCGAAGACCAGGCCGGTCACTGTGCCGTCCGCCGTGGGCGACTGGAGTCGGACCTTGCCACTTTCGAGCTGCCAGGACGCCTCCTCGTGGGCCAACTCGAAGCCGTCCCCAGGGAGAGCTCGGGCCTCACCGAAGCGCCACTCCTGCAGGGCGGCGTAGTCCGCTCGCGCCGCCTCGCCGCCCGCGTCCACCACCGTGGCACCGAAAGCCAGGCAGAGAGTGAACGCGAGTGGCGAGCGTAGCGTTGACATCAGCTGGTGTAGAGCTCGTCGATCCACCGGCGAAACCAGGTCGGCCGAGCGATCAGCACGTAGGCACCGAGGAGCCCGGTAAGGGGGGCGACGAAGATGAAGAGGTCGATCAGCACGAGGGCGATGGCGATGAGCCAGCGGTCGGACGGGCGCATTCCGTGACGATACCCGATGGGCTCTCCCCTCTAGATACGAAAAAGCCGACCCGAAGGTCGGCCGATTCGTTCGATGTTCCGGAGATCGCTACTGGTGGTCGGGCATCATGATGCCGCTGTCGATGTCGACCGTCAGCTGGCCGTCTACCAGAACCGCGAATCCGTCGTTGAATCTGACCACTCCTGCGGTCCTCAGAATCAGGTGCCCACTCGGGCCCATGACGTCTCGGTCGTTGACCGTGATCGAGTTGCACGCCTCAAACGTCTCTTCGGTCGAGGTGATGCCGTCGGGGAGGATGAACTCCTCACCCTGAGGCGCCGAGCAGGTCACGAACTCGAAGGAGCCGCTATCGCAGAAGTCTGCAGGGCGAGCCACGCCCCGCTGGTCGAAGGGCTGTCCACAGGTCCCGGCGTTGTCGATCGCCGAGCTTCCGCTCATGATTGCGTGGGTCTCCGTCGGTCCGCCGTTGTCGGTCAGGTTTGTGTCGAGCCCGGTGAGGGTGCCGGGAATCGTGGCGCAGCTCGTGTCGTCGGCCAGGTTCCCGCCCAGGTCGAAGCCAGCCTCGACAAACGGCGAACAGGTGTACCCAGCCGGCAGGTTCCCGCCCAGGATCGTGTTCTGAATCTCGATCGTCGGGTTCTGTCCGAAGCCGAAGTAGTCGAGCGTCGTCGAGTAGTAGGAACCGCCGGGTGCCTGCGCTTCGTTCCCCGCCAGCGTCGAGCTGACCAGGAACAGATCCGCATCGACGGTGAAGACAGCTCCGGCTCCCGCGTTCGGCCCGCCCGTCGAGGTATCCGAAGCGTAGGCCACGTTGCCAGAGAAGGTGCTGTTTGTGACGGTGGTGCCACCCTCGACGTTGTACAGACCGGCACCGTAGGCGAACGCCGAGTAGTTGCCCGCGACCGCAACCGCGCTGTTGCCATCCACGGTCGAGTTCATGAGCACCAACGTTCCCGCGCCTGAGCACATCGAGAGGCAGTTGGAGATGGCGCCACCCGCCGCCCAGACCGGCTCCGCGGTGGCCACGTTGAGGTGCTGGGCCACGTTGCCCGTGACGGTGCTGTCGACGATCGTCGTCGAGCCCGTGTTGTAGATGCCGCCACCGTAGACCCCGTCGTTCGACACGGCCGAGGCCGTGTTGCCGGACAGGGTGCTGTTGTTGAGCGCCAGGGTTCCACCACGATTCCAGATACCGCCGCCCTTGCTGCCCATCGGGTTCTCGATCAAACCGCCACTGATGATCGCGTTGTTGATCGTCAGGTCACCCGTGGAGTTGACCTGCAAGATTCTGAACGCAGGGCTCGCTCCGTCGCGGGAGACCTGAAAGCCGGCGCCTTCGAGGGTGATTTCCGAGGTGATGACCGGCAGGCCCTGGCCAGCGCCCGGCGGACCATTGTTGACCGTCGTCAAGGTGACGTTGCCGGTCAGCGTGATGTCGTCGTTGCCCGCCGCACCAGCAACGCAGTCATCGTGCGTCAGCGCATCGTCGTTCGCGTTGTCGATCGCCTCCGGCAGCGTGCAGATGCCATCGTCGCTGACCTCACCCGTCGTCCCGTCAACCGTGATCGACGCTGGGACGACCGGATGCGGCACCACGAGTAAAGCCGTTACTAGCAGGTGAAGACACTTCGTCCTGTAGCTCATCATTCCCACTCCTCGTACATGCGACCCCAGCCAAGACGTCAAAGCAAAAAAGCAGAACGAGCATTGTCCAACAAACAGGCCACAACGTCCAGCTACTTTGGAGATGCGGATATGCGAAAAGCCGCGCGAGGCTAGAGCTGGACGCGGCTTGCGGCTTCGGCGTCGAGAGGGTCGTCCCGCAGGCCGAGACGCTCTCGGCGGAGCGCGGCGTGGGCGATCATGGCAGCGTTGTCTCCCGAGTAGCGCAACGCAACGAGCCCCAGGTCGACGGCCCGCGTCTCGCACCAGGCGGTAACTTCGCGGCGCAGCAGCCGGTTGGCGGCAACCCCTCCCGAGACCGCGAGGTGGTCGAAGGTCTGGCGATCGCGAGCCCGCTCGAGACGGTCGAGAATCTGGCCGACGGCCGACGCGCGAAAACCGGCCGCCAGATCGGCGAGCTCGGATGGAAAAGCCTCGACTTCGGCACCCGGCTCCGGAGCCGCGATACCGCGGCGCTCGAGAGCCTCGATGGCCAGGAGCGCCTGACTCTTGAGGCCGGAGTACGAGAAGTCCGAGCTGCCGTCGCGACAGGCGGCGACCGCAAACGGACAGGCGGTGGCGTCTCCGAGCTCGGCGAGCCGGTCGACTACCGGACCTTGCGGATAGGGAAGGCCGAGCCGCCGACCGACCTTGTCGAAGACCTCTCCCATCGCGTCGTCTCGAGTCTCTGCCCACGTTTCGATCTGGCCGCGCTCGACTCGGTAGAGACTGGTGTGCCCTCCCGAGACGACCAACGCGACGAAGTCGTCGGGCGGATCGCTCGCCGGTTCGCCATCGCCGCCGAGGAAGGGCGAGTAGACGTGGCCCTCGAGGTGATGGACCGCGTGGAAGCTGGCGTCGAGGCTGTAGGCGACCGCCTTGCCAAGCGATAGGCCGACCAGAAGCGCGCCGATGAGCCCCGGACCCCGCGTCGCCGCGACCGTGTCGATCTCCTCCAGAGTGACCCCCGCGCGCTCGAGCGCCTCCGCCTCGACCGGCAGCCAGTTACGGAGATGCTCGCGAGAAGCGATCTCCGGCACCACGCCGCCAAACGGTCGATGAGCGCTCAGCTGACTCGACACCACCGACGAGAGAACCCGTCCGCTACCGTCCATCACGGCGCAGGCGGTGTCGTCGCAAGAGGTCTCGATGCCGAGGACGAGAGGTGCGGTCGATCGGTCGCGGCCTTGTTCGCGGTTCACGAGTAGAAGAAGATACACGACGACTCAGCGACGCGACCATGACAACTCCATTTGCCATCAACGGCCTCGGCCGCATCGGAAGAGCGCTCCTGCGTATCGCGCGCGAGCGTGAGGGTTTGGAGCTGGTGGCGATCAACGACGTCGCCGAGGTAGACCGGCTCGCCCGGCTGTTGGCTCACGACACGCTCCACGGTCGGTTTCCCGGCGAGGTTGGCGCGACGGTCGGCCGGCTCCTGGTGGATGGGGCCGAGGTGCGAGCTTTCCAAGAGGCCGAGATCGACGCGATCCCTTGGAGCGAGACGCCGGCCCGTGTGGTCGTGGACGCAACCGGCTTCTGCAAGCGTCGCGAGATGGCATCGGCACACCTCGGCGGCTCGGTCGAGACCGTCATCGTCTCCGCCAACGCCGAAGGCATGGACCTCACGATCTGCATGGGAGTCAACGACCGGGAGTACGACCCGGCCCGCCACCACATTCTGAGTGGCGCTTCGTGCACAACCAACGCCCTGGTGCCACTGCTCTTCCTGCTCGACCGCGCCTACGGCGTGCGGCAGGCGATGCTCAACACGGTCCACTCGTACAACAACGACCAGAGCCTGTTGGAGGCGCCGCACGCCGACCCGCGACGGGCGCGCGCCGCAGCGCTCAACATGATCCCCACCACGACCAGCGCCGTTGGCGCAGCGATCCGAATCTTGCCGCAGCTCGAAGGGCGTCTCGAGGGGCTCGCGATCCGCGTGCCCACGCCGAACGTCTCGCTCATCGACCTAGTCGTCAACCTCGATCGCGAGCCATCGACCGCTGAGATCAACGGGCTCTTCAGCGAGGCGGCGGAGGGCGAGTTGGCCGGAGTTCTCGTGGCGACCGAGGAGGAGCTGGTCTCGTCCGACTTCCTGCGCGAACCGGCCTCCGCCGTGGTCGATCTCCATCTCACGCGAACCGTCGGCAAGCGGCTCTACCGCGTGATCGCTTGGTATGACAACGAATGGGCCCACGCCTCGCGACTTGCCGACCTCCTCGAGTTGGCCGGGCCTCAGGAGAGGAAAAGAGAGTGACCCGACTCAGGAGCCTCGACGACTTGAACCTGGCCAACCTTGCCGGAGTCGCCACCTTCGTGCGGGTCGACTTCAACGTGCCGCTCGACAACGGCCAGGTGATGGATGACACGCGCTTGACCGCCGCGCTGCCGACGATCGACGAGCTGCGGCGAGCGGGCGCGCGCTTGGCGCTCGCCTCTCACTGCGGCCGACCAAAGGGCCAACCGAATCCCGACTTCACCCTACGGCCGGTGGCCGAGCGGCTCGCCGAACTGATCGACGCCCCGGTCGCCTTTGCCGGCGCCTGTGTCGGCGAGCCGGCGCAGGCGGCGATCGCCGAACTCGAGCCCGGCGGCGTCTGCCTCTTGGAGAACCTCCGTTACCACCCGGGCGAAACCGCGAACGATCCGGAGTTTGCCGGTCAGCTCGCTGCGCTCGCCGACGTGTATGTCGACGACGCCTTCGGCACCGCGCATCGCGCCCACGCGTCGACGGTTGGTGTACCCGAACGGATCTCGCGCAACGCCGCGGGACGCCTCCTTCACCGCGAGGTCGAGGTACTCGGCAGACTGTTGGCTGAGCCGGCCCGGCCGTTCGCAGCAGTGGTCGGCGGCGCCAAGGTCTCAGGAAAGGCGGACACGCTGGTCAACCTGCTACCGCGCCTCGATCTGCTGGTTCTCGGCGGAGGGATGGCGAACACCTTCCTCGCTGCGCGCGGTCACGACATGGCCAACTCGCTGGTCGAGGAAGAGCGCATCGATCTCGCTCGAGAGATTCTCGCGCAGGCCGAGGCTCGGTCGGTCGAGGTCGTTCTCCCGGACGACCTGGTGATCGCAGACGACTTCGACACCCCATCCGACATCCGAACGGTCCCCGCCGGTGAGCTTCCGCCGGGCACCTTGGCACTCGACGTGGGCGAGAAGGCCCGCGCCCGCATCGCCGAGCGGCTCGCGGGCGCCGGCACCATCTTCTGGAACGGCCCGCTCGGCGTGTTCGAGAAGCCGCCCTTCGACGCCGGTACCCTGGCGGCGGCCGAGGCGATCGTCTCCGGCTCGGCCTTCAGCATCATCGGCGGCGGTGAGACGGTCGCCGCGGTCAAGCGGGCCGGGGTAGCGGACCGCATCGGTCACGTCTCGACTGGCGGCGGCGCGTCGCTCGAACTGCTCGCCGGCAAGACCCTGCCGGGAGTCGCAATTCTCGAGGAGAGCTCATGAACAGACGACCGCTGATCGGGGGCAACTGGAAGATGCACCACCTCGGCGCCGATGCCGAGTCCTACTGCCGTCACGTGCGGGAGCACGCAGGAGCACTCGCCGCCGAGTGCGTCATCTTTCCGTCTGGCCCGCTGATTCCCGCCGTCGCCGCCGGCCTCCGAGGCACCGAGGTCGCCTGGGGCGGACAGGATCTCCACCCGGAGGAAAAGGGAGCCCACACCGGCGACGTCTCTGGTCCTCAGCTCGTCGACGCCGGTTGTTCGTGGGCGCTCTGTGGACATAGCGAGCGGCGCCAGAACCACGACGAGAGCGACGAACTGGTGGGAAGCAAGGTGGCGGCCGCCGCACGGCACGGACTCAAGCCGATGGTCTGTATCGGCGAGACAGCAGACGAGCGTCGGGCGGGAGCCACCTGGGAGGTCCTGGACCGACAGCTCGGCGCCGCGCTCGCCGCACGACCCGAGCCGTTCGCACTCGCCTACGAGCCGGTCTGGGCGATCGGCACCGGTGAAACCGCAACGCCCGAGATCGCCCAGGAGGCGCACGCTCACATCCGCGAAACGCTCGCGGATCTGATCGGAGAAGAGGCGGCAAGCAGCAAACGAATCCTCTATGGCGGCTCCGTGAACCCTGACAACGCCTCGGATCTGATCGCCCAACCGGACCTCGACGGGTTCCTCGTTGGGGGAGCTTCCCTTGACCCAGCGCGATTCTTGGCTATAGTCGGCTGCTGCGGTTAGCGTCCGGCGCTATTCCGCCGGAGGACACAAAGTCATGCTCTACCTGATCTACACCATCCATATCGTCGTCTGCATCTTCCTGATCCTCGTCGTGCTGCTGCAGCAGGGCAAGGGCGCCGACCTTTCGGTCTTCGGCGGAGGGTCGACGCAGACGGTCTTCGGCGCGCGCGGCGCGGCGACCTTCCTTCACAAGATGACGGTCTTCGGCTTCATCGCCTTCACGCTGACCACCATCTCGATCGGCCTGCTCAGCGGCAGCGCCACGAGCTCGGTATTCAGCGACGTCGAAGCTCCGGCGGCCATCGAAGAGACGGTCGAAGACGAAGCCGGCACCGGTCCGTCGGCAGCCTTCGAAGAGGCGGTGGAAGCCGCTGAAAGCGAGGCAGCCACAGCCGATGACGACGTTCCGGAAGCTCCGGCAGCCGACACGTCCGACGACGGCGGCGGCTCCTGAGATTGATAGCATGACCTCCACGCCGAAGTGGCGGAATTGGTAGACGCGCACGGTTGAGGGCCGTGTGGGGCAACCCGTGCCGGTTCGAGTCCGGCCTTCGGCACCATCCCTCCGCTCCCCCAGGGCGGCGACACCTCGGTAGCAGCCGCCCCGGCATTCTCGCCGGCAGGCGCTCCATGGTAACTTTCGCCCGGCCATGAGCGAGAACGAGAGCGGTACCCCGTCGACCGAGTCGACCGAGCCCACAGAAGCCGCGGCCCCACCCGCGCCCCCACCGAAGCCGAAGCCTCCGGCGCGCGTCCTGCCGTCTCAGGAGGAGATCGCCGGCTGGGTGGCCGGTGAGGATCTGCCGAGCCTCGAGCTTCTCTTCAATCTGCTCAACACCAAGCTCTTCGATGCGAAGGTGATGCAGATTAAGAAGGAAGAGCTCCTGCCGCAGCACTGGCAGGTGATCAGCAAGCTCGAGGCGCCGCCCGACGAGGAGTTCGACGGGCTCGGCGTGGTGAAGCGACTGCTCGACGCGGCTCCGAACACCGAGGTCGGTGAGGAGCGAGTCGCAGCGGTGAAGGTCGCCTGGCAGGAGTTGCGCGGCAAGCACCCGTCGCTCTGGAACGCTTCCGACGTCTTCGGTGCCATGCGCCGGATCATCGACAAGAAGCTTGACGTCGGCTTCCACACCCTGCTGTCGGCCGTCCGCGACATCTGGCGGAGCAGCGACCTGCCTCAGGGGCGGGAGCAGCTCGAAGTGCTCTGGGCCTGTCTCGCGTTCATCCGCGAGAAGACCCGCAAGTAACCTCCGCTCAGATTAGCTGCCGTCGCCGGTCGCGGCCGGCTCGAGCACGCGAGCGCGGATGATCGAGATCGTCTCGAGCGGCTGCGCCTCGGAGAGGCGACTGCGCCGCACCGACACCTCGGCCATCTTGTCGACCACGTCCATCCCCTCGACCACGCGCCCGAAGACACAGTAGCCCCAGCCGCGAGGCGTCGGGGCGGTGTGGTCCAGGAATGAGTTGTCGGCGTGGTTGATGAAGAACTGCACCGAGGCGCTATGGGGTGACGCCTTGCGTGCCATCGCGACCGTGCCGCGACGATTCTTGAGTCCGTTGTCGGCCTCGTTGGTGAGCTGTTTGTCGGTCTCCTTGAGCTCGCCGGCCTCGGAGAAGCCACCGCCCTGGACCATGAAGCCCTTGATCACCCGATGGAAGATGGTGCCGCTATAGAAGCCCGACTCGACGGTCGCGAGAAAGCTGCGCACGGTGGTCGGCGCCTTCTCTCGGTCCAACTCGAGAACGACGGTTCCCATGGTGGTCTCGAGCGCGACACGTGGGCTCTCGGCGCTTGCCAGAGGGGTGATGAACAGCCCGACGAGCAGGCCAATGAGAATCTGTCTCTTCATGTCTCTCCTCGATCTTCCGAATTCGATTCCAGACCCTTCCGGGCCTCGACACAGTCCTTGCAAGGACAGATCCGCCTCAGGAAATCGAAGCGGTAGATGCCGGTGGCGTGGGCGTCGGACCACTGGAATGCCACCGCGTAGTTCCCGACCGGCTCGATCGCCAACGGGGTCACCGAGACCGCCGGTCGCTTGAACTCGACGGTCATCGTGTGATGTCCCTGGCAGCCCGCACACGGGCAGTAGCCGCGCAGGTAGTCGTAGTCGTACTCAGCCTGATGGCCGTCGCTCCACAGAATGCGGAGTCTTCCTGTCTCCGGCAGGCGCCGAAGCTCGGTGGGTATCGGGTTTTCCATGATCGTCAGGCGGTCGCGCTGCTACGCAGCTCGACGCGGTTCCGGCCACCGCTCTTCGCTCGGTAGAGGGCCGCATCGGCGGCAGCGATCAGATCGTTCAGCTCGGGAGCTCCTCCGACGCCCGGACGCTGATCCATGGCGACCACGCCGATGGAGATGGTAACCCGGATCTCGTCACCGTTGTCGGCCAAAGTGACGACGTCCTCCACCTGCGCGCGGAGTTTCTCCGCCACGACGTGCACCCCGTCGGTGTCGGTCTCCGGAAGCACGACCAGGAACTCCTCGCCGCCGTAGCGACCGATCTGATCGGTCAGCCGCAAGGCACCGCGGATCGCCTCGGCAACTCGTCTCAAAGTGAGATCGCCCTTCAGGTGGCCGTAGCGGTCGTTGACCTCTTTGAAGCGGTCGATGTCGATCATCGCCAGCGCGAGTGGGCGACCGAAACGGTGCGAGCGATCGAGCTCACGGCTCAGCGCCTCGAGAACCGCCCCACGGCGGAGGAGGCCCGTCAGACTGTCACGGGTGGCCGACTCGTAGAGCTGCGAGTACTCGAAAGCGGTTGCCACGTGGTGTGACAGCAGGCTGAGAAGCTCCATCTCCTCGGCCGGGAACGGCCGCCCGCCGAGCTTGCGACCCAGCACCAAGACACCGATGAGCTGATCGCGCCGCAGAAGCGGTACGAGGATCTCCGCACCGTAGGGCTTTAGCTGATCGGAGATGGTGATGCTCTTGGTGCTCAAGTGGTCGAGCGTCATCGGGCGGCCGGAGCGTTGGAGTGCCCTCACCGCCGGTTCCAGGCTGGAGAGCACCAGCCCCTGAACACCTCGGTTCGACGCCCCCGAGGAGGCGAGCGGCGACAGCGTCCCGGACTCTCCTCCCAGGAGTACGGCCGCCGATTCCAGTCCGAGCAGGTCGCAGAGTTCCTTCACGAGCTCACGCCCCATCGCCGAGACGCTGCCACGAGCCGGTAGGTCCCCCGCGAGCCCGATCAGCTGTTCACGGAGCGCCGTACGCTCGGGGAAGAACTGCCGATCGATCAGCGCCTGGGTCGCGCTCTGAAGCGGCGCGAACAGGAGCCCCATCAGAAGGGTCGCGAAACCCACCAGCCAGACCGACGCTTCTCCTCCCGGCAGGAAGCTCGAGAGGAAGGCACCGCCGGCACCGATCGAGGTGTAGAAGATCAAAACCAAGACACCGGTCAGGGCGGTGTAGAGCAGCCCTCGCTTGACCACGAACTCGAGATCGAAGAGCTGGTACCGGAAGATGGCGAGCAGCACCGCGACCGGGTACGCCAGGAGCGCGAGCGGCTCGACGACTCCGATCCACTCGGGATAGCTACGGCCCAGGTAGTCCGTCGCCACGATCCCGAGAGTGTGCAGGGACCAAGGCAAACCAGCCATCAGAACAAAGAGCGTCTGCTGGCGACAGAGCGCGTCGTCGCACCGTTTCGCCGCGGTCGCGAGCAGGGCGACCACCGCGATCGCCCAGAGCACAGCGCCGACATCCCAGAAGAGCGTCTGCGCAAAGTCCATGCTCCAGGGCAGCCCCTGCCACCCGAGGGTATCGAAGGCGAGCGACAGAGCCATGACCACGCCGAGCGATCCGCCGGCGACGTAGAACGAAGGCACCAGCCACGCACGGTGGGGCCCGAAGCGACCACGATCGGGGATCGACGCAGCTAGATGCAGCTCCAGGCCGATCTGTAGACCGATCAGAATCGTCAGGAACGGCAGCGCCAGAACTCCGTACAAGGGCACGCCCACGAGGTCGAGAGGCATGGCGAGCTCGAGAGCGACCGCCAGCGAGAAAAGCATCAGTAGTCGAGCCCGCAGGTCGCCCGGAAGCTGGACCAAGGCGACGCCGCCCAGGACCAGGTAGCCCAGACAGGCGAGCCACTCGACGAGGGTTCTCAGCCAAGGGAACGCGCGGCCCGGCGAGACGTTGTACCGCCGAATCCGCTCCTCGCGCTGGACCCGGTACTCGATGCGCGCACCACGCGTAAAGGTGCTCGCAGCGGCGTCGTAAGCGTCGAGATCGGGCACCTTCCGCCCCCCAACGCGGAGGAGCAGGTCACCCGTTTTCAGGCCGGCGCGTTGGCCCGGAGCGCCGTCGACCACTCCGACGAGGACGAGCCCGCCCTCGGTCTCTTCGATGTCGACGCCAATCGCACGCGCCTGTCGCGCGGCGGTGTCAGCGGTGGTGGTCACCAGGCCCGCGATGAGCAGCAGGCCGACGACACCCAGCCAGATCAGTCGCCTGGAGCGATGTACGCGCGTCGACGCAGAGCGCCGATCGCGGAGGAACTGGTCATCCGCAAACACTGCATGAATTATCGGGCTCCTCCGCGTTTGGCGAAGTGAGCCACTCCACTCGACCAAATCGCGAGCGCGAAGCGGTGAGATCGACCGGCTACGGAGGGTCGACCGTGCCGGCCGGCGTCCACGGGCCGCACCGCACCAGCCGTGTCGCGCTCCTCCACACCCCTCGAACGGCGCCGTAGCGCCGGATCGACACTTCCGCGTAACGGCTACAGCTGGGCTCGAAGCGGCAGACCACTCCAAGCTTCGGCATCGCCGGCGACAGTGTGTGCTGATAGAGGTGAATGCCGGCAACGAGAACGCGCGCGGTCAGTTGGCGCTCGGGCGCTCGGAAGAGATCGATCGCGATCACGCCAAAAAGGGCGAACGACACCCACAGCGCTCTGCGTCGCCTCGCCGCCACGTCGACCTCGATCAGGTCCCGACGACGAAGAGGTAGACCCAGTTCGCAGCAATGCCAAGAAGAGCGAGAAGGCGAAGCGCAGGTGTCGGCCGAAGGCGGAGATCCGGTGCTCGATCGAGAAGTGCGAGCGCGCCGGCCGCCCATCCGCCACCGATCAATCCAATCCAGCCGAACGCCGCCAGCGGGCTGACGCTCAGAGCTCCGACGACATCGAACCGCGCGAGCGCCAGGGCGGCACGCGTTGTCCCGCAAGTCGGACACGGCAGGTCCAACCACGAGCGAACCGGACAGGCCGGTAGCGCGGTGGCGAATTCCCGGAGGAGTGGTGACATCGCAACGACGGCCACCGCCACGCCGCCCCACAGCAGTCCGAGCTGACGGCTCGGGGACACGGTCTAGCCCTGGTTCGCGATGACGCCGGCGATCATCGCCCAGAAGAGGAAGAACATCAGGCCGGCGCAGGCACAACAGACCAGGAGCGGCAGGACCGCGCCCACGAAGGCCTTGCCCGTCGTCGTGCGATGGATCCGAGTCGCACCGATCGTCTGCATGACAATGAACCAGACGATCGAGATCAGCCAGCCAAGAATCGGCACGACAGCGGCAAGTTGAACGACGTAGCCGTAGCTGTTCACCCGAAAAGTGCCCTCGAAACCGGCATCGGACTCGTTGAGAGCACCGACGAGGAGAAGCGACACGTGGTGCACACAGCTCCAGAGGAACAAGCCGATGGTGAGGAAGATCGGCGTCAGGACCATGCCCACAGCCAGCATCAGCGGCGTCGTCACGAAGTAGGCGGCCAGCTCATCGCGCATGTCGGCCGGGAAGAAGCTGAGCATCGAGCCCTGAAAGACAAGCTGCCAGACCTGTCCCAAGATAGAGCCAAACCACCCCACCAACACTCCGAACAAGAGCGGGCTCCAGAAATCACCGCGCCGATGTGTCTGCTCGAACGCTCCGCTCGGATTTGTAACGAAGAGCTGGATCGCCGCGAGCAGTCCGCCTCCAAACCCCAGCTCGCTCCGCCGCTCCCACGGGTTCCCCGGCCGCTCCTCGGCGGCCGGAGGCGCTGGGGGCGAGGGCGGCGGAGGCGGAGCGGCCCCGAACCCGGGCTCGCTCAAAGAACCCCCTCCACCACCAGGCGCACCCTTGGAACGCTAGCCGACACGGGGAACCGATCCGTCCCGATCAGAACTTGTCGGCGTACTGACTGATGCCCGGAACCAGGAACCGCTGACCGCCGACACCCTTGACGATGCAGACGATGTGCAGGATCAAGATTCCGAAGCTCAGGAACATCTGAAGCAGCGCAACCGCGCAGCCGATGCCGACCGGCGCCAGCGCGAAGGAGATCACCGTCAGGACGATCCAGAGCGCGAGCTCGGCAACCATCAGCACGATGCCGTGCTTGGCGTGCCACTGAACCTCTTTGTCGTCCTTCTCGACCAAGAGTGGAATCAGCGCCAGCAGCCAGAGGTAGGACAGGACGATCATCAGGCCGTTGTTGCCACCGCTGGCTCCTCCGGAACCGCTGTCCGCGGGCGGGGGCGGGGGGGGCGGGGTCGAGGCATTCTGGGGCTCATCCATCGCGCAACTCTCCTCCGGCTGTCTGCCGTTGATGCTCCGAGACCTAATCGTGTCGGTAATGCAAGTCTATTGGATGTAGCGCGTTTCCGCTAGGCGCGGCCGGCCTCGAGCCCGATCTCGGCAAGCCGCTCCTCGAGGGTCGGAAGCCTCTCGGAGCGCACGGTGAGCACCAGGCGAACCCGGTCGGCATACTCCTCCCGACGGATCACGATCTCCGGCGGATCCAGCCAGCGTTTGACGGCACCAACCTTGTCGTACGGCAGTTCGATCTCGACGTCGGTGGTGGGCCAACGCTCCTCGGTGTCGAGCTCGACCAGGGCTTCCTTGACCGCCCCCGAGTAGGCTCGTGCGAGCCCACCCTTACCGAGCTTCACGCCGCCGTACCAACGAATCACGACCGCAACCACATCTGAGAGGTCCGCGCCGCGGAGGACCTGCAACATCGGGCGACCGGCGGTACCGGCGGGCTCACCGTCGTCCGACGAGCGCTCCGAACCCGCCGCTCCGAGCCGCCAAGCCCAGCAGTGGTGCGTCGCGTCGCGATACCGCTCCCTCACCTCTCCCAGAACCGCCTGGGCGACCTCTTCTTCCGCCGCGGGCGCTACCCACGCAAGGAATCTGGAGCCCCGATCGCGCAGTTCGCCCGTCGCCCTCGACAGGGGTGCCCGGAAGGTCGTCAAGCGTCGAGAACTCGTTGGTAGACGGCCCGATAGCTGCCGACAACCTTCTCCTCGCGAAAGAGGTCCAACGCCCGCCGGCGAGCCGCGAGACCAAACGCGGACCGACGCTCCTCGTTTTCGAGCAGCGAGATGGCCGCCTCGGCCATCCCCTCGACATCGCCGACCTCGCGCAGGAAGCCGTTCTCGCCGTCGACGACCACTTCGGGCAGTCCGCCCACCCGGGTCGCGACGACCGGCACCTCGCACGACAGCGCCTCGAGCGCCGCCAGACCGAAAGATTCGGTCTCGGACGGCAGCATGAAGAGATCCGCGCCGACCAGGATCTCTTCGACCACCGGCAGATTGCCGACAAAGGTGATCGCATCGCAGAGGTGCCGCTCGCGGCAGTAGTGCTCGATCTGCGCCCGGTCGGGTCCATCTCCGACGAGCAGCAACCGCGACGGAATCCGCTCGTGCACGCGCTCGAACACCTTGACCACGTCCAGCACCCGCTTGACCGGCCGGAAGTTCGAGATGTGCAGGAGCACCCGCTCGTCGCCTTGAGCCCATCGCTGGGCGCCCGCGGTGCCGCGCACTCGCTCGTAGCGCTTCGGATCGATGAAGTTGGGCACCACGTCGATCTCCTTCTCGACACCGAGCCGTTCCACTGTCGAGCGACGGAGGTCCTCAGAGACCGCAGTCACGGCGTCGCTCTGAGCGATCCCCCAACGGGTCGTCTCGAGGTAGTTCGGGTCGTTCCCGACCAGCGTGATGTCCGTACCGTGGAGCGTCGTGACCACCTTGAGGGGCTGAGGCGCCAAGATCTGCCGCGCGAGCACCGCCGAGACCGCGTTTGGCACCGCGTAGTGGACGTGCACCAGATCCAGCTTCTGGTGCCGAGCGACCTCGACCATCTTGGTGGCGAGCGCCAGCGAGTAGGGCGGGTAGTCGAACAGCGGGTAGTTGGGCACCACGACCTCGTGGTAGCTCAGGTTCGGATCGACCAGCTCGAGGCGCGAAGGCTGCGCATAGCTGAGCACGTGCACCTCGTCACCGGAGGCGGCGAGCGCCATCGCCAGCTCCGTGGCGACGATGCCCGACCCTCCCCAGGTCGGATAGCAACTGATCCCGATCTTCATGGAAGTCCTCCTGGAAGCAGGGTCATCGGGTCGGCGACCGCAAGCGGCAGTCGCGATCGGAACGGCTCAGCCAGAGCCACGTTGATGAGCTGACCGAAGTGCCGCGCCCGCCCTTCGATAGCCGAGCGGTACTCGGGAGAGGCGACCTTGGTCGCCGGTTCGTCCTGCCGGTCGCTGGGCCCCTGGTGGAGCTGACTGCGGTAGGCGGAGAGCGCCTCGAGCTTCGCGTTCCAGAAATCGGTTACGTCGACGACAAAGCTCGGTTCGAAGGGGTCGTGCTGCATGTAGTCGAAGAGCGCGGACGGCCGATGGGACTCCCCCGAGCCACGCTTCACCAGCCCGGAATAGAAGCAGGCGTCTCCAACCAGCCGATGTGCTCTTCCGTGATCGGGGTGGCGATCGCGCGGTGTGGGGCCCAGCACCATCGACGGCCGATGGCGACGCAGCACGTCGATCAACTGGTCCTCCTCGTCGCGACCGGTTCGCAGCTGGCCGTCTCCGAGGTGAAGGAACTCGAGCACCGAGACGCCCAGTGCGGCGGCGGCCGCTTCGGCCTCTGTCCGGCGCTCCTGGGGCGTACCGCGCGTTCCCGCCTCGCCGCACGTCAGGTGCAGTATGCCGACGTGCCGGCCGAGGCTCGCGAGCTTGGCCAGGGTTCCTCCACAGGCGATCTCTACGTCGTCGGGGTGCGTGCCGATGGCGAGAACGTCGAGCGACATCTTCAAACTCCTACGAATGCGATCGGTGGTTGTTCGACGGTCTCGGGCGGCTAGGGCGCCACGACCTGCAAGCGTGACGGATCGAGCGAGAGCTGTTCGAACAGGCTCTCGACGAAGCGATCGCCGTACCTGCCCGGAAAGTAGGCCGACGAGACCGCGCGCTCCTGAAGCCCTCCCCCCGGTCGACAGGTGAGGCGTAGATCTTCGAGCCGCCCGCGACGTGTCTCGTGGCCCCGGGCGACCGCTGCTCCCAATCGCTGCGTGAAGGTCTCGAGTGCGCGCTCCACCTGCTTCTGCGTCTTGTCCATCGGCGAGGCGAGATTCGAGTCGACCTGGTCGGCGATCTCGCGCAGTCGCTCCAGCTGTCGGTCGATCTCGTTCCGAACCGGCTGTACCAGGTTCGCCTCCTCGCCGCCCGAAGTCTCGCGATCCAGGTCGAAGTCGGGCGCCACGAGCTGCTCGAGGGTGACCCCGAGATCGTCCAACCGCTCGGTCTGATGGTGCGACAGAACGAGCGCTTGTGGACGGAGAACCGCGTGCGAGGGCTCGACTCCGAGCACCTCATAGAGCGGCGCGACCTGTGTCAGATAGGAGAGCTCTCCTGGGCCGAGCACTACCAGCGAGCTACCGAGAGTGGCGTCCTGAAGGGCGACCCGCGCCAGCACCCCCGGGCTCACGACGCTCGGATTCTCGTCGATCGCACCGAGAAGCCAATCGGTGGAGTGCTCGACGCCGCTTGCTCCCCGCAGGCCGATGCGGTCTTCGCCTCGCCACTCGATCCGGCGACGCGCCTCGCCGTGCAGGAAGAAGAGCGGCGACGCGCCCGGCGAGGGCTTGATCTGAAGGTCGAAGCCCGCCTCGGCGATCTTGCGGTCCCTCGCCTGGAACGCTTCGTCGATCTCTCTGCGCCGCTCGACGATTCGCCGCATCCAGGGTCGCTGTGCCGTCTTGAGCGCCGGCAGCATCGAGTCGAGCAGCAGCGGACAGCGCTCTCCGAGGAGGCCGGCGAGCAGCCGGCTGAACGCCTCACCAAAGCGAGCATCCGGCCGATACCAGGTCGAAACGCGGTCGATCCATTCGCCCCACCGATCTCCCGGTACCGCACGTCGAGCTTGCTCTAGAAGGCTCGGCAGCTCGGGTCCAAGCGTTCGCATACCCACCGGCATCAACGGGCTCGGGTCGACACCGAGATCGAGCTCCAGCGAGCCTTCCCGCGTCGGCAACAGGGTGCGCGCTACCTCACGAAAGTCATGATCCTCGGTCGCCACCCAGAAGACGGCGACCGCCGGTTGACCCGCCGCCTCCAACCGCTCTGCCCAGAGTGTCGCCGCCACCGCCTTGGACAGGGTGTAGAGCGGCCCTCCCAGGAGGCCCGGCTGCTGCCCGGTGACGACAACTCGAGTCGCCGGGTCGGCCAGTTTGCGGGCCATCTTCTCAGCCGCCCGGTGGCCGTAGCCGGCGTTCGCCACCGCCATCGCGGCCGCGAGCTCCCGACGATCGACCTCCGGTGCCGAGAGCGACCCGGGCTCGCCCGCCAACTCGATCGGTCGAAGCAACTCTCTGGCGCCTCCACCGAGAAGTGCAGCGGGAATCGCCGGCAGAAGTCCGTTTTCGACCAGGTCGACGGTCGGTCGTGTCATCGCGTGACACGTCCCTTGCGAGCGGGTCGATGGCCGACCAGAATAAGGCGTTCGCTGTCTTGATGAAACTCTCCGCCGTCGAAGTCGCCGTAGAGTCGGTCGAGCTCCAGGCCGGCCCAGCGCAATCCGATTGTCACCTCCGGTTCGGTGTAGGCCCGAACGCTTTCGACGAAGCTCTGATGCCGTTCGCCATCTCGGATCGTGATGCGCTTGTTCACTCGCTCCGTCTGGTCGTCGAACCAGCGCTCGATCTCGAACGTCTTCCCGTTCAGCTCACGGGTCTCGCCCGGAACCAGGCCGGCAATCACGCGATCGCGGTTGAAGAGGTCGATCAGGAAGCGCCCTCCAGGGGTCAACAGGCGCGCGATCTCCTCCAGCACGCGAAAGTTCTGACGCTCGTCTTCAAAGTAGCCGAACGACGTGAAGAAGTTGAGCACCCAGTCGAAGCTTTCGTCGGCAAACGGCAGTTCGCGGATGTCACCGGCCACGCGAGGAAACGGTGGCGGCTGCCGCAGGAGCGTCAGGGAGAGGTCGAGACCCAGCGTGCGGTAACCCCGCGCCCGCAGAGCCAGCGTGTGCCGGCCGCTGCCGCAGGCGAGATCCAGCACCGCTCTGGGAAGGCTCTCAGCGTGAGCACCGACAACACGCTCGACAAAGTCGACGTGCCGCTCGGCCTCGTCGACGTCGCGATAGGAGTAGAGTTCGAGGTACTCCTCACCGAACCATTCTTGATACCAAGCCACGACGACGGATCATAGCGTCCGCGCGACGGCTGCGCCGAAGGCCTGTGGTAGCCTGAATATCGCTTTCAATCTGATGACGCCAGGTCCGAGCACGTCTTGACGCTAGCGCGGTTTCGAATCTTTCTGGCCGGCCTAGCCGCCCTCTCGTTGAGCTGCGGCTGGGCTTCGGCACAGACCAACGACGACGTCTTCGCCGGCCTTCAGTTCAGCTTCGCGCCGCCGGGCGCCCGAAGCCTGGCCATGGGCGGCGCGTTTGTGGGACGGGCGGACGACGCAACCGCCGCGTATAGCAATCCCGCCGGCCTGCTATGGCTCGAGCGCCCCGAGGTCTCCTTCGAGACCCGCTCTTCCAGCTACACAACCGAGTACCTGAACGGCGGCCGCATCTCGGGCGCCCCCAGCGGCGTCGGCGCCGACACCTTCGGCAGTCCGCAGTTCACCGATTTCGAGAGCGACACGCTGGGCGTCTCCTTTCTCTCCTACGCCCGGCCGGCCAAGAGCGGCAAGTGGGCGGTGGCGCTCTACCGGCACGAGTTGGCGAACTTCGAGGTCGACCTGGTCTCGCAGGGCCTCTTTCGCGGCGCCGGGCCCGCAGTCGGCAAGACGGGCTCTCTCCTCGGTGACCTCGACCTCCTGATCGAGAACTTCGGCGTCTCCGGAGCCTTCGCTCTGACCAAGCGTCTCTGGGTTGGCCTGGGGGTCTCCTACTACGAGATCGACATCGACGGCCGAACTCGTCGTTACGAACACGAGTCGCTCTTCGAACCGGCTCGCTTCACCGCGCCGCAGGAGTTCTTGACGCGCCGGATGGTGGGTGACGACGGTCAGATCGGCCTGATCGGCGGCCTGCTGTGGCGATCCGAGAACCGGAGATGGAGTGCCGGCACCGTGTATCGAGAGGGACCGGAGTTCGACGTCTTCACGACCTTCACCTTCGGTCCGTTGGCGTTCGCTCGGAATCGCACGAGTCCCGCCGTGGCCGCGAGGACGACCGGGCCCACAACCTTCCGAACTCCCGACGTTCTGGCGGTCGGCTTCTCCGTTCGCGCGACCGACTCGCTCACCGTGAGCGTCGAGCTCGATCGCGTCACCTACTCGAACCTCGAACCGGAGTTCAGCGTTCTGACGCGAGAGAACGTGCTGGACCAGTTCGAAGTCGACGACGGCGACGAAATTCGTCTAGGTCTCGAGTACCTGCTGATCAACTCGCGGGTGCCGGTGGCCCTGCGCGCAGGGGCGTGGCAAGACCCCGATCACCAACTTCGGTTCAACGGACCCAACCCGGAAGATCTTCTGCGCATCCGCTATCGGCGTGGCGAGGACGTCATCCATCTGACGGGCGGTGTAGGCGCCGTTCTACTGGATGGGCGCCTTCAGATCGACCTGGCTTTCGACACCTCCGACCGCGCCGACGTGCTGACCCTGTCGAGCGTGGTCACGTTCTGACCCGTCGACGGAAGAGCTGACGATGCCTCGCGGTCATCAGCCTCCAGGAAGGGGTCGCCCCGGGTCGAAACGAGTCTCTGGGGGGGCGTTCGATCCTGGAGATCGGATCTCTACCTACGAAATCCTCGACCTGCTCGGCACTGGCGGGATGGGCCAGGTCTATCTGGCCCGAGACACCCGGCTCAAGCGGCGCGTGGCCCTCAAGGTGCTCCCGAAAGATCTGACCGACAACCCGACGCTGCTACAGCGTTGGCGCCGCGAGGCCGAGACCGTGGCCGGCCTCAACCATCCGAACATCGTCACGCTTTACTCTGTCGAAGAGGTGGCCGACAGTCGCTTCTTCACCATGGAGCTCGTCGAGGGACGTTCGCTCGACGAGATGATCCCGGCGCGCGGCATGGCGCTGGGCCGCCTCTTCGAGGTTGCGGTGCCACTCGCCGACGCCTTGGCAGCCGCTCATGACAAGGGCATCGCTCACCGCGACCTGAAGCCGAGCAACGTGATGGTCTCGAACGAGGGACGCGTCAAGGTGCTCGACTTCGGACTCGCGAAGTTGGTTCACGAGAAGGACGACGACGCCACGCTCACCAGCCAGGGCCTGGTGATCGGCACCCTGCCCTACATGTCGCCCGAGCAGGTGCAGGGGCTCGACATCGATCTTCGAACGGACATCTTTTCGCTCGGCGTAGTGCTGTACCAGATGGCGGTCGGCCGCAAGCCGTTCGACTCCAAGTCGGCGGCGGGCCTCGCGTCGAGGATCGTCGGCGGCCAGCCCGACGATCTCACCGAGAGGCGCAAGGATCTTCCTCGCCACCTCGCTCGCGTGGTGCACCACTGCCTCGAGAAGAAGCCCGAGCGGCGTTACCAATCGGCGCTCGATGTGCGTAACGAGCTCGAGGCGCTCAAGCGAGAGATCGAGACCGGCGTCGTCAGCGCCACCATCGAGCGCCCGCAGACGACGCCGAACTGGCGTGAGCGACTGGGTGTCGGCACCCTGCGCGCCCTCTGGGGACTCCTCCTACCGGTTGCGGCACTCGGCGGCCTGCTCGGAAAACTGGTGATCGCGGGCCTCGAGCGACAGGTCGACGCTCAGATTCTCGACCGCGCCGCGCTTGCCCAGCAGCCGGTCTTCTGGGCGGGAGCGTTCCTCGAGCAAACCCTGGGAAGTGTCCTCTCCCCGGGAAGCTCGGGATTGGGCGAGTTCTTCGCCGCGCTCGCCGTGCTGGCCAGCGTACTCGTTCTCATCGCCCGCCCCCCGAGCGATCCGAGCGCGCCCCCCTCTCGCTGGTCGCAGCTCTACCACGTCGCGGCGCTACCGGCCTCGGTGGCGTTGGCGGTCGCCGCCTTCTTCGCCGGCGTCGAAAGCCTCTGGGGCCTGGCCGCCTTCGTGCCCCTGCTCGCGGCCCAGCTCTACTACTTGATCGATCGGCCCGAAGATCTGCTCGAAGGGGGCATCGCCCAGCGCGGCGCCTATCTACTCGTATCCTCTGTGTTCGTTCTGTTCCTGCTTCTCGTCCCATACCGCTACGGCCGCGACTTCTTCGACATCCATCAGCCGCCGGTGGTGGAACGAGCCCAGCTTCTCGCCTCGTCGGAACTTCAATCGCTCGAGCAGAGCGGACAGATCACCGTCGTCATGCGCGCCGCTCGCAACATGCTCGCAACGATCGAGCTGAGCGACGAGGGAAAACTGATGAGCTTTATCGAGGTAGAGCATTTCGAGCCTCGTCCGCAGTCCAAGAATCTGCGGGAGCTCCTGACTACCATCCAGGCGTCGGAGCAACACGACGCCGAGGCGATCGCCGGGGAGTGGCTGGAGGACTGATGAGACGCCTCCTCTTCCATCTCGCCGCTGCGCTCGGGGCCTTCGCTGTCCTCGCGCCCGCGGCCTTCAGTCAGGAGGGCAACACCCTCATTCTCGAGGGCGCCGGTGAGGCGGGTGGCTACCGCCTCGGAGAGAAGATCAAGGCGTACCCCGACGTTCGCGAGGTCGAGGAAGGCGTCTTCGAGGCTCCGGATGGCGGCCTCTTGCTGCGCCTGGAGGGCAAGGAGGTCGTCGAAATCCAGATCGAGGCCAAGCGCTTCGCGACCCAGAAACTCATCCGTCCCGGACAGTCGACCCTCGCCGAGGTACTCGAGGCCTACGGCAGACCGGAACGGCGCTGCTCCGTCAGCGGCAACTTCAGTGCTCGCTACGGAGGGCTCGAGTTCCACACCAACTACCGGCTCGCAGGACCGCTCGGCAACGACGACCTGGCCGCGCTACTGGCGAGCCGGGTCGAGAGCGTCGTGCTGCGCGTCGAGTCCGATCACAAGCGCGCGTTCGAACGAGGGGTCGAGTCGTTCGAGGCCCGGGAGTGGGAGGACGCCGCTTTGGGGATGGAGCGCACCCTCTGCGACGAGCCGGAAGGCGATCCGCCGCGGCGCGTGCAGACCTACGGTATGAAGTTCCTCGACTACACGCCGCACTACTACCTCGGCGCGGCCTGGTTCGAGCTGGGCAGATGTCCGGCGGCACTCGCCGAGTGGGACCGGTCCGAAGAGCGCGAAGATCTCGAGCGCAGCCGCGACAAACGCGCCACCATCGAGAGCGGGCGGTCGAGCTGCGCCGCGGCGTCCGCGGCAACGGCTGACGACGCCAACGACGCACCCCCCGCCGTCGGCCCCTCGCCCTAGTTTCCCGACGCCCTAATTTCCCGACGCAAAGTGCGGGTGCTCCGAGACCGGCAGGCTCGGAATGTCGTCGCTCGGCTTGCGCAGCGTGACCTCTTCGAACAGGAGCGCGGGCACCACGACGCTCACGATCGGCAGACCGGCGTTGGTCGCGGCCGTCGGTCGCGGGGCGCCGAGGCCCGCCCCCGGTGCGAACGGCACGCTGTGCACCGTTCGGCGCGCCCCGACGGCAACGATCTCTTTGAACGTCGCGGCCGTCATTCCCGCGAGCTCGACATTGCGCAGCGGCACCTCGCGACCGTCGGGGAAGACCTTGAAGGCGACAACGGCCGACGGCGCGCCACCGCCGCCGGACCCGAGGAGCGCCGCGATCGGCTCCCCGCCGGCGCCTCCACGTTGGTCCGCTTCGAGCCGTCGGACGATCACGCCAAAGTCCGCACCGCGATCCTTCACCAACAGTTGCAGCTCGGCGAGAAGTTCGTCGTCGGATGCCGTGGTGGTCGCGGTCAAGACGAGGTTGCTCGGCGCCACCCCGCTGCGCCGCCAGTTTCCCGAGGACGCCGGCACGCCGGGCGTCGGCGTGCGTCCCGACAGCAGACGCTTGAGATAGCCGCGCTCGATGAGTTGCGTGGTCGCGGCCGGGGTGCCCTGATCGTCGACCGAGTAGCCACCCAGAAGCGGCGCGCCCTCGAGTTCGGTGAGGCTCGGCTGATCGGCGACGGAGACAAATCGCGGGAGCACCCGGGCACCGATTCGGTCTTGGAACCCGTTGGAGGTCGACTGAGAGATCAAGTTGGCGAGTCGCTCGTCTCCGACCAGCGGGTCGCGACGCGCCAGCAGTTGCCGTGCGAACACCTGAGCGAAGAGCTCCGCCGCCGCACCCTCTTCGAAGAGCACTGGTCCGTTGTAGCGATCGAGCAGCTCGGCGGTTCGCAGCGCGGTGAGCCGTGACCCGAGGGAGTCCGCCTCTCGAACCAGCGCCTCCTTCTCCGGCAACCGGTCAAAACCATTGGCCACCGCAATGAAGGTGTCCTCGAGCGGGATGCCGTCCGGGGCCTGCGTCGACGCCTCGAGCGTGAGCTGAGTCCCCAAGGCCGATCGCTTGAAGCGGGAGCCTTCGCTGTTCAAGTACCAGCTCTCGACGCGCCGATCGCTGATCGTAACGCGCGACTCATGGACGGCCGAATACTGCTTGAAGCGTTCCGAGAGCGCTTCCGCCAGCGACTCGAGGCGGCCGACCTCGGCGGCGGCTCCTTGCACCTCTGAACGACTCTCCAGCGGTTCGGCCCGACCGAAGTCGGGCAGTTCGTCGGCGAGCGTCTTGTTCTGCAACACGGCCTTCTTCTGGGCAAGCTGCTCGAGCGCCTTCTTGAAGGCGGCATCGGTCGCCAGCCAGACCTGTCGTCGAATCGAGGCGTAGTCGTCGTCGAGCGTCAGTCGGGTTCTGCTGGCGAGACCGCCGTCCGACCGAGAACGGAGGCCCGCCACGCTCAGGAAGTTCGAGTTGTCGAGGTCGTGAGCCCCGAGGCGGATCTCGACCGTGAGTTGGCGCGTGTGCGACGCCCGGCCCGCGAGAAGACTGCCGAAACTGGCCGCCGCCGAGCGTGCCTCGACGTCGTCGACCCGATAGGCCAGGAAGTACGGTCGCTCGAGCCCTTCGACGCTCAACTCCTCCAGCGAGCGGTGGAGCTCGTCGGAAAGGGCGCGCTCGAGACTCGTCACCTGGGCGAGAGCGGGTTCGGCCAGGAGCAAGAGCAGCAGCGTCAGGCAGCACTTCATCGGTCCGTGGCCTCGGGCGCCCGGGGGGGTGCCGACAGGATCGGCGGCCGACTCTGCGACTTCGCCTTCTTCTGCACCTCGATCTCGGAGATCAGCAGACCCGGCGACGATGCAGATACGGGAACGCCTCCCGACTCCGCACCGCAGGTGCCGTTGAAGACCCGCAGCTGGTCGTCGGCCGCGACGATCTTGTTGAAGGCGGTCAGCGGCGTGCCGATCAGATCGACGCCCCGCACCAACTCCTCACGGCCATCGGGATAGATGCGATAGACCAGTATCGGCGTGACGTTGAAGGCGTTGGGTCGGGTGCGGCCGGTCTGGGTGAAGCCGCCCTGGATGTCGACGAACCGCAGACCATAGGGTTTGCCATGGCGCTCGACCTCGTCCAACAGTCGACGCTTGAGCTCCTCCTCCGAAAGCCGGTCCCGCACCTCGACAAACAGATTCGACTGACGCGCCACAGCCCTGTAGCCCGCCTCACGTCGGCCGTGGCCGTTCGACTTCGGGAAGCCTTCGATCGGAGCACGGGAGACCAGAAAGCGTTCGAAGATCCCATCTTCGATCACCGTGACGCGGCGCGCTCCGACGCCCTGGTTGTCGACCCGATAGTGGCCGGCCAACTCGACCTCGCCGAGCCGCTCGAGGGTCGGGTCGAAGTAGACGGAGAAGCCCTCCGGCAACATGCGGCTGCCGAGTTGCTTCTTGAAGGTCTGGCCGTCGGTCTCGTCCTTCAACCGGTCGCCTTCGACCCGATGGCCGAAGACCTCGTGGAAGAAGACGCCGGCCGCTCTTCCGGACAGGAGCGCGGGGCCGGTGTAGGGATCGACGACCGGCGCGGCTCGGAGAGCGAGTAGGTCGTCGACCATGCCCCGGGCCGTCGTCATTACCGTCTCGTCGTCGGGCAGTCCAGCCGCCGTCGTCGCGAAGAACGACTCGTAACGTGGCAGCTCCATGCCGTCATCAGCTTTTGTCTGCCCTGACAGGACCAGCCGGTAGGCCGGCTCCGAAACCCTCACCCGCGTGCCGTCGCTGTTCACCTGCCAGCGCGACTCGACCGTGGCGAGGAGCACGACACGGCCCTGGTAGATGGTGTCGTGGCGCGCGAAGGGTTCGCTGTAGCGTCGCACCTTCTCTTCCCACTCGGCCAGGTCGACCTCGAGGGGTACCAGCTCTTCGATCAGCTCGAGTGGCGGTTCGCGCGAGAAGTCGGCGGAGGCGTCCTCCTGCTCAACGGCGACCTGGATATCCGTTCGAATGCGCGTCAGTCGCTCGCGCGCACTCTTATAAACCGCATCGGTGCGGTACCAGAGGGCGGCGCGAATCGCGTCGGGGTCGTCGTCGATCGGCATGGCCACGTAGCGGTAGCGATCGCCGCTGTCGAAACGTCCGGCCTGGCCGCGCAGCCGACGGCTGTTGTCGAGCGAGTAGTCGCCGACACGCAGGTCGACGTCCAGCTGCCGGGTTCGGCTCTCGGTGCTGGACTCGAGCGTGCCGTACGAAGCCGAGGCCGCCATCGTGTGCTTCTCGGTGATCTCGTAGCTGAGGAAGTAGGGCGGGTCGGGCTCGGTCGAGAGCTCTTCCATCGAGCGGTCGAGCTCTAGGGACAGGGCGTCGAGAATCGGGTCTGCTGGCGCCTCGGCCCCGAAGACGCCGGAACCGGCAAACGCCAGGGCCAGCGTGACGACGAAGGACAGACAGAGACGGCTTGCCATCGAAGGGTATTCGCTCACGTCGCGGGGGGCTTGCAAGGGGTGATCCAGACCGACAACTACCTGTCGTCGCCCTGATCCTGCTCGTGTTCACCTTCGACGCGGTCCTCGTTGAGGATGCTTTCCTGAAGCGACTCCACGCGGCGGTCGGCCTCGAGGTGTCCCTGCACCTCGAGCAGCGCCGAGCCGAGTACGTTCGGGCGACCGCTGGCCGGCTCCCCGAGCTTGCGCTCTTGACGCTTGCCCTCGAGCACGATCAGTAGCACTAGAAGCGTCAGAAGTCCGAGAATCCAGAAGCCCATCGCGTGCAAGCTACCACGGGCGAAGGCGCCAACCTCTTCTAGAATAGGCGCGTGAGCCTCTCTATCGGCAACGTGCCGCTCGACTCACCCCTGATCCTCGCCCCGATGGCCGGAGTGACCGATCGGGACTTCCGCCTGATCATCCGCAGGATCGGCGGGGTCGGCGTAGTCACCATGGAGTTCATCTCCTCCAAGGCCATCGTCGGCGGCATCCCCAAGGCTTTCGAGCTCATGCAGTTCAGCGAGGAGGAGCGCCCCCTCAGCATTCAGATCTACGGCTCCGACGTGGACACCATGGTCGAAGCGGCCAAGCTCGTCGAAGAGCTGGGACCGGACATCTGCGACATCAACATGGGTTGTCCAGCGAACAAGGTCCTCAAGGGCTGCGCCGGCGCTGCCCTGATGGGCAACCTGCGGCTGGCGGAGAAGATGGTCTCCTCGGTACGCAAGGCGATCTCCATTCCGCTGACGGTCAAATTCCGACTGGGCCTGAACGACGACAGTCGCAACTACATCGAGCTCGGCAAGATCTGCGAGGCAAACGGTGCGGCGGCGGTGGCGATGCACGCCCGCACCGCGAAGCAGATGTTCCGGGGCGAGGCCGACTGGCCGGAGATCCGACGCCTCAAGGAGGCGGTCGACATTCCGGTGTTCGGCAACGGCGATGTCCGCTCTCCGGAGGACGCCTTGCGAATGCTGTCGGAGACCGGCTGCGACGGCGTCATGATCGGCCGCGGCGCCACCAAGAACCCCTGGCTCTTCCAGCAGATCGCAGCCCGCATGGAAGGCAGCACGGTGCGCGAGCCGACAGTGAAGGACCGCCGCGACCTGATCCTCACGCACTTCCGCCGGGTCGCCGAGCGCGACGAATCGAAATTCGCGCTACATAAGCTGCGCAAGTTCACCGGTTGGTACACACACGGCCTGCCGCACGGTCGAAAGCTGCGTCAACGGATCAACGAACTCCCCGACGTCGAGAGCTTCCTGGTCGCGGTGGAGGACTTCTTCGAAGAGATCCTGGTCGAGGAGGCGGCCTAGCCGAGGCTCGGCGGGTCGACCGATTGGCCGACGCTCTCAAGCGTCAACTCGACGCATCGCCCGAGGTTGTTCGCGAGGCGCTCTCCGAGGCGGCGGAGATGTGGTCCGCAGCTTGGCAGGCGGAACCGGCCGGCGGGCGACTCCACCTGCCGGTCCTCGCCGGCGTCCGCCGCGGACAGGTGCTCGCGCGCGTCGAGGTCGAGGAGACCCCGGCCGGCTCGGAGATGCGACTCGAGGTCGAACGCGAGGAGTACGCAGTGAATCACTCGGCCGTCCTCTTTCTCTCTCTCGGCGCCCTGGGTGCGCTCTCCCTCATCCTCTGGCCGCTCGCGCCGGCCCGCATCGCCGGCTTCGTTCCGCTCGGCCTGGTGTTCATGATCGGCGCCTGGCTGCTCGTCGCCTCGCGGCTGCGAACCGCCGGGCCCGAGGACTTCCTCGAGACCGTCGCCGAACTGGCGGAGTACGAAGAGCCGCCGCCAGAGCGAGACCGCGCCTAGTCGGCCTGAGAGTGGCGTCGATAGAAGCGCTTCGCCTTGGCCCGGTTGCCGCAGTCGGCCATGTCGCACCAGCGGCGGCTGCGGTTCCGACTCTCGTCGATGAACATCCAGGAACAGGTATCGCTCCGGCACTCCTTGACACGGTCCAAGCGTGGCGAGCGGAGCAGGTCGGCCGCCGAGAGCACGACCGGGCAGAGCAGGTCGTCGAGCCGGCGGCGCTTTTCGCCGAGCTCCCAGCGGTAGTGCCCTCGCTCAGACCGAAGGCGCAGCTTGCCGAGAGCGTGAGCAAGGCGGCGCTCGAGCAGCCCACTGTCGGCGGGCTCCGGCTCGTCCTCTCGGATCGCAGCTCCGACAAGACGGTAGAGCGCTTCTCGTAGCTCTCTCGCCCGAGAGAGGAACCGCGTTCGAGCGGCGGAGCTCGCTCCCGCGAAGAGCCGCTGGCCGTCCGGCGACAGGGCCTCGCGCCGCGCCGCCCACTCCAGGAAGAGTGCGGGCTCCTCCAGGTGATCGGGGGGTCCGTTGCGCTCCTGGCCTTCGGTGTTCACGAAGTCGAGACAGAGATCCAGCCGGGCGACCCCGAGACCCGAATCGGTGAGAGCGTTCTGTCGCTTGCGCCCCGCGTTCGAAACCATCAAAAGCTCCTTGACAGGTTAGTTTAGCAACTCTAGAATCTGACCACCTATTACGCAATAGGCGGTTAGGCCGAAAGGAGTACCTCCGATGAGCGGAAGGCAAGAGATCACAGGCATCGTCGCCGTAACCGTATCGTCGGCGATCTGGGGCGCCTCCTTTGTACTCGCCAAGCTGGCCCTCGACGAACTGGACGTCGGGCACGTTCTCCTCTACCGCATGCTCTTCGCTCTCCTGCCCTTCCTGCCCATCCTTCTCCCCCGCAGAGCCTGGCCTCGTCGGGGTGACCTCTGGCTCTTCCTCCTCACCGGATTCCTGATGGTCCCGGTGACCTTCTTCCTTCAGTTCGGCGGTCTCGCGCGAACCAGCGCCACGAGTACCGCTCTGCTGATCGGCACGGGCGCCCCACTCCTCGCGGTGGCCGGGGTCGTCTTCGAACGAGAGCGACTCGGCCGGCGTGGCTGGACGGCGGTTGCCATCTCCTGCTTGGGCGTGGCGCTTCTCGTCGGAGCGCCCGGCGAGGGCGACGACTGGCGTGGCAACCTGATGATCCTGATGTCGATGATCATCGCTACGGTGTGGGTCATCTTGAGCAAGCGGCTGGTCGGTCGCTACCCGGCGCTCATCGCCACCGGCTGGATCCTGACCTTCGGGACCCTGACGCTCGTTCCAATGACCCTAGTGCGGAGCGGCTTGCCCCCAACAGAGATGCCGGCCACGGTCTGGCTCTCGCTCCTCGGGTTGGGCTTTGGGTGTACAGCGCTCGCGTACGTTCTCTGGAACTGGGGCGTCGCACGCATTGGCGCCGCTCGAGCGGGTGTCTACCTCAACCTCGAGCCGATCGTGGGAGCCGTACTCGGCATCGCGGTGCTCGGGGATCCGATCGGTGTCGGCATCGCCGCAGGGGGCGCACTGATCGTCCTCGCGGCTGTGATCGTCTCCCGCGGACCGACGGACCGGGAGGGCTCGATCGCTCGATGGTGGCAGCGCGGCCGCCCCTCGCTCGAAGCTCAGCAAGCGATCGACCGCTACACCGGACCGCCCGGCGAGTGCCGCGGCGCGGTCGAGCCCACCTGCCCGGCCAGCGGCCGAGGCTGACCCTCGGAGCCAGGGGCAGTTGAGTCCGGCCCCGCCGGCGGTTGCAGTCGTTCTAGGAGCCGTCGAGCTGCGACGTGCCTGGGAAGCTCGAAGCCCGGGCGTAGAGATCTAGGGCTCTTCGAAGAGCTCCTGGATCTCGTCGGGCCGAAGGGCCACCGAGTAGAGCGCCAAATCCTCGATCGTGCCGAGGAAGGGGCGCGTGAGATCGCCGGTGTTGCCAACTTTGATCGGCGTCGGCGCCGACGCCACATTCGAGAGCTCGTGCGTCTCCGCCTCGAGGACGCCGTCCTTGTAGAGGCGCACGGACGAGCCGTCCGCCGACCAGCCGAAGATGCTGAACGCCACGTCAAAGGGCTGACCCAGAACCACCGGGGTCGACGAGCTCAAGACGGTCTGCTGGCTGCCAGGGCCGAAGACCTTCAGTCGCAAACGCCCGTTCTGAAGAATGATCAACTCCCAACTCTCGTTTCGCTTGGCGATGAGCTGCCAGCTCGATGGCGGGCTGATAGATGGCGTGACACGCGCCTTGAACGAGAAGTCGTTCTCACGCAAGTTGTAGAACAGGCTGTCTTCTAGTTCGACCCCACCGCCCGAGAAGGTCCAGACAATCCCCGAAATGTCGACGTCGCCATCGACAAACTCGATCTCGTGTCGAATGCGCCCGGTGTTGCGGCGCCAGTCGCGGTTGGCGGCGAGCAGGGCGTCCAGAATCACGGGCTGACTTGCTGAGAGGTCGTTGCTCTCGCTCGGATCGTTGTCGATGTTGAAGAGCTCCACCGAGCCCCCTTCTCGCACGAGTTTCCAGTCGCCGTCGCGCACGGCAAAGTCGTCGAGCACACCCTCCGGGTCGACGAAGTACAGGCCTTTCTGTTTGAGCTCCCAGTGCAGCCTGGGGAAGCGAGGAATGACGGCCCCCCCGAGCGCCGGCACCAGGCTCTGGCCGGGGTAGTCGAGTGCGGAGACGTCAACGCCGGCGAGCTCGGAGAAGGTCTGAACGAGGTCGAAGCTCATCGCCAATGAGTCGTTGGTCGTGGCGGGCAAGACGCCCCCATTGGGCCACCGAGCGAAAAGGGGGACACGAATGCCACCCTCGTACATCTCGTTCTTGAAGCCGCGATACGGAGCGTTCGATGGCCCGAGCAATGGGTCGTTCTCGTGCGTGTGGCGGTCGCCCCCGTTGTCACTGGTGATCACCACGAGGGTATCGTCGGCGACACCCAGAGACTCCAGGGCGTCGAACAGTCTGCCGATCTGCTCGTCGGCATCGGACATCAACGCCCCGACCCGTCCCTCGTCGGTATCGGGGTAGAGCGCGGCCCAGTCCGCCGGCGGCTCGAGCGGCACATGCGGCGCCCAAAGCCAGAGCTGCAGAAAAAAGGGTGTCTGCTCGGCGTGCTCCGTCACAAAGTCGATCGCGTAGTCGATCAGCACCTCGGTCAGATGCTCGCCGGCATGATGAACCACCTTCGTGTTGTCGATGGTGATGAATGGGTCGTAGTACGAGCTCGAGGATGCAAGGCTCGACTTGAATCGGACGTCAAGATCGAAACCGGCCGTACCCGGCGTGTACTCGGACGAGTCGTTGTCGCGAATGTGCCACTTGCCGACATGCCCGGTGACGTAACCCGACGAGGCCAAGAGCTGCGGCATCGTCAGCGTCTCGTCCGAGACGCCGCTGTTGCCATTGGCTCGCATCCAGAGCTTGCCCGGATACTCACCCGTCAGCAGGCTGATGCGCGTCGGCGCGCACAGCGGCGCCGCTGCGTAGTAGTGCGTCAACGTGACGCCCTCAGCCGCGAGCTGGTCGATCCGCGGGGTTTGAATGAACCCGCTACCGGTCGCTCCAAAATCCGCGTAACCGGCGTCGTCCAACATCACAAAGACGATGTTCGGTTGAGCACCGACTCGCGCGACGCCTACCTGCGGAAGGCAGACGAGAGCGACCAGCGCGAAGCTGACGGCAAGAATGATCTTGTAGCGACGCCCATGCGCTACGGACTCCATATCAACCCCCTCAGACTCCCCCTGCTCTCGGAAGGATCAGCGGGACCAGAGAAACACCAGAGAAACCGGAACTACCGAGAACTCTAGCACCGGGATCTTCCTGCCGCTCGAGTGACCTGCGGCGAGATCGATCAACTGCCGCTACTCGGCGACACAGACGTTGGTCGATTCCGAGAAGCCGAAGTCCGGCCCGGCCTCATCGACGCACACGAGGCCGTCCACACACTGTTTGTCGCGGCGACAGTGCCCCTGACCCGCACCACACGGACCGCACCGTTTACAGAAGTTGCGGCTTCCGGGCCCGAGCTCCGAGCACGGCACCGGAGTCGTCTCATCGGTGCCGTAGAGGAAGTAGGCCGCTTGCACGTCGTCCCGACCGAGAGTCGCGGGCCGACTGTCCGGAGGCCCTCCGGCCCGCATCAGAGCGGCGTCGAGAAACTCGTGTCCCTCGCAGTCCGGTGTGTTGCTGTCACCGCACGAGTGACGGAAGCCGAGGGTATGGCCGAGTTCGTGCCCAAGGACCATCGACTTGCCGTTTGGAACGCCGTCGAAGAAGCACTGAACGTTGTTGTTGAGAACAACCTCCGCCTCGACGACCACAAACGACTCGCGGTCCTTCCATTCTCCCATCTCACGCGACACGCAAAAGAGCCCGCCGATCGCGACGACGCCGCCATTGGCGCAGTCGTAGTCCTCTTCGATGAAGTCGTCGAGGTCGGAGGGCTGGACCGTGTTGACGCCGTTGCAGGAGTCCAAGTCGGAGCGTCTTGTCGTGCGCCCGGACTTCAAGCGGATGTTCGGCTCGGTGCCAGGGGCGCCTGAGAACTCCTGTCCCGGCACGGTCACCAGGCGGTTCCAGGCACGCATGGCGTCCTGAAGCTCGCCCTTGCCCACCGTCGGAGCATCGTCGGTGCCCTCGACCCTCCGGAAGACGACCTTCCGCCCCTCGTCGAACCGGAACCAGCGGATGAGCGCCTCTTCGAACGAGAACACGGAGAACTTCGGGGCAAAGTCTGGCGGCGACGCGACGAGATAGTCGGCTGGTCGCTCGAGGCCGGCGGCGCGGTCGCCCAGCCAACGAGTGAACCTCGGAGCGTTTCGTACGCGTCCGTCCGACACGACCGAGGCGTCCGCTTGCATTCCGCCCGAGTCGATCGAGCGGAGGTAGTAGCTGTCACCCCTCGCCTCGACTCGCTGGAATGCGCCCATGAAGAGGTGCAAGGGGTGGTAGCTCCCGTCCGTGTTCGCGCGCAGCAGGAAGAGGTTTCGGGAGCCGACTTCCAGTCGAGGCATTCCCCAGATCCTCAGTTCGAGGCCTACCGAGCGATCGACCCCTCCCAACATACGGACCTCGACCTCCCGTCTCGACGACCCCTTCAACGTCTCGTCGACCCGAACTCGGTAGTGGGTCCGGATTCGCCCGGAGGCGTCCGAGACCGTGCGCGCGACAACAGCTCCTTCGACAATGAGCTCGGCCTGGTCTGCCAACGGGGCGTCGTCGACGAGCACATAGCTCGTCCCCTCGACGGACCCCGCGACCAGCAGAGACACCATTCCCAGGACGGGCACCAACGCTTGGATTCTTCGCATGAAAGCTGGCGCGATTCTAACGCGACCCCTTCGCAATGGAACTCACCCGTCGCTCGGCGTGTCTCTACCTTTGAATGGAGGACCCGAATCTCTCGTCCCGGAGGTGCCCAGCTTTGAGTCTTCGTCTCTCTCTCGTACTTCTCTCGCTCGTCGTCGCGCTCGGCGGATCCCACGCGGCGCCTGGAGCGTCGCCCGACTCGACCGCGCCGAGCGTGGAGCGCCGATACTGCACCCAGTTCGGCCCGTTCTTCGTTCGCTTCGATTTGGACAAAGCGGCCGGGGTCTTCGCGATCCGCGCCAACCACGACCTTGGGGCCATGGTGGGTACTCTGAGCAACCACCAACTCGACGGCGCATGGATGGAGAACGACAGCCGCGGCCGGATTCGCATGACCTTCTCCGACGACTGGTCTTCGTTCGAGGCGGAGTACAGCCTCGACTCCGAACCCGAAAGCTGGCGGGGAGGTTGGCGCGGGGTGCTCCCTGCAAATGGGGAGCCGACCGAGCTCGCCCGAGACGGCACGACGTACGACTGCCGCTGAGCCTCGCAGCGTTCGACGAGGTACTCTCCCTCACCGGAGATCTTCCCGGTGGGACTGGCGACCATCCTCCTCCTCGGAGCCGCACAGGCCGCGTTTCTCGTGGCGTTGCTGCTCGGCAAGAGGGGCAAGACCCTGCCGGATGGCGTGCTCGCGACCTGGATCGCCATCCTTGGGGCTCACCATCTACTGCACGCGCTCTTCTTGCAAGGCGTCGCGGTTCCCAGCGCCGCGCTGAACGTCAACGCCGGCGTGCCGCTCCTCCAGGGACCTCTCCTGTTTCTCTACGTCGACACCTTGACCTCCGGTCGACGCCGGTTGAGGCGGTCCGACAGCCTCCACCTCGTGCCGTTCGTCGCTTTCGCGGTCTTCGTGCTGCTCCTCCTGCCGCGCCTCGACACACAGCACGGATCGGTGTCGCTCTTCCAGCTGAGCGACCTCATCACCCTCGCGATTCTCGTTTCGGTCCCCGCCTATGCTGCCGCCGCCCTCGTGCACCTGCGACGGCACGGCCGCGCCACCCTGGAGAGACACTCGGAGAGACAGGGACGCGATCTCTCCTGGCTCCGCAACATCGTTCTTGCGCTCCTTGGCGTCTGGGTGGTCGTCATCGGCATCACCGTGTCGACACGCCTCGCGCCCGATCTCCTTCCTCACGGCGCCGGCCATCAGGTGTTGACCGCCGTCACCCTTTTCATCTACGCCATCGGCTACTTCGGCTGGAGGCAGTTCGCCGTCGTCGAAGCACCGCCCGAGAGGGAGACCTCCGCCGCGGCGGAAGTGTCGCAGAAGTACGAGCGTTCCGGTCTCGGGGACACAGAGCTGCAAGCGCTCGTCTTGCGCCTGGAAGATCACCTCGAACGCGACCGCCCCTACCTCGAGCCCGGGCTGACACTCCACGACGTCTCGGAGCATCTCGGAGCGAGCTCCAACCACCTCTCTCAGGCGATCAACCAGGGGATGGGCAGGAACTTCTACGAGCTGATCAACCAGCGACGAGTCGACTCGTTCACCCAGATGGCGCTCGAGCCGAGGAATCAGCATCGAAACCTGCTCGCAATCGCCTTCGACAGCGGCTTCAGCTCGAAATCGTCTTTCAATCGCGTCTTCAAGCAGATCACCGGAATGTCTCCCCGGCAGTACCTCGAAGCGGCCCGCTCCGGCTGACCCCAGAGTGGGCTTTTGGGGTGGTCTCAACCTATCGGTTGGGGCGACAGCCCCCGGCGAGCCCCCTAGTCTCCGGCTCGGCGTGGCAATTTGGCCCGCTCCGATCCGGAGAACTTCGATGTCCTGCTCAAAGATCACTTCTCTCCTTCGTCGCTTGGCTCTTGTCTCCGCCATCGCTCTCGCTTCGGCGGTTGGCGCTCTCGCATCTGGCGGACACGGCGGACTACCGGTGCCGACCGTGGAACTCGCGGCCTCGGAGACCACCGTCCCCTTCATCCTGCCGGAAGGCTTCCCTATTCCAGTCGTCGAGGTGACGGTGAACGGCACCGGGCCCTGGCGGCTCGCCGTCGACACCGCGATGGGAGGTACGGTGCTCCTCCGACAGGACGTCGCGCGACAGCTGGAACTACCGGTCGTCGGCCAAGCGATGGTCGGCGACTCCTCGACCGCCGAGCTCAAACCCGCCGACCTGGTGCGCATCGAGGAGATGACTCTCGGCGGGCTCTCGGTGCACGGCATCGTCGGTCTCGGGTTCACGGCGGGCAACGCCCACCTCTCCGAAGTACCCGACGACCTGCACGGCATCCTCGGGAACCAGATCTACACGGACCTGCTGACCACCATCGACTACCCGCAGCGCGAGCTCACCTTCCGCTACGGCTCCCTCGACGAAGACGCCCCCTTCTCGATGACCTACATCGACGAGGGCAAGGTGATGGTCATCGAGATCGACGTCGCGGGGGCGATGCAATCGGTGATCGTCGACTCCGGCCACCGCGGCACGATCACCCTCGAGAGCTCGCACGAGGCGTCGCTGCCGCTCGCCGGGAGTCGCGCGCTCGAGAACATCTCGACCGTCACGGCGACCTATGAGCGCAAGGCCTCGCGTCTAGACGGAACGGTGGTCCTGGCGGAGACTCGGTTGATCGATCCGGAGATTGTCCTCGCCGAGGAGCCGACGCCCCAGCTCCTCGGCTACGGGGTGTTGGAACACTTCGCGGTCACCATCGACCAGAGGGCCAAGCGCATTCAGTTCACCGCAGCCATCGAGGGACCGATCACAGAAATCGGTGTCACTCGGTAGACCGCCGCACTCGGATCGCGTTCGCCGAGCACCGGCACTGGGTCGGGTGAGCGTTTTTCAAGGAGGAGTTTGATTCAATAGTATTAATCATACTATAGTCGTCCAGGTGACAAAACGAAACCAGCTCACCGAACTCGAGGGGTGCGTGCTCGGACTCGTCTGGGAGCGCGGTCCCTGTACGACGTACCAGGTGCGTAAGGTGTTCCTCGCCTCCGACAACCCCTCGTGGAGTGGGAGCGTCGGCTCCATCTACCCTCTGGTCTCCAGGCTGGAACGAAAGGGCCTGTTGAAGAGTGAGCCGAGCGGCCAGGGACGGCGGCGCAGTCGCCACTACACGCTCACCAAGAATGGACTTCGCAGTCTGCGGAACTGGCTCGACTGCGGCGAAGACCCTGTCGTGACCGGCGTGCCTCCAGACCCTCTTCGCACTCGAGTGCTCTTCCTGTCCGCACTGCCACCCTCGCGCCGCAAGGCCTTCCTCGAGCTTGCTCGGGAAGGGGTCGAGTCTCGACTGGCCGGCTATGGCGAGCGACTGGCAAACGGCGAACACGACCTCGCCAACGAACTCGTCTACCAGGGAGCCCAAGAAGGCCAGGCAGCACGGCTCCGTTGGATCGACGCGGTGCTCACACGCGTGTTGGAGGACAAGTGACATGAGGCAACTGGCCGCCTGGTCGTTCACCACCTTCGCGCTAGCCGCCTCGTGCACTCACGATGTCGACACCCACTCGGCAACCCGGGTCGGGAGCTCGGAAGACGCGGCGCTCGCCACGCGCGTCGACGACTACCTTCGGCGTTGGGAGGCGTTCGGCTTCTCTGGAGCCGTGTTGGTCGGCCGGACGGAAGGAGTCCTCCTGCGCGCCGGCTACGGTCACGCCGATCGCGGGCGTGGCCAAGAGGTGACACCAGAAACCGTCTTCGACATTGGGTCGGTCTCGAAGCAGTTCACGGCAGCCGCCATCCTCAGACTCGTCGAGCTGGGGCGCCTGCGCGTGGAAGACACCCTCGGGGCGGTGCTGACGGACGTCCCAGAAGACAAAGACAAGATCAGCATTCATCACCTGCTCACCCACACGTCCGGTGTCGGCGACTTCGGCAAGGAGGCCGACCTCGAGTCTCGCGACGAGCTGCTGACGAAATGGCTCGCTCACCCCCTCTTCGCCGAGCCGGGATCCACCTATGACTACTCGAACCTCGGCTACTCCGTTCTCGCTGGGATCGTCGAGATCGTGTCCGGCATGCCGTTCGAGCGTTTCCTTCACGAAGAACTCTTCGAACCCGCCGGAATGGAGTCCACTGGGTTCTCGTGGGAGGGACCAGGACGCTGGACCGACCGCTCGGTCGCACTCGGTTACGGCGGCTTCACAAATCCGTGCGGCGGCGAAGACTCACGCCACCGCCCTGATGGATGGCGCCTTCGCGGCGCGGGCAATGTGCTTTCGACCCTCGACGACCTATGGCGTTGGGACCAGGCTCTGTTCGACGGTCGCGTCCTCTCGCCTCGAAGTCTGTCCCGCCTGACGCAAGCACATACCGTGGCGGAGGCGAGCTTTCTCTCCTATGGCTATGGTTGGCGCCTCCAGGAGACCCCTCGGCAGACGAGGGTCGTCTGGCACAGCGGGCTCGACGGAGCGTTCAGCTCAATGTATCGGCGTTACGTCGACGAAGATCTGGTCGTCCTCTTCCTGTCCAACTACTCGATCGACGGGACTCCAGTGCGCGACATCCTCATTCGGCCAGCGCGCGAAGGGGCTTTGGGGAACCTGCTCTTCGGCGGCACCCTCGACTTGCCACCACGACCCAGCGCCCCGGCGATGGACGGCGAGCGGCTCGGCTCTTGGCAGGGGCCTGATCGTTCTAGATTCCGGCTGGAACAAGGTACCTCAGGCCCGCGACTGCGGGCGGAGAGCCAGAGCGCACTCGACGTGATCTACCCACCTGCGGACGAGGAGGCACTCGAGCGTGCGGCACGAGCGTCGAAACGTGCGCAGGAGGCAGCCCGCGCGCTCCTTGACGGCGATCTGGAGGGCGCGGCCCGGGTGGCCGGCCCGATCGACCCGTTTGGCTACTCTCGTCGAGACCTCGCTGCCGTTCTCCAATCATGGCGAGAGAGAGAAGCAAAGTTGGGCGCGCTACAGCGCGTAGAGGCGATTGCCAGCGGCTGGGTTCGGCGCGGCCCTCGCGATCGTCTGGTCACGCACATACGCCTACACTACGAGCACAAGGTCTTCGATGAGCATTTCCTCTGGTACGCCGACGACGAGGTCTACTCGATCCCGTGCGCTCCCGAGGCGACCTCGCTACCTCTAAGGGCTCTAGACGACCAGCGCTTGCTCGGCTTCGATCCAGTCAGCCGGGGCATCTGGACGATCTCACTCGACGAAACCAGCCGAACCCTCAACCTCTCCGCCTGGAGGAGGTGACCTTACGGGGTCTCCGACAACCCGCACGGGAACCTCGGGAAACAGCTCTGCGCAAACCGGCTGATCACAATCGACGGCCTCAGCGCGGGTTCACCTGCCGTTGGGCCCCGTGACCAGTAGACCCGCGACGTGGTGAGCTACCTCGGCGAGGGCAGAGTCGTGTTCATCGAGAAGAACGTCGCGATCCGAGCAGTCGCCGTCGTTCGATCGCCTTTACCGACGGTACATCGGGGCGAGCCGCTTGGAACCACTCGCCCCTTGGAGCGTTTCGGGAGATTGAGTCCACCATCGTCCACGAACGACGCTCGACAAGGAGTCCGTCATGAAGTCTGCCTACGTCGCCGCACTGTCTCTGCTGCTCATCCTCACAGGCAAGGCCCTCGCAGAAACCATTCCGTTCGACGTCTCGTCCGGTCGCCCCATGGTCGAGCTCATGGTCAACGGACAGGGGCCCTATCCTTTTGTTCTCGACACGGGCTCACCGGATCTCGTCGTCATGAAGTCGCTCGTCGATGAGCTGGGTCTCGAGGTTGTCGGCAGCGACGAGTTGCAGAGCCCGATGCAGGGAACGCCAGTTCCGGTCGACGTCGTACACGTCGACTCGGTCGGTCTCGGGACCATCACGCTGGGCGAGCTCGAGGCGCCGGTTCTCGACATGGGCCAGCACGGCCTCGGCTACGGCATCGTCGGGCCCGCGATGTTCCGAGACCAAGGGTCCATCACGCTGGACTTCCAGAACAACAGCGTCTCCTTTGGCGGGGGTTCGAGAGACGACGTCCGGAGCTGGATGCCCTTCGGTGCCAGTGCGCCGCTTCTGGACATACCCGTCTACCTCGGCGACCTCGAGATCGACGGACACCTCGACACAGGAAACCCCGGGGTGCTCTCCGTTCCCAACCCGCTCGAAGGGCGCCTACCGCTCTCGGGGCCGGTTCGAACGATCGGCCAGGCTCGGACGGTTGACGCAGTCTTCGATATCCGGGCTGCACCCATCGAGACCTCGGCACGAGTCGGCGACGCCGAGATCCCGTTGAACCAGATCATGCTCTCCGCGATTCCGGTCGCGAATCTCGGCACCGCCGGCCTCCGCGGCCTGGTGCTCCACATCGACTGGCAGGCGGAACGGTTCGCACTGACCGGCAAGGGCGACCCCGCACCCGGTCCACTGGGTGGAGCTCGGGCCGCGTCGTCAACCGACGGAGCTCGCCGAGTCGTGCGCGAGGCCGGGGGCGAAGGCCCACGCTTCGGCATGAGAGCAGGCTCGTCAGGCGGAGGCCCGATCGAAGTCCTGGGAACCGAACCGGGATCTGCTGCCGAAGCGATCGGACTGCTCGCCGGCGATCGAATCGTCGCCATCAACGGTCGGCCGACCGGCGATCTGGAGATCTCTGCCATCAGGGCGGAGCTCGCGAGCGCCGATCTCGCCCTGACGGTCGAGCGTGAGGGCGAGAGGCTGACGTTGACGCGCTAGCGTCTCCGGGAGAGCGCCCGCCGATACAGGTGCTCCATCGCCAGTGTCTGAAAGGCGACGCACCCTCCGCTGCTAGCATGTTTGTAATCAGCTGAATCAGCTAGCAACAGCTCGGAAGGAGTCCGCGATGCAAGCAAGGTCAGGCCTGGTGGCAATCGTTCTGCTTGCGGTGCTCGTCAGTTGTCAGGAACCCTCCTCGTCGGAGATCGACCTCGATCCGCCGGCGGAGACGGTCGCCGAACGAGGTGTCGTCGAGATCCGCGCGGAGGACTACGCGTTCGTTGCTCCGCCAACCTTCCCTTCAGGCTGGGTCCGGCTGCGATTCGACAACCAGGGGCTGGAACCTCACTTCCTGATTCTGTGGGACCTGCCCGACGGCAAGACGTTCGACGACTACGCAGCCGAGGTCGCGAAACCGTTCCAGGATCTCTACACCCTCTATCGGGCGGGCGAGCTCGACCAGGAGACCTTCTTCGAGCGCCTGATCGCGGCGATTCCGGAGTGGTTCTACTCAGCGGTGCCGAAAGGCGGCCCAGGCTTCACCGCCGCCGGTCAGAGATCCGAGACGATCGTCTACCTGGAGCCGGGGGATAATTACCTCATGGAGTGCTATGTGCGCTCCTCGTCTCAAGGAGATCGGTTCCACGGCGCCGAGGGGATGTTGCGCCCCCTGATCGTGACCGACGAACCGTCCGGACTCGAGCGCCCCGAAGCCGACGTCACCATCACCCTCTCGAGTTTCGAGCTCTCCGTCGAGGGCGATCTCTCAGCAGGCCCGCATGTGGCGAAGGTCCAGGTGCTCGACGTCCCGGAAGGGTTCATCCGCCACAACGTCCATCTCGCGCGACTGGCAGATGGGCGTACCGCAGAAGAGGTCGCCCTCTGGATGAACTGGGTCGACCAGATGTTGCCACCGGCTCCCGCGGCCTTTCTCGGCGGCGCCGGGCAAACGGTCACCGGCCGCGAGAGCTACGTCCCCTTCAACCTCGAGTCAGGCCGCTACGCCTGGGTCTCCGAGATGTTCGGCATCCAAGGAATGGTCCACGAGTTCACCGTCGAGTAGACGGGCCTGGGTGGAGTGCTGGGTGGAAAGTGGTGGACCCGGGCGCAAAGAATTCGAACCGGGTCGGTCAGCGAAAAGCTGGAATGGCTCCAGAGGCGTGGCGGCCCTGGCCGCCATGCCGACGACCAATTCCCACCGCCTTCGCCTGGAGCGAGCTGAGTGAGCGGATGGTGGAGGCGGTGGGAATTGAACCCACGTCCGGAAAACGCGTTCCGAGAGTCTCTACGTGCGTAGCCGCTGTTCGAAGTTCTCGTCGATTGCGGTGTGGACATCGGCAACCGATGCAACCGACCAGTCTCGCTAGAGATTCGGGATTTGGCGCGAGACGAACCGCATCCCTAGATCCGCTTTATCGTCGCCCCGACAGGCGCCGCGAATCAGGCTCCTGCCGGCACGTGGCTAACAGTTAAGCAGCCAGAGCCAAGTTGTCGTTGGCAAGTGTGTTTTTCCGCTTACGTGCGGAGGTCGACACGCAACCCTCGACCCGCCCTGTTCCCCGTCGAATCCGATTCGCCCCCACTGTAAAGAACCACCTACTAGAACAGCGAAGGGTAGGGGAAGATTCCGTCGAGTGCAATGGGAGTCTTGGCTCCGGCCGCACCCGCTGGGCACCGGGGTAGACTCCGCGCACTTCATGGCAGCTTGGTTCAAGCGCTACCTGCTTCCCGGTTTCGTCTTCCAGTCGATCATGATCGCCGGCGGCTACGGCACCGGTCGTGAGCTGGTCGAGTTCTTCCTTCGGTACGGGCCCGGCGGCGGCATGTGGGGAATGCTGGTCCCGTCGACGCTCGTCGTCAGCCTGACCTCGATGGCCGCCTACGAACTCGCTCGCCGCTTCCGCACGTACGACTATCGAGCCTTCTTCCGCAATCTGCTCGGGCCGGGCTGGTGGCTGTACGAGGTCAGCTACCTCGTCACCGTGCTGCTGATTCTCGCCGTCATCGGGGCAGCCGCGGGGACGTTCCTCTTCGAGACGTTCGGTCTCTCGCCCGCTGTGGGCGCGGTTGGCCTCCTTCTCGCAGTGGGCCTGCTGGTCTTCAAGGGGACAGAGACGATCGAGCGCTTTCTCGCCGGTTGGTCGTTTGTGCTCTACGCGACCTATCTCGTCTTCTTCCTCTGGGCGATCGTCGGTTTCGGCGAGGCGATCGGCTCAGCGCTCACGACCGCCGAATCTCGCGACGGCTGGTTCCTCTCGGGGCTCCGCTACGGCGCGCTCCAGGTCTTTCTCGTGCCCGCCATCCTGTTCGCGACGCGTCACATCAAGACGCGGCGCGAGGCGCTTTGGGCCGGCGCGCTCACCGGGCCGATCGCCATCGTCCCGGGGCTGCTCTTCTTCTTCGCCATGGCGGGTCAGTATCCGGAGGTTCTCGAGCGCCCGCTGCCGGCAAACTATCTGCTCGAACTGCTCGGCTCGCGCAGCTTCCAGATCGCGTTCCAGGTTGTTCTTTTCGGTACGCTGATCGAGACCGGTGCCGGGCTGATCCACGCCTTCAACGAGCGGGTCGCAGGCGTGTTTTCGGTTCGATCGGCCTCGATGCCGAGGTGGCTCCGTCCCGCGATCGCGATCGCGCTGCTGATCGCCGGCATGGCGATGTCGCGCTTTGGCCTCGTGGAGCTGATCGCAAAAGGCTACGGTGCGATGACCTGGGTGTCTCTCGCGGTCGTGGTCATCCCGATCTTGACCCTCGGACTCCTCAAGCTGCGTTCGGCGGAGAGTTCTCGAGGAAGAGAGCCTTCACCGGCTCCTTGACCAGCACGATGATCGTGAAGACGCCCAGCACGGTTCCAAACGGCATGAACATGCAGGCCATCGCCGCCATCACCAGGCAGAACAGATAGCGTCGGCGCTGCACCAGAAACCTGCCGGTCAAGGCCAGGCAGACCGCAAAGGCAAAACCGGTGAGGATGAAGCCGCCGGCGATCACGACGAACAACCACCCGGCGATGCTCGAGGTGGGGTCCGCGCCCTCGAACTGCCCCGTCAGCAGCCCTAGGCCGACGACGAGATGGATGATCGGGAAGAGGGAAACGAGACCCGCGAGACCGGCGACCACATAGTAGAAGATCGAGAGCAGCCTAAGGTGCTCGAGGTCCTGGTCGGTGGCCCGTTCGCTCAAACCTGGCCCGCGCTGCGGAAGGCCTCGGCAATCGACTCGGTGTAGAGCGGCCGCAGGACGCCGACGTCGGTGACGATCGCCGCGATGAGCTCGTTCGGGGTGACGTCGAAGGCGAAGTTTGCGGCCGGAGCGTCCGCGGGAGAGATCGACGCCTCGAATACGCGGCGCAGCTCTTCCGCGTCGCGCTCTTCGATCGGAATGTCCGAACCGCTCGGCGTACCGCGATCGATCGTCGACAGTGGCGCCGCCACGTAGAACGGAACGTCGTGCCGGTTGGCGAGGACCGCCGCCGTGTACGTACCGATTTTGTTCGCAACGTCGCCGTTCGCCGCAATCCGATCGGCGCCGACCACCACCCGGTCCACCAGTCCACGCGCCATCAGCGTACCGACGCTCGAGTCGGTCACGAGCTTGTAGGGGATGTCGAGCCGGTCGAGCTCCCAGGCCGTCAGCCGCGCCCCCTGGAGGAGCGGTCGAGTCTCATCTACCCACACCTGGGAGACCTTCCCCTGGTCGTGGCTTGCGGTGATGACACCGATCGCGGTGCCGTAGCCACCGGTCGCGAGAGCCCCGGCGTTGCAGTGCGTGAGCACCCGGTCGTCGGCGCTGAAGAGATCGGCGCCGAAAGCCCCGATCTGTCGGCAGGATTGGATGTCGGCGGCGTGGAGCTTCTTCGCCCACTCGAGCAGCGCCGCGATGACCACCTCCTCCCCGGCGTCGATGTTCTGCTCGAAGACCTTGCCTCCGAGATCGACCGCCCACTGGAGGTTCACCGCCGTGGGGCGGGTCTTGGCGAGGAGCTCGGAGACCTCGGCAAATCGCTGCCGGACGTCCTGGCCGTCGGGACGCGACTGCAGACCAACGACGAGACCATAGGCAGCCGAGACACCGATCGCTGGAGCACCCCGAACGGAGAGACGGTAGATCGCCGCCGAAACCTCCTCAGGGGTCTTGCAGTGAAGCCAGGTCTCTTCTCTCGGTAGGAGGGTCTGGTCGAGAAGCTCGAGTCCTTTGTCGGACCAACGAATCGGCGAGAAGGTCTCTTCGGTCATGGCGCGCATGATACCCGCGCTCGATGCGTGGTGTGCTTGTAGAGCAGAGACATTTCTCATGGATGAACTAAGATCGCAGGCCGGCTCGAGCGCGTACCATGGGCTCGCCGGCCACCATCCAGACTCCAAGGAGATTCCCCTTTGAAAGGCGATACGCGAAAACTCGGTTTCTCGACCCGTGCCGTACACGCAGGCCAGCCACCGGACCCCAGTACCGGCTCGGTCTCCGTGCCCATCTACCAGACCTCGACCTACGCCATGGACGAGCTCGGGAAGCACAAGGGCTTCGAGTACGCCAGAGTCCAGAACCCCACGCGGAGCGCGTTGGAAGCCAACGTCGCGTCACTCGAAGGGGGCGTTTCCGGACATGCGTTCTCGTCGGGCATGGCGGCGATCTCCGCGATCTTGACCCTGGTCGAGGCCGGCGACCACGTCGTCGCATCGCGCAACGTCTACGGTGGCACCTACCGACTCTTCACCCAGATTCTCGAGCGCTACAACCTCACGTTCTCCTGGGTCGACACCACCGACCTCAGCAACGTCGAGGCCGCGTGGACCGACCAGACGAAGCTGTTGTTCATGGAGACGCCGACCAATCCGATGATGGAGGTTTCGGACCTCGCGGGTGCGGCGAAGATCGCGCACGACGGCGGCGCGCTTCTGGCCGTCGACAACACCTTCATGTCGCCCTACTTCCAGCGACCGATCGATCTCGGCGCCGACATTGTCGTTCACTCGGCGACCAAGTTCTTGAACGGACACAGCGACGCCCTGGGTGGCGTTCTGGTGGCCGCGCGAGAGCAAGAGGCGGAGTGGTTCGCGTTTGTACAGAAGTCGGCGGGCGCCATCCTCGGCCCCTTCGACAGCTTCCTGGTCCTTCGCGGCTTGAAGACGCTCGCGGTGCGCATGGAACGGCACGAGCAGAGCGGCCGCGCGGTGGCCGATTTTCTCAACTCGCACGACAAAGTCGTGAGCGTGCTCTATCCCGGGCTTCCCGACCATCCGGGTCACGAGCTCCAGCAGCGGCAGGCGGGCGGCTTCGGGGCGTTGATTTCGTTCGACCTCGGAAGTCACGCGGCGGCGAAGGCGTTCCTCGACCGGCTCGAGGTCCTGACACTCGCCGAGAGCCTCGGCGGAGTCGAGACGCTGATCTCGCAACCGGCAACGATGACGCACGCCTCGGTTCCGCCGGAGCAGCGCGCGGAGCTGGGGATCACCGACGGCCTGGTGCGGGTGTCGGTAGGCCTCGAGGAGCTCGAGGATCTACTGGGCGACCTCGAGCAGGCGCTCTCGGCGATCTAGCGAGCAGCGACCTAGTACGGAGCGTCCGAGGCGTCGATCGGCCCCTCGCGGAAGATCACTTCGTCGCGAGGGTCCGGTACGCCGGTCACGGACTCCGTGACCCAGTTCAGGAAGTGTTTCTCCCCGATCGCTACGTTGAAGGCCAAGATCTCGGGAAGCTCATAGTCGTGAAGCTCCTGGATCGTGGACTCGACCTGGGCGTACTGACGCTTGTTGGTCTTGATGACCAACAGAAGCTCCTGGTCATCACAGATCTTCCCTTGCCACAGGTAGACCGAGCGATGAACTGGGAGAATGTTGACGCAGCTCGCGAGCCGGCCGATGACCAGCTCCTCGGCAATGAGGTTCGCCTGCTCCTGGTTTCCGACGGTGGTGACAACAACAATGGGTTTCAAAGCCAATGCAATCTAGCCCACGCGCTGGGGGCCGTCAATCGTATTGATGGTTGGACCTACTTCCACACTCCTGTAAGACGATCATAGTTCAGCGTTTTCACTTTCCCAGTAATGCCGTATAGACGCACCACCGTGAGGTGCGCGCGACTGTCGGTTAGATAGACGGAACCCGGGGTCGACCCTCCGAGGGGATTGAAGGAGGCGAGATCGGAGCGGTTGAATCGGATGGGGTCCTCGAGACGCTCGAGGAGCCTGGACGGGTTGGACGGGTCGGTCGGCGGCGGGCCGGAGGGGAATCCGAACCTCAGGCCATGACCCAGGTGGCGGATCCTGCGGGCGGGCCCCGCCGCAGGATCGACCCCGGAAGCGATGTCCGCGTTGAGCACGCCGTCGCCATCTCCATCTCGGTGGAGAGTGAGCGAGACGGCGCCTCCTGTCTCGACGCGGAACTTGACCGCGGCGTGATCGCCGGTGCGAAGCGCTAGAGCTCGCGCCTCTCGAAGAGCTCCTGCGATCTCGGCTGCGGCGGTCCGGACACGCAGCCCCGCCGACAGACGTGTGATCGCAGGCGTCGCTGCGGCGGCTAGCACCAGAGAGATGGTGAGCACCACGAGGACCTCGAGAAACGTGAAGCCCGCTCTTCGCATCGGCGACACGCCCCCCTACCTCGAGCCGCTGCCGGCTGCCACCTTGTCGCGCAACGTCGTCTCTCCCTCGACGCTGACGTAGGGCCGAATCAGGTCGAACGTCCGGTCTCCGATTCCGGAGACGAGCAGCAGGTCCTCTGGCTTCTTGAACTTGCCGTTCTGCTCGCGGAACTCGACGATGCGCGCCGCGACGGAGGGTCCGACCCGCGGCAGCAGGCTGAGCTGGTCCACCGAGGCGGTGTTCACATTCACCTTGCCGCTGGCGGCAACGGCTGGGGCGAGGAGGGCGAGGGCGAGGAGGGCGATCCAAGCTGCGGCCCGATAGGACGTCTTCATAGTCTCTCCTTCTTGAGTCGATTTGGAATGGCTTCTTTGAACTCTGCTACTGCCTGCGCTGTATCGATGCTCGGTGGACGGTCGGCACCTCCTCTCCCGAGTTGAGTCCGTATGCCCTCTCAAGCCCGTTGCCATCACGGCCGCATCTTCCAACCGACTCATTCGATGTGACTTAGAGGCGTCCACCGCACCACGGACAGCCCCAGCCCGTCCAGACTTCTTGCACCGGCGGCGAGGCGTAGCTGGAGATCCGCCCATGACCAAAGGGGACTTCTTCGCGTCAAGCGTTGTGGACAGCTGCGCGATCGCTTGACGGCCACCTCGCGCGGTTCACTGCCGCGGAGCCACCAGCGGCTGCAATCCCGGGCAAACGCGGAACCTGGAAGGGCGCCACTGAGTCAACGCAAAGAATGACCCCTCGACTCGCTGTGCTTCTCTCACTCGCCGTAGCTTGCTCTCTCTCCGCCTGCACTCGCGGCCTGGCCATCGAGCCTGGCGAGACGTTTCAGGACTGTGAGGCCTGCCCGAAGATGGTCGTGATTCCACCTGGGGATTTCCAGATGGGCGCCAAGACCGGCCGACCGCAAGAAGAGCCGCTTCACACCGTCACGATCTCGGAGTCGTTCGCCGTTGGCGTCCATCCGGTCACCGTGGCGCAGTTCCGAGCGTTCGTCGACGAGCGACCACAGGCCGTGGCGAGCGGTTGGTGCGAGGTCTACGGAGACGATGGCTCTCGCCGTCGTGAGGACAACGCCAGCTGGAGACATCCAAACTTCGAACAGGCGGACGACCACCCGGTGGTGTGCGTGAGCTGGACGGAGGCGATCCATTTTGCTCGTTGGCTCTCCACCAAGACCGGCCGCCAGTATCGACTGCTCACCGAGGCGGAGTGGGAGTACGTCGCTCGGGCAGGCTCGACAGCCGAGACCCTTGCTCAGCGCGGCGCTCTCGGTCGAGCCAATCAGGGGGCGGGTCGCGGCGAGGTCAAGTGCTGCTTCGGTGCCACGGCCGAAGGAGATCCGTGGCTCCACACCTCTCCGGTCGAGGCCTACCCGGCAAACGCCTTCGGCGTCTTCGACCTCGAAGGCAACGCGAGCGAGTTGGTCGCCGACTGCGTGAACGAAGACTATGTCGGAGCCCCTGCGGACGGCAGCGCCTGGACAACGGCCGACCGGCTGCTCACCGACTGGTCGCGGTTTGCTTGGACCCCTGTCGGCCAGTGCTTCGGAAATGTCCAACGAGGCAGAGCCTGGCCCCACCCGCCTTGGCCCGACGCCTGGTATGCGCGTCGCGGCTGGTGGTACCCCTCGCACTCGGCGAACTTCTTCGGCTTCCGAGTCGCTGCCGACCTTTCGGAAGAACCCGGCGCATAAAAGAATCGAACCTACGAGCAGCTCCATGCGCCAGCTTCAGGCTGGCGGAATAGACTCACCTGTGGAGGGCGTTGTAGAAGCGGTACCTTCTTTCGGCTAGGGTAGGGAGCCCATGCAGCGCCGCCAGTCCACTCTTCGCGAATATTTCGAGGCACTCCTGATCGCAGGGATCTTCCTCGGCTTTACGAACACCTTCGTCGTCAAGACCTTCTACATCCCGAGCGGTTCGATGGAGAACACGCTCCTGATCGGCGATCACCTGTTCGTCAACCGATTCATTTACGGAGCGGCTCCGACGTCGCCCGAGAAGTCCCTGCTTCCGCTCCGCCCGGTCGAGCGCGGCGACATTGTGATCTTCCGATCCCCCGAACGGCCGATGGTCGACATGGTGAAGCGATGTATCGGACTCCCCGGCGACCGGGTGGAGGTCGTGGACAAACGACTTCTCGTCAACGGCCAGCCGGTCGAAGACTCGACCTATGCCATCCACAAGGACCCTCGTGTCATACCTGCTGCGGCAGGCCGACGCGACAACTTCGGTCCGATCGTCGTTCCGGAGGACCGGTTCTTCTGCATGGGTGACAACCGAGACGAGTCTCACGATTCGCGCTTTTGGAACGGCGTCCCGAAGCACTACGTCAAGGGCAGAGCATCCCTCGTCTATTGGTCCTTCGGCGGCGAAACCTCGGACGGAGTCTGGAGGGGCTGGGCTCACAAGGTCGGGCAACTCGCCCGCACGGTAGCCGGCTTCGTGACCAAGACTCGCTGGGGTCGTACGTTCCACATGGTCAACTAGACACCAGCAATGGCACGCTCAATCGGCAGGGAGTACCTCGAGGCGCTCCTGATCGCCGTGATCTTTGCGACGTTTGCACGAACCTACGTGGTTCAGGCGTTCAAGATCCCAACCGGTTCGATGGAGCAGAATCTCCTGGTCGGTGACCACATTCTGGTCAACAAGTTCCTCTACGGAGAGAGGTTGGGCCTGGTCGAGCGGTTCCTACTTCCCGCCAGAGAGGTGCGCCGGGGGGACGTTGTCGTCTTCAAGTTCCCTGAAGATCCGAGTCGAGATTTCATCAAGCGTTGTGTAGGACTACCTGGCGATGAGATCCGAATTGTCGACAAGATCCTGCACGTGAACGGTGAACCCGTCGGAGAGACCGGATACGCCTTCCACGCGGACGAGCGTGTCTACCCGAGCTCCGTCTTCCTACCGGAGGACTACAGCCAGCGGGACAACTTCGGTCCGACCGTGGTGCCCGACGGCCACCTCTTCTTCCTAGGTGACAATCGCGACAACTCGCACGACTCGAGGTTCTGGGGAGCGGTACCGGAGGACTACGTCAAGGGACGAGCCTTCTTGGTCTACTGGTCTTTTGCGGTCGAGCAGGAACAGACCGAATGGCCCGGCTACATGAGCCGGCTCCGACAGATCTCCTCGGTGTTTTCGAGCTTTTTCTCGAAGACTCGCTGGGAGCGTAGCTTCCAGGTGGTGCGCTAGATCTTTTTCGTATTGGAGGCCATCACATGACGAGACTCGGATCCCGCGGCGAAGGCAGGCTTGGCTGTTTTCTCTGGGCGGTCGTGCTGGGCGTGGGCATACTCATCGCAGCCAAAGCCGTCCCCGTCAAACTTGTCGACGTAGAGTTCGGCGACTACATCGAAGAGCAGGCGCAGTTCTCCGGCCGAACCGGAGGCGAAGAGCTGCGAAAACGCATCCTCAAGAAGGCCAAGGAACTCGAGATTCCTCTCGACAAGAAGAAGCTGAAGGTCACCAAGTCCACCCGCCGGGTGCAGGTAGAGTGCAGCTACACGGTGACGGTAGACCTGATCTTCCGCACCTACGACTGGACCTTCGAGCACGACATCGACCAACAGATCTTCATCATCTAGAGGGCAGAGCCCCTCAACGGGCACAAAAAACCATCTGGCGGGCGCGAAATTTCCACTCGGGGCCCGCCAGTCCGCCCATATTCGCTCGCATTGTCCACCCAGTATGTCTCTCGACCTAGACCAGATCCGCCAGACGATCACTGAGTGGCTACTCGCCGAGGGTTGGCAGACGGCCGAGGGAACCGGCGAGGGGGCAGCTTGGGCACTTCGCGGTCAGGATCCCGGAGGGAAGGTTGTGATCTTCGCTCAGGAGAGTGCGTCACCACACCGTCTGCTGCTCCACGCGAGCGTTCGACTCGACCCCGCCCATGGCGAGAAGCTCCTGGCCCTCGACGAGAAGCGGCAGGAGGAGTTCTGCTGGCAGATTCGCATGAAGCTCCTCGACATGCGGGTGGACTTCCAGGGTGTTGCGATTCCCCTGGAACAGGTCAACCTGCGGATGCGGCTCTATGCAGAAGACCTGACTCGGTCTCGCTTCTTCGACACTCTCGGGTGTCTGCAGAACGCCATGCTCTTCCTGATCTGGACCGTCCGGCGCACGCTCGACGAGCCCGCGCTCGAGCGCGACGACGAAAATCTGCGCGTCAACTAGAGGCGCTCGGCAGCGAAGACAGTTCCAGCCGAAGGCTCTCGAGAGCGGCGAGTGGGTCGGCAGACCGTGTCAGGGGCCGACCGATCACCAGAAGGTCCGCACCGGAATCGAGCGCCTGCCGAGGCGTAGCGGTTCGCCTCTGATCGTCCGCCGCCGAGCCGCCGGGGCGGATCCCTGGGGTCACGAGATCAAACGACTCGGGCGAGAGGGCCCGCAGAGACGCGACCTCGCGCGGAGAACAGACTGCGCCTCGACAGCCGTGACGCTCGGCCAGCGATGCCCATCGCTCGACGCGCTCGGCCGCTTCCCCCGGAAGATCCAGCGCTTCCAACTGGGTCCTGTCGAGGTGCGTGAGCAGCGTGACTCCGAGAATCTTGAGGCGATCTCCAGCGGCCTCGGCCGCCGCCTCGATCATCGCCGGACCGCCTCCAACGTGCGCCGTCAGATAGTCGGCTCCAAGCTCGCGGGCCATCCGCACGGCGCCGGCCACGGTGTTGGGAATGTCGTGCAGCTTCAGGTCGAGAAACAGCCCTCGTGCACAGCGACGCGCAACCTCGACTCCGTCAGGGCCCCAGCGTGTGAACGCCTCCAGCCCGACCTTCAGAACGCCGACTCTCGGGCCGAACATTTCGCACCACCGCTCGAAGGTCGGCCAATCCGCGGTGTCGAGAGCAACGGCGACCTGGCGCAGGGGATCATCTCTTGTCATTGCTGTTTCCTCGCCATGTCCGCACCGACTGCCTCTTCGAGGGTCTCGAAGCCATCGGCGTCGAGACGTTGTACCAGTCGCCGGAGGCAGCTGCAAACCAGGCGTGGACCTCTGTAGATCATGGCTGTGTAGATCTGGACCAGAGAGGCGCCGGCTCGAACCCGGCGGTAAACCTCGTCGCCCGAATCGACCCCGCCCACGCTGATGAGTGTCGTGTGGCCGAAGAACTCCGACGCGAGCGCTTGGAGCATCTTGTAGCTGCGGGCACGGAGCACCGCTCCGCTCAAGCCGCCCTTTCTGGCAGCTCCCGGCAGGAGGTCGTAGTCCGTCGTCGTGTTAGTTACGATCACGCCAGCGGCGCCGGCCTCGATCGCGCCCTGGACGAGCGCCAACGCTTCGGCCACCTCGAGGTCCGGAGACAGCTTCACGAGCACCGGCTCGGCGCCCAGGTCGAGACCAAGGCGCACCAGTCCCGCAATTCGCTCGGGCGTCTGCAGGTCACGCAGACCAGGGGTGTTTGGCGAAGAGATGTTGATCACGAAGTAGTCCGCGGAGCCCTGGAATCGCCGGAACAGCTGCTCGTAGTCCGATTCGGCGTTCTCGAGCTTTGTGATGGCGTTCTTGCCCACGTTCACCCCGAGCGGGACGCGGTAGGGCCGCCCCGCGACCACCCGCCGATGGATCGAGCCCATGCCGTCGTTGTTGAAACCGAGCGCGTTCTGCAGACTCTCTTTCTCTGGATGGCGAAAGATCCGTGGCTTCGGGTTTCCCGGCTGGGCGAGCGGCGTGACCGTACCCACCTCGACGAAGCCAAAGCCCAGGCCCTCGAAGCCGTGGATTGCCCGGGCATTCTTGTCGAAGCCCGCCGCCAAGCCGACGGGGTTCGGGAACGTTCGGCCGAAGAGGCGCTGCTCGAGGCGCGCGCCCTCGGGGGTGCGATAGGCCGCCCGAAGGAGACCGCGCCCCGGCCCCAGCGACGAGACGGCGCGCAGGGCGGTCATCGCCAACCCGTGAGCGCGCTCGGGTTCGAGGCGGAGAAGGAGCCTGTGCGTCAGGCCGGTTCGATAGGGCTTCGTGGGCTGCAACGTTCTCTCTGCTACGATCCGTCGGGCCTTCATTATGGTCCAGCGCGACCCGACCTTGCCTGCTCTCCATGAGCGCTGAACCGACTCGAGCCCCGGCCCCTTCGGAGCACCGGCTCGACCAGCTGCTGAACGCGGTTCCTGGATTCCTGCTGGGCTCTCACCTGGCGGGGTTGATGTTCTTCCTGAACCCGAGTCTCGCCTTTGGCGCCTGGCCCTTCTTGCGCGGAACGCTCCTGTATGGCGGCCTACTCGGTGCGCTCACCGGTGTCGGGCTCACTCTGATCACTCGCCGGTCACAAGGCCTCGCGCGTCGCGTCTTCCCCTGGTCTCTGGCGACCGTCTTCGCTGTCGCCGCGACGACCTACTGGGTTCACGCCTCTTATTATTCCTTCTTCGTACCGCCGGGGATGAACGCTCGGCTCATCAAGGCGGCGGGTTGGCTGACCCTCTGCGGCCTTGCGACGTTCTATACCGCCCTGCTGCATTCGATACAGGCCAGGCCGTACAGCCGTCGCACGCGCGCGTTTCTCGCGTTCCTGGCGCTACTTTCGATGGTTGTGCTCGTCGAGAGGCGAGAGGCGTTCAAACCCACGGTCGCCGCCGCACTGCCCTCCACCGTGGAGCGCGAAATCCGCCCAACCCTCATTGTCGTAGGGATCGAGGGGGCGACACTCGACGCGATTCTTCCGCTGGCGGGGCAGGGGCAGCTCCCCTTCTTCTCAGAGCTTCTGGCAAGCGGTACGCACGGTCGACTCTCGACCCTGTCGCCGACCTACGAGGACGCCCTCTGGACCTCGGTCGCGAGCGGAAAGTTCCCCTACAAACACGGAGTCTTGGGTGAGCAGATCTTTCCGGCGGGCGCCCTGAGCCCAGGCTCTCTCCTCCGGCTCGTGCCCGCCGGGTTCGGCGGACCGCTCTTGCAGACGGCCGGCTACGAAGCGAGCCCTCCAGACGCCCAGAGCAAGGAGTCGTTGGTGGCCTGGGAGATTCTCGGTCGGCTGGGCGTCGACACCGGGGTCGTGGGTTGGCCCGTTTGCTACCCATCTGGAGGCGAGGTCGACTTCGCCTTCTCGGAGCGCTACTTCGACGGCGACTTCTTCGCGGCCAGTGCGCGACCGACCGAGCTCGTCGAGCGCGGCATCTTGTTTCGGGTCTCCACGGATGACATCGACCCTGGTGTCGTCGACCAGCTCGCATTTGCCGTGCCTCACGACCTGCTCCGAGTCTTGGCGGGGGATCTTTGGCGCGAGTCTCTCACCACGTTTCTCATGGATCAGAAGGGCGGCGTGAGGGCCTGGTTTCTGATGCTTCCTGGCCTCCGAGAGGTCTCAGCCCGCTACTTCGGAAGCTACTCCGCCGTTCATTTCGAGGGCGACCAGACGCCCCTTCACCACCAGTCGGCACAGTTCGTCACGTCCTATTATCGACATCTCGACGCGTTCTTGGCGCAGCTCTGGAATCGCGCAACCGGGCCACGGATGTTGGCGATCGTCTCGCCCTTTGGCGCCGAGTCTCCTACCGGTGTTCGTCGGCTCATGGCGAACCTGTCGGGCAAGCCGATTCCGGGGCGTTTTAATGGAGCGCCGGACGGCGTGCTCTTTCTCGCCGGAGAGGGCATCCGCCAAGGTGTCTTCCTCGAGGACGCCCATGTGATCGACATCCTGCCAACCCTCCTGTACGGGCTCCGATTCCCGATCGCAAGAGACCTCGACGGCCGGGTCCTGGTGTCCGCATTCGAGTCGTCCTTCCTGGCACGCCACCCGCTGACCTTCGTCCCGTCCTACGAGACGCTAGCGGCGGAAGCGGCGCCCGGACAAGAGCGCTAGACCGCTCAGCCTTCGCGCTTTGCCGCGAGGGGCGTCACGACGCCGGAGGGGCCACCGGAATCGCTTGTGCGCTTCGGCGGTTCCATCGCGCAGCGGCCTTCGTAGAAGCCGCCCTCCTCGATCACCAGGGTCGGCGCCTGGATGTCGCCTAGAAGCCGGCCGCCGGCGTTGATTTCGATCCGCCGCTCCGCCTTCACGGTGCCCTTGAGAACACCCGAGACGTAGACGCGACCGACCTGAACGTCGCCGTCGACCTCTCCCCGCTCGCCGACCACGAGATCGCCCTTGGAGGTCACCTTTCCCTCCAACCGGCCGTCGACTCGGAACGTGTCCTCGAAGGACAGCTCACCCTGAATGCGGCTACCGGCATCCAAAAAACCGTTGAGATCGCCCTTGGCCTCGCCGTTCTTGAACATCAAGCTTTCCTCTTCTTGATCAGAAGATCGAAGAGTCTCATCAACTCTTCTTCGTTGTGGAACGCGATCTGTACGGTACCGCCCGAGCCGCGCCTTCGAATTGTAACTCGCGTTTGCAGACTCCGGGTCAACCGCTCGGCCGCGGCGACCGTGTCGGCATCGACCTCGGGCGCCGCCTTCTTGGACGGTCGCGCGGAAACAAGCTTCTCCACCGCCCGAGCCGACAGCTTCCCGTCGGCGGCCTTCTTTGCGACTCGAATCTGCTCCTCTTCACTCGAGAGCGTCAGCAGCGGCCGCGCCTGGCCCGCGGTCAGTCGTCCCGCTTGGAGCAAGTCGAGCACATCTTCGGGAAGGCGAAGGAGCCGCAGCGCATTCGAAACGCTCGCTCGCGCCTTACCAACCTTGATCGCGACGTCCTCGTGCGAAAGGCCAAATTCTTCGTGAAGCCGGCGATAGGCTTCTCCCTCCTCGACCGGGTTCAGGTCGGTCCGCTGGAGATTCTCGACCAACGCCATTTCGAGCAGCTGTCGGTCGTCCGCAACTTCGCGAATTGCCACCGGTACCTCTTCGAGGCCGGCGCGCGCGGCCGCCCGCCAGCGCCTCTCTCCGGCGACGATGGTGTAGTCGCCATCCGTACGCGGTGTTACGACAAGCGGCTGAACGACACCCTGGCTTCGAATGGAGTTCGCCAGCTCCTCCAAGTCGGCGTCGTCGAACCGAACCCGAGGTTGGACTTTGTTCGGCTTGAGACGCTCTAGAGGAAGCGACTGCTCGCCGGGAGATTCGATCTTCAGCAGGGCATCGAGACCGCGCCCGAGCCCTCTCTTCTTTGCACTCATCTGGCTCTTCTCAGCAGTTCCTGAGCCGCCGCGAGGTACGCCTCGGCGCCGCGGCTCTTGATGTCGTAATCGAGAATCGGTACGCCGTGACTTGGAGCCTCGGCGAGCCGAACGTTTCTTGGGATGACCGACTCGAAGACTTTTCCGGCGAAGTGGCGCCGAACCTCGCCCTCGACCTCTTTCGAGAGGTTCGTTCGCTCGTCGAACATCGTCAGAAGGATGCCGGCGATACCCAACCGACGGTTCGCTCCGGACTGCACACGCCGGATCGTTGTCAGCAGCTCGCTGATGCCCTCGAGTGCATAGTACTCACACTGCAAGGGAACCAGGACTCCATCCGCCGCGGCGAGAGCGCTCACGGTCAGGTGCCCGAGCGATGGCGGGCAATCGAGGAGCAGCACGTCGAACGAATTGCGACTCTCCCGGATCGCGTTCGCCAGCCGGGCCTCCCACCCATCGAGCCGCACGAACTCCACCTCTACTCCGACGAGCTCCCGATCCGAGGGCACGAGGCTCAGGTTCGGAAAGCTCGTCGAACGAATCGCATCCGCGAGCGGCACACCATCAGAGAGCACGTGGTACAGCGTGGGGTGCTCCGCTTCGACGCCCAGCCCGCGACTCGCGTTTCCCTGCGGATCACAGTCGACGAGGAGTACTCGCTTCTCCAGGGCGGCGAGCGCCGCACCGAGATTGATCGCGGTCGTCGTCTTGCCGACGCCACCCTTCTGATTCACCACTGCGAGTACGTTTTGCATCAACTCGTTTGTTGTGAGGACGCCGCCCGGATCTGCTCGATCCTGCCGCGGCCTTCCCCAAGTTCTATCGAGCGCAGGCTTTCGAAACCCGCAGGTACTTCCAGCGCTGCGCTGGCCCAGACGAGGAAGGAGCCGCCCGGACGAAGCCTCCCGCCCAGAGCGCTCATCCACTCTGGTTCCAACCGGAGCGCTCGCGCCGTCACCCGATCGAAAGACTCCGGGAATGAAGACGGCAAAGCGGCGGCGACTCTAGCATTCAGGCAGATGCACTCCAACGAGGAGCGATCCGCGACAGACCGCAGAAAGGCCCACTTACGCTGCCGGGGCTCAACAAGAACAACCTCCAGATCAGGGCGCGCCGCCGCGATCACGAGCCCCGGGAAGCCGGCACCCGACCCCACGTCGACCACAGGGCCGGCGGCGCCATCCAGAAGAGGCAGCACCGCAAGACTCTCCAGGAAGAGACGTTCCACCACCCACTGCGCCATTCCGCTGCCGACCAGCGCAACTCTGCGGTTCCAGCGCCGCAGCTCTCGATAGTGCTGATACATCGAAGCCGCGGACGCGCGAGGAATCGCAGAGGCGGAATCCCAACCCAATCGGTCAAGAAACTGGTCTTCGCTAAGATCTGGCAGCTCGACGCCCATGAAGCTCACCCTCGCCCTGAGACTACCGCTGACCGCGCCCCTGTTTCACGGGGAACGTGACGGTGAAACAATCGAGGTTCCACGTGAATCCTGACGGTGAAACAACAGCGGCGCTGAACCTGACAGAGTTCGAGGAGGGCTTCCTGGTCGGAATCCTCGTGGGCGAAGGGCATTTTGGGGGCGACGGCCGCCAGCCGCATGTCACCCTCCGAATGCACACCGACCACGAGGCCCTCTTCCTTTGGCTCGAAAGGCGTCTCCCTGGATCGAGGCTCTACGGGCCCTACCACCATGGCGGCCGAAGCTACTTCCAGTGGATGGCCCGCGGACCGTTCCTTCGGAAGCTCCTGCTGCCGCTCCTCGAGAGGCGGATCTCACCCGAGCTCGACACCAAAGCGTTCGAACGCTTCCAGGCGATGAAGAAACGCTACCGCCTGTAGGAATCGGAGCCGGCCGAGCGCTCTCCGGCGCTCGTGCGCACCATCACCCGCTTGAACAGCCCGCTGCCGTGACTCTCGGTCTCGACCCCCGGGTAGTCGGCCAGCGTGAGATGAACAATGCGCCGCTCATCTGGAGACATCGGCTCCAGGGTCTTCGGACGCCCCCCGTGCCGGACCTCGTCAGCCGCTCGCTGTGCCATGTCGCGCAGGCGCTCTTCGCGGATGTCGTGGTAGTTGTCGCTGTCCACTTTGCAGACTACCGAACGTCCGATCAAGCCCCGTACGACCCGCGGCAGGAGATGCTGAATAGCCAGCAGCAAACGGCCACGATCCCTCAGAAGTAGATCCTGGTCGGCTCCGCGTAGCTCGATCTGAAGGTGCTCGTCACCCTGGAGGATCTCGCTCTCAACCACGAGGTCGGCCAACGAGAGGATGCTGTCGAGCGCCTTCGATGCGGCCTCCGCCTCTTCGCCCGTCGCTTTCGAGAACTTGGCCCCCGCGGGCACTGGCGCTTCGGCCAGCTCCACCCGGGTGCCCGCCTTGCTCCCGCCACGACCACGACGGCGGCGGCGCGAGCGACGGCGACGCGGGGGGCGGTTGTCCGACTCGTCCGCCGAACCTTCGGACTCTCGGGACGCCTCGGACTCCTCCAATCGGACGGGCGGTTCGTCGACCGTTTCGTCGGCCGGCTCGTCGACCGGCTCGTCAACGGGAGCTTCGGCCGAAACCTCGGCCGGTTGCATCCCTCGCTCTTCCGCCGGCTCCGGATCCAGGCTCACGGCGGCGGCCATCTCAGACGGGGTCCACGACTCGGTCGGGAGCTCCGCAGAGCCCTCCTCAGAATCGGCCTCCGGCTCATCGAAGCGACCGACGGAGCTCGAGTCGTCGGTTCCCACTTCGAAACTCCACGTCGAACCGGTGGACCGATCCGCCTTCGGCTCGGGCGCGGCGTCCGCCGGCTCGACTGCGGGCTCTCGGTCGGCCGAAGTCGCGGTGGGTTCTACACTCGTCGAGATCGGCGCCACTCCCGACTCGCCACGTTTCGGGCTGAGCTCGTCCACTTCGATGACCACCTTGCGCCGCACTTTGAGAAAGCCATGGCGCTTCTCGACGGTCTTGTAGTCGATCTCTCCCGGCAGCAGCTGAAAGTGCTGCGCGGCCTGATTCAGTGCGTGGGCCAGTGAGTCGCCCGAGAAAAAGCGTCGTTTCGAAGTCATCTTTCTTCCTTCCATCTGACGTCCCGAGTCAGCCTGCGGCCTGTCGCTCTTTGAAGCGCTTGTACCCAAGCTGCTGAGCGATGCCCAGGACGTTGTTCGTCAGCCAGTAGAGAACCAGCCCGCTCGGGAAACCCAAAAACAGAATGGTGAAGAAGATCGGCATGAGCATGAAGATCCGACGTTGCATCGGATCGGCGGCACTCGGCGTGATCTTCTGCTGGAGAAACTGAGTGGCGCCCATGACAATGGGCAACACGAGGAGTGGATCGGGCGATGCCAGATCCTGGATCCACCCAACCCAGGGGGCGTTGCGCAGCTCGATCGCCGTGCTCAGCAAGCTGTAGAAAGCGAACAGAACCGGAATCTGCAGTAGAAGCGGCAAGCACCCGCCGGCGGGGTTGACCCCCTCTTGTTTATAGAGGGCCATGATCTCTTCGTTCTGCTTCCGCTGCATCTCAGGGTTCGGGCGCCCCTGCTTGTCCTTCAGCTTGCTGCGGTACTTCTGGCGGATCGCCTGAATCTTCGGATTCAGCTGCTGCATCCGCTGCATCGACACCACGCTCTTATGGTTGAGCGGGAAGAGAATGATGCGAATGCCCAGAGTCATGAGAATGATCGCCCAGCCGTAGTTGGAGACGATGTTGGCGTGGATCCAACGCAACCCGATCAGGAGCGGCCGCGCGAGGAGCCGGAACGGTCCGAGCGCCACAGCCTTCTCGAGCCCGACCCCGAGCGACTCGAGATCCTCGTAGACCTTGGGTCCCCAGTAGGCGTTGGCTTGAAGTCGGTTCGCCTGAGGTCGCACGAGAAGATCGAGCTCAGGAACGAAAGACTCCTCCTCGTCGCTCATGTCCGCCGGCCTCGAGCGAAAGCGCATCGGACTTCCCGGTTCGCCGAGAAGCGGCTCGAGCACCACCTGGTCCGGAGGGCCGCTGGTAAACACCAGCGCCGTCAGGAAGTAGGTGTCCTGGAGGCCGACCCAGCGGAGGTTCGTACCGGGGAGGATGACGGGGGCTTTCTCACCCTTCGGGTCGACCGTCTCGGTGTCGTCTTCGAGCGTTCGGTAGACGGCCGACTTCCGCTCGAAGCGATTCTCGAGCTCTTTCTCGGTCGGGTTGCGGATGCCGGGGCCCATGACGACACTCCGGCTGCGCCCGTCGTCGAACGAGATGTCGACCTCGAACAGGCTCCCGGCCGCAAACGTGAACCGCTTGGTCGCGGCACCCGCCGAGCCTCGGTAACGAAAGACGATCTCGCCCCCGTTGCGATCCACCTGGAAGAGCACATCGTTGAGCGGCGACGGCTCGCCTCCCTGCTCCATCAACCCAAACGGATACGGCCTCGATTCACGAGCTCTCACCAGGTTGAGCGGCGCCCCGTCGCTGTTGGCGTGCTCCGCGAGCAGGAACGACACGAGCTGAGCTCCCCGGTTGGTGAACTCGGCACGGTACGTCTCGGTCTCGACGACCTCCGTCTGCTCTCTCTCGGCCGAGACCCCCAGCGCCGCCTGGGGCTCGTCGACCATCATGCTCGCCGCTGTCGATTCCGAGACCGCGGAATCGAGAGGCGAGGTGGCGCCCGGCGGCGGCGCGCCCCCTGGCGCGATCGGACTCTGCTCCGCTGCCGGTGCCGAAGCCGGTTGGGTGAGCTGCGGCTCTTCGGTCGGCGGGAAGAGCCAGCCCCAAAGGGTTAGGACGCCGATCGAGAGAAGAATCGCGAGAAGAAAACGACGGTTGTCCAATGCGTGCTCCTCAGGGCATGTCGACGCCACCCGGATGGAAGGGGTGACATCGAAGAATCCGGCCCGCCGCCTTGACCGAGCCTCTCCAGAATCCGTACTTCACGATCGCCATCCGCGCATAGTCGGAACAACTAGGGATGAACCGGCAGGCACGCGGTAGAAGTGGTGACAAGAAGCGCTTGTAGAAACGGATCAGGCCGATCGCGGCTCGGCTCAGGAGGCTTTGCGGCGCTCCGGCGTCAGGCTCCCGAGCTGTCTCAGAAGCTCCCGGCGGAGTCGATCGAAGCTCGCCGAAGCCATAGCCGGCTTGGCGTGAACCACCAGATCCAACGCCGGCAAACTGCTCCGCTCGCTCCATCTCCGATAGATCTCTCTGATCCGCCGCTTGAGCCGCACCCTGAGCACTGCGCCGCCGACCTTCTTGCTGACCGTCATGCCCAAACGGGCATGTCCCAGCTCGTTGGGAGCTGCATACAGAACCGCCAACGCGCCGTGCCGGCGGCGACCGGTTCGATAGCACCTCAGATAGTCGGACCGCTTGCGCAGCCGCTCTGCCCGCGTCAGGGACTCCCCGTCAGGGACCCCCGCCTTTCGGGCCATGGCCTATACGGCCAGGCGCTTGCGCCCTTTTCTACGCCGGCGCGACAGGACCGCCCGCCCCTGTCTGGTTTTCATTCGCGAGCGGAAACCGTGCTTCTTCTTGCGGCGCCGATTGTTCGGTTGAAATGTACGTTTCACGACTGGTTATTCCACTAGATGATTTATCGATACCTCGCTGCCGGTCCTGAAAGTGTCCGACTCGACAGCGCGGAGCCAAGCGGCTATAAACAAACGAGTTAATTTAACCAAAAAAGGCTCGCAGGTCAACGGTTGATGGCGCCACCAGCAGGGATTCTCTGATGGCACATCATGTAGTGGGCTCTGCTCCCAGAGACACGACCTGTCGACCTTCTCGTCCGGTCGGAAGCGCGACTTCGACCTCTTCGCGCCGCCCTCTTCTTTGATCGTGAGACTGGCAGACCGACCAGGTCCTCGGCGAGGTGGCGGACTGGCACATCTCGCTCCGACCTACGGTCGCCTCTGATCAAGGTGGTGCAGCCTATTCGTGGTCGGGTACTGAAAATGGCGGAGAGGGTGGGATTCGAACCCACGGATCGCTTGCACGATCAACGGTTTTCGAGACCGCCCCGTTCGACCACTCCGGCACCTCTCCGCTTTTCGATTTCAGTACTACGACGACGACCCCAACCAGCGAGCGAAGCGATGCGCCCAACGCACCGTCTGCTTCACCCGGGGTGTTGGCGGAATCCAGTAAGAACGGATTCGTTCCGAGCCGGCCGGCATTCAACCGACCGACGAGTACCGAATCCCACCCGCGGAGCCAACGCGACCAAAGCAAGCGCTGGCGGAATCCAATAGGAACGGATTCGCTCCGAGTCGCTCGGCGCTTAGCCGACCGACGAGCACCGAATCCCACCCTCGGAGCCAACGCGACCAAAGGAAGCGTTGGCGGAGAGGGTGGGATTCGAACCCACGGTACGCGTGAACGCACACACGATTTCCAGTCGTGCACCTTCGGCCACTCGGTCACCTCTCCGATCATCATCCGGCCCGCATGACGCGGGCCTCTCTGCCAAAGAACCGGTCCTACCGGCGCCGCCGCAGCTCGGCGAAGAACTCTCGAAGGAGATCGCCGCACTCTTTGGCGAGTAGGCCGCTGGTCACGTCGAGCCGATGATTGAGCCGCCGGTCGCGGACCAGATCGCCGAGACTACCGCAGAATCCAGCTTTTGGATCTGCTGCGCCGTAGACGAGCCGCTCGATCCGACTGTTGACGAGCGCACCCGCACACATGGCACACGGCTCGAGGGTGACGTAGAGCGCGCAGCGCTCGAGGCGCCAGTCGCCCAACGCTCGCGCCGCTTCCGCGATCGCGAGGAGCTCGGCATGCGCGAGAGGATCACCGTCGACCTCGCGCCGGTTGTGGCCGCGCCCAACCACCTGACCCTCTCGAACGACAACCGCGCCCACGGGAACCTCTCCGAGCGACTCGGCGCGTCGCGCCTGTGCGATCGCCAGCTCCATCCACTCCTGATCGTTGCCGCCCACCGAAGGTCGAGACTCCCAACGCCGGATGTTAGCCGAGCCCTCGGGCCGGTACGTGTTTACATCCCCAAGGTCTCCCAATACGATGGGTGGTGAGCAGGGACCGAGGAAGGGTTCGGGTCCTGTGCACCGGCGGATTCCGAACCTCGTCAGGCCCGGAAGGGAGCAGCGATAAGGTCTCTTTGCCGGGTGCCGCAGATCAACCGGAACCCTTCCTCGACCCCTGCTCCTCAGTCCCCCTCTCATGGCCTATCAAGTTCTCGCCCGCAAGTGGCGGCCGCAAGATTTCTCCCAGGTGGTCGGGCAGAAGCCGATCGTCACGGCGCTCCAGAACGCCCTGACCGAAGGAAGAATCGCGCAGGCCTATCTCTTTTCGGGCATCCGCGGCGTCGGCAAGACGAGCGTCGCGCGCATTCTGGCCAAGGCGCTCAACTGCGAACAGGGACCAACGGCAACGCCGTGTAACGAGTGCACCTCGTGCACCGAGATCACGGCCAGCAGCGGCACGAACCTCGACGTTCACGAGATCGACGCCGCCACCCACTCGAAGGTCGAGCAGGTCCGCGACCTCACCGAGGGACTCAAGTACGGCCCAGCGCGCGATCGCTACAAGGTGGTCATCCTCGACGAAATCCATCGGCTCTCGCGTCAGGCGTTCGACGCTCTGTTGAAGATTGTCGAGGAGCCTCCAGCTCATCTCGTTTTCATCTTCGCGACGACCGAATCCGAGGCGGTTCCGGTCACCATCCTCTCGCGCTGTCAGGAGTTCCGCTTCCGGCGCGTTCCGTCACAAGAGCTGGTCGCCCACCTTCGGCGCTTGAGCGACGCCGAAGAGATCGAGGTCAGCGACGCCGCTCTGCGACTGGTCGCTCGTGCCGGCGATGGTTCAGTTCGCGACTCGGTTGCGCTCCTCGACCAGTTGGCAACCTTCGGCTCGGGGAAGATCCCCGATGAAGACGCCGCGCGGCTTCTCGGCGGCGTCGACCACGCGATCTTCTTCCGGCTCCTCGGCGCGATGATCGCCGGCGACTCTCGAGAGGTCTCTTCCGTCGTCACCGATGTCGCCGACCAGGGCTGGGACCCTCGACACGTCTATACCGAGTTCCTCAACTACGGCCGCGACGCGCTCCACCTCGCGCTCGGTGGCGATGCGGCTAGCGTCGAGCTGCCGACCGAGGAGACCAAGCGCCTCGCCGACCTCGCCAAACGAGCCGGCTACGAAAACCTCCTCCGACTCGTCCACCAGATGCTCGCCAGCGAGAACACCGTGCGGCGCAGCGAGATGGGTTCGCTGGCCTTGGAGATCTGTTGGCTCCGCGCGGCTGAGCTGCCGAAGCTCGTGCGAGTCGAGGAGATCCTCGGAGGTCGCACGCCTGACGAGTCGGGCGAGGCGGGGCCGACGACAGCAACCGAAGACCCTTCGGGCTCGGGCCGCCTGTTCGGCGGCCGCGAAGAGGGTTCGGCCGAGATCGCGGCCAAGGTCCAGGCCGAGAAGACGCCAGAGCCGGCTCCTGGGCCCGAACCCAAGCCAGAGCCGGAAGCGCCGCTCGAAGTCGAGCCCGAGACCACCAGCGCTCCGACGCCGTCGGTCGCCGAGACCGCGCCCGTTGAAGAGAAGCCGGCCGAGGCCGAGCTAGCCGAGACAAAGCCAACCGAGACCAAGCCGGCCGAGACCGAGTTGGCCGAGACCAAGTCAGCTGAGACCAAGCCAGCCGAGGCCGAGCCGACCGAGACCAAGCCAGCCGAGGCCAAGCCGGCCGAGACCAGAGAGGCCGAGGCCAAACCAACCGAGCGGGGGACTGCGACTCCGATCGAACCCGAAGGTCCTCCCGACGACGGCGCACCTCCGATTGGAGTGGAGCCGGCCCCCGAATCGGCGGTCTCCCAGCCGCCGAAGGCCAAGCCGGAACCGGAGGTCGAGCCCGTCACGGCCGCGGTCTCTGCGCACGACAACGGTCTGGTCGGAAAGTTCCTCGACGAGGTGAGCCGGCGCAAGCTGCCGCTCGCGGCGCACCTGCGCGAAGCTCGCACCATCGCTCTCGAGGGCGACGTCCTTCGCATCTACTGCGTCCCCGGCGACCCCTGGCTCAACATGAGATCGCTCGGGCGTCCGTCGAATCGCGAAGCGCTCGACGCCGCACTTCTGGCGGTTGCCGGCGAGAGCGCCACCTGGCGAGTGGTCGAGTGCGACGACGAAGATCTTCCGGCGGCTCCCATCAAGGAGCCCGAGGTAGAGCCCGCCGTGCAGGATCCCCGCGTGCAGAAGGTCCTCGACATCTTCGGTGGCCACGTCGAACCTCTGGACGACCCTGCGGCCGACGCCGCGGAAAGGAAGCCATGAATCTTCGGAAGCTGATGAAGCAAGCGCAGGAGATGCAGGACAAGATGCAGCGCGAGCTCGGAGACCTGGTGGTCGAGTCGAGCGTCGGTGGCGGCATGATCACGATGAAGATGAATGGCCACAAGGAACTCTTGAGCGTGGCCATCGACCCCGAGGTCGTCGACCCCGAAGACGTCACCGTGCTTCAGGATCTGATCGTCGCAGGCGTCAACGATGCGAGTCGTCGCATCGATGAGACCATGCGCGAAAAGATGGGCAACATGACCTCCGCGCTCCCGGGACTCTTCTAGACCTTCGTGTCGACCCAAGACCCGCTGGCGCGGCTTGTCGGCGAACTGTCGCGCCTCCCCGGCATCGGACCCAAAACGGCGACCCGTCTCGCCCACCACCTGCTCAAGATCTCGGTGGACGATGCTCGGGAACTCGCGGAGTCGATTGTCGAGGTCAAGGAGAAGCTCTTCCACTGCTCGCAGTGCAATTCGATCACTGCGATCGATCCTTGCTCCATCTGCTCCGATCCCGAGCGTGAGCGCACGACGCTCTGTGTCGTCGAGGAGCCGTTCAACATCCAGCCGATCGAGCGCACCGGCGAGTACCGCGGCCTCTACCACGTGCTGATGGGAGCGCTCTCGCCGCAGCGGGGCATCGGCCCGGATCAACTGCGCGTCGCTGGGCTTCTCGCTCGACTCGAGGGTGTGGAGGAGGTGCTCCTCGCCACCAACCCCGACGTCGAAGGCGAAGCGACCGCGCTCTACCTGGCGCGCCTGATCAAACCGCAGGGCCTACGGGTGACTCGCCTCGCGTTCGGCATACCGGTTGGTGGCGACATCGAGTACACCGACGAGGTGACTCTCGCGCGGTCGCTGGTCGGTCGGCGCGAGGTCTAGGTCTCGACATCTCTCGGCACCCGGCGAGCGATCGGAACGGACCACTAGAATGGTCTCGACGTGAGCACAAAGCCGCGACAACTGAAGATCGCCTTCATCGGCACTCACGGTGTCGGCAAGACGACGCTCTGTTATGGATTGGCCGCCCGGCTCAAGGCGCGCGACCAGTCGGTGGAGGTCGTTCGTGAGGTCGCTCGCCGCTGCCCGTTGCCGATCAACCAGGAGACCGGGGTCGCCGCTCAATCGTGGATCCTGCACACGCAGATCGCCGAGGAGTTGACCGCCGAGTCGAACTACCCGGTGGTCATCTGCGATCGCAGCGTTCTCGACAACTACGTCTACATGCTGCTCGCGGCCGGACCGCAACCGGCTCTCGAGCCGCTGCTCGACACCTGGCTCCGGTCGTACGGACTCCTGGTCCACATTCCGGTCGTCGAGACCCCCTCCGCCGACGGGGTTCGCGCCACCGACCCGGCGTTCCAGCGCGCAGTGGAGGAGAGGCTCGAGAGGGAGCTCTCCGAACGCGGCCTCGCCACCCTCAGGCTCGACTCGGCGGGGCGCGACGGCTGGATCGATGCGGTCGAGCAGGAGACATTCCGCCTGCTCAACCCGCCGCAGCTACAGCTCCTCTGACCTCATGGGCACCCTCGAGCTGATCACTCTCGTCGTGACGGTCCTGGTCGCTGTGGCGGGCTTGATCGTGTTGACGGCCGTCCTCCGGCATGCGCCGCGGAGCGAGGCGGGCCAACTCGTCGGCCAAGGCGAGTTCGCCGACGCCCTCGAGTCGGCAGACGTCGGCGCTGAGGCCGAGCGTGACGAACTGCTCGCCGCCGCCATCGCAGCCAAACATCTCGGCGACTTCGAGCGCTCGCGAGCCCTCACCGAGCGAGTGTTGACCCTTGACCACGACGACGGGGAAGCGTGGTTGGAGCTAGGGCTGTCTGCGGCATATTCCGGTGATGCCGAGCGAGCGCTCGAGGCGCTGTACGAGGCCGGCCGACGACGCGCCGACCTTCTGGAGTCGATCTCTCTCCACCGAGCCTGGGTCGAGCTTCAGGCGCAAGACGCGGTCGCGGCTCGTCGACGCTTCGAGGAGATCTCCGCGCCGATCGAATCGAAGCTTCGCAGCGATCTCGGCCCGGGCGATCCACTCTTCGCAGAGTGGTTTTTTCAGGCAGCCGACCTGTGGGAAGAAAGCGGCGCACTCGAGAAAAGTGCCTGGGCGCGACGAGAGGCCCGTCGCTCCGCACCGAATAGCCCGTTGGTCGAGAGGCTCACCCGAGAAACCGGCTAGAAGCTCCACATTTGTGGAGGCCTTCGCTCGGAATTCTGGGGCTTCTCGCGGGGACTTCTTAACAGACACCCCGGCGGGCCGTAGCCACAATTCCACCGTGCCAATACCGGAGAAGATCAAGGCCCTCGAACTGTTCGCCCACTTCAGCGATCAGCAGATCGACCAGCTGTGCAGCAGCCTGACCGAGATGTCGTGCCCCGCCGGCTCGACCCTCGTCTCTCGGGACGACGAGTCGTTCGAGGTCTACCTCCTGGCGGAGGGCTCCCTACGAGTCTGGGCGACGACGCCCATCGGCGACTTCGAGTTCACCCGTCTGGCCAAGGGCGACCTCTTCGGAGAGGGGAACTACATCGACCGCCAAGGACGTATGGGTGAAGTCCAGGCGCTCACCGACGCCGAGCTTCTGGTCTTCGGTCAGTCGGACCTGGCCGCTCTGGCGGATCTCGACGCCGGCTTCGAGCGTGCGCTCTACTGGTGCTTCTGGAAGAGTCTCTCCGCAAAGCTGCGCGCCGCGAACCTCCACCTGACGCAGTTCTTCTCGCCGGGCGTCACCGCGGGGTCGAGGACCTCGACGCCGCAGTCGGCCAACCCGAGCCGAGCCTCCCGCGTCGACATGGCGGCACGTCGCGATCTCTTCCGTGAGCAGCGGCTGCCGAGCATGGAGATCAACTTTCTCTCGTCGCTCTCTACCGAAGAGTCGTACGAGCCTGGGGAGACCATCTTCCGAGAGGGAGACGACGGCGACAAGATGTACGTGATCGCCGACGGGCAGGTGATGATCAGCAAGTCCATCCACGGCGCCGGTGAGGAGGCGCTCTCATTCCTCAAGCGCGGCGACTACTTCGGCGAGATGTCGCTCATCGACAAGCGCAGCCGTTCGGCGGATGCGAAGGCACATCCCGAAGAGGGAGCCACGGTGCTCGGGTTGCGGCACGAAGTGGTGGAACAGATTCTCGACATCGACCGACTCTCGTCGATTCGCCTACTGAAGATTCTCTGCCGGCTCGCCACCGAGCGGCTGCGCAAGATCAACGAGAAGCTCCTCGGCTGGCACCTGGTCAGCGGCGGCGCCATGGCCGCGTCTCCAGAACCCAGCGCCGATCGCCTGGTGGTGAGCCCGGACCTGAGCGAAGCCGTCTAACTCGTCGTTCCACTGCGGATTCGGTTCGCGGCGTCGCGAACTCGGACCGGAGTTCGGGGCAAAGCGGAGGAGAGGAGCGGCGAGGCCCGCCGGTCGGTTCACGCGCGATCTGCCATCCGCAGGATCTTCTGAAGCAGCGACGAACTCGCGAGCTCATCGATCTCTGCCGGCGCGAACCAACCCGACTCCTCACCTTCGGCCAAACTCGAGCCGGCGTCGACCTCGCCGAAGAAGACCTCGATCTCGAGTGCTCGGTGGGTGATCGTGTGCCGCACGCGACCGACCCTCTCACTCAGACTCCAGCTCCCTCCATAGGCGCGGCTGAGACTCGCCTCGGGGGTGGCACCGTCCCCTTCCGGCACCCAGGGCACCTCCCAAATGCCCGCCAGGAGCTCGCAGTCATCCGGCCGCCGGAAGAGTAGGGTGCGCGCACGGTCGCGAACGACGACGCTCACGTGGCGCTCGCGGCGTGGCTTCTTGCGTTCGGCGAGAACGGGGTATCGCTCAGAATCTCCGGCCCGAAGAGCGACACAATCTTCGTCAAGCGGACAGAGCCCACACTCGGGCGAGCGCGGCTTGCAGACGGTCGCTCCGAGCTCCATGAGTGCCTGGTTGCTATCGCCGGGCCGAGCCGAATCGAGCAAGCGCCTCGCCGACTCGACCACTCGACGCCGACCGGCACTCCGTTTCGGATCTGCCTCGAGTGCCAGGTAGCGGCTCATGACTCGCTCGACGTTCCCGTCGACGACCGGCTCCACGATGCCGAACGCGATACTGCCAATCGCCGCTGCCGTGTAGGGCCCGATGCCGGGAAGCTCTCGGAGGGTCTCGATCGTGCTCGGGAACCCCGTCCCCGATGCGACGATTTGACGCGCTGCGGCATGCATTTGTCGCGCTCGTCGGTAGTAGCCCAGACCGGACCAAGCTGCGAGCACCTGATCGACCTCGACGGCTGCCAAAGAGGCGAGGTCGGGAAAGCGCTCCAGAAAGCGCTCGAAATACGGCAGAACCGTCTCCACACGCGTCTGCTGGAGCATGATCTCGGAGATCCAGACGCGATAAGGGTCCTGGTCTCTTCGCCAGGGGAGCTCTCGCCGTGCGCTGTCGTACCAGCGGAGAAGATCCTCTGCGGCCCCCATGGGAGCTCGACTGTAGCCCAGCGGCCGCCATTTTGGCGGCAGAGGCCAAAACAAGGAGAAATCGCTGGCCTTGACGCCATAGCTGACGCCACGCCGGGAGGCGCGACATCGAGCTGGCTACTTGTTTAGGAAGTGAAAGGTGGTTGAGGGGGGAGGTTCTCGGGAGGTGGGAGTTTGAGGTTCTACCCCTGTGCAAGTAGGGGATTTAGGCGAGATCTTCTTAGGAGTGTGAAGCCTAGCGACCTCTTTCAAAGGTGAGAATAAAACTGGAAAGGGAACCTCCCCGCTAACCAGGTTCTAAACTGCCCTCAGAACAAAGCAATCCGTGTGCCAAACCTCCCAAAAGACCTCCGCCCAAACCTCCGCTCGATGTGCCGTGTGACAAATCGCCAGAGAGGCCCAGTAGGATGTTGCACCCCGCTCGGCTGTGTAGTTACAATGACCGCCGCTTCGGCGAGATTCCAATACTCTCGGCTCGCCCTGCTGAGCCGCATTTTCTTTTTCCACAGGTTGTGGACGCCCTGTGGAAACCAGGTGCCCTTGTCTTCGAATGGCTGATTCTCTCTGGAAACGCTTACAAGATCGACTGAGGCGGGACCTGGATCCCGATGAGTTTTCGACTTGGATCAAGCCACTCAAGGTCCGTAACGAAACTCCCGACTCGATCGAGCTAGAAGCACCCAACCAGCGGTTCCTCCACATGCTGGAGGCGAGCTATCGCCCCCAAGTGGACCGAGCCATCGCGGGCGTTGCAGACACCTCTTGCGAGGTCCTCTTTTCGGTCGAGCCGTTGGCTGTAACGGGTCAGATCGAGGCGCGTTCGAGCGACCAGTTCAACCCTCGTTACATTTTTGAAACATTCGTCGTCGGCAACTCGAATCAGTTCGCCCACGCCGCCTGCCGAGCCGTCGCCGAGACCCCGGCGAAGAGCTACAACCCGCTCTTCCTCTACGGAGGGGTCGGTCTCGGGAAGACGCACCTTCTGAACGCCATCGGCTGTCAGATCGAGCGCGCTCGCCCCGACCTCAAGATCCTCTACCTGACCGCCGAGCAGTTCGTGAACGACCTGATCAGCTCGCTGCGCTTCAACAAGATGCCGGATTTCCGGGAGCGCTACCGCAGCATCGACCTGCTGCTGGTGGACGACATCCAGTTCCTGGCCAACAAGGAGCGCACGCAGGAGGAGTTCTTCCACACCTTCAATACGCTCTATACGAGCCAGAAGCAGATCATCCTGTCGTCCGACTCCTCGCCCCGGAACATTCCGGCACTCGAAGAGAGGCTGCGGAGTCGGTTCGAGTGGGGCCTGATCGCCGACATTCAGCCGCCCGACCTCGAGACCAAGGTCGCCATCCTGCGACGGAAGGCCGGCAATGAACAGATCGAGCTGCCCGACGACGTGGCGCTCTTTATCGCCCGCCAGGTGCGCTCCAACATCCGCGAGCTAGAAGGCCTTCTGAATCGAGTGCTCGCCTTCTCCTCTCTGACCGCTAAGCCGCTGTCGCTCGAGCTGGCCAAGGAGACGCTCAAAGACATCCTGCCGCCGGAAGACCAGCGAACCACGGCCGGCGAGATCATCAAGTTCGTCGCGCGCCACTACGGCCTGCGGGTCACCGAGATCAAGAGCCGGAAGAACTCCCACCAGATTGTCTTCCCCCGTCAGGTCGCGATGTACCTCTGCAAGAAGCTGACGGACCTCTCCTTCCCCGAGATCGGCAAGCAGTTCAACGACAAGCATCACTCGACGGTGATGTACTCGGTGGAGAAGATCGAAGGTCAACGAGCGACCAACGAAGACCTCGACCGGACCATCCAGAAGATGGTCGAGCACTTCAGCTAACGCGTCGCGACTGGGCGAACCTACTGAAGGTCGGGGAAGGCCTCGGCCCAGTTCTGGACCACGATCACATCCGAGCGCCGAGCGCTCAGCTCCTTGACGGCAAGGAACGTCTCCCCGTCGGGGGCGACCTCCCACCCCCGCCCGAGCACGAAGTCGGCACCGTCCATGTCGAAGAGGACACGGGGCGCGCCCAGGCGGACTTCCGGTAGAGCCGAGACATCCGCAGCCATCATCGCGTTCTGCGTGGTGGGCCGGATCTCGCCGTAGTACTCCGTCTGCATCAGTCGCTGCCACCAGTAGAGAGCGTGACCATCGGGCGACCACCTGGGATCGCCACCGCCCTTCTGAGAGACCTGCCATCGCCCCTCGAGGCTGGGGAATCGCGTCAGGTAGACCTCGCTCCTTCCGGACTCGTTCGACTGGTAGGCGAGCAGGGTGCCGTCGGGGGAGAGCTCTGGGTTGACGTAGCGCTTCGGTCCCACGAAGACCGGCACCGGGCTGCGGTCGCCGGCCAGGTCCATCTTCAGGATGTCCTGCTGAAGACGCACATCCCAGGTTGCGTAGACCATCGTCCCACCGTCGGGGCTAAAGGTGAACCGCCCGCCACCCTGACCGAGATCTTCCGGCTCCCGCGAGCCCTCGACGCCCATCAGCATGATGCGGTTCTTCTCGGGGTCCCAGTCCATCTGCTGGCGGCGCCAGAAGACGACCTGCCGACCGTCCGGTGTCCAAGCCGGTCCAGCGCTGTCGTGCTCTCCCTGAGTCAGGCGCCGCTCGGTCTGGCGGACTCGATCGTAGACGTAGATGTTGGAGATCCAGGTCTCCAGGGTCGCTTTGGCGTACACGATGCGACCGCCGTCCGGCGAGACCCGAGGCGTGTACAGATCTTCGGTCGGTGGCCCCTCGACCGCCACGATCTTTCCCTCGAGATCGACCCAAACTAGCTGCGTCGACACCCCTTCCGCGCGTGTGAGGTACGCCAGCTTGCCGTCGCTCGAGAGAGCAGGTAGAACACCTCCCGCAGCGATCAAGCGCGGCTCGCCCGTGACCTCCAGGCTCTCGGTGGAGAACGACATCGCGTAGATCCCCGGGTTGCTGCCCCATCGGCTGAAGAGCAGCTGTCCAGCGGGCGAATAGGCGAGACCCCAGAGATTGGTGTCTCGGTCGAAGACGTGGATCTCTTCGCGCTGTCCGTTCCGGATCGCCTCGAGCTTGCCGACCGCTCGCGTCTCGTGGGGGTTGACCAAGAGCGTCTCTCCATCCGGCAAGAGGATGAGATCGTGAAGATCGACGAGATTCTCGTCCGGCTCCAAGATCTGCTTGAGATCCCCGCCACCGACCGAGAGCTCATAGAGCCCTCCTCGCCATTTCGAGAGGAAGATCTTTCCGGACGGCGACCACGCTCCGCTCAGAACGCGGAACCCCTCAGGCAGCGAGGCGACGACCCGTTCTCGGAGCGTCTCGGCGTCGAGCCTCCACAACTTCTCGTCCTTCTGGTAGGCCAGCTCCTTCCCGTTCGGCGACCAGAACGGCGAGGAGATGCCGATCAGATCCGGATGTGTTCGCGGCTCGATCTGATCCAGATCGCGAATGCTGAGCTTCGTTCGTTCAAGCAGAAAGACGCGCGCACCGTCGGGCGAGAGGATCGGGCCGAACTCCATGCCGGCCTCGTGCTCGCCCACTTTGAATCGGTGAACCGGTAGCTCGACTCCGACCTCCGGTCGATTGAGAAGGCCGAACCCGAGCGCCAGCGCCGCGATCGCCCATGGAAGGAGGCGTAGCCAGATGGGCGTGCTGCGACTCGAGGTGGGATCCGGCTCGGGCGACTCGGTCGATTCGTCTTGCCAGCGAGCGATCGCGATCCTCGCCTCCCCGATCGCTTGGAGTCGATCTCGAGCCCCCTTTTCGAAGCAGCGCTCGAGAAGTTCTCTGATCCGCGAAGGGGTCTCTTTCGGAAGCGAACTCCAATCCGCTTCGCGCGCGAGGATGCCGGCGAGGGTGTCCGACACCGTGCCGGCGCTCCAGACCGGGCGCCCGGTGAGCATCTCCATGAGGATGACTCCGAAGGCCCAGATGTCCGACCGTCGGTCGGCGGGTTCACCTCGCGCCTGTTCGGGCGACATGTACGCCGCGGTTCCCATCAGGAGGCCCGCAGTGGTCATGTTCGCTGTCAAGGTCGGCGAGTTGGTCATCGACGGCGCGACCTCGTCAGGCGTCTCGTCGAGCGCCTTGGCCAGACCGAAGTCGAGGATCTTCAATGTGCCGTCGGGTGCCAGCTTGACGTTGGCCGGCTTCAAGTCGCGATGAACGATGCCGCGTTCGTGCGCACTCTCCAGCCCTTCGGCGATCTGGGCGGCGATCTCGAGAGCGTCGGCGAGTGGCACCGGTCCGCGGTCCAAGCGCTCGGCGAGCGTCTCGCCCTCGACCAGTTCCATGACGAGGAAGTGCGCACCCTCGTGCGAGTCGACGTCGTGGATCGAAGCGACGTTCGGATGGTTGAGAGCGGCCAAGAGTCGAGCCTCCCGCTCGAATCGCGCCAACCGTTCCGCGTCGTCGGTGAATCCGTCCGGCAGAACCTTCACCGCCACCTCTCGGCCGAGCCGCGAGTCGGTGGCTCGATAGACCACGCCCATGCCGCCCTCGCCGAGCTTGGCCGTCAGTTGGAAGTGGGAGAGCGTCTTACCGATCATCCGCGGTGCCTTCGGACCCCTGGGAGGCCCTCGCCGCCAACCGCTGTCCATTCGACAGCGCGTACTCCCTTCCTGCCAGGTGTAATGGATAGTAGCGAATCTGCTCGCGGACGGGGTTCTCTGGAAGCGCTGGCGAGCCTGCTAACCGCCTTCGACGAGCTGCTATACGCCATCTCAGGGAGCCCCGAACACACCCAAGTCGTCGCAGACCCAGGCTGGCCACCGAGGGTGTCGAGGGGCGAAAAAGAGACCCGGCCCACGGGGAGCGCCTGTGCGAGAGGCTGTGGATCTCCGCGTCATTCCTCTGTGAAGAACTTGTGGATTCTGACGACCCTTCGGTCTTCCTCCATCGCTCCACAACTCATCCACAGGCCTTTTCCTCGATCTGCGGTGGGCAAGAGTGCTTTCGTGGTCCGACTTCGAGTGAAATCCTTCGTTTCGACAGCCCCTACTACGACTACTTCTATACTAAGATTCTGTTTCTTCTAGTCGGAGTAGATCTCTATGGAAATTCGCGTAAATCGCAGTCACTTTCTGGGGGAGCTGGGTCCCATGCAAGGGATCGTGGAGCGTCGTACGACGATTCCGGTCCTCTCTCACATCCTTCTCACCACCGCCGAAGACCGTTTCAACATGGCGGCTACAGATCTGGACGTCTCGCTGACTTCGTCGTGCGATGCGGAGATCATCGGGGAAGGAGGGATTGCGGTTCAGGCGCGGAAGTTCGTCGAGATCATCCGCGCGGTCAACGCGGAAGAGGTGCGACTGGTCCTCGAGGACGAGAAGCGTCTCGGTATCGAGGCCGGGAATTCACGCTTCAAGATCAACGGCCTCTCGCCTGAGGACTTCCCAACGCTGCCGAGCGTTCCGAACGACGACGCGGTCGAGATTCCGTTCGCTGCGGTGAAGCGCATGATCTCCAGAGTGATCTTCGCGGTGTCGACGGAAGAGTCGCGCTTCCAGCTCAACGGTGCTCTGCTGGGCTTCAAAGACGGTGCCCTCGAGATGGTCGCGACCGACGGCCACCGCCTCGCGCTGATCGAGAACGGTCTCGAGAACGGCGTCGCTGCCGACGGCGTACTGGTACCGCGCAAGGCGCTCCAGGAGCTGATGCGCTTTGAGGGTGACGAGACGATTTCGTTCAGTCGGAGTGATCACCATCTCTCCTTCCGACTCGGTCGCCGCGAGCTGATCTGTCGCATCCTCGAGGGGACGTTCCCCGACTACGAGCGCGTCATCTCCAAGGATAATGACAAGCAGGTGATGTTCGATCGGAAGACTCTGGCCGAGGCCGTTCAGCGCGTGGCGCTGCTCACCGGCGATCGCGCACGCGCCGTGCGGATGAGCTTCTCCGACGGCAAGCTCATGATCTCGGCGGCCAACCCGGATCTGGGCGAGGCGGTCGAGGAGCTCGAGTGCAACTTCGCGGGCGGTGAGCTGAGGATCGGCATCAACCCCGACTACATGAATCAGTTCTTGTCGGCGGTCGACACCGATCAGGTGCGCTTCGAGCTCAAGGACGAGAACACGCAGTGCGTCGGCTTCCCGGTCGACGGGTCGGACGAGCGATACCTCTGCGTGATCATGCCGATGCGCGTCTAGTCTGACGCGCAGGTGACCGAGTCCACCCTCACTCGCCTCTACAGTCGCGACTTCCGCAACCTCGAAGAGCTCTCCTGGCAACCGGGCCAGGGGCGGCATCTGCTGCTCGGCGACAACGGCGCCGGCAAGACGAGCTTGCTCGAGGCGCTGTATGTGCTCGCGACGACGCGTAGCTTCCGGGCCTCCCGGCTCGCCGACTGCGCACGACACGATACGGAGAGCTTTCGCCTCGGCGGAGAGATCGCCGGAGACGCGCGAACCGAGCTCGAGCTGGTCCTGGGCCCGGAAGGAACGTCCCGTCGCCTCAACGGGAGCCCAGCGAGCCTCCAAGAGCATCTCTCGGTTCTTCCGCTGGTCGCCTGGACGGCCGCCGATCTCGAGTGGATTTCGGGCGCGCCGGCTGCGCGGCGTCGACTGATCGACCGCGGTGTCGTCGGTTTGACTCCGGCGGCCATCGTGTCGCTCTCTCGCTACCGTCGAGCCTTGGAACACAAACGGGCACTTCTCGCGCATCGGGAGACCGGACTCGAGGCTTGGAACGAGGTTCTCGCCGAGGCGGCCGACGACCTCATTCGCCGGCGGCGTGCACACGTCGAGGCGCTATCTGAAGCGCTCGCCGAGCTACTCGAAGAGTGCGAGATCGAGCTTCCCTCGATCTCACTCACCTATCGCCCGTCTCCGGCGAACGGTGGGCGCGGTCTCGACGAGACGCTGGCGGCCATCGAGTCTCACCGTTCGAGTGAAGTCGATCGGCGGTCGCCGCTGGTCGGGCCCCACCGAGACGAGCTCGACATTCGGTGGGGCGGTCATGGTGCGCGCAAGGTCGCCTCCGCCGGAGAGAGGAAGCTTCTCGGACTTGCGATCACTGCTGCCAGTGCGCGACTGCTCGCGGCCTCGGGCCGTACTCCGGTACTACTTCTGGACGACCTGGACGCTGCGCTCGACAGTCGTCGTCTCGGCGCCGTCTGGTCGTTCTTCGAGCCCTTCGAGCAACTCTTCGTGACTTCGAATCGAGCCGCTGTATGGGAGCGATTCGACCTCTCGAGCGCCTGGAATCTCACCTGTGGAAAACTCTCCCCACGGTAAGACTCTAAACTACTGAATACAAACACTTTATATCCTTGCTCTCGCGACCTTTGGTGATATAATCGAAGGCGTTCCATCCCGCCCCGGAGGGGTCGCTTCGAGCGAGCCGCAAAAGGGGCCTTCCAGAGAGAGCGTTTGAGCGCGCGAGACAGGCGAATCGAGGGCCCGATGCAGACGGGCCGTGGCGTGAAGTGCACCCGCGGTCTGAGCTTGCCGGCTGTCGAACCGCCGTACCGAAGGACACCTACGGGAGCCTAAATCTTGGCAGTCAGCGACAGTACTTCGAACTACACCGCCGAGAACATCAAGGTCCTCAAGGGGCTCGAGGCCGTCCGCAAGCGGCCGGGGATGTACATCGGGGACACGGACGACGGCACCGGTCTTCACCACATGGTTTTCGAGCTCGTCGACAACGCGATTGACGAGGCTCAGGCCGGCTACGCGTCCAAGGTTCTGGTCAACATCGAGAGCGACGAGTCGGTAACCGTCGAAGACGACGGTCGTGGCATTCCGGTCGATATGCACAAAGGGGAGGGCCGGTCGGCAGCCGAGGTCATCATGACCGAGCTTCACTCCGGCGGTAAGTTCGACAGCAACTCGTACAAGGTCTCGGGCGGTCTCCACGGTGTGGGCGTCTCGGTGGTCAACGCACTCTCGGACACTCTCGAGCTCGAGATCAAGCGTGACGGCAAGCTCTGGCATCAGGTCTACCATCGCGGACTTCCGGAGAAGTCGATCGAGGCGATCGGTAAGGCGAAGCGCACCGGCACCAAGGTGAGGTTCACCCCCGATGCCGAGATCTTCGCCATCACCAAGTTCCAGTTCGAGGTGCTCGTGCAGCGCCTTCGTGAGCTCGCCTTCCTCAACCGCGGCGTTCGGATCGTGCTCACCGACGAGCGCAACGACAAGCAGGCCGAGTTCTCCTATGCCGGCGGCATTCAGAGCTTTGTCGAGCATCTGAACCGCAACAAGACGGTGCTGCACAAGAAGCCGATCCATCTCGAGGACGGGCGCGACGAGGGCGAGGGGGAAGAGCGGGTCGAGGTCGCGTTGCAGTGGAACGACGGCTATACCGAGCAGAGCTTCTGCTTCACGAACACGATCAAGAACCGAGACGGTGGCGCCCACCTCTCGGGTCTCAAGTCCGCGTTGACGAGAACGGTCAACAACTACGCGAACAACGCCGGGCTGACCAAGAACCTCAAGGTCAAACTCACCGGCGACGACGTTCGCGAAGGCCTGACTGCGGTCGTGTCGGTCAAGTTGATCGACCCCAAGTTCTCGAGTCAGACCAAAGACAAACTGGTCTCGTCGGAGGTCAAGGGTTGGGTCGAGCAGGTGGTCAACGAACGGCTCGGAAACTTCCTCGAAGAGAACCCGGCGATCGCCAAGAAGATCATCGCCAAGACGGTCGAATCGGCGCGTGCGCGCGCGGCGGCTCGCGAGGCTCGAGAGCTCACCCGGCGAAAGGGTGCACTCGACGCGTCGAACCTGCCGGGCAAGCTCGCAGACTGCTCAGAGCGCAACCCCGAGTTTGCCGAGCTCTTCCTGGTCGAGGGTGAGTCCGCGGGCGGTACCGCCAAGCAGGGGCGCGACCGGAAGTTCCAGGCGATTCTGCCGCTCAAGGGAAAGATCTTGAACGTCGAGAAGGCGCGCTTCGACAAGATGCTCGGTTCGGAGGAGATCAAGACTCTGATCTCCGCTCTGGGTACCGGCATCGGGCAGGACGACTTCGACGTCGCCAAACTGCGCTACCACAAGCTGATCATCATGTGCGACGCCGACGTCGACGGCAGTCACATCCGCACGCTCATCCTGACCTTCTTCTTCCGCCAGATGCGCGAGGTGATCGAGCGTGGCCATCTCTACATCGCACAGCCACCGCTCTACAAAATTGGCGAGGGTAGGAAGGAGACCTACCTCAAGGACGACGGCGAGTATCGTGAGTTCCTGGTCGACCGCATCCAGGATGTCTGGCAGGTCGAGATCGGGTCGAACGGGGAAAAGCGCACGCTCAAGGGTGCGCGGCTGGCACAGTTCCTCGATCAGATGGCCGGCTTCCAAGCCAACTTCGAGAAACTGGCGTCACGCGGCTACCCAGAAGATGCGTTGCGCGTTGCGCTCGTCCACGGCCTCAGGGATCGGAGCGCGCTCGCGGATCGGAATCTCGTGGACACGGTGGCCGGCATTGTCGAGGCGTCGGGGTTCCACGATGTGAAGGTCGAAGGAGACGAGGAACACGGCGGCTTCCGGGTCGGCTTCATCAGCCGCAGAGACGGCGTCGAGCGGCCGGTCAGTTTCGACTGGAACCTCCTCTCGAGCGCGGACTACCGATCCCTCGCTCGTAACAAAGCCGGACTCGAGGCGCTGCAGGCGACCGAGTTGGCAGTGAGCAAAGACGAGGAGGTCACCGAGGTGGACGGCATCGAAGAACTTCTCGAAGCGCTCTACGCGGGAGCTAGCAAGGGTCTCTCGATTCAGCGCTACAAGGGTCTCGGAGAGATGAACGCCGAGCAGCTCTGGGATACGACGATGGACCCCGAGCGCCGCCGACTGCTGCGCGTCGAGATCGCCGACGACATCGGTGCCGACGAGATCTTCACCGTCCTCATGGGCGATCAGGTGCCACCTCGGCGCGAGTTCATCGAGAAGAACGCCCTCAACGTGACCAACCTGGACGTCTAGGAAAACGGAAGAGCACTCATGGCCGATCACGATCGCATTCTGCCGCTCGAGGGAGAACAGCCACCGGTTGCGGTGGACATCGAAGAGGAGATGAAGCGCAGCTACATCGATTACGCGATGAGCGTGATCGTTGGGCGTGCGCTACCCGATGTCCGCGACGGACTGAAGCCCGTGCACCGCCGGGTGCTCTACGGCATGTGGGAGTCGGGCAACATGGCCAGCAAGGCCTACAAGAAGTCCGCCCGCATCGTTGGCGACGTCATGGGTAAGTACCACCCGCACGGCGACGGTCCGATCTACGACACGGTCGTGCGCATGGCACAGGACTTCTCGATGCGCTACATGCTGGTCGACGGCCAGGGCAACTTCGGTTCGATCGACGGCGACACGCCGGCGGCCATGCGGTACACCGAGGTGCGACTGACCAAGCTTGCCGAGGAGATGCTCAAGGAGGACATCGGCAAGCAGACGGTCGACTGGGTCGAGAACTACGACGGCTCTCTCCAAGAGCCGGCGGTGCTGCCCGCGCGGGTCCCCAATTTGCTGGTCAACGGTGCCACCGGCATCGCCGTCGGCATGGCGACGAACATCCCGCCGCACAACCTCGGCGAGGTTCTCGACGGCCTGATCCAACTGATCGAGAATCCTGATGCGACCATCGAAGACCTGATGCAGTCGATCCCCGGTCCCGACTTCCCGACCGCCGGCTTCATCCATGGTCTCGAAGGGATTCGCACCGCGTACCACACCGGCCGCGGCACGATTCAAGTGCGCGCGAAGGCGGGCATCGAAACGCGTCGCGGCGATCGCCAGTCGATCATCGTCACCGAGCTGCCCTTCCAGGTCAACAAGGCCAAACTTCTCGAGCGCATCGCGGGTCTGGTCCGCGAGAAGAAGATCGACGGCATCACCGATCTGCGCGACGAGTCCGATCGCGACGGCATCCGGATCGTCATCGACGTTCGCCGAGGCGAGGTTCCGGAGATCATCCTGAACCAGCTCTACAAAATGACGGCGATGCAGAACACCTTCGGGATGATTCTGCTCGCCATCGTCGACAGCCAGCCGCGAATTCTGAACCTCAAGGATCTGCTCGACCACTTCCTGAACCACCGCAAGACGGTGGTCATTCGACGGACCCGCTTCGATCTCGCGAAGGCCGAGAACCGAGCCCACATCCTCGAAGGCATTCTCAAGGCGCTCGACCAGCTGGACGAGATCATCGCGACGATCCGCGCGAGTCAGACGCCGAAGGAGGCGCGCTCGAGTCTGATCGAGAACTTCGCCCTGACCGAGGTCCAGGCGCAGGCGATTCTCGAGATGCGGCTCCAGAAGCTGACCGGTCTCGAACGCGACAAGGTGATCACCGAGTACAAGGAGTTGATGGAACTCATCGAGCGCCTGCGCGCGATCCTCGGCTCCGACAGTCTGGTGCTCGACGAGATCCGCCGTGAGCTGGGCGAAATTCGCGACGCCTATGCCGATGAGCGGCGCACCGAGATCATCCCCGAGACGCACGAGATCTCGATCGAAGACATGATCGCCGACGAGGACATGGTGATCACGGTCTCGAACTCGGGGTACGTCAAGCGCTCACCTCTGTCGCTCTATCGAGCGCAGAACCGAGGCGGTAAGGGGCGCAAGGGGATGCAGACCAAGGACGGCGACTACGTGGAGCATCTCTACGTCGCCTCCGCGCACAGCTACATCCTCGTCTTCACCGAAAGCGGCCGCGTGCACTGGCTCAAGGTGCACGAGATTCCGCAGGTGGGTCCAGCCGCTCGCGGCAAGGCGATCGTCAATCTCCTCAACCTCGACAAGAAGGAGAAGCTCGCCACGACGGTTGCGGTGCGTGAGTTCAGCGACGAGCTGTTCCTGATCTTCGCGACCGAGAACGGCACGATCAAGAAGACCGAGCTTTCCGCGTACTCCCACCCGCGCAGTGGCGGCATCATCGCGATCAACATCGAAGAGGGCGATCGACTCCTCGACGTGCGCACCACGCCGAGCGAGGCGACGATCCTGCTCGCCACGGCCAAGGGGTACGCGATTCGATTCCGTGAGGCCGATGCGCGACCGATGGGTCGGGCGACGCGCGGCGTGCGGGGCATCAAGCTCCGCAAGGGCGACCGGGTGGTCTCGATGGGAACGCTCCTCGAAGACGGTGGAGAGATCTTCTCCGTCGCCGAGAGAGGCTACGGCAAACGCACGGCGGTCGAGCAGTACCGACTCCAGACGCGAGGTGGTTTGGGGATCATCAACCTCAAGGTCTCCGACAAGACCGGAGAGGTGATCACCGCACGGCAGGCTCGGCCCGACGACGGAATCATGTTGATCACCCAGGAGGGCAAGATCATCCGCACGACCGTCGACGGCGTGCGGGTCATCGGTCGCTCCACTCAGGGCGTCAAACTGATGGACCTCGACGGCGACGACCGTCTGGTGGCGGTCGCCAAGATTGTCGATCGTGACGACGAAGACGAAGCGGACGAAGCGGACGGCACTTCCGAAGAGCCGGTGAACTAAGCCGCTCCGGCGCACTTCGTCACATAGCGATAGCCAGATTAGTGGCCGGCGCGAGCCGTGGCTATACTGGCCACTCTTCGATTCAGTTGGTGACATCGGGCCGCCGGCACCTTGGCCGGAGCTCTCATGATGGGAACGTCCTCGCATCGGGGTGGGACTCTCCGCCGCTCGGCGGCGGGAGGGTTGATTTTGCTCGTCGGCTGGGGGCAGCCGCTCACTCCTGCGGAGATCGTCGTCGACAATGGCTGCAGCCTGGCCGACGCAATCGAGTCGGCGAACACGGACGCCGCGATCGGCGAATGCGTAGCGGGCGACGGCCCGGACACCATCCGATTGACTGAAAGCGTCGAGATCTCGAGTGCGTTACCGGCAGTCACCGCGACGGTGACTTTCGAAGGGGCCAACTTCGAGATCCGTCGAGATGAGACGGCTCCCGATTTCCGCATTCTCGAGTTCAAGGGCGGTATCAACTCACGCCTCGAGAACGTCACCATCTCCAACGGTCGTTCCGACCGTGGCGGGGGCGTGTACCACAACGCCCAGAGCCTCACCCTCGTGAACGTCACGATGACCAACAACGTTGCGCTCTCGCGAGGGGGTGCTCTCTACAGTGGCTGGGACACGATCGATACTCGACTCGTCGGCTCGACCGTCTCCGGCAACACATCAGGTTTGAGCGGAGGTGGCATCTTCGTCGGCGACTACGGCGACCTGACGCTCACCGCCAGCACCATCTCCGGCAACGTCGCGGGAACCTGGGGTGGCGGCATCGCGGGCGGAACGTACACATCGATGACGCTGATCAACAGCACGATCTCCGAGAACATTGCAGAGGATGGTGAAGGCGGCGCCATCTACAAGGCCTACGGCTATCAGGACATCGTGCTGCGGAACTCGAGCGTGATCAACAACTCCGCTTCGGCTACCACCGGCGGCATCTACTACGACACGTTTGGCCCGACCGACCTGATCGTCTCGAATTCGATCGTGGCAGCAAACTCCGGCCTGAACTGTCAGTACATGACGCCGGTGAACCTCGGTGGCAATTTCGACGACGACGGCAGCTGTGGCTTCGCGACCGCGTTACCGGGTGTGGACTTCGATCTGGCGCTTGTCGACAACGGCGGTCCGACGAAGACGCACAGACTCTTGCGCGACAGCGTTGCGATCGACGCCGGCGTCGACTGTGAGCAGCCCTTGGACCAGCGGGGATTCTTGCGCGACCTGCCCTGCGACAGCGGCTCGACCGAGTTCGGCAAGGCACCAGCAGGCGGTTCGATCGAGGGCCTGGCCGGCCGCGACGTGAGCTGCAAGAACCTGGATACGGGGTTCAGCTCGAGTTTCGCGCTCGGCGGCGCCGACTCGTGGAGCTGCCGCGGCCTGGGCGTCGAGCTCGGTGATCGCGTCGAGCAGTCGGTCTCGGCGCGCGTCGTCGACGGAGCCGCGGGCTCGATCATCGGCCTGACCGGCCGGAGCGTCTTCTGTGCAAACCTGACGACGGGAGATGGCGTCAACTTCCCGATCGTCGCGACGTCAGCCTGGGACTGCGAAGCGGCCGGCCTGGTCGTCAACCCGGGAGACCGGGTTCGCATTGAGTTCTCGGGACAGGATCCTTGATCCGCCCTCACGACTCCAATAGAAGGAGCATCGCAATGAAAGGCAAACTGACAACTCTCAGGGACCGACGCTTTGCGCGTTTCGGCTCTATTTTGCTCACGGGTGCCTTCTTGCTGCAGCAGCCCCTGAGCACGGCGACGATCACGGTGAGCGGTGGGTGCACGCTCGCTGACGCCATCACCGCAGCCAACACCGACACGGCGACCGGCGCCTGTGCGGCCGGCGCTGGCGCCGACACCATCGAGCTCACGGAGGACGTGACCCTTATGTCGGTGTTGCCGGTGGTGACCGATGACGTGACCATCGAGGGGAACGACGCCACGATCGGTCGTGACCCGGCCGCTCCCGACTTCCGCATTCTGCAGTTCGACCTCGACGGGGACATCGCACTGCGAAACGTCAAGATCACCAACGGCATTGCGGTCGACGGAGGCGGAATTTTCAACGGAGCAGACAACCTGACGCTCTTCAACACCACGGTTATCGGCAACGAAGCGACGAGTCGTGGCGGTGGTATCTACAGCGACTTCAACACCCTCAACTTCTTGATGCAGGCGAGCACGGTTGCCGACAACGACGCGAACAAGGGCGCTGGCCTGTACACGGGATTCGGCGCCTGGTCGACGATTGAGAACTCGACGGTCTCGGGCAACTCGGCAGGCGACAACGGCGGCGGCATCTACAACGCGATGTACGCCGAGCTCTTCATCACCAACAGCACAATCTCGGGCAACGACTCGGGTGATCGAGGCGGTGGTCTCTACAACCAGTTCTACGCCGGTGACATGAACCTCGTTGCGACGACCATCTCTGGCAATTCGGCGATCGACGGCGGAGGGGTCTACGCCTACCCGTCCTTCGATGCGACAGAGGGGCACTACACGGACCTGAACCTGACCAACACGCTGATCGCAAACAACGTCGGTGGCAACTGCCTCGGCGACAACCAGCACGATCTGGGCGGCAACTTCGACGACGACGGTACCTGCCTCGGCGCCTCTGCAGTGGTTGCAGACGTCGACTTCGACACCACCCTGGCGAACAACGGTGGTCCGACCCTCACCCACGCTCTGTTTCCAGGCGGTGCGCCGATCAACACCGGCGGCGCCTGCGGAATCGCCGCCGACCAGCGGGGCTTCGCGCGAGACGTGCTCTGCGACAGCGGAGCGGTCGAGTTCGGAGCCGCACCGGTGGGCGGTTCGATTCGCGACATCCGTGGCATCACAGCTACCTGCCGGAACAACACGACCGGCAGCGACGTCACCTTCGGACTCGGCCCTGGTGTGAACACGTGGGACTGCGAGGCACAGGGCCTTGCGGTCAGCCCGGGCGACGTCGTCACGCAGTCGGTGCAAGGAGGCATGATCGACGGCGTCGGTGGCACCGTCATCGGCCTGGCCGCCGACCGTGTAGCGTGCCGAAACACCTCGACCGGGCAGAGCGTAAACCTGCTCTTGAATGGCGACCCGAGCTGGGACTGCTTGGAAGCGGGCCTGACCGCGAGCCCGGGCGACCGGATCCGGATGATTTCTCGAGGGCAGGTTCCGTAGTCGAGTCGGCCCGCGAGTTGTCTGGCGGGCGGGATATCGTAGCGCTCGCCTGGGAGAGCGGATCTCCGTGGGCATCTGCCATGTGCGCACTCCGCCATTGGATACTCGTTCCGGTTCTCGCTCTTCCGCTCGCCGGGTGTGGCGGGGCCGAACAGACCTCTGACGCCCTCGATACCAGGGCCTTCGGGCCCGAGGTGCGGCGACAGATCGACGAGGCGTATCGGGCGGCTCTCGAGGCTCCCGACGATGCCGAGTTGCAGGGACGGTTGGGCATGACCCTTCACGCCTATCAGCAATACAACCCTGCGGCGGACGCCTACCGCCTCGCCGCCGAGCTCGACCCCGAGGTCTTCCGCTGGCGCTATTACCTGGCGCGAGCGGTTGGCGCGGCCGGCCGAAGCTCCGAGGCGCTGGCTCTCATGAACACCGCGGTGGAACTCCGGCCGGAGTACTCGCCCGCGCTCGTCAGTCTGGGAGATCTTCTGATGGAAGCGGGTGATCTCGAGACGGCGCTAGAGAACTACACCCGCGCGGTCGAGCTCGACGAGCAGTCTGCGCGCGCGCGCTATGGTCTGGCCAAGGTACTTCGGGCGGTCGGCGACGATCTCGCCGCGCTCGAGTCGTTTCGAGAGACGCTCCGCCTTTCCCCCTCCTTCGGCGCCGCTCACCACGCGATCGGAATGCTCTACCGAGACCTCGGCGAGTCGGAACTCGCCGCTGAGCATCTCGAACTGGGCGCAAAGCACCGAACGGTGCGAGCGCGTGCCCGCGACACGCTGATGGTTGCCATCAGCTCTCTCCTTTCGGGGGCCGGAGATCTCACCAAGGTAGCGGTCGAGATGTTTGGCAACGGAAACACGGAAGGGGCTCTCACAAAGCTGCGCGAAGCGGTCGAACTCGATCCGGAGTTTGTCCCCGCCCGCGTCAACCTGGTCAAGATTCTCGGAGACCTGGGACGCTATGAAGAGGCCGAGTCGCACTACGAGGCGGCGATCGCTACCACCCCGAACGCCCAGCAGGCACGGTTCAACTACGCCCGAATGCTCATTCAGCAGACTCGCCTGCGAGAGGCACAGACCGAGCTCGAGACGGTGGTCGGTATCAACCCCCACCTTGCCGATGCTCAGGTTCTCTTGGGATCGCTCTTCGAAGAGAATGGCCATCTCCCCGAGGCTCGTGCTCGCTACGAGCTGGCGGTCGCATCGAAGCCGGCACATCCGCAGGCCAACCTCATGCTGGTGAAGCACCGACTCGCCGCCGGTGATCTCGCGAGCGCTGACGAACATGCGCAGCGTCTGCTCGAAGCGGACACCAAGAGCCTGCCAATTCTCGCCTACCGCCTCGGTCTCTTCTACGAGCAGGCCGGTCAGCGCACGCGAGCGATCGAGATCCTTCGGTGGACACGGAACCAAGCCGAGGCGGCGGGTCGGGAGCGATTGGTGCAGGAGATCGATGGTCGGCTGGAGGCGTGGGGTTGAGACTCGCCGTCGCTGTTCTCGTCGTCGGGCTTGCTCTCGGCTGCGGCTCGCCGCCAGTGCCGCCTGAGACCGGAACTCCCTGGTTCTCCGATGTCGCGAAAGAGATCGGTCTCGACTTCCAACACTTCCTCGGTTCGACCGGAGAGTTCTACTTCCCGGAGACCGCCGCCGGAGGCGCCGCATTCCTGGACTACGACGGCGATGGTGACCTCGACGTTTTCATCCCGCAGGGCGCGATGCTGGACAGCTCGGTAGCCGCAGCCGACTCGCGCTTCCCGCCCGACCCGACGAGCTGGCCGGGCGATCGTCTCTATCGGAACGACCTGTCGGGCGATACGCCTCGGTTTGTCGACGTTTCCAGGCAGGCGGGAATCGATGTGCCTGGCTACGGTATGGGCGCGACGACGGGAGACTACGACCGGGACGGCGACGTCGACCTCTACGTCACTCGCTTCGGATCCAACACGCTCTATCGGAACGACGGAGCAGGGCGCTTCGAGGACGTGACCGTGGCGGGGCTCGACGACGACCGCTGGAGCGCCGGCGCAGCGTTCGCAGACTACGACGGCGACGGCGACCTCGACCTCTATGTGGCGACCTACGTCGACTTCACCGTCGCGGGCGCCCGCCCCTGCGCCGGCCCGGCGGGCCAACGCGACTACTGCGGCCCGATGACCTACCAGGCGCTACCGGATCGACTGCTGCGCAACGACGGCGCCGATCAATTTACCGACGTCACCGCCGAGGCCGGTCTGCACTCGACGTTCGGTTCGGGCCTGGGTGTCGTGGCCGCAGACTTCGACGGCGACGAGCGAGTCGACTTCTTCGTCGCCAACGACCAGCGCGCGAATCAGCTGTGGAGGAACCTCGGCGACGGTACTTTCGAGGACATCGCACTCCTGTCCGGCACGGCGGTCAACGAAGATGGGCAGGCCGAGGCGAGTATGGGACTGGCGGTCGGCGACATCGACCAGGACGGCGACGACGACCTGCTCATTACTCACCTCGAAGGCGAGACGAACACGCTCTATCTGAACCAAGGCGGCGGCTTCTTCGCCGACGTCACGACGGAGCGTGGCCTGGCCACCGCAAGCCGACCGTTCACCGGCTTCGGCACCGCGTGGATCGACTTCGACCACGACGGTGCGCTCGACCTCTTCGTAGCCAACGGTGCGGTCAAGACGATCGGAGCGCAACGCGGCCGCGAGCCGTTTCCGTTCAACCAGACGAACCAGCTCCTGCGCAACGTTGGCGACGGCCGCTACGAGGATGTGAGCGATCGGGCAGGGCGGATCTTTGAGGTCGCCGAGGTGAGTCGCGGAGCGGCGCTCGGCGACGTCGATCTGGACGGCGATGTAGACCTGCTGATGGCGAACATCAACGGCCCGGCGCGCCTGCTGCGCAACGAACTTCCCGACGGCGGCAACTGGTTGATGGCGAGCGCCGCGGAGAGCGGTGCGGGAGCCGACGTGGTGAGCGCGAGGATCGGCGCCGTGGTGGGACAGCGAACCCTGTGGCGAACGACCCGAACGGACGGTAGCTATCTCAGCTCTCATGCTCCTCAGGCGCACTTCGGTCTCGGAACGGCCACGACCCTCGACGTCGAGGCGGCTTGGTCCGGGGAGGAGCGTGTTCGCTGGTCGGAGTTGCCGGCCAACCGGCACGTCCGCTTCTACCGCGCCGGCTCCTAGCGACGTGAGCTGACTTGCGGGGAGTCGTCGAAGCGCCGCGAGACGACCGATAGCATCTGGGTGGGAGACGGGCACGATGAGCGATACCGAACACGAGCGCCCCGAGCTCTCGCCCGAAGAGCCAGAGCTCGCGACCGGCCAGCTCTATCGGCTCGCCTGGTTCTTCTACCTGTTTCTGGCGGTCGGGGGGGTGCTCTGGATCGGTCTGCGGGAAGGGGCGATTCCGCTCAGCCTCTTCCTGTCGCTCGACTCGTGGCCGGTGGATCTGGGACTCGGAGTTGCAACCGGTGCGCTTCTGGTCGGAGGGTGGCGCGGACTGGCAAGCCTGTCCCAACGCGCCCGCGATCTCGAGGACGAGCTCGGCAAGATGCTCGGCCCGCTCGCACCGGCCGAGATCGTGGCGCTCGCCCTCCTTTCGGGTTTTGCCGAGGAGCTCTTCTTCCGCGGCGCCATGCAGGCGTCCTGGGGCTGGTTGGTGACGACCATCATCTTCGCGTTGATCCACACCGGCCCCGGCCCGGCCTACCGGACGTGGACGCTCTTCGCTGCGGTCGCCGGCCTCGCGCTGGGTGGGTTGATGCTCTGGCGCGGCAACCTCCTGGCCCCGGTGGTGGCCCATGTGCTCGTGAACGGCGTCAACCTGCGGTGGCTGATCGTCGCTCCGCCGGAGAGCGACACTCGCGGCGACTAGAAGCGGTCTTCATGGGTAGGGTGCGCCCCCGGCTTCGCTGCTAGACTCTCTTTCCCAAAACGACCGACGGGAGGAGCGAGCGTAGATGGGCACCGACAGCCAGGATGTCTTCGCGAGGATCGATCGCGAGAAGGAGAGCTACCTCGAGGAGTTGAAGGAGTTTCTCCGGATCCCCTCGATTTCGACCAAGCCGGAACATGCGGACGACGTTCGCCAGGCCGGAGAGTGGGTGCGGGACAAGCTGACCGACGCCGGTCTCGAGGCGGAGCTCATCGAGACCGACGGCTATCCGCTGGTCTACGGCGAGTGGAACGGCGCGCCCGGCAAGCCGACGGTTCTCTTCTACGGCCACTACGACGTACAGCCGCCGGAGCCGCTCGAGGAGTGGCGCAACCCGCCGTTCGAGCCGACCGTCGAGGGCGACCAACTGGTCGCGCGAGGAGCGACCGACGACAAGGGGCAGACCTACGCCCAGGTCAAGGCGGTCGCCGCTCTTCTGGCCGAGCGCGGCTCCTTGCCGGTCAACGTCAAGTTCCTGATCGAGGGCGAGGAGGAGAGCGGTGGCGAGGCGATCGACAAATACGTTCGCGACGACGGCGGCGATCGGCTCGCTTGTGATTCGGTAGTGATCTGCGACACCTCGATGTACTCCCCGGGTCAGCCCTCGTTGCTCTACGGCCTGAAGGGTCTCGCCTACATGGAGATCCTGGTCACCGGCCCGAACCACGACCTTCATTCGGGGACCTTCGGTGGCGGTGTCACCAACCCGGCCAATGCGCTCTCGACGATCATCTCCCGCCTATGGGACGCCGACACCGGTCGGATCGCCATCGAGGGCTTCTACGACGACGTGAAGGACCTCGAGGACTGGGAGCGGGAGCAGTGGGGAGCGCTGCCCTTCGACGAGACCGAGTATCGTGCCGAGCTCGGCGTCGAGGAGACGTTCGGAGAAGAGGGGTACTCGACCGTCGAACGTGTCTGGGGCCGACCGACCCTCGACGTCAACGGACTCTGGAGTGGCTACCAGGGCGAGGGCGCCAAGACGGTGCTGCCTTCGATCGCCGGCGCCAAGGTCTCCATGCGCCTGGTGCCTCACCAGGATCCCGAGAAGATCGCGCGGCTCTTTGTCGAGCACGTGGAGCGCGTCAAGCCCAAGGGCGTTACGGTCGAGGTGCGCGACCTGCACGGAGCGCAGCCGGTACTGATCGAAACCTCGGGTGCTATCGCCGACGCCGCTACCGGCGCCCAGGAAGACGTCTGGGGCAAGGCGCCCTACAAGATTCGCGAGGGCGGCTCGATTCCGGTCGTCGCAACGTTTGCGGAGGTGCTCAGCGTGCCGGTTCTCCTGGTCGGACTCGGCCTGCCGGACGATCGCCTCCATTCGCCGAACGAGAAGTTCAATCTCAGCTGCTTCTACAACGGCATCAAGACCATCGCACGTCTGCTCGATCGAGCGGGCGTCTGAGGAACATCCGATGAGCGAGGGTGTGGAGAGTCAAGAGCGCGAGCTGAAGTTCCCCTGTGAGGGGCTCGACGGCATTCGCGAACGTCTCATCGAGCTCGAGGCCGAGCGGCTTCAGGCATCAGCACTCGAGGAGAACCTGCTCTTCGATCGCGGTGGCGAGCTGCAGTCGAACGGCTCTCTCCTGAGGCTGCGGGTAGACGCCCACGGCACCCGGTTGACCTATAAGGGGCCGGCGACGTTCGAAGGCGAAGTCAAGGTGCGTCAGGAGCTCGAGCTCAAGGTCGACGACAGCGATCAGGCGCGGGCGTTGCTCGAGCAGCTCGGCTACAAGGCGTCCGCTCGCTACCAGAAGTACCGCGAGGAGTGGCAGCTCGGCGGTGTGATCATCGCTCTCGATCACACGCCGGTCGGGGACTTCGCCGAGTTCGAAGGCGACGGCGCCGAGAAGGTTGCGACCCGCTGCCGTTGCGACATCGAGCATGCGGAGCGGCGGAACTATCTCCAGATCTACAAGGACTACCGCGAGCAGCACCCCGACGCGCCCGCGGACATGGTCTTCCCTTGAGCCGACTGAATCTCGGCCGCGCTGCGTGATGGCCTCGACCGGTGGCTGAGAGTCCTTTTCGCGCCGTCGTGTTGGCCGCGGGCCTCGGTACCCGGCTTCGGCCCCTGACAGAGTTCGAACCCAAGCCGGTACTGCCGGTCGGCGGCCGACCCTTGATCGCCCACACCTTGGCGCGCTTGGAGGCGGCCGGCTGCGAGGCCACCGCCCTCAATCTGCATCACCTCGGAGAGCGCGTTCGTGAACAGCTGGGCGACTCGTTCGGGTCGATGCCACTCACCTACTCTCCGGAGACCGAACTCCTCGGCACGCTCGGCGCGCTGGCGCCGCTGCGCGACTTCTGGGCCGAGACCGAAGTCCTGGTCATCGTGAACGGCGACAGCCTTTGCAAATGGCCGATCCGCCAGCTGGTCAAGAGACATCGTCGCAAAGCCGCTGACGTGACCCTCATGCTCTCGCGGCGCGCAAAGGTCGAGGAGTACGGCGGCGGTGTCGGCGTGGCGAAGGGGGGCGCAGTGGTGTCGATCCGGGGAGAGCAGGCCTGGGGCGATGTCGAGAGGCGTCGGGTCTATGCGGGGGCGCAGGCGATCTCGCCGGCTCTTCTCGAGGGCATGCCGACGAAGCCACTCGACTTTGTTCCCGACCTTTGGGAACCGATGCTCGAAGAGGGGCGCTCGATTGACAGCTACGAGTCACGGGCACGCTGGTTCGAGAGTGGGACTCCCGAGCTCTACCTGCGATCCGTACGCGGCTGGGTCGGCCGGAGTTGGCTACCGAGTTGGATGCGCGGCTCGTGGATTGCGCCCGAGGCGTCGGTGCACGACAACGCCCGCATCACGCGGTCCGTGATCGAGAACGACGCAGTGGTCGAGCACGGCGCTCTCGTCGAGCGGTCACTGGTACTGCCGGGCGCGTGCGTACGACGCGGCTGCTCGGTGCGACACTCGATTGTCGGCTTCGGTGTCGAGCTGGCTCCCGAGACCAGTGTCGAGCGCCGTCTGGTGACTCCGGAGCGCGCCGAAGTGCCCCCGCGGCCGGTCGACTCGCTCGTCGGCGGGCTCGTCTACTCCCCGCTGCGACCGTCCGCCTGAGGCGCGAAGGAATCGCGTCGTCGCGGCCCTCCTACCCGTAGGGGCGCGCCGTCAGCGGCACCGTTTCGAGAACTCCTCTATGGACACCCAACCCGGTAACTCCCGAGACGACACCTTCTCCCCGCCGCCGCGGCGCGCCCTGATTGCTCTCCTCGCCCCGGCGGCACCGGTCGGAAGACGAGGTAGAGTTTGCTCGCTGTGGCGACACCAACCAGCTTCCAACTTCTCGTCTTCGACTGGGACGGAACCCTGGTCGACTCGATCGGCCGAATCGTCGAGTGCACCCAGGCCAGCCTTCGCGACGTCGGCATCGACACGCCAGACGAAGAGCGGATTCGGATGTCGATCGGCCTGGGCATTCGCGCGATGGTCGATTCGTTCCTGCCCGGTTGTGACGACGCGACCTTTCACAAGATCTGCGACGCCTATCGAGGCAATTGGCGCGAGACGTTCTCGCGCGACCCGGTGCTGTTCGACGGAGTCCGCGAAGCGTTGAACGACATGGAAGACGGCGGCTATCTACTGGCGGTTGCGACGGCCAAGAGCCGTTGGGGTCTGACGCAAGACCTCGAGGCGACCGGCTTGACCACCTTCTTCCACGGCTCGCGAACCGCAGATGAGAGTCAGTCGAAGCCGCACCCGGCGATGCTGCTCGAGCTCCTCGACGAGTTCGGCGTTCGCGCCGATCAGGCCCTGATGGTGGGCGACACCGTCCACGACCTGCAGATGGCCCAGAACGCTTCGGTCGCCGGCCTGGGTGTGACCACCGGGTCGCACGAGCGTGAGGATCTGGGCGTGGTCGAGACAATCGACGTTCTGGACGGAGTGAGCAACATGCCGGCGTGGCTTCGCGAGCTCGAAGGTTCGGAGCCTCGGCCTTGAAGCGATCGACCGGCCTCGTCTTGGCGTTGCTAGCCGCGGTCGCGCTCCTGCCGGGTCCGCCGACGCCCGACCCACAGTTTGGGCAGCGACCCTTCGATCGACCCGACCAGGCGGCCGAGTTCGCTCGCGCAAAGCGGTTGGCCGGGAGCGGTATCTCCGATCCCGCCTCTGCGTACCGGAAGGCGCGCGCACACGTCGCCGAGATGCCGGTCTACTCGACGCGCCGCGACGTTCTGTCCGCCGCCCCCGAGACGCCGCGCAAGGTGACGTCGAACATCGACACCTGGACGGCCCTCGGCCCGGGCAATGTCGGCGGCCGCACTCGAACGCTCGCGATCCACCCGAAAAAGCCGAAGATCATGTACGCCGGTGGCGTGTCGGGCGGAATCTGGAAGACCAAGAACAACGGTCGCAAGTGGCAGCCGATCGGCGACGAGCTGACCAACATCGCGGTCAACGTGCTCGCCCTCGACCCCGAGAGTCCGAACGTGGTCTACGCGGGCACCGGAGAGGGTTACTTCCGCGAGGAGGTGCGAGGCACCTCGCTGCCGCTCCGAGGCGGGGGCATCTTCAAGACCGAAGACGGGGGTGACAGCTGGCGACGGCTCGAGTCGACCTCTGGAGCGAACTTCTTCTGGGTCAACGACCTCGTCATCAGTCACCTCGATAGTTCGCGTCTCTACGCGGCGACCCGCAAGGGCGTCTTCCGATCCAGAGATGGTGGCGAGAGCTGGAAGCGGGTGTTGAAGACCAAGGTGAAGGGCGGCTGTCTCGATCTCGCCGCACGCACCGACCTGGACACCGACTATCTACTGGCCTCTTGTGGAACGCTCGCGCAGGCCAAGGTTCATAGGAAGGTCGACGCCAACTCCGCCGGCTCCTGGAGCGTCGTGCTCAGCGAGGGTCCGGAGATGGGGCGCACGTCTCTGGCGTTTGCGCCGTCCGATCAGAGTGTCGTGTACGCGGTTTCAGCGAGTAACGTCCCTGGCCCGGGAGGTCTGTTCGAGCAGGCGCTGCACGCGGTCTTCCGTTCGGACGAAGGCGGGGCGCCGAACAGCTGGCGAGCGACCGTGCGCAATCGCGATCCGCGCACGATCAACACGTTGTTGCTCAGCAATCCGATCATCGCCGTGCTCGAGGAATGCGGCTTCCAGGGGCCAAACGACAACCTGGCGATGGGTTGGTACGTCAACATGATCACTGTCGATCCGCGCGACCCCGATCGGGTCTGGGTCGCTGGGGTCGACCTCTTCCGCTCAGATGATGGCGGTGAACGCTGGAACCCCGTCACCTACTGGTGGGCGGGCAGCGGCAACTCGAACTGGGTGCACGCCGATCAGCATCGCCTCGTCTTCCATCCGAAGAAGAAGCGGACGGCCTTCTCGCTCAACGACGGCGGCATTGCGCGCACACGCAACGCCGATGCGTTTGTGCCCGACAGCGACTTCGGCATCTGCTCGCCGGGGGTGGCCGGCGTGTCCTGGAAGCGCCTCAACAACAGCTACGGAGTGACGCAGTTCTACCATGGCACGGCCTTCCCGGACGGCCGCACTTACATGGCCGGCGCCCAGGACAACGGCACCGTGCTGGGAAGTGACGGCTCCGGGAACAACGGTTGGGTTTCGGTCTTCGGCGGCGACGGCGGTTATTCGGCCGTCGACCCGCGCGACACCAACGTTCTCTATGTGACCTTCCAGAACGGCGAGGTCCGCAAGTCGTCTGACGGCGGATTCAACTTCCAGTCCGCGACCGCCGGTATCGACGATCTGCCGCTCAACGACTCATCGAACTTCCGAGCCTTCGGTGACTTCTTCCTGTTCATCGCGCCGCTGACCCTGGACCAGAACGACCCCGATCGTCTCTGGACCGGCGGCACCCGGCTGTGGCGTACCGACGACGCGGCGGCCAACTGGCAGGGTGCGAGTGAACGCCTGAACTCGGGCGGCAAGGCGAGCGCCATCGCCGTCGCCGAAGGGAACTCCGACGTCGTGCTCGTGGGTTCCGACACCGGCCACATCTACCGCAGTACTGCGGCGACCTCGGCCGACGAGGGAACCGTTTGGGACTCGACCCGCCCGCGGCAGGGGTTCGTCTCATCGGTAGCCTACGACCCGACCGACGCAAGTGTCGCCTACGCGACCTACGCCGGCTTCGGCGGCGCACACGTCTGGCGCAGTGACGACGGTGGCGCGACCTGGAACTCCATCGATGGTGGTGGTGCCGGTTCGGTGCCCGACGTCCCGGTGCACTCGATTGTCGTCGACCCGACGCGGCCTGAGCGCCTCTACATCGGCACCGACCTGGGCGTGATGGCCTCGACGGACGGCGGCGCGACCTGGGCGGTCGAGAACACCGGCTTCGCCAACGCGGTCACCGAGTGGCTGTCGATCAACAGCGACCGCTCGACCGACGCCTATCTGTTTGCGTTCACGCACGGCCGTGGCGCCTGGCGCGTGCCGCTCGAGTAGCTCCGGGCTCGTCTGGCGCACTCCTCCCGTCCTGTAGCGGGAAGGGCATGCACGGAGATCGACAGTCGCTCGTAAACCAACCGACGGGAGAGGCTCGGGCTAGAATCGGCTCTTTCCCGGAAGGAGGGGTCGATGACTGGAGGGGCACAGCGGAGCTCGAGGCTCGGACTCATCATTGGGGTCGCGGCGTTTGCGGGCGGCCTCTGGCTGCTACTCAACGCCATGAACGTCGGCGTGCCGGAGTTCAAGCGGCTGTGGCCGTCTCTCTTCATCGTTGCGGCGGTCGCGGCGTTGGTGGACTATTTCTTCCTCAAGCGCGTCCCCAGCTCGGCGGGTTGGATGGTGACCTTCTTCGGTTTCGGGGTCCTCGGATTCGCGCTGACGCTCGGCTACACCGACATGGGCAAGATCCTCGACTGGCTACCGAGCTTCCCGACCATCGCCGGGGTCGGGTTGCTGACTACGTGGATGGCGGGCGGCCGCCAGTCGACGAACCTACCGGTCGCCGGGATGGTCCTCGTCGGACTCGGCGTCCTCGGGTTCGCGGCGAGATTCGACTTCTTGCGCAAGATCCTGCCCTCGGCGCAAGTCATCTGGGCGCTCCTCTTCCTGCTCGGCGGCGCCTGGTTGGTCTGGCGCTATGTCATCCGCGCCAAGAACGACTAGGTGGCGACTGAAGCCGAAAAGCTCTTCGAACTCTGCCGCTCGCTCGCGGGTGTCACGGAAGACGTGAAGTGGGAGAAGAACTTGGTCTTTTCGGTCGGCGAGAAGATGTTCTGCGTATTCGGCCTGCCGGACGCCGAGACGATGAGTCTCAAGGTTGATGGCGAGGCCTTCGAGGCGCTGACCGAGCGACCGGGCATCAAGCCGGCTCCGTATCTCGCGCGCCACTCCTGGATCTTCCTCGAGTCGCTCGACGCGCTGCCGCGCGACTTCCTCGAAGAGCTCATCGAGCGCTCCCACCTTTTGGTAGCGGCCAAGCTGTCGAAGAAACTGCGCGCGCGGCTCAGGATCGCCTAGCGGATTCGTCTTCCCGGGCCTCTTGCGCCGAACGCGCCTCGCCGCATAGGTTTGGCAGAGGGCCGAAACCTGAACGAGGTCGAGGGGAGAACCATGAAGTACCTGTGCCTGAGCATGATCGTGCTGACACTCGTCGCGCTGGCGCCGCCGCCGGCAGCCGCGCACGACACCATGTCCATGGCCGAGCTGCTGCAGGCGTTCGGCTGGGACTTCGAGACCGCCGAGATCACCGTCGAGCAGGTGGGCGAGAACCTCTGGGTGCTGTTCGGGCTCGGAGGCAACGTCCTCGCGTCGATCAGTCCGCAGGGGGTCCTGATCGTCGACGACCAGTTTCCGGAGCTGATGCCGAAGATCAAGGCCGCGATCGCCGAACTTGGTGGCGGCGATGTCGACTTCGCCATCAACACGCACTGGCACTTCGATCATGCCGACGGCAACAAAGTGCTGGGCGAGGAGGGGACCTGGTTGGTCTCGCAAATCAACTCGCGCGAGATGATGCTCGACACCCACACCATCGACCTGGTCGGTGCTGCTGTCGACCAGCCCGCCTATCCGAGCGAGGCGCTGCCGGTGATCACCTACGTCGACGAGATGCAGTTCTTCTTCAACGACGAGCGCATCGACCTGGTGCACTTCGGGCCAGCCCACACCACCGGCGACACGGTGGTGATCTTTCGCGGCCACAACGTCGTGCACATGGGAGACGTCTTCAACAACACCGGCTATCCGTTCATCGACGCCGGCAATGGCGGCAGCCTGGATGGTCTCATCACCTTCTGCCGGGCGGTGCTCGACCGCATCGACCCGGGCACCGTCGTCGTGCCGGGACACGGTCCGGTAGCGACCTACGCCGAGCTCGACGCCTACACCTCGATGTTGGCCACCATTCGCGACCGCATGCAGGCCCTCATCGACCGAGGGGCGAGCTTGAGCGACATCATCGAGGCCAAGCCGACGGCGGAGTGGGACGACAAGATGGGCGACCCGGCCCGTGTTCTCGATCGCGCCTACCTGAGCATGACGCGTCACTAGAGGCTGCTGCAGGCTCTATCTCGAGCCGCTCGACGCGCTAGCGCCGGAGTTTCTCGATCAGGCCGAAAACCTCGTCGACCTGCTCCCAGCCGGTACGCATGAGGAACGTGTTGTTGCGCCCGTAGGACTTGGCCCCGACGATGAAGAAGTTCGGCTCCGGGTTCACGAGCGTGTCCGCTCCGTGACTCTCCTGGGCGAGACAGTCTCCGCTGCTCGAGCCGAGGAGTGCTGCGGCAAGCTTCATCGGGCCGCTGGTGGCGTAGCACTCGTGGACTTGCAGCTGTCGGTAGAGGCTGTGATCGCCGACAAATCCTGTGAGCGAGACCATGCGGTCTACATCGAGGGTCGTCCGCTCGCCGCTGCGATGGCGGAGTGTCACTTTGTAGCTGCCGTTGGTCGCGGAGATCGACTCGACCACCACGCCCAGCTCGGTCTTCACCCGGGAGCTTTCCTCGGCGATCTTTTGCGCACGACGAGTGAGACGGGCGCGCTCCGGCAGCGGATCGTCCGGGTCGACGTGCCAGCGAGGGCTCTCCGAGCGGAGCGCCCAGGTCACCTCGGTGCCCGGGAAGCGCTCGGCCAGCCAGGCCAGGTCGACGACTGCGGTCTGCGCTGAGTGCCCGGCGCCGACCAGGAGGATCTTTTTCCCCGCCCACCGGCTCTCGTCGCGCACGAGGTCTGGGATGTGGCGCTCGATCGCCGCGGCCGCCGCCTCTTCTCCAGGGGCTTCGATACCGCCGTCGCCGAGTGCGTTCGGGTGACCCCAAGAGCCGGTGCAGTCCAAGACGACGTCCGCGTGCTCGACCCTTTCGCGCCCATGCTCGTCCTCGACCAACAGGCGGAACGGCTGTGCGCGGCGCTCCTCGGAGCCGATCTCCTCGTGCTTGAGTAGCCCCTCGCGTCCCACTCGCTTGACCCGCGTACCGGTTCTCACGTGCGGGGCGACCTGCGGGAGCTCCGCGATCGGGGCGAAGACCGTCTCGACCAGTTCGCTACCGGTGGGACAGTCCGGGTCGTCCTCGGCTGGCAGTCCCGCTCCGGTCCCTGCCAGTGCGCGACGCATTCGAGGCGAAATGTCCAATCCCCACGGGGTGAAGAGACGCACGTGGCCCCAGCGACGAACGCTCGAACAGACCTCGGAGCCGGCTTCGTAAACAGTGAACGAGCAGTCGCTTTCTTGGGCTGCGAGGGCTGCTTCGAGTCCTACGGGGCCCGCGCCCAGAATGGCGATGTGCGGTGTTTCGGAGCTCATGGGTCAGTACCTTGAAGAAGCCCGCTCCTTGGCGGGGAGGATTTCCAAGCAGGTGGTCCACCATCCGGTGAGGACGGTCTCGACGAACTCTTCCGGCAGCTCTTCGACTCGCATCTCTGCCGCGAGCGCGTCGTGATCGTAGGCGAGCGGAACCAGCTCGACCGCAAGCCCTTCCGATCTCTCTTCGAGCATGGCGTACCAGACGTGAGTGTTGCCATCGTTTGCCGGCCGGCCGATGACACCTACGTTGACGACGTCGCCGCCGGAGGGCAGTTTGCGGTGCCATGGCAGACCGGTGTGGGTACAAAGGAAGCCGTCCGCCTTCTCCTGGCCGAGAAGCACTTCGAGGAACGCTGTCGGTGTCGTGGAAAGAAACAGGAACTCGTTGATCTGTCGGGGTGAGCCGTGGACCAGCAACAGTTCGCGATCGCCGACGCGCACACGCCGTCGCTCCGGCAGCTCCCCCATCCACTCCTTGAACTCGGGCGCGCAATTGCGGGCTGTGTAGTTGTACGAGAGCTCTGCGAAGTGGTTGTCGCGCGGATCCGTGTAGCCGCAGTTGCAGTCCTCGTGGCCGGTTGCCAGCGACTGCTCGTAGTTGCCCTGAAGGGTCGACACGCCCCCCTCGTCGAGCAGTGGTCGGACCCGGTTCGGATTGGGCCCGAAGCCGCCCAGATCTCCGAGGCAGTAGATCGCCTCGGCCCCTCGCCGGGTCGCGTCGTCGAGGAGAGCGGTCAAGCCGTAGTGGTTGTTGTAGACGCCGCCAAAGACTGCGATCCGCGAGTACGGCCCCTCTACCGGAGTCTCGTCGTCCGAAATCGCCAAGAAGCTGTCGACCTCTTCGGCGCGCCCTTCCGGCGAGAGCTCGCGACCGGCCTTCGCGGTCGCCTCTCGGAACTCACCCAGCGGCACCAACCTCTCCCCCCAGGTCGCAAGACCACGATGCACGGTCAGAGGCGACGAGTCGCGCCGCTTCTTGTCTCGATCGTCCTTTGGAGTTCTCGGGCTCATTCGGAGGAACCAAGAGAGGGGCTCGTCAAACAACTGGCCATCGACGCAAGTCCGACAGGAGGGTTTGTCAAGGGAGGGCTCTCCCTTGACCCCAATCAACTCTCTCCCTTGATTCGGTCACGTCTTGCAACTCACTCCGAACACATGGCACGTCCAGCAGGCCGGATGCCCCATCTCGAACGGCCCCAGCGTGTCGGCGATCGCCTCGCCCATCTTGCCGTCGGGCTCGTTGACCAGAATCGGGCAGACCCACACCCCTTGATCGGTGACCATTCGGCAGCCGCTGCATTGCAAGTGCGACCAGCCGTCGGATGGCGTGTCGCCCTCGCGCAACCGCTGCCAGCTCTCGTAGGCGCCGCCGCGTTCGGCCTCGGCGCCCATGCGGAAGACGGGTAGCATCTTGAGCCGCGGCTTCTCGATGCCCATCTCGCTCAGGAGCTCGAAGAAGCGCAGGCGACCCTCTCGAGAGGCGTTTTGATCGTGCACCTCGGTGACCGTGATCACGGGATTGATCCCCGCTCGGTAGAGGTTGGAGATCCCGCCGAGAATCCGCACGAACGTCCCTTCGCCTCGAATCGGGTCGTTCGTGGCGGCGTCGTAGCCGTCCATCGACACTCTGAAGTCGAGAGAGTAGTCGCTCGCCGTGGCGAGTTTCGCGAGTCGCTCGCAGCGCACCGGATCGAGAAGTAGACCGTTGGTGAGAACCGTCGCCGGGCCGTACTCGAGAGTCCTCGCGAGGATGGCCTCCATCTCGGAATTGAGGAACGGCTCGCCGCCGGTGAAGTAGTACTCCTTCACCCCCAGGCGCGCGCCCTCTTCGAGATAGGGCACAACCTCTTCCAACGACAACCCATCGTGAGTGTGGTTGGTCGGCGAGCTCGAGACGAAGCAGTGCGTGCACGCGAGATTGCACACCGTACCGGCGATCTGAAACCAGAGGGTGTCCAGCGAGCGGAGCTCGACCTTCGGTGCAGCCCGCGCGACCTCGATCGGCTGACTCAGCAGCAGTCTCCCGGTTCGCAGCAGGCCTTGGCCTCGGTGGTTGCGTCGTATTCGAGCCCTTTCGTTTCACGAGGGTGCCGAAGGACCGTGCGCGAGCAGTCGAACGGCTCGGCGGCCTCGAGCGGAACCTCCTCGAGCGGATCGACGAAGTCGAAGTGCTCGCGATAGGGCTCGCGCTTGTAGATGTTGTAGGTCTTGTCGCAGACAGCGTAGCGGTGGCCACGCTCCATGCGGTGATCGTCGTCGTCGAGGACCTCTTTGAACGGACCGCGATAGACCACCGCCTGGTTGCGCTCGACGCAGGGCCCTTCTTTGCCCTTGAACGCCTCGACGGTGAGCGAACGGAACTCGATGCCCTCGACGGTGCGCCACGGCTCTTCCTGCCGTTCGAGCACTCGCACGCCGTAGAAGCCGACCTCTTCGAACGCTTTCAGAAATCCGTCTTCGGTGAAGGCGCCAGAGATACAGCCACTCCAGAGATCCGCGTCCGTCTGCATGGAGAGCGGTACATCTTCGTCGCTCACAATGTCCGAGATCACCGCGCGACCGCCGTTGTTCAGCACTCGGTAGATCTCTTCGAAGAGCTCGCGCTTGCGCGAGTTGTCGACCAGGTTCAGCACGCAGTTCGACACCACCACGTCGACCGAGTCGTCGGCGACCAACGGCCGGCTCCGGCGAAGCTCTTCGCTCAACCCTTCGATCTCGAGCAGGCCCTCGACGTCGGTAACCGGCGTCGAGCCGAGGCGCTCCTCGAGTAGGTCGAGGTCTAGGGCGAGGTCCTGAATCCGCCCTCGGCGAAATTCGACGTTCGAGAAGCCGATGCGCTCGGCGACCACCGGTACGTTGCGACGTGCGACATCGAGCATGTCGGGCGTCATGTCGACGCCGATCACCTTGCCCTGCGCTCCCACCACCTGGGCTGCGATGAAGCAGATCTTCCCTGTTCCGCTCCCCAGGTCGAGCACGGTCTCGCCTTCGTTCAGGAAGCGGCTCGGATCACCGCAACCGTAGTCGCGCTCGAGAACCTCGCTCGGGATCACCTCCAAGTAGCGAGGGTCGTAGTCGACCGGGCAGCAGAGCTCCGGCACCTGGGTCTGGGCGCCGGCGCTGTAGCGCTCTTTGACGGCCCGCTCTGTATTGGCAACTGTCATCTAGATTCCACTCCAGTCTCTGGCGGAGCCCTCTCCGCCGTTCAAGAAGTCGTCTCGCATCGATGCGCGAGGGGGCGACCGGCTTGGCGGTCGCGCGTCGTTGGGTCTCGGTCGGCTCTAGGCCGGCGGACCGCGAAGCGATCGAGTCGGTCGATAGCCAGTTGCGGTGACGCCCACGAGAGCGGGTGCCAGGGGGGTACAGAGGGCGAGGAGCGCGGCGCGCAACTCTCGCAAGAGCCCCTGCCAGCGCGGTGCCTGTTCTCGAGCGATCCAGGCGAGAAGATCTCGAGCGCGATCGAGATCACGCAATGGCTCGAGAAGGTAGACCTCGAGGCCGCGCTCTTCGAGCGCCCTGCGAAGGGTGGCGAGCGTAGCGTGGCAACACCAGTGAACGCTCGCTAGCTCAGCATCGAGGCAGATGTTGGTTGCGAGCAGGTAGAAGCCGCCGTCGGGAGACGGTCCGAGTACGACGCGCCGGCGTGAAGACCCGAGCCGGCCGAGCGCTTCCCGCACGTGGCGAGACTCAAGCCCCGGCACGTCGGAGCCCACCGCCACGACCGGTCCGTCCGCTTCCAGGCGTGCTGCCGAAAGAGCGTTTCGGAATCTCTCGCCGAACGAGGCGCCCGTCTGGCGAATCATGTGAGCCCCGGGCTCGGTCAGCTGCGGCTCGGTCGTAGCAACCTGAAGCCGGCAACCGGAAGTTCGCCCGGCGGTCAAAGCCGCGTCGAGGCTCTCCCGCAGAACGCTTCGTGTCAGCCCGTCGAATCGTCTCGGCAGGAGCCGCCGCTGCGCACACTCACTCGCGGGAGTTCGGGCAAAGACGAGCAGACTCGGCTGGTGGGCTGTCATCTAGAAGGTGGGTACGAAGCGAGGGCGTTTGCGGATCGCTTCGGATGCGGCAGTCTATCTTGGCTCTCCGTTCGCTATGATCTCCCGGCTTTGGCCAGATACCTCGCGATCTCGCTGCCGCTCCTGGTACTCCTGATGGGCGGATTCACCTTCGTACTCGGCGCCGTCGGATTGAGCCCCTCTCTCGCCTCGTTGGAGCGAGCGGGTCTGGCGCGGCCCGAGGCGCTGCCGATCGGCCTCTCCGTTGCGGGTTGGCTGATCGAGACGCTCGCCCTGACGGCGCTCTTTCTCTTGATTCAAGATCGCACCGGCGCCTGGTGGATCGACGGCCTGGTCGCGGGCATGATCGGATGGGTCTTCCGCGGTCCGATCCTGGTGTTGACGATCGTTTCGACCAGTCGTCTCGGCGTCGACCCCTGGTGGCCGATGGCCCTGCGGCTCCTGCTGCTCTACTCGATCTGTGGCCTCGCCCTCGCGATGATCGCCCGATCGGTTGGGCTCGAGCGATGAGCGGCGCACCACGAGTGGTCGCGGTCGGCAGTGCGTTTCCAGAGCACTACTACGAGCAGGAAGAGCTCCTGGCGGCCTTCCGCCGCGTCTGGGCGCCGAAGATCTTCAACCTTGCACGACTCGAACGACTCCACCGTAACGTATTGGTCGGGAATCGCCATCTGGCACTGCCGCTCGAGAAGTACGAAGAGCTCGAGACGTGGGGCCAGGCGAACGACGCTTGGATCGAGGTGGCGCAGGACGTCGGCGCGCGCGCTGTCTCCGACGCCCTCGAGCGCGCCGGTCTGTCGGTCGAGGACCCTGCGGCGATCTTCTTCGTGACGGTCACCGGTGTCGCCACGCCGTCGATCGATGCTCGGTTGATCAACCGACTCGGTCTCTCGTCGAGCATCAAGCGCAACCCGATCTTTGGTCTCGGCTGTGTGGCGGGAGCCGCCGGCATCGCCCGCGCGTCGGACTACGTGCGTGCCTTCCCCGATCAGGTCGCTGTACTGCTCTCGGTCGAGCTCTGCTCCTTGACCCTCCAGCAGAAGGACTTCTCGGTGGCCAACCTGATCTCCTCCGGACTCTTCGGAGACGGTGCGGCCGCAGCGGTTGTTGCCGGGGCCGAGTGCCCGTTGAACGACGCCCCTAGGGGGCCTCGAGTGGTCGCGACTCGCTCGATCTTCTACCCCGACTCCGAGCGGGTGATGGGCTGGGACATCTCGGAGAGCGGCTTCCAAGTTGTGCTCTCACCAGAGGTCCCTGAAGTCGTGCGACAGTTTCTTCGGCGCGACGTCGATGCGTTTCTCGGCGATCTCGACTTGGAGGTTGGCGACATCAACTCGTGGGTTGCCCACCCCGGCGGTCCGAAGGTCCTTCAGGCGATGGAAGAGTCGCTCGAGATCGAGGGCGGCGAGAAGGGGGCACTCGGCGTCACCTGGCGGAGCCTCAAAGAGGTCGGCAACCTCTCCTCCACCTCCGTGCTGCTAGTGCTCCAAGAGACGATGGCCGAGCACCGCCCCGAGCCTGGGAGCCTAGGAATGCTCCTCGCCCTCGGTCCGGGTTTCTGTTCGGAACTTGTGCTCCTCGAGTGGTAGCTACGGCGTCGCGTCGAGGAGCGAGCACCAGAAGGTCACGGCGGTGAGCTTCTTGTTGCCCTTGAGGTTCAGCTCGGCGACCAGCGCCACCTGCTGGGCGAAGCCCGCTCGACGCGGGATCGGATAGTCGAAGGTCACGATGCCGTTCTTGTTGGTCTTGGCGGTCTGATCTTCGAACACTTCGATCTCCGCGTAGGTGTTGGCGTCGACCAGTCGCGCCGAGACGGTCCCCTTCACGCCTTTGCGCGGCTCGCTGCTCACAAGGGCGTCGATTGCACAGGTGGCGGACAGCTCGTCCTCGAGGATGCCGCCAACCACGACAGGGCCAGGTTCCTCGACGTCCTTGGCCTTGGTCTCCTGGTCGTGGGTGACCGTCGACGCGGCGTTGTTCGTTCCGGTATCGGCGCCCAGAGGAGAGAGGGCGAAGAGGAAGAACACGAGCGCGAAAGCGAGCCTGCACGAGAGCTTCGTCATTCGTCGTCCTCCTAGCTGCAGGCCGGGTCGCTCGACCCGTTGCAGAGATCGCCAAAGCCGTAGATACAGCGCAAGCGAATCTCGTCGGTTTTCTTCTTGTTGACGGGGTCGGCGGTCGCGGTGAGCACCGAGTTCGCGGGAGCGGCGCCGAGAAGTGGCGGCACCACGATCGGCTTCGTCCATCCGTCTTTCTTCGTGCGCTTGGTTTCCGTGGTGTCACTCAAGAGATTGCGCTCCGCATCGTGAATACGGAAGCGCACGTCCGACTTGACTCCTTTGAGAGCGCCGAACACCGCGCAGCGGATCTCCTTGGCCTGGCCGCTGGAGGCCGAGAGTGGTATCAGCACGGTCAGCACACCGCTCGAGAAGGTGTTGGCGGCCGCCTCGGCGTCTTTGGTCTGTGCGGCCTCGGCCTCGCTGAAGCGACGGACCTCGGCGGCACCGGCTGAGTCAACCGGGGCGAACGAGCACAGCACGACCGCGACGAGCGAGAGGATGGTGCACCTGCGAGTCATCGTTCCTCCTTTCCTCTCGGGTGAGCGCATACAGCCTACAGCACGCCTCTCCGGCGGATGAAAGGAGCCCTACCCGCGCGGATCGCCTGGCTTGAACGAGATCAGCTCGACGTCGAAGACGAGCATGCCCTTGGGTGCACCGGCACGACCGCCGTAGGCGATCTTCTCCGGAATCCAGAAGCGTCGCTTCTCGCCTTCGACCATGAGCTGTAGACCTTCGGTCCAACCCTTGATCACCTGGCCGAGCGGGAAGCTCGCAGGCTGGCCACGCATGACCGAGCTGTCGAACATCTTGCCGTCGGTTGTCCAGCCCGTGTAGTGCACCGTCACCACGCTGAAGCGGGTCGGCTTCTTCGTCCCCGTGCCGGCTTGGATGACCTTCGACGCCAGCCCGGTGGCCGAGACGATCGCGTCCGCTGGCGGCGCGGCGACATCGGCTGGCGCCGGCGGTGGCGCTGGCGGCTCGTTGAACGAGATCAGCTCGACGTCGAAGACGAGCATGCCGGCCGGTCGTCCCGGTCGTCCGCCGTAGGCGAGCTCTTCTGGGATCCAGAGGCGCCGCGTCTCGCCGGTGACCATGAGCTGTACACCTTCCGTCCAGCCGGGAATGACCTGCTGAAGACCGAAGCTGATCTCCTTGCCTCGCACCACGGAGCTGTCGAACATCTTGCCGTCGGTGGTCCAGCCTGTGTAGTGCACCGTGACGTTGGCGGTCGCGGTCGGATGGGCGTCGCCGGAGCCGGCCTGGATCACCTTCGAGGCGAGCCCCGAGTCGGTGACCTCGGCGTCGGCCGGCGGCGAGGCGACGTCGGCGGGGGCGGGTATTGGAGCGCCAGTCGTCTGGGCGACGACGGGGAGAGCCGTCAAGAGAAGAACCAGTAAGGAGAGACAGGAAGCAATCTTCATGGTGATCGAACCTATCGCGGATCTTGAGGACCGACAATTGTAGCTTCCGCTTGGCGAAGCGGGATCGTGGATCGGGGGACCGTCTGTGCCGTGAAGCGCCAACATCGCGGATGCCGCTGCATTCCCGGTGGATAGAATCGAATGTACTCCTACAACTTGCAGCGACTCGTCCCTCGACTGCCGGTTGTGGTCTAGAAACCCGCTTGTGAGGGGTGGAGGTGTTAGATGCCAAGACGAGCAGCACTCATGGCGGCGCAGACGATTCTGATTCTCTGGGCACATCAGGCATTGGCGACTGCCCCGCTCCCGGTGACGCCAAAAGCCGAAGCTGGTGGGGGTGTCGCCACGATGTTTACGCCCTGCCCGACGTTCCATTGGGTAGAGAGCCCTGAAGCCCGTCGATACGAGCTGGTCGTCTTCGACGCGGAGGCGTCCGAGCTCTATCGGGTCGAGCTCCCCGCGGGCGCCCAGATGTGGACTCCGACAATCGACCGTTGTTTTGAGCCTGGTCTTCAGTACGCCTGGGCTTTGCGCGCCGTCGTAGACGAGTCGACTGAGCTCTGGTCCGATGTTGTGCTCTTTCGGGTCACGCGCCCAGGCGCTTTGACGAGAGGCCGGCGATCCGACAATGAAGAGCTTCCCATCTCGCCGGCTCCCAGTGAGTCGAGCGGCACTCAGTCGCCGCCGCCGAGTTCACCGCTGCCGACCGAAGGCCCTGGTCTCCTCGCCCCAGAGCGTCAGCGAGTCGTGTCGGGCGAGCAAACGAAGACGGCCGGTATCTCGATCAGCTCTGCGATCAGCGTCGACGACAACCTCCACGCGACAACCGGTGACACGCCGACGCTCCGCCTGGAGCAAGACGGCTCTGGCAGCTTCACTCCACAGACTTGGGACATCCGAGCGAACGAGACAGACTTCCGCATCGTAGATGTCGACGCCGACGAGACGCGCTTCAGGATCGATCGATCGAGCGGGCTGGTAAGCGGCGCCTTCGCAATCGCCTCCGATTGGATCACGCCAAGCACCTATACCGGTTCCGATGTCTTTGGGGTCCTCAATTTTCGAGCGGTTATCTCCGCCCCGGAGATCACCCAGGAGGTGATCGATTCGGGCGCAGTTGTCGTCTATGGGAATCTGCTGTCCTATGCGGTGGGTTTCTGGCCGCCAGGAGAGGTCGCCCAGTTGCCGATCACGACGGTTTATGTCGCGGGCGACATTTTCTACGAGGACCGATGGTCGTACCGCTTGAACCCGGGTTCGCTGGAGATTCACGTCACGAATAACGAGGATCTCTACTCGACGTTCCCTTCGGGGGCAGAGTTTCGGTACGTGGTGATACCGCCCCCTTAGCGGCCACGTGACGCCGCGTCCGACTTGGCCGGAGTGGAACGGCGTGCGAGCCCGAGATCAGGTGGCCCGAGGCCTGCGGTCCGAGCTTCAAGATGACGAGAAGTCGCAGGAGACAGGGTCAGCGGCTGAGGAGGGCGAAACGTCTCGAGCGCCGAGGTCGCGCGCGAGTGCGAGAAGCCGCGACATAATCACCCGCGGTGCTGGACATCCTCGCTCTCGATAGCCGAACCCTTTACCTGCTCCTGATCGTCGCGATTGTTCTCGAGCGGCTGGTGGAGCTGCGCATCACCCAACGGAACCTCGCCTGGGCGATGCAGAACGGCGGCATCGAAGCGGGGCGCGGGCACTACCCGGTGATGGTCGCGCTGCACACGGCGTTCTTGATTGCCGGGCCGGCCGAAGTCCTCTTGCTCGACAGACCGTTCATCGCGGGGCTCGGCTTCCCGATGCTGGCGGTCGTCCTTCTCGGCATGGGGCTCCGCTACTGGGCGGTCACGACGCTCGGCAAGCGATGGACGACACGGGTGGTGTGCGTGCCGGGCCTGCCGGTCGTCACGGGTGGGCCGTATCGATTCGTGCGCCACCCAAACTACGTGGCGGTGGTGCTCGAGATCTTCGCGCTGCCGCTCGTCCACTCAGCGTGGCTGACGGCGCTGGTGTTCACGGTTGCGAACCTCTTCCTGCTGCGCACTCGTATTCGGGTCGAGGAAGAGGCGCTCGAGGAGTTCAACGACTACCGAGAAGGTTTTCGCGCGGCGCGGGCGAGTTCGACATGACGGCCGAAGAGATCCTGAGCGAGATTCGACAGCTCGCGCGCGAACGGTTGGCGTTGGAGATGACGGTCGAGCCGGCGAGTCGGCTGGTCGAAGATCTGGGGCTCGATTCGCTGCGACTCCAGGCGCTCGCGATCGAGGTCGAGAATCACTTTCGGATCTGCCTCGAGCCCGAGGACGAAGAGTCGATCCGCACCATCGGCGATCTCGTCTCGACGATCGACGGGAAGTTGGCGTGACGGCGGAGCCATCGCTCGTGGCGCGAGTCGCCGGCACCTTGAGCGAGTCCCTGGCGCGAGCGGCGCTCGATCCCGCGACCGGCGTACGACTCGTCGATCGCCGGGAGGCCGAGACCTGGCTGCCGTGGTCCGAAGTGCTGTCGACTGCGGAGCGGGTTGCGGGAGGGCTGCAGGCGTCCGGCGTCGAGCCCGGAGACCGAGTCGGTCTGATCTTCGGTACCGGTCGTGAGCTGATCGAAGCCTACTTCGGCGCCTCGCTCGCCGGAGCCATCCCGGCCAGCCTCGCGCCGCCACCGCGACTCGGCGGCCTCGAGGGTTACGTCGAGCGGGTGAGGGCGATGTTGAGCGCCGCCGACGCGAAGCTGGTTCTCGCCGAAGACCGATCGAAGCGCCGCCTCGGAGACGCGGTCGATCCGACTCCGATGCGAACACTTGCGGAGCTCCCGGAAGGAAAACGAGTCGATCTGCCGCCCGTGAGTCCAGGCGACGTGGCGATGATTCAGTTCTCTTCGGGAACCGAGCTCAAACCCAAGCCGGCGGCGCTTTCGCATCGAGCGATTCTCGGACAGGCGAGGCTCTTGAACGGCTACTGGCCGGAGACCGGCGTCACGCACCGCGGCTGCTCTTGGCTGCCGCTCTACCACGACATGGGGTTGATCGGCTGCCTGTTGGTGGCTCTCGAGCGGCCGGGGGAGTTGGTACTCCTGCCGCCCGAGGTGTTCGCGGCGCGACCGGCGATCTGGCTGCGAACGATCTCGCGTTACCAGGCAACCATCTCACCCGCCACGAACTTCGCCTATGCCCACTGTCTCGACTCCATTCGCGACGACGAGCTAGAAGGGGTCGATCTGTCGAGCTGGAGCGTGGCGCTCAACGGCGCCGAGCCGATCAGCGCCGACGTCATGCGCCGCTTCGCTGAGCGCTTCGCCCGATGGGGCTTCCCCGCCGAAGCGTTGACACCGGTTTACGGCCTCGCGGAGGCGTCGTTGGCGGTGACGTTTTCGGAGGTCGACTCGCCCTTCTCGAGTCGCCGCTTCGATCGCGAGCGACTCGCCGAGGGCTGTCGCGTGAAGGAAGACTCGGACGGGCGGGAGCTGGTTTCGGTCGGCTCGCCGGTGCCGGGGTTCGAGGTGTCGATTCGCGACGCCGAAGGCGGTGACCTGGCCGAGGAGACCGTCGGCCGAATCTGGTCGAGAGGCCCCACCCTCATGGAGGGCTACCTCGGTCGAGAAGATCTGACGCGAGAAGTGCTGCGCGACGGCTGGCTCGACACTGGAGACCTCGGTTTCCTCCACGGCGGTGAGGGCGACGCCCAGGAAGCCCGCCAGCTCTTCATCTGCGGTCGTGCGAAAGACGTGATCATCGTGCGCGGCAGCAATCATTCTGCGGTGGAGCTCGAGCAGGCGGCGGAGACGGTTGACGGTGCGCGCGTGGGCGGCGCGGCGGCGGTCGCCGACTTGGCCGACGGCCACGAACGTGTGGTGCTGTTTGTGGAGCGACTCCGAGGGAGTGCCCCCGGGAGCCTCACCGAGCCGTGTCGGGAGGCGGTGCTCGCGCGTACCGGTGTCGACGTGGACGAAGTGGTCGAGCTCGCGCCCGATTCGCTCCCCAGAACCTCCTCCGGGAAGGTCCGCCGTGCCGAGGTTCTGCGGCGACACCTCGCCCGAGAAGGCGGTCGATAGCGATGGCGGCCTCCGGGCCGGTGCTGATTGTCGGTGGTGGCCCTGTGGGCTTGGCGACCGCGATCGCTCTTCGACTGCGCGGCATTCCGGTTCGGGTGATCGATCCGCGAACGCCGCCGATCGACAAGGCGTGCGGCGAAGGCCTGATGCCCGATGGCGTCGCTTGGCTCGAGCGAGCGGGGGTCGAAATCCCCTCCGAAGGCGCACGTTTTTGTGGCATTCGTTATCTCGATGGCGAGACCGTAGCTGAAGCGCGCTTCCCCGCGGGTGCCGGGCTGGGCGTTCGCCGACATCGGCTTCATGCAGCGTTGGTCGAGCGAGCGGAGGTTCTCGGCACGCAACTCGACTGGGGAGTGCGCGCCCTCGGGCTCTCGGACAGCGGTGTCGAGACGTCCCACGGTGTGGCGTCCGCGGCCTATCTGGTTGGCGCCGACGGCCTCGGCTCGCGAATGCGCCGCTGGGCGGGCCTCTCCGACGGTCGATCTTCGGCGCAGCGCCGTACGGGAATTCGGCGACACTTCCGAGTGCCCCCCTGGAGCGACCTGGTCGAGGTCTACTGGGCTGACGATTGCGAGGCGTACGTGACGCCCGTTTCCGAGGGAGAGACCGGGGTGGCGATCCTGGCGAGCGGCCGAGGCGTCGACTTCGAGGCCGGGCTTCAGCGCTTCCCCGCGCTTGCGCGCCGGTTGGAGGGCGCCGAGGCCAGCTCGATCGACCGCGGAGCCGGGCCGCTGTGGCGGCGCGCGCGGAAGGTGCGAGCCGGAACGCTTGCGCTCGTGGGCGACGCCGCGGGTTATCTCGACGCCATCACCGGCGAAGGGATGGCGCTCGGCTTCCACGAGGCCGAGGCGCTCGCCGATGCGATCGAGGCCGGCGACCTGCGGAGCTACGAACGCGACTTCCGTCGGCTGAGTCGACTGCCCTTCGGGCTGATTCGACTCCTGCTCTTCGCCGAGCGTCACCCGAGCGTCCGTCGCCGGATGGTGCGCACACTGGCGCGGGAGCCGGAGCTGTTCGCGCGTCTCCTGGCCATTCACACGCGTGAGCGGGCGCCAACCAGTCTCGGCGTCGGCGGCGCTCTGCGCTTTGTGCGCGGAATGGTGAGCCCGGCTGCACAACGAACAGTGCACGGCTGAGGTAGAGTTTTTCTCCGCCCGCGAGGGCTCTCGATCATGCCGAAATCGACACGACACGACTGGCGACCGTTCCGCGCCGACGAGCGCTCGCTCGAGCGATTCTCGACGCACGGCCGCTACTCGCTGGCGCTCGCCTACGCGAACAGCTACCACGTCGGCATGTCGAGCTTGGCGCTTCACCGCGTCTACCAACTCGTCCACGATCGACCGGAGTGGTCGTGCGAGCGCTTTTTCACCGATGGAGAGGGCACGCCGCGCTCGGTGGAGTCGGACTCTCCTCTCGGGGGCTTCGGCGCGATCGCCTTCACGATCTCGTTCGAAGAGGACTACATTCATTTCCTCCAGATGCTCGACCGCGCCGGGATTCCGCGGCGCCGCCGCGATCGGCGGCGCGACGATCCGCTGGTGATGGTTGGTGGACCGTGTGCGCTGATCAACCCGCTGCCGCTCTCAGAGTTTGTCGACGTCTTCCCGCTCGGAGCCGCCGAGAACGTTCTGCCGCCGCTCCTGTCGGCCCTCGAGGAGGAGCGCGATCGCCAAGCGGTCATGGAGCGACTCGCGCACGAGCCGGGCTTCTACGTACCCCAACTCCACACGCCGGAGACCGACAGCGACCTCTCGAAGCTCCTCAAGCTCGAGCTTACCGAGGAGCAGATGCGCGAGCCGGGCTGTCTGCCGACAACCGCGATCGTCACTCCGCACACCGAGTTCTCGAACAAGTACCTGATCGAGATGTCGCGGGGCTGCCCCGAGAAGTGTCTCTACTGCTGGGCGACCTTCGGCATGGGTCGCTTTCGCTGGCATCCGGCGGAGTACATTCTCGAGTCGATCGAAGCGGCGCGAGCGGTTACCGATCAGGTCGGCTTCATCGCGACTGCGGTGGGCGATCATCCCGAGATCGAGCGCATTCTCGAGGAGAGCCACCGGCTCGGCTTCCGGAGCTCGGTGTCGTCGATCCGAATTCCCGCGGTGACCGAAGGAGTGCTCACGGCGTTGCGCGCCTCCGGCGACCGCTCGATCACCCTGGCGCCCGAGACCGGAAGCGACGAGCTGCGGGTGAAGCTCAACAAGCCGATCCCGAACTCGGTGCTGATCGACAAGGTGCGGGCGATCTTCCGGCACGGGTTCACGCAGTTGAAGCTCTACTTCATCGTGGGTCTGCCCGGCGAGTCGATGGCCGACGTCCAGGCGATCCTCGACCTTGGTGAAGAGTGCCGGCAGATCATGCTCGAGGAGTTGGCGCCAACCGGCGTGATCGGCAACATCCATCTAGGTACCAACGTGCTGGTGCCCAAGCCCTACACCGGTTGGCAGCGAGAGTCGATGGCCGATCCGCGCGAGCTCAAGAAGAAGATCTCGCACCTGAAGCGGGGTGTCGCCTCGATGCCCAACGTCACTATGAGTTCGCCGTCGATTCGGCAGGCCGTCTGGCAGACGTACATCTCGCGCGCCGGTTCCGACGCCGCCGGAATGCTCGAGCTCGCCGCCGAGGGAGAGTCGATCGCCTCGCTTCTGCGCCGCTTCGAGGAGCGTGTCCGCCCCGAAGTCTTCGAGCCGTTCGACGGCCCCTTGCGCTGGCACTTCATGCGTGCCGGTCGAGTCGAGGCCGCTCCGGCGCTCGTCGGCTGAGTCGAGCCGATACCTCCTCGCACGCGCCGCCTAGTAAGATCCCCACATGTCCGGAAAGATCGCCGGCTCGCTGATTAGCCGTTTCGCCTCGAGGCTCAAGTACCCCCAGCTCTTCTTCGTGACGCTGGCGCTCTTCCTCGTCGACCTGGTCGTTCCCGACCTCTTTCCGTTCATCGACGAGATTCTGCTCGGTCTGCTGACGGTCTTGCTCGGAAGCTGGGCCGACGACCGGGGACAGAACGACGTGCGCGGTGCTCCCGTGAAGGACGTGACGCCGAAAGAGCCGCAGGTCGGTCGGCATCCGGGCGAGGACTAGTCGTCGGACTAGAGTCGTCGGACTAGACAGGTCCGGCCGAGAATTGCCGCCGCTATCCGGCGGTCTCGGCTTGGGGTGTTCGCATCGAGGCGACCGTGGCAAGGCCGTCCAGAAGCGCTGTCGCCGAAGATGGGATGACGATGGCCCTGGTTGGGCGGGGCAGGGCGGGCCGGGGACGTGAACAACGAGATTCGTTGCGGTCGGTTGGTACGGTAGCTCCAACACAAGGAGACGCCATGACTGACCAGAAGTGCTCGAACGGGGCGGCCGTCGTGGGCGTTCTGCTACTCGGATGCCTCCTCTTTGCCACTGCCGTGAGCGCCTCGGACGAGGTTCTCGAACTCTTCGTCGGCACCTGGGACGCGAAGGTCACGACGCTCGAGCCGGTGCGTGCCGAGGTCACCTACCGAGAGACCTACGAGTGGGTGTTGGGAGGCAAGTTCCTCGAGGGCAAGACGTCGAACAAGTCAGACGGTACGACCGACATCTCGCTCGGCACCTACGACGCAGAGGCAAGGGGCTACCCCTACTGGATCTTCTCTTCCTCCGGCAGCTACCTCTACCTGGCGCCCGGGAAGTGGAATGCGCGCGAGCGGACGCTCGAGTGGAAGAACCCGGCCAACTCGGATCTCTACTATGAGACGCGGGTTGTGTTCACCGAACCGGGACGACGTCGCTGGACGGTTTTGGTGAAGGATTGGAGGGGCAACGTGCTCGCCCGGCAAGAGGGCAGCGCGGTGCGGCGTAGCGACTAGACGGCCGTGAGCGAACTGACGCCGGCGATGGCGAGCGCCCTCCTGGTCGCCGTCATGATGTTGGTTTCACTGATGACGTTCGTCGTCTCGGTACCGCTCCTGTGGCGGTACCGGAGGGCGGTCCGCGAACAGATGGAGCGCGAGGGGGGATTTGATGGTCCTCCAACCGGTGCGGCTCCAGTCGTTGGGCTCGAGGCCCACGCCTCGACCGACCCCGAGGAGCTCTACCGGCGCGCTACGCGAGGGCCGTGGAGAGTCGCGGCGGGCTACGCTCTTGCTGGCCTCGCCTTTGCGCTCGTCTTCTCAGTGGCGGCTCGACTTGTCTATCCCTACCGCCTCGGCCTGCCCGGGTTCTCGATCGGACTCTGGATCTACCTCTGGCCGGCGTTGCTCGCCACGACCCTCATCGTGCCGGCCTCGTGGCTCGCCCGGCTCGGTCACTTTCTGGCGTACTTTGCCGTGCTGTTTGCGTTGACGCTCTGGGCGGGGACCATCCTCGACATCCCCGCCCTTCACTCGGGGCCGCTTCAGCTACCGGCGCGGTCCTCGGCGACGCCGCCGCTCGTCTTCCGTCTCTGGTGGCTCGTGAACTCGCTGCCGACCGCGATGGTGATTCTCTGTTTCAACCGCTGGGTGCGGGCGGTCGCGCCGCTCGTGCTCGGCCTGGTGACCGCGTCGCTCGTGGGCGTGGTGGTCGGTTACCTGGCGCAGTTCTCGGCCTCGGGGGTCGACGCAACGGTTGCCGTCGCGGTGGCGCTCGAGCTCCACCCGGGTTGGTTGGTGTTGGGTGCACTGGGGGTATCGCTCGCGCTCGCCGGCCTGATCGGGTGGGTTCTCGCGCGCCGGCTCGCCCGAGCCCACCGGCGAAGACTCGTGAGCGATCGGTCGCTCCTCCTCGATGCCCTTTGGCTTCAGTTCGCGGGTGTCTACGCCATGTGGCTGATCTTCGGCGGGCTCCGTTGGGCGGCGGTGGCGCCGGTCGCCTTCGTGGCCTACAAACTGGTCTCGCGCTGGGCGACTCGGCTCCCTGCCGAGGTTCGCTCACCCGGTCGCGGACTGACGTTCCTGCGCGTCTTCGCCCTCGGTCGCCGCACCGACCGCCTTCTCGAAGCCGTGGCGAAACGGTGGCGCCACGTCGGTAGCGTGCAGGCGATCACCGGCCCCGACGTCGCACGCAGCACGGTGCAGCCCCTTGAGTTTCTCGACTTTCTGAGTGGGAAGTTGGCTTCGCACTTCGTCTCGGATCGCGAGTCGCTCGAGAAGAGCGTGGCCGTAGCCGATCGCAACCCGGATCGCGCCGGGTGGCATCGTGTGAACACCTTCTTCTGCCACTCGGACGCCTGGCAGCACGTGCTGTCCCGTCTGACCGAGGGCGACGATGTGGTGCTGATGGATCTGCGACGCTTCGACGAAGAGAACGACGGCTGCGTCGTGGAGCTCGAGTACCTGGCCGCGCACGTTCCGTTGGAGCGCTGCCTGTTGGTGGTCGACGAGAGTACGAAGCGACCGTTTCTGTACGCGACGCTCGAGAGCGCTCTGGGTGACCTTCCGCGCGCCTCGCCAAACGCCGATCGCACGGCCGATGACGCGCCGGTCGTCTCCTTCGGAGGAGGAGGCCAGGAGGTCGACCACTTGATTCGTAGGCTCTGCGGTCTCGAGGCGCCGAGGAAGGTGACCTAGGCGGCTTCGCCCTGCACTTCGACGCGGCCGCTCTCGAGGAGACGCTCGTACTTTTCGCAGCTCATCGGGCGCCCCAGCAGGAACCCTTGGGCTCGGCGGCACCCGAGTTCGATGAGGCACTCGAACTCCTCGACGGTTTCAACCCCCTCCGCGATCACGCCGAGACCGAGACTCTCCGCCATCGCCAGAGTGGCGCTGACGATCGCCCGGCGCTCGCCATGCGACTGCAGGTCGGTGACGAACGAGCGGTCGATCTTGAGCACGTTCAAGGGGTAGCGTGTCAGGTAGGAGAGCGAGGAGTAGCCGGTTCCGAAGTCGTCGAGCTGCAGCTCGACACCGAGCTGCCGCAGTTGCTCGAACTGCTTGCTCATCATCTCGATGTCGTGCAGTGCCGCGCTTTCGGTGACCTCGAGGTGGAGCAGGCGAGGGTGCAGCCCGCTCTCGTCGAGGATCCGGGCTACGGTCTGCGGCACGTCCCCTCCTTGGAAATGGCGCACGGAGACGTTCACGGAGATGGGGAGTACCGGCACTCCGGCGGCGAGCCAGCGAGCGTTCTGGCGGCAGATCTCCTCGAGAACCCAGGTGCTGAGCTCAGGCATGAGCCCGATCTGCTCCGCGAGAGGCACGAACCGTCCGGCCGTCAGAAGGCCCTCCTCGGGGTGTCGCCAGCGGACCAGCCCCTCCGCACCCGTGAGCGTCCCTTCGGGGATCGATACCTGAGGCTGGAGGTGGAGCTCAAACTCGTTGTCCTCGAAGGCGCGCTTCAACTCCTGACTTCGTACGAGGCGCTCGTGAGCGACGCGATCGGCAGGCTCGTCGAAGACGGACAACGATCCAGAGCCGCGCTCCTTAGCTTGTGCGAGCGCGCGCCGCGCGTGTCCGAGGAGCTCGCTGACGGTGTCGGCGTCGTCCGGGAACAGGCTGAGCCCGATCGAGCAGGAGATCCGAAGCTCGTGTCCTTCGGTGAAGACGGGGCTCTTCCAGGTGTCGCGAACTCGGTAGATCGCGGTCAGGATGTCCGAGACGCTTTCGCACTTTGCCACTACGAGCCCGAACTTGTTGCCGCTCAACCGCGCGAGCGTGTCCGACTCGCGGCACCGTCGCTGCAGGCGGTCGGCGATCTCGGAAAGCACCCGGTCTCCGGCGGAGATGCCTAGGCCGTCGTTGATGAGCTTCATGTCGTCGACGTCGAGCACAGCAACTCCGAGCGGTTGCTTGAAGCGTCGCGAGAATGCGATCTCGCGCTCGAGCAGCTCCTGGAAGACACGCCGGTTGGTGAGGCCGGTCAGCTGGTCTCGACGATCCGCGGACTCCAGGCGGCGGTCTCGATCGAGGAGCTCACGCAGCATGTAGCGAATGCGGAGCGATTGCAGAGCGAAGGCCCCAAAGAGGACTGCCGCGAGCAAGAGCAGAACTAGCTCTACAGAGACGCTCACCGATCAGCGTGTTGGCAAAGGGCGTGCCGTGAGCTCCGGCTCGATGGAACCAGGCCCCTTGGAGCGCCGACTGACAAAAAGGGGCACCTCGATAGACAAATAGTGATGCGTCTACACAGCCTGGCGGGGCGAGATGATGTGCTAGCGGCTGCTCCGCTCTTCGAGTTCTTCGAGAGTCCGGGGCCAGTCGTCTTTCAGGAGTCGCGAGAGCGCCCGGTCGGCCAGAAGGCGGCCGTCGGTCTGGCAGGCGGCGCAGTAGTTGGCCTCGTTCTGTGCGTAGACGATGCGCTGTACTGGCGACTCGCACACCGGACAGGGCTCCTTGAATTTGCCGTGAACCGCCATCTCGGGCCGGAAGGCGGTGACCTTCTCGGGGAAGTTGTCGCCGAGCTCTTCTCGAAGTCGGTCGCGCGACTCGGCGAGTACCGACCGCACGGCGCCGACCAGTCGGCCGAGCTCCTCGTCGGAGAGTTTGTCGGACATCTTGAACGGAGAGAGCTGCGCGCGATGGAGGATTTCGTCGGAGTAGGCGTTGCCGATTCCAGAGAAGATCGACGGGTCGGTGAGCGAGCGCTTGAGGGTGTGGCGACGATTGGTGAGCGATTCGGCGAACTCCTTTCGGGTCGCCTCGAGAGGCTCGATGCCACCTCGGTCGTGCTCGGCGAGCGCCGTCTCCCCCGAAACCAGAAAGAGCGACGCGCGACGTTTGGTTCCGGCCTCGGTCAAGATCAGGGTGCCGTCCGGGAAATCGAATGCGGCCAGCCCTCGCCGCCCGGGAGGCTTGGCTCCGCGGTCACGCCAGCGAAGGCGCCCGGCGATCATCAGGTGGAGTACCAGGAAGAGGTTGTCCGCGAGCGCAAAGACGATGCGTTTGCCGAGACGTCGGAGCCCGACCACCTCTTTGCCCTCGGCGGTCGAGATCGGCGGGTCGAAAGACCGCACGAGGAAGGGGCTCGTGAGCCGGATCTGTTCGAGCGGCCGCCCGACGACACGCGGCTCGAGGGCGTGCAGGTAGAGCTCGATGTCGGGGAGCTCAGGCACCGCCGTACCATCCGCGCATCACCCGTTCGGCCGGTTTGCCCTGCGGTGTGAAGTCGGGGTCGTCGCCGGGTGGCTGAAACGGGTGCCACTTCCAGAAGTAGGCGCCGGCCACCCACGGTTGAGGCCAGACGACCTCGAAGAAGGCCCGGTAGGCGTTCGCCTGGAGCTCGAGGTCGAGCGGCGGAAGTGGAGCGCTGCGGTCGGGCCAGACCCAGGGCTCCGCTGCGGCGCCCGGCGTGCTCTTGTAGCCCACCTCGGTGAAGAGAACCGGACGGTCGAAACGCTCGTGCACCTCGGTGATCGCGGGCAGATGCTCCCGCCAGCCGCTCTTGAGCTCGTCCAGAGACGGGCTTTCGGAGCTCGACAGTGGGAAATACGCCTGAATACCGATGTAGTCGAGGAGATCCCAGAACGGCACTTCCTGGTACTCGCGCCACCAGTTGGCGGCGTAGGTCAACTCGCCGCTGTAGACGCTTCGGATCTCGGCGATGAGCGCCCGCCAGTCGTCGGGCCTCTGGCTCGCGGTGCGCCAGAGCTCCGTGCCGACGCAGAAACCTTCTATGTCGAGCCGCTCGGCGAGCTTCGCGTAGTGGAGGATGAACGTGCGGTAGCTCGCAAACCAGGCGCGCCAGTCGGCTTCACTGTGCATCTCGATATCCGAGCGCCATTTGCCCTCGGCCCTGCGGATCCAGATGTGTGGCTTGAGCAGCGTCCTGATGCCGCGCTCCCGGGCGAGCCGCGTGGTCTGTTCGATGCCGGCGTCGGTCTCGCCCCAGAAGACGCCGCCATCCGTATGTAGCTCGACCTCGGTGCCGTTCGCGCCGGTCTGCCAGCCGAAGGGCGTCTGCACGATCCACTCGACGTTGGCCGTCACCAGCGGTTCGATGTGCTCGGCTAGCACCTCCCGGCGGCCTGCCGCCCAACTCACGCCGCGCTGACGCTTCGACGCCGGCTCGTCCGGAGTCTCGGCGAGGTGTTGGAGCGCCAGATCCCGCGTGTGGCGGACCACCTCGAGGTCGCCGAGCGCGCCGTGACCGGGGACCACGATCTCCGCGTCACCGTAGCGATCCAGAAGAGCCCCCAGACTCGCGGGCCAACTCTCGACGACCGCGTCTTCGAGGTAGCCGAGAGTCGACCAGCGAGTGGCCTTGAGTAGACAGCCGCCGAAGAGGATCTTCTCCTTCGAGAGCCAGACGATGGTGTTGTCTGGGCTGTGGCCGGGCCCGGGATAGAAGAGCTCGATGGCCGTCTCGTCGTCGACCATCGCGAACTTCGTCGAGAACGTTTTCGAAGGGGGTGCGCGGTTGCTCTCCAGCGCTAGCTCGGCGGTCTTGGTGTGTCCATAGCTCACGAGGCCGCGCCGGCGCACCTCGTCGATGCCACCGAGACGGTCTTCATGGAAGTGGGTTGCAACAACGCCCTTGACCTGACCGACCTCGCTCTCGACCCAATCGAGCAGCAACGCGGTCATCTCGTCGTTCCAGGGCGTATCGATCACCACCGCCCCACCTGTGAACCGGACCACCAGGCCGTTCGACTCGACGGGCCGCTCGTTCAAGGGGAAGACCGCACGGTAGAGCCAGACACCGTCAGCGAGCGGCTCGAGCGCAAGCGTTTCGGAGAGCCGAATCTCGGCTCCTTTCGAGAGTCCTGCCCGCGGTGCGAAGAGAGCCAGCAAGCAGAGCAGCGCGGCGAGCGGCCGGCTCATTTTGTCGCTCGCTGCACAAAGGTGTCGCCCGCCGGTTCGCCGTCGGCGAAGTCGAGCCGCCGGACCGCGGCCACACGAGCGGCCGCAGAGCCGGCGTGGCAGGCGTCGACCATGCCAGCAATCGCCTCAGGCTCGCCGGCGAACAGAGCTTCGACGGAGCCGTCCGCCCGATTGCGGACCCAACCGGTGAGGCCACGGCGGCGCGCCTCTGCCACCGTCCAGGCGCGAAACCAGACCCCCTGAACCCGCCCCTCGATACGCACGCGCGCAAACTCGGTCACGGCTTCGAAGGTAGCAGAGATCTCGAGCGACGGTAGCGCGCTGCGAGCTCCCAGGCCGCGACGCCGAGCAGGGCCATGTATTCGAGCCAGAGCCACCAGGTCGCTTCCCCCTGGTCGACGTAAAAGAGGTAGGAGAGGAATGCGAGCCCGGTGAAGGCGATCCACGTCCGGTTGCCGACCGCAATGGCGAACGGCAGCGCCCAGGGCAGGTACCAAGGCATGACGGCAGCGTTGAGGATCACCAGACCGGCGAGCGTCAGGAACGCTCCCTGAGCCCACTCGAGGTCGCCGCGCCGGGCGAGGATCAAAGCGCCGACGACGATCATGAGCGTCGCGCCCTTGGTCAGCAGGTGCGCGGTACCTCCCGGGTCCTCGAACCCGAGGGTGGTGAACGGGGTCACGAGCGCCTGCCAGATGCCGGAGTTGAAGTCCCACTCGCGAGCGTAGGTACCGAGCCCCCGGAAGAGCCCGTCGATCCCGGGGAGGAACGGCATCGAAACGGCCAGCCCGGCGATGGGAGCGGCGACCCAGCTGCTCGGCCGGGTGCGCATCCAGAAGAGGGGGAACAGGATCACCGCACCGAGCTTGGCAGCGACGGCGATGCCGAGGAGCGCCTGAGCGAGCCAGTCCCGCCGTCGGAGAAGGGCGATCGCCGCCCAGGTGACGAGCAGAATCATGAGCGTGTCGAGGTGTCCCGAGCCGGTGAACTCCTTGATGACCAGTGGACTCCAGGCGTAGAGGAGCAGGTCACGGTCTGGACGCCCGAGAGCGCGGAGGAGCGCGACGACAGCCAGGCAGGAACCGAGGTCGACGAGCGCGATCAACAGCTTCAGCACCAACACGCTGCCGGGCGCCAGGAGGTGAGCCAGCCAGAAGAGCTCCTGCGCCACCGGCGGGTAGACGCTCGTGTAGGTGCGGAAGCTGACGTTGTCGAGCACGTCCCACCAGAGGTCGGACTCGAGCGGCGGAAGATCTTCGCCGCTCTCTTCGACCTCGGTGAGGAGTTCGTGGGGCGTGGCCGCGTAGGGCCCGACGCCGGTCGCCGAGAGGTGGCCGTCCCAGAGGTAGCGCCAGACGTCGTTGTCGTAGAGCAGGAACGGCTGGTAGCCGGTCTGCTCCGCTCCGAGATCGTGCTGCAGAGCACGGAGTTGCCCCTCTTGTGGGAGGCCGACACCCAGCATCGTCAGCCGGAACGCCGCTGCGAAGACGAGGATCCACACAACGGTCACAGGACGGGATTTCGCCCGCCACCAGACGAAGAGGTGTAATCCGAAGAGGGCCAGGATCACGTACAAGAAACGCGCGACGTCGGCAGGCGCATTTGAGGCTCGCCAGGCAAAAGCCAGGAGTCCGTACAGCAGCAGAGAAGCAACGCCGGCGAGGTTCAGAACGAGAAAAGTTTAGAATAGGCTGGAAGAGCTTCCCGAGGAGACCATCATGAAGCGCATCCAAACGTCACTTATCGTCCTCGCAGTCTTGCTGATCCTGCCGACTCTCGCCGCGGCATCGACGCCCACCGGCGGCCAGACCGGCAACACGAAAGAGGGGCTGAGCCCGTCCGATGTCATCGGCTATGCGCGGCTGACGGTTCGCAACATTGCGGCCGAGCCGAACCGGCTCTACCTCTTCGATCCCGAGACGGAGAAGACGCACGTCATCGTGCTCTCCGAGAAGACCAAGCTCACGGCGCGGAAGAAGAAAGACTTCGACGGCCGCCGGAAGCTCGACTTCACGGACCTCGAAGCCGGCCAGACGCTCAAGGTGACCTACCGTCTCGACGACGGGCGGGTTACCGGCATCCAGGTTCTAGAACGCGCCTCCTGAGTCGCATCGACGCGTGAGTCGGTAGCGAAGGCCCGGTTGCGCTCGGGGTATCCTTCCGCGTCGTGACTTCCAGGAGGGGTCTTTCGCGGAAGCTGGCGATCCTCTGGACGCTCTACTTCGTCCAGGGGTTGCCTTTCGGTTTTCAGGCGACGGCTCTGCCGGTCTATCTGCGCTCGGCCGGCGTCTCGCTCACCGGCATCGGTTTCGCGACCGCGCTTTCGATCCCGTGGATGCTCAAGCTCTTTTGGGCGCCGCTGGTCGATCGCTACGGCTCGACCAGCTTCGGCCGTCGCCGTTCGTGGATCCTGCCCCTGCAGTTTGCGCTCGCCGCGCTGTGTGCTCTCGCCGCGTTCTTGAACCCCGAGGAGCAGCTGACCCCGCTGCTTCTTCTGGTGCTGATGATGAACCTCTGCGCCGCGACGATGGACATCGCGGTGGACGGACTGGCGGTCGACCTCCTGGCCGAGCGGGAGCTCGGCAAGGGCAACATCGCGCAGGTCGTCGGCTACAAGGTCGGCATGCTGACCGGGGGCGGACTGCTGGTCTGGGCGAGCGGGCGCATCGGATGGGAGGGACTGTTCATCACCATGGCGCTTCTGGTGGGTGCGTCGACGGCGGTGACTTTCGCCTACGACGAGCGACGGCAGACCGAGCGAAGCGCTGCGCAAACGCGCAATCACCCGAGTGTCCGAGCCGTCGTCAGTGTCCTCCGGCGTTGGCTCTCGGTGCCGGGGGCGGGCTGGCTGCTGCTCTTCATCGGCACCTACAAACTCGGCGAGAACATGGCCGACACGATGTTCAAGCCCTACCTGGTCGACGCCGGTTTCGGGCGCGAGCAGATCGGCCTGTGGGTGGGCACCTGGGGGATGTTCTTCTCGATCGCCGGCTCCGTCTGCGGCGGCTATATGGCGAGCCACATGAAGCTGATGCGTGCGGTCGGCATCGCGGCCGTCTTCCGCGCGATTCCGGTTGCCGGCGAGTGGTGGCTCTCGACCATTGAACCGACCGAAGCCAAAGTGATTGCGGTCACCTGTGCCGAGCACTTCTTCGGCGGGGCCCTGACGACCGCGATGTTTGCCTTCATGATGAGCCGGGTCGACCGCCGGATCGGCGCCACGCACTACACGGTGCTCGCCGCGATCGAGGTGTGGGGCAAGGTGCCCGCGGCGTGGGTTTCGGGCTTCATCACAGACGCCACGTCGTACCCGTTCATTTTCGGCTTGGCGTTTGTCCTCTCGGTGGCCTACCTGGGGCTGCTGATTCCCCTCAGCAAGAGCGTCGCCGCGTCAAGCGCTCAGGACCCGTAGCCGCTCCGGTGCCAGACGCACGTGGAGCGGCGTCGGAGCCCGGACCACGTCGCCATCGATCTGCACGGGTAGCTGGTCCGATCCGTGGAGGATTACCTCCTCGATGCGCCGAACCTCGACGTCGGGTCGATTCAGATGGCGCCCGAAGAGGAGGTCGCGGCTGAAGCCGGCGGTCGCGAGCCGCCCTTTGCCGCGGAAGAGCACCAGGTCGAGCCGACGATCGTCGGTTTGCGCGTCGGGCTGAATCAGGAAGCGTCCGCCGTAGAACGGGATGTTGGTGACCACCGCGAGGCTCCCATCGAGCTCCTCGCCGTCGGCGGTGACGGCGATCCGGGGATAGCCGTAGAGCGTGAAGGCGCCGAGTGCCGCCGGGACTGCGGCGCCGCCCTTGATCACTCTCTTGAGCCGGGGGCTGAGGCGCCGGATCATGTCGGCGTCGACACCGGCGGACGTCTGCATGAGGAACGGCTCATCGTTGCAGAGACCGAGGTCGAACTCTTTGACGGTGGCGTGGCGCAGGGCATCTGCGGCGCGCAGAGGGTTCGGCGGCAGGCCAAAGGTGAGCGCCATGACGTTGATGGTGCCGCCCGGAACGAAGCCGAGCGCCGTCTCGCTGCCGATCAGTCCGGCCGCGGTCTCGCGCAGCGTGCCGTCGCCGCCGAAGGCGAGCACCACCTCGATGCCTGAGGCCGCTGCGTCGCGCGCCTGCTCCGTCGCTGAGCCGGAGGCGGTCGTCGCCCACGCCTCGGCGTCGAAGCCGCTCGATCGCAGTCTGCCCAGAAGCTGATCGATCCGTCTGTGCGCACTCCCCCGGCCGGCGGTCGGGTTGTAGAGGAGCACCGCGGAGCGCATGGAGGCGTCGATGCGGTCGGGTTTCTGCGCGTCGAGCTACGAGAAGAGCACTCCTGGCTGACCCGGCGGAGGCGTCAGACCGAGGTGCTCGTAGGCGCGAGGTGTTGCGACTCGTCCGCGCGAGGTGCGCTGCAGGAACCCCTCCTGAATCAGGAACGGTTCGTAGAGATCCTCGAGCGTGCCGCGATCCTCCCCCACCGCTGCGGCGATCGCCTGGATGCCGGCGGGGCCGCCGCCGTAGTGTTCGATCAGAATCGTCAGGATTTTGCGATCGACCTCGTCGAAGCCGCGCTCGTCGACCTCGAGCTGCTCGAGGGCGTGACGGGCCGACTCGCGATCGATGCGTCCTTCGCCGTCGACCTGCGCGTAGTCGCGTACCCGGCGCAGGAGCCGGTTGGCGATCCGGGGGGTGCCGCGGCTGCGACCGGCGATCTCTGCCGCGCCATCGGCGCTGACCTCGAAGTCGAGTAACCGCCCGGACCTCTGAACGATCTGTGCGAGATCCTCGGGCTGGTAGAAGTCGAGCCGGCTGACGATGCCGAAGCGGGCGCGCAGCGGCGCTGTGATGAGACCGGCGCGCGTCGTGGCTCCCACGAGCGTGAAGCGCGGCAGCTCGATCTGCATGGTGCGCGCCGCGGGGCCCTGCCCGATGACTAGGTCGATGTGGAAGTCCTCGAGCGCCGGGTAGAGGATCTCCTCGACCGTTGGCCCGAGACGATGGATCTCGTCGATGAAGAGCACCGCGCCCGGTTCGAGGTTGGTGAGCACCGCAGCGAGGTCGCCCGGACGTTCGAGCACCGGTCCGGAGGTGGTGCGCAGCGGCGCGTCCATCTCGTTCGAGATGATGTGCGCGAGTGACGTTTTTCCGAGGCCGGGAGGGCCGAAGAGCAGCGCGTGGTCGAGGCTCTCCTCACGCTCTCGAGCCGCCTGCATGAAGACGCGCAGCTTCTCGACGAGCTTCGTCTGACCGATGAACTCGGTCAGGTCGCGCGGCCGCAGTGCCGCTTCGACTCCGCGCTCGTCGCCTTCGGCGGTACGTGAGAGGAGAGATCCGTCCGTCGCCATCGAGCGCGATTGTACCGGCGGATCAGTCCGTCGGTGCAGCGCTCGGGTTGGGCTGGGTGTGTTGCAGGAGAAAACGACCGAGCTCGGCGAAAAAGCCGACACGGTTCGCCTCGTCGCGGAAGGAGTGCGCCTCGTGCTCGAGGTGGAGATAGGTCACCTCTTTGCCGGCCTTGTCCAGCTGCTTGGCGAGCTTCTCGGAGTGCGCGACGTGAACTCGCTGGTCGTCTTCGCCGTGTGCGAGGAACACCGGATCCTGGAAGCGTTCGGTGTTCTCGATCGGAGAGTTCGACTTCAGGCGCTCCCGGTCGCGCGTCGTGCTGCCGAGGAGGGGGACGTTCACCTCGGAGAAGAGGTAACCCTTGTCGTGGTTGAGCAGCATGACGAGGTCGCTCGGGCCGGCATAGCTCGCGCCACATCGATAGAGCTCCGGCGTCTTGATCAAACCCATGAGGGCCGTGTAGCCGCCGTAGCTCGATCCGAAGATGCAGATCCGGTGTGGGTCGGCGATACCGTTGTCCACCAGCCAGGAGACGCCGTCGGAGACGTCGTCCTGCATGGCGAGACCCCACTCTTGTAGCCCGGCGCTCTGGTGCGCGCTGCCGTAGCCGGTCGACCCCCGAAAGTTCGGTTGCAGAACGGCGAAGCCGAGCGCCGCCAGATACTGCGTCTGGGCGTCCCAGTCGAGCACGTCACGAGCGCTCGGGCCACCGTGAGGCAGAATGATCGCCGGCAGGCCCTTGGGCTCGACGCCGTTCGGCAGGGTCAGGAAGGCTGGAATCTCCATGCCGTCTCGGGCCTCGTAGCTGACCGGTTTCATCTCTCCCAGCTGCAGGCCCACCACTCCCGGCGCGGTGGATGCCAGGAAGGAGAGATTCTTCTCGGCCGGCCGGTAGAGGTAGTAGGACGCTGGCGTTTTGGGGCCGCGGGCGCGAACCAGCGCGACGGAACGGTCGCGGCTCTCGCTCACGACTTCGTTGAAGGCCCACGGCAATGCGCGGTCGATCGCCGCCTGTCGAGCTTGGGCACGGTCGTCGAAGAAGTGTCTCTCGCGGCCTTCGGCGTAGTGGCCGGCGGCGGTGAGGGTATGGTGCTCCTCGTGGAATTCGAGCCAGGCAGGAACGTCGAACCCGGGATTTGAATAGAGCTCTCGACCGACCTCTCCAGTGGAGAGCTTGTACTCGTAGAGAGCCGTGAAGCCGTCCTTCAGCTTCGAGACGTAGAGAACGTCCGGATCGTGCGAGAAGCCTTCGAAGTAGAAGCCTTCGTCACCGAGTACGTCGTAGGCGGCCAGTTCGCGAAACTCGTCCTGAGCCGAGGCTCGGGCGAAGAAGCGAGCCTGTTTGTACTGATATCCGGTGCCGACCCGCACGACGCCGTCGTGATCTGCGTGCCAGGAGAGCACGCCCTCGACCAGCGGCACCTGCGGCTTGACCCCGCCGGTCTGCACGTCGAGGAGGTAGGCCGCGGGGTAGGCCTCGGTCGGCTTTCGGATCGAGATGAGTACATGCCGCGGATCGTCCTCGAGCATGTCGATGATCTGGTCTTCGAACTGAAAGTCGCCGCGACCCATGAGGATGCTCTTGTTCCAGTTACGCGCCATGTGCACGTGCTTCGAGCCGTCGCGGTTGATGGCGTAGAGCCGCGAGCGCCGCGGCCGGGGTGGCGAGCGAGACGGCATGGGCTCCTCGACGGAGAAGAGAATGCGCTCGTCGTTCGCCCACCGCAGCCATCGAAAGCGGGCCTCGGGGTCGGGAAGCGAAGCGATCGGTAGCGCGCCGCTGCCGTCGATCGAGCGCACGACGATCATCTCCTGACCGTTCTCGGTGTAGAGGGCAGCCAGGTGCTCGCCCGAAGGTGAGATCTGAAGACGTGAGAGTCGAGGGCTCGCGAAGAAGCGCTGGGCGAGTTCGGCAGGCTCGGCGGCTGCGCCGGCCGACTCGAGAGCCGCGAGTCCAGCGAGGGCGAACAGGGCCGCCGCCCTGGAGAGCAAAGGAATCATTCGTTTCATCTGTGCCACCGTCGGGGGTAGTTATCGCTGATTATGCATAGAAGAGGGGCGCGGGTCTGCAACATCGTCCACACGGTCTGAGAGGATTCGGACGATGAAGGGCCAAGACAGATGGGTGCGAGAGATCCGAGCGCGCCTCGAGCCGCTCGGCACCGAGGACCGCGCAGTGAACGAGAAGCGCTACCTCAAGAGCGACCTCGAGTTCCTGGGCGTGAAGGTGCCGCAGGTGAGGCGAGAGGCCAAGGCTTGGCTTCGGGAGCGAGGCGAGCTCTCCCGGAGGGAGCTCGTCTCGATCACCGGTGTGCTCTGGGCAGCCGGAGTGCACGAGCTGCGATCGTTTGCGGTCGATCTGTCCATCTTTCGACTCGACGACTGGAGCCCGGACGATCTGCCGCGTTTCGAGCAGTGGCTCCGCGAAGCTCGAACCTGGGCGCATGTCGACGCGATTGCCGTCCAACTGATCGGTCGTCTGCTGGAGAGGGAGCCCGCCGTCGCGAAGACCCTCGATCGTTGGGCGCGCGACGACAACTTCTGGCTTCGACGCTCGGCGATGCTCGCCCTCCTGTTGGGTCTGCGTAGCGGCGAGGGCGACTGGCCCCGCTTCGTGCGTTACGCGGACGCCATGCTCGAGGAAAAGGAATTCTTCATCCGCAAGGCGATCGGTTGGATCCTGCGTGAGACCTCAAAGAAGCGGCCGGAGCGAGCCGAGAACTTCGTCTCCGATCGTCTCGACCGCGTCTCCGGGTTGACACTCCGTGAGGCGATCCGACATCTCGACCCCGCGGTGCAAGAGGCGCTACGAGCTCGGTACAAAGAGCGCTGACGGCGCCGGCAGGCGGCCTGAGTGACAGGGGGCGTCTGCTATCTTCTTGGCGTTCTCGAAACGATCCGAGCGGGCTGTCGCCCGCCACCGAAGGAGGGCTCATGAAGATCGCTACTGCACTCTGTGCGGCGCTCGTCGTGACCGCGTTGCCCGTCGCTGCCGCGACCGGGGTGGCGTTTGTGCACGGTACCGGCAACAACGACGACGCGCTCAACGAGTACTGGACCTGCAGTGGATCGATCAGCGGCGGATAGCACTCCTCCATCGGCAAGCGCGAGCACTGACGATCGCGCCCTAGGCCCGAACTTCGTGTCGAGCGGCTCGTCCCTGAATCGGCAACTGGTGATCGGTAGGAGCGTATTGGGATAGCGAGATGCGGAATCGAACCCTGAGCCTACTCCTGACCCTAGGGGTCTCTCTGCTGGCCGCCTCTCTGGTCGCTCAACCGGCGCCCCGTGTCTGGCTCGACGCCGACGCGCAGCCGTTACCGTTCGACTCGGCGGACGAGCTGGTCGACTTCCTGGCGACCGCGGAGATCGTCGACTCGGAGGCGCTCACCGCCGGGATCACCAAGCCGTTCAAGCTCACGCTCGAACGAGACGGTGTGCGCGCGAACGCGATCTTCCACTCGATCGACCTCAAGAGCCGCGAGGTCAAGCGGCTCGAGAGCGGTCGGATGTCGCTCCACCTGGTCGACAGCTACAAGAATCAGGTCGCCGCCTACGTGCTCAGTCGAATGCTGGCTCTCGACTGCGTTCCGCCGACGGCGATGCGCACCTTCGACGGCCGACGAGGGTCGGCGCAGCTGTGGATTCAGAAGGCGATGACCGAGCAGGGGCGACGCGATCAGGCTCTGGATCCTCCGGATTGGAACACCTGGAACCATCAGAGGGCGGAACGTGGCGTCTTCGACAACCTGATCAACAACATCGACCGCAACACCGGCAACACGTTGATCGACGAGGTTTGGAACATGTGGCTGGTGGACCACACCCGCACGTTTGGCCAGGATCGCCAGCTGCCGTACCCGGATCGCATCGAGTCCCTTTCTCCCGAGTTCTGGTACGCGCTCCGGGATCTCGACCCCGACGCCCTTCGCGCCAGCATGGAGCCGTACCTCGGGAAGGCAGAGGTCAAATCGCTCCTCTCCCGACACGAGAAGGTAGTCGAGGCGATCGAGCGACGGATCGCCGATCGTGGCGAGGAGCGTGTCCTCCGAGTGCGCGGTGTGCCGCGCGTGCGGGTCCGCCAGTCGGACGGCTAGTCCCCGCACAGCCAGGGACCTACGTCCACGCAGTCGGTTTGACTGAAGAGAGTCGGTTGGCGGGCTAGGCCCGCGACAGGACTTTCAGACTGGCGCGCAGGAGATCCTCGAACTCGGCGTCGGGGTTCGCGTCTCGCGCTTTGCGCACGGCTCGCTCCGCCTCCGTCTCCTTGTAGCCGAGGTTGACGAGCGCCAACACGAGGTCGTCACCGGGGCTTGCGGCCGGCCGCTCGGGCAGGCCGGCCATCAGCTCCTGGATCTTGTCCTTGAGCTCGAGCACCATCCGCTCGGCGGTCTTCTTGCCGACGCCGGGAATTGTCGACAGGCGCACCAGGTCGCCGGCGGCGAGCGAGGCGAGCAGGTCGTCTGCCGCCATGCCCGAGAGGATGACTCGACCGAGCTTCGGTCCGATCCCGCCGACGCCGATGAGCTTCTCGAACAGTAGCTTCTCTCGGGCGGTGTAGAAACCGAACAGTTCTAGCGCGCCCTCGCGGAGGTGGGTGTGAATGTAGAGCCCCACCGCCGAGTCGCTGGGCAGCCGCTTGATCTCGGTATAGGTCGACAGCGGAATGTGGACTTCGTAGCCCACGCCCCGCACGTCGAGAAGGATCTTCTCGGGCGAGCTCTCGAAGGGTCGACCCTGCAGGTAACCGATCAAAGCCTGCCCGAGGCCCTATCCCTGGGTGAGCTGGAAGTTCTCGAGGAAGTTGTCGTCGTAGACGACGCCCATCTCCTCGCGCCGCGCCGTGATCAGCGCGCTCAGCATCTCGTTGGCTCGTGAGGCGGCGAGCTGAGTGCGCGTCGTCTCCTTCTCACTCTCGAAGTCGGCCGGATCAAAACGCTGTCGTTCGACCACCTCGAAGAGCACCGCGCTGTTTGTGTCGCCAACCGGACCGCCAAACTCGCCGACGTCCAGACCGAGGGCGGCTTCCGCGACCGAACGGTTGTTCCCCAGACTGCCGATGGCTCCACGAAGGCCAAACTCAGGGCTCTCCTCGACCTCGACGCCGAGATCGCCGGCGACGTCGTCGAAGCTGGTGCCTGCGAGCAGGCGTGTACGCCCCGCTTCGAGCGCCGCCTTGGCCAACTCGACCTGCTGGTCCTCGATGACGGCGGCACGAACGTCGCTCTCGACGTCCGCTAGCTCCGGCACGTGCGCGGCCTCGATCTCAGCAACTTTGAGCACGACCCAGCCGCGCGGGATCTGCACCGGGCCGACCGACTCCCCCACCTCGGCGCCGAAGGCAGCCGCCGCGAACGCGTTGGCGCGCCCGATGCCAGAGATGACCTCGTCCTCGGCAAACGCGTCGGTTGTCAGGTAGAGAATGCTCGCGTCCGGATCGGCGAGCGACTCGAAGTCCTCGAGACCCTCGCGCTCGATGCGCTCGGCCAGTTCGGTGGCCGTCGTTTCGGCCAGCGCCTGGGCGCGCTCGGCCGCCAGGCGGTTACTGATGCTGGTCGCCACCTCGTCGAGCGGCTGTACGCCACCCTGGGTGCGGTTGAGAACCTCGATCAGGTGCACGCCGAAGGAGGTCTCCACGGGGCCGACGAGGTCGCCCGCGGAGGCGGAGAATGCCGCCTCCTCGAAGGGCGGCACCATCTGGCCACGCCCGAAGGTGCCGAGATCGCCTCCGCGATCCTTGGAACCGGGGTCGTCGGAGAGCTCGGCGGCGACGGCGGCGAAATCCTCGCCGCCCTCGATGCGTGCTCTCGCCTGGGCGATGCGAGCCCGCGCCTCGTCGGCGGAGCGCTCGTCGCCGGCGCGCACCAGAATGTGCCGGGCGCTGACCTGCTCGTCACGCTGGTAGTCGCTCTCGTTGTCGCGATAGTAGGCCGCGATATCTGCGTCGGGAATGTCGAGCGTCGACCGGAGCTGGGCCCAGTCGATCAGTAGGTAGTCGGCGACGCGCTTTTCGGAGACCTCGAAGTTGTTGGCGTTGGCTGCGAAGTACTCGCCGATCTGCGCCTCGCTAGGACTCACCTGGTCGGCGAAGTCCGCACCGCCGAGACGCACGAATCGAATCTTCGCCCGCTCGACCTGCTCGCGGTAAGACTCTTCGACCTCGGCGTCGGAGACGTAGACGTTCTGGTTGAGAAGCGACCGAACGCGGCCGACCAGCATGTCTTGGCGCATCGTGCTCTCGAAGCCGTCCGCGGTCATGCGGTTGTTCCGCAGAAGGCTCAGGTAGGCCTCCTGTCCGATGAAGTTCCCGTTCTCGTCGTTGAACACCGGGAAGTCGAGAATCGCCTGACGCACCTCCTCGTCGGAGATACGAACCCCCATGCGCTCACCTTCCGCCTCGAGAATCTTCTCGGCTATGAGGAAGTCGAGCACCTGGTTGTGGAGTCCCATCTGCCGGGCGAGATCGGGATCGATTCGGTCGCCGTAGACCTGCTCGAGCTGTTGCTCCTGCTGGCGGTAGGCGCGCTCGAAGTCGGCATACGTGATCTCGTACTTGCCGACCGTCGCGGCGGTCGCCGTGTTGATCCCCTCTTGTCCCGTCGGACCGTAGTCGGTGAACAGGAGGAGCACGAAGACGATGATGACGAGCCAGAGAACCCAGCTCAGATGCTTGAGATTGTCGCGAAAGACCTTCAGCATGATCAGACTCCAGCGAGCTTCGGCGCGGCCTGCGCCCAAGCGACCGGTGACTTTAGCAGGAAACCGTGCCCAACGCCTGTGGAAATCGGCCCGGGGCCGACTTAAACTCCCATAAACAAATACATTTCGTGCTATATTCTCCTGCTCGAAACCGGGAAGACGATGGCCGCTAGCTCGGGAAGCAAGTACTGGTACAAGGTGTCGGTCGAGACGCTACGCGTCTGGACCTTCCTGGGCGTGCTGGCGGTGGTCGGAGTTCTCGGGTTCTTCGGCTTCGGAACGGTCCGCCGGCACTTCGTGAGCAAGCAGGTCGAGACCGCCATGGACGAGTCGCGGAACCTGCTCGACCGCCTGCGCACCGAGGACGAGCTGTTCAACTTCCGCGCGGAGTGGACAAGCGCCCGCTCGAGCCTCGAAGAGGCGCGCTTGCAGATTGCCGAGGGCGACATCTCGAAGGCTCTCAAGGCCGCCGAACGAAGTCGATCGCTGCTCCTGCGCATCCACGAGGGGCTGCTCAAGCGCACCGGCGGGGCGGCCCAGTTCCTCGACGTTCTCGGCCAGGTCGAGTTCCGGCGTGGCGAACGGGGGGAATGGCTTCCGGCTCGGCGGATGACGGCGCTCTACGAGGGTGACTACATCAAGACGACCAAAGGGGCGTCCGCGAAGGTCATGACAACCGGCGGGGTTCACTTCACCGTTCGGCCCGACACGGTCATTCTGGTCACGTCGAGCCGCTCGCCCACGACGGCGCGCCGGGAGCAGACGATCGAGCTCGAATCGGGCTGGGTCAACCTGAGTACTTCCCAGAGCACCGGGCGGGTGAAGCTGGCCGACGCCGAGGCGCAGGTCAGTACGCGCTCGCACGCGAGCTTCACCTACGACGACCAGAAGCGCACCACCGAGATCGCCGCCTACCGCGGCCGGGTGAACGTCACCTCGAGCAGCGGAGAGACGCGTGTCGTGGAGGAGCTGCAGAAGGTGCGCCAGGACGGCACGCGACTCGGCGGGGTCGAAGAGCTCCCCGACCAACCCGCGTTGCTCGAGCCGATCGACAACTCCGAACTCTCGATCGACGAGGTCGGAGATGTAACCCTCACCTGGGAACCCGTCAAGGGCGCTTCGCGATACGCTCTACAGGTGTCGACCAACACGTTGTTCGTGGACAACGTGATCGACGTGGAGAACCGCAGGAGGCCGCGAGCACGCGTTGGGCTCAGGGGTGAAGGAGCCTTTGCCTGGCGAGTTGCGGCCTACGACGCCTCCGGGGCCCGTGGGCCGTGGAGTCTTTACAACCGATTTCGAGTGACCTCCCACGAAACAACGGGAGATTCTGGAGCCCTTTGACCTGATGCCATTTGCTTCTCTGCTGCGCTACTTTTCGAACGATCTCGCCATCGACCTGGGCACGGCGAACACCCTGGTCTATGCCCGCAACAAGGGCATCGTCGTGCGCGAGCCGTCGGTGGTGGTGATCAACAAGCTGACCAATCGCATCGAGGCGGTCGGTGCGGAAGCGAAGCAGATGCTCGGCCGTACGCCCGGCAACATCGAGTCGATTCGCCCGATGAAGGACGGCGTGATCGCCGACTTCGAGGTCACCGAGCGCATGCTCGAGTACTTCATCAAGAAGGCCCACGGGCGCAAGATGTACGTGCACCCGCGGATCGTGATCGGCGTGCCGTCGGAGATCACCCAGGTCGAAAAGCGCGCGGTCAAAGACTCCGCAATGCGCGCCGGCGCTTCCGAGGTCTTTCTGGTCGAGCAGGCGATGATGGCGGCCATCGGCGCCGGTCTCGGTATCAGCGAGCCGTCCGGAAACATGATCGTCGACATCGGCGGTGGTACGACCGACGTCGCGGTGATCTCGCTCGCGGGCACCGTCTACAGCCGCTCGGTACGGATCGCCGGCAACGAGATGGACGACGCGGTGATCCAGTACCTCAAGCGCAAGTACAACCTCCTCATCGGTGAGCGCAGCGCCGAGCAGATCAAGATGGACGTCGGCTCGGCGTTTCCGCTCAAGGAGCCGATTCAGATGGAGATCAAGGGTCGCGACCTGGTCGAAGGGGTGCCCAAGACGCTCACCATCAGCGACGAGGAGATCCGCGAGGCGCTCACCGAGCCGGTGACGACGATCGTCGACGCCGTGCGGATGGCGCTCGAGCGCACTCCGCCAGAGCTCTCCGCCGACATCATGGACAAGGGCATCGTGCTGTCGGGTGGCGGCTCGCTGCTGCGAGGGCTCGATCAGCGCCTGCGCAACGAGACCGGCTTGCCGGTTGTTCTCGCCGAGGATCCGCTCTCGAGCGTCGTGCTCGGTACCGGCCGCGTTCTCGAGGACATCGACCTTCTCCGCAAGGTCTCCATCCGGTAGCCGAGGCTAGGCGGTCGTGGCGACTCTGGCAGAACGCCGCTCCCGTTGGTTGTTGTTGATTCTGCTTGCTCTGCAGCTGGTTCTGCTGAGCGTCCAGGCGCAAGCGCCGGGCGGCTCGAGCCGGCTCGAGTTCGCGTTCGTTCGGACCGTCGCACCCGTATCCCGTGCGGTCTCGCACGTCGGCAATTTCACGCAGTCGATCTCGGACGGGGCGCGACTGCGCAGCACCTTGCAAGAAGAGAATGCCGCGCTGCGCACCGAAGTCGAACAGCTCCGGCAGTCGCGCGCCGAAACTTTCGGCATCGAGCTCGAGCTCGAGCGGCTCTCGACGGCAGTCGACTACGCGGCGGGCCCCCGGGGGCGCCTGCGGGTGGCCGACATCGTCTACGTCGATCACACTTCATGGCTGCAGACCCTGCTGCTCTACGTCGGGGACGCGGTGGTCGCAAAGAACCAGGCGGTGGTCTCCGGCGACGGTTTGGTCGGGCGAGTGGTCACGGCGCCGACTCCGTACGCCAAAGTTCAGCTGGTCACCGACCGCGAGGCGAGCGTCGGCAGTATGATCGCCCGCACGCGACGTCAGGGCATCGTCCGGGGTGCAAACCCCGGTTGGCTCGAGCTCTCCTATGTGCCGCTTCAGGCCGACGTGCGAGTCGGCGATGAGGTGGTGACGGCGGGCATCGACGGTATCTATCCGCGCGGTATTCCCATCGGCACGGTCACCGCGGTCGAGCCGGGAGACGAGCTGTTCCACAACATTCGACTCAGCCCGGCGGTCGACTTCGGCGAACTCGATCAGGTGTACGTGCTCGATCGCCTGCCGGTACCCGAAAGCGCGAAGCAGACCGATCTCGATGCCGGCCGTTAGGTTCTTTCTGGCGTTGGCCGCCGCGGTGGCGGTGCACTTCGTGGCCGCTCAGGTCTCGGACGGCGCGCCACGAGTGCTCGATCCGTTTCTGTTGGTGGTCATCTGCTACGGCCTGACCGGCGATCTGTTTGTCGGATTGGGAGCCGGCCTGCTGGTCGGACTGATGGCCGATGCGGTCACCGGCGGCCTCTACGGACTGCACGGTTTCGCTGATACCATCGTAGGTTACGGGACCGCTTACGCGGCCCAGCGCCTGGTGATTCGAAGGCCGCCCGGAGTGTTCTTGATGTTTGCGCTCGCCGCGGCGGCTCAGCAAGCGATTCTCGTCGGTCTGGTGGTGTTGTTGCTGGCGGACCCGGCGTTGCCGGAGGTGACCTCGACCCTGATGAAGGTAGCGGTGACAGGGGGAATCGGAATGGTGCTGGTCGTGATCGGCCGCGGCTCGAGCCAGCGCATGGAAGCCTGGAGACGAACGCGGACCTCGAAACTGAAATAGACGACGGTCATGGAAGTTCGCGAACAGCGCGACGAGTTGCTGCAGAGGATCCCTCTGCTGCGCCTGGTGTTCACGCTGCTGCTCGCGCTGATCGGGTCGTTCTACTGGTTTGTCCAGGTCGTCCAGGGCGGCTACTACCGCGAGCTGGCTGACAACAACCGACTGAACAAGGTGCCGATCCACGCGCCGCGTGGATTGATCTTCGATCGCCAGGAGCGGCTCCTGGTCGACAACGTGCCGAGCTACGACCTCGTGCTCGATCGCAGCGCCTCGATCGACCTGAACGGGAGCCTCGACTTTGCCGAGTCGATCCTGGGACGGCCGCGCACCGAGTTCGAGGAGACGCTCACCCGCCATCGGCGCTCCTCGCTCTTCACGCCGATTCTGATCGCCGAAAATCTTTCACTCTCCGAGGTGGCGCGCTTCTCGGCCGAGAAGCTCGAGCACCCCGAGTTCGACATCGAGGTCGGACATCTACGCGTCTACCGACACGGCCCCTTGACCGCTCATCTGCTGGGCTATCTCGGAGAGGTGACCGAAGCCGACCTCTCGGCGCCGGAGTCGGCTTACGAACCGGGGGATCTGGCCGGCAAGCGCGGCATCGAGCGCGCGTTCGAAGGCCGTCTGCGCGGCAACGACGGCGAGCGGGTCGTGGTCGTCGACAGCCGCGGTCGCCCGCGGAACGAGTATCGAAGCACCGCGGCCAGCTCCGGCACGGACGTCAACCTCACCCTCGACCTCGAGCTCCAACAGGAGGCGGCGCACTACTTCGAAGACCGGGTGGGTGCGGCGGTGGCGCTCGATCCCCGCAACGGCGACATTCTGGTCATGGTTTCGGCGCCGTCGTACAACCCCAACAGCTTCGCGCGGCGACTCGACCGCAGCGAGTGGCAGGCGCTCGTCGAGGCGCCGCACAACCCGCTCCAGAATCGCGCGCTCCAGAACACGCACTCGCCCGGGTCGCTCTTCAAGATTGTGGTCGGAACCGCAGGGGTCACCGACAACGTCGTCGACGAGTCCGACAGCGTCTTCTGCGGCGGCTCGACGACCATCTACAACCGGCGCTTCCGCTGCTGGAAACGGCAGGGGCACGGCTGGGTGCGCATGCGCGAGGCGATCAAAGAGTCGTGCGACGTCTACTTCTACCACCTGGGCCAGAAGCTGGGCATCGAGCGCATCGCCGACTACGCGCGACGATTCGGGCTCGGGCGCAAGACCGGCGTCGAGATTGCCGGCGAGAAGAGCGGTCTGGTCCCCGACCTCGACTGGAGCCTGCGGGTGCGCGGCTCGACCTGGTATCCGGGAGAGACCATCTCCGTGGCGATCGGGCAGGGGCCGCTCTTGGCGACGCCACTTCAGATCGCCTCGATGATGGGAGTGGTCGCCAACGGCGGCTTCCAGGTGCGGCCGCGGCTCGACCGGCGGGCGCCGGCGGCCACGCCGGTCGACCTGGGGCTCGACGCCGACGCCCTGGCTCTCGTCACCGACGCGCTCTGGGCGGTGGTCAACGAAAAGGGGACCGGCGCGCGAGCGCGCATCGACGCCGTGGACGTGGTCGGCAAGACTGGCACCGTCCAGGTGATCGAGCAGAAGACCTGGATCGATTCGGAAGACCTTCAGTTCGAACATCGCGACCACGCCTGGTTCGCGTCGTTCGCCCCGGCCGAGAACCCGGAGCTCGTGGTCGTGGTGTTCGTCGAGCACGGCGGCAAGGGTTCGCAGGCGGCGGCGCCGCTGGCGAAGATTCTGTATGAGAGACACTTCTCCCATCGCGACGCTCTCGGGAACTCCTGAGGAAGGGACGTTCCTCCGCACCTTCGCCGATGTTCGGTGGGGGGTGCTGGTGGCGGCGGCCCTCCTCTCCCTCGTCGGGCTGCTGACCGTCTACAGCGCGAGCGCCGAGATGGACATCGATTATCTGCCGCGTCACGCGCTGCGGATTGCGCTCGGACTCCTGGTCTGCGCGATCGCCTTCAGCATCGACTACCAGGTGCTGACGAAGTTCGCGGTGCCGATCTACCTGGTCGCCATGAGCCTGCTCGTGCTCGTGCTCTTCGTTGGGCGCGTTCGGGGTGGCGCTCGTAGCTGGCTCGGTATCGGCTCGACCCAGATCCAGCCGTCGGACGTGGCGAAGATCGCCACCATTCTGCTACTGGCGCGCTATCTCGCGAGCATCAATCGGCGTCACCTGTCGTTCCGTCATATCGCGGTGACCGTCGCGGTTGTCCTGCTGCCGGTGGCGCTGGTGGCGCTTGAGCCCGACCTTGGCGGTGCGGTGATGTTCCTGCCTGCTGTTGCCGGCATGCTCATCATCGCGGGCGTTCGGTGGCGCGTCTGGCTGGCCGGTGCGCTGCTCGCGGTTGTGGTCGGGGTCGGGGTGTGGAACTTCGTCATGCTCGACTATCAACGCCAGCGGGTGAAGACCTTCGTCTCACCGCAGAGCGAGCCGCTCGGCGCGGGCTATCAGCTCCGACAGAGCAAAATCGCCGTTGGCTCGGGGCAACTCATGGGCCGCGGCTACCTCCAGGGAACGCAGAGCCAACTGCGCTTCCTGCCGGCTCGGCATACCGATTTCATTTTTGCGGTACTGGCCGAGGAGTGGGGCTTCGTGGGTGTCATCATCGTCCTCATCCTGTACGCTCTCTATGTTCGAAACGGAGTGATCGTGGCGTTACGATCGCGCGACCGCAAAGCCATGTTGCTGGTGGTCGGGCTCCTGTCGGGCTTTGCATTCCACGTTCTCTACAACACCGCCATGGTGGTCGGGTTGCTGCCGATCACCGGCATTCCGTTGCCCTTCCTCTCGTATGGCGGCTCCTTCATGCTTTCGAACTACTTCCTCACCGGTCTGATTCTGGGTATCGACTTCCGGCGCTACGTGAATCGATGAAGCTGCTGGTCGAGAACGACTCCCATCAGATTCGCGTCGCCGTTCTCGAGAACGGCCGGCCGAGCGAGATCTACCTCGAGCACCACGCCGACCGGGGCGTGGTCGGTAACGTCTACCAGGGGCGTGTTTCGCGCATCCTGCCCGGCATGCAGGCGGCGTTTGTCGACATCGGTCTGAAGCGCGACGCGTTCCTCTACGCGGGCGACGTCCGCGACACGCTCACCAGCATGGACGAGCTCTCCGAGGCCGATCCGCAGACCGGCGAGTTCCCCGCCCAGGAGATTCGTCCGATCGACGAACTCCTCCAGCCGGGCCAGGAGCTCATCGTCCAGACCGTCAAGGCGCCGCTCCCCAACAAAGGCGCCCGCATCACGACCGAGATCACCCTCCCGGGACGCTACGTCGTGCTGCTGCCGACGGTTCCGAGCATTGGCGTCTCTCGGCGCATTCGCGACCCAGAGGAGCGCGACCGTCTACGCGAAGTCTTGAGCGACCTGCGCGCCGACGGCTGGGGACTGATCGTGCGCACCGCCGGCGAAGGCAAGACCGCCGACGACTTCCGCGGCGACATCAGCTACTTGACCTCCCTTTGGAAGACGATCGAAGAGCGCGCCACCAAGTCGAACTCGCCGACACTTCTGCACCAGGACCACGACCTGGCGCTCCGGATCGTGCGCGACCGCCTGGGTGGCGAGTTCGACCAGGTCTTGATCGACGAAGAGCACACCTACGATCGCGTGCTCGCCTTCGCCCGTGAGGTCGAGCCCGAGCTGGCCGACCGGATCGAGCTGACCGAGGAGACCGGTCGACTGTTCGACCACTTCGGCGTCGACTCCGAAATCGAGGCCGCGCTCCGGAGCCGGGTGTGGCTCAAGTCGGGTGGTTACATCGTCATCAACCAGACCGAGGCGCTGGTGGCGATCGACGTCAACACCGGGCGCTTCGTCGGCAAGACGAGCCTCGAAGAGACGGTTGTGGCCACAAACCTCGAAGCGGCCGCCGAAATCGTTCGGCAGATCCGACTTCGAGATCTCTCCGGCATCATCGTCATCGACTTCATCGACATGACCGAGGCCGAGAATCGCGAGTGGGTCTTCAAGGCGCTCCAGGAAGAGCTCAAGAAGGACCGCGCCAAGACCCAGGCGCTGCCGCCCTCCGACTTCGGCCTCGTCGAGCTCACCCGGAAGCGGAGCCGCTCCAACCTCCAGAGCCTGCTGACCCGACCGTGCCCCCACTGCGACGGCAAGGGACGGGTGCTGGCCACCTCGACCATCTGCCTGCAGATCAAGGCGGAGCTCTTGCGTCAGCGAGATCGCTACGGGGGCCGCGGCACCGTGATCACCGCTCACCCCGAGATCTGTGGCGCCCTGCGGGCCGACTACAAGGAGGTCGTGCGCGAGTTGGAAGAGGCCCTGGGCGCTCGGGTCCAGCTGCAAGCCAACCCCGACCTCCACCATGAGCGTTTCAAGTTCAGCGACTCTTGAGCCGTCGCATCGCTTCGAGCTCGCCGAGTTCTACGGCGAGTTCCTCGACGGCCACGAGCCGCCCGAGCTCGAGCGCCAGATTGAGCGGCTGATCGACCCCGCCTCGGGGCGCGAGACGCTTCACTGGGGGCGTAACTACCTCTACACCGCTGATCTCGAGCTCGCAGGCGGCCCGGTAGAGGTCGTGGTCAAGCAGTTCCGCAATCAAGGCTCGCTCGCCCAACTGCGGCGCAAACTCCGGGGGAGCAAGGCGAGGAAGAACTGGCGAGCTGCGCTCCACCTGACCGATCAAGGGGTGGAGACGCCGCGACCGCTCCTGTGGATCGAGTCGAAGGCGCCGGAGGGGCCGTCTTTCTTCATCTCGGAACACACCACCGGCTGCTTCGAAATGCGCGAGCTCGTGCGCAAACTAAACGAAGACGAGCGGGCGGCCGAAATCCCCGAGGTCGACCCCAAGAAGATCTTCGCGGCGCTCGGTGGCTATTTGCGCCGCCTACACGAGGCGCGCGTTTGGCATCGCGATCTTTCGATCGGCAATCTCCTCGTCTGTCAGAAGCCGGATGGGCATCCGACGTTTGTGGTGATCGACCTCAACCGTGCGCGGCTCAACCAGCGCCTCGGCATGTGGCGGCGCACGCACGACCTGTCGCGCCTGCCGGTCGTCTGGCCCGAGCTGCGGCGAGCCTTTCTCGACAGCTACTGGCGCGAGAACGTACCGGCGCTGAGCGCCCGCATGCTGCTCTTCCAGTTCCACGTGCGTGCCTACCTGCTCAAGCACTGGGTCAAGAACCACGTGCGCGCGCCGATCAAGTCGCTCTTTGGCAAGCTCAAGCCGCGCCGGGCGCACGTGCATATTCCGGAAGCTCCCGAGGGCGCGTCGAGCCGCGACAAGATCGTCTGGGATCGACTCTCGGACCAGCCGCACCAGCACGCGGGCTCGATCGAAAAGTCGACCACTCGGTTTGCCGACCTAGGGCTGCACGCAAAGGCGGCCAAACACACCGTGGCGGCGCTGCCGCGACTGCGACGGCGCTACGTCGAGTTGCGCGAAGCGCGTTACAGCGAACCGGTTCCCTGGGGCGGCGTCGGGGTGGCCGTGCGACCGTGGTCTGAAGATCCGCAAGCTCCGATCGAGATGCTCGGTGAACTCGGCGTGAAGCACGTACTCCTCCGTCTCCACCCCTGGCAGGAGACTCACGACGAAGAACTGGAGCTTGCCAAAGCTCTAGACGCTAACGGTCACGAACTCGCCTTCTCTCTCCCCCAGAACCGCGACCTCGTGCGCGACCGGTCGAGCTGGCGCGCCGGCATCGAACAGCTCGCCGAGTTGTTCCTTCCGTATGGGAAGAGCTTCCAGGTCGGCCAGGCCGTCAATCGCTCGAAGTGGGGTGTCTGGACGTACCAGGAATACGTCGACCTCGCGGCCGACGCGGCGGAGATCCTGCGCGCCGCCGGAGACGTCACCCTCCTCGGCGGCTCGGTCATCGACTTCGAGCCCCACGCCACCGCCGGCCTGCTCAACACGCCGCACCCCGACCTCCGCTTCGACGCTGCGGCTCATCTTCTGTACGTCGACCGCCGCGGCGCCCCCGAGAATCCACAACTCGGCTTCGACACCGTCGACAAACTCACCCTCGTTCACGCCATCTCCTCGTCGAGCCGCCTCTGCGGCGACCGCAGCTGGATCACCGAGGTCAACTGGCCGCTCCGCGAGGGGCCGCATTCGCCGGCGGGGAAAGACGTCGCCGTCGACGAAGAGGCGCAGGCCGACTATCTGGTGCGGTACTACTTGCTGACGCTCGGCTCAGGCTTGGCAGAGCGGGTCTACTGGTGGCAGTTGATCGCGCGGGGGTATGGGTTGGTGTCGCCGGGCGAGGGGGAGGGTCTGCGGAAGCGGCCGGCGTTTGCGGCGTTGCGAACGATGGTGGCGCAGCTCGAAGGAGCGACGTTCCTTGGGCCGCTACCTAGTGAGGAGGGGGCGTTTCTGTATCGGTTCGAGCGGGAGGGGCGGGAGGTGGTGGTGGCGTGGAGCAATGGGGGGGAGCGGAGTGTGGAGCTGCCGGGCGAGCCCGCTGCTGCGATACGTCGAGATGGCGGCGATCTATCCGCCTCTAGGGCTCACGTCGTCCTGAGCGCCTCGCCCGCCTACTACGACATCGGACCGACCAGAGAGTCGTAGTCACTCAAACGTCAGCCGAAGATCCGCCCCGAAGGAGGGGCCTCTTGGGAGCGATCACTAGCCGGAGTGACTCGATAGCTCGCGGGCGAGAACCTCAGGTGGTGGTAGACCGCTTTCGTCGAGGCTCTCTCGATAGCTCCGGGTTGTACCGACGAATAGGTACTGCCTTCTCAACTCGCCCCCCGTCCTCAAAGCCGACGATAGTGACTCCCACGTTGCACAGGAGCGTACCCAACTACCGCTGCTTGACCCAGAGACAGAGGGCCCTTCGCCACCCCAAGCTCCATTTGTGTGCTGGTGCAAGCCTCTCCCTGGCTCGAAAACGAGATTACCCACCTCTTATCTCTCGTATCTAGAGGTTCGCAGTGTTGGCTCCCAAACTCTACGATCAGCCAGCCAACATAGTCTCCCGGGATCTCATAGTCGATCGGCGTCCGCTCGTTACTAGTACAGCCGAGAGCAGCCAGGATCACGGCGACGGTCACGACCTGCGCAATTGTGCCGTAGTTCATTTCGGATCCGCGGGTCTGGGGCTGCCCGCTAAAACACGTCCTCGATCTGTTCGCAAGCCAACAGATCCGGGCCGCGCTCCTCATCGATCACTTGTACAGATCGTGGATCAAGATCATCGGGCGACTTCGAACGAGGCACATCTTCAGAGGCGAACGAACCCTCGGATCTAGCGGCAACCCTACGAGCCATTGGCAGTAACCTGGATCGTCTCCTCGAAGTCAGGCTCGCCATCCGAGCTCGCAAACCAGATCTGCAAGCGGTAGGGCTGATCAGGTTCAAGCGAGAACGAATCCCTATTCGCCGGAACAGCGACCTCGAAAGTCCCTTCTCGCAGCGCCACCGGAGAAGCACTGTTCTTTCCTGCTACAAGCTCCAAGTTCCAGAGTTGGCCGGCACCGTCCGAGTTCTCGAAATCCCACACAGTGCCTTGGTCACTAGAGAGCCGAACCCGAAACACCGTCGCTGGGTACTCTCCCAGAACGGAAAAGTCAGCGACAACTCCGTTCGCAGTTTCGCTTAGCTCTACGTGCGGGCGCTCCGGGCCACAGCCCACGAGAGCCAAAGACAGAGGCATCGCGAGAAGTCCGTGTCTAATCTTCACTATCGTCCCTCTGTCGTCTCAGAAACTCCTTCACAGTACCAATCAACGCGCGAATCCTAGATACTTGCCTCTCACCCTCTTCAGTCCGCCGAAGCACAATCCCGGCCCTTTCAACCTGGCCGACGAGCCCGCCAGGCGTGAGCGAGCGCTCGGCTCCAGCTTGCAGCAAGTTACCCGCTCGATCGACCGTCAAGGGGCCGGCTGCGTCTGAAAGGAGACCTGCGCCCTCAAGCGCTAGCTCACAATAAATTACGCACGAGTTGCGGAGGGCGCGGTACTGCCCTGGGTCGCGGCTAAGGCACTCAAGCAACGCGGCTTCCTGTTCGGCGGTGGCGTCGGAGGCCAGCCGAGCGCCATGGGAAGCTTCAGCTAGTCCGGCGATTCCTGCTCAAGCTCGATGCCAAGCCCGGGCCTCGTAAGGGCGTCAACCTGTCGCTTATACCACCTGGCAAGGCGCCGCCCGCACCACGGACAGTAGCGCAGACCAGTTTGGGAGACGAGTGAGACAGGCACCGTCGTCCCGGTCTTTTGCTCTTCTCCAAGCTTCATTGCACGGTGCTGGATCAGAAACCGTGGGTCGCCGTCCGCATCGCGTTCTACAAGGAGAGCGAAGCCCCTATCACCAGCCGCTTCATAGTTCGCTTTGAAGCTTACGCAACACCACTTCATGGCTATCCTCTAGTCAACTACTTTGAAGAATCGTTCGATGAATTCTGTTGACTCCAGCCGAGCCCAGCATTCCCCTTCTCGTTCAAGGCAGGAAAGGTGAATCGAAGAGGCTCATTCGGAGGGTCGTCAACTAAGGAGTGGTCCCAGACCAGGGCGTTGTAGGCGAGTACGAATCGATACGAGAGGCCGCCGTTCACTGGGTAGGAGATGCCTAACGGAACCTGAACCGAGAGGTTCCCGTTGAAGTGGTTGATCTGATCGACCACTCCGAAGTCGAACGAACGATCGACGCCAATGCCGCGGGCCGTCCCTGGGCCGGTGAGGCCGTCGGGTTCACCCCGCCGGTGGTAGGTGCCATCCGTTTCGCTGCGGTGGTAGGTGCAGCGCGTGGCGCGTGGTAGGTGCCCGTGGTAGGCCCGTGGTAGGTGCCCGTGGTAGGTGCCATCCGTTTCAATTTGCGCACCATTCGCGTAGGAGTCGGAGAGCAGACTGACTCTGCGGGCTCACCGAAATCTGATCGGTGTGGTGTGCTATCAAGAGCCCACTTCCGCCGGTCACGCGCCGGAAGAACTTGTCCACGCGGTCTAGCTCGGGATTCTCTGAACCAAGGTCATCGTACATTCTGGAACGAACCTCGGACGACTCAATGAGCCGCCCTGCAGAAGCCACGTTGGCATCCCAGATCCGCAGTGCTCGCTCGTGGTCGGATGCCGCCGGTTGACAGCTCGCCACGACGAGGAGGCAGATCAGGTGGCCGAGGCCAAGTCGCCGAAGTCCCGAGCTCATCTGTACACCTTGACGATATTTTCGTTTCTGACGAGGAACGTAACTGTTTTCGCTTCCTTGCCTCGACCGAATCGAGTGGTGACCACCCCTCCCCTTATTGGGTCCGGCCGAGGATGGATCCGCTCTAGTCCAGTTACTGCGGATTGGGCTGCTATTCCGGCGAGATGCGAAGGCCGGTTTGGATCTTTGCGCAATGCTCCGCGAGACGGCCGTGGACTCAGCGTCTGCAGGAAGGTCTGCTCAGCAACCTCGTGAGCCAGAACACCTGCGAACCCCGTTACGGTCCCTTGGAAAGCTGCCATGTCCACGATGTCAATCGTTCCAAGAATATTGCAGTGGAGCTAAGCAAAGATTCTTCCCGAGGCCCAGTAGATACCGTGCTCGCTGGGCGGAGAAAAAGCGTCGCTGAGCACACTGGTGGGTACTTGATCTTCGGGTATCAGCTCGACTTCGGCCTCCAACAGTTGGCAGCCCTCGACTTCATGTTGAGCGGCAACAAACCGCTCGGCCAGGGCTAGGGCCTCACTAGCGCTATTGGCGTTTGCCCCGAGAGCGATGCGATAGGACTCGAAGCTGTGTACGTCGGCCTCGATAGGCACCTCGGCCGGCTCGCCTAGCTCCACATAAAGGCTCAATCGGTAGTGCACTCTTAGCGAACCGCCTTCCGCTTCAAGATCAAGGTTCCTCCGCCTCGTCCTCGCGGATCTCCACATTGTAGGTCAGCTCGATGGCCAGGACTCCTATGCTTTCGAGGAGCTGTTCAAGTGCTAGAACGTCGGCTGCAGGGTTCGTGAAGTCGACCCCGAACTCGACCAAGTCTCCGAGGCCGGCGGACGCGGTGGCAGCTTCAACCTCGTCTCCCGCAGCCGCCCCTGCCGTCGCGAGCGCGAGAAACGCACTGATTGCGCTATTGGGCTTCCCTCTGAAGATGTGCCCAGTTCGAAGTCGTCCGGTGCGTTTCTTGGGCTGAAGATGCGGAAGCGAACCCTCTTGCCTTGAGTGTCTAACTATGTTGCCTCGCCCATACGCCTCGCGAGCAAGGGACGATTGGGCTGCCTTGGAGCCCTCTCCACTAACGAAGATGTCCTGCCCGTTTCTCGCGGCTCTGCGCGCTGTAGCTCGGGAAACTGCGCGCACGCCCTCGTCCACGAGCCGGATGAAGTACTTCAGGGGGGATTCGCCGTTCGGGTCAACGAACTTCATGGGATTGTTCAAGGCGTATGAGTACCGATTCCACCTCTGCGGTGCACCTGCTCGACTGCTGTCTGCGGGATCTGTAGTCAGGAATCTGCCAAGAGATGGATTGCAGTACCGCGCATGCATGTAGTCGAGGTCCCTCAGATCCGACCTCAGGCCTCCATCAATCTCCGCCGCAAACACCGCCCCACTCACCACATTGAACCCCTCCCCCATCTCAATGAAACTCCCCGCCACAAACCGAACCTCATCCGGCGACGAGATCGTCGTGTCCTCCGAACTGATCCCATCGCACCCAGTCCTCGTCTGCCCGGTATCGATGATCTCTCCATCGATCACGGTCGTACCCATGCACTGATCTGTTCGTAGCCGATCTCTCTCGTGCCCGGTGTACTGGTGATCCCGCAGCAGCGTGTTGTCGCCAATCTCCTCGCCAAAGGCGGTGTAGTTCAGGTGCTCGGGTGAGCTCCCGTCTGCGAGTGTCCACAGCCGAATCGTGCCGAGATGATCGAGGTGGGTGCGGGAGGAGAGCTGGGGCAGCACCTACCTTGGGGCACCGAACCTCGCTATCGTTGCGTCGCGATCGTCGATGAGCGCTCAGCCCTCGCGGCACACTCCTTGCTGCTCTCCCCTCGACACAAAACGCCGAGACCCTCATGGAGGCCAAAATGACCAACAAACGCCACATCCTCGTACTCGCCGTCGCTCTGGCCCTCACCTCGGGTGCGTCCGCTTTTGGGGAAATTGGCCCCTATGTCGGGATTAGCGCGGGGCTGTCTCAGGTCGAGCTCGACCTTCGAGATGCCGGTGGTGTCGACTTTGAGCTCGACGAAGACGATTCGGCGTTCCGGGTGTTCTTTGGCGTCGAACTCCTCGGTCCGCTGGCGGTGGAGATTGGCTACCGAGACCTCGGGACGGTGACCGACTCGAACGGCTTCACCACCGTCACCTCCGAGAGCGACGGGCTCGATGCGTTTGCGGTCGGGTCGGTCGGACTCGGGCCGGTGGCGCTCTTCGCCAAGGGCGGGTTGATCCTGTGGGACAGCTCGATCGAGACGCGGTCGAGCGGCATTCTGGGCGCGCCGGACATTCGCCTCGAGGACGACGGGGAGTCGTTTGCCTGGGGCGTGGGGGTCAAGTTCGAGATCCGCCAGTTTGCCTTCCGCGCCGAATGGGAGCAGCTCGACATGGACGTGCCGGACGACGTCTCGGTGGTTTCGGTGGGCGTGGCGTACGAGTTCTAGCGCCTCTGGCTGACCGGTTCATTACGAACCGCGTGTCATACTCCTCCTGTCCCGACAATCTGGAGAGGAGGACTCTCGATGAAGTGGAAGAGCATCATCATTGGTGCCCTCGCGTTCTACGTGGTCTCGTTCGTGATCAGCATGGCCACCGGGCCGATCATTCACGAGGGCGTCTTGAAGCCTTCGTACCAGGCCAACGCCGAGTTCTGGCGTCCCGAGCTCAACCAGGAGCCGCCGGACATGACCTCGCTCATGCCGATGTGGATCGCATTCGGCCTCTTCACGAGCCTCGTCTTCGCGGGGCTCTACAGCTGCTGTAGCTGCGGTGACGGCCCGGGCTGGAAGCGAGGCATGACCTACGGTCTCGGCATGGGGATCTTCGTCAGCGCCGTGCTCCTCGGCTACTCGGGGATCTTCAATCTGCCCTACGACATCTGGTTCTACTGGATCGGCGAGACCCTCGTGTTCTACACGCTCGGCGGAGCGGTCATGGGCTGGGCGGTCGCCAAGTGGGGCGACTAGCCGGCGGCCCGGCGAGATCGAATTCGCCAGGCGGCCACCAGGCCGAGTAGGAAGATCGGAATCGCCATCCACTGCCCTGGCGTCAAGCCCAGGTAGTGAGGGTCCGAGATGCGTAGCGAATCGAACGCGAACCGGATAGGTGCGTAAACGCACGCAATGAACGCGAACGCCGCGCCGTCGGCGGGCTTCTCTCGTCGCGCCATCCAGGTCACCGCGATCAGGATCGCAAGCATCAGCAGCATCTCGTAGAAGCCGAGGTCGTGGCGCAGGGTGCCGCCGATGTCGACGGCGAGCGGGAAGCTCGTCTCGACGCCGGGGTGGTCGTGGATGGCAAAACAGCCGGCCCGGCCGAAGACGTAGCCGCCCACGAAGCCGTAGGCGAGCGGATCGGCGTAGCGGGCGATCGAGAGGCCGTTCTTGCGCAGGAAGAGAACGGCGATGAGGCCGCCGCCGTAGATGCCGCCGAACGACGAGATACGCGTGCGCGGGTCGAGGAGTGCGCCGAGGTTCGTCAGGTCCTCGGGAAAGTAGAACGCGACCGAGACCAAGTGCGAGATGTAGTAGCCGAGGAGGACGATCCAGGGCAGGCCGCGGGCCAGGGTGTCCCAGTCGAGGCTGAATCGCTCGCTCCACCGGTAGACCAGGTAGACCCCGAACAGCATGTCGAGCGCGGCCAGCAAGCCGAAGACCGAGAGCTTGAGCGGTCCGAGTGGCAGGAGCGGGAAGCTGCCGCCGCCCCAGGCGAAGTTGTGGAGCAAGAGCCATGTGATGACGCCTAGAATCGCGAGCGCCCAGAGAACGTCTCCCCTGCGAACCCCTGCTGTTGCAGCACTTCGACTCACCACCGTTCCGCGACGCTATCCCATTGCGGGGTATCATCGGTCACCGATCCGGCGCTCATGAAATGAGGCCCACTGCGGGGGAGATCGATCTTCCGCAGAGTGGAATGGCGCCGCCCGGCTTATGGTGAAATCCGAGACCAAAGACAAGACCGAGGCCTTCGAGGCCGTCCGGGAGCGATTCCCGGAGATCTTCCTGATCGTCTCTCCGCCGAGGTGCTGCTCGACGGCGCTTGCTCGTGTCTTCTGGGAGCACCCGTCGATTCGCTACTACTGTCACGAGCCGTTCGAGATCTCCTACTTTCGCAACGCGCCTCTCGAGGAGGTGGCCGCTCAGCTACTGAGGCCGCTCGATCTCGAAAGTGTGTGTGGTGAGGTCGCTTCGGGGGCGAAGGGGCTGGTGGTCAAGGAGATGCCGTACCAGGTGGGTGACCACTTCCCGATCCTGGCGAATCTCGCGACCGCTCCGATCGTCTTCCTGGTGCGCGACCCGCGGCTGAACATCGCCTCTCGAATGGCGAGGAAACGCCAAGTTGGAGACAGTCCGATCTTCCCCCTCGTCGAGACCGGATGGGAGCTCCTGCGCAAGCAGATCCAGTACTGCCGAGATCAGCAGATCGACCACGTCGTCGTGACCGCGACCGATCTGCGCAACCGGCCGCTCGACGTGCTGCCCGAAATGTTTCGGGAACTCGGGCTCGAGTTCGGCGACGAGATGGCGACGTGGGAGCCCTGTCAGGACGTCGAGATCGACAACCTCGAGGGCGACCATAGCCACTTGTACCGGAAGGTGCTGCGCAGCACGGGCCTTCGACCGGAGCGGCGAGAGCCTCCCGAGGTCGAGGGCTTCCCCATCGAGGGTGGTTTCCGCGAGCACGTCGCCGAGTGCCTCGAGATCTACGACGAGCTGGCAGGCTCGCCGGAGCGCGTCTCGGTTCCCTCCTAGGGCGCGGCCAGTTTCAAAGGAGCGGAGTTTTGACGCGAGAGGCAGGTTATTTCTGTTGACGGCGGCGATTCGCTGCTCTATGATTGCGCCAGCAAACGGATGGCGTTTGTGAGAAACGGAATGGAGGTCGACTATGATCCGCAGGAAGGCAGATGGCCAGGGTGGGCTCGTGATGTTCCTCGTTGGAGTACTGGCGTTCGCGCCGGGCGCCTCGTTCGGGCAGCGCGCGAGTACTTCCGAGGGGGCTGGCGAGCGAGCCCGACCGCTCGCTGTGCATCCGGAGGTGCTTCGCCCAGCGGGCGAACGAGACCTATGGGAGGTGGTCGATCAAGGGGCAAGGTTCGGCTCATCTCCGTTTGGCAGACGTCTCCGTTGTCTCCTCTCCCCGAGCTCGAGGACACAGGTTTGAGCGAGTACTTCTCCTCGATCCTGGTCGGACAAGTCGACGATTCCGAGAGCTTTCTCGTTGCCTTCGTGGGAGCTGCCGCGGAGCTTGGAGAGCGCTCGTTCCTTGCGGTTCTCGAGGCGGAGAGCTTCGACGTGGCGAGGGCGAGGGCCGGGGACATCGAACACCTTTTCAGAGCCGAGGCGACACCTTCCGAAGAGCTCTTCGGCGGCCCAATTCCTCTCTGTGACTGTGAAGACTGTTCGCAGCAGCTCAACGAGGACATGACTCTCTGCACGGCGATCTCCTTCTTGTGTGTCACGGCCGCTGCAGCTGCCGGTGCAGCTTGCGTGATCGGTTGCCCGCCGTGTGCGCCGGCGTGCGCTGTCGCGACCGCCGCGGCCGTTGCCGCCTGCACTCTCTCGCTCGCAAGCTGCAACCGACAAGCAGTCACGAATTTCAACGTCTGTGAAAGGCTCTGTGTCCCTTAGAGGTCGGGAACTCCAGTTCAAGGCGAGCAGCGACGCTCCCCCAAGCGCGTCGAGCGGTACTCCACCTCTGGCGCTTCGAGCCTATGGGGCCTTTTTGGTCGGCCTCTTCCTCTGCGAGATCGTGCTCCTCGTCTGGCAACGTCCGGCAGTGTCTGAGCTTCCCAGCCTGCGCTATACGTTGGAGATGGGGTATCTCACCAGTATGCCGTTGGTGGTTGCCGCGCTGCGAGGGAGGAAGCTCCTGTCAGGGTGGTACCTCGTCGCGATTCTGGGAGTGCAGGTGGCGTATACGACCGCGCTCTACCTCGTAAGCCGTGAGCCGCCGGAGACATGGATCCTTTGGACGCTCTCGACGAGCCTCATCTGGATGCTGCTGCTCGCGACTCCGCCGGTCCGCAGGTTCTGTTCGGCTGATCGTCGGATGTTGGACTAGGGCTGCTCCGCAGCACGGGCCTTCGACCGGCGCGGCGAGCACCTCCCGAGATCGAGGGCTTCCCAACCGAGGGCGGCTTCCGAGAACACGTAGCCGAGTGCCTCGAGATCTACGGCGAGCTCCAGAGGGTGCCCGAGCGCGTCGGTCCCGGCTGACGGGCGGTGAGTCGGCCGTAGCAGCGCCGCCCGGTCATAAACTGAGAGCTCCGAATTCCGTACCTCGGAGAGAGTCATGATGCCGAGCCAGAGCGAGAGACTCCACGTGGTCGACCACAGCTCCGAGTTGGGGCGGTGGAGTGAAGGTTTCTGGACGCCGCATCCGTCGCTGGCTGGTTTGGTCGACGCCATGTGGTGCGGAGAGGGCAGCACCTCGTATGCGTTCGACCGGATTCTGCCTCTTGGGTCCAGCTACCTTCTGATCAATCTCGGTCCGACGCAGGTGGTTACCGACTCGCGGGGGCGAGCTCGAGAGTTCCGCTCCACGCAGCTCTCCGGCCCGCAGACTGCCTTTCTGGATGTTCGATCTCCGGATGGAGTCGAGATGATGGGCGTAGCGTTCACGCCGTCGGGTGCGCGTCGAATGCTGGGCGTCGGGTTGCATCGAATCGCGCACCAACTCGTAGATCTGACAGACGTCCTCGGCGACGCCGTACGATCCCTTCGCGAGCGACTCCTCGAGGCGAAATCTGACACCGAGCGCTGTCGCCGTCTCGAACAGTGGCTTTTGGCACGGCTCGGCAAAGGCCGACCGGGTCACCCGGTGGCCGAGTGGGCTCTCGAGAAGGTAGTGAAGAGCGCCGGCGCGGTCAGGATCTCGGATCTGGCTCGAGACTCCGGGTTTTCGCGTAAACACCTGGCCGAGCTCTTTCGCCACAACGTCGGCCTCACTCCGAAGCGCCTTGCGCGACTCCATCGCTTCCACGACACGCTCGATCGCGCCCGCACCCGCACCGAGGTGGACTGGTCAGAACTGGCGCTCGACTGCGGCTACTACGATCAGTCGCACCTCTCGCGCGACTTTCGAGACTTCAGCGGGTTGAGCCCAGAGCGACTCTTGTCGTCACGGGTCGTCGACCCGTTCACCCTGGCGCTCGGGTAACTTTTTTCCAAGAGGAGCGAGTGATGGAGCGGATAGCTTACTTGCGTATGAGAAACCTGCTCTTGGCCCTCTCGATTGTGTGCGCCCTCCTGCCGGTACGCGCGGCTGTCGCGCAGACCGACCTGCAAACCCACCAGGCCAAGCTGGGGAGCCTCACCGAGTTGGCCGGAAGCTGTTGGAGTGGCAAGTTCCCGAACGGCGCGATCGACACTCACTGCTGGGATTGGGCGATCCAGGGACGCTTTCTGCGAGATCGCCACACCGTCGAGTCAGAGGCCGGGCTCTACTCGGGTGAGACGCTCTACGGCTGGGACGCCGGGGCCGAAGTGGTGACGTTCTGGTACTTCAACAGTCTGGGTGGGTTCTCCGAGGGGACGGTCGTCGCCATCGGCGAGCAACTCCTGATCAAGGAGGACTACAGCGATGCGGCACAGGAGACCGAGATGAGGAGCAATCTCGAGGTCGATGCGCCGGAGCGTTACGTCATTCTGACCGAGAGCCTTACGGACACCGGTTGGGAGACGTTCCTCTCGCTGAGCTACGAGCGGGTCGACCGCGACTCGACACGCGTCGAGCCGGTGGAAGACTAGGCGCGGCAGATCGCTCGCAGACCCGCTTCTCGGGGCGGAAATGCGGCGAAGGTTCGACTAGAATCGGCCGGTGACGACCGCGACGTCTGCCGAGCCGCTGGGGACGTTCCACCCGCTGATCGCCGAGTGGTTCGCCGAAGAGGTCGGTCAGCCAACGGACGTGCAAGCGCGGGCCTGGCCGGCGATCGCGCGTGGCGAGAACGTGCTCGTCACAGCGCCGACGGGCAGCGGAAAGACGCTCACCGCCTTTCTGTGGTCGCTCCATCAGCTGCTCAGCGGAGGTTGGGAGGCCGGGAAGCTCCGGGTGCTCTACGTTTCGCCTCTCAAGGCGCTCAACAACGATATTGAGCGGAATCTGCTGGCGCCGCTTGCCGCGCTTGAGGCGCGGTTTGAAGCTGCGGGCGCTCTCGCGGCGCCGGTCCGGGTGCAGACGCGCAGCGGCGACACGCCGGCCGGGGAGAAGCAGCGAATGCTTCGTCGTCCGCCGGAGATTCTGATCACCACTCCTGAAACCCTGAATATTCTGCTCACCTCGAAGGGCGGACGCAGAATTCTCGGTGGAATTCGGTGCGTGATCCTCGACGAAATTCACGCGGTGGCGGGCTCTAAGCGGGGAACACACCTCATCACCGCGGTCGATCGGCTCATACCGATTGCGGGTGAGTTCCAGCGAGTTGCGCTCTCGGCAACCATCCGCCCGCCAGAGCGGATCGCTCGATTCGTCGGGGGGTACCGGCTGGTGGGCTCGGGCGAAACGGTGGGGTACCGAGAGCGAGACGTGCGCGTCATCCGTTCCGAGGCGGTGAAGAGCTATGACGTTCGGGTCTGTGCCACCGGAGACGGCCAGATCCCCGACTCGCTCTCGCGGGCGCCCGACCGGACCGAACGAGCCTCGGCTCGGCCGCGCGCGGTGCCTCCGAGCGCGTCTCCCTGGGACGCCCTGGTCGCAGACTTCAAACAGAGGATCGCCGCCAACCGGTCGACCCTGTTCTTCGCCAACAGCCGAAGAACGACCGAGAAGGTCACTCGGCTCCTAAACGAAGACGAGCCGGCGGAACTCGCGTACTCGCACCACGGCTCGCTTTCGCGCGAGCTGCGGTCGGTGGTGGAAAAGCGACTCAAAGAGGGGCGCCTGTCGGCCATCGTGTCGACCAATTCGCTCGAGCTCGGCATCGACATCGGAGCGCTCGACGAAGTGGTCCTCATACAGTCTCCGCCGACGATGGCCTCGGCGGTGCAGCGCATCGGCCGAGCAGGTCACGGAGTGGGGGAGACGAGTCGCGGCCGCCTCTACCCGCTCTTCGGCCGCGACCTGATCGAAGCCGCGGTTGTCGCCTCGGGAGTGGTCGAGCAGGCGATCGAAGAGGTGACGCCGGTCACCGGCGCGCTCGACGTACTCGCCCAAGTTGTCCTCTCGATGGTTGCCGCCGAGCGTTGGGACATCGACGAGCTCTACGACTCGCTGCGCACGAGCTATCCGTACCGGGAGCTGAAGCGCCGGCAGTTCGAGCTGGTGCTCGAGATGCTCGCCGGGCGTTATGCGGACAGTCGAGTGCGGGAGCTCTACCCGCGTGTGTCGCTCGACCGTATCGACAACACGGTGCAAGCACGCCGGGGCGCCGCTCGTCTGGTCTACCTCTCGGGCGGGACCATTCCCGATCGCGGCTATTTCCACCTGCGCCATCAGGACAGCATGGCCAAGATCGGCGAGCTCGACGAGGAGTTTGTCTGGGAGCGGTCTCTGGGCGACTCCTTCTCGATGGGCGCCCAGAGCTGGCGGATCGTGCGCATCACGCACAACGACGTGATGGTCGGGCCGGCGCACGGTGGTGCGGCCATGGCCCCCTTCTGGCGGGCGGACGCGCGCAGTCGAGACTTCTTCTTCTCAGAGCGCGTTGCTCTCTTCCTCCAGCGCGCCGAGGCGTTCTTCGAGGCCGGCGACAGCGCGGCGCTCCTCGGGGTATTTCGTGACGAGCACCGGATGGAGGAAACAGCCGCGACGCAGCTCCTCGACCTCTTGGCTCGTCAACGTGCCTCCACCGAGAGCGCGCTGCCGCATCGGCGTCATCTCCTGATCGAGTACCTCGCCGACGAAGAGGCGGCCGACGGGCACGAGCGGGTGATCTTCCACACGCTCTGGGGTGGACGAGTGAACCGCCCGCTGGCGATGGCCCTCGAGGTCGCCTGGCGACGACGCTTCGGCGTGCCGCTCGCGATCGAGAGCGAAAACGACTGCTTGATGGTCGAGCTGCCTCGAGACTTCGACGCGCCCGAGCTCCTGACCCTGGTGCGCGCCGACAACGTCGAGGCGCTTCTGCGCGAGAAGCTCGAGACCACGGGCTTCTTTGGCGCTCGATTTCGAGAGAACGCAGGGCGAGCCCTGCTCCTGCCTCGGTCGGGCTACCGACACCGCGTGCCGCTTTGGCTCAACCGCCAGCGGGCGAAGAAGCTCCTCGAGTCGGTCTCGCGCTACGAGGACTTCCCGATTCTCTTCGAGACCTGGCGAACGTGTCTTCGTGACGAGTTCGATCTCGAGTCGATGCGCACGGTACTCGAAGAGCTGGCGCGAGAAGAGATCCAGGTCACCGAGGCGCGGACGACGATGCCGTCGCCGCTCGCCGCGAACCTGATCTGGAAGCAGACGAACCGGCTCATGTACGAGGACGACGTGCCCGAAGGCGGGACGTCGGCCCTGCGCAGTGACCTGCTCAAGGAGTTGGTCTTCTCGTCGAGCTTGCGGCCCGAGCTTCCGGCCGAGCTTCGCGATCGCTTCCAGCGGAAGCTTCATCGCACCTACTCCGGCTACTCGCCGGCCGACGCCGTCGAGCTTCTCGAGTGGGTGCGCGAGCGAGTTGTGCTCGTCGATGGCGAGTGGCGCGACCTGCTGTCGGCGATCGAGCGCGATCGACCTGATCTGGCCGTGAGCGACCTGCTGTCGGCTCTCGACGGCAAGATCGTGCGGCTGGTGAGTCGCGACGGCTCCGTCGGCGACCGAGTCGTCGCGGTGGAGGAGTTGCCTCGACTGTTCGCCGCAGAGGCGATCGACCCGTCGTCCGTCGAGATGCGGACGGTGCATGACGGCGGACCGGCAGGAGACCTCGCGGAGCTTCCGCACTCCACCCCGACGGACCCGGACCGCGACCCCCTCGCCGAGGTGATCGCCGAATGGCTCCGAGCCTACGGACCGATCCCGCGCGAGAGCGTCGTTGCGGCCTTTCCGATTTCGAACGAGCGCTTCGACGAGGTGGCCAGCCGGATGGTCGAAGAGGAGCGCTGGGTGGTCGACCGCTTTGGTGACGACACCTCGGTCGTAGAGGTATGCGACGCCGAGAATCTCGAGCGACTGCTGCGGCTCTTGCGCTCCGAGGCACGTCCGACGTTCGAGGCTCTCCCGATCGACCAGCTGCCATTGCACCTCGCGACTCAACACAGACTGGGCGCAACCGGCGGGGGTCTGAGCGATCTTCAGAGGGCGCTCGAGTCGCTCTTCGCGCTGCCGATGCCGGCCGGGCTCTGGGAGTCGGAGGCGCTGCCGGCGCGGCTCGACCCCTACTATCCGTCGTGGCTCGACAGCCTGCTCCAGGAGAGCGACCTCCTGTGGACGGGTGCCGGAATGGAAAAGCTCACCTTCCTCCTCGCCGGGGATCTGGAGCTGATCGATCGCAACGATGGCGAAGGCGGCTCCGAGACCGTTCTGCCGCCACGCGACGGGAGATTCGAGCTCTCCGAGCTGGCCGAGTCGTCGGGACTCGACACCGGCGCGTTGACCGAGCGTCTCTGGGGAGAGGTCTGGGGCGGTGGGCTGACCAACACCGGCTACGCGGCGGTGAGGAGCGGCGTGCTCAACCGCTTCCGACCGGCGGAGGCCACGGTAGAGAGTCGGCCCGCGTCTGCCCGAAGCGGGCGGCGGAGTTTCGAGCGGTGGCGAAGCTCGCGTCCCTACGCCGGTGAGTGGACTCGCGTCCATTCCCTCGACTCGGCGCCCGAGCCACTCGACGCGCTGGACGTCGAGGAGTTGAATAAAGACCGAGCGCGCCTCCTGCTCGATCGATACGGAGTCCTCTTCCGCGAGCTGCTTCAACGAGAGCTCCCGGAGTTCCAGTGGCGATCGGTGTTCCGCAGTCTGCGCATCATGGAGCTCTCCGGAGAGGTGCTCTCCGGGCAGTTCTTCCAGGGCATCCATGGGCTTCAGTTCGCTTCGCCCGCGGCCTATCGCCGGCTCCGGGAGGGGCTACCGGCCGATCGGATCTACTGGCTCAACGCCGTCGACCCGGCCTCTCCGTGTGGCCTGGGACTCGAGGGGTGGAAGGGTCGGCTGCCGAGAAGAATTCCGTCGAGCCACCTGGTCTTCCATGGCTCGCGACTGGTGGTGGTCTCGACACGCAACGGAGGAGAGCTCCAGATCGACGTCGAACCGGATCATCCGCACCTGCTCGACTACGTCGGCTTCCTCAAGACTCTCTTGACGCGTCAGTTCAATCCGCTCAAGGTGGTCGAGGTCGAGACGATCAACGGCGAGCCGGCGCCGACGAGCCCTTATAGTCAGCCGGTCGCGAGCCTCTTTGTCAGTACCCGAGATCACCGAACCCTGAAACTGCGTCGCGAATACTGAGGAAGCCGCCCATGTCGATGAGCCGCCCCGAGCCGAGCGAGTACAACGAGTATTACGAGACGTACGTCTCGAAGGTGGAAGGCAACTCCGGGTTGGAGCAGCTCGAGTCGCAGATCTCCGACGTCTTGTCGGCGCTTTCGGGGCTCGACGATGAGCGCGCGCGGTACCGCTATGAGCCGGGCAAGTGGAGCATCAAGGAGCTCCTGGGCCACATGGTCGATACCGAGCGAGTGTTCGCCTATCGCGCCATGTGCCTCGCCCGAGGAGAGAAGGCGCCGCTTCCGGGGATGGACCAGGACGACTACGTCACCGGCACCAACTTCGACGCGCGCTCGCTTTCGAGCCTGCTCGAAGAGTACGAGTACCAGCGACGCTCGACGCTCGCGCTCTTGTCGAGCCTGAGCGAAGAGGAGGCGTCGCGAGCCGGCGTTGCCAGTGACGTACCGGTGAGCGTGCGGGCGCTGGCCTACATCATCGCCGGGCACGAAGCGCACCATCTCGGCGTATTGCGCGAACGCTACCTCGGCTGAGCTCGAATCGCGCTCGGGGTTCGACACCGACCGATAGCCGGCGGCCGGACCGACGAACCTGCGTGCTACAGTTTTGAGCGTTCTCATAGTCAAACCGATGTGAAAACACTCGGAGGCTGCGCCGCGCTGTTGTACCGGCGGCATCGATCGCCTCGGAGAGTTCTGTTATGGGCGACTCCCGTGCCCTTCTGGGTACGGATCTACCTAATGACTTGGGGAGGCCAAGATGAGAAGACAATTTCCGTGGTGGTGGGCGGTAGCACTGATAGCGAGCCTCGCTTTCGTTTGGGTGGCGCCGGTTGTGGCGCTGCCACAGGACGGCGATGACGCGGCGGAGGAGGGAGATGAGGAGGGAGACGACGAAGCGACGGTCTCCGAGGTGATCTATGTCACCGGCTCTCGGATCTCGGCCAAGAGCGATCCGCTGAGTCAGAGAGCGCCACTGGTGGAGCTAGATACGAAGGAGCTCCAACGCTCGGGCCTCACCAACCTGGGCGCAACGCTGCAACAGCTCCCGTCGGTCGGTTCGGCGATCAACACACGCTTCAACGTGCCCGGCAATTCGGGCTTTCCGCAGGACGGGACCGGCATCGGCGCCGGAGCGGTTCAGCTCTCGTTGCGCAACCTGGGCGCCAAGCGCACGCTCGTGTTGGTCGACGGGAAGCGTTGGATCGCCGGGGCCTCGGCCTCTGGCGTTCCGAACGCTGTCGACCTCAACACGTTGCCCGCGAACATGATCGAGCGCATCGAAGTCCTTCAAGACGGCGCTTCGGCGATCTACGGCTCGGACGCGATCGGCGGCGTGGTCAACATCATCACCAAAGATCGGTTCAAGGGCATGCAGATCGGTCTGCAGACCGGAGAGTTCGTCAGTGAGGGCGACGGTGCGGCATCCGAGATCACCGGCCTCTGGGGTGGCGGTGACGATAGAACGCACATCGTCGTGAGCGCCTCGTACTACGACGAGGGCGATGTCGAGACCGCGGACCGCGCGCGGTCGGCTTTTCCGACTCCCGATGCGGCGAGCTGTCTCGCCGGCGGCTGTTCCTCGTTCACCCCGCAGGGGCGATTCATCCTCGGGCCGAACTTCGGCTTCGCCGACGTGACGCTGAATACCGGAGTGCTGAACGATGGCGGTGCCAACGTGCCGTTCTTCGATCCGAACAATCCAAACAGCGGCGACTTCCACAACTTCAGCGCGGCGGATCGGTTCAACTTCAACGGTCCCGGTTTCAACTTTCTGATGACCCCCAGCGAGCGGCTCAATCTGTATACGACTCTCACGCGCGAACTGACCGAAAACACCGATCTGGTGGTCAAGGCGTCTTATACCAATCGCAAGTCCACCACGATGGGCGCGCCCGAACCGCTCTGCCTCGGCAACGGCTGTGGCAACCGGATCAACGAGGACATCGTCATTCACCGCGACAATCCGTTCAACCCGTTCGGCGTCGACCTCTCGGTCGCCAACGGCAACCTCGAGTTCTTCGGTCGCCGACCGCTCGAGTCGGGTCCGCGGATCTTCAGTCAGGACGTCGACACCTACTTCGGCAGCGTCGGCCTCGAAGGTACGTTCAATGCGAGCGACCGAACCTTCTTCTGGGATGCAACTCTCAGTTACGGCGAGAACCGTGGCTTCCAGCAGAAGCAGAACTCGCATAACGCGGCAAAGCTTGCGATCGCGCTGGGCGACCCGGCGGTCTGCGCTCAGGTGCCCAACTGTGTGCCGTTCAACTTCTTCGGCGGACAGGGGCCGAACGGCACCGGTTCGTTCACGCAGGCGATGCTCGACTTCGTGCGCTTCGTGCAGCGCGATTTCAGCGAGCAGGATCTGCTCGATCTCGCGGCCAACATCACGGGCGACCTCGTCACGCTACCCAACGGCGCAGCGGTCGCGTTTGCGGCGGGCGTCGAGCATCGTGAGCACGAGGGCTCGTTCCAGCCCGATCCGATCGCAGCCAACGGCGAGACGGCCGGAATCCCCTCGGCGCCGACCGCCGGTGGTTTCGACGTCACCGAAGCGTATGTGGAGCTCAACTTCCCGCTGCTGTTCGACGCGAAAGGGGCTGAGTACGTCGAACTGAACGTCGCCGGCCGGTACTCGGACTACAGCACGTTCGGCGGCGAGAGCACCTACAAGGTCGGCCTCCTCTGGCAGCCGACCGAAGTCTTCTCCGTTCGCGGCTCGTTCTCGACCGGACTGCGGGCGCCGAGCATCGGAGAGCTCTTTGGTGGTGCGGCGCGGGAGGACTTCACCTTCCTCGATCCGTGCGCGGACGTCCTCGGAGCGATCGGTTCGTCAGAGGGCGGGCGAGATACTCCGCAGCCGGCGAACATTGTCGCGAACTGTGCGGCTCTCGGTATTCCGGTCGATTTCGCGCAGCGGAATCCACAGCTCTCGGCGATCTCAGCGGGTAACAACGGCTTGGTGCCCGAGACCTCCGACAACTACTCGGTCGGTGCGGTCTATAGCTCGGGCCCGTGGACGGTATCGCTCGATTTCTACAACCTCGAGATCGACGATGCGATCCAGGGTCGCGATCCGGGCGACGTGGTGACCGCGTGTGTCGAGACGCTCGACCCGTTCTTCTGCGACGCCGTGGAGCGGGCTTCCAGCGGCCTGATCAACCTGATCGACAACCAGTTGCAGAACATCGGCGGGGTCGAGGCCTCCGGCTTCGATGTCGGCTTCAACTGGCGCGGTCGTGAGCACAGTTGGGGCAAGCTCGACGTCGGCCTGAACGCTACGCAGCTCGACGACTACACCGAGCGGACGCAGAACCCCGACGGGTCGCTCACCAGCACCGATCGCACCGGTACGATCACCGACGAGACGTTCCAGCGCGCCTTCCCCGAGCTCAAGGCGACCGCGCGACTCGACTGGCTTCGCAATAGTTGGAGTGCCGGCTTGACGGCGCGCCACGTCGACTCCATGACGCAGGCGTCTGGCAACGAGCTCGCCTCCAAGACCTTCGTCGACCTCCGTGGTCAGTACACAACGGCGTTCGGACGCAACGACCTGACGTATACGGTCGGTCTCAACAACGTTCTGGACGAAGACCCCGCAGTCTGCGATTCGTGCGGCGTGATCGGCATGAGCCCGGTCGTCCACGATCTGCCGGGAACAATCGGCTACGTCCGAGTCGAACTCGCCATCCCCTGACGAGCTTCTTCGACGTCCACGGGGCGGTCTTCTCGGAGGCCGCCCCCTCTTGTTTGACTCAGGGGGCGCCGTCGCCGGCCGAGTCGTCGCCGTCAGGCGATTCTTCAACGGTCGGCCCGGTGGGTGCCTCGGGCTCTCGGTCGTAGATGCGACGGAAGGAGATCTCGCCGTAGCGCTCGCCGCCGTCCACCTCGGTGACCACGAACAGCCGCTGGCCATTGTCGGAGGGGGTCCACGTTTCGACGCGGTTGCCGCGCATGCTTTCGTTCTCGACTACGAGTAGGCCGTTGACCCAGCCGGCAGTCGAAGCACGAATACCGTAGCCCTCGAACGCCGGCAGCTCGCGGCCGTCGGTGTAGAGCTCGCGCGTCTGACCGTTGTTGTAGCGCACCGAGACGACCTCTTCGCTCGCCTCGACGACCAGCTTGGAAAAAGCACCGACCCGCAGGCTCGCTCGCTCGCGCATGGCAGCCCGCTCCATTCGTTCCCGCATTCGAGGGTTGTCGCTCTGGGCAACCATGGCTTCGCGCATCACCTCGCGCAGCGTTTCGCTCTGGGGTTCGTTCAACAACCAGGTGCCGGAGAGGCCTGGCGCTTCCGCGGTCTCGGCGAGAGCGACGGGAGCGAGAAGGGTCAGACTTGCGAGAAGAACGGTCATCGATCTCATGGCCCGTATCCTAGGCTAGAGCGCTCGCATTCGGCAGTGGAACTTCAGTCACTGGGCTGCGATTTGTTCGCACGGTCGTAGACCCGGTCGAAAGTGATCGAGGGCATCGGACCGCGACCGGGCAATTCGCTGGTCAGAGTCAGACGAGAGCTGTCTTCGGAAAGCTGCCAGCTCGTCTTGCGCTTGCCCTGCTCGCTCTTGGTCGTAACCGTCAGGGCGCCGTCCTTTTGCCACTTGGCACTCTCGGTGCCCCGCCAGGTCTCCACCTTGCGGCCATCGGTGAACAGCTCTTGCTGATGGTCGTCCGCGAGGGTGATCAGGAGCTCGGGATCCTGATGCTGGATGGTCAACGTTTCGTACGCCTCGGCTCGGGCGCGCATCTTGTCGTCTGCGCTGTCGCCTCGACCGCGGGTACCACCGCCTCCACCACGGCTGCCGAAGCCACCTCCGCCCCCGCGACCACCGAAGCCGCCCGCGCCACCACGGGCGCTGAAGCCGCCGCCTCTGCCTCGCTCACTCATGGCCTCTTGCATCTTTTCGCGCGGGTCCTCGCTCAGCTCCTCGTTGAGTACCCAGGTGCCGCTGAGGTCGGGCCGCGGCTCGGGCTCCTCCGAGCGGGCCGGCTGCGATCCCGAGAGTGCGACCGCAGCGAGGGCAACCAGCATCCAATTCGTTTGATCCATCTCTCACTCCTCGAAGAAAGTGGGCCGGCCCCCTCGGAGGCGAACGGAGTTGCTTGGGGCCGGCCCGTTGAAAGGTCTCAGTCGCTCAGAGAATCGCTCGGTGCGGAGAGCCCCGGCCCGCGGCCCCAACGGCCGCGCATCTTCTCGGCGAAGCCGTGGAACATCTCGCGCATCTCCTGCGCCTGCTCGAACTGGTCCGGGGTGAGCACCTGACGGACGTCACCACCGATGCGAGCCCGCTGGACGGCGAGGTCGGCCTCGATGAGCGCGACGCGCGCCGCGGCCTCCCGGATCAGACCCTCGTCGAGAACGTCGGCGCGAATCGCGTCGCCCAGAGCGCGTCGTTCGGTGGCGAGGGTCTCGACCAACAGGCGGGTCTCCTCGCTGTAGCTCTCGCGGACCGCGCGAATCTGCTCGCGCTGTTCGTCGGAGAGGTCGAGGCGGTCGGCGATCCGCTCACCGAGAAACCCGCCTGAGCCGAATGCGCCGGTGTGCGGGCCGTGACCGAAGCCGCGCTGGCCGGCGGCATCGAGAGTCGCCGGGGCCGCGGCCAGCGCGGCGATCAGGAGGAGGGGAATCGGTCGAATGAGTTGTTTCATGTTGGCTACCTCGTTTCTAGGGGTGTTGGGTTATCGATTTGGGTCGACCCCTGCTTCAACCGGCTAGATGCCGAGTCGGCGCGAGCGGTTACGTTCACCTGGTGCGTAACCGCCCGGCAGCCAACCGCCTCTAGATAGGTGATGAGTGTCTTGATCGACGGTGTAGCCTGGCAGTCGGCGATGACCCTGGACGGGCCCGACGAGCCGGCACGTGACGAAGCGGGATTGATCGCCGCCTGTAGAGGTGGCGACTCGGACGCGTTTGCCGAGCTCGTGCGACTCCACGAGCGCCGAGTCTTCCGTCTCGCAGGCAGATTTTTCCGCCAGCGCTACGACGTGGAGGAGGTCGCTCAGGAGACATTCCTCACGGCCTGGCGCAAGCTGCACACGTATCGAGCCGAGGCGCCGTTCGAGCATTGGCTGACGCGCGTCTGTTTGAACTGCTGCTACGCTCGTCTTCGGCGGGAGCGACCGACAGAGGAGCTCGACAGCGACGCGTTCACAGCCCCGGCGAAGGAGCCCACCGACCGCATCGACGTCGAGCGAGTTCTCGGTGCACTACCTGCCGCGGACAGATTCGTGTTGCTGCTGCTCTACGGCGAGGGTTGGTCGACGAGCGAGATCGGCGAGCGCATGGGCTGGAGCCGTTCCAAGGTGAAGGTGCGAGCTTTCCGGGCGCGGCAGAAGCTACGGGGCCTGCTCGAGAGGAAGATGGGATGAACTGCGACGAAGCGCGGAGGCATCTGATGAGCGCCGGCGAAGTCGGCGAATCTGCCGAAGCTCACCTGGCGACCTGCGAAGCATGCTCCGAGTTCGCGGTCCGCTTCGAGCGAGCGCGCCAGGCCTTCGCCGATCATCGCGCGAGCCATGAGCCCGATCCGTTCTTCGCGAGCCGCGTCAGCGCGCAGATCGATGGCGACACGGAGCTGCTGGGATGGGCCGCTCTGAAGCTGCTCCCCGCGACGCTGGCGCTCCTGCTGACGTTGAGCGCATGGGCTTGGTGGAGTACTCCGGGCCCGACCGCTCTAGCGGGCGTCGTCGCGCCCACCGACGACCCGATCTCCTGGGCGATCGAGGAGGCCGACACCGAATGAAACGCAGCTCCGCACTCTTCCTCGTGCTCGGGGTGCTCGTCGTCGGCTTCCTGGTCGGGATTGTCGCAACACACCTTTTCTACGCCCAGAAGTTCCGCAAGGCAGGCTCCGTCGGCTCGATGGCGAGCGACTTCTTCGCTCACCGCCTCGAGCGGGACCTGAATCTCGACACGAGCCAGCGCGAGCAGATCGACGCGATCCTCGAAGAGACCCGGGAGGCCGCGGACGAGCTGCGCTTCGAAATTCGGCCGCGGATCGCGCTGCTGATGGAAGATGCCGCCGAGCGCATCGACGCGGTACTGACCGAGGAGCAGCGGGCGCGCTTCGAAGAGTTGCGCGAGCGTCATCGGGGCCGATCGGAGCACTTCTTCCTCGGTCCGCCGCGGCGAGGACCGAAGGGACGCGGCCCACCCTGGCGAGACCGGCGTCGGCCCGCCAGCCCGCCGCAAGAAGCACCCCCGCCGGGGAAATAGGGGGCACAAGCCCTGTTTCGCTCCCCGAGGAGCAGGAAGTGCGGAGGGACACGAATTCACTGCGGTCTTGCTCCTCGCGCGACCGAAACAGGGCTTGTGTCCCCCTATTTCCCCGGAATCGAGTTTGTGTCCCCCGTGTTCTCCCGATCAGGTGGGCCTTCGGGCGCGCCAGACCTGGTGGGACGAGGTCGATTCGAACGGGCCTCGGTCGAAGTTGCCGTAGAGCGCCTCGATTTCGAAACCGACCTCTTCGAGCAGCTCGCGACTGCGCGCCGGGTCGATCCAGCTCATCTCCATGCGCACGTACCGAGCCGAGTCGACCACGTCGTCGCCGTCGAGCTCCTCGACGCGTACTAGAAGATCGATCATCTGTCGTTCGAGGTCGCGCTCGGCCGTTTCCCAGATGAGTTGACGGCGGCCGCCCTCGCGGCGGATGTCCGCTCGCAGATGAGGGGTGCCTTCCTGGATAGGGAAGTCGGGGTCGAAGACGAAGTGGTCCCAGACGAGGGCCCCGCCGGGTGCGAGCTGCGAGTAGACCTGTTCCATACAGCGGCGCTTGTCCGCCTCGGTCGGCAGGTGGCCGATCGAATGGAATGGGATTGTGACGAGTGTCGCCGGCCGCGCGATCTCGAAATTGCGGAAGTCGGCCTCGATCAGCTCCAAGTAGGCTGCCGCGTCCGCCGACTCGGCTCGCTCCCGGCAGAGCTCGAGGATCGATCGCGACGAGTCGACGCCGATGATCGGTCGGCCGGAGCGCGCCACCTCGACACAGATGCGACCGTTGCCGACACCGAGTTCGACGATCGGCCCCTCGTCTGCGGAGCGCAGCTCCTCGACGTAGAACGCCCGCATTTGGTCGGCGATCGGAACGCTGTCGACCCAGGCGTCGTAGATGTCGGCGAAGCCGTCGTAGGGAACCCGCGGGCTCATGCGCGGAGCTTACCGCTCGGCCGAGCCGCGCTCACTTCATCGAAGCGCGACCACCGCCTGGAGCTGTGACTCACGCGATCAGACGCGCCGAGCCGTCGCCACCAGATCGGGGTTGCGAATTTCGAGGGCCCCGACGGCGCCGTCGGAAACCAGGAAGTGAACCCTCGCCGACGGCGCCCCCGCGGGATGGAAGGAATGGTCGCCTTGGTGAAAGAGGGTTCGCGCAGTGCTCTCGACGCGCCGGATCGACAGTCGATCGTAAGAGCCGATTTCGACCTCGAACCCGTCGTCGGGAGTCATCTCGAGACGGTACCCGCCTTCGTAGGCCCCCATCTCGAGGAGGAGCGGCTCTTCCTCGGTCCCGGCGTCGGCACCGCCCAGTTCATCTAGATAGGCGAGAACTCCGGCAGCGACCTCGCCGCCCAACTCGGCGTGGCGTCGCAGGCTGATTCCATGGGGGCCCGGAAGCGCTTGGAGGCCCGGCGTCGCCTCGATCAGGCCACGGACGACGCTCAAGTTGCCCATCATGGCGGCGGCGAAGAGATCGGGGCGCGCTCCCTGGGCGATCAGGTAGTGCGCGATCTCGTGGTTTCCCGTGTGTGACGCCGCTCCGAGTGCGGTCTCCCAGTCGCCGAACCCCCAGTCCCAGGCGGCCCGGGAGAGCTCCGGCCGCCGGTCGACGAGCTCGCGCACCTTCTCGAGGCTGAAGTGACTCGCGCCAACAACCTGTTTGACCGCCTCGGTCTCCTGGGAAGGATAGTGCTCGTGAAGTCGCGTCTCCGTTGTGTCGACGCTCTCCTCCGTAGGCGACGACAGCGCGGAGAGGGGCGTCGGGTCGAGCAAGAAGGTGCCGAGGGCTGCGGGTGCTGCGGCGACGAGGGTGCGGCGACTCAGGGAATGGGGCATGAGGAATCTCCTAGGCGTGCTGTTGCACACCGTGCGTGAGTGGTCGAGGCTCCGAGGGATTCGGACCTGGTTCTAGGGTGCTGAACCGAGTTCGCGGTAGGCGTTCTCGAGGGCGTCTTCGGCGATCGCCTGCCAGGACTGTTGTCGAGTGTCGTACAGCTGAGCCCAGGGGTGCGAACCGTCGTCGAGCCGAATGAGCTCGATGATGAACTCTCGCTTGCCTTCGCGTTCGAAGTAGCGCGCGTTCAGCACGAAGTCCGCGGCGAGCTCCTCGGTGAGCCGGTCGAGAGCCGGAAAGGGGGTGTCGGCAAATCTCGCTGTAGAGCGAGGGCCGAGGACCTCCAGCCCGTTTTCGGACTCTCCGGAGAGCTCCGCGAGGAGCCACTCGGACAGTCGAGCCAGTTCGCCGGCTTCGTCTCCGACAGCGCTCAACTCGAAGGGCATGATGGCGAGTCGAACGGTGCTCCCGGGGTCGGGGGCCAAACCGAACCGCGCGACGGCGAGGGCGAGGAAGAGGACGACCGCCCCTCCGAGGGCCCACTTCGGAAGCTGGCCGGCAGGACGGGCCGGTGGGCTCGGCTCGGGTCCCTTCTCGGGTGTCGCGCAGGGCTGTACGGGTTGCAGAAGTCGATAGCCGCGCCGAGGGAGGGTTTCGACGTAGCTGGAGTCTGCGGCCGAATCGCCCAGAGCCGAGCGAATCTGGCGGACACAGAAGTTGAGCCCCTGGTCGAAGTCGACATAGGAATCCGGCCAGAGTTCGTCGCGAATCTCCTCGCGAGAGACCAGCTCCCCGGGTCGGTCGACGAGGAGTTCGAGGAGCCTCGCCGGTTGGGGCGGCAGGCGAGTGCGCTTCAGCTCTCCGTCGGTTTCGACCGGCGAGATCTCGCCGGTCGATCTGTCGAAAACGAAGTCGCCGATCCTGACCGGCTCCTTGGACGTCTCCCGAGTCACGCCGGTAAGCATAGGCCAGTGGGGTGGGCTCCGGATAGGAAGCCGGGAGCGACCATTGCGACCGCTCTTGTGCCGAACTCATCAGCACCAACATAGAGCGCGACGGAACGTTCTCGGCTGATTGAAGCCTGAGCAAGTTCTGAGCGAGCTCTTGGCGCGCCGGTCTCGGCCGCAGCCGGCGCTGGTGTTCTCACCTCCGGCGAGGCAGTACACTCCACGCTCGCCATTTCAAGGAGGAGTTCATGCTGCTTTTGCTCGGTTCGCGTCACACACTCATCACGGTCGGCCTTTCGGTGGCCCTGGCGGTCGCTCTGATCGCACCTGCGCCTGCTTCCTCTGAGCAGACCGACTGGGCGGTGGATGTCGGCTTCCTCGACTTCCCGAGTTCCGGTTCGCTCGAGGCGCAGCGGCACTTCCTGCGCGGCGTCGCGATTCTGCACTCCTTCGGGTACAAACAGGCAATCGCCGAGTTCGAGCGGGCGCAGGAGCTCGATCCCGACTTTGCGATGGCTTACTGGGGCGAGGCTCTCTCCTACAACCACATCTTCCGTCCCGCTCTCGATCTCGACAAGCCACGCGAGGCGCTCGGGAAGCTCGGAGCGACCCTCGAGGAGCGCCTGGCGAAGGCACCAACCGAGCGGGAAAAGGACTTCCTCCGTGCGGTGGAGATTCATTTCGGCGAGAATTCCTACGGCACCGACACAGCGGCCCGCCGCCTCGCCTATCTCGAGGCGATGGAGGAGATGTACGAGACCTATCCCGGCGACGACGAGGTAGCTGCGTTCTACGCCGTCGCCCTGATTGCCGCGGTCGAGCCGAGTGGTGACGACAGCTATCGTCTGGCGGTGAAGGCGGGGTCGATCGGGCTCGACATCTTCTCTCGCAATCCCGACCACCCCGGGGCGGCGCACTACATCATCCACGCTTTCGACGACCCGATCCACGCCCGCCTGGCGTTTCCGGCTGCGGAGCGGTTCGCCGAGATTGCCGAGGCGGTCTCGCACGCCCGGCACATGCCCTCGCACATCTTCATTCAACTCGGAATGTGGGATCGGGTCAGTCGTTCGAACGACTCCGCCTATGAAGCTGCGCTCGACCTGTGGGAAGAGGGCGACGCCGTCAACGACATGACCCACGCGGTCGACTGGGGACACTACGGAGATCTTCAGCGTGAAGCGTGGGACGAGGCGACTGAACGGCGTCGGATCATGGACGAGATCGTCCAGAAGGCGGAGGGGCTCGACGACTGGAACGGACGATTCCCAGCTTTCGCTCGGGACTTGATGTGGGCTCGTGAGGTGATTGAGCGACAGCAGTGGGAAGTGGTGGATGTCACGGGCGAGAGCACTTCCAGCATCGCCTTCGGGTCCGGTCTCAGTGCGGTGGAGCTCGGAGATCTCCGGCTGGCGAAGAAGATACGCAAGCATCTCGACGCGCTTGCCAAGAAGCGCGACGGTGGCTTCGGCACCTACATGGCGGACGTGGCGGAGACGCAGAGTCTTCTTCTCGGCGCTCGAATCGCCGTGGCGCAGGGCAAGGCGGACAGAGCGATCAGCCTTCTGGAGGAGGCGCTCCTGGTCGAAGAGAGCTTGGGCCCACCGAACGGCACCCCTTCGGCGATCAAGCCGGTCAACGAAGCGTACGGTGAAGCGCTGCTAGCCCTCGGACGATCGCGGGCGGCCGCCAGTCAGTTCGAGAGCTCGCTGCTGAGGACGCCGAACCGCAGACTCTCCGTGCGCGGACTCGAACAGGCCCAAAGCGGCTCGAGCCGCCCGAAGTCGTAGCGCCCGCGAGGCCACGCCCATCGCCGCTGCCGAGTGCGTCGCTCCAAAATGGAGCGCCGCGGGCGGCGTGAGAGCGCTCTACCGATCGGAGCGCACGAACTCCTCCATAACCGCCTTGCGCATGAGCCCCGGCGGCAGCAGCCCCTGGGAGAGGATGAAGTCGTGGAGCGCGAGTCGGTCGAACGCGTCGCCGAGCTCGCGCTCGACGTCGGTGCGCAGCTCCATCAGTCGTTGATAGCCGGTGAAGTACGAGGTCGCCTGACCGGGAGCCAGAAACGTGTATCGCTGGACCTCCTGGGTCGCCGCGGCGCGCGACACCACGACCTCCTCTTCGAGGATTCGCTGTACCTCCTCGGGGGTGACGTCACCGAGCTGAAGACTCGGATCCAGATAGGCGCGGGCCGCGCGGAGGAGGCGGTGCTGGAGTGAGATCAGTTGGCCGTCGAGCGGCATGTAGGGCTTGAGCTCGGCTTCGCAGTAGAGCGCCCAACCCTCGGCGTTGGTGCTGTTGAGCGAGAAGAGCGCGCGTGCCTTCGAAACGCCCTTCTCGACCATCGAGGCGAACTGCATCTCGTGCCCGGGCCGACCCTCGTGTACTGCGAGCGTCCAAGAGGACGCGGCGAAGGTGAAGTCGTCGAACTTCAGCTCTTCTTCTCCCTCGGCGGGGGGAATCGAGAGGGGCAGGACAAACTCGCCCATCTCACCGGTGTTGCCGAGCAGGCGCGGGGGTCGCATGTGGGGCGCGGGGACGCTTGCGCTCTCCGCCTCGCTGGCGAGCCGAATGATCATGGGGCGCTCGGGAAGAGTCACGATTCGGTGCTTGCGAACGATCTCCTCGAGCTGGGCCATGCGCGCTTCGTAGTGGGGAAGGATTTCCTCACCGACGAGCTGCTCTTGTTTCAACGTTCGAATGACGTCGCGGTAGTCGCTCGACTCGTAGCTGCGCTCGGCAGCGAGCAGGGTAGCGATCGACTGCATCTCGTTCTGGATTTCGCGAAAGGCGACCTTGGCGCGGCTCACGAGCTCGCCAACCGGAAGGTCGACTCCGTAGCCCTTCAGGTTGACGGCGTAGAGCTCCGCCGGGAGCTGGAAGTCGGTGCGCGCTCGCGGAAGGAGCTCTTCGCGCAGAAAGACCTCATAACGCTCGATCTGCTTTCGGAGCCGATCGTGCGCCTCTTCCCACCCGGTGATCTCGAACTTCTGAAATAGCTGCGCGATCCCTTCGACGTAGGTCGGAGCGGTCTCGAGATCGCGCTCGATCTCTCGGCCGAACGGACCGAGGAGCGTGTCGTCGCCGAGCCGGGCTCGCGTGTAGGCGATCGCCTGATCGACAAGCGGCGCATAGCCTTCTTCCATGCCGACGTAACGCTGAAGCCGGACCACGGCCGCAGGCCGTCGGTCGGCGGCCACCTGGTCGTGCAGCAGCGACTGAAGCCCCTGAAAGATGGTGCCGGCCATGTCGAAGTAGGGCAGCAGGTGGCGCCCCTCGACCAGCGTCTGTTCGATGGTCTCCTCTCCGGCGTTGATCAGAATCTCGAGGTCCTGTCGGACGGCCGAGTGCTCCTCTTGGGCGAGCCGCTTGCGAAACATCTCGATCGCACGCTTGGCGTCGGCGATCAACTGTTCGTCTTGGTCGAGCGGTAGCGACGAGATCTCCTCGTCGAAGCCCTCGACGCCCCAGAATCCGGCGGCCTCAGGGCTGTACTTGGCCAGGATCTCGACGAAGATCTGCGAGTTCTCGTCGCTTCGGACCACCCAGTCGTCGGCGTCGTCAGCCGGTGTGGCGCTGGCCCCTCCGAGGGTGAGGGCGAGGGTGAGGGCGAGTGCTGGGGCGGTTCGATGGCTGAGCCGAATCATGGGAAGTCTCCTCTTGGCGGTGTGGGTCGCTCTAGCCGGTAGTACGGGGCGATTCCTGCGTTTGTTCCGCGATAAGGTCTCGCCTCGGGAGGAAGCATGATCTACGACAACATCCTGGAGGTCGTCGGGCGGACACCCGTCGTACGACTCCATCGAATTGGCGCCGAGCTGCCCGTAGAGCTCTTCGGCAAGTGTGAGTTCCTGAACCCCGGCGGCTCGGTCAAAGACCGCATCGCCGTGCGCATGGTGAAGGGTCTCGAGGACTCCGGTCACATCGACGAGGACTCGACGCTGATCGAGCCGACGAGTGGCAACACCGGCGCCGGTCTGTCGATGGCCGCGGCGGTCAAGGGCTACGACCTGATCATCACCATGCCCGAGAAGATGAGCAAGGAGAAGCAGGTCGTGATGGAGGCGCTCGGCGCCAAGATCATCCGCACGCCGACGGAGGCCGCTCACGACGACCCTGAGAGCCTGCTCGGAGTCGCGAAGCGCCTCAACGACGAGATCGAGAATTCGGTGATTCCGGACCAGTACGGCAACGCGGCCAACCCCGATGCGCACTACCACGGCACGGGCGCCGAGATTTGGGACGACTTCGGCGAGAGCCTCGACATGGTGGTGATCAGCGCCGGCACCGGCGGCACCATCACCGGCGTCGCCCGCTACCTCAAGGAGAGGAACCCCGACATCGTGGTGGTCGGCGTCGACCCCGAGGGCTCGATTCTCGGCGGTCGAGACGAGGTGCACACCTACCAGGTCGAGGGCATCGGCTACGACTTCATTCCAGACGTGCTCGACCGCGACCTGGTCGACCACTGGGTCTACGTGAACGATCGGGACAGCTTCCAAATGGCCCGACGCCTCATTCGTGACGAAGGACTGCTGGTCGGCGGAAGTTCTGGGACCGCGGTCTGGGCGATGCTCCAGGCGCTCGAAAAATATCCGGAGACGCGCAAGGCGCTCGTCATCCTGCCCGACTCGATTCGCAACTACCTCTCCAAGTTCGTCAGCGACGACTGGATGGCGGAACACGGCTTCGACGACTGATGTTCGGTTGCGTCTTCGGTCTGATCCGCCGCGTCGGCTGCCTGATCTTCCTCGTGTTGCTCGGGTTCGCCGCCTACCAGTGGATCACCTGGCCGAGTGTCTCCGAGCTGGCGCTGCGTAACCCACGGTCGACCGCGTTCATCGATAGCTACGAACGCTCTGAGCGCGACGACGCCGAGTGGCGCTGGGTCGGCTACGATGACATCGCCGACGAGCTCAAACACGCGGCGCTGGTGGGTGAGGACATCGACTTCTTCACCCACAACGGCTTTGCTCTCGATCAGCTGCGCCAGGCTGTCGAGGACACGGTCAAAGATGGCGAGCCGCTCCGGGGCGCGTCGACCATCAGTCAGCAGTTGGTGAAGAACCTCTGGCTGACGCCGTCGCGCAACCCCTGGCGGAAGGTCAAGGAGGCGCTCTTGACCCTGCAGCTCGAGCGCGACCTCACCAAGCAGCGAATCCTCGAGATCTATCTGAACGTCGCCGAGTTTGCGCCCGGCGTCTACGGCGCCGAGGCGGCAGCGGTCGCGCGCTTTGGCCGGCCGGCGGCGTCGCTCTCGACTCGACAAGCGGCGGTGCTCGCCGCCTGTCTTCCCAGCCCCTCCGCCTGTGGCTCCGCGGAGCCCGGCGGGGTCTACGAGGCGCGGGTCGATCGCATCGAGCGGCGAATGGACGCGGCCGGCTGGGTGAAACGAGAGCTCTGATCGGGAGCGAATAGAATCTCCCGACAAGCGAGTCAGCGGCGAAGGAGAAGCGAATGACGACCCAGATCGTCCGACACGTCACCCCCGGGGCCAGGCCCGGAGCCCTGGTTGCGCCGCAGCAGAAAGCGGAGCAGCTACGGATTCATGTCGTGAGCTACGGCCCGGAGAAGTGCGAGGAGAAGGAGGTTGCCACCTTCGAGGAGGCGCTCCATCTGATGGAGAGACACCGGGTCACCTGGATCGACATCACCGGTGTGCACGATCTCGACCTGCTGCGCAAGCTCGCCGAGCGTTTCAACCTACACGAGCTCGCCGTGGAGGACGTGGTCAACGTCGGCCAGCGCCCCAAAATGGAGGAGTACGACGATCACATCTTCGTGATCATGCGCATGCTTCATCTCGGCACGGTGCTCAATGTGGAGCAGTTCAGCCTCTTCTTTGGCGAGCGCGTCGTGATCACCATTCAGGAGTACGAGGGCGATCCCTTCGGCCCGATTCGCGAGCGCATCGCCGCGGGCACCGGGCGCATTCGACATCGCGGTGCCGACTACCTGGCCTACGCCCTGGTCGACGTCCTGGAGGACAGCCTCTACCCGGTGCTCGAGAAGTACGGCGAGTGGATCGAACAGCTCGAAGAGGAGCTACTCAAGGATCCGAACCCCGATCTTCTCGAGGCGGTTCATCGCATCAAGCGCGATCTGCTGTGGGTGCGGCGAGCCGCGTGGCCGCATCGCGAGGTCATCTCGGCGCTCGAGCGGGTCGAGTCGGGGAAGGTGACCGATGAGACCAAGGTCTTCCTGCGCGACGCGTACGAGCACGCGGTCCAAGTGATGGACGTGGTCGAGACCTTCCGAGATCTGTCGAGCGGCCTGATGGACCTCTACCTTTCGAGCCTCAGCCATCGCATGAACGAAGTGATGAAGATGCTGACGGTGATGGCGTCGATCTTCATTCCGCTGACCTTCATCGCCGGTATCTACGGCATGAACTTCAATCCGTCGTCGAGCGAGCTCAACATGCCGGAGCTCAATTGGGCGCTTGGCTACCCTGCGGCTCTCGGCGTCATGGTCGCGATCGCCGTCGGCATGGTGCTCTTCTTCAAACGGAAGGGCTGGCTCTGATCAGCACGTACCGATTCAGGCCACCGTCGGCGTCGTAGGTCTCCGTCGCGCAGAGGCCGGTGGTCGCCAACATGCGGTCGATCTCTGTCGGGTCGACCCAGTGGCAGTAGCGCACAGAGTTCCCGCCTTCGCCCCAGGCGAGCAGGTGATCGCGCTCCTCGAGCTGGGAGAGGTCGAGTTCGCCGGTGGTTTCAGGGAGCGACTGCCAGTCGACGATGCGCTTGCGGAATCGCTCGTGGGCGCCGAACTGCCAGAACCCGATGGCGAGCAGACCGCCGGGCGCAAGAAGCGACGCGAGATCGCCGAGTAGTCGCCCCCGCGACTCGAAGCCGGGAAGATGGTGGAACAGGCCGAAGGCGACGACGAGGTCGAAGCGTTCGGAAGAGAGTCGCTCCGACGGGAGCTCTTCGACGAGGTCGATCTCATCGACCTGTCCGTCGACCTCCGGCAGGGTGTCGAGCCTCTCGGAGGCGAGCGTGAGCAGCTCGTGGGACGCGTCGAGCCCGAGGTAGCGAGCCGAATCGAACCGAGTTGCGAGCTCGCTGGCAAACCGGGCGTTCCCGCAGCCGACGTCGAGGGCAGAGATCGAAGGTCGATCGGCGCAGAGCTCGAGGATGCGACGCCACCCCCCCCATGGGCGTGAGCGCGTATTCGAGAACTCGCTCGCCGAGTTCCGGTAGAACGCCGCGTTGATGCGGTTGAGTCGCTGGACGGTCTCGCGATTCACGGGCTCTACAGCAGGGCTTGGAAGAGGATCATCGCCACGAGGGAGCCGGCGGTCAGCAGGCCCACCGCCGACCTCCGAGCACCCTGAAACGCCTCCGGAAGGAGTTCGACCAGCACCATGAACACCATGGCACCGGCGGCGAAGCCGACGCCGTAGGGGAGTGCGGGGCGGAAGGCGTCGACAAACAGGAACGAGGGTACGGCCATCAGGGGCTGTGGCAGAGACGAGAAGACGCTCCATCCCGCACAGGCGACCAGGCTCGTTCCCTGAGGCCGGAGGACGGCGCTGATCGCGAGTCCCTCCGGCACGTTGTGGACGGCAATCGCCGCCGTGATCACCGCCGCGAGAGTGAGTCCGCCGGCGAACGACGAGCCGATGGCGACCCCTTCGGCGAACGAGTGGACGGTCATGACAACGACGATGAGCAGCATCTTCCGCGCACCGGCTCCTCTCAGTGACCCGAACTCGATCTCGTGCTCGCCGAGCCACCGCTTCGTGAGCAGGATGAACGCCACGCCGAGCAGCGTTCCGACGAAGGTCTGCCAACCACCCCACTCGCTGCCCTCGGCGACGAGACCAAAACTGGCGCCCAGCATGAGCCCGGCAGCCACCGCGTTCGAGTAGGCGACCGCCCGCTCCGACACCGAGCGAACGAAAAGAAACGGCAGAGCGCCGAGCCCGGTAGCGAGCGCCGTGACGAGCCCGTAGAGGAAGACGACCGAGGCCGGCGAGAGCGTCATCTAGTTGAGCCCTCCGTGCAGAAGAATCAGCACGCCCATGGCGAGGGTGGTCAGCACCGCGATCGTCGTCGTGCCGGTCTGGCGATACGACTCCGGCAGAAGCTCGACCAGTACGAGATAGATCAACGTTCCGACGGCGAATCCGATGACCGACGCCGTCGCGCCAGGTACGGCCGACAGCACCGCGAACACCGCCAGGGCGAGGAGTACCTGCCCGGCGTTGATGACCACGGCGAGCAGCGTCGCCGGCAGGAGGCGAGTGCCACGGGCGCGCAAGATCGCGCAGAGAATTGTCGCCTCCGGAATGTTGTGTACCGCAATCGCCAGAGCCATGAAGATGCCGAAACGGAGGTCGAGCACCATCGCCGCCCCGATTGCGACGCCTTCCGACGCCGAGTGGAGGAACGCGGTCAGCAGGACCTTCGAACCGTAGGTGGGGTCTGAGTCTCCGAGTCGGTTGAGCTCGAGGTCTGCGGTGCCGGCGGCAAAATGGGTCGCCCAGGTGAATGCGATTCCTACCAGTGCCCCGAGCGCCGTAGCGAACGGCTGGAGCTCGGTGCCGGCCAGGGAGAGCGCGTGCGCCGAACCGAGCATGAGGCCGCCGGCGAGAGCGTTTGCCCAACCCATCCACCGAGTCGGCACCTCGGACCGACCGATCAGTGGCAGAGCACCGATCGTCGCGGCGGCCGCCGCCGCAGTGGAGTAGAGGAGCACCGTCAGGGTTGGGTCCACGCGCCGATGCTACGGCAGGACGCTGTCCGGCGCTCGACTTCGCGCGGCGTCCAGTAGAGTCGCCGGGCCGTGGCGCCGGAATACCAGAGCTTCGAGCCGGAGCGTTATCGAGATGTCTTGGTCGCGTTGATCGACGACCTGTGCGCGGTCGAGACCCTCGACGATCGAGCGCTCTACCGCATCCTGCGGCGCCATCCGAAGGACGGCGTGGGCCTCTTCTCGAAGAGCGAGATCGTTCGGGGCTACCGGTATCTGCGCGAGAGCCTCGGTTGGGTCGACGACGAGGAGCGCTTCTTAGAGCGGATCCGCATGAAGCCGATTCGTACCGCGAGCGGAGTTGCGCCGGTGACCGTGTTGTCGAAGCCCTACCCCTGTCCGGGGCGGTGCATCTTCTGCCCGAGCGACGTGCGGATGCCGAAGAGTTACCTTTCGGACGAACCGGGAGCTCAGCGTGCCGATCAGCATCGATTCGACCCGTACGAGCAGACCGCATCCCGACTCCGGACCTACCGCGACAACGGCCACCGAGTGGACAAGATCGAGCTGATCATCCTCGGCGGGACCTGGTCGTACTACCCGGAGGAGTACCAGATCTGGTTCGTCAAACGTTGCTTCGACGCGATGAACGAATTCAGCGACTCCGAGAGTGCGCTGGGAGAGGCGGCCGAGCCCGGCTCGCCGATGGCCGACTTCGCGGTGGACGGCCGGACCATGCGGCGCAGCTACAACGAGGCGATCGGCGAGATCGAGCGCGCCGGGCGGGTCGACTGGGTGGAAGGTGACGGAGCGACCTGGCAGGAGTTGGAGCGGGCGCACCGTCTCAACGAAACCGCGTCGGCCCGCTGCGTCGGCCTCTCGATCGAGACCCGACCGGATCACCTGTCCGACGAGGAGGTGCTGCGCGTTCGCCGGCTCGGCGCGACCAAGGTGCAGATCGGCTACCAGAGCTTGAGTGACGAGGTGCTGTCGCTGAACCGTCGAGGTCACGACGTCGCCGCGACCCGCCGTGCAATGCGGCTCCTGCGCGGCGCCGGCTTCAAGATTCACGCCCACTGGATGCCGAACCTCTACGGCTCCTCACCGGCGGCGGACCTCGAAGACTTCGGGCGTATCTTCGACGATCCCGACTTCCGGCCCGACGAGCTCAAGGTCTACCCGTGCAGCCTGATCGAGAGTGCCCAACTGATGTCGTACTACGAGTCGGGTGAGTGGCGTCCGTACAGTCACGGCGAGCTCCTCGAGGTCGTGAGTGGATGTATGGAGCGCACACCCTCGTACTGCCGTCTGACGCGGGTGATCCGTGACATTCCGGGTACCGACATCGTCGACGGCAACAAGCTCACCAACTTCCGCGAGCTCGCCGAGGCTGAACTCGACCGGGCCGGGCGCCGCTCTCGCGACATTCGGGCGCGCGAGATCCGGCAGGCGGCGCTGAACGAGGAAGAACTCGAGCTCGACGAGACCGAGTACCGCACCTCGATCGGCGGCGAGCGCTTCCTTCAGTTCCTCGATGGCAAACAGCGGCTCGCCGCCTTCCTCCGCCTGAGCTTGCCGAACTCCGCCGTACTGCCCGAGGAGATCTCGGGGAGCGCCATGATTCGGGAGGTCCACGTGTACGGGGTGCTCACGGGTCTGGGCGAGACCGCCAAGGGTCGATCCCAGCACCTGGGCCTCGGTCGCCGGCTCATCGAACGGGCGGCCGACTTGGCGCGTAGAGCGGGCTACGAGCGGCTCGCGGTGATCTCGTCGGTCGGGACACGTGAGTACTACCGTCGACTCGGCTTTGAAGAGACGGGGCTCTATCAACACCTGTCATTGTGATCGGGTAGCTGAGCCTCGAGAGGTTGACGTTGTGATGTTGTTGGTGCATACTGGTTTGCGTTACAAACTTGTGTGAGACGGAGACATGAAACGAATCGACTCGAACAGCAGCGAGAGATCACCCGCGGCTTTCCGACCTTTCTGGGGCTGAGGCTCCTTCCGGCGGGTGTCTGGTTCGTGATCGTCGCCCTGATGGCACCGCTTTCCGGTGAGCTCCCGACCCTTCCGCTTGCGGTCCTCGCGGCGGCGATGGTGGGAGCGATCTGGTGGATTCACAGCTGGTACGGCCGAGAGCTGGGCACGGTGCAGCCGCCGCGACTCGAGCTCAGTCGGAGTCGGGCCTTTCTCGTCGCGATCGGCGTCGCAGCGGTAGCAATGTGGCTGAGCAGCTCGACCCTCGACGCTCAGGGCACGCTGGTCCTCTTCTTGACACTGTTGCTTTTGGTCTCGGCGGCCTCTTTTGCCCTCCCCCGCGTCGCCGGCGGAGGTGGCGGGGCCATCGCGATCGTGATCGCGATCGTCGCGCTCGGCGTGGCGGCGATTCTCTTCGTCGCGAGAGATCCCGAGACGCTCGGAAGCGTCGGCATGCTCTTCAGCCTCACGGTTGGGCTGATGGTGAGCGTTGCCGGTCTCCTGGAGCACCGGCACATGATGGCGGTTCTGCGCAGCGCGGAGGTTGGCGCGAGTGACTGAGGTTTTCGAGAGGCTCAGCGGCCTCGACCGTCTGGTTCACGAGCCGGCCCGGCTGTCGATTCTGACGGCTCTGTCGGTCTGCAGGAAGGCGGACTTCATGTACCTCCTTCGGCTGACCGGCCAGAGTCGCGGCAACCTTTCGACCCACATCTCGAAGCTCGAGACCGGGGGTCTGGTACGCGTCGAGAAGACGTTTGTCGGCCGCAAGCCCAAGACGATGCTCGCCCTCACGCCCAAAGGGCGGCGAACCATCCAAACGCACTGGCAATCCCTCGACGAGCTGCGCGCAAGCTCTGAAGACTGGGAGCCCTCTGAGGATCAAACCCTAGACGAAGGAGTGAACGCATGAACTATCTGTCTCAGTCCGGCCCGTTGATCTGGGTCGTCGTCGCCTTCGGAGCCGTCGGCCTTCTGTTTGCCATTCGCTACGCCATCGACCAACGACGACAGCTCGCCTCGACCGCGGTAGGCGCTACGGTCGCCGCCGCCATCGTGGCTTCGATCGCCACCGTGGCCGGCTTCCAGCGTTCGGTTGCCGGACTCCGTGAGGTTGCAGCCGACGACCGGTGGATCTATCTGTTTGGTCTCAAGGAGTCGCTCAACAACCTCGTGATCGCGTTGGTGTTCGGCTGCCTGGTGACGCTGCTCCTGACGGCCGGCTCGTACCGCCAGCAGCCACGCCAGGTCGGTTGAGCCCGCGAAATAGGGGGACACAATACCCATTTCACTCGGCCGTTCTCGGAACGGCGGAACTCGAAATGAGTATTGTGTCCCCCTGTTCTTGCGGCGTGAGAGGATCGCTTGGTGCCGGACATCCACCAGCAGTTCCCGATCGACGGAGTGGTGTCCGAGGTCTTTCGGGCCGTCAGCACCGGCGAAGGCCTGAGCGCCTGGTGGACACTGAATGCGGAGGGTGAGCCGATCGAAGGCTCGGTCTACTCCCTCGCGTTTGGCCCGGGTTACGACTGGAAGGGGCGCGTTCTGCACGCCGTTCGAGACCGCGAGATCGAGTGGGAGATCTTCGACGCCGAGGATGACTGGAATGGCAGTCGCGTCGGCCTGCGACTCGAGGATCGGGGCGAGCGAACCCTGGTGCATTTCCACCACAAGGGTTGGCCGGAAGACAACGATCACTATCGGACGTCGGGCTATTGTTGGGCGATGTACCTCCGACTCTTGAAGCGTTACGTCGAGCGCGGCGAAGTGGTCGCCTACCCGGAGCGCCTCGACGCTTGACCGCCATGCTGCTAGAAGATCGCATTGTTGTCGTGACCGGTGCCGGCCGGGGGATGGGGCGGGGGATCGCCGCGGCCGCGCTGGAGCAGGGAGCCCGAGTCGTGGCAACCGACCGCGACGAAAACGCCCTCGCCGGAGCCCCGGAGGAGGACTCCCGGTGTCTGCGCGCGGTACTCGACGTCACGAGCGTCGAGAGCATCCGCTCCGCCATCGAGACGGTGGTCGAGCGCTGGGGGCGCATTGACGGCTGGGTGAACAATGCGGGAGCGATTCGCATGGGCCCCGCCCTCGAGATGATCTCGAGCGATTGGGACCTTCAGTTCGATGTAAACGTGCGCGGGCTGTTCGAGTGCTCGCGAGAGGCGGCCCGGCAGATGATTCGACAAGGCGAGGGTGGCGCCATCGTCAACATCGCGTCGAACGCGGGGAAGGCCGGCTATCCCAACATGGTCGCGTACAACGCGACCAAGGCCGCGGTCATCTCCTTGACGCGGTCGCTCGCCGCCGAGTGGGCAGAAGACGGCATCAACGTCAATGCCGTCTGCCCCGGGGGCGTCGACACTCCGATGCTCGCCGGCTGTGCGGAATGGGTAGCGGAGCGCGTCGGCACCGATGCCGGGGAGCTGCTGAGGACAATGGTGCCGAGTCAGCTCGGACGTCACATTCGACCCGATGAGGTGGGAGGGCTCGTTGCCTTCCTGCTCTCCGATCGCGCCGCTCTGGTTCGCGGGCAGGCGATCAGCTCTGACGGTGGCGACACGCCCTACTAGGCGGCACGCCTCGACCCCGGGACGGTGTGTCTTGCGACGCCTGCTTCTTGGGGTCCTCGTGGCTCTGGTGGCGGCGTGCTCGGGCAACCCGGAGCCGCGGTCACCGAAGGGTGAGCCGAAGGAGACGGCGGATCGCACCCCGTCGCCGCGTCATCGCCCGAGTTCACGAACCCTCGAGCGCCGCGAGTTACCGAGCTCTCTCCCGATTCCGGTCGACGGCGTCGAAGTCTCCGAGCTCTCGAACAGCTTTGACGCTCCGCGCAGCGGCGGCCGCCGTCATCAGGCGATCGATATCTTCGCGCCACGTCACACTCCGATTCGTGCACCGATCGAAGGCTACGTCGCGCGAAAGGGAATGCGGAGCCTGGGTGGCCGGACGATCTCGGTTGTCGGGCCGGGAGGCTACCGGCACTACTTCGCTCACTTGGAGTCCTGGGCCGGCCTCGACGATGGAGACTACGTCCGGCCGGGCGACGTGCTCGGCTATGTCGGCAACTCCGGCAACGCGAAAGGGGGGCCCACCCACCTCCACTACGCCATCTATGACCTGGGTGGTCGAGCCATCGATCCGCACCCTCTCTTGAGGCGCGGCGAGGGCTCGTTCGAGTAGGCCACCTTATCGGCGGCGCCCCGGTGCAGTCCGGCACACGGCGGATCACGCGGGAACCATAGAATCGAGCCATGCGTCGGGTGTTGGTTACGGGAGCGGGCGGTTTCATCGGCGGTCACTGCCTCAAGGCACTCGCCGGCCGCAGTGAGGAGATCCATGCGGTCAGCTCTCGGCCCGGCAACGTCGGGACGGACGTTCGCTGGCACCAGGCCGACCTTCTGGACTCCGCGGCGACGGCCGAGCTCGTTCGCGAGGTGCAACCCAGCCACCTGCTTCACATGGCGTGGTTCTCGGGCCACCGCTCGATCTACACCTCGCCGGAGAACAATCGCTGGATTCCGGCGAGTCTGCATCTGGTGCAGGAGTTCTACGATGCCGGTGGCGTGCGTGCCGTGCTGGGCGGCACCTGCGCAGAGTACGACTGGAGTGAGGGTGTCTGTTCCGAGAATCGAACGCCCCTCCGCCCGGCGACGACGTACGGCGCCGCCAAGGTGGCGCTCTTCCGAGCGTTCGAGGAGCTACTCGAGTCTTCCGGGCGGAGCGGGGCCTGGGGTCGGATCTTCTTTCTCTACGGCCCGGCCGAGCCCGAGACCCGACTGCTCGCCTCGGTGATTCGCTCGCTCCTCGCGGGTGAGCCGGCGCTCTGCTCGCACGGCGAACAGCGGCGCGACTATCTCTACGTCGGCGACGTGGCCGACGCCCTGGTGAGCCTTCTCGCCAGCGAGGTCACTGGCGCCGTCAATATCGGCTCGAGCGAGGCGCCGCGGGTCAAGGATCTGGTGTTGGCGGCCGCCAGGCGGCTCGAGCGCGAGGAGCTGGTGCGCTTCGGAGCGATCGAGGCCTCCGCCGATGAAGCGCCGTTGGTCAAAGCCGAAGTCGGCAGGTTGGTCGGCGAGGTCGGGTGGCACATCCGCTACGGCCACAACCAGGGCCTCGAGCGGACGATTCGCTACTGGCGCGAGCGCGCCGCCGACTCGACCTAGCGACTGCGCTGGAACCAGATCGACCCGTAGTGGGTGTCGAAGTCGTACGGGTCGAGCGGCTTGACGCCGGGGATCTCGCTGAGGGTGTCGACGCCCTTCGACTGGTCGTCGTGGCGGATGATCGCGTTCGACACCAGAATCTCGAAACGATCGTTGAAGGCGAAGAAGGCCTGCAACAGGGCCGCCTCGTTCCACAGCCACGGGAAGAGACGCTTCTCGAGGTAGCGCTGCGACGGGTAGGGGAACGTGTACGGGAAGTGAATGTCGTGCGCGTGGACGACCACTCCAGGTACGAGTCGTGGGACCACCTCGAGGTAGAGGAACGCCACCTCGCCGCCAACCTTCACCACATGACTCGTGTCGATGAAGAGCACGTCGCCCGACTCGAGCTGGGCGAAGAAGTCGAGCGGCACGTCCTGCGCCTCTTTGACGAGCAGGCCGTCACCGACGAGGTCGCGCAGACCCTGCCAGGGGTGAGGCTCGATCACCTGGTGCTCGCAGGGAGAGCCCTCTTCCGCGTTCTTTCGCAGCGCGGCGCTCGAATAGTAGGTGCAAAAGCCAGAGCCGATCTCGACGAAGCGCTTCGGCTTGAGATCGCGCAACATGAAGTAGAGCAGGAAGGAGTCGAGGATGGTGAAGCCTTCGCCGAGGCCCTTCTCTTTGACCTCGTAGTAGCCGTCGAGCTCGTCTAGCTCCGCCCCGTACTCGGCCACCAGGCGCTCGAGCCGCTCGCGCATCGGCTGCGGATCGCGGTTGACCCCGACCATCTCACTCGGGTTCTCCCACTGCGCTCGATGCCTCTCGAGCTCGTCATAGCTGGGCAGAGGCGAGTAGAAGCCGTGCTCGTCGCGGTAGATCTGGACGCCGGTCGTCCGATAGAGCCAGTCGAGGCAGCGCTTCAGGAATCGCCGGGAAGTTGCGCTCATCGTCGAATGTCGGGGATGTCTGGGGTGGTGGAGGGTTGGGCGCGTGCGCCGCAGCCCGCAGGGCGCATCGTATGGGAGGGATCGGGGCTTTTCAACAGAGTCGGGAGTCAGGGACCTTCGCCGCCGAGCTCCTTGAACCTGTCCAGGTGCCGCTGCGAGCGGGCGTCCTCGCCGTTGCGCTCGTAGACGATCGCCAGCCCGAGGTGTGCGTCGGCGCTGTCGCGGTCGATCCAGAGCGCATCGCGGAACGAGCTCTCCGCCGCGTCGACGTCGTCGAGCGACAGAAAGAGCCGACCGAGCTGCAGATGGGCGCTGAGATGCTCGCCGTCGATCTCGACTGCGCGCTCCCACATCTGCTGGGCGCCGCCGAAGTTTCCCTGTCGATGGAAGAGAACGCCGAGGCCGAAGGCAGCGTCGGCGCGCCACGGATCGATCTCGAGCGCCCGCTCCAAGGCCTGGGTCGCCTCGATGGCGCGCGACTCTCGATGCTCGACGAGGAAGCTACCGAGCGCAGCCCACACCCCCGCCGAATCGGGGTTCGCCAGCGTCGCTTCGCGGTAGGCGGCTTCCGCCTCTTCGAAACGACCGGTGCGGATCAGGAGCGCGCCGTGGAGCAGCAGGGCCTCTTCGCTGCGAGGGTGGATACCGAGCGCGCGAGAGAGCGACTCGAGCGCTTCCGTCCACGCCTCGCTTTCGAAGTAGTAGCGCGCGTCGACGAGGTGCGGGTCGGCGAGCTGTTCTCGTTGCCGATCGACCCATTCGTGCAGGATGGGGAGGGTCAAGCCCTGATCCTGTTCGACGAGGGGGTGGAGTCGCTCGATCGGCACGGCGAAGTTGAGATCGAGAGCTCCCGCGCCCACGGTTCCGGTGACCACTCCGACCACCAGGCCGAACTGATCGAAGACCGGACCGCCGCTGCTGCCGGGTGAGATCGAGGCGCTGAACTGCATCAGCTCGATCTGCGGCAGCGAGTGGAGAGCGACCGAGGTCGGCAGGGGAACGCTCTCGTCTCGGCCCGGTTCGCGCCAGGCGCTCAACAGACCTTCGCTGATCGTGCCGGTCAGGCCGAGTGGGTTGCCGATGGCGTACAGCCGTTCGCCGGGCTCGAGGTACTCGGTGTCGCCCAACACCACGGCCGATGTCGAGGCGCGGATGGCGAGTACGGCCAGATCGCCTTCGACGTCGAAGGCGCGCACGGCCACGTTCTCGTAGCGCGTGCCCTCCGCGACGACGGCGAGCGAGACTGCGCCGTCGAGAACGTGGAGACTGGTGGCCAACAGTCCGTCCTCGGAGACGAAGAAGCCGGACCCGCTCTGAGCGCTGCCGTCGCGGGTCGTCGCCTGCACGAGCACGACAGAGGAGCTGAACAGGTCGGCGACTTCGTCTGCTGCGAGCGGCGGATTCTCCTCCTGGGCGACGGCGACACTCGAAACCAGCCAGGCGAAGACGCCTGCCCATAGGATGGTCCGTCTCTTGAATCCGTTGTCGCCCATGCGGATCGCCTACTTCGTCTCCGGTCGGTTGAGCACCATCCTACTCAAGTCGCGTCCGGTCGGTCCGCGACGCCGGCGAGACAGGATTGAACCGATCGCCGCGTCGAGACGACTCTGGGAATGAAGGACGATGAGAACTCGCGACGACATTCTCGATGAACTGCTGGTCTTGAAGACCCAGGGCGGTGATGTTGCAGCGCTGAACGTTCTCGCGAAGCGCTGGCACCCGAAGCTCCTACGTCAGGCGGTTCGTCTGACCGGCGAGGCCGACGGAGGGGCCGACGTGGCGCAGGAGGCGTGGCTCGCCATCGTGCGCAGCCTGCGGCGACTGCAGGACCCCGGACGCTTTCGCGCCTGGGCATACCGAATCGTGAGCCGCAAAGCGACCGACTGGATTCGGACGCGGGTTCGCCGCCGACGGCTGGACGAACAGGTGGCGCTCGAGGCCGACGACGCCCAGGCCGAGCCGCCGGGCGACGAGGTCGACCGGGTGCGACAAAGCCTCGCTGGGTTGCCCGCCGATCGCCGAGCGCTCCTGGCCATGTACTACGTCGAGGGGATGACCGTGGGCGAAATCTCCGAAGCTCTTTCGATACCCCGCGGGACGGTCAAGTCCCGCCTCTTTCACGCTCGCAATCGGTTGCGAGCGACTCTGGAGGAACCGTCATGAAGCTCAACAAGGGCGACCAGATCGACGACCTGATCCGCGAGGCGCTGAGTCAAGAAGAGGCAGAGCTGTTCGACCAGATGTTCGACGAACCGTCGGTCTTCGAGATGGTGACGAGCATGTTCCGCGGCAAGCTGCGCTATCTCGCAGTCTTTGCGATCGTCATGGGGGTCGTTTTCATGGCGGTCGGCATCTACAGCCTGACGCGCTTCCTCGGCACGGAGGAGGTGCCCGAAATGCTCCGGTGGGGTGCGCTCATGTTCTTCAGTCTCGGGTCGGTGACCGCGATGAAGATCTGGCACTGGATGGAGATGCAGCGCCACGCGCTCACGCGTGAGATCAAGCGACTCGAGCTGCAGGTGGCCAACCTCGCACACGAGCGAGCGGAAGCCTAGCTCGACGCACAACGCCGTTCGCGGCTGGGCCGGGCGCTCGGTGGATCGTGCGATCCAACACCCGCGCAAACCTGCTGCGCTCCGTGTTGCGGAGGCCGGGCCGGCCGTTGGCACCTCAGTCGGCGGCTACAGCCAGAGAGCGGGGAGGCCTCCTACTGCTTGTTCTGTGCGAGCGCGGCGATCAGCTCCTCGGGGTCGAGGAGTCCCTTCGACTCGAGAACCCGAATCATCGCCAGGATTAGCTGTCGAGTGTCGGGGTCCCCGCCCGACAGCGCCGAGTTGGGTGGGTTGCCGTCGGCGACGCCGCCCGACTCGACGTCTCCGGATCGCGGGTAGGTCGCCCATCGTCGCTCCTCCGCCGTGAGGCCGACGAAGAATTCGCGCGGGTCGATCTCGAGGTGTTCGAGGACCTCGAGCAGAGACTCGAGCGACAACCGCTTCTCCCCTCGAAGGGCGTCTGCCAGATAGCCGCGGCTCTTGCCCATCGACTTCTCGACCGAGGCGACCGACTGGTCCTGGAGGTCGATGAGGTAGCGCAGGCGCTTGACGATCCACTCTCGGAAGCCACCGGCTCGGTTCATGCCGGAAATCTTGGCATCGAGGCAGCAATAGGGGGCCATCTTGCGGAATATTTGTGCGCCAGCGGATTGACAGCGCTCTTGAGTCCGTTTTATGCTGCTGAAGGCGGTGATTTACTGCATGCCTGGCAAGCGAAAATCATGGACAGATCGGCTTCCCCAGCCGGGACGGTGCGTCGAGGTGCTCGCTCTCGGCCGATCGCGTCACTCTATTTGCGGCTGTCTCGAGCAGACGCGCACGAAGCTGCTCGTGGACGCAGGAGGCAGTATTGTCCGGCCGGTCGAGGGCGAGCTCTTTCGGCTGCTCGTCCATCGGCGGAGCCGCGAGAACGGATCATGGCTGTTGGAAGGTTCGATCCTCTCGGCTCGCTTGGAGCCCTCGGCGCTCCGTTTCGAGCCTCTGGCTCTCTTCCCGCGGGATGAGGATCGACCCTCCGGGCCAGACGGAGTGGAGAGGGCATACGAGCTCGAACGGATCCTCCCGTCGGCTCCCGGCTTCCCGGACGACGGCGCGCTGGCGCTCAGAGAGGTCTCTGCCTTCTGGAGCTCTGGAGACCTGGAACTCGCTGAGCTACTCGCCGGAGAGATGCTCGCACGAGACCTACGTTGCCTCGAGGTGCACGCTCTGCTCGGCGAGTTCTTCAGCGATGCCCCCCTCGAGACCCGCTGGACGGAGCGCGCGCTCCGCCACTTCCGCGTCGGCGTCGCGCTGGGTGAGCAGGCTCTAGGTCGCGAGTTCGAAGGCCGCCTGCCGTGGAGATGGCGCGGCAACCGGGGCCTCCTGCGGTGCCTCTACGGGTACGGGAGGTGTCAGGAGTACTTGGGGCAAGTCCGTCGGGCAGTACAGCTCTATGAGCGGCTGCTCGCGCTGGCGCCGGAGGACCCGCTGGGTGTGCGCGAGAGCCTCGGGAAGGCAAAGCAACTCCAGGGGTTCGATCGGGGAAGCCTGATGAAACGGCCACCCGAAGAGGGGAGTGACGTCGAATGCGACGGGCCGTGATGACCGGTGTGTGGGTGTGGATCTGGTTCTTGTCGGGAGTGCTCCCGGCGTCGACGCCGGGCCAAGACATCTCCGAGGGGCAGCTGCAGGAGACGGAGGGGCTCACGCTTGGCCAGAGCCTCGAGGAGGCGAGCCTCCCAGAGTCCGTTCAGCTGTCGATCTTCGTCATCTTCCTCGCCCAATTGATGCGAGAGGAGCCGGAGGTAGCGGTGCGCTACGCTGCTCGCTTCGGTATCGATGGCGAATCCTCGGCTTACCTCTACTTGGGGGACCTCTACGGAGATTTTGACCAGGAGATGAAGGAGAACTTCACGGCCAGCCTGCCCGAGTTCGGGGTGGACGGGCGGAGGTTCTATTCGAGGGCGTTGCAGGAAGAGAGTCATGTCTTCCTCGGTACGACGATCGGGAGGTGGTTCCGGGCGCTCGAGGACGCTGGCGTTGACGCCCGCGCCTACATCCGCGCGATTTTGGACGCTCGGACGCTGACGGTGTCCGCTGGGCACTCGGGAGATCCGATCACTCCTCAGGACCTACGGGCACGAGCTGTCCGCGTCGAGAAAGCGTTCGAGGCGGCCTTCGGCGAACCCTTCGCCTCTTTAGCGGAAGGCCGAGAATGACGTGCGAGCTGCTGCTTGCAGCCCTGGTTGCTGTCACCCCTCCGGTGGGCTGCCGGAGGGGCGCTGTCCAGGGCCGCTGCGGTCCCACCGGTGCTAGTCGCTCGACGTCGCCGCGACCCGCTCGACCTCGCGCCAGACGCGAAGAATGTTCCCCGAAGCGATCTTCTCGATGTCGCCCTCGCTGTAGCCGCGCTCGAGTAGCTCGTGGAACAGGTTGGGTAGGTCGGCGGCGGTCTTGAGGCCGGTTGGCAGGTTGTCGCCGACGCCGTCGAAGTCCGACCCGAGACCGACAGAGTCGACGCCGACTAGATCGACGACGTGGTCGATGTGGTCGGCGACGTCGCTCACCGTCGGCCAGATGCGGTCATGCTCCTTCCAGTAGGCCTCGCTCCAGGTACGGGCCTCCTCGCCGGAGACGTCCGCCTCCTGGAAGGCGGCCCAGTACGCCGTGCCCTGCTCGTTGGCGTCTTGACGCAGGAAGCCGTTGCCGTAGTTGATCATTACCACGCCGCCGCCTTCGGCCATCCGCTGGATCATCTCGTCGGAGATGTTCCGCTCCCAGCCGGGAGTGAAGTGGCGGCAGGAGGAGTGGGAGGCGATGAGAGGCGCGGTGGTGATGTCGGCGATCTGCCAGAACGCTTCGTCCGAAAGGTGTGAGGTATCGATCAGGATGCCGAGGCGGTTCATTTCGGCCACCACTTCACGGCCGAACGGGCTGATGCCGTTCCACTGCCGTTCGTCGGCGTAGGACGAGTCGGACAGGTGGTTGTTGGCGCCATGGGTGAGGCCGATGTAGCGAATGCCGCGGTCGTAGAAGTACTGCACGTTCGAGAGATCGCCCTCGATGGGCTCGCCGTTCTCCATGCCCATCGGCAGAGAGACCAGCCCCTGCGCGAACTGCGCTTCGACATCGTCGGGCGATCTCGCAATCGCAAACTTGTCGGGGTGCTCGGTCTCGAGCGTCTCGATCAAGCCGATGAGCTCGTCAGCCAGCTCTTTGGCGCCACCGCTCTCTTGATAGGAGGACGGGATGTAGATCGACATGAAGGGGGCGTCGAGGCCACCCTCCTTGGCTTTCACGTAGTCGAAGTTCCGCCCATCGGCGAGCACGCTGATGTCCGCAGGCTCATCGACCTGGCGATAGGGGTAGTCGACGTGTCCGTCGACGACCAGGGTCGAGCGCGCCAGCTCCACCGCGTTGGCGCCGAGGTCTTCGACGACCAGCTCGGGCTCGGGTTCTCGACTGCACGCGGTCATGGTCAGGACAACAGCCACGAGGGCCAACGGCTTCCGCATCATAGGTCCATCCGCCTCTCGAGCCGGGTTCAGTCTTCGTCAGGCGCGTCGTCGCCGGCTCCCGCGACGGACTTGCGCAAGGTCATCTGTGTGCCGCCGTCGAACGTGTACTCGATCTCGTCGACGAAGCGTCGGGAGAGGAAGATACCTCGACCGCGCGGCTTGAGCAGGTTCTCCGGGGCGAGCGGGTCGGGCACGGTCTCCGGGTCGAATCCGTCTCCCTCGTCGCGCACGTGTACGGTCAACGCCTCGGCACCGAGCAGCATGCGGATGTCGACCTGCTTGCCCGATCCGACGCCGTTGCCGTGCTCGATCGCGTTGGCGGCGGCCTCACGAATGGCGAGCGACGTGTGCTCGCGGTCGTCTCCCTCGATCCCCACGAAGTCGAGGACCGCGGACGACACGCTATCGACTAGATCGAGGTCCTCGAAGCGGCTCTCGATGACCAGCCGGACTTCGGCTTTCTCGGTCGGCATGTTGAAGGCGCGAAGTCTACCAGTTGGTATTCGCTTGTTAAGGTCTCGCCATGCGAGGTGAGATTCCAGAGTCCGAGTATGAGGCGATCGAGCGGGTGATCGCCAGCGAGGAGAGTCCGGTGGGCATCGACGCGAAGAAGACCCACGTACTCATCCTGCACAAACTGGCCAGTATCGAAGCACGACTCGAACGACTCGAGAGCGCTCTCGACGATACGGAGAGAGCGGCGCCGTCCAAAGGCTGACCTAGCGAACCAGAGCCGAGTCGATCTCGTCGATCCGGGTGGCGCCGCACATGGCCATCGCAGCGTCGAGCTCTGCGCGGAGCGTGCTGAGCACGCCCTCGACACCCTCGCGACCATCCGCCGCGAGACCCCAGAGGGCTGCGCGACCGATCGCCACCGCGTCGGCGCCGAGAGCCACCGCCTTGACGATGTCGGTGCCGCGTCGAACGCCTCCGTCGAGCAAAAGGGCAGCTCGATCGGCGACCTCCTCTGCGATTTCGGGCAGTACGTCCAGGGTTGCGGGCGCCGTGTCGAGTTGGCGGCCGCCGTGGTTCGAGACGATGACCCCGGCGGCACCGTGCTCGACGGCGAGCCGAGCGTCTTCCGGATGCACGACGCCTTTGACCAGGACGGGCAGGTCGCTGAGGGAACGGAGCCAGGCGAAGTCAGTCCAGGAGAGTGACGGGTCGAACATGCAGCCGACATAGGCGGCGAGTGCCGAGCCCTCGAGGTTGGCGGGCATGCCGTTCATGCCGGCCTGGAGGTTTCCCATCGCCAGACCTTCCGGGAGCTGGAAGCGATTGCGCACGTCGCGCTCGCGAACGCCGAGCCCCGGTACGTCGACGGTCAGCACCAACGCCTTGCAGCCCGCCGCGACGGCGCGTTCGACGAGCGCGCGCGAGACGCCGCGGTCTTTGTAGACGTAGAGCTGGAACCAGACGTCGCCCTCCGTGGCGGCGGCGATCTCGTCGATCGACCGATTCGAAAGCGTGCTGGCGATCATCACGGTTCCTGCTGATCCGGCAGCAGCGGCCGTGGCGCACTCGGCTTCGGGATCGGCCAGTCCGTGGAAGGCCGTCGGCGCGATCAGGACCGGTAGGTCGAGCGACCGGCCGAGAAGGTCGATCCGCAGGTCGCGCGCAGAGACGTCGCGAAGCACGCGGTACTGAAGTCGAAGCCGGTCGAACGCACGTTCGTTGTCGGCGAGGGTGAGCTCGTCCCAGGCGCCGCCGGCGTAGTAGTCATAGGCCGAGCGTTCGAGGCGCGTGCGCGCCGCGTCGTGGTACTCCGCGACGCTGATCGGTCTCCGTTCGCTCACGCTTTCCGGTGGTCCACGATCTGATGTGTGTGATGCTCGAAATCGTCGATCAGCTCGCCCACGGTGTCGGCGATCCTGACCGTTTCGCCTTGGTGCCGGACCCCAAAATCGCGAGTCCAGTCGTCCGGATCGAGCGGCTTCAGATAGTCGGCGAGAGCGCTGACCGCGGCCCCCAGTTCGGTGAACAGCGCAGCGGGATCTCGCGAGGCGTGCCGGCGGATGAGTGCCGCGTTCACGTGGCGGTAGTCGTCTCCAGGGTCGACGTCGTAGAAGGGCACCTCACCCCTGCGAAGCTGCTCGGAGCCTTCGACCACATAGCGGGTCCACCCGAGGAGGTGCGCCACGATGTCCCGTGGAGTCCACCCACCGAGGGGCGCTAGAAATTGGTCCGGGTCGAGCGCTTCGACGCTCTCCTCCAAGGCGGCGAGGGCGCGGTGCAGCCGTTCTACCTCGTCTCGGATCGAACCGTCGGACATCCAGGCCTACGCGCCGCGTGACTGATGCGCGTCGAGGAAGGTCTGCGGCTTGCTGAACACCTTGGCGATGTTCATGCCCTTCCGGATGGCGCCGAGACTGACCTTGCCGGAGGCGAGCGCCCCCAGCATGTTCAGGTAGGTCTGCGCCTTGCCGCGTTCCTTGTACCGGACCTCGAGGACCCACTTCCAGAGATCCGAGAACTCCTGGTAGAACTCTTCGAGCGGCAGCTTGGTGGGCAGCACGGTGTGGATGATGTCGAACATCTCCCAGTCCTCAGCCACCACGTCCGTAGAGACCTCGTCCCACAGGTCGGTCCCCGGTAGCGGCGTGAGTACCGTGAAGCCTGAGTTGTAGGCGCCCATGCGGGCGATCCACTCTTTGAGCCTGGTGAAGTCGTCGCGGTCCCAGTCGGGGTCGACGATGAAGTTGCAGGTGAAGCCGACACCGAGGTCTTTCAGGATCTCGATCGCGCGTTCGTTGTTGGCCGCCTTGTTGCTCTTATTGACCGACGCGAGACCGGCGTCGTCGACCTTCTCGACGCCGAGGAAGATCGCAAGATCGCCGCAGTCTTTCCACATCTCGATCAGCTCGGGGAACTTGCAGATGATGTCGGTGCGGGTCTGAACGGTGAAGTACTTCTTGATGCCCGACGCCTTGATCTGCTTCGCCATCTCGCGCCCGCGGTGGACGTTCATCCAGAAGATGTCGTCGGTGATGAACACGTTCGGCGCCTCGATCTGACCCAACTCCTCGACCACTCGTTCGGGAGACTTCTCACGGAAGGTCGACTCGTGGAACTTCCAGACCGAGCAGAAATTGCACTTGAACGGGCAGCCGCGAGCGGTCTCCATGAGTGCGAGCGGCTTGCGGAAGTTGATGTAGTACTCGGGTGCGTACTCCTTGATCAGATGACGCGCAGGGAGCGGCAGCTCATCGATGTTGCGGCGCGCCGGCGCGGGACCGGTCGAGACCTGGCCCTCCGGCGTGTTGAGAACCAGCCCCGGGGTCTTCGACAGATCACCACCGCGGATCATCGCGTCGGCGAGTGCCGGTACGATCTCCTCGCCGTCTCCTACCGTAATGACATCGATCGACGGGTCGGTAAACCACTCGGGGTCGCGTGAAGCATCGTGCCCACCAATCGCCAGGAGGGCGTCGGCGTAGCGGTCGCGCAACGCCCGCGTGAGCCGGATCGCCCGATTGCGCTCGGTCGTGAAGTTGCACTGAACGCCGATCATGTTGGGCCCGAATGCGTCGAGCTTCTCGATGCCGCGCTCGTAGCTGTCGATGCGAAGGTCCAGGATCAGGCATTCGTGACCGTCCTGTTCGAGGGCGGCGGCGACGCACTCGAGACCGAGAGGCTCGACGAAGGTGAGCATCTCGAGGCCGATAATGCCGCCGATGGGCGGCTTGATGAATGCGGCTCTCATGTTGGGTGACCGCCTTTCGCGGGTTGTCAGTCGTCGGAGAGGAGCGGCTCTATCCAGGAGAATACCGCGACCGTCGAAGGGAAGCCCAAAGTGCTCGCGCTGAGTGCGATGACTTGCAGGATTTCCTCTTCGCTGGCGCCGGCGTCGAGCGCCTTGCGCGCCGAAGATGTCACGGCTCCCTGGCGCATCGCGCCGATCGCAATCGCGAGCTTCAGCAGCCGACGTTCCTTCGCGTTTGCTGGACCGTCGAGCTCCGCGGCGCGCGCCTCGTTCCAGGCGTCGCCGAGCTTCGGAAAGCGAGCGACGAAACGCTGATACGTCTTCGGCGGCTGGGAGCGTTCGGACATCGGTCTCCTGATTCTACGTTTGGAAGCCGCGGGATGGAGTTTCGTCCTTCAGGTTGATGACGGAGTGCTGGCGAGAACCGCGGACTCGATCCTGGGGTGAGTCGCCAGATCGGAGACGATCGTACAGAAAGCTCGAGCCGCGCTCTGGCGACGACGCCTGGGTCGGAAAGTCAGGCTAGGAGACTTCAGTCGTCGAGAAGAGCTCGAGTGCTTCCCTGAGCTTCGCGGCCGCCGTCTCGCGCCCGAGGACGTTCACGAACCCGCCCAGTCGCGGCCCCCGCTCCTGGCGAATGAGCGCGATGTAGAGCAGTTTGAAGAACCTGCCCGGCTTGATCTCGTTCTCTTTGGCAGCGGCGAAGATCTCGCCCTGGACCGTCTCGTCGTCGGCGTCGCCTTTATCGAGGGACGCGACCAGGCTCGACAGAGCCGTGCGTTCGGCCTCGGTGATGCTCTCCGTCTCGGGGCCGATCTCCTGCTCGCGGCCGACCTTCTGGTAGTAGGCGAGGGCACGCTCGATCTGGTCGCGGGCCTCGGGTAGCGCCAGCGTCTCGTCATCGTACTGCCCGGTGCGCGCCAGGTAGGCGGTCACCGCGTCCGCGTCGGCGCTCCCCGTACCGCCGATGATGTTGAGGAGCAGCCCGAGGTCGAGCCGCAGGGGTTGTTCCTCGGGCGGGTCGAAGTGGGTCAGAAACCGGTAGCTTTCGCGGGCGTTGATGGTGATCTGGTCGTCGGGAGCGCCGGAGTAGTGGACCTCCTCGACGGCGACGAGATCGCGCGTGTACTCGGGAATGCGGCCGAGGCTTACGCGCTTCGCCTGGACCGGGTTGTCGAAGAAGAGCAGGTTGAGCGACTCCTGCGGCGCGTACTCGAGCCACTGGGTCGGCTCCAGAACGTCACCCTTCGACTTGGAGATCTTCGCCCCGCTCTCGTCGAGGAAGAGCTCGTAGAACATGTGCATCGGCGGGCGGATCTCGAAGATCTCCCGGCAGATGCGATCGCTGATCTCCGCTGCGGGAATGAGGTCCTTGCCGTAGAGCTCGTAGTCGACCCCGAGCGCAAACCAGCGCGCCGCCCAGTCGATCTTCCACGGGAACTTGCCGCCGCCCCCGAGAAGCGAGCGCGTGCCGTGTTTGCCGCACGGTTCGTTGGAGCCGACCGGCGCCGAGCAGGAGTACTCGGCCTCGGCCGTCTCGGCGTCGAAGCCGAGCACCCGGGTCGAGTAGACCCGGCCGCAGTCTTCACAGATGACCATGAAGGGGAACCAATCCTTCATCGTCTCCTCGGAAAGATCGGACGCGAGGATGGCGCGCACCTGATCCGCCTTGGCGAGGATGGCCCGGATGGCGTCGTCGAACGTGCCCTGGGCGTACTCGTCGGAGGCCGATCGGAAGTCGACCTCGACCCCGGTCAACGCCGCCATCTCGTAGAGACGGTTCTTCATGTTGTCGGCGAACGACTCCGCGGTGCCGAACGGGTCGGGGATCGCGGAGAGGGGCTTGCCGAGGTGCTCTCCGAGACTCTCGGGGAACCCCAGGGGTACCCGGCGCAGGCCGTCCATGTCATCGGAGAAGGCGATGATGGTCGGCTCGTAGCCGCGCTTGCGAATCGCCTCGGCAACAAAGGCTGTGCGGACGATCTCTCCGAAGGTGCCGAGGTGCGGCGGTCCCGACGGTCCGTAGCCCGTTTCGAGCGTCACCGGCCCCGGGGTCTTCATGCGCTTGGCGAGCCGTTTGGCCTCCTTGGTGGGCCAGAGCGGGTAGTGCTTCTGAGTGCCGCGCTTCGGGCGGCTCGCCGGTTCCGTCATGGCGTCGCAGTTTAGCTGCCCGGCAGCGAGGAGACGAGAGGCAGATCAGTCGCGGGCGAGGTCCCGCTGGCGTCCGAGCGGTGGCACCTCGAGGGCCCCATGACGCCGGAAGTGCTCGAGAAACGACTCGACCAGGCGACGGTCGCTGCGCTCGACCACTTCGCCGGCCTCGAGCATCGCGTAACCGTCACCGCCGTTGGCCATGAAGGCACTCGACGTAACCGTGTAGGAAGCCTGCGGATCGAGAGGCTCTCCGCCGACACGAACGTCGATGAGACGCTCTCCCGCCGGCCGTCGGGAATCGTAGGTTGCTTCGACGCCGGCCGCCTGCAAGAAGCCGTAGTGGAGGGCGTAGCCGTACTCGAGCAGTTCATCGACTGCGGCCCCCGTGATCTCGACCACGTGGAACTTGCCGATGAACGGATAGACGTTGAGCACGTCCTCGACGGTGACCTCACCGGGATGAAGATCCGCGCGCAGGGAGCCGGAGTTCAACACCGCGATGTCGGCCCCCGAGGCCTCCTGCAGGATGTCGGTCAGCAGGTTGCCGAGGCTCGACTCGCGGTAGTAGCGACGGAAGGCCAGCTCGTCGACCCGGCCGATCACCTCGGTCAGCGGAGCGGCGGCCGCACGCGCATCTGCGATCAGCGCGACGAGGTCGCGCCGGGGCTCGAGTTCTGCCGACTCGACCGGAATCAGGCGGCCCTCATCGAGCTCTACCTCGCCGGTCTCGGTGTCGAGCGCCAGCCGCAGGAGGCCGAGGTACTTGCCCTGGCCAAACGTCAGCCCCACCCAGGTTCCTGTCTCCGGATGTTGCACCGGCTCCCAGAGACCGTGGTCCGAGTGGCCGCCGAAGATCACGTCCACCCCCTCGAGCGCGCCGGCCATCTCCCAGTCTTCGTCGAAGCCGCGTTGTACCTCGGGGTCGGCCTCCTTGTCGGTCTGCATGGGAGCCGTGCGGTTCTGGTGAGTCAGAACCACGACGAGGTCGACCTCGTCGCGGATCTCGTCCACGTAGCCCTGCACGATCTCGGTCGGGGGCCGCACCTCGATGCCGGCGTAGTGCGCCGGGTTGATGGCGTTGATGAACGCGTCGACTCCCATCACCCCGATCACGCCGATACGCACCCCCTGCCTCTCGAGGATGGTGTAGGCCTGCAGGAAGTTGAAGTCGGTGCCTTCGTAGAAGAGGTTGGAGCTCAACACCGGGAAGCGCGCTCGCTGCGCGGTCCGATGGAGGCTCTCCCAGCCGTACTCGAACTCGTGGTTGCCGAGGTTGACGGCGTCGTAACCCATCAGGCTGTAGAGGTCCCAGGCGAGCTTTCCTTCGGTTGCCTGAGAGAGCGCGCCGGTGTAGATGTCGCCGGCGTCGAACAGGAAGCTCAACTCCTCTTCGGTGCGCATCTGGTCGATCAGGGCTGCGAGCCACGGGATGCCGCCGATCTGTTCGATCTCGGGGTTCCAGAACGCTTCGGTCGGCGCGTAGACGCTTTCGATGTCGTTCGTGTGGAGGAGCGTGACGAGGCGCTTCTCGGCGACGGCGTCCACCGCGGGTGCCGCGACCAGGAGCGCGAGGAGCAGGACAGGACGTAGGCTGTGCATAAGGATCGTCGGCAGTGTAGCCGCCCGAGGTGGCGATGCCCACCCGGGCGCGTCTTGCACGGACGGAGGCCCACCCGTAGCATCCCCGGCGATGAAGTCAGTGCTCGTACTCGGTGCCGGCCAGAGCTCGCCCTACCTGATTCGCTATCTACTGGAACACGCGGCGTCGGACGATTTCCAGGTCGTCGTCGCCGATCGCGACCTCGAGCAGGCCGCCGAGCGGGTGGGGGCTCACCCGCGAGGGGAGGCGCGACCGATCGACGCGACGTCGCCCGAGGAGCTGTTCAGGGCGGCGAGTTCGGCCGACCTGGTGATCAACCTAATGCCACCGGGGATGCAGCGCTCGATCGTTCACGAGTGCATGCGAGCCGACGTCGACATGCTCTCCGTGTCGTATGCGACGTCGGATCTCGTCCAGCTTTCAGAGGAGGCGCGCGAGCTCGGGCTTCTGATGCTCTTCGAGCTCGGCGTCGATCCGGGGATCGACCATATGGCCACCATGGCGCTGCTCGATCGCCTGCGCGCCGAGGGGAAGAGGGTGACGAGCTTCGTTTCCTATGGAGGCGGCTTGCCGGCGCCCGACTCCATCGACAACCCGCTCGGTTATGCAGTGACCTGGAACCCACGTAACGTCGTGATGGCCGGTGCCGACGGCGCGCTCTTCGTGGAAGACGGTCGCACACGAGCGGTACCGCCCGCCCGAGTTTTCGAAGAGGTCTGGCCGGTAGAGGTCGCGAGCTTCGGAGAGCTCGAAGCGTACGCAAATCGCGACTCGCTTTCGTACGTCCAGGCGTTCGGACTCGAACAGGCGGAGACCGTCATTCGCGCCACCCTTCGCTATCCGGGTTGGTGCGCAACCTGGCAACAGATCGTGAAGTTGGGCCTGAACAACGAAGCGATCGGGATCCCGGAGCTTCACGAGCGCAGCTTCGCGGATCTGGTCGACATGTTCCTGCCACACCCGTCGAAGGGGGCCGACACCGAGGCGCGTGCCGCGGCCTTTCTCGGGCTCGAGACCGACGATGTGGAGCTTGCGAACCTCCGGTGGCTGGGACTCTTCTCGACCGAGGCGATCGGCTTCCACGCCCGATCGGCGACCCAGGTGCTGACTCGACGCCTCGCCGAGAGGTTGCGGCTACCCGAAGAGGGTCGTGACGTCGTCATCCTCCAGCACGAGCTGCAAACCGAGATGGACGGCGAGGTCGGTCGCATCCGCGCTACCCTGATCGAATATGGCGAGCGTGGCGGGATGAGCGCGATGGCACGCACGGTGGGGCTGCCTACCGGGATTGCGGCCCGCTTGATACTCAGCGGTGAGCTCGAGGCGACCGGCTGCTTACGCCCGACCGAGCGCGCGATCTACGAGCCGGTTCTCGAGGGGCTGGCCCGTGAAGGGCTGGAGTTTCAGGAGGAGGTCAGCTGATGGGTCAGATCGAAGCCGGAATCGTCGGAACGTCGCGCAAGAAGAACGAGTCGCGGGTGGCCATTCATCCGCGCCACTTCGAGCGTCTGTCTGAGGGCCTCCGCCAGCGTCTCACCGTCGAGCGCGGCTATGGAGAACGCTTCGGCTACTCGGACGACCGGCTCAGTGAACTGGGTCTGGGTCTCGCGAGTCGCGAGCAGATCATCGGCGACAGTCAGTTCGTTCTCCTGCCCAAGCCGCTCGCCGAGGATCTCGCGGACATGCGCGCGGGGAGCGTTCTGTGGGGCTGGCCGCACTGCGTGCAGCAGTCCGAGGTCACCCAGACCGCCATCGATCGACGTCTCACGCTGATCGCCTACGAGGCGATGTTCCACTGGGGCCGGGCGGGAGATCGTCAGCTACACAGCTTCTACAAGAACAACGAGCTGGCCGGCTACTGCGCCGTTCTCCACGCTCTGGAGCTACTTGGCGCGGACGGCTTCTACGGACCACCTCGGCGGGCAGTGGTGCTCGGTTTCGGCTCGGTCAGCCGGGGCGCGATCTACGCGCTCATGGGTCGGGGGATCACCGACATCGAGGTCTACACACAGCGCCCACCGCACCTCGTACGCGACCAGGTGTACGGCTGTGTCTACGGCCGTATGGCTCGCGCCGACGGCGCCGGCATGTCGGCGGAGCGCCCGAGCGGAGCTGCTTCGAGCCTGGCGGACGTCCTGGCCGAGGCGGACGTGATCGTCAACGGAACCCTCCAGGACACCGATGCACCGCTTATGTATCTGCCGCGCGGCGGCGAATCGGAACTGCGCTCCGGCTCGCTCATCGTCGACGTCAGCTGCGACGAAGCGATGGGTTTCGACTTCGCGCGCCCGACGACGTTCGACGAGCCGGTCTTTCGGATCGGAGACGGGGTCCTCTACTACGCGGTCGACCACACGCCGACCTACCTTTGGGACAGCGCTACCTGGGAGATCTCCGAAGCGCTCTTGCCCTACCTGGAAAGTGTGCTCGCCGGGCCGGAGGGTTGGGCCGAGAGTCCGACGATCGAGCGCTCGATCGAGATCCGTGACGGCGTCATTCAGAACGAGAAGATCCTCTCGTTCCAGAAGCGCTCGGCGGACTATCCGCATCCGGTCGAATAGAAGGCTTGAACCCAGCGTCCGGTCGTCGACCCTCGAGACGCTGGTCACACCCTTTGGCCGAGGCTCTAGAGAGAGCGGGTCTTGCGGAAGTTGGCAGCAGGACCGGCGGTCGCCTGGCCGACCAGCGCCTGATCGAGCCCTTCGAACGTCGAGCTCGAGCGGTGGCGTTCTGAACTGGGAGCTAGAAGCCGCTTGGGAAGACGTCCGAAGACTCGACCGACACGTGGCACTGTTGGCACCGCGCTCGCTCGGGGTGGTCGGTTCGGATCTCCTCGCGCGCCGCAGGGCCTGAGTGGCACGCGACGCAGTTGTCGCGCATGAAGGTCTTGTGCGGCATGACCGGCGGGGCGAGCGCGTTGAGACGGTCGCCTCGTCGCAGATCCTGGCGCAGTCCAGCGAAACGGTTGGCGACGAAGACGGAGTCCGTGTTCTGGAAGACGTGACACTGCTGACAGCGGCTGATGGCGCTCATGCCGGCGGTGCTCTCATGCGGCGAGGGCGGCGCGAAGCCAACGCCGTCGACATCTCGGCCGTGAGTGTCGTGACACTCGCTGCAGCTCATGCCGAAGCTCTCATGGGCGACCACCGGGGGCGCTCCATCGAAGGCCCGCCGCTCGGCGCGAACGGAGGCGGCCGTCTTGAGGGCACCGTCGCTCCCGGGAACCGCGATCTCGGGCCCTCGGTCTCCGCAGGCGAAGGCGAGAAGCGTCAGCGAGTAGAGGAGGGTGGCCGCGAGGCGCGAGCGCCGAGCCCGGTTCACGCTCTCTCGACCCGGACCGAGCACTTCTTGTAGTCCGGCTCCTTGCTGAGGTTGTCCATAGCGTCGAGGGTGAGAACGTTGACGAGGCGCGCCTCGTCGAAGAACGGCACAAAGACCGTCCCTCGCGGCGGCCGTCCGCGCCCGTCGATCTGTACCGGCATTTCGACGTCGCCCCGGCGAGTCACGAGCCGCACCCGGTCGCCGGTCTTGACCCCCAGGTCGAGCGCATCGGCGCGGTTGAGCTCGGCGTACGCCTCGGGCATCGCCTGATGGAGCTGCTCGACTCGTCGGGTCATCGAGCCGGTGTGCCAGTGCTCGAGAACGCGACCGGTCGTCAGCCAGAGCGGGTAGTCGTCGTCGGGTACCTCGGCCGGAGGGTGGTAGGGCCGCAGCCAGGCAGCGGCCTTCTCGCCGAACGCCTTGGCCTTGTAGAAGTGCACGCCCTCGTCCTTCTTGACGTACGGATCGAAGCCGGCCGCGTAGCGATAGCGAGTCTCTTTGCCGTCGACCACGGGCCAGAGCAGCCCGCGCGTCTCGCGCAGCTGCTGATAGGCGGCAACGTCTTTGCCGATGCCGAGCGTGAAGCGACGGTACTCCTCGTACATCGGCTCGTGCCAGTTGTCCTCCGGGTAGGGGAAGAGGTGTCCCATCCCCATCCGCTTGGCGACCTGCATGATCTGGAGGGCGTCCTCCCGCGCCTCGCCGGGCGGCTCGATGATCTGGTCCCACTGCTGGGTGCGGCGCTCGGAGTTGCCGAACGCCCCTTCGCGCTCGATCCACGCGGCAGCGGGAAGTACCAGGTCGGCCATCTCGGTGGTGGGTGTCGGGTAGATGTCGCTGACGATCAGGAAGCGGCCGTCGCCCGGCTCACGCTGGAAGCGATTCAGGTTGGGCATCGAGACCCAGGGGTTGGTGGTTTGCACCCACATCGTTTTGATGTCGCCCCGTGTGAAGGCGCGGAACATATCGACCGTGTGGTACCCGGGTTTGGGTGGGATGGTGCCCGGCTCGACCCCCCAGATCTCTTCGGCGAGCGCACGGTGCGCTTCGTTGCCAACCACCATGTCGGCCGGCAGCCGATGGGCGAGGGTGCCCACCTCGCGCACCGTTCCGCACGCCGAGGGCTGTCCGGTCAGACTGAACGGATTCGATCCCGGTCGGCTGATCTTGCCGGTCACCAGGTGCAGATCGGTGATCAGGTTGTTCATCCAGGTGCCGCGGGTGTGCTGGTTGACCCCCATGCACCAGAGGCTCACCGTGCCGCGTCCCTGGTCGCCGTAGATCTTGGCGAGCGCCTCGATCTGGGCGACGGGCACGCCGGAGATCTCGCTCACCTTGACCGGCGAGTAGTCGTCGAGGAAGCGACGCATCTCCTCGAGGGAGGAGTTGCTCGGTCGGTCTTTGAAGGTGTAGTGCTCGGCCTGCTCGCCGTAGCAACCCCAGCCGATCTCGTCGAGGTCCTCGACCCCGCGCTTGAAGATCACGTTCTCCTCGATGAAGCTCCGGTCGAGCAGCCCGTCTCTGAAGAGGATGTGGAGGATGCCGTTCGCGAGGGCGAGGTCGGAGCCGGGGATGAACTCGACGTAGAGATCGGCGTAGTCGCTGGTCGGCGTGCGGCGGGTCGCGATGTCGATCAGCCGCACGCTCGGGTTCTTGCGTTTGTTCTCGAGGATGCGGCTGAAGAGCACCGGGTGCATCTCCGCCATGTTGTTGCCCCAGAAGACGAAGTCGTCGCCGGCTTCGAAGTCCTCATAGCAGCCCATCGGTTCGTCGCTCTGGAACTGGGTCATGAAGCCGACGACCGCGCTCGCCATACACAGACGGGCGTTGGGGTCGAGGTTGTTCGAGCGCAGGCCGCCACGGAACCACTTGGAGGCGGCGTAGCCGTCGAAGATCGTCCATTGCCCGGAGCCGTACATGGCGACCGACTCGGGACCGTGCTGGTCCAGCGCCTCTTGATACTTCGAAGCCACCAGGTCGAGCGCTTCGTCCCAGGAGATGCGCTTCCAACCGCTGCCGTCACGCAGTTGCGGGTAGAGCAGGCGGTCTTCGCCGTAGAGGAACGCGGGCAGATGGTAGCCCTTGACGCAGAGTAGGCCGCGGTTGACCGGGCTCGCCTCGTCGCCACGAACGGACATCACCCGGCCCTCGCGTACGCCGACCTCGACGCCGCAGCCGGTGCCGCAGTAGCGACACGGCGCCTTCTTCCAATCGAGGTCCGCGTCGGCGAGCGATTGCCCCTCGACGATGCGCTCGGCCGCTTCGCGGTCCGAGCACGAGAAGGCGGCCACTCCCGTAGCGGAGGTGGCGCCGAGGACTTGAAGAAGCTCTCGTCTGTTCATGCTTGCGTCCCTAATCGCCCTTCTGTCCGTAGCGCCGTTCCATCTCGGCGCGGACCTTCTCGGTTTCCTCTTCGGCGCCGAGCTCGAACCAGCTGTGCTCCGGCCGCGCGAGGATCTCGGCGACCGCCTGCCGCACCGCACCTCCGCCGGAGCTGGCGTGGTCGGCCATCTCGAGCGCCTGCGGAATGAGCTCCATGTAGAAGCGCTCGGCGACCTCGTACATGCCGTGCCAGTGGGTGTAGTCGGGCGCCATCATCGAGGCGCCGTGACGGGCGCGGCGACCCTCGTGGTGCCAGAGGTAGAACCAGGTCCACTCGATCTCTTCGTCGAACTGCGTCGGCGTGCGAATGCCGGCGTCGGCGAGGGCCTTCATGATCTTCAGGCCCGGCTTGGCGAACTTCTCGTTGTAGAGAATCACCAGATCGTCGTACTGCTGGTAGAAGGCGTTCACGTAGTCCGGGGTGTGGCAGTGCGAGCAGACCTCCTTCATCCGGTTGCGCTTGTTCTCGGCGCTGTCGTGGATGAGGCGGGCACGCTCGTCTGGGTCGGTCTCTTTGACGATCGCGTGGTTGACGTCGGTGTCCATCACCAGACTGACCGGCGGGCGGTTCGTCCACGAGATGCGCTCGCCGGCGTCGTGGGTGACCTTGCCGTCGTTCCGCATGTGGCCCGACATGTGGCAGGTGGCGCAGGTGGGCGCGGCGGAGTAGTCCTCGCCGAGAACCCAGTTCTCGCCGTCGAGATTCAGGTCGTCCTTGAGGTCGCGATAGGCGACGCCGTGCTTGGACTCCTCGAAGATCTCTTTCTGCGGGTGGTCGGGTCCGAGGTGGCACTTGCCGCAGTTCTCGGGCTGCCGGGCGCGCCGCGGCGAGAAGTCGTGGCGACTGTGGCAGGCGGAGCAAGAGCCGCGCGAGCCGTCGACGTTGAGACGCCCGATGCCGGTGTTCGGCCAGGTGCCCGCGTGCATCATCGGGCGGCCGTTGTCGTCTTTGAGAATCCGGCCGACCGCGTCGAGGTTGGTCGGTATGCCGTCTTCGTCGGGTTCGAGGTCGTCGACCGTGACGGTGCCGCCGTCGCTCGCTTGGAAAGCGACCTTCGAGCCGTGGCACTGCTGACAGCCGGAGAAGGAGCTGGCGAGGCCGTTCACCATGTCGACGGCTTTGCCCGGCGTGGGGGAGTGCGGATTGAACGGCGCGCGCGAGCCTTCGACCGTCTCGGCCAGGAAGTTGTCGAGCGAAGCCAAGATGTTGCCGCCCTTGGCGTGGTGGCTGGCGGCGAACTCCTGGCCCTCCGTCAGATGGCAGCGCGAACAGTCGCGCGGGGTGACGATGGTTGCGATGCTCTCGCCGTAGTGGGTGAAGGCATCCGCGTCCTGTTCGCCCGCCTCATGGCACTCGACGCAGCCGACGCCCTTCTCGGCGTGGGTACTCCCCTCCCAGTGCGCGACAATGCCGGGCTGTGACTGAAGGTGGCAGTCGACGCAGCCCTTGGAGCTCGCCGGCACCGCAATCGACGGCGGACGCAGACCCGCCTGCTCGGCCTTGTGCGCGGTCTCTCTCCATTGCACGAAGACCAGCGAGAGGAGGAACAGGGCGCCGAGCCCAGCGATTACGTAGCGTTTGGTTTCGAGATTCATAGGTTCGAGCCCCTCGCTTGCATCAGTGTTTGGCGACGGCTTCCCATACCGTCAGCGCGATGATCGCCAGCACGCCGGCGATGCCGATCCAGACACTCGCTTCTTTGTATTTGGTGTTCTTCCGAACCCAGCCGTCGAGAAACGGCCAGGTGAACATCACCATCACGATGAAGCCCATACTGAGTACCGCCGCCGTGCCGGTGAAGAGCTTCAACCAGCGGAAGGCGACGAAGAAGAACCACTCCGGCTTGATCACTTCGGGCGTCTCGAGCGGATTCGCCGCGGGCCCCATCGCCGCCGGGAAGATGGTGGCGAGCGCGCTCAGAACGATCATCAGCATCAGCCCGATCATCAGCTCGGTGTAGAGGTGGTCGGGGAAGAAGTTGAACGTCTTCTCCGGCTGATCCTTCTCGTCCTCGAAGGTGAACTCGGTGATGCCCTGCATCCGAATGATGGCGATGTGCACGACGATCAGGAGGATCATCGCGACCGGAAGCACCGCCGCGTGCAGTACGAAGAACCGAGAGAGAGTGTGTTCGTTGTAGCTCTCGCCGCCGAGCATCAGCTGCTTGATCAGGCCGCCGACGAGCGGCACCGTGTCGGCGATGTTCGCGCCCACCGTCGCGCCCCAGTAGCTCAGCTGCTCGTAGACCAGGCTGTAGCCGGTGAAGCCCACCGACAGGGTGCAGATCAGTAGGAACATGCCGACGATCCAGTTGATCTCGCGCGGCTTGCGGTAGGCGCCGGTGAAATAGACGCGCATTTGGTGGAGGATGACGGCTGCGATCATGAGCGTCGCTGCCCACTTGTGGACCGAGCGCACATACCAGCCGAACGCCGCCTCCTCGGTGATGTAGCGAACCGACTCGTAGGCGGTCTCCGGCGACGCGCTGTAGTAGAAGGCGAGCAGAATGCCGGTGACGATCTGGATGACAAACAGATAGGCAGGCGTGCCGCCGAGAGCGAACCACCAGCGCTTCAGATGGTTCGGAACCGGCTCGTTGGTGAGCTCGCGGAACTGATCTCCCGAGATCGGGAGCCGTTCCCCGAGCCAGCGCGCGACTCGGTTCACGAGAACCGGTCTCCTCGCTTCGGCGCCAGGCACGGGTCGTGACCGGGAGCCGCTCGCGGCTCCGGCTCCTCGAGAACTTCGCCCTTGGCGTCCGCGATGGACGCCTTCAATCCAACCTCGATGTACAGCAGCCCCTGTTCGATCTTCAGGGCGTAGCGCGGCAGCACCTGTCCGGCATCACCCGGTGGGCCCGAGACGCCAACGCCGTCGGGGTCGAACACGCCGTTGTGGCAAGGGCAGAAGTAGCGATTGTTCTGGCCCTCCCAGTGAACCTGGCAACCGAGGTGGGGACAGACGCTCGAGAGGGCGATGAAATCGCTGTCGGCTCCGTTGCGCTCCTTGCGCGTGATACTCACCGTTTCGCCAGCGGGCGTACGGTAGAGGAGGCTGTCGCCGATCGCCATCCGCGCCTCTTCGATCACGAACTGCCAGCCGCGCTCACCGGGCCGAGCGGGGTAGAGAAATCGGCCGGCGATGGCCGCGAATGCGCCGTAGCCGCCGATCAGGCCGGCGGCCATCGTCGCCGTGGAGGCGGTGGTGAGGAAACCTCGCCGGTCTTCTCTGGCATCTCTTTCGTCGTCAGCCATCGGAATCCTCCCTGTGCGCGCAGAGCGAAGTCGTGAATGAACACCATGCTAGTGAGGTGCTCGGAGGCGGTGCACCACCCCGTCGGGTGGTAACCCTCCGGTGGCTCAGAAGCTGTACGCGGCCCAGATCGCGACCTTCTCGGCGTCGGTCGAGAAGGTGTCGGCGTCGTAGAGCATTCCCTTGAGAGCCACCACCAAGCCGTTCTTGCACTTGTGCAGGAGCTGCAGATCGAGTTCCGAGCCGTAGGTGGCGCTGACGCTCTCCGCCTTGAACTCGTGGTAGCTCACCAGCCAGTCGACTCCGCCGATCTTGCCGTTGAGCTGGAGATAGAAATCCTCGAGTCCGGTAGCCGGCGTCGCCAGGAACTTGTCGGCCCACCCGTTGAACTTGTGGAGCGTGGCGAGCGGCGTCAGGAAGCGCCCGTCCGCGGCCGATCCTTCGAGCACCTCCCGGCCGATGCGGGCGGTGACCTTCGGCCACGAGGCACCGAACATCAGGAAGTTGTACCCAGCGTCGACGTTGCCCGCGTTGTCGGCGTGGTCGCTCTGCTGCGCCAGCTCGACCTCGTACAGGAGAGCCGGGCCTTCGTTGAGCTCCCGCTTGCCGGCCAGCTGAGCGCCATAGGTGGCCGTCGACAGGCCGGCGGTGGCGATGTCCTCATAGTCGAGCAAGAGGCCGTAGAGCGTGACCTTGCCCACCGCACCGGCGTCGATCGTGGCACTGAGAGAGTGTCCGGCCAGGTCGAGGGAGTCGCCGAAGATGCGGTGCACCTGGTCGAGAAAGGCGTAGTCGAACTTCACCTTGTCGAGCGCGCTGTTCTCGACGCGCAGTGCGTCGAACGACTGGTGGTTCTGGCGCCAGCCGACGTTGCCGACGAAGCGGGAGTCTCCGAGCACGAGCTCCTGACGGCCCAGGGTGAGCTTCCAGTCGTCGTTCTGGTATCGGAGACTCGCCTGATTGATTTCTGTGAGTGCCGGGTCGGCAACCACCGGCCGATCGGTCACGCCGTTCGAGAGGCTTCCTGCGCCACGGTTGTTGTAGCTGTCGTCGCCGACCGCGGTGACGTTTTCGGCCTCCGCAAAGACGCTCCAGCCCTTGTAGACGCCGGAGCGGTACGCGAGCACCGAGCGGAGGGTCAGGGCACTCGCCTCCTTCTCCAGCGCGTCGTCGTCCACCGACTCGAATCGCAGGCGGAGCTGAACCGTCGGCTTGCCGGCCTTGAGAGCCTGCCCGATCGAGTTGGGCTCGTCTTCGGCCGCCAGGGGAAACGTTGCGATCGAAAGGAGGGAAAACAGGGCGAGCAGAGAGGTCGTGCGTCTCATGACAACCATGAGCGTAGGTAGGGTCGGACGAGAACCCAACACCCGCACGGGTAGGCCCACCGGAGGCACTCGGGCGGGCTCGTCGTGCCCGAGTGCCAGGCGCGTGATGCTACGGAATCGTGACCACGTTGCCTGGCTGGCAGGCCCGATCCAGAGCCTGAAGTCGTCGGCCGCACCACGCCGAGCCGATCTGTCGATCGACGCTCCCTTCTCCGTTCTCGTCGGTCGTCAGGTTCAACCACGACTGGCCGTCGGTGATGTCCAGCTCGGTGCCTTGGCAGCTCCCAGAGTCGAGAACCGTGGCGCCATCATTCGTGCCGGCGAAGAGCAGCACCTGCTCGTCTGGAGTTGTGGTGGAAGCGTCCACCGTGATGACGCCCGGACAGGAACCACTGACCGTGATCAGCGGCCCGAGCACGCTCTCCACGTAGTCGACCGCGATGATGTGATCGTTCGCCGGCATGGCCGCGGTGTTGGTGGGCTCGGTGCTGGCGTCGTTGTCGGTACCACTCCAGCCTCCGATCTCGGAGCCCGGGTCGGGCGCGGCGAGTAGTGCGAATCGATCGTCGGCGTTGAAGGAGCCGGCCGGGCAGCCGCCGTCGTACTCGTTCTCCCACCAGGTGACGTCGTTGCCGTCCTCGGCGGCTCCGAGGATGTCGGGGTCACCATCCCCGTCGATGTCAGCGACGAAGATCTCGTCGGCGCCTTCGAAGAAGCCCTCGATCGTTCGTTCGATCCAGATTGTGCCGTCTCCGTCGGTGTTCTCCCACCAGGTGACGTCGTGGAGGACCGTCGAGACACCCGCTACGTCGACATCGCCGTCTCCGTCGAGGTCCGCTGGGTAGACGGAGCGGGCGAAGTCGAAGTCGTCGTCGATGAGGTGCTCGGTCCAGCTGATTCCGTCGCCGCCGTCGTTCTCCCACCACGCGACGGCCCGTCCGTTGTCCCAGAACGAGTTGCCCAGCACGTCGACGTCTCCATCTCCGTCGACGTCCGCGGTTCTCACCGAATACGGGTTCGTGTAGTTCTGCACGACGCGGTGCTCCAACCAGGCGGTTCCGTCGCCGCCGACGTTCTCCCACCAACTGATGAGATTTGCGTTGTCGCCCGAACCGAGTAGGTCCATATCCCCATCGCCGTCCACGTCGTCGGCCCAAACGGAGATCGCGAGGAAGAGCGACACATCCACGTTGTTGCGACTCCAGGCGGTTCCGTCCCCAGTGGTGTTTTCCCACCAGAGGAGGTCGTTGTCACCGAAGATCGCGGCGGCGACGTCTATGTCGCCGTCGCCGTCGATGTCGGTGGGATGGAGATCCCACGGGCTCGAAAGCCCGTTCTCGATCTCCCGCTTGACCCACACCGTTCCGTCACCGCCGTCGTTCTCCCACCAGAAGACGGCCCCGAGGACCAAGGAGGTGCCAAGCAAGTCGGTGTCCCCGTCGCCGTCCACGTCGGCGGCGGCAACCCCCTGGGGAGACGACAGAGCGCCATCCACGACATGCTTCACCCAGACGTCTCCGTCGCCACTCGAGTTCTCCCACCAGGCGAGTTGCGCGCCATCCTCCGCAGCGGCGACAACGTCCAGGTCACCGTCGCCGTCGATGTCGGCTGGGCGAACGGAGGTCGCGCCGGCGAAGCTGCCGTCGATCGGTCGTTTGGCCCAGAGGCTCGCATCCCCCTGCGGCAGCGCGAGGGGATCCGAACCGGCGCCGGTGTGAGCGAGAGTGAGGTCGAAACAGCTCAGCGCGTAGATGACATCGACCACGTGCGGTTGGCCGGGAAAGGTCAACGTGTTCGTGCTCTGAGTGCTCGCGTCGTCGTCGGTGCCGCTCCAGCCCACAACCTGCCAGTCGGCGTCGGGAGAAGCGGTCAGGTCGATCACCTCGCCGGGTGCGTACTCGCCGAGTGGGCAGGCCGGGGAGCTGGGCGGCGAAGCGATCGGGTCGCCCCCCGCGCCCGAGTGGGTCAACGACAGGGTCGAGCACGACTGAACGTACGTTACACTCACGACGTGATCGCCGACCGGCATGGTCAGCAGATTCGTGTCGCTCGTCGTGCCGTCATCGTCGGTGCCGCTCCAAGAGCCCACCGACCAGCCGCCGTCCGGCGACGCGGTCAGGTGGATGACCTCACCCGGTACGTACTCGCCGTCCGGGCAACCTGCGGAGCTCGGAATCGACGGCACGGGGTCGGCGCCCGAACCGATGTGGAAGGTACCCAACGCGTGGCAGCTGTCGATCGTCTCGAGCGTCGAGAGCTCGCAGTCGCTCTCGTCGACGCCTTGGAGCACGCGACCGCACTGGTTGGAGGTGAACTGGAGTACCTCAGAAGCAGCCCCGCTCGCGTCGGTGGTGAGGGTAGCGATGTTCAGAGCCGGACCGATGTCGAGCAGCGTTCCGGCGCACGCGCCTACCGGTACCTGCACACTGCCGCCGGCGTTGCCCGCGAAGAGCTCGACTGTCGTCTTCGGAGCGGCCGCAACGAGTGAGACCGTCGCCGCCCCCGGACACTCGCCGACGAGAGACAGCGGGAAAGGTCCGACGCCAAACTCGAACGCGCCCGCGTCGCAGGCGCCGTCGACACGCTCGAAACCGCGCTGGTCGGTCGTGAGGCCGCAGTCGCCCGCCGCGTCGATCGCGACGCTGTCCGTGAGGAGCGCGTGCGTCTCCGTCGGGCCGCCGTTGTCGGCGAGATCGGTCTCGAAGTCGACGCCGGGGACGATAGCGCTCGAGTCACCACACGAGCCGTCGTCGTCGAAGCTGTTGGCGATCGACGCTCCGGCGACGCCCGGTCCGACGCAGTTTCCGCCGGCCGGGTTTCCGGCCACAATGCTGCCGTTGAGTTCGAGGCCGGTGTCGGCGAGCACGTAGGCGCCACCGCCATTGGGAGAGGAGTTCGCGCTGATGGTTGTGTTGGTGAAGACGATCTCGCCATTCCTGTGCAGGACTCCGCCGCCCGAAACCGCGGCGTAGTTGCCGGAGAAGGTGCTGTTCTCGATCGTCATGACCCCGGGAGCGTAGAGCTCGTAGCCTCTGTCGAGCAGGGCGCCGCCTCCGCTACCGTCGGACGAGTTTCCGGAGATCATGCTGTTGACGATGGTCACGATGTGCCCGGTGTAGCCGCCGCCGTAGTTCCCCTGCATCCAGAGACCACCACCCGAGCCGCCGGCCGTGTTGTTGGATATCGAGCTGTCGCTAATGCGGACTTCGGCGTACCAGTGCGCCGAGATGCCTCCGCCGACACCGCTCGAGACGTTGTCGGAGATCGAGCTGCCCTCGGTAGCGTCGAAGATTGGCTTGGGCGAGTAGCGGTAGGCGAGCGAGTAGATGCCGCCACCGTCGTTGGAGCTGTTCTGGGTGACCTGGCTGTTGACGAGCAGCACCCGTCCGCGATGGAAGATGCCGCCGCCTTTCTGTGCGCTGTTGGCGCTGACGGTGCTGTTGGTGAGAACCGCGCCACGGGCCGCGGCCGACACGTAGATCGCACCGCCGTCCTCTGCCGTGTTGGATATCAGGTGAGAGCCGTTGATGCGCGCCTCGCCGGTCGCTACCGCGATCGCGCCCCCCCGGTCGCCACCATCGCCGTTGCTGAGGGTTGCGTCGAAGATCTCGAACACCGCGTTGGATCCGACGGTGAAGAGCCGGAAGGCCCCGGTCGTCTCGTCTCTTGAGATCGCAAATCCGTCCGCTTGGATGCTGATGTTCGTCTCGATGGGAGGCAGTGGGCTCGCCAACACCACGTCCTGCGTGAGTTGTAGCTCGTCAGGACCCGATCCAGCAGAGCAGCCACCGACGGGGCCGTCCGTGTTCGCGGCCGTGATGGCGTCTTCGAGGGTGCAGCCGGCGTCGACCACGATCACGGCCGGGACGAGGCTGGAGCAAAGCGCCAGCGCGGCGATGAGGCCTACGGTGACGGTCAGTATCGCCCTGCGAGCTTCGCCCTGATGACGCATATGCACCCTCCGATAGCGCTTCCGCCTCGGCGGAAGACAACACATCAAACGAAAATGGGGGCGCCGAGTGTATCGGAGGCGAGGGGCCGCTCTTCGCCTGCATTCGAACATTAGAATGCGTCCATGAAGCGCCCCTCAGGCCCCCGCGGACGCGGCGCTTCGGAGAACCCTCCAGGGCGCTTCGAGCGACTCGAGATCGAATCGGAACTGCCGCCGCCGGGTCGCGTCGAGACGCGATTCTTCGACGACACGAGTCGTTCGGTGCTGGCCCGTAACGACAGCCCCGACGTCCCGTTTGACGTCTCGGTCAATCCGTATCGCGGCTGCGAGCACGGGTGCATCTATTGCTACGCGCGACCGACCCATGAGTATCTGGGCTTCTCGGCCGGGCTCGATTTCGAAACCCGCATTCTGGTCAAGCGAGACGTGGCGGTCGTGCTCGAGCGCGAACTGGGGAAGCGCTCCTGGAGACCACAGGTCCTCGGCATCAGCGGAGTGACCGATCCGTATCAGCCCGTGGAGCGACGCCTCGGGCTCACCCGAGAGTGCCTCGAAGTGCTGGTTCGATGTCGCAACCCGGTGGCGATCATCACCAAGAACGCGCTCGTCGAGCGAGACGCGGACCTGCTGGCCGAACTGGCCGATGTGAACGCGGCGGTGGTCTACCTATCGGTCACTACTCTCGACGCCGAACTGGCGAGGCGGATGGAACCGCGCACCTCGCATCCGGAGCGACGCCTCGAAGCGATCGCTCACCTGACGGCGCGCGGGGTCCCGTGCGGCCTCCTCATGGCGCCCGTCGTACCCGGATTGACCGATCACGAGATTCCTGCCGTTGTCGAAGCGGCCGCCGATGCCGGTGTGCGCTGGGCTCGCTACATTCCGCTGCGACTTCCGGGAGCCGTCTCCGGTCTGTTTCAGAGCTGGCTGGAGGAGCACTATCCCGACCGGAAGAGCAAGGTGCTGGCCGCGCTTCAAGACATTCGCGGTGGCCGCCTGAACGATTCGCGGTTCGGCAGCCGCATGCGAGGCGAAGGGGTTCGCGCCGATCAGATGGCCGCACTCTTCGAGGGGGCGCGCCGGCGCTCCGGCCTCTCGGAGGTGAGGGCAACGCTCTCCGGGGAGCACTTCCGTCGCCCGGGCGGCGATCAGTTGGGGCTCTTCGAGCCGAGCTGAGCTCCGGCTGTCGACGCGGACTCACGAGAAGCCATCGAAAAGACCTCGTCCTGCTGGAAGGCCTCGAGCCCCTCCGAGAAGAACGTGCGCAGAGCGTGAGCGACCTCGAGCGGCCGCTCTTCCATCGGCACATGGCCGGCGCCCTCGATCAGCACGAACCGGCTGCGTTCGATCGTCGCCGCCTTCTCGCGCGCGAAGTCGACCGGGATCAGTTTGTCTTCTGAGCCCCAGAGCGCGAGCGTCGGCACCTCGACCTGGGACAGGTCGACGGTCTCCTGCGGGTCGGGCATCGGGACGGTCAGGCCACGGAAGGCGCGAGCCGCACCCTCGATGGCGAGCCGCCGCTGGTACTCGTCCACCAACTCCTCGGTCGCGAGGTCGTCGTTGGCAAACGAACGCTTGAGTGCCCGAGCGACGTTGCCGTGGCGCAGCGACTTGGTGCGCACGAAGGTGTAGGTGAGAGGAGAGAGCCTGGCGAGGTGGCTCCTACGGAGCTGGGTGTAGACCGGCCCCGCAGCGTTGAGGAGTGTGAGTGTCTCGATGCGGTCCGGGCGACGAACGGCGAGCGCGGCTCCAACCGCGCCGCCGTAGGAGTGGCCGACGAGGTGGATGCGATGGACACCGAGCTCGTCCATGAGCGCCAGCAGCAGCTCGCCCTGCGCGTATCGCGTGTAGGCCGAAAGTTCTTCCGGGCGCTCGGTGAAACCGAAGCCGGAGAGGTCGACGGCGATGACCCGGTGGTCGCGCTCGAGCTCCGCAACCACGTCACGCCAAGAATAGGCCGAAGCACCAAAGCCGTGAACCAGGAGAACGGGCTCTCCCCGACCACTCTCCTCGAAGTAGACCGTCTGACCCTCGAGATCGACGAGTCGCTCGGACGGCAGCTCGGCCACGACCTGGTCGTAAGGCGTCAGCGAGACGCACGATCCCAAGAAGAGGGCTGCGAGCAAAACGAGAGGTGCTTTTTGCGAAGTCATGACGCTAGTGGGTAGGAACTATCCAGAGAGCTCTCGCGAAACTTTTAGCAAAGTCCGTACCTGTTCTACGTAGAAGAAGGGTGGATGGACCGCAATTCGTGCGTGGGAGGGGCGAGCCTGTCGACAGGTGACCCAAGGCATGCCCCGGAGAGCGAATCGAGCCGGGAACTCGAAGCCCCAACTCTCCCTGTCGGAACGACCGTCGCCAGGCGGCCACGCCGCCGTCTACTCTGCAGTTACCGCTGCACCGGAGTCGTGCCGGCGGAAGTTCTCGGTCTTCGGGTAGGGCGAAAGTGCCTAGCTTCCTAGCCGGATTCGCCCGTTCGAGCCGGATGAGGCCTTGGCGGTTGTCGGCGTTGTCGGCGCTCGGAACAAGGCGCACGGTCGCTCACCATGCCCTCTCTACTCCCGCGCCTCGCCGAGCGCTCTGTCGAAAGCGCTCAGGAAGAGCTCCGCATCGGTGCGGTCGAAGACCAGCGGCGGCTTGAGTTTGAGGACGTTGTGGTCGGGTCCGTCGGTGCTCATCAGCACGCCGGTGGAGCGCATCGCCTCGATCGCCCGAGTCAGAACGGCAGCGTCGGGGGCCCGACTGGCACGGTCGGCGACCATCTCGACACCGAGATAGAGCCCGAGACCGCGTACGTCACCGATCGCCGAGTGGCGCTCGGCCAGGGAGCGTAACTCTGTTAGCAAGAAGTCGCCCGTGTCGGCCGCGCGCTCCCTCAGCCCTTCGTCCTCGATTACGTCGAGCACAGCGAGACCGATCGCACAGGACACCGGATTGCCGCCGAAGGTGGCGAAGAACTCCATGCCGTTGTCGAAGGCATCGGCGATCTCGCGTGTGGTGATCACCGCTGCCAAGGGATGTCCGTTGCCGAACGGCTTGCCCATCGTGACGATGTCCGCAACGGCGCCTTGCGCCTCGAAGCCCCACCAGTGGCTGCCGACGCGGCCGAAGCCGATCTGCACCTCGTCGGCGATCGCGAGACCGCCGGCGGCACGCACCGACTCGAACGCCTGGCGGAGAAAACCCTCCGGCGGCACGACCTGCCCGGCGCAGCCGAGGATCGGCTCGGCGATCAGGCCCGCGATCTCGCGACCTGCGCCTCGTGCGGCGTCGATCGCCTCGGTGACCGTTCGAGCGTACGCGAGGCCGCTGTCCTCCCCGCGATGGATGCCGCGGTAGGGGTCGGGGCTAGGCAGCACCTGCACCCAGTCCGGTGCCCCTGTACCGCCCGGCCCGTCGTGTTTGTAGGAGCTCAGGTCGATCAGCGACGAGGTGTGCCCGTGGTAGGCGTGCTCCAGAGCCAACATCTGGCGCCGGCCGGTGACCGTCTGGGCGATCCGCAGGGCCAGCTCGTTCGCTTCGCTCCCGGAGTTGACGAAGTAGCAGACCTCGAGCGGGTCGTCGAACATCGCCGCCAGTCGCTCAGCGAGGCGCCCGATGTTCGAGTGGAGATAGCGCGTGTTGGTGTTGAGCTCGCCGACCTGCTCTCGCGCCGCCTCGACGACCCGCGGATGGCAGTGGCCGACGTGGCACACGTTGTTGACGCCGTCGAGGTAGGCGCGGCCTCGGCGATCGAAGAGGTACTGCGCGCGCCCGCGCACGATCTCGAGCGGCTCCGCATAGGAGAGGCTCAGCGACGGGCCGACGTGGCGCCTTCGAAGCGCGATGGTTTCTTCAGAGGAGGCGGCCTCCGCAACCGAGGTCGTCCGCCGAGAGAGGTCACAGGCGTCACGCAGTGCCTCCTCGGCGTCGACGGGTGAGACGGCGAGCAGACGCTCGATGGCCGCCCAGGCGGGCGCTTCGGTGACGCGGATGTACTCGTTGTCGGGCTCGAGGAGTGCGTCCTGGCCGGAGACCACGACGCTCACGGCGAGCCGCATGCACGCCGCTGGGAAGAGCGCTTGGATCTCGAGCGCTTCGAGTGGCGCGACTCGGTGATAGCCGGCCGCAACGCGACACATGCGAGCGAGTGGAGTCTCGGTGCCGAGCGCCGCGTAGGCCATGGCGATCGCCGGCTCGAACACCCGAGCGGTCCACATGACGTCGCCGAAATCGATGAACCCGCGAACGCGGCCGCCCTCGACGATCACGTTGTGGTCGTTCGCGTCGTTGTAGATCATCGAGTGCGGCAGCCGGTCGAGACGGCGCGCGACGTCAGCCAGGAACTGGAGCTCGATTCGTTCGACCGCCCGACGTCGCCCGGGGTCGCCCAGCGCCTCGGCGCTCTTGGGCACGATCCACGCCGCCTTGGCTAGATCCCAGCGCAGCCAACGCTCCCCAGCCGGGTGCTCGAAGCCGTCGAGCGCTCGATCGAGTCGCCCGAGCTGCTCTCCCAGGTGCGCCCAGGTCTCGTCCGTGACCTCGTCGCTGCCGGCGAGGGTCTCACCTGGAAGGAAGGAGATCAGACGAGCGAAGTGCTCGGTGCCCTCGAGGTCGACGCGCTCGATCTCACGGCCGGCGAGCGACGGCCGCACCGACGGAACCAGCCCCGGCTCGCGCTCGTCGACCCGCTCCATGACCCGGTTTTGCAGGTCGAGTGTGCCCTCGTCGTCGTAGGCGTTGGCGACCTTCAGAATCCAGGCGTCGCCGAAGAGGAAGTTCCGGTCGATGTAGCTCGGCAACTCTCGGGCCGCACCGGTCACGCCGAAGAGCTCTTCGGCGATGGCGGCGGCTTGCGTCGCCGAGAGGGAGGGAGCTTTGGCCCGCGACATGAGACGCCGCGAGCCTAGCAAGCTCCGGGTCAGTTCCGGCGTGTCGCGCGCACCCGCATCATCGCCGACCAGCTCTCTCCGTCACGCGACATTTCGCTCGTCCAGAGAAACGACGAGTGGGTGATCTCGGAGAAGGTGATCCGTTGGTGTCCCCAGGCGCTCTTGGACGTGAGCACCACGTCACCCTCCGCGACGTTCCCCTCGAGCGTGCCGTAGTCCATGCCGCCCGCCTTGCCGGCTCCGTTCGCCGCCCAGCTCACGCGCCACCTGCCCGAGCCCGGCTCGTAGATGCGTAGGCCCGTGAGCATGTAGGGGCGGCCGAGGGCCTTCAGGTACGAAGGCAGCCCCTCGGTGGAGTGGAACCAGAGGTCCTGGGTGGCGAAGCCGCCGAGCACGTACTGCCACGCCCACAGAGCAGAGCCGTCCTTCGACCACGAGCCGTCTTGCGCGCGCGCCTCAACTTCGGCGTCCCAGAGGCCGACCAATCGACCGAAGGCCTGCGTCTCTGGGGGAGCCTGCGGGTGCGGGCTGCCGAAGCCGTCGGAGCCGAGGAAGGCGGCGATCTCTGGGGTGGCCTTGCCGTCGGGGTAGAGGCCCCCAGCCGAGGCGAGCCAGGGCGTCATCAGGATGGCGACCAGTACCAGGCGTAGGGTTCTCGATCTCATACATACCTCCCGTGAAGAAGACGCCGGTCGGTTCCGGCGGTCCGGGAGAGCTACGGCAGGGGCGACGAAGAGTCCCTGACCGGACTCTGACCGAAGCCTGAAAGCGTGGCCGAAGAACCCCTGAGTAGCCCCTGCGTAGACAGTGAAGATGCGCGACAGCAGGCCGTGGGTGCGATTTGGGGAGTTCGAGATGGATCTCGAGCGGGGAGAGCTCTGGCGTCTCGACGACGGCCGCGTCGTCGTGGATCTCTCGCCGCAGGCGATGCGCCTGCTTGTTCTTCTCGTGCGCGACGCCGGCCGCTTGGTCGAACGAGACGCGATCCGCGCCGAGCTCTGGGGCGAGCGTTGGCTCGACTGGGAATCGGCGCTCCACCAGGCGGTGCGGCGTGTGCGCGCGGCCCTCGGAGACGATCGAGAGCCGCGACGCTTCGTGCAGACGGTGGCGCGCCGAGGCTACCGGTTCGTCGCTTCGGTCACCGAGAGCGGTACGGGCAATCGGACACGCCCCCGTCGCTGGCTCGGGGCGGCGGCCGCCCTTTCGATCGCCGTTGCTGTCACCACCGGCTGGCTCGTTCCGGGTGCCCCGAATCTCAAGTCAGATGACCGCATCGCCTCCGACGCGCGACGCCTCTACCGTGAGGGCCTCCATCTTCTTTCGCAGGCGCAGGGTGAGGAGGCGCTCGAGCGACTCGAGGGAGCCGCCGCAGCTGCCCCGGGGTGGAGTGCACCCTGGAGCGCCATCTCGGAGCTGCGACTCGCGACGCCGAGCGAAGACCGTGTCGAACTTGCGCGCCGGGCGATCGAAAAGGCTCTGGCGCGCAACGCCGAGGATGCGCGAGCCTGGCGCTCGCTGGCCAGCCTGCAGCTCTGGGAGGAGTGGGATTGGATCGGTGCCCGCCGCTCGCTTGCTCGGGCGATCGAGCTCGAGCCGGGGCACGCCGATGGTTGGCAGCTCCTCGCCGCACTCGAGACGGTGCTGCGTCGTGAGAGCGAGGCTCTCTCCGCCGCTCGCCATGCGGTGGAGCTCGATCCAGTCTCGACGGCACGGCGGGCCGACCTCGGGTGGACGCTCTACTACTTTGGCGAGGTCGAGGGCGCGGTTGACGAGTGTCGACGGGGTCTCGAGCTCGATCCGGAGAGCGCCACGGCACGACTCTGCCTTCAGCAGGCGACGCTGCTCGACGCGACCCAGAGCGGTCAGCCGATCCCGTCAGCAATTCTCGCCGGCCTCGAGCGACAACTCGACGGAGGCGGCGACCCGGCGCTTTGCGCGACCGGGGCGAGCGCGGCTCTGCCTCGATTCCTCACAGGTGATCGGTCCGGCGCCGTCGAGGCGCTGATCGCTGGCGCGGATGTCGGCAGCGGTTGGGACCTGCCGTTTGCGATCATCGACCCGTTGCTGTCGCCCCTGAGCGCGGAGCCGCGTGTCGCGGCGATTCGAGACTCGCTCGGGCTGCCGACAGCTCCCTAGCGCCTTCCGCCGTCGACACCCGTCGCCCGGGCACTGCGGACCTTTTTGCGCTCTTGCGCCTTCTCAAGTGATGGCCGACGTCGGCCGTCGCTCTGAAGACCAAAACCGAGAAGGAGACGCCCATGAGAGCCGTACTCTCGCTGTTGATCGCCCTCGCTCCGTTCATCCTCGCTGCGTGTAGCTCGTCCGATTCTTCGTCTCCCACCGACGCCGGAGGGTTGCTCCTGGAGGTCGACAACACCTCGACCCAGATCGAGCCGGCGGGCTTCAGGATCCAACTTCGCTTGACGGTCGTCACGGGCCGCGCTCAGCTCGAAGAGACCCTAGAGAGAGGCGCAGTCACCGTCCGCGTCTGCCGGGGCGGGGACTGTGAGCAGGGGCCGGTGGTCGCCGACTTCGCAGAGGCGAGCTGTCCGACGATCGCGGGCTCGCACGACGTCGGCGTGGCCTGGTCGCAGGCGGAAGCCGTCGGTGTCGACGTTTGCCTGGCGCAGCTCGAGGAGGGTCCACTCTTCGAGACGACCATCCTCAGCGGAGCTCGGGTCTCGAACACGATCACCACGCGTTGCACGCCTGGCGCGTTTGGGCTCATCTGTGGGTCGGGCTAGAGCGGAGGTTCAGGTTGGGGCGCTTGGAGCACCCGCGTAAGCATCTGACGGCGGCGGTCCTCGAGAGTGCGGAGCAGCTGCTGATAGTCGGCGCGAGGACGGAGGCGCTCGAAGATGGGTGAGTAACGAAGAACGCCGTAGCCGACGCCCCAACCGTCGTCGAAGGCGGCCGACAGCGTGGCGATCGCCTGGTCGTCGTCTCCTCGGAGGAGGTGGATGGCGGCCTGGGTGTCGGGCAGGATCAGCCGGCGCCAGATCCAATCGCGACGTTCGTCGAGGAGCGCTTCGCACTCGTCCAGGGCGCTCGAGGCGCGGGCCTCGTCACCCAGCTCGTGGTAGGCGAAGGCGAGGAACAGGAAGACGTTGGCGTCGAAGCCGGTCTCCAGGATGCTGGTGAAGGGCCTCCCGAGGGCTCTCTCCAGCATTCTTGCGCCGCTCTGGGCGTCGCCGAGGTAGAGCTTCGAGCGGGCCGCCAGCGCGAGACGTACGCGCGTAATCTGCGGCAGTGGATCGATATTGCCGGGAGGGTCGAGTGCGAGCTGGGCTTGCAGGAAGGTCTCGAGCTCATCGATCTCACCTCGCTCGAGGAGTTGGAACGCCTTGAGCGTGAAGGTCCAATGATTGTTCGGAGAGAGCTCGTAGGCGCGTTCCATCCACCGGTCGGCGCGCTCGAACTCGCCCAAGCCCGAGTAAGCCATGATCAGTTCGTGGACGTTGAGCGGCGCCTCGGGCGCGATCTCGACGGCGCGCATCGCCCACAGGGCGGCGTCGTCGAGGTGTCCGTAGGTGCGTGCCCAGAGAGACATGCGACGGAAGGTCTCCGCCGACTCGGGCTCGACACGCAGCCAGTGCTTGTAGGTCAACAGCCCGTCGTCGTAGCGGCCGATCTCCATGAGGTGGGTCGCGGTGGCGTGGTGGGCCGATAGGTTGAGGGGGTCGAGTTCCAGAGCTCGTCGGTAGTGAGTCTCCGCCTCCTGCTCGCGATCTGTCGCGGCGAGCACGTTGGCCAAGCGCAAGTGGGCGATCGCGAGACTCGGGTCGAGCTCGATCGACCGACGAAGAGAGACTTCGGCGCTTTCGTCGCCGATCATGAGCTGGAGCAGGCCGAGGGCGGCATGTGCATCGGCCAGCTCGGGCTCGAGCGAGATCGCTCTGCGTAGGTCGGCGGCCGCCTGGGCGTCGGCCACCTCCATGGGGGCGTCGCCTCTCCTGGCGAGAAGCACCAACGCTTCCGCTCGGCCGGCGAGGGCGGCGGCGAAGTCCGGTTCGAGTGCGAGGGCGGCCTCGAAATGCTCGATAGCCGCCGTCAGGTCGTCGGGTCCGCTCTCGCCCAGCCGCTGGCGCCCGCTCTCGAGGTGGGAGACGGCGCGCTCGTCGCGTACGGCGTTCGTCGACGTGGAGTCAGTACCTATCCAGAGGAGAGTGAGAACGATCAGCATCGCGCCGAGAGTGAAAATCGCGAGCCGGAAGCGCGGCTGTCGACGCTCGAGAAACGATTCGATCGCGGTCGCCAGCTCCGACGGAGTGGAGAAGCGTGCTTCGCGGTCGTCGGCGAGCGCGGTCGAGAGTACCGTCTCGACCTCGACGTGGAGACGCGCCGGTTGCGGCCGATCCACCTCCTTGTCATGTGGGTGTCGACCTTTCAGCAACTCGTGCAGCACGACCCCGAGGGAGTAGACGTCCGAGCGCGAGTCGACGTGCTCGCCCGTAGCGGCCTGCTCGGGGCTCATGTAGTCGGGAGTTCCGATAGGGCCGTCGCCCACGTCGGTTCGGCTGGTCGGAGCGTCGCCGATCGCCTTGGCTACGCCGAAGTCGATCACCTTCGGCAGCGGCCGGCCGTCGACCTCGGTCACCAGGAGGTTCGAGGGCTTCAGGTCGCGGTGGATGACGCCCCGCTGGTGAGCGTGCTCCACGGCCCGACAGACCGTGACGAAGAGCGCAAGAATCGTGCGCGCGTCGAGCTGGTGATCACGACAGTAGTCGGTGATCGGGGTCCCGTCGACGAACTCCATCGCGAAGAACGGGCGGCCGTCGACATCCGCTCCGGCATCGAAGACCGCGGCGATGTTCGGATGCTCCATGCGCGCGAGCGTCTGGCGCTCCGCCTCGAATCGGGCCAGGACGTCGCGCCCCACGAGCTCTCGACGGAGTAGCTTGAGAGCCACACGTCGTTTGAGCGGGCGCTCCTGTCGGGCCTCCCAGACCTCTCCCATACCGCCCTCGCCGATGGGGCGAACGAGAAGGTAGTTCCCGATGCGCTCGTTCGGTGCCGGATCGCCGTCCCCGTGGTGTTCGAGCAGCGATGTGACCGCTCGTCGTAGTTCGTCGTCGTCGCCGCATCGGCCCTTCAAGAAGGCGGTGCGCTCGTCTGCCGGCTTCTCGATGGCCTCGAGGAACAGCCTCTTGGACCGGGTGTAGGCGTCGCCCGTCACGTTGCCAGCTCGCGTCGAAGCCAGGCACGAGCGTGGGTCCAGTCGGATTCGATGGTGCGCTTGGAGACCCGGAGCACCTCTGCGACCTCGGCAACGCTCAGACCGCCGAAGAAGCGCAGCTCGGCGACGTGGGCTCCGCGCTCGTCGAGTTCACGCAGCTTCCCGAGCGCGCGGTCGAGGCTCAGTAGCGTCTCTTCGTCGAGCCCTGGAGCGGCGTCGCCACCGAAGCCCGCAGAGAGGGTCACGCGGTTCCAGCCGGCTCCGCGCTTGAGGCTGCCGTGGCGGCGGGCATGGTCGATGAGAATGCGTTGCATCGCCTTCGCGCCGGCTGCGAAGAAGTGTGTCTTGCCACGCCAGTTGACGCGCCTGATGTCGACGAGCCGAAGGTAGGCCTCGTTCACCAGGGCGGTCGGCTGCAAGGTGTGACTCTTGCGCTCGCGCGACATGTAGCTGCGGGCCAGGCGGCGAAGCTCGTGGTAGACGAGCGGGAAGAGCTCCTCTGCCTGGGGCTCGGAGCTCGCGGGAGGGTCGCTCAGCTTCGCGACGATCTCCGTGACGCGCGTCCTCGCATCGACAGTCATGGGCGAGCCTCTCGGCCCAGTATGCCACGCTGCCCGACGAGCCCGGGGTAGTGTCGCCGTACGTTGTGGTAGAGCGAAAGGAGAGTCCAATGAAGAAGTCGAACCTCATCGTCACGCTCGTCGTGCTGACGATCGTTTCGTCTTTGCCCGCCGTCGCGGGTGGCGTCGACCGCATGATCATCGTGCCCGAGAAGTGGCAGGGGGCCTACGACTTTGGCTACGCGCCGGCGATTCGGGTTGGGGAGTGGGTCGTGATCTCGGGGATACCGGCGAGTGGCGAAGGGACCTACGAGGACAAGGTTCGGCGGATGTACGAGCGGGCCGAGGAGCTGCTGACGGCTTCGGGGGCGACGTGGGCCGATGTGGTCGAGTTGACGAGCTTCCACCTGGAGTCGAAGGACTCGGCGCAGTTTGGGGCTGAGTTCGGAAAGTACATGCCGATTCACAAGGAGTTCCTTGGGGACCATCGGCCGGCTTGGACGGCGGTGGGGACCACGGCGTTGCTGTCGCCTTCGGCGGTGGTAGAGACGAAGTTCGTGGCGGTTGTGGGGTCGGGGGCGAGTTCACGGGTCGTGCGACATGTAGACGGGGCGGAGGGCTCGGGCGAGTAGAGCGCGAGAAGAGGTGGCGCAGTTCGGGGTCGCCCAGGGTTGTGGGGCCCGGCGGGGGGGGGCTTTCTAGGCGGTGCTCGAGCCGCCTAGCGTCTGCCTCTGCGCGCCGGCGAGAAGCCGCTGCCTCCCACGAACCCTGGACGACCTAGAACTGCGCATCTATCAAATCGGTTGGGTCTCGAACCGCCGGCCTCCGGGGGGGGGCCGCCTAGCGGCGCTCAGGCTGTCGAACCGCCGTTTTCGTGGCAACATCTGGCGCCATGCGAGAAGTCGGACGGCCGGTGATTCATCCCTGGCACTGCGATCAGTACGGGCACATGAACGTGCGCTGGTATTCGCACTTCTTTGACGACGCGAATTTCAGTCTGTGGCACGGCACCGGGCTCGACCTGCGGGGGATGCAGGAGGCGGGCGTGCACACGGTGGTGGCGGAGACGAGGACTCGGTTTATTCGGGAGTGTCTGGCGGGGGAGGGGTTTGTGATCACCGGAGCGTTCACGCACCTCGGAAAGAAGAGCATCCACTCCTACTTCGAGATGCACCATCTGACGACCGAGAAACTGCACGGCGTGCAGGACGTCTACGAAGTCTTCTTCGATGCGGGCTCTCGGAGCTCGGTCGAGGCGCCGACAGATGCGCGTACGGTGCTCGAGCCGTTGATCGAAAGACGCTCGTCACGCGAGTAGGAGCGGGCTCCTTCATCACGAAAGGCGGCGCGCCCCGGCGGCCGTTTGGACCACCGAGGCGCGTAGGTCGCCGAGTCAGGAAGGTTCCTCAAGCGCCGCCAGCGCCTGCTCGACGCCGGGAAGCCAGAATTGGATCCACTCGGAGTTGAAGAGAGTGGTCCGAGCGCGGTCGTTGACGTTGCGGGTCGCCTCTTCGGCCTGGCGGAGCAGGTGTCGGGCGGCGAGCAGCAGGCTGCGGTTCTCCTCGCCGCGTCCGCGGCCGGCGAGGTCGGTGCCGAGCATGACCATGACCACGGGGTTCAGTGCATCCACGGTGGCGGCTCGGTGAAGTGCTGCCGAAGAGCGCTCGGACCATTCGGCTCCGTCTTCGCTACCCCAGGCCCGGAAACGGAAGATCAGTGCCTGGAGCACCTCCAGACTCGATGCATCGCGGTCGGTTGCTGCGGAGTTGAGCTCCTTCGCGCGCTCGAGATGGCTCTGGGCGCGGTCGAGAAACGCGCTGAGTGTGTCTCCGTCGGCCTCGCCGGACCGCCGCGTCAGCATGGCGATCTGAGTCTCTTCGTAGGACGTCCAGAAGTGCCCGAGCCACTCGCTCGGGTGATCTCGGGTGACCTGCCGAAAGGCCTCCAGGGCTTGTGCCTGCTCTTCGAGTGAGCTTGCCGCTTCGTGGGCCGCAAGGGCGGCGCGGAGGTCGGTCCGGTAGTCCGCGTGCGCGGCGGCGGCGAGCAAAAGGCAGGCGGTGGCAATCAGGGTGGCGCGACGTCGTCGGTGCATGGCGGTCTCTCCTGTTGTTGAAGGTAGTTGCACTTCTCTCGCGTCGCCTACGCGATCGGTCGTCGAGGGTTGTCCGAACCGAGGTGTCTTTTTGGTGAGGGTGAAGCGAAGTGGGGGGAAGCGTCGGCTAGCATCCAGCGGTATGCGAACCCCGGCAGAGGTGGGAGCGACGTCTCCGGCCTCCTTCCGCCTGGGAGAGCTCGAGATCGACGTCGAGTTGGGGCGTTTGACCCACGCCGACGGCAGCGTCGTCCGCCTCGAGCCGAAGACGCTCGAGCTTCTGCGGGTGCTGGCCGAGAGCGCGCCTCGACCGGTCCCTCGAGCGGCGCTCAAGTCGCGGATCTGGAACGGCGATCACATCGCCCCCGGCGCTCTCAAACACCTAGTCTGGCAGTTGCGCCGCGACCTTCGTGACGAGGCGTCGGCCCCTCGCTACGTCGAGACGGTCCGGGGTCGCGGCTATCGACTGCTCGTGGATCCCTCGGCCAACCCTCAGGAGGGCGCGGCTCGGTGGCACCGTGGATGGCTCCCTCTCGGTGCGCTCGCTCTGGTGGCGCTCGTGCTCGTCATCGTGCTGCGCTGGACGGGCGAACCTCCGCTCGTCACTCTGGAGCCGCTCGCTCGGCCGGTGACCTCGCTGCCGGGCAACGAGTTGGGCGCGGCGCTCTCCGCCGAGGGCTCTTTCGTCGTCTTCTCCTGGGACGGAGGCGAAGCGGGTGGAGACTACGATCTGTTTCGCATCCCGACTTCCGGCGGGGCGCCCGAGCTCGTGACGGGCGGCCCCAGTGACGAGCTCGAGCCGGCGCTCTCTCCGGGAGACCGACGTTTGGCCTTCCTGCGGGGCGATGTTGCGAGCGGCGGACGTGAGCTCTGGGTTCGTGAGGTCGAGTCCGGTCGAGAAGCTCACCTCGCGACGACCGACGGTCGGTTGCTCGACGTGGCCTGGCTGAGTGCGGAGGAGCTGGTGGTGGTGGAGCGTGCGGAGGACGGCGCGTCGAGCCGGCTCCGCGCCCTGTCTCTGGACGGGGCCGCGCGCGAGCTGACGAATCCGCCGCCGCCGACATCCGACCTCTTTCCCGCCCTCTCCCCAGACGCCCAGCGGCTGGCCTTCTATCGCCGGACTCGTGCCGGCGCCGGCAAGATCCACCTCGTCGACCTGCGGTCTGGAGAGTTGCGTGCACTCGAGACGCCGACGGGACGCGTGGCGGGCCTCGCCTTCGAGGCCTCGGGAGACTCGCTGATCGTCAGCTCGGATCGGGTGCCCCCTCGTGGGTTGTGGTCCATTTCGCTTCGCGACGCGCGCGCACGCTGGCTGGGTCTGCCTGGCTCGTTCGTGACCGACCCGTCCAGCGGGCCGTCGGGCTCCCTCGTCTACCAGGATCAGCTCTGTGATTCGAATGTCTGGGCGCTGTACCTCGACGCCTCGGGGGGGTCGAGCCGATCGGCGGTCGCCGAGTCGATGGCGTCGACGCGTCAAGACATGCACCCGACCCTGTCGCCGGGAGGCGATCGCCTGGCGCTGATCTCGAACCGAAGTGGCGAGAACCAAATCTGGATTTCGAACTGGCCCGAGGGGACACCGCAGCGGTTGCCGACCGATGGTCTGTCGGTCGGTTCGATCGACTGGTCGCCCGACGGCGAGGCGATCGCGTTTGGCGCGCTCTCCAAAGGCGGAGTGGCTGCCGTTTACGTAGTCGACATCGTCGGTGGCTCGCCCCGCGTCGTGTCGAGGCCGGGCTTGCAGAGCGTTACGCCTCGCTGGTCACGAGACGGCGCGAGTCTCTACTACGCTGTGTGGAGTGAGGACGACTGGTGGATCGAACGGCGAGACGTCGGTTCCGACGAATGGCGCATTTTGGCCCGCGGAATGGCCGCTCAAGAGGACGTCGACGCCTCGTCTCTTTGGATTCTCGACGCGCATGGTGGCGGCCTGGTTCGAAGGCCTGCCGCCGGAGACCGTGAGCCGGTCGCTCTCGGCGTCACAGTCGCCGACGCCGAGAGTTGGCGAGTGACGAGCGACGGTGTGGTCTACCTGCAGTGGACGCGGGATGGTCGGCGCGAGGTCCGTCGCTGGAGTCACTCGAGCGGCGCGTCGGAGACGCTGGCCGAGCTCGAGGCCAACCTGCCCTATCCGGCGGGACTCAGCGTCTCCCCGGACGGTCGGACGATCTTTTGGACGCGGATTGATCGAGTGGCGAGCGACCTGATGTTCGTGCCGCGGGTGCCCTAGCCCGACCTGCTGACGCCAGGTCTATCTAGCGACCGCGAGTGCTGGGGCCGGTGGAATTTCCCGCGGTCGCAAGAGTCGCGCACCTTCAAGCGCCCGCGGGCGCTCGCGACGAGTCGGAGTGAGAAGGCCGGCTAGTTCAGTCGCACGGAGGCGTCGCCGATGCCAAGCTTGATCGCCATGCGCGAATCGCCCGGGCCGTTCGCCCAGTCGAGCTTCGCGCCGATCAGCATCTTCCGCTTCGCTGAGAGATAGCGATCCTCGGTGCGCAGCGAGGCGTCGCCGATGCGGGTCGAGAGGCCGACCGAGGCGAAGCTGTCTGACGGAGCGCTCACTTCGATCGCGCCGATCGACATGCCGATGTCGAGGTCTTGCGGGCCGGCGTCGATGGTCAGGGCACCGATACCCATCTTCACGATCAGCGGCGCACGCTCGGGAACGATGATGGTCGCTTCGACGCCGAGCTTCTTCATCTCGCGTCGAGACATGCCCTTGAGCTCGACCTTCACGCGATCGTCGAGATCGGTCTGCTGGAGTCGGATGCGAGCGACGCGTTTCTGGCAATATTCCTCGGAGACCTCTTTGCATGTGGCATGAATTTCGAGCCGAGCGTCGAAGACCGGCCGGGCTTCGATGTCGAGCTCGCCAACCTTGAACGCCACCTCGAACGCCTTACCTTCGGGGATCGGTACCAGGTAGACGGGCTCGCCGATCACCACGATCGACTCCGAGAAGACGGCGTTGCCGGCGCCGGCGGGGGCGACCGCGAAGATCACGAGAAGAAGGGTTGTGAAAAGGCGTTGCATGGCGGAAGTCTCCAAAGTCGGTCTCACGTTCCTCTGTGCAATACGCAGGGCGCCGAGGGCTTGTTACAGCGACTGTTAGACTTGGTCAAAACCGAACGCAGTTCAATGCCGCCGAGCGCAGAGCTCGGTGCACGGAGGGCCGAGATGGAATTCGTGATGAGTTTCTGGGTGCCGATTCTCTGCACTACAGGCGTGGTCTTTGTGGCCAGCTGGTTGGTCTGGATGGTGCTCCCGCACCACAAGTCGGACTGGCGTCGATTCGAGAACGAGGATGAGGTCATGGTGGCGATTCGCGAGGGCATGACCGACTCGGGCGAGTACCAGTTTCCGTACGTCGACCCGAAGGGCTGGAAAGACCCCGAGGTGTCCAAGAGGTGGGCTGCCGGCCCGACCGGGATCGTCGTGGTCTTCGCGAGCGGCCGTATGCAGATGTGGAAGCCACTGTTGCAGCACTTTCTGCACACGTTGGTGCTGACGATCCTCGTCTGCTTCTTTGCCTACCGGAGCCTCGGCTTCGGAGCGCAGTACCTCTCGGTGCTGCGGGTCGCCGGGTTCGTCGCGGTACTGGCGTATGTCGGGCCGCTCGCCACGCAGTCGATCTGGTTCGGCCGACCGTGGGGAACGATGCTCAAGCACATGGTCGACGGCGTGGTCTACGGCCTGCTGATGGCGAGCATGCTCGGCTGGCTCTGGCCCTTCAGCGCCTAGACGAGCGTCGCCGGTCCGTCCGGCTGGGTACGTGATACTTCCGTGAACGGCGTCCCCTAGGATCGCTCGATGATCCAGTTCCCGCGCACGCGTTTGCTCACTCTCTTTGCCCTGCTCGCGGGTGTGTTCCCCGCACTGGCCGCTGCAGAGGCGAGGCCAACGCTCGAGACCGCCACCTTCTCGATGTACTGCTACTGGACGGGTGAGGCGACCTTGGGGCAGGTCGACGGTGTGCTCGCCTCGCGCATCGGTCACTGGGGCGGCAAGGAGATCGTGCAGGTTGACTACGATCCGGCCAAGACCGACGTCAGTTCGCTCGTTCGAGCGCTCGAGCGCCGGCGCTCGTTCTACTCGGTGGTGCTCGACCGCGACGCGGCGTCGCCGCCGGTCGACAAGGTGTCGAGGCTCGACGGCAAGCCGCACTTCATCGAGGCCAAGCACAGCCTGCGACGCCGGCACCCGGAGCTGTATGCTCTCGGTCTCAGCGAAGAGCAGGCGATTGCGCTCAACAGTTGGAGCTACTTCGGAGGAACCATGCCGGACGTACTGACCGACAGACAGAAGGAAAGGCTCGCGTCGCGCTGATGGTTCGGGCTTGGCTACGGCTCGCTGTGGTCGGCGTGGGACTCCTGGCGTCGGTCGGCCTCTCGGCGCAGCGTTCCGAACCGAGCGAGCCGTCGGTCGTCGATCGGCGACCGGCCGAAGGCGAACAGTGCCTCGTCTGTCGGCAGGCGATCGACTACGGAGAGATCGTCGAGATTCGCTACAAGGGGCGGAGCTTCCACGTTTCAGAGGCGATGCTCGAGGACTTCCGGGCCGACCCTGAGCTCTACTTCGAGGCTCTCGAGGCCCACTCGGCGCTTTTCGACGAAGGGGCGATGGAGACCTCGTCGATGCGGATGGGTTGGCTGAACTTCGGGTTCTACGTGCTGATCGGTCTCGTCTTCGGCGCCGCCTGCTCGTACATCGCTCTCGATCGCGGGCTGCCCGCCGTCGGCTGGTTCTTCGCCGGGCTGGCGGTCAACGTCCTGGCGCTCGCCGTCCTGTTGACTCGGCCTCGAGGAGAGCCGGGGCTCGCTGGAGCTCCCGGGCTGGCCAAGATTCCGTCGACCCATACGCCGCAGTCGTGCCTCGACTGTGGAAACACGAACCATCCATCGGCCAGGGTCTGTAGCGGCTGTGGAAAGGCTCTGGATCCGGCGTTCGACGCCGAAACGCAGCGAGTCTGAGAGGTCGTAGATGCTGAACCTGCGGGAACGACTGGAGGGAGTGCTGTCGAGCGGCAGCACGGATCAGCGGCGGCCGGAGCTGAGCAAGACGTTCGAGTCGAACGTCAAGGGGCTCTACATCATCGGTGATCTGGCGGGCGCGCCGGTGATCAAACTGGCGATGGCGCAGGCGGTCGAGCTGATCGACCACCTGGCGGGGCGCTCCGACCTGAAGCGGCCGACCGATGCCGAGTCGGTCGACCTTCTGATCGTTGGCGCGGGCGCCGCCGGACTCAACGCCGCACTCGCCGCCCAGGAGAAAGGTCTCTCGGCGATCGTGCTCGAGAAGGGCAAGATCGCCAATACGATCGAGAACTTCCCAGAAGGTAAGTGGGTCTATGCCGAGCCGGACGAGACGCCCGCCAAGGGCAAGCTGTGGCTCGACGGTGCGCGCAAGGAGGACCTGGTCGAGCGTTGGAACGCCATCGTGCGCGACAACCAACTCGACGTGCGCTCCGAGGAGCCGCTGACCGAATTGGACCGCCAACCCGACGGAACGTTTGTCGGCCGCACCCCGAAGGGTGAGTACCGGGCGCGGAAGGTTGTGCTGGCGACCGGGCAGCGCGGCAACCCCCGCAAGCTCAACTGTCCGGGCGAGGAACTCGAGCACGTCTACCACCGGCTTTACTCGCCGACGAAGTACCGTGACGAAGACATCCTGGTGGTGGGTGGCGGTAACAGCGCGGTCGAGGCGGCGCTGACCCTGGCGAAACGCAACCGGGTTCGACTCTCCTATCGACGAGGAGAGTTCGGGCGGCTGTTCAAAGACAATCGACAGCAGCTCGACGAGGCGGTCGCCGATGGCAAGATCGAGCTGATCCTCAACTCGAACGTGCGCGAGTTCCGTGCCCGGGAGGCGGTGCTCGGTGTTGATCGTGGCGGGCACGAGGAGGAACGCGTGGTGCCCGCTCAGCACGCGTTCTGTCTGATCGGCGCGGAACTACCGGTGAAGTTTCTCAAGAGCCTGGGCATCCGGCTCGAGAACGAATGGACCGGCTCGCTCTGGTGGTCGCTCCTGCTGACCGCCGCCACCCTTTTCGGCCTGTCGATGTTCGGAGGGAGCCTGGGTGGCGAGATGCCGCTCGGCCTCGACGCAACCGGCTCGCTCCCGATGCTCGGAGGCCTCGGCGCCCTGGCCGCTGTCGGCGCGCTCGTCTGGACCGGCGCGCGCGGCAATCGATGGTCGTGGCTGGGTCTCTCGTTCTTCGCCTGGTACTCGATCTACGGCATCAAGGTCGGCACCGGTTCCGAGTTCTGGCCCTACAAGGGCTGGGGCTACGAGTCGATGTCGTTCTTTTCGCGTCCTTGGGCCTTCTGGTACACGGTGATGTACACGGCGCTGATGACGATCTTCGGGATCTCGGCGTTGAAACGCTGGGGGCTCGACCGCAAGGACAAGTTCCAGATCTGGCGCTACACGAGCCTCATCGGCTTCCAGTGGATCTTCTTCTTCCTGGTGCCGGAGTACCTCTTCCAACTTGCGGTCAAATACCAGTGGGTGGGCGAGACGCTCGCCAGCGATCCACAGTTTGTCGACCAGGCGTGGCGCTCCTACGGCATCGTCTACGCCTGGCCCCTATTCATCTACACCTGGTTCTACGACCCGCACATGATCTGGGTGGTTTGGGGCGTCGTGTTGACCTTCCTGATCATCCCCATGTTCGTGCTCTTCCACGGCAAGCGCTACTGCTCGTGGGTCTGCGGCTGCGGAGGTCTCGCCGAGACGTTCGGCGACCGTTGGCGCCACCTGGCACCGAAGGGACGGTTCTCGATCAAGCTCGAAGCGATGGGCACCGTCGTCTTGATCTTCGCCGCCTTCCTGACGGTGGTCATGCTGGCCAAGGATGTCTACGGTCTCTACAAGACCGCCGACTGGAGCATCTATCTGTACCGCATTCTGGTCGATGTCTGGCTGGTTGGCATTCTGCCCGTGACCGTCTACCCCTTCATGGGTGGCAAGGTCTGGTGCCGCTTCTGGTGCCCGCTCGCCAAGATGATGCAGTTCTCGTCGAAGGCGTTCACCGCACTGGGACTCTCGCGCTTCCACATCGTCGCCAACGACAAGTGCATCGCGTGCAACGAGTGTTCGCGCAACTGCCAGGTCGGGATCGACGTCATGCAGTATGCGCTCAAGCAGGAGACGCTCGACAATGCGACGTCGTCATGTATTGGCTGCGGGGTCTGCGTGAGTGTTTGTCCGATGGATACGCTCTCCTTCGACAACAGCGGCCAGACCGAAGCGAAGACGAGCCCGCCGCCGATCTAGCGGCACGGCGTGTCAGTCGTCACTCGTCGACTTGGCTGGCGTCGGTCTTTCCTCGTTGGAACGTTCCTCCGCTAGCAGTCGAGACTTCCTGTCGGCGCCCCACCGGTATCCGCCAGAGCTGCCCGACGCCTTGACGACCCGGTGGCACGGAACGACGAGCGCCACGCGGTTGGCCGCACAGGCGCGGGCTACCGCTCGAGCGGCTGTCGGCTGGCCGACCAGGGCGGCGACTTCGCTGTAGCTTCGCGTCTCTCCGCGTGGAATCCGAGTCAGGGCGTCCCAGACTCTTAGTTGGAACTCCGTAGCGGGGGTGTCGATCGGCAACGCCTCGGCCTTGTCGTCTCCCGAAACTCTCCGAAGGACTTCGTCCAGCCACGAACGCAGCTGTTCGTCCGCCCGCTCGAGCGAGGCGTGAGGCAGCTCTCGCTGAAGCTCCGCCTCGAGCTCTCGATCGTCGTCACCGAGCAGCACAGAGCAGACGCCTCGACTCGTGGCCGCCACGAGAATACGACCCAGGGCAGACTCGGCCGTCGCAAACAGCACGTGAGCTCCCTTGCCTCCCTCGCGCCATTCTCCGGGTGTCATTCCGAGCCTTCTGTCGGACTGAGAGTAGAGCTGGCTCGCCGAGGTGAAGCCCGCTTCGTACACCGCGTCGGTAACGCTCTTCTCAGTCCTCAGCGACCGTCGAACCCGCTCTAGGCGCCGCCAGTTGACGTAGCCCTGAGGTGTGAGTCCGAAGACTCTTTTGAAGGTTCTCTGGAGATGCCAACGGCTGCTACCGACGGCTTCAGCCAGATCCGATAACCGAACCGTTTCGTCGAGGTGGTCTTCGAGGTGTTCGCGCGCCGCCTCCGCCAGGCGCCGAGCCGGGTCGTGTCGCTCCGCTCGTGGGTCACATCTCAAACAGGCACGAAAACCTGCCACCTCCGCCTCGTCGGGCCTGCCGAAGAGGCGCACATTCCGGCGCAAGGGGCGCCGAGCCGAGCAGGATGGCCGACAGTAGATCCCCGTCGTTACGACACCGAACACAAAACGACCGTCACTCCCACGGTCGCGAATCTTGATAGCCGCCCACGCAGCCTCGAAGTCGGGTGGTTCCAAAAGGTCGCTGTTCATATGCTCGCTCGGCATCGCCATTATGGCGACCTGTCAGCAAGCCGCTCTGCGTTCGACACGGAAGTCGTAGCAACCCGCCTCTGTGTCGTGAACATGAATGTAGTCGACCGCGTCCACTCGACTGAGGAGCGTTTCGATTGACTTCTGCAAATTGCCTGGCTCGCAGAACTCCTGGCTGTGGAGTTTCCGTGGGTTCGAATAGGCGTAGAGCGTCATCGCGCGAGCCTCGACCTCTTCTGGGAGCTCTCCGTCTTCTGGATAGCGCTGACACGGGCGACTGTGGACGAAGACAGGTCCGGGGAGGGCGGGCGCCTGTAGCGAGGCGAAGGGGTCGTAGGTGAACAGAAGGCGCTGCTCCTGTCCGATCTCGAAGGCTCGTAGACAGTGCCTGCACGGCCCGTGGCCGCGAGCTAGCTCCGTGTGAGTCGGATGGGCTGCGAAGGGCGATACCTGAGTCTCGCGAACGGCCTCTACGGTTTCGGTTGGAATTGCCACGATGCGGATCGGAATCACTTGGGGCCTCCCTCCTGCGTCGGTTGCGGTGGGAAGGGTTTCCCATCGCCCGGTTCGCAGTCTAGGGAGGGCCGACAAGTTGTTGCTATAGGAGGGTTGCGGCCGAATTCTCTGTCCGATCCATCGGGGCCTCGGGTTCGACCGCTAGCGAGCGATCGACGTGGCGTCCGCTCCGACTACTGCTTCGCAGTGAACCGGACCTTCTTCGACGGCTTCGATGTGCGCACGCCGTTGAAGGCCCGTATCCGCACCACGTACTCCTCTCCCGCCACCAGGTCACGGATTGTTGCCTTCTTTGCGGTGGCGGAGACGCGGCCGATCTCCTCGAAGCCCGTGGTCGAGGACGCTAGCTCGATGATGAAGCCTTCCCGGTTGAACGAATCGTGCTTCCACGAGAGCTTCGCCTTCCCTCGCTTGCGCTTCTTGGCCTTGACGTTCTTCGGCTTTGCGGGCCGTTTGAGGTCGAGCTCGATCCGACGAACCGCATTGCCGAAGCCGTTTGTGTAGAGAACGCTGCCAGCCCGGTCGCGTGCCATGGCGTTCGGCTGATTGAACTGCGCCACGAGGTTCTCGCCGTCGACTCGCCCGGCAGTGCCACTCCCGGCGAGCAGGTCGATCTGGGCGCTCTCGATATCGACGCGATGGATCTGGTGGCCGCTTCTAGAAGAGACGTAGAGGTGTCCCGCGACATAGGTCACGTGTCCGTTGCCGCCCCCCGGAATGGTCGCAAAGGTCTCCACATTGCCCTGATCGTCGATCTTGAGGAGCGCGCCGTTGTTGAAGTTGACGACGTAGAGGGTCCCCTCCTCGTCGAATGTGATTCCGTTCGGACAGAGGAAGAGCGAGCTCTGAGCAAAGACGCTCGTCGAACCGTCCGGAGCGACACGCGTGAGGTTGTTCTGGTCGCACATCGCGACGTAGAAAGTGCCCTTCCTGTCGATGGCGATTCCGACGGGGCCGGTCAACCCGTCGACGAACGTCTCGGTTGTGCCGTCGGGAGCGATTCTCGTGATCGAGTCGCTCGCGGTATTCGCGCCGTAGTTCGACTGGTAGAGGTTCCCATCGGCGTCGAAAGCGTTCCCCGACGGGGTGTCGAGGCCGGTGGCGAAGATCGACACGTTTCCGTTGAGGTCGATCTTGAAGAGCTGGGTGCCGCCGAAGTCGGCGGAGTAGACATTCCCCTCGGCGTCCACCGAGATCCCTCCGGCCGTGTTCGAGCCGCTCGGGAGGGCGTAGGTCGTCACTTCGGCGCGTGCGACCAGAGCCAGGGCGCCGATCGCCAAAAGCAGAGTCGCCGCCCGCTGAAGTGTCGCCGAGCGGCGTCCGGGATGTTCCTCGTGGGTCGGTCTGTTCGAGCTGGACGGGTACGGGGTGGTCGTTGCGCGGAAGCCATGGCCATTCATGGCGCCTACATAGGCCTGAACTCGGCGACGTTGCAAGACACGTCAGATAAAAATCCTGGCAATCGGCGTTGACATCCATCGTGCAGCCTGACGGCTGCTCGAGTCAGACCCCGAGCTGACGCAGTGACGGACAGGCTTCGCCGTCGGGCCAGTTCATCTCGTCGAGTATCTCGATGAAGCGCGGGTCGACTCGCAGGAAGGGCAAACTCCATCCGCTGCGGGCTTCGCAGGCCTCGGCCAGCGCGCTGCGCGCCTCGAGCGGCCGCCCCAGTCGATGATGAAGAACCGACATCTCGGACGCGACGCGAATTCCCGAGTCCTCCATCGACCGCATACGAGCGAGCAGGAGGGTGTACCACTGCTCGAGCGAGGTCGGCTGGGCCATGCCGATCCTGTCGGCCAGCCGGCGGGCTACCCCCAGGGCTGACGATTCCTCGCTGAGAGCCAGAAGCGAGTCGATTTCGATCGTCGCGGAGAACATAGAACCCGGCGACTCGGAAGCCTCGGCCCAACTCAGCGCAGCTCGGTAGTCTCCGGCCAGAAACGCTGCATAGGCGGCGTCGGATTTCAGACCTCGGTCGTGTTGGTTGGCCTGTACCGCGGCCTCGTAGCTCTCGAGCGCTTTGGAATGGTCCGCCAGTGCCAGCATGATCATGCCGTAGAGTCCCCAGTTCTCGGGGTCCCCGGGCTCGAGTGCCAGGGCGCTGCGGGCGAACGGGAGGGCCTTTCGAGGGTCCAGCTGGTAGCGAAAAGCGTGATAGCCGAGAATTCTCTGGGCCAGTCCCGAGTCGGGCTTGGCCGACGCCGCCTGCTCGGCGTAAAACTGCATCGGCTGTGCCACCTCGTCGATCGGTAGCCGGCTCCAGCGGAGCGAGTAGTAGGCCTCAGCGAGTGCCAGGTGGGCGGGCACGTAGCCGGCTCGGCCAAGGTCAGCGAGGATCATGCGGCCTCGCGCACGCTCCCGCTCGTCGCGCGAGCCGACGAGCCTCCTGGCCTCCGGAAAGCTGGACAGCTCTTCCGCGGTGATCGGTTGGCTGGGCCCGTCGCTCGACGCGGGCTGCGCGACCCATCCCCAGATGGCGATCGCCGCCAGGCCGGCGACGGCACCGAGGCCCGCCAGTACCGCTAGGGTGGGTCTTCGAGGTGCCCTCATGGGCGATGCTGGCGACGACTCGATGCGTGCGACGAAGCGGTACCCCTGACCAGGGACGGTTTCGATGAACTCTCCCTCGGGGTCGGCCGAGGCGAGAGCCTTTCGCAGCTTCTGGACGGTTACGTTGATATTGCGGTCGAAGTCGACATACGTGTCCTGGCCCCACAGGTGTTCGCGGATCTCGCTCCGGGTGACCGTCTCTCCTGCTCGCGCAGCCAGAAGCCACAACAGCTTCAGCGGCTGCGGGCCGAGGTGGACGGTGCGGCCGTGCCTGTGGAGGGACCGCGGCACGTCCGAGAGTTCGAAGTCGCGGAACTCGAGCACCTGCCGAAAGCCAGCCGGAACGCGGACGGAACCGTCGGCCGCTGGGTCCCCCTTGCGGTGGCCGCTGAGCTTCCGCCAGCGAAGCGACCATCGGCTTCGCAGTGTGCGGCTCTTCCCTCTCCGTTCAGGGCTCATTCGTACCGGCTCCGGGACCTGATCGATTCTAGTATTCCTTGGCGAGCGAGCGGTCGCATCTCGCTGCAGCCGTGGCTGCGGCCTATCCGGGAGTCCGCGATCGATCCGACGCGCGTAACGGTGGGTGCCGTCGTCGCACTACTCAAGTGTGCGACACAAGCGGCCCGAGGTGATCAAGATGCAAGAGCCCCCGAGACTAGACGGCACCCTCCGGATCTGGCGACCGACGCTCTACACCTTCGTCGCCGTCTTTCTGTCGATTCTGGTGGTGGGGGCGCTCGTCGCTCCCGCCATTCTCGGTTTTGCGGAGCGTGTCTACGTCGACCTTCTCAACGACGTGAACGAGCGACAGGCGCGCGCGATGGACGCGTTCCTCCAGATCCGGCTCGAAGCGGGTCTGAGCGAGGAGCAGGCGATCGCCGAGTTCCAGGCGGCAACTGCCGGCAGCGAGGTCGACCGCGGCTATGTCTGCCTGATCAACCAGGACGACGGTCGCTACCTGAGCCACCCCAATCTCGAGCAGCTCGGGATGGACGTCAAGCCGGGTGCGGTCTTCACACCCGACGGTCGGCGGGAGTCGACCGTTTGGAGTCAGCTCATTCAGCAGGGAGCTGGCGCGATGGGCCATCTCAGCTATGGACCCCGGATGACGCAGGAGATGGTCTACTTCACGCCGGTCGAGGGCACCGGCTGGACAATCTCGACGCACGAGAACCTGTCTCGGGTTGAGGGCGAGATCGGCCGCCTCCGCCAAGGGTTGCTCGCCGGTTCCATCGTGCTGTCGCTCCTCTTCGCGATTCCCGCTTCCGCCGCGGCACGTGGCGTGAGTCGACGCAGAGAGGCGCAGATCGAACGCCAGGGAGAGCTCGAGCGGCTGCTGCTCGAGGAAGAGGACGCTCGGAAGGCGCTTGAGCTGCAGCAGGGCCGTGACCTGCAGCTGTCTCTGCTACCCCGCGAACTGCCGGACCGCGCCGGGTTGCGGCTCGCGGCCCGGATGGAGACGGCGAGCGAGGTGGGGGGCGACTTCTACGATGTGATCGAGCGCGACGACGGTTCGTTGATCCTGGCGATCGGCGATGCCACCGGTCACGGCCTCAAGTCCGGGATGATGGTGGTCGCGATCAAGAGTCTGCTCACCTACGGCTCGAGCGACGACGACCTCGTCGCGGTGGCCGAGAAGATGCACTCCGCCTTGCGAAGAATGCGCCTTGGGCGGCTGAACATGGCGTTCGGGCTCATGCGCCTCGACGGACCCGTGTTGGAGGCGGTCGGAGCGGGTATGCCGCCGGCGTTGATTCACCGCCGGTCGAGCGGGGCGGTGGAGGAGCTGGCCCTGAGTGGTGCGCCGCTCGGCTCGCCGATGGATTTCCCGTACTCGATCTCTCGGACCGAACTCGAGCCCGGCGACACGCTGCTCTTCATGAGCGACGGGCTGCCGGAACTGCAGCTGGCCGAGGGCGGTCACCTGGGCTATCCCGGAGTCGAGCGCCTCTATCGCGAAGCGGTCGAGACCGGTGGCGACTCTCAATCGATCGTCGATCGGCTGGTCGACCGGTTGGAGGCCTCTACCGACCGAGAGCTGGAGGACGACGTGACGCTTCTGGTCGCGCGTCTCGGGTCCGCCGATCGTCCCGCGTCGGCGCCGGATTCGGGTCGTTCGTAGAGAGGCGATTCAGAGTCGCCGCCCGGACTAGGCGCGCGCCTCGAAGCTCTCCAGGTCGAGTCGTTCGTCGAGCAGGCGTCGGAACTCTTCGGCCTCGATCGCCCCGGCCGGACCGTTCGTCTGGCGCTCGAGCTCGAGAATGAAGCCCCACCAGATCCGTTCGCGTCGAGAGATCTCGTGGAGGTCCCAGACCTTGCCGAACTCCTGCACGTACCGGTTGTGGCGACAGAGCATGCGGAACGCGTGCGTGGCGTCGGGCCGATCCTCGGACAGGCCGAGAATGCGAACGTCGTTGCCCACCGCGTGTACCGGCTGTCCCCACTCGGAGTAGCTCGCAAAGATCGAGCCGAGCTTCTCCATCGCGTAGGCGACGCGCTGCTGCTTCAAGCGCCTCAGAACTCGGGTCAGTAGTGGCAGGGTGACGTTGCGGTGCAGCGTGGGCTCCGCGAGTGTGACCTTCACCCCGACCTCTTCGCCGACGATGTCGCGGATCATTTCCGATCGAACGCGAGTGTCGGAGGCGAGGTGCACGCGTTCGCCGATCGCCTCGGCGCGCTTGAGTGCGGCCACCATGCCGGCTGCCACTCGATCGACGGTGATCAGGTTGATCTCCGCCGAGGGGTCGGCCGGGAAGATGGTGGCCAGGCGGGTGAGGGCCGAGATCTTGGAACGCTCGAAGCGACTGCCGGCCTGGTCTCGTGCCTCGCCGACGCGACCGAACAGGTTGACCGGAGCGTTGACGACCTTGGTGTCACCTCGATTGTTGCCGGCCCGCGACTCGCCGATGACGATGGCCGGACAGAGCTGGATGACGCGCAGCCCCTTGTCGAGCATGTAGCGCTCGGTCTCGATGGACGCCATCGCCTTCGTGAGCTCGTAGTAGTTGTTGTAGAACTTCCGAGGGAAGACGATCTCGTCCTCGCGCGCCGGTGCGCGGATGTGTCGTCCGTGGATGTAGGAGGTCTCGATCGAGACGTGGGCCACGAACGGACCGCCCTCTTCATCCTGGAGCGACTGGGAGAACCGCAGGGCGTTCAGGGTGCCGGTGACGTTGGCGCGGAACGACACGTCGTAGGGATCGTCGAAGGCGACGCTCGCAGCGCAGTGAACGACGTGCGTCAACGTGCTCGCGAGCCGCTCTCTCTCCGCCTCGTCGACCCCGAGGTGCGGCTGCTCGACGTCTCCTGCGACGAACCGGAACTTGGTCGCCGTCTCGGAGTCGCCGAGCCAGAGCTGCTCGAGTAGCTCTTGTCCGCGCTCGGCGGGCGACATCACACGCTCGACCTCTTTCGTCTTGCGATCCCGAATCTCCTTGGGTCGGATCAGCACGACGACCTCCGCGACCTCGTCGTCGTGCGCCACCTGCCAGAGGAACTCCTTGCCCACGAAGCCGGTGCCGCCCGTGAGCAGCACTCGGATCACTGGGCGGCCATCTACCGTGACCGCCTCGAGCCTCTCCGCGGCCTCTCGCTTGAGCTCGGCCAGCGTAGCCTGGATCGCCTCCTTCGAGTGGGGGTGCCGCTTGTAGCGGAAGAAGTACTCGCGCTTTTTGAGGCCGAAGAGTGCCTTCGAGATCTTCTCGGGGTTCTTCTGGCCGATGGCCTTGGCCAGCACCTCGGCGGTGCGGTGCCCGAGGCGCCGCATGCGCTTCATCTTCTCGTACGCCCAGTCCTCGTCGCCGGTCGCCTTGACCACCCGCCCCATCATGTAGTGGGCGTGGATGTCGACGATGTGGTAGTCGCGATGGTGGTGAACGAGGAGCCGACGGGGCTGGATCTCTTCGTCCAGCACTTCGCCGGTGCCGAGGCTCACCTTCTCGATGTAGCGATTGGGCGAGATCTCCGGGGGAACCTGGTTCTCACTGACCATCGGTTTCGATCCTTCGAGGGAGAGCGACAAGCTACCGCGCGGGTCGGGACCGGGTCAAACGGAGGGCGAGCGGTGGGCGGTTGACAGGCTCATGGAGTTGTTTTATCGTATTTTTACGATGATTGATTGGGCAGACACCCTTCGCTTCGCCGCGCGCCTGAGCGTCGAACTCGTGGTGCTGTTCGTTCTGGTCAGCACGATCGTCTATTGGCTGACCGACCGCTTGACGCCCGAGCGGCTCCGTCGGCTGCTCGGCGCGCGCTCCGCATGGCGGGGCGTTCCGTTGGCGACGCTGCTCGGCGCCGTCACTCCGTTCTGTTCCTGCTCGACGGTACCCCTCGCTTCGGGCCTCCTGCGCGCGGGATTGCCAACCTCGACACTGGTCGCCTTTCTGATCGCGTCTCCTTTGGTCAGCCCCGTGGCGATCGCACTACTCTGGCGCTACGTCGGATTGGAGTACGCGCTCGGCTACGCCGTTGCGGCCATGGCGCTCGCCGCGCTCGGCGGATTACTCCTCAGCGGGCGCACGGCCGTAGACGAACCGCAGTCGGGCGCCGACTCGGGCTGTGGAGACTCGTGTGGGAGCGAGGCGCCGACCGCGAGTGTTGCTCCGGCGGATGGGAGGGGCGAGCTTGGCAAGCTCGCCGGCGCCTTCCGACACAGCCTCGCTGACCTTCGCAAACTCGCCGTGTCCCTCACTCTCGCGATCGTCGCAGGAGCGCTGGTGCACGACTACGTGCCGGATGGTGTGCTGGCCAGAATTGGTGGCGTCGACTCGCTCCTGGCCATTCCGGCAGCGGCCCTTTTGGGAGTCCCCGTCTACGCGAGTGTCGTCGTGCTCCTGCCGATCGGAGCCGGGCTTCTGAGCAAGGGTGTCGGTGTCGGCGTCGTGACCACGTTCCTGATGGCCTCCTCTGGCTTCAGTGTGCCCGAGGGGATACTGCTTGCGCGCATCCTGCCGCGCCGTCTGCTCTTCGAGATGCTCGCTGTGTTCACGGTCGGCGTGATCGGTATCGGCTACTGCTTCCAGCTGCTCGTGGCCTAGGGGGTTCGAGACATGCTTCCGAAATCTCAGAGCGATGCCTGGCGAGCCTTCTACGAGAGCGCCGGCTCCAGCGATGAGCTCGACGAGCGCACCGTGGCGATGCTGCAGCTCGCGGTGGCGATGTCGAGCGGCTGTGAGCCGTGAATGCAGAGCTACTTTGGGGTCGCCAAAGACGTCGGGGTGAGTCGTGCCGAGATCGGCGCCGTTCAGGCGATCGTGATGTCGGTGCAAGCGGGTCGAGTCAGGGCGCAGTTCCGCGAGGCGCGCCGTCGAGCGGCGGCCTCTCGTCGCCGGGAGCGCGCCACGGACGAGGACGGGGCTTGTTGAGCCGGACCCGCTAGAAGATCTCGCCGACCCGCTCGCGGAACCACTCGATCGACTGAGGGTCGAGGCAGTACCGAGTTGCCGGGCCGGTGGGCTGACCCTCGATCCAGCCGGCCTCCTTGAGCACCTTGAGGTGTTGCGAGGCCGTCGCCTGCGCCACCGGCAGATGGTCGACGATGTCGCCGGTGATACATCCGGGGTGGGTGAGAAGAAACTTCATGATCTCGAACCGGATGGGGTTCCCGAGCGCCTTCAACATGGAGAGGAGTCGCTCCTGGTCCGCGCCCTCGAGATCGAGCGTGCAGCACTGGGGAGGGAATCCCTGTGAGTCGGGCGGCGCCGAGTTCATCGCATTCCTACGATAGAGAGTCTCGGCCGCGACCGTCAATCCGTTCCTGGTCCGCCCTCTCGGCGGGCACGACGAGAATCCACCAGAGGAGACCGCACACCACTTCGATGCTCGCGAAGGTGAGCAGACCGTTGCGCAAGCTCAAGCCACCAAATTCGAGCAGGAGCGCCGCCGCCAGGATCGAGAGGCTGTCGGCGACGGTGAGCAGTAGCCACTGTGTGGCGACCACACGGCCGCGGAAGCGGTCCTCGGTGCGCCGCTGCAGCAGGATGCTGGAGAAGACCCAGTTGATGCCGCTGGGTGCATGCGCCAGGCCGACCAGTAGAGCGATCCATCCCCACGGCGACCACGGAAGGGCGCCGATGAGCAGATAGACCAGGCCGCAAAGAACAACACTGATTCCGAGCGCCGACGGCCAAGTCCGCTCGTCTGGGAAAAGCCTGCGGGCCGCGATCGGCCCGATCCCAGTTCCGACTCCGCGCACGGAATAGAGAACGCCGATTCCAAGAGCCGGTGCGGCGGGGAAGAGCTGTTCGCCGAGGATTGCCAGCATGAAGACCAGTCCGCCGCCGCCCACCGACCAGACCGCTTTGGCGGTTGCGACCCGCGCGATCCGAGGGTGGCGGAGCATGTGTCGCCAGCCTTCGACGATGTCGCGCGCGGCGTCGAGCAGGGTGGCGCCCTCTTTCATCGCGTCGGTGCGCTGCGGGATCACCGTCTGCCAGACAAAAAAGGCGGAGACGACGTAGGTCAGGCTGTCGAGCCAGAAGACGGCGTCGGTACCCAGCAGGTCGGTGACGACTCCTCCCAGCGCGGCGCCGATCGCCAGGATGACCGACCAGGTCGCAGCAGACAGGGCGTTGGCTACGGGCAGCTGTTCGTCGGTCGTGATGTTGGGGATCGAAGCCATGCGCGCGGTGATGAAGACCGCGCTCAGAAAGACCTGGAGTGAGATCAGCGCGTAGAGCCAGGGCAGCTCTTCGGGTCGGTCGATGAGGAGGAACCCGAGCACGACGACCGCGCGGAGGACGTCGGTACCGATCATCAGCTTGCGGCGACTGAATCGATCGGTGAGCAGTCCGGCGAGCGGCGAGCCGAGCGCGAACGGCAACAGCTTGGTGATGAAGACCGCGCCCAGGGCGAGCGGGGAGCCGGTGAGCTTCTGAACAATGACGTAAAGCGCGATGGTGTTGAACCAGTCGCCCAGGAACGACGCAACCGCGCCGCTCCACAGCATGCGGTAGTTGCGGTTGGTCCGGAGAAGCTCGAAGTACTCGTTGCGCACGAGGCGGCGATCTTGTCATTGGCTAGAATCCCGCTGAATGAGTGGTCAGCCGCCGGCGAGGCGGGACGTCGTGGTGATCGGCGGCGGGCCGGCCGGTTCGAGCGCGGCTACGGTCGCAGCCCGCGGCGGCGCGGACGTCCTGGTTCTCGAGAGGGACCGTTTTCCTCGATTTCATATCGGGGAGAGTCTGTTGCCCGAGAGCAACCGTCTCTTGGAGGAGCTCGGTGTCGCGGAGCGGGTTCGCGAAGAGGGCTTCGTGGTCAAGCGAGGCGCGAGCTTCTGGACGGAAGACGGCGAGCGTGAGAGCTACATCGACTTCTCGCTCTCCCGGGAGGTGGCGAAGCCGAAGACCTATCAGGTGCCGCGCGACCGGTTCGATGAACTCCTCCTGAACAACGCGCGCGCGGCGGGCGCCGAGGTTCTGGAGGGCTGCCGGGCCGATCGCTTCTGCTCCGAGCAGGGCGAGAGCCTGATGACCTACAGCGACGAACGTGGCCGCTGTCACCAGGTCGCGGCGCGAACGGTGATCGATGCCTCGGGACAGCGGGGCTTCGTGGCACGCAGCCTCGACCTGCGACGGAAAGATCGCACGTTGCGTTGTGTTGCCGAGCATTCACAATTCGAAGGCGTCTTGCAGCTCGAAGGCGAGCGAGCCGGCGATATCCGCATCGTGTCGATGAACGACATGAGTTGGGTCTGGCTGATTCCGATCACGGCCACTCTGACGAGCGTCGGTTTGGTGACACCATCGAGTGAGTCTGAGCCACGGCGAGCGGACGGCGAGAGCCTGTTGGAGAGCACCCTGCGACGGGTTCCATCGCTTGCAAATCTGTTCGAGAGCGCGCGACGGGTTGCGCCGGTGCGTAGGGATGCAGACTTTTCCTATGCGCCCACCCGCTACGCCGGGGACGGGTGGCTGCTCGCTGGCGACGCCGGCTCGTTTCTGGATCCGGTCTTCTCGACAGGAGTCCTGCTCGCGCTCGAGTCTGGATGTGAGGCGGGGCGGGCCGCTCTGGCGGCTATCTCGAGCCGGTCGAAGCGACCGTTTGTCGCTTACGACCGTGCCCAGGCGAAGCGCTACCGTTACTTCCGGAAAATGGTGGCCGCGTTCTACGATCCGGCCTTCCGGGACATCATGTTCCAGCCGGCGACCCGGTGGGGCCTACTCGAGGCCGTGGTGACGACCCTCGCCGGCAACTCGAAACCGCGACTCACGACCCGTCTTCGCATGGCGCTCCTGTTCGGCTTTGTCACTCTCCATCGTCGCATCGGCATTGGCGAGCGAATTCACCGGACGTCAATGCCGGGGAGACCGGCCTGAGCGGGCGATCGACTCCGCGAATCGTCATCACCGGGCTGGGTGCGGTGAGCGCCTTCGGCTGGAGCGCCGATCTCCTCTGGCAGGGGCTGCTCACAGGACAGACGAGCGTTGATGCTCCCCGTCGCTTCGACGTCCGGGGCCAGCGGACTCGGCTAGCGGCGGAGGTCCCGGATCCTCCTGCCGAGCTCGGCGAGCGGATCCCGGGTTGGTCGCGCCTCTCACAGGCCGACCGCTATGCGGTGTCGGCGGCTGCCGAGGCGATGACGATGGCGGGCGTTGCTCAGGGCGAGCCGGGACTCGGGGTCTTCTTCGGCAGCAGTACGGCGGGCATGCTCGAAGGCGAGGAGTACTACGCTCGCATGACTGGAGTGCGGGCGGGTCGCCCCTTGCGGCGACTCTTGGAGTCGCAGCAGATCAATGGCCCTGGCGATGCGGTTGCGCGTTCGATCGGCGCCAGCGGTTCGGTGCAGACTCTGTCCTCGGCCTGCTCGTCGGGCGCCCTGGCGGTCGGGGCGGCTCTCGAGGCGTTGCGCGCCGGCGAGGTCGACCTGGCGGTAGCCGGCGGTGCCGACTCCTTGTGCCGATTGACCTACTCGGGCTTCAATGCCTTGCGCGCGGTGGACGAGCGGCCGTGTCGGCCGTTCCGCGGCGACCGTGCCGGCCTGAGCGTCGGCGAGGGGGCGGGGATACTGGTGCTGGAGTCCTCCGAGCGTGCGCAGGCCCGCGGGTGCGAGCCACTCGCCGAACTGCTCGGCACTGGCGCAAGCTGCGACGGTTACCACATGACAGCTCCTCACCCTGAAGGCGAAGGCGCAGCTCGAGCGATCTCGAGCGCCCTGGCGGACGCCCGGGTGAGTCCCGAGGACGTCCACTTCGTCAACGCGCACGGGACCGGCACGCCGCTCAACGACGTCTCGGAGTGGAAGGCTCTCCACCGGGTGTTCGGCGACCGCGCCGAGCGCCTGCCGACCACTTCGATCAAGGGCGCCCTCGGTCACCTCCTCGGCTCCGCCGGCGCGATCGAAGCGGTCGCCACCGTGCAGAGCCTCGTCCACGGCCTGGTACCGCCGACCGCCGGCGACGGAGCGATCGACGACGAGCTGGGCGTCGACCTGGTGCGCTCCGAGCCGCGGGCGATCGAGTCGTTCTCGGTGGCGATCTCGACCAGCCTGGCGTTCGGGGGCGCCAACGCGGTTCTGGTACTGGGCCGTAACGCGAGCGAGGCCGTGTGACGCAGGGTCGCCCTGGAGTGGTCGTCACCGGGCTCGGCACCATCGCCGCTGTGGGTGGGGGGCGCGAGGCGCTCGCCGAACAGCTGCTTCGGTCGGAGCCTCGGTGGGCGGAGGTCGTCGGCGCCTCGACCGGCCCGAACGGTGCGAGCCGACAGGCGTCGCTGATCGAGCTGCCGAACTTCCTGCCGTGGCTCTCTCCCCGGGCTGCTCGACGCATGAGTCGCCCGTCGCGGCTCGCCGTCGTCGCGGCGAAGCTGGCGCTCGAAGACGCCTCACTGGGGTCCGGCGAGCTGGGCTGCGGCGCCCCGGTCGGGCTCGCGACCTCTTTCGGACCGATGGACTTCTCCGAGCGGATCGTCAAGACGATCTACGAAGACGGCCCAGAGGCGACCTCGCCGGCACTCTTTACCGAGTCGGTCGCGAACGCACCGTCGGCACAGGTGGCGCTGATGCTCAAAGCGCTCGGGCCGAACATCATGGTGACCCAGCGAGAGGCGGGTCCTTTGATCGCGCTTGGAACCGTGGCTCGAGAGATTGCGAGCGGGCGAGCACAAATCGGCATCGCCGGCAGCGTCGACGAGGTGAACCCGCTTCTGCACTCGGTGCTCGCGAGTTTTGGCGCTCTGGCCGATCCTGAGGCACCGGAGGGCTTCGAGGTGGCTCGTCCGTTCGATCGTTCTCGAACCGGCTTTCAGCTGGCGGAGAGCGCCGGTGTGGTCGTTCTCGAGCGCGAAGACCGTGCGATCGAGAGAGGTGCACGCCCGCTCGCGAGGGTGCGACTTTCGCTCTCGGGCTTCGATGCCGCTGCGCCCGTTGCGGGATGGTCGAGCGATCCCACGGTGCTCTCGCGGCGCCTGAGCGACGGCCTCGAACGGGCCGGTATCGACCTCGACAGCATCGACAGAGTTGTGTCGGGTGCCTCCGGCTCGCGGTCGGGCGATCGTTTGGAAGGCGGCGTCCTACGCGCGCTCTGGCCCGGCTCGGACGTGCCGCCGGTACTCGCACCCAAAGGGGTTGTGGGAGAGTACGGCGGCGGGCATCTGGCGGCGGCAATTCTGGCGGCGCATGGGGAGCCGTTCGGGCCGACCGGCGGCTTCTCGGAGGTCGACCCGGAGATCGGCATCGAGCCGCACGATGGTCGCGAGCTGCCGCCGCCACGTCGCCTACTCGTCACCTCTCTTGCGGCTGGTGGCGCGGCCGCGTGGACCGTTCTGGAGGCAGTCGACTCGTGAGCAGAGAAGAGACCAGGAGTGGCGTGGTGCTGGTGACCGGGGGCAGTGGCGGCATCGGTCGCGCGGTCGTCGAGCGACTGGTCGCCGACGGTTGGCAGGTTGCGTTCACCTTCCGGAGCGGCGAGGAGAGCGCGCGGGAACTCGAGCAGCAAACCGGCGCGCAGGCGTTTCATCTCGACGCGGCCGATCGGGAGCGGCCGGCCCGCCTCGTGAGCGAAGTGGAAGAGGCGCTAGCGCCACTCGAGGGGCTAGTCAACGCCGCCGGCGCCCAGAGCGGTCAACTGCTCGCCATGACCAGCGACGCAGCGTGGGACGGCATGCTCGACGTCAACCTCGGCGGGCCGTTCCGCATCTGTCGAGCGGTACTTCGGGGCATGGTCAGTCGGCGGCGGGGCTCGATCGTGAACGTGGCCTCGTTGAGCGCACTCCACGGCGTTGCCGGTCTGTCGGCGTACGCGGCCTCGAAGGCGGGCCTCCTGGCGATGACGCGCTGTCTCGCTCGGGAGGTGGGCAAGCGCGGCATACGGGTGAACGCAGTGGTGCCCGGCTTCGTCGCCACCGAGATGACCGAGGAGCTGAGCGACCCGGTGGTGGCGAAGCTCCGTGCGGACGAATGCCTGCCGGCGGGAACCAGCGTCGAGGCGGTCGCCGACACGGTGGCGTTCCTTCTGTCGGACCGAGCGAGCGCGACCACCGGTCAGGCGTTGATCGTCGATTCGGGAACCTCGGCCTGAGTCGACCCGCGCCTTCGAGTGCCGAAGACAACCTAGAATGACTCTCGTGACCCCCGATGAGCGCTACGACGTCGTGATCCTCGGTGGCGGGGCCGCCGGCTCAGCCTGCGCGGCGCTCCTGCGCCGCCGTCATCCGCGGGCGCGGGTACTGGTGGTCGAGCGGCGGCGCGAGTTCGATCACAAGGTCGGAGAGGCGACGGTTGAGGTCTCGGGCTACTTCCTGCATCGCGTGCTCGGTCTCTACGACCATCTGTCGCGCGCTCATCTTCCGAAGCACGGCCTGCGCTTCTGGTTCCGCGATCGCGCCGATCGTGAGCTGCACGAGCTCTCGGAGATCGGCCCTCGGTACGTGCCTCGGATCCCCAGCTTCCAGCTCGACCGGTCCCAGCTGGACGAGCACCTCCTCACCGCCGCGGAAGAGGCCGGCTGCGACGTCCTCCGCCCGGCCAAGGTGATGTCGGTGGATCTCGACTGGCCCGAGAGCCGGGTGACGTTGGATGCCGACGGCGAGCGACACACCGTCACGACGCGCTGGGTTCTGGACGCCTCCGGTCGGCGGTGTTTCCTCGCACGCCAGCTGGGCCTCCATCGCCGAACCGAGGACCACCCGACGGCGGCCGTCTGGGCGCGCTGGAAGGGGGCGGAGGACCTGGACGGGCCGACCCTCTCGGGCATGCTCGCCGATCGCACCGATGCCGGGGACGAGCTGCGCGACATCGGTGCGTCGCGGCGGCTGGCGACCAACCACTTCTGCGACTACGGTTGGTGGTGCTGGGTGATCCCTCTGGCGGGCGGTGAGACGTCGGTCGGGCTGGTCTACAACCGCGAGCTCTTCGAGCTCGACGGCTCGGGCAGCACCCGTGAGCGCTATCGCAGCTTTGTCTCTCGGCAGCCCGGCCTGCGCGAGATTTTGAACAACGCCGAAATGCTCGACGGCGACTGTCGGGCATCGTCGAGTCTCGCTTACAGTTCCGAGCGATACGCAGGCCGTGGCTGGGCGCTGGTGGGCGACGCCGCCGCCTTCATCGATCCGCTCTACAGCCCCGGACTCGACTACGTCGGCATGTCGAGCTGGGCGACGACGGCGCTGATCGCCGACGAACTCGCCGGCGAGGTCGAAGGCGAGGCGCTGTCGGAGCGCCTCGGCAAACACAACGAGCTCTTCGAGAACTCGTACACCCGATGGTTCGAAGCCCTCTACAAGGGTAAGTACGAGATCCTCGGGGACGCGGAGCTGACCTCGGCCGCGTTCCTCTTCGACACCGCAATGTACTACCTGGGCGTGGTGTCGCCGGTCTACGAGGACGACGAGAATCTCGCCCACCCGGTCTTTGGTCTCTCCAAGAGTTCCTCGCTCTGGGCTCACCGGGTGATGTCCGCGTTCAACCGACGCCTGAATCGCCTGGCGCGCTTCCGTCGCCGGACCGGCGCCTACGGTCGGCGCAACGCGGGTTGGCACGTGGCGGCCAAGTCTCCGGGGCTCGCACGCGAGGCGCTGCCGATGTTGTTCCAAGGCTTGCGGATGTGGTGGCGAGTCGAGCGGCAGTACCTTTTCTACCGGCTCTTCCACCGGCGGTTGGACCTCTCCGCCCCGGTACCCTCCGATCGCAACGACGGCTCGCCGCGGCTCGCTCAGTCCTGATCGGTGAGGCGGGGGCGCCTGGCCTCGACCAGCACGTTCGCGAACGGCGTTCCGCTCGCCATCGGGCGACTCTCGACCTCGAGGCCCTGACGCGAGAGGAGCTCGCGCCAGTTGTCCTCGGAGCGATAGTGGAAGGGCCGGGCCCACTCCCGTCGCGCCCACGAGCTGAGGCGCTCCTGAACGCGCGTCAGCCAGAAGCGTAGTCCGCCGCCGGCGTCCGCCTCGCGGAGGAGCAGGAGGCCGCCCGGTGCGAGTCTCTCTGCGATTTGAGCGATCAGCCGCTCCTGGGCATCGGCGTCCAGGTAGTGGAGGACGTCCAGGAGGGCTACGACGTCGCACGACGGAACGGTGGCGGTGGCGAGGTCGCACTCGACGATCGTCGCCCCCTCAGCGAGTGCGGCACGTGCGACCGCGGCCGCCTTCGGGTCGACTTCGATGCCGGTCAGCTGGAGCCGCTGCGGCGCGGGTGGCCAGCCGTCTGGCCAGTGGCCTTCCGCGGCGAGTTCTTCCGATGCGCGGACGGCGGCGAGCAGAAGTCCGCGGCCGCATCCGAGATCGAGAAGGCGACCGGTCGAGGGCCAACGGATCGATCGAAGCAGTCCGAGATAGACCGGGTCGTAGCGCACCTTGGCCCGGACCGCCTCCCAGATTCGGAGGCCCTGATCCATGTAGCGTCGCGCGGTTCGGTTCACCAGCCGGGAGCGGAACGGAGAGCGCTTCCAGCGGCGGCCGACCCAGAGCGAGAACGCCGTCAGCAGGCCTCCGAGAGCCAGGCCGACCACGCCGCTCCCGACGAAGAGATCACGACCGAGCCCCAGGGCTCCGAGGTCGCGAAGCTCGCCGGGGTCGAGACCCAGCCAGCTGCCGCGCATGAGACGGTGTCCGACGGTCGCCTCGAGGTAGATGAGAAACGGTGCGGTCCAGGGGTTGTTGACGTGGGCGGCGAGATAGGAGATTGCGGCGCTCAGACGGAAGAGCTTGGCTGCGCCGAGGCAGAGGACAAGGTGCAGTCCGTAGAGCGGTTGGCACCCGATGAACGTGCCCGCGCCGACGGAGAAGGCGACGCGCACCGGCGTCTGCTCTCGCTGACGCAGCCGGTAGTACATCTCGACAAACGCGCCGCCGAGCGAACGGCGCTTCGGTCGAGGGCCGGGAGGTGTGTCACTCATCTTGGAGCGAGGAAGGTCCGTTCGCCGGACCCGCTAAGATAGAGGCAGACCCCGCTTCCTGAAACCAGCTGAGTCGGCGCATCTTTCGAGGAGATTATCGTGGCGCGAACGAGTCTGATCCTGATTCTTGTCGTAGCGCTCTTGGCTCTCGCCCCGCCGGCGACCGCCAAGAAGAACAACCCCAACATCGATCTCGAGTTTCTGCCGCAGCAGTCGATCGGAGCGGCGGTCGCAAACCTCTCTGGCGGCATGCTCGACCGCTCGGTCTCCATCGAGGTCGTCGACGATCGTCGACAGGACGACGCTTCCGTCATCGGTACACGTACCGACGACGACGACCGTCGCCACAACCTCAAGGCGACGAGCGACGTCGTCAGCTTCGTCCAGGAGACCTTGCAGCAGGTCGCGGGCGACTGGGGCCTCCGCGTCGATTCCGACTCCCGCCTCAAGCTGCGCGTGCGGCTACTCGAGATCAAAGTCCTCGAGACGAACCAGCCGGTGGGTGCGACCTACAACGCCACTGCCCGGGTGGCCTACAGCCTCGAGGACGTGTCGGCGACCGCCTTCGGCGACGCGACGCGCTACGGCAAGAAGTTCAGCAACGACAACTGCAATGAGGTGCTGAGCGACGCGCTGCTCGAAGCGTTTGCCGAGATGGTCAATAGCGACGACCTGCAGCGAGCGTGGGGCAAGTAGCTCCCGACGGTCAGTTGTCGAGAGTGAGTTCGCTCGACGGCTCGCCCGAGGTCGGTGCGAGCAGGTGGTCGAGGGTTCGTCGAATCTCCTTGGGGTCGATCCAGACCTGACGCGAGGCGATGCGCCCCTCGACGTCGATCACGAACCCAGGAGACGAGGCGCCGCCGTAGGCGGTCCAGACTCCGTCGTCGACCCGGTCGACGAGCATCGTCTGCGCAAGTCCGAGCCGGTCGCGCGAGAAGGCGGCCTGTGCGAGCCGTTCCCGGTCGTCGCCGGGCTGAGTCACGCGGACTCCGGTCACTCGATTGATCATCGTGAGCCACTCTTCGTCGTCGTAGGGGCTCTTCGAGCCGGCCGGATGAGCTTCGAGCGTGTAGACCACGACGAAGTGGGCGCGGTCGCCGTACTCGTCGATGAGCTCGCCCATCGAGTGACGTCGGTACCGATAGACCGGACACGAGTGACTACCGAACTGCACGACCAGCGGGCGCTCGCCGATGAGGTCGCTCAGACGCACCACCTCGCCGTCGACGCTCGGTAGCTCGAACTCCGGTGCGGGTGCCCCGACAGCGGGCGCCTGGTCGGCGAAGTGTGCGAGGCGGGGCCCCGGGTTCCGCGGAAAGCAGCCGCCGAGGGCGAGGGTCAGGCAGACGAGGGCGAGAGATCTCATCTCGCTAGAGAGGTACGTCGAGCATGCCGTCCTCGGTTTCTCAGTCGGCGGCGTAGGTGCCGATCGTCGCCGAGAGGTAGCCGTCGATCTCGACCTCGAAGGTGGCGAGCGGATGGACCCCGCCGGCGCGGCGGGCGCGGACCGTGAGCGCTCGGTCGACCGGCAGGACACCTGTTTCGAAGCGGGCGTTTCGCACCGACACGAGGTAGCCCATGCGCGGACCGATGTCGTCGCTGCCCCGATCGAGCGCGGCCAGCACGGCCGCCGTCTGAGCGCCCATCTCGATGCCGAGAAGGGGAGAGGCCAACCCTTCGACGCCCAGCTCCGCCGGAATGCGAGCTCGACAGACGAAAGCCCCGTCGACCTCACCGACGATCTCTTCCACGAAACGGATGGGTGGACCGTGAGGCAGCAGTTGATCGATGGGTGGGTGTGTCACTCGGGACTCCTGGGAGCCGGCAGGGGCGCCGTCGTCAGCCCGGCGTGCGCGATGGCGGCGAGTATGCGCCGCAGGACGTCGACTACGGTGGCGGTTCGGTCCTGATCGGAGGCCATCGATCCGTCGTGCTGGAGGAGGATGTCGCCCTCCTGGAGACCCTGCAGCAGTCGGTGTGCAATGCGATCGGCGTTCGGGTCGACGGCGTCGAAGCCGCGGCGTGTCCATGCGGCGAGGTGCAGTCCGCGGCGAGCCAACACCGGCTCGAGCCAAGGGCCGCGCATGCCGGCCGGCGCACGAAAGTAGCGTGGCCGCCGCCCGGTCAGTTCGGTCAACGTCTCCTGGGCGCGGTCGAGCTCACGGCCCAGCGCCCGCGGACCGAGGAAGGCGAAGGCGTTCGAGTGATGGTGCGAGTGGTTCTCGACCCGATGCCCCTCCTCGACAATGCGGGCGATGAGATCGGGATGACGCTCTGCCCGCCGGCCGACGCAGAAGAAGGTGGCGCGCGCGTTTTTCTCGGCCAGCAGATCGAGAACACGGGGGGTTGTTCTCGGATCGGGACCGTCATCGAACGTGAGGGCCACGCCACGTTCTCGCGGGGGGAGTCGTACGAGGTTCGGACCGAGCAGGGTCGATCGCGGCCACATGCCTGCGCTGGCCATCGCCACGTGGCTCGCGAGGACCGCGCCGGCCGCGAGGCCCCAGGTCTGGGGCACGACCAGCGCGCCGCCGATCGCCGCCAGGTTGATTGCGACGTTTGAGCCGAGAAAGAGCGTCGGCCGCCAGCGCCGCCGGCTGGTTTCGGTCGTCACCGAGTTGCGCTCGATTCGGAGAGCCGGCGAAGCGCGACGCGATCGAGCTTGCCGCGCGCCGTGCGCGGAAGTCGATCGACGAGAACCAGGCTCCGTGGCACCTTGTGGTCGGCGAGGTGGTCGCGGCACCAGCGGCGGAGTGTGGCCTCGTCGAGCTCGGGGTCGCAAGCGACAACTGCGCGGAGAATCTCGCCTCCGCCGGTGCCGGTCGCGCCCAGGACTGCGGCGTCGTGTACCCCCTCCAGTTGGTCCAGGACCGCCTCGACCTCGCGCGGGTTCACCTTGCGGCCCCGAACGTTCACCAGATCGTCGCTGCGACCGACGAGGGCGAGGTTGTCGCCCTCCCAACGAGCCAGGTCGTGCGAACGGAAGCGTCCGTCGGCGAGCCGGGAGCTGGTGTCGGGGTAGTAGGAGCGCGCCACGGCAGACGACTCGACGCGAACGGAGCCGGAGTTGTCGTCTGCCCCGTTCTCGAGCACGATCCGAACTCCGTCGACCGGGCTGCCGACCTGACCGGCCTCGGCCGCCGTGCCGTCGCGGTCGTAGCAGATGCCGCCGCACTCGCTGGAGCCATAGAAGACGTGAACCGGCTGACCGAAGCGCTCACGGAAGCGCGCGGCAGTCGAGGGCGGCAGGGCGGCCCCGGCCGAGATGATGCGCCGCAGCGAGGGCGGCAACGGAGGTGGCGAGCTCAGCCGAACGAGGGCGCTGAGGCTGGCCGGCTCGGTGGGCAGGAAGGTGACGCTCTGCTCCACGGCGGCCATCATCGGCCCCATCGGCGTGCGCGTGTCGGGAACCACGATCGTCGAGCCGCGAACCAACGCCGGCATCGCAATGCTGGAGAGACCGTAGGAATGGGAGAGCGGCACCGCGGCCAGAATGCGCTCGTCGTCACGGAGCTCCATCGTGCGAGCCAACGCCGCCTCGTCGGCGACCAGCGCCTCGGCCGGTGTCAGAATGCCGCGAGGTCGGCCGGTCGAGCCGGAGGTGAGCTTGATGACGGCAATCTCCGAGTCGACCTTCGCCGGCTCGGAGTGTTGCACCTCGGCGTACTCGAACGTCAGATCCTCGGTTCGCTCGGGCCAGCCCGACGGCGTCGTCAGCCGTCCACGAGCTCGCATCTCCGCCGTGATGGACTCACCCTCTGGAGGACGCGTCGAGCTGTCGAGCAGGAGCGCGACACAACCGATTCGCCGTAGTGCCAGGAAGGTTGCGAGGAAGCCGATCGGCGAGGAGGCCGAGAGGGCGATGACGTCGCCCGGCTGGAGGCCCGCGTCGAGACCTCGCTGAGTGGCCGAGCGGGCCAGTCCGTCGAGCTCGCTGGCCGTCAGGCTGCGGTCGCCGGCGACCACGAGGGGCGTTTGCGGCCGGTCGTTCGCGACCTTCGAGAACGCGGCCAGTATCGGGTCTGAAGGCGGCTTCAAGGGTAGCTTCCGGGCGCGCTTCCATCGCGGCCGAGTGTTGCCGGTGCTTCTGCCAGACTATATTCTAGAGGCCTCTCAAATCGAGAAAACGTATTGAATACCCCTACTACGGAAGCGATCCGAGCCAAGCTGAAAACCCTCATCATCGAGGGTCTCCACCTCGACGGAATGACGCCCGAGATGATCGGCGACGACCAGCAGATCTTCGGCGAGGAGCTGGGTCTCGACTCGGTCGACGCGTTGGAACTGATGGTGATGATCGAGAAGGAGTACGGGGTCACGATCGAAGGTCGAGAGATCGATCCCGAGACCTTCCGTTCGGTCGCCACCCTGGCGGACTTTGTCCAAGAGCTCCAGGCAGAGCGGAGTCCGGCCGAGTCGGTATGACCGCGGCGCCGCTCCGCGGTGACCTCGCCGCTCGGCGCGTCGCCGTAGCGATTCCGGCCTACCAGGCCGCACCGTTCGTCGGCGGGGTGGTCGAGGCGACGTTGGAACAGATGCCCTCTGTGCTGGTCGTCGACGACGGTTCCGACGACGACACGGGAGCACGTGCGCGCGAGGCCGGAGCCGAGGTGCTCAGGATCGAGGTCAACGGCGGGAAGGGCAACGCCCTACGCGTCGCCTTCGACCGGCTCTTCGGTGAGGGTCACGACGCGGTGCTGACCCTGGACGCCGACGGTCAGCACCTCCCCTCTGAGATTCCGGTTCTCCTCAAGGAGTACGACCGCGGCGCCGACCTGGTGCTGGGCACCCGCGACCATCTGTTTGCCGAGATGTCCGCAGTGCGCTCCGCGAGCAACCGGCTCTCTTCGATGGCGATCTCGTTCGCCGCGGGCTGCCGGCTCCCCGACATCCAGACCGGCTTTCGTATCTACTCGCGCCGCCTGTTCGAGACGGTGCCGTTCCGAGGCTCTCGGTTCGAAGCCGAGAGCGCCATCGTCGTGCGTGCGGCTCGCCGGGGTCTGGTGATCCGTTCCGCGCCGATCCGCCTCGGCAGAGCGGACGGTCGGGCGACGAGCCACTACCGGCCGCTCGTCGACAGCATGCGGATCGCCGTCGCGGTGACTCGCGCTCGCCTGGGATGAGATCCATCGTGAAGCGCCCGGGGTGGGTTCTCGCCCTGGGGCTCGCGCTCTCAATCGGCGCAGTGTGGCCGGCGAGTCGCTTCTCCCTGGACACGCATCCGGTTGCTCTCCTCCCCGAGGAGTCGCCTGCGGCCGCCGACTATCGAGTCTTCGTCGAGCGTTTTGGAGGGTTGGAGAAGGTGTTCGTCGTCGTTCGGTCACTCGACGCCACCCGCACCGATGTCGAGGCGCGGCTGGTGGAGGCCTCCGAGCGGCTGGCCGTCGAGCTGGACGGCCGACCTGGGATTGCCGATGCGCGTTCCGGGGTTACGGAGGACGACCTCGAGTTCCTGCGTCACTACGTCGTACCGCGCGCTCCGCTGCTACTGGGCGACGACTGGAAGTCGACGCTCGAGGCGCGCATGAGCCCGGCCGCACTCGAGCGCCGCGTTGCGCGAATCCGAAGTCAAGTGGCGGCGCCTCTCGCCTCTCTCGATAGCTGGAAGCTCGCTGCGGATCCGCTCGGATTCGCCGATGAGCTGCCCGCCTTCCGCATGCGCTCGAGCGATCTGCCGATCGACCCGTTCACCGGCGCTTTTGTTGCCCGCGACGGCGGTGCGGCTCTGGTTCTCGTCACCCCGACTGAGACCGAGATCGACCCGACTGCCGGCCGAGAGCTCGCCGCCGAGTTCGAGAGCGCCTTCGCCACCGTCCAGGCCGACAGCGATCTGCCCTTGGAGTTCCTCGCGACCGGTGGTCCGCTCTATGCCGCGGAGGACGAGACCCTGATCCGGCGGGATGTCCAAAGAAGCATGATCGGCTCGTCGATCGGATGTCTCCTCCTCCTGGTCGGAGCGTTCGGCGGGCTTCGCCTACCGCTCGCCGTGCTGGCGAGCGTCTTCGGCGGCTTGGTCTGGACGGTCGCCGTACTCGCCCTGTCGATCGGCGCCGTCACGGCGGCGAGTCTCGGCTTCTCCGCGGTCCTGATCGGCCTCGGGGTCGACTACGGCATCCACGGAGCCGCGCGGTTCCGGCAACGACGCACGCTCGACGAGAGCCCGCGGAGCTCGATGGCCGCGGCCCTGCGCGCGAGCGGCGCCGGCATTGTCACCTCCGCGCTCACGACGGCAGGGGCTTTTGCTGTCCTCGCCGTAGCTCACTCGAGGCCGCTTCGCGAACTGGGCGTACTGGTCGCCGTCGGGGTTCTGTGCATTCTGGGCAGCTCCCTGGTGGTCGGAGCGCCCCTCGCCCTCTTGAGCGTTCGCGGAACCCGTCGCGAAGGCTGGCTCTGGCGGTGGCTTGGTCGCTCCGTCGACTGGGCGTCGGGCTGGGCGCGGCGCCGAGCGGCGGTGGCGCTCGGCCTCCTGGTGGTCGGCTCAGCGATTGCCGCGTGGGGTGTCACGCGACTGGCTCTCGATCCTGACGTGAGGACCTTCCGCTCTCTCGACCACACTGCGTTCGAGGCGGAGTCCGCCCTGCTCGAAGACTTCGGAGTTGGTGCGCAGACCGCGACGGCGGTGGTCTCGGACGTCGACCTTCCGACGACGCTGGTGCGCGCGGCGCGTGTGCGCGAGCTGATTCGCGCCTCGGCGGGCGAGGACGTCGACGTTTCGTCACCGACCGACTGGCTCAGCGGCCGCGAAGCGAGCGCCGAGCGTTTGGGCGAGCTCGGCGCGCTGCCGTGGGCGGCGACGGCCGATCGGCTCGAGGAGGAGCTCGCGGCCGCCGGCCTCCGGGTGGACTTCTTCGCACGCGGACTCGAGGCTCTGCGCTCCCTGGCAGATGGCAGGGATCCCGGAGCGCCGCCGGAGTCGGCCTGGCCGGGGTGGCTGCGGCAGCTGGTGCACCACGACGATGAAGGGTTTGCCGCCGCGATCCGCATCCGCGCACCGGAGAGCCAGTGGCCGGCCGGACCTCCGGAGGCGCTGGTCGAGCGGATCCGCACGGAGACTCGAGGGCACGTAGCGTCGGCTTCGCTGGTCGGCTCCGAGCTCCGGGATCTCGCCGGAGTCGATCTCCGGGCGTTGGGCGGCTTGGCGCTCGGTGTCGTGGTGATCGTCGTGCTGATCTCCTTCCGCGGCAGTGTCCTGCATGCGGCGCTCGCGTTGACACCTGTGCTTCTGGGGGCGCTCTGGTCGTTGGGTCTCTGGGGCGCCCTGGGCCGGCCGCTCGATCTTGCCACTCTGGCGGTTCTGCCGATTGTCCTCGGCATCGGTCTCGACGACGGCTTGCACGTGTTGCACGCCTACCGCGCCAGCCCGAGTGCAGGTCTGACAGCTGCGGTGCGGGAGGTTGGACACCCGATCCTGCTCACCACAGCGACCACCTGTGTCGCCTTCGGAAGCCTGGTGTCGACCAGTGTTCCCGGCCTTCGTAACGCCGGTCTCCTGGTGTCGCTTGGCGTCGTGGGTTGTCTGCTCGCGACGATGGTGGTGCTGCCGTCGCTCGACGCAGTGCTCGGCCGGAAGGGGAGCGCGTGACGCACGAGACGCCTCCACAGGCGCCGCAAGGCGGTCTCACCCGGCGCCTCCTCGGTCGCTTCTACGTCACCGGAAGCTTCTGGTACCGCCTCCACCTCTGGGGCGTCTCGGTTCTGCCGAACTGGGCCATCTGGTTCTTCATCACGCTCTTCACGACGTTCTTCTTCGTCGCCTTGCGGCGGATTCGGAAGGCGATCGCGAACAACCTCGAAGTGGTCCTCGGTCCGACGGGCTGGTGGCAGCGTCAGAGGCGGATCTACCGAACGATGTGGAACCTGGCGTGGTGCCTGTCGGAGCGCTACGAGCGACTGAGCGGTACGCGCGAGGCGGCCCTGACACTGCGGGGTGAGGAGGTGTGGCGTCGGTTGCTGGACGGGCCAGAGGGCTTCGTGATCGCCACGGCGCACATCGGTTCGTGGGAGACCGCCCTGTTGAATCCGGCCGCGGGTCGTGAACGGACTATCCATGTGGTGCGAGAAGAAGAGATGGATCCAAGAGCTCAGGAGCTGGTGAGCGAGTTGGTGCGCGACGGGAGCGGCGCAAACGTCAAGATGCACTTCGTCAGCGGCGACGACGCGCGACTCGCCGGTGAGCTTCTCGGCGCCCTTCGAGTCGGCGATGTCGTCGCCGTTCAGGGCGACCGTCCTCGCTCGGGAGGGCGGGCGGCCGCAGTGAAGATCTTCGATCGCGACCTCGAACTACCCGTCGGCCCGGTCGCGCTTGCGCGGGCGGCCCAGGTCGAGATCGTGCCGCTCTTCTGTTTCCGCCGAGGGCGCCTCGACAGCGAGGTCGTCGTGCGCGAGCCGTTTCGAGTGGCGCGCACAAGCGATCGCCGCGCGGACGTCGAGCATGCGCTCGAGCGGCTGGCATCGGAGATCGAGTGGGCGATTCGAGAGAGCCCCTTCCAGTGGTTCTGCTTTCGAGATCTCTGGGGTGGCCGGCGTGAAGGGTAGGAGCGGAGCAGCGGCCACACTCGCGTTGACGAGCGCGCTCTCGCTTACCTCGTGCGCTGCGCTGCGACCTCCGGTCGAACCGTTGTCGCAGGTCGAGTTCGCCCGCCCCGAGTCGGCCAAGCGGCTCGTCGTCCTCCTGCCCGGCCGGCGCTCGAAGCCCGAGGCGTTTGACAGGTACGGCTTCGTTGCGGCGCTCCAGGCCGCGCGACCGGACACGGCGATCGTTGCCGTCGACTCACACCTGGGCTACTTCCGCGCGCGCACGATTCGTGAGCGCCTCTTCCAGGACGTTCTCGAGCCGGCGCGCGAGCGCTACGACGAGGTCTGGCTGGTCGGCACCTCGCTCGGTGGTCTCGGTGCGCTGTCGATGACGGTGTTCCGCCCAGAGATGGTCACCGGAGTGGTACTCCTCGCGCCCTACCTCGGGCCGGAGGCGCTACTTGAAGAGATCGAGGCGAGCGGTGGCGCCGAGCTGTGGGAGCCGAGCGACCCCGACGACCTGATCTCACGCCTCTGGAGCCTCGTGCGCGACCAACAAGCCGTCGGCGGCGGCCCGGAGATGTATCTCGGCTTCGGACAGTCGGACCGGCTGGCACCGGCCGCGCGTCAACTCGCCCAACTCCTCCCGGAAGACCGAGTTGTGGAGATCCCCGGCGGCCACCGCTGGCCGATCTGGCTCGATCTGTTCGAAGCGTTGATGACCCGCGGCGCCCTCGCCTCACCTGGTAGCTGACGGCTAGGCCTCCTCGGCCTCCACCTGGAATCGAATGCGCGGTCTGGAGGACGGCTGGAAGACACCTTCGAACGCCTCTTTGGAGAGTCGAAGGTAGTACTTGCGGCGGCGAATCCTGCCCTCTTCGACCTCGAAGCGATCTCGCTTGCGCCAGCCGGCGAAGCCTTCGGCGAGAAGGTCGAACTTCAGTTCGATCATCCGGTCGTAGGACTCCCGCACGGCGATGCTGACCTCGAGCTCGACGGTCACGAACCCTTCGCGGTCCACCGACTTCTTGACCTGTACGACGGGGATGGACGCGTCATTGGCGTAGAAGAGTCGTAGCTTTGATGATGTCCACACGGATCGTTTCTCCGCGGGTAGCTCGTAGACTCCCTCGAGATCAAGCTCCAAACGCAGCGGCGGCGGGCGCTCCACCGAAGAGTGTTGCCGCGGGATGTCGTCGACTCGAACGAAGACGCTCGGCGCGGCCGTAGCGGCTTCGAGGTCCAACTCGAGCTGTACGAGCCGCACCTCAGACCACGGCAGGCGGCGGGTGAAGAGCTCACCACGAATGGCCACGGTGCCTCCCTCCGGTCGCCCCTCGACCCAGGAGCCGTCGACTAGACGGACCGTGAGGTTCTCGCCACTCGGGCGAATCTCGAGCATCGACGAGCGCGGGAGCTCGATCTGGCCTTCCTCGACACTGAGAACCAGGGTCCCGACCTCAGCCTCTCCCTCCAACTCCTGACCGCCGACAGTCACGAGGCGATCGGCCGCCGCCCACTGCGGTACGAGGACGAGGAGAAGCCAGAGGGTGCTACGCAGCATCGCCTGGCGGCGTCTTGGTCTCCGAGCCGTCGGCCGCTTCGTAGCGCCGGCCGAAGCCGGTGATCGCTGCGAACAGCATGACAGCGGCGAGGAACCAGCCGTGCAGTACGTAGGGCCAGACGTCGGTCGGTGAGACCGCGGTGACGAAGTCGTACTGCGACTCGAGGTTGCGAATCGTCTGGTAGCCGATCAGCACCCCGCCTCCCCACGGGAAGATGTACCCGAGCGCCGAGGTGACGGCGTCGAGGAAGTTCGCGCGGCGATACGGGTGGAGCTTGAATCGTTTGCCGAGCTGCGAGACCACCGGTGCGGCCGTGATCTCGGCGGCGGTGTTGATGGTGATGAAGGCGTTGAGTGAGAAGACCAGACTCCAGATCACCACTTCGGCGCGCGCAACCGAGCCCTTGATGAACGAGATGAGCGACTCGATCAGCGCGTCCATCGCCCCGCCCAGGCGCATGATGTGGCCGCCGGCGACAATCAGCAGAATCAAGATCGACAGCGCGAGATAGCCGGCAATGCCGTCGACCAGCGCACCTCCGACAACCTTCTGCTCGAGGTCGAAGGAGATCAGATCGCTGGCGCTCAAAAGGCCAAGCGGCAAGCCGAGGGCGGTCGCCGCGATGATGCCCCAGGTGAGGGTCACGAGAATGTGGTGACCCGAGAGCGCCAGGAAGATCACCAGAGCAAACGGCACGAGCAGGGCGAGGCCGGCCGGTGAGGCAGACTCGGCCAGTAGCTCCGCTGCAAGTGAACGGTCGACGTTGCCGCCCCCGCCGAGTGTGGTGAGAAGGATGAGCGCCGGGATGGCGGCGACGATGGCGTACTTGAACCGCGAGCGCACCACGCCGGGGATGTCGGTCTCCTGGGTGGTTGCCGAGACGACGGTGGTGTCTGAGACCGGTGCGAGGTTGTCGCCGAACGCGGCGCCCGAGAGGATGGCCGCGAACAGCCAAACCGGGTCGGCACCCATGATGAGTCCAGCCGGGAACATGAGCGTGCAGAAGGCGACGGTAGTTCCGTAGCCGGTGCCGACGGCGGACGAGAAGATCGCGGCCAGCACAAACGTCGCACCGGCGAAGGTTCCACCCGTGGCGTTCGATGCGCTGCCGAGCCAGACCAGCCCGTCGACCAGGCCGCCCGCTCGTAACACCTGCGCGAACATGCCGGCCCAGAACCAGGCGATGATCGTCACGGCCGCGATCGGGTTGGCCATGCCGTTCATCACCTCTTTGGCATAGCTCTCCCACTTGTCCTTGCAGAGGAACATGCCCAGCACGATGCCGATGACGGCGCCGAGGATCAGGCCCTTCTCGTCGGGCGTGCCACCGACGCAGATATAGATCGCCCAGGTGATGAAGAAGAGCAGGGGGATCGCGGCTGAGAATTTGCCGCCACGAAAACTCAGGGACGGCGCTCGGGTTTCGGACATACCGTGCCTCCGGGGTGCTGACTGGGTTGGGGGTCGCTCGGAACCCGCCGAGCTTACTCGATGATCGACTCGGGTCGCTGCCGCAGGCGCCCGAGCGCCAACTCGCGATGTCGCTCGGTTTCGAGCCAGGGGAACGGGGCGAGCTCAGGGGGCAGCTCTCGGTCGAGCATCTCCGTTGTCGGCCCGTACGAGACGAGACAGCCCTCGATCGGCGCTCCGAGGCAGGGGTGCCAGGTCTCGACCCGCGATCGGTGCTTGCGCACCGCACGGCAGAGCGGCGCATCGCCGAGGTCTCCGCACGACTCGCGGAGGTGGAGTAGGTCGGCGCGCTCGATCGATCCCTCGTCGAGGAGTTGCTGACGTCGTGCTTCGAGAGGCTCGACCAGCGACCCGAAACGCGCTTGCGCCGCTCGCGACTGGACGGCGTACCAGAGCTGGCCGTAGAAGCCGAGCCCCCAGGCGCCGCGGTCGCGGAGTGCTCCGGCGAGCTCTGCCGGCAGCAGGCGCTCGCCGGTCTGGCGGGCGCTCGTGAGGTAGCGGTTGCGCGACGTCAGGCGTGCGAGCTCGAGGAAGCGGTCGTCGTGAACGCCGCGATGAACCTCGTCCTCGAGGCGGGCGAGGTAGTTGTGAACGTCTTCGGGGAGACGGGCCCGGGTCGCGTCCGACTCGTAGAAGTCGGCAAAGGCCCGAGCGAACCACTCCTGCTGCTTCACCGTCTCCGAGCGCGGCGAGATCGCGTCGGCGAGTGGGTGCGGTGAGTTCCAGGCCCAGCGCTCGTAGAAGTCGGCGTCGCCGGCGATCGCCAGCGAGAAAGCGACGAGATGACCGTACTCGTGCAGGATCGTCTGCTCACCCCGACCGGTCAGCGGCAGCCAGCGTGTGAACAGGGGGGTGCGCCCGAGTCCGCGCGCTCCGCGCCGCACGAAGGCCACCTGCTCGAACGGGTAGGCGCGCCCCTGGACGCGAACGAAGGGAGCCGCGAGCAGCCGCCAACCTCGGGTCAGAAAGTCGCGAGCGACCTGGGCGAACATGGGATGTGAGGCGGGCGGTCGCGCGCCGATGACGACGACGTGGGCGCCGACCAGGCTCATTCGCTCCTGTATGCAGTCGGGCACCCGCTCGAGCGCAGCACTCATGCGTTCGGTTCTGCCGTCGACCTCGACAGTCGGCTGTACCGAGGCGTGCGCCCACCGGTAGGTGTGGCTCGCTTGGAGAGGCGGCACGACGAGGACACAGAGGAGCGCCAGGGTCGCGCGTCTCGTCATCCGAATCAGAACGGCCAGAAGAGGGGAATCAGTATCGAGGCGAGGACCCAGAAGAGCAGATTGAGTGGGCCACCGAGCCGCAGGTAGTCGGAGAACTTGTAGCCACCCGGGGAGTAGACCATCAGATTCGTCTGGTAGCCCATCGGCGTCATGAAGGAGGCCGACGCCGCAAAGCAGATCGCCATCAGGAACGGCCGAGCGTCGACGCCGAGGTTCTCGCTCATGCCGATGGCGACCGGGGTCAAGATGATCGCGGACGCACTGTTCGAGACGGTCTCGGTCATCACCGAGGTGACGAGGTAGAGGAGCGCCACCGAGGCGTAGGGAGCCCACTCGACCGGGAAGAAGCCGGCAGCGCTCGAGAGCCCAGAGGCGATGAACGACGCCGTGCCGGTCTCGACGATGGCGTTGCCGACCGGAACAAAGGCCGCGATCAGGAAGAGCACCGACCAGTCGACCGAGCGGTACGCCTCCTGCGAAGTGAGCAGCCCGGCCATCAGCACCAGAATCGCACCGAGGAGCGCGCCGGCGGCGATCTGGAGCACCCCGGTCGCTGCCAGCGTGATCACGGCCGGCAGGGCGATGAGCGGCAACCACCAGAGTCGCCTGCGCTTGAGCTCGAAATCGACCTCTGAGAGGACGAGGAGATCTTCCGACGAGCGCAGATTGTCCAGCCGCTCGACCGGCAGGAGGATGAGCAGCGTGTCCGAGAAGCGGAGTCGGGTCTCACTGAGTCGGACCTTGCGCTGCTGTCCCTGACGCCCCACGGCGAGGACAAAGCCGCCCAGGCGCCTTCGGAAGCGAACCTCCTTAGGGGTCTTGCCGATCATCCGACTGTTGCGGGTGACCAGCGCTTCGACCATGACCTGCCCGCCGCTGGCGATCTCGTCCTCGCGCAGGGCAATCTCCGGGAGGAGCTCGACCCCCTCCTTGGAGCTCAACCGCACGAGGCTGTCGGCCGACCCCCGCACCATCAGGAGGTCGCCCGCCTCGAGCTCGAGGCCACGGAGGCCGGAGCGGCGCCAGCGTTCGCCGCGCAACACCGCGAGAATGGTGACGTCGTAGCGTTCGTTGAGCTTTGCCGACTCGGCACTCTTGCCGACCAGGCGGCTGCTCTCGGTGACGCGAATCTCAGAGAGGTAGTCGCTCATTCGGTACTTGCCGGTCAGGCTGGTTGCGGCGACGCGGTCGGGCAGCAGCCGTGGCGAGATCGTGAGCACGTACACCAGGCCGACGACGATCATCACGCCACCGAGCGCCGAGAACTCAAACATGCGGAACGGCGGCTGGCCGGAGCCCTCCGCGAGTGCGCTGACGAGCAGGTTGGTCGAGGTGCCGATGAGCGTCAGCGTGCCACCGATGATGGCGGCGTAAGAGAGCGGCAGCAGGAGCTTTGTCGGGCTCATCTCGAGCCGGCGACAGACGTCGATCGCCATCGGAATCAGGATGGCGACCACCGCGGTGTTGTTCAGGAAGCCCGAGAGCACCGCCACCGCCGCCAACAGGAGGGCGATCGCAGGCGTCTGATGCCGGCTGGCGAAGCGACTCAGGCGCTCGGCGCCGGCCTCGATGATGCCGCTCTTGAAGAGCGCATGGCTGAGGACGAACAGGCCACCGATCGCCACCACCGCCTTGTTGCTGAAACCGGCCAGGGCGGCGTCGACCTCGATCCGACCGGTCGCCAGCAAGACGCCGAGCAGACCGAGCGCGGTGACTTCGATCGGGAAGGTCTCCCGGAAGAAGAGCACCAGCGCTACAGCGAGCAGCGCCAGCATGAAGAGGATCTCGCCGTTCATCGCGCGGCGAGGATACTAGGCTGCCGCGCCGCTACTCCTGAGGAACCCAGAAGTTGGTCACCGCCGACTCGTTGGGCCCGCCCCGCCAGGTCGCCGCCTCGAACTGGGTGAAGGCGTCACTCCAGATGAAGGTGTCGCTCCAGATAAAGCCGGAGCCCCAGGTCATGGCGTCGCTCCAGATGAAGCCGTCGTTCCAGATGAAAGTGTCGCTCCAGATGAAGCCATCGCTCCAGATGAACCCGTCGTTCCAGGTGTAGCCGGTGACGCCGTCAACGTAGTAGCCACCGCGGCCGTCGCCGTTGGCTTGGCCGCGGTAGTGCTCGACGCCGCGCAGGTCGAAATCGACGTTCAGACCACGATTGGCGGCGAACTGATGTTGCGACGTGAGCGCGCGCCCCGCATCGATGAGGCCGGCGCCCTGCTGGAAGATCGAGTAGGCGAGCTCTCCCCTCTTGTCGATGGCCGGCCGGGCGGTGCTCATCAAGCGTCCCTTGACCTCGTCGGGCGTCAAGCCCGGTTCGGACTGAAGAAGGAGGGCCGCCACACCGCTCACTACGGCCGCCGACTGCGACGTGCCTGACATCAGGAAGTAGGAGAAGCCGTCGTGGAACTCTTTGAAGGTCTCGGCCAGCTCGTGATCCTTCTCCATGAGGCCCCGAATCCGCCCTCCGGGAGCCACGATCTCCGGTTTGACGAAGCCCTCGAACGTCGGGCCAGAGGCCGAGAAGGACGCCAGGTAGTCGTCGTCGGGGTTATTCGGAGTGACGGCGTCGGACATGGCGCCGACCGTGATCACGTAGGGGACGTTACCCGGCACACCGATGCTCATCGGGTCGGGACCGAGATTGCCTGCCGACGCGACGACCACGATGCCGTCGCGCCAGAGTGCCATCACCGCCTGGGCGAGGGGATCGTCCCAGTAGTGACTCTGTGGCGCGGCGCTGAACGACATGTTCACCACCCGAATGCCGTAGCGGTCCTTGTTGGTCAGGATCCAGTCGAGGCCACGAATGACGTCGGCATAAGAACCGATGCCGTGCCGGTCGAACGCCCGAACCGCCACCAGATTTGCGTTTGGGGCGACGCCGTTGAAGCGCCCCGACTTGAAGCGGCTGCTCGTCAGAACGCTGGTGACGTGACTGCCGTGGCCGTACTCGTCGGAGTCCTTCTTGGTGTCTAGCTCCTGACCTGCGAGGGCGTCGTAGTGGGCGAGCAGTCGCTCGTCGCCGTTGGCGTTCTTGACGATGTACTTCGAGTCACCGCTCTTCGCCCAGATGCCCGAGTCGACGACGGCCACGGTGACGCCGCTGCCGTCGAGACCAGCCTCGTGGAGCTCATCGGCACCGATCAGCGTTGGGTAGTACGTCTTCTTGGCTTCTTTGTCGGACTCGCCGCCCTGATCGAATGGTTCTTCCAAGAGAGGGCTGAACTCGAGGCTGCAGCCTTCCCTGAAGTCGGCCTTGAAGTAGTAGTTGCCGCCCGTCGCATCGCCCTTGAAGTCGAATTTGATCTTCGTCTCAGAGCCGGCCTTGGTCCGTCGCTTGTCGGACTTGGCCTTCCAGTCGTCGCTCCTGATCGTCACGGAGACGCCGTCGACATCCTCGTCGAAGAGGGTCTCTTTACCGATCTTGATCGACCGGAGCCCCTCACTCGTGTTGGGCCAGATCGCGGTCAGGGTCTCGAGCGTCATCTCGCTCGAGCCCTTGTTTTGGAACTCCCATTCGACGCTCTTGCCGGTCTCGGTCAGCTCGGTGACCGTTCGTGCCTTGCAGCCGTCGTGACGGTTGCCACTGCTGCCGTTGTGGCTGCCAGAGTCGCTATCGCTATCGCTGTCTCGGTCGCTGTCGCTGTCCGAGTCTCGGTCGCTGTCGTCGTCCCGGTCTTTGCTCTGCCCCTTGCCCTTCTTGGTGACCTCGACCGGCCCGTTGGGCGAGATCGAGCGCACCGCCGCCTCCTTCTCGAGTGCGGCTCTCTGTATCGGGGTGAGGTTCGCCGCTACAGCTCCGATGATCGGGAGCTCATGCGTGATCGAACCACCGACCTCTTCGACGAGCGCTATCGCGCGCTCGACGGAATCGGCTTGTACAAGGAAGCTCTCTGAACGCTCTTCAGAGAAGGTGCCTGGAACCGCCGCGATGAATCCCGCGGCGAGCAGGCAAAGCACTCCGAAAACAAGTTTGGGGTGGGAGTTGCTGTTGCTGGACAAGTTGCATCTCCGTTCTCCGCTCGCCTGGGGTCATCGCAACCGTCGTACCATCGATGGTTGAGCAGTTGGCGATGGCGGCACCCGGTAGCTGTCAACTGGCGGAATGGAGGGATCGGCGGGCAGGGAGCCACTCGCGCCGCGTTCCTTGCGGCGCAAATGACGAAGCGGCCGCCGGATTTCCCGTCCGGCGGCCACCACTTTTTCGCTCGGGCTGTCGGGCTAGGAACCGTCGGCCAGGATCTTCAGCAGGTAGTCGGTCGCCCGGTCGTCGCCCATGATCGACAACATCTCGAGCGCCTCCTTCCGAAGCTCTCTGTCGGGCTCGTTCTCGACGATGTCGATGAGGGTATCGACGTCGTTCATCAGCATGAACGATTCGATGAGCTGCTCCTTGACGTCTGGGTCGTCGCTCTGCTCGTAGAGTCGGTTCAACCCGGCGCGGGCGTCGGCCGATCCGATGAGCCCAAGAGACTCGACCGCTTGGCGGCGGACGCGACTGTCAGCGTCCGAACTGGCGATCTCCATCAAGAATTCTGTGTCACCTGCGAGCATCAACGCCTCGGCGATCTGTTCGCGGATCTTGGTCGAGGCCTCTCCGCGGTAGAGCTTGCGCAGCTCCTGGCCGCCGTCGAGGAGACCGATCTGCTCGATCGCCTCCGCGCGGAGGGTCTCGTTCGGCTCCGAACGAGCGAGGGCCAACAGCGCCTCGAGATCGTCGGCGAGCATGAGCGCCTCGAGAATCTGCCGCTTCACGCGGACCGCCGTCTCCGTTCCGTAGAGGCCTTTGAGCTCGGCGCGCGCGTCGAGCATGCCGAGCTGCTCGATGGCGTGCCGGCGGAGCTCTTCGTCCGGCTCGGTCTTCGCCAGCGCGAGAATGGTCTCCAGATCGTTGGTCAGCATGAGCGCTTCGAGAACGCTCTCCTTGAGCTCTGCGTCGGCGAGCTCCTGGTAAAGACTCCGCAGCTCGGCTCGGGTCCGGTCGCTGTCGAAGTAGGTGAGGTATTCGATCGCCTGCTCAGCTACATCAGGGCGACTCGCGTCGCGGGCGAAGTCGAGGAGCATGCTGTGGGCGTCGGGCGAGTCGCTCTGGATCAGCAGGAAGAGGGCTCGCTCCATCATGCGAGACGAGGAGCTGCCGCGCAGGATCGGCTCGAGGATCGGGCGCACGCGTTCCCAGTCGAGGTGCATGAGGCTGTTGAGCGCGATCAGCTTGAGCTCCTCGTCGGCGACCGACTCGGGGTCGGCGGGAGCTTTGCGCTTTTGGCGGATCTCGAGGTCCAGCGCCTGTGCGTCGTCGACCCAGTTGCTGTCCGGGAATCGCTCCTCCAGAGTCCCGAGAACGGCCTGGGCGCGGGCGTTCCGGTTCTGCCGGAAGAGGGCGTAGGCCTGCCAGTAGAGAGCCCCGTCGGCGTCGCCTTCGTCGCGTGCTGCGGTCTTGCCGAAGTGGGCGATCGCCTCGGCCCAGTTCTCGGCTTCGAGCGCCCGACGGCCGGCTCGGTAGGTTTCGCTCGCCGCCGTCTCGTCATCGGTAGGCAGCGGCTCGAAGGCTGCGACGGCACTGGTCGAGGCCAGTAGGAGTAGCAGGGTGAGGATCAGGGCCAGGTGGGTACGCATATCGAAGTCTCCGAGGAAGGTGTCTTAGACGGATGTGGGGACGCGCTGCTCGCCGGCACGGGCTCCGCTGTGCTCGAGTCGAGCTCGGACGGCCTGAATCTTGAAGAGCAGGTCGCCCTCGTCGAGTCGGCGGCGGAGCTCGGCCGTCTCCTTCGCGAGCAGCACATCAGACGAGTGGGCGATCTCGAGCAGGATCAGCTCGAGATCGTCGAGCAGGGAGACCGTACGGAGGTCCCCCTGACGGCGGGAGGTCTGGCGGTAGAGCCGGTTGGCGCGACTCAGACTGCCAGCCAGATGGCGCTCGTTGCTGATGTCGAGACTGCCTTCGCCGGCGTTGGCAATCTCGAGCAGCAAGAGTTCGGTACGGGCGAGATGGTCGGCGACGCTCACCACCAAGATCTTCTGGCTGGGTGAGAGTCGGGAGGGCTCGGGCCGCAGAGGCACCGAGAAGCGACCTGCGAGGAAGGTAACCAGGAGCAGCGTCGCGGCCGCTGCGGTGACGAGCCATCGTCGAGTCGACACCGACCACGGTAGCGCGAACCAACGACGGCTCTGAAGCTGGGGTTCGAGTTGGCGCCAGAGACGCTCTTCGAAGCCGACGTGTGGGGCTTCTACATCTACGTCACGGACGGCGTCGAGGACCGACCGCAGCTCGTCGAATCGTGCGGCGACGTCGGCGGACCGCTCGAGCTCCTGCTCGATCGCCTCGTTGTCGGCCGACTCACCGTAGTAGTGGAGGATCAGGTCCTGGTCAGTGATCTGCTTCATGGGGTCTCCCGGACGAGCGGTGCGAGTGCCAGGCGCAGCTTCTGCACAGCTCGGAAGATGGTGCTCTTGGTGGCGTTGGTCCGAGCGCCGAGGATCTCGCCGATCTCAGCGATGGAGCGCCCCTCGTAGTGGCGTAGGACAAAGGCGGCGCGTTCGTTGGCGGACATCGAGGCGAGGACACGGCGCACGGTGTCGCCGATCTCACCGCTCGACAGCTCACGCTCCTGGTCGGGCGACTCGGCGGCGAGGACGTCGATCTCGACGTCCGCCTGCGCTTGTCGGCCGCGGCGGTTCTCCTTGCGGATCTGGTCGATCGCCGTATTCATCGCAATCCGGTAGAGCCAGGTGGTGAACCGGGCGCGGTGGTCGAAGCGGCCAAGTTGGCGGTGAACTTTGAGGAAGGCCTCCTGCACGACGTCTTCGGCGGTTTCGCGATGTCCGGTGACTCGCATGGCGATACCGAAGACCTTCGCGCTGTGGCGGTCGACCAGGGTCCGAAACGCCTGGTCGTCGCCCTGACGGGCCCTCTCCACGAGTTCATGGTCTCTCTCCTCCATTCGCATGCTTAGACGACTCACCTCGAAATCGGTTGTCCTGGTGATTCTTATACTGGCGCAAATCGAACGAAGGGCCCAGGCTGCGCTACAGAGTCGTAGCGACGCTGTCCGTCTGTTTGCTCGTTGCCGGGGTGGGCTTCGCCGAGAAGCGGACTGCAGAGAGGTTCCGAGGCCTTCGGCTGGGCGGTCTCGGTCCGGCGCTCATGCCCGAGCGAACCGCCGGCGTTGCCAGAGATCCAGCGGATCGCAGTGTGTCGCAGCGGAGGGTTGCGGAATCGAGGGCTCGAGATCAGCGAGAACACCGGCATTCCGGACGTGGTGCTCGGGAGATCGGCGGCGCGCTCGAAGGTGAGAGTTGTCGGCTGACCGAAGATCCTCCGGTTCGAAGCCGCCGCGAACCGGTGCCGCCCTCCATCGTTCAGCGGATCGAGAGGGTGAGGAGTACGACGTGAGGTAATTCCTCGGCGTCGACCGAGGCGCACCGTCGCAACGTCGAGATCGCACGGGAGAGGTTCGCGGCGCCCGAACGGCTCCGCGAGGCGGCAGGTGCGACCTGGACGACCGGTCGCGGTCTGTCCAAGCTCTGATCGTCCGCTAGCCGCCGTCGAGCTCCTCGAGCCTCTCCGCGACCCCGGGCGCCTCGGGATTCAGTTCGAGCGCCCGTCGCAGTGCGCTGCTCGCGGCTCTGTTGTCACCGACCTTGGTCAAAACGGCGCCGAGACTGCTGTGTGCCTTCCACCAGTCGGCGTAGGTCTCGGCATTGAGCTCGAACAGCGCGCGAGCCTCGGCGTCGAGCTCCTCGCCCATGAGCTTCGTGCCGAGTCGATCGATTGGAACGCGCCAGTCCTCGCTGGCTCCGATCGGGTTCGACCTGAACGAGCGATGTTTCGTCCTCGCGCCGTCGATCGAGCCGTGCCTGAGCTCGTGCTCGAGGATGCGAGCGAGGCTCGGGACCTCGATTCGTCGAATGCTGTAGGGGGTGGTGGCGGTACCAGAGGCGTTAGTGGGTCCGATGTAGTCGTTGATGTAGAGGTAGGTGCCGGTGCCGTCGGCATAGATTCCGTTCGGGTTCGAGAACTGGGCCGAGGCTCCCGGTCCGTCCCGCTGCGCCCGTTCGCCGGTTCCGGCGAAGAGCTCGATCTCACCGTCGCGCGAGAACCGGTAGACCTTGTTGTCCCGATAGCTGGTTGCGTAGAAAAGGCCACGAAGTTGAGCGATGTGGCCGAGTCCCGCACCGCCCGAGTCGGCGAGCACTGATGTCTCGCCGTCTGGTGAGATCTTGACGACCTTCGGAGCGTTGAAGCTGACCACGTAGAGGTTGCCGTCTCCGTCTCGGGTGATCCCGTTCGGGCATCTGAAGTGCTCCGAGGCCGCGAAGTTGGTCACCCGCCCGTCGGCATCTGCCCTGCGAATCGTGTTGTCGTTGCAGCTGCAGACGAAGAGCTCACCGGCCTCTCCGAAGACCAGGCCGACCGGTCCAGAGAGGTCCTCGCTGACCGCCACGGAGACCTCTCCGTCCCGAGAGATCTTGTTGACGAAGTGACCCCAGTAGTTCGCCTGGTAGAGGTTTCCGTGCCGGTCGAGCGCAATTCCGGAAGCGCCGTAGAAACCGCTCGCCCACTTCTCGACCTTCCGCGTGTTCGGGTCGAGTCGCCACACGGTCTCTTGGAAGTCGGCGATGTAGACGTAGCCGAGTGAGTCCACGATGAGACCGCCCACCCAGCCGGCGTGGCTCTCGACGAGTGTCTCTACGATCGGTTCGGTGGTCGGAGGATCGGGCGCTGGAGCCTTGGAGGTGGCGATGAGAAGGAGCGATAGCGGCAGGAGATAGAGAAGGCTGTTCATCGGTTGGAGACCTCTGTGACGTCCATTCGGGTGAGAGCGACGGTCAACTCGGTCACCCAGTCGTCCTGCCACTCGTCGAAGCGAAGAGAGAGCTTCTGATCAGAGAACTCTGTCCAGACCGTACGGGGCTGACCGTGGGTCAGGAGGAGCTGCTCGGGCCAGGCGTAGAGGTCCGTCTCGCTGACGATCGCCACCTGTGGGTTGCGGACGAATGTGAGGGTGCCGTCCTTGTCCGACCCGATTCGGAACTCGTGTGGAGTCCCCGGCTGGTTGTCCAGCTGATAGGCGAACCACAGCTCCCGAGCGGGCTCGAAAGTGATCGCTTGAAAGATCTGTCGATCGGCCCACGAGAGCGCAAAGAGAACGCTGCAGCCGTTCTGGAAGCGCGCCGCGACGAGACGTGCCGGCCAGCTCTCGCCCTCACCGTCGATGGCGTGGCCCCTCCAGTCGCCTTCGAGGCCGTCGAAGCGGTGGAACGGTGCCTCGGTACAGTGAGCTCCGTCCTCCCAATCCGGGAGCGGCTCTCCGACCGCCGGCAGCTTGAGCGGCTGCTGCTTGCGTCGAAACTCGGTGACCTGATTCGGCTTCCATGTTGTCCCCGAATCGCGGGTGGTTGCGTCGTCCCACCGGAACCGCATGGAGTGGACGTCCGAGAACGTGTAGCGACGAGTGATCGGCCCCTTGGCGTCTGTCCAGCTCGAATAGACCTGAACCCGGCCGTGCCGAAGGTCGCCCATGAGCTGGTCTGTGAAGCCGTAGCCGCCGTTCGGGCGCGGCCAGTTCTGAGCCATGACCCACCGACCCTTCGTCGGATCGAAGTATCGAATGGAGAATCCCTGGGTACGGGTGCCTCGCGTCTCGGTCTGGCCTCGAGCCAGCTCCACCAACGCCTTTCCGTGCAGGATCGGGAAGACCCAGGCATCGGTGGTGGTGGTGCTGTCGGCATTGTCGAGCTCGCCCTCGACGGCAGCTCGCCAGTTGGCCTCCCAGGCGCCGATCCAGAAGTCGTACTGCCGGCTAACCCCCTGGTCGTAGGGTGCGCGGATCTGTCCGCCGAGAGCCTCCAACAGGTGAGCGGACTCGTTGATGTGTGTCGCAGCGACGATCGGCTCGAGAGACGCCAGGCCGATGAGGCTCGCCACGACGGACGTTCGGACCCTTGCTGCGCAGGACCTCACGGGGAAGGGGAGACGGAACATAGGAATCCTCCTGGTTGTCGTTGAAGTCCCCGGCGCGCCAAGGCTGACGCCCGATGCCGGAGCCGCGGCCAACCCGGTGTCGGGTGCCGTCGCGCGAGATCTCACTCTGCGGGGTCCCAAGAGTCCTGAAGAAAAGCCGACGAAAAGGTCAAGTCGCGGATCTGTGCGGATCGACACCTTAGAATCGCGCCGAAAGCTAGGCAGGCACCTTGGCGCAACAACTCCTCATCGCTGGTCGCTGGCGCGTCGAGCCGGACCTCAACCGGATCGTGGGCCCCGATGGCGCAGTGAGCGTCGAGGATCGGGTCATGCGCGTTCTCGTGCTCCTGGCGCGGCGGGCGGGCCAGACGGTGCGGCGAGAGGAGCTGCTCGAGGTCGTCTGGGGCGGTCGTCATGTCACCGAGGAGTCGTTGACCAACGTCATTTCCCGCCTGCGACGGGTGATGGGCGACGACCCGCGGCAGCCGCAGATCATCCTGACCGTCCCCAAGCGGGGCTACCGGCTGATCGGGAGCGTGGAGCGGTTGGGCTCGTCCAAGAAGGTAGCGACGGCGGCGAAGCTGCCACGAGCCGCATGGGGTCTCACACTGGTGGTTCTGGTGATCGTAGGGGTCGCAGTGGCGGCCCGGTGGGTAGGGCGTTCGGGGGGCGGCTCTGAGGGAGCGGCCCTCGAGCCGAGGCCGCTGACCAGCGCTCCAGGGGTCGAGTTCGATCCCGCCTTCTCGGCCGACGGGAGACGATTCGCCTACGTCTGGGGAGGTGACGACGACTCCGACCTCAACATCTGGATCCGTGGGGTAGACGCGGCCGCGCCTCGGAAGCTGACGACGAGAGCGGGGTTCGACGGTAGCCCCAGCTGGAGACCCGACGGTGGTGCTGTCGCGTTCATGCACAGCCGCGACGGAGACTGTGGAGTCTTCATCGCCGAGATCGACAGTTCGGATGAGCGCCGCATCGCAGAGTGCAAGAGGCACAGCGAGAGCTCCGTCGACTGGTCGCCACTCGGTGAGCTCGTCGCTTTCGCGGACTCCCCGGCCTCGGGGAAGCCGTTCCGGATCCTGGTCGCTCCGGTCTCCGGCGGGTCGTCCCCGCGGGCTCTCACCTCGCCCGCAGAGGCCTCCTACGGCGATCTGGACCCGGCGTTCTCTCCAGACGGCGGCCTGGTCGCGTTCGTTCGGGGCACCAATCGAAGTCTTCAGCCCACCTACGTCTCGCCCGTTCACGGAGACGTCTACGTCGTCTCGGTGGACGGCGGCGAGCCGCGGCGACTCACCTATGACAACGAGGAGGTGCCCGGACTGGGTTGGAGTCTCGACGGCCGCAGGATCGTGTTCGCCTCCACGCGTGAGACCGGTCGCCATGCTCTCTGGGAGGTCGGTCTCGACGGCGACCCGCCGCGTCGTCTCTTGGCGCTCGACGGAATGCTCCGGAATCCGACACCGCACCCGGCGGGCCTCGCCTTCGAGAGGGTGCGAGGAACCTTCGACCTCTGGTCACTCGACCTGCGAGACGAGTCTTCGGCTCCTCGCCCTCTGTTGCGTTCGACGCGTTCCGAACGGGCGCCAGCCCTCTCACCCGACGGCCGGCGACTGGCCTTCGTGTCGGACCGGAGTGGCCAGCCGGAGATCTGGCTCGCGGCGGCCGACGGCACAAATCCGATTCAGCTCACCCGCCTCGGTCTCCCCTCGACGAGTCGACCGCGGTGGTCTCCCGACGCACGCTGGGTCGCGTTCGAAGCTCGCCAGGAGGGGCGCACGAGCCTCTGGAGGGTCGAGGCGACCGGCGGGGAACCTGAATGGCTCCTCGGTGCCTCCGATGGCGAGACGTGGCACGCGATCGCGCCCCGTTACTCGCCGACCGGCGACCGGCTCTACTTTGGCTCGGACCGAGGAGGCGACTGGCAGCTCTGGGCGCTGTCGCTACCGGATCGGCGCCTCGAGCAGGTGACCGAGCAAGGGGGCGTCGCCGTCGTTGGGGTCGGGGGGGAGGCGGTCTACTACGTGCGGTCGCAGGGGAAGGGCGTGTGGCGAAAGGATGAGAACGGTATCGCCGAGCGGATCGGCGACGAGCTCAGGCCGTCGGACTGGTCCAACTGGGCGCTCGACGGACTCACCCCTGTGCGGTTGCGACGGACGAGTTGGACCTCCGGACTCCTCGAACGGGTCGACGGCGATCCGGCGGAGGCGAAAGTGGTGGCTGAGCTCGAGAGCGATCACAACCTGATCGTCGGTGGCATCACCGTCTCGCCGGACGGCTCGACGCTCATCTGGTCACAGCGCAGCCGGCTCGACCTCGACATCTTGACGGCTGCGGGATTTCGCTAGGCCGCGGTCGACCCACAGGTCGATCGGTGACCTAGCCTCCCGAGCCGGCGCCGACGAGTCGAATCGAGCCCTCTCCGCCGGCGTTGTGACGCACGCGGAGGGTGGCCGAGCGAGCTCCGTTGCCGGCCGGTGTGAAGCGGACGCCGACGGTGCAGTTGCCGCCCGGCGCGACGTAGGGGGCGCCGTCGCAAGTTCCGGCCACCAGGGTGTACTCGCGCGCATGGCTCCCGTCGACCCAGATGCGCGAGATTTCCAACCGGCCGTCGCCACTGTTGGTGATGGTCAACGTGCGAATGGAGCTGCGAGAGCCGACCTGTCGAGTGCTGAAGTCGAGGCTCTCGGTCGAGGTGCGGAAGCCCGGCTGGGCCGCCAGTGCCGTCCCGATCAGGGCGACCTCCTTCGCGGGGCCGTCGCCATCGTGTTGGATGACCAGTCGGGCCGCTCGCGCGCCGTCGGCTCGCGGAGCGAAGCGAACGGTAATCCGACACGAAGCGCCGCCGGCCAGACCGCTCTCTCCGCAGCCGATCGCCGAAACGACAAAGTCCGCTGCGGCGGACCCCGAGACGCTCACACGCTGAATCTGGAGCCGAGCGCTGCCTTCGTTGCGCAGACTCAGAGTCCGATCGGCGGTGCCGGGGCGGCGCACCGAGCCGAAATCGAGGCGCTGCCGATCGACGGTGAGTTCAGCGAGGGTGCCGAGACCGCGGAGCTCGACCGTCTCGCGCCCACCAGCTGCGTCACTCTCGACGCGCAGCTCGGCCTCCTGGTCGCCCGAGGCCGCCGGGCGGAAGACCAGCTCGATCGAGCAGGTGCGGCCGGGCTCGAGGGTGAACCCGGAGCAACCGTCCTTGGCCTTGCTGTACGAAGCCCGTGCGTTGCCCGCCAGAGAAGCCTCACCGAAAGCCACCTTGTCGGTACCCGTGTTTGAGAGAACGGCGCTACGCCGGCGTTCGAATCCAACCTTGAGCTCGCCGAACTCGAGCTGCCGCTTCTCGACGGTCAGGAGCGGCTCGACCCCCGTCCCGGAGATGGCCACGCTGGTGTCGAGGCCGGTGGCGGTGGTGACGGCGAGGTTGGCGCTTGTGCCGCCGACCTCGACCGGAGTGAACTGAACGTCGATCTCACACTGCTCCCCCGCGAGGAGTGTTGTGCCGGAGCAGCTGTTGTCCGCGATCTCGATTCCTGAGCTCGTCGCATCGAGAAGCGCGTCGGAGACCGCAATCGGTTCACTCGTCCGATTGATGAAGGCGAAGCTCCGCGAATCGCTCGCGCGACCGCGGCGCTGGCTGCCGAACGCGATCTCCGTCGGCTCGGCGACCAACGGCTCGCCGCTCCAAACGCCGACGCCGCGCAGAGCGACCGACGTCGTGAGACCGGAGCTGTCGCCCGAGATCAGCAGCGTGGCGGAGCGTTCTCCGGCCGCACGAGGGGTGAACCGGATGCGAACGGCGCACTGTCCCTCAGCCGCAAGCTCGGAGTTCGCACACGAAGAGTCCGTCTCGAAATCATCGGGGTGAGTGCCGCTCAGCTCGATCGAGCCCACCGCGAGTGGTGCTGCGCCTTCGTTGAGCAGCTCGAGCGAGCGACTGGCGGAGCGGCCGTCCACCGGCTGTGGCCCGAAGTCGATCTCCGAGCGCTCGACGACCAGCACGGGCGCAGCGCCGGTTCCGGACACGGCGAGGCTGCCCTGAACGGCGCCAGCGAGTTGGAGAGTTGCCGAGCGTTCGCCGTTCGCCGTCGGTCGGAACTGCACCGCCACGGCGCAGCTCTCGCCGGTTGCGCGGGGGGTACCACTGCAGCCGTCCCCGACCACCTCGAAGTCGTTCGCCGCGTCGCCGGAGAATCGGACGCCCTGAATCGTCATCTCGCGAGAGCTGGTGTTGGAGATGGTCAGGTCGAGCGGGTCGGTCACCCCTCCGACGAGTTGCTCGCCGAAAGCGAGCGCCTCCGTCGAGAAGCCGGCTACCGGGGTGCTCAGGCGATAGAGGGCGAACCCGCCGATGGCGACGACCAGAAACAGAATCAGAAAGAGTGGCCAACTTCGCTTCTTCGCTGGCCGACTGCGCCGTCGGCGAGGACGGGTCGGGCGCTTCGGTGGAGGTGCGCTCGAGGTCGGGGGATCGAGTGGAGCGTCTGCCGGTGGGTCGATCGGAGCACCGGCAGGTGGTGCGGGTGTCCGATCCGGCGCGGACTCGCCGCCTCGGAGCGGCAGGTCGAGCATGCTGTCGGACGGAGGTTTTCGTTGCTGGGACAAGGTTGTGGTCGCTCCGAATCGCCAACGACAATTCTACCCGCCGAAGTAGGAAACAAAACCGCCGGATAGGTTGTTCTCATACCCGGAGGCAGGATGAGCGAGCTGCGAGACTTTGCCGGAACGCCGGCCAATCCAAATCGAGATGCCGAGGCACGCCCTCAGGAGAAGGTGGTCGCGTGTCTGCTGGCCGTCTCTCGGGCGCTGAACAGCTGGACCGATCTTCGGACCGGGCTGAACGAGGTGGCCGATCTGCTCAAGGAGTACGTCGACTACCAGACGCTTGCGATCCTTCTCCTGGACGATCTCGGTCACGAGTTGCGCTTCGAGCTCGCTCGCGGTTTCGACGACGACGTGGCCAAGCACTGGCGCTTTGGGCTGGGCCAGGGCATCGTGGGTGTCGCCGCACAGACGGGCGAGACCATCGTCTCCGACGACGTCCAGAACGACCCGCGCAACATCAACGCGGCGGCCCACGTGAAGTCCGAGATCGCAGTACCGCTGCTCCACAAGGGCCACGCGATCGGAGTGCTCGCCATCGGCGGCGATCGCACGCACTTCTTCAGCCGCGAGGATCGGCAGCTCCTGGGCTTCCTCGGCGACCATCTGGCGGCGGCGATCGAGAGCGCCCGTCTCTACGAGAACATGCGCGATCAGGCGCGCACCCTCGCGCTGCTTCAGCAGGTCAATCGCGAGCTGACGGCGATTCTCGATCGCAAGGAGCTCGTGCGCCGAGTTGCAGAGCTGGTCAAACGGCTGGTCAGCTACGACATGTTCACCGTCTTCCTCTGGGACGAGCAGCAGCAGCAGCTCGATCCGTCGATCACGATTCGTAGCGACCGCCCCTGGTCGGGGCGCAAGATGACCCTGGAGATGGGGCGTGGCATCAGCGGCACGGCCGCCGCGCTGCGTCAGCCGATCCGGGTTCCGAACGTCCATCGGGAGCCTCGCTATGTGTCGTGCGTCTCGGACTTCGACGTCAAGTCGGAGCTGGCGGTGCCGATGATTTTCAAAGGCAACCTGATCGGTGTGCTGGACCTCGAGAGCGGTAGCTACGATGCGTTCAGCACGCGCCACCAACAGCTGATCTCGACACTCGCCTCGTCGATGGCGATCGCTCTCGAGAACGCACGCCTCTACGAGAAGCTGCAGAGCGACGAGAGCCGTCTCCAGAAGGACCTGACCACGGCTCGAGAGGTGCAAAAGCAGCTACTGCCCACCTCGACTCCGTGGGTCAAGGGCGTGGAGATCGGCTATTCGTACGACCCCGCACGCCATCTCGGAGGAGACTTCTACGACTTCCTGCAGGTCGGCGAGGGGCGCATGCTGCTCGCCGTCGGAGACGTTGCGGGCAAGGCGACCTCTGCGGCGCTCTACGGTTCGCTCGCCGTCGGCACGTTGCGTGAGTACGCCGCCGAGCACGCCGAGTACGGACCCGGCCGCATGCTCACCGACCTCAACCAGCGACTCGGGCAGCTGGGATTCGAGAATCGCTTCGTCGCCCTCGGTGTCGGCGTCTACGACAGCGAGGCCCGATCCCTCACGCTCGCCAACTCCGGCCTGCCGCACCCCTACCTCGTGCGTGGGCGAACGGTGAGCCGCGTCGAAGTGGAGGGCGTTCCTCTCGGCCTGTTGGCCGGCCGCGAGTACCTCGAGCGAACGATCGAGCTCGAGCCCGGCGACTCGGTGGTGTGGATTTCGGACGGAGTCGAGGACAGCCTGGACATGAGCGACGAAGAGTTCGGTCGCGAGCGCGTCGAGGGCACCCTCGAGCGGCTGGCGGCCGGTTCCGCCAGAGAGATCGCCGACGGCCTGATCAAGGCGACGCGGCTCCACGCCGGCGAGGCGGAGACCTACGACGACCGCACGGCGCTCGTCCTCAAGGTCTCGGAAGACTGAAGCTCAGCCTAGCGATATATAGCCGGCCGGCAATAAGCCGGGTCGACGGGCCGTTCGAGAGCCGCCCGACGGGCTCAGTCACCAGCACTCTGATCGTCAGCGAAGGTGCTGCTGACGCTCCACGTCCACACCTCGTGTCCCAAAGAGATCGAGCCGAACGATCAGTTCGGAGCTGTGATTCTGAGGGAGTTCATTCCCGAGTAGCTCGATCGGTGCAACGTCTGTCGATCTACGATCGATTCCAAGCTTCCCAGGGCGGCTCGTTCGAGCCGCCCTTTTTCTTGTCTTTGCGACCACAGTGACGGATGCGTAAATTCATTTATTCGTGCCTATTTGACCATCAAATTGTCGATCCCTACTATTCGCAGTCCGACCGCGAAAAGGCGACCCCGACGTGAGCGAGGGGGCGCAAAGCCAGGGACCCCAGGGGGGGTCAGCCGAGCTGCCGAACGGTCCCGGCTCGACCGTTCGGCAATACCGCCACCCCCTTCCCAGGTCGGGCCACAGAGGAGGACGTTATGTCGAGGAAACTCTTCTGGGGCGTATTCGCGCTACTTCTGTGCTGCTGTCTCGCCACGTCGGCGGGCGCGCAAGAGGTGATCGACTTCGATGATCTACCGGCGGGCTTCCATGCCGGTACCGAGGGCGACCCCAACACATTCGAGATCTTTGGAAGCGGTGGCAGTGGCCCGATTCTGGTCAACGGCTTCAACCCCCGCTTTGAGCTTGGCACAAACGCTGCGGTCGTCTTCGACACCTCGGAGCCGACCGGTAACGACTTCGACCTCGGTTCGCCCAACGAGACCTGTGAGCCCCCGGGCCCGGGTCGCGGCATTTCGGGCGAGGTCGGCTCGGCGTTCGAGAACTGTCCGGCACAGCCGGTCGGCAAGACCCTCATCGTCGGCGAGAACCTGCTCGACACCGACAACGACGGTCTGATTGACGATCCCGATGACGAGGGCTTGAGCGGTCTCAAGGAGTCTGTTCATCTGGAGCTCGACTTCTCGTCGCTGGGCGCGGTGACCGTTGCCAGCATTACCATTCTCGACACCGAGGAGCCCGGTCCGCTCGTGCAGCTCTTCGGCGCCGACGACGTACTCCTCGCTTCGTTCCAGCTGCCGATGACCGGCGACAACGGTCTCGGCCCCGACATGAACCTGGGCCCGACCTCCGGCGTCGTTCGGCTGGTCGTTGCCATGCAAGGTTCCGGAACGATCGACAACATCACCTTCCTCGAGGGACAGCCCTCGATCAACATTCGCAAACAGGCCGAGGGTGACGACGTGCGCACCTTCCCGGCTGGCTCCGACGTCACCTTCGAGATCGAGGTCAGCAACGACGGCGACGTCGACCTCGAGGACGTGATGGTCACCGACATCTTGTCGCCGGACTGCGACGAGACGATCGGCGCGCTGGCGGTCGGCGAGAGCTTCACCTACAGCTGCACCGTCGCCAACGTGAAGACCGGCTTCGTCAACGAGGCCTGCGTCGAAGGCAACGGCGGTGGTGGCACGGTCCAGGACTGTGACCCCTCCGAGGTGGAGATCATCGCGATCGACATCCGCAAGCAGGAGGAGGGTCCGGACACCCGCACCTTCCCGGCCGGCTCGGACGTGACGTTCGAGATTCAGGTGACCAACACCGGTGACGCCGATCTCGAGAACGTAGTCGTCTCCGACAAGCGGGTGCCCGAGTGCGACAACTCCATCGGCTTCCTCGCCGCCGGCGACAGTGTGACCTACGAGTGCACCGCACCCGACGTGACGCGCAAGTTCGTCAACCAGGCGTGCGTCAGTGGCGATCGCAACGGTGAGACCGTCGACGACTGTGACAAGTCGACCGTCGACATCATCGGGATCAACATTCGCAAGCAGGCCGAGGGCCCGGACAGCCGTACCTTCCCGGCCGGCTCCGACGTTACCTTCGAGATTCTCGTGCGCAACACCGGCGGCGTGACGCTGACCGACGTCGAGATCACCGACGTCCTGGCGCCTCAGTGCGACATGACCATCGGCACTCTCGAGCCGGGCCAGAAGTTCGTCTACGAGTGCACGGTGCCCGACGTGACCCAGAGCTTCACCAACGAGGTCTGCGTCACCGGCATGCGTGACGGCGTCGAGGTCGAAGACTGTGACCCGTCGACCGTGGAAATTGTCGACATCGACATCCGCAAGCAGGCTGAAGGTGCCGATGTGCGCACCTTCGCGAGCGGCTCGAGCGTCACCTTCGAGATCGAGGTCAGCAACCTCGGCCCCGAAGACCTCGAGAACGTGGTCGTCTCCGACGTGCTGGCTCCGCAGTGTGACCGCACCATCGGTACGCTCGCCTCCGGTAGCGTCTTCGCCTACACCTGCACTGTCGACAACGTAGTGCAGAGCTTCGAGAACATCGTCTGCGTCGCCGGCGAGCGCGGTGGCGTACAGGTGGAAGACTGCGATCCGTCGACGGTCGAGATCATCGACATCGACATCCGCAAGCAGGCCGAGGGCTTCGACTCGCGCACCTTCCCGGCCGGCTCCGACGTGCCGTTCGAGATCGTTGTGACCAACACCGGTCCGGAAGATCTGACGAACGTCGTGGTGACCGACCTCGAGGTGCCCGAGTGCGACGCGGCGATTGGCGACCTCGCTTCGGGTGACAGCTTCACCTACACCTGTATCGCCCCGGCGGTCACCAATAGCTTCACCAACGAAGCGTGTGTGGCCGGTGAGCGCAACGGTGCTTCGGTCGGTGACTGCGATCCGTCGGACGTCGTGATCGAGGACCCGGTTCTGGGCAAGCTCGGCGACCGTGTCTGGTTCGACAAGAACGCCGACGGCGTGCAGGACCCCGATGAGCCGGGTATTCCGGAAGTCGGCGTCAAGCTGCTCGACGGCGCGGGGAACCAGATCGCTACGACGCTGACCGACAGCGACGGCATGTACATGTTCAACGACCTGATGGCCGGCACCTACTCGGTCATGGTCGACGTGAACTCGCTGCCGAGCTGCTGCCTCTGCGACGACGACAAGGATGGCGATTCGGATTCTGATTCTGATTCGGGTAGCGACTCCGATTCCGATTCGGGTAGCGACTCCGATTCCGATTCGAGTAGCGACAGCGACTCCGATTCCGGCAAGAAGTACTACCGGTCGAGCTGGGGTGGCGACAGCGACTCCGATTCGGGAAGCGACAGCGACTCGGATTCCGGTAGCGACAGCGACTCCGACTCGGGTAGCGACAGCGACTCGGACTCGGGTAGCGACAGCGATTCGGACTCCGGCAACGGTCGCCGCATCTCACTCTGCCGCGACTGCCCGGACGACGATGGCGATTCCGACTCCGACTCGGGTAGCGACTCTGACTCCGACTCGGGGAGTGATAGCGACTCCGATTCCGGTAAGAAGTACTACCGGTCGAGCTGGGGTGGCGACAGCGATTCCGATTCAGGCAGCGACAGCGACTCCGACTCGGGGAGCGATAGCGACAGCGATTCCGACTCCGGCGGCAAGAAGCTGTGCGAGGTCTGCAACGGCTCGGATGATGGTCACGACGGCTACGCCTCGAAGAGCAGCTATTGGGGCGGTGGCGACAGCGACTCGGACTCGGGTAGCGACTCGGACTCGGATTCGGGCAGCGACAGCGACTCAGACTCGGGTGGCGATAGCGACAGCGATTCCGATTCGGGCGACGACGGCGGCAAGAAGCGCTGCAGCTCCGCTGGCGACTACCAGCTCGAGCAGACCTTCGACCTCGATGGTCTCGACACGCCACACATGGCGACGGTCGAGCTCGGCCCGGGCGAGATGCGTCTCGATGTCGATTTCGGCTACGTCTGCAACCGTCTGCCCGAGCCGCCAGGCTCGTGCGACAACGGCAAGCCGCAGGCGCTGGTCTTCGAGTACACCGGTGACAGCTGTTCGGCAACCACAAATGATCAGGAGGGCAAGTTCGAGTGTGACGGCGATCCCGCGCTTTCAGCGCCGATCCAGATCGTCATGATTCGGGACGGTGACGAGATCACCGTGACGCCGGGGGACGAGAGCATCGGTCTCGGCGACCTGTTCATGATCGCTACCGACGATGGTGGCAAGTTCAGTTCGGAGACCGAATTCGAGGTTCGCCAGAACGGCCAGGTCTTACAAACACTCAACGTCCACACATCCTGTTCCAAGGATCTCGACGTGGGCGATCAGTTCGGGGCTGTGATTCTGAGGGAGTTCGTTTCTGAGTAAGGGGGATTCCTCGACCTGAGTCGACGGCTTGTCGGCTCGGATCTTCTTTTCTTGGGCGGCTCTTCGGGGCCGCCCTCTTTTTTGTCTCGACTCTCGGATCGGTCCGCCGTGGACAGCGTCGGCGGGGCTGTCCTGAGCTCAGAGATCGCTCGCTATCTGGTTCGACTCCGAAGGATGCTTGCTAGTCGCCGCCCTGCTTGCGGAAGACCGCTCCTACGTCGTCTCCAAGCACTTCCCACTCGGTGCTTTCCCGTCGACGGTTGGGCCCGAACGAATAGACGTAGTCGAAGCGCCGATCGTCGTCGCGCGTGCACTGCACCCAGTAGGGAGAGTTCCAGGGGTCGAGGAAGTAGCGCGCGCGATCTTCTGGCAACCCCTGCTTCACGAGAGCTGCAAACGCACCCTCATACAGATCGTCCTCGTCGTACTTCTCGACGAAAGAGTAGATCCGCTTGTTGATGTGTCGTTTGCCCTGGCAGGCGCCACGGAGAGTGATCATGTCGAGGCGGAGAGCATCGGCTTCGGTCTGAGCGAGCTCGAGCAACTCCGGCGACTGCCCTCGCAGTCGCTCCGAGGCAATCGTCACGAGAAAACCCCCAACGAGAACAGCCACCCAGCTCGCGAGCACCGCCTTGCGTTGACTCATCGCCGAGGGGCGTTCGTCGTGAGAACGCCAGACGAGCCACGGGGGCAGCGCGGCGAAGAGGAAGCCGAGGCCCATCATCAGCTCCACCCACTCGCCTGTGAACTCCCAGGCGTAGTCGGCGTACATCAGGTACGAGACGAGGAAGAGCGGGATGAGTGAAATCGACGGCGGCACGATTGACCAGGTCTGAAGCCTCTTCCGAAGGGTCCGATAGAGCAGGAGGAGTGGGAAGACGACGCCGTATCCGAGCAGGATGACCTCGACGGCTAGCTTGCGATAGCCGGTGAGAACGACGTTGTGGAGATTGAACTCCTGTTGGAAGTTGTTCTCGAGGAAGTAGACCGGCGGGCGGTAGGCGAACACCCTCTGGGCCCAAGAGATCTCTTCCATCGCGACCACGAAGCAGAAGAGCGCGAGCCCCAGCGGGAACCATTGAATGCGCCCGGTGATCCGCCATTTGCGGACGGCAGCGACGCCGAATAGAACGGCGGCGACGAAGAACGCCAGGAAGCTTGCCCACTCGAGGGTCTGGTCCTCCTGAACGGCGCGGTAGTAACGATCGGCGTCGTTCTGAAGCAGCAGCCACGCGTAGAGCAGGGTGCCGATCGTCAAGACGTTGGCGATCAGGGCCGCGATCGGTTCGAGTCGAATCTCGAGATCTGTGGGGGAGTTGCTTCGTGGCGGCATACCGGTTCCCACTCCGAGTTTAGTCCTCGCGGCCGCCCTCTCGTCTATGAACTGTCACGCAAGACGGAGTCTAAAGCGCCGTTGACAATGGGGCTTTCCATCCTTCAACATTCTCTTCACTGCCATTCCGCCTCTCTGCACTTGCTGGAGCTGGCGGCGGTTTCGAGGGTTGTGGGCGGCCTGAGGATCCGGGCGGGGTGGGGCCCGCCGACGAGGGGCACGCCCAGAGAGGAGGTGGTCCAGTGGTATCTGATAAACCCGGTTTCGTGGAGGTGGCGTCCGACTAGGGACTCTCCACAAACGTCCGTGGCGCAGTCACTGGATGTCCCCTAGGGGAACCCCACGCCACCGAGACAAACCCAGAGGCCCCGGCTCGCGAGAGTCGGGGCCTCGTTCATTTTCGGGTATACGATGGCGAGCCCGAACGGAGTTCGACCGATGATCTTGCGCCTCATCTCTCTTCTTCTTGCCGTTGCACTGATCGGCTGCTCGGGAGCTCCGGCTCCGCAGCCTCTGACTCCGGAGTCCGAGCCCGAGCTCGCGATTCGCTGGGTGCGAGACGCGGCCGAGTACCGAGCCGCCGTCCTCCAGGCCTACGACCTCGCGACCCACCGGGTCGAGTCGTTGGCGCCGTCGCGCGAGCGGGGCAGCTGGGCGGTCGTCCTGGACGCCGACGAGACCGTGATCAGCAACCTCGACTACTCGATACGCCGTATCGGAGCGGAGCCCTCCTGGTCGGAGGAGTCGTGGAACGTCTGGGTTCGAGAAGAGACCGCACCGGCCCTTCCGGGCGCGGTGGAGTTCATCGAGCGGGTGAGAGCGCTCGGCGGTCGAGTTGCCATTGTCACCAACCGCAGTGATTCTGTGTGCGAAGAGACCGGCAACAACCTCCGAGCGGTCGGCGCGATCTACGACGTTCTCCGTTGCCGCGTTGCCGAGTCGAGCAAGCAAGCGCGTTGGGATGCGGTCGCCTCCGGCGAGGGCACCGGTCTCGGCCCGCTCGAGATTCTGCTCTGGATGGGCGACAACATCCACGACTTCCCCGGACTCGAGCAGTCGTCCGCGAACGACGCGATGAACGAGATCGGAGAGCGCTTCGTCGTCTTGCCGAACCCGCTCTACGGCTCCTGGGAAGAGTAGCGCCCCCAACTCTCGGAGAGCGCGTCGCGCGCCTCCGGGTTGCGCATCGAGAAGTCGCGGTCCCAGCGCGAGTTGCCCGGGATCCACTTCCACCAGAACATGCCGTGGACGCTTTCGGCCGACTCGACCCGCTCGAGAGCGACGTCCATCAGGCGCCGCCGGAGTTCACGACTCTCCGGGGTGTCGTGCATCTCGTACTCCCACGGGGCGATCGCCGCGCGGTGCGAGCGGTTGTAGCCGATCTCGGCAAAGACGATCGGCTTGTCGTGACGACGCGATAGCGCGTCCAGCGTCGCCAGGGGGCCGTCCCAGGCGCTGCGGATCGCAGCGGTGTCTGGATCGGTACCTCCGCTCAGCGGGAAGTAGGCGTGGACGCCGATGACGTCCAGGGCGTCCCAGAAGGGGACCCGCTCGAGGGAGTCCCAGTTCGCGGCGTAGAGAATCTGCCCTTTGTAGTGAGTTCGAACGCGCTCGACGATACGGCGCCACTCGGCCTCGAATTTTGTCGTCCCCTCGAGTTCCACCCCGACCGCGAAGAGCTCGACGCCCGCCTTCTGCGCGAACTTGGCCTGGTCGACGATGTACTCCTCGTAGTCTTCGAAGAAGCGCTTCCACGCTGTCTGGTTGTCGCCGAAGTCGATCGCTCCGCGCCATTCGAACGAGCCCCAGTAGGCGAGGTGCGGCTTCCAGAAGAGCTTCATGCCAGCCTCGCGAACGATCTCGACCGCGCGGTCGAGGTAGCCGGTCTCTGCCGCCTTCCAGTGGCGCACCTCGCCGGACCTGCGCACGCCGCCGTAGGGGTGAATCGAGATCCATTCGACGCCGAGCTCGGAGAGCTCCTCGACGGTCGTGGTCATCTCGGGCGAGCCCCAGATCTGGCCGAAGCGCGGGCAGGAGACGATGACGCCGCGCATGAAGTCGCGGTCCGACTCGACGGCCTTCGGCACCGCGTCCGCCCAAGCCGTTGAGCAGCAACAGGCGACCACGATTCCCAGAGCCAGCGTTTGGAGCGATCTCGGCACGACAGACACTGTACTCACATACGTCTCAGACCGCTGTTGGGGTTGCGACCCCGGGCAGAAAAGTCGCGTCCCAAGCGATCCGCTATTCTGATCCCATGCGCGATGGGCAGGGCGGTGAGATCACGCGTCTCTTGGAGCTCCATGCGCAGGGCGACTCCGACGCTTTCGATCGCGTCGTCGAGCTGGTCTATCCGGAACTGCTCGAGATCGCTCGCCGCCAGCTGCGGAATCAGAATGTCCGCAGAACTCTCGACACGGTCGCGCTGGTACACGAGGCGTATCTCAGAGCCGCGGAGCCGGGTGAGATCCGATGGCAGAACCGTGGCCAGTTCTTCGGGATCACCGCGCGCGCCATGCGGCGAGTGGTGGTCGACTGCGCTCGCCGGCACTACGCGCAGAAGCGTGGAGGTGGGCAGAGGGAGCTGACGCTCGACCCTGAGCGCATCGCGGTCGAGGAACAGGCCGAGTGGATCCTCGACCTCCATCGAGCCTTGAAGAGCCTCTCCGACTTCAACGAGCGGCTCACTCGGGTGGTGGAGTGTCGCTTCTTCGCCGGGATGACCCAGGAAGAGACGGCCGAGGCTCTCCAGGTCTCTCGTCCGACGGTGCAGCGTGACTGGCTACGGGCGAGGGCGTGGCTTCAGAGGGAGATGGAGGGCGCGTCGGTCCGCGAGCCCGCGCCTTGGAGAGACCGGGCTCCCGGGGCAGGAGGGAGCCAATGACGACATCGTCGGACGCCAGTCGAAATCGGCGTATCGACGCTCTGTTCACACGAGCGTTGGAGCTCGAGGGCGACGAGCGACAGGCGTTTCTCGATCGGGCCTGCAACGATTCGGCCGAGCGGGAGGCGGTCGGAGAGCTCCTGTGCCTGAGTCGTCAACCGGATCCTCGATTCGACGCAGAGGCGTTCGACGCCCGCGAACTCCTGAGATCGGTGCGTGACGAGACGTCCGTGCGCGGCGCGCGCGTGGGTGCCTATCGACTCCTGAGGAAGATCGGTCGCGGAGGGATGGCCGTGGTCTACCTGGCAGAACGGGCCGACGGAGAGTTCGAGCAACGGGTGGCACTCAAGGTCGTTCGCCCCGGCTACGACAATCGCGGCATCGTCCGCCGTTTCGAACGCGAACGCCAGATCCTCGCGTCGCTCAGTCATCCGAGCATCGCCCGTCTTCTCGACGGCGGCTGCACCGACGACGGTACGCCCTACTTCGTTATGGAGTACGTCGAGGGGGAGCCGATCGATCGCTATTGTGAGCAGAGTGAGCTCGACCTCGAACAACGGCTCCGACTGTTCATCGTCGTCGCCAGGGCGGTGCAGTACGCGCACCGTAACCTGATCCTCCACCGCGATCTGAAGCCGTCGAACATCGTGGTGACCGCCGACGGTGAAGTGAAGCTGCTCGACTTCGGCATCGCAAAGCCGATCGCCGAAGACGAGGAGACGCTGGAGCTCACGAAGCCCGCGGAGCGGTTCTTGACGCCGCGGTGGTCGAGTCCCGAGCAGTTTGCAGGGGAGAGGGTCACGACAGCGTCCGACATCTACCAGCTCGGGCTCCTTCTCTACCGCCTGCTCACCGGTGGCCTGCCGTTCGCCAGCGAAGAGGCGCCCGCTGAACTCGCGCAGGCGATTCTGCACGCGGAGCCTGAGCGTCCGAGTGCGGCGGTTGTGCGACGAATCGCCGGAGGGGCTGGATGGCGTCGGGCGCGGCGCCTCGAGGGAGACCTCGACACCCTCTTGATGGCCGCACTGCGCAAGGAGCCGGAGCGGCGCTACGCTACCGTCGAGCAGCTCATCGCGGACATCGAGAACTACCTCGACGGCCGCGCTCTGAGTGTGCGCCCCGACGCGTGGGGCTATCGTCTGAAGAAGTTCGTTCGACGCAATCTGGCGGCGACCGCGATGGTGAGCCTCGTGTTGGCGCTGCTCGTCGGTTATGCGGTGACGATGGCGGTGCAGGCGAACCGCCTCGCGCGCGAGGCGGCGAAGACCGAGCGGGTCAAGAACTTCCTCACCGAGCTCTTCTCACAGGCCAATCCGGAAACCGCGCGCGGCAGTGATTTTTCCGTGACGGATCTCGTCCGGTGGGGCGCCGTACGGGTGCGCGAGGAGTTCGGCGACGAACCGGAGATTCGGGCGGAGCTGCTGTCGATGCTCGGAGCTCTCTACGTTCGAATGGGGCGCTACGACGTCGCGGAGTCGTTGCTCTCCGAGGCGATGGAGGCGGCTCCGCTGGGTGAGGGAACGGTTTCGAACCAGACCGTGCAGACGGCCAGAAGCCGAGCCGAAACGCTTCACTATCTGAACCTCTTTGCCGAGTCGGAACGGCTCTACCGGCTGATCCTCGCGCAGGATCTGAGTCCCCTGGAAGGACCGGCAGCAGTCCGCGGAGGTGTTCGAGCGGAGCTCGCCGATCTACTCCATACGCGAGGTCGCTACGCCGAGGCCGAGGCTGAGCTACACGATGCGATGGCCGACCTGCGTCGGGTGGGTGCTCGCTCACCGGACCTGGTCAAGGCGCTCCGCGACCTGGGCAACGTCCAGCGCGATCGCGGTGATCTCCGTGCGGGCGAGGCGAGCTACCGCGAGGCGTTACGCCTCGCGGACGAAATTCACGGAATGGCGGAACCGCAGGCGGTGATCGTGCGGACCTATTTTGGTCAGCTATTGATCTCGAAGGGTGACTACGAGGGTGCGGAGGCGCTCCTGATGGCGGCGCAGAGTGCCACCCGTGAGATCTACGCAGAGGAGCACTCCGTCGAAGGGATGCTCGAGCGCACGATCGGGTTGCTCAGACTGCGACAGGGGCGCTTGGAAGAGGCGCGCAGTCACCTCGAGCGAGCCAGGGGTATGCATCGGCGACTCCTCGGCGAGAATCAGACGCAGACGCTTCGCTCTCGAGTCCTGCTCGCGGAGTTGTCGCGGCAAGAGGGAGACCTCCGCGGTGGACGAGATCAGGCGTCGCGAGCTCTCCGGGCACTGGAGGAGAAGGGCCTCGGACAACATCGCGACGCCTTCTCCGCACTCGCGGTCATGGCTCGCTCTTATCTCGACGAGGGGCGCGACGAGGAGGCCGAACCGTTCCTTTGGCGTGGCGTCGAGATCGGCGAGGCGCAGTTTGTCTCGACCGATCCCGCGACGATCGCGATCAGGGAGTTGCTGTCGATCAACCCGGACACAAACCCGAGCCGCGAATAGTGATCCAGACGCCTTCTTTGCTCTTTTCGACCCCGCCGGGCTGCCCCTCGCAGAGTTCGTAGGCAATTGCTCGCGTCGGAGCCGTTTCGTCGGTTTGAGCGGTCCAGAGGACCGTCATGGCATCGAGGCCGATCCAAGAGGTGGGTCCAGTCGCCATGCAAGCGCCGCCAGGGTTGTTGGTCAGGGACGGGGCGTTGCCAGGATTGCTGTCGCACGGAGACGAGCCGGTACATCCCAGCACATCTCGCGCGAACCCAACGAGCATCTCGAGTTCTCGGGCGGTGGGGAGGCACCAGTCTCCGGGCTGAGAGCCGTCGGTGAGCCCACACATGCCGTCTTGGAGCTCCCCGGCCGCCTTGTGGGCGTCCCACCAGTTCGCCGGTCCGAGGCAGTTCGTCTCCAGGAGCCAGACGCTGCCTGTCGCCGTGTCCAGCAGAGTGCCGTTGCCGCACTCGACGAGACGGTGCTCGCGGTCGCTGTCGGCCGCGCCCGGATAGCAGCGTCCGTCGGACTTGGTCTCGACCAGGCGGGCTCCGACACGGATGGCATCTTCCTGGCCGGAAGCACCGCTCGGAGCGAATGCGAAGAGAAGCAGGAGCGCACAGGCGGTTCTCGTCATCGTCAGTTCCCCTTTGCTCGGGATTCACGTTCTTGCTCGAGGGTTCGCAGCCGGTCGAGAAGCGCGTCGAGCTTGCGCTCGAGTTCGAGCCGCTCGCGACGCTCCCTCTGCAGCTCGTTGAGCAGCATGGCGGGGAGCACGTGGTATCGAACCGAGTCGGGTTTGCCCTCTGCGTCGTAGGCCACGAGCTCCGGGTAGATCTCGGCGACCTCCTCGGCGATCAGGCCGTACTCGACCGGTCGCGGTCCGTCACCCGCAGCGTCCTCGGTATAGCGGAAGGTCACCGGCCGGAGCGTGAGGAGTCCGGCCGAGGTGTCGCTCATCCCGTGGATCTCTTCTTTGAAGCGTCTCGACGAGCTCACTGTTCCGAGTCGGCCGAGCGATCCAACGAGAACAGAGATGCCGTTGGCGACCGTGGTTCCGCGAACGCCTGCGAGAAAGGTCGCCGTGTGACGGGCGGTGTCTCCGATGCGAATCGTCGCGTCGTCGCCGTTGCCGGCCGGGCTGCCGAGGAAGATGTTGTAGTCGCCGATGCCGATACCACCGCTGAAGGCGCCGATCGCGATGTTGCCGTCGCCTGCCGTACCCGCCTCGGCCTGCCACCCGATCGCCACGCTGTAGTTCGCCACCGTGATCTCCGAGCCCGCCAGCGAGCCGATTGCGACGTTCGCGGCTCCCCCGTTCGCCCGGTACATCGCAGACCGGCCGACGACAGTGTTGCCAGCGCCAGAAGTGTTGTTCAGAAGCGCGTTCATGCCGACTGCGGTGTTCTCCGACCCATCGAGGTTGAGGAAGCCGGCGCCGCTGCCGAGCATCGTGTTGTTCGATCCGGCCTCGTTGTAATAGAGGCTTTGAGAGCCCACCGACGTGTTGAAGCGGCCGCTTGTCGTGTTGCGCATCGCCCAGTGACCGACGGCCGTGTTCAAGATGCCGTCGTAGGCCATCGGGGCGTCGGGGGTGACATTTCGGAGCGCGTCGATTCCGACACCGAAGTTGCGATGGGCTGTGTCTGCGTTGAGCAAGAGTTCGTCGCCGAGGAAGATGCTGCCGCCGAGGACGAGGTCGTCTTCGATCTCGAGGGACGGCTCCGGTGTCGGTGAGCTTGTGGAGCCCTCCGATCGCCCGTCCGCGTGAGCCGACGAGGCGAGGTGCGCCAGTGCGAGAAGAAGCGAGAGCCGAAGAGCCAGGGCGGAGCTTCGAAACCGCGTCACTGCGCGACCTCGTCGTGTGTCGCCAAGCGCTGCCGACCCGGGTGGAGCTTCGCGCGAAGCTCCAAGAGCTCGCGCTGCTGTTCCATGAGGAGTCCGTGTAGCTTCTGCAGCTCGTTGAGTAGCATCGCCGGCAGTAGGTGATAGCGAACTGAATACGGTTTCCCATCGTCGTCGTAGGCGACGAGATCGGGATAGAGATCGGCTACCTCTTCTGCAATGAGGCCAAATTCGAGAGGTCTTTCGCCGTCTCCGGTAGCCGCCTCGGTGTAGCGGAAGGTGACGGGACTCAAGGTCAGCAGAGCGGCAGACGTGTCACCCATCGGTCGGATCTCCTCCTTGAAGCGGCGCGAGGAGGTGCTGGTGCCGAGGCGACCCTGCCCGCCGACCAGTACCTGGAGACCCGAGCCGACGGTGGCGCCGCGGATCCCGGCGACGAAGGTCGCTGTGTGGGTGTCGGTGTTCCCGATACGGATCGTTTCCGAATCTCCAGAGCCTGCGAGGGCGCCGAGGTAGATGTTGTCGTCGCCGACGCTGCTGCCACCGGACGAGTAGCCAATCGCGATGTTGCGGTTGGCGGCTGTACCGACCCGTGCGGTACCTCCGATGGCGACGTTGCGCTCTCCGTCCTCCAGGCCCGAGGCGGAGCTTCTACCGATGGCTACGTTCCGGTCGCCGATCGTCAGGCTGGTCAAGGCTCGGTAGCCGAGCGCCACGTTCCCCAGGCCAGTGTCGTTGTCGCGGAGAGAGTCGCCGCCCACGGCGACGTTGAATGAAGCGATCGAGAGCTCCGAGAGGGCACGGTCGCCCACCGCGACGTTCAGAATGCCGTTGTTGTCGGCAGCCAGCGCGTAGCTCCCGATCGCGATGTTCTCGTAGCGGGTTGTACCTTCGGAGGCCCGATAGCCGATGGCGATGTTGTCGCGGCTGTCGACATTGGCGACGAGGGCGAACGGACCGAGTGCCACGTTGCGTTCTCCGATGGTGTTCGAGTAGAGCGCCCCGACACTGGCGGCAAGGTTGTGGCTGCCGCTCGTGTTGCTGGCGAGTGCAAGCGCCCCGACGGCCAGGTTGTAAGACCCCGTCGTGTTCTCGTAGAGCGCCACACCGCCGATCGAGGTGTTGAGCTTCCCTGTGGTGTTGTTGCGGAGCGCGCGGTTGCCGAAGGCCGAGTTGAACTCACCGTCTCCCAAGTTCGGAACGTCGGGAGTCGAACTCACCAGAGCGTCGAATCCGAGCGCAGTGTTGCCGCTGTCGTAGCCACCGTCCGTATGCAGCAGCGAATAGCCCTCTTTGAAGATGGCCCCCTCGAGCACCAGGTCGCTGTCGAGCCGGAGCGAGTAGTTGGCCGGGAAGTCCACCGTCCGTGGTGAGGTCGAGGTCGTGGAGAGGGTGCTCGAGAGCAGCGCCTCCAAGAGAGCTTGAGGCTGCCCGTTTGTGGCTCGAGCGACCTCAGAGGCTCTCTCTGCCCCGCTCGATGGAGAGGAGGGTTGCTGGGCGTCCTCGGCTGGCGCGGTTGCTGCTCTCGGGCCGAGAAGCAGCGAGTCGGGCGATGGATCCGTAGCAGTCATCGGCCGACCGGTGTAGCGCCTGAGTACCTCGAGCGCCTCCTCGACTTCGGTGACGCTTGGCGTGTCTGAAAGCTGAAAGAGTCGGCTCTTCGACCAACGTGTCGCGACGCCTTCCGTCCAGGCTCGCAACGTCCACGCGTAGCTGCCACCCGCTGCTGGGCATCGCTCGAGGGAGGGCGTCCAGGCGTTGACGGAACCAGGGAGGAGCTCGTGAAGCCCAGCGTCCGGCTCGAGCGAGCCGTCCGCCGCCACGGAATAGAGAGCCAACTCGTAGCGATCGGCATCGGGAACAGAACCCCAGGAGAAGGTGGGACAGGGGCCGGCGACCAGAGTGAATCCGCTGGAGCTCCCGGGCGAGGCCAACATCGGAGACTCGGGTCGAGCGGGCACCGCTCCCGCGAAGGTGAGCACGAGCATCGCGGCGGCTCGAGAGAAGCGTCGCATGCCCTATGAGTCGCAGGACGATTGCAAAAGGCATCACGCGAGGGAGCGAGGCAGAGGCTGCGCCCGGTACAATGAGCCGATGGCCAGGCAACGCGCCTCGGAAAGCGCGCGCCGCGAGCAGATCCTGGAGGCGGCGTTCCGAGTCGCGGCTCGGGACCGGCTGGACGGGTTGACCGTGCGACGCGTCGCCGAGGAGGCGGGGCTGTCGAGCGGGCTGGTCTTCTTCTACTTCAAGACCAAAGACGCCCTGCTGGTAGCGCTGCTCGAGTGGCTGCTCGAGCGCACGATCGTCATGCGTACCGACGAGGGGGTCTTGAGCCTTCCGACGCCGCGCGAGCGGTTTCTCGCGCGGCTGCGCAAGGCGGTCGAGAGCGTAGACCGCGAGCGAGTGCAGGTGGAGCTGTTCTTCGACTTCTGGGTGATGGGTACGCGGCACCCCGAGGCTCGCGAGAAGCTCAGCTCGGCGCTCAGCCGGTATCGTGAGGTCTTCAGACCGCTCCTAGCGGAGATCGTGCGAGAAGAGTACGCTCTTCCGGGCGTCACGGCCGAGAGCCTGGCGGCGGTGTGTGTGAGTTTTGTGGAGGGCTGCGCTGTGCAGGCCATCATGGATCCGGACAATTTTGACGTAGAGAGCTTCATGGCGTGTGTGGAGGCGTTGATCTCGCCTTCCATGGCAATGGCCTGAAGACGGAGACCCCATGGGAACCATCTCATCGAGGATTCACAACGACGACATCATCTACCCGAGCGCGGTCGGCTTCGTACTCGTCCACCTGGCGTGCTTGGCGGTCTTCTGGACCGGTGTGCGAACGATCGACGTCGTAGTCTGTCTGTCGCTCTACTTCATTCGCATGTTCGCGATCACGGGCGGGCTGCATCGCTACTTCTCACACAAGTCCTTCAAGACCAGTCGGTGGTTCCAGTTCGTGCTCGCGCTGATCGCCTCGACCTCGGCGCAGAAGGGCGCGATCTGGTGGGCGGCGAAGCATCGCGAGCACCACAAGCACTCGGACACGCCCCTCGACGTCCACTCGCCGGCCCAAAGCGGCTTCTTCCACGCCCACGTCGGCTGGATTTTCAGCGCCAACCGTGGAGCAGCCGACTACAGCACGGTCAAGGACCTGACCCGATACCCCGAGCTGGTGTGGCTGAACAAGCACGATCGCCTGCCGGCGCTGATCCTCGCTCTTGGCGTGCTCTTCGCTCTCGGCTGGTCGGGTCTCGTGGTGGGCTTCTTCGTCAGCACAGTGCTCGTCTACCACTGCACCTTCGCGATCAACTCGCTGGCGCACGTCTATGGCAACCAGCGCTACATCACGGGTGACGACTCTCGGAACAACTGGTTCCTCGCCCTGATTACCCTCGGCGAGGGCTGGCACAACAACCACCACCACTACCAGGCGTCCACACGCCAGGGCTTCCGCTGGTGGGAGATCGACATCACCTTCTACATTCTCAAGATGCTGTCTTGGGTCGGTCTGGTCTGGGAGCTCCGCTCACCGCCGCGGGAGGTGGTCCGCAACGAGAAGCGCCTCCGCCCCTCGGTGATCGAGAAGGTCGCCCACGAACTCGCCGGTAGCTTCTCGGTCGACGCGATCACCGCCGACATCCGTGCCAAGTGGGAGCAGATGCCCGATCTCGAGGCGCTCCGCGAGCGGACGAAACTGGCCAAAGCGGAGGCCGAGGCGTACCTGAGCGAGTGGCAGTTGCCGGAGCTACCGAGTCTCGAGGAGCTGCGCGAGTTGGCGCTCGAGAAGTATGCGCAGAGCCCTTCGCTCGACGACATCGTCGATCGTGCGCGAGAGATTCTCGCCGAGGCGCTCCGTGATGCGCTGCTCGAGCCGGCTCCGGTGCCCGCTCGATAGCCCCTTCAGGGGAGGAGAATCGACCATGTTCTGTCCCGAGTGCGGTGCCGAGTACCGAGAGGGCTTCCTCAAGTGTGCCGACTGCGACGTCGAGTTGTCCGCACAGGCTCCCGAGAAGGCGTTTCCTGACGACGAGCCGACGGTGGGGGTCTACCGTACCGGCGACGCGACGCTCCTGCCGGTCCTGAAGTCGGTGCTCGCCGCCGCCGGCATTCCCTTCAGCGTGCAGGGCGATGAGGCGTCGGGTCTCTTCCCGTTCGGCCCCGCGGAGATCATGCCCGACGGAGGTCGCCTGGGTGCGGTCCTACGGGTGCCCGAGAGCCGGGCCGACGAGGCGAAGGCTCTGCTCGAGTCGGAGGTACAGGTCGACGACTCCGAAGGAGAGACCGATGGCTGAGTACTCGATCGAGCGAGTCGCCGTGATCGGCGCCGGCAAGATGGGTACGACGCTGATTCACGCCCTCCTGGAAGAGGACTCGGTGCAGGCGGACCACATCACCGCCACTCGCCGCAAGGAAGAGCCGCTCAGTCGCCTTGCTGCAGCAGAGGGGGTCAGCACCACGACCGACAATCGGACTGCAGCCGCTGCGGCCGACATGATTCTGCTCTGCGTCAAGCCGCAGGGAGTGGCGGAGATCCTGGAAGAGATCTCGAGTGAGCTGAGTCCCGACAAACTCCTCGTCTCGATCGCCGCCGGCGTCACGACCGCTATGCTGGAGGACGGCGCGCCCGAGGGGACTCCCGTCGTGCGTGCAATGCCCAACACGCCAAGCCTCATCGGCAAGGGGATGACCGCCATCTGCGCGGGGCGCTATGCGGGCGACGATCACGTCGAGGAGACGCGCAAGATTTTCGCCGGCATGGGTCGAACCGTGGTCCTCGACGAGGCCTACTTCAACGCCGTTACCGGACTGGCGGCGAGCGGTCCGGCCTTCATCTACATCATCATCGAGTCTCTCGCCGAAGGCGGTGTCAAGGTCGGACTCCCGCGCCACATCGCCACCGAGTGTGCGGCCCAGGCGTGTCTCGGCGCCGCCAGCATGGTGCTCGAGACCAACAATCCGCCGGCGCTGCTCAAAGACGACGTCACGACGCCGGCCGGCTGCACCATGGACGGCATCTTGAAGCTCGAAGAGGGCGGCCTCCGAGTGACCCTGATCAAGGCCGTCGTCGAAGCCGCCCGCCGCGCGGGCGAGCTGGTGGACTAGCAACACAGACCTTCCCAGGCCTGCTGTTGGCCTGGGAGCTCAAGCGCCCCGTCCGCCCAAGTTTGGTCGCTGTTCTGCAGCTGCTTCGAGAGGAGGGGGCGCCTCGAAGGTCGGGGGCACCTTCGCCGGTTGGAGCGAGGCCATGGCTAGGCGAGCGCCTCGAGCTCTAGCCGGCGTCGAGGGTGAGCGAAATCGCGTCACCGACCGACACCTCGGCCGAGGCTGCGAGGTCGCTCGCGTCGCGCGTCGAGGCGCTGCCGTCGGCGTCCAGGCGCGCGCTGACCGTTCCCGACTCCGGGAGCAGTGCTCCCATCATGCTGTCGGCCTGGCCCAGTGTGATCGTCATCGGAAAGATCGGTCGGTTGATGCGCTTCACCGCGGTCGGCGGCCCGGTCGGTCCGCCGCGTAGGCTGACGAAGAGGGTCGACCCAGGTGGTACCTGCTTCCCCGCGGCGATGTCGAGGGTCAGGGTGTAGACGTCGGCCGCGGGGGTCGCCGGCTGAGCCGGCGGCGCGGGGGCCGACGAGGGGTCGACGGCGGGCATGCCCAGGATCTCTTCGGGCGAGCGTCCCTCCTGCGCGAGGGCAACCATGCGGTCGAGCATCGGGTGGGAGCCGCCAAAGGCCATTCGGCCGCGCTCCCAGAACTCGATCGCCTGCTCGTAGTCGTTCAGTCGCAGCCGGATCACACCGGCGGCGGTGAGCGCGTCGACGTGGGTCGGGTCGACGGTGAGGGCGCGCTGCAGGAGACCTTCGGCGATCTGCCACTGGCCCATCGTGAGGCGGACGATGCCCTGGAGGTAGAGACCGTCGGGGTCGTCCGGCTGGCGCTCCAAAATGGCGCCGGCCTGTTCGAAGGCCTCGATGAACCTCGAGGTGCCGAGGTAGATGTAGCCGAGCTGCTTGCGTACCTCGAGGTCGTCGGGATTCTGCGCTAGCTGGGCCCCCAGAGCCTCGATGCGCTGAGCCACCTGCGGCGGCAGGGCGCCAGTCTCGGGGTGCGCCTCTTGCGGGGCCGGTGCCGCCGCCATCGGCCCATTCGAGTCTTCTCGCGGCTTGGCGTCGCGGACCGCCCAATAGATCAACCCGCCGATCAGCAGCAGGAGCCCTGCGCCGTACGCGAAGCCGGTAACAAAGACGCGCGCCGACGAAGGTGCGGGCCGGGCATCTTCGGTCGAACTCGGCGCCGCTTCCTCTCGGTTCTGGCGGGCGAGCTTCGGGTGCTTCCGCTTGAAGTCGGCTTCGACCGACTCGAGTTCGCGAAGGGTTCGGGCAGCGGCGTGTTCGAGTGATTCGCGATCCGTGTCGGGGATGACGCCCTGGTCCATCTCTTTGAGCCGGCGATAGAGGTCGTCTCGCCGAGCCCTCAGGTCTTCCACGCGCAGCTGCACGTCGCTGCCGTCGGTCGCTCGTGCTCCCTGGAAACGACGCGCCATCAAGAGGCCGGCGCCGATGCCAAACGCGAGGACGACGAGTCCGGGTACCCAGGTCGTCACGAGCGGACCTCCTCACGCACCCGCTGGAGGTAGTCGTCGAGCTCGCCCGATTCGGGTTCTGAGCTCGTCTGAGCGGGGGAGGTGCGCAGCCTTCGGAGGACGAGGAAGAGGCCGAGGACGAGAGCGACGATCGGCGCCAACCAGGCCACCAGGTTGAAGCCGGTCGGCTTCGGTGCCAGTCGGATGAACTCGCCGTAGGAGCGCTCGAAGTAGCTGACGACCTGCTCGTCGGTATAGCCCATCTTCAGCAACTCTTGGATCTCGCCGCGGATAGCCAGTGAGGAGTCGGTGGGCGAGTCCGCGACCGAGAGGGCCTGGCACGACGGGCAGCGAAGCCGGCTGGCGATGTCCTCGGTCTTTGCTTCGAGAGCTTCGCCGGTCAACGGCTCGCCGGCCGGCGGCTCGGTCAATCGTGGGTTGTCGAGGCCGAGTGGTGCCGCGCTCTGGCCGATCGCGGCAGGCGCGACAGTGGCGAGGGCGAGGAGAAGTAGGAGAAGCGGTCGAGTCAGGGTCATTTAGATCAGCCCGCGGAGTACACGGTCGAGCACCTGAGGCGTGATCAGACCGGCGACGCGTTCGACAACGGTGCCGTCCCCGTCGAGAAAAAAGGTCTCCGGCGCCCCATAGACGCCGTAGGCGATCGCCACCTTCGATTCGGGATCGAGGAGCGAAGGACCCCAGGCCCCGCGTTGGGCCACGAAGCGACGGATGAGATCCGGCTCGTCTTGATACACGACACCGAAGAAGTCCACCCGACCGGCGTAACGGCGCGCCGCGTCTTGGAGGATGGGGTGTTCGACGATGCACGGCTGACACCAGGTCGCCCAGAAATTGATCACCACCGGGCGCCCGCGAGACTCGGTGAGCTGAACCACGTCGCCGTCGAGGTCGCTGAGAGTAAAGCTCGGAGCCACCGTACCGACGAGCGGCGAGTCGATCGATCGAGGATCCTTGCCCAGCGACACCCACAGAAAGAGCAACAGCGGCAGCACCAGTAGTGAGCCGAGTACGAGGGCGGCGCGATTCATGCGGCGACCTTTCGGGCGCGCCTCGGCGGTACCAGGCAGAGCGCCATGCCGCCCGACATGATGAAGACGCCGATCCAGATCCACAGCACGGCCGGCGTGATGATCGCGCGCACCCCGACCCGCCCATCCGGGAGGACGTCCATCACCGTCAGGTAGAGGTCGTGAGAGAGCGCCGTCCGGACGGCCGGGGTGCCGATCGGCTCGGTCATCGAGGGGTAGTGATTGATCGCGGGTTGCAGAATGCCGACGTCGCGTCCGCCATCGCTGACGGCGAGCGTGGCCTTCCGCGAGAGCCGGTGCGGCTCACGTACGACCTCGACCTGCTCGAAGCGCAGTGCGTACTCGTCGATCGTCAACTCCTGCCCGGGGGAGAGCATCGCCTCTTCGCTGGTCTGGAAGGTCGAGGAGAGGGCGATCGAGAAGAAGGTCACCACCACGCCGAGGTGGACGATGTAGGCGCCGACAAGGCGCGGGCTGCGGAGAATTCCGGTTCGCACAACTTCCGTCGTGGAGTCGCCGCGCGCCTTGCGGCGGCGCATCGCCTCGGTACCGCGTGCCGCCGTCACCCAGAGGGCGTAGCCCCCGAAGGCGCCGGTAAAGAGCATGTTCCAGTCGGTTCCGTAGAGCAGGGCCACAAGTCCGGCACCCACCAGTGCTGCGGGCAGCGGCGTGAGGAGGGTGCGCCGAACGGCGGCCGGGTCGGACTTGCCCCAGGGGAGAGCCGGCCCGACGCCCATCAGCATCAGCAGGCCGAAGCAGATCGGCACCGCCATGCGATTGAAGTAGGGCTCGCCGACACTGACCTTCACGTCACGCACAGCCTCGGCGACGATCGGGAAGAGCGTCCCTACGAGTACGGTGAAGGTGAAGGCAACCAACAGCAGATTGTTCAGGAGAAACGCACCCTCGCGGGCGAACAGGGCGTCTTCGGTCGGTTCGGAGACGAGGGTGTCGATGCGCAGCGTGAGGAGGATCACGACCGCCACCAGGCAGATGCCCAGGAAGATCAGGAAGAGCGGCCCGATGGGACTCTGGGTGAACGAGTGAACCGAATTGACGACTCCCGAGCGGGTCAGGAACGTGCCGAGGATCGTGAGCAGGAAGGAGATCATGATCAGGATCGTGGTCCACGCCTTGAGCGACCCGCGTCGCTGTTGAACGATCGCTGAGTGGAGCGCGGCGACCGCCGTCAGCCAGGGGAGGAACGAGGCGTTCTCGACCGGGTCCCAGGCCCAGTAGCCGCCCCATCCGAGCACCTCATACGACCACCAACCGCCCAGCATGATGCCCAGAGTCAGAAAGGCGGTCGGCACCATCAGCCAGTTGCGCAGGGGCAGCAGCCAGGTGGCGCCAAGCTGACCCCGCAGCAGCGCCGCCACCGCCATGGCGAACGGCACGCTCATGCCGACGTAGCCGAGGTAGAGCATCGGCGGATGAATGATCATCAGCAGATGGTTTTGAAGGAGCGGGTTCGGTCCAGGGCCGTCGGTCGGGATCGGCAGGTCGGTGGGCGCAAACGGGTTTGCCGGCCCGGCGATCAGATAGGTGAAGAAGAGACCGATCGCGAACATGGTGCCGAGCGAGTAGGCCAGGTAGTGTTCGTGCCCCTCGCGCTGGAAGTAGGCGAGCGCGGCCGTGAATCCGCCGAGCACAAACCCCCAGAAGAGGATCGAGCCCTCGAGCGACGACCAGAGCGAAACGATCGTGATGATCGTCGGCGTCGAGTGCGAACCGACCTGGGCGACGTAGGAAACTGAGAAGTCGCGGGTGAGGAGCGCATACTCCATCACCAGGGTCGCCAGGAACATCGACGCCGCAAACAGGTAGGCGAGCTTGCGACTCAGTTCGAGCCCGCGGGCCGAACGCCGAGCCCCCGCGCCGAAGGCGATCGGAACGCCGGCTGCACAGACGAGGAGTCCGATCAGAACGAGGACGACACCCAGATTCGAGATCACGCGTCGGACTCGTCGAACTGCATCGACTGCATCAGTTCTTTCATGTCGAGCTCCTTGCCTTCGCCGGGAGCCGCGTACTCGTTGTCGTGTTTGACCATGAGCCGCTGGGTCTCGAACCAACCGTCGTCGCGAAGGGTGCCTTCCACCACAACCCCGATGCCCTCACGGAACATTGCCGGCGGGACGGTCTCGGCGGCGACCTGCACCGACTCGGCGCCGTCGGTGACCGCGAAGCGGAGGGTCAATCCGTTCGACTCGCGTTCGATCGAACCGGGCTGCACCAGGCCGCCCAGTCGAATGCTGGCGCCAACCGCCTGATTCCCCGACTGCTTCAGCTCGGTCGGGCTCCAGTAGTAGACGAGGTTCTCGCCGATGCCGCCGAACGCCAGGTAGGCGAGCACGCCTCCGGAGAGGACGACAGCGAGAAGCGTAATGACGACACGTCGACGTCTTTCGTTCATCAGGAAGCGTCTCCATCTCGGTCGGCGGAACGGCGCCGGATGAGACTCCAGGCATAGCCGGCGAGCACGACCGCGGTCAGTGAATAGGCGGCGACGACGAAGTTCCAGCCGCCGACGATGACACCTTCAGGCATGGCCATTTCAGACATTTGAAGCTCCTCCTAGCGTGTCGGACAGCTCGTCGCCTCGCGGTTCGCGCCGGGGCGGCGGTGCCACCTCTTCGCGCCGCCGCCGAGCGAGCTCGAGCCGAGCACGCTGTGCGACGAACCAGATCGCGATGAAGAGAATCGCAAACGAGTTCATCCGCAAGGGCGTGACCATCGCCGACGAGACCGTCTCGGGGCTCGACTGAATCTGGTGCAGGCTCCGCCACCAGCGGACGCAGAAGTAGACCAGCGGGACGTCGACGTAGCCAATGATGACTGCCACAGAACTCCAGGTGGCACGGCGTTCACTGTCTTCGACAAACGACCGGAGGATCAAGATGCCGGCGTAGAGCACGACCATGATGAGGGTGGTCGTCAGCCGCACGTCCCAATCCCACCAAATTCCCCATGTCGGCCTGGCCCAGATCATCCCCTGGCCGATCAGTAGGGCTCCCAGGACGACTCCGACTTCCGTCGCTCCAGTCATCGCTGCATCCCATTTCGCCTTGCCGGTCCAGAGGGATGCGATGGCGAACACAAACGCCGCCGTCAGCACCAACATCGAGATCCAGGCGGTCGGCACGTGGACGTACATGATGCGCTGCACGTCGCCCATGTGGCGCTCGGCCGGCGCGACGAACAGTCCGATGTAGCTCCCGACGAGGAGCATGCCGAGCCCGAGCAGACCGAGCCCATTGTCCCAGCGAAATATCTTCACGACGTAGCTCCTAGACGCCTTCTTCCACGACGTGCCGGAAGAGCAGGCCGCAGAGAATCCAGTAAATCACATCGAACCCGATCAGAAGCTGTGTCCAGGAGCCGATCTGGTCCATGGGATCTCCGGAGAGAGTGAGTGAGATCGCCTTGACCGAGGCGAAAAGCACGGGCACCACGAGAGGAAAGAGCAGGACCGGGAGCAGAACGTCCTGACTTCGGACTCGACTGGTCATAGCCGAGAACAGCGTCCCGGGCGCCGAGAGGCCGGCGGCCGCCAGCCCCCAAAGGGCGAGGGTGGTGGCGAACTGAGGCACCCCGATCTCGAGCGAGTAGAGGACTACCGCCACCGGGGCGAGGAGCGGTCCCAACAGGACGAGGAAGATCATGTTGCTGAGCGCCTTGGCATAGAAGAGTGCGCCGGGAGCGATCGGCATGAGCAGCAGGCCCTCGAGGGCGTGATTCTCGTGCTCGAGGCGGAAGCTCTCCGAGAGCGCCAGAGTCGAACTGAGCAGCAGCGCCAGCACTAGGAAGCCGGCGGCGCCCAGGCGGAGTGAGATCGTGTCCGGACCGGTGGCGAAGGAGAAGAGGAGGAGGGTGATCACACCAAAGAGGACCACCGAGAGTGCTCGCGCTCGACCTCGCCACTCGAGCAGTAGATCCTTGTGGACCAGCGTCGCGATCTGACCGACGACGCTCATGCCGATACCTCCAGCTGTCGCGGCAGCTCGGCGGCGGCGCCCTGCCAGGCGATCTGGCCGTCCTCGAGCAGGATCGCGCGCTTGCAGATACCGCTCATCCTGGTGATCGCATGGGACGCCACGATCACCGTAGTCCCTCGCTCGACCTCGCGCTCGATCCACCGTTGCACCAGGCGTTTGCCGGCCACATCGAGAGCCGCGAGCGGTTCGTCGAGGAGGAGAATCTCGGGCTGTTCGAGCCGCGTGCGTAGGAGGGTGAGACGTTTGCGCATGCCGGCCGAGAAGCCGCCGACCGGTACGTCGCGATGAGCGCTCAGGTCGACCTCGGCAAGGAGCTCCTCGAGCTCCTGGGCGCCGACCTCTCGACCACACAGTCGCGCCCAGATTTGTAGCATCTCGAGCGCCGTCAACCGGTCGTAGAGGTAGGTGCGGTGGGAGACCATGGCGAGCGACCCGCGAGCTGTGAGGCGCTCGCCCAGCGGATCGTGACCGAGGACCCGCACGATTCCTGCGTTGGGTCGCGAGAGCCCCGCGATCACACGCAGGAGAGTCGTCTTGCCCGAGCCGTTGGCTCCGGCGAGCAGCAGCGTCTCGCCCCGTCCGACCGTCAGATCGACGTGAGCTAGAACCCAGCGTGAGCCGAATCTACGGCCGACGCCGTCGCAGGTGACCACGTTCCCCTCCATCGCCGTCCTAGCCTAGCTGTTTGGGGGTCCTTCTGGACCACCCCAAGGTACGGTGACAGAGCCCTGACCTAGCCGCTTCCGAATCGCGGAACGAACCGCGGAACACGTCGGGAATAGTCCTCGTAGGCCTCTCCGAAGCGCGAACGGAGCTCGCGTTCCTCGAGCAAGACGATGCCGAACAGCGCCGGGATCGTCGCCGCATAGACGAGGTAGAAGCCGAAATAGTTGATGAACAGCGCGAACCCGCCGATACCGATCACGATGTCGACGTAGCGCGGGTGGCGTATGCGGCCGTAGATTCCTTCCTGCAGCAGTTTCCCGGGCTGGTCTTCGGAGAGCTCCGGCGCCCCCGTCAGGATGTGGAACTTGAGCTGCTTCTTGCACTGGTACTCGATGTACGCCGCAACCGCGTAGAGCGCGAGTCCGATCGCTGCGAAGAGCGGGCGGAAGCCGAGGTCGGCGCCGAGCAGCGCGTCGCGCAGCATGAACGCCCCCACCGCGAGCGCCAGGCAGATGCTGCCGACGATCCAGTAAGTGCGCGTGCGGCCGAGCCGCCGCCAGCGCTCGGCGAACGGGTGAATCAGGTACCAGTAGAGGACGGCGGCGGGGAGCGTCGCGACCAGCGCGGCGCCCAACCAATAGCGAATCGAGTCCACCATGCAGGGACTCTATCGTCAGTGACAATCGAGGCCGCGCAAATTCGGCGGGCGTCGAGATCAGGCGTCGCTGGCGATGCGCTGCTCTCGCTGCGATAGACTCGGCCGTCTTTTGTATTGATTGAAGTTCTTGTTGGGCGCTGTGGGTCGGCGCAAGGGAGGGTGCCAATGGCGGATAGGGAGAACGACCGGGATGCCGGCGTTTTGGCGGAGCTAGAGCCGGAAACGTCGACGGGCCCCGAGTCGGCCAACGGACTAACACGAGCGGTGTTCGCACTTTTGGAGTCCAGTGCCACTGCTGACAGCGAGCTTCCCGCGCGTTTGCGGGAGCTCGAGGACGAGCACGGTGAGGAGACCTACGCACAGCTCCTCTCGCTGCTCTGCCACCTACGCTTCGAGCCGAGGCGGGCGAAGGAGCACTGGCTCGCTGTGCTCGACCACCGGGCGACGCTAGAGGAGAAGTGGGAAGCGCCGGTTGACCTCCGCGTCGCGCTGGCCAGCTACTTCATGCACGTCGAGCGGCAGCTCGAGAATCCGACTCTGATCGAGATGCGGCTCTTCGAGCGCACTCAGGCGTACGCCTACCGCGACGAGCTGACCGGCCTGCGCAACTATCGGTTCTTCGAGCTGTATCTGATGCACGAGCTACACCGCAGCGATCAGTACTCCTGGCCGCTGTCCCTCATCCTGCTCGATCTCGACGACTTCAAGGCCTACAACGATCGCCACGGTCACATGGCTGGTAACGAGGCGCTGGCCGCGGTCGGCCAGCGAGTCGCGGAGTGCTGCCGGCGCGTAGACGTGTCGGCCCGTTTCGGCGGCGAGGAGTTCGCGGTCATCCTGCCTGAAACGCCGAAGTTGGGCGCCGAGCGCGTCGCCGAAAGAATGAGGGTCGCCGTCGAGGGCCAGACGCTGTCTCACGGCAGTCTGACGGTGAGTCTGGGGGTCGCGACCTATCCGGCGGACGCTCACAGCGCCGAGGGGTTCATCCAGAGCGCCGACAAGGCGATGTACCTGGCCAAGAGCCGGGGGAAGAACCAGGTCGCCCGCTTCGGCGACAGCCGCCGATCGCACCGTCGGGTGCGGGTCGAGCTCGTGGGGGAACTGCTCGGCCCCGAGCGACATTGGAACCGGTTCAAGACCGTCGACGCCAGCGAGGGCGGCTTCCGTTTCGTGAGCGACGTCGAACCGGAGGTTGGCTCCCTGATCGATATCCGACTGGAGGTCCCCGGAGTCGACGATCAGCTGACCGTAGCGGGCAGGGTCATCAAGTCGGATCCCGAAGCCGGACGCTTTGTCACCTCTGCGAGGGTGATCGAGATGTCGAGCCGCGATCGCCACCAGCTGACCGAGCATCTGCACCAGGTGGCTGCCAGGCGGCTGGAGGTGTCTGAGTAGCGCCGGCAGGCAGCCGGATCCGATGGCTACGCCGGAGCCGGGAGCTCTTCACCCGGGTTCACGAACAGGTTCTTCTCGAGGGTGTACTGCTTGTCGTGAAGCTCTTTGTAGCGGCCGTCCTGGGCGATCAGCTCGGCATGGCTACCGCGCTCGACCACAACGCCGTCTTCCATCACCAGGATCTGGTCGGCGCCACGAATGGTCGACAGTCGGTGAGCGATGACAAAGCTCGTGCGGCCGCGCTTGAGCTCCTTCAAGCCCTGCTGAATCAACGCTTCGTTTTCGGTGTCGAGACTCGACGTCGCTTCGTCGAGAATGAGAATTCGTGGATCGGCGAGGATCGCTCGGGCGATGGCGAGGCGCTGCCGCTGTCCGCCCGAGAGCTTCACACCGCGCTCACCAATGACCGTGTCGTAGCCATCCTCGAACCCCGAGACGAACTCTTCGCAGCGAGCGAGGCGCCCCGCGTTCTCGAGATCCTCCCGCGAAGCGCCGGGGCGGCTGTAGAGGATGTTGTCGGCGATCGTGCCGTCGAAGAGGAAGTCGTCCTGCAGCACGACCGCAAACTGACGGCGATAGTCGCGCAGGCGGACGTCCTTCAGATTGTGGCCGTCGACCAGAATACGTCCGGACTGTGGCCGCCGGAAAGCCATGATGAGGTTGATCACCGTCGTCTTCCCGGCTCCGCTCGAGCCGACGAGCGCGGTGGTGGTGCCGGGCGCCGCGCGGAAGCTCACCCCGTTCAAGACGGGTAGGCCCTCCTTGTAGGAGAAGGTCACGTCGTCGAATTCGACGTCGCCGTCGAGTCGCGCCAGAGCGCGCCGATTCTCGTCGCCGTCGTCCTCGGTCGGCTGGCTCAGGATGTCGCGAATGCGGTCGAGCCCAGCGAACGCTTCGGTGATCTGCGTGCCAATGGCGCTCATCTGAATCAGCGGCGTCACCATGAGCCCGGTGAAGACCACGAACATGAAGATCTCGCCAACTGTCATGCGGCCCGCGAGTACCTCGCGGGCACCAAAGATCGACATCGCGATGCCGACCATGCCAAAGAGCAGACTCGACGCGCTGGTGATCCCCGAGACGCCGCGCATGGTGCCGATGACGTTGCGCAGCAGCTTGTGCGAGCGGTGGGCGAAGATGCGCTCCTCACGCTTCTCGGAGGTGTACGCCTTGACCACCTTGACGCCGCCGAGGGCCTCGTTGAGACGGCCAGTGAGGTCGGCGTTGAGCTCGCTCCGCTTGCGGAAGAGCGGCCGGAGCCGGCTGAATCCGACCACCATGATGCCGCCGAATCCGATCATCAGCACCAAGGTGATCGAGGTGAGTCGCCAGTTGAGCCAGAAGAGGACCATCAGCGCCAGGGCCGAAGTCACCAGCCCGCCGATCAGCTGCACGAATCCGGTGCCGACCAGATTCCGCACCCCCTCGGCATCGCTCATGATCCGCGAGATCAGCTCGCCGCTCTTGTTCTCCTCGAAAAACTTCACTGGCAGACGCAGCACGTGCTGGTGGACCTTGATCCGCAGATCGTTGATCGACCGCTGGGCGGTGATGCCGAGGATGAGCGCCAGCGCGTAGCTCGTGCACGCCTGAATCACCGTTGCCGCGCCCGCCGCGAGGGCGATCTTCGAGAGCAGCTCCGCCTGACCGTTGCCGATGACGTCGTCGATCAGCACCTTGGTCGTCGCCGGCAGCACCATGCCGGAGATGCGACTGGTGAGCAGCAGGAAGAGTCCGAGGACGAGCCGCTTGCGCCGTGCCCAGATAATCTCTTTCGACTCCCGCCAGACGACGCCGAGCGAGACCTTCTTCTTCTTGTCGCCGGGGGGTGACATGTGGCGAGGTTATCGCAGGCTCACCGGCGCGAATGCGGGTTTGGCAGTAGCTCCGAGAAGCGCTTGTCGCCTCGGAGTGCGTCGAGGTCGCAGTCCGAGGCGAGCCAGTCCCAGTGTGCCCACCCGCCGGCTATCGCCTCGGTCAGACAATCGAATGCCCGCTCGACGATGCCGGCACGAGCGTAGGCGCAGGCTGCGTAGTAGAGGATGCCCTCGCCGGGGCGTGCCGAGCGCGCTGCGTCGGCGGCTTCAAGCCCCGCTTCCACCCTGCCGAGTTCGACCAGGGCGGCGGCTCGAGTACCGAGAGCTCGCGTGTCTGTTGGAAGCAGCTCGAGCCGATGATCGGCCAGCGCCAGCGCACGCTCGTGAGCGAGCAACGCCTGATCGTGCCGCCCAAGGCAGCGGAGTGCCTTGGCCGTGAGGGTGAGCGTTTGGAACTCCTCGGGTCTCGCTTGGGTAGCCTGTTCAAAGCGCTCGACCGCCTGCGCGTACTTGCGCTGCGAGAAGAGGACGCGCCCGGAGAGGTAGAGCGCCTCGAAGAGGCGCGGATGCAGTTCGAGCGCGGTGTCGAACGCACTCTCGGACTGTGCGTAGTCGCCCTGAAGTGAAAGGGCGAGCCCTCGTGAAGCGTGCGCCTCCGCCAACTCCGGAGCGAGCTCCACCGCGCGCTCACTCGCCTCGTCTGCTCGGCCCCCCTCAACGGCACCGCCGCCGTAGTAGAGGGCCAGGAAGGAGCAGGTGTCTGCTAGGCCAGCCCAAGCGACAGCGTAGCGGTCGTCGGCTGAGATCGCTTGCTCGAAGAGCTCCCGGGCTTCGTCGGTCGACCGCTGGCCGCCGGCATAGAAGAGCTGGCGTCCGCGGAGGTAGAGGTCGTAGGCATCGAAGCGTTGCGTCTCCGGTCGGCGAAGATTTCGTTTCTCACGCTCGGAGAGAACCCCCCGCAACGCTTCGACGGCGCGCTCCGCGATCTCGCTCTGGATTGCGAAGACATCACTCAGTTCGCGATCGAAACTCTGCGACCAGAGGGTGAACCCCTGATGCACGTCCACGAGCTGAGCGTTGATCCGCAACTCGCGGTCGATCTTTCGAACGCTCCCTTCGAGCAGGTGCTCGACGCCGAGCTGGTGTCCGACCTCTCGAACGTCAGGCGCTTGGTCGCCGAACTGAAAGGACGACGTGCGGGAGGCGACGCGCAGTCCCTCGATGCGGGCCAGGGCGTGAATGACCTCCTCGGCGACCCCTTCACAGAAGTAGGCCTGGTCTTTGTCGGCGCTCATGTCTGCGAAGGGCAGAACCGCGATCGACGGGAGCTCGGCTCCCTCCTGAGCCGCAGCGTCTCGGAGAGACATGCGTTCGAGGAGGCGCAGGAAACGTGGGTGATCGCGTACCGGATCGCAGTTCGGGTCTTGCTCGATCCACTCACGATGACCGAACCCGAGGTCGGTCGCCTTCTCGAGGTAGTCGAGCGCTTCGTCTACCTTGTTTGCGCAGAGGTAGTCACAGGCGACGTTCCAGAGGATGAACGGGTCGCTCGGGTCGATGGCCAGAGCACGGTCGGCCCACTCGATTCCCCGCTGTGTCTCGCCGAGGATGATCAGAGCGCCACCGCCCAAGTAGAGGGCCCGAGCGTCGTCGGGGTGGAGGTTGAGCTGCCGCTCGGCGCGCGTAAGGCCTCTGCGATAGGCGTTGGCCGACGCCTCTCGCTTCCGTAGCGCCTCGTAAGTCTGGCCGAGAAGAATGAGCGATTGGTAGTCGTTCTCTTCGACGCGAGCCGCGCGCTCGAAGAGTCGCGCGGCCCCGTCGAGGTCGCCGCTCGCATAGCGCGTTCGGGCGTAGAGGTAGAGCGTGTCGAAGTGGTCTGGGTCGAGCTCCATCGCCGTACGGAACTCTCGTTCGGCCGCGTCGGCCTCTCCGTTGATCGATCTGGCCAAGCCCCGCGAGGCCCGCACTCCGGCGAGGTCAGGTGCCAGCTCGATCGCCTTGGCGCTGGTTTCGATCGCCTCCTCCCGGTCGCGCGGATCATGCCCCCACCAGAGGAAGAGGAACGAGCAGCAGTCGGCGAGTCCCGAGTAGGCGCGGGCGTAGCCTGGGTCGAGCTCGATCGCTCGGTTGAACATCCTGCGCGCGAACTCGAAGCCTTGGCGATTCTTGCGATAGAAGAAGTGCCGTCCTCGAAGGTAATAGTCGTAGGCCCGCGGGTCGGAGGTTGCTGTCGAGCGGAGATCGCGACGTTGCTGATCGCTCAGAACCCCGGCGAGAGCCTCGGCGGTCGAGGCGGCGATTTCGTCTTGAATCGCGAAGACATCGTCGATCCTACGATCGAAGCGCTCGGACCACAGGTGGTAGCCGTCATGCGTGTCGATCAGTTGTGCGGTGACCCGCACACGGTCGCCGGCCCGCCGAACGCTGCCTTCCAAAACCGAGGAGACGCTCAGCCGCCTTCCGATGGCGTTGACGTCGCCCAGCGCTCCCGCCTGGAACGAGGCGGTTCGCGACGCGACCCGGAGGCCATCGATCCGAACCAGCGAATTGATGATTTCCTCTGCGATCCCTTCACAGAAGTAGGCCTGATCTCGCTGCGGACTCATGTCCGAGAAGGGCAGTACGGCGACCGAGTCTCGAGGTTGGCTCTCGCCGTGATCGTCGCGTCGCTGGCCATCCGCGCGGAGCTCGAGCAGCGTTCGCGCACAGCTGTCGGGCCTCAGAAGGGGCTCCTTCTCGAGGCAGAGCTCGACGATCTTGGCGAAGCCGGCGGGGAGATCGGGTCTGCGGGCTCGCAGCGGCTCCGGGGCATCTCGGAGGATCGCGGTCATGAGCTCCGCGCGACTGCTCCCGGCGAAGGGTCGCTCGCCCGTTGCGGCCTCGTAGAGCACTACCCCGAGCGAGAAGAGGTCGGAGCGGTAGCTGGCGGGTTCTCCGCGAACCTGTTCGGGCGACATGTAAGGGAGCGTTCCGAGGATGGTGCCGTCCTCGGTCATCGTCTCGGTCGGCGCGGCCTGGGCGATGGTCTCGCTCCCGCTCTTGCGGAGCTTGGCGAGGCCGAAGTCGAGCACCTTGGTCACACCGCGATCGTCGATCATGATGTTGCCGGGCTTCAAGTCGCGGTGGACGACGCCATTCTCGTGAGCTGCGGCGAGCGCCTCGAGTAGTTGGAGCGCTAGCTCGAGGAGTCGATTCGGTGGCAGGCCGCCCTCGGGCACGACCCTGTCGAGGGTGCGACCGTCGACCCACTCCATCGTCAGGTAGTGAATCCGACCGTGCGGTTCGACCTCGTCTTCGTCGATCGAGTAGATGGTGACGATGTTCAGGTGGTTGAGTGCTGCGATCGCCTTCGCCTCGCGCTCGAATCTCGCCAGCCGCTCCGGTCGCCGCGCGAGCTCCGGGGGCAGAACCTTGAGAGCGACTTTGCGATGGAGTCGGTCGTCCTCCGCGAGAAAGACCTCCCCCATGCCGCCGACCGCAAGACGCTCGACGATGGTGTGGTGCCCGAGTCTCGAGCCAATCATGGGTCGGTGATGGTCATCGAAAGTTCGGTTTCCGTCGAAAGTCCGTCTCGGGAGCATCGGAAGGTCAAGACGACCGGCCCGATGGTTACCTGATCGCCGTCCGCGAGCGGTGCTGGCTGCCGAAGTTGAGCGCCGGCCAGGAAGGTCCCGTTCTTACTGTCGAGGTCCTCCAGAGTCGCGCCCGCGGCGGTGACCAGAATCCGACTATGTTGCCGCGAGACCTTCGTCGAGTCGATGCGCACGACAGATACGGGATCTCGACCGATGAGGTTCTCGCCCGCGCGTAGCAGCACGATCCGCCTGCCGTGGGTGAGCCAGCAGGTGGGGAGCGCCGACTCGGTACCTGTCGGCCCGCTCGCCTCTCCTCTGAAGGCGTAGCCGAAGCCGTGAACCGTGCGGATCGCCTCCGCCTCCTCACCAAGGGCGGTGCGCAGCTCAGAGACCAGCCGAGCCAGGCTGTTGTCGGAGACGAAGGCGTCCGGCCAGACGGCTTCGAGCAACTCCGCCTTGGAGAGCGCTCGTGGTCGGTTCGTCAGCAGAGTCGCGAGGAGTTCGAACGCTTTCGGTGTGAGGGCGATCGCCGAGCCGTCGCGAGTCAGCTCGTGGGCGACCGAGTCGAAGACGAAACTGCCGAACTCCGCGCGCATCAGTAGCTCTCTCGATCTTTCAGAAAAACCGAAGAAAACCCGAAAGACCTGTGGGTGTCTCGCTGCCTATCTTAGCGGTCGTTGGCCGAGCAACCGATCAACCGACACGAGGAGAATCGAAATGACCGTAAGACTGGGAGACATCGCGCCCGACTTCGAAGCGGCGACCACGGATGGCCCGTTGCGCTTCTACGACTGGGTCGGCGACGACTGGGCGATCCTGTTCGCGCACCCCAAAGACTTCACGCCTGTGTGCACGACCGAGCTCGGGCGTCTCGCTCGGCTCGGCCGCGAGTTCCAGCGGCGCGGCGTGAAGGTGCTCAGCTTGAGCGTCAACGAGCTGAGCGATCACCGGCGCTGGGTGGAGGACATCGAGGAGACGCAGGGCGCGGAACTCGACTTCCCGCTCATTGCCGACGCTGAAGGTCGCATTGCCGAGCTCTACGGAATGCTCGATCCAACTGCCGACGACGTGATGACCGTGCGGTCGGTCTTCATCATCGGTCCGGACAAGCGCGTCAAGTTGATGCTCACCTACCCGGCGAGTACCGGCCGGAACTTCGACGAGATTCTGAGGGTCACCGACTCGCTTCAACTGACCGCCAGCTGCAAGGTCGCTACGCCCGCCGATTGGGTCGATGGCGAAGACGTCTTCATCCTCCCGGCCCTGAGCCACGAAGAGGCCTCGGAACGATTCCCCGGGGGTTGGCGAGAGATCCGGCCCTACATGCGCCTGACGCGTCAGCCCAGAGCCTAGAAGGAGAAGACTCGAACTACCAGGGGCCCCGAGGGGCCGAAAGGAGACGAACATGTACAACGAAACCAAGATCATTCTGATTCTGATGGCCACTCTGTTTCTCGGCGTTGCCACCGAGGCCGATGCGGCCAGCGCAACGACGTCGACGGCATCGATGGAAGCCCACCCGAGTGACCCTCGCGAACCTCGCGCTCGCGACAAGTCCGTCCTGGTTCGCAACGACGACGGCATCGCGATCGAGATCCGGACGTCGAACCTCGACGACGCGGCTTACACCGTGTGGTGGGTGATCTTCAACAGTCCCGAGTACTGCGCCGAGCTTCCGTGTACGGCAGATGATCTGCCCGCCAACGGCGGAGACGAGCGAGTGGAGGCGTCTGCGATCTATGCCGACGGCGCCTTGGTGGGACGAGGGGGGCGCGGCCGCTTCTTCGCTGGCCTCGCGGTCGGCGAAATGAAGGACGCCCTCTATGGGCCCGGACTGGTCGACCCACGAGGTGCGGAGGTGCACGTGTTGGTGCGGTCGCACGGCTCGAAGATTCCCGAAGTGCTGCACGAACAGATCACCACGCCGGCCGGCGGGTGTCCGCCGAACAGCTGCCTCGACCAGCAGTTCTCTATCCACATGCCGTAGGGCGGCCGACCTCGCTCTTACAGTTCCGCCGGGGGAGGGCCGTACGGCCCTCCCCCTTTCTGCTCCGCGGTACTCTGCAACGAAGATGTCGACGACAAATGCCGACTGGCAGTCCACCGCCTGCAATCTCTGCAGCCTCAACTGCGGTGTCGAGATTCAGGTCGAAGACGGCCGCTTCACCCGCATTCGCGGCGACCGGAACCACCCGTCGTCGCAGGGCTACGTCTGCCAGAAGGCGTCGCGTCTCGACTACTACCAGAACCACGGTTCGCGGCTGCGCCATCCGCTGAAGCGGCAGCCCGACGGCACCTTCGCTCGCATCGACTGGGACACTGCGATTCGCGAGATCGCGGCGAAGTTGGTCGAGATTCGTTCGGAGCACCAAGGGCACGCGATCGCCTATTACGGTGGCGGTGGGCAGGGGAATCACCTGGGCGGCGTCTACGCGGTGCCGTTCCGCGCCGCGCTCGGCACTCCGTACATCTACAACTCGCTCGCCCAGGAGAAGACCGGCGACTTCTGGGTGAACGGAGAGCTCTTTGGGCGTCAGACGTGCCATCTGACGGAGGGCATCGAGGAGAGCGACTACTCGATCATCATCGGCGCCAATCCGTGGCAGTCGCACGGTCTGCCGCAGGCTCGTAAGGTGCTGCGCGAGATTTCGAAAGACCCGAATCGCACGCTGGTCGTGGTCGACCCCCGGCGGACGCGGACGGCGGAGCTGGCCGACGTGCACCTCCAGGTGCGGCCGGGCACCGACGCCTTCCTGATGGCGGCGATGCTGGGCGTGATCGCGCAGGAGGAGCTCGAGGATCGGGATTTCCTGGATCGGCGGGTCAACGGAGCGGAGTCGCTGCTCGAGATGTTGCGCGCCGTTCCGGTAGACGACTACTCGCGGCGAGCCGGGATCGAACCAAACCTCACCCGCGAGATCGCCCGCGGCTACGCCCGTGCCGCGTCCGCCTGCACTCGGCACGATCTGGGCGTCGAGCACAGCCTGCATTCGACCCTCAACACCTACCTCGAAAAGCTCTTCTCGATTCTCACCGGCAACGTCGGTGTCGAAGGTGGCAACAATCTGCACACCCAGTTCGTGCCTCTGATCGGTCACTCGAAGAGCCCCGAGGAGGGCGGGCCTAAGACGCGAGTTAGCGGCATGCGTGAGATCGCGCGCTTCTATCCGCCGAACGTGCTCCCACTCGAGGTGAATACCGACCACCCTGAGCGTGTGCGCGCGCTGATCGTCGACAGCGCCAACCCCATGCAGACCGCCGCCGACACGGCAGCCTACGAAGAGGCGATGCAACGTCTGGAACTCGTGGTCGCGATCGACGTCGCCGAGACCGAGACCACACGGCACGCGCACTACGTGCTGCCGGCGCAGTCGCAGTACGAGAAGTGGGAGGCGACCTTCTTCACCCTCTCCTTCCCGACCAACTACTTCCATCTGCGGCGGCCGATTGTCGCCGCCGAGGGCGATACCTTGCCGGAACCGGAGGTCTATCGCCGACTCATGGTTGCCATGGGAGATCTACCCGATCGATTCCCCTGGCTCGAGCGAGTGGCCAAGCTCCATCTGAAAGCGCCCGGCCTGGGGCTGTTCCCCAAGGCGCTGGCGCTCACCCTGGCGCGCAAGCCCAAGCTACGGAAGCTCGCGAGCATGGTGCTCTACTCGACGCTCGGCCGCGTGCTTCCCGACGGAGCTGCGTCTGCGGCGGCGGTGTGGGGCTCGTCGCACTTTTACTTCCAGCGCTTCGCTCGACAGATTCGCCGCGCCGGCTACAACAACGCCGAGGAGCTCTTTCAGGCGATCCTCGAGAACGACACGGCCGTGCCGCTCAGTACACACACCTACGACGAGATGTGGGAGCTCCTGCGACACGAGGACGGGCGGATTCGCGTCGACATCGCCGAAATGCTCGAGGAGCTCGGAGCACTGGCTTCGGAGCCCGAGGAGCGCTCGGACGCGGCCGACTTCCCGTTTATTCTCGCGACAGGCGAGCGGCGCTCCTACAACGCAAACCAGATCATTCGCGATCCGGCCTGGCGGCGCTCTGATCTCGACGGCGCGCTGCGCGTGCATCCCGACGACGCGCAGCGACTCGGTCTCGAGGACGGCGGCACGGCGATGTGCGAGTCGCGCGCCGCGTCGATCGAGGTGCGGGTCGCCTTCGACGACTCGGTGCAGCCGGGCTGTGTCTCGATTCCGCACGGCTACGGCATGAACGACCCCGAGGGCGACGGCGAGATCGGCCCTCGCATCAATCGACTCACCTCCGCGGACCACTGCGACCCGATTGCAAAAACGCCGTACCACAAGTACGTACCGGTCCGACTGCGCTCTGTCGCAGCCGAAGTGCCGGCCAGCTGATCATGGGAGAGTTTCGCGCCGCCTGGTTCGCGCGCGACTACGAGCGGTCGATCGCGTTCTATCGCGACCAACTCGAGCTGCCCGTCCTCGAGGGCTGGGACCGAGGCACCGACGACCGTGGCACGATGTTCTCGGCCGGAGAGGGTCGAATCGAGATTCTTGCGCTGCCCTCCGACCCGGCCCCCGACTCCGCCTGGGACCACCGGCCGCCGCAAGGTGTGCTGCTGGTGATCGAACGAGACGAGGTGGACGAGCTCTACCAGCGCCTCGAGAGTCGAGGTGTGCCCTTCAAGCAGGGGCTCACGAACCAGCACTGGGGGCACCGAAGCTTCATCGCGAGCGACCCTGACGGGGTCGGGCTCTACGTCTTCGCCGAGCTCTAGGCGGAACTGGTCACCTGTCCGCAGCACATGCTGAGCTGAGAGCTGGAGCTCTTTCCTGTCGAATCTCCGTTTCCAGGCGGCCATGGCACCGTTCTCTCCGATCCGATCGTCTCCGGGCCGAGGCCTGCGAGGCGCCGGCAGAGGCTCTCGGCTTTCGGGTAAGTAGCAGGCGCCGACTCCCTCCCCAGAACCGGCCGGTAGCGATTCCCGGAGCCCAGTCGGTTGTCGGCTGTATGGATCGCCGATACACGGAAGGCGGTCGCCTGGCCGCCCTGCATCAGGTTGGAGGCTCGCTTGCGTCTTGAACCGGAGTTGGAAGAGTCCTGACTAGACGCCCGAGGTCGAGAGCCTGGCGGATACGTCCTCCCAGCTGTCGAGTCTCTCGATGCGATCGAGCGTGCTCTTTGAGATCTCCTGGACGCCGCGATTCCAGGGCCGGTCGAGAAGGAGTACCCGTGCCGAGGTGTTCTCCGCCAGATAGACCGCGGTCTTGAGGCTGTCTTCGACGACCACGTCGTAGCGGTCACCGTGAAGCTCGTCGAGTGTGAGAACACGGCCGTGTCCTTCCCAAGCGGCATCGTCGTATCGGGTGTACTTGTCGACGAAGAAGACCTCCCGGTGCGGGAAGTCGTGGCGCTTGAGCCAGGCGCGGGAGGCGTCGTTCGACGAGGGGGGGCGGCCGGTGAGAATGTCGACGGTTCGACCCTCGCCGGCCCAGCGGCTCAGAACATCGACGGCACCGTCCACCGGCTCGAACTCCATCAACCGCTCGGGTCGATGGGCCTCGACCAGGAACCGATCGAGCTCCTCAGGCGTCAAGTCGAAGGAGACACCGAGGTCGAACTGGGTGATCTCTTCGAAGGCGACCTCTTTGTCGAAGACCTCGGCGAGGATCTGGAGGAAGCCGCGCGCGGTTTGCGCGAGAACGTCGTCGAGGTCGACATAGATGTGTCGCATAGCGCCGGCAGGGTAGCAGTTGCCGTATCATCCCGCTCGACGGAGCCTGACCCCCAGTCTCCCGCAATCCAGAGGTCTCTCAGATGATCAGGCATCGGCTCGTACACACCGCACTTTTCCTCGTCTTCACCGTCACGCTGATCGCCTGTGGTGGCACCGGCGGCGACGGAGACTCTGCCGCCCCAGAGCGGCGGTTCCTGAGCCTCGGTACGGCACCTCCGGGCGGAGCCTTCTTCCCGGTGGGCGGAGCGATCGGCGATGTCTTGAACGAGTTCGGCGCCGACTTCGGCTGGCAGGCGACGGCGGAGGCGACCAAGGGCACACAGGAGAACATCCGTCGCCTCACCGCAGGCGATCTCGACTTCGCGCTCGCGAACTCTGCGATCTCCTACTTCAGCGTCCGCGGCGAGGCGGGCTGGGAGACGAGTCACGAGATGCGCGCCGTGATGACGCTGGCGCCAAACGTGGCGCTCTTCATTACGCCCGCGGACAGCGGCGTTACGACGATGGCCGATCTGGTCGGTCGACGGGTGGTGATCGGTCCGGCTGGCGCCGGCTTCGATTTCTTCGTGCGGCCGATCCTCGACGCTCACGGCGTCTCCTGGGACGACCTCGAGGTGCTGCACGACACGCAGGCCGGCGCTGTTGGGCTGCTCTCCGATCGCTCGGCGGTTGCGGCGTTTCTCGGCGGCGCGGTGCCGACCGCTTCGATCACGCAGGCGACGGCCGGCGAAGACATTCACTTCGTGCCGTTCGACGCCGATGCGGTCGGAGGGCTGGTCGAGCAGTATCCATTCTTCGATCGCTTCACGGTCGAGGCCGGCAAGTATCGCGGTCAGGACGAGGACTTCGACGGCATGAACGTCGGTTCGATGCACCTCATCACCTCGGCCGGGCAGGATGAAGAGCTCGTCTACCAGGTGACCAAGACGATCTACGAAAATCGCGAATCGGTGGCCGAGAAGCACCCGGCCGGTCGCGCGATTCAGCCGCAGGTTGTCGTGCGCGATACCGGCACGCCATTCCACCCAGGGGCCGAGCGCTACTACCGCGAGATCGGCGTCTGGCCCGCCGACGGCTAGTCGGGCCCTCCAGACGGTAGGATCGACGCTCGTTGAGCAAGCAAGTCGACATCATCGAGCGAATCCGATCGGTTGTGGCGCTGGTCTGCGCCCTGGCGTTGCCGGTTTTCACGCTGGTCGAAGCGAACTATCCGAATCTGACGCCGCAGGCGCAGCTTGCGGTGTTCGCCATGCTGGGACTCACCCTCGCGTACGCGCGCGAGCGGCCGAAGGCGAGCGCCGTGGTGCGTGTCACGGACCTCCTTTTGGCGCTGGCGGCGGCGCTGGTCTGCGGCTACGTGCTGGTGCAGAGCGACTCCCTCTTCTCGAACCTCTGGAGTGGTGGTCAGTCGCTCGGTAGCCGTGCGGGGATCGAAACGCGTCTCGACATTGCGGTCGGCACGGTCGGCATCTTGCTGCTCCTCGAGGCGACACGGCGCACGATCGGATGGGCGCTTCCGATCCTGGCGCTGACCTTCCTCGGCTACGCCCGCTTCGGGGCGGGACTGCCGGACTGGCTCCTCCCGCATCGTGGCTACGACCTCGAGCGGATCGTCAGCCAGACCTTCCTGCACAGCCAGGGGGTCTTCGGCATCGCGCTCAAAGTCATGTTCACCTACGTCTTCCTGTTCGTGGTCTTCGGTGCGTTGCTCGAGGCGACGGGCGCTACCGGGTTCATCGTGAGCGCGGGGCGACGACTGTTCGGTGGCACGACCGGTGGCCCGGCGAAGGTGGCCGTCTTCTCGAGCGGCCTACTCGGTTCGCTGTCCGGAAGCGCGGTGGCGAACACAGCGACGACCGGCACCTTCACGATTCCGATGATGCGTAGCGCCGGCTTCCGCCCCGCGCTCGCCGCCGGGGTAGAGGCCGCGGCCAGCTCGGGCGGTGCGTTGATGCCGCCGGTGATGGGCGCCGGCGCCTACATGATGCTGGAGCTCGTCGAACCCCAGGTGACCTACCTGAGGATCATTCAGGCGGCGCTCCTGCCGTCGTTGCTCTACTACCTGTCGATCTTCCTGATCGTGCACTTCTACGCCCGCAAGTTGGGCGCGGAGGTGGTCGAAGAGGAGCAACCCACGAGCCTCCTCAAGTGGGAGGCGGTTGTCGTGATCGGTGCGATCGGCACGTTGATCGCGCTCTTGATCGCCGGTTTCACCGTCTTCCGGGCGGTGAGCGTGGCACTGGTGGTCGTGCTCGTGCTGAGCGCGTTCAGGAGCGAGACCCGGGTCTCCGGGGCACGTTTTCTCAAAGCGATTGCCGGTGCTTCGCGCGCGGGGGTGCCGCTGATCGGGGCCGCCGCCTGTGTCGGCATCATCATCGGTGTGGTCACGCTGACCGGAGCGGGAACCCGCCTGCCGAGCCTCATCCTGCCGCTTGCTCAAGATCATCTGCTCGCTGCCCTCCTGGTGATCATGGGCTCCTCGATCGTACTGGGGATGGGGCTACCCTCCGCCGTCTGCTACCTCCTGCTGGCGACGCTGATCGGACCGGTGCTCGGTCGCCTGGGGGTCGTGCCGCTCGCGGCGCACTTCTTCATCTTCTACTTCGGCCTGATGTCGATGGTCACGCCGCCGGTTGCGCTTGCCGCCTACGCCGCCAGCTCCATCTCCGGATCGAAATTCTTCGAGACCAGCGTCGCGGCGTTCCGGTTTGCGTTGGTCGGGTTCACCCTGCCGTTCATGTTCGTCTACCGACCGCAGCTCCTCATGATGAGCGCGTCCGGGGAGCCCGCAGCGGTCGGTGAGATCGCTCTGGCCGTCGGACTGGCGGTCCTCGGCATCGTGCCGCTCGCCGCAGGGCTCGCCGGCTACTTCTTCGGCGAGCTCAAAGGCTGGGAGCGCGTGCCGCTTTTTGCCTCGGCGGCGCTGACGCTCTTTCCCGGTGGTGGTACGACGATCGCCGGTCTCGACATCTCGATCGCCAACTTGATCGGCCTTGCGCTGCTCGCCGGCGTGGCCATCTGGCGCAAGCGCCTAGCCGCTGTCGCCTGACGGCCGGGCGGCGTCGATCAGCTCCTGGAGCTCGTCCAGGACCGTCTGCGTGTCCTTGAGCGCCACGCCCATCCCCTTGGCGGCGTCGCCGCTTCCGTCGCTCGCCGTGACCACGATCGCTTCCGCGTAGATCGTCCGGTTGATGGGCGTCGGGAGCGCCAGGGCGATGCGAACCTCTTGCTGTAGGGCCGCGGCGGAGTCGGTGGTCACGAAGACACCGCCGTAGCGGATCTCCTCTTCGATCGCGTTCAGCAGGTAGCCGACGTTGCGGAAGCTGACGGTGTAGACCGGTCGACCCCCGTCCGAAGCCCGGTCGGCCGGCTGGTGGCTCGTGCCCGGTCTCGCCTCGCGAAGGTTTAGGTCCGCGGGGTCGTCCTCTTCGATCGTCTCGAACTCCTCCGCCGTCGGCGGCAGCATCTCGCGAACGAGCTCCGGCGGGGTCAGGAATCGAATTCCCATCCCCGAAGCGCGAATGCTCTGTAGTGAGCGTGAGACACGAGCGGCGTGGGTGACCACCGCCTCGACGATGAAGCCGTTCTCGCCCGAGAACTCGATGCGCATACGGGTGTTCGGCGGATGCGGCGCGTTGGTGGCGAGGAAGGCGCCGCTGATCGAGACGTTGGTGGTGTAACTCGTGCGCTCCTGGTCTTCGCCTTCCAGCCAGTAGCGAACCTGTATGCGGCGTGCGAAACGTCTCTTGCGCCGTCGCTCTGCCATGACTAGTCGGCTTTCAGCGCCGGGAGGAGCGGGACCCGGAGGGTGCCCGCGACCGCCAGGATGCTGGCGAGCATTCCGATGACGAACACAACCACCAGAGTCGCCGCGAGCGAAGCCCACGGCAGTTGCGAGCCCGCCTGAATCAGATACGGCGCCGAGGCGACCAGGCCGGCGATCGCTCCGATGGCGATTCCCGCCACCAGCAGCGCACCGTTCTCGGCCAGCACCATCCAAGAGAGCGTCGAACGCCGATAGCCGAAAGCGCGAAGCGTCGCCAGCTCGCCGCGCCGTTCGAGGACGTTGCGGAGCAGCACGATGCCCAGTCCGACGGTGCCGAGGATCAGTCCGAGTCCGCCGAGCGTCTGGAACGTCGACATGTAGGTGTGTTCGACGGCGAGGAAGGAGGCGATGCGATCGTCCGTTCCGGTGACGTCGAAGCCGTAGTCCTCGAGCGTCGCCTCGAGCACGCCACCGACCTCGTCGGCGCGGGCCAGAGGCGAGTCGGCGAGGAAGACCGAGTAGCCACCGCGGCTCGGGAAGTGTCGCGTGAAGTTCTCTTCGGAGATGAGTACCTCACTCTGGAAAAGGCTGCGCGAGAGCAGCCCGACGAGGCGCAGCCGAACGTCGCGGCCGGCTTCGTCCTGGAGAACGATGTCGTCGCCCAGTCCCATGTGGAGCACCCAGAGGGCGGAGTTGTTGTCGGCGAACGCCGGGATCACGCCCGGCTCCAGCTCGCTCTCGAGCAGCTCCCACGGGTTCTCGAGACCCTCTCCGGCCTCAGCGAGGCTCTGAAAGGCGAAGCCGCCCCGGTCGACCAGGTCGGCCGGCACGCCGAGGACGCGCGGTCGCTCCGGGCGGTAGAGATTCAGACAGCTGACGTCCTCGCCCGGCAGCAGCCGAAGCGGAAAGAAGCCGATATCGGAGAGCGTTTGAGAGTCTTCGCTCGAAAACCCGAGGTCAGAACGACTCTCGGCTCGATTCAGATCGTTGACGAGCGCTATGTCGGACTCTGCGATCAGGCTGAAGCCGCCGGCGCCGGAATTCGGGTCTTCGACGTCGATCTCCGAGCCGACGCGATTTGCCGCCACGACCACGATGATGAAGCTGGCGCTCGCGACCAGGGCGACGCTCAGCAGACTCCGCCCGCGGTTGCGCCCGCTGTTGCGCGCGCCCATGCCGATCACAGCCATCGAGCCGAGCGAGCTCTCGGTTCGCCGCCCGCCACCGATTCGATAGGAAAAGTAGGCGAGCCCTCCGACGAGCAGGCAGGCGCCGATGCCGAACGCCGGCCCGGCCGAGCCCTGTGCGCCGGCTGCGATCGCCCAGGCGGTCAAGGCGACCGCGGCGAGGGCGCTCACCATGGCGACGACTCGCGCTCGCCGGGGTCGGGCCGCGGTCTCGACCGCTGCCGTGTTGCCCGCCAGGAGTGAGGGTGCGGGGATCTTGTCGAGCTTGCGCAACGACAGCCAGATGCTGAGTACCACGACGCCGATCGACACGATCCAGCCGATTGCCAGACTCAGCGGCTCGACGTGGAGGAAGAGGGCGGGCGTGCCGACCGCGGGCAGCCACCAGGTGCGCAAACCGAGGAGCATTGCCCAGGCGTAGAGCCACGCGAGCCCGAGCCCGACGGTAGCGCCGAGCACGGCGAGCAGACCACCCTCAGCCAGAAGCGCCCCGCGCACCGAACGCATGCGGAAGCCGAGAGAGCGCAGCAGTCCAACCTCGCGTGCGCGCTGCTCGATGCCGAGGCGGAAGAGCAGGGCGACGAGCATGGCCGCCGCCGCGATCAGGAACATGCTCAACGCAAGGAAGAGCCCCGCGAAGTCGGTGGCGCCCTGAGAGCCGCGGAGGCCCTCCTCTCTCAGCTTTCGAATGCTCAGTCCCGAGGCGGCCGGGTCGATGCTCCCCGCGAGGCTCTGTTCGAGCTCGCTTCGGAGGTCCGCCAGACTCGCACCGGGGCCAGGAGCCAGGCGAATCGAAGTCAGATCGCCGAACCGACTCCGCCAGAGCTCGCGACCGGTCGCCTCCGAAACGAACGCCTTGGGTGCCGCACCGTAGTCGTCCCAGAACTGCTCGTCGCGGTCGCGAATCGCGTCGAGGTCGACGGGGAAGGGTGGATTCCAGGCCGACATGTCGTCGGCGTCGTGGATCCCAGGGAACTCGGGCGTCAGGCCCCGGTCGATCGCGAGCCCCTCCATCGCGAGCACGCCGCGCAGGCGGAAGCTGCGTGAGTCGACCGAGAGCTCGTCGCGCTCGCCGACCAGGTAGTAGGAGAGCGCGACCGTGTCACCGGGTTCGACGCCGAGGTCGTCAGCGGTCCATGCGGAGAGCAGGATTTCGTCGCGAGCTAGCGTGGGTGCGGGAGAGCCGTCGGTGAGTCGGAACGCTCCGAGTTCAGCTGCCTTCGGCGGGTCGAGCGCCGTCACCGTCGAGTAGGGCACCGAACGGTCGCCGGCCGAAATCGAGTTGGCGAGGTAGGTCAGAACCGACTGAGATGCTGCTTCGCGTTCGTTGGCAAAGTTGGCGATCGCCTCACCCAACACCGGGCGCAACACGAACTCGCGGCTGAGGAGTGCAATGCGCTCGCCTTCCGACTGAACGATGAGGCCCAGGTCGTCGAGCGAGAGCGCTTCAGAGAGGCTGGTCACGATCGCCTCGTCGGCGACGCCCTCCGGACGATCGACGAGGAGCAGGTTGACGCGCTCGCGGTCTTCGCGGCCGAAGAGGGCGCGCTGCAGGCGCGACATCTGGAGGTATGCGTTGAGCGGTTGGCTCTGGTGTGAGGTCAGCGCAAAGCCGCCGGCTCCACGACCCGGTGCGATATCGATGACCGTGAGCCGCAACACGCCCACCGTGTCGGCCGCGTCCTGTCTCCCGACCAGCGTTTCACGCGGGATCTCGGAGGGGCGTTCGAAGGAGAGTAGAACCTCGTCGCCGACCGAGGCGTCGAGCTCCGCCGCCAGGGCTTCGTTCAAGACGACCGGCGGAAAGATCGGACGATCTTCGGTTTCGAAGTCGATCGCGGAACTCTCCGGGTAGAGCTCGCTGAAGCGCTCGTCGACGCCCAGAAGGCTCACCGTCGAGGCGCGGGCACGCGTTTCGCCGTGAGTCGCACTGCCGCGCAGCATCAGCAGCGGCACCGGTCGGACCGCGGAGTCCGAGGAGCTCTCGAGGCGCGTGCTCAGATCTTGACCGAACGGTCGGTCGCCGATCAGGGCGATGTCGATGTCACCGAGGCGGGCAAGGGTCAGTTCGCGCAGGCTGCCGCGGACCGAGTCGCCCACCATCAGGGCGCCGGTCAGAACCGCGGTCGCCACCGCGGCGCCGGCCGCGATCGCGAGGTTCGTCCGCCAGAAGAAGGTCAGGCTTCGACGCATCGGCCCTCTTCCAGGCGGCCGTGGCGCGCGAACCGCTGCGCGATCTCGTCACTATGTGTGACCACGATGACGATGCGGCTCGCGTCGGCGTCCAGCTCGGAGTGGAGATTCAGAATCAGATCGATCACGGCGTCTGCGTTGGTACTGTCGAGGTTGCCAGTCGGCTCGTCGCAGAGCAGTAGCGCAGGGCGGTTGACCAGAGCGCGGGCGACTGCGACTCGCTGTCGCTCACCGCCGGACAGCTCGGCGGGTCGATGGGCCAACCGGTCGGCCAGCCCCACGCGATCGAGCAGTTCGCGCGCCCACGCCTCGTCTCCCCCCTCGCCAGGGAAGGCGAGTGTCGGGATCAGCACGTTCTCGAGAACGGTGTACTGCGGCAAGAGGTGATGGTCCTGGAAGATGAAGCCGACCGTTCGATTTCGAAAGTGTGCGAGCTCCGGTTCGGACAGCTCGAACGGGTTCTGCCCACCGATCCGAAGGGTGCCGGAGGTGGGAGTGTCGAGCGTGCCGATGAGGTGAAGAAGGGTGCTCTTCCCGGACCCGGAGCGCCCGGTGATGGCGAGCGCGTCACCGGCGTCGAGGGTCAGGGAGCAGTTGCGTAGAACGTGCAGCTCCTGGGGCCCCAGAGTGAAGCTCTTGGAGACGTCGTCGAGTATCAGATCGCTGTTGGACAAGACCTCTTTCTCTCCTCGTCCACGAGTCTATCGCCGCGCGGCGACTCGCGCTTTCGGGAACGGATTCGCCGCTCGACCGGTCCAAGTGTGCAGATGAACGACACACCAAGACGCGATCTGGAACCTGTACCGGGCCTGCCCCTCGACGAGGGGCGTACCCACGTGCGCTGGGCCCTGGCGTTTGCTGTCGTCGCTCACGCCGGGCTGTTTGTCATCGACTTTCCGGAGCTCACCGCTGCCCAGTCCGAGCCGCGCGAGCCGGAGGTGTGCGAGCTCCGGGTGGTCCCCTACCGCGCCACGATGCCGAAGCCCGAGGAGTTGATTCCGCGTGAGCGGGCGCGGCGCGTACCGGTGCCCGATCCGACGCCGGAGGATCCCGAGCCGCTCTGGACCCCCCCGATCGAACCAGTGGACCTCCCTCTACCGACCGGAGCGCTCGACATCGGCTTCCCGGAACCTCCACCGGCTCTCGAGGAGACTTCGAACGGTCCGTACGTGGTTGGTGGCGAGGTCACCGCACCGGTTCGACTCTTTGCACCCGAACCGCGCTACACGGAGATCGCCCGCAAGGTGCGGGTGCAGGGCCGGGTCATCGTCGAGGCGATCATCGACGAGACGGGTCGAGTGGTGGAGACCAAGGTGGTCAAGAGCCTACCGATGGGCCTGGATCAAGCGGCGGTCGACGCCATCTCGCAGTGGCGCTTCGAGCCGGGAACCCTGCGGGGCAAGCCGGTTCCGGTTCGTTACAACCTGACGATCAACTTCCGTCTTCGGTAACGCGCGTGCGGCGCTCGATCGCGTGCGCAACCAGGCTGGCCACGAGGAGCCCGCCGGCGACGTAGGGAAGTCGATCGCCGGACAGGGGCACCAGAGCCAGCGAAGCGGCCAGAATCACGCAGCCAATCAGCGTGACGTCTCCACTCTGCTCTCGCAGCAGATTGAGGCCGGCGCGAGTCCAGCCGCCGAGCCGACCTCGAGCGACGACGAGAACCGTGAGCATCGCGACGATCACCGCCAGTCGGGCTCCGGGCGCCGGAGGGAGGGGCACGTTCACGAGCGCGTGCGCGACGATCACGGGTACCAGCGAGCCGGTTCTAAGGAAGATCGTGCCGAGCACCAGAGAACCGAAGACGAGGCTCGCCAGCATGCCGAGGCTCAGCACCTCGAGCCGAAAGTACTGGGTGTGGGCGAGCGCGAAAAAGACCGCCGCCAGCACCAGGCCTCCACCTTGGCCGTAGTCTTCGACAAAGCGAGTGACCATGTAGCCGCGCGCGAAGATCTCCTCGACCACGGGGACGAGCAGGAAGCTGCTCGCCGCCATGTAGGCGAGAAAGGCCGGCGTCCAGGTTTCCGGGAAGAGGCTCCAGTGGTCGGGACCGGCCCCGAGGGCCGGAAAGAACTCCGCCAGAAGTTGGAGACCGAGCGGCGGCAGACCGATCACCGCCCAGCCGACGACGCCGATCTCGAACGACTCTCTCGTCGATCGCTTGCCGCGGCGCAGGCCGTAGTCGGCCAACCGTCGATTGCGATGCCAACGGCCGATCGCCCAGAAGATCAAGAGCAGGAAGCCGTACTTGAGCACCTGCTCGACGGTTGCGAGCCAGGCGAGGCGCCAGAAGTCGGGGGCGCCGCTCTCGATCATGGCGGCTTGAACCGGCTTCCACGAGTCGATGCCGAGGGCGCCCTGCACGCTCCTCCCCAAGAGGATGCTCACGATCAGTACACCCACCACCTCGAGGATCGCGGCGGCGCGCGATAGACGACTGCCCATGTAGTCGACCCTACGCCGCCGGCCGGGATGGGGTTTCGCCTGCAGGGCTATTCGAGAGCGAGGAGCTCGCGGAGCGCCACGAGCTCCGCCATCGGGAACTCGCCCCGGATCCAGTGCTCCTTGTACCCATCAAACTCCATGTTCGTCGAGGACGGCCTCCAGGGCCTCCAGCGTCGCCTCGGCAAACGCTCGCCTGGTGACCTCGAACCGTTCTACAACGGTGTACCGGCCCCAGTCGCCGGGGAGCCGGACCTCGACAAACGTCTGGCCAGCCTCGGAGAGTGCTTGATAGACAAGGTTGAGCTCACCGGGTTCGTCCTCGAAGGTGACGGTGATCTTTGGCGCCCCTTTGAGGACCGCGAGCGCGGCGCTCGCCAGATCCGCGAGGGAATCGTGCACATAGGAGGCGGTGAGACGCACCGAGCGATGCTCATCGGACACGACCGCTTCAGCCCAACCCGGTCCGTCGAGCGTGTAGCGAACGGAGAAGGCCTTCAAGCCTCCGAGACTAGCCGGTGGACTGCAGTGCTGCCAGAAAGCCGCCGCTCGGCGTGGCGCGTAGACGCACCGCTCGCTCGAGTCCGCCGACCGGCTCGGGGGTGACGCGCCCCGGGAACTCGGCGTTGGCGGTGTCGATTCTCATCAGACTGCTGCGGCCCTGGTAGAAGAGGGTGCCGCCATCAGCCGACCAGAAGGGGTCCGACCCCCCGCGACGGGAGACGCGGATTGGCGTAGCCGCGCCGCTCACCGGCTGAATGTAGACCTCGAAGAGCCCGCTCGAGTCGGACGCGAAGGCGACCCAGCGGCCGTCTGGCGAGAAGGACCCGAGGTACTCGTGGTGTGGCGTTGCTCGGAGCGGTCGAGTGCGCCAAGAGTCGCCGTGTCGCTCGAGGATCGACAGGTCGAGTCCGCCCCTGCCTCCGGTCTCGGAGTAGAGCAGCTGGTCGCCGTCGGGAGACCAAGCCTCTGGGAACTGATCTCCCGGAGCAGAGAAGAGGGTCTCGATCGGGCCGGAGCGATCGGATCGCCGCCTCACGAGGTCGAACGAGTCGGCGTTTCGAGAGGCCCAGACCACCCAGTGCCCGTCCGGGCTCCAGACGACCTCGCTGTTCTCTCCGCCGTGAGAGAGCTTCGAGAGGGTGCCCAGCGATCGGTCGTAGACCCAGGCGTCGCCGCTGGCCGTCGCGCCGCTGGTGAAGGCCAGGCGCTGCCCGTCGGGGCTCGGGACCAGGTCGCGGACCTCGAATCGAGGCAGTGGGAGCTCTTCGACCAACTCGCCATCACCGGTCAGTTCGGCGATACGCGCGGCCGTCACAGAGTTCCGTGCCGATTTCGAGGCCGGCTCGAGGGCCATGGTCACAAGGACGAGCGCCGCTGCGGCGGCCCAGCCCCAGGCCCGCCGTGGTTTGGAAGTGCGAACAGGTGCCACGAAGCGGTATCCCTTTCCGGCGAGCGTCTCGACGTAGCGGGGATGGCGCGCGTCGTCGTCGAGCGCCGTTCGTAGGCGACTCATCGCCTCCGTCAGCGAGCTCGCAGTGACGTACGTGCCCGGCCAGGCGGCATCGAGGAGCACCTGCTTGGGAATCAGGGCTCCAGGCTCGAGAACGAGTCGGTCGAGGAGCAGGAGAGAGCGCTGAGGCACCTCGAGCCGTCGCCGGCCTCGGAAGAGCTCCTGGCTGCTGCGGTGGTAGCGAAAGGGGCCGAACTCGAGAGTGGAAGGGTCGGTGTTCACGCGGAACCTCCTGGTTTCGACGAGGTTAGCGAAAAGTTAAGGCCTCGCGACGGCGCTACGGCGCTATACACGGAGGTCATGTCGAACGCCCGCGTACCTCGTCGCTCTTCCTACGTCCGTCTGCTCGCCGGGTTGCTTCTCACGATCGGCTCGTCGTCTCTCGGTTGCCGGCCCCTCTCCGAGTCGACGGAGCCGGAGATCGTCTCCAGCTTCTCTGAAGCCGACCTCGATCGGGGTGCCTATCTGGTTCATCAGGTCGCTCTGTGTACCACCTGCCACGCTCAGCGCGACTGGAGCCTCTACTCCGGCCCGCCGGTCGCGGGTACGGAAGGCCTGGGGGGCGTTGTCGGGCTGTTCGGCTCGACGGAAATGGCTCCGGCGATAGATGCCGAGTCGCTCGTCGCTCACACCGTAGAGGAGTTGGCGGCCCTCTTGGGGCCGGGCGAGCGAGGCGCCTGGACCCATCAGGCCGACTACCTGACGGGCCTCACGGAGCTGTCGGCCGAAGATCGACTGGCAGTCGCGGCCTACCTGAAGAGTCGTCCACCGGACCGTACACCGCCGCCGGAGTCGCTGGCGCCGGCGGAGGATCCGGTGCCACGAGGCGAGTACCTCGTGCGCGTCGGCCGATGCGCTACCTGCCACGGTGCCGACATGAGCGGAGGACTCGAGATCGAGATACCCCTCGGCGCCTCGTCGCCGTCGGCCAACATCACCGTCCACCCGACCGCGGGAGTCGGCCGCATGAACCGAGAGGAGTTCATCGACTACTTCAAGTCGCTCGACTCACCCGACATGCTGCGCGTGCCGGTGCGCGAGGGCACGCCGAACACGGCCATGCCGTGGCCATGGCTCGCCGCCATGACCCGTGACGATCTCGGCGCCATCTACGACTATCTGGCGACCTTGCCTGCAGTCGACAAGGTTGTCGCCGTTCACTGAGTTGGCGAGATCTTCTTCGTGTGATGACCATGAGAGCGTGACTATGGTAGTTTCTGAAGATGTCCAACGAACGCTCCATCGCGGCCGGCATCTTCAAGGCGAAATGCCTTGCCCTGCTCGACGAGGTCGACCAGACCGGGCTGCCTTTGACGGTGACGAAGCGAGGGCGGCCTGTCGCGCGGCTTGTGCCTGTCGACGCCTCGGAGCCCCTGTCGCTCCTCGGTAGCGTGCGCTACGAGCGTGAGAGGGACTTGCTCGATCCCGTCTTTGAGGTGTGGGACGCAGAACAGATCGCGGACCCTCCGGACGCGACTTGATCCTCCTCGACACGCACACTTGGATTTGGTGGGTCAGCGATCCATCGAAACTGTCGACAAAGGCAGCCGCCGCGATCGACTATGCGGCTGCGGTCGCAGTGAGTCCGATCTCGTGCTGGGAGCTTGCGACGAAGGCCCGGCTAGGAAAGCTCCAGCTCGATCGCGCGCCTTCCGTTTGGGTGAAACATGCGCTTGCCCGACCGCGGTCTACGGTGGCCGACTTGACTCCAGAGATCTCTACGCGAGCTGGAGGTCTCGACGCCGACTCCTTCCACGGCGATCCGGCGGATCGCCTGATCGTCGCGACCGCAATCGAACTCGGAGCTGAGTTGGTCACCAAAGACCGAAAGATCCGCGCCTACGAGGGCGTGCGCACCGTCTGGTAGCCGCGACTACACCTGATCGGCGATCAGCGCCGGAACCTCGATCGCTCGAATGCCGCCAGGTTCGTCGAGCACACAGCAGACCGCTGTGATCGCGCCGCGGGCGGCGAGCGTTTCGCCCTTCATGAATTCGAAGCCGTAGGTCATCGACTTCGTGCCCTTTCGGGTCACGCTGACGCGGATCTCGAGCTCGTCGCGGAAGTGGATCGGACTGATGTACTCGCACGTCGCCTTGACTCGCGGCCAACCGATTTCGTGCCCCTCGTGCTGCATGTGGACCTCGGCGCCGAGCGAGCGGAGGAACTGATGCTCGGCGGTCTCCATGAAGATGAAGAGGCGCGAGAAGTGCACGAGGCCGCTGACGTCGGTGTCGGCGAACTCGACCTGTCGATGGGTCGTCCAATAGGCCATGTTCTTACTCCGCGAGCGCGTAGAGGAGGTCGACGTAGAACTTCTGGATCTCCGCGAGTCCGGCGACCTCGGAACCCGCGTTGGGTTCGATCACCATGTATTCGTTGGGGGCGTGGGCACCGGAGCCGTGGCCCATGCCGCCGGCGATGAGCGGTAGACCCAGGTCGGTGAAGACGTAGTAGGGAGCGCTGCCGCCGATGCGAGGCGAGATGTCGGGCGTGTGCCCGTACTTGTTGTAGACGCGGATCGCGGCCTCTACGAGCGGCGCGGAGACCGAGGTCTGTGCCGCTGGATAGCCGGAGAGCTGTCGAATCTTCAGATCGTCGAAGCCATTGTCATCGAGGTGCTTACGGATGAGCGCCAGCGCCTCGTTCGGATCTTGGTTCGGTGCGAGTCGTGAGTCCATCTTGGCGGTCGCCATGTGGGGGAGGATGGTCTTGGTGCCCTCCTCGATGTAGCCGCCCCAGATACCGTCGACGTTCAAGGTGGTGGTGTAGAGGTAGTTCATCAGAAGGTCACGGCCGGTCAGGTCGTCGGCGAACTTGTCGACCGCGAGCGCCTGTTTGAGAAGCGCTTCCTGAGACTCCCAGTCCTCGAGCATGGTGTTGACCAGCGTCTCCTCCTCGTGGGTCGGAGAGCGGATCGCGTCGTAGTATCCCGGGATGGTGATGGTGTTGCCGTCAGGCGTGGTCATCGATGCGATCGCCTGGATCAGACGCAGGACGGGTGAGTCGACCATCGCCTTGAGCGAGCCGTGCACCTCGGCGTTCTTCGGACCCCCCTTCTCACTGCCGCGCGCTTCGAGCTCAAAATAGAGGATGCCCTTCACCCCCAGGAACATGCTGACGTCGCCGCGAGGGTCCTGGGCGTTGAACGGGAAGAAGACGCCGTCGGCGGCACGCAGGCGATCCTCGTACTTGGCGATCAGCTCCGGGTAGTTCGGAGAGCCGATCTCCTCTTCGCCTTCAGCGGCGATGATCAGGTTGACCGGCAGAGTACCCTCGACCGCCAGGATCGACTCGAGCGCGTTGAAAAAGGCACGCTCCGGACCCTTCTGGTTGGTCGCGGCGCGCGCCATCATGACCTTGCCGAGCGGATGGTCGATCACCTCTGCATCGAACGGCGGCGATTCCCAGTCCTCCGGGTCGACCGGCTGCACGTCGTACATGAGGTAGATGACGAGCGTCTTCTCCGCACCGGCGTCGTAATAACCCCAGACGCCTGGATGACCGCTGGTCTCGACGAGCTCGGCCTCGTCGAAGCCCATCTCGTCGAGATCGCCTCGCAGCATTTCGGCCATCTCGAGAATGCCGACGTTCTGTGCGCTGATCGAGCGCTGCCGTAGCCAGCGCTGGAGCTCCCCGACATGCGCGTCGAGGTTCTCGTCGATGTACTCGTAGATCGCCGCGTGGTCGCCCTCGTAGCTGCCGAGGGCGGCGGCGTCATAGGTCTCGTCAGTGGTTTGCGGGAAGTCGGGCGGTCCGGCGATCGCCAGACTCGCCACAAGGACCCACGAGGTCAACAAAACGGTGGGAATCCGGGCTCTCGACACGTTGCGCACACCTTTCTGGAAGAGAGCGAATGATATCCGCCCCGGCGAGGTCGGTTCGGGCGTGTGGGTCCCTATTCCTGGAGGCGCTCGTAGAGCTTGAGGACCGCGTCTGCGTTGGCCTCGACGCTGAAGCGCTCGCGGATCGCCCGGTGGCCGTTGGCGCCAAGTTCTTCGCGACGGGCCTTGTCGACGACCAGCTCCCGGATGCCGTCGGCCAGAGCCTCCGTCGAGTTGGGCTCGACGAGGACGCCGCCGTCGGTGGCTTCGACCATCTCGGGAAACGAGCCGTGGGCCGGCAGGACAACCGGAACGCCGTCGGCGAGCGCCTCGAGGACGAAGATTCCCTTGGGCTCCTGGTAGACCGTTGGTACCGACAGGATGTCGAGCGACCGCAGGAAGGCGAGCTTGCCCTCGAGATCGACCTCGCCGACGAAGTCGACTCGGTCCGAGAAGCCGGCGTCTTCGATCGTCTTCAGACACTCGTCCTTGTAGGGCACGTCTCGCGGGCCGAGGTAGCCCGCGATGCGCAAACGAAGGTCCGCGCACTCGGGCAGTTTGCACAGCTCGACGAAGGCGTCGACGAGTGGGCGCAGCCCCTTCTCGGGCGCGATGCGGGCCAGGTAGCCGAGGTTCACCGCGCCGTCTGTCCGCGGCTCCTTCGGGGCGCCATGACCCTCGATGCGGATGCCGAGCGGGATCACCGCGATCTGCTCGGGCGGGAGGTCGAGGACGCCGGCCATGTGCTCGGCGTAGTAGCGGCTCGGTGAGAGGAAGACGCTGGCGTCGGCGGCGCGATGCTGCATCTCCTCGACCACCGTGGTGTGGAAGGGCTCCGGAAGGTCGTCGATGAAGAGGTCCTCTCCCTGGAGCGCCACGACCACCGGCACGCCGACCTCCTCTCGGATTCGCCGCACCATGCCGAGGAACATCGAGTTGGTGATGTGCACGACGTCGGGCTTGTAGTCATCACGCAGCCAGGCCACCAGGCGCTCGAGTTCCTTGTGCTGATGCCCGTTCTCGCCCTGAAGGACATCGAGGGTCATCCACCCGAGATCCTTGGGGTCGGTGGAGGAGCCCAGCTTGGAGATCGCCTTCAGAACTCCCGGCCGATCGAGCAGCCAGTCGAGCGCCCGCGGCGTGTGCCGGAAAAGAGCCGATTTGCCCTGCAGGTAGACGTTGAGTGCACCGTAGAAGACCTGCCCCATCGACACGTTCTCTTCGTCCGTGCGCATAGGGGTGTAGGTGGGCATGAGGGCCACCTCGTGCCCCTTGGCGAGCAGCGCGGTCGCGAGCGTGTTGTCGTGAATGCAGGTGCCGCAGTACATGCCTCCGGCGCCCGCTGCGATGTAGGCGATTCTCATCAGTCGACCTGACTCTCTAGTACTGGGATTGTGGGGTCGAGGTTGCGATGGCGTGGGCCTCGGACGTGACCCTGGCAGAGTCTATACCTCGTATTCCTAGGTGAGCTCGACTGGCGGACGGTAGAGTCCCGCCATCAGAGAGTAAGAAAGGGAGGTCACTATGATCCGTCGTCTTGGAGTTTTCGTCGTGTTCGCCGTCCTGGTCGGAGCGTGCCAGGGTGGAGGAGATGCACCGCAGCTAGAGGTCGAAGCGATGATGGATGCGGGAACCGCCGCGGTCGACTTCGAGACGTCGTGCGCGCCCAAGGTTCAAGAGGACTTCGACACCGCCGTGGCCTTGTTGCACAACATGACCTACCACGTGGCGGAGGCGCGCTTCGGAGAGATCGCGGCCGCTGATCCCGACTGCGGAATGGCGTACTGGGGCATGGCGATGTCGTACATCCATCCGCTTTGGTTCGAAGACGTCGACGAGGCCGGGATGGCCCGAGGCGCTGAGTTGGTGACCAAGGCTAGGGCGACGGATCTCACCGCGCGCGAAGCCGCCTACGTCGATGCCGTTGCCGCCTTCTACGACCTGACCGGAGCTCCGCTCTTCGACCGGCTCGACGCATTCGCCGCGGGTTTCGAAGCGCTCCACGCGGCTTATCCCGACGATCCGGAGGCCGGTGCGCTCTTTGCGCTGACACACCTGGTGAAGCAGCGCCCCGGGACGGTGAACATGGAGGTGGTCGATCGCTCGACCGCCGCGTCGTTTGCTGTGCTAGAGCAGAGCCCCGACCATCCCGGTGCGCACCACTACATCATCCATGCGTACGACACCCCGGATCTGGCGCCGCGTGCAGAGGACGTCGCCCGCAGCTACGCGGGCATCGTGCCCGACAACCCGCATGCCCTCCACATGCCGACACACATCTTCACGCGCCTCGGCCTCTGGAAGGACTCGATCGAGCTCAACATTCGCTCGGCCGAAGTGGCGCTGACGATGCCGTTTGGCGATGCGGTCTCGGTTCACTACCCGCACGCGCTCGACTATCTGCTCTTCGCCTACTTGCAGACCGGTCAGGAGAGCCTGGCCGAGCAGGCGCTCGACGATCTGACAGCGATCCAGATGCCGATCGAGGTGAGCCCGGCGAGCGCCTACCACCTGGCTTCGGGAGAGGCTCGTTGGGCGCTCGAGCGACACCAGTGGGCCGACGCCGCTCGAGTACAGCCGCGGCAACCCGCCGACTATCCCTGGGACAACTTCCCGCAATTCGAGGCGCTGGCCCAGTACGCGGTTGCGCTCGGCGCCGCTCGCGCGGGTGACACAGAGGCCGCCCAGAGTGGCGTCGCCCGGCTACTCGAGTTGGAAGAGGCGACGGGACATGCGTACTGGAAAGGTCAGACGCAGGTAATGCGCGTCGCCTCGGAGGGTTGGCTGGCGCAGGCTCGGGGCGACAGCGACCGGGCGGTCGAGCTGCTTCGCGAGGCCACCGACCTCGAGGCGAGCATGACCAAACATCCGGTCACGCCAGGCGAGGTGCTGCCAGCCAACGAGCTACTCGGCGATCTGATGCGCGAGCTGGGTCGTCACGAGGAAGCGATCGAGGCCTACGAGATCTCGCTCGCACGGACGCCGAATCGGTTCAACAGCCTCTACGGTGCCGGCCGAGCCGCGGAAGCGGGTGGCGATGCGGAGATGGCGCGCGACTACTACGGTCGGCTCGCGGAGTTGTGTGACAGAGCCGACACGGACCGGGCCGAGCTGGCTCACGCCCGGGCGTTCCTCGAAGGCTGAGGGCGCCCGGTGCCGGTCCGTGATCGGCGCTAGCTGGAGCTGACGAGCTTCTGCGCCTCGTCGCGCTCGTAGGCGCGCAGCGTGGTTGTTCGGACGTTGCCTGCCGAGGCGAGGTGCATCAGAACTGAAGCGGCGATCTCATCCGACGGCGCGTCGAGAATCAGGACGCCGTCGTGACTGCCGATCGTCCAGTACTGGCCAACGATGCCGACGCCCGCCTTTGCGGCGTATTCGTTGAAGGCGTCGGCTCGTTGCGGTGACTCTCGCAGGTTGCGTATGCCTTGGTCCGTGTAGTCGAGCAGAGCGATGAAGGTGGTCATGAGGTGTTTCTCCCTTGCATGAGAGCGAGCCACGGAGCCGTCGAGGGCACCGACCCGAGTGCAGGTCGACGCCCGCCGCGCCGGCTCGTCGAGAGCCCGTCGAGTATCAGTAGATGTCGTTGGCCGTGTTGTGCACGTTGAACTTGCCGGTCGGTGTGACCAGCCAGTCCTCGTCGATGCGCGCGATCTCGTCGAGCGTCTCGTCGTCGTAGACGATCAGCTGGCCGTCGCGGTCCCAGCCCGACACCCAGACCTCGGTGCCCTGCCGGTTGTACTCGAAGTGCACGGCGCGCCCGCGGTTGGAGGGCTGCCAGCACTTCTCGACCTCACCGCTGGCTTTGGAGTAGACGCAGACCTGACGGGTGAGTTCTTCGTCGGCCGATAGCGGTGAGTCGAACCAGACCCAGTTCGAGTTGGGGTGAGTCTTGAGGAAGAGTCCGCCGGCCGACGGCAGCTTCACCTCGCGAACCAGCTTCCAGGCGTGTTCCGGGCGGCCTTCGGGGTCGGTCCCGTAGACGGCCATCTTTGGCTCTCCCAGGTGCGTCGTGGCGTTGACCCAACCGAACTCGGGGTCCTGCCAGTTGGCGCCCCGACCCGGATGCGGCTTGATGCCGGTCTCGAACTTGGTGACCATCTTCTTGTTCTCGACGTCTACCACCACCATCTGGTTGCGCATGTTGGCGGCCACCATGAAGTGGCGCTGATCGTGGGAGAAGCCGCCGTCGTGCAGGAAGCGTTCGGTTGGAATCTTCGCGACGACGGGGAAGTCGGGCTTCGAGTAGTCGACCAGCGCAACATGGCCCGACTCCTTGAGACAGACGACCCAAATCGGGTCGTAGTGAGACGCGACGATCGCGGCGACACGTACCTCGTCCAACGCCTCGCCCGAGTCGTAAGTTGGTGTCAGTATCGACTCGACCTTCAGCGGTTCGAGCGTCAGGCCATCGAAGACGACGTACTGCGGAGGCCAGTAGCAGCCTTCGATCAGCAGCTTGTCCTCGTAGCCCGGGTACTTGCTCGCATCGACGCTTCGCGCGTCGAAGCAACCCTGGACCTGGGCGACCAGCGTGGGCAGCTTGCTCCACAGATCGATCAGCGAGACGCGGCCGTCACGGCCGATGGCGTAGAAGTAGCGACCGGTCGACGACGAGCGCAGGATGTGGACTGCGAAACCGGTCTCGACGATCGAGAGCATCTGCTTCGTGTCGCCGTCGACGATCGCCACCTGCCCGGCGTCTCGCAGGATGACCCCGAAGTAGTTTTCCCAGTCGCCGTCGCCCTCGGGCGAGCTCGGCCGATCCGCGACCGGTGTGAACAGCTCCCAGCTCTCCCGGATCTCTTCCAGGGTCAATTGTGGCGGAGTTGGCGGCTCCTGCTGAACGTAGCTCGCCAGCATGTCGATCTCCTCTTGCGAGAGGATGTTCATCTGTCCCCAGGGCGGCATGCCGCCGGGAAGCCCGTTCTGTAGGGTCGCCTTGATGCGCGTGGTGCCGATCTCTTGCGTTCGCGCCGGTTGGATGTTCGGTCCGGTCGCGCCGGCGCGCAGCACGCCGTGGCAGCCGGCGCAGCGGTCGAAGTAGAGGCCGCGTGCGGTCTCGAACTGCTCGGGAGAGAGATCCATCGGCGGTTCGTCGACGAGCTGTACGCCGCCCGCGTCGCTTGCATACTGGATGTAGGCGAGCACCTGGTCGATCTCTTCGGGCTCCAGGTTCGAGTCGGACATCGGAATGTTGTCCCACTCCGCCAGGATCTGTTGACCGATGGGATCGTTCTTCCCCATACCGATCGGGTCGTCGATCCAGCGTACGAGCCACTCCTCATCGCGCTGGTCATGGATGTTGACGAGGTCGGGTCCGATGCCGTCGCCTCCGCCCACCGTGTGACAGGCGGTGCAGTTCCGGGTGAAGACGGCCTCTCCGGCCTCGGCTTCAGCAGTCATGTCTCCGTCGCCGCCGCCACCGCACGCTGTCAGGAGCAGTAGGCCCATGAGCGCCACATCGAGTCTGGCCCAGCGAAGTTGTGAATGAGTCATAGACAGCCTCCTTTTCTCTGCGATCTGTGGCCTTCCGCCGCCGTCGCGTTCTTCATCGAGTGCGGTAGCGGAGCGCTACCGTGATGCTGCGGCCCGTGCCGGTGAATCGATCCAGCGTCGGCGACCCCTCGAGCCGGCCGATTGCATCGGTCCAGTTCCAGTAGGTTTCGTCGAAGATGTTCAAGAGCCCCGCGTTGACAGTGACTCCGCCCCCAAACCGCCAGCCGCCCAGTAGATCGACGACGCGGTACGAAGGCGTCGCGAACTGATCGTCTTGCGAGGAGTCGATGTCGTCGTGGCTTTTCGAGGCAACGTAGCGGCCGACGAGTTCTGTGGTCAGGTCGGCCCGCGCCCAGTCGTGACGGAGTCCGACCACCAGTTCCGGCGGGTGCACCGAGTTGAGCGGTTCCGATCTGGTGAGGTCCTTGCCGCGACTCCACGACAGTGCGCTCCGGACTTTCCACGCTTTGCCGAAAGGCACCTCCGCCGCGGCCTCAGCGCCGTAGATTTCGGCGCGGGCCACGTTGCGCTCCTGGAACTCGATCAGTCCGGTCGCCGGATTGAGCCCGAGCGTCTGCAGCTCGATGAAGTCCTCGTAGCGGGTGGTGTACGCGGTCAGGGAGTAGGCGCCGCGCTTTCCCGAAGAGCGCAGCCCGACTTCGAAGCCGTCGCTCGTTTCGGGGCGCAGGTCGGAGTTCGGTAGACGAGTGACGCCGCCCGCAAGGTGCGTGAAGCCGCTGTTGACGGCGCTGTAGGGCGGCGCGCGGAAACCGTGGGCGTACTGGCTATGGAGCACGGTGCTCCCGCCGATCGCGAACAGGGCTCCTAGCCTGGGTGAGACCGCCGATTCGTTCGGCTCGACGGGTGGCTGCGCGCCCTCGTTGCCGTTCAGATAGATGAGGTCGCTCTCGTCGACAGACAGGTCGGAGCTGTCGTAGCGCACGCCCGGTACCAGCGTCAGCCGGCCTCCGGCGAGGCCGATCTGGGCCTGAACGAAGGCGCCGAGCTCGACGGCCCGGCTCTCGGGAAAGTACCGGGTCGGGAAGATCAACCCATCTGCCGAGGGGGCGGGGTCACCGGTACCGACGTCGGTCTGCACGCGGTCGCGGAGCTGGTCGAAGTCGTCGCGCTGGAGCAGAACTCCGAACGTCAAGAGTTGTGCGCCACCGAGCTCGAAGCCCTGCTGCATCACGGCCTCGGCGCCCCGGGTCTCCTGCTCGAAGGTCATCAAGCCCTCGCGGAGGATGTCTACCGTGGTCAGCGGTCCGAACGGGCCGCCGCCGAGGGTCGTCGAGCGAATCTCGTCGGTGTGCTGTGTGGAGTCGCTCGACTTCCCGTAGACGCGCCAGAGCAGGTGGTCGGTCAGCCAAGCGACGGCCGAATGTTCTAGGCTCACGCGTCGCCGAGCCTGCTCGTCGCTGCCCTCGACCCGCGGCTTGTCGATCAACCAGGTGACCGGGGGTGCGAATCCGAAGATTGCTCCCAGATCGGTGAGGCCCTGGGACGACAGGAGCCGGGTGTCGGCCACTCGCTCGAGCGCCTCGTAGGCGAGTTCGAAGTGACGAGACGGCGACCACTCGTGGGTCAGCTTGGTCAGGAGGCCGAGCTGGCGCCGCTCCTGCGGATTGGGGGCCGTCCGGCTGGCGTCCTCGCTCCTGACGTCCCCCTGATTGTCTCGCTCCGCCGCGTCTGCGTAGGTCAGCACTCCTGATGCATGCCAACGATCTCCGCCGACTGCGAGGGTCAGGGCGCCGCCGAGCTGGTCGAAGCGGCCGTCCCAGCCGCCGCGCAATCCGAGATAGAAGGCATCCGAACCGAGATAGTCGACAGGGTCGCGACTGGCGAACGAGACCACGCCTCCGAGAGCGTCGCTGCCGTAGAGCGACGAAGCGGGTCCGCGCAGAATCTCGACACTGCCCACCGCGTCGAGATCGATGGCGAAGGAGGGCATTTCGAAGCGCCCAAAGGCGAACTCCTCCGCCGCAGGGATACCGTCGATGAGGGTCAGGACGCGGTTGCCGCCGACGCCACGGATGTTGACGCCGCCGGGGCCGAGACGCTCGGCCGAGTTGTCGACATAGACGCCAGGCTCGTAGCGCACCAGGTCGCGAATGTCGTTGGCGACCTCTTGCTCGATGCGTTCGGCGTCGATGACGCTCACCGTTCCAGGCGCGTCCATGACGTCGGTCTCGCCGCGCGTGGCGGTGACCGTGATCGTTTCGAGGAAGGAGTCGGTGGGCGTGTCGTCTTCGCCGGGCGACACCGGTTCCTGCGCCAAGGTAAGGGATGCCGTCAGAAAGAGTGTGATGAGAACTATGACGCCGAGAACTTTGGCCATGACGGCACCGCGGCAGACAACGTGGCTGGGAGACACGCTACTGCCGGGTGTCGCCCGGTACGCCGATCATTGGGGCGGTTTGGCGGATCGCTATCGTGCGGGGAGGAACCACCCGAACGACCGGGACTCGTGCGACGAGCGGGTGCGGTCTACACGGCCGAAAGGGGCCTCTACTCGGGCGCTACCGCGGACTGCCCGTGACGCCTGAGCGCGGCGCGCCCCGCCCGCCTCCCGGCGCCGGCGCCCTCAGCCCTTCGGCCAGAAGCGCGCGATCCGCTCTGCAGCGAGGGGGCGGCTCGCGAGCGACCCGACGATCATCGCGACGATCGAAGCACCGAGCAGCGGCACGATCGGCATCCAGCCGCCGACCGTGACGGTGCCCTGGGTAAAAAACCAAGTCCAGAGCGCGGCGACCGTCAAGACGGAAGCGAGCGCGCCGGTTGCCGTCGAGCGCTTCCAAAAGAGCGCCGCGAAGGGTAGCGGTGTCAGCGCCGCGAAACCGCTGAACGACCAGACGCCGAGAGAGAAGATGCTGCGGTTGGCGAGCATCGAAACGACGAAGGTGATCGCAAGGACGGCGATAACGAACACCCGACCGAGGAAGATCTGACGGCGGTCGCTGAGCGACGTGTAGTGACCGACGACGTCGCGGGTGAACATGGTCGAGAGGGAGAGCACCTGCGAGTCGAGCGACGACATCACCGCGGCGAACACGCCGGCGGCGAGGAGCCCCGCTAGGAGCTCCGGGGCGTGAAGCCCGATGAGTTGCACCAGCACGGTGTTGGCTGCCGGCCCTTCGAGACCGGGGATTTGCGCGGCGCCGATCACGCCGAGCAGCACGCTCGGTACCCAGACGATCACCAGACAGATGGGGTAGGCGACAATTGGTAGCTTGAACGACTCGGCGCTCTTGGCGGTCAGCCAGTGCGCAAAGATGTGCGGGAACATTCCGATCGACATCGGGATCGCCGTGTAGCTCAGGAGCTTCATCGGCGTGATCAGCCCCTCGCGTGCCAAGAGTTCCGGCCGGTTCGCCGCCACCTGGGCGAGCGCGCCGGAGAGGCCGCCCGAGTTGCTCAAGATGACGAAGAAGGTGAGCGCGCCCAGCGACATGAAGACCAGCGTCTGAAACGTGTTCGCCCACGCCGTGCCGCGCATGCCGCCGACCGTGACGTAGATGAGCACAACCACGCACATGGCGAGGCTGCCGACCCACTGTGGCACCAGCCCGTCGCTGATCTGGTGGAGGGTGATGCCGCCACCCTTGACGCCGATCAGCAGGTAGGGGACCAGCAGCCCGACGAGGACGGCAAACAGGAGCGTGCCGAGACTCTTCGAGCCCCAGCGATCGCGGAAGTACTCGATCTGTGTCAGGTAGCCGAAGCGCTTCCCGAGCGCCCAGACGCGCGGTCCGAGCAGGTAGATGAAGACCGGCGAGACGATCGCGGTTGAGGACGCCATAAGGGCGAACACGCCGATGCCGCGTTGGTACGCCTCGCCGGAGGCGCCGAGCAGCGAAAAGGCGGTCATGTTCGTGCCGAAGAGCGTCATCAGCAGCACAAACGGTCCGATCGACCGCGTGGCGACGAAGTAGTCCTCTCCCGAGCCGCGGAAGAGACGATGGCTGAAGACGCCGATCGACAGCACCAGGAGCAGGTAGCCGGCGATGACCGCGACCACCGTCATTCGGAGGCCTCGTCACGCCCGGGCGCCTTGTCGCGATCAGACGTCTCCATCTCCGGCCACGCCCAGGTCACGAGCGCGGTCAAGAGGAGGGACGCAGCGATGCAGAAGACTGCGTGGTAGAGGAGGCCGATCGGCAGCCCGAGCACCAGCCGAGCATCGCTCCACTGCCAGAAGTCGTAGCGAAGAAGAAACAGAATCGCGAGGGCGGCGAAGATCGACCATCTGGCGAATGAATTTTTCATTTCGAGCCGCCGCGTTGCGCGAGCGTACCGTGGCGCAGGGGGATTCTAGTACCCGCGCCTCGACCTCGAGCGGAGCACCTTCAGGCAGCGAGCAGAAAGCACCCTCACGCAGTAGCCCTCGAGCGTGGGTCGCCGTTGAGCTACGTCGAAGAGCGCTCTCGGTGGCCGTGCCGATCTCCACCACGCCGAGACCGAAAGCTCGCCATCAGGTGTTCTGCGTTTCAGGTAGAGCGAGAGAGGTCAGACTGGGCTCGAAGTCTTTCCAGGCGCGCCTGGCCCGGACCTCCTCGCCCGTTGAAGGAGCCGGGCTGGAGGCGCAACGTGTATCCAGGAGGAACTAAACGGGCCTCTACCGCCATCGACGACCCTTCAAATGCGGCGGCCGCGAGCCATTCCGGATGGACAGACCTTCCGCCTCCAGTCCGGCGGCGGTTCGAGCGAGCGGGAGAGGTGCCGGCTCTGGCGACCTCGCCGCGTTGCCGACGGTACGCGCTATCCCGAGCCGCTCGCCTCAGACGAGGCTTTGAGCGATCCCACCGCTTCGTCGAGCCCCGCCATCAACTCATCCACCGGCTTACTGAACACATTGCCCATCAAGAGGTCGATCAACTGGCTGCGGCACTCCGGCCGCTGCTTGAGGAAGCTCGCGAAGTGGAAGCCGGGGTCGTAGAAGGCGTAGACGAGCTTGCGCATCGCCTCCACGCCATCGCGGAACTCGTCTTCGAAGGTCGAGAGCTTCGCGTGCGACACGTCGTCGGCTTCGAGCGCTTCGTGAATCGCGTCGGCGGCGAGCTCGCCCGACTTGAGGGCGAGGAAGACGCCCGTTGAGTAGATCGGATCGATGAACCCGAAGGCGTCACCGACGAGCACCCAACCATCACCTGCACCCTGCGTGGTGCGGTACGAGAAGTCTCGTGTGGCGCGCATCGGGCGCACGCGCTCCGCGTTCTCGAGTTTGGCCTGAAGCGGCTTGCAGCGGGCCAGCTCGTCGGCGAAGACCTGGTCGGGATCTCCGGCCTTGACCAACCGCCCGACCGGGCCGACCACGCCGACGCTCATCTCGTTGTCGGGCAACGGGATGTACCAGAACCAGCTGTCGCCGTGCTCGGTGTGGAAGATCACGGTCGCGCCTTCGTCGAGCCCCTCGCCCCGTTCGGCGCCGCGGTAGCGGGTGAAGTAGGAGACGTGCTTCAAGCGGGCCTCGATCTGGCGCAGGCCTCGCTTCTGGGCCAACACGTGACTCTGACCGGTGGCGTCGACCAGCACACGGCACGCGACATCGGTCTCCTCACCGTCCGATCGAATGCGCGCGCCGACGACCTGATCGCCGTCGAAGTGGACGTCGCTCAGGGCGGCGCCACGGCGTACCTCGACGCCGTGCTCGACCGCGTTGTCGATCAGCATCTGGTCGAACTCGGCGCGCACCACCTGCCAGGTGTGAGAGCTCTCGTGAGGGTCGATCTCCTTGAAGTAGAACGGTGCCGTCGGTCTGCCGTCGGGGGTGTAGAACTGAACGCTCCCCTTCTCGACGAAGTGGCTCGCGCGCATCTTGTCGAGCACGCCGAGCCGCTCGAAGGTCCAATAGGTCGCCGGCATGAGCGACTCTCCTACCTTCTCGTCGAACTCGGCGGACCGCTCGCAGAGCAGCACCGAGCGGCCCTGCTGGGCGAGGAGTGTCGCAGCGGTGGAGCCGGCGGGACCTCCGCCGGCGACGATCACGTCGAAACCGTTCTGACTCATGGGGAATGACCTAGAAACGCCGCTCGATACCGAAGTAGGCAGCGGCAGGGTTGCCGGGGATCACCGAGCTCGAGCCGAAGCCACGCGTCTCGTACTCCTCATCGGTGAGGTTCTCGAGGTGGAGACGGAAGCGCCAGTTGCGCAAGGTGTAGGAGATCGCAGCGTCCACCAAAGCGTGACTGTCGATCGACGAGACGTTGTCTTCGGCGATGAACTGATCGTCGACGTAGCGAACGCCGCCCGCGATGTTGAGACCGTTGGAGAACCGTCGGCTCAACCAGAACTTCGCGAGGTTCTCGGGGGCAAACGCCGAACGGTTGCCAGAGCGATCGAGGGTGACGCCGATGAAGGGGTTCTGGGAGACGATGATGAACTCCGAGAACTCGGTCAGCTCCGAGTCGGTGTACGCATAGGCGAAGGTGCCCTTGACGCCACCGGGCAGGTCGAATGCGGTTTCGAGCTCGATGCCCTCACTCTGCTGGTCGCCGATCTGCTGCGTGAAGCCGTTGGAGTCCGGGATGGCGATGTTCTGCCGGTCGAGCTGGAAGGCCGCGAGGGTTGTGCGAATGCGACCTTCGCGCCACTCCTTGCGCACGCCGATCTCGAACTGCTCGCTCTCCTCGGGGACCGCTCCGCCGGCGGCTCGTGGCGAGGGGGGCGCAAACGACTGCGCGGCGTTGGCGTAGATCGAGAGGGTCTCGGTCGGGGCGTAGGCCACGCCGAGGAGCGGACTCAGCTCGCTGTCGCTGCGCGACTGGCCACGCGCCGGATCTTCGAAGTCGATGTTGTCGAAGCGTAGGCCGACCATCACCTGGACCTTGTCCGAGAGGGTGATCTGGTCGACGAAGTAGGGAGCGATGACGTCGCTTTCGGCGTCGCCGATCACCGACTGTCCGGGGATGAAGAAGAGCGGTTCGGTGGCGGTCTCGAACGGATTGTCGAGACCGATGACCGGTAGCGCCGCGACGTCGAGGGTGAACTCGTCGCTGTATCGCGCCACCTCGATCCCGACGAGGAGGTTGTGTCGGATGTTGCCGGTCGAGCCCTCGTAGAGGAACTCGAACTGGTTGCCGTAGAAGTCCTGCTTGTCGTCGAGGAGGGTGAGTGTTCTGGCGACGAGCGTGCCGAACTGCGACGGGAAGGCGCCGAGGAGCAGTGTGCCGTCGGACTGCCAGTCGAGGGTGCGAGCGTAGAGCTTGTTGCGGATGCTCGAACGGTCGGAGAGTTCCCGCTCGTAGTCGACCTGGAACCGGAACACGTCCTGCTCCGAGAAGTCGAAGGGAGAGGCGTACGACCGCTCGCGATCGACGTTCGGGAGTCGGCCGCTCGGTAGCAGGAGCGGCAGGCCCGCGTCGGGCATGTAGTCCGAGCTCAGGAACTCGAGGTTTACGTTCAGGCTACTGCGGTCGTTCGGTTTCCAGGTGATCGCCGGGTTGATGGCGGTCGCCTCGCTCTCTGTGCGATCGCGGTAGCCGTCGCTCTCACGGTAGACGCCGTTGAGACGGAAGCTCAGATCGCCGGAGCTCGAGGCGTGGTTGACGTCGAACGAACCTTCGAGGGTTCCGAAACTGCCACCGGAGACGCCCGCCACGCCGAAGTTCGAGGGCACCGGCTGCTTGCGCACCACGTTGACCGCGCCGGCGAGCGGGTTGCTGCCGTAGAGGAAGCCCGCGGGACCCTTGAAGACCTCGACCCGCTCGGCGTTGTACATCTGGTAGAAGGTCGCCTCTGGCTCTGGAGCGCCGTCGGTCAAGACGAGGCCGCTCGACACCGAGTCGAAGCCACGCACGACGAAGAAGTCGAAGACGCCGGAGAAGGTCTGGGTGTTGACACCGCTGACGTTTTCGAGCGCGTCGGTCAGCACCCGGCTGTTCTGCTCGTCGAGCAGCTCCCCGGAGACGACACCGACGTTGGCCGGCGTCCAGCGCAGCTCGACCGGGAGCTTGGTGGCGATCGTGTTGGAGGTCGGGATGTACGGCAGGCTGTCGATGACAAACACCTCGTCACTCTCGGTCGCGGCGGGCTCTTCCTCCGTGGATTCGGCGTGCTGTTCAGCGAGGAGCGGCGTGGTCGCCACGGCGAGGCCGAAGAGAAGTGCGAAGGTGGTCTGTAGGTACACGGGTTTCATGGTTGGTTTCGATCCCATTTTCGTCGTTTGAGTTCCGTCGGTTTCAGCCCGAAGGGGGCTGGAGCGACAGGACGACCAGCTCTCCCTCGCTGCGGACGTACAGGCGTCCGTCGGCGAGGCTCGGCATGGTCCAGGTTTTTGCATTGAATAGTTGGTGTCGGACGACCTCTCGATAGTCGCCCGGGGTCGCCTCGACGAGCGCCAGAAGACCCTTCTCGCCGAGGACGAACAGCTTGTCGTCGGCGTAGAGCAGCGAGCCCTTGTTGAAGCCTCGCTTGGCCCAGACCTCCTCGCCGCTCGCGGCGACGATACATTTGAGGGTGCCGTCATCGAATCCATACAGGTGGTCGCCGACCAGCACCGAGCTGTTGAAGTGGTTTTTCATCACGCGGTCGCGCCAGACCTTGCGGACTTCGACGTCGGTTTCGCCGGCCACGATCTCCAGGAGCGTTGCGCCCTTGTCATAGGAGCTCGAAATGAATACGTGGCTTGGAGGCACGAAGACCGGCATGGCCGCGTTGACGTTGTAGGACGTTTTCCAGGGGTGTCGCCAGTAGATCTCGCCGCTCATCGGGTCGACCGAAACCAGCGCCGTTGCGGTGAAGAAGAGCACCTGGCGAGCGCCGGCGGCGGTGACGGCGAGCGGCGTCGAGTACCCGGCGTGGTCGGTCTCGGAGTGCCAGCGCAGGGCGCCGGTCGTCTTGTCGAGGGCGACCAGGGAGTAGCCTTGGCGGCCGCCGACATCGAGTAGCAGAAGATCGTCCTCGACGAGCGGCGACGTCGAGACGCCCCAACGAGGCACGCGCGCGCCGAAGGAGTCGACCAGGTCGACGCTCCACGCCGTCTCGCCGGTTTCGACCGCGAGGGCATGCAGCTTCCCGGTGGCGCCGAGTGCATAGACGAGCGAACCGTCGACGGTCGGAGTCGAACGGGGCCCGGAGCCGTAGGAGTCGCGACGGTTGGAACCCGTACGCACTCTCCAGAGCTGCCGGCCCGTGTCGGTGTCGAAGGCCACCGCAAATTCGTCGGAGCCCTCCGCGAACAGGGTGAACGCGCGCTCTCCGCTCACCGCGATGCCCGAATAGCCGTCTCCCAGCGGTTGACGCCATAGCACCCGAGGGCCGGACACCGGCCAGGTGTCGAGCAGGCCGGTCTCGTCCGATCGTCCGTCCTGCGACGATCCGCGGTACTGCGGCCAGTCGGCTGCAGCCGCCGATTCCGCGGCCAGAACCGCGCCAAACAGGGTCAGGAGTCTGCCGATGCGGCTCATTCGATACACCATGGGCTCGAGAGTTCTTCTACTGCGAATTGGCCCGGAAGGTTGCGGTCCCGGTGCGGGTCTCGGACCGCCTGAAGGGCATGCCAGCCTCGTGCCATGCCGGCAGGGCATTCTAATCGGTTCGAGGAGGGTACAGTTGGCCCGCGGCCGAGAGACCCGAGGTCTGAGGAGCCATGCAGATGCGCACTCTGGGAATCTTCATTCTGGCGGTAACACTCCCCGCGGCGGCGGGTGCGGGGCTCGACTTCGAGTTGGTGGCCACCGGCCTCGCTCGTCCGACTGCGATGGCCGTGGCGGGTGACGGCTCCGGGCGTCTCTTCGTCACCGAGCTGAACGGCAGGATCCGGTTGATCGAGGGCGGCACACTGGTGGCGAAGCCGTTTCTCGACATCGAGGATCGCGTGAAGCCCGGCTCCGGCGGCGGGCTGCTCGGTCTCGCCTTCCATCCGGACTACGCGCAGAACGGGCACCTGTTCGTTCACTACATCGATCGAGACGATCGGGGCACCATCAGCCGGTTCACCGTGAGGCGAAACGATCCGAACTCGGTGCGCCGATCGACAGAGACGCGGGCCGTCGTCTTTGCCGAGCCCGCCGGCAATCACAAAGGGGGCGACATCGCCTTCGGGCCCGAAGGCTACCTCTACCTGGCGATCGGCGACGGCTCCTCCGGAGGCGATCCGGAGAACAACGCACAAAACCTCGGCAGCCCGTTCGGCAAGGTTCTGCGATGGGATGTGGAGACCTTGCCGGCTACGGTGCCGGCGGACAACCCGTTCGTGGGCGAGGCTGGCGCGCTCGGCGAGATCTGGGCCTACGGGCTCAGAAACCCGTGGCGGATGAGCTTCGACAGCGAGACCGGCGCTCTCTTCGTCGCCGACGTTGGCGAGACTCAGGCGGAAGAGGTAAATCTGCTGGTCGGCGGGAGCGCCGGCGGAGAGAACTTCGGTTGGCGACGCAAGGAGGGGAGCTTCTGCTTCGAGCCGGCCACTGATTGTGACGAAGACGGCCAGGTGCCACCGATCCTCGAATACGAGCACGACTTGGGCTGCTCGATCACGGGTGGTTACCGCTACCGAGGAAGCGAGGCGAAGACACTCAGCGGGAACTATGTCTACGGTGACTTCTGCTCCGGAACGATCTGGGGCGCCGCACCGAACCGGAATGGCGTCTGGGTGTCTCGCGTTCTCGAGCGGAGCGGCCTGACGATTGTCACCTTCGGTCGCGACGAAGCGAACGAGCTCTACGTGGTCGACTTTCCGTCGGGCTCGGTCTACCGAATGTCGAGCCGTGAGTTGGTCGCCTCCGGTTTCGAGTCGGGGCGGTTCGAGGGCTGGAAGCGACGGGGTGCGGTCGAGATCGTCGAGCCCGGGCTGGCAGGCTCGGGGTTTGCCGTGGCGGTCGCTGCGGGCGACGACTCCGCTCTTCGCAGACGAACGAACTCGCGGCCGACAACGCTCGAGGTGAGCCTGCAGCTTCGGTTGGACGAGCTCGACCTGGCCGGAGCCGAGGCGGACCTCCTGGTGCTCGAGGGAGCGTCCGGGTCTCTGGCACGACTGGTCGTGCTCCAGCGCTCGCCGCGGCGCTTTCGACTCGAGCTGCGCGTGATCGACGCCCTGTTGGGCGAACGGGTCGTCGGAGGATTTCGGCTCGCGGTGGGCAAGAGTGCGCAGGTGGACGTCGAGTGGAGCGAAGCCGGAATCGTTCGACTGCTGAAGAATCTCCGCCGACGAGGCAGAATCTCCGATCTGACGACAAACGTCGGCGGCGTGCACGCGGTGGAGCTCGGGCTACCCGGAGGCACCCTCTCTGGAGCCTCGGGAGCATTGACCGTCGACGAGATTCTTCTTTCGAGGTAACCACGGATGCCGAGCTCGACCGACTACACCGCCATTCTCGAGGGAATTCACCAGGAGGTTCTGTCCCGAATCGGCGAGGGGCAGGTGGCGAGCTACATTCCGGCTCTGGCTCGGGTGCCGGCCGATCGGTTCGGAATGGCCCTCCGAACCGTGAACGGCGATCTGTACCAGGTCGGCGCTGCGGACGAGCGGTTCTCGATCCAGAGCATCTCCAAGGTGTTCACGCTGACCTTGGCTCTTGGCCTCGAGGGCGAGGAACTCTTCCGGCGGGTCGGCAGAGAGCCTTCGGGGACGCCGTTCAACTCGCTCGTTCAGCTCGAATCGGAAAATGGAGTTCCTCGAAATCCGTTGATCAACGCGGGCGCGCTGGTCGTTGCGGATGTTCTGCTCTCGCACCTCGAGGACGCGCGCGGCGAGGTTCTGGCGTTTGTGCGCGGACTGTGTGAGAGCGAGGACGTCGCCTATGACGACGAGGTGGCTCGTTCCGAACGAGAGTGGGGCGACCGCAACGCCGCCCTGGCGCACTTCCTCAAGAGCTTCGGCAATCTGGAGGGGTCGATCGAATCGGTGCTCGACCTGTATGTGCACCACTGCTCGCTGTCGATGACCTGCTCGGAACTGACGGCCGCCTTTCAGTTCCTGGCGCAGGGCGGCGTCACCCCTAGAGGCGGGCGGCGGCTCCTGACCGCGAGCCTGACCAAGCGGACCAACGCCCTGCTCTTGACCTGTGGCGTCTACGACGCGGCGGGAGACTTCGCCTACCGCGTCGGTCTACCGGGCAAGAGCGGTGTCGGCGGTGGCATCGTCGCGGTGTTGCCGGGGCAGTGGACGGTGGCGGTCTGGTCGCCCGGCCTCGACCCGAGCGGTAACTCACTGGTCGGTTCTCTGGCGCTCGAGTTGCTGACGACCCGTACCGAGATGTCGATCTTCTAGCGACCCTCGTGGGCTGTTGCGCGCTGCACCGACCGGAGCCCTCCGGCGGCGTATCATGTGTCCATGAACCCCCCGATCGATGTGGCCCCGAAGGGGCAGCTCAGGGCGTCGCTGTGTCCGGTCGCACTTCTTCTGCTCCTCTTCGGCACTCTCGGCGCCTCGAACGCGCTCGCGAGCTCGACCTCGCAGGAAACCTACAACGCTCTGCGCGCGGCTGGCCTCGACGGCCGCACGCTCGATGCGACGGATCTCGTCCTCGAGCGCGACGCGCTCGAGATTCACTTCGAGTCGGGCACATTGCATCTGCTCGAACCGGTGGGAGGCATTACTCCTGGAGCCGTCTTTCTGGGCAAGGCCTCCTACGTAGTCAGTCCCGCCTCGAGCGTGGAGCGGCGCCGGATCTGGCAGCACAACGATCGCGAGGGCAACGGCACGTTGAGCGACACCTTCGCCAACGCGGTGTTGCTCTTCGGAGCCGATACCGAAAGAGCACTCGCTGGTGAACGAACACCGGCAACGGGAACACCGAATGCCGATGCGGAGCGCGGACTCGCCGAGTGGCGGAAAGACCAAGAGCCCGATCTCGATCTCGACCCGTTCCTCCGGCTGGCTCGCTACTGGACCAACGACGAGGGACTCATGGGCGCGCCACTGTTCGCCTTCATAGACGGCGCAACGATCGAAGACGCGGTACTCGCTGTCGATCCGGCGGGCATTCTCGACGGCGAAGGCGTCTGTCTGATGGCGAACGCAAGCAGCCGAAAAGAGATCGTCTTCTCCGAGCGGTTGCGGGTCTCGGCCGATCGGCCGAGGCACCGGCTGGTCAATGCGGAGAACTATCGAATCGACACCCACGTCACCGCCTCAAACCGGCTCGAGGGCACCACCACGCTGCGCTTTCGGGTGCTGGTCCCCCGGCTGGAAGTGCTGCCGATCGACCTCTTTCCGGATCTTCAGATCGAGCGAGTGGCGCTGGTCGACTCGGACGCCTCGGTCTCGTTCCGACAACCGAGCGAGGAGCGTCAGGCTGCGATCTTCTTCGACCAGCCGCTCGAGCGTGACGCCGAGGTCGCGCTACGCATCGCCTACTCGGGGGACGGAATTCTCGACGAGGACGGCCCCAAGGTCTATCAGGTCCGGGGGCGTACGAACTGGTACCCGAACGTCGGGACGTTCGATGACCGGGCGACCTACGACCTGCGGTTCCGAGTGCCCGAAGGCCACACCGTGATCTCGGTCGGTGAGCACGTCAAGAACGAAAAGAAGGACGGGGAGATCGTCTCGATCTGGAAGTCTGCGACACCGCTCACGGTGGCCGGCTTCAACTACGGTGACTTCGAGATCTACGAGCAAGAGGAGGAGAACACCGGCGTCACGCTCCAGGTCTTTGCGACCAAGGGAGAGCCCGACTTCATCACCGAGATCAACCAGAACCTGCAGTCGGCAAGCGACGGGCTGAACTTCCGCGACCAGCTCGAAGTGGCGACGAACGATGCCATCTCGGGTTACGTCAACACCTACACCGGCCCTTCGTCGATCGGCATTTCGACCGAGGCGTTGGCCGAGGTGGCGATGGCCGACGCGGTCAACTCGATTCAGGTGTTCACGAACCTCTTCGGTCCGCTCGACAGCAAGCGGCTCGCGGTGACGCAGCAGTCGGCGTGGAGCTTCGGTCAGGCCTGGCCTTCGCTGGTCTACCTGCCCTACCTGCCGGGCTTGAGCAGCCTGCTCAAGCTCGAGTTGGGCATGGACGGCTATGCCGGCTTTGTCGAGCAGGTCGGCATTCACGAGATTGCCCATCAATGGTGGGGTCATCACGTCGGCTGGGCGACCTACCGCGACCAGTGGCTCTCAGAGGGCTTCGCCGAATTCTCGACTGCGTTGCTGATCGAGCTGACCCAGGGCGCCGAGGCTCATGATGAGTTCTGGGAGCAGCGACGTCGCTCGGTGCTCGGCAAGGTGCAGGGCACGACGCTCGCCCCCTACGCGGCGGGTGCGCTCACGCTCGGCTACCGGGCGTCGACGGCCGCTTCGCCGTACGCCGGTCGTGAGTTGATCTACTCCAAGGGCGCCTACATCCTCCAGATGCTCAGGACTCTGATGCGTGACGAGAAGTCCAAGTCGGACGAGAGGTTCTTCGCAATGATGCGTGACTTTGCCGACAGCTGGAAGGGTCGGAATCCATCGACTGAAGACTTCAAGGCGCACCTGCAAAAGCACATGATTCCGGAGCTCAACGCTGCGGGAGACGGAACCGTCGACTGGTTCTTCGATCAGTGGGTCTACGGCACCGAGGTGCCGGCCTACGCCGCCGAGGTTCAGATCGAGAAGGCCGGCAAGAACAAGTACCGGCTGTTCGGAACTCTCAGCCAGAGCGGTGTCTCCGACGACTTCATGGCCCTCGTGCCCACGTACATCGACTTCGGCAAGGGCAAGCTCGGCAAGTTCGGACGAGCGCCGTTCAAGGGCAACATGACGCAGAAGATCGACGTCACCCTCGAGCTGCCGAAGAAGCCGAAGGGGGTTCTGCTGAACGGCCGCAAAGAGATCTTGGCCTTCGAAGGCTAGGCGCTCGGCGGCCCAAGATCAGGACGGCTGCTCGCGATCAAACCGGCTCGAGAGCCCGCGAGGAACGCACCTGTCTCGAAGAGAAGTCCTCGCAGGAACAAGACGCTCCCGGAACAGACATAGTTCTGCGCAGAATGATCGAGGTTGTGCCCGTTGGCGCACGGGCGACAACCGATCCCGATCCGTGGACGCCAGCCTAGGTGTAGCGGGCGCCGTAGTACTCTGGCGCGTAGAACTCGGGCAGGAGCGTGTCGGCCCGCAGGAGCCCCTTGCGGGAGAGCTCGATGCGGTTGTCGCCCGCCGTGAGCATGCCGCGCTCGGTGAGCTTGGCGAGCGGCTCGCTAAAGTGCTCGAGCACGTCGACGCCGAACTTGTCGCGGAAGTACTCGGTACCGACCGAACCGAGCTTGAGCTGAAGGATGAACTCGCGCGTCAGCCGCTCGTCGTCGGTGGTCAGTCGGGCGCGGGAGATTGGGAGTTCGGCGTCACCGCCACCGTGTCCGAGTCGCGCCAGGTACTCGCCCCAGCCGTCGAGGTTCTGGAAGTGAACGCCCGAAAGGTGAGAGAACGACGCGACTCCCATGCCGACGAGATCAGCCCCGCGCCAGAGCGAGTTGCGGTAGACGAACCGACACGTCTCCTTGTTCTTCACCATCGTGTAGGCCGACGAGACGTCATAGCCGGCCTTCGAGAACTCTTCGATGGCGTAGTCGTGCCAGCGCCGCTTGGTGTCCCAGTCGGCAACCGGCAGCATCAGGTCGCCGTTGAGCAGGCTCTTCGTGAAGCGCGTGTTGAAAGGGAGCTCGAGCTGGTAGATGGTGACGCTGTCGGGCTCGACCTCGATCGCCTTTTGGACGGCGTCCTTCCACTTGTCGTCGGTCTCGCCGAGCATGCCGGCGATCAGGTCGACGTTGAGCTGATCGAAGCCGACCGAGCGCAGCCAAGGGAGGACGCGGTAGATCTCCGTCGAGACGTGTGCCCGCCCGTTCTCGCGCAGGATGTCGTCGTCGAAGTGCTCGATGCCGAGCGACAGGCGGGTGACGCCAATCTCTTTGTAGGCCTCGAGCTTGGCCTCCGAGAGCGTTCCCGGTTCACACTCGAAGGTCACCTCTTCGACGTCGTCCCAGGGGAAGACGTCCTTGACCCGAGCGACGAGTTCACGCAGCTGCTTCGGGTTGATGTACGACGGTGTGCCGCCCCCGAAGTAGACAAATCGTGGCTTGCGCCCGGCGACCGCCGGCTGCTGGGCATAGAGCTCGACCTCCCGGGCCATCGCCTCCATGTAGCTGCCGATCTCGTCGTACTTCTTGTCCGTGTAGACCCGGAAGTAGCAGAACTTGCAACGCTTCCGACAGAAGGGGATGTGCAGGTAGAGGCCGAGTGGTGTGTCGGGTCGCGCCGGAGAGCCGAGCGCTTCCAGCGCGTGCGGAACCTGGTCGGCGCTCCACGACGAGAAGGGGGGATAGTTCGAGACGAAGACGCTGCCGACCTCGCTCTCGGTGCCCTTCTTGCCGGCGGTTGCGGGCTCGGGGAGCGTGGTCACGATGCGTCTTCCTTTTCTTTGAAGGCGTAGAGGAGCCCGTCGAGGGTTCCGATGACCAGGTAGCCGTCGGCGATGGCCACCGAGGCGGTGATCGCCGAGCCGGTATCGAACGTCCACTCGACCTCGCCGCTCTCCAGGTCCAGCCCCAGAACGTTGCCGTCCTTTGACGAGATGTAGACGCGGTCGCCGGCAATCACCGGCGAAGCGTCGATTCGAGCGCGCGTCGAATGGGTCCAGCGCGCCTCTCCGGAAGAGGCGTCGATCGCATGGACGAGTTTGTCGCGGCCGCCGATCACGACGTGCGACTCGGTCACCGCGGGTGACGAGTAGAACGGGAACTCGCGATCGGAGTGCTGATAGCGCCAGGCGACCTCGCCCTTCTCGGTGTCGATACCGAGGACGGTGTTCTCGAAGGTGCCGACGAACGCCAGCTTGCCGCGCACCGCGGCGCTACCGGCGACGTAGCCGTCCAGTTGGACTTCCGCGACGACCTCTCCGTCGGAGAGACGGACCTTCCGAAAGAGACCGTCGCAGCCGGCAAAGTAGGTGAAGCCTCCACCGATTGCAGGGGTTGCGTGCACGTAGTTGTCGGTTTCGATCTTCCAGGCGAGTTTGCCGTCGAGATCGAGGGCGTACAGGAAGTTGTCGTACGACCCGAAGATCACCTTGTCTTCGACGAAATTGGCCGAGGAGATGATCCCGGCGTCGGTCTCGAAGGTCCAACGCGCCTCACCGCTCTCGGCGTCGACCGCGTGGAAGCGGCCCAACTCGTCGCCGAAGTAGACCACTCCGCCGCGCACTGAGGGCGACGACTTGATCTCGTCCTCGACATCGTAGGTCCACAGCACTTCGCCGTCGAAGAGACGGAGCGCGCGCAGCTTGCCGTCGAGCGACGCAATGTAGACGCGGTCGCCGACAATCGCGGCCGTCGACTCGATCGAGTCCTCGGCTTCGAACGTCCAGACGGGCGCGAGGTCGCCGGCGAGCGGCCCGGAAACGCCGGTGAGACCGGCGTCGCCGCGGAAGGTCGCCCAGTCCGCGAAGGCGGTTCCGGTAGAAAGGAACGGGAGGGCGATCGCCAACGCGGCGGTCGCCAGGGGTTTGGAGAAATCAGTACGCGGCTTCATACAGTTGCAGGAAGTCGTGCTCGGTCAGGGGTCTGGGGTTGTGCCCCCCGGTCCATTCATCGGTGGCGAGTCTTGCCAATTCGGGTAACGAAGTTTTGGGTATGTCGCATTCCCGGATCGTCGCGGGCAGGCCCGCGATCGAGCGGAGCGTCTCGGTGCGGGCAGCGAGCTCGACGGCTCCACCCGGTGTCAGTGTCCGGTACTCCGCGTCGACCGCTTCGCCGTTGAAGCGGATGACGTGCGGAAGCATGAGGCCGACGGCGACGCCGTGGATGATGCCGAAACGAGCGGTCAACGGGTTTGCCGAAGCGTGGGCCGCCCCCAGCATCGAGGCCTCGATCGCAGCGCCCGCAAGGTGCGCGCCGACCAGCATGCGTCCGCGTGTCCGCACGGTCTTTTCCCGGTCGCCGTCCGTCGCGAGGCCGGCTTCGAAACTGTCGTTGAGCAGTCGCCAGGCCTCTGCGGCGAGCGCGCTCGAGTGCTCGCTCCGAGTTCGGGTGACAAAGCTCTCGAGGGCGTGGGAGACGGCATCGATTCCGGCCGCCGCAAACGCCCCGAGGGGGGCGGAGAGGGTCAACTCGGGGTCCAGGATCACCGTGCGGAAGGCCGCGCCTGGTGCGCCGCAGGCCATCTTGCGGCCGCTCTCGAGCTGTGTGATGAGGGTGTACGACTGAGCCTCGCTGCCGGTGCCTGCGGTCGTTGGCAGCCCGATCGACGGCAGCATCGGCGTGCGTGCTTTGTCGTAGCCCCAGTAATCCTCCATCCGGCCACCATTGGTCAGCAGGAAGTTGACCGCTTTGGAGCAGTCCATCGCGCTACCGCCGCCCATGCCGACGATTAGGTCGACGCCGGCATCGCGAGCGACCTCGGTGGCGCGCTGCGCGAGCTCGGTGGTCGGATTGGGGAAGACGTCGTCGAAGAGCGTCACCTCGAGGTCGGCGGCGCGCAGAGAGGCCTCCGCGCGGTCGATGTGGCCGTCCTGGCGCAGGCCGCCGTCGGCGACTAGCAGCACGTGCTGTGCGTCGAGTGCTCGCGCCTCACGGCCGAGCTCGGCCAGCCGGCCCGCTCCGAAGGTGAGCGCGATGCCCCCGAGTTCGGTCTGCCAGCTGTCGCTCGTCGGAACGGCGGTGTCGAGTTCGGGAGTGGAGGTCATCGGTTCGTACCCGACCCTTGTACGGCAGATCGCCGATCGGAGTTCGAGCTGAGGGTGCCCTCAGGCTGCGATTTCGGGCCCCGCGATCGCGCGCTGACGATAGAGGTGCTCGAACAGATTGCCTTCGTGCGGCTGGTCCCACGAGACGTGGCTGGTCGGCATGGAGCCGAGATTCAACCGCTCGACGTTGGTGGCGCTGAGGATCTCTTGCTTGAGCTCGGGATCGTCGGTCACTGCGCTCACGACCAGACTCGACCCCATCTGCTCCAGAATTTCGTCTCTGCCGACCTCGACGACCGAAACGAACGGGAACAGGAACTCGGCGTGAGCGAGCTCATGATCGGGGCTGTCGCAGTGGATTACGGTTGGGAGCACGAAGGCGCAACCGCCGGCCTCGGCGACACGTCCTTCTGGGCGGTAGCGATGGGTGACGTCCTCGGCGCCGTCGCCCAGGCGCGCGTCGATGTAGTCCGAGAGCTTCTGCGCCGCTTCGAGGCTCGGCATCGCGGCGAGCCGGGCGTCGGGGTGATCGAGAGGTAGGGCTTCGATCTGGGCCAGGCTTTCGGCGAGCGCATCGGCGATCGCCCGACTGTTCGAGGTCGTCCAGACGCCTGAGGCGTTGACGCAAGAGCGGCCGCCGTTGTCAGCGACCGAGGCCGCCATGATGCCGACGTGCTCGTTCCAGCGTTCGGCCTCACCGCCGGTGACCAGCACCTTGCTCCAGCCGGGACCGTGAATCTGCACGCCTTCCTTGGCGCGCCACTTGGCGACCGTTCCGGCGTCGCCGTAGAGCAGCGATCGATCGGCGCGCTGGAGGATCTCTCCGGCGCCCGCGTAGTCGGTCGGGTAGAAGCCGAACGCCTCCTTCGGACAGCCGGCGGCGATGAACGCCTGTGCGACGCGGTAGGGCGTCCACGGCTCTTGGCGGCCCGGCTTGAGGGCGAGCGTCACTTTGAGCGGGATCGCCGGCAGCCAGAGCGCGTGCACGCCAGGCGAGTTGCTGGGCAAGATGGCGCCGAGCACGTCGGTCTCACGCCGGTAGGAGACCTGCCGCCCATGTTGCGAGCCCCAACCGCGGTCGAGGATGTCGAGATCGAGCCCGCGAGTCAGCCCTCCCAGAACGGTCCCCATCTCGTCGAGCACGTAGTGCGACTTGGTCATGTTCTTGCGCGCGAGCGCCTCGGGCAGTCCGGTGGTCGCCGAGAGTCCGCGCACGTAGTCGTCCGGAGTCTGGATGTCGTCGCCGATCGGCAGCTCGCCGTTCAGGAAGAACTCGGCGGCCCGCTTGCAGATCTCGAGCAGCTCGGCGACCGAGAACTCTTCCAGTTTGCGACGCGCCTCCGCGACGCGCCCGAGGTCGCGCACGATCAATCCGGGGTTCGCTTGGCTCACGTCGACGACCGGCTCACCTGTCCGGATGTCCTTCAACGTGTTGACGTTGAGGCTCCGGTAGGGCTCGCCGCGGCGCAGAACCGGGATGTGCAGCATCAGTAGACCCCCACGACGACACTGTCCGAGAGCTGCGTCAGCAGTCCCAGATTGCTGACGCCGTCCCAGGGGTAGGGGTCGATCGGCCGCGCCCGAATGCCTTCGTCGCGTTCGAGGAAGCGCGGCATGAAGAACTCTTTGGTCAGCGTGGTCAGCATGACGCGGCCGACCTCGCCGTAGTCGACCACCTGCTCCGGGTTGTCGGGGTCGACAATCTCGAAGATCGCTCGCGGTGCCGGCGCGTAGTAGGTGATCGCGTAGTTGTCTGCGGGGTCGTAGGGCTTGCAACAGGCGAGACCCATGAGCGTGTTGCCGTAGGTCGGAATGAAGTCGACTCCGGGCACCAGCTCCTCGCGCGCGAAGCGGTGGAACTGGGCGTTCATTTCGGTGCCGCCACAGAAGATGCCCTGGATGCCGAGCTTCGACAGCGAGACCTTCTCGCACATCGCCTCGAGCAGCTTCGGCGTCGTGAACAGGCACTGGATGTTGTCGTGGCCGCGCAGGATCTTGAGGCCCTGGTCGACCGTGTGATCCTTGTAGTCCTGCAGGCCCTGGTGGTTGCCCGCTTTGATCATCTTGTTGACCCAGCGGGGGTCGAGATCGACGTGGAAGGCGATGCCGCCACGGTGCTGCGCCAGGTGCTCGATCGCCAGCCGGAGCCGGCGGGGCCCGGTGGGGCCGAGCATCAACCAGTCGGCGCCCTTCGGGAAGGTCTCGTCGGAGAGCGTCTCCGAGAACAGCTCGTAGTCGGTCTGGAAGTCGCGGATGTTGACCCGCGACTTCGGCAGACCGGTCGATCCGCCGGTCTCGAAAACGTAGAGCGGCTGATCGGCGAGCGCCTTGGGCACCCAACGGCGGACGGGTCCGCCGCGCAGCCACTCGTCCTCAAAATGGCCGAGGATCTTGAGATCGCTGTAGCCGTGGATCTTCTCGCGCGGGTCGAAGTCGAGCCCCGCGGCGTGGTCGAGCCAAAACTGACAGCCGGTCTCGGGGTTGAAGTGCCACTCGACCATCTCGCGCACGTGAGCGTCGAGATGGTCCCGCGCGGCCGCGGCCTTGTCTTCGAGGGGTGTCGTCATCGAATCGGCTCCCAAAGAATCGGAGTGGCGCCTACGGAGAGCTTTCCTGGGCGCCCTCGGCGAGTGCGAAGAGGGTGTTGCGGCTCATGACGTAGAGCACGCCGTTGCGTGCGACGGGCGTGGTGTAGACGGAACTGCCGACGTTCATCTCGGCGATCAGCTCAGCCTGGCCGTCCTTGCCCTTGCCGGCCTTCAGTACGGTGATGTCACCGTCCTCGTCGCCGATGTAGACCTTGCCGTCGGCGACATACGCCGAGCCCCAGACCGCTGCGAAGAGGTCGTAGGTCCAGTAGTGGTCACCGGTCTCCGCGTCGAACGCGTAGAGGAAGCCGGAGAGGTCGGCGATGTAGACGATGCCGTCGGCGATCGCGGCGGTCGAAATTGTGCGATGGAACGCGTCCGAATCGCCGAAGTCGCCTTCGCTGATGTGGAAGTGGGCGCCCGTCTCCGTGATGTCACCGCGCTTCGTCGCGTCGATCGCGTAGAAGTGGCCGATGCCCTCGCCGTGCTCGGGATCCTGCCCGACAGCGATGTAGACCCGGTCGTTGTGGATCACCGGCGTCGAGACGATGTTGTTCCGGCTTCCCATGCCGCCGAGAGACCACTCGGAGTCCTTGGGGTTGCAGTCGAAGCGCCAGAGCTCCTTGCCGGTCTTCGGCTCGAAGGAGTACATCCAGCCGTCGCCCCCCGGGAAGACCACCTGCGCCACGCCATCGATGACGCCGTACGCCGGGTTGGACCAGGAGCCGTGGAGAATCTTCGTGCCTGGAGCGGCGTTCTCCCAGACCAGCTCGCCGGTGTTCTTGTTCACCGCGATAAAGCTCGGGGCGAGCGGGGCGGGGATGGTGATGTGCCCCTCGTCGACGCCGTTGCCGGTGACCGTGAAGATCAGGTCGTCCGCGATCACCGGGCTACCGACCGCCAGATTGTGAGGGAAGACGTCGAGCTCGTCGATCATGTCGAGCTTCCAGAGGATGTCCTCGTGCGCCTTGGTCGTGCGCTGCTCGGAGGTGATCGGTCCGTCGTTCTCGCCGTCCATGAAGCCCTCGGTGTCGGAGGCGATCAGCTCGGCCTGGTTCGACACGTAGTAGAGGCGGTCGCCCTCGACGTACGGCGCCGAGCAGACGCCCTGCAAGGGCCAGTCGTGCACGCGGCCGGTGGGCAGCTTGTCGTGAACGGCCTGCCAGAGGAACTCGCCGGTCTCCTCGTCGAAGACCATGACGTTGCCCTTGTCGCCGGTGATCTCCGGATCGCGGGCCGCTTCGTTGTTGGTGCCGGCGTAGACCTTGCCGCCGGCGATCACCGGGCCGCCGTAGCTCTGCGAACCGAGCTTCTGGCGCCACTTGACGTTTTTGCCGCTGGACAGGTCCCACTCCGAAGGCAGGCCGGTCTCGTCCGAGACCATGTTGCGCGACGGGGTGCCACCGTACATGCCGACGTCGTCGGGGATCTTTTCCGCGAAGCCCGCCGGAGCGAGCGTGGCGATCAAGGCAAAGAGCAGAAGGGTCGGAAGAATTCGAGGTCTCATGGTCAGTGACTCGCTATCGAAATGTTGTCGTAGTAGATGAGGGCCGGAGAGAAGCCGGAGAGTCCGGGGGCTCCGTGTGTGATCGGCAGGGGATCTTCGACGGTGATCGTCCAGGCGTCGGGCTCATCTTCGCCCTTGGGCCAGACCTTGCCGCGCACGATTCCCTTGCCGTCTTCTTGATGAACGCTCAACTTCATGCGGTACCACTTGCCAAACTCCCAGGGGAAGTCGATCTGCTGCATCATGCGCAGCTCCGACTGCCAGGAGCGGACCTGGATCGCCTGGTAGGCACCGAGCAGCTCCATCGTGTAGCCGCTGTTGATCAGGCCGACGTCGCCGACGCGGCGACCGTCCTTAGTACCCATGACATCGCCCTCGATGGTGTAGCCCGAGTGCTTCGGGTGACCGAGGAAGGTGATGTGCCGATGGATCTTGACCGGCGACGGCCCCTTGGACATCACCTTGTTGCCATCGAGGTCCGCAACCGCGAAGCGGGCGCCATAGGCCATCTGATAGCCGGGGCGCGAGCCGACGTCGATCGACTCGAAGTCCTCCGCGATCGGTAGGTCCTGCAGAACTCGCACGCGCGCCGCGCCGCTCAGCTCGCCTGCGGTGGCGACGACCTGGCCCGTGAAGGACGCGTTAGGCGGTGCCGTGTAGGAGCCGCCGTCGGCCGCTCCTTGGAGGCCCTGTGCCGACCAGGTCACCGCCGGAGCGTCGACCTCGCGACCCTTGGCGTCGTAGGCGTGAACGCGGAACTGCTGCGTCTCGCCGGCGCCGAGGATGAGATCACCTGGGACAATCTGCAGGTGGGCGGCGGCGCCGGCCTCCCCCTCGTCGGGGAGCTCCGGACGTGCGCTGGCGCTCACCTCGAACGCCCGCTCCTTGTCGCCGAGAGCGTAGATGCCCTCTTCGGTGGTGAAGTAGATGCGGCCGTAGGCGATCGCCGGGGAAGAGTAGATCTCGGCGTAGCGCCCCTCGGGCATGTCGATCTCGACCTCACTCAGCACCCTGCCCTCGGTCTCGCCGATCTCTGCGATGACGACGTGGCCGTTGACTTCGGTCATGTAGACCTTGCCGTCGGCGACCGTCGGAGACGACTTGCCGACCCGGCCGAAGTTGAGCTCCCACCGGTGTTCGCCGGATTCAGCGTCGATTGCGTGCAGATTTGCCGAATTGTCGACGATGTAGAGCGTGCCGTCGTCGAGCGCCGCCGACGGGAAGCCGGAGCCGATCGGCAGGCGCCACTCTTCCATCGTGGTCGTCACATCGCCGCTGCCCGTACCGTCGATCGCGACCACACGGCCCATGTTGCCTTCGTCGATGTTCTCTTCACTGTGCGAGGCGTAGATGCGGTCGCCGTCGACGGTGACCGAGGTGTTGATGCCGCGCTTCGAGAGCTGGAAGCCCCAGACCGGCTTGCCGGTCCGCGCCTGGACGGCGTAGATGCCGCCGCCGCCGTTGCCCGCGACGATCAAACGCTCGCCGTCGACGACCATCACGTTCGGAGTCGATTGGGTGTTCTTGTCGGCCTGAGATGGGGCCGGCTGAGCGACCCAGATCTGCTCACCGGTGCGCTTGTCGAGGGCGCGGAAGCGGTGAAGCGGTCGACCCTCGGGACCCCAACTGGTGTTGGAGAAGGTGATGATCACCCGGTCTTCGTCGATGAACGCGGTCTGTGTACGGCCGCCGTAGCCCTCCATGAATCCGTACTCTTCGATGAAGGAGCGGGACCAGACGACCTCGCCGGTCTTGCTGTCGAAGCAGTGGAACAGCCCTGCGACGCCCTGGTGGTAGATGTAGCCGGTCTCCGGATCTCCGGTGACGGAGCCCCACCCGACGCGATTCCAGGGAACCGACGTGTGGTAGACGTTGAAGCGCTGCTCCCAGAGCTTCTCTCCGGTCTCCGCGTCGAAGCAGGCGACCATCTCTTGGCGGGTGATGCCTTCGCCGTGTCGTCCGCTCGCGCAAACGCGGCCGTCGAAGACGACCGGCGTGGAGCGACCGGTGAAGTCCTGACGCCAGATCAGGTTCTCTCCGTCGAGCGACCAGCTCGAGATGAGGCCGGTTTCGGAAGATGTTCCGTTGAGGTTGGGGCCGCGCCAGTTGGGCCAGTCTTCAGCGCCAGCGGTAGTGGCCAGACCTAGGACGAGCGCGAGCCCGATCATCGAGATGACAGCTCTTCTCACGCCGATTCTCCTTCTCTATCGCAAGTGTTGGTGGCGGGGATGGGTTCACCGCGCGCAGGAATACATATCCTATCGGATCAGACGCACTCCACCTGGAGTTGTCCCTGGACCGTTTCGATCCGTCGACGCACGATTCAGTTCCTGGCTCGTTCGCCGGCTCGCGGGCGTCGACCTCTTCTTCGTGTGCAAACCCGGGTTCAGTTGCCTGCCGGATCTCGCGATGCGCGCTGTGCGCTAACCTCGAACGGTGAAGGCTCTCACCTTTCAACAGCCCTTCGAGTTGCGGTACGAGGCGGTCGACGCTCCGACGGTGGAGTCCCCGCGAGATGCCCTCGTGGAGGTCGAGATCGCCGCGGTCTGTGGGTCCGATCTGCATGTCTATCGAGGTCACGAGACCGGGCTCGACAGAGGCACAGTGATGGGCCACGAGTTTGTCGGCTCGGTTGTCGAGGCTGGCGCAGAGGCTCAGCTCGACGTGGGAGCGCGGGTGGTGAGTCCGTTCACGACCTGCTGCGGAGGCTGCTTCTACTGCCAGACGGGGCTCACGGCCCGATGCACCTCCGGGGCGCTCTTCGGGTGGGTCGAGGACGGCGTGGGTCTCCACGGTGCTCAAGCGGAGCGGGTGCGCGTGCCGCTCGCGGACGCGACGCTGGTCGAAGTTCCCGAGGGTCTCGACTCGGAGGCGGCGCTGCTCGCTGGCGACGTCCTGGCGACCGGTTTCTACTGCGCGGAGTCGGCTGGCGTCGGCCCGGGTCTGACCGCCGTGGTTCTCGGCTGTGGGCCGGTTGGCGTCATGGCGATCGTCGGCGCACGGGAGCTGGGCGCGGAGCGGGTCTTCGCGGTCGACAGCATCGCGGAGCGGTTGGAGCTCGCCGAGGCCTTTGGTGCCACGCCGCTCGACCTTGCGCAAGCTCCTGCCGAGGCTGTGCTTGCGGCGACAGAGAACCGAGGTGCGGACGCCGTCCTCGAGGCGGTGGGGTCGCCCGGCGCGACGCGTTTGGCGGTTGATCTCGTGCGCCCGGGCGGCACCGTCGCGGCGGTCGGGGTACATACAGAGGAGCATTTCGCCTTCTCCCCAGTCGAGGCGTACGACAAGAATCTCACCTATCGCGCCGGCCGCTGCCCGGTACGACCCCGACTCGAGCGCATGTTCGAGATTCTCGAGAGCGGCCGCTACGACTTCGACCGCATCGTCTCGCACCGCATGCCGCTCTCGGAAGGCGTTCGGGCCTACGAGATCTTCGATCGGAAGCTCGAAGGCTGTACCAAGGTACTGCTCCGGCCCGATGGTCTGTGACGTTCCACCCGTTCGTTTCGTAGACGAAGTGTGACCGGCGAGCGAGCACAGGACTCGAGACACGCGAACGGGAGATCGCAGCCCCCAGGGGCTGGGGCTACCGGAGAAGCGCTCTCGGCGTTCTGGCGCCGCTCGTGGTCGCGCTCTCTCTGATCCAGGTTCGGCTCAGCTCGGTGCGCGTCGGCAGCTGCCGGCGCGCATCGGGTTCGAGCGCAACCCCTTCGTCCTTCGGATCGTGTCCCGGTACAATCCGGCCATCCAAGTAGAGGGTGGGGCATGCGTCTGAGGGCGCGCTGGACACAGGAGGGTGCGATGCGTCGATATTTGAGTCGAGCCATGTCGTGGAGCGGGTACCTGTTGGTCGGACTGTGGTGCATGCCGGCGGCTGCCGACGTCAGCCTGGGCGAGTGGATTGTCCGCAAGGGCAACACGATCGAAGTGGTCGGGCCGGACGCAAGCGTCGATCTTCAGCAGCTCATCGACGACATTCAGGACGCGAGCGCCACCAATCGCTACCAGATCAAGCTCGGTCCGGGCGTCTACGAAATCGGCTCGAACGACATTTTGGTGATGAAAGAGTTTGTCGATCTCTCGGGCTCGGGGCAGGAGACGACCGAGATCCTCGGCGCCAACGTTTCCGGCGGCGGCGGGTGTGGGAGTCTGGCTGGCCATGGTGTCCTCGCTGCAGTCGACAACTTCGTCCTCAGCGACCTCACGGTGACGGGCAACTCGACCGTCAACTCGACGGGATATGTCCTCTGCAACAAGGACAGCGGCTCTCCTACCTTCAGGAACGTCACGGCAAAGGCCATCTCGGACTCGAACGGAGGCTCTCGGTTCGCGGTACGTCTGGAGGGTGGCAATCCACAACTGATCGACGTCACTGCGATCGTCGACGGCGGCTCGGCCGCCTACGCTCTCTACTGCTTGAATTCGCTGCCCTCGGTGTCTCGAGCCTGGCTCACGGCGAAGAACGCTGTTTCGGTGAATCGGGGCATCTGGGCGGTCGGCACCTGCTCGATCGATGCCTACAACCTGCAGATCCTCGCGGAGGAGGCGCCCACCAACGTTGGAATCGAGATCCAGACCGGCACCGACATCACGCTCAGGGACGGTTTTGTGCACGCGACGGGATCGGGTGCGAATCGCGGCCTCAAAGCGACCGGAGACGGTCGGGCGGTGCTTCACGGCGTACGTTTCCGAACGAACGATGGCTCGACCAATACAGGCATTGAGTTGCTCGACGATGCGACGCTTCGGTTCCGGCGGGGCACCGCCGGAGGCACGACAGCGTCGATCGACACCGACTCGACGGTGACCGCGAGAATCAGCCAATCCACGCTGACCAGCGCGGTCGCCGGGACGGGCACCGTGAACTGCATCGCCTCGGACGACGGCATGGAGAACGAGCTCGACTCGACCTGTTCTCCCTAGCTAGCGAAACCGGGCGACACCCCGGCGAGCGCTCTGAGCGCCGCGCGCCCTGGCGTCGAGTCTGCGGCGGGGGCGTCTTCGATAGCGGACCGCCCGTCGACCTGTCGGCGGTTGGGATCGGATCGGAAGCCTGCAACAGGTCGGGCGGTCTCGTGTCTCACCCAGTGGAGGACTCCAAATGCGCGCAATCTCGAAGATCGGACTCACAACGGCCCTCCTGGGCCGGGTGCTGTTGCCGTCACCTTCGTCGGCCGACGACGCTGAGGTGACCGGAGAGATCCTCACCCTCTTGTACGTTCGTGACGTGCGCGAGAGCGTGACCTTCTACCGGGCGATCGGATTCGATCACGACTACTTCTACGACTATCGCGAGGACGAGTACGTGATCGACTGGCGAAGGTCTTACCCACCCGAGTATGCAGAGGTGACCAGCGGCAGCATTCGGGTCGCGCTGACGACGGTCGACGATCCCGAGTCGGCAACCTACGGCGGAGGTGTACGGCACTACTTCCTGGTCGAGGAAGTCGAGGAGCGCTACGAGCGCATCAAGGCGGCCGGCATCGTCCCTGAACCGGACGAGGTGGAGAGGCGTCCGTGGATGGACTTCATCACCCTGACGGATCCCGATGGTCACCAGATCGTGTTCGGGCGCAAGAACGAGACCTACTACGAACGAGCCCGAGCTGAGATCGAGCGTCTTCGGTGCAGTGCGGCTAGCCCCGCTGGCTAGTCGACGTAGCCGAGCGACTTGAGTGTCTCGAGCGTTTCGCTGTCGAGCTCGGCGGCCTCGGCCCCCTCAACAGATGCGGCCAGTCGTCGATAGGCCTGAAGCGACTTCATGAGCCGCCGAGTCTGATCCATCTGTTGATGGGCGATGTCGAGGCTCTCGCCGGGGTCGGCCGAGAGGTCGAAGAGGCGAGCCTGCCGGCGAAGGGGTTCGTGGATCACTTTGAAGGGCCAGGAGATCGCGGTCTCGAGCTCGGGCCCATAGAGCGTGCGCTCCGCGATCAGGGTGCGTGGCGGGCCGTGGCCGCCGCCGCTGAGAGAGGGCAGAAGGCTGCGTCCCGGAAGCCCGAAGGGGGCCGCCTGGCCGATCGCTTCCATCACCGTCGGAAAGACGTCGATCAGCGAGGCCGGCTCACTTCGCCGCCCCGACTCGAATCCGGGTCCCCACCAGATCATCGGGATCCGTAGAACCTCGTCGTACAACGTGTGACCGTGTTCGAAGCCGCCGTGATCGCGGAACTCCTCACCGTGATCGGCGGTCAGCAGCACAATGCTCCGGTCTAGGTGCCCTCGTCGGCGCAGTGCCTCGAAGAGACGGCCAACCTGCTGGTCGACGAAGGCGACCTCTTCGTCGTAGGCGCCGACAAGGAACTCCCAGTCGATCTCTTCGCCCGCCTTGATCTTCTGGCGTAGCGGCTTGAGATCCATCAGCTCGTGGCGCTCGTCGTCCGCCATCGGCTCGCTCCACCGGTAGCGGAAGCCCTCCGGAGCGTTGTACTTGAGATGAGGGTCGAAGAAGTGGAGCAGAAGGAAGAACTCTGAGTCGCCGTACTCGTCGAGCCATTCGAGCGCTCGGTCGACCACCTGGTCGGCTCGGCGGATGCGCTTTCGGTTGCCGGCGACGTGGTCGTAGGTCTGGAAGCCGCGCGCGGTGCCGAAGCTAGGGTGGGTGAAGGCGTTGTTGATCACCGCCCCGGTACGCATTCCCTGGTCGGCCAGAGCTTCGGCGATGGTCGTGAGGTCCGCCCGGATCGGCAGGAAGTCTTTCCCGCCGCTGCTGTCGCTGGGCCGGGCACCGGCTCGGTGCTCGGCGGGAAGCGTCCCGGTGAAAAGCGACCCGAAGGAGGGCAGCGTCCAGGGAGAGGTTGCATAGGCGTGCTCGAAGAGCACCCCGTCTCGAGCGAGCCGATCGATCTCCGGGCTCGTGTCGCGCTCGTATCCGTAGGCGCCGAGGTGGTCGGCACGCAAGGTGTCGACGACGACCATGACGACCGACGGCGTCTCGGCGCGAGCGCACGCCAGGCTCAGCGCGATCGCCGGAAGCACGAGGAGACGCCATTTCATCGTTGGCGCTTCCGGAGGTTGTTCGGCGGGTGGTTCCTCATGGAGCGGCTCGCCGCCTGAGTACCACGGCGGCGGTCGGGTCGGCAACTCGCCGCCCCCTCGACCTAGCGTCGTACGAGCGTGTATCCAGCCGAGCCGCGCCACGCCTGCCACATGTCGCCGCGCTTTTGCTCGGTGACGCAGTGGAGTCGATCGGAGCCGTCGAGGCGACAGCGATCGCGATACCGAATCCACCCGCGCTCACGATCCTCTTCGTCGTGGAGCTCGTAGCCCTCTGGATAGGTGACGACGTACTCGCGCACGAAGCCGTCCTCCTGTGGCCGGAAGGTCGACTCGTAGAGGAAGTCGTTGCGCAGTTGGTAGCCGAGCGCGACGACCTCTCCGGTCCGCGGGTTGTACGTGACGAGGTTGTCGAGAATGCGCGCGCCGAAGTCGTCGTCCGGTACACCTTCGTAGAAGCGCAAGAGCTTCCGTTGGGGGTCGGCCCAGTCGAAGCGGAAGGTGGCGCTCGAAGCCAGCCATGGGTTGGCCCGAACCGCCTCGCTCTCCGGCGCCATGCCCCAGCTGCCGATGAAAGGCTCGAAGAAGCCCAACGGATTGTCGAGCTCGAGTTCGAGCTCCTCGAGAGCTCGTGTAGCTCGCTGATTCTCGGGGTCGAGGGCCAGGGCTCGATCGTATTCGCGCTGTGCCGAGGCCGGGCGACCGGCTCCTTCGTAGGCGCGACCCAGGCTGAGCGCAGATGTCGAACTGTCAGGGTGGTTGGTCGCGTTGCGTTTCAACAGGGCGACGGCGCTGTCGTGAGCTCCCATCTTCTGCATCTGGAACCCGATCATCTCGATACCGTCGCGTGTTTCGACGTCGGGCTGCGCGCGCCGGAACGCCTCGTAGCTCCACATCACCGCCGAGGGGTCGGTGCGCTGTTGGTAGAGAGCCTCCAGGTGGCTCTGCAGGGGGCTGCGCTCGAACTCGGGCGGAGCGAACCAGGAGTCGGGCAGGTCGACGTTGGCTTCGACGCTGCCCCACTGGATGCTCGACTGCGGTTCACCCGTCGCGATGACGGTCTCCTCGTAGCGGTGTGCGATGAGTACCCCGGCAATCTCGCGATAGTCGCCGACGCGTGTTTCGGTGGTGATCGGATCGCCGAAGGCGTGGAAGGGCGCGGTCTTGCGTTGGGCGATGACGAGGTACGACTCTCGGTCGAAGAAATACTCCTGCTCGAATCCGTCACGGAGCGTCACGTGGAGCCGGTGCGCCGGCCGATCGCCGATCTCCTCGGGCTCACCTAGCCGGATGGCCGTGCCCTTCTCTCGGTAGTCGAGGAAGTGCCCTTCGAGGTCGGCGCCGTGACGCGAGGCGGCCGACGCCGCGCCCACGGTTCGAATGACGATGCCCGGATCGGCGAACCACTCCCAGGCGGAGCCGTCCCACCCTTCCATGAAGCCCCAGGAGGGGCTCTCCGGGTTGCCGACCACCTTGACGTGCGGTCGGCCGAGCGCCATGTAGGCGTCTCCGGCGCCAGTGAAGGCAGCCTCCTGGTAGAGACCCTGGCTATAGACGATGTTCCGCAGGGCACGCAACGCGGCCGCGCCGCCACGAGCCTCGATGTGTCGGTCGACGATCTGGTCGACGGTGAGCGCTGTCTCGGCGGTGAGGAGGCTCGGGATCAGGCAAACGAGTCCCAACACTACGACTCGGGTAGTTCTCTTCATGCGTCCTGATACGTCCGGGACGCACGATGGTTGGCTCGCGCTGAATGTTCGCGTCGGCGCCCGGGGGGGAGATGTCCCCGGGCGCACGATACGCCCTCGGCTACTCAGGCGGGAGACAGACGTTTGTGCCTGGCGAGAAGCCGAAATCCTCGCCGACGTCTTTGGCGCACACCAGATCGTCGACGCAGTCCGAGTCGTTTCTGCAGTTCCCTTGACCGGCCCCACAGAGACCGCACTCGCGGCAGAACGCCTTGGCTCCCGGCACGACGGTTGTGCAGGGAGCCGCGAAGAACTCGGGGTCGTAGAGGTAGCGAATGCCGGCGAGATCATCGTCGCCCAGCGAGGCGCCTCGTGGGTCGACCAGACTGGCGCGCATCACCGCGTCGGACAGGAGTTCACTGCGACTGCAAGACGGTGCGCGGGCACCGCCGCACGAGTGGCCCAGACCCAGAGTGTGCCCGAGCTCGTGGGTGTAGACGTGCTCGAAGAGGGTCTCGGCGATGTCCGGAAACTCCTCGACGAGGCAGCCGAGACCGTCGTTCATCACGATGTCCGCTTCGATGATCACGGCAACTCGAACGACGCCCTTCCAGTCTTGGGATTCGCTCGCTGTATTCGAGAATCCGCCCGCGGCGAGGACGCCGCCTTCGTCGCAGTCGTAGTCGCGGCCGATGAGTTCGTTGAGATCGCTGAAGAGAATGGTGGTCTTGCCGTCGGGGCGGAGCAGGCCGCCGTTGGCCGAGGTCTTACCGCCGTTGAGCAGCCGAACGGGAGTACCGCTCTGCTTGCGGCTCCAGGCCTGGCGCGCCTTTCGGAAGGCGACCGCACCGTTTTTGGTCAACCCGGGCTGACCGTCCTGGTGGCGGGACCATTTGAGCTTTCGCCCAGTGTCGAAGCGGAACCAGCGCGACGTACGCCCGAGGAGGGTGAACTTCGGCTCGATCGCTCTGAGTCGAGGAAGGACGTAGTCGGCCGTTCGCTCGATGCCCTGGCTTCGATCTCGAATCCAGCCTGCAAAGCGCTCACCGTCCCTCACGTCGGTCGGCTCGGGAGCACCGGCCTTGCGCTTCAGAAAGACGGCTCCCTCCGAGTCGACGAAGGGTCGGTGGAGGGTGCGCTCGCCGTCGAGTCGTTGCGCGAGGAAGAGCCCCTGATTGAGATGGAGAATCTGGTAGCTGCCATCCGGTCGAGCGGCGAGAAAGAGGAGGTACTCGCGGCCCGCGATGAGTGGGGGAATTCCGAAGACTCGAGCCTCGGCTCCGCTCGAGGGATCCACTCCGCCGGGAGCCCGCAACACGAGCCGCCCCTCGCGGGCGGCGCCCTTGAGCACCTCGGTGACGGCGGCGGGGGTATCGGTCGCGATGGCACCTCGGACTCTGTTCGACGAGGAGGCGCCGACGTTGGCCCAGACGATGAGGTCGGCGCTGTCGACGAGCGCCTCGTCCGAGACGACGACATAGGTCAGAGCCGAAGCGATGCCGGAACCGAGGAAGAGGCAGAGGAAGAGAACTGCGCTAGGACGAAACATGACGGACTCCTAGTTCTCGATGGGTGTGAGTACGACGGTCGTGAAACGGCCAACCTCGCCGGTGACGGTGACGACGATCTGGCCGCGATCGTTGAGCGCCAGCGCCTCGAACGCCTGCAGGTCGACGCCGGCCGCGTCGAGAAACGCCTGCACCGGTCGGAGTCCGAAGGCGGGGTCGAAGAGGAAGGGCACCGACAGGTTGCTGCCGATGGCCATGTTCCCGAGCACTGCTGAGTTCTCGTTCATGGCCACGAGGTCGAGATCGTCGAAGCCGTCGTGTTCCTGATTCCGGGCCATCCGCGTGAAACGCCTGGGCTTGACCCTGCGCTCGGTCCCTCCCGGGCGGGTGGGTCGGATGTAGAGGATGTCGCTGCGTCGCTCGCTCTTCTTCGAGGCGAGCCCGCCGATGTCTCCGTTGTCGGTGAGGAAGGCGGAGAACGCCTGGATCGTCTTGGCGATCTCGAACGTTTCCACTCCGCCGGATGGGGTCCAGTAGGCGGGCACGAGGAGGTTGTCCTCGGTGAACAGCGAAACCGGCAGCTCGCCTCGGGAGTTGGGCTGACCGACAAAAAGAACGAGTGGGCCGACGTCTCCGAAGCTCAATATCTCGCCGCTGTCTCTCACGACGAGCGTCTCGAGACGGTTGACGAATCCGCCGAGCGGTAGGGGGCGCTCGGTGCCGAGGATCCGGCGAAACACGAGATCACCGTTGTCGTTGAACCCCTCCAGGGCGGCCTTCTCCAGCCGCGGGTCGAGAGGGCGAAGGTCTTCCCAGCCGATGTCCGGTGTGTAGAGGAGGGTCGCCTTACCCTTGCCGCCGAAGACCTGCCCGAGATTGTTCAAGCCGTTGATGATCAGGCGGTTTCCCTGCTCGGGTAGCCCGTTCTCCAAGTCGCTCAGACCTCCCTCGTCCGAGAAGAGAAAGGCTCCGCTGAGTCTGCCGTTGCTGTTGACGCGCCAGCCAGCGACGTCGCCACGTTCGTTGATGAACAGGGCGAGGGTCCTCAGGGTCCCCTCCGGATCGAATGTCAACGTTTCGCCGTCTGGCGAATGCCGGAACCCGACGACCTGCCCAAATCGGTTCTGTGCCCGGCCGGCGACCTGCCCGCTCTCGTTGATGGCCACTCCGGTCACCGTGGGCAGCTCGATGTCGCCAACGGTGACGGAGGGGAGGACCGCCACTTCGTATCTGGGCACCTTGCCGGCCCGTGCCGAGCCGCCGATCGCTAGACAGCCGATGAGCGCGGCGGATAGAAAAAGGTCTCTCCGACGGGCGGAGCGGTGCGTGTGCGCGGACTTCTGGTCGGTGAAAGATTCCCTCATATCGTCGTCACTCCCATCTGGTTCAGGTGCTCTCATCTGTACCTAACGGGTGTCGTTCGACCATTGGTTTGGTCGGCCGTCGCGTCGACTACACTGGCAGCCGCTTTGGATCGGGCCTTTACGCAATTCGTGCTGCAGCTGGCCGACGCCGACGCCGCGCCGACGGTTCGAGATGTGGAGCGTGTTCTCGAAGCGCTCAAGCGGCTTCTCGTGCGGGAGCTGAGCCGGCGCGGCATTCTGGACAGCTCGCCTTCCTACCTGGGCGTCGTTGGCGAGTCGTGGGCGGAGGGGGGAGGCCCCGGCGCACTCAGCGAACTCGCCGAGGAGTGCTTCACCTACACCTTCGTCGAGCGACTTCAGACTCTGCGAGCGCAGGCGCAGGTGAAGCCCGACGTCGAAGGACTGGTGCGATTGAACGTGCGGCACTTCGTCTACGAGCGCCAGCGGCGAAGCGATCCGCTGGGAGCGCGTGTCTATCTCGCGTTCAAGGGTGCGGTCGAGAGCGCCATCGAGTCGGGGCGCCTGTTCCGACTTTCCGGTGCTGGGTCGCTTTCCAACGAGAACGTACTCGCCTTCCGGGTTCAGGCACTGACGGTCGCGGACGGTGAGTACATTCGCGAACAGGTCCGTCTCTGGTCACCCAAACTGTTGCCGGCGCTTGTCGTCGCTTCCGGAAGAGCTTGGACGGCGCTTCTCGGGCGACTGGTCGAGCTCATCTGCGCGCTCGAGGGCGAGGGCGTCGAGGCGTTTCGAGTGGGAGACGCCCTGCGGGAGTTCAAGTCGTCTGTGCGTGCGCACTGGGCGACGATCGTCGCTGCCGAGCTCGGCGCAACGGACGCCGGCGAGGTCCGCGTCGAGACGGAGGAGTCGGTGCTGCCCGCGCTCGGTTTTGAAGACCGCCAGGCGTTCGAGGCGCTCCGCCGCGAGGTTCGAGCTGCGCTCGGAGAGCTCGACGTCGACGAGAAGACTCGTGCCTACCTTCGCGACCTCTGGAGTTTTCTGGCCGACTCCGCCGCCTCGCCAGACCGCGAGGCGAGTCTTTCGCAGCGACGGATGGCGCGCGACGCGGGGGTCCCGCGGGGGCGTCTACCGGAACTCCTCGCGGTGCTCGCCGATCTGGTCTCTCGAGTTCGGTCGCAGCCGATTTCTCGACGGGGGCCGTTAGCCATGGATGGAGATGAGTGACGTGAACGACTCGGCCGAGAAGTTGCTCCGAGCGAGCGTGACAGCGAGCGACAAGCTCGCCCGCCTGGCCGTGGTCGCTCCAGAGGTGGGCGATCTCTTCGTGCTCGAGGCAACTCGGGAGCAGCCGGTGCAATGGCTGCTCGTCGACCGGCGCGGGGAGTTGGATCTCGTGGCTCCGGTCGACAGCTGCCCGTACCTGTCGACGACGGACGTTCGCGTGGAGGAGTCGACCACGCAGACACCTCTGGTGGCGCGGACCGCTTCCGCGACCTGGATTCCGCGAGGCTCCCTGACTCGCGACGGATGGTGCGGTCGGCTTGCGAAGGACGGCCTGGATGCTGTCTGCTCGCTGCGCCGAGAGATTGGTGAGCGCTCTGTCGAGTCGACTCCGCAAGACACGGTCGTGGCGAGCGAGTTGCGCGGATGGATCGAGCGGGTGGTGTCACCCGCATGTGACGCGCTCCCACGGGTCGAAGAGCGGCGCTCGCCACGTTACGCGCAGATGGCCTCTGCCGCACTGGTGCTCGTGGCGATCGGTCTGACGGGTCTCCTGCTTCGAGAGCGAGGCAGGGTAGAGCGGCTGCTGGCCGAGCGGGCCGGTTCCGAGAGCGTCGTCGAGTTGGGTGCGCCGAAGGAAGCCTCCGAGGCGCCGCCGCCGACTCGGGCGGCGGCGGAGGCCGTTCGCGCGGTGCCGTTGGTTCTGCTCACGCCCTGGGAGGCCGAGCGCGGAGGTCCGAGCGCCTTCCGAGCCGCAGCCGAGGAGCCGTCGCTCTTTGTGGCTCTCCAGCTCGATCCGCTGCGGTTGGTAGACCGCTACACGGTGCAGGTGGAGGAGCTGGCGACCGGGCTGGAGGTTTGGAGCGGTGGCGACTTCCGTCGCGAGGGTCGACTTCGAATCGACCTTTCGATTCCTGCTTCCTTGGTTCGGGCTGGCGAGTACCGGATTGTTCTCTACCCGGACGACGAGGGCGAGGTAGAGCGCGTGTCGTTCGGTGAGTATCGGTTCTCGGTGGCAGTCAACGGGTCGCGGGCGCCGTAGAGCTGGAAGGCGGCCCAGTAGTAGGGAGCTGCCGCGCGGTCGCCCCGTCGGATCAACTCGAGCTGTGCAGCCCGCAGCGCTTCGTCTTTGGGCGAGCCCGCGAGGAGGTGGCGGTAGAAGGCCTCCATCAGCTCGGGTGTGATGCGGTCGGACACCGACCACAAACTGGCCAGGATCGATCGCGCACCCGCGTACTGGAAGGCGCGGGCGAGCCCGTTCAGTCCATCCGTTCCGGAGTCGTCTCCCAGGGCGGACCCGCAGGCCGAGAGCACCACCAGCTCCGAGCGCAGACGAAGGCCGTCGAAGATCTCCCAGGTTTGGAGCAGGCCGTTGTCGCCGCCGTCATCTCGACTCCGGGGAGGGCTCAAGACGATCGCGGAGTCCAGCGGCCGGTGCTCGTTCAACCGGACGTGGGTGGCGAAGTGCAGCACGCGTGCTTCGCGCACCGTGTTCGATCTGGCGCGTTCCTCGGAGGCGTTGGCACCGAGAAGGGTGAGGGTTCGCGCGGCGGGGAACTGCGCCGCAACTCGCTCGACCTCGGAGCGCGTGTACGGCAGCGACTCCAGATCGTGGTGCGGGGATCGGCCGTCGCGCCGTAAAGAGAACGCAGGATCGCCGAAGGCCACCAGCAGGCTCTGAGTGCCGGCGGGAGCCTCCGCTGGGAAGTTCGATCTGGCGTTTCTAACGTAGGTCGACCCGGACATGGCGAGATGGATCGGCCGCCACTCCACGAGGTACTGAGGTCGGCTGTTTTCCACCTCTGGGTTGGCGGGTCGAAGCAGAGCGCCGAGCGGCAAGTACTGGAGCGGTCCGTCTGGAAGTACGAGAATCCGTTCGCCACGAGCGAGCACCGGCTCCAGGGGCGCAACCAGCTGCGTGTAGAGTTTTCTAGAGAGGCGGTTGAGATCGAGTCGCTGGCGCTCTGCGAAATCGGTGGGGCGGGCGGAGTCCTGAACCAGCTGTCGCCAGGCTTGGACCTGTTCGCGGAGGCTGCGCTCGGACATATCCACGACGTTGACCTCGAGCCCGCGCCCCTGCTCCCAAGCGAAGACGATCGTCTCGCCCTCGAAGACCGCAAATGCGAGAAGCGCGGTTCGATCGGGAAGCGAGCGCGCGATCTCGTCGAGCGTCAGAGGCTCCGGGTAGCGGATCGAAGCCAGACGCGGGGAGTCGCGGCGAATCTCCTCGATCAGTTCGCGACGTTCTCGCGCGAGCTCCTGGAGCCGTGAGGTGAGTTGATCGACCTGGTGGTCGTCGCTCCCGGCCGAGAGTGATGCCAGCCGGCTCTGCACTCGATCGTACTCGGCAGAAACGCGCCCCCTGGAGCGAGCCAGTTCGACGGACAGGCCCTGTTCGACGATCGCCTCCCGCTCGGCAATGCGGGCCAGGAAGCTACCGGCACGAAAACGCTCCAGCACGTCGAAGGCCTCTGCGGTACGTCCGGTGTCGAGGTACCCCAAAAGGAGGTCGCGATAGAGCTCGGCCGCCATGGCTCGAAGGCTGCCCTGTCGAACTCCGGCCAGGCGGCCGGCACTCTCCTCGAGCAGACGGATGCTGCGCTCGAAGTCGGGGAGCGCACCCTCGGTGGAGCCCGAGTCGCGCTCTAGCCGACCCCTGGCAGAGATGGCGGAGATGTGTTCGTCAGCTCCGGGAGCCAGCGTAGCGGCTCGCTCGAGAGCCAGCTCGAGCAGGGCGTGGCCCGCTCGGTACCGACCTCGCCGGGACTCGATCTCGGCCAGGCGCACGAGGATCTCGCTGATGTCCAACGAACCGGGTGCAACCCTTTCGTAGTGAGAGAGAGCCCTTCCGAGGTAGTCCTCGGCTCTCTCGAGATCGTTACGGTCGAGGGCCAGTGTGCCGACGTTTGTGGCGACGGCACCCCAGTTGGTCGCCTCGGGAGCCTGCTGTTCATAGATGTCGAGCGCCTTGAGGTAGTGGGACTCGGCGCTCTCGGAGTCTCCTCGGCTGCGCGCGACGAGGGCCAGGCGGTTCAAGATGAGCGCTGAGAGGTGGGTCTCGCCAGCGCGCTGCTTCTCGAGCACCAGAGCCTGCTCGAGTAGCTGCTCGGCCTCCTGGAAGTCACCGACACGATGCGCCAGCGACGCCTTGTCGGAGAGGTTCAGGATTGTCCCTCGCCCACCGGGCTCGTAGCGCTGATTGAGGGCCAGGCTCTCGGAGAGATAGCGTCCGGCTGCGGCGAGGTCGCCGGTACGACTCGCGATGAAGGCGAGATTGCCGAGGACCTGGGCCCGCGGATGCGGCAGGCTGCCCTGCCAGCCGCTGCGTTCGAGCCGGAGGAAGTGATTCAGCGCGCCTCGAGCTAGATGCTCTGCAGAACGAAGATCGCCGCGAAAGACCGCGAGAATCGAGCGGTTGTGGCGGAGCGCCCCGACCATGTCTCCGTCCGGGGCGATCTCGATCGCCAGATCGTAGGCTCGTTCGTAGACGCCCTCTGCCTCCTCGAGGCGCCCCTGACGTCGGGCGACGACCCCGAGTCTTCGAAGGCTGAGGGCAAGCGCCAGACTGCGCGGCGCTAGCGTCGATCGGACCTCGATCGCCCGCTCGTAGTCGGCGCGTGCGGCGTCGAGTCGCTCCTTGGCGAGAGCCAGCGAGCCGAGCTCGTGATGGAGGTGGGCGGCGGTGAGTTGCAAACCCTCTTCGTCGGCGACCGTGAGCGCCTCCCGGTAGGTTGTTTCTGCGTCGCCTAGGTTTGATGACTCGCTGAGAGCCGTGGCCTCGAGGCTCAGAGCGAGCGCTCGCGAGGCGGGCGAGTCGAGCATTGCCAACGCGCTCTCGAAAGCGTGCTCCGCGCGCTCGCTCTCGCCAGCTTCGAGACCGAGTCGACCGAGCTCGAGGTACAACCACGCTCGAGCGGCGCTGCGCTCGCGCTCGTCGCTTGCGATCTCTTCCAACGCGGCCGCCGCCTCGGCGACACGTCCGGAGCGCAAGAGCCCTTCGGCTCTCAGGAAGGCGCGGCTCCCTCGCTGCGAGAGCCGCGGAAGCGCTGTGCTGTCCCATCCATCAACTTCGACGTGGAAGCGCACGGCGTGGCCGCTCCTCCAACCGTTGAGGACGATCGGTCCGGTGGCGGCCCCAGAGAGCTCGAGATGAAGCCAGTCGAGAGGCGATTCAAGTGTGTGGGACAGCGGACTGTCGGCCGAAGCGTGCTCCCACGAGACGATCAGATCGCCTCGACGAACGCCAGAATCAGCGAGGGAGGTGCCCGGCGACACACGTGTGACGACGACGCCTTCGTCGATCCAAGGAGCTGGCGCGCGGGCGACGCTCGCGTAGACCGCCAGCGCGACGGCCGCTCCTAGAGCGGCGAGTTGCGACAGGCCGAGCCTCGGTGCTCGCCTCTCCTGCGCACTTTCAGGCCCCATGCCGAGGTGTACGAGCCGCGCGCGGCCGCGGCTCAGTCGTCGGCCCGCCCAACCAACGCCAGCACCTCATCGAGCTCCTTGGGTACCGCCGAGCTGAGAATCTCGGGACCGTCCTCAGTAATCAGTACCGTGTCCTCGATGCGAATGTGGAGATCCTCGTCGACGATCTCGATGATCGGTTCGACGGCGATCACCATGCCGACTTGGAACGGCAGCGAATAGTCGCCCACGTCGTGTACGGCCATGCCGACAAAATGGCCGGCGCCGTAGGCCGGCTGATCCTCGAATCCCCATTTGTCGAAGATCTCGCGATTGATGTCGCGCGTCTGCTGACGCGTGGCGCCGGGCTTCATGGCGGCGATGATCGCCTTCTGCGCCTCGAGTGTTGCGCGGTAGGCGCGCTCCTGGAGTTCGTCGAACTCGCCCGACACCGGCCAGGTGCGTGTGATGTCCATCGTCTGGTAGGCGAACGAGGCGCCGTAGTCCATGACGATCAGCTCGCCGTTGGCGAGCTCCTTGCCGTTCGAGTTGTAGTGCCAGATGTTGACGTTTGGCCCGGAGCCGACGATCGCCGGATAGGCGGCGTGTTCCGCACCGTTTGCGAACATGTGGTGCGAGGCGACCGCCTCGAGCTCGTACTCGTAGCGCCCAGCGCCGGTGAGCTCGATCGACTTCTGAATCGCCTCGGCGCTGACGCGGCCGTTGTAGCGCAGCACCTCGATTTCGCGCGGCGTCTTGATCATCCGCTGGGCGTCGATCAACGGGCTCACGTCGTGCAGCTCGTAGTAGGGATAGCGGAGTCGCATCTGCTCCACGCGCCAGGCGTCCTCGCTCGGTTGCGCACCCCAGGGGTTCACCATTCGGCGCGCCATGTAGATCGCCGCGTCGCCGCGCGAGTTGTCGATCACGTCGCGCTCCGACATGCGCAGGTAGAGCGGGTGACGACCGCTGGAGCGCCGGCGCCCCAGGAACTCCTCGAAGTAGTGGGAGCCCTTGATCTCCTCGAACCCCCACCGCTCGGCCGCTCCTTCCTGGTAGAGCCAGTTCCACCCGTCGCGACTCGCCTCACGTGCAGTCTGCGTCGGCAGGAAGAGCCAGGCCTGACAGCTCGTCGCGTCGATGACGGCGACTGCGTTCAGGTTCTCGTTGCCGGTCAGGTAGAAGAAGTCGTGATCCTGCCGGTAGCGGAGCCCCGCGAGTGGACTCGTGCCCGCGAAAAGGACGACCGTCGCCTCGTCGGTGATCGCCTCACAGAGCTTCGCCCGCCGTTCGGAGAACTCCTCGGGCGGGTAGTCGAAGCGGCCGGCGAGGCTCGGGGCGGCAAGCGGGACGAGACAGGCGGCGATCACGAGAAGTTTATGAATCTGCATCTTGGTTCCTCCGAGGGCAGCGTCAGGGGATGTCGGCGACGTTGCCGGTTCTGCAGTCGAAGTCGACTGCCTGCGCAGATCGGGCACACCAGCCCGCCGTCGCGGTGAAGGTGAACGTGGCCTCGCCAAAGCTGTCCGCGCTCAGAGTTTTCCAGCGTTGTGCGCCGGAGAGGTCCAGCTCGGTACCGGCACAGGCTCCGTCTGCGATCTGTGTCGTCCCACCGCTTAGGCCGGCATAGACCGCCGCCGTCCGGTCAGGCCTCAAGTTCGAAAGGTTTGCGACGATCTCTCCGGGACAGGTGCCCGAGAAGATGAGTTGTGGCAGTGGGTCGAGGACGTAGTCGACCGTCACCACGTGGAAATCGACGTCGGGCATCGTGAGCGTGTTGGTCGGTCTGGTGGAGCTGTCGTTGTCGGTTCCGGTCCAGCCTCCGATCGCCCAGCCGTTCTGAGGGTCGGCGCCGAAGAACTGGATGAGCTCGCCCGGTACGTACTGACGGTCGGGGCAGCCGGCGGAGTTTGCCGGCGTCGCCTGGGGGTTCGCCCCATTGCCGGTCTTCGACAGAGTGAGCGGTTTGCACACCTGGATGTAGTCGACCGACACCACGTGGGCCTCGGACGGCATGGTGAGCTCGTTGATCTCGGAGGTGGAACTGTCGTCGTCGGTTCCGTTCCACGAGCCGACCCCCCAACCGGGAGAGGGGAAGGCGGTCAACGTCAAGACCTCACCTTCTAGATATCGGTTCGCGGTGCACTCCGCGGAGCTGGCCGGCTCGACGAGGGGGTTGGATCCCTCGCCGCTGTGGTTCGTGCCGAGGAAGTTGCAGACGTCGTCGATCTGCACGACCTTGGTGGTGACACAACTCGGCTCGGAGACGCCCTGAGCAAAACGGCCGCAGCTCTCCCGAGAGACGTCGATCGTCAGCGACCCGTCTCCCTGGCTGTCGGTCAAGAAGAGGCCGAGCGCTCGGGGACCCGTGACGCCGAACTCGGTTCCGGAGCAGGGGCCAGAGGGGACCAGAGACTCGCCGGGTTCCAAGCCCTCGAAGATCTTGACCCTCGAGCTGGGAGCGGCGCCACGAGTGGAGAAGACGATGGGGCCCGGGCAATGACCCTCCACCGCGAGCACGTCCGCCCCGTTCTCGAACGCGCCCGCATCGCAGGCGCCGTCGTCGCGCAGGAAACCGCGCTGGTCGGTCGATACTGAACATGGATTGGTGTCGATCGCACTGCTGCCGTCGAGCAGGGCGTGGGTCGAGGTGGGGCCGCCATTGTCTTCGAGGTTGGGGTCGAGCCCGGTCATGAAGCCCCAGTCGTTGGCGCACGTGCTGTCGTCTTCGAAGTTCGCGCCGCTCGAATCGAGCTCGAGAACGTCGATCCCGCAGTTGCTGTCGGCGTTGCCGGCGATGATCGAGCTCTCTACCTCCAGGGGGGCAGCGCTGAAGTCCGAGGTCAGGTTGAACAGGCCGCCGCCGACTCCCGTGTCGGCGGTGTTGTCGGTGATGGTGGTGAATCGAATCGAGTTCGGTAGGTAGTTGCCCGTCAGGAGGTAGAGCCCGCCACCGGCGGTTGTGGCGTGGTTTCCCGAGATGGTGCTATTGGTGATGGTAAGCCCGCCGACCGCCCGAATGCCGCCGCCGTGGCTCGCGGTGTTGTCGTGGAACGTCGACTCCGCGACGGTTGCGAAACCAGGTTGGCCGAAGGGATACCAGCCGCCTGTTGTGCTGAGGCCCCCGCCCCTACCCGCAGAGATGTTGCCGGCGAGCGTCGAGGCGACCAGATCCAGGTAGCCCCCGTAGGCCTTGTAGATACCTCCGCCTCCGCCCGCAGCGTAGTTGTCGAAGAAGCGCGAGTGGGAGACTTCTACCTGTCCATAGCTGAGGTAGCCACCCTGGCCGATGAAGAGCCCGCCGCCCCTGCGCGCTCGATTGCCGGAGAGGGTGGTGTTGTTGAGAATCACCTCGGCCGACCGGGTGCGCACCGAGATCGCTCCGCCGTCGCCCGTCGGTAGCGAGCCGCCGGAGAGGGTCACGTTGACGAGTTCGACGCGCCCGTCGAACTCGCTGTCCGGCACCTCCAAGATGCGAAAGTCGTCCGATGTCGGCTCTCTGCTGATCTCGAACCCGTTGCCAACCAGAGTGATCCCGCTCGTCAGCCGCGGCAGTCCGTTCTGCCCGTCGAAGCTCTCCGTCAGGACGACGTCGGCGGTCAGGACGACCTCGTCGTTGCCCGAGCCCGCGGGGCAGTCGCCGACCGGCGCATCCTGATTCGCCGCCTCGATCGCGTCGACCAGCGTGCAATCACCCTCGACGACGATCTGCGTCGGAGTCAGCGGCGCGGCCGCCAGCAGTGCGAAGGCGAGAACCTGGAGGCGCCGCGGCGAAGTCGTCGGCATGGATGACCCTTCGTGCGAGCTCATTCTCCAGTGAGAGTTCTCGCCGCCCCCACCGTGCCGCCCTTCGGGTGATGCGCCTTGATGTGAAGGGTGGTGCCGGCGGCAGCTCGCACGACCCACTCCACGTCACGCTCCGAGTGGCCGCCGATCACGCCGAGGTCGAGTCGCGCCTGGCCGGAGAGCACCTCGACGCCTTTGCCGCCGACCTTCACGCGCACTGGCGTCGCCCGTCCGTTCGCCGTTCGTACCGCGAGCTCGGTGGGAGAGAAGCCGTCGTTGGCCACCGTCGCCTCGATGCGGTAGACGTCGCCACCGAGGGCGATGGCTTCGAAGTTTCGAATCTCGAGATCGGGGGTATTGCGCGCCTGCATGAGGACAAACTCGACGTTGCGCTGGACCTCCTCGTCCAGGTCCGCCGAGAGTGGGTTGTTCGCCCCGAACTTGCGCCAGCCGCCGATCTCGACGGTGCCCAGTTGTGGGTGTTCGAAGGACTCCCACTCCTTGAAGACCGCTCCGCCGAGCTCTTCGTCGTCCCAGCGCAGCCTCTCGTGCTGCTCGATGCGGCCATCACCGTCGTCGTCCTCACCCATCTGGTAGATCTCGTTGGCGAACGCCACCACGCCGAAGATCTCGTAGAGCGCGTCGATCGACCCACCGTAGGCGGCGTAGCCGTCGAGACGGCTCGGTCCGCCGTGCAGGTCGCCCTCCTTGTCGCGCCAGATCTGGCCGCCCTTCTTGTTGCCCGAGCCGCGCGGCCAGTTCCAGTCGTAGACCGACGTTGCCAGGTTGTAGCCGGTCACCTCGAGGCCGCGCTCGCCGAGCCGTTGATACAGCTCGAGATCGCCTCTCGGTAGCTTCCAGTCGGGTACTGATGGTGGCCGCAAGACGACGCCGCCGCTCGAATGGAAGTGCTGCGACGCCGCAATGTTCGGGTGTGCCACAGCGAAGTCCATGAGCGCGCGAACCTCGGTCTCGGAGCCAGCAAACGGGCCGTTGCCGCGCTGTCCGATGAACCAGTTTCCCGGGTAGTTTCGGTTCGGGTCGATGCCCCCGAGACGGTCCTCCTGGTACTCGCCGTCGTCGTCGTTGTCGACTCCTTCGGTCCACTGCTCGTAGAAGGGGCCGGTGTCGCCGGGCCGGCGCCGACGCATGAGGCGCGAGTCCTCCTCGCTCGCGGTCCAGTTGCCGATCGGCGACTCGCGGCGCATGGTGAGCGCCTGGCTGTCGCCGTCGAGGTCCTCCGGTCCGTCCTCGTCGAGCCGCCCGTCGCCGTCGTCGTCCCAGGGCCGCTGCGTCGAGTCGCGCGGTCGCTCGGGAGTGCGCATGTGGAGCTCCGAGGTGTCGGGGATGACCGCCGGTGCGATGTAGAACGTCTTACGCCGAAGGAGGTCGGCGATCTCGGGCTCGTCGGAGGTGAGGAGACGATGGATCACACCCAGCGCCGCCTCGATCGACACCACCTCGTCGGCGTCGACTCCGCCGTCGACCCAGATCGCCGGCTTCGATTCGGGCTCGCCCGTCGAAGGGTCGGTGATCGTCATCACCCAGAGATCGCGCCCCTGGTAGCTCTTGCCGATCGACTCGAGACTCGCGAGTTCCGGCCGGTGTTCCGCAGCGTCGCGCAGGAACTGTTCGACCTCGCCGAACTCTCGGTAGCAGTCGAACTCGAGCGCGGGTCCGAACGGGGCGCAGGCGTCGAAGTAGAGCTTCGGTCCGAGCTCCGAGTGGCTGGTCGCCTGCGCGGGTGCCACGTACAGCACGGCCAAGAGGGCGTAGGGCAGGGCTCGCTCCATCGAGGTTCTCCTTTCGAGAGTCGAACCGCGAGCCTACCTCGCACGAGCACTCGACCGCGACGGGGCGCCCCCAGGGGAGCAGGCCCTGTCGTGAGATGAGTCGTCGGGCTGGAGCCGTCTCTAGCCGGTTTCGGCCGACTCGACCTGCACGGCCGGAGCTGGTGCCGCTGGCGGCGGCTTGAAGAGGGTCACCATGCAGCCGCCCAGGGCCGCGAGCAGGATGCCGGCGACAAACTGCCAGCGCAGCGCGCCGTACCCTCCGGCGGGCGGGTGGAGCAGCAGCGAGACGATCGCGTTCACGATCGGAGCGCCGGCGAAGATGATCGACATGACGACCGTCGGGCTGCCCTTGGCGCCGAAGGCGAGGAGCACGGCGAATGCGCCGGCAGCGCCGGCCAGGCCGGCCACCAGGGAGAGGCCCATCCCCTTGGCCGGGAGGTCCCAGCTTGCGCCTCGGGCGACGAGGAGGGCCAGTGGCGCCAGGACCGCGGTCAGGAAGTAGGCGATGCCGACGAAGAGGAACGCTTTGTAGCGACCGTTCTCGGGGTCGCCCATCTCGAGCTGACCGGCGTGCAGGAGGATGCCGTAGACCCCCCAGGTGAAGACGGTCATCAAAGCGAAAATCAACCAGGTCAGTCCCGGTCCCTGTGCTGCGTCGGCTGCCATGGGGTGTCTCCTTTGCGAGGCCGTAGCTCGAGCCTCGGAAGAATGAGGTCGCAGGTATATCACTCTGGGCGGGTGTGTCGGCGCGCTGGGCGGTGAGGGCGTAAGATCCCGAAACCCGAAAGGAGACTGAGCGATGGAATGGTTGGCCAACCCCGAGGCGTGGATCGCGCTGCTCACATTGACGGCGCTCGAGCTGGTGCTCGGAATCGACAACATCATCTTCATCACCATCCTGGCCGGCAAGCTGCCCGAGGAGCAACGGGGCAAGGCTCGGAACATCGGTCTCGCCCTGGCGATGCTCATGCGCATCGGCCTCCTGCTCACCCTGTCGTGGATCGTGCGCCTGACGGCGCCGCTATTCACAGCGTTCGGTAATGAGATCTCGGGCCGGGACCTCATCCTCCTGATCGGCGGTCTCTTCCTGATCGCCAAGAGCACGCACGAGCTCCATCACAAACTGGAGGGCGAGGAGGGCAGCAAGTCACGCGCCGTTGCCGCTTCGATGGCCGCAGTGCTGACCCAGATCGTCATCCTCGACATCGTCTTCTCGCTCGACTCGGTGATCACCGCGGTAGGCATGGTCAAAGAGGTGCCGATCATGGTGACTGCGGTGGTCGTCTCGGTGATTCTGATGATGCTCTTTGCGAAGCCGGTCGGAGACTTCGTCGAGGTCCATCCGACGGTCAAGGTGCTGGCGCTCAGCTTCCTGCTCTTGATCGGCACGGCGCTCATCGCCGACGGGCTCGACTTCCACATCCCCAAGGGCTACATCTACTTCGCCATGGGATTTGCCGTCTTCGTCGAGATGCTCAACCTGCGGGTGCGGGGCAAGCCGGTCGATCTTCGCGACCCGTACGTGCCCGAGTAGGAGTCGGTCTAGCCGGCCGAAAGTGAGCAAGATTCGGGTGGTTCGGGAGCCGGTTCGCAACCTATCGTAAGGCTCGAATCGAAGGAGACCGCGATGACTTCAGACTACGACCGGGTCGCCCAGGCCATTCAGTTCATCGAAGCAAGCGCCGGTGAGCAGCCGACGCTCGAGGAGGTAGCGGAACAGGTCGGGTTGAGCCCGTTTCACTTCCAGCGCCTGTTCCGACGTTGGGCGGGAATCAGCCCGAAGCGTTTCCTGCAGTTTGTGACCGTCGAGCACGCCAAGAATCTCTTGAAGAGTTCCAACAGCGTGATGGAGACGGCGTTCGAAGTCGGACTGTCGGGCCCGGCGCGACTCCACGACCACTTCGTCGCCCTCGAGGCGGTCACCCCCGGCGAGTTCAAGTCCGGCGGGAGGGGTATTTCGATCGGCTACGGGGTGCAGAAGAGTCCGTTCGGACAGATGTTCCTGGCGACAACCGAGCGCGGAATCTGCGGCCTGCGTTTTGTCGATGGAGCTTCGAGTGAGGCGATCGACTGGCTACAGGAGTTGTGGCCCGAGGCCGAACTGCACGAGGACAAGGCCGGAACCCGCGAACTCGTCCAGCGAGTCTTCGAGCCCAATGACGAGCCGCTCAAGCTCTTCGTCCGCGGCACGAACTTTCAGGTGGCGGTGTGGAAGGCGCTGATCGAGATCCCTCCCGGGCAGCTGGTCGCCTACGAGCAGATCGCGCGCGCGATCGGCAAGCCGGGCGCCTCGCGGGCGGTGGGGACGGCGGTGGGAGCCAACCGGATCTCCTACCTGGTCCCTTGCCACCGGGTCATCCGCGGCTCTGGTGCCATGGGCGGCTACGCCTGGGGGACGCCGCGCAAGCGCGCGATGATCGGGTGGGAGGCGAGTTTCTCGGATCGCTCGATGGCCGAGACCGTGGAAGCGACCGGCAACTCCTAGCCGAGACGTCGTCGGCACCGGGTTATCCTGGGCGCAAACGGAACAGGATGCGAGGTGCGAAGGTGATGTCGACGACTCGAATCTGCGCGGCAGCCGTCTTGTGGTTGCTCGCGAGCCACTCGCCCCTGTTGGCGCTGACCGTTCATGCCGGCCGGCTGCTCGACGTCTCCAGCGGAACCTACCGAGAGAATGTCCGGATCCACCTGGAGGACGGGAAGATCGCGAAGCTCGAGGCTCGCGAGGACGCCCGCGGTGCGGATATCGATCTCTCCGGCTACACGGTCCTGCCGGGCCTGATCGACGCGCACACCCACCTCTGTGATGCGACCTACATCGGGCGGGAATTCGACCCGTGGACCCTGGAGGCTCCCAGCTACGGCATTCTCGGCGTCGTGAACGCCCGTCGAACCCTGCGCGCGGGTTTCACCACCGTGAGGAACGTCTCCGAGCCGTACTATGCGGGCCTCGCGATCCGCGACGCGATCGCACACGGCTGGATCGAGGGCCCGAGGGTTCTGGCCAGCGGCCCGATGATCTCCATCACCGGAGGCCACGGTGACTGGGGCAATTGGATGGCGTCCCAACATCACGACGAGACTCCGGCCGAGTCGATCGCCGATGGTGTCGATGCCGTTCGGCGGATCGCGCGCGAGCATCTGAAGCGGGGCGTCGACCTCCTCAAGATCGCCGCGACCGGAGGCTTCGCCAGCCACGGAACGGTTCCCGGTGCCGCCTCGTACACCGTGGAGGAGATTCGCGCGGCGGTCGACGAGGCCGCGAAGCGAGGCCTGGCGGTGGCGGCTCACGCCCACGGCGCCGACGGCATTCGGAACGCGGTCCAAGCCGGCGTGCGGTCGATCGATCACGCCTCCTTGATCGACGAGGACGCGATCGCGCTCATGAAGGAGCGAGGCGTCTTTCTTGTGGCGGATCTGCTGGCCGCACACTACGACCTCGTGGAAATCGGTCGCGACATGACGGACAAGGGGATCGCCGACAACGAGAAGGAGTACCGCAGCTACGCCGCGCGGGTTCGGCGGGCCTACGACGCGGGGGTACGTCTCGCTTTCGGAACCGACGCCGGGATCTATCCCCACGGCCGGAACGCCGAGCAGTTCGCACTCTTGGTCGAGGCCGGAATCCCGCCGATCGACGCGATCCGTTCGGCCACCACCCTCGCCGCTGAGCTGCTCGGTCTCGAGGAGCTGGTGGGAGGCGTCGACCCCGGCAAGTCGGCCGATCTGATCGCTGTCGAGGGTGACCCGCTCACCGATGTCGGAGCGCTGACGCGGGTACGCTTCGTAATGAAGGAGGGCGTCGTCTATCTCGACCCCTCGGCCTCCACCGAGGCTCCTGGGTCGTGATTTGAACCGTCGTCGCTAGGGTCCGCCCTGCGAGCAGTCGGGGCGAAGCTCGAGCTGCAGGATGGTCGTCGGCTCGACCGGGTCGCTGGTGTCGATCTCGAGTCGGGCCGAGCCGTCGCTCGGGTCGCCTTCGCACCACTGGACGGTCAGCTCGAGCTCGGTGCCATCGAGAGGCAGAACCGCTGGTAGCGGTGGCCCTGTGGGTGGAACCAGTTGGAAGTTCGGCGGGTCGCCACGGCCGACCGACCGGTAGCCGTGAATCCTTCATGACGAGCGACCGATCGAGCTTGCTACACGCTCTGGAGCGGGCTCACTCGGGGGCGGATATCATCCGCGCATGTCCGCGGACGGAACGCTCGAGCTGCGCCGGTCGCCGCTCGGGCTCTATCGAGTTCGCGGTCGGAGCGCGACGCGCCTCGAGGCGTTCAGCGATGCGGTGTTCGGTTTCTCGGCGACGTTGCTCGTCGTCTCCCTCGAGGTACCCCAAACCTTCACCCAACTCGCCGCCAACCTGAAGGGCTTTGCGGCGTTCGGCCTGAGCTTCCTCGCCCTGGTCTTCATCTGGCTTGCCCACCGCGGGTTCTTTCGTCGGTACGGGCTGTCCGACTCGAGGACCACCTTCTTGAACATGGTGCTGCTCTTTGTCGTTCTCTTCTTCGTCTACCCGCTCAAGTTCATGAGCGTTGCGGTCGTCGGACAGCTGTTCGGGCTGTCCAGCGGCGTGGAGGGACAGGTGCCGGCACCGAGGTTCGCGTCGCACAGCGAGGTGGACGCGCTCTTCTTGATCTATGGTCTGGGCTTCGCGGCGGTCTTCCTCTGCTTTGCCCTGATGTATCGGCACGCCCGCGGCCGAAGCGCCGATCTTGAGCTCGACACCGGAGAGCTCTACGACGCAACAACGATCTTCTGGCACTACATGATCTTCGTGCTGGTAGCGGGGGTGTCGATGGCCCTGACTGTGGGTGGCTTCGGTCGTGCGATGGGCGGAGTCGCCGGCTGGATCTACGGCCTACTCGGGCCGGTGATGACGATCTTCTGGATACGACGGGCTCGACGCCACCCGCGACGGGGAGAGGCGCTTGCGGCGTAGCTGGGTCCTGACACTCTTGCTCGTCGGCTGGTCGACGGGGTCGATCGTCGTCGCGCAACCGGCCGACATCGAGTCGTGGACGACCGTCCGCTCGGATCATTTCGAGATGCACTCGGACGCCGACGCCCGACGCGCGGCGGAAATTGTTGCCAGCCTCGAGCGCTTCCGAGCCGTCTTCGCCGGCCTGGCGCCGGAGCTCGAGCTGCGCTCTCCGGCACCGACTCGTATGTTCGCCTTCCGCGACTCCGAGTCGTACGCGCCCTATATGACGGGCGGCGGAGGCGCGGGCGTCAAGATCCTCGGGCAGTTCCTGAGCCATCGTGACGGCAACTACGTGACGCTCAACGCCGACCCGAGCTACCTGGGCTCGTTCACGGTGATCTTCCACGAGTACGTCCACTTCCTGGTGCAGAGCAACCTCCCGGGAGTGCCGCTCTGGTTCAACGAGGGGCTGGCCGAGTACTACAGCACCTTCGTGACCGAGAACGACAAGGTCTACCTGGGGCAGCCGGTCGAGCGCCATCTGCGCTGGCTGCAGACCAACGGTGAGTTGGGCGTCGACGAGGTCCTACGGGTCACGCGTCAGAGCGCGGGCGATCACGACGCGCATGGCGCCGGGCGCTTCTACGCCGTCTCTTGGCTCCTCGTGCACTACCTACTCTCCAACGAGTCGGACCAGAGTCAGGAGCTGGCGAACTACTTCTCCTCGCTGGCGCGCGGTGAGGACGCTCACGGCGCGTTTGTCGACGCCTTCGGCATCCGGCCGTCGGAATTGGAAGAGGCGCTCGTGGCCTACGTTCGCGAGGGGGCGCTGCCGGTGGCCGCCCTTCCGATCGAAGGGCTGCCCGATGAGCGTTGGGTAAAGACCTTCGCAGCGGATCCGGCCGTTGTGCTCACCCAGCTCGGCGACCTGCTGGCGCACATGGGCCGAGAAGAGGAGGCCGCGCATCACATCCATCGCGCACTCGAGTACGCACCCGAGTCCGGCGACGCCTGGGCGGCGCTGGCCTACGTCCGCGACCGTCAGCAGAGCTTGAGCGAGGCGCACACGATCTGGGAAGCGGCGATCGACCTGGTGCCTGTCACACCGACGAGTTACCTTCTGCACGGCCGGCATCTGATGACCCTCGTCGAAGGTGGAGGGCTGGTCGGCGACGGCAGCGATCGTCTCGAGTTGGCGACCGCGGCGAGGCAAGCGCTCGCCACGGCGACCGAGCTCGACGCGACCTACGGCGAGGCGTGGGCCATGCGCGGCGTGGCCAACCTTCTTCCCGGAGGAGAGGTCGAGGAGGGGATTCGGCACATGCTCACCGCGCGCGATCTCCTGCCGGGGCGTAGCGACGTCCTTCTGCATCTCGTCCAGCTCTACGTTCGGGCGGGACGAGAGTCCGACGCGCGGGCGATCGCCGAGGGCGAGCTGAGTCGTATCGCAGAGCCGGAGGAGGTCGCCGCTGCCCAAGAGGAGATCGAGCGGTGGGGTCTCGTCCGTTCGGCAAACGAAGCGCTGAGCGTGGGGGACTACGAGATTGGCCTCGATCTTTTCGACCAGGCGATCTCGGTGACCAGCGATCCCGATCTGCGTCGTCAGATGGAGGAGCGTCTGATCGACATGCGGCGGCGCTTCGAGGAGGAGCGCTAGCTTGCGCCTCCGCCCTTTCGATTGGGTGCACACGGCATTCCACCAGCCGGGCACCTCGGTCTACCGCTCGGTGCAGACGGTGGTCTGGGTGGCGATCGCGCTGTCGGTCTCGCTCTTCCTCGTCGATTTGAGTCTCGGACAGGGCTACCCCGGGTCTCGACTGCTGGCTCAGGTCGACCAGTTCCTCCTCTGGCTATTCGCCGTGGAGATCTCTCTTCGTATCCTGTCGTTCAGACCCCCCGCGCTCGAGGTCTTCAACTACTCGACCGGTCAACGGATCCGTCGACACGTCCTGGGGCGGCTGGGTTACTGCTTCCAGCCGATGACCCTGATCGACATCCTGACCGTTGCGGCGCTGGTGCCAGCACTCCGCGGACTTCGGGCGCTTCGGTTGCTCCGGCTCCTCCGTACCGCGCGGATCTTCCGGTACAGCAACCCCTTCCGCGGGTTGGCTCGCTCCTTTGGTGAGAACTCGCTCCTGTTCGGACTGGCCTTTTCGTTTCTGGCGACGGCCGTTGTCCTGGGCGGGATGAGCATGTTTCTGATCGAGGGGCGGGAGAACCCGGGCATCGAGTCGACCTGGGACGGCATCTGGTGGGCGTTGGTCACGCTCACCACCGTGGGTTTTGGCGACATTACGCCGGTGACCGGACTCGGTCGGGTGGTGAGCGGCGTCCTGATGGTCGCCGGTATGTTTACCCTGGCCATGTTCGCCGGGGTCGTCGGCAACACCTTGCTCAAGAGCGTGCTCACGATTCGAGAGGAGCAATTCCGGATGAGCGGTTACTTCGATCATGTCGTCATCTGTGGCTATGAGCCGGGCGCGGATATGCTGCTTGGCAGCCTGCTGGAGGAGTTCGACCCAGAGGTCAAGCCACTGGTGGTCTTCGCCGAGGGGGAGCGTCCCCTGGAGCTACCACCGGAATTCGTCTTCGTGAGTGGAGATGCCACCAAGGAGAGCGAGCTCGACAAGGTGCGGCTGTCGCAGGCGTCGGCAGCGATTGTGGTCGGCTCGCGCCACTCCCTGCCTCAAGATGCCGATGCGCGGACGATTTTGACCCTCTTCACCATCCGTTCCTACCTCGCTCGGCTCGAGAGGAAGCGCGAACGCAGGAAGCCGCTCTACGCGGTCGCCGAGATCCTGGACGAAGAGAACGTGGCGCACGCCTATGCTGCCGGCGCGGACGAAGTGATCGAAACCCGGCGACTCGGCTTTTCGCTCCTCGGGCACGCGGTCTCGATGCCGGGCACCGCGGCGGTCCTGGCGAAGGTCGTCACTGCGGGTTCCCACAGCATGTTCATCGGCGAGCTGCCCGATCGGTTCGCCGAGGGCTGTACCTGTGGAGACGTCGCGCAGAGTCTCAAGGACGAGGAAGGCGTTCTGGTGATCGGCGTGCGGCGCCCGGGAGAAGAGGCGGACATCCTCAACCCGGCGGACCGGCTGAAGATCGGGCCGGGGGCGAAGCTCATTTACCTCGGCGAGTCGCCGGTGTTGGACTAAGGACCGGTCCCCGAGGGCGTCAGAATCTGCGGCGCAACTTCTGGCGGCCGCGGATCGTCTGCTTGCGCTCGGTCCAGCCCTTGACGCCTTCGACCTCGCATCGGGGCAGCTGCTTGCCGATCGCCCGCTCGACCATCTTGATGGTCTCCTTGTCCTGCCAGGTGGCGACCGACGAGACGGTGCCTTCCATCGCTCCGCGGGCGGTGCGGCCTGCCCGGTGCACGTAGTCCTCGACCGCGTCGGGCATGCCGAAGTTGACGATGTGCTCGATCACCGGGATGTCGATGCCGCGTGCGGCGACGTTGGTGGCGATCAGCACACGGTGCCTCCCCTCCTGCAGCCCGCGCAGGGCGGAGACACGCTGCGCCTGTGTTCGGCCGGAGTGAATGCGCGCCACGGCGTGCCCTTCGAGTTCGAGTTGCCGGCACGCCCAGTCCGCGTCGACCTTGCGTCGCATGAAGACCAGCATGCTGCCCTTCTCCTCGGCCACCAGCTTCAGAAGACACTCCTTGGTGTCCTTTGGGTCGACGAGGTAGAGGCGATGCTCGATGCCGCTGGCGGTGAGCGTCTTGGGCCGTAGATCGATCAGCCCCGGCTTGCTCATGAAGCGGCGGGCGAGATTCTCGATCGTCGTCGGCATGGTGGCCGAGAACATGAAGGTCTGGCGCTCCGACGGCAGTGCGTCGAGGATGCGGGTGATCTGAGGCAGGAAGCCGAGGTCGAGCATGTGGTCGGCCTCGTCCATCACCAAGCGGTCGATGTGATCGAAGCGCACGTTCCGGCGCTCGAAATGGTCCCAGAGTCGCCCGGGCGTTGCGACCACCACGTCTGGCTTGCGGCGTAGGTCGTCGATCTGCGGACCCATACGGACGCCGCCGATGAGGCAGGCGGTCTTGATCTGCCGGTCCTGCCCCTGCCCTGCGGCGAGTTGCTTGCCGAAAGCGTCGATGAAGGCTCGAGTCTGCAGAGCGATCTCGCGCGTCGGGCAGAGGATCAGCCCACGCGCGCCGTCTTTCGACCGGAAGAGATGCTCGATGATGGGCAGCGAAAATGCGGCGGTCTTGCCCGAGCCGGTCTGGGCGAGCCCGACGATGTCGGCTCCACGCAGCGCGCGCGGAATGACCTCCGCCTGGATCGGAGTCGGGTGTTTGAAGCCGATCGCGTCGAGAGCTTCGACGATCGGTTCGCTGAGTCCGAGATCCTTAAACGTCGAGTCGGTCTGCGGAGGGCCTTGGTGTACTGCGCCGGTGAACATCGCGGGCATCCTATCCCGGACGCGAATCGGCCGGCTGCGCAGTGGCAGCCGACCGTGGGTCGCGCCCCAGGATGTCTAGGCGCCCCCCTGGAACATCGAGTCGACCGGAACGATGTCGAAGCTGCCGGCACCGATCGGTAGTCCCTCGATGCCTTTGTCCTCCTCGATGACTTCGTCCTCGGGCGGCGCGTTGTACGGCATCGGACTCGGTGCGTCCGCCTCCAGGTACTCCTGCACGTCGGCGGCGCCGTTGGTCACCAGCACCGCGGCGAAGTTGTCGGCTTGGAAGTACTTCTCGATGGCGGCGTTGACGTCGTCGAGAGTGAGCGCCTGGAGTCGGTCGTCGACCTGGTCGATGTAGTAGCCGGCGCCGTAGAACTGGCTGTCCATCAGGAACCCGAGCCGGTTCGGCAAGGTCTGCGCCCAGAGCTTCGAGTAGTTCACCAGGAAGTCTCGGGTGAGCTCGAACTCCTCCTGCGTCATGCCACGCTCGATCAGCCGCTCGACCTCGTAGATGGCGTTGCGGAGCGCGAAGTGGGCGGTGTTCGGTACCACCGGGCGCACCCAGACGGAGAAGTACTGCTGGCGCCGGGGCACGTTGGGCGTCGGAGAGTTGGTGAACGGCGGCTGGAAGTAGTACTCGATGTAGGAGTAGTCGCCGTAGTTGAGCCCCCGCTTGCCGCGAAGCTGCTGCATCAGCCGGCCGTGGAAGGTCCGGTGCTCGCCCAGGAAGCTGTTGGCGACCATCAACGGGTAGTAGTCGTCGTCGGCCCAGGTGACCGAAATCGGATAGCCGAAGTGGATGCCGACCGAGTTGGTCGCCTTCTCGACGAGGGTGAAGTTGCGGCCTTCGATCGCCGCGGGCTCGGGCAGGTCGACGATACTCGCCGTGCCCACCGGCAGCGCCGAGAGCGAGCTCGCCAGAGAGGCCACGAAGCCGTTCGGATAGCCGCCCGCAACTCCCAACATGAGGTTGGCCTGGGTGTAGTGCTGCTCGTAGAACGACTTCACGTCGTCGATTGTGATCGAGTCGAGGCCGGTGACCGTTCCCTGCGGGGCGTGGTCGTAGGGGTGTCCCTCGAACAGCACCTGCTGCATCGTCTCGAGTCCGAGCAGCTCGTCGTTCGAGGCGCGGAGCGTCGTCGTCAGGAAGGTCTTGAGCTGCTCTTTGTTACGCGTGAAGTCGCTCTCGGCAAAGCCGGGTCGGAGGACGACCTCTTCGAGCAGCTCGATGTACTCGGCGAGCTTCTCGCGGTGGATCTCGCCGGTGATCGTGGTGACTTCGCGATCGGTGTTGACGCTGATCGAGGCCGCCATTGGATAGAGCCGGTCGACGATCTCGGAGTACTCGCGATCCGCGCTGCCGGCCTCTCCGACCATCAGGCCGGTGAGCGAGGCGAGACCTTCTTTGCCTGCGGGGTCGTGGATCGATCCAACCTTGAACATCAAGCGGACGGCGACCAGCGGCGAGTCGGGGCTCGGCAGGACAACCGACTCGATCGCCGACTGCGGGCTTCCCGAACACGAGACGCCCAACAGCGCGGCGAGGAGGAGGAGAGAGAGTGTTCTACGCATGGACTAGCCTCCGGCGGCCGCGGTCTCGGCGGCGGGGTAAGAGAGGGTGACAGTCGACTTGGCGGTGTCGACGAAGATCTCCGTGGCGATCCTCTGGACGTCCTCGGCGGTGACCTTCTGGTACTGCTCGTACACGCGATTGATCGACTGTGGGTCGCCGGTCAGGACCAGTGAGTTGGACACCGTCAAGGCGACGCTCTGCGGGCTGTCCAGGCTCATGGCGAAGCTGTAGCGCAGGTTCGACTTGATCCGCTCCAGGCGATCGGCATCGACCGGGTTCGCCTTGAGATCCGCGATGGCCGCGGCCATCGCCTCTTCGACCTTCGGGAGGAGCTCCTCGGACTTCAAGCGCGCGAAGACCATGAACAGATAGGGGTCGCGGTGGTCGCTGTAGAAGCCCGACAGCTGGTCGACCCACTGCTCGTCGACCACCAGCTGCTTGTAGAGCGGCGCCGACTCGGCGAATAGGAGCTGCGAGATGATGTCGAGCGTTGCCGTCTCGACGGTCGAGTCGCTGAACGCCGGAGCGCGATAGCCGACCATCAGGTGCGGAGCGATCGGACCGCCCCACTCGATGTGCGAGCTCTTGGCCTCGGTCTGCGCCGGCTCGACCGGGATCTCCGCGGCCTGGTAGCCACGCTCCCAGGAGCCGTAATACTGCCCCGCCATCTCGTTCACCTGTGCCGGGTCGGCGTCACCGACCACCAGCAGGATCACGTTTTCGGGGCGGTAGTAGCGATCGAAGAAGCGCAGGCTGTACTCGTACTTGTCGGGCATCGCCTGGATGTCCGCGAGATAACCCATGGTGGTGTGCCCGTAGGTGTGCTCGGTGAAGGACAGCTCTCGCACGCGCTCGAAGAGCGGCAGGAACGGGCTCGAGATGTTCTTGTTGTACTCACCGAGTACCGCCAGCGCCTCGCGGCGGAAGTCGTCTTCCGTGTAGACGAGGTTCAAGAAGCGATCGGACTCAATGTCCATCATCGTCTCGAGCTCCGCCGAGGGACCGACGATGTAGTAGACCGTGCGGTCGTCGCTGGTGAAGCCGTTGGTGTCGGCACCCATGCGTTTGACGACGTCGTTGTACTCGTCCTTCGAGTACTTCTCGGTGCCGCGGAACATCATGTGCTCGAAGAAGTGAGCGAATCCGCTGTGACCCGGCTCGACCTCTTCGCGCGAACCGGTGCGCACAATCAGGATGTAGGAAAGGGTGCCTGGGCTGTCGTAGGGAACGGTGACCACGCGGAAACCGTTCTCGAGTTCGTGTTCGTGCGCTGTGTAGGGAAAGATGTCTTCCGCCGACAGCGGCGTGCCGAGGCCGACGACGAGCGCGGCTCCGAGCACGGTCCATTTGATGAGTTTCGACACCTGGTTCCTCCTTGGGGTGGGTCGCTGGGGTTTCTGACTCGAGGCGCCGCGGTGTGGGTGGCGCCTGAGGGACGGTTTAGTCGAGGTCGATCGGCCGCGGAGGCGGGCCGTCGTCGGGGTCTTGCTTCGCCTGGCGAAGAGCCTCTTCGAAGCGCTCCTCCAAGAGCCGGTCGCGGTCGCGGTGCGCCTCCACCTCGCGCTCGAAGATCTCTTCCGCCTGGGATTTTTCTTCCTTCAACTCCTCGAGCAGCATGTCGAAATCACGATCCGCGCCGCTCGGGGCTTTTGCCTTCTTGTGGTAGAGCACCTCACCTGTCGTCGCGTCGACGACCAGGTGAGATTCGCAGTCGGGGCACCGCAGGGTCAGTTTGCTCGGTTCCGCCACGGCGACATTCTAACCAACGGGCACGAAGCGCTTGTCTGGTGAGTCAAAGGTGGTAGGGTTAGTTAGGGTGTTCTGCCCTACCGAATAGTCTGTTTGGATCGAGAAGGAGGCGGTCGGAAGACATGCGACGCTATCTTTGGTTGGCCTTTCTGTCGATTGCGGTTCTCGGGTGCAATGAGGACGAAGCGATCCAGTTCGGTGCGGTACTCCCCCTCACGGGCCCATACGCAATCTACGGGCAATCGATCAAGAAGGGCGTCGAGATCGCGGTCGAGGACATCGCCGCGAGAGACGGCTTCCCGTACGAGATCGAGATTCGTATCGAAGACTCGGAGGGTGATCCGGAGACGGCGCGCTCCCTGCTCGACCAGATGTTCGGCGACGGTGTCTTCGCCGTAGTCGGTGGCGTGACCACTGCCGAGGCGCTGGCCATGGTTGCCGAGGCGGACCGTTCTGAGCGGGTTCTGGTCTCGCCGTCGGCCTCCAGTCCGGAGCTCACCGGCATCTCCAAGAACTTCTATCGCGTCTTCCCGTCGGACTCGCGCGAAGGCACGACGATGGGGAACTTTGCGGCCCGGAAGCTGCAAATCGAGAACGTCGTCATCATCACCAAAGAGGACCCGTTCGCGCGTGGCATTCAGGAGGTCTTCAAGACCGAGTTCGAGCGCAATGGTGGCTCGGTTTCCGAGGTGATCGAGTACCCGCAGGGCGCTGCCGATTTCTCCGGCTTCATCGACCGGGTGATGACCCTGGCTCCGCAGGCCGTCTACGTGGCGGCCTATGCCGAGGACACCGCCAAGATGATCCAGGCGCTGCGCGAGCGTCAGTTCGACGGCAACATCTTGACCACGGCCGCCTTTGCGCTGCCTGAGGTCATCGAAAGAGTCGGTTCCGACGCGGAGAAGGTCTTCCTCACGCGAGCGGTCTTCGAGCTCGACAGTGAAGACCCGGCGATCGGCAAGTTCGTCGAGTCGTACCGAACGAAGTTCGGCCTGTCGCCCGACCTCTACGCGGCCCATGGCTATGACTCGCTGATGGTGATGGCGGCCGGTCTCGAGGAGACGGGCCCCTTCCCTCGCGACCTCTGGAAGGGTGTACGAGGCATTCGCGACTTCCCGGGCGTGACCGGAACGATTCAGTTCGACGAGAAGGGCGATGCGCAGAAGTTCCCGCGTGTCTACGTGGTCGAGAGCGGCAACCTCGTCGACTATGAGAAGGAAGTCGAACGCCGCCGGGCCGAGCTGCTCGAGCGCCTGCGACAGCTCGAAGAGCGGCAGCGCGACGGCGGGTAGTCGTCGCTCCGGTTGGTCTCGGTAGTCGCCGGGCGTGCGCTCGCGCTTTGAGAGGTGCCATCTGAAAGGCCGATCCAGGCTCGGGCTCGTTCTGCCTCTCTCGCTGGCTCTGTGGCTGCTCGCGCCGGTTGGCGCAAGAGCCCAGAAACCACCGCGGCCGCCGGCGAGCACCGGCGAGCTCGGGTCCTGGGCAGAAGGGCCGGTCCGCTGGCTCCTCCTCCCGGCGGAGCGGCAGGACCTGGCAAAGGCCTCGAGTCCTGCCGAGGCGTTGGGTTTTGTCGAGCGCTTCTGGGCGCGGCGCGACCCTGACCCGGCGACGCCGATCAATCCGTTCCGCGACACCTTCTACCAGAGGGTGGAGGCGGCGGACCTGCTCTATCGCGACGACGGCGATCGCGGCAGTTTGACGGTTCGGGGTCGAGCGCTGATTCTGCTCGGCTCGCCGACCGGTCTGCGGGTGACCAACTACGAAGCGCTCGAGTGGGACCCGTCAGCGGGCACGCCGGACAACGTGCGCGTTCGTCAGCTACCGATGGAGATCTGGTCGTATCAACCCGGCGATCTACCGGTGTCGCTCCGGCAGGCGCTCGCGGCGACCGACGAGCAGGCGGAGTACCGGGTGAGCTTCGTGCGCGACGAGCGCGGCATGTCGCTGCGAGAAGGAGAGGAGTTGCTCGACTTGGCGCTGCGAACGGCGCTCGCCCTGGGTAGAGAAGAGTAGGATGACGCTCTCGACAACGGAGGTCTGAACTTGAATCGAATCGCCATTCTGATGATCTTGCTTCTGCCGCTCGCCTGCGGCCAGCCGGGCGACGACGCCCACGAGGCCACGGAGGGAACCGAGTTGCTGATCGCTACCGACGTCGCCGAACGTCTGAAACAGTACGCACCGACCGAGATGACGGCCGACCTCACCGCGCTCACAGATGAGGACCGCGCGGTCCTCGACCTCCTGGTCGAGGCGTCGCACCCGATGGACGAGATCTTCCTGCGCCAGGTCTGGGCCGATAACCCGCGCCTGCGCGCCGACCTCGAAGCCTCGACGGCGCCCAACGCCGACGCGGCGCGCGAGTACTACACCATCAACTTTGGTCCTTGGGACCGTCTCGACGAGATGGGCTCGTTCATCGGCGATCTCGACCACCCTTCCGGCGCGGGCTACTACCCGACCGACGTGACGAGCGAAGAGCTCGAGGCGTGGCTCGAGGCCAATCCCGAGCGCCGCGAGGAGATCGGTTCCCTGACCACTCTCGTGGTCCGTGACGGCGACGGCTTTGCCGCCATCCCGTACTCCGAAGCGTTCAAAGAGTGGTTGGAGCCCGCAGCGGCGAAGATGCGCGAGGCGGCCGCCCTGACCAGCCAGCCGACACTCAAGCGGTTCCTCGAGTCGCGAGCCGACGCCTTCTTCTCGGGCGACTACTACGAGAGCGACAAGGACTGGATGGACCTCGACTCGCCGGTGGAGGTCACCATCGGCCCGTACGAGACCTACGAGGATGGGCTCTTCGGTTGGAAGAGCGCCTTCGAGTCGTTCGTGACCGTGACGCTGCCCGAGGCTTCGGCTGCCCTCGACCGCTTCAAGGCCGAGCTCCCCTGGCTGGAGCGCAACCTGCCGATCGCCGACGAGCACAAGAACTTCGACCGCGGCTCGGAGAGCCCGATTCGGGTTGTCGATCTGGTGTTCGCCGCCGGTGACACCAAGGCGGGCGTTCAGACCCTGGCGTTCAACCTGCCCAACGACGAGCGGGTGCGCGAGGAGAAGGGCTCGAAGAAGGTCATTCTGCGCAACGTGCTGCGCGCCAAGTACGACAAGGTGCTGGTGCCGATCGCCGAGCGCGTCATGGCCGCCGAGGACGTCGAGCGAGTGTCGTTCGACGCCTTCCTGAGCGAGGTGCTCCACCACGAGCTGTCGCACGGCCTCGGTCCCGGCCTGATCACGGTTGACGGCCGCGAAACCGAGGTGCGGCTCGAGCTGAGAGATCTCTACTCGACGCTCGAAGAGGCCAAGGCCGACGTCATGGGCACCTACAACACGCTTGCCCTGGCGGAGAAGGGCATGATCGACCAACACGTTCTCGACACCCTCGAACCGACCTACGTCGCCGGCCTCTTTCGCTCCGCGCGCTTTGGCCTCCACGAGGCCCACGGCCGCGGCACCGTCTCGCAGTTCACCTACCTGCTAGAGAAGGGTGCCCTGGTGGTTGGCGACGACGGGCTGTTCCGGACCGTCTCTGACGAATTCCCGGGCGCCATTCGCGACCTCCTGAACCTGATGCTCATGCTCCAGGCGACCGGCGACTACGATGGCACGAAGGAGTTCCTCGACACCTACGGCAAGGCGACGCCGGAGCTCGAGGCGGCGATTGGGAAGCTCGGGGACGTGCCGGTGGATGTGAAGCCGAGCTACCCACAGGCGAAGGGCTGACGATGAGCCGACGGATGGTTGCGACCGCGTGTTTTGCGGCACTCATGGCCGTCATTTCCGTAGCGGTGCGGTCGGCCACCACCAAAGCAGACTTCGACACCCTCGTGAGCTACTTCGCCGCCGGAAGCGCAACTTGGCAGCAGGACAACGCCGACCCTGGGGAGGGCAAAGCGACTCACTGGGTTCGCCGCCACACGGTGGACGGCGATCTATCGACGACTCGGGTCGTGGGGGTCTTCGCCGACGGCCGTTGCGAGCCGGTGACCACGATCGAACATCGCTGGTTTGTGGATGACAGCTCCATTCGAACGTCGTCAACCACGGCCGGTGGGCTGGCGTTCGGCGGCCACGTCGAGGCGCTCGATGACTCGCGCTTTCAAACGACCGCGGGCGGAACCCTGCCGGACGGCACGGAGCTCAAGATGCGCGACGTGACCGATCTGTCGGTGCCCGACTCGAGTCTGACGCGCGCCGAACGGTGGGCAGGCGACCGCTGGGTGCCGCTCGACACCGCGACCTGGCGCCGCGTAGCGGCGGACGCATGGTGCGGTGAATCGGAGGACTAGGGGTGTCGCCCGAGGTCGGGCTGCTGCGCGAGCACGCCGCGGGATCGGGCGTTCTCGAGTGCGCCAGAGCAAGCTAGTTTCCAGCGAGTCAACGGCGAAGACCCTGAGAGGTTCTACTTTGTCGCTTCTCCGGTTTCGATCACCAAGTCTTTGTCTCACGATGCCGCTTGTCGCGGTGGCATTGGTATCCGCCGCATCGACGCTGAATGCCTGTGCCGCTGCAAACGTGCCGCATCCGACAGACGACGTGCTCAGCGTTGGTTACTCCGTTGGTATGGTCAGCTCCGAAGTCTTCTTCTTCGAGGACGGCACGATCAGCTATCGGGATCGAGGCAGGGTCTTGCGGACGAAGTCCCTTCGGCAGGAGGACCGGCAGCGGTTGAGACAAACTCTCTCCAGTCCGAGATTCGGCGCGGCGATCGAGGCTCTGAGAGCCTCGGGATACAGGCCTCACTGCTGTGACATGCCCGAGGTCGAGGTCTTCCACCGAACTCGTGGCTACTCTGTGGGCTATGAGGTGTGCGAAGCGGGCGAGGAGCCGGAGGTTGGCTTCCTCGTGGAGTTGGTAAATGAGATCGGGGCACGCTATTACCCCAGGCGTTTCGAGCCCCTTCCGGCGCTGGCTTGCAAGAGCAATCAGTTTTCCTAGTGGGGCCCGCATTGGGTGCGCACTAGTGCCCCCGTTTCAGGCCGCGAAGATCTCCAAGTGACGGCTTACGACGAGGCCGACGATCTCAAAGTGATGATCCAGCACGCAGCCGGTGAGGATCCAGCAGGAGGTTGCGAATGTCTCCTTGCACGTGGGGTAGTCGTCGGACGTCCTCACGGCTCCAACCACCTCGAGGCTCCGTTTGCATGAGAACCCGGCTCATCTCGGTAGCGCTCGTTCTGGTCATGGGCTACCTGCTACGGCTCACGATGTCGGGAGCACGCTTGCGCGTTCACGTCGAAGCGGCACTTACGTGGGCACCGTTGCTGTTTTTCTTGTCGGTCCTCGTTTTGACGGACAGCCTGAGTCGTAGGAAGAAGATTGCCCTGGTTGGCGCAGTCCTCGTTCTCGGTGGAGGAATCATGGCCTACACCGGTACTTTGGTCGTCATGAAGGCGACGTTCGACTCCTGGAGCTGGATCTGTAGTTCGTTGCTTCTGGCGGTTGGCCTGACTGTCGTCCTGTACCTGTCTCGCATTCTCGAACGCGGGTTGAGACACATCGCGAACGACGGACCGAACTAGACGTTCTGGCAGCGACTTGGTCCTGGGCGCGGAGTCCGCCGAAGCGCGCCAGGAGCGCCCGTCGCTCCTCCGTTGTGGCAAACTGCCCCCGACCGTGCCGAGCCCCGTCAAACGCAGCGGCCTCCTGGGCATGTTGGAGGCCCTCTGGGTCTTTCGACGATTTGTCTTCGGGATGGTCGGTCGGGAGTTTCGCGGCCGTTATCTCGGCTCGCTGCTCGGCGGCGTCTGGGCGGTACTCACACCGCTCGCGACGATTCTGATCTACCTGATCGTCTTCTCGGCGGTCATGCGCGGCAAGCTGCCGGGGGTTGCCGGCGAGGCGGGTGACTCGCTCAGCTACGGGCTCTTCCTCTGCACGGGCATCCTCATCTGGGGATTCTTCGCCGAGGTGGTTGGGCGCTGTCAGGTGGTGTTCGTCGAGAGTGCGAACCTGCTCAAGAAGATGAGTTTTCCGCGCATCACGCTGCCGGTGATCGTGCTGCTGTCGGCGGCGCTCAACTTCTTGCTGGTGGCGGTGATCTTTGTCGTTCTCTTGTTGGTCGTCGGGCGCTTCCCAGGCGAGGCGATGCTCGCGTTTCTGCCGCTCCTGGTTGTACAGCAGGGTTTCGCGATTGGACTCGGGATTCTGCTCGGCACGCTGCACGTCTTCTTCCGTGACGTCGGCCAGCTCTGGTCGGTGTTGCTCAATCTCTGGTTCTGGTCGACGCCGATCGTTTACCCGATCGCGATTCTGCCGGAGCGCATTCGCGACGTTCTCTCCTGGAACCCGCTGACGCCGCTCTTTCTGAGCTATCAGCGCATTGTGCTCGACAACGCGTGGCCGAGCTGGACGGAGCTCCGTTGGCCTCTGGTCGTGGCGGGCTTCTTTTTGATCGTGGGTCTGGTGGTCTTCCGCCGCCTGTCGCACGAGATGGTGGACGAGCTGTGAGCGAGATCACGATGCCGGGCGGCGAGATCCGCGCGGAGAGCCTCGGCAAGTGCTACAAGCGCTACCCTGCGCCGCGTCACCGGGCGCTCGAGTGGGCGACCTTCGGAGCGCTGCGCCGCCATCAGGAGCTCTGGGCGCTCCGCCAGGTCTCGTTCGAAGTTCACCGTGGAGAAGCGGTCGGCATCGTGGGGCAGAACGGGGCCGGCAAGTCGACACTCCTCAAACTGATTGTCGGCACCACTCGCGCCACCGAAGGGAACTTCTCGGTCAGCGGTCGGGTGTCGGCGCTGCTCGAGCTCGGGATGGGCTTTCACCCAGACTTCACGGGCAAGCAGAACGCCCTGATGGCGCTCCAGATGATGGGCATGGATGAGGCCGAGGCCGAGGGCTGCCTGCCTGAGATCGCCCGCTTCTCGGAGCTCGACGGGGTGCTCGACCGGCCGTTGCGCACCTATTCGAGCGGCATGCAGATGCGCCTCGGCTTCTCGGTGGCGACCACCCATCGCCCCGACGTCCTGATCGTCGACGAAGCGCTCTCCGTGGGCGATGCCTACTTCCAGCACAAGTGCATCGGCCGGATTCGTGAGTTCAAGGACGCGGGGACGACCATGCTCTTCGTCTCGCACGACCCGGCCGCGGTCAAGACGCTCTGCGATCGTGCGCTCCTGCTCGACCAGGGGCTGCTGGTCCGGGAAGGTCCGGCCGAAGCGATTCTCGACTACTACAACGCGATGATCGCGCAGCGCGAGAAGGAGGCCTCGATTCAACAGCTGGCCTCCGACGAACGGCGGGTACAAACGCGCTCGGGCGACGGCAAGGCGACGATTGCGGCGGTGCGCCTGACCGACCCCGAGGGCGTCGAGAGCGCCTCTTTCACGACCGGTGAGCAGGGCGTCTTCGAGGTCGACCTCGACTTCGGCGAAGACCTGGCCGACTACACCGTGGGCATCCTCCTTCGCGATCGCCTGGGCAACGAAGTCTTCGGCGCCAACACGACCTACCTCGACGTGCCGACCCCGCCCGCTCGTGCCGGCGACCGCCGAACGGCGCGTTTTGCCGTCGACCTCGAGCTCGGCCACGGGCACTACTCGCTGACTGTTGCCGTGCACGCCCCGACCGGCCACGTGTCGGAGAACCACGACTGGATCGACAACGCGCTCTCCTTCCAGGTGATCCCGGGAGACAAGTATCGATTCGCGGGCGTCGCACGACTGCCGGTCGACGCTCGGTTCGAAGGGGAGTAGTCGATCGATCCGAAGAGGGTCGAGCGCCGGATGAATCGCAAATGAGCTTTGGACCCCGGCTGTTGCCGCCTGTCGTCTGCGCGACGTTCCTGCTCGCGAGCTCGGTCGTCGCTCAGGAGCCGATTCTCGAGGGAGCCGATCCTGCGGTTCGCAAGCGGATCGAGGCGGCAAAAAGCAGAACGGTGACGGAGCCCAAAGACGCCGTCGCATGGCTCGAGCTTGGACAGGTTCTCCACGCGCACGAGCTGACCGACCCGGCGCTCGACGCCTACCGTCGCGCTGCCGAGCTTGCACCCGAAACCGCCAGGGCCTGGTACCTCCAGGCGCTCACCCTGGCCGAACTGGGCGACCTCGAGGGCGCGCTTGCAACGCTCGACGACGTGGACGACCTGGTCACCAGCTACGCGCCGGCTCACTGGCGCCGTGGTCGCTGGCTCGCCGAGCTCGGGCGTGCCGACGAGGCCGAGCTCGCGTTCCGGAGATCGGTCGACGTCGACCCCGCAGCCGCGGCCGGTTGGGTGGGTATCGCCCGCATTCTGCTCGAGCGCGGACAGCCGCGCGAGGTCATCGATCTCCTGACGCCGGTGCTCACGGCAGATCGCACCAACGGCGTGGCCGGTCAGCTGCTCGGTCGTGCTCTGGTTGCCGCCGGTGACGAGACCGCCGCTCGCCGCGTTCTCGGGATGAGTGCCGGAATGGGAGCGTACTTTCCCGACGAGTGGCACGAGGAGGTGCTCACCTCGGCCGCGGGCGTGGTCAACACGTTGCGGTTACTCAGCGCGCGCCTGGAGCGGGGTGAGGTCGACCGAGTCGTTCGAGAGCTTCAGGAGCTACGGCTCAGTCATCCCGACCACGTTGGGCTGCTGAATCAGCTCGCCGAGGCCCATCTGCAGCGGAGCGAGATACCCGCGGCTCTCGAAGCCCTCCAGGCGGCGCTCGTGGTCGACGCGAACGAGTTCCTGACGTTGGTTCACCTGGCGCAGGCGTATCGGTTCCGTGGCGAGGCGGCCACGGCGCTCACCTGGGCCGACCGGGCCGTCGAGGCGAACCCACGCCTCTGGCAGGGTCACTTCGAGCGCGCCTCGATCTTCCACGGCGCCGGGCGACTCGAGGAGGCCGTGGCGTCGCTCGAGCAGGCGATGCGCTCGGGGGCGCACCAGAACCCCAACGCGTGGCTGATGCAGGGAGACGCGTACATCCGGCTGGGGTCGTGGCCCGAGGCGGAGCGTACCTTCGAACAGGCGACAAACCGCTTCCCCTTTCTGGGCCAGGCATGGGTGGGGCTCGCGGTTGCGCGTGTAGAACAGCGGCTCCTGGACGGCGCGCGCGAGGCGCTGGCGACCGCCGGCGAGCTTCAGGAAGAGGATGCGACGATGATCAAGATCCGCAACCGAATCCGAGAGTTCGAAGGGGAGGGAAACCGGTGAGGCAGGTTCTTGGACTCGCGTCGTTGCTCCTGCTCGCAGCCCTTCCGGTCGGCGCGGAGGAGCCCTGGTTCGAAGAGGTGGCGGCGGCGAGCGGTCTCGACTTCGTGCACGAGTCGGGGCACGAGCCGGGACAATTCCTCTTTCCCGAGATTCACGCGGGCGGCGCAGCGCTCTTCGATGCCGATCAGGACGGCGACCTAGACGCCTATCTCGTGCAGGGTGGCAACCTGACGACCCCTGCCGCCGAGCGCCCAGGAAATCGGCTCTTCCTGAACCGAGGCGACGGCACCTTCGAAGACGCGACCGAGAAGAGTGGTGCGGACGACCGAGGGTTCGGCATGGGCGTAGCCGCGGGCGACTACGACGGCGACGGCCGAACCGACCTCTACGTCACCAATGTCGGACCGAACGTCCTGCTGCGCAATCTCGGCGGTGGCAGGTTTGAAGACGTCACGACCACGGCCGGAGTCGGAGCCGACGGCTGGGGTTCGAGCGCGGCGTTTGTCGACTACGACCTCGACGGCGACCTCGACCTCTTCACGATCAACTACCTCCACTGGAGCGCGTCGGACGAGACCGAATGTTTCGACGCCACCGGTCGACGAACCTATTGCGGCCCGGCGAACTACAGCGCCCCCGCTCCCGACGTGCTCTACCGCAACGAGGGCGACGGTCGATTCACCGATGTCACTGTCCCGGCGGGAATGTCGGTCGCCTTCGGTACCGGTCTCGGCGTGGTCACCGGCGACTTCGACGCCAACGGCTGGCCTGACCTCTTTGTCGCCAACGACAACATGCTCGACCAGCTCTGGCTCAACCAGGGCGACGGCACGTTCCGCGAAGAGGCGATCTTCCGAGGCGCAGCCGCAGACGCGAGCGGCAAGCCGAAGGCGGGTATGGGGGTGGCGGCGGCCGACGTCGACAGCGACGGTGATCTGGACCTGGTCGTCTGCAACCTCGCCGGCGAGAGCGACTCGCTCTTCCTGAACGACGGCGGCTACTTCTCCGATCGCACCGGTGCCAGCGGTCTCGGGGCCGTGTCGCGCGCTCTCACTCGGTTCGGTATGGGGTGGATCGACTTCGACAACGACGGCACGCTTGACCTCTACCAGGCGAACGGCGCCATCGCGCGGCAGGGGCGGATCTTTGTTGAGTCTGATCCGTTCGCAGAACCGAATCTAGTGATCCGGGGAAAGCCCGGTCCGAAGTACGAGGAGGTGACCCCGCGCGGCGGCACGGAGGAGCTGCTGATCGCGACGAGTCGCGCCGCGGCGTTCGGGGATGTCGACGGCGACGGAGGCATCGACGTCCTGGTGGTCAACCGCGACGGACCGACCTACCTGCTCCGGAACCGGGCGCCCGGGCGAGGCGGAGCTCTGCGCGTCGACGTTCAGACGACCGCCGGTGCGCCAGCACTCGGTGCGGTTGTCTCAGCGACCGTCGGAGGGAACACGCTCTCTCGAGAGGTGCGCTCCGCGTACAGCTACCAGGCCTCGAACGAACCGACAGTTCACTTCGGGCTCGGTGCGCAGTCGAAGATAGAGGCGCTCGAGGTGAGTTGGCCTGACGGTACGCGTCGCTGCTTCGGCGAGCGGCCGGCCTCCCGGCTGGTCGTCAAGCCGACCGACGGGTCGCTCTGCCAAGGGGGCTGAGCGCCGCCAGGCACCAGGACGCCGCTAGCTGGCAAACGCGTTCGAATCCAGCTTGGGACACCAATGTCGCTGGAGGGGCGTGCGAGGTCTGCGAACTCTTCGACTGTGGTCGTCTAACCTTCTAGCAGTTGCGCGCGTCCCCCAGGCGGGAATGACTCGCGTGCCAACGACCTTCCGCCAGCAGGCGCAGAGCGTCTCAGGTAGAGAGGATGGGACTATGGCAGCCGCGAAGACGCCACGTATCTGGTTTCGAGTGAAGGGGGCGTTCGAACAGGGACTGGATGCGTCTGCTGTCCTCGGCGGAGAGTGCTGCCTGTTCGAGACGGAGACGGCTCGAGGAGTCGAGTGCTCGTGGAACGGAGAGCGACCCGCTTCGCTCAAATGTCCCTGCATGAGCGAACTGAGAGCGCTCGCCGTGCTTTGCTCAAGGGTGTACGGGAAGGCCGAGGCAAAGCAGATCGTTGCTCCCGAAGGATGGCAGCCTCTGCCGCTTCCGGAACTCAGTGCGAAACGTCGACGCCGGTGGACTCTTCCCGGACTGCATGCGGAACTCTGGTATCGAACACACCCTGGAGAACTTGTCAGGGCTGTGCTCGTGTTCCGCGGCACAACCGGCTCCTGGGACTGGTTTGCGAACCTGCGGTGGTTCCGGTTCGTCACGCGGTTCTTCGTCTATGACCACTATCACCAGACGAGAGATCTCATCAAGCCAGCGCTCGCATTGCTGGACGAGACTTTCGCGGGCAGGAAGCTCTTTGTCGAGGCTGCCGGTCACTCTCTAGGAGGAGGACTCGCCCAATACGCAGCGACGTCCTCTCCTCGAATTCGAACAGCGTACGCCTTCCATTCCTCGCCGGTAACTGGCTTCTTCGGAGTACCAAAGCGAGAGCGCGACGAAAACGTGAAGGGGCTGACCACGTTTCGCGTCCATCAGAAAGGTGAGATCCTCGAGGCGGCGAGGCTCCTGCTTCGCCGCTTTGTCTTTGAAGGCATCCTCAGACCGTGGCGACCGAAGAACGTAGACCCGTGCGTGGCCGTTCTACGTGTCGATATTCCGATGAAGAAGGGTCCGATCGCTCGGCACGATATCGGTGTGTTCGCAGAGGCACTGAGCGCAGTCCCGAGGGTATCTCCAGAGCAGGAACCGGGGGACAGTTCTTAATTCTGCTGGGGGCGTGCTCGACCCTAACAACGGATGGAGCGAGAGCTAAGGAGTCACCGTCGGAGCCGGGTTCCGGTGCGCAACAACGCCGTTCTTGACTACCACCCGCACCAGGTTCACCCCGTAGTGGTAGGCGAGATGTAGCAGGTTGGGCGCGTCGAGGATCAGAAGGTCAGCGCGCTTGCCCTCTTCGACCGAGCCGATCGAGTCGCCCATGCCGAGTGCGCAGGCGGCGTTGAGCGTCGCTCCGGTCAGCGCCTCTTCGATCGTCAGCCCGAGCTCGAAGACCGCGAGCACAAAGACCATGGGCATCGACTCGGTGAACGACGAGCCCGGGTTGCAGTCGGTGGCCAGCGCGATTGGAACGCCGGCGTCGATCATGCGGCGGGCCGGGGCGTAGGTGTGCTTCATGAGGAAGAAGCTGGTGCCGGGGAGGAGGGTTGCGACCACTCCGCTGCCGGCGAGCGCCTCGATGCCGGCCTCCGAGATGGCGATGAGGTGGTCGGCGGAGAGCGCGCCGAGCTCGGCAGCCAGGCGAGCGCCGCCCGAGTCGACAAACTCGTCGGCGTGAAGCCGGGGCAGCATGCCGTGCTCGCGGGCTGCGACGAGCACACGCCTCGACTCGTCGACGGTGAAGACGCCGTGCTCACAGAAGACGTCCGAGAAGCGCGCCAGCTTCGATTCGGCCACGGCCGGCACGATCTCTTGGCAGACCAGGTCGATGTAGCGATCTCGGTCGTCGCGATACTCGGGTGGAATCTCGTGCGCGGCCATCAAGGTGGGCACGAGGTCGACGGGGTGTGCGTCGGACGCTGTGCGAATCGCGCGTAGCTGCTTGAGCTCGTCGTCGGTGGAGAGTCCGTAGCCGCTCTTGGCTTCGGCGGTGGTGGTGCCGGAGGTGAGCATCCAGTCGAGGCGCTTCGCGACCTGATCGTTCAGCTCACCCTCGGATGCCTCGCGGGTCGAGCGGACGGTCGAGAGGATGCCACCGCCCTCGGCGGCGATCTCCATATAGCTCTTGCCGGCGAGTCTCTGAGAGAACTCGTGCTCGCGACTTCCGGCCCACGGAAGGTGAGTGTGCGGGTCGACGAAGCCGGGCACCACGGTGCCGCCGTCGGCATCGAGTCGTGCGGCGCCCTCGAGCTCTCCGAAACGCTCGCGGCGCTCCTCGGGAGATCCCACGAATGCGATCTTGCCGTCTCGGCAGAGAACTTCGGGGCGCTCGATTCGGCGTACGCGCCCCTGCTCCGGTCCGCGAAGAGGTCCGGGGCCTGTCGGTGTCGCGACTTCGGCGACGTTGTGAATCAGAAGGTCGCTCACGTCGTCGAGTCTAGCCCGCGTTTCTCACTCGCGTCCGCTCGCGCGGCCAGCCGTTAGAGAGCGGGCTAGCCGCCCAGACCGACGCGTTCTCTCGCGAGACTACGAACTTCGCCAAAGAGCCAGCTCTCTACTTCTGCCCACGAAGGTCCGTCGACGAGCTGCGGCATCGGATCGCGCTCGACCAGAGAAAGGTCCGCCAACCCCTTGAGGGCTTGGAGCTGGAAGTCGCGAACGTGGCCGAACTTGTCTTCCGATCGATCGAGCACTTCTGCGATCTGGACGTTGCGGCAGAGGAGGTAGAGGTCGACAAAATCGCGACGGGTGCCGCGGCTGATGATGGCGCCCAGCTTCATCAGTGCCAGGTCGATCTCCGAGGCGACCGCCAAACCGTCGGCGCTCTCGTGGGGCTCGATCGAGGGGTAGGGGTAGTAGAAGAGTCGGAGGCCGACGCCGCTGCCGAGTCTGGCGAAGAGGTAGCCGTCGCGCGCGGTCTCGACGCGGCTCGTTTCGTCCATCTCGAGTAGGTCGCCGAGCAGGTCACGGCGGTCGGCGCTCGCAAGACGATTGGTCGAGCTCATCAGGTCGAGGCCGCGCACCACCCGGTGTCCGCGGTAGAGAGCCAACGCCGCTGAGCCGGCGAGATAGAAGTCGTCGGCCCACGAGCGGTTCGCCAGGCCGCGTAGCGCTTCGGCCGTCTCGTCGGTCAGGGTTCCTGGCAGCTGGATCGTCACAGCAGCCAGAGCTCCTGCGAGGTTTCGCTGCGAGGCGAGAGCGGCACGTTCAGCACCAAGCTCCAGAAAGCTCGGCTGCGGTCGGAAAGGCGCCGAGCGCCTCGGCTCTCGAGCCACTCCGCAAGGCGGCTCTCCGAAACCTGCTCGGTCAGCCACCCGAGGTCGTGTCGATCGCCGTCCTCGAGGAGTCGCTCGAGGAGCTCGTTGTCGCTTGCGTCGAGTTCGGGCTCCGCGCCGGGGAAGAGGCGCCGGGTACCGGTCGGGAGCGTCACCAGCTGAGCCGAATGAGAACGTACTTGGCGATCTGGATCAGCACGATCGCCAGGATGGGAGAGATGTCGATGTTGCCGACGCCGCCCGGGGAGAGCACCTGGCGCAGCGGTCGGAGTACCGGCTCGGTCGCCGCGTGAAGGAAGCGAACGATCGGGTTGCGCAGGTCGTTGGAGACCCACGAGACCAGGGCGCGCGCGATGATGACCCAGGCGTAGAGGTTCAGCAGGAGGATCAGTAGGCGCATCGCGGGCGCGATCCTCTCACGAGCGCTCGCCGAAGAGGAGCGTGCCGACGCGCACGTGGGTCGCGCCCTCCTCGATGGCGATCTCGAAGTCGCCGCTCATACCCATCGAGAGCCAGCCGGGGAAGTCGGTCCAGTCCGGTTGTTCGCGAAGCTCGTCGCGCAGCGTTCTGAGTTGGGCGAACCAGCCGCGCGCCGCCGACTCATCCGACTCTCTCGGGGGAATTGCCATCAGTCCGACGATGCGTAGCGCCTCGAGACCCGCGAGCTCGCGAGCCGCCCCGATCACAGCATCGGGGTCGAAGCCATGTTTGGACGGCTCCCTCCCGAGGTTGACCTCGAGCAGGCCCTCGAGCGGTTGGTCGCGTTTCGCCGCCTCGCGGTCGAGGACACGTGCAATCTTGAGGCGATCGATGGAGTGGACCACCGAGAAGAGCTCGACCGCCTTCTTCGCCTTGTTGGATTGGAGTGGGCCGATCAGATGCCATTCGAGCCCGTCGAGATGCTCGCGCTTCGCCTGAGCCTCTTGAACGCGATTCTCACCCACCACTCGCAGGCCGGCGTCCCGAGCCGCCACGACCTTCTCGATCGGCTGGCGCTTGGCGGCGCCGACGAGGGTGACCTCGTCGGGCGAGCGTCCGGAGCGTCGACAGGCTTCGGCGATTCGCGACCGGATGGTGGCGAGGCGCTCCTCGACCATGGCGGAACTAGCCTGCGGCTTCTTCGATGAAGAGGATGCGCTTGCAGCTGTCGCAGAAGACGATGCTGCCGTTGTTCGCAATCTCGACTACCGACTGCGGCCGCACCCGGTAGTGGCAGACGCTGCACGACCAGATTTGCGGTCCTTTACCGACGCGCTCGATCTTGCGCACTTCGGCGAGCGCGTTGCCGCCGTGACGCTGGACGACTCGCTCGAAGAGCGACAGGCTCGAGGCGGGGAGGCGCTCGCGCAGGACCGCGATTCGACCCTTGAGCGCCTCGACCTGCTTGGCGACACCCGGCTTCTCAGCCTCCCACTTCTCGAGCTCGGTCTGGTAGCGGCCGTCGAGCTCGCTGAAGTTCGACTCGAGCTCTTCGAGGGAGCTCTGTGACTCCTCCTGACGCTCGAGCGCCTCGAGCGCCTTCTCTTCGAGGGCCTTGATGGTGTCCTTGATGGTGTCCATCTCTTGCAGGAGCGCTCCGTACTCGCGCTGGTTGCGGACCGCGGCGATCTGCTCCTGGTAGGTCTGCAGCTTGAGTTGCGAGTCCTGAACATCGGCCTCGGCCTGCCGGCGCTCGCTGGCCGCCTCTTCGATCAAGCCCTTGAGAGCCTCTATCTCGGCCTTGCGGCCCGAGTGCTCCTCGTGGAGCTCTTGCATCCAGTCGGGAATGCCGTGCAGTCGCTCGTCTGCTTGGCTCAGCTCACTCAGAGCCTTCTGCAGATCGATGACGCTGTCGAGAGGACGCTCCATGCTTGTCGTGGTCAAATTGTACTCGCTCGATGCGTGAAGCCAGCCGTTAGGAGGACCCGCTCGCCAGGAGATGTGGGTCCACCTGGATTTGAACCAGGGACCTGCCGGTTATGAGCCGGATGCTCTAACCGCTGAGCTATGGACCCGTGCCTCCCCGACGGGGGCAGCCAGTATATCCAGTCGCCCCCCGCACGTCACCCGCGGGAACTGAGTCGGACTACGGGCGAACTACATGCCGAGGAGGTTCTCGTCGCCACCGGCGAGGATGCGGACGAGCGCCTCCTTGAAGTAGTCGTTTTCGGCGCGAATCTGGGAGTCGATGCGATCTTCGAAGATCTGCCGGGAGCGGTCGATGTCCTCTTGGAGGCGGCGATAGACGTCGCCACCGCGCCGGCCCTGGTCGACCTGCTCCTCGTTGTAGAGCTTGATCTCCGTCACCAGGAGCCGAGCGAGTCGACGCGCCTCCTCGTGGAGCGCTTCCGAGCCCGCCTCGTTGCCGACCTCCTGGGTCGTGAAGGCCCAGCCCGGTCCGCGAACGTCATCTGGTGGCACGACCTGCGTGGAGGAGCCGTCCGCAGCGGGGGCTGGCGCCGCGGGCTCGGTCGCCGGCTCGGGATCGAGGGCGGGAGTGGGCTCAGCCTCGGCTGGCGCTGCCTCAACCACCGCGGCGGCCTCGGGCTCTGCCGGCTGGTCGAAGGTCGGCGGGGTCGACATGACGACCGTTTCACTCGCCGGCGGCTCGCTGGGAGTCTCCTCTTCGGCTTCGACACTCAGCTCCGGGAGAGGCTCGACCTCCGGCTCTGGTTCCGGCTCGGGCTCGACCTCGGGCTCCGGGTCGGCCAGGAGCTCGTCGACGGTCTCTACCGGCTCGGTCACCAGCGGCGCGAGATCTTCGGCCGAGAGCGTCGGTTCGGAAAGCGCCTCGATCGTCTCGGTGGTCGCCTCCGGTTCCACCGGCGGGTCGAGGTCCGCGATCGGCTCGATGTCGGGGATTTCCGGTTCCGGCTCGCTCGGCGCCGGCTCGGGCTCGGCGATGACCTCCGGCTCCGGAGTCGCCTCCGGCTCGGGGGCCGGGGGAGCAGGCGGCGGCGTGGGCTCGGCAGCCGGCGCACTCTCGGTCGCAGCTGCTTCCATGCCCGCGGCTGCCACCGTGAGCGTCGGCGTAGAGCTGCGCTTGCGGACCGGCAGCGTCTCGAGCGTCTGTCCGGCGACGAAGGTCAGAAGCTGGAGAGCGCTGATATTCAGATGCCCGTCGCCCACGCGGTCGGCGTACAGATAGCCGGCGACGTGATCGCCGAGCGACAGCGGCAGGAGGGCGCCGACCTGCGGGGCACTGGCGTCGAACTGCGCGCAGAAAGCGGCGCACTCGTCTGCCGAGAGGGCGCGCGTTCCGGCTCCAGCACGCACCTGGCCCCAAGCCGAGTTGCCGTTCGGTGCCGAGACCGTCGCTCCCTCGAGCGGTTTGCCTGCGTCCTCGAAGCCGAGGCTGCCCCAGCACTTCTCACCGTCGTCCCGTGTCAGAACAAAGGCGGCGCGCGAGCAGAACCGCCCCGCACCCTCCAGCAAGCCGGCGAGGATGGTCGCCTGTTTGGTCGATCGATCGATCCCCGCCGCTGCGAGCTTGAGCTCCTCGAGCGGGTCGAGCTCTCTGCCTGTATCGCCGCCACCGGTACCGGCGGCCTGCGAGCCCCCGGAAGCCAGACTCTGGACGTCTCGACGCACGCCGTCTATCTGGCTGCTGATCTCAGCTTTCAACGCCTCGGTGACCTTGGCGAGCGGCTCAGCTATCTTGGGGTCCAGATCCCGGAATATCTCAGAAGTTGACATGCTGATCCCTCCACGCCGACCGAACGCTGAAGAGCGGTCTGGGTCTGGTCGATTATTCTCGTCGGTTGGTCGGGTGTCAAGGACACTTGAGGCTACGAAAATCCTTCAATGACGCGGACTTAAGCCCTTCGGTGGACGCTGAAAATCGGCTGTGGTACCTTGGCTCGTCCCCAATCTAGGACCTTTTCCATCTAGGAGAAACACCATGCGTCGCACCACGAGCGTTTTGTCACTAGCGGTCACGGCCCTGGTTGTCCTGGGTCTCGTCGCCTGCGGGCCGAGCCAGGAGGAGCAGCTGGCAACCGCGCAGGCCGAGGCGGTCGCCCTGCTCGAAGAGGGCAAGGCGGGCCTCGAGGCCGCGCGTCAGGATTTGGCCGATGCAAAGGCGGCTCTGGCCGCAGCCATCGACGAGGGCGCTGAAGACGCCGCGGACCAGATCGCCGAGCTCGAAGCGAACGTCGAGCAGCTCGAGAACGATGCGGCCAACAAGGCCGACGAGTTCAACGGCGCGATCGTCGACTTCATCAACGCCGATCCGCCGATCGAGGGTGAGCCGCTGACCGAGGCGCAGCTCGCCGGTATTCGCATGAAGAGTGCCGAGGACCTGATTGTCGCCCAGGAGCACATCGACAAGGGCGGCGACTACCGGCGCGCCATGGACATCTACAGCCAGGCGCTGATGGTCGATCCCGACAACGAGGACCTGAAGGCCGCGCTGGCCCTCGCCGAAGAGCTGCGGTACATGACTCAGGAGCGATTCGAGCAGGTCGAAAAGGGAATGAGCCAGGACGATGTCCGTGGACTCCTCGGCCAGCCGAACCTGCGCAACGTCCGGGAGTATCCGGAGCGCGGGGTGACGGCCTGGTTCTACCCGACCACCGAGGCGGGCGATGCGGCCGCCGTCTGGTTCCGCGGCGACGAGCCGAAGGCCTATCAGCTCAAGTTCGACGCGATCGTGAAGGAAGCCGAAGAGGCTTCGTAGTCGGTTCGATCGGCAAGCCGCTCGATTGACATTCTGGCGGGGCTCGGCGAAACTATCGAGCCCCGCACGGGAGCGGCTCGCTCAATCGAGGGCCCCGTTGTCCGCGCCGGGAGTACATCCGAAGGCGAGGTGAGTACAGAAGTTGCCGGCAGTTCAGATTAGAGAAGAAGAGAGTTTCGAAAACGCACTGCGTCGCTTCAAGCGCAAGTGTGAGAAGTCGGGAGTGCTGACGGAGCTCAAGAAGCGCCAGCATTTCGAGAAGCCTTCGGTCAAGCGCAAGCGCAAGGCCATGCAGGCCCGCAAGAAGGTCCTCCGCAAGATGGCGGAAGAGCGTCGCATGGGTCTGCGCTAAGCGCGCGCGATCATCGAGCTATCGAGGAGCGGGGCTTGTCCCCGCTCCTTTTCGTTTTGGGTAGAGAAAGTAGACTGAGCAGAGCGTGACAACCGCTCGTTCCCCGGTGGCGACACCGGCGACTTTGGAAGCACTCGAGTTCGGTAGCTATCTCGAGATGCTGTCCGCTATGGCGGCGACCGATCTCGGCCGGGAGCGGGTTCGGTCGACCACTTGGGCTCCGCGTCTGGAGGTGCTCGACCGGCGGCATCGCCGTTTCCACGAGGCGGCGAGCCTGCTGGAACACCAGCGTTTGGTGCCGTCGTTCGAGGAGCCGCTCGGCGCCGTTCTCGAGTCGCTGAGCCGGGGGGACAGCGAACTCGTCGGCATCGAGCTCAACCGCCTCGCCGCCGCGCTGCGGGCCGTCGAGGGGACGCGCAAGGCGATCGGAGCGGCCGATCCGGAGTGCCCTGAACTGGCCGCCGAATCGGAGCGTCTCGACGACCTGCGCCGGCTGGTGCGTCGAATCGAAAGCACCCTCGACCGCCGCGGGCGGGTGCGCGACGACGCCAGCGATCGCTTGATGAGTTTGGGCGGCGACGTTCGCCGTTCGCGCGAAGCGATCTACGGTGAGCTTCGTAGCTACGGCAAGAAGCACAAAGACGACCTTGCCGAGGAGACCATGCCGCTGCACGACGGCCGGGTCGTCGTGCTCCTCAAGGCCGGCTCCAAGTCGCGCGGCGGCGGACTGGTCCATCGCGGGTCGGGTACCGGGCGGAGTGTCTACTTCGAGCCGCTCGAGGTGGTCGAGGCGAACAACCGCATGCGCGAGTCGCAGCAGCGCGAGCAGGAAGAGCGTCAGCGGTTGCTGAACGATCTGGTCGACGCAGCTCGCGAGGCGGTCGAGTCGATCGCTCTCCACCTCGACTTCCTCGCCCTGCTCGACCAGCAACAGGCGCTGTGTGACTTCGCGGAGCTCTGTGAAGCGCGGTTGGTAGAGATCACGGAGCGGCACTCCTTGCGGGTGAGCGGTGGCTACCATCCGCTGCTCGACCCGAGGTTGGCTTCGTTGAGGGAACGAGCGCTCGGTCACGCCGGCCACCTCGGCGAGGTCGTGCCGCTCGAACTCGAGCTCCTACCCGAACGGCGTGCGCTCGTCGTTACCGGACCGAACGCCGGCGGCAAGACGGCTGCGCTCAAGACGCTCGGGTTGATGGCGCTGGCGGCTCAGGTGGGCCTACCGTTTCCGGCCGCGGCCGGAAGTCGCTCACCGTGGCTCGAGTCGGTCGTCGCGACCGTTGGCGACGAGCAGGATCTGCTCGAAGACCGCTCGACCTTCAGCGGTCGTCTACTGCGGCTCCGAGAAGCCTGGGATGCGGCGGGTCCCGACAGCCTTCTGCTCCTCGATGAGCTCGGCTCGGGAACTGATCCGGAAGAGGGGAGCGCGCTCTCGATCGCGCTCCTCGAGGGGCTGCTCGAGCGGGGGTCGATGGCGATGATCACGACCCATCTGACGCCTCTCGCGGCGGCGGCGCTCGAGCAAGACGGAGCCACCTGCGCCGCGATGCAGTTCGACGCCTCGAGCCACAGACCCACGTTCGAGCTCCTGCCCGGCGCGCCCGCCGGTAGCGAGGCGATCTCTCTCGGTCGCCGGCTCGGCCTGCCGACAGAGTGGCTCGACCGAGCCGACAATCTGCTGGGCAGCGGCCATCGAGACCTTCGGCGCTTGCTTGCCGAAGTCGAGTCGATTCGTGCCGACCTCGAGCAGCGCAGCCACGATCTTGCCGACCGGAGCGCCGAGCTCGAAAACCGGAAGGAAGAGACCGAGCTCCTGCAGGCGTCTCTCGCGGAGGAGCGGGTCAAGGTGGGTGCGCGCGCTCGCAAGGACCTGGAGGCATTCCGACGCCAGGTGACCGAAGAGCTGCGAGAAGAGGTCGCGCGCATTCGAGAGGAGATGGAAGCGGGGCGCAAGCGTGGGCTCGCGGAGGCGGCGGTCGAGCGTGTCTTCGAAGAGGCGCCGGAGGTGGAGACCGGACAGGAGCCCGGGCCGGACGCAACCCTCGGCGACCGGGTCGAGCACCGTTCTCTCGGTTGGAAGGGGGTCGTCGAACGTGTCGACCGTGGCAAGGCCGAGGTCAACGTTCATGGCAAACGCATGCGTTGCGCCCTCGACGACCTGGAGGTCCTCGAGGAGGGTGCCGGCGCCGCGGTCTCGATGGATCGTGCGAAGTCGACCCCGACAGCGACCCCGACACCGAGACCGGACGTCGATGCGGTGAGCTCCGAACTCAACCTGATCGGACATCGGGTCGAGGAGGCGCTGGAGCAGCTCGACAGCTACCTCGATCGGGCCCTCCTGTCGGCGGACGGCGAGGTGCGCATCATTCACGGGCACGGCACCGGGCGGCTGAGAAAGGCGATCCGGGAGCACCTGCGGAATCATCCGGCTGTGGCGGCTGTTCGGCCGGGTCGTGGCAATGAGGGCGGCGACGGTGCCACGATCGTCTCGCTCCGCGGGTAGAGTCGAGAGACGAGGCCCGTGGCGTTACGCAACATCCAACTCAACCCGCAGCTCGTCCAAGCTGTCCGAGACGCTGTCGACATCGTCGACATCGCGTCGGAGTACACCAAGCTCACGAAGACCGGCAGGCGCTACAAGGGCCTCTGTCCGCTCCACAAGGAGAAGACGCCGTCGTTTAGTGTCGACGTCGACCAGGGCCTCTACTACTGCTTTGGCTGCGGGCAGGGCGGCGATGGGATCAAACTCCATCAGGCGCTCTCCGGGGACGACTTCCCCGGCGCGATCGAAGCGCTCGCGCGGCGCTACGGCATTCCGCTTCCCGAACCGGTCGAGACACGTAGCGGTAAGACCGAGCCCGACCTCGAGCGGGTGCTCGAGGAGGCGGAGGGCTACTTCAAGGCGCAACTACAAAATGCGCCGCGGGTTCTCGACTACCTGTCGCGACGCCAGATTCCGACCGAGTTGATCGAGCGCTTTGGTCTCGGCTACGCCCCCGAGGGGTGGCGCAATCTGGTGGGCGCTCTCGGCACCCGTTTCCCGGCTCGCGAGCTCGAGGCCGCCGGTCTGTCTGCGCGCTCGGAGAAGGCTCCCGACAAGCCGTACGATCGATTCCGACATCGCCTCATGTTTCCGATTCGCAATGCCGCCGGCCGCCTGGTCGGATTTGGCGGTCGAGCGCTCGGCGACGACAAGGCGAAGTACGTCAATACAGCGGAGACCTCGCGCTTCCAGAAGAGCTATCTTCTGTACGGCCTCGATCTGGCAAAGCGAGCGATTCGCGATGAACGGAAGGCCTTCCTGGTCGAAGGCTACTTCGACGTCATCGGCGCCGCCGCCGCGGGCGTCGAGACGAGCGTTGCCGGGATGGGCACTGCGCTCACTCCGGAGCAGGCGCGTCTGCTCAAGCGCTTCGCCGACGAGGTGTTGATCGGTTATGACGGTGACCCGGCGGGAGAGACGGCGTTTCGGCGCTCCCTGCCCATCCTGCTCAGCGAGGGCATGACGGTGCGTCGGCCCGAGTTGCCCGAAGGGGAGGACCCGGACTCCCTCCGCCGAAAGCAGGGCGACGCCGCTCTGCTCGATCGACTCGAGAGCGCCGAGGACGCCGTGATGCTCGAGATCCGTCGCCAGGTGCCCGCCAACGTGCGGAGTGAACCGAGCGAGCAGGCGCGTGCGGCGCGCAGCGTCGCCGAGCTGCTGAAGCCGATTCCGGACGGCATTTTGCGCTACAGCTACGCTCGCGTAGCCGCGGATCGACTCGGCGTTCCGGTCGATCTGCTCTGGCGACGGGTGGGTGGAGACCGCGGCGGTGCGGTTCGTGAGGAGGCTCCTCAGCCGCGAGATGTCGTTCGCACGTTGGAGGAGCGTCTCCTCCAACTTCTGCTGGCGAGCGGCGTGGAATTGCCTCTGCCCGAGGAGATGCCTTCCGAGGAGGCGTTTTTAGATCAGGATTTGAGGAATATTTTCTCGATCTTTCTTGCTCTCTATTCTGAGGCCGGCGGTAGCCGGCCGGAGGTCAAGCAGGTGCTGGCGAAGGTCGGAACCGAGGGGAAGGCTGTTGACCAGCTAGCTAGACTTCTGTTAGAAGATCCTGTTGCCGCGGCGAAGGGCGAGCTTCAGCAGTCCCTCGCGAGACTGAAGCGCCGATGGCAGCAAAAGCGGTTGCGGGAGTTGTCGACAGAAATCAGCCGAGCCCAAAGCCTCGGAGACAACCAGAGTCTCGAGAGGCTCCTGCACGAGAAGAACACCATCAGCCGTGAACTACACGGCCGTCAAAACGGGTCTGAAGAGCGAGCCTAGTTCGCCTTGGGATCGAAGGTCAGAACCGGAATCGGCGTAGGAGAGTTCTGTTGACAGTTTCCACTGTAGCAACGGTCGAAGAGAAGCATCCGTCCGTCAAGCAGCTGATCGAGTTGGGTCGGGGCAAGGGTTACCTGCTCTACGACGAGATCTACGAAATGCTGCCCGAGGATGTGGTGGCGGTACCCGATGAGTTGGACGAGATCTACGTCCGCTTCGGGGAATTGGGGATCGAAGTCATCGATCGCCCAGAGCGGCACCAGAATCGTGAGGCGACCGAGGCGGTCGTCGGCGATTTTGAGAAGTCGGAGGCCGGCGACAGTCCGGACTTCCGCCTTCACGAACAGGAGAAGACCAACGACCCGGTGCGCATGTACCTGCGCGAGATGGGTACGGTTCCCCTGCTCGACCGCGAGGGCGAGGTAGAGATCGCCCAGCGCATCGAGAAGGGTGAGTGGGTCGTCTACGAGGCGCTCTGTGAGAACCGCGTGGTGCTCAAGGAGCTCCTGCGGTTGAACGAGACGGCACAGACCGACCCACGCGCGATGCGCGAGCTGATGGCCAGTGAGGTCGACGAGCCGCTCGACGCCAAGGCGGCGGACCGCATCAAGTCGAACCTCAAGATCTTCACGCAGATCGGCAGGCACGACGCCAAGATCCAGACGCTGCGTAAGCGGCAGAAGCGCTACAAGGACGGCGGCGACAAGTTCAACGAGATCGAGCGCGACATCGACCGCGTGGTCGCCAAGATCGCGAAGGACATCCGTTCGATCGACTTCTCGCTCCAGACCAGGAACCGACTGGTCGACTTCCTGAAGAACCTCGACCGGCAGTACGCCATGCTCGAGCAGGACATTCGCCGGGCCAAGTTGGCGCTCGATCGCGAGTCGAACAAGGAGCTGCAGGCGCTGCACCGTCGGCGGATCGAGAAGTACCGTCGCAAGATTCGCGCGATCGACGAGCGTTATGGCACGACGCATTCGCAGGTCTCGGCTACGATCCGCAAGATCCGCAAGGGCGAAGCGACCTGCGAGCGCGCCAAGGAAGAGCTGATCGTCGCGAACCTCCGTCTGGTGGTGTCGATCGCCAAGAAGTACACCAACCGTGGCCTACAGTTCCTCGATCTGATTCAGGAGGGGAACATCGGCCTCATGAAGGCGGTGGAGAAGTTCGAGTACCGCCGCGGCTACAAGTTCTCGACCTACGCCACCTGGTGGATTCGCCAGGCGATCACCCGCGCGATCGCCGACCAGGCGCGTACGATCCGCATTCCGGTGCACATGATCGAGACGATCAACAAGCTCACGCGAACGAGCCGCTCGCTGGTACAGGAGCTCGGCCGAGAGCCGACCGCCGCCGAGATCGGCGAGCGGATGGACCTGCCGGCGTCGAAGGTGCGCAAGATCATGAAGATCGCGCAGGAGCCGATCTCCCTCGAGACGCCGATCGGCGAAGAGGAAGATTCGCATCTGGGCGACTTCATCGAAGACAAGAACGCGACCTCGCCGGTCGAGTCGGTGATCTCGAACAACCTGACCGATCAGACGGGCAAGGTGCTCGAGTCGTTGACGCCGCGAGAGGAGCTCGTGCTGCGCATGCGCTTCGGTGTCGGCGAGGGCTCTGAGCACACCCTCGAAGAGGTCGGTCGATCGTTCAACGTCACCCGCGAGCGCATCCGCCAGATCGAATCGAAGGCGCTGCGCAAGCTGCGCCATCCGAGTCGCTCCGGTCAGCTCAAGCCGTTCCTCGATCGGACCCGCTAGGGGTCGCTGGGCGCGACGAGACTCGAGTCGTGCCCAGCGTCCACGAGCACGTCTCCCTCGGCCAACTCCTCGTTCGCGAGGAGGTCGAGGGGCTGCGCTTCGAGCGCTCGTTGCATCGGGCGGGACGAGTGCTGCCACCTCATGCTCACCAACACGCCAACGTCCTGATGGTCGTGCGGGGCGGCCTGCTCCAGACGATCGGGCGTGACGCTCACTCGATCGGAGCCGGCGGGGTTGTAGCCAAAGGCCCCGGCGTTGTGCACTCGGATCACTTCGGCGGCCGCCCCACCGAGCTCTTCGGCGTCGAGGTGTTCCCGGAGCGACTGGAGAGCCTGGCGACGAAGGGCGATCCATTCCGGCGGCCGCTGGTTGTTCACGAATCGGGCGTCACCGCGCTCGTTCGGGCGCTCCTCGACGAGTTCGCTACTCCGGATCAGGCGTCACAGCTGGCGCTCGAGGCGCTGGCTCTCGAGCTCGTCTCGGCGCTCAGAACGCGCCAGAGCCACCTCTCGGGCGATCGTCCGCCGACCTGGCTGCGCGCGGTTCGCGATCGGCTCGACGAGCAGGTCGCCGAGCGGCATGACTTGACGACGCTGGCCGATGCGGCGGGGGTACATCCGGCGCACCTGGCCCGAGCGTTCAAGCGTTGGCTCGGCCGGACGCCCGGTGGATACCTGCGCGAGAGGCGACTCGAAGAGGCGGCGCGTCTGCTCGCGACGACGGATCGAGAGATCGTCGACATCGCGCTCGACCTCGGCTTCTACGACCAGGCCCACTTCACGCGGGTGTTTCGGCGTCCGCATGGCCTAACGCCCGCGCGCTTTCGGCGCGTCTGTCGCCGCGGCCCACTCAGCTGCGGCAGTAGCTGAGCGCGGTCTGAGCGAAGGCGTCGGAGCACGCGACCACCGAGTCCAGCTCGACCCACTCTTCGTCCGCGTGTGGACCGGCGCCGGTCGGACCGAAGACGACCGTGTCGATTCCAGCAGCTCGAAGGAAGGCTGCGTCGGTCCAGAAGGGGACGCCGACGATCGACGGCTCCGCGCCGGTGGCCTCCGCCGAGGCCGCGCCGAGAGTCAACGCAACGTCGCTCTGGGGCATCGCCTCGAAGGCGGGTCGCTCGAGCTTGTGCTCGAGATCGATCTGTCGGTCGGGGCGCCGCTCGCGGGCGCGTTCGATGATGGCGGAGATCGCGACCAGGACCTCGTCTCGCGCTGGGCCGGGGATGGTGCGGAGCTCGATCTGTCCGCGACATCGCTCGGCGTAGATCGACGGTCCGTCGCCGCCCTCGAGCACCCCGAGGTGCAGGCTCATGGGTCCGAGAAGTGGGTGGGCTCGACCTTTCAAGAGCTGTCCCTGCAGCTCTGCCACCGGCCCGAGCGCACTCACCATGCCGAGGTTTGCATCGACACCTCGCGAGTAGTCGCTGCCGTGGTACGCGACCCCGTGGGTCGTGACCTCGAGCCAGAGGAAGCCCTTGTGGGCCAGGCACAGCCCCATGTCGGTCGGCTCGGCGACGATTGCACCGTCCGCCCGGTAGTGCTCGAGCACCTCCTGGGTGCCGAGGCTGCGGTCCTCTTCGTCTGCGACGAGGGCGACCACCAGGTCTCCCTCCAATCGGCCTGACCCGGTGGCGATCGCGTGGGCCGCGCCGAGGCAGGCGGCGACTCCGCCCTTCATGTCATACGTGCCGCGCCCGTACATGCGGCCGCTCTCGGTGCGGGGTTCGAAAGGCGACTCCATGCGGCCCGGACCGACGGTGTCGATGTGGCCGTTGAGCATCAGGGATCGGCCACCGCCACTGCCTCGCAGCACACCCACGACACTGGGCCGCCCGGGCGTCGTCTCCAGGACGGTCGTTTCCATGCCCATCCCCTCGAGCATCTCGCGCCCGAGACGCGCGATTTCCCGCTCGCCCCGACCCGGTTCTCCCGAGGCGTAGGGGAAGAACGGATTGACGGAGTCGGTGGCGACGAGCCGCTCGAGTGCCTCGAGCGTCCATTCGGAATCGACGTGACGCGGTCTCATGACGAGGAGTCTGGCTCGTCGGCGAGCGCGCGTCTTGCACGAATCGAACATCGACCGATCGGTCGATGCGATTCGAGTCACTCGTCTTCGGTTGCTGCGGTCTCAGTGGATTGGACGCCACGCAGATACGCGAGCAGGTCCGCCAACTTCCTCTGCACGTCGTCTTCGGTCTGGCCGTCTTCGACCTGGAAGACGGCGCCCCAGATCGGCATGTCCCGACCGTGCAGCGGCACGCTGACCTCCCGACCGTCGATCGACTCGAGCACCCGTTCGGTTGGGAAGAGACCGTCGTTGCTGACCCGTAGCCGGGTGAGATCGGCAGGCGCGACCTTCAGGAACTTGGCGACGCTGCCGTCGCCCTTCGCACTCGTGCCGTGGCACGAGCGGCAATAGCGCTGGTAAAGGCCCCGGCCGACTCCGAAGCTGCCATCGATTTCGGCCGCTGAGACGGCCTCGGTGGGCACCTTCCCACTAGGGTCGGTTTCGGCGGCTGTCAGGGCGGCCGTGCCCAACGTTACGGCGAGCAGTCCGGCGAGAGCGAGAATCCAGACCCTCTCTGTCATCGTCGACCTCCTTGGCCATCAGCATACGTGCGTGCTGCGGGGCCACGACACGTCCGCGAAGGCTGGTGACGGCCCTCCCGAGGGGTGGGCGAAGAGCGATTGACAAAGACGAAACCCATCCCTAACATTCTCTGTTCGGCCCCTTGGGGCCGCACTGATCCTGGGTAGCTCAGTGGTAGAGCGATCGGCTGTTAACCGATTGGTCGGGGGTTCAAATCCCTCCCCAGGAGCCATCGAAGATTCGAGCCGGCTTTCGAGCCGGCTCTTTCGTTAGCGGTGAGATTGAAGAGGCTCGGGGGTGCCCTAGGGCTCCCCTTTTGCGCGCTCGCTGCGACGCTTCTCGAACCAGGCGCGAGGCCGAACCAGCTTCCAGTCGCGTTCGGTGCCATCGAGTTCGACAGCGCTCGACAGCGGGCCGAGGCGCAAGAAGAGAAGCCCGTCGCGATCTCCTCGGGAGATCTCGGCGTCGCCCAGGATCTCGAGCCGCCCTCCACGAATGTCGATCGACTGCAGCCCGAGACTGCGTGGCCGGGTGCTCACGCGAGCCTTGGCGACGACGTCTTTGACCGTCAAGACCCGGTCGATCATCTGGACGAGTCTCCTCTTGCTGGCCACGAGTGCAACCACGGGGCCCGAGTCCCGCATCGTCGCGCGGAGGTCGGCCTGGGCCCACGCGGTCTTGTGCTGCCGGAGTTCTCCGTCGTCGATCACAATTTTCATCCACCACCCACTTCGAGGAGGGCGGTCGGCGTGCTCGCGCACCTCGACGTCTGTGAGTTCTATGGACGAGCCGGAGAGGTCGTAGCGTCGTTCGTCGAAGGCGGCGTCTTTGAGTTGCGCGCGAAACGCGAGGGCGCCTTCCAGATGAACGTCGCCCATCTGAGCCGAGATCCGATCCGCCGAAAGTTGGAGCTCGCCGTTTGCCGAGCGGTCCGCAACGGACGCCTCGAACCGCCCAGAGAGGAAGGCCGGTCCCCCGCCCAGCACGACACTCTCGGCGCTGATGAGAAAGCCGTTGTAGTTGGCGAAATCATCTACGCGAGCGTCGTTGAGCTCCAAGACGGCCTGAAGGTCGGTGAAGGGAGCATCGTGGAGCGCGAGTCGCCGACTCGAGGCGGTGAGTTGGAATCGAGCCTCTGCCGCGTGCGGCTCGTCGGCGCCCAGACGTCGCAGCTCGACCTCCTGGAGGTCGATCGCCATCGTGAGTAGATCGTCGCTCTCCACCAGGGCCTGCGCACTCCCTTTGCCGGCGACTCGGTTACCCGCGATGTCGAGGGCGACGCGCTCCGCGTCGATGTTCAGGAACGTGGGCGGGCGGATCTCACCGCGCTCGAGCTGCAGCTCTCCCTCGAGCTTTCCCGACGCGACCGCGTTGAGCCACTCGGCGCCGTGCAGGAACGGATCGAGGGCTGGGAGCTCGGCGGCGAGCGCCTTGGCTCTTGCGCTGCCGCTCATCTGCCTGAGTACCTCGGGCGCGGACATGCCGCGGGGCTCGAACGGTGCCAACTGAACCGAAAGGTCGAGGTCTAACTCTCGGGCCGCGGTCTCACCGGCGACGATCAGCTCGGCGCCCCGCGCGGTGAGCGCGCTCCCCTCGAGCTCGAGCTCGCGCCCCACCGTGAAGTCGAAGTCGGCTGAGAGGTCCCCGGCTCTGTCGACGAGCACCGAATCGATCCAAATCTGCCGCCCGCTTCGGAGCTTCAGGTCGAGCAGCTCGACCCGCCAGGGGCGCCCGCCGTCGGCCCTTTCGTACAGCTCTTCCGGAGGCGGCGCCGGCGGGTTGTCCAGACCTGGAATCTCGGGCGCCCAACGCTTCAGCGCCTCGAGATCGGGAGGGTCGTCTTCGTCGAAGGCGTCGAGCCGTCGTCGGAGGCGGAAGTCGAGACCCGTGCCCCTCACCCCGGCGCTCTGGAAGCGCTTGAGAGGCAGGAGGTGAAGAGAGATCGGAACCTTTGCGCTCTCGATCTCCGCGCGCCACTGAACCTTGCGATTTTGCACTCGAATTCGAAGGCCCCGGACTTCAACGAGTCCTGGCACCCACGACCAGGCTCGCCGCCACTCGACCTCGAGCTTCTCAGGCTTGCGGTTGATGGTCCGCGGGCCGAGGTCGGTCGCCAGGAACAGGTTTGCGGCGAGAAGGTAGACCGACCAGAGCACCGCCACGACAGCGGTGAGCTGGAACAGCGTGCGGCGACGCGACATCAGGGAAATCCGGTGCTGTGGCGGTGGTTACGGACGTCGGCGCACGGTGAACACAGGCCGCACCTTATCTTCATGGTTGGCGACAGAGTAGCTCGCGACCGGTGTGCTAGCTTGCCGCTGCAGCGATCTCGCGCCAAGAGCGCCCGACGAGGAGTTCATCGCATGTCACTAGCTGAGAAGGACTGTATCCCCTGCAAGGGCGGCGTCCCGCCCCTCAAAGGCGAAGAGCTCACGACTCTCGATGCGCAGCTCGGCAACGGTTGGCAGGTTGTGGATGAGCATCACCTCGTCAAGGAGTTCCGCTTCTCGAACTTCCAAGAGGCGATGGATTTCACGGTGAAGGTTGGCGAGCTCGCGGAAGAGGTGAATCACCACCCCGAGATCTGTGTCACGTGGGGTCGGGCCACCATCACGCTCTGGACGCACAAGATCGACGGTCTCACCGAGAGCGACTTCGTCTGGGCCGCCAAGGCCGACCAGCTCGTCTGACCTCCTGGGCCGCCCCTCAACCGGCTGCCGCTGAGGGTAAAGCTCTCGTGCCGCGCTACTTATAGCCGGCCGTCGATTTGTTTGAGGGTCGCCGCGACAGCGACTACACTCAGCCCTCATACAAATCAGGTGTGGGTGCGAGAACCGTCGTCGACCGGTGAGCGGCCGGCGTGAGGGAGGAGGTCAGATGTTTAGGGATTGGAATCGCGTTGTAGGGCGTGCTGTCTTCGGGACGCTCGGAATTTGGATGGCGATGACCGGTGCGGCCTGGGCGGCCGGCGTCGGAGATGTCGTCATCAACGAGATCATTCAGAACCCGAGCGCCGTCGGCGATAGCGACGGCGAGTGGTTCGAAGTGACAAACACGAGCGGTGTGGCCATCGATATCAACGGCTGGACCATTCAAGACAACGACACCGACAGCCACGTGATCACCAACGGGGGTCCGCTCATGGTTCCCTCGAGTGGCTTCCTGGTGCTAGCAGACAACGGCGACGCGGGCGCCAACGGTGGCGTGACCGTCGACTATGTCTACAGCGGCATCACACTCGCCAACTCGAGCGACGAGCTGGTGTTGCTCGACAACGTGCTGGCCGAGATCGATCGCGTCGAGTGGGACGACGGTGCAACCTTCCCCGATCCGAACGGCGCGACCATGGCGTTGAGTGATCCGGCTCTCGACAACAACGTCGGCACCAACTGGTGCGAGGGTGCGACGCCGTTTGGCGACGGCGACCTCGGCACTCCCGGTGCGGCCAACGACTGCGGTGGCGGTCCGGTCGAGATCGTGATCAACGAGATCATCCAGAACCCGGACGCCGTCAGCGATGGCAACGGTGAGTGGTTCGAGGTCTTCAATCCGGGCGCTTCGGACGTCGACATCGAAGGTTGGACGATTCAGGACAACGACTCCGACAGCCACGTGATCGCCAACGGCGGACCGCTCCTGGTTCCGGCCGGTGGGTTCGCGGTGCTGGGCGTCGACGGCGATCCGGGCACCAACGGTGGTGTCACGGTCGACTACGTCTTCTCGAGCGTCTTCCTGAGCAATAGCTCCGACGAGTTGGTACTGCTCGATGGCGACCTCAACGAGATGGACCGCGTCGAGTGGGACGACGGCGCAACCTTCCCCGACCCGACCGGCGCCTCGATGGCGTTGATCGATCCGGCGCTCGACAACAATGTCGGTGCCAACTGGTGCGAGGCGATCTCGCCCTTTGGCGACGGCGACCTCGGGACTCCTGGAGCTGCCAACGACTGTGGCGGCGATCCGGTCGAAGAGATCGTGATCAACGAGATCGTGCAGAACCCTGACGCGGTTGGCGACGCTGACGGCGAGTGGTTCGAGGTCCACAACCCCGGAGCGACGGACGTCGACATCGATGGTTGGACCATCGAAGACAACGGCTCCGATAGCCACGTGATCACCAACGGTGGCCCGCTGCTGGTTGCGGCGGGCGGCTTCCTGGTGCTCGCCGACAATGGCGACGCGGGCCTCAACGGTGGGGTCACGGTCGACTACGTCTACTCAGGGATCACCCTGGCCAACGGAGACGACGAGTTGGTGCTCCTCGACGGAGACCTCAACGAGATCGATCGCGTCGAGTACGACGGCGGGCCGAACTTCCCGGATCCGACCGGCGCCTCGATGTCGCTGATCGACCCGAGTCTCGACAACAACGTCGGTACGAACTGGTGCGAAGCCTCGACGCCCTTCGGCGACGGCGACCTCGGTACGCCGGGCGCGGCCAACGACTGTGTGCTCACCGCCGGTGAGCTGGTGATCAACGAGATCGACTACGACCAGGACGGCACCGACGCCGCCGAGTTCGTCGAGCTCAAGAACGTCGGCGCGGGTCCGGTCGATCTGACCGGCTTTGCCCTCGAGTTCGTCAACGGCTCGAGTGTGACGGTCTACGACACCATCGCGCTGCCGTCGGTCATGCTGGCCGCGGGTGACTACTACGTGGTGTGCGCCAACGCCGCCACGGTTTTCGACTGCGACCTCGACGACGGGCCCGACACCAACTTCATTCAAAACGGTGCACCCGACGCGGTGGCCCTGATGTTCGGCGGCTCGATTGTCGACACGGTGAGCTACGAAGGTGACGTTGCCGGCTTCGTCGAAGGCTCGGGCTCTGGGCTCGAGGACGACTCGAACGACGACAACAGCGGCATCTCCCGTTTCCCCGACGGCGTCGATACCGACATGAACAACCTCGATCTCAGCCCGCGTTGCATCACGCCGGGCGCAGCGAACTCGTCGGCCGACACGAGCTGTCCGGTACCGGGTCCGCCGCAACTGGTGATCAACGAGATCGACTACGACCAACCGAGTGGCGACACCGCGGAGTTTGTGGAGATCTTCAACGCCGGCAACGGCGACGCCGATCTCACCGGTGTGACGCTGGAACTGGTCAACGGCAACGACAACCTGCCGTACGACACGGTCGCTCTGCCGGCAATGACGCTGGCTTCGGGTGACTACTTCGTCGTCTGCGCCGACGCCCTAGTGGTGCCGGAGTGCGACCTCGAGGGCTTCAGCTCGATCCAGAACGGTGCGCCGGATGCCGTCGCCCTGATGTTCGAGGGCGGCATTGTCGATACGGTCAGCTACGAAGGTGACGTTGTCGGCTTCGTCGAGGGCTCGGGTGTGGGTCTCGAAGACCCCGCCAGCGAGGACAACCGCGGCATCTCCCGCGTTCCGAACGGCGTCGATACCGACATGAACAACGTCGACCTGACGCTCGTCTGCGTCACTCCGGGGCGCGCGAACAGCTCGGTGGTCACCGGCTGCGGTCCGCAGGGTCCGATCTTCGAGATCTGGGCGCTTCAGGGCAGCGGCACAGTGATCAACTTCGAGGACGAAACGGTGACCACGGTCGACAATGTGGTCACGGCGGTCGGCCTCGACGGCTTCTTCATTCAGACGCCGGATGCACGCACGGATGGCGACGTCGACACCTCCGACGGCATCTTCGTCTTCACCGGTGGTGCACCGACGGTCGCCGAGGGTGACCATGTCGACGTCACCGGCACCGCGGAGGAGTTCTTCGACTTCTCCGAGCTTGGCGACTTCCCGTCGGTCACGGTCACCAGTTCGGGCAATCCGCTGCCGGCGATCGTCACGTTCGACGCCGCGACACCGTCGCCGGATCCGACCGCGCCGAGTTGCGCGATCGAGTTCGAGTGTTACGAGGGCATGCTGGTCGAGATCATTGGCGGCTCGGTGACCGGGCCCAACCAGGGCTTCGGTACCGACCCGATCGCCGAGGTGCACATCACCGCGGCGCCCATGCGGACCTTCCGCGAGCCGGGCATCGAGTTCCCGGGCGAGGTGGGCTTCCCGGTTTGGGACGGTAACCCCGAGGTCTTCGAGCTCGACCCAGACGCTCTCGGACTGCCGAACGACATCATCCCGGGTGGTTCGAGTTTCGACGCTCAGGGTGTGATCGGGTTCGAGTTCGGTGGCTATGAGCTCTTCCCGAAGTCGCTCACGGTGACGCCGGCAACGGTTCCCGATCCGGTTCGTCCACGTGAGGTCGGTGAGTTCACGGTCGGTTCGCTCAACCTCTTCCGCCTGTTCGACGACGTCGACGACCCGTCGGACGTCAATTTCTTCGGTGACACCCGCAACGACACGGTCGTCGACGCGGCCGAGTACGCGCGGCGGCGGGCGAAGTTCGCCAGCTACATCGTCGACGTACTCGACTCGCCGGACATTCTGGCGGTGCAGGAGGCTGAGAAGCTGGGGGTCCTCGAGGATCTCGCGGCCGACATCACCGCGCTCGACGCGACGGTGGTCTATACGGCCCACCTGATCGAGGGCAACGACATCGGTACGATCGATGTCGGCTTCCTCGTGCGCGACACCGTGGTGGTTGATGCGGTCACGCAGCTCGGTCTGACCGAGACCTACATCAATCCGGTCGACGGCCAGCCGGCCGTGCTCAACGATCGGCCGCCGCTTCAGATCGACGCGCGCTGTCAGATCGACGGCGTCGAGACCCCGGTCACCGCGATCGTGGTCCACGGCCGCTCACTGAGCGGTATCGACGACGCCGACGGTCGCGTGCGTAGGAAGCGCTTCGAGCAGGCGCAATCGATCGCGCAGAAGATGCAGGATCTGCAGGTCGCCAATCCGCTCATCAATCTGATCGTGCTCGGAGACTTCAACGGCTTCGAGTTCACCGACGGCTACGTCGACGTGGTCGGTCAGATGAAGGGCGACTACGTGCCGGCCGACAACCTCGTCTGCGACACCGAGACCTGTGACGATCTCGTCGATCCGAACATGTCGAACGTGGTCGACACCATCGTTGCGGCCGACGAGCGCTACTCGTTTATCTTCTCGGGCAACGCCCAGGTTCTGGATCATGCGCTCGTCTCGAGTGAGGCGGTCGGTCTGGTTTCGGGCGCCGAGTTCGGACGCGGTAACGCCGATGGCGCCGAGGAGCTGATCAACGACGACATGACCCCGGTCGCGTCCTCCGATCACGACGGTCTGGTGGTCTACATGATGAAGGACGCCGATGGCGACAAGGTTGCCGACGCGGTCGACTTCTGCCCGAACACCACGATCCCCGAGGATTCGGCCATGCTCCAGCTCGGCCCCAACCGTTACGCCTTGAAAAGCAGCAGCACGCTCTTCGACAAGGGTGTCTCGGCGACGGTCGACTTCACGACCGCCGACACGGCCGGCTGCAGCTGCAAGCAGATCACCCAGTTTCTCGGCATCTCGCCGCCGCAGCGGATCAACATTCGCAAGTACGGCTGTCCGTTCAACCTCATCAACAACTGGGTCAACCTACTCAACGAGTAGCGTCCACAACTTCCAGCGGTCGGGGGAGGGCTTTGGCTCTCCCCCGGTACGCTGTTTAATCGGTTGCCGCGCCGCCACGTAGACTAGAGGCGGCCATGGACGTCCCCATCGTCCGCGGGGCGGACGTCGTTCCAACGCGTTACTGGCACGCCCTCGACGACGGGCGCGTCCAATGCGACCTCTGCCCGCGCTACTGCAAGCTCCGCGAAGGGCAGCGTGGCCTCTGCTTCGTTCGCGGTCGTCTCGACGACCAGGTGGTACTCACCACCTACGGTCGTTCGAGCGGCTTCTGTATCGACCCGATCGAGAAGAAGCCGTTGAACCACTTCTATCCGGGCACGCCAGTGCTCTCGTTTGGTACCGCCGGTTGCAACCTCTTCTGCAAGTTCTGCCAGAACTGGGACATTTCGAAGTCGCGCGAGGTCGACACCCTGGCCGCCGTGGCGAGCCCCGAGTCGATCGCGAGGACGGCCCGGGAGCTCGGCTGTCGCAGCGTCGCTTTTACCTACAACGACCCGGTGATCTTCCTCGAGTACGCGGTCGACGTCGCTGAAGCGTGCCACAGGGTCGGCGTGAAGACCGTTGCGGTCACCGCCGGCGAGATCTGTCCCGAGCCTCGCCGCGAGCTGTTCGCGTCAATCGACGCCGCGAATGTCGACCTCAAGGCGTTCACCGAGAGCTTCTATCGCAACGTCTGCGGCGGCGACCTACAGACCGTGCTCGACACGCTGACGTACCTCGTGCACGAGACCGGCGTCTGGGTCGAGATCACGACCCTTCTGATCCCCGGAGAGAACGACTCGGACGCCGAACTCGATCGGTTGAGCGCTTGGGTCGCCGCGGAGCTGGGTCGGGACGTGCCGCTTCACTTCAGCGCGTTCCACCCCGATTTCAAGATGCTCGATCGCCCGCGAACGCCCAAGACGACCCTCGTGCGAGCGCGCCAGATCGCCCTCGGCAACGGCCTGCGCTACGTGTACACCGGCAACGTGCACGACGAGGTCGGAGATGCAACTTGGTGTCACCAGTGTGGCGAGGCGGTGGTGCGACGCGACTGGTACGAGCTCACCGACTGGAGTCTCGAAGAGGGAGCCTGTGCCAGCTGCGGTACCGCATGCGCCGGCCGCTTCGAGTCGACGCCGGGAGACTGGGGCCGACAGCGTCGGCCGGTTCAGATTCGACCGAGCTAGCGGCGAGCGGGCGCGACAAGGTCGGGCTAGTGGCCACGCATGCGCGCTGAGCCGATTGCTCGCCGTACCTGGGTCGCTCGGTCGTGCGTGCCGCCGAGCTGAGAGAAAACGACCTCGCCCCGACCGTCGATCACGGCGATACCCGGCTGATACGGCAGGTCGAGTGCGTACGCTAGATCGTCGCCGTCGAGCAGCGTCGGATAGGGGTAGTTCCCCCGGCGCCAATACGCGGCGGCGTCTCCCGTCTCGAAGACGTTGACGCCGAAGAACCGAACCTCGTCGCTCCCGAGCTCGGTCGCGAGCTCGACAATGGCCGGTGCCTGGGTCCGGCAGATGTAGCACCAGGTGTTCCAGAAATCGAGCACCAAAACCTTGCCGTCGAGCTCGGCGAGTCGCACGGTCTCGCCCTCCGGAGTTGTGAGTGCGAGGTCGGGCAGGCGGCCGTTGCCGCCGGTCGAAACCGGACGATCTTCGTAGCCAGCTCGGACCTCGAGGCGAAAGTCGGCCTTCGACCACTCGAAACCGGTGCGGATCGAGCCAAATCGCATGGTGAGTGGCGGCGAGCTCGAGCCGGCGCTGAGCCACTCTCCCTTGCGCGGCAGGCGATCGCTCGTGCCGAACCACCAGGTGACGATCGTCGATCCGCCATCGAACTCGAGGCGCACGACGTCGCAAGCCACGCCGTCGAGCGTCTCCGGTTCGAGCAGGCGGATCGCGGTGGCGTGACGTCGCTCCTTCCAGAGCGGGTCGGTCTCGACGAACTCGGTGATGAAGCCGTAGACCGCGAGGAGCGAGAGCGAGTTGCCGCCGGCGCCGATCGGCGCGGTCTGGAATGTCCGTCCCGTGTGGTCGAGAAGGTAGGCTCGCTCGCCGTCGATCGTGTAGTCGAAGCGCTGCTCGGTGACGGAGTAGCGCGGCTGGGCGTGCACGATGCCGCTCACGTGGAGCCAGCTGTCCGAGGGGTCGGTGACCTGGCGCATGCGGGTCGTGCCAGTCACCCAACCGGTCGGATCGTCAGAATTCCCGTAGACGAAGTTGTATTCGACCGCCTCGACCTCTCGCATCGCGGCGGCTGCCGCGGTGAGAACCCCTTTCGCCTCGCTCTCGTCCGCCCGTAGCTGAGGTGGTGAAACGATAGCGAGGGTCAGGAGGAGAGGGAGCGCGGCGAAGAGCGCATACCGATGCATCACTCTTCGTACGCAGCGCCAGGCGCCGGGTTCTGCTCGCGCCGAACGCCAGCCCCGCTACGGGAAGATGCCCAGGTCGTCATAGCAGACAGCGATCTTGTCGATCGCGTTGATCAGCGAGGCGGTTCGAAGGCTGATCTTGTCCTCGTGCTTGGCCTGGATGTCGCGCATCTGGTCGTAGGCGACCACCATCGTCTCTTCGAGCCCCGAGTGGACCAGATCCTGCTCGCCGGCGCCCTTCGAGAGCTCTGCCAATTCCTCTTCGCTGAACGGCGAACCGGTGCGCTCGGCGAGCGCCTGGAGCACTCGGCGGCGAGCCTGCTCGTCGTGACGCTTCTCCATGCGGCCGAAGCGCAGGTGAGAGAGGTTCTTGACCCATTCGAAGTAAGAGACGGTGACGCCGCCGGCGTTCAGGTAGGCGTCCGGGAGCACCATCACGCCTTTCTCTTTCAGAATGGCGTCGGCTTCCGGGGAGGTGGGCCCGTTGGCGGCCTCGGCGAGGATCTTCGCCCGAATGTTGCCCGCGTTGTCGCTGCGAATCTGGTTCTCGAGTGCCGCCGGAATCAGCACGTCGCAGTCCAGCTCAAGCGCTTCCGCCGACTGCGGGATGTTCTCGGCGCCGTCGAAGTCGAGAATCGAACCCGTCTCCGCGCGGTGAGCGACGACCTTCTCGAGGTCGAGTCCGGCCGGAGCATGAATCGCGCCCTCGTATTCGGCGAGCCCGACGAGAACGGCACCGCACTCCTGGAGGAACTTCGCGGCATGGTAGCCGACGTTGCCGAGCCCCTGGATCACGACCCGCTTCCCGTCGATGCCGGTGGTGAGCCCCAGTCGCTTCATGTCCTCAGCGTTGGAGCAGGCCTGCTGGACGCCGTAGAAGACGCCCTTACCGGTGGCCTCGGTGCGGCCGCGAATGCCGCCTTGGGCGATCGGTTTGCCGGTTACGCAGCCGAAGGCGTTGAGCTCGCCGCCGGCGAGTGTCGTGTAGGTGTCGACGATCCACGACATCTCGCGCGAGGAGGTGCCGTAGTCGGGCGCCGGCACGTCGACGCCAGGGCCGATGAAGTTCTTGCGCAGGAGCTCGAACGTGTAGCGCCGCGTGATGCGCTCGAGCTCGGCGTCCGAGAAATCGCGTCGATCGATCTTGATGCCGCCTTTGGCGCCGCCGAACGGCACCTCGACGATGGCGCACTTGAAGGTCATGAGCGCCGCCAGCGCCATCACCTCGTCTTCGTTCACCAGCGGGCTGTAGCGAATGCCGCCCTTGGTCGGTAGCTTGTGATGGCTGTGCTCGGCGCGCCACGCCTCGATCGTGTCGATCGAGCCGTCGTCACGCTTGATCGGAAAGGTGACGTGGTAGACGCTGTTGCACTCGCGGATCTGCTCGAGCAGCTCCGGCTCGTGATCGGTCAGCGCGGCAGCCCTGTCGAAGCTGCGCTTCACCTGGTCGAAGAAACCGTGGTCCGTCGTCATCGACTCCCTCCCGTGGCTGGTGGAGCAGAGATGATACCCGGGCCTAGGCGGCGGTCGCCGGCCCTTGGGTCGAGTTAGGATCGTTTCATCATCTCTATCGAACCGAAGTGGGGACCCTCTCGAAGCGGCACCGTCGCATCTGGTGACGTGGGGTCAGCGCTCCGGGGCTGGACCCTTCATGCGGGTCTTGGGGGCTGCTGATGCAGCTTCGACCCCCGGTTGGAGTGCTCGTTCTATGGTTCGCGATTCCGGCAGCCTGCTTCCTCTTCTTGCGCTGGCTGGTAGTCAGTCACCTGGTCGAGTTGCTGCGGCCGGCTTGGATCCTGTCGCTTGTCGTGCTCCTGGGGTTCGCTGTGGCTCGCGGAGCGTTGCTCTTCAGTCGGTCGAGGTTCGCCCGCTGGCTTGCGGCCGGCGCCTCGCTTGTCTCTGCCGTTGCTGTTGGAGCCGCGGTTGTCACGGTTCTCGCGTACGCGGGTTCGGCGCGAGGCCCGGCGCGGGCTGGCCTGTCAGTTTGAGCTCTGGGAGCTAGCGAGTGCCCGCCGCCGGTTCGTGCACGAGGACGCGGTCTGCGAAGAAATGAGTGGCTCGGTCATCTTCCTCCGCGACGGCCGCATCGCATTCGCCGACGAGGTGCACCCGGCTGGCCCGAGCCGGCTCAGCATCATGGATCGTGAAGGGAGCGTTCTCGTGCAGCGTGATTTGCCGAATGAGAAGGCGATCTACGCGGTCGGCGAACTCCCGTGGAGTGGGCTCCTCGTCAACCATCGCTCGGCGTCCGGCGAGTGGACCCTCGAGGTCTTTGATCCAGAGACTCTCAGTTCTCACATCGTTGCGGTGGGCTACCGACCGGTTGCCCTCCGGGCGGCGAGTCTCCTTCTTGCCAACCAACACGAGGTCATCGAAGTAGACGAGAACCTCGATCGCCGAGTCGTCCTCGAGCTCTCTGCAGATTGGAACTGACCCCTACTTGACTCGGTCGCCCTGTTCTTCGGCCGACAGGATCCACCCGACCAGCTTGCCGGGCTGGATGGTGTCGTGCCAGAACTCGCGGTTGCGCAGGTAGCGACTCGAGGTGTCTCCTTCGGGGATCGAGCCGACCTCTCGTTGGATCTCGTTCAGACGATCGACCCAACGTTGGCAATTCTCGGTTCGTAGGTCGACCCAGCCGGCCTCTGCCCACTTCTCGAGCTTTTCAGGGGTGACGGACTCGTCGACCGCGTTGCCCGGAATGATCACCTTTGGACCGCGCTGAAGGCTGCCGTCGGCGTGCAGGATCGGAATGCCGACGCCGAGGCTTTCGCTGGCGAGCTTCGGCTTCTCACGCAGAAGCGCCGTGATCTTCGCCGAGACCTCTTCGCCGGTGGCTTCGCGAAGATCCTGGGACGAATCGTAGGCCTCGCGCAGGAAATGCGCCTCGAACAGCAGCTTGGTGTTGCGCGGCGGTCCGAGCATCTCGAAGGCGACGCTCTTGGTCTCGCCCTGTGTTTCGAGCTCGCTCATTCGCTCGAGCGCCCAGTGGCGCATCAGGCCGGCCCGGTAGGTCGGGCCGAGGACGGCGTTGTCGAGGGCGTTGATGATGTCGTGGCCGGTGTTGCCGCCCTGGATCTCGAAGACGAGCGCCTGGGCGATCTCCTCGGGGGTCACGAATTCCATCTGCTCCGCGGTCGTGAGGAGTGCAAACTCCTCGAGGCTGAAGATGCCGTTCTCGCCGGTGTCGATGAAGGTGGTCTCGAGCACCTCGTCGGTCTCGTGGCCGGCCTCGGGGTCGTGGGTCGAGAAGGTCTCGCCGATCGGGTGTGGCTCCGCGTCGACGAGATGGAGCGGCTGACGCCGGCGCGAGATCGGACCGTGTCCGATCGCCTTCCAGGCGATGGCCGCAGCCGGCTTGATCTCCTTGGTGATCGGCGCGCCCGGTGTTCGTGCCATCAGGAACAACAGCATCGAGTGAGCGCCTGCGACGGCGCTCTTCGAGAGCAGCACACGGCTCGGCTTCTCCTCGGAGTGGGTGTAGGGGACGTTCAGCCCCATCCCGCCGGTGCCGCTGGTGCCGACCTTGACGTAGGCGCCAGTGCCGGCGTCCATCATGCCGCGGTAGAGAATCTGGATGTGCCGGATGAGTCGCGGGATGTAGAGCGACTCGAGGAGTCGCATCGAAGCGTCGTCGTCGTGCTGACCCTTGACCAGGTGCTTCACGACCTCGTCGACCGAAGTGTAGACGTCGGCGTAAGCGATCGCCGTCGCCGTGTTGACGCAGTCGACGACGATGTCGGGCCTAAGCTCGGTGAGGAGCCGGTAGAGCTTGAAGCTCGGGAGGTTCTGGTCTTCGAGCTGTCGCAGGTGGGCCCACACTTCGTCGAGTCGGTCGACCTCGTTCACCAGCCCGAGAATGTTGCCGTGCGCGGTGCTGATGTGTGTCCCGCCGGCCTCGGAGAGCGCCTGCTGTCGGGCCTCTTCGGCCTCTTCCTCCCGGAGGCTGTGAAGGACGATCTCTGCCGGCCGCTGCGTCAGTAGCTCGCGGCAGACGGCCGTTCCCACGAGGCCGTAGCCACCGAGAATGAGCACCTTTTTACCGTTGATATTCAAGAGGAATCACCACCTGATGGTCGAGCGAGAGGCCGTGAGCGCGGAGCCGCGGCTGGACGGCCAGGTTCTTCGGAGAGATCGGGGTGCGGGCTCGCTCGAAGCTCCGAACCCGACCCCTCCAGCTTACCGTATTTGGCCCACGAGCAAGCCGCCGTGAGACCCGTCGCAGTGGTAGACTCGGGCGCCCGCCTGGCGGGCTCTAATCCAACTGAAAGTCGAAGAGGGCACGATGGAAAACCGAGGTCCTGCAGTGAGTCGTTTCGGGATCGCGCGTCAGGGAATTGACGGCGATCGGGTGGCGTATTGGAACCTGCCGCCGGCACAGCTCTACGAGCACGCCCTCCGCCATGGAGAGTCCGAGCTCGCGTGCGAGGGGCCGCTGGTCAGTCGCACCGGCGATCACACGGGGCGGTCACCCAACGACCGGTTCCTGGTGCAGGAGCCGCAGACAACGGACTCGATCTGGTGGGGCAAGGTCAACCGGCCGATCGAGCAGCTCTACTTCAACGGGCTCGCCGAGCGCGTGCGTGCCTACCTCAGCGAGCGCGATGTCTACGTCTTCGACGGCTACGCCGGAGCCGACGCCGGCTATCGGATGCCGGTGCGGGTGGTGACGGAGTTCGCCTGGCACAACCTCTTCGCGCGCAACATGTTTGTCACCGAGCCCGACCCCGAAGTGCTGGCGAACCACGAGCCCGAGTTCACCGTCCTCTCGGCGCCGGGCCTTCAGGCCGACCCCGCCACGGACGGGACGAACAGCTCGACCTTCATCCTGCTCGACCTCTCTCAGCGCCTGGTGCTGATTGGCGGCACCGAGTACGCTGGCGAGATCAAGAAGAGCATCTTCACGGCGATGAACTACCTGCTGCCGGACCGTGGCGTGCTGCCGATGCATTGCAGCGCAAACTACGGCTCCGATCGCGACGACGTCGCGCTCTTTTTCGGCCTGAGCGGGACCGGCAAGACGACCCTCTCGGCCGACGCCTCCCGCCGCCTCATCGGCGACGACGAGCACGGCTGGAGCGCGGACGGTGTCTTCAACTTCGAAGGCGGCTGCTACGCCAAAGTGATTCGGCTGAGCCCCGAGGGCGAGCCCGAGATCTACGCCACCACACAGCGCTTCGGGACCATCTTGGAGAACGTGGTGGTCGACCCCGACACCCGGCAGCTCGACCTCGACGCCGACACCTACACCGAGAACACCCGAGCCAGCTACCCGCTGAACCAGATCGAGAATGCGGACCTGGGCGGCACCGCCGGCCATCCGAAGAACGTCATCTTTCTGACCTGCGACGCTTTCGGCGTTCTACCGCCGATCGCTCGCCTCGACGAGGCGCAGGCGCTCTACCACTTCTTGAGCGGCTACACCGCAAAGGTCGCGGGCACCGAGCGCGGAGTGACCGAGCCGACCGCCACCTTCAGCACCTGCTTCGGAGCGCCGTTCATGCCGCGCCACCCGAGCGTGTACGCCGAGATGCTCGGAGAGCGTATCCGGCAGCACGGCTCTTCGGTCTGGTTGATCAACACCGGCTGGACCGGTGGCCCGCACGGCGTCGGAAGTCGTATGCGACTCTCCTACACGCGCCGCATGGTGAACGCGGCGCTCGCGGGCGAGCTCGAAGGCGTCGAGACGCGCACCGATCCGGTCTTTGGCTTCGCGGTGCCGACGGCGATCGACGGGGTTCCGACCGAGGTTCTGACGCCGCGCGAGACGTGGGCCGACAAAGCTGCCTACGACGCCCGCGCGGCCGAGTTGGCGGCGATGTTCGTGAGCAACTTCGAGACCTTCGAAGAGCATGTGTCCGACGCCGTCAAGAACGCTGGCCCGCTGGCCGGCGCCTCCGCCTGATCGGCCGAGCGCCGTCGAGCGATAGGCTTAGGACTCTAGGACAATCGAACGGCCGCGAGGCCGGAGGAGGAGTTCATGTTGCGAAGCGTGATGCCGCTGACTCTCGTTGCGTTGGCTCTCATCGGGTGCACTTCGACCGAGGCGCCGGAAACGGCGGAGCGCATTGCGCCTGTCCTCGAGGGCATGGGGGACACCCACTGGCCGATTACGACGAACTCCGAGGAGGCGCAGCAGTTCTTCGATCAGGCGCTCGTCTTGGCCTACGGCTTCAACCACGCCGAATCCCGGCGCTCCTTCCAGCAGGCGGCGCTGCTCGACCCCGAGTGCGCGATGTGCTTCTGGGGTGAGTCGTTGGTGCTCGGTCCGAACATCAACGCGCCGATGGATCCTGGAGTGAACGGCGACGCTTGGACTGCTCTTCAGAAGGCCACCGAGCTCGCGAGCGGTGGAACCGATCTCGAGCAGGCGCTGATCGGAGCGCTCGCGACCCGCTATGCCGAAGAGCCGCCCGAAGATCGGTCTTTGATGGACGTTGCCTACGCGGATGCGATGCGGGAGGTCTACGAGCGCTTCCCCGACGACGACAACGTGGCCACGCTCTTTGCCGAGTCGCTGATGGACACCACCCCCTGGGACTACTGGCGCGAAGACGGCAGTCCGAAGCCGGAGCTCGAAGAGGTCATGGCGGCGCTCGAGCCGGTCTTCGAGCGCGATTCGGACCATCCGGGAGCGAATCATCTCTGGATTCACGCGGTCGAGCTGGGCAAGCCCGAGGACGGTGTTGCCGCGGCAGAGCGGCTCGCGAATTCGGCTCCCGGGGCCGGCCATCTCGTGCACATGCCGTCGCACATCTACTTGCGGGTCGGCCGTTACTCCGAGGCTGCGGAGGCGAATCGACTGGCGATCGCGGCCGACGATTCCTACGTGACCCAGTGTCACCAGCAAGGCCTCTACCCGCTCGCCTACATGCCGCACAACCGACACTTCCTTTGGGCCGCGGCGACGCTCTCGGGCGAGAGCGAAGAGGCGCTGGCCGCGGCACAGGGCGTCGCAGCGAGCCAGGACGCCGACCTGATGCGCGAACCGGGCCTCGGCGTGCTCCAGCACTTCTGGCTCACCCCGCTCTTCGCCCAGGTGCGCTTCGGGCGTTGGGATGAGATTCTGGAGACGCTGGAGCCCGACGAGGACCTGATCTATCCGCGCGGCGTTTGGCACTACGCCAGAGGCATGGCGATGACGCGGCAAGGGGAGCTCGACGGCGCGGCGGCAGAGCTGGCGGCCCTGGCCGAAATCTCGGCCGATCCGGCCCTCGAAGAGATCACCATCTTCGACATCAACACGTCGGCCGGAGTGCTCGGCGTGGCTCGTGAGCTGCTGGCTGGTGAACTGGCCGTAGCTCAGGGCGACGTCGATGGCGGGATCGAGCGGATGCTGGCGGCGGCCGATATCGAGGATGGCCTCTACTACGACGAACCCGCGACCTGGCACGCCCCGGTGCGGCTCTACCTGGGTGCCACGTATCTCGAGAACGGGCGCTACGAGGAGGCCGAGGAGATGTACCTGGCCAATCTCGAGGAGTACCCGGACAACGGCTGGGCTCTCCTGGGTCTACGCCAAGCACTCGAAGCGCAAGGCAAGAACGAAGCAGCCAGCGAGGCAGACGCTCGCTTCCAGGTTGTCTGGAAGGATGCCGACCTGACGCTGGCCGCGTCTCGCTTCTGAGGACTAACATCGAGCCGGCCAATGTCAGCTCGGAGAGCCCCAACCCCGTTTCGAGACCTGGACGCAGAGGACCTGCGTGAGGTCGTCGAGGTGGCGTGTGCCTACCTGGCGGCCGCTACCTCGGACGACGCGAGGGGTGAACTTGGGGGCATCGAAGGCGTCGACATATCTCTGGGCGCCGAAGGCAACCCGCGCGAGCAGGTCGCCTCGGACCTTCTGCGCCTTCTGATCGCCACGCCGTATCCCGGCGGCCCGCGCTTTTTTAATCAGCTCTACGGCGGGACCGAGCCGACCGCGGTTGTCGCCGAGATGGTCTCGGTGATCGCCAACACTCAGATGCACACGCGCAAGGTCGCGGGTCCGCAAGCGCAGATCGAGCAGGTGGTGCTCGAGCATATGGCGGAGCGAATCGGCTTCACCGCCGGAGAGGGGGTGTTTTGCCCCGGCGGCTCGATCTCGAACCTGCTCGCGATGATCGTCGCGCGCGACCGGGTGCTTCCCCAAGCGCGGAACCAGGGGCTCGATGGCGCGCGCCTGACGGTCTACACGTCGGCGGATGGGCACTATTCGATTCGCAAGAACGCCGGAGTGCTCGGTCTCGGTCGCGATCACGTGCGCGAGATACCCACCGACCACGAGGGGCGAATGGTTGTTGCCGAACTCGAGCGGGTGCTCGCCGCCGATCTCTCTGACGGTGCCCGCCCGCTGTTCATCAATGCGACCGCCGGCACGACCGTGCTCGGGGCCTTCGATCCGTTGCGCGCCATCGCTGAGGTCGCCAAGAGGTTTGACGTCTGGCTTCACGTGGACGCGAGCTTCGGTGGATCGCTCGTCTTGAGCCCAACTCGACGGCAGCTGCTCGATGGCTGCGAGCAGGCAGACTCGGTCGCCTGGAGTCCCCACAAGATGATGGGTATTCCGGTCGTCTGCTCTGCGCTGCTCCTGCGTAGCGGTGGGGGGCTCCAGGCGAGTCTCGACGAGAGCGCCGAGTATCTGTTCGCCTCGGACCGCGACGGCGTGGATGCCGGCCGCCGCTCGCTCCAGTGCGGCCGGCGAAACGACGCCCTCAAGCTCTGGTGCGCCTGGCGCCGTCACGGCGACTTAGGTTGGGCTGAGCGCATCGAACGTCAGTTCGCGCTCGTAGCGCACGCTGCCCGGTATGTGAGAAACCACCCAGAACTCGAACTGGTCCGCGAGCCGACGATGATCAACGTCTGCCTCGAGATGCCGGGTCGCTCGAGCGAAGAGATCTGCCAACTGCTGGAGGCCGAGCGTTCGATGCTGATCGGTCACGGACCGGTCGACGGTCGCCAGGTAGTTCGCATGGTCTGCTCGGATCCGTCGATCTCCGAGTCCGACGTGGAAGAGGCGCTCGAACGGATTGCCGACGCAGGTCGTCGCGTGGAGCCGGCTGCCGTGCAGCTGGAGGCGCAGCCCTGACCGTCGAGCGGCGACCCGAAGTTCACCTCCATTTCCTTGTTCACCCGGGAAAGGAGTACACGGTCGAGAAGTACCTGCGGAGCTTCGGTCGCCAGCTGGAGATGCCGGTCGACCTGCACGTCTATCCCGAGGTTCGCACCACGGGCCGCACCGTCTGGAAACGCCTTCATCAGAGAGTCAGGGCCTGGCGCGTCGGCAGCCTGCGCCCCGAACGCTTGGCGGCTGCAGACGGGAGATGTCGTGTCTTCATCTTCACGGACCTCGAGCGTCTCGATGCGGCCGAGACCGAGGTTGCCGCCGAGTTGTGGGAGCGACTCCGAGGCCGAAGGGACACGGGGCTGCTGCTCAACGACCCGAGCCGCTCGGCGCGCCGGGTCGAACTACTCGAGCGACTTCATGAGTCGGGGGTGAACGACTTCCGAGTGTTCCGGGCGACACCGGAAGCGGAGCGCCCCACGCCGGAAGAGCGCCCGGTCATCGTGCGACAGGCGAACGACCATGTGGGGAGGCTGAGGCTCTGCAGGTCGCAAGCGGAGCTAGACGCCGAGCTTCGACGGCTGCAAGGCGACGGCGTCGCGCAAGGCGACATTGCGATGATCGAGTTCTGCGACGTAGCAGATGAACGGGGAATCATCCGCAAGTACGGCGCCTTTCGTGTCGGCGATCAGCTCATTGCACGGCAGATTCATTTCAGCCGCAAGTGGCTCATTCGCGTTCCCGACATTAAGACCGAGGAGACCGCAGCCGAGGAGCGCGCCTACGTCGAGCAGAACCCTCACGCCGATGTGCTGCTCGATATCTTCGAGACCGCGAAGATCGACTATGGAAGGGTCGACTACGGTGTCACGCGAGACGGCCGAATTCAGGTTTGGGAGATCAACACCAACCCGATGATTTTGATCGGGGCGGATCGTACGGATCCGCTACGGGGCGCCGCGCACGAAATCTTCGGCCGGCGGCTCCAGCGCGCGCTCGAACGTCTCGCCGAGCGCGCGAAGGCCGGGACGCAGCCTCGAGGAGGGGCGTCCCGGCGAGAATCTTCCGCTTAGTCCTTGAGGACGAAGGTGACCTTCATCGTGACGCGGTAGTCGGTGACCTTGCCGTCGGCACAGTCGACCTTCATCTCCTTGACCCAGGCGCCGCTGATGTTGTCCAGCGTGTCGTTGGCCTGCGAGATGCCGTTCTCGACGGCATCGGAGAAGCTCTTGGGGGAAGAGGCGGAGATCTCGATGATCTTGGCTACGGACATGGTGTTCTCCTTCTAAGTTGTTGAGAGCCGGTCGCCACTCTCGGCGAGGCTCGAATCGGTGGCACAGGGCGAGCGAATATAGCATGCAGCCAGGGCCTTACGGCCCGGCTAACGAAGGGCAAGGAGCGCTCAGGACGCGACCGGAACGAGCGATTCGAGCAGCCGCGGCTTCGAGAAGTAAAAGCCCTGCACGTAGTCGACGCCGATGACGCGCAGCGCCTCGAGAGTCTCCTTGTCCTCGACCGATTCGGCGATGGTGCGCAGTCCCATGACCCGGCCGATCTCGTGGATCGAGCCGACGAGCGCCGCCTGGATTGGGTCGGTGGTCAGGTTGCGGACGAACTCTCCGTCGATCTTCAGATAGTCGACGGCCAGGTTCTTCAGGTAGCTGAATGAGCTCAGGCCTTTGCCGAAATCGTCGAGCACAAAGGCGCAGCCCATCTCCTTGAGCACGCTGATGAAGCGCATGGCGTTCGGCAGATCGCCGATCGCGGTCGTCTCGGTGATCTCGAAGTGGATTCTTTTTGGGGGCACCTGGGTGAGCTCAAACTGGCGGACGACGAAGTCGAGGAAGCCGGCCTCGCTCAGGCTCTGCCCGGAGACGTTGATCGCGAAACGCTGATTGACGGCGCTGCCGTTGGCGGCAGCCAGTTGGGCGAGGGTTGTCTTGAGAACCCAGCGGTCGATCGCCGAGATCAGGCCGAACTTCTCGGCCGCCGGGATGAACTTGCCCGGCTCGATCATCTTCCCGTCCTCTCCCTGAATACGGACGAACAGCTCGGTCAGCTTCGGCTCGTCGCTATCGGGGTCGAGCGGCTCGATGCGCTGACGGAAAAGGAAGAAGCGGTCTTCGTCGAACGCCTTGTGAATCCGTGAAATCCACTGCATTTCACCGTAGCGTTCGGCCAGAGTCGTGTCGCCCGGCTGGTAGACGTGGGTGCGATCGCCGCCACCCTCCTTGGCGACGTGGCAGGCGGCGTCGGCCGCGCTGAGCACAGAGGCGACGTCGGTGCTGTCGGCGTCGATCGGCAACAGGCCGCCGCTGAAGGTTGTGGTGTAGATCCGGTCCTGCCACGAGAAGCGGTAGTCGCGCAGGCGTGCGGCGATCTCGTCGAGGAGCTCTCGGCTGCGCTCGGGCGGGCAGTCTTCGAACAGGATGCCGAACTCGTCGGCCCCCAGGCGCGCAAGAGCGTCGCGCTCACGCAGGCTCTGGGTGATCACCGACGCGACCTGTTGGATCATCTGATCGCCCGCCGCATGGCCGCACGTGTCGTTGACCAGCTTGAAGCGATCGAGGTCGAGATGGGCGAGCGCGTGAGAGCGACCGTCTTCGTGGCCCGTCTGAATCGCCTCGACGACACGGCCTTCGAACTCCCGGCGGTTGATCAGACCGGTGACGGGGTCGTGGCTCGCGAGGTGGAGCATCTCGCGCTCGACGTCTCGCAGGTGCGTCAGGTCGCGGAAGACGAGAATGGCGCCGTTGAGCTCCTCGTCGCGATTGAGAATCGGTGCGGCGGAGTCGTGGACGGCGACCTTCGTGCCGTTCCGGTGCACCAGGTACCGATCGCCCGGATAGACGACGTTGCGCTTCTCGAGTAGGCAGCGGTCGACCGGGTTGTGGAGTGGCTTGTCGGAGTTGATGTCGATCACCTGGTAGAGGCGACTCACCGGCTGCCCGTAGGCCTCGGAGAGGTTCCAACCGGTCAGCTTCTGGGCGACCGGGTTCAGATAGTCGACCATCCCCTCGGCGTCGGTGCGGATGACGCCGTCGGCGATCGAGGCGAGCGTCACCTGGGCGCGCTCCTTTTCGTGGAAGAGCGCCTCCTCTGCGATCTTGCGCTCGGTGATGTCGTGCGCCACGCCCAGGACGCGCACCGTCCAGCCCTTGTCGGTGCGAATGCCCTGCGCCCGTTCGGCGAGCCAGCGCACTCGGCCGTTGCGGTCGATCACCCGAATCTCGGCGGCCAGGTCGTGGCCCTTGAGAGTGCGCGCGAGGGCGCGGCGCAGTCGCTCGCGATCGTCGGGGTGTACGTGCTGTAGGAACTCGTCGCCCGAGCGGATGCCCTCTGACGCAGCGAAGCCGAGTACTTCGTTGGCATAGCCGGTGAAGGTCAACTCGTCGGTCGCGACCACCCACTCCCAACTGATGGAACGAGCGACCCGTTGCGCCTGGTCGAGCCGTTCGCGACTGCGCTCGAGTTCGATCTCGGCGAGCTTGCGCTCGGTGATGTCGGTCACGGTTCCCACCGTCGCCGGCTCACCGTCGAAGACGGCGCAGTCGGCCACGAAGTCGACCCAGCGCTCGTTGCCGTCCTTGCCTCGGAAGCGAATCTCGAAGCGGCGCGAGCCCGAGCCGTACGGCTCGTCAGGCTGCAGCCGCTCGAACGTCTCGCGGTGGTCGGGCTCGACGAGGTCGCCCACCGACATCTTGCGCAGCTCCTCAGAGGAGAAGCCGGAAAGGTGCTCGCCCGCGCGATTGGCGTACAGGATGCGGTCGCGATAGACGAAGATCGCCGAAGAGGTGGCGTCGGCGAGTGTCCGGAACCAGTGTCCGGACTCTTCCCTCAAGGGGGTAGCTATCAGGCTGGAGCCCTTCATCTCGAAGCAGAGATACCCAGAGCTCCTCTAACTTATGATGCTTAAAGAGTTTTTTGCAACCCTGTAAACCCTTGCCTTCGAGACCGGACAGCCCGGGCGTCGCGGCTCTGTGCAGCCGTCAGGCACCGGGTCGGCGCTTGAAGCCGATCGGCCGGTTCGCGCCGAGCTGCGTCGGGTCTCGAGGGGTTCCGTCGCGCTCGTACGGAACGGCCACGGCAGGCCATCGCTCGGTGAGGGGCCTCCGCTCGTGTAACGGTTTCTCGGGTTCGATGGGCAGGAAGACGTCGCCAGGTAGATACGAGGGGTCGATCTCGGTTCGCAGCTCGCCGTTGCCGACGATCGAGAAGCCGTTACGGAGGACGATGCGCGAGGCGGCGAGCAGTTCGAGCGAGCCGGTGCCTTCCACGACATAGTTTGGTCCCGCGAAGACGTCACAGCCCTCCAAGGTCGCCGGCTCCTCGAGTACACCGTCGGACGCCACGGCGCTCGGGCAGTACTCGTAGGCGCCGCTGTCGCAGATCAGAACGCGGGCGACGCCTCGTTGATCTTCGGTTTCGGTGCAGGAGACGCCGGCACCGATGGCGGAGCTGCCACTCAGCAGAGCGTGGGTGAGATTCGAACCGCCATTGTCGAGCAGGGTTGGGTCGACACCGTTGAGGGTCGTCGGCAGGTCTCCGCACGCCTCGTCGGACAGACTCCCACCTGTATTCTCGATGCCGCCGCTCCCCGTCTCCCGGCAGGACTTGGCCTCTTGAGGGAAGGCGATGATGCTGTTGTGGAACTTGTCCGTGGTATTCCCGCTGGCATCGCTCCAGATATTCGCGCCGAGGGCCCCGGTGTTGTTGACGACGGAAACGTGGGAGGCCTTCAGGTAGTTCGGGCCGTTGAGATCCGATGGCGAGAGTTTGAGTCCACCCCCGACCGAACCCGTGTTACCAGAGATGGTCGAGTTCTCGAGGTCGAGAGCGCCGTAGTTCAGGATCCCACCGCCCTGAGCGCCCGACGTGTTGCCGGAGATCGTGGTGTTCCGAATCAGTGATCGGGGTTCTGGGTAGGAGTAGGTTGCCTGGAAGCTATGGCGCAGGCCTCCGGCCCGGGTCCCGGCGAGATTGCCTGAGATGGTGGAGTCGGTCAGTACGAGGCGTGGGTAGCGGGTCCACATGCCTCCCGCCGTTCGCGAGCTCTCGTTGTCGAGGACGCGCAGGTTCGATGCGTAGACCGTCGGCCTACCAACAAACGACTGAATCCAGACGCCTGCGGCTTCGCCGTGGGTATAGCTGTCGACGATGTCGACGCCGTCGAGCTCGATGGGTCCGCCGCTCGCCAGACCCGCTCCGTAGCCGGTTACGAAGGGACTTCGCTCGATGCGATTGCCAGAGATGGTCGTGGACGAGATGATCATGCTTCCGGTCGAGTTGTTGGTGACGCCGCTGCCGTAGACCGTGCCGTCTCCGACGTCGGCAAGGTTGTTGGAGATTGTGCTGCCGGTGATCGTCGTCATGCCGCCCTCGTTGAAGAGTCCGGCGGCGCCGGTCAACGTGAAGACCGCGGTGTTGGGGACGAAGACCTTGTTGTTGTCGATCACAGTGTCGACGACGGTGAGGCCCCCGTCGGGGTAGAAGTCGTTCGAGTTGATGACGCCGGCGCCGCGCCCGCCGCCGTAGCCGTAGATGTAGTTGTCGCTGATCGTGACGCCGTTCAGGGTGCCCGTGCGTGCGTTGTAGATGCCCGCACCAAGCGCGTAGCCGCCCGTGTCGGCCTGGGCGCGGAAGATCGTGTTGGACGTCAACGCGCCGCCGTTGATCTCCACGACGCCCACGTTCACGATGCCGGCGCCCCGCCCGGCGGTGGGGAGCGAGTGCCCGGTGACCGTCGTGTTGTTCAGGGTGAGCTCTCCTTCGATGAAGATGCCGGCCCCCGAGTCGTTGTCCTGAAGCTGACCCCCGGCGACCGTGGCGTCGTGGATCGTCAGAACGCCCGTCAGTTCGACGTAGAGAATGCGGAAATCGGGCGCCGCGCCGCTGCGTTCGATGGAGTGTCCGTTGCCGACGATCTCCACTGTGGTGGCGATCGGCGGCAATCCGCTCTTGCGCGGCACCGAAGCGACCGAGGTGAGCGTCGTGTCGACGGTCAACACGATCTCGTCGGCACCAGAGCCCTTCGGACACGAGCCGGTGGCGGTGTCGGTTTCGGCGGCGAGGATCGCGTCGACCAGCGTACAACTACCGTTCACCGTGATTGTCGCGGCACTCGAGGGGGCCGCGGCGATCAGGACCAGGCCCAACAAACCAAGGCGAAAGAACATACCGTCCAACCTCTCTGACAGAACTTCAATAGAACGCTTAGTAAGACGGATTCTAATGTCTCTTTTCGGGCGGTCTCGTGAGAGTGGCAGCGCCGTGGGAAGGCGTACAATCGCAGCCGCCTGAAAACGCATGATTCCTTGATCGGAGCTCAACCGATGAGTAGACGACTCGCTTCACAACTCCTCGCACCGCTACTTCTCCTCCTGTTCAGCTCACTGGGTAGCGCCCAAACCAAGGCCCTTGTCGGCGGCCGCCTGATCGATGGCTTCGGCGGCGATCCGATCGAGAACAGTGTCGTCCTGATCGACGGCGAGCGCATCGAGGCTGTCGGCACGCTTGGCGAGATCGAGATTCCGGAGGGTACGGAGATCGTCTCGACCGAGGGGATGAGTGTCATGCCCGGGCTGTGGGACATGCACGTGCACCTCATGATCGTCGGTCACTCCGACTATGACTATTGGGATCGCACCTACATCGACGACTTCGGGCCGACGATCATGCCCGCGGCGGCCGAGCAGCTCCTGCTCGCCGGCGTGACGAGCGCGCGCGACCTCGGTGCTCCTCTGAAGGAGAGCATCGAAATCCGCGAGGCGATCGCTCGCGGCGATCTGCCGGGGCCGACGATGTACGTTTCCGGGCCGTTCATTCAGCACGAGCCCTATCCCGGCACCGAGGCGTTTCGTTGGGGGGTCTCGGGTCCAGACGACGCCCGTGCCAAGGTCCGCAAGCTCGCCGAGGCGGGGGTCGACGTCATCAAGTTGATCGACCAGGACCAGATGACGATGGACGAGGTGCACGCGGTGGTGGAGGAGGCGCACGCTCACGAGCTGCCGGTGATCGCGCACTCGCACCGGCCTGAGGAGATTCGCCGCGGTATCGCGGCCGGCATCGACTGCTTCGAACACACCGGCCTCGGGACGGCGCCCGAGTACCCGGCCGACGTCTACGAGCTGATGAAGGGGCGCGCCAACACGCTCTTCTGGACGCCGACGATCTCGCCACTGCTGCTCTACGAGTACACGCGCGATTTCTTCGGCGAGCGCCTCGACGACCCTCGCTGGCGCCTCGGCCTACCGGAGTACATCGCCGAGGACGTGCGCGAGTCGCTTCGTTACCCGGAGCGCCTGCCGTACTACCAGCTGATGCCACGCCGCAGTCCGACCCTCAAGCGCAAGTTCCAGCAGATGCGCGACTCGGGCGCGGTGCTGTTGATCGGCACCGACAGCGGCGTGCCGCTCAACTTCCACAGCGACGCGACCTGGCGCGAGCTCGACATCTGGATCAACTACTTCGACGTGCCGGTGATGGAGACGATCCAGGCGGCGACCTACTGGCCGGCCGTTCACATGGGTGTCATCGACGACGTGGGCACGGTGAGCCCGGGCAAATACGCAGATATCATCGCGGTGCGTGGCGACGTTCTGACACACATCGACCTGCTCCAGGATGTCGACATGGTCTGGAAGCACGGTCGGCGCTACAAGTAGCATGAGCCGGCCTTCGGAGGGTCCCGTCTCGATCGTTCCGGCCGACCTCCTGGATCGGCGCGTTTTGAAGTTGGTCGACGCACTCCTCGTGGAGCTCGGCGAGGAGAACGAAGGGTCAGATGTCTCGGCGGCAGCAGCGGCACTTGCGCAACACGATCCGTTCGAGCACGGTGCGCTCCTCGCGCTCGACGGTGAGGGAGTCGAGATCGGAGTGGCGACCTGGGGCGAGAGCTTTGCGCTCTACGCCTCCGGTCGCTACGGCGTGATCCATGAGATGTTCGTCCACCCCTCCGTGCGCTCGAGCGCCGTCGGCGCGAGCTTGATCGCGGCCGTTCTAGAGCTGGCGCGTGACCGCGGCTGGAAGCGAGTCGAGGTGACCGCGCCTGAGTCGCCGCGGTGGCGGCGGACCCGGGCCTTCTACGAGCGCAACGGCTTTGTTTTCTCGGGGCCGAAGCTGCGACTCGATCTCGGCGGGGGAGGCGGATGACGCCTCTTGTCGAGCTGGCCAGAGAGCTGAGCGATGCGGTTGGCGCGCTGCGCTTCGCACCTCCCGTCACGCACGTCTACAACCCCCTCGACTACGCCTGGGCGTCGAGCGTGCAGTACCTCGAGCGCTACGGCGCCGCTCCAAAGGAAGTGGTCCTGATCGGCATGAACCCCGGCCCGTGGGGAATGGCGCAGAACGGGGTGCCGTTTGGCGAGGTGCGCGCCGTACGTGACTGGCTAGGCATCGACGCGCCGATCGGCAAGCCGGCCGACGAGCATCCGAAGCGACCGGTCATGGGCTGGAAGTGCCATCGACACGAAGTCAGCGGCGAGCGCATCTGGGGTTGGGCGAAGGCCACCTTCGGCACCCCGGAGGCGTTCTTCGAACGCTTCTTCATCTCGAACTACTGCCCACTCAGCTTCATGGAGGAGAGCGGCCGCAACCGTACGCCGGACAAGCTGCCGGCGGCCGAACGGAAGGCGCTCTTCGAGATCTGTGACGATCACCTGCGGCGATCGATCGAGGCGCTGGGGCCGCGGTTGGTGATCGGCGTCGGCCAGTTCGCCGAGTTGCGGGCGCTCTCTGCGCTGGCGGAGCTCGACGTGCAGATCGGCCGGATTCTTCATCCGAGCCCGGCCTCTCCTGCCGCCAACCGCGGCTGGTCGGAGGTAGCCCACCGGCAACTCCTCGAGCTTGGCGCCCCGCTCCCAGAGGTGGCCTAGGCGGGTCGACCCCTGGGGTAACATCGACGCGAGTGCGGGAGGAACATGTACCCAGTCAAGCCTGAGATCGCGGCACGGGCACGGGTCGGATCACTCGAGGCGTACGAGGATCTCTACCGGAAGTCGGCCGAGTCGCCGGAGGCGTTCTGGCGCGAACAGAGTCAGCGCCTCGACTGGTCACGAGCGCCGGAGTCGATGCACTCGGCCGACATGGAGGCGCTCGACTTCAAGTGGTTCGAAGACGGTCGCCTGAACGCTTGCTACAACTGCGTCGATCGGCACCTCGAGAGCCGCGGCGACAAGACGGCGATTCTCTGGGCGAGGGACGAACCGGGCGAGTACGAGCACATCAGCTACCGCGAGCTACACGAGCGGGTCTGCCGCTTCGCGAACGTGCTTGCGGCACATGGTGTTTCGCGCGGCGATCGAGTGGCGATCTACCTCGGCATGATGCCCGAGCTGCCGATCTCGATGCTCGCCTGCGCGCGTCTGGGCGCGGTGCACTCGGTGGTCTTCGGAGGCTTTTCTGCAGAGGCGCTGCTAGATCGGATCGTCGACGCCGGCGCCAAGCTGGTGATCACCGCCAACGAGGGGCTGCGAGGCGGCAAGCCGATTCCGCTCAAAGCGACGGTCGATCGTGCCGTCGAGGGCCTCGATGTCGTCGAGAGTGTGCTGGTCGCTCGTCGAACCGACACCGAAGTGCCGATGACCGAGGGTCGCGACCACTGGCTGGCGGCGGAGCTCGACAAGGTGTCGGCCGACCACGAACCGGAAGTCGTGGACGCGGAGTCGCCGCTCTTTATCCTCTACACCTCTGGTTCGACCGGCAAGCCGAAGGGTCTGCAACACACGACGGGCGGCTACCTGGTCTGGGCTTCACTCACTCACGAACTGATTTTCGATCTGCACGAAGACGACGTCTACGCGTGTGTGGCCGACTGCGGCTGGGTGACGGGCCACACCTACATCGTCTATGGCCCACTCGCCAACGGCGCCACCTCGGTCCTCTTCGAGTCGACTCCGAACTACCCCGACCCGAGCCGCTACTGGCGCATGGTGGACGATCTGGGGATCACGATCTTCTATACCGCCCCGACGGCGATCCGGGCGATCGCCCGCGAGGGCGACAGCTGGGTGGAGAACTCGAGTCGCGAGAGCTTGCGGGTTCTCGGAACGGTTGGTGAACCGATCAATCCCGAGGTCTGGAAGTGGTACCACGACCTGGTCGGCAGGGGAGAGTGCGCGATTGTCGATACCTGGTGGCAGACCGAGACCGGCGGCATCATGATCAGCCCTCTTCCCGGCGCCACACCCCTCAAGCCGGGCTCGGCGACGTTGCCGTTCTTCGGTGTCGAGCCGCTTCTGGTCGACGAGGAGGGCCGGGAGATCGAAGGCAACGGCGTCAGCGGGAACCTCTGCATTCGCAAGCCGTGGCCGGGCATCGCCCGCACGATCTACGGCGACCATAAGCGCTTTCGAGAGACCTACTTCTCGGACTACCCCGGTCTCTACTTCACCGGCGACGGTTGCCGGCGCGACGAAGACGGCTACTACTGGATTACCGGTCGGGTCGACGACGTGTTGAACGTCTCCGGCCACCGCTTGGGAACCGCCGAGGTCGAAAGCGCCCTGGTCGCGAGCGCCGCCGTTGCCGAGGCGGCGGTCGTCGGCTATCCCCACGACATCAAGGGTACGGGCATCAGCGCGTACGTTCTGGTGACCCCCGACCACGCCGACCGAGATCGAGACGAGCTGGTCGCCGAGCTGCGCGCCAAAGTACGTGAGGTCATCGGGCCGATCGCGACGCCCGACCAGATTCAGGTCGCGCCGGGGTTGCCAAAGACTCGGAGCGGCAAGATCATGCGCCGCATTCTGCGGAAGATCGCCGCCAGCGAGTACGACGACCTGGGCGACGTTTCGACGCTCGCAGAGCCGGGTGTCGTCGCCGAATTGGTTGCTGAACACCGCCGCCAACATGCCTGAGCCCCAGGTACCACGCGGCGCCCGACCTCGGATCAGCTGGCTGCTGCAGGCCGCCTCGCTGGTCATCGTGGTGGCCGGCTTGCGGGCTGCGGCGCCGTTTGTGCTGCCGCTGCTCCTGGCGCTCTTTCTGGCGCTCGTGAGCTTCCCGATCGTCGCCTTCCTCTGCCGCCGAGGTGCGCGGCTGACGCTCGCCGTGTTGGCGACCGTGCTCCTCGAGGCGGGCGTCTTGATCGCTCTCGGGCTGGTCATCACGCCGTCGCTCAACGCCTTCGTCGGCGCGGTGCCCGGCTACATCGAGCAGCTCAACGAACGGATCGGCGAGGCGATCGCCTCGCTCCAGGCGCGTGGCATCGAACTGGGCGACGTGTTTACCTTCGAGGGCATCGACGCGGGGCAGCTGGTCGATGTGGCGGGGGGTGTCGTGCGGCGAACGCTGAGCGGAGTCGCCTCTGCAGTCTCCTTTGCGTTCCTGGTCTTCTTTCTACTCATCTTCGTGTTGCTCGAAGGGGGCGGCATGCCCGGCAAGCTTCGCGCGGCCTTTGGTGCCAACTCGAGGGCGGGTCGCTATCTGGCCGGAGTGGTGCAGGAGGTTCAGCACTACCTCGGCGTCAAGACCGCGGCCAGTGCAATAACGGGCCTGGTCGTCGGGATCGGCACGTGGGCGCTCGGACTGCCGTACGCGCCTGTGTTTGGTTTGGTGGCGTACCTGTTGAACTACATCCCCACCGTCGGCTCGATCATCGCCTCGGTTCCCGCGGTCATCGTCGCGTTGGTGCAGATCGGTCCCGGCCGGGCGGCCCTGGTCGCGGTGCTCTACATCGCTGTCAACGTCTGCATCGGGAACTTCCTCGAGCCGACCTGGATGGGGCGACGCTTTGGTCTCTCCACCCTCGTCGTCTTCCTCTCTCTCATCTTCTGGGGCTGGGTATGGGGACCGCTCGGGATGCTGCTCTCGGTTCCTCTGACCATGATGATCAAGATTGCGATGGAGGAGACCGAGGGGCTTCAGTGGGCGGCGGTCCTGCTCGGGCGGGCTCGACCGATGCCCCAGGTCGACGAACGCGAACCCACCGACGATTCCGACGCCGCCTGAGTCGCCGCAACCGGCTCACCACACGACAAGGCCGCTTCGTCGCACGACGTTCGCGGGGCTGGTCGCCTTCACCCTAGCCTGACCGCTGTCGGCAGGATTCTCCGCCGACACACACGGGAGGCGACGATGAAAGCTATTTGGACAGCGGCCTTGTTCGTGGCGACGCTCGCTCCGGGAGTCTTTGCCGAGGCGATCGAGCTTCGTCCCGGACAGGGCGTCGACGGGAGCGCGCTCGAGCCGTACGTGGCGCACTACAAGGAGCTACCCACCGATGCGACTCAGGCCGGTTCTGGTCGAGAGCGCAGTACCCGCCTCGAGCGAATTCGGGTAGGAGGAAACGACGCGTGGCGGCTGGGCATCACCATGCTCGGTCAGGAGGGGACGGTCTACGACGAGGTGCAGATGATGGCCGACACGTTCGAGCCGGTCATGCGCTACGTGTCGGCGTTGACCCTCCTCCACCAGGTCGAGGTGTACGCCGCCGATGGGATGAAGGGCTACCGCGTGGCCAACGACGGGTCGAGTGCCCAGCCGCTGGATATTCAGCCAGATGGCAAGCGCTTCGGCGGGCCGGTCGCGCCGCTGGTGCTTGCGGGGAGGGCTCTCGAGAGCGGGATGACGTTCGATCTACCGACCTTCAGCACCGACATGGGGCCCGACGGAGCGAACCTCGTCTCGCGGGTTCGGGTGCTCGGCAGGGAGACCGTCGAAGCCGCTGGGCGAAGCTGGAGCACCTGGGTGATCGAGACGGAACTGCTCGACGCCGGTGGTGAGCCGCTGAAGCTCCCGAACGGCGTGGCGATGCCGCGCTCGAAGAACTGGATCGCCTCCGAGCCGCCCTACGGTATTCGCTCTCAGTGGAGCCCGGCGAGCGTCGTCGAGCTGGTCGAGGTTCGGTAGAGTGCGAGCGGTGCCCAGCGCCGCCATCGAGAGCTCCAGCGCCAACGGCCTCGGCCGGCCGATGCGATGGGGCCTGTTGGTGGCGCTCTGGTGCATCCCGCCGATTCTCGCGACGGCCACCTTTGTCCTGAACTTTCAGGGCGAGACGCCGCCGGTGAGCTGGACACGCTTCCTGCGCGATCAGCTGACCCTTTGGCTGCCCTGGGTGCTGTTGACGCCGGTGGTGACGGCTCTGGGGCGGAGGCATCCCTTCGAGCCCGGTTGGCGGTTGCGGCATCTGGGGATTCACTTTCTGGCGAGCGTGCTGATCGGGGCGCTCTTCTTTGGGTATGTGCTCGCGCGGGAGGTGTTGGCAGGTCTAGACCTGAGCCTCGTCTCCACCTCGATGCTCGTGTCGAGCGCCCTTCCGGTCACGCTACTCCACGCGGCGGTCTACTGGATCCTCCTGCTCGTGAGCAGAACCGTCGCGTACCACCAGCGGAATCGAGAACGCGAAGCGAGCCTGACTCGAGCCCGTCTCCAGGCGCTCAAGGCGCAGGTGCATCCCCACTTTCTGTTCAACACGCTCCATGCGATCTCGGCGCTGATGGAGGACGACGTGGAGGCCGCTCGTGGCATGGTCGTGAAGCTGAGCGAGCTCCTGCGCGAGAGTCTCGCCGAGCCCGACGGACACGAGGTGCGACTTGGCGACGAGCTGGCGCTCACCAAGCTCTACCTCGAGATCGAGCGGCAGCGGTTCGGCGAGCGATTGAACGTCACCTACGAGGTCGACGAGGAGGCCGACGATCTGTTGGTGCCCCACCTCGTCCTCCAGCCGCTGGTCGAGAATGCGATCCACCATGGGGTCGCCCGCGACTCGAAGGCGGGTAGGCTCACCATCGGTGGGCGGCGGGACAACGGGGTCCTCGAGCTGACGATCACCGACGACGGGCCCGGCGTCGACGAGCTCTCGATTCGGGAGGGCATCGGGCTCGGCGGTACCCGCACCCGTCTTCGCGAGCTCTATGGCGACGCCGCGAAGCTGAGCATCGGGCGGGCCGGATCACGGGGATGTCGTGTGGCGATCGAGCTGCCGGCGCGAAGCGAGATTGATGATGGAGCCGATTCGCACACTCGTCGTTGACGACGAGCCGCTGGCGCGGCGTCGATTGCGTCGCCTGCTCGAGAACCGTGCCGACGTAGAGCCGGTGGGGGAGTGCGAAAACGGCCTGGAAGCGGTCGAAGCGCTGACCACCAAGCGTCCGGACCTGGTCTTTCTCGACATCCAGATGCCCGACCTCGACGGCTTCGGGGTTGTCGAGAAGGTCGGCTCTGAGCAGATGCCCGTGGTCGTTTTTGTGACCGCCTACGAGGAGTACGCACTCGCGGCGTTCTCGGTGAGCGCGCTCGACTATCTCTTGAAGCCGTTCGAAGACCAACGTTTCGACGTGGCGCTCGAGCGGGCGGTGCGCCAGGTGCGAGAACGACGCTCGGCAGAGCTCTGCGAACGCCTGGCGTGCCTGGTCGAAGGTCGTCGCGTCGATCCGGAGGTGGCCACTCCCGAAGCGCGTCCGCTAGCTCGGTTCACGATTCGCAAGGGCGGTCGGGTCTTTTTCCTGCCGGTCGCCGACGTCGATTGGATCGAGGCGGCCGGTTCGTACGTTCGGCTTCACACGGGCGAGCGATCTCACCTGCTGCGCGATTCGATCAAACGCCTCGAGACCGTACTCGACTCGGAGGTGTTCGCCCGCATTCATCGCTCGACGATGGTGCGCATGGACCGCATTCAGGAGCTTCGGCCGCTGTTCCACGGCGAGTACGAGGTGCGGCTCGTCGACGGCACGAAGCTCAAGCTCAGTCGGAGCCATCGGGACAAGCTGGACGGGTTGGCCTAGAAGTCTCTTGGGAACCTGGTCCAGGCGTAGAGAGCGAATCCCCAGTCGATGAGTACCGTGCTCACTACGAGCACGGCGCTCGGAAAGAGCGTTGACCGCACGGGGCCAGCGTCCGCGTGCCGTCTCCACACCACGACGAAGACGAGCAGGAGAGCGAGCGCTACCACCGAAGCGATCGCTCTCGAGAGGATCAGCTGGTAGGTCGGATGGAACGCCTCGAAAGCGAAAATGTGATTCGTAGCGCTTTCGAACCCCCAGACGGTAAGGGGTAGCAAGGAGAGTGAGAATCCGCCCGCTCGTAGCGGTGGGTGCAAGCAGGAGAGGGTCACCGCCCAGACCAAGGTCGAAAGGGTGTACCAGTGACAGACTCCGAGGTCGTAGACCAACCAGCGAACGATGAACGGGGCGCCCTGCGGAACGTGCTGAACGACCCACCAGATAGCGATGACCACGGCAACCGCTGGGACGGCGCTCCAGATCGCGAGCATGGTTGTCGCCCGCAGATCGCGAGTTCGGGCCGCGACGAAGGGGACCACAAGGGGGGCGAGCAGCAAGCCGATGATCAGTTCATCGGGCAGCATGCGGCCGACCGCCTGCGGGACGAGCCTCGTGCCGGAGAGACCTCGCTGCAGATAGACGAGCGCGACGACGACCCATAGAGCGTCGCACGCCCTCCATACCCAGCGCTGACTTGGGGCCATTGCTGGCGATCATACCGACCGCTTTGCCGACTATGATCGAGCGAGATGGCCTATCAAGAGACCTCGCTCCCCCACACCGGCATTGCCACCTTCTGCAAATCGCCGTTTGTCCCCAACGTCGACGAGCTCGACGCCGATGTTGCGGTTCTCGGCATCCCGTACGACGAAGCCACTGCGATGCGCCCCGGCTCGCGCCAGGCGCCGCGCGCCATTCGCGACGCGTCGACTCGATTTGGCTTCCTCGGTCGCGAAGGCGGTTCGGACGGCTTCTTCGACATCTCACAGGAGCGCAAGCGCATGGAGGGGGTTCGTCTCGCCGACTGCGGTGACGTCGACGTCATCTACTTCGATATCGAGCGCAATCACCGGCTGATCGACGAGAAGGTTCGCGCGATTCTCGACAAGGACGCTTTGCCGGTTGTTCTGGGTGGCGACCATTCGATCTCGTATCCGGTGCTGCGTGCGTTCGAGTCGCTCGGGCCGGTGACGGTTGTCTTGATCGATGCTCACCTCGACTACAAGGACGAGCTGTTGGGACTCAAGATGACCAACAACAGCCCGTTTCGCCGAGCGATGGAGCTGCCGTTCGTCGAGCGCATCGTGAGCTTCGGCATTCGCGGCATCAAGTCGACCGACCGCGAGCGCATCGAGAGCCGGGAGCACGGCAATTTGGTTTTCTCGAGCCATCGCATCCTGAAGGAAGGCGTCGAGGCGGCACTCGCCGAGCTACCGGAGTCGATCGGCAACTACTACCTGAGTATCGACATCGACGGCCTCGATCCCTCGATTGCTCCAGGTACGGAGAGTCCCGAAGCCGAGGGCCTGAGCTACACCGACGTCAAAGAGATCTTCCAGGGGGTGGCCACACGGGGCTCCCTGGTCGGCGTCGACCTGGTCGAAGTGAACCCGTACCTCGACCCCGCCGAGCTCACCCAGCACATGTCGGCGCAACTGTTGATCGAGGCGATGGCGACGCGTTTCGACTGAAGGTAGATCAGCTCCTCCTCGCTCGAGTCAGGGCTCCGGGTCGAGGGGTGCCTCGGAGGGAGCGCTCGTCAGGACGAAGTCGACCAAGACGATCTTCTCGGCAACGGTCTCTCCAAACTGGCGTTCCGCGAGATCGGCGAGTTGCTTCCAGCGAGCTGGAGAATGTCGTCGTTCGTACTCAGCTAGCAGATCCTTTCCCGCCTCGCGGCTGAGGTAGGTTGAGATCGTGGCCTTCTGGTCGGCGCTCAGGCGCCTCAGCTCGACCTCACAGCCGACCAGAAGTGGCTTGAGCCTCGCGCGCGACGGTCCGTCACGGATCTCCAGTGCTTCGAGAGTTATCACCGTCGGCTTGCACCGCGTCTCTTTTTCGAGGCGTTCAACGTAGGCAACAGAGAATGAACTGAGGCAAGACAAGGAGAAGCCCCAGTCCACGGCGGCCGTGATGAGTGTGATGGCCACGGTCAGTCGAAGGCCGGTTGTCATCGGTTCGGCTCTGACCAGCCATCTCCAACTCGTGATGACCGCGAGCAGCATCAGCAGTGCCGACACGGACGCGATTGCTACGAACCACCACAGTCGGAGGCCCGCGTGAGAGTTCTCGAAGATCGCGATGTGGTTCGTCGCGGTTTCGAATCCCCAGACGAGGAGCGGTAAGACCGAAATTGGAAGACCGTTCTCCCGGAGCTGCGGGTGTAGACAAGAGAATATCGCCAGCCAGGCGAGCGTTGTGAAGCTCCACCAGTAGGCGTGAGCGATCTCGCGAGATAACGACAAGACGCTGGGCCATGACTCGGCTCTTGGCAGAAGATCCAGGATCCAGAAGACGGCGACAGTTCCGACGGCTGCGAGGAGGCCACTCCAGAGAGCCTTCATTACCGGCGTGCAAAGGCTGCGCTCTCTTGCCGCGAACGCGAGAATGACGACAGGAGCGGTCACTAGCCAGAACACAAGTGCTTCAGGCAGGAGCCTGGTCACCGCTGTCGAAATGGCTCTCGAATCGGAGTTGAAGGCGATCAGGTACCAGGTGAGGTAGCCGACGGATACGGCAGTCGCAATCAGGCCGTAGGCTCGCCAGGTCCAGCCTCGTTCGAGGGGCATCTGCGAGAGATCATACCCGTCGCTGACGGCGAATCGACCCGGAAACAAGCCGGAAGTTCTTGACTTCAGTTGAGACGCGAGTATCATTTGGAGCCTAAATAGGACCAAAGAGGTCCACTTTGCATCCAAGGCCGACAACGGCCCGAAAACCTCAGATAGCGTCTGATGATTCGCATCACCAAACAGTCCGACTACGGCATCGTGTTGATGACCCGGCTCGCCAGCGAGCCGGACCAGTTGCACAACGCCGCCGCTCTCGCGGCGGAGGCCCAATTGCCGGCGCCGACGGTGAGCAAGATCCTTAAGCTGCTCGCCAAGGCCGGATTGCTGGAGTCGCATCGCGGGGTCAAGGGTGGCTACAGCCTGACGCGGCCGCCGGAGTCGATTTCGATGGCCGAGATCATCGGCACCCTCGAGGGCCCGATCGCGATTACCGAATGCATCGAGGACGGCCCCGGCGAGTGCTCGCAGGAGTCTTTCTGCGCGGTGCGCGGCAACTGGCAGCGCATCAACCTGGCCATCCGCCAGGCGCTGGAAGCGATCACTCTCGCGGAAATGACCGAGCCGTTGAACCGGCTGGTCACCATCGGAGACGGTCCGCTCGAGCAACCGGCCGAACCTTCCTGAATACCTGAAGATCGATCTTGAAACGGAGGGCTGACGCCTTCCGCGGAGGAGCAAAAACTCATGCCACCAGAGACCCCCGATGTACTCGAAGAGCGTGTAGCGCAAGCCTACGAGGCGGGCTTCGTCACCGACGTCGAACAGGAGACGTTCGAACCCGGCCTCGACGAAAGCGTCATCGCTCGGCTGTCGGCGATCAAGAACGAGCCACAGTGGATGCTCGATTGGCGCCTCAAGGCGTACCAGAACTGGCTCAAGATGGTCGAACCGACCTGGGCGAACATCAAGTACGAACCGATCGACTATCAGTCGATCGCTTACTACTCCGCGCCGAAGAAGAGCTTGGAGAGCCTCGACGAGGTCGATCCCGAGATTCTTGCGACCTACGAGAAGCTCGGCATCCCGCTGGCAGAGCAGAAGATGCTTGCCGGTGTGGCGGTTGATGCCGTTTTCGACAGCGTCTCGGTGGCGACGACCTTCAAGGACAAACTCGCCGAGGCAGGGGTCATCTTCTGCTCGATGTCCGAGGCGATTCAGGATCACCCCGAGCTGGTACGCAAGTACCTGGGCTCGGTGGTGCCGCGCGGCGACAATTTCTTTGCGGCGCTCAACTCCGCCGTCTTCTCCGACGGCTCGTTCGTCTACGTGCCCAAGGGCGTTCGCTGCCCGATGGAGCTGTCGACGTACTTCCGCATCAACGCGTCCAATACCGGACAGTTCGAGCGCACGCTGATCGTCGCTGAAGAGGGTTCCCACGTGAGCTATCTCGAAGGCTGCACCGCGCCGATGCGCGACGAGAATCAGCTGCACGCGGCGGTCGTGGAGCTGTACGCCGCCGAGGGCGCGACGATCAAGTACTCGACGGTCCAGAACTGGTACCCGGGCGATCCCGAGACCGGCAAGGGCGGCATCTACAACTTCGTCACCAAGCGTGGCGTTGCGGAGAAGCGCGCCAAGATTTCGTGGACGCAGGTCGAGACCGGCTCGTCGATTACCTGGAAGTACCCGAGCGTCATCCTCAAGGGCGACGACTCGATTGGTGAGTTCTACTCGGTCGCTCTGTCGAAGGCGTACCAGCAGGCGGACACCGGCACCAAGATGATTCATGTCGGCAACAACACAACGTCGACGATCATCTCGAAGGGCATTTCGGCCGGTTTCGGTCAGAACACCTACCGGGGCCAGGTGAAGATCCTCCGGGACGCCGAGAACGCCAGGAACTTTTCGCAGTGCGACTCGATGTTGATCGGCGACAAGTGCGGAGCACACACGTTCCCGTACATCGACGTACAGAACCCCACCGCTCAGATGGAGCACGAGGCATCGACCTCGAAGGTCGGCGAAGACCAGCTCTTCTATTGCAACTCTCGCGGCATCGACACCGAGGATGCGGTCTCGATGATCGTCAACGGCTTCTGCAAAGAGGTCTTCAACGAACTGCCGATGGAGTTCGCCGTCGAGGCGCGCAAGCTGCTCGAGATCAGCCTCGAAGGCAGCGTCGGCTAGCGCACAGCACCAAACCGAACTTGACGTGAGGACGGGCTGCGGCCCGCCTCTCGATGAAAAGGAACTGAAGACATGACCATGCTCAGCATCAAAGACCTGCACGTTCGGGTCGAAGAGAAGGAAATCCTCAAGGGCCTCAACCTGACCATCGAGCCGGGCGAGGTACACGCCATCATGGGCCCCAACGGCTCCGGCAAGTCGACGTTGGCGCAGGTTCTGGCCGGCAAGGAGGAGTACGAGATCACCAGCGGTGAGATCGTTTACAAGGGCGAAGACCTGATCGAGCTCGCACCGGAAGATCGCGCTCGCGAGGGCCTCTTCCTCGCCTTCCAGTACCCGGTAGAGATTCCGGGCGTTTCGAACGTCTACTTTCTGAAGGCGGCGCTCAACGCCATCCGCAAGCACCGTGGCCAGGAGGAGATGGACGCCATGGATTTCCTGACCTACGTGCGCGAGAAGATGAAGATGGTGAAGATGGACGAGACGCTGCTCCAGCGTCCCGTCAACGAGGGCTTCTCGGGCGGTGAGAAGAAGCGGAACGAGATCTTCCATCTCTCCGTTCTCGACCCGACCCTCGCGGTGCTCGACGAGACCGACTCGGGCCTCGACATCGATGCACTCAAGATCGTGTCGGACGGCGTCAACTCGCTGCGTAGCCCCGAGCGTGGTTTTGTCGTCATCACCCACTACCAGCGCCTCCTCAACCACATCGAGCCGGACAAGGTGCACGCGATGGTCGACGGTCGCATCGTCGAGTCGGGTGGCAAGGAGCTGGCTCTGGAGCTCGAGCAGAAGGGCTACGCCTGGCTCGAGGAGCGTGTCGCCGCCGGTGAGACGGCGAGCGCCTAGGAGTCCGACATGTCCACAGTCGAGCACCTCACCGGACAGTACGAAGAGTTCGCGCGCGACCTCGGCGCCTGGCCGAACGAGCTGACCGAGCGCCGGCGGGCGGCGATCGCCCGCTTCGGCGAAATCGGTTTCCCGTCGCGGCGGGCTGAGCAGTGGCGCTTCATCAACCTCAACCGCATCAAGCAGACCTCCTTCCAGCTGCCCCAGAGCTTCAACGGATTCGGGGAGTCAGAGGTCGAGAAGTACGCCTACGAGGGTTGTCATCAGCTCGTGCTGGTGAACGGTCGTTTTGACGCGGCGAACTCGAGCATCGGCAGCCTGCCGGACGGGGTTGTGGTCGGTAGTCTCGCCGCAGTGGCGGCCGAGCGGCCCGAGCTGGTCGAGAGCCACGTCGGCAAGCTGGCCCGCTACGAGGACCATCCGTTCGTGGCTCTCAACACCGCCTTCTTGAGTGACGGTGCGTTCATCTACGTGCCCAAGGGTGTGCACGTCGAAGAGCCGATCAACATCATCAGTCTCGGCGTGCCCGAGGCCGAGCCGGTCGCCTTCTACCCGCGCAACCTGATCGTGGCGGAAGAGAGCGCGCAGGTCACGGTGGTCGAGCAGTACGCGAGCATCGGCGACGGTGCCTACATGACCAGCCCGGTGACCGAGGTCGAGGCGGGGCCCAACGCACACATCGATCACTACAAGCTGCAGCGCGAGTCGACCGACGCGATTCACATGGCGACGTTCCAGATCCACCAGGAACGCGACAGCAACGTCTCGTCGCACTCGATCTCCTGGGGCGGTGGCCTGGTTCGCAACGACGTCAACGCCGTGCTCGACGGTGAGGGCTGCCAGTCGACGCTCAACGGCCTCTACATGGTCGAGGGTGAGCAGCAGATCGACAACCACATGCGCATGGATCACGCCATGCCGAACTGCGACAGCCACGAGCTCTACAAAGGCATTCTCGAGGGCAAGGCGCGGGCGGTCTTCAACGGCCTCATCCATGTCCACCCCGACGCTCAGAAGACCGACGCCAAGCAGACCAATCGGAACCTCCTGCTGTCGAAGGAGGCGCTAGTCAACTCGCATCCGCAGCTCGAGATCTTCGCCGACGATGTGAAGTGCACGCACGGCTCGACCACGGGTCACCTCGATCCGGTCGCGGTCTTCTATCTGCGCTCACGGGGCATCGGCGAAGAGGCCGCTCGCAGCCTGCTGACCTACGCCTTCGCCGCCGACATCGTCGAGCGGATCAAGGTCGGTTCGGTGCGACGTGAGCTCGAGGAGTTCCTCTTCCGTCGCCTGCCCAAGGGCGAAGTCGTCCGCCAGGCGGTCTAGGAGCAGGTGCCGCCGAGATGACCACCGAGTCGATGATCGACAGGCCGTCCTCGCAGGCGGACTCCGCCTTGGACGTCGCGCGCATTCGCAGGGACTTCCCCGCGTTGGCGCTCTCGGTCTACGGCAAGCCGCTCGCCTATCTCGACAACGCCGCCACGGCGCAGAAGCCCGAGGCGGTGATCGAAGCCGAGGCGGCCTGGTACCGAGAGTCGTGCGCGAACGTCCATCGCGGCGTACACGCGCTCTCGGTGCGTGCGACGGCGGCCTACGAGGGGGCGCGGCGCAAGCTGCAGCTCTTCGTGAACGCGGCCGACGCCCGCGAGATCGTCTTTGTCAAAGGCACGACCGAGGCGGTCAACCTGGTGGCCCACGCCTTCGCGCGGCCGCGCCTCGACCCCGGCGACGAGGTGCTGATCACCGGGCTCGAGCACCACTCGAACATCGTTCCGTGGCAACTCATCTGCGAAGAGCGCGGCGCCAAGCTGCGGGTGGCTCGTCTCAACGCAGCCGGCGAGGTCGATCTCGAGGAGTTCGAGCGGCTGCTGAGCTCGCGCACGAAGATGGCGGCCTTTTCGCACATCTCGAATGCGCTGGGCACGATCAATCCGGTCGAGCGGATGATCGAGCTCTGTCACGCGCAAGGCGTTCCGGTGCTGATCGACGGCGCCCAGGCGGCGCCGCATCGCAAGATCGACGTGCAGGCGCTCGGGTGTGAGTTCTACGCGGTGTCGAGCCACAAGATGTTCGGGCCGACCGGTGTTGGTGCGCTCTACGGACGCTTCGACCTTCTCGAGTCGATGAATCCGTATCAGGGTGGCGGCGAGATGATTCGAACGGTCAGCTTCGACAAGACCGAGTACGCCGAGCCGCCGGCGCGTTTCGAGGCGGGTACACCCAACATCGCTGGGGCTGTCGGATTCGGCGCCGCGGCGGACTACCTGGCCGAGGTTGGGCTCGACCGGATCGAAGCCTACGAGCACGAGCTCCTCGAGTACGCCACGGAGCGACTCTCCGGCGTGCCCGGTGTTCGGTTGATCGGTACCGCGGCCGATAAGGCCGCCGTCCTTTCGTTCGTGATCGACGACGTGCACGCTCATGACGTAGGCACAATCCTCGATCAGGAGGGCGTTGCGATCCGAACCGGGCACCACTGCGCCCAGCCGGTCATGGAGCACTACGGCGTGCCGGCGACGTCGCGGGCATCTCTCGCCTTCTACAACACGCGCGAGGAGGTCGACCGTCTCGTCGCCGGTCTCGATCGCATTCGGGAGGTCTTTGGCGGATGAGTGACTTGATGGACCTCTACCAGGAGATCATCCTGGATCACAATCGCCAGCCGAGGAACTTTGGCGAGATCTCCGAAGCGGACCACTCTGCGCGCGGTCACAATCCGCTCTGCGGTGACCAACTGAACGTCTACGCGATGCTCGACGAAGGGCGCATCGTCGATGTGCGCTTCGACGGTTCGGGCTGCGCCATCTCGAAAGCGTCGGCTTCGCTAATGACCGAGGCGGTCAAGGGCAAGACCCTCGAAGAGGCCAAGACACTCTTCGAAGGGTTCCACGAGCTGCTGACCGGCGATCCGAGCGTGCGAGGCGAGGCCTCGGCCGATCTCGGGAAGCTGGCCGTCTTCGAGGGAGTGCGCGAGTTCCCGGTACGGGTGAAGTGTGCGACCCTGGCTTGGCATACACTCCAAGCAGCTCTCTCAGGCGACACCGAGAAGGTCTCGACAGAGTCGTGACGAAGTCCGGGTGACGCCTCCTTCCAGCACCATGCACAAGTCGTCCACCCGAAGCGTCCGTTCACACGAGTACCGTCAGAAGGGGTGGACTCTCACCGAGTTGCTGGTGTCCGGCGATGACGCCGTCGTCAACGAGCGACTCGAAGCTCTCGAGACGAAGGTCGCCGAACTCGAGAGTTGGCGCGATCGCCTCTCGCCCGAGCTCTCGGGTGAAGAGTTCAAGGTGCTCCTCGAGCTCTACGAGGACGTGGTCGAGCGACTGTACGTCCTGTCGGCCTACGGCCAACTCTGGTTTTCGGAAGACACACAGTCCGAGGCGGCGCTCACCTATCGCAACCGGGTGGAGCACGCGACCACAGGCCTGCAGAACCGGATTCTCTTCCTGAACCTCTGGTGGAAGAGCCTCGAGGACGAGGACGCCGATCGCCTGCTAGAAGATCTCGGCGACCATCCCGACTTCGAGCACTTCCTGCGCGATTCCCGGCGCTTCCGGCCGTACACACTCGAAGAGGCGCCGGAGCAGATCCTCAACCTGAAGAACGCCAACGGCATCGAGGCGGTGCTGACGCTCTACTCGATGCTCACCAACCGGCTCGAGTTCAAGCTCGAAGTGGACGGCGAGACGCAGTTGTTCACCCGCGATCAGGTGAACGGCTTCGCCTTTTCGCCTGACGCCGACCTGCGCCGGCGGGCGTACGACGAATTCTTCAGGGTCTACTCGGGCGAGGCGAAGATCCTCAGCCAGATTTACGTACACCGGGTGCGCGACTGGGGCGCTGAGAACCGCGAGCTGCGCGGCTTCTCGAGCGCTCTTTCGGTGCGAAACATGGCCAACGACCTCCCCGACACGGCGGTCGAGACGCTGCTCGACATTATCGCCGAGCGCGCGCCGGTCTTCGGGCGCTACTTCCGACTCAAGGCCGGCTGGATCGGCAAGGACGAGGAAGCCCTGAGCCGCTACGACCTCTACGCCCCGCTCGCCGGAGCGGAGCGCCGAATCGAGTATGCGGACGCGGTTGGCACCGTGCTCGACACGCTCTACGACTTCAATGACGACTTCGGTCGACTCGCCGAGCGCGTCTTCCAAGACGACCACGTCGACAGCGAGGTGCGGAAGGGCAAGCGCGGCGGGGCCTTCTGCGCGACCGTATTGCCGTCGCAGACGCCCTGGCTGTTGGCGAACTTCAACGGCCGTGTGCGCGATGTCGCGACCCTCGCCCACGAGCTCGGCCACGCCGTGCACAGTCTGCTCGCCAACGATCACTCGGTACTCACCCAGCACGCCACACTACCGCTGGCCGAGACGGCGTCGGTCTTCTCCGAGATTCTCCTTACCGATCGACTCCTCAAGGAGGAGTCCGACCCGGCGGTGCGCCGCGAGCTCCTCGCCTCCGCGCTCGACGACGCCTACGCTACGGTCATCCGTCAAGCGTGCTTCGTCCGCTTCGAGGCCCAGGCGCACGAAGCCATCTTGGCCGGCAAGTCGCCCGAGGACTTGAGCGAGATCTATCTCGGCATCGTGCGCGGTCACTTTGGCGACGCGGTCGAGGTGCCCGACGCGTTCCGTTGGGAGTGGGTGACGATTCCGCACATCTACCACTCGCCGTTCTACTGCTACGCGTACAGCTTCGGTCAGCTGCTGGTGTTGGCGCTCTACCGTCGCTTCCAGGAGCTCGGCGAGAGCTTCGTGCCCGGCTATCTGCGCATGCTCGCTCATGGCGGCTCGGCGCGACCTGAAGAGATCCTCGCCGAGGCCGACATCGACATCTCCGACCCCGACTTCTGGCGAGCCGGATTCGCGGTGGTGGAAGGAATGATCGACGAGCTCGAAGAGCTCGACGGTTAGGTCGTCGCGGCACCTTCCCCTAGGCCGAGCCTCGTTTGACAGCCGGGGCGGGCCGATCGATACTCCTCGGGCGTCACTTCCAAAGGAGTCACAACATGCGAAGGAAGTTCGATTGGCTGCTGGTCCCAGCCTTCGCCCTCTGTCTTTCCGGCTGTTTCGACATCGAACAGGGTGTACGCCTGAATCGAGATCTTTCGGGCATCACCACCTTCAACTTCGTTGTCGACATGGAGCCGATGGTGTTGATCACGGCGGCCATGGGCAAAGCCTTCTCCGGCGACGAGAGCCCGCTCACCGCCGAGGAGATCGAAGTGGCGCGTGCCGAGTTCCTGGCAGAGCGGGAGGCCGAAGATGGCGACGACCTTTCGTTCGATCGTGCCGACGCCGAGGAGCGCCTGCCCGAAGGCGTCCGACTGATGTCATACGAACCGATCGAGGGCGAGCTACGCTTCGGCGGCAAGATGAAGCTGGCCTTCGATCACTACTCGAAGCTTCAGCAGATCGATTTCGGGAAGAGCGACGATGAGGAGGTCGCCATGGGCCCGGGGAAACCCTCGGCGCTCGAGCAACCCTTTGCAGGCCTCGAGTTCATCGACGAAGGCGACACGATGCTCGTCGTCTCTCCGGCCAGGAATCCGCTGGACGAGTTGGAAGAGGACAACCCGATGGCGGGCGAGGACATGGGAGAGCTCGGGGAGATGATGAAGAGCTCGTTCGAGAGTCTACGACTGGCGACGCACCTCACGCTGCCGTTCGAGATCGTCGAGCACAACGCGACGCGGGTCGAGGGCGACACCCTGTGGTGGGAGTACGATCTCGCGTCCTTCGAGACGATGACCCCCGAAGAGCTCGCCGAGGGCATTCGGGTGCGCTTTAAGAAGTAGAACGAGACTCCAGGAAGTGTTGCGCCTCGACCGCCGCGGGATGGTCGGCAGCGATCTTGGCGCCGTCGATCAAGTCACGGTAGAACGAGGCGGCGAGCTCCTTCTCCCCGGACCGCCGAGCCGCTCGAGCTGCCCCGATGAGACTGTTCAGTCGCTGCGGGTAGAGCTCGAGTGATCGCCGGTACGCGCCGAGTGCTTCCTTCGGCTGTTGTTGCGCGAGTAGAAGATCGCCGAGGAGCTCTTGGGCTGGCAGGGTCGGGCCAGGTGTCACCGCGTGTTTTGGTGTCGAGGTTTCGATCTCAGAGGCCTGTTTCAGAAGCCGGATGCTGGCAACTCTGTCTTCGTCGACGTGAGCGCTCCAGGCGAGGAGCTCGAGCTCGAGTACGCGGATGTTGCGAGTGAAGAGCTGCTCACCGCTGGCTTCCGAGGCTGAGCTCAGCTCGCCGAGTCTCTCAGCCGCGCGCCGGGCTGTTTCGACCTCTCCAAGGTGTGCGGCACCGAGCCCACGAGCAAACCAGGAGATCGCTTCAGGCCACTTGAAGCGCTCCCAGGCGAGGCTCTCGGGCTGCGCCGGTCGAATGGCGGCGGCGCGCTCCCAGTCCTGTCGCTCGAGTGCGTAGCGAGCTTCGGTCGAGGCGAGATGGAAAGCCGTCTTGAAGCTCGGCTGGAGTGGTGTGGCACTCCTCAGGTGCTCGATGGCCTCGGCGGCCTGCCCCTCCGATCCCTTCTGAAGGTAGGCGTAGACGAGGTACTCGATCGCGTGAGGGTACTCGTCGGAGACCAGTTCGCCAGCCTCGCCGGCGGGGTGCGCCAGGGCGGCCTCTGCGGCTCTGAGGTTGCCGCGAATGACCGCGTCCCAGTCGCCGACCCGCGTGTAGATGTGAGTCGGCATGTGCAGCGCGTGGGGATTGTTCGGCGCGATCGCCTCGTATTTCTGGACGACCTCCATCGACTCGTGTTCCCGGCTGGGCGTGTCGTTGGCGTGAACCATGTAGTGCATTGCCCCGGGGTGATCCGGATTCTGCTCGAGGATCTCGAGCAGAATCGCAGCGACGCGTTCGGCGTGCTGGAGGGACACCTCGCCGGCAGGAGCGACGGCGAGGTGCGCGAGTGCGTAGAAGGCGGCGGCCTCCATGTCGTCGGGGAACGCGATGTGGAGGCGTTCCAAGGCCGCTTCCCAGTTGCGTATGCGGAGCCAGTAGTCTGTCGAGTCGGGGTTGCTGAAGAACGCTTCAACGGTGTTCAGGAACATTCGCTCCCGTTCGGTGGCCGGCTCGAGCGAACGGCCGAGCTCGACAGCGCCCCATCCGTGTGCAAGCTCCTCCGGCCCCGGCCGAGTGGGCCAGCTGGGTTGGAAGAGCGTCATGGCGATTCCCCACTGGGCCATGGCGCAGTTGGGGTCTGTGCGCGCCACCTCCTCGAACGCCTTCCGAGCTTGGGGATAGGTCATGTGGTGCAAGAGCGCGACGGCGCGGTTGAAAGTGGCCTGCGCCTGCGGGGAACAGGAGACCGGAAAGTGAAGCGCTCCGAGTCTCTCTCCGGCTTCGTGGTGTCCGCGAGGTTCCTCGGAAGCAACACCGACAGCTGCCCACGCAGAGACCGCGAGTAGAGTCCAAAGCAAGCGCACGAGGTGCCTCCCTTCAAGGGCGTGCCGGCGCGCCACGCTCCTGCGACCCGCTCGAGATGCCGTTTGAGCGAGCTTCGCCGATCAGGGTCGTCGTGTCTACCCGGTCGAAGGCCGCTCGCGAGACGGGGGCGTGGGTATTTGAGGGAGCAGATCTTGGTTGCGCAGTCGGTCGAATCGCGGGTCGACCTCTAAGAAGAGCACCCACCCGTTCCGCTCTTCGACGGCCCGCTCCAGCCACCCAGTCGCTCCGTCTCGATCGCCGGTTCGGAGCAGTCCCAACGCCATCGCGATGGGATCAGTGATCTCCTCGGCCGCCTCCAACTGCTCCAGGTGGTAATCGAAGATCGCCTGGATTGCGCTCTCGGGGTAGAGCGAGGCGAACTGCTCCAATCGCTCGCTCGGTGCGCCCTGCTGTCGCAATCGGAGCATCTCGACCTCGAGCGCCTCCTTCGATTGGCCCTGGACGTAGTGGGCCTCGAAGAGGCAGAGCGACGCCCAGCCGTAGCCCTCTTTGATCGCCAGCGTCCGGCGGCACTCGGTGACCGCCTCTTCGTAACGATCGGCGAAGATGAGGTACCAACCGAGGTCGGAGAGCACGCTTAGCGCCCGCGGATCGAGCTCGACGGCGCGCCGCATCGATGCGACGGCGTCGTCGGTTCGTCCGAGAGCCGCGAGCGCACCGGCGCGCCAATGATGGGCCATGGCGAGATTGGGGTTGAGCTCGAGCGCTCGAGCGAAGGAGGCCTCGGCGCGTTCGACGTCGAAGTCGCGATACAGGCGCACAAAGGCGAGCGCGTTGTGGGCTTCGGCCGACTCCGGGTCGAGCTCGAGCGCTCTCTCGGCGGCGGCGCGAGCCTGGGGGAAGCGTTCCGCCGGGGCGGACTCGTCGAAGGCCAGCAGATTGTGGGCGTCGGCCAGCCCTGCCCAGGCGAGGGCGTAGGTCGGCTCGAGCTCCACGGCTCGCTGGAGATGTTCGAGGGCGGCTCGGTAGCCGTCCCCCTCGAAGCGATTCCATTCGTAGCGACCCTGAAGGTAGGCGTCGAACGCCTCGGCGTTGCGAACCGGCGGCGGGACGCTCGGAGCGGGCTCGTTCGGGAGCAACGTCGCGGCGAGAGCCTGTGCGGCGCGCGCCGCGAGGTCGACCTGCACCTCGAGGAGGTCGTCGGTCGCCTCTTCGAAGGTGGTCGACCAGAGCTGCGTCTGATCGGACGGGCGGACGAGTTGGACGATCATCCGAACGCGTCCGTCGGCGCGACGCAAGCTGCCCTCGACCAGGAGGTCGGCGCCCAACTCCCGCGCGACTTCGTCCGCGCGTTTGTCGGTGTCCTTGTAGCTCATCGCCGACATGCGTGCGATCACGCCGATCCGATCCGGTCGCAGTCTCCCGAGCTCGGCGATCAGCTCTTCGGTGAGGCCGTCGCTCAGGTAGCTCGCGCCCGGCTCCGGGCTCAGATCGGTGAACGGCAGGACGGCGACCAGTTGGCGTGAGGTCGGAGCGGGGGTGGGAGCCGACTTGGGGAGGAGCGCCCAACCGGCGGCCAGAGCGAGCCCAGTGCCGAGCCCGACGATGAGGGCTCGCAAGGGCCTCCGACCCGCCGCCGGTGCAGTCTCTCCGCCGCCTTCGACCGGAGCGATGAATCGGTAGCCGCGCTTGGGCACCGTCTCGATGAAGCGCGGGCTGGCCGCGGCGTCGCCCAGGACGGAACGCAGGTTCGTGGCGGCGGTGTTCAGGTTGCGCTCGAAGTCGACGTGCACACCGGGCGGCCAGAGTCGCTCCTGGAGTTCCTCGCGGAGGACGACATCGCCCGGACGATCGAGGAGTGCGAGCAGTAGTTGGAGCGGCTTCTCACCCAGGGCGACTCGCCGACCCTGCCGGCGGAGCTCGCCGGAGCGTCGATCGAGTTCGAAGATGCCGAAGCGCACAACACGAGGCTTCGACCGCCCTTCTCGATCGGGCTTCCGAGAGCTCGCCTGAGGCTCCGCCGACATGAACTCAGTCTAGCAGCGGGAACCGGCTCGGCGGCTTCCTGGAGGCGTTTACATGGACTCCTATCTGTTTGAAAAGTAAGAGCTTGTGCATTGTTGTCGAATTCGCTTGGGATTGTCGACGGAACGTCTTCCCACCCGGGGCCGTCGCGCCTACGTTGGCGCTCGGACCGGACAGAAAAGGAGACCACATGAAGTCAGTCCAACTCGTCGTTTCACTCGCTCTCGTGAGCCTGGCGCTACGCCCGTCCGCGGGGACCGCGGAGAGCCTTCGCCATCCGTACCCGAAGACCGAGCGCGGTTCGCAGGTCGATCGCTACCACGGCGTCGAGGTAGAGGACCCGTACCGTTGGCTCGAGGAGCTCGAAGCGCCGGCGGTTCGCACCTGGGCCGAGCGGCAGGATCGCCTCACCCAGACGTTTGTTCACGGCAGTGCGGGGCGACAACGCCTCGGCGAGCGGATCGCCAAGCTCGGCGATACGGGAGAGCTCTATGGAACGCCGCGCCTTGGAGGCGGGCGATACGTCTACATGGTCGGCGCGCCCGGCTGGGGGCCGTCGGTCTTCCGAATGCGTACCGGCCTCCGGGGAGAGGAGACCCTGCTGCACGATCCCAACCCGGGCCTCGAAGACGACCAGACGGTCAGCGGCGACACCCTGAGTCCGGGCGGTGGCTATCTCGGCTACCGCGTGTCACGGAGTCAGTCGCGCTGGGGAGAGCTGCGTCTCGTTCGGGTGCCGAGCGGGGAGCGAGGTGACCTGCTGACCGGTGTGACGACAGCCAGCGTCGCCTGGATGCCCGACGATTCGGGCTTCTTCTACGTTCACTACGGAGACAGCGAGGAGCTCCGAACGGGCACAGCCGAGCCGACACCCTCGGTGCGCTTCCACAAGATGGGCGAGCCGCAGAGCCGCGATCGCACGATCGTCGAGCCGCCAGAGGATTTCAGCCTGACCTACCGGGTTCGGGTTGTCGGCGATCGCCCGCACCTCGTGGTCTCGATCTTCGAGGGCACGCTGGCCGCCAACCGATTGCTGGTTGCCGATCTCGGAGCCAACGCTGGAGCGATCGAACTCCGCGAGCTGACGACTGATGGTTCCGGCATCTACACGGTGCTCGGCGGAGCTGATGACGAGCTCTACGTCTTTTCGAACGCGGGCGCGCCGAACGGACGCATTCTCGCGGTCGACCTCGGGCAATCCCAGCCGCCAAGGTGGCGGGAGGTCGTCGCCGAGGGCGAGTCGACGATCGCCGGCTCGAGCACCGCGGGAGGCAACGCGATCAACATGGTGGGCCGTCACCTGACGCTGGTCTATCGCCGAGCCAACCAGGCGTGGCTTCGGGTCTACGCGCTCGATGGGCGTCTCGAGCACGAGATCGAACTCGAGGCCGGTTGGATCGGCTCGGGGCTGCAAGCTGGCAAAGAGGAGGTCTGGTACACGTTCAGCGGCCTACTCGAGCCCCATACGGTCTACCGGCTCGACTTCGCCACCGGTCGGGCGCTGCCCTTCTTTCAGCCCGAGACGCCGATCAAGAGCTCTGAGTACGTCACCCGCCAGGTGCACTACGAGAGTAAAGACGGTACCTGGGTTCCGCTCTTCGTCGCTCACCGCAAAGGACTCGAGCTCGACGGCTCGGCACCGCTCTTCATGTACGGCTACGGTTTCGGCGGTTGGGTCGCTGTGCCCTGGTATCAGCCCCACATGATCGCCTGGATGGACATGGGAGGGGTCTACGCGCTGCCCGGAGTTCGGGGCGGTGGCGAGTACGGCGACTCGTGGGAGCAGGCGGGCATTCGCTTGAACCGCCAGAACGCGATCGACGACTACATCGCGGCCGCCGAGTGGCTCGTCTCGGAGGGCTACACCTCCAAGGGTAAGGTCGCCGCCAACGGTTGGAGCGCGAGCGGTGCGCTCGCCGCCGCCTCGGTGCTCCAGCGCCCGGACCTGTTCGGAGCCGGGGTCATCGGCATCCCGTCGCTCGATCTCTTGCGCCACCACCTCTTCACTCCGTTCAAAGGGTGGAGTGGCGGCTTCGGCTCCTCCGACGACCCCGAGGAGTTTGCGGTTCTGCGGAGCTACTCGCCGTACCACAACATCTCTCCGGACGACTGCCCGCCACCCTTTATCGTCACGGTGGGGGAGAAGGACGATCGGACCCCACCGATGCACGGCTACAAGTTCGTCGCGCGGCTTCAGGAGCGCGAGTGTGGCGGGCCGGCACTGCTCCACATGATGTGGGACACCGGCCACATCTTCGGAACCACGCCCGAACAGTCGAGCAGCGTCTGGGCCGACAAGCTGACGTTCCTCACGCGAGTGCTCGGCCTGGAACGCCAGCGTACGCCCGAGGCTCCCTAACTCTGAAGCACCTCGTTGCCGGCGGCGAACGGCGCCGCCGGCGCGAGTCGAGCTGCGCTCCTCAGGCGCCCGGTCCGCACCCGACGTTGAAGAGGGCCGTAACGGCCAGGTCGGGGACGACGGTCAGCACCTGGGGGTTCGCCTCGGGACCACAGTTGGCAGCGACGCCGCTCAACGTCACCGTGTAGGTGCGATCCGCAATCAGTGAGAAGCGAATCGTCTCGCTGATGCCGATCGATTCGGTGGTGTTGAAGGCCGACCCTTCTACCTGAACGTCGTAGCCGTTGGGGTCGAGGTCGATTCCGGAAGTGGTGGTGGTCACCACGAGCTCACCGATGCTGATCGAGACGATGTCGTCACCACCGCATCCGAGACCGACCAGCGATAGCGCCACCGCTGCAGTGCCGACGATTCGGGCCGTCCGATTCATGGCTCAATCCTGACGCGGCGAAGCGGGAAAGACAATGGGCGCTAGCTGCCGCCGCAGGCGGCCTGGATCTGTTCCTTGGCCAGCCCGCTCTGGGCCATCGAGATGATCTGGTCGAGCGTGCAGCTCCCAACCACCATCGACTCCTGCACCTCCATCTGGGGATAGTTCTCCTCCACCGGTAGAACTTCGCACTGGTTCCCGTCAGCGGAACAGTTCAGCAGGCAGGCGGCCGCGTCGACCCAGCGTGAGCCGTCTGCGAGGCACGGCTCATCGCCGGTCATGATGTAACGCCGAAGCAGCGCGGCGGCTCGCTTGCCCTCACCGATGGCGAAGGGGTTCTCCACGCGGCAGTGGGCCGAGAACTCGGCGTCGTTGATCGTGCGGTTCCGGCGGACACTGCAGATGAGGTCCATCGAGCTTCCGCCGTCCTCTTCTCGCAGGCGCTGCGTCTGAAGCAGTGTCCGCGTGGCGACGTCGATCGGGTTGTCCGGCGCGATCGACATCCACTCGGTCGCCCGTTCGAACGCCAAGTCGGACTGATCCAGAGGTACCGACACGGGGGAGCTGTAGAGCTCCATCGCTTCCTTGACCCTCTCCTTCTGAACCTTCGTCGCTCGTGCGTCAGCGGCCGTCGCCGCGAATACGAGGACGATCGCGCCGCCGGCAATAGCGGCCTTCGAGACTCTTGAACTCATGCTTCCTCCGAACAAAGAACATCAAGATATGGACAACGCGTAGAGCGCGTTGAATAACAGTTTGAAGGTTCGGTGTGGCTGGGCACGATGTTGTGCTCGGAAGCCTATGAGGACGACGCGGCCCTCGCCGATGGTGTACTCCACAACCGCGGCGCGGCGCTCGAGCTTCTCGGCGCCTTTGAGGTAGCCGCTCACCAACAGGTCGTCGCGATGGTCGGGGTAGCGTGCGATCACTCGACGGTCGAGTCGAGCGTCGGGGAGGGACGTGCGGAACGCCGGCGAGGTGGCGAAATAGCCCGCCTCTTCCGGCCGGAGGCCGTAGCCCAGCGGATGGTCGGTGTCGATGAGCATGCGCAGCATCGAACCGGGGCAGTCGAACTCGTCGCGGCCGACGTCCGACAAGACGTTGCGGACCGGCAGGTCGAAGAGGCGGATGGCGTACTCGGTCGAGCTGTCGAGCGCCACCAGAGTGCCGCCGTCCTGAACCCACTTGCGGATCGCCTCGCCGCCTTCGCTACCGACGCCGCCCGAGTACTTGGGTGGCAGTCGGCTGAAGAACGCGCGCGCTCCCGGCCCCGGCTCACCATTTTCGATGATCGAGCGCGAGACGTCGGGTAGGAGCAAGACGTCGATGTCGCGGGTGAACTTGCCGAGGTGGATGTCGGTGTTGTTCAGGTTGCGATGCGGGAACTCGTAGTTCTCGAGCAGGAAGCGCGTCCACCCCTCGTCCATGCTCGCTACCCAGGGCTTGAAGAGGCCAACATTGGCCGCCTCGACCTCGATGCGCTCGACGTCGGGTTCTGCGGCGAGAGCGAGCACGTCGAGCCCCAGCTCGGTGGCGAGGGCGCTCATGGCCTCTGGTTCGATGCGCTCAGCCGGCACCCAGACGTCACCCTTCGCCGCCCCCTCGACCGCGCTTCGCAGCCAGTAGATTGGGCCGTCGGCGAGCAGTCGGTTCATGGCGATGAAGGCCGAGTCCGCCGCGTGGGAGATGACGTAGCCGGCCACCTCCTCGGTGCCGCTCACGCCACCCGTCGGAGCGACGGCGTCGATCGGCGCGAGGGCTTCGGGGAGCGGTAGGTCGGTCTCTTCGACCTCGACGCCCATCAAGATCGGCAGCGACCAGGCGGTGACGTCGTAGGGCGGAATGATCGGCCCGTCCACGTAGGGCCTCACCTCTGGGTAGCGCTGCTTGCGCAGCATGGTCAGGAGGAAGGCGCGGTAGGGCTGGGCGGCCGGAACGATATAGGTGCCCGCCGGGTAGACCGTGCGCCCGATCGTGGTCTCGGCCTCGGTGGCGGTCACGCGCACGCCGTGACGTAGCAAGAGCTCGACGAGCTTCCGTGCCGCGACCGGGTCGTGTTGATCGGGGGAGACGATCCATCCGGAGGGCGATTCCGCGCCGCCAGCCTCGACCGCCTCACTCCCCATCCGGTAGAAGTTGCGCACGATCTCGTCGCGATAGAGAGACGACGACTCGAGAATCGCCCAGGTGACGATGAGCTCGTACTCGACGATGTCGCGCAGCCGCCACCAGCCGCCCTTCCACGGCGTTGGGAAGTTCGCCCGCCGCTTGTACTCGGGCAGGCCCTTGCGTCCGCCGCGCAGCTCCCCGGGCTCGATGTAGATCGGCGTGGCGAGGCGCACGCTCGCGACCTCCGTCAAGAGGCCGGTGACGTTTTTCCACCAGGCGGTGTTGCGCGTGCCGCCGGGCCAGTAGCTGTCGAAGATCATGTTGTGGCCGACGCCCGTCTTCCCCGCCTCCTCGAGCCGGTAGGACATGATCGTTCCGATCAGATCGGCCTGCCGGAAGATCAGCGAGTGCACTTCGGGCGCGAGGGGGTCGGTCTGCGGCGGCACGAACATCCGCGCGCCGGTGGACCCCATCTGATGCTCGTCCACGAACACCTGAGGGAACCAGCGGTGGTAGAGCAGGTCGTTGACGACCTGACTCTCCTTCTGGGTCAGCATGTAGAAGTCGCGATTGTTGTCGTGGCCGACGTAGTGTTGGTAGAGCCACGGCATGCGGCCACCTTCGTATTCGGTGCCGAGTTGCTGGTTGTACCAGTCGACGATCATCACCTGACCGTCCGGGTTGATCGACGGCATCAGCAGCATGATCACGTCTTCCATCCATTCGAGACGCTCGGGGTCTTGGGTGGTCGCGAAGTCGTAGACGAACTCCATCGCCATCTGCGTGGCGCCGACCTCGGTCGAGTGGATGGTGCAGGTGACGAGTGCGATGACCTTGCCCTCGTCGAAGAGCTCTCTTGCCTCCCCCTCGGTGAGCCGATCGGGGTTGGCGAGAAGTCGCGAGATCTCCTTGTAGCGGTCGAGGTTCTGCTGGTTGCCTTCCGAGGTGAGGACAACGGTCACAATCTCGTTGCCGAGCGTCGAGACGCCGGCGTCTTCGATCGAGACGCGGTCCGACGCTGCGTCGACGATGCGTAGGTACTCGAGCACCGTCGAGTACGAGGCGAGCTTGCGGTCAGCTCCGACCCGGTGACCGAGAAACTCCTCGGGTGTTGGCGGCTGCGCGCTGGCGGCGCCCGTCCAGGCGGCGAACAGCAGGGCTAGGGTCGCGAGTAGCTTGCGCATGGATTCCCCCCGGATCGAATGCGGCGCTCACCCCCGACGCCGGGACCGTGCACGCGCTGTATTTGGGTCGGCGGAGTCTAGCAAAGCGTTGGCGAGCGCTGCGGGGTAGACTCTCCGCTCCTGATGGAACTGGCAACTAGGAGAAAAGTGATGCGTCATCTCAAGCCCGGTCTCGTTTTGATCCTTGGACTCTCTGTTCTGGTCGGTTGCGGTGGCCAGGAAGCCGCGGCGCCGGAGGCTGCGCCCGCACCGGAACCGGTCGAGCCGGCGGCACCCGCGATGGTGCACGCGAGAGCCGACGTTCAGTCCCGCGCCGACCACACCGTGACCGGTTCGGTGGAGTTCCATCAGTCGGCTGACGGCGGCACGGTGACCGTCGTCGCTTCCATCGAAGGTGCGCCTGCGGGGAGCCACGGTCTTCACATTCATGAGGTCGGTGACTGCTCGGCTGAAGACTTCACGTCCTCCGGCGGCCACTTCAACCCGGCCGGCGTGCCGCACGGCGGGCCCGCCGATTCCGAGCGTCACTCGGGCGATCTGGGCAACATCGAGATCGGCGAGGACGGCACCGGTTCGCTCGAGCTGACCAGCGACATCATCACCCTCGCCGACGGTGAGACCACCTCGATCGGTGGGCGTGCCGTAGTGCTCCACGAGGGCACCGACGACCTCGTCTCGCAGCCCACCGGGGCGGCGGGCGGTCGGATCGGATGCGGCGTCATTCAGGCCGGCAGCTAATCGCGGCACTCGCCGTCGCCTCGATGGCGGCGGCCGGTTGCGCTCCCGAATCGGAGTCGCCTCTCTCCGAGGCGTCGCCGACTTCGGCGTCGTCGTCGCTCGATCCGCCGGCGATCGACGGCGCATTCGCGCCGGAGTTGTGGGCGGACGACGCCGGCCTGGCGATGACCTGGCTGGAGCCGCTCGGAGAGACGCGTGAGGAGGGGCACCGCGTGCGCTTCGCTTCGCTCGACGGCGAGAGCTGGAGCGCACCGGTCACGGTCGTCGAAGGGCAGGATCTGTTTGCCAACTGGGCCGACTTCCCGGGTGTCGCTCGAGATTCGGCGGGCAATCTGATTGTGCACTGGCTGGCCAAGACCGCGCCCGCTACGTTCGCCTACTCGATCTATCTGGCGCGCTCGACCGATGGCGGCGCCAGCTGGGAACCGCTCGGCAAGCTCAACGACGACGAGACGCACACCGAACACGGGTTTGTCTCCTGGACGCGGACCGAAGCGGGGAAGCTGCACGCCTTCTGGCTCGACGGTCGTGAAATGGCCGAGGACGGTCCGATGACCCTGCGCGGCGCGGAGCTGGATCCCGGCGCCGAAGTTCCGTTCTTGTCGAGCTCAGTAGTCGACGAACGAGTCTGCGAGTGCTGCTCTACGGACGCGGCTCTCGGAGTGAACGGTGCGGTGGTCGTCTATCGAGACCGGAGCGATGAAGAGGTGCGCGACGTTCGGCTCGGATTTGCCGTCGATGGTGAAACGGTTCCGGTCGGTGCCGACGGCTGGCGAATCGAGGGCTGCCCGGTGAACGGACCCGCTGTGGCTGCGGACGGTTTGGACGTGACGAGCGTCTGGTTCACCGCCGCGGCCGATCGGCCGAGTGTGCTCGCGGCGACCTCTCGCGACGGTGGCGTGAGCTTCGCCGAATCGATCGTCGTGGACTCCGCTCGACCTCTCGGCCGGGTGGACCTCGCCGCGCTGGGAGACGGCTCGGCGGCGATCGCCTGGTTCGGGAGCGACGGCGAACGAGCTTCGGTCAACCTGCGCCGAATCTCGGCCGACGGATCGCTAGGTGAAGTGTCGCGCGTGGCGCAGACGTCGATGGCGCGCGCGAGCGGCTTCCCCCGTCTGGTCCGGCTCGGAGACTCGCTGATGATGGCGTGGGTCGAACTGGCCGACGGCTCTCCGTCGCGAATCCGCCTCGACGCGATTCCGATGACCGAGCTCGCCGGCTGACGAGCGTGCCTCTGCGGCGAAGCGTCCTGTAACCATCGCCCGGTAGGGCGGTCTGTATCGGGTGATGGCATTCAGACCGTACCTGCGCGCCTTGGCACTGCTGTGCGCGGCGGCGCCGATGGCGTGTGCTGCACCCCAAACGAGCACGCTGTTGATCGAAGACGTGACCGTCGTCGATGTCGAGAGCGGCACGACGATTCCGGAGCAGGCTGTGCTAGTCGATGGAGGTTCGATCTCCGCGGTCGGGGCTGCCGGCTCGATCGAGCCGACCGGCGCCACAGTAGTGGATGGCGAGGGTGGCTTCCTGATTCCGGGTCTATGGGACATGCACGCCCACGTTGGCCTGATCGGCGCGGGTGGACTCGAGCTCTCGGTGCTTCAGGGCGTAACGGGTGTGCGGGACATGGGTGGGGGAGAGCTCCAGAGGGTGCGCTTCTGGCAGGACCGGATCGCGAGCGGCGAGCTGATCGGGCCGACGATTCTGACGGCCGGCCCCATCTTGGAAAGCCGGCGATGGCTGGAGCGGCGACGGAGTGCGGGCGCAAACGTAAAGAACCGTCTGCCGGTCGGGTCGGCGCTAGAGAGCCGGATCGCGGTCGACCTGCTGGGTGCATTGGGCGTCGACTTCATCAAGTTCCGCCATGTGCCCTCGGTCGCCGCCCTCGAGGCGCTGCACAACTCGGCGCGCGCCCGTGGTCTCGACATCGTCGGTCACGAGCCCAGCGTGGTGAGCGTCGCCGAAGCGGCGCGCCTCGGCCAGCGGACGATCGAGCATGTACCCCTCTTTTCCTTGACCCTGCCCGGTCGGGTTCCGAGCGAGGAGGAGCTGGCGGAGATCGCACGCTCGCTGGTCGCGAGCGGCTCCGGCCTCGTGCCGACCCTCGTTTCCATCGAGACACGCCTGCGGGACACCGACGAGCTGAGAAAAGACCTCGCCACGAGGATCGAGAGTGGCGATCCGCGGATCGACCATCTGTCGCCGGCGCTCCTCGCCGACTGGCGTGAACAGATCGACGAACGTGACGGCGAGAGCGGCGAACTCGACTGGCCGCGGATGCTGGCGGTCGGTTTCGATCAAACCCAACGTCTCCATCGCGCCGGCGTGCCCATGATGGCCGGTACCGACGTGGGGTCGCTCTTCGTCATGCCTGGATGGGGAATCCACGACGAGATGCGCGCCATGGTGGAGCATCTGGGGTTCTCTCCCGCAGAGGCGCTCGCCGCGGCGACAACAGTCCCGGCTGAGTTCCTGGGACTCGAGACGGGCTCGATCGCTCCGGGCCAGGTGGCCGATCTAGTTCTGCTTGAGCGGAACCCGCTCGAGGACATCTCCAACACGCAGTCCATCCGGACTGTGATCGCCGGCGGACGGCTGATCTCGGAGGCCGAGAGGAGAGATCGACTGGCCGCTATCGCCGACGACTCAGACCAGAAGCCCCTGGCGTTGGAAACACTTTCGGATCCCCTCGAGCGCGCTCGTCTCGCGATGGCGCGAGGCGACTACGAGGCGGCGCTCGCCGACTACAGCGGGCTCGCCGAGAGTCGTGAGCTGTCGCCGGCCGAAGGCGACGAGCTGCTCTTGGCGCGGTACAACGCGGCGATTGTGGCCGGAGACTCCTTCCCGAACGAACTTCGAGCTCATCTCGAGAGCCGCCTCGAACGCGATCTCACGCCTGCGGAACGGCTCGATCACCTCGCCTGGGCGAGCGCCTTGGCGGGTTCCAACGAGATCGACGACGTGCACCGAGACCTCCTGGTGGCGATCTCAGAGCTCGATGTGGGCGACCTCGGTGAATTCGACCGGGAGCGGTGGCATGGGCTCATGATCGAGCACAGCCTGGTCGTGGCGGAGTCGCCGGCACGCGCCGTCTCCCACCGCCAGGCGCTTCTGCCCGAGGGCTGGGAGACCGATGCGCGGTCGCTCAACCGACTCGCCTGGTGGTGCTTCGAGCACCGACTCGCGCTGGAGGAGGCGGCCGGCTGGGCGCGACGCTCCGCCGACCTCCACCAGGAGCCGGCGGCGCAGGCGAACTCTCTCGACACTCTGGCCGAGATCCTCAACGCGCAGGGCCGCGCCGAGCAGGCCGTCCGTGTGGCCCGGCGGGCGCTCGAACTGAATCCCGAGAGCGCCTTCCTCCGCGAACAAGTGGACCGCTTCGAGCAGCTGGTCGACTCGAACGCAGCTGCCGACGAGCGCTAATCCGGCGCCGGCCGCCGCCACCCGTTGCGCGTTGTCGAAGAAGTCCCGTGGCGGGGGTTCCGGCGGTAGGTGTCGGTCGATCGCACAGAGCTTCGGGCACTGGGCGGTTGAAATAAACCGAACGATCACTCTTTTTCGAGAGTTGAGTTCGGTGCAAACAGGCTCTAGAATTGACAACTCAGCCCGTACCCGCCCGCAGTTCGCCTAGGAGACAACTATGAAGACGAACGTCGATCTCTTCCGAGAAGACATCGATGCCGACGAGACTCGCGAGTGGAAGGAGGCTCTCGAAGAGGTCATCGAGCGCGACGGCCCCGAGCGCGCTCACTTCCTGATCACCGCTCTGGTCGAGAAGGCACGCCGCTCCGGGGCCTACCTCCCGTACAACGCGAGGACGGCGTACGTGAACACGATTCCGCCGCATCTCGAGGAGCAGCGCCCCGGCGACCCCTCGATGGAGCGTCGTATCAAGAGCATCATCCGTTGGAACGCCATGGCGATGGTGGTTCGAGCCAACCGCAGCGAGGGCAACCTCGGTGGCCACATCGCGACCTACCAGTCGCAGGCCAACCTGATGGAGATCGGCTTCAATCACTTCTTCCGCGCTCCCTCGGAGGAGCATGGCGGCGATCTGGTCTTCATGCAGGGGCACAGCTCTCCGGGTGTCTACGCCCGCGCCTTCATGGAAGGTCGGCTGACGGAAGAGCAGCTGATGAACTTCCGGCGCGAGGTCGACGGCAAGGGGCTCCCGTCGTACCCCCATCCGCACCTGATGCGCGACTTCTGGCAGTTTGCGACCGTTTCGATGGGTCTGTCGTCGATCATGGCGATCTACCAGGCGCGCTTCATGAAGTACCTGGACAACCGCGGCATCATCGACGCCAAAGATCGGAAGATCTGGGCGTTCCTGGGCGACGGCGAGATGGACGAGCCCGAGTCGTTGGGCGCCATCTCCCTGGCCAGTCGCGAGCGGCTCGACAACCTGATCTTCGTCGTCAACTGCAACCTTCAGCGGCTCGACGGGCCGGTGCGAGGCAACGGCAAGATCATTCAGGAGCTCGAAGCGGTCTTCCGTGGCGCCGGTTGGAACGTGATCAAGGTGCTCTGGGGCAGCAACTGGGATCCGCTGCTCAAGAAGGACCGCACCGGGCTGCTCCATCAGCGGATGGAAGAGGCGGTCGACGGCGACTACCAAGCCTATGCGGCCCGCGGCGGAGCGTTTGTTCGGGAGCACTTCTTCGGCAAGTACCCGGAGCTCCAGGAGATGGTGGCCGACATGTCGGACGAAGACCTCTACCGCCTGAAGCGGGGCGGTCACGATCCGCAGAAGGTCTATGCAGCCTACGCCGCCGCGACCCAGCACCAGGGCGGGCCGACCGTGATCCTGGCCAAGACGATCAAGGGCTACGGCATGGGCGAAGCCGGAGAGGGTCAGAACATCACCCACCAGCAGAAGAAGATGGGCGAGGAGTCGCTGATTCAGTTCCGCGATCGCTTCAACATCCCCATTTCGAAGGAGCAGGTCGACGAGCTGCCCTTCTACAAGCCGGAAGAGGACAGCGCCCCGATGCGCTACCTGCGCGAGCGGCGCGAGAGCCTCGGCGGCTACCTGCCGAGCCGGCGGACGTCGGTGGGCACCCTGGCGACGCCCGAGCTGTCGATCTTCAGCTCGATCCTCGAGGGCAGCGGCGACCGCGAACTCTCCACCACGATGGCCTTCGTCCGGCTGCTGATGGCTCTGACTCGCGACAAGAAGCTCAAGGAGCACATCGTTCCGATCGTCGCCGACGAGGCGCGAACCTTCGGCATGGAGGGCATGTTCCGACAGTTCGGCATCTACGCGCCGTTCGGCCAGCTCTACGAGCCCGAGGACGCCGATCAGCTCGCCTACTACCGGGAGGACAAGGAGGGCCAGATCCTCCAGGAGGGCATCTCGGAGGCGGGAGCCTTCTCGTCGTGGATCGCCGCCGGGATGAGCTACTCGAACCACGGAATCCACATGATTCCGTTTTTCATCCTCTACTCGATGTTTGGCTTCCAACGCATCGGCGACCTGATCTGGGCGGCCGCCGACATGCAGGCGCGCGGATTTCTGGTCGGCGCCACCGCCGGCAGGACAACCCTCAACGGCGAGGGTCTCCAGCACCAGGACGGGCACAGTCACCTCAACGCGTCGACCGTGCCCACATGCGTTGCCTACGACCCGGCCTACGCCTTCGAACTGGCCGTCATCATGCAAGACGGCCTGCGGCGGATGTACGGAGAAGACGAAGGGGTCTTCTACTACATCACCGTGTTCAACGAGAACTACCCGCACCCGGCGATGCCGGCCGGCGCGGAGGAGGGCATCCGCAAGGGGCTGTACCTGCTCCGCGAGGGGGAGGGCAAAGGTCCTCGCGTGCAGCTGGTCGGTAGCGGCTCGATTCTGCGTGAGGTGGAGGCCGCAGCCGCTCTGCTCGCCGACGACTTCGGAGTTGTCTCCGACGTCTGGAGCGCCACCAGCTTCAACGAGCTCCGCCGCGATGGCGTCTCGACGGAGCGCCACAACAGACTCCACCCGGGGGAGGCGCGCAAGAGCTACGTCGAGAGTTGCTTCGAGGGCCGCCACGGTCCGGTGGTCGCCTCGACCGACTACATGCGCGCCTACCCGGATCAGATCCGGCAGTGGGTGCCAAGGCGCTTCGTGACGCTCGGTACCGACGGGTTCGGCCGCAGCGACACACGCGAGCAGCTGCGGTCGTTCTTCGAAACCGATCGACGACACGTCGTCGTCGCCGCGCTCCAGGCGCTGGCCGACGACGGAGAGATCGGGACCGAGAAGGTCGCCGAAGCGATCGCCAAGTACGAGATCGACGTCAACCGACCCGAGCCCTGGACGGTCTGAAATGGGTGAAGTCAGAGACGTAGTGGTTCCCGACATTGGTGACTTCGGCGAGGTCGACGTCATCGAGGTGCTGGTCGCCGCCGGTGACAGCGTTGCCAAAGAAGACTCACTGATCACACTCGAGAGCGACAAGGCCACGATGGATGTGCCGGCGCCGTTTCCCGGCACGGTCAAGGAGGTGAAGGTCAAGGCGGGCGACAAGATCGCACAAGGCGCGCTCATCTTGACCCTCGATGCTGAGGCGGAAGCCGATGTGGCTCCAGAGCCCGACTCCGAACCCGCAGCACCCGAAGCCGAGGAGGCACCCTCGGTCGAGGCGGCTCCAGCGTCGGCGCCCGAGCCTGGACCCGAGCCCGAGCCCGAGCCGGTCGTCGACCCGGGAGCGTTCAATCGTGCCTACGCGAGCCCGGCCGTTCGGCGGTTCGCGCGTGAGCTCGGCGTCGACCTCACCAAGGTGCGCGGCAGTGGACGCAAGTCGCGGATTCTCAAGCCCGACGTTCAGGCCTACGTGAAGCGCACACTCTCCGCGCCGGTAGCCACCGGTGCGGGCCTGCCGGACGTGCCGCAGATCGACTTCTCTCGCTTCGGTGAGCTCGAGCGGGTCGAGCTGTCGCGCATTCAGAAGATCTCCGGGCCACGGCTCCATGCGAGCTGGGTGAACCTGCCGCACGTCACGCAGAACGACGACGCCGACATCACCGAGCTGGAGGCGTTTCGCAAGGAGCAGAAGGCCGCCGCCAAGGAGCAGGGCGTCAGTCTCACTCCGCTGTCGTTCATCATGAAGGCGACCGTCATGGCGCTCAAGGAGTTCCCGACCGTCAACTCGTCGCTCGACAAGGACGGCGAGCACCTTCTGCTCAAGCGCTACTACCACCTCGGTTTCGCCGTCGACACGGCCGGCGGTCTGGTCGTACCGGTCATACGGGACGTCGACCGGAAGGGCATTCTCGAGATCGCCGCCGAGCTCGGCGAGATCAGTGCGGCGGCCCGAGACGGCAAGCTCAAGCCCGATCAGATTCAGGGGGCGTCGTTTACGATCTCGAGTCTCGGCAGCATCGGCGGTGGGCACTTCACACCGATCATCAACGCGCCAGAGGTCGCCATTCTCGGTGTCGGACGGGCGCGCGTGACGCCGGTCTGGCAAGAGAACGACTTCGTGCCTCGCCTGGTGCTACCGATGTCGCTGTCGTACGACCACCGCGTGGTCGATGGCGCCACCGGGGTTCGCTTCACGACCTACCTCTCGAACCTGCTCTCCGACATTCGGAGGCTCGCGCTGTGAGCACCCTCGAGATCAAGATTCCCGACCTCGGGACCGACGAAAAGGTCGATGTCGTCGAGGTGCTCGTCGCGCCGGGAGAGAGCGTCGCTGTCGATGCCGGCTTGATCACGCTCGAGAGCGACAAGGCGTCGATGGACGTCCCCTCGACGCACGCCGGAGTGGTCGAGAAGATTCTGGTCAAAGTCGGCGACAAGGTGGGTGAAGGCGACGCCGTGGCGATCGTCAAAGTAGACGCTCAGGCGCAGGTCGATGCGGAGGCGGAGGCGATCGAGCCTCCCCCCGAAGTTGCGAAGCCCGCAGAGGCTGCGGAACCATCGCCACCGGCGATTCCCGAGGTGTCGTCGTCGCCCACTCCCGTTGAGAAGAGCGCCGGCGCCATCGACACCACGCGACCCGACACCGATCTGCACGCCGAAGTGCTGGTGATCGGCTCGGGGCCGGGCGGCTATACCGCGGCGTTCCGCGCCGCCGATCTCGGCAAACAGGTGGTCCTGGTGGAGCGCTACGAGTCGCTGGGTGGCGTCTGCTTGAACGTCGGATGCATCCCCTCGAAGGCATTCCTGCACGTGGCGCGGGTGATCGAAGAGGCGGCGGAGATGGAGGGGCACGGCGTCGCATTCGGCAAGCCGTCGATCGATCTCGATCGCCTCAGGACCTGGAAGGACGAGGTTGTCGGTCGGCTGACTACCGGCGTCGAGGGGATGGCCAAGCAGCGTGGAGTCGAAGTAGTAACCGGTGCCGGGCACTTCACCGGTGCGAACACGCTCGAGGTCGTCGCGGCCGAGGGCCGCAGGACCATCTCCTTCGACCATGCCGTGATCGCTGCGGGCTCACGGGTGGTGGAGATCCCCGGCATCCCTCTCAGCGACCCGCTGATCATGGATTCGACCGATGCGCTCACCCTGCCCGAGATTCCGGAGCGTCTGTTGATCGTCGGCGGCGGCATCATCGGCCTCGAAATGGCGACGGTCTACGGCGCCCTGGGCTCGAAGATCACCATCGTCGAACTGATGGACGGATTGATTCCCGGCTGTGACCGCGATCTCGTCAAGCCGCTCGAGCGGCGACTCAAGCGTCGCTTCAAGGCGAAGATTCACGTCGGTACCAAAGTGCTCGAGGTGAAGAGCGACCAGAAGAAGCTCACCGCGTACTTCGAGGGCAAACGCGCACCAGAGTTTCAGGAGTTTGATCTCGCCCTGGTCAGCGTTGGCCGGCGGCCCAACTCCGACCTTCTCAACATCGAGGCGGCGGGCGTCGCGGTGGGCGAGCGCGGACTGATTCCGGTGGATACGCAGATGCGCACCAACGTGTCGCACATCTTCGCCATCGGCGATCTCGTGCCGGGCCCGATGCTCGCCCACAAAGCGAGTCACGAGGGCAAGGTCGCGGCCGAGGTGATTGCGGGGGAGAAGAGTCACTTCGACGCGCGCGTCATTCCGTCGGTTGCCTACACAGACCCCGAGATCGCCTGGGTGGGTCTGACCGAGACCGAAGCCAAGGCGAATGGGACCGACTACGCCGTCGGCAACTTCCCCTGGGCGGCTAGCGGTCGTGCGGTGGGCGTCGGCCGCACGGAAGGCTCGACCAAGATCCTCTTCGACCCGGCGACCAACCGCGTACTCGGCGGCGGCATCGTCGGTCCGAACGCTGGCGATCTGATCTCGGAGTTGGCCCTGGCGATCGAGATGGATTGCGAGGCCGCCGACATCGGTCTCACGGTGCACCCGCACCCGACCTTCTCGGAGACCGTTGCCTTCGCGAGCGAGGTGTTCGAGGGCACGGTGACGGACATCTATCTGAAGAAGTAGTAGGCGCCCTCGGCGCGGGGGTTGCCACGCTCCTGGCCGATCTGGGGCGGCACAGACGAATTGCGTCGGCCGACTCGCGCTTGCGTGGCGACGATTTTCGAGTGGAGGACAACCACCCGGTCCGACGCACGTCCAATCGATGATGCCCAAAATTCGACGATCGATCGGAGGAGCTCTGCTCCTGTCTGCGGTGGCTTTCGCCGCCGTTCGCCCTGAAGCAGACCAGTTGGCTGTAGTCGGAGCCCGCGTTCTGACGATGAACGGTCCGGTACTCGACGATCAGACGGTTCTAGTGGCGGATGGCCGAATCGTCGCTATCGGCGACCGTGACTCGACGGTGGTTCCGAGCGGTACCCGTGTGATCGACGCCGCCGGCCAAGTTCTCGTTCCGGGGCTCGTCGACGCCCACATTCACCTGCGCGATGCGACCGAAAGCGATCTCCTCACGTACCTGCGCGCGGGAGTGACGACGGCTCGGGAGTTCAACGGCAGGCCCTTCCTGCTCAACTGGCGCGACCGCATCCACTCGGGTGACCTGCTCGGTCCTACCCTCAAGGTGGCAGCGCCGACGTTGGGCAACTTCAGCTCACCGCGAGACGGATATCCGACGCCGAAGACGGCCGAGGAGGGGCGAGCGGCGGTGGCTCGGTTCGACGACGCCGGATATGACTGGATCAAGGTCTACTCGTTTCTGAGTCCCGACGCGTTTGCGGGAGTCCTGGCCGAGGCGGAACGGCGAGAGCTGCCGGTCGGGGGCCACGTGCCGGTGGCCCTCGGGTTGGAGGAGGCGGTGCTCTCGAGCCTCCGGTCGATCGAGCACCTTACCGAGTACGTCGACGCCAGCCTGACCGACGCTAGCGCCAAGTTCGACGCCAAGGACATGCGCTCTATCTTCGGGGCCGGCGAGCTGCATCCGCAGCGCCTGGAGCTCTGGATCGACGAGACGGTCGAGGCGGGAATCTGGAACGTTCCGACGCTCGTCTGGTTCGACCGCATTCTGCCGGCGCCGATTGCCGAAGAGGCCTGGAACGATCCGGCGCTGCGGCGACAGGGAGAGCGGAACCGGCGCGAGCTCGTTCGGCGGCTGCACCTGGCGGGCGCCCCTCTCGCGGTGGGCACCGACTCCGACGCGGGCGACGATCTACCGGCGAGCGCCATTCACCTCGAGCTGGCCGCGATGGTCGACGGGGGACTCGAGCCGGAGGACGTCTTGCGCATCGCGACGATGGGTGGAGCGGGTCTGCTCGAGTTGGAGGACGAGATCGGCTCGGTCGAAGTCGGCAAGCGTGCGGATCTGCTCCTCTTGCGCTGCGACCCGCGCGAACGGATCGAGTGCACGGCCGAACTGGCGGCGGTGATCTCTCGCGGTCGACAGGTCGACCTGAAGACCCCCTGAACTGCGGACTGTCGTAGGCTCCAGGTGGAGGTGCGATGAGCCCGTTGATCCTGAGTGCCGCCCTGATTCTCTTCGCGACCGGCGTTGCGCACTCCTACCTGGGGGAGCGCTACATCCTGATCCGGCTCTTCCGCCGCGACCTCCCGCGCCTGTTCGGGTCGGACGGCTTCACCAAGGGCACGTTGCGCTGGGCGTGGCACATCACGACCATCGCCTGGTGGGGATTTGCCGCTCTGGTGCTCCTCGTGGGCGCGGAGCCGACGGCTCCGACCAACAGCCTCGTGCTTCGCTGCACCTCGGCGGTCTTTGGGGTCCACATGCTGGTCGCGCTCACCGCGTCACGAGGCAGGCACCTCTCTTGGCTCGCCTTCGGTGCAGTCGCGGCGCTGACCTGGTGGGCGAGCGGCTAGTCGGCGTGCTGTACTTCGCGTACGGCTCGAACATGTGCACGCCGCGGCTCGTCGATCGGCTGCCGAAGGTGTCCGTCGTCGGTTCTGCGCGACTGAGTGAATGGGGGCTGAGCTTCCACAAGCGGAGTGTCGACGGCTCGGGTAAGTGCACCCTCCATCGAGTGCCCGGCGGCCTGAGCCACGGTGCCCTTTTCGAGCTGAGTGAGGGGTGTGCGAAGGAGCTCGACCGAGTGGAAGGCCCGGGCTACGAGCGGATCGAGGTGCGCACGAGCGCCGCCGGCGACAACCTGGCTGCCTTCACCTACGTCGCTCGAGCGAGTTGGGTCGACACCTCGCTCAGGCCCTACAACTGGTACCTCGATTTGGTACTGGCCGGCGCCCGTGAGCATGAGCTTCCTCAGCAGTACGTCGAGTCGACGCTGGCGGTTGTCGCGGTCTCGGACCCGGACGTACAACGGAGTCGGAGTCATCAGGCACTGCTGGCCGACATCGGTGGGCGGATCGAGTAGATTCGGTGTATGTCGAACCTCCGCCCGCTCGAGCCCCGCTGGACGGCACCTCTCTTCCCACGGCTCGGGGCTCGGCTCTCCGAACTGCTGCGCTCGATGGATGCCGAGGACTGGGAGCGGCCCACGGTCTGCAGCGGCTGGACGGTGCGCGACATTGCGGCGCATCTGCTCGACAGCTGCCTCCGGCGAGTTTCGGCCGATCGCGACGAGTTCGTGAGGCCGCCCGAGCCGGGCGAAGTCACGGACTACGCTTCGCTCATCGGCTTCCTCGATCGGCTGAACGCGGAGTGGGTCCAGGCGGCGCGCCGGCTGAGTCCCGCACTGCTGATCGAACTGCTCGAGTTCGCCGAAGATCGGTTGGCCGAGACACTCACTCGCCTCGAGCCGGAGGCTCCGGCTCGCTTTGCCGTCTCCTGGGCCGGTGAGGAGGAGTCGAAGCTCTGGTTCGACGTCGCCCGCGAGTTGACCGAGCGGTGGCTGCATCAGCAGCAGATCCGGCTGGCGGTTGGTGCCGAGCCGCTCGATGATCCTGAGATCTCCAGGGCGGTCTTGGAGACCTTCCTGCGAGCCCTGCCGCATCGATATCGAGAGGTCGAAGCCGAGGCGGGCGCAACGGTAGCCATCCTCGTTCGAGGGGCTGAGCCCTACGAGTTTGCCCTCCGTTGTCGAGGAGACGGCTGGGACCTGCTGGCCGGTTCGAGCTCCGAGGCGATCGCGAGGGTCGGCGTCGATGAGGAGACGGCCTGGCTCCTCCTGACCAAAGGTCTTCCTGGTGACGCGGCGCGCGAGCGAGCCGAGGTCGACGGCCCGGAGGCCCTCGTCTCTCCGTTCTTCGACGTCATCGCCGTCATGGCATAGCCGCCCCCTAGCTCGTTTCGAGGAGATTGCATGAACGCCCAAGCTTGGTTGGATGAAGTCCTCTCTCAGTTCCGACTGCGGAAGAATCAGTGTGAGCGCGCGGTCGCTCAGGTCACCGACGAACAGCTCTTCGAGACCGTCGGCGACATTCCGCTGCCGCTCGCCGGGCAGCTCAAACACATCGGCGGCAACCACCGCTCTCGCTGGCGCGACTTTCTGACCACCGACGGAGAAAAGCCCGACCGCCATCGCGACACCGAGTTTGTTCTCGAGGGTGAGACGGCCGAGTCGATCCGCGCGATCTGGGACGAAGGGTGGCGCCTCACGTTCGAGACGTTGGAGAGTCTCGTGCCCGACGATCTCGAGAAGACGATCACGATTCGCGGCGAGCCGCACACCGTCGTAGAGGCGCTCCAGCGCGGCTTGACCCATCTTTCGTACCACTGCGGTCAGATCGTCTCCTTAGCGCGCCATCACGCCGGCGACAACTGGCAAACGCTGAGCGTCGCTCTCGGCAAGTCGGAAGAGCACAACGCGCAGATGCGCGAGCGCTACGGCGACTTCTGATGAGGCCGATGTTTGCGCTCGGGCTGGCCGTCCTTTCGACGGCGCTCGGCTGTGGCGGAGCTTCGTCCGAGTCGCGTTCACAGGGCTGGGTCGAATCGCACACCGGCATGGAGTTTGTGCTCGTCCCGGCGGGCTCCTTCGAGATGGGCTCGCCTGCAGCCGAGCCGGGGCGCGAGGAGCAGGAGCGGCTGCATTCGGTCACCCTTTCGAGCCCCTTTTTCCTGGGGCGCTACGAGGTGACGCAGGAACAGTGGTCCGCGGTCATGGGCGACAACCCGAGCCGCTATCTCGAGTGTGGCGGCGACTGCCCGGTCGAGACCGTGAATCGAGTGCGCATCGAAGAGTTCCTGGAACGGTTGAGCAGCTCGTCTGGGGAGAGGTTGCGACTCCCAACGGAGGCGGAGTGGGAGTACGCCTGTCGTGCCGGGAACCAGACGGCGTTCGGCATCGGCGACGCGATCTCTTCTGCGTCTGCGAACTTCGACGGGCGGACGCCGCACCCGGGGGCTCCCTCCGGTCCGTTTGTCGCGAGCACCACGCCGGTCGGGATGTATGCACCCAACGCCTGGGGGCTCTACGACATGAACGGCAACGTCTGGGAGTGGTGCGCGGACGAGCACTGCCCGTATTCAGAGGACCCCGCGGTCGATCCCGTCAACGAGTGCGGCGCCGAGCTGGTCGTGATTCGCGGCGGTAGCTGGTACTACGGTGCCGACAGCGCTCGGTGCGGACTGCGCTATACACATCGAACGGTCGACGATGGGCCCAGCCTCGGGTTCCGTGTCGTTCGAGAGATCCCCCAGGAGGGGCGATGAAGCTCGACAAGGAGACTCGAAAGCGGCTGATCGCGTCGATCCGCCGCTACGCTGACGAAGAGCTCGAACTCGACATGGGCGAGCTCAAGGCGAGTCTGCTGCTCGACTACATCGTCGAAGAGGTCGGGCCGTCTGTCTACAACGCGGCGATTCGGGACGCGCGGGCGTATTTCTTCGCCAAGGTCGAAGACCTCGAGGGCACGTGCTGGGAGGACGAGCTTCCGTACTGGCCGCAGCGAGACCGTAGTGGTCGTGGCGAGAACGGCTGAGTCAGAAGCCTGGAACCCGTGGGATAGCCTAGGCCGGGTTTCGAAAGGGGAAGAACGATAGATGAACGGAGACGCGGGTCGCCGGTCGTACAGCAGCCTCAGCATCTGGTCGTGGGCGTTGTACGACTTCGCCAACTCGCCGTTCACCACGCTGTTGGTGACGTTCATCTACCCGGTCTTCTTCGCCCAGGTGGTGGTGGGCGACGAGATCGAGGGGACGGCGATTTGGTCGCGGGCGGTCACTCTCACCGCAGTGATCGTCGCCGCCCTCTCGCCGATCCTCGGCGCGCTCGCCGATCGGGGTGGGTTGCGCAAGGAGTTCCTCCTGACCGCCACGATCGCCTGCATCGGCGGCACCTCGGCGCTTTACTTCATCGGTAGCGGACAGGTCTTCCAGGCGTTCCTCTGGTTTGTGATCGCAAATACCGCCTTCGAGATGGGTATGGTCTTTTACAACGCCTACCTCCCGGACATCGCGCCACCCGAACGCATCGGACGAATCTCCGGGTACGGGTGGGGGCTCGGTTACGCGGGCGGACTCCTGGCGCTGGTGTTGGCGCTAGTGGCATTTGTGCAGCCGGAGGTGCCGTGGTTCGGGTTCAGCAAGGAGGCGGGCGAGAACATCCGGGCCACCAACGTGTTGGTGGCCGTCTGGTTCGCTGTGTTCAGTCTGCCGATCTTCTTCTTCGTGCGCGACGACAAGGACGACCCGGTGAAGCTTGGCGAGGTCGTGGGCGAGACCTTCTCGAGACTTGCCGAAACCTGGCGTGAGCTGGGCCGCTATCGTCAGATCGTTCGCTTCCTCGTCGCCCGTTTGATCTACAACGACGGCCTGGTGACGATCTTTGCTTTCGGCGGCATCTACGCGGCGGGCACATTTGGCTTCGAGATTCAGGACATCCTGATCTTCGGCATCGTGCTGAACCTGACGTCGGGCTTGGGCGCCGCGGCTTTCGGCTTTCTCGACGACAAGGTCGGCGGCAAGCGCACCTTGCAGATCACTCTGGTGGGTCTGATTTTCTCCACGCTTCTGGCCGTCCTCGCGCCGACGCGCTTCTGGTTCTGGGTCTCGGGCATCGTGACCGGCATCTTCGTCGGACCGAACCAGGCGGCCAGTAGGTCGCTGATGGGGCGTCTCGTGCCGGACGACAAGGAGAACGAGTTCTTCGGCTTCTTCGCCTTCTCTGGAAAGCTGACCGCCTTCCTCGGTCCGCTGATGCTCGGCATTCTGACCCAGGCCTTCGACTCGCAGCGCGCGGGCATCTCGATCGTTCTGGTGCTGTTTGTCGTCGGCCTCGTGCTGCTCAATCGTGTCGACGAGCGCGAAGGCATCGAGCTCGCGGGTCGCTAGCACCGCATGTGGCTCTCGCCCGTCGTTCGACTCCTTGCGGCGGCCGCGGCGCGCGGCTACTACCGTTTGGAGATCTCCGGTCCGCGTGTGTCTCGTGACGGCTCCGCGCTCCTGGTCGCGAACCATCCGAACGGCCTGCTCGACCCGGCGTTGGTGGTCACGGCGGCCGATCGGCGCGTGCGCTTCCTGGCGAAGTCGACGCTCTTCACCGACCCGCGCATCGGCTGGCTGGTGCGCGGTGCGGGCGCGATTCCCGTTTACCGTCGCATAGACGATCCGAGCCAGACGGGCAAGAACGTGGAGACGTTCCAGGCCGTCTTCGAGGCGTTGGGCGGCGGCGATGCGGTCGGTATCTTTCCGGAGGGGGTTAGCCACAGCAAGCCGTCCTTGCGAGAGCTCAAGACGGGCGCAGCACGGATGGCGCTCGGAACGTACGAGCGCGAGGGGTGCGACTTTCCGATCGTGCCGATCGGGCTCGTCTTTCGACGCAAGGACGCGTTCCGATCCGAAGCGCTGGCGCTCCTCGGAGAACCGGTGCCGTGGAGCGACCTCGCCCACCGAGGCGCTGAGGACCGGGACGCCGTGCAGGAGTTGACACGCCGGATCGGTCGTGGCCTCCGCCGACTGACCGTCAATCTCGAGTCGTGGGAAGACGCTCCGTTGGTGGAGTGGGCCGAGGCGATCTGGGCGGCTGAACACGAGCCGTACGACGACGCGAAAGAGCAGCTTTCGCGAACTCAGGTGATCGCCACGATCCTCGCGGCCCTGAGGCGACGGCGGACATCGAGCCCGGATGACCCGGCGGTGGTGATGGCCACCGAGCTCGCCGCCGATCTCTACGAGCACCGCGACCAGATGATCGATCTCTCTCTCGAGCCTCGAGACTTGGCGAACTCACGGAGCGCCCGACGTCACCGCCGCGGCTATCGGGCGCTCGATCCGCTGTCGGCGCTTCTGGCGAGCGTCGGCTTTCTCCTGTTCTGGCCGCCCTACCGACTCACCGGAATCCTCGCCGACCTGGCGCGGCCCGATGCGGAAACACGTTCCACCTACCGCTTCCTCGGTGGAGTTGTCGTCTACGCGTTCTGGGTCGTAGGGCTGTCGGCGGTCGCGGGCTGGCTGGGGAATGCCGCCGCCGCGCTCCTGGTGCTGGTCGCCGTCCCCCTCGTGGGTCTGCTGGGACTCTTCGTCCGCGAGCGGCGGCGCGAGCAGGGCAGGGTTCGGGAGAAGGTGGACCGCACCCTCTCCGGCCCCGAGCGCGTGCACGCGCTCAAGGCCGCTCAGAGTGACATTGCGGCCCGCCTCGATCGTCTCTACGAGAGTTGGCTGGCGGGGGAGCTCCCGACCAGCGTCGATCTCGAAGACGACTAGCGAGTTCCTCGAGTTCGAACCGGGCTACTTGACGTAGGCACCGCGCTCGAGATTGACGAACAGCGACAGAGCCGATCCGGCTGGAATGCCCTTGCCCGCGGTGTAGAACATCGCCAAGCTCTCGCCCGCGAGGAGCTGCTCGAGCGGATACTCGACCTTGGTGAGTGGGATCTCTCCATCCTTCTTGACCCGCACTTCGAACGCGCCTTCCAGGGTGCGCTCGAGGCCACTGACCACCCAGCGGGCAGAGAGGGTGAGACCTCTCTGACGCTTGTCTTCGGGGACCTTCAGGCTCCCGGCGAGCGCGAGCGAGTGGTCGGTGAGGTCCACGTTCTCCCCGAAGACGTAGGAGCCGAGAAAGACCTCCTTGTTCTTCTTGATCTTCTTGTCGAACTTCGAGTAGTAGCCCTGTTGGGCCGAAATGCTCGTGTTCGGGAACGGACAGAACACGCATCCACCCAGCAACAGAGCCACGGGCAGTGCCGCGACGAGTACAGCTCTACTCTTCATTGGTTTCCTCCCAACGCTGCGTACGTTTGCGAGTGCTGAAGGGATCTTAGCGCCGTGGAGGGCCGGGCGTACAATGCGCGGTACCGATGTCGAGAGTTGCCATCACCCGAGAGGTCAGCGAGAGCATCTTTCGCTGCGAGTTGACCCACCTCTCCCGCGAGAAGATCGACTACACCCGTGCCGCCGAGCAGCACGCTGCGTACAAGGCGAGGTTGCTCGAGCTCGGTTGCCAGGTGCTCTCGCTGCCAGCCGATCCGGAGCTGCCCGACTGCGTGTTTGTCGAGGACGCCGCGATCGTCTTCGATGAGCTCGCCGTGATCACACGACCGGGGGCGGTCTCTCGCAGAGGCGAGTTGCCTGTCATCCGCGAGGCGCTGGAGCCGTTTCGAACGCTGGTCGAGATCCACGAACCCGGCATGCTCGACGGCGGAGACGTGATGGTTGTGGACCAGATGGTCTACGTCGGTCGTTCGACACGCTCCAACGAACACGGAATCTCCCAGCTGATCCACTTTCTCGAGCCGTACGGCTACACGGTGCGCGACGTGGACTTCCACTCCTGCCTGCATCTCAAGTCCGCGGTCACTCACCTGGGCGAGGGCATGCTGCTGATACAGGAGGACTGGGTCAGCCCGGAGGTCTTCCCAGAGTACGAGCTGATCGCCGTCGACCCGGAGGAGCCGCACGGTGGCAACGCGCTACGCATCGACGGCACCGTGCTCTACGCTGAGGGCTTCGACCGTACCCGGAAGCGAATGGAGGCGAAGGGCCTCTCGGTGAAAACGGTGCCCCAGTGGGAGCTGGCGAAGGCCGAAGGTGGGGTGACCTGTTGCAGCCTCATCTTCGAGGCGGATCGAGGGTTGGCAGACGAGGAGGAAGGGTGATGAGCGAAACGACCGGCGGAGGCATTCGGATCGCCGCCCTGATCGGCACGGTGCGACCGGGCAACTACACCGGCAAGGCGTTGCGACTGGTGGCGGACGAGCTCGCTGGACTGGACGGTGTCTCGGTTGACGTTCTGGACCCGGCGGAGATGACCTTGCCCTTTCCCGGGCAGGAAGACACCACAGGAGACGCCGAGCGGCTGGCGGAGACGGTGAGGCAGGCGACAGGCGTGGTGCTGGCGACGCCCGAGTATCACGGCAGCTTCGCCTCTGTGATGAAGCTGATGATCGAGAATCTGGGACATCCCTCGGCGCTCGGCGGTAAGCCCGTTGCACTCCTCGGCGTGGCCGCCGGTCAGATCGGTGCCATCAAGTCGCTCGAATCGCTTCGAGGGATCTGCTCCCACGTCGGCTCGATCGTGCTGCCCGGGCCGGTGTCGGTAGCCGGTGTGCAACGGGTATTCGACGAAGACGGCAACTGCACTGACGCCGGAATCGAGAAGCGTGTTCGGGGTCTTGGCAGGAACCTGGTCGACTACATTCACGACAACATTTGCCCCCGCCACAACCTCGAAGCGATGGTGCGCGCGGGTACCTAGGCGAGGCGCACATGGCCCCGTCGCGGACGTTCGGAAAGCTCCTTCGCAGCCTGGGCGGCGACGCGCCCATCGGTGACCAGGGCACGGTCTGGATCCTGGGCGACGGCAAGTTCGGGATCGACGTCGTCGGCGAGTCGAACTACCAGGAAGCCCTCGAAGAGGCGGTGGGAGGCCGCAAGCCCAAGGGAGTACACGAGACGGCTACGGTCGAACTCCTACTCGAAGACGACAACCCGTACGACGATCAGGCGGTTGCGGTGTTGCTCGACGGAGCGAAGGTCGGCTACCTCTCCCGAGACAACGCGCGGCTCTTTCGGGCGGAGCTGGGCGGCGATCTGGCGTCGGCGCGGAAGATCCTGTGCAAGGGGCGAGTGCGGGGCGGTTGGAGTCGGGGTCCGCGCGACCGGGGTCACTTCGGCGTGACCCTCGACATCGCCTCTCGCGATGGATGAAGGGCGGCACGGTCGTCGACGAATGCGGACGAACGCGCAGTAGACTCGGGCGGGAGGAAGCGCGTGGCACACAACGTCGAGATCAAAGCCCAACTCCGAGACCCCGACGATCTGAGAGCTCGCGTCGAGCAGCTCGCTGACCAAGGTCCGACCGTTCTGGAGCAGGAGGACGTGTTCTTTCGTAGTTCCGCGGGGCGGCTGAAGCTGCGCAAGTTCCCCGATCGCGCCGAGCTCATCTACTACGAGCGCCCCGACTCGCTCGAGCCGGTCGAGTCGGAGTACATGAAAGTTCCGGTCGCGGATGCCGGCGCCATCGAAGCTGTCCTCTCGGTAGCCGTCGGTGTCCGAGGCACGGTTCGGAAGCGCCGAGAGCTCTACCTCGTCGGATCGACGAGGGTTCACGTCGACGAGGTGGAGGGGTTGGGCTCTTTCCTCGAGCTCGAAGTGGTTCTAGAAGGTCCGCAGACCATCATCGACGGCAACGAGATTGCGCGCGACTTGATGGAGAAACTCGGCGTACAACAGGACGATCTGGTGGCGAACGCCTACATCGACCTGCTGGAGCAACCGGCGTCTGCAGGGGGCTAGGAGACGTTGTGCAGTTCGATCTAGGCGAGGCGACCGCAATCCTGGCGCGCACGCCTCGCGTGGTGCGGAGTCTCCTCGACGGGCTCGGCCCGGAGTGGGTCGAGGTCGACGAAGGGCCCGAGACGTGGAGCGCCTTCGACGTCGTCGGGCACTTGATTCATGGCGAGCGAACCGACTGGATCGGTCGCGCGCGGCGGATTCTGGATCACGGCGAGTCGCTCGCCTTCGAGCCGTTCGACCGCTTTGCGATGCTCGGGGAGAGCCGCGGCAAAACGCTCGACGAGCTGCTCGATACGTTCGATCGTCTGCGGGACGAGAATCTGGTGGCGCTGCGGGCGCTGGAGCTCGACGAGGTGGCGCTGGAACGCACGGGTCGCCACCCCGACTTCGGGCAAGTGACGCTACGCCAGCTATTGGCGACCTGGGTGGCGCACGATCTCGGTCATCTGGCGCAGATTTCCCGCGTGTTGGCCAAACGCTATTCCCACGACGTCGGGCCGTGGCGGGCCTACCTGCCGGTGCTGGGCGCCGCGGATTGAGTGCTTCCGATCTCCCGGCGGAGCGTCTGCCGATCGTCGGCGTCATGGGCTCCGGCTCTCGTGCTTGGGGAGAGCGCGCCCGGCCGCTCGGTCGTTGGCTTGCGGAGCGGGGGACTCATCTTCTGACGGGAGGAGGTCGTGGGGTCATGGAGAGTGTCAGCCGGGCCTTTGCCGAGACCAGAGATCGCGCCGGACGGGTCATCGGGGTAGTGCCCGGCACGCCACCGCCCGCCGGCTACCCGAATCCGTGGGTCGAGATTCCGATCTTCACGCACCTGCCCTGGAGCGGCGATCGCGGTACGGAGGCGATGTCGCGCAACCACGTGAACGTCCTCTCGTCGGACGCAATTGTCGTACTGCCGGGCGGCCACGGCACGTCCAGTGAGGCACGCCTGGCGATCGACTACGGTCGTCCCGTGGTTGCTTTCCTGGAGTCGCCTTCGGAGCTGCCGGGGCTTCCGGTCGACGTCGAGGTTCGAGCGACCCTCTCCGGCGTGAGAGAGTTTGTGGACAGCCGCCTCGCGGGGCGGTGACGCTCCAGAACCGATGATGTTCGAGGCCGAGAGGATCGAGAAGCTCTCTGAGCTGCTGCGGGAGGTGAGCGAAGCTCACAAGGAGGAGTTCGCGCGTGCCGGCGGCGTTGATCCGGCCTGGCCCCACTGGTTTGCGGAGCGCCTGGAGGAGCCGCTGGCCGGAGCACTCGGGCGGCCCACCGGTCGAGAGGAGATTGCGCAGCTCCTTCGAGAGGCCGAGGAGGAGCACCTGATCACGTCGCCGGGCCGCGACTGGTCTGCCTACTACGCGGAGTTTCTGATCGCCCGCGTCATGCGCTCGTAGCGACCTTTCCTACTCGCGATCTGGGCGTGCGATGCGCTCGAGCAGGCCGGCGGCTCGCTGAAGGAGCTTGCGATCGGTGGCAGAGAGGCTCTCGAGATCTTCGGCCAAGACGCGAACGCGCCGCCGACGCCCCTCTTCGAGGAGACGGCGGCCCTTGCGTGTTGGTCGCAGGAGCTGCACACGGCGGTCTGCCGGGTCGTCGATGCGCTCGATCAGGCCGTCCCCCTCGAGCGCTCGCGCGAGACGCGAGATGGTGGGTACGCTGACCTGCTCCGCACGCGCCAGCTCGGTCATGGCGATCGGTCCTCCGAAGACGATGACCGACAGCGCCGAGAGTCGCGGGGCGCTGAGTCCGGCCTCCGAGTCGTGCACGCGCAGGCGGCGGAGAAGGTGGATCGAGACCGAATGCAGTCGGTCTGCGAGTTCCTCGTTTCCGGGCGGTTGATCCCTGGGTGGTGTCATCGTATACTTTGCTTAGCCAAGCTAAGTAGCTGTCCATCAGAATATCGCTGACACATCCAGAGATCAAGAGGTAGCCAGATGACTTCGAAGGAAATTGGACTCCGCCGCATCGGTCAGATCGCCGTCAACGTGCACGACCTGGGGCGCGCGGTCCCGTTCTATCGCGACACCCTCGGCATGCAGCTGCTGTTCGAAGCGCCGCCCAAGATGGCCTTCTTCGACTGCGACGGCGTCCGGTTGATGCTGTCGCTCCCGGAGACGCCCGAGTTCGATCACCCATCGTCGGTCCTCTACTTCCAGGTCGACGACATCCAGGCGGTCCATGGAGTGCTCTCGGAGCGAGGAGTGCAGTTCGAGGGAGACCCTCACGTAGTGCACAAGGACAAGAACATGGAGCTCTGGATGGCGTTCCTGCGCGACACCGAGGGCAACGTGCTGGCGCTGATGAGCGAGTCCTCGTAGTCAGAGCGAGCCGCCCGTAGAATCGGGCGATGGAGCCCTACATCGGTCCCGAGGTCGAGCTCGGCGAGAACGTCACCGTACATCCGTTCGCCTATCTCGAAGGGCGGACGACGATCGAGCGAGACTGCGAGGTCTTCCCGCACGCGTCGATCGGAACGCCGCCGCACGACCTCTCCTACAAAGGGACACCGACTCGTGTTCACCTCGGCGCGGGGAGCGTGATTCGCGAGGGCGCGACGATTCATCGCGCGAGCGAGAAGCAGGACGGGATCACCCGCGTTGGGGAGCGCTGCTACCTGATGGCTCAGGGGCACATCGGTCACGACTGTGTCGTCGGCGACGACGTGGTGATCACCAACGCCTCGACTCTGGGCGGCCATGCGGTCATCGAAGACAAGGTGTTGATCTCGGCGCACGCCGCGGTCCACCAGTTCTGCCGGGTCGGGACCATGGCGATGGTGGCAGGCGGGGCGATGGTGGTGCAGGACGTGCCGCCCTACTGCCTCGCGCATGGCGATCGAGCGAGGTTGGTGGGTTTGAACGAAGTTGGCCTCGAACGACGCGGCCTGTCACGCGAAACCATCGGAGCGCTTCGCCGGGCGTACCGCACTCTCTTTCGTTCGGGCCTGACCCGGAAGGAAGGCGTCGACAGGGCGCGGGCGGAGTGGGGAGACGTTGCCGAAGTCGAGCGCATGTCGAGTTTCATCGAGGCGTCGACGCGGGGCGTGGCGCGGCACGGGAGGAAGTAGACAATGAGTGAGCCGGTTGCACTTCGATTGCTTTCCGATGAGCTGGCGGTCGCCCGGCTCGAGCCGACGCTGAGTGTTCCGGACTGGGCGATGGGAGGAGCGCTGTCGTCGATCACCCGCACCGAGGCGGAGCTGTCGGTCGTCTGCTTGGCAGAACAGGTTCCGGAAGGGGTGGTCGCCGAGCGTGGCTGGCAGTGTTTCGAGGTCGCGGGTCCGCTCGACTTCTCACTGGTCGGCATCTTGGCGTCGCTCACCGGCACCCTGGCCGAGGCGGGAATCAGTATCTTCGCGATCTCCACCTACGACACGGACTACGTGCTGGTGCGCACGGAACGGTTGGGAGATGCGATCGCCGCGCTCTGCCGAGCCGGCCATCCGATCAACGGCGCGTGATAGAAGGCGGAGCGTGGACAGAATGTTCGATGAGGTAAAGGCGGCCCACGCTCGACTGAGCGGGGTGGCCAACCGCACTCCGGTTCTGACGTCGCGCACGCTCGACGAACGGGTCGGTGGCTCGGTCTTTCTGAAGTGCGAGAACCTGCAGCGGGTCGGTGCCTTCAAGTTCCGCGGCGCCTACAACGCCATCTCCCAGCTCGACGAAGAACAACGGGCCGCAGGCGTCGTTACCTTTTCGTCCGGCAATCACGCGCAGGCGATCGCTCTCGCCGGCCGGCTTCTCGGTGTCGAGACGGTGGTTGTCATGCCGGCGAACGCGCCCGAGATCAAGCGGCGTGCGACCGAGGGCTACGGAGCGAAGATCGTCGAGTACGACGCCGACGAGTCCAAGCGCGAAGAGATCGCCCGCGAACTGTGCGAGGAGGGCGGCCAGACGCTGGTCCCGCCCTTCGATCACCCGCATGTCATCGCCGGCCAGGGAACGGCCGTGATGGAGCTGTTCGCAGAGGTCGAAGGGCTCGATCTCGTGCTGGTGCCGGTAGGCGGCGGCGGCCTTCTCGCCGGCTCGGCGGTGGCCACCAAGCATCTCGACGAGCGGTGCCGGATCTTCGGTATCGAGCCCGAGGGTGCGGACGACGCCGCCCGATCGTTCCGCACCGGCGTCCTCCAGTCGATCGACAACCCGCAGACCATTGCTGATGGCACCCGCCCGAACTCGATCGGAGTTCTCAACTTCGAGCTCATCCAACGCTACGTCGACGACATTCGGACGGTGAGCGAGGAGGCGATCAAGGACGCGGTTCGGTTTCTCTATTACCGGACCAAATTGGTGGTCGAGCCGTCTGGAGCCCTCGGGGTCGCGGCGCTCCTCGAGGGTGCCGTCGCGGCCGCTCCCAAAGTCGGTATCGTGCTGAGCGGCGGCAACATGGACGGGTCGACTCTGGCGTCGATCTTGGAGAGTTGAAGGAGCTCGTCGCCCTGTTCGTCCGCTTGGGGTTCACCGCGTTTGGTGGCCCGGCGGCACACATCGGCATGATGGAAGACGAGGTCGTCCGGCGTCGTGGATGGCTGACGCGGCAACGGTTCCTCGATCTGGTGGGCGCGACGAATCTCATCCCCGGGCCGAACTCCACCGAAATGGCGCTGCACATCGGCTTCGACCGGGCCGGGTGGCGCGGCATGTTGGCGGCCGGCGCCGCTTTCATCGTGCCTGCGGCGCTCACCACCGGGCTTCTTGGCTGGCTCTATGTGGAGTACGGCTCGCTCCCTCAGGTCGAGCCCTACCTCGTCGGGCTCGAGGCTGCGGTACTCGCGATCATTCTGGCGGCCGTCTGGCGGCTCGGTCGCAAGGCGGTCAAGAGTTGGCGGCTACTGCTCGTCGGTGCCGCCGCCGCTTCGTCGGTGCTCTACGGCTGGCATCCGGTTCTCGTCCTCTTTGGCGCCGGAATCGTGGGCGCCGCCTGGCTCAGGGCCTCCGAGTTGGGATCCGACGCGTCTGCAACGATGCTGCTGGCGCCGCTGATGTCGACGCCCACTATGGCCGCCGCGGCGCCTGCCGTGCCGTCGGCCGGGGTGACGCTCGGCGCGCTCGCCGCGGTCTTCCTCAAGATCGGTTCGGTTCTCTACGGCAGCGGCTACGTGCTGTTCGCGTTCCTTCAGACCGAGGTGGTCGAAGGGCGGGGTTGGCTCACCCGAGGTGAGCTGCTCGACGCGATCGCTCTAGGGCAGCTGACTCCCGGTCCGGTGCTGGCGACGGCGACCGTTGTCGGCTACCTCACGTCCGGGCTGGCGGGGGCCGCCGTCGCGACTGTGGCGATCTTCTTGCCCTCCTTCCTCTTCGTGGCGATTCTGAATCCGCTGATCCCGCGCCTGCGCAAGTCGGTCTGGATGTCTGCGTTCCTCGACGCCGTGAACGTCGCCGCAATCGGGCTGATGGCCGCCGTCCTGGTAGAGCTCGGCCGCGGGGTCTCGAACGACTGGCTCGCCAGAGGGCTCCTCGGCTTGGCGCTTTTTGCCGTCTTGCGTTTCCGGGTGCCGACTCCGTGGCTCGTGGTGGGAGTGGGCGCTCTCGGAGCTCTCGCTATATACATGAGCACATAGCCATGCCTCGATTTAAAGATCACTTCTCGACGATCGAGAGCTACAGCGCCTACCGCCCGCGCTACCCGGAAGGGCTCTTCGATTTCCTGGCTGCCCAAGCACCGGGTCGGGAGATCGCCTGGGACTGCGCAACCGGAGGTGGGCAGGCGGCCGGTCCGTTGGGACGGCGGTTCCGCTCCGTGCTCGCCACCGACGCCAGCCTCGGCCAGTTGGGTCGGCGGCAGGCCTACGACCGCGTCGGCTACGCGGCAGGTCTGGCCGAGACGGCTCCCCTTGCCGATCGGTCGATCGACCTGATCACGGTTTCCCAGGCCCTCCACTGGTTCTCGTTCGATCGGTTCTACGCCGAGGTCGAACGACTACTCTCGCCGCGGGGGGTCGTGTCCGCCTGGACGTACGACACGCTGAGAATCGACCCCGAGGTCGACCCCTTGATCAACTGGATGTACGAGGAGGTCGTAGGCCCCTACTGGCCGCCACAGCGCGAGTACGTCGAGAGTTGCTACGCGTCGATACCGTTCCCGTTCGATCGCATCGACGCACCCCGTTTCGAGATGAGCGCGAGCTGGCCGCGGAACCGACTGGTCGGCTACATCTCGAGCTGGTCGGCGGTCTCGCGTTTCCGGGAGGCGCGAGGCGAGGATCCCCTGCCCGAGTTCGAGCGACGCCTCGTGCGGGTGTGGCCCGAAGCCGATGCCGAACGTGCCGTCACCTGGCGGCTTACCGTTCTGGCCGGCAGAGGCTCGTGAGCCCGCGCGTCGGGCGGGCCTTACCCGGCCGGCCGGTCTCTGATGGACCGGCCTGATGCGAGGTAGCCTGGCGTTGAACAATCGCCTGGCGAGCTACGTCTGGTCGGGAAGCACTCCGACGATCTCGCCATCCTCGTCGAGCTCTGGATAGACGGCACCCCGTCGCCGGCAGTAGTCGGCGATCTTCGGGTAGCACCACTCGAAGAGGGTCGCTCTGAAGAGTTCCGGGTCGAGTCGCGACTCGTCGTAGAGCCCGGCAGCCGCTCGTTGGCGCTGGGCTTCGAACAGCACCAACGCTGCGGCGACGGAGACGTTGAGCGAGGCCACCATGCCGACCATCGGAATCGCAATCTGGCGGTCGGCGGCGGCCAGAGCCGCTTCGGTCAGTCCGTCCTTCTCCTGCCCGAAGAGCACGGCCGTCGGTCGGGTGAAGTCGACCTCCCGAAAGTCGACCGCCTTCTCCCCGGGATGGGCGGCCAGGAGCTGCGCCTCGGGTAGCGCCGAAAGAGAGCTCGACAGGTCGGGGTAGGCCCGTATGTTCATCCAGCGCTTCGACCCCCCAGCTGTCAGGTGGTGCATTGGAAGCCCCCCCTCGGGGACGACGGCATGTACCTGCCACAGTCCGACCGCGTCGGCGGAGCGTACGACCGCGGAGACGTTGTGCGGCTTGTGTACGTTCTCCAGCAGCACGGTGAGGTCGGGCTGTCGCATGGAGAGCACCGAGCGAAGACGTCGAAAGCGCCGCGGGTTCATTCCCGGATTCTACGGTCGTGCGGGGGTTGAACCGATCGACGTGTCGGAGCGAACCTACTGAATGTTGACGACACGCTGACACCGAACGACGCCAGGAAGGGGCGGGAGCGGTAGAATCGGCACCATTAGACGTCCCTCAAGGAGGTTCCCATGCAGTCGCATCCATCGAACGGAATCCGAAGCCTCTCCGCGCTGGCATGTGCCGCGCTCTTGACCCTGTCCATCCAACCGATCGTCGCCCATGCGGCGGGTGGTTCCACGTCGACGCCGTCGCCCACCGTTTCGCAGACGGATCCGCGCGAGATGGCGAAGGACAGCTACAACCGGGCGCTCCGCTATCGCGACAAGGCTTGGGAGTACGAGGCCAAGGCCTCCAGTGAGGGTCAAGACGCCGAGAAGTACGCCAAGAAGGCCGAGAAGGAGTACGGCAAGGCGCGCAAGGCTCTGGAGAGTGCGATCAAGAATGATCCGATGCTCTACCAGGCTCATAGCAGTCTCGGCTACGTGCTGCGCAAGACCGGCGAATACCAGAACTCGCTGGCCGCCTACAACCGTGCACTCGAGATCAACCCTCGCTATGCCGAGGCGATCGAGTACCGAGGGGAGGCCTTCCTCGGCCTGAACCGCATCGAGGACGCCAAGACCGCCTACATGGAGCTCTTTCGCACCGACCGCAAGCGAGCGGACGAGCTGATGGATGCGATGCAGGAATGGGTCGACGCCCGTTCGACCGACGCGGGTGACGTCGACGCCGGTCTGATCGCGGAGTTCTCCGGTTGGGTCGAGGAGCGCGCCGGTCTGGCCGCGCAGGCCGGCGACTCGTCCGGCGGCTCCTGGTAGTCCGACGATCGCGTCGTCGTGTGTGGAGCGAGCGGCGGGCTCGGCCCGGGTCTGATGGTCGGCTGTCTGGCCGGCTGTCTGGTGGCGTGCGCCACGCCGCCTCCGCACCCGCAGGCGCTGGGCACGGCGCCTGAGATCGAGCGCTACGCCTGGGAGCTGCCGACCGGGTTCCCAGAGCCGCGTGTGCCCGCCGAGAATCCGATGTCGGCAGAGAAGGTCGAGCTCGGGCGGCGTCTCTTCTACGACGTGCGCCTGTCTGGGAATCAGACCTTCTCGTGCGCGAGCTGTCATCAGCAAGAGTTCGCGTTCACCGACGGCAAGCCGCGCGCGGTGGGCTCCACCGGCGAGGTCCACCCGCGCGCCTCCATGAGCCTCGCAAACGTCGCCTACAACCGTTCCTTCAACTGGGGCGACCCCGAGAAGCGCGGGCTCGAGGATCAGATGCTCGTACCGATGTTCGGTATCGCGCCGATCGAACTGGGCCTGGCAGGCATGGAGGACTTACTTCTCGCACGCTTGGCCGCCGACACCCTCTACCTCGAGCTCTTCGCAGCGGCCTTCCCGGAGCAGTCCGAGCCGATTCGAGTCGACAACGTGGTCGCTGCCATCGCCTCCTTCGAGCGCACGTTGATCTCGGGTGGGTCCGCCTACGATCGTTTGCTCTTCTGGGGCGACGACTCCGGGTTCTCCGCCTCTGCACGACGGGGGATGGAGCTTTTCTTCTCCGAGCGAACGAGCTGCGGCAGGTGCCATGCGACCTTCAACCTCTCGGGCGCGATCGACTTCGAGGGGGCCGTACCGACGGAGGCCGACTTCCACAATACCGGTCTCTACAACGTCGACGGCGAGGGCGGCTACCCGGAGCCGAACCGCGGCGTCTACGAGTTCACGCAGACCCCGCGCGACATGGGTCGGTTCCGGGCGCCGTCGCTGCGCAACGTCGAGGTGACGGCTCCCTACATGCACGACGGAAGTCTTGCGACCCTCGACGAAGTACTCGATCACTATGCCGCCGGCGGCCGGGCGGGGGAGCGTCATCCGCTCAAGAGCGATCTCGTCGAGGGGTTCGAGTTGAGCGAGAGCGAACGGGCCGACCTGCTCGACTTCCTGCGCTCGTTGACCGACACCACATTCCTCTCCGATCCGCGCTTCTCGAACCCGTGGGAGGCGCGAGCCGACGGTCTCTGACCCGACGCGGGTCGCGGGTGGCTGGGGTAGACTGGCGGCCCGCCAAATGAAGGTAAAACGCGCCGAGAAGTACGGCTTCTGCGCAGGGGTCCGAGTCGCCGATCAGAAGGTGAAGCGATTCGCTCAGCTCGGAGGCACGGACGGTCGGATCCTGGGCCAGGTCGTTCACAACGAACGGGTCGTGCAGGAGATGGACGAGCTCGGCGTGCCGACCGTCGACGGCCTCGAGGAGGTGATCGACGGAACGATCATCTTCTCGGCTCACGGCGTGCCGCCCTCGTTCCACGAAACGGCGCGCCGCGGCGGCTTGAAGATCCTGGATACCACTTGTCCCTTCGTCTACGACGTTCACGAAGAGGCCGATCGTGCCGAGCGAGCCGGAGAGCACCTGGTCTTCATCGGCTCGGCGAGCCATCGAGAGGTGATCGGCTACACCCGGGATCGCGCCTCGGCGAGCTTTCACGTGCTGAGCACCGTCGAGGAGGCGCGGTCGATCGACTGGAGCTCGTACGAGACGGTCAAGGTTCTCTACCAGACCACCCTCAACGCCGAGGACTATGAGGATGTCGTCGCCTATCTGGAGACGCAGGTGGGCGTCTCGCGGGCGGACACGATCTGCTACGCGACCAAGGAGAACCAGGACGCGGCCAAGGTGCTGGGGGCCGACCCGTCGGTCGGAGTGATCCTGGTCGTCGGCGGCACCCAGAGCGCGAATACCCGTCATCTGTGGGAGATCTGCCGCGAGGACAAGCCGAGCTACCTCATCCAAGGGCCCGGCGACCTACGAGACGAGTGGTTCGCCGGCGTGACGGTTGTGGGCATCACTGCGGGAGCGTCGACGCCCGACTACGTCATCGACGAAGTCGAGCAGGCGGTACGGCGATACCCGACTGAGGAGACAGCATGAGAGTACTGGTGATCGGAAGTGGTGGGCGCGAGCATGCGATCTGCTGGAAGCTCAGTCAGAGTCCGCAGCTCGACGAGCTCTACTGCGCTCCGGGGAGCCCGGGGATCGCGCAGATCGCCGACCTGGTGCCCATCGCGGTCGACGAGGTGCAGGATCTCGCCGATTTTGCGCAACGGCTGAGCATCGACCTGACCGTCGTCGGGCCCGAGCTGCCGTTGACGCTCGGCATTGTCGACGAGTTCGAACGTCGCGGTCTCCGCGCCTTCGGGCCACGCCAGTCGGCCGCCGAGCTGGAGGGCAGCAAGGTCTTCGCCAAGCAGTTCATGCAGCGACACAACATTCCGACGGCCGATTTCGAGATCGTGCACAACGCCGACGAGCTCCGCAGCGCCGCCGAGCGCTTCGATGGGCGCATCGTCCTCAAGGCCGACGGCCTGGCTGCGGGCAAAGGGGTGGTCATCCCGTCGAACGCGGAGGAGCTCGAGGCGGCCATTGCGCTCTTCTTCGAGGAGCAACGTTTCGGCTCGAGCGCTCGTCGCGTGGTGGTCGAGGAACGCCTCGAGGGGGAAGAGGTCTCGCTCATCTCGTTGAGCGACGGCGACCGGCTTCTGCCGTTGGTGACCAGCAAGGACTACAAACGGATCGGCGACGACGACAAGGGCCCGAACACCGGAGGCATGGGAGCTCACAGTCCGTCGGTTGTTCTTCCTCCAGAGGCCGCCGCGGAGCTTCACCGGGAGCTCGGCGAGGCGACGCTCAGCGGCATGGCCGCCGAGCAGCGGCCGTTCCGCGGTGTGCTCTACGTCGGTGTCATGCTGACCGAGGACGGTCCGCGGGTGCTCGAATACAACGCTCGGCTCGGCGACCCGGAGGCCCAGGCGATTCTCCTGCGGCTGGACGACGATCTCCTGCCGGTGCTGGTCGCCGGTGCCGACGGCCAGTTCGACGCCGGTCGACTGAATTTCTCGTCCGACGCCTCGGTATGTCTGGTGTTGGCCAATGAGGGCTATCCGGGCAAGCCGATCTCGGGCGACGTCATCGAGGGGATCGACGCCGCGCAAGCGCTCGAAGGTGTCGAGGTCTTCCACGCCGGTACACGAGAAGAGGACGGCGCGGTGGTTGCCGCGAGCGGGCGTGTTCTGAACGTCTGTGCCCGCGGTGCCGATCTGGCCGCGGCGCTCGAACGTGCCTACTCTGCGGCGGCGCTGGTCGAGTGGCCGCACAAGGTGCTGCGCTCCGACATCGGTCGGCGGGTTATAATCGCAAGCAATCGCTAGCGTTTCCTACGGAGTAGGGTCAAACGCCGGGAATCCGGGGCGTTTCCGGATTGTTCAAGCGAGTGAGAACACAACGGAAAACCACTTGGTTCCGTTAGAGATATATGAGGTTCACCTGCGATGAGCGGATGCCAGGGGTGCGCATTCAAAGGCCAGTCGACGGCAGTCGAAGACAACTTCGTCGGGGTGCGTTTCGCTGAAGAGACGAATTTGACTCTCTGCGCCTCCGGAGGCAACATTTTCGCAAAAGGCGACAGCGTCGTCGTCGACCTCGAGGCGGGGCCGGCGTACGGTCGTGTCGAGCAGTCGCCGATGCCGGTCTTCAAGCCCTGCCAGAAGTCGAGTGCGAGTCGCATTCTGCGGCGTGCAACGTCGGGCGACGCGAACGCCCACGACTCCCAAGTTCGGAATCAAGAGACGGCGAAGCTCTACTGCCGCAAGCGGGCGGGCGAGCTCGATCTCGAAATGAAGGTGTCCCGAGTCGACTTTTCGCTCGACAGCCAGCGGGCGCGCTTCTACTTCACCGCCGAGTCGCGGGTCGATTTTCGTCGACTGGTGCGCGATCTCTCGAAGCGCTTCTCGGCCAAGGTGAAGATGATTCAGGTCGGAGCTCGCGACGAGGCGGCGCTGCTGGGCGGGATCGGCATGTGTGGCCGGACCCTCTGCTGCTCGAGCTGGCTCAAGGACTTCAAGCCGATTTCGATTCAGATGGCCAAGCGCCAGAACCTGAGTCTCAATCCTTCCAAGATTTCCGGGCAATGCGGCCGTCTTCTCTGTTGCCTGGCTTATGAGAACGATCAGTACGAGCCGCTGAAGAAGAAGAAAAAGAAAGGTACGGACGCCGCAACCGCATGAACAAGATGGCAAACCGCAAACTCATCCGCCCGGAGCTTTCCGATCTCAGAGGTACCTCGAGGTCGGTACGTCGTAAGCAGACACCTCCCGAGCAGACGAACGCGGAAGAGTTTTACTACTTGAAGCAGATGGCGGCGAAGACCGCCATGATCATCGTCTTGACTGACGATACGGAGCTCAAGGGCTGGATCGAGTGGTACGACAAGAACGCGCTCAAACTCAATCGCCACAACGAGCCCAATCTCCTCATCCTGAAGCACAACATTCGGTACATGTTCAAGGAAGAGGAGCTCCGGAGGCGACGCCGTCGTGAGGCGCGGGCAGCCGATTCTCGCGCTGACTCAAGGTGATCCGGCCGGCATCGGACCGGAGATCATCACCAAGTTTGCGGCGCACAGAGACACCCGCCGCGGCTTCGAACTGCTCCTCGTCTGCGAGCGCCGAGCCCTCGAGAGCGTCCACTCGCTGATCCCTGAGCTCGACCAGGATCGCCTGGTCTTCCTCGACGGGCCTCCCGATCGCAAACAGCTGGAACGGTTGGAGGCCGACCAGATCGCGGTCCTCGACCCGGTGGGTGGCGGTCCGCAGGTGAGCCCCGGCCACTCGAGTGCCGCCGATGCCGGCGGCGCGGTCGCCGCCATCGACGCGGCGTGCCAGTTGGCGATGAGCGGCGTGGCCGATGCGGTGGTCACCGCGCCGGTCAGCAAGTCGTCGATCGCCGGCCAACACCTCGAAGGTTTCGTGGGACACACCGACTACATCGCCCTCAAGTCGGGCCTGGAGCGCTACGGTCGGGACTACCTGATGGCATTTCTGACGCCGGACCTCCAGGTCGCGCTGCTGACCACGCACCTGCCACTCGCCGACGCGATCGAAGCGGTTCGCACCGAAGCGCTCGTCGAAGCGCTCACCTGTATGTACCGACACGCTCCAGGTCGAGTCGCTGTCGCGGGTCTGAATCCGCACGCCGGCGAGGGTGGGCTGCTCGGAGAGGAGGATGACGGGGTCGTTCGACCCGCGGTCGAGCGAGCGAGGGAGCTGGGTGTCGATGCTCACGGCCCCGAGAGCGCCGACTCGCTCTTTGCGCGAGCGCGGCACGGTGACTTCGACTGGGTCTTGTCGCTCTACCACGACCAGGGCCTTATCGCGGTCAAGACATCGGCGTTTGGCGCCGCCACCAACTGGACGCTCGGCCTGCCGTTCCTCCGCACGTCGGTCGATCACGGCACGGCGTTCGAGATCGCGGGTAGCGGTCGGGCGGACGCGCGCCCACTGGCCGCAGCTGTTGACGCCACCGTCGAGCTGATCGCCGGTCGACTGCCCCGGCGAGCGGTGCGAGAGGCCGCCTCCATCCAGTAGACTGCGCGGCCATGATCTCCCGCGACCGACTTCGAGACTTCCCAGATCAGGTGCGCGAGCTGCTGGCCACGCGCGGCGCCGATCCGTCCGCGGTCGATCGCTGGCGAGAGCTGGACGAACGCCGCCGCACAACGCTCACTGAGCTCGAGGAGCTCCTGCGCCTGCGCAACGAGGCGAGCAAGGCCATCGGAGCGCTGAAGCGCGAGGGCAAGGACGCGGCGGAGGAGATCGCTCGTGTCGCGGACCTCAAGGAGCGCATTCCGGAGCTCGAGACCGCCAGCGAAGCGGCAAAAAGCGAGCTCCGCGATCTGGAGCTGACGCTACCCAACCTCCCGCACGAGAGCGCACCGCGCGGCGACGACGAGTCGGCGAATCGCGTCGAGCGTCTCGTCGGCGAGCCGCGCGCCTTCGACTTCGAGCCCGAGGCGCACTGGGATCTCGGACCGGCGCTTGGCATTCTCGACTTCGAGCGTGCGGCAAAGGTCGCCGGAGCGCGCTTTACGACCTACTTCGGCGCGGGTGCGCGTCTCGAGCGCTCGCTGATCAACTTCATGCTCGACCTGCACACGGGCCAGCACGGCTACCGCGAGACCCTGCCACCGTTCATCGTCAACAGCGATGCACTCGTCGGTACGGGGCAGCTTCCCAAGTTCGGCGAAGATCTCTTCCGCCTCGAAGGACACCGCTACTACCTGGCGCCGACCGCCGAGGTCCCGCTGACCAACCTCTTTCGGGAGGAGATTCTGGCCGAGTCGGATCTGCCGATCCGCCTGACCGCCTTCACCCCATGTTTCCGCGCCGAGGCCGGGTCGCACGGCAAGGATGTGCGGGGGCTCATTCGGCAGCATCAGTTCAACAAGGTCGAGCTCGTGCATCTCGCCAAGCCCGAGGAGAGTTACGACAGCCTCGAGCGACTCACCTCGCACGCCGAGAAGGTCCTCCAACTCCTCGAGCTGCCGTATCGAGTTGTCACGTTGGCGACCGGCGACATGGGGGTCTCGGCGGCCAAGACCTACGACCTCGAGGTCTGGCTACCCGGGCAAGACGCCTACCGAGAGATCTCCTCGTGCAGCAACTGCGAGTCGTATCAGGCGCGGCGTGCAAACCTCCGCTACCGTCCCGAAGGGGGCGGCAAGCCGCGTTTTGTGCACACGCTCAACGGTTCCGGTCTGGCGATCGGTCGTACCGTCGTCGCGGTACTCGAGAACTACCAGGAGAGCGACGGTTCGGTCACCGTACCCGAGGTTTTGCGCCCCTATATGGGGATCGACCGGATCGAAGCGAACAGCTAGCGCCTCGCAGGGGAGTCCGCCTCTTATGGCGTTGTTCTCAGGGGGCGTCGGGCCAGTCTGCTATTATCAGACATCCGGCAGCTCGCGAGGTACCGATACCCCTCGTCGAAGGGCTCCAGCGTATGCGTCGACTCTTTACCGCTTTCCTCCTCTTCGGACTGACCTTGGCGGTCGCGCCCCAGGCCTCGGCCTCGGATCTCTCGCCCCGTCAGATCGAGAGGCTGACACGCCAGCTCGAGAGATTGCTCGAACCGCTGGCGGGGTCGATCGACGCTCAGGACATTCGGTTGAAGCACCACGGCAGTGACCTCTACTCGCTGACCTACCCGTTGAAGGGGAGTGACGACAAACCGAGTGGCCTCGACGTTCGTGCCAACGACGACGAGGAGGAGGTCTTCCGCACTCTCGCGTGCGGCCACGTGCTACTCGAGCCGACGACGCCCTCGGCGGTCTCGACCGCGGTGGTTTCGAACCTCGACACCCACTACAACCTGTGGTGGGCGGTGGTGAACGAGCGCGAGCAAGACGAAGAGCGCAGGACGACGGTCAGAATTACGGGTCCGGAAGACTTTGTGCTCAACGTGGTCGACGACGCTCCCTATCCGGGGGAGTCGGTCACGCTGTTCGTCTTCAACCCCGAGGCGCCGTTCCTCGCGCCCGGCCTCTACACGCATCGGGTGACGGTGCGCGGTGGCGGCAAGGTGTTCTATCGGTTCTGGGTCGAGCCGCTGAGCACTACGCCCGCCGAGTAGCGAACCCGGTTCCCCAGTTCCGGCAGGCCTCGGCGGTACTCGTCGAGGTGATCGAATATCTCCGGGCAGAGCGCTCGGTCGAGCGAGGTCAGGCCGATCGCCATGCCATCGGCGGCTCGATCGAGGAGCAGTTCGAGCCGGTTCGAAGTTGCGAGGTTCGAGGCGACGACCGCCTCGACCGCCTCTGCGCTCGCCGCGAGCACGGGGTGGCTCAGGAACCAGGCGGCGTAGTTCACGCAGCCGGCGTCGAGGTCCTCTCGAATGTCTCGTAGGTCGTCGACGATCTGCGTGGCGACGGCCAGGGCTTCGAGGGCCGGCCGCAGCTGCCTCGTCCAGAGCTCCTGACGGTCGGCTGCGATCAGGACGCCGGCCGAGGCGATCCAGAGACTCGCCGACAGCTCGGCATAGAGACGAGTCTCGGTCTCACGACATCGATTTGTCGATCGCTGAATTCTGCGAATCTCGAGGATCGCGCTCGTGGTTGCGGCGATCCCTTCGTGAAGAGCCTCCCAGAACGGAGAGGCGCCGTCGAAATGGCGGGCGCTGCAGCGGGCCGCTTCGACCAGAAGCGGGTTGGTTGCCACCGCCAGGGTGCGGTCGTCGGTTTCGCCGTCGACGAGGTCGTCTTGCACGCGGAAGGCGGCGTAGACGCAGTACTGAAGCCAGCAGAGATCGGCGACCAGCGCCCGCCCCTCCGCGGTCTGGTCGACCCCCAAGCTCGAAGCGAGCCAAGCTGGGAAGGCGAGCCACGAGAACCCATCGTCTGCGAGCTGCCCGCCGGGAGGTTGAAACGAGGGCGCCGGCAGCAGTCGTGAGGCCAGAGAGGCCCCGCGGCCGCGTAAGGAGACCTCGAGAAGCTTCTCGAGTCGCTGCCCGAGTAGGTCGCCTTCCGTCGGCTGCGGCACGGGCTGTGGCAACCACGCCGTGACGGCTGCCGGCGCCGGGAACATCTAGGCCGCTCCCTCGGCTGTCGCCGGGCCGGTCTTCCAGATCGCCATGCGCTGGATCGACTGCGGCTCGTCGGCGGTCGGGGCGAGCACTGCGAGCAGCTCGGCACTCGAGCGGCTGCGCGTCTTCTCCCAGTTGTGGTTCGTGTCGGACGGCCGGTTCGCGGGGTTCTTGCTCATGTCATTCCTCCAGTGGCTTGTTTGCCTGGCGTCACCGTGTGTGAGCGCCTTTGAGAGGAATGGACTGCCGTCAGTAGGAGAATTCCCGAATCTTTTTTGCCGCGCCGGATCGGCCGGCCGATTCAGCCTGTTGCGCCAAGGCTTCTTGGAGCGTCGTTGAGCCGAAGGAGAACTCCTCTGGTGCAATCTCGCGGACGCGTTGATCCAACCGCTGGAGGAACCGCCCCTCCTCTTCGGTGTTGCCGTCGTAGATGGCAAGGAGCACCGCAATCACCAGCAGCTGCGGATCTTTCTTCTCCAGCTCGAGGCCGGCGGCGATCGCTGCGCGGGCGGCGTCTAGCTGGCCGAGCTCGATGCGACAAGAGGCGCTTGTCCAGTAGACCGGTGGAAAGTGCCAGGAGGTATCCACCAACGGGCTGAGCCGGTCGCACGCTTCTTCTGCATTGCCGAGCTGGCTCTCCACCGTGCTCAGCACGAACTCGACTGGGCGGTTGGCAGGAGCCTCTTCGAGCGCGTGCTCCAACCACCGTAGCTGGCCTGCGAGTTCGCCCTGTGCATAGTGCTCAGCGAACTGAATCAGCGCCTTTTCGAACGCGCTGGCCTTTGGAAACAAGGTTCTAAAGTGCGAAAGGTATCGCTGTACGGTGTCGTCGTCGCCGACCTCGACGTGTGTCAGCAGTCGAATCACCCGCGGGGCGATGAAGTTCGAGTCGAGATCGATCGCCTCGTCGAGGAGGACACCCCCGCCGACCTCGTTGGTGTAGACCAGCTGCATGCCCTCTAGAAAGAGCACTACGGCACGAAGGTCGTTCTTCGAGATGTCGAGAAAGGGTGCCGAATCCGGGTCGCGGTGGTAGGGGTGCCGGATCATGTCGAAGTAGGCTGCTACCTCGTCGGCAAGGTCGTCTCGAGAGCCGTTCGTAGCCGACAGCGGCCGCTCTCTAGAGAAGAGCAGTGCGTCCTGGGAGAGTTCGATGTGAGCGCGCTGGCCAGCGACGAGTTTGGATACGCTCACTTCGAGGCAGTAGGTTGCCCTCCCGCGGTCGGAGGGAGGGCACTCCTCGGCGCGAGATGCGACGATCCCGGGTCGCCCACTCAGGCGTCGGCTGATGTCGAGTGCCAACTGTAAGGACGCCGATTCGTCGGCGGCACTGTCTCGCAGCGGGGCGACGACGATTCGCGGAGGGCCGCTGCTCGGCTGGCTTGCGCCCCGGTTCTGCCACGCCCAGGCGGCGAATAGGAGCAGCACCGTCCCAGCGGCCACCCAGGCAACCCGCCGCCTCCAGGGGCTCGAAGGCCCGGAAGGGGTCTCACCGGCGTGACCCGAAGGAACGGGTTCTGATGGCTCAGATGCGGCGGCGCTCACCGGCGCGATGAGCCGGTAGCCGCGCTTCGGGATCGTCTGAATGAACTTCGGATCGTTCGCCTGGTCGCCGAAGGCCCGTCGGAGGTCCCAGATGGCGTGGGTGAGCACCTCGTCCGAGACGTAGGTCTCCCTCCAGACCCTCTCGATGAGCTCTCTCTTCGGGTAGACCTCGTTGCCGCGCTCAGCGAGTGCGAGGAGCACCTCCATCGAGCGGGGCTCGATGTGGACCGTCTGCGTATCGTCCGAAATCTCGCCCAAGGAGGGGCGGACGAGGCGGTCTCCTACCTTGAAATCCGCGAGGCCGTTCGAGGTCATCTGGTGTCGAGAAACCTTCTCTTCGAGTCCTCAGAAGTCAATATCTGAAAGGGGATCTCAGGAAACCCACATGCTTCCTTCAGGACGGGATCGGCTACGGGTCGTTACCTTGCACCCAAGGTTACAGCACACAACGTTCGATGAGGGGGCGGGTAGCTCACCGGACGGCACCCAAACACCGACGGCGGCGAAGGAGGGACGAGTGACACAAAACGAGACCCGAGTGACCGCGATCGAAGAGTGGATGACGACTCAGAGTCGCGAGACCGGGTCGCGTTCTCGCACCGCCGTCGTTCGCGAACTCCCTCTCGACCGAGAGGCGACCTCCGAGGAGTGCCGGGATCTGTTGCTCGCTCACCTGGACTTCATCGACAGAACGGTCGGTTCGGTGGCTCGCCGGTACGCCCTCAACGAGTGGGAGGCCGACGATCTGGCCAGCCAGGTCAAGCTTCGCTTGCTTTCTGAAGACTTCGCCGTACTGCGCAAGTTCCAGGGCAAGAGTCGTTTGACCACCTACCTCACCACGGTCATTCACAACATGTTCCGTGACTACCGAATCCAGCAGTGGGGTAAGTGGCGACCCTCGGCAGCGGCCAAGCGGGCCGGGGATCTGGGGGTCCAGATGGAGGCTCTCCTCTACCGCGACCGGTACAGCTTTGACGAAGCGGTCGAGATGCTGCGAACGCGCTACGAAGTACAGGCGTCTTTGGAGGAGCTCGTGGAGATCGCTTCGACCATCAAGCCTCGTACGACGCGTCGCTTCGAAACCGACAGCGTGCTCTCACGACTCGAGGCGGATGATCGGGGAGATCAGCGGGTTCGCGACGGCGAACGAGCCGAGCTACAGGAACGGGTTGCCGACGCCCTGAAGGCTGCGCTCGCGGCGTTGGAGGCGGAGGATCGGTTGATCGTCAATCTCCGGTTCGTGGAGGGGCTGACGATTCGCTCGATCGCATCCACCCTGGACCTCGATCAACGGCGCATCTACGCGCGTGTTCGCCGGGTGCTTGGCGAGGTGCGGGAGCAGATCGCCGAAACAGGACTATCTTCCGGGGAGATCCTCGATCTTCTCGATTGGCCTGCGTGTGCCGTCGAGGCCGGCCTTACGGGTGTTTTCCCCTTGCTCTCCTCGGAGACGGCGTAGGGGGCACGCGCAGTCTTTTTTCTCCACTTCGCGGTGGAGACGGTAATCTCTGCTTGTGGTGGGGTGGTGAATTCGGATTCTGGCGATTCCGCCGGAATCCGTGTAGCTGTATCTGCTGGAAGCCCCAATGCTGGAACCGACAGCTCCGCGCTCGACCGATCAGATGCGGTCGATCTACGAAGAGCACATCGACGAGGTCGATCGTGTGGTGGCTTGGGTCGCCCGCCGCGGCTTCCAGCCCGACGAAGCCCAGGAGTTCCGCTCCTGGGTGCACGTCGAGCTGATGGACGACGACTTCCGGGTTCTGCGCGCCTATACGGGGCGGGCCAGCCTCTCCACCTACCTGGTGGCGGTAGTTCAGAACCTGGCCCGTGACTTCAGGAGTCGCCGCTGGGGGCGCTGGCGTCCGTCGGCGGCCGCCGAGAGACTGGGAGTCACAGCCATTCGCCTGGAGCGCCTGCTCGATCGAGAAGGCCATTCCCTGAGCGCCGCTACGGAGATGTTGCAACGCCACTTCGGAGTTCGGCTGTCGGCCCTGGAGATTGCGTCGCTGGCAGAGCAGCTGCCGCCTCGACAGGGCGTGGTCCTCGAAGGCGGCGAACGGGCTGCGGACCTCGAAGAGCCGAGCGGCGCCGACCAGGCGACTCTCCGCGCGGAGGGTGAGTCGACGTTGGACGAGGCACGTGAGGCGATCGCGGCGTGTCTGGAGGATTTCGACGTGGACGACCGCCTGGTTCTCAAGATGCACTACGAGCGCGGCCTCACGGTCGCGGCGATCGCGGCCAGTCTGGGCCTCGGCCAGAGACGGCTCTACACACGCCGCGATCGATGCCTTCGCGACCTGCGTTCGAGCCTCGAGAAACGCGGGCTCGACGCCGCGCGAATACTGGACGCGTTACGCTGGGTGGACAGAGACCGTCCGCCCGACTTCCGTGTGCATTTGGCAGAAGAGCGGCGAACGGAGCCGTCTAACTTGGCAGAGGGTGCCGACCTTGATGAGTGAAGTGCAGTTGACCCCGGGCGACTTGGAGACCCTCGCGGCCTTCCTCGACCGGCGGCTTACGCTCTCGGAGCGTCAGGAGTTCATGGGGCGGCTCGACCGCGAACCGGAGCTGTACGAGGTGTTCGTCGACACGGTGCGGTACCGCGAGAGCCAGATGCTCGGAACCGCGGAGGTCGAAACGATCTCCTCCGGCAAGACGTCGTGGGTGATCCCGGCCACGGTGGCCGCTCTGCTCGCCGTCGCGGTGCTCGGGCCGCAGCTGACCTCGCGCCTCGGCCTACCGACCGGCGCCGGCCTCGCCCGCGGACTGGTCTCCGAGAATCGACTCGAGGGTGTTCTCGCTCCGGACTGGGTCGAGCAGGGCTGGCGCCGAACTCGCGGACTGACAAACCTCCACAGCGAGGTCGACAGCGCCTTCCGGGTCGGGGTCCACTCGATGGACCTGGAGGTTGCGCTCCGCACCGACCGCAGAGACGACGCGACTCTGCTGCTCCGATACATGCACGGCGAGCTCGACAACATCGACCTGAGCGACCACCTGCAGCTCTCGTACTCCGATCTACTCCGGCAGCTCGAAGGCGGCGAGTCGTTCGAGAACGCTCTCGCCGGCGCCGCAGAGATCGAGGAACAGGCGGCTGAGCTGCTCGACATCGAGTACGGCTTCGCCTTCGGCCGCTGGGCCGAGGCCGGCAAGCTCGCGGCCCAGAGCGGCAATCAGAAGCTCCTGCGCTCGCGCGTCTTCGGCAATATGCTCTCCGAGATCCAACGCCACGAATGGACCCAGGAGGTCGACGCCCTGCTCGCCGAGGTCGAGTCGGAGATCTCCCGAGCCAACCGCACCCCAGACTTGCCGGCCCTCGAGCGGGTGTTCACCTCGATCATCAACGAAAGCTGAGCGCTAGGCGAGTAGACTTGCCGCCGCGGAGGGGTGGCAGAGTGGTCGAATGCACCGGTCTTGAAAACCGGCGTGGCTTCACGGTCACCGTGGGTTCGAATCCCACCCCCTCCGCCAGAGCTATACGCAACGCTTGCCACTTCCAGGCTACGTGCTCCACTAGCAATGCCGGATCATCGCGATCCAGTACGACCAAGGCGCAGGGCTCCGTATTCGATCGCCGCGTCCCGTTGTCTGAGATGATGCGTGCGAGCCGAAGCGCGGTTCGGTACCGTCAAATGCCCGATTCGACAACCGAGACGAACCTCCTGGAGCGAGCTCTCCACGACTGGCCGCGTCGCCTCGGTACAGAGGCGGCTCTGCTTGAGCGAGTCGTGGCCGCGGCGCCGTCGAAGAGGGTCCTGGATCTGGGCTGCGGCGAGGGTCAGCACGCCAGATTCCTCGCCGAGCTGGGGTGCGAAGTGGTCGCCATCGACGCCTCGGAGCGGGCGATCGACGCGGCTCAGCAAGAGCCGGTTCCGGATGGAGTCCAGTTCATCCTGACCGATCTCGGCGCCGTGGAGCGGAGTGTTCGTGGTCACTTCGGCGCCGCCGTCTGCCTGGGCAACACATTGCCCCATCTCTTGTCTCCCGAATCCGTGTCGCGGACGCTGATCGGCCTGCGGAGGCGTCTCGTACCCGGGGCGCCACTCGTCCTTCAGCTCCTGAACTACGATCGCGTTCTCGACGGCGGCGAGCGGGCCCTGCCGATCGAGTTTCTCGACTCGTCCGATGGAGAGTTGATCCTTCTCGGACTCGTGCGTGGGCGCGAGGACGGCATCGTGCTGCACACGACCTCGGTGCTGCGGTTTCGCCCCCAGTCCGAGACGCCTCTCGAAGTCGTCGGCACGCGCCAGAATCAGCTGCGCGGCTGGCGGCGAGAGGAGATCGAGACGATGCTCGAGGTGGCGCGCTTCACGCCGCGCGAGACGTACGGCGACATGGGCATGAGCCCCTACGACCCGGTCGAGTCGCCAGAGCTCGTGGTGATCGCCAGCTAGAGCAGCGACTCAGGAATGGCGGGTCAGGACGACGTGTGGGATCTTCTGCTTGGGTGAGAAGTCGCGAATAGCGTGCAGCTTGTCGGCGTTGGCTCGCTCGACGAAAGCCGTCTCGGGAAGGTTGAACTCTCGGGCGATCGGCCGCGCACTTGCTCGACGAGACAGACTGCCAGCAGATTCCCCCGAAAGGGGACTTCGGTGAACGCGTCCACGATGAAACAGTCCATGCCGACGAGGCTTGGGGCATCAGGTCGCGGTTCTGCCGAGGATCACTCCCACGGCCGAGAGAAGGCCACCGGCCAGGGCGGTTCGAGAGGGGACGTCTTCGAGGACGAGCCAACCGAGGCACATCGCCACCACGGGTACGAGGAAGAGCACATTCGACGCCGTCCCCGCCGGTAGCTCGGCAAGCACGTGTGCCCAGGCCAGATAGGCGAGTGCCGCTGGCCCGACGCCGAGGAACAGAAGAGCCGCGAGGGTTGTGGGCGAGCTTCGCTGCAACGACTCGCCGAGGCCCCCGAGGAAGGGGGTCAGGAAGAGGCACCCGAACCAGACCGTCCAGGCGGTCACCTCGACCGGGCGGTAGCGTGCCAGGAGAGGCTTGACCGAGACGAAGTAGATCGCCTGAGCGAGCGCCGCTCCGAGGATCAGGAGGGCGCCCGACTCGAAGCCGCTCGAGCCGCCCTGTTGCAGGCCGAGGATCGACACCCCAGAGAAGGCGAGCAGAGTGCCGACCCAGTGTCGCGCGGTGAGCCGCTCGCCAAACAGCGCTATCGAGAACAGCGAGGTCCAGATCGGGACGGTGTTGACGATCAGACTGGCGACGCCGGGGCTCACCGACTCTTGTCCCGAGTTCAGCGCCAGGTTGTAGAGCGAGATGCCGACGGCGCCAGCGAAGGCGAAACGGAGGAGATCGCGAACCGGTGGCCGAGACGCCCGTTTCGGGGAAGTCAGGACGAGCAGGACGAGGGCGGCAACCAGGTAGCGTGCGAGCGCGAGGTGCCCTGGCGACAGATCCTCGAGGGCGAGGCCCACGGCGACAAACGCCGAACCCCACAAGACGACGACAGTGGCCGCCGCTCCCGCTGCTCGCGTCGTCACCGAGTGCTTCTCGACGGCGGGACGGTTGTATTGCCGACGAGTCGTCGGCATCCTTCGGAATCCAGGCTGAAGCGCAGCTTCTCGAGCGCTTCAGCTCCTAGCCGCTCGTAGAAGCGCACCGCGCCGCCATTCCAGGGCGGTGTCTGCCACTGGAGGTTGACGGCCCCCTGATCGAGCGCGGTCTGAGCGACGCGCTCGATCAGGGCTCGGCCGACCCCATGGCCGCGGTACGGCTCTCGCAGATAGAGGCAGTCCAAATGAAGGTAGTGGCGGGCATCCCAGGTCGATAGCTCGAAGCTCGCACTCGCGAAGCCTGCGAGCCGGCCGGCGCGAACCTCGGCCACCCAGCAGTCCGCTCCGTCGGAGTCGAGCAGCAGCCGACCGAGCCTCGCCTCGCGCCCGGCGTCCTCCGTCCACCTCGCGCGCTCGTACCTTGCGTGCTCGCGGCAGAGGTCGACCAGCTCGGGGAGATCGGCCCGTTCGAGCGGGCGGATCTCCGTCGCGGTGGTCATGGGGTCGCCAGGCTGAAACCCTCGTCGAGCCAGCCTGTGATCCCGCCGATCATCTCCTTGACCGGTCTGCCCAGCTCTGCGATTCGGATGGCGCCGCGAGTCGATCCGTTGCAGTGCGGCCCGGCGCAGTACGTCACCAACAGCGTGTCCATCGGGTAGTCGGCGAGGCGTCGCTCGGTGAGCGTCGGGTAGGGGATGTTGACGGCGCCCGGCAGGTGCCCGTTTGCGAAGGCCTCCGGTGATCGGACGTCCACGAGAACAAAACCCCGGTCCTCCAGCGTCTCGGTGGCGTGTACGTCCCAGCAGTCGGTCTCGAACGCGAACCGTGACCTGAAGTGTGCGGCGGCCTCGGCCGGTGCTGTCGTGGGTACCTCTGTGACCAGATTCTTTTGCCGTACGAGCATGATTGCCCCCTCGAGTTCGAACGTTGGTGCAGCGATCGTCGCTGCGTCGAGGCCAGTATCCTGCCGCGGATACTTCGCGAGCAATTGGCATAAATGACAATGCTCGATAGAATAGGGCCATGTCCCGTGACCCTCTGGAAGCCGTGGCCGTTGTCTACGACGGACTGTGTACCTTCGAGTTCGGAATCCTCGTCGAGCTGTTCGGCTTGCCGCGGCCCGAGTTCGAGCAGTGGTACAGATTCCGCGTGGCAAGTGTCGGCGGAAGAAGGCTGCGCGCCGCCGGCGGTCTCGCTGTCGCGGCTCCGCACTCTCTGCGGATTCTGGACTCCGCTGGGACGATTCTGATCCCCGGCTGGCGATCCCCCGACGAACCTGTTCCTCCGGCGCTCGTTCGAAAACTGCGCGAGGCACATGCGCAGGGTGCCCGTATCGCTTCGGTGTGTAGTGGAGCCTTCGTGCTGGCCGCTACCGGCCTTCTGGATGGCAAGCGGGCGGCCACTCACTGGCGGTACGCGAGGGCGCTGGCGGAGCGGTTTCCAGAGATCCAGGTGGATGCCGACGTCCTCTATGTGGACGAAGGCAGCCTCATCACCTCAGCCGGCAGTGCCGCCGGGATCGACATGGGTCTGCACCTGATTCGCCGGGACCATGGAGTCGCGATCGCGAATCGAGTCGCGCGCCGGCTGGTAGTTCCACCGCATCGTGGTGGCGGTCAGAAGCAGTACATCGATGCGCCTGTGACTGCGGATCACGGCGGCGACAGCCTGACCGAACTGCTCGACGAGGTGCGCGCGAGCCCGGCCGAAGCGCACACGATCGACAGCATGGCTCAACGCGTGAACATGTCCAGAAGGACCCTCACGCGTCGATTCAAGGCGATCACCGGCACCAGCCCGCACCGATGGCTGCAGCGCGAGCGCGCGAGGGTTGCCCAGGAGCTCTTGGAGACGACATCGCTTTCGATGGACAGGATCGCCGAGGAGTCGGGCTTCTCCGACCCACAACTCCTGCGCCTGCATTTCAAGCGCGTCGTCGGCACACCACCCATGGAGTACCGTCGGAACTTCCGCCGACCCGGCTGAGGAGTCGCAGCGACAGGACCCGAGCGTCCCGAGCCGTGGTCACGCCTGCCCGGGCTACTCCCGCTCCCGTCTGCCGTCCCTCGGTCCTGAGAACCGGTGTGGTTTTGCGGTCACCTTGGGTTCGAATCCCACCCGCTCCTCTAGGCAGGCCTGTTCTTGCAGAAACACTTGCGGGGGGTTTGAAAGGCTTGGGACTCTCTTCGCCTCTCTCGGGTGCGGCAGGGCAGCCCGGGTCTTGATCCCAGCAAGCCTGCGGGCTGATGGGGCGTTGGGAGGAGGTGAACCGATCTGCCAGTATTTGCGTATGTACTAAAATACGGTGACCGAGACAAAACCCAGGAGTGAAACCTGTTGTTCGGCACCTGTCGTCGAAGGGAGGGCTTCCCGCTGCCCGGTGAGCGGGTTCGAGGGCAGCCTCGTCAACTGGTCGACGGTCGCTGCGCTCACGAGCGGCATGGTTCCTCCTCCCCAGGACTTCCGACTCTGTCGAGACCCCGACTGCGAGGTCGTCTACTACGGTTCGGCCGGTGCGTTGCTTCGGAAGGGCGACGTCCACGTCGAGCCGGGCTTCAAGGAGGGCAGTGACGGGCTCGTCTGCTACTGCTTCTTGTACCGCGAGGTGGATATCGCGGGCGACCTCTGCGAGTGGGGCACAACCGACATCTTCGACTCCATCGCGCGCGAGGTCCGGTCCGGGAACTGCCTTTGCGAGGTCCGCAGCCCGTCGGGCAAGTGCTGTCTCGGAGAGGTGCGGAAGACCATTCAACGACTCGAACAGGAAGCTGGAGTGATCTTATGAAATGCGTCGGACCAACCCTGGCGAGTGACGAGATCGCCGCTGTGCGCAAGAGCCTCGAGTTTGCGCCCGAACTCGAAGAGGCTGCTGAGCTCTTTAACCTGGCAAGCAACTCGACACGCTTGAAGATCCTCTTCCTCCTCGATCGCTTGCAGGAGCTCTGCGTCTGTGATCTCGCCGAAATGCTGGGCGTTTCAGTGTCGGCCGTCTCTCAGCACCTAGCCAAGCTCCGGGCCTATGGCCTCACCACGACTCGCCGCGACGCTCAGACGATTTACTACAGACTCTCGGACCACGAGTTCCTCGACAAGGTCCGGGGCGCGTTCTTCGCGCATATGGAGCCGGCGTTCCTCTCCGCGGACTGAGATGCGCTTGAGCCCAGGTATGGACAGGTTGTGGCTTGTGGGGGTCCTCCTTGGTGTCGTCGCGTCTGCTGGTGCGAGCGCTGCCGCCAGTCGTCCCGATCTCGCTACGGCACCCGAGCGGATCTCGATCGAGGGGACGGTGGTGCCACTCGACCTCTCACAAGGGAGGCCGATGGTGGAGGTCTTCATCGAGGGGGCGGGGCCTTTCCGAATGGTGTTCGACACGGGCGGCGTGGGTCTGATGATCGATGCCGAGCTTGCAGAAGAACTGGCCCTGCCGATCGTCGGTGAGGGTCGAGTCAGCTCGCCGATGGGCGCTTCGGAAGGCCTGCCGGTCCAGCAGGCGCGGATCGATCGGATGCGTCTTGGTGGCGCCTCCTTGGAGCACCTCGTGGTGGATATCTGGGACTTCGAGAGCCTCTTTCGTGGGGAAGGAGCTCCGAAGGGTATCTTCGGGATCACGCTCCTTCGAGACCTGCTCGTGACGCTCGACCTCGCGCAAGGGCGCCTCGAGATCAAGACCGGTTCCCTCGTCGCGAACAGCCCGGATGTGGTCGAGATCGACCTCGACCAAGGCCTGCCGGTGCTGGCCGTTGACGTCGCCGGAGTACCGATCGCAGCTCATCTCGACTCTGGCAACGCACAGGCGTTGTTGCTGCCTCACGCTCGGAGTACCGAGGTGCCGCTGGCCTCGCCACTCTCGCTCGCCGGCCGGGGGCGTACCGTGGACGCCGTCTTCGAGGTCTATCGAGCGGAGGTCGCCGGCCCGGTCAGTCTGGCGGGGCATGAGCTAGGCAGCCCGAACGTCCACTTCGTCAAGGGGGCAGCCCTGGCAAACGTCGGTGTCGACTTCCTTCGCCAGCTGGTGATCACGTTCGACCTCCGAAGGCGCTTAGCGAAGATTCAACCCGTTGAGCCGCACGAGTCTGTCGCTCTAGGAGGGGAGGAGCTTCGATGACCTCATCGACACGGGGACTGGACGACCCGAGGCGGATATTCGGCGTTCTCGTGATCTTCGCGGCTCTCTCGACCTCGGCGATGGACCAACGCCTTCGTGCGTCGACGGCACCTCTGCCGGGCGACCGGGTGCCCAACCTCGGCGAGCTCGTCGACTGGCCGCATGGCGCACCGGTTCCCTCGTTCGAGCCGGGACGGGTTTACGTCCTGGACTTCTGGGCTACCTGGTGCCCACCGTGCTACCCGATGATCGACGAGCTGAGCGCGCTGGCGCGAGAGCACCGCGAGGACGGCTTGGTGATCGTCGGGCTGACGGTAGGCACCGACCTCGGTATCCCGCTTCCTCGCTTTCTTGACGAGGAGCGCAGCCGGATTGACTACACGATCGCGGCCGCCCGAGACGACGGTGAGCTCGAGGCCGCCTTGCTGCACCCGGCTCTCAATCCGCCAGACGACCCTTACCTTCCGCACTTGATGATCGTCGACAGGTCCGGACACTTGGCTTGGGTGAGCGAGACCGGGGATCCCAAGCGTGGCTTCGAGTTGGCACTGCGGAGTGTCCTCTCGGATCGTTGGAACCTCGAGGCCGAGGTAACTCGAGTCCGGCGGATGCTGGAGGCCGTGGCCGCGGGCGAAGAGCAGCTTGCGGAAGCGAAAAGGCTCAGCGCGTCGGCAAGAGTTGATCTGGCAGTCGCGACGATGACCGCACTCGCCTCCGAGGTACCGGCGGCATTTGCTGACGAAGCGATCGATTTCTTCCAGCATCTGCTCTGCATCGGAGAGGAGATATCGGCCTTTGCCTATGGTCGGAAGCTGGTTCGCGGCGCGCTCGAGCAGCGAGTGCCCGAACTCCTTCGGCTCCACAGGGCGATCATTCTGACCCCTGACCTCCAAGCCCGCGACCTCGAGCTTGCCGCCGAGGCGGTCTACGCGGCCCAGCGGGTCAAAGAAGACGACGATCCCGATCTTGTCTACGAGCTCGCCAAAATCTCGCTCCTCGGTGGCGACACCCAGGCGGCGGGTGCTCTCCAGGCGGAGGCCGTCCGCGTGGCGGAGAGGACCGGCCGCGACTCCCGGTACGTCCGGACGATCCGCGACCTGCCGATACAACGAGTTATTGAGAGCCAGGCTCGGCAGTTCGAGTGCTCAGAGGAGTGGCTCGCGGCCGCCTCGCATCCGGCGGTCGGGCAATGAACCTCTCTGAGTTGTTGCCGCCGGGGCTCGGAGAGACGCTTGCGATCCTGGCGAGCCGTTGGGACTCGGCTGGCCCTCTGCTCGGCGGCTTCCCCCTGCTCGCGAAGGGGCGGCCGGTGAGCACCGATGCGATCGCGAGTGCAGCAGGCGTTGAGGTGACTCAGGTTGAACAAGCGGTCGACGCGGCCCGTTGCAAGCGCGATCCTGGGGGCCGGCTGATCGACCTCTACGGTCTGACGCTGCAACCTACTCGCCATCGGCTCGAGATCGGGCAGAAGATTCTGTTCAGTGGCTGCGCACTGTGGGCCTACGTCGTTCCCCGGTTGGTCGACGCCACTGCCCGCGTGGAGTCCGTCGATCCTGTCCGCCAGGAGCGCGTACGACTCTCGGTTGCTCCGACGGGTATCGAATCAGTTGATCCACCGAATGCGGCAGCCACTCTTGTCGTCGCGTCACAAGAGGCCATCGACCGGGACGTGTGCACCGCGTTCTGCGGCAAGGCGAGTTTCTTCGTCTCTCTCGAGAGCGCCGAAGAGTTCGCTGCGGACCACCCGACCTGCCGCCCCGTCGAGCTGCCGGAGTTTCAGCAAGCTGCGCGTCTCTTCCATCGGGCGATCTGGAGGGCGATCGAGACATGAGCGACTCACGATCGGAAACGGGAGTGGTGGGTGTCGCTGCCGCGGGTGCGGGCGCAGCCGCCCTCGCCACCGCGGCCAGCGCGTGCTGTCTTCCCGTTGTCGCGCCGCTCGTCGTTGCCGTCCTCGGAGCAGGCGGTGCGGCATGGGCTGCAGGATTCAAGCCCTACAGCTTCGCGATCCTCGCGGCGGCTGGCCTGCTCCTCGCCTACGGCTACCGGGTCGTCTACCGGCCGCGGACGGCTGCGGCGGGTGAAGCCTGCCCGGTCGGTCGCCCATTGGCTCCGCGTCTCGTCTTGCGGATCGCCATGGCGCTCTGGGTACTCGCCGCATGTCTGAACCTGGCTCCCAGCATTCTGGCTGCACTGGCTTGAATGAGAAGCAACACTGATGAGGAAGATCATGAAACGGATCCTGCGACTCGATGTACTACTGATCTCCGTTGTTCTTGCAGTCGCCGGTGTGGCCGCGCTCTTCTCTCTGACCGATCACGACTCGGGCTACCCCATCATCACAGAGAACCTTGATCCCCTACGCACTGCCTTCAATGCCGACCCTGCCAACGTGCGAGCCGTCCTTCTCGCATCTCCGACGTGAGGCGTATGTCTTCGGGGGGTCTCCGAGGTCAAGAAGAGCCTGCTGGACGAAGTCGAGATCGAGAACCTGTCAGTCCACATTGTCTGGTCAAGTCAGACAGGAGCCAGGGCCAAGCACGTGTCGGGCGGTGCCAAGCTCATGGACGATCAACGAGCCGCACACTACTGGGATCCTGAGCGGCTGGTGGGAGTCGCCTATCAGCAGCACATTGCAAACCTGAGTTCTCCAGCTTGGGACGTCTGGATGCTCTACGAGCCGGGTGTTCTCTGGGAGGGGGAAGCCCCGCCCCAGCCGACCTGGTGGGAGCACCAGCTCAGTCGCCTCGAGGGCCACGACGACCGCTGGCTCGCGCCCGACCGCTTCGCCCGCAAGGCGCTCGAGATGAGCGTAGCGGCGGACTGACAGTCCAGACGACCCTCAAGCGTTCTGAGCGGCCCGTGCGCCTCATTCCGCCGCCGGCTCAGCGAACCCCGCCGAGAAGCCGGCCAACCAGGCCGTCCTCGGTGCTCCAGACGACCAGGCCCTCACCAGTCGTATCGACGACCGCAAGGTCTGCACCGAGAATGCCGAAGGGCGAGACTCGCTGAGCGGGCATGAGGTCGGTGAGTTTGCGGTCGCGCTTTCGGAAGGAGCCGTCTCGACGCAGCTGGCGACCCCAGATCCGAGCGGTTCCGCCCTTGTTGGTCTCCCACAGGGTCAGCACCTCGTGGGTCGTTGTGAAAGCGACCCGCGGTGCAACCTGGGCTCCGCGTTTCTTCTTGTTGAGCCGGAATGGGGGAATCGTCGTTTCACCTTGGGAGTCGAGGAACATCGCCACCACATCACCATTGGCCTTGGCCGGCGGGAGGTTGGTCTGCCAGGCGAGCACCAGAAACTCGCCGTCGGGATCGCCGGCGAGATCCGGTGACAGTGAAAACTGGCTCCCGGAGGGCTCGACGAGAACGATCTCGGGTCCGACGGTCTGCCCCTGACGGTCGATCCGCCGCATGCTCAATCCCTTGGGACCGGGCTGATCGCCCCGCTGGTTGGCGTCGAGACTCGTCTGCCAGAGAACGTAAAAGACGCCGCTGTCTCCGAGCGGTGCGATCGTCAAGCCGTCTGCGAAGGCCACAGGGAAGATTCCGCTCAGCTGGACGGCCGGCGCGACCACTTGATTGCTGGGGTCGACGATCTGTGCGTAGACCTGGGGTGGAGTTGCGACCTGAAGTGAAGTGTAGAAGCCGACGGCGGCAAAGCCTGCGGAGTCGACTCCCATTCGTGCGATGTCGTCGTCGATGCCGGTCGGTGGGTTGTTGACTCGAAACGGGTCGGTTTGTGGGCTGCCCACCGGGCTGAAGCGTTGCAGCCAGATCTCAGTGGGGTGTTGCCACAGCACGACAAAGTCGCCCGCTCCGTCGACACCAACGTCGCGGCAGCCGGTTTGGAGCGAGTCGTCGCCGAACCGACGAGTGCTGATACCCACTCCGTCGTCACCGAGCGCCCGTCCGAAGGCGGAGAAGGAAGCGCTCGGCAGGGACGCGCACCAGGTCAGATAGAAGGTCTCGCCCGCTGCGACCGTGGGACCGAACTCACTCGAGCACTCCGCGCATTCGCTCACGGCGAAGGCCGGCCCCTGCGGTCGGAGCTGGGCTTCGAGCGCCGGGGCCGCCAGTAGCCACGTCAGGATGAGAAGACTTTTTGCATGCTGCATGATCCTTGCTCCTCTCGATGAGCGTCCGTTGACACGATAGACGACCCGCTCCTTGGAGCGTCGCGGCGTCGCTGGCCACAGTCGGCGCTTTGGGTCGACCGGACCTCCGGCTACCCGAAACGAAGTTGCGTTCCACTGAAGGTACGCGGGTGGTGGCAAGAAGGCTTTCCCTCCAAGCGGCTAGCTGAAAGCGATTCCGGCCGGAGCGACCAGGCTCTGTGTGCGGTTAGGATGCGCTCTAGCTCCGCTGAAGGTGCCCCGCGGAGCGTTTGGTCTTCAAGAGTTCTGGGTGTCAGCCAGGTATTCGAGGTTCGCTTCGACCACGAAGGAGGGTGTCCTTGCGGCGCCCGACTAGCAAGCCGGGGAGGTAGTTCATGGGTGTCAGAGGTCGCGTCAAGTTTGGTCTCAGCGTTGCGTTGGTAGCTTCTATGTTCGCCGGTATCGTGTTGGCGAGCGGGCCGACGATGCGTCACATCATCGACTTCTCTGAGCTCGGGACGAGTCCCTTGATGGGCGAAGTCGCCAGCGTGACCTACTCTCTTTGGACTGACGAGTTCGCTGGCGAGCAAGTCTGGGAGGAGACTCACCACGGAGTTCAACTGGGGGCCGAGATCCGCCCTGTCACCCTCGGGGCCTCGGTTCCGCTCCCGCTCGATCGCCCTGGAGAGCTTTGGCTCGAGGTCGAGGTCGCTGGCCGACTCCTCGGGTCGCGAGTTCCGCTCGGCAGCAGCGGGGTGACGGTCGACGGTCCGGTCCGTGGGGAATTCTTCTACGCCGGTTCCGACAGCGAACTGATTCTTTTCGAACTCGTAGATCGCGGGTTCTTGACCAACTTCTATGGGCCGTTGGCCTTCTCAGCCGGCGAAGCAGGCGCAGCCATCGTTCTCATGGAACTGGTTCGGACGGCCACCAACCAAGGCACGGTGTATCTGGACTCGGGCTCGGACGCGAGCTTGGGTGACTCGACCGGGTACATGGTTTGGGGCGATGAAGACGGTGCGAACATCGTGATCGACAACAACGAGATCATGGCGCGCGACAATGGAACCACCTCGACCCTCTTTCTGCAGCAGAACGGAGGCGCAGTGTTCGTCAATGGTTCACAGGTGCACGCCTCGGACGCAACGCTCAAGCGTGACGTCCGAGATCTGGAGCTCGGTATCGACGAGCTTCGGGAGCTTCGACCCGTCTCGTTCGAGTGGAAGAGTGGTCAAGAGGAACGCCGACATCTCGGGTTCATTGCGCAGGAGATTCAGGAGATCGCGCCCGACCTGGTCTACGAAGGGGAGGAGGGAAAACTTGGCCTCTCGTACATGGAACTCGTGCCCCTGCTGGTCAAGGCTCTCCAGACGCAGGATGCCGAGATTGCAGAGCTCAAGAGTGAGCTCGAGCCATTGCGGGCACGCCTCACGGCCCTCGAGCTTCAGGCGCGCGACTAGCCGGACACTCTAGCGGCAGGCGACCTGATTCGCCGGCCGTTCGGTAGCTCTCTGTACGCAAGCCGGGGAGCCAACGCGGTCTGGTCGGCCACCATATTCCTCGCTCCTCTCGATCAGCCACAGCTCCGCCCCGATAGGTGACTCGTTCCTAGGGTCGTCGCGCCGACGCTGTCGGCCCGAGGCGCTCTGGGTCGACCGGACTTCCGAGCTTCCCAGGCTCGGCTGCGCTTCACTGAGAGTGCGCGCGTGGTGGCGGGAGGGCTTTGTCGCCGTGCGGCTCGCTGAGGGCGGTTGCCGGAGGTGGACAGCCTCAGGGTGCGGTTAGGATGAGCGATAGCTCCGCTGGATGTGCCCCACACGCGTAGCGTTCGGCTTTCGAGAGTTCCGAGCTAGGTCCAGAGCGTCAGCTCGACCACAAAAAGAGGGTGTCCTTGCGGCATCCGACTAGCAAGCTGGGAGGTGGTTCATGGGTGTCCGAGGTCGCGTCAAGTTTGGTCTCAGCGTTGCGTGTGCAGCTTCGATGTTCACCGGTCTCGCGTTGGCGGGCGGATCAACCGTGCGCCACGTCGTCGACTTCTCCGAGCTGAGGGCGAGTCCCTTGATGGGCGAAGTTGCCAGTGTGACCTACTCTCTTTGGACGGACGAGTTTGCTGGCGAACAGGTCTGGGAGGAGATTCACGACGGCGTTCAAATGGGGGCTGAGATCCGCCGTGTCACCCTCGGCGCTTCGGCCCCGCTCCCGCTAGATCGCGTAGGAGATCTTTGGCTCGAGGTCGAGGTTGCAGGCCAACTCGTCGGTTCGCGAGTTCCACTTGGGAGCAGCGGCGCGACGGTCGAGGGCGCGGTCAGGGGTCGTGAGCTCTACGCCGGTCTCGAGAGCCAAGCGCTGTTCTTTCGTAGCTCAGGCGGAGCCACGTTGGTGGATTTCGACGGGCCGCTACGCTTTGGAGCCGGCAACGGTGTCACCGCTCTCAACCTCGTGGAGTTGGTGCGTTTCGTTGGCAGCAACGGTGTCGTCTACATCGGTCAAGGCCTAGACGCGAGCTTGGCCGATTCGACCGGGTACCTGGTCGTCGGCGACGAGGGCGGTTCGAATGTCGTGATCGACAACAACGAGATCATGGCGCGCGACAATGGAACCACCTCGACCCTCTTTCTGCAGCAGAACGGCGGTGCTGTCTTCGTCAACGGTTCGCAGGCGCACGCCTCGGACGCGACGCTCAAGCGAGAGGTGCGAGACCTCGAGTTGGGCATCGAGAAGGTCCGCCAGCTTCGGCCGGTCTCCTTCGAGTGGAAGGACGCCGAGGACAATCGACGACACTTCGGCTTCATCGCGCAGGAGTTTCGGGAGGTCGCTCCCAACCTGGTCTACGAAGGTGAAGAGGGGAGCCTCGGCCTGTCGTATGTCGAATTGGTGCCCCTTCTCGTTCGAGCTCTGCAGAGTCAAGACGCTGAGCTCGCGGCTCTCAAGAGCGAGCTTGCGCCGCTTCGGGAGCGGCTCACGGCTCTCGAACGTCACGCTCTCGACTAGCTGACTCCGTCGACGCGAGATGCGGCCGTGATGCGAACCGCGGTCCTTGCCTTTGTTCGCGACCGTTCTGCTTTGCTTGGCCATCGCGCTCCACGGCTTCCGGTTCTCACTCGGAGGTCGTTCGGCGGTGAGCAGCCTTCTGGACGGCTGAGCAGTTGGCGAGCCAGAACACGAGGTGGGTCGTCCGGGAACGTCGTACCGACAGCATCGGTCGCCACGTCGTCGACTCGTTCTCCTGGATTGGATCCCACGTAATGAAGAGGCTCGAGTCGGATAGATTCCGACGGTGAATCGAACAGTGATCGTCGCGCTCGCGCTGTTGCTCCTGACCCAGGTTCCGGCCTGGGCTGGCGCCGGCTGAGCCTGAGCACAGCCTCAGCTCCCGGTCGGGAGCTTTGCGATTCAGGGTCTTCCGGCGAGCGGTTTGCGCAGCTTCAGCGTTCTCTACCTCTATCAGGACCTCGATACGCCGTTTGGCGGTAGCGAGGAGTTACCCAACCCTGCTGAGCGGCGAACGCTGCAGCGCAGCCTGCTGTTGCGAGGCGAGGTGGGGCTGACTGAACGCCTGGCCGTGCGAGCGCTGCTGCCCGTTCGGTCGATCGAGACGTCCGGGCTGTTCGACTTCGAAGGCGAAGGTCTCGGGGACCTCGAAGTGGAGCTGATGCGTCGGCTCGGCCCCGAGGGCGGGCGTGGCGGTGGGGCGATCGGTGGCGGGCTGGCTCTTCCGACGGCAAAGGACGCGCCGACCGGCTTGACCGACGAAAACGTCTTCTTCGGCGCGGGGGCGGCGAGCCTCCTGGTGACGCTCGAGGGGTTCCGGACGCTGAACCCTTCGTGGGCAATCTTCGGAAGCGCTCGCTACCGGAGGCCGCTGGGTGAGGGTGACGAGGATTACCAGTTCGGCGACAACCTCGGCTATCAGGGAACATTGGCCTGGAGCTCGAACAGCGGCCGCTACGGGTTCAACGTCGGCCTCAGCAACCAACACCTCGGCCGTGACGAGCAGGATGGACTCGAGCTCGAGAGCCGAGGGGGGCGATTCCACTACGCGTCGCTCGGCGCGCGCGTAACGCTGCGAGAGGGGCTGAGTCTCGGAGTGGCCTCGTCGTGGCTCGTGGACCAGGACGTGCGCGGCGATCAACTGCTGGCGCGTCGCCAGGCGACGATCGGTCTCGCGTGGTCGTGGGGTGAGCACGTCCACGCCGATCCGCACGACGACGAGCGTCACGACCACGCCGACCACGACGACTGAGTCGTCTCGGCAAAGACGTAGAATCTGCTCGTGTGCCCGACCGTCAAGGAGACGCTTCAGGAGACGCCACCCTACCGGGCGCTCCCGGAAGAGGATCGGCGACAGCTGGCCGAGGACACCGAGGTCAAGGTCTACGCTGCCGGCGACGAGATCTTCGCCGAGGCCGACCCGTCGGACTACCTGTTCACGATCGCCTCGGGGCGGGTCAAGGTCTTCAAGGCGACCTCCTCGGGCAAGAGCATCATCCTCGGCATCTTCGGGTCGGGAGATCCACTGGGGAGCGTCGCGGCCTACCGGGCGATCCCCTACCCCGCGTCTGCTTGCGCTCTCGAGGAGACGGTCTGCCTCCGTATCCCGACTCAAGTGCTGTTCCGACTCCTCGAGGAGCGACCCTCGGTCGCTCGGGGTCTTCTCCTCGGGCTCACCCAGCGAGTCGTTCAGCTCGTCGGCCGAGTCGAAGAGCTGACTGGGGGCCGAGTCGAGCCGCGACTCGCCCGACTCTTCCTGCGGCTCGGCAGTGAGCTCGGCAAGCAGGAGCGCGGCGGGCTGTTCGTGCCGTTGGCGCTCAGTCGTCAGGACCTCGCCGACTTGGTCGGCACGACGATCGAGACCTGTATTCGGGTGATGAGCCGCTGGGAGCGTGAGTCGACGGTGCACACGGCCGACGACGGCTTCGTTCTGCTCGATCGGTCGACCCTCGAATCGCTCGCCAAGAGCTGACGCGCGACCGCGGCCGTATGACGGCTGTCATACCCACTCGCGGCGCCTCTTGCGAGGCTTGTGCTTGCCGCCTGCGAGTCGTCTGGAGGGACCCGAATGAAGGGCACTACGACCTCAACTCACGCCTCGGCGAGCCAGCTCGAAGCGTCGCGAGCGGGCTGGCGTTCCAAGCTCGCGACGCTCGTTTCGGCCGCCCTCCTGTTCCTCGGTCTATCGGGACTTTGGATCTACCTGGGGCCGTTCTCGGTCACCTCCCAATTGGTCCTGCTCGGTCACGTCGTGGTCGGGCTGGCCCTCGCGGTGCCAATCGCCATCTACGTGGTGGGGCACATCAACACCTGGTTCGCCCAGCGGGCGACTGCTTCGATGCTGCTCGGCTACGGTCTGCTGACCGGAGTCGCAGTCGCGGTCGCGAGCGGAGCCGTGCTCACCTGGCAGGCTCTCTTCAGCCTTCGTCTCACGGCGATCTGGGACCTGGTCCACCTCATCACCGGCTTTGCGGTGCTCGGCCTGACGCTGTCGCATGTAGTGAGCGCCTTTCTACGGCGTCGCCCGTTCGCCCAGCGCGACGCCGAGATGGCCACCTCTCTGCGGGGGTTCGTCCGGCGCGCGAGCGGTACGCTCGCGGCGGTCGTCGCGGTAGTGCTGATCTTCGGAGCGGCCTGGCCAGAGACCAACTACCGACTCCCCGTGCCGGCCGACTACACGCTGCCCAGCTACGCGCAGGAGTTCGAGGAGTATCGAGGCAACCCGTTCGCTCCGACGTTTGCGCGAACCGATGACGGCCAGTTGGTGGCCGACGAGCTGCTCTCGAACTCGGCGTCGTGCGGCACCTCGGGATGCCACCAGGAGATCTACGAGGAGTGGGCGCCGAGCGCGCACCGGTTCGCCGCGATGAACCTTCCGTTCCAAGAGGTGCAACGCCGCTTTGCACTCGACCGCGAGCCGGCCGAGACGCGCTACTGCGGCGGCTGTCACGACCCGATCTCACTCTTTGCCGGCGCCAAGGATCTCAACAACATGAGCCTCTCTTCGCCGGGAGTTTCGGAGGGCATCTCGTGTGTGGCGTGCCATTCGATCTCGATGGTCGATCAGCGAGGCAATGCCGACTACGTGCTCACGCCGCCGCGCCGCTACCTCGGGGAGAACGGCGAGGGCGCGAGAAAGGTGCTGTCCGACTTCCTGATTCGCGCCTACCCGCGGCAACATCTGGCCGACTACGACCGAAATCTGCTGCGCACTCCGGAGTACTGCGGTGCCTGCCACAAGCAGTTCATTCCTGAGGCGCTCAATCGTTTCGGGATGGTCGAGGGCCAGAACCAGTACGACGAGTGGAAGAACGGCCATTGGCACAGCGACGATCCCGAGATCGACTTGAGCTGCCGCGACTGCCACATGCGCCTGGTCTACGACTCGTCCGAGCCGGGCTTCGGTGAGGGTGGAGATGTGCGGCGTAGCGAAGACGATCGGGCGCATCGCCATCACGGGTTCATCGCCACGAACAACTTCATGCCCGAGGCGCTGGCGCTGCCGGGCTGGGAGCGCCACGTCCAGTTGACCAACGAGTGGATGCGCGGCGAGACGATACTGCCGGAGATCGGAGAGGTGTGGCCGGAGGGCCCGGTGGCCTCGCTCGACCTGCTCGCTCCGAAGTCCGCTCAGCCGGGCGAAGAGATCGAGGTTCGCGTCGTCGTCGCCAATCGCAAAGCGGGTCACAATTTCATCACCGGTCCGCTCGACTTCGTTCGGTCGTGGATTCACCTCCAGTTCGAGGACGGTACGGGCGAGGTGATCGCGGAGTGGGGCGCGATCGACCCGGAGACGCGACGGATTCTCGACGAGCCCGGTCGCGAGCACGAGATCGGCAACCCGCGCGACGAAGGGACGTTGGTACTCGAGGCGCTGCCGATCGACGAGCACGGCAACGAGCTGCGCGAGCACGAGCTCTGGAAGAAGGCCGGTGGCAAAGGCAAGCGCGTGATCTTCCCGGCCTACTCGGACTCGCATCGCTACCGTCTCAGGATCCCCGAGGGCGCCGAAGGGCAGTTCACGATTCGAGCGGCGCTCAACTATCGCCGCTACCGTCAGGAATTTCTCGATCGCGTCGTGCCTAGCCTAGAGGTCGACAGCGGTGTTCTGCAGCCGACCATCACGCAGGTGGATGCGGTAGCGGTGATCGCGGTCGAAGGCGGCACGTTGAACCAAGATCGCCGCGGCGGGTAAATGGCGCGTCGCACGAAGCGGGTACGCCGGCTCCGAGCCTCGGTCTTCTGGACGGTTGTCGGTCTAGCGGTTCTGACGGCTGCTGGGCTCTGGCTCGATCGCGAGCGCAACACCGACCTCCAGGACCCCACCGCCGGGGTGAGCGCTGAGTTCCTGCACACTGTGCCGTCCGAGGCGCCCAAACTCGTCTTCCGCGACGTGGCTGACGAGGTCGGCCTGGACGCTGTGCTCGGCCCCGGGGGGCGCCGCCGGACGCTGCCCGAGGACACCGGCTCCGGCTTGGCTTGGGGGGACTACGACGGCGACGGCGACGACGACCTCTACCTCCCGGGATTCGCCGGACCGTTCGGAGCAGAGCGAGCCGACGAGACCGGTCGGAACCGGCTGTACCGTAACGACGGCAAAGCCTTCGTTGAGGTGACCGACCGCGCCGGTGTTGCCGACCTCGATGGCTTCTCCATGGGCGGCTTCTTCGCCGACGTGGACAGCGACGGCGATCTGGACCTGTACGTCACCAACTTCGGTGCGAATCGCCTGTATCGCAATCGCGGCACCGGTGCGTTCGACGAGGTGGGAGTCGAGCTCGGCGTTGCCGACGATCGTTGGTCGGTCGGCGCAACCTTTGCCGACTTCGACCGTGACGGCCGGCTGGATTTCTACGTGACGAACTACGTCGATTACGAGGTCGATGCGGCGGATCTCGATGCTCCGGCAGATGCGAACTGGGAGGGAGTTCCCTATTCGCTCAATCCGAACGCCTTCGATCCGGTCAGCAACTCGCTCTACCACCAGCGGGCGGATGGCACGTTCGAAGATCTCGCCCTGGAGCTCGGCGCGAGCAATCCGGAGGGCCGTAGCCTCGGTGCGACCTTTGTCGATCTCGAGGGCGACGGCTGGCTCGATCTCTACGTCGCCAACGACGTTTCGGCGAACGTGCTGCTGCGCAACCTCGGTGGTGAGCTCGGCGATGCGCTCTTCGAAGACATCAGCTCGCAGACGGGCACGGCCGATCCGCGCGGGTCGATGGGCATCTCGGTTGCCGATCTCCGTATGGGCGATATGTCGGACGGGCTACCAGACATCTTCGTGACCCACTGGGTCGCGCAGGAGAACGCCCTTTACGTGGCGGTCGAGGAGGCGGGGCGGTTTGAGTATCGCGACCGCGTGCGCAACTATCGGCTGGCGGAGATCTCCACCGACCGGGTGGGGTGGGGCAGCGCCTTCGTCGATCTGGACCTCGACGGTCGACTCGACATTGTGGTCGCCAACGGCAGCACCCTCGAAGAGGATCCGACCTTGCTCCAAGCGCAGCCTCCGTTCTTCTTTTGGAACGATGGTGAGCGTTTCCACGACAGTGTGACGGCGTGGGGAGAGGGTCTCGATCGGCCGCTCGTCGCACGCGGTCTGGCGGTCAGCGACTTCGATCGCGACGGAGATCCGGACCTCGCGGTCTCAGTGAACCGCGGTCGCCCGCTGCTGCTCGAGAACAGCGGTGAACCCAGGGGAGCCTGGTTGGGTGTTTCGCTGGCGGGGCCGGCGGCTACCGTCTTCGGCTCCCGAGTTCGTGTCGAGAGCGCGTCCACCGAGACGATCCGTTGGACGGGCGCCGACGTCTCGTTCGCCTCGATGCACGGAGGCGAGCTGCTCTACGGCCTGGGCGAAGACGGGGTGGCTTCGGTGGAGATCGGCTTTGCCGACGGAGGACGGCTCCGCCTGGCCGAGCTTTTGGCCGGCAGGCGGATCGTCATCCCCTAGGCGTTTCCGCCTCAGGGCCCGACGTACAGCGTCGGCGCCCCCGGTCCCACCGGCAGTCCAAGCCCGAAGACCCAGATGTAGAACAGGATCATCCAGCCGATGAGGAAGGTGACCGAATACGGCAGCATGGTGGCGATCATGGTGCCGATGCCGAGGTCCTTCCGATATCGGGTCGCCACCGCGAGGATCAGCCCGAAGTAGCTCATCATCGGCGTGATCACGTTGGTCGACGAGTCGCCGATCCGGTAGGCGGCCTGAATGACCTCGGGGCTGTAGCCGATGCTCATCAGCATGGGTACGAAGATCGGTGCAGTGACCGCCCACTGTGCGCTCGCCGAGCCGAGCATCAGGTTCACAAAGCAGCACATGATGATGAACGGTCCGAAGACGAGCGGGTTGTCGAGCCGCATGGCGACGAGCGCGTCGGCACCGAGAACCGCCAGAATGCGCCCGAGGCCGGAGTAGGCGAAGAACGAGACGAACTGCGCCGCGAAGAAGACCAGCACGATGTAGAGGCCCATGCTGCGTATCGCGCCGGCCATGGCGTCGATCACGTCGCGGTCGTTCTTCATTACGCCGACCACGCGCCCGTAGACGAAACCGGGCACCAGGAAGAACACCAGGATGACGGTCACGACACTGCGCAGGAGCGGCCGGAACGCCTCGGGCCCGGCGGCGGTCGGGTCGGGGTTGCGGAGGATTCCAAAGCCAGGAATCCAGTCGAGGAAACTCAGCAAGCTCGGCCCCGCCGCGAGGACGACCCCGAAGGCCACAACGAGCGCGCTCAGACCCGCGTATCCCAGCGCCTTCTTTTCGATGCCCTCGACGGGCTCCATGTCCGCGCGTTCCTCAAGATCGTCCGAAGCCTCTGCCGGGTCGTAGGTGCCGAGTCTCGGCTCGACGATCTTGGCGGTGACGTACCAGCCGATCGCCGTGATCACGAAGGTGCTGGCGATCATGAAGTACCAGTTGACCGCCGGGTGAACCTCGTAGGTCGGGTCGAGGATGCGGGCGGCCTCTTCGGTGATTCCCGAGAGCAGGGGGTCGACGGTGCCGATCAGTAGGTTGGCTGAGTAGCCGCCCGAAACGCCGGCAAACGCTGCCGCCATTCCGGCCAACGGGTGTCGCCCGAGCGAATAAAAGATCGCCATGGCGAGCGGTATGAGCACGACGTAGCCCATCTCGCTGGCGGTGTTGCTGATGATGCCGGCGAAGACGATGACCAGCGTGACGAGGTTCTTCGGTGCTCCGAGGACCAGGGCGCGCACGGCGGTGGTGAGCAGACCGGAGCGCTCGGCGACGCCGACGCCGAGAATCGCGACGAGCACCGTGCCGAGTGGAACGAAGCCCGTGAAGTTGGTGGTGAGGCTCTGACTGATCCAGCGCAGCCCTTCGCCGCTCAGCAGACTGCGGACGGCGAAGATCTCACCCTCGTTCCCCGGCCGGGGGTCGTTGACCTGAAGTCCGAGCGCCGCCGTGATGCCGGAGAGCACCACGACTCCGAGTGCGAAGAGCGCAAACAGACTGACCGGGTGGGGGAGTAGATTGCCGAGCCACTCGACGGTGGTCAAGAGGCGTGCGATCCAGCCCTTGGGTGGTGCAGAGGCGCTCGGCCCCGAGGTCTCTTCGTCTCTCGAGTCTTCGGATTCAGCGGTCTCTGCGGGCGGGTTCTCGTCGGGCTTTTGCGGGCGGCTCGGCGTCTCCGTCATCGCGGGATGATGACATGGATGCTCGCAGATGCCCCTGAGGTCGGGGCACGCCGCCTACGAAGAGCTGCTCGAATCGGTTCCTCGACAACAGGGTCAGACCGCCGTCGGCGGCGTAATCCCAGACCCGCGTCAGCAACGGGTTGGGGGCAAAAGGAAGGGGCGCCTGGCGGCGCCCCGGTGACCCCGTCCGCCCGCAGATAGTGCGGGCGCTAGAAAACGCCGCGACGGCTCTCTACTCGCCCTTTCGCGTGTAAGTCAGCCGCTGCATGAGCATCCAGTTGTTGCCGCCGTCCATCGAGTTCTCGCGCTCGACGGTGAAGCTGCCCTCGGCGATCGGCGAGATCTTGCAGCGCTCGTGGACGGTGGTGCCGAACATGCTGAAGCTGGTCTCGCTCTCGACGTTCGACACCGTCAACACGCCGTCCTCCATGGCGCCGGTCTGGATGTCGAGGTAGGTCTGTGCGTCGTTCATCTGGGCCATCACGTAGTGCTCGCGGTAGCGGTCATACGAGAACATCCGCATCGCCTTGCCGCCGGTGGTCGAGGTGAAGTGCTCCTCGATCAAGCCGCCGTTGAGGTTCGCCGTGAACGTCGATTCGCGCTCCGATTCGGTGAACTCTGGCTGCTGTGGGCTCTGCTTCGACTCGACCTTGACCGTCCACTCACCGACCATCTCCTGGAACGACGTCATGCCGGTAGCCGCCGGCAGGTTGAAGACGCTGTCGTCGAAGTTGGCGTTGATCTCGATTTTGGCGATGTTTTGCACCCGGTCGCGGGTGTACCACTGGGTTTCGATGTAGTGCGGCAGCATCACGCCCTCGACCTCCTTGAACTCGTCGAAGAAGGTGAGCGACGGCAGCGGCCGACCGAAGTCGGAGCCCGGTGACTCCCGGGCGATCTCGAGATACGTGTCGGGATCGAGAAACCAGGTCTCGACCGAGTCTTCGCCACGCTTGACCTCGACGGCGATCGCTGCGAAGCCCTCGATCTCGTCACGCTCGGGCACGAGCTTGGCCTCGTAACCGTACTCGTCGACGTCGAACAGCGCCGTCGCAAAATCGATCTCGCGCTCGAAGGCGGCTACGTCGACGGGGTTGGACATCGGCTGCGGGCCGCCGCTGCCCCACTCGCTGTCGACCCAGCGCATCTCGCCGTCGAAGCCCATGACGACCTTGCGCTCGTTCATCGTGTGGTCGATGTGGAAGCGGCGATCTCGCGCCCGATGTGCCGTGAACGGGGTGATCAGGCTGAAGGCGGTGAAATCGCCGGTGATCCGCATGTTCTCGACGTCGTTCCAGGCGTCGCCGCCCTTGGCTTCGATGTGCTTGGCGATGACCTGCTCGACGGTCATCTCGTGATCGTCGGCAGCGGCCGGCGCCAGGGTGGCGACGGCGAGAAGGGTGAGGAGAGTCAGGATCTTCTTGGTCATCGTTCTAGCTCCCGGAGAGGTCGTAGCTGACCATCTCGGTGTGGTTGCGGAGGTAGAGCTTGCCGTGGGCGAGGGACGGTGCGGTCCAGCTGCGGCCCTCGAGCGCCTTGATTCGCGCCTTCTCGTGGTACCCCTCACTTGTCGCCTCGATCAGCAGCAGTTCCCCCTGGTCTGAGAGCACGACGAGGTCGCCGTCGGCGTAGATCAGCGAGCCCTTGCCGAGTCCGCGCTTGCCCCAGGTCATCTTGCCGGTCTCGACCGCGACACTCTTGAGTGTGGCGTTGTCGAAGCCGTAGATATGACCTTCGTGCACGACCGATGTGTTGAAGTGGTTCCGGAGCCGCGGCTCCTTCCAGAGTTCGGTGAGCTCGGCTCCTTCCGGTCCTTCTTTGACCTTCAGTAGCTGCGCCCCGACGCCTTCCGCTCCGGAGGCGTAGATCATGTCGGGGGCGATGTGAATCGGCGACGCGTGGGTCTCGCCCTGCGGCCAGTCGTGGCCCCAGACCTCGTTGCCGTCTGTGTCGAGGCAGCGAAGCTTACCGCCGGCGACCAGCACGTAGCGCGTTTCACCCATGACCTCGACCTTGATCGGCGAGTTGTGGCCCGGCGCGCCGTCGCCGCTAGTCCATAGGATTTCGCCAGAAGTCTTGTCG
>CBDBVF010000001.1:0-8701 GCA_965212505.1 Candidatus Multivoradales bacterium
CTGCGTCGCCGTGCAAGCTCGCCCGGACGAAGCGGACCGTGGTGGACACCCGTGATCACGGCTTCGTCGCGCAATCCCCGCCCCCCGAGCCACAGGTAGAAGAATTCGAACGTCTCTCCCCATGTTCCGAACTCGAAGTAGGCATCCGCTTGAATGACGACGGGGCCATCCGACGTCGCGACCTCGAGAGCGACGAGATCGCTGACGTGAGGCGTGGCACCGAGGTTGTGAACGATGACGCGCGGCTCCGATGCTGCGAGCACAAAGGAGCGCCGGCCTCGACGAGAATTACCTCGGTTTCGTCCGACTCGGTTGCGCCACTCTTCATTGAAAGGAGGCGCTCCGCCATCACCCACGTCTCACTGGTCGTCACGACCGTCGCGCCATTCGCCACGAATGAGCGCAGCCCGCGAATGTGGTCGGTATGATGATGACTCAGAACCACGTAACGGACTCGTTTACCGGTCTCCGATTGGATGCGCTCGATGGCCGGTGCCGTGAGCGCGTCCGCGAGGACGGCGTCGAAGACGACGACACCATCGCTGAGCTCCACGAAGGGTATCGTGTACAGTCCCCCGCCGAGGCCCTGAATTTCGCGCACCGGCCCCCGGACGTCGACGATGCGTCCGCCGCGGGGTGCCACCGCGGCTGGCATGGGTAACAGGTCCCCCTCTAGCTCGAAGACGCCGGCAGGAAGTCTCACGTTCGGCTCGAAGGCACGAACCGTGCGAGACGCCCACACCTCGCCGTTCACGCGCCGCAGACACGCTCCGGGACGAGGAAACCGTCGACCTCTCGTCTTCCCTCAAAGGCCTCGTAGGCCCACTCGATGCGGCGCTCGCCGGTCACGTGCTCGGGCGCGGTCCAGGCCAGCCGCAGGAGTCGGCCCGAGCTCCGGTCGATGGTGAGCTCCCGGCGGTCTCCTTCCTTCCACTCGAAGGAGATGACGTCGACCTCGAGCAGGGCGTCGCTATCGTCGCCCCCGCCCACCCAGTCGAGCGTCTCGGAGCGCGCGAGGGCGCGAAGCAGAACCCAACCAGGCCACGGGACGAGCGACTCGAGTGCTTCGTCGAACGTCGCCTCGCTCTCGGTGTAGCGACGCATCAGAGTCGTGATGCCATAGGCGCGTCCGTTCGCGTGGAGCGTCTCGAACTGCAGGTCATGGCCGCCGTTGTACAAGAGACGCTCATGGTGGCGATGACGCTCGCCGGCGAAATCCCAAATAACGGTGCTCCGTGAGTGTCTCGAGAAGACCCGGCGCGACGAGGCCGAGCTGACTGTACGACTGGCGCGGATTGCGATCTTCACCGGCTAGTATCGTGTGCAGCGTCCTGATCTCTTCGAGCTTCAGGGCCTGCTCCACTTCGACGGCCCGGGCGAGGGCGGCGCGCGCGAGGTCCTGCGCCGCTGCCGCCGCCTCGAGCTCGCTCGGACTCGGAGCGGTAAAGGCGAGCAGCATCGCGAACGAAAGCGTCGCCGTTATGCCCGCTCCGACGAACGCCATCGTGTGCTCGTTGGCGGCGCGCCGTGCACCACTTTCCAGACGCGGCGGAACTGCCGCGCGTCTTTGTAGCCGCATTCCCGGCCAATGGCCTCGACAGTCATTCCTGGGTCGAACATGAGGTGCCGTGCGAGATCGAGGCGTACGCGATCGGCGAACTGCTTCACCGTCAAGCCGGTCGACTTCTTGAACTGACGGCTCAAATTGCGTGCGCTCATGCCGACACAGCGGGCGAGTTCGTCAAGTGTTCCGGCCCTTCCCGGGTGGTTCACGATCCAGCTCTGCGCTCGATGGACGGCCGGGTTGTCGTGGGTGCGGAAGTCGAGGTAGACGCTTTCCTGCGCGTGCGCACCCGAGCGCCGCAGGTAGACGACGAGAGCGCGCGCCACCTGGGATGCGACGAGCGGACCATGGTCCTCCTCCACCAGGCTGAGCGCTAAATCGATTGGGTGTGGCTCTTTTGGAACCGCGAGAATCGCCCATTTTCTCAGTGATCTAACCGTCCAACGGTCACTCGTCGTGAGGTTGGTCAGAGGATAACGGAATTTACTCTGGTTGTGGACCCTGAGCGGTGTCACTTTTTGCTGGACATTCGTCCCGGCGTTCGCTACGGTAGTTGTGGCAAGTAGGGAAATGGGTACGAGCGGAGCGAATTTCAGCGGCAGGCGATTCAGTTCATCGGAGCTGAGCTTGATCCAGGAATTGGTCGAGAGCTGTGGCGGTCTGAGCCGGATGGAACTGGCGCGAACGGTGTGCGAGTTGCTGGATTGGAAGAGGCCGACCGGAAAGTTGAAAGCGCGGGAGTGCCGGGAGTTTCTCGAGCGGCTGGAAGGCGAAGGTCGCCTGGAGCTTCCGGACAAACGCCCGGGTAAGCCGGTCGGGACACGAACCCGAATACCGCAAACCGAGCGTGGCGAGCCGTCTGAGCCGTTGGAGGGGGAGCTGAGCGAGATTCAGCCTGTGGTGTTGGAAGTGGTGCGGAGTGACGAGCAGCGTCTTTTGTTCCGGGAGCTGGTGGACCGGCATCACTACTTGGGCCACGCGGTTCCCTTTGGCGCTCATCTGCGCTATCTGGTGTACGCATCGGCGCCGGCACGGGTGGTGGGCTGTGTGCAGTTGTCGAGTCCGGCGTGGAGGATGGCGGCACGAGATTTGTGGATTGGATGGGACGATGCCACGCGCGGGCGGAACCTGCAGCGAGTGGTTAACAACAGCCGCTTTCTGATCCTTCCCTGGGTGCGGGTGCAAAACCTCGCGAGCAGGGTGCTATCCCTGATGGCGCGACAGCTTCCATGCGAGTGGCACAGCCGCTATGGGGTGGAGCCCTTGCTGTTGGAGACCTTGGTGGATCACAGCCGCTACCGCGGCACCTGCTACCGGGCTGCGAACTGGATCGAGCTTGGAGTGACGACGGGGCGGGGGCGGATGGACCGCGAGCACCGTCGTCACGGCGCAAGCTCGAAAACGGTGCTGGTCTTGCCTCTGGTGAAGGACCCTCGCCGGGTGTTGCGGGAGAGCTGAGAGATGGCACTTTCTGCGTTCGAACTGTGCGAAGAGACGTTCGGGATGTCGAGGGACGATCTCGAGTCGATCATCGCGTTTCTACGTTCTGCCGAATCGAGGCAGATGAGCCACAGCGACGTGGAGAAGCTGGTGCGCGAGAGGAGCTACGAGCTTTCGCGTAAGTTGTTCCAGGCCCATGTCGACTCGCGCGGTCCCGGCGAGGCGGCGGCTCCGGTCCGAGGTGCGGATGGAGTGGAAAGGGACCAGGAGCGAATCCACGAGCGCGGCCTGACGACGATCTTCGGGGAAATCCGTGTCAAACGTTTCGGTTATGGAGCCGAAGGTGCAGATAGCCTGCATCCGTTGGATGCCGAGCTGAACCTCCCCCGTGAGCGTTACTCGTTCGAGCTGAGGCGGACGGCGGCAGTAGAGGTGTCAAAGGGAGCGTTCGACGAGGCGGTGGCGAGCCTTGGCCGCCACACTGGGGCGAAGGTTGGAAAGCGCCAAGTGGAGGAGCTGGCGGGTCGTGCGGCAGAGGACTTCGACGCCTTCTATGGGCAGCGCGCTCCACCGGCAGGCGATCGCAGCGCCTCGGTGCTGGCGATCACGGCGGACGGCAAGGGCGTTGTGATGCTACGCAAAGACCTGCGTGAAGCCACCAAGAAGGCGGCCGAGAAAGGCTCGCGGCGACTAGGCAAGCGGCTGACCAAGGGAGAGAAGCGGAACCGAAAGCGGATGGCCACGGTCGCGGCCGTTTATACGGTGGAGCCCTTCGTGCGCCAACCAGAAGACGTGGTTCGTGTGCTGGCACCAAGCGACGAGCGAGAGAAAGACAAACGGCCTCGCCCCCAAGACAAGCGTGTCTGGGCGAGCCTAGCCAAAGAGCCCGAGGAGGTTCTCGAAGAGGCGTTCGCGGAAGCCGAACGACGAGATCCCTCACACCGCAAGAGTTGGGTCGCCTTGGTCGACGGCAACGCCACCCAACTGAAGATCCTGCACAAGCTGGCTGGCCAGCACCATGTCGAGCTCACCATCGTGCTCGACTTCATCCATGTCTGTGAGTACGTGTGGAAGGCTTCGCTAGGCTTCTACGAGGAGACCGAGCCCGCCCGCCAAGTGTGGGTCCAAGAGCGGTTGCTTCGCATCCTGCGCGGTGAGGCCTGCCTGGTGGCGGCGGGGATAAGACGTAGCGCCACCCGACGAAAGCTGACGCCCGACAATCGGGAGAATGTGGATCAGTGTGCTGACTATCTGCTCAATCACGCCTCTTATCTGCACTACGACGAGTGCCTCGCCGCTGGATTCCCGATCGCTACCGGCGTGATCGAAGGCGCCTGCCGCCACCTGGTCTCGGACCGCATGGACCTCACCGGAGCGCGTTGGTCCCTCGCTGGCGCCGAAGCCGTGCTGCGGCTTCGCGCTCTCCGCTCCAGCGGAGACTTCGATGAGTACTGGCGCTTCCACGAGCAGTGCGAGTACGAGCGCAACCACGCCTCGCGCTACGCCGACGGCAAGGTCGTCCCCGTCAAAGGCCGCCACCTCAAGCGCGTCAAGTGAGATGAGCCCTTACCACTATGAGACATGCCAAACCCACCGTTCCAAAAGAGCCGCACCCATATCGATTACAGCCTGTTGCCGCGCTTCGATAGCGAATCGCACCCTCTCGTCCACGACTACAAGGGAGAGCTCTGTGCCGGCGCCAACGGGTTCGTCGAGATCCACGAAATCTTGAATCGGACAAGAAGCATCTCGCCCATGTCGCGCCGCACAGCCTCGAGTTCCTGAGCCTCGTCGCGGCCATGACCCGGCTCTACGAGTCGAAGCAGAATCCGAACCTCACGGTGCTTCAAAAAGCGCTCATCTATGCCGGGCGCGCCGATAGCGGCGTCGACAACAACATGGCGCGCACGATCTTGGAGGAGTTCGAGTTCGTGAAACCGTCCGAGGGCACGTTCGGCCTCGATCCGCGTTTCATCCAGAACGTGGTCGAGAACACCGAACACTTCCAAATCAACGAATACGCGGCCAATATCAGCCGACTCCAAGACTCTGATGGCGAGCCCGCGATGATCACTTCGATCGCTCTCCAGAACCCCTGCGTGAGCCCGATGGACCTTTACCTGCGCACGGAAAATTCGCTGAAGGACCTTTTTGCCAATAACAAAGCGAAGCTCGGCCATTTCGTCGAAAAGATTCTGCCGCAGGCGAAGCAATGGATCCTGAGCCAGATTGCGACCGACGTCTATGGCTCGGTGCTGCGGGACGAATCTGTCGTCGAGAGCACGTGGAAGAAATACACCGATCACGTCCGCGCCTATGTCCACAACACGAAGGTCAAGCACGAAGTGACGCACGCGGACGTGCAGCCGGACGAGAAGTTCATGCAGTCGATCGAACAATATCTCGGCATCGTCGAGCGCGCCGGATAGAGCTTGCCGCACGCCCGGTGCGCCGAGCCTTGTTGACAAGATCACGACGGTCTTTTGCTTGACGCTCGATGACGAGCCGTTCGTCAACAATCGGCCGAGAGCGACGGCGACGTCTTCATGGGAAGCCACATCTTCGAGCGACTGCAAGGGCGCGCAGCTTGACGCTCGAGGAGCGCCCGGCGCTCAGTCCCATAATCAGGATTCGGCGTGCGGCGGGATCGGAAGCCCAGGGCGCGAGGATGCGCGCGAGCTCGATTTGTCGGCTCGAGCTTTCGCGCTCCATCGCCTCTTCGAGGATGTCGTGCGCGGTGAAATTTCCCTTGCGGGCGAGAGCGAACGCCGTATCGCGCTTGAGCGCCCACGAGCTCGAGCCATCGAAGACTTCACGAAACAGATCGTCGTTCGCGTCTTCGCCGCGGCGGCGCGCGAGAAGCTCGGCGCGCTGTGCGCGTGCACGCTCGACACGTACCGAATCCGGCCAACGGTCGAGCAGAATGGCATAGGCCTCGAGCGCTTCTTCGACGCGTTCGAGCTCCGCGAGGCAATAGCCGACGTAATACTGAGCGTCGTCGGCTTCCTCGCTCGCGCGGAAATCGCTCACGACGCGTCGGAACTGTGCGAGCGCCTCTTCGAAGCGTTCGTCGATCAAGTGCTCGCGTCCTTCGAGGTAGAGCTCCCGAGCCGATTCCTGGGCGTCGCTCGAGCGATAGCTGCCGAGCTTCAAGATGAGCAAGAACGAAAAGACCACGTGCTGCTTCATTTCAGAATACCTTTCTCGTTCCGCGCTCTTCGCGGCCGATCCAGCCAGATGCTTCGAGGGCTAGAGATACTTTTCCGTTCAAATCAATGGCGGCGAGCTGAGCCGGGAGCCGGCTCCCTTCGAGGCTCGCTTGAAACACGCCGACGCCCGTCTCGCTCGTCGAGCTCTCGACGGCAGCGAGCTCTTCGAGAAAGAGCTCGGCGCGCCGAATGGTTCGAAGGAGGTCCCGGTCTTTGTCAGCATCGAGTGCGGTCTCGAGGAGTCTTCCGTCTCTCAAGAGCTCGCTTGCGCGCTCGCGGGGAGAGGAACAGATCTTCGGTGCTCACGACATCGACGGAAAGCTCCATCACGCCGACGAGAAGATCTTGGAGACCGTCGACGTAGCGCACACCGACGTCGGACAGAAGCTCGGCGCGCTCGAGCGCCAAGAGTGCTTCAGGTGAGATGTCGAGATTTTCGACCGCGGCGATCTCCGTGAGTCCGGCGCTCGGCGGTGTGTCGAGCCGGCCGAGGCCGAGGCCGATGCCGATCACGAGAACCGCGGCCATCGCCACGAGCTCGTAAGCGCGGTGGGCTCGCGCCGGACTTTCGGCCGGGGCCGGGGGCTCGAGCCGCCGTTTCAGAGCGATCCACGCTTTTTCGGAGCGCTCGCCGTCGGCATTTTCAGCGGGCTCGGACCACCGATCTCCGTAGGGAAGCAGTGCCTCGGAAACGTCGCTGAGAGCGGCAAAGGCGACTTGCGCGTCGTCGAGCGCCTCGCGACAGCCGCGGCAGTGTTCGACATTGTTCTCGAAGTGCGGCCTCAGCCGCTCGGTCGAGCTCGCCGAAAAGTAAGGATTCGAGCTGCGCTTCTCGATCTGTACAGGCTGTACAGGCTGCTGGATTCATCGTCTGACTCCCTTTCGGGCTTTCAAGAAAACTCCGAGCTTTCGAATACCGCGAAAGACTTGCGTGCGTGCAGTGACCTCGTTGCAGCCGAGGGTTTCGGCAATGACGCGCATCGGAGCTCGTCGAAAAACCGCATCGTCACGGCCGCGCGCTGGCCTTCGGGCAGACGCTCGAGGGCTGCTTTCACTGCTGCGGCGCTCTCCGCGCGCAGCAAGCTCGTTTCCGCTTCGGCAGGCGCGACGTCGATCGGCCTCTGCTCTTCGTCGATGCGGGCTCGCCGGCTCACTTTGCGCCTGTCCTCGATTGCGCGGTTGACGGCAATGCGGCAGAGCCAAGGATAGAAGCGCTCGGGCTCCCTCAGCCGAGGTAGCTCCTTCAGCGCGGCTACGTAAGCGTCCTGTACCATGTCTTCTGCCAAAATCCTGTCTCTGACGACTCCAAAAACGACGTGCACCACGCGATGGTAATAGCGGCGGTGAAGCTCGCCAAAGCTATCCAAATCTCCGGAAAGCGTTCTTTCGACGAGCTTTACGTCTGCGTGTGCTTCAGCGAGCTCGGGCATGTTCGTAGATAGGGCGGTCCTGGGGCCGCTAACGTTGCACGAAAAAAGCGTGCTACCGAAAAAGAGTCAACTATTCAAGCGCGCCCAGAGCGCTTCACAGGCCTCGACCGCGCGGAGCGGAAGCCGCACGTCGACTTCTCCCGAAAGCAATGTGACGCCCGGGTTGATTTCCACCGTGGGCTTGCCATTGTGCTTCGCTTCGAGGACAGGGCGGGCGATATATGGAAAGGCGCTCGTCGTCCCGATCGAAAACACAACGTCGAAGCCCTTCTCGAGCTCCGTGTGCATGAGCTCGACTTTATGAAAGGGAAGAAGCTCTCCGAAGAGCACGACGTCGGGACGCAGATGCGTGCTGCATTCCGGGCAGGAGGGAAGCGGCGAGAGTACACTGTAGTCGTCCACCGTGGTCTGATAATCGCACGCCGTGCAGGAAAGGCTATGGATGTCGCCGTGGATATCAATGACGTTGCGAGAGCCGGCTTTCCGATGGAAGCCGTCGACGTTTTGCGTCAGGACCCAAGCGCGTTCGTAGCGATGCTCTGCCTCGGCGAGCATCTCGTGGGCTCGATTGAAGCTGGCGCCGCGACACGCGGCTTCGATCTGATGGATGTGCTTCCACGTGAGCGCGGGCTTCGTCTCCATCATCGTGCCCGAGAGCGCTTCTTCGATGGTGATGCCTTCGGGCGTATCGACGTCTTCGTAGAGACCGCCAATGCCGCGATAAGTAGGGAGACCGGAATCGGCCGAGATCCGGCCCCGGTGATGAAGAGAACGCTCTTAGCGTCTCTCAGATAAGAAACGACTCTATCGAGCTCGTGTTCGAGGCTCGCCGCCATACTCGGGATTATCCTACAATCCGCTCTGTGGGTGTTCTGCTACTCGAAGAAGTCGACGAAGCGAAGCTCGGGAAGCTGCTCTTGCGCTACGGCTTGTCGCTGAACCACGTTCCCGCCGGCCGCGCGATACCTGGAAGTTATTGGGGCGATAGCGAAGCGGGTCTCGTCGAAGATCAGCTCTATGCTCGGCCCGACACGCCGATCCACTCCGTGCTGCATGAA
>CBDBVF010000002.1:0-4119 GCA_965212505.1 Candidatus Multivoradales bacterium
GTCCAGCTCTGCTGTCGAACCCGATCTTCGGATCCTCATCTGGTGGGTTGGTTATGGCTCCCACGATGAAACGACCTGCGGAGTTGTCGTGGCGTCGCCATCCTGCCGGGCACTCGCCCTCCAGGTCAAACGCCACTACTGCGCCGCGTGGTACTGTCACTGACAACCACCACACGGTTCCGCCTCCGATAATCGCGGAGATCAGTACCGTCAGGATCCACACGCTGATCGTTGTGAGTCCCTGTTTCAGTACGCGATTGACCATGCCCGCCCTGTTCGGCATTTCGACGCCGAGGCTCGACAGGGTGCTGCGCCATGATTAAACGTTCTGGTGTGCGGTGCTGTGGTTCGTCGATGATTGCGCGCTGTAACCCATGTCCGCGGCCGAAGATTGTGACGTGACGGACCACTAGGGCTCGGTCCTGGAAAGGTCTCGGCGACGAGTTGGTGCACCCGGGTGCACCAGCGGCCAAGGAGGCACAACAGCGGGGCGCATTCCCGATTTCCCGGTCACGCGCTCACACCCACCGGCGTCATGGCCATCCGCTGCAAACAGTTCCATCTGCCGGACTTATAGAAAGACCGCAGGAGAAGAATCGCGTCGACGCTCTCCGGTAGCCAATAGATGGATGCGCCCTTGATGCGGAGATTGATGACGCGACGGATGGCGCTTTCGACGGCGCCGCTGCCCCGCGGAAGCCCGAGCCCGACCATTGTGGTGTAGGCGAAACGATGACGGTTCTTCAGGAAGTAGTTGAGGTGCGTGCGGATCTTGCCGGCCGTGCGCCCGCGGCACAGCTCCCGCAGGGCCGTGATCACCTCGTCCACCCGTGCTCGCTTGAGCAGCCCCCGCGTGCGGTTGAGCCAGCGGGTGCGTTGCGTCGCGCTCCAGCGGCGCAGCTTGACCGCGTCCGAGAGTTGCTTCGCGGCATGATAGAAGTCGATCAGCCCCAGCACCTGTGTCGGCGAGAGCCCGAGCGCGGCGATGAGGCGCTGGATGCGTTGCCAGATCCAGGGCGCGCCGTCGGCGATGAAGAGCACCTTGTCAGCGGCGTTGAGGCCGATCTGCCGCGCGTACGACAACAGCAGGGCGAAGACCGCCTCCGGTCCCCGGAGCGTGCCGTCGATGATCGGGGCCCACGTCTGAGACGGTCGCCCGTCGTCGCCGACGACGTACAGGATGAGGAGCTTCGGTTCCTTCCAGTCGGTATGGAATCGGTTGCGCCCCTTCTTCGTCTTGGGGCCACGCTTCTTGCGCCTCACACGGACGCGGCCCCCGTCGAGGGAGACGACCACCCGCTTCCCGGTCACGCGGTCCAGCAGACCGCACGCCGCGCTCTGCTGGGCCGCTCGGGCCCGCGCAGCGTAGCGATAGGCGGTCGAGCGGAGGGTCTTGATATCCAGGGCGATGCCGTCGGAGCGGAGCTGCGCCTGCGCTTCGGCCAGCGAGCTGAGCATGGCGACCGCGCGGCTTGCATCGGAGGCCAGCTTCGGCGTGCACCGGTCGTAGATGCCCAGCACCACCAAGGCGGGGTAGAGTCCCGGCCTCCGCTTCGCCCGACGGGCGTGTTTCTCGCGGTAGTACGGCGTCGTGACCGGCACCGTCGTGCCCCGGGAGGTGCGAACGTTGACGGTCTCCAGGCCGTCGCTCCGCATCCGCCGGGGCAGGTGGCGCACGAGGGCGCTCGCCGCGTCGCCAACCGCGGCGGAGCGCACCGCGCGTTGCAGCACGGGGGTGAGGAGGGCGCCGAAGAACTCGTCCGCGATGGCCCGCAGCTGCTCTTCGCACTGCTCCGCTTCCTCTGCCGACCTGGGCGCTGGAGCACGCGCCTCAAACTCCAGCGCCCGCCGGAGGGCAGTGCGCAGGTGGACGGGAATGTTGCGAAGATCGATCTCGCGGCTCGGGGTGTCGATGGCGCTCTTGTCCATTTCAACGCACCATCATGGGCAGTCCGAGCCGTAATGTCCAGTACCACCCTCCCCGTCTGTCCGAAGACCGGCTCAACCTCCCCCAGCCTCACAGTCCATCTTTGCCTACACACTGCTCCGGGAAATCGGGAATGCGCCCGGTCACGCGGTCCAGCAGACCGCACGCCGCGCTCTGCTGGGCCGCTCGGGCCCGCGCAGCGTAGCGATAGGCGGTCGAGCGGAGGGTCTTGATATCCAGGGCGATGCCGTCGGAGCGGAGCTGCGCCTGCGCTTCGGCCAGCGAGCTGAGCATGGCGACCGCGCGGCTTGCATCGGAGGCCAGCTTCGGCGTGCACCGGTCGTAGATGCCCAGCACCACCAAGGCGGGGTAGAGTCCCGGCCTCCGCTTCGCCCGACGGGCGTGTTTCTCGCGGTAGTACGGCGTCGTGACCGGCACCGTCGTGCCCCGGGAGGTGCGAACGTTGACGGTCTCCAGGCCGTCGCTCCGCATCCGCCGGGGCAGGTGGCGCACGAGGGCGCTCGCCGCGTCGCCAACCGCGGCGGAGCGCACCGCGCGTTGCAGCACGGGGGTGAGGAGGGCGCCGAAGAACTCGTCCGCGATGGCCCGCAGCTGCTCTTCGCACTGCTCCGCTTCCTCTGCCGACCTGGGCGCTGGAGCACGCGCCTCAAACTCCAGCGCCCGCCGGAGGGCAGTGCGCAGGTGGACGGGAATGTTGCGAAGATCGATCTCGCGGCTCGGGGTGTCGATGGCGCTCTTGTCCATTTCAACGCACCATCATGGGCAGTCCGAGCCGTAATGTCCAGTACCACCCTCCCCGTCTGTCCGAAGACCGGCTCAACCTCCCCCAGCCTCACAGTCCATCTTTGCCTACACACTGCTCCGGGAAATCGGGAATGCGCCCCAACAGCGCCAGTCGCAGCGCGGCCTTGCTTCAAGGAGAGCTACCGCGACTGCTGGCCCGGGTGTTCGGTGGGAGCATCCCGATCAGACATCCGGCTCTCACCCCCGACCCTCATACTCGCCGTCGCCAAGTCCTCGGATCTCGCGATTGGTGCACGACGGCGATCACTTCGATCCACTCGGGGAGGATTCGGTAGAAGACCGAGAACGGAAACTTCCGCACCAGAGCACGGCGAACGGTCGACTCCACGGTCTCATACAACTCAGGTCGCTCCGAGATCACGCTGAAAGCTCTGTCGATTTCCTCCTCGAACGACGCCAGTACGTGCGGTGCCTCGTCGAGGTACCACCTCTCGGCGAGGGCCAGATCCTGCACCGCGGCAGACGTCAGCCGGACGGGCAGGGTCACGTCTTGTCGGAGAAGATTCGCTTGCGGACCGCTTCCCAGGGCACCGAACGCTCTTCCGGCAGCAGGTCCTCCAGCGCCGCCAGCCGGTCACGAATCAGGTCCCGCTGCCAGTCGGGGACCGGAATCTGCCCCGGCGCCAGACTGTCCCAGAGCTCGACGACGAGCTCGATGCGCTCCTGTGCTGGAAGATCGAGTGCCTCTCTCTGTATCTCGGACTTCGCCAACATCGTTTCAGCATATCCGTTTCGTTCGCCCCATTGCGCAGATTTGACCGCCTCGCTCGAAGGCCGTGTCCACCGAACGTCCGGTCGAATGGTCCCGCAACGCTGCCGGAGCGTCGATCGTGACGCCGTCCCGGCAGCTTCTCGAACAACCCGGACACCGGCACCCGAGTGCCGCGAAACACCCAGGCTCCGCTCACCTCTCCAGGTCGCGTTCTACGGCGAGGCAGGTCTTCCAAGTCCTCATGCCCCCTGCCCTCCTATTCTCCGGTCGATCCTGTACGCGGTCGCGACGATCCGCCACGCTGCCGTACACGAGAGGCCGGAGGACGAGCGCCTGAACGCGCCCTGGCGCCGAACGGTCTCCTCCCTGCATGCCGGGATGAGTCCCCGCGAGATGAACGCGGATCACCTCTGGTCGCTCACGATCCCGGTCTCGCCCACCGACCCGAAATTGACACCCAAAGTGACACCTACGGAGCGGACGCCCTCGCGATTCCTGGACACCCTCGGAAGCGAAAGTCCGCGAATTCCTCAGCAAAATGCACCGTTGGACACCACCGGACGCGGGCGGAACGGCGGGAACCGACCTTCTAATCAGGGTGTCGCTGGTTCGGATCCCAGCGCGGCCAACCAATAAACCCGGGGGTTTTGCGCAT
>CBDBVF010000003.1:0-54221 GCA_965212505.1 Candidatus Multivoradales bacterium
CCTTCGACGTAGGTCAACGACCGGTCGTGGAGCGCGGTGTTGGCTGCGTTGCGGTAGCACTGGCGGTCTGGTCCCCGCGTCGGGTCGACGTCGGTTGGGGGGTACACGTTGCCGTGTTCGAGCAACCAGGCCCGGTATCGGCCGTAGCCTTCGTGTTCGTTTGGGTCGAATGCGCGCACTTCGAGGGCCACGTATTCGGCGGCGAGGGTGAGGGTCTCGACGGTCATGGGATCGGTTCAGTCCTGTTGGTTGTGGTGGAGGTCGATGAGGCCTTCGATGACGTCGATGGCGTCGAGGAGACGCACCGTTGGCACCGTCGGGGTGCTTGTCAGGTCGGCGCGCTGGGCGAGCCAGGATCGGCCTAGGCGGACCGCGTCGGGTTCGTACGTCTCGGCGGATCCGGCGGGTTCGGTGCCGGCGTCGTCGTTGTCGGTCCCGAACACCGCCCGGGCGGCACGGCTGGCGTTCCTGGTGAGGCGGTCCAACGTAGCGAACAGGTCGTCGACGGCGTCGGTATCGACTGCGGTGTGACGCTCGATGACGACGTCATCGGTGATGGTTTCGGTCACTGCGCCTTGCACGGTGGTCAGCAGTCGGTCCGATTGCTCGTCGGTGAGTTCGGTGAGTTCAAGGGCGATCTTCATTGTGGGTTTCCTTCGGTGGTTGGGTATTGGTTTGGTGCCCCTTCTGGGGGCATGTGCCGGGACCACGCCTGGGGTGTGGAGCCGGTGTCGATTCGGCGGATGGCCTCGCTCACGGCGAGGTTCGGGTTGTCGTATCACCAGCCTTCGAGGAACCGCCATTCCATGACCGACCACTCGGTGTGGCGGATGATGCGGGCCCGGCGGCCGAGGAGTGGGACGACGGCGAGGCCTTCGTGATCGTCGATGCGGGCCGACGCGAAGTAGTAGAGCTGCCCTTCGAACCAATATGGGAGCACGGCCGGCTCAGAACGTTTCGAGTGACAGGTCGCGGGCGATCTTCATTGCGTCCGCGGTGGCCTGCACCATTTCGTTTCCGAGGACGTTGATCCGTTCGCCGATCTCTCGTAGCGCCGGGTCGACCGCTTCGAGTTCAGCTAAGGCGGCGTCGATGGCGCCCAGCATGTCGCGGCACGCCTCACAGACCGGGGCGCCGTAGTGCTCGGTTGGTGGCTCGGTTTCGCACATGGTGCACACGTCGACGCCGGGTGCCGGGGGTGGCGGGGTCGAGGCGCACGGGTCGCACCAGCGGGCGCCGGCGGGGACCGGGTCGTCGCATTCGTGGCACCGGTACTCGACGCCGCCCGACGGTTGGTTTGGGTCTTCGAGATCGACGACGAAGTCGTAGTCGTCGGTGTCGTAATGGGCGTGCTGGTCGGTCACTGGTGCCTCGCGGTCGGTGGGGTTGTGGCGAACCGGCGGGTCTTGTCGACCTGGGGTGCCGGCGGTGCGTAGATGCGGGTGTTAACAGCGTCGACGACGAGGGTCAGCGCTTCGGCTTCGGCTTCGACCGCGGCAATGATCCGGTCCCGGTCACAGGACCAAACGGCGGCCTCGGTGATCCGTTGGCGGGCGATGAGGGCGCCCAGTAGCGACGGGGCGGGGTGGTCGGCCTCGGCCTGCAGGACCGCCACCGCGAACGCGGCGGCGGCGTTGGCTTCCCTGGCCGCGTCGGTCGACCCGGTCGGGGGAAGCAACAGCACCTCGGCCACCGGTTCGACCTCGGGCTCGGCCGCCGGTTCGGTGTCGGTGGTGAACCATTCGCTTACCGGTTCGGCTTGGGAGACGGTCACGACGCCACCCGATCCAACTCGCGACGGTCGAAGGGATGGGGCAGGGCGGGGTGGGTCCAAGCGGTCGGGTCCTCGACGTGCCAGCCGCCACCGGATTCGATCAGGTACGAACCGTCGGGATAGGCGCCGGTGACCCGTTCGGTTGGCCACGAGGCGTGGTCGTCGGACCGGAACCACTCGGGTGGTTTCGACGGCCACGGTTGGGCCACCTGGAGGCGCCGGTACAGCTCGACGAGATGGGTAGCGACGTCGGGTTGCATCCACTGGGGGCGCACGATCTTGGACGCCTCGACCGTGGGCGGACAGTCCTCGGATCGGGTCCTGATCGTCGGCTCGTAAATGCCGGGCCCGGCCGGTGGATGGTCGACGGTGAGGATCCGGTAGGACCCGTCGGGGTAGGCGCCAGCAAGCAGATACGAGCCGTTCGGATGTTCGGGATCTCCGAACAGATACGACGCGGTTGGCGCGTGGGGCCGGCGACAGCGGAGCGCTTCGGTTTGAGCGGCCCGGAACGATTCGACCAGCTGTTTAGCTCGGTCTCGGGTGAGCGTTGATTGATGATAGATCAACGTTTCTTCTGTGGTGAGGGTACGTGTCATAGGTCGACATCATCGCCCTGCCCCCATGGCGTGTCAATGGGTCTTGTCAAGGGGTTGACTCGCCGGTTCGCCCCACCCTGGAAGGGCCACGGATCGGTCGGCGTGAGCGAAGGTGGCTCAGTTGGGTGGGGCGAACCGCTGGTCGTTTCCTTGCTGGGGATCCGGCCATTGGCGCCGATCCTAGCGGGCCGCCGGGAGGCGGGGAACGGTGAACACCCCGGTTGATACCAGGGCGGTGTCGGCGAGGTAGGTGGCGCCCCACACGAACGCGTCGAGCCGGTCATCGGCCGCTGATTTGTCGGCCCCGTCGACGGTGGTCAACTGGTAGACCAGCTCGGGGAAGGCGCCGATGAGGCGCACCCGATCTTGTTCGCACAGCACCGCGACGGGTTCGGCTCGGCGGATCTTGTTCTCGGTGGCCCACACCAGTTCGACCTGTATCGAGGGGTCGATGTTGGCGAGGGTTTCGGAGATGAGGAACCCGCCCTGGTTGCGTTCGGCGACGATGACCGACGCCCCGTATTCCCGGTAGGCGCGGGCAACGATCTTGGACCAGGTGCCGGGGTGGGCTCGGACTGTGAGGTCGGCGATGACGTAGACGATCCCCGCGCCGTCGCGGCCCATGACCATGATCCCGCACTCGTCGGAGGAGACCATCCCGGATCCGACGGTGGGGTCGACGGCGATGATGGTGTCGACCAGTTCGGTGGTGTTGATGAGCGACCGTTTGGCCTGCATCTTGGCGGCGACGAGTTCGTGTGACCAGAGGGCGCCGGGGTGGGCGTCGACCAGTTCGCCCATCACTTCCTGTTGGAACAGGCGGGTCCCTTCCAACGGGGCGATCGCTGAGGCGTAGAACTCGGGGGCGAGGTTGGCGAGGTTGTGGGTCGTTGGGATGTTGGTGACGACCGTCAACGGCGAGTCGGCGAGGCCCAGGCCCGGGTGCATCGGGTCGTCGGGGTCGGGGTTGCGGAGCCCGCGGACCGGTCGGGGTGTGGTGGTGACGATGATCCGGGGTCGCCACAGTCGGCCCTTGGGGTCGCGGTGCCGGGCCCGGACCCCGAGGTTCAGATTCGACAGGGTTGTCCCGGTGGCCGCCGGCGCCGAGTTGGCGTCACCGAATGCGGCGAACTCGTCGACCCAAGCGAAGTGAAAGTTCGGGCCTCGCAGCCGGTCGGGTGAGGTCGCCGAGTAGCCCTTGAGGTGGGCGGTCCTCCCGCCCGGTACGGCGAGTTCGAGGTCGCAGGTGGTCGACACCCAGCGGCGCACGTAGCGGGGTGGTACGACTCGGAGGATCCCGTTTAGGAACATCTCCACTCGGACCGCGTCGAGGGTGCGGCCAACGAACGCACCGCGTGGGTCGGCGGTCCACGTTGTCCCGTAGAGCAGTTCGGTTGTGCCTTCGGATCCGAGGCGGGACTTGCCGCCACCGCGGCCCCCGAGGGCGAGGAAGATCCGCCAGTCAGCTTCAGAACTGAACGATCCCGCGGTGCCTGGCAGAAGCTGTTCGGCGCGGCCACCGTGCACCGGATCGCGCCATGGTGCGGTCTCTGCTCGGTGGCCGACGATGATGAGCCCGGACATGAGTTGCCGGTACCGGCCCGGGTCGTGCGCTCGGACCAGTTCGGTGTATTCGGGATGCGCTCGGCAGTACTCGGCGCGGGTGACCCATCGGGCTCGTTGTTCGTCGGTGGCCCGGTCCCAGCGGCGGTCGAGGGCGTCGAGCTGGGAGCCAAGCTGGGCGCCGGTGATCGCCGCCATCTACCCTCCGTCGTCTTCGGGTTCGGGGTTGACCTCGGCCTTGGCTTCGAACTCTTCCTCGACCGTGTCGAGGTCGTCGAGGATCTCGTCGTCGGTGTCGCCGGTGCCATAGAGGTCGTCGAGTAGGTGTTCGTCGACCAGCTCGCCCGGTTGGACGTCGATCGTTTCCTGCACCCTGACCGGTGACAGCGACGGGATCGACGCCAGCCGATCGGCGATCCTGGTTACACCGTCGAGGGCCCGCACCACACGAGTGAGGACCAGGGAAGCGGTGGCTGCGTCGAGGTCGTCGACCGCCCCATCGGTCGGATTGAGCGGCTTCGTGAGCAGCGCGGTCACCAGCGCGTTCATTTTCTCGGCGTTGCCCTCCTGGGCGGCGAGATCGGCCCGGTTTTCTTTCCATCGGGCGGCCGCCGAGGCGTCGGATCCGGCCTCGGAGATCTCGGGCGTGAACCCGGGTGTTCGGGTATCGAGGGCGGTGGTGTCGTAGTCGGCCCGCCACGCCTTGACCCACCGCCCGATCGTCGAGTTGGACACGCCAACGGCGTCGGCGGCCTCGGCCCTGGTCGCGCCAGTGGCCCACCGTTGATAGGCGGGCCACTGTCTCTCGGGGAACTCGTCAGGGCGCGCTCGGCTGGGATCGGGGGCAGCCTCTGCCTTGGTCACCTTTGGGCCCCGCGCTCACCCCCACGCGCCTGGGGGAAACAATCGTTCAGCTCTTGGACGGCGTGAACTTGGTGAACTGCACCCCGTGCTCTTGCTCCAACGCCCGAGCCAACGCCTGGATCCGTTCGTGGATCAGATCGCCGGTGTCGGCGTCGGCGGCCTTGAGGGTGAACGACGTCGTCCACGTGTGGTGCGTCTTGAATTCACCGTTGAGGAGTTCTTCGTTTTCCGCCGGCGGGGTCAGCGTCTTGACGTAGCGGGCGAGCTGGGCGACCGAGGCGACCGCGCCGTCGGCTCCGTTGTCGACCGCCCACGCGAGGACTTTCTTGAGGCGGTTCTTGTTGGCGATGTTGGCCGCTACCCGGTGGTGTTTCCAGGTGAGTTCGGGCCGCCGGTATTTCTCGGGGATGGCGAGGTGGACGGCGAGGCAGTCGTTGATGTAGCCGCGGTCGGTGGATGCGCCGAGGAGTTGTTCGTAGACGCCGTCGCCGAACGTGTCGACCCCGGTTGCCGCCCATTGCCCGATCCACCATTCGACCGCGCCGGCCATGTAGCGGAGCTGGTCGCCGACCCTGACCCATTCGTTGAGTTCGGGGGTTTCGCTTTCGAATAGGGCGAGCTGGTGGGGTCCGTGGGTGTGGGGGTCGATGGTGAACGGTTCGGCCCCGTCCCACAGGCGAGGGCGGAACGCCTCGGTCTCGGTCTCGGTCTCGACGTCGGCGTCGGCCGGTGCTTCGGTGTCGGTTTGTTCGCTCATGTCGTCCCCTTCCAGGGTTCGCGCTCACCGTTTCGGTGAGGAACTACCGAGCTTAGCGGCCGCTTTGGCTACGGTTTTCCGGTCCCGGTCGTAGTCTGCTTTGGCTTCGCTGCATGGCCCGCATCGGCATCCCTTGTTGTAGGTCGACGCCCGCCCGCAGGTGGATCGTGGCCCGTTCTGATCGATGGGGTGGCGGCCGGCGGGGACCAGACCGTCGCAGCGGACACAGGGCCGGGCTTGCTGGTGAGGTCGTTCGGGGGCGAGTACGTCGACGATGGCGGCCTTGTAGGTTTCGGGGCCGGCCCGGCGCTGGGTTCGTAGCCACCGCCGCAGTTCGACTTTGACCCCACCCCAGATCCCTTCGGTTTCGTTGTTGGTGACGGCGTGGTCGAGGCATTGGATGCGGACCGGGCAGGTGGTGCAGATCCGTATCGCTCGGTCTTGGTCTTCGAGTTCGGTCGAGTGGAACAGGTGAGCGGTGCCGATACCGCAGTGGGCGAGGTCTTGCCACACACCGGTGGCGTCTAGGTGGGTTGGGTGCGTTGGCGTTCGGCTCGGGCTCGGCGCAGCTGGCCGTGTGTGTAGTCGTCGAATACTCGGATGAGGCGGTTCGGGGGTTGGACCGGCGACCAGAACGCAACGGAGCGGAACAGGCCCTCGGTGGCGGCGGGGATCGGTTTGTTGTCGGCGTCGGCTTTGACGCTGGTGATCCGCCACCACGGGTAGGAGTCGAACGCTTCGATGATGCCGGCGTCGATTCGGCCCGAGTGGTGGCGGTACACGTTGGCGGGGGTTTCGGGGTGTCGGCCGACTTGGCCGAGCCACACGTCGACTGCGTTTTGGATGCGTTCGGCGTCGATGTCGGGGTTGCCGTAGATCAGGGTCTTAAAGGTCTGAGCGTCGATAGCGCAGATGGGTTGCATGCCCCTTGCTCCTCGGTTGGCGGCCGGTTGGTTCCCCAGTATGGGCGCCATCGTGCCGGGTGCTAGATTGTCGCCGTCTCGCCAATGGGTTTCCTCGCGAGGCCTCCGTGTGATGAGCGGTGGGTGTGGTCGCCTCGACGTGTTTGTAAGCCTGGTGAGGGCGGACGATTGAGGCGGCTACATCGCGCCCTCTTTCGCGTGTTATCGCTGGTCACGAATCCGGTGGTTTCAGGTGAATGGATCCGGTCGATTTAGTGGCGCGCGCCTTACCCATCGTCTGGGGTAGGTTGTCATTGAGCCCGTTCCCCGTTGCGTAGGAATGAGTCAACGAGTACGGGTTGCCTAGGCCCGATCTACCTCGTTCGATGAGACACTCGCAGTGCGCTGGCCAGATCTCCACCTGGCTGGTGTGCCGCGTGCGGCTGGATGGGCGAGCTGCTTGCCTGACCGCGTCATCACAACGCGGTATGCCCCACCACGTCATACGGCGTGGCCACGGTCTGTCTCGCGCCTGGTCATGGGCAGCGAGCGAGCCGGGCACTTCCAACGGCCTAACCAGATCGGGCCAAATGGTTTGGCGCCGACCTGGTTTGTCGACTGATTCGGTCGCGTTGTACGAGTGCAGATCCCGACACGGGCAATGATGAAACGCTCGGGGTGGGTACTGGCCGGTGACCGCGGTGCGGTCCGGCGAGTGTCAGGTTCCTTACCCCCGAGGGCGGTTCGATCCCAATTTCGTAACGGGCAGCCCACCACCTGAGCGGGCCCATCCTCGATGTCATCGGCCCCTGGCCGGGCGGGGTCTGCTCAACGGCGACCTCGAACCGAGCCCCGGTCCGCGCTCGGGCGGCGGGCCGGTTCGTTTGCCCTGGTGGCGGGCCGAATCGGGCCGGGGGGGTTCACACCACTGCGGCATAGTGCTACATTGGGTCTTACCGAAAACACACAAGAAGTACACGCCGGCCGGCTCCCAGTTGTCAAGGACAGGGGCCGGCCGGCGTTGTTTTCCTAGTCGGCGGGAGCGGGGAACGACCAGTCGATGCCGGCCGCGGTCCCGGTCAACGCCCACCGCATCGGGCGTTCTTTGCTCTCGACCAGTCCGTTTCGTTTGAGGTCGTCGAGGATCTCTCGGAGCCGTTTCACCGTTGGGCGGAACTCGGTCCCCTCGAACAGGCCTTTCAACTGTTGGGTGGTGATCATGGCGGCGGCCCCGTCTTCGCCGGCGGTTGCATCGGCGATGTAGCGAATCACCATCAACGGCTCAGCTTTCAAGTTGAGCGGCGCCTTGTCGTCCGCGCCGGGGTCATCAGCGCCGCCGCCGTCGTGGTCAGCCGGCGCGCCACCCGACGTGTCGGCGTCGTCGTCGGTACTCGCGGGCGCCGCTTTGGGTTCCGTGTCGCCCTCGGCGTCGGCCTCAGCTTCGTCGGTCGGGGAGACCCGCCAAGCGCGAATCCCGTCCGGTTCTTCGCTCCCACCGTCGAGGGTTGTGTGAAGGAGCCACCCGGCCCGGGTGCCGATCGCGGTGAGCGCGGTCACATCCAACGGGTCATCGATCCCAACCTCGGCCATGGCGACCACCAGCTCGTCGAACGTAACCCAATCGGTCTCGCCGCCGAGCGCGACCATGACCTCGCCAAGCTGCGCAGCCCGGTCGCCACGCGGTTCACCGTCGGTGTTCGCAGGCTCGGGGGCGAACGGTTCGACGAACTGCAACTCACCGACGATCTGGGCCCACTGCTGGGTGCTCATCATCGTCAAATGGCCCTCGGTGTTGAGGACCCCGACCTTTTCGAGGAACGTCCGCAGAGTCGCCCGCGCTCGGGCCGCCGCCGACTCGGGGCCCTCGGCGTCGGACTCGGCCCGGATCCTGGCCATGTGTTCCCGCAGCTGACCCATCGCGGTGTCGTGGGCCGCCTGGTCCTTCCACCCGGCCCGCTCGTAGTCGTCCTGGGGTGGCGACGCCTGCGCCGCGATCGTGTTGTCGGCTTCGAGGGCGTCGAGTTCCATCCGTTGATCTTGGAACGGGATGTTGAACACCTGCGACATGAAGTACTTGTAGGCATAGGACATCGCGGCGCCGGTGGCGTACCCGGTGTTGCCCTGCGCTTGGGCTGCGACCCGGCCGATGAGGCTGGATCCGTCGGTGAAGTAGAGCCGGTAGGTGACCGAATGCATGAGGAGCGAGTCGTTGTTGCCCCGGTTGGTTACGAAGTGATGCCGGTCACCGACCGACACGTCGGGGACCAGGATCAGTCCGTGTTCGACCAGCAGCGCGGCGAGCCCGTCGACGACGTCGTCGGCCTTTCGGTACATGAAATCCTGGGCGTGTTCGCCCGCTCTGGCGACACCGGGCAACATGCCCCGTTTCACTTCGAGGACAGCGGCGAGCACCCCGATCTGGCCGTGAGGGCCAGGCACTAACTCGGGTTGAGAATCGCCGACGACAACAGGTTCTGGTGTGATCTCCATGACCTCGAAACTACCAGGGCCGTGCGGCATAGTGCCGCAACAGTGGGGCCGGCTAGGCGGGCGAAGTTCCCTGCGCCACCTGCGGCCATCTTTTCGGTGGTTTGCGGTCCAAGTCTTTCGACAACGCGATCAGTAACGGGCGAACCACCGACCAGTCGAACAGCTTCCGGGACTGAACCCGGGCGTCGAGGGTTGGCAGCTTGGAGCGTTCGTTGGCCCACGACGAAACCGTTTTGCGGTTCAGACCAGTCCACTCGACGACAGTTGGAACGTCGACAATATTGCGTTCCTCGACCTCGGCCATGAGCGAGCACCATAGGCCAAAGTGCCGCAGTGGCTGCGGACAGGTGCCGCAGGCCGCCCGGTCAATCAACCCAACCGGCCCGGGCATCTGGGCACCCGTAGAACACCGCAGCGTCGACAAAGGCTTCATTGGCCAGCGGGTCGCTGAAATCGGCGGGCGAACCCGAAACAGCAAGCCACCCGGCCGCCACCCCAACGAACCCTGACCGCGACGGTTCCTTGTAGGAAGCGGAGTAGACGCCGGCCAGGCGGCACACCAGCTGGCCGGTACCGATCGCGGTCATCTCCACCTCGGCCCGGTCAGAGGACCGCAGCCACCGGCCCCGCAACGCCGGGTCGGTGGTGGTAAACGCGTCGATCATCCGTTGGCGTTCCACCGCCGAACCCGACCGCGCCGGGGGGTCGTCGATGACCATCACCCCGATGATGACACCGGCGACGCAACCGACGACAAGTAACGCTTGGGCGGCACGGCCCTTGGCCGTCACGGCCCAGGTTCGTGCTCTATCGACGGGGCCGGGTCGTTCCCAAAAGTCGGGAGACTCAACTGGTCCCCCCACTTCACGGCTGTAACGCAACCCGCCAGGAACGCGGCCACGCCCACCGCGACCAGTTTGCGGCACACGGTCACCCGGCCAGCTCGTCGACGAGTTCCCGTTGACGGACCACCCACGTTGAGATCTGCTGGCGTTTCACCGCGAAGATCGCGGCCAGTTCGGCTTGTGACATGCCATCACCGTCGGCGTGAGCGGCCGCCACCGCTTCCCTCGTTTCCTCGTTGATCTCGCTCGCCGCTCGGAGGGCAGCCTGGCGTTGCTCAGCGAGGCCGCGCAGATACGCAATGTCGGGGTCGGGGGTGTCGGTGGCCATGGTTATCACCGACCACTGTCGTTGTAGCTATACCCATTGTCAACAACCCAGGTTGGCGGTTATTCGAGGAGGGTGGCCCGAACGATTTTGCCGATCACCATCTGTTCAGCCTGGTCGACATAGGCGACGTGATCGCCGACTTGGGCTTCGACCAGGGTGGGCATTTCGACACCGTTGACGACGAGGAACTTGCGGGACCCGTCGCCGGCGTCACGTATCTGGGAGACAACGCCGGGCACGATGATGTTTCGCCCAGCACCCGCAATCGAGGCGGTCACCGCGGTCGAAAGATCAGTCACGACCCCAAGTCTGTCAGATCCCAACCGCGGTGAACGACGCCACCCGCGGTGCGTTGCTGCCCTGCCGGCCCCCGAACCCCAACATCCCAGGGTGGGCGCCAACCCGGCGGGTGTCGGTGGCGGTGATCACCGTCGTCCCGTTCACACTGACCGTGAGCCGAGAACCTTGGGCGGTGAGCCGGATCGTGGCGGTCGACAGCGACGTGTTGTGCCGGTACTCGCCGAGGGTGGCGACCGAGTCGCGGTTCTGCCACATCTCCAACGAGACCCGCCGCGACGAATCAGCCAACGCCACGTACCCACTGAAGTCCGCGGCGTTGCGGACACAGGGCCCAACCCGGCGCCCGGAGGGGATGGCCGCCAATTCCAGCTCGACGTAATGGTCGATCGAACACAACGGGGTGGCCCGAAACGCCATGCACCAGTTGTTGTTGCCCCGCTGGATGGCCTCTTGACCGACGACACCCCACGAGAACGAGACCTCGGTCCAGTCGGTCGACCCGGCCTCGCGTTCGTCGTCTTCGAGGTTCTGGTCGGGCCGGTCGAACGCGTCGGTGACGTTCAACACGCATCCCTCGCGCACATCCAACGGCGGGTCGTAGTTCAGGGCGGGATCGTAGGCGCCTCGCAGGAGGACGGTCATGAGCCCGTCCACTTCGATCGGCATCGTGTATTCGAGGACCCGGTAGGCGCCGACGGCTCGGATGGCGGGGAGGTTCAAGTCGACCAGGTCGCCGAGGCGGAGCGCAGGGTTGGGGGTCGCTTCGATCGTGATCAGCCCGGGCCCGGTCCCGTTGCGGCGCAACTGGGCATAGCCGGCGGTCGCCGCTTGGGTGGTCGAGGTCACGAACGGGAGCCGTGACGTGCCGATGCTGCGGCCCTTGGTGCCTGGCCTAGCGAACCCTTCGGAGTCGGGGTCGGTGTCGAACACCAGCACATCGATCTGGATCCCGTCGGCGGAGCGAAGCGAACCACCCAGGATCTGCCAGGCCTCGGGGGTGCGGCGCCGCCACTCCCTGACTGCGCCATCGACCGGGATCCCGTCCTCGCCATAGGCCCACCGTTCCGCCCCCGAATCGTCGGCCGACGTTGGGATCGGTTGGGCGATGATCAAGCCCTGCGGGGTGGCGGTGAGTTCCCAGCCGCACGATTCGAGTAGCTCGTTGGTGGCGGTGGCCCGGTCGGTGCCGGTCGGGAACGTCCCACCAGGAACCACGCACATCGTGTCGGGGACCTCGTAGTCGGTCTCGTCCAGGATCTCGGCCAGGACCCGACGGACCACCGCGCCGATGTCTTCGCCGGCGTCGAACACGACCGGGTTCGACATTTGCGACCGGATCGGCTCGACCGAATCGATCGTCGCCAGCCGCAGCGCCGTCGCGCCGTCCCACGCCGCTTTGACGTTGTCGATGAACGACGTGGACTGGACGTGCCACCGGTACTCCCCGTCGACGCCCCGGAACCCCATGGAGGTCCGAACCCGGTTGCCCGAGTCGGGATGCAGGGCCGCGTCGGTGGTTGGGATGAACGTGAGGTCGGTGGCCGGTACCGACAGGATGGCCGACCGGGCCGCGATCCGGTCCCGGCGGACCTGCAACGGCTGGGAGGTGGCACCCCAACGAAGCGCAGTCGACTCCGCGTCGTCGCTGGCGAGGAGTTGGCCGACCGGGTCGATGAGTTCGTGACGCCAGTCGAGTTCCACAACGCCGGCGGCCGCGGCCTCGGCGTAGTCGGTGAACCGGGTCACAACGGGGAGACCTCGGCCAGGGCCCGGCGGGGGTGGACCTCGGTGAAGGTGAACCGGTAGAGGGCGGCGTCACGCAACGCCGTTGTCTCTCCACTGATCGGCACCCACGACTGTGGTTCCTCCCGCACATCGGCCGCTTGGGTCACCAGGTACTCGCGGCCCCACACGTCGACGAACCGGATCACCTCCCCCGATTCCAGGACCGCCTCCAACGCGGCCCGCTCGGCCGGGCTCTTCACTCGAATGGTCAGGATCAGATCCTTACCGAGATCCCGGGAGGTGGCGACCACCGACCCACCTGGTTGGGAGGCCCGAACCACCCGCTTCGGGCGGTTGATGCTGTAGGTGTTCAAGTCGATGATCGTGGAGAGGGCCGGGCGGGTGGGGACGAGCAGATAGTTCCCCGCGATCGCGGTGTTGACCGTCGCGCTCGCTGGGCCGACGTTGGTCGGGTTTGTCGTCTCGGTCATCGGGCCCTGATCGAACGCCACCCGATACCTGAGCCCGGACGCCGCCAACGGGGCGGTCGCATCCGGGAGGACCACTGGGGTGTTGGCTACCACGGTGAACGGGTCGAGCAACGTCCACGTTGCGCCGTTGTCGACCGAGCGGGCGAGCCATGCCCTGGTCACATTCGACGGTGGCGCAACAGCGACGTCGACGGTTCCGGTCTCCCGGTTAAACACCGGGGCTGCGCCCTGCGATCCCGACGACCCCGGGGTCCCCGAGATCGAATAGGCGGCCGCCACCCACGGGGTGCGGATCACGATCCCGGAACCGAACCTCGCGGTCGCTTGCACCGCGACGGTGTTCAACCCGCGCTCCAGGGGCGCCGAGGTGACAAGCAGCGACCGAACCTGGGGGCCGGCCACCACTCCGGAGTCGAACATGATCTCGCCTTGGGCCGGGTTCAACGGGTCGTTGGCTTTGCGCAGCTGCGAGAAGTCGGTCCCGGTGGCGTAGGTGCCGGCGGCCACGATCACCCGGTATTCCGACTGTGCGATCCCGGTCGAGCTTGAGTAGTTCCACGTGATCGCCTCGGTCGGCAGGCCTGGGCCCCGCACGTTGGTGACCGTTGGGGCGCCTTCCTCGAACTCGACCGAGCCCATGACGGTGTAGATCTTGTGGGTCGTCAACCCGATCGCTTCGCCCCCGGTGTGGCGGATCACCGCCCCAAGGCGCGGATAGTCCCGGACGATCGTGTCGTCGGCGAACCGGCGGAACGGGAGCGTCTCAATCGTTTCGATGTCCCCGCTGTTTGCCGAGTACCCGCCCGGTTCCGGGTCGGCTGCCACCTCGATTGTCCCGTCGGCCCGGATCCCGGCCAGACTGACCCGCAGCGGGGACGAGACGTTGGATTGGTGGCGGACCTGGACCCCGACGCCGAGCAGTACCGCGTCGGCTGGGAGCGACGTGAGGTCGAGTTCGATGACCTCGTAGAAGTCGCCGGCGGCGGCCGCGATGTCGATGTAGTCCTCGGTCGTGTTCCCCAGGGCCTCGCCGATGGTGAGCGATCCAGCGCCGACCAGGGGGTCGAGTTGGATGATGGCGGCGACCGCGTCTTCGTTCCCTGACCACGACGACGCCGGCGGGTCGAAGGCCCGACCGAGGGGCAACGACGGCGACAGGAACGCATCCAACGACGCCGCGTTGCCCGCCGCGGAGCCGACCGAGCGGAACCCCTTGGGGACGGTGGGGACCGGGGCGGCGCCGGTATAGAAACCGGGGCCGACCGCTTTGGCTAAGAGCCCGAGCATCTTCGCCCCCGGGATCTGGGCCGGGGTAACGCCGTTGAAGTTGATGGCGGCGACGTTGGCGGCCCTGATGAACGAGAACACCGCGGCCCGCAACACGGCGTCGTCGGCGCCGTCGATGATGGCGAGGAACTCGGCCCAGGTGTGGAGCCCGTTGGTCACGGTCGACACTCTGGTGGTCAGCTCCGCGCCGGCCTGGTAGGTGGGGAACCGGCCGGCCCACACATGCAACCCTGGTTCGTACTGCCCGGCCGGGGGCACATTGAACGACCGGATCAGGTTGAGGCCTTGACCGAGCGACCCGGCTTGGCGTTCCGTGATTTGCACGATGCTGGTCGAGACGGTGGACGTCATGAGCGGGACGTTCTGCCCCGCCAGATCGTTGATGAACTCGACGTCATACGTGTAAGGCCGGCCGACCCGGACCGATGTCACCCTGACGTTGCCCTGCAACTCGGGGATGGTTTGGATGTTGATCCGGAATCCCGAGATCGACTGATTCCAGTTGATCCCCACCGTGGTTTGGACCCCGCGAAATCTGAGGCGGTAGGACCCCGAGCCGGCATCGACCAAAACCCGTTGGATCTCGTTTTGGCCGATGGTGCGGGGCCCCGTCGTCACCACTCCAGTGTTCGAGTTATCGGCCCCGAACGCGGCGACAACGATCCCGACCTGTTCCGGGTCGGCCGCCCCGATAGCCGGCAGGCTGAGCGACGTGTTCTCATCGTTGCCCTGATTGTTGGTCGACGTGTACGCGGCCGAGTCGGTGGCGATCACCCGCGGTTCGGTGTACGTCGACCCATCGATCGGCAGCGGTGGGAACAGCTGCCACGGCCCCGTCACCCGATCGCCGCTATCAACGGTTGCTCGCTCGACCATCTACAACCTCCGTGGTGTGTTCAACAGGTCCCTCGCTTGGGCGTCGAGTTCAGCCCGGACCTGTGTAGCAACCTCCCGGCCAATGTCGGTAGCCGACGCATTCGAACCGGTGACCACGTCGACGTCGACGACCGGGTTGAAATCGACGATGATCTGATCGCCGTTCCGGTTGGTGATCGATGTGCCGCCGGCGAGGCCGCCGGTCTGGAAGGCCCTGGCGATCCCACCGTGGGCCATGAGCCCGAGCATCCGACCCGTTTTCTCCCATATCAGTCGGTTGCGGAGCGGGTCGCCGGCGCCGGGAATGAACGACTCCCAGCTCGTTGGCGGCTCGGCGAAGAACCGGTAGGGGGTGGCCGCGGTGTAGATGTCGGCCCGCCCCGGATCGGCAGCGAGCCCGGGACGGGCGACAAATGCGATGTCGCCGGCCTGATGATACGACCCGATCCCACCCTCGGAGAAACTGATCCCCCCGTGTTCCCGGGGCCCGCCGACCAGCTGCGTCACCCGCCTGGTGGTCAACGTGATCGTCCGGGACCGGAACCCGGTCAACGCTCCGATCGCCCGCCGGATCACACTAGAAGCGTTGTCCCGGGCGGTCAGTGTCGCGTTGTAGGTCCCGGCATAGCCCCTGGCTTGGCCCTCCCGAGCCGAGATCTCCCCCGCCGCCTGCCCTCCCGTCGCGGTCAGGGTGGCGTTGTAGACCCTCGCCCACACGTTGCCCTGCGATTCCCGGGCTGCGATCTCCCCGGCAGCTTGGCCGCCGGTGGCGGTCAGGGTGGCGTTGTAGACCCTCGCCCACACGTTGCCCTGGGCTTCGCGGGCCGCGATCTCGGCTTGGGCCTGGCCCCCAGAGGCGGTGATGGTGGCGTCATAGGCGCGGGCGTACACATTGGCCTGGGCTTCCCTCGCCGAGATCTCAGCCTCGGCTTGGCCGCCCGACGCGAGGATCTGTGCTTCGTAAGCCTGGGCGTAGGCCTCGGCCTCGGCGGTCGTCTCGCCGATCACCGCGCTCGCCTCCGACCCATCGGCCCCGATCGACGCGGAGTAGTCACCGGAAACGAAGCTCGAAACGAACCCTTCGAGGTCACGCAACGTCGTCTCGACCTCGCCACCGTCGGCCATGATCACAACGGTGGTGTCGAGCTGTTGGAGCCGCAGGGTCCGCAACTCGGCTTCGTCAAGCTCCGCGATGTACTGGGAGCCATCCAGGATCAGTTCGGCCACGGTCTGTTCCGGGATGGCACCAACGGCGGCGGCGAACGTGATCGCCTCTTGGGTCGACGCCCCCGACGCGACAGCGAAGTCGAACAGCTGTTGCACGATCTCGGCCTGTTTGGCGATCGCCACATCGAACGAAACGCCGGATGAGGCGAACGCCCCGAAGTACTCCAACGCCGCGACCCGGGCAGCGTCGAGGTCGTTGCCGGAGAGGGCCTCGGCGAATCGGACCTGCGCCGCTGCGGCCTCGGCGACCGGGTCGGTAAGCCCGGCGTAGGAGCTGACGAGATTTTGGATCGATTCCCGAAGCGCATTGTTGGCCCCGATGAGGGCCTCGGCCGCCGCTGCCTGGCTGACCAGGGCTTCGGCGGCCACACCGGAGATGGCGGACAGTTCACCGAACCGGCCGTTGAGTTCCCCGAGGATGGCGTCGAGGGCAGCGATCCTCGTTTCGGGGTCGTCGTCGAACAGGTCAGCGAAGTCGACGTCGTCGATACCGTTGGCCAGGAACGCGATCTCTTCAGTGGTCAACCCCAGCGCCGCCGACAGTTCACCGGCCGACAGGGCCGACTGCAGTAGGGCGGTCCCGGTCAGGCCGAGCTGCTCGGCGATAATCGAGTTGGCATCGGCGTAGTTGTTGACCGCGATGACCGCGTCACGGAACCCGGCCGACGTGCCACCGATGACCTGTTCGACCAACCCGAGCTGCTCGGCCACCGCGAACGCCTGCGCCCCGGACAACCCGACCGCATCACCGAAGATCCCGAAGATCTCCTCGACGGTCGACACTTCACCGCCGACCCGCAGCACGGTCCCCCCGAGGGCGTCGACGGTGGCCTCGGCGTCGAGGACCGCGGACCCGACGCCGGGGAGGAACCCGCCGAGGGCGGAGACGATGCCACTGAAGTCCCGGACCCGTAGCCCGGCGATCTCGAACGCGGTTGACCCGCCGACGATGTCAGAGGCCCGCTGGTATTCATCGGCCAGGGCGGCCGAGGCTGCGGTTGCGGCCTCGTAGTCCCCGGTTTCGAGAGCGACGTCGAGTTCGGTGTTGAGCGTGTCGGCGAGGGCCTGGGCGTTGCCTTGGGCGTCGAGGAACGCACCCCCAACCGCGGCGATGGCGGCCGCGACCAGGATGTAGGGGCCGACGGCGACGGCAGCTTGGAACGCCCGAGCACCGGCCGCGGCGATGGTGCCAGACACCCCGACGCTGGCCAGTGAGGCCGACAGTGCAGCGACCCCGGTGGCGGCCGTGATCGACAGGGGACCGACCAGGATGAGATCGGCGGCGATGAGGGCCAGCACCGCGCCGGCTGGGCCCAGCGCGTTGAACGCCGTCAGGACCAGGTTGAGGGCGGTTGCCACCCCGTTCAGGATCCCAACCGAGGCCTGCAGCACGGGCGAGCCGAGCACATCGAAGAACGTCCCCGCCGCCGACGCCAGGTTCCCGAAGGTGTTCCCCAGGGTTCCGGCCAAGGGGGCGATCAGGTCGACCAGTCGTTCGATGGCGTCGCCGGCGAGCTGCGCCCCATCCGACAGGGTCCCGAGGAGTGGGGTGCCGGCGGTGATCGCCACCGCGGTCAACCGGTCCCGCAGGATCGCCAGTTGGGCGGCGGTCGTTTCGACCCGGTTTGCGTACTCGGTGTTCAGGGCGGTGCCCTCGGCCAACGCCGAGTCGGCCCGGTTCAGCGACGACGTGAGGATGTCGGCACCCAGGGCGCCACGGCGCAGGGCGTCCGCCACCCGGAGCCCGTCGAGGCCGAGCTGATTGAGGATCGGGGTGATCGACCCGCCAGAGTCGATGATGTCCCGCAGGCCGAGTTCGAATTGGCGGAACGCTTCGACCGGGTCGTCGGTGGCCAGCGCGGCGAACGCGGCCTCGGTCATCCCGGCGACCATGGCGAAGGTGGTCAGGTCGTCGGATCCGGTCAGGGCAGCGTCGGATATCTGGGTGATGACTCGCGACAGGGCCGAACCGCCGGCCTCGGCCTCGATACCCAACGACGAGAACGTGGCCGCGACGGCCTGTATTTCCTCCTGGGTTGCCCCCGCGGTGGTGAACGCACCAGCCAACCGCTGCGAGAAATTGAGGATCTGGGACTCGGTGGTCGCCGAGTTGTTACCCAGGTCGACCAGGACGTTGGCGGCGTCTTCGATGTTCTGCACCCCGCCATCGGTGATGTTCAAGAACCGGGCGAGGCTGGTGGCGGCGCCTTCGAAGGACAGGTCGGTGGTCTCGCCGAGCTTGGCGACGACCTCGGTGAACTGCAGGACGTTGGGGGCCTGCACCCCGAGCTGACCGGCCGACTCGGCGATCCCCGCCAGCTCGTTCGCCGACGTTGGGAGCACGGTCGACAAGTCGATGAGCCCATCCCGGATGGATGCCAGCTGGGCTGGCGTGCCCGACACGGTCTTTTCGACGCCGGCGAACGCCGATTCGAACTCGATTGCTTGGCGGGCCACCGAAACCAGGGCGGTGCCGACCAGGGTCGCAACCGTGGCGGTCCCGGCGAACGCCCGCTGCCCTGCGGTCAGCCCCGTGAACGCAGACCCGAGGCGGGTGAGGCCGGCTTGGGTGGACCGTACGAACCCGTTGATCGCCGCGGTCGAGGCGAGCGCACCGCGGGCAACGCCGGCGGGGTCGAGGTCGACAACGATCCGGAGGTTTGCAATGTCGACCATCGCTGCCCATCATCGCAGGGCCAACACGCCCCGAACGGATGCGATACCCGACCCGCTCAGACGCTCACACAGCCAACCTAAGCGTTTCACCCATCGATCCAAGGTTCCCCGTCACCGCGAGGCCTGACCTCCCACCGTGCGCCCTGCGTTCGTTCCTCTGGGGTCAATTCGCCGTTGAGGTCAGCCAACCCGATGCACGTCCAGCAATCGAAGCGGTACAGCTTCCACAACGGTTCGTCCAGCGGGCGGGGCCGATCGGGGTCGGTGAAGTCGAGCACCTCATCGGGTCTGGTGCCACACGCCCCGCACCGTTCGATCCGATCGTCGACGTCGAGCATGACCCTGGCGTACTCGGCCGCCAGATCCTGGGGGTCTTCCCACCGTTGCACCGCGGCCGAGTAAGAGATCCCGGCCCGATGCGCCAACTCGGACCGCAACCGCGCCTCGGGGTCGTTGCGTAGCCGCTCTACCCACCGGTCAATGTCGGCCTCCAACCCGGGGGGCCGCATTGCTTCGAACCGCAACCGTTCGACGTGGGCGATCATCCCCGCGTCGGGGACCGGATACAGGTCCGCCCCGCGCTTTAGGGCGTCGAAGTAGACGTCGTCGGCGTGCACCCGGCCCGGCGCCGGTGCCGGCGGTGGGGGCCCGTCGTCGGGCTCCACCCCGCTATCCGACGGGGAGCTTGGTCGAAACGAGTTTCTGGGTGGACCACGCCTGGTCGAACACCGTCGCGGCCTCGCCGTCGCCCCATTGTTCCCAAATCTGGGCGGCCTGTTCCAACGTGAGTTCGGGGTGCAGGCAACAGGCGGCGATCAACGCCGGGGGGAACGTGTCGGGGTTGAACTCCAACGCCTTGAACTTCAGGCCCTCACGTTTGCATGCGGCCCGGTGTTTCTCTTGGTGGGCCTCGGTCGGACGGTGCTCGGGTTGGCCGAGCAGGGCGTCGAGTTCAACCCGGGGGATCGCGCCGAACCGGAACTCGACGGTCACCTCGGCCGCCGCCGCCTCGGCCGCCGCCAACGCTTCGGCCGCGTCCGCTTGGGCCTGGGCCAGGACCGTCGAGTTGGGGTAGGCGAACATCCGCTCGTCGGCTTGGGTCTTGAGGGCCTGCAGGCGAATCACTTCATCGGACAGATCCGAATCCATGCACAACGGGAGTTTCTTGGCGACCGGCTGCTTGGCCGCGAACATCTCGGCCGCGGTCCAGTCCCGGTACGTGGTCGTGGGGCCTTCGAGGCCGGGCAAGATCAGGCTCGTCCCCGACGGGGCCGCCTGCTTCTTGGCCGTGGTCCGGCCCCCACCCTTCGCCGTTTTCTTGGCGTTCTTCGTCATGGCGCAACACTACTTGCGGCCGGCACCGGTTGCGGCACTTCGCTACACCTAGGCTGCAGCGACGAACGTCCCCGTCAGTGGAGCGTTGAGGGAAAAGTTGACCGTGAACGTCGCCGGGACGTTGCGGCCCTTGGAGATCTCCAAGCTCGCGGGGCGGGCCGGGAACAGCTGCCAGAAACCGCCGACGGTGCGACCGAACCGGCCGAACACGACCCCCGGGTTGACCGCGGCCGCGGTGCCGGGCTGCAACAGATCGAACAGGGTGTTCGACGCGTCGTCGGAGAGGAACGTGAGCGACGACTCGGGGTAGGTCTGGCCCCCGGCGAGGGAGCCGACGTCGGGCCCGGCGTAGCCCTCAAGAGGGATCGTGTTGTTCTGGACCTCCCACCCGGTGACGGTGTTCAACTCCTCGGAACCCTTCGCGCCTTTCAGGTTGGTCAACTCGTCGTCCTGGGAGTTGGACCCGGTCCCGGTGATGATCGTGCGGGGTGTCGCCGGGCTGGCCGGGACCGTGGTCGGTAGGTCCGTTCGGAAGTCGGCGACGTAGTCGACGCTGAGCTTGGAGTCGTTGCGGATTTGGGCCATGTTTCAGTTCTCCTCGTTCGTGGCCGCTTCGGCCTGTCCTTTGTCTTTGGTCGACCGGGACCGTTTGCGGCGGGCCGGCGGTGGGGGCTTGGCCTCGACGAGTTCGGCCCCCGGGTAGCGGCCTTCATCGAACGCGGCGCCGAGCACCGTGAGCGTTGAGTTCTCAACGCCGGGCCAGTGGATCTGTACCGATAGGTCGCCGAGTTCGGCCATGGCCGCAAGTATCCCCGGTCGGCGCCGGGCCAATAATGTGCGACCCTGCCGTTACGTGGGCGCCACCCAGATGTTGACCAGCTCGGTGAACTGGTGAAGCTGCCCGATCCGGTCCTGGCCGCCGGTCCCCGCCCACTCCCTCGTTGACGCCACTTGGCCGTCCATGGTGAGGGCCGCCCGGTAGCCGCCGGCGTCGTCGAGTTCAACAACTCGGCCGGCCGCGACCGCGGCCAGCGAAGCGGCGACGTCGCCGGAGGTGGCCAGCGCGTGGATCGCCAGCTGATTCGGGCGGAGCGACAGGCCCCCACCGTTGTAGGAGCCACCGGCCTCGGTTGGGAGCCGCCCGAGACCGCGGGGAACGACCACCAAGTACGGGTCGGCGTCCCCGAGCGCGAAGTTGACCCGGGCGGCGGGGTGCTGGCCCTTCGGGGTGGCGGGCGCGACGTAGGCGCCGACTTTGATGATCCCAACGTTTCCGGAGTTGTTGGTCGACAGGTCAGCCTCGGTTGCGAGGAACGCGGTGACCGCGGTGACGAGTAGGGCGGGGTTGATCAAACCGGTGACCGTTGACATGGGCGCGGTCCTTTCGTTGGTTAGAAGGCGGCCCGGATCGATGAGGACAGCGATTCGGTGGCCAACGATAGGATCGGCCCGACCGCCGGCCCGAAGTGGGGGAAGGGCCCTTGGTTGTAGGTGCGGCCAATCGAGTCCGTTCCGTGGAAACCGAGTTCTAGGCGTGGTCCCTGCACCGCGTTGGTGCCGATGATGCCCCGCACCAGCAGACCGGCGAAGCTGACGACCCCACGAATCGAGGCACGGTAGGCGCCGGTGATCACGTTGGGCCCTGGTCGTCCCGAGGCGTTGCCCCGCACCAGGGCGGCCCCTCGGTCGACGGTGGTTTGCATTCCCCGGGCGGCGCCGGCGTTGACCTTGACCGGGATCGCGAGGAGCGCGGCGTTGGTTTGGGCGACCCCGAGGATCGTCCCGGTGAACGTCACGGGGCCAGGACCCTGGTGTTGCGGCCCTGGCACACGACCGCGGTCAGCAGGGCGTCGGTGGTGTCAGCGACGTCGACGACGAGCAGTTCGGGCCCGCCCTGGACCTGGACCATGCAACCGGGTGTGATGCCGGTGGTGTGGGGCGGGAGGTACAGGTCGACCTCGTCGAGGACAACATCGGCCCCGCCCTCGACCCTGACCTGTCGGCCCCGCCGCTGGTCGAGCTGGCAGCACCCGTCATACACCGCGACCCCGATGGTGTAGTCGACAGTGAAATCGGGGTTCGTGGTCCGCGCGGTTGGGGGCGGCCAGATGGTGCAGTGGTCGCCCATGAAATCGTCGAAGGTGTGGGGGAGCGCCATGGGTCCACTATGACCCATCGCCGGGTTAGTCCATGGGTTCGGGGTGTTCGAGTTTGGCCCCGCAGGTGGTGCAGATCACGTACCAATCGATCTCGTCGACGGTCTCCTCGACCTCCAATGGGACCTCCCAGTATTTGTGATCACACGGGCTGGTTTCGACGTCGGTCATTGGATGAGCCCTTCGCTCCGCAACCAGTCGTGGATTTTCTCGCCGCCGGTTGACCCGAACCCGCCGGCGTTGAGGATGGCGTCGATGTCGGCCGCGGAGACGGACAGGGTTGCGGCGTCGCCGAGGTGGCGGGTGACGGTCTGGTGGGGGAAGTCGAGGTTGTCGATGGTGACGTCGGCTCGTAGTTGGAATGAGCACCACGAACCGTCTGGCCCGATCTCGCAGGCGAACCGCATCAGCGAGTCGGTGATGTCGGTCCCGCCGATGGTGACTCGGTCATTGACCTGCACCGGCACTTTGCTTTCGAATCCGTCCATTCACCGAACGGTAGCCCGGGGCTAGTCCCGCAGGGGTCGCCACCTGAACGGGTGCCCGAGCCGGTCCCGGACGAACCCCATGGCGTCGGGGAACGACCGGTCGCCGAACGCTTCGAACTGGGTTGACGCCGGCGGGCCCGCGGGGTCGATGTTGATCGTGAGTGGGGTCATCGTGCACGACCCGGCCCACTGGCCTTTGCGGTACGTCCAGCAACACAAACCGGATTCTTGGTCGAACCCGACGGGGAGCCCGCAGGTGCACACGGAGCGTTCCAACACATGCACCGCCATCTTGAGGGCTCCGCGGTCGTAGTTGCGGTGCCACAGCACGGCGTTGTCGGCAGGGTCTTCGAGGTCCCATCGGATGTACCACATCCACACCAGGCCCTGTTCGGGATGCCGTTTCGGTCGGACGCCCAGCTCGTAGGCTCCGAACCCGTTGGCTAGGTCGACGAGCGCTTGGGCTGCTTTGGTGTTGGCGGGGATGGTCACGGTGGTGGTTCCTTGCTTCGGGCCCGCAACACCATCCCAACGGTCGTTCCCAAGCCAATGACGGTGACGACCAAGCCAGGCCCGAACGCCAGCCACGACCAGCCCATCGGCGGCCAACCAGCGAACGCGACGATGACGATCAGGGTGATGACTCCAGAGATCAGGATCGTGATCGCGAGGGGAACCGTGTCGGGCGGATGGTCAGGGTCTGGTGATGGCACTGGCATAAGCGGTTCGACCTAGGACAACCCCGCTCCCGGGCCGAGGGCGACGTCGACGCCGGGAACGGTTTCGGTTGCCCCCGCGCTCTGGCCTCCCACGAATGTGCTCTCACACCCCGGGCTGTACGCCGGGGCATCCGGAGGGAAGGGAGGGCACAGGAGACCAGGGGTTGGATCTAGGCGATGATGGTGATCGGGGTGTGGGTGCGGCGGGCGGCGTAGAGACGACGGCCGGCAGCCTTGCGGGCCTTCGCCCACATTGGCCCGGCGTCGGTTCCTGCGAACTGGCGTTCCATGCAGACGGTGGCGTTGTAGAGCTTCCGGGCCCGACGGATCTCTGCTGGTTCGTTGATGATTCCCATGATCATCATTCTACCGTCTGCGGCACTGTGCCGCAAGGGGTGTTGTTTGGTCGGGCCCCGCCCCATGGAGATCACATCCGTTGGGCGAGACCCGACGCGCCACGGCGGCCATGATCGCCCGCCCGGTCAGCCCTTGTCGAGCAGAAGTTGGGTCAACACGTCCTCCCGGGCCAACGCCTTTGCTGCGATCTCGTTCGATTGTTCAGCCGCTCGGGCTGATCGTTCGACCGCGCCGGCCATGGCCGTCATGTTGGCCGCGTGGTCGGTGTGGAGGAGTTTCCCGTTTGCGAACTGGCGGACGACCCACACCAACGCCCCCGACGACACCGCGACGGCACCACCGGGGAGGAACGTCATCGCGTCCGCGCCGGCCTGCACATCGGTCACCAGCGTCCACGTCCAGGTGGCGAGGGTGGCCACGAGACTGAACACGGTCAACGCCGCGACCTTCATCCCTGCTGCAACATCGCTGATGTGAGCGATCACCCTTCCTGCCCCATTTCAGATTGAGCGGCCCGCCGGGTTGGCGTCAACCGCGGCGTGGGTGGGGGGCGACGGTGTCGACGATGATCGTCGCCTCTTCCGGGCCCGTCTTCGCCGAGTCGAGAATGTCGGTCCCCACCTCGGTTGGGGTCAACCCGGCCGCCTCGATACGGGTAACAAGGCGGGCGATCTGATCGTCGATCGGGCCGTCGATATTGGCCTGATGATCCGAGCGGGCCGAACCCGAACCCCGACTGGCGGCGGTAGAGACCATCGCCCCTCGGGCCATGGTCAGCCGGTAGAGGGCGACCAGGAGGGCCCCGCCGAGCACGTCGACGAGTTCCCCCAGTTCGGTTTCGACCTTGTCCGGGATCGGACCGGACCACGACACGACGGTGATCCGGTCCGGGTCGGTCGGTGAGGTGAAGTCAGCCACCGATCATGGCCGTCAACGGGTTCAGGATCCCGTCGCGCGGTTTGGGGCGTTCGAGTTCCCGAGCGATCGCGTACTGCGCTCGCACCGGGTCGTCGCCGACACCGTCGAGGACGGTGGCAACCGTCGAGGAGTCGTACCACTCCTCGACGGCGGCCCCCTCTCCGCCATCCCCGCCACCATCATCACCGTCGGATTCGCCTGCGGCGTCGTCGATCGTTTCCGACACCTCGGCGAAGTGGCCGCGATCCATCTTGGCAGCAATCGAATCCGGGACCGGTTCATCGGTTCCCCAAATCCGACCACCCCCGCAGACGGGGTACTTCAGCTTGTTGTCGCTCATTGGCTACCTCCTGGGTTGCCGCCGTTCCCCTGCGATCAGAGGCCGGCGTTGGTGTTGAGCCGCAACGTCCAGTCCGGTGCCTGAAGGACGGGGAGGCCGATGGCGTCGACGACGGTCAACCGGAGAGGCGGGTTCGCCTCTTCCAGCACATAGGCGACCGGGCCTTGGGCGGCCGCACCCTGCAGGGCGATGCCCTGGAGCGACGCCGCCTGGGGGACACCCCACGCGGTTTTGCCGACCGTCTCGGTACCGCGGCGGGGAACGTAGATCCAATCGTTGTCGGCGACCAGCTTCGACATGGTCCCGTTCGGGTTTTCGATCTCCCGGTCGATGATCCGGATCGGCGGGAGGTTCTGTTCCTGGCGGAGCTGGTTGACCTGTTCCCCACCGAGCGACGAAAGCACCCGGAACGATTGGAACGACGACCGAACAGCGGCGAGGCCCTGGTAGATGTTGTAGGTCTCGGAGTTGGTCAGCACCTCCAGGAACTGCCAGGTGAGACCCTGCGATGTGCGGAGCCGGTTGAGGGCCGAGCGCTCGTCGGCGTGAGGATCAGCGGTCGGCGCCGACCAGGCGGTCGAGGCCGTCGGGTTGTTGAGGGCGTTACGGCCCGCGGTGACGGTCTCGTTGACGCCGTTCTCATTGACGGTGAAACCAGCGCCGGCGAGGAGTGCGCCACGGAGCAGCTCGGCCCGGTTCATCGCCCCCCGGATCCCCCGCGACACGTCGTCGAAGATCTCGGGACGGAACAGGTCGAGGGCGTTGGTGTTGGTGTCCAACGCCTCCTGCAGCAACATGTCGTACTCGGTGAACTCGAACGAGATCCCGAGGGGCAGAATGCCCGCTTCCTTGCGCTGCACCCCGGGACGCTTCCCGATCGGCATCGGCGTAGAGAACCCGCGGAACGGGACCGACGTCGTGAACGGCTTATCGATCCGTTCACGCCACTTGAGGCGCTGACCAACAACGGTCTCGTTGGGGAAATAGTCCTCAAGTGTTTCGAGGTTTTCGGGGCGGTCTTCCTCCAGGAGGATGTACCGAGCGATCGCCGTCAGTTCTTGCGGCGAAATGTCTTGCCAAACGTAACCCATGGTCGATTCCTTTCGATCAGAGTCCGCTGATGTTGTTGACGCCGAATGCTTCGACGTCGATCACACCATCGGGGAGTTGGGCGGCCGTGGGGGTAGTGGCGCCAGTGGCGACGCCTTGAGCGGTGAAAGAATCGCCGGTGCCGAGCTTTGGGATCTTCGAGCGAAGCATGAACACTTCGGCCCCTTCGGGGATGACCGCGACCGCGGCCCTCGTCTCCTGGATCGCCCCGTCGCCGTCTCGGGTCAAATAGACGGGATCCCACAGGATCCCAAGGGCGGTGTTGGGGTTGGCTGCACCGGTGAAACCGGGAAGCATCGGCGCCCACAAACCACTGTTGGCCCCCGACGTGTAGCGGCCCATGAGCCGGCCAGGCTCCAGGAACCCTTCGGGAATGTAGAGGGCCCGGGCGTTCGCTGAAGCGATGATGTCGGCCACGTTGACCGAGACCGTGATCGTCTTCTTTGACACGCCTTCGGCCCGGTAGAACATCGACCGATTCGGAACTTTCCGATCATCGGACGTATACGCCATGGTCATGACGTCACTCTCCTGACTGTGAGGTGGGCGCGCCGGGCGGTGCCGGGCGCTTCGTTAGGTAGCGGGCGGGGCCGGCGGTGCCGGCGGTGGCGCTACCGCGGGCGGCTTGGTGCCGCCCTTCATCGCCTTGTACGCGGCGACCGCTGACTCCTCGACCGTCTGCGCACCGTTCTGGTGTTGCTGACCGATCGGCCGGCCCGGCACAGGTACCGGGGCGGGAGGTGGGAGCGGAGCGCCGGGGCTTCCAACAGCGGGGGCCGGGGTTTGCCCGAACATGGGCGCAGCTTGTTGGCGGACGTAGTTGACCGCCTCGTTGACCGCGTTCACCGGGTCGACCGAAGCCATCGCCACCGGCATCGCCAACGTCAACACCGATTCGAGGTATTGGGCATTGACGGGCGGGAGCGGCTGGCCGGTTTGGTCGACGGCTGGGCGGTTCAACGCCAAGATCAGTTCCGAACGCATGGAGGCTTGCCGGGTGCTGGCTTCGAGTTCAGTCGCCCGGGCGGTGGCGGCCGCTTCAGCCTCCCGTGCCCGGGTGATCTCGTCTTTGCCGGCCTCGACCGCCTGGTCGTGCGCCTGGATTATCTCAGCTGCTTGTTCGGGAGTTCGACCCGCCAACAGGGCTTGGGTTCGTTGATCAAACGAACGGGCCTGCTTTGCGAGTCGTTCCCCGATGATCGATTCGACTTGATCCTTGCGGAACGTAGCGTTGGGATCCCCTTCTACCGCGGTGAAGTCGTTGACCGGTGGCTGCGGCTGTACGGGCTGCGGCGCCGGAGGTGACTGCGTTGCGGGTATCCCGGGCGGTGCCTGAACCGCAGGCGGTTGGCCTACTGGCTGGGGGGCCACCGGCTGGCCTGCGCTTGGCGTCGCCGGCGGTGGCACTGCAGGGATGAACGGCGGGGCCGCTGGTGCCGGAGCTACCGGCGCCGGGGGTGGTCCCACCGCTTGGGGGTGTACCGGCGGTGCTGGCGTCACCTGCGGCGGCGGTGCCACTGGTGGTGCTTGTTGCACCGTTGGCGTGACCGGCGGGGGCGGTGCCCCCACGACCGGGGCCGTCACTGGCTGCGCAGCCGGTTGCGGTTCGGTCGGTGGTGCCGGTTGGTACACGGGCGGGAGATCGGTCATCGCTACTTTTCGCGGATCCTCATCTGATCGTGTTTGCCGTTGCTCCTGGCTTATCCGCTGCCAGGGACTGCGGTCACGGCGTTGGGTCGCCTGCCGAGAGGGCGCACCACCCCATGTACTGAGGGTGGGTTGACCAAGAGCATAGCGCCTCGGTCCAAAGGGGTGAGCTGGGCGCGGCAGAGCCCAGTACCGGCGGTTCCGGTCCTGATGAACGATCGCGGATCCACCGCGCCCAACTGACCCATGACGCTCCGGAACCTACAACACGACACCCGGCGCCTACGGTGTCGGGCACCAAACGTTCACCAGCCCCCGGAAGGAGTGCATCGGCCATGACCGACATCGTGCCCCGCAGGCAGTGGGGGGCCAGAGCCCCCAAGTCACGCATCCCCTCGATTCGGACCCCGACGCCGGAGCTTTGGTTACATCACACCGTCGGGTCGTCGCGGGGCAAGCAGGGAATGCGGAATATTCAGCATTCGCACCAGGTGACCCGCCGGCCCAGGTTCACCGACATTGGCTACACGACCGTGGTCGACCCGTTCTCGTTGGTGGCGTTCGAGGGCCGCGGGGTCGGCAAGCGAGGCGCCCACACGTTCGGCCATAACCACGTGTCGCACGGCATCGCGGTGATGGGGAATTTCAGCATCATCCGCCCGTCGAACGAGTTGATCGTATTCCTCGCCGAGCTGGTGGCGTTCGGCCACCAGCAAGGTTGGTGGCCCCGCGCGTTCTCGGGCGGTCACCGCGACACCAAAGCCACCGAATGCCCAGGCAATCACCTGTACCCGATGATCGGGCGGATCAACAACGAAGCGGCCCGGATCCTCGACGCGCCACCGCCACCGAAGACCCCGCCGGCGCCGCGCCCCGCGCCGCCCGCCCGGTCACCGGGATTGCTGCAGGCCGGCGACAAGGGCGAGGCGGTACGTCAGGCGCAGGTCGCGTTGTCGTGGTGGAAACCAGAGGCGTTGATGGCCACGAAGAACGACGGATCGTTCGGGCCCGAAACGACGGAATGGGTCAAGCGTTTCCAGGTGGCGTACTCGTTGAACCCGACCGGGGTGATCGACGGGGTGACCATGGCCATCCTGTTTTCGCCGATCTCGAATCCCGGTCGGTGAGTGCCTAAGGAACGATCCCGCCGCCGTCGGTCATCGGGGGCTCGGTCTCGGTGTTGTCGTCGTCGTTGACGTTGGTCGGCGGTGTCGTGTCGCCAGGGCCGCCCGGGTCTTCGGGGTTCCCGCCAGGTGTTGGCGGCCCAGGAGGGCCGGTCTCGCCGGGAGGGCCGGGTTCGCCGGGAGGGCCTTGGGGCCCTGGGTTGCCGGGAGGACCGGGAGGGCCAGGTTCGCCAGGAGGCCCAACTGGTCCGGGGGCGCCGTCCTGGCCGGTCTCGCCGTGCTCACCGTCTGCGCCGTCCTCGCCTGCAGGTCCGGGGGGGCCGGGCTCGCCGGGCAGCCCAGGGATCCCGTTCTCCCCGTCTTGGCCGTCCTCGCCGTCTTGGCCGTCTTCGCCTGCTTTGCCGTCGACGCCGGCGGGTCCTGGCGGGCCGGGTATGCCTTGCTGGCCTGCGGGCCCGGCGACACCGGCCTGACCATCGCGGCCATCGCGGCCAGGCAAACCGTCACGTCCGGCTACGCCGTCGCGACCGTCGCGTCCCGGTGCGCCGTCGCGCCCGTCGCGTCCCGGAACTCCATCCACTCCATCCGCTCCGTCCGCGCCGGGCGCTCCGTCGGCGCCTGGTGCGCCATCTCGACCGGGCGCTCCGTCGGCGCCTGGCGCGCCGGGGGCGCCAGCTCTGCCGGGCGCACCATCTCGACCGTTGCGGCCGGCGCGCCCGTTTTGTGGGGGGGCAGCCGCCGCGGCCGCCGGCGCCTTGGTCGTCGTGACCGCTGGCCGGGTCGTGGTCGTGGCCGCGCCGGCGTCGACGTTCTGGCCTCCCTTGACTGGACGACCAGCGGCGGGGGCAGCGCCGGGGTTTGAGGCGGAGTCGCTCAACGCGACCGGGTCGCCACCGCGCTCGGCGGTCGTTGGTGTGCCGTTCGTTTGGGCGAAACTGATCCCAACGAACGCCACCACCGCCACGAGCAAGGCGGCGACCGGGAGCGCGTACTTGTTGAATCTCGGGTTCATTGTGTGGGCCTTTCGTTTGTGATGAGACCCCGCACCCTACGCGCCCGCTAACCCCGCTGGCACCGGGCCATTTGCCCCATTGCTTCCCGGCGCGCCGGGGCCGGTAACCGGGTCGGTGGCCGGTTCCGGATCCGGTTCGGGGTCGAGGCTGGTTTCGGTGTCGAGGATGATCCCCAGGAAGTCGGCGACCACTTGGCGGTCACCCAACGCCTCGCGGATCTGCTTGGCCTGTTCGGTCATCCGAGCGCGGATGGCGGCCAACTCGTTTGCGATGTCGTCGACGGGGACGCCCTCTGCCTGCAGCATCCGGATCGCGGTTTCTTGTGACATGGCGAACGCGTCGAGGGCCCTGGTGATGACCTGCACCGTGCCGGCGAGATCTTGGGGCATGAACGTGCCGAACTGGACCCGCCCGTCGTACACCTCGATGTCGGGCACGATGGCGCCTTGTTCGTTTGGGAACCCGCCGGTGTGGTGGATCTGGATCCGTTGGGCCATCTTCACGATCAGTTCGTTCTTCCCGTCCCGGGCCAGGCGGGCGGCCTGGGTTGACTGATCAAACGACGTGAACGACAGGGTCAACGCCAGGCCGGACGGGACCTCGGAGGCGTCGAGGCGGCCGATGAGGCCTTCGGGGACTTCGATGTTTGTCGACTGGCGCTTCAGGAGCTTGTCGATCCTGGCGCCGATCGCGACCAGCGACTGCGCCATGTCGATCACGTCGACCCCGCCGCCCTCTTTCACCTTCACCGCGAACCCCGGGCGCACGTTGATCTGGTTTGCCTTGCGTCGTTCTTCCTCGGTCTTGCCGCCGGCCTGGGCCATCCCGGAAACGGTGAACGGCGGGCGGGCCGCCCACCGCGACGCCAAGCTCTCGTCGGTGTCCGAGGCCGCCAGCTCGTCGGACAGTTGCGCTATGCCGAGCAATGGGGACTCGCCGAAATGGTTCTGCGTTGCCAGGGTGTGGGGCTGGTGGACGACGGGCACGAAGTCATAGCCGAGGGGGAAGCGGTTTAGCTCGACGCTGACCCCGTCGACAAGCATCCGCCGGTAGGTGCCGGCGGTGGCCATCGTCTGGAGATCGGTCCGCCGGAAGTCTTCGAGCCGCCACGTGGCGTCGGTCAACACGCACACCTGCCGTTGGTCGGCGGGGTTGGCCAGGTACCCGGCGGGCCTACCGAGGAACACGGTCTCGCGGTCCATGCCGGTGATGTCGACCAGTTCGTATCGGATGCGGCGCACCATCGGATGGCGGCGGCCCTGCCCGTCGGGCTGGAAGAACCCGTAGGTCAGGTTGACGACGTCGGGGAACACAGCCGGTTGTACGTCTTCGAGGTGCGGGAAGTAGGCGTTCGGGTCGTAGATCTCGATCGTTGGCCGCTGGTGGACGTCGTCCCACCCCATCACGTAGACCCCGTCGCCGAACTTGACGACGTTTGCCCGTTCGTTCTCGACCATCTTGGCGATCACCCGGTCATCGGTCGCCCACTTATGCAACCACCGCTGACGCTTGCTTTTCAGTGGGGCCAACCGCACCAGTTCCCGCCACTCGTCGAACAGTTGCGTTGCTTCGGCCCGCCACACCTCCACCGCGGCCTCATAGGCGACATTGCGGATCTCGAACTCCGGTTCGGTCATCACCGCCGGGTTCGGCGGTTCGGGCGCGGTCCGGATGTTGGCGACGTCGGGGATCGGGTCGTCGGCCCCGTCGATCACCAGGCCCGGTTGTTCACCCAGGATCGCGGCGGCGATACGCCGGACGATCACCCCGATGTCGCCGTATTCCTGCCAGTTGTCTTGGCGGTCGGGGTCGTTGGGGTCGACGTTCAGGAACGCCCGGGCCACGTTGTTGTGGTAGGCGTCGAGCAGGAGGTAGGCGGTGAGGCGGCGACGGTCGACGACGGGCACCCAGCGGGGCAGGTGGTCCATGTTCGACCGCATGATCGCCTTGTGATCCAACGACGAGTACTGGTCGACGGTGGCGACCTGGCCTCTGAGTGGTTGGGTTTCGTTCAACGTGGGCGGGACGGCGAGTGCCATCCCCTAAACGTAGCGGCGGGCCCCGACCGGATCCGGATGCGGGCGGTGCTAGGGGCGCCCGGGTGGTATCGGCCGTTTCCAACCCTGGTCCAGGAGTGTCTGTTCGGCCGACGGTGGCGGTTTCGTTTCCTTGATCTTCCAGCCGACCGAGTTGGCGATCGCCACCACCACCGCGACGAACCCGGTGATCTCCTGGTTGGTCAGCTCCAGGCCCTGCCACGCCGCGTAGGCAGAGATCGCGGCGACAATCCCAGCACCGGTGACCAGGTTGGCGAGCACCTTCGTCGCTGGCCTGGACGGGCTTGACGGTGTGTTGGTGGCCATGGGGGCTCCGATCAGCGTGGCGGCTACGGGTTGGTTTTGCGTCGGTTGACGATCACCGCGATCGCCCACAGCTGGGGCTCGAGGCGGGCGGTGACGTCTCGGATGATCCGTTCGTAATCGATGCCGGCCCCGGTTTCTTCGTTGTAGCGTGCCCCCGAGTTGTACCGGGCGCCGGTGTTATAGCGAGCCACGTCGAGCCCCCGTTCCTATGACCATGTTGTGATCTTGGTGAGCATGCCGTTGGCGCTGATCGAGAACGACGTGTTGTTGAAATCATCGCCGTCGAGGTGGAACGAGATCTGAAACCGGATCTTGTCGCCGACGGCGACGTTGACCGGGATCGACCCTTGGAACGAGAAATCGTTTGTGGTGTCGGTCTGGAAAATGTTCGACGGCAGGTGAAACACGAACTTGCCTTCGGGTATGGCGGTGAACCCGACCGCGGCCGCCGCTCGGACTTCGGCCTCGATAAGGACCCGCAGGTCGGTGTCGGGGTCGGTGATTCGTTTGGTCCCGTTGATCGCCGCGGTCCCATGGAAGTAGAAATCGGCGACCACTTGGCGGTTGGCCCGCCACGACTGATCGCCGGTGTCGTAGGTGAACGCCGGGTTCACCGACCGTTCGCTGACCTCGCTAGAAATTGGGATCGGTTGGGGTAGGGCGATCTGGGGGCTGGCGGCGTTCAACGCCACAACGAACGTGGCGTTGTTGCGGAACACCTGGAGGCCGGCGGGGGCCAACAGGATCGATCCGCCGTCCGCGGTCATTGCCTGCAGCTGGGTTGCCAGCTCGGCCACAGAGTTCGCGACCCGTCGTTCGGTGAACAGGCCCCGGAACGGGAGGTCGACCGCGGCCAACAGGGAGCTGGCGATAGCGGCGGTCAACGCCGGGATCTCGGCCGATGACCAGTCGAAGATGTCGATGGCTGGTGTCGGTGGATTGCTGGTGTCGACCGCGATCCGGTAGAACCCTTCGGTGTCGTTCCCCGCTGCGCCGCCGACGGGATGGTTGGTGCTGAACACACCGTCGGGGGTTGCGATGTTGAACACCGCGGTATCGAGGGGCGCCCTCTGCGGTACGGAGGGTTCGATGAGGACCGGTGTCACGTCGCGGTAGGGGCCGATGTCTTGCCACTCCGAATGCGCTGGCACCGCGGGGACGGTCTCGGTCGAGTCGTAGTAGACCTGAAACTGGACGTCGAGGATGAACCACCCGTTGCTGTTTGGTTCGCCCGCTACTCGGAACAGTCGGGTCGAGGGGTTGTAGTCGAACGAGACGGTGACGGCCTCTTGGCCGACGGTGATCACGGTCGAGCCCGTCACCTCTCGGCCCGTTGGGCTGCCTTCGACGGTGAAGGTCTGCACCGCGCCGGGGTTGCCGTTGGCCACCGACCGGGCCCGGACGGTCACGGTGAACGGCGCGGTCGGCAACAGGCGGGTGAACACGACCTCGGTCGTGACCGCGGTGGGGGCCCCGTTGATCATTTGGCTGGTGTCGAGAGTCCACCACTCGCGCATCGTCAGGTTGGGTGGAAGCGGATGGACCCGAACCTGTTGGGTTCCCGCCGTCGTTGCCGGGATCAGCTTGGAGTACTCCAACCGGTTCGCCGCGGTGGCCCGCAGCAACGGGACCCCAGGTGAACTAATCGAGTCGTTGACGCCAACGACTTCGGTCAGACGGTTGTCGCTGCGGATCCGGGGGAGGTAGATGAGTTTCCGGCCGACCGCGCCCCGCTGGGCGTCGGTCGGGTTTTGAACCCCAGCCAATCGGGCGTTGAGCGGGCCCGTGTTGCGGTTGCTGGCCACCAGGGCGGTGACGGGGTCTTGTTCGACCTCGAACGCCTGTTGGCCTGGGAGGCCGGCGTTGTTGTTCAGGTCGGTGGCGGTCTTGGCGACGTCGACCGACTCGGCAAACGTGATGCTGTTGAGCCAACCCACGATCCCGGCATTGAGTATTTGCCGGGTGCCGATCTCGGCCATCAGGTTTTGGATCTCGGCTTTAATCACGTCGATGTCGTCTTGCCACGCCACCACCGTCGACGTGACCGTGATGTCGAGTTCGTAGGTCCGGCCCGCGGTCAACCCGATGACGTGGTACACGAAGAACGAGACCCCATCGAAGAACGACGTCACCACCTCAGCGTTGGCGTTGCTGTTGATCCCGTCTCGGCTGAGGTCGGAGCGGCTGTTGTCGGTGGTGTCCCGCAGGAAGTAGCCGGGCCCGCCAGGGGCGACGACCCACACCCCGGTGACCCCGTCGGCCAGCAGATAGCCGGGGGTGCCCCTGGTGGCTGCGGTCAGCCCTATGGTGCTCGATGGTGGAACCCCACCGAACGCGGGAGGGGCGGCCCCGAAATAGACGTTGTCGAACACCGGGTCGACGTCGGTCTTGGTTCGCAGCGGCGACGCCCGCCCGCTCAGTTCCGACAGCGACGTGCGCTCGGCGGAAACGTCACCACGGATACGGTCGAGTTCGGGTTGGATGAGCTGCACCGCGGTCGACGCCTGATCCTGCGCTACCTGAACGATGGCGTCATGGAGTGGGCCTCGGAGTTCGTGGCGGATCGATTCGACGACGACACGGCCGACGTAGGAAGCACCGCGGCTGGTGAACCGGTAGGTGACCGACGGTGTCACGTTGATCGCGTCGGAGTAGTCGGCCTCGGGAATGTCGAGGGTGAGCGAGATCGTCCCGCCGGCGATGACGTCGACGCCGGCATTGGCGAGCCCAAACGCGAACGAGTGGGCCCCGTAGCCGAAGGCGATCAGCTGCGGATCCGGCGGGAACCCCGAGACACTGTTGGTCTGGAATCGCAGGGTCAGTGTGAGGCGCCCGCCGAGCAGAGACGGGAACTGCAGCGACGACGCCGGCGGGGCGAAGCTGACCGTCTTGATGGTGCCGATGGTGTCGCTGTCGGTGTTGGTGTCGTGATGAGTGAACGTGACCGGGACCCCAGTGACGGACCGGTCATTGATCACGACGTTGGATGCGTTGATAAACGTTTGGGCGTCGAGGTCGACCCGGCCGGCGGTGCGGGCCACGTGGGTGAAGAACGCCGCCTGGTCGGGGGTGAGCGCCCCGCCGGAGACGTCGAAGGTGTTCTCGGTGCCGTCCCGTTTGCGGACCGTGATCGTGTTACCGGACTTGGTGACGCTGACGACCGAACCGGTGATGGCAGCAGCGATGAGGTCACCGACGTCGCCGGTCGATGGGAGGGCGGCGATGGCGGTGGCGTTGGCGGCGATGGCGCCGGCGTTGGTGCTGGCTGCCCCCTGGTTGGCGGTGATCGCGCTGGCGTTGGTTGCTATGTCGCTGGTGTTGGTCCCGATCGCGCCGGCGTTGGCGGCGATCGCCGTGGCGTTGGTGCTGATGGCGGTGGCGTTGGCTGCCACCGCGGTCGACTGGTCGGGGATGGTGGCGGTCAGGTTCACGCCGTTGCGGCGAGAGACGGTCAGCACCCTGGTGTCTACGTCGAACGCGAGGTTGTTGACCGCGAACGGGTCGGTCGTGCCACCGTTGCCACCTCCGGTCGGGAGGGTGAGCCGCAGATCGTCGAGGCCTCGGCGGGTCAGCACCAGGTCCTGTTCGTCGATGCTGGCCCCGGTCAACAGCCCGGACGTGGCGGTGGCGATCAGGGCGTTGATCGCGGCCTCGTTAACGATGGCTGCCGTGTTGGCCGCGATCTCGTCGTTGATCGTGTTCACCACCGTCTCGATCACACTGAGCGCAGCATTCGTTGGCCGCTTGATCCCGTCGGTCAGATCCTGCGCCCGGATCTCGTCGCCAGGGGCGTTCCCCTCCGCGTCGGGGGGCCCACCGGTCGGTGACGGTGTGGTCTCGTCGAGTAGGTCGAGGTCGATGTCGTTGGCCACGGGCCTGGGCGTCCTTTCAGAACGTGACGCCGGTGAGGAGCCCGGCGTCGTTGTAGGTGAAACCGGCCACATCGGTTTCGCTGCGGTTGGTGGCCACGCCGGCGAGTCGGTCGTTGGTGTCGTAGTTGAACGTCATGATCTCACCGTCACCGAACGTGATCGTCGACAACAGGTTGAGCGCGGTTCGGGTGATGGTCCCTGTCGATCGTCGGGTGACGCCACCCCCCGATGGCGGGCTGACCGGGAGGGACCGGCCGATGATCACGTCGAGGTCAGGGCCTCTCACGATCAGGTCGGCCCGGTTGGTTTGGATCGCCACTCGTTCGCTCAAGAGTCCACCTCGCTCGGCCGGCCCCGCGCCAGGCCCCATCGCGTCGCTCATTGCTATCCCCCGTCGGGTATGCCGTCGGGTCGGACTTCGAAGGACAACTCGGCCGGCCCGGTCACCAGGGTGACAGGCTCGCCGTCAGGCGTGTTTCCTTTGAGCTCCCACACGCCAATGGGTTCGATCTGGGTGGTGTGCGCCGGCGTGACGATCACGTACAGGTCGACGTTGTTGGGGTCGAGGACGACGTCGAAGGTCACGACCGGTTCGTCGGTGGTCCGGTTCGGTCGCCACCGTGCTTGCCAGTTCGTCCAGGCGGAGAGGTCCCGTTTGGTTTGGCTCGACCGTTCCTGGAGCGCGACGAGGAACTCGTGGTGATCGCCCCGGTACAGCAGCAGGCGAACCTCGGGGGGGCGTAGGTCGAGTTCGGTTGCCTGCATGGCCCGAATGCTACGCGACGGGCCCTTGGGCCGGCGGATGCGCCGTTGGCGCCGGCTACTCGGTTGAGGGGAGGAACCGGCGGATCGGGGGCCGAGTGTTGACCTTCATCGGGCGCACTCGTGGTGGCCGCGACGTCGGCGGGTCCTGGGGTGGCTGGCCCTTGATTTTCGTCTGATGTTTCTTGTCACCCATCGGGATCCCTTCGGGTTGTGGCCTCACCGGTGAGCATCGCACGTGCCGGAGTCGATGCCCACCGGTGTCGACCGATCCTTTCAGTCCTGGTTGCCCATCATCATCGTCGTCGTCGTCGTCGGCGGGGCCGTCGTCGTGGTCGTCGTTGGCGGCGGGAACGAGCACCGCAACACCGTGACCGTCCTCGCCTCCGAGAGCGGCGACACCGCATCGTCGGTGGCGACCTGCAGCTGCAGCGAGAACGGTCGAGTCACGCCCGCGGCCACGATCGCGGCGCCTTCGATGCCGTAGTCGTTGCGGTTCGGGAGCAACGTGATCGCATCGAAGGTGTGACCATTCACGGTCGGGATGATCCGGGTCCGCTCGGTCACGGTCGAGGTGAACAGGAACGTGATGTTCGCCGCGTCGAGGTCACCGCAATGCACTGCGCTGGTGATCGTCGGGGCCGCCAACTCGGCGGCCGGGACCGTGGTCGGCGGGACCGTCGTCGGAACCGTTGTCGGCGGCGGCGACGTGGTCGGCGGGACCGTCGTCGGCGGGGTTTCTTCGGGGCCGTCGGTGCAGGTGTCGACGAAAGCCAACAGCTCGTCGATCGTCACCAGGTCCAACTTGGCGCCCCGCTCCGCGTCGGCAGCGTTGCAACCGATGTCCAGGAGGGCGTTGCGTATCCTCGCCTCGCGCTCGGGTGATTGCGGTTTGAACGGGTGATCGGCGTCGACCCTGACCCGCGCTCGGTTCGAGTGCCGCGACAGGGTCCCGTCGTCAGTGATCGCTTTGATGAACACGACGTGCTCGACCCCAGCGGTGAGCGCTTCGGGCGGGATAGCCAACTCTCGGTCGTCGGCCCCGGCCTCGACGGTGCGTAGCCGGGACCCGTCGAGGTTGACGACGTAGCCGACAACGTTGGGATCTTCCGCCGCTCGGAACCGGACAACGATGGTGTCGTCGTCGGTGTAGGTGGCGGAGAGGATCCCCGGCGATTCCGGTTTGTTGGTCTGAGCGTCGACCGGCCCAACGCCAGTGATAAGCCCAAGCGATGCCGTGATCAGGCAGAGCGCTGCAATTCTGATGAATCGTTTCATGGTGCGCTCCTTCATGACTGGCACGTCTGGCCGGTGACGGTGAACGGGGCTGACAGTGGGGTGGTGACCATCCCGTCGCCTGTTCGACCCTGGATCTGAAGCGACCAGGGCATGGCGATGTCGGCCGGGATGGAGGCGCCAGGGACCTGCACGTCGATCACGTTCCCGTTGCGGGTGAAGCTGGCAAGCTCGGTCCCGTTCAGTGTCGGGATGATCGTGGTCAAGCTCCGGTCGGAGCCACCGATACCGAACCGGATCGGTGAGCCCTCAACGTTGGAACACACGAACGCATAGGTGACAGACAGCGCTGCGATCTCCGAGGCGCACCGGTCGATCAGGCCGAACATCTCCTCGACCGTTTTGATCTGGCGGCCCTCGCCAGCGAGCTGGGATGTGCAGCCCTCTTGGCGTAGTAGTGCCGTGATCCGGTTCTGCATCGCCCGGTCGTTGTCAGCCAACGAGTACGGGTGATCGGCGGGGATTTGCACGCTCCACAGGTTCGACCGGTCCGATCGATCGGTGGCGGTGACTGCTCGCAGCGTGATCGTGTATAGCTCGCCGGCGAACATCTCGTCGGCGGGGATCATCAACCGGCGCTCGTCGGCTTGAGCGATGACCGAGCCGACCTGACCGTCGCCGAAGAACGCGATGTAGCCGACCACCCGGTCATCGGTCGGTGCGGTGAACCGTACGACCACTCGGTCTCTGTCGTTGTACTCCGCGCCGGTGATCGTCGGTGCGACCAGCTCGGCCGGTTCTTCCTGTGCGTCGACCGCTGGGGTCGTGGTGATGAATGCGAGTGATGCCGTGATGAGGCAGAGCACTCCGAGTTTGATGAGTCGTTTCATGGTTGCTTTCTGTTGGTTGTGGAGCGGGCCATGCTGGCCCGCCCCGGGATCTTGCGAAATCGCTATTCGTAGCTGCAACCAGCGCTCAGATACGCCAGCTCGTAGCCCTCATAGAACTCGCTCGTACCTTCAGGGGTCAGGACGTGCGACCAGTTGGGCGACTCGACCAATTCCCCGCGATCGAGCCATGCCCGGCATTCGCTATGGCCCTGATCGAACCCAACGGAGTAGACGCTGCAGTGCCCCAGGTACCCGAGGGCGATGCAATCCTCCGAGAACCCCGGCGGGGATGTCTCGGTTCTAGCGGCCGTTTGGTTTGTGACGGTCGCTTGGCTCGTTGCCACCACCTGGCCCGTCGTGACGATTTGACGGCTGGTTACCGACGGCGTCGGGGCCAGCGAAGAACGTCCGGCAGTGGTGATTGTCTGGCCCGCTGTGACTGACTGCAACGCCGGCGACGTCGTCGGTCCTGCTATCGCGACCCCGCCCGTGCCAAACCCGTCGACCTGGTCTACCGCGTCGAGATCAGCGCACCCCGACGCGATGAGGGCGGCCACCGCTATCAGCGCGGCCAATGTGCGGTTGGTTGTTGCCATGTCAATCCGGTACTAACGGGCCGCGAATCGCGAGGCGCGCTCAGCGCTCGGCGACGACAACGTTGCTGATCTGATATTCGGTGTCGCGGGTGGGGCCGTCACCGTCACCGCCACCCCACCGTGACGTCGGGACCACCCGATCGCACGACCCGATCCGACCGAGCGGGAAAACCCACGACGTCCCGTCGACGGTGAACGTCAGCTCGGCGTCGCTGGCATTGTCGGCGCCTTCGACTCTCAACTTGATGTCGTGGCGGCCGCCGGGAACCGGGCCGTGCTTGGGGTCGACCCGGACCGCCCGGCGGAACCCGCTCCCGTTTCGGACCCGGCCACCCCACGCACGCGAACCCCGGTCGCCGTCCCACCCGACATGGGCGCCGGGGTTGTCGGTCGGGGTGTAGATGTAGACACCGAACTTCGGTTCGCCGCCGGTGTACAGGTTCCATGTGGGCCGGATCAGCCAGTCGGGAGGGAACAAGTTGTTGCCGCCCGGCCATGCCTTGCCCGAGTGGTAGCCGGACAAGCCCCAACCGAATTTGGCTTGCCTGCCGAGATCGGTGGGGTTGCCGTCGAGATCTTCGAACTCGACCGTGAACGAGCTTTCGATGGCGGTCACCGGTTCTATTTCGATCCAGGTGTCGACTTTCTCCGCGCTGACGTCGCCGCGGCCGGGGGCGAAGATGGCGTAGGTGTCGGTGTCGACGATCCGCACGTTTTCGATGCCGTGCATGGTGTTGGTTTTCCGGACACCGAATGCTTGGTGGAACGATTCTTCGGTGAGTCCATCACCGGTGAACATGGGGCCGCTTAGGATGAGCCCCGATGGCGCTGGCGGGTCGGGCGGCGGTGGCGGTGGGTCGGGCGGATCCGGTGGGGTTTCTTGCACTCGTAGCGTGGCCTCTGCGACTTTGACCTGTAGTTCGGTGAAGGCGGTGGCGACCGCGTCGGCCGCTTCTTTCTTGGCGTCGGCGATGGCGATACTCAACGCCGTCAGTTCTGTGATCGGGTCAGTCATGGTTTCGCTCCTTCGTCGGTTTGTGGTGCCTCGTCCCAATGGCCGATCAGGTGGAATACGACACCGTCGTGGGGTGGCGTGGTGCCGCACAACAGCCAGGGCAGGTCGTAGGTTTGCCCGGTCCTGACGACACGGAACAGGCCGTCGATCTTGTCTTGGTCGAGGTGCTGTTCGGTCCAGAATCCGACCAGGTCGCCGCCACGGCCGATCGCGACCCGGGTGATCGGCCCGGGATGCATCCGGATTCGGTGGACCCGATCGATGGCCGGGACGTCGAACCGTAGGACTCTCCGGTTCACAGGATCAACCGGTTGGGGATTGCGTCAAGGTCCGGGTTGCGGGGCGGGCGGCACTCCTGCAGCTCGTCGACGAACTGGTCGAGGTTCTCGTCCTTGTCGACCGCGATCCGGGTGATGTAGGCGTGGCAGGGGATCCCGGTCTCGGTGTGCCCTTCCCATAGTCGGGCGGGTATCCCGTCGACGGTGGTGGTGACCGTCGTCGATTCCATCGTGATCCTCACGTCTCGTCTCCATTGTTCGTCGGAATCGGCAGGTCGGATGCTCGTAGCTCTTCCCACGTCCATGAGCCGTCTCGGCTCATCTGCAACCGCCCGTAGAGCAGTTGATCACCGAAAGTGTTGAGGGCGGCCAACCGCCGGGCAGCGGGCGACATCGTCTCGACTACTCGGGCGAACGGGGACTCGCTTGTCGGGCGCTCAGCCACGGTCGTCGTTCCTTGGCCAACCGTGCCCGCAGCCAAAGCAGAACCACGCCGTGACCCGGTCATAGTTGGAACTCCCGCCAACCGACGTGCCACCGCACTTTGGGCATACCGGCGGTTCACTCATGGTCCTCGGACTCGTGGATCGTTTCGGGGTCGTCGACGCTGTACCACGTCGCCCCGCCGTTGGTGCTGAACGCATCGGACTGGCGGCGGTTCTGCCAAAGCGGGAACCCTGAACTGTCGGCCACGTCGACCCACTCCGCCGGGTCGTTTGTCAAGGGCGTCAACGCTTTGCCGCGCAATAGATCGTGGAGCATTTCAATGCCGATATCCACTGATCCGCCCGAGTGGCCGTAGGTGAAGAACGCTTCGACCGCGGCGACGAGTGAGGCGGCGAACGCGGGATCTTCGGCGGTTTGGCCGAGGCGTTCGAGTTCGGCTTTGGCGTGTTCAACGTGGGGGCTCATCGGGTTCGCCTGTGCGCTTCGCTGAACTCTTGGAGCGCCAGCGCGGCGGTGTAGGCGTGGGCGGCAAGATCGCCGAAGGCCTGCACCATCAACGGGACCAGTAGGTGCCGGCGGGGGATCTCCCACGCATACACGGTGTTGCCGTCGGTGTCGGTTCCTACTTCATTGCTCATTGCACTCCTCCGATAGGGACACATTCGAGACTGTGGTCGCCGGCCAACGGGTCGAACCTCTGCCCGCACCGTCGGCACCCGATCTTGATCGGCCCAAGATGCGGGTCCAGCCGATTCAGGATGTGAGCGTTCTCGGTGATGATCCTGTCGAGTCGGTCCATGAACTCGGGGTCGTTGCGACGTCGTTCGATCTCGGCGAGCAGCTCATCGTCATCCACGATGAGTTGTCCGCTCGAACGTGACTCGGCCACCATCCGCCAGCACGTCCGCTATCCGGGTCAACTCCAACGTGACTGCAGGAGTGGCGTGCGCGGCGGCTGCACCTCGGAGCCATTGCTCCCACGAGTCATCGATGACGAGCCCGTATAGGTCGTCTGGTATGACGACACGGTCGCGGTCCTCGGCCAGTCGGGTGCCGAGGAGCCCGCCAATACTGCCGTTGATCGGGCCCTCGGTTTCCTCTCGATAGGTCGTCCATCGCCCTTCCATCATTCGTCCACCAACACAACGACGACGGTGCGGGGGCTCACCGCGGAGTGATAGAGGATGTCGACGACGAGCCATTCGCCCACGAGCGGGCCTGGCATATCGATGATGTCGCCCTCATCGGGGCACTCGTCGAGCGAGATCGACCCGAACACCTCGGTGTCAACGACAGATGAGACGGCGAGATCAAACAGGGTCGTCATCGGATGTCGCGCATGTACTTGCTTCGCAGCCGCCACGTGCCGTGCTCGTTGTAGTGGCTGGCGTAGTCGAAGTCGCGGGCGTTGGCCGCTTTGACTTCAGCCGAGACGGTGGCCACCGCGGCGAGTTTCTTGGTGTTCCCCGACCACGCTTTGGCTTCGGGGTAGCCGAGTACTCGGCCGTTGCTGTCTCGTTCGGGTGGGTTGAACGCGATGAGTCTCATGGGGTTTTACTCCTTGGCCCGGTGAAGAACTCGACGCATTTGCCCTTGGCAAGGTCGGTGATCGCACGGTGGGCCGTGTCGGTTTCGTGGCCGGCCGGGCGATCGCACCAAAGTCTGCGGCGCTCAGAACCATGCGTCGGGCAGTAGAAGTCGGTGTCGAGGATCCAGCAGCACGGTGGCGCTTCGACTGGCACCCATGGCGGCCACGGAATCAAACCACGGTCCCAGACCTCGGCGAAGTCGATCGACTCGTAGGCGACCAGTGGCCGGGCTGCGGTGTCGAGGCCTTCGCCTTGGCCGTTGGGGTAGGGGTCGCCGGTGATCATCAGACCAGGGCCGCCCACTCGCGCCACTGGGCTTCGAGCCATTCCCACGCCGCTTCCGGGCCGTGGGCGGTGAGCACGTCGACACCGTGAGCGGCGGCGCAATAGCCCACGTCGCTGTAACACGGAATGCCAAGCAGATCGCACCCGTCGCTGCGTTCTTGGCCGTCATAGGCAGGGGTTGCGGTGTGATAGCTCACCGCCGCGCCGGAGGGCCACATGGACCGCCAGAACGGCCCGTTGACGTCGAGTGCGGCGATCGTCTCGGGGAGGTGCTCGTCGGCGAACCACGCGTACCGCACGGCGACCCCTTCGCCTCGGAGCATCCAGAAGTATTCGGCGGTTCCTCGACCGTGGCTTCGCATCCCGAGTTCAGGTCCGCCGGGGCAGCCCTCGACGCCGCACAGCCCGAGCAGACAGTCGAACGGTGGGCGCCGTTCGACCCACGCTTCGAGGCCGTGCCGTTCGAACCGGGGGACGGTGATCTCGGTTCGGCGCGTCATGATTCGGTCCCCGCGGCTTCGATCTCGGCCAGCTCCGAGGCCGACGGTGTGAGGCCGCCCATGATCGGCGCCAGCTCTCCGGTCCGGTACGCGTGCTCGATTGCCGGCAGGACGTGTTCGGCCGCGGTGCGACCGTCGGGCAGTACGACGTTCATCGCGAACTCGTCCTCTATCGAGGAGATCCCGGTTGCCGCCGCTTCGAGCCTCGACTTGATGACGAGTAGCAGCGACCGCCACCGGCGGCGGATCTCGGCCTCGTACCGGGCGTTGGTCTCGACGGGCTGGGGGAACGGGAGCATGATCCGGTAGCGGCGGTCATCGATCTCGAACTCGACTGCGGCGCCTTCGGGGTTGAACCCGGCGGCGTACGATCGGGCCCCGAACCGAGTCAAGACCTGTTGGATGTCGGCTTGGGATTTGGTGGCGGGGACCTTCGTCCCATGGGCGTAGAGGGCCACTAGTCGCCCTCGGCGGGACAGGGCGAGTCGTGACCGATCAGGCCGAGTGGTTGTTCGCAGTCCCAGCATCCGATGCCGAGGACCATCAGGTTCTCGTTGTCGAGGAACTTCATCCGGTCGGCGTCGAACGCGGTGGCGGCGTCGACGTCGGAGATCACCCACGCCCCCGTGGCCACCCAACGATGTTTGCCTTCGACCTTGGGTGGTAGGTCGGCGCTCGGGCGGGCCTCGAACTGCTCGCCGATGGAGGCGGCGGCGATCCCGTCGCCGGCGATCAGTACCGGGGGTTTCTGGTGCCGGCCCTTGGCTTTGGCTCGTTCTGCTCGTCGTCGTGCGGCTCGGTCCATCAGGGTTCCCTCCTCGTTTCGTGGTTCGTCTGTGGGCCACACCAGCAGTTCCGCCGTTGACTGCTGGTGCGGCCTACACACGGAACCCGAACCGGTTCGGCCGGGCCGGTGCTCTGTGCCCACCGCCGCGCGGACACTGAAGAGCTTGCCGGCCGGGTCCCGGTTCGGGTTCCGGTTCCTAGCCCTTCGCGGCAACTTTGGGAATCACCAGGTGAAGGGTTCGGGCCTTTACCGCTACTTCCTTCGCCGCTCGCTCCGGTTGAACACACGAATCACCAGGTGTCAGGGCGGAGGGCGATCCGTTGGACGGCACAAGCGCGGTTCGTGCGTTCAACCGGAGCGAGAGACTCGGGAAACGGCGGCGGACTAGCCGGACTGCACGTGGCGGTTAGATGAGTTCGGTGTGCAGCGGACCAGCCGAATTCGACTATGGATTCGACCCTACTCCCGATGGGGTCTTGCGGCAAGGTGCCGCAGCCGATTTGTTTGGAAGGAAGTCGGGGAACACCTGGACCAGGGCGACGGCGAGGGCCCGGATGGTGGCGTCGTCGAGGCCGGCGCCGCCCCGCCCGTTTGGGCGCGGTGGTGTGGTTGGGAGTACGAGCACTGGTCTGAATTCGTTGATCGTCATAGCGCGACCGTAGACACGCCGGCGCGCTCGGGTTGGTGATATCCCCCACATTTGACAAGACCCATTGACAGCGGTGGTGGTCCAGGTAGATGCTCACCTCGTACCGCCACACGAGAACGAGGACCCCAATGACGAACCTGAGCCCGGAATCTCAGTTGGAACGGCAGTTGAGAGAGCGCACACAACCACCGAAGATCTTCGACCAGCCTCGGTCCTCGACGCCGGTCGCGCCGGCCCCGTCGTTGGCTGGGATGTCCGCCGGCGATTTGATCCGCGCCGGGTTCTTCATCGCCATGGGGTTCGGCGTGTTCGGAGCCTTCGTCTATCTGATCATCGCCGCCGGTATCGCCGTCTTCGGTGGTTCCGTCGGGCCCTAGCGCCCGGTCAGCGCCAACCACACTGCGGCCTCAAGATCGGTTTCGAGCGCGTTCCGTCCTTGCTCGTCAACGTCGGTCACCAACGAAACCGACAACCCGTCGACCTCGGTAAACACCGTGAATCGCAGGTGATCGTTGACACCAGGCCGGCACAACTGGTCGGGTCCGACCTTGGCCACGCAGATCGTGGCCGCCTCGCCGTCTCGCACGAAACGGATCAACGTGGCCTCTGTCCCGTCGTTGGTGGTCACCCACGGCACCACCCACGCCACGGTGTCAGCGAGCCCCTCGGGTGTGGCCACCGGCGCCTCGGGGAAACGGTCGGCGTAATCAGCCCAGTCGTCGGCCGGCTCGCTGGCGTCGCACCCGAACGCTGCGAGGATGATGGCGGCGGCGATCAATCTTGTGCGGGTTGACACTCTGGCTCGTTGTCTGGTCCATCAACGCGCTTGACGATCGGGTTCGCTTCAAGGAACCGGTCGATCCGTTCGGCCGTGGCCTTGCCGAGCTTGTAGCGGCCGGTCACGTAGCTGGCGTCGCGGAGCAACTCCGCCACCGCGACGTTCAACCCGACGCCCTCGGTGAAACAGGTCACGTGTGCGAGCTGTTCAACCAGGTGGGCATAGCCGGGGTTGCCGCACTGACAGACGTCCCAGAAGTGCACGACCCGGGTGATCCCGATCGTTGAGCAGTCGTCGCCGCATTTGGGGCAGTACCGCTGGTGTGGGTGGTGACGGTCGAGCCACGACACCACCTGGCTTGCTGACGTATCGGCGGGCGTTGGAGTGGTCATGGGAGGATGAGCCTGGATCGGGTGAGGTTGGTGGTTGCGGTCACCGGGTTGGGGTGCAGCGGACAGGGCCGCCCGGTCATACGTTCGTGCTCGCAGCCTCGGCATGGCCCGTCGACGGGGTTGGTCCACGTGTACCCGTCGGGCTCGACGATGACCGTCTCGTTGGCTTTGCATTCGCAGTCAACGCGGCGCGCCGGGTCGACGGGGATCATCAGGTGTTGGGCGCTGCCGGGGTGGTGGTTGTCGATCTCGAACTCGGTGATCGCCCACGTGTCGAGCAGATGTTCGAACTGCTCGACGGTCGGCCGCACCGGTTCCTGTTTGCCGGCGGCGTTGACCACCCGGGCGGCGACGGAGAGGTGCCAGGTGTCGATGATGTCGCCGGATCCGTCGGGGGCTTGCATCGGTCCCACCGATGAGAGGGCAACGAGTTTCTGACGGCGGTGCATCCACGGTCGGAACCCGTGGGGGCCGGCGTCGTCGAAGGGGTCGGGCCGCCAGTGTTCGAGGGTGAGGGGCCGTAGCGCCCCGGTGGTGGTGTCGGTCTTCACGCCGGCGGCCAGACGCCGACCGCCCTGGCTGCGGGTTCGGTCAGCCACGGCCCGAACACGATCGGCTCGGCCGCGTTCATCAGTTGCACGACGGCCTCGGTCCGGATCCAACCGATGTCGATGAGACGTTTCAGTTCGGCGTGCACGGCGTCGAGGCCGATGATGCCCGTCTCGTTTGCGTCGTTGATCGCTTCGGCCAGGTCGGCAACGTTCACCGTTTCCAGTTCGTTGGCCGCGATATGGCGGAGGATCGGCATGGCGATCATGTCCCACGTCGATTCGATTGGTGTTGGCTCGCTCACGATGTCGGTTCCTTTGCTGGTTGGCCCCACCCCGTTGGGTAGTCCTGGATTTGGAGACCGGAGGGGAGTTCGTCGAGGGCTTCGCCTTTGCGGGATTTGGTGCCGAGCCGTTTGGCCAGGACGGTCCCGAGTTGCTTCATGAAGAACGGGACCCCGGCCGCAGCCGCTGACTGCGCCAGCTGGTAGAACCACAGTTCTTTGGCCGGGCGGGCCTTGTCACCGGACTCGCCGCCAGCGATCAACCAGTCGACCCCGTCCAAGTCGAGGCCGGTCAAGCCGAGCGGCCCGAGGAGTGGTTCAGCCGAAACGAACCGCATGGCGGCGGGGATCTGGCGGAGCATTCCAATGCGGTGGACGTACCGGGTCGATTCGACCGACACCCCGAGCCCGACGTTGGACAGCATCCACGGACTGAGCAACGGGGCCGGCGGGATCGTGACGGTCAGGCCCATCTCGGCCGCCATATCCGTCACGAGGCGGGGGAACATCTTGTCGTTGAGGACGATCATGGCCCGCTGGGGGCGTTTGGTGAGGATCTGGTAGCGCAAATGCCCGGTGGCGGCCATGACGGCCCACACGGCCGCTATGAACTCGGTGTCGACCTTGGAGTGGAACAGGTCGGACATGGAGTTGACGAACACGAGCCCCGGTTTCTGCCAGGCGAGGGGCCGTTCGAGTTCGCTGTCGTGCTGGGTGATACCGAACCCGGGGCCGCTGGTCCGTTTCGCCCCGTCGTTTTGGTACTTGGGGGCGCCCATCGCTTTGAGGCGGGCCGCTTGGGTCAGGGCGTAGCAGTTGTCGCAGCCCGGCGACACCTGATCGCACCCGGTCGTGGGGTTCCACGTCTTGGTGGTCCAACCGATCTTCGAGTTGGTCATGGTCTGTTTCCGGCGTTGATCGTCATGGCCACGATGCTACGTCACCGGCCCCCACGTGTGCGGCACTATGCCGCAGCTGCAACCCCCGGTTAGTACGGTTCCTCGGGGTCGATGGGGAACTGGCAGATCAGCCACGACAGGAACCGGCGGGTCTGGTCGGGGTCGATCATCGACGTCCACCGGGGTCCCCGTTGAGCGTCGACTCCCCACGTGTGGAGGCCTTCGTTGTCGACCGAGAACGCGATGTACCCGTCGGGGTGGGTGGGGGCGGTGAACACCTTGTCGACGTCGACGAACGTGGCCAGGCCGGCGATCGCTATCTCGATGGATAGGACCGACCCGGCCTTGGCGCACGTCTCCAGGATCTGCATGTAGATATCACCGTCGACGATCTGTTGGCGGGCGGCGAGCGCCCGGTCGATGGCGGCAATGCTGAGCATGGAAGTCGCCAGCAGATGGGACCGCAGTTCGTCGTGGTGGGTGTCTATGTGGGGGAGCGACCCGGCCGGCTGGTCGCTCACTCGCCGGCTGCGTCGCGGAGTTGCTGGTCGAGGCTCGGCGTTGATCCGTCGTCGTTGCCGGTGGTCCACGCGGCGTAGAGCGACGCCGCGGCGATGATGGCGAGGGCGGCGGCGACCGCTCGTATCAACAGGATCCGGGTTCTCGACATGTGGGTGTGGAACCGGTGATCTCGCATCGGGTACGGGCCGCCGTAGTCGCCGGTGCCGAGGATGGTGTGGTCGTCGTCTTGGTCGAACAGGTCACCCATGAGTCGTTGCCCTCGCTACTCGCATGGCGGTCCGTTCTTCGACGTAGCCGTCGCGGCGTCCCTTGGCCAGAGCGATGCGACTTTCGAGCCGTTCGATCAGGTCGTCGAGGTCGGTGATGAACACGTCACGGTGGTCGATGGCGTTGTCGAGGGCGTCGGCAGTCCAGGTGGCGTAGTCGATCATCCTCGGGTGCGGCGGTGCTGGTTCCGCTGGCGGCGTTGGGTCTTCGGCGGTGGTCATTCTTCGCAGGCGATGCCGTCGCCATCGGAGTCGAGGTCGGCCCGATAGCCGGGGTCGATCCCGCGGCGGATGTTGGAGACGCCGGCGTTGCGGGCATCGGCGCACGTCTCATAGCGGACCGATTCGGAAGTGGCGACCGTTGCTTTGGTGGTCGGCGCCGCGGTGGTAGTCGGTTCGATCTTGCCGCCGGTCCCGGTGAACTCGGGGAGCTTGCGGGTCGTGGTCGGGTTGGCGGCGACGGTCACTTTGGTAGTTGGCGCCGCTGTCGTGGTGGTGGCCCCGGGTTCGTCGCCGGTGGTGACGTTGCCGGCCGGTTGGCGGCCGCAGGCGCCGAGGGTGAGGGTGAACAGGATGGCGAGTGTGATGGCGGTGGTTCTCATGGTTCTCCTAGGTCGGTTTCGGTAGTTGTTTCATTGGTTGGCGGTTCGGTCGTCGTCGTCGTTTCCGGTTCGGTCGTCGTCGTCGTTTCGGGCTCCGTGGTCTCGGGGTCGATTGGTGGCGTGGGCTCGGTTTCGACCGTTGGCGTTGTGGTCGGCGTTGTGGGTGCCGGCGTCGGTGCCGGCGTTGGCGCCGGTGCCGGTCGAGGCGTCGCCGGCGGCGCCGTCGTGGTCGGCGGAGCGGTGGTGGGCGGGGGCAGCACGGGCGCGGTGTCGGCCACCTGTGGCGGTCGCTGATAGGCCGTCGTCGGCGGGACGGTGGTAGCGGTGGTCGGGATCGTGCTGACGAACGACAACAGGTTCCGGGCTGTTGAATCCGCGCCCGCGGGGTCATCGCTGGTGACCGGTTCGGCTTCGAGTTCGGGGCGGGCGCTGGTGCGTTGCTCGTTTGCCCACAACAGGGCGGCGACGGCGCCGACGATGAACACGATCACGGCCACGGTCCGCAATATCGTGTCGTAGTGGTCGTCGGGCCTGCGCACTCGGGAGGGCTCGGCGGCCATCGGGTGGTCGGCCGGGTAGGGCGGTTCGCCGGTCAGGATCACGGGGAGTTCGGTTGTTGGTTCGCCGATCCCCTCGACCGGGGTGTGATGAGGTTCCATGGCACCATTCCACCTGCCGTTGCCGGCGTCCCGGGTGGGTCGAGCTACCCGCCGGCGCCAGCTACTGCAACATTCGAAAGCGCAACCGGCGCCGGCTTCCGTACGTCTACGGAACGACGAACCATAGCCGAGCCCGGCTACTGCGGCGAGGTGCCGCATGAGCGCTACTCGTCGATGTCGGCAAGCTTGTCCTCGCGGGCGGCGAAGGCGAGGACAAACGCGAACGATGGGGACTCGTCCCATTCGTCGCGGCGGCCTGCGGCGATGATCGCGGCCGTGATGTGGGTGGCTGCTTGTTCGGCGTCGGGTTCGAACAATTCGATCAGGTTCTGTATCGAGCCGGTGACCTCTTGCCGGTCTCTGTCGTCCATCCTGAAGTGGTCGGGCATCGGTGCTCCATTCGGGTTGATGGTTACGGATCATGGGTCGCGTTGCCAGAAGAAATCGGCGTAGCAGCGGACCTGCTCGGTCCGAGAATCACCGGGGACCCGAGCCACCGATTCCCAAACGAGGACGTCTCGGCCGCGCTCGTTGGTGACCCGGTGAACGAACCGGTACCGGGTCTTGGCCGTCGTCATGGGTTGGTGGCCCGCCAGGCCCGCAGGGTGGCCTTCGCTCGGCGTTCACAGTCGATCTCGGAACAGGTGAGCCGATCGTGGAACTGGACGATGTGGCGGGCTTCGTGGGCGGCCAGGAACACGACGTCGTCTTGCCAACTCAGCACGTCATAGACGGGCCAGTCGGCCCGGCTCGGTCGGTTGTGATACGTCTCGCCGTAGCGGGGCAGGCGGTGGTTGTTGGGCCGTGGGATGCGTATCGAGATCAACGCTCGGGCCGAGCCGAGCACGGTGTTGGCGAACGGGGGTGTCTGGTAGGCCATGCCGAGGCACCGGTGGTAGTCGGTGCCTTTGATGTGGACCTCGGTGTGGGATGGGCACCCGATCGCTCGGAGGGCGTAAGCGACGAGGTCGAACACTTCGCCGTGGGGATAGTCGACGACGCCGGTGATCGCGAGGCGTCCACGGTTGACCATTCGTGTTGTCGGCATCGGTCAGGCCGAGACGAGGTCGAGTTGGAGTTGCACGCCCCGGGCGTCGAGGGCGGCGTCGACGGCGGCCTTGCGGGTCGGGTAGTCAGCGCCGGGTGCGTGGTCGCACCACCAGCGCCAGCATCCCCGCCAGTACGAGGTTGCGTGCTCGGTGCGGGTTTCGCCGGCGCGCCGGTATCGACCGCAGAACCCTACCGGTTGGCCGTTGGCGGTCACTTCGTACTCGCGGGCGCCGACCCCGTCTTCCCAGTTAAGTCGGTACTTGACGACGACGTCGGTGCTCATCGGCGGATCAGCCGGCCGCGGCCATCGGTGGCGAGGACGAACGGGGCGCCGGCGGGGGCGATCGTGGCCGGGTTGCGGCGGGGCTTGAGGCCGGTCGTCCTGCGGTTGGACGGGTTGGCCAGGTCGACGACGTCGCCGGCGTGGCGTCCGAAGGCGAGGACGGCGTGTTGGCCGTCGCGGGTGAGCCGCCAGTTGGTGTGTGTTCCGGTGATTCCCATGCCTTCATTGTCCCCCGAAACAAGGGGTATTGTCAACGGTTTCCGGGGGGTGGGAGCCTCTGTTTTTTGGTGAGGTGCCAGCCCCTGCAGTGTGGGCATTTGTAGATGTTGAGGCCGCCCGGTGGTTTGTACTCGGCGACCTGGGCGGCGCTGAGTGCTGCCTTGCGGCCGGTGTAGCGACGTTTCCCGGTTTCGCACTTGCGTTTGTTGTCGTCGGCTCGTTTGGGTCGTGGTCCTCGGCGGGCTGACATCAGGCCGGCGACGTGGTGGTGCAGGCGGGTATCCATCGGCCTTCGACGCGGTACCACTGGCAGGTGTCGGCCAGGTCGAGGGCGGTGGTTCGTTTCCCGCAGTGGGGGCAGATCCTGCCGTTGATGATGGTGCGGGCGACGAGGTCCATGGCGGCGGCGAGGGTGGCCCGGTTGGCGGTGCGGATCGTGCCGTCGTCGAATCGGATGACGGTCCACCAGGTGCGGGTTTCGCAGTCGTGGCCGCGGTCTCGTTTGGTGTCGGTCTGGCGGTTGGGGTAGTGGTCGCACACCCACCCAGCGGACATTCCCCCGGCGCCGGCAGCGCGGGCGATCTGTTCGGCGCCTTCGAAGGCATCTAGGTCGTCGTCGGTGGTGAGGTTCATGGGCTCAGGTACCGGTGGAACGTCATGTCGCGCCACTGGCCGGCGGCGACCACCCAATGGTCGGGGGCTTCGTCCCAGTTCCCGCCGTGGGCGTTGGCGATGATCGCCCACGCGTCGTAGAGGGCGCCGAGCGCGGCGGCGCGTTCGATGAGCTGGCGGTCACCTGGGCGGAACTCGGCGGCGGGGCGCAGGTCGACGGGCTGCCCGTTCAGGATCGACGACGCGACGGCGACCGGCAGCGACGGATGCCACACCGGTGGTGCTGGCGTCGGGGTTTCGGCGTGGAGCCGTTCGAGAATGCTGACGTTGATCCGGCGGGGCACAGCCGGCGGGTCCGGTTCGGGCTCTGGCGCCATGACCAGGTCACGGACAGCGTCGGAGATCCTCTCCACTTCATCACCGGGGTCCATCGGTGCCGGCGGTGGCCCTTGCGGGGTGCCGTCGGCGTTGAGGAATTCGCCGGCGTTGTTGCGGTAGGGGCGGTGCAGGGTTCCGACACCGGAACACTCGGCGCAGGTGTCGGCGGAGCCGCCGCACGTCGTGCATTCGATGACGGCCCCGAGGTAGCTGCCTTCTACGGTGTCCCATTCGGTGACTAGGTGAATCGACGGGTCGCGGTCGTCCGTGCTCATTCGCAGGCCGAGGTCTGGCCGGCGCCGAACTCGGCTTGCTTCGTGGTGAAGCCCTCGAACTCCAACTGGTCGATGAGTCCAGCGCATGAGAAACCCTGAGACTCGACGTAGGTCTCCGCCGATTCGACGGCTTGTTGGTTCCAATCGACGTCGAGGGTGTCGACGGCGAACTCGGCATCGGCGGTGGTGAAGCCCTCGAACTCCAACTGGTCGATGAGGCCTTGTCGTGAGAAGTTGATGCTTACGACGTAGGTCTTGGCCAATCGGGCGGCGTTGTCTTGGCTTCCGGTGCGCTCGGGTTCGGCCAGTGTCGTCGGCGCGTTGGCGCTGCCGGTGCCGGCGTTCTCGGCTGGCGCTTCGATCGTGCACGACACAACGGCGAGCACGGAAACGGCCACGATCGGCCAGAGGCGCGGTCGTGATGGATGATTGCTTCTAGTCATGATTGGACCTCCAGGGGGATTTCGTTGTGGACAGCAAGGCCGATCGACCCGTCGAGGTCGATGGTGAGTTCGCACAGGGTGACACCGTGGGCGGTGATCGTGACCCGGTCGGGTGATCGCTCATCGATGTCCCAGTGGAGTTCACGTTCGTTGTCGTAGGCGATGGTGATGGCGTCGGCTCGGGTGTCGATCCGGTAGCGGACCATGTCGTCGGTGCCCGGCCGGTCGTTGTCAGCCATGGCGTTGTGCCCACTGGTCTACCTCGGCCCGGGCCGAGCGTTCGAACCCGATGTTGAGATACGCCTGGTGGTGGTTCCTGTGCTTGACGAGCCCACGTAGATAGTCGGCCACGTAGATGAACAGGAACCGGGCCGTTCCTTGTTCGGCGAACTGGCGGACGTGCACCAGTTCGTGGGCCATGAGGTGCGACGGGTCGTCTCTGGTCTCTCGGAACAGGATGTGGTTTCGCAGGGTCATGGCGCCGGCCCGGTTTGGGAGCCAGCGCACCTGGTGGACTCGGACTCGGGCGAGGTGTTCGAGTGGGCACAGCATGGCGTAGGTGACGATCTGGCGTTGGGTCAGGTAGGTCATCGCCGGGCCTCGACCACCAACGCGGTGTAGAACGCCAGGAGCGGAGTCCGGTATTGGACGTTGATGAAGATTTCTTCGAGGTTGGCGGTGGGGATGGGGACACCGAAGTAGGAGCTGCCCCCGCAGTCCCAGGTGGTTTCGATGGTGTTCCCGTCGGGGTCGACGCACCAGGCGTGATCGATCCCGAATCCGAGGTGGTCGAGGGTGTTGCTCAATCGCGGTGCCTTCGACGTAGGTCAA
>CBDBVF010000004.1:0-53009 GCA_965212505.1 Candidatus Multivoradales bacterium
GCTTGGACACCCACCGCCACCAGACCCGCCTACGTGTTCGCCATCGGTGACGCTGCAGCGTTGACCGAGATCATCCGATCTCGAGGTGCCGGCGGGTGGTCGATCCCCCAGCACCTGCTGGCCAGAGAGTCGATTCCCCAGCGCCTGCTGTCCAGAGAGTTGGGTCGCGATCAGCGCCCACGAACCAGAAACAGAGGACCGATGACAAACCGAGACGCGCAGCAACCAGCTGCCCCGACCCTGCCGCTCCGCCGGCCACCGCGGGCGGTGGGCGACGATGATTGAACGCCACATCGTCGTTTACTGCGACGCCAGCAAATGCCACAACACCCGCACGATCGTGAATCACGACTCGCCACCGACCGAGGAGAGGGTAGGAACGGTCGGCAACGGTTGGATCGAAACAGGCGACGACAGTCACCTCTGCCCGTATCACGCCGTGTTCACCCCGCCGGAACTGCCAACGGTCGAGCAGCGGGCCTCGTTCGCTGACGAACACCAGGCAACGAGAGCTCGGCGACGGTGACCGCCGGTGTCGCCGGCGTCGACGATGTGACCGGTGACGGTACCGCAAGGCCGATGCGCTGTCGTGGTTATCGGCCACACTGGCCGCTATGACCTACATCGTCATCGATGCCGACACCGGCGACACCTCCGAAGATGCCGACGATCTGGCCGAAGCGCGCGAATACGCGGCGGTGATGACCGCCGACGGGTTGGAGTCGTTGTCGATCTGGGAACGGGTCGAGTACTACAACCAGGCCGAACCGGGCTACGCAGCGCAGTGAACACCGAACTGACCGCCCGCCCATCGAACGCCAACTCTCGGGTCGTTGCCGTCCTGGCCCGCTACCGGTGGGACACCGCAGCGTCACAAGCGGCTCTTGTCGTAGCCGCTACTCAGGCGTGGGCGCTGCTCGGCTTGCCGGGATCGAGTGCCTTGCTGGGCTGGATCAGTGTTGCCGTATCCGTCGCCCCGTTCGGGCACCCGATCGCCCGCTCCGCCCCGGTGCTGGGCCGACGTCATGAGCACCGACTCAGGAGGCTGATAAGACGGGTCGACAACTTGGCCCCGTGGTGGACCTGTACGACCGAAGGGAGCCAAGCCATCGATCTGCTCCGCACTGCCCAATGCCGGACTGTGTCACAGCACCGGCTCCATCTCGACTCGTTAACAGCCGCCTACCACGTGTTGGGGAAGGCAGCGGAAGCCGCCAAGGCGGAGATCAAGAACCAGGGACCGGGAGCTGCTCTCGAACCGGACGTTCCCTGTGAATTGACGAAGGTGTGTCAGGGACTGAGGGCTCTCGGCAGGGACGCCGGGATCGACATCGCCAACGACGAACGGTGGCGGCGTTTATGAGCCCGTCCAACGCCGACTCTCGGGTCGTTGCCGTCCTGGCCCGCTACCGGTGGGGAACCGCGGCCACGCAGGCAGCCGTTGTCGTCGCCGTGGTCCAAGCGTGGGCCGTGTTCGGTTTGCCAGGCCCGGTCCCTGTGTTCGCGGCGATCGGTGCTGTCCTGGCGTTCGTTCCGTTCTGGTATCCCATCGCCCGGTCCGCTCCGGTCGCGGGTCGACGCCGGCGACGGCGGCTGGCGGAACTGCGGGCCAGGGTCGAGGCGTTTCCCCCGATCTGGACCGACACCCTCGAAGGCCACCAGGCTCGGATGGCATTGCGCGACGTCGCCAACCGCACCGGGCGAAACCACGGGGTCGACCTCGTCCCCCTCGCTGAGGCCTACCAACTGTTCGGGTTGGCATCGATGGCCGCCACATCCGAGCTCAGCAACCACAAACCGGGGTGGGCGACACATGAACGTGCGCCCGGTGAATTGACCAACGTGTGTGTCGAGCTTCGCGCCATCGCCGCTGACGCCGGCGCCGACCTTGGAAACGACCCCCGCTGGGAGCGCCTCTGACACCCGGCGAGCGCGCCCATCGACCGTGCCCGAAACCCTTCGTTGGAGACCACCATGGCGATCGATAACACCGTGACCATCACCGGGAACGCCACCCGAGACCCAGAACTGCGGTTCACCCCAGCGGGCAACGCTGTCGTGAACTTCGGGGTTGCCGTCAACCGGCGCTGGCAGAACCGCCAGACCAACGAATGGGAAGAGGCGGTTTCGTTCTTCGATATTGTCGCCTGGTCGCAACTGGCGGAAAACGTGGCCGAATCGGTCGGCAAGGGCAACCGGGTGACCGTGACCGGCCGCCTCGAGCAGCGCTCGTGGAAGACCGACACCGGCGAGAACCGATCGAAAACCGAGATCGTCGCCGACGACGTCGGCCCTAGCTTGCGGTGGGCCACCGCGACGGTCACCCGCAACGACTACCCCAACGAAGACCGGGCCGGCAGCGGCCACAGCGGCAGCGGCTATCGCGGCCAGAATCGAGGCTCGAGACCCAACACCGGGCCCGACCGCCCGGCGTACAACCCAGACGAGGAACCGTTCTGAAACACGAGCCCTGTCCACCCGGGGCGACGTCGACGGGGATCCCGGTCATCGCTCGGCCCTCGACCGGCTAGAACACAACGCCGCCACTAACCAGCCAGCGAGGACCGTCACCAATGAATGACCAACCGCCACCGCCAACCCCTGACGACCAGCCACCGTCTCGCCGGGTTGCAGATCTCGACCCGAATGAACTGGCCGAGCTCATGGCCGAGGCCCACCTAGAAGCAATGGAATCGTGGACCGGCCTCAAGCGAGGTGGCTGGTTCGCTGCGGGGTTCTGGTTCACCGCGGGTGGGGCCCTGTTCTATGTGATCGCTTACCTCATCGTTGCACTTTGGCTGTTCGAAGAACTAAGCGCCAACTGACCGGATCAGCACCCCGGGAGCCCCTATGGCCAGCACCCCAGACGACCAGATCCAAACCACCAGCCAGGCGCTGCGAATCGCTGACGACCTAGACCTCCCGGTCGAAACGGTCACCGAAGCAATCGGGATCATCGGTATTCGAGGCAGCGGAAAGACAACGACGGGCCGAGTACTCACCGAAGAACTGACCGCGGCCCGCCAACCGGTGATCGTCATCGACCCCCTCGGCGTTTGGTACGGCCTCCGATCGGATCGCGATGGGAACCCGTCTGGACTGCCGATCGCGATCCTTGGCGGTGACCAGGGCGACCTGGCCCTACCCGAAACCGCAGGCGACCGCCTCGCCGGCGTCGTCACCGCCAGCCCGGTGTCGATGGTCCTCGACCTCTCGCTGATGCGCAAAGGCGCGCAACGGCGGTTCATGACCACGTTCGTCGACGGTCTCGTGCACGCCAACCGGTCACCGCTCCACGTCGTCGTCGACGAGTGCGACCTGTTCATCCCCCAACGACCGTTCAAAGGAGCCGAACGACTCGTTGGGGCCATGGAAGATCTCGTGCGCCGCGGGCGCGCTCGAGGCCTTGGCGTCACCCTGATCTCGCAGCGCCCAGCGTCAATCAACAAAGACGTGCTCTCGCAGGTGTCCGTCCTCGTCGCTCACCGCCTCACCGGCCCCCAGGACCGCAAAGCGGTCGACACGTGGGTTGAGGCCAACGGCACCCTCGAACAGCGAGCCGAGATGATGAGCACCCTTGGCACCCTCGACCGTGGCCAAGCGTGGGTGTGGTCCCCGTATTTCCTCGACGTGTTCACCACCGCCCGGATCCGCCGGCCCGACACGTTCGATTCGTCGTCGACGCCGGCGCCGGGCACCACCCGCCCTCTGGCCAAACTGACCGAGATCGATGTCGCATCGTTGGCGGCCAGCCTCGACGACGATCCAACAGAGGACACGCCAACCAGCGAGACCGCACCCACTGACTTGACCGCCGCGCTGCGGGCCCAGATCACCGACCTCAAAGGGCAACTAGCCGCCGCGGTGGCCCGGCCCCCGGTGACGGTCGAGGTTCCGGTGATCGACCCGCTGCTCGCCGTTGAGCTCCGGGCGTTGCTGACCTCGATCGAGGCCGACGTCGCCGCTGTTACTGCCGCCTTCGCCGACATCGAAACCCGGGTTGGTCACGGAACCAACGGCTCCCAACCGCCACCCACCACCGGGATTGGCCCTGGTGCACGCCAACCCAATCCCGAACCGGTCAACGCCAGCCACCTACCGCGAGGCGCCCAGGCCATGCTCCGCCGGGCAGCCGAAGCCCACCCCATGCGGCTCACCTGGACCCAACTCGCGACCCTGGCCGGGCTTTCGTCGACGTCAGGAACGTTCAATTCGTACCGCTCAAACCTGCGGGCCGCCGGGTACCTCATCGACGGCGACGATGGCGGCGACACGGTCGCCATCAGCCCCGCCGGTATCGCCGTGTCCGGGCACACACCAGCAGCGGCTCCGGTCACCGCGCCCGAGATCCGAGCCATGTGGCGTTCTCGGCTCCCCTCCGGGGCGCAACGAATGTTCGACGCGCTCGTGGCCGCCTACCCGCACCCCTTGACCCGCCAAGAGCTCGGCGATGCCGCCCGCATCACCCCCACATCAGGCACGTTCGGATCGTACGTGGGGACCCTTCGCCGCAACGGGCTGGCCGTCACCGACCGCGACCAGGTCACCGCCACCGACGTCGTGGCCCTCGGCCCTCACGTCGCCACAACCGACACCTAACCCGATCCCGCGCCCTGGCCCAAGCCGAGCACCTCGAGCAGTCGACAACGCCCGCCAGATCACCGCCACTAATCGGCGAACGCAACGACCGCGATGCGGGCGCTGATTGAACGGGCCTGATCGCGGTCACCGGCGCTTGCCCGGACAACCCCTAGCCGGACCTCATCGGCAAATGACCGCGCTGGTGACCGCGCTGCTCGTCGCCCCGGTCATGCGGCCCCAGCCACGCCCATCTCGCAGTCGAACCAGGTGAGCGGCCCCAGCTGATCAGCCACCTACTCTGAGTGATATGACCCAAGCGGCCCGAGCCCCCCACGGTGCTGGCGTGTCCAACTCGAGTGCCCGTCGACCCCACCGTCGGATCCTGGATCACGCCCCGCCATGGTGGGGGCGGTGAGCGCGAGGCCGAGACGTGACCAAGGCCCCCGATCCCGCCGGAGCGCGCCCTAACGAGTTCCCCGAAACACAGTGGTCCGCCTATCAACAGTGGGCCACTGGCGCGACCAGGATCGAAGCCGCCGCAGCCGCTGGCATGTCAAAGACGACCATCGGCCGGTGGATCAAACAGTGGCGAACCCACTACGACACCGACGGTCTCGACGTCCGCGCCCACGGTTTTACCCACGACGCGCAACAGGCCGGCGCTGACGCTTCAGCGTTAGCTCGCAAGACACGATGGTTGACCGAGCGGGAGGGATGGGCCGACCGCCGCCTCGACACCATGGAGAAAGTGGAGCTTCTGTTGGGGTCTCTGTTGAACGGCCCGCTCGCAGTCACCAACAAGGCGATCGCCGACATGGAACCAGGTGAAGCCGGGCTGCTCTTCACCCGGCTACAGCGGGCCATGTCCGACGCCTCTCGCGACGCCGATCGTTACGCCAAGATCCCGCCGCTGTCACCGGTTCGGGTGCAGGAAACGATCGATGTGGAGTTCGGGGAGCGGGTCGACCCTCAACTATTCGACGGGTTCTACACCAACGGCGAAACCGACGCCGAGATCCTTCACGACCTCCAGGAAATCCGGGCCGAACACGAGGCCCAACGCGAGGCCCAACAGGCGGCCGAACCCGAACCCGATGCAGGCGAGTAGATGGCAGCACTGACCGGCCAGCAGATCGCGTCCCAGCTCGACGCCGGCGACCGCCATTGGGACCGGGCGACTGACGCCCAAAAAGCCGAGTGGTTGACGATCGCCGAGTACTGCCGGGCGCATCCCGAATACACCGACCTGGTCCGAGCGCATGACCCGAAGCGGTACCGCCAACTCATGATCGGGCTCGTCATCGTCGGCCACCGAGCAGAAATCGCGCCATGGCGCGATCCGGTGCACGGCGGCCGCCCCGAACAACTCCTACCAGGCACCGCGGGATCGTTCAGCGCCGACACCGACTGGCGGGTTTTTCTGGCGCTGGGGGGCCGCGGTGGCGGCAAAAGCCGGCTCGGGTCGGAGGGCACGACCGAGCTGCTCTACGGGACGGAGTGGACCGTCGACCCCCGGGTCGCTTGCGTGGGCCGCACCCTCGACGCCGTCCGTGTCGAGATGTTCCTAAACGGGATCCTCCGCATCATCCCACACCGCTACGTGCGCCGGTGGGTGTCGACCACCTGCGATCTCGAACTGGCGGTACCGGGCGGCCGGACCGCCCACCTCAAGGGCTACTCCGCCACATCCCCAGACCGGTTACGGGGCCCGAACTTTCACTTCGCCTGGGTTGACGAGTTCGCCGCGTTCGGTGACGCCAACTCCTCGCCGGCGACGACCGGTACAACCCTGTCGAATCTGAACCTCGGGGTCCGGGCCCGGCACCGCGACCCCAAGGGCCGACTGTGGCGACCCCGGATCATCGTCACCACCACACCCCGACCGGTCCGCGGGCTCCGCAACCCCGACCCCGACGACCCGATGCACCCGGGCCTGGGCCTCGCCGACTCGCCGTTGACGGTGGTCACCAACATCCCAACGCTGCACAACCTGGCCAACCTGGCACCGGAGTTCTACAGCTCTGCGATAGCGCCCCTCGCAGGGACCCGCCTTTTCGCCCAAGAGGTCATGGGCGAACTGGTCGACGCCCACCCCGGCGCGTTGTGGTCCCACGAACTCGTCGCCTCGAAGATGCAGGCCAAACGGTCGCTCATCAACACCACCGAGCTGGTCGACACGATCATCGCCGTCGACCCCACCGTCGGGTCGGGGATGGTGTCCTCCGACGAGTGCGGGATCATGGTCATGGGCCGCGACTCATCCGGGATCGTGTACGTCCTGGCCGACCTCACCGTCCGAGCCCACCCCGGCACCTGGTCCAAGATCGTGGCCCGCGCCTACCGGGAATACGGGGCTTCGGTCATCGTCGCCGAGCGCAACCAGGGCGGGTTCCTCATCTCCGAAACCCTCTCCAACATCGACGCCTCGATCGCGGTAGAACTGGTGTGGGCAACCGAGAACAAGATCCGCAGGGCCGAACCCGTGGCGGTGCTCTGCGAACAAGACCGGGTGCGCCTCGTCGGCCCGCTACCCGAACTCGTCTATCAGCTGACGACGGTCGACGGGGCCGACAAGTCAGCGGCCGATGACCGGTTGGATGCGTTCGTGTGGGGCGCCACGTACCTCGCCGATACCGCCCTGGTATCGACCGGGGTGTTCACCGTTCCCCGCCTCCCGGCGGCCCGCTAGGACGGCTGCCCACGGCCAGCCAGTCGACCGGCGGGTCCGGCTACGCCGCGGCGAACACTGCTAGCGCCAAGATGACAACCAGCCACAGGAACAGGCCGACGGCGAGTGAGCCAATGCCGCCGCAGCTACGCCGGCGCGGTTCCACCCGTGCCGGCTAGTCGGTGCGTGAACCCTCGACAAACAGTTCGGTAGGTCTCGGGCCTGCGTAGGAAGCCGTCAGCCTGACATCGCGGCCGATGGTTACGCAACCAGCCCTCGAGCGCTCGATCGTTGGAGCGCTGCGGGGTCTCACTGGTTTTGCGCGGTGGTCGCTGCTTCTGCTGGTGTAGCTACTGCAGGCGGGGCTCTCGTCACCTGACCGGGGCTGGGGATAGGCGTACGGCCTGCGTGTGCGCGCCCGGATACTCGGGGTCTCGTGCCGTCGCACCGGTCCTACGCAGCGGACGAGACGGCCCCGAGTCCGGGCGGCCCACTACCCCGGCCACCGTGGCGCGGGGCAGCGGAACTTGACGACCCGTGGCGCAAGCGGTGCCAGCCCGGTACCGGCACGTGCGGGGGCACCGGTCGTCCAAGGTGGCATACGGCGGATTCACTCATGAGAGCCCCGGGCGGAAACGGGTCGGCGTTCTCGTGTTCGCCCGGTGGTGACGGTATCACCGGCCGCTGGGCGGCTGCTATGGATGTGTTCGAGCTGTTTTCGGCGACAGCGCAGCACATGGCCGGCGTCGGACGTCGGGCGCCGCTGTAGGTTGCGGTCGCAGTGTCACGAGTCGGCGATCGGTGTGGGGCCCACGACGACTCGTGGTGCTTTGTCCCACCCCAAGCCGCCGCGGTCTCAGGGGTTCCGTCAGATCCGCTTTTGAGGAGGCCTCAAAACGTGACCCTTGAACAAACACCCATTCTGCGTTGCGACATGCCCGGATGCGTCAGCACGTTCGTGCTGCCCAACTCGGCCTTACCCGCTCACGTCGCGTTCGCGGCTGCTGCCGCTGCCCATGGATGGGCGATCACCGCGAGCCGAGTTGATCTCTGCCCTACCCACGGCGGGTTTGATCCCGACACCGGCCGCCGGCGTCAACCGCCAGGGGTAGCGGTCACCGCGTCGCACCTCGTCGACAGGTTCAAAGCGATGGGCGTCGGCGTGGCCCCTGGCGAGGAGCCACCACCGCCGCCGGCGCCGGTGCCGACGTCTGCACCGCGGCCACCGGTAAAACCCAAAGCCCCGCCCGAGGGACGACAAGGGCGGGGCGTAGGGGCTACGAACAGTTCCGGTTGACGCCTCGGGGCGCAGTGAGGCGGTGCCCTTAGCTGTCCGCGGCGAAACCGTATTTCTCGAGCTCGTCGTCGGTCATGTAGTGCACGTCGTCTGGTCCTGCCGCGTCGAGTGTGAACCAGTAGAAGGCTTCGTCGATGCCGACCAGTTCGTAGAACTCAAGGTAGGCGTCGTGTTGGGGGTCGTTCTCCGGGGCGTCACTGCCGACCGTTCCGTCGCTGTCCTCCCAGGTATGAACTCCGAACATCGCTCCGTCATCGAACGTGCGGGTGGTGCCAGCGAGGAAGAAATCGACGCCGCCCGACGCGATCGCGCCGTCGGCGGGAACATGGGTTGCCAGCCCCGCATCTCGGATCAAGCGGGCCGCCTCGAGGTTGGCCTCGTCGTCGACCGAGCCGGGCACGTCAACCAGAACGATGCGGGTCACGTCTGGTTCATTGTCGATCAGCTCTTGCACCTCGTCTGGTGTCGTCGTTCCAATGACGCCGATCATGATCGCGTCGCTGCCGCCGACGGTGAACTCCGCCAGGTCGAAATCGCCGGTGTCGATGACCTGGTCGATCACCTGGTCGATCACCTGGTCGATCTCGTCGTCGGTCCACCCGAAAGTGTTCATGAGCAAAGCGTCGATCTCGTCGTCGGTTTGGTCGTCGAGGAGGTCGGCGGCCTCTTCGGGCCCGGACAGCTCGAGCGCGTCGGCCAGCTCGTCGTAGACGTCTTCCATGGTTTCGATGCTGGCCGGGTCGACCATGGCCTCTGGCGAGGCGACCGTCGTTGCTGCGGTTGATCCCGTAGTGCCGTCACCGGACCCGCAGGCCGCTATCGCAAGCGCCGCGGCCGCTGCTAAGGCCACGAATCGTGTCGTCATCGGTGTTCTCCCTTTGGTTGGGTGAGGGCACCCCCGGGCGGGTCGTGCCGGTCACGTATAGCCGCACTCGAGCCAAGAACATCACCGGCCAATACAACAACCCGGCTTGCGGCAAGGTGCCGCGCACGGCCCCTGTGAGCGTTCCGACCCCAACGACGGTGCAATACCCATTGTCAACGCTGGCAGCCAACGAGACGAGCCAGAACCGGTCGATGGCAGCCGATTGGCGGGGGGTCATCGGATACGGGTGTGCTGGTAACCGCAGATCTCGGCGCCGGCTTGGGATCGTGACCGCAAACCAGAAGCCACCGGCACACCGGTCGCGGTCTCGGTCGCTGCCGTCGCCTCCCACCGGCTGCCCGTCCTGGTCACCCACCCGATCTGGACGCCATCGAGGAGGAGCGCGTAACGGCCGGGAACCGTCTTGCGCCATCGCATGGCCGAGTAGTCACAGGAAACGCTGGCCCGATACACGGCCTCGACCTTCGCTGCGAGATCTCGACGCTGATCGGCGGTGAGCTCATCAAGGAACCTGGTCGGGACGGCGGTAGCCATAGCAACGCGTCTACCTACCAGGCGGCAGGCCTGTCCAACCGGTTGCCCGCTGTCACAGTTCGATGATCAGTTGCGACGCTGTGCCGTCACGATGTCACCACCAGCGACGTCGTCGTACGCAGCGACGAGTCACGTCGAAGTTGGCTGCCTTGCCGTAGCCGTCAGCGTGCGCAGTGTGAGTAAATCGTTCAATTCAGGATCGTCAAACTCTAGTGCTCCGTCGACGTGGTGCTGAAGGTTCGCCACGAGCCGGGCAACAGTGTTGCCACATCCGCCTTCATAAAGGTGAATGCGAAGGAACTCGGGCTGAACCTCTACCCGGATGCGCTCACCAACATGGAGATCCACCCCATCACAGTCGCCATAGGCGTCTGTGGCGACGTGAAGCCCCCAGAGGCGGAAGGGCTCTCGCGAAGAGAACAGCTGATCGAGGAACGAAGGCACGTCATGTAGGCGACGCGAAAAACGAATCTCAATGGGTGAACCGTCAACGCGGCCGCCCGACTCCTGATCGCCGTGGGCCGTGAAGCGTATGGCCCGTTTCTCGGCGGCCTCGACCAGCAACAAATATCGATTGACGACACCGGAGACGATCTGCTGATGGAGGGCGAAAGAGTTGCCCCTGGCCATGAACGTTGCGAATCGATCGACGGTTTCTTCCACATATCCAAGGTTGGTTTCCACTGGCACCGTCAGCCGATCGACCACGAGCGCGTGCCCGTAGCGATCCATCTTCCGAAGGGAATCCAGAATGGCGGCGGCGTCCCGACCGCGGAGTGCGATAACCAGAGGATCATCGATCTCGTCAGTTAGTCCCTTGAAGTCAGTCTTGACGTACGCCGGCTCCACACCGGGCCGAACCTGTCTCAGGTGATGGGACGGCAGCCACACGAAGTCCAGGTCCCAGCGCCTCGTCACTCTCCGTCTCATCTCGCTAGTGACTAGCTTCATTGGTGCAATGGAGTGAAACGACCAGAAGCGGGCGTTCTCGTCGTCCACCGTGAAACTCAGCTCTTCGTCGACAATCACGGTGTGTAGATGTTCGTCATCCGTCGTTTCGACGCGTGCGTCGTGGAACACGTCAGCAAGGCAGTCAATACAACTGGCGTCATCAGGATGCGCCTCGACAACGAACGTCTTCCATCGCGAAGTGCGTTGCGCCGAAAACTGACGAGCAAGCTCTTCTCGATTCATCGTTCCTCCTCGCCCCTTCGCTCGTCGTCGACATCATCAGCATCGACCTCCCCGTGCTCAGCTGCCAGATCACTATCACCGGAGAGCCGTGCAGTAAGACCCTGGTAGCTCTGGGTTCGCCCCCTCGTGTCCAAGTGCTCTGGGCTGTCAAGAATCTTGACGGCCGGGTACTTGCGCGTCATTGTCGACGGCCGATACTCCCACCCACCATCAGACCTGCCGCACAGACGTTCCGCCGCTTCGGCCACCCTTTTAATCAGACGGCTGCGAGACCGCTCCCCGAACAGCGTTAGATGCACAATCGCCCTGGCAGCCAGGTCGGGGCACCCGATGAGTTCCACCCCACGTGACGACTCGGCCACGATCGCAGTCGCGACCATGCGGTCGTACTCCGAGTCTTTGGACTGCTCATCGACTTGCACCACGAACGGTGGCGGTCCCGGGACCTGGATCGGTTCAGCGAGCGCATTCCTTAGTTTCGGATCCGACGGGGGGTGGCCACATAAAGAGACCTCGCCATCACCAATCGCAAGTACGGGGAACGCGCAGCCCGCGCCGGCCAGACCATGCAGGATGCGTTCAACCGAGCCTGAGAGACAGACGAACAACGGATCCGCACTCAAATCGTCGGGGTTTCCGCTGATCGCGCGAGTCGCTAAAACGAGACTCTCGGGGATTAGCTCTGCATATCGCTGCGCCTGTTGAGCCTTGATGTTGTTCCCGGATTTGCTCTCTGCTGCGAGGAATCTGTTGGACGCCTCGGCGAAGGCCACGCAGTCAATCACGACTTTCCCGTCGTCGGCAGCCTTCGCTGGCATCTCGAGCCCCTCGAGTCGGTAACCGGCGTCGTATAACGTCCTTGGCCAGCTCGTGTCAAAATGCGAGGTCAAAGCGATAAAGGCGTTGACTGGGATGAGCCTTTTTTCCACGCCGCTCCGTTCATCCATGCCGCCCCTCTGCCTGTCCGGCCACTCTGCAGTCGGCGACGCGCGGACGGCGCTCGCCGCAAGGCTTGATCCCTCCGATCGGATTGGCGGATGAATCTAGCCCAGCGACCAAAACCCCGCACAGGATCTCCGGCGGCTTGGATGCGACCGACTGCCCGGTACCGCCGGCTGTCCGGTAGGGAGTACTGAGCCTCGAGTGTTTCGGGGCTTCCGGTTGTTCTGTCGCCGGCTACGACTAGAAGCCCATCAATCTCGCAGCGCTTGAACAAGTGGACAGTGGCGCTGGGCGGAGCCTGGGCCATCGGTGACAAGTCGAGCATCAATTGCCCGGGTTCACAGGTCGAGGGTCAGTTGCCCGTGTTCGTCTTCGCTGGGTTCTGGCAGCTGCACCGACCCGCACTGGCGGCACGCAAACAGCGCGATCTCGGGGGGATGCTCGAGACAGAGCCGATGTCCGCATGGGCAGCGGTGTTCGGGCTCGAGGTCGTGGCGGTACAACACGTTGGCCTCTGTGCCGTCGCAGCCCGGCTCGACGCACGAGCCCTCGTACTCACGGAGCGGGTGGCAGCGGACACCCCCGACGCGAGGACCGCACGCAAACCCGGCGAGCGGGGCCCGCCACGCTCTGCTGTCGTTCATCGGCTGCGGTGACGGCCGGCCGGCGCGCACAGCTGGTGGGTCCCGGCGTCGGGCTCGAGGAACGGGCCTGTCCCGGCAGCAGCGGCGAATCGGAGGGCGACGGGGGTGGGGGTCATGTCAGCCAAGCCGGGCCAGTGTGGCCGCCACGTTCGGGCAACGCCACGCGGCCGCCAGGTCGACGTAGGTGGCGAGCTCGTCGGCGTCAGCCCACAGGAGCTCGTCGTCGTAGATCCACCCCAACGCCCGAAACAGGATGGCGTCGAACTCGTCACGGGTCGAGATCTGCGGGGTGTAGGCCGGCACGATCACACACATCGAATCGGCGGCGTCAATCGCTGCCCGCTCAACGGTGGCCCTCGTTGCTTTGGCCTGATAGTCGGCGGTGGTGAACTCATCGGAGGTTCGAAGAAACTCAGCGACAAATGCGTCAGCCTCGGCGTCGACGTCGCCGGTTGGGTCACCATCGGAACGAGGATCGTCTGCTGTCGCTCGGGCTGGTGTTGACGTTGTCCGCTTCGGTGCCCGGTCAACAAATTTGGTGATCGTGGGCGACGCCGGCATTTCGCTGTCGGGGGGTTCGCCGGCTTGGGTTGCGAACCACGCAACACCGGCGAACACGGCGACAACAGCAACGAGTTTCAACATGGCGGATCGGGTCATTGTCGCATGGTCACATGGCGGGTGGACAACCAACACCCACGGCGGGCCCCTAGTCTCCGTTCTGGGGTAGGCCTGGTCATGGACAAACGTGTTGCTGGGGGTGGGATGGTACCTCGTGTCGCAGTGCTGCAGTAGGTTGCCGCACTATGGGAATCGCCACCAAAACCATTGTCGTCACCGCCTCGAAAGGGGGAGCCGGCAAGACCGTCCTTGCTGCGTCGCTGGCGTGCTGGCTCGCCAATCAGGGCAGCACCGTCGACATTGTCGACACCGATGAGGGTCAAACCGAAGGGTCGTTATCGACCTGGTTTGACGACGTCGAACGCCCGGCCGGGCTCGACGTGTTCGTCGCCACCGCCGCCGAACTGGCCGACAACATCGGCGCCGTGGAAGCCGATTATGTGATCGTCGATTCACCCCCAAGGGCAGGCTCAGCCGATCTGCCCGTACTCCTCGGCGTCGCCGACCTCGTTGTGTACGTCGGGAGCATCAACGAACGACGACCGACGTCGCTGGTCGCGGTCACTGTCGCCGATGTGTGCTACCGCCACGGCATCGAAGCACCGCCCCAGGCCATGGTGATCTCGCGGACAACACCGGGTCAGCTCAAATCCAGCGCCTACCGGGAGCTCGTCGCCTACTTGCTACAGCATCACAACTTGCCGGTTATCGGGTCGATCCACCAAAACGTTGCCCTTGCCAGGGCGATCGATGGCCACCCCAGGGTGAGACCCGACCAGCTCGATTCGGTAGCTCACCGGATCCGGTGGGGCGAGAACCTTGACCACATCGGCGCCAACGTGATCCAGCTGACCAGGGGGGCTTGATGTCGAAACGACTCGGCGCGCCGCCGCCACCGGAACCGTTGGCCACGGTCGAACCGGCGACGAAGAAAACGAAACGGGATCGGGTTCGAGCCTCGATCACTTTGGATCGGGAGTTGTTCGACGCGTTCGTTCGTGACGCCCGCGCCCGCGGCTACCCCTATGGCGGGTGGGCGCTAGATGACCTGATGGCTGACCATCTCGGGGTTGAACGCCGGCATTTCCCGCCTGGCGCCGACGTGGCCAGGTGACACAGTCGCCGGCGTCAAGTGCCATTGACACACCGTCTAGTCACACTGGTGGGCATGGGAATCGCCACAGCTTGTGAACAGTTCGACCTTGGCGACGTCGATCTCGGTAACGCCGCCGATGTTGATCGCCTGCGCCGTCAGCTTCGAATGGTACGGGCGCCGGTCGTTTCGGTTGATCGTGACCGTCTCGGCGACGTTCTCGAACAGCTCGCGAAAGCGGCCTGACCGGTCCGGGCCATTCGGGGGTGCTACCCACAGGCCCGGACCGATCGGGGCAACCGCGCTCGAGCCCGCCCCCGCTCGTTTGACCAACGCCCAGGGCGTTGCTGGTGGCCTGTCCAAGCGGCGAATCATGATGGAGCTATGCCCTCCGATGGGTACAGCGACCGTCACATCGGCAACCTCACCGCCAAAGCGGAACGGGCAACCCGGGCCGTTGTCTACTTGATCGACACGAAACTGATCACCGATGGCGACTACCCGGACGTGACCGATCACCGGTCGGGCCTGATGTACGTCCTCGCTCGCCTGTTCGGCGACGACGACCCGCTGTGGTGGCAAATCGTGTCCGACACCGACCGGTTGTTGTGCGCCGAGATGGGCGAGGCGGAACCGGTATGCGACGGAGTCACCACCGACGGGCGCCCCTTGGTCATCTACACCAGTAGCCGGGCCGCGATCGCGTCGCTGCTGTCAATGAGGTTGCGAGGCTCACAAGGGGACCAGTGAGGGGCGTCGCTGCCGTCAGCGTCCCGCCGGCGTTGGCGGGTGAACGTTCCCAACCCAGGCCTGCAGTGACCGCAATACGGCCGGCACCTGCTATGCAGAGCTCGAGCTTTCTTGGTCACCAGGTTTGGGGCCGCTGCTTGGCCATGCGGGCGTGTTCAGGCACGAGAGGCGGTGGTGATCGGCAATGTCGACTGGCGGGTGGGGATGAGTGGCGGGGCCCAAGCCCATTGTTGCGGGCTGGGCCCCGCTGTTGGGCGCGCCGTCGGCGGGGCGGTGACCGTGGTTGCTGGCCGGCCCGGGCTAGGCCGGCCAAGAGACAACGAAAGGACTAGGAATGTTTATACATCGGGCCCGATGGGTTGGCCTGTCAGGGGTGCTGGCATTGACAGCGTTGGCGGGTTGCACCTCGATCGAGGCTGGCGACGCGACGGCGACCACCGTCGTAAGACCTGACGCTGCAGCTGGGGCGCCGACGACGGTGGCCCCTGAACCGGCCGACACGCCTGCGGTACCCGGAACGCTGACCGAAGCGGGCCTGGCGTTCGGTGAATCATGGACTCACGCCGACCCGCTTTTTGATGTGGAATCGACGGTTGTGGTCGACGAGGTTCGGGAAGCGATCGCCATCGAAATCCGGGACAATTACGGCGTCGCCGAGGGGTCGCAGTGTGTCGTCGTAGTCGGGTCGGCGACCCTCGACAAGCCCCCAGATGGGGAGTCAATCGTGACGGGGTTCGAGCTGCCAGACGTGAGACTCATCGACGGAACAGGGGAGCTCGTCGCCGTCAATATCAATTGCCCCCTTGACGTGTTCCGGGCAGAGGGCCTGACTCGGCTCCCGGACATTGAGTTGGCCACCGGCGAATCGATCACCTGGTTTCAAACGTTTGTTCTTGGCCCTGGTGAGTCATGGACCGGGGTCGCGGTGAACAACGTCGTGTACAGCCCGAACTAGCTTGCGGTGTAGTGATGATGAGCGAAGCACCGAATAACGACGGGCCAGAAGCGATTGTCGCCTACGTCGAGGTGACCGTTTCTGCAGTCGGTGACCGTCGTTGTTTCACCGCTCGGACCGCTGGGTTCGGTGCTCACCGACCCGGGAGTGTTCCTGTGCCGTGGGCCGTCAGCCCGGTGCAAGGCAAACCAGGTCCCCACATCGCCGCGGCCTTAGGTCTGTTGGCCGACGCGATCCAGCAGTCCCAACCGGCGCCCCCGACCGCGGCGGTAGACACGCTCCCCCCTGCCCCAGGCGCGCTCCAACCCGCCCGGCCCAGTCCTTACCCCGTCCAACAACCGCCGCCACCGGTGGCGCCCGCTCGACCGTTCCCACAACCCCATGCACCCATGCCGCCAGGCCCGCCTGTACAGCAAGCCCCGGGTTTGCTGATGGTTCATCAGCCATGGCCGACCGTTGCCGTCAAAGGCCCAAACCACGTGCTCCACCTGCTGTTGACGGTCATCACCGGCGGCCTGTGGCTCCCGGTTTGGCTGATCATCGCGCTGCGGGACAAACCCCGGCTCGGCTAGAACTCCTGCCACGATGCCGGCGAAGACGAGGCCCGGTGGCGGGCGCCTAGAACACGCCCGGATCGTCCACACCAACCGATTCAGTGTCGTTGATGTCGGCTAGCCCAGTCCGGCGGCCCTCGACGTTGTCGTGGCCGCGACACAGCCAAGCCGATGTCTTGTCGTCGAGTTGGGCTTGCACGCATGCCCGCCACCGGCCACACCGAGAACACGCCTTCATTTCCTCGCCTTCTCGAAGATCTTCGCGTTGCGAGGCGGGGCCGTGCCTGCGTTGCCAGTGGAACGGGCAGAGTGACTGACCTGGCTCGCATCGGATCTGGCAGGGGCGGCCCGTCTGCGTGCTCGCCGAGCACTGCCCGTCGCGTTTGCGGCGATGATCGCTGGTCGTTGAACCGGGCTGTTCGGCCGGTCGGCTGCCGTCTTCGCTTAGCTCGACATCGCTGGTTTCGAGGTTGCCGCCGATGCGGCCCGGAATGTTCCACCATTCGAGGTGGCCGTTTCTGCGGTCTCGTTGGGCGAGCCCGCTAGCAGCGATCACGTCAAGGGCGGCATCGACGTTCCGGTTAAAGACATGGGTCTCGAGGTTCCGGCGTAGTTGGTCGATGTGGAGCGGCCCGGAGTGCCCCATGGATTCGCCGTTGGGGGGGATTGTGGTGACGAGCGCGGCGTAGACGGTGGCGAGATCTCGCATGCCGTCCCGGTACGAGGCGTGCAGCTCCCTCCGTTTCTTTGCGTTGCTGCGGCTGCGGCGTTGGGAACGGTTACCGGTCATAGAAGTTCGCCGTTGTCTCGGCGTCGTTGTCGGTCCTTGGCGTTGGCAGCGAGGTTTCCGCTGCGTTGGCCTTGGGTGGGCGGCTGGGCGACTGGTCGATTCGGTTCTGGTTCGGCAGCGGAGAGGCTGCTCGTCAGCAGATCGACGACTCGTTGGAGGTCCGACGGTGGGCTCGGTTGGCTGAATGGGGCTATCGGGGTGCAGTCAGCTGCGATGTCGTCGAGGTCGTCGCTGGTGGTCGTGTCCGCCCATTCCGTCGGTTTGTTCAGGTCGTCGGAGAGATCCAGCAGGTTGTTCTCGGATTCGATGATCGAGGAGATGCGGTGGGCTACGAGCCCGGCTGGTGACGTGCAGTGCTTGGGGAACGGCCGGACCGCGAAGTCGCCGATGAGGAGCGCAGCGAGTTTGGTCGGTCCGATGTCGTGCGCCTCCGGGTTCTTGAGCCTGGCATCGACCCGACGCCGTGAGCGGTCGATGGCTTCGGCGATGACGAGTCCGCCGGTCTGTTGCCGGAGCGCCAGCATCAGTTCAGCTACGAAGCCTCGTCTTTTCCCTCCCCCCTCCTGCGAGCTTGGAGCCGCCGCGTTTTGGTCCGCTTGTGGATTCTGTGGCCGGGGGTGGCTAGGGATTCGCGCGCGCGTGTAAGGAGCACTTCGCCCGGAAGGGTGGCAGCCGTGCGCGGTTTCCTGCGCGACTCCCTGATCAGGAGCTTCTCGGCGCTCGTCTTTTCCACAATCCGAGCGGGCCGAGCGGGCCGCGGCGGCGTACCGGTTGAGGGGTTCTCGTTTGACCTTCGGGAAGTGCAGCGAGGCGGTGCCGTGATGGCCTCGGCCGGGGGTCGTTGAGCGCTCGTATTCGACGACCCCGAGATCGGAATCGGCCAGAGCTGCCAGCGCCCGTCCGACGTTGCTCGGGTCGCCGACGCCTGCCGATGAAGCCAACGCCGCCAACACGACCCGCTGAGGCTTTGCGCAATAACCTTGTTCGGCCAACGCGACAATGATCTTGATCCCGATCTGGACGCTACGGAGCCCGTCGACGGCAGCCAGGTCTGCCGGCGAGATGACCGGGACTCGGGCGAACCCGTTACCTAGATCGAGCTCGACCCATTCACGGTGCCCACCGCGACTCCGCCCGACTCGCAGCACGCCGAAGCCCTCGAGATCGTCAACCAACCTGGAGATCGAGCGAGCGGAACAGCCGGCCAACTCGGCCCAGATCCGTGGTTCGTACGGGATCCGGTAGTCGACCTGTTTCGTGCTCGTGAGCGCAGCACGAACTGCGATCGCATAGGCCAGCACAAGCCGAGAACCGCTGAGCGTGCGAGCTCGACGGGGGAGCTGGGCGAAGGTCACGGCCATCGAATCGGGCCAGCTCTTGTTCTGATCGAGGCCCTGACCCGACGTCGGGGTAGCAGCAGTCGCGGTCATTAGACACACCCCGCCCGAGTGTTGAGTCTGTCACCGGGCGAGAGCTGTGACGGACCCTGAAATCGTGGGCTAAAGCTTGCAGGCTCTCGCTGCACGTCCGGCGGCCGGTCTAGGCTCCTGCGGAACATGGGAACCACCGCCACCGCCATCGCCCCGGGTTCACCGACCGGGGTGGCACCGTCAACGGCGCTTTGGCGCCGTTGTGCGCTCGTTGGCCTAACAGCAGGAACGCAGACCGCAAGCACACGAACGCGAACGCTGTGCCTATTACCAATTTCTTGGCTATTCTCACTCTTGTCGACGGCCGCTAGGGCAGCCGCCGCGACATCGCTACTCCGGGGTCGTTCGCCCCGACCGAATCGCTCGGCACTTGTCACAATGAATCCTTCGCTTCGAGGTGGATGGTTTGTTGTGTGGCTGGTGCCGGGCTTTGCGGGTCCCTGGTTGCATGCAGGGACTCGCAGTCATTGGCACCAGCGAGGTGCGACCGCCACCCGGACTCGACAGGCTCGACAGGCCCGGTGGCATTATTGGGTAAATGAACTCAGTAGCGACGATACGCGACGCAGACGGCACGCGATGCATTACGCCTATGACGACTCGGGGAACGTGATCCCGCCGGCATGGGGGCGTCATCGGCTGACCAGCATTGGTTCGCCGGGTGATTCTGTCTTGGATTCAGCCCAATCGAGTTCGGAGAGGTCAGCCGGCACCAGATACTCGAGCTCGGATCCGAACGGCAGCTCGGGCTGGTAGAACCCCGCCGGCGGTTTCGCTTCGGTCTTGCTGGTGGCCCTGTTTCGCGTGCCACATGGGTGACAGCGGCTGCGGTCCCCCGCTTTGAGGGCCTCGAGCGAAACGTCGCGGGCTCGTCCGCACCCGCAGCGCACAAGGACCCGGCGAACGGTCCGAACGGGGCCGCCGTAGGGGGCGAGGGCGTCATATACGCGGGGTTCAACCTCACGGAGAACGACCTGCCCGTCGATCACCATCCCCGGTGTGACCACGAACCGCCGTCGACCGGCTCTTGCCTTAGAAGCGCAGCGCTGACACTGCTTTGACCTTCCCGACATCAACCCGCTTAGCTGTACCTCGCGTTCGCGCCCGCAGCGGCAACGCACCAGCACCCGTCGGGTGGTCTGACGACCAGACGGGCGGTCATGAACTTGCGCCTTGACTTCCCGCACGATCACTTGGTCGCCGACCTTCATCCCCGGTTCGACGACGATCCTGGAGCGTTTCCGCTTCCGTTTCGGCCGATCTGCCGGCGGCGGGAAGTGGCGCTGTTCGGCGGTCGGGGCCACCTCGACGGGCGGGCCAACACCGTGGATTGCCACTCGGCTGGTGTGCCCGTAGCTTTCGTTGAACGGCTCAGCCATGAGGGTGGTCCTCTTGGTTTGGGTCGACCGGTCGGGTCTGTGAAACCCGGGCCTGGTCGGCGTACTTTGCCTCCGCTCTTTCGGGCGGAGGCAGTCGTCGTTTTAGCGCGACGACGGCGACGACCATAGCGCTCAGCAGCCCGTGGGACCAGCGAGGCCGTCCAGGGGGGCGGATCGATAGCAGTTCAACCGCTGGCCAGCGAGCGACAACCACCCGGGCCGGTAAAGATGCCCGTTGCGGCACCTTGCCGCAACGGCGTCGATACTGTTGCCCGCCACAAGCGACCCCCTCACCAGGACGGCCCATCATGACGACCCATCACCGTCACCCCCTCGAGCTACACAAAGCAGTGACGGTCGCGGCGGGGGTCCTCGTCGGCCTCGCCGTCGTGGCTGCCGTCGGGATCTTGACCCTCGGCCCCGATAACCCGCTCGGCGAGCTCGGCTCAGCACTCGACAAACCGGACTGCGACCTGCAGCCACTGGCCTGCGTGGCCAGCCTGACCGGCAACGACGACGCAACCGCCGCCGGCGACAGCGAGCCCGTTAGCAGCGATGCCGGCGAGGACGCCGACAACAACAGGACCGGGAGCCTACGCCGAACCCCCGGCGAACGCCGCCACCTCGCCCCCGGCAACGGCAACGAATCAAGAAACGAGCGACGATCGGGCAACCGTCGAAACGGTAGCGACACACCCGGCGGCCAACCAGGTACCGGTAACGAGAGCGGAAACAACGACGAGGATGGCGTTGGCACCGAATGGCCCGACGGGCCTGCCGGCGATGATGGCGGGCTACCGGAGACCGGCGGCCCGCCATCGCCAACGCCTGACGGGCCCGGTGAACCCGAAACCGTCGACGTGGACACGACCCGGTCAACGGTCACACCAGACCGGCCGACGACCACGACCCGCCGGCCGACAACGACGACTCGTCAGCCAGCCACGACGACGACCCGACGGCCAGCAACCACGGCAGCGCCCCGCCGGCCGACCACGACCCGACGGCCAGCCACGACGACGACCCGCCGGCCAGCGACGACGGCCACGACCCGCAGAACGACAACGACCCGCCGCCCCACGACGACAACAACGAGGCCAGCGACGTCTACGACCCACCCCAACACTGACGCCGGCGACACGATCGGAGGGGGCCGAACGATCGAAGGGGGAGACGGGATCTTTGGCGGGCCTGGAGCCAACGACCAGCAGGGAACAATCGTGATCCCGTGACGAGCGCCGACCTGGGGCGTGCAACGGCGCACGCCCCAGGTCGCCACTCTCGTCGACGTCAGGTCAGCTCGGCCCGGTAGTCGCTCCACACATCAGGACGATGCCAAGCCCGCTGGTAGGTCCACGGTTCGCCCTCGGTTGTGAGCCACACGTGATCCTTGACGATCATCGCCGCCGGCGCGGCCAACCCGTAGAACGCCATCACGTCCGACGAGGCGAGCTCAGCCCTCACCCGTTCAACAACGGACCCCAACGTCTTGCCCATCACCTGCAGCGCCGGTTCGAACCCGCCCACGACGTCGGCTCGTTCAAGCAGGAGAGGGTTGGCGTCGGCGTGACTGCCCGGCGCCCACGACTCGGCCACCAGCACAGCGACACCGCTCGGGGTTCGCCGATACCACTCCCGTTTGACGACCTCTGCACCCTCGGCCAGGTCCAGCATTGCCGACACCCTCGGAGGGGCCTCGATCAACTCAGCCGTGGTGTACACGTTGACCGCCACCACGGCCCGCTTGTCGCCGGCGGCGCCGCTGGCTAGGTGAGTATTGGAGGCCACCGCCATGGCTCGATCAGCGGCAAACCGGGCAGTTTCGCTCACGACCGTGCCGGCCCGACCCGGTTCGACAAGTCCGATCTCGACCAGGCCCCTGATCGCCCGGTTAGCGGTGCCAGTACCACAACGCCACTCCTCTGCGATCTCTCGCCGGCTCGGGATCTTGTCTGCCGGCGCGAGGTCACCGTCGAGGATGAGGCGTCTGTAGTAGCTGGTTATCCGCTCCGCGAGGGGCGTTCTGGGGTCGCTGGTCTCGCCGTCCATCAGCGGCAAACCGTCGGGCGGCGTTCGTCGTCGGCTGCGCGCCGCTTGCCCCGGGCTTCGCCTTTCAACCGTCGGCCTCGTCGGTCCCGAACCGCAAGACCGTGCCGGGCGCTGGTTTGACGTTCTCGGCCGCTTTGACTGGTTCACCACCAGCGGTGCACACGACGTGCGCGTCGACGAGTACGACGGCTGGCTCGACGAGGCGGAACAGGTCGCGCTCGTCAGCGCTGGCGAGTCGGGCCCATACGCGGTTGTCGGTGCTGGCGATGACCCGCCCGGTTCCCTCGAGCAGCTCGACCACCGGTATCGGGCTGGTCCCCTCGAGCTCGGGGAGGTCGTCGACGACAGCGCGGGGAAAGTGCGTAACCGTGTCCTGCACCGGCCGGTCGTTGACGTAGGTACGGGAGCGGCGCTGCAACACGGTGACACCCTCGTTGATGCCGAGGAGCGCGGCCACGTCGGCCGGGGCCACAACCCACGATCGAGCGATCGTCTCCGTCCTTACGTCCGAAGGCGTGCCGGCACCGGTGACGGGCCCCGCGCCACCAGCTCGGGCGCTGGTGTAGCGGCCACCTATCGGCCACTCGATCGGGGGGGCAACCGTTGGCCGCCGGCCAACCCCGGTGACGATCAGGCCCTCGGATTGGAGCACCTCGAGGGTCTTAAGCGCCGTCGGGCGGGACATGCCAAACCGTTCAGCCAGTGCGCTGCTCGACGGGAACGGGGTCAACTCGTCGTCGAAAACACCGTTCAAGATCTCGGAGCGCAAAACATCAGCGGCGTGGCGGTAACGGGGTAGGGGCATGACGCCGAGATCCTATATCAGATGCACACAACCGATGATCGTATGTTGACAGGTTGGGGCCCCAGGGTGACAATGGGACCGTAGAAACAACAACGGCCTCGGGGCGCTTGATACACCCCGAGGCCAAGTGTCAAACCCCAGTACCCCGTTAAAGGAAAGAGGCAGACGTTGCCCATCGTAACCCACGCCCACACATCGTTGGAACACTCGGCCGCCGGCCCCGACCCGGTCGCAGTGTTCGCCGCCATCGGGATCCCCGCCGACCCGATCCCGGCCGCTGAGCTCGCCGCAGCCGCCGCCGCGTTCCCCACCGCCCCGATAGGCCCCAACGCTGCAGCACGGCTCGCCCAATGGCGGGCCAACCGACAGCCGTCCGAGACCACGCCGACGGTCGAGCAGCCCCGGGAACCGTCGACGGTGCTCGCTGACAGCATCGCCGGCGCGGTCGCGTCCGCTCACGAGCAACACCCGGCCACCTCGCCCGGTGACATGCCACCGGTGATCGTCGAGTACCTGACCAAAGCAGCCGACGCCGCCGGCGACACCGGCGACACCGCGACCGCTGCCGGTGTCGGCAACCTCCTGGTCGATCTCGAGGCGGCCGAAACCAGCGGCCGGTTCGGGGAACCGGGAACGGTTGCGTTCGCTGACCGGGTCCATGAGTTTGTCCGCGACGTCATCACCGACCTCCGCACCGCCGCATCGGCGATCGCCACGCCACGCCAGCCCGCCATCTCGGTTCCCGCCTGTGACTGCGGGTGCGGCACGAGCACTGGCGGGTGGTGCGCTCACGACGCCGGCGACACCGCCAACGATCGCAGGGGTGACCGATGACGATCGCTCACCTGCGAGCTGACCTCGCAGCCGCTGTCGCCGAATGGGCCGCCGCCGACGTCGACTACCAGGCAGCCAAAGCCCGCCGCGCTGCAGCCAAAACCGCGCTCATCGACATCGCCCCAGCGGACGTGACCCTGCCGCTACCAGCCGACGCCGGCACGATCCGCAAACACGCCCAGGACAAAGCCGGTGGCGGCCTCGACCGGGCCGTGTTCGCCCAGACACTCATCGACCGTTATGGCCTGTCGAAAGGGCCAGGGCGGCGACCGTCGCTCAACACCGACGTGCTCGCCCTCGTCGTGCCCCGATCCTCGGCCAGGGCATGGGAAGCGGCCGGGCTCGAGCTCGGCTCTGTGTTCAAAGCCCCGCAGACCGTTTGGGAGCTCCGGGTCGTCAGGGTCGACGCACCTGAGGTAGACACCGCACAGAGCGACAAGGTCACCGCGGCATGAACCGTCATGCCGAAACGAACGGGCGGGTAGCCGCCGGTGCCACCCCCTCCCGTTCCGCCGCCGTCACCCACGGAGCGGAAACGGGAACCCTCACCGGTGCGCTACCCGCCCACCATCACCGCTGCCCCAACGATCGCCCCGGCGACAGGGTGGCGGTGATGGCTCAACGCCTCGCCGGCCTCGACGACGGGCCCGAAGCGCGTCGCCTATTGGCCGCCCTCGACCGGGCGATAGAGGCCGACGACACCCACCGCGACGGCCGCCCGCTGGCCGCTTTCGGGCCGCGAAGTGAACACACGGGAACCACCACGGATCGCACCAAAACCGGTGTGCCCACCGGCGAGAGGGGGGCGTTCTGATGGCCATCACCGCGCCCGTTGGCTGCCGTCGTCAACACGTTGTGGATCGCCGTTGGGCGCGGTGGTCGTTTCGTCAAGGTCTGCGGTTGGGATCGGTGGGCGTGGCACACCGGTTCCGCCGTGGAAGCCGTCGGGTCTTGGTTACGGCGGACCAGGGCCCGGCGGTGGACCTAGCTCGGGGGGTGAGACAACACGCGGCAACAACCGCGCACCGTCTCAACCCCTCGAGCGGATTCGTTGCTTGCCCCCAGACCGGCGCCCGGCGCGGGCGGGCCGGTGGGGGGTGGCGACGATGACCGCCAACGAGCAGCGGGACCGATGCGGGTCGTTTCCGTTCGGCCCGCTCGACCGGCTTGTGACCCTCGACCACGGGGCCCGGCTGAGTCACGTCGAGCTCGGCGCCCTGCTGGGCGTCACCGACCGTCAGATCGCCCGCTACCGGGCGGGTCAGGATCTCCGTATCAGCAGGGCCGACCAGTTCGCGACGACGTTGGGATGGCACCCGATCCTGGTGTGGCCTGACCGTTGGTATGCGGCCACCGTCGACGTGGCCGACACGCAACTCGAGCTCGACCTCGGGCTTGGCGCCGGCGTCGGGGTCGGGTCATGAACGGCCCCGATCTGCGGGTCTACACCGGCGGCCAAGCGCCCGACTCGAGGCCACCAGCCGGCCTCGCCGTCGACCAGGTCGCCGATGGGCTGGTCGCTATCGACGGGCTCGCTGACGCTGTCCGAGATCTCGTGACGAGCGAACGGGCCCACCTGGTCCGGCTCCTCGAGCGGCTAGCCACCCTCGACACCAGCCCAACACCGGGAGCGACCCTGGTCGGTGCCCTCGCGGTGCACGCTCCCCTGATCGGGTGGCGCCTGGTCAAAACCGATCCCGACCTTGCGCACCGGGTGGGGCCAAGCGCCGAACTGGACTACGCCACCCGATCGGCGGTCAACGAAGCGGTTCGGACCCTCGACCGGTTGGCCCGCGTCGCGGCGTCACCACTGCCGAACCCTCCGCCGGCGGCGTGATGGCAACCACCGCCACCACGACCGGGCCCGCCGGCGACGTGATCGCCAACCGGTTCACCATCACGATCACCATCGTCGTCTCTGTCGTTCATCGGCCCTACCGGGGCCACAACCGGCCATGGTGGTCACGATGACCCCGAACGGCCGACGAGGCCCGCTACCGGTCTCTGAGGCCGAATTTCAAAGCCAGGTGATCGAACTGGCACAGCTTCGCGGGTGGCTGGTGTTCCATCCCCGCCCGGGCCGCACCCAACAGAATCGAGGATGGTCGACATCGATGACCGGCGACGTCGGCTACCCAGATCTGACGCTCGCTCGCGCCGGGACGGTGCTGTTCCTCGAGCTAAAAAGCGATCGAGGGATCGTCACCGCGAACCAGCGGGCATGGCTGGCGGAACTCCCAGACGCTCATATCGTCCGGCCCTCGGATTGGGTGATGATCGAACGCCTGCTGCGCTAGACACCAACGGTTCCCGCGGCCGGGGAGGTGCGGCCGACGGGAACCGCCCAGGCGTCCTAGCTATCCGCAGGCTATTTCAATCACCGACGCCTGTCATGACCCCTTGTCAGGCTCTGCCGGTGGGGCGACGGCGCGGCGGGCCGAGCGGTTACCCGTATGTCTCGCCGGCCGGCCCGGCCCGCTCAACTCCTATACGCCACCGGTGCAAACAACCGGCAAATACCCAGCAAACAAATCCGACGGGCCCGCCGATCGTGCGGCAGGTAGCCGCAGCCTCACCCCGGATTTGTTCCCAGCGAGCCGAGGAGGGCCCTGCACGGCCCTCGCAGCAACGCTTCGCTGTCATGGGGTGTTGTCACGATGGGGGGATGCAGGCACGGCTGTTTGACGTTCAACCGTTCACCGACTGGACACCACCAGCGGACGCGTCACTGCGCCTGGTCGAACTGAGGGCCATGATCGCTAGCGGTGTCCACCCGACCGGGCGTGCACTGATGACCGACGGCGGGACCTGCGGGTCGTGCGGCAACCTCACCTGGAAACTCGACCGGCGCGGCAACCGGGTCGCACCGAAATGCGGTTTGTCGTGGGATCCCGACGAGGGCCCACGGATCCGCTCCGACGTCGTGCTGTCCTGGCCGATGTGTGTCGAAGCCCGACCGGCCACCACCCCCAACCCCTCAGACCGGTAGCGGACCGTCGAGCACAATACCGGTCGATGCCCTCGACCACACCGAAACGCCGGCGTTGCAACGGAGGCGGCTGCGACGGGCGCTGCCTCGAGCGGCCCGCACCCGACCCCCGTGGCCGGTGCCACTGCCGCTACTGCGGGTGTTTCACCGCTGATCCCGATGGCGCCCACCGGTGGTGCAACCCTGCCACCCGCGACGACTGGTATCGGGAGTACGAAGCCATCAGGGCCGGGTGGGCGGCCGAGCAACGCCGCAAAGGCCTGTGACAGCGCCGAGCGGATCAGGTCCGTCGTTGCATCGCTCACGCCAACGAGCAGCGGTCAACACACGGTTGATTCGGTCGATGCAGAGAACGCCTGCAGGCCCTTTGTCCACCACGAGTGGCAGCAGCTCTCGGGTGCCAATTCGCACCGTTCCCGGTTCACCCGCTGCTGTTCGGCCTGGAGCTCGGCCCCGGGGTCGGCTAGTTCGGCTTCCAGTTCGCCCCTCGGCGCGTCGACTGCCTCGAGGTTGTCACTGATTCCGGCGTCGTCGACGGTTGCCACGCCGATAACCCCGACGATCATGGCGGATGCGACGGCGGCCATGATCACGAAAACGATTGCCATGGTGGACGCTCGGCGTGGGGAGCGCGGCCCGGGAGGGGTGTTGGGCATGGTGAGGTGGCGGCTGCCCCGGGCCGGCACTACGTGCGGATCGTGGCGGCGGGGGGTTGGCTGCGTAGGGAGGTTGCAGCGTGCCACGGGCCTGCCGAGCCCGCAACCCGGCTTCAGGCGCCGGGCTGTTCGGTGAAGTGCTCCGGTCCGGCCATCACTTCGATGCCGTTGATACCGAAACGCAGCTCGGCGCCCTCGAGAACAAACCTCGTGTCGTAGAAATCCACTGGTTGGCGGGCAGTCGCTCCAAGCATGAACCAATCGTTTGACTGGCCATAGATCAGTTCGGCTGCGTCATAGCAATACCCGAATCGGCCGAGGTGCTCGTGTTGGCCGTCGAGAACTAGGCCATCCACGATGAACGTCGGACCGTCGTGCCAGGTGTCGCGCAACAGCGGGTTGAGTTGGCCGGCGTCGTCGATTACCACCGCCACTCCCCGCAAGGTGACGCAGGACCCAGCTGGCTTGTCGCTTTCGTCCCACTGGTAGCCACCGGGTTCGTGGACGATCACCTCACGGTAGAGAACGTCCCACGTTGCGACGCCAGGATCTCCAACCGGTTCCATGGTCACTATGTCGCCGAATCGAGCGGTGTCAGGCTCGTTGATCGGCGCAGAGGTAGTCGTTCTGCGCTCGGTCGTTCTTGGTGTCTCCGTGCTCGTTGTCGTCGCGTCATCGGTCGTCGACACCGCGGGGGCCCCAACCGCCGAAACGGGCCCTCTTCCAGCTGGTTCGTCGCTTGTGCTGCCGCCGGCGCCGATCCGTGGCCACGCCATCACGATTCCCATGAGAATGGTCAGGCCGAAACTGACCCCGGCGATCGCAGGCCATAGACGCTGTTGGCGTGTCGGCGAGTCTGGGGGGCCAGCATCGGGTATCGAAACAGCGGATGTTGCGCCGTCGGCTAGAGGCGCTGTCGGTGTTTCATCGTCCGCCAAGCGCACAGTGGGATTGGCGTCGGGATCGGTGCTGGCCTTCATTGTTCTTGGCCAGCGTCAGCGTTCTCTGCGATTACGCCACAGCCCAGCAAGGCGATCGCGACGAGAAACACCGTCGCTGCGATGCCCACTGTTCGCATTGGCTTGCCAGGCATGAGCGCAGCCTCCTGTCAGGCTTTGGTGACGAGCTCGGCGTCGACGACGGCGAACTCTGGTATCTCGTTGGTGCCACCAGCGGCGGTGTCGTAGCGGTAGGGGCCAACCAGGACTGCCCACACCTGCAGCAGGTCGTCTTGGTCAGCGTCGCCAAGGGCGGCCTCGCACACCTCGGCGGGGAGAGCAAACAGGGCGTCGTGGTCATACCGGAACGCCCGGGTCCCGTGGTTCGTCGAGCTGAACTTTCCAAGAAACGCGCACTCCCCGGTGCGTGAATCCCACTGCCAGGGCACCACCCACATCTGATAGCAGTTCTCGGCCAGCGTTTCGGTTTGGCGTACGACCTGGTCCGCAGGCACCGGTTCGCACCGTTCCCGCACCCCTCGAGCGCGGAGCGGGTCGGCGCAGGCTGCGACTTCCTCGATCAACTTCGCTTTGCTGCTCAGGTGGCGCCACTCGTCATCCCACTCGACGATCGAGTCGTACCCGGTCTGGTTGTCGGCCGCCGCGGCGCACGCCCGTTCGATCTCGGCGGCTCGCGCCTGTTCGAGCTCGGCCCGTATCTCCGGTTCGTACTTGGCCCGCAGCTCGTCGACCACCAGCTGTAGTTCGTCGGTCGTTTCGACCGCGGCCCGTCGGGCGTCGGCCTCGTCGTCGCGTTCCTTGCTGATCGTCTTCACTCGTTGCTGTTCGGCCTCCAGCTCGGCCTGGGCGTCGGCGAGCTCGGCTGCGATCTCTGCCAGCTCGGTTTCGGTTTCGGCCTGTTCGGCTTGGCGTTGCGGGTCGGGCGCGTTGATGGCCTCGACGTCGCCGGCGGTTCCGGCGTCGACAACGACTGCCCCGACGACAGTCCCGGCGATGAGGGCGGATACGACGGCGGCCATAACCACCAAAACGATTGCCATGGTCGACGCACGGCCCGATGGGCGCGGCCCGGGAGGGTTGTTGGGCATGGTGAGGTGGCGGCTGCCCCGGGCCGGCATCATCTGTCGGGTCCGGGCGGCGGCGTGGTTGGCTGCGTAGGAGAACTGCAGCGTGCCACGTGCCCTAGACACCCGCAACCAAGGCAAGGCCCGACACCGGCCGGTGGCTTGTCGTTTCAGTGATCGCTGGTGCTGGTCACCGGAGAGAACGGCCCGACAGGTCGAGGGCGACATGACCTGCCGGGCCGTGTGCCGCCCGGCTCAGCGGGGACACCCTCAACCCAGAAGCGGAGGGCAACCAGGGTTGAGGCGGTGTCCACGCGTTCCCGGGACTATCGGAACACGTGAACGCCCCACCAGCCAGTCTCGTCGTGGTACATCCCGATTCCCACGATCGACCAGTCGGGATTGGTCATGTTCTGATAGTGGCCGGGCGAGTCGACCCACATCTGATGAAACTTGGCGGCCGCCTCGGCCGGGGTCATCGTCTCATCGGACCACCACACAATGTTTTCGAACCACACCGGTGGGCTCGAGTGCCGGAAACCGGTGTTCCGCATCTCCAACGCCCAACCTCGAGCGAAACGCTGCATCTCCCGGTCAGAGGGGGTGACCAGCTGGACCCCCAGGTTCGCTCGCAGCCCGTTGAGGAGCCGTAACGATTCTGCCTCGGCGGTGGTGACGTCGGCTGGTCCTGCTGGCCCGGTCTCGCCCTGGCCCTGGGCCTGGGGGAAAGCCTCGACCCAGAACGCGGCGCCGGCGCCGGCGTTGTGGTCGTAGTTGACCGGGCGCCCACCGTCCGGGGTCAACGGCGCAACAATGAGGTGATCAAGGGACTGGCCGGGTTGGATCGATCGGCCGTGCCCGAACGGGACACCGGTGGAATGGGCGGTGTGCGCGATCGAGTCATCGTTGTAGATCCGCAGGGTTTGGCCGACCGTGACCTGCACCCGATTGCCGAACGTGTTCCACGGGCCGTTGCCGGTCCCGGCTGGAATGCGGAACTCGACCACCCCGGCCGGGGCTGCGGTGGCGACCGCTGGCGCTGGGCGAGCGGTGGCCGGTGCCGGTGCCGCTGTCGTCGGCGGAGCAGTCGCCGGGGGCCTCGTCGTTGGCGGAGCAGTCGCCGGGGCCGCGGCCGCTGGTGGCGGGACGGCGGGCGCCGCCGTTCCCGTCGTCGACGACGGCGTTGGGGTGGACCGGGGCGAAGGTTTCGGCGTCGCAGTGGGGTTCGCTAACGCTGGAAGACTGGCCGACGTGGGCGCCCTCGAGGTGCTCCTCGCCAACAACGACGTCGACGACGGGAACGACGGCGTTGACGTCGGCTGTGTGTCCTGCCCGCTCGAGAGGCCAGACTCGACGTCGTAACCCCCGCTCGCCCTCGCTGCTGCCGCCTGTTGGATGGGGTCCGGTTCGCTTTCGCCGCAACCGGCGACGAGGCCCATGACCGCGGCGATCGTGAAGGCAGCGGCCCGCATGGTGGTGGTGGTCGTCTTCATCGGCCGGCCAGGTAGTTGCAGACCTGACCGACGAGACCGCCGCTCAGGTTCTGGGGCCGAAAATCGGTTTCGTAGATCCCGTTGACTCGGATCGCCTCCGACCGTTGCGCTCCCAACGTGTTGAACCAGTAGTTCGAGAAATCAACGAACAGCTGGTTGCCGCTCACGATCGCCTCGAGCCCCGGATCTCGTTGGGCTGCCAGGTCGAGCGTGCGGAACGCCACAGATTTGTCGAGCCCGGTTGACCCTTGATTCCAGCCGTACTCGTCGCGTTGGCCGTCCAGCGCTTCGGACACCAGCGACTCGAGCTGGAAATCGTTGTTCCCGTCGATCCCGAACCGGTTGTAGAGCGCATCCAACCCGGCGCTGTCGATACCAGCCCCGCAGCCCCACTGCGCCGCCAGCAGCCGGTAACCCTCGCTTGGCCAGCTGGGGTGATTCAGGATCCGGCGGGCGATCCCATCAGCAACCGCGGCGTTCAGTTCGAAGTTGAACGACGTGTTCGCATACCCGTACTGCCGGCTCGGGAGATACAGCTGCCCGTTGGATTGGATCGAATGATCAGAGGGAAACACCAGCTGGTGGAACCGGTCGAACGGGTCGTACTTGAGCCGCATCAACGTCGACGCCTGACCACCGCTGAGCCGCTCGTCCTGCCCCGCGAACGCCCCCGTCCAGTCGGGGTACTCACCCCAGATCGGCCGGAGCGGTGACCCATGACAGCCAGCGCAGCTCGCCGTGTCGGTGTCGTGCACAAAGGCGTTGCGGAAATCGAACTGCGAGAACCGCCACAGGCCGGTGCTCTCGTCGAGCTCGGCCACCTCGACAACCTCCCGCAGCGGGTCAGACGGGTGGGACGAAACGCCGAGCAGCAGCCGAGCGTCGGGCCCGTACATGATGATCCGGGGGTATTCGAGCGACGCCCGATGCCGAGATCTCGTGTCCTCCATCAGCACGAACGACTCACCCATGTAGGACGGCAACGCCGACAGGAAGTCAGCGACGGTGGTGATGTTGTTGGCGCCGACCAGGTCGACCATGGCCGCGGTCGTCAACCGTTGGGTCTGGTTCACCGGGAACACTCGTGTCGGGGTGGGAGGCGGAGCGACCGAAGGCCCGGCCGGGGCCGCTGTCCCGGGAGCGGGCGCACCCCCAGGGGACGCGGTCGCTGGCGCCGCTGTCGGGGGTTGGCTAGCCCCAGAGGCAGGGGCGACAGTGCCTGCAGCGGCGGCGGCAGGGCTGGCCGCAGCAGGCGCCGGTGCGGCACCGTCGTTCCCCTGCCCGCTCGGGACGGGAAGCGCCAAGTACTTGCTGGCCTGGTCCTCGCCGCCACCCCCGCCCCTCGCGACCGTTACCGACTCGGCTGCAGCGACGATCGCCGGGGATGGTTCACCGGCAACGGTCGGGGCGTCGTCAGCGAGCAGCAAGGGTCCCGATGCGTCGCTGTGGCGGGTCGTGGACCAGACAACAGCGACCAGCGCGCAGAACCCGACGAGCGCGACCGGGGCGATCCACCGGTGCCGCAGCCATTCGAAAATCCACTGGTGGCGCTGCCATTCCAACGTCACCACGCTGCTGAATCCGCGGGTGCGTTGATCGGGATCGGGGGCGTGGGGCATGTGCATGAGAGTCCTTGTCGGAACCGGCCGGGGTTGATGCCCGGTCGTCGTTTAGCGAGTGGTGCCCCAAATCGCCGTGTGCAGGTCGCCGAAGCTGCCCAAAGGCGGACCATAAGGAAACTCGGCGGACCGGTCAAGCGATTCGATCACCACCCACCATGTTGGGCCCGCAGCCGGGTTCGCTGGGCGCACCGCCCGGTTCGGGATCGCCGCCGCTTCACAGATCGGCTAAGCAATGGCCATGATCAACGCCGCCACGCCACCGCCAACCCCGCCACCGCGGCAGTGGACCCGCACCGACGTGATAGTCCTCGTTGTCTCGCTACTCGCCGGGGCAGCCATCGCGGCCGTGGTCATCGTCGCTGGCCGAGACGACGACGCCACCGACCGGGGGTCATCCCTCCCCGCCACCCCGAGCGATGGCGTTGAGCTCGCAGAAACAGCGGTGTAGCCGGTCGAGTCCTCGGCGGCGCGCGTCACGAGCGGCGTCACTCACGACACCTTCGGAGGCGTCCCCGGTTTCTTGGTACCGCAGCAGCTCGACCTGGTCGAGGAACAGGGCGAGGCTTAGCGACGACGCCTCGACCGCTTCGGGATCGATACCCCGCAACCAGTGGGCCCGGTAGACGGCGTCGAGTACATCGCCGATCGGTGTCGGTTCTGTGCCGGTGAACGTCGAAAGGACGTAATCGACATTGTCGGCGCCGAACTCGGCCATGCCGGTCATGACGTTGGCTGCTATCCGCCGGAGCTTCGCAGGCGAACGGAACCGTTCGGCGGCCCTGGCGGTTGACGGCGATTCGATGACCGCCACGGCGGCAGCGACTGCGGTGGCGGCCACCGCCCACCGTGTCGCGATGAACCCGACCGCAACAAGCACGTAGACCCCCAGGGTTGTCGCGATGGCCACGATGGTCGCTCGACTCGCTCTCATGACCCGGCCGGCCCCGGTGCTGCCGGCTGGTCCGGGTCGTCGGTGCGGTGATGCGGCGAGATCTCGTCGTGTTCGGTGGACCCGAAACCGAGCAACCCGATCGCCACGCCTATCTCTGATTCCTCGACGTAGCGTTGCGCAACCGCGGACCCTGGGGCCCACCGGCCGGCCTGTTCGAGCTGGCGGGCAGTGGCCCCGTTGTGAGCCATCTTGGTTGCCCCACCGCGTCGGAGGGAATGGCTGGTGTAGTCCTCGCCGAGCCCGGCGGCTGACGCTCGAGCGGTCACGATCCGGGAGATCGACCGGCGATGTACGGCGGTGGCCCCGTTGCCGATGGTGCCCCACCGGTTAACCGAGCGGATGACGTAGCGCTTGGACCGCCACCGGCAGCCGGGGCCGCAGACCAGGTCGTGCCAGTCGACGAGCGCGGTGGTCGGGCACAGCGCCGGGTCCGCCGCTCGAGGGATCGCCGCGGTGTAGGTGACCCGATCCCGGCCCTTGCCACTGGTTTTGGTCCACGGCAACGTGATCGTTGCCCCGTCGTTGTCGATGGTGACGTGCCGGCATTGGATCCCAGCGAGCTCCGAGGCCCGGAACAACCCGGCGTAGCCAACGAGGAGCACGACCCGGTCGCGCAAGCCCCGCACGTCGGGGTTGTCGTCTGGGCCCTCGAGGGCGATGGCGTCGACGACGACGGCGAGCCGGTCGATGGGCAGGGCTGGCGCCTGGTTGGGGGTGTTGCCGGCTTCGCCCCATTGCCTGTCGACGCCCTGCAGCGCTTCGGTCACCTGCTGGTTGGCGGGGTCGGCCAGCGACGATCGGGCATGGGCGGTCGAGATGGTCGACACCCGCCGGCGGATCGTCACCGGAGGGTGGCCCAGGGCGGCCTGGTCAGCAATGAACGCCTCGACGGTGAGCGGGGCGGCCGGGAGCGGCTCGAGGCCCCGGGTTGCGGCCCAGTCGGTGAACACCGACCAGTCGGCCCGGTAGGCGTCGTCGGTGTTGGCTGCTCTGGCTCTCGAGCGGTTGCGTTCCATCGCCCCTCGGAGCTCGTCGACGTCGAGCAGCTCGCGGCCTTTCCCGTCGACGGGCCTCTGCCGCTCGGGGTGAGCGGCGAACCCAGCGAGCTCGAGCCTCCGGCCCTGGGATGCTGCGGCCGGTGGCGGGTCGTTGTCAAACAGGGTCGCCGGTTCGAACCGTTCAACGCTCGACGGGCGCGCCGGGCTGCAATGCTGTGCGGTGGTTCCCATGCCGGGATCGTAAACCGGGGGTGTCACACTGAACGCCGGATCGCGACCGGTGACCGGTCCACCGTCGAGGCGTTCATTGCTGCTGCGACGTGACCGATCCTGGGTGCGGTCCTCGGTTCAATGTCGGTGCCTGTCCTAGTCTCTCGTCTCGAGGGCGGCCGAGTGGGCTAGCTATCACCAAACCGGAGGAAGCAACAGATGAGCGACACCCCCGAGATCTCGGGCCGACCACGAGACCCCGCGCGGCAACAACAACCCAAAGACACCGGCGAAAGCCCCGGATGGTCGGCAACCGAACCGCACCTGGTCGCCATCGCCCGGTCCGGGCAGCGGCTACCGAACGTTGTCGTCGCCCTGGTGGTCATCGTCGTGGTGTTCACCGTCGGTGGTGCGATGGGATTCGCGGTGATCACCAGTCTTGCCGTACCACTCGACGGCCTCGCCGATGAAACGTTCGCGTCGACGGTCACCCCGCTGCGGGGCGCCATCTACCAAGCAATCCGCCTCGTCGTCGCGTTCGGGTTCCCGCTGCTCTTGCTGACCCTGTGGGTCCAGTTCTACGAACAACGCCCGCTCCGGACACTGGGGTTCGACACCGGCTGGGGCCTGGCCAAGTTCGCTCGGGGGTTCGTCATCGGCGCGGTCATGCTCGTCGCCGTCGTCGCTGTGTTGGCCCCGTTTGGGTACATCGGAATCGAGGACGGCAACCCCGACCGCCAAGGCCTCATCGTTGTGGCCCCGGTGTTGCTGGTGGCGCTGGGGTGGGTGGTGCAGGCCTCGGTCGAGGAGATCGCGGTTCGGGGCTGGTTGATGCCGGCGATCGCCGCTCGGTACAACAACGTCTGGTTGGGTGTTGCCCTGTCGTCGCTGGTGTTCGCGCTCTTGCACATCCTCAACCCGGGAATCGGGCCGGTGGCGATCGCCAACCTGGTCCTGGTCTCCGTCTTCCTGTCGGTGTTCGCCCTGTGGGAGCGGGGGATCTGGGGGGTCTGCGGGATCCACACCGCGTGGAATTGGGCGCAGGGAAACGTGTTCGGGTTCGAGGTCAGCGGCACCGACACACCAGGCGGGGTGCTGGTGAATCTGGAGGAGTCAGGGCCGGGCCTGTTGACCGGTGACGCGTTCGGGCCCGAAGCGGGCGTGGTCGTGACCGGTGTGCTGGTGGCCGCTCTTGTCGTGTCGTGGGTGCTGCTGGTCCGCTCGGGCAGACACCGGTCCGGCGAGGTCCCGCAATGAGCGACGTCGACACCGACCGAAGAACCACCGTCAAAGCTCCGCGGAAGCGCGGCCGACCGAAGACAGAGCTGAACGAGGACCAGAAGCGTCTAGTGGACTTGGTCGTTGTCTCAGACCTCGAGGTTCAAGCGGCCGTAGTCGCCTTCAACGAGGCCGTCATGATTGCCGCCGAGGCCGGCGTCCCCAAGAGAGTCCTGGCCAAGGCGCTGGACGTGACCGAGGCAGCGATTTACAGGCGTATTGCCACCTGGAAGAAGAAGAAGAAGCTGGCAGAGCAGCAAGGGAGCACCATGGCCGTCCCTGCCCCGACAGACCCGCCGACCGTCGACGAGCCCGACGCGGTCGAGCCCGACGATGAGCAGCTCGACGATGAGGGGCAACGGAGAACCATGGCCGAGATCCCCGTCCCGACAGACACACCGACCGTCGAGGAGCTCGACGATCTCGCAGCCGGCCAGCACCGACTGATCCAAGGGGCGCGGGCGGCGGCGGACATCATGATCGCTGCCATCGCCGCCGATGTGGGCCTGGCCGATGAGAACGAACGACAGCGCTTGTATCTGGCCTGTGAGGTGAACCGCCAGCTCCTCGCCACCGCGAACGCGGTCGCCCAGCACGAGCGGTGGCTGCGGCAGTTCTACTACCCAACAGCGGATCGGCTGCGCCGTGAGTAGCGCCGACGAGCTCGAGACGTGCCACCCCGAATGCGGCGGTGACGGGTAGACCAAACCGGCCCCGCGGTCGATGGCTGCGGCGGGTGCTGCTGAACCACGGTCGAAAAGGTCCCGGGGCGGGCCATGATGGCCCGCCCCACAACACAGAAAGCAACCATGAAACGTTTCATAAAGCTTGGAGTGCTCTGCCTCATCACGGCATCGCTCGCGTTCATCATCGCGGTCCCAACCGCGGAGGCACAAGAAGAACCAACCGAGGTGGTCGCCCCGACCATCACCAAAGCCACGTACAACAACAAAGACCGGGTGGTCGTACGGTTCACCGCACCGACCGATGACCGGGTGGTCGGCTACATCGCGTTCTTCGGTGACGGCCAAGTTGGCTCGGTCATCGCTCAAGCCGACGAGCGCCGGTTGATGATCCCCGCCGACGAGATGTTCGCTGGTGAGCTATACACGATCACGCTGCGTGCGGTCACCGCGGATGGTCGATCGGACCGGTCGAATCTGTGGAGCGTGCAAATCCCCTCCGATCACCCGTACTCGTTGGCTGACAACGACCGGGCGATGCAGGACCGGATCACGGCACTACTACGCCAAGAGGGCTGCACATCCCAGCTCGCTGGTGAGGGCCGCCAGATCAAAACGGTCGAGGAGATGTTCGGCCTCATCGACCGGTGCGCCTCGGAGATCGCAGCGCTGTCTGTCACCTATGCGTTCGTCTGTTCCAACGTTGAGGGCTCCCCGATCCGGTTCGGTATCGGTGGCTCCGACCGGAGTTTGACCACGATCATCCCGACACTGAACGGGACCGAGCTTGCCAGCTTCGGTCGCAACGGGAACGTGATCGACGTGCAGGTTCCTGGCGCCTCGATCCCGGCCGACATTGCCATGCCCTGGTCGTTGCAGATCCAGGGTCGGACAGGCGACGGGATGGTCACCACCCCGCTGTCAGCCCCGTTCACCGTCGTTGGCCAGACGTGCCGGTCATGAGGGAGCGCACCATGAAACGATTCATCAGAATTGCGGCGCTCTGCCTGATCACGGCATCGCTTGGGCTTATCACTGGCGCTGGGCCGGTGGACGCTCAGACCGACAAACCAGAATCGCCGAGGATCACGAAAGGGGTCTACAACCGGCTCGACCGGATCATCATCCGGTTCGACGCTCCCGAGGATCCCAACGTTGTTGGCTATGTCGTCAATCTCGACGGTTCCCGGGTTCGTAGCGTCGTCGTCGCAGCAGACAAGCGACGGTTGGCGATCCCGGCCAACGAGCTCACCGCGGGGGCCGAGCACGAGATTTTCGTGAAGGCGATCACCGCCGATGGGACGTTGTCTCGCCACTCGAATCGGGTCAGGGTTCGGGTGCCGGTCGATCATCCGTTCAAACCGCAGTCACCAGAGCGGGAGGCCAGGGTGCGTGACGCCCTGGTCAACCTTGGTTGCGGTTCGGGCGAGGCCGATGAGGGGGCAGAGGTGGAGCTGGTGACGATCGATGAGCTGTTCGAGTTCGTCGATACCTGCACCGGCGACACGACGCCAACCACCACCACACCAACGACGTCGGCGCCGCCAACGACGTCGGCACCACCAACCACCGCACCACCGACGACGGGAACCACCACCGAGCCGGCAGCGTTGCCAGCTCCGACGATCTCGAGCGCGGTGCATTGCGGCGACATCGATGAGGCGAACATCACGTTCTTGTTCGCCTCGACGATCACCGATCGGGTGGGTGTCATCCCGATCGTGAATGGCCACGAGTTCGCAGAGATCACGTTGCTACCCAACCGCAACGACTACGGCATCGACGGGAGCGCGATCGTGGCCGCCGGCGTGACTCGACCGTTCTCGCTGCAGCTGCAGATCGCGACCGACGACGACGTGTCTGCGGTCTCGGAGGCCAGGAACGTCACCATCTTGCGGTGCTCGTTCCCCCCGCCACCGCCGCCAACGACGACGACGACGGCCCCGCCACCGACGACGACGACGATGATGGGACGGGGCGGCGACTGACCGAAGCTGGTAGAACCCGGCCGTGATCGACCGGTGGGCATTGAATCCACTCCCGGTGCCCACCGGTCTCAGCCGCCGGCCGCGCTTAGTCGCTGGATAGGTCGCCGAGGGTTTCGGCGCCGGCGGCTTCCATCTGGTCGGCCAGTGCGAGCAGCGCGGCGGGGTCGATGGCGTTGCCGGGGTTGCACGTGCAGCAGTCGTCGCAGTGCTCAACGAGGTTCTCGGCTTCGGCGCAGTCCTCGTCGCAGTGGAGGCAATAGGAGCACTCGTCGTCGTCGGCTGGGCCATCGCAGCTCGGGCAAACGCCGCTCACCGCTGGGTGCTCTCCAAACCCGTCCATCGGTCTCCCCTCACCGCCGATCCGGCGGCTGGTGTCACATAGATTCGATTATGGGGCACCACCGGGCGCGCGACGATCGCGCAGCCAGTAGCCGAACCGTTTCACGGTGGCCAACGCAACGCCGGGCGCGAGCTTGGCCGCACGGCACCACACAACGCCCGTGCGCCAGATGCTGGGCCGGAGCCGGTAACGAAGGTGCTCCCGGAGCCGGTCGCTGGCATCGTCAAGAGGGGCACCTTCGCCGTGAGCGGCGAGCTGGCACTGGTTCAGGTACTCGGAATCGCGAACGTCTGTTCCCTCGAGCGGTCCGGGTAATTCGTCCCACTCGCCCGATCGGCGGTAGTTGCGTAACACTTCTGCGCTCTCCAACGGGAAACACTTGGCGAACCGCTCCCATTCGTACCGGTCCAGCCAGGGCAACAGCTCGACTATGTTGTCGGCCGTCTCGTAGGTGATCAGGAGATCGGTCGCGCTCTCCGCCCACACCAGCGGCGGATGGTAGCGATCGTCGCCAGTGAGGTAATGGATCTCTATTTTGTGGGTAGTGGGATCTGGTCCTCTTACGATGTTGATCAGATCCGGCAGGTACTCGTCCAGGAGCTGTCTGCGGTCTTCGATGCGCATCCTGGCCACACCGCCAGAACGAGCGCCGACGTACCCGCCCCCGAACAAGCTGACGAGTGCCACCAGCAGCTCGGCGACCGACACGGCCGTGCCGAACAGTTCGTGAGCGAGGACGTCGGCAAGCACAGCGAGCACCGGTCGACGGTAGCCGCCTCTCACGGTGGCCGGTCAGGCCGATCAGGCGCACCCAGTGGCGGTAGCGGTTCACCATCGACCCGGGCCAATTTAGAGCACAACGAGGGGTGCTTTGCGTTTGGCGGGTCTGGCCAGGGCGCCCAGGAGAGCCCGCCAGACGGGTTCCTCTTCTGCGATCGGGTGGGGGGTCTCGGGGGCACCGCCAGCCCACGGGTTGAACGTGTCAACCAGCCGGTACCGCGGCCCGCTGATGCCTTCGGCTTCCAGTGTCGAATGGATCCAATCAATGTTCGCGTGGAAACTGGCTTTGCCATTTCGATCCGCAACCGCATCGAACACTCTCGCCCTACGGTCGCCCAGAGCACGCTTCTCGGCCGTGATCGGTCCGGGGGACAACGGTGACCCGGTCCTGAGCCTGTGGAGGTCGGCCGGGAGGCGGTCAAGTGCGGCCCCGAGCTCCCCCACAAGACTTTGCCCAAAAGAGAATTGCTGTCTATCTGCCGCCTCAGTGATCCAATGGCGGTCCGAGCTCTCGAGCGGCGTGGTCGTTAGGAGCACGCGATTCCGTTCGATTTGCTCGATCACGGTGTCAGTCGCCTCCGTGTCAACGGCATAGATGATCATCTGTTCAGTTGTTGGCCGAGCTGGCAATTTCTCCATGGTGGTTCGAATCTACCGCCGCCGGTATCTGCCGAAACCGCGGCTCGAGTGCCACCTGCGGGCATGACGGGCGGTCAGTAAGCGGCTACTGCTGGCTGCTTGGGCGGTGCGCTTCCACTTCCCGCTCTCGTTGCTCGACCAGTCGCGCATGCTCATCCTGAGCCCACGCCATCGCTTCGCGATTCGCTGCGGCAGGTTCGACGTCTTGCGCGATCAGTTCGTCGTACTTCTCGTCTGCCAGTTCGAGAACGGTTGGGACATCGCTCATGGTTGACACCACTCCGTGTGGGTGGCCCGGAGGTCTTGGCGGCCGTCGCCGGATGCGGTTTGGCGCCAGTTCATCGCTGTACCTCGATCGACGGGATCAAACCCGCCAGCAGGCCGGCAGCCTCGTCGAACAGCTCCAACGATCCGGGGTTTGAGAAATGAGCCACCCCGTCGGCCGTGGCAGCAACCAGGGCCTGCAGTTTCCGTTCCGATTGCAGCAAATGGATCATGGGGAATCGGCGCCCAGGTCGCGCCCCTCGAGCTATGCCCATCAGCTGAGCCCGGACTGCCAGGTGTGACCGGTCGGTGCTCTGGCTCGGCGTGGGCATGTACTCCCCCGAACGGCACGTGTGTTGGCCCGCCGGTCCGTCTGCCCGCTGGCCCCGGTCGACCATCATCGCCACGCCGTCCAGAACAGCGAGCTGAGCGACGGTGGGCTTGGCTCCGCCATGCGCCGCCAACTCACCGGTCGCGGTGATGGCCCGATCAAGTTGATACGTCCAGACGATCCCACCCGACATCGACACGGGCGCAGTCCGGTCCACGAGCGTCCAGCGCGTCGGGCCGCCACCGTCACGACCCCAAATTGCCGTGCAGCCAACCAGCCCAGCCTGTTCGTGAACGAGATTCCATCTGGCATCCGACTCCATTACATCAAGCGTATGACGAGGGACGGCGGGTCTCGTCGACGACCACAAGCAGCTGTCGCCCGAACCGCCACGGTCCGGCGCTAGCTCGGCCCCTCATGCGCCTCATCGATCGCAATGCGATTTACTCCTCGTTACCGCGCGGCCAGAGGTTCGCGCGACGGACACCGCTTCTACTGACCCGGCAGGCCCATGGCCCAGAACCAAATTCGCCGATGATCTTCGCCATGCGATTCCAATGCGCAGCCAGGACGCCGTAGTCCGTCTCAACACTGCCGTTCGAAGTGACAATAAAGCCGCGAACGCAGTAGTCCGACCAGGCGTCCTGTTCACTGCTGTTAAGCAAGAGCCCGGTGTCGTGCGAGATGACGATCAGCTGGCGGTTTCCAACGGCCTCCAACCACGCGGTGTCGTGGGTGCCACTCGGCACCTCGGGCAGTTCCTTGTGGCCGGGGTGCAACAGAACGGAAACATCCCGCCTGCGCCTCTTGATGAGCCGACCGAGCCCGATGCTGCACTCGTCGGCAAAGAAGCCGAGCGCTGTTTCGCTGCCGACCACCGGCTACGCCGCTGAGGGGTTCCGCGCGAACTCGATCGCAGCCTGGACCTGGTCCGGATCCATCAGATAGGCATCGGCCAGATAGTCCACATCGTCCCCAGCATCGTGGAGTCGGCCGAGCACCTCGACCGCGACCCCTCTGACGGCTGGACGACCAGAACGTACCAGGGGGTCCATGACGATCGGGGACTGTTTGCCTCGCGGGTGAAGCTGTGTGACCTCCCGTCTACCGGCGGGGTCGAATTGGGCGCGGGTGACGAATCGGCGGGGACCAGCAGTCAGCTCTTTTGTTGGGACTTCCTCGAATTGGTCAACGTCGGTTTTCGTCAGTCGGTTTTCTTCGACTACGATCCGCAGGTCCTCCGGCGTGTCGTTATCACGTTGGAGATTGAGCACCACATCTCGCCCGTCCTCGAGGTAGGGCATGACTGTGGCCAAGGGGTATGGCGTCTGGTAGTAGTCCCGCAACGCTTCGATTATCGGGCGAAGACTCTGGAGCGACTGGGCCGTCCGGAATTGAGCGAGAAACTCAAGCTCGACGTATTCACCCCAGGTCACAATTGACACACGGGTTCGAGAGGCTCTTACGACTGGGGGGTAGGTGACACCCTTGCGCTTCGCGCCGTCGAGCCATGACCTAGCGGTCGGGGGCGGGACACCGAGCAATTTTGCTGCCTGAGTAACGTTGAACACTTCGCGCTCAAGAACGCTAAGACCGGTTGACCTGGGGGGTCTGGTTGCCATCGGCGGCCTCCCATCGGATCATCTCGCCTCCCTACGCCGGAACCGAGATGGTCATCACCTTCAATACATTGGAGCATCTCGGGCGCTAACGTCAGAAATCGTAGACACGAGGGCACCTGGCCCGGGGGAGGAAAACCACCCTGAGGGCGACATGCCGGGGACGACTGCGTTCCGTTCGACGTCGAGGCCTCTCACCGGGTTGGGTCAGCTCGAGACTCCGATCTCCCCCCGGGACTATGACGACCTATGGCGAATCTCGTCGACGAGCTCGAGCAGCTGTTGGCCGAGCCCGTCGAACATGGCGCCGTCCTCGGCCGACGCATGACGGGCGGCTCCGGACAAATGCTCTTGGGCCAGATCCTGCAGCGCTTTACCCTGACTGACGATCCGTTCCAACTCGACCGGCCTTAGGCCCCTCGATACAGAGTCGATGGTCGATAACCGTCCTGAGTCCTCGAGGATCGATAGCAACGCGCTCTCGATCTCAGCAGCTCTCGCGTCGATCACCGCCTCATCAGTCTCGGCGTGGGGAAGGTACTTGGCCGAGGCAAGAGCGACGGTCACGTCATTGATTGTCGTCGCATCGCCTGGTGTCAGCGTCGCCCTTTCTGACGATGGGGCGCTACTCGCGGTTTCTGACTGGCTCATGGCCGGGATTGTAGGACCCTCGCCAAGTGGCCCCGGCCCGCGTCTAGGGTGACCATCGGTGAGGCGGGTCGGATGGAGCGGGTTGGCTGTAGGCGTCTTGGCTTCGTTGTCGGCGTGCTCATCTACCCCTGATGCGATCGCCGTCGACCAAACCGTCCCGGCCGAGCCGGCCGATTCAACGCCCGACTCCTCGGTGGCGACATCGGCTGTGGCCCCTACCCCACCAGCAAGCCGGCCCACCACGACTGAGGCTGCTGAGATCGATGAGACAGCCCTGCTGTACTTCGAGGACATCGCTAAGAGAGTCGTTTCAGAGCACGCAGAGCCTGGCTCTGCCGCTGAGCTCTACAGCCTGTATCTGAGCGACTTGGTGTCTGTCTTCGGACGAGATATTGGCACTGTCGAGGTAGTCGACGGCGACGTCGAGATCACCTTTTCGTCTGTGGCACTAACTGAAACCGTGCAATTCTCAGACATCGAGGTGTCTCCGGACGGCGTCCGCACCTTCGACATCGATGAGCTCGAGCTCGACACGCGAATCGCGACATCGTTCGACACTCAGGAATCCAACGGTGTCGAGCTCCAACGCGTCATTTCCTACCAGTCCATCGATGGCGCCCATATCGTTCTGGCCACCATCACGAACACCACGGACATCGACTTCTATGCGCTAGGGCCACCATCTTTCGTCGACAGCAGCCGGTCGCAACGCGACTCGACCCACTACTTGCAGAACAACGAGGTCAAACCAGGCGCAACCGCCATCGTCGGTATCGAGTTTCCCGGAGGAAGTACGGCTGCTGGCACGATCTACATCGACGGCGCCACAGCCGAGTCCTTCCCCACGTTCGCTGCCGACGCCACCTCCGACGTGTCTTTCGTCGTCGAGGTTCGCGAACCCGGTTCGTAGCCCCCCGGATTGCCTGCCCACGCTGGGCGCCAGCTGGCTTCAGCGTGGGCGCTTGCCGCTGACGAGGACCCGTGTGCTGGAAACGGTTTACGACGGGGCCCTTTCCCGCGATGATGATCGCCGGCGAGAGACGAAATCAGAAACAGGCGAGGGGTGGGGACCTTTCCAGAGCCTGGCTTTGGTAGTTGTCGTTTTCCCCTTTCCGAGATTGGCCAACAACGGCCACGAAAGGAACCACACCATGGAAAACTCGACCAGCCGGCGGCGACGCCGGTCGATTCTGGCGTTAGCAGCTGCTTTCGTCATGAGCGCGGCGTTCCTCGCGGAACCGAGCGGGGCTATAGGCCCCGAGGACCCACCGATACCGGGCGGCGACGCCCCTGTTGTTGGCGAGGAACCAGAGCCCGGGCCAGACCCCGAACCGGGTCCTGGCGGCGACGACGGTCACGAGGACGAAGGCACCGGCGACGAAGGCACCGGGGATGACGGTCAGGAGATCTCGTTGCAGGGCGACGTGGTCGTGCTGGACGAAACCGACCTGGAAACAGTCCGGGAGGACGCCCCGGTTGCCGCCGCCGACGAGGCGGACGAAACCGAGGAACTCGTCGACGAGATGGTCGCCGAAACCAAAGCGGCCGGTGTGTCGATCAGCGCTGACGACGTCGACGTGGTGGAGATCGCCCCCGAGGTTTACGCCCTCGAGCACAACACGACGATCACGGAAATCGAGATGGTTTCCCTTCCCGATGGTGGCGCACCGCTCAACATCGGGGTCGAAACCTCAGACGAGATCGACGACGACCTGGTGACGAGGCGAGGCCCAGGGGCAGCGGACATCTTGAGTGTGCCCAGGGCGCACGTTCACATCAATTGGGCCAACCGCAAACTCGAGGTCGACCTGTTCACCGCGAAGATGGAAACCCCGAACCGGTGGGATCCGAACAGCCGGCAACGGGTTGATCTGTGGGCGTACGCCAAACAGGTGATCGCGGAGCCGACAGAGAAAAGGTTTTTCAACCGGACAACGAAGGTGAAACGCCTGTACCTGTCGGCCTGGCCGACACGGGGAAGCCGCGACGGGCGAATCTTGGGGTGGAACGGTTGGGAACCATCCCGCTCGTCTTCCGGTCGTTGCGACACTCTCCTCGAGATCGGCGTGTCGCCGGTATCGGTCCCCCTCAGCGACTGCGACGGCTACAAGGCGTGGCGCGAACGGCGGGGCGGTGTCAACTACGGGCCCGGCGCGATGGGTATCACCTATGACCAGGGGATCATCGTTCGTCACGGGCCCCGCGAGGCTGGCATGTTGTTTGTCGTCAAGGTCAAACGGAACCGCACCCCGTACTGGAATGACCGGCTCGACGTGACCATGTCGCAGACGGTCCCCGGTGGGAACAAGCAATCGCGGACCTGCCGGACCTACGCCTACACCGGCAACATCCGGTGCTCAAGCTGACCACCTGGCTTTGTTGGGCCCTCGCCGCCGCGGCACTGGCTGCTGCCGGCTGCGGGGGCCCACCTCCCTACGAACTGACCGACATCGACCCCGACGAGCGCCAGCTCGGAATCTGCCGGCGGGACGGGGTCACCTGCCAGGTCGCCACCGCCGACGGTCAGGAACTGCAGATAGCGGTCGTCGACATCAACGAAACCGCCAACCCGACAACCCGGGTGTTCTTCCCCGGCGGGCCAGGCCAGGACGTGACCAGGGCCGCAGGGTTCGAACCTGCCCGCGTTGCCGGCGACGCCGACCGGGTCGTGGTCATTGGCGAACCAGGGGCCGCCGTTCCGGTGACCGACGAGTGCCGGGCTGCCGCCATCGGCTATCTCGAGGCCCTCCCCGGCACAACCGAAACCAAAGACGACGCCGCAAAGCACTTGGCGGAAATCTGCAGCGATGACCTGGCGGCCAGAGCGTGGACCGGCGACCTGCTGGTCGCGGTCGCTGACGTTGTCGCAGACGCCGACGAGGTAGTCGCCTCGTCGTTCGGGGCCAGGATCCTCGCAGCAATCGACACCGGCGACGCTTCGCTGCGGCGGGTGCTCGCCACCGCGCCAGCTCCCGGGGCTGACACCTACCCGCTGCAACGCCTCACCGCCGAACGCTCGGCGGCCCTCACCGGGATCGCGTGCGCCACGGGCGAGGTGTGCGCCGAGGACCGCACCGCCGACTGGCGGTACCGGTTCGCTCTGATCAACAGCGGGTATGCGTGGTACGCCAACAAGTCGTTCTATGAGTCCTATTCCGGCAGTGGCGACGAAACCGAACAGACGCTGCGCGCAGCCAGGTCGTTGTTCTTCGCCGACGATGGCGGCCACGTCGATGACCAGTTCGTGAGTTTCCTTGCCATCACCTGCGCCGCGTACACCCTCGACGTCGACGACGACCAAGAACGATCACCGCTCGGCCAGGCCGTCGCTGACGTGTTCCGACCATGCGCGTTCGTCGCCCCGCTCGTTCCCTCCCTGCCAGACAACGAGGTCGACACCGGGGCCGCCGTTGTCTGCGTCGGGTTCTCCCCCGTCGACCCGGTCAGCACCGGCCCGATGGCCCATAGCCTCCGGTTCAGCGGGGAAACCGCCACGATCGAGACAGGCGACGTGCCACCGGGCCACCTGCCTACTGTGGTACTCGAACGACTGGAGGCGAGATCCGAATGTCAATCAACAGATGGCTGATCATCACCACCGCGATCGCGCTCACGGTGTCGAGCTGCGGGTCTAGCTCGGGCGACGACTGGGCTGATTACGCCGACCATTTCCCCGAAGCGCCGGTGGCCACACCCGAAGGGCTCGCTGACACCGTTGCGTGGGTGGTGCCATGGGTGACCACCAACGACGGGACAGAGGCCACGTTGATCCGGTTCGTGCGAGACGGCGAGGCGGCCACGATCTGCGTGGCCAAGGTCGGACCCGACCAGTTGTGCCGGCCTGGGGTCAACGATCACCTGCGATTCACGGTGTTTACCGAGGTCGACGGGTTGTCGGTCTCGTTGGTGACCAGCGTCGACGAGCAAGGACGGAACGTGCTCGAGGCTGGCCTTGTCGCTTCGGTTTGGGCCCCGCTCGACATCTGACGGCAAAGACGCCGCAAACGGGCGGACCCGGTAGGAGCCGCTCACAGGAGCCCTCAGCGGCCCGGCTCGAGCAGGCCAGGAACCGGGGGCCCCGGCGCGGTCACCGTTGACCAGCCAACCCGTCTATCGGGCGGAACCGGGCGGGTGATGACTGCGGCAACTTGTCCCCCCGAGGAGATAGAACGTTACCCCTATGAACACAAACACGTGCCGCCGCGTCCGCCGCTCCGACCACCAGCACCGATGTCGACCGCTATCGGTACTGGTCTGGCTCGCCCTCGCAGCCGTCGTGTTGCTCGCTGTTGCATGCACCGGCGAATCAGACGCACCGTCGACCGAGACGACCGAACCGGCCAGCGGAACGACCGACTCAACCGCAGAACCAGAACCGGGCACCGATTCGGGCGATGGCACCGCCGGCGAATCGATCGAGCTCAAGCCGTGCGCCGTTCGAGAACTGGAATGCGGGACGGTGACCGTGCCCGTCGACCACGCCGACCCCGATGGCGAAACCCTCGAGATCGCAATCGGGATCCACCGTGCAACCTCACCGGATGACCGGATCGGGTATCTGCTCGTCAATCCGGGCGGGCCCGGCGGTTCCGGGATCGATTACGCAGCAACCGCCACCGCCGGCCCTGGGGCGGCGTTCACTGCTGAGGTCATCAAACACTTTGACATCGTCGGGTTCGACCCGAGAGGCGTCGCAGGGTCAGAACCGGCGTTCGAATGCGGCGCCACTGGCGAACAGGTCGGCCTGCTGAACACGATCGACGGGGTGGTAGACACCGACGAGGAAATCGCGGTGGGCGAACAAGCGGCGGCGTTGTGCGTCAAGTCGATGGGCTCAGCCGCTGGGTTTCTTGGCACCGAATCGGTGGTGAGGGACATGGACCTCATCCGGGAGGCCCTTGGCGCCGAGGAAATCACCTACTTTGGGGCGTCGTACGGGTCAACGGTCGGGGTGTTCTACGCCACGCTGTTTCCCGACCGGGTGCGGGCGATGGTGGTCGATGGGGCCGACAACCCGGTTGATGACCTCAGCGATCAGACCGTCCGTATCGAATCGTCGATTGAGGAACTCCAAGCATTCGAAACGCTGCTGGCCAAAGCCCTCGAGGCCTGCGATTCCGACGCGTGCCCGATCTACAACGACGGCGACCCGGTCGGGTTCTACCACGAGCACATCGGGAGTCTTGGCCTGGTGGCCGAGTCGTTCGAAGGGGACCGAAGCACCGCTCTGCTCGCCGTCGTCAACCCGTTGTATGCCGAGGCGACATGGCCCAATCTGTATGACGGGTTGGCGGCCCTGGCCGATGGTGACCCACAACCGTTGATCGACCAGGCGACGGAACAGCTACTGGGCGGCGAACCGGGTGCCGCCAGTTTCACTAGCCACGTGAACTGCCTCGACCTGTGGTCTCTGCAGCCCGGCTTTGACCGGGAAACCCAGCTGGGAGATCAGGTTGCTTTTAATGCCGCGTTCAGCGAAGCGCTGCCGTTGCTGGCCGCTCTGCCGGGCATCGACGCGACCGAGCCGTGCCTGTTCTACGACACGACCGTGCTCATCGCTGACCCGTTGCCGGTCGCTCTCGACGGTGCCGGCGTGCCAATCCTGGTCATCGGGAACCGGTCAGACCCGGCGACCCCGTTCACCGAATCGGCCGAGCTCGTCGACGAGACCCTGTCCGATGGGCACCTGGTCGAGGTCGATCACCCTCAGCACGTGGTCTACCCGGGCGACGACTGCGTAAACGAGGCGGTCGACGCGGTGCTCGTCGACGGTTCGTTCCCAGGGGGAGCAAAGACCGACTGCCTGACCGGAGGGGACACCGCGGATCTTGGCGACAACCCGACCGAACTCGAATTGGCTGCGGTTGTCACCGCCATCTGTGTCGACTTGGCGGGCACCGACCCCGACGCCGCCCTTGCCGACATCGAAACCGCATGCGGGGTCGACCTGATCGTAGCGGTCGCTGCAGAGCTATCAGTCCCAGAGGTCGAGGCCGCCCTCGTCGACAAGGACCCGGCGGCTATCGACGAGCTGTTCGGCCTGATCCTGACGGCATTGGACGACGCTGGGATCGAGGCCTCTGCCGAGTAGGCGGGCCGCGCCCGGCGGCACAAACGTGGCCGTGGTGGGCACTCCCTCGCCCCGGGGGGGAGCTCACCACGGTCACAGCCAAGCAACTCAGTCTGCCGGCGCTGGTTGTTTCGCCGGTGGCGTCGCGACGTCGAGCTTGGACCAATCGGAACGGAGGAACACATGACCATCAACAACCCTGACCCGCCGGACCCCGAGGGGGCCGAGGCGTTGCGGGCCGGTTTGATCGACCTCGCAGTGACCGCACAGTCACCGTCGATGTCGTGCGCGGCCCGATGGTTCTCGGTCGTTGTGCCATCCCCCGGCGACTGCCTCCCCCAGATCGGCGTCGTCCTCCATGCGACCGGGGCCGGCGCGGTGGTCGCGGCCAGGGTGGTCGCAACCGACGGCGAGCATGGCCGGCAGAGCGCGGACACCGACCGGTGGCACTTGACGTGGTCTCATCGCCCGGGCACGGGGTTGACGTTGCGGGGTGAGCGCCACTGAGGCCGCCTCGGCCCGGCGAGCCACATGGGCGATGGCGTCACGGCGAGTCGTCGAGGCCCTCGAGGCTCGCGAGGACGCGGTCGAGATCGGCGAGGAGCGGCCCGACGTCGCTCGATCCCGGGCCGCCAGATACGACCTCGAGCGCGACCGAGCTCAACTCGAGGGCCTCGACGACCACCAGCAGGTCGGCACTCGTCAGCGACTGCGCCTTGGCCCGGTTGGCCCTGATCCGTTTCGCGATGTCGGTCACGTTCGTTGCCCACACCCAGACACGTTCGATCGGGTCGTCGCCGGCGCCGCCACGATCGTCGCCGGCGACCGCCAACCGTGCTCGCCGGTGCCGTGGGGTGCTCACAGGTCCAACCCGCTGGCTTCGAACTCGTCGGCGCCGAACTCGAACATTTCCGACTCGACTCTGGCGAAATCGGTTTGGAGAACCTGCGGGATCCGGTCGATAGTGTGGCATCGCTTCGCTTTGAGTCCCGACCCGCACCAGCATGCAGCGTTGCGGCCCTGATCGCTGGGGGCGAACAGTTCGAACAACAGGCTGGTTTGATTGGCGGGCATGGCCGCCAGCGCGGCCGGGACCGGGTCGCCGGCGTCGACCGTTGGGATGCCGTCCCCCTCGACCCATTGCGTGACCCGTTGCATGGCGAATGGCGTGCGCAGGATCGCGATCGTTGGTGATTGCCCGACGGCGGCGTTCGCCGGGTTGTACCCGAGCGCGAGGGGGCTGACCGTCCATTTCGGGCCCGATGGTCTCCCGACCCGGTTCGCCCCGTCCTGCCCCTCGACGTCGGCCAACAGACCAGCGGGTAGTTCCCGGCGGGCGTCGGCCAGTTCCTCGGGGGAGACCCTGCCCGATTCAACCATCGCGTCGACCTGGGCCAAGAGATCGTAGGCCTCTCGGAATCGGTAGTCATCGGACCGGAGCCAGGGGCACAACGTCGCCGCCATCGCCAGGCACGCCCGATGGGAGACACCCTCACCGATGGGTATGTGCAACTCGATCACTGGCTGCGACCTGGCGTGTACCACGAGTAGGTTCCCGTCGCTGGTTTCGTCCATCGCTATGTGCTCGGCCCACTGGTCGCAATCGACGACGTCGTGACCGATGACCGCATACGGGTGCGCATCTCCGACGATGTGGCCGCAGACCCCGCACCGCCCGGTCAAGGTCAGAAACGCGGCCCGGGCGGTGTCGGTTCGTGCGAACAGAAACCCGGTCGCCGGGTCGCCCCAGGTGTGGGCCGGTACCGGCAAGCCGTCCTGTCTGGCCAGGCCATCCCATGGGGGAAAGTCGACTGGGCAAACCCCCTTGGCTGGCGTAGCGCCGGCGTCGCCCCGGTCCGGGGTGTCACCTCGTTGCAGGTGGCTGTCATCCATGATGTCGGTTCCTTGTTCGGCGGCGGCGGATAGGTGCGAGAGGGCCGAACCCCCTTCGCGAGAGCGAGCGGGGCCGGATTCGAACCGGCATCCCGACGTTTCCGGTGGCGCCTAACGTCGGCGCTCACCGGCGTAAATGTCGGTGCTCTGCCATTTGAGCTACCCGCCCTTTGTCGCGTCGATGCCCGACCGAGGACGGCGACACGCACGTTGGTGATCACGGTTTGCGGTTCCGTCGCCACCAGTTCTGCAGGGCCTTGGCCGCGGTAACTCGATCGTATTCACGGCCGGGTTGGCGGGCGTAGTCGAGCCCCTCGGCCAGATCAGGCCAGCTGACCCCTGCCGCGCGGGCCCTGTCGAGCGCTTCGACCCTCGCCGCGTTCGGGTCGATGTCCCACACCTCGCGGGCTCTGTCGATGGCCTCAGCTCGGGCGGTTATCGGGTTGGTTGATGTATCGGTCACCCCACCCACAATGCTACAGAAACGTAGATAGTTCAACTACAAATATGTAGACGTCTGGTGGTGGTTTGGGGTATGATATGGACGAGCCACCGAAGCGGCGGACACCGCCTCGGCAGCTCTAACCCAAACCCCCTGCAACAACCAGGAGGCCGAGATGGCCAAGAACCTAACCAAGCCCCGTTGGATCCACACCTCAGATGGAACCCACGCCGAGCTCGTCACCGGCCCAAACGCCGGCCTGGTTCTCAGCCTGATCAACCCGTCGAACCAGTACGTGACAGGGCTGCGGCCCCGCCCCACCGACAGCAGCACAGCGGCCGCGACGTTCACCATTGCCGACAAGCACGGCCCGACGTTCTCGAGCCCGGTGACCCGATGACCGCCACGGTGGACTTTCTCACAGACGCCGCCACCGACCCCGAACTGGTCACCGTGTTCGACCGGGCCCTGCACGATCTCGCCCCCACCATGAGCGTGGCCCGCCAGATCGACCTGTACCGCCAACACGCCCGAATCCTGGCCCGCCTCGAGCGGCGCGCCAACCCCACAGACGCCGGCACCTACAAGCGGATGCGGCTGGCGGCCTCCCGGGCCCACCGGGCAGCGCAGCGCAGCACCCCCATCACCGTCATTGGGCCCACCCCAGCCGCCACCTCGACGTGAGCACCGCAACCGTCCGGTCTGGCAGCTAGGTGGCTACCGGTCCCGGCGATTGGCGTGGTAAGTACTGCGGCAAGTCGTTCCCCGTCCGAATCCGCCGGCCCCCACCGGTCCGGGGGCTGTTGAGGAGCCAACCGCCACCATGACAACAACGTATGACCTTGAGCCCTTGATCGCGGAAATGATCTACCTTCGCGCCAACACCCACAAGACCGGAATCAACCTGTGGGTCCGGTCCCTGCGCCGACGACCGGTCGCCAAGAAGGAAGCTCGGTTCGAGTATTTGGCTGCCCTCGTTTCCGTGATCGCGAACACTGAGCCGGAGGCCCAAGGCTCGATCGGCGCGACCAGAGTGGCTGACCTTGTCGGCGGCTACATGCAGGCTTGGACACCCACCGCCA